>NZ_JBPFEH010000001.1:2500-4802500 GCF_053470285.1 Nostoc sp. DSM 114159
ACTGATCGTTTCGCCCTTTTCAGACTCGGTTTCCCTTTGGCTCCAGCATTCTCGCTTTAACCTACCAGTGCCTATAAGTCGCCGGCTCATTCTTCAACAGGCACGCGGTCAGACTTTTAATAGTCCTCCCACTGCTTGTAAGCTAACGGTTTCATGTTCTATTTCACTCCCCTTCCGGGGTTCTTTTCACCTTTCCCTCGCGGTACTGGTTCACTATCGGTCACACAGTAGTATTTAGCCTTACGAGGTGGTCCTCGCTGATTCACATGGGATTCCTCGTGCCCCATGCTACTCGGGATTGAGCTACTATCCTTTAACTTTCGACTACAGGACTTTCACCTTCTTTGGTGCAGTATTTAGCTGCTTCGTCTAGCCTCCAGATTCGATCTCGCTGTCCCACTACCCCAAAAGGTAAACCCTTTGGTTTAGGCTTTTCCCCTTTCGCTCACCACTACTTAGGGAATCTCTGTTTTGATTTCTCTTCCTCCAGCTAGTAAGATGTTTCAATTCGCTGGGTTGGCTCTTGACTGCCTATATATTCAGCAGCTAGTATCTAGGGTTGCCCCATTCGGAAATCTCCGGCTCAATGTTTGCTTCCAACTCCCCGGAGCATATCGTCGGTAACCACGTCCTTCGTCGCCTCTGTGTGCCTAGGTATCCACCGTTAGCCCTTATTCGCTTGACCACTCAAATTTTTTGGTCTTTTAACTATTGCATTCACAATCACTTATAGTTAGTTCTGCTTACTTCGTCACTTCACACTGATTTTACTCAGCACTCTAAGCCGAAGCACTCAGCACTCGATAATGTCTGTGTCTGCCTGCTAATTTGCGTTCCTATGCAGTTTTCATGGTTCTGGCTGAGAATTTACTCAGCAGTCTGACAAATGTCATGTTGCTGATTTCTCACTCACTTTTGTGTTCTGGCAATCGCCATCAGGTGGAGGTTAGCGGACTCGAACCGCTGACATCCTGCTTGCAAAGCAGGCGCTCTACCAACTGAGCTAAACCCCCAGATACAATTAAAAATTGATAATTAAAAATTAAAAGTGAAATAAATTTTTAATTTTGCATTTTACATTTTTAATTGATTCAGGTGGGCCATCCTGGACTCGAACCAGGGACCTCACCCTTATCAGGGGTGCGCTCTAACCACCTGAGCTAATAGCCCATATCGAACCTTCATCATAGTTTGAAAGCTTTCTACATTTGCAAATGTCTGCGACTGACCTAAGGAATGACCAACTTAGTATCTATATAGCTGTTTGCTTTTCGATCTCTAAGGGGTGTAGGTCTCCTTTAAAGGAGGTGATCCAGCCACACCTTCCGGTACGGCTACCTTGTTACGACTTCACCCCAGTCACCAGTCCTGCCTTAGGCATCCTCCTCCACGAATGGTTGGAGTAATGACTTCGGGCACTACCAGCTTCCATGGTGTGACGGGCGGTGTGTACAAGGCCCGGGAACGAATTCACTGCAGTATGCTGACCTGCAATTACTAGCGATTCCTCCTTCACGCAGGCGAGTTGCAGCCTGCGATCTGAACTGAGCTTTGGTTTGCGGGATTTGCTTGCGATCGCTCGCTTGCTGCCCTCTGTCCAAAGCATTGTAGTACGTGTGTAGCCCAAGGCGTAAGGGGCATGCTGACTTGACGTCATCCCCACCTTCCTCCGGTTTGTCACCGGCAGTCTCTCTAGAGTGCCCAACTTAATGCTGGCAACTAAAAACGAGGGTTGCGCTCGTTGCGGGACTTAACCCAACATCTCACGACACGAGCTGACGACAGCCATGCACCACCTGTGTTCGCGCTCCCGAAGGCACTCTCAACTTTCATCAAGATTCGCGACATGTCAAGCCTTGGTAAGGTTCTTCGCGTTGCATCGAATTAAACCACATACTCCACCGCTTGTGCGGGCCCCCGTCAATTCCTTTGAGTTTCACCGTTGCCGGCGTACTCCCCAGGCGGGATACTTAACGCGTTAGCTACGGCACGGCTCGGGTCGATACAAGCCACGCCTAGTATCCATCGTTTACGGCTAGGACTACTGGGGTATCTAATCCCATTCGCTCCCCTAGCTTTCGTCCCTCAGTGTCAGTTACGGCCTAGCAGAGCGCCTTCGCCACTGGTGTTCTTCCTGATCTCTACGCATTTCACCGCTACACCAGGAATTCCCTCTGCCCCGAACGTACTCTAGCTATGTAGTTTCCACTGCTTCTATCTAGTTGAGCTAGACTCTTTAACAGCAGACTTTCATTGCCACCTGCGGACGCTTTACGCCCAATCATTCCGGATAACGCTTGCATCCTCCGTATTACCGCGGCTGCTGGCACGGAGTTAGCCGATGCTTATTCCTCAGGTACCGTCATTGTGTTCTTCCCTAAGAAAAGAGGTTTACGACCCAAGAGCCTTCCTCCCTCACGCGGTATTGCTCCGTCAGGCTTTCGCCCATTGCGGAAAATTCCCCACTGCTGCCTCCCGTAGGAGTCTGGGCCGTGTCTCAGTCCCAGTGTGGCTGATCGTCCTCTCAGACCAGCTACTGATCGTCGCCTTGGGAGTCCATTACACTTCCAACTAGCTAATCAGACGCGAGCTCATCTCTAGGCAGCAAGCCTTTCACCCCACAGGGCACATCCGGTATTAGCCACCGTTTCCAGTGGTTGTCCCAGACCTAGAGCCAGATTCTCACGCGTTACTCACCCGTCCGCCACTGTGTCCGAAGACACCGTTCGACTTGCATGTGTTAAGCATACCGCCAGCGTTCATCCTGAGCCAGGATCAAACTCTCCGTTTTGAATTGGAAAGCTCTTTAGCTCAATAGCTGCTCTTTTTTAACTTCAGCTTAGTTATTTTTATTTGCTTGACGCAATACACTTGCTGTATAATCGCTTTCAAACTATAATATTTTCAAGGTTCGGTGTTCTTTAAGCGTTGCTCTTTCTCGCTCCGCTTCAAGCACTTATTCAATATAGCGAACCTAATTCCTAGTGTCAACTACTTTTTCCAAAATATTTTTGGACGACTTCGGCATCACTATCAAAGCCTTGCAAGACAAGGGCTTTAGGCTATAGTATTGCTTGAAGTCTTTTAGGAACCAATAAATTTGTGAGCTATTCTGCTGTTTTGCCGCCCTGGCTAGTTTTAGATCCTCTGTTGCGTAGTTGGTTATTGGAGGATATTGGTAGGGGCGATCGCACTACAAATACTCTATTAGTAGAAGATGTGACGCTAGGCTCTGCTAAATGGATGGCTAAAGCTTCAGGGATAATTGCTGGCTTACCAGTTGCAGCTAGGGTGTTTCAGATTTTGAATGAAAAAGTTAGCTTTGTGGCGGTTGCGGCTGAAGGTACATGGTGTGAGCCGGGACAGGTGGTAGCTGAAATTCATGGTTCACTGGATGCGCTGCTTATGGGGGAACGAGTCGCACTCAATTTGGCTATGCGGTTAAGTGGAATTGCGACGCTGACTAATATATATGTAGAGAAAATTGCTGATTTACCTGCTCAGTTGGTGGATACGCGCAAAACTACGCCAGGGCTAAGACTGTTAGAAAAGTACGCGACTGCTTTGGGTGGGGCGATTAATCACCGCATGGGGTTGGATGATGCGGTGATGATTAAGGATAATCACATTGCGGCGGCTGGCGGAATTGGAAAAGCTATTACCCGTATTCGTTCTCAAATTCCTTATCCCTTGACTATAGAGGTAGAGACTGAAAGTTTAGAGCAAGTGAAAGAAGCTTTGCAGCACAAGGCTGACATTATTATGCTAGACAATATGCCTTTGGATATAATGCGTCAGGCGGTAGAGTTGATTCACCAACAGGAGAGCCAGGTAAAAATTGAAGCTTCGGGGAATGTGACTTTGGAAACGATTCGCGCTGTGGCGGAAACTGGTGTTGACTATATTTCTAGCAGCGCGCCGATTACTCAATCGAAGTGGTTAGATTTAAGTATGAGGATTGTACTTTAAATAGAAAGAGGCAAATCATCCTACTGCAAAGTTATTGTAATGTCGCATTCAAGACTTACGTAACTGGCATAAGCAATGGTGTGCCAAGCGCACCAAGCACCCAAAAACTACACAGAAGACATAGCAATATCTGGACGTTTTAGTTGCTCAATTAAATAATTAAAAAGCAAATTGTACTTGAGCTTGTAAATAGTTTTCCCAGAAAAATTTTAATAACAAAATACATCATTGATTATTATTACTAATTCGAGTAAAGCCAATCAAACACATTCTGGGTAATTAAATACTTCTGTACTACTGGCTAGCGATCGCACTGTGCCAGTTGCGTTAGTCCTGGCATTTTTGGAGGCTCAAAGCCTAACACAATATCTTCCTTGTAATGTGATAGCGAGTTCAATCAACAAGTTTGTAAACATAGTTGAAAATAGTAGATTTTGGTTAGACTACAATGTGAAATTAGAAAAAATGAGAAAAAAGCGATCGCTTACTAATTATCTAAGAATTACCTGAGAATCATCGCAATGGTTACGGGCAATGAATTCAGATCATTTGTTACCGAATTTAATTTACAAGTCTCAGAAAATAGCGATCGCTTTAAATAACAGGTTTACTAATTTGCAGTCCCATGATTACTAAGTCTCGTTCAACGTTGTCAAGTTCGGCAATTTTAGGCAAATGTCCCCAACGTTGAAAACCAAATGTTTCAAAAAGTTTTAAACTGGGCTGATTGTGGGCAAAAATGAAGCATACTAGGCTCTTTATACCCAAACTAGGACTTTCACTAATTGCTTGTGCTAAGAGTTGTCGTCCCAAACCACACCGATGAAAGCTAGGGGCGATATAAATACTAATTTCGGCAGTCTTACTATAAGCAGGTCGCCCATAAAAGGATTGGAAACTAAGCCATCCAGCAATTACTCCTTCTACTTCGATTACCCAAAGTGGGCGTTGTGAAGGCGATCGCCCTTTAAACCAAGCAAGGCGACTTTCCACAGATACTGGTTCTAGGTCAGCGGTTGCCATGCGGCTAGGAATTGCAGTGTTGTAAATTGCCACAATTGCAGGCAAGTCAGTTTCAGTCGCATGGCGAATAGTCATTGCTACCGTCTCAGAAAAAATGTTCAGAAAATATTTAAGAATAATACAGTGTTAATAGTAGCAATTCTACGGTTTCTATCGTAATTGTCACAGATACTTTGTCAGATAGGGATAGTCTACCTTAGATAAGATAATGGCTAACCCTAGTACCAAGTATGGAATGCGCTACTAATAAAAGTCACCACAGCTGTTATGGCTAGAGCCAAATTACAACACCCTACTTAATGTATTTTATTTAACAAATAAACTTTTTTAAATTATAATCTTTTCTTTCTAAAGCATGATTCAGTATTCATCCTAAAGAAATAGATAACTTTATCATAACAGAACAAATAAAATTTTTATCTGAATATTTATATACCGCTTTTTCCTCCACGCTTTCTATAAGAAAGTAACACCTCAATTCCTTTAGCAGCATAGATTACAAATAATTCTATCTGAGTGAATACATAGATGTTTGATGATTTTACCTAACAACAAATTGCATGTCGTTATCCTAATAAAAGCTGGGTTTCAATTTGCTGTCATAAATACAATTTATATATATAGCTAAAGATAGAGGTTGCTCTCATATATTAATCTTTAGAATTAATATAACTTAATTAATTTTAAACAAAAAATTACTATGTCTATTAATTTTTTGAATATTCATAATAAATTTAGTATCAATCAAAATACTAATGTTTCAAAAGTTGTTGATATAGCACTTTTTATAGATCAAATAAAAAGTAGCATTTGGGTTTTTGGGATTCCATCTTGGCTTTTTGGGATAACTGATAGAAGTATGGCCGCATTTGCCGATGGTTATTTATCTCCTATAGAAATATTTCAGCTATTTACAGCCTCTTTCTTTTTTGTAAGCTGGTTATATTTAAAGCCAGAAGAAAGCTTCAATAGTAATGATTTAGACCCAAGCCAGTATCAAGAATATCTGGATCGCACTCAAGCTAATAAGCTTCAAATAAAAAAACTCCACATGATAAGCCAGGAGTATATTTTACCGTTTCCTTATATTTGCCAAATATATCATCTATTGAGCTTAAAGCATTTGGAAACAGTTCATAAGTTTAGCCTTAACAACCTAAAAATTTTTCAAATTAGCCACTTTCAGCCCACAAACACTGGTGGGATAATTAAATTTCAAACAATATTAGACTCACCAGCTAATCCTTTGAGAATTTGGCGACAACCTATTGTAGAGGTGGATTTAATATTACACACCCCTTACACTGTTGAACTAAGTATCCCCGTTTACAATAACAAAAGAATAATTGTTATATTTCATGCTTTCCCGTTAAATGACTCAGAACATCAATTTTTTATAGATATTTATAGTGACTTAGACTGGCCAAAGCCATTATTACAAATAATCTTGCATTTTGCTTCTTGCTTGACCCTATTTGAAGATTTGCCGTATTTAAGAGCTTTAGCTGAAAAAAATATAGGGCGTTTATTCAACTTAAGTAAAACTTCAAATCACGAGACTGCATTGCTATTTAAAAGATTCGTTGAACTTTATAGTTCGAGTGGAGAACCAACTAGATTAGTTGAAGTAAGGGAAGATAGTTAGGAGTTAGGAGTGAACAATTAGGAGTTTAAAACTTCTTACTTCTGATTTTATTTAGGGACTTGCAAAAAATAAATTATTCCAAATTATTTGTAGATTTGTAAGAGCGTAAAAGTTTACGCCCTTACTACGATGGAGTGTTTTTTTTTACTGGAAGTCTTTTAGTTAAGCGCGTGCTAGTAAGGGAGCAGCAGCTAGTAAAGTTTTGGTATAAGGATGCTGAGGATTGGCAAAAATATTTTTTGTCAGACCAAGTTCGACAATTTTACCACCATTCATTACGGCAATCCGATCGCACAAAAATCTAGCTAACCAAAGATCGTGAGTGATAAATAGATAAGTTAACTCAAACTCTTCTTTTAATTGCAACATTAAATCTAGCACCTGCGACTGAACGCTAGCATCTAACATACTCACTGGTTCATCGCAGATTAAGAGTTTCGGGTGAGTAATCAAAGCACGAGCGATCGCTACTCTTTGCTGTTGTCCACCAGACAAATCCGACGGATAACGCTCATAATACACTTCTGGCGGTGTTAAGCCAACTTTATTTAGCATCCACAAAACCTGTTCTTTTGCTTTGGCAGGATTGGCTAAATTGTGGATAAATAAAGGATCTGCAATACTTTGTCCTACTGTCATCGCTGGATTGAGACAAGCATGAGGATCTTGAAAAACCATTTGTATTTGTCGCCGTGAGGAACGAATTTCTTGACGCGATAGTTTAGTTAAATCCTGTCCTAAAAACTCAACTTTACCACTAGTGGGACGAATTAGTTGCAATATAGTTCGTGATAGTGTGCTTTTACCACAACCTGATTCCCCGACTAAGCCGAGAATTTCTCCTGAATAAAGATCCAGGTTGATTCCATCTACTGCTTTAATTGTCTGCGTTTGTGTGTTAAGCAGTCGTTCGATAAAGTTAGGTTCTATAGTGTAGTGTTGCTTGAGTTCTGTAACACTCAAAATTGGAGATTGCTGATTAATAATTGGTAATTGCTTTTCTTCGTCATTGGCAATTATCAATTCTCCACTATCAGTTACTGCTTGAATATGTAATGCTGCTTTTAAAAGCGATCGCGTGTATTCATGTTGAGGTTGCTTAAATACGGTTTCTGTAGAACCCATTTCGACCATCTTACCGTTGTACATCACGCCAATGCGATCGCAATACTCAGCCACCATTGCTAAATCGTGAGAAATCAGCAACAATCCCATGTTTTCTTCACTGCACAGGCGAGTTAATTCTTGCAATATCTGCGCGGAAACGGTGACATCTAAACTGGTGGTGGGTTCGTCAGCAACAATAAACTTGGGGTTGAGGAGTAAAGCTAAAGCGATCGCTACCCGTTGTCGCATTCCACCGCTAAACTCATGAGGATACTGATTCCAGCGACTAGGGGGAATATTCACTTTTGCCAAGGTAGCAAGTGCTTTTTCTTTAGCTTCCCGCGTTGATAATTCTGGTGAGTGCGCTTGGAGGGTTTCGATACAATGTTTACCAATGGTCATCAAAGGATCGAGGCGTGTCATGGGATCTTGAAAAATTAAGGCGATCGCCTCTCCCCGAAATTTCCGTAACTGATTAGGTGTCAAGTCAAACACGGACTGTCCTTGAAATGTCACCCGTCCCTGAATGCGACTAGAGGATGGTAGTAAACGCATTACTGCCCGTCCGATAGTTGATTTACCACAACCTGACTCTCCCACCAATCCCATTCTTTCACCTGGTTTCAAGGTGAAAGATACATCATCAACCGCCCAGCTTGTTTTTTCTCCACTTCGCCCAGGATAGGCAACTTGCAGATTTTCGATACAGAATAAGGCTTCACTCATAGTTAGTTATCAGCCCTGAGCTACCAGTTTTTATAATTTCAAATTTAGGATAGTCTATCAAATGAAGAAGAATCCAGAACTCAGGAGTCAGAATGGGCTAAACGCCTCGCTATCGCTAACAGAATAAATTCTGTACGACTGGGTGATAGCGCAGCTGAATCTTTTTCCTTGCTTATTACTCTATCCCTTTATAGGTAGAGTAATAAGCAATTCTGAATTCTGACTCCTGACTCCTCTTAATTGCAGACAGCTATCGATATTCTTCATAACCACTGCTAAAGTTGATACAGCACACAACTACGATCTTATTAGTGCAAAATTTAAATCTCTCAGAACTAGAATCAAAATTAAGTTAGTAAATCAGGATTTTTAAGTTAATATTATGGATCAAAATCAACCAGAACAGCGGCGCGCTGCCGATCGAGTGTTTCAACAATCCCTCGAACAGTTGGAGGATATCTTACAAGAAATTTCGACTGAGGAAGAAGATATCCCCCAACTGCATACTAGTAATTTTACTGAAGTCGAACTCGATCCAGACTTGACAGATATTGATTTAGCGGCTCTTGAGGACGCAGTTGCTGATATTGAACAATATCTCGAAGAAATAACAAAAACCAAATAGGGATAAAAAATTAAAATTCATTACTGACAAATAAATTGCCGTTGAGCTTCGTACAACATTAAAGCGGCTGCGATCGCCACATTCAAGGATTCCACTCCAGGACTCAAAGGAATTCTTACTTGGTGGTCTGCGATCGCTGCTAACTCTGCTGACAATCCAGCACCTTCATTTCCCAGTAAAATCATACTGGGTTTTCGCCAGTCCACTTCCCAATAAGTTAAAGTCGCATCGGGTAAGGTTGCCACTATCTGCATTCCTGCCTGCTGACTTTGTTGGACTGTCGCTTTTAAATCTTCGGTTACGGCTGTTGCGAGGCGAAACCATTGCCCTGCGGAAGCACGGAGAACTTTAGGACTATCTAAATCTACACTATCTCCACTGATCCACAACCCTGATGCTCCGGCGGCGGCGGCGGTGCGAATCATCGTACCCAGGTTGCCGGGATCTTGTATCGTCTCTAAAGCTAGCACTAAACCAGTAAATGGTAGTTGAGTTTGGCGTTGGCTTCGTTTTGCCGTTGCCACCACACCATCCGGTTGGACTGTGGTCGCGATCGCATCCAAGACTTCTTGACTGACAATTTCGGCGCGATCGCATCGGCTACAAGCTTCTTCCCACAGCGAGGGATGGGCGACTTGCCAATCTGGGGTACAACATACTGTTTCTAGTGGGTAATTAACCGCACAAGCTTCTTCTAATAAGTGCGTCCCTTCTAGTAAAAATAACTGTTGCTTATGCCGCTCCTTGGTGGAGTGCAGCTTGCGAATTTGTTTGACTAGAGAATTCTGTAAACTGGTCAACATTTTTTAGTTGTTAGTGCTGAGTAGTG
This sequence comes from Nostoc sp. DSM 114159, assembly GCF_053470285.1. Lineage (NCBI taxonomy): Bacteria > Bacillati > Cyanobacteriota > Cyanophyceae > Nostocales > Nostocaceae > Nostoc > Nostoc sp. DSM 114159. Next base: position 12,425 of record NZ_JBPFEH010000001.1, read on the forward strand.
AGTGCTGAGTTTTTCCTTCTCAGCACTCACTACTCGGCACTCAGCACTGGTTATGCGGAACCCGGGACTTGAACCCGGAAGCCTTGCGGCACTAGAACCTGAATCTAGCGCGTCTGCCAATTCCGCCAGTTCCGCTGGCATTTGTGCTTATCGACAATTTCTTATTATTGCGTTATGTTTTACCTTTGTCAAGTAAAAGCATAATGCCTACTTAAAAGTTTCTAACTGGAAACGAGTTTTTTAGGTACAAGGTCGAATCAAAATATTAACCAGGCAGTACAGCATTGATTTTTAGAGAATACTTAAGTTATTTTACTGAGTATTTAATTTTGCTTAAAACTACTGCTCATTCATTCTTTTTTTTAATTTTTTGAAAAGCTCAAAAAGCCTGCTAGTACTTCTTTTCAGCCTTAATTTTTACCCAAAAAACAATTTTTTTATACCAAACAGTGCTTTAAAATGTGGACATTTTGAATCTTTACTGTAGAATCAAAACCAACTTCAAACATATAAAATACGTATTACTTTTGGAGGTAGGCTTATTAATCCTTCTACCATTTTACCAGATGCCAAAATTGCTCCAGAAGCAGACTCCTCAGTCTTGCAAATTTGGGGTGGGCATCCTTTGCGGGGTCATGTGAAAATTAGCGGGGCAAAAAATTCAGCACTGGTAATCATGGCTGGAGCCTTGCTGTGTCCGGGCGATTGTCGTATCCGTAATGTCCCTTTGTTAGCGGACGTAGAGCGGATGGGTCAGGTGTTATCAGCTTTGGGTGTGCAATTAACGCGACAAGGTGACATTTTAGACATCAACGCTAGCGAGATTAAAACATCAAAAGCTCCCTATGAATTAGTTACCCAGTTGAGAGCGAGTTTTTTCGCCATTGGAGCCATTTTGGCAAGACTGGGAGTAGCACAGATGCCTTTACCAGGCGGTTGTGCGATCGGGGCAAGACCAGTTGACTTGCACGTTCGAGGACTGCAAGCAATGGGAGCAGAAGTACAAATTGAGCATGGCATTTGTAATGCTTATGTTCCTGGCAGCAGCCGGAGATTAAAAGGTGCAAACATTTACCTAGACATTGCCAGCGTTGGAGCAACGGAAAACTTGATGATGGCGGCTACCCTAGCAGAGGGTGAAACAATCATCGAAAATGCTGCCAGAGAACCGGAAGTAGTCGATCTAGCTAACTTCTGTAACGCAATGGGAGCGAAGATTAAGGGCGCGGGGACTAGCAGAATTGTTATCGAAGGAGTCCCCAAGTTGCATTCTGTTGACTACAGTATTATTCCCGATCGCATTGAAGCTGGGACGTTTTTGCTGGCAGCAGCAATTACCCGCTCAGAACTTATCCTCTCGCCAGTGGCTCCAGAACATCTCATCCCAGTAATTGCCAAGCTGCGGGATATTGGAGTGACAATAATTGATGAAAAGCCTGACCAATTACACATTCTGCCAGCGGAAACCCTTAAGGCAACGGATATTGAAACTCAATACCATCCAGGTTTTCCCACAGATATGCAAGCGCCATTCATGGCTTTGCTGGCAGTGGCAGAAGGCGACAGCGTAATTAACGAATCCGTCTTTGAAAATCGCTTGCGTCATGCCTCAGAGTTGAATCGTTTGGGGGCAGATATTCGTGTCAAAGGCAATGCTGCTTTCGTTCGGGGAGTACCAAAATTATCTGGCGCACCAGTGTTAGGTACAGACTTACGAGCATCGGCAGCGTTAGTTATCGCCGGACTAGCGGCAGAAGGACAAACCACAATTCAGGGTTTACAACACCTCGATCGCGGCTACGATCGACTTGATATGAAATTGCAGCAATTGGGGGCTAAAATCCTTCGTGTGGGCGAAACCTCAACAGATGCAGAAATCGCTCCCAGCATCAGTAGTCTGTCAAGTTGAAATCGATCGGTTAAGACTGATGCTGGGATCGGAGGAACAAGGGAGACAAGGTAAAATTTTCTCCCTTATCTCCCTTCATCTCTCCCATCTATACCTTACAATCTGCTAAATTCTCCTGATAGATAGAGGCTTTTAAACTTTGCCCATATCTTTTTTTGATGAATATTCTGGAAAAATCTGTGTTGGCTGTTACAATATTGTTAAGAAAAGTTGCCCGTTGCATTTTGGGAACGCGCAATTGGGTTTTAACTCTCTTGAGAAGACAACGCAAAAACATTTTTTAGACCAGCTGTGGGAGGCTGGTCTTTTTATTTTTAAAGTTCTCACAAATTATACTTATATCTTTAAGTATAATACTCATGCTGTTTTATTAATTACTTTTATTTCTGTGCTTCTATAGTTGATGAGGAGCGATGTCTACGACGGGCTATTTGGCGTCGCCTTACAGAAAATCAATCTCAAAAATAAAGCGTAGACGCGTAGTGGCTTGTCGTTAGACATCGCCTGTTGTCCAAGAGTGAGTGCGATCGCAATGATTATTCTGATAAACAAGCAGATATCAAGCCTGTCTACGTTTATTTATAAAATAAAGAAACGCAGTCTGTCTCTCTGTGTATATTTGAATTAAAGTCAAGAGAATTGGCAATGTATATTTTATGTCTAATTATCAAGAAGTACTATTGCAAGCTCAAAGCTTAACTCCTGAAGAGCAAATACGCTTAATTGAAGAATTATCAAGCTTAATTCGTCAACAGGTGACGATGATACCTAAGCAAAAGCATAGCATCCTCGAATTACGTGGATTAGGTAAAGAAATCTGGAATGGAATTGATGCTCAAGAATACATTAATCAGGAACGTGATTCATGGAATGGCTAGTCCAGCTACAGGGGCAAATTGTAGGTTTGGATACTGCTCCACTAATTTACTTTATTGAAGAAAATCCTAATTATTTGGATGTTACAGATGCTTTTTTTGAAGCGATGTTTCGTGGTGATTTTAGCGTTGTAACATCAGTTTTGACTATCACGGAAGTGTTAGTCTATCCCTTGCGACAAGGAAACACAGCATTAGCTCAACAATATCGTGAAATTCTATTTAATTCCCAAGGTTTGACTACTATCGAAGTTTTGCCTGACATTGCTGAAAATGCGGCACAATTAAGGGCAAATTATAACTTAAGAACCCCAGATGCTATTCAGATGGCTACTGCTATTCGTGGAGGTGCATCATTTTTCTTGACAAATGATGCGCGGTTGCCGTCTTTACCAGCGTTAACAGTGTTAGTGTTGGATCAACTGATAGTTTGAGTCTTTTTGTCTGTTGCGATCGCTGATTGTATGATGCCATTTTAGGCGATCGCTTTGCAAAAAACCTCAAAAATAAAGCGTAGACGCGTAGCAGCTTGTAGTTAGACATCGCCTGTTGGCAAAGAATAAGCGATCGCCTTACAGAAAATCTCAAAAACTAAGCGATCGCTATTGTCTAAGATTGATGAATTTTAGTATTAAGATTAAATGTCAAGCTAGTTGCCGAACTACAAGTGGTCGTGGATTAACTTTGTATTCACGTAAAATTTCCTTTGCTGTTTTTCTAGAAAACGTTTTTAGTTTAAACTGTTCAAGAACTTTATTAGCTGATGTCATAGACCGCATTAGCAAAAGAGCAAACGCTTCTTTCTTCTGCTCTTCACTAAGGAATTTAACTTGCTCTATTTTTAAAAATGCTGTAGCAATGTGTTCCCAAATATAAATCTCTGTCTCTGGATTATGATCGCGTGAAAAGTCCATAATCCAAGCGTCTGAAGTATCTCGAAAAATATTTGCAAATATTTCTGCAATAATCTCCACCCTTGCTTTCTGATCATCACTCAGCAAACTTGTTCCTGTAGGAGAAGGAACTAGACTAGTTACACTAAGCATAACAACTTCGGGTGGATCATCAGCACAGTCATCCAGACTATAAGTCATTTGATTTTCAATAACAATTAGCTCATCAGTGTAGTAACTAAACAGTTTATTAACTTCTTGGCAGACACTAATAATAACTTTTTTTGCAATCTCAACAGGAATAATGAAGAATTCTCTAGCCTTGTTACTTCTATATGCATTGAATCTTCGATGGATTTTCTTCTCTGCTACTTCACAATCAGCAACCTTACAAGCGAAAGCAATCTCAAATGGTTCAGGTACTCCTGACGCACCACGATAAATCTCCTTTGCGCGAACCTCTGGTTCTCGCGTTGTCATGCCAATCTTAATGATGTTACTACCGAATCACCTGTTTTGTAGGGTGTATATGTAGCCAGGACTCACTCAAAACCTCACAAAGCCTTGCAAAATTATTATTCTTAATATAGTTCATTTGTTCTATTTTATCAATTACTAGAGCAATATTTGGCTTTCAAACTACACCAAATAAGCTGATAACCGCACCATATAAAAAACTTATATTTACTGCTACTAGATTCGATGCTATGTACTTTTTCATAATAAGCGGCATCGTAAAAAATAGGTTAACAGAACAGTTTTTGATTAGCTGGCGCTAACCATTTTTTTATACATCTGGTGAAAACTCAAATAAATGCAGAAGGTACGGTAATACCGTACCTTCTGTCTCATTGGTTATGTATTAAACCTAGTCTATCCCTTCAATTCGGTCTTCAACTTCTTGGTACAACTCGCGCAGGCGATCTAAATTCTCCTCGCTAGTCTCCCAATAACCGCGTCCATTCACTTCCAACAAAGTTGATACAACCTTGCGGAAAGAATGAGGATTCAGATTCATTAAGCGTTTCTGCATTTCTTCATCTTTGATGAAGGTTTCGTTAGTATCCTCATAAATCCAGTTATCCACAGCGCCGGCTGTTGCACTCCAACCCATTGTATTTACTAATCGCTTGGAGAGTTCGCGCACGCCTTCGTAACCGTGATTCAGCATCCCTTCGTACCATTTGGGATTTAACAATTTGGTACGCGCATCTAAGCGCACGGTTTCTGTTAATGTCCGCACTTGAGCATTAGCTGTGGTTGTATCTGCAATATAAGATGCTGGTTTTTTACCATCACCCCGCAGATTTGCCACCAGCTTTGTAGGATCTGAATCAAAGTAATGAGAAACATCCGTTAAGCTAATCTCAGAAGAATCGAGATTTTGAAAAGTTGCATCAGCAGTTTTCAATGTGCTTTCAAAAATCTGCCGAGATTCGTCCATGATTCCGGGGTTATCGGAATTGAAGGAGAAGGATTTCCGGTTGAGATACATTTCCTGCAACTCGGCTTCGCTATCCCAAGTGCTGTTTTCTACCGCCAAGTTTATATTTGACGAGTAGGAACCAGAAGCGTTGGAGAAAACGCGAGTCGCTGCTTGACGCAGATTAATCCCCATATCTTGGGCTTGCTGCAAAGCGTGTTTGCGAACAAAGTTCATTTCTAAGGGTTCATCTGCTTCAGCTGCCATTTTCACGCCTTGGTCTAGCAGGTTCATTTGGTTGATGAACAAGTCGCGGAATACACCAGAACAGTTGATTACTACGTCAATTCTGGGTCGTCCTAACTCTTCTAAAGGTATCAATTCCAACTTGTTTACCCGTCCCAAAGCATCGGGAACCGGACGCACGCCCACCATCCACATAATTTGTGCCAGGGACTCGCCGTAAGTTTTGATGTTATCGGTTCCCCAAAGGACACAGGCGATGGTTTCTGGCCATTTTCCATCGTTTTCGGCTTTATTACGTGCTAAAAGCCTGTCTACGACAATTTTGGCTGATTGGACTGCTGCTGTTGTGGGGATGGATTGTGGATCTAAAGCATGGATATTCTTACCCGTGGGTAATACATCCGGGTTACGAATCGGATCGCCACCAGGGCCGGGTAGGACGTACTCACCTTCTAAGCCTTTGAGTAATGCTCCGAGTTCGTTGTCGGCACAAACTTGTTGCAGGCAGAATTCCAAATATTCAAATAATGGTTTTAGGGCTGCACCATCAACTTTGGGATAACCTGCTTTATGCAATGCTTCTACCCAAGGTTCTTTTTTGCCCATATTGAAGAAATTCAACCGGGAAACTAGAGAAACTCGTCCTTCCGCGTCGATTTGCTCTTGCACAAGGGCGGTAACTGCTGCACGGGTTGCCAAAGTGATATCTTGCAATAATTGGACATCTTCTAAAATGCCTCGATCGCTATTTTGGTAAATATCATCAATGTTACGCCCGATGCTATTGGCGATAATTGCCGGTAAGCCTTGAAGTTCTTCTTCTTGACGATCTAGACTGGCAATATTGACGAGAGTTGCGATCGCTTCTTCTGCACTTGGCGGTTTCCCAATGACGTGCAACCCACAAGGCAACAACCGAGACTCGATTTCCATTAACTTGCGGTAGACGTTGCCAACAATATTATCCCGCTCGTCGGCACTCATGTCTCTGGCATCGGTTTCTGGCAGGTTGATATCCTTATCCAGATTCACGATCCGGCATTTATCCATGATGCTGTTGACAATGGGAATGCCGCGTCCGCTATCTTTTAAGGTTTGGTAAGAAGCAATTAACTCGCTCAGTTCTTTCAAACCTTTATACAAACCAGCATTTTCTGCCGGTGGTGTCAAGTAAGAAATTGTTTCGGCATAACTCCGACGTTTGGCAATTGTCGCTTCACTCGGATTATTCGCTGCGTAGTAATACAAGTTGGGAATTGAGCCAATCAAGTTATCTGGATAACAGTCGCCAGACATCCCCATCTGTTTACCTGGCATGAATTCCAAGGAACCGTGTGTACCAAAGTGCAGTACAGCATCAGCTTTCCAAACTTGCTCTAAATAAGTGTAGTAGGCAGCAAAACCGTGGTGAGGACTAGCTGAACGGGAGAACAACAGCCGCATCGGGTCGCCTTCATAACCAAATGTTGGTTGAACACCAATGAAGACGTTACCAAATTGCTTACCATAAATTAACAGATTTTGCCCGTCGCTGTTGAGATGTCCGGGAGGTGGGCCCCAGTTTTCCTCTAAGCGTTGAGAGTAAGGGGTCAGCGCTTCATACTCAGGAACCGACATTTTATAGGCAATGTTGAGTTCAGGGCTGCTGTACTGAGCCTGGGCGTCGTGGATGACTTCTTGCATCAACGCTTCGGCGGATTCTGGCAATTCTGGTAAGTCGTAGCCGTTATTTTTGAGGGCTTTCATCACCTCGTAGATTGAGCCGAATACATCTAAATAAGCGGCGGTTCCCACGTTGCCTTTATCTGGTGGGAAGCTGAAAACGGTGATGGCGACTTTTTTCTGCAACTTCGGCTTGCGGCGGAGATTTGCCCATTTTAAGGCGCGTTCGGCTACCGCTTCAACCCGATCGCGGAGTGCGATCGCTTTCCCTGTAGCCCCATCTCTACCGGATAATATAATCGGCTCAATTGCTCCATCCAATTCAGGAATTGCAATTTGCAAAGCTACTTGAATTGGATGTAACCCTAAATCGCTATCCATCCACTCTTCTGTGGTTTGGAATACTAAGGGTAACGCCACCATGTAAGGACGGTTTAAGCGTTTGAGTGACTCAATTGCCTTGGGATGGTCTTGTCTGGCTGGGCCACCCACTAAAGCAAAACCAGTTAGCGATATTACTGCATCTACCAACTGTATATTAGTAGTTGGTTCGTAGAAGTAAGCATCCACAGGCTTGGAGAAATCCAAACCACCAGCAAACACAGGTAGTACCCGTGCGCCTAGTGCTTCCAACTCCTGCACCATTGCTACATAATGGGCATCATCCCCTGTAACTAGGTGGGTGCGTTGCAATACTAATCCAACACAGGGAGCTAAGGGATCTTTGAGATCGTTAGAAATATCCTTACGGGCTGTATACCAATTGAGGTATTCTCTGACATCTTCAAACATACTGGGAGCCAAAGGATGCCAAATCCCTAAATCGGGATAAACAACTGGCTGTTGATATGTAGAAGGTGCAATTTGTTTGTCTAAACCTTTAAATACATATTTATCAGCTAGCATCAGCAAGAAGTTTTCCAGGTTTTCTGGAGAACCACCTAGCCAATACTGAAAACTGAGCATGAAATTTCGGGCATCCTGTGCCTTATCCATTGGTAAAAACTTCAGCACTTGCGGCAGGGTTCGCAAAAGCTTCAGCATCCCATCTTGGAATCCTGCACCGGATTTTTCTTTGCGTTTCCGCATGAATTGGGCGATCGCACTTTTTGACTGACCCAACTGTGCCAAGGAAAAGCTACCCATTTTACTCAGGCGCATTACTTCTGGCATCGAGGGAAAGACAACGGAAACATCCAGGCGATCGCGGTGTGGTTCTACTGCCGCTACTACTTTCTGTGCTAAGTCTTCGATGAAAATGAGGGAAGCGATGAAGATATTCGCACTCTCGATTTCTCGTTTGAACTCTTCGTAATTCTCTGGGTCGCGGAGTTCCTCAATCAAGTACCCGCTGATTTCAATCGCCAAGTTGGGATTGTTCGCGTTAATCGTGCGAACTGCTTGCGACAAAGCACTCTGGTACTGGGACTCAAGCACGACATAGACCACCTTGATTAAACTACGTCCGCGTAAGTTATCAGGCGCAATGTGTCTAATGGTGGACTTGACGTGTGTGAACATGCTTCTTCGGCTCCTTTGATGCGTGTTCTCTGAAAGAAGTTCCTAGCGGCATCATCAGCCATAGGTAACTTGCAATCTTTTAGGCAATATCTGTTTTTTATCAGAAAACGCTTGCCCAGTAGGCATTTTATCCCCTATATGACACAAATCGATATAAAAAACGAAATATTTCTTCGTAATTGTTGACTTTGTATAAAAGTATTCGCTCATATATTTGTAAACTTTTCGTAATACTACTTTTAATAGTTAAATAGCTATTTAGCTATTTAAATCCATTTACAAAACTTGCTTTGCTGACTAAATATTTTTTAGCGAGCATAGACAATACCTTAAATATGTAGTTGTAATTTATAATAAGCAGTAAAAAGGCAGAGTTTCTTTCAGATTAAATTGATAAATTGTAAGAATTCAGTCCTTCTAAATTCAGAATTCAGAATAGTTAAAAACCGTCCCCGATTAGAAGGAACGGTTAAGACAGTTTATTGATGAACTAATTCAAGAGGTGGACAAACTTCCAATTTATGCGTTGGTTTGTCCAAAAATTAAGTTACAGTTTCCAAACCCTGTCACACCGAAATCGGTTCTTCAATGTTTACCACCACAGCTTGTAGTTCCTTCGCTTTCTCTTCCGGTAAAGCATCATTGGCAAACATCCCTGCTGCAAGTTCGGTTCCCGCTAGATACTTTAGCCTTTCGCTTGTGCGATATGGTGGAAAAAACTCGGCGTGTAAATGCGCTTCGGGATGAGCTAAACCGTCAGTTGGTGCTTGGAACCAAGCCATCAAGTAAGGAAACGGGCGATTCCACAAACCGTCATACTTGAGAGTGACAGTTTTTAACGCTTTGGCAAGTCCCCACCGTTGCTGTGGGGTAAGATCCATAAAAGTGCTAACTGGCTCTTTTGGTGCAATCCAGACTTCATAGGGGTAACGAGCGCAGACTGGGACAAATGCGATCGCATACTCATCTTGATATATAATTCGCTGGTTAGCTGCAATTTCCTTTTGAATCAAGTCTTGCAGTAAACCACGCTGATGTTCTTGATAATACTCCTGCTGCATCGCCAGCATTCGCGCTGGAACAGGCGGTATAAAAGGATAAGCATAAATTTGCCCGTGGGGATGGTGCAATGTTACACCCACCTCTACACCTTTATTTTCAAAGGGCAGGACGTACTGAATTTGGGGATTTAATCCGAGTTCGCGGGTGCGATCGCCCCAGACTGACAACAGCAAATCTAGATGATCCAACTCTAAGGAACTCAAGGAGGCGCGGGCATCTTGAGTAAAAACCACTACCTCGCAGGCGCCATTTGCAGGTAACGTTTCCACGATGGTATCAGGTGGATTGTTGGCTGTGGCACTCATTGAGGGAAAGCGGTTATCGAACACTGCCACATCATACTTACCTTGTGGTAGTTCCGTTGGGAACTCAGGGTTGGTGGTAGGTGCGAGGGGATTATATTCTGGAGGCGGCATGAATGTCCGCCCTTGACGGTGACTGGCATAAGCTACCCATTCCCCCCGCAAGGGGTGCCAGCGCAAGTGGGGATTAGCTTGCACTGGCTCATTACTAGGGCTAGGGGCTTCTAACTGACTAGTAATTGGGTAGCGACTGTATAATTTGAGTTTGCGTCCGTCGGGCTTTAACAGCTTGTGGGAGTACATAAACCTTGTCCTGAGAGGGTTGCAGCGCGGATTGCCTCAATGGGGAATTTCGGCGTGCGATCGCCGTACAATAAACCGTTAGCTTCTTGGAAGGTATCTGTTAATTGTGTGTAACAGAATCCGCTAAATAGCTCAATGTTATTAACGGTTTCCAAGAGAGCAGCATATTTCATTTGTAATTCGGAGATATTCGAGCAGTTTTCATATCCCCAAGCTTGAGCTTGATCGGCATTCGGTTGGTCAAGAGGGGCATAGGCGATACCACCAAACTCGGTTAACATCACTGGTTGTCCCTGATGGGGATAGTTATCTAGGGTGAGGATACGTCCCCCAGGACGGCTACGCTCGAATAGATCCGATATCTGAATATCTGGTCTGTAACGATGGGCTAATCGTTCAGGGTGGCGTTCATAGTCGTGAATAGCGAGGATGTCGGTATCTGTACTTTCCCAACCATCGTTACCAATTACTGGGCGAGTCGGATCGAGAGTCTTGGTCAGATGATACATTGCCAATACGTAGTTACGATGAGCCGCCGTCTCAGTCAAATTTGGCACACCCCAAGATTCATTAAACGGCACCCACGCCACAATACAAGGATGGCTAACATCTCGCTTGATAATTTCCGTCCACTCCCGCGTCATCCGTTCCACAGCTTTTGGCGTGAAGCGGTAAGCGCTAGGCATCTCCTCCCATACTAACAACCCTAAAACGTCTGCCCAATATAAAAAGCGGGGGTCTTCAATTTTTTGGTGTTTGCGTACTCCGTTAAAACCCATAGCTTTGACGAGTTCTACATCACGTCGTAATGCTTCATCATTGGGTGGAGTCATTAATGTTTCAGGCCAATAACCTTGGTCGAGAACTAAGCGCAGATAGTAGGGACGACCGTTGAGCATAAAGCGATCGCGCTGGATGCTAACAGTCCGCATCGCTGTATAAGATTGCACTTCATCTAACAGACGCTCTTTATCCCATAGCTGAATTTGGGCATCGATCAGCGTCGGCTTTTCTGGACTCCAAAGTAATTCATTACGGCAGTCGTCAATACCCGGATCGCTCAGAACAATGCGGCGGCTAATTTCCCCATTGAATACTTCATAGGTATCGCTTGCTAACAGGCGATCGCCAACGCTCAGTTTTACTTTAATTTGTACACCTGAAGTAGGTAAATTACCAGCTAGCCCAACTTCAAAGCCAATTTCCCACCGTTCGCAGTCGGGAATCCAACGAAGATTGCCGATATAAGTCTCACCTACGCGCTCTAGCCAGACTGTCTGCCAAATACCAGTTGTGCGAGGATACCAAATACTATGGGGTTTCAACTGCCAATCTTGTTTACCACGAGGTTTGGCGAGATCGTGCGGATCGTCTTGCGCCCACACTGTTACCTTTGTTGTACCACTGTCATTTAAGGTATGGGTAATATCGAGACTGAAAGAGGTGTGTCCGCCTTCATGCTCGGCTATATATTTATCGTTTACCCACACACGAGCGCGATAGTCTACAGCGCCAAAGTGTAACACTAATCTGCCGTCCCCTGGTGGCGTTTCAAATTCGCGCTCGTACCAGCAGTTTGGATGAAAACCGCGATCGTTAATCCCACTTTTGGTAGATTCGGGCGCATAAGGAACTTCTATATGATGATGCCATTCGCTAAAATCGCTCGGCTCCACACATTTTCCCTCGTCATCAAATGCGAATTTCCACAGCCCATTTAAAGATTGCCAGTGCGATCGCTTTAACAATGGTCGTGGGTGTGCTGCTGTTAAGTCCACAAAATTACTATCTGTTTTAGAGGTCAATTTAACCTCAGGATTCTCTAAATCTAACAATTTCATCAAATTTCCTCCTATCCATAACTCAATCAACCCCTGCTATAGACTAAATCCAGACCCCAATATTGGGTTTCCAGATATAGCAAGAGTTTTGACCCGATCGTTCATCAATCGGTTCGAGCTAGTAGCATTATATTTTTTCGTAGCCAATACTGATACCTTCCCCACTTACGTGATGAAGTATAACAATAAATTTATATACCCCTAGCTCGTGACATTATGGCATATACATTATCAATCTTTGCCAGGTTATCTAAAAAAAAAGCATTATATTTAGGTGCCTAATAACTATCATAAATCTGCCACACGAGAAAGTGGTTGTCATGAAAATTTTATTTATATCAATTGTTTAAGTAAATTTTTTAAAATCATTTATTAGTCAATAAGCATTAGCAAACAAAAGAGAAATAATTAAAATCAGGTTATATAAGAGAATAACGGAACCATTCATTGAATATTGCTAAATAGAGAGCATTTTTGTCTGCAACCACGCCAGCCACAAAACAAGAAAATTTGGTGTTCTTGTCCTAAACCCCTGTTCCCTTTGGTAACAGCAGGAAACAGTGTTTCGACTTTCTTCTCTACGGGACGCTTTGCGTAGCTTGCTACCCCCAAGGGGTACGACTATACTACTTTGACTACGCAGTAGTTGAATCTCGACTTACTTCTCCTGTCGGAGAGGCTGCACTTCGACTACGCTCAGTGACCACGCCAACGACTACGCGGTAGTTGAATCTCGACTTACTTCTACTGTCGGAGAGGCTGCACTTCGACTACGCTCAGTGACCACGCCAACGACTACGCGGTAGTTGAATCTCGACTTCGCTCGATTACCGCGCAGTCGAAACTCAGTACAAGTCGCTCGATTACCGCGCAGCGATGCACTGAGCCTGTCCTGAGCGTAGCCGTTGGCGCAGCCTCTCGTAGAGAAGGGCGCAGTCGAAATGTCGAAACTCAGTACAAGTCAGGGCAAGTCGCTCAACAACGGGGTAGTTTTCCTCCAGCAAGAACTATGGCAATTTTTACACCTGCTAAAATGCTGGCATTCGGTGCTGCCCACAAAATATGCCATGCTTCGTTTTGCCGTTCGGCTCACGATAAAGGCGTTGAGCAGTTTCGTCAGAGAAGGTGAATCGCCAGCCGGCTCGAAGCACTAATGAACTTCTTAAACCGCAAACGATGTAAACCACCAGATTGAGGTACCAAGACCAGCAACAATAATAGTTGTGGTAACAGGATGCTTCTGTGCCTTCACGTAGAGGCTGCCCGATCGAATCCAGCCTTGGTGAGTTCCCCGCTCATGCATACCGTAGCCAGCCCGATAGAACGATCGGTAGTTAATTTGAGCGGATACCAGTTCATCTAGCTTGCTGCATTGCTGGTTGGGCATTAAGGATTTCCGCTTCCACCCGATGCGCCCAACACTTGCCCAGTAGCATAGCTCGACTCTTGTGAGGCAAGCAGCACGTAAATAGGGGCAAGCTCCGCAGGCTGTCCGGGACGTCCCATCGGTGAGTCACTGCCGAACTTTTCGATTTTACTCTGCGGTTGACCGCCGCTAACCTGGAGCGGTGTCCAGTAAGGCCCAGGCGCGATCGCATTCACACGGATACCCTTTTTCGCAAGCTGCTTTGCCAGTGACTTGGTAAAGGCGACAATCGCCGACTTAGTTTGGGAATAGTCGAGCAGGTTCTCGCTAGGGTCATAGGCTTGGACTGAGGAAGTATTGATAATGCTTGCACCGGGACTGAGGTGCGGCACAGCAGCTTTAGTAAGCCAAAACATCGCGTAGACGTTCGTCTTGAACGTTGAGTCGAACTGTTCGGTTGTGAGATCGAGAATCGAGTCAACAGATTGTTGTCTACCAGCATTGTTAACCAGAATGTCGAGTCCGCCGAGTTCGCGCACGGCGGATTCGACGAGTTGATTGCAGAAGTTTTCGTTGCGAATATCGCCGGGAATCGCCACCGCCTTGCGTCCTGCCGATCGAATCAGTTGAATTACCTCGCGGGCATCTGGCTCCTCGACCGGCAGATAGTTGATCGCAACATCAGCACCTTCACGCGCAAAGGCGATCGCAGCTGCCCGACCAATACCGGAATCGCCGCCTGTCACCAGCGCCTTGCGTCCTACTAGCCGTCCAGAACCCTGATAACTTGTCTCACCGTGATCGGGTCGCGGAATCATTTTGCTGGCAAGACCAGGTGGCTCCTGCGGTTGTTGCGAAAAAGGCGGACTCGGATATTGCTTAACTGGGTTCTGCTTGACAGACTGGTTGGGTGTTTCCTGGTTGGGTGTCACTTTTTGATTTGCTGGGGTAGATGTTTGTTGTGCGAAGACTGGTACCGTTTGCGCTGCGACAACGCCAATAGATAGGCCGCCGAGAACTTGACGACGTGAGGCTTTTTTGAAGATATTTTTTTGTTGCATACTGAGTTTCTTGACTTGAATTTCGCCCCACTGAATTGATTTGAAAGCAGGTTCTCGCCAAATCCGCAAATGCCAGGGCAGGTTTAGCCAAAGCATCTGCAATGAGACTGATAGAAATTGGCATCAAAGCAAAGTGCTATGGAAGAACGGGCTGACCGCCAGTAACGGGAATCACCGCACCTGAAACATAACTGGCTTCGGAAGAAGCTAGCAGCACGTATACTGGTGCAAGCTCGGCTGGCTGTGCGGGGCGCTTCATTGGGTACTCCTGCCCGAACTGTGTCACCTGTTCGTTTGGCATGGTTGCCGGGATTAACGGTGTCCACACTGGGCCTGGCGCGACAGCGTTAACTCGGATGCCCTTTTCGGCTAGTAACTGCGCCAACCCACCAGTGAAGTTGACGATCGCTCCTTTGGTCGCCGAATACGCCAGTAGCTTCGGCTTCGGTTCAGCTGCATTGATGGAGGCAGTATTGATGATGGCGCTACCTGGCTGCATATGCGGCACTGCGGCTTTGCACAGGTAGAACATCGCGTAGATGTTGGTTTTGAAAGTGCGATCGAACTCCTCTGACGAAATCTCATCAAGGCTTTCTCGCGTCATCTGGAAAGCGGCATTGTTAACGAGGATATCGATTTTGCCGAACTCACTTTGCGCCCGTTCAATAATCTGTTGACATTGCGCTTCTTCCTGGATATCACCTGCAACAGCGATGCACTTACGCCCCTCTTTTTCGACGATGCGAACGGTTTCTTCTGCATCCGGTTCTTCGTTTAAATAAGCAATTAGCACATCAGCACCTTCGCGGGCGAAGGCAAGCGCGACTGCCCGCCCGATGCCAGAATCGCCACCCGTGATAATAGCCGCTTTCCCTTGCAGTTTTCCAGAACCAGAATAAGAATTTTCGCCATAATCTGGCTTCGGGTTCATCTGTGACTCTAGTCCTGGCACATCTTGCTGTTGTTCAGGAAACGGCGGCTTTGGTTGTTCTTGTAGGTTCTGTGAAATCATTAACTCTCCTTTCTACTAGCTGGGTTTGAAGTAAAAAACTAAATTAAAAAGCTAAATAAAGTAAGACTGCTTTTGTTCAAGCGCCTAATGCAGCATCTGCTGTAGTGATTATCCTTTTGTTGTTTGATTCTTTGTTCTTGATAGTTACCAAGTAACTGTATATTACTTAACCGAACTTCTACCTGTAGGCTGAGATTAATTCTGAGTGATTGTGTGTTTAAAAACACAAATCTTATATTTAAATAAATTGAAGGTTATCTTCAAGCAAGCAAATTAGATTAATGCTTAGTAATATTCAATCGGCTTTTCCACCTTTAGATATAGGATAAAAAAGAATAAATGGTATAACAAATTTTAAATCTATCGATACTATAAATTTTTACTATTTACTCTGTAAACTGTTGTGGCTATTTCTTCAAAAGCTGTTTTTTAAAGTTTTTTTGGATTTTGAATTGCATTTGTAAGTAATTTAGTTCTTCTGGAACTACGATTCAAATTAACTATTTGGATTGAGATTTTAAGATTAGATATATTGTTAACTAAAGATAAGTAAGTCGGTGCAATAAAACCAAACTGTGTCAAAAAAAGTAAATAAGGCTCAGACTCTTTCTCCCCCTGCCCCCTGCCTTAGCCCAACAATAATTATTTACGCCGATCCACTTATGTGGGCTTTAGCGATCGCTAGTCATGTAGCTTGTAGATAACCACTGCACAGATAGCGTCTACCCCTGCCATGCAAAACACCTGATTATCCTTATTTCATCACAAGGTACAGCCAGAATCTCTCCACCTCGTTGTTCTAGTTCAGTAGGCGATCGCTCCAATTCTTGCAGATCGCGGGCGCAAATCGCCAAACGCGCTCCTGCTTGAATCAAATGGGGTGCCATAACTAGCCCTAGCCCCCGCGAACCACCTGTAATTAGTACAGTTTTACGGTTAATCATAAGAAGCCTCTGAGTTATCAGAGGCTTTTTGTATCAATAGCCTTCTTGGCATTTGTCGGGAAAAGGAGAAGGGGGAAGGTGGGGTCCCCTCTGGGGATAAGGGGCGGGGGAAAAGGCTCTGTATTGCCCCTTTCCCCTTTAACATGAGTCCCTTTTCCCCCTCTTGCAAAAAGCACAAATACCAAGAGGTCTAATGACAACAAGGCTTGTAGTCCTACTATCGCCTTGATACAAGCTTTCGCCTAATTCTTCACACATCTATTATTTGATCGAACTCATTCTCGATTACGCCAATGGTGAGTCATAAGACTTTTTATGACTAAATAATACAAAGCACTGGGAATTTACTTTCACAAACACCTAACTATAGAAGTCTTTTTCATGCTGTGCTTATTGAAAAAACAGTTTAATTTAGATTCATGGTTAAACAACAAGTTCTGAACACAGCAAGCACACAACCAAACAGCTAAGACTCTATTGAAAATAATAAATAATCTTTATTTTCATCAAACTCTAAGCCACTAAATTCCAGTAAATATCGATTTAAATCGAAGATTTACATCTGTGCAAACCATAACTGAATCTGAACGAACTTGACCGCATTACAATCAACATCTAAAGGACAAAAAAAATGGCACTTTTCAATCTTGGTACACTCGGTAGCACACCTGTTGTTAAGAATAACTTTGATTTAACTACATCCGATCCTACAGATGTCTTTAAATTCCAAATCACCAGTGGCAAAAATATCAACCTTTCTCTGACAGATATTAGCGCTGGCGATGATGCTGACATCAGGCTGTTTCGAGATGCGAACAATAACGGCGTACTAGACGACTTAGACCGAAAAGTTGGACTTGTTTCCAATCACGGAAGCAACCAAGATGAGGCGATTAACTTTAAAACTAGCTCAGGTACTTTTTTTGCGGAAGTATCTCGCTTTGCTCCAGGTAGTTCAGGAAATGTCAGTTACGATTTAGCCTTGTCTGCAACTGAACCTGCTGGAACTTTTCCGATTTCAGCTAGTTCTAGCAACCTTCTTCCTAAAGAATTTGTACTTGGTCACTTGTCAGGTAATACCACTCGTACAGGTAACGTCAATAATCAGAACACTACTGATGTTTACAGCTTCTCTTTGGGATTTCGTGAGAAAGTCGACATCAGATTGGAAGGATTAAGCAGCGATGCTGATATCCGGCTGATTCAAGACTCTAACAACAATCGCATCGTCGATGCAGGCGAAGTAATTGCCAGTTCTAATAATGGAGGTATTACTTCAGAACTGATTTCCAACATTACTGTACGTGGTGACTATTTCTTGCAGGTAACTGAATTCACTGGCAACACTAACTACAATGTGTCTTTTAGCCAGTTCTCTGTCCCTGCTTAAGTTTAGGCATTAGCAGTGGTAAGTAGTGCTTGAAAGCATTGTACGGCAATGCTTTCAAGAGTATGCAAATGATGCAAGCGGTACAAATTTATACCTTAACTTTACCGCTTCATTGCATAAATTATAGCTGCATCAATCAAATATTTCAACAAAATTGATGTTAAAGATTTTTTAAGCTTCAATCGGGGAAGGGATTTAAGCACAGATGTATGTCTGTGGGGTTCTATCGTCGGTTCGGTTGATGAAGTGAAGTGTAACAAATGAGGAGTGAAAACTCATAAATTAGCGATCGCTTAAAGACTACCAGAAACATCCAGTTAAGTATAAGCAGCCTCTGAGCGATTAGAGGCTTTTTGTCTTAATTACAACAAGGCTTGTGGTGCTAGCATCGCTTGATACAAGCTTTCGCCTACTTCTTCACACATCTCTTATTTCATCAGACTCATTTTTAATTACGCCAATGGTGAGTCATAAGACTTTTTATGACTAAACAATATAAAGCACTTGGAATTTACTTTCAAACACCTAACTATATAAGTCTTTTTCATGCTGTGTTTATTAAAGAAACAGTTTAATTTAGATTCATGGTTAAACAACAGGTTTTCAACACGGCAAGCACAAAACCAAACAGCTAATGCTCTATTGAAAATAATAAATTTTATTTATTTTCATCAAACTCTAAGCGACCAAATTCCAGTAAATGTAACTTCCAATAGAAAGTTTACATCTGTGCAAACCACAACTTACCTGAATTTGACAAAATCACAATCAGCACTTAAAGGACAAAAAAATGGCACTTTCCAATCTTGGTACAATAGGCACTACTCCTGTTGTTAGAAACAACTTAACTTTAACTACATCCGATCCTACTGATGTCTTTCAGTTTCGACTCGGCAGTACCAAAAACATCAATCTGACTGTGACAGATATCAGTGTTGGCGATCCCGAACTGTTACTTTTTCGAGACAATGGTAACGGGATTTTTGATGCTAATGATCAACCAGTTGATTTGTCCACTAGGTCTTCTAATAGAGATGAATCTATCAATAATCAGGAAAATACAGGGACTTATTTTGCCCAAGTCATTCGCGGTGCTGCTAGTTCAGGAACTATAAGTTATGATTTTGCCGTGTCTGCGACTACACCCAACTCGACAAGCGATTTGAGCAATCTTCTGCCTAAAGAGGTTGAACTTGGCAACTTGTCAGCTGATGTTAATCAATTTGGTTCTGTAAGCGACTTTGACACAGCAGATGTTTACCAATTCTCTCTAGGATCGTTTGAGGGTGTCAACATTACATTGAGTGGACTCACAAGTGATGCTGACATCAGACTGATTCAAGACTTTAACAACAATCGCATTGTTGATGCAAATGAGGTAGTTGCAAGCTCTACTAGGGGTGGTACTACGTCGGATGTAATCTCTAATATTACTTCATCTGGTAACTACTTCTTGCAGGTCAATCAATTTAGTGGCAATACTAGCTTCAACTTGACTTTTGACCATTTCACTACTACCTTTGCTTAAGTTTAGGCATTAATGAGTGGTAATTGAAACCATTGCCATACAATGCTTTCAAGAGTATGCAAATGATGCAAGCGGTACAAATCTATACCTGAATACCGCTTGCATTTCTCAATTTATCTCTGCATGGCTTAAATATTTGCATAAATATTATGAATAAAACATTACAACTAGGCGATGTCTACGATGGGCGTAGCGGCAGCGCCCTCTTACCGCCAGAAATTATTCCCTTTTTAGCAAGTTACAATCTAATTCCGCAATTGTTATCTCAGAGCATTATTGAATTAGCGATATCTACGACGGGCTACGCCAACGCACCAATTACCTGCACACCAGCCGAAACATCTCAGGCTCTAGAGCAATTTTATCAGCATTGGGATTTAAACAGCGAAGAAAAAATCCAAGATTGGTGTTTGCGTTATGGTTTAACTCAAGAACAATTAGAACTTTTCGCCACCCGCAAGCTGAGAGTCGAAAAGTTCAAGCAAATAACTTGGGGACATCAACTAGAATCTTACTTTCTCAAATACAAAAGACATTTCGATCGAGTCATTTATTCTTTAATTCGGACTAATAGTAGAGGAACTGCTAACGAGCTATTCTTCCGAATTACAGAAGGAGAACAATCATTTTCGGAACTAGCTCGTGAATATTCTCAAGGGCCGGAAGCTGATACAAATGGCATCATCGGTCCAGTAGAACTTGGTACGATCGCTCCCAATTTTGCTCAGTTACTTTGCACAAGTCAAGTAGGTATAATTCAACCACCCGTACCCTTTGGAGACTCATGGATAATTATACGCGTGGAAAAGTTTATAAGTGCCCAGTTGGACGATTTTATGCGCCAACGATTGCTGCAAGAGAATTTTGAAGCTTGGTTTCAACAGCAACTAAGTCAACTATCACCAGAAGAAAAAGCCTGGATGGGAATCATACCAATTCAAAATTCAAAATTCAAAATTAAGAATGCAAATTAGGAAAAATTATTAAAATAGGGTGCAAGATGATGACAAATACAACCGTTGATATTCAAGAATATATTGCCGATTTATTTCCTTTCAATTATCTGCCACCAAATGTTTTAGAAAATTTGCTCGACAAGGTGCAATTTTGTCGTTATCGCATCGGGCAGGTAATAGTAACCAGGGAAGCTATGCCCAATTGGATTAGCATTATCTACCAAGGGCAAGCGCGTTTATTAACCTGCAATTCCCAAGGACAAAATCCGGCGACACTGAAGTTACTCTCTCCAGGAGAGGTTTTGGGTTGGGTAAGTCATGTACGGGGTATTGCTTGTGAAACTGCGATCGCTTCTACTGAAGTTATCGCGATTAATCTACCTATTGCTGGTTTTCTAACTTTACTCAAACAGGAACAGCCTTTTGTCCACGCCTTGCAAAATGAGATTACTCTCTTAGAAGTGCATGAACTGCTTACCGAAGAACTCAGCCGTCGCGCAGATGGTAGCAGGAATTTAGTTAAACTTGCCCAAGCTGCAACTGAAGTTGCGATTATCCAAACAATTGCTGCACGCAAATTCCGCCAGCAGTTAGATTCAGAATTTTTGTGGTTAGTCAGTAGTAATTTTGATGCTGAGTTCCCTGTGGGGAGTCGCTTAGAGTTGGATGAACTCAATCCCAAGCTGAAATTTAATACAAATATGCGTTTGGTGGGATTGCCCAAATCAATATTTAGAGAAAATCTCGCATCTCCTACACCAAAAACACTCTTACCCGCAGAGATTCCCTACGCCTCAGAAATTACTGTCACAGAAGCACCAGCAGCTAAAGGTAAACAAAAGAAGTTTCCTTATATCAAAGGTAGAGGGCCGCTGGATGCAACACTAGCTTGCTTCCAGATGTTGAGCCAATACTTTAACATCTCTTGGCGCAGAGATACATTACAACGGGTGTTGACCAAGCAGCACGAACAGAAAGGCGTTATATCTCTGCAATTTTGCGCTGCTGCTGCTGAGTTGATGGGGTTGACAACACAGATGGTAAAAGTTCCTGCTACCGCAGTCGGACGCTTGCAACTACCAGTAATGATTTCTTGGCAAGATAGTTTTGCAATTATTTACAAAAATAGCGATCGAGAATTACTCATTGCCGTTCCAGAGATGGGACTACTACGCTACAAATTACGAGACTTTGCGGAAAACTGGGGGACTGAAGGAGAAGTCCTGCTACTGCAAACCACCAAAAATACTCCCAAGGCGCGGTTTAGTTTGAGTTGGTTTGTACCTTCGCTGCGGCGCTATCGTAAAGTATTAATTGAAGTACTAATCGCTTCCATTGTTATCCAACTGTTTGGACTGGTAAATCCCCTTGCCACACAAGTGATTATTGATAAAGTATTGGTTGGCAATAGTCCCGATACCCTGGAAGTTTTTGGCATCTTTTTGCTAGTAGTAGCAGTTATCGAAGCAGTACTCACCAGTATCCGCACTCATTTATTTACAGATACTACTAACCGAATTGACCTCGCCCTTGGTTCTGAGGTGATTAATCACCTATTGCGTCTGCCATTATCTTATTTTGAACGCCGCCCGGTTGGGGAATTGGCAACGCGAATTCACGAACTGGAAAACATCCGCTCTTTCTTAACTGGTACAGCTTTAACTGTGGTGATGGATGCTGTATTTTCAGTGGTCTACATTTTAGTGATGGCGATTTACAGCCCAGTGTTGACCTTAGTTGCTTTGGCAACAGTACCGTTGTTTGGCTTGCTCAACTTGATGGTATCACCTGTGATGCGACGACAATTGCAAGAAAAAGCTGAGTGCAATGCCGAAACGCAATCTTATTTAGTGGAAGTGATGGGGGGAATGCAGACAGTCAAGGCGCAAAATTTAGAAATGCGATCGCGTTGGCAATGGCAAGAACGCTATGCTCGTTACATCAGCGCAGGTTTCAAAACAGTCTCTACTCAAACTACTGCCGGTTCTGTTAGCAGTTTTCTCAACAAGTTTTCCAGTATGTTAGTGCTGTGGGTGGGAGCTTTTCTCGTTCTCAATCAGCATCTAACCTTGGGACAACTCATCGCTTTCCGTATCCTGGCTGGTTATGTCACCAGTCCCTTGTTACGCCTAATGCAACTTTGGCAGAACTTCCAAGAAACCGCTTTATCTCTGCAACGCCTTGCTGATATTTTAGATACTCCCCAAGAAGTAGAAATCGGTAACTGTCAAAATATCCTAATGCCCAGTGTTCAAGGTAGTGTCCGCTTTGAAAATCTCAGCTTCAGTTTCTCAGAACACGGGCCATTGCAACTATGCAATATTAACTTAAACTTTCCTGCTGGCTCCTTTGTGGGAATTGTTGGTCAAAGCGGGTCTGGTAAAAGCACACTGCTAAAATTATTACCCAGACTTTACGAACCCAAATCCGGCAAAATCTTGATTGATGACTATGATATCAGCAAAGTAGAACTTTATTCTTTACGTCGTCAGATTGGTATGGTGTTACAAGATACCCTATTGTTTGATGGCACCATCCGCGAAAACATTGCCTTGGGATATCCTGATGCTAGCGATGAAGAAATTATTACCGCCGCCAAGGTAGCTTATGCCCATGACTTTATTATGTCTTTGCCCAGTGGTTATAACACCCGTGTCGGCGAACGAGGTTCGGGACTGTCTGGAGGACAACGCCAACGAGTAGCGATCGCTCGGACTGTCCTGCAAAATCCGCAATTGCTGATTCTTGATGAAGCTACCAGCGCCTTAGATTACAATGCCGAAGCCCAAGTTTGCCGTAACTTGGCAACAGCTTTCCAAGATAAAACAGTGTTTTTCATTACTCACCGCCTCAGCACAATCCGCAATGCCGATATTATTCTGATGATGGATAGAGGTGCTGTGGTAGAACAGGGAACTCATGAAGAATTAATGGCGCTCAAAGGTTATTACTACTGTCTGTATCAGCAACAGGAAGCGAAAGTTTAGTCATTTGTTATTTGTCATTTGTCATTTGTCAGCAGTAAATACTATCGCTTCAACTTTAAATAATGAAACTTCAAGCTTAAAACTCGATACTTCAGCCTTTGAACTCGGAAGTTGCACCTTTTTACTGGAACGTTGCGCCTTTGAACTCGGAAGTTGCACCTTTTTACTGGAACGTTGCGCCTTTGAACTCGGAAGTTGCACCTTTTTACTGGAACGTTGAGCCTTTGAACTCGGAAGTTGCACCTTTTTGCTGGAACGTTGCACCTTTTTACTGGAACGTTGCGCCTTTGAACTCGGAAGTTGCACCTTTTTGCTGGAACGTTGCGCCTTTGAACTCGGAAGTTGCACCTTTTTACTGGAACGTTGTGCCTTTGAACTCGGAAGTTGCACCTTTTTGCTGGAACATTGAGCCTTTAAACTTGGAACTTTAACCTTAGCACTTCTAACTCTTGTACAGACGTGATTCATCGCGTCTCTCAACACTCCCCACTCCCCAATGCCCTATTCCCCATTCCCCATTTATTATGAATATTCAATATAAATTCGACCAGCCAGTACTTTTACAACAAACACCTACTTGGTCAAGAGCGATCGCTTGGACTATTGTTGGAGTTAGCACCTTCACCGTAATCTGGGCCTCAGTCTTCCAAATTGATGAATCAATTCATGCTACTGGCAAGCTAGAACCACAGGGTGCAGTCAAAGAAATTCAGGCTCCGATTCATGGTGTTGTCAATGAGATTCTAGTCAAAGATGGTCAGCGAGTCAAAAAAGGTGAAACACTCGTTACCCTAGAAAAAACTTCTTCGGAAGCGGAGTTAACTTCATTAAAGCAAAGTCGGGCGGCTCAATTGCTGGCGAAACAGGCGCTAGAGCAAGAAAATGACTTTTATCGCCGCCAGATGCAAGGGAACATATCATTACAGGAAGTAGCACAGCAAACTGCTCTGTTGAAAATTAAACCAGAATTAGCCTTTTTAACCAAAAGCCGAGCCGCGATAATTGCCGAAAACCAGTTGTACCGGACACAATTAAATGGTGCGACTGCTGGAAATAGTCTCACAAGAGAGCAACAGTTACGCTTGCGAAATCGCCAAATAGAATTGGAATCGCGTTTAGCCACAGCTAATTTAGAAACGGGACAGACACAACAGCAATTTTTCCAAACTCAAGCGGAATTAACTAGCGCTAAAGAGTTGCTGACAATTAATCAACAAATTCTCCGTAAGTTTGAACCTCTAGCGCAGCAGGGAGCGATTTCCCAGGTGCAATATTTGAAACAGCAGCAGGATGTCAGCAGCAAACAAGCAGAAGTGATCCGACTGAATCGGGAACAGCAGCGATTACAATTAGCGATCGCCCAATCAAATCAAAAATTTCGCAACACTGCGGCTGTGTCTCAAGAAGATTTACTAGCCAAAATTACAGATAATGACAAAAACATTGCCGAAATTGACAGCCAATTAACCAAGGTAATTGTAGATAATCAAAAACGCCTCTATGAAATTAATAGTCAGATTGGAGAGATTGATAGTAAGTTAACTCAGGCAGAACAAACTCTGAAATATCAGAAAATTACCGCACCCGTAGATGGAACCGTCTTTGAACTCAAAGCCAAAACAGCAGGATTTGTAGTTAATTCCAGCGAACCGCTTTTAAAACTCGTTCCTAGTGATAACTTGGTTGCTAACATCTACATTACCAACCGCGACATCGGCTTTGTCAAAGAAGGACAACAAGTGGATGTGAGAATTGATTCCTTTCCCTTCCAAGAGTATGGTGATATCAAAGGCGAACTAATTGAGATTGGCTCTGATGCCTTACCTCCAGACCAAGTTTATAATTTCTGGCGTTTTTCCGCAAAAGTCCGCCTACATGGGCAGAAGTTACTAATTAATCAACGTCAAATTCCCTTGCAATCAGGGATGTCCATTAATGCGAATGTGAAATTACGTCAGCGCACAATTATGAGCATCTTCACTGATTTCTTAGTACAAAAGACTGAAAGCTTAAAATCTCTGCGCTGAACAAAAGGGTTTTCACAGCAGTTTTCAAGCGTGAAACCCAGCATCTCATAAATATCCCATAAGTATGTGCGATCGCCTATTTCTGGAGTGCCTGTTGAAAAGTCACGATCGCCTCGACGTGATTCACCATATTCATGCAACGTAACAACAAATCCAGATCGATTCCTTTGACCTCTTCACTATTAGAAACTTTTTCATAGTGAAGTGTATTGCCTTCTCCCCGCAGGTGATAGACTTCTAGGACACCATCTTCCCAAAACCACACTTCCTTGATTTTCAACCGTTTGTATGCATCCAGTTTGTTGATGCCGCCACTGGAAAACACCACCTCGATCGCCAGATCGGGTAGCATCCGACCAGGAGCAAGTTTATAAGATTTATCCGCCTCCCGCTTGACGGCGACTGTTTCACTTTCCAGAGTCATTGAGCCAGTTGGAGTAAAGTCGAACCCTGCCATAAGCAGGTAAAGCTCCAACAAAGCACCGATCCTTTCTTTAACAGTTTCGTGGGGTTCTCCAGGCATTCGTCGGATCTCCAGAACTCCATCCAGAAAAGAGAGTCGATATCCTGGACGGTCTAACAATTGCTCAACTGCTTTAAACTCTCTCCAAGTCATTCCCTCAAACAGAAGGGGTAATTCCTTTGGTGGTGTTACTATCGTTGCTGTGGTCATTTGAGTCTCCAGTTGGTTTCCAGATTAGAAATAATCAGGTTTGGAGGGCGATCGCCAGGGTAAGGGGTAAGGGGTAAAGGGTAAGGGGTAAACCAGATTAGAAATAATCAGGTTTGGAGGGCGATCGCCAGGGTAAAGGGTAAGGGGTAAAGGGTAAACTAGATTAGAAATAATCAGGTTTGGAGGGCGATCGCTTCATTATTTTACCTGCATTAAGGGGATAGGATAGGAAAGCTCAGAATCGCTAGTTAAGTTTGGTAGTGTCGTCAATGGTGATTTTTAGTTCGCTACTGGGTCTGTTTAACCAAATCGGCGATCGCCTCAACCAGTTTTACTGGCTCGATTGGCTTCGGAATATGGTCTTGAAAACCTGCTTCTATAGCCTTTTGATAGTTAATTTCTCCAGCAAATGCTGTTAAGGCGATCGCTGGAATCTTCCCACCCTGTTGGTAGGGCAAGGCTCTCAGCTGGCGTACCAGCATATAGCCATCCATTTCTGGCATCCCAATATCGCTGAGTAGCACGTCTGCTCTGTACTTGGTTAAAGTAGCGAGAGCTTCAAAGGCTGAGGTGACAGTTGTTACATTCGCTCCATACATCTCTAGCATGAAAGCAATAAACTCCCGTGTATCTGCATTATCATCTACTACCAAAACTTTGATGCCATGCAAATTTAAGGATGGTTCAGGCGGTTTACTGTCTGCGTTCTTCTGGGATGGAGTTGCCATGAGCGGAAGTCTTACAGTAAAGGTTGCCCCTTGACCTTCACCTGCACTTTCTACCCGAACAGTTCCGCCATGCAATTCGACTAAGTGACGGACGATCGCCAACCCTAATCCCAGTCCACCAAACTTTCTGGTTGTAGCACTATCTGCTTGGCGGAAGTATTCAAATACATAGGGGAGGAAGTCAGGGTGAATCCCTTGACCTGTATCGATAACAGTAACTTCGGCAAAAGAGCTAACTTGCTTGAGCTGGATATCCACTCGTCCCCCGATATCAGTGAACTTAATCGCGTTCGAGACGAGATTCCAAATCACTTGCTGTAATCGGTTGGGATCGCCCAAAACTTGCCCTACATTTGGTTCAAGTCTCACCTGAATTTGAATCGACTTGCTTTCAGCAGCCAGCTGTACAGTTTCCATTGCAGCTTTAACAATCGATACTAGATCGACTGGGCAAACTTTCAGGCTAAGTTTGCCTTGCAGAATTCGGGAGACATCTAGCAAATCTTCAATTAGTTCGGACTGTAACTTGGCATTGCGTTCGATCGCATTCAGAGCATAAGCGGTCTTGGCTTCGTCAAGCTTACAGGTTTGGAGCAGCTTAGACCAACCCAGAATCGGATTCAGGGGCGATCGCAACTCATGGGATAATACTGCTAGAAACTCATCTTTAATCCGGTTGGCTTGTTGCAATTGTTGAGCTTGTTGCTGGATTGAAGCCAGTAAATTTGCCCGCTCAATAGCGATCGCCATCTGCTCGCAGGTAGATTGCAGCAAATCGATTTCTTCGGGAGTAAAACAGGTACGGGTGCGGCTGGCAAAGGAGAGCGTCCCCAGTAACCGTCCCTGCACAATCAATGGTTGTCCAGCATAAGCCGTGATGCCAATTGAGTTGACAAGCTGCGCGTTGGGATGGGTGGAAATTTGCGATCGATCGAAGACAATTTGCTTTCGCTCTTGTGCCACCATTCCGCAAAGATATTGCCCAAGTTCAATCCATTCCAGCGACTGAGCCGTTGCTTCAGAGATCCCCCCATAGTTGCTCAGATGCAGCATTTGCTGGTTGTCTTTTACCTCAACCATATAGTTGTAGTAAGAATGTAACTCAAGCTGGGCTGAGAGCTTGTTAAATAAGTTATTCATCAACTGCATGGGATGTTCCGTGGCCAGTAAATCGCTGGTCGTTTCATACAGCAGATGCAGCCGTTCCTCTGCTCGTTTGCGTTCGGTAATGTCGAGTGCGGTTCCCAAAAACCTCACCGCCTGCTTGGACACCCCCTCTCCCTCAAATTGCACCTGCCCATTAGCGAATATCCACCGCTCAGTTCCATCCTTCCACAAGATCCGATAGTCAATTTCATAAGTACCTGACGACATCGGGTCGAGTGTATTACTGATGGTGTTGACTACACGCTCGCAATCGTCTGGGTGGATGCGCTCTATTACCATCGACAGAGGGATAATCGCGGTGTCATCTGGTTCGCCCCAAATCTCGCGCATTCGCTTGTCCAACTCGACGAAGTTCGTATTGGGGTCATAATGCCAAGTCCCAAGCCGACTGATATTAACGGCAAGCTGTGCGCGTTCCTCACTTTCGTGTAGAGCTTTTTGTGCTTGTTTACGCTCGCTAATATCTTCTATTAAGCCGTCAATAACGGTTGTACCATCTACTTGGGTCAAAGTTGTACTAATTCGCACCCAAATTAAACTACCATTGGCTCGTCGTAATTGCATCTCGCGATCGCGGATTTCGCTATTTTGCTTTAATTGGTTGAGAACTTGGGCATAATCTAATGGTTGGAAATAAGCCTCAAGGGTTTGACTTGCGGGAATTTCAGTTAGAGAATTTAAACCTAACAGCCGCAGAAATGCCGGATTACCTTCGAGTAAAATACCATCTGCCGTTAAGCGATAAATTCCTACATTTAAATTATTCAACAAAGTTTGAAAGCGTGATTCTAGCCTGACTGCTTTACGTTGAGCTTCAGTCCGCTCTATTGCTCGGCGGACTGCTGCGGGTAATCGAACGTAGTGCTTAGGAGACTTGATGATATAATCTTCCAATCCCGATTTCATCGCCTCAACGGCAATTTCCTGAGTACCACTATTGGTAAACATTATTACTGGGCAATCAGGATAACGATTTTTAATTACCCGGATTGCAGTTAAGCCATCACTCCAGCGTAATTGATAGTCAGTGATTACTAAATCAAACTCTCCTGTTTCTAATGCTTGTTCCAAGTCTTTTGCTTGCACAATTTCGTGAAACTGGAGGTCAAAAAACTCTTGCTTTAGTACATGAATCGCCAGTAGGCGGTCATTCAAATTATCATCAATTAGAAGAATGCGTAACATCTAACTACATTACATTTATGTAAGGGTAACAGTGACCAGAATGCCCAAAAAATGTTCAAACAATTTAAATTTGCGGTCTTTCGTTAAAAATAATCCAGTGGAGATTAAGGGTTATAACAATTTCTACTAATTCATTAAAAATAACTGGCTTAACTATGTAAGCATTTACACCTATGTCATAAATATGATTAATGTCGGCATACTCTCTCGATGAGGTAAGAACTACGACCGGTAAGCGCTTGAGTTCTGGTTGCTGCCGTAACCACATCAAAACCTCAGCGCCGGATCTGCGGGGTAGTTTCAGATCGAGCAAGATTAGTACAGGTAAAGGATAACGAGTGCGATCGCCATAAGGTTCCTCTCCAGAGAGATATAACACTGCTGCATCGCCATCATTTACCACCTGAACTGGATTAACGATATTAGCCTTGCGGAGCGCTCGTTGCAGCAGTAGCACATCTTTGTGGTTATCCTCTACAAGTAAAATAGTTTCTTGCTCTTTACTCATGAAATTTTTGTCTTTAAAGGCAGGGGGCAGAGGTGGGGGTAGGGGGAAAGAAAGTTTTTCATCCCTTACTGTGTGCTATAGGGCATGGTATAAGGTAAGGGTTTTGCACCAAATATTTAAGAGCAAGAAATAACTTTATGTTTGCCCGTAATCAAGGCGATTGAAAGATTTTAGGAATTTACATCTATAACTATAGGTAAATCTATCCAAAATCGGCTTCCTTGTCTAGGTTGGGATTCTACACCAACTTGTCCCCCCATACGTTCGACTCCTTTGCGGACAATTGCTAAACCGATACCACTACCAGGATAAACTTCATAGCTGTGTAGGCGCTCAAAAACATTGAAAATGCGTTTTTGGTGTCTTTCCTCAATACCAATGCCGTTGTCTTGCACCCATAAGCGAACCAATCTATTACGTTTCTGAGTCCATATCCGTAACTGAGGTTGGATTCCTGGTGCTACAAATTTAATCGCGTTAGTTAGCAAATTGGTAATCACTTGAATCAAAATAGTAGGGTTTCCCGTAAGTTCAGCTAAAGGCTCTTCAACTTGTACTCTCGCCTGTCGCTGTGTTATTTCTACTTCTAGCTGTCTCAGTATTTGTATCATCAATAAAGATAAGTTAATAGCTTGTAATGGCATTTCAGTCCGGCTGAGGCGACTGTATTCAAGCAAATCTTGAACAAGCTTGTCTGCTTGCTGTGCACTTGCAATAATGCGCTGCAAATAGTTTTGTTGGTTCTCTAAGTTAGATTCGCTATCCTCGTTTTCTAGGAGGATTGAACCAAATGCTTGGATAGCACGTAATGGTTCTCGCAGATCGTGGGAAATTGAATAAGTAAATGCTTCTAAATCTTGATTAGCCACTGCTAATTCCTGATTTGTCTGCGCTAAATCTCGATTTGCTACTTCTAATTCAGCTGTACGCTCCCTGACTCGCTCCTCTAAGGTTTGGTTGAGTTGCTGAATTTCAATTTCAGCCTGTTTACGAGATGTAATATCTTCAATTAAGCCATCTATTACCTGTTGTCCCTCAACTGTATTTAGAGCTATGCTCAATCCAACCCAAATAAATCTTCCATCTGCTCGTTGTAATTGAATTTCTTGCTCTTGCTGTTGAGGTGGCGGCAGTTCTTGCAGTATTGAATAGTATTCATGGATGTTTAATAAATTCATCGCTGAGGCTTGTGATAATAAATCCAGCCCCAACAATTCCAGAAACGCTGGGTTACACTCAATAAGATTGCCGTTTGGATAAGTACGAAATATACCTACTTTTAATTGGTTAAGCAAACCTTGAAGACGGATTTCAAGTAAGGTAGCTCGTTGTTTGGTTTCTGCTCGTTCTAGCGCAACTCTCACAGCAACTGGTATGCGAATGTAGCGGTTGGGTAATTTGAGGACATAATCATCTAGCCCAGACTTCATTGCCTCTACCACAATTTCTTCACTACCTGTATTAGTGAACATAATCACTGGACAGTTGGGATACTGTTGCTTAATTGTATATAAAACTTCTAGTCCAGTACTCCAGCCCAATTGATAGTCGGTAATAACCAGATCGAATTCGCCTGTTGCTACTGCACTAGCAAAGCTAGAAGCTTCGCGAATTTCTTGAGGTTGAAATTGCGGAAATTCTCGCCTCAGTTCTCGGATTACTAAGGCGCGATCGCCTGGATTGTCATCAATTATCAGAATGCGGAGTACTTGCGTCATTCGTATAGTTGCTGTGAGGAAGGGCTTTTGGCAGGGCAATCCAAAAGCGACTACCAATACCTAATTGCGATTCTACTCCGGCTCGACCGCCCATTCGCTCTAACCCTTTGCGGACAATTGCTAAACCAATACCTGTACCTGGATAGATTTCCACGCCATGCAGTCGTTCAAACACCCGAAAAATGCGCTCTTGATGTTCTGGTGCAATGCCGATGCCGTTGTCCACAATCGATAATTGGATCGAATCTTGCTTTTCTTGAGCATAGATTTCTACTTTTGGTTGTATTCCAGGCTGCACAAATTTCATCGCATTGCTGAGTAAATTGGTTACTACCTGAACAAGGGTAGAGCGATGAGCCATCACTGGCGGCAAGGGTTTTGTTACCGTGACTTGTGCAAGCTGTTCCTGCACTTGTTTGCTGAGTTGTTTTAAAGCTTCTTCAACGACATTAGTTAAATCAACTTTTTGCATTTGAATTTGGGCACGGCTGAGGCGGCTGTATGCTAGCAGTTCGGCAATTAGGGTGTCCATTTGGACTGCACCCTCTGTAATATATTGAATGTATTCTTGCCCAACCGAGTCTAGTTTGTCTGTGTAATCTTCTTGCAATGCCTGAGCAAAGCCTTGCATAGTACGTAATGGTGCGCGTAAATCGTGCGATATCGTGTAAGTAAATGCTTTTAACTCTTGATTTGTTTCTTGCAACTGTGCAGTGCGTTCGGCAACACGCTGTTCTAGTTCCAAAGCGTAATTTTGAAGTTGTTCGCGTAGCAGAGATTGTTGGATAGCGATCGCTAACTGAGCCGCTACCTCAACCACAACATCTTGTGCTTGAGCATCAAAAACAGCTGTCTGAGTCGCCGCTAAGTTGAGTTCTCCTAGCAGCGTTTCTTCAACTAACATCGGAATCCGCAAACAACAACGCATTCCTGCCGAATGCAACCGTTTTAAAATAGGCGGGTAAAGATCAACATTTGTCAAGTCTTTAACATAACTAAGGTTTTGTCGTAAGCTTTGCTCAGGCGCAAAGTCTGATAGTGACATTTTTGTACCTTCAAGCGGTTGTAATTCTTTAGTGCTGCTGCCTGCGACAATCTCAGTTGTACCTGCCTCAAAATTAAACAGGGCCACAAATGCTTGCTCATAGGGTACTAACTGACGCATTTGTTTCAGTGCAGTTCGGACTAGAGACTTGAGCGACTCAGCCGCTAAAATTGCTCGGTCAATGTTATGTAAAGCGGCAAGTCTTTGGGCAGAAAGCTGAACATTTTCAGTTTGTATTTGGGCAGTTTTGAGAGCATTCTCATAATTTTCAGACACATGGGAAATTTGCCGTCGAATATAAAAGGCAAGGATGCCACCAGCAGCAAGCGACAGGATTATGCTAGTAAAGATGACTCGCTCAGTAGTCTGTTGGACTGCTTGGTTGCGCTGATACCGTAGCTGCTCTTCAGTAGCAATAAAATTAGTAATTTGATTTCGCATCACATCCATGCTCTGTTTGCGAACCTCAATTGCTGATAGGGGTTCAGCTTCACCTCTTTGTTTGCGGGCGATCGCTTGAGAAATAGATTTCTTCCAGCCTGTTTTCTCTGCCTTGATTTGCTTTAAGCGTTGACTTTGTTGGGGATTATCTGAAACTAAATCGCCCAACCGATCAAAAGTAGTATTAATGGTAGAGTTAGCTTGCTGATAAGGTTCAAGAAATTGTGGCTTACTTGTGAGCTGGTATCCACGTACTCCTGTCTCCAGATCCAGTAATAGTTTTTGTAAGCCATTTGCTCTGGCAATTACTTGATCGGTGTGGTCAACCCATTGCATAGCCGAAAGCAGGCGGTTAATTTGCCAGATTGAAACTCCTGACAATGACAATAATAGGATAATTGGTAGAGCGATCGCGCCGATCAGCCTACGCCTGAATGCAACTTGAGTAATTTGCAGCATTTACTTATGCTATAGCAGCACTTGTACAGTAAACGACACTATCTTGAAAATAACTTTGTTTACGTAGCTGCTTTGATCGCGAGCTTCAGGACTGTCTAGGGGACAACGCCCAATACTTTTCGGATCAGCCTAACAATCTCTCTTTTGGTCTGGGAAAAGGTTAAAGGGCAAAGGGGAAAAGGTAAATTCAAACCCTTTCCCTTTCCCCTTTCCCCCTTAACCGAAAAGTATTGGGACAATGCCAACTTCTGTTGTGATTGTTTTTTCCTCACATTTCTAGCTTCCGGCCAACCATATACCACAAACCCACGGCATAGGGGATGTAATTGAGTTCTGTAAAACCTGCTTTTGCAAACTCGTACTCGAAGTTGAAATGGATAAAGTCATCCAACCACGGTTCTTGAAAAGAAGCACTCAAGGCGTATTCACCCCGATAAGTGTCAGCATATAGTACCCAACCTCCGGGTTTGGTAATCCGGTACATCTCCTTCAGAATCTTAGGCGTCCACTCTTTAGGTGTCTCGTGAAAGAGTAGTGATGATGTGACAAGATCGAAGGAGTTGTCAGCGTAGCCAGTGTTACGGGCGTCTACCTGCTCGAAGGATGCTCGCTCACTTAATCCAGCCTTGTTAAATTTGTGCTGACTAATCACCAACATATAAGGTGAAACATCAGTAATGCGAAAAGTGGCCTGTGGAAACCTCTGTGCCAGTGCCAGCGCTCCACCAGCCGTACCTGCACCAAGCTCTACCACCGTCTCAATTTGAGCGTCTTGAGGAATTAGTTCAGCCATTGTCTCGCGCAACTGCTGACAACTAACATTGTGGCTGAGGGGAATAATAGCATCCATCACAGCATCCCAGGCTAAACACGACTGAGGAGTGGTGTAGGAATCAGTTGACCCATGAATGTGAGCGTGGATATAGTCAGGGTAATATTCATGC
Source organism: Nostoc sp. DSM 114159 (assembly GCF_053470285.1). Taxonomy (NCBI): domain Bacteria; kingdom Bacillati; phylum Cyanobacteriota; class Cyanophyceae; order Nostocales; family Nostocaceae; genus Nostoc; species Nostoc sp. DSM 114159. Next base: position 46,601 of record NZ_JBPFEH010000001.1, read on the forward strand.
TCAGTATGGTAGTCTTTGAGTTCCTCTTCCCAATTAATCGAGGCATATTCCTGCATTACTGAGGGCATGGCTGCGGTGACGCGTTGAATTACCTCGGTTCGATACGCTTGTTTTTTTTCTGCGTTCCATCTCGGCATAATCATCTCCTACTTACACTCGTTACTGGTGTTCCTATATTCCAATCTGGGAACGAGAAATATACTGCAAATATAATAGAGCAATACTCCAGACAGTTTTTAATTGAGCCAATTTACAAAAAAGCTATCGATCCTTTAGGGTGCTGATTAGAATAAACAAGCATCGGAACGATAGCTATATGTAAATTGTACAGAGTACGTTATCCTGTCGCTAACCCTCTCTACATTTATTGGAGTATTGGAGAATTTATTTTTTGACATTCCTTAAGACCTGAGAATGACAAATGGAAATGAAGTTAACTGTTTAAATTTAAGTAAATAACCAAAAAAGTATGAATAATTCCGCTAAAGTCTTATTAAAAACCAACTTTATTCTTTTTAAAAATGAATATAGAAGAAGCACTAGTAATTTTAGATACATTCCTTGAACATGGCTTAAGTGATGTTCAAGAAATAATATTTCGTCAAGCTTGGGAAGGAAAAACTTATCCAGATATCGCTGAAAGCTGTGGTTACGATGCCAATTATATAAAAGATGTTGGTTCTAAGTTATGGAAGCTACTTTCACAAGCTTTCGGGGAAGAGGTGACAAAAAGTAATTTTCGCTCAGTATTGAGACGGCGAAGCCTCCAGCGGGCTTTGCCTACGCAAAATAGCGTTTTGTCAGAACAATTACAACCTGTGCCAGCAGTCTTAAGACAGTCTCAGCCAACAAACAGAGCCAAAGATGGAATATCAGCGTCTTCTTTGGTAATCGAAAAGCAAGACGAGAGAAAAACCCCAGTCTCTAATCCCGACTTTTTAGAAAATCCTGGTGGCTCAGTGCCCCTAAATTCCTCTTTTTACATAGAGCGTCCGCCAATTGAAGAACGCACATATACCGAAATCAATAAACCTGGAAGCCTAATCAGAATCAAAGCCCCCAGCAAAATGGGAAAAACTTCCTTAATGCACAGAATTCTGACTCACGCTAAACAGACTGGCGTACACACTGTACAGATTGGTTTACAGAGAGCAGATAGTCAAGTTTTCACTAGCTTGGAAAAATTCTTACGCTGGTTTTGCGCTAACATCAGTCGGCAGTTGAATTTAGAGATCAGACTAGATGATTATTGGGATGAAGATATTGGTAGCAAAGTTAGCTGCACATTGTATTTACAGGAGTATTTGCTAGAGAAAATCGACGCTCCGGTAGTCTTAGCTTTGGATGAAGTGAATCGAATTTTCGAGTATCCAGAAATCTCTAGAGATTTTCTGCCGCTACTGCGTTCTTGGTATGAAGATGCTTCTGAATTAGAAATCTGGCAAAAACTCCGATTAGTAGTAGTTCATGCCACTGAAGCTTATATCCCATTAGATATTAATCAATCACCTTTCAATGTGGGTCTACCGATTAAGTTATCAGAATTTAGTTTAGAGCAGATGCAAGAATTGGCGGTGCGTCATGGACTGGATTGGGCTAAAGGTGAAAAAGGATTGGAAAAGCTGGCTCCGCTACGAGCAATGATTGGCGGTCATCCTTATTTAGCTCGTCTGGCTCTTTATAACCTGGGAAATCAAACAGTAACCCTAGAGCAGCTATTACAAGAGGCTCCCACAATTGCCGGCATTTATAGTAACTATTTACGCCATCATCTAGCCAATCTCCAAGAACATCCAGAACTTGCGATCGCACTTAAACGGGTAGTTACCTCTCCCACAAGTGTACAACTAGAAGCGATCGCTGCCTATAAATTAGAAAGTATGGGTCTGGTAAAACTTGAAGGAAATCAGGCAATGCCTAGCTGTGATTTATATCAGCTATATTTCCAAGAGCAATTAACCTAAACGCTATGAATAAATACGAATATCAAATTGGCGGTAGTCTCAAAGTTGATGCTCCTAGCTATGTAGAACGGCAGGCTGACTTTGAACTTTATAATGCGCTAATTCAAGGTGAATTTTGTTATGTATTTAGCTCCCGACAGATGGGTAAATCTAGCTTGCGGTTACAAACAAGGCATAAATTAGAACAAGCAGGCTACAGTTGTGCTTCTATCGACATGACTCGCATCGGCAACGGTAATATTACTCCTGCTCAATGGTATAAGGGCATAGTAGTTGACTTATTAAGGAGCTTTAATCTCTTTAGCAAAGTTAATATCAAAGCTTGGTGGTCGGAGCGTGAAGATTTACCTGCATTACAGCGATTGAGCCAGTTTGTTGAAGACATTTTGTTAGTTGAACTCAAAACTGAAAAAATATTTATTTTTATTGATGAAATTGATAGTGTTTTAGGCTTGAATTTCCCGGTAGTCGATTTTTTTACTTTAATTCGCTCATGCTATAATCAACGAGCCGAAAATCCCGAATATAACCGACTAACTTGGGCGCTGTTCGGAGTTGCAACCCCTTCAGATTTGATTGCCGATCGCAACTGTACGCCATTTAATATTGGTAAATCTATTGAACTGCACGGCTTTAATTTATCGGAAGTTCAGCCATTAGCCGCAGGTTTAGAAAGTAAAGTAGCTAATCCGATGGCAGTTCTCAAAGAAATTTTAGCTTGGACAAATGGTCAGCCATTTCTGACTCAAAAACTATGTCAGATAGTAGTACAAGAAAGAACCTGTGGAAGCAAAAATGTTGAAGATCACAGAAGCATAGAAGTTGATGAGCGTTATAAATTGGATAACCATTTACCGATTATTAATCAACATCTGATAAATTTTTATTACCAATTTCCCTTGTTAATTTTAGAAAAACTAGTACAAACCCACATTATTGAGAAATGGGAGGCAAAGGACGATCCAGAGCATTTGAAAACAATCCGCGATCGCCTACTGATCGACGAACAGCGTGCTGGAGGTTTACTAGGACTGTACCAGCAAATTTTACAAGGTATTCAGATAGCTAGTGATGATGAAGAAGAACAAATAGAACTGCTGTTATCGGGGTTAGTAACCAAGCAGCAAGGGCAATTAATCGTAAAGAATCGGATTTATGAAGAGGTTTTTAACCAAACTTGGGTAGAAAAACAATTAGCAAAATTACGACCCTACTCCCAAGCATTCAATGCTTGGATAGCCTCAGAGCATCGTGATAATTCCCGACTATTACGCGGGACAGCTTTACATGAAGCTCTAGCTTGGTCACAAGGTAAAAGCTTGAGCGATTTGGATTATCAATTTTTAGCAGCTAGCCAAGAATGCGATCGGCGAGAAGTTGAGACATGGTTAGAAGCAGAACGAACTAAAGAAGTCAAAGCTCGATTAGTTCAAGAGCAAAAAGCAGCTAGATTTCAAAGATTATTTTTTCTAGGCGCGTTCGGTTGGGCATTAATAGTTGTTTTAGGATTGGCGATGGTGACTTTCGAGTATAAAAAGCACTGTTCAGTCACCTCAAAGCAATTACTACATCAACCATAATACTAATTCGCAATTTGCAAGAAACGCTGCTTCCCTATCACTGTCTAGAATTTTCTGAAGAACCGCAAGGGCGAACTGGCTCTCCTACAATAATTTTATTTTTACTTGATAAAAAGCCTCTTAAGAGTTAATTTTATTTTGAATTAATTCAAAAAAGTCTAAAATCTCTTTAGTTGAGCGAATATGATAAACACTTTTGTTGCTTTGAGCTTGTTTGATATACTCACGATACTTTGGAGTTAAAAATTTGTGGCATAACCAAAGTGCACGGTAGCTTTTAAGCGAACTTTCCAATATAGGACTATTTTGTGGCCAGCCTTCAGGCGGTTGAAAGTAACCTGTGATGAATCGCTTAGTTACCCACCAAACATGGATATATAGTGGTAAATCGACAAAAACCAGAGTATCCGCCTCGTCAAGTCTTTGCCAGAGTGTTTCCATGCAACCAAAACCGTCAATAATCCATCTTTGAGTTTGTAAAATTTCCTGATGGATATGCTTGTAGTCTTCATGAGGAACTTCAGCACCTCCAGCGAAATACTTTATCTTGTCCAAAACGTGAAGTGGTAAACCAGTAATTTCTGATAATTTCTTACTCAGAGTTGATTTACCGCCTCCAGCATTGCCAAATACCGCTACTTTTTTCATAGCCATTTTCGTTTTAGGACAATATAGTTCAACAGGCAACAAGGCTTGTCAAGAAAGAATAGGAATTTCTTTTATAATACTTAAATGATACATAGAGTAGCGCAAAAATGTACTATTTTATTCCTGATACGATCTACGCTATATCTATTACTGCTAAAGAAAACTCAGACAATTGCATCCAATTAACTAGCAATCCGAAGAATAGTTATATTTGCGATCGCCTGTTCAATGATTTGTGCTGGGATAGCTGTACTCTATTGCTTTAAATATCTCGTACTTTGTATCTTGAGAGACAGCAGTGAGAATTCTTTGAGATGCGTCACACTTTCTTTCCATTTTTGGGAATTATAGCTCGATTACACAGATTTGAGCCTTAACTGAACTATATTGGTTTAGAATAAACCCTCTACCTCAGCAAATTTCCGCAAGCGTGGTAGACACTGCCGTTGATAGAAACTGCTTAATGTTGCAATTGACAGCCCAAAGTCTTGAGATAATTCTTTCCAGCTAACTTCCGGGGGTAAGCGTTTGAGAATTAATACCTGACAATTTACGTCTGGACGCCCTTTAATGTGAGTACTACGTAGTTCCATATCCGAGTCTGTCTCCACCCATGTCTCCAGGTTTTCCAAAATGGGAGGCGCTTGGGGGGTGGCTGGTATATTATCTATCGGGTCAATAGTTTCACCAATCTCACCCGACTTAGACTGACGAACTCCAAAGGAGACTGTTGTGGCTTTTTCCCGGTTTTGGTTGAGATAAAAGTCTTGTAGTCTGCGTTTTAGGTAAGCATCTAGCCAATTAATCACACTACCTTGAGTGGAGTCATAGGCTTGACCTGTCAGACCATCACAAACATTGCGGCAGAAATACAACCAAGTTTGTTGCAGTGCGTCTTGATAGTAGGGAGTATTTTCCTTCCAGAGTTTACCTTGTGTCAAACGAATGATTTGCGTGAGCAACTTCTGACGTTGAGGGCTTCCAGGTGAATGTCTACGAGCTTCGACAACTAAGGATGCTAGCTGTTCATTTAGATCCTTCTTAACTGAGGTGCTAAACAACAGAGTTTCTTCAGACGAGATAAAATCTTGATTTATAGTATTTTTTAGCATCTTATTTTCTTTCCTCAAGTTTCCTTATTTTGCATACTTTGTAGGCTATGGTTGCAATGGGCAATACCCTTTGCTCACCGACTCAGTTCAATCCAGATAATGAAATGTAAAATGCAAACCAGAATAACCTGTTGCTGTTGGGGGTTTTCCTTTTGCCTCTACTTATTAGACGTTCTTGAGGTTTTGGATTGAAGTTGGCTTTGACTATGCCTTTAATTTAAGTAAATTACTCACTTTTAACAGCATGAAAAAGTCATAAGTCGTCAGGAATTTTGCCGTCAAACTTTTATTAAGTTATGTAAAAAATGTCAGTAAACGTCAGAAAAAATCTCTTATCCACCTGTGTTAGCAGTTTTAGATTAGAAGTTTTGGCTAAAACGTCTTTTCCAAGAGTTTAAGACTACTCATTCATTTGAGAAAGTTCCTGATATAAATCACTTTATTTGCTTGTTAAAATAATCTTAGTAAGAGGCTATATCGCGGACACTAGCGCAATGGTACTCCTGTCCGTTTAACTCTAGATAATTAACAGTTATTTCCACGGCTATGTCCTGACCATCTTGGGTTCGTTGAGTAGACTTAAAAGTGAGAGAGCCTTTTTGTCTAACTTCCTCCCAGTGCGATCGCCAAGCAGCCGTCGAAAAATTTGGATCTATATCGTAAACAGTCATGGTCAGCAATTGGGCGCGGGAGTAGCCAAGATGACGACAGGCGGCTTCATTCACGTACACAAGCTGGGCATCCGAATTGACAAAAAAGATAGAATCCTTAAATTTATCTAGATAAAACTGACTGAGGCGCAGGGCTGATTCTGCTTTTTGGCGATCGCTAATTTCCTGCTGCAAAAGTATATTTTGCTGGGTCAGTTGTTTTTGCAACCTTCCAATAGTCAAGTTATTTTCTACACGGGCAAAAACCTCTTCTTCACTAAAAGGTTTGGTAATATAATCTACTCCCCCGACTGCAAAAGCTTTAACTTTATCAAAAACTTCATCCAAAGCGCTAATAAAAATCACCGGAATGTCGCGGGTTTTCTCTGAGGCTTTCAAATGTTGACAGACTTCATAACCATTCATTTCTGGCATCATGATGTCAAGCAAAATTAAATCGGGCGGTGCAGCTTGTGCTGTTTTCAAAGCTGTTTGTCCGTTAATAACTCTCCGAATTTCATAGCCAACCTGAGTTAGCATAGCGGATAAAAGTCGCAGATTATCGGGTGTATCATCAACAACAAGAATATTTGCTTTTGGTAGCTGAACTTGATGGTTATCCATATTTATGAGAACTAATTTATTAGAAAATAATTCAGGAGCAAAGCCGGAGACGTTTCCGTTAGCTCCGGTCATAAATCAAAATTTAGAATTTAATTGGAGTCAGACTGGTGAATGAATCGGTTTAAGATCCCCACCAAATCTTCTGGTGCATTCGCTAGACAAAAATTTAGAGGATGTCTGAGAAGTATTAAATATTTCGTCCGATCCCCTTAGCCCCCTTTCCAAGGCTACCGCGTACACACAAATCGAATTTCTTCTTAAATCCAGTCATTTATTGAATTCGGGCGATCGTTTATTGAATTCGGGCGGTCGTTTATTGAATTCGGGCTGTCGTTTATTGAATTCGGGCTGTCGTTTATTGAATTCGGGCGATCGTTTGTTGAATTCGGGCGATCGTTTGTTGAATTCGGGCGATCGTTTATTGAATTCGGGTGATCGTTTATTGAATTCGGGCGGTCGTTTGTTGAATTCGGGCGATCGTTTGTTGAATTCGGGCGATCGTTTTAATTCGTGGCAGGTCTCAATCCCCACTTTCTTGTTCTGACTTATGAAGTCTGATTCAAAAATCATTTTTTACGATTGTGTTAAATCAATAACTTTATCAATGCGAAAGTTATTAACCCAATCAGACAGAGTGTTTGTCAAAAGAGCAGATTCTTCAGGAATTTGCTCAAGCAAGCTAAAAATCAGCTTTTCATCAGTACACAGTGCCGCTTGGTGGAGCTGTGCGACCCATTCAGTAGGCATCTGAGCCAGCATCTCTTCTAATGATAAAATTTTCAGGTCTGAATTTTCGGCAAATTCGTCTTTTTGAAGAGGTTTATCTGCATATACATAGCGCACCCCTAAATATTTAGACATCATATTCAAGATTACTTCCTCTCGGAACGGCTTACGTACAAAATCGTTGCAGCCAGCCGATAAAACCACAAAGCGCTCCTCATCAAAAGCACTAGCAGTTAGGGCAATAATGACAGTAGCTTGACCTTTTAAAGTAGCTCTGATTTGTTTAGTAGCTTCATACCCATCCATTACAGGCATCCGCATATCCATCCAAATTAGTTGTGGCTCCCAAGTTTCCCAAAGAGTCACCCCTTCTTGACCATTTTCAGCATGACGTACCTCGAAGCCAAGGGATACTAGCATCTTGACTAAGAGTTCGCGATTTTCCCATTTATCTTCAACTACTAAGATTCGGTATTTTGGTTGATTAGGCTCTAAACCAATTACTCGTCGTTTTAGCTGTCGAATTGGAGCTTCAGCTACTTCTGCTAGACTAATTTGGAGATCAAAAGAAAAAATCGTTCCTTGACCCAAAGTACTGCTAACAGTAATACTTCCCCCCATTAGATGCACAAATTGTTGACTAATAGTTAAACCTAAACCTGTTCCTTGCTGAGATTTTCGACCTGCTTCTGTTTGAACAAAGGGTTTAAACAACTTTTCAATTTCGGCAGGTGCAATCCCTGTGCCGGTATCTTCGACTTCAAAATGAAGCCAGAAGAATGAAGGGCGAGAGTTTTTTATTACTTGTGTCCCTTCTTGTTGTTGTAATTTACTTTCTTCCTTCATTCTAACTCGTAAACTAACGCCACCTTCTTGAGTAAATTTGATAGCATTACCAAGGAGGTTAATCAAAATTTGACGCAATTTACTTTCATCTGTATGCACATATCTAGGAACTTCAGGTCTACGTTCAAACATCAACTGTAAACCTTTGGATTCCGCTTTAATTTGAAACATCTCTTCAAGTGAATCAAGTAGAGTGTACAAGTCAAAGCTATTGTTGTTCAGTGTCGTTAAACCCGCCTCAATTTTGGACATTGACAACACATCATTAATCAAGGTAAGCAAATGCTCTCCACTGCGACTGATAATTTCTAAATGTTCCAACTGAGAAACATTGATAGAAGAATCGCGCATCATTAGCTGAGTAAACCCCAGAATGCTGTTAAGAGGAGTACGAAGTTCGTGACTCATGTTTGCGAGAAATTCGCTTTTGGCACGGTTGGCAGTTTCGGCTTCTTTGGCTTTTAGTTCTAATCTATGGCTATAATTCTCTAACTGTTCGCCAGAAATTTTTAACTGTCGCGTTAGCCAAGACACTCCAATCAATAGAAATCCCATTGATAAGAATCCCACTAGCATCATCGTTCCTGCTAATCGCCGAGCCGGCGCAAAGGCTTCTTCCTGGTTCATCTCCACCATTAAGGCTAGGTCTTGGTCATTGAGCCAGTGATATACCCCAATTACTAACACTCCAGCATAGTTTGGATAAAGTCCTTGACCACTAATTCCACCCATTGCTGCATCAATACCTTGGCTGCTAACTCCTTGAGAAAAGTCCGGTGTTTTATCTTTATCTTTAGAAATAAAAGCGTTTTTAGTTACTAAAGAACCAACTAAATAAGTTTCTCCACTCTTACCTAAGCCTGTACGTTCCCGTACAATTTGATCTATTCTGCCTAAATTTAGATCGGCTAAAAGAACACCTTGACGTACCTTGGCTGCATCACGTAGAGGCGTTGCAAAAGTCACTGATGGCTTACCAGTAATCGGTGAGGCATAAAAGATGGGGGCAAAAGAGTCTCCTGATTGAATCTGTTCAATATAGGTGATGTTAGCTGAAATTTCATATTGACCTTCACGCTGTTTATTAGTAGATAAAATAATCCGATTGCTCCGGTCAAGAATGGAAATTTCTCCCAGACTTGGCTTGATTTTTGCCATATTTGCAAGATAATCTGAGAGAATTTTGTAAGCTTGACGATAATTTGCGTCGGTGGGTTTGGAATTTAAAAGGATTTGAAAATTATTTTGTACGTCTGGAAACTGAGTTATTAAGAGAAAGTCTCGTTCTTGGTCTTCAAACCAACGGGTAATTTCTTCCTCTTTCAGGGTAGCAGCAGCACTGAGCCGTTCAAAAGCAGCTTGCTTCAAAGCTTCCCTCGCATTGAGAAAAGCAAATCCTCCTACTACACCTACAGTTACCAAAGATAGGAATAAGAAGGAACTGGCAACTTTAATAGTTAGGTGCTGATTCCAGAAGTTCATATATTTACAACTTGTTTCTTATTCTAAAGATATTTATCTTTTTTATTATTCATGTATATAGGTTATTCCTTCAGTTAATATAAATAATTATTGATTACCATTGAGCAAAAATCTGTTTTATCTGCTTAATTGCTTCATCAGTTGCTTGCTCTGAAGAAATTTTATCTACAATTATTCGATTCAGAGCTTTTCCCCAGATATTCTCCTCTAACACTACGCTGTATGCCGGGTTTTGGACATAATAAAACAACCGCGTTGAACCTTCCGTCACCGTCTTAACCGCAGTTGAAACGTGTGGGTCAGCTGGGTTTTTCCAAAATGGGTCTTGCCAAAGTGTCTTGATGACAGGTAAATTACAACCTCCAGCAGCTTTCAGATACTTACCTATCACCTGTGATTGAGTGAGATATGCAAGAAAATCCAAAGCTTTTTTCTGTTGCTGGGAATCGGCGAATAAAACTGCTTGTCTAAGTGTGAGTAGATAACGCATTGGCTTGCCGTTGGGTTTGTTTGGAAATTTTAAAATACCAAGCTTATGGCGATAGGTGTCGGGATCTTGGCGCACAGAGCAAGGAATTGAGAGGGTGTTGTTAGGAGTCATCATCACCACACGGTTGAGCAAGCTGCGATTATTATCTGGATTTAACCAATTGAGTGCATCTGGTGGCACATAACCTTGTTGGTAAAATTTGGTATACCAATCTAATGCCTGGATAATTTTTTGTCTGACCTTTGGCTCGTCGATCGCGAGTTTACCTTCTGAGTCAAGAATTTGCACATTGTATGCTTCTAAAATATGCTCAAAAAAGATGTAGGTATCTGAAGCTCCAGTAGAAAAAGGAAAACCTAAGCCATAAATATGCTGTTTTTGCTGTTTTGCCCGCAGATCGTTTTGTACTTTTTTCCAAAATTCCCAAAAACCATTCCAATCTTTGGGGATATCGCTTTCACTGCGACCTATTTGCTTTAGCAAGTCTCGCCAGTAGAAAATGTGAACTGTTGCCTGATTGATTGGAACTGCATAGTAGCTTCGTTTTTTTGCAGCATTATTATAATAATTAACAGCTTGCAGGGCATATTCAGGATAAAGATTTTTGACTGGCTCAATTACATCCGTTACATCCGCCAGTTTCCCTTCCCAAGCCAAATGCGGATTCAAGGCTCTCTCAGCACCGTAACTCATCATAATATCGGGTGGATTACCCGCGTGAATGGCCCTACGCGCCTTCTGCGGTAGCTCATCGCCGATATAGAAGGAAAGTTTGACTTGATTACCGGTTTGTTTTTCCCAGTTGCTCACCAATTGCTTGATTGCTTCATCCTCATCGACAGTAAAACCTTTATCCCACCAAATCTTTAAAACTGTGTTGTCAGTAGGCGAATGAGTAACTGAAGATTGTTTTAATTGAGAGGTGTTAGTACAAGCAATTATTATCAAACTGAGTGTCAACACGATGAACACATATCTGCGATAATGGTAATATCGTGGCTGATTATGAAAGCCTTTAGCAATTTGACTAGCTTTTGTTTGAAATGTCATATTTATAAAAGCTTACTGCCATTGGTCAAAAATTTGCTTAATTCGGGCGATCGCTTCATCAGCTGCTTGCTCTGAAGAAATTTTATCTACAACAATTCGATTTATCGCTTTACCCCAGACATTATCTTTCAAAACCAAGCTATAGGCTGGATTTTGGACAAAATAAAATGGGCGAGTTTCTCTGTTGAGAAATATATTAGCGGCAGTCGAGAGATAGGGATCTTTGGAATTTTTCCAAAAAGGATCTTCCCACGCCGATGTTAAAACTGGTAAATGACGACCTCCAGAAGCCTTGAGATAATTTCCCATCACTTCTGGTTGTATTAAGTATGCAAGAAACTCCTTAGCTAGTTTCTGTTTTTGAGAATCGGCAAATAAAAACGCTTCCTTAACCGTAATTAAGTAGCGCATTGGCAAGCCATTGGGTTTATTTGGAAACTCTAAAATACCAAGTTTTTGATAATATGTATCAGGGTTTTGCCGCACAGCAGCAGGAATTGAAAGCGAGTTGTTAGGAGTCATAACCACGCTTTGATTAAGTAAGCTACGATTATTATCTGGATTCAACCAATTTACAGCATCTAGTGGGACGTAGCCTTGCTGATAAAAATTTGTGTACCATTTTAAACTGTTAATAATACCTTGACGCACTTTCGGTTCGTCAAGGATAAGTTTATCTGTAGAATCTAAAATTTGCACATCGTATGCTTCTAAAATCTGCTCAAATAAGTAGTATGTATCAGCAGAACTAATGCCGAAGGTAAATCCTAACCCATAAATATTCTGTTTTTTATCTGGTATTTGTTTTGTCCGCAAGTCATCCTGTATTTGTTTCCAAAGCTCCCAAAAATCATCCCAATTTTTTGGTATATCACTTTCCTTACGACCTATTTGCTTTAGCAAATCTCGCCAGTAAAAAATGTGAATAGTTGCTTGGCTCATTGGCAGAGCATAGTAGCTTCGTTTTTGAGTAACATTGTTATAAGACTGAACAGTTTTGAGGATTTTTTCTGGGTAAAAACTTTTAAGTGGCTCAATCACATCTGATATATCTGCTAGTTTGCCTTCCCAACTTAAACGGGGAATAATTTCGCGATCGGCAGTATAACTGGTAACAATATCAGGTAGATTACCAGCCTGAATTTCTCTTTGAATCTTCCGTGTTAGCTCATCTGTAGAATATAGAGAAAGTTTGATTTTGTTGCCAGTTTGTTTTTCCCACTCGCTAACTAGTTGCTTGAGAGCTTCATCCTCTTCCTGAGTAAAACCTTTATCCCACCAAATCCTTAAATCGGTAGTTTCACTGGATAACTTATTAAGTGGGGAAGGGGAGGATTGATATGTGTTAGTGCAAGCAACAATTATCAAGCAGAGGATTAATGCAATGAGTGCGTAGGAACGATCGCTAAAAGTTTCCTTAGCTCTCTGCTGATTCTTCAAAACCTGAGTAATCTGACTGGCTTTTTTTCTGAACACCACACTTCTAAAGCTTATATTTAAACTGAATAGATATACTCAATTTAAAGCTTTTTGTCGATCTCTCAATAATTTACAAGCGATCGCTCTTAAAACAGATGGACAACTGCTTGCTCTTGGAGCGGAACGAAGCATATTACATCGCTTCGCCATTCTGCACCGATTGGAACAATTATTCTACCGCGTGGTTTAATAATTCCATTGATGAATCGAATGCGAGGTGCTGAATATAACACCTCGCATTCTGAAGATTTCTATTTGATTGTGGCGTTGAGGATTAAACAACTAGCAAGTTATTTTGACTTAGTGACACTCCACCAGATAGTTGGGCAAATTGTACCTGAGCAAATCCACCCGCACTGCCATCTTGGTCAAAATATAGCGCACCTGTAGTGTTGTTATAGATAAATCGCTGATTGCTCGTTGTCGCAGATGCTCCAAGGGTAAAAGAGCTAGCTGAGAGTAAACCTGATGATAACCCGCCACCAAAACCAGCAGCCGATACCTGAATCAGTTCATTAGTCGCGTTGAAGTTATAAATGGTATCAACGCCTTCATTGAAACTATTGAAAACAAAGGTATCTATACCAGCTCCTCCATAAAGGTTATCATTACCTTTGCCACCTTTGAAGGTGTTCTTGCCAGAAGCGCCAGAGGCTGTGAGAGTATCATTACCATCGCCTCCATCCAGTAGATTATTGCCTGATGAATAGTCAACAATCAAGCGATCGTCACCAGCACCACCATTGAGCGTATTATTCCCAGAGACAGTATAAGCTCCGTATGAGGAATATAAGGAGGCTGAACCAGCGGCTGTGAGAGTATCATTGCCATCGCCTCCATTCAGTAGGTTATTGCCTGATGAATAGTTAGTAACTAAGTTATCATCACCAGCGCCACCATTGAGGGTGTTCTTACCAGAGATAGCATCGAGATCAAAATTGCCTCGGTAGTCGTCGTAGGAGCCAGAAACGTTGAGAGAATCATTATCATCACCACCAGAGAGCGAATTATTCCCATTTGAATAGTCAGCACTCAAGTAATCCTTACCAGCACCGCCGAGAATCGTGTTATTTCCACGTCCCCCAGCGAGGGTATCGTTGCCATTGCTCCCCACAATCGAATCATCGTAGTTTGTACCTGAGATATTTAATTGTTCGATATTCTTGTAGCTCACCTGATTCGGGCCTGCTGTAATCGAACCAGCATTAGTAGCAGCATTGAATGTCGAAGTGATTCCCTGGCTGATGGAATAGTTATAGAAAGACAACAAATCGTCACCTTTTCCTCCATCTATAGTATCTTTGCCGCGATCGCCTCCGGTGAGTGTATCGTTGCCATTGCCCCCAACAATCAAATCATCGTAGGCTGTACCTGAGATATTTAATCGTTCGATATTCTTGTAATTAACCTGATTCGTGCCTGATGTAATAGAGCCAGTGTTAGTAAAAGCATTGAATGTCGAAGTGATTCCCTCACCCCCGCTAGAATTACTGTAATAATTGCCTTCTAATAAATCATCACCTTTTCCGCCATCGATAGTATCATTGCTACTATTGGCATAGAGCGAGATAGTATCGTTGCCATTACTCCCTACAATCAAGTCATTGTACGCTGTAGCTGAGATATGTAATCCTTCGATATTCTTGTAGTTAATCAGATCCGTACCCGCCTTAATCGAGCCAGTGTTAGTAGCAGCATTGAATGTCGTTGTAATTCCCCCACTAGGATAGATATACGAAACGCTCAACAAATCGTTACCTGTTCCCCCATCTACTGTTTGAGTCGCTAAGGAAGATGGAGAAGTATATAGGACGAAAGAGAAGGAATCATTACCATTTTCTCCATTGAAAATGTTATTACCAAATTTGCCCTCGGCCTTTGTGTCGTCGTAGTAGCCAGACGCAAAGAAAGAATCATTGCCATCCCCCCCATTGAGGATGTTATTGCCCGTTGAATAGTTAACACTCAATTGGTCGTCACCAGCACCACCATTGAGAGTGTTATCACCGGAGGTAAAAGAGGCGGAATAGTCGTATTCGCGAGAGGCGCTAAGAGAATCATTGCCATCGCCTCCATTCAGTAGGTTATCCCCTGTTGAATAATTAGCATCTAATTGATCGTCACCAGCACCACCGTTGAGGGTGTTATTGCCATCTGTCTTAGACGCAGAGAGATTATCATTGCCATCGCCACCAGAAATTAGATTATTGCCTGTTGAAGAGCTAGCACTGAATTGATCGTTACCAACACCACCGTCAAGGATGTTATTGCTTGTTGAATAATCAACATTCAAGTAATCGTTACCTTCACCGCCAAAAATTGTATCATTGCCATAATTTGAATCGTTGCCACTACTGCCTCCGAAGAGTAAATCGTTGCCATTGCTTCCGACAATAAAATCAGCGTAGGTTGTACCTCTAATTTCTAATTGTTCGATATTGGTGTAGTTAATCCGATTTGTACCAGCACTAATTGAGCCAGTGTTAGTAGCAGCATCGAAACTCGAAGTGATTCCTGTAGTGGCACGGGTGTAATATACAGACAAATAATCCTGACCTGTTTCTCCATTTACACTTTGAGTCGTTAAGGAAGAGGGGGAAGTTTTTGAGACGGACAAATGGAAGTCATCATTACCAGCGCCTCCATTTAGAGTGTTTCTACCCCGGACTTCATCGGCGTAAAAGGAATCATCGCCGTCTTTGCCTGAAACCGTATTGTTGCCAGCAGAATAGCTAATATCAAGGTAGTCATCCCCTGCATCTCCACTGAGGATGTTATTTCCAGAAGAATAGGAAGCATCAAGAGTATCATTTCCCTCATCACCCCGCACCAGATTATTACCAGTACCACCACGGAGAGAGTCGTTACCCGTACCACCACGGAGGGAGTCGTTATCCGTACCACCAAGGAGAGTATCATTGCCTGCACCACCAATGAGGGTATCATTTCCGGCATCACCGTTTAAAAGGTCGTTGCCATTTTTGCCATCGATGATATCATCACCCACTTTAGCGTTAATTGTATCTGCGTCCTGAGTACCCAATAGAGTATCTTTACCGTTGGTTCCAATGATATTCACCATAACTCTTACCTTCCTGAATCGATATTTTGAGTAACTTCAGCTATTAACTTGTTGTTAATGTTGTTTGAGGACACACGGAAATCGCCGAGAGTTGATGCTTTCGACACACTTTTATGTCACCCTTGAGGGCTAGCATTTTCTCGAAGATTTACCCTATTGATGACCTTGTAAGTAGGACTTATCTAACTGACTTGAAAAAGGCAGGAGATTCAAAGTTAAATTCTTTGCCTATTCCCTATTTCCTTTTTCATTCGTTATTTGCGTACCCGTTAATAATGCTAGTTAAGACTATCTAAGTCTTAGCATTGTATATATTTATGAGCGTGTATTTGGGAAAATAGATGGTTTCACACTTTTTTATCATTCTCGATCCGCAGATCAACCTAGCCATCACTGACAAAGTGTCGAAAAATCAAGCTTGAATGCCTAAAACCCACACTTCATATTTCTTCTCAAAGCGTAGCCCTACTGTGGTAAATATAGAGAATAATTCACTTTCGATAGGGAAATAATTTTTATGCAGTTGTTGTGGGCTATTGCCCGTAAGTGTGTAGCTTAAAGATAAGGAACATCTAAATAACACTTTGATAACCATATCTGAAGATTTACTGAGATGTCCACACTTATAGACATATCTTTGCATACTCTTTACATTATTTGCCGATCGGTATAATCTCAGTACTTCTCTTTATATATTCTTCATGTCTGAAAACCACTAATAATCCCGAATACAGCAGCTAAACAGCAGCTAAACAGCAGCTAAATAGTTGTTTTATTTGCTCGTGTAGCGTGTCGTCGCCCTTAGTAGACAAGCAAGCTGTGAGAGTTTTTGAAATCTGGGGTTATGCTGTGAGGTTGTGACGATAAGTTACAGGAGTTGAAAGCGATCGCTCCAGAAGATTACCACATTATCAAGAGCTACTTAGGGATAACCTCCACCAAACATACTCTCGTAGCGTAGGCGTAGTCCGTCCTAACCATCGCCAAGAAATTACTGAGGACGGTGAATTTGAAACTGGATTATATTGGAAAGTTTTGGACAAAAATAGATTTTTATTCAAAAAAACAGTCGTCAGGAAATGAAGGCATATTAAATAGTAGATTTCTTTAACCACGTTTTTCACGCCTGGGTGGATTGCAAATCCCCATTGCCGAAGGTAGTGCTGGTATCTCTGCACGCGAACTGTTCGAGATCGTTATTCGGGTAATGCAGGAACTCTGATGATTTCAAGGATCGTGCGATCGCAAAGGACGAGATCGGCGGTACATCACTATCAATGCAAGGATTCTTCTAGATTAACCACCTTGTATGGTAATTTCTGAGCTTGATAAATAAATGTAAAGAAGAAGTTGGCATTGCATAAACTTTGCTTTCTAGCTTGATGAATTAACTAAGAAACTAAAAAGTTGAAGGTACAAGATTGAAAACATCTTGTTATCTGCTTAATTAGTTGCTTCAACAACATAGTTCTTCTAAAGGAGAAAAAATGAGTACATTAGAGCAAAGTCTTAGTCAATTCCGAGCTTTACCAAAACCAGAGTCATCTCGATTAATTGACTTTGAAGAAGCAGAAATTCGTCCTGGTATAGTAAATGACACTTATATTTTAGTTGTCAAAGGAACGAAACCATACTTGAATTTGGAAGTGAATCTTGTGCCACTTGTATACGTCCAGCAACCTGAATATTGGGGAGTTGAGGTCGTTGGTACTTTGCCCGGAATCGGATTACCAGCGATCGCACCTTATATAGTTTCTCTGCCAGTAGATGGCATTCGTGGCAAACAAGGTATTGAAGTTATTGGCGCTAATGGTTCCAAGCAACTGCCTTTTCTAGATGTTAAGTATTCCTAATTCCCGATATGAATATGTGTAGAGCCACCATCTTCAAAGCTGTTACAAAAGCTTAAAAAATGCCCGAAAATTTATTTTCCGGCTATTAGCTCAAGTTGGTTGAAACGGACTAATAAAGTATTTTTAGTCCGTTTCAACCAATTCTTGCTATTAGAGGTTGTTTGAAAAGTCTAATTTATTACTTACTTCGGCGATTGGATGCTTTATGTCGGGGAACCCGCTCACCGCAATGGCTTCGTCAAATAGCGCACTTCGTGCCGCTACGCTAACGCGCAGCGCGTCTTGGTATAATTCTTTTTCTGAACTGTAGCTCAGACCCGAAAACTTTAGTTTTAATTGATACTCCTAACCTGCTGCCTGGTTGTTGAGCGACTTGCCCTGACTTGTACTGAGTTTCGACACTTCGACTGCGCCCTTCTCTACGAGAGGCTGCGCCAACGGCTACGCTCAGGACAGGCTCAGTGCATCGCTGCGCGGTAATCGAGCGACTTGTACTGAGTTTCGACTGCGCTCAACTACCGCGTAGTCGTTGGCGTGGTCACTGAGCGTAGTCGAAGTGCAGCCTCTCCGACAGGAGAAGTAAGTCGAGATTCAACTACCGCGTAGTAGAAGTGAAGAAACCAAAGGAAAAGGTGAGAAAAAACCCACCTTTTAAGAATCGATATGATAGACAAGTAGACAAAATTTAAAAAATATTTATCGAATGGTAGATCAATCATCTGGCTTGTCTAAGGTCAAAGACTTATTAACACAAAAACTCTTCTTAGGTAATGAACCGAATGCGGAGTTAATTGCAATTCTCACCGTTTACTTTGTCCAAGGAATTTTAGGGCTATCGCGTCTAGCCGTTAGCTTTTTTCTCAAAGATGAACTACTCCTGAGTCCAGTCCAGGTATCGGCGCTATTGGGAATTGTCTTCCTACCTTGGATGATCAAGCCGATGTTTGGTTTTATCTCTGATGGCTTGCCTATATTTGGCTATCGTCGCCGTCCTTACTTGATTTTATCCGGGATACTGGGAACTGCTTCTTGGATGAGTCTGGCCACAATAGTTCATACTAGCTGGGCAGCTACCTTAGCGATCGCTCTTGGTTCTCTTAGTGTCGCCATGAGTGATGTCATCGTTGACTCGCTAGTTGTAGAACGAGCCAGAGGCGAATCGCAAGCAAAAGCCGGCTCACTACAATCTCTGTGCTGGGGTGCTTCTGCGATCGGAGGTTTAATAACAGCCTACTGTAGCGGTCTACTACTTCAATACTTTACTACCCGTACCGTCTTTGGGATCACCGCTTTATTTCCTTTGATCGTTTCAGGGGTGGCTTGGTTAATTGCTGAGTCCCCCGTTAGCAAAGATCCTGAAGATAGTAATCAGACCAACTCTGTACCAATCAAACATCAACTAGGACAGCTACGCCAAGCCATTAGCCAAAAAACAATTTGGCTACCAACGGCGTTTATCTTCATCTGGCAAGCTACCCCAAATGCTGACTCAGCCTTTTTCTACTTCGCTACCAACGAACTCCACTTTGAACCAGAATTTTTGGGGCGAGTAAACTTGGTGGGAAGTTTCGCTTCTTTGGCAGGTGTTTGGATTTTTCAACGTTTCCTCAAAAGCATCCCTTTTCGCGTGATTTTTGCTTGGAGTACTGTCCTTTCGTCACTTTTGGGGATGACGATGCTATTGTTGGTAACTCACACAAACAGGCTATTGGGTATAGATGACCACTGGTTTAGTTTGGGTGATAGCCTGATTTTGACTGTGATGGGGAAAATTGCCTTTATGCAAGTGATGGTGCTAGCAGCAAGGCTTTGTCCTTCTGGTGTGGAAGCGACATTATTTGCCTTGTTAATGTCAGTCTATAATTCCGCCGGAACAGTTTCCCATGCATTCGGGGCATTAATCACCTATTGGCTGGGAATCACCGCAACAAACTTTGAATCACTTTGGCTATTGGTGCTAATTACTAACCTCAGCACCCTATTACCCCTACCATTTATCAACTGGCTACCTGCTGCTGAAGAACAAACTGAGACACTCAAAAATGACGAAAAATCATTTTCGCCTGATTTGATCCCGGAGTTGGTACTGAGAGAACCAAAGTCAGAAATACTAGAATAGTGTAATACAGCAGTTTCTAAGTAGATGAGATCGAGAGTGCTGTTAGCGGAAAGCTAAGGTTGAGCCAGTGCTGAGTTAGGAGTTAGGATTTAAGAGTTAGGAGTTTTATTTATCTCCTTGTCTCCCTTGTCCCCTTGTCCCCTTGTCTCCCTCATCTCCCTGCTCCCCTGCCCCCTGCCCCCTGCCCCCTGCCCCCTGCCCCCTGCCCCCTGCCCTATTTGGGTGAAACCATTTTTTCGCTGGCAATGATATGCAAATCTATATTTTTGAGCAAGCGCACCAATTTTTGCGTTAAAGATCCTTTGAGGAGCATTTGCCAGCGCGATCGCTGACTTTCTCCGATTACAATTTGGGTGATACGATGTCTCTCGGCGACTTGGGCGATCGCATTAGCTATATTACTGTTGGTAACACGAAGAAAAGTACCTTCAAATTCTTTACAAAGTTTCTCGCAAGTGTGGATATGCAAGCTTTCCTCCTTAGTGAGGAAGCGTTCTGGATCGGCTACGAACAAGGTATAAAGCGGTGCATTCATATAGTTAGCCAACCTTGCACCCCGGCGTAACAGCTGCACTGAGTTGGGATAAGTAGATACACACACCAAAACCCGCTCGTGAATATTACAAAATTGTCCGTTGGGAGTAGAGGCGATCGCATTTTCTTCTACGTTGTCTGCTACTTCCCGCAAAGCCAACTCCCGCAAAGCAATCAGGTTACGGCGTTGGAAAAAATTATCGAGGGATTGTTGGATTTTTGGCTGTGCGTAAATCTTCCCTTCTAATAATCGTTCTTGCAGTGTTTCTGGTGTGACATCCACTACCACTATTTCATCTGCTTCATCCATAATCCTGTCAGGAACCCGCTCGCGGACTACCACACCTGTAATTCTGGCTACTAAGTCGTTGAGACTTTCCAAATGTTGCACATTCATTGTGGAGTAGACATCAATACCGGCTGCCAAAACTACTTCGACATCTTCGTAGCGTTTTTCGCGTGGAGAACCGGGGACATTGGTATGGGCAAGTTCATCGATTAAGACTAATTGGGGCGATCGCTTTAAAATAGCATCTGTATCCATATCCGTCAGCGTCAACTCACCGCGAGGATATTGCTTACGGGGTATAATTTCCAGTCCCTCTGCCTTTTCAGCCGTTTCCTTGCGTCCGTGGGTTTCCAAAAGCCCAACGACAACATCAATTCCTTCTTGTTTGAGTGCGTGTCCCTCTTCTAACATCCGGTAGGTTTTGCCTACTCCAGGAGCCATACCAATAAAGATTTTATGCTTACCCCGCCGTCGTGCCGGATAAAGCGAGTAACTTGCAGAATTTAAAGGCGCATTCCCAGCCGAACCAGTATTACTACGATCTGACATTTCATTTTTAGTATCTGTATAATCCTAAGTACGGTTAGCGTAAAAATTTGTCATTGGGATAAAGCAGTTCTTGCTGAACGCAGGAAAAGCAGGGGAGCAGGGGAGCAGGGAGCAGGGAGCAGGGGGCAGGGGGCAGGGAGCAGGGAGATGAGGGAGATGAGGGAGACAAGGGGACAAGGGGACAAGGGAGACAAGGAGATAAATAAAACTCCTAACTCTTAACTCCTAACTCCTAACTCAGCACTCATTACTCATTACTCATTACTCATTACTCAACACTGTTTTGACCAATGACAAATGACCAATGACAAATGACAAATGACAAATTACTGATTTTGCTGACGATTAAAATCTTGTAAGTCAAGAGCATAATTCAATCGCAGAACATTGACTCCTGGTTCGCCAAAAATCCATAAAAATCTGTCATCAGTATACTTATTAATTAAACGTAAAATCTCATCTTCTTTTACTCCCCGCGCACCAGCAACCCGCGTCAATTGCTGCCGTGCTGCTTTCAAGGAAATATGCGGATCTAAACCCGAACCAGAGGTATAAATTAAATCAGCTATCGGTTGAAGATTTTCCTCTCGCAATTTATCTGCCTCTTCTAAAATCCGCTTCAGTAGTTCTGGATTGCTGGCAGCGAGATTGCTAGCTCCAGATATGCCGGTTGGCTTGGCTTTTTTTCCTTGACTATATCTAACAGTACTAGGACGAGAATGGAAATATCGCTCAGATGTGAATACCTGACCGATTAAAGCCGAACCAATTGGTTCATCATTTAGATTCCGCACGATACTGCCATTAGCTTGATAGGGCAAAAAAACTTGACCCACTACAAGAATTACCAGCGGATAGATGATTGCAGTCAACAACCAAAGCATTAGAGTTATAAAAATTGCTCTGATAGTTTCTCGAATAATAGCCATAAAAAGTTTTCCAATTGCGCCTATAATTTAATTTTTAATTTTTAATTTTTAATTCTTTTGCCCACCTAGCACGATGTTACAAGATGCTGTTAGCAACAGCATAAACAATTGGGGCAGTTACCACATTCAAGCACAGCAAGATAAAAATAGCGAGTGGTAAATGTTAGACTTCTTGGCATTTGTCCGGGAAAAGGGTAAAGAAACTCAAAATCCTTTCCCTTTAACCTTTACCCTTTCCCCTAAGAGTGCAAAAATTATTTTTGCAAGAGGTCTGTTGTTTATGCCATTGCGACTAAACAAAGGATATCGCCAAAGCAGTGCTGAATGAAAACGATATTTATTCATATTCTTCTTGTCCCTCCTATCAACAGGTAAAAGTAAAAATGTTTATTATTTTACTTTGGTCAAGATGCGATCGTTTTTCAGCGTCTCTACTTTTGCTATCCTTAAGCCAAACCTACAAGTGTAATCAGTACATCGATCAACTTAATTGCAATAAACGGCGCAATCACCCCACCTAAGCCGTAAATTAAGATATTGCGTTGGAGTAACTGATTAGCTGTCAGAGGTCTAAACCTCACACCCTTTAATGCCAAGGGAATCAAAGCAGGA
The DNA here is from genome assembly GCF_053470285.1 of Nostoc sp. DSM 114159. Lineage (NCBI taxonomy): Bacteria > Bacillati > Cyanobacteriota > Cyanophyceae > Nostocales > Nostocaceae > Nostoc > Nostoc sp. DSM 114159. The sequence continues at coordinate 69,219 of NZ_JBPFEH010000001.1, forward strand.
ATAATCAAAGCATTATAAATCAATGCTGAGAGTACAGCAGATTTAGGGCTAGTCAAATTCATAATATTCAGGCTTTGCAAATTAGCAGCGACAAATATCACTGGAATAATTGCAAAGTATTTAGCAATATCATTAGCGATGGAAAATGTCGTCAATGCCCCGCGAGTAATCAACAATTGCTTACCAATACCAATAATATCGAGTAGCTTTGTGGGATCGGAGTCCAAATCGACCATGTTGGCGGCTTCTTTTGCAGCTTGTGTTCCTGTATTCATCGCCACGCCAACGTTAGCTTGGGCTAATGCTGGAGCATCGTTAGTTCCATCTCCCGTCATGGCAACCAGTTTACCTGCTGCTTGTTCCTGTTTAATGATACTGATTTTGTCTTCTGGTGTGGCTTCGGCAATGAAGTCATCAACCCCAGCTTCTTTAGCAATGACAGAAGCGGTAATTCGGTTGTCTCCAGTTAGCATGATGGTACGTACTCCCATGCGTCGCAGTGCAAGAAAGCGATCGCGGATACCAGGTTTAACTATATCTTTGAGATAAACAATCCCATAGATTTCGTTATCTAGACTAACTGCTAGGGGTGTACCTCCCAAGCGGGAAACTCGTTCGTAGGCAGCATCCAATTCTGGCGTATCGCGTCCGTTGCGGGAACGGACAAATCCTTTAATAGCTTCTACTGCTCCCTTTCTAGCCTCATACCCACCAGGTAAATTCGTGCCACTCATCCGGGTTTTGGCGGAAAAACTGACTCCTTCTGCCTGAGTGGAGTCAAAATCAAACCTTGCGCCCAACTTTTCTGCCAGTCGGACAATGGATTTTCCTTCTGGTGTATTGTCAAAGACACTAGCCGCCCAGGCAACATTAGCAATTTCCGACATTGAATGACCGTTGAGGGGAATAAACTCTTCCGCCAGACGGTTGCCGAGGGTAATTGTACCTGTTTTGTCAAGAAGTAAAGTATTGATATCACCACAGGCTTCGACTGCTCGTCCTGATGTGGCAATGACGTTAAATTGGGCAACTCGATCCATACCAGCAATACCGATGGTACTTAGTAAGCCGCCAATGGTGGTAGGAATTAACGCTACTAATAGGGCAATTAAAATTGGGACGTTAACTGGACTGTTGACATAGTAAGCAAGTGCAGGCAAGGTGACTACGACTAACAAAAACACTAAGCTGAGAACTGCTAACAATACCGTGAGGGCAATTTCATTGGGTGTTTTGCTGCGTTCTGCCCCTTCTACCAAGGCAATCATCCGGTCAATAAAGCCTTTGCCTGCATCAGTAGTTATACGGATAATTAGTTCATCTGAGATAATTCGCGTTCCACCAGTGACGGAACTGGCAACATCGGAGCCTGATTCTTTTAATACTGGTGCAGATTCTCCAGTAATTGCCGATTCATCCACTGAGGCAACACCCATGATGACTTCACCATCGGCGGGGATGATATCGCCAGCAACGACGTAAATGGTATCGCCCTGTTTAAGGCTGGTGGATGAAACTTCACTAATTGTGCCATCGGCAGCAAGTTTTTTCGCGATCGCCTCTAACTTTGTTAACCGCAAGGCATCGGCTTGGGCTTTACCCCGTCCTTCTGCCACTGCTTCGGCAAAATTGGCAAACCAAACTGTGAAGAATAAAATCCCTGACAACAAGGCGTTGAAAACTTGCGGGTTCTTTTGCAGGGCTGGGCCAAATAGGTTGGGATCGATCGTTAGCAATAGGATGATGATTGTCCCTACCCAAACCACAAAGATTACTGGATTTTTGATTGCATACTTAGGGTTGAGCTTGACAAAAGCATCTCTAATTGCTCTTAAGTACAGCCACTTATTATTTGCCCTGGTCTTTTTACGTTTTTGGCGGCGATCGCCAGAACGAAAACTTGGGCGTCTAGCTTTGAAGTTAGTTGCCACTTGATTCATAAATAAAGTTAGCAGTGAGAAGTTAGGAGTTATAGGAACTTCTAATAAAAAAATATCCAACCTGTAGGATGCGTTAGTAACGCATCCTACGAAACCGAATAATTTATCAGATAACGGCAGGAGCCAGGAGGAAATAAGTATGAATGAAAACTTTAGTTCTGAGTAATTACCCAGTTAAAAATAAGATACTGGTACGAGACGCGTAGTGCAAGATATAGCTGAGTGCTGTACATGGATAGCGGGGCGTTGATCCCGTGCTGAGTAAACCTAGTAGTTCGCTCTCGTGAACTTGGCGGGGTAAAGGGAGAAAGGTTTTAAATCCCTTACCCTTTCCCCTTTACCCCTTACCCAGCCCTCACAAGCACATTTTTGGCTTGGCAGACTACTAGTTGCTTCCAAGGTTTTGAGCAATCAACACTGTCCTAATATGTCTGACTACAGCTATATAACCTTTCTTGCTCAAATCTCACACTTTTAAGTCTGGGTTACTCCTTCCTCCTGCCTCCTGAATTACTTTTTGATATCTTCTTAATTTCAAACTTATAACTCATAACTTTTCTAACTGCCAGATGCTAGTTTCAAACCCTCAGCTATGGGGCCTAAAGCCAGAACGGGAAAGAAAGTTAATACTCCCAAAACCAGCGTTACTCCAGCTGTGATACTAGTAAATACCAAAGAATCTGTTCTTAAGGTAGCAGGAGTTTCTTCTACTGGTTGTTTGCGAGACATCCCGTCAGCTAGCAGCAGGATAGCAATCATCGGAATGTAGCGTCCTCCGATTAGGCTCACTATTGTACTCAAGTTCCACCACAGGGTGTTATCCCCCAAACCCTCTAAGCCCGAACCATTATTTGCTGCTGCTGAAGCATATTCATAAACTACTTGAGAAATACCGTGATAGCCAGCGTTGCTAATTCCAGATAGGGAGATGGGATAAGCCAAAGCGATCGCACTGGGAATCAAAACTAGAATTGGGTGAATCAACAGCACTACGCTAGCGAGGACGATTTCTCGCTTTTCAATTTTGCGTCCTAAAAACTCTGGAGTACGTCCTGCCATGAGTCCAGTCAGGAAGACTGTGAGAATTAAGTAAATAAATAAGTAAGCTGTTCCAGTTCCTTGACCACCCCAGATAACCTGGATAAATAAGTTGAAGAGAGTCGAAAATATTCCTTGCGGCATCAAAGAATCGTGCATCCCGTTCACAGCACCAGACATAGTAGCAGTAGTCATCACTGCCCAAAATGCTGTTTGTGCCCAACCAAATCGAACTTCTTTTCCCTCTAAATTGGGCTGTTCTAATCCAAAGGCGGTATTAACCAGGGGATTACCTTGCAGTTCTCCCACGGCTGTAACTCCCACGAGAATGACAAAAATCACAAACACCATCCAAAAAAGTAGCCAAGCTTGTTTGATGTTATTGGCAAATATACCGTAGGTGTAAATCAAGGCTGCTGGGATAGAAATCATGGCGAGCATTTCTATCAAGTTAGAAGCGCCATTGGGATTTTCAAAGGGATGTGCTGAGTTGACGCCAAAAAAGCCACCGCCGTTCTCGCCCAAAAGTTTGATCGTTTCAAAGGATGCCACCGGGCCTCTGGCCAGATATTGCGTCCCGCCTTCTAAGGTTTGCACATCCATAGTTCCAGCTAAGGTTTGTGGTACACCTGCTATAAGTAAGGCGATCGCGCCAATAATCGAAATCGGTAACAATATTCGCGTAATTCCACGGACGAGATCGACGTAAAAGTTTCCCAGTCTTCTACCCGTCAACCCGCGAATAAAGGCAATTCCCACAGCTAAACCTGTGGCTGCGGAGGCGAACATCAAAAAGCCTAAAGCCGCTACCTGGCTAAAATAGCTTAAGGTTGTCTCACCTACATAGTGTTGTTGGTCAGTATTCGTTACAAATGAAATCGTTGTATGCAGCAATACATCCCAGGTGGGCGCACCGAAACCGTTTGGATTCCAGGGTAAAAGTCTTTGAAAATAGATCAATAAATACACTGAAATGCCCATAATCAAGTTAAAACAGAGTATGGCCCGGATATACTGCCAACCTGTCATGTCATCTTTTCTCCGAACACTCGCAAATACGAACATACTCCGCTCTATGGGGTTCATTAAAAAATCAAGTAGTGTTTTTTCCCCCAAAAAGACACGAGCTATGTATTTTCCGAATAATGGAGTGATTGCTATGACAATACACAGCGTTAAGCCAATTTGCAAAAAACCTTGTCCCATATATTTCGCGCTAAATTAAATTTAAGTAGTAGCAAGCCAATTCTTAGAAATAATAGATTAACTGTAGGAGTATTTGATTTCAAGGGATTTTCCTAAACAGTACTGAGTACAAAAAGCAATAATCGCACTCAGCATCAAATCAGTTCCGAGTAGTAAGTGCCTCGGCTGAGAGTAGTAAGATTCATAAGTACTAATTTTTACTCATAACTTTTTACTCAATACTGGCTGAACGTACAACTACGGCTAACATAACTCCTGAATATTTTCAGTTATGACTATCCAGATACTTATTAAAGTTTTCGTTAAGAATATTTAATTTTGACTCTTAATTTATCTATCTCACTACTTAGGACTATTTGTTTATACAATACATTTTGCAAGTTTGCTACTTTCAAAGAATATAAATATCATAAAGTATTTTCTTAATGGGATTAGGGTTTGGGAAGATAGTGGTAGAGACGCTGCTTCTTGTGGGCAATTACCCAGTTTTTATTCTCCAGTCTTCTTTATTGCATTTGGAGAATCGTAATTTTCGGGTTAATTCTGAAGTTGGCATTTGCAGATATAGATTACAGATAACTCATAATTGGTGAATTAAATAGTTATACAGATTGGAGAATCACAATTTTTTAGTAAATCATAAATGACGATGTTAAGTCGATTATGGACTATGAAAGAAGCTATAAATGAGCGGGGAAAGACCTATGGACTAATAGCGATCGCCTTTGCGATCGTGATAATACTAGAATATTTGACACCCCCAGAGTACGTATTTGGCTACCTCTACACGGGAACGATTTTGTTAGCAGATTCTCGATTGAATCGGAGAGCAGTTTTGGGGATCACTCTAGCAGCAACAGGATTAACATTATTGAATTTGTTTGTTCCCGGAGGAGAAATGATTAATTCTCCAACGTTGGCAAATAGGCTGATTGCAGTGTTGGCGTTGATGGTAACAGGTTGGTTAAGCGATCGCAACCACCGCAATGAAGAAGCGATCGCTTATACCCAAGCACAATTACGCTCCCAAGAACAACTAGCTATCATGCGTGAAGATTTTGTTTCTACCCTAACGCATGATTTGAAAACACCTTTATTAGGAGCAATTGAAACGCTGAAATATTTTCAAAATGAGCAATTCGGTGAAATCACGCCCATGCAAGCAAAAGTATTACAAACAATGGCTCGTAGTCATCAGAGTACATTGCAATTAGTCCAAACACTTTTAGATGTGTACCGCAATGATGCCGAAGGGCTGAAACTACAGATATCACCAGTTAACTTGGTGACAGTAGCGGAAGAAATCGTTGCTACCCTAACAGAACTAGCGAAAACACGCCAGGTTTATATTTCTCTGCACTATGGCGAATCAGATTTTCGCAGCTTTCTCTGGGTAAATGGCGATTCTTTGCAACTTGGGCGAGTCTTCAGCAATCTCCTGAGTAATGGCATTAACCATACCCCTCGTGGCGGTAAAGTGGAAGTAGTATTTGAAGGTTATTCTAGCGATCAAGTGGTAAAAATACTCGATACTGGTTCCGGGATTACCGAAAAAGAGTTACCTCACTTATTTGAGAGATTTTATCAAGGAAATAGCGATCGCCACGTCTCCGGTTCTGGGCTAGGACTTTATTTGACTAGGCAAATTATTACTGCTCATGGGGGTACAATTTGGGCAGAGAATCGCTCACCACGCGGCGCATTGTTTGCTTTCCGACTCCCAGCTTGTCCGCCACCGGGGAGATGAGAAATCAATTCAAAATTCAAAATTCAAAATTCAAAATTCAAAATTCATGCATTAAAAAACTTCTGCCTCCTGCCTCCTCTTTCCCAATGCCCAATGCCCAATGCCCAATGCCCAATGCCCAATGCCCAATTACCAATGACAAAAATCTTACTAGTTGAAGATGATGAATTATTTCGCCTTGGTTTGCGGATGCGGTTGCAACAAGAAACCAGTTTGGAGATTGTCGCAGAAGCGGAAGATGGGGAACAAGCTGTAGAATTCGCCAATCACTATCCTCTAGATTTGGTCTTGCTGGATATAGGTTTACCAGGAATTGGCGGGATTGAGGCTTGTCGCCAAATCAAGCAGAAGCACCCAAATTTACCAGTTCTCGTTTTAACGTCTCGTTCTGAAAAACCACTGATTTCGCGGTTAATTGCCGCCGGGGCGCAAGGTTACTGTCTTAAAGGTATTCCGGCTGAGTCTTTGATATTAGCAGTGCGATCGGTTGCTGCGGGCGCTTCTTGGTGGGATCAAACGGCAACAACTGAAATTAGAGCCGCTTTTGAGGGCAATTCGATGGCGGTGCAGTCTGCAAAAACTGAGGAATCTCTAGAAAATCCTTTAACGAAGCGGGAGCAAGAAATTTTGGCACTGGTAGCAGCTGGCAAAAGCAATCAAGAAATTGCTGAAATTCTCTACATTGCCCCTGGTACTGTGCGGGTTCATGTCCATGCTATTTTACAAAAACTAGAAGTACGCGATCGCACTCAAGCCGCAGTCTTAGCTATTCAAAAAGGATTGGTAGCACCAGAATTGTTGATTAATTAGATTTATTGGTCATTTGTCATTGGTCATTTGTCATTGGTCATTGGTCACTTGTACTGAGCGTAGTCGTTGGCGCAGCCTCTCGTAGAGAAGTATTGGTCATTTGTCATTTGTCATTTGTCAGGAATTATTATTCTCTTCTGCTCCCCTGCTCCCCTGCTTCCCCTGCTCCTCTGCTTCTCTGCTCTCCATCTCCCTAATCCCCAGTCCCAATCCCTTTTCGGATTTTGAAAATTGCGATGAGATATCAGGCTGCTCTATGGGAATTTCGATCGCAAACTCTGCTCCTTTGCCCACAGATGAGTTACAGCTTATATTTCCTCGGTGTTTTTGGACGATAATCTGATAGCTAATAGATAATCCTAGTCCACTACCTTTGCCCACAGGTTTTGTGGTAAAAAATGGATCGAATAAACGCGATCGCAACGACTCTTCAATACCAAGACCATTATCAGCGATCGCAATTTTGACTACGTTCAAGTCTGTCACCTCTGTATGAATCCAAATTTGGGGAGGAGAAGATTGATTCCCTATTCCCCATGCTTCATTCCCCATTGCTTCATCTGGAAATTGATTTTCTGCTCTCCACTTTCCGTTCTCTACTCCCTCTTCTATTGCATCAATCGCATTATTCAACAAATGCATAAATACTTGATTGAGTTCACTCGCATAACAAGTGACTAGGGGCAAGTTACCATAATCTTTCACTACAACAATTGCCGGACGATTGGCTGTTTCTCTGAGCCGATGTTGTAACATCACTAAAGTGTTTTCGATGTCTTCATGGATATTGACCCGTTTCATCTCTGCTTCATCATGCCGAGAAAAATGTTGTAGCGCCAGTACAATTTCCTGAATGCGATCGGAGCCTCTATACATTGCACCTATCAGATTTTGCAGATCCTTAATGATAAAATTCAAGTCTATATCTCTGGCTATCTGCTGAATTTTTGGTGTGGGTTTGGGATATTCTTGCTGATAAACCTCAATTATCTTCACTAGGTCTTCTACATATTGGTCAGCATATTGGAGATTTCCATAAATAAAACTGATCGGGTTATTAATCTCATGAGCCAGTCCAGCTACTAACTGTCCCAGCGCCACCATCTTTTCGTTCTGAATTTGTTGAACTTGAGAGGCTTTCAAGTCGTCAAGAGCTTGTTGGAGTAAAAAGTTTTGTTCTTGCAGTTTAACTTGGAGCAAGCGTAAATTAATCTGATTTTCAATTCGCAACACCACTTCTGCACCATGAAAAGGTTTGGCAATATAATCTACACCACCAACATCAAATGCCTTTACCTTATCGACAACATCATCCAGAGCGCTAATAAAAATTACTGGGACTTCACTAGTTTTATGGTCAGCTTTTAGTTGTTGACAAACTTGGTAGCCATCCATACCTGGCATATTGATATCCAGCAAAATCACATCGGGCAAAACCATTTGACATGCTGTCAGTGCCATTTTACCGTTTAAGGCTTTGCGAACTTCAAAACCTTGTGCAGTCAACATCGCTGATAAAAGCCGCAGATTATCTGGGGTATCATCGACCACCAAAATATTTCTTTTCTGATGGTTAGTTTGATTAAAATGCATTATCGATCAAAGTTACGCGTATAATTATTAAGGATAGTAAATCCTTCTTTGAAATCACCCTAAAATTTGTTGACCGATTTCACCGAAATACTTATATTTATAGTTTAACTCTCACGTGGCTGGAGAGTTTTGCAGATTATCGAAGCTATTAGCCACTTATCACCTTTGGCAACATGATGAATTGTTGTCATGATTGTAATAAATAGCACTCACAGATTATCTAGCCAAGGATCGAAAATGAAATTTTTTCCAGGTGCTACTTGATAGCTACCATTGAGGTGCTGAAGCGAGCAACTCAACAGCCAGTCGTTGTTCTATGGGTTTAGAAAATAAATATCCTTGGGCAAAATTACAGTTTAAACTTCTCAATTGGGCTAACTGTTCTTGTGTTTCGACACCTTCAGCGATCGCACTCATCCCCATTGAGTTCGCAATGCCAATCATTGCTGGTACTAACCCCATATTCTCTTTGTTATCCTGCATCCGCTTGACGAAAGATTTATCAATTTTAAGTGCATTTAAAGGAAAGCTGTGCAGATAACTTAAAGAGGAATATCCTGTACCAAAGTCATCCATAATTAACTTAATTTTTCGCTGCTTTAGTTGTTCCAGAATTATTTTTATCGCATCAGTATTCTCCATAATTACACTTTCAGTAATTTCTAATTCTAAGTATGCGGGATTTATTTGATTTTCATAAATTATTCGGTCAATTTGTTCTAGAAAATTCGGCTGCAAAAATAATCTTGCACTCAAATTGACGCTCATAGTTAGAGGTTCTGGTGTGACTGGATTATGTTGCCAGATGCTTAATTGATGACAAGCTGACTGTAATACCCAAGTATTGATCGCATTAATTAAACCCGTTTCTTCGGCTACAGGAATAAATTCTATGGGAGAAACCAAACCACGAATCGGATGTTGCCAGCGCACCAAGGCTTCAAATCCAGAAATTCTGCCTGTAACCAGGGAAATAATTGGCTGATAATAAACGAGGAATTCTCGCCTTTCCACAGCCCTCCGCAAGTCATTTTCTAACTCTAAAAGCTGAATCGCTTCCTGATGCATTGCTGGATTAAAAACGTGATAGTTGGCCCTTCCTTGAGCCTTAGCCCGATACATTGCTGTATCAGCATCTCGCAGCAAATACTCTGGGCGATCGTAATCTTTATTGCCCCAACTAATGCCAATACTGGCATTCATAAATACTTCATATCTTGACAGTTGAAAAGCAAGTGATAACTGTTGCAAAATCCTTTCGGCAACTTGGATTGCTATATTGATATCTGGGATATTTTCTAGGAGAATTCCAAACTCGTCCCCGCCCAATCGTGCTAAAGTATCAACAGGTATAATACATGTTTGTAAGCGGTGAGCAATGGCTATCAGCAATTCATCTCCTACCAGATGACCAAGAGAATCATTAACAACTTTGAAGCGATCGCAGTCCAAAAAAAGTACTGCAAACTGATAACTAGATTCTTGCTTGGCGCGATTTAGAGCATTTTCTAGTCGCCTAATAAACAAAACTCGGTTTGATAATCCAGTCAGGGAATCATGCAGTGCTATATCTAGCAGTTGACTTTGCAATTTCTGGCGGGAATCGATTTCTTGTTGAAGTTTTTGGAGAGTTTTTTCTAGCTCTCCAGTCCGTTGTTTTACCCGATCTTCTAGTTCAACATTTAATTTCAAGATTTCTAATCGCGCCGATCTCAATGCTAGTTGATTTTGCACGCGCACTAAAACTTCTTGAAACTCAAAAGGTTTGGTGATATAGTCTACACCACCGACTTTAAAGGCTTTAACTTTGTCAAAAACATCATCTAAAGCGCTAATAAAAATTACTGGAATATCGGCTGTTAGATCCCAAGCTTTAAAGGTCTGGCAAATTTCATACCCATCTACTTCTGGCATCATGATATCGAGTAGAATCAAATCAGGTAATAATGTTTGAGTTGCTGTCAGTGCCATTTGCCAGTTCAAAGCTTTACGAACGTTATACCCTTCCCTTGTCAATATGGAGGATAAAACCCGGAGGTTATCCGCCATATCATCAACGATCAAAATATCTTTTTTATTAGGGTCTAAATGCTCGTAATTCATTCTAAGTTTGTTGTAGTCAATTCCATGATTTTCTCAAACTGGTAGTTATTTGCTAAATCCCTGAGAACTTGGAAAACTTGAGCATTATCTGATGGAATTTGTTTGAGTAACTCTAAAATCAGTTCATCGCTACAGCTGGCTGCGGCATAGTGAACCTGTTGGAGCCACTCAGGTGGCATTTGTGATAATTGACCCAGGAGTTCGGCAACACTTACAAAAATCTGTGTAGCTCGATCGACAACTACTGTGTTTGTGGTTTCTACTTGATTGGTATATTTTAAACCCAGATGTTTGCTTAGTTTTTCCAATAATACTTCCTGTTTGAATGGCTTGCGAATAAAATCATCACAGCCAATGGACAAAATTTTCTGGCGTTCTTCCTCAAAGGCGCTAGCAGTTAGGGCAATAATGATTGTATTTGTATTGCAGCGATCTGGCATTGTTCTAGAGGAGTCGTAAGGGGGAGCCAAGGCTGTTGGCATCCGCGATCGCCAAGTGGACGCACCAGAAGCATCATTTTCTATAACACCAGTTGTTTCGGGTGTAGAAGATTTGCATACAACTTTCAGAACCTCACCCTCGCCGGAATCGGTTAACTCCTCAGCAAGGTACTGACTCCCCGATGACACCAGTTGTTTTAATTTTGGGAACTTCCGCGACGTATTGGCTGTCCCATGCCCGATTTCTCTAGCTTTAATAATTCTTGTGGCTTCGTAACCGTCCATAACTGGCATTCGCATATCCATAAAGATCAAGTGTGGTTGCCAAGATTCCCAATTAGCGATCGCTTCACTACCATCTGTAGCTTCATTAACTTCAAAGCCAAGAGATGTGAGAATTTTAACTAGCAATATACGACTTTCTTTGGAATCGTCAACTACTAGGATACGGTATACTTTTTCACTAGGTGCTAAAACTCTAATTTGTGATTTTATTTGGGCGATCGGGATTTCTCTGGGGCAAGTTAGAGCAATCTGAACATCAAAGGCAAATGTACTACCGACACCAGGCATCGTGCTGACAGTAATATCTCCTCCCATCAGTTGCACGTATTTACGGCTAATCGCTAAACCCAGTCCCGTCCCTTGTTGAAATTTTCTGCCGATTTCAGTTTGCTCAAAAGCCTCAAACAGCAAGTCAAGTTCTTGTGGGGCAATACCACAGCCAGTATCTTGTACCTCAAAGCACAGAAGAGAAGGATAAGAAAGATTTTGCTCCCCCTGCTCCCCTGCTCCCCTGCTCCCCTGCTCCCCTGCTCCTAGTCTCACCCGTAGCGTCACACTCCCTTTCTCGGTAAATTTAATCGCATTTCCCAAGAGGTTGAGCAATACTTGACACAGTTTATTTTCGTCAGTTTCTATGTATTTAGGAATATCTGGCGCATATTCAAACAGTAATTCTAAATTTTTAGATGCAGCACGCAAGTGCAACATCTCTTCTAAGTTCTTCAACAAATGAATTAAGTCAAAGCTGCTGGAATTTAAAGTGATTTTGCCAGCTTCGATTTTAGACATTTCGAGAATGTCATTAATTAATTTGAGTAGATGTTCGCCAGCACGATTAATTATTGCCAAGTTTTCTTGATGTTCGCTAGATAGCGAATAATCTCGACTCATGACTTGGGTAAAACCAAGAATGGCATTGAGTGGGGTACGCAGTTCGTGGCTCATGTTAGCCAGGAATTCGCTTTTGGCAAGGTTGGCGGCAGCACTTCGCGCCGCTTCCCGAACGGCTGCTTGTTGTTCCTGTGCAGCGATTTTTTGCGATTGAATTAGTTCTTCTTGGGTGGTTTGCAGTTGCTGAATAACTTGCTGGAACTCTTCAGTTCGTTTTTTTACTTGAGCCTCTAAGGTGCGATTATATTCTGCTAATAACTTTTCTGTTTGTTTGCGTTGGGTGATATCAAAAAATGTGGCGATCGCAAAAGCCACATTCCCTGATTCATCATAAATTGGCTTTCCTAAAACCTCAATGTGAGTAATCTTCCCACAATAGCGAATTTCCATATCATCAACCCTGATGCTTTCCCCAAGCAATGCTCTCAAAATCGGCAAGCGATCGCTGGGATAAAGTCGATCTGTCCCGGCAAGGTAAGCTTGATATATCTCTGATAATTCTTCGACTTTAACTTCTGCGATCGCTCCTTGACCGAGAATTTGCTGCCCAATCTGATTTGTATAATAAGGTTCACCTTCAGCATTGATGATAAATACACCGACTGGTATGGCTTCTAAAAATTGAGTTAGCTGATTCTGATTATGAGATAGCGCCTCATTTAAAACTTGCATCTGGGCATTCTTTGCTTCTAAAGCGCTAAAGGATGCTTGGAGTTGCTTTGCCATAGTTTCAAATGATTTAGCTAGTTCTCCCAGTTCATCGGAACGCTGAATATCTGGTGTTTCCTCCCATTCACCTTCAGCAATTTTCTTTGCCGATCTGTTTAATTGTGAAATCGGTTTAATTATCCAACGAGCAGTCAAAATCCCAATTCTTGTAGCCACTAAAAAAGCAACTATACACAGCAAAATAGTGATGCGGGTGTTGGCATTAATTTGCTCCATAAATTCGCCTTCGGGAATCACCGCCACGATTAGCCAATCTAAACCCAGTTCGTCCCTCCAGCTTTTTACCTGTACAAAATAACGCATTCCATTGGCAGTAAAACTTAGCTGTTGCTTCCCCACAACCAACTTCAGACTACCAAAGCGTTCGATCAAAGACTGTGTAGTGAGTTTAATTAAAGGATTTTGACTATCTAATGCTGATAGACGTTTTCCTTTACCATTAACGATCGTATATGGTGACTCGCTAGTAGAAGAAGCCACTATGAAACCAGAACGCTCTAAAATAAAAGTTTTACCCGACTCTTTGATTTTTAACTTAGTTAAAAACTTGCTAATTTGTGATAAGAGCAAATCAACACTAATCACTCCAACAAATTTACGATTTTTATCGTAAACAGGATAGCTGGAAGATATCGATAAAACTTCTGGTTTATCTTCCCATTGATAAATTTGACTCCAAACTCGTTTGCCTATCTTGACTGGATCTGTATACCAAGCTTCTAAGCGAGGATCGTAATTTTTGACTTGCTGTAAATGGCGGCGATTTCCTTGCTTGTCTGTAGGATAAACATAGAGTTTGCCTGTACCACGCTTGGCGCTAACTTCATTAATTAAGAGCTGGCCATTATCTAGACGCTCAACACCAATAAACTCACCTTTGGGATTGGCAAAGCTGTTGTAGCCAACATTGAAAACCTGCATTTGTTTCCAAAAGTAATTGCCGGTGGTTTGAAAGTCCGAAAGGTTGAGCAAACCTAGCTCAATTGCATCTAAGTTGATTTGATTAATTTGCTTTGGGGTTGTTAAATAGTTATCGAGATGCTGTTCAATGCGATCGCAGATTTCATTTTCTAATTGAGTAGCAAGCTCCCTTACCGCTTTTTGCCCGTTTTGATACGAAAGATAGCCCACAAGTCCCACCGCACCACAAATTTGCAAGATAAAAGGCACAATCAGAACATATCTCAGGGGCATCTTGGCATAAACTTTGCCAACTAAGCGATTAAATGATTTGACGGGCTGAAGTTTGGATAACATTTTAGTTTTATTCTTCCCCAGCATCTACTAGGTGCATTTTGCCGTGCTAGCTACATTCTATATAAGTATAATTACGGCAGACATGGCTCTTTATGAAAATTTTATATTTTTAGTATAAAATAGTACGAAATATTTATAATTGTTTGACTGGCTAACTTCCTCCAACGTCTAATTTTCAAACTTTGCACAGGAGTTGTCCACTATAGAAATTGCCTACGTGGGTAGGCGATCGCACTTAAATTTGCTCAGTTTTATCTGGCAATATTTCCACAAATTTTCTCAGATGAACTGAAATTTAACCAATAAGCTCCAGTATGCCATTCTAAAATTCAGGTCGCCATTAGCACCAATCCTAAATTTAATTTTTAATTGTTGATGTATTGATTTTCTGGTCTGGAAACCCCTGGACTTGTACAAGAACTTATATTTAATTACAGCAATTTTAGAATTGTTATGCAAATACACAGCATAAACAAAAAAAATCCAAGAAAATTTACTTTGTATTTTTTATTTTGACAACATGTTAACTTTGTTATACATTTATGTCAACTTCATCACCAATTTGTAAAATTTTTTCGGCTGATGATGGGGAGAGTTGAGTATTAATACTCAATCGATAAAAGTGATTAAAAGGCGATGAAGCAACCCAATTTGGCAAAGTTGCTTGTCGCTGGGTTGTAAAGATTTTTTGAAAATTTGGGTAAACTTTCCCTAAGTAAGAATCGCGTGTTGGGACTATACAACGCTGACATGGGTTAACCCCAAAAAAGTCTACATCTCCCACTCGAAAAGAGACTAAATCACCTTGTTCGCTAAATAGCCGATCTTCCCAAAATGCTGGTACACCACCAATCTCGATGTTGGCACGCATCCGACGGCGCATTTCATCTACACTTAAACCAGGAAACCAAGAAGCTACTTCTGCCAATGTGGCCGTACTAATTACTGTTGGGCCAAGTGAGTGTGTATCGTCAGGAAAACCCATTAAAGAGTTTTGTCTCAATGTGACAGCAAACTCAAAATAATCACTTAAAGTTGCTTCTAATGCTTGCCGTTCCTCATCCAGGTGAAAAATTTGTTGTAAGTTGCGATCGGGAATTTGCAACGAGATAGTTCTATTTAAGAGTGCAAAATGTGCCCTTATTAAATGGATTTTAGCATGACGCTTACCATTGACAAATCTACCTTGTTCGTCAAAAAGGGCAAACTCGCGGTCATACTCTAGTGCGCCACTGGCAAGAACTCTAGCGTTCTCAACTTCAACACCATCCAGTGATTTAACTGGATACAGTAAAATCTTAGCTAGGTAAGGCGTCACGTCGCTTCGCTCCGAATTCAAAATTTCAAAACTTGTACTGAACTTGTCGAAGTATTCAAAATCAAAACATTTTAGACACCCATAAATAAATTTAGTTGCTTTGTATCATCAGTCGTTTTCGGTCATAGCAATATTTCGATTTGAGATTTGGCGAAAAGTCGCAGTATCTTGCAAAGAGCGAACTGAATTTTTCAAGACGGATTTTGGATTTTAGATTGGTGATTTAGTAGTCCCCAATCTAAAATCTAAAATTCTTTTGTTAATCAGCTATTTGAGCAATATTGTTTGTTAATTTATGGATATATTGGCGATTTATCGATTCCGCCAACATGATTTAAAGGCCAGAAGCGAACTACAGCACGTCCAATGATATTCTGGCGAGGGACAACACCCCAGCAACGGCTGTCATAACTACTGTTACGATTATCACCCAGTACTAAATATGAATCGGCTGGTATAGTCTGGGGTTTGGCCAAAAAAGGTGGCTGTGGTCCTGATTGGCAAACATCAATAACTGTAGTCTGCCCAGAACTGAGGTAATTAGATTCTGGGAGAGGTTTGTCGTTGATATAGACTTTGCCATCCTTAAGTTGTATTTTCTCTCCAGGTAAGCCAATTATACGTTTAATAAAAGCATCTTGATATTGTTCTTTTTGTAGCTCTTTAGTAGGTGAAAATACTACTATATCTCCCCGCTGTGGGTCAGCAAATTTATACTTCAACTTATCGACAATAATTTTGTCTGCCTCCCACTGGTTTGGCGTACCATGCAGAGTCGGTTCCATTGAGCCAGAAGGAATCCAGCGTGCTTCAGCAACAAAGGTACGAATTCCTAGAGCTAGAACGATGCTCAATACAATTGTTCTACCTAGCTCTGCGATCCAAGAATTATCGGGTTGTTGACTAGAGTTGTTATCAGACACTTGATTATGCATGAAATTACTTAATTTAACGAAAGATGTAGGTAATTAACTCACCTAGTGAAACTTTATCTGTTAATCTTAACGGGAAAATTTTAATTTCCTAGTTATGTTTGCATCTTGACTACCAATTTTAGATTGTGGATTGGGAAGGAGGAAGGAGGCAGGGGGCAGTGTTTCGACTACGCTCAACAACCACGCAGGGGGTAGAAGGTTTGAATTTAGGTAAGGCTTTTATATAAGACGCTCTCGCGTTCAACCTTATCTAATTGCAGTCCACCAAATCGGAGATTTTGTGGGGGACTTAAACTCCTGCTGCCTCTGTTGTTAAAAATAAACTTTTTTTTAAGGCGCGGCAAAAATTGGTTACTCCGATCGCGAATAAGTTTAACCTAAAAGCATGGTTCTCTGTAATACATAGCTCGCTGTCCAAACTTGGTTATCCCTATGTCATCTCCAAAAATGTTACTGATTCGCCGCGCTCGCATAATCTTACCCGATGGTGAACTGATGGTTGGGGATGTGTTGACGCGCGATCGCCAAATAGTCGCAGTTGCGCCAGAAATCTCCCAAACAGCACTAGTCACTGAAATTGACGCAGAAGGCTTAACTTTGTTGCCAGGAGTTATCGATCCGCAGGTGCATTTCCGAGAACCTGGACTAGAACACAAGGAAGATTTATTCACTGCCAGTTGTGCCTGTGCTAAAGGGGGAGTCACTTCTTTTTTAGAAATGCCCAATACGCGCCCCCTAACTACGACACAACAGGCTTTAGACGACAAGCTAGAACGGGCCTCACACAAATCCTTAGTTAATTATGGCTTTTTTATTGGGGCAACAGCAGAGAATTTACCAGATTTGCTTTTAGCAAAGCCAACACCGGGAATTAAGATTTTCATGGGGTCGATGCATGGTCAGTTGTTGGTTGATGGCGAAACAGCATTGGAGGCGATATTTGCCAAAGGCGATCGCTTAATTGCCGTTCATGCCGAAGACCAAGCTAGAATCAACCAACGCCGCCAAGAATTTGCCAATATTCACGATCCAGCCGTTCACTCGCAAATTCAAGATAATCAAGCGGCATTGCTGGCAACCCAACTAGCATTAAAACTTTCTCAAAAATATCAACGTCGTCTGCATATTCTCCACATGTCAACTGCCGAAGAAGCAGATTTGCTGCGTCAGGAGAAACCGAGTTGGGTGACAGCAGAGGTGACACCACAGCATTTGTTATTAAATACTAGTGCCTATGAAACAATTGGCACATTAGCACAGATGAATCCACCTTTGCGATCGCCCCACGATAACGAAGTTCTCTGGCAAGCTTTGCGCGATGGTGTGATTGATTTCATTGCGACAGATCACGCACCGCACACCTTAGAAGAAAAAGCTCAAGAATATCCCAATAGTCCTTCAGGAATGCCTGGGGTGGAAACTTCCCTGGCTTTGATGTTAACTGCGGCAATGGAGGGCAAGTGTACTGTGGCTCAAGTTGTAAACTGGATGTCTAAAGCTGTAGCTGTGGCTTATGGTATTCCGAATAAGGGAGCGATCGCCCCTGGTTATGATGCCGATTTAGTGCTTGTAGATTTAAACACATACCGCCCAGTACAGCGCGAGGAACTTTTAACCAAATGCCATTGGAGTCCTTTTGAAGGCTGGAACCTAACCGGCTGGGCTAAAACCACCATTGTCGGCGGTGAAATAGTTTATGACAAAGGCCAGGTAAATACGCAAGTGCGGGGTCAAGCTTTAACTTTCTTGTAGCAAATATTCATTTAACTTGACAGCAACTACATAAGATATATTCCTCCCCACCCTTCACGCCAGATTGCGCGGGTGGGATATTTTTTGACCTCACAACGTAGAACTTTGCTATCTCTAAGTGTTTCAAGTTAAATATCACAAAGACACGATAAATCGCCGTCAAGACGAAAGATTGACTATTGTAGAGACGGCGATTCATCGCGTCTCTTTCACATTAAGGCGATTCATCGCGTCTCTTTCACGTTAAGGCGATTCATCGCGTCTCTTTCACGTTAAGGCGATTCATCGCGTCTCTTTCACGTTAAGTTAACACCAATGCTACGCGTACCCCCTCTACGCAAAAGCCAGCTATAGGTAGTGTCTCGTAGAGAAGGCACTTCGTTAAAAAGAAACTTAGGTATTCTTCCAGTCGGATAAATCGAATAAGTCGGATAAGAGTAAACAAGCTAATGGAATCGGATTGTGATTCATCTCATGATGCTTGTCCACAGAAATAATCAAAGAGAATTGCTATGTCCTTCAAAATTTTGGCTTTAGACGGTGGCGGTATTCGTGGAATAGTTGCAGCACGAATACTTCAACAAGTAGAACAAGAAATTAGAAATCAGGGAAAAGGAGAGTTTTTACACGAGTATTTTGACATGGTTGCTGGTACTTCTACTGGTTCGATATTAGCAGGAGGAATTGCTATTGGAAAGCAGAGTGATGAACTCATTAAAATGTATAAAAATAGAGGTAAAGATATATTTCCTCTGGAGATAAAAGAGCGCTACAAAAATTTTCCGTCCATCATCAAATCAATTATTGAGGTATTTTCTCCATCTAAATATTCTCATGATGGAATTACTAGTGTCCTCAAAGATGCCTATAAATCCACAAGAATCAAGGATATCGAAAAACCTATTCTTTTGATTCTTGCTTACGATACGCTATATCGCAACACAACCTTTTTTACAAATTGTCATCCCGATTTAGGAGACAGATGGTACGATGACTGTTATTTATGGGAAATATGTACCGCTTCTGCCTCAGCACCTACTTTTTTTCCACCATATAAATTAGAACCTGTAGATAAACAAAAATTTGGTGACTGGGAATTCCCACACATTGATGGAGGAGTTTCTGCTAATAACCCTGCTCTTGCAGCTTTGAGTTTAGCGATGAGGATTAGCCAGTCTTCAGTATCTCCAGAAATCAAGCAACAATATAAACTAGATAATTTGCGATTAGAAGATATTTCTATCCTTTCTATTGGCACAGGTCAAACTGGCGAGCCATATCAATATAAGCAAATCAGCAAATGGAGAGGCTTAGACTGGATCAAAAATCTTACTAACATCTTCATGGAACCTACATCTGAGATTGATAGTACGATTTGCCGACAAATTATGGGTGGATATGAGTCTAAACGTTACTTACGTCTTCAGTTTGACTTAAATGAGACATTTAAACCCAAACCAAAAGAGACTTATAAAGATCCTCGCATTGTCTTACCTCCAGAAGAACGGAAAAATAAATTTACTGGAGAAAAAGTTAGTCCAGAAATAGATAATACTAATTCCGAGATTCTTCAGCAGTTAATAGATACTACCTCTGCATTCATCGATCAAGGTCTTACGTATTACACCAGAGACGATTCCGGTTCTCCGATCAAAAAGGCGATCGCGTCTTTTATTAAAGATAACTAGCCATCTGTGTCATTATTTACAAGTGTCTACAATTGGTTGGGGTTTGGATACCCATCCAATTGATTTTTATATGTCGTTCAAGACTTTTTCTGGTTGGTTCCATCAGCTTAGATAATCAAGGAGCGATGCCCTTCTCTACGAGACGCTCCGCGTAGCTTGCTTCTCCGAAGGAGTACGACAGGCTCAGAGTAAGACCTACGGCGGTAAACTACGCACGTAAGCTCTAGCAATAACTGCCTTATTTGATAAATTATAGAAATTGTATTTAATTTACTAATTAAACTTTGCATTTCTGATAAAGTTTAGTCAAGTCAAGCTTTACCTCTTCTTTGTACTACTACTATCACATCGTAATAACACCTAAGTTTTCTAATTAATAATTAATGAGGAGAAGATATAAAAATCTTTTAGCAACAAAATAGAATGTGTCATCCAATACATTTTTCTCAGCCCTGTTTTGTGTTGTTGCCGCAGTATTTACCGAATGTTTTCCATGAGAACTGAGGCAGAGAAAATAATATGTTTTTAGACATTTTAGCTAGCCTGCAACGGTTATTTGTTGGTTATATTCCAGCAGTTGTATTGGGTGGTTTCATTGGATATTTAATCGGGATAAATAGCATGGTTTATCAGCTATTTCGGCTGATATTTCAGATACCACATAGTATCCCTCCTATAGCTTTGCTACCTATTGCCCTCATTGCGTTTCAAGAGAGCGACTCGGCTGCTATTGTAGTAGTTTTTCTGGGAACTCTTTGGACGATGATTATTAACACAGCAATAGGGATGCGGCATTTCAAGAGACAGAATAATAACTTTCGAGTAGCTATTTTTCATATATTTCATGCTTTGAAAGTTAGCATTTGGGTAGCCTGGTTTATCGTTATTGCCACAGAAATGTTAACAGGCCCAAGAGGACTTGGCTTTACCCTCTGGGATGCTTATAAAGCTGGCAATACTGATTACATAATCCAGGAAATCTTATACATCGGCATCATTGGCTTTTTGCTGGATCAGTTATTGGATTTTGCAGCCTATATTCTCTCGCAAATGGTTTCAGATGGGAAAAAATCTTCTTAAAGTTTATCTAGGCTTGCGGATTGCACCCTGCCAGCTAATAGTTTGCTTGGCAGAACGTATTCCTAAAGAACGAGTTGCTACGACTTCAATATCAACGTTGACACCAGGGCGTAAAGCGTCGTCAGGAATTTTAAGCTTGCCCAAAGCTAGAGTAAAACGGTTGTAGTCACGAGTCACAAGTTCTGTGGGAATATCCCCTTCAAATTCAGTTTTGTAGCCAGAAAAACCGTGCGAACTATCTTGGGCCCGGAATTTGACGCGAAATTGAGTATTAATAGCATCAGACTTGGCTGCCAAATCGACTATTTTTAAGTTGAGGTTTTGTCCGGCATCGGCAAACTCTGCCACAGCTAACCGAGTGACATCTTTTTTGGGAATGGCATGGTTAACGGTAAATGTTGTTAAGTTAGCCTCACTTTTGCTGTTACCTTCAACCCATAATTCCTCAGAAAAAGTAATTTCTACTTGTTTGTTATCAGTTAAATTTAATGTTACGGCTTGATTGCCAAAGCTGGTAATAGGTTGTCTTTCTTGCCAAACTATTTGAAAAGCTTCTTCTAGACGCTGTTCAAACTCTCGGTAATCATCGGCGATCGCAGAACCAGGTGCAAGTAGAGAAGCTGCGCCTGTGCGTTGATTCCACTTATTCTTGGAGAGGTGGAACTGTTTATTTACCAGTTCCGACATTGCTAGCTGCACAGTTGGAGTATCAGCTGCCAAAGGTTCCTTGCTATTAACAATACTTAAAATTCCTAAGCGCCCTTGGCTACCATCGCTACCATCGCTGCCATCTCGCCCATCGCTACCATCGCTACATCGATAAACCTTTTCAGTACACTTGTAATCAGGGCTACCAGGAGTTCCCTGGCAGGTTTTTACTTCCCATCTTCGTCTGTGACAGTTACAGCCTTCCGTACCCCTACCACCTCTACCGCCGCGCCCACCTTCTCCACCAGTTGCCCGCACAGAAAGATTCCGTAAGTCTGCCAAATTGCTGTAATACACTGTCAGGGAACCACCATTTCCCCCATCTCCTCCTTTGCCACCATTACCACCGTTACCACCATCTGGTGCGTTTATATCATGGCTGACGCGATCGCCGCGTTGGGAACCACAGTTAGGTTGATAACCATCTTCCCCGTCTTCCCCGTCTTCACCATCTTTGCCCGACAAGTCAAGATTTACAGGTGAACCATTGACAAAAATATTTTGGTTTTCACCGCTGCTACCATTTCTACCCGATCGCCCATCGGTTCCGGCACGTCCATCTCTGCCATAATTTCTAGCTGCTTTATAGTATTCTTCAGAGGCAAGGGCTGGACATAAAACTGAGCCAGAGGCAGGCAAAAAGCTAGTAAATAAGCAGAATGTCAGCAGTAGTGGCAGTTTACTCCTAAAACCATTGTGCATCTATTTACACCTAAAACTTTAGTTGAATTATCTACTGCTGACGCTGACTTTCAACAATTTGCTCCCTCTTGTCCAGTGACTTTACACTCACGATGCACCTTAAATTCTGAGTTACCAGAGGTACGGTAACAGCCTGTATCGAACTTTTTCGGTGTAAGCGTCGTAGTCCTTGAGTTCTTGCTTCAAAAATTGTTCTTCAAAGGCAATCCGCACAACTAGTAAACTAATGGGAACGATCGCTAGCAATGCCGCAGCGTAAGACTCCAGCCACAGAGACATCCCAATCATGTCCAGAGTTACCCCTGCATACATCGGATGCCGTACAATGCTATAGACTCCCGTATCGATGACCGTTTGTTGCCTATCTACCTGATGCTTCACCACAGGGATCGCGAATGTATTAGCTTTGAAGGAAGCAGAGATAATCCACCAACCTGCAATAAAAAAGATCAATCCCACAGCCGAAGCGATCGCTCCTGGCTTCACCAGCAGCTGAAATCGAAACACATCTAAAGGAATGAAGGCAACCAAACCGAGGAACGCGATCAGCAACAAACTGGTGATAATCTTGTCGGTAAGTGGTTGTTCCTTTTGGATAGGAGGCTTGAACCGTTCATCGAGCAAGTCTTGATTCTCTCGGAAAACACCAATCATCGTGGCGATCGTCGCAATTTCGACAACGCCGAGGAATAACCAAGCACGCCACCAGTCGAATGTTCCTGCTGGCAAGAATAGTAAACCACCAAAGATAGCAATGTTCCAAACAATTGCGATCAGTACCTTTAAAATAAACATCTCTGATTTACCTAATGGCTAGGCTTTTACTTTCTATTTTTAGCAATTGGATTTGCGATCGCTACAGTCACCTACAAGTGATTCTAGCAATGCCCGAACTAGTGGGCTATCTCCTTTATTTGTGAGGTTAACTTGCAAGTGCTATCTAAAATAATCACCAACTTGAACTTTCTTACAAGTGATTAGAATGAGCAACCTTTCGTTTTGTTGTTTCAACCAGCACAGAAATTACTAGCGAACTGAAGCCAATTATTTTGAGCAAGGCATTGACTGCATATGTATACTCCCATTGGTTACGATATCGCGTCCAGTTTGACGGGACGGGATTAGTCAGCCACGTTGCAAATTCCGCGTTCATGGGGGCTACAAATATTACCCAACTCACAAGAGCCAGCACTAAAAAAATCGCTCCTCCTAACGTCCAATAAAATGTTGAGCCACGTTTACGGACGAGGAACGCCAACACAATTGCCGCTAGAACTGAGCCAACTTCAAATGCGGCACCAACTGAGCCAAAATACCGATAAACATTTTCAAAAACGGTTACTTTTACCCAGAGTTGTTGGTCAAATTGTATTCTTCGCGGTAGTTCTAGCAAATGAGCCATAGACAAGCCTAGACTGAAGGAAGCCAGCATCATTGTGATAAATCGCCACAATTGTATAAGTGTCATTTGGCTTTGCCTCACAGCAGTTGCTACCATATTTCACCATATAATATGCAGATGAAACTCTATACACCTATCAGGTTTTGGATTTTGAACTCAGAATTGGGGAAAGGGGAAAAGGTTAAAGGGGAAAGGTTAAAGCTTTTTTCTTTGCCTTTTCCCAAAACCCGACAAGTATTGAAACCACATCTGTTGTAGAAGCGCAAGGTCTTGCGCCCCTACTGTATGGTCTTTTACCTGAAAATAGCTGTAACTATCTCAAAGCGATCGCCCATAAGAGTAACTAGCAACTTGGGTTAAAATCGGCCATTTTAAAGCAAGATAGTAAATGTCCAAGTGTGACACACTTATGAAAAAGGATTAGCTTCTGTTACCACTTCTGGCAGTGGAATAAACTCTGTTTCATTTGGCACGCTAGCAAAACGAGAGTTGCGCCAATCAGCTTTCGCTTGCTCTATTCGCTCTGGTCGGCTAGAGACAAAATTCCACCATTTGTAGCGTGTACCTAACGGCTCACCGCCAATAACAATACATCGAGCAGCAGTTGTAGCAGAAACTTCAACCCGATCGCCTGGCTCTAGAATAGCGAAACGATATTGCTCTATCGGTTCATCATTAATCCTCAATCCTTCCGTGACGCTGTATACTGCCCTTTGTGAATAATCTGTAGGGATAGTGAAGTGGGTGTTAGCAGACAACACTGCATCTAAATAGAGAATAGGTGAGAGAACTTTTACAGGTGAGGTATAGCCAAATGCTTGCCCAGCAATAAGTTTGATGATAACGCCATTCTCTTCCCAGGTGGGAAGGATTTCAGCCGGATAGTGAATGAACGTTGGCTCGGTTTCTTCGTGTTCAACAGGTAAAGCAACCCAGGTTTGAATGCCATGAATAGTAGCTTCTTGCTGACGGTCAAAGTCAGGTGAGCGTTCTGAATGGACAATCCCCTTTCCCGCTGTCATCCAATTAACTGCACCTGGTTGGATTTCCTGTACAGTACCCAAACTATCGCGATGCATCAAAGCACCATCAAATAAATAAGTTACCGTTGCCAGATTAATATGAGGATGTGGTCGGACATCAATGCCTTGATTGGGGGGCATAACGGATGGGCCAAGATGATCGAAAAAGATAAACGGCCCAACCGTTTGGCGATTAGGATATGGCAAACTGCGGCGGGCAGAAAAACCACCCAGATTTTTAACTTCAGGTTCAATCAGTTGAAGAATTGCCATAAATCATCGCAGGTGATTAGTAAATGCTGTAATTATTATAAGTATATTTACTTGCAAATCAGCTAATCTTGATGAGTTATCTATTTGTTTTGTAGACTTGAGTTTTTCCGATTAAGTATTTAAACATTAAACACAGCCCCCGTCAGTATTGTTTCTCAACCAGAGAGTCTTTTGACAAGTGCGATCGCTCACATTTAACTTTCTTAAACTTCTGATTGGATTTCAGTTTCCTACTATTGAGGAAATTAATTGTAACCAATTAGCTCAATTACTATTAGATTCTGCAAAACCCCGTCCATTAGTGCTAGATGCACGGAGTCAAGCTGAGTATGCAGTAAGCCATATCGAAACAGCAGTACGCATAGATCCTCTCACAGATGACTTAACAGCAGTTGCAACAGTTTCCCAAGATAGACCAATTGTTGTGTACTGTGCTGTTGGCTACCGGAGCGCAAAATTAGCCCAAAAACTGGATGAAGCCGGGATTAAGTGCATTTATAACTTGAGTGGTGGAATTTTTCAGTGGGCAAACGAAGGCAGGCCGATCTTTCAAAATGGTCATCCAACAAAGGTTGTACATCCTTACAATGCAATTTGGGGAAAACTACTAAAAGCTACTTACCATGCTCAGGAGTGTTGACCTTTAGACTAAGTACAGTTATGCGTAAAAACGTAGCGTTTTTAATGCAAGCCGATGCATTAACAAGGCCGCCGCCGCATTAACAATGCAAGCCGATGCATTAACAAGGCCGCCGCCGCATTAACAATGCAAGCCGCCGCATTAACAATGCAAGCTGATGCATTAACAAGGCCGCCGCCGCATTAACAATGCAGGGTATTGCCTTTCATTAATTTCTAGCGAATTAATGAAATGCTGCACTAAGAGCTTGTCAACATTAAGCAAGTAGAATAAAAGCAACGATAAAACTACTTATACTGCATGTCTCAAGTTTCGATTGTCATTCCTACTTTAAACGAAGCAGTTAGCTTAGAGCGGACATTGCGCCAATTGACTTTACTTAATCCGCCTGCTTTTGAAGTGATAGTAGTAGATGGTGGCAGCGATGATGAGACAGTGGCAGTTGCAAAACAATGCTTTGAGTCATTCAATCAGTCGCTAGGCGTACAAGTTCTCTCATCTGAACAGCGTGGGCGTTCTATTCAGATGAATTACGGAGCATCGGCTGCAACTGGAGATATTCTTTGCTTTCTTCATGCAGATACTTGGGTGCCGGATGACCTAATCGCTGTAATCGAGCAAACTCTAGCAGAGTCAACCATTGCCTGTGGGGGGTTCATTTCTCTGATGAGTGGATCTCAAACGACTCGCTGGGGCATCTCTCTACATAATTATTTAAAAACCTTCTATGCACCATTGCTATTTAAGCCTCACCTGTTTTTTCGAGGATTGCGCCTGTTGTTCGGAGATCAGGTAATGTTTTGTCGTCGCACTGACTTTTGGGATTGCGGCGGATTTGATGAGGCATTACCGATTATGGAAGATGGAGATTTATGCCTGAGATTGGTTAAAAAAGGACGTATTTATCTAGTGAACCGCATTGTTCACTCTTCCGATCGCCGCGTCGCAAAATGGGGTAGCTGGAAAGCAAACGCAATCTACCTTTATATCGGTTTTTTGTGGGGGATTGGCGTTGATGCAAATTATCTGAAACAATTTTATCAAGATATTCGCTGATTCAGGCTCCAGTCATAGTAGAGATAGGAAATTGGCGTTGAGGCATTTATTGGCAGGTCTGTTTCTAGGTAGGAGCGGATATATTCTGGAATCGAGGATTTGACCTTAAGAAAATCTTGACGATACCATTTAAAGATTTTGCTACAGTAGAGCGTTTTACTATCTGAGTCATAACGAACTTTTTCAGGATTGTTTATGAAGCGACGGGTATCTTCATCTAACTGCTGAGTAACTTGTTGAGGAAAATAAGCTCCAGCCCGCAGTAACGGGCAACCAACGGAAGCGCAGACAATTGCAAAATGAATTCGTGGCTCCTGCAATTGATTCCGCAGAATTTGGTTTTCTATTTGGGCTAAACTGTAATGCTTGTCAAATATATAATAAGCACGACGTTGGAAGAACCACAAAAAAGCCAGCCAGTTGGGAATGCCTAAGATGCGCGGACGAACTGATTCAAGCGGGTATCTTTCTAAAATTGTCGAAATGGTGAACGCATTGTAAAGGTTGATCCACAATGCCAATTGCTCAGAAGTGTTGCTATTAGATGTAAAAGCCAGATTTTTTTGACTGGACAACCAATCTGCGATCGCTTCAGGTTGCTCAGTTTTCCAAGCAATATAGTTTACACGACCTTGGCGATCGACATACTGACGCAACAACCTGTCCCAAGGTTCAAAATCAATCATTATTGCTGTGTTTATATGTTGTCCGTTGTTTTTACTTATACCTATACCAATTGAATCCTCAAAATAGAATGAAATAGCCCCAATTTAAAGCTAAAAGAATTTTTTGGTTTCGCGATCGCAACGTAGAGTTGAATTTGTACAAGTATTTATTTAACGAATTATAACAATACTATCTTTGGCAACTTGAAATCAGCGATACACTGAGAAAAATTCCTTGAGGAAGCGTTGATGGCACGGTCAAACGGGGTTACAAGTGAAACGTCTGTAGAGGAATTGCCTACAGCTTCAGACAAAAATACGATCGCAATTGAAAATCCGCCTGAACCAGTGGAGGATGCCCAGGATATTGATGACATATTGAACTCACTAAAAACCTTACTGAGTTCTCTAGAAAAGCTCCAAAAAGTCCGGCAGGAAGTGGGCGATATCAAACCGTTGATTGGGCGGATGCTTGATGGAGAACTAGTTGCTGGTGAAGAACTGGAGCAACTCAAGACAGGTGTGAGCGGTCTTTCTCGCCTTGTTCGTGCTTATAATGACCATCAAGTAGCGTTGGCTAAAGCACAACCTGCTAGAGACTTGCTAGATCAAGTGCTGAAAGAACGTAAAGCTAATTGAGTTGGGATTGGGGATTGGGAAAGAAATTCTTTAGATATTTGGTTGGAGTCCCAATCTCTAATTTAATAAGCGATCGCACTTTTTTGAGAGAATTAGGAGTGCGATCGCCTTTACATCGCCTTTTGGTATGTCTACGGTAGCAAGGTAAAGCCCTAAAGGAAGTATGCTACTATACTCTACTTATTATTGATATTTTTCTTAATAATTTGCTAATAACCTAAAATAGGTTATGATGACAAAAGCCTAGTATTACTTGCGAGGTAGGTATCGTAATGAAGATTAATAGAGAGAATCTACCCTTAGACCAGATTCTCTTAGAGGATAGCTTACAACTGCTGAGTAATCTGCCAGATGAATGTGTTGACTTAGTTATATCTTCTCCACCTTATAATCTAGGCAAAGAATACGAATCAAGACAGGCTCTTGAGATTTATTTGGCAGAACAAACAGCCGTTCTGCTTGAGTGTAGCCGGATTCTCAAAAATACAGGTTCGCTATTTTGGCAAGTTGGTGCTTTTTCTGACCGAGGAATGCTAATTCCTTTGGATATTCGCTTTTTTCCGATTTTAGAGTCATGCAGATTAATTCCTCGCAACCGGATTATATGGGCTAGGCAACATGGTCTTCATGCCCAAAAAAAGTTTTCTTGTAGACATGAAACTATTCTTTGGTTTACTAAATCAGATAACTATAAATTTAATCTAGATGCTATTAGAGTTCCCCAAAAGTATCAAAATAAGAAACATTATCGGGGAAATCGGAAGGGGGAACTTTCATGCAATCCAGACGGAAAAAATCCTGGTGATATTTGGCTATTTCGGAATGTGAAACACAACCATGAAGAACAAACTATACATCCCTGTCAATTTCCAGAAGACTTGGTAGCTAGAATTATCTTAGCTACAACTAACAAAAATGATCTTGTTCTAGATCCATTTATGGGATCTGGTACTGCGGCAGTGGTTGCCAGAAACCATGAACGCCATTTTATCGGCTCAGAAATTGAACCAAAGTATCATCAAGTTGCGTTGCGTCGTCTCAGTGGTAATCCAGATAAAAATGGTTGTTTTCCAAATTTAAAAACATTACGCGATTATGTTGAAAAAACTGGTCAATCTATTGATAAATTTAAATTTGATGTGCAAGTAGGAAATAAAGCTTCAGAACGCAGCAAAGCAAAAATTTCTCCAGAAGAGTATCACTTGCAAGAAATGGAAGATAGATTAATCTATGAAGAATCTGCTTTTGCAGCTAATCTAAGAGGTGAAGAGATTCCAATAGATCCAAAGCTTAATGGTAACGGTCAAAAGACCTCTTTGCAAAATCCAATATTAAAAAAAATAGAAGAAGTAGAACAAACTGAACTGAGATTATGGAGTTAATAGAGAAATTATTACAATAAGCGAAGCAGACAACGACTACGGGCTGAACGTCCAGCAATGATTTGGCATTGGCGACTAACTCTAGTATTCACAGTTCTAGAATATCTTTTAGATGAATACTCAGTCCAGATGATGGGTACTATTGTATTTTGTTGTTCAAATAATCCAACCAATCTGATTGGTACATCAAAAACTTGGTATTTAGTCAAAGCTTTTAACTGATTAAGAGCTTGCTCGTAATAAAGAGTGCTATTAGAAGCAGGAAACATCAGAGCCTTTGTTACTATAATTACCAAATTAGTCGGGTATCCAACAAATTCAGTTTTAGCTTTGAAAAACAATTCTGAACGCAAAGTGTTATTGAGTAAATAGGCATAGTGAGAAAATTGAATTTCAATGATGATGCCAGATTTGGCCAAATCAACATCTGTACCTAAAAATTTATAAGGTGCTGGAATGAAAATATTTGATTGCCAACCATCATGAATAAAAGCAGCTTTAATATATTCGTTCGTACCTACTGGATCAAATATTGTATTACCCTGAATTCCAGCTTGATCTGAAGCCTTGATGTGCAAAGGCATTCTAGTAAGAGTATTACTAATCTCATGCCATTCGTTCTGGTATTGGGTATTAATGATTGTATCTGCTGCGTTAAAGTCAACATACTGAATAATGATTATTATGTCTCCTTTTGGTATTTCAACAGTTCTTTAATAAAAGCAAGCGGATCGATTTCCAGAACTTGGGCAACTTGTAAAAATTCAATCACGTCAAGACGACGTTCTCCACGTTCATACTTTGATACATAAGATTGTGGAAGCTCTAGCTTGGCTGACAACTCTGTTTGAGTAAGCTTGGCAGCTTTCCGAGCTTCTATAAGTAACTGGCGAAACCGATTGTAATCTTCACTGAAAACTGATTTAGGCACCTTAGCTCGCCTTTTTTCTGGCGATGGTTTGTTCGATCTCGATAAAAGTTAGTAGATATTGCTAAACTCTGTTAAATTCTAAAACCTAATATGGGATAAACCCAAAATAGGTTTAAAAAAGCTACTATATGACTAAATCTGTGGTTTCATTTGAAGGATATCAAATTTTGCAAGATATCTACTTATGATAATGAATGTTGCACCCGCCATTTTAATACTAGGTCAAAATAGCGTGACAGTAGCACGCAAAATAATCACTGTCCTACCAGGGGCAACGCTATACGGTTTAGAGGGTCGCACATCTGGGGTTGATATTAGCTTTACGAATTTTGGCGAGACGCTGCGCGAGTTATTTGTGCAGGGAAGGCCGTTGATTGGCATTTGTGCTGCCGGCATTTTAATTAGGACGTTAGCTCCGGTAATCTCGGATAAACGACAGGAACCACCAGTGCTAGCTGTAGCTGAAGATGGTAGTGCTGTTGTCCCTCTTTTGGGCGGACTTGGTGGAGTAAACGATTTAGCGCGTCGCATTGCCGAAGCCCTGGATGTCAAAGCTGCAATTACGACCACAGGCGATTTACGTTTAGGCACAACGCTGTTATCTCCTCCCTCTGGATACCATTTAGCAAACCCAGACGATGCGAAGAAATTTATTTCAGATGTGTTAGCTGGGGCGCAAGTTAATCTCGAAGGAATAGCACCTTGGTTAAGCGATAGTAAATTACCGATAGATCCCAAGGGAGATTTGACCATCCAAGTTACAGAACGTTTGGTGACTCCTACAGCCAACTGCCTTGTCTACCATCCAGCAACGATCGCGATCGCAATGAGTGGCATGATTGATGATGCAGTAGCTTTAGTACCACAGCTACTAGCTGATGCCAAACTAGAAACAGCATCAGTCGCCGGGATATTTGCACCCATCGCCGCCGCCGATCCCGCAATCCACGCCGTAGCTAGCGCCTTGAAAGTGCCCACCCGCTTTTTTACCCCAAATCAGCTAGAAAGTCTACTTTCACAAGGTTATAGCCCCGCCCAAGCCGCAGCGATCGCCGCCACAGGTACATCCCCTTTATCTTCTCCTTCTGCTAACATTGCGATCGCTATTGCCCCTCAAGTAATTGACCCCAATACCATCGGTCAGCCACGCGGACGGTTAGCGATTATTGGCACGGGCCCTGGTGGTTCGCCGTGGATGTCTCCCGAAGTGAAGGAGATACTCAAGTCGGCAACTGACCTAGTGGGTTATAAAACTTATTTAGATTTAATTGGTTCTCTGGCTGATGGCAAGCAACGGCATGAATCTGACAACCGCGAAGAAGAAGCACGAGCAAAAATGGCCCTAGATTTGGCTGCATCTGGGCGATATGTAGCTGTAGTTTCATCTGGCGATCCCGGTATCTATGCAATGGCAACAGCGGTTTTTGAGGTATGCGATCGCTATGCTAAACCCGAATGGGACAGTATCGACATTCATGTGGCCCCAGGCATCTCTGCAATGCAGGCAGCAGCAGCAGCCATTGGTGCGCCCCTTGGGCATGACTTCTGTGCTATTTCCCTTTCTGATATCTTGAAACCTTGGTCTGCGATCGCCCAACGAATTACGGCTGCTGCTGAGGCTGATTTCGTTATTGCTTTCTACAATCCTGTTTCCAAAGAGCGTACTTGGCAACTGGCAGAAGCGAGAAATATTTTGCTGCGACATCGAACACCAGATACACCAGTAGTATTGGCCCGGAATCTCGGCCGCCCAGGACAAACGGTAAAAGCGATCGCACTTGAGCAGTTAACGCCAGCAAGCGCTGATATGCGGACAATTATTCTCGTTGGTTCCACAAAAACCCGAACTATCAAGCGCCGTGATGGTAATATCTGGGTTTATACGCCGCGTCGCTATACACACAAGAAAATCTGAGGAACATGCATAAAAGTTCCCAAAAACGTGCAACAGCAACTGGTACATCATCAAAATTTTGAATTTTTACAACAGCAGTCACAGTTGTGCTACTATACAACTCGTGTATGTAGTTCATACAAACAAAAATTCCAATAAGTCTCACTTATCTGGAATATAAATAAGTAAAAATCATTGATGATTACGCTATGAAAAAATAAATTATTATCAAACAAAATACATTTCTCAAAATTCATAATTTATTCTGAATTCTGGACAATTAGCAAAGAAATCATCAGCTTTAAGAACCTCACAAAACAAGAAAATTTGGTGATATAAGAATTCATTAATGGGTCTAAGTTCCCGATTGAGAGCGAAGCTCCTTCTCTACCAAAGGCTTCTCTTGCAGTGACGCTAACGCTAACGCTAAGGAATCCTTAAGTGTCTTGATTTTGACTTCTGAATTTTTACTTCAACAAATTTTCATTGGAATTTTAACATTCTAATCTAAACATATAGCGATTAGTCAGGAGTTTAGTTTGATGAATCCTAAAGTCTCTGTAATTATCCCTGCCTACAATACTGAAGTTTATATTAAGGAGGCAATAGAGTCAGTCTTAAATCAAACACTCGCTGAACTTGAAGTTATCGTTGTCGATGATGGGTCAACTGATAAAACTGTAGAAGTTGCCAAGAGTTTTACCGATGAACGTCTCAAAGTGATAGTTAATCCACAAAACCTTGGGGTTTCTGCTGCGCGTAATCTTGCTATCAAAGCAGCCCAAGGAGAATGGATTGCTGTTCTGGATTCAGATGACTGGTATGCTCATGAAAGATTAGAAAAGCTTGTGTTGCTGGCAGAACAAGCAAATGCAGATATGATTGCAGACGATGTTTATTTTATCAAAGATGGTGCAACATCTCCTTGGAGTACATTGATTCAAGAAAGTGGAGAACATATAGATAAAATTCTCCAAATTGATATCGTTTATTTCGTAGAGACAGATGTCTATGGAAAACCAGGGCTACATCTTGGTTTAAGTAAGCCTATGTTCAAACGAGAATTTTTGGTTAAACACAGCATTGAGTACGATGAAACCCTAAGCATAGCTGAGGACTTTTGGCTTGACATGAAATGCTTAATTAATGGCGCTCGCTTTTTTCTAGTGCCAGAAGCCTATTATTTCTACCGTTCACGCACTTCTTCTCTTGTACGTGAAAGCCGATTAAAACGTCTAAATCAATCTTGCATAGCTACTTATTCTTTTATGCAGCAAAAAGTTGTGAAAAAAAATCTAGCTTTAATGCGTGCTCTGTCTTCTAATCTTGCAGTTTATAACAAAAATTTAGCTTACAATCAAGTTTTATTGCCTCTCAAACAAGGAAATTGGTTATTAGCATTGAGAGAATTCCGAAAAAATCCGATCATTTTTTATGATTTTCTTTCTAGATTTAACGATATTATCAAACGTCGATTTCAATACTATGTGATGGGTAATAAATTAGTTTTTGAAATGCCTTATAATCTTCAAGTAAAACGAAGAAAACCAATGCATCCCAGTTTATATTCTCCTAAAAATAATAAATAAGTAAAACCAAAAGATTGTTATAAAAATATGAGAGAAGTGAGTAATCGGACAACCCTGTGATTGGAAAGATGATAAAGCTGTACGTCTTCACAACTTGGTTGCGATGCCTACGGCGGGCTGCGCCTACGCAGCCTCATTCCAAGAAAATAATCTTGTAATCTAATTGGGTTAACAGCCAAATCATAGCTCTTATACTGACTTGTATTGGAGATAGATATGATGGAATTTAGAATATTTTTCGTGAATTTACTCCCCCTATTGAACGCCGCAAAATACTCGATCGAGTAATCATGTTCTATTTTCCAACCATAGGACTATTATGATACCTATTGCATAAGCAATAATATCTTTCCAATCAAATACACTTCCCAAAGCAACAGCCAAAACCTTGTATTTGTGTAATCCTAAATTATTTACAAAATTAAAATATTGCAGAATCTCGATTGCACAAGCAAAGGCAAAAACTGATAAAGCGACTATGGATGAATGTATATTCCAAAAAGCTTTGACAAAGCAATAAATTAATATAACTACTAAAACATCACCGATAAAAGGACGAATAAAACTATCATTTATAAAAACTGCAATACATACCTCTATTAAAAATAGTAAAAGTGTGAGATAAAAATATTTTTTATTGAAGATAAACATGGCAATCAATAGCGCTCAAAAAATACCTACTTTGACTATCAACCTCTTTAATTTTTGATAAAGTCTGTTGAAAATCCTATTATAGGACTTACGCAAGTGTCACAGAAAAATCGGATTTGTAGTTTGTAGTAAGCGGCTCTAGCCCTTATTTTGAGTATTAAAGTCCTCGTATAACAATAAACTTCTCTGTTTTGCCTTCCCTTTAGCAACTTCTGCTTTAACACTTTTGTGTTTCGCGCAGCCTGTAGCAACTTTCGTCTTCTCTGTAAGAGCTTCTGTCTTCACGTTTCGGTGTTTCGCGCAGCCTGTAACAACTTCCGTCTTCTCTGTAAGAGCTTCTGCCTTCACGTTTCGGTGTTTCGCGCAGCCTGTAAGAGCTTCTGCCTTCACGTTTCGGTGTTTCGCGCAGCCTGTAAGAGCTTCTGCCTTCGCGTTTCCGTGTTTTGCGCAGCTTGTAGCAACTTCTACTTTGACTGAAGCGTCCGCCCACCGTTAAAACGGCAGTCTAATAACCCAAGTCCATTAAAATGGACTGTAATCTTCAGTCCTCTGAGTGAGGACTTTTGCTATGAGACAGGGATTTTAATCCCTAGCGGACGTTCGGTTTCACGTTAATTTGACACCAATGGCGAGACGCCCACCTTACAAGAAAAGTTGTATATTTTTTTATTTGTCAGTCCCTAACGCCAAAAAATCCAACATCGGGGTAAGGGATAAAGGTAAATTCAAACCTTTTCCCTTTCCCCTTTAACCGAAAAGTATTGTCTTTACATCTGAATTTTGGGCTATTCCTGATACACATTTACTTGCACTGTAAGATTTAATCGGATAATCTGAGCAATCGAGATTGTTTTTCAAGAAAACCAATGAACAAATTCATACTGAGTTTGCTTTCTTCTCCAGTGCTGATTAGCTCTCTTCTCTCTATGGGAGTAATGCTGAATCACGCACAAGCTATGGAGCCAGAACCAGGAGTCAAAAGCACAGATCGTCTATCTTGTATACGCAATAAACATAAAGTGGGTTTAGTATGTGCCAGGGCTTCTGTATTGGCTCAAATTCCTAACTATCAACGTGAAATAGAGTTTTCTCAAGAAGATGCTCCCATGCTGGAGTTTAATGATGAAGAAAGCAATGTGGCAATCGACTTATTTGGTTGTGATTGTCCTGCTTGTATAAATTCTTTGCGTCAGATGCGCGGGGCGACACCCTTGGTATATTAACGTGAGTTCGATGAACCTCTCCCGGACAGCCTCCCTCTCCCACGGCGAAAGGGATGAGCAACGAGAAATTAGGGTTTTGACTTTCCTCTCCGTGTCCAAGAGGGGTCAATACGGTTCGGATAAGCATTTTTCACTTTCCTTGTGGTCTGGGGAAAGGATAAGGAGTAAAGGGGAAAGGATGTATTCAAAACCTTTCCCCTTTCCCCTTTCACCTTTCCCCATTTCCCGACCTCTTGCAAAAGGCACAAATGCCAAGAGGTCTAATGATTAGCTCGATTTTTCGACTCGCAAACCAAAGTATGTCAAAACAAGTTCGGTTGAGCCACTATTGACAACTTCGTGTACTTCTCCCGGTTCAATGGCTACGCAGTTTCCCGGAAGCAAGGGGTATTCTGTATCATCAATGTGAATTACTCCTGAACCAGCTTCTACAAAGAATACCTCGCACATATCTTGATGCGCGTGTGCTGGTGCGGTTTGTCCAGGAGCAAAACGTGCTTGAGAAAAGTTAGTTAGGTGAGGTAAATCGCCGAAGCGTAACATCACCTTTTTCTTGATTTCGGCATTGTGAGAAACCGATTCTTCAGGCAAGTCTTTCAAGGAAGTGGTAATCATTCGGGTCTTAAATCGTTAGATAATTCCACAATACCCCTAGACCCATCAATCCTGACTCGTTGACCATCTTGCAAGATCCATGTAGCACCGCGAACATCCATGACGGCGGGAATTCCATACTCACGAGCAACGATCGCACCGTGAGAAAGTCTTCCTCCAGCTTCGGCAATTAATCCTCCAGCCCTTAATAATAATGGTGCCCAGCCGGAATCTGTATAAGGTACTACTAGAATCGTATCTCGATCGACTTCTGGCACTTCTTGTAAATTTCGCAACACTTTCACCCTACCTTCGGCTTGCCCGTGACTGGCTCCAATGCCTTGTAAAATTTGGTCAGAGTAGAGTTCAGAGGGAGCTAAGGGGTGAGGAGGTGTATTGCCGTAGACTAAAACAGGTACTTGAATAATCTCGCTATCTTGCAGGAATTGCGATCGCCTAAATTCCACTAACTCATTTAACTGTTCGATTAAGCTGGAATCTTCATCTCCAATTAAACGCCGCACTTCATCAAAATTGAGAAAAAAGATATCGCCTGTTTGCCTAAGTAAACCAGACTCTAACCAAATTTTCTCTAAAGCCACAAAACTCCAACGCAATTCAGCTAAAAGCCGGGAATAAACTTCGGTGACTCGTCCTTTGATATCCACGCGGCGTTGCACAAAAGAGCGTTTGCGCTTACTGGCAAAGATACTATTAATTGCGTCTTTAGCACCTGCTTGTGGTTCGTTCCCCTGCATTAACTGCACAAACATCTGCTGAATCATTTGGGGATTTTCCCGCCAAGTGGGAACGGAGATATCGGTTCCTACTTCGCTTAAGTAGCCGTAATCTTGCAGCAATTCGTTAAATTCTTGGAGGATCTTTTCTCCTTCGGGGGTTTGCTTTAATTGCTCAAATACTTGCTGTGGCTCAAACTCAACCAATATCTGCTTGGCATCTGTTGCGATCGCACTGAGCGATCGCAATGCCGCTACTTCTGGGGTGACGCTATGATCGATTTGCCCATCTTTTACCCGAAAAATCGCCTGTCTCAGAGCGGCACTCAAGGGAGCTAAAATGCTGTAATACGTTCCATAACGCAGCAACTCCAGAATAAAATCAACTCTTGCCAACAACGCGGGTGGTTCCAAGCTATCGATATCTGACTGCGCCAACTGCGACAACCCAGGAATGAATCGTTTGTGATAATCTTCCTTGAAGTCCTTTTCTAAACTTAATTCCCGCTTCAGCAACTTTCCTAGTCCTGGCAAATTTTCCCAAGTTGACTGCAAGGAAGGTTTACTTAATTTAGCTCCTCTGGTTAAAAATTCCAGACTTTCCGGCGGTAGTCCCATTCTGAGAAAAATATCTCCTAAGAGGGACGCATTAAAGTAGGCTCTGGAATAGTGCAGAGTTGCTGTTTTGGTGAAATCTAACCCCAAAGCGCGATCGCCTAAAACTAAAGTAAAAAATTCTCCCCAAACTCCACAAGTTAAGGGACGATTAATTGACCATGTTAAGGGGTGAATTACTCCGGGAATCACTTCCGCAGCGATTTTGCGTGTCCAGATGGGCAACAGAGTGGTGATTGGTCGAGATTGCAACACCCAAAGCGTTTGCCCATCATAACTCCACTCGATATCTTGAGGAGTGCCATGATAACGTTTTTCGAGTCGGTAAGTAAGGTAAGCAACTTGCTTAATTAATGATTGCGGGACTCGTCCTTGACCCTCTAATTGTACAGAGTAAGAATTTTCTGTTTCAACGACAAAAGCGCGATATTGTTCTGGTGTGATTTTTCCCGAAACGACTTGCGTCGCGCTGCCTGGAAGGGCTTCAATGATGATTGCATCGCCTTGCTGGGTAATGGGATCGCGGCTGAAAGCAACACCAGAATATACACTCTGGACTTGTTGCTGAATCAACACAGCCATTGCTGTATCATTTAAGCCGCGATCGCGTCGATATTGGACAGCGGAGGGATGATTGTAGGAAGCTTGAACTTGAGCGATCGCTTCTTGTAATGCCTCTTGGCTAGTAACATTTACAACTGTTTCATACTGTCCAGCAGCAGAAGCGTATTCTGAGTCTTCTCCAATAGCGGAGGAACGCACCACCAAAGGAGATAATTCTGATGGCTGGAGAAATTCTGTTAACCCTTCTGGATTGTCGATAGGTGCTAGTACCCATCCCTTCGGCACTGGATAGCCCCAGCGCTTAATTTGAGATAATGTTGCTGCCTTTTCTCCGACAATGGCAGCATTCAACTCTTCATCTAGAGAAACCATTGTGCGCTCGCCGCGTAAAAATTCCAACATCGCTTGCGATTCTGTTTGTGCCTCTTGGGCTGGCAGTTTCATATCATCAGGAATTTTGGTGTAAATCCAGCCCATTAAACCAGCTAAGGCCACAGCAGCAAGTATTCTGGGAATATCGCTAAAGTGCAGAAGTGCCACAAACAAAGGAAAAAGTAGCAAAACCCCAAATTTGACTAACTTTCTTGATTGCAGAATTGTAAAAGTAATACCTGCAAAGAAAGATACAAATATCGCTACCAGTGGATCGTGTACGACAAATCCCCAGACAACATTTGTCGTACCTGCTCCTCTGCCTATCCAATATCTACCGATTACCAGAGCGATTAGGGCAAGCAATTCCCAAGACGATCCATCTGGGAAGAAAATGCGGCTGAGTAAGACTGCCGCAACTCCTTTAAATGCTTCTGACAAGACTGCCAGAATTCCAACAATTTTACCGCCATGATAAAAGGCAGCTGATACACTAATATTTCCTGTACCAACTTGTGATAACTGCTTCCGTTTGAGGGCGTAAGTTATCCATGCAATCAGGGGTAATCCGCCCAAAAGGGGGCAGACAATTAAAATAACTAAGATACCCCAAGGTTCAAACATTCTGGATTTTGGATTTTAGATTTAAATTTTCCATCTAAAACCTCAAATCTAAAATCTAAAGTTTTTCTGAAATTTTTGATGGTTATTAGGGGGGTTTATTTATTAGTTGCTAAATGGACACTTGGCTAAGACGGAAACCGTTTAAGACAAGTGTCCTTCTAGACTACTAATGGTTTTAGTTTAGCGCATAGGCAGCTTGCAGCGCCCAGATTACGAGAGCAGCGATCGATCCCAGAAGCAACACGGTAGAGATAGTGACTACTTTTGGGGAATCTGCACCCTTAAATTTCATAATTCCGCGATTTAAGTCGGACACAGCTTTGTAATCCTCTGTTGTTGGAGCATGAAATATTTGTCCGTTTTGATTGTAGTCCTTCTATTTGCGGATGACGTTAAATTCACTTTAAAAATTTAGAAGTGGGAGTGGGGATAAGGAGATAAGGAGACAAGGAGGACAAGGAGGACAAGGAGGACAAGGGAGACAAGGAGACA
This sequence comes from Nostoc sp. DSM 114159, assembly GCF_053470285.1. Classification (NCBI taxonomy): domain Bacteria; kingdom Bacillati; phylum Cyanobacteriota; class Cyanophyceae; order Nostocales; family Nostocaceae; genus Nostoc; species Nostoc sp. DSM 114159. The sequence continues at coordinate 108,806 of NZ_JBPFEH010000001.1, forward strand.
AGGGGACAATGAAAATAACCTTGCCCAATGCCCAATGCCCAATGCCCAATCCCCCAGTATCATTGAAAAGCAACTCAGTATCAGAGGGTGTGAGTAGGTGAAAATAGCACTGAGCGTAATTTTGGCGGTGGTTGTGGGATTGTTTGTGGTAATTGAGGTTGGATTGCGATCGCTGTTTGGTTTTGGTAATCCCCTGATTTATATTGGCGATGAGCAAATTGGTTATTTGTTGGCTCCTAACCAACGTACTCGTCGTTTTGGGAATCGCATTGAAATTAATGAATATTCTATGCGAGGTAGTCCGATAAAAAAGATACCTGCACCTTCTGGGCTGCGAATTCTCCTCTTAGGTGATTCTATTGCTAATGGTGGTTGGTGGACCGATCAGACTAATACAATATCTAGTTTGATGATGCGTTCTCTAGCATCATCCACTAATAGCAATTATCAGGAAGTAGAAGTGCTAAATGCTTCCGCTAACTCTTGGGGGCCAAGAAATGAATTAGCTTATTTAGAGAAGTTTGGCAATTTTAACGCGCAAGCAGTGGTGTTATTAATTAATACTGATGATTTGTTTGCAACTCCTCCGACTTCATTACCAGTAGGACGCGATCGCAATTATCCCGATCGTAAACCTCCCTTGGCATTAGTGGAAGTGTGGCAGCGTTATATCATCAAGCAAAAGCCAATTCCTGAACTGCAAGCTGTGCAAAATGAATCAGGCGATCGCGTCGGGATTAATCTGGAGGCGATCGCTAAAATTCAAGCCTTGACTCGCCAAAGCAACAGCAAATTTCTGCTGGTGATGACTCCCTTACTACGAGAAATTGGTGAACCAGGCCCCCGCGATTACGAAATCAAAGCACGTCAGCGCTTGAGCGATTTTACCAAAGCACAGCAAATTAACTATATAGACTTTTTACCGAATTTCAATTCAACTAACAACCCCCAAGGTTTGTTTCACGACCACATTCACCTCAACTTACAAGGTAATAAATTTGTCAGTGAAGTTATGGAGCGATCGCTTTTGGAAATACTGGGTGAGAAGTCACTTCATCACTAATATTCGTGTTTTAAAGCTCATCTATGTTGAAACCTAGAGTTTTTTAAAAATATTAAAAGATATATTTTTGTAGGTTGGGTGGAGTGAAACGCAACCCAACATTACCACCTGATTTATGTTGGGTTACGCGATCGCTGCACCCAACCTACAAAACTACGGTTCTCAAGGTAGACGAGGTTTAATTAGATTTCTGAGTATCTCTAACCAAATTATTTAACTCTTCCTGCATTTGACTTTGAACTATTTCATAACAAGCATTCACATAGTTACGATCTCTAGCTGCATCTTGACCATATCTTTCAAAAATAATTGGATGACAGATACGAGTGTGAATTTGCACAGGTAAAGGAATATTTGGCAGAGGCCCAATAGACAAGCCCCAAGGCAAACCTAAGTAAATTGGGAAAACACCAGGGTCTAATTCATATAACCACGGCAATCCCCACTGATGCAATTGTTTGACGAAATCATAGCAATCACATAATACGATCAAGCTATCATGAGCGCCTACGGAAATTACAGGAATAATTGGAACTTCTTGTTTTAAAGCTAGCTTGACAAACCCTTGATGACCGGCAAAATGAATTTTATAACGTTGGCTATGAGGACGAAACATATCATATTGTCCACCAGGATATACCAGAACGCTAGCACCTCGATCGAAAGCCGCGCTAGCCATTTTGGGATGTGCAACAATTGCTCCGAATTTCTGAGCTAATCCTGCTATTTCTGGACTCACTTTCCAAGCGTAAGGGTGCATTAGACCATACACCAAACGCTCGGTTCCAAATCTCGAAAACCAATCGTACATCATCATTATTAAATCTGGAGAAGCCATTCCCCCATTGTGAGAGCCAACCAGTAGTACTTTCCCTGTTGTTGGGATGTGATGCCATCCATCAGTTTTTACTTGAAAGTAATAACGGTAAAACCATGACCATATAGGCATCAATGATTCAATAAATTGAGGATCTCGCTGTGCTAATGAGTGATGAATCTTTTTCGAGAATTCTGATGTTAAAGTATTGTCAGCGCTGACAGAAATATTCTCTACCTGTTTTGGAAATTCCATAATTAATCGCTCATCTTCCATTAATCTTGCAAGTATCTCTGCAATTACTCTAAATTTCAGTGCACCAAAATTGTCTTCACTTTTTCAGCAAGATTGATACAAGCCTTGGTGGTTTATTTTTATCTTGTTCATGCCACCATTCTTTGAAGTCTTCAAGTTGGAAGCCATGAACTTTTGCTGTGTTAAAAAAGTCTGATAAATGATGCACAAATGCCGGAATTTCAACGGACTCTTGCTGTCTTTGAAAATTAGCTTTTGTTCCTTGATATTGCTTGAATGGATGAAGCTCACAGATGAAAAAGTGTCCTCCTTTGACTAAGACACGAGATGCTTCTGAAAATATCAAGCTGAGGTCTTCGATGTGTTCTAAAACCAGATTACAAGTAACTAAATCGGCAGACTCATTATCACAAGTCCATTGCTGGGTAATGTCTTCGGTAATAAACACTACATTCGCAGACCTCACTTTCTCTTTTGCCTTTTCGATCATCTGTGCTGAAAAATCGATCGCACAAACTTTCAGAGCAATCTGTGAAAGCAAAAGTGTATTTTTACCTGTGCCACAGCCAATTTCTACGACTGATTTACACTTCAAACCCATCAAGGTTTCTCTGGTGACGATTCGATCGAGATCGCGCGTCAGATTTTCGTCAGCATCGTATGTGGCTGACCAATTATCGTATGCTGCTTGAATACTCATATAGCTTCATTTTGCCAAGCAAAGGGTATCATACATATTCATCATTTCTATTTCACCGTGCGATCGCATAGTCCAAGTACAAGTGCTGCTGCCAGTGCCGCTATTGTCCGAACGTGGTTCCAGAACGTCCAATTGGTAAGATATCTAGCCCATAGGTTCGCGCCTTCAGTACTATCGGGTTTGGCGATCGCTAAGGCATCATTCAGCGGCACATTGAAGGCGATCGTTACTAGAACGGTGCCAATGAGATACAGGAGGCTACCCATAAGCAAATAGGCAGCACCAGGTTGATGCCACTTTAACACCGAGGAAATCGCTAAAAAAATGCAAGCCACAGCCGTTCCGAAGAGTGCCAACATAAACAACGGATTGATCGCAGTGATATTGATGGATTGCATGGCAATAATGCCTTCCTTTGGCTGGAGTCGTGCAAGGGCATTCATGACAAAAGTCGAGAAGGCAAAGAAGACGCCAGCCACCAGCCCGCAGCCTAGTGCTGTCAAAAGCGTCAAAGAGAAGCGTAAATTATCAAAAATTACCATAAAGCCTCCTGTTAATTACTGCCCAACGCCTTATTCACAGATGGTGTTATGTCACACACAATACGCTTGGGTTAAGGGTTATTGGTGTAGATGATTGGTCTTTCAAGACGCGATAAATCGCGTCTCTACAATCTGGGTTTTGGGCTGATCCGATCAGACACGATATTATTTTATTTGCTGTTGCTCCCATCGCTAGTCTTATTACTGTGTTGCGACGCAAGCAGTTTGTTTGACGAGCGATGGCTGCGCCAACACCTCCAGTGAACGCACTGCTTGCGACAATGTATTTACAACCTTTTGACATTAACGAGCTACAGACGACATTACTGTGAATTTGAAACAAATATTTTAGCTGTATAGCTTGGTAAGTCAGTAACTAAACCATCCTCTTTAGATTTCACTTCTTGATTACTAACCCAATCTCGCCAATACTCAGCAGTTGGGAAGTCTGAAATTTTATATTGATTTAGATTTTGGTCGGAGAAATTTACCACGACAATGATATGAGAATTCTGCTCATCCCAACGGGTGTAAGCCAGCACTTTATTATCTGCATTTTCGTAGAAAAACTTAATATTATCACTTTGCAAAGCTGGATTTTGCTGGCGTAGAGCAATCAACTTTTGATAATACTCAAATAAATCATGATTCTGAGCGTTTGACAATAAAGACCAATTAATCTTTTGCGGTTTGGTCACATCTTCGCTTTTTTGCTGATATTCGCCAAACTCTTCTCCCATCCACAGCATCGGTATACCCATCGCTGTCATTAACACAGCAGCAGCTAACTTAGCTCGTTCAAATGCGGCGGCGTCAAAGATGCCGCAATTGCCTAATTCTCGTAATACACGTTCGCGATCGTGGGTTGCCAAATAATTAATTACATTGGTAGCGATCGCATAACCTTGCTGTTTGGGATCTAAAATCTGCTTGAGTTGTTCTAATTCAAATGATTTCCCACAAATATATGGAATTATAAAGTAGCGAAAACTTTCATGCCAACAAGCATCTAATGGGCCATCTGGCTTGACTACAGTGTTTGTATCGGGAATGTGTTCAGCAATGTTGTAAAACTCTTTAGGTGCAGCATAATTTTTCGCTTCCTTAGTCAGCCAGTTGAAAAATTCAAAGTTAGCCAATTGCCGCACTGCATCAAAGCGAATTCCATCAATGTGATATTCCTGAATCCAAAATTTTACCACATCGCCGATGTATTCCCATGCAGGTTTAATATTTAAGTTTTTGTCGTAATTATCATAGTTAAACTCTGGTCCCCAATAATTATTTGGGTCTTCAGGATAATGTTTGTGTTCGTAGTACCAGTAATTTCGGTCAATTAGTATTAAAGGGCATTCTTCATCTGTATGGTTATAAATTCCATCCATAAAAACGCGAATGCCTCTACCATGACACTCGTCAATCAACCGCTTTAAATCTTCTGTTGAACCGTAACTAGATTCTGTAGCAAAGAAGTGGCGAATTTTATAGCCCCAGTTATAATCACCAGGGTACTCATTAACTGGCATTAATTCAATTGCATTAATTCCCAATTCGCAAAGATAATCTAACTTAGCAATTATCCCTAAATATTTGCCTTGCTCGTTAGAATCAACTTCATCACCAGTAAAATCGGCAACGTGCATTTCATATATAACTAATTCTCGGTTATCAGGCAACGGCGTTTCATCATTTTGCCAAAGGTAATTATCAACAATGCGTTGCCCATCTTGAATGCGTACTATGCCGTATTTTTCTGTTTCATTAACATCTGTCGCTTTGGGGTCAATGATATCTATCCATTCATCAAGTGCAAAATTTGGGCTTTTGGTTTGAATGCGAAATTTATATTGATAAACACCGTCTTCCAATTGTATTTTCGTGCGAAAATAACCATCTTCATCTTTTGACATGGGAATTTCTTTCCAATCTGAAAAAGACCCAATTAAAGCTGCTCCTTTGTTGCGAGGAGCAAATAATGAAAATTCAGTTAAATTTGCCATTTTCACACTTTTAAATTTTAGCTAATTACAGTAACTAAAATTATTGTGTAATATAAAATAATCAGCAGCTTCTTTCTTAAGTATTATCAATATTTTTCTAATCTGCTGAACTTCAGACAGATATTGCGATCGCTATGATTTTAGGGGTGCAATAGCTATCTAAATCATAACTAATTATGCGGACATGATATGATAGTTTTGCTCAATTGTCTCTGAGGTTTGTTTCTCAAATTTGATTCCATACCTTCTGGAATTAAATGTCTATTTCAAGACAGTAAACGCAGTGACTATTTCCTGGCATCACATTACTCTTTATACTAGCTGATTTTAAAATATCTATCCTTAAAAGATGGATAGTGGGTAGTAGGAAGCAGGGGAGCATACTTCGACTCATTTCGGCTACGCGGTAGTTGAGCGCAGTCGAAACTCAATGACCAACGCTCAGTAACCGGGGGAGCAGAGGAGGATAGATAATTAATGACCAATACAACTCTTAGAGAGGCTGCACTTCGACTACGCTCAGTGACCACGCCAACGACTACGCGGTAGTTGAATCTCGACTTCGCTCGATTACCGCGCAGTCGAAACTCAGTACAAGTGACCAATGACCAATGACCAATGACAAATACTTCGACTCCCTTCGACTACGCTCAGGACAAGTCGCTCAGTACAAGTGACAAATGACTATTTACCAATATCTTCATTCCAAAGTTCGGGGTTAGTTTCAATAAACTCACTCATCATTTGTTCGCATTCGTCAAGATTAAGATCGATAACGTCCACACCGTGAGATACCATAAATTCTTTAGCACCAGGAAAAGTTCTAGATTCTCCAGCGATGACTTTTTTAATGCCAAATTGTACCACTGCCCCAGCGCATAGGTAACACGGCATTAAAGTTGAATAGAGTGTTGTCCCTCTATAACTGCCAACTCTCCCAGCATTGCGGAGACAATCGATTTCGGCGTGGGTAACAGGATCGCCGTCTTGCACGCGTTTATTGTGTCCTCTGCCGAGAATTTTGCCATCCTTGACAAGAACCGAACCAATAGGAATTCCCCCTTCTTGTCTGCCTTGTTTTGCTTCTTGAATTGCAGCTTTCATAAACTCATCCATATAGTTCTCCTTTTATGACAAAACAACTTGTATTAATGGATCACGATGGCGGTGTAGATGATTATCTGGCAACTATGCTGCTGTTGACGATGGATAGTATTGAACTCCTTGGTGTTGTTGTCACTCCAGCAGATTGCTACGTTCAACCGGCTGTTAGCACCACACGTAAAATTATAGATTTGATGGGATTTTCTCATATCCCGGTAGCAGAAAGCACTGTGCGCGGGATCAATCCATTTCCTACTCTCTATCGCCGTGATTCGTTTATCGTTGACCATCTCCCCATTCTCAATCAAAGGGAAACCATTACTACGCCATTGGTTGCTCAAACAGGTCAAGATTTCATGATACAGGTGTTACGCGGCGCATCAAGTCCCGTAACGTTGATGGTCACTGGGCCGTTGACAACGGTAGCAGTGGCTTTAGACAAAGCACCAGACATTGAAGCCAAGATTCACAAAATTGTGTGGATGGGGGGTGCGTTAAATGTTGGTGGGAATGTGGAAAAAAGTCTGGAACCTGGACAAGATGGTTCTGCCGAATGGAATGTTTATTGGGATGCGGTTTCAGCAGCGCGGGTATGGCAAACCAAAATTGAAATTATTATGTGTCCTTTGGATTTAACTAACAATGTCCCAGTCACATCGGAGCTAGTATACAAAATGGGACGACAACGCCACTATCCCATCTCTGATTTAGCCGGACAATGTTATGCACTAGTTATTCCTCAAGATTATTATTTTTGGGATGTGTTGGCAACGGCTTATCTAGGACATCCAGAATTTTATCAATTGCGCGAATGGGAAACAGAAATTATCACCACTGGTATTAGTCAAGGGCGGACTAAAGTAGTTCCTGGTGGTCGGAAAATCTATGCAATGGATAAGGTAGATAAAGAGGCTTTTTATGATTATATTTTGCGGCAATGGGCAAGATAAAAAACTGAAAATAATCGCCTACCAACAAGAGCTTTTAATAGTGCACTTCAAGTGAATTGTTCGATTACTGTCTGCTATTTAGGTGTCGCTATCAAGTAAAGAAGTTTGTCATTAAAATGGAGATTCTGCAATTCAGGAGGTGGGGGAACAGGCGGTGGCCCTTCTATGATTACAGGAATAATTTCCGGGGAACGCAATCCATCAGAACCTTGTCTCTCAAGAGCATACAAGACTTCTTTAAGTACCCACGGTGATTCTTTCGCAGCAGTAGACCAAAATAGTAGAAACAAATCGCACTCATCAATGTTGCGATAAAGTTCTTGCTCCCAGCGATCGCCAGGTTCTAAATTAAGGATATCTTGAAAAACTGTAATACCACTTACAGCTAGTCCCTGCACCCTTTTAAGAACTTCTATCCGATCTTTAGAAGAGTAAGAGACGAATGCTTTTCTATAATGTCGAGCAACTTCTCCTACTAGATGAGGGTCTTTGGATGTAGAAGATGCAGAAGCAATAATCGATAACTTGAATTTTAGATGACCAAGGGGAATTGTATTTTGACTTACAGTAACAGTTCCAATGACTGTTTTCTGAGTGATATCAGCAGGAACCGTGACCCCAAATTGAATAGAATCTGCTCTACCATTCCAACTCAACTTTTGAATTGGCTCATCTACTTCTAGTTTTGGAATGGACAGGTTAAAAGTGAGTTCACTTCCGCGTTGAATAGGTAATCCTAAACTTCTTGCTCCTAACTGTTTAGCATCAGGATCAAATTGTTGAGCATTCTGTTTGGCAAATTCAACTTGTTCAGGAAGATGAACAAATACTTGGACGAGGAACATATCGTTTGGAGTTACAGAAGAAGGACTGAACACACTGCAATCCACCAAATCTTTCGTTATATCAGCAGGTTGTGGAGATCGTTCTTGAATAGTTGGGGTTTTTTGTAGTTGCGCTTTTAACTGCTTAATAACTTCTTCTTCATCCTTGATATCGCTACTATCCCAACCCAACTCATTTACTGGAACATTACTATTTGCTCCTACCTTTAACTCAATGGGTTTACTATCCAAATCGTCACCCAAAAATTTCAAGGCTTTACGAATATTTTCTAAGTTGATATTAGCCGATAACAGCTTCTTCCAAAAACTTGTAGAGCCTTGAGTCTCTACCAAGTCTGTCAGGCTTTTAGGTCTAGCTTGTTGGCTTGTAGGTCTAGGTTGGTATAGTAACACGTCTGGTGGTGCATCAGATGTCGCGGGTTTTGGAGTGTATTCAGATAAATCCTGTAAAACAGATATTTTAATATACTTCTTACGGATAAACCATGTATCTTTCCCATTGATAGAGTTTTTCAAGATAATTCTGTAATATTCTTCCTCCTCAACATAAGAAATAACCTCTAATGTACTTTTGACTTGAATGAGAAGTTTTTCATCTTCAGCTAGTTCCGCTAACTCACTTGGACGAACTTTCAGGAAAGTATCAGCAGTTACTGTAAAGATAAACATAATAATTACTTTTAGATGATTATTAATAATTTAGCAAGTTTAAACCTAATAAGAGAGCCGCAATAGTTCCGGCAACAGAAATTTCACCTTGGGCAATTTTATCTAAAACTGATTCTACAGGAATAAGTACAACTTCAATCTCTTCTGTAATATCTAGTTGCTGCTCTCCGTCTTTGCTCACATTTTCTGCTAAAAATAAATGTATTTGATTGGTATCTTTGCTCGGCTTATCGTATAAAGTTCCAATTTTTTTAAATTCTTGGGGAATATAACCAGTCTCTTCTCTCAGTTCTCTAATCGCCGCTACCTCTGCACTTTCTTTTGTAGGATCGAAATTCCCTGCTGGCAGTTCCAAGAAAAATTCACCTACGGCGTGTCTATATTGCCGGACAAAAATAATTTCTTTATTACTCGTGATAGGTAAAACCATCGCAACGTCAGGCTTAATACTGACAAAATAATCATCTATAATTTTACCATTCGGTAATTCTATTTCATCTTGCCTTACCTGACACCAAAGATTATCTAAAACCATTTTTGATTTTAAAATCTTCCATTTTTTTAAGTTGTTCATAAACTAAGTAACAAATAAAATGTATGTATAAAAAGTTTGCAATGAATGTAAAAAAGTATAACAGATGTATCCGATAATTTAAATTTTGAACTTACACTGGCTTTTGCAATAACATAATATGCAGAATAAGTATGCAAATAAATGTAAATTTATTTACAGTAAACAAGAGATTTCCCTTGACCATTAGTCGGGGTACAACGGCACAAACAACGAATGTGTGGGTGAAGATTTTATATGATGATATCGAAGGCTGGGGGGAAGCATCGCCGTTTGGTGTGGGTAATCATCGGCAATCAACTGATGCAATCAAAGATACTCTAGAGCAAGTTGTGCCTCTGTTACAAGCATTCAGTCCCTTACAACGTCAGGAAATTGAGCAAGTTTTAACACAAAACCAAATTCCTTCTGCTGCAAGAGCTGCCTTGGATATGGCAATGCATGACTGGTTGGGTAAGCGCGTAGGATTACCCTTGTGGCAACTTTGGGGACTCGATCGCAATCAAATAGTCCCGACTTCAGTCACAATTGGGATTAATTCACCTGAAGGCGCTAGGGCGAGAGCGCGAGACTGGTTACAATTTACAGATGTCCGTCTTTTTAAGGTGAAGCTAGGTAGCCCAGATGGCATAGATGCAGATCGAAAAATGCTCTTAGCAGTGCGAGAAGAAGCGCCAGAACTAAAGTTTTTTGTTGATGCCAACGGGGGTTGGAGTTTAGAAGATGCGATCGCCATGTGCAATTGGCTGGCTGATTTGGGTATAAAGTATGTAGAACAGCCATTGCCACGGGGAGAAGAAAAAAGTTTAGCAAAACTCAAACAACACTCTCCTTTACCTATCTTTGTCGATGAAAGTTGTTTCACCAGCGCTGATATTCCCAATTTGGCAAATTACGTGGATGGCATTAATATCAAACTAATGAAATCAGGGGGGCTAACAGAGGCAATGCGAATGGTACATACAGCACGAGCATATCGCTTGCAAGTAATGTTCGGTTGCTATTCTGACAGTTCGCTAGCTAATACAGCAGCATTACAGCTAGCACCACTAGCTGATTATTTAGATTTAGACAGTCACCTGAACTTAATTGATGACCCTTTTACAGGTGCATTACTAAAACAAGGAAAAGTTTTGCCAAACGATTTACCAGGTTTGGGAGTACAACACAGTGCGTCTACCATTTAATCAACGAGTAGCTATCTTGCTACATGAAGGGACTATTGGGACTCATGGCAAAACAGGGCTAGCAATTTTACGTTACAGTGAAGCCCCAATTGTAGCCGTAATCGATCGCGAGTGTGCTGGTAAATCCCTACCAGAATTAACAGGTATCAAGCGTGATGTGCCGATTGTGGCATCGGTAGCCGCAGCCCTAGAGTACAAACCGGAAGTTTTAGTAATTGGTATTGCTCCAGGAGGTGGTGCTGTACCAGATGATTACTGGCTAGAAATCAAAGACGCTTTAGAAGCGGGAATGTCTTTGGTGAATGGTTTACATACATCAATGGCAAGTATCCCAGAATTAAATGCACTGCTCAAACCAGGGCAACTAATTTGGGATGTCCGAAAAGAACCATCTAATATCAGCGTTGCTAGTGGAATGGCACGTACTCTTCCGTGCCGGCGGGTGTTGACAGTGGGAACCGACATGGCGATTGGTAAAATGTCAACTAGCCTAGAGTTACATTGGGCGTCAAAATTGCGGGGCTGGCGTTCTAAATTCCTCGCCACAGGGCAAACTGGGATGATGTTAGAAGGAGACGGTGTGCCTTTAGATGCCGTGCGGGTAGACTTTGCCGCCGGTGCTGTGGAACAGATTGTTATGCGCTATGGCAAAAACTACGACATCTTGCACATTGAAGGACAAGGTTCGCTGCTACACCCTGGTTCAACAGCAACTCTACCCCTAATCCGTGGTTCGCAACCAACCCAACTGCTGTTAGTACATCGGGCGGGACAAGTCCATGTCCGCAATCATCCCCATGTCATCATTCCACCTTTACCAGAGGTGATTCGGCTGTATGAAGCTGTTGCTAATGCTGGTGGTGCTTTTGGAAGTGTATCTGTAGCGGGTATAGCATTGAACACAGCCCATTTAGATGAATCTGCGGCTCAGGAAAGCATCGCTCAAACAATAGCAGAAACGGGGCTACCTTGCACTGATGTAGTCCGCTTTGATGCGAATGTGCTTTTAGATGCGGTGATGAATAATTAGGTTCTAAAGAATGCTTTAACCCTGAGAGCGCGGATTCTTGCCATCTTAACTAAAATAAAATTCCAGCCATTTTAACGGCACAAAATGAAAATGACTAAAATCACTATTATTGATTACAAAAACCACCCTATTCGCCTATTAAACCTTCCAGAAGTTGCGAATGACCAATGGTCTTGGTGGGTGATTGTTGGTAAACCAGATAACAGTCGATATTCAATTGGTTGCCACTGGGTAGAGACTAAGGATGACGCCCTTGAATGGGGTAAACGGTTAGTCGAAGCTACGATCCGAGGAACTGGCTGGGATTTCATTTTGGCATCTGAGAAACACGGTGCTATGCCAGAGGTTATTTGACACTGGCGACGATTTGCGGTAGACAATGGGTATCGCATTTGTAAAATATTGGTTACATTGGAAGCTTCCCAAGCTTTCGACTCCACAGCAATGTTACCAACAGAGCGATTTAATACCAGCGATCGCTTGGCAGCAAAACTGCGAGAATTAAATATAGATCCAGATACCATTTAACTTCCACGCTGTTTTGCTTGTGTCTGTTGCCCCAAATACTATGGATCTTCAGGCAATACCCATTTTGGCGGTTCCGTCATTTTTTTCCGCAGACGTTCTTGTGCCAACTCCAGCATTTTCTCTAAGGGAGTCTCTTCAATAAATTTTGCGGCTGACTCTTTAAACTCGGTATTGGGGCATTTATCCCCTAAAACACACCCATTAACACAGGCTACAGCGCAGTTAATCTTTTGCTCCACAGTACATTCCTCTCTCTAAAAGTTATAAGTTATAAGTTGTGAGTCATGATTTTCATCTCTAACTCTTCACTGATAACTCTTTACTATCAGGCATGACCTACAGGTAAATTTTACCTTGCCAGTTGGTATCTCATTAGTCTAAATACTCACTATTTAGAAAGTTAGGAGTTAGGAGTTAGGAGTTATGAGTTAGGAGTTATGAGTTATGAGTTATGAGTTATGATTTTTACTCCTAACTCCTCACTCCTCACTTTTATAAAAGGCGCTCATGTCAGAACTGTTTGCTACTACTGGAACTATAGCCGCGATCGCTACTGCTGTTGTCCCCCAACAGGGTAGTGTGGGGATTGTGCGGGTATCCGGTTCTCAAGCAATGGCAATCGCCCAAAGTCTCTTTCATACACCAGGGCGACAAGTTTGGGAAAGTCACCGGATTCTCTACGGTTACATTCGCCATCCCCAGACGCAACAAATAGTGGATGAAGCCCTGTTGCTGATTATGAAAGCACCCCGTTCTTACACCCGTGAAGATGTTGTAGAATTCCATTGCCACGGGGGAATTATCGCAGTGCAGCAGGTATTACAACTGTGTTTGGAAAATGGAGCCAGACTAGCGCAACCGGGAGAATTTACCCTCCGCGCTTTTTTGAATGGACGATTGGATTTAACTCAAGCCGAAGGTATTGCTGATTTAGTCGGAGCTAAATCGCCCCAAGCGGCTCAAAGTGCTTTAGCTGGTTTACAAGGAAAATTAGCTCATCCGATTCGGCAGTTACGCGCTAACTGTTTAGATATCTTGGCAGAAATTGAAGCTCGGATTGATTTTGAAGAAGACTTACCACCGTTGGATGATAAAGGGATTATATCAGAAATTGATAAAATTGCCGCAGAAATAACTAGGTTATTGGAAACCAAAGACAAAGGTGAGTTGCTACGCACTGGTTTAAAAGTGGCAATTGTTGGGCGTCCGAATGTGGGTAAGTCGAGTTTATTGAATGCTTGGAGCCGGAGCGATCGCGCCATTGTGACTGATTTACCTGGTACAACCCGCGATGTTGTCGAATCTCAGTTAGTTGTTGGGGGAATTCCCATACAAGTGCTAGATACAGCCGGGATTCGGGAAACAACAGACCAAGTGGAAAAAATTGGCGTCGAGCGATCGCGCCGTGCCGCAAATGCAGCTGATTTAGTCTTGCTGACCATCGATGCTTCCGCAGGTTGGACAGAAGGTGATGAAGAAATTTATCAAAAGGTACAACACCGTCCGTTGATTATAGTAATTAACAAAATCGATTTAGTAGAAGAAAGCGATCGGAAAATTTTTCAATCAAAAATCCCAAATTGTTCGACTGAGCGACTTGCCTTGAGCGAAGTCGAAAGGAGCCGAAGTCCAAAATCTAAAATTGTCACAGCCGCAGCCCAAAATCAAGGAATCGATGCTTTAGAAACAGCAATTTTAGAAATAGTTCAATCTGGAAAAGTGCAAGCTGCTGATATGGATTTAGCTATTAATCAAAGGCAAGCAGCAGCCTTAACTCAAGCTAAAATGTCTTTGGAACAGGTACAAGCAACAATTACCCAGCAGTTACCTCTTGATTTTTGGACAATTGACTTACGAGGTGCGATTCAAGCTTTAGGAGAAATCACTGGAGAAGAAGTAACAGAATCAGTTTTAGAGAGGATTTTTAGTAGATTTTGTATTGGTAAATAAACTCAAAAATTATATTTTTAATTTTTTTGTATAATTTAACCTACTATTGATAACTAAATGTACATCTCAATTCGTCAAGCAACCATACAAGATACGGCGATCGTTTCGGATGTGTTATTAGAAGCAGCTTTGTGGCTCCAGCAGAATGGTAGGCCTCTGTGGCATGAGAGTGAGGTTTCGCCAGAAAGTATCTCTAAAGATGTTGCTAACGGCTTATTTTTTATTGCTGACTGTGCAGGTGAACCAGTTGGTACAATCAAGTTTCAACTAGAAGATTTACTTTTCTGGCCCGATATTTCTCAGGAAGAGTCAGCATTTGTACATCGTCTTGCAGTTCGACGGCATTACTCTGGCGGTAAAGTCTCTTCAGCACTTCTAGCTTGGGCTGTTGAACAAGCACAAAAACTTGGTAGACATTATTTACGTTTAGATTGTGATGCTTCACGTCCACGCCTTAGAGCAGTATATGAAAGTTTTGGTTTCCGTCATCACAGTGACAAACAAGTTGGTGCTTATTTTGTCTCTCGCTACGAATATAAAATATCTCCACAAGCTATCTTCTAATTTTTGAACCAATTAAAGAAGAGGTTTTGCTATAGAAAGAATAAACTACCGTGAATTAGTGCAGACAATCCTGAAACGTCATTCAATTCACCACTCAAATGATGATATAGAAGTACAGTTAATTTACGATCTAGAGCGTGACAATTATATTTATAATGCTTGATAAAATTCCAGTTCAAGTTCTTGGTTGTCTTAGACCAAGCATAATCACGGTTATCGCCTTTCCTGGTGCAGGAATGTTAGATGGTGGGTTACTCATGGAGTTACCAACCGAAATAATTCCAGTAGAGCTACGAATGCCAAATAGTGAATTTATAGTAGTTCGCAATAAACAAAGTGGAGAGTTTACACAGGTGTTGCCAAAAGACTCATCCAAATAACATTATGTCTTTTATCAATAAGATTAATTCTGTAAACGCATTGATTTGGAGAGCTAATCTAGGTAAAATTCCAGTACTATTTGCTTTGATAGAATTTTTATAAGTGCTGCCAATAAAAACTGCCAGTGAATATATTTATAATTAAACTATGTCAGCTAAAGATATTTTTCATCTTGCTGTTTGTTCAGCTTTAAAAAAGGATGGGTGGACTATTACCCATGACCCTCTATCAGTTAAAGTTGATGAAATTGAATTTTATGTAGACTTAGGGGCAGAAAGAATCTTAGCAGCTCAAAAAGCTGGTCAAAAAATCGCAGTTGAGATTAAATCTTTTATAGGTGCATCGGAAATTAGTGATTTTTATGTCGCTCTAGGTCAGACGCTCACCTACCGTTCAGCATTACGGAAAAAGTATCCTGAACGAATTTTATACTTAGCTATCTCTGAAGATGTTTATCAAGACTTTTTTATTCGGGCATTTATTCAAGAAATAATTGCTGAACATCGGCTGAAGCTTCTGATTTTTGAACCAATTAAAGAAGAGGTTTTACTATGGAAAGAATAAACTACCGTGAATTAGTGCAGACAATCCTGAAACGTCATTCAATTCACCACTCAAATGATGATACAGAAGTACAGTTAATTTTTGATACAGAACGCGACCATTATCAAGTTCTTCATTTGGGATGGGAAGAACTGAGGCGAGTTTATGGTTGCATCATTCATATTGATATTAAGGACGGCAAAATTTGGATTCAGCGCGATGGAACTGAGATCGGAGTAGCAAATGAGTTAGTAACTGCTGGAGTGCCAAAACAAGATATTATTTTGGGTTTTCATGCTCCTTACAAGCGGAAGTTTACTGAGTTTGCAGCAGGTTAAGCAAAAGAACTGTAGGAGTTATAAGTGATGAGTGATGAGTTATGAATTTTTAACTCATCACTTATAACTCATAACTCATAACTCATTTTCTGTCGCGATCGCTCTTGGGATATTACCAGCAGTTGCCAGTTGCACTGTAAAGGTAGAACCTTCAGATAATTTACTTTTTACAGAAATAGATCCACCACAGCGCAGCAGCAATTGCTGTACTATCGTTAACCCTAACCCAGCACCACCATAATCTTCGGTTGCTCCTGTACGCACGCGATAAAAGCGATCGAAGATTTTGGGAATTTCGTTTTCCGCAATACCGATACCTGTGTCGCGGAATTCTAATTGAACATAATCGCCTTGATTACGGGCACGCACCCATACTTGACCTCCATTAGGGGTAAACTTAAGACTGTTGTGCAACAGATTAATTACAATTTGTCTTAGCTTACCAGTCATGCACCAAACAGATGGGAGTTCAGTCGGTACGGTGTAGGCTAGCATAATTCCTTTTTCTTGGGCTACAGGTTGGTAGGTACTGACTACTCCAGGTACTATATCTGAGAGACGCACCAACTCCAAAGTCGTCCCGTCCAAATTTTGTTCTAGCTGCACCAGTTCCAAAAAACCAGTAATCAGGGAGTTTTGCCGATCGCATTGGGTATTTAACATCTGTAAATAACGTTGCCGTTGCGGGGGTTTAAGATTAGGGGAATTTAATAATGAAAGTGCTGTTTTCATGTGCGTCAAAGGTATACGCAGTTCCTGACAGACATTTTTCAGGTATTCATCTTTGAGTTGCTCTTTGTTGTGCAGTTCTTGATTTTGTTGCTCTAACTTATTAGTGCGTACTGTGATGATTTGACGATTAATTTCATCTTGTCGGAGGAGTTGTTTTGCCAACAGTTGATTCATTAGTATAGGTTGGGGCACGGTTGGACAAATAAAATCAGTAGGTATTGAAGATGATTCTGGTGCAATCGCTTGTTGGATACTATTTAATACTTGCTGAATTACTCTCCCCTCAACAGTAGTTACAATCAGCAACGGCTGGTTTTTATTAGTATTTACCTTCCCCAATGTCTTATTTTTACGTTTTTTAAGTGGTCGATGAGCCAAAATTAAACTGCAAAACTGTGGCGATAACACCATCAGAAAGTTTTCCCGTCGCATTTGGCTATCTGGTGGTAGGTGAACGGGGACATAATGAGATGATGGGGATGAGGGAGATGAGGAAGAGGGAGAAGACTTGGGAGAGCCTTGTCCCCCTGCTTCCCTTGTCCCCTTGTCCCCCTGCTCCCCTGCTTCCCCTGCTTCCCTTTTCCTACTCTCGTCAATCTGGCAACTATAAATGAGACTAGACGCACCTACCGAGGATTGATAACGCGCTAATTCTGATTGCCAAATTTTATCTGGTGGTAGCTTCACCCAGAGAGTGGCTGCAATTTGCTGCTCAATGAGTAAGTCAATTTGCGCTCTCACCAGTGATAGCAGAGTAGCAGGACTGAGGGACAATGGTTTAGGAGGCGCTTGCACTCCCATAACCAGTTGATAAACAGACAGATCCTTAGCCAAAGAAACATTCATGAGTCAAGCACAACTTGGATGAAGCAAGAAATAATTCTGTCTTCGATTTTCACCTTTATATGTGCATTTTTTACAAAATCACCACGGAAAGAAACATTAACTATAAAAAACTCCACTCACGAGGGAGCAGGGGAGCAGGGGAGCAGGGGAGCAGGGGAGAAGTTGCAGTAAGTTTTTCCCCTCTGCCCCTCTGCACCTTTGCACCTCTGCCTTTTTTGCCCAATGCTTAAATTAAGCTTGTACGTTAAGTCTTTCGTATAAAGCGTCGCGGGCGTGTTCTCGGTCGTCAAAATGTATTTTTTCGGTGCCGAGAATTTGGTAATCTTCGTGACCTTTACCAGCAAGCAATACTCCATCACCGGATTGTGCTTGTAAAATAGCGGTACGAATTGCGATCGCTCGATCGCAAATTACTGTTGGCTGCACTGTGTCAGCTATTCCCGCCAAAATATCTTGCAAAATCCTTTCTGGATCTTCAGTTCGGGGATTATCTGATGTCACCACTGCCACATCAGCTAACTCAGCAGCAATTTTACCCATTTTTGGGCGCTTAGTGCGATCGCGATCGCCTCCACAACCAAATACACAAATCACTTTCCCTGGTATAAACGGACGCGCAGCTTTTAATAAATTTTCCAAGCTATCGGGTGTGTGGGCATAATCCACAATCACGCTAATATCTTGCTCGGCATTAATTTGTACGCGTTCCATGCGTCCGGGAACTCCGGGAAATTCAGGTATTACATTTGCCACTAACTGCAAATCTAGCCCTAAGTGCAAAACTGCTCCTACGGCTGCTAAAAGATTTTCTAAATTATATTGTCCGACTAGGGGCGATCGAAAAGCCACGTCACCTTTTGGTGTATGTAATATGCCACTAACACCATTCGGCTGGTAACTTAAATCGCTCATCCATAAATCAGCGCTGTTATCGTTGACGCTGTAACTCCAAACCCGTTCGGAATCCAATGACGCAATTAACCGCTTTCCGTAGGAATCATCAGCATTAATTATTGCCCGTCCCTTGAGATAAGTAGGGCTAAATAACAACGCTTTGGCAGCAAAGTAATCTTCCATATCGCTGTGATAGTCGAGATGGTCTTGAGTAAGATTACTAAATACCGCCACTTCAAATTCACAACCCAACACTCTACCTTGAGCTAAAGCGTGAGAACTGACTTCCATCACCCCGAACTCACTACCAGCCTTCACCGCCTCTGCAAGTTGCTGTTGTAGTTCTACAGCAAAGGGCGTAGTGTGGGCAGCAGTTTGCTCAAAACCTGCCCAACGAGTGTAGAGAGTTCCCATCAAAGCTGTAGCTAAATTAGCTTTGGTGAGGAGAAATTCAATCAGATGAGTAGTTGTAGTTTTGCCATTTGTACCAGTTACGCCTACCAGCTTGAGTTTTCGCCCCGGATAACCGTAAAAAGCACTGGCTATTTGGGCACAAGCTTGAGTAATATTACTTGCACTAATGACCACAGCCTGATTTGTGGGAGGATTTTTTTGTGCAGCTTCAGGAGAAACGATCGCCGCTACAGCCCCCGATGCGATCGCACTTTGCCAAAATTCCCCACCATCAACCCGCGTTCCTGGCATCCCAATAAACAAATCACCCACACGACAAGCATGGGAATTCGTCTTTAAACCCCTAACTTCCACATCCTCTAAAGTTGGATAACTAGGCAATTGCTCAACACTGTCTACCGCTGTTAGTAATTCCCGCAATTTCATTTTGTGAACCTCGTCACGTTCTCGATCTTGCGCTTATTCTGCATTATTTTTTTCTAATTGGCTAAATATTTACGCAACATTTGCTCTAACTGCTGCACGCTAGCACGAGGAGAAGGACGCGGCAATGGTTTCTCACTTCCCTCTGCGTCTCTGTGGTTCGATAAATAAAGCACCGGCACTTCATACTCATACGCAGCAAACCAATCTTCACGAGTCGTAATATCCCTAACTTCCAACTCGAAACTGAGATTTTGGATTTGTTCTAGCTTTTCTTGCAAGCCTTCACATAAATGACAGCCGGGTTTACTGTATAAAATTAATCGCATTCTTGATATGAGTTGGCGCAAGAAGTTATAAGTTTAGAATAACGTAGACGCTTCTCCTGTTGGAGACGCTACGCGAACGGCTTGTCGCAGCTACAGCAGAGGGCACGAAGTAGAAGGGTGAAAGCTCATTGATTCATCAAAGAAGTCTAATGACCAAATTCTGTGACAATGATTAACAACCAACCAGAATACTGTATTTAAGCTACTCATGAGCCAAAGTTCTCAAAACAGCCCTTTACCAGGCAAACCTGCTCAATCATATTTCCAGTGGTTATACGCCTTCTGGAAATTCTCTCGTCCTCACACAATTATTGGTACAAGTCTGAGTGTTTTGGGTTTATATTTAATTGCCATTGCCATCAGTAGAGACGCGATTAATCATATCTCTACAGACGCGATGAATCTTGTCTCTACAGACGCGATGAATCGCGTCTCTACAAACGTGATGAATCTTGTCTCTACGTATTCCCTATTCCCTGTTTTTGGTGCATGGATTGGTTGTCTGTGTGGCAATGTTTATATTGTGGGGCTGAATCAATTAGAAGATGTAGAAATTGACAAGATTAATAAGCCTCATTTACCCTTAGCGTCTGGTGAGTTTTCCCAGCAAACTGGGCAATTAATTGTCGCTTCTACTGGGATTTTGGCGCTGGTTGTGGCGTGGCTAACTGGCCCGTTTTTATTGGGCATGGTAGCAATTAGTTTGGCCATTGGTACTGCTTATTCTTTACCACCAATTCGCTTAAAACAGTTTCCCATTTGGGCGGCGCTGTGTATTTTTTCGGTGCGCGGTACGATTGTTAACTTAGGTTTATATCTGCATTACAGTTGGGCGTTGCAACAAAGCCAAACAATTCCGCCTGTGGTGTGGGTGCTGACGTTATTTATTTTGGTGTTTACCTTTGCGATCGCTATCTTTAAAGATATCCCCGATATGGAAGGCGATCGCCTCTACAATATTACTACTTTCACCATCAAACTCGGGCCACAAGCTGTGTTCAATCTGTCTCTTTGGGTAATAACTGCCTGTTATTTGGGAATAATTCTGGTTGGGGTGCTAAACGTCGCCTCAGTTAACGCCATATTTTTAGTAGTTACTCATTTGGGACTGTTGGCTTGGCTGTGGTTGCGGAGTTTGACGGTAGACTTACAAGAGAAAAGTGCGATCGCTCAATTCTATCAATTTATCTGGAAACTCTTTTTTATGGAATATCTGATTTTTCCTATCGCCTGTCTTTTGGCTTAAACAATGCTAGAAACCTTTCCCACTAGTTCGATTATCGCTGCTGTTGTAGTTGTTCTGAGTCTGTCCATCCTTGGCTATTTTGCCTGGAAAACTTTGATTACCTCAGACTTGTTTCAAAAAGGTATCAATCTTGCCCAAGCAAAAGATTACCAAGGTGCAGAAGCGGCCTTTCGCAAAGTAATTTCCATCAACTCTACTAATGACGTAGTGCGCTTGTTTTTGGGAGATGTTTTAAACCAGCAAGGACAAGTAGAAGAAGCAACAGAATTATTTCGGGAAGTAATTCGCCGCAGTCCGAAAAATCCTGATGCTTACTTGCGTCTGGCAAATATCCTCATGCAGCAAGAGCGGGAAGAAGAAGCTAAAACTAACCTGCAACAAGCTAAAGATTTATTACAAAAACAGCGCCAACCCGAAAAAGCTAAAAAAATCACTCAACTATTAGATAAAATGAGTGCTAAGTCAAGCGAATCTTAAGTTTAATGAGAATTGCAGAGATTAAATTTTCCTGTTGTGTCTCCTAATTTTTGCCATTCCCATCATTATGGTGAGAATGGTTTTTATTTGGTAATTTACTGTTGTACACCATAATTATGTCCGCAATTTCCGCAAGTTTAACCACTCTCTTCACAGCTCTTACAATTACAATCGCGCTTCAAGCTCCATAGCCTCAATTAATTCATTTAGGCTTTAGAAGAGAAAATATTAGTAATTTTAAATGATTGATTTTTGCAAAACAGCGATGATACTAACAGCCTATTTGTTTGATAAAGACATATTGTAATTTCCTTAAGTAGTGCAGAAATTAGACACACTGTATCACTAATATTTGAGTAAGTATCTAGGCATAATAAATTTAAAGTTTGTAGTCAGGACTTTAGTCCTGATAATTTTTGCTCTGAGCGCTAAATCGTTCACTACAAACTAGGAGTTTATTTTATATTTAATTATGTCTACCTACTTACTAGAATATTATTAAGTAAGGGTAGATATTTAGTAGTAGATTTTATAGATTAAACAATCTAGTCTTTATGTCAAATATAATATCAGAATTGTGGGCTAGCTTTTTGACATCAGAATCATTTATTCCACATGGACATTGCTATCTATGGCAAACGAATTTAGTTTGGTTACACATATTATCTGACGCATTCATTGCACTAGCTTATTACTCGATTCCAGCTACACTCTTCTACTTTGTGCGCAAGCGACAAGATTTGCCCTTTGACTGGATTTTTTTGCTGTTTAGTGGATTTATCGTAGCTTGCGGCACTACTCATTTAATGGATATTTGGACACTTTGGCATCCAACCTATTGGGTGTCAGGGTTTCTCAAAGCGGTAACTGCCACAATATCTGTAATTACCGCCTTAAAGCTTGTGCCTTTAGTTCCACAAGCACTGGCATTTCCTAGTCCTACTCAATTAGAACAAGCAAATCAAGAACTTCAAACCCAAATAGCCGAACGCTTATCGGTAGAGGAGGAACTGCGAAAATACCAGAATCATCTCGAAGAAATGGTTGCTGTTCGCACCAATGAAATTACTCAGACTAACGAGCAATTACAACAAGAAATTCTTGAACGTCAACGCATCTTAGAAATTCTCCGACAAAGCGAAGAACGCTACCGTTACTTAGCTGAGGCAATTCCTCAGCTTGTATGGACAACTAAACCTAACGGTGAATGCGATTATTTTAATCAAAATTGGTGCGAATACACTGGGCTAACATTAGAGCAATCTTTGGGTTCTGGTTGGTTGGCTGCATTGCATCCAGATGATGTTCAAAGAGCTGATAAAGTGTGGTCTGATGCTGTCAAAAATAGCACTATATATAACAATGAATATCGCTTTAAACGAGCTGCTGATGGCTCCTATCGTTGGCAGCTAGCGCGAGGTTTACCACTTAAAGATGAGCAAGGTTTTGTAGTCAAGTGGTTTGGAACCTGTACGGATATCCACGAACAAAAACAAATACTTGAAGAACGAGCGCACCTGCTGGAATTAGAACAAGTAGCACGAGCAAAAGCAGAAACAGCCAATCGAATTAAAGATGAATTTTTAGCCGTCCTTTCTCACGAACTACGCACTCCACTCAACGCAATTCTCGGCTGGTCAAAGTTGTTGCAAACCCGCCGATTAGACCAAACAAAGACATCTGAAGCCCTAGCTACAATCGAGCGAAATGCTACCTTACAGGTTCAACTGATTGAGGACTTACTGGATATTTCCAGAATTTTACAAGGCAAACTGACGCTGAATATCACAAAGATTAATCTCAAGTCTACGGTATTGTCGGCATTACAGACAATGCAGTTAGCAGCAGAAACAAAGTTGATTGAGGTGAATACAGTATTGGAACCGGGTGTGGGACAAATTATGGGCGACTCGACTCGTTTGCAGCAAGTCGTCTGGAATCTCCTTTCTAATGCAATCAAATTTACACCCAGAGGAGGAAAGGTAGAAGTGCGACTCCAGGAAACTGATGGCTATGCTCAAATAATTGTTAGCGATACGGGTAAGGGAATTAGCGCTGACTTTTTGCCATTCGTGTTTGATTATTTCCGCCAAGCAGATAGCACCTCTACGAGAAATTTTGGTGGATTAGGACTGGGATTAGCAATTGTACGTAATATCATCGAAATGCATGGCGGCATCGTCAAAGCAGATAGCCACGGTGAGGGTCAAGGGGCAATATTTACTGTTAGCTTACCGCTTCTGCCAGATGAAAGTCCAAGGCTGACGGATGGACAAAATTACTCTGCATTCTTAGCTACTAACTCCTTACCTCTGAATGACATCAGGATTTTAGTTGTCGATGATGATACTGATTCACGGGATTTTGTTGCTTTTGTATTAGAGCAAGATGGGGCTTTTGTGATGGCAGTATCTTCCGCTGAAGAAGCATTACAAGCCTTAGCAGAGGTCAAGCTAGATGTGTTGGTAAGCGATATTAGTATGCCCGATATTGATGGCTATATGTTAATACATGAAGTGAGAACTCGGACACCAAAACAAGGTGGACAAATTCCAGCAATTGCCTTAACTGCCTTTGCGAGAACCAATGACCAAGAAAAAGCCCTAAAGGCTGGGTTTCAAATGCATTTATCCAAACCTCTTAACCCAGAAAAATTAATTGCAGCCATTGTTAAATTGATGGAAACAAAAGTATCAGCAATTACCTAAAAACGACTTTTTACTTTTAATAAATTACCATCTATTAGACTTCTTGGATGAATCAATGAGCTTTCACCCGAAATCTCTCTCCCAAGCTTGGGAGAGGGACTTTGAAATGTCTATTGTGTACAAATAGACGTTTATATGAGATTACACTTGTATCAAGTTAGCTTAATCACTTATAATTCCTGCTATAACTCCGCCAAAGCTACGCTTTTGCTTCCCGAATAGTAAGTAAGGAAGGGCTGAGATGGGGTATTTTGATGATGGCAATTAACCGAACTTGATATTAGATGTAAACCAAGCAGGTAAGGTAAGAAAAATGCTGAAAAACAAGAATCTACTGGTAGCAGCTATTATCTGCTTGTGTTTGAGTAATGGGAATACTGCCTTTGGTCAAAATGTTGGCGTGATTTTAGCAAAAATTCACAACTCTACTCAGTCCGCAGTTATTCGCAACAAAAACGCAGTTGCTAACTTCGAGCAAGGAAACAATCTCTATAAACAGGGAGATTTAAAAGGAGCGGAGGCGGCTTTTCGGAAGGCAATTGAACTCGAACCCAATTTTGCACAAGCTTATATTGCCTTGGGAAATACTCTCGACGATCGAGGTAAACCACAAGAAGCGATCGCTCAATACAATAAAGCCATTAGCCTCGATCCTCAAGACTCTAGAGCATATTTTAATCTAGGTTTGACTTTAGCAAGACTGAATCAGTTAGAACCTGCGATCGCCCAATATCAGAAAGCCATCAGCCTTGAACCCAAGTATGCCGAAGCTCACTATAACTTAGGAAATGCTCTCTACGCTCAAGGCAAGCTAAAAGAAGCAGTTACCGAATATACAGCAGCTATTAGCCTCAAACCAGACTATGCGCCGACTTACACCCGTTTAGGAAATGTTCTCTACGATCGAGGTGAGCTAGCAGAAGCAGTTACTCAGTATAAAAAATCTATTAGCTTCGATCCTAACTATGCAGACGCTTACTATTACTTAGGAAACGCCTTATACGCTCAAGGAAAGCCAGCAGAAGCAATCGGCAACTATACCGAAGCCATTCGCCTAGCTCCGAAAAATCCAGCAGGTTATAATGCCTTGGGAAATACTCTGTACGCTCAAGGCAAACTAGAAGAAGCGATCGCACATTACAAAAAAGCCATCAGTTTCGCTCCCAACTATGCAGACGCTCACTATAATTTAGCAAGTGCTTTTTACGCTCAAGGCAAGCTAACAGAAGCAATCGCTGGCTATACCGAAGTGATTCGCCTCGATCCCAAACACGCACAAGCTTACACAGGTTTGGGAAATGCAATGGACGATCGAGGTAAACCTCAAGAAGCGATCGCACATTACAAAAAAGCCATTAGCCTCGTCCCCAACGATGCATTCACTTACTATAATTTGGGAATCACTTTGGGAAGACAACAACAGTCAAAAGAAGCGATCGTTAATCTCAAAAAAGCCAGAGAATTATTCCAAGCTGAGAAAAACAAGGAGATGGTTGAGCAAGTCGATCGGCTAATCCAAAAAATTAATACCCAGACGAATTGAATAAAGGGCATGGGGCATGGGGCATGGGGCATGGGGTATGGGGCATGGGGCATGGGGAGAATAACTACTGACAAATGACAAATGACAAATGACAAAGGCAAAGTCTACCTCGTAGGTGCTGGCCCTGGAGATGTAGCATACCTGACAGTAAAAGCTTACAATCTTTTAGCTGCTGCTCAGGTGTTAGTTTACGATGCTTTAGTAGATGCTCAATTATTGCAGTGCGTACCAGATGATTGCCTGAAATTGGATGTTGGTAAACGCGGTGGCAAACCCAGTACAAGTCAAGCACAGATTAACAAGTTACTGGTAAAACACTGTCTCTTAGGAAAACAAGTTATACGGCTCAAATCAGGCGATCCGTTGATTTTTGGGCGTTGCACTTCCGAAATTGAAGCCTTGAAAGCATCCGGTTGTGATTTTGAACTAGTACCAGGAATTTCCTCAGCCCTTGCAGCACCCTTATTAGCAGGAATTCCCCTGACAGATCCGGTGTTAAGCCGCACTTTTGCAGTGCTTACAGCTCACGAACCAGAGGTTTTAGACTGGGAGGCGCTCTCACGCTTAGAGACACTGGTAATTTTGATGGGAGGGCGACATCTACGAGAGATTGTAGATCGACTGGTGCAGCATGGGCGATCGCACTTAACACCCATTGCCATCATCCGTTGGGCAGGAACTCCCGAACAACAAATTTGGACGGCGCAACTGGGCAATATTCTAGAACTTACCGCCGGATTATCCCTTTCCCCGGCGGTAATTGTGATTGGCGAAGTTGTTGGGCTACGCAAGTACTTACAACCTGAGAAAATAGATTGTCAGGTTTCTACTACAGGCAAAACTTTTAGCCCCCCTGCTATGTCAAGCAATTTCCCCCTATCTCCCCTTACTGGTAAAATGATCTTGGTAACACGTTCAATTGGGCAATCGAGTCAATTTAGCGATCGCCTCATTGCATCAGGTGCAACAGTCATCGAAATGCCTACCTTAGAAATCGGCCCCCCCTCCAGTT
This sequence comes from Nostoc sp. DSM 114159, assembly GCF_053470285.1. Classification (NCBI taxonomy): domain Bacteria; kingdom Bacillati; phylum Cyanobacteriota; class Cyanophyceae; order Nostocales; family Nostocaceae; genus Nostoc; species Nostoc sp. DSM 114159. Next base: position 135,467 of record NZ_JBPFEH010000001.1, read on the forward strand.
GGGAAGCTTTGGATTGTGCGATCGCTCATTTATCTGACTTCGACTGGTTAATTCTTACTTCTACCAATGGCATAGACTACTTTTTTGAAAGGCTAACTACCCAAGGTAAAGATAGCCGTGCCTTAGCTGGCATCAAAATTGCCGTCGTTGGTGAGAAAACAGCCCAAAGTCTCAAACAACGCTCTCTGCAAGCAGATTTTATTCCCCCCAACTTTGTTGCCGATTCTTTAGTGGAAAATTTTCCAGATAAATTAGATGGTAAAAAGGTGTTATTTCCCAGAGTTGAAAGCGGCGGCAGAGAAGTTTTAGTTAAGGAATTAACTCTCAAGGGAGCAAAGGTGATAGAAGTTGCGGCATATCAATCTTGTTGTCCTAGTAGTATTCCACCTGCGGCAAAGTTAGCTCTCCAAAACCGCAAGGTAGATGCAATCACCTTTGCCAGTTCTAAAACTGTACAATTTTTCTGTCAACTTACTAATAGTATATTTTCCAACAACTCTAATGCTAGCCAATTATTAGAGGGAGTTTGTATTGCCTCTATCGGGCCCCAAACCTCTAAAACTTGCCATGATTTATTCGGACGTGTGGATGTAGAAGCCGAAGAATACACTTTAGATGGTTTAACCCAAGCACTGATCGCATGGGCGACAAATTCGTAGATGAGGAAGCAGGGGAGCAGGGGGCAGGGGGCAGGGGGCAGGGAGAGAATAACTAATGACAAATGACAAATGACTAATGACTAATGACAAAACGTATAATCGGCTTAACTGGTGGTATCGCCACAGGCAAAACCACTGTCACTAATTATTTAGCTAGCACTTATAACTTGCCGATTTTGGATGCAGATATTTATGCTAGAGAGGCAGTATCTTTAGGTTCGCCGATTTTGGGTGCGATCGCCGGGCGTTATGGCGAACAAATTTTACTACCAGATGGCAGCCTCAACCGCCAAAAGCTAGGTGAAATTATCTTTAATCGTCAAGATGAACGCAACTGGATAGACAATTTGATTCATCCTGATGTACGCGATCGCTTCCTCAAAGCCATTGCTCAGTCTTCGTCACAAATACTGGTGTTAGTAGTGCCTCTATTATTTGAAGCTGGGATGACTGATTTGGTAACAGAAATCTGGGTAGTACGTTGTTCTCAAGAGCAACAACTACAAAGATTGATACAACGAAACCATTTAAATACAGAAGAGGCACGAGCTAGGATTAACAGCCAATTATCCATTGAAGAAAAAGTGGCTCATGCAGATGTCGTTTTAGATAACTCTTCTACCCTAGAAGTACTACTGAAGCAGATAGATGTAGCTCTAGCTACGACAAGTAGTGACTAAATTAGATTAATATTAAAATATATACATATATGACATTTTCAAGACATAAAAAGCTTATTAATTAATACTAGATAGTTAAGCAAAAAACTTATATAGGACTCATATTTGATTTCTGAAAAAACTCAGTACACCCCTAAATCCCTTTTTTCCTGTTCCCCGTTCCCTATTTCCTGTTCCCTCCCTACGCAAATATGTTCATTAATCAAATCGGATTCTTATATTTCACCAAATATTGTCCAACAGTTAGGTGATTTTACAGTTGAATCTGCGGTTAATAGTACTGTAAATTTAAAAAAATGGCTTTTCAATAAATTATAAGTTCTATTTTTGAAATGTTTTTAAGTGCCTTCTCTTCAATCATAACAGGTATGAATTTAAGTTCTAGTTTTTTTAATAAATTAGCTCTGGTTATCTCTCCAGTAACAGAATTAAAACAAAAGAATAAAATCCATGATTACAGACAACAAGTTTGTGGAGGCGACTACATATTTGAGCGTCTCAATGAAGGAACAATCGGCTACATGACTGGAGTAGGGAAAAGCGTTAAAGCTTGCGATCGCATTATTTTACGAGAAGGTTGTGAATCTTATCAATATCAAGTTGAAGAAATTGATTATTACTCCGCTCCATCTGATATGTGGATAGCTTTACTCAAGCAAATACCGAATGACTAAATAGGGCTTGCTGAAAAAGTCCTTTGATGAAGGCAGGGAATAGGGAATAGTTTTATCGCTCATAATTTCAATTTATTGTGGTATTAGAAATTGAAAATGCAAGACTTTTAAGCCTTATGCACCTAAAATACTTGCACTTTTTGGTGCGGTGATAGCCTGAAAAGTTTGAAATATCAGGATTTTACCGTTATTCAGCAGAATACTTACCCCCAAAAGTTTTTCGAGGGTAGGATCGAATGGATTTTAGATTGTTTGGGAAAATTTCTTTAACGGCTGAACAGATTTTTGCTATGAGTCGCTGATTAGCAACGAAGAAATTTATTCTAGTCGTCTTCTTGCCACATTTGATGTGCGTAGGCGTAGCCCACCGTAGGTATCGCTAAATTAACCAGCGCCAAGCATTTAGTCGGAGTGGTGCTAAGATAAATAAGCCGATTCACTCGCGCCAAAGTTCAATGACTATTACCAAACTGTCCGAACTAGGCATTACTCATCTTCCCGACCATACTGAGTTACCAGAGTCGGACGGGACTTTTGTGAAAAATTTTCAAGAACACCCACAAAGCATACTCCTAACTGACTCCGTTCAAGGTATATTACAGCAAATTCACTTAGATAAGCAGTATTGTATTGGTCAAGATTGCGGCATTTACTGGCGTTTGACCGAACCACCTGAACGCGGTGCGGAAGCACCCGATTGGTTTTACGTCCCGAATGTTGCACCTATGTTAAATGGTCAGTTTCGACGTTCGTATGTGTTGTGGCAAGAATATGTCGCTCCCCTAATTGTACTGGAATTCGCTTCTGGGGATGGTTCCGAAGAGAGAGATAATACTCCAATTACTGGTAAATTCTGGGTATACGAGCAAGCAATCCGCGTACCTTTTTATGGCATTTACGAATTTAGCAAAGCTGCGATTGAAGTTTATCACTTAGTTGATGGTAGGTATCAGCAACTCACAGCTAACGAACGCGGACACTATGAGATTTCCTTGATGGGTGTCGAATTGGGCATTTGGGAAGGACAGTATGGAAATACTATAGCGCCTTGGTTGCGTTGGTGGGATGCACAGGGAAATTTATTACTAACTGGTGAGGAAAAATCGCAGCTTTTAGCACCTCAATTAGAACAAGAGCAAGAAAAATCCCAGTTATTAACATCTCAATTAGAACAAGAACAGCAAAAAGCCCAGCGTTTAGCAGAACGCTTGAGACAGCTTGGGATAAATCCTGATGAAGTTTAATATCTGATTGGAGATAGATTCAAGAGTGTTATAAGCAGTACTTAGCTTTATGGATACAATGCCAATGGCGATCGCGCCTTGTGTTCTGGTAGGTGATGCAGAAGAATGTTGAAAGGCGTTATATATTAAATTAATTATTTATCCAAATAATCCTAGTTTATGCAAAAAATCATATCCGATCCAAAAATAATGATGGGCAAACCTGTCATTTCAGGAACTCGTATTACAGTTGAATTAATTCTCGAAAAGCTTGCTGCTGGTGAAACACCTCAGCAAATACTAGAAGCGCATCCGCGACTTAGTGATGAAGGAATTAAAGCAGCTTTGGCATTTGCGGCTCAAGCTTTGCGTTATGATGTGGTTTATCCAACGATTGAGAAAGCTTCTTGAAGTTTTTAGGAGACGAAAATTTAGATTGGCAAATCGTTGAACGTCTACGGCTAGATGGTCACGAAATTTTGTATGTTGTGGAAATGCAACCAGGAATTCCTGACGATGAAGTTTTGAACTTGGCTAATAATGAAAGTGCAATTTTGTTGACATCAGATAAAGATTTTGGTGAGTTAGTTTTTCGTTTGCGTCGAATTGCGGCAGGTGTGGTGTTAATTCGGTTATTCGGTTTATCTTCAAATGATAGAGCAGAAATTATTGCCAATGCCATTAATGAACACGCAAATGAATTATTAGGAGCTTTTACTGTTATTTCATCGAAAAGTATTCGCATTTGTAAAATAACGTGAATTTTAAATGCGATTGGAGATGGAATTAACAGTGCGAGCTAGTTAAAGGCTTTAAGGGAAATTCCAAGGGCGATCACGCCTTATATTCTAGTAGGTGATGGAGATTTTGTTTCCATTCAGATCGTTAATTTTAAATTAGCGTCAAGCTTTTATAAAGACATACACCGTAATTTTACTATAGTGGCTTCCTTGAGCAATCAATATAATTAGTGGTTGCATATTCAAACTATGTAAATTAACTAAAATTTTTATTTTTATGGGTAAGCATGAGAAGTAATAATCCGGAGAGCATTAGACTGTACAACCTTAAAGTCCGGAGTACAGAACTAAGCAAGCAACTTCAAAGGGAGACTGACGAAAATAAAAAAAACGAAATTGAAACAGAATTAAATCAAGTAGAGAGTGAAATTGATTTAATTTATGCTAGACGAGAAGGTGAAGCTCATATTAATTGGCTTCTCTCTGAGTTGGGAGATGATGTCTTCCCAGACCGAGACTGAAGCATCCTGTTTGACAAGATAATACTTTGTTACAGCGATGTCTACAATGGGCTATAGCAATCCTTTTGAGTTGTAAAATTATCGAACCGCCAAGCAGCCAAGAGAACAAGGAAAAAAGTTTACCAATCATTTAGGACTGCTATAGCCTATGCACTTACACAGGTTTTTTAGAAAAAAAATTTTAATATAAATGATGATCAATATCAATACTTGTTGCTTCTGCTTAAAATTACCACGTTCCGCATTACCTGGTAAACTCTAGTATATACTCAGCCCGGAAATGTTGGGTTTCGTTCCTCAACTCACCTCAAGCCGTTGTTTCGTAACTACAGCAGGAAAATCAAGCAGGACTCATAGACAAAGCTATACATCTTGATAGCATTGAGTGAAGTACCCGTCAGCAAGGGAGCGAGGGCGATGTACGCAACCGTCACACAACCACTGACTTTTGAAGAGTTTCTTGCCTGGGATGATGGTTCAGGCAGAGAGTTTGAGCTAGCGGATGGGATTCCTGTGCCATTATCAGAACCAAATGCAAATCATGAGGATTTGATCGAGCGACTGTGTGCTTACTTAGAAAATCACTGCCAAGAAAATGACCTGCCTTACGTGTCGCGCCAATCCAAGCAGGTTCGGCTCAAAACAGCACCAGGCGAAAAGGAAAAAAGCCGGAAAGCAGATATTGTCATATTTGCAAGAGTTAAATGGCAGAGGATGAAAACTAGCTCTAGTTCTGCTGCTGCATATATTCCACCACCCGGAGTCATTGAGGTCGTTAGCAACAACTGGAAGGACGACTATCTGACAAAACTTGCTGAATATGAAGACTTGGGCGTTTTTGAGTACATCATTGTGGACTATGCTGCTTTTGGTGGCATTCGGTTCATTGGCTCTCCCAAACAGCCAACCATTACAATCTACCAACTTGAAGATGGAGAGTATTTACCCCCAAAGGTGTTTCGAGGGCAGGATCGAATTGATTTTAGATTGTTTCCGAACATTCCGTTAACGGCTGAACAGATTTTTGCAATGAGTCGCTGATTAGCAACGAAGAAATTTATTCTAGTCGTCTTCTCGCCACAATCGCCCAACGATAATCAAATGTGACGTAGCTGGCTGCATTATTTACACAGGTTGTAGATTGAGCGATCGCACCCCAAAAAATCCTTATATAAATAAATATACGACATTAGTCTATGTATTAATACGGCACAACAACACGGAAAGACCGACTGACTCAAAGTAACAAAGACATTCTAAGAGCGATCGCTATTATTACATCAGCAGTCTATTTAGTATAGAAAAATACCTATTGTCAGCTTGAAAGTAAATTTTTTTATTTTACCTAAAAATCTAAGTAAACATACTAATACACTGTGAGATAAATTTGCTTACCTTTAACAAGGGACTTGAGTAGGGGAAATTCATGAATTGCCCTTACTTGTCTGCTTGCTTAATTGAGATGGTAGCTGGATTTGCGCCGCACTCTATTAGGCTGTGATTGGTTTATTATTCTCAGCTTAATTTCGGTCTAATCATGATCAAAAACATTACTCTAGATCCTCTAGTAACTGATATTCGGTGTGAAGAAATTTGTCAGATTTTGGGAGAGACTTACAACCAGGAACGCTGGAACGATTGGCGCTGGCAAATGCGGCATCGGTTGACTAAGTTAGAACACTTTCAGAAGTTATTCAGGCTTAGTGCTACCGAAGAACAGGGACTTTTAATTGCACCAGAGAAGTTTGCTGTAGCCGTAACTCCATATTTTGCATCGCTACTCGATCCAGAAGATCCTCTTTGCCCACTACGGTTACAAGTGATACCACGGCAAGAAGAACTAATAGTTAGTCCAGCAGACATGGTAGATCCATGCGGTGAGGATGGCGACACTCCAGTACCAGGACTCGTACACCGCTATCCTGACCGAGTATTGCTGCTTGCCTTAGACAGCTGCGCTGCTTATTGTCGTTACTGCACCCGCTCTCGTTTGGTGAGCCAAGGTGAGATGTACCCAGTAACGCGGCGGTTGGATGCGATCGCCGCTTACCTGGAGGAACACACCGAGATCCGTGATGTGCTAATTTCCGGTGGCGATCCTCTATTGATGGCTGATGAACCTTTAGACAATTTGCTGAGGCGGCTGCGTGCTATTAAGCATATTGAATTTATCCGCATTGGTTCCCGCGTGCCGAGTTTTTTACCGCAGCGAATTACACCAGAACTGGTTGCCTTGCTACGTAAACATCGTGTGTGGCTATCTTTGCACTTTTGTCATGTGCAGGAACTTACCCCAGAAGTGGCACAAGCTTGCGATCGCCTCGCTGATGGCGGCATTCCTTTAGGTAGTCAAACCGTGCTGTTAAAAGGTGTGAATGATTCTGAAAAAGCCCTGAAGAATCTGTTTCACGGTCTTCTCAAGCTGCGTGTGCGACCTTATTATCTTTATCAATGCGACCCAGTTGTTGGTACTGCACATCTGCGAACGAGTGTGCAAACTGGGCTTGATTTAATTTCTAAATTACGCGGTCATACTACTGGTTACGCTGTACCAACTTATGTAATTGATGCCCCTGGTGGTGGTGGCAAAGTCCCAATTCAAGCTGAGACTCTAGTTGCTTATGAGAATGGTACAGCTACAGTGCAAAATTGGGCAGGTAAAACGTACACCTATGTAGATCCAGTAAAGTAGGTTTAACCTTATATAGAAGTTGCTTGCCATCATTAAAAAGGGTCAGTTGGAATAGGTTCTGTTGAGTTCTTGGCAAACCAAAAAACTAAGTAATTGCAGGAGATTAGTTGGAATGTTGATTGTTGGTAATACAAACCTAAAAGGTCGAGGTGTCTTCGCACAGAAGCACTTTTTGAAAGGAGAACTCATTGAGAGAGTGCCAGTTGTGGTTATACCCGCAGAACAGGTTGAATTCCTAGATAAAACAATTTTGGGCAACTATTACTACGATTGGGAAGATAAAGCTGCGGCGATCGCTCTAGGTTTATCTTCCTTAATCAACCATTCCTACAATCCCAATACTTATTATGTGAAAAAATTCGCAGACCGAGAGTTGGATCTGATTGCTTACCGAGATATAGAAGTGGGAGAAGAAATTACTGCTAACTACAACGGTTCTCCTGATGATAAATCTCCTATATGGTTTGATGTTGTTGATGAGATATTTTCACTTAATTAAGGATTTAATAATCGGAATTCCTTAATTAAGATATTTGATTTGTACGTTAAAGCTAACAGAGAAAGCTTTCTCACTGGGAATTATCGGGCTATGGGGTTATTCATTGGTCTGTGTTATGACCTGAAGGCAGATTACCTTCAGGCTGGTTTCAATGCTTCTGAGGTGATGGAGTTCGACGATGAAGAAACCATCATCGGGCTGGAAACTGCACTATTGCAGTTAGGTCATCAGGTTGAACGTGTCGGTAATGGTAAAGAACTTGCTCGGCGTTTGGCAAAAGGCGATCGCTGGGATCTGGTTTTCAATATTGCTGAGGGTTTAAAGGGTCGTTCTCGCGAAGCTCAAGTCCCGGCAATCTGCGAATTATTCGCTCAAGCTTACACCTTTTCCGATCCGCTTACCTGCGCCCTGACGTTAGACAAGGCACTAACTAAGAGAGTAGTGCGCGATCGCGGTTTGCCGACAGCCCCCTTTCAAATCGTGAATACTACCGCAGAGGCAACGGCTGTGTCGCTGCCAATGCCACTTTTCCTTAAGCCTATGGCGGAAGGCAGTTCTAAAGGAGTAACTGGGCGTTCTCTTGTCAAAGAACATCAGGAGCTAGTAAATGCTTATCAAGTGTTACACGAACTTTTTGAGCAACCAATACTCGTGGAAACCTTTCTTCCTGGTAGAGAAGTAACAGTAGGCATTATTGGCAACGGTAGCAACTCACGGGTAGTAGGTGTGATGGAAGTAATTTTTACAGGCCAAGTGGAAGCTTTTGCCTACACCACCCTCAATAAAGATGAGTATTTGGAACGGGTATCTTATCGTTTGCTCATAGATCCCGAACCACTAGCAGCACAGGCAAGGCAACTGGCGCTGGATGCTTACCATACTCTTGGTTGCCGTGATGCTGCCCGCGTGGATCTACGCTGCGATCCTAGCGGTGTGTTGCAGTTTATGGAGGTTAACCCATTGCCAGGGCTACATCATATCCGCTCAGACTTGCCAATGATAGGACGTTTGGGTGGTATGACATATACAGAAATCATTGCTGAAATAGTCGAGTCTGCATGGCAAAGATATAAATGTTGAACAAAAGGCAGGGGAAAGGCTGACAGGTACAACTAGTAGTTCGCTCTCGTGAACTTGGCAAGAAAAAGGGGAAGGTGGGTTCGCTCTAGGGATAAGGGGCGGGGGAACGCGGAAATCCCTTACCATGAATTCCCTTTCGCCTTTCCCCAGCCCTCACAAGCGCATTTTTGGGTTGGCAGACCACTAGGTGCAACAAACCTACACCTGCAATACTTTTCGGATAAGCCTAACAATCTCTCTTTTGGTCTGGGAAAAGGTTAAAGGGCAAAGGGGAAAAGGTAAATTCAAACCCTTTCCCTTTCCCCTTTCCCCCTTAACCGAAAAGCATTGCCTACACCTATCAGCGACTTCCCCCTCCCCTCTGCCTTTTTTATGCAATATGAAGTTGCTCAAACTAAACTACAGAGGGATGTTAGGTGATACGCTCATCTTATAGGGTGTTCAATAGTGTTACCTGACTGTGGAGAATATACTCATGAATTTATTATTTATGCAAACAGCAGCACCAGCTATAGATGCTGCCCCTCATTTTCCTGTTGCTTTTACCTTGGTGTATGTCGTTGGTTTTGTTGCTGCTGTCACCATTGGCTCAATAGCTTGGTACAACTCGAAACGCCCCGCAGGTTGGGAAAGCAAAGAACGTCCTGATTTTGTGCCTAAAGTTGATAAAGAAGAAACTCCGGGTGTGGGTGAACCTAAATAATAAGCAGTGATGAGTGCTGAGTTTAATAATCAAACTTACAGCAGTTTTCATTTATTTTGAACCACATTTTTAGATTATTCAGAAGCCTTGTAGAGACGTAGCAGTGCTACATCTCTACATTTGCCTATTAACTCCGCAAAGAGCTTACATTCATATCGTCGTTCAATCTGCGAATCAAACGGGATAACTCACGAATGATATTCACCGCAATTTCGGGAGTTTCTTCGATCGCATCATATAGTTGCTCTTGCGTCAGTTCTAAAAATTCACAAGGTTCTAGAGTCGTGGCAGTGGCAGATCGAGGTTGAGTATCGAATACTGCCATCTCACCAAAATATTTTCCCTGTTCCACCTCTGCCAACTGTTTATTCCCAATGTGAACTTTAACTCGACCGGAGACGACAATATAGAGCGATCGCCCTTCTTCTCCTTGTCGAAAGATGGTGTAATTAGCTGGGAATGACAATTCGTTCATCACTGAAGTGAGCCGCACAATAAAATCATCCCGCAATTCCTTAAAAATCGGGACTCGCCGGACAAATAATAAACGGTCAACACTGGTTAGCATAATTACAAGTTAAAAATTCAACATTACTGAACATCTCAAAACTGAAGTCAGAGGGCGATTAGTCATATTACCGATGTTGAATGCTAGCCGTCAAGGATATCCGAGCCTTTATCATCTGACAAGGGTTCTCTTCAATCAGAGCGATTGCATAGAAGTTTCTCAAACAATAGCTCAGTATTCAATACTACTCGTTTTGTGCATTTTGAACTCAGATTTAGTTTAGGGAAAAGGTTATACCATTTTAGATTTTGGATTTTGGATTGGGAATTGCCTTGGTACGTCTGGCTTGATGTGAATCCATCTGTCGCAATCATTTTTCAAATTGGTATTAGAGGTTTTTCTTTCCGTTTTTCTCTCATGAGTGTCAATGGGTACAAAGCCCGAAACATCTAGTAATTTTGTCAATCACTTTTATTTATCATTTTAAAAAACAAGAGTATTTGCTCTTATTTGGCTGCAAGCCATAATATTGACTTCATGAGCTCCCAAGGTACCTTGCTGAGAAAAAAATCACCAATTTGATTGGAGGCAATGCCTCTAAAAATTGGGTCATTGGCTGATAAATAACGAATATCGCTCGGTTGTCGTTAGAAAAACAGTCACAAAATCTCCTAACCTGCCCTCACATCGAGAAGCAGAGAGGATTAAGACAAACAGCATTAGAATTACTGTGAGCAACAATTATGGCTTGGCTAATTAGTACATTATTGATTGGAATTTCTGCCGCTTTTGCAACTACCTTTGATGACAACTTATATTTGACAGCTTTTTTCGGGAAAGTCAATCGTAATTTTCGTCCTAAGCATATTGTTATCGGTGAATTCCTGGGATTTACTACCTTAGTGTTTGCTAGTCTCCCTGGTTTCTTTGGCGGTCTGATTATTCCAACCACCTGGATTGGTTTGCTAGGTTTGCTTCCCGTCGTCATTGGTATCAGTAATCTCATCAGTCGCGAAGAGGAAGGAGAGACAGTGCAAGCGGTGTCAGTTGACTTAAACTCTCCGGTAAAATCTGGACGCCAGAAGAAATCACTATTAGCAACCATCCGCGATCCTCAAACTTACCGTGTTTCTGCTGTCACCATTGCCAATGGAGGAAATAACATTGGAATTTATGTACCGTTATTTGCTAGTAGCAATCTTCCAAGTTTGGGCGTAATTCTGTGTGTTTGTTATTGCAGTGTTGGGATGTGGTGTTTACTCTCTTACAACTTGACTCGTAATCCTCTGATGACTCCCGTTTTAACTCGCTATGGTCGCAAAATCTTCCCCTTTATCTTAATTTACTTGGGACTGTCTATCTTAATTAAAAGTGAAACATATCGTCTTTTACCTAGTCTGGCAATGCTTGGGAATTAGGTATCAGGCGATCGCTTCCCCTTGAGTGGACGCTCCACGCGATCGCAATTCTTGATGATGTCAGCAAACAAATCAGCGATCGTTTCCCATCCAAAAAGATTTTTTAATCACTTGAATTTATCAATATGAATAACAATAATATTTGCTCTTATCATTCAACTTATCTAAAGTGAGAATAAAGCACATTATCGATGGCTCTTATAAAAGCAAGCCCACCAATAGGAATCAGATTATGAAGTTCCCAATGAATCAATCCAACTCTAAAAAATTAACTCAGTGGCTCGTAAAAGCAGTGTTTCTGGTAGTTGTAGCGGGATTTACTTTACTTATCCAGCCCAGCGCTAGAGCACAAACACTAGCTCCATCCATACCTACGGAATCTGAACTAGCTCCAGTTGAATCACCAATGGAGCCTGTAACAGCACCAGCTGTATCACCAATGGAGCCTGTAACACCACCAGTAATATCTCCGATTGTACCGCCAATAGTGTCTGTAGCAGATAACGTTAGACATTTATTACAAACCAATGAATGTGTCGGTTGTAACCTTGCTGGAGCAATCTTAAAGGATGTAAACCTGCAAGCAGCAAACTTGGAAGGTGCTAACTTACAAAATGCAGACTTAGAAAGAGCTAACTTGCAGCAAACAAACTTACAAGGGGCTAACTTTCAAGGAGCAGATTTAGGCAAGGTAAACCTTTGGGGAGCAAACCTGGCGGGAGCAAACCTATTTGATGCAGACTTAGAGAAAGCCAACCTACTGGGAGCAAACCTGCAAACCGCTAACCTACAAAACGCAGACTTTGAGAAGACAAATCTGACAAATGCAAACATCCAGGGAGCTAACCTGATGGGCGTTGATTTGGAAGATGCAATCAGACCGGAAGGATTTGCGATTCGGTAATTAAACTGAAGTTCTCCGTGCGAGTTGAATAAAAAATATCAAAAGCCTGATTCAGCAATGAATACAGGCTTTAATTAATTCGTAATTCGTAATAAATAGACTTCTTGGCATTTGTAGGGAATTGGGTTTGGGGGAAAGGGAAAAGGATTAACAATTCAAAATTTAAAACTTGTACTGAGCTTGTCGAAGTATTCAAAATTCAAAATTAAAGACATTTCAGACGGGGATTTAAACCCTTGAACTTACGATAAAAAACCTTTCCCCTTTAACCTTTCCCCTTTTCCCGCCTCTTGCAAAAGTTACTTTTGCAAGAGGTCTAATGTAGATGCAAAGGGGCTTGCCGTTGGTTAGTACAGAGACGCAGAGAACGCAGAGAGAGGAGAAATAGAGAGGATGTTTAAAAAGTTTTTTTGGTAACATCAAACCCTTTTCTCAGAAGGAAAGAGGTTTCGAGAGGGCTTTCTAGGATATTTTGTGACTTTTCAAACATTCTCTGAATGGCAAAATATTTTCAGTCAATTAATTCCAGTAATTCTTTTGTTTTCAAATCGGCTGCTACAGGTTGAGAACATGCAATCTGAGGAGAAATAGAGCAAATTGCCTCTGTGGTTGTTTCAAAACAATTTGACAACCCAATTGTATTTAACAATCCTGTACGTTCTAGTAGTTGTTGGACTTCAGGTTGTAAACCTGTGAGAATTAAGCGGCAATTGTGCCGTTCCAAGTCATGATAAATATCTTCTAAGGCTACTAATCCAGTTGTGTCCATATTTGGTACAAATCGCAACCGCAGAATTAAATATTTCACTTCTGGTTCATCGCGGAGGAAAGTAGCAAACCGTTCAGCAGCACCAAAAAATACAGGGCCATCTACCCGATAAACGGCAATTTCTTTACCTAATTCCAAAGGAGTACCGGGGGGAAATACTTCGGTTTCAGGTATTTTGGCTAGGCTCAATTCGCTCATCCGTTTGATGAACAAGGCTCCGGCTGCAATCAATCCCACTTCGACAGCGAGAACTAAGTCAAACAATATTGTCACTAGCCAGGTGAGAATCATTACAGCAAAATCTGAGTAGGTAGCACGCATTAATAAACCAATGGCTTCCCACTCAACCATCCGCAGGCTAACTACCATCAGAATCCCAGCCAGTGCTGCTAAAGGTATCTGTGCTGCTAGGGGTGCTAAAGTTAAAACGATGATGGCTAAGGCAACACCGTGAATTACCCCAGAGAGTCGGGTTTTGCCGCCAGAACGGACATTCACAGCAGTTCGAGCGATCGCACCTGTGGCAGGAATACCACCAAAAAATGGCACAATCATATTAGCCAAACCTTGACCAATTAATTCGCGATCGCTATTATGTTTCTCGCTGACTGTCATCCCATCAGCCACCACCGCCGATAGTAAAGATTCAATACTTCCCAGTGCAGCTAAAGCCAAAGCCGGATTAATTAGTTCCCGAATCAGGCTAAAATCATTCCAGTGGGGAATACCTTGAGGCATCGGTAAAGATTGAGGAATCGTGCCTATTGTTGGTACATTCAGATGGAAAGCAGAAGCGATCGCTGTTGCTAACACCAGTCCTACTAAAGAACCTGGTATTGTTGTATTAATCCTCGGCCACAAAAGATTGGTGGCAATCACTACAACTGCCAAGGCAACTGCTGCCCAATTTAAAGCTTCTACATGAGTTAGACTTTGCCAAAGTCCCGGTAAAAAATGTTCGCTACGCGGTAATTTTAAACCAAAGAAATTATTTAACTGACCACAAAAAATAATCACGGCAATACCATTAGTAAAACCTGCCGTTACCGGATAAGGAATAAACTTTACTAACTGTCCAAGTTTGGCAACCCCCAAGGCAATTTGGATAATTCCAGCCATCACCCCAGCAATCCAAACTTTCTCTAGCCCGTACTTGGCGACAATTCCCACCAAAACTACAGCCATTGCACCTGTTGGGCCTGTAATCTGTACTGACGAACCACCAAAAATTGCGGCGACAATTCCCGCCACAATCGCGGTGTAAAGTCCCGCCTTTGGTTCCACACCACTGGCTACCGCAAAGGCTAAAGCTAAAGGCAATGCTACCACTGCTGCTGTTAGTCCTCCCGTAAAGTCGCCACGCAGTCCACCAAACAAGCGATTCAGACGTAAAAGCTGTGGTTCTTTGAAGATATTAGATGTTGCCATATCGTCATTTTCAATTCTTATACACAATTTGTTGAAGCACACACAAATGTTATTCCATCTTTTCGGTAGATTTCATCAGGGTTGTCGAAAATCCCGCAATTGTGTATGGGTTTTGGTTCAAGTTCGCCTATTTGCTGATTAATAAAAGCGCAGGTTTGCTTGACATATTGGGTATAGTGTGTAATGCATGGTGTGCGATCGCTACCTAAAGTCTCAGTTACAGAGATACCTTAATCGAAACACAGGCGAATTTAAGATCGGGATGCAAAGCATACAAGCACGGTCGAGATCATTAGTCGAGAAAGCTATAATTTGCTTGGAGTAAAGGTGATGTATCCTTATGCTGACGCTTGAGCAAATTGAGTCTGCGATTCTTCAACTGCCACCCAACGAGTATGAAAAGCTCATTCAATGGTTTGCTGATTTAGACAATCAACGGTGGGATGAACAATTGGAGAAAGACATTGCTGATGGCAAACTGGAAGCTTTTGCACAAGAAGCGATTGCTGAGTTCGAGGCAGGGAACTATCGAACAATTTGATGCATTACACAACTCGTCGATTTTGGGAACGTTACAATGTTCTGCCTGAAGAGGTTCAGCAAATAGCCGATCTGTGTTACGAACTACTCAAGTCTGATCCCTCCCATCCATCATTGCATTTTAAGAAGGTTGGTAAATACTGGTCAGTCCGCGCAGGGCGAAACTATAGGGCATTGGGTGTAGAAGTTAAGGATGGTATTTTGTGGTTTTGGATCGGGACTCACGCAGAGTACAACAAGCTTATTGATATGTAGTTACAGCGATCCGCTTATTTGGTAATGAATGCGTAAAATAATCATATTTTTAAACACAGAGGGACTTCAAGTAAACGCAAAGTAACGCAGAGTTTTGCCTAATTTATTTCGCTAAGAATTAATTAAATATTGTACTGAGACTTTCCTGAAGTAGCATTAAAAGCAAAAGTCAAGGCTTAAGTAATTTTTACGAGGACGCAACAGTATTAATCAGTCTACGCTCTGAGTCATAAGCCTACTCAGATAAATTTATGGGACTTTACGACCAAAATCAATTATCACAGGATGCGCTACGAAAATTACGCGAAGGAGCAAGCCACTCCAGAGTAGCCCAAGAAATTGCTCAACAAGACTATGCAAAAGCTCAAGCCGAAGCTGATAAATGGGAACAAGAATATCAGCTTGCTGTGCAAGGAAGTAATCAGGATTTAATTAGTCAAGCAAAATTTCAAAAGGAACGATATCAAGCAATTGCTGGTAGGCTAAAAACCTTGGTAAAGGAGCAACAAATACAAGTAGATGCAATTCAAAGTAGTTTGGCATCTTGGGATCAAAAGGTTTCAGAAGCAGAGAAAGAAGTATTATGCAGCAAGCCTCAAATAAATGGTAGTATTAGCGATTTTGAGTCTATAAAAAATAAATTTTTAGAGATACAACCTTATGCACAAGAGGTTTCACACGTATTCATCAATTCTGAAGATGTTGATGAAGAATTACAGCAACTTAAGAAACAAATGTTGCTGCCACGTAAACCTCAAAATATTGCTATAGATAAAAAAGACAGTAAAGTAATTTTATTAGAAGCTATTGGTGAAACAAAAGAAGCGATACAAAGTGCTATCTTGAATCAAGAATGCATTCAAGAAATTTATGAAAAAGCTCAAGAAGAAGCTAAATATTGGAAGGATAAAGCTTATATAGCTCTTAAAAATCATGATGATAATCTAGCCCTTGAAGCCATACTCAGTAAAATAGTTCACAGTAAAATTGTGCTTACTCTTCAAACTCAGCTTCAGCAGCACGAAGCAACAGTAATTCTACTTGGAAAAAACCTGATTGCCCTAGAAAATTTCAAGAAAACATTAGGCAATGACACAAAACTCTAAAACAGGCGCAGCATTTATTGCAGGCGGAACTATAACAGGTGTTGGTGTTTCCGCAACTGTAGGCGGGATGGGACTAGCAGGCGGATTTGGCGCTGTTGGAATTGGTGCAACTCCTGTAGTCGGTGCTGGCGCTGTGGCTGGTGCAGCTGCTTATGGCGCTTTTAAAGCCATAGCACAGGGAGATGCAGCTGCCTTCGCTACAATGGGAATTGGCGCAGTCGGCAGTGCTGGTGTTTATAGCGTCGTCGGTGGTATGGGTTTAGTTGCACCGAAAGTAGGGCTAGCATTTGGGATTGGTGCAGCACCGATGGCAGGAATTGGTGCAGTAGTCGGACTCGCCGCCTATGGTATTGCCAAACTTTTAGATGAATCGGAAATTAGCGAAACTCCAGCACAGCTTTTTGCGCGGATGGAAGAGAAAGTTTTACAGATGGGCTACTATTCCGAAGCAGTGATGGAATTAGAAGCATTTTTATCGGGTGACGATCTCAACCAAAAATTTGCTGTTTTGGAAATTGAAGATGAGTTACAAGCACTTAAGACTGAATTAAAGAAAAAATCAGAATTTGCTACGCCTAAAGCTTCTACTCCCAATATTGAAGCAGAAAAAATATCTCCGACAACCCAGCTACCTGAAACTTGGAAATGTTTACGCACACTCAAAGGACACTTAGCGGCAGTTAATGCGATCGCAATCAGTCCTGATGGTACTACCTTAATTAGTGGCAGTGATGACAGACAAGTTAATTTGTGGAACTTGAAAACCGGAAAATGGCTGTACACATTCTCTGGACAAGCAGAGGCAGTTTTATCTGTTGCGATCAGTCCTGATGGACAGCAGATTGCAAGTGGTAGTGTCGATCGCAAAATCAGCAGTTGGCAGATAGACACAAAAAAATTTCTCCAGACATTCTTTTATTTAAACTCTGCTTATAGTCATAATGGTTTTGTTAACTCGATTGCCTACAGTCCGGATGGGGCAATTCTTGCTAGTGGTGCTGCCGATAAGACGATTAGAATTTGGGGACGCTACACGGGAACAGTAAAACGCACTTTGAATGGACACTCAGACGCAGTTTTGTCTGTCACCATGAGTCCCGATGGTAAAATCCTTGCAAGTGGTAGCGCCGATAAAACTATTAGGCTTTGGGATGTCAAAACTTGGGAACAACGCTATATTCTCACTGAACATTTGGGAGCGGTGAATACAGTTGCTATCAGTCCTAATAGTCAAACTCTTATTAGTGGTAGCACAGACACTACAATTAAGCTGTGGAATCTCCAAACTGGAGAATTAATTTCTACTTTGACTGGACACTCAACGGCGGTTTTGTCTGTTGCCATCAGCCCCGATGGAAAAACCCTCGCCAGTGCCAGCAGAGACGGTACAATCAAACTTTGGAAGCTCCCCACTAGGGAACTACTACAAAATCTTTTTGGGTGTAATCCCGTTGCTTTCAGCCCTGATGCTAAAACGCTGGTAAGTGGCGGTAATGGCGGAAGCATCAAGATTTGGAGTCAATTTACTCTCGACTCTGAATTATCTGGGGAATGGTGGGAAGTCTTGGGCGTAAATCAGAGCGATCGCCCCAATGTTGTTAAACTTGCCTACCGTCGATTAGCAAGATTGTATCATCCTGATGTTAATAGTTCTACAATTGCCAAAGCCTCAATGCAAGCAATTAATCGAGCTTATAAAGAATTTCAGCAGCAGGTAACATAAAGTTAGTAGTTTATCGATGCTAATCAAAATATGAATAATATCTGAGGAAATAGTCTTATGGTTCAAAATTTAGTCGAAGCCATAAATTTTGAAGAATTTGTCGAATGGAAACCGGAGAATGGCAGATATGAATTACATAAAAGAATAATAGTTTAAATGCAGCCGACAGGGGAACATGAGTTAGTCAGAGCATTTCTAATTAGAGAACTCAATTTTGAAATTCGGGGATTTAATCTAGCTTATTCGATTCCTGCTCAAGCATTAATCAAATCTGTCGATCAAAAATTTGGTTATATTCCAGATGTGCTGGTATTGAATATCCCTAACTTAATTAATGAACCACTTTGGAAAAAATCATCAACAGTTACTCAAGCCGCATCAATTCCATTGGTAGTAGAAGTTGTGAGTACAAATTGGCGAGATGATTACTTTCTCAAATTCGCTGAATATGTTCGCGTAGCGTCTCGTAAAGCCTGCGGCATAGCTACGCTAGGGCGCAGCCTCTCGTAGAGAAGAGAAGAAATTGGGATTTCAGAATATTGGATTGTTGACTATGCTGCTCTTGGTGGAAAACGGTTTATCGGCAATCCCAAGCAACCGACAATATCAGTTTATACATTAGTGGAAGGCGAGTACCAAGTAACTCAGTTTTGTGGTAACGATCGCATTCAATCACCAACTTTAACTGAGCTAAATCTAACTGCCGAACAAGTGTTTAAGGCTGCTTCGGGAGAACAGTAAAGAACATCACTTTGCTAATACTCCGTACTTATATACTTGCTACATACCCATCTATTGTGAGTGGTCTTTCGACTCAGTACTCTTCATTGTTTTTAGCCATACTTCCATAAACTCCCAGTTTCATCTGTCAGTAGGGTAAGATATTTAACCCTTGAGAAGTATTGACATATTAAAATTTTCTAGCCTTCATCTTGCATATTCAGAAAAAACGTTATAAATTATTAGATAATAGGGGAATAATCGACTTCTTAATGTCAAAAACTAATCTTGCTCAAGTAAATATACTGCAACCAGTTTTAACTTCACACAACTCATAAACAGCACTAAAGATATGTTTTTGTTTGGTAAAGCAAAGATTCTGAACAGACAACAGAACAATAAATAATCTAAAAGTATATCTTATGTGACTGTTTTTAGGAATTATCTTACTATTTGCGGTGGAAAACAACAGCTATAATTCACCAAAACAGTAATAGATTACAAGCAATTAACTAACAATAAAGTTGCAAAAAGGTCAGTAATTTTATTCCTTGTTAGTTGATTATTTTTTGCTCAATTATTTTTGCTATTCAAAGAATATTTTTTGTTATGCTGAGAAGAGCAAAAATAATAAATGAAGACCATCTACCACAAATTCACAATACTTATGGAGTTATTTTGGCAATGCACTTAAACGAATTGGAAACTACTGAAAATTTAAAAGAAGTGGAAGAAGCATGGCTAGCACTAGAAAAATCAATTCTCTATTATCAAGGTCGCCCTGTTGGGACAGTAGCCGCTTATGATGTTTCTGTAGAGGCACTCAATTACGATCAGTGCTTTATTCGAGATTTTGTCTCTTCAGCTCTAATTTTTCTGATTAAAGGTAGAACAGATATTGTTCGTAATTTCTTAGAAGAAACTTTAAAGTTACAGCCTAAAGAAAGGGCATTAGATGCTTATAAGCCAGGAAGAGGATTAATCCCGGCTAGCTTTAAAGTGGTATCAGAAAATGGGCAAGAATATTTAGAAGCCGACTTTGGCGAACATGCGATCGCTAGAGTTACACCTGTAGATTCTTGCCTATGGTGGATTATTTTATTGCGCGCTTATATAGTCTCCACAAATGATTTTTCTCTCGCCTATCAACCTGAATTCCAAAATGGTATCAGGTTAATCATGGAAATCTGTTTGGCGAATCGTTTTGATATGTACCCAACGCTATTGGTTCCAGATGGCGCTTGTATGATTGACCGTCGTATGGGCATTTATGGGCATCCTTTAGAATTACAAGTCCTCTTTTACACGGCATTGCGTGCATCTCGCGAACTACTAATTTGTCAAGGTAATTCTGATATTGTTGAAGCCATTGATAACCGTTTGCCTCTTTTATGCGCTCATATTCGCCAGCATTATTGGATAGATATTAATCGTCTGAACGCAATTTATCGCTTCAAAAGTGAAGAATATGGCAAAGCTGCTGTTAATCTATTCAACATATATGTAGATTCTGTTCCTTATTATGAATTGGACAAGTGGCTACCAAGAAAAGGTGGTTATCTAGCAGGTAATGTTGGCCCGTCGCAGCTAGATACTCGCTTCTTTTCACTGGGAAATTTAATGGCAATCATTTCAGACTTAGCCACCGAAGAACAGTCACAAGCAATTATGACTCTGATTGAGGAACGCTGGGATGATTTGGTGGGAGATATGCCAATGAAAATTTGTTTCCCAGCTTTGGAACATGAAGAATACAGAATTGTAACTGGATGTGACCCCAAAAATATCCCCTGGTCTTATCATAATGCTGGTAGTTGGCCAGTTTTAATGTGGATGTTGGCAGCGGCGGCTGTAAAAACTAATAGAACAAATCTCGCACAAAAGGCGATTGAAACTGCCCAAGGACGCCTCAGTACAGATGAATGGCCAGAGTATTACGATGGCAAAAAAGGGCGACTGATTGGAAAACAAGCTAGGAAATATCAAACTTGGACAATCACTGGGTTCTTATTAGCAAAAGAACTGATAGCAGACCCCACTTCTTTACCATTAATCAGCTTTGGAAAATTGCCAGCAGAACAGGTTTCTAGAGCGTGTGAGTTTGAAATTGCCAGTGTAGATCCGTATATGTCTTGACGGGAAGTTAAAAGTTACGAGTTGGGAGTTAGGAGTTAGGAGTTGGGAGTTAGGAGTTGGGAGTTAGAATACAAAAGCCTCCTGACTCCTGAATCGTGTTTTCATGACAAACCCCCGTCAATTAGCTTTTATCGCCCTACGAGATGTTCATAAGGGGGCTTATGCTGATGTTGCCCTAGATAGAGTGCTGCAAAAAGTTAATTTGCCTGATTGCGATCGCCGCTTGGTGACAGAATTGGTTTATGGGAGCGTCAGAAGGCAGCGCACCCTCGATACTCTCATCGATCGACTCGCTAAAAAGAAATCTCATCAACAACCACCAGACCTCCGCACCATCTTACATCTGGGCTTTTATCAACTGCGTTATCAAGAGCGTATTCCTGCTTCAGCTGCTGTTAATACCACAGTCCAACTCGCGAAAGAAAACGGTTTTTCTGGACTGGCGGGTTTTGTTAACGGTTTATTACGACAATACATCCGCCTTGCAGAGAAGATAAAGGGCGATCCGTTACAGCTTCCAGAAAATCCAGTAGAATTCTCTGACTTTTCACCGGATCTGCAAAACCTCTCTCCAAACCTCTCCCCTACAAGGGGAGAGGCTTTGAATTCTCCCCCTTCCCTAGTAGAGAAGGGAGAGGCTTTGAATTCTCCCCCTTCCCTACTAGGGAAGGGGGCTGGGGGGTTAGGTTTCGCGTTAATTCCAAAGAATGTGAAAAGTCAGGTGGAACGCTTGGGTATTTTACACAGTTTTCCTGACTGGATTGTTCAAGTTTGGTTAGAACAACTGGGTTTAACTGAGACAGAACAACTGTGTGAATGGATGAACCAATCACCAACAATTGACTTACGCATCAACCCACTTCGCACTTCCATCGAAGAAGTTGAGGCGGCTTTGCAATCTGCTGGTGTTTTGGTGAGACGGATTCCTCATTTACCCCAAGCTTTACGATTTATTGGTAATACCGGGTCAATTCAAAAACTACCGGGTTTTAAAGAAGGTTGGTGGACTGTACAAGATGCTAGCGCTCAATTGGTAAGTCATTTGCTCGACCCCCAACCAGGTGAGGTAGTAATTGATGCTTGTGCTGCACCAGGGGGGAAAACAACCCACATTGCTGAATTAATGGCAGATAAAGGTAAAATTTGGGCTTGCGATCGCACTGCTTCTCGTCTTCGCAAACTCCAAGAAAATTCTCAACGGCTAAATTTACAATCTATTCAAATTTACACTGGCGACAGCCGCCACTTCAAGCAATTTCAAAACACCGCAGACCGCGTATTACTTGATGCTCCATGTTCTGGTTTGGGAACTATGCACCGTCATGCTGATGCGCGTTGGCGACAGACACCAGAATCAGTCCGAGAACTTTCGCTGCTGCAACGAGAATTGTTGACACATACATCAACTTTTGTCAAACCTGATGGTGTATTAGTTTATGCCACCTGTACATTGCATCCGGCAGAAAATGAACAAGTGATTTCGGCATTTTTAGCTGATTCACCTGATTGGCAAATTGAGTCTCCTATTGGCGTTGAGTTACCTGATTCTACCGATATTACGCCTCAAGGTTGGTTTAAACTTTGGCCCCATCGACAGGACATAGATGGTTTTTTTATGGTGCGCTTAAGAAAAACCAATAATTCCGAGTGAATACTGTTTAGGATTGTACGATTTGGTGGAGGCCTGAATCTACCAGAGGAGGCAGCAATGGTTTCCCCTTCCAATGTGAAAAACTTAGTTAAAATCCTGATTGGAGCTGCCTGGATCGATGGCAGAATCCAGCCAGAAGAACGGCAATATCTCCGCGAAATAGCTCAAGCCAAAGGTTTAGCTAACGACCCAGAAATTAAGCCTTGGCTGTACGAATTAGTTCCTGTGCAGCCAAAAGAATGCTATGACTGGGTGCGGGAGTATCTAGGCGATCGCCCCAGTCTTGAAGATTGCGAAAATCTGATTGAAGCCATCAGTGGCTTAATTTATAGCGATGGTGAAGTTGCCGTCGAAGAAGCCAGACTCCTGACGCAATTGCAGGATATAGCGAAGCCGAATGAGTCAAATCAACCAGCTCCGACTGCGCTTCTCAAACAAATTCAAAAGCTTTACCGCCGTTGGGTTGAAGTCCAAAACTAACATCGAGTTATAAGTTAATCCAAGAGGAGGCGGTGAATTATCTCACTGCCTTTTTGTGTAAGACGCGATAAATCGCGTCTCTACATGAGGGTTTTGGGGTTATCTGAACTGTGTTGGCTTAAATCCACGTTGTTGAAGATGCTACTTTTAGACATTCTTTAAGAAACTGCTGGGGAATTTCTCTACTTTCTCCCCAATGCTGATGAACATAAGAAGCATGAATATTTGCAGGTAAACCCCATCCTTCGCATCCCATATTTTCGTCACAATCGTAGCGGGAAGTTTCAAATAGGGGTTGAGTGGGAGTTAAGGTTAAATGGGAACGATGAAACTCATGTCCGTAAACAATTGTATTTGCCTTAACTAACAAATTATCTTGCAAAGCGACAGCACGACGATAACCCAAAGTTAAACGTCCACCCATCACAGCAGATGTTGGTAGCACTCCCGCCATTGACCAAGATTTACCTTCAAAATCGATAATTTGCTCGCACAAATACATTAATCCTCCGCATTCGGCGATTGTAGGTATTCCTTTGAGTATTGCCGTTTTCACTGCATCACGAACGCCAGAATTTTCTGCTAATTGCTGGGCAAAAACTTCCGGGAAACCACCGCCAAAATACATTCCCTGGATATCTTTTGGTATACCAGCATCTTCTAAAGGACTCCAGAAAACCAATTCTGCACCAAGTTGTTGCAGCAAATCGAGATTGTCTTGGTAGTAAAAATTAAAAGCGCGATCGCGGGCTACTGCAATCCTAACTGGGAATGAGGCAGATAAGCAAGATGAAGCAAAACCAGAAAGGGGTTCTGATTTTAACAAAGGTAATAAGCGTTGCCAGTCAAAGCAAGTATCTCCTAAATCGGCGAGGCGAGCGATTAAAGCATTGAGTTCGGGAAGTTCGGCTGTGGGTACTAAACCCAAATGGCGATCGGGAATTGTGATATTATCTTGACGGCGCATTACGCCGAGAATGGGTAATTGTAAGGGTTCTAGGGAATCTTTGAGCAAACAGAGATGGCGATCGCTCCCAACGCGATTTAATACCACCCCAGCTATTTTAATTCGGGAATCAAAAGATCGATAGCCGTGCGCGATCGCAGCTACAGAACCAGATAAACGACTGCAATCAATGACCAACACCACAGGTAAATCTAACAGCCGTGCGATGTGTGCGGTACTCGCAAAATCAGTGGGGGATTGGGCATGGGGCATTGAGCATTGGGCATGATTATTCTCCTTGTCCCCTTGTCCCCTTGTCCCCTTGTCCCCTTGTCCCCTTGTCCCCTTGTCCCCTTGTCCCCTTGTCCCCTTGTCCCCTTGTCCCCTTGTCCCCTTGTTTCCCTTGTTTCCCTTGTCCCGATGCCCAATTCCATCAAACAACCCCATTACCCCTTCCACGAGGGCATATTCACTCAGTTGGCTATGACGAGCAAAACATTGCTGAACGTAGGCTTCAGAAGTCAATACTGGGTCTAAATTGCGACAAGCACGACCAGTTACGTGTTGATGAAACATCGGATCGATGTAGTCTGGCCCCACCTTAAAAGATTGTACCGAGCGATCGCGACGGCGTAAAGATGCTAAAAGGGTGAGCGTGACTGTTGTCTTACCCACCCCACTACGTTCCCCAGCAATGACTAAAGCCATAAATGAAACAAATTAGGTTTTTATACAGCAACTATTTTGACTATTGGCTGTGCATCTATCGTCGCTTTATGCAAAAGCAGATGCACCAGTTTCTCCAACCAGCTAACTCAAACTTATACCAATTAGAAACTAGAAAACTACCCAATTAGGGGAGTTAGGTTGAAAACGTCTGTTTAATAATACAGTTGGAGATTAGCCGAGATCGGATAATAATCAGCTAGCAAAAGAGGAAAGTTTTATGATAATTGTGCATCATCTTAACAACTCGCGATCGCAGCGGGTGCTGTGGCTGCTTGAAGAATTAGGTATCGAATACGACATCAAATTCTATGAACGCGATGCCAAAACGATGATGGCACCGGAGTCGCTACGCCAAGTCCATCCCCTCGGCAAATCACCAGTAATCACAGATGCAGACTTGACGCTTGCTGAATCGGGTGCAATTATCGAATACCTAGTCGATCGCTACGGTAATAATCGGTTAGTGCCAGCATCCGGTACGCCAGAGTATCTGCGCTACAAGTATTGGCTGCATTACGCCGAAGGTTCTGCAATGCCACTGTTGGTGATGCGGCTGATATTGAACAATTTCGGGGCAGGCGACAGCAGCGCGGTTAGCGGATTCGTCGCGCCCCAGATCAAACTTCACTTTGACTACATAGAAGACGAACTCCGTAAAAATACGTGGTTTGTAGGCAATGAATTTACCGCCGCCGATATCCAAATGAGCTTTCCCCTAGAAGTAATCGCTGCACTCCCCGAAGAGGTCGAGAACCGGCCAAAGCTGAAAGAATTTGTCGAGCGCATTCATGAACGACCTGCTTACAAACGCGCCTTGGAGCGTGGAGGTAAATACGAGTTATCCTTTCAATAGACTTCTTGCATAAATCCCTCTCCCAAGCAAGGCTACGGTGTACACAAAAGTCTTCTAAAGCTTTCCCACGTCTTGAGCTGTAATGTTAATGCATCGACCTGCTATGCCAATGCATTGACCTGTTATGCCAATGCATTGACCTGTTATGCCAATGCATTGACCTGTTATGCCAATGCATTGACCTGTTATGTTAATACATCGACTTGTTATGTTAATGCATCGACCTGCTATGCCAATGCATCGACTTGCTATGCCAATGCATCGACTTGCAAAGCATTAGCCCACCCTAAGTTACACCTGACTTTTCACATTATGTGGAAAAGCTAACGATTGACCTAACCCCCTAACCCCCTTCCCTGCGAGGGAAGGGGGAAAATTCAAAGTGTCTCTCCTAAAAGGAAGAGAGAAATAGAAGAGAGGTTTTCCAGATACCGTGAAAAGTCAGAAGTTACACAGCAACTCTAAAAGACTTATGTGTACAGCGTAGCCCAAGCTTGGGAGAAAGTTGGAACAATACGGTTCGGTTAAGATTTTGTGATAAAAATTATGGCTCGCCAAAGACGCGATACGCCGTCAAGACAAAAGATTAATTATTGTAGAGACGGCGATTCATCGCGTCTCTTGCCGTAACCGAACAGTATTGATTTAACACCAAGGAAAATAGAAAAACCCTCCAGATTATTGAAATATCCAAAAATCTGAAGAGTTTGTGTTTGATTTTCGCAATTTTGGTAACTTTTATTGTTTCCAGGCGCAACTAACTATTTGTTTCCAATTTGAAAATATTCGCACTCACTCCCAGACTTTCTTCAAAAAGTGACTCGCGACCCCAGCGTTGTACCTGCTGACTCAGCAATGCTTCCGCCTTTTGTTCAGAAAGTGAAGTCACCTGTTGAAACAGACCAGCAGATTGAGCGCCGCCGTGGGTTTCCATCCGCATACAACCACCAGTTTCCGAGCAAATTACAGTACCACAGTCTGCCTTTGGATTGGTCGAACTGAGGCGCAAAGCAATCAAGTCGCCAGCAATTTCACCCACATCAGCAAGGGGAACACCCGCTAATTCAGTTTCTACTTGGCGTTGGTCTTGGGCAATAAAGTTAATGCGAGTGATGTCATAATCTCCGGTTTCCTTTTTATAGGAAACTGGCTGCCATCCTAGACGACTTGCCAACCAACCCAAAAACAGCAGTGCTTGTGCGGGGTTGCCTTTTTCGTAATCAATAGTTACTCGGTCAACTTCCCCAAGGGCGGCCCGACGATGAGGTGAGTCGTAAGCTTCAGCTGTCAATTCCTGCCATGCTGATAGGCGACGCCAGTTGAGGTCAGCCAAAGGAACCCCACTTTCCACCAATTCTTGGAGGCGGAGTAAGTCACTTTCTGGCTCGTTAAAGCGGCAAGAATCCACAATCACATTATTGCAAACGGCTGCCAACCGCTTGAATAGAGCGTTATTGGGGTCTGGTGTTGCTTTCCACCAGAGAAACTTTGGTAAGCCGCCAATCAACAATGCTGGAAGCATACCACCGATGCGTTCTAAGGCAGCAGCAGTTCCACTGAGAGTGATGTATTCGCAGCAAATTAGTGTGCTTGACGATTGCTTTTGGATTGGGCAATAGGCAGAAACCTGAGCCTTAACCCCTTCATCTTCGCCAGTAATGGGAAATAGCGCGATGATGCGGCAGGGGTTGCGGAGGGCGATTTCATCAGCAATTCTGGGGCTTGGGGCATTTAAACTTAAGCTGGGAAGTTCAATAGAACCATTGTCTCCCGTAGCACCGTTTCCTTGACGTTTGATGAATTCTTCTCTCAAGATAGCCAGAGTTTCAGGTGTTGCTGTTCCCGTATCGGGCAAGGCATATTTTGTCTGCACTTGCCGTAAGGCAGCTACCATCTGAGGCCCTAAAATCCCGTCAAGCGGGCCGTTGTAAAATCCCAAAGTAGCCAAAAGATATTGGGTTTCTTCGGGTTCGTAAACCACTAAAGTAAATGTTGTGGCGCGGGTGGCAGCAGGAAGCCCACCGTCCTCGCCAGTAATACCGTAACTTTGCCAAATTTGATGAAGTTCCGCTTCTATTTCGTTAAGCGAAATATCTTTTGGCGCCTGAAGTGAATAAATTGTAGAAGCTTGGGGAGCCATAGGAAATTGTAGATTTTGGATTTTGGATTTTGGATTTAAGATTTGAGATTTTGGATTTTGGATTAAGAACTAGTAATTTGGTAATTAGTAATAGTTTTTCATATTCCCTATTATCTATTTCCGATTTTGCCGTCCCCAATCTAAAATCTAAAATCTAAAATCTAAAATTGTTAGAGTCTGCGCCAGCGGCGGCCATCCTGGTTAATTAAGAATTCTGCTTCTGTTGGTTCCCAGGTTCCAGCTTCATACTGGGGAATAGTATTGGCGTCGGCGGGTGCATCCCAAACGGAAAGGGCTGGCGTTACGACCTGCCAAGCGGCTTCTACTTCATCCGCGCGGGTGAACAATGTTTGATCGCCCATCATACAATCAAGGAATAAGCGATCGTAGGCATCAGATGTGGCTTGGATGCCAAAGGAACCATAACTAAAGTCCATGTCAACGGAACGGGTACGGAATTCTGCCCCTGGCATTTTCACATCAAAACGCAGGGAAATACCTTCATTCGGCTGAATCCGCATCGTCAAAATATTGGCGTTTGTCTGTTGGGCAGCAGATTGGAACATCCGAGACGGAACTTCGCGGAAGTGAATCGAAATCTCACTGACTTTTTTCGGCATCCGCTTTCCGGTACGCAAGTAGAAAGGAACACCTTTCCAGCGCCAGTTATCTACCAAAAACTTCATAGCGACATAAGTCGGTGTGGTGGAGTTGGGATTAACGCCTGGTTCTGTCCGATACCCTGGCACTTCTTGGCCCTTCATCCAGCCAGCACTATACTGACCGCGTACTGCTGACCGCGACAGATTGTGAACATCAGCTAAACGAGTAGCTTGAAGTACCTTCACTTTTTCTGTGCGAATGCTGTCAGCATCCATTGCATTGGGTGCTTCCATCGCCGTTAGACAGTAAAGTTGCATTAAATGGTTTTGCAACATATCCCGTAGTGCGCCGGCGCTTTCATAGTAACCAGCCCGGTCTTCCACTCCCACGGTTTCTGCCACGGTAATTTGCACGTGGTCAACAAATTGACGATTCCACAACGGCTCAAAAATCGCATTGGCAAAGCGAAACACCAGCAAATTCTGGACTGTTTCTTTACCCAAGTAATGGTCAATGCGGTATACTTGGTTTTCTTTACAAAATTTCTGTACCACTTGGTTAAGACTCTGGGCAGAAGCCAAGTCTCGACCAAAGGGTTTTTCAATTACTAGACGATGTTTGTAGGCATCTTCTAGCATCCCGGCGCTTCCTAGCTGCTTAATCGCTTCAGGGAAGAATGAAGGGGCAACCGAGAGGTAGAACATGCGATTACCTCGCGTGCCCCGTTTTTCGTCTAATTCAGTCAATAAGTTTTTCAGTTTCTGGTAGCCTTCGGGGTTGTCTATATCCCCAGGGCTATAGAACAGACCTTGAGAGAAATCTTGCCAGAGTTCCCCTAAATCAACATCAGGATGTGCTTCTTCCATCCCCTTTTGCATTTGTTCGCGGAAGTACTCATGGCTCCATTCTCGACGTGCCACACCAACAATGGTCGTTTCTGGGGGAATACGCCGTTCTCGCCGCAATTTGAAAAGTGCTGGTACTAGTTTGCGCCAAGTGAGGTCACCGGAAGCGCCAAAGATAACTATAATTTGGGGTTCGGGCATCCCTTGTTGTTGCAGACCAACGCGCAAGGGATTTTCTAGCAGACTAACCATAGAAGTTTTGGATTTTAGATTGGGTACTAGGATTGGCGAAAGGGAAAGGGGGAAAGGGGAAGGTGGGGCCCCCTCTGAGGATAAGGGGCAGGGGGAAAGGGGAAGAACTATACCTTTACCCTTTACCCTTTAACCTTTTCCCCTCTTCTGTTCCCTACACTGGTGACAATACCTTGATCTTGTCTTCTAAAGAGTTCATCAAGGACTGGAAGGGCTTGATAAACTTGTCAATACCATCGACTAACAGTTCATCCATGACGTTATCGAGATCGATGTTGATGTCGGGATCTTTGAGGTTTTCGATCAGCGTGTAAGCATTATCTAAATCTGTTTCTAAGCGATCGCCTACGTTACAATGATCGGCACAAGCTTTAATGGTCGCTGGTGGTACGGTGTTGACGGTATCATGGCCAATCAACTCTTCGATATACATCACGTCTCTGTAGTTGGGGTCTTTGGTGCTGGTGCTAGCCCAAAGTAGCCGTTGTTGTGTAGCTCCTTTTGCTGCCAACTCTTGCCAACGCTCGCTTCTAATGATTTTCTTGTATTCTTGATACGCAATCTTAGCGTTAGCGATCGCTACTTTTCCTTTAACAGCTTTTAGCTTTGCTTCCACGGAAATATCATCAACGCCTTTTTTCAACTTAGCATCAATTTTGCCGTCAATGTTGCTATCGATCCGGCTGAGGAAGAAGCTAGCGACTGAAGCAATTTTACTGATGTCTTTACCTTCAGCCACTCGTTTCTCTAAGCCCCGAATATAAGCCATTGCTGTGTTTACATAGCTTTCTACAGAAAACAGCAGCGTAATATTAACATTCATCCCTTCGGATATTACCTGTTCTACTGCTGGCAAACCATGTTCTGTACCAGGAATTTTAATCATCAGATTTTCCCGACCGATTTCTTGAAAATAGCGCCGGGCTTCGGTTATGGTTGCTTCAGTATCATGGGCAATGGTTGGCGGTACTTCAATACTCACATAACCATCTAATCTATTCGAGGCTTCATAAACAGGGCGTAAAATATCACAGGCATTACGGATATCTGCAAAAACCAGGGATTCGTAAATTTTGTCTATGGGTAAGTTAGCTCGAACTCCGGCTTCGATATCGGCATCATAAATAACGTTACCAGCGATCGCTTTTTCAAAGATCGCTGGGTTAGAAGTAATCCCAGAGATTCCTTGATTTTCAACCATGTCTTTGAGTTCACCTGATTGAATAATGTCACGGGTCAAATTATCCATCCAGATACTTTGACCGTATTGGTTAATTTCTAGTAGATGATTGGTAGTCATAGCTAGTTTATTTCACTCCTGTATAGTGATGTTTCTAAGTGAAGTTGGCAAAACGCATTGATACTTACTTTTGAATTGTGGCGTTGCCAATCACTTATTGCATCGGCCAGCTGAGATAATCTTTAATTGATCTTCAAAAAGCGCTACATTGCATCCCTAATCCTAAATCACCATGATTAACTTTTAATTAATGCCAGATGAGAGTACAGCACAGCCTAAATGAACCCCTGATAAAACCTCTAAAACCCTTACGTAACAGTAATTACGAATTACGAATTACGAACTTGTACTGAGCGTAGCCGAAGTATTACGAATTATCTTCTAGTGTCCGTTTTGAATAAAAGACTCCACCTTAGCTACATCCTCTTTGCTACCAATAATTAAAGGCGTGCGCTGATGCAGTTTTTTTGGCACCACATCCAAGATATTTACCAATCCTGTAGTAGCACGGCCGCCTGCTTGCTCAATCAAAAAGGCGAGAGGAGCCGTTTCATAAAGCAAGCGTAATTTTCCTTCAGGATTTTGAATTGTGCCTGGGTAGAGAAACACGCCGCCTTGAACCAAAATTCTATGGATGTCGCTCACCATTGCGCCGCTATAACGAGCGCTGTAGCCTTCTGTGCGATGAACGTAGCGAATGTATTCTCGAATTGATTCTTCCCACTGCCAGAAGTTACCTTCGTTGACGCTGTAAACAGACCCGTGGTTAGGAATGCGAATATTTTCTTCTGTGAGAATAAACTCTCCTAAACTGGGATCGAGAACAAAGGAATGAACCCCCTTACCTATAGTATAAACCAGCATCGTGCAGGGTCCATATAGGATGTATCCGGCAGCGAGTTGCTTGCGTCCGTTGGCGAGTAGGTCAGTTGCTTTACCATCGCTGTCAGTTCCTTCTTGTTGGCGAATGGCGAAAATGGAACCTAAGCTGAGATTATTATCAGTGTTGGATGAGCCATCAATTGGGTCATACAGCAGGGTATAGCGGCCAATGGGACAATTTTCTGGGATGTAGTAAGGATTTTCCATTTCCTCAGAAGCGAGGCGACAAACTAAGCCGCTTTGCTTAAACACTGAGATAAATACATCATTGGCATAAACATCCATCTTTTTGACGGATTCGCCTTGGACATTAACTTCTCCAGTAAATCCCAGAACGCCTTCCATTAAACCAGCGCGACTCATGCGACGAGCTACCAGTTTTCCGGCCAGGGCGATGCGATTCATCAGCGCACTTAAATCTTGTGCATCTGGCGAAAAACTCTGAAGTTGTTGGAGGACGTGACGCGATAAAGTTGTACAGTCACGATCTAAAGCTCTGTCTGTAGCATCGTAGGCAGATAAGTCTAAAGATTCCGGCGCTTTAGTCATTTTTGTGTTCTCCGCAGCAACTACCTGTTAATTGGGTTTTAGTCATCTGTAGCAACTTATAGTTGCTGCTTCTATCTTAGAAAGGTAATTTGATAACTTAGATGCGACTTTAGATAAACTAAAGAAATGAATCTTCACTGACCCCTGCACTTAGCCCGCATTTCTCACAAGCTCAAGGCGTTTGATGGAGGAGAAAAGAAGTAATGAGTAATGAGTAATGAGTAATGAGTAAAAACTTCTTACTTCTTGACCGGAAGAGGCAGGGGGGAAGGGAGCAGGGAGCAGGGGGAGCAAGCCCTTTCCCCAAACGCGAGTGCGGAGCGGAACACGGGTACAAGCCCCGTCATAAAGGACGCTTATGCGGGGCGGAGTCCAAGCTCTGTCCCGTTCTTCCCCCTTGCCCCCTGCCCCCTGCCCCTTTTCCTCTTTTTGACGAGTTACTTCTCCCCGGCACTTGCACAGGCTTTAAGAGGTGTGGTGAGAAATCCGGGTAAAAACGTGGAATTGAAGTAAGGAGGCCTTGTGTCGAGATGCGTAGCAGGAGACACAATTTTTTTTATACTAGTGGGCAATAACCCATAACTAAAGTTTTTGTTAGTACTTTTTTCCTTTTGCCTTCTGCTTTCTTTGTAAAATCCCCACATTTGCGGCAGGGACTATAGGCTGACTCTGAAATATTAAGGGACTTCCAAATAAAAAAACATACAATTTTTCTTGTGGGGTGGACATCTTGTCCGCCCATAACCAAGGGCGCTCGTGTCGCCCACCCCACAAGATTGGATAATTTATTTCTTGGTAATCTCTAATGCCCAAGGCAAGCAATCTGCCTGGTTAACTAAGTACAACTTTGCGTAAAAGCGTAGCGTTTTTAATGCAAGCCAATGCATTCACAATGCAAGCCAATGCATTCACAATGCAAGCCGATGCATTCACAATGCAAGCCGATGCATTCACAATGCAAGTCGATGCATTCACAATGCAAGTCGATGCATTCACAATGCAAGCCGATGCATTCACATTGTCGTGTATTGCCAATTTAATTTGGTACGAATTAATGAAATGCTGTACTAAGATACTTTTGGTTGCTGCCATAGGATGAGTTTCAGTTCAGAGCAGTAGTAAGCCTCATCACTGATTTGGTGTTCGTGGTCAGCTATCCAATCATAAATTTGTGTTGCTTTTGCTAATGCCACTTTTTCTGAACGATAAAGCTGAGGAGTAGGACAGTAGGCTTGGCCATTGATGTGTATAGCTGCAATCTGCCAATAATCGCTCTCTGGTACAACTTCTAAAAACCCGTTACTGTAAGGCTGGATTATTCCTATGTTCATCTACAACCATCAAACTTTCTAATATTGGCCACAACAAAGCCGATACCAGCCATATTCAAGCGAGTCAAAGCTGGAATCACCAGGGAATGCGATCGCAACCCCTGCTAATGATTTTGGGTTCGTAGTCAATGGAAATCTGAATTATTGGTTACTTTTTTGGCTTGATTCCCTTATTGGCAATTGCGATCGCCTAAACTCAGATTGCCGCTGGATAGATGATAATCTGTAGAGCGAACCAGCAATTCGCAGTAGTCACTCAAAATAACCGCACAAAAGGAGTAAATTTCTCATGTCCCGTCTGCTAACAGCATTCCGGCAGCGATTCTTACGGAATGTCGCTTTTGCAATACTTTTAACTTTGATTAGTAGTTTAATACTTCCTGGGGCTACTTGGGCTGCTTCTAGCTTGGGAGTTGATAATGGTCATCTTAGTTCTTGTCCGGCTTCAAACAATTGTGTTGTTAGTCAAAACCCAGATGAAAAACACGCCATCGACCCGATTCCTTACCATGTAGACCGTAATGCAGCTAGAGAAATCTTACTAAAAGTTATCAGTGTTGTTCCGCGTACAGAAATTGTAGAACAAACAGATAATTACATCCACGCTCTTTCTAAAAGCCGTATCTTCCAATTTGTTGATGATGTAGAGTTTTATTTACCTCCTAATGAGTCAGTAATTCATCTGCGATCGGCTTCTCGCGTGGGAGAGTCCGATCTCGGTGTCAACCGCAGACGAGCCGAGCAAATTCGTCTGGCTCTACGCGATTTAAACATTTGATTTTGTCTCTATTTGTTCTCATTTAACTGATAGAAGTGCGATCGCAATACCATTACAAAATTTATACTTAGTGGAAAAATGTCAGACTATCTGCAATGATTGTGCTTTCCATACCTTAGTGGAAGAAGCGATCGCGTGCATTCATCCTGACGAATTTGGGGTTAATTGTTCTACCGTCATTTTCTGCAATTCATTTGAGCCATCACTGATCGTTGACAGTCCTTGCGTGACATACGGCAACGATGAAGAATAACGTCAATTGCAAAGGCGCAGCATTTCAACTTACGTCGCTATTCGCTATTTAATAAGTTATGGTAATATAAAAGGTCTTGGGCGATTAGCACAGTGGTAGCGCACATCCTTCACACGGATGGGGTCACTGGTTCAAATCCAGTATCGCCCACTTAATACTGTAGAACGACAAATTATTTGTCAAATGTACATTCGCAAATTAGTGTCACCCGAAAGCAGAATTATCTTTACACCCCAAAGTTGCAACGAGAGTTTACCAAATTAGGATTTTGTCTTCTTGACTTGACTGTTACAAAAGAAATGGAAGGCAAATTTCCTAATATTATAGCAAGGGACTGGGGACTAGGGACTGGGGACTGGGTGAAAAGCCTTTTTGTGTCTAAATTTTATCATCTGTTAATGTCCTAACCTTTTTGGCTGTTGCTATAAAAGGAACTTCAAAGCTCAAAATTTAGGAAGATGAGACGGAATTCAAAAAAAATTCTTTGATGAAGGTGCAATCTTTGACAAAATTCGAGCGAAAAAATCTGAGAATTTCGATTATTTAATCATCTTTTCTAAAGCGATTTGCAAATCTTTTGTCAAATCGCTCACAGCTTGTTTAGACGCTTGGCGATCGCCTTGACAATTTTTGAAGCGTTCTGTAACTGAAATTGGCTCCCCCACAGTGATTTGTGTCTGTCGCAAACCTAACCGAGGTCGCCCCGGAAGTGTTGTATCCTGAATTCGAGAAAGCATATCGAATACAAGCAAAGCTGTTTCTGCAAACCGATCCGCTGTAGGTTGTTCCTGAATATAAGTAGCTGTGACTGCAACAAAACTTTCCACTATCCGCATGTGTCGCATTCGCAAGTCGGCTTCTTCTGCAATCCAGTCTGCCAAACCGCGTTTGAAAGGTGCTAAAGCATTAATATCTGGCAAATCGTCTCGGTAAATGTAACTCCAGCCAGCTTCTTCCAAGCGGCGACAACGGTCAATAAAATTACCCTGCGCTTGAACTCCAAAATATTGCTCGGCAACTTGTAATGCCTTATCTAGTAGGCGATGGAGTCGGGCAATTAATACCTGATTAACACTCTTCAATTCATCAGTTGAAATGGTTTTGGGGATATCTTGATGATAGAAGCGACGATAAAACTCTTCCATCTCGGTAATCAGATATTCAGCCAACCGACAGAGGCGTTGATAATAAATCTCTTCGCTATTACCCGAATCAATTTCCAAAACTTTCAAGCCACTATCAGCTTCCAACTTACTCAACAACCAATCGAGTTTAGACCAAGGTGGCTCAACGTAACTATACTGGATGGCGATCGGTACAACGATCGCAGTCTCAGAACGGTTAGCTTTTTCTAAGTCTTCTACACACCAGAACGCCATTTGAGCAACACCAGGTTCTAAGGGGCTAACAATGCCACTATGACCATTAGTACCGCCTTCCGGTGCCACTGCGATCGGTAGCGCGCCATTAGCAAACAACTCCCGTGCATTTTGGATAGCTTGCCGATCTAGTCGCCTACCACGCCGAACCGGTACACCCCCCAGCAGAGAGAACAGCCAACCTAGCCACTTTCCAGCCCAAACTGTCATACCTCGATCATAAAGAAAATAGCTGTGAACCAGGGATTTTAATGTAATACCTTTTTGACGAGCAACTTGTGGCACAATCCGAGAAAGCAAATACAGCATACAGAGCGGATCTTCCACCTCTGGATGGCGAAATGCCAACAAAAAGCGAATTTTTCCAGCCTGAAATTGTTGATAGAGTTCAGCTAATACTTCAACATTTGTGGCTTCAATTTTGACAATCCCAGCTGGTAGCCAAGGACGAGTGCGAAATCGTAGTGCGATCGGCAGTAACCACCGAAAAATATGAAGTACCAGCGGATTCAGCCGTTGGGGAATAAATTTCAGTGGTGGTTGAGTAGACTGAATCGATCTAGGCAAGTCGCTCTCCAGATTATATTTCTAGCGATTGTACAACGTGGGGGTCTTGGTTTTGCGTAAACCTTGAGCTTTTGACGGTCAAGCTTTTTAATCGCTACCTTTGGCTCTTTTGGTTACTCAGCACTCCTAAACTTTTCAACCATAGACCCTAAGTATCGAATCAAAAATTAGTTTGGATGTTTAGGAAAGTTTCGGAGTAAATAGCCAAACACAGCTAAATTTAACACAAAAACTAATGTTTTAATCGGAGATATTCCTCGAATCAATTCATAAATCTCTGGTGGAATACTGATACCGACAAGTCCCAATACTAAGACATGTGCCCAACGCTTTTCGTACCATAAACCAACGGCTTCAATAGTGGTAACAATAGCATATATTCCGGTTCCGATGCCGCTAAATGCTAGAGTTCTAGGATTTAAGTTAATAACTTTCTTTAAAAGCCAATCAATCACGAGCGATTTACCTTCTAAAACATAATTTTCTGAAAGCGCCTCTAGAGTTTGATAATTTTTTAATGTCAATAATAAAGCGATCGAAGTAACCATAAGCAGCAAGGCGGTAAATGTTTTGTAGAGAACAATTGCCACTAACCCCAATGGACGCTTTTTCAAAGAACCCCCTAAGTATAGATAAGTCAACTTTTGAACGTCAAAATTACCTGAGTGCTGTCAAGTCAGAGTTCACCCCCCGATCCAGAGATTCTTCTAACTAAGTCCGGCTTTGAATCGGTGCAATGAAAGCAATACTATACTCCCCGTACCCCCTGCCTAACAAGGAAAAATAATCCCATTTTTTGAAAATGAATGGGGTTTTAATTGATTTGAATGTGCGTAGACTAGCAAAAACAGCAGGCATCACGCATTTCAATCAAAAATTTTCAATGGAGGTTAGCGGACTCGAACCGCTGACATCCTGCTTGCAAAGCAGGCGCTCTACCAACTGAGCTAAACCCCCATACTAAAATAGTAGATAACTTTGATTACCGTTGTTATTGTAACTTATATCGTTCTATTACCAAAGGGATGAAGCCAGAAAATATCCAAGTTATCGCAACATTGTATAAATTTGTTAAGCTGCCAGATTTTGCCGAGAAACGAGATACTCTGCTGTCTTACTGCCAAACGCAAGGTGTCAAGGGGACTATTTTGCTGGCACTTGAAGGGATTAACGGTACAATTGCTGGTTCGCGTCAGGCGATTGACTCAGTTCTCTGGTTTCTGCGTTCCGATCCTCGTTTAGCAGACTTAGAATCCAAAGAGTCCTATACCGAAACCCCACCTTTTGAGCGGATGAAGGTGCGGTTAAAGCAAGAAATTGTCACTTTGGGGTTGCCAGAAATTGACCCAAATGAACAAGTTGGTATCTATGTCAACCCTGAAGAATGGAATGATTTAATTTCCAATCCAGAAGTAACTGTGATTGACACCCGCAATGATTATGAGGTGAATATCGGTACTTTCCAAGGGGCAGAAAATCCCCAAACTGAATCATTCCGCGAATTTCCTGATTATGTGCGCCACCATCTTGACCCAATTAAACACAAAAAGGTTGCTCTTTTTTGTACAGGCGGCATTCGCTGTGAAAAAGCTTCATCCTTCATGCTTGCACAAGGCTTTGCAGAAGTCTATCATCTCAAGGGCGGCATTCTTAGGTATTTGCAAGAAGTTCCAGCACAAGAAAGTTTATGGGAAGGAGAATGTTTTGTGTTTGATGAGCGGGTAGCCGTTAGTCATAAATTGGAGAAAGGAAGTTATGAGTTGTGCCTCTGTTGTGGGCGCCCGATTTCAGAAGAAGATAAACTGTCTCCCAAATATGAGCAAGGTATCTCTTGTCCCTATTGTTTTGATAGCCTCACCGAGCAGAAAAGAGCGCGTCAGCAAGAAAAATGGCGCCATTACCAAACCCAAGTTGGCAACAAAAATCAGGATGTGAGTTGAAGAATAATTTATAACTCATGATTCAGAATTTAATGGCAAAATTACTGTAAATTTAGTACCAATTCCAACTTCACTTGTGACACTGATTTGACCCTGATGAGCATCAACGCATCTTTTAACAATTACTAACCCCAATCCAGTACCCTGAATTGATTTAACATTTGAGGCTCGGTAGAATGATTCAAACAGTCGAGCCTGGTCTGGTTCGGGAATACCCATACCTCGATCTTGAATGTAAAAAGTTGCTACTTTCTCAACTGGGTCGCATATTAAATCAAACTTAATCTTGCCACCTTGGGGAGAATATTTAACCGCATTTGAGAGAAGATTTGCAAATAGGTAATGTAAGAGTCCTTCATCCATGACAGCGGACGTATTCTCACTATGACACGTAAAAACAATTTCACAAGCGCTGCTTTTAACAATCAAAAAATCTTCGATTAACTCTTGACAAAATTGCTCTAGGTTAAGGGGAGCAGGGTTGAATATGAGTTTTTCTGCTTCTGCTCGACCCATAAACAACACTTCTTCCATGAGTTTTTCCATAGATTGGACAGCACCTTGAATTCGCTTTAAATAGATGCCTCTTTTTGTATCTGTCAAATTTGCTCCTTGCATTTCCATGAGTTCTACTGCGGTTTGAACAACAGTTAGGGGATTACGGAACTCATGAGATACAGTAGAGATAAATAGGGATTTGAGACGGTTAAGTTCTTGCTCCTTCTCTAATGCTTGCTCTAGCAATTTTGTTTGATGTCGTTCGCTAAGATCCCAAAAAACAACTACTACACCATTTATCTGGCCAGTTCCTCGCTTCAGTGGAGAAGCACTATCGCCAATGGGAACTCTTTTGCCATTTTTTGTAATCAGAGATGTGAATTCCCCTAAATAAACAGCCTGTTGCTCGCGCAGCACTTTTGTCACAGGGTTTTCTAATGTTGTTTCTGTCACTTCATCGACAATATGAAAAATTTTTGCTGCTTCATTTCCTAAAGCATCTTTTTGTTGCCACCCGGTCAGTGCTTCAGCTGCGGGATTCATGAATGTCATCTTTCCCTGTTCATTAGTAGCGATTACAGCATCACTCATTGAGTTTAAAAGGGTTGCTAACTGATCTCGATTCTCCCGCAGTTCGCGTTCTAACCGATGTTTTAACAAACCAATCTCGATCGCGATTTTTAAATCTTTTGTAGTAAATGGTTTAACGATGTATCCGAAAGGTTGGGTAATTTTGGCTCTTTCTAAAGTATGATCGTCCCCATAAGCGGTTAAATAAATTACAGGTACATCTAACTGTTCGCGAATCTGAATAGCGGTAGCAATACCGTCCATCTCACCTTTAAGAATAATATCCATTAATACTAGTTCTGGTTGAGTTTCCGATGCCTTGGCAATGGCAACTTTTCCAGATGAAGCTGTACCCGTAACAATGTATCCTAGTTGACTGAGTTGACTAGCAATAGTTCTAGCCACAATCACTTCATCTTCAACGACTAAAATCTTAGCTTGACCCATTTGATATTTACTGATGCAAAGTTAACTGCGTAAATTTTATTTTGAATACTGTTCCACGATCGCTCTCTAGAGTAATATCGCCTTCTAGTTGTTCTGTAACCAAGTCATGTACTAACGACAGACCCAAAGAATCAGTATTTCTCCAATCTAAATTATCTGGTAAACCAATCCCATTATCTCGGATAATCATCTCGATACTGTTGTCAATATTGTGTAAAGCAATACTGATTGTGCCTACTTGTTGATTGGGAAAAGCGTGTTTGAGGGCATTGGAGATTAATTCGTTAATCACCAATCCACAGGCAATAGCTTGATCGACATTCAAGCTTACTGAATCTATATCAGTTTCTAGAGAAATTTTACCAGGGGATATTTGATAGGAAATTAGTAAGCTAGCTGCTAAATTATTGATATAGTCAGCAACATCAATTTGTCCGATATTAGCGGAAGTATATAAATTTTTGTGAATTAGAGATATTGACTCAATTCGATTTTGACTTTCTCGAAGAACTTTGATTATTTCTGGATCTTTGAGTGTTTGAGACTGAAGTTGTAATAAACTGGAGACAATTTGCAAATTGTTTTTAACGCGATGATGAACTTCTTTTAAAAGAACTTCTTTTTCAGCTAAGGCTGTTTTTAACTTTATTTGCGCTTTTTGTCTTTGAACAAGTTCCATTTGAGCTTGCGCTAAGATGCTGGATTGTTGAATTGCGATCGCTAATTGGACTGTCACTTGATCGAGCAAATCTAATTGATTTTCTTCCCACTCTCGAAAACTAGAGCATTGGTGAGCAATCAGTAAACCCCAAATGTGAGAGCCAGGGTTTTGAGAGCTTACTTCTAGTAAAATCGGCACAACTAAATTTGCCTTCACCTCAAACTGTTCTAACAGGCGAATATGGCAATCAGTTAGTCCCGCTTCGTAAATATTAGCGATCGCTCGTTTGCGTCCCTGATAATATTCTACTCCTGAGCCTGTTTGAAAACACGTATCATGAATTTCTACACCCAAAGAAACCGTCCATCCAGGTTCCACTGATTCTGCCATAATTGTGCCGATCATTTCTGAGTCAAACTGATAGACTATTACTCGATCGACCCCAAGTAAATCTCGCACTTCTTGAACTGTTGCATTTAGAATATCTTGAAGATTTAAAGATTGACGAATCCGTTGAGCAACAGTTCGCATCAATTGCTCCCGCTCGGCTTGAGCTTTTAGAGCTAGTTCAGTTTGCTTACGTTCTGTGATATCTTGCCCAATACCAATAATTTGACCATTTGAAAGGTAAACATTAGTCCAAGAGGTATCCAGTAAACGACCATCGCGCACCTGAGTTTTAAAGTCACCCCAAATGCGTTGTGCAGACTGAATAAAATTAATTACATCCTGTCGATATTCAGGATTAGGATATAGCACTTCCAAGACATCACGAGTTTGGAAATCTTGAAATTTCCAACCGAGAATATTTTCCCATTCTTGGTTCACCCACTGGAGTTCACCATTGGTATCGATCAGGGCAATCATTAATGGTATGCTTTCAAAAATTATCCGCAAAAACTCATTTTGTTCTTGAAGTTTGGTTTCGGCATTTTTGCGGTCATTAATATCATTAAATACTGTTAAAATGGCTAATTCATTATTAAAAACTAAATATTGTAAAGAAGCGATCGCCCAAAAACGAGTTCCATCTGCTTTTTGTAATTGCAGTTCATAATTATGAATAAACCCTTGTTGATTAAGATTTGCTAACAACTCCTCTAAATCTGTTAAATTATGATATAAATCTACAATTGTTTTGCGATTAACTAAATACTCTGGAGAAAACTGAAATGTTTGAAGCAATTCTGTATTAGCGTATAAAACCAACCCATCAGACACACGCGAAATAATGAATGGAACAGGAATAGCTTCAGAAATAACTCGAAATCTAGCTTCACTTTGTTGAAGAGTTTTTTCTATTTGTTTGTGTTCTGTGATGTCTCGTATATGAACTAAGCGAGCCTTATAATTGCCATAGTCTATTGTCTGTGTGAAAATTTCAACATCAATAATCTGTCCGTCTTTTCGCTGATGTCGCCATCGTCCAGTAAAGTCCAAGCTAGAATGCTTTTGTCGTAAATATTCAAGTAAAAGAGGCACATCTTCTGAAGGGCGAACGTCAGTTATTCGCATTTGCAAGAACTCTTCTCGTGAGTAGCCGTAGTGAACAACAGCAGCTTCATTTACATCTAAGAATTGCAGATTATTCTGGTTATATACCCACATAGGATTGGGATTTTTAGAGAAAAGGAAATTAAAACTCCTTTGGCTTTCATTTTCAGAAAATAGCATTAGTGGTTTTGTGATAAAAGTTTTTATTATGTACTAAAATTTAATTATTTATTTTGAATCTAAAATGATTATTAATTTTTTTTGCAAAATTTGTTTTTTTCCGATCCAATCTTTTACTGATTCAGAATTTGATGTATAAGCTCTTTAATATTTAGGGATAAAAAATTGGTCTGTACTCAAAAAGACTTCCTACAGAAGTATATGTCGGTTCAATATTTATGCAAATCTTGCAGTGTGAAATATGTCTGATAGTTTACACTAAGAAAATATCACTTGCACATAAGAAAATATCACTTGCCCAGCTAGGAGGAAGATAAAATAGCCTGAAATGCCTACATACTAAAGAATGTGGCAATTTATGATAAAACAACAAATAGCATTTATTCTCAATAAGCATGATTTAATGATAAAGTTGCCTGAATTCTACGAAAAACGCCTAAAACAGGAACTTGGACTTGCCGAATATTTAATACTAAAAATCCTGAGTAATTTATTACAATCTATAAAAGAACTAATTAGGGATGCGTCAATTTATTATTGATAAGTGATGTCTATTCCCATATATTTATAAATTGTTAGGAAAAGTGGGTTAAAGCAATTTGTAATTCATATACATTAAAACAAAAAGCGCCCTCCGTAAAAGGAGAGCGCTTTTTGATTTAGCTAAACTTCAGAATTAACCGTTGATCGCAGGAGCAGTCAGAGCAACAGGAGCGGAATCACCAGCAGCCAAATCCAGAGGGAAGTTGTGAGCATTACGCTCGTGC
This sequence comes from Nostoc sp. DSM 114159, assembly GCF_053470285.1. Taxonomy (NCBI): domain Bacteria; kingdom Bacillati; phylum Cyanobacteriota; class Cyanophyceae; order Nostocales; family Nostocaceae; genus Nostoc; species Nostoc sp. DSM 114159. The sequence continues at coordinate 178,480 of NZ_JBPFEH010000001.1, forward strand.
ATTACTTCCATACCCAGGTTAGCGCGGTTGATTACATCTGCCCAAGTTGAAATCACACGACCTTCAGAGTCAATGATTGATTGGTTGAAGTTGAAACCGTTCAAGTTGAACGCCATTGTGCTTACACCCAAGGCGGTGAACCAGATTCCGATTACAGGCCATGCTGCGAGGAAGAAGTGCAGGGAACGGCTGTTGTTGAAGGAAGCGTATTGGAAGATTAACCGACCGAAGTAGCCGTGAGCCGCAACGATGTTGTAGGTTTCTTCTTCTTGACCGAACTTGTAACCGTAGTTTTGAGATTCGGTTTCGGTTGTTTCACGAACCAAGGAAGAAGTTACAAGAGAACCGTGCATCGCACTAAACAAGCTGCCGCCGAATACACCTGCTACACCTAACTGGTGGAAGGGGTGCATCAAGATGTTGTGTTCTGCTTGGAAGACGATCATGAAGTTGAAGGTTCCGCTGATTCCCAAAGGCATACCATCAGAGAAAGAACCTTGTCCGATGGGGTATACCAAGAATACTGCACTTGCTGCTGCAACTGGTGCTGAGTAGGCGATCGCAATCCAAGGGCGCATTCCTAAGCGGTAGGATAGTTCCCATTCACGACCCATGTAGCAGAATACGCCAATCAGGAAGTGGAAGATTACCAACTGGTAAGGACCGCCGTTGTACAACCACTCATCAAGAGATGCTGCTTCCCAAATTGGGTAGAAGTGCAAACCGATGGCGTTGGAGGAAGGTACTACTGCACCGGAGATGATGTTGTTTCCGTAAATCAAGGAACCTGCTACTGGTTCGCGGATTCCATCGATGTCTACTGGAGGAGCAGCGATGAAGGCGATTACGAAGCAAGCGGTGGCGGCTAGTAAGGTGGGTATCATGACTACGCCGAACCAACCGATGTAGATCCGATTGTTGGTGCTGGTGATCCATTCGCAGAATCGATCCCATACATTGGCGCTTGAGCGCTGTTGTAAGGTTGCTGTCATGGTTTTATGATTGCGGTTGTTTATGAATCAGGCAACTTTGTCTTTGCCTGTGAAATTACTTTACACTGCTTTACAAAATTTAATCAAGTTTTATTACTACAGTAAATCTGATATGAGTTATCAGGTTTGCTTATTTAAAACCAAACAACGAGGCAAGAATACGCCAAAGTCATCTTTATATATAGCAGTGCGCAGTTGAGTGAGATACAAAAACTTTGCTGAAATGATTTGACAGTAAGAACTTTGGTGTTCTCATTCAATCAATAACCGCTATATGACATTACATATCTGGTTATATGGCTCTATGTTTACGATTGCTCAACGGAAGTAACCCTCTGTTCGCATAGCCTTTCGTAGAAAAGGGAACAAAAAATTCTGATGGTCAGAAGCACTTTGATTTGTAAAGACTGGCTCCTCTATTACACTAAGAGACTTCTAACAAATAAATTATCCAATCTTGTAGGGTGGACATCTTGTCCGCCCAAGGCTTAGAGCGCTCGTGTCGCCATTGGTGTCAACTTAACGTGAGAGCCAGCCTAGAGCAAGCTTTGAGATATTGTCTCGTTTTTCTGCTCCGACTGGGAGTGCTGTCAAGGAGGCTTTGCCTCTCTTGCTGGCGGCAGCAGCCCAATTGAAGTGCATTTCCAGCCAGAGGCTGGAAACGAGGTTCTAAAGAAGTTTCAGCTTAAGTTGACACCAATGGCGAGACGCTCACCCCACAAAAAGTAGTTGAGTATTTTTTTATTTGGAGTTTCCCAATGAAAAATGACTACAAGTATTATTTGCTTACTTCTTTGGGAATAATAAGTTTGTATATTACCGCTATTCTAAAAAATTAACCCTCAGCTTACCACTGAGGGCTTTTTTTGTTTGGCAAAATGGCATATCTGTAAACTAGAGGGTTGCTATGGTATTTGAGTAGGATACATTCCATGCGAAAAGTACTGACTTGCATTACCCCTGGTTAATTAGCCAGGGGTTTTTATTTCTATTTAAAATGAGAGCGATCGCTCTTAGATATTCTGCTGAAAAATTTATTTTTAACGATTTTGAGTAAATAATTTTAGCATTCCCTGGCTTTTGGGAATTAATTAGCGATCGCGATTTTTCTTGAACCAGGAAATTGACAATAAATATAAGCTTATATTAAGTGGAAAAATCAAGTACAACGAATTAACGATGACAGACGCTAAAAATGTAATCGATGGAAACCTAGAGGTTTGCTGTACTTCTCCCGTGACTGGGTTTTACCGCGACGGCTTTTGTCGTACAGGTGGTCAAGATTTCGGATCGCACGTTGTATGTGCCCAAGTGACATCAGAATTCCTAGAGTTTACCAAATCACAAGGGAACGATCTCAGCACACCTGTTCCTGACTTTAATTTTCCTGGATTGAAACCTGGCGATCGCTGGTGTTTGTGTGCTTCTCGCTGGCAAGAAGCTCTAGAAGCTGGCGTTGCTCCACCCGTAATACTTTCAGCAACCCATGCTAGAGCTTTAGAAGTGGTTTCTCTAGACGAACTGAAAAAACATGCTCTAAGTTCGTCTTGATTGGGCATTGGGCAGAGGGGCAGAGGGGCAGAGGGGCAGAGGGGAAAGACTTACTGCAACTTCTTTGTTGCTCCCCTGCTCCCCTGCTCCCCTGCTCCCCTGCTCCCCTCTTCCCAATTCCAAATCAACTCACTCGAACTTCAATAGGCAGTTCTAAGATATTGGCAACCGCAGAAATCAACTTATTGGGGTCAATTGGCTTAGATAAATGCTGCTGAAACCCAGCTTTTAGGGCTTTTAAGCGGTCTTCCTCTCGCGTGTATGCTGTTAAAGCGATCGCGGGGATGCGTCCACCTTTTTCTGGTTCTAAAGAGCGCAGTTTCCTAATCAGTGTATAACCATCTTGCTCTGACATACCGATGTCGCTAATCAGGATATCTGGTTTTGCTTGTTCAACTACTACTAGCGCTTCATCAACTGATGCTACCGCACTGGCAAAAGCCCCATACTCCTCAAACATAAAACTGAGAAAGTTACGGGTATCTGCTTCATCATCTACAACTAAAACTCTTAATCCAGCAAGGGGTGTCGATGCCACAGGGGAAGAAATTTCTCCTGTAGCTTCTCTACTCACCCTACTACCCTTATTGTCTTGTAGAAGTGGTAGTCTTACAGTAAAGGTTGCTCCTTGTCCAGTACCTAAACTTTCGGCAAAGATTGCACCTTTGTGCAGTTCCACTAGATGACGGACGATCGCTAATCCTAGTCCTAATCCATTGTGCGATCGCGTTGTGGTACTGTCTGCTTGGCGAAAACGCTCAAATACTTTGGGTAAAAACTCGGAACTGATACCAACGCCTGTATCGATAACTTCAATTTGGGCGTACTGAGATTCTAAATTTTGAATTTTGGATTGTATATTACTGCTTTCATCAGTGTTTGAAGAGGCTAAATTCCCATCAGATCCCAATCCAAAATCCTTCGACTGAGCGCTCACGCTGAAGTCTGAAATCGAAAATCCAAAATGCTTTGATAGCCTAACCTCTACCCTGCCACCTTTAGGGGTAAATTTTATTGCATTAGTTAGTAGGTTCCAGACAATTTGCTGTAAACGGGCTGGATCGCCATAGACCGATCCTATGGAAGTATCCAGCAGAGTATTTAATTGAATCTCTTTTGGTTCTGCTAGAGGACGCACTGCCTCTAAAGCTGCCTCCATCACCGAGATTAGATTGACTGCCGATACGTTTAACCGCAACTGACCGCGGATAATCCGGGATACATCCAAAATATCCTCAATTAGTTGCATCTGAGATATGGCGTTGCGTTCGATCGCTTCCAAGGCGCGAGAAGTGGCTTTTTCGTCAAGTTTCTTGGTGCGGAGGATTTTTGACCAGCCTAGCATTGAGGTTAGAGGCGTGCGCAGTTCGTGGGAGAGAACTGCTAGAAACTCATCTTTCATCCGATTCGCAGCTTCTGCTTCGTGTCTTGCCGTTTGTTCGCGAATCACTTGAGCGCGGACTTCTTCTGCTTGCTTGCGTTCGGTAATGTCTTCAAGAGTGCCTACATAACCCAACAAGTCTCCTTGACTGGAAAGCATCGGTGATGAGCGGACTTGAACCCAACGAATATTACCGTGAGCAGCTTGAAAGCGAAATTCTTCTGAGTATTCCCGACCTTCACAAATGTAAGCAGACCAACTAGCGATCGCTCGTTCTCTATCTTCTGGATGAACAGATTCCAGCCATCTCTTCTCTAAACTCTCTGCCGCTTTCAGACCACAAATTATCTGATATCGGGGATTAGTATATTTACAGTTACCTTCAGTATCAGTTTCAAAAATGCCAACGGGTGAGCAGGTACTTAGCGATCGGAATCGTTCTTCACTTTGCCTGAGTTCGGTATTCACAGCTACCAGTTGCGCTGTTTGTTGCTTGATGGCTTCTGTTTTCTTAAACAGTTCTACGAATACTGTGACTTTAGAGGTCAAAATATTGGGGTCTAGTGGTTTGAGCAGATAATCAACAGCACCCAAGGCATAGCCTTTAAACAGCATTTGGTCGCTGGTGCTAAAGGCGGTAAGAAAGATAATTGGAGTGTGACGCGATCGCCCTCGATTGCGAATTAAGGTAGCAGTTTCAAAACCGTCCATCCCTGGCATTTGCACATCCAGCAAAATCACTGCAAAGTCTTGATGCAGCAGACACCTCAAAGCTTCTTCCCCGGAAGTAGCTCTCACGAGATTCTCCCCTAGTTTTTCTAGGATTGCTTCTAGTGCCAGCAAATTTTCTAGTTTATCATCTACTAGGAGGATGTTGACTTTGGATTCCATCTGCATCGGTTTATTTCGGTGATGATTGACAAAGCTTGACCATCTGGGAAGCAATGTTTGAGAGTGTCAAAATCCAGTCTACTTCAATAGCAGAAATTGCTGCCTCTGGCATAATGTCGCTTTCAGCTGTGGCAGGTTCTTGTACAATAGTAATTCCTCCCCGCGCTTTTATTTTCTTAAGACCTTGCATACCATCTTGGTTTGCTCCTGTCAATATTACACCAATAACTTCTTCTGTGTAGACATCAGCTGCCGACTCAAACAGCACATCAATAGATGGTCTTGCATAAGAAACAGGCTCATCAGTCGAAAGAGCAAAGTGACCTGGTTCAACCAGTAAATGATAATCTGCTGGGGCGATGTAGATATATCCCGGTAGTATTTCGTCCTTGTCTTCCACTTCGCGAATTTTCAACAAAGTGGATTCTTGTAATAAATTCTGGAGTGTGTTGCTAGATTCTTTATGACGGTGTTGTACGATCGCGATCGGTACAGGGAAGTCCGCTGGTAAATTACCCAAGACGATTTTCAGTGCTGATAATCCGCCTAAAGAAGTACCAATTACCACAATTTTAAACGACACTTATTTCGCCCTCACACCTACAGAATGCGAATTAGGTAAATAGCAAAGAGTATTTCATACTGAATCAGTCAGTGTTTTCTTGCTTCTTTGCTCTTCCCAGTAACCCATGCTTAGGTGCAAAAATCATTGCTACGATAAACAACAAGGTTTGCAACACAACTATGCAACCCCCCGTTGCACCATCGATATGATAGCTGATGTAAGTCCCCATGACACTAGAAAATACGCCCGATGCCATTGCAATTAGTATCATGTGGTCGAAACGGTCTGTTAATAAATAAGCTGTTGCTCCCGGAGTAACCAACATCGCTACAACCAGAATAATTCCCACTGTCTGGAGTCCGGCGACAGCAGTTAGCGAGAGTAATGATAGTAAAATATAGTGTAGCGCTGCTGTATTTAAACCGATAGAACGTGCATGAGTGGGGTCAAAACAAAATAATAGTAAGTCTTTGCGTAAAACAGCTATTGTTACTAAAGTAATTACGCTAATAATCACTGTTTGGATAATGTCTTCATTAGAAATACCCAAGACATTCCCAAACAAAATGTGCGTCAAGTCCACGCTGCTGGGAGTTTTGGAAACTAGTACCAAACCCAGAGCAAAAAATCCTGTAAATACAAGTCCAATGACAGTATCTTCTTTAATTCTCGTTTTCGCTTTGATATAACCGATCGCAATAACTGAACCCACTCCAAAGACGAAAGCGCCTACAGCAAAAGGGATATTTAAAACGTAAGCAATTACAACCCCAGGCATTACTGCATGGGAGACAGCATCTCCCATTAATGCCCAACCTTTGAGGGTCATAAAACAAGATAAAACAGAACAAACCACCCCAACTAAGGCACTTACACAAATTGCCTTCACCATGAATTCATGCTGTAGGGGTGTAGTGAACCAGTCTAAGAATGCAAGAGTATTCATATTTGTATAACTTTAATCCAAGCAATATTAACTAAAAATTCTCAATCAATCAGATTCACCTTGATTTCCACGGATTATCTGACTTTTGTTGAGAGATAAATCTCCAAGAGAACCACCAAAAGTCCGTGAGAGATTCTCTTCTGTGAAAACTTCGGATGTATCACCATAAGCTAAAATAGTACGATTAATGAGTACTACTTGGTCGCAGAAAGTAGTGATAGACGCTAAGTCATGAGTAGAAATCAAAATTGTATGACCTTCTTCTCGCAATTCCAGCAATAAGTCAATCATCGCTTTTTCTGTTTTGATATCTACCCCGGTGAAAGGTTCATCTAATAGTAAAACTGTTCCCTGTTGTGCCAAAGCACGGGCGAGAAAGGCACGTTTTTTCTGTCCGCCAGAGAGTTCTCCAATTTGGCGATCGCGCATCGACCACATTTGCATCCTTTCCAAACTCTCCCTCACCACTCTTCGATCGTTCGCCGACGGAATTCGCAGTATATTCATGTATCCGTAGCGCCCCATCATTACCACATCATGGACACTTACTGGAAAATTCCAGTCCACCTCTTCTGACTGTGGTACATAAGCAACCAAGCTTTTTTTCTGTACAGTTTTTATCGGTAAACCATTAATCAAAACCCTTCCTGTAACTGGCTTCAAAAAACCCATAATTGCCTTAAATAGGGTTGATTTACCACTACCATTCATCCCTACTAAACCACTAATTGAACCTGCTTGAATTTGCAAAGAAGCACCATGTAAAGCAACTTTGCCGTGGTAAGCAACTGTCAAATTTTCGACATCAATACTAATAGATTTCACAAAAAATAACCTCTAAAATTAATCAGTAGTTTGTAATGAGCGGCTTTAGCTCTCTTTGCAAACACGTAACGTTTTCCAGAGAACAAAGCAAGACTAAAGCCCTTAATACCAGCTTATTTTCAATAGTTAGATTTATTCTTGCATACTTGCTCACTTTTCCTCTAATCCCTGAGTTAGAGTATTAATATTACCTTCTAGCAACTTGAGATAAGTTGGTGCTGGCCCGTTTGCTGGAGATAGAGAATCAACATAAAACACTCCACCAAACCTTGCTCCTGATTCTCTCGCTACCTGACGTTGCGCTCCATCGTTAACTGTACTTTCACAGAAAACTACAGGTATTTTATTTTTTTTAACTATATCAATGACTTTTTCTAGCTGTTTGGGAGTAGCTTGTTGTTCAGAGTTAACCGCCCAGAGATAAGCTTCTTTCAAGCCATAATCGCGGGTGACGTATGAGAAAGCGCCTTCACAGCTTACCATGTAACGCTTGTCTGCTGGAACTACTGACACGGCTTTTCGCAGTTTCTCATCAACTTCCTTAATCTTTTGGCTGTATGCTTTGGCATTGGTGTTATAAGTCTCTGCATTCGCTGAGTCCAAATTAACCAATGCCTTACGAATATTCTCTACGTAAATCAAGGCGTTTTCTGGTGACATCCAAGCATGGGGATTAGGTTTCCCTTTGTAGGCATCCTCAGCAATTTCGACAGGCTTAATTCCCTCACTTAGGGTAACGTGAGGGACATTAGGAACGCTGTTATACAATTTCTGTGCCCAACGCTCTAAATTCAGACCATTATTCAAAATTAGGTCTGCTTTTTGCGCCCTCACCAAATCGCTAGGAGTTGGTTCATAACCATGAATTTCTGCCCCCGGTTTGGTCAAAGATTCAACAATCGCCTTGTCTCCTGCGACGTTTTGCGCCATATCTGCAATGACTGTAAAGGTGGTAAGAACTACTTTTTTACCTTTTTTATCTAGGTTGGTGTTAGTTGTGCCTGGGTTTGGACTTAACTGTGGTTGAGAATTGGAGATTGACGGACTACACCCACTCAAACATAGCCACAATAGCAGCCCAGACGCTAAAGCCAATTTTTGCCCGTGCTGCGGTAGTTGCATCTGGTTATTGACATTAAATCTCATTATAGCAATTTCATAATCTTCTCACTTTTGTTTCACTTTAGCAGAAGTAAGAGAAAAATGAAAGAATTATGAAAATAATATTAGAGTAAAAAAGCGAACCTGTTGCAATAAAGTGTATTTCTGAGTTCTGGCTTAACCATGATTCCTTACTTTTATCTTTTTAAAGGTTTTTTTGAGTGATTCAAATATTTTTGTTATTTACATCACAAACACATATTTTACTATTGTGAAATACCTTACAGACAAATATAATATTTCCACGTTTTTATATTTTATAAATTGCAAAAATAAATACATTGTAAAAATATTTTTTTGTTAAAACACTAACTTTTAAAAGTTTAATATTTATTGTTTTGACAATTCATAAAAATTTACTTAAGCTAAAGGATAGGTTAAGCAAATCAACAAACGACAGCGATTTGATTTAGCTACATCAAAAATTGCTGTTGCAGACTATTGGCATAAGGAAATGAATCAAAACAAAAATTATTCCATGTAGGCAATTTAATCAAATTTGGCTACAAAAAGCTAAGACATGATTAAGCGTATTGTACCGCGCAGATATTGAACAGAATCCGATCGATTATGAATGGATACTTGTGGTGAAGTTAGTGAGTGTCCATCAATTATTGAAGCTTGACTAGCGATTTGAGATTTTTGATTAGGGTCTTCTAGTTTATATCTCGTCTGGGACGGAATAAATCTAAAAGACGCTCGCTAAGACTGCGCGATCGCCAATCCAAAATCCAAAATCCAAAATCCAAAATTTATTGACCAAAGTGCGGTAGATATGTCCAGGAGAAGACGATGCTTGAATATTTGACATCTTTGAACGACCACAATTTGCCCTATCCAGATACGATTCATCCCATCGTTGTCCACTTCGTAATTGCGATGGTGTTGTTTTCCTTCTTCTGCGATGTAATCGGCTATTTTACTGGTAAATCCGGTCTTTTTGAGGTGAGTTGGTGGAATATGTTAGTTGCCACGATCGCCATCTTCGTCGCGATCATTTTTGGTCAGTTTGAAGCGGGATTAGCACAGCCTTACAGTTTAGCGAAATCGGTGCTGAATTTGCATACGCTAATTGGTTGGTCGCTTTCAGGAATTATCACAGCGATTACAGCTTGGCGCTATGTAATTCGTGCCCGCAATCCGCAAAAAGTATCGATTTATTATTTGGGAGCCGGACTAATTTTAACCTTAATAGTTGGCTTGCAGGTATATCTCGGAGATGAACTTGTTTGGGTGTATGGATTGCATACCGTGCCAGTTGTGGAAGCAGTAAAGGATGGTGTGTTGCGATGAACTCAGAATTAATTGACCAATTGAACGGCTCTTTAGGTGCAAACGGATTACCTTACACAATTCCCATCCATCCCAACTTAGTCCATCTGACAATAGGTTTGTTCATCATTGCGATGACCTTTGATATTGTTGGTGTTTTGTTCCCCTTTGAAAAATGGGTCTTCAAATTTTTGGCAATTACTGTCGAACGTGACAACTTATTTACTGTTGGCTGGTACAACATGTTAGCTGCCAGCATCATCACATTTTTCACAGTGGGAGCAGGCTTTTACGAAATGCTGTTGGCAACACCACCAGCAGATATAAAGAGTGCCTGGGGATTGCAGGCAATGGAAACTATGCTTTGGCATGGTGTGGGTGGTGTGTTCTTATTAGCACTGATTGTTAGCATGACCGTCTGGAGAGCATGGCAGCGCTTCGTTTGGGGCAAACAAGAATATAAACAGACAGATAGAGAAGTGCAATGGATCTATCTGTTCGCAGGCATTGCAATCATGTTCGTTATGTACATCCACGGCACACTAGGAGCGCAACTAGCCGCCGAGTTTGGCGTACACAATACAGCAGATAATTTGCTGCGATTAGGCCAAGACCTCAACACAACACTCAAGTAAGTCATTTGTCATTTGTCCTTTGTCCTACCCTGCGGGAAGCCGCAGAAGCGTCTATGTCATTTGTTTAAAGTTACTAACGATCGACCAATGACCAATAACTAATGACCAATAACCAATGACCAATAACCAATGATGAAAATCCAGAAGATTTTAAATATTTTGACGCTGCTTACAGGCGCGATCGCAGTGACTGTTACGAGTCTCTGGATCGGCAAGCAGGCTTACTCCTGGCTTCCTCCGCAAGCAGCAGCCGAATCCCTACTCATTGATGATTTGATTAGCTTCTTAGTAACCCTCGGTGCCTTCATCTTCTTGGGAGTAACAAGTACTCTGATGTATTCTGTAATCTTCCATCGGGTAGTCAAAGATGACTTCACTGACGGCCCTGCGATTGAAGGTAATATCACCCTAGAAATTGTCTGGACAGCAATTCCAATTCTTTTGGTATTTTGGATTGCAGGCTACAGCTACCAAGTTTACGAACAAATGGGGATTCAAGGCCCATCTGAACTAGTTCATCTCCATAATCCCCTGGCAATGGAATCAGCTTATGCAGGATCAGCTAACGCTTTAGCAGAACCTGTTGAGAAAATCGATGTCCTAGCTAAACAGTGGGCGTGGGTTTTTCATTACCCAGAGAGAGATGTTACTAGTACAGAATTGCATTTACCAAACGATCGCCGGATACGTTTAGCACTGAAATCACAAGACGTTCTCCACGGCTTCTATATTCCTGCGTTCCGCCTCAAGCAGGATATTATTCCTAACCACGCGATCGACTTTGAATTTACTCCCATCCGCCCCGGACAATACCGATTAACCGATTCCCAATATAGCGGCACATACTTTGCGACGATGCAGGCAAATGTAGTCGTCGAATCTCCTGAAGATTATCAGCATTGGCTGGCACAAGCTGCAACCCAAAAGCCATCCCTAGCAAATAATCAGGCAGCTTCTGAGTATGCCCAAACATCCAATCAATCAGTCCAAACTGGTTGGGTTACAGTTCCACCTGCTGCACCTCCTCTAGTCAATTCACCTGGTTGAAAGGAAAGTAATCATGACTAATGTTCCTATTGAAGGTATTCTTCTCCCTAATGAGAAGCATAACCACGAATCTCCAAGTAGCTGGAAAGAATACTTCAGCTTTAGTACCGACCACAAGGTGATTGGTATCCAGTATCTCGTTACCTCATTCTTCTTCTTTCTCGTCGGCGGTATCTTTGCGATGGTGATGCGGGGAGAACTGATGACACCCGAATCAGATTTAGTCGATCGCACCGTCTATAACGGGATGTTCACCATGCACGGCACTGTGATGCTGTTCTTGTGGACATTTCCCTCACTGGTTGGTTTTGCCAACTATCTAGTACCCCTGATGATTGGGGCGCGAGATATGGCATTTCCCCGCCTCAACGCCGTCGCCTTTTGGATGGTGCCAGTAGTTGGGATTTTGATGATGGGTAGCTTCTTCGTCCCTGGTGGCCCAGCCCAAGCCGGCTGGTGGTCTTACCCGCCAGTTAGTCTCCAGAATCCCACAGGTAACTTGATTAATGGTCAAGTTCTCTGGCTCTTAGCGGTGGCAATATCCGGCGTATCCTCAATTATGGGGGCAGTCAACTTTGTCACCACAATCGTGAAGATGCGGGCCCCAGGAATGGGCTTCTTTCGGATGCCCTTGTTTGTCTGGGGAGTATTTAGCGCCCAGATTATCCAACTATTCGGACTACCTGCGCTGACAGCAGGCGCAGTGATGCTGCTACTCGACCTCACAGTTGGCACGAGCTTTTTTGACCCCAGCAAGGGTGGGAATCCAGTTATGTTCCAGCATTACTTCTGGTTCTACTCCCACCCCGCCGTTTACGTGATCATTCTGCCCGTCTTTGCGATTTTCTCAGAAATCTTCCCAGTTTATTCACGTAAACCTTTATTTGGTTACAAAGTAGTTGCTATTTCATCCATCTTGATTGCAGGAGTAAGCGGCATTGTTTGGGTACACCATATGTACGTCAGTGGTACATCAGGCTGGATGCGGTTGATTTTCATGCTGACGACAATGTGTGTGTCTGTACCCACAGGAATTAAAGTATTTGCTTGGGTAGCAACTATTTGGGGCGGTAAACTGCGGCTAAATACCCCCATGTTATTTGCTCTGGGTGGATTAATCATGTTTGTGTTCGCCGGCATCACAGGCATCATGCTTTCTTCCGTGCCCGTTGATGTCCACGTTAACAATACTTACTTTGTAGTCGGACACTTCCACTACGTCCTCTACGGCACCGTGACGATGGGCTTATTTGCAGCCATCTATCACTGGTTCCCCAAAATGACTGGGCGGATGTACTCCGAAAGCTGGGGTAAAATCCACTTCTGGTTAGCCTTCATCGGCACCAACCTCAACTTTTTGCCTATGCACCCTTTAGGATTGCAAGGAATGTTACGCCGAGTTGCTTCCTACGCCCCAGAGTATCAATTCTGGAATATCATCGCTAGCCTCGGCGGATTTCTCTTAGGAATGTCTACCTTGCCCTTCATCTTCAACATGGTGATTTCTTGGATGCAAGGCGAGAAAGCACCCGCTAACCCTTGGAGAGCGATCGGACTAGAGTGGTTAGTATCTTCACCCCCCCCAGTAGAAAACTTTGAAGAAACTCCCATCATCATCTCCGAACCCTACGGCTACGGCAAATCAGAACCCTTAACAACCAACCTCCCAGAATAAATGCAAACTATCGGGAAGACGCAAAAACCCTCCGCGTACCTCTGCGCTTCCCTCCGCGTACCTTTGCGTTTCAAACTCCCCCTCTCAAAAACCAACATGGACAGCTATATCAATTCCCACGAATTGCCCCATACAAGCGCAGAACACAGCCACGACGAAGAAGGCAACAAAATGTTTGGCTTCATCGTCTTCCTCCTCTCAGAAAGCGTCATCTTCTTAAGTTTTTTCGCCGGATATGCCATCTACAAAACAACAACCCCTAACTGGCTACCAGCAGGTGTTTCTGGACTAGAAGTAAAAGAACCGGCAATTAATACAGTAATTCTTGTCGCTAGTAGCTTTGTAATTTACTTAGCAGAACGCGCCCTTCAACGCCATGACTTAGTAAAATTCCGCCTGTTTCTCTTAGCAACAATGGCAATGGGAACTTACTTTTTAGTTGGACAGGCGATTGAATGGAACGGCCTCGCCTTTGGTTTCACCTCCGGGGTATTTGGTGGAACCTTCTATCTACTTACAGGCTTCCACGGTTTGCACGTTTTCACTGGTATTCTGTTGCAGTTGATAATTTTGGTACGTTCTTTTCTATCTGGCAACTACGATACAGGTCACTTCGGCGTCAATGCAACTTCATTGTTTTGGCATTTCGTCGATGTTATCTGGATTATTTTGTTTGTCCTTATCTATGTTTGGCAGTAAAGATTGCTGGGAAGGAAAACCCAGATAAACTCTCTGGGTTGGTGTATGTGGCATTGTTAATTACTTTTATGCCCCATACACCATTCACTGTAATAACTATAATTTGGATCTTAGTTCAACCTTTCAAATTAACCTTCTCCTCAAATTTTGAGCCATCTTGATGAGATAAAAATTTTTGACTACTGTGATAACTTCTTCGCCATTGTTCGAGCTTATCTATAGATATTGATTTAGATGTAACATTCACACCATTTCCTCGCCAAGCAACTTCTGAATCTGTTGTGAAAACCCCGCACTCTAATTGGTCTAGCCTCATATTCCAATATTCGCTAAATCGACCTTTTAAAGTAATGACTTGCTCAAATACCTTGTTTCTATGCTTATTTCTCCTTTTTCGTTCTGTTGCTCCAGTTGCTTCTGTATCAATAAACTTAGTTTCAATTAAAAACAGACTACCTTTAAAGGTCAGGAAGACAAAATCACACTTTCCTAAATCTGTATAATCTGAAATTGGAGATTTTTCAAACAACAGCAATTCAGCGCACGAGGGAAACAATTCTTTAATATTTAGAAATAAATAAGCTTGCAATAGAAGTTCCTTATCATAAGGAAACAAGATTACTCCTTCAAAAAATTTTTGAATGTCATCGTGAGTTTGGGGTTGAATTTTTTTACAGTATGAAACAAATCTATGTAGCTCATTGACAATCATCAAGTTTTAACTCCTTCCCCCGGTCGCAGCCTTAAGGGTATTAGCATCAAAAGATACCATTCTCTCAAGGAAATTATCATCCGCATAAGTAACTAAAAAAACGATGAAAATCCTAGATACTTAAGGCAATTTACTGTTGACAGTTCAATAAAACGAATTTTTAAGTTGCTTTTTAGTATTGGTGGATTTTTCACAGATGGCCTCAGCTACCAGTCAGCGATTTTATATGAGCAGGAAAACTGGCATTTTGCAAAGCTTGAACAGTTATTCGAGAATCTTGTACGCAAAATTGCCAACCTAAGCGAACAAGTTTACGAGAAGTTTCAGTTTGAATAATTCCAATCACTGGCATTTTTGCCTTTTCTTTGTCTACTGAATGGTCTTGTAAAATCGTTTTCAAGCGATGTAAATCTTCCATATTACCTGCTTGCTGGGGATTTAATTCCACCATTACCATTTGTACTGTTTCCACTGGTTCTGCATCTTCAAGAATAAATTGAGTTTGCTCGTCACGTCGGTCTACTTTTCCCCAAATAATCAATCTAGTATCAACTTGGAGTAGGGAACTTATGCGTTCATAAGTTTTCGGAAAAACTACAGCTTCTAATTGTGTAGTTAGGTCTTCTACTTGCAAGATCGCCATCTGATCGCCTTTTTTAGTCACCACTTTTTTGACGTTATTTAACATCACAACTGCACAAAGCCGTGTATCTTCTCTTTGTTCTCCTAGTTGCGAAAGGTTAATTGGTGTCAAAAGTGGTGCTATTTGCCGTAAGGATTTCAGTGGATGATCTGATACATAAAAGCCTAATAATTCTTTCTCCATCTGCAACTTTTTCTGTGGGGGTAAATCTGTCACAGGTTTAGATTTGGGAGCAGTTTCAAAGGCATTATTTGCTCTTTGATTCTGAGTCGAAGAAAAGCCGTCGCCCAATAAATCAAATAGATTCCCTTGACCACTAGCTCTATCTTTCGCACGAGATTGTGCCCAATCATACACTAATTCTGAGTCGTTAATTAACTGTTGGCGGTTGGATTCAATTTTGTCAAAGGCTCCACAGTAAATCAGCGACTCCAGAGTTCGGCGATTAACAGCACGCAAATCCACGCGATCGCAAAAATCTGCAAGTGATTTAAACTCTCCTGTCTCATTTCTCGCTGACAAAATAGAAGCGATCGCATTTTGTCCCACGTTACGCACTGCCGAAAATCCAAACAGAATCTTGCCTGCCGTTGGCGTAAAATCAACACCAGAACGATTAATATCTGGTGGATCTATGGATATCCCCATATTTGTACAGTTAGTAATGTATCTCTGTACCTTATCGGTATCACCACTGTTAGCTGTTAACAGCGCCGCCATATATTCCAATGGGTAATTAGCTTTTAAATATGCTGTTTGATATGTTACATAACCATAGGCTGTCGAATGGGATTTATTGAAACAATTAGCAGCTATTAAGCCATTTTTTATTGTAAAATTATGGTCACGCTCCACCCCAATGTCATAAACATTTTGTTTGCCTAAATATTTACGTGTGGCTATTTTTATCATCCTACCTTACCTCGAAAAATTTTGTGGAGTTAAATAAAATTATGAAGTTTGTAGTATTAATAAGGTTGTAATACAAAATTATATCATTAGAAAACACTGCTATACTCTTACACAAAAGCAGCCAATATATATGAAAACTTTGGCAAACTATTCAAGAGATGGTTGATAGCCATGTATTTGCTGTTTTTAAAAACATATTAAACCCATTTCAATACATATTAATCCGCTTAGTCAGATGAATGGGGAATGGCAAGCAGAGGAGAATAAGCAATAGACCTCTTGGCATTTGTACCTTTTGCACTCTTGTAGGGAAAGGGGGAAAGGTTAAAGGGAAATGTTAATTCTATCCCTTTCCTGTTTACCCTTTACCCCTTTCCCTTTACCCAACTTCTGCAAGAAGTCTAATGCCCAATAACCAATACCCAATTTTGACCAATATGTACTAGAATCAATGACTTGAGTCACAAAGAGAGCAATCATGGCATCCATCCGCGAGTTGCACCAACAGCTAGTTAAAAAAGAACGTTCTGCCGTTGAAATTACCCAAGAAGCTTTAGAGCGCATTCAAGCGTTAGAGCCGAAATTGCACAGCTTTTTATGTGTCACGGCAAATCGGGCATTAGAGCAGGCGGGTGCTGTGGATGCAAAAATTGCCGCAGGAGAAGAAATTGGGCTGCTAGCAGGCATTCCTGTGGGTATCAAGGACAATATGTGTACCAAGGGGATTCCTACCACCTGCGCCTCTCGGATTTTGGAAAATTTTGTACCGCCTTATGAATCAACAGCGACGCAAAAATTGGCAGATGCTGGGGCTGTAATGGTAGGTAAAACCAACTTGGATGAGTTTGCAATGGGTAGTTCCACTGAAAACTCTGCTTATCAAGTCACGGCTAATCCTTGGGATTTGTCACGAGTTCCAGGTGGTTCTTCTGGGGGGTCGGCGGCGGCGGTGGCGGCTCAAGAATGTGTAGTTGCTCTCGGTTCTGATACTGGCGGTTCGATTCGCCAACCTGCGTCTTTCTGCGGTGTTGTGGGGATGAAACCAACTTATGGTTTGGTTTCCCGTTATGGCTTGGTAGCTTACGCTTCGTCTTTGGATCAAATTGGGCCATTTGGAAATACGGTAGAAGATGCGGCAATATTATTAGGTGCGATCGCAGGTTACGATCCCAAAGACTCTACCAGCCTGAAAGTTCCCATTCCCAACTATGCTGCGAGCTTAAAACCAAACTTCAAACCCAGAGGTCAGCTAAGAATTGGTATCATTAAAGAAACTTTTGGTGAAGGTTTAGACTCTGTTGTGGAACAAGCTGTTACCAAAGCAGTAGATCAACTACAAAGTTTGGGAGCCGAAATTCATATAATTTCCTGTCCCCGCTTTCGCTATGGCTTACCCACCTACTACATCATCGCCCCATCAGAAGCATCAGCAAACCTGGCTCGTTACGATGGCGTTAAATATGGGTATCGCGCTCCTGATGCAGATAATCTGTTATCAATGTATACTCGTACCCGTGCCGCTGGTTTTGGTACAGAAGTCAAACGCCGGATTATGATTGGCACTTACGCTCTTTCGGCTGGCTATTATGACGCTTACTATCTGAAAGCGCAAAAAGTCCGTACTTTGATTAAGCAAGACTTTGAAAAGGCTTTTGGCGCGGTTGATGTGTTAGTTTGTCCCACATCTCCCACTACAGCATTTAAAGCAGGGGAAAAAACTACTGACCCCTTGAGTATGTATTTAAATGACTTGATGACTATTCCTGTAAATCTTGCTGGTTTACCCAGTTTGAGTTTGCCATGTGGTTTTGACGACCAAGGGCTACCGATAGGATTACAGCTAATTGGCAATGTGCTGCGAGAAGACCAACTGTTTCAGGTAGCTTACGCTTATGAACAATCTACCGCTTGGCATCTGCGTAAACCTCAAATATCTTGAAAATTGTCATTTGTCGCTTGTACTGAGTTTCGACTGCGCTCAACTACCGCGTAGTCTTTGGCGCAGCCTCTCGTAGAGAAGTATTGGTCATTTGTCATTGGTTATTAATTCTTTTTTTTGACTCGGTACAGACGCGATTAATCGCGTCTTTCCGCTCCCTCTATGTTTTTGGTCATTTGTTAGTCTGATTACTGACTATTGACTGTTGATTATTATTTTCTGAAGTCAGGGATTCAGCTGTCAGTTGTGGATTTAGTATATGAAGAAGACCAGCAGATGCACCAACCAATAATAAAATATAGGTCAGAACAAGAGGTATGTATGTATTTTGTTTATTGTCTGAGTGGTGAGCATTTTTAGAATCTTTACAGACAACATTGGTTATAAGGCTGTACGATAAAGCATTTCCATCTAGCCCTAAAGCATCTCCATAACGACGGATGAATCCTTGGAGAAAAATCGGCTCAGGCAATTCTTCAAATCGATCTTCTTCTAACGCTTGCAAAATACCTACTCGAAGCATTGTCTGAGAGGCTATTTCTTCTATGCGGATAGATTTTTCTTGTCTTACTTGTCGCAAGCGTGTGGTTATTTCCTTTAGTTGCTCTACTTGAGCTTCATTTAAGAGCGTCACAGTCTTCTCCTGTATGGGCTAATTCTACTATTCATTGAGAAGACTTCGATCCGCATACGTAATTTTACTGAATATTTGATTTTCGGATAAATTTTTTTGATAATGGCTTAATCCTGGATTTTAAAATGCTAGTCGAACTTTGACTACGTATACTTTTAGTTATATTTAATACTTTAATCTATAAAAATTTGGGCGGATAAATCAAAAAAATGTAATTTATAGCACAAGTATTTACCCACGGCTACTCTGGGCTGGGATAATTGCAGCGATCGCTAATGTTCTGTTCAATAACGATTAGTCATCATTCTTGATTGTGCCAACTCCTTGGTTATTATTAAATGTGGCATTTGCTGCACCATAGATATTGACAAAAAATGTTTCATTGGATTCAACTTTATTATCACCTCTGACGCCAATACTAATAACTTTGCTAGTTTCGCCAGGGTTGAAAACAATTGTCCCTAAACCAAAATTATAATCCGAGTCAGATTCTTTAGCGGTACCATCACTCGTACTGTAATTTACGGCTATCGGTTGATAGAATTCATTTGAGAGAGTGACGACAAAATTAGCATTAGTTGTCATTCCTGTTGTGCCTTCTTTGACTGATACATCTGCAATGCTGATGGCTGGGGGTTGATCGTCATTTATGATAGTAGCCACTCCCAAGCTATCAGTAATCGTGGTGTTTGTAGCACCGAAAAGATTGACAGAAAATGTCTCGTTGGTTTCAGCTTTGTTATCACCTATGACACCAATAGCAATAGTTTTGGTGGTTTCGCCAGGATTGAAAACGATTGTCCCGGAAGCAGGGTTGTAATCAGAGTCAGAAACTTTAGCAGTGCCATCACTAGTGTTGTAATTTACAGTAACCTGCTGTAAACTCGCTGCGGAGAGAGTGACGATAAAGTTAGCATTAGTTGTTGTGCCTGTGTTACCTTCAGCAATTGAGACATCGGAGATACTGACAGTTGTTGGGTTGTCATCATCAATGATGGTAGCCACTCCTAAATTATCTGCGATCGTGCCATTTGTCGCGCCTGAAAGATTGACAGAAAATGTTTCGTTGGCTTCAGTTTGGTTATCGCCTAAAATACCAATGCTAAGAGTTTTGCTAGTTTCAGCAGGAGCGAAAATAATTGTTCCTGAATCATAATTGTAATCAGAGTTAGAAACTTGAGCAGTGCCATCAGTGGTGTTGTAATTTACAGTAACCTGCTGATAACTAGGATTAGAAAGACTGATAGTAAAGTTAGCATTACTTGTTGTGCCTGTATTGCCTTCAGAAACTGAGATATCCGAGATACTGATAGTTGGTTGGTTATCATCGTTGATAATAGTACCAACTCCTAAGCTATCAGTAATTGCGGCATTTGTTGCACCCAAAAGATTGACAGAAAATGTCTCGTCAGTTTCAAATTTGTTATCGCCTACAACACCAACGCTAAGGGTTTTACTGGTTTCGCCAGGATTGAAAGTAATAGTTCCAGAAGCAAAGTTGTAATCAGAGTCACCAACTTGAGCAGTGCCATCAGTGGTATTGTAATTTACAGTAATCTGTTGATAACTAGGATTAGAAAGACTGATAGTAAAGTTAGCATTACTTGTTGTGCCTGTGTTGCCTTCAGAAACTGAAACATCCGAAATGTTGATAGTTGGTTGGTTATCATCGTTGATAATAGTACCAACTCCTAAACTATCTGCGATCGCGGCATTTGTTGCAGCCGAAAGATTAACAGAGAATGTCTCGTCAGTTTCAGTTTGGTTATCGCCGATGACGCCAATACTAATAACTTTGCTCGTTTCCCCAGGATTGAAAGTAATAGTTCCAGAAGCAGAGTTGTAATCAGAGTCAGCAACTTGAGCAGTACCATCAGTGGTGTTGTAATTTACAGTAATCTGTTGAGAACTAGGATTAGAAAGACTGATAGTAAAGTTAGCATTAGTTGTTGTACCTGTATTGCCTTCACTAACTGAGACATCTGAGATACTGATAGTCGGTTGGTTGTCATCATCAATGATGTTAGCCACTCCTAAACTATCTGCGATCGCGGCATTTGTTGCGCCTGAAAGATTGACAGAAAATGTCTCGTTGGTTTCAGCTTTGTTATCACCGATGACACCAATGCTAATAACTTTGCTCGTTTCCCCAGGATTGAAAGTAATAGTTCCAGAAGCAGAGTTGTAATCAGAGTCAGCAACTTGAGCAGTGCCATCAGTGGTGTTGTAATTTACAGTAATCTGCTGATAACTGGCATTGGAGAGAGTGACAATAAAGTTGGCATTAGTTGTTGTGCCTGTATTGCCTTCAGAAACTGAAACATCCGAGATGCTGATAGTTGGTTGGTTATCATCATTGATGATGGTAGCAACTGCTAAATTATCTGCGATCGCGGCATTTGTTGCACCTAAAAGATTGACAGAAAATGTTTCGTCAGTTTCAAATTTGTTATCGCCTACAACACCAATGCTAAGAGTTTTACTGGTTTCGCCAGGATTGAAAGTAATAGTTCCAGAAGCAGAGTTGTAATCAGAGTCACCAACTTGAGCAGTGCCATCAGTGGTGTTATAATTTACAGTAATCTGCTGATAACTAGGATTAGAAAGACTGACAATAAAATTGGCATTAGTTGTTGCACCTGTATTGCCTTCAGCAACAGAGACATCCGAGATGCTGATAGTTGGTTGGCTATCATCGTTGATGATGTTTACTGTAGCCGAACTGTTAGTAATTGTGGAATTTGGCGCTCCAGTTATGAGACTGGGGTTACTCAGAATAACAGTAATGTCTTCATTGAGTTCAAATATGTTATCACCCAAAACATCGGCTGTAATTGTTTTTGTGGTTTCCCCAACAGCGAAGCTTAAAGTCCCAGATACAGCAGTTCCTCCACCCGTAACTTGAATATTGTTATAGTCACTGCCAAAAGTTGCTGCACCGTTAAAAGCATAATTTACAGTACTAGCTACGCCAATACCACCACTGCGAGTAACTGTGAAGGTAACAGCTTGAGTACCGCTATTACCTTCAGTTAAAGTTGAGGTGGGAGTAGAAATTGCATATTGAATCGCATCATTAGCAGCAATATTTAGAGTAGTTTCAGTTATTGTCCCCAAATCAGCTCCTGTTAGCGTGCCGAAGTTGAGTACAACTGTTTCTGCATTCTCAGGTAAATCGTCTGGGTTTATAGTAAAAGTAATTAGCTGTGTTAAATTTGCGCCTGTTGCCCCAGCAGTAAAGGAGATGGTAGCGGGGGAAAAAGTGTAATCGTTGCCACTAGTAGCCGTGCTACTGTTTTTAACGACAATCGGAACTGTGACAGCGGTTTCAGGAGAAGCATCTAAAGTAACAGAAATAGTTACTGTAGTGGCGGTACTATCTTCTGTTGTATTGTACGTAGCAGCACCAAAATTGACTTTTGGAAGTACATATTCAAATGCTCCAATGTCAATTCTCCCGCTTTCAATACGGTTAAAATCCGTGCCACGCTGATCCGTAGTTAAGCCACCATTGTAAGCGGGATCGCCAGCATTCCTGGCAGGGCTGTTAAAGTATAAAGCATGAGTTTGTGTAGAACCGCCGTAATCTCCTAGCGGTTTGAGTCCGGGGTTGGGGTTAATAATATCTGTACCCGTACCGAGAGTCCCGGATGATTTACCAGCAATTTTGCCAATTAGGTTGTAACCATTGCTATTGAAGTTATTACCATAGATATCGGCTCCTTCATTACCTGGGTCAATATTGCCAGCAATGATGCTATTGCTGATGCTTGCCGTGCCTCCAGATTTATAAATGCCGCCGCCATCACCTTGGGTATTGTTATCACTATCAGCAGTGTTACCAAAAATAGTGCTATTGCTGACTGTAGTATTGTTGGTGCTGTAGATGCCGCCACCATTAGTTTTTGCCGTATTGCCAGAAATAGTGCTATTGCTTATGGCGACACTACTATTACTACCAGTACTGAAGATGCCGCCGCCATTGCTGTTGGCAGTATTGCCAGAAATAGTACTATTGCTAACTGTGGCATTGGTGCTGTATATGCCTCCCCCAAGATTTGCTATGTTACCAAAAATACTGCTATCGGTGAGTGTGGCACTATTGCTGTAAATGCCGCCGCCGTTAGTGTTTGCGGTGTTGGCAGAAAAAGTACTATTACTGACTATGACACTACTGGTGCTGTAAATGCCGCCGCCGCTAGTGCTGGCAGTGTTGCTAGAAAAATTACTATTACTGACTGTGACACTACTGGTGCTGTAGATCCCGCCACCATTTGCTCCATTTCCCCCAGTTATCTTCAACCCATCGATTGAGAGAGAGGCACTGGCATTAAAAACACGGGAAGTATTGTTACCACTGATTGTAAGTTTATTAGCCCCAGTTCCTTGAATGATGACTCCTTCAGTAACAATCAATTCCCCAGAAGTGAGGGTAATAGTGTCGGGGGTAGCATCACCGAATATTCCAGTCGTATCAAAAAGGATTGTCTCAATCCCTGGATCGTTATTGGCATTGATAATAGCTTGCCTTAAGGAGCCGGCACCGCTGTCATTGGTGTTAGTTACTATATAGGTGGTGCCATCTACTTTGACAGATACATCGTCAATGGCTAAACCATGATCGTTGCCTGTATCATCTATGTCTTCCCAACGCAATATAATCTCTTCACCGTTAGCTATTGGGGTAGCTAGAGTAATTATTACAGGCGTTATGACAGTCCGATTGGCAATTTGATTACCATTCAGGGAGCCTGCGGTTGCAGTTGCAATTGGCCCAGTGAAATCTAACGATGTGACAGGGGTCCATGTTCCTGTTGTCAAACTTGTGAGAGTTGACCCAGTTTGATAACTAAATTTCAGCTGTTGCGGTGATGTATTACCACCATTACGCCATTGCTCACCCGTGTAACCTACTTGCAAGTTAGTAATTGTTGAACCTGTGTTGTTTTGGAGGCGCAACCCATAATAAATAGTTCCTGTAGTACCAGAAGCTACAGAACCAAGTGCCCGGTCTGTGGTTGTACCAAAACTGTACATTGCACCTGTATTATTAGTGCCAGTACCAGCGTTATAATTTGTTCTTGTGGAATACCATCCTGAAATAGTTGAATCATTAGTCCAAGCAATAGATGTTCCAGAAGCAGCTAATGTGTTGAAGTTTTGAGAGTATGTACCAGTAAAACTAGCTGGCAAAATCGATTGGTAAGCCTGTATTACTTCAGGTTTAAATGCCAGGGAAGCCTCAATTTTTCCTGTCTTCACCTCTAAATCCCAATCGCCACCTAAAGCTGCACTTCCGGTTTTGTTAGTAGAAGCGGCAACGTCTGCTCCAGTAAATTGGCTAATCTGCTGTACAAATTTTGTGCCTTCACCACTAGCTACATCACAGCCGTAAATTAGGATGTCAGCTTTTTCAGTTAAAGCACTTGCCCACTTTCGTAACTGATTTTTGTAGCTATCCAGATTGCTAAGGTTGAAGTTAATTGATCCTAGCTGCAAACTCCCCACACTTCCGTGGGAAACAATGTGAATTGATTGAACTGAATTGGATTCACGTTTTGCGAGAAACTCGGTGATTTGTGCTAAACCGTCTCTATTGGCATCAAGAATAACAACTTCACTGCCAAGTATAATACCAGCCACCAAGCTTTGATAATCTATAACGTTTGGATCTATAAAAACAATATTTGTGCTTGCATCTATTAATTTGATAGTAGACTTATTTATACTTTTAGAAAGATGATTTTCTGGTACTTTTATCATAATTATTCCTTAAATATAATTTATTAGCTTTAGCTTAGTAAGATTTAGCGTGCATAACAAAATAGAAAGTGAATGACTCTGCATTCGCTTTCATTTCCAAATGAAATCGGTAATTACTTTTATTTAATGAGATAAAACCGCAATATTTTTAGTTGTTATATAAGCACGCCTTGAATAAAGTTAGCTGTTTTTTCGTCACAGCTTTTGTTTATAGCAATTTATACTAAGTCTAGTGACAATACAACTGCATTTTCACTTAAATAACGATTGATTGATTGAAATTTGAGTATATCTAGCTTTATTAACAGTTCTGGTACTACCAATCCTTTTTGAATAGCTAAACTAAAACTGTGGTCTAGGTGCGATCGCGTACTTCTAGTTTCATACAAGATAGTATGGGCAGGAACCTTGATGAAAAACTATATTTGGTAAGTAAACCTATAAATTTTGCTTGCTTACCTGCATCAAGCGGAGTACTTTAGATACTCATGTAACATAAAATTCCGCTTATGCGCCTGACTTCACTAGATGTTTTTCGCGGCATTACCATCGCTGGAATGATTCTCGTTAATATGGCGGGTGTCGCAGATGATGTATATCCTCCCTTAGCTCACGCCGATTGGCACGGCTGCACACCAACGGACTTGGTATTTCCTTTCTTTCTCTTCATTGTTGGTGTAGCGATGACTTTCTCGCTGTCAAAATACACCGAGGGCAATAAACCAACCTCAGCTGTTTACTGGCGGATATTGCGCCGCGCCGCTATTCTCTTTGCCTTGGGATTACTACTAAATGGCTTTTGGAATCAAGGTATTTGGACTTTTGATTTCAGTAGTATCCGCATTATGGGAGTATTGCAGCGCATCAGCCTTACCTATCTGCTGGCTTCCCTAGCTGTTCTCAACCTTCCACGCAAAGGTCAATGGATACTAGCAGCAGTGCTACTCATTGGCTACTGGCTAACGATGATGTATGTAGCAGTGCCAGAATTTGGTGCAGGAGTTTTGACGCGAGAAGGTAATTTCGGTGCTTATGTTGATCGCCTGATTATTCCTAAAGGACATTTATACAAGGGTGATGGTTTCAACTTTATGGGAGATCCAGAAGGACTTTTCAGTACTATTCCCGCGATAGTAAGTGTCCTTGCTGGCTACTTCACAGGTCAATGGATACGCAGTCAACCTGTACAGTCACGCACAAGTATCGGTTTAGGATTATTTGGAGTCGGTTGCTTAATTATCGGTTGGATATGGGGGTGGACATTTCCAATTAACAAAAAGCTGTGGACAAGTTCTTATGTAGTATTTACAACAGGTTGGGCGTTACTATTACTAGCAGCTTGTTATGAACTTATCGAAGTACGGCTGATGCGTCGCTGGAGTAAACCTTTTGAAATTATGGGCTTAAATGCGATCGCTCTTTTCGTTGCATCGGTTTTATTAATTAAAATTTTAGTCAAAACCACTGTTGGCACTGGCAAAGACGCTCCTAGTACCTACAATTGGATTTACCAGAATTTTTTCGCATCTTGGGCGGGTGTGCTGAATGGTTCCCTGTTCTTTGCTTTAGTCACCGTGTTGTTGTGGTGGGCTGTTGGTTTTCTGATGTATCGGCAACGCTGGTTTCTGAAAGTGTAAAAAAGATTTTTGTTATTATTTACGTTTTAGTGTTTTCAATGTTACAACAGGTGTTAAGTGATGGATTGTAACACTCTAGGAACAAAGGCAATCGCAACTTTATCAATATTATTGGTGCGTTAATCTGCGCTTTCTTTAGCAAACTTACTTAAGCCCTGATATCGTTTCTAACGGCAGAAGCGTATACAGACTTATCTGTGCGTTGAAAATTCATATTTCTTCTAATTCACTAAATTAATCCATAGAAAAATTGTGAGGTAATCGATGCGTCGCATGAATTTTTGGGTATTTTTGCCAATTACCTTGGTATTGGGCTGCTCAAATCAACTGCTTCAATCTAACCCGTCTGTAGCCAAGCCTAACCCAGCAGTAGTTAAACAAAGTAGTCCAATTTTATTAGCAAAGGCTAGTTACCTTTCACCGTTGGAACAACAGGTAATTGTTGAAACCAATAAGGTAAGAACAAATCCTAAAGCATACCTCCCGATTCTGGAAAACTATAGAAAGCGCTTTGAGGGGAACCGAGTCAAAATTTCTAATAATACTTATCTACGAACTCAAGAAGGAGTTAAGGCAGTTGATGAAGCGATCGCATTTCTCAAATCAGCACGTCCTGTAGGAACCTTGAGTGTATCTAAGGGTATGTCTTTAGGAGCAAAAGATCACGTAAAAGACCAAGGCCCAAAAGGTGCTTTAGGTCATGATGGTAGCGATGGTAGCAACCCTTTTACTCGCATTAACCGCTATGGGAAATGGCAAACAACCGCAGGTGAAAATATCAGTTATGGGCCAAACAGCGCTCAAGATATCGTCATGCAGTTAATTATCGATGATGGTGTGAGCGATCGCGGCCATCGAAAAAATATTTTTAATGGTGCTTTTAAAGTCTCTGGTGTTGCTTATGGAACTCACAAATTATATAGAACAATCTGCGTGATTGACTACGCTGGCGGATATAGGGAAAAATAATTTGCGAGGGAGTTCATATAAGCCCAAAATCCTGATGTAGAGACGCAATTTATCACGTCTTGAAAGACCAATTATTTACACTAATAATCCTTAACCCAAGCGTATTGGGAATTAATACTTCTTGGGTTTTGGGGAAAAGGGAAAGAAAAAACCTTTAACCCTTACCCTTTACCCCAAACTAGATTCCGAGTTAAAAATGCACAAAGTGAGAAGTATTGTATTGGGGATAACCTGGCAATTAGAAATCATGTTTACACAAGCCAAGTCCGCTGCGCTGACTCAATGAATTTGAAACCCGCCTAAGCGGGTTTTGTCTGTGTAAACAAGTTTTCTAACTGCCA
Organism: Nostoc sp. DSM 114159; assembly: GCF_053470285.1. Taxonomy (NCBI): domain Bacteria; kingdom Bacillati; phylum Cyanobacteriota; class Cyanophyceae; order Nostocales; family Nostocaceae; genus Nostoc; species Nostoc sp. DSM 114159. Next base: position 205,670 of record NZ_JBPFEH010000001.1, read on the forward strand.
ATTTAGCTATTTTGCAGCAAACCAAGCGCCATGAAACCCATAAGGCACTCGCTGAGGAATTATCACCCGCGCTACAGGTTCAGCCGTTATATCTTGGGCATTCACTACTACTAATTCTGAAGTATCTGAACCCTCATCATGGACGAAAGTCATCAGCCAACCATCATCCTCAGCCGTTGCACCAGGACGCGGTGCAAACACAGTTTCACCGTTATAGCGCCCCTGCCCAAATTCATGTATTTGGGATTTTCCACTATTGAAGTCGTATTTGATGATACCGTCAAATAAAGGTACGGGACTGTTTGCCGCTTTGTTAGTGTAGCCATATCGGTTTTGTCGCCCCAATTGGTTTTCGTTGACGCGGGGAAATTCCGAAGCTACATCATCCAACATTTCTTCACGTACTGAACCAGTATTGAGGTTAAATCGCCAGCGATGCAAACGGGGAATATTTGCGTTTGGATCGGGTTGCGAATCATCAGAACTCAAAACAGTTGTAGAACTCATGCGACAGGCGATTAGCACTACTTCGTCTCCCTCTTCGTAAGCGTTGAGGGTATGGAAGACGTAGCAAGAGGGACTTTCAAACCAGCGGATATTACTGTTGTCACCGTGACGTGGTAAAATGCCAAAACGACTGGGGCGATCGCGCTCAAACATCATTACAGGTTCTCCCCGTTGCGCTCTTTCAGGGTTAAAAGTCAGCGGCAAATCCATGAAAATTGTGTAGTTTTCCGTGATGGCAAAATCGTGCATCATCACGCCTATTGGCAGTTCAATTGGCACTGTCCGCAACAGTTCGCCTTCTGCTGAGACCACACTATATTGCAGGTATGGTGGCGCAAACAGAGAATAGCCAAAGAAGATCATTTCCCCTGTAACGGGGTCTACCTTGGGATGGGCTGTGAAGGCAGAAACCAGTTTACCATTGTAGGTGTACTCGCCAATGGTTTCTAATTCAGGCAGCTTGATGGCGTGAGGTTTACCCCCTTCATTCAGCGCCAACATTTGACCAGCGTGCCACACTAAGGCAGTATTGGCAGTATTTTTGTAGCGGCCGTGGGGATTATCCATCTGTGGTGGTTCTAACAATCCACTCCAGATAGCTTTACCCGCTTCTCGTTCTTTTTTCCATCCGAAAGTCTGGACGTAGCGGTTACGATAAGTGGCTATGCCGTTGCTAATTTGCACACCATGCAACATCCCATCTCCATCAAACCAATGATATTGACCGATAGGCGTCCATTGAGGGTTAGGGCCATTCCGCACAAACATCCCTGATAAGTCAGGGGGTAATTCACCGATGACTGCCAATTTGTCGGTGGTGATTTCTTCATGGACTGGAGCAAAATTGCCATCGAGATAGGGATTGACTGCTATTGTTACCATTGTCTTGATTTAAGCGTACATTTGTACTGTACATTCTGGTTTGTCATTATGCCCACATGGAAATTTTGAGGGCGTTGTGGAATTTTTGCAATCGGTCTACAAATTAAACTTTTTTCTCTTGCTGTTTAATTCGTTTGATTTGTAGGAGGTTTCATTCATCTTCAGAATAAGGTGTGCTATAGCAGATATCAAAGTAAAGATTTAGTCTATATCTCGATAGGAATAAAACGGCGATGTCTTGAGCATTGAGTCCAGCAGCATTTAAGGTACTTGCAGTTAAAAAATATCCCATCATAAAAAGCAAGGTTTATGATGGGATCATTTATTTTTTGCAAGTCCCTAAATTGATTTGCTTCAATCGATAACGATAAATACTCAATCCTCAGCTTTTGTTGAATATATAGCAGTGTTACCATTCAACGACACTGCTTCTGCTGGTATTTCTTGATGCCGATTTGGTTTGATAAATCGCTCTGTTATCGTTTTTATTACGATATACAAAATTGGGACGACAAACAAACTCAAGAAAGTAGCGATTAACATCCCACCAAAAACTGCTGTTCCCAAAGATTGGCGACTACCTGCGCCGGCACCCGTGGCAGTAGCTAAGGGGAAAATCCCCAATAGTGTAGAAAAAGCAGTCATCAAAATTGGGCGTAACCGCTCTTGTGAAGCCTCAATTACTGCTTTGGTCATCGAAAGCCCTTGGTCTCGTAATTGGTTAGCAAATTCTACAATTAAAATTGCATTCTTACTAGCTAAACCGATCAACATTACTAGACCAATTTGACAATAAACATCATTCGCAAAACCCCGTATTGATTGAGCTATCAGCGCTCCAAAGATTGCTAAGGGAACTGATAACAGAATGATAAACGGGTCAACGTAGTTTTCATATTGAGCAGCTAATACCAAAAACACAAATACCAATCCTAATCCAAAGATCAGGGGTGCTAAACCACCAGAATCAATTTCTTCTAACGCAGTCCCTGACCATTCATAACCATAACCTGCTGGTAAAACTTCTTTAGCAACTTTTTCCATTGCTTTAATTGCGTCTCCAGAGCTAGAGCCAGGGGCGGCGGCACCATTAATTTCAATTGAGCGGAACAGATTGTAGTGATTTATCGTTTGCGCTCCCACCGTCGGAGTAACTGTAACTAAGTTACTCAAAGGAATCATTTGATTCTTTTGAGAACGAACGTATAGTTTGCCAATATCTTTTGGGTTGGAACGATACTGTTGATCTGCCTGGAGATACACCCGATAATTGCGCTGCTGGAGATTGAAATCGTTTACATATTGCGATCCCAAAGCAGTTTGTAAAGTACTGAAGACATCATCTATGGAAACTTGCAATGATTTGGCTTTATTGCGGTCTACTTCCACAAGCAATTGTGGTGTATCTGCGGCAAAGGTACTAAATACAGCTTGTAATCCTGGTGTTTGATTAGCTTTACCTAGCAACTTACCCATCGATTGCACCAAATTTTCTAAGCCACTGTTACCTCTGCGGTCTTGCAGTTGAAAGACGAAGCCGCCAAAGTTGCCTAAACCCTGAATTGGTGGCGGATTCACAGGAAAAACCCTGGCCTCTGGAATTGCCAATAACTTTCCTTGCAAGCTGCCAATAATCGCCTGTACCGATCGATCGGGTTTTGAGCGCTCGTCCCAAGATTTTAAAGTTGTAAAGATGACGCCGCTATTGGCGGTGCTACCACTAAAACCAAATCCACCGATCGCAAAAGTCCCCAGTACTTCTGGAATTTGCAGAATTTCTTTTTCTACCTTTGCAATCACATCGCTAGTATATTGCAGTGAAACCCCTTGCGGTCCTTGGATAATTGTGATGAAGTAGCCTTCATCTTCATCGGGTAGAAAGGCTGTTGGTACTGTGGTGTACAGCCAAGCAGTCATTCCTAAGGAGACGATAAACAACCCAATGACGATGCTTTTGAATCGTACCATCCAGGTAAGCGATCGCTCGTAACTTGACCTTACCCATTCCAAGAATCTATTAATCCGGTCAAAAATCCAACCCAGTAAGCCTGAAGGTTTTTGTCCTTGACGCAGCAGCAGCGCACATAAAGAAGGTGTCAGCGTCAAAGCTAGAAATGTCGAAATCGCAATGGAAAAAGCGATTGTCAGCGCAAATTGCCGATAAAGTGCGCCTGTAGTTCCGGGAAAAAATGCCACTGGCACAAACACCGCCATCAATACTAGTGATGTGGCAATAACTGCGCCAAACAGCTCCGCCATTGATTCACTAGCGGCTCGGCGAGGATTAATTCCTTTATCCTGAATAAAACGGCTAATTTGCTCTACCACCACGATCGCATCGTCTACCACCATCCCCGATGCTAAAGTTAGACCAAACAAAGTCAAACTATTGATGGAAAAGTTAAAAACTTTAACGAAGGCAAATGTTCCAATTAAGGAAAGCGGAATGGTAAGTGCAGGAATTAAAGTGGTTCGCCAGTCTTGTAAAAACACAAAAATTACAATTACAACCAGCACCACCGCTTCAATTAGAGTCTTGACTACTTCTGCCAAAGACTCTTCGACAAAGGATGTTGTGTCAAAAGCTACTTGATATTTCATCCCTGGGGGAAAACTCGGAGCCAATCGCGCCAGTTCAGCTTTGACTCCCTTGGCTACATCCAAGGCATTACTACCAGGAACCTGATAAATCCCTAAACCGACAGCATCGTTACCACGAAATCGCAGAAATGAACTGTAGTTTTCTGCACCCAGTTCTGCTCTACCGACATCTTTGAGCTTGACTAATGTGTTATCATCTCCAGTTTTGAGGACAATTTCTTCAAATTCTGATGGTTCTGCTAATCGGCTAGCAGCACGCACATCCAGTTGATATCTTTGTCCTTCAGGAGCTGGTTCTTGTCCAATTCTCCCTGCACCAACTTGCAAGTTTTGTTCAGATAAAGCATTCGCTACATCCTGAGTTGTTAGCCCCCGATTGGCAAGGCGAGTTGGATCTAACCACAGGCGCATTGCATAGCGGCGTTCGCCAAAAATTTGAACGTTGCTCACACCTTTGACTCTTTTTAAGGCATCTGCTAAGTAAAGGTCGGCATAGTTACTTAAGAATGTATTGTCGTACTCTTTATTTTCAGCGAATAAACCAATCGCTAAGAGGATGTTACTAGATTCTTTCGATACTCGCACTCCCGTGCGTTGCACAGAGTCTGGTAGTTGTGGCTGGGCAACAGAAACACGATTTTGCACATCCACAGCCGCAATATCTTTATCCCGTGATGAATCGAAGGTGGCTGTAATGGTACTAGTACCATCGTTACTGCTGCTAGAAGTGAGATATCTTAGTCCCTCAACCCCGTTGATTTGCCTTTCTAAGATATTTGTCACTCCGCTTTCTACGACTTCTGCACTAGCTCCGCTATAGTTGGAAGTTACAGTGATTTGGGTGGGACTAATTTCTGGGAATCTGGCGATCGGTAGTGAGGGAATACTAATTAATCCGATTAAAAGGATGACGATCGCACATACCGACGCAAAAATTGGCCGCTTAATAAAGAAGTCAACAAACATAGTTTAAAAATTGGGCTTTGGGTATTTGGCATTAGGTATTGGGCATTGGGAATGAGGCATTGGGCATTAGGAATGGGGCATTGGGCATGAAGAAGAGACAAGGGAGACAAGGAAGAGGGGGGAGACAAGAGAGAGACTTGTTCAATAATTCCCCCTGCTCCCCCTGCCTCCCCTGCTCCCCCTGCTTCCCCTGCCTCTCCCTATGGCTTCTGACTACTCACTTCTGGCGGTGCGGGAGTAATGGGAGCGCCATTAGTTAAATTGAGAATACCGGAAACAACAATTTTGTCTCCAGCTTTTAGTCCTTCGATAACTTGATAATTATTCCCCTCAATAACTCCCAATTTCACCGGTTTTTGTTGAGCTACTAAAGCTGGCGCTCCAGCTTTCTTTTCTGCTGGTGCTTCAGCTTTTTTTTCTGTTGGTTCAGCGTTCTTTTCTGTTGGTTCAGCGTTCTTTTCTGTTGGCGCTTCAGCTACAAATACAAATGTCTCCCCACCCAGGCGAGATACTGCTGTAACTGGAATTAAGATTCCCGGACGTTCATTCCAGATTACTTTGGTTTGCACTGATTGAAGATTAAGCAGTCGATTTCTCGAATTGCCAAAGTTGGCTTTTACCAAAACTGTCTGCGAATCGGAACTAGCATTTGGGGAGATAAAACTCACCTTACCCCTTGCTATGGGTTTGTCTTGGACATCCAGCATTTGCACAGGTAAGCCCAAGCGCAACTTTCTGGCTTCGGCTACGGGAACGGAAATATTCAGTTCTAAAGAGTCGTTTCTAGTTAGTGTAGTGAGCTGATCGGCTTTTTCCACATAATCTCCCACTTTTGCTGGAATATCACCAACAATGCCAGTGAAAGGTGCTAGAACTTTTGTGTATTGCAATTGAACTTGGGCCGCTTGGACTTGGGCAGCTGCTTGAGTTACTTGCGATCGCGCTTGGGCAATTTCTTCTGGGCGGGAACCATTTTCTAGTTGCCTTAAGTTTTGTTTTTGTTGTTCCAAAGCACCACCTAGCTCATTAATACTCGATCTTCTGCTTTGGCGGAGTTGGTCTAGGCGTTTCTGGGCTACAACCAGAGCAGCTTCAGCACTTTGCTGTTCTTTGACATATCCTTCTAAGGTATCTTGAGAAACTGCGCCCTCTTTTCTCAATTGTGCGTATCGTTTGGCGCGTGACTGTGCTAGTTCCACATCGGATTTAGCTGACTGAATTTGAGCTTCAGCCTGAGCAATTTCTTCTGGTTGCGATCCCGATTGAGCATCTCTAAAGCGAGCTTGGGCTTGGGCTAACTGCGCTCTAGCTTGAGCAATTTCTTCTTGTCGCGTACCCGCTTGAAGTTCAGCAAGACGTGCCTGGGCTTGTTGCAGTGAGCCTCTAGCTTGTAACAATTGAGCTTGGACATTATCACTTTGCAGACTGATAATGACTTGTCCTTGTTGAACGCGGTTGCCCTCTTGGACGAAAATCTCGGTAATTCGTCCTTCAACCTGTGGCTTGATGATTACTGAACGTGGAGCCTCTAAGGAGCCAATAAACTCCGAACTTTCTTGAACGGTTTCAGTTTTTACTGTCGCTAGCTTGACCGGAACTGCTCTAGGTTGACCGGCATTTGCTCCAGCCGCAGGTGCATTGCTAGCATTACTAGTTTGCCACCAGCGCCAACCAAAACCTACACCTGCAATTAATAAAACGATTCCTAATATCAAAGGCCAACGCCGTTTTTGAGGTGGCTTAGGCGATCGCTGTGGCAATTCTTGTGACTCTTGACTAGAATCAGTAACAGCAGGCTGTTCTATTTCAATGGGTAAGGGAGAGTCAGGGAACTCAGAATGGGACATCTTCGTTTTCTCGTCTTGTGGATTTAGACTTGGGCAATCTACTCTTCGCTAAAAATGCATTATTTGGAATAGTTTTTTAGCCCTTTTTTCTCTATGTTGGTGAAAAATATGTTTCGGTATTTGGGCGATCGCTCACGATGTCTAGCACCTAAAATGAACCAATTTTGTTCAGCACATTATGGTTGATTTGTACATTACTTAACTCCGTTCAATTTCTTAAAGTGTAATTTATAGTTTTTCGTTAGCCAGTATAAACACAGTGCTTTCTCTCTAAGCTAAAGCACGGTTCATGTTGGTGCAGCTAAAGCTTCTGTTTGTAAAGCGTAGGCGTAGCCCGCCGTTGGCGCAGCCTCTCGTAGAGAAGGCATCGTTTTGGTAATTAGAGCAAGTTAGTAGTTGCTTTTGAGTTATGGAAATGACGAAATAAAGTTACCTCATTGACCGCAGCAACACGACTAATTTCTCGCGTTGTCGCTGTGTGTGATTAAACCTGTTGTTGCAAATGTTGCAAATATATTAGTTGCTGATTATATCAAGAGTGCATAAGTTTGTGCCGTACTTGATGGTAATGTTTTCTACGAGTGTTTGCAAGCACTTGCTTGCATTATAACCACATAGCAAACGAGATTGGTATTATTTACAGATGAGTTTATCCCTCTTGAGTAGTACTGAATACTGATCTTAAGGAAGAAAAAAGTCTGGAGCAATGCTTTCTCTACGAGAGGCTCCGCCAACGCGTAGCTTGCTTCCCCGTATGGGTACGGCGAGTTAAGCGGCGATTAATTCAGCTTTATTAATCATCAAGTTATCCTTAGCAAGAACGACGTGCAATCAATCAGTATTCTCTAGATTCTTATTTTTGAGCAGTCTCAACTTCCTACAGTTAGTTCACCCGATCGGTTGATCTTTAACTCACCCGAATGGGTGATTTAATTTATTCCAATCGGGGTTTTGTTTGTGTAGCTAACGAGTGAGAAATCCTCAATCCCCTTCAACCATCCACAACTGATTTCTTAGAATCGAATTTTGGTAAAATCCCCACAGTTGATTTTCGGTTGGTAACAATATGAGAAAAAAGCCACTCATACCGATCGAGCGCTTGCTCTAAGGAATAGTTTTCTTCGGCAAATTGTCTTCCTGTGTTACCTAGCTTTGTCACTAGAGCCGGATTAGCATATAAATTACGCACCGCAGCAGCCATTGCTTGGGGTGATTCTGGTTCAACAACTATCCCACCACCACTGAGCTCGATGGCTTTAGCAGCAGTACCAGTGGCGGGAACTGAACCCACAATTGGGCGACCACTCGCCAACAAAAGTGGTATTTTTGAAGGCATATTGAACGAAATCACATTATGCTTTTGCACAATCAGCCCAACATCAGAAGCTGCTAGCATTTCAGGTAGTTTTTCTCGCGGCTGTAACGGTAGTAGCAAAACATTATCTGCTCCATTTGATAAACAATATTCTTGCAATCTTTGCAATGCTCTTGATTCGCCAACAATGACAAAGACAATATCTTTGATATGACGTAAACAAACGGCTGCTTCGATTACTGTCTCTAAACCTTGCGTTAGAGCAATGTTGCCTGAATAAAGTACTACAAATTTTCCATCTAGTTGATGGTTAGATATCCAAGAGTTACTCTGTTTCGGTAACGGGCGAATGAAATTTACATTTACCCAATTGGGAATACAAACGATTTTATTAACAGGTACTCCCTTATTTACTAAATTCTCACGAAATCCATCAGCGATCACACTAATAGTGTGTGCAGTCCGATATGCAAATTTCTCTAAAGCAGCAAGAATTCGGATCATCCACTTGTTTTTTAACAACCCGATACGCACAGCAGCTTCTGGTAAAATATCTTGCACATTTAGAACTACTGGGCAGTTGTATAACCAGCCTAATGTTGTTGCTGGCAACGTACCAAGTAGCGGCGGAACTGTTAAGATAATCACATCTGGTCGCCCACCTTTAAAAGCTTGGGGTAAGCTCGTGAAAACAAAGCTCAACTCCAGTAACAGCCGATCCACTAGGTTAGGTTTAGACTTAATACGGACGTAACTTCGCGCAATTGTGACGCCATTTTTTTGTTCAGTAAGATACCATTTATTCTCATACCCATCATAAATTTCGCGCTGAGGATAGTTCGGCATTCCCGTAATCACTCGCACTTTATGACCTCGCTTTACTAACCCTTCTGCCAATTCAGTCATTAACGGAGCAATTCCAATTGGCTCTGGATGATAGTTGTAGGAATAAATCAGAATATGCATGAATTATTTGTGAATTTTGTGAAGATAGCATGAGACGATCGAATTACTTATTAATAGCCAGTAGGGGCTGCTATTTTTATTGCTTACAGCGTTTTGTTTTGCATAAAGCATAAAGCTATAGGTTTCGAGGCAGGAAGCAGAGGTATAAACTGTTTATATCTGATTTGTATCTCTGCATTTTATTACCTCATTTATTTACAAATGCTGTATTTTGACTGGTTAAATTGTTTAATTAAAAAAAATGTGTTAAACATTGCTTATAAATTTTATTTATAGTTTTCAAAAGATAATTTTTTCCAACATAAAACACTTAAAAATAAAAATATGACTTTGTATAAACAGGTGAGATTATTGATAAATATGGAGTTTATTTTTTGATGATTATGAAAGAGTTGGTCTTTTTATTTCCGAACTAATGCCTAAATTTACACTTGGGAAATTGTAACATTATATTCAGTGTTATGCATATAACCCTCATTCCGCCTTTTCAACTGGCACATGAGTATTTTTAACCAAGTCATCAGTATTGTATTCATTGAGGAGAATCTCACTTTTTGAGTAGTTTAAAGGCGCTGACTAAAACAGTGTTGAGTGCTGAGTAATAAATGCTGAGGTAAAAGTAAAATTAATTTCACTCATATTTTTAATGAGGTTATATGATAACCCTACTAGTTAACTGAACTAGTAGGGCTAGAATAGAGATTCAGTAAATTTGGCAAGCTCTGACTAGAAAGCCCTAATTTCTAGTAAAAGGCTTGCTTTTTCTTTAAAGTCGAAGCTATACCCAAACCAGCAAATGCTAGCAAACCCAACAAAGAAGCAGGCTCTGGGACTTTGGATACTTGAATAGAGCCAGAATTTTGATCTAGTATTGTTGACGTTCCCTGTTGATCGACATCCTGACGTAAGAACAAAGAGTCGCCAACCGTTCCCTGGAAGAAATATTCTCCAATTACACCCGTTCCTCCAGCGACATCAAAAGGGCCAAATAATGTCTGAGTGGAAGTATTAAAATTGAAAGCAAAGAAATTAGATTCTGATACTCCACCACTAACGGTGTTATAGGTTCCCAGAAGATTTTTAGATGGGTCTAAGAAAGAGACATTCAAGGATTGTAAAAAGTTGGTGGCTCCACTACCAAGTTCTGAAATGATTGTTGGTGCTGTAGTTTCGTCGTAGCTAAATGAACCTGTTGCTGAGTAACCAGCATTACCTTGCCAATTAAAGTTTAATTCAATAGCTTGGGCTGGGTAGTTAGCACTAGTAGCGATCGCAATACTGGTTGCTGCGATCGCGGTGATTTTGGCGAAAATATTTTTCATGGTCATAACTCTAAAGTTGATTGTCATGATGCATATATCAATGCATCAATCAACACTAAGCTTACGATAGAAATATATATCCGTAAATACCGCATAAAATACAGGATGTAATGTAATGAATCTATGAAGAGAAGCACTTGTTTTATAAATTTTGCATAAAATGTCAAGTCTATAGCGATGTCTGACGAGAAGCCGCATAGGCAATCTACCTGGCTTAACTTCCATTTTCATCGATCGTAAATTAAAGGGTTTAAGATCCCTGCATTTTCACGTAGCCCAGTTCCTCTGGGGGATCTTGCAACAGTAGGGGTTTGAATCCCCGTACTTCGGCTCCTTTCGACTACGCGGTAGTTGAATCTCGACTTACTTCTCCTGTCGGAGAGGCTGCGCCAACGACTACGCTCAGTACAAGTCGCTCGATTACCGCGCAGTCGAAACTCAATGACCAACGCTCAGTAACCGTCTGAAAATGTCTAAAATGTTTGAATGCGTGAATACTTCGGCTACGCGGTAGTTGAATCTCGACTTACTTCTCCTGTCGGAGAGGCTGCGCCAACGACTACGCTCAGTACAAGTCGCTCGATTACCGCGCAGCCGAAACTCAGTACAAGTTTTAAATTTTGAATTGTTAACTATGGGGTTTCCCTTTATTCTCTTCGACGATCGATTCAGCTAAAAATCACGAGCGATCGCCTGAGAATAACTGATAAAGTTGAGCTACGCAAAGTTGAAAACAGTGTTATATGCCTGGGTTTCTATTAGAAGTTGGTACAGAAGAACTACCTGCAAGTTTTCTCAGTGATGCTTTAGTGCAATGGCAGGAACGCATTCCCCAAAGCCTGGAAGCAAACAGCCTCAAGGGCGATGTCCAGGTGTACGGTACTCCCCGGCGGCTGGCGGTATTGATTACAGGTCTACCATCGCAGCAACCAGACCGAGAAGAAGAAATTAAAGGGCCCCCCGCCCAAGCCGCCTTTAAAGATGGTCAGCCGACAGCAGCAGCCGCAGGTTTTGCCAAAAAGCAAGGTGTGGAACTGGATGCGCTGTCAGTTCGCCCCACAGACAAAGGGGAATTTGTTTTTGTGCAAAAAAGAATTCCCGGTCGTCCTGTAGCAGAAATTTTGACAGAACTTGTTCCCCAGTGGATTTGGGGTTTAGAAGGTAAGCGGTTGATGCGTTGGGGGAATGGGGATGCCAGGTTTTCTCGACCAATTCGTTGGCTAGTAGCTTTGTTAGATGAGACGGTATTGCCTTTAGAATTAGTGAATGGTTCTAAAACGATTCAGAGCGATCGCCTTTCCCAAGGTCATCGGGTTTTGCATCCTGAACCTGTGACAATCGCTCAAGCTACTGATTATGTTACCGCCCTCAAGTCTGCATCTGTCACCGTTGATCCAGAAGAACGGGTAAATCTGATTAAAGAGCAAGTAAATGCAGTCGCAGAGAATTTAAGCGGGTATACAGTAATTTACCCCGATTTGTTAGCGGAAGTAACCAACCTTGTAGAATATCCTTCCGCAGTTGTTGGTAAATTTGAACCAGAATTTTTGGAATTACCAACTGAGGTAATTACTGAAGTGATGGTTACTCATCAACGTTATTTTCCTGTATTCAAACCAGGAAGTTTTGAGCAAGAATTATTGCCCAATTTCATCACCATTTCTAACGGCGATCCGAAAAAATCAGATATTGTTGCCGTCGGCAATGAAAGAGTAATTCGTGCCAGATTAGCTGATGGCAGATTTTTCTATGAAGCTGATTTAACTAAGCCAATAGATAGCTTTTTACCACAGTTAGAAAAGGTCACTTTTCAAGAGGAATTGGGTTCGGTGCGTGCCAAGGTAGATAGAATAGTTAAAATTGCCGAGCAAATTAGCAGTCAATTAGAATTAGGAGAAGACCAAAGCCAAAGAATCCAACGTGCCGCTTTATTATGTAAAGCAGATTTGGTGACACAAATGGTCTATGAATTTCCTGAATTACAAGGCATTATGGGAGAAAAATATGCCTTAGCCAGCGGTGAAGATGCCGAAGTAGCAAAAGCAATTTCTCAACATTATTTGCCAAAGGGAGCCGGTGATGTGTTACCAGAAACACTCACAGGTAAAATCGTAGGTTTGGCAGATAGATTAGATACTTTGGTGAGTATCTTTGGTTTAGGTTTAATTCCTTCCGGTTCATCCGATCCCTTCGCCTTACGTCGGGCGGCTAATGCTGTAGTTAAAATTGTTTGGTTTGATAATTTACCGATAAATTTAGATAATTTATTGGCACAAATAGCCACGGACTTTGCAGCAAAATATCATAAAGATCGGGCATCATTAACCACAGCATTACAAGAGTTTTTCTTGCAACGCATCCGCACTTTACTACAAGAAGAAAAGCAGATTGATTACGACTTGGTAAATGCAGTTTTAGGAGAAAACGATCCAGAATACACAGAACGGACGTTAAAAAATTTATTGGATGTCCGCGATCGCGCTTTGTACTTACAACAAATCCGTAACGACAGTACTTTAGATAACATCTACGAGACCGTTAACCGTTCCACACGATTAGCCGCTCAAGGCGATTTGGATACAAAACAGCTAGAACCAACAACCGTAGTTCGTCAAGAATTATTCCAAAAGCCCTCTGAAGAAGCTTTGTATAAAGCCTTAATCGAATCAGTACCACAAACTCAAGCAGCACAGCAGACACGAAATTATCAACTGTTAGTAGCAGCACTAGCAAAACTTGCTCCAGCAGTTAGTAACTTCTTTGATGGCCCGGATAGCGTTTTAGTTATGGACTCCGATCCAGAAGTCAAGCGTAATCGGTTACATCTGCTGGGATTAGTTCGCAATCATGCCCGTGTTTTAGCTGACTTCGGTGCGATCGTCAAAAATCTGTAGCGTAAGTCAACAAAAACTTGTGTAATTTTTGCCAAGAAAGGCTACTATAGGGAGTGCTTAACCAGGGACACTCTGCTGCAATCTATGTCCAAAGCTCATGTTGTTGGATTGGGAAAGTCCGGTGTTGCTGCGGCGAGATTGTTGAAACGGGAAGGTTGGGAGGTAGAGCTGAGCGATCGCAACACCTCCGAAACCCTCCTAGAACAACAACAAGAACTCGCTGCCGAGCAAATAACCGTAAAACTAGGACAATCCCTAGAATTGAATGGTGCTAATTTACCGCAATTAATAGTCGTTAGTCCTGGCGTGCCTTGGGATATTCCCGTATTAGTTGAGGCACGCCAATTAGGTATTGAAACCATTGGCGAAATGGAACTCGCCTGGCGAAATTTGCAATCGCTACCTTGGGTAGGAATTACCGGCACTAATGGCAAAACTACTACCACAGCTTTAATTGCTGCCATTTTCCAAGCAGCAGAATTAAATGCACCCGCCTGCGGTAATATTGGCTACGCCGCTTGTGAAGTTGCCCTATCCCAGGGAGCAGGGAGCAGGGAGCAGGGAGCAGGGGAGGCAGGGGGAGCATTTGATAACTCCTGTACAGACGCGATTAATCGCGTCTCTCCTAACTCCTCACTCGATTGGGTGATTGCGGAAATTAGCAGCTATCAAATAGAATCTTCCGTCTCTCTTGCACCCCGGATCGGTGTTTGGACGACTTTTACACCGGATCATCTCAGTCGCCATAAGACTTTAGAGAACTATTACAATATCAAAGCCAAGCTATTGCGTCAGTCTGAGTTGCAAGTGTTCAATGGCGATGATGCTTACTTGAGTCAGCTAGGTTTAAGTGCTTGGCCTAATGCCTATTGGACAAGTGTGAGAGGAAAAGATTTTCTGATTAGCGAAAAAGGCTTTTACATTGAAGATGGTTGGGTTGTAGAAAAATTGACTGCAACCTCGGCACCAGAACCGATTGTGAAAGTATCTAGTTTGCGAATGGTGGGAGAACATAACCAGCAAAATCTGTTGATGGCAGTAGCAACAGCAAGATTAGCGGGAATTAATCGTGATGCGATCGCACTTGCAGTTCGGGAATTTCCTGGTGTTGCGCATCGTTTGGAGCATATCTGCACTTGGGAAGGTATTGATTTCATTAATGACAGCAAAGCCACTAACTACGATGCGGCTGAAGTAGGTTTAGCATCTGTCAACAGTCCAGCGATTTTAATTGCTGGTGGAGAAGCCAAAGCAGGTGATGATACTGCTTGGCTAGCACAAATTCAAACCAAAGCTGCTGCTGTGTTATTGATTGGTTCTGCTGCACCCGCATTTGCCAAACGTCTGCGAGAGGTGGGGTATCATACATACCATATTGTGGAAACTATGGAAAGGGCAATTCCCAAGTCGGCAGAATTAGCCAAGCAGTATCAAGCGCCTGTGGTATTGCTATCTCCAGCTTGTGCGAGTTTTGACCAGTACACAAATTTTGAGGTGCGGGGCGATCGCTTCCGTCATCTATGCCTTGCTTGGGCGGGAGGTTGGAAACCTGCCAAAGTAGAATTTCCAGAACTTGAAAACTCTAGTCAAGAGTCCATAGTTCAAAGTCGATAAGCATCGTTTGTCTACAAGTTCGTAGTAAGGACTTTAGTCCTTGTTTTCTAAGCACTAAACTCCTTACTACAAACTCTCAAAACTAATTTGACAAAATATTAGAAGGATTATTTGGTACTAATTTAGTAGTTTTCTATAATTAGATTTTGCTATAGTTTGCAACTTCAACCTCATGAGCAATGCTTGTAGGTTTGGGAATAGGTAAACCATCTTCTAGCATCCCTTCAATATGAAATTCAATAGCTTCTGCAATCATTTGCTTGACTTCTTCTAAAGTTTCACCCACAGCGACACAACCTGGTAAATCAGGGACATAAGCGCCGTAGCTAGTTGCTCCCTTTTCAATCACAACTGTATAACGCATCAGTCTTCCTCCAATTGAGCTTGTCTCCAGATATTTTTCAGAGTACCAATTGGTACATCCACATTTGGCTTACCAGCCACTGTAACAGTACCAGGTTTATCAGGATGTTTGAACTGTCGATGACTACCTTTAGTTCTAGCAAGATACCAATCATCAGCTTCTAGTCGCTTGATTAGATCGCGTACTTTCATGTTACTACTTATCTGTACAGGTAAAATTTCTGTTACAGATAGAGTGCCTTATTGAGAAAGCAAAGTAAATGCAATTATGTCGCAATTCTGTCCGTCATGTTGTCATGGGTTTTAGTATTTCTACCCAACACATCAATCAACCAATGGGGCGATTTCCGGGATTGACTGCATGAATATATTCACTACCCGATCGCGGTCTTCCTCGTTTATAATAAGCTTCTTCTGGTTTACCCCATCCTAGCTGCAAAATCATTTCCAAAAAGCTAGAATTTTCCCACTTACATAAACTTGCCCACTCTGTTCTTTGAACAATTCTTTCTACATCAGATGTGACAATTTGTTGGTGTTGTTTACTATTATTAAAACTCAAGTATAAATCCATTCCTATAGTGACTTCATACCAAAATTCTACGATAGAATTTTTAGCAGCTTTTAATATTTCTAAGTCACCATTGAGGGCAATTAACTCAGTATCTATTTCGGGATAGTGCAAGTTTTTTCCTTTAACTGTCATTTCCCGCCAGATAATACCAGAAACTCGATTTTCTCTCTGATACTCGTGAATTGCAGTTTTGAAATCTTGATAGGCAGTAAACTGTTGCAACCCATCAGTTCTGATAAACTGGTCAATTACAGGGTTGCCAGAGACTTTTATTTCTAACTTTAAGCGTTTTCCTTTCAGGCAAGCTTGGCGTTCGGCTGCCAAAATTTGAATTAGTTCCTGGGTGGTGTAAACCTTTGACATCAGATACACTCTATTTAGTCATTGGTCATTGGTCATTGGTCATTAGTCATTAGTCAGTTGTTACGGACTTATAGACTATAGATTAACTTTCTAATCATTATGCTTTGACATCGGCGGCAATGTAGTAACAGATATAACTAAAAATTAGGGCAGACCAATTTGGTCTACCCCATAGGTTACTTAGCTAACTCACTACTAAACTCGTTAAAAGCTCGCCGCTTTAGCTGTGCTGTTTCAGTGCGTGGTAATAAATCAAAGATTTTACGAAATTGATCGTCTATATCTTCAAAAGGTACTTGACCCTTTTTATTCAAAACTACTTCACCTGATTTATTTAACACCACGACTTGAGGAACACTCCCAGTAAAGTAATATCCTGGTTCAGTTGGGTCGTAGGTCTCTTTAGGCGGGATAGTATCTACATTAATCGGCATAATCTCTGCTACCCGACCGTAGAATTCCTGTACCCGTGAAATGGAAATGGCATATCTTTTGGAATCGCTACTATCATCTAGATAAAAAGCCAAAAATACGGGTTTATGTTCCGCTAAAGTCTGTGCGAGTGTCTGTCTGGGAGGAACCAATGAACCATTGCCAGCATAAACAACAAAGATGTTGCCATCATATAAATCATTATTCAGACCAGCAGATGCAGGTTGCATACTTATAATGAAAAGACTTACAAGCAACAACAGGCATTTAGACAACCACCTTTGCCAGCTAGTAATTTGTTTATGTAAAAAAAGAAACTTTGTGCTATTCATCAAAAGGAACCTTGCAAGCTACTACTTGTTGTGAGTTTGTGCTGAATTCGGCCAACTGGGCTGGATATGTAATTACGCCCACGCACTATTTTTTAAGATAACGCCTACTGAGATTATCTCTCGCAAGTGGCTGGTATTGCTACGCAGAATTCAAAACAGAGGTAAAGTAGCGCAACAATCCAAAATCATTCGACTGAGGGTAGCTGTACCCTTCCGGGGAAGCAACGCGTAGCATTCGGCAGAAAAGTCTAAAATTCAAAATTGCGAATACTGGCTTTTTCAGCCAAGATTCGCTAAACTCACAAGATTAAATTTGCACTTTAATTAACAACCGCCAGAAAACTAGGGTATAGATGTGGGAAACAAAATACAATTCATAGATAGACTGCGATTGGGTTTCGCGGTGTCAGTGGCAAAGAGTGTGACCTTTATAGTGCGATCGCTCCGTCTGGGTGCTGCTAGTGTATTACCAGGCTCGATCGCTCGTCGCATTGAACCCAGACTTTTACAATTATTGAGTCAGCAAGTTAAAAACGGGGTGATTTTAATTGCTGGTACTAACGGCAAAACTACTACAGCGCTGCTTTTATGCACAATACTAGAACGCAAAGGTTTTCGTGTCACTCATAATTCTACAGGTGCAAATCTAGAAAATGGCTTGATGACGGCGCTGTTAGAAAGCACCAACTTACTAGGTACGCTAAATTCTGATTACGCCATTTTAGAAGTTGACGAAAATATTGTACCGAAGGTATTAGCGCCACTCCAGCCACGAATCATTCTCTGTTTAAACTTGTTCCGCGACCAACTTGATAGATACGGCGAAGTAGACACAATTAGTAAGCGTTGGACAAAAGTTATTTCTACCCTACCACCAGAAACGGTGGTAATTCCCAATGCTGATGACCCAACTTTATCTAACCTCGGTCAGCAGTTACCTCAACGGGTGTTATTCTTTGGCTTGAATGAACCAGAACATTATCTAGAAGCAATTCCTCACGCTGTTGATTCTATTTATTGTCCCAAATGTGGGCATTCCCTAGATTATAAGGGTGTTTATTTGTCTCATTTAGGAGATTTTACTTGTCCTAAGTGTGGTTTTAGTAAAAGTAAACCGACTTTAGAAAGTAGTGAATGGTCGCAAATCCTGGTTGGTTTATACAACAAATATAATACTTTGGCGGCTGTAACTGCGGCTATAGAGTTAGGAATTGATGAAGCAACAATCAGAGATACTATTAACAACTTTCAAGCTGCTTTTGGTCGGGCTGAAGATTTAGTAATTAACGGTAAACAAGTGCGAATATTGTTATCAAAAAATCCTGTGGGAACCAATGAAACCATTCGCGTAGTTACTGAAAGCACAGATAAAACCACACTGCTGGTATTGAACGATCGCACGCCCGATGGCACTGATGTATCCTGGATTTGGGACGTAGATACCGAGAAACTAGTCGAACGCGGCGGAACTTTAGTTGTGAGTGGCGATCGCGTCTACGATATGGCACTACGTCTACGTTACAGCCAAAAGTCCCCTGAGAGTAACTTAAATTTAATAGTCGAAGAAGATTTGCGACAAGCGATCGCTACTGCATTAGAACATACACCAGAGAATGAAACTCTGCATATTCTGCCCACCTACTCAGCCATGTTAGAAGTGCGAGAAGTACTCACTGGTCGGAAAATTCTTTAAATTTGTCATTTGTCATTTGTCATTTGTCATTTGTCATTGGTCATTTGTCATTTGCGATCGTCCGATTCCCTATTCCCCATTCCCCAAATTTATGAGTTCTCAAAATATAGAATTAACAATTGGTTGGCTTTATCCGACGCTGATGAGTACTTATGGCGATCGCGGTAATGTAATTACTATAGAACGTCGCGCCCAGTGGCGGGGATACGATGTGAAAGTATTACCTTTAGATCGAGATTCCACAGCCGCAGATATTAAAACAGTAGATGTCATCGTTGGTGGTGGCGCACAAGATCGTCAGCAAGAAATTGTCATGCGTGATTTGCAAGGTGCAAAAGCTGATGCAATGCGCGACAAAATCGAAAATGGCACACCAGGAGTATTTACTTGTGGTTCACCTCAATTACTGGGACATTATTATGAACCAGGCTTGGGACAACGAATTGATGGTTTGGGAATACTCGATTTAGTTTCTGTGCATCCTGGTGAAAATACTAAACGCTGTATTGGTAACTTGGTAATTGAAGTGACAGCCTCACGTCTAGCGCGAGATTTAAAAGAGATGACAGGTAGCACACCATATTTGGTAGGCTTTGAAAATCACGGCGGACGCACCAAACTGGGAAAAGTGGAAGCTTTGGGGCGAGTGGTGTACGGTTTGGGAAATAATGGTGAAGATGGGACAGAAGGAGCATTTTATCAGAATGCGATCGCTACTTATTCTCACGGCCCTTTGTTACCAAAAAATCCTTTTGTTGCAGATTGGTTAATTCAAACAGCGCTGCGGCTAAAATATCAGCAGGAAATAACCTTAAAACCTTTTGACGATAACCTCGCTACACAAGCACGAGAAGCGATGTTTAAGCGATTGAAAGTGAGTTTACCAAGTGCTGCTGCGGCGAAATAACCTCAGTTCGCTGATTAAGCCTCTCTCCGTGTCGGGGAGAGGTTTGGAGAGAAGTCAAATTTGACATAAAGAGGGCAAAGCATGACTCAAGCCTTAGCCAGACAAGTAACATTTGATGAATTTATCGCCTGGTATCCCGATTCAGACAGGCATTATGAACTACATGATGGGGTAATTGTTGAAATGCCTAAGCCAAGAGGGAAGCACTCAGAGATAGCCGGGTTTATCAATGGTTCTTTGTTTATTGAAATCACTCGTTTGTCCATCCCTTGGTTTATCCCTAAAGAATGTGTCATCAAGTCAATTAACACTGATTCAGGTTATGAACCAGATGTCATCGTTCTTGATAGACAAGCTGTTATAGATGAACCACGCTGGAAAAAAGAATCTATCATTACGCGAGGTAGTTCCGTCAAGTTGGTTGTAGAAGTTGTTTCAACCAACTGGAGTGATGATTATGCTTTGAAGTTAGAAGATTACGAATCTTTGGGTATTCCTGAATATTGGATTGTAGACTATCTAGGTTTAGGTGGTAGGCGGTTTATTGGCAATCCTAAACAACCAACTATCTCGATTTACCAATTGATTGAAGGTGAGTATCAGGTTAGGCAATTTAGAGGAAATGAGCGCATTCAGTCGCCAGCGTTCCCAGAGTTGAATTTAACTGCTGAACAGATTTTTCAAGCTGGAGAAGTTGCGTAAACAAGGGCTAAAAAAGTAAAAGAGTATCAAAGACTCGTCCGCGAGTATTAAAGACTCGTCCACGAGTATCAAAGACTCGTCCACGAGTATCAAAGACTCATTCACGAGTATCAAAGACTCGTCCACGAGTATCAAAGACTCATCCGCGAGTATCAAAGACTCATCCGCGAGTATCAAAGACTCATTAACGGAGTTCATAGCCCCATTAATGAGTATTAAAGACTCGTTTACAAGCAAATCTGAGCCATTGGTAATCATAAATTCTTTTTAGATTCCGTAAAAATCATTAGCGCTCATGTAGTGTTACACAGGATAGTAGGTTGCTTTGATATCTTGCAGCATTCTCAATTAGTAGCTGCGATCGCCTGAAACTGGAAGTTCCAGGCTCATAGCTAAAGTCCACTTAATGTGGACTAAAACCCAAGTATAGAAAGAATTTAGCCCTGTTAAGAGGACTTTTGTTATGAGCGCTATGTTTCTAACCTGTGGCGGTTGTTAGGATTAGCACAAAATATTAGTAGTTACGAGATCGTCCAGCGAATCAGGGGCATTATATATAACTTTCGTTGACAGGTGAACCTCAGTATGGCAAATACGCCTCAACATTTCCTTGAAAAAATCCGAGAAGCGAAAAAGGAAAAGCTTAAACGATTAGATTTAAGCAATAGTTTGGCTACGAATGACAAGAAAAAATTAACAAAAATTTTTGCTCAGGTGTTTGAACTGGAATGGTTGGAGGTTTTGAATTTAAGCTACAACCAATTAACGACACTGCCAGAAGCGATCGCCCGCCTGCAAAAACTTACCTCCCTGCATTTAAATGGCAACCAATTAACAACGCTGCCAGAAGCTGTCACCCACTTGCAATATCTCACTTCCGTCGATTTAAGGGACAACCAATTAACGACACTGCCAGAAGCCGTTACTCGCTTGCAACATCTCACCTCCCTGAATTTAAGCCGCAACCAATTAACGACACTGCCAGAAGCCGTCATTCACCTACAACAACTTACCTCCCTGAATTTAAGTCGCAACCAATTAACGACGCTGCCAGAAGTGATTGCCCGCCTGCAAAAACTCGCCTCCCTTAGTTTAAGGAATAACCAATTAACGACGCTGCCACAAGCAATCGCTTGCCTGCAACAACTCACCTCCCTGGATTTAAGGGACAACCAATTAACGATGCTGCCAGAAGCGATCGCCCGCCTGCAACATCTCACCACCCTGAATTTAAGCTACAACCAATTAACGACGCTGCCAGAAGCGATCGCCCGCCTGCAACATCTCACCATCCTGAATTTAGGCTACAACCAATTAACGACGCTGCCAGAAGCGATTACCAACCTGCAAAACCTCACCAAGCTGAATTTAAGCAGCAACCCCATTGAAAAGCCACCGCCAGAAATTGTTGCAAAAGGTCTTCAGGCGATTAAGAATTATTTCCGGCAACTGGAAGCAGAAGGCACAGATTATTTGTATGAAGCAAAGTTACTAATTGTGGGCGAAGGAGGAGCAGGGAAGACAACACTGGCGAAGAAAATTCAAGACCAAAATTATCAACTCCAAGAGGAGGACTCTACAAAGGGAATTGAGGTTATCCAGTGGGGTTTCCCAATGGATAATGGGCGAGAATTTCAAGTCAACATTTGGGACTTTGGGGGGCAAGAGATTTACCATGCTACTCACCAGTTTTTCCTCACCAAGCGTTCACTCTACGTTTTAGTAGCAGATACTCGCAAGGAAGACACGGATTTTTATTACTGGCTGAATGTAGTAGAACTGTTGAGCAATAACAGTCCGCTGCTAATCATCAAAAATGAGAAGCAAAACCGTCACCGGGAGATAAATGAACTTCAGTTACGGGGGCAGTTTACTAATTTGAAGGAAACTTTACCAACAAACCTTGCCACCAACAGAGGTTTAGAACAAGTTTTAGAACAAATCAAGCATTACGTTAAAAACCTACCCCATATTGGCAGTCCGCTCCCAAAAACATGGGTTACAGTCCGGGAAGCTTTGGAGACTGACGCACACAATCACATCAGCTTGGATGAATACCTGAACATCTGCCAACAAAATGGGTTCACCCAAAGAAATGACAAGTTGCAGTTGAGTGGTTATCTGCACGATTTGGGAGTATGCTTGCACTTCCAAGAAGACCCACTTTTGAACAAGACCGTCATCCTCAAGCCAAAGTGGGGAACTGATGCAGTCTACAAAGTGCTGGATAATGAAAAGGTGATTCGCAACCTGGGCAGTTTCACCCGGTCTGACTTGGCAAACATCTGGTGTGAAGACGAATACGCCACGATGCATGATGAACTATTGCGCTTGATGATCAACTTCAAACTGTGCTACGAAATTCCTAGAAGCCAAGGAAAATATATTGCCCCACAACTGCTATCTGCTAATCAACCCCCCTATAACTGGGATGGAACTAACAACCTGATTCTGCGTTACACTTATGAGTTCATGCCCAAGGGGATCATCAGCCAATTCATCGTCGCCATCCATGAGTTGATAAATGAACAAAAATGTGTCTGGAAAAGCGGGGTTGTTCTCAGCAAAGACCAGACGAAAGCAGAGGTGATTGAATATTACGGCAAGCGGGAGATTAAGATTCGAGTCTCAGGTCGTCACAAAAGAGATTTGATGACCATAGTTACACATGAACTCGATAAAATTCATGAGTCGTATAAGCGACTGAAGTACAACAAGTTAATCCCCTGTAATTGCCACATCTGCAA
Source organism: Nostoc sp. DSM 114159 (assembly GCF_053470285.1). Classification (NCBI taxonomy): domain Bacteria; kingdom Bacillati; phylum Cyanobacteriota; class Cyanophyceae; order Nostocales; family Nostocaceae; genus Nostoc; species Nostoc sp. DSM 114159. The sequence goes on from NZ_JBPFEH010000001.1 coordinate 228,697, forward strand.
AGATAACCAAGAGCCACACTTTTACTCCTTTGAGATATTGCGACAGTTTGTAGCCGATCAGCAAGAAGGCATTCAATGTCAAAAAAGTTATCGAATGATTGATGTCTTGGGCTTAATTAATGATGTGATGAACAGAAGGGAGTTACTTCAAGCAGAACAGCAGAAGAGTGGTGATTTTCTACTTAATTCTTCAGAGACAGGAAGGGAAAATGTCGTTGTAACAATTAATAATGTAATTCAGCCATCAAAGCAAGAGAATAATTTTATGACAAAACCATCTCAACAGGAAGATAATTCTCAACCAGAAGTGCATAAACCATCGTCGCAAATTTCACCTGCTGAACGTGGAATAGCCCTTGCTATGGCTCTGGCGGTCTTAGTGGTCTTTATTGTTCTTGTACTCAACCCACGAGCAATGGAAGGTGGCACTTTAGCAATAATTAGATTTTTAGCAGCTGCATTTGCTGGAATATCAGGTTATTTATTGACGGGTAGTCTTGGTTTAGAAGCACACGTACCTTTGAGTAAAACTAATATTAAAGCTACAGGGGCATTTGCGGCGTTTGTCCTTGTATTACTTCTATTCTTTTATGGAGTCCCAGCATCCGAAAATTCAGATAAACCCAAGCCTATTTCAGATGCGAAGACAACCATCACGGCGATCGCCAGCATAAATCAACATAGCGATCGCGCCACCCCAACATCTTAATGTTCTTCACCTTTTTCCTGAATAAGCGAGCGCTAAAACCACATTTTATTGTTGTTGAAGTGCAAACTTTAGCTCTGTCAACTCTAATTCTCCTCCGTTCGTCATTACTACTAAATTAATGCCTAAAACACTTTTTCCTGTAGTTGTATAGTTAGTTGGAGGTATTTGATTAGTCAAATCAAAATTCATCGCACTTCCATACATCATTTGATATGGAGTTGGTCTATCGCCAAGTAAAAATGATGAGATAGATATTTGTGCTGGTGCGTTTTTGACTACACCTTTTACAGCTAAAGGCACGAGCCTAAATTGCTTTTGAGTATTAGAAGTATTAATTCTAACGATACATCTAGCCCTTGGCGATTGTGCATTTACAGTTATAGGAGAGCCAAGTGTAAACTGATTTATTTGCGGATTGAAAGTTATATTACATCTCCGATTAACCAAAAAGTTTGGCTGGTTATCTATTGCAACAGCAGTGCTAGATGAATTGGCATTATAACAGAAAAAAAACAAGCACATTAATATGAAAAAATTACGTGTATCACTTAGTTTCAACATAACTTCCTCTCAATCAACAGAAATTTGTAATCTTAAAGAAGAATACATTCGGTAGATTCAATGAGTGGGGGATTTAGACTCACCACTCATTGAAGACCACTAAATTTGGAATTTGGTGCGGCGATCGCTATCTATGCGCAGAATCGCTAAAAGCGAGGACTAACAACGCTTTAGGTCAAAATAAAGCCTTACATCCCCAGCATTGAGATCGGCTGTATCAACGAAAATAGAACTTCCTGCTGAGGATTGTGCAATCATATTAATACCTAATAATCCTTGCCCACCACCACTACATAAACCTGTAGCAGCTAAAACAGTAATCTCATCTTGTTCCGCAAATGCTTTACTAGATGTAAACTTGCTAGTTTTAGGGGAAGCTACAGCTTGACCCAGAGCACCACCACTAAAGCTATAAGTTCTGCTTAAGCTGGTACCTTTACTCTTGGTATTAATATCAGTAGTTCCTTGGTACAGTACTTGTACATCTTGGACGATGAAACCACTTGGAATAAAAGTTTGAACGCGTAAAATACACTTTTGACGCTGACCATTGAATGCACTAAAGTTATCCAAGACAATCGATAAGCTTCTACCATCATCTCCAGGAAGCTGATCGGCAACACTACATCCGCCAGAACCGAGTGCATCTCCAAAAGTAATACTAGGCTCGTCAGCCAAAACCTTGGGCGCGATCGCGTTGATTCCAAGAATTGTAGATAGAGATAGTAATACACCAAATTGTTTAAAGTTCATATTGATTGTACCTATGTTGTTAAAGTTGTTTTTTCATGGAAAATGCAGTCAAAATGCATCTCCCCCAACTATTTAACTAGTACAGGATAAATCTCTAGAAGGTTTACTTTATTTAGAAACTAAATCGTTTTTAACTGTGGCAGGAATTAACTTAGTGTAGGTATAGGATCACCTACGTAGGACTCACCTGTAATAGCCTAAAATCTTGAGATTAAAAAATGGCACTTTCTCTGTAAAATCCATGAGAGAACTCTCCTATAGATGCAAAAGTAGAATTAAGCTTCAATACCCTCGCTAAGAAAAGAGGCAGTCTAGCTTTTGCCGAAATACCCCAACACAAGAAGGTGTATCTCAAGCTAATTCATGCAATAGTTAAGTGTCTCTATCCTGAAGTTACAAAAAGAATATAAGGAACTTGTGAGGGAATACGGTGCTTATTAAAACTTAAATTTTGCCAGTATTCAGATTGGAATTTACTGGAATATCAATAAAAATAATATTAAAGCTACAAAGATGTATATATCGTTTGTCCTTATATTAGATATCTGATGAAAGAGAATGTGAGGAACTTGTGAGGAAATATGGTGCTTATTAAAACTTAAATTTTGTCAGGATTCAGACTGGAGTCTGCTGGGATATCCTGACCATATCAGTTGTTAACTATCACAGTTTGCCAATGAGATCCAGAGACGCGATAAATCGCGTCTTGAAGGACTAACAAAACCTTCGGCTAAAGACTGTTATTGTACTTGTGCCAGTTTTTGTCAGTACTGTAAAACTAGCTGTACTTCCTACCAAATCTGATTTAAATCCAAAACAAACCCAGGTAATAACGATTCACCATAAAGTGTCTTAGGGTTATTTAATTTCTCAACTGCAATATTAGGACGATAAATAAAAACTTGGCGTTGTTTTCTATCAATTAACCAACCAAGTTGTGTGCCATTATCAATATACTCTTGCATCTTGTCTTGCAAAATTCGCAAGTTGTCGCTCTCAGAACGCAATTCAATCACAAACTCAGGACAAATTGGTGCAAATTTTTTTCGCAGTTCCAATGGTATGGCTTCCCAGCGATCGCGTTTTATCCAGGCTGCATCGGGCGAGCGCACTGCACCATTAGGCAAAGTAAACCCACCACTGGAACCAAAGCCTACACCTGTAGCATCTTGCTTTGTCCATACCCACAACTGCCCAACTAAGTTAAAATTGCGTTCATCAGTTTCCGAACCAGTTGGGGGCATAATGACTAATTCTCCAGCAGGATTACGTTCGATACGAAAGTCGGGGTTTAACTGACAAAACTCGTAAAATTGCTCTTCGGTTAATGCGATCGCAGGTTGCAATTGCAAGACCATTGGTATAATTTCTGTGACTACAGGTAAGTTGGTGGTCATAATTGCTGTTTGGCTACTTCACTTGTTTTCACTATAATCTCTTCACGCTCTAGGCGCTTTGCTAATACGTCTACATGAATTGCCCTTACCTAATACCAATTTAATTAATGATTGCAACACATACTTGGGTAAAGACGCGATTCATCGCGTCTCTACAAATGATCTATTTGTCGTATTCTTTTTTCAAATTGGTATAAAAATTTTTTTCAACTCAATAATGCCAAAATTTTAGGGGTGGTTTCATAACCACCCCTTTATTCTCCTAATATTTAGAATTTACTTGCAGACCCCTGAATGGGAAGTTAATTTACTCAGAAATGTTAATCGAACTTTCAACTTGAGAAGTAGCCAATGTTGGTGCAGAGAAAATCCGCGAGTACAGGCTTGATGGTTGTTGATGAGCAACAACTGGTAGAACTTGACGAGCATGGGCGACTAATTCTACTGCTTTGACATCATAAGTCTGCGTTGCTAATTTGGGATAAAACCCGATTCCGATGATTGGCAGTAGCAAACAAGCGGTAATAAATATTTCGCGGGGTTTAACATCAGAGATTACAGCATCCAAGTGCAACTCTTTATTTTGCTCGCCGTAGAACACTTGACGCAGCATTGACAGTAAATAAATCGGTGTCAAAATCACGCCAACTGCTGACAGCAGCACAACTACAACTTTAAAGCTGGAACTGTAAACATCACTGCTGGCAATACCCAGAAACACCATCAACTCACCTGCAAAACCACTCATTCCGGGTAAAGCAAGAGAAGCCATTGAACCAATGGTAAACAGAGCAAAGGTTTTGGGCATTACCTTAGCGATACCGCCCATTTTATCCATCATCAAGGTGTGGGTGCGATCGTAAGTCACGCCAGACAGGAAGAACAAGCTAGCAGCAATCAAGCCGTGGGAAAGCATCTGTAATACTGCACCACTGATACCAAGTTCTGTATAAGAGGCAATCCCAATCAGCACAAACCCCATGTGGGCAATTGAAGAGTAAGCCAAGCGGCGTTTGAGATTGGTTTGAGCAAAGGCACAGCAAGCACCGTAGACAATGTTAACCACACCCAAAACTGCTAACACTGGGGCAAAAGTCACATGGGCATTGGGTAACATTTCCACATTGAAGCGGATAAGAGCATAACCACCCATTTTTAACAACACACCAGCCAAAATCATTGAACCGGGTGCTGATGCTTCACCGTGGGCATCAGGTAGCCAAGTGTGTAAAGGGAAAATCGGCATTTTCACACCGAAGGCAATTAAGAAACCTGCATAAACCAACAATTCCAAGGTTTTGGGGTATTCTTTCATTCCTAGAGTCGCCATATCGAAAGTGACGGTATCTCCAGAGAATGCTATTGCAAAACCGGCAATCAAGATAAATATTGATGCAGCAGCAGTGTAAAGAATGAATTTGGTAGCGGCATAACGGCGGTTTTGTCCTCCCCAAATGGAAATCAGCAGGTAAACTGGCACTAACTCGATTTCCCACATCAGGAAGAACAACAGCAAATCTTGGGCAACAAATACGCCAAGCTGGGCGCTGTACATCGCTAACATCAGACCATAAAATAATCGCGGCTTGGTGTTAACTTTCCAAGCCGCGAATATTGCGAGGGTATTTATTAAGCCTGTCAGAAGCACTAAGGGCATCGATAAACCATCAACCCCCACAGCCCAATGCAAACCTAACTGCGGTATCCAAGGATAGTTTTCTATAAGTTGGAGTCTTGAACTCTGGAAGTCGTACTTATACCAAAAGGCATAAATCATCAGTGCAAAGTCGGCGATCGCAACTCCCAGACCATACCACCGCACAGTTCTACCTTCCTTGTCTGGGATTAGGGGGATGGCTAAGGTAGCCACCAAGGGTAAGAGGATTATGGCTGTTAGCCAGGGAAATTCAATAGCATTCATTAATTTTGACAATCAATTTGCCTTATCACTTTTGATTTCATTATATTAAGGAATGAATATTTTTGTAAACATTCTTTAACTCTAGAAGATTAAATTTTTGACAAAGATTAAGAACATATACTCATTGAATGTCAAATTTTCAGTATAAATAAGAATAAATACTTATCGGGTTTTGACGATTCCATTCTAAATGTAAACTTTTGCAACGTCAACAAAAAACGGTAGCTCAAGCCACCGTTACAATACAGTTACATTTTTTGGTTCAGCCCAATTGTCAGGACTATTTAGTCTACGCTTCTAAGTTGAGTCATAAACCTAACCCTCTGTATTGGGTTAAGTGCAACGCCAATTTAAGGTTTAGCTATGTACTGAGATACTTTAATGTGCTAACTACGAGAGCAAAATACCCTTTTAAAACATCCTCTAACAGCTAAAAGGTCACTACACTACGAATTGATTCACCTTTGTGCATCAATTCAAAAGCATCATTAATTTGCTCAATGGGCATCACATGGGTAATTAAATCATCAATATTTATCTTACCTTCCATATACCAATCAACAATTTTCGGCACATCTGTACGTCCTCTAGCGCCACCGAATGCTGAACCTTTCCAAACGCGACCAGTTACTAATTGAAAAGGACGAGTACTGATTTCCTGTCCAGCACCAGCAACACCAATAATCACGCTCACACCCCAACCTTTGTGGCAGCATTCTAATGCTTGACGCATAATTTTGACATTACCAATACATTCAAAGCTGTAATCAGCACCGCCTTTTGTTAAATCAACTAGATAGGGAACTAAATCATCCTCTACTTCTTGAGGATTAACAAAGTGTGTCATACCAAATTTTTCCGCCAAGGCGCGTTTGTTGGGATTAATATCTACCCCGACAATCATATTTGCCCCTACCATCCGCGCTCCTTGGATGACATTTAAGCCAATACCACCCAAACCAAAAACCACAACATTTGCTCCAGGTTCCACCTTGGCAGTATTGATAACTGCACCAATACCAGTAGTAACACCGCAGCCAATGTAACAAACCTTATCAAAGGGGGCATCTTCCCGAATTTTTGCTAAGGCGATTTCTGGCAGTACTGTATAGTTAGCAAAAGTTGATGTACCCATATAATGATGAATCATCTGCCCATCAATACTAAAGCGACTGGTGCCATCGGGCATAACACCGCGTCCTTGAGTTAGGCGAATGGCTTGACAGAGATTAGTTTTGAAACTCAAACAATATTCGCATTGGCGACATTCGGGAGTATAGAGGGGAATCACACGATCGCCTGGTTTGAGACTGGTAACACCAGCGCCTACTTCCACTACCACACCAGCACCTTCATGTCCCAAAATAGCCGGAAACAAACCTTCGGGATCGTCACCAGATAAGGTAAAAGCGTCAGTGTGGCAAACCCCACTTGCTTTTACTTCAACTAACACTTCGCCGACTTGTGGCCCTGATAGTTGAACGGTTTCAATCGTCAACGGCTTACCTGCACTGTAAGCTACTGCGGCTTTAACTTCCAATGTCAACGCTCCTGTATAGTTTTGTCATTTGTCATTTGTCATTTGTCATTTGTCATTGGGCATTGGGATTAGGAAAGAGGTGACAGGTGATAGGGAATAATCTGTACCTTGTACCTGTACTTTATTCTCTTCTTTACTCCCCAGTTTTTTCACAGGCATTGAACGCATGATAGACTTTTGTATTACTTCATCAGTATCTACTAAGCACGATCGCGGCTATAACGATAAATATTATTACCTTTGTTAAAATGTCATTCTCTCGCTAGATTGGTTAAAGGCGGCAACAGCTGTTTTGGCAACGATGTAAACTGGATGTCAGCAGCAAACCTCAAATAATTTGTCCACCCCTAAATTAATATATTTTGTCACAGCTTATGAACCCTGCCCTAACTCAAATTGGCGCTCAAATGTCCAACCTGACTGGCGTCAGAGCAATCATGAAGGATATTATCGAAACATTACGAGCGGGTGCAGGGCAGCAGTTTATTAATTTGAGTGCTGGTAATCCGTTGATTTTGCCAGAGGTAGAACAATTATGGCGGGATTGCACTGCACAGCTTTTGGCTAGTCCAGAATATGGTGAGGTAGTTTGCCGCTACGGTTCAAGTCAGGGCTATGCACCATTTGTGGAAGCGATCGCCAACGACTTTAACAAACGCTACGGGTTAAAATTAACCGATCGCAATATCCTGATCACCCCCGGCAGTCAAACCCTTTACTTCTACGCTGCCAATACCTTCGGTGGCTACACTCCTAGCGGCGAGTTAAAACAAATCGTTTTACCTCTTAGCCCTGACTATACAGGTTACGGCGGTATTTGCTTAGTTCCAAAAGCCTTAATCGCCTACAAACCAACTCTCGATATTGATGCAGCTGCCCACCGATTTAAATATCGCCCCGACTTCAGCAAACTATCAATTACAGAAAATACGGGTTGTGTCCTCTTCTCTCGCCCATGTAATCCTACTGGAAACGTCCTCACCGATGATGAGGTGAAAAAGATTGCCGCTTTGGCTGCGCCTTACAATCTGCCGGTGTTAATTGACTCAGCTTATGCGCCTCCCTTCCCAGCATTGAATTTTACCGAAATGACACCAGTGTTTGGTGATAATATCCTCCACTGCATGAGTTTATCGAAAGCCGGATTACCAGGAGAAAGAATTGGTATTGCCATTGGGGATGAAAAGTGGATTGAAGTGCTGGAGTGTTTTCAGGCAAACATGAGTCTCCATTCTTCACGTTACGGCCAAGCGATCGCAGCTTATGCAATCAATTCTGGCGCTTTAGTGGAAATTTCTCACACTGTCATCCGTCCCTTTTACCAAAATAAGTTTACCGTTTTAGAAACCAGCTTAGAAAAGGCGATGCCCAAGGATTTACCTTGGTATCTCCATCGCGGTGAAGGAGCAATTTTTGCTTGGTTATGGTTACAAGATTTACCCATCAGTGATTGGGAATTTTACCAGCAATTAAAGCAAGTAGGTGTGATTATTGTTCCTGGAAGTACCTTCTTCCCCGGTTTACAGGAAGAGTGGGCGCACAAGCATCAATGTTTCCGCATCAGCCTCACAGGCACGGATGAAGAGATAGCCACTGCTATGCAACGTTTAGCAAAAGTGGCTGAAGAAGCTTATAAAGGTGCGGCGGTGACTGCCTAATACCGCAAGGCGGAATTAAAAATTCAAAATGAATATAGCGTAAGCATTTCACTGATTTAGATGGGTGGTTTATTTCCGCCGTGTTGTACTAGTAAGAAAAATGGAAATGAAACACGAAGAAGCTAATAAAGAGATTGGAGGCACAGGTGCAAATGGGCAGAGGGGCAGAGGGGCACAGAGGCAGAGGGGCAAGAAAGTAGTAGGAAATTCAAAAATTCAAAATGTCCAATCTCCAACCCCTAATCCCCAGCCCGTAGTTCCCAGTACCCAATCCCCAGTTCCCAATCTCGATGATTGGCTAGAAATTGGTAAGATTGTTGCCCCGCAAGGATTATCTGGAGAATTACGGGTTTATCCTGTATCAGACTTTCCTGAAAGATTTGAGGTGCCGGGAAAACGTTGGTTGTTGTGTTCAGGTGACACAGAACCGCAACCAATCGAATTATTGGCAGGACGTTACATCAGTAACAAAAACTTGTATGTCATCAAATTAGCTGGTGTGGAAAATTGCGATCGGGCGGAGGCGTTGCGCGGTTGTACGTTAATGGTGCCAGCTAGAGATCGCCCCAAATTAAACGAAGATGAATATCATGTCCTCGATTTGATTGGCTTGGAAGTCTTCATGCAAATATCTGGCGAACTCGTGGGTACGGTGGTAGACATCATCCCGGCTGGCAATGATTTGTTAGAAGTAAAATTACACCCATCTTTTACCACTGACAAAGGACAAATGACAAATGACAAAGGACAAAAGACTGTTTTGATTCCATTTGTAGAAGCGATCGCACCAGTTGTAGACTTGAAATCTAATCGCATTGAAATTACGCCGCCGCCTGGTTTGTTGGAAATTAATAATTAGGTTATTCCTCGATCTGCCTTTAGCTAGTTTTGCTGTACTCGATAGTTCCAGGGAAAGCAAAGCTTGAAGCATGAGAAAATTGAGTACATACTCTATCTATTAATCTAGGAAATGTGGCAATGTCAGAAAAACCAACAACTATTCACAGGCAACTACTGGAAATATTGTCCCAATTGCCCAAGTCTAGTCAAGAAGAAGTATTAGATTTTGCTAAGTATCTAGGCATCAATAAATTTCAAGTTTGTAGTCAGGACTAAAGTCCTGATAATGCTTGCTTTGAGCGATAAATCGCTCACTACAAAGTATGAGCTTATCTGATATTTAATACTGTTAAAAGTGGCATTAGATTACACTTTACAACTAGATAATTATGACGAAGACAATGCTGATTGATACTATTCATTAGTAGCGTAAGAGTAGCTCATTCTAGACATCGCTCTCTATCCTTTGCCCAAAGCAAAATAATTTAGTCACAAAGGCTAGCAAAATTCATCATGGGTTAGATGGCCATCATCTTGAAAATAAGTAAGATTACATACTGGTGAATCCGTCAAAATCCTTTTGTAATGGAGTGTCGAAATGACATTAGCCAGTCCTCCACAAACAAAGCCTTTAACAGATGAAGAATTACAGAAGATAAATGCCTACTGGCGTGCAGCTAACTATCTTTCGGTTGGGCAGATATATCTACTCGACAATCCGCTACTGAGAGAACCGTTAAAGCTGGAACACGTCAAACCCAGGCTCTTGGGGCACTGGGGAACAACGCCAGGGCTGAACTTAATCTATGCTCACCTGAATCGGGTCATCAAAAAATATGACCTAAACACAATTTACATTGCTGGGCCTGGTCATGGTGGCCCTGGACTGGTAGCCAACACCTACCTAGAAGGCACTTACACCAAGTATTATCACAACATCTCCCAGGATGCTGAAGGAATCCAGAAACTCTTCAAACAATTCTCTTTCCCTGGTGGTATTCCCAGTCACGTTGCACCAGAAACCCCTGGTTCAATTCACGAAGGCGGGGAATTAGGTTATGCCCTCGTCCACGCTTTTGGTGCTGCCTTTGATAACCCAGACTTAATTGTTGCGGCTGTTGTGGGTGACGGCGAAGCTGAAACAGGTGCTTTAGCAACTAGCTGGCATTCCAACAAGTTTTTGAATCCCGTGCATGATGGGGCTGTACTTCCGATTCTGCACCTGAATGGATATAAAATTGCCAATCCAACAGTATTGGCAAGGATCGGCCATGAGGAATTAGAAAGCTTATTTGTAGGCTACGGCTACAAGCCCTACTTTGTTGAAGGTGACGATCCCGCAGATGTTCACCAGCAGATGGCGGCGACTCTAGATATAACGATCGCTGAAATTCAAAGTATCCAAAGAGAAGCCCGCGTACATGGTTTCACCAAACGTCCCCAGTGGCCGATGATTGTCATGCGAACCCCCAAAGGTTGGACAGGCCCAAAGGAAGTTGATGGCAAAAAAACTGAAGGTTATTGGCGATCGCATCAAGTTCCCTTTGGCAACATAGCCAAACAGCCAGAACATCTGAAACTCCTAGAAGATTGGATGAAGAGTTACAAACCAGAAGAACTCTTCGACAGCAACGGTAAGCTGATTCCCGAATTAGCAGAACTGGCTCCCAAGGGGCATCGACGTATGGGTGACAATCCCCACGCTAATGGCGGTCTTTTGCTGTGTGACCTGAAAATGCCCGACTTTCGAGACTATGCCGTAGATGTTCTCAAACCAGGGCAAGCGATCGCTGAAGCTACCCAAGTTGCCGGAAAATTTCTCCGGGATATCATGCAACTTAACCAAGAAAGCCGCAATTTCCGTATCGTCGGCCCCGATGAAACGGTATCAAATCGCTTAGGCGCTGTGCTAGAAGTCACAGACCGGGATTGGGCAGCTCAGATCCTCCCGGAAGATGACCACCTTTCCCCCGACGGTCGGGTGATGGAAATTCTCAGCGAAACTAATTGTCAAGGATGGTTAGAAGGCTACCTCCTCACCGGACGCCACGGGTTTTTCTCTTGCTATGAGGCGTTCATCCACATCGTTGACTCGATGTTCAATCAGCACGCCAAATGGCTGAAAACGACCAGACATATTCCTTGGCGTAGACCGATTGCTTCTCTCAATTACCTACTCACTTCTCACGTTTGGCGGCAAGACCATAACGGTTTCTCGCACCAAGACCCCGGTTTTATTGACCATGTAGTTAATAAAAAAGCAGAGATCGTTCGGGTGTATTTGCCGCCCGATGCCAACACTTTGCTATCAGTAACCGATCACTGTCTCAGAAGCCGTAACTATGTCAACGTTATCGTTGCCGGAAAGCAACCAGCATTGCAATACCTAAATATGGATGCTGCCATCAAGCACTGTACCAAAGGCATCGGCATTTGGGAATGGGCAAGCAACGACCAAGACGGCGATCCAGATGTAGTAATGGCTTGTGCTGGGGATATTCCCACCTTAGAAACTTTAGCGGCTGTGGATATTCTGCGCCAGCACTTTCCAGATTTAAAAGTGCGGGTGGTAAACGTAGTCGATTTAATGACACTACAGCCAAAAAGCGAACATCCCCACGGTTTGAGCGCAAAAGACTTTGACACAATTTTCACCACAGATAAACACATTATCTTTGCCTTTCATGGCTATCCCTGGTTGATTCATCGCTTAACCTATCGTCATACTAACCACGATCAGATGCATGTGCGCGGCTACAAGGAAGAGGGAACTACCACCACCCCCTTTGATATGGTTGTTCTTAACGAACTCGATCGCTTTCATTTAGTAATGGATGTAATTGAGCGCGTACCAAAATTGGGATATAGGGCAGCTTATGTCAAGCAGCATTTGCAAGATAAGCTGATCGAACACAAGCAATACATCCAGAAGTACGGCGACGATATGCCAGAAATTCGCGATTGGAAGTGGCCGTATTAATAGGAAGACAGGCTTTTTCAGTTGAAGAGAATATACAATCCTAACTCCCTGACTTTGTAGGAAAGGGAGTTTTCGTCTATCGTCAGCCAACCAGGTACAGTTTTCAAAACTATAGCAGGCAACAAATAATAGGCAACAGGCTTAAAAGTCTTTTGCTATCGGGGTTTGACGTTCAGTTTCTCTACTAACCTACCTGGCAACTGCTATAACTACTACTTTCCCCGTGAGGCTTTTTCCCTCTTTCTTCTCTGCTCTATTGTATTTACGTTCTCTTGCTGCTGTTGGCGGTATTTTTTGAATTCATCACTGTTTTCATATTTTTCAAGCCATTTGTCACCTTGCATATCCCCCAAATCTCTTGTATGTACCATATAACCCTCCTTCCGCACCCTAACTGTCACATACAAAAAACTCACCAAAAAATAGTACAAAATAACTAAGTCAAGAAAAGAGTTTAATTAAACTGTTGAGAACTGATAGCATTAAAGTCTAAGTTTTGTAGAGAAAATTCCCATTCTTAAGCGAGAGTCAATTTCTTTGAGAATTGAGTCAAGAAAATAAAAGAAATAGAAAAATTTAAGTTTTCTCAAAAGAAATGTAGAAAAATTGAACCAGAATTGCTGAGGAGAATTCTGGTGTTATGTTTAATGTCGAAGAGATGTCTATACAGAATATAGACCATTTGGGGATAGTAGCGGGAATAGTAGACGCCATTGGATTAGTAGAAATTATTAATGATTTGTTGGGAAAAGAAGACGACGAAAAGGTGAGTGCTGGACACGTTGTGAAAGCGATGATTTTAAATGGATTAGGATTTGTATCTCAGCCTTTATATATGTTTCCCAAATTTTTTGAGTCAATCCCTTGTGAATATTTGATAGGCGAAGGAGTCAAAGCCGAATATTTAAATGATGATAAACTTGGCAGAGTCTTGGATAAAATGTTTCTGACAGGACTAGAAACAATATTTTTAGCAGTCAGCCTAAATGTCGTTCGGAAATTTAAAATATCAACAACAACATCACACTTAGACTCATCATCAATACACGTGCATGGAGAATATAATACCCCCTTACCAGAGGTAATAATTGAGAATTCAAAAAATGAACATCAACTGTTTCAAGAAGATTCTCAGTTAAAATCCAAACAAGCGATAAATATTACCTATGGGTATTCGCGAGATCATAGACCAGATTTAAAGCAGTTTTTAATAGAATTAATATGTACGGAGGATAGTGATATCCCATTATTTTTCAAAACAGCATCTGGAAATAGAGTAGATTCTTCATATTTTGGAGAAATAGCTGTTGAGTATAAAAAGCAAATGCAATTAGATAGTTTAATAGTAGCAGATTGTGCTTTATATACAGAAGCAAATCTACAACTTATGTCGCAGATGAAATGGTTATGTAGAGTGCCGTTAAGCCTAAAATCGGCACAATCTTTAGTCTCAACACTACCAGAATCAAAATTTATTGAAAGTGAATTAAAAGGATATTCATTTGTCGCTACTGAAAGTGATTATGGTGGGATAAAACAGAGGTGGCTAGTTGTACAAAGCCAAGAAAGAAGAAAAGTAGATTTGCGTCATCTCTCCCAAAAAATTCTCAAATCTGAAGAAAAAGCTCGCAGAGAATTGAAGAAATTAGCTTCGGAAAAATTTGCCTGTGAAGCTGATGCAGTTAAAGCATTGTTAAAACTTTCTCAAAAGTTTAAATATCATCAAATTGAGAAACATCAGGTGACTGTATTAACACCAAAAGCACAAGGAGCGGAAATCCCATCAAATGTTTATCAAATATCAGCAACAATTACGAAGGATGAAAATAAAATTAATCAGGATTCTCTAAGTGCTGGAAGATTTATCATTGCTACAAATGTTTTAGAATCAAATCAGCTTGGTAATAGCACTATGATTTACCATTATAAAGCGCAGCAGTCATGTGAGAGAGGATTTGCTTTTCTCAAAGACCCATCGTTTTTTGCAAATAGCGTTTATCTCAAAAGACCGGAAAGAATCGAAGCATTGGCAATGATAATGGGTTTATGTTTGTTAGTCTATAAGTTAGCGCAGCGACAAATACGTCTGGCTTTATATGAGTCACGAATAACTATTAAAAATCAGTTAGGAAAATCCGTAGATAATCCTACATTGAAGTGGATATTTCAATGTTTTCAATCAATTCATCTTGTCACTTTTCATGAAGAAAAACAAATTTCTAATTGGAATCAAGAGAGAAATTTTATTCTAAATCTCTTGCCTGAAGAATGCCAGCGTTATTATCGAACGGTAACATAATTATATTTTAAAAATGTCTATTTTCTTTACCAACGAGCTATTTTTTGAGAAATTAGCTTTAAATCATTATGTCTAATATTTTTTTTGAGACTGATACATTAGTAAAATAATAACTTAATTCAAGTAACTATAGAATTTTATCTATCAATTACGAGAGAAAATCTGTTGCCATCTTATTGCTAATAATTGAGAATAGCGAATATGTCTTAGATCCGAGTTTTGACGCTTTCTTATCGGTTTTTCCGAGAAAACCAGTATAATTTTATTCTTATTTTAGAGATTTTATTCAGTAATTGCCGTTTGTGACAGTTGGGGTGCGGAATCGGGGATATAAGTTTCAGGGTTTACATTTAATTTTTCCAAATGTCTTAAAGTCGTATACATCTGATGCATGTTAGGCTTATAGTGACCGCTTTTATCTGCGATCGCTTCTAGTTTGCCATTTGTAACCTTAATGGCACCAGCACCTTTGACTGGGATGCCAGCTAAAGCACTTGAATGATGATACTCCCCTTCCTTATGGCCATCAGCATAGAACTTTCCATCAGGGCTAAGAACAAAAATCATCCAATCATTTCCATCATTAGGTAGATCATCACTAATAGCGTTCATACCTTCTGAGCTAAGATCATCTCCAAAGGCATCTGTCCATGTACCTCCGCTAATCGTGACTCCTCTTGGTCTGCGCTCTGCTTCCGACTCCAGGTATTTGACTCCTGGAATCTCGATTTTGTTTCGATCTAGGTAATCCCAGAAAGATTCTGTAGTGGGAGGTGGTGAAGATTTCCCAGCATACTTTGATTTTGCTTTCCACTCCCAAAAATTTGTTTCGCCACCCTCTTGTTGTTTTTGCTCTTCAAAAGCCGTTCTCATCTCTTTGTCTTTTGCTTCTTGCTCATTTAGCCATTCAGAGATTTTAGTTTCTTTAAACCAATCGCTAAAATAGTTTGGTGAATCTAGAGCGTCTTTTGCTAATAGAAAAGCAGGTCGATGCAGTGCATCCCATGCCTCTAACCAATAATTGTGTCCGGCATTTTTGGGGTCATGCTCAAAAGTTAAACTTTTAGATTTACCTTTTATCTGAGGTAAAGATGAATCTGTTCTTACTATCTTCTTCAGTTTATTCCAGCGTTCCTTCCCGGTTGTCTTTGGTTTAGTTTGCTCTTCTACTTTGCTTTCTGGTATCTCTGGTTTAGTTTGCTCTTCTACTTTGCTTTTTGGTGTGTTTGTGTTCGTTGACTTCTTGAGATGCTGCGATAGAAACTTTTGCAGGAGACCTCGAACCTCTTCATCACTCAAGAGAGAGACATCAACCGAACGAGGGTTTACCAGCAAATCAGGTAATTTTTCTCGTGCTTCTGTAATTTTTCTTTCATCATTAAGAATATCTTGAGTTTCTTTTAGATGTTGTTCTAGACTTAGTTGCTTTTTATGAGCGGAAGAAGTAGGAGTTTTATAGTTAGAAACTATAAATTGTGTTTTGGTCTTGAATTTAATACTTTTTATTAATTCTTCCTTGTCTTTTCTTAACTGCTCAGCTTTTCTTTTTAACTTAATTTCTTCTACGATTTTTATGATTTTCTCATCGCTTAAAGGAGTAATTTTTGTGAGTCCATCTTGGATTTTAATTGACAGTAAATCAGTTAATGCTTTTCGTGATGATTGCATTATATCGTCGTACTCAACTTGAAAATCTTGTTTGAATTTGAAATTATCTGGATTCTCTTCTTTTTCTTCTTTATATTCAGAAAAAAGATAGTCTGCTATTTTATTTAAATTTTTATCAACCTCTTGATTGATATCAAATAAGATTGTTTTTGATTCAGAGGAGGTACTTGGTATTTTATCTTCTGATTTCACCTCTTCCTTTGATTCCTGAGGTCGAAAATCTGAGGCTTGTGAATCTGTATCAATGCTCGATCCAGACTCGGATTCTAACTGTTGCGCCTCTTCCTCTGCTTTGATAGACTTATTCGCTATCCGATCTGTTGCTGGTTTTCTCCGATCGCTTAGCCACGGTTGTGAGTCAGTTGAAACTTTATTTTCTTGTGCTATCTGTTCAAACTTTTTAATGATATCTTGAACGCCTAAAAGCTGGATAATATCTCCATCTGTCTGAGTTACCTTACCCTGTATCCCATTTCCTGTATTCACTACATTACCCGATTCACTTGAAGCTGTTCTCTTATCGCTTACACCAACCTGATGCTTTAGTTTAGAAGCCGTCTGAATGGGAATATCCTTACTCTGCGGTTGATGCATTTGGCTTACGACATCTGTGGCTACCCTATTTGCTTCCTGCTCATACTTATCTCCAGGTTGCCCAATTGTAAGTTGTGGCTGAATTTGTTGTGCTAAACGTGTTTCACGCCTTGTAAATAAATCAGGGATTTCTAACAGGTTAGGCTGACCGTTGCTACTTTCTTTTTTCTGCATCCAGAAGTCATTCATCTTGGCTTGCAATACACCCAAGCGTTCCTGTCCTTCTGGCGTTATCGTGCCATGTTTTGCCTGGATCTCTAATTTTGTAGCCTCCATTTTTTGAATTTGGAAGGCTTGATTATCTATTTGTTCTTGGGTGAGAGGCTTCTTTGATGTCTCTTTACTCTGGATACGAAAGTTTTGAGGTGTCAAGTTGGATATTTCTTGGGGTCTTTGGTGACTTTGTAAGGTAACTTTGTGGAGTCTTTGAAATTTCATTTATGACTTGTTTGTCACTCAGATCGAACGTATTGTAACACCAGAAGTGTTTGCATAATTTTTTAAGTTTGTACTGTGAAGTAATTTCAGTTACTTAATGCATCGATCGCTACTCATTTTCATGGTTAGCGCTAGGATAGCTATGTATTTTATTAAAGTATAAATATGGCTCAAACTTTTTACGTAAATCCAGTATCAGGCAGTGATGCCAACCCAGGTAGCCAACAAGCCCCCTTCAAAACTATTACGCAAGCCCTTAAGGTAGCTACTGTTGATACCAAGATTCAACTAGCAAATGGTAATTACAACGCTGCTAGCGGTGAAGTATTTCCGCTAACGGTTCCATCTGGTGTAACAGTGGTGGGTAATGAAGCCAATAAAGGCAATGGCATTTTGATTGAAGGAAGTGGTACCTATCTGAGCCGTACTTTTGCGGGTCAGAATGTCACTTTTGTACTACTAGATAAAGCTGAACTCCGAGGAGTGACTGTAACAAATTTGGCTAGTCGTGGTAGTGGTGTTTGGATTGAATCAACTGCCCCTACTGTTGCTAATAGCACCTTCATCAACAATAAGCGGGAGGGAGTATTTGCTACAGGAGATGCTAACCCAGTGATTCTAGGTAATGTGTTCAGTGAGAATGCAGCTAATGGAATTGCGATCGCTAAAAATTCTAAAGGTCAAATTGAAAATAATACTTACTTCAAAACAGGTTTTGGCATTGCCATTAGTGATACTGCATCACCCATCCTTCGAGATAACAGAATTTATGAAAACCGTTCTGGGATTGTCATCTCTGGTAGTGCCCGTCCCGTATTACGTAATAATGTTAGTGAAAATAACACTGATGATGGGATCACAGTGATTGGAACTGCTCTACCGGATATCGGCAGTATCAATAATCCGGGGGGAAATACTCTACGCAATAACGGTAAATTTGATTTGCAAAATGTCAGTTCCAACAAGCTGATTTCTCTAGGAAATAAAATAGATGCGTCTAAAGTTACCGGAAACATAGAGTTTGCAGATAGTTCGGTTCCAACACCGACTCCAACACCAACTCCAACCCCAACACCAACGCCAACGCCAACACCAACGCCAACGCCAACGCCAACGCCAACTCCAACGCCAACACCAACCCCAACGCCAACACCAACGCCAACCCCAACGCCAACCCCAACGCCAACCCCAACCCCGATTCCAACACCAACTCCAACCCCTACTATTGAATTAACCGATATTGCGAATCATTGGGCAGGTGGGTTTATTCGGGAATTAGTCAAATTGGGGATAGTTAATGGTTTTCCCGATCGCACATTTAAACCCGATGCGACAATGACACGGGCACAATTCGCGGCAATAGTAGTAAAAGCTTTCAACCCACCACCAAGCCGTGCAGCGATCAAATTCAAAGATGTACCAGCAGACTTCTGGGCATCCAAGGTAATTCAGCAGGCATATCAGGGTTTATTTCTCTCTGGTTTTCCCGACAATACCTTTAGTCCCAACAAAAATATCCAGCGCGTGCAAGTGATTGTCTCTCTGGTGAATGGATTGGGGTTATCTAATGATGGTACGGCAACTATCAAAGTTTTCGATGACCAAGCCAAGATTCCTGAATATGCCAAGGATGAGGTAGTAAAAGCTATAGACAAGAAAATTATCGTCAATTACCCAAACCTGAAACAACTCAATCCTACCCGCGATGCTACACGCGGTGAGGTAGCAGCGATAGTGTATCAAGCTTTGGTAGATGCAGGGCGTGTAGCAGCGATCGATTCGTCTTATATAGTGACTGCTTGAGGGAGGCAGGGGAGCGGGGGAGCAGGGGAGCAGAGGAGACAAGGGGACAAGGGGACAAGGGGACAAGGGGGAATTATTGAACAACTCTCTCCCTTGTCTCCCCCCTCTTCTTCGTCTACCTTGTCTCTTCTCCATGCCCTCTGCACACCCCTCCTACCCTTCAGCTTAATAAGCGTGCTATTCAAGCCACGGGTGTTGGTGAAAAGTTAAAAGCGAACGCTGGGAAAATAAACGTTCGCTTGACTATACTTGCCGAACATAGTGGTTAGTTGCTTGTTATTAGCATACTATAGACTGTGGATTTGAGAGCATTTGATAAAGATTTTGCTGCTAATGCCGATGAATTTGATCTAGTTGCTTCGCCCTCTAATACACCCCCAGTGGCCTCACTTTGCTGGAAACCTAAATTAAATCAGGGTTTCTTAATTTTACGTGAGTTCGACGAGTGCTATTTTGACCTCTCCCCCAGCCCCTCTCCTACCAGGAGAGGGGAGCAAAAACCC
Source organism: Nostoc sp. DSM 114159 (assembly GCF_053470285.1). NCBI lineage: Bacteria > Bacillati > Cyanobacteriota > Cyanophyceae > Nostocales > Nostocaceae > Nostoc > Nostoc sp. DSM 114159. The sequence goes on from NZ_JBPFEH010000001.1 coordinate 248,361, forward strand.
TCCTTACTCGTTACTCCTCCCTCTCCTTACAAAGACACACTCGCGTTCGGCTTTTAGGAGAGGGAGGCTGTCCGGGAGAGGTCTGTCGAACTCACGTTAATTTTGAATTTTGAATTGGTATTATTACTATGTTCCAGTAATAGAATTGAGAGCGAAGGCTTGGTCAAGTCTTCAACTATCAAAAGATAGATGCTTTAGTAGCAGATTTTACCTGTAAAAAAACAAAAGTCTGTATTCAAAGTAAGCTTGTAGCATATAAAACGCTTGTAAGATTTTTATGACTTCTCGGATTCGCTTTTTAATGTGCCCTCCTGACCACTACGACGTGGACTATGTGATTAATCCTTGGATGGAAGGGAATATTCACAAGTCATCGCGCGATCGCGCCGTGGAACAGTGGCAGGGACTACATCAAATCCTCAAACAACACGCCATTGTCGATTTAGTACCACCTGAAAAAGGCTGGCCTGATTTGGTTTTTACCGCCAATGCTGGCTTGGTTCTGGGCGATAATGTCGTCCTCAGTCGCTTTTTGCACAAGGAACGTCAGGGAGAGGAGCCTTTCTTCAAACAATGGTTTGAGGCAAATGGTTATACAGTCAATGAACTTCCCAAAGATTTGCCCTTTGAGGGAGCAGGAGACGCACTGCTAGATCGGGAAGGACGCTGGTTATGGGCGGGATACGGTTTCCGCTCGGAATTAGATTCTCACCCTTATCTAGCTAAATGGCTGGATATTGAGGTGCTATCCCTACGATTAATAGACGAACGTTTCTATCACCTAGATACCTGTTTTTGTCCTTTAACAAATGGCTATTTGCTATACTATCCCGGCGCTTTTGATTCTTACTCCAACCGCTTAATTGAAATGCGAGTTGCACCAGAAAAGCGCATCGCAATTGAAGAAGCTGATGCAGTCAACTTCGCTTGTAATGCGGTGAATGTAGATAGCATCGTCATCATGAACAAGACGAGTGATGCTTTGAAAACCCGCCTTCAGGATGCAGGTTTCCAAGTGCTGGAAACACCACTTACGGAATTTCTCAAAGCCGGTGGTGCGGCTAAGTGCTTAACTTTGCGGGTGACAGAACCAGTTAGAGATGAACTTCATGCCAATGTCTCGGTAGAAAGCCGCGTCATTCGCATGGAAGGACATTTGTTAGATGCTGGCTTAATTAACCGCGCTTTGGATTTGATTATAGATGCCGGCGGAAGTTTCAAAGTCCTGAATTTCAACTTGGGAGAACAACGGCAAAGTACTTCAGCCGCCGAGGTGAGAGTATCAGCACCATCCCATGAAGTGATGGAAGAAATCATCTCCCGATTGATTGATTTGGGTGCTGTAGATTTACCCCATGATGAGCGAGATGCCAAACTGGAGCCAGTAATTCAAGATGGCGTTGCGCCTGATGATTTTTACGTCAGTACAATTTATCCCACCGAAGTGCGAATTAATGGTCAGTGGGTGAAGGTAGAAAATCAACGCATGGATGGCGCGATCGCCATTACCCAAACTGCCAATGGCTTTGTAGCTCGGTGTAAAATACTCCGCGATTTAAAAGTTGGCGAACAGGTAATTGTAGATGTTTTAGGTATCCGCACCATCCGCAAAACTGAATCGCGGGAACTCCGCAGCACCCAAGAATTCAGCTTTATGTCGGCGGGGGTTTCTAGCGAACGGCGCGTGGAATTAGTCGTTGAGCAAGTGGCTTGGGAATTGCGTAAAATCCGCGATGCTGGTGGTAAAGTAGTTGTCACGGCTGGGCCTGTGGTAATTCACACTGGTGGCGGCGAACACCTGGCGCAACTGATTCGGGAAGGATATGTACAAGCACTGCTGGGTGGTAATGCGATCGCAGTTCACGACATCGAGCAAAATATCATGGGCACTTCCTTGGGTGTAGACATGAAGCGGGGTGTCGCCGTACATGGAGGACACCGCCATCACCTGAAGGTAATTAATAGTATCCGTCGTTATGGCAGCATTCCCAAAGCTGTGGAGGCGGGAGCAATTAAAAGTGGCGTCATGTATGAGTGCGTTCACAATCATGTACCTTTTGTACTTGCGGGTTCCATTCGGGATGACGGGCCTTTGCCTGATACCGTAATGGATTTGATTCAAGCACAGGAGCAATATGCCAAACACCTAGAAGGTGCAGAGATGATTTTGATGCTGTCATCGATGCTGCACTCCATTGGCGTGGGTAATATGACTCCGGCAGGGGTGAAAATGGTATGTGTCGATATTAATCCAGCTGTAGTGACTAAGTTAAGCGATCGCGGTTCTGTAGAATCAGTGGGTGTGGTGACAGATGTAGGTTTGTTCCTCAGTCTGTTGATTCAGCAGTTGGATAAGTTAACAAGTCCTTATGTAAATAAGGTACGTTAAGAAAAGGTAGACGCAAAGGCGCAGACAAAAGGAAATGACAAGAGTAGCTTTCAGTGAATTGCAGGTTAATTGGGTCAGTTTGATTGCTGATTTCTTGTTGGTAGGGATGGTTTTTGGCCCGCCTATCGCTCCCTTTTTGGCTGCGTCTGGAGTGTCTTTGCTTCCTGGAATTGCGGACATCATTTATTTCATGGGTAATCATGTCTGTCCGCAACCAGATATGGGGTTAGATTTAGCACCACCATTTATTATGGCTGTGTGTATGCGCTGCTATGGCACTGTCACGGGTTTGCTGATTACTCGCCTGCTGTATGGGATGACTGGTGGTAAAGGATTTTACTGGTTAAATCAATATGGCTGGAGTGGTGTGGCGTTAGCCAGTGTGCTGATGATGGCTTATCCTTTGGAATTGGCAGCACAGATTTTTGGTTTGTGGAATTTTAATAACTATTTGGTTACGCCTTTTGGGTTAATTACAGGTTTGGCGTGGGGATTGTTTACTATGCCGATCTTACATGGGTGGCATGGTGCTAAAACTAGCTTCCGTTAATTGTAGAGACGTTGTATTACAACGTCTCTGAACATTATTAGTATAGTTCCCTCCTTTTTTAATGAGTTAGGGGGATCAAGCCTTAACCAAGCGTATTGATTTACAGGACTGGGGGCTGACTTATAGCTGTCGCCAAGTCGTTTAGGACATAAACCTAATATAAAACCCAGACACCAAGCGACTTTCGATCCTGTTCCCTGTTCCCTGTCTCCTGTCCCCTGCTATATCTTTACGTTACGTTTTTGCCGTAAACCTACACTTAAGGCTGCAAAAGCTAATGCACCTAATGCAAAATTAGGTTCGGGAACACTAGCAATAGTAGACTTATTTTCGTTTGTAAGACCATTCCAACTGCCAAACTCGTACAACTCTAACCGATAGCTAAACAAACCGTCTGAATCACCAATAAATTGCAGAGGTGCTGAAAATTTCAGCACAGTGCCATCAAGGCTGTATGGTACTGAACCACGGATGTTACCCCAACCTCCTGAATTCGGTTCCGATGGACCAACTGAGAATACATCACGTATCCGAACGTCACCTGCAACGTGAATTTCTTCTCCGCGAATAATTGAGGAAAGGTTACTATAGGCAGAGGGCGGTCTAAAAATAGGCAATTCCCCACTCGGATCGATATAGTATTGAAAAGAATCGGCTTGTCTATCAAATTCATCAACTGTGAAAAAATCTGGCACTCTATTAAAATTTACAGTGAATGTTACTTCTTGAGCATCAAGATTTACCACTGCTGACTCTGATTCAACTAATAATACTGCTTGTGCTATTTGCCCTGTGCCCAAGGCAATTAAAGCTGCTCCAAGCAGAGACACTGGTAACTTTTGTGCGTATGTCATAAAAATTACTTTTTTAACCGTAGTCTGACATCAAGATAATACGGCAAGTAACATATTTGTTAAAAGTTATAGCAGTAATTTCACTGAAAATTTATGATAATTTTACAGAATTTTTAACAAAAATTGTACTGCTCAGAATAAACGATCGCATTTGTATCCAACAAATAGCGATTACCACTCATCTCGTAACACCCTTTGCATCGCTAATGCATCTCCCTCCCAGGCTAATTTACCCGCAAGATCGGAAAAATCATAATCAGATTTTTGTGTGCTATTTGATGCAACTGGATTCAGAACAACCACGACATTCACCTCCCCAGGCGCTAGCGGTGTTGGGATATCAAGATGCAAATGCCCTGATGCATCAACAATTGTCGTAATTTGAAAAACTTCCATTATTATCCCAGCTATTAAACTCTGGTTTCATTTTAATGCGATGTCTACGACGCGCTATGCCTACGCACCCATCAACTAACAGGTTTAGTCAAACTCAAAGTCACTAATTAGCGATCGCTAATACTGTAAATACTAGCGATCGCCATATTTTTTATCGCTGTGGTCTTATACTGGTTGTACCTACCTCCACCTTCTGCGCTCCTTCAACGATTTGGTAAAGTTTGTGTTCAAATTTCTGCATACACGCTGACCAATCAAATTCGAGTATAGAAGGGCGAGCGTGTCTAGTCATATCTGCTTTCAAACCGGGATTTTCTAGAATCGCAATTACCTTTTGAGCGAAGTCTGTAGGGTTGTTAGGTTGGGCAAGGAAGCCGTTACGACCAGGAAATACCTGTTCTGAGGTTGACGGTGCAACAACAGCAACCAGAGGAGTTCCAGAGGCTAGCGCTTCGTTATTTGTCGTGCAGAAGTTCTCGGTGACGGAGGGATTGACAAAAACATCTGCTCTAGCAAACCAACCTAGAAGTTCTGTACCGTGAGACTCACCCCATACAGTAACACCCGATCCAAACTTTTTAGCACGCTCGCGGATCTCTTCATCTAGCGGGCCACTACCAACAATTACCAGATGGACATCAGGAATTTTGGCAGCTATGACTGGAAAGATATCAAGCAATTGGTTGACATTCTTTTCCGGTGTAATGCGTCCAACAAACAACAGAGTTGGTCGGTTATCATTGGGAATTGGATCGTAACAAATGTTTCGCGGGTGAAATTTTTCGCAATCGATACCTTGATAAGCGACGTATTCAGCGCGTTGGCATTTCAGTTCTTCGTATTTAGTCAGTTGTTCTTTAGAAGAGAAGTAATTGAAGTCATAAGACTCACTAAACTGCTTGACTAAAACGGGAACGATGGGACGAACCAAATTGAAGAATCGGTCTCCAAAGTAATATTTGATATACGCAACAATATCTGTATGGAACAGTGATATTATTGGCGTGCCTGTTCGTTTTGCATATTGAGTGCCGATAGGGCGACCATAACCTTGCAAGAAAAATGAGTATAAACCTCTCATTTGGGCTGCTTCTTCAACCACGATAATATCGGGCTGGAATTTCTCCAGCAACTTGGTATCGCTCCAATGCCGATAGTTCAACGGTTGAGGAAGAGACTTGTAAAATACCAGTGGTTCTGTAGGGAATGCGTAAGCAGAGAAATTGGAGAAAGATTGAATTTCTTCTAAACCTGGCATGGGGCGATCGCCAACATTTTTGGGGTAGCGATCGTTGATTTGCGGATGGATTAGAAAAACCTCATGTCCCTGCTCTAGCAACCAACGAACTCGTTGGTGTACTGCAACGGAAACACCAGTTAAGAAAGGAGCATACAACCCTGTAAACAGTGCAATGCGAAGTTTTTGCTTAGTCATAATAAAGGGGAATATTTCACAAAATTGCTGGTTTTTAACTTAGGATTTACGCAGCAAATGTTTCATGAACATCCTGATTCTTTGGCTCAGAAATTCCCGTCAATACAGTTAGACTAAGGATTTACGCATTGTTAAATAGCTGAAATTTTCGATTTTGAAGTGGATGTTTGTCAATCTGGATTTAAACTATAGCCGTAATCACATAGCTTAGGACATAATGACAAGCGTGAATGCTAGGAAAAGTATACTTTTACCTCCAGCAAGAACTGCCTTCTGTCTCCTGCTATATCAAAACATCCAAACTGCTAAGTCAAAATTCCCCTTAATATATTTGTCTAAACCCTTGCCAAAAATGTCAATACGTTTTGGTAATCAACAAGTAAAAACGTATATTTTTACAAGGGTTATAGCTAATATAGTTCTACTAAATATAAGATAATACAATTTGAAGACTAGGGAATGTTTAGTGTAATAACTTTCATGCCCTAGTTGATATTTAGCGATTTAATTCAAAGAGAAACCTTGCTATTAATCGGTTGATCCAACCATTGATAAGGGCGATATTCCACCAAGCGGACATTCCAAGGCCCTTGAACTCGATAGCTGACACCGCGCCAGGTGACTGTTGATGTCCACAGGGATGATAGCATCGCTAACCCATAAACCCACTGTGTCAACGGAATCCCAATCAACATTTTGATAATTGTAGTAGCTGATAATTTGGCGATCGCTTGATCGTTAGAGCGAACTACTCGCTGTATCTCTAATTCCAACACCAGCATTATCAAGAGTAATCCGACAGTGTAAACTCCATAGCAGACTAACAACAGAGCCGCAGCTTCCCATTTTGCCTCTAACAGCGACTCTAGAACTAACACGCTTAGTAGAGTCGGAAACAAAATGCTAGAAACAGCTTCACTTACAAGAGCCAACCAACGAGGATGATACAGTCGAGAAAAAAGGATAAGGCGCTTGAGATAGTCTATTAAGTTGAATAAATCAGTCTCTTCACGATTGACTATTAACAGCGAAGGCACAAACTTTACCTGGAAACCATGTTTTTTCAGGATGTCGTGCATCATAAAATCTTCGCCTAAAGCTTGTCCCCACTTATCTAGCAGTTCTGTTTGGCGAAGCACTTCTGTTTTCACAGCCAAAGTTCCACCCCAAGGAATCTGGAAGATAAACATTTGCACTACTGTAGAGACATTGCCGACGTACCGCACTAAAGAACCCCAATAGCTACCTGTTGGTACGTACCAACGATTACCGGTTGTTGCGCCTACTTTCGCATCCCCTAGAGGACTGACTAATTCTCTAAGCCAATTCAGATGAACTATAGTATCAGCATCGACTAAAGCAACCACCTTGTAAGAGTCGTCCAACTCCCGGACAGCTTGGATTAAAGAACTGCATTTGAGACTACAACTGTTGCGTACTATTCTCAAAGGGCTGATTTGAACATTGGTTGCTTCTTGCTCAGTGATGGTTTCACTAGCAATTTTCCAAGCAGGATCTTCGTGACTATCAACGATCAACTTTAAATCATACTGTGGATAGTTTTGATTTAGGAGCGATCGCAAACATCTAGGCAAAAACGGATCGGCTCCGCGTAAGCAAAGAATTACTGCTGTTTTGGGTAGCTGATCGTCTGGCAATAAGTTTTTTTTAGACGAGCGCAGATACCATATAAAGACAAGCGTAAAACACACCTGAATAACCAGCCAACCCATCAAAGACTTAGACAGAAATATTGCCAAATCTTCCATTAAATTTTTAATCTCCGACAGAATAATGGATTGGAAATTGGGGATTGGGCATTGGGCATTGGAAAGAGAACAAGGGGCAGGGAGCGGGGAGCAGAGGAGAAAGAGGTAATTTTTATTCTCCCCCTGCTCCCCTGCTTCTTCCCCACTCCCCATTTCCTTTACGAATCCAGTGAATATTTCATGATGATGGTCACTGTTGTATTTTTGTTGACAACAAAACTGGCATCACGGAACTTTGGTGTACCTGTTTGTATGGACACAGTTGGATTTTTGGAAATCCCAAAACCTTCTTTGGGAATACCGAAAAAGTCTTTATTTAGTTTGCGATCGCCATTTTGATCGTCAACCACAGCGACAGCATAAGTTCCAGGTTTCAAACCAGAGAATTTTTTTGTTACAGAACTGCCAGTAATCTTAGCGCAGCCACTTTGAGCTTCACTAGCACTACTCATTGGAAATCCTTTTTCACTTGCATAAACTCGAAAGCAAATCTCACCTTTTTGGTGATGTATTCCATTTACTACAACATTAAGTGTTGCAGTTGGCTCTGCGTTCACTGTTTTAGCAAAGCTGATGCTCGCTAAAGTAGCAAGCAAAACATGAGATAGTTGAGATAGTTTCAGCATAATTTTGTAATTAGGATAAGTGATTTTGGGGCTGATAGAAAGCCGCGTTAGTCAGCTTTGATTTGTGAACTGATTCTTTCAAAGAATGACTTGCTCTTCTTTAATGAATGCTGTTTTCCAATCTTTCCAAAGTACTTGCACCACACTTAGCAAATCTTTCAGTAAAAGATATTCTGTCCCTTTTAACTGCTGTTGTAAACTTCTATGACAACATAGCCGCTCATTCAAACTCAGGGGACTACGCCATATAGAGAGTATGTACTCCCAGATTATTCTCCAATGTGGGAATAAAATTTGTCCTTTCTTTGCTGAATCAAACCACACTGTATACCCATAAAAATCCGGGAGCATACTCAAGAATGATTTTTGATTTGTATTTGTTAACAACAAATAATGGGGAAAGAACATACTCATTGATTGTTGCGGATGACTTCTGAAGAAAAACAGGTATTCAGGGATTTCATAAAACCTACCAAGAATACCAAGTCTTAACAAAAGAATTCCATCTGCATTACCGTAACCACCCATAGGCGGTATCTTTTTCAAAGCACTAGCGCGAATTACCCCGTAACATTGATTGCATAAATGCTTGGTCAGCAATTCGTGAAAACGCTCCTGCGGTTTTAGTGCATCGGCCTTGACTTTGATATCGTAATTTTGGATAAAATTCCCCTGTTCATCAATGAAATATGCCTGGGAGTGACACAAGATTATCGTAGGATCTTGGTCAAGCACCTCGACACACTTCTTGATAAAATCTGGAGAATGTAGATCGTCATGAGCTGCCCATTTAAAATACTCACCCGAAGACAGTTTCAAGACGCGATTAAAGTTACCAGCACAACCGATATTCGTGTCATTGCGGTAGTAACAAATACGTTGGTCTTGCTCGGCATAAGCTCTACAAATTTCTTCCGTTTTATCTGTCGATGCGTTATCTGAAATAATAAGTTCAAAATCTTCAAAGGTCTGAGCCAAAAGTGATTCTATGGCTTCTTTGAGAAATTTTTCACCATTGTATACAGGTAATCCGATGCTCAATCGTGGCTGATTGCTACTCATAGAAAACAAGTATTCGGAAAATCTGTGGATTATTTTCTGCTTAATTGTAGTTAGGTAGATGCAATGCAAGAATTCAGAAGTCAGAATTCAGGAGTCAGAATTTAGAATACTTTGATACCAAGCTGAATCATTTTAAGTAAATCAAGAGTCTTCTAGCTTCTTCATTTTGCAATCATTCTGTTAGCGATAGCGGGGCGTTTAGCCCATTATGGCTCCTGACTCCTGAATTCTCAAAAATATGTGAACTATTTCACCAAGCTTTGAATATCTGTTTTTTGCAGCCATTCATGTGTTTGCTGCATACCTAATTCTAGGTCAACTACTGGTTTGTAATTTAATAGATTTTGGGCTTTGGCAATGGAACAAGCATAGGGACGAGTCATAAAATCTATGGACTCTGGTAAAATATCAACTTTTTTCCGAAAAAGTTTTTGCCCTTGAACGCGTAGCTTTAGAAACAATTTGATTTCATCTTTTGATAATGAAAGAGGTGCTTGCAAATTTTCCATTGCTGCTAAACGCATAAAATACTCTTTCCACGAAGTTTCTTGTCCATCAGTGATATTAAATATTTCACCGTAGATTTCTTTTTCTATCGCGAGAAAGATGCCATCAATCAGGTTATCTATATATACATGATTGATTACTCCTTTAGCATCATTGGCGCAAGCAAATAATTTTTGGCGCATCATCAGAATTGGTCTGACTATCCAGGGAATACTTCCAGGACCATAAACATCTCCGGCTCGAATAATGATGATGCCAAAATCTGACGGATTATTCAGTTCTAGAAGTGCTGTTTCGGCTTCGATTTTCGTTTGACAGTAGGGATTATTTTCGCCAGAGAGTGGGCCGGATTCTGTAACACCATCAGGATAGTTAAAACCGTAAACCATCACACTAGATAAATGCACAAATGTTTTGACACCAGCTTGTTTAGCAGCTTTAGCCATATTGACAGTACCGCCAACATTCACATCACGAAAATGCTTAATTGCACCAGCTTCTTCAGCAATTTGCTCTGTATGTAAAACGATATCTACTCCCTGACAAGCCTTTTGAGCAATAGTAGAATCGGTGATACTACCAATAATTACCTCTACACCTAAATTCTGTAATTGTTTGTTCTGTTCTGTAGAACTTTGTAGTCCACGAACCTTCATCCCTTGCGCTATGGCTAACTCGGCTGTACGCAAACCGACAAATTCATTAATCCCGGTAATTAGGAGAGTTTTGTCTTTGAGGTTCATAAAATCGAAATTATTGTTAAATAGGTGAATTTGATTTGTTAGATAAAAGACTTTAAGTAATACCACATTTAAATATTGGTAAATACTTTTCATCTAAAATCTAAACTTTGTATAAGAAGAATTTTTCTGTGGAGAGGCTGCACTAATACTTAGCTATCAGTTTAGATCGTGGCAAAATAATTAAATTATTTTGCTACCAAGTAGCTAGAAAATCTCTCCCGGATCTGCGGAGCGAAGTTTATTGATAGCAAGCGCTCCTGATGTTATACACATTAAGACTGTTGAAGTTAAGACAATCACTGCATTATTAGTGGTCATAACTATTGGTAGTTTAGTTGCTTCTGCTGCAAAACTATACAACAATACAGAAGTAAGAAATCCTGGGATATAGCCTAAAATTGCTAAAATTAAAGCTTGCTGAAATACCACATTTAATAAATAGCTATTGGCATAACCTATGGCTTTTAAAGTGGCGTAAGCAACAAATTGGGTAGCAATATTGCTGTAAAGAATTTGATAAACAATAACCACACCAACAACCGCAGCCATTGTCAACATCAAATTAAGAATAAAACCAATAGGTGTTCTAACAGCCCAATAGTTTTTTTCAAAATCAATGAAGCCTTGGCGGGTAAAAACTTGGACATCACTAGGCAAATTTGCCTGTAAATTTTTCAGGACTTTTTCGGCATTAGCACCAGGTTTTAGTGAAATCAAACCGATATCTATCATATCTGCCGGACGAGTATTGGGATTTATCCGCAAAAAAGTTGAGTCACTAACAAGTAAATTTCCATCTACCCCAAAGGAAGGCCCTAATGTGAATAAGCCACCAATTCTCACTCGATAACCAATTAATGAGTTGAAGGGAAATATTTCAATTGTTTGTGCAGTCTCTCCCGCATTAAATTTTTCAGCTATTGGACCAAACTCTGGGCGAGAACCTCGGTCAAAAAGCACAACATCGGGAATTTTGAGTTTATCTAAATTTTTCTCAACTTCTGGAAGATTCATCACAGGTCTACCTGGATCGAAACCAATAACATATATTGAATATTTTTCACTAGTAGCCGGATTTTTCAGTTTGGCAAATTGCAAATACATGGGACTAACTGACTCTACGCCATCAAATCCCAGAGATTGATATAAACGAGTCCGCGAAAAGCTTTGATTTGAGGTCAAAGATTTATATTGCGAACTAACTAAAAATAAATCTCCCTTGAGATTCTGATGGACTGCGGTTGCACTGGAGTAGAGGGCATCTTGAAAACCAAGTTGCACAAACATTAGCAGCACAATAAAGCCAATTCCGGCTACAGCTACTAATAAACGAACTTTTTGCTGGGCTAGCTGTAGCCATGCTAAAGGAATTTTGAAAATCATGGATTTATTTATTATTTGTCATTTGTCATTTGTCATTTGTCATTGGTTAATGACCAATGCTCTATGCCCCATGTTCAATGACTAAATATGAATGGCGACATCGACTTGTAAGTTAGTGAAACGAGCGACCTTTTCACTGTCGGCGGGATTATCAATGGAGATTTTCACTTCCACTATTCTGCGGTCTGTATCTGAACCAGGGTTGAGGCTAAAGATGCTTTGTTTATCAACTTGCCAACCAATTTCTTTTACAGTTCCTTTTATTGTTCCAGGAAATGCAGTGCTGGTAATGGTAGCTTTTTGTCCTACACGCACTTTTTGAACATCGGTTTGATACACCTCTGCAATCACATACATTTGAGATGTCTTACCTATCTCAGCAAATCCTCTGGTGGTACTAATTACTTCTCCGGTTTTGGCGTGAATTTTCAAAATTTTGCCATTTATGGGAGATTTGATGTAACTTAAATCCAAGTCGGCTTTTGCTTGTTGAACAGCAGTTGTGGCGCTATTGACTTCGGTTTGTGCAACTTGAACATCTACGCTACGCACTTCACTGATACTTTTGAGTTGCGCTTGTGCTTGTTTGCGTTGTTCTTGGAATGTGTCTTGAGTTCGCTTGAGGGTGGCTTGGGCTTCTGTTAGCTGCTGTTGTGTAGTTTTTAGTTGCAAAGCTTTGCTATCTGCTACAGAAGCCGCGATCGCACCTTGTCTATATAATTGCTGATAACGATTATTCTCAGCTTGAGCGTTGTCTACTTCCGCTTGGATGCGGTCAATTGTCGCCTGTTGTGTCGCAACGTCTCCTTTATATTGTGGCTCTAAACGAGCAATTACAGCCTTTTGAGCATCAACATCTCCCGTTTTACCTCCAGATTTCACCTGCGCTAGTTTAGCTTTGGCAACTTGGAGTTGGTCTATAGCCTGTTGCAATGCGGTTTTAGAACGACCATAATTTTCGAGATAGGCCAGTAATTGCCCTGCTTTAACCGCATCTCCTTCTTTCACCAACAGTCTATCTACTCGCACCCCATTATTAGATGTAGGAGCAGTCAAAGTAGTAACTTCGCCTTCTGGCTCCAAGCGTCCTAAGGCTGTCACAGCAACTTTCGCAGGAGCAGCAGCTTTGGGAGAATTTGCTGGCGATGTCACAACTTTGGGTTTAGACCAATAGGGTGTCAAACTATAGAAAGCGATTAATCCAGCCGCTAAAGTCAGAGAAGCTGCTAAAATTACTTGCGATCGGCCTACGGGTTTTCTGAATAATCGACTTTCTTTATTTACTGCCATATTTTCATTCCAATTCTGCTTTTTTAGAGAATATCCTGGTTATATTTAGTCAATTAGAATAGACTCATCCGCAAATTACCAAGAGGGCTTTTCCTCTAGGTTTTCTACCTCGTTCGAGTGGATGGTTCTAAATTGGTTTTATATGAATTGTTGTACGCTTTTACCGCCCAAACTTAGTATTTTGGCGTGAAAATTAATGGCGTGTTACTTCAAAGCTTCCTAAGTTATATCCTAATTTGTCATCTAATCTCGTAGCGTAAAATACAATAGCGCTAGCCAGCAAACTTAACTTTCAAGAACAACCAAGCGCTAATAAAAATGATATCAAAACCTGGATAAACTTGTTATCAAGTATGGACTAAAAGTTGATTTTTGTCAACTCATTGAATTTGCATAAGTCCTGATTCTCTCACTAAAATATTTCATCACAATCAGATGAGGTGCTGAAAAAGTGTACCAATCGCTAATCTATTGTCTAGCAATTGAATACGTATAAATAGTTGGTTATTAAGCAGATTTGATATTACTAACAGATTATTATTATCAAGGTTGTGTAATATAAGACATTATTCTAGCGATTTCTAGTAGGGGTAATTGATGAATTGCCCTTACTTAAGCTATTAGCCCTGTTATTGATTGCAGATCGTGTCAGTGATAGATAAGATGCAAAACCTGAGCTTTGCTTAAGTTGACTGTTTACTGAAAATTCATTTAACTCATATTATGTTTATCTAGCAACATACTTAAAATTAATATTTGCTTTATAAATAACCACTTTGCTTCTTAACTTGACTTATATTAAAAAATAACCAAAAACTTTGACTCAATTATGATGCTTCTCTGAAAAATAATACTTATAGTTATTGGCTTTATCTATGTATTCATTGAATTTTTACTTATTAGACAACAGATTTGTAGTGTTAACTTAACCAAGAGCATATTTATGTTTAACCCATAGATAACAAAATTTTTCACATATTTATTTAGTTATAGATTATACTTTTATGCTAAATTTATTCAAAATTTCTATCAGTAAGAGTATATGGTTGTTTATAAAATAAGTTTAAAGGAATGATTTAGTTTCTGTAAAGTATGCTAGTGTTTTTATTAATTCAATGCTTTAAAGTGGTTATAGAAACTAGTTATTTAATTAATATTTTTAAATTAAAAATAACTAAAAATAACTGCGTTGTCATTACCTAGAGATCGTTTAATTACTTTTTCAACTTGCATAAACTCGGATAAAAGGCGGTGTCTTTTCTGTAACGAACTTGTCAACTTTACTGGGTTATATACCATAAAATATATTATCCTGGACGGTTACAACTAGCTATGATATTGATTGAGATACAGAACGTTTTTATTAACACCAGCTATGTGGCTGTGTTTAGGCTAGATAATCAAACGGTTTCGAGTGAAAAAACGTTTCTGTTTCCTTAGCTACTCCTCAGTTTTCCTCGCTCCAGTAGGATACCATTGCTCAAAATCTCTACTATTACAAATGGATTGAATTCACTGGTCAAGCAGCTATTACACTCCAAGACTATTTTACCAGTTTTAACAACGTCATCGACCTATTGTCACAATATCAAGAGTCTAGCGTTGGATAACATTTTTTCGCGATGTCTACGATGGTCACTGAGCCAAGTCGAAGTGCGGGCTACGCCTACGCAGTGTGCCAAAATCGCCTATAAATCTAAGGCTTTATGAAGGCAGTATGTGTCGTGTGGTGTCGATTTGGAGAAAAGCATTTAGCAAAGATAAAATAGCTAGCTGCTTACAAGACGAGAAATTTTCATTATTTAGTAGGCAACAGAATTACTGTAGCTACACAATCCACAGTACTAACTATGCCCTATGTCTGCTTATTCAATTGATACTGCCTTAGCGGAGTTAGAGAGCCTTATCAATAATTGTGAAAAGGCTGTGATGAGGTCTATAGAGGAAAAAAACATGAAGTCAGATAAATCAGATAAATCAGTGTCAATTAACAAAATTAACAGACAATTACAACACAATCCTATCGCCATTGTTGGGATGGCTTCTCTATTGCCTCAAGCCAGAAATTTGCGCGAATACTGGCAAAATATAGTAAACAAAATTGACTGTATTACTGATGTTCCTTCCACTCACTGGAGCGTCGAAGATTATTACGATCCGAATCCGAGAACTACTGAAGATAAAACCTATTGTAAAAGAGGTGGGTTTCTTCCAGAGGTAGATTTTAACCCGATGGAATTCGGCATACCACCCAGCATTTTAGAAGTCACAGATGTATCGCAACTATTAAGTTTAGTAGTTGCAAAAGAAGCGATGGAAGATGCAGGTTATGGCGAAAACCGTGAATTTAACCGCGAGATGGTTGGGGTAATCTTAGGCGTGGCTATGGCCAAGCAATTAGGAATGCCACTTTCTGCCAGATTGGAATATCCGATTTGGGAAAAAGCACTTAAAAGCAGTGGTTTATCCGATGAAGATACCCAAAAAATCGTTGATAAAATCAAAAGCGCTTACGTGAAATGGGATGAGAACGCTTTCCCTGGAATGTTAGCTAACGTAGTCGCCGGACGAATTGCCAATCGCCTAAATTTTGGCGGGATGAATTGTGTAGTTGATGCGGCTTGCGCTAGTTCTTTTGGTGCTTTAAAAATGGCAATTAGCGAACTAGTTGAGCATCGTTCTGACATGATGCTGACTGGTGGTGTTGATACCGATAACACTATCATGGCTTATATCTCATTTAGCAAAACACCGGCGGTTTCTCCTAGTGAAAATGTCAAACCTTTCGATGCTAAATCTGATGGGATGATGCTGGGTGAAGGTATCGCTATGCTTGTCCTTAAACGGTTGGAAGATGCTGAACGGGACAACGATAAAATATATGCCGTAATTAAAGGTATTGGTACTTCTAGCGATGGGCGTTATAAGAGCATTTATGCTCCCCGCAAAGAAGGCCAAGTTAAAGCTTTAGAACGCGCTTATGAAGATGCCGGCTTCTCTCCCGCTACCGTTGGTTTAATGGAAGCACACGGCACTGGTACAATGGCTGGAGATCCGACAGAATTCGGTTCTTTAAAAGACTTCTTTGATGAACACGATCGCAAAAAGCAGCATATCGCTTTGGGTAGTGTGAAATCGCAAATCGGACACACAAAAGCGGCTGCGGGTGCGGCGAGTTTGATTAAAACTGCTTTGGCTTTACATCATAAAGTATTACCGCCGACAATTAACATTACCGAGCCAAACCCCAAACTCAACATTAAAAATTCGGCCTTTTATTTGAATACTGAAACTAGACCTTGGATTCGTCCAGAAGGGGAAGCGCCAAGACGCGCAGGTGTAAGTTCTTTTGGATTTGGCGGAACCAACTATCACGTTGTTTTGGAAGAATATGAAGCCGACCAAAACGCCGCCTATCGCTTACACAGTGGTGCTAGTGAAGTGCTGTTGTTTGCTCCCACACTAGAGCAATTGTTGAGCAAATCGGAAGAGATTTTAGGTAAGTTGCGATCGCCATCAGGTAATGCACACTACTCACAATTAGTCAATGAGTGCAAATCGCCACAAATTCCCCTCTCTGCTCCCCGATTTGGGTTTGTCGCTGAGAATCTCGAAGAAGCTTGCAAGTTGCTGCAAACTAGCATTGACTGGTTGAAACTCAAAGGAACAGCAGCATCTTGGGAGCATCCCCAAGGGATTTATTATCGTTCCTCTGGTATGGAATTGGGTGGAAAAGTTGTCTCTCTATTTTCTGGTCAAGGTTCGCAATACTTGGAGATGGGACGCGAACTGGTGATGAATTTTCCTTTGATGCGCCGTCTGCATGGTTATATGGATAGCCTGTTGCTCAAAGATAATTTGCAGCCGCTTTCAGAAATCGTTTTTCCTCATCCTGTGTTTGGAGAGGCAGAAAAAAATGTCCAAATTGCTGCCTTACAACGCACAGAATACGCTCAACCAGCCATCGGGGTGTTGAGTGCAGGGATGTACAGCATCCTGCAACAAGCTGGGTTTAAGTCAGATTTTGTTGCCGGTCACAGCTTTGGTGAACTGACAGCGCTATGGGCTGCGGGGGTTTTGAGTACAGAAGATTACTTGTTCTTGGTGAAAGCTAGGGGTCAAGCAATGGCTGCACCCGAAGATCCGGATCATGATGCGGGAAGTATGCTGGCTGTCAAAGAAGACATCAGCAAAGTGGAAGCAGTGCTGAGACATTTTCCCCAAGTTGCGATCGCTAATCAAAATTCTCCAACTCAATTTGTCTTGGCTGGGCCTACCGCAGAAATAGCGAGAGTCAAAGAGGCTTTACACGAGAAAGGATATACAGCTGTATTGTTACCTGTTTCAGCAGCGTTCCATACACCGTTAATTGCCTTTGCTCAGAAATCCTTTGCGATCGCCACCAAGTCTGTCAAATTCCAAAGTCCGAAAATCCCTGTTTACAGCAACGTTACCAGTAAGCAGTATCCCAAGGAAGCCCAAGGTATTCAAAAAATCCTGGAAACGCACCTTTCTAATTCGGTGCTGTTTAAGCAGGAAATTGAAAATATCTATGCAGCCGGTGGTACTTGCTTTGTGGAATTTGGGCCGCGGAGAATTCTTAGCAACTTGGTCAAAGAGATTCTTGGCGATCGCCCACATATTACCGTATCTTTAAACCCCAGCACTCAAAAGAATAGCGATCGCTCTTTGCGAGAAGCAGTTGTGCAGTTGCGGGTGATTGGTTTGGCTTTGAATAACCTCGATCCTTACCAACTTCCCCAAACCATCCCCCCAATTGAGACGAAGAAGACATTAAATGTCCGTTTAAATGGGATAAACTACAGATCCGAAAAAACGAAAAATGCCTTCGCTCTCGCTTTGCAGGATGGGCATAAAGTTACATTACCCACCCCCGAATATCCTGATGCGGTTCCTTTATTTAGCAGCCCAGGTGTAACTCCACCTCTGGCTGTAATTGAGACTAACGGACATAAAAAATCCACCCCAGCCATGAACGGTGTGACATCTAATATCATCACCCAGCCAGAGCAACAGATGAATCCTGTTACCCTGTCACAACCAGCCCAGGAATCTAAGATGCAACCAACACCAGAAAAGCTTACAAATTACGAACAACTTTTAGCAAGTTTAGAATACCTCCTGACACAGTTCCAGGAAAATCAAGCTGAGAATTTACAAGTTCACGGTACTTATCTCAACCATCAAATGGAATATGCTAAAGCATTTTTCCAACTGATGCAGCAGCAGAATTCTTTGTTGAGCGAAAGTAAATCAACAGCCGAAACTGCCAAAATGAAGCTAGTTGTCATGGAAAGCTTAGAGCGTAGCATGATGCAGTTTCATTCCCAACAAGGTGAAACCCTACGCATCCATGAGCAATATCTTCAAGAGCAGTTGGAATATACCAAAAACTTTTTCCAACTCATACAGCAAGAATATTCTCAAATCATCTCTGGTGAGGGAGCAACCCAACTAACAGAGATAAGTAATTTCACTCCGTTCACAACAGAAACAACTGTTAGTGATGCACCAGTACCCGCTACTACCAAGATAGTAGAAAGCCAGCCTTTGCCTGTAACTGAGCCTGTAGCTAAAAATGGCTTAAATGTTACCCAAGAACCTCTCATGCCCGCTCCACAGGTGGTAGAGCCAGTAGTTGAAATTCCTGTATCTCCCACTGCTAAGAAGGATGAAAATTCCTCTTCTTTGCTCCCTAATCTTTTCTCAACAGAGACAGTAGAGCCTGTAGCGGCATCATCGGTTCCTCCAGTAGTGGAACCCCAACCTGAAGTTGTAGTCAAAATTAGCTCACCTCCAGTCAACAACGTTGTTGCATTCACCCCAGAGCCAGCACCTACAACTGCTGCACCTGTACCTGGCGCAACCATCGATATTGTTGACTTGGATAAAAACCTGTTAGCCATCACCAGCGACAAAACCGGCTACCCAGTCGAGATGCTGGAAATGGACATGGACATGGAGGCTGATTTAGGGATTGACTCTATCAAACGGGTGGAAATCTTAGGGGCGCTACAAGAAATGTACCCCAACCTACCCAAGCCTAATTTAGAAGAACTGTCAGAAAAACGCACCATCGGTCAAGTTGTAGAGTATCTGCAATCCCACGCTTCTAAAAGTGTTTCAGTAGAAATTGCAGTTCACGAAGTACAACCAGCAACCGAGATTTCAGTAGAGACTGCACCAATAGTTGAGGTAGTCATTGCACCGGAACCAAGCATAGTTGTCGCATTCACCCCAGAACCAGAACCAGAAGTTGCTCCCTCTATAAGTGATGAATTTGCAAACTTAGGTGAAACCCTGTTAGCTATCACCAGCGATAAAACTGGCTATCCAGTCGAGATGCTGGAACTGGAAATGGACATGGAAGCCGATTTAGGGATTGATTCCATCAAGCGGGTAGAAATTTTAGGGGCGATGCAAGAAATGTACCCCAACTTACCCAAGCCAAATATCGAAGAACTCGGCGATCTCCGCACCATCGGTCAAATAGTCGATTACCTACAGCAGTTGGCTGGAGGTGAAAAAAAAAAGTCTGAGCCTGAGTTTGTCCAACAGCAACCACTGGAACTAGAGCATAATATCCAGCGCCATCCTGTCAAACTCAGAAGCCTAGCACAACCCGATTATTTGGATTTCACGTTACCAGAGGGACACATCGGTTTAATCACCGATGATGGTTCCCTCACCACTTATAAATTAACTGAATCCCTAATCGAGAAAGGCTGGAAAGTAGTAGTTATCAGCTTCCCCCAATCGCTTATCGCTCAACAAGCGCCTTTACCCGCAGGAGTAACCCGCGTCACCTTAGCAAACTTGAGTGAAGAACATCTTCAACAACAATTGCAAGCGATCGCATCTCACTGCGGAACGATTGGGGCCTTCATTCATCTCCATCCGATGTTTGTAGGAAATCACATCGGAAGTATTTCTTATAACGAATCAGAAAAGGCGATCGTCAAGCACGTATTTTTGATGGCGAAACACCTCAAACCCTCCCTCAACGAAACTGCAAAGCATGGACGTAGTTGTTTCTGCACAGTTGCTCACCTTGATGGAGCCTTCGGTTTAGAGTACAAAGTCAACTTCGGTGCGATCGGCGCTGGTTTATTCGGATTAACCAAAACTCTCAGATGGGAATGGCCCAAGGTGTTTACTCGTGCGATCGATTTAAGTCCCAGACTTGACGCTAAACAGTCAGTACAAAACATCATCGCCGAACTTCACGACCCCAACCTTTATATAAGTGAAGTTGGGTATGGTTCACAAGGGCGAGTCACTATTATCGCCGATTAAAAAGTTAATTAACGCCGTGTGTAACTTTCTCTCGAACCTAACCCCCAACCCCTTCCCTACAAGGGAAGGGGAGTAAGAATCAAAGCCTCTCTCTCTGTGGGGGAGAGGTTTGGAGAGGGGTTTTAAGAATCAGTTGCACATCAAAACCCAATTTATGCAGGTATTCACGAGGATTTATGACACAAACAGCCCAGCTTAGTCCATCATCTGTCTTTGTCGTGAGCGGCGGTGCAAAAGGGATTACGGCTGAGTGTACTATCAGATTAGCTCAACAGCAACCCTGCAAATTCATCCTCCTCGGTCGCTCCGAACTATTAGAAACCGAGCCAGATTTTGCTCAAAATTCCGATGACTCCGCATTGAAAAAATGCATTATGGAAAATCTTCTTTCTCAAGGAGAGAAGCCTACACCCATGAATGTGCAAAAAATATATAACAAAATAACCTCCAGCCGCGAAATTAAAAAGACTCTAGCAGCAATTGAAAAAACTGGAGCTAAAGCAGAATATATCAGCGTCGATGTTACAGATACGCAAGCTTTACAAGAAAAACTTGCCACTGCTGTCCAACATCTCGGCCCAATTACCGGAATCATCCACGGCGCGGGAAACTTAGCTGATAAGTTAATTGAAAAGAAAACAGAAGAGGATTTTGAAAAGGTTTACATCGCTAAAGTTCAAGGTTTAGAAAACCTGCTAAATTGCGTCAATCCTAATCAACTTCAGCATTTAGTTTTGTTCTCTTCCGTAACAGGCTTTTACGGAAATCCCGGACAATCTGATTATGCGATCGCAAATGAAATTCTGAACAAATCAGCCCATATATTTAAGCAAAGTTATCCCTCATGTCACGTAGTCGCTATCAACTGGGGCGCTTGGGATAGTGGGATGGTGACAGCAGAATTAAAGAAGATTTTTCAAGAGCGAAAAATTGACATAATTCCCATTGCTGTCGGCGCACAAATGCTCGTTAAAGAAATGGATAATACTAACCATGCAACCTCACAAGTTGTCATTGGTAGCCCATTAGTTCCACTTGCGGCGGAGTTAGATTCAGAATTACGAACCCATCGTATTCGTCGCCAAATGACATTGGAGGCTAATCCATTTTTACACGATCATACTATTGCTGGTTCTCCAGTTTTACCAGCAACTTGTGCAATGACTTGGATTATCAATGCTTCTGAACAATTATATCCTGGTTATAGATTGTTTTATTACCAAGATTTCAAAGTTTTAAAGGGGATTACTTTCAATGAAACATTAGCGAAGGAACATATTTTAGAAATAGAAGAAATTTCTAAAGTTAATCTTGAAAGAATCGAACTTAAAGCCAAAATTTCGAGTAAAAACCCACAAGGTAGAATTCATTTTCATTTTAGCGCTCAACTCAATCTCCAGCGAGAAATCCCAGATGTACCCACTTATGAATCTCTCAATCTCGAAGAAGATAATATCATCACCGCTACAGGAAAAGATTTTTATCAAAATGGTGGGGCTACATTATTTCATGGCCCAGCTTTTCAAGAAATCAAAAGAGTTTTAAACATCAGCCCTGAAAAAATTACTACAGAATGTCTGTGGCCAGAACTCAGCCCCCAGCAACAAGGACAATTCCCCGTGCAATGGGTTAATCCTTACACCACTGACTTGAGTATGCACGCCTTATGGGTTTGGACACAACACTTTCATGAAGAAGGTTGTTTACCTGGAAAAGTAGAAAAGTTTGAACAATTTGCGATGATACCACATAACGAAACATTTTACGTTTCTTGTGAAGTACTAGCTAAGACACCAAGTAGTGCGATCGCCAACTTTATCATACACGACCGCCAAGGTAAAATCTATTCGCGAATGCTCGGCGCTCATGCCATTATTTGGTCAATGAAAATGCTCAGAAGCTAGTAGTATATCAAGTTTAAAGTTCGTAGTAAGGACTTTTATTGTTATTTTACAAGTATAGCTTTGCGTAAATTCGTGTAGAATTGAGGGGTTAAATTTAAACGCAAAGGTTCGCAAAGGGAAACGCAAAGGTTCGCAGAGAGTTCGCTAGAAATCTTGTACTAAGCAATAAAGTCTTTACTGCAAACTATCAAAGCTAGCTTAATCTTAGGATTGCTATAACTAGCCTCGTTCAAAGTTTGGGGAACAGCGTAAATCCTGCTTTTTAATTATCTCTTGCTAAATACCCAAACTCGGAGCATATAAATCGTGGAAAAAATAGCCATCATCGCATTATCATGCCTATTCCCCGATGCTAAAAATCCTGAAGAATACTGGCAAAACATCGTTAATCAAAAAGATTCGACATCCTCTGCAACCGTCGAAGAAATCGGAGTAGATCCGACAATCTTTTACAATCCAGTTAAAGGTACACCAGACAAAACCTATTCACTCAAAGGCGGATACATCCGCAACTTCGAGTTTAATCCATCTGAATACAATCTACCATCAGAATTTGTTGCTGGTTTAGATAACACTTTCAAATGGTCATTGTATGCCGCTAAACAAGCAATCGTACAAAGTAGTTATTGGGGTAATCAAACTGTTCTGGCAAAATGCGGCGTAATTTTAGGTAATTTATCATTCCCGACAAAATTATCTAATCAATTATTCTCGCCAATTTACCAGCAAACTATTACCCCGGCTGTTAGAGAACTTTTGCAGTATGAAGACTTTAATTTAGCTGGCTCAAGTGCAACTAAAGCATCTTTATACAATGCGATGATATCTGGTTTACCAGCATCTATCGTTGCTCAAGCACTATCACTATCTCAGATTAATTTATGTCTGGATGCTGCTTGTTCTTCTTCATTTTATGCGATTAAACTAGCATCTCATTACTTATGGTCACACAAAGCTGATGTTATGTTAGCTGGAGCCATCAGTTGTGCAGATTCCCTATTTGTGCGGATGTTATTTTCCGGTGTTCAAGGATATGCAGAAAACGGCATTAGCCGCCCCTTAGATAAATCCTCTAGAGGGCTAATTCCCGCCGATGGCGTTGGGATGGTGATGCTGAAGAGATATTCTGATGCCGTTAGAGATGGCGATAATATTCTAGCTACCATCTGCGGTAATGGACTCTCAAATGATGGCAAAGGTAAACACCTACTCAGTCCGAACCCTAAAGGGCAAATTCTAGCTTTTGAACGAGCCTATAATGAGGCAAAAGTTAGCCCAAAAACCATCGATTATCTAGAGTGTCACGCCACCGGCACATTACTAGGAGATACAACCGAATTCAATTCCATCGAAACATTCTTTGGCCAAAATCAAGCTGCGCCTCTGCTGGGTTCTGCTAAGGCAAATACTGGTCACTTGCTAACTGCTGCTGGCATGGTTGGCTTGACTAAAGTGATTTTGAGTATGTCTCATGGTGTAATTCCAGTAACCATGAATGTTTCGGAACCTTTAACATCAGAAAAAGGTACAATTTCCGCCGACAAGATTGTGAGAACAGCTACAGCATGGCCTAATAAGAACGCACCAATTAAACGGGCAGCTATTAGCGCTTTTGGTTTTGGCGGTACTAATTCTCATCTGATTTTAGAACAAGGAAATACAGCAGAATCAGTTGAATCAACTCCACCTATTCCACTTACCAAAGTTGCCATTGTCGGCATGGATGCCTTTTTCGGTAACTGCAATGGTTTGGATGCTTTTGAACGCAGCATTTATGATGGCACACAACATTTTACTTCCCTACCGCCTCAAAGATGGCACGGTATAGAAAATCAAGAAAATGTTTTGAAAGAGTACGGTTTAGCAGATGGAAAAGCACCAATTGGGGCATACATCAAAGATTTTGAAATCGATACTTTATCGTGCAAAATCCCACCGAATGAAATCGAAAAGCTAAACCCACAACAATTGTTGCTTCTGAAAGTTAGCGATCGCGCCGTCAAAGATGCGAAACTACAGGAGGGTAGCAATGTGGCTGTGATTGTCGCTGCCGAGACAGAATTCTCTGTGCATCAGCTACAGCAAAGATGGAATTTGTCTTGGCAAGTTAAGGATGGCTTACTCAACCAAGGAATTTCTCTACCTGCCCAACAGCTTTCCCAACTAGAAACTATCGTCAAAGATAGCATTCACCAACCAGTAGAAATCGGCGAATATGTAAGTCACATCGCCAACATCATGGCAAGCCGGATTTCTGCTTTGTGGAATTTCACTGGCCCTGCATTCACTGTCAGCGCTGGCGAAAATTCTGCCCTCAAGGCGTTGGAAGTTGCCCAAATGCTACTCGCTACGGGAGAAGTAGACGCGGTAGTTGTGGGTGCAGTAGATTTAGCAGGCGGTGTGGAAAATGTCTTATTCCGCAGCCAATTTGCCTCAATTAATACGGGTGTCAACACGTTGGGTTATGACCAACAAGCTAACGGCTGGACGGTTGGCGAAGGTGCGGGTGCTGTCGTCCTCAGGCGCTACGAAGCTGCTAAGGAAGATAATGAACGCATCTATGCAGTAATTGATGCCATGAGTTTCGCACAAGGTGATTCTACTTTGAGTGATACTTTGGTAAAACCTGATGCTTCAGCTATCAGCAATGTCTGCAAACAAGCTTTTGAGATGGCAGAGATTCAACCCACAGAGGTTAACTATGTAGAAGTCTTCGGTAGTGGCGTTCCCCAGGAGGATGAAGCCGAAATCACAGGTTTACTGCAAGCTTATCCGAAAGTGGGCAATGGTCTGCATTGTGCGTTAGGTAGCGTTAAAGCCAATATCGGTCACACCTATACAGCATCGGGAATTGCTAGCTTAATCAAAACCGCCCTCTGTCTTTATTACAGGTATATTCCCGCCACACCCAAATGGTCTGGTGTCAAAACACCGCAAGTATGGGAAGGTAGTCCTTTCTATGTGGCAATGGAATCAAGACCTTGGTTTGTCGATAAAGGCGGCACACGCAGAATAGCAGCAATTAATAGCATGGGCATAGATGGCAGTTACGCCCATTTAATCTTATCGGAGGAACCCAGCCAAGAGGAGCGCGACAACAGATATTTGCAACAAATGCCTTTTCATTTGTTTCCGATCGCAGTTAGCGATCGCTCCACTATACCCGATATCCTAAACCATCTCCAAAAATCCATTGAAGCTAGTTCTTCTTTATCAGCTACCGCCAGCCAAACATTCGCTACCTTTCAACAGCAATCTGATGCAAAATACGTCTTATCAATCGCAGGACGTAACACAAAAGAACTACTCAAAGAAATTGAATCTGCCCGCAAAGGTGTAAATAATGCCTTTGAAAATGGTACAGATTGGCAAACACCAATAGGTAGTTATTTCACAGCGAAACCATTGGGTAAAACCGGAGCAGTTGCTTACGTTTACCCCGCAGCAGTCAATTCTTATATTGGCATTGGTCGCACCGTCTTCCGCTTATTTCCGAAAGTCTTCGAGGACTTAAAAAGTAACAATCTCTACAATCGGGCTGCTGATGTTGAAAAATTGGTTTATCCCAGAAGCTTGCCTAAATTGACAACCAGGCAATTAGAAACTCTCGAAAAGCAATTGTTAGATGATTCACTAGCAATGTTTGAAAGTGAAATCGCCTTTGCTAGATACATGACAGCAATTTTCCGAGATGATTTTAAAGTCAAGCCGCAATGCGTTTTTGGGTATAGCTTGGGTGAAACTAGTATGATGGTTGCCCAAGGGGTTTGGAGTGATTTTGAAGGTGGAAGTAACACTTTAAACTCATCACCTTTATTTGGCGATAAGTTATCTGGGCCGAAAAATGCTGTGCGTGAATATTGGGGATTAACAGATTCACCAAACAACAATTTTTGGAATACGTATGTTCTCATGGCTACTCCATCTCAAGTTAGAGAATGCCTGAAACATGAAAATCACGTCTACTTAACTCAAATCAACACACCAGAAGAAGTATTAATTGCTGGTGACGATGCCGCCTGTAAGCGAGTAATTCAAACTTTAGGTTGTAATTCTTTCCCCGCTCCCTTCGACCATGTGATACATTGTGAGGCGATGCGATCGCAGTTCGAGGAAATCAAGAAGGTAAACAGCTTACCATCACAAAATCTTCCTGGGATTGTGTTTTATTCTGCCGCCGATTATCAACCAGTTGCACTCGAAAGAGATACTATTGCTCACAATATCGCTAAAGGATTGTGCCAAGAACTTGATTTTCCGCAATTAGTTAATCGTGTCTACGGTGATGGAGTCAAAATATTTCTAGAAGCGGGCGCTGGTAGTGTTTGTTCGCGATGGATTGATAAAATTCTCGGCGACAAAGAACATATCACAGTCTCTCTAAATCGTAGAGGGATGGATGACCATGCTTCAATGGTCAAAGCATTAGCAAAACTACTCAGCCATCAGGTGAATGTGGATTTATCACCACTGTATAGCAAAGTCCAAGACACTGCTAATTCAAACAAAGCAACATTGAGAACAGTTACCTTGGGTGGGAAAGCGATCGCTGCTACAATTTTGAGTGATGAAAATCGCAAACTAGTTGAAAAATTGGTTGAGGATATTAAGTGCGAGCGCTTCAAAATACAGCATCTAGATATACCTAATCTCCAACAATCTGAAATCACAGATTATCTTAATACTTCCAACCACATAACCCCAGAAGAAACTTATTCCTCTCACATCTTGCCTCAGGCAGAAGAAGTAAAACCGAAAAATATCATTGATAACGTTTTTGAATCGAAAGAACAATTACAATCTTTTGAGTCAAGCGCAATTGGGCAGCAAAATCCTCTTTATTCACCACCTGTCATCACTCAAAAAATTAGTAGCATCATCAGCATGTTCGATTTAAATAAGACTCAGTATCAAAAGCTCAATGCTAATAATTCAAAGATAACTAAAGCACACACTGCCTTTTTACAAGCTAGACAAGATTACAGTCAACAAATGAGCGAAATCATTCAATTGCAACTAGCTTGTGCCCAAAACTTGCTTAACGACGAATCCTGAGAATCCCAAATGTAGACTCCTGTCAATATGATTCGGTTAAGATCCCCCGCCTACGGCGATCCCCTTACAAAGGGGGTAAATAAAGAAAATAACCTCCCTGCTTTTTAAGGAGGGTTGGGGGGATCTTCAAGCGATGAACAAGCTAACCAAACGTATTGAAACTTTTTCCAAGAGTTTACATCCTTCAACCTTCAACCTTATCATCCATTGTTTGTATAATCCGAGGGATAACTGCCGTGACAACCGTAGATACGGTACTAAGTAAACACGATAATGGCCTTAATTTCTCTGCCTGGTCTTATAACAAAAACCAGGTTTGGAAAGGTTCTTTAGAAACTGTATCTTTTGAGAAACAAACCATCAAAGATAAATTGATGGTGTTAAATAAACCCTGCTACATCGTGAAAGTTGCCGGAAAAATCGGTGTCACAAATGAGGGGTATTTATGCCCTGGTGATAATGGCACAACAGCACAAGTAGAACTGCTAACATTTGCAGCCCCAATCCGCATTCAACAATTTGGCGACCCCAATTTTCTCTCCTCTTATGGAGTGAAATACGCTTACGTTACCGGCGCAATGGCTGGCGCAATTGCCTCTGAAGAAATGGTCATTGCACTCGGTAAAGAACAAATTTTGAGTTCCTTTGGTGCAGGTGGTTTAACTCCAGAACGTTTGGAAGCAGCCATAAATCGCATTCAACAAGCTTTACCTCAAGGGCCTTATGCATTTAATTTAATCCACAGTCCTAATGAACCTGCGATTGAACGCCGGGCTGTAGATTTATACCTCAAATATCAAGTGAGAACAGTAGAAGCATCTGCATTTCTCGACTTGACCCCCAACATTGTTTATTACCGTGTTGCTGGATTGGGTTTGAATAGCGCCAATCAAATTGAAATCAAAAATAAAGTCATTGCCAAAATTTCTCGCCGAGAAGTTGCGACTAAATTTCTCCAACCAGCACCAGCGAGAATTATCAAAGAACTTTTGGAACAAGGATTAATTACCGAGTTACAAGCAACTCTTGCAACCAAAGTTCCAATGGCTGATGATATTACCGTCGAGGCTGATTCTGGAGGTCATACAGATAACCGTCCCTTGGTTTGTTTGCTGCCTTCTATTATTGCCTTGCGGGATGAAATTCAAGCACAATATCATTACCAAACACCCATTAGAATCGGAGTAGCAGGGGGAATTGGTACACCACAATCAGCATTAGCAGCCTTTATGATGGGTGCTGCTTATGTAATGACTGGTTCCATTAATCAATCATGTGTTGAATCTGGGGCTTGTGAACATACCAAAAAGTTACTAGCCCAAGCAGAAATGGCTGATATGATAATGGCTCCAGCAGCAGATATGTTTGAAATGGGAGTCAAATTGCAAGTTCTCAAACGGGGTACAATGTTCCCCATGCGAGCGCAGAAATTATTTGAACTCTACCGCGCTTATGATTCCATTGAAGAGATTCCTTTGGCAGAAAGAGAGAAATTAGAAAAACAAGTTTTTCGCAAAACTATTGCTGAAGTATGGGAAGGAACTGCGGCTTATTTATCCCAAAAGAATCCTGAAAAACTTGGGAAAGCAGTCAATAATCCTAAACTAAAAATGGCGTTGATTTTCCGTTGGTATCTAGGATTATCTTCCCGTTGGTCTAGTTCTGGTGAAAAAGGTAGAGAAGTAGATTATCAAATTTGGTGTGGCCCGGCAATGGGCGGTTTCAATGACTGGGTACGCGGTTCTTATTTATCTGAACCAAATAATCGTGGTGTAGTTGATGTTGCTAATCAAATTATGACTGGTGCAGCCTTTTTGTACCGTGTCCAAAATTTGAAAATTCAAGGACTACAAGCTTCCGATTATTACAGTCAATATCACCCTATTCGTTCTACATCATTGTTGGAGATTTAAAAATGACTATAAAACAGTCTTTCACAGCAGACGATATTCAAATATTTTTGGTATCTAACTTAGCTAAGTTGCTAGAAGTCGCAACTGATGAAATAGATGTCAAAGAACATTTAGAAAACTATGGGTTAGATTCAGCCCAAGCAATGATTCTAGTCAGTAACTTAGAAAAATTACTAGGATTTCAACCATCTCCGTTGTTGCTGTGGCATTACCCAAATATTGAAGCTCTTTCACAGCGTTTAGCTGAAGAAGTGCAAGATGGTTCGCCAATTCAAGATACAGGTGTGACAACCTCCAATGCCAACACTGCGCCCTCTGTTCTAGATTTAGGTGCTGAGGCTGTTCTTGACCCCACAATTCATCCCAGCGCTGCATCTAATCTAGCTATAGGTGAACCCAAGAACATCTTTTTAACTGGAGGAACAGGCTTTTTAGGAGCTTTTATCATCCGGGAATTGCTACAAGAAACTAATGCGAATATCTATTGCTTAGTGCGTGCTGCGAATGCCGAAGAAGGCAAAAGCAAACTCCAAAATAATTTGCAACAATATGCAATTTGGCAGGAAAAATTTACCTCCAGAATTATTCCGATTGTCGGTGATTTATCTCTGCCATTGTTAGGTATTGGTTCAGAACAGTTTCAAATTTTAGCTGCAAATATTGATACTATTTATCATAGTGGTGCTTTGTTGAATTATGTTTTCCCATACTCAGCACTGAAGGCAGCCAATGTTTTGGGAACCCAAGAAGTTTTGAGATTAGCTTGTCAAGTTAAAGTCAAGCCTGTACATTACGTTTCTAGCGTTGCTGTTTTTGAATCCACTGCTTATGCTGGCAAGGTTGTTAAAGAACAGGATGAATTCAATCATTGGGAAGGTATTTATCTTGGTTACTCACAAACTAAATGGGTAGCTGAAAAGTTAGTTAAAATTGCTCGTGACCGTGGACTGCCTGTAACTATCCATAGACCACCACTGATTTCTGGTGATAGCAAAACAGGCATTTGTAACACCCATGATTTTATCAATCTGATGACCAAGGGCTGTCTACAAATGGGATATTTCCCTGATGTAGATTATATGTTGGATATGTCACCTGTGGATTATGTAAGTAAAGCGATCGTTTATCTATCACGCCAAAAAGAATCCATAGGTAAAGCTTTTAATTTACAACATCCCCAACCTGTTTCTTTGAAAATACTAGTTGAGTGGATACGCTCGTTTGGTTATTCAGTTGAAATGATTCCTTATGAAAAATGGCAATCTGAGTTAATCAACAATGTGACTTCTGCGGACAATCCTTTGTACACTCTGCGACCATTTTTACTGGAACGTTGGTCTGATGAACAACTGACTATTCCTGATTTGTATTTACAAGCTAGAAGACCCCATATTAGCTGCCAAGATACTCTTCATGCATTGGCAGGTAGTTCTATTGCTTGTCCTCCAATTGATTCTCAATTGTTTATGACTTATACCGCTTACTTGATTCAAAGTGGTTTCTTGAATCTCGCTTAGTAATTCACAAATTGCGTAGGATGTGTTAGGGAAGTAACGCACTATCTCGGTTAGTTCCGGTGCGTTACGGAAGCCGTAACACACCCTGCAAAATATTTTTTAGTTCATGTTTTTTACAACACAGTATTACTGAATAGCCAATATTCCAGATGCCAGCAACAACACATATACTAACAGTGGCAATATAATTGCCCTGTTTTTTTATGCTCAATAATGTAAATTTTTAGTATTCACCTCTTGACAGAAGCAATCGAGGATAGAATGGTTAATGTCGGGCATAAAAGTTTTATTTTAACTGCTGGTTTTTGTGAGCGATCAAAAGCCCATACTAGCAGTATAAAATAACGTAACTTCTTTAATGCTCAAATTCTTAGATGCATAAATCCTAAATTTGCGTTTGGAATGCTACATCTATCTAACGCATCACACAAGTATTTGAAAGGGTAATAACTCAAGACGTTTATCGTCGGTTCAGATATTACGCGTACTTAATTGTAGAACGAGAATCACTGTAAATGCAACGCAGCTTCATCAAGTTGAATTCACCAATATTCTTACATGAACACAACACATCAAGGTCAGAGCAAAAAAACTGCTCTTATTACTGGGGCAGCCGGTGGTATTGGCTATGAATTAGCATGTATTTTTGCTGCTCATGATTACAATCTGGTCTTAGTAGACAGAAACGGGTTAAAGCTTGTAGAAATTGCAGGTAAATTCCAAAAAAAATTTGGAAATCTTGTCAAAACTATTGTCAAGGATTTATCTATTTCAACGGCTCCTGAAGAAATTTTCACAGAGTTGCAACTCGCCAATATTAATGTTGATGTGCTAGTAAATAATGCTGGGTTTGGTATCTATGGATTATTTCATGAAACAGACTTAGCGACTGAATTGGAAATGCTACAGGTAAATTTGGTGTGTCTCACTCATCTAACCAAGCTATTCGTGAAGCACATGGTAAAGCAAGGTGAAGGCAAAATCTTAAACGTCGCCTCGGCTGCTGCTTTTCAACCTGGGCCTTTAATGGCGGTTTATTTTGCTACTAAAGCTTATATCTTATCTTTTTCGGAAGCGATCGCTAATGAATTAGAAGGTACAGGTGTCACTGTGACAGTTCTTTGCCCAGGTTCAACAGAATCTGGCTTTCACGAAAGAACCGGGATGGCTGACTCTAAGTTGCTCAAGGGCAAAAAGATGATGGATGCACGAACAGTAGCCGAAATTGGTTTTCACGGCTTAATGAAGGGCAAAACCATTGTCATTCCTGGTTTTATGAATAAACTCCTGGCAAAAAGCGTCAGATTTGTACCTAGAAAACTCGTGACAAGAATTGTGAGAAATATGCAGGAAGATAAGTAAGGGGCATGGGGCATTGGGCACTTGTACTGAGCCAAGTCGAAGTATTGGGCATTGGCGAAGAATAACTAATGACAAATGACTAGGATTAATACTGCCAACACTTCAAATTCCAGCCAAAATTCTCTACAGCAACAGCAGCAACATAATTGTTTGCAGGTACTAGTTCAAACAGACTCCAGTCTTCAGATATCTGTAACTTGGCTGGTTCTGTGGGAGTGAGCGACACTTCAATTTGCTCTAACTGAGATAGTCCATCTCCAGTTGCTTTTAAATAAGCTTCCTTACAAGTCCAGTAACGGAAAAATACTTCTTGCTGTTGGTTGGGAGATAGCGATCGCAACATCTCATATTCTCTCGGTAAAAAGAACCGTTTGGCAAGAGCTTCCAAATCAGACATCGGGCGAATATATTCTAGGTCTACACCAATTGGGCGAGTACAATTCACTGCACACAAACCTAACCCTTGGGAATGAGACAAGTTAAACGCCAGTCCACTATCGGCAAATTTATCTGCTAGTACTGGTTTGCCACGCTGTTGATAATTAAACTCCACTTGTAACGGCTGGATACTCAAGTAGCGCCCTAATATAGTTCGGAGAATACCGCGACCTGCGATGAAACGCTGTCGATGTTCCTGAAAATAGAACCGTTCAGCACGAGATGTTTCGTCACTGGAAAGAGTTGCTGCTAAATTTTGCAGTTGTGTTTCTGGTTGGTCAAGGTCTATGCGCCAGACATGAATATCATCTGGTAGCAAAGTTAAATCCGTCGGTGCAGGTAGCCAAATATGATTAGAAGCGGTCATTGAGTCAAAAGGTCAAGGGAGTTGTATTTTAATAGTTTGTTTAATTCTGAAGTAGATATCTCTTCAGTAGGAAATAGTTTTTCTCAGAAAGTGTTAAATCTAAAACAAAAAAACCTTACCAAAGCTTGTTAATAAACTATTAGAACTACTTTTTTGTAGAACATAGTGAGGATGAATGATTATTAATTTGGAGTACTTTGCCTTCTTTATACTACTACTGGCAGCGCTGCTATTAGCAATTAGGCAAATGAGCGTTGCTTTGGATGAGTTAGATATTGCGCGTTTTACTCTCTGGACAGGTATTGCTTCTGTTATTGCTGGTTTACCAATGATATTGTGGTAACTTCTGGGTCAATGTCATCCTCTCTATTTTGGGCTTCCAAGCAATACGACTCCATCCGTCGAGTATCCTACAACTAGAATATCGTCTCGCCTATTACTCTGTTCGTTGTTGCTCTAACCATTGTAAAACCCGATTCCATGCCCACCAAAGATCGGGGTCTTGTACTTGACGCTGGCACTCTTTACTGCTCAAATAGCCAACATGACCGCCATACTGAGTAAGTAACAAATCTATTGCAGAATTGCGATCGCACGCTTCTTCTAATTCCAGTATGATAGCTGGGTCAAAAAGTGGGTCGTCAGCAGCATATAGAATCAAAGTCGGTTTTGAGATTTGCGGCAATATTTGTAAAGCACTGCTAGCTTGGTAATATGCTTCCACAGAAGGAAAACCAAGTCGCTTAATTACCAATTCATTATCAAAACCCCAAATGCTATTCGCCCGTTCAATCGCTTCTGGGTCAAGGCTTCCAGGATGGGCATCATGAATCCGCCACGCCAGTTTTTTTAAATTTTGGGCAATCCCTGCTTCCAAATATCTACCGAAAGGCTTTGTAACCAGATAAGATAGCGATCGCTGTGAATCCAAACTTGGACAAATCACCATACCACCGCCAATATCGCTATCTTCTAGCCCTAAATCTCCATACTCCCTAATCACCTCACCAACCACCTTCAGCGCCCAGAGTGCCAACTGTCCTCCTAAAGAATATCCTGTAAACCAAAATTTACCCGGACATCCCATTGCCTTCGCAGCGGCGGCAATGCGAACAAAATCTTCCCCCTCATACAAACCATCAGAGGTGAGAGTCGGCGACAATTCGGCGGTTTTGCCGTGGGCCCGCCAATCAAATAACACCACAGCATAGCCTTGAGCGTAAGCTTTACGTCCTAGCACCCTCAAAAACCATTCCGTCTCTAACTCTCCGGTAATGCCATAAGTACCAATAATCGTGCTGTGAGCATTTTCCGGGATGGCAACCAAGCCAAAAATTGGCACACCTTGGCCACCAATAAAGATTTTTTCGTGATAAGACGGTTCTGGGTCTCGAACAGTAATTTCCCAGTTACGTTTTCCCCACAAAGCGGTGTATACAGTCATCATCACACCGTTTTGTAAAAACCAAGACGGATTGTAGGGGGGAGTATAACACATCATAGACTATAAGATTTCGTGTAATTGAGTCTTGATTTCACAGTCATTTAATCTTAATATTTATGTAAGATTTAGAAACTTTTTTAGAATTGATTCAAAAATCTTTGTATCTATCAAAGGTTGTTAATTATCCTTAATAAGTAGTAATAATTTTTTAAGAATGCCGAGGATTCTTGTCATAGACGATGACCCAGCGATTTCAGAACTAGTTGCCGTCAACTTGGAAATGGCTGGCTACGATGTTAGTCAAGCTGAAGACGGCATCAAAGGTCAAGCACTGGCTCTCCAACTACAACCAGACTTGATCATGCTCGATTTAATGTTGCCCAGGGTAGATGGGTTTACCGTTTGTCAACGCCTGCGCCGCGACGATCGCACCTCTGAGATTCCCGTGTTAATGTTGACGGCTTTGAGCCAAACTCAGGACAAGGTGGAAGGCTTCAATGCTGGCGCAGATGACTACCTCACCAAACCTTTTGAAGTTGAAGAACTGCTGGCGCGGGTGCGGGCACTTTTGCGGCGTACTGACCGGATTCCCCAAGCCGCAAAGCATAGTGAGATTCTCAACTATGGCTCATTAACCCTCGTTCCCGAAAGATTTGAGGCAATATGGTTCAATGAGACGGTGAAATTGACTCACTTGGAATTTGAGCTACTTCACTGCTTGCTGCAACGCCACGGTCAAACAGTTTCTCCCAGCGAAATCCTCAGAGAAGTTTGGGGCTACGATCCTGATGATGACATAGAAACGATTCGAGTGCATATTCGCCACTTGAGAACCAAGCTAGAACCAGATCCTCGCCATCCCCGCTATATCAAGACAGTGTATGGTGCTGGATACTGTCTGGAATTACCCGCTATACCTCCATCCAATGAAGGGGCCTCAGTAACAGTCGTTGAATGAAACACGCTAAATTCCCTTATCTAAGCTATCACTTAGGCAAGAACTCTCTGTAACTCTTATTCCTTACCGCTTAGTTAAGGTTATTGGTGGGATTTAGTAGTATGTAGAGATGTTGCAATACAACGTCTCTACAAGACGAATTACGAATTATTTTAATACCTTGCAATAAACTACGACTGAGGGTGTCAGTCTTAAGCTTGTTAGCAGATAGACTGTAATTCTTCAGGAGACATTTTATTCAAATTTTTGAAAATAAAACTCATTCTTTCTTGAGACTTGAGTTGTTGACGGTGGACAAGCTGCTAGGGTAATCGGAATTGAATTTCTTAAATTGTAGTGCGATCGCGCTGTTTCATTACAGCGCGGTCTTGTTTCTATTTATTCCCGCATAACAATCCAAACCGAACTAACCCACGCTCATAACCGCGACGCATCAACCCCAGTGATAATGCCCCTTGAATAGTAGTCCAGCCGGCATTGAGTAAGCCCCAAAGTGCTTGGGGAGTAAATGCCGAATCAATGACTACATTCCAAAAGGGCGCGACGGCGGTTGACCAATCGGCAGTGCGAATATTGTTTAATGGAAGTTGACGGGCGATCGCTTCATACTCTGGTAAAGAAATTACATAAGGCAAACAATACACCCGATAAATATCCTGCAAGTGCTTTTCCTCATCTGGCGTCAGTGGTAACTTATCAGTTGCTCGATGACACCAAGTCACCATAATTAACTTGCCGCCAGGTTTCAATACCCGATAGCACTCCTGGAGAAACTTAGTTTTATCTGGCATGTGTTCGCCGCTTTCCAGCGACCAAACCAAGTCAAAAGAATTATCAGCAAAGGGCATTTCTTGAGCATTGGCGACTTGAAACTGAGTTTTCAGACTCAAATTTGCTTCCGTTGCGCGTTCTGTTGCTCTGGCAGCTTGCACAGGACTCAAAGTAATTCCTGTAGCCTTAGCATTAAACTTTTCTGCCAGGTATAAAGAACTGCCACCAATGCCACAACCGACATCGAGGATATTTTCTGCTGCTTGTACCCCTGCCCAATTGAGCAGTTCCTCGATTAAATCAATTTGAGCTTGACGGCGGTCTTTTTTCTGACTGCCATCGACACCGTAGTAGCCGTGGTGCATATGTTCGCCCCAAATCTGTTCCCACAGACCAGAGGAAGCATCGTAGAACTGCTGAATTTGCTGGTAAAGTGTTGCACTCATGAAAAAAGTAGTATTGAGACGAAGTAGAATTCAAAAAAAACATACAGGTAGGCTACCATGTATGTTTTTAATTAAATAAGGGTATTTTTACTTCCCGAAAAGGTAAGCCGAGATTTATCCTCCTGGGACAAATTTCTCACTTTTACCTTAATAAACTTTACTGAGTCGAATTTATGTCAATTCTCCCAAATCGGGCTACAGCTTAAAGCATCTAGCAACCCATTTTAAATCTGACTTTTTGAATTTTGAATTTTGAATTAATTATGACTGTTGCTCGCACAATTTGTTTGGGGTTTCTGGCTGTCATTGCTGTTGGTACTATCCTGTTGATGATGCCTTTTTCAACTAGCGATGGTACATGGAATAACCTGATTGTGGCACTATTTACCTCCACATCCGCAGTTTGTGTCACGGGTTTATCAGTAGTCGATCCTGGTACTTACTTTTCCTTTTGGGGTCAGTTATTTATTGCCCTATTAGCTCAGATTGGCGGCTTGGGCTACATGACAACCACCACATTTCTGATTTTGCTCATTGGTCGTAAGTTTGATATGCGGCAAAAAATCGCCATTCAACAAGCTTTAGACCGGCCAGGTATGAGTGGTAGCTCCCAAGTTATCCGTTCAATTATTGCCACAACTTTAATTTTTGAAATTACCGGAGTCTTCTTACTTCTACCAGCTTTTGTTCCAAAGTATGGGTGGAGTCAAGGACTTTGGTTAGCGATTTTTCATAGCATCAATGCTTGGAATAATGCTGGTTTTAGTTTATTTAAAGATAACTTAATTGGCTATCAGTCATCCTTCTTAGTAGTCTTCACCATTAGCATGTTGATTATCTTTGGGGGAATTGGCTATCAGGTAATTTTAGAAATGTATCTTTGGTTGCGCGATCGCGTTTTCCAAAAATCTCTTAAAAAGCAATTGTTATCACTCGATTTTAAAGTTGCAACCAGCACAATTATTATATTATTAGCAATAGGAGCAATAGCTTTTTTCTGTATAGAAATTAGAAACCCTGAAACATTTGGTTCTCTAAATTTCCGCGACCAAATATTAGTAGCTTGGTTTCAATCAGTTACTCCCAGAACTGCTGGTTTTAATACCATTGATATTAGCAAAATGACCACTGCTGGTCTATTTATTACGATTGCACTAATGTTTATTGGCGCAAGTCCAGGTGGTACAGGGGGAGGTATGAAAACAACAACTTTGAGAGTTCTAACCAGTTGTACAAAAACGATTCTTCGGGGGAAAGAAGAAGTTTTATTATACGATCGCAAGATAGCAATAACTTTAATTTTGAAAGCTGTAGGTGTGTTAGTAGGATCGGTAGCAGTCGTAATTTTAGCCACCATTTTAATTAGCCTCACAGATCCAACATTAGATTTTATTCAAATTTTGTTTGAAGTAGTATCAGCCTTCGCTACCGTGGGTCTTTCTACAGGCATCACAGGGACTATCTCTACAGCAGCAAAGCTCATCTTAATTCTCACTATGTACGTTGGAAGAGTAGGTGTTTTACTGCTGATGTCTGCTGTATTAGGAGACCCCCGCCCTACCAGAATTCACTATCCTGAAGAAAATTTACTCGTGGGATAGTTAGGGAGAGGAAATAGGAATAGGGATAAAGAAGAACTAATGCCCAAACTGATAAAATATACATTAGAAGGCAAAAATAAAATTTTTCATTCAAGCGGCATATCCGTTTTTTGCCCTAAATACAGGGAGCCATCATAAGGATAAAAAGGGTGAATCTGTCATCATTAAGTTTTTTTCGCAGTTTACGTAAAGATAACCACCAATTTGCTGTAATTGGGTTAGGTCGTTTTGGAAGGTCTGTCTGTTCCACACTGCACAATTTTGGTTATCAAGTGCTGGCAACAGATATTGATGAAAAACGAGTTTCAGAAGCATTAACTGAGGGAATAGTTGGTCATGCTTTGCAACTAGACTCTACAGAACCAGCCGCACTCAAAGAAGCTGGAATTTTTGAATTTGATACTGTAATTGTCGCAATTGGCAACTACGTTCAAGAAAGTATCATAACCACCCTAAATGTGAAAGAGGCTGGTGTACCTCATGTAGTTGCTAAAGCTTCTAGTGAAGTTCATCGTAAACTGTTGCGGCGAGTAGGTGCAGATCATGTTGTTTTTCCTGAGTATGAAGCGGGTTGTGCCCTAGCGCGTACTCTTACCAAACCAGCAATTCTAGATCGGTTTGACCTCGACCCAGATAACAGTATTGTAGAGTTGATTGTGCCTGATGAATTTCACGGCAAAACTATCACCGAACTTCAACTTCGTAACCGATACGGTTTAAATTTGTTAGCAGTAAGCCAGGATGGGAAATTTCAAATTAATCCTGACGCTACCAAGCGTTTAGAGCGTGGTTCAGCAATGGTTGTTATTGGTTGCAATAAAGATATTAATCGTTTGCCGATTTAAAAAAGTTAGGAGTTAAAAATTAACAGTTAGGAGTTATGCCGTGTGCAACTTTTACTCAAAACTAACCTCCAACACCTTTTAATAGAGAATAGACTTATTGCATGAATCAAAATCCCTCTCCCAAGCTTGGAAGAGGGACTTTGAAATTCGCTCCCCTTCTCCCAACTTTGGGAGAAGAGGTTGAGGGATGAGGGCAAATCGCCTTAACCCTGAGTTTTTTATTGTCCGGGACTTGTTGAAGTGGATTGTGGTTCAACTGAGACAGGCACATCGCCAGGGTTCGCGGGCGTTTCTGGTTGATTTGGCGTCTGTGGCTCAGGTGTTTGTACTGTAGAATCTGAACTCTGAGAAGGAGTAGCTGTTTGACTGGTTTGAGGTTGCTGTTGCCCAGTTTTCTGAGCAATTTGCTGCATTAACTGCTCAATTTTCTGGGCTTGTTCAATGTTACCTTGCTCGCGATATTCATTGTGAGCGCGTTTCAAGACTCCACTGGCTTTTTTGAACTCGCCCTGATTATATAAAGTTACTCCCAAGTTATAGTAAGCTGAGGCACTTTTTGGATTTAGGCGAATCGCTTGCCGATAAACAGAAATAGCCTCAGGAGCTTGACCATGCATTGCTAGCAAATTTGCCATATTGCTGTAGGCTGCGGCATTTTTAGGATCTAGCTTCAAAGCTTGGCGATAACTGGCGATCGCAGGCTCG
Source organism: Nostoc sp. DSM 114159 (assembly GCF_053470285.1). Taxonomy (NCBI): domain Bacteria; kingdom Bacillati; phylum Cyanobacteriota; class Cyanophyceae; order Nostocales; family Nostocaceae; genus Nostoc; species Nostoc sp. DSM 114159. The sequence continues at coordinate 288,008 of NZ_JBPFEH010000001.1, forward strand.
ATTTGACCTTGTTGTTGCAAGGCGATCGCTAAGTTAAGATAAGCATTGGCATTGCTGCTATCTAGATTAATTGCTTTTTGATATGCTGCGATCGCTTCCTCTAACTTTCCTTGTTCGTATAGCAACAAACCCAGATTATACAGTGCTGCCACCCTTGTGGAATCTATCACCAAGCTCTGGCGATAAGCGGTAATTGCTGCATCTTTTTCTCCTTGTCGGTGCAACACTAACCCTAAGTTGTAATAAGCTTCGCTAGAATTGGGATTAAGTTTTATCGCCTCTGTAAATTCTTGTAAAGCTACATCCAGGCGATTTTGCTCTATAAATATATTACCCAGATAATTCCGTGCTGCCCCAAGGTTAGGATCTCGCTGCAAGGCTTGGCGAAAGGCATATTCTGCACCTTGTAAGTCTTGGCGATTATAGCGTGTAACTCCTTGCTGGAAAAAGCTAGCTGCTTCGAGATCCTGAGAAATTGCAGTTTCTGCCAGCAGCTTGCTAACTGGGAAATTGGTAATTGTCGGTGCAGCCAAGAGCAAAAATGCAGAACAGCCACCGAGTGTTACCTGACAAAATAAATTTAACCAATGAGAAAATAGGTATTTTTCAGACATATAATAGCAGACCTGTACTTATTTTTAACTCCTCATAAGTCAGAGTACCCACCACGAATGAAAAAATTCCCAATTTCCAACTTTTAACTCCTAATTCTTGTACAGACAAGGGTTAATCGCGTCTCTTCCCACTCTCCACTCCCACAGCTGACGGCAAAATTAGCATGGCATCACCGAATGAATAAAAGCGATATCCAAGAGCGATCGCTTCGTTGTATATATTCAATAATCGTTGTCTGCCAATTAGGGCACTTACCAACATCAACAAACTAGAACGCGGTAAGTGAAAATTCGTAATCAAACCATCTACTACCTGCCATTGGTAGCCAGGATAAATAAACAAGTCTGTTTTTCCGCAAAATGGTTGTAAATTACCAGATTGAGCCGCCCCTTCTAAAGCCCTTACTGCCGTTGTTCCCACAGCAATAATCCGCCCGCCAGCTGCTTTCGTAGCGCGGATTTGCTCTACTGTAGCGGCGGGAACTTCAATCCATTCTTCATGCATTTGATGGGTAGTTACGTCCTCTACTTCCACAGGGCGAAATGTGCCGACACCAACGTGTAGCGTCACAAAAGCTTGATTAATATTGCGATCGCGCAACTTTTGTAATAATTCTGGGGTAAAGTGTAATCCTGCCGTCGGAGCTGCGATCGCTCCTGGCTGTTTAGCATAAACTGTCTGATACTGCTCATCAGCTGCTTCTGAGGTAGTAATGTATGGTGGTAACGGTACTTCACCAAACACCTCTAACAGTTGCACCAAAGTCTTTCCCTCTGGCACATCAAATTGCAACAAACGCCCTCCGGTTGCTGCATCTGTTTCTAGAACCGTAGCCGTTAGCTGGGGGCTAGGAGCAGGCTTGCCGTGAGTGTAGCCGAAGGGAAGTAAAGGAGAATTTTCCCCTCTGCCCCCCGCACCCCGCCCCTCTGCCTCTTTTAAATGCCCAATCCCCGCTTCCCTTGGTTCAAAGATAATCTTTGCTCCCCGTTTGAAGCTTTTTCCTGGCTTAACTAAAGCTAACCAACAGTTATGTTGCCGTTCTTCCAACAGCAACACCTGGATTTTTGCACCAGTGGATTTATGACCATAAAGCCGCGCTGGAATGACTCTTGTATTGTTCATAACCAACAAATCACCAGAGCGCAGCAGTGCAGGCAAATCATGGAAAATATGGTGTAGAGGTGCTGTTTCGATGCCTGTAGTCGGAGAATCAACTACCAGTAACCGCGAAGTATCTCTAGGAACTGCTGGGTTTTGGGCAATGAGTTCTGGAGGTAGTGTGTAGTCATAGCCAGCTACCGAGCAATCTAATTCAAAATTTTTTTCTTGTGGGCTAGATGTATCTTTCAAATTTACTTGTACTAGTTTTTGGTTTATTTAGTATTTATACTCTCTTAAAAAGGCTGAGTTAAGTTTTACCTTCTAAAGGAACTTTAAGGCATCTTTACTCAGTTTTGCCGCTAGGCTATAAGATTGTTACTATTAAGTAACACGGAAAAATTAACATAAAAATTGGGTAAACCTCCCCATCTAAAAACGGGGGCTTTTACCCTACCGGGAACAGGCACTGATTGACGAATATAGATATGTAGGATTGGCTTTGATCCCAAGCACCAACAAACATGGAATACTTGTACTATCTGGCAAATGCCAGTCTAACCCTGAGGGTCGTTCAACACCTCCACGCTAGACCCCAGACACCAGTTTCGTTCGTCACCGTAATTCATCAAATTGATGGCTGGGTGGTTAGGATCAAACTCAAAGGTCAAGTCTCGCCCCAAGAAGATGGCGACTTTCGGGCTTTTCTAAATGAATTAGGAATTAGCTATGAGCCGCCAATGAGGGTGCAAATGGCACTTTGGAGTTTGGAAGCTGGACAGTGCCCTGTGGATGTGATGCGTCGTTATCAGGTAGCGATCGTTTCTCATGGTAGCCCAGAAAGAGACGAAATTGAAGCGTTCCGGCAGCAGTTTGTCCGGGGCTTAGGTTACTGTCCAGAAACTCTGGCGTGAAACTATTTGGTTGTAACGCTACTACAAAATTATTGGTCATTGGTAATTAAGATATTTTATCGATTACCAATTAACCATTCTCAATTGAAGAGTCAAAAGCTGCCAGAATATATTCTTGCAGCTTCAACTTATATCCGGGTACTGATGAAGTAGCTAGAGCTTCCTGATTTGCTGTAACCCCAGTCAGATTTTTTGATATCCTTTGACAGTAGACAATAGCAACATCAAATCGACAAGAATAATCTGCCTTCTCAGGATACTGGGCTAAGAACATACCAGCTGTACGCCAGATTTTTGCTTGCTTTTGTGGAGTGATTGCGCTTCTTCCCCCAGTATCCCAACTACCTGAACTGCGGGTTTTGACTTCAACAAATGCCAATATTGAGTGCTGAGTTCTGAGTTGTCCTACTGCTCCCTTGTTTCCACGGTTACTGAGCGTAGTCGTTGGCGTAGCCTCTCCAAGAGTTGTATGCTCCCCTGCTTGCTCTACTTTTCTATCATATTCAGCGATGATATCAATTTCCCCCCAGCGACTAGAAAAGCGACGATGAAGAATTATCCAACCTGTAGATTGCAACCATTGGGCTACTAGGTCTTCTCCTAATTGACCACTATTTGGACAATGCATATAAACTTTAGTATTCTCGGTTATTTAATTCAACAGCAAAATAAGAGTTTCTAGTAGTTACCCGAAATTCATCCTTCCATGATGTGCTTATTCTTCCCTTGCTGGCGTGGCATTCCCAACAGTCAAATTGAAGTAAACATAATTTGGGTAAATATCCATAAAAGAGTGATGTTCGACATATATGCCACCACCGCATTCCAGAAAGTTGATGAATTTTAAAGGATTTTTGCGCTAACATCTCTGACTCAAGGATAATGAGATGGAGGAGGGTTCGCCATTGGCTAAAAATAGAATGAATTCTAAGTTAAGCGCCCGGATTTGGGCAAGTATACTCAGCTTATTCCTTTGGGGAATAGTTAGCATCGCCGCAACGGTCGGTTTTGCTCCAACAGCTTTGGCACTTGAATATAATAAAGAAATTTTGGTTGAGGCTGATTTTTCAGGACGTGATTTAACAGACTCTAGCTTTACCAAAGCTAATCTTCGCCAGAGCAACTTCAGCCGAGCTAATTTGAACGGTGTTAGCTTTTTTGCAGCAAATTTAGAGTCTGCGAATTTGGAGGGTTCTGATTTGAGAAATGCGACTTTAGATTCGGCTCGTTTAGTCAGAGCAAATTTGACAAATGCACTGTTGGAGGGTGCGTTTGCTGCTAACGCCAGATTTGATGGTGCAATCATTGATGGGGCAGATTTTACCGATACGCTGCTGCGTCCTGATGAGCAAAAAAAATTGTGCAAACTTGCCAAAGGGACTAATCCGATTACAGGACGAGATACGCGTGACACGTTGTTTTGTCCTTAGTATTTTTTAGCTGGGAATTGGGCATTGGGCATTGTGCATTGCTTATTCCCCATTCCCTACTCATAAAATATTGAGCAACTACCAACCACTCGCACCAATTTTTTGACAAACAATTTTCATACCTTTGCCTGGTGAAGAACTTGCTACAAAAGGGATTTCTCCTTTTTCTTTATCCTCTTCAAGTAGCTGTCCTTCTGGGCCGTAAATTGCAATGCGATTGCGAAACAGCCGCGATTCTTTGCACGATGCATCAAAGGTAGTCTCGAAGATGCCATCTCCATAGATACCGTAAAGCTTGTATACTGTGCCCTTAATCGTTTCCGTGTCCAGAGCTACCCTGTTTCCCAATTTATCATGCCCTACAGTAATATATCTTTCTGCATCTTGAGCGATGGCTGCGCCAACACCTCCGGTGAACGCACTACCATTACTTAATAAAATAGCGATCGCTCCTACTATGCCGCCTATTTTCAAATACATACAGTTTCAAAATATAAGATTTCATATATTTTTATTCGCAATCAAAGGGTTCTGGCAGGGTAAAAGCACTGAAATCAAGATATATCAAGGTGTTATACTACTTCGTAATACCTAATGGAAAGCGTTAAAGACTATATAAATAGCTGCAATACTTTTCAAAGTATGAGTGAAACACTTGCTGATATTGCCATACCACCCCAGTTTTCCGATCACACTCAACTACCTAAGTCGAAAAACTTAGTAATCACAGGCAAAAGCTTACCACAGACTTCAAACAGCTTTTCAGTAGTAGGTAAATCAGCGATGTCTACGAGGGGCTACGCCAACGCACCTTTCAAGAACTTGAAGGCTATTTTTGCTATCTTTTGCATGGCTCCATTTTATAGGTTTGGCAGTGGGGCGATCGCATCTATCTTCAAATGGGAACCATAAGAAAATAAGCTAATACATCACACTAGATTGGTTTACCCATGTCTGACGAACAAGAGCGTAATTCCGCTTTTAACGCTGCTGCTAACATTAACGTTCAACATACCCAATTACAGGATTTATCCTTAAGTGCAGCCCGTAGATTATATAAAGGTGGGATTCGACCTGGCGATCCGATAAGAACTAGAGTGCAAGCCCAAGAAATGTTAGATAAAATCCCTCCATCTCAAAGAGCAGAGATTGATGGCAAATCTACTGATGTTAATACCCAAAAATACCTATCAGATAAGCACGCTAGTCATATCAAACCGCATAGCAAAGGCGGCTCAAACGATCCCAAAAATATCAAGTGGGAAAACGCCAAAGATAATTTAGCCCGTGGCGATAAACCCATGACTTTGCAGGAGCAAATGAGACTAGATGCTAAATGGCATTTTGAGAACCTAACAGGTGCAGTCAAAGCAGGTGTGAAAGCAGCGCCTCTGGGAGCAGCCATTGGTGTAGCGACGACAGCACCATTTTCGTTACTAACCAACGCGTTGCGCGTAGTTCGGGGTGAAATTTCTGCACAAGAAGCCGCTATAGAAACACTGAAAGATACCGTAAAAGGTGGCACAGTTGGGGGTGTGACAGCGTTTGTAACCACAACAGTAGCAGCAGCTTGTCCACCAATTGCGATCGCTTTAACCGCAGCCGCACCAGTTTTAGCTGTTGTTGGAACTGCGGGTATGGTTTATGAGTTTTTCAAAATCCTCGATGACCATAAACAAACGGTGAAAATCTATTATGAATCTTTAACTCAACAAGAATTAGAAAGATTACAAGCAATTGAAAATGAACTAATTTATGAACACCAGAAAAATCTAGAATTTTTGGCTGAAGCAGAAGCAATTAATCAAGAAATTACAAATCGCCCAATTGTACCGGGGATAGAAGGGGCTATGCAACGGTTACGTGAATCAGTCGCTATTGCCCAATCTCTAGGATTAACATCAGCAGATAGTAAATTCCTTGCTGGTTCTCAAGTGCCTCATATTCTCACAGAACAATAGGAATTAAATCTTAGAGGATTACATCGTTTTTATGCTTCCTTTTATTTTCGGCGCTCTTGGATTAGCTGTTGGAGCAGTTGTTGGTGCTTTTACTACTCACGCTGTTGGGGAAAGTGATAGACAAGCTGCCAAACATCATAGGACTGTTGCAAATGAACTAGCTGATAAATATACAAACTTGGAGCAAAAATACTATGAACTAGCTGATGAAAGCAAAAAGCAGATTCTTGGTTTAACTCACCAGCACGCTTTAGATGAAGTTGAAAAAGATTGTTTGCGTTTAGCAGTTAGATTACAGCATAGTCTGATTTCTTTGATGTTGGATATTGATAGAGATCCAACAGAAGCTGCTTTGAAGGGATTTGTCAACGCAGTAGAATTTACAAATAATGTTCTTTGCAAAATAAATGAAGAGTTAATTTGTGTACCAAGTGACTATTATGCACGCAATCTTATTGCTGCTGTTCAACGCGAAATCATTCGGGAACCAGTAGATGTTTCAAATCGATCAAATATAAACGAGGAGGTAATTCCAATGAAACTAGAACCTAAAAATATGCCTGAACAAGAATTTCAAGAAACCTATAACAGAATTCGTGATACTGGTAATCAACTCTTAAATTACTTGAAAGAACTTCGGGCTGGACGGTTAAAAGAAGGAGATAGTACCCAAGGATTACAGAGCGTTGAAGATAATCTTACCAAAGCTTTAAAAGCCTTAGCCGAACAAAAATATCAGGTTGCTGTCATTGCAGCAATGAAAGCAGGTAAGAGTACCTTTTTGAATGCCATAATTGGTGCAGATGTGTTAGCAAGTGAAGCAGAAGCTTGCACAGTTTGTCGCACAGATATCCGTCCAATTGATGCTGGACAAACACCCAGACTTTTAGAATATCAAGCAGGTAAACGAGAACCTATAGTTTTAATAGAAGGTGAAGCAAGCGAAATTCGGCAAAGATTTTTAGAGCGTACCCATGAGATTCGAGCTAAATCTAATCAAGATAATACTACACGCTTTGAATTAGAACATCCCATTGAAGCGATTAGTACAATGCCATCACTGGCAGGTTTCACATTAGTTGATACTCCTGGCCCCAATGAGTGGGAATCTGTCTCGTTTAACACAACTTCTTTAAAGCAGACTGCTTTAGAAGCTCTCCGAACTTGTGATGCTATATTATTCATTCTGGATTACACATCGTTTAGGGACAACACGAACTCAGAATTGCTTAAAGAGTTAATTGAGAAACGGAAAGAATTTTTAGCAGAGAATACAGGTAAGATTTACTTTATTCTTAATAAAGTAGATAGAAAAGCAGACAGAGATAGACCTGTCGCAGATATTATAGAATCTTTAAGAATAGATTTAATTGAATTTGGTATACCTGAACCAAGAATTGATTCAGTTAGTGGATGGCAAGGGTTGTTATCCAAGCTTATTCAACAAGGTAAGGCAACTGATAGTCATATTAAAGACTTTAAACATTTTTTTAGTGCTAAATATGCCCAAATAGATGAAAAAGGAAGGGATGTCATTCCCTTACCAGAAGAAATTGCACCACAAGCTTTAAATGATAGTAGGATTCCGATAATTCAAGAGACAGTAATTCAAACTATTACTCAAAATTCAGGATTGAATTTATTGAGTGATGTTTTATATGAATTGGACAAAACAGCCAAAGCTATTGATGAGACATTTATTACAGATATCGGATGCTGGCAGTTAGAAGTTGAGGAACTGCAACAAAAAGTAGAAGAGTACAAAAAACATTCTGATTTAGCCCAATCTCAGGTTAATAGTGTAAAAAAGTCCGTACAAGCACAAAAGCAAACATTAATCACTACGTTTAGCCAAGGGATTAATAAATTTGCCGAAACTGCTAAAAAACGCATAGAATCAGAAATTGATAGACTGGCTGAAAATCAATCTAAAAATGTTTTAAAGGACAAAAATAATCAAAATCTTCTCACATATATGTGGGATAATTTCAGTTCTTTATTTGAAGATTCTTCCAGTTATGATTCCTATAAAATCAAGGTCAAAAACAAAAACGAGGCTGAGAAAATCGGTAAAACCATTAATGAGTATTGCACCCCTATAATACAAAGTTTTTGGTTAGATACTCAGGACAGACTAGTTAGAGAGGCAACAATAATTCGTGAAGGTTTAGTTCAAAAAATTAAACGAGAAATACAGGCTATTTCTGACGAACTATCTGAGTCTATTAAAATCGATTTGCAAGTAGAAATAGGTAATAATACAATTCAATTTCCTGACTTTGAATTTTCTGGGATTGATGCTAAAATTCAACATCAGCAAGAAGTATTTACTAGAAGTAAGAAGGAATCAAGGACGAATAGCCAATGCTGTCAATCAGATAAAGTCTATGAAGTAGATATTTCGTATGAGGAAACAGTATTTTACTATGAAATTGATTTACGATTGACTTCTCAAAGAATTCAGCAAAAGATTGACTCACAAGTAGAGAGAAACCTAAAGTTGCTTCAGCGTGTTATTGAACAACAAGTATCAGATGATTTTCGTAAAGCTGAGAAGCAAATCAATGACTACATTAATAGGTTTCAACATGAATTTGACTCTTTACTTAAGCAACGACAAAGAAGGGAAGTAGAAGCTTATGAGGTTATTAATACTCTCGAAAGTCAAAGAATCGAAGTGAGTAAATATATTAGGGAATTAGTGTCTATTCGAGAAAATCTTGAGAGTTGGAAACCAAGGAATCCAGAGAATTCATTAATAGGACTTAGCCAAAAAACACCCAGAGAAAAGCCTCAAATCTATACAACACAGATAGAGATAGACTTTGACATCGTTGTGCTTGGTTGATTGACAAGTATATATTGCTCAACCTGAGTTAGTTGGTCATCTGGAAGTTGAGCAATCTGTTGTTGAAGTTGACGGCGGCGGTCAAAGATAGTCATCGAACACCTCGCAGGAACGACTAAACTTTCATTTTACTTGATTGATATACTGCCAAATCCAGAGTATAACCCATTACATCCTATTACGATTAGAGATAGGCGATCGCAAATTTAGAAGAGCTATTAATGTTTCAAGGCGATCGCACTCCACCAACGACCCCTTAATCAATCAGGCTATTCAATCCCCGTTTCTTAACTAGGTGCAACAGCTTAAGAGCAGTGCCACTGGGACGCTTCTGACCGATTTCCCACTTTTGAATCGTTGATAGACTTGTATTTAAAATCGCAGCAAATACTGCCTGGCTGACATGAGAGGATTCGCGTATTTCCTTAATTTGCTCAGGTTCTAGCTGTTCAATTGGAGACAAACATAGACGGTCGAATTCACGTAATGTAGTTTGATCCATCAGTCCAGCCTTGTGCAGCCCCGTAGCCGTTTCATGAACGGCTTCAAGAATCGCTGATTTCTTCTTCGCCATTGCAAATTACCTCCATCAATTCATCTTCAAGCTTGGCTTTTTCGAGATCCTGTAGCGTGTAAGATAACAGCACTGATGCCAGCTTTTTTAATGCTTCTTCTTCTTTTTTGTTAATGTTACTGCGCTCGTTTTTCGGGAAGCCGAAAACAAAAAACCAGCAATCTCCCTTGTTGGTGGCGACCAATGTACGAAAGCCACCACGCTTACCTTGTCCAGAGCGGGCAATCCGCTTTTTGAACAGTCCGCCTCCTAGATCGGCTTCGTAAAGTCCTGCCGTCATTTCGTTTACAGCCGTGCAGAGGCTAAGGTCGTTTAAACCCTCTTTGCGTGCCCAACGGTCAAACCATCGGGTTTTGTAAATTATCATGCTATAGTCATTACCTTCACTTATTATATAGCACTAAGTGCTATACTTGGCAATACACTATAAAAGTCAAAAAGCTTGAACAAAGAGCGATCGCAACATTGAGCAGGAACTAGCGAAAAAATAGCGATCGCACTCCACCAAATACAATCAGGGTAAAACTTTAGTTGTACCTGCAAATTTATCTCACACTCCTAAACCACTCAGTAATCCCCTGAGCGATCGCTTTTGCCATTTTCTTCTGTTCTTCTGGGTTCACTATCTGCTCAAATTCATCGGGATTGCTCATAAAACCCAATTCTAGTAACACCGATGGTGCAGCTGTCGGACGTGTCAGCGCCAGATTATCCCAATACACACCATAAGAAGGTTTGCCGAGTTTTTTGACTACATAAGTCTGTAAAAATATGGCGAGGCTATGGGCTTGGGGTTGATACCAAAAAGCGCCGAATCCCTTGGTTTTTTCGGCATCACCATCATCGGGTAAAGAGTTGTGATGTATGGAAATAGCGAGCGCAGGTTCTTCTTGACTGATAATTGCCTGACGTTCTACTAACGAAACTTCCTTGTCGTCCTCCCGCGTCATCACCACCGTTGCCCCTCGCTTCACCAATTCGTCCCGCAACAACTTGGAAACTACCAAATTGACATCTTTTTCTAAATATCCAGTTGGCCCACTGGCACCAGATTCTTTACCGCCATGCCCTGGATCTAGTACAATCTTGAAATTAGCTAATGGCTTTCGTCTTGTGTTCCCGATTTTAGGCGGATGACGCAAAGCCAAAACCAGGGTTGTACCGTCGTATCTCAGCTTGTATCCCCACTGTTGAGCTTTTTTGAGGTTAAAGGTGTATTTTACTTGTCCTGGAGCTTCCTGTTGCCAGTCTAGGCGATTAATTAGGGGGTTGTCATCCAGGCGAATTATGTCTGTTTGGGCAGTGGTATTGTAGAGAGTGAGAGCGAGAGTTTGCTCACTTTGTTGTACGCTCACGGGTACGGGAACTTGCAAGGGGAAAACTATCTCTGTCGCACTAGGGAGTTGACGGTATCCGACACTGCGAATTATTGTCTGTGGCGGAACTGCACCAGGTAGAATGCGGGTTTCTTTACTATTAATCCAAGCGCCATAATCTAGGCGCAACCATTCACCTTCCCTACCTGTAACTGTTGCGCGTGTGCCTTTGGGCAGTGGTGTGAGTCGGGAATGATCGGTGCTAGGGCCAGTACGAGCAACGCCTGATTCTACTGTAACCTCAGAAACTGGCAACTGCGATCTTGAGAGGATTTCAATCTTACCAGATCCTGGTTGAGTTATTGTCTTGCCGTCAAGTGTCAGTTGAAATTGAGGTTTTCCTAGATCGGCGGCTGTTGCCACTGCGGTGCAACCTTGATAGTTGCCTACGCTAGACTGGGCATGAGGCTGATTTTGACCTGTCAAAGCTGCCAAATTACTTGGTAGTTGTGCTTGTTGAGGTTGTGGTAAAAGGGCAATAGTTTGATTAGCCAGGATTACAGAGACATTAGCGTTAGGGGGTGCGATCGCACTAAAACAAATTACTTCTCCTGGTAATCTGGCAATGTCAACTGCGGGAGTCAGGGAATCTTTCGCAAAAGCTACCCCCTGTGGTAGTTCAGGGCTAGCGTTAACCCCGATCACCTTAATTTTAAGTTCTTGATTGTGGTAACGCACAGTAAAAAGATTCTCCCCCAAATGCAAGGGGAAACTAGGCGAAAAATGACCAGCTTTGCTGCGAGTAATTGGCTTACTATTGATCAAAACCTGACCATCTGGTGGTGCAGTGCCCAGAAAGAAGATTTTTTGGGCACTTGTCTGGTAGTTTGTCTGGGGAAAAACCACAATAAGAGATGGCTCTGCCAATGCTACCGAGGAGGTGAGAATACAGCCTAATATTACTAATCCTAAGAGGTTTTTCACAGCAAATCACAGAAGATGACACCACAACAACTGTGGCACAATGACGGGATGTATTTTTAGAAGTTGTTAGAAATTCAAACTACTATGACTAAGTTTATCTTTGTTACTGGAGGCGTAGTTTCCAGTATTGGTAAGGGCATTGTAGCAGCAAGTTTAGGGCGTTTGCTCAAGTCGCGCGAATATTCGGTGTCGATTCTCAAACTCGACCCTTATATTAATATCGATCCTGGCACGATGAGTCCCTTTCAGCATGGGGAAGTATTCGTTACCCAGGATGGTGCGGAGACAGATTTGGACTTGGGGCATTACGAACGCTTTACCGATACCTCAATGTCACGCTTAAATTGTGTGACTACTGGCTCAATTTACCAAGCAGTCATTAATAAAGAACGGCGCGGAGATTACAATGGCGGTACTGTACAGGTAATTCCTCATATTACCAATGAAATTAAAGAGCGGATTCTGCGAGTTGCTAAAAGTACAAATCCTTCTGTAGTAATTACAGAAATCGGCGGGACGGTGGGAGATATTGAATCACTGCCGTTTTTGGAAGCAATTCGCCAGTTCCGTAAAGAGGTGGGGCGGCAGAATGTGCTGTATATGCACGTAACTTTGGTGCCGTGGATTGCCTCTGCGGGTGAAATGAAAACTAAGCCGACACAGCATTCAGTTAAAGAACTGAGATCCATTGGCATTCAACCAGATATTTTAGTTTGTCGGAGCGATCGCCCTTTACCCAAAGGATTAAAGCAGAAATTGTCGGGATTTTGCGATGTACCCGAAGAATGCGTTATCACTTCCCAAGATGCCAAAAGTATCTATGAAGTACCGCTAAATCTAGAACGGGAAGGAATGGCAGAACAAGTGCTGAACTTGCTGCAAATGGAACAACGCAAACCAGATTTGACGCAGTGGCAAACCCTGGTACAACGGTTACATAGTCCCAAGCACGAAGTAGAAATTGCCATTGTTGGTAAATATGTACAGTTAAGTGATGCCTATTTATCTGTAGTAGAAGCGCTCAACCATGCTGCAATCTCCACTTATGGCAAACTGCGTCTGCGTTGGGTGAATTCAGAAGAATTGGAAACAGAACCAGCCGAAAATTATCTTAAAGGTGTTGATGGCATAGTTGTACCAGGAGGTTTCGGGGTTCGGGGAGTCGATGGTAAAATTGCTGCGATTAAATACGCCCGCGATCGCCAAATCCCCTTCTTGGGTTTATGCCTGGGAATGCAATGTTCTGTGATTGAGTGGGCCAGAAACGTAGGGGGATTAACAGGTGCTAATAGTGCTGAATTTGACCCTTACACAACGGCTCCAGTAATTAATTTATTGCCAGAACAGCAGGAAGTTGTGGATTTAGGGGGTACAATGCGCTTAGGATTATATCCTTGTCGTGTTCTCCCTGATACTTTAGCTTTTAAGCTCTATCAAGAAGATGTAATTTATGAACGACATCGACATCGCTATGAGTTCAACAATGCTTACCGCGATTTGTTGTTAAAGTCTGGCTATGTAATTAGTGGTACTTCTCCCGATGGACGTTTAGTTGAAATTGTGGAATTACCCAAGCACCCATTCTTTCTTGCTTGCCAATTTCATCCAGAATTTCAATCACGCCCCAGTACACCTCATCCTTTATTTAAAGGATTCATTCAAACAGCGATCGCTCTTTCGCTTTCGACATCTAGCACACCAACACCATTGGAGGTGTCATAACAATTCAAAATTCAAAACTTGTACTGAGTTTCGACTGCGCTCAACTACCGCGTAGCCGAAGTATTCAAAATTCAAAATTAATTGCAACATTAACTTAAGACTTCAGTAGATTAGGATATTCAGGGTGCATCATTCGTAAATTTCGGACTTGAGGAGATGTTGTGGCGTACTGGGTGAAAATCCTTTACGAGAGGAAAGAATATGTAGTAAATTTTGAACGTGTCCATGCTTTTTGTTATGAACTGAATGGCAGAGTTACTTTTTGGCTACCCGATAGTGCCATTCCCATAATAATTAATCCACAAAATAACCTAGAAGATTATCAAAAAATTATCGATTATTTAGAATGTGTGACAGGATTAGAATTAGAGCGTGCCCACTGGGTGAAAATAATTTACGAAAAAAATGAATATGTCATTAATCTCAACTGCATCAGTTCCTTTTGTCATGAACCGAACGGCAGGATAACTTTTTGGTTGCCAGATGGCACTATTCCTATTATCATCAACCCTGTGAGTAATCCTGAATCTTATGAAAAAGTTGTGAAATACGTTCAAAAAGCAACAGGATATTCTTTGTTTTGAAATTACTGTGTAGCAGAACAAGATAAAATTAACAATTCAAAATTCAAAACTTGTACTGAGTTTCGACTGCGCTCAACTACCGCGTAGCCGAAGTATTCAAAATTCACGCATTCAAACATTTTAGAACTTCTGCCTTCTGCCTCATCCCAACTACAAATATTTACGCGATTCTACTTATCGCTCACTGCCATTCATCAAAAATTTGTTTTATCCGCTCAATTGCCGTGTCTGCTGCTTCTTCTGGAGATATGCTATTGACAACTATTCCATTAAGAGCTTTACCCCAAACATTCTCTTCTAAAACTAGGCTGTAAGCAGGGTTTTGGACAATATAAAATGGACGAGTATCTTTAGTTAGTGTTTGAGTTGCAGTAGAAAGATGAGGATCTGCTGGATTTGTCCAAAAAGGATCTTTCCAAACAGACTTCATTACTGGTAGATATCGACCTCCGGTAGCTTTGAGATAGTTTCCTATGATTTCAGGTTTAATTAAATATGCGAGAAAGTCTTTGGCTACCTTCTGGTTTTTAGACTCAGCAAACAAAACTATTTCATTAATCGAGACTAAGAAGCGCATCGGTTTACCATTAGGTTTGTTCGGAAATTCTAAGATACCAAGCTTATGACGATAGGTGTCAGAATCTTGGCGAACAGCAGCAGGGATCGAAAGCGAGCTGTTAGGCGTCATAACCACGCCACGATTGAGCAAGCTGCGATTATTGTCTGGATTTAACCAGTTTACTGCGTCTGGTGGTACGTAACCCTGCTGGAAAAATTTCGCATACCACTCTAAGCTTTTAACAATACCTTGATACACCTTGGGATCGTTGAGCAGAAGTTGACCCTTGGAGTCTAAAATTTGGACATTGTATGCTTCTAAAATCTGCTCAAATAAGTAGTAGGTATCTGTAGAACCAGTGGAAAAAGGAAAACCTAATCCGTAAATATTCTGTTTTTGCTGTGTGCGCAAATCATCCTGCACTTGTTTCCAAAACTCCCAGAAAGCATCCCAATTTTTAGGGATATCGCTTTGAGTTCGACCTACTTTCTCTAGTAAGTCTCGCCAGTAGAAGATGTGAATTGTTAATTGATTAATTGGGACTGCATAGTAACTCGACTTCTTATCAACGTTGTTATATAAACGAACTGCTTCTAACACACCTTCAGAATAAATACTTTTGACTGGCTCAATTACATCAGACACATCTGCCAATTTACCTTCCCAGGCAAGACGTGGATACAGCTCCCTCTCAGCACTGCTATTGATGACGAGATCGGGTGAATTACCTGCCTGAAGTGCTCTTTGAGTCTTTTGTGGCAATTCATCGTTAGTATAAAAAGTAAGTTTAATTGTGTTGCCGCTTTGCTGTTCCCAGTTACTAATGATCTTCTGGAGCGCTTCATCCTCTTCCAAAGTGTAACCTTTATCTGACCAAATCTTCAGGACTTTACTGTTAAGAGGAGACTCGGTGACTGAAAATTGGTTAGATTTTAAGATGTTAATGCAGGCAAGAATTATCAAGCTAAATATCAATGCTACAAGTACGTAGCGATGGCTAGCTCTTATTAGCATTACGGTAAAAGTTTGCTTGACTCTTTGTTGATACTTCAAGCCTTTAGCCATTAGACTGGCTTTGGTTTTGAATAACATGCTCATTTTATGATTTTTGCCAGAAAAACATCTTTACTGCATCTTCTGACATTACATAGCTTTTATTCAAGCTTAAATAGTTGCTTTTCACTTACTTTTCACCATCAGCCAGAATTGCTAAGTAAGTGGGCAAGAATAAATTAAACTATGTTACGTAATGTAAAACTAATTAAATTATCTCTTAGTTAGAGCCTAATTTTTCTTCTAATTTGTAAAGACAGATGTCTCTAGCTGGGCTTGTTTGAACCATAATTTAAAATCTTGAATAGTTTTGCCATGCCAACTTTGCTGCACCTACTATTCCTGCAAAATTGCCTAACTTTGCTGGCAATATTTGTAAACCCTCTCGTGATAAAGGCTGCACTCGCTTCTCAATTTCTGCCTTCACACTTGGTAAGAAAAACTCAAAGCTACCACTGATACCGCCACCAATCACGATCGCTTGTGGTGTAAGTACATAAATCAAACTGGTCAAACCAATTCCCAAATTAACACCATATTCTTGCCAAAAAGTCAATGCGGCGGCATCTCCTTGTTGGGCAAGAAAACCCAATTCGATGGGTTCCTTGAGAGTGCGGCGGCGAATTGCAGTAGCACAGGCATATTGCTCCAAAGAGCCTCGATTGCCACTATTACAAATTGGGCCATCAGGATTTAAGGAAATTAAACCCAATTCTCCGGCGGCTCCTTGATGTCCAATAAATAGTTTGCCATCAAGGATAATTGCGCCACCAACCCCAGTACCTAAAGTTAGCAGAATCAGATTTTGAAAGTGGCGACCGGCTCCCAGCCAAGCTTCTCCCAAAAGAGCGCAATTAGCATCATTAGCGATCGCAGTCAGTTTGCCAGTTTTAGCTTCTAACCAGTCTGCTAAAGGCACATCGATCCATCCAGGTAAGTTAATAGCGATTTTGGCAATACGTCCTGCGGCATCGGATGGGCCAGGAGTTCCAACACCAATCGCAACAGCTTGATTATCTGGATCGATTTGAGCGATCGCATCTAGCAGAACCGCCAACACCGCTTCCGGCGTTGTTGGTTGAGGAGATCCCACAGTCAAAGATTGCAGACAAGTACCATCATCTGCAAAACGCCCCAGCTTAATTGCTGTTCCCCCGACATCAATGCCAATTACTTGAATTTTGTCATTTGTCATTTGTCACTTGTCATTTGTAATTGGGTATGAGGCATTGGGCATTGGTAATTGGTGAACAGTTATCACCCATTGTGTATTCCCGATCTTGAGTTCAAAATCAACAATTCGTCAGGGTTTTAGGATTTGGCACGAAAATATTCTAAATTTTCTGTCCTATTGGGTGCGACTCGTAAATTAGCGACAGTCATAGTACGAACACTAGATTGCTCTTGCCAAGCCGTGATTGGCGCACCTCTTAAGATACCAGCAAGAGCAACGGAAAGGATAAACCCGCCAGTAGCGGCAGCAATTAACGTTAGATTATCTTTCATACAAATCTCTATATTGTTTATTTGTCCTTTGTCATTTGTCACTTGTACTGAGCGAAGTCGAAGTATTTGTCATTTGTCTAAAATTAATGACCATTGTACAGACGCGATTAATCGCGTCTCTAGTGACCGACCAATGACTATTGTCGGATTCTATTTTCTCTCCGTAATCGAGGATTGACAAATTCATTTAACCCCTCACCAAGTAGTGATAACCCTACCACCATAAATGTCATCGTTAAACCAGGAAAAAGGGTAGTCCACCAAATGCCAGTAGGTAGAGCTTCTAGGGCTTGTTTTAAATCATGTCCCCATTCTGCCACTTCTTCGGGAAGTCCTAGCCCCAAAAAGCCTAAACCGCCCAACACCAAAATTGCATCAGCGGCGTTGAGCGTGAATAGGACGGGTACGCTTTGAATGACGTTGAAAAACAGATAACGAGAAAGCACAACCCAAGTAGAAGCACCCATTGCTTGAGCAGCTTCGATGAACACTTCAGTTTTCACGCTCACGGTGTGGTTGCGGACAACGCGATAGTATTGGGGGATGTAGGCAATGCTAATAGCGATCGCTGCATTCAATATCCCACGCCCCACCACAAAGGCCAGTGTCACAGACAGCAGTAGTCCCGGTAAGGTGTAGATGCTATCCATAATAAATAGCAGCACTTTATCCAATTTACCGCCGAGATAACCACTTAGCATTCCCAAAGGCACACCGATAATCATACTCAGTGCCGTTGCTAAAATTACCACCTGCAAAGCAGCTTGAGCGCCGAACAATGTCCGGGAGAATACATCATAACCCAGGCGACTAGTACCAAACCAATGTTTAGCTGAGGGTGGCTCGTGAATTGGATTAGAGAGAAAATCTTTGGGGTTTTGCAGCCATCCCCAAGCCTGCAATACGGGAGCGAAAAATGCCAGGAAGATGAAAAATAGGGTGATGGCTAACCCGATGAACATGAGTTTTTGCGAAAGATTGAGACTTTTACCAAACTGTAAAAAGGTTGGTAGCCGCCGTTTTGTAATGGCCATAAAGCGATCGCCTAAAGCAAAGCTTGATACGCTGACCATTTTACATATTTAGATAGGGGATTGCGTAAACATCTTTAAATAAAAGTCCGACTATTTCACGTGGATACAGATATAGACTGAGTTAGAGGTGAAATTATGCCTGATTTTTGCCAAAGCTTTTAACTACGATTCAGAGTACTACAATGTTTGCGATCGTCTCGATCAACGAATCAGTCATCTTGATGATGCAGCCTTTGATTTTTTGACACACTTTCAGTATTTTAACTGTGGTCTTGGCTGTTAATACTTAATTAATATGTAGCACAATATTTTTTATATCTTAGTCATTGTGAAACCTCTTCTACAGACTTACTTAGAACAAGAAATTTGGATACTAGTGAGAGATAAGTGGTATTTCGCCACAATTGTCGGAGTTTGGGATGATTTATTGTCCTTTAAACATAGAACTTACAACAAAGACACAGAAGAAGATACTTTCTGGGAAATGGTTGTGAAAATCAGTGAAGTAATTGCTATTGATAAAATTAAGTCTGTTATTAGTAGAAAACCAGAGATGCTGATTTCACGGCTACTAGAAACTGAGCAAGATACAAGCGATCGTCATCAAGATAAATAATATTAATTAGCTCAATTTCTGAGGTAGACTCATCCTTT
Organism: Nostoc sp. DSM 114159; assembly: GCF_053470285.1. NCBI lineage: Bacteria > Bacillati > Cyanobacteriota > Cyanophyceae > Nostocales > Nostocaceae > Nostoc > Nostoc sp. DSM 114159. The sequence continues at coordinate 306,860 of NZ_JBPFEH010000001.1, forward strand.
GCACCTGTCTCAAGATGCAAAGAATGAGCAGTTTAAGTTATCGGCTATGGCGCGATACAGTTCAGAATGAGCAATAAAATCTGATGTAGAAATGCAATTTATCGCCTCTTAAAAGACCAATGTTCTACACAAATAACCCTTAATTGAAACGTAGTGGACTATGGCATGTATTAGACTTCTTGGCAAAAGTCCAAGAAAAGGGGAAGGTGGGACCCCAAGAAGGGGATAAGGGGCAGGCTGAAGGGGAAAAGGTTTTGGTTAAAGGGAAAGGGGACTTTTGCAGAACCTTTTCCCCAAGAGTGCAAAAAGCACAAATGCCAAGAGGTCTATTGAGTATTGGGCAGAGTCTTCCCTAGTTCCCAATACCTACTATCTCAAAGATTACTTTCAATCAACTGGCGATATTCGCTCTTTTGCTTCACGCCTTTGACTTCCTTCACCAGTTCCTTATTTTTGAACAATTGAACTGTTGGCGTTCCTGTCACACCAGCATTTTCAGCAATATCTCGGTCTTTGTCGATGTCAATTTCTACAAAGTGAATTTTGCTGTCAAATTCATCCACCACTTTATTTAAAATTGGCTTCAGGGTATGACAAGGGCCACAACCAGGAGAGACATATTTAACAAGGAGTAAGCGATCGCTTTCATGGAACAATTTCCGTAAAGCATAACCACCCTCATGGCGCGTCCCATCCAAATTAAATCCAGCTTCTTCTTCGGCTTCAGTCTTTTTGGCTGGCTGATGTTCTAATTCATTATCTTTTGTTTCTGGCTGTTGATGGAATTCTTGAATCAAGCCACTGGAGGACAACCAGCGTTCTGCTAACATCGCCGCCATACAGCCAGTACCCGCAGCCGTAATTGCTTGTCGAAACTCATGATCTTGTACGTCGCCAGCAGCAAAAACGCCTTCTACGCTGGTTTCTACAGAACCAGGCTTAGTGACAACGTAACCCACTTCATCCAGTTCTAATTGTCCTTTAAATAGAGAAGTGTTTGGACTGTGACCAACGGCGTAGAATAAACCTTTAGCGTGCAGTTGGCTCTCTTCACCAGTTTTTGTATTGCGGACTTTCACCCCTTCCATGTGACCATTACCGAAGATATCCACGGCTTCTGTGTTCCAATGCACTTGGATTTTCGGGTTGCTCAAAACTCTGTCTTGCATGGCTTTAGAAGCCCGCATTTTATCGCTGCGTACTAACATATTCACTTTAGAACCATATTTGGTGAGGTAAATTGACTCTTCCGCCGCCGAGTCGCCAGCACCAATCACAGCCAATTCTGCGCCGTGGAAAATAGGTGTTGCACCATCGCAAATTGCACAAGCGGAAATACCCCGACTCCAAAATTCGTGTTCGTTGGGTAAACCCAAACGCTTTGCTGTTGCACCCGTAGCAATAACGATGCTGTTGGTTTTAATTTCCCTTTCTTGCGATCGCACTGTAAAGGGACGCTGACTCAAGTCAACTGATATAACATCTTCAGTATATAGTTCAGCCCCCCAGCGCTCCGCCTGCGCCTTCATCTGATCCATCAGTTCCGGCCCGGTAATTCCTTTAGGAAATCCTGGAAAATTCTCAACTTCCGTGGTTGTCATTAGTTGTCCACCAGGTAATCCCCCGGCTTGGAAACCTTCAAATACAACGGGTTTCAGGTTAGCGCGTCCGGCATAGATGGCGGCTGTGTACCCTGCTGGCCCAGAACCGATAATTACTAAGTTTTCTACAGTTGGGTTAGTCATGCAAATATACGAACTCATAACGACTACGTTTAATATAGCATAACAAACTGTGATTGGCTACGTCAGATGGAAAGCGATGTCTAAGGGCGGCCTACGCCTACGCAAAAAGCCTACAGTACTATGCGCTCAACACTTGCCAAAGATGCTCTTAACCGTTAAAAGTTTTCTCGCAGATATTTCCTGATAACTTCAATATCTATTTCTAGCAATTCTGCCATTTCTTGAATACTCATACCTTTCTCATTAAGTTTTAGGGCTAATTTCAATCTACTCTTTTCCCAGATGCTCTTCTACAATCGAATATTTGTAAATTCATCTAAATCAAACATAGTTTCAATTGCTCCTAATATATGTATGTGCCAGTTGCATAATTTACATTATTATTCTGAATCACTAAGACTGCTCTTGTAGATATTTCTTGATAATTTCAATGTCTAGCTCTAGAAATTCAGCTATTTCTTGAATGCTCATACCTTTGTCAACACATTTTGGGGCTAACTTCAGTTTGGTTTCTGGTTCTGTCTTGGCCACGATACTCTCGTACAATCGAGTATTTTTGAATGCATCTAAGAGGTTGTTTGAAAAGTGATTTGCTGTGATTTTAGGCACTTTAGCGATCCCCCCCTAGCCCCAGCAGGGCTGTTTCATTCCCCAAAGAGCTTTAAAAATCAAGGGTTCTAGCGATTGAAAATTAGTTATTTTGTTACCGACGTGCCGATGAAACCAACTATTTTACTGATATTTCAGTACTTAAATGTTCATTTATTTGTCACGCTTACTTACAATTTTCTTGCTAACCATCTTGACAAATCCTGTTTGAAATGGAATGAATCAGCCCTGCCCCTAGCCCCCCTTAAAAAGGGGGAACCAGAATCAAAGTCCCCCAATTCATCAAGGGATTTAGGGGGATCTAAAACGTTTTGATACCGAGTTTATCAATAAGTTCAAAAAATATTTGTGATAGTTCCTTGATAAGTTAATAAACAATTACATGTATTTTCATTGATGCTACTAATGGCAAACTATAGGAGCGTCTTTATTAGATGCAATATATTATAGCTTTCGTAGGTTAGGGTACGTATGATAGATATAAAAGCGTTATTTAATGTATTATGTCCTTTGCAATTACAGACTTAGAGCAGCTACAAACTGAGCATCCAGAATGGCAGATGGAGTTGGTAGAGGGAAAAATCATAGTTATGGGGCCATCAGATTACGAGTCAGAAGAAATTGGCGCTCGTCTAATTACCTTTTTGAATAACTGGGTAATGTCGCGCAAGCTAGGACGTATAACTGGTTCTAGCGCAGGATTTATCCTACCGAATATAGAAGAGGACGACTCGGAAAAAAGAAACTTGCGTGCCCCTGATGTGTCTTTTGTTAAAGCTGACCGGCTGAAGAAGACCAAGCGCGACTTTGTAGAGTTGGTTCCAGACTTGATGGTTGAGATTAAATCTAAAAGTGACAGAATCAAACCACTTGAAGAGAAGATCGAGCTATTCTTGCAACTTGGGTCTGTAGTTGGCATACTGATTGACCCCGATAAATTGACAGTAACGGTTTATCGAATAAATCAAGCTCCAGTGGTGATGCAGAATGGCGACATGCTCACACTACCAGACTTGCTGCCAGGTTGGGAACTGGCAATATCAGAACTGTGGCCACCTGAGTTTGAATAAGGCGCTTCCACAATCGAAGTTGAGAATCTCAGCCTTGGTCAACAGCAGGAATTTAGTGATGTTTGTGTCATTTGGGATGCAAGGATTCTGAATTGTGTAATTGTATCTCCTCAAACTTTTTTTCTGAAGGTGATAGGAAAGCGATCGCAGCTGGGTAAGTTACATCTAGAACACCCAAGCACTTCCTGCCCCAGGAAAACACTTATGAAAACCGAATTAAAAGCCAAGTTTCTCCAACACATCCTCAACAAAAAGAATGAAAATGAGGGTTTTACACTTATTGAATTACTAGTAGTAATTATCATCATCGGTATTTTGTCTGCGATCGCTCTACCTTCTTTCTTGAACCAAGCTAACAAAGCCAAGCAATCAGAAGCTAAAACTTATACAGGTTCCATGAACCGCGCGCAGCAAGCTTATTACTTAGAAAATAGTACATTTACAACTTCAATTGGTAGTTTAGGCCTTGGTATTGCAACACAAACCGTAAATTACAAATATGACGCTGTTAATGCAGACGCTAGTACAGTAAACAACCGAGGAATAGTAATAGCTGCCAGTGGCAAGGCGCCTCTCAAAGCCTATATTGGTGCTGTAGAGGTGACAACCCAACAAGCTACCAGTGAAGCTACTACCGTAGCTGTTTTGTGTGAATCTAAAGACGCTATGGTTAACAATGGTACAAATGCAGATGCTGCTAGTGGAGCGGCGGTTACTTATAGTGCTGGAGCACCTAGTTGTACCAGCAACTTCATCTCTTTGGCTAAGTAACCAACCAAGGACAAACAGTATATAAATTGTCTTTCAACAAAATCTTTTCCAAAGTGGGTAGATGCTTCTATCCACTTTATTTCTGTTATGTGAGTTGTTCACAACTATATTCCTCATAAAATTTTCTCAGAGAATTACAATGATTACTGATATATGTAATTGGCAAAATCAAGCTGAACAATACTTCATTCAAGAAAAATATTTGCAAGCAGCACAGTTATACGAACAAGCAATAGAAATAGAACCAAATGCTATTTCTTATTATTGGCATTTAGGGTTACTACTGCTATTACAAGGGCAAGAAACAGAAGCTCAAATGACTTGGATGCTGCCAATAACAGAGGCAGATGAAGAGCAATTACCAATTTGGATAAATGAACTATTTCAATTTTTACAGATAGAAGCTGAAAGACGCGAAACACTGACAGAATATTCTCTAGCTTGGTTAATTCGCCAGCATCTTCGGGAAATTAATCCTAATGATATAAATAATTTGCTTCAAATTTTTATACTTTCTCTCAAATTGAAAAAGTTTGAAGAAGTTGATAATTTGAATGATTGGGGATTAATCGAAAGCTTAAACGTAAAAGAAAATATAGAAATTAATAGCGAATTATTAATCGAATTTTTAAAAGAATTATTAAATGCTGTTCCCTTACATCCAATTACTCTAAATTTAATAGAAGCTAGTCTTCCTTATTTCTCTGATACTCATCAATGCTTCTCTATACTGCTTCCTGCTGCTATCAAAATTGGTCATACTTTGCGGCAGCCTTTACTAGCAGCATCTCTGCTAGAATTGCATTTACGATTGGAGCCAAATAATGTAGAAATTTTGCGGCACTTAGCGACTTTTTATCAAGACGCTCGTAATTATTCTCAGGGCATAGAGACAGCTAGATTGTGTTATTCCTTATCAGAAAGCTTGGCTGATAAAATTTTTGCACTCCATTTGCTGTTAAGGGGTCTAATGACAGCCGGGGGATATTGGCAAGAGATATGTACAACTTGTCAAGAATTGGAAACTGTGTTTCAACAGTTTATTAAAGCTGAACGAATTCCTTTAGAAGAAGGAAGAATATTACGGTTGCTTACGCCATCTTTTGCGATCCCTCACATTAAAGATGCTCCTGCCGATTTTCGAGCTATTCATAATCAGGTAGCTGAAATTTTTGACTTTTATATTAAAGCTTTTGCCCAATCAGAAGGGAAAATTTATTGTCACAAAAATATCAATAATAGAAATTTATATCAACCTATTAAAAAATTAAAAATTGGTTATGTATCTTACGCTTTAAGAAATCATTCTGTTGGTTGGCTAGCTCGCTGGCTATTTCAGCATCATGACCGAGATAAATTTGATATTCATACTTATTTTGTTAACTACACATTAGTCAATGACTATCTCCAAGAGTGGTATCTAGGTCAGGCAGGAAAACCTCGTCAATTAGGTATGAATGGTCTAGAAATTGCTGACCAGATATATCAAGATGAAATTGATATTTTAATTGACCTTGATAGCATCACTCTAGATATTACTTGTGAAGTGATGGCACTCAAGCCAGCCCCAATTCAAGTTACTTGGCTGGGATGGGATGCATCAGGCATACCTGCAATTGATTACTTTATTGCAGATCCTTATGTACTGCCAGATGATGCCCAAAATTACTATACAGAAAAAATCTGGCGATTACCTCAAACTTACATCGCAGTAGATGGTTTTGAAGTTGGTGTACCAACTCTGCGCCGCGATGACTTGGATATTCCTATGGATGCTGTTGTCTATCTCAGCGCCCAAAGAGGATATAAACGCCATCCAGAAACTACAAAGTGGCAAATGCAAATTATTAAACAGGTACCTAACAGTTACTTTTTGATTAAGGGGCCTGCTGAGGAGGAAACAATTAAACGCTTCTTTTACCAAATTGCCGAAGAAGAAGGTGTAGATTGTTCTCGGTTACGATTTTTACCACAAGTTTATTTAGAATCAGTTCATCGTGCTAATTTAGGCATTGCTGATATTGTATTAGATACATTTCCCTACAACGGAGCGACAACAACCTTAGAAACATTGTGGATGGGTATTCCTCTAGTGACAAGAGTTGGCGAACAATTTGCAGCGCGTAACAGCTACACCATGATGGTGAATGCGGGTATTACAGAAGGTATTGCTTGGACTGATGAAGAGTATATAGAATGGGGTGTGCGCTTAGGGAAGGATGAGGCTTTACGTCAGCAAGTCGCTTTGAAGCTGAAAGCATCGCGGCAAACAGCCCCATTGTGGAATGGCAAACAGTTTACCCGTGAGATGGAGAAGGCTTACCAACAGATGTGGCAGAACTATAGCGGTTCTCAATTGGATGGAATACAGACCTAACCCCCAGCCCCTTCCCTTGTAGGGAAGGGGAGTAAATTTCAAAGCCTCTCTCCTTTTAGGCTCTCTCCTTTTAGGAGAAAGGTTTGGAGAGAGGTCAAACTATATTGCATCAAAACATAAGTGCTATATTAAGTACTCGCCTATCCTGCGTGGCAGCTAAAAAGGTAATATGACGTGAGTTCGATGAACCTCTCCCGGACAACCTCCCTTTCCCCGTGGGAGAGGGAGGAGCAACGAGAAATTAGGGTTTTGGCTCCCCTCTCCGTGTCGGAGAGGGGTTGGGGGAGAGGTCAAAAAAGGGCTTGTCGAACTCCTAAGAAACAAGGCAGGAGGCAGGAGGCAGAAGGCAGAGGGGAAGAGGATTTGACTTGTTTCTTTCGCCCTTCCCGCAGGTGCGCCTCCGTTGGAGACTCACGTTAATATAAAAATAATAAATACGATTATGAATAGCTATATCTGCTAAAGATGTCTTTCATGAAGTTGTCAAAAAAGCTTTGCAGAAGGATAGTTGGCAGATTACTCATGACCTCCTCTCAATTAGCGTGGGTGGTGTGAATGTCTCTATTGATTTAGCTGCTGAAAAACTCATTGCGGCAGAACGGGAAGGAGACAAAATTGCTGTTGAAGTTAAAAGTTTTTTGGAGAAATCATCTGCAATCTCAGAATTTCATACAGCATTGGGACAGTTTATCAACTATAGAGGCGCATTAAGGCGACGACAGCCAGAGCGTGTTTTGTATTTAGCAGTACCTTTGACAACTTATAAAACATTTTTTCAACTTGATTTCCCCCAAGCCATGATTGAAGAGAATCAAGTCAAAATGATTATTTATGATGTAGAGCAAGAGGTTATTTTCAAATGGATAAACTAGCCCACTATCGCCAGATTGTACAGCAGATATTACAGGAGTATAGTGAGCAAAAACCCTCTGATAGTAATATAGACGTTGAGAATATTTTTGATATAGAACGTGACCATTACCAAGTAGTCCATGTAGGCTGGGAAGGGCAAGATTGGGTACATAGTTGTATCATCCATATTGATATTAAGGGTGAAAAAATTTGGCTTCAATGGAATGGTACAGAAGATGATATTGCAGCAAATTTAGTTACTATAGGAGTTCCCAAAGAGGACATTGTGTTAGGATTTCAGTCTCCTTTCATGAGGAAGTTTACAGAATATGCAGTGGGTTAGAGAGGCGTCATCTCTAATTTAGATGCGCTCAAGCTATCTACATCGCAGAATGGGAGATTTTCTGCTTTCGCTTGTGCGATCGCAAATTGATTATCTGTTGCTAAAGTAATTCGAGTATGAATTTTAGGTAAAAGAGTTTTCCATTGCATACTACTCATTTTTCCTAACAGAGAAATATCTGGCCCTTCAGTTATATCTACATCACCCTCTATAAGCAAATTCATAGTCAAAGACGATAAAAGCATATCAGCTTCATCCTCAGAAACGTTCTGAGTATCTATCAAGAGAGTTAAGCAACTTTTATCTGGATGAGTAGTAAGAGTAGAAATGACACTTGCTAAATCTTGATATAGTAAGTCTTCTGGCTGTAACCAATCTGGAAAAATAATTAGGTTAATATCTTTTAAATTGAGTTGCTCTTTGAGAGCGCTCGCTTGATATTTATAGAATAGTTCTTGAAATAGTTCTCCCATTTGAGCAGAGTGAGAGCGGCTATCAAGAAAAATCGGATTTTGGTGCATTTTCTGCTTTATTTGCTCCGATTTTTCCTGACGCAATTCAGAGTTAATTCCGAGAGCAACAGCTAACTCAATGTAAGCTTCTTCACTATTTGTAATTAAATCAAATATTTGGAGCTCTCGTAAAAGTGACGCTCCCTTTCGAGAACGAGAGGGTTCTGTTTCCATAACCACCGTTGGTAAACCTACTTCAAACGGGTCGATGAGTGAAGTCATACCAGAGTAAGGATAGGAATCTAAGTAAATGTCACAAAGTTTTAAACGTTCTTTAACATCAGCACGGTTTGGTGCTGGGTCAAGAACGATCAATCTATCCTCGCTAATACCATATTTAGCAAAAGTAGTAATTATACGCTTCCGAAAAGCTATACAAGGGTAGGAAGATGACCAATTTGGATTAAATGGATAAAGTAAGAGTACAGAATTAGGTACGCTAGCAATTATCTTTGCCCAGGTTACTTCTTGCTCTGGAATTATTTTGTAGTAATTAGCTCCTGAAACATAAACTATAGCAGTTTTTTCAATTCCCAGACTTTCTCGACTAGTAGCATCTGTGGCAAGTATTTGCTCTTCAGTTGCAAAATCAAAACACTGGGGAGGACTATTTAATGTAATTAGCTGTTCCGTATAATGTTCTTGAGCATTATCTTCAGTTTCAGAAAGTTTACTTGAAATATAATAATCTATATGAGGCATACCAGTTGTTACAGGAGAATTAGCGTCAACAATCTGGATTCGAGCTAGCCTATATAAAGAGAGCAAGGTAATTTGATGAGTAACTGCGGTAATATTCGTAGAAATGAACAGAATATCTAAGTCAGATTCTCGAATCATTTCTACTTGATTGGTTAAGTTAGTTGGAAGTTGAATAATAGCATCTGCATGACCAATACAATATCGTTCTAAACGATGATTGCTCACATTTAATGTAAAGAGAACTACTTCAAATAAATCTCTATTTAAATGTTTATATAGTGACAAAGTAGCAAAAGTTTCTGTCTGCGGTCCAAAATGGCTAGCAAGAATACCTACTTTAATTTTGACTCGTTCATCCAAGCGTTCTGGGAATTCGTATTCAATATTTTGATTAAATTCTTGTAAGTATGATTTCATGATATCTGCACGTTTTGTGTAGATATCTTTCAAATTTAATTCATTAAAATACAAAGGAATGAAATTTGCTGTATATGTAAAATATTCAGCGATATCTTGCCAAAATTTAGACTCAGAATTAGTGATAATGTTTTTGTGGAGATAATTAATTAAATTCTCCATATATTGATAGTAATTATCTGCCTCTCCCATCTGCTGAAAATAAAGGGGAGGTTTGAAAGTAAATTTGAGATAGTCATTAAGTAACCAGCTAGGAATTTCAGTTAGATCATACACTAAGGGTAACTGGTGAGGACGGCAGTACAGCATTGCTACCAGAAGATACTGAATAGCATTTTGTTCATTAAATCTCTTCGCAACTCTTGCTAATACGTCATTTACAAAGCTTTCTTCAGCCTCTGTTATCGATTCATTCTGAATACCACTATTTAACAATGCTTGATAAATCTCACCAAATTTGGTCAAGTATAGTCTTTCAAGTGAATTTTTCTCTTTATATATTAGTGATTCAGCAATCTGCATTCTCAATAAACGTAGTTCCTTTAATACAGATGTGTTTGAATTTTCTTGCTGAAATGTTGTTACTAAACTAATTAAATTATTCCTTAAATCATAATTATATATAAACTCTTTAACATTAAATTCTTCTATTAATCCATTGAATTTATTTGCTTGTTGGAGAATTTGTTGGTATTTTTCTAGCGCTTGTTTATTTTCGTGCTTTAAAATAATTCTTGCACTAATGCGAGGGAGCAAAGCTGCCCATTGAATATTAGATAAATTTCCTAACAAGGAGATTTCTAACCCTTCAGTAATATTTATATCTTCTTGCATTAGCAAATTCATAGTCACACCAGAAAGTAAAATTGCAGCCTCTTCGCTAGCAATATCACTTGTGTCGATAATTAGTGTTGTCTTTTGACTGTCTGAATAAGTTGCTAATGTTTTAATTACTATTTCTAAATCTAAGCTAATTAAATCTTCTGGCTGTGACCAATCTGGAAAAACAATTAAATTAATTTCTTTAAGATTTAAATGTAGAATAGTGCCCTTAATTAAGATAGCACTTACAGTATTCGCCATTGTTGACCAGGAGAACTTTTTCGCTTGTGCCAAACCTGCGGTAATTAATGAGTTGCGAACACTAGACTTTTGCACTTCACAGAGTGCATTTGCTAGTGCATTGACATCATCATCATTCACATAGATCGCTGCTTCTCCCGCTACTTCTGGTATTGAAGCATTAGGACAAGTGATTACAGGGCAACCACAAGCCATAGCTTCTATTATAGGCAAACCAAAACCTTCATATTTTGAAGGATAAGCCAGTGCTACTGCACCAGAATAAGCAGTAGCTAACTCATGATCGCTGAGTTGGAGAATATGAACAATGCTGCCTAATGTGTAGCTTCTAAACTCAGGTGCTAATGTACCTCTATTCCCTGTACAAACAATATCAAAGCCAGAACTACTAGCAAGCTGATAAAAAGCCTGAAAGAACAAAATACTATTTTTATAATTATTTTCAATTCCTACTAACATAAAGTATGGTTTTGTAATACCGTACTTTGTTTTAAAAATGTCAATCTCTTCAATATTTGCTGGTGAAAAAGTACTTTCAACTCCACAATGAGCTACAGTTATTGACTCTCTGCTTATTTCAGGAAAACAGCTTACTAAGTCACGTGCCGTATGTTCTGAAATAGCTATATATTGAGATGCATTTTGAATAGCCTGATGTTTTTCTCGCCACATAGGACTATTAATATTCCATCCCATGACTTCTGGAATCATGTCGTAAGCGATGAAAACAGAAGGTGTTGTAGTCGGTGTTGTATAGTAAGAGGATATAAATACCTCTGCACCCTCTTCATCGCACACTTGCTGTAGCATTTCCCGGTCAGCAGAAATGTTGTTGTAATCGTAGGCGGGAATTGTGTGATAACGAATACCATTAATTTTGGGTGCAGTATTGGCTCTATCTAAGACTAGGATATGATTAGCAAAATTACTATTTGACCATTGTTCTAGCAGACTTCGCCAAACTCTAGCAATTCCTGTGCTATTGATCTGGAAAAAGACACCATCAATTAAAATATTACGAGGAGGTAAAGTTTTTGCTTTTTCTTTAGCTAATTTGTAAACTTTGATAGTTTCTTTAACATATTTATCCCAAGTAAATTTTTTAGCCTGTTCAACAGATTTATTAGCTAAATTTTCTCGATATTCGGGTTCACAATATAGCTTAAATATGGCATCACAAAGTCCTATTGTATCATGAGGATCAAGCATAATTCCGGCATCTTCAACCACCTCTGGTAAAGAAGAAGTGTTAGAGGTTATTACTGGAGTTCCACATTGCATAGCTTCTAGTGGTGGTAAGCCAAAACCTTCATATAAAGATACATACATGAATGCTAATGCCCCGGAATACAGAGGAGCTAAATCTTCATCGGGAAGAAAACCAGTAATAATAATTCTATTTTCTAATTCTTTAGCTCTATCTACTTCTGCAAAAATTTCTTCGTATTGCCATCCTTTTGTACCTATTAATACTAAATTAAGATCATCGATATGCTGTTTTTTAATTAACGTCAAAAAAGAACGGATAACATGAACTATATTTTTTCTTGGCTCTAGGGTTGATAAAGTTAAGAGATAAGGTTGGTCTGGGATTTTATATTTTTGTTTCGTTTTGATAATTAATTCCCGATCATCACAAGGATAAAATTTTTCTTGATCGGCAGCTAAATATGTAACAAATACCTGCTTTTCATCAAGGTTTGGTTGATACTTACAAATATCTTGTTTTGTTGATTCGGAAATACAGCATACAAAATCATTTTTATCTATTTGATCTATAGCATTTATGACGAGATGCTGTGAATTATCAGTAAAATACTCTGGAAAAAGAATAGGTATTAAATCACAAACTGTGACAATTCTTATAGCAAAGTAAATATTATTGGGCAATGGATAATGTGTAGATTGATAAATATCTATATTTTGATACTTTAGTTCTGACAAGTGAAGCAAAGGAAGATTTTTACATTCAAGGTTTTGATTTATATAAGTTTGACAAGCATCAAATACCTCAGGAATACTGGTACATAAATAAATTTTATATTGAGGATATTTTATTAGTCCTTTTAAAAGATACTCTGTTACTCTAAAAACTCCTGTTTTGGCAGTTTCAAATAGAGTTCCTAAACCTAGTACAGCAATATCTAAGGCAATTTTGGTTTGCTCTCTAGATAAACAATCTTGTTTATCTAAAGGTTTATCTGAAGGTTTATCTATTGTTTTTATTTGTGTAGGAGTAGGCATGATTAATTTTCCAATTTCTGTACCCATATTATCTGGATTACTTAGTTGTATCATCCGCTCTACTCTTTGTTTTTCGATCAATCTATAATCTATATAATCATCTAAAGCATTAACAGGAAAAGAGAAATGTTTTGCTAATTCGCTTGATTCTTCAGATATATAATAATCATTGATGCCATCAAAGAAAACCTTTTGATAACCTTTTCCCATTAAAAAGACAGGAATATCATTTTCACAGCGAACATTTGTACCTGGCAATGTAGTTTCTATTACTAATATTGTTGGCCTAAATATGTCCCAGTTACCACCTAAAATAACTTTCTCTTCTACTCCTTCTACATCAATTTTAAGAAAATCAATTTTTTTATTAACATATTTTTTACATATTTCCGCCAAAGTTTTAACAGCAACGGTATATTGAGAAACATATAAACCTTTCTCATTAGCAATTTCATAAGCTATTTCTTTATTTAAAGTAGAATTTCCCGGTTGTCCTATTACTTGAAAAAAATCTAAATATCCTTCTGAATTACTTAGTGCAATATTCAGATTAATATCTCTCGGACGCTCTTGTTCAAATAATTTATAGCAGTCTTGTATTGGTTCTATATTTATTCCCGACCATCCAACATCATAAAAAGCTTTGGTTACTGAACAAAAAGCTGGATGCAAAGCTCCGACATCAATATAAAATCCTTTTGTTTGATTTTTAAATACTCTATTGAGTAAAACATCTTCAAAATTCTGGGCATAGGAAATAAATGTCATATTTTTTAACTTCGCTTCTATAAATGTTTAACAATTTAATCTAGCTAGTATAATTTTGGATAGGTAGTATAATTAGACAATATCAATTAGTTTTTTGGGGCTATTGATCTAGCGATCGCTATTTACTTCTCCTTTCCCTCTTGCTTCTTAATCTTCTCTAATACAACTTTGTAATCCTGCCGATCGGGGTGCAGCTTCACTAGCTTTTCCAAAGGTTCCATCGCACCTTTCGTATCCTTCAATTGCAACCGCAGCACAGACAGTTTCTCTAAAGCAAGTTGGTTTTCTGGTTCCCGTTGTAAAACTAACTCGTAGCCTTGCGCCTGTTGCTGTAATAGTGACTCAGGAGAAGCAGACGCATTTGCTGGCTTAGGTTGAGTAGCCTGTTGGATTGCTGGAATGACTGCAAATAACGTAGAACCAAAAAACGAGAACATCGACACTATCGTGAGAATCTTTTGTCGCCGCTGAATCTGCTTTTTGTGGGCGATTAGGTATTCTTCGTCTGAACCAGCCATATCTCACGTACTTGCTGCGGTAAACACTTAAGTATCAGCAAGCCTCCGTTCTGAGGATACCCATCCGCTCAACAGAAACTAACATCCGCGCTAAAAATTTTTTACACAAACTTCAAATGCTGACTCTGAAGACGAGAGAACCTTATGGTAAGCCTATGCTGTAGCAACAATTTTGCCATGCGTAGTTTACCGCCGTAGGTCTTACCCTGAGCCTGTCGTACCCCTCCGGGGAAGCAAGCTACGCGGAGCGTCTCGTAGAGAAGGGCATTGCTCCTATACCTCAAAGCAAAACCCTACCCTGTGCCCTAACAGGTCTTATTCTCTGAGCAAAACATAAAAATTATATAAAGATTTGCAATTATTTCGCCTAAAGCCAGATGTTTGCGATAATCTAAATAACATTTAAATCAACACAAAGAATAAACATTTCTACTCAATTGCAAATTTCGCTGTCAGTTAAAAACTTTCAAATTAGCTCGTATCCTATAGCTACTGCAACAAGTAAGCATATTTTTCCTAATTTAAACAAACAGAATTTTCTTAGTAGTCCTCAGTCACACTACTTAGTGGAACTTCCCTGAGGACTAATTATTCTGCTCGGCGTTCACAATAGATATCTTACGAAAGGTAGTGTTGCACTGTTGCAAAAAAAAGGTAGACGTAAAGAAGAAAAACAAAAGGGGCAAAAGTTAAAGGAAAAAGGGTAAACATAAACATCCCTTACTCCTTCTCCCAAAACTTTTGTCTGACTTCTGCGAAAAGTTTAAGGACTGCTTGGTAAAATTGGGATTTTCTGGTGGTAATTACCGTACAAAACCGAATTTACCAGTAACTTAGTAGAGTTTGTTATGGTATAGTTAAAAAGTTAAGACTAGCTTTACCAAATTAAACCACTCTACGGGCCGGCAACAATTGCAGAATGGAAAGCAGTTTTAATTAAGCATTTACCCACAAAATTAGAATTCAATCGAGGTTATGACTCAGCAAGTGATTCACCCAATGGTGAAATTGCAGCGCAACGTGCAATCACTCATAGAATCGAATATTATCAAGCCAAGCGATAGCATCTGGAAAATCGCTCTGCTCTATGGTAATGAATGGCAGCACTGGAAACAAGAACTGCTTGACTTTGGCTTTAGTATGCAAGACCCAGTTAGTGAATTGCTAGCTGTAGAAACTTGGGATGAAGAGTAGGGAATAGGGAATAGGGCATAGGGAATAGAAATTTTTAATATTCACCACTCCCTAGACGCGATTAATCGCGTCTCTACATACTCCCGATTCTCTAAACTTTGCAAGCAGCCAAAGCCGCAGCCAATTCGTTTGCATGTTGATAGCGATCGCGTGGCAATGGTTCTGTAACCCGATCGATAACATCTCTTAATTGGGAACTAATGGTGGGAACTTTGGCCACATCAAACCTGAAGTTTCGCCCTCGTTGGCGGTAATACTTGAACGGGTTTTCGCCTGTGAGCAGAAAAATCAGCGTTGGCCCAATTGCATACAAATCAGATTGAGTCAAAGGTTGTCCTCGTTCTTGTTCGGGAGCGCAGTAACCTTCTGCACCAATTCGAGTACCGGGCGCTGTGCCAATTTCCTTAACTGCGCCAAAATCTAACACCACTATGCGATTTCCTGAACTTCGCACCATTAAATTGGCGGGTTTGATATCGCGGTGAATCAGTGGAGGCTCTTGGCTATGAAGATAGTCCAAAATATCACAGGTTTGGATCATCCAAGCGATCGCTTGGTTTGGTGTTACGGGGCCAGTGGTATAAACACGTTTCTCCAAATCTTGTCCGTGGATTAGTTCCATTGCCAAGTATTTTTTTCCGCCTTCTACAAAGAAGTCATAATACTTGGGAATTCCCGGATGGTTAAGGGATTTGAGAGTGTGCGCCTCTCGCTCAAATAACTCTTGAGCTTTGACAATTTTTAGCATGTCAGCATTCATTTGCTTCAACACCAGCAGTTGTGGCACACCCGCAATCAGACCAGCCTCATCCCAAGCCAGATAGGTAGTACCCATACCTCCTTGTCCAAGAGTTCGCAACACCTGATAATGGCGAATTCTCTGTTGGACTGAGAGAGGTTGACCGCAGTGGATGCAAAACAGATTGTTTGGGGAGTTGCCTTCGTGCGTGCAAGTAAAAGATAAATTTGCCAGATTTCCTGCTGAGTAAAGTGTCTCAGCAGCGTTTTCTTCTGTCCCTTGTATTTGTTGCTGCGATCGCAAACCAGTTTCCAGTACTGTTACCTGCTGAATTTGGAATTGCAATATTGGGCCTCCCTGTGCCAATTGCAAAAGGGAATTATCTGGTAACGGACTCTGAAGTACAAGGATACCGTTGAGAAAAGTGCCATTTGTACCTTTACTAATCAGCTGCCAAGCATCGCCATTGCTAGCGTCACCGACTTTTCTCAGTTCTAGATGATGTCGCGAAACTAAACTATCATTTAAAACAACGTGATTATCTGCCGCTCGACCAATCCGAATTATGGAGGAGTTCTCAAAGCTCCACTGCTGGAGGGGTGTTTTCTGTTGCGGTTCTAACAGGGTCAGACTAACCACAATACAACCTACAAGGTAAATGGATTAGGGAATAGGGATTGGGGATTGGGGATTGGGAATGGGGCATTGGGGATTGGGGATTGGGGATTGGGGATTGGGGATTGGGGTAGGGGAGTAGGGGAGACAAGGGAGACAAGGGGACAAGGGGGTAAACAAAACTCCTAACTCTTAACTCCTAACTCAGCACTCATTACTCATTACTCATTACTCATTACTCATTACTCATTACTCATTACTCATTACTCCCCTGCTCCCCTACCCCAGTCCCCAGTCCCCAGTCCCCAGTCCCTAGTCCCCAGTCCCCAGTCCCTAGTCCCCAGTCCCCAGTCCCCATTCCCTATTCCCCATTTATTTTTAACTTTCTAGATTTGGACGTACTTTTGCCCGAATAAGTATACCAGTAATATTGTCGTGACCGTTGTGTTGATTTGCCAAATCAATTAATTCTGTAACGCCCCGTTCTAAGTTAACACCAGAACTAAGTAAGGGTTCTAAGTGCGTCTGCCAATGGGTTTCTAGTAAATCATTATCTGATAGACCGTCTGATGCCAACAGCAGAAGAGTGTCTTCGTTGATGTCGAAAAAGCCAACGTCGGGATTAATCGAATTTTCATCACGAGGCCCCAAGGCTTGGGTGAGTTGGTAGGCATCTGGACGGGCGTAAGCGATGCTTGCTTCCACTCCTCGATTTATTTCCCGTTGCCCAACTTCGTGATCTACTGTGACTTGTTCTAGTCCCTGCTTACGCGTCAGGCGATAGAGACGGCTATCTCCCACATGAGCAACTGCTGCTTGAGTATCTTGAATTAAAAGCATTACTAAAGTTGTACCCATACGCCCAACTCCAGAACGGGCATCTTGTTGATTGAGCTTGTAAATCGCCTCATTAGCTAAATACACTGCTTCACGAATACTATCTTCTGTTGGCAGCTGGTTGGCAATCCAGTGTTCTTGAAAGTATTCCCTTAGGGTGTTGACTGCTAACTCACTGGCTATCTCGCCGCCAGCGTGTCCACCCATACCATCACAAAGAATATATAAACCATGCCCTTCTAAAACTCGACTTTTAGGGAACTCCAGTTTCTGAATTTTGGTTTCAATGCCAAAGCAGTCCTCGTTATGATGACGTTGACGCCCCACATCTGTGCGTCCTGCATCTTCTAAGCTACTTAACTGCATCGCCAGCACCACAGTTGCCATATCATCAGTTTTGCTAATGATATCTTCTGACTCATCTGATTGCGGGGTAGTGGACACAGTAGTATTGTTCTCCTTTATTGGGGGCAAAGTTGCGCTTCCTAGTGCTTCCAGTTCAATAGAAATTTCCTCCAAACGCGATCGCAATTGGGCGATCGTCTGAATCTTACCTACCTCTAAATCCCCCAACATTTGGACTACGGAGCCAAATTGAGTCCGTTGCGATTGTCTAAATAGTGCTTGCCAAACCCTTCCCAAAGCTTGGATAGTTAACGGTTCCTCTGGAATGGCAGATGTTTGGCGAGGGGCATCTTCTAACGACTCTGTGGCGGATTGAGAATTCGGTGATTCCACATACAACCTTTGTAGTGCCAACGTTTGGTCTTCATCCAATCGCAAATTCGACAAATCTAAAAGGCTTTGACGACAATTTACTGGTTCCAATACTGCCCAAAGTTGAACCATTTCATAACACCAGTGTAAAATTTTTAACGAACTGGTTGTTTCTTCTTGCCACAGGTCGAGTAAATACTGCCAATCCGAGCGATTTTCGATTATTAATACCTGTATATCACCTTGTTGCCATGCGTCGTGAATCGACGGTATCCCCTGCTCACCTGGGGATTGTAAAGCAATATAAAGTTTAGCAAGGCGAGGAATCTCATTCGCTTCTACTGATGGTGTGAGCAAATCTGATTCCTGATTTTCTAGGATTGCCTCAATCGGTGATATTTGATACGGTCGGCAGTCTAGAACTCTCACACCCACATCAGTAATAATGGCAGTTTCCGTTTTAACAGGTAGCGCATCTAATAATTGATAGCGTTCTTGGGAGTCTAAATAGGAGCCTAATGTAATTTGAGAACTAGGAGATACAGGAGATGAGGAGGGTATTGCTTGTTCATCTCCCTCACCTCCCACATCTTGGACATCCCCTTCTCTTCTCAAAGCTTCCCCAGTCGTTTCTTTAGCAATAATTGCCCAAAACACTGTTCCACATTCTGTATCACAGTTATGACAACATAATACATTCACAGGTACATCATCGGTACCGCATTCAGGACAAACCTTGTGAGTCAGGGACGTGCCACAGTTTTGACAGAATTTGTTGCTATTGGGGTTTTCAAATTTACACTGAGGGCAAATCAGCATAGTGGAAGTTCCTTTATTCCCATTCGTTCCAAGGTGCTTCTAGCCACTAACATCCAAGGTGCCACAATTGGCTGTCCCTGACTACAGTAGATTGTAGTCGATCAATGAATTTTGGTGGCAGTATTAATTGTGACGCATATTAGATAAATATTTCATATATTGGCAGTTAATTCCTTAGAAATGGGGAACAGGGAAGAAGCAGGGGAGCAATACTGCTCGGTTAAAGGGAAAAGGGTAAGGGGAAAAGGATTGGAAGGCTCGATAATATATAAGGTTTTTTCCCCATTCCCCTTTCCCCTTTCCCCGTGCCCCTTTGCCCAATCCCCAATTATCAAGAGTCTGGCAATTGTGGAGGTTCAGCGTCAAACCATTTTTGATAAATTTGCTTGTAAGTGCCATTGGATAACAAAGTTGCTAAACCTTTGTTGATTGCATCCAAATGCGGTGAATCCTTGGGCGTAGCAATCCCGTAGTATTCTTGGGTGAGCAAATCCGCAACAACTCTGATGCCTTTGAGTTTGCCATTTTTAATCGCATACAAAGTAGCGAAAGCATCGCTGATCGCGGCATCAACGTTGCCATTGAGTAAGTCTTGGAAAAATTCTGGCCCAGAATTAAAAGTGCTAATTTTGGCGTTGGGGATGGTTTTGGCAAAATCTGCCCCAGTGGAACCAATTTGGACAGCAATTTTTTTACCTTTGAGACTATTGAAGTCTTTAATATTTTGATTGTCTTCGCGGACAGCGATCGCAAGTCCGGCTTTAAAATAAGGTCGTGAAAAAGCAATTGTTTTCAGGCGTTCGGCGGTAATCGTGATTCCGCTAATTGCGGCATCAACTCTTTTAGCTTCCAAAGTTGAGATCGTGCCATCAAAGGGCAGACTTTCAAACTGGATTGCAAAACCTGCTACTTTAGCGATGCCTGCGGCGGGCGACGCCAACGCATTCATCAAATCAATATCAAAACCTTCTAACTTACCGTCAGCTGTTTGAAATTCAAAAGGGACAAAGGTGGGGTCTGTGGCCACCTTGAGAATTTTAACATCTGGGCTAGTAGTGGGATATAAACTTTGACAGGCAATAATTAGTAGTAGACAGCCGAAGCTGAGAATTAGCTGCTGCCACTTGAAGTTAATTAATTTCACCATAGTAATTTTGTTCTAGTCATCAATTTTTACGATACTTGTCAAGATGTTATAAGAAAGAATACATACGTATGACTTTTTGCTAATTGCCTTTGTGTGTGTTCTATATTCTGACTCCCAATTTTTAATCGCTTATGGCTTCTACCACTTCTGCTTACCAAATTGCTGATTTGTTCGCCGAAAGAGCTAGAAATCTGACACCACCAACTTACGGCACTGAGTTAACCAAAATCATCACCGTCAGCTTTGCCTATGGTTTGGCTGACCCAATTCTCTTTCCTCATGCTGATTTGTCGGCTGCAAGTGCTGCTGTACTGGCAGAAGAAGCTCCGCTCGCTCTCAATTATGGGCCACCTTCAGCCCAACTTTATGAACAAATAATCCTCCGCTTGCAGGCTCAAGGAATCTCTGCCAATCGCGATCGCGTCATTATTGGCTACGGTTCCGGTCAGATTTTGGGCTTGCTACCAGATGTGTTTCTCGAACCTGGTGATGTGGTAATTGTGGAAGGGCCAACCTTCTTGGGAGTAGTTAATAGATTTGTCCAGGCTGGCGCCCGCCTGATTACCATTCCTGTAGATGAGATGGGAATGGATGTAGATGCGTTAGAAGAAACTTTAAGCGACTTGAAAAAACGGGGGATTCGACCCAGGTTTATTTACACTATCCCTACTTTTCATAATCCCACAGGCTCTACTATGCCGTTATCTCGTCGCCAAAAACTGGTAGCGTTAGCGGCTGAGTATGGCGTGTTGGTGGTGGAAGACGATGCTTATAGCGATTTGCGCTTCCAAGGCGAAGTTGTGCCATCCTTAGCAAGCCTTGACAAGGAGGGGTGGGTGTTATACGTAAATACCTTCTCGAAAATCATTGCGCCTGGTATCCGGCTAGGCTGGGCTTGTGGCGATCCAGCAATTATTGAGCGGTTGGCAATGTTCAAAAGTGAAGGGCCTGTGGGGCCGTTTGTCAGCCATGTGGTTGGTCGCTACTGTGCTACAGGCAAACTAGATCGTCACATTCAGGAGCTAATCGCCTGCTATAAACATAAGTGTAATTTGTTGTTAGAAGCGATCGCTCAAGAGTTTCCCAGTGATGTAGTTGCTTTGCGACCAGATGGTGGCTTTTTTGTCTGGTGTAAATTACCGCCAGACATCAGCGCCAAAGCACTCCTAATTGCTGCCAATGAACATGGCATCAGCTTTCTCCCAGGAACTCGCTGCTACGCCAATGGACAGGGAGATGATGCCATCAGGTTAGCTTTTAGCTTTCAACCAACTAAAAAGATTGTCGAGGGAATTGCTACCTTGGGAGCAGTGCTACGTGAATGGCAGCGATGATCGTACCAATTTTAGATTTTGTGGAAAGTCCGATCTAAAGAAATCTCCGGTCAGACTTTCTTTCCTTACGAGCCGTAGCAATTAGCAAACCGCTCTCCCTTTTCTACATCCTGTGAAAAGTCACGCTTAGTACCAGTTAGTGCGGGTAACAACGGTTCCGGTGCCGCAGACTAGGGCCGCGCGGGAGAGGCGGCCACTGAGGTTATTGCCGACCTTGGTGTAGGCAAAGTTAATGCCCGGATCGACGGTTTCGCCAACATAGTCCCAGCTGCTGGGGTTGGGGTTACTGCTCCGGGTGCGATCGAGGTAGACCTTGCAGTAAGGCGGCGCGTTGTCGATTCGTGCGAATGAACCGCATTGGCCGCTGTAGAAGTACTTCAGCGTTATGTTGCTTCCAGCCCAGGTTGCCTTCTTGCTCTGCTGGAGGTTGTAACGGCAGGGCGTGGACTCCGGGTAGCGACCTTCATAAGGGTAGCTTGGATAGCCCGGACTGTTGAACGGCGCAGCCTGAGCAGCGGTCGCAAATGCTAGCGATGTGGAGATGAATAGACCGAAAACCCTGGTGATTGTTCTGATCCCCATGAGTGGTTTCCAAATTCAATTTTATATTTATCTATTAGATTAACTGTTTATAGTAAGTAGGCAGAAAAATTTCTAAGTATGTAACAAAAATCTAAAGTAATTAATCCTCTTTAATTACTCTGAAAAAAGAAAAATAAGAGCGTATTTTTCAACTGTAGATAAAGTGATAATTGAAGCGTTTATTTTCTAATAGAATCCTACAATTAAGGTTTTTGGTAAAAGTTTTATACTCAGAACTAGCCTTTTCAAGGTGACTCAGCATTTTTTGGGAATTTATTTAACTGCATTAGTCGCAGATAACACAGAAGTAAGAAGAATTATTGTCCAAAAATTTTACCTACCTTGAAAGGGCTAATTTTGAATCTTTAAAAAATTTGCTCCAAGCGCTGGAAATCACGCTGGACTTCATACCAGAGACTTTTATTATGAGGGTCTGTTTTCAAAGCTTTTTTGAGATAAATTCTGGCTTTGAGTAGTTGTTTTTCGGAAATTAGCGCTCGTCCCCAAATTTGATAGGCGATCGCTAACCATTGGCGGACTTCTGCATCTGTTGACAAACGATCTGCTAAAGCTTCCGCTAGGGCGATCGCTTGCGGAAATCGTTTTTCTTGCAAAAATCGCTGCAATTGCTCATAAGTCTTCCACTTCAGCCGTTCTTCTATTTCCAACAGATTCGGCGGCTTTGGTTTTCCTGATTCTTGGCTTGTCACCGTTGTTACTGGTGTTTTCTGCCTATGCGTTGCCTTAGCGTCATCACGCCCACCAGATGTTGATACCTGAGTTGAATGTGCCACAGTTTCCTCTGGTAGTACCACTGTCATCAGGAGTTTGTACGCTTCTGTCAAGGCAATAAACTTATCTTTGGCTTTGTTGTCATCTGGGTTGATATCGGGATGATATTGCTGCGCCAGTCGTCGGTAAGACGCTTTGATGTCAGCAAAAGAAGCTCCCGATCTTAAACCTAGTAAACGGTAGCAATCTCCAAGATCCATCTTGAGCTATCAGCTATCGAATATTTAGCTATTGGCTATTATCTGTCAGTATCAGCTTCAAGCCCGGACTATTAATGATAAGGGCTAATTTTCTATTTTAAAGTTCAATGTTGACAGTTTATTCATAAAAGGGCATGGGGCATTGGGCGTTAGGAGTACTGTTAGCGATAGCGGGGCGTTTAGCCAGTGCTGAGTGCTGAGTGCTGAGTTAGGAGTTAGGAGTTAAGAGTTAGGAGTTTTGTTTATCTCCTTGTCCCCTTGTCCCCTTGTCCCCTAATTCCCTCACTCCCTCACTCCCGGTTGGTGAGCGCAGTCGAACCACATCTCCCTGCCCCTCTGCCCCTCTGCTCCTCTGCTTTCTGCCCCTGCCTTCCTACTAACCAGCTACTACAGAGGTTCGTTCTTCAATCACACGGTCAATTAAACCGTATTCTTTTGCCTCTTCGGCAGACATGAAAAAGTCACGATCCATATCTTTTTCAATTTTTTCTATGGTCTGACCTGTTTTATCAGCATAAATGCCATTGAGCTGGTGACGAATCCGCAGTATCTCTCTAGCTTCAATTTCGATATCGGTTGCTTGTCCACGGGTGCCACCTGAAGGCTGGTGAATCATAATCCGTGAGTGAGGCAATGCTAGGCGTTTGCCTTTGGTGCCAGCTGCCAGCAGGAAAGACCCCATTGAAGCAGCTAATCCCACGCAAATAGTCACTACATCTGATTTAATATGTTGCATGGTGTCAAAAATAGCCATGCCAGATGTAACCATTCCACCTGGGGAATTGATGTATAAATAAATGTCTTTACCTGGATCGTCTGAGTCCAGATACAGCATTACTGCGATAATTTGATTGGCAATTTCATCATCAATATCACGCCCCAAGAATATAATCCGTTCTCGGTAAAGGCGATCGTAGATGCTAATCCAATCTGTATATTGTCCACCGGGCATCCGGTAAGGAACTTTAGGAACGCCTATAGGCATAATTTACTCCGTTTTTAATAATTTGGGGGCGGTGGGAGAGTTAGGAATAACTCATGACTCCTAGAAAGACTTGGGTTAATCGCGTCTCTACTCAGCACTCAGCACGGGCTAAACGCCCCGCTGACGCTAACAGCACTCACTAGAGGACACTGGCCGGGAGTGGGGGATTGGCGAGTTCTTCTTTCTCAAAAACTCGGTCAATTAAACCGTATTCCTTCGCTTCATAGGGTGTTAAATATAACAACCGATCCATGTCTTTAGTAATTTTTTCTGGAGCCTGTCCAGTGGTGCGATGTAAAATATCAACTAAGGCCCCTTTATTTACCAAAACTTCCCTAGCGCGAATTTGAATATCCGTTGCTTGACCTTGGGCGTAGCTCTTAGGCTGATGCAGGATAATCGAGGAGTGAGGTAAACTAGCGCGGCAACCTTTTGTACCAGCACTGAGTAGCATCGCTGCCATTCCCATTGCAGAACCGACGCAGATGGTGTGGATAGGAGGCTTGATATATTTCATGGTGTCATAGATGGCGAAGGCTTCGGTTTCAAAGCCAATGGGATCGCCACTGTAACCGGAAGTGCCGGTGGAGTTGATATAGATTTTAATCGGTTTTTCGGGGTCGTCGGATTGCAAAAACAGCAATTCGGCCACGATTAATTCTGTGACAGCAGGCACCAGAGGCATCCCAAGATAGACAATTCGTTCCTTCAATAAAAGGGAAGGTAAATCTGGCGGCGGTGTTCGGTAAAAGTTATCGCCGTAATATGGGGCTTGAACAGCCTTAATTGGGGAAATGTCCATAGCAACTGATCGCCTGAAACTATGCCGTTAACTGTAATACATCCTAGCGCGATGCACGCTTCCCTCAAGGTGCGGATTTCTCCCTAATGCTGAAGGCGGCTTCGCATCTGCCAATGCTTGGCTTCTAAGATATTCTGATTATATTAGTGTATTTATGTTGGATAAGTTTTCCGTAGAGCTAAAGTAGTGCTTTGAAGTTATTTTTTAATATGTATATCCTGAATAGGGACTCTGAGTTATGAAGGTTAATTTGCAGCCTGCCTTGAATGATGGTAATTTGGACGCAAATCAACTGAACAGTCAACGTCAGTTGGGAATTTCGATTTCGGCGATCGCAGAAAATCAAGACCGCCATGTACCCCTGAATTTATGCTTAATTCTCGATCATAGTGGTTCGATGAATGGGCGATCGCTAGAAACGGTGAAAAAAGCAGCGAATCGTTTGGTGGATAGACTCAATCCTGGCGATCGCCTCAGTGTGGTAGTTTTCGATCACCGGGCCAAAGTCTTAGTACCCAATCAAAGTGTCGAAAATCCAGAGAAAATCAAACAGCAAATCAATCGCCTAGCCGCCGATGGGGGAACTGCGATTGATGAAGGGCTGCGCTTGGGGATTGAGGAGTTGGCGAAGGGCAAAAAAGATACTGTTTCCCAAGCTTTTTTATTAACCGACGGGGAAAATGAACACGGTGATAACAATCGCTGTTTGAAATTTGCTCAATTGGCTGCTAGCTATAATTTAACTTTAAATACTTTGGGATTTGGTGACAACTGGAACCAAGATGTTTTAGAAAAAATTGCCGATGCTGGCTTAGGTACTTTATCTTATATTCAAAAACCCGAACAGGCTGTAGAAGAGTTTAATCGCCTGTTCAGCCGCGTTCAAACAGTGGGATTGACTAATGCTTATCTGTTATTCTCCCTGATGCCCAATGTCCGGTTAGCGGAACTCAAACCCATCGCCCAAGTTTCCCCAGACACAATCGAGTTACCACTGCAACAAGAAGCTGATGGACGTTTCGCTGTGCGGTTGGGAGATTTAATGAAAGATGCAGAACGAGTAATCTTAGCTAATATTTATTTGGGACAATTGCCAACAGGTGAACAAGCGATCGCTAATGTGCAAGTCCGCTACGACGATCCAGCCGCTAACAAAGTAGGTTTAGTTACACCAAATATCCCAGTTTATGCCCATGTAGTCAAAAATTACCAAGCAGACCCGAATCCCCAGGTGCAACAGTCTATTTTGGCATTAGCAAAGTATCGCCAAACCCAGCTAGCCGAGACGAAATTACAACAAGGCGATCGCTCTGGTGCGGCGACAATGTTACAAACGGCTGCGAAAACTGCCTTGCAAATGGGAGATACTAATGCAGCGACAGTGTTGCAAACTTCTGCCACCCAGCTACAATCTGGCGGAGATTTATCCGAAAGCGATCGCAAGAAAACCAGAATTGTCTCCAAAACAATTTTGCAAGATACTCCTCCCCAGTAAACTCAAGTTTAGATGAAAGTTAAATTGCTCTCGGCGTTAAATGACAATAATGTCGATCTGGCTCAAACAACTAGCCAACGTCAATTGGCAATTACGATTTTTGCCATCGCTGGTGAGTCCGATCGAAATCTCCCCCTTAATCTCTGCTTGATTTTGGATAAAAGTGGTTCCATGCATGGACAACCAATTAAAACGGTGATTCAGGCGGTGGAAGGATTAATCGATCGCTTGAAAGTAGGCGATCGCATTTCAGTTGTGGCTTTTTCCGGCACTGCGGAAGTCATTATCCCCAACCAAGCGATTGAAGACCCCGAAAGCATCAAATCTCAAATTAAAAGCAAACTGACTGCTAGCGGCGGCACTGCGATCGCTGATGGTTTGGAACTGGGAATTACAGAACTGATGAAGGGTACAAGAGGCGCTGTTTCCCAGGCGTTTCTGCTGACGGATGGACATGGTGAAAGCGGTTTGCGGATTTGGAAGTGGGATATAGGGCGAGACGATCGCAAACGCTGTCTGAAACTGGCGCAAAAGGCTGCCAAACTTAACCTAACTATCAACACTTTCGGATTTGGCAATAGCTGGAATCAAGATATGCTAGAAAACATTGCTGATGTTGGTGGTGGGACTTTAGCTTATATCGAACGTCCCGAACAAGCTGTGGAGCAATTTAGCCGACTGTTTGGACGGATTCAATCGATTGGGCTAACTAATGCTTACTTGCTGTTATCTTTAGTGCCCAATGTCCGATTAGCAGAATTGAAACCCATTGCCCAAGTTGCCCCAGACACAATCGAGTTACCAGTGGAAACTGAAGCTGATGGTAGCTTTGCTGTGCGTTTGGGAGATTTGATGCAGGATGTAGAACGGGTAGTTTTGGCAAACATTTATCTGGGACAATTGCCAGAAGGGAAGCAAGCGATCGCGCATCTGCAAATCCGTTATGATGACCCGTTGGTTAACGAACAAGGTTTACTTTCGCCCTTGATGCCAGTGTATGCAGATGTAGTGCGGGCGTATCAACCGACATCTAATCCCCAGGTGCAACATTCTATTTTAGCATTAGCGAAGTATCGCCAAACCCAGTTAGCCGAGGCGAAATTGCAACAAGGCGATCGCACTGGTGCAGCAACGATGTTGCAAACGGCTGCTAAAACCGCTTTACAAATCGGTGATAAAGGTGCAGCGACAGTGTTGCAAACTTCCGCCACTCGTTTGCAAGCTGGAGAAAAACTTTCGGAAGCTGATCTTAAGAAAACTAGGATTGTATCAAAGACTGTTTTACAGGAATAGTAAAAATTCTGCGTTGCTGATTAGCGGTATGAAAGTTTCGGGTCAAAGCGCAAAGCGAGAAAAAATATTTTATTCCTCAATTGAGCAACAAAGTAGTCGCATATTCCTAACTTATTGATTAAAAACCAGCGAAGAGTTTGACTTATGCTGATCCAGAAGATTGTCCAAGAATTGCAAGACATCCCTGAAGACAAACTAGCAGAAATTTATGACCTAATTCACTACTTTCCGCTAGGTTTAAGTCAAGAACGTACACAACCTCTTGCGGTGAGCGAAGTCGAACCGCGCACCCCTGGTTTATTGAAAGGACAACTTGGTGATGCTTTCTTTGAACCACTGCCAGAAGATGAACTCCAGCAATGGGAATGAGCTACCTCATCGACACCCATATTCTGCTGTGGTGGCTCTTTGACGACCCAAAACTCCATGTTTTTCCATTTGCGGAGTTAGTTAAATCGGTAATACTTGTGTTGTTTCAGGAGGGCATTTAACTACATCGTTTATGTATTCTGGCCGCGAGGGTACACGCCCAAAGTCATTGCTTCTACAGACAATACTTATCAGTTTCACTTGCTTGTCCCCAGGAATGCGAACAGCAAAGCTTGCTCCAACATACCACCTAAGTTCAAAGCCAAACATACCACCACAGTCGCCTTGAACGCCATAGCTATAAACAGCATCAATGGTTGTTTTAGAGAGAATATTAGTATCTGTTTTAGTATAGTACCGATAACATATTTGTGTTCCAAAAATTGGTGGAAATGAGCCATGTTTAGTTGCTGGTTCGTCAGGAGGTATAAAAAATGTTTTGTT
The DNA here is from genome assembly GCF_053470285.1 of Nostoc sp. DSM 114159. Taxonomy (NCBI): domain Bacteria; kingdom Bacillati; phylum Cyanobacteriota; class Cyanophyceae; order Nostocales; family Nostocaceae; genus Nostoc; species Nostoc sp. DSM 114159. The sequence goes on from NZ_JBPFEH010000001.1 coordinate 335,235, forward strand.
ATTTAAGAAGTAGTTTCTTTGAGTTTTAACCTTAGATATAATATGCTTTTCTGCTTCTTCCTCTAGTCTTGATATTTTTTTATCCATCGCCTTATTTTCATCTTCCTTCTCACACCCACCAACAAAGAAACTCAGCAGAATAATGCTAAGAACTAAAAATTTTAGAGAAGGGTAAATAAATTTATTAGGATAATTACGAATCGGTTTTAACTTTCCCAAGTGTCACAGATGCTTCAATTTTTCCAACATAAAGTGAATGATCTGAAAAGTTAAATATAACTACGTGACAATATTAATGTCTATGTATGAAATCTATTATATATAGGAATCCTATTTGATTTTTGAAAAAGATTACGAGAAAATACGGCTGAGTGTACAAGTGTAAGAGTAGACAATGATAAATCAGGATCTACAAACGGCAACACTGCCTGAGACAGTGGCGACTGCGATCGCGGAGTTACAGAATTTTATCGCCACTTGTCGCGATGCCCGTGAGGCAAGAAAAGCCTTGGCAGTCAAATTGGTTTACCAAGATTACTTGTACGAAGAAATCCAAATTATTTTAGATGTGTCTTTAGGCTCGATAACAGGTTGGAAACAGGCCTACGAGCAGAATGGAATTAATGGGCTGTGGTCGAACTACAAAGGCAGGAAAAGCCATCTGAGTGTCGAACAGCGAGAAGAGGTGTTGAGTTGGCTCTCTACAAAGGACTGCTGGGAGCTGGGAGAATTGGAGCATAAACTAGCGTTTGATTATGACGTGGTTTATGAGTCAAAACAAAGTTACTATGACTTATTCGATGCAGCTGACATAAGTTGGAAGAAAACCACAAAGCTAAATCCCAAAGCCAACCCAGATGCTGTTGCAGAAAAAAAAAAGAGATTGAAACATTGTTGGCAAGCAACCGTTCCGAAATCGAAGCCGGATTATTGAGAGTATTGTTAATTGATGAGTGTCATTTAATGTGGGGAGACTTAAGCGGTTATGTCTGGGGGCGAAGTGACGAGGAAATAACGGTTCCAGTCGTAAATGAGCGAGAGAAACAAACATATTACGGAGCAGTTGACTATCTTGAACGAAAATTACTGCTTAAAGCTTACGGCAAGGGAAATTCAGAAAATACTATTGATTATCTGCAATATCTGCTAACTGAGTCTGGCGACCAGCGATTGCTGATTTTTTGGGATGGTGCTACTTACCACCGTTCCAAAGAAATCCAAAGCTTTTTAGACGAACTAAATCAAGGTTTACCACCAGAACAATGGAAAATTCACTGCGTTCGTTTTGCTCCTAATTGTCCAGAGCAAAATCCTATTGAAGATATCTGGTTGCAGGCTAAAACATGGGTTCGACGTTTTTGTGCCTTGATTCCAACATTCTCTCATTTAAAGTGGATGTTTGAGTGGTTTATTCGACACACTACCTTTGATTTCGCCACTCTTCAGATGTACGGAGTCTTTTCAAAAATCAAATAGGAGTCCTATAGTAAGCAACAATTGAAGGATTTTTGCTGAATAAAGCGATGGCTATGCCCGCCGCAGGCATCGCAAGCTAACGGCTCAACGATATACCAAAATGAATGCGGAAATTACTTAAATAAACAAGCAAACTGGGGTTTGAGAAGGTAAAAGCTCTTTTTGCTTGCGGAAAACACCAAAATGAGAAAGCAAACTGGGGTTTGAGAAAGTAAAAGCTCCTTTTGCTTGCGGAAAACACCAAAATGAGAAAGCAAACTGGGGTTTGAGAAAGTAAAAGCTCCTTTTGCTTGCGGAAAACACCGAAATGAGAAAGCAAACTGGGGTTTGAGAAAGTAAAATGCCATTTTGAGTAAGCAATATGCCTTTTTGCTTATTAAATATGAAGTTTTGAGAAAGTAATATGCCTTTTTGCTGATTGAATATAAATTTAAGTTAAATATGCGAAAGTTTAGACATCCGGCAACAACGGTAAACGATGGTGTCGATACCTGCATCACTTAGCAATGTTGCCTCAGAGGGTGGTAATCCTTGCTCAAGCAACAAATTCGTAGCGGTTAGATAGTTCAATGAGGCGATCGTCCAAGTAAGACGATTCAAAAATTAAGGCTTGTTGAATATCTTCATCTTCTAATTCGGGAAACTCTTGGCGCAGTTCTTCTCGATTAGGGTAGGTGGCTAATAACTCAATCACCCGACGAACGGTAAGGCGAAGATTACGGATACAAGCTTGTCCATTCATGCGATTCGGATTGCTGGTGATGCGATCTAATTTCATGCCATTGCTTATTTTAGTTTCTTACTTACGCCCAATTTTATAAGCAAATTTCTAACATTATTTAGGCATTATAGCGGTTTCCACATGGGTAAGGTACACAAAAAAATAATTAACTACAAATAAACGATACATCGAAATAAATGCATGACTTACTTAAATAAACTAGCAAACAAGTGAAATTAGTAAGCATGTAGAGTAGGCATTTTGCCTACTCTAACAGCTTCTCATGATTAAATATCAACTCAACCGAATATCAATCATCACCTTTGCTATCCTCGTCTTCCCCTTTGATCTTTTGCGCTACGAAACCCGGCAGATCGGTACTGTCAACCGCAAAAACGAAAAATTTGTTTGGGTTGTCAACACTTGTTGAATGGTAAGTATCCGGTGCTAAAATACCTAGAAAATCGTTGTCATTGGCGATGAATAATGTATGCTTTTCCACTCCGTCGATCTTCACATCTTTTCCGAAAGCCAAACCTTCAAGCTTGGCAGGAATGTCCTCTTCTTTGATGCCGTTTTGAGTTAGTGCAGCTACCACATCAAGGAATAGGGTCTTGCTTACTGCCTTACCAACAAGGTTGTTTTCCCCGGTGATATTGCTTACTTCTTGAGCATTCGTCAGATCGATCCGATAGATTTTCTTGAAAGCAGCCTTGGAGCCGTCGCCAAACCCCTTGCCATCGCGTTCATCTACTAGGAATTGGCGATCGCTAATGGCTAAAATCTCACTAACTGTAGGATACTTCGGTTTAGCCGCCGTACCAATATTATCTAGCTGATAGGCGTATTCCTGAGTAGCACCTGTGGCAATGTCAATTTTGACAATTCTGGTATAAGCACCATTAGTCCCACCGTCCTGGAGTAGGGGACTTTGCAAAATGCCAAACAAGGTTTTACCATTGGGAGTAATTGCCAGTCCTTCCATACCTTTGTTCGCAACCCGACCGGAGGTGTTACCACTGATCTCTGTATCACTAACGGGACTCAAGTTGCTGACTGCAAACTTGCTAGGTAGGTTAAAGACCCCGATCCGCTTACCTGTATTGCGGTTGAATTCATATACATAAGGGCCATATTCATCCGAGATAAATATTTGCTCTCCACTATTGGATACACGCACCCCTTCAGGATCGAAACGCGCATTGTTGGAATATGTGGAGATTTGGGTGGGGTTGAAGTTGTCTGAGCGTCCAGTGAAATAGTTTTTATTCTTGGTATTTAAGGCTGGTACACCGCTAGGTACACCCAATCCCGCACCACTTCCGTAGTAAAGAGGGTCTTTGCTAAACAGCAGAGTTGTGTCAATTAAGCGAGGGGTAAGGGTGAAAGGCAACGTTGATGAACCATTGCTTGGTACGAGTTTCAGTTTGATAGTTTGGAAGCGGTTGATATAGGATGCTGTGTCACTCACAGCGCTGTTGTATGAGACGGCATTTGGGCCCCGGTCTGGGATAGCGATAAAGGTATTATTGCCAGCGTAAGCTAGTCCCGACCCTAGACCACCCAAAAGGTTTCCTGGAACGCCGTTTTCCAAAGGAGCAGATGTTTCAGTGGAGCGATCGCCTATATTACCATCTAGGCTCCCAATTGCAATCAATTTAACCTCTGCATTGGCAGCAGGAGCCATTGCAAATAACACCAACAATGACAGAATAAGACTTTTGTTGAGCATATCAGTTCTCTTGCTAAAAGACAGTATTTATTAAAAAATATTGTCAGTTTTTTTACTTTTTTAGTATCTATTATCAGTAATTAAGCAAAAGTTAAGCTTAGATTAAATAAAAATATTAAAGTTTGTATAAAACCATTACTAGTAGCAGTCAAAATCTGCTATCGAGAAACGGATAAAAACTACGTTATATATAAAAAAATGGTCAAGATAAAGTCTAAAATGGAAAAATTAAATAATTAAAATTCAAAAGTAAAATTAACAATTCAAAATTCAAAATATTAGCAATTAATTCAATACAGGTCAGTTAGTGTCAAAAACCTTAAAATGTGTAGGTTGGTTTGAGGAACGTAGACCCGAAGGGGCTTCTCGAAGAGTAACCCAACATTTTCGGGGCTTTGTTGGGTTGCGCCTTGCTTAACCCAACCTACAATTTTCCTTAACCCAAGCGTATTGGCAACTAATTTTATAAGCTTCAGAAATAAAACTGGATTTCGATATTTCCACTCAGCAACGTCAAAAAAGAAATAAAATGTTTCACAAACTTAACTAGATACAATTTGCTACTACCAAAATATAACCAAAAATTATTCATGGCTTAACCATTAACCATAAATATCTGTATTTGAATAGTTATGGTTCTCCCTATTAGAGAAAAATTGCATGAAAACTAGTAGAAACCAAGGGTATCTATTAAGTCTTTTGCTGGTAAGTAGCTTGAGTGCAAGTATCCAATCAGCTAGTGCTGGAACTACCAGACCTGTTGGTAACATAAAAGGTGGAGCAGCTTTGCTACCTACAGGTCAAATTATCACGCCCGCAGCAGCACCAGGCTCGACGTTTGCACCTTTAGGAACTGGTTTGCGTACAGATGATAATGCTGATGCTGCCGAAGCCGTAAGCACAGCCCTTAGTCCTGATGGAAAAACTTTACTGGTTCTTACTAGTGGCTATAACCAAAACTTCAAGGATGAAAATACAGGTAGTACTTTCACTTATCCTGTATTAGACCCGCTAACTGGTAAGCCAAGTGGTACAACAACCCCAAAAGCAGAATGGGTTTTTGTATATGATGTGACTAGCGGTAAGTTAGTTAAAAAACAACAAATTAATATTCCTAATACCTATAACGGTTTGGCTTGGGCTAAAGATAGCTCGCGCTTCTTTGTCTCAGGCGGGATTGACGATCGCGTGTATGTTTATGCGTCTAATGGTAGTCAGTACGTACCAGATGCTCCCTTTATTTTACTAGATCACAATTCTGACCAAACTGCACCCTTCCCTAAATACGATGGTGGTTTGTTGAAGGATACACCAGCTAAGGCTGTGAGTACAGGAGCAGTTGTAGCGGGTATTGCAGTTAGTAAAGATGGCAAGACCTTAGTAGCTGCAAACTTTGAGAATGACTCTATATCAATCGTTGACACTCCTACCCGTAAGGTAATTAAAGAAATTAAGTTCTTTAGGGCAGGTGATAAAATAGCAACTGGTGAATTTCCTTTTGATGTCGCTATCAAAAGTACAGAAAAAGGTCAAGCAGCTAAAGTTTTTATTAGTAGCCAGCGCGATGACGAAGTAGTTGCTGTTGAAATTGCTTCTGGAAAAATCACTCGTATACCAATAGGTAGTCAGCCAAACAAAGTACTGCTTTCGGCGGATCGAGATCGACTATATGTAGCTAATGGTAATGATGACTCAGTTTCAGTCATTGATACAAATAACAATCGGGTTGTCCAAACCATTTCTCTGTCTCGCCCTGGCGATCAATACAAAGGTGGCAATCCCAACTCTTTAAGTCTCAGTCCAGATGGAGGAACACTTTATGTTACTCTAGGCGGCGAGAATGCGATCGCTGTTGTAGATTTGCAAACTGGTCGAGTGAATGGACGCATCCCCACTGGCTGGTATCCAAATTCTGTAAGTGTTAGTCAAGATGGTCAAAGACTTTACGTTGTCAATGCTAAAAGTAATTCCGGCCCCAATCCCTCAAACAGTCGAACGACACCAACTGGACTTGCACGTAACACTAATTTTAAAAACGATTACACCTGGGCTTTAGAAAAAGCTGGGATCTCAATTATTCCAGTGCCAAGTAGCAGTACTTTGGCTATGCTTTCAACGCAGGTAGACAAAAACAACGGTTTTTACAATCGTCGTCCTGACCGGATAATGAGGTATTTACAAGGCAAAATTAAGCACGTTATCTACATAGTTAAAGAAAACCGTACCTACGATCAGGTACTCGGTGACTTACCTATCGGTAATGGCGATCCTGCACTTACCTTGTTTCCCTACAAGATTTCACCCAACCATCACAAGCTGTCTCTTGGTTTTGCAACTTTTGATAACTTCTATGACAGTGGTGAATCTAGTGGAGTAGGTTGGAACTGGTCTACTTACGGTCGTACTACAGATTACACCGAAAAAACTCAATCAGTTCTTTACGGTAACGCTGGCTTTAACGGCTTAACCTACGATTACGAAGGTACAAATCGGAATATCAGTCTTGGACTACCGCAAACTTCCTCGAATAACTCGCCAATCAATACCCGGATAACAGGAGTTTTAGATCCTTCTGGGCAGTCTTCCATATTACCTGGAGACAGAGATGTTGATGCTCCCGAAGGAGACGGTAATCTCCAACCGGATGCCATTGGTGGTTATCTGTGGGATACGGCGCTACGTGCTGGCAAGACTGTACGCAATTACGGTTTCTTCGTTGATAACGGAATTCCTTACACCACTACTCAAACCGATCCAACTAAACCCGATCCGAAAAACCCAGCTTATATCCCCATTTCCGCAACTCCTTACGCTGACAAGATTCCTCAAGCTCCCGTTACTAAAACTGCATTGTTGGATAAAACCGATCTTTACTTCCGCTCATTCGATCAAAATAATGCCGATATTTATTTGTACAACGAATGGGAAAGGGATCTTCAGCAAAATGGATTACCCAATTTAATGCTTGTGCGTTTATCTCACGATCATTTTGGTTCTTTTGGCACTGCTTTATTTGGACTAAATACTCCTGAATTGCAAATGGCAGATAATGACTATGCTATTGGCAAACTGGTAGAAAAAATTTCTCATCTGCCGGAGTGGAAGGAAACAGCAATTTTCATCATTGAAGATGATTCTCAAAATGGCCCAGATCATGTTGATTCCCATCGTTCGTTAGCCTACGTTATTTCGCCCTACACAAAACGGGGTGCCCTCGTTAGCACTAACTACAACACCATAAATATATTGCGGACGATAGAGGATTTGTTAAATATTAATTATTTGGCAATTACTGATGCTAATGCCGAACCAATGTCAGATGCCTTCACAAGACAACCGAATTTTGAGCCTTACAAAGCTATTGTGCCAGGTAATTTGTGTGCTAAACCTGTAGATCCGAAACTAGTACCAGCTTGCCAAGACCCCAATGTTGAAAATACAGCAGCTGTGCCGATTCTAAATGATGCAAAATGGTGGGCTGCTATAACCAAGGGTTTCAATTTTATCGGTGAAGATAACCTTGATGCAGAAGAATTTAACGAAATTCTTTGGGAAGGAATTAAGGGTGATAATATTCCTTATCCTGAAACACGTAACGGTAAAAACTTACGCCAAAACCGCGAGCAACTTCTAAAAAATTGGCAATTGAGTCAAACGAATAACTCTACTGGCGCTAATAAGTAAGTCTTAGACGTTTGGTGAAAACGTAGAGATGTAGCACTGTTACGTCTCTACAGAGTTTAAATAGTTGATTTATTTAATGCAACAGGAAAATTGAGATGAAATTGTTTCAAAAATTAGCGATCGCTACTAGTCTGATTCTGGGTTTAGCTACATTAACCACTAAATCTGCATCGGCTGCAATTATTAATTATGCGTTCAATGTTGATAGTTCTACAGCTAAAGGTAACGGTCTATTTAGCTTTGATGACACAACTTTCAGTAATGATAATATCCCAGTAGCCCCAGTTCAATCGCTAAGTTTTCAATTCGCTAATGACCCCAATATTTACACCGCAAAGGATGATGTTGAATATCCAGATTATCCGGTTGCATTTCCAACTGTATCCTTAGCAGATAACGCACCTATTGGATTGCTGTACAGCTTCCTTGACAAAGCTAATCCTGACAAAAGTTACGAAATTGCTGGAACATTATTTTCTGTCTCTTCTGAAACTTCCGATTCCGGTATAGTTTCTTATCGACAAGTACCTGAACCTAGTACTTTAGGTAGCACACTTCTTCTTGGCACTATTGGCTTGTTCATGAAAAGAAAGGTAAGATCGATCAAAAACATTAAAGCTTAACCTCGACTTAAGAGGGTGTAATATGGTTGGGTTCCCACCTGCGTACACTCTCTTAATAATTGTATTAAAAAAGCAAAACTCCAATGAAAACCACTGGTATCCATCATGTAGCGATTATTTGTTCTGACTACGATCGCTCCAAAGCATTTTATGTCGAAACTTTAGGCTTTTCGATTATTCAAGAGACTTTTCGCGCCGCCAGAAATTCTTATAAATTAGATTTAAAAGTTGCAGAAAATACTCAAATTGAACTATTCTCTTTCCCAAATCCTCCAGAACGACCTAGCAAACCAGAGGCTTGTGGTTTAAGACATCTTGCTTTTCAAGTTGATGATGTAGAGGAAACTGTTTTTTATTTAAAATCAAAAGGTTTAGAGGTAGAAAATATCAGAGTTGATGAAATTACAGGCAAGAAATTTACTTTCTTTAAAGACCCAGATAATTTACCATTAGAAATTTATGAGCATTAAAATTACTTCTAGCCAAACTTCTTATCACTATAGATAATCAAGTGATGTCTACGATGCTCGAATATACTTCTCCTCCCATTTGGCTAAACGCTCATATTCAAGACCCGCGTATCAAAGTTGGAGATTACACCTACTTTGATCGGCACATCAGTTTGGCAATATTTACCCCAAAAGATCGGATTGAGATCGGAAAGTTTTGTTCTCTGGCTAAGGATATCGTTATTTTTGGTGGAGGAAACCACATTATGACAAGAGTAACGACATTTCCTTTCAAGTGGTTATCTGCGGAAGCTTCTCCAGAAGAACGTTACACCGATGCATCTGCTTGCGGGGTGACGAATATTGGCCATGATGTTTGGATTGGGCATGGAGCAACGATTTTGTCAGGTGTGAAAATTGGGAATGGTGCAGTTGTGGGCGCACAGGCTGTTGTTGCTTGTGATGTTCCTGCGTATGCAATTGTGGTCGGTAATCCAGCTAAGATAATTCGGTATCGGTTTGAGCCTAAAACAGTAGAACGGCTGCTAGAACTATCTTGGTGGGATTGGGAGTCACACAAGATTGCAGCTAATTTAGATTTGCTATATACCAACCCGGATGAATGGCTACCAGAGATCCAGTTGAAACAGCCACAAGCAGATGTATTGAAATTGATCGGGATGCCGCCATCAGCAGAACACAGAACAGATAGGTATTGAGCCGAGGTGGCACTTCCACATCCTAGACATCTAGCACCAGTCTAATTGCTGTTTATTATTGCCAAAATTTCTATATTAATAACTATGCCTATATTCCCAGTCAAAAAACTCAAAAGCGATCGCAAACACATAAATATCTGCAATATCCAGCCAAAGAACCCAGGATAATGAATCATAATTAATCTCTATAGCTTTGAGTTATCAGCCATCAGCCACCAGTTACCAGCCGGAAGCTGAGATGCCGAATAATCAGGGCTTTGGATTCAACTTAACGAATTGACTATGAATTCTGAACAAATCAAAAATTCTCTAAATATTTCGCCAGCGATACGTGTGGGAGTACTGGGTTTCGGCGGACTCGGACAAGCAGCCGCCAAAGTAGTTGCTGGCAAACGAGAAATGATTTTAGTCGCAGCAGCAGATCAAAAAGGTTACGCTTATGCTGCTGAAGGTTTAAATACTGAAAAATCTGTTGCAACCTATCAGTCTCAAGGTTCGGTGGGTTATTTAGAGCCAATTGGTACATTAACAAATCAAAGTATTCAAGATTTAATCGAAATAGCTGAAGTAGATGGGTATTTTTTGGCTTTACCCAACCTGCCAAATGATTTTATTCCCAATGTCGCCAAGGAATTTATCAAATCTGGTTGGCGTGGGGTACTAGTAGATGCAATTAAACGCACCACTGCTGTAGAACAACTCCTAGCGATGAAAGAGGAACTGCAAGCCGCCGGGATTACCTACATGACAGGATGCGGTGCTACACCTGGACTGTTAACAGCAGCAGCAGCTTTAGCCGCCCAAAGTTACGCCGAAATTCATCAAGTTGAAATTACCTTTGGGGTGGGAATTGCTAACTGGGAAGCTTACCGCGCCACTGTTCGGGAAGACATTGGCCATATGCCTGGTTACACAGTAGAAGCTGCTAGGGCGATGACTGACGCAGAAGTAGAAGCACTACTAGATAAAACTAATGGCGTGCTGACCTTGAAAAATATGGAACACGCTGATGATGTGATGTTAGAAGTAGCGGGGATAGTAGGACGCGATCGCGTTACAGTTGGTGGTGTAGTCGATACCCGCAATCCCAAAAAGCCCCTCAGCACCAATGTGAAGGTAACAGGGCGTACCTTTGAAGGAAAGATTTCCACCCATACCTTTACTTTGGGAGATGAAACCAGCATGGCAGCAAATGTCTGCGGCCCTGCTTTCGGCTATCTCAAAGCTGGTAGACAATTGCACCAACGCGGCATCTATGGAATATTTACCGCAGCTGAAATTATGCCCCAATTTGTTAGGTAAATAGGGAATGGAGACTGGGGAGCAGGGGAGACAAGGGGACAAGGGGGACAAGGGGGAATATTGAATAAGTCTCTCCCTTGTCTCCCTTTCAAGGGCAGGCTTTTAGGCTTTCGATAAATAGTTGAGAATGTTCTCAATTATTGAACGTAGTTTTAAGTTCTCAGACAATGGTTTTGGTTTTAAAATCCCAAAAATTTGTCTAATCAAAAAAACCTGCCCCAGAAAGCCCTTGTCTCCCCCCTCTTCTTTGTCTACCTTGTCTCTTCTCCATGCCCAATCCCCAATTCTTATAATGGTATTTCAGTGCTGATAAATCGGAGGTAAGTGTGACCACTACGGTACACTGGCAGGAACGAGTTGGTAATCAAAGAGATTGGATTTGGCGTGGCTGGCAAACTCGCTACACTTACATTCGCCCTAGTCAAAATCACCACAACACAACACCTCTAATTCTGTTACATGGCTTTGGCGCTTCTATTGGTCATTGGCGACATAATTTAGAGGTGTTGGGTGAGCATCACACAGTTTACGCCATAGATATGCTGGGTTTTGGCGCTTCTGAAAAAGCCGCAGCTAATTACAGCATCGAACTCTGGGTTGAGCAGGTTTACGATTTCTGGAAAACATTTATCCGTCAACCAGCGATATTAATAGGCAATTCCAACGGTTCACTGATATCTATGGCCGCCGCCGCCGCCCATCCGGATATGGTGCTGGGTATGGTGATGATGAGTTTACCAGATCCGTCATTAGAACAAGAAGCAATTCCTCCGGTGCTGCGCCCACTTGTCACAGCAATTAAAAATGTTGTCGCTTCACCGTTGATACTTAAACCTGTATTTAACTTCGTGCGCCGTCCTGGGGTGCTGCGTCGCTGGGCACGTCTTGCCTACGCTAACCCAGAAGCGATTACCGATGAACTGATCGAAATTTTAGCAGGGCCTCCCCAAGATCGGGGTTCTGCGAGGGCGTTTAGTGCTTTATTCAAAGCTGCGATCGGAATTAATTTTAGTCCCAGTGTCAAGACAGTTTTACCAACCTTAACAATTCCCATGCTTTTAATTTGGGGACAAAAAGACCGGTTTGTGCCGCCAGCACTAGCTAGCCAATTTGCCCAATATAACCAGAAGTTGGAACTGCTGAATCTGGAGGATGTAGGGCATTGTCCCCATGATGAATGTCCAGAACAAGTGAACCAAGCGATTTTAGATTGGATTGAGAGAGGAGTTAGGAGTTAGGAGTTTGAATTCTTCCCCTGCTCCCTCATCTCTCTCATCTCCCTCAAGCTTCTGCCTTTTTGCACCTAGCCAATCGTCGCCTGGTTAGTGTCAACATCTGTAGCACCATTTACAGAACTCGCTACAGAAATCATTTTGTTGAGAATTTCTTGACTGGGGACTTTACCTTTCAACACTACAGTGCTACCCGTCTGAGCAACCCAAAGGGTATTAACATCGTCGAGTTGGGGATCTTCATCAAATGCCAACGCTACCCGCTTTGCCAAACCACTTTGGTCATATTCTCCGCTTAACCCTAGACGTTCTGGAGGTATTGATTGCGTAGCATTAGCGACATCACTACTAGGAGCTTGCTGTATAGCCTGTGGAGCCGGATTTACTTCTGCATTTTGAGGTTTTTCCATGCCAAACAATCTTTGTAGCCAACCCATAAAAATTTTTCTCCTATTAGAAACCGATCAAATCTGAGTATAAAAGGTTTGCAACAAATGCTGCATCTGCCAACAAAAAGATATACATTCAATCAAATTCTTGCTTGCAGTAGAATTTCTAAACAATTTCTCGATTGGAAATGCAATAGAGTGCAACGCTTAAGTTTACAATAGGAGGTCGCACTGAAAATTTAGTGCGGTAGTAGGTCTAGCATTGCCCTTAGCTAGTGTCTGCTCCCCTCAATTCCTGCTCTAGCCTCTGTTGGCGAAGATGAAACATACCCTTTCAGTTCTCGTAGAAGATGAGGCGGGTGTTCTTTCCCGCATATCTGGTTTATTTGCGCGTCGCGGCTTTAATATTGAAAGCCTTGCTGTTGGCCCTGCTGAACAGGGAGGAGTCTCCCGAATTACAATGGTTGTCCCTGGTGACGATCGCATTATCGAGCAACTCACCAAACAACTGTACAAGTTAGTCAATGTCTTGAAAGTCCAAGACATTACCGAAACTCCTTGTGTCGAGCGGGAATTGATGCTTTTGAAAGTGAATGCTAGTACCAGCAATCGCTCAGAAGTAATCGAATTGTCTCAGATTTTCCGGGCGCGAGTCGTGGATGTGGCGGAAGATTCTCTCACTTTAGAAGTTGTGGGAGATCCAGGTAAACTGGTAGCGATCGTGCAAGTATTACAAAAATTTGGTTTGAAAGAAATCGCCCGTACTGGCAAAATTGCCCTAACTCGTGAGTCAGGCGTGAATACTGAGTTACTCAAATCTTTGGAAGCAAAGGTTTAGTTGCGAATTTAAATCAAGACTCAGAAATACTCAAACGCAGCAGAAGTCATAGTGGCAATTGTTACTATGACTTCTATTTAGGAACTAGCAAAAAAACAAATATCCGACTACCCACGAACCGCATAGTTTATAATTTATGTACAACTTTATGTACATTAACTAATGTTGTTTTACAAAATCACATCCCCAACCGATGCGAGAAATGACTTTTTTAAGTTATTAGAGCTGGTGGTAGAAAATCATCAGGTGTATATGATCAACCGTCGTGATGGTGAAAATGTAGCCTTGATTGCTGAATCAGATTTAGTGAGTTTACTTGAGACGGTTTATCTTTTGCGGTCACCTGCTAATGCGCGTCGTTTACTGGATGCAATAGAGGAGTCGAAAACAGGTAACATCCAATCTCAAACGCTAGCAGAACTTCAGCAGGAGTTGGGGATTGAGCAAGAAGAAGAAAAAGAAAGCTGAACCCATTGAAATTAAACCAGTTATTGTTAATCGCAGTCCTGGTTTTAGTTCTCAATTTAAAGAAGATTTAGCTTGGTGGTTTAAGCAGGATTTTCAGAAAGCATCGAAAATATTAGATTTGGTTACGGCTGTAATGCAAGACCCGTTTGAGGGGATTGGTAAACCAGAACCATTAAAATATATGGATGCAGATATTTGGTCGCGGCGAATTGATTTAGAACATCGGCTTGTATATCGGGTGGGAAACACTCAGATTGATTTTCTCGCTTGTCGGTATCACTATGAATAAGGGCTGATTAACTACCTTTCAATTTTAGCGATCGCTTCTTCTGGTGAGACATTACCATAAATCACAGACATAATCCCTGGCAGGTATTCATCCATCATCGTCACATTGGCGTAAACCACCCGTTGAATGAGTGCAAAACTGAGTCTGTCACCTTCAACATCAATACTAGTTTTGTAACTAATTTCGCCATCGGTAAAATCTAACTCAAAATTGCCGATCATCATGCCAGAATTAGCTCTAGTGATAAACTCTGCTACAGCCAGCCGCTTATTTTCTGGTGAATTGACTGGACAAATTGAATAAAAAACGAATTGATTTTGTTCGCTTCTGGTTCTAGCGTAACAATTCCATTTGCCATTTTCGCCTTGGAACGATATTTGTAAAGCTGGCTGTCCTGGAAGTTGTACAAAGGGCCAATCATCAGCTTGGAAAAAATTGATTATTTCTTCAAAAATACTACCATCTGTAGAATCTGAGGGCATTGCCTCTATTTTTTGTGTTATTTCATCTGTGTTAATATCAGCTAACTCTGTCAAAAATTTATCGATTCCTTCTAGCATTTTGGCAGATGCTTTCTGAGTTTTTAAAGATAAATTAGCTTCAGTCCAATCTTTAAAAAAGTTGACAATATCTTCAGCAATTCCTTCACCGGAAACGTTTGTTTGAGTAATATTTTCTGGACTAATATAAGACCAAAGAGTACGATAGCCGATTTCGCCTGATTCTTGTTGCTGTTTAACAGATAAACCCAACCAACTTTCGGTGCAAAGGATTTGGTTATCGGGTTGTTCTTGGCTTAAATTTAGGATATATTTTGCAGTTTTATTAATGTTGAGGGCGTGTTCTGCAAGGAGTGGTAATAAATTTGGTTTCAGGCTGACTTCGATAGTAATGCTTGGTTCGCTGAGGAATTTCCCAGATGATAAGGGGTTACGCGCATCTGGTTTGAGATTAAATAAGCCAACGGTATCGATGCGGTGGTAGAGTTGTGGGTTGACTTCAAAGGTGAGACGACATTCGATGAGTTCGTTGTCTTGTTTGGTGAGAGATAGGGCGATCGCGCGAACGGTTAAGGTAGATCGGAAAAAGTCATGTAGGGTTAGTTCACTATGTAATTGATGATTTTCAGTATGATTTATCATGCAGGGTTATACCCAATTTTATATAGGACTCCTATTTGAGTTTTGAAAAAACTCCGTACATCTGGAGAGTAGCGAAATCAAAGGTAGTGTGTCGGATAAACCACTCAAACATCCACTTTAAATGAGAGAACGAAGGAATCAAAGCACAAAAACGTCGAACCCATGTTTTAGCCTGCAACCAAATATCCTCAATAGGATTTTGTACTGGGCAATTGGGAGCAAAGCGAACACAATGTATTTTCCATTGTTCAGATGACAACCCAAAATTTACCTCGTCCAAAAAACCTCGGACTTCTTTAGAACGGTGGTAACTAGCTCCATCCCAAAAAATTAGTAATTGCTGGTCGGGAGAGTTAGCTAGCAGGTATTGTAGGTAATCAATAGTGTTTTTTGAATTTCCTGCTTTATAAGCTTTGAGAACTAATTTTCCTTGCAGATAGTCAATTGCCCCATAGTATGTCTGCTTGTCTCGTTCGTTTACAACTGGGACTGCTATTTCTTGGTCACTTTTTCCCCATACGTAACCATCTTATTTCTCCCCACATTAAATGGCACTCATCAATTAGCAGTACTTTAAGCTTTCCTGTTTCGATTGACTCCCGGTGCTTTGCCAGCAATGTCTCAATCTCTTTTTTTTTGCTGCAACAGCATTCTCATCAGCTTTAGGATTCAACTTTGTGGTTTTCTTCCAATTAATGTCAGCAGCATCAAACAAGTCGTAGTAACTTTGTTTTGAATAATAAACTACATCATACTCAAAAGCTAGTTTATACTCCAGTTCACCCAGTTCCCAGCAGTTCTTGGTAGAGAGCCAACTCAACACTTCTTCTCGCTGTTCAACACGAAGGCGCGCTCTTTCTTCCTTTGTAGTTCAAGCACAGTCCATTTATTCCATACTGCTCATAGGCTTGTTTCCAACCTGTTATCGAGCCTAAAGACACATCTAAAATAGCTTGGATTTCTTCGTACAAGTAATCTTGGTAAACCAATTTGACTGCTAAAGCTTTTCTTGCTTCGCGGGCATCACGACAACCTGCGATAAAATCTTGTAATTCAGCGATCGCACTTGCCACTCCTCCAGGTAGTGTTACCGTTTGTAGATGCTGATTGACCATTGTCTGCTCTTACACTTGTACACTCATCAGTATTATCTCGTAATCTTTTTCAAAAATCAAATAGGATTCCTATATAATTTTTATTGTTAGCATAGTAGATGATAATTACGACCTGTAATTGCCAGACAATCTGGGTAATTTTCCGATCAATAGACTACATCATAAAAATTCTGATGGAAACCAAAACAAATATTTTACCTATGGAAGATAATATAAGACGAATAATAGGGCTGAAGTATATTATTAACTATATCACTGAAGATGAACATGACGAATTGCTAGAGATGATTGACAGGCAAACTTGGATGGAAACCTTAAAAAGAAGGGTGCAACATTACGGATATAGATATGATTATAAAAAACATTCTTTAGATTCATCTATGTATTTGGGCAACCTTCCCAGTTGGATATTAAGGATTGCCAGGAGATTGCATGAAGATAGGTTTTTTAAAAAAGTTCCTGAACAAATAATTATTAATGAATATATGCCAGGACAAGGTATCGCTGACCATGTAGATTGTCCACCATGTTTTGATAAAACTATTATTTCATTAAGTTTAGGCTCTACTTGTGTTATGAACTTTACTAATGTGAAAACTTTAGAAAAAATTCCTATTTTGTTATCTCCCAGAAGTTTGATAGTGCTACAAGAAGATGCGAGATATGAATGGAAACATGGTATTGCACCTCGAAAAACAGATAAGTATGAAGGTAAGGAATTTATAAGAAAAAGAAGAGTATCTATAACCTTTAGAAACATTATGTTTAATTAAAAAACGCGCAGACTCACCCAGTAGTTCTATAGCTTTTCTTGATTTATAAGAATTTTTTTACACAAAAATTCAGTGCAAATCTTCCAACAATCGCCCTTTATGATTGTATAATTTTTCCAGCCATTCAAGAAAAGACCCACAATACCAGTGGTAGGGTTGCTCATCAATACATCGATACACACCCCAAGTTTTTTGTTGCGTGGAGTCGAACCCAAAAGCAATTCCTCTTAGGTTGTCTGCACTTTGATCTGCTTCTTCTAAAGGAAGCGTCAAGTCGGCAAATGTCAACATACCCGTTTCGTCTATCAGTTCGCCTTCCCCCTTAACAAGATGCAGGGAAACATCTTCGTCAAATCCATAAATTCCCAGAGAAAAAAAGTCACTATCTCGATAAAGAAGCAACCCTGCGTAGCTTTCCAAGAAATCAACGTAACCTTTGTCTTTCTTCAAAAATGAATAGGTTTCTAGAAATTCTGCGATCTCTTGTGCCAGTTCTGCGTTGGGTAATGTAGGGTGCCTTGGCCCTTGACCAGTTTCCACATTTCCCAATTCGTGCAGTCTATTAATAATTTGATGAATTCTATTGTTGGTAGTCATAGACTATTTTTTTTTGAAGATGTATGTAATAGCTGTTTTAGTGTCTTGTGCCGCTTTATCTTGGTGGCTTTCTCTATGTTCATAACCCGGAAAATTTCCTGCATTAAATGTAAGTTCCCCATCTTTACTAAGACCTGCACTACTAGCCGAAGCTATAGGGTTAAATCTCTTGAGCCAATACTCTTTAGAGGTCAGAAAGACTTTCCCGCCATTTTCCAAAGACTTGCTTGCACTAATAAAAAACTTATCGAGCATAGCAACATTACGTGTTATCTGCTGTGCGCCTCTAGGCCCTGGCACAAATGGAAAGTTAAATACAATACTTGAAAATAAGCCTTGGCTTGGGTCTATGTTAGTAGCATCTACTTCATGAAAAACTGAAACTTCTTGCTTTTTAAGGTCACTAATGTTCTTTGTAGCACCTTGATATTTGTCTTTAACCTCTTTTTTGCTATCGTAAGAGGTTGCAACTATACTTTTACGTTGTTCTGGTTTCACCTGCTTGGCAAGACTCAAAGCAAAACTGAAGTCTCCTTCTCCCAGTAGTAAAATCTTTCTCACTTGAGCGGGTGCGATATCCTCTGCCGTAAGCTCATTAGTTTTCTTTTTTTTGGAACTTTTTTCTTGATTACCCTCTTCGTCTCTGAGTCGCTTTGTAAAACGATATTTGTCTCCCTCTATTAACGATATTTCTTTGTTAGTTTCCCATTTATCTATCAGGGAGTTGATATTCACTTGAGATGGAACTGTGAAACGATGTTCAATAGCTTGTTTAATCTCTTGCTTTGAAAACAAATTATTACTGAATCGGCGTTTTACAGATTCTAAAGCCGATTCTTCAGAAAAAAGCTTTTTGAATGTAGGTAACTTAATTTCTATTGGTTTTGTTTCATCTTGAGGGTTGATTTTTCCCTCTACATGAACAGTTGCTTTTTCTGCTGTCTTACTGTCGATGACTAGCTTACACGAAGTCATTTGATATTTAGACTTGATTTTAGGCAGTCGCTTATGAATATCTTCTAGTGACAGTTTCTGAGCTTTTATTAGCCCTTGAGCTTCTGCTAAAGCCTTTTCAAGGTCGGCTTGTTTTTGCTTGTAAGTCCGCTCATCGAGTTTGCCATCTTTGGTTTGCTTATCCTTATTGTCCTTACCTTTATCTGTCTTATTATTCGCAACTTTTTGATTCTGATCTTCAAGCCTGTTGTTTGCAGATCCGTTTTTCTCTTTAGCCCTGTTTGAATCAGTTTTCTTTTTCTTTTTGTCTCCCTGCTCTGTACCTTCTTGCTTTTGGCTTGGCGAATTATCGTCAACTTTATTCTTCTTGCTCTTATTGCTATCCTTAACCTTGTTGCCAGCTTTCTTAAACGCCTTTGCACCTTTATCAATTACCCAATCAACTGCTTTTTCCATCGGTTTACGCAGCTTCTGGAATATTGCTTGAACCTTGCCAGCAATTCCATCTAAGCCCAAAAGACTTGCTAGGAAACTGATGACAACTGGTAAAGATTTCGCTAGGGCATTTTCAACACCCTTGATTGCTTGGTCGATCGCACCACTAGCGATCGCACCAATTGCATCCAGTATCGCATTAATTAAATCGGCAATCTGCTGGGCGCGTTCAATAAAGAATTTAACAATCTCATAAATCGCCTTAGCAGCTTTGATGAATGCTGAAGCTGGAGTCAACAGGCTGAGAATCCACTCAATCCCGGCTGTAATCACTTTTTCAATGATAAAGTTCTTGATGGGTTCGATCACCAAAGCGTTGAGGTCGCCCATCTTCTCTTGGACAAACTCCCAAATCCCAGCCACTCCCTGACTGGCTAAAACTTGAAATACATCAACAGTTTGTTCCAATCGGCTGACCTTTTCTTCACCCAATCGTTTCACAGCTTGGGCACGAATTGCTTCGTAGGTGAAGCCTAAAAGCTGCATCGCTAGGCTAAAGATTCCTTTGAGGTCGAAGTTTTCTGGCATTTGAATACCAGTTTCTGCCATTGTGCCTGTCAGCCAGCCAATTAATCCTTGCTGGAGATGCTTCCCGATATTATTCATGAAGTTGAGGAAGCCTTGCTTCAGCGCCTGGATCAAATTACCCAAGAAACCAATCGGGTCTTTGAGAATTTGCCCAACTACACCAGCAACTCGTGCTAGCACTTGCAAAAGCATTTTGGTCAGTTCAACGATTGTCTTGATGACTCCCACGATAAAGTCGAAAGCTTTTTGAATAAAACCTTTATTTGCTGCCTTCATTTCTTCAATGCGGGCATCAACAGCTTCCAAATTTTCTTTGTACTTCTGGGCTAGGGTATCAATTAGCTCATCTTGCTTATCGTCAACACTTTGTTGCAATTCTTCAAATTTGCTATCAATGTCTGCGGCGGCTTGTTGACCGACTCCTTTCAGGTCTTGCGGCAGTTTGTTGACATAATTCTGAATCTCCTGCTTACCATTGGCTATTTCTGCTTTGGCTTGGGTCAGTCCTTTACTGATAATGGCGACAACTTTGTTAATGACACCATCCATCTGATTGATGTAAAGCTGGCGACCTTCTTGATAGAAAGTGTTTACCTCTGAGGGCATACCAAACAATTTGTCTTTCAGCCATTTTGCTGGCCCCCAAAAGCCACTGTAGCGATCGCTCTTATAATCGTCCATCCGCTTGCCAACGTAATCCTCGAAGGCTTTTTTGGCGTCAGCAGCACCAGCATCAAAGGCTTGTATAACTTGAGTGTCTAGTTCGCTGAGAGTTTTCTCAACTTTAGCTTTAGTCTTGTCATAAATCTTATTAATATCACCAGCAACTTTTGCCCGTGCTTGCTCATCCTTGCTCTTGGCACCCACCTGCTGCTCCCCTACCTGACCCAGGTTTTGGGTACGGATACCGTGCATTGCTTGGAGATGCTGCTGCGCTGTAGCTGATGCCGTAGCTTGAGCGGTTGCGAGTATCCCTTGCTCTTGTTGACGATATTGTGGCGGTGCTTCTTGGGCATTGGTTTGAGCGTCTTTCTTGGCTGCGAGTGCCCCTTGAAACTCCGGTTCATTGGAGTTTGCTAATTGCTCCTCGGTAATATCCGCTTCTTTCATCTGCTGGTCAAGTTTTTTACTGTCCTCTTGCAGTGGTGCTTCGACTTCACCTTGTCCTTTGGATTTGGGTGCAGCTTTATCTGCATCAACACCTGTTGGCGGTGTCCCTGGCTCATTCTTGGGTAGTGGTGTTACTTGTTTAGCCTCAATTCCACTGGCATCAGGTTTTTCTTTGGTTTTCTCTTCTAGTTGACCCTGAGAACTTTTCTGTTCTTCTTTAACCTGACCGCTCAAATCGCCTTTAACAGAGTCCAGTTTATTGTTATTTTTAAAGTTGTCCGCCTCTTCCAAGTTCTTGGGAGCCATATCAGCAATCCGCTCCATCAATTTGGCTTTGAAGGCGGCAGCGTCAAATCCTGGTGTTGGGGCTTGTTGCATCTCCCCAACTTGATTGGCTTGCGCTTTGCTGTCTACTTCATTACCTGGGGGTTGGGCTGCCGCTTGGGCTTCTTGGGCTTTGCTATTAGCAGGTGGGTGTTTTTTCTGTTGTCCTGCAACTTCTTTGGTTGTGCCGACTACCGCTTGAAATGCTGGGTCATCTTCAGGGGAAGTGGGAGCCTTTTTACCATCAACTGCTGTAATGGCTACATTTGCTCTGGGTAATGCTGCGATCGCTTTCCCGGCGTTTTCTCCAGATAAATCTGCGTTTACCTTACCTACATCTGCTCCTTTGCTTTGAGCTTGCTGTTGAGAATCGACCTTTTCTGTATTAACTTTAGTATCTTTTGACTCAAGCTCTTTTGGTTGATTTCCCCCAACCTCAACCTGTTTCTGAGTTACTGCTGCACCAACTTTTTTTGTCGGGGGCGGATCTGTTGCCGCGTTACCACTATCATCTGGGGGCGTGGGACTAGCTTGATGTTTTTCTGTTGTAGCTTGATTTTGTTGTTCGCCGTTTTCCGTATCAGTTTTGGACTCTAATTTTTTTTGGTTATCTTCGTCACTTGGTTTTTGGAAATTCTCTCGCAGTTGGATAGCTAGCCCATGCCCCGCAGAGGTTGTCAGCACTTTTGTCTGAAGTTTATTTTCTTTTGGTGCTACATGAAGAGATTTCGGCTGTACTGCACTGCCATTCTGCTGGACAACGTGCGTCAACTCATGGGCCAGTAATTCCTTGCCTGCATCACTTCCAGGAGAGTATTCGCCTTGACGAAAGAACACATCCTGCCCTGTAGTAAAAGCACGAGCTTGTATAGATTCATTTAAACGATTAGATTGAGCATCAGTATGAACCCGGACGCTACCGAAATCAGCCCCAAATGCTTGCTCCATTGGGTGCTTGATATCATCTGCAAGTGGCTGCCCATTGCCACGTGCTTGTTGGATTGAAGTTTCTAGCTCAGATGTTGCGGCTGTCCTTCCTCCACCCTGACGCTGCACCAAAGGAGTAACGGAATCCGCCAGAGATTTCATTTGTAATTGGTCTTCTTCTGGTAATGCCTCCCGTGGGATAGATTGCACAGGTTCGCTCATCCTCTGCATCACCAATTGGGCTACACTATCAGCCTCCTGCTCATAAACGTCTCCAGGTTGGCTAACTGTCAGTTTTGTTTGTGGACGCCGCAGTGATATTCGACTAATGTCATGTCCAAGCGGTTTGCTTGGGGACTTTACCTCATTCACTATCTCGGATGAAGTACCAAGCGGCTTCATTTGCAATTCTTCTTCTGGTAGTTCCTCCCGTTGCAGCGAGGGAGTTGCTTTCAAAGATTTCATTTGTGCTTCTTCTAGCAGTTCCTCGTGCTGAATACTGCCCTCTGGCTTCATTTGCAATTCTTCTTCATCAGATAATTCTTCTTGCTGAAGTTTCCGACTCTGTGGCTGATGAATTCTTTGCATTACCTGACGCGCTGTTTGGTCAGCTTCTTGCTCGTATTTATCTCCAGGCTCCCCAATCGTCAGTTTTGCTTGAATTGGTGTTGGTGTATCTGGCCTTCTGACTGGAATATTGGCAAAGTTATGACCAAATCGAGTTGCTTTTTCCAATCGAGAATTCAAAGATCGATCCATCTTGGCTTGCAATACAGTCAGCCGTTCTTGTCCCTCTGGCGTAATCGTCCCATACTTGGCTTGTAATTCCAATCCAGTTACTTCCATCTTTTCTTCTGCAAAAGCTTCATTCTCTACGTCCGTTTGTGTCACGGGCGTAAAAGATGCTTTTTGAGTTTGGCCACCAAACGGTCTATAGGCCAATTGAGGAGTTTGTTCTGGTGCTTGAAAATTAGAAAATCTAGATGAGGGACTTTTGAGAGATTTCATCGGTTTTGATTGCAACTATTGACGATTCAATTTGTCTAGGTGATTAGTTTTGATTGTCATTTACCCAAAATTGCAATTATTAAGATAATTTTAGAACGCTAATCAATTAGAAATAATTAAGATGTATTACTCCCAAAGATAAGTACTGGCTTGTAAAGAGTCTCATATTGGATAAAGGAGAACACGACTGTGTGTTCTCCTAGCCAAGAGGAAAAGTATCCTTGAATCTGCCTTCTGAATATTAGTACTTTCTTAAGTTGACAATGTTTTTATGCAAAACTGACTCTTAGTGTATAAGAAAAATCAGGATTAGAACTGCTACCAAAGAAAGTTTCGCCATCTTCAGGCAAGATAACCCTTCAGGGCTGGCGAATGTATTGTTTGTACTTTATCCAGTATTGTTTTGCTCATACAAAAGTGAAGCTGTCACTATCAAGTGTGAGACCCACTACCCCCTGCACAATACCGATGATCTCATCTTGCTCTGCTCCTAGTTTGTCTAAGAATATTCGCGTGTTACTTCCAACAACTTGCAAGCGGTAATCCTGTGAAAATCCGTTGAGTTCAATTCGGTCTTGGCTAGGGTTGAAGTCAGTAATAGTAACCAAGTCGCCAAAACCAGGATTCGTAGTGTTGTTATCGTCGTAGAAAACATTTTCAGCGTCCCCGAGGATAAATCTATCTGCTCCAGGCCCGCCAGTTAAGGTATCAGTTTCCCCTAATCCAGGCGGAAACGGACTACCAGGAAAAGTACCGATGAGGATATCGTTTCCAGATCCCCCATTGAGGATATCATTGCCCGGCCCGCCTTGTAGGCTATCATTGCCGTCCTCACCATTGAGGATATCATCGCCATTATTACCGTCTAGGGTATCATCGCCTGCTCTTGCATTTATAGTGTTATTAGAAGTATTACCAAAAAGAAAGTTGTTAAGACTGTTACCTATCCCGGTAAGGTTGCCACCTTCTCTCAGTCTCAGGTTCTCCAGATTGGCTCCTAGAGTGTAGCTGACAGAAGACCGGACGTTATCTATACCTGAATTCGCAGCCTCTGTAATGGTATCAAGAGTAGTATCAACAATGTAAGTGTCGTCACCTGCTCCCCCATTCAAAGTGTCAATACCTAAACCGCCGTCAAGTGTATCATTGCCATTATTACCGGATAATCGGTTATTTTGGTTATCGCCAGCAATGCTGTCATTTCCATTTGTGCCGATGACATTATCAAAGTTGACTGCGGTAAATGACAATGTTCCTAAACCAGGAACGTTATTAGCAGCTAAACTTTGGGTTTGCAGGTTAGCGGTGATAGATACCCCAGCCAAAGATTGAGATGCATCTATAGTGTTGTTGGCAACCTTAGCATTAGCAATCACCTTTTCTACTTTAAAGAGTAAATCTTGTCCCAATCCCCCAGCTTTTTGAATGGTTCCAACACCTGATAAGGTAATGGTTTGACCTAGTTGACTGTAGTCTGCGGTATCAATGCCATCTCCACCATCAATGTTGTCGTTACCTTGACTGCCTTTGAAGGTATCACTACCTGCACCACCTTTTAGAGTGTCGTTTCCTGTACCCCCATCAAGTGTATCATTGCCATTATTACCGGATAATCGGTTATTTTGGTTATCGCCAGCAATGCTGTCATTTCCATTTGTGCCGATGACATTATCAAAGTTGACTGCGGTAAATGACAATGTTCCTAAACCAGGAACGTTATTAGCAGCTAAACTTTGGGTTTGCAGGTTAGCGGTGATAGATACCCCAGCCAAAGATTGAGATGCATCTATAGTGTTGTTGGCAACCTTAGCATTAGCAATCACCTTTTCTACTTTAAAGAGTAAATCTTGTCCCAATCCCCCAGCTTTTTGAATGGTTCCAACACCTGATAAGGTAATGGTTTGACCTAGTTGACTGTAGTCTGCGGTATCAATGCCATCTCCACCATCAATGTTGTCGTTACCCTGACTGCCTTTGAAGGTATCACTACCTGCACCACCTTTTAGAGTGTCGTTTCCTGTACCCCCATCAAGTGTATCATTGCCATCTCCACCGCTAAGACTATCATTCGCCGTGCCACCTGCGAGGGAATCGTTACCAGCCAAGCCATTCAAGATATCGTTACCGGAGGCAGTATTGGCGTTACCACCACTAGCCCAACCAAGTATGGTATCATTTCCCGAACTCCCATTTATCGTGTCAGGATTTGTAGTACCGAAAACCATATTATCTCTCCTAAATTTCTCACTAAATATGTAAATTCAGCATCAATGAAAGAACTATTTATCAGTTCCATGTAGCTTACTTGTAATTTGCATAATTTCATGTTAAAAAACATTAACTATTTAGTTAAAAACTTCTCAAGAAAAATATCCAACTACTTAGTGTGGGCTGACCCAAAAAGCCAGCCCTTAGTTTGGAAATTAGCGATATCTGCGGTTTTTGCTAGTACTCAGCCGAGACTTATAATCATTCCGCTGCTAAAATTTTGCTTAGTCTCTAGTCTATAAGAAAATGCTCCGATACCGTAAGCAAACAATATTTATTATTATTTCTGTACTCATCGTTGTACCGATGGGATTTTTGTTTAAGTATTATAACGGCCCTGCTCATCACTGGTTTAATGACTACGGAGCAGCTGTATTTTACGAAATATTTTGGTGTCTGTTCGCATTTTGGTTTTTCAGAAGTCGGGCAGCGGTAATCCAAATTCCTATATGGGTTTTTGTCATCACCTGTATACTAGAATTCTTGCAACTTTGGCATCCGCCACTATTAGAGCAAATGCGCGCCACCTTGATAGGTAAATTGTTACTTGGTACGACCTTTGTTTGGTGGGATTTTCCTCATTATGTATTGGGTTCTGTTTTAGGCTGGTTATGGCTGCGACAACTACACAAAATAAGTTATGCAAAAAAAAGTCAAGGTTAAACCTAATTCAAAACAGCAAAAAATTGAAGAACAACCTGATGGTAGTCTGACTGTTTATTTAAAATCGCCCCCAGTTGATGGTAAGGCTAATGAAGAGTTAATTAAACTACTAGCAGATAAATTTGATGTACCCAAGTCTCATATCAGAATAAAGTCAGGTTTCTCCTCTCGGCAAAAGCTGATGGAAATCGATCCGAATACCTAACTGCTGCTTAATAATATCTTTTATGAAGACTTTGCTGCTTTCTGAATGCGAGCTACATTCCACCCAAGACATTCTCTACTAGAGATTAGAAACCAGAGATAGTAACTTGCTCTCATCTAATTTTTATGCCTCTGTAATACTGATATACCTTGGTTGAGTTTTGACTCTTTCTATCCAAGCTTGGATAGCAGGATATTGTGTTAAATCAAACCCACCTTCATCAGCTACATGAGTATATGCGAACAAAGCGATATCAGCAATCGAATAACGTTCTCCAACAAAAAAATCTTGAGAAGTTAAGTGTTTATCCATCAAGTTAAGTGCTGCATAGCCCGGTTCGCGTTTTTGTTTGATAGCTTCGCTATATTCTTCAGTTTTACCTAAAATAGAAATCCAAAATCTTGATGTAGCAATAAATGGCTCATGGCTATATTGTTCAAAACATAACCATTGCAGCACCTGCGCTCGTAAAAAACGGTCATAAGGTAAAAACTCTGTACCTTCACTCAGATAAACCAATATAGCATTTGATTCTGCCAAATATTTCCCTGGCTCGATTTCCAGGACAGGTATCTTACCGTTAGGATTTTTACTTAAAAATTCTGGTGTTCGAGTCTCTCCTTTCAAGATGTTAAGCTCTATCCTCTCAAAAGGCATACCTAGTTGTGTCAATAAAAGACGTATCTTATAACCATGACCAGAAGGTAAAAAATCGTACAGATGCAGTAGTTCCATGTTAAAATACAGTTAGGAATGTGTTGAGAAGTGAAGGTTCAAAATACAATATCTTACCAAAAGATTTTCCCAAAACCGGATATTTTTTTTGTATTTAGTATCTGAACGTACTACAGGAAATGATTCGAGAAAATAAAAAAATATTATTTATTTCTAGTTTGAGATGTTTAATTTAGTTAATGGTCGAAAAGAAAACTATGTGTGGAAGATTTACTCTAAACTATTCGGCAGCAGGATTGTCTGAAGTTTTTCATGTTGAGTCAGTTCCCGATTTGGCAGCGGAATATAACATTGCGCCTACGCAAATGGTGGCGACAGTGTTACAAAATCCCGAAAACAAAAAGCGAGAATTTAAGCAGTTGCATTGGGGATTAATTCCATCATGGGCGAAAGACGCAGGAATGGGGGCAAAGCTGATTAATGCTAGGGCAGAAACTGTTGCCGAAAAACCTGCTTTTCGTTCGGCTTTTAAGCACAGACGCTGTTTAGTGCTAGCTGATGGCTTTTATGAGTGGCAACGCCAACAAGGTAAAAAGCAGCCATTTTATTTTCGTCTCCAAGATGGGCAACCTTTCGGTTTTGCAGGTTTGTGGGAAAGATGGCGATGCCCCCGGCAACCCGAAGCGGGTACGCCTGCTAACGAAGAAATAATTTCTTGTACAATTTTGACAACGGCAGCTAACGAATTACTCCAACCCATCCACGAGCGGATGCCAGTAATTCTAGAGCCACAAGATTACGATTTATGGCTAGATTCTCAAGTACAAACGGCCCAAACTCTACAGCAGCTATTGCGTCCTTATCCAGCGCCAGCAATGATTGCATATCCAGTTAGCACCTTAGTAAACAACTCTCGACATAATAGTTCAGAATGTATCGTACCCCTCAGTGAGAAGAACGCCCCCGCAAATCAGTTAAATTAACTATTGAGTTAACTAGGGGATTGGGGAAATGAGAGAGATGAGGGGCGGGAGAATAGGGGGACAAGGGGACAAGAGGACAAGGAGTAAACAAAACTCCTAACTCTTGGAAAGACTTGGGTTAATCGCGTCTCTACTTTTAACTCCTAACTCAGCACTCAGCACTGGCTCAACGCCCCGCTATCGCTAACAGCACTCCTAATGCCCAATCCCTAATGCCCAATATCCAGAGAGAAATATGCCAAGAACACAAAAAAACGATAATTTTATTGACAAATCCTTTACTGTAATGGCGGATATCATTCTGAAGATCCTGCCAGCCAACAAAAAAGCTAAAGAAGCGTTTGTTTATTATCGAGATGGGATGTCAGCCCAAGCGGAAGGGGAATATGCTGAGGCATTGGAATACTATGAAGAAGCTCTAACACTAGAGGAAGATACCAACGATCGCGGCTATATACTCTACAATATGGGGCTAATCTATGCCAGCAATGGCGACCACAACAAGGCTTTAGAACTATATCACAAGGCAATTGAGTTGAATCCACGTATGCCCCAAGCCTTGAACAACATCGCTGTAATTTATCACTATCAAGGCGAAAAAGAAAAAGAAGCTGGAGATGACGAGGCTGGCGAAGCACTTTTTGACCAAGCAGCAGACTATTGGATTCGTGCTATTCGCATGGCTCCCAATAACTACATCGAAGCTCAAAACTGGCTGAAAACCACCGGGCGATCGCAAATTGACGTATTCTTTTAGTCATTAGTCATTAGTTCTTTGTCATTTGCTAAGGACTAATGACCAATACAACTCTTGGAGAGGCTGCACTTCGACTCATTTCGGCTACGCGGTAATTGAGCGTAGTCGAAATTCAATGACCAACGCTCTGTTACCACGCCAACGACTACGCGGTAGTTGAATCTCGACTTACTTCGACTACGCTCAGTACAAGTCGCTCGATTACCGCGCAGTCGAAACTCAGTACAAGTGACCAATGACAAATGACAATTTATGATTGACCAAGAACAAGTTCACAAAGTAGCCAATCTTGCTCGTTTAGAATTGACTCCAGAAGAAGAGGAACAATTCACTACTCAGTTGGGAAGTATTCTGGACTATATCGAACAATTGAATGAACTTGATGTCAGTAATGTGCTGCCAACAACACGCGCAATTGATGTCAGCAACATCACACGAGAGGATGAATTGCAACCCTATCCTGACCGGGAAACTATTCTCAACAGTGCGCCTGAACAGGAAGGCGAATTTTTCAAAGTACCAAAAATCCTTAATGCGGAATAGTCAAACAATTGGGAATTTTAGATTTGCAATTGATGATAGCACAGCGTAAAGCCTTCTCTTCTCCCAAAAGGAGACGCTATGCGTAATTTAACTTATACAAAATGGTACGAAAGGCTTGTCTGCGACACTTGCAGGAGTACGCCAACAGCATAGCAACTCTAAAAGATGCTACCGCGTAGCTTGCCTCTCCGTAGGAGTACGCTTAGAGCCAGTCCTAAGCTAATGCACCTACATATTGCACAAACTCGGTTAAGACCGTCATTAGTCATTAGTCATTTGTGTTTACCAAGGACAAATGACAATTGACTTAGGACAACCTTCACCAGTTGATGTGCTTTTCTTTTTCCGTAACAGCTTAACAGCGTATACTTAGATTTGTTTCACGCACAAGTGGCAAAGAAGCAAAACATACTTATCTATGTTAAATATTTGTTTACATTATTAGCAAATATTAAAATACTTGCTCGTACTGCCAAAGTATGTTATATGTCTAAATCTGTAATCACCGTTACCGTCAAATTGTTCGCTGCTTATCAAGAAGCCTTTAGGGTTTCGGAATTAGTGCTGGAATTTCCTGATAGTATGCCAGTCAAAGCAGTATGCGATCGCCTCATAGCTGAACACCCTGAACTCTCACAATGGCGCGATATAACCCGTTTTGGAATTAATTTGATATTTGTCGAACCAGATACCCTACTACAAGATGGAGATGAGGTTGTGTTGATTCCACCAGTCAGCGGCGGTTAGGAGTAGAGACGCGATTAATCTCGTCTGTACAAGAGTTTGGAGTGATAAATTAAAGATTCAAAACTTTTAAGTCATAACTATTTAAAGAGAATTGGTCTTAGCCGTTAGCTTTATTAAGTTGTCTAACTCTTGTTGCATTTGACTAACAACTAATTCATAACATTCATTGACATAATGGCGATCGCTAGCTGCTTCACGACCGTAGCGTTCAAATACAATTGGCGGACAAACCCGCGTATATATGGGCACTGGTAATGGAATATTGGGTAATGGACCAATTGCTAATCCCCAAGGCAGTCCGAGATAGATTGGAAAAACTTCTGGGTCGATACCTAATAGCCAAGGCATCCCCCACTCGTGGAGTTGCTGCGCAACTTTGTAGCAGTCAGCGATAACAATAAGTGTATCGTGAGCGCCCCAAGAAATCACAGGCACAATCGGCACATTTTCCCGTAACGCTAACTTGATAAATCCTTGTCGCCCCGCCAAGTAAATTTTGTGACGTAAATAATTCGGTCGGAAGATATCTTCGGCTCCACCGGGATAAACTAGCAGACTCGCTCCAGAGCGTAAGGCAGCGTAAGCCATTTTTGGATGAGCAATGATTGCTCCAGCCTTGGCGACTAATTGCGCTAGTGGTGGGCTAACCTGCCAAACCTTGGGATGCATCAAACCATAAACTGGTTTTTCTACACCAAATCTTCGGAACCAGTCATACATCATCATTACCATATCTGGGGCTGCGAGTCCACCATTGTGCGAACCAACAAACAAAACTTTTTGCTGGGGTGGAATATTCTCCCAGCCACTAGTTTGAACTTGGAAATAGTACTGATAGAAAAAGTCAACTAGGGGCATCAGAGATTCTATGAACTTTGGATCTCGCTCATCCAAAGACCAACCGAGTTTTTTGTTTAATAAATGTTGCTTTTTTGACATTGAGGCATTCTAACAGCATTAGGGAACTCCAAGAAATAAATTATCCAATATTGTGGGGTGGGCCGAAAAGCCAGTGGCGTCAACTTCAGCAAGCCCTAGCGTACTCGTTGGGTGTTGTGCGTCCGCCCATCGTTAAAACGGCGGTCTAATAACCCAAGTCCATTAAAATGGACTGTAATCTTGAGTGTCCAAGAGGGGTTGGCGGAGAAGTAAAGAAAGAACTTATCGAACTCACGTTTACTTAATTGCGATCGCTTAATGATTAAATATTTGGTGAAATTAAATATGCGTTATCCATAATCCTTGTAGAGACATAGCAATACTACGTCTCTAAATTATTTTTCACTCATATTTTTATTGCCAGATCGCGGCGATTAATTTGGTGATGTCTATGGAGTAGTTCTTGGTTTTGAACGCTGCTGCTGGTAAAAACCGACAACTTTTTGAAGATATGTAGCAGTAAATCCACTGTTACAACCTGTATAGCTGCCAGTCATCCACCAACAGCCGACGCCACGCACAGCAGCGATTTCATTATTATTGCTGGCGATAAATTGCTTATTCAACTCACGGCGCGTAATGCAAGATACAACTTGGCGTGCTTTCGCGGGACTATTTTCAAACTGCGTTGGTGTTAGTTCTTGTTTAAGACAATATTTCGACCAGCCTTTTAAGGTTTCTGGTTTAACTTGCCATTCACTGTAAAGTCCATCATTTGCGGTGCCGGTCTGCGGTGCAGCTAGTCGTAGCGCCTCTACCATTGCCGCAACTTGGGCATCAGAAACCTTTTGTTGTGCTTGAGCTAACAATGACGATCCAAAGCTGACAATCACTCCGCTAAGTAGTAATGCTATCCGGTTTCTCCTCATGATTCTGGACTTATTTTTAGATACCAATATGTAGGATACTACGTTTTTACACTTAGCAATTATCAAAGATTAGAGTGAATTGGGAGTGCTGAGTGCTGAGTGCTGAGTGCTGAGTTAGGAGTTAAAAGTAGAGACGCGATTAATCGCGTCTGTACAAGAGTTAGGAGTTTTGTTTATCTCCTTGTCCCCTAAGTCCCTCACTCCCTGCTCCCCTGCTCCCTGCTCCCTGCTCCCTGCTCCCTGCTCCCTGCCCCCTTGCCCCCTGCCCCCCTGCTTCATTCCCCAAATTGTTAAGCTGGGTTCCAAGTGCCGTGGAAACTGTGGGGAATAACGCTAGGTAATCTTAGTTTGCAAACGGGTTCTGCATCCAGGCGATCGCTATCAAATACCCAAACTTCACTACTATGAGTAT
This sequence comes from Nostoc sp. DSM 114159, assembly GCF_053470285.1. NCBI lineage: Bacteria > Bacillati > Cyanobacteriota > Cyanophyceae > Nostocales > Nostocaceae > Nostoc > Nostoc sp. DSM 114159. The sequence goes on from NZ_JBPFEH010000001.1 coordinate 367,191, forward strand.
TACCATCGTATACAACGGTTAGCACCCAGCCTTGCTCGGAGTTTTGGGCATCTTGAGCGTAGATGGGTTCTGAAGGATAGCGGTTTTCTCCTAAGTCTGCTTCGGTGAGGGTTTCAGTTTTGTAGTCGAAGCGGGCGATCGCACCAAACCATTCTTTATCTATATCCCCTCTTTGGGGCATTAATGATATGTAAGTATAGCGGCAAGGTTGCCCAACTTGCGATTGCTGCACTACGGGAAATTCACACTTGCGATTGACAACTTCCTGCATTTCTATAACTTTAGCAGTTTGAGGATTGAGGCGCACTTGCCACAATGTTCCTGTAGGAACTGTGTGTGTCTCACCACTTGCAAATTCTCGGAGATACTCATTAGTTTGGTAAAAATCTGCATATCGCACCATGTCTAAAACCACAGAACCGTCTTTATCTTCATAGCCATTACCAAAATGCCAATTGAACCAAGGATCGGTTTCGCTACGACTCACTAAGGATAAGTTTTCCCGATCGAAGATTAACACCTGGGTTCCTAATTGAGGTTCCCACAACAAAGATTCACTAAAGGTAGTCAAACCTAGCAAAAGTGACAGCATTTTCATCCGCATTGGTGGCTTGAAAAACACTAGATACTTTTGAGTTAAAACAAAATCATGCATTATTGAGTAACGATCTAACTTAAAAGCAGTTTTTTGGATAATTTTGCCAGTGGGATCGCTTTTGTAAAGATTCAGTTGTACAGAACTGCCGATACTGATGCCAAAGTTAAAAATCTCGCCTGTTTGGGAATCGCGCTTGTAATGAGCAGAATAAGGTAATCCGTTATCCAAAGCGCCTAAATCATCCAATCCCTTAGTTTCTAAAGTTTGCAAATCAAGGGCGTAGGGATTGGTTGCTTCCCATAAAGCCAACAATTTATCAGGTAGTGCCAACACTGAGGTATTCGCTGCATTCTTAATCTGTTGGCCCCAGCGCTTCCAGATGGGCCCTGGCGGATGCATCCCATAGACACCATAAAGAAACCTATCCGCTTGAGTTTCAGCTAGATATTCTGCTGTTTGCACATATCGATAGACTCCGGTAACTCCTGCTTCTGTGAAATGGATGCCGAGAATTGCCCCATCTCCATCAAACCAGTGTCCTACGCGAACGCTATCGCGTTCTAGGCGTGCAGGGCCATTGCGGTAAAGAGTGCCACGCAAGCCATCTGGGACTTTGCCAGAAATAATTGATAGCTGAGTAAGGGGAAATTCTTTTGCTGGTTCTGCGATCGCACCAGCCCAAGATTTATTTATTGACTTTTTGGTAATAGTCTGCATATTCAAATATTGCCTGAATTAATCTAGATCGATTCTGACATTGTTGCAATTTTTGGCATTGCAGAGAAAGCAGGATGATTTAGCACTTGACAAAATTCCTCTCCTGTATCCTCTGCCAAACAACACTAAATTACTAATTGAAAATTAAGAAATCAGTCTTTTGATATAAGCTATATTCATTTTTATATGCTTAGTGTAAATAACCTGTACAAAGTTTTGTTTGTAAATCTACCGTTTTACATAAAAACTCAAAGCATATCAAATAAATAAGCAAATTATTATATAAAACATCCTCCTTTAGTATTATTTTTTTGAATTTTGCTCTAATATTTATATCATGAAAATATTAGGAATAAAAGTAAAACAGGAGGTTTCAAAAAGTAAGAAAAGTAGGAAAAATAGTAGGAAAAATAACAAAAGTAGGAAAAGTAGGATCTTCTGTAAAAACCGTTGACAAGCTTTTATAAAAATTGATATTTATAAATACATCCAAGGCACAAATGCCTACGCACTTTTAGGAGAAAATTATGAATAACGTTAATGGATTGACACAACTCAACAACCAAGAAGCTATTTTGGAAGAAATTAATGAGGATGAATTAGAAGGAGTTGTGGGAGGACTAGGAATAGTTGGAGGAATACTTGTAGGAGGACTAGGAGCATCACCAGATGCAGTAGCAGGTCTCAACGGGGGTCTAAAAACTACTTTAGATTCGCTTGTAGATATTCTCATATAGCCTCTCTAGCGTAATTGCTTTGCTGAACCGAAGAAATGAAGTGTAGCAAATGTGGTTACTAAGAGATGAAGTGAACTTTAACCAAAGCTAGCATAAAAATATTAGCCTGGAAAGGTTATTGTTTTTATGAAAGCTTGTTGACGAAGAGAATGCTACAAATTCATCTTCGTTTTTGCTCAATCAACATTTAGTATAACCCAATTATACACTCCTCATTGTTTAGTAAAATAGCCAGAAGTCAGAATATTCTGACTTCTGATTTTTCCATGTTACTTCTGTGTTCATAAAGAACCTATTTGTGCCTAAAGTTTGAATTGAGATTGAAGATTTGATATTTTAGCGATTCAGTGCCGTAATAAAGATGTGTGATGCTGCCAACATCAACAGTAGTTTGGCAAGTATCGAATGAATATTTTCACCACATTTATTGATATTTCACTTTTGTCGGATGGTAAAGACTAATCGGCAATATTTTCTCATTAAATTAATAATATAAAGTAGGTAAATATAGAGAAATAAAAGATAAAAAATCAGAAAAGTTAGTTAGTTATTAAAAGTAGGATATTTTTTTAATCTGTTGACAAATTATTAAATAATCTGCTATTTGTAAATACATCTCAGACAAAAAAAGTCTGTATACTTCTGGAGGAATTTATGACTACTTTCAATCAAGTGAGTTTCAAATCTATCTGTAATCGAAAAGTTATTGTCGAGGAACTGATAGATAGTGAATTAAAAGGAATAGTGGGAGGAGATATTGTTTTGGATTTTTCATCACAGATCAATGCGATTTCAACTGATGGCACTGATGCTGTTGTTCAAGACTCCAATCAAGATGTTGTGGATACGAAGGCTAAGCAAAGAACACGCACAAAAAGAAGATTTTCGCTGACAAATGGAGTTGCACAAATAATAAATTCAACAGTGATTTCATCTATTTAGTATTCACAGCAATACCATTTATTTGTGAGGTTGCGTCAAATTTTCTTTCTTCCTTTGTTTACTTTTCTGACGAGATGCTGCGCGTAGCTTGCTTTTTTATAGGAGTATGCGCCCTGTGGAAACCCGCTTTGCGCCTATGCAGTTCGTTTTTTATATAGTTTGGCGCATCTTCATACAGAATTGGTATAACTTAAATTCAACTCACGTTTTATGTACCCAATTAAAGGTGCGTATCCCCAACTTCTAAAGAAGTTGGGGATATTATTTTTGTGAATAATTGAATATGTTAGCTGTTGCTTATTCGGCAAGATTTTTTAATACCTATATTAACTTGTCAAAAAATTATTTATAGATATACCATTGACCGATCCTACCTTTATTAACTTGAATTAATATCGATATTTGATATTTCTTAAAATCATAATCTTCACAAAAATCTTGAACAACTTTATCATTTCTTTATATAAAATACTTTTAAAAAACTGTATTGTTTAAACATAGTGAAATTGCAAAACAAACCAAAAGCAAATTTTTGTTTTGCACATTTAATTAGTGTTTTAAAGCAACAAATTTGATAATAAAAGTCGTCAGATATTTATTATTTTAAATGTCTAAAGATTTTTATTATTTGGTTAAGTCAAAAAAGATTTCACTATGCAAAAACCATTTTGTACAAGGAAGGAATTTTTATGTCAGTTGTAACATTTGAACAAGAAACACTCGTAGTCATGACCGAATTAGCTGATGAAGAAATCAGTGGAATTGTCGGAGGAGGACGCGGTATAGATATTGATAACAGAACCAATGTTGGCGTTAATGCCAAAGGTAAGAACGTACAAGTATCCAATCAAGTTGGTAACGGAACAGCAATTGGTGGAGGAGATGCTAAGGTTTATCAAAATTCAAATCAAGAAATTGATAACAGCAAAGACCGTGTCTACTTCTGGTAATAATTGGTACTAGGTTATCTCCATAGTAGGCTCATGTTGAGTTACTATTTCACTGTTCCAAAACCATTTTGTACAAGGAAGGAATTTTTATGTCAGTTGTAACACTTGAACAAGAAACACTCGCAGTCATGACCGAATTAGCTGATGAAGAAATCAGTGGAATTGTCGGCGGTGGACGCGGAGTAGATATTGATAACAGAACCAATGTTGGCGTTAATGCCAAAGGTAAGAACGTACAAGTATCCAATCAAGTTGGTAACGCATCAGCAATTGGTGGAGGAGATGCTAAGGTTTATCAAAATTCAAATCAAGAGATTGATAATAGCAAAGACCGTGTGTACTTCTGGTAATAACAGGTACTAGGTTATCTCCATAGTAGGCTCATGTTGAGTTACTATTTCACTGTTCCAAAACCATTTTGTACCAGGAAGGAATTTGTATGTCAGTTGTAACATTTGAACAAGAAACACTCGCAGTCATGACCGAGTTAGCTGATGAAGAAATCAGTGAAATTGTCGGAGGACGCGGAGGTGTAGATATCGATACCAAGGCTAAAATTGACGTTAAAACCAAAGGTGGAAACGTACAATCGAATGTTCAAGTTGGTGTTGCAATAGCAATTGGTGGAGGAGATGCTAAGGTTATTCAAAAATCAAAGCAAGACATTGATAATAGCAAAGACCGTGTGTACTTCTAGTACTAACTAGTACTAATAGATACTAGGTTATCTCCATAGCACGCTCATGTTGAGTTATCACCTCAACCAAAAGTCACTTTAAGGTGTTTGTATTGCCAAAATATTTATCTATGATGATTTGTATCATCCCTACAAATCAAAACAACACTAAGCTAGCAAGCATGTAAGTTATGCATTATTTCGTTAAGAGAGTTATTAAACAGTAATCCTTTGCCAATTGCTACGAACAACTGACAAAGGACTACAAACGACCCTTACGAATAAGCTACAGACATCTTATAACATAGTGGTCTAACTATTTCTGGCATCACAATCCTTTACAACGTTACACGAACATTGGCGGGTGTAAGCCAGATAATAACGAAAGGTCAAAAGGTAAGCGACCAATTGTTATTATCCCTTACTTCTTACCCACCCGTCAATGTTTTTATATAAAGATTACAAAATCGTTACTTTAACGCAAAATTTAAAAATAAAAAATTTGATTTTCTCAGCTTTCGACCTTTCATCAGATGGTAGGTTGATTTTTGCATCTGAATACTAGTATGCCAAAGCAAACAAAACATATCCGCCTTCCACTGAAGACAGAAGGTAATTTTTTGTTCAGTTGTCAGCCTAATACCCAATTCCTTCTGAATGCAATGCAAATTGGGATGGTTTATAGTGATTAATCAAAAAAGCGACCTATTCCGCAAAGAAGCTTTAGAGCGTGCTTCTTCGCCGGAAGAACTAGATCAAATTATGCAGGTAGTCAGCCCGAAAAAGTGGCTACCTCTAGTTGCTGTTGGTTCGTTGGTGGCAACGGGGGTGACTTGGAGTTTTTTAGGTCGAATCCCAATTACAGTAACGGGTACTGGAATAATAGTCTATCCCAGCACAATTACTTCATTCCAGTCACCGATCGCAGGTAAATTGCGAACAATCAATGTCCGGGTTGGTGACTTTGTAAATAGAGGAGATGTGCTGGCGACGCTAGACCAAAGCGAACTGATGAAACAGCTACAACTAGTCCGCTCTAAATTAGGGCAACTACAAACAGAAGATCGCGCTTCTAGCTTAGTGCAAGTACAGCGACAAAACGCAGACAAAGAAGCGATTAAACAGCAACGCCAATCTTTGCAGCAAAACCTCCAGGCGGTACAGAAACTCACCCCGATTTTAAAAGAGAAAGGGCTAAATTCGATTCAACGCGATCGCGCCAATCAAACCCAAAGCTTACAAGCACTGCGGGATCTCTTACCTACCTTCAAAAAGAGATTGACCAACCGCCAGCAGCTATTGCAAGAGGGAGCAATTTCTGGCGATACAGTCCTACAGTCACAGCAAGACTACTTAAATGCTGTCACCCAAATTAATGAAGCCGAATCGCAACTCAAGCAACTAGATGTCAAAGAAGCAGATGCCCAACGCCAATATTTAGAGAATTTGAACTCAATTAAAGATTTGCAAGCGCAATTAAAACAACTAGATAGCAAAGAAGCGACTGCGGCGCAACAAGATTTAGAAAATGTAACTACCCGCAAAAAAGAAATTCAGGAAGTCCAACGGAATATTGTGCAATTAGCACTGCAACTATCAAGCAACAGCTTAGTCAAAAGCAGTTACTCTGGACGAATTTTAGAAATCTCCGCAAGTCCCGGACAGGTTGTTTTACAGGGTACACCCATCGGAGCGATCGCCGCACAAAAGCGATCGGCTCAACCTGTGAGCGTGGCATTTTTCCCCGTTGGCGATGGTAAGCAAATTCAACCAGGGATGAAGTTACAAGTCACACCTAGTACAGTGCAACGCGAACGCTTTGGTGGCATCATCGGTGCTGTCACAGAAGTCTCAGCCTTTCCTGTGACTAAAGAAGGTGCATTAAGTGTAGTCGGCAATTCCGAATTTGTGGAAGCTTTGATGTCACAAGGGCCACAGATGCTCATTACGGCACGACTGCAACCAGACAATTCCACCTTCAGCGATTACAAATGGTCTTCTTCTCAAGGGCCACATATGAAAATCACTTCTGGAACTACCACTTCAGTACAAGTCACCGTGGAAGAACGCGCCCCAATTACCTTTGTTCTACCGATTCTGAGATCCTGGAGTGGCATTTCGTGATCTTGACGATGAAAGGAATGAGGAAGAAATTATTCAAAATTTTACCCATTCAATCAACCTTGACGCTGTACTAAAGTGCGGAAATTACTTAAATAAGAATGCATTTTGGCGTACTGAGAAAACAATGTATCTAATTATTTGCGGAAAACACTAAAATGAATACGCGATCTACTGAAATGAGAAAGCATTTAGGCTTTTTGCTTGCTGAATCTACTGAAATGAGTACGCGATTTACTGAAATGAGAAAGCATTCAGGCTTTTTGCTTGCTGAATCTACTGAAATGAGAAAGCATTTAGGCTTTTTGCTTGCTGAATCTACTGAAATGAGAAAGCATTTAAGCAAAATGAGAAAGCATTCAGGCTTTTTGCTTATTAATTTGGCTTAATCAATACAATCAAGACTTTAGAAGGGAACAGTAGTGTAATACAGCAATTTTAGTCATGTTGAAAAATAGTTAAGAATTTATGTTTAAACGCTTAAATTAAGCCAAAGTCCAAGTTTTAAAAAATATTTTTATGTTCTGGCGAAATCTGCAAAATATATTAGGGCGCTTGCGTAAAAACAAGCGGTGTCATACTCCGACTCTGTTGCAAATGGAGGTAGTAGAATGCGGCGCTGCTGCTTTGGGAATTATTCTCGGTTATTACAATCGCATTGTCCCACTAACAGAACTGAGGCAAGCGTGCGGTGTCTCGCGGGATGGAGTTAGTGCCTTAAATATCTTGAAGGCTGCCAGAAATTATCGACTCAACGCTAAAAGCTTTAAAACCAACTTAGCTGGCTTGTCGCAGTTAAAATTTCCCTACATTGTATTTTGGAACTTTAACCATTTTTTAGTAGTAGAGGGAATCGGCAAACAGCGAGTTTATCTCAATGACCCTGCTACTGGACGGCGCATCGTCTCCTTAGAAGAATTCAGCGGCGCTTACACAGGTGTGGTGCTAGTTCTAGAGCCTGGTTCGGAGTTCCAGCCAGGAGGACGCAAGCCTAGCACAATCTTAGCTTTGTGGTCGCGGTTGCGAGGCTCCATTGGCGCATTACTTTACTGCGTGCTGGCAGGATTTTTGTTAGTAATTCCGGGACTGGCCATACCTGCATTTTCCCAGGTATTTGTAGACAACATATTGATTGAGCATCGGTATGAGTGGTTGCGTCCCTTAATTTTAGGCATGATCTTCACAGCCGGACTCAGTGGATTTTTGACGCTGCTACAGTTGCAGTTTTTGCGTCAAATGAAAATTAAGTTGTCCGTGGGCATGGAGAGTCGGTATCTGTGGCACATTTTACGCCTACCCGTTAGTTTTTACGATCAGCGGTATGCCGGAGAAATCAGTAGCCGCATCCAACTCAACGACAGCATTGCTAATATGCTTTCTGGTGAATTAGCGACTACTGCGATCGCAACAGTATCAGTATTTATATATGTAGTAGTGATGCTGCAATATGATGTTGTACTAACTTTAATTGCGATCGCCTTTGTCGCGATCAACCTTGCCGCCTTACAGTGGGTGAGAAAGCGGCGCACAGATGCCAATATTAAACTCATCCAAGAAGAGGGAAAAGTTCGCGGCGTAGAAATTTCTGGTCTTCAGAGTATGGAGACGCTAAAAGCATCTGGATTAGAGTCAGATTTCTTCTCCCGTTGGGCGGGTCACTATGCCAAAGCCATCAACACCCACCAGGAATTAGAGGAAACAAACCAGACAATAGGTGTTTTACCATCTTTTCTCGGTGCGATCGCTTCCATGCTGCTTTTAGCTGTAGGCGGTTTGCGAGTCATGGATGGAGCCTTGAGCATCGGTATGTTAATAGCCTTTCTTGGCATGATGCAAAGGTTTTTCGCCCCAGTAAGTAATCTCATCAGCCTGGGAAGCGAACTTCAAGAGATGGAAGGTAATCTGACTCGCCTTGATGATGTCTTGCGTAACCCCATTGATTCGCAGTTGCAGGAAAGAGGCAGGGGGGTAGGGGAGCAGGGGGGCAGGGGGGCAGGGAGCAGGGAGCAGGGGGAATGGGAAGAGGTAGGAAAGACAAGAAAAGAAGAGAAGTTTTTACAAAAATCTCCCCTCTGCCCCCCGCACCCTGCCCCTCTGCCTCTTGCCAAACTTCAGGGGTATGTTGAATTACGCAATGTGACCTTTGGTTATAGCCAAATTGCCCCGCCGCTAATTGAAAATTTTAGTCTCTCACTCCAGCCAGGGCAACGAGTTGCCTTGGTGGGTGGGAGTGGTTCTGGTAAGTCTACTGTTGCCAAACTTTTATGTGGGCTATACGAACCGTGGCAAGGAGAAATTCGATTCGACGGCAAACCTAGAAAGGAGATTTCTCGCCAAGTACTAGCCAATTCTATTTCTGTCGTCGAGCAAGAGATTTTGTTATTTGCTGGCAGCGTCAGAGACAATTTGACGCTTTGGGATACTACCATACCTGAGAGTCATCTTGTCCGAGCTTGTCAAGATGCAGCGCTTCACGATGTCATCCTTTCACTACCTGGAGGCTATCATGCTGACCTTTTAGAAGGTGCTACCAATTTGAGTGGTGGTCAGCGACAACGGCTAGAAATTGCCCGTGCTTTAGTAAATAATCCCAGTATCTTGATCGTGGATGAAGCCACCAGTGCCCTGGATACTGAAACAGAAAATACCGTCACTCGTAATCTGCGGTTGCGCGGTTGTACTTGTATCATCGTGGCGCATCGACTCTCAACCATCCGAGATTGCGATGAAATTATTGTCCTCGATCGCGGCAAGATAGTCCAACGGGGAAGCCATGCACAATTGCAGCAAGTTGAAGGGCCGTATTTACAATTAATTCGCAGTGAGGGAGCAGGGGCAGAAGAAGAGGGGAAAAGGGAAAAGGTTAAAGGGAAAAGGACAGATATTCTTGTTTCCCCTTTCCCCCTTGCCCTTTCCCCGGCGTTCGCGGAGCATCTCGTAGAGAAGCCTTCCCTCTTATCTTTCGCAAACCTCAAAGGACAACACTATCGTTTTCAATGCAATGAATCGCTACTGCTAGATGACCCGGAGACAATTTGGCTGGTAAAATCTGGTTACTTGGCGCTATTTGCGATCGCAGTTAACGATCGCATTCCCGAAGGCACTCGTCGCTATTTATTTAGTAGCACAGCTGGACAAGCGATGTTTGCGATCGCACCAAGGTTAGAGGGCAAGCAGCAAGAAGTTTTAGCAGTGTCACTTGAGGAGACAGAAATTCTCAAAGTATCCAGAGCAGACTTTTACCAGTTGTTTGCTGACGCTAATAAAGAAGTAGTAACTCTGATAGAACGCTGGATTTATCAATTAGGTTCGGTACTTGCCGGGATCGCTACGCCAACTATACCAACATCGTTGCCAAAAACCCGCCAAATCTCCTTAGTCGAAGACCAAATCTTCCAGCCGCATCAAATATCGTGGGTGCAAATTCTCCAAGGGCGTGCTAGATGGATGGGGTTTGACGATCTACCGTTAACTTCTGCCTCTGGAATGTTGCCTTTGGCTGAAAATATGTGGTTACAAGCAAATAACACTGTGGAGTTGAAAAGTGTTAACACCGCAGACATAGAAGATATTGATTCCTTGTTAAGTGGTTTGTCCCAACTACAAACTTACTTTCTCCACTGCATTAACCTGCTGCAACGGCAGGAGATGGATGCAGAATTACTGAGATTTCAAGCCAGAGAACGTCTTGAGAGCCAAGTGATGCAAGAGACGTTAGCAGAATTAGCATCTGTATTGCCACAGCCAAAATCAGACGGGCTAGATAATAGTTTAGGATTCAGTAGTAATCTTGATGCAACTGACCCAAACCAAGCCTTACTAATTGCTGCTGGTGCTGTAGGACGAGCATTGGGAATTAAGATTCATCCGCCAGCTGCCTCAGAAGATTCTAATCGAATCCAAGATCCTGTAGAAGCGATCGCTCGTGCTTCGCGTATCCGCTTGCGACGAATTCAATTGCGGGACAACTGGTGGCAAAAGGATTGCGGGCCGATGTTGGCATTTACGCTTGCCGATAAACTGCCAGTGGCACTATTACCAGTGTCTGATACACATTACAAACTCTACGTTCCTGGAGAACGAACTCCTATCTCTGTCGATGCCCAGATAGCAGCAGCCCTAGCTAAAACTGCCTACGCATTCTATCGACCTTTACCGGAAAAAAAGCTGAAAACTTTTGATTTACTTCAGTTTGCCCTCCAAGGACATTACAAAGAAGTAATTATAGTTGTAGTAATGGGAATTACCATCAGTCTGTTAGGAATGCTGACACCTCAAGCTACAGCTATCCTGATCGACAAAGCGATCCCAGATGCTAATCGAGGCTTGTTGAGCCAAATTGCTGTTGCTTTGGTGGCTGCTGCCTTTGGCGGAACGCTGTTTCAACTAGCCCTTGGGTTTGCCACCATTAGGCTGGAAACTTTTGCCGATTCCTCCACCCAAGCCGCAGTGTGGGATCGATTGTTAAACTTGAAGGTTTCCTTTTTTCGCTCTTTCTCAGTTGGTGACTTGGATTCTAGAGTCACGGCTATTACTCAAATCCGCCAGCGACTGGGTAACACAGTCTTAAAAACAATCTTCTCCAGTTTGTTTTCCTTATTGAATCTGGGATTGTTATTTTACTACAATGTTTCCTTAGCTCTCATAGCTTGTGCAGTGGCACTGGTAAATATTGCCGTCACTATCATCTCTGGTAGTCTTATTGTCCGTAAAGTTCGCCCATTACTAGAGCTACAAGGACAACTTTTTGGCGTGATGGTGCAGTTAATTAATGGAGTTGCCAAACTCCGAATCGCCAAAGCTGAAACCCGCGCCTTCGCCTACTGGGGTAAACAGTATACGCATCAACTGAAATTAATGCTGAGTACCCAAGGCATTGAAGATAGCCTCGCGGTAATCAATCAAGTATTACCTGTGTTAACCACTGCTGCCCTCTTCTGGTTTGCTACTAGCTTAATTGGGCAATCCCAAACTCCTGGAGGAGGTGGTTTATCCACTGGCACTTTCTTAGCATTCAACGTTGCTTTTGGCACGTTTATTAACGGAGCCACTAGCTTGAGTAGCACAGTTGTGGAAGTTTTGCAAGTTTTACCCTTGTGGCAACGGGCCCAACCAATTTTGCAAGCTGAACCAGAAATTAGTTCCGCTCAAGCAGATCCGGGTAGGCTATCGGGCAAATTAGTTGTAGATCGGGTAACTTTCCGCTATCGCGACGATGGCCCCTTGACGTTAGATGATGTCAACATTCGTGCTGAACCAGGAGAATTTATTGCCATTGTTGGGCCTTCTGGCAGCGGGAAATCAACTTTATTGAGGTTACTGTTGGGGTTTGAATTACCGAAATCTGGCACAATTTACTACGACGGGCAAGACTTAACTTCTTTGGATGTCCATGCTGTACGCCGTCAATTGGGTGTGGTACTGCAAAATAGTCGGTTGATGTCAGCCTCGATTTTCGAGAATATTGCCAGTGGTGCCTTGGTGACGATGGACGAAGCTTGGTCAGCAGCCCAGATGGCAGGTTTAGCAAATGATGTTGCAGCCATGCCGATGCAGATGCATACAATCGTCAGTGAGGGAGGTAGTAATCTTTCTGGTGGACAACGACAACGGCTGTTGATTGCTAGGGCGTTGGTGTTAAAACCCCGAATTTTGCTATTCGATGAGGCGACTAGCGCTTTAGATAACAGAACCCAAGCAATTGTCAGTGAAAGTTTACAACAGCTGAAGGTAACTAGGGTGGCGATCGCCCATCGCCTCAGTACTATTCAAAACGCTGACCGAATTTACGTACTTGCAAATGGCAAAGTAGTGCAGCAAGGTAGTTTTGTTGAACTAGCAAATCAATCAGGGCTATTTGCACAACTCATGATGCAACAGTTGCTTTAATTGTGTATTGGGAAAGTAGGTATAGCAGGAGGCAGGAGGCAGGAGGTAAAAGTATTACTATTCCTAGTTTTCATGCTTTCCAAATGTCCTAACCTATGGGACTACGACTATAACTGAATTAACTTTGCTCCTATTTAAGCTTGCTCTGGTAATTTTTTTGAGTAATATCAAGTCCGGCTAATTAGTTATGATTCCCGAATCTATGCAAAAATCCAAAAACCCTTCCCCTCTGCCCCTCTGCCCCCCTGCCCCTCTGCTGCCTTAATGATAAGTCTTTAACCGGACACGAATATAAGGAAGTCCCCTACTCTGGTAAAAAATGCTGAAACTATTAAGATTAGAAGCATCTGCCTACTGAATACTTACTAAACTTCCCAGCCATGCCTCTGTCACGCATAGTAACGCTGATTGTCGGTCTGATCGTCATTTTGGGGCTAGCCCTATGGCTAATTGATTCCCTGTCACGCCTCTATTGGCAATTATCCTATTCGCCGTTGCTAGGCAATTTACTGTTGTTGCTGCTGATTGTCCTGATTGGAGCCTTGGTTGCTGCTTTTGTTTATTATGTACTAGTGATTCAATCTGGGGAAAAGCGATCGCGTCGCAACCCGAAGCGAGCGACTGCGGCGCAAATTCCGGCTGCTAAATCTGACGCAGCTTCCACAACTCTCCAGGCTGTGCGACAACAGGTAGCGCAAATTCAAGATGAAGTCACCCGCCAAGCTTTATTAAGTCGATCGCGAGAGATTGAAGCCAACCTCGCACGGGGTGAAATTCAAGTAGTGGTATTTGGTACGGGGAGTGCTGGCAAAACTTCCCTAGTTAATGCGATTATGGGACGCATGGTCGGTCAAGTAGATGCACCGATGGGTACAACTCAGGTTGGAGAAACCTATTGTCTGCGGTTGAAGGGATTAGAACGCAAGATTTTAATTACAGATACGCCGGGGATTTTAGAAGCAGGAGTGGCAGGAACGGAACGGGAACAAATGGCGCGAGAACTGGCGACAGAAGCAGATTTACTGTTGTTTGTGGTAGATAATGACTTACGACGCTCAGAATATGAGCCGTTGCGGGGGTTGGCAGAAATTGGCAAGCGATCGCTCTTAGTTCTCAACAAAACCGATTTATATACAGATGAAGATAAAGAATCCATCCTTGCGAGATTGCGTCAACGGGTACGGGGATTTATTGCTACTAATGATGTGGTAGCGATCGCTGCTAATCCCCAATCTGCACAACTAGAAACTGGCGAAACCTTCCAACCAGAACCGGATATTGTCCCTTTGTTGCGGCGCACGGCTGCTGTTTTGCGTGCCGAAGGTGAAGATTTGGTGGCGGATAATATTCTTTTGCAATCTCTGCGATTGGGAGATGAAGCGCGAAAACTCATTGATGGGCAGCGTCGCCGTCAAGCTGACAAAATCGTAGAACGGTTTCAATGGATTGGCGCTGGTGTGGTATCAGTCACGCCGATACCTGTTGTAGATTTATTGGCGACAGCCGCAGTCAACGCTCAAATGGTTGTGGAAATTGGTAGAGTGTATGGCTGTGAATTGAATATGGAACGGGGACGAGAATTAGCTCTTTCTTTAGCGAAAACCATTGCTAGTTTGGGCATTGTTAAAGGAGCAATTCAATTATTATCTACAGCCTTGCAACTTAATGTTGCCACCTTTCTGGTTGGTAGAGCAATTCAAGGTGTGACAGCAGCTTATTTAACGCGAATTGCTGGTAAAAGTTTTATTGAATATTTTCGTCACGACCAAGATTGGGGTGATGGGGGAATGACAGAAGTTGTGCAGAAACAGTTTCAAATTAATCGCCGAGATGAATTTATTAAAGCTTTTATTCAAGAAGCGATCGCACGGGTAGTGAAGCCATTACAAGATAAATCTGAGATGGTTGAACATGATGAAGAAGTCAATAGTTAAATATTATAAGCAGAAAACAACTAATTTTTTAGATAGAAGCCTCCAGTAAATATCAGTTTTAGCATGAAATAATTATCCTAATTACTTTTTGTAAAATAATAGTGGGTAGCGCATTGGAGCTTAATTACTGGGCTTTGGAATCATGCTAGGCTGTGTTTTAGTGATTTGTGCAAGCAGGGCAATCTGTTTGTCATGAAACTCAGGAGATGATGAAAATGACAATTAATCATGGGATTTTATCGCAACTAGGTGATGGTGATAGTTATTCAGTAGCAGGCGATGTAGCCACCTTTAAAGCTACGAGCGAACAAACTGATGGCAAGTATGCACTGTTTGAAGTAGTACTTGCACCCCAACTAGGCCCGCCGCCACATATTCATAGTCGAGAAGATGAAGCATTCTACATTCTTGAAGGTTCGATTGAGTTTTATCTTGATGAACAAACAGTTCTAGCAACTCCCGGAACATTCTTGCATTCTCCTATAGGTCAACTCCATAGTTTTAAAAATATTGGCTCTGCACCAGCTAAAATGCTGATTTGGGCTACCCCAGGTGGAATAGAAAAGTTTTTTGCACAAGTCGGAACTAAAGTAGAGAATTCATCAGTTCCACCGTTACCTATAACTCAAGAAGTGATTGACAGGATATTAGCAACTGCTCCAAAATATGGAATTACAATTGTCCTTCCTGAAACAGAGAATTCTCCATAAAATTGGAATTTTAATCCCAAAAAATTTTCAGTTTTAAGGATTATTTGCTTATAAATCACTCATATAAGTACTGAGTGAACTCAGTATCTATGCAGGCTGACCCGATATAGGAATAGTATTTGATTTCTGAAAAGATACGTAGTGGCGTGGCAAGCCTAAAATAGTGCATAAAATTTAGCTCTTGTGGGGTGGGCATCTTGTCCGCCCGGACGGGTGAGGACACCCATCCCACAAGAAAATTTATTGCAACAATTTAGCTTTGCCACGCCACTACAATACTTAATTTATTTTGTTCAAAAATCAAATATGATTCCTATATTACCAAAAAGCGATTGCGATATACTGAATATAAATTGTCAAAGGAAATAGACCTAATGACTTATCCTAACAATCAGAGTTTGCCAGACAATCAACCGTATAAAATTTACGAATTTAAAAAAAATAATCAGGAAAAAATACCTGGTTATTTAGTAGTTAGTACTGCGAAACTGAACGTTGAGACAGAAGAAGACAATTCTCATAGGTATTTCTCATCAGTTGCAAATAAAAAGTTTTTTAATCTCAATGATGGAGAAGCTGAACCTTCAACCCAACAGATGATTGAGAAAATTTCTCAAAGTTTGCAATCAAGCCCCGACCCAGAAATAATCATCAATATTCATGGATATAGTTCTACACCATCGGATACAGAGACGGGGTGCAAAAAGATTTATGAATATATTAATACGCATATTGAACAAGCAAATAAGTATATTTTTATCGGATACAGATGGCCATCAGAAAATCCTGTAAAAACGGATGAGTCTGGTTCCTTTAGACAAAAGCTAATCAACGCACTTTCTTCTCTACCAACTTTACTAGCTATTAATTTAGCTTTGGGACTAACAATTAGTATATTGTCTACCATAGCTTTATTATTCCTAAATATTTTGAGTAATGGTGCTGTCCACTTTTTCACAGCGTTGTTAATTTTATCTGGGATTGTATCTTCAATTATCTTTACACTAATTATTCTCAGAATATCTACTTATTTTCGTGATATTTACAGAGCAAGTAATTATGGAACTACAGATTTAGTTGAGTTGATAAGACAGTTGGATTACACAGCAAAACTTCTCCCAAATAAGCGCATTAAATTATCTTTTATTAGTCATAGTATGGGGTGTTTTGTAGTTACAGATGTAATTCGGATTCTTTCTGATGTTTTTGATGTTAAATCTATTAATAAAAAACCGAATTCAGATATTGGTAATGTATTTCGATTAGGCAGACTTGTGCTAGTTGCACCTGATATTCCTGTAGAAAGTATCTTGCCAGGACGTGCTAATTTTCTTCGTTCTTCTTTACGTCGTTGTGAAGAAGCTTATATATTTTGTAATGAAGGAGACCTAGCGTTACGATTTACCTCTACTGCCGCAAATTATTTTAGTTTCCCAGCGCGAACTCGTATTAGTGGGTACAGGCTTGGTAATATAACAGTTAAACATTTCAACAATAAAAATGATTCAGTGGGTCACACGCCCAGATATGGAGTTGTTAATTTACACGAACAAGACTATGGCAAAGGTTACAGACTTGATAATCCTTATAAATATTTAGAAATTCGTTCTTCTAGTAGCGAACATAGAAAACTTGAAGAGATAACTGAAATGTCAGAAGAGTTGGTACAACCCGCAGATTTATTTACATATTTTGACTGTACAGATTATAAAGATGACCGGATGAAGCAAATCGGAATAGTTAGTTCTGCCATCCAAAAGCCAGCGATAAATTTTGGGAATTATATTTTCCTCACCTTGGCATTTATTCGGAAGTCTTTTAACAATAGAGATCCTCAAGGTGTTGATACCCACACGGGCTATTTTGAAGGTGTTTTTAGTCAGAAAGCTATTTATGAATTAGCTTTTTTAGGATTTCAAGGATTTTTGCAATCTTTGTCAATTGAAGGAGGCGAGTCCGAGCAAATTAGCATTTTTTCTCAAAAATGCCACGAAAAGCAAATTCAAGTGATTCTTGCGCCGCAAATATATCAACAAAAGACTCAAGATTAGACTTTCTTCTTGCCTTCGTTGCCTTTAGCACTTGCCGGACAAACTCGACATTTTGATGGGCAATTGCAGATTGTAAAGTATTTTTTCTACAAGGCAGCTATGATAAACATCAATTTCTCAGTTAAGAATATAACACCGCCAATACTTCGCATTTTGTTTGCGAAGTATTTGTTTTACTAAAAAAAAGATTTTTTATCTGCAATAATACTTAAAAAAAATTAACTTATATTTAAAGTGTCAAAATTCTGGTTATTTATTTCTAAAGTATTCCGGAAACAGGAGGGAATGTCAGAAAAACTAGATAAAAGGACTTACTGAGTAGGCAGGTCATGACCCACCACATAATCGGTAAATTACTACAAGGGCGTTACCAAGTTGTCCAAAGCCTCGGTGCAGGGGTGTTTGGGCAAACATACATTGCTGTAGATGTAGATTATCCAGAGAATCCTAAATGCGTTATTAAACAGATTAAAGTTAGCAGTTCCGAATCCGGCTACTTGGAGATGTTGAGGTTACTGTTTCTGACTGAAACCCAAACCCTCAAGCTTCTGGGAAGCCATGACCAAATTCCTGAATTTATCGCCTGTTTTGAAGAAAACGAGCGATTTTATATAGTGCAAGAATGTATTGAAGGACATGCGCTGACTGCGGAATTGCCCATCGATCGACATTTCGGCTGTCTGTGGAGTGAGAGCGAAGTTGTAGAATTTTTGATAGATGTCTTAGGTATTCTAGAATTTGTTCACTCTCAAGGCGTTATCCATTGCGATATCAAGCCGGAAAACTTGATTAGACGTACTGTTGATAACAAGTTAGTTATGATTGACTTTGGCTCAATCCAGTCGATCGATTTTGGCATAGGTGCAGAATTGCCCATTTATAGAATTCCCGTGACTTCATTGGGATACATACCGCCAGAACAATTTATTGGTCAAACACAGCCCAACAGTGATATTTATGCTTTGGGTATGATTGCTATCCAGGCTTTAACAGGGCTAGAACCACTACAATTAAAAACCGATCCTTCTACTAATGAAATTTTTTGGCGTTCTCAAAACACGCCAGTTAATGATTATTTAGCTGCTGTTCTCAGCCAGATGATCCGTTATAATTACCAAGACCGCTTTCAGTCTGCGGGTGAAGTATTGCGAGTACTCAAACAAATAATTTGGGAACCTCAGCCATCAGAAACATTACAAGAAGATTCTCAATTTTCCCTAGAAGTAGCAAAAAATCCTGCGTCTGGAAAATTATCCCCATTATTAACGGGAATGAAAGTAGGGCTAGCAGCTAATTCTTTATTAATGGGATTTGGTGTATATTCTTTAGTTAATACATCACCTGCATATTCAGAAACAGATACATTATATAAAGCAGCAAAAGAATATCAAGCAGGAGATTTGGAAGAAGCGATCGCACTCGCTAAATCAATTCCCTCTCACAGCAATGTTTATCCAGAAGCGCAAGCCACAATTGAAGAATGGCAAGAGCAATGGCAAGTAGCTGCACAGCAATACGAAATAGCACAACTAGCTTTTCAAGAGAGCAGATGGTCAGATGTTCTTCATGCTGCTGCAAAAGTTCCCAAGATTTTATATTGGCAATCTAAAACAGATAAAATAGTTCAGAAAGCATCTGTCAACATTGAAGCACAGACGCAAGATTTATTAGCAAAAGCTTACGAAAAAGCTGCTGACAAAGATTTTTCTGCCGCCTTACAATATCTGCGTCAAATCCCTCAAGAAAGTCATGCAGGTGCTTTAGTTCAAGACAAGTTAGCTGAGTACAATCGAAAGCGGCAGATCAGGGCAGCCTACTTTTTACAAAAAGCCTATAAAAAAGCATCTATTGGTGATTTCGATCGCGCTGTCAAATTTCTTAAAAATATTCCCAGCGATACTCTAGTTTATGCTCAAGCTCAAGTCAAATTGAATGAGTATACTCAAAAACAACGCGTACTAGCTGACAATCAAAAGATAGCTTCTACAAAAAGAACAAATTTATTCGTCCCTAAAAACTCAGTTACTAAGGTTGAATATCTTCAAGAAGTAAATTACCTTCAAGAAGTTAATATTCGGTAGGTTTAATAATTTGTAATCACGCTCTCTAGGAGATGCTGTATGTAGCTTTTGATAGGACAAGGGGAAAACCCGTGCCCCATGCCTTCTACTTTTTACCAAGGAACCACACCGTTTTCATCAAAAAACCCTCCGCTAGAACCATCATCAGGTAAAGTAGCGAGTCTTACTGCTGCGTAGGCGTAGCCCCCCGTAGGGATCGCACCCTGTTCAACAGTACGATACCCTTGATATTGATTAATGTCAGTTGCGGTAAAACCAGGATCGGCAGCATTGATTTTAATTGGGGTATCTTTAAGTTCGGCAGCTAATAAAACTGTGATTGCATTCACTGCTGTTTTGGATGAGTTATAAGCAAGAAACTTAAAATCAGCAAATTCGTAATTTGGATCGGAGTTCTGAGTCAGAGAACCTAAACCACTTGATAAATTCACTATTCGCCCTGCTTTTGATTTCTTTAAAAGTGGCAACAACGCTTTTGTAACTGCAAACACTCCAAATACATTCGTTTCATAAGTATGTCGTAGTGTTTCAATATCAACTTGGCTAGGTGGAAGGCGTAGTTTACCGCCGTAGGCATCGCCATCACTTATTATTCCAGCATTGTTCACAAGAATATCAAGTTTTCCGAATTCGCTCTCGATTTGTTTAGCCGCAGAGTCGATTGTTTTTTGGTCGCTCACATCAAGTTGAATTGTTCGGGCATCGATCTGGCTAAGACGAAGTTTATTCGCCGCTTCTTCACCACGTCCTATATCTCTTGAACCAACAAGAACAGTAGCACCTCTAGAACCTAATTGGCGGGCAATCTCATATCCAATACCTTTGTTTGCGCCTGTAATCAGCGCAACTTTGCTTTTTAAATCTTCTGACATATTGCTTCTCTATTTTGATTGACACTGACAACTGTTACTATCTTTGAGCAAGTTTAGTATACAAGTAGTGTGTATCAACACAATATTCAAGAGTGATTTGTCATGTTTGCACCAGTAGTAATTCATACTTCAGATAGCTGTTGAGAAAATATGTGCAGCGTAAAGTAACAATTGACTCAAAAATTCTTGAAGAAAGTAGATATGCAAACCAAACAGCTTGGTAATTCGGAGCTTAACATTACCCCAATCGGCTTTGGTGCTTGGGCGATTGGCGGAGGTGAATGGGCTTTTGGCTGGGGAGAGCAAGATGACCAAGAATCGATCGCAGCGATCGATCGCGCTCTTGACCTTGGCGTTAATTGGATTGACACCGCAGCTATTTATGGTTTAGGGCATTCTGAAGAAGTTGTTGCTAAAGCGCTCAAAGGTCGATCTAGTCGCCCTTACATTTTCACGAAATGCTCAATGGTCTGGGATGAAAAGGGCGAAATTAGTCGCAGCCTGAAGGCGGATTCTGTGCGGCGGGAGGTTGAAGCCAGTCTGCGCCGATTAGAGGTTGAAACCATCGACCTCTACCAAATCCACTGGCCCAACCCTGACTCAGAAATCGAAGAAGGCTGGACAACTTTGGCCAAGCTCAAGGATGAGGGTAAGGTTCGCTATATCGGAGTTTCTAATTTCAATGTCGAACAGTTGAAACGTATCCAAGAGATTGCACCAGTTACGTCATTGCAACCGCCTTATTCGCTGGTAAAGCCGGATGTCGAAAAGGAGATTCTGCCTTTTTGTCAGGAAAATAACATAGGTGTGATTGTTTATTCACCTATGCAATCTGGCTTGCTCACAGGAAAGATGACACCTGAGCGAGTTGCTAATTTCCCAGATAATGATTGGCGCAAAAACAATAGTGAATTTCAGGAGCCACGTCTATCTCGTAACCTGAAGCTAGTCGAGGTGTTGCAACACATTGGTAAACAACACGATCGCTCGCCAGGTGAAGTAGCGATCGCTTGGACTTTAAATAATCCGGCGGTGACTGCGGCGATCGTTGGCGGACGCAATCCTAAGCAGGTAGAAGGAATCATTGGTGCTGGAGAATTTCGTCTCAATCAGCAGGAACTAAATGATATTGATACTTTCCTGCGCGAGAATCCATAAAATCTCTGCTGGAAAACCTCATAAACCCCACGACTTTAGCCGGGGTTTATTCATAAGACCTGTTGCAAAAGTGCCTTTTGCAAGAGGCCGGGAAATGGGGAAAGGTTAAAGGGGAATGTTAATTCTATCCCTTTTCCCTTTAACCCTTACCCTTTACCCGACAAATGCCAAGAAGTCTATACTTTTATTTTGTCGCTACACCGATAATATGAGGACTAACAATTGGCAATTGTGCATCAAATCGCTCGTAATGGATGCTACTAAAACCAGCATTTCCTAATGCTATCCAAGTTTCTCTATCTGGATGACAACCATCACCTATTGCTTTCCAAATTGGACTAATTGTGTTTTGTACTTGTCGCAATAAACTTCCTTGAGGTGCGGCGACATGTTCAATAAATAAGAAGCGTCCGCCTGGTTTAAGTACTCTTAAAATTGCCTGCAATGTATAATCTATATTCGGCACAGAGCACAAAAATAATGTACTAACAACAGTATCGATGCTGTTATCTTCGGCATCTAACCATTCAGCATTACCAATGCGGAGATCGATATTTAAACCCAGTTTTTCTGCTTGTTTTTGAAGAGAAGAATGCGTCTGTGAATTTGGCTCGATTCCTATCCAATGGATATCTTTAGGATAGTAGGGTAAGTTAGCACCTGTTCTGGGGCCAATTTCTAAAACTTTACCTTGGAGATTAGCAAAAAGAGAACGTTGGCGATCGCTGACAATTTTATCATATTTACTACTATTTGAAGCCATCATCCAGGCAAAAAAATGTTTCCCAAGGTTTGCAAAAATGTTATTTTTTGAATCTCCAATAATTTGGTTTACAGTCATTATCTACTTCCTAATTTTTGAGCCGAGAAATTGGGGTGCTAAACAACCATTTGATAGCATCAAGGTACAATACT
Organism: Nostoc sp. DSM 114159; assembly: GCF_053470285.1. Taxonomy (NCBI): domain Bacteria; kingdom Bacillati; phylum Cyanobacteriota; class Cyanophyceae; order Nostocales; family Nostocaceae; genus Nostoc; species Nostoc sp. DSM 114159. The sequence goes on from NZ_JBPFEH010000001.1 coordinate 389,542, forward strand.
TGGTGTTTGTTGTACCTCACCCATTAGACTCACCTGATAGGATGAATTTAATTAACGTATTAGGCGTAGCGACTGACCGTAAGATATTACAGAAAGGACAAAAGGATAGAGGCGTTTATAGATATGACGATGAGCGATGCCTACGGTGGTCACTGAGCCTCTTGCCTTGAGTTTCGACTGCGCGGTAATCGAGCGACTTGTACTGAGCGTAGTCGAAGTAAGTCGAGATTCAACTACCGCGAAGCCGAAAGGTGTCGAAGTGCGGGCTTTGCCTACGCTATGGTTATACAATTTTGGCTAATTATAGCCAGAGATTTTTGAATAGCCGCTTTGGTTTCATTACCTACCGCAGAGTATCCTGATTTCAAATCCAAATTGGCGGGTCTTTGATAATAACATGGGGGATGCCTGCGGTAAATGCTCGCCTACACAATTTGCTGTGGCTGACCTCCAGAAAGTTTCAGACCCCATTTGCTAACAAGTTAAAAAGACAGCTGCTTCCTATTTTAAGGATCTGTGAGAAAAGCTAACATAACTGCGGATGTTATAATCCAAAGTGGGTTTTGCAAAACAGTCATGAAGAACGAGATACCAAATTGACAGCGGTAAGAACTTAAATTATACGACGAATAGTGACAGATAAATTAACTAAAAACAATTGTTTCATCCAAGAAAAACTATGAGCTTTAAACTTCAAGCTTTGCAACTTCCGACTCTCCAGAAAAAATCCGAAGGGCCAATTGTAATTGCTTGGCAGAAATTTCTTTTAGATTATGACTTCCCCATTGCTGCCGTTGATGGGGATTTCGGGAATATTACAGCTCAAGCAACTCGTGATTATCAGACTAGTAATGCTTTAACAGTAACAGGAATTGTTGATACTGCTACTTATAAAAAAGCGCTAGAGCAAGGTTTTGCAATTTATTTCGCTATCTATACCAATGCCGGTAAAAAATTCTTAACCTATCTTAACTTTGGAGAAAATGAGGTCAAAGATTTACAAAAAAGTTTAACAGCGATCGGTCGTTTGAATCCCCCGTTAGTAGCTGATGGAGACTTTGGCCCCAACAGTACAAAAGGACTAGCCGAAACTTATAAAATCAGAGACGTTAATTTTCGAGCCGAGTTAGCTCAACAGCTTTCTAATACAACAAAAACTAAGCTTGGCATTGATTTGGAGCTAGCTTTAGACAACATAACTGAATACGCCAAAAAATTAAGAGAACAACTGAGTGGAAAAGCCTGGGTTAATTTTTTCCCAGACAGCGACTTAATTGATGATTTAGCTTCTCCCTTCCGTCAAAAAGTACAAGCTTTTGAGCAAGCCTTAAAAAATGCCGGAGCTAATATTGATATTTCCTCAGTATTCCGGCCAGCGGAACGAGCTTATTTAATGCACTATTCTTTCCGTATTAGTAATAATGAAATTGCTGCCAAAGATGTTCCACCTATGCCTAATGTAGATATTAATTGGCTACATTACACCAATGCTGGTTCTGTCCAAGCTGCTAAAGAAATGGTGTCTGCTTATAATATTGCTTTTCGACCTGTTCTTACCTCTCGTCATACCCAAAGATTAGCAATTGATTGGGAAATTACTTGGTCAGGAACCTTAAAGATCAAAAACGCTAACGGAACGACAGTTAGTATCGATCAGCCACGGACAAGTTATGAAAATCCTACTTTATGGCAGGTTGGCCGTTCTTACGGTGTGATTAAATTATCTAGCGATCGCCCCCACTGGTCGCATGATGGACATTAATCGCTAGCAAAACCGCATATATGGAAAACGCAGTTCCAAAGTTCAAAGTAGAATGACTTGAAAAAAATTCCCGATTCGAGCAAGGAAAGCTCCGCCAAGGCTCCAGAATAACTCTTCGTGGGGGATTTCTATTTGCGTCTCCCAATCCATGCATATTTTTTGAGTACGGTAAACCGTATTTGCTCGTTAGTTCACAAAGATTAATTAAATTGTTAAGTTTAGTTACATAAATAAGTAAAAAAATGCTGCAAACATTGCTAAATGGGAGAAATTATGAGAAAGAGTAGTATACTTGAGCATCGAGACAAGCTGAACAACTTTGCATTACCGTTAGCGAGTCTTCTCCCATCTCCCAAAGAGAGATACAAGGGCTAACGAGCATCATGAGCCTTACAGCTCGTTGTAGACATTGCTCAGATTGGGCGAATATATCAGCATTCTTGACCAGTCTTTAATCAAGTTTCTCAAAACTTTAAGGGAAATAAGGAACAGGGGAAGCAGGGGAAAAGCAATGCCCCATGACGCCACTTGACGGCAGTTGCTCCACTTGGGGCGACCCCAAGACCGCACTGCCTCCTCCACTTGGGGAGACCCCAAGACCGCAGTGGCTCCCCCATACCCTATGCCCAATTTTCAAGTTAGTTTTCATTATTTAAGGATTGGTAACATTTATGGGAATTAAAGAACAGCCTAAGTCACCTCGGTTTCGGATCGTTGCTAATATTTTACTGGCAGTATCAGGACTATTCCTGCTCTTGAATTTATTTTTGCCTGGTTTATTTGCTTCAGGCCCTGCTGGTGTTCCCTATAGCTTATTTATTCATCAAGTACAGGAAGGGGAAGTCAGCCGAGTTTCCGTTGGTCAAAACCAGATTCTTTACCAAGTAAAAACAGAAAATTCCCAACCGGGCCAGGTGTTTGCAACGACACCAATCTTTGATTTAGAGTTACCCAAACTGTTAGAAGAAAAGGGAGTTGAGTTCGCTGCTACACCGCCACCCAAAAATACTTGGTTTACAACCCTCTTAAGTTGGGTGATTCCACCACTGATTTTCATTGGTATTTGGCAGTTCTTTCTCGCTCGTGGTGGTGGCGGTGGTCCCCAAGGTGCGCTTTCCATTGGTAAGAGCAAAGCTAAGGTTTACGTTGAAGGCGAATCTGCAAAAATTACCTTTGCAGATGTGGCTGGGGTAGAAGAAGCAAAAACCGAGTTAGTAGAAATTGTAGATTTCCTCAAGACTCCGGCACGGTTTACGCAAATTGGCGCTAGGATTCCCAAAGGTGTGCTGTTGGTTGGCCCTCCTGGTACTGGTAAAACACTTTTAGCAAAAGCCGTAGCAGGAGAAGCAGGAGTCCCATTTTTCAGCATCTCTGGTTCCGAGTTTGTGGAATTGTTTGTCGGTGTAGGTTCTTCCAGAGTCCGGGATTTGTTTGAGCAAGCTAAAAAACAAGCTCCCTGTATTGTATTCATTGATGAATTAGATGCAATTGGTAAGTCTCGTAGTAGTAACGGCTTCTACGGTGGTAACGATGAACGCGAACAAACCCTCAACCAATTACTAACTGAGATGGATGGGTTTGCAGCTGGGGATGCAACGGTGATTGTACTAGCAGCGACCAACCGTCCCGAAACCCTAGACCCGGCATTGCTGCGTCCAGGTCGCTTTGACCGCCAAGTGTTGGTAGACCGTCCCGATTTATCTGGTCGGGAAGCAATTCTCAAGATTCACGCTCAAAAGGTAAAATTAGGAGATGATGTAGATTTAAAAGCGATCGCTACTCGTACCCCTGGTTTTGCTGGCGCAGATTTAGCAAACTTGGTAAACGAAGCCGCATTATTGGCAGCGCGCAATCTGCGTGAAAAGGTTGCTCAAGAAGACTTTGCCGAAGCAATTGAGCGGGTAGTCGCCGGTTTAGAGAAGAAGAGTCGTGTGATGAACGACACTGAGAAAAAGATTGTTGCATACCATGAAGTTGGTCACGCAATGGTCGGGGCGCTGACAACCGGAAACGGTCGTGTAGAAAAGATTTCGATTATTCCTCGTGGGATGGCAGCTTTGGGCTACACCCTGCAATTACCAACTGAAGACCGCTTTTTGCTGAATGAAGATGAATTGCGGGGTCAGATTGCAACTTTATTGGGTGGACGTTCCGCCGAAGAGATTGTGTTTAACAGTATTACCACAGGTGCTTCCAACGATTTGCAACGAGCAACTGACTTAGCAGAACGGATGGTAACAACTTATGGTATGAGCAAAGTCTTAGGGCCATTAGCTTATCAACAAGGACAACAAGCAGCATTTTTGGGCAATGGTACTACTAATCCTCGGAGATTGGTAAGCGAAGATACAGCAAAAGCAATTGATATCGAAGTCAAGGAAATCGTGGAAACAGCCCACGAGCAAGCCCTAGAGATTCTCAGACAGAATCGAGACTTGCTAGAAGCGATCGCTACTCAACTATTGGAAACAGAAGTCATTGAAGGCGAAAAACTGCACGATTTGTTGAGTCAAGTGAAACCTGTAACTCATTCGTAATTAAGAAAGTCAGATTTCATCCACAGAGGTACGTAGAGTATAACTTTGCGTACCTTTGCGTTAAACCTCTGCGTTCCTCTGCGTTTCAGAAATGCCACTCACTGCAATGCAAACACCAGCAAACAAAAATGCCAATCCACCCCCAACAGCACCGACAAAAGGTGTTATTACTTGCAGTTGGGGAAATATAATGCCAAACAAACTCATAGCTAAAGCAAACCCACCAAAATACATCCCAATTCCTAATCCCGCCCACCGCTGGGGTACTAGTCCCAAAGCAAAAGGAATTGCCCCGTTGACAATTAAACTAAAGCTGGCAATGATTAATCCAATTATTGGAATTTGTGCGCCCAGAGATATCATTATCAATAACGAGGGAATGATTGCACAGATTCCACAAAGCATTGCTTGACGATTACCAATTTTAACGGCGAAGATTCCTGCTGGGATGCTGGCAACTGCGATCGCTATTCCAATCCACACCATCAGCACATCAATATTATCAGTATTCAGTTGGGTTTTCAGCACTTTACCCAAGACATCCATGAGAAAACGGATACCCCACGCGACACCGAAACCAGTTCCTAAAATCAAAGCCAATTTCTGCAAGGGCAACTTTACTGTTTCTGCTTGATGTTTATCCACTGGTGCTTCTGGAGGATTGACTAAGCGCAACACAGCCGCCGCCCCCAGTATCACAAAAGAACCGAGCGCAAAGGTATAAACTGGGCCTAAGCTGAGAATAAACTTGTAGCTTATCGGTCTAAAAGCCCCAATCACACCGCCTGTTAAAGTGACAAAACTTACTGCTAAAGGTAACTGGGCTGGTGTCGAATACATCCCTAATAGGCACATAACTGGAGAGCGAAATATTGTCATTGCCAATGCCCAAGCTACCAATACTATAGGTAAGAGCGATCGCATTATGGTAGTAGGTGGAATCAAACTCACAACGCATGGTATCGCAATGAACAAAGCCGATGCGAGAATCATACCTACTGAGATGAAAGGAAACCGAGTTCCTACCCAGCGCCTAGCTTGGTCTGAAAGTCCACCCATCACTGGTTCCAGCACTGCACCCAAGGCATTTTCGACTAGCACCAAACCAACTGCCAATGAAGCAGGAAAACCAAACTGAGTCAAAAGTTGCGGCAAATAGACATTATAAATTAACCACGAGAGGGTAATTGCTCCCTGCACTGCTGCCAACACCCAAACTTGCACCCATAAAATATTCAGATGAGATTTCGAGGTAGTCATAAGGAGATGGGGAGTGTGGAGTGGGGAATGGGAGACAAGGGAGAAGGGGGAGACAAGGGAGAAAATTTTACCTTGTCCCCCTTGTCCCCCTTGTCTTCCTCATTCCCTCATCTACTCTTTAAAGAAAGCGATGCGCTTTTAATACTCCGGAACTGAAGGATCGATTTCTCGACTCCAAGCGGTAATTCCGCCTTTAACATTCGTCCCGACAATCCCGGCTTCCTTGAGAATGGCTAGGGCTTTTGCCGATCGCCCGCCCATTTTACAATGAGCAATTAAACGATGACCGTTTAATATTTCCTTCACCTTAGCAACACCATTGCCATTTTCAATGTCTGGTAAGGGCACCAACACTGAACCTGGAATCTTGGCAATATCGTACTCATGGGGGTTGCGGACATCCAGCAGTACAAAATCCTTTGCACCGCTATCTAACAACTCCTTCAAATCCTTGACGGTCATTTCTTGACTTTCCATCTGCTGTTTTGCCTCCTCTGCCTTAGCTTGTGGAATCCCGCAGAATTCTTCGTAATCTATCAGCTTTTCAATTACTGGGCGAATCGGGTTCGGACGCAGTTTCAACTCCCGAAATTTCATATCCAAGGCGTTGTATAGCAGCAATCGCCCGCTGAGAGTGTTCCCTTGTCCCAGAATGATTTTAACAGCTTCGGTCGCCTGGATTAAACCAATAATTCCTGGCAAAATTCCCAATACACCACCTTCTGCACAAGAAGGAACCATTCCTGGTGGTGGTGGTTCTGGGAAAAGGTCACGATAATTCGGGCCACCTTCGTAATTAAATACAGTAGCTTGCCCTTCAAAGCGTAAAATTGAACCGTAGACGTTGGGCTTATTCAGCAATACGCAGGCATCGTTAACTAGATATCTGGTGGGGAAGTTATCAGTACCATCCACAACGATATCGTAAGGTTGAATCAGCTCTAGGGCGTTTTCGGAAGTCAGACGAGTTTCGTATAAATCAACCTGACAATAGGGGTTAATCTCGTGAATGCGGTTTTTCGCCGATTCAATTTTGGGTTTACCCACCCAGGATGTCCCGTGAATTACTTGGCGTTGCAGATTAGAAGTATCGACAACATCAAAATCGACAATTCCGATGCGTCCAATACCCGCCGCCGCCAAATATAAAAGTAGTGGTGAACCGAGTCCACCTGTACCGATACACATTACACTAGCGGCTTTCAGGCGCTTCTGTCCTTCTAGCCCTACTTCCGGTAAAATCAGGTGTCGGGAGTAGCGTTCGTAATCGTCTTTGGTCAACTGGATTTCGTCCAGATTGGGATTGAGCATAACAGTTATGATGTGAGAAAGCGGAATATTAATCCTATCGAAAAACTGGATCTTATATAGAGATAGGAGTGGGAAAGACGAATTTTCATCTGTGGTGGCGGCTAAAACCGCTACGAGTGACTATCTTTAAACTAAGTCAGTTATTTTATATTTTCAATTTCCTCTATTTGAAACTGATGAGTATCATCAAGGCTCCAACTTTTGAGTTCTCCAGCTTTGCCGTTTTGGACGGAAACTATTATATACGAGTATCCCTGCCAAGCGTATAGGCGATCGCATTCTGAAGGGATAGCAGGATGATCTGGATGAGAGTGAAAAATGCCGATAATGTTCAGTGAGCGATCGCGTGCTTCCCTTTGTGTTTTTAACATAACTTCGGGTGCGATCGTATATTGCCGTCTTTTACTTTCTGTTGTGCGTTCTCCTGGAAATTCAGCAGCCGCTTCTGTATTCCAAGCATTTTCTGTTGGCATGACTTCTACCACAGTTTTGCCCTCATTTGCCAGATAGCCCAAAATTATACCACAGCACTCATCTGGGTAGGTGCTTTCGGCATGGGTGCGGATAGTTTGCAAGTGTTCTTGGCTAAGTTGAATCATGTCTGCGTTTGTAATTTTAGCAACTTCTAACAATTCTTGCTGAATGCGTATGCTAGCAAAAACCGCAGGCGTTTGCGATCGCGCAGCGTTCCGCAGGAAAGCTTGCCGTACCCCTCCGGGGAAGCAAGCTACGCGTAGCGTCTGTCTGCGACACGCTGCGCGATCGCAGAGAAGGTATCGCAGCACAAAAAAGAACATATATATTATGTATTTTGTATCACTCCTCAAAAGTTTTACCTACTGAGTTATGCCTTATAGAACCCATTTGAGATCTTTTTGCTAGCTAGCAGCTAATCGTTTGAGCATCAATCGGATAAAACAAAGTTTGAGCTTGGCATTGGCACGAGCGAGTGTCCGGTCAAAGTTTTTGACTAAACTTTTACATCGCTCTACCCAAGCATTGGATCTCTCTATCACCCATCTCGCAGACACCGGAACAAATCCGGATTGACATGCAGGCTTCCTTTTCAGCTTTTGATGGCTTGGCAGAGAGTTCAAATTGGATTTTGGTCATGATCTGGGGATAAATTTGCTCCAAGGCCGGGATAATTTTTTCAGGATGATAGCCATGATCTACCAAGATAGTTGTTTTGGGCAATTCCAGTGGAATAGAATTGGAAATAATCGATATTTTGTGAGAGCATTTCAATCAACCCCTGGTCATCAGATACGTTGGCGGTGGTGCAGTGAGTGAAGAAAGGGAAACCCAATATATCCACTGCTAGATGTCTTTTAATCCCGTTGGTCGCTTTGTAAAAACAAAACCCTTTCGACTCAACACTGGCATTACAAGTATTTTTGACCGCTTGTGAATCAATCAGGATCAGGGTTGTCCACTGTGGGTTTTTTTTACTTTTTTACGCACTCCCTCATGTAAATTAGCCATAATTGAGTCCAGGACGCCATCTTCACACCACTGCTTGTAATGCCAGAACACAGTAGAATAGGGCGGCAAATCTCTGGGTAAGTCTGCCCAGTTGCAACCATTCTTAAGTTGATAAAATATCCCGTTCAATATTTGCCTCTTTGTCCACACAGGAGGTCTTGTTTTCTTCTTGGTCGGCAATAACGGCTCGATAATTTCCCATTCCAAGTCTGTCACGTCGCTTGAATATCCCATTTTTCGCCCTGACCTGATTCTATTCCACTGTTTCTGCCGATTTTACTTGTTCACCTCAAAGATCTCAAATGGGTTCTATAGTGATGTTAGTAATACCGAGGGAATCACTTCGACTTTTGATGCCACTACTAACAGTGGCTCGATTACGCTAGGCAATAATCGAGTTAGCTACAAGAATCTCGAAGGATTAAATATTATAGGTACATTCCGCCCTGACAATATTGTGGGGAGCAACGGCAACGATACGCTCTCCGGGGGCTATGGTTATAACAATTATTCATTTTATCATGAACTTTCAGATAACGATACCCTTTATGGAGGAGATGGTACTGATACCTTTTTTTTCCATAGTATTAATAATAATGAAGAAGGTATCGATCGCGTTTATGACTTTAATGCGACTAATGAATTAATTCAAGTATCGGCTGCTGGTTTTGGTGGCGGGTTATCAGTAGGTTCACTTAAGACAAACCAGTTTACCCTCGGAACATCTGCAACAACAAGCAATCAAAGATTTATCTATGACTTCACTACAGGTGCACTGTATTTTGACTCTGATGGTAGTGCGGGTGTAGAGACCTTGTCATTACCAACATTTTTCAAGAGACTGGGTTGAAAAATCGATAGCCCAGCACATATCCATTAATCGACACCATCCGCGCCATAGAGTTTGCCAACCAGGAAGCCCATCACTTTTACGACCAAGAAAACCACCCAAACGAGCAACGCACTTCCAAAACTCACCTAAAGTTAAATCATCACAGAGCAGACCAAGACGAGCAACCAGAATATTTAGCATCATCGGAGGTACAAAATTTTGAGCAGGCAATAACGGATTACTGCGACTAAGTTCACGTAACTGTAACAATCTCACTGCAACAACTGCAAAAAAACCAAGCAATGTGACTAAACCATTGGCTGACTCCAATTGACGCTTTTCTATTGCACAACCAACCACTTTTCAGGCATTTATGATATTCTTCAATCAGCCAACGGCAACTGTACCAGTCGATTTGGATGAAAGCAGAGTTCTTATCTGTTACAGGTATACTCGTAAATAGAATCCACGTCCATTTCACCCGACTCTTCCCAAACACGTATACACCAGCCATCAATCGGCTGTTGTTTTCTTTCACTACCCGTTGTAGGTGGTTGAATTGTTAGGGCTGACCAAGCAACTTGTAAATCCACACAACGTTTAGGTTCACCATTGCGACCACGTAGCACGAGCGTCTTGGTTGACATTGGTGACAAGGCACGAGCGAAAGCTTTGAGGTATCCTTTTGTACCGTCTGGTTTAGTAATTACACGATTTTGAGTTACCCGCAGTAAGCAGTGCCAGCGTAGTCCAATCACACGTCGGATATATGAAAAAATATCACTGCCTCTGTCTCCAACACTTACCCACATTGAATCTAGCTGTGGAGCTTCTCCGATTGATTCGACCATCTGCGACCAAATTTCACCCTCACTTTCGCTTCTGAGTAATTCCTGTGAAATGTTCTCGATTTTTTGGTTCTGGCTATCACTGCCACGTACCCAAGGTATTTGTCCTGCCAGTCCCAATATCTCTGGGTTTCCTGGTACTGGTACTACTGCCAAGCAATTGTGCAGCATAATTCCTCGCCCTTTCCCATCGCCTATATGTCCTAACCCCTTGATATTTCGCGCTGATGTGTAGTCTAGTTCTGATGTGTCTTGGATAAATAGGACGACTGAGCCTGAGCTATTTTTAGCGATCGCTTTTGTTGCTGTTGTATGGGGCTTAATCAACTCACTGTGAGTCACCTCTTCTTCTGCAAATAGTCTGTAGGCTGCTCTGACTTCATTCCAACCTGACATAATATTTGGCAGACTTGCTTCGGGGTTGGCGGCAATTGCTGCTCCCACTGCGATCGCTCTATCTGTACGACGACTATCCCCTAATTCGGTATCTCCCCATTGCTCAACTGCCCAAGCATTGAGGTTTCTGAAATTTTTCAACTTCATACTCTGACTCTATTACACCTCTACCTCACTTTAAAATATGTTGGTAATGACAAGGTGTAGAGACTCAGGTACAATTTGCACAATTATCTCCTGGCTTGACACTAACCGAAAACAATTTTATGGTTGTCTAATTTTTTTTATTAGCGCTCTGGCATCAGTCTGGATAAAGCTTGCGAGGCGTTCTTTTCAACACCTCGCATACGATTGATCGATACAATTACTTTTAACAGAGAGGATGTGTTAGGTTTTATTCCTTAACTTTTGGCATAGGTACGGATGGTTTGCAGTATTCTTGGTTAAGTCAATTTATGTCTGCGTTGATAATTTTGATAACCTATAGCGATTCTTGCACAGATATATATTGGTAGGCGATCGCTCTCATCGTAGTATAAGTTAACCAAGGCGTAGGCTAGTAAAAACCGTAGGCGATCGCAGCCTTCAAAAATAAAAATATGTATTTTTTATCACTTTTTAAAATATTTACCTACTAGGTTTTACTTTCTTATTGCCTAGACACAGAAGAATATGAAGAATATACAAAGCTCAATACTTGTGTATAGATTTTTCAGCCAATAATGTGAAGAGTATGCAAAGATGAGTATTTAAGTATAAACATCTAAGTATGATATTGACTGTGTAGTTCTTTTGAGGTTCTTGAGATGTTCTCTATTTTCAAACTAGACACCCACGGATAACAGCCTACAAGGAAGGCATCAAAATCTTTTTCCCGATTAAGAGTCAACTGTTGATTATTTTATATTCTAGTAAGACTTAGGCGCTGGCAAAAAAATAAATATGAAGAAAGAATTTTAGGTATTGAAGCTGAATTTTTTGGTACTTAAAAGAGTAATTTTTACTCAAAAAGGATGAAAAAAACCTGAAATGACTAGTTTTCGCAAATTCACACGCTAATTAATTTGTACAGTGCTTACAGCGGTTTTCAGTTGAGTAGACTACAAAGATAATAAACTAGAGAGGCAGTAAAAATACTCATGTAACTTATGCCTGCTGCCTATTCAACTGATCTACGCCAACGTGTGATAGAGGCTTATAAAGCGAATGAAGGTTCGCAACGACAACTCGCCGACCGTTTCAAAGTAAGCTTGTCGTTTGTTCAACGGTTGATACGTCGCCATAGAACCACTGGGCAAGTAGCTCCCAAGCCTCATCGAGGTGGAGCGATCGCCAAAATAACAGTTGAGAGTTTACCAATAGTGCAGCAGTTAGTAAATGAACAGCCAGATGCTTTATTGGCAGAATTATGCGAGCGCTTCGTGGAACGAAGTGGATTAACAGTCAGCGTACCAACCATGCACCGCGCAGTTCATCGCTTAGGATTGACCACTAAAAAAAACGCTATATGCTAGTGAGCAAGATAGCCCACGAGTCGAACGGATGCGTTTTGAATATCGAGATTGGGTACTGGGCGTTGATCCACACAATTTGGTGTATGTAGATGAGTCTGGTCTTAACTTGGGGATGACGCGACTTTATGGACGTGCTTCTAGTGGTCGACGGTTGTATGATTCTTGTCCTCGGGATCGAGGACAAAACATATCCTTAATCGGGGCACTGAGTTTGGATGGACTGATTGCTACGATGAGCATTTCAGGTAGTGTCAACACCGATGTATTTCTGACCTATGTTCAGGAGATTTTAGCACCTCAATTGTGGGCGGGAGCCGTTGTAGTGATGGATAATTTGTCAGTGCATCATGCACAGGTGATTCAAGACGTAATTGAATCTGTGGGTGCAAAAGTTGTATTTTTGCCTCCTTATTCACCTGATTTGTCCCCCATCGAATTATGCTGGTCAAAACTGAAGCAGTGTTTGCGTACCGCAAAAGCTCGAACCCACCAAGCTCTTAACCAAATTTTAACCGAGATTGTTACTAAGCAAATCTCATCTGATGATGCTTGGGGCTGGTTCGCTCATTGTGGTCTATTCATATGAAAACCGCTGTAAGACTTGAATAGTTTGAGACTATCAAAAAAGTATACGTAAAAACCTTGGAATCGGGGAAATTTTCGAGAAATTTACTGTTCCTCAAGGGTGACGTATAAAGTGTGTAGATTTCGGTGAATTTTTGCGCCCTTAACAGCACAATCTGCAAATTGACAACTGAAGTTACTGAAAAAATCGATTTAGAAAGGTAAAAGTTATGGCAGATATTATTGGAACTAACGGTGATGATACCCTACAGGGTACTTATAGTGACGCGGATACGATTAAGGGTCTTGCAGGCAACGATACCATATATCCTAACGGTGGCAAAGACACCTTAACTGGTGGAGGCGGCAACGATAAATTCGTCTACTACTACTACAACTACACCAACAACAACAACAACAACAATACTACGATAATCACCGATTTTGGTGGTGTAGGTAAAGGGACAAACCCAACAGCAGCAGTCACTACCGAAGTGGATACCCTAGAATTCCAGGGCGATGGTGCCATAGCCCAAAATTTGTTGTTGACCGAAAAAGGCAAGAATCTGGAAATCAGCTTTGCAGGGGATGCTTATATAACGAGGTTTTTTGATGTCCCAGTTATCCTGCAAAACTTTGCTCTGGAAAACCTCGATAACCTCAGCAAATCTACAGGTGCCACTGTAGACTTGGGCAATATCCTATTTGAGGGAGAAACTAGCACTATAGATAGCTTTGATGTCTTCAATGCTAACTCTACTCAAAGCACTATCTTCAACTTGAATACAGTCACTTTTCTTAACGACCTCAACAATAATGTTAGCGGCTTTGATAACTCAAATGATGTCATCAATGGTCAGGGCGGGGATGACCTCATTGACGGCTTAAGTGGCAACGACATACTCAGAGGTGGTGCGGGTAATGACTTCCTCATTGGTGGTGTCGGGAATGATATTCTCATTGGTGGTGTCGGGAATGACTCCCTCACAGGCAATGATACTCTCGTTGGTGGTGCGGGCAATGATATCTTGAATGTCGAATTTTCAACAGGCGATAACACCCTCAACGGTGGGGTTGGTGACGATGTTTTGGATGCTGGGGCAACATCTGGCAATAACTTACTCTCTGGGGGCGATGGCAATGATTATCTCTCTACCTCTAACGTTTATAGTAGCGTCAGCGGATACATCTATTATCCCTCCTCAAGCAATAATACCCTCGATGGTGGCGCTGGTGATGACACCTTGAATGCCGAGTCTCCATCAGGCAATAACTTACTCTCTGGGGGAGATGGCAATGATTCTCTCTCCACTTCCGGCATTTTTACTTATAGAGGAGAGCCTAATTTTAGCTCATCAGGCAATAACACACTCAATGGTGGTGCTGGTGACGATACCTTGAATGCTGGCAATTCAACAGGCAATAACTTGCTCTCTGGAGGCGATGGCAATGATTCTCTCTCCATTTCTGGCGATCTTATCTCCTATAGCGGTCAAGACTTCTATAACCCTTCTTCAGGCAATAACACCCTCAACGGTGGCGCTGGTGACGATACATTGCGTGTTGAGTATTACACAGGGAATAACTTTTTCTCTGGGGGCGATGGCAATGATTCCTTCTATCTAGACTTCACAATTTTAGATACTCTCTTCTCTGATTTAGTGACTCAAACGATAGACGGAGGTAAGGATGACGATTTGTTGTCAGTCGATTACAGCTATACTTCTGGGGGAATCACAACGACGTTCAATGCGACCACAAATAAGGGGGAAATTACGGTAGGTACTTATCGAGTTAATTATAAGAATATCGAACGATTAAATATCTTAGGTACAGCCTACGACGACAACATTGTTGGCAATGATGGGAACGATACGCTCTACACTGGTTCTGGTGGCAAAGATACGATCGATGGGGGAGCAGGTGACGATGTATTGTTCGTCGATTACAGCAATGCTACAGTGGGAATCACAACGACGTTCAATGCGGCCACAAATAAAGGAGAAATTACGGCGGGGACATATCGGATTGACTACAAGAATATCGAACAATTAAATATTTTAGGTACAGCCTACAGCGACAACATTGTTGGCAATGATGGAAACGATACGCTTTCCACTGGTTCTGGTGGCAAAGATACGATCGATGGAGGCCAGGGTGACGATGTGTTGTCTGTCGATTACAGCAATGACAACAGTGTTTCTGGGGGGATTACAACGACATTCAATGCCTCTACCAACATTGGAGCAATTACGGCAGGCACGAATCGGGTTAGCTACAAAAATATTGAGCGATTAAATATCTCAGGTACATATCACAATGACAACATTGTTGGTAATAGTGGTAATGATACGCTCTTTGGGGGCTATGGTGGAAATGATACGATTATTGGCGGTGTCGGTAATGATATCCTGACAGGTGGGAGTGGTGACGACACCCTAACTGGTGGCACGGGCAATGATAAATTTGTTTACAACTTCAACGACAGCTACTACTCTAACGACACTAACACTGATATTATCACCGATTTCGGTGGTGTAGGTAAAGGCTCAAATCCGTCTGCGGCAGTGATTGCCTCCTCAGACACCTTGCAATTTACAGGTGGTGTATTCGCTACAGGTAGTATCTTCACTGCTCAAAATCTGCAATTAACTCAAAATGGTAGCAACTTAGAAATCACCTTTGAAAATGTCCCTAATAGCAAAGTCATTCTCCAAAACTTCAAATTAGAAAATCTGGATAATCTGCCAGCAACTTCTTCACAACCAGCTATTGGAAATATCCTGTTTGATGGACAAACCAGCATCACCGACAGTTTTGATGTGTTTGATGCCAATTCCATTCAAACTACCCTTTTCAACAGAAACACTGTTACCTTCCTCAATGACCTCGACAATAACATTACGGGTTTTGATAACTCTAATGATGTAATCAATGGTCAAGGGGGTGACGACATCATCGACGGGTTGAGTGGTAATGACCTGCTCAGAGGTGGTGTAGGAAATGATATTCTCATTGGCGGTGTGGGAAATGATACTCTCATTACCACTACAGGCAATGACACTCTTGACGGTGGTACTGGTGACGATACCTTGAATGCTAGCGGTTCAATAGCCGATAACTTGCTCTCTGGAAGTGATGGCAATGATTCTCTTGACATCTCTGGCTTTTTTAAGGTTTCTGGCTCAGTTTTCCCCAGCAACTCCTACGGCTCTCGCTCCTTGGGGAATAACACCCTAGAAGGAGGTGTAGGTGACGATACCTTGAGTGCTGGTGGTTCAAAAGGCGATAATCTGCTTTCTGGTGGTAACGGCAATGATACTCTTTACCTTATTGGCTCTTACAGCTACAGCTACGGCGATTCTAACGACTCACGATCGGAGGGCAATAACACCCTAGACGGAGGTGGGGGGGACGATCGCTTGAGAGCTGGTGGTTTAACAGGTGATAACCTGCTCTCTGGAGGCGATGGCAATGATGAGCTTGATCTTTCTGGTAACTACTACAGCTACAACTCCAGTGATTTCAACGACTCTCGCTCGTCTGGTAATAACACCCTCAACGGAGGTGCAGGAAATGATCGCTTGGATACTGGCAGTTCAACAGGCGATAACCTGCTATCTGGGGATGATGGTAATGATACTCTTACAGCCTATGACGCCTCTGGTAAAAATATCCTCACAGGTGGCAATGGCAATGACTTTCTCATAGGTGGCAATGGTAATGATAGTCTAATTGGAGGAGCTGGTACTGATACCTTTGCTTTCAATAGTTACAACCAAGGTGTTGATACTATTTATGACTTCAATGCTACTAATGAACTGATTCAGGTATCGACTTATGATTTTGGTGGCGGGTTGTCAACGCCTTCACTTCAAACAAGTCAGTTTACTATCGGAACATCTGCAACAACAAGCAATCAACGATTTATCTATGACGATATTACAGGTGCGCTATATTTTGACCTTGATGGCAGTGCAAGTACATTTACTCAGGTAAAATTTGCCCAATTATCTGCTGGACTGTCACTAACTGAAAAGAACTTTGTATTAGTTTAATCGTAATTAATCATTCTCTGCTCATTAAGCGACACAGGTTGCGAGGTGCTTTTGTAAGTACCTCTCATTCGATTACTCTATGTAATTACTTCTAGCAGAGAGTAGATGTTGGGTTTTGTTTCTCAACTTTTGATATGAGTGCGGATGGTTTGCAAGTGTTATTGCCTAAATTTAATTATGTCTGCGTTTGTAATTTTAATAGCCTATAGTGCAATACTACTCGGTTAAGGCTAAAAAATAAAAATTTATAGATTGGGGAGCCACTGCGCCCTTGCGGTTCCCCGACTTGAAGCACGTGGCGTTTGAGGAACGAAACCCAACATTTTGAGGGGTTTGTTGGGTTTCGCTTGGCTCAACCCAACCTACGAATATTCATTAACCGAGCAGTATTAGCCTATAGTGGGCGTTGCTGAATTAAGGGATGACTTTTGTGGGATGGGCATCCTGCCATTGGTGTCAACTTAACGTGAAAGCCAGCCTAGAAAAGGCTTTTAGATATTGTCTCGTTCCCAGTCTGAGACTGGGAATGCGTGTCCTTGAGGCTTTGCCTCAAGACTTGCGGCAGAGCCGCAATTGAAGAGCATTTCCAGCCAGAGGCTGGAAACGAGATTTGAAAAGAGTTTTAGCTTAAGTTGACACCAATGGCATCCTGCCCGCCCGAAAATACAAGGGACGGGCTTTTGTCCCACCTCACAAAAATAGTAAAATCATCCCGGAAATATGCAACGCCCTATAGTGAATACCGTCATGGGTAGGCGAGCATTTACCGCAGGTATCGCAACTCATTAGGCTTAAAGTAGTAACAACAACTTTTTTGCGGAATTGCGATCGCAAGACGATGAATGTTCTAATCAATTTACTGCTTTTTTTGCTGCCGATTCTGAGTAGCTTTTGGATTGCCCAAACTTTCAACCCTCTATCTTCTTATCAGCCTCTCCAAGCTGTAGACGGGGCAGCTTTATATAAAAAACAATTAACCAATGGAAACGAAGCTTATTTACAAGTTATCGAACTGGGCAAAATGCACATAGACCAAATTATCGGAGAGGTAGATAATATGGGTCTAAATGAAGGTAAGTATTATCAAGGAGAAGGTGGGCATTACAGCCCTTTTTTCCAAAATAAGTTGTTTTCTGAAGTGACAGACGAATATCAAAAACTTTATACAAACAACGTTTTTTCGATGATTAATTGTTCTTTCTTTGAACAATACCAATCTAGTACTCAATTATCCTTTCCGATTAAACTTAATGGTGTAGTCATCACTGGCGGCAGTAGCCCTTATGGGCCAATCAAAAAACCAAAAGATAAATATTATCGTAATATTCGCCTCAAAACCTTAGTCTGGGATGATAAGCAGGCATACATTACCGATTACAACCAAGCTAGCGGTGCGCCTCTTAATCAAAAAGCAGTGAAGAATGCGATTGTCACTTACCGATATAGCGATCATCCGGCGAAAGTCTTAGCCCAAAATCAAGCGAATAAGTATCAAGTCATCGGTACTCTGAACAAAGATGGTGTTAAAGGTGACGAGTTGTTGTTGATGATGACGGTGAATCAAGCAACTCTGGATAAGGCAGCCGATTTATTACGTAAATTAGGAGTCAAAAGCGATATCATTACTGTTGATGGTGGCAGATCGACTTATTTATTCAATTCCCAGAAGGGAAACATTATTGTTCCCCAACTGTCTAATCTGCAAGAAAATCCTACTTTCCGAGATTTACCTCATTATCTAGGATTCCGTAAGAAAAGCAAAAATCAGATTGCGCCAAAAATCTCGATCGCTCAACCAGCTGGTAAAGTACTTCCAAAGAAAGATCAGCCTTTTTTAATATTGTGGCGGGATAATTTTGACGGCGATGTCTCGATTAAGTTGTACGATGGGAACAAACTTATCCAAAACATTTCTTCCCGTACTGCTAGCGATGGAGTTTATGAGTGGAAACCACGTATTTCCGTAAAAGAAGGCTATTTTATTCGTATTTCTAGCTGGAAAGACCGGAATATTTTCGGGCAGTTGCAATTGTAGCGGAATGGGAAAATGAAATGGATAACTAGCTAAACGCAAACCTCTCAACAAGGTTGACGGTGTGGCCGCGATCGCAATTGTTATCGTTTCTCACAGTAAACAACTAGCTTTGGGCGTGCGGGAACTCGCCGCGCAGATGGTTCAAGGCCAAGTTCCCATTGCTGTTGCAGCAGGTATTGAAGATCCTGAAAATCCATTGGGTACCGATCCGATTCAGGTTTATGAGGCGATCGCTTCTGTTTTTTCTGATGATGGTGTCTTGGTATTAATGGATTTGGGTAGTGCTTTGCTGAGTGCCGAAATGGCAATCGAGTTTTTGCCAGAAGCACAACAGGAAAAAGTGTATTTGTGTGAAGCACCTCTAGTAGAAGGTGCGATCGCTGCTGTGGTGGCGGCGGCGGCTGGTAGAGATATTCACCAAGTTATGGCGGAAGCACGCGGCGCACTCCTCGCCAAAGCAACTCAATTGGGTGTAAGTAGTCCGTTATCAGTTGTCAGCCCAACAACAACCAATACAGAATCCCCAACGCGAGAAATCCGGCTGATTGTCAGCAATCGCTTAGGATTACACGCCCGCCCCGCAGCCCAATTTGTAGCCACCGCAGCCCGGTTTCAATCCCAAATTCTGGTGCGGAATTTAACCAGAAATACTGAGTTAGTTAGGGGTGACAGTATTAACCAAGTTACAACTTTAGGGGTGCGTCAAGGACACGAACTGCTGATTACTGCTACCGGTTCTGATGCAGATGAAGCGCTGGATGCATTACAGGCATTATTTGCAAATAACTTTGGTGAAGATAATGTTGTTTTGAGTTCTCCATTACCATTTCACCATGAAGCTACTCCAGCAACTCACGGCGAACTTTCGGGGATTGCAGCTTCTCCAGGAGTAGCGATCGCACCTGTTGTTCATTATCAACCCACTCACATCAAAATCACAGAATATCACGTAGACGATCCCGATCCAGAGTGGCAAAGATTACAGGGAGCAATTAATACTGCCCGACAAGAAATTCAAGCAGTTTTCTCACAAGCATCTCTGCAAATTGGCGACGCTGAAGCTGCCATTTTCGATGCCCAATTACTGTTTTTAGAAGATCCAGTACTGTTGGAAGCGGCTCATCAGCGTATTTTAGACAACCATATAAATGCTGAAGCAGCTTGGCAAGCTGTAGTCGATGAAGTCGCGACTTCCTACCGCGCACTTGAGGATTCTTATCTGCAAGAGCGAGTTGACGATGTTGTAGATGTTGGGCAAAGAGTGCTGCGATTACTGGCTGGGAATGCCCCTGCGAACCTGCATCTTGAGTCACCTGCAATTTTGGTGGCGACTGATTTAACCCCCTCGGATACGGCGGGACTAGATCCGACAAAGGTGTTAGGTATTTGTACAACTTCAGGTAGTGCCACCTCCCACAGTGCAATTATCGCCCGGACGTTGGGTATTCCAGCAGTTTTGGGAGTGGATGCCCAGGTGTTGCACTTGGCTGATGGTACAATGATGGCACTTGATGGTGAAAGTGGCAGAGCTTGGGTAGAACCAGAATCAGATATCCTGGATTTACTGGCAGCAAAACAATCAGCTTGGCAAACTGCCCAACAAGAAGCACGAGCTACGGCACATCAGCCAGCGATTACTCGTGATGGTCGGCAAGTTAGCGTCTTCGCCAATATTGGTAGTATAAATGATGTGCAAGTTGCTGTGGCTAGCGGTGCAGAAGGGGTGGGACTACTCCGCACAGAGTTTCTGTATTTAGATAGGACAAGCGCCCCGACTGAAGAAGAACAATTAGCAGTGTATCAGGCGATCGCCCAAGTTTTAGATAATCGTCCCCTAATTATTCGTACCCTCGATGTCGGTGGTGATAAGCCGCTTCCCTATATAAAAGTAGGGTTAAGAGAAGCTAACCCTTTTTTGGGTTGGCGGGGAATTCGTTTCTGTTTAGATCGTCCAGAACTCTTCAAAACTCAGTTACGGGCAATTTTGAGAGCTAGTGTCGGACACCAAATTAAGATCATGTTGCCGATGATTGCTACTGTAACTGAAGTCCGTGCAGCTAAGGTAATTTTGGGCGAAGTGCAAGCTGAACTAAATCAAGCTGGTATCGCATTTGATGCAGCAATGAAAGTAGGAATTATGGTAGAGGTTCCCTCAGCAGTAGCGATCGCCGATCGGTTAGCTGCTGAAGTAGACTTCTTTAGTATAGGCACTAACGATCTGAGTCAGTACATCATGGCTAGCGATCGCACTAATCCCAGCGTGGCAAATTTAGTTGATGCACTACATCCAGCCATATTGCGAATGGTGCAGCAAACTGTCCAAGCTGCCCATGCGGCGGGGATTTCGGTAGGATTATGTGGAGAATTGGCAGCAGATACTTTAGCAACACCAATTTTATTAGGTTTAGGGTTGGATGAATTGAGCGTAAATCCCCAAAGTATACCTGGAGTGAAGCAGGCGATCGCTCGGTTAAGTATAGTTGAAAGTGAAGCGATCGTGGCATCAGCATTACAACAAGATTCCGCAGAGCATGTTAGAGAACTAATCTCAACTTCAATTACCCCACCTGCATAATCAGTTTTATGCTCTACGGTGTACACACAAGCGCTAAAAACCTAGCTTGATAAGACTTTCCTCGTTCCCAGTCTCCGACTGGGAATGCATTCATTGAGTCTCTGACTCAATGCCAGATTGGAGGCAGAGCCTCAACGAGGGGCATTCCCATACAGAGCATGGGAACGAGACAAAACGAGACAAACGAGATAAACGAGAGAAGAATGGAAAATCAAACTTTTTTTGACTTGTGTGTACACCGTAGGACTGCGGGGAGGGGAGACAAAGCATAGCTTTGGCGGGGTGGGGTTCTTCAGGTTTAATAAATAATTAAGCGGACATGATATCAGTCAATGCAATGCCATTGTTAGTCGATGCAATGCCATTGTTAGTCAATGCAATGCCATTGTCAGTCGATGCAATCGTATTGTCAGTCGATGCAATGCCATTGTTAGTCAATGCAATGCCATTGTCAGTCAATGCAATGCCATTGTCAGTCGATGCAATGCCATTGCAGGTCAAGAAACTTGTGTACACCGTAGCCCGAAGAGCCGGGAGGGGAGACAAAGCATAGCTTTGGTGGGGGTGGGGTTCTTCAGGTTTAATAAATAATTAAGCGGACATGAATATTAATTAAAATCTTATTCCCAATTGCCCGTTAAAGCCGCGAATAGAATTGTAACCAGCGCCAACAAAAACGTTATTAGTAGCGCCTACCTGAACGCCACCTGAAACTGCAACGCCTTTATCTTCCGAATAAAGTCCAATTCCTACATAAGGTGAAATTACAGGCAAATTAATAAATTTTAAAACATCTACTCCTGTAGCACCATCAGCGCCAGTTCCCACTTCAACCCCAAAATTCAAAGCCCTAGCTCCGACAGCATAAGTTATGTCACCATCTTTTCCACCGACTGAAACCCAAGGTTGCGGTATCAGTTGAGCCGATGCTTGACTTGGGGCAAACAAAGTTAATAAACCTATAGATGTAATTAATGTTTTAGCAATAATCGCTATTTTCACGTTATTCTCCAATTAATTGTTTTTAGGACTGATACCAATTCTTTATGAAGACGCATAAAAAGAACCTCAGTGCCTTGGCATCTCCCTTTGGTAATACTATTTCACTTTCAGGTTGATACAAATAGGCGGCAGGGGAGCAGCACTTCGGCTCTCTTCCCTCCGGGACGCTACGCGTAGCTTGCTTCTTGCCTTTAGGGAGTAGTACGAATTACAAATTGGTATTATTATCTCAACAATTTGCTAAACTCCAACTTCGTGGAAAGCAAATAAAAACAATTTGAATATTGGGAATTTGGAGGGGGTTGCAGAGTGGCTGATGAACGCATAGTCAATACACAACAGATTTATCCAAAGGATTTTTCCTGGGGATTATGGCCTGTTGTGCCACTCTACCCCTACGGTAGGCGGCAGACAATTCGTCAAGAAGTGCTTAAGGACACAATCTGGAATTTTGACCAGATTCAAGGTATTTTCTACGTTGTTGTGCCGATTCGCATGACTGTTGTAAAGTTGGAAACTGGGGGTCTTCTCGTTTATGCGCCTGTTGCACCAACCCCAGAGTGCATCAGACTTGTGAATGAGTTGGTGGTGAAATATGGCGACATTAAGTACATCATTCTGCCAACTATCTCTGGTATAGAACACAAAGTCTTCGTTGGCCCCTTTGCGAGATACTTTCCGACTGCACAGGTGTTTGTCGCTCCCCATCAGTGGAGTTTTCCGCTAAATCTCCCCCTTAGTTGGCTTGGCTTACCTCCAAAACGAACTCAAGTACTTCCAGAAGATAGCAGCAAAACCCCCTTTGCTGATGAGTTTGATTATGCAATGCTGGGCCCCATTGGTCTTGGGCCTGGTAGGTTTGCGGAAGTTGCTTTTTTCCACAAGCGATCGCATACTCTTTTAATCACGGATTCTGTGCTTTCGATTCCAGAAGATCCACCTGCGATCGTTCTATTAGATTCATATCCTTTATTATTCCATGCCAAGGATTATGCTTCTGATATTGTTGTAGATAATCAGGCAAATCGCCGTAAGGGTTGGCAGCGTATCTGTCTGTTTGCTTTGTACTTTCAACCAAGGGCATTAGATATACGCCAATGGAGTCAGGTGTTACGAGATTCCTTGAAAGCCCCAGAACGCTCAAAGAAAGCTTATTTTGGATTGTATCCCTTTAAATGGCAGTCAGATTGGCAGCGATCGTTTGATGCCCTGCGAGGTGGTGGGCGTTTGTTTGTCGCACCAATTTTACAGACGCTAATTCTCAACCGCGCCCCGAAGGAAACCATTGAGTGGGCTGATAAAGTTGCGAGTTGGGACTTCCAGTGGATTATTCCTTGCCATTTTGATTCACCGATTAAAGCCGAACCATATCAGTTTCGCCAAGCTTTCTCTTTTTTGGAAAAACAACCTGCTGTCAGTAGGGGTTTGTTCAGCAGTAGCAGCTATCGTTTACCAGAGGAAGATTTTAAAACACTTAGAGAAATCGATGCAGGTTTAAATAAGTTTGGGATTGTGCCAGCAGCCAAAGAGAAAGTGTAGGAGAGACGATATAGCGCAATACAGTTCAGATAAACCCAAAACCCTGATGATGTAGAGACGCGGTTTATCGCGTCTTGAAAGACCAATTATCCTTAACTGAATCATACTGCAATATAACGCCCTCCTTGGGATGCAGGTAACACAGCTAACTGTGCTACCAAAGCTATGTATCTGTATCAGATGTTTCGTGGAATGGTATAAGTGCTGGAAATATGATTAACCATCGATATTTGTTATCCGGTCAATCAAAGAGGGTGCGCTTGAAACGTCGCCTTGTGCCAGTGGCATTTTCGAGGTACCATGCAGTCGTGGGTCGGGCACAGGAGGTTGCGGTTCTGGGCCTAGTGGTTGGGGATTTTCCACATACTCGAATTCGCCTTTGCCATCCATTGAGGGGCCTTTTGCCCAACGACCTTCGGCACTTTCCGTGCCTTCTGAGTGATTCCAGAACTGATAGGCAAACTCGCGTTTCTCCAATTCCAACGGGAAGGAACTGGCAACTGGAGTGGTTTCCAATCCAGAGCTTTCTAAATCCTCAATGGTTGCTAGCCACAAGTTTTGGTGCATCGTATCACGGGCGATCATAAAGCTCAAGGTATCTTTCACTCCTGGATCGTCCGTCATTTCATACAGTCGCACTGCCTGCAAACGTCCCTGACTTTCAGCGTGGAGATTAGACCGGAAATCTGCCAACAGGTTGCCACTGGAGACAATAAAGCGACCGTTCCAAGGATAGCCGACGCTATCAGATGGCGTTGCACCCAAACCAGAGACAATGGCGTGTTGAGGGTTCGTCGCCGCCGCCATAATTACATCCCGTGGATTACTACCGCCCATTACAGCACCCACAACCGCATCTTTGACACTTTCTTCTTGCATTTTCAGCGGCGCTTTATCTAGAAGATGGGCAATCATCGTTGCCAGCATCTCAATGTGACCGATTTCCTCAGTTCCAACATCAAGCAGCATATCCCGGTACTTGGCTGGACCTCGACAGTTCCAACCCTGAAACAGATACTGCATCATCACGGTCATTTCACCAAAAGTACCGCCGATGAGTTCTTGAATTTTCATTGCGTAGACTGCATCTGGTTTTTCTGGCGGCTTAAAATACTGGAGTTTCTTATTGTGATAAAACATTTGAATTCCTCGTTAATTGCAGGGCTGCTTACACAAAATCAATACAGTTGCCAAACTTTTATCCGATTTTGTGTAGCCTCTCCTTATCTAGGAAACTAATCAAATGTTTTATCTTCATCAGCCTCTAGTCAGATAAAAAAAATACTTTTAAATAAGTATTTTGACTAGGCTTTCTTATTTATAGTTCTGTCTAAGAATGGATTTCAGAAAGCTTTACTTACTCTCAAGAAAGGCATAGCCAAATTGTAGAGGTTGTCCAGAGTAAAGCCGAGACTTCCGTTGCCTGGGGTCAATAGTCCAAAAACATAAACTTTTGACCAAATAATATCATGTCCGCATAATTAATTTATGCGGACATGATATAGCGCTTTGGCTTACCCAATTATGCAAATTCATATCTAGCAAGCTTTTTGCTTTTTCCTAATGTCGAACTCGCGTTAACTCGATCTGATCTGTAGTTAATTTGAGCTAGGCTACAGTTCCAATTGCAGATAACTTGACCTAAAAACAGTCTTGTTAGCCAGAGCAATGCATTTATGTTTGCTAGCTCCTACAGGTAACGGCTGTTCGTAGCCTGCTCAAAAGGTTCTACGGTCGTCGCTCCGAGCGTCGTTGCAGACGAGGTGCGGCTGGTAAATCCCAGTCCGAACCTTGCGCCTCCATAGTCGTGCGAGGTTTGGCTCGCTCTCATCCAAGTCAACGATCGCCACCATAGGTTCACCTTGCTGTGGGCATTGCCCAAGCCATTCCCCACGAGGTGAAATCAAACCCGACGGTGCGCCTTCATTTTGCGCGGGCGCGGCATAGCTGACCCAGTAGCTGTTCGTCGCCGCGAGTGCCTGCGCCTGGATAGCAAACATCCCCCTGTTATTCAGCGTGCCCGGGCCTGCGGTCGAGAACAGAACACAATCGACATTGAGCCGCTCGTACTCGCTAAATACTTCTGCGAACTGACATTCCATGCCAACCGAACACCCGAACCGCAGACCGTCAATCTGGAATGTGACCGGGAGCGAGCCTGGTGTGTACATGAAGGCCAGCTTGGTTTTCGACAGCATCCGCTCGTCGTATCGCGTCACTACCTCGCCTCGATCCGAGATGACGTACAAGCTGTTATGCGGACGGTGCGGTGGTGTCAAGCGATGCAGTGAGCCGAGAATGACCCAGAGCCGCAGCTCTTGCGCCAAAGCAGCCGTCTGATTCAACTCCTGTTGGAGAACGTCCCATTGAACCCGATCCCAGTCTGCTGGGCCAACCTTTTCGGGCCCATCGATGGACATGATGCGCTTATGCGGAGAGCAGGTGGCTCCCTCTGGGAAATGCACGAGCCTCGCGTCCGCTTCATGCGCCTTGCACATCAGGTGTCGTATCTCGCGTCCGCTCTCGCGCAGTTGAACGCTATTGCTAGGATTTTCGCGGAGTGTGGTTTGCGCTACCGCCATCCGTAGACGTTTCGGTTCCAGCATCGCTGTCGAACTCACGTTAATTTATATTCTGGAAAAAGACTTGATTTATTTTGTTTATCATTTTAATGAATATTACAATTATCTAACTCATATCGCTATCTATATAATTGTCCAATTCAGATGTTGTAATCACCCGAACCGGATTGCAACTACTCTTAACGTTTAATCCCCTTAAACCGTTCTTGCGCCGCTTGAAATGCTTCTTGCATCACTAACTGAATTTTCTGGGGATCGGGTTTCTTACCTCCCATTAGATCGCCAAAGTAAACGCAGGCAGCTTCCCCTAGTGCCCAAGTATAGGCGGCTGCCCAAGAAGCGGCGATCGCACTCCCAAAACCTGGTATAAATTTAATTAATTCTCTGGCAATTGCCTGTGCTAAAAAACCTCCTGCGATCGCACTCACAACGCCTCCCGCCTGAGATGGAGTAACTGTCTGCCCATATAATTTACCCAACAGTCCCACCATTGATACTTGCAAGGCAGTCAGTACGGGCATTGTAGCAAATGGTAGAGGTACGGCAGCCAGAGTTGCAGACACGATCGCAAATGGCAAAATATAACGGCGGGCAGTATCTCGGTAAAGGTTGCCAATTTGTTTGCCAACTTCTTCTCGATCTAATAGCTGATAAATCGCTTGGGCTTCTGCTTTTGGGAGTAGTTCTGCTAAAGAATCTCGCAGTGCTTCTAAGCCATAAAATACTTGAGTGTAGCCATCTTCTTCTAAGGTAAAGTCAATCAGTACAGAGCGAATCTCCTTCGGAGAGGCTTCGCCAACGCTTATTCCTGCAAAGGCTTGTTGCATTGCGGCAAATGCGCGGTTGACTTCCTGATAATCTGGCGGATAGGTGGGATGATCGACGGTATCGCCAGGATAAACTTCGTGCAAGCAGGTAACTACCAACAAACAGGGAATGTCTGGATACTTCTGGCGCAGTTGTTGAGCAATTTGTCGTAGAGTATCAGTTGCAAAATCATTAATTTTGACAGTCAAAAGTAGGATTCTGGCGGAACGAGTTTCCTGTTGTAAATCGCCAACTAACTCTTGAATAATTGCTTGAGTATCTTGTTTGACATCACCCAGCCCCACCGTATCAGTAAAAATAAGTAATGGCACCTCATTTGAAGGATAGGCATAGCGTTGGGTGTGTTGTGTGTGTGGGCGAAATCCTTGACCGACAATTTCAGCAGAAACTCCTGTCAATCCTCTGACAATAGAACTTTTTCCGGCTTGAGGTTTACCAATTAAAAGGGCTTCTGTAGTTGGCAGTTCGGCTCGGATTTTCTCTAAAATCTCTGCAACCTGAGTATCGCTCACATTAAACCATTCGACAACTGTCTGTGCCACTTGTTCTCCGGGCAAAAGTTGCGTTAGACGTGTTGTTGCTTTGTTCCAGACACCAGCAATCCGATTTTTCCAGGAATTATCAACCGATTTGGTAGTCGCTTCATCGGTCGGTTCGCTCAATTGCTGAGAATCAGTAGATGGTAAATCAGCATCACGTTGCTCAGTCATTTTCATCCAAATCTAGAAGACCCTTTTTGTCATCTTATAGCGATTCTCAAAGGGATAACTAGTATCTTTAGTAGTGTTCTTGGGCGATCGCGTTTCGATTGACAATGCGATTGTTTCGACTAACAATGCCATTGCATCGGCTAACAATGCGATTGCATCGACTAACAATGCGATTGCATCGGCTAACAATGCGATTGCATCGGCTAACAATGCGATTGCATCGGCTAACAATGCGATTGCATCGACTAACAATGCGATTGCATCGGCTAACAATGCGATTGCATCGACTAACAATGCGATTAATCTTTCAAGACGCGATAAATCGCGTCTCTACAATCTGGGTTTTGTCTTACTCTAGCTAACGCTTCCTCTCCAGGAATGGGTGAAACTGCACCGCTACGAACTTCATCTCTACGCTTTTTGGCTTCGTCTGTCCGCAGTGTTTGAAGTGTTTCGTCTACATCAAATTCAAGACTTTCAACCAGCTTTTATGCCAACAATGCTCTCGCTGCACTGGGCAAAGTTAAGGCTTCTTTAATCTGCTCAACAGATGCCATAATTTCTAAAAGCATAAGGGCTATTCAGAGTCTAGCAGGAAAGCAGTAGACATCGTACAACACTAAAGTGATAGACAGCCGACGGACGCCAATCTAGTATTAACTTGGTTCAATCAAATCAACGATCGCTTTTATCAATACATCTGGATCTACTGGTTTGGAGATATGCATTTGAAATCCTGCGGCTAATGCTTGTTGCTGATTCATTTCCCCTGCATAGGCTGTCAGAGCGATCGCTGGGACGTTTCCTCCTTGTTGGGGGGATCGCGATCGCACTTCACGCATTAGCATATAACCGTCTGTTTTTGGCATTCCAATATCGCTAATTAAAACATCTGGTATCGACTCAGATAGTGCTTGTAATGCCTCCTGTGCTGATGATACGGCGGTTACTTGCACGCCGTAGTCTTGCAAAATAAAGGTAACTAAATCGCGGATATCTGGTTCATCGTCTACTACCAAAACTTGAGTGTCTGCAAGCAGCGAAGATTCCGGCTCTGAATATGAAGACTGATTCTCTTCACCCCAAACCTGTTCGCTTCTAAGCAAAAGCGGTAACTCGACAGTGAAGGTTGCACCCAATCCTTCTCCAAGACTTTCGGCTTGAACATTTCCCCCATGCATTTCTACAACCTTACGCACGATCGCTAGTCCTAAACCTAGTCCACCAAATGTCCGAGTAGTTGTGCCATCAGCTTGACGAAAGTAATCAAACACATAAGGCAAAAAGTCTAGGCTAATTCCCTTACCTGTATCGCTGACCTGAATTTGAGCCTGATTACCAGCTTCCATGAGTCGAATTTCTACCCGTCCGCCTGTTGGTGTAAATTTTACCGCATTAGAAAGCAAGTTCCACACAACTTGTTGCAGCCGATTTGGGTCGCCCATCACTTGTCCCAAACTGGCATCAAATACAGTCTGAATTTGAATTGATTTGGCTTGTGCTGCTAGTTTTACCGTTTCTAGTGCTGCTTCAACTACCATTACCAAGCTGACAGGACAGATATTCAAGTTTAATTTTCCTTGGAGAATGCGCGAAACATCCAACAAATCTTCAATTAGCTGGGTTTGTAATTTCGCGTTGCGTTCAACGGTTTCTAAGGCATGGTGAGTAGTTTTTTCATCAAACTTGCGAGTCCGCAGCATTTTCGACCATCCCAGAATGGAGTTGAGTGGGGTGCGCAGTTCGTGGGAGAGAACCGCCAGAAATTCATCTTTAATTTTGTTGGCGATTTCTGCTTGTTGCCGTGCTGTCTTTTCGCGATCGAGTAGGCGATCGCATTCTTGTTCAGCCAATTTGCGCTCGGTGATGTCCAGTACAAAAGCAACACCATGTTCTTGGGAATCATTCAGTAAAGCTATCCCTAAAACAATCGGTACTCGCTTACCGTTGCGGTGGATATATTCTTTCTCATAAATTTTGGAAACTCCGGTGGTTTGCACCTCCAAAAGGGCGCGATCGTCTGAATCCTGATACTCAACAGGAGTAAGTTCTCTCCAATTAATTCTGCCTAAAGTAGCAAATTCATCGCGAGTGTAACCAGCTAGTTGCAGAAAGGCATCATTGGCATCAATCACAAAGCCATGCACATTCCAAAAAGCGACCCCAATCAGGTTAGATTCAAACAAACGTCGAAATCGCGCTTCACTTTCACGTAAAATTTTTTCTGCCCGTTTGTGTTCGGTAATATCGCGAGAAACAGTAATTACACCTTCAATAGTTTGGTCAACATTCCGTAATGGTGTGAGAATATATTCATAATAATGTACGCCATCACGAGTAACATATTTACACTCATCTTTAATCGGTTGCCCAGTTTTCATCACAGCAAGTCGTTGATTTTCTACCTGGGTTATTAAGTCGGTGGGGAAATCCATTTCTGGCAAAGTTTTGCCGATCATATCTTGGGGATTTAAACCTAGTACAATCGCTGCATCATGACTAACATACTGATAACAACCTTGACGATTAAAGATATAAATATGATCGACTGAGGCGGTGAGGATGGCATTTAAAATATTTGCCTGTTCTTGGACTTGTGTTGTGAGTTCGCGAGTACTTTCTTTTGCCTGCTTACACACAGTCGTTTCCATACAAACGCCGATCATTCGCACCGCTTGCCCTTGAGCGTTATAGATAAATTTTCCCTTGGCAGAAATCCAATGCGTACTTTGGTCTGAGCGAACTATACGAAATTCATCATTATAGTCAGTCTTTTGTGTGAAAGCGTGGGCGATCGCTTGCATTACAGATTGGCTATCTTCAGGATGAACGCACTTTTGAAACGTCTCATAAGGACTGTCAAAACTACTTGGAACTAGACCAAAAAGCAGTTCATAATTTTCCGACCAAATGACTTGATTGGTAACAATATTCCAATCCCACAAGCCCATCTGCGATACCTCTAGAGTCAGCTTCAGCCGTTCTTCACTCTCCCTAAGAAATACTTCTAGCTGCTGTCGCGTCGCAATTTCTTGTTGGAGTTGCTCTAAAATTACTGCTACCTCTGTTGGCATGAGATCCACAGATGATTCTTGAACTTTAATATCAGGCTTTTCTACTTCTACTGCCAGCTTTCTTTTTAGTTCTGTTAGTTGTTCTTCTAGTGCTGCTTGCCTTTGTTGATAAAATCTCTCTGATTGCTCTAAATCAGCTACCCGCTGCCGCAACACTGCTAATTCCTCAGTAAGTTGAAAGTTAAATTTATCAACATTTTGCATATTGTACACCGCTAATGTTTAACAATATCGACTTGAAGAGTAGGTATTCCCTAGTACGGCAAGGCGGAATTAGAAATTAAAAATTAAAATTTCATACAGCGTAAGCTTTTGATTAATTATGCTTGATTAAGCAAAAACAATTTATATATTTCAGTCGAAAGGTATATATGAGTTTCAAGAACTGTAGGGTAAGCACTGCCAAAATATCATAATTGAGCTTTGCGATCTCAGTCAGTTAATAGTGCCCACCGTAGAAATAATGGCTAGATAGCTAAATTAAAATTTATTTCTTTAATCGGATGAAAGCTACACCAATTAATAATGCCACAACCTGCCCTAAGACGACAACACCCGATTGATTTACGCCAACAGGAGGAATATTTAAACTGCCGATACCATAAAATAATTGTTGTACAAACCACCAAAATATATAGAAAAGGGCTGGTAGTTGGATCGGGATATACAAGATTATTAGCGGCAAAACAGTGTCAATTGTAGCTTTAGGAAACTTCATAACGTATACTCCTAAAATAGCTGCGATCGCACCATTTGCCCCAATCAATGGAACTGTCAAACTCGGTTCAAGCAGAATTTGTATTACACCTGTCACTACCCCAGCAGCCAGATAAAATCCTAGATAGCGTCTGTGTCCGAGAAGATTTTCTACAGTTTTCCCAAAAACCCACAAAAATAGTAAATTTCCTAATATTTGACTAAAACTGCCGTGCAGAAATATCCCAAAAAATAGGGTAAATACCCGCCAAATCACAACTATCCAAGCAGCAGAGTTGAAAAAGAGAGCATTGGTAACTGCTCCACTAATCTGCGCTGGAATCATACCCCAAGTATTGACAAAATAACCTAATTGACCGCTAAACTCTAGTTGAAGTTCCCATAAAAATACAGCCAGGTTAATGCCAATCAACCAGTAATTAATAATTGGTTTATTTCGACAACGAATGTTATCACTAATAGGAATCATATATATTTGTCATTTGTCATTTGTCATTTGTCATTGGTCATTTGTCATTGGTCATTGGGTATTGAGAAGAGACAAGGTAGACAAGGAAGAGGGGGGAGACTTGGGAGAGATTTGTCAATAATTCCCCCTTGTCCCCCTTGTCCCCTTGTCCCCTTGTCCCCTTGTCCCCTTGTCCCCTTGTCCCCTTGTCCCCTAACTCCCTCACTCCCTCACTTCCCCTTAACGTGTGGCAAGATTGAAATCAGATCGCATCGCACTTAACTAGGCAAACAAGATGCTAGGAAACACACTTGTAGGAAGATACCAAATTATTAGTAACTTGGGAGGTGGGGGTTTTGGTGAAACTTTTGTGGCTTGTGATACCCAATTACCTGGTTCACCTCTATGTGTTGTTAAGAAACTCAAACCTCAGGCAAGCGATCCGGTAACTTTGGAAACAGCTAGACGTTTATTTGATACGGAAGCACAAGTTCTGTATAAATTAGGAACTCACGATCGCATTCCCCAACTTTTAGCTTACTTTGAGGAAAATGCCGAATTCTATCTTGTACAGGAATTAATCGAAGGTCACGACCTGAGTCAAGAATTAACATCAGGTAAAATCCTCAGTCAAGAAGAAGTCATTTCACTTTTACAAGAACTTTTGACAATCTTAGAATTTGTCCATCAACAAAATGTAATTCATCGTGATGTCAATCCTCACAATATTCTTAGACGCCAACCAGATGGCAAACTAATTTTAATTGATTTTGGTGCTGTAAAACAAATTGCAACTCAAGTTATTACTCCTCAAGGTCAAACTTTAGCAACAGTAGCTATCGGTACGCCTGGATATATTCCTAGCGAACAAGCTCATGGTACGCCAAAATTAAGTAGTGATATCTATGCTGTGGGAATAATTGCTATTCAAGCTCTCACTGGATTATCAGCTGAAGAAATAGTCAAAGATGCTGATACTAATGAAATTATCTGGCACGATAAAGCCACGGTAACACTAGAATTTGCTCAATTTTTAGATAGAATGGTGTGCTACGACTTTCGGCAACGCTATCCTTCAGCAACGGTGGCATTACAAGCGCTGAAGGAGGTAACACGACCACCTGTTCAGACAATCGCGTTAACTCCTCCTCCACCAAAAAATATCAACAAACCTGAACCAAAAAAAGGTCTTTTAGGTAAAATTTTACTAACAATATTTTTCTTTGCTGTTGGTGTAGTAGCATCAATATTTATTTGGCATTACATTAATTCAAATAATGCTATAGAATTATCTAAACAAGGAAATACGTTTTTTGATTTACAACGCTATCAAGACGCGCTAGAAGTATATGAAAAAGCCGTTAATCTTAGACCAGATTATCCTCAAGCTTGGAATGGTCAAGGCAAAACACTAAATAAATTAAGAAAATACAAAGACGCATTAGTGGCTTATGATAAAGCAATTCAAATTCAGCCAGATTATTTAGATGCTTGGATTGGACGTGGTACTGTATTGGGAAATTTACAGCGATATCAAGAAGCGATCGCCTCTTTTGACAAAGCCTTAGAATTAAAGAATGACAACTCAGAAGTCTGGAATGCTAGGGGTGAAGCTTTCAGTAATTTAAACCAATACGATCAGGCAATTAAGTCTTATGAAAAGGCAATTGAACTCAAACCAGATAATTACGAAGCTTGGTATAAAAAAGGATTAGCTTTGCAGAATTCTAGGCAATATGAAGAAGCGATCGCCGCCTATCAAAAAGTCGTAGATTTAAAACCAGACTACGAGCAAGCTTGGTATAATTTGGGGAATGCACTAGTCAATTTAAACCGCTATCAAGATGCATTTACAGCTTATGATAAATCGGTGCAATATCAGCCAGATTATTATCAAGCTTGGTTATCTAGAGGTAATATACTGCTGAATTTACGACGTTATCCCGAAGCGATTGAATCTTTTAATCAAGTAATTAAATACAGTCCCAAAAACTATCAAGCATGGTATAATTTGGGATGGTCGCTGCATCAAAATCAACGCTATGAAGAAGCAATAAAAGCTTATAATAAAGCGGCGACAATTAAGCAAAATGACTATCAACTCTGGTATAATTTGGGAAATTCGCAATACATATTGCAGAAATACGAAGATGCGATCGCGTCTTATAATAAGGCAGTTCGTTATAAACCAGACCATTCCGAAAGCTGGTATAGTAGAGGCAACGCTCTATTAAATTTAAAACGGTTTCAAGATGCGATCGCTTCTTACGATCGAGCAATAAAATACAAGCCTAACTACCAACAAGCAATAGAGGGCCGCAATCAAGCCCAAATTCAACTGCAAGGCGAAAAAGCAAAGCCTGTACCTGTAATTGTACCAACTCTTCCATTTCCTAATTCCACCAATCCACCGCAGACGACACCTTAAACTGAACCTGGGTTTTCATCAAGGGAGATATCCTATAGGAGTTAAAAAGAATGGAGAGACGTAGCAGTGCTACATTTCTCCAAGGATTATAGATAATGCATATTTAATTTCACCATTGGCAGACTACTTAGGTAACTTAGTCCCGCACCTTTGACAAAACCCAGCATTTACATCATGGAAAGCTAAACCACAACCTGAACAAACTATTTCTATCTGATTAGCAGTTTTCACTACTTGTTTAATTAAATCTCCCACTTGCCAAGGAATCAATGCAATTCCGGTAAAAATCATCAATACTGTTAGCAAGCGTCCTGATTCCGAAATTGGAATAACATCACCAAATCCTACAGTTGTCATTGTGACAACAGAAAAGTAAAATGCATCCAAAAATGTACCGTAATTTTCAGGATTAACCGGATGCTCGACTTGATAAATTAAGCCAGAATAAATAAAAACAATTGTAAATAACGTAAATAATATTCGCGCAAAAATCATCCCATCTTCACTGCTGATACTAACGAATAAAAACTTTCTATCTATAAATCTAATTAATCGTAAAATCCGAAACCATCGTAATAGTCGGATAAAGCTAATATCTACCATACCGAGAAAAAATGGCAGAATCGCCATTAAGTCAATAATCGAATAAAAGCTAAAAATATACTTAATTTTGTTTTCCGCACTCCACAGGCGAAGCAAATATTCCACAGCGAAGATGATGACGATCGCAGTATCAGCTACATTTAACTGAAACCGCATATAATCAGGAATATTATATGTTTCTGCCACAAAAATTCCTGATGATATTAGTACCAAAGAGGCAAGGGTTAAATTAATCGCTTTACCTATTGGTGTTTCTAGGTCTTCTAAGTAAAATTCTGTTTCTTGTCTGCTCAATAACATATTCGACTATTAAAACATCTTAATTCCCAGTTATAACATTAGAAATACGATATGATTAACCATTATCCTGATGTTAACCTCAGCTTATATGAACCCAGAATCTTTTATGCGTTTAGCATTGGCAGAAGCAAAAAAAGGCGATGCACCATACGGTGCAGTGATTGTTAAAGATAACGAAGTCGTTGTCGTAGCTCATAATACTGTAAAGAGAGACAACGATCCATCAGCCCATGCAGAAATCAATGCTATTCGTAGTTTAACAGCTAAACTGAAAAACCCCTCTTTAGAAGGTTATAGCATATATACAACTGGCGAACCTTGTCCGATGTGTGCAACTGCTTGTGTTTGGAGTGGTTTATCAGAAATTGTATATGGTGCTTCAATTCAAGATTTAATTAATGTAAATCAATCACAAATTAATATATCTTGTGAAGAGGTAATCGATAAGTCATCTCGAAAAATAAAAGTTACAAAAAACATTTTAAAAAATGAATGTTTGGAGCTATTTAAATAAGCTACTAAAAAACTTATTTTTAGGAGTAGTTCTTCCAAAGTAACTCGAAAAATCTTGTTCTTTATCTTTGGTCTAATGCGTAAGTCCTAAAATATTCGCATATATTCCATAATTTTCTGGGTCATAGCAGCAAAAAATTATTCTTTGGGGACGACCATTTTTTTGTAGCTGTTCATCGCATATTTTCACTGCCACCTCAGCTGCTAAAGTTTTAGGATATCTATAAATGCCAGTACTAATGCAAGGAAATGCCAAACTCTTAAACTCTTTATCTGCGGCAATTTGCATACATTTATAATAACACTGAGCAAGAAGTTCAGGTTCTCTGTGATTACCTCCTCGCCATACTGGGCCTACGGTATGAATGATGAAACTTGCAGGTAAGCGATATCCTTTGGTTAGTTTAGCATCGCCAATCTGACATCCTCCAAGTGACCTACACTCATCAACTAGGTTCGAGCCAGATGCCTTGTGTATTGCTCCATCTACGCCACTACCACCAAGCAGACTAGTATTTGCAGCATTGACAATAGCATCAACTTCTAACTTTGTGATATCACCCAAAATCACTTCCATAAAACAATGTAAACGTAATCAAGACTAATTTTTACACTACAATTGTAGTGTAAAATAATATACAGTTTGAACTTCAAGCTTAACCATCGGTCTGCTTAAGGTGATAAGCGATCGCCTACTTTTTCCGATCTATTTAATGCATTTTTTTATCTATTTTGTCAATACTTAAGTTATGATTTTTTCATTTTTGAAGAATTACGAATTATTTAACTAGGTTCATTCAAATACGATAAATATGTATTTGCCCAAATCGCAGCTTGAGTGCGATCGCGCAAATTTAATCTGTTTAAAATATTCGTAACATGATTTTTTACTGTTCCCTCAGAAATGTAGAGTTTCTGAGCAATTTCTCGGTTACTAGCACCTGTAGCAATTAATCGCAAAACCTCTTTTTCTCTAGGAGTCAGTTCAGCTAAACTAGATGGTAAAGGCGGTGAATGAGTTGGTGCAACAGGAGAAAATTGAGTTAACAGCTTTTTAACTATACCTGGGCCCAAGTGAGTATATCCTTTATGAACGGCACGAATAGCAACAGCTAATTCCTCTGATGGTGTATCTTTCAATAAATAACCCATAGCCCCATTTTTTAAAGCTGCTGACACATATTCATCATCATCAAAAGTCGTTAGTACTAAAATCTTAGTTTTGGCAAAACGTTTTTGAATCTCCTTTGTGGCTGCAACTCCATCCATAATCGGCATTCTGATATCTAGCAAGATTACATCTGGCTGAAATTCTGCAACAAAATTAATCGCTTGTTCGCCGTTTTCTGCTTCTCCAACTATTTCTAAATCTGGTTCTAATTCCAATAATGCTCTTAATCCTTGACGAATTAAACTTTGGTCATCTACCAGCAATACTTTAATCATTATGTTAACCTTGTTAATGGAATATTAACTGTAATTTTGCAGCCAGAGCCAAGAGTGCTATTAATATTAAACTGACCCCCAAGTGCTAAAGTGCGATCGCGCATACTATGAAGTCCAAAACCAGTAGTATTTTGCCCAACATCAAAACCTTTACCATTATCCTGAATTATCAATCGCAAATTGCTTTTAGTCGTAGTGAGTTCCAATTTTACCTCTGTGGCATCTGCATATTTAGATATATTAGTTAAAGATTCTTGAGTAATTCGATAAATAGCAGTATTTATTTCAGGTGGTAGAGAATATTCCAGGTTGATTTGATAAATTGGTAATATTCCATTAAAGCGATGAAAATTTTCTGAAAGACTAGCGATCGCATCTTCTAAAGATTGTTCTTGTAATGGATTAGAACGCATAGTAGAAACAGATTGACGAACATCTTTTAGCGCTTTTGAACCTAATTCCTTTGCAGTTGCAAGAAATGTTTCAGCTCTACCTGGGTTAGATTGCCATAGTTTTAAAGCAGTTTCTAATTGCAGATTTAAAGCAGTCAGAGAGTGTCCTAATGAATCATGAATTTCACGAGCAATACGGTTACGTTCTTCTAGGGTAGCTTGATTTTCAATTTGCATAGCATATTGACGGAGTTTGTCGTTAGCAAGAGCTAGCTTTTCTCGACTTTGCCGTTCAGACAAAACTGCATTCATCATCAATAATACAAAAACCAAACTTAAGCCAAATACTAGCGACGAATTCAAAATCAAAAATCGATATCGCTCTTGTGCCTGCGGCGATGCTTGAAAATTGAATAATTGATATTTTAGTTGTGTAGTAACTAAAAATAAAGCAAATGACAAAGCTGTAACGAATAAGCGCCCATTTAATTGAAAAATCAGACAACTGCGAGTCACTAAAATTATATAGAGAAAAGGAAAAAGCCGAGCAAATCTTTCCCCAAAAAGTCCAATTATTAAAATTAATAAAATTTCAATGACTGTATATATTACCTTAGTTGTCTGATTCTTTCTAGGTAATGTTAAGCCCATTGCCGCAAAAATAATCAGACTATAAATTGATAGTTCTGGCAATATGCTACAAACTGACAAGTCTGGAAATGCACTACAAATTGATAGCTCTGGAGGCTTAGGACGAAATCGCCGTAACGGAGGTGGTATAACAGCTGTCAATGCAGTGATTGCCAGTAATGTCCACTCCAGATAAAGCAGAGACGGAAAAGGATGTTTCTTAATTTCAATTGGACGACTCATTAGTCGCGTTGCTCCAGTTAGAAGTGATGAGTTATGAGTTATAAGTTAGGAATTAAAAGTTAATAATTTAGAATATTTTAGCAGATGCTTTCATCACTTAATTTTTTCGTTGAGTGAGAAATCAAAAGCAAATTCAAAGAACAAACCCGTTAGATAATCAGCTAAATAATGACTTATAAAATCATCATAATCAAAATTTTCATAATTTCTAACTCCTAACTCCTAACTTCTAACTTCTAACTTCTAACTATCTCTTGTCAATCATGACTTTAGTCATGGGTATAACCATGACTTTCTCCTCATGTAACTGCTGAAGATAAGTTCTTATGATGGTGGCATCCAACCAGGAAAAACCCACCACACAAGTAATGAAACTCAAAGCATTATCGCTAGTTGCTTCCGCGATCGCTCTCACTTTAACTGCAACCTCCTTTGCTGTTCACGCTCAAACAGCCTCTCCTTCACCCCTGTTACTTGCCCAAACTCCACAAAAAGAAAGAGGCCCTTGGAAAGATTTGGGTCTAACAGATACCCAAAAAGCCCAAATTCAGACGATTCGCCGCGATAGCCGCGCCAAATTTGAAGCAGTTTTGACCCCAGAACAAAAAGCAAAATTAGAGGCAGCCAAACAAGCACGTCGGGCTGAATGGCAAGCACGTAAAGCTCAGGGGCAAACAGGTCAACGGCAACCCGGTCAACGTCGAGGAAAGGGTGGTTTTGCTGACTTAAATCTAACTGAAGCCCAAAAAACCCAAATGCGACAAATCCGCGAGTCTGAGAAACAACAGATTCAAGCAGTCTTAACCGCAGAACAGCGTCAAAAATTAGAGCAATTCCGTCAAAATGCTCCTTCACGCCGTCAACAAGGCAATCCTCAATAATCATCTTTCAAAAAATAATAATTCAGGGGTGGGCAGTACTCGCCCATCTCAATCCCAAAAGAGATTATATAGACTTCTTGCAGAAGATGCGGAAAGGGGAAAAACTTCATCCCCTTTCCCTTTCCCTATTTATTCCCTTACTCAATAGACTTCTTGCAGAAGTCGGGTAAAGGGAAAGGGGCAAAGGGGAAAAGGATCAAATTTTCCTTTCCCCTTTAACCTTTCCCCCTTTCCCTACCTCTTGCAAAAGTACCTTTTGCAAGAGGTCTAATTTAGTAGACTTTCAAGCTAGTTTTGAGTTATGAGTTAATTCAAAACTCCTAGCTTGATTAAAATGTCAAAAGAATTCGCAATTGGTAGTAAAGTCCGTGTTGTGGCGCTACCAGCTTATGTCAAAACTGCTGAACCTATGCCCATGCTACGTCCCCCTAATGTAATTCACATGGGCGAAGAAGGTATAGTCATTGACCGCAGACCCGGTGGATATTGGGGGATTCGCTTTGCTAGGGGGGTCTTTCTCCTAGATAGTCAATATATCGAAAGTACAGATACCCCTGCCGAATCTCACTTAGAATAAGATTTCTCGCAACCAAGAATTGTAAACTTGTGTAAAGTTGTGATTCTGGTTTCCACCATGATTTCCCGCCGCACTTTTTTAAGCATATTATTTGCCAGCTGTATTTCTATCATCAGCTGGCTGAATTTTACCCCTGTTGCTGATGCTATGGGTGGTAAACTTCCGGCAATTAATCAACCCGCACCTGAGTTTACTTTGCCAACCAACACAGGTGATGGCAAAATTTCCCTCTCTGACTTGCGCGGTAAATGGCTAGTCCTGTACTTCTATCCTAAAGACTTCACCTCTGGTTGTACTATAGAGGCTCGTCGTTTTCAGCAAGACTTACCCCAATATCTCGAAAAAAATACCCAGATTATTGGCGTTAGTGCTGATGACATTGATTCTCACGCCAAATTTTGCGATTCAGAAGGACTAAAATTCCCCCTGTTGGCTGACACTGATGGTTCAGTGAGCAAAGCTTACGGTTCGTGGCTCGGCTTTTTATCTATGCGCCACAGTTTCATTATCGATCCTCAAGGCGTCTTACGCGAGACTTTTGTCAAAGTCAACCCAACTATTCACAGTTCAGAAGTGCTGGCACGACTAGAACAATTACAGTCCACAGCTTCTTAAATAGACTTATTGCATAAGTCGGGAAAAGGGTAAAGGTTAAAGGGGAAAGGGACTTTTGCAGTACCTTTTCCCCTTCCCCTTTCCCCTTTTTTCCAAGAGTGCAAAAAGCACTTTTGCAAGAGGTCTAATGATTAGCCTAAGTTAGGGATTTGTCTCCTTGGCTTAGGCTAACAATAATCAAGCGGTTAATTCAAAATTAGCTACTGGAAGAACTTGCATACATCTAAATTCTCCCCCTTAAAGGCTATTCATTAATTGGATCTTTCTTAAAATTTGTAAGAGCGATCGCTAAAGAAATAGAGTGATTATTTTTTATTTCCTTCGGGCACAATAAAACCATATT
The DNA here is from genome assembly GCF_053470285.1 of Nostoc sp. DSM 114159. Lineage (NCBI taxonomy): Bacteria > Bacillati > Cyanobacteriota > Cyanophyceae > Nostocales > Nostocaceae > Nostoc > Nostoc sp. DSM 114159. The sequence goes on from NZ_JBPFEH010000001.1 coordinate 430,590, forward strand.
TTTTGAGTACAGTTTTGACTTCACCGCCAGATAGAAACTGGACAAATTCTTTGGCAGCAGAAGGATTTTTACTGCTTTTAATTATTGCTACCGGATAGACAATTGGGGAATGAAATTTATCATCAGCAGCGACTACGACTTTTACCTTGTTGGAAATTTTGGCATCAGTGGCATAAACTAAACCTGCTTCGGCGTTACCACTTTCTACTGCTGCTAAAACTTGACGCACATTGTTAGCAAAGACAAATTTCGACTTGAGGCGATCGTAAAGTTTCAATTTCTTCAAGACTTGCTCGCCATATTGACCGGCGGGTACGCTTCTGGGTTCACCGATCGCAATTTTTTTAATCTTACTATCTGTTAAATTGTAGAAGCTATAGATGCCAACAACATCCTGAGGCACAATCAAAACTAGACGGTTATTTGCTAGATTAGTACGGCTACCTGGTAGCAATAGTCCTTTTTGTTCCAAGGCATCCACTTGCTTTTTGCCAGCAGAAATAAAGATATCCGCTGGCGCACCTTGCTCAATTTGTTGCTGCAAGGCACCAGAAGCCCCAAAGTTATAATTAATATTGATATTTGATTTACTTTGTTGGTACAAAGGCTTAATTTCTTCTAGTGCCTCTTTTAAGCTGGCAGCTGCGGACACGAGTATGTTTGTGTTCGACTGTGCTATTACAGGAGAAGGAGGAACTAACGGTAAACCAATTGCTAGCAGCAAGCCAGCGATCGCTATACCCAAAAAGCCAAAAATTTGTCTTCTTTTCATAGAAAAGGCGTTTGAAGGGTTTCTTCCATAAAATTGACGTTAGGTAAAATAGTACCAAAGATACCAATATATAACCAACTATATCGGTAAAAATCTGGCTCGAAAAACTTCAGTAGGTAAACTGGGCTACGAACAGCGCAGCCCTTGTTTACCGCTCTGTAGCTTATGAAAGTGCTGATACTGCTTCTAACTTCTCAGCTTTGTTCTTCAATACGGTTGGTAGTTCGCTGTTGAACGCCTCACCTTCAACCACTTGCGATCGGAAACCATCGGGCCCAACTGGAACATCGCCTGTGATAGTGGTGCGATAGAGAACGCGCTCGACTTCCAGATGATCCAAGTCTTGAGGGGCCAAATGGGAGGTGGCGCGGTTGTCCCAGAACGCAATGTCACCGTTATTCCAGCGGAAGCGGGTGGTGTAGGCGGGCTTGGTAATTTGGTTGAAGAACAACTCAAGCAACAGGTCGCTCTCTTGTCGTGATACGTCAAGAATGTGCGAGGTGAAGCCAGGGTTGACGTACAATGCGCGTTCACCAGTCTCAGGATGAACCCTTACTACTGGATGGATTGAAACCAGGGGATTGGCTGCGATGCGCTGGGCAATCTTGCTGTTGCTGGGCAAATTCAAACGCGCATTGAAGCGATGTTCGGCCTTTAATGTGTCTGCTAATGCCCGTAGGGGTGCTGACAGACCCTCATAGGCTGCAACTAAATTTGTCCACTGTGTGTCACCACCGAAGCTAGGGACATTAACCGCACGTAAAATTGATGCCGCAGGTGGGTTGACAACTGCTGTAACATCGGTGTGCCAACGGCTCTCGTAGCTGGAACGACGCAAACCATTGCGCCGCTCGTAACGGCTGCGGTCAATGGGCAAGATTTCTGAGAAGCCTTCAATCGGCTCATCTTCGTGGGGATGTGCGTAAGTCACTTCGCCGAAACGAGCCGTAAATGCAATCTGTGCCGCATGATCGATGTTTTGACCGCGAAAAAACACGACTTTCCACTTCAATAGTGCTTGACGAATTTCTTTGACTGCATCATCGTGCAAAGGACGCGACAAGTCTACGCCGCTGATTTCGGCACCGATGAAACCTGCTACCTGTTTGACTTCAATGTGTTTGTTGCTCATCTCAATTCTCCATAGTTTGATCGATCGGGCGGTGTTCGCACTCGTCCGTTTACTTGAGATATGTTGCTTGCGCTTAATGGCTACATACCAAAGGAAGCGATCGCAGTTTAAACATATTACTATAAATTGATCGATTTACCGTAGTATTTGCTTGCCATATTTTAGACTGCTGTGACAATAGTCGATTTAGTCCGGGAAAGGTTCTGCAAAAGTCCCTTTCCCCTTTAACCAAAACCTTTTCCCCAAGAGTGCAAAAAGCTCTTTTGCCAAGAGGTCTATTGCTTTTTTTCTCGCCGACTTACTTAGTGTCTCTTTTTTCTGTGTTATTCGCTACTACAAACTTACTTAGGTTTATTTCATATAAAGTTTATTAAATCTTTTTATTTTTCACACAAGTATTTTATTTCTTGATTAATTTATACTGTAGGATGACAAAGAAACAATTGTATTTATGATAATTACGTATTGTCAAAAGCTGCAAAATCAATATTTAAATAATTATTTAGAGTAAAAATTTTTAATTAAAATCTTTATAGACAATTTGATACTGGTTAATCAGAAAATAAGACTTTTTATTTAATTCGTAAATTAGATAAATCTTCATGTTCATCTACTCTTTTATTCAGAGATACTAATTTGCTTTTTTTCATGAGAACAGGCTAATAAAAAATTATCAATTGATTTTTTACCGAGATTAATTAAGCCTTGAGGAGATCGAAAACTACATGAAAAAGCAATTACCACAAAAGAAAACGCAAATATCACAGAAATGGACTATTTCTAAATACTGGTTACGTTTTTTAATTATAGTTTTATTAGTAATAGGTGTATTTTTTCGCTTCGTTAATATTGATAAAAAAATTTATTGGGGTGATGAAGTTTTATCCTCATTACGCATATCTGGCTATACGCAGTCAGAAATGAGGAAGCAATTAGGTAATGGTCGTTTGATTGGCATAGAAGATTTACACAAATACCAGCATCCTAACCCTGAAAAAAATGCAATTGATACAATTAAAGGAGTTATTGTAGAAGACTCGCAGATTTTGCCACTATACATCTTGATGGCCCGGTTTTGGGTAGAGTGCTTTGGCAATTCTATAGCAGCGATTAGAAGTTTTTCGGCATTTATTAGTCTGCTTACCTTTCCTTGTCTTTATTGGCTATGTCAAGAATTATTTGAGTCTTCACTAGTCGGGTGGATAGCCATCGGGTTGGTAGCCGTTTCACCTGTTCATATCGTGTATGCACAAGAAGCGCGATCGTATAGTTTAGCAATAGTAGCCATTTTAATATCGAGCGTAGCCCTGCTGCGAGCCATACGCCTTCAAACAAAAGCTAGTTGGTGCATTTATGTAGCAACATTATTAATAGGGTTTTATACTCATCTATTTTTTACCTTGGTTGCTTTTGCCCAAGGAATTTATGTAGTTACAATCGAACGCTTCCGATTGAGTAAAACATTAATTTATTATCTGCTATCATCGCTTGCGGGTTTTATCACGTTTGTACCTTGGATTTGGATTATTATTACCAATCCTCAGCCAGAAGCAGTAACTTGGGCGAATATTAAACAAACAGTATTTATGTCAGCTATAAGGTGGGCTGGTATCTTTAGTCGTGCGTTTCTTGATTTAAGTATTAGTCCTAACGATCCTGGAAAACTTAAGTTTTTCTTAATTCCTTTGATTTTGATTTTTTTAGTTATAATCAGCTACTCAATTTATTTTGTATGTCGAAGAACCTCTAAAAAAGTTTGGTTATTTGTTTTAACCTTGATTGCATCAGTAGGGCTTCCCTTACTGATAATAGATTTCGTTTTTTTAAAGCGATATGCTACTAGTCGATATACACTTCCTTCTGTTTTAGGGATACAGTTAGCTGTTGCTTACCTATTTACCACTAAGATTACGTCTATTTCTACTAAAGCTTGGCAAAAAAAGTTTTGGTCACTTGTAGCAGTTATGGTAGTTATGGGCGAGGTTGTATCTTGTATGGTTCACTCTCAAGCGCAGATTTGGTGGAACCAATTCCCTGAAAAATACCAAAAATATCCTCAAATGGCTCATGTTATTAATCAAGCTAAGAAACCACTTTTAATTAGTGATGAGGATAACATCATTCCACCACTACAAGTACTTAGTAACTTCATCGATCCAAAAGTGCAATTCCAAATTGTCGCAAAAAATCAGTTACCAGAGATTACTAATGGCTTTAGTGATATATTTTTATTCTTGTTCGAGCCGTCTGACTTCTTAAAAGCTGGAATTGAAAAAATTTATAACTCAAAGTTACAGCAGGTAGACGACTTTCTCTGGAAAATAACAAAAGCTAATTAAACTCAAGATACGGGCACATCTACCGCCTGGGAGACTGCAAATGGAAACTAAAAGCAGATAGTTGGCATTTGAATCTCGCTTGGCGGTTAAAAATTAATATCAATTAGCCTGATAAGTTGCACAGTTAGAGCAAAAATATACTTTAATTAAACAAATAATTTCAGTATATACTGGTACTGCTGCCGCTTATGTCATCGCCCCTTGAGCGCCCGCTAAAAATTGAAATCAGATTGCCTTCTTCCCATCCTCAATTATTGGAAGGACTGGATATATGGTTGCGTTTAGGTTTGATATCTGATATCCAAGTCAGGCAGTTATGTCGAGAGTTTCTGGTGTGTGCGGTGGTGTTGCAACCCCAGGCTGAAGCTCACACAAAGGTAGTATTTGCAACTTCCGACCCCGTGCAGCAGTTGCCTGTAGCAGCTTTACAATCTAGTAGCGGTAAACAACCACAACAAAAACCAGCTAAACCCAACTTCATCGGCACAATGTTGCAGTCCTTGGGGGCAGAACTGAGTGTGCGTTGGCTACTTTTTCTAGGGGTTTTTTTGGTAGTTGTATCCTCTGGGGTACTGGCTGCTAGTCAATGGGCGAAGTTTCCGGCTGCTGGACAGTACGGGGTTTTATTTGCTTATACTTTGAGTTTTTGGGGATTAAGCTTTTGGGCGACTAGGCAAAATAACCTCAGATTGACGGCTCAGACATTGCTGATTGCCACTCTTTTGTTAGTGCCAGTGAATTTTTGGGCAATGGATAGCTTCAAATTGTGGCAAAATCCTGTGGATTGGATTGTAGTTGCGATCGCCTGTCCTACCCTGACTGCTATAACTGTTTTACTCTCCAAAAATCGAACTATTTTTAGCAATTTACATACTGGCAAATTACCTCTGGTAAATATTCTAGGGCTGAGTTATCTGCATTGGGGTTGGCAATTAAGAGGATTTCCCTTAATTGCTGTTTATCTGGCAACGATCGCTACAACTATCATTACCGTTTATTACAATCTTTTCCAACAGCCTCGTACTGTCAGCAACGATCGCCGTAGCTTAAGTATTAGTTTACCTGCTGCTGTAATTATTTATTCTTTAATAATATTGTTGGTGCGGGCAATTTTTGTTACCAAGTTAGATGTCGCACTGTTGGGGTTAGCTATTGGCATTTGCGGCTGGTCGATCGCTTGGTTAGCACAGGGCAGGAGGGCAGGGGAGCAGGTGGTCACTGAGCGTAGCCGAAGTGGGAGCAGGTGGTCACTGAGCGTAGCCGAAGTGGGAGCAGAGGAAGTAACATTAATATCCCCCTCATCTCCCTTGTCTCCTTCATCCCTCTTACTCTGGGAAAGATTTGGGGGCGTTTTACTCTTTTTGGGTTGGGTGGTATCGGTAGTAAATTATCCTTGGCAAGCAATAGCTGTCAGTGGTTTGGGTTTGTGGTTTGTGGGGAGTCGCTTGTGGCGGTACAGTTTAAAGCGAGACTTTGCAGGGGCTTTTGTCATCGGCTTAGAGACGATTTGGCTAGGTTGGCGATTAGTACCTGATAACTTACAGAAATTAGCGATCGCAACTAGTACCCAACTCACCAATTCTCAAAATGAACCTTGGGCGCTACTGGGTATAGCTTTATTTCCCTACGTAATTTTGATGGTGGCGCTTACAGATAGTTTGTATCGCCGCCAAAAGCGAGAATTAGCTAAATTTGGCGAACTGCTTACCCTGTTATTTGGAGCTTTTTTAACAACGATCGCTCTCGTAAATCCCACATTGCGATCGCTAAATCTGCTATTTTCTACCGCCACTCTGGCATTTGTTACTCAACGCCGCTCCCCCTCATCCCTTCCTTTGGTATACCTAACTCACATCATGGGGATACTGACGTTTTGCTGTACCATTAATTGGTTATTCCCCAGCCTGACTCAACAAGGTTGGGCAAGTATTTTATTGGCTCTCATGGTTGCAGAATGGCGATTTAGCTTGCAGGAAGGACTATGGCAAGGTAGTGCATGGGATATCGGCTTAGGATTAGCCGCAGCGAGTTTTTTCCTCTTGTGGATGAATGCAGAATCATCTTGGTATGGCATCACTGATAACCGATCTGATTGGGGAGTCTTATGGCTAATTACGCCTTTAGCTCTGATGGGTGTTGCCAATGCCGCAATGATAGAGCGGCGGCTTACTAGCCGTTACTTGAGTGTCTTGGCTGTAATAATTGCTCAGTTACTAACTTTACAACTACCAGAAATCAGATTAATCGGTTTGGCTGTAGGTGCTGGATTGATGTTTGTAAATACGCGCTATTTGCGCAACCAAGTATCTGCGGTAATTACAGAAGGATTTGTTTTAAGTTTCATTGGGGCGCTGCTGTGGACGGGTGTGCCTGGTTTACCTCGCCTCGCGGTAGCTGGTTGGTTTGTTGTCGGAGCGATCGCAATTCTAAGTTTATGGTTAGCGCGGACTATTTTAAGCCGACGCGGTAACGAATTAGCAGTTATCTATGCAGCCGCTAGCGATAAATGGGCGATCGCCTTATGTAGTGTTGAATTATTAAGTTTGACGCTGCATTCAGTGCTGATTTACCAAGGGTTTACGACTTCAGGATTTTTGTTCTTAATTGCCACTGCAATAACCCTGGCAGCCATTGTTTATCGCAGTTGGCGCGAACCGACAAATTGGGCATTTTATGGTGTTGGTTGGTGTTTGGAATTGTTGATTGCTCAGGTGCTAGGGTTGGGGGAACGTTCAATTGTGAGAATTGCGATTGCAAACATCGCCTTGGGTTTAATTACTCAACTTGTTGGCGAGTGGTGGCGGCGACGACATCAATTAGAAAGGTTTCCTAGCAGCCTGCACATTTTGCCATTAATTTATGGTGCATTTAGTGTGTTGCTGCGTTTGAACACCTTTACCGAGTGGACAGGTTTGTATTCCTTGGGTGTAGCTTTAATTATTATTGGCGTGGGGCGACGGCACCAGAGCTTCAAACCCTTGCTGTATTTAGGAATTATTGGCGTATCAATTTCTGCTTATGAACTTTTGTTTTATCAAATGTCACAAGCTTCAGGAGGAGCATTAGGTGATGGATTAATTGCCATGTCTGCCCTTGGCGCGAGTATCATGTATGCTTACCGCATTTTGTCGCCAAGGCTAATCAGCTACTTACACCTAACTCCTCAAGAATTGAAAAGAATTGCTCATATTCACTGGGTTTGGAGTAGCTGTTTATTAATGGCTGCTATTATTACACCCATTGCAGTTAACCGTTTGGTGGGATTGGGAACGGGAGTATTTTTGATTCGCTACGCCGTCTTTCAGGGACGAAATTTACCCACTTCCCCCAGCATCTTGGGAAGAATTACAATTGCCGAGATGTGGGTTTACCTTGGTTTATTAGAGGTAGCCGGGATGAGGATTTATTGGCGAGAGACAGCAGTAGGGCGATTTTGGGCTGGGCCATTAGTTCCTTGGAATGGGGCGATCGCTTGTGTGGTAGCCTACTTTTTGTACATCCTACCTTGGGAAAGTTGGGGTTGGTCTAAAAGACCTTGGCAACAAGCTGCATACATCACACCACTGATAATTTTATGGGAAACTAGACTGCAAACTTACCCCATAACCTTAGTACTCGCAGCTGGATTTTACATCTTTTTAGCAAAAGTGGGTGAAAATATCCGTTTCACTTATATTAGTGTGGCGTTGATTGATTGGGCACTTTATCGCTGGTTTGATTCCTTACGCCTAACTGATACTTTGTGGTATGTAACACCAATTGGATTATCACTGCTTTATATTGCTCAAGTGGATACCCAACTGAAGCTACCAGAGTACAAAACATCTCGTCATTTTCTGAGAGTACTAGGGAGTGGTTTAATTTGTGGGTGGGCAATTTTATTTAATCAAAATACAGCTTGGATACCGGGTATTTTCAGTCTCATCGCTATTTTTGCTGGATTAGCTTTGCGAGTGCGCGCTTTTCTCTACATTGGTACAGCGACTTTTTTAATTACGACAATCTATCAATCAGTAATTTTCAGCTTGCAGTACTCCTTTTTAAAATGGGTAGTTGGTTTGTTAGTTGGCATTTTATTGATTTACATCGCCGCCAACTTTGAAACCCGTCGCGCTCAAATCACTTCCTTAATTCGTAGCGCCATTGATGAATTTCAATCATGGGAATAGGTAAGCTAAAGATTAAACTCATTAGACAGGCGATCGCCCAAATTGAAGATACCTCTAAAATTAAGCAAGAGCGGTGGCTTTGCCAAAGCTTTTTAGACGCTCTGCAAACGACTAATGCATAGAAGCACAAAATAATAACACAGATTCCATTAACACAAGCTCAACTTCATTTACCCGAACTGAGGTTCTTGTTAAATCGTTTTACAACGAGAGAACACGTCGAATAATTCCTGTTACATTTTGGAGTGTAGTGAGAATATTTACGGTATTTTCCACTCGATCAATTGCTTGAGTTAAGTCTTCTATTCCTTTAAACAAGTCTGGTTCTAACTTCTTTAGATTCGCAGCTATTTCTTTTAGAGCCGCAGTTTCAAGTTGACTGCGTAGAATCGCTATATTCTTACGTTCTTCAAGAAAATCTTGTTTTCGTGACTCGTCCTTTTCATTTTCAAATTTTTGTTGTATTTCTGGTAAATTGAGATTGAATTCTATATTCTTAATTCTCTTGAGGATTTCTTCACAATCTCTAGCAATGCTTGTGTTTTCTTCGGGTGTAATTTTTGAGCTAAAATTCATGGTAATTTTCTTACAATGTAAATATCTACTTTGCGTTTTTATCTGCTTCAACAATTTGTAGAAAATTATCAACATCTTGTAAAAAACTATTGAGTCTAGCAAGATTTAATTTTCCTTCAATAAGACCTTGAAACACTCCTTGAAACTCACTTAATGTATTGCTAGCATCTTTAAGTTCTTTTCCTTGTCTCCTTGTTAATATTTCCCGTCGAGTTTCAATCCATGCTTCTTTGTCAGGAATTTCTGCGTCCTGCGTTAGTGGACGAATAACTAAACGGTCTTCTTCTGCTATACGAATAAGTTTGGTATCTTGTTCAATTGAATCTCCAAGAGATTTTAACATTGCCGTATGAATAGTTAGTTCGCGCATAATTGTGCCATTACGTTTTTCTAGTTCATTGCGTAATGCTCCACGAATTTGTGATGAAACTACAAGATTAGTAATGCCTTCAAAAAGACCTGGATTTTTAATCAAATCGCTCTTTTGTAGTTCTTTCCCAATATTATTGAGATTATCTACTACTCCGTTAATTTCTCCTTCTGCACGTACAGGTGCATCGGAAGAAGCAAGTTCGTTAAGCAGTTGAAAATAATCTCTTAATAGATTGTTATGTTTGCGTAAATTATCAATAACCTCTAAACGTTCTTCATCAGTTTCAGTAAGTTTTTCATAATCTTCACGTGTTTGATTGGTAATTTGGTCATCTTTTAATAATTGCTCAGAAGTTTTATCTATATGAATGTCAGTGGCGGCATCAAGTAATTTGTCAACTGCATTGGCATATTCATTTCCTGCTTTGGCAAATTTTTTGTATTCATCAGTTGAGCGGCACCCTGTTGTTAGCGTTGCAATTACTGCAAATACAACGACGGTTTTACGAAAAGTCTTCTTCATAAACTAATGATTGTTTGTGTTCTTCTTGAGTTTGAGGGTTAAAGGATATCTGAAAACTTTTTGGTGTTGTATTCAAGAATTGTAGATCCTCCTAAATCCCCCCCTTTTTTAGGAGGCTAGGGGAGATCAAGCAAAATATTTAATACTTCTCAGACATCCTTTTAGCGTTAATGCCGTAGGCTTACCGGGAGAAAAACGCTGCAAATTGCAAATAGTAAAAAGCAAATTTGTTTGACCTACGCACAATATAAATCGGAATTAGAAAATTCATAGAGCCTCCAGAAGGATAATATTAGGATTGATTGACACAACTATCGAATACATCTTTATTTACCGTTGCGATATTACTCAAATCGCTGTTGTTTCCTTCTCCACTCCCCAATTAGTCAATTTCGGAATTTTGCGATCGCATCAAAAAATATTGCTCCAGGGTTGACATTTCGGTGTTTCGCGCAGTCTGTAGCAGCTTCCGCCTTCCCTGCAAGAACTTCCGCCAAGACGTTTCGGTGTTTCGCGCAGTCTGTAGCAACTTCCGCCTTCCCTGTAAGAACTTCCGCTAAGACGTTTCGGTGTTTTGCGCAGTCTGTAGGAACTTCCGCCAAGACGTTTCGGTGTTTCGCGCAGCTTGTAATAACTTCCGTCTTCCCTGCAAGAACTTCCGCTTCTGCATGGGAAGTTTCCCGACTTATCCCTTGCGCGTCTCCCAAAGAAAGAAGCAAGTGGCGTTTGAGGAACAAAACCCAACATTTTCATAGCTTTGTTGGGTTGCGCTTTGCTTCACCCAACCTACAATTTTTTTTAACCCAAGCGTATTGGGTTATGAAAGAGAGAGGTAAGATAAAAATTGGTGAAAATACTCAAATTTTAATGATTAAAAAAATAAATAATTTTACTCAGGACAACCTTTTAAAAAATTGTCCACTATGGAATTACTAAAAGTTTAGGTTATCTTTTCAGGCAAAGGAGTATTAATGGCAAGGCACAAACGCGATTCACGTATTCTGAGCAAAGCTGAAATGCGCTTGGCAAGTATTAAATCTATTAGTCCTACCCTAGATGTAGGAGAAAGTTTAACAGTTAAAGATTACACTGACAAAATTGAAAATCTCCGTCAATCTCTGGAAATTTACAATACTACCCTCTCTAATATTGATGTTTTATTAACCCAAATTATTGAAAATGAACAAGATTTAGCAGATTATTCTGAAAAAATTTTGCTTGGTGTTGCTCATAAGTTTGGTAAAAATAGCCATCAATATCAGATGGCTGGAGGTACTCGTAAAAGCGACCGCAAGCGTGCTACACGCCAAGGTGTTGTTTTGACTACCAGCTAAGGGCAAAACGGTTCAACAGATAAAGAGAATCAGGAAAATTAAGAAGATAGGGAATACAAAGATTTTACCCACTCCCATTCCTGCGTCAAACCCTCTTTTAGGGAGACTTGCGGCTGATATCCGAGAATTTTCTGCGCTTTAGATACATCAGCAGCCGTGTGGCGCGCGTCTCCCATCGCTTTTTCTATATGGTTTCTTTTGATTGGCTTCCCAACAATTTCTTCAATCGTATTTAAAACTTCTGCTAAAACCACCCTGCTACCACCACCGATATTAAAGATTTCTCCCACTGCTTGGGGTGCGGTAGCGGCGGCTAAATTAGCGGCGACGATATCACTAACAAAGGTAAACTCCCGCGTTTGCTGGCCATCGCCGTAAATAGGAATCGCCTCATCGTGCAAAATGGATTGAAAAAACTTATTAAATGCCATATCTGGGCGCTGTTTGGGACCATAAACTGTAAAATAGCGCAATGTCACACAGGGCACACCAAAGTTCTTGTGATAGAGTTCACACAAAAACTCTGCTGCTAGCTTTGTAATGCCGTAAGGAGAAACAGGTTGAGGACAAATTCTCTCGTGGGTAGGTAATGTTTCCGCATCACCATATACACTAGATGAAGAAGCAAACACTAATCTTTTGAGGTCTTTAGCATCTTTAGCTGCTTCTAGCAAAACTTGTGTAGCGTTAACATTTCGTTCTGTATAGCCTCGAAAAGCTTTACCCCAACTTGCTCTGACCCCTGCTTGTGCCGCTTGATGGTAAACTACATCAACATCTTTTAGGAGTTTTTGCCAATCTAAAAACTGCATATCTCCTTCAATTAATGCAAAACCAGGGAAACGATATAAGTGTCCAACATTATTTCGCTTTAACATCGGATCGTAATAATCATTAAATTCATCAATCCCGATTACTTCTTCTCCTTGTTCTAGCAATGTTTCTGCAAGCTGAGAACCAATAAAGCCTGCGACTCCAGTAACGATAATTTTAGCCATGTTGCCGATTTTTATATCCTGATTAACCGCGATATTCACAAGTTAATAATTATAATCAAAAATTGGTTATTGATTGATGATTTTTTCATAGATAATTTGATTCGTATCAGCAAAAAAGATAATTCAACTAATATACGTCTGCTGAAAATATGTTACTAACTTTATTTGGTAATTGTTAACAATAAAAATTCCAATTCTACTAATTAGTCAAATTGAATTTTTAAGAAAAAACTTACAATTCAGATAAGTCCAAAATACTTGTAGAGACGGCGATTTATCGCGTCTTGTAAAGACGGCGATTTATCGCGTCTCAAGTGTATGTGGTACAAGCATTTGACCTTAAATTGACACCAATAAGCCTATTCTGACTCCTGAATTCTCCTGTAAACCAAAAGAAACTTGCACAAGTGTGAGAATTGATGAAAAAATTGATCCGCGAGAGCAGTTAAGGTATTCTCATTTTGCAAGGGACGCACGAGGAAATCAGTGAAAGTTTTAGTTGTTGGTAATGGAGGGCGCGAACACGCTCTGGCGTGGAAACTGTTGCAATCTAAGCAAATTGAGCAAGTTATCTGTGTACCAGGGAATGGGGGCACGGCAAGTATGGAACGTTGCCAGAACTTGCCCTTAGCAGTAGATGATTTTGAGGGAATGAGCCGATATGCTCTCTTAAATGGCGTAACTCTGGTAATAGTTGGCCCAGAAGTTCCCCTATCTAAGGGAATCACAGATTATCTCCAAGATAAAGGATTGATGGTATTTGGCCCAGTCAGAGCCGGAGCGCAAATTGAAGCGAGTAAAGCTTGGGCAAAAGCCTTGATGCAAGAAGCAGGGATTCCGACGGCACGGGCTGCGGTATTTACGGAAGCTAAGGCAGCAAAATCTTACGTCAAATCTCAGGGAGCGCCCATTGTTGTTAAAGCTGATGGCTTGGCGGCTGGTAAGGGTGTAACGGTAGCTGAAACAGTTGCACAGGCAGAAAGTGCCATCGATGCGATTTTTCAAGGGCAATTTGGCAGTGCTGGTAAATTTGTCGTCATTGAAGAATGTTTGATTGGGCAAGAGGTGTCAGTTTTAGCGTTGACTGATGGGTTAACAATTAGACCCTTGTTGCCAGCGCAAGATCATAAGCGGATTGGGGAAGGCGATACGGGCGAAAATACTGGCGGGATGGGAGCATACAGCCCAGCACCCATCGCTACACCAGAGTTGATGGCACGCATTCAAACAGAAGTATTAGAAAGAGCGATCGCCACCTTAAGAGCTAAAGGCATTGATTACCGAGGCGTGCTGTATGCTGGGTTAATGATTGCACCCGATGGCGACTTGAAAGTTTTGGAATTTAATTGTCGCTTTGGCGACCCGGAAACCCAGGTGATTTTACCACTGTTAGAAACACCCCTAGAAGAGTTGATTCTAGCTTGCGTACAGCAGCGCTTAAGTGAATTGCCGCCCATTGTTTGGAAAGGGGGAGCATCTGCTACTGTCGTTGCCGCTTCCGGTGGTTATCCAGGAGAATATCAAAAAGGCCAGGTAATTACTGGCATTGAGCAGGCAGAAGCAGCAGGAGCAACTGTATTTCATGCAGGTACGAAATTGAACCAGCAACAAGAAATAGTCACAGATGGGGGTCGAGTATTAAATGTGACCGGAATTGGAGAAAATTTTGAGCAAGCGATCGCCCAAGCCTACGCTAGTATCAAACATATTCAGTTTCAGGGGATGTATTACCGGAAAGATATTGGTTATAGAGTTAGGAGTTAAGAGTTAGGAGTTATTCGCCATGCCCAATGCCCTATTCCCTCTTTCCCTAACATATTTGTCAAATTAACTGTTAATTTTTAAGTTGTTGGGCTTTATAACAAAGACTACTAACAACTTTATTTAAGATGCTAAGTCTGTTCAAATCAATTCGAGATGCGATCGCAAGTTGGTGGTCGGAATTCACTCTCCAGACTAAACTGCTGGCTGTGGCCACAATGGTAGTTTCGTTGGTGATGAGTGGTTTGACCTTCTGGGCTGTAAATACAATTCAGCAGGATGCGCGGATGAATGACACCCGCTTTGGTCGTGATTTAGGGCTGCTGCTTGCTGCCAACGTTACCCCCTTGGTCGCTGACAATAATCTCACCGAGGTCGCCCGATTTTCCCAACGTTTTTATAGCAGCACGTCTAGCGTGCGTTATATGCTCTACGCCGATGAAAACGGGGAAATCTTTTTTGGCATTCCTTTTTGGGAAGCCGAGGTAGAAAATTCCCTTACCATTAAACGGCGGATACAACTGCCAGAAGATTACCCTGGTGATGGGGAAAAGCCGATGGTGCGGCAACACACAACCCCAGATGGGACAGTCACCGATGTATTTATTCCTCTAATCGTCAATAAAAAATACTTAGGTGTATTAGCGATCGGGATCAACCCCAATCAGACTGCTGTTATCTCCACCAATTTTACCCGCGATGTCACCATTGCCGTTTTTATCACCATTTGGGTAATGGTGATTTTGGCAGGAGTGATTAACGCTTTGACCATCACCAAGCCGATTAAAGAACTACTGGTGGGAGTAAAGCAAATTGCTACCGGGAATTTTAAGCAGCGGATTAATTTACCTTTAGGCGGCGAACTAGGAGAATTAATTTTTAGCTTTAATGAGATGGCAGAGCGATTAGAACGCTATGAAGAACAGAACATTGAAGAACTAACCGCAGAAAAAGCCAAGCTAGAAACTTTAGTTTCCACGATCGCAGATGGTGCCGTGTTGATTGACAACAATATGCAGGTGATTTTAGTCAACCCCACAGCAGAGCGAATTTTTGGCTGGGAAGCCGCTAATGTAGTCGGTTGCAATGTCTTACATCACTTGCCAGCATCAGTACAAATCGAAATCACCCGTCCCTTGTACGAAATGGCAGCAGGCGAATGCGAAAGCGCCGAATTCCGAATTTTTATTAACCAACCCACCCCACGGACGATCCGTATTCTCTTGACTACAGTACTCAATCTACAAAGAGAAAGCATCAAAGGTATTGCGATTACTATTCAAGATATAACCCGTGAAGTCGAACTAAACGAGGCAAAAAGTCAATTTATCAGCAACGTTTCTCACGAACTGCGAACGCCTCTATTTAACATTAAAACTTATATTGAAACTTTGCACGACTACGGCGAAGACTTAGCTTTACAAGAACGCCAAGAGTTTCTGCAAACAGTCAACCATGAAACCGATCGCCTAACTCGCCTAGTTAACGATGTTTTGGATTTATCAAAACTCGAATCTGGTCGCAACTACAGCTTTGATGGCGTAGATTTAGCTCAAGCGATCGAGCAAACCCTGCGTACTTACCAACTCAATGCAAAAGATAAAGGTGTTGAACTTGTTCAAGAAGTTGCCCCTAATTTGCCGCTAGTATTAGGTAATTACGATCTGTTAGTACAAGTGTTTGGCAACCTGATTGGTAATGCGCTTAAATTCACCAAAGCCGGTGGTAAAGTAGCAATCCGCGCCTACCAACTAGATTTCAAACCCAGTCACAACGAATCTGCACCAGTGCGGATTGAAATTTCCGATACTGGAATTGGCATCGCCACAGAAGATCAACACTCAATTTTTGAACGCTTTTTCCGCGTAGAAAACCGAGTTCACACCCTAGAAGGCACGGGTTTAGGTTTATCGATTGTTAGAAATATCATCGACAGACATCGTAGTAAAGTCTATCTAGTGAGTGAAGTCGGCATTGGCACCACTTTTTGGTTTGACTTAGCCATCTTTGAAGAAAAAGTCCCACCGATACAAGTTGAACCTATTGCGGAAACATCCAAAATCACCACAGTTTGAAAATTGCAGAAGCAGCCAAAATCATCACAGCCTGAAGATTAGGAATTGGGTATGGTTTGTTATTTTTGACCATTCCCGATAGTGGCAATTTTGGATGAAGCCTTTGAAGGAATTGCCACACTTTATTCAATTTATACATAAGAGGTTGATTAGCGATCGCTCTCTAGGTGGATCGTCTCACAAAATCGCATTGCTCTCTTTTGAATCTAGAAATACTGCACTAACTGTTCGCATAGTTGTTGATACAACTGTCATTGACAATCTTCGTGCAAGCAGCATTGAATTTTGTTTAGTTGTGGCTCAATTAATTATGTATACAAGTTACGGAATGTTTATTCTGCCAAATTCTTGGGAAATATTAAAATGATCGACTTCTTCTCAAAATTTTAACTTTACCCTATGACGACGCTGGCAGCAATCCCCGATTCAAATCCATTGCCGTATATCCCTGGTTATGCCATTGTTAAGCAGCTATATGCAGGTTCTCAGACAATAGTTTATCGAGCAGTGCAGGAGTCAAGTCAGCGTCCGGTGGTGATTAAACTATTACGGCAAGACTACCCCAACTTTAACGAATTATTACAGTTTCGTAACGAGTATGCAATTACTAAAAATCTCAACATTCCTGGCATAATTCATCCATTAAGCCTAGAAGCATACGCTAACAGCTATGCCTTAGTAATGGAAGACTTTGGCGGCATTTCCCTACGGGATTATACCCAAAATTATTCCTTATCTTTAGGAGAATTTTTAGAAATAGCCCGACAAATTGCTGATATTCTCCATGATGTCTGCCAGCATCGAGTCATCCACAAAGATATCAAACCCGCCAACATTCTGATTCATCCAGAATCACAACAAGTCAAGCTGATTGACTTCAGCATTGCCTCACTCCTCCCCCGCGAAACCCAAAAAATCCAAAATCCGAATGTGTTGGAAGGAACCCTTGCCTATCTTTCCCCAGAGCAAACCGGACGAATGAATCGCGGCATTGATTACCGCAGTGATTTTTATGCTTTAGGGGTGACATTGTACGAACTTTTGACTGGACAATTACCCTTTCAATCCAACGATCCGATGGAGTTAGTACACTGTCATTTAGCCAAGCTGCCACTCGCCCCACACAGTATTAATCCAGAAATTCCCGCGATCGTTTCAGAGATAGTATTGAAGTTGATGGCGAAAAATGCCGAAGATCGGTATCAGAGCGCCTTGGGTTTGAAATATGACTTAGAATGCTGTTTCAATCAATGGAAAGCAACGGGTAGAATAGAAACCTTTGTTTTGGGACAACGGGATGTGTGCGATCGCTTCATTATCCCCGAAAAACTCTATGGGCGAGAAACAGAAGTTGCAAACTTGCTCAAAGCTTTTGAGCGCGTCGCTAATGGCAGTTCAGAAATGATGCTAGTAGCAGGATTTTCCGGGATTGGTAAAACTGTGGCGATCAATGAAATCCATAAACCGATTGTCAGACAACGCGGTTACTTCATCAAAGGCAAATACGATCAGTTGCAGCGTAATATTCCCTTCAGTGCCTTGATGCAAGCCTTTCGTGATTTGATGGGACAACTGCTGAGTGAGAGTAATGTCCAATTGGCCCAATGGAGGGCGAAAATTTTGGCGGCTGTGGGTGAAAGCGGACAAGCAATTGTTGATGTGATCCCTGAACTAGAGCGAATTATCGGTCAACAGCCCCCAGTCCCAGAACTATCTGGTAATGCTGCCCAAAATCGTTTTAATTTGCTATTTCAGAAATTTATCGAGGTTTTTACCACCCCTGAGCATCCGCTGGTGATGTTTCTAGATGACTTGCAATGGGCAGATTCGGCTTCTCTGAATTTGCTGCAATTATTGATGAGTGAAGCCAGTTCTGGATATTTACTCATTCTGGGCGCTTATCGAGATAATGAAGTTTTTCCGACTCATCCCTTGATACTGACGCTGGAGCAGATTCAGCAAGCCCAAGCTACCGTCAATACGATCGCCTTGCAACCCTTGTCCGAAATAACGGTGAATCAATTGGTGGCAGACACCTTAAGTTGTCCCCACGAACTGGCTCAACCCCTGACGCAATTGGTATATCAAAAAACTAAAGGCAATCCTTTTTTTACAACGCAGTTTCTCAAAGCACTGCACGAAGAGGGTTGCATTCAGTTTCAGCCTGAACTGGGTTACTGGCAATGCGACCTGGCTTCGGTGCGGCAGTTGGCATTGACCGATGGAGTGGTAGAGTTCATAGCATTGCAGTTACAAAAACTTCCGGTGGATACACAGGAGCTTTTGAAACTGGCGGCTTGTATTGGCAACCAATTTGATTTGAAGACCTTGGCAATGGTCTGTGAAAAATCACTTGTTGATATAGCGACCAACCTATGGACAGCCTTACAAGAAGGACTGATTCTCCCCATTAGCGAAACTTACAAGTTCTTCCAATCAAATAACTCAGACCATATCAATCGCGGTGCTGAGATTGTCGTTCCTTATAAATTCTTGCACGATCGCGTCCAACAAACTGCCTATGGTCTGATTCCAGAAGATCGAAAACAGTCTATCCACTTCCAAATCGGGCAGCAACTGTGGGCAAATACGCCGGAAGCAGAGCGAGAAGGGAAAATTTTTGAAATTGTCAATCAATTGAACTACGGTCTGAAATTGACACCTCAAAAAAGTTCTCCTGGATTGTTGAATGCAGAAAATGGTGACGAAATCTCCAAGCTGCAAGAATTGGATCTAGCTCAACTGAATCTGCTTGCAGGACAAAAAGCCAAGGCAGCAACCGCCTATGAAATGGCAAATAAATATTTCACCGCAGGGCTGGCAGCGCTCCCAGAAAACGGTTGGTCAGATCGTTACGACCTCACCCTTGCCCTTTATACAGAAGCGGCTGAAATTGAGTACCTGAGTACCCATTTCGAGCAGGCAGAACGGCTTTCAGAAATTGTTCTTCAGCACGCCCAGGATTTGCTGCAAAAGGTGAAGATGTATGAAATCAAAATCTATTTCTACATTGCTCAGAATCAAATGCTGGCAGCAATCGACACCTCTCTACAAGTGCTGGAATTTTTGGGTGAACCGCTGTTTAAAGAACCCCCATTGGAGTTAGCGATCGAGGATTTAATTAACCTTCCAGAGATGCTCGATCCGCACAAGTTAGCAGCCATGCGAATTGCGATCGCAATGGTCACTCCCAGCCTGAATGCTAAACCAGAGTTGTTACCACTGATTGCTTACACACTAGTGAACTTATCGATTCAATTTGGCAACTCGGCATTTTCAGCATTTGGCTACACCTTTTATGGTCTGGTTCTATGTGGTACCCCAACCGGAATTGAAAAAGGCTATCGGTTTGGAAAATTAGGATTAAAATTGCTGGAGCGCTTCAACGAGAGGAAATTGTATGCAAAAGCGATCAATATTTTTGATGTGTTTGTGCGGCACTGGCAAGAACCCGCTCGGAAAACGATCGCTCCTTTACGTGAAGCGATTCAGGTTGGATTAGAAACGGGTGATGTAGAGTATGCCTGCTACAACGCCGCCTCCTACTGTAACTATCTTTTCTTTGTCGGTGAAGCACTGGAGCAGGTAAATCAGCAACAGCAAAAATACATCGATCTGTTGTTGAAATTCAAACAAGAGTATCAAATTTACTTCGGGCAAATTTGTCGTCAGCTGGTGTTGAATTTGATGGGAGCAGCAGAAGATCCCCTAATACTCGTTGGGGAGAGTTTCGACGAGCAAAAAATACTGCCGATTTTAATTGAAACTCAAAACGGAACTCTCTTGTTCCTGCTTCATCTAGCAAAGACCATTCTTCTGTTCATCTTTGAGGACTATCAGCAGGCACTTATCCATGCTCAAGAAGCCGAAAAATACCTGGGAAACATGGTTGGCTTCTTGCAGTATGCCGAACATAATTTCTATTACTCCCTCGCTCTGTTGGCTACCTGTTCAAATGGCACTGAGGCAGAGCAACAATCGGCACTAGAAAAAGTTGCAGAAAACCAGAAATTGATGAGTCAATGGGCTTTTCACGCTCCCGCCAATCATCAGCACAAATATGATTTAGTTGAAGCAGAGCGGGCAAAAATTTTAGGTCATTTAGACGCAATCACCTACTATAAAAAAGCCATTCAGGGGGCAAAAGAAAACGACTATATCCAAGAAGAAGCACTCAGCAATGAGCTGGCCGCCAAATTCTACCTAGCTTGGGGCAAAGAGAAGCTGGCCGCAGACTATATGCAACAAGCCTACTACTGCTACGCCCATTGGGGTGCAAAAGCGAAAGTTGCCCATTTAGAAGAACAATATCCGCAACTACTAACAGCCATTCTCCAATCGCCTAATCTTACCATCACATCTACGGCAACCATCCCCTTAACTTTGATGAAAAGTGTAACTAAAAGTTCTAGCAACCAAAATTTATACTTAGATTTACAAGCGGTGATGAAAGCCGCACAAGCCATCTCTCAAGAAATTGAATTAGAGAAACTGTTGGCAACCTTGATGCAGATCGCGATCGCCAATGCTGGCGCCCAAATCGGTCATTTGGTTCTTCGCCAAGAAGAACAATGGTTAGTTGTAGCTCAAGCCGATCGAGAACTGGTAAAAACTTTAGAAATTCCCCTGGAGCAATACTCAGAAATTCCCCAAAGTTTGATTTATGCAGTAGCAAGAACTCAAGAGACGGCTGTGTTTGAAAACTTGAGTACAGCAGTGCAATTTGCCAGCGATCGCTACATTATCGCTCACCAGCCCAAATCAGTTTTATGTACTCCCATTAGTCGCCAAGGAAAACTCATCGGTATTTTGTACCTAGAGAACAACTTAACTTTAGGCGCTTTTAGCAGCGATCGCATCGAGATTCTCCAACTCCTAACTAGTCAAGCCGCTATCTCTGTGGAAAATGCCCGTCTGTATCAACAAACCGAAAACTATTCTTACACCCTAGAAGCAGAGGTAGAACACAAAACCCAAGCTCTCAACCAAAAAGCCCAAGATTTAGAGCAGACCTTGAAAAAATTGCAGCAAACTCAAGGACAATTAATTCATAGCGAAAAAATGTCATCTCTCGGTCAATTGGTAGCTGGTATTGCTCACGAAATTAACAATCCAGTTAATTTTATTAAAGGTAATCTTACCCATACAGAAAATTACATTCAAGATATGATGCGTTTGCTGATACTTTATCAGCAGGAATATCCCCAACCTAATCCAGCTATTCAAGCGATGAAGGAAGAGATTGAGCTTGATTTTCTGTTTAAAGATGCTAATCAAACCTTAGAATCTATGAAGAGTGGTAGCGATCGCATCAGCAAAATTGTCCAGAGTTTACGCAACTTTGCTCGCTTAGATGAAGCCGAAATCAAAGCTGTAGATTTACACAGTGGTATTGAAAGCACGCTGTTAATTTTGCAACATCGCTTACAAGCTTCTGAAAATCAACCCGAAGTGCGCGTCATTAAGGAGTATGGCAATCTACCTTTAGTTACTTGCTATCCTAGCCAGTTGAATCAAGTCTTCCTAAATCTGATTAACAATGCCATTGATGCGATTCGAGATAATCCCCAAAGCAGCGAACACCCAGAAATTCGGATTCGTACTGGAGTGATAGATCGTGAATGGTTACGAATTGCAATCGCCAATACAGATAGTACGATTCCTGTGAGTTTGCAAGAGCGGATTTTTGAACCATTTTTCACCACAAAACCTGTTGGTCGTGGTCAAGGTTTGGGGTTATTTGTTTGCTATTCCATTATCCAACAACATCGCGGTACTTTAACTGTGCGTTCTCAGCCCACTGAGGGAACTGAATTTGAGATTGTTCTCCCTATCTATTAAACATCTTGCAAAAGTAACAAATGCCAAGATGTTGGAGTGCATGTTAAAGGTTACTGGGTTTGGGAAAATTCCATACCTTTATCCCTTACCCTTTTCCCTACAATGCCAAGAAGTCTATCGATCGATTACAGCGTTTTTCAGGTAAATGAAGTACACACGTAGGGCAATACAGTTCAGTTAAGAAAAATTGTAGGTTGGATTAAGCAAAGCGCAACCCAACAAAGCCCGGGAAATGTTGGGTTCCCCTTCTCTTCTCTACGAGAGGCTGCGCCAACGAGACGGTACGCGAACGCAGGAGAGGGAGGCTGGGTAGGTGAGGTCTGTCGAATTCAGGTCAGGTTAATATTTTTGGCGCTAACCCAAGCGTATTTACACGTAGGAGCACAGCAGTGTTGTGCCCTTGAGATCATCTGTACCTCAAGCCTGTTGCAATCTGCTGTAATTTTTATGAAATGCCTACTCTGCTTTTATTTCCTTAAACTTATACCAAGTAGAAACTTTTCATTGTGACTAGCCAATTTAAGTATTTGAGAATAAAGTAGTAGTATCAAAAATTACTATTCTTTCATGAAAAATTCTACTGAAAGTTCTCAACAAGACCTCAGTCTACCCAAGATAGAAGTAGACCAGCTGCTTCTGGAATGGCAAGAAAATCCAGCAGCTTACGTAAGTAATATATGCATCCATCAGTTGTTTGAATATCAAGTAGAAAAAACACCCGAACAAATTGCAGTCATATTTGAAGACAAACAAGTTTCTTATCAAGAACTTAACCAGCGAGCTAATCAACTAGCGCACTATTTACAAACTCTGAATGTCCAACCTGAGGTTTTAGTTGGCATTTGTCTGGAGCGATCGCTGGAAATGATTGTTGGACTATTAGCCATCCTCAAAGCAGGCGGAGCTTATGTCCCCTTAGATCCAGCCTATCCCTCAGAGCGCCTAGCTTTAATGCTAGAGGACTCACAGTTACCAATACTGCTGACACAACAACATCTACTTTCAAAGCTTCCAGAGCATCAGGCCCATATAGTTTGTCTAGATAGCGATAAAGAGGCAATTAGTCAACAAAGTCAGGAGAATTTAACCTGTTTAGTGACAGATAAAAACCTGTCTTATGTCATTTACACCTCCGGTTCGACTGGTAAACCGAAAGGGGTAGCTATTGAACATCACAGCACAGTCGCTTTGTTGCATTGGGCAAAAGAAGTTTTTACAACAGAGGATCTAGCTGGAGTGCTGGCCGCAACATCTATTTGCTTCGATCTCTCAGTTTTTGAAATATTTGTTCCCCTCAGTTGGGGTGGTAAGGTGATTTTGGCAGAAAATGCCTTGTATTTACCTACCTTACCTGCCGCTAACGAAGTCACTCTCATCAATACAGTGCCATCTGCGATCGCAGAGTTACTGAGAATTCAAGGTATACCCGCTTCTGTTCGCATCGTTAACTTAGCAGGTGAACCTCTGCAAAATCGTTTGGTGCAGCAGATATATACGTTGGACAATATTCAAAAAGTCTTTAATCTATACGGCCCGACAGAAGATACAACCTATTCCACATTTGCCTTAGTGAAGAAAGGTGACAGCATCGTGACAATTGGTCGTGCGATCGCCAACACATACTGTCTTCTGTTGGACGAACAAATGCAGATAGTACCCACAGGTGTTTCTGGAGAACTATATATTGGCGGCGAGGGACTAGCTAGAGGCTATCTCAACCGTCCAGAACTGACAGATCGGCGATTTATCCCCAACCCATTCATTAGCGAGCCTGGTGAAGACACCAAGCAAATGGTCAAAAAACAACGCCTCTACAAAACAGGCGACTTAGTTCGCTACTTACCAGACGGCAACATTGAGTATATTGGGCGCATTGACCAACAAGTAAAGATTCGTGGCTTCCGTATTGAACTAGGAGAAATTGAAACTGCACTGTGGCAACATCCTGATGTGCAAGAAGTTGTAGTGATTGCCAAAGAATTTTCCCCTGGCGATCAACGTCTAGTAGCTTACGTAGTTCCCAAGCCCGAATCACCAGACACGAATGTTGGTAATTTGCGCCGTTTTCTCAAACAGAAATTGCCTGACTACATGATCCCTTCTCGCTTTGTGCAATTGAGTGCTTTACCCTTAACAGCTAACGGAAAAGTCGATCGTAAGGCGCTCCCAGCACCCATTCAAACTTTGAATGCAAATGAGAAGTTTGTTGCTCCTCGCACTCCTATTGAGGAACGAGTAGCAGAAATTTGGTCTAATGTATTGGGTCTAAAAAACATTGGCGTTCATGACAATTTCTTAGCGTTGGGAGGACATTCCTTACTAGCCTTTCAAATCCTCTGCCGTATCCGCGATATTTTTCAAGTTGAGTTGCCAATGCGGCATTTCTTTGAAGCGCCCACCATCTCTGAAATAGCTGACAGCATTAAACAAGCACAACAGGAAGACATAGGATATTCTGTGTCAATACAATCCATTGGGCGTGATGGCGATTTACCGCTTTCCTTTGGGCAAGAAAGGTTGTGGTTTCTTAACCAGTTAGTACCCAACCATGCTTTTTACAATGTTCCCGAAGCCTTTCGCCTCAGAGGTGTACTCAACGCCACAATATTAGAAGAGAGTTTGAATGAAATTATCAACCGTCATGAAGTTCTGCGGACTACATATTCCAGTTTGAACGGACAACCCATACAGGTTATCCACTCAGCTTTTCCGATCAAACTCTTAGTGGTGAATCTCCAAGGGCTGTCTCCAGACGATCGCGAATCTCAAGTCCGCCAGCTCATCCTCGAAGAAGCCCAACGTCCTTTCAATTTAGTTCAAGGGCCATTGCTGCGAACAACATTGCTGCAATTGAGTTCAGAGGAACATATATTCCTCCTCAACCTGCACCATATCCTTTGTGATGATTGGTCTTTAAATCTTTTGTTCGAGGAACTGTCAACTCTGTATCAAGCTTTCTCCACTGGCAACCCTTCACCCCTTCCTGACTTAGCTATTCAGTATGCTGACTTTGCAGCTTGGCAACGCCAGTGGTTGCAAGGTGAAATTTTAGATAATAAGCTTGCTTATTGGCAGCAACATTTGAGTGGCAGTCTACCTATATTAGAATTGCCCGCCGATTATCCACGACCATTAGAGCCAACATATCAGGGGGCGCGTCAATCGGTCGTTATCCCCAAATCTCTAACCGATGCCCTTAATGTTCTCTCACGCCAAGAGGGTACTACGTTGTTTATGACCTTGTTGGCAGCATTCCAGACACTCCTATTTCGCTACACAGGGCAAGAAGATATTTTAGTAGGTGCTCCTATTAGCAACCGCCACCGTTCTGAATTAGAAGGACTAATTGGGTTTTTGCTCAATACTTTGGTATTGCGAACCAACTTGTCCGGCTCCCCAAGTTTCCGGCAGTTGTTAGGTCGAGTCCGGGAAGTAGCTTTATCGGGTTACACTCACCAAGACTTGCCGTTTGAGAAGCTAGTTGATGCTTTACAGATCGAGCGGGGCTTGAACCAAAATCCACTGATTTCAGTGATGTTTAATCTTCAGAATACCCCAACGCCTAAGCTAACTGTTCCCGAATTGACAATGAACCGTTTGGAAATTGATAACGGGACATCCAAGTTCGATTTATACCTCGAACTCCGAGAGACAGCAGCAGGGATATCGGGCAACTTGGAATATAGTACTGACCTATTTAAAGCTGAGATGATCGCTCTGATGGTAGAAAATTTTTCTAGTTTATTACAGAGTATTGTCTCTAACCCAGATCGGACAATTTCCAACTTACCTCTGTTAACATTCCCTAGCGATCGCCAAACTAAGCAGATATACAACAGCAATATAGATATTCGCAGTCTACCAGAGCCTGAAATGGATAGAAGCGATTTGGAAGCAGCATTTGTCGCACCTCGTACTCCGATTGAGTCACAAATGGCTGAAATTTGGAGCCGGGTTTTGGCGATCGCAGAAGTTGGAATTCACGATAATTTCTTTGAGCTTGGTGGTAATTCCCTGCTAGCATCTCAGTTGATTTTTTATGTAAAAGAAACCTTTCAAGTAGATTTACCCCTAAAAAGCTTGTTTGAGAAATCCACTATAGAAGCGCTGGCTCAGGTAATAGAGACAGTGCGTCGAGATGGCGTTTCTACTTTAACCAGTGCGATCGATCTCAAATCTGAGGTAGTACTCGACCCTGCGATCGATGCCCAAGGAAGGACTGTTGCTCAGGTCGATGAATTGCGTCATGTTTTTCTCACAGGTGCTACAGGCTTTTTGGGGGCTTTTTTACTTGATGAACTGCTACATCAAACTCAAGCAAAAATATACTGCCTGGTGCGTTCCACAAACGAGCATGAAGGGTTAAAAAAGATTCAACAAAACCTAGAAAAATATTCCCTTCATCACCCAAATTTTAGCTCTCATGTGATTGCAATTTCGGGAGACTTAGAACAGCCATACTTAGGTCTTCCTAGCGAACAGTTTGAAAAACTGGCTCTGCAAATTGATGTTATTTATCACAGTGCTGCCCAAGTCAATTTTGCTAAACCATACTCTGTCATCAAGGCATCCAATGTTCTTGGAACTCAAGAAGTTCTCAGATTAGCTTGTATGGGCAAAATTAAACCAATGCATTACATTTCTACCATTGCTGTTTTTGGTGCAATCAGCCATTTTACAGGACAAAAAGTAGTTTACGAAGATGACAACATCGAGTCTTGTAAAGATTATGTTGCTCTGGATCTTGGCTATGCTCAAACCAAATGGGTAGCCGAAAATCTTGTATGGGTTGCCAAGTCTAGGGGAATACCTGTTAGCGTCTTCAGAACAGGATTTCTCATGGGACATAGCAAAACAGGTATTGCTCATACACAAGATTCTTTTGTACCTAGAGTTATTAAAGGATGCATACAGCTTGGTAGTTATCCGGAACTCATAGATCAAAAAGAAGAATTGCTTCCTGTGGATTACGCCAGCAGAGCAATTATCCATTTATCCAAAAAGCAAGAATCTCTAGGAAAAGCTTTCCATATAGTACCGCCACCAGACGAAAATATTGGACTTATCAAGCTTTTTGAGTTTATTTGTTCTTATGGTTATCAACTCAAGAAGCTACCATATACTCAGTGGAAAGATGAGCTAATTGCAAATTTCAGGCACTCTCAGGAAAATGTTTTACATCCACTTTTACCGATGATGTCTGAAAAAGTCTATCAAGATTCTTTGACAATCATGGAGCTGTATCAAAATACAGTTGATTATGACTATCAAAATACCCTCAATGGATTGGCAGATTCTGCAATTGTTTGTCCGCCAATGGATGTTAAACTATTTGATAAATACTTCTCATATTTCGTCAGTAGTGGTTTCTTAAATTCACCACCTTTAAAACAGGAGTAAATGTTCATACTATAATTTTCAGCTTAACATTCCCTTCAAGTTTCTCCAGTAATTCTGGAGTGCATAGTATGATTTATCTACTATTGAATAAGACGATGTTTGGCTGGCAGACCAGAATTGTTGTACACTCAAGTTATTATTTGGTATTGCAATACAGTTCAGATAAGCCCAAAACACCTGTAGAGACGGCGATTTATCGCGTCTCCAAAACCCAAAATTCTTGCCAGTAGCCTTTAACTGAACCGTATTATTTGGTATTGCTGCTGAAAAACGCTACTTTCTTATCCAAGAGCATCAAAGTATGCCAAGGCATACGACTGATGATTTCTGGTTAGCGGGCCGAAGCGATAGTGACACTGTATTTGGTGCTGATGATGGTCAACTGTTAAAGGCACATCGTGTAAAAGGGGAGCATCTTACTTTTGTAAAAGTGAGATGTTCCCCTCTTTAGTTTTGTATTAGACTCAACACAGAAGCGTTATATTTTCAACTCCCCAGAGAACCCAAATCAAGACCTTAATATCACAAACAACAAACAGACCAATAATAAACCCAAAAGTAACAGTAAAGCCTGATTGCGTTTTACCCAACTTTTCACCGTTACAGCAAAACTGTTAGTGTAACGCTGCTGTTCCAACTCTAATTTTGTCTCTTCAATATTTTGGTAGAGCGTACAGTCTTTAGCGTAGGGACGTTTAGGAAAATTGCAAGTATCATCAGCGTGATAGGTGCAGGTGTCGCACAGATACCCATCCCCAGCGGCGCGGTGCAATGGAATACCGGGATGACCGTAAGCTTTAAGTGTAGTCCGGCAGTAGGGACAACTAATAGCTTGACTATCAACAAGTTGATGGCAGTGGGGACAAGATACAGTAGCCAAAACCTTTAGCGCAAATAGGTAAACACTTTGATTCTAGCCATTTACAGGGATAATAGGGAAATACATACGTAGCCTGTTAATTTTGAATGTGGCTAGCTCTCAGAATTGGTTATTTTATCAGCATAAGTACTAATCTTATGATGATTTTTTAGATTTTTCTCAGTGATTTCTATCACTCAACATCATTAAGGCTATGCCATAATCTAGCAAATATCAGGTTTTATCCCAAGTCCAATAATTATTTAGAGGTAGAAAAATATTGCCTTTTAATCCTGAGCTATGCCGTAACGAAAGCGAAGTTGAAAGCAAACTCATAGTGCAATATTTGCTACCGCAGCTAGGTTATACTCCTGACACCTGGCATCAAGAGGTTGCCGTTGGTAGCATCCGTTTAGATTTTTTAGCATTTGCTGCACAAGTGATTCCCTTTGTCTTAGATGCCAACTCACCACTGAGTGTTGTCATGGAGGCAAAGCATCCCAAACAAAACTTAAATCATCATGTTCCCCGACTCAGGCATTATTTAACCAGCTTGAATGTCAGGTATGGATTGTTGACTAATGGCAAAGAGATTAGAATTTATCAAAAATTACAATACGATATTCAACTAGTATTTCAATGTTCTGGAAAGGAAGTAGAGATAAAGTTAGATGAAATTAAAAGTTTAATTGGTAGAGAAAGCCTCAAAGAAGGACAGCTAGTAGATAAGCCAAAAGTCCAAATAACTGAAAAGAATTACAAATTTGAAATCAAAAGGAAACATTCAATGAAAACAATCGCGGTTTACCATAATAAAGGTGGCGTTGGTAAGACAACAACTGTAGTTAATCTAGCTGCTGCTATTAGAAAGAAGGGGAAAAGAGTTCTAGTTATTGATTTAGATAGTCAAGCCAACACTACATTTGCTACTGGTTTAGTCAAATTTGATGACGAAGAGTTTGATGATATCAAAGATTCTAATATTCGTCATATTTTGCAATCAGAAGATTTTTTTCCTATAAATGAAGTCGCCAGAAAATCCCAATTCACAAATCCAGAAATTAGCGTTGTTCCTTCTCATATTAGTTTGATGAATTATGAAAATGAGTTAATTCAGCAAGAAGATAGTAAAATGATGCTTGCTCAAAAACTAGATGTAGTAGCAGAGGAATATGATGTAGTATTGATTGATACTCCTCCTTCATTAAATCTGTACGCTAGAATTGCTCTAATTACTGCTGACTATCTTATTATTCCTTCTGATCTCAAACCATTCGCTAATCAAGGACTAATAAACGTTAGGGAATTTCTCAAAAAGATAAATGGATTTAGAAAACAAATAAGAAAGCCTCAAATTGAAATTCTAGGTGTATTAGCTTGCAAAATATCTACTAATAACCAGTTTGTTAAACATACTTTGCCCAAGCGACTCGAAGCTATTCCAAAACGGTATGATTTTGAGATGATGAATACGGTAATTTATGATAGAGATGATCTGGCAAAATGTGCTGAGAGATTTCTTATTATAGGAGACATGGAGGTGGCTGATCCTATTTCTGTGCTTGATTTTAAGCCAGATTCAACTGCTGCACAAGAATTTGAATTATTAGCAATAGAAGTTTTACAAAAAATAGGGTTGAATTAATGAAATTATCTACATCACTTGTTGCCATCAAGAAAATTACTTCTACTGTACCTCGTTCAAGTTTTGGAGATGATGAACTAGAACAGGCAGCAAATCTTATTTTAGAAGCGGCGGGAGTTATTAACCCTATAGTTATTCGTCGCTCAAGTATCAATTCCTTTGAGGTAGTTGATGGACACTTTGAATATCATGCTGCTGCTAGAGCTAGAGAGATAGAGCCTCATAAGGGCGAAATGATTGGAGCAATTATTATTGAGTCTGAAAATGAGGAGACTTTAACAAAGCAAGTTCAATTATTTAGACAACAAAAAGCTGATTCTTCAGAAAAAACATTTTTACAATCAAAAGATATAGAACAGTTTTTAATAAATTTGGAATCACGTTTTGAAAAGATAACGAACCAAATAATAGAGCAAGCAAATATTAATGCAAAGTTAGAAAATGAAGTGAAAGAGCTAAAAAAGCAGGTGGCTGATAAGACTGATCCAATAGAAGTTTTTAAAACACTTAGTCAAGTTAAAATTGTCTCAAAATTACAAAATGCTGGTTTTAATCAAAAAAAAGCTTCTCAGATAGCAGAAATAGTAGAAAATGAGCGCAATAAGAAACAATTTCAATCATTGAATGATGTCGTAGAAAGGGTTAAAATCCCGTGGGGGAAAAGGATGGTTAAAGCCATAAGTATTGAAAAAATGCTCGAAATAATTGATCGGTGGTCAGAAAATAATTAACTAAAGAAATTAGTAAAGTACATTAATGCAGCTAGTAGGTTGGGTTGAACGAAGTGAAACCCAACAATTAACGTTTAATGTTGGGTTTCGTTCCTCAACCCAACCTACACAGTTTTTTTGGATGAGGTGAAAAGTAAGTTGCACAATATGTTAATCTTTAACCCTGCATTTGTCGCAGTGCATTAAACGCCTTACCTCGCAACCCAATCGGTAACAACGATAAACCTAAACCAGTCCAAGCTTTAGCAGTCGAAAAAGACTGTCCCGCCAAAACTAGCTCTCTGCCTTTTTGCGTTTCACCCTTTTCAATTAAACGCAAACCTAATAATAATTGTGTTTCCGTTAAACGATTTTTTCTGACTTTCTCTAATTTTTCAGACTCAAACTTATAACTTTCTAAATACTGAATTTTATCAAATAAATAAGGAATGGCTCGATTAATACCCTGCTGCTCTGCATGGTAGCGATATTCCATCAATAATTCTGGTAAGTAATAGCCCTTTTTTCCAGCCAAAGCCAGACGCACAAATAAATCATTATCTTCGCAATTTTGCAGGTTTGGCTGCATATATCCTAATTCTTGCAAGGTTTTACGGCGAAATAATGTCGCTCCAACTTGAAAACTTTGCTGAATAAATACGACTTCTAACAAATTATTTACAACACCTGCGGGTAAATTCTTCCTACCCCAGCGCTGAGAATTTTCTTGAGTTTTTGCCTCATCCCGCACATTGTTAATATCAATGATCCAATGGTCTGTACCAACAAAATCAATGCTAGAATCTTGAGTAAGAATAGCTGCTGTATTTGCGAGAAAATCGGGTGTTAGCCGGTCGTCATCATCAAATTTAATAAAATATTCACCACTGGCAGCATCAAAGCCAGAGCGCATATTATTACTTTTACCAATATTTTGCTGATGACGGATATATTTAATCCGATTGTCTGTGTATTGTGACATCAATTCGGGTGTGCGATCGCTAGAACCGTCATCACAAATAATTAGCTCAAAGTCTTGCTCAGACTGATTGAGTACACTGTCAATTGCGAAAGGCAGTAAATTAACTCGATTAAACGTGGGAATGGAAACACTAACTTTAGGCATTTTTGCAAGATGAGAGTGGACATTGCTCACTAACTAAAGGCTTAATGAGCAAGGCTGGGCAAAAGCTAAGTGTAAGAAATAGTTTGATTAATTTTATTCCAAACTTTTCTGATAAATCGATTGCTTCTAGCCGCTAGGGTGGGTGGCTTTAATTGCTTCGGTTTTTTCTCTGGTTGCTTCAGAAAGCGATAGTGTAAAAATTCATTTTTGTAACGAATATCAACATCTTCACCTTTACACAAGCGGGCAAATCCAATAGCAGAATAGCCCATATAGTGAAGACGATGAATAGGTTTTAATCCCTGTTGGTTGTAAAGAACATTATCAATGTTCACAAATGGATTTGCATTAGCACAGTTACCAGTTCTATCTTCACCATTGGGACTGAGTGTAAAGTTAAATAGTGGTCGAGCAATTCTAAAAGTCATGTAACTAAATAAATCTGCGTCACACCACCAAGCGATTTCGTTAATCAATTCGACTTCTTTATCTTCTATCAATCGCTTTTTGAGTATTTTTAATTCTTCAGCGCCTAAAATACCCTTTTTTGAACCAAAAAAACTAGAACAGTGGATTTCTCGTCTGATTTCAGATTCAGGCAAAGACATTTTTTGTTCTAACTTCGGCAAGTCGAAAGCTGCAACTGAAGTTTGTTTTGTGTGTTCCCAGTCATCAAACACAAAGTCGTATTGGTCTAGTTTTTCTAAAACCTTATCCAACTTATTCATTGCCAAACTATCAGCATCATAAAATACAAATCTTTCAAACTCACCATCAAAAGCACACATTTTTCGGATTAAATTATTTTTTTTATTCCATTCGATAGAAGGTTTATTTTTTCGACTATTTCTGGGATA
This sequence comes from Nostoc sp. DSM 114159, assembly GCF_053470285.1. Classification (NCBI taxonomy): domain Bacteria; kingdom Bacillati; phylum Cyanobacteriota; class Cyanophyceae; order Nostocales; family Nostocaceae; genus Nostoc; species Nostoc sp. DSM 114159. Next base: position 463,079 of record NZ_JBPFEH010000001.1, read on the forward strand.
AGCGTTCCAAACTTGAACGGCAAAATCCTCCCATTTTTTGATTGAGCTTTTATTGTCAAACAAGGTGACATTTGGTCGAGAATCTATCTCCTGTTTAACTCGTTTTAAGCGGTCATCATAGGGAATAATACAAATCGGAATATCTGGACTAACATTTACTTCAATGCTGTTTAGCAAAGCTACTAGTTGGTCAAATACCACGTCATTAGCCAGTGTGTAAATCCCAAAATTATCCATTGTCATTGTAATAAATTCTTTTGATTTTTGATTTATTGAGTGAAGCCAATTCTCTGTGAAGCTGCACATCATTTAGATCCCTCTCAACCCTCCCGAACTCACGGGAAGCGCCGCAGGTAGTAGGGTTATTTCTACACATCTTTATACAGAATTGGTCTAACGCGAATAATGCGATCGCTATTTTTTGATCGATTATTCTCAAATAATAATATACACATTTTCAACTTAACCCTGAAATAAGCAGGAAGCTATTTTGGTTACGGATGATACTAAACATTACCCTCCTATTTAAAAATGCCTAAAACTCTAGCTGTTAAACAATTGCCTCCTAGAGAATAATCTCAGGAATCCGGCGGTTCCCACACCCCAAGCACCATTAACCAATAAACCTGTCACTATTCCCACAAGTTTCCAGCCGCCAGCGATGGGTTGACCCTTGAGTGGTGCAACCACAAACCAAGCCACTAGCGTCGGAGCAATTGCACCAAAGACTAAAGCTGCTAACCAATAGTTTTTATCGTGTCGAAAACGAGGTGCAATTACTACCAAAATCAGTCCCCAAATGCCTCCCCAGAAGGCATTTGACCAAATTTGCGGGATTCCTAATGGTTGTGTCGGTGCAGTTGAATAAGGGGCGCGGGGTGTAAAATTTACTGCATGTAACAGCGCCAACATACCTTGATGAAATAGCAAAACAGACACAAAGCCTGCAATAAATCCTAAAGTAAATCGAGATAAGGCAGCTTTTTGAGTCATTGCTTATACAACAAAAAGGTACTTGTTTGCAGTTGCAGATGTAACTTTAATAATTGACATTTCCCATTTTCTATTCTCCATTTTCTTTAGAGCTTGCTTCTGAGAGTTGTCTATGATAGTTTGCTAACTAGTCAAAATACAGTAAATCTATCAAATTACCGTACTTTGTTGAACACTATCGTTAATATAGCCGAAGGAGTGCAGAGTTAAGAGTACTTAAGTACTTTACCAAATATATGACAAGTGGAAAAGCCAATCTTGCCGATTGGGAAGTAGATACCTGTGTTGGGGAAAGGTTAAAGGGTAAGGGAAAATTTTAGACCTTTACCCTTTACCCCTTAACCTTTTCCTACTTCTGCAAGAACTGACGTTAAACTTAGTTTCCTGAACTTGGTAGCGAGGATAGCACCCTACAATGAATATACGTATGCAAACTATTCACAACCGTAAAGTCAAAGGTGGAGGCTAAACATTGGCACAATTCCAAGCAGAACCTCTGGCTTTATCAAGCTCTCAAAAAAATTGGGTCTTACTCGGTGTCGGACTTGGGGTATTCATGTCTACCCTGGATGTGGGCATCATTAATGTTGCTTTGCCCACATTAGTGCAAGCCTTTGGCACTAGTTTTCCTACTACCCAATGGGCTGTACTGAGTTACCAGTTGGTCAGTTCCGGTTTAGTTTTGGGAGCAACCCGCTTGGGAGATATGTGGGGTAAAAAGTCCTTATACCAAGGGGGACTAGTTCTGTTCACTTTCAGTTCGCTGTTGTGTGGTTTTGCATCTAGTATCGAGTGGTTGATCGTCTTTCGGGCGCTTCAAGGATTAGGTGCTGTGTTCATTTCTGGGCTTGGTTTAGCAATTATCACAGAAGTTTTTCCCTCCTCCGAGCGAGGTCGGGCTGTTGGCATCATCGGTAGTGTAGTGTCACTGGGAATTGCTTTTGGCCCCTCTGCTGGCGGATTGCTCTTAAGCTGGTCAGGCTGGCATAGTATATTCTTCATCAATGTACCCTTGGGGATTATCGCTAGTTTCTTAATAGCTCGTGTAGTGCCACCTTCTGCACGGATTGAGGGCAAACAGAAATTTGACTTTTTGGGAGCCATATTGGCTTTATTGACTCTGGGTACTTTTGGGCTAGGTATGACGCTAGGACAGAGCCAGGGCTTTAGTAGTACTAATGCATTAGTATTATTAGCGATCGCTACCGTAAGTTTCATTACATTTTTGGTAGTTGAAGCGATTCTAAAGCAGCCACTACTAGAGCTAAAGCTGTTTCGCAATCTTCAGTTGAGTATGGGTTTGCTAAGTGGCTGGTTAGCATTCATTGTTATTGGCGGTTCGCTACTGATCGTCCCTTTCTTTCTAGAGAGCGTCAAGCATTATCCGACGGTAAAAGTAGGGCTATTACTAGCCGTATCGCCTGTACTGAGTGGGTTAATTGCCCCACTGGCGGGAATACTTTCAGACCGCTTTGGCGCTCGACTAATCAGTTCAATTGGGCTGGGGTTGATGATTGGCGGCTGTTTAGGGATTAGTACCTTTGACGCTCAAATTACTGAATTAGGCTATGTATCGCGCTATTTTATTTACGGCATTGGTCTAGGTTTATTTCAATCGCCCAACAACAGCACTGTTATGGGATCGGTACCGAGGGAACGGCTAGGGATTGCTTCTGGGCTATTGTCTTTGTCACGTACCTCAGGGAACACCGTAGGAGTTTCTCTAATTGGGGCAATATTTGGAGCCTTAATCGGTAGCATATCTGGCGGTGCAGATGTCTCTGTTGCCCCTCCTGATGCGATCGTTGCAGGGTTCCAAGGAACTTTTCGCTTCGCAGCCCTAATACTGTGTGGGGCGGCTGTTGCATCTGTTTTGAGGATCGGTAAGAGGTGGGTAGGGGAGCAGGGGAGCAGGGAGATGAGGGAGACAAGGGGACAAGGGAGACAAGGAGATAAATAAAACTCCTAACTTCTAACTCCTAACTCTTAACTCTTAACTCAGCACGGGCTAAACGCCCCGCTATCGCTAACAGCACTGTTTTGCCCAATGCCCAATATTCAATTATCAATTACTAAGGAGTTAAAGAAATGACAGGTAAATTAGAAGGAAAAGTGGCAATTATCACTGGTGCTTCTGCGGGAATTGGAGAAGCAACTGCGATCGCTTTAGCAGCAGAAGCAGCAACAGTAGTACTTGCTGCTAGGCGTGGCGATCGCATTCAGGCATTAGCAGAACGCATCGAAGCTAGTGGTGGCAAGGCATTGCCTATTGTTACTGATGTGACTGATGAAACTCAGGTAAATAACTTGGTGGCAAAGGCCAATGCAGAATTGGGAAGAGTCGATATCCTTGTGAATAATGCCGGGATTGCCTTATTAGGCACGATTGAAGCTGGAAATAGCTCAGACTGGCGGCGATCGTTTGACCTCAACGTATTGGGACTGCTATATGCGACTCATGCCGTTTTGCCTCTGTTGAAAGCACAAAAATCTGGGCATATAGTCAACATTTCCTCAGTGGCAGGCCGGACGGCACGGGCGGGTGTTGGTGTTTACAATGCTACCAAATGGGGTGTTAATGCTCTCTCGGAAGCATTGCGCCAAGAAGTCCACAAAGATAACATCCGCGTCACCATTATTGAACCTGGGTTGGTGGATACGGAAATTGACAGCCAAATTACCGATCCCGTTGCCAAACAACGGATCGAAGAACGACGCAAGTCAATTCAACCTCTGCAAAGCGAAGACATTGCTGCTGCGATCGTTTACGCCCTTACGCAACCACCACGCGTTAATGTCAACGAAATCCTCATCCGACCAACGGGACAAGAACATTAACATAATTTGTAATTCGTAATACTTCGGCTACCTCAGTACAAGTTTGTAATTCGTAATTAAAGACTGTTACGTAAGGGGATTTAGAACCAGATGTTTCTTGAGTCTATCTTACCTATACGAGGAAGAAAGCTACCTATAGCGTCTCGTAGGGAACTACTGAAAAAAGCGCCATGTATAGGTATAGATAGACTTAGCTTCTTTGTTTGGGGGAAGAGGAATTAAACCCAAAAATTACGAATTACGAATTAGGAACTTAACACTGAGCATAAATTATCTCACTTAGTATTTACTAAATTTTAGAAAGAATCGCTTGGGCAGCAGCTTCATCGGTAATCAATCCTGTAATTAACTTGCCATGCAGAGCAGCCAAAATTGCCTCTGCCTTTCTCACACCACCCGCCACTCCAATAATCAGTCGATGAGCGGGTTGTTCGAGGGCTACACTGGCAACCCGGCTGTTTGTCCCTTGTTGCAGTAATACTCCGCGATCGCTGTAAGCCCAACCTGCAATTTCTCCGACTGCTCCCAGTTCAATCAATTCAGCTACCTCATCGTCATTGATGAAGCCGTCTTGATGTAACGGAGCATTCCAGGCAATGTGACTAATTCCGACAAAGGTTACTTTGGCTTGCTCTGCAAGAGTTTTGACAGCGACAAACGATCGCTGAGTCTGCAAGAGTTCTCGTTCTTCGACACTAGTCGCAACAACGGGAGTCGGCACTGGGTAAGCTTGGGAACCGACGCGATCGGATAAATGCATAACCACTTCGTGACGACCTGCACGCCCAGAATGAGACATATTGCCAATAATTGACACAATTTTATGCTGGGGTTGGTTCATTGAGGGGATCTGCTCCACCATTGTTCGCAATGTGCGACCTGATGACAACGCTAGTATGGTAGGGGTTTTAGCCATCAGGTAAGCCTCTAGGTGGGTGGCAGCACATACACCAATTCCGTATAATGTATCACCACTACCTGCGTCAGTTGGTACTACTTCACAAAGTGACAGAGCAAAGCGATCGCGTAACGACTCAGCCAGAGCAATGCATTCACTCAGGGGATGATCTAGTCGAAATTTAATCAATTTTTCACTGACAGCCAGTGCTACTAAGCGTTGTGCAGCTTGCCGGGATACATTGAGCTTGGCAGCAATTTCTTCTTGCGTATTGCCGGCGATGTAATAGAGCCAAGCAGCATGAGCAGCCAAGTCTAATTTGCGCGCCCGAAGGGGGGTGGCATCGCGCCGCTCTAAAAAAGGTTGTCCCATATACTACCTGCAAAAACTATGTACCTATCAAAGGTATGATTGCATTATTTAGACTATATGCCCAAAGAAATAATCTTTGCTCAATTATTTTTAAATTTCTATTATCCCCCAGTCACCTCTAAGTTAAACCCAGTAATGTAGCTTGCCTCTTCACTCATCAAAAACGCTACCCCATTTGCCACCTCTTCCAGGCTTCCTAAACGCCGCATTGGTACTGAATTAATCATCTGTTGCTCAACCATCTTGGGATCGGCATCAAAGTACTGCGATCTTACTGCTGCTTGCAATTCAGTTTGCCGCGTCCACATAAAACCAGGGCCAATCAACGCAGGCGAGAGTGCATTTACCCGAATGCTGTAAGGTGCTAAGTCTTTTGCTGCCGTTTGAGTAATTCCAATGACAGCAAACTTAGAAGCGGCATAAGCCAACATATTTGGTGGCCCAACCACCCCTGCATAACTCGCCATGTTGACAATCGCACCTCCACCTGCATCGTGTAATTGTTGTGCAGCCGCCTTGAGAATATGGAAAACGCCGACGACGTTGATATTAATGACCTTTTGAAAGTCGTCTTCAGGATATTCGTTAGTCTTGGCAAACACTCCTTGATAACCCGCATTATTAAATACATAGTCGATGCGCCCAAGCTGCTCTACAGCAGCAGTAAAGGCTTTAGCAACATCATCACTAGATGTAACATCACAGCGAAACGTGCCGACTGGAACGTTGTAACCTTTTAGTTCCGCAGCGACATCTGTCATCTTCGGTTCATTCAAATCTAGCAGGGCTATTCCTGCGCCATTAGCAGCAAAACGGTGTGCAGTTGCTTTGCCAATATCTCCTGCACCGCCCGTAATTAGGATGGTCTTACCTGCAAACTGATAAGTTGCTTTTGCCGTCATAGATTCAACCTCTTATTGAAGAATTGTTGCAAATGCCCACGATCAAAATCAGATTGGTATGATTTCTATTATTGAGCTTTTGCCCAAAATTAGAGCATAAAATCAAAAATTTATTTTGTTCGGTTTTTTACTTTAAAGGAGTTATGCGATGCGTATTCGCCGCTTCGCGAAAGTGCTAGCTGCATTTCTCGCTGGAGTAATGCTGGTGCATCTGCTATATGCTTGCTCACCGCGCTCCCAAGCCGCAGAGAAAACTAAACTAACGATCGCCACTGTTAATAATGGCGACATGGTGGTGATGCAAGGGCTTTCTCGCAAATTTGAGCAAGCTAATCCTGATATTCAACTCCGGTGGGTTGTGCTGGAAGAAAATGTGTTGCGCCAACGCACAACTACAGATGTTGCAAGCCAGGGTGGGCAGTTTGATGTCATGACCATCGGTTCCTATGAAACACCAATCTGGGCTAGGCGGGATTGGTTAAGACCTTTGGATCTAGGCGCAAACTATGACGTAAATGACCTGCTCAAACCGATACGAGAAGGACTTTCCAATAACGGCAAACTCTATGCTGTGCCATTCTATGGGGAAAGTTCCATGCTCTACTACCGCAAAGACTTGTTTGAAAAAGCTGGGATTGCAGTTCCTCAACAGCCAACTTATCCCCAAATCAGAGAATGGGCAAGCAAAATTCACGACCCAGCGCATGGGGTTTATGGAGTTTGCTTGCGCGGAAAACCCGGTTGGGGTGAAAACATCGCATTTGTTTCCACATTAGTTAATACCTATGGTGGACAGTGGTTTGATATGAAATGGCAACCAACGATCGATACTCCAGCTTGGAAAGAGGCGATCGCCTTTTATGTCGATCTGCTTAACAAATATGGGCCGCCAGGAGCCAGTTCTAATGGATTTAATGAGAATCTGGCATTATTCTCCACAGGTAAATGTGGTATGTGGGTAGATGCAACCGTTGCTGCCGGGTTGTTATCCAATCCGAAAGAATCTCAAGTGTATAACAAAGTTGGCTTCGCTCGTGCGCCAATTGAAAAATATCCCAACGGCTCAAATTGGCTTTGGGCTTGGGCGCTAGCGGTTCCAAAAACCTCAAAATCACCAGAAGCCGCGCAAAAGTTCGTTGCTTGGGCAACATCAAAGGAATACATTCAACTGGTTGCCAAGGAAAATGGCTGGGTTGCTGTACCACCAGGAACTCGGACTTCCACTTATGAGAATCCCAACTATCGAAAGGCTGCACCCTTTGCAGAAATAGTGTTGGCAGCAATCCAATCTGCCGATGTTACCCGTCCATCCGCACAACCAACTCCGTATAAAGGAGTTCAATACGTTGATATTCCAGAATTTCAAGCGATCGGTTCTTCAGTCGGGCAAACCTTAGCGGCGGCATTGACCAATCGAACTTCGGTAGATCGAGCTTTGCAGCAATCCCAGAAATCAACTGAACGCTTCATGAAACACACAGGTTATATCGAGTGAAATGGGGCATGGGGCATTGGGCATTGGGCATGGGTAAAAAGAGCCAATGCTCAACTACAAAACATTCAGAATCCAAAATCTAAAATCTAAAATCTAAAATTCCTTTAGGTTATGTCTTCTTCATTAGCGGTAAAACCTCAATCCGAAACGCCACCACCCACCAAGCAACGAACTACGCGGCAAGTATCAACCTTACCTCTGGTTGCGCCTTCGGTCGTTCTCCTACTGCTGTGGATGATTGTACCTCTGGTGATGACCGTATGGTTTTCCTTTCAGCGTTATAACTTGCTGAATCCAGATGCACGTAAATTCATCGGGATTGAAAATTTCACTTTCATCCTCAGTGACTCAGCTTTATGGACATCGATCGCCATCACAATAGTTTTGGTTGTTTCCGTTTTAGCAATCACAATTGGTTTAGGCACATTACTAGCAGTACTATTTGACCAAGATTTTTATGGTCGTGGAGTAGCGCGAGTACTGGCAATCTCTCCATTTTTCGTCATGCCCACAGTCAGCGCCCTAATCTGGAAAAATATGCTGATGCATCCAGTGAATGGGCTATTTGCTCAAATTACCAGAGGTTTGGGTTTGGGAGCAATTGATTGGTTTGCCAGCGTTCCCCTGCTTGCCATCATTATTATTGTTTCCTGGGAATGGCTGCCCTTTGCTTTGCTGATTTTATTAACAGCCATTCAATCACTCGATCGCGACCAGTTAGAAGCTGCGCGAATGGATGGGGCAAATGCGATCGCTCTATTTCGTTTCGTCATGCTACCGCATTTAAGCCGCGCTATTTCTGTGGTTGCCATGATTGAGACAATTTTCTTCCTGACCATCTTTGCCGAAATCTTTGTTACCACAGGCGGCGGGCCAGGGCTTGCAACCACTAACCTGGCCTATTACATCTTCTTAAAAGCCTTACTGGAATTCGATGTCGGTGGTGCTTCAGCCGGTGGATTAATTGCCGTAATCCTTGCCAACATCGTCGCAATCTTTTTGATGCGTAGTGTTGCTCGTAATTTGGATACCTAATAAACATCTCCAAAATAAGGCTACCAACGCAAACCAAAATGGCTTACATAATTACGAATTACGAATTACGAATTAGCATTATGGCACGTAAAACCTCGAAGATTTGGCTATGGACATTGCTCGGCTGGCTTGCTGCCTGCATATTGTTTTTTCCAATTTTCTGGATGTTTATCACCAGTTTCAAAACTGAAGTAGCGGCAGTTTCAACTCCTCCACAGTTATTTTTCCGCCCGACATTGGAGAATTATATTGCAATCCAAGACCGGGCAAATTATTTCAATTATGCATTTAACAGCGTAGCGATTTCCCTTGGCTCGACTATAGTCGCGCTGCTGCTTGCCGTACCTGCCGCCTACGCAATGGCATTCTTCCCAACCAAACGCACCAAGGGAACTTTACTCTGGATGCTGTCCACCAAAATGCTGCCACCTGTTGGTGTGCTAGTACCAATTTACATTTTGTGCCGCAACGCCGGATTACTGGATACTCGCATCGGTTTGATTATCATTTATACCCTGATTAATTTGCCAATCGTCGTTTGGATGATTTACAGCTTCTTCAAAGAAGTTCCTAAAGAAATTCTCGAAGCCGATCGCATGGATGGAGCAACCACTCAGCAAGAACTTGTTCATGTGTTGTTGCCATTGGCAGTGCCCGGAATTGCATCCACAGCTTTGCTTTCGATTATTTTGTCATGGAACGAAGCATTTTGGAGCTTGAACTTGACAACGGCAGATGCCGCCCCACTTACAGCCTTTATTGCTTCCTTTTCCAGTCCTCAAGGATTATTTTGGGCAAAACTTTCCGCAGCGTCAACACTAGCGATCGCACCCATCCTCATCTTCGGTTGGCTGAGTCAACGGCAATTAGTCCGGGGTCTGACTTTTGGTGCTGTGAAGTAGAAGGCAGGCACTCTTACAGCTTTGCGTAAAACCTTGGCGAATTGAGGTTTTAAATTTAAACGCATAGGGGCGCAGAGGTAAGCGCAAAGGTACGCAGAGAATTTGCTACGAATTAATTAAATGTTGCACCTCTACGTCTGTGCGTGAGAAAAACTTAAACCCGTTAATGGAAACATTTTATGTCAACAGTTGCTTTAAGAAATATCCATAAAACCTACGCCGACACAGAGATTATCAAAGGCATCGATCTCGACGTGGGCGATCGCGAATTTGTGGTCTTCGTCGGCCCCTCCGGTTGTGGGAAATCAACCTTACTCCGGATGATTGCTGGACTAGAAGAAATTTCCTCTGGCGATTTACTTATTGATGGACAAAAAGTCAATGATGTGCCACCCGATAAACGTGGTTTGGCGATGGTGTTTCAAACTTATGCCTTATATCCTCACATGACAGTGGCAGAAAATATGGCCTTTAGCCTCCGACTTGCGGGTATGTCCAAAGCCCAGCGTTATGAAAGGGCGCGTGAAGTCGCTCGTATCCTGCAACTAGAGCCGCTTTTGAACCGGAAGCCCAAAGAACTATCAGGAGGACAACGGCAACGCGTGGCGATCGGTCGTGCTTTGGTGCGTAATCCGAAAGTATTTTTGTTTGATGAGCCACTGTCCAACCTGGATGCTTCATTGCGGGTGCAAATGCGGATTGAGCTTGCCAGTTTACACGACAGCCTGCAAGCCACGATGATTTATGTTACTCACGATCAAGTTGAGGCAATGACCCTTGCCGACAAAATTGTGGTATTACAAGGCGGCATCATCGAACAAATGGGTTCTCCTCTGGAACTCTACCACCATCCCCGCAATCTATTCGTCGCCGGATTTATTGGTTCGCCAAAAATGAACTTTATTTCGGTGACAGTTTCAGCCGTCAATGACTCTGGGGCAACAGTTAGACTCCCTGGTGACGCAACCGTAACAATTCCGGTGAAGCCCAAAACCCTGTCAGTTGGGGATAGAGCAACATTAGGGATTCGTCCCGAACATCTGCGGCTCGATCGCAATAACCCAAGCGTGAATGGTGAAGTATTAGTCGTAGAACGATTAGGCGGAGAAACCTTTCTCTACATCAAGATTGCAGGTGGCGAAACTATAGTTGTGCAAACAGACGGAGATAATCCAGCCATTATGCATGATTACGTTCCGATTTACATTAATGGTGAGCTTTGCCATTTGTTCGATCGCGACGGTGAAGCCATCCCCAAAGTTCATCGTCACCACCTAACCCAAAATGAATCCCATGAACAGCAATATCAGCACAGGATCGGCAATCAAGCTGAATGAAGCATCTTTGTCTAATTTAGGAAATAACGTTCGCGTACCCAATTACGATCGCCACCAAATTACTAACGGTATTGTCCATATCGGTGTGGGTGGGTTCCATCGCGCACATCAGGCATTATACCTGGATAATTACTTTCATCAAAATCCCGGTAGTGAATGGGGAATCTGCGGGGTTGGGCTACTGGAATTCGACAAACGAATGCGGGATGCACTGAACTCTCAAGATTGTTTGTATACCTTAGTTGAAAGATCCCCAGAAGGCGATCGCGCTCGTGCGATCGGAGCAATTACAAAATATCTGTTTGCCCCAGATAACCGCCAAGCTGTGATTGACACTTTAGCAGACCCCAAATGCCGCATCGTTACCCTCACCATTACCGAAGGCGGTTACTACTATATTGAAGGTAGCGGTGAATTCGATGCCAATCACCCGACAATCCAGTACGATTTGCAGCATCCTGATGAACCAATAGGAGTATATGGCTTTTTGACAGCAGCCCTTGATCGCCGCCGTCAACAGGGAATCGCACCATTTACCGTGTTGTCCTGCGACAATCTCCAAGGTAACGGTAACATTGCCCGCAAAATGTTAACCGCATTTGCCCAAATGCAGAACCCAAAATTGGGAAGTTGGGTTGCCGAACAGGTAGCTTTTCCCAACTGCATGGTCGATCGCATTACTCCCGCCACCACACCAGCAGATATCAAAATGGTGGCGGAACAGTTTAACATTGATGATGCCTTTCCAGTTGTTGCCGAACCGTTTCTTCAGTGGGTAGTCGAAGACAATTTCAGCGCGGGTAGACCTGATTGGGAATCAGTTGGCGTTCAGATGACGAGTGATGTTCATCCCTATGAGATGATGAAAATCCGGCTGCTCAACGCCAGTCACTTGTTAATTGGCTATCTTGGCTCCTTGGCTGGCTACACTTACGTTCATGAAGTTATGGCAGATCGATTAATTCGGCAAGCCGTCGATAATTTGATGGCAGAAGTTACGCCCACACTTCAACCCGTACCTGGAATTGATTTAGATAGTTATAAAAAGACCTTAATTGAACGCTTTGCCAATCCTAAAATTCGAGATCAACTGCCGCGTCTTTGCCTGAATAGCTCCGCTAAAATGCCAAAATTTATTCTCGGCTCAGTGCGTGACGCGCTGCATCAAGGAGGGGCAATTGATTACATGAGCCTAACGGTTGCTGCTTGGTTCCGTTACCTCAACGGACAGGATGACCGAGGGAATCCCATTCCCATTGATGACCCAATAGCAGGTACTCTAACTCAACTAGCTCATTCCAGTGACAGCGATGCCAAACCATTGCTCAATTTAACTGAGATTTTTGGCGATTTGTCCCAATCACCGCTTTTTGTTGATGCAGTTACGAACCATTTACGCAGGTTGTATGAGTTTGGAGCTAAAGAAACATTAGTTAAATTATTACAGAAAACTTAACCAGAGAGTGGAAGCTGTAACATTTGAAGGCGGAAGTTTAATTTCCGCCTTCTAACCTTGAAAATTTTGAGGGGCAATTAATATCATGTTCGCTTGATTACTTATTAAACACGAAGAACCCCACCCTTAATCCCCTTTCCTTGCAAAGGCTACTGTGTACACACAATAATTTTAAAGTTGCTACGTAACGCCGGGTGGATTAATTTTTGCAGGTCGATGCAATTAAGTTGCAAGTCAATGCAATTAAGTTGCAAGTCGATGCAATTAAGTTGCAAGTCGATGCAATTAAGTTGCAGGTCAATGCAATTAAGTTGTAGGTCAATGCAATTAAGTTGCAAGTCAATGCAATTAAGTTGCAGGTCAATGCAATTAAGTTGCAGGTCAATGCAATAGACATCTCCGAAAATTAATCCATGACCCCTCTCCAAACCTCTCCCCGTTGGCGTCAGCCTGCCGTTAGGCAAGCGGAGAGAGGCTTTAATTCCCCCTTCCCTTGAAGGGAAGGGGGGTAGGGGGGTTAGGTCTGCGCCTGAATTTAAGGTTTCTAAATCTTTTCCGGAGAAGTCTAATTAAGTTGCAGGTCAAAAGAATTGTGTGTACACCATAGCCTTGCTAAGGAGAAGGGAGACAAAACGTAGCTTTGGCGGGGTGGGGTGCAATGACTGTAGGAAGCATAACACCAATTCTCCAAAATAAGGCAACAGATGTAAATCATGAAAGTCTTGCGCCCATTGCGAATTGCGAATTGGTATAACTATTATCCGAACTTGATATGACTGACATCGTAATTGGCTTAGACTTGGGTACAGGAGGAGTACGAGCGATCGCAGTTGATCTGCAAGGGCAAATTATCGCTCAGTCAACCAGAAGCTATCCCCTTTTAACTCCACAACCCGGTTGGACGGAACAGAACTCATCGGATTGGGTGGAAGCTAGCTTGGATGCTCTCTTCGATGTTACTCAACAGCTAAACGGACATCGGGCAATTGCCCTCGGTTTGTCTGGACAAATGCATGGTATGGTTGCTCTTGATGCCCAAGGCAAAGCGATTAGACCGACAATTTTATGGAACGATCAGCGCACTGGTAAAGCTGTTGCTGAGATTGAAGCCGCTATTCCCCGACAGGAGTTGATCCAGCGCACTGGAAATCCGGCAATTACAGGATTTCAACTGCCGAAGCTCTTATGGTTGCGGACTGAAGAACCACAAGCATACACTCGGTTATGGCAGATTCTTTTGCCCAAAGATTATCTGGGATATGTGCTAACTGGCAAAGTAGTAACGGAACCATCTGATGCTTCTGGTGTCGGCTGTCTAAATCTGGCAAATCGGCAATGGGATACAGATATTCTCCATGCTCTTAATATTAATCCAGCGTTATTCCCTCCGGTAATCGAATCTACTGCGATCGCTGGACGGTTAAAATCAGAAATAGCCGCGCGCGTGGGATTACCTGTGGGATTACCTGTAGTCGCAGGCGGAGGTGATAATGCCGCAGCCGCAATTGGTTTAGGCATCTCATCCAGCAACCTGAGTCGGGGTAGTTTGAGTATCGGCACATCCGGAGTAATCTTTGCACCATGCGAGCGCCCAATTCCCGATGCCGAAGGTCGGGTACATTTGTTCTGCCATGTGGATGGCGGCTATCATCTGCTGGGGGTGACGTTAGCAGCAGGTGGTTCTCTGCGTTGGTATCGAGATACATTTGCAGCGCATATATCTTACACCGAACTGATGGATATGGCAGAGCGATCGCATCCTGGGGCGCGTGGTGTGCTATTTCTACCCCACCTTGCAGGAGAACGCAGTCCCCACCTCGATCCAGATACTCGCGGTGCTTTGGTAAATTTGTCATTAGCTCATACACAAGCAGATATAATTCGTGCTGTGCTGGAAGGGGTTGCATTTAGCTTGCGGTCAGCATTGGAGGTAATTAGTGCGATCGCTCCCCTCGATCAACTCTTAGCAACGGGTGGAGGCGCACGTTCTCACATCTGGTTACGAATTTTGGCAGATGTTTTGCAAACAAAACTCATTGCACCCAAAGCTGAGGAAGGAGCTGCTTACGGAGCAGCTATTTTGGCAATGGTAGGGATTGGTGTTTACCCCAATTTAGCAACTGCACTCAAGATTTTCCCGCAGGATAGTAATGTAGTACAGCCACAGGCAAATCTTTTGTACGAAGCAGGTTTTAACCGCTACAAGCTACTTTACGATACCTTGAAAGCTGTGCGTTGAGCATTAACCGCCTATTTCCGGGCAACAGCCATAATGTGAGCGCTCATCCCCAACATAGAGGGTTCGGTTTCTAACCAGCGAATCGCTTCTAAAAGGCGATCGCGGCGACCTTGCTCATTCCAGTGTTCTTGAAAGTTTTGTAATAACCAGCCTGGCCCTTCAATCGCTAAAATCTTTTCAGAATGTAAACCCGCTTCTTCAACCTCTGCTCTGAGTTCTTCTGGATGATGAAAGAAGGTTTTTGTAAAGTAGCGAGGGTGGTTGTTTGGGTTGCGGTGTTGACCATCAATCAAATCCTGTTTAACAATCTCTACAAACTCTGGATCGTCTAAATGTCCGCCAAATAATCCATCTAAGGTTGAAGCAAAACGAGAAACTCCCGCAGCGAAAACAAAACCTCCAGTTTTTAAGATCCGATGAGTTTCACGTAAAGCAATAATCCGATCTGTGCGCTCAGTCAGATGATACAAAGGCCCAAGTAACAGAACAGCATCAACGCTATTATCCGCCCGATTGAGTTGCCGAGCGTCTCCAACAGCCAAACTAGCTAGAGGATATTCCGGTTGAGCTTGAGACAAATGTCGGGCTTGCTCTATGTGCAAAGGAACAGCATCAATGAGATGGACTTCATAACCCTGTTGAGCAAGCCAAAAAGAATAAACGCCAGCACCACCGCCAACATCGAAAATCACTGCGGGAGGAGGCGGTAGGTAGCGGCTAATAAGTTCTTGGCTTCGGGCTAATTCCAGCAGACCTGCACCTTTTGATAACCGATCTTGCTCTTGACCACTCGCGTAATGGATTAACGCTTCATCTCCAAGCAGATTGTTTAATTCAGATAAATTAGACATCGTGAATCTCAACTTCAATCAAATCATTATCTTTAAGGTTATATAGCTCCCGCAGTTTCACATCACAAGCTATCTCAATAATTGTTTTTGGATGATCTCCATTTTCAGTATTATTTTTGTCTGTTCTTAAGATAAAAGCATCTCTACCAAATATCTGACAAGGAACAATGCTCACAGAAACAGTCCCTCCATATTCTTCCTTTTCCAGACGCATAACATTTTTCGGGAGATGGTAAGGTCGATCTAATTGAATATTTAAAGTTCCAGGGAAGAATTTCATTCCGGTTTTTTTCAAGTAATATTCTTGGAGTTTCTCAATCCAGTAAGAAAAGTTTCCGAAACCACTGACAACCTTACCTTTTAAAATTTTCATATATCTTTATGTATATAAATAAGCTGGTATTTATATTAGTTAAACTTCAAGAATAATTTAAAATACAGAAACAATAATTTGTCTCTAACTCTTTCCCCCTGCTCCCACGGTTACTGAGCGTAGTCGAAGTATGCTCCCCTGCTCCCTATTTGTATCAACCTGAAAGTAAAATGGTATTAGAGGGGAGTAGTACTTATACCGCGCACAAAAATATCTACACAGGTTTCGATATAGTCCTCACAGCTATAGCTGCTGGAATTGAATTTTGCACTGCGGCATAGCATTCCAGCTAACAGCATTCCTGTGAACATATCGACAGCCGGAAATGGATCGAGGTCTGCTCTGACAGTGCCTCGTTTCTGACTCGATTGCAGGTAAGCTACCAGTTTTTCGGCTAAGGGCTTGGCAGCTTCTTGAATCACTTGTTTGGCTGCCTCTGGATGACGTTTGGCTTCTCCAATGAAGGTACGAATTAAGTCTTCCTGCGTCTCCAGCATAGTATTGTAAAGATGGGCATACTGTTTTAAATCAATTTTGAGA
Source organism: Nostoc sp. DSM 114159 (assembly GCF_053470285.1). Taxonomy (NCBI): domain Bacteria; kingdom Bacillati; phylum Cyanobacteriota; class Cyanophyceae; order Nostocales; family Nostocaceae; genus Nostoc; species Nostoc sp. DSM 114159. Next base: position 479,310 of record NZ_JBPFEH010000001.1, read on the forward strand.
TCCTGTGTCCACGCTTCGGGGTGTGCAAGGGCTTCTGTCTGGAGTGCTAAGGCATTTTTCATTACTGCTCCCAGAAGTTGTTCTTTGCTAGCAAAGTGGCGAAATAAAGTCACCTCATTTACACCAGCAACACGAGCTATTTCACGGGTAGTTGCTCCTTGAACACCTAAACTGGCAAATACCTGCAAGGCGGCTTCTATCAAACGTGTACGGGTGAGAGTTGATGAACGGATAGTTTTATGCATTTATGCTGGCAAGTACTTACTTTGATCATAGATTATGTAGAAAAAGTAGTCGTAATTTAGGGAAAATAGTATTAATGCCAACATTTTTAAAGTTATTGAAAATATTTCCCTCTTAAGTTGATTTCGCTGCAATAGCTAATGTTTTACTCATTTTAGTAACTGGAACAACTATCCCACTTCTTAAATAATGAGGTGCTTTTTGGATAGCAGTAAATCCCAATCGTAAATAAAACCCTTCAGCATAAAGGCTAGCAGTTGTAATTACCTTGTCTATACTTTGCTCAGTTGCTTCGTCGCAAAAATGTTGAACTAAAGCACGGCCAATCCCTTTACCTTGATATTTAGGATGAACATACAGCCCGATGAGTTCATCAACAATGAAACTAGCAAAACCGACAACAACATCTCCCTCGATCGCAACCCAGAAAGATTCTGTTTTCATACTCTTCAAGATATTTGAACCATCAGGTTTGTCGCGGTAATTGCGCCAAGCTAAAAGTTCTTTTTGGGTGTAGAAAGTTGCAGGTAGAGCTTTGATAGCAGCAATATGAATTGCACTCAGCACCCACGCATCTGTTTCTTGGGCAGGTCGAAGAGATATTTCGTTAGTGTTCATTTGAAATTTGTATTAGATGCTTGTTTGACTTTCTAAGCCAAAGATATCGAGTTTGGGATATAAAAATTTTAGTTGGGTAGGCAGTAGCCCGTCATAGACATCGCAACACATCAATTAGCTGATATTAGTAGTTTGCAATTGAGTTACAACTCGCTGGACAATTTGCCGTCTAATTTCCTGAACATTATGACTCGCAGCGGTAACACGAGCAAGTACAGCCGCCGGAGCAGTTTGGGGAGAACCACTGTTAAAGGGTGGTTGGGGATTGTATTCGATCCCTAGTTGAATTGCTTGGGCGATCGCTTCTCCAAATAACTCAGCAGCGATCGCTAGTCCAAAATCAATGCCAGCTGTCACACCGCCACCTGTAATTCGATTGCGATCGATGACAACTCTTTGGGCAATTGTCTCAACTCCCAACATCTCAAGCAAATCCAACGATTGCCAGTGAGTAGTGGCGTGATACCCCTGAAGTAAACCCGCCGCCGCCAGCAGCAGAGAACCAGTGCAGACAGCAGTAACGTAGCGAGCTTGTTTCCCTTGGTTTCTAAGAAAATTGAGAAACTTTTCATCTTCCATTTTGGCGTTGATACCTGGGCCTCCTGGCACAAATAACACATCTAAGGCTGGGGCTTGAGCAAAGGTTGTGTCAGGTAGAAAGGTAAGGCCGCGATCGCTCCGAATTGGTTCGAGTGTTTCCGCTAGCAAATATACCTGCGCCTTTGGCAATCTGACAAAGATTTCGTAGGGCCCCGTGAAATCTAACTGCGTCACATTTGGGAATAATACTATTCCAATCGATAGAGAAGGAACCTGTTCAATAAAAGTCATTATTTATACCCTTATTTGCAAAATTCTAATATAATTGCTCTCCCAGCTTGTCAAATACTATAACTTCTGAAACATAAACTACGGTAATCTTATCGACAAAAAGTATTACAAGCTTTAATCACCACTAAATCTACCGACAAACCGTATATTATGGATAAAGCAATAAAATAACCAACTTCGAAAGACAAATTTTGAAGTAATCAAGCAATATCTTGTGATATTTGGCTAATTTTGTTGTGCTTATTTTGAATATCTGCTTAAAGCTTGCTCTCTTAGAGTATTTAGCAAGCTGGCAGATATTAGAAAGTCAAAAGGAGTGAATGTGATCAACGCCATACAAATTAACGAAAACTTGACAACTACAGGACAAGTCATACCGAAACAGCTTGAGCAAGCTATTCAAGAAGGTTTTAAGTCCGTTCTCAATCTGCGATCGCCTGATGAACTAGGATTTTCTAAGGATGAGCAAAAAGTAGCGGAAGCATTGGGGCTGTATTATCAAAATGTTCCCCTCAAGGTGGATCTCAAAAATTTGAATGAAGAGGTAATTACCAAAATCCTCACGACACTCGAACAAATCCCGAAACCAGCGGTTGTCCATTGTGCCGCCGGAATGCGCTCGACTGGAATTGCGCTGTTGAGTATCGCTATCCAGGAAGGATTAACGCCAGAGGAAACCTTAGCAAAAGCAAGAAATCTCGGCTTTGGATTCTTTGAACACGCTGGTGTTAGTCCCCGATTGAAGCAATTATTTGTGGACTATGTTAACAAACACGCGAAGGTAGCTTTACCTGCTAGCTGCTCTTAAGTATTAGTGATTTCTAATTGTTATGTCTTAATAGACTAGACGGCTGCTATACAAATTATTGAAGAAGAATTCAGAAGTTAGGATTCAAAATTAAGATGTTCTCTATGTTCGCGCTGCGGTAGCGAGTCCCACAGAATTCAATTCTGTTAGCGGATAGCTAAGGTTTAGCCCATTCTGACTCACCTCGACTGCGCCCTTCTCTACGAGAGGCTGCGCCAACGGCTACGCTCAGGACAGGCTCGGCGACCACCTGACTCCTGAATTCTTTCTTCTTAAAAATTAAAAACTGCTCTTGCTGAAAGTAGACAAGAGCAGTTTTTAATAGCAAAGCCCAACATAAAAATTTAGGCATCTTCAAGTTCAAATTGAGCCACCGTAACAGCATTAAAAGCGAAAGCTAAAACTAATGGCATTGGCGACTGAAACCAAAAGGTAAAAAGAACAGCTAGGATTGTGCCTATTACTGCGGACATTGACCACAATCGCTCTTCAAAAGTCAGTCCTTTTTCGGCTTTAATCAATCTGAGAACATGAACTGGAATTGGCTCTGGCATTACCCCACCCGGAGGAAAAGCCCAGAAGTTGTTACGTCGCTCAACAAATAAATCTGTCCAGCCATTTTCTTGACACCATGCCTCAATCCATTGAACAGAGTAATGATTCATCATCGGGTTTCGGAGTTCGGTTTGTAGAAGTTGTGTAGTTGGTGAATGTAAACTCTGGGAGATTCCTGAAGAACTAACTAATCGCTATAAAGTGAACGCTAATGCTCGATATTTAAGCTTTGTTAAGCAATTGAGACGCATATAATTACGACTCAAACCTTGCTTTCATTAATTAAAAGACTAACAGTTGATCGGGGCTGTTGAATTTAAAAGACAACAAACTTTACTTGAAAAATGGAAAGTCAAGAATTGTAAATAACTCCATGAGTATTACTGCTCAAAAAAACTTTTTATATCTTGAAAATTTAAATTTACAAATGAATAATTGTAAATAGGTCAACAAGCATAGACCATAGGAAATATTGCTTTACTCAGCTAAATTATTCCTTTAGAGTTAGGAATTTCAAGTTTTATCTTTATCAAGAGCGATAGATTATGCTCCCCGTCTCTATTTTGCTAAAGCTTGCTCGATCGGAGAAACAATTTATACTCAGTCATGGCGATCGCTATTGTATAAATATTGTTCTGAATATTTAATTTTAGTGCGATCGCAGATTGCCCCTCTCTACCTCAAGTAGCAGGGAGAATTTTGCGAAAGTAAGAAGTTTATGCTCTTTTTGCGTTACAAAATATTAAGCAACGGAAATACACGTTATCCAAGTCCAGTAGCAAGGCTGCGAGTCTCAATTAGTACGATTCAGTCTTGCTAATATTCAAATGCGGTAATTAAATGGGGAAATTATACACTAAATTGGCTCTCAATATCTTTTGGCGGCAAACACTAGCATTCCTTCTCGGAATTATTATCTGGTGTGTAGCCGATCCAGCAGTGGCAGTAGACTGGACTCATCCACTGTCATTTAGCAATGCAGAGCTATCAAGACGTGATTTTTCTGGACAGAGTTTGCAAGCTGCGGAGTTTTCTAACGCCAATATGGAATTGGCTAACTTTACAAACGCTGACTTACGGGGAGCAGTCATGAGCGCTTCGGTGATGACAAAAGCAAATCTCCACGGAGCGGATTTAACGAATGCAATGGTCGATCAGGTAAACTTGACTAAGGCAGATTTGAGCGATGTAGTTTTCAAAGAAGCTCTTTTGCTCCGCGCCATATTTAATGATGTAAATATAGACGGTGCAGATTTTACAGATGCAATTTTGGATAGAGCGCAAATTAAAGAACTGTGCGAAAAAGCCAGTGGTGTGAATTCCAAAACAGGCGTGCAAACTCGTGATTCTCTAGGATGTCAATGAAGCGTGTTGGTGTAATTGGTGGCGGACAACTAGCCTGGATGATGGCGGATGCAGCACAGAAGCTAGGAGTAGAATTAATAGTACAAACTCCAAGCGTTCACGACCCGGCCGTGTCAATCGCTCAGGAAACTGTTTTCGCGCCAGTTGATGATGCAAGTGCTACGGAAATATTAGCTCAAAAATGCGATGTTATCACCTTTGAAAACGAATTTGTTAACCTGCAAGCTTTATCTCTTTTATCACAGCAAGGCGTTTGTTTCCGTCCCAAATTAGAAGCTTTAGCTCCTCTTTTAGATAAATATCATCAGCGTTGCTATTTACGTGATTTGGGCTTACCAGTTCCTCAATTTTTCGCCCTTGAGGAGGTGGAAAATATTCAATCCAAAATAGAATATCTAGGTTTTCCAGCAGTCTTGAAATCCCGTCGTCATGGTTATGACGGTCAAGGTACTTTCATAATTCAGGATTTTGCTGCTTTAGAACAAAAGCTAAGTCATGAAACCACAACAAAGACTTTAAATCAATCACTTTTCTTGGTAGAAGAATTTGTTCCTTTTGAAAGAGAATTAGCAATAATTGCAGCTCGTTCTGTGGAGGGAGAAATTGTCACTTACCCAGTAGTAGAAACCCAACAAGAACAACAAGTTTGTCGGCGGGCGATTGCGCCAGCCGAAATTACGCCCAATCAAGTAGCAGAAATCCAAGCGATCGCACATACTCTATTAAATAGCCTAGAAGTAGTGGGAATTTTTGGAATTGAGCTATTTCTCAGGGCTGATGGCAAAGTACTGGTAAATGAAATTGCACCACGTACCCACAATTCTGGACATTTTTCTCTTGACGCTTGCGAAACTTCTCAGTTTGAGCAACACCTCAGAGCGGTTTGTGGTTTACCTTTAGGGAATCCGGCTTTAGAATGCGCTGGTGCTGTAATGGTTAATTTACTGGGGTATGAAAATTCTTACAGTGACTACCAAAGCCAACGTCAACAAATAGCAGAAATTCCCCAGGCGCACGTTCACTGGTATGGGAAGACAGAATCACGTCCTGGGCGGAAGTTGGGACATGTCACTGTTTTGCTGGATAATCAAAATCGAGAGTCGGCAAGTGCATACGCCAATAACATCGCCCGCAACATAGAATCTATCTGGTATCCCAGGTAAATAGATGGGAAAGTTTCGATATTGAACACACAACATCTTTTGAAAAGCTATAATGAGTGAGTTGCACTACGACGTTGGTGACTGCCATCAAGTTTTTTGATCTATGCCTTTAATGACAAGGGAGTCAACTGTTCTCGTGGCAGTATACCGGGCATGTACCCGGAAACTTTAAACGAGGAATTTAGGTTCCCACCTGGATAAACCCAGGTCATAAACTTAGGTAAAACGGCGTCGCGGTGAACTTAAAATTATTAGCTCCCAAGGTCAATTAGAATTTGGGAGCTTTAATTATTTAAATCAGTTTAAAATAAGCGAACTGACAGTAAAGATAGGCATGTTTTTGGGAAACCTAGATACTGAGGTCTCAAGAATTAAGCCCTATGGTCAGCATTCCCGGATATCAAATTAGCAAAGAACTCTACAACGGTTCTCGAACCTTGGTTTATCGTGCTAATCGAGAAACTGACCAAAAATCTGTGGTGATTAAGCTGATGAAAACTGCTTATCCCAGCTTCAGCGAATTGCTACAGTTTCGCAACCAGTTCACCATTGCCAAAAATTTGAATCTACCTGGAATCATCCAAACCTATAGTCTGGAACCCTATCAGAATGGCTATGTGTTAGTGATGGAAGACTTTGGGGGAATTTCTCTAAAGCAGTGGCAAGACAGAGTAGAGAATAGGAGAATAGGGGAAACAACACAAGCTCTCATTGAGTTTTTACAAATTGCGATCGCACTGTGCAATACATTAGATATTCTAATTCGTTATCGGATCGTTCACAAAGATATTAAACCTGCCAATATTTTAATTCATCCAGAAACTAAAGAAGTTAAGTTAATTGACTTTAGTATTGCATCTTTGTTGCCACGAGAAACTCAAAGCCTCATGAGTTTTAATGTATTAGAAGGGACACTTGGCTATTTGTCTCCAGAGCAAACCGGACGAATGAATCGGGGGATTGATTACCGGACTGATTTTTATTCTCTGGGTGTAACTTTTTACGAATTACTAACAGGGCAATTACCATTTCAATCGCCCGATCCGATGGAATTGGTACATTGTCATATTGCCAAACTTCCGTCTTTAGTGCATGAGATTAATCCACAAATTGCGCCTGTACTCTCATCTATCGTTAGCAAATTGATGGCGAAAAATGCCGAAGACCGCTATCAGAGTGCATTTGGGCTGAAATATGATTTAGAAAATTGTTTAGCTCAACTTAAGGAGACGGGTAAGATTGTAAGTTTCCCAATTGCTCAACGGGATGTGTGCGATCGCTTTATTATCACAGAAAAACTCTATGGGCGCGAGCATGAAGTTGAAACTCTGCTGAAAGCATTTGAACGCGTTACCAACAACCAAACAGAACTAATGCTGGTAGCTGGTTTTTCTGGTATTGGTAAAACTGCTTTAATTAACGAGGTTCACAAACCTATTGTTCGGCAGAGAGGCTATTTCATCAAAGGCAAATTTGACCAATTTAATCGGAATATTCCCTTTTCCGCTTTTGTGCAGGCATTTCGAGACTTAATGGGACAATTACTGAGTGAAAGTGATGTCCAATTGTCAACTTGGAAAAATAAAATTTTACAAGTGCTGCGGGATGAGGGGCAAGTTATTCTTGAAGTAATTCCCGAATTAGAACAAATTATTGGTCAACAACCACCTGCAACGGAACTTTCACAGAGTGCAGCCCAGAATCGCTTCAATTTACTCTTTCAAAAGTTCATTCAGGTATTCACCACAAAAGAACATCCATTAGTAATTTTCCTCGATGATTTGCAGTGGGCTGATTCTGCATCACTCAAATTGATGCAGTTGTTGATGAGCGAATCAGGAAGTGGAGCTTTACTTTTAATTGGGGCTTATCGAGACAATGAAGTATCTACCGCGCATCAGTTGATGTTGACTTTAGCGGAGATTCGCAAAGTCAATGCGACAATCCACAGCATTACTTTAGCTCCGTTAAGTAAAGCTAGTTTAAATCAATTGGTAGTTGATACCTTGAGTTGTTCAAGTAAAACTGCCCAACCACTAACGCAACTCGTCTATCAAAAAACTCAAGGAAATCCATTTTTTGCAACGCACTTTCTCAAAGCATTGTATGAAGATGGACTGATTACTTTTAATTTTGCTCAAGGTTACTGGCAATGTGATATTGTTGCTGTGAAAGCACTCGCCCTTACGGATGATGTTGTAGAATTCGTAGCGCTACAGTTGCAAAAATTGCCAGATGCAACGCAAGATATGTTGAAATTAGCTGCATGTATTGGCAACCAGTTTGATTTGCTAACCTTAGCAATTGTTTCTGAACAATCGGAAACGGAAGCAGCAGCATCTTTATGGAAAGCTTTGCAAGAAGGGTTAGTTTTACCTACTAGTGAAGTTTATAAATTTTTTCAAGATAATGAACATATTTATGACTCAAACGCCTTAGATTCTAATTTCCAAATCCCCACCTATAAATTTTTACACGATCGCGTGCAGCAAGCGGCTTACTCTCTAATTCCAGATGAAGAGAAACAATTTACTCATCTAAAAATTGGTCAATTACTCTTACAAAATACCTCTGAGTCTCAGCAAGAGGAGCGAATTTTCGAGATTGTCAGTCAGTTGAATTGGGGAATGGCATTAATCACCCAGCCGACTCAACGTCAACAGTTAGCTCAGTTAAATCTGAATGCCGGTCGAAAAGCGAAAGAAGCTACCGCTTATGCCGCAGCAATTCATTATCTCAATTATGGAATGCAGTTGCTACCGATTAATAGTTGGAAAATCGCCTACGAATTGACTCGAAGTTTACACGAAGAAGCTGCCGAAGCTGCTTTTCTCAACAATGAATTTGAGCAGATGGAATCTCTTATCCAGGTTGTCATTCAACAAACAACCACCTTACTGGATAGAGTGAAAGTTTATGAAGTGCAACTCCAAGCTTATCAGGTTCAGGGTCAACCATTCCGAGCGATCGCAACAGGGTGTGAACTTCTCGCTCAACTTGGGGTAACATTACCTGAATCAGTAACACCTCCAGACATTCAGCAATATGTAGTCAACACACTCTCAACTTTGGCAGCCAGAAATATTCAGAGCTTAGTTGATTTGCCATTGATGGATGATACCAAAGCTTTGGTTGCTTTGCGGATTATGGCTAGCATTGCTCCCGCTATCCACCAGACTTCTTCCTATCTTTTACCAATTATTGCCTGCGAAGAGGTAAATTTATCTCTTAAATACGGTAATGCACCACTCTCTGCACCAGGGTATGCAGATTTTGGAATTGTACTTAATATTTGTAACCAACTGGAGTCAGGCTACGAATTTGGCCAGCTAGCTTTAATACTTGTGGATAGATTTCAAGCAAAATCTGTTCAAAGTATGACTATATTTAAGGTGGCTGCATTAAATCAATCTAATAAACAACATATTCGCGCCTCAATTAGTTTATTACAGGAATCTCATAATATTGGATTAGAAACAGGCGACTTTTTTCATGTGCTTGCATCGATGATTTTCAAGTTATTCTATGTCTACTTAAGTGGCACAGAAGTTTTAGAAGTCTTGCTAGCAGATATCAAAGCCTACGAATCTAATTTCGCCAAAAACCAGCGCTTATTAAATTGGTCTAGTATAGTCTGTCAAAGCATTAAAAATCTAATCGAATATAGCGACAATCCAGAATGCCTCATTGGTGAAAATTGTCAAGAAGAACAACTTTTATCTGCGCTCATCAAAGAGAACGACGAATTAACACTCCATATATTTTTCTTGAGTAAGTTAACACTTGGTTATCTTTTTGAGAATTTTTCGGCGGCAGTTGAGAATGCAAATCAGGGAGAGCAATACCTTAACGGTGCAGCAGGAATGCTATCTGTGCCTGTTTTCTACTACTACGATTCTCTGTCTCGGCTGGCTGTCTATCCTACGGCTGAACCATCTCAACAGGAGCAATTACTCTTGAAAGTTGGCGAAAATCAGGAAAAATTGCAGTTTAGAGCCAAATTTGCACCGATGAATTTCCAGCACAAATTTGATTTGGTGGAAGCAGAACGCCATCGGGTTTTAGGCGAAAAAATAGCAGCAATAGAATTGTACGATCGCGCCATAACTCTAGCGAAAGAAAACCAATATATCCAAGAAGAAGCCTTGAGCAATGAACTAGCTGCCAAGTTCTACCTCGACTGGGGCAAAGAAAAAATCGCCCAAGTTTATATGCAAGAAGCTTATTACTGCTATGCTCGTTGGGGTGCTAAAGCCAAAACTGAGGATTTAGAAAAACGCTATCCTCAACTCCTGGCTCCCATCTTACAAGGGCAGCATCATCGCTTTCAACTGAGTTCAACCGTCGATGCATCATCATTTCCACATCAAACCATCCACACAAATCTTTCTAGCAGCAGTATTTCGGAAGCCCTCGATTTTGCCACCATCTTTAAAGCCGCACAAGTTCTCTCCAGTGAAATTCAATTAGAGCAATTACTCACTACCCTTTTGCAAGTGGTGATGGAAAATGCTGGGGCACAAAAAGCTGCATTACTTGTACTTCAACAGGGCGACTTGGTGGTTGAAGCTGTAGCTACCATCAATGAAGGAGTCAGCCTGGTATCTGCACCATTGTTAACCAGTGAAAGCATTCCGATTACATTGGTAAACTATGTCAAACGCAGCTTAAAAACTGTTGTGCTGGATGATGCAACAGCACAAACAGATTTTATCGCCGACTCATATTTTATGCAGCAACAACCTAAGAGTGTGTTGTGTACGCCGATGTTAAATCAGGGTAAACTCATCGGGCTGCTATATCTAGAAAATCCCCTGACAATTGGTGCATTTACAAGCGATCGCACCGAAGTTATCCAACTGCTATGCACTCAAGCTGCCATCTCTCTAGAAAATGCCCGTCTTTATCAAGAATCTCAAAATTATGCCCAAGAGTTAGAGCGATCGCTACAAGAACTTGAGCATACCCAATTACAAATGGTGCAAAATGAAAAAATGGCAACCTTGGGTAATTTGGTTGCTGGGGTGGCACATGAAATTAATAATCCCATTGGATTTCTCAAAGGCAGCCTTAACAATGCCGAAGAGTATATTCAAGACTTACTCGCCCATATCCAATGCTACCAACAACATCATGACAATCCGGCGATCGCAGTCATTGAGCATAGCGAAGAAATTGACCTAGAATTCTTGACTGAAGACTTACCAAAGCTAGTAAGTTCGATGAAGGTGGCAAGCGATCGGATTAAAGACATTAGCATTAGTCTCCGCACCTTCTCCAGAGCCGATACAACTGAAAAAGTTGCTTGTAACCTCCACGAAGGGATTGAGAGTACCCTGTTGATTTTGAAGTATCGCCTCAAAGCTAACGAAAAACGTCCAGCAATTGAAGTCATCACCGAATACGGAAAATTACCGCCAGTTAAGTGCTTTTTAGGACAGTTAAATCAAGTATTTATGAATATCCTTGCTAACGCAATCGATGTCTTAGATACTTCCTGTGAATGGCTTTCTTTTGCCCAAGCCCAAGCCAATCATCACCAAATACTGATTCATACCGAAGTATCCAGTGAACAAAACATGGTAGTAATTCGCATCAAAGATAACGGTCAGGGAATGCCAGAGGAGGTTAGGGCTAGGATCTTCGACCGCCTATTTACAACGAAAGAGGTTGGGAAAGGAACAGGATTGGGACTCGCGATCGCTCGTCAAATTGTCGAAGAAACCCATGATGGGCGGTTGAGTTGCAATTCTGTGCTTGGTGAAGGAACAGAATTTGTCATTGAGATTCCAGTATTTTAAGTAATTTGCGATTTTCCTCACAATGCATAACGTTTCTAATTTTTCGGTAATGTGGAGAACAGCAATAGCATAATTCTCCTAAATCTGTATAACTTGATTCTAAATGAGGTAGCGTTCAGAGTTAAAATGACACAATTGCGTTAAATTGTGGTTAAAACTACAAAAAATTGTTAAAACAACTAACTAATACCGTATTTCCAGCCTCGATTTTCCGACTAGAGAGTGGTTTAACTTTTATTCATCAAGAAATTCCCACTACTCCCGTAGTTGTGGCGGATGTTTGGGTGCGTGCTGGAGCCAGCTTAGAGCCAAAACCGTGGTTTGGCATGGCGCACTTTCTAGAACACATGATTTTTAAAGGTACGGCGACGCTACCCCCTGGAATGTTCGATTCCCAAGTTGAAAATCAAGGAGGCATCAGTAATGCAGCGACAAGCTATGATTATGCTCATTATTCACTCACCACAGCTGCTCCTTATTTAAAAGATACTCTTCCCTACTTGGGAGAACTACTACTCAACGCGGCAATTCCAGAAGATGAATTTAGCCGAGAACGGGATGTAGTGCTAGAGGAAATTCGCTCCTGTCAAGACGATTCCGACTGGATAGGATTTCAAGCACTGATTCAAAGCATCTATCCGCATCACCCTTATGGACGTTCGGTGTTGGGTACTGAGCAAGAACTGATGCAGCAATCACCAGAAGCAATGCGCTGTTTTCACCGCACTCACTATCAGCCGGAAAACATGACGGTGGTAATTGCAGGGGGTATAGCCCAGCAACCAGCTTGGGAAATGGTAAGTCATTCATTTAGTGATTTTGCCGAACCCTCGAATTGTCCGCAGTTGGAGAAAGTGACAAAGCCAGCGATCGCCGGAATTCACCGTCAAGAACTGTGTTTACTACGCATAGAGCAAGCGCGATTGTTGATGGCGTGGTTGGTACCCGGAGTAGAAGATATCCGTATTGGCTATGGTTTAGATTTTTTGTCAGTGTTATTGGCAGAAGGGCGGACTTCGCGTTTAGTGCGTGATTTACGAGAAGATTTGCAATTGGTACAGGGAATTTGCAGTAGTTTTTCTCTACAACGAGAATCAAGTTTATTTACAATTACTGCTTGGTTAGAACCAGAAAATCTAGAGAAAGTTGAGTCTTTAATTTGCGCTCATTTGGATGATTTGCAGACTAAAGGAATTAGCGAACCAGAACTTGCTCGGACACGCAGGTTGCTATGTAACGAGTATGCGTTTTCTACCGAAACGCCAAATCAACTTACAGGGCTTTATGGATATTACAATACCATTGCCCAAGCTGAATTAGCTCTGACATATCCCCAGCAGATTCAGTCTTTTGATGCCCAAGAACTGCAAAAATTAGCTAAACAGTATCTCTCATTAGAGAATTATGCAGTTACTATACTTAAACCGTGTTAGTCATTGGGTATGGGGCATTGGGCATTGGGCATTGGGCAAATGACAAGTGACAAATGACAAAGGACAAATGATAAATGACAACCTTGCTGCAAAAATCGCCTATCCATCGCACTGTATTGAATAATGGCATTGTCGTGGTGGTGACAGAAAATCCGGCTGCGGACATTATTGCAGCGCGAATTTTTGTGCGTGCCGGTAGTTGTAACGAAAACCGGGAGCAAGCAGGGTTGGCACATTTGCTCTCAGCAGTAATGACAAAAGGATGTGATGGACTTTCTAGCTTGGAAATTGCAGAAATTGTCGAGTCTGTAGGGGCAAGTTTGAGTGCGGATGCTGGCACTGATTATTTTTTGCTATCTTTCAAGACGGTAACATCTGATTTTGGGGAAATTTTAACATTGGCAGGGCGGATTTTGCGATCGCCGACTTTTCCTGAAACTCAAGTGGAACTAGAACGGCGTTTAGCACTCCAGGATATTCGTTCGCAAAAAGAGCAACCATTCAATGTCGCTTTTGAACAAATGCGGCAGGTAATGTACCAAAATCATCCCTACTCCATGTCAGTGCTGGGAGATGAAACCACCATGAGCCGCTTAACTCGTGCAGATTTAGTGGAGTATCACCAGACTTATTTTCGTCCAGATAATGTAGTAATTAGTATTGCTGGTAGAGTCACACCCACAGATGCAGTAGCGTTGGTGGAAGAAGTTTTTGCTGATTGGCAAGCGCCAGCCCAGGCACTACCAATACTGAATTTACCTGAAATTAAGGTAGAACCGCAGATCAGGCTAAAACCAGTACAAACACAACAATCAATTGTGATGCTCGGTTATTTAGGAACATCGGTGAGTTCTAATGACTACGCCGCCTTGAAGTTGCTATGTACCTACTTAGGAAATGGGCTTTCTAGTCGCTTGTTTGTTGAATTGCGGGAAAAACGCGGTTTAGCTTACGAAGTATCCGCCTTTTACTCCACAAGGCTATTTCCAGCCTCATTTGTGGTTTATATGGGTACAGCACCAGAAAACACCAGCATTGCCCTAGAAGGATTGCGTACAGAAGTAGATTTGTTGTCTACCACCGAAGTATCCGAAAGCGCACTCCAAGCTGCTAAAAACAAGATCCTGGGGCAATACGCCTTGGGCAAACAAACCAACGGGCAAATTGCTCAGATATACGGTTGGTATGAAATTTTGGGCTTAGGAATTGATTTTGACACCAAGTTCCAAGAATTGGTTGCGGCGGTGAGTGCCAAGGATGCGATCGCTTCAGCTTGTAAGTATTTAAAAGAGCCTTACTTGTCTTTAGTTGGTCAAGAAGAAGCAATTAATCGAGCGATCGCGAACTGAGAATCTGCCGCAACGACCCCCGTCGGAGATATTGTAAAATGCAGCAGCTGTTTTTTAGACCAAGCGGCTGTACCATTAGCATGAGAATATTCTGGGAGTGAATTCCATGCAAAGCAGCCTGACAGCAAGTATTTTGAGTCACTTAAAATTACTAGACCCAACTGTAAATCGCTGTAGAATGGAAAAACGGCAAAAAGATTGGAAACCAAAGAGGTCTAAATCTTTATCAGCCATTAAAATACTCTTGTTTTCTGCTACGCCTCTGCTTGTTACCTCAACTGCTGTAGTATCAATAGCAGCCCCACAAAAAATTGCCCAAGTAAATCCTGGAAATAGCATCAACCGCCCTAGCCTCAAAGTTGGCAGTCAAGGCGAACGTGTAGCTGAACTTCAGGCAGCTCTAAAACTTTTGGGTTTTTATTCTGGTGCAGTCGATGGTATTTATAGTGAAAATACAGCTACTGCTGTTTCTCGATTTAAACAAGCAGCTGGCTTGAATCCAGATGGCGTTGTTGATGCCAGCACTTGGCAACGACTTTTTCCTAATCAACCAGTAGCAGCATCAACCGCCCCTTCATCTCAGCCAAGATTTAACTCAGCTACAAATTTTCCTGTTCCAACCCAGGCTAGTAACCTCACCAACGTTGGAAATCCCAACCCCAACCCTCCCAGACAAGCTGTAACACAAGTTCCGACTAGACCAGAACCAAAACCTACTACCCCAAAAAAAGCTGTAACCCAAGTTACGAACAACCCTGAGCCAAGACCTGCTACTCCCAGAAAAACTACAACTTCTAGCACAAAGAAACCGCCTAAGCGTACTACATCAACTACTAGAACTCAGTCAAACACAACTACAAAACGAACTCCTGGTATTCAATACACCTCAGAAGGATTGCCAATTTTGCGTATAGGATTACGTGGTTCTGAAGTTGTTAAGTTGCAACAACAACTGAAAAAGCTTGGTTTCTTAAAAGGTGATGCCGATGGCGACTTTGGCGAGACAACCGAAGCAGCAGTGAAAGCTGCACAAAAACGCTATGGTTTAGAACCTGACGGCGTAGTTGGTGGCTCTACCTGGGAGGTTCTTTTGCGGCGTTAGGCATAGTATGAGCATAGCCAGCATCTCCTTTGCGTGTGAGCAAAAACGCTGACAAAATGCTCCGAAGTTTTGATAACTTATTTCTTTTTTGGAAATCCCCAAGTTACAGAGGTTTTTCAACTTCAATAAACCTCTGTAGGGGTTTTGCGCTTCACAATATTTTTTATGAATTTAACTAAATCATCGTAATACCATTTTGAAAAATGATTGCGACAGATGGATTCACACCAAGCCAGACGCACCAAGACAATTCCCAATCCAAAATCGTTCGACTGAGCGACTTGCCTTGAGCAAAGTCGAAAGGAGCCGAAGTCTAAAATCCAAAATCTAAAATGGTATAAGTTCCCTACTTAAATTGTACTCAGGTCGGTGTGGGTAGTTCACTGCGGTACATCCTGCAATACGATAAAGATATACCGATTAGAAATATCTCTCTTGCCAGTACTGAAAAATTACATTGATTTTAGGCTGATAAAAGATGATGGCAACTTTTGGAGTCAAGCACAACAACACTCGATAGTGTTACAAATCACAACTAGCAATAGTGAAATTAATTAAACTTACTGCTAATTCCTCTAAAAAAAACTTATGCAACACTTTGTATTAACTTGGCTCGGTACTGCGGTGGCGTTATTCATTACAGCTAATATCGTTCCAGGATTCTTTATCAAGAATTTTGTGACTGCCTTAATTGCTGCCTTTGTAATTGGTTTGGTTAATGCATTTATTAGACCAATTTTACAGATTTTGACGTTTCCAATTACCTTGCTCACCTTTGGTTTATTTACATTAGTGATTAATGCCTTAGCCCTTTGGCTGGCAAGCGTCCTAACTCCCGGTTCTGGTTTTGAGATTCAGGGCTTTTTACCTGCTTTGTTAGGTTCAATTGTACTAGCAATTGTTTCTAGCATCATTAACTATTTTTTGAGAGTTGTTGAATAGAAAATTAAGGAACTTTTGTAATACTAATAATATTTAAAGCTTGGGCAACAGCAAGAGTTACCGCTCCTGGTTGCCCTTGTATTTGAAAAATTTGTTTAGGAACTAAAAACTTCACTCGCAATTCCTCTATGTTTGTAAAGGGGAAAACAGTTAAAGATGTGAGTTGAGAAGCTGCAAGAATAGCAGCTGCCTCTGCTACGCTAGGTGTACCTACTCGATCCTCGGTAATTGTGGCAGGGTTGGGGACACAGACAGAGCGAAGAATTTCCGCAGAAAAGGTTTTTAGGGGCAAATTGCGGAGGCGACAAAGTTTGACTAAGCCAACTTCCGAGGCTTTAGTATCAATGGTAGCAATACCTGCGATCGCACCTGGAAAAAGTTGATTTTCTCGAAATACTTGCTCAATTGCCAGATCGATCGACTCCCATGATGTTCCTTGTTTACAACCGATTCCTACCCATAAAACCTGTTGTACTTGGTCTATTTCCTTACTCAGGCTGTCAGAGTTTGACATGATTGGGTTTACTCTAACAGCCAACCAAATAAATCACCCACCGTCAGCCTCAACTCACTTGCAAAATCTGGGACAGGGAGTAAAGCTTCTAGTTCATCCAACATGAGTGGCTGTTGATTGCGGATGTACACAAATACCGTTTGTTCTTCTGGATCGATCAGCCAACCCATTTGTGTTTCATAATTCAGGCAATGTAAAATATTTTTTGTAACTTTCGTTTGTCTTTGGTCAGGCGATAGAATCTCAATAGTCCAATCGGGAGCTGCTTGGAATACGTTGGCAACTTCACCATTTTCATCACGAGGAATTCTTTGCCAAGTAAACACAGAAACATCTGGCACTATTGACCTTCCACCAAAAGTACACCGCAGTTCTGGAAAAGCACGAGCAATTCGCTTGGGCTTGACCGTTAAGTTGACAGTGCTAACCATTTCACCTTGAATTATACTGTGCTTTCCTTGTGGCATAGGTTTTTGAATAATTTGGCCATCGATGTATTCACTAGCGGGCTTTGTTTCTGGTAACATCAGAAACTCTGCCAAAGTTATATTTTTAGATGGTGTGCGTACCATAAGCGATCGCCTCCAGTCCAGCAATTCTAATTAAAAAACCGCAAAGTACACAAAGAAGCTATAACTTAACTCTTACTCTGCGTACCTTAGCGTTACCTTAACGCCACTTTGCGTTAAAAAAAGTATTACATCCTCTCCAATACCTGAATTCCCAACAAAGATAATCCCAGCTTCAGAGTTCTAGCAGTCAAATCACATAAAACTAAACGGGATGTGCGCTGCGGTTCCTCAGCTTGTAGTATGGGACAGCGATCGTAGAATTGGTTAAACTTCTGACTCAGTTCAAACAAATACTCACATAAACGATTGGGCAACAAGTCTTGCTCTACACTACTAATAACTTCATCCAGTTGAAGTAAATATTTTGCCAGCACTAATTCTGTTTCATGCTGCAACAAGACGACATTATTTCCCAACTCTTTAAAGTTAATATCACCCTTGCGGCTAATCCCATGAATCCGTGCATAAACATATAGCATATAGGGCGCAGTATTACCTTTAAGATCCAGCATTTTGTCGTAGCTGAAGATGTAGTTACTGGTGCGATTTTGACTTAAGTCTGCATACTTAACTGCGCTGATTCCAACTACCCTAGCAACTTCATTAATGAATTCTTCACTTTCTTGGCGTTCTTCTTTTTGTAATCTAGTTTTTAAGTCAGCATGGGCACGAGAAACAGCTTCATCTAATAAATCCCGCAAACGCACAGTATCCCCAGAACGAGTTTTGAATTTCTTGCCATCTTCTCCTAACACCAACCCAAAGGGTACATGCACTAATTCCACATCATCAGGAATCCATCCAGCTTTGCGTGCAACCTGGAAAACCTGAGCAAAGTGGTTTGCTTGTCCAGCGTCTGTTACATAAATTATCCGCTTTGCTCGATCCTGCTGAATCCGGTAACGGAGAGATGCTAAATCTGTTGTGGCATAGTTATAACCACCATCTGATTTCTGCACAATTAAGGGCAAAGGTTCACCTTCTCT
This sequence comes from Nostoc sp. DSM 114159, assembly GCF_053470285.1. Classification (NCBI taxonomy): domain Bacteria; kingdom Bacillati; phylum Cyanobacteriota; class Cyanophyceae; order Nostocales; family Nostocaceae; genus Nostoc; species Nostoc sp. DSM 114159. The sequence continues at coordinate 497,592 of NZ_JBPFEH010000001.1, forward strand.
ATTTGTAAACCCTTCCAAGAAAACACATTTTGCCCCTTGGTTTTCTACCAGTAATCCAGATTTTTCTAAATCTTCCACAACTCCTGGTAGCAAGGGATTGTAGAAAGATTCGCCGCGTTCAGTTAACCTGATATCCAATAACTCATAAATTACTTGAAACTCTCGCCGCGACTGTTCGCACAAAAGTTTCCAAGCATGGAGTGTATCTTCTGCACCTGCTTGTAATCTGACAACTTCTTGGCGTGCTGTTTCTTGAAAAGCTTCATCTGTATCAAACCGCAGTTTGGCTTTGCGATAAAAAGAGACTAAATCACCAATATCTAAAGCATTCGCGGTGGTAAGGGCGTCGGGGTAAACTTCCCGCAGATAGGCGATTAACATGCCAAACTGCGTACCCCAATCACCGACATGATTTAACCGCAGCACATCGTGTCCAAGAAATTCTAAAATCCGGGCGATGGAATCACCAATAATTGTCGAACGCAGGTGTCCGACGTGCATTTCTTTAGCAATATTCGGACTGGAAAAATCTACAATTTCTCGCTTCGGCGTTTTCGCGGCTGGAACTCCCAGTCTGGGATCGGCTTGAATCGCGTTGAGTTGTCCTTCTAAGTATGCTGTTTTCAGTTTGAGATTGATGAATCCTGGGCCAGCGATTTCCGGCGGTTCACAGATTTCGGATACATCTAGTTTCAGGGCAATCGCACCTGCGATCGCTCTTGGTTGCAATCCTAACTTTTTACTCAAGGATAAAGCCACATTCGCCTGATAATCGCCAAATTTAGGATTGCTAGCAGGAACCAAAATTGGATCTACTCCAGCCAAGTCAGCGCCAAAAGCCGCGATTAAAGCCTGCTCTAAGAGAGCTTTTAGTTTTTCTTGTGTAGCGTTCATATATAGATTTTATCTGTGAAAGGGGGAATGTAGCTCTGGAAAAGCTTGATTATTTTAACCTTAAAAGATATTCATCAAGTCTAAGCAAAGACTCTCATTTTAAAGTAGAACCCCCTTAAATTGTCTCCCATCCTCGGCATAACTTCTAGATTCTGATACCAATTCACGAAAAGCCTGATACAAATAAAGCATCCAGAATAAAACCCCAACCTGTAATAGAAGCAACAATTGATGTGTTTAATTCCTCAAGACGTTGCCAGATAACTGTTCTTAACTCGTCCAAACTAGCAAAGCATTCCCAACTTAGATTTCTTTTGACTTCTTCCCATAAACGTTCAATTGGATTGACTTGGGGAGTATGTGGAGGTTGAAATAAGAAAATAATATTTTCGGGAATTTTAAGAGTCTGGCTTAAATGAAAAGCACCGTTATCTAATTGAATAATATGTATATCTTGCGAATATGTAGCAGCAAACTGTTCTAAAAAAATGTTAAAACAAGCTGTGTTGAGATGAGAGAATTCCCAAATATAATACTCGCCAGTTAAGGGTTCTACTAACCCGTATAAATAGAAGTTTTCTCTCTTCCATTGCATGATGCCGATAGGTTTTATGCCACAAAGCGTAATCAGCCTCCCCAATTCTGTTTTTAATCCTACACGGCTTTCATCACCACACCAATATCTAATTCTTTTGTGTTTATCTTTTGGCTCTATAGCGTGTTTTCTAATGACTTCTAGGTATTGTGGCAGGTTTTTTTAAATTCTAATTCTGCTTCTTCATTGTGTTTTATCCCTACTGCTCTTGGTACTTTTAACTTCGCTTTCATTCGATAACGTACTGTATCGTGTACTACTTTGTATGACGCTTCTACTCCTTCCACCGCTTTCAACCATGTTCGGATTTCCTCATAACTTTTAAATCCTTCTGGCTGTTCAAGTTCTTTTAAAAGTTGTTCTTTAGCCAAACCATTAATAATTGGCGGTCGCCCTGTACTCTTGTTTACTGACAACAGACCATTTATTCCTGACTTTGTATAAATTGAGAGCCATCTTTGCACCGTCACCCTTTCTCTGCCCACAACTACAGCTGCATCCTGTACCGTTCTCACCTGGCCCATTTTCAGCAAATACAAAGCTTGAATTCGTTCGCGGCTTGATGCTGTTTTCTGGTTTAAGAGCAGTTCATGCAACTCTTGGACTGATTCTTTGATTTCAACTTTGGTGATTCCAGCCATTTTCACCCGTTCATATTTATTCCTATTTTATCTGTATCACACTTTTAGTGAATTGGTATGACGATACCGAAGTCGATTTTGACAGACTACTAGTTAATCCAGTCAACTAAAGCGTAGTACGTAGTAAACACTTTAGCGCTTAAAACAAAGACTAAACTTATTTACCCAGGTTTCATTGATTTGATAGATTACTACGTTTTCCAACGTAAGTACGGAGAGTATCTCTATTTGTATAGCAGCGTATTAACTAAGCCTTGGCTTCGTTGATACGGATGACGGCACACCATTACTTATCTACCTCATTTAAATGAAAATTCCTCTAGATAAAGCTTTTAGCTTTTCACTAGAGAAATTGCATATCTAATTTTCATACAAACTATATATTATTCATGAATTTTTCATTATATATCAGTTTAAGTACTCAGTATTGATAACAGTATCATCCTAGAAGAAAAATCTTTCTTTTCAGTAAAAACCCTTTAGATAAAGCGCTATTTAAATATACTAGCAAAAGTAAATAGACAGATTGACGTTGCAGAAGTCTAGCTGTTAGAAGTAAGAGACAACTGAAGAGAGATAGCTGCTCAAAAAGCATTATCTAAATTGTCTTTCCTACTTAATGGCTCATAATATGAAACGTAATTTATTCCCTGCCTTGATTGCCGCTACAGCTACATTAACCGGATTAGTTTCCAAAGTAGAAACTGCATCTGCTGCTGATTTTAATTGGAATAATTCATGGACTCAACCAACTGTATATAATAAGTCTCAAACTGGTTTTAACGACGCTCCTTTTCAACAATTTGTCCAAGCAGAAAGTGTTGCTCTTCCAAACAGCGGACAATTTAAATTAGACCCCAGTAAATTAAATTTAAAATACGACCACGATGTTTCTGTTTACTTTATTAATGAGGGCGCAGGTTATAGAAACCAGTTAGCCTTTGAAGCTACAGGAACTACTAACAAATCTGGGCTGCTTTTTAATGATATTTCCTGTGAAGGAGATGGATGTGTTGGCGGCTGGGGCGGTAACGCACTAAAACTAGGTGATGGAGTCAAAGTTGGTAATGTTACCGCCGGTACTCAACTAGATTTATGGTTGAGAGCTGATGGTTTGAACCGTGGCAACTCTGCTAATATCTTTGGTACTGACACTGCTTCTAACGCTGACGGACTACAGCACGCAGTTGCTTATGCTTACAACAACTACATCCTCCTGGCATTTGAGGATTTATACGGAAATTTATACGCTTCAGGGGTAGATTCTGCAACTGGTAAGTGGAACGAAAGTTCCGATCGCGACTTTAATGATGTTGTCGTCGTTCTTGATATCGGTGAGGCAAATGTTAAAGCGTTAATTGGTGCTACCGTTCCTGAACCATCTGTTACTCTATCAATGTTTGCGGTGGGAGCAGTTAGTATGTTTGGATTGCACCGCCGCCGTCAAAGTCGCATTTCTAACTAAACTTTGAGACGGTGCTTAATATAAGGCGCATTTAGTTTCATTGGAAAATAACAAGCGATCGCTCGCATTTTCACCCGTATAAATAATGTACGGGTGATTTTACGTTTGTAGTGGCATTTATAAGCTAAAGCACATCTATTTTGTATATTAAAATTTTCTCAATATCTTGTGGGGTGGACATCTTGTCCGCCCTGATTATGCAACTTGAATGCTGATTAGCTGATTTTATCTATTGCGATCGCGTTCTAAATCATCAATCACTTTTTGCAAATACCACTCGTCTGACATTCCAGGATGATAATCTTTGTTTTGCTGAATCAATCGTTCGGCAATTTCCCAATATCCTCCAACCATTCGTAAAAGTCGCTGACGTAGCAAGTGATATCTTTGCTTTTTTGACTCTGGACTAAATTTCTGGATTTTTTCGAGGCTATTTAAGACTTGTTGATAATTTTCCCAGTCTTCTTGTTCGCAAAAGATACTCCCCGCCCGTTGATAATCTTCCACGGCGTTTTGTATTTCTTCTAAGCAAGTATAGGCAATGGCGCGATTGTAATAAGCTTGAGCCTCATCAGAATTAATTTGCAGCGCTTGGGTGTAATCTTGAATTGCACCGAGATAATTACCCGTTGTCCGATAGACATTACCTCTGGCAATATAAACTAAGCCATCTTCGGGTTGCATCTGGACTGCTTGGTTGAGATCCGCGATCGCACCTTGATGATCTCCTAAGATAGAACGGGCTTTACCTCGGTTACGATAGACAATGGCATCTTGAAAATTTAGTCGTAATGCTTGATTAAAATCTGCGATCGCTTCTCGATAATTCCGCATTTTATAACGCACAACTCCACGACAGCAGTAAGCTTGGGCATCTTGCGGATCGGCTTTTAATACCCAGTTTAAATCGGCGAGTGCTTCTTGAGTATCTCCCTTTTCAGCCTTTTCTAATAATTGCGTGAAATAATCATTGGTGGATAAAATCGGCGTATTGATGGAACGCGATTGTTCAATGGCAGTTTTTTCTGGTGGTTGTAGCTGTTTAATTCGTTCTAGACACAGACGACAATTTTCTTTATCTTGTTGCTCTAGATATAACCCAGCAGCTTTTTTAAAGTTAGCGATCGCATCTTGAATATAACCCTGTTTGCGCCGCACCATTCCCCGCAGATTATAAGCAGCAGCATAATTAAGATTGAGACGAATCGCACGTTCTACATCCTCCAACGCCCCCGGTAAATTTTTCAGCGCTACCCTAGCCAATCCCCGACAATAATATGCTTCCACACTCTCAGGATTCAGCCTCAGGGCTTCGGTATAATCTGAAACAGCTTTCAATATTGCACCTGAGTCATAATGTGCTAAACCCCGTTGCAAATAAGCTTCGCTAAAGTAAGGTGTTAGTTGTAAAGCATGGTTAAATTCCTCAATTGCTCCCGCGTAATCTTTTCGCCTAGCCTTTTCCAATCCCCGATTGTAAAATTCGTCATTCATGGCATTTGTTTGGTTGATTCAGTTCATTGAATTCCAGCAGACTTCTTTTGTAGCCTAACCTATGCACTCATCTTCATATTTTAAGTATATTTCATATTTTTTGTGAAATAAAAACAACACACTACCCTAAGTTGTTATAAATGAAATTTATCCAATAGAATATTGTACGCGTCCAGATTCTAGAGTTAAGTTTAATGAAAAGATCGCTAATTATTTATACTAAGAGGATGTTTTAAAAGTCAAAACCAGTCAAAAATTATGCCAGTCGTCTGACCATAATACGAATCATGGCAATATAGATAAATATCTCGGAAGTTTCAGGTAATCTTTCATAATCTTTGCTTAAACGCCGACACCAATTAAGCCACCCGAAAGTTCGCTCAACAACCCAGCGCTTTGGTAAATGAACAAAACCCTTTTTTTCCAAGGGTCTAAGAACAATTTCTACAATCCAGCGAAACATATCCATCACCCACCGCATAAATTCTTCTCCTCGGTATCCTCCATCCATCCAAATAGTGTTCAACCGTTTTACTTGATTGCCTGTATTGTGAACTCGGCTGAGGACTTTTTTCGCGCCTTCACGTTCTGGAAAACTAGCCGATGTTACCAAAACCCGTAAAACTAGACCCAGTAAATCTACACTCAAATGGCGTTTACGCCCATGAATTTTTTTACCTGCGTCGTAACCAACATCAATAGAGATCATCGTTGCTGTTTCTACTGACTGGCTATCAACTGCTGCTTCTGATGGGCTAGGTTCACGCCCCGCGTCTACTCTCACCCACTGGTAGAGTTGATCGTGAACTTTCAACCATGTACCATCTTTACCCCATCTCCAAAAATAACCATAAACCGTTGACCAGGCGGGAAAATCACCTGGTAGACCTCGCCACGTACACCCCTCACACAATACATAGAGAATCGCATTCACCACCGCAAATAAGGCTAATTTTCGGGGACGACCACCTGGCTTTGCTCCTGGGAATAGGTCTGCAATTAATTCCCACTGTTCCCATGTCAAATTGCTACGGTATGCTTTAGTCATTCGCTCACAAGGTGCTGTTTTCTACAAATCTCAGCATAAGCCTTGTGAGCTTTCTTACAACAGCCCCTCTCTTTTAAAACATCCTCTAATGAAAATTAGAACTATTACAACAGGTATATCAATTCAATCTCTCCAATATCAGGAAAAAATTAAGCAAGCTGCTGAGTTTAATCAGCAGGTACAGATTTTGTTTGAAAAACAAGGATATGAAGTCCAAACAACTAGAATTGCTACTAATAGCTGGGAAGAATATCTGCAAGGCTTATCTAAAATCGAAATTATTAATGAAATTCAAGCTCTCGAACAACTTTGTCAAAGTTTGAATATCAGCTTTTTCAATATTGGTTATGCCAGCAACTCGGAAACTATAGATATAATTCCAGATATCAATAAAAATACATCAATTATTTATTGCTCTAGTAAAATAGGAGACAGGGAAAACGGTATAATTTTTGAGAATGCTAAGGAATCTGCCAAAGCCATTAAACGTATTTCCCAAGAAAGTGAAAATGGCTATGGTAACTTTCATTTTTGTGCATGGGCAAACTGCCAGCCAGATATCCCATTTTTTCCTACGGCATATCATACAGGCAATACATCTTTTACTATAGGTTTAGAGTTAGGCGATTTGGTAATGCAAGCATTTTCCCAAGCTAACAATATTCCTACGGCAGAGCAAAACCTGCAATTACTTTTAGAATTAGAATTAAAGAAAATCGCAGTTATTGCTGAAAACATCTCAGATCGATTTGCCGTTATATATAAAGGAATTGATACGTCTCTAGCTCCATCTTTAGATAAAAAAAATAGTATTGCTTTTGCTTATGAAAAATTGATGAATGGCAAGTTTGGTCATTCAGGAACTCTTGCAATTTCTGGGATGCTGACTCGCGTATTAAAAAATGTATCAGTAAAAACCTGTGGTTATTCTGGACTGATGCTTCCAGTTTGTGAAGATGTTGGACTAGCTACCAGAGCTAATGAGCAAACATATAATATTACAAATTTATTATTATATTCAGCAGTTTGTGGCTGTGGACTGGATACAGTTCCGATTCCAGGTGATATCACAATAGAAAAAATTACAGCTTTATTAATTGATATGGCAACTTTAGCTATCAAATTAGATAAACCACTATCAGCACGATTATTTCCAATTCCAAATAAAAAAGCTGGGGAAATGACTGCATTCAATTCCCCATATCTCGTAGATTGTAAAATATTTACGGTCGACTAAAATTATTCTGAAAGCAAGCTGGGAGAAGTTAGCACAAAAACATCTCTACTTCCCTGACCATCAATCTGTGGTTTAATCGGAGTGGTAAAGTGGAAAAAATCACGATCGTTGACTAATAATAGTTCTCCCGGATTTAGAACTTTACTAAATACGGGCTTTTGTTTTTTGTCAGTATATAGATGTGTTTCTCCACCTTGAATATTATCTCTATCTACTGAAAATATACCGATAAAATCAGTACCATCTTGATGAATACCTTCAGGTGCGGGATTACCCAAATTATCCGCCGAACAAATAGTTCTAATTTGATGAACTCCGATTTCAGCTTCCGGATGAAGTTTACAAGAATCACTGAATGCTAAGACAAGATTCTTAAAGATATCAAGTTCTATAAGTCCATCTTCTAATTCTGCAAACTCTCTTTTTATGTCACCCACTAATGGATTGTACTCTTTACTTTGAAAGAGGTAGCCATGAGGTAATTTGATTAATTGATTTCCATAAACTGTAAACCGAGATAATCTTCTGGAACGATAAGTGCCTTTGATATAAGGGTCAATAGGCATATTACTAAAAAATGCCTTAAAACCTTCTGGATTGATCGAATTTACCTTTCTGAGAGTAAACAGAAAAGCATATTCTAATTCCGTTGATGTCCACACTTTTTGCATAGGATTTACCTCCTTGCACGTTGAAATTCTCCCAGATTTTTATGGGAGGCTTGTAATACTTAGTATATGCTACTTTTTATTACTATGTTGTCAATTTGACTACAAAAATTGACAATCCATGATATGTGAGGTTACTCAAATGCTGTCGCAGGGCGGAGTAGCTGCTGAAAAGATTTGCAGATATCGGTTCGGTGGGCAAAGAATCGACGTATATTTACAAACAGCAACAAGGTTCCATAATGATAGATTGGCTTTATAAGTACCCACCTTTGTATCCCGGTATTTTACTCAAGCGTTACAAGCGGTTTTTTGCTGACGTTCAACTCACTTCTGGCGAAATAGTGACAGCACACTGTCCTAATACAGGGCCAATGATTGGAGTATCGACACCTCTAAGTGCAGTACAGCTTTCTAAAAGCGATAATCTTAATCGCAAATTGGCTTACACTTTAGAACTAATTCAGGTACATGATAATGAACCGACTTGGGTAGGTATAAATACTTTTTTGCCCAATCGGGTGGTAAAGCTAGCTTTGGCGAAACATCTTTTTCCAGAATTGGGCGACTACAGCCAAATTAAGGGCGAGGTGGTTTATGGGCTAGATAAAAAAAGTCGAGTGGATTTTTTCTTGACGGGAAGTAATGAGGAACGCCCGATTTATTTAGAAGTGAAAAATACAACTTTGTCCGAAGGGAGATTAGCTTTATTTCCTGACACGGAGACTACAAGAGGACAAAAACACTTGCGAGAACTGATGGCGCTATTACCTTTGACTCGTGCGGTGATGCTTTACTTTATCAATCGCGGTGATTGTATCGAGTTCTCTCCTGGCGATCGCACAGATCCTATATATGGTAAATTATTGCGGGATGCGATCGCTCTCGGTTTAGAAGTTTTACCTTGTCGTTTTGAAATTTCCCCCGAAGGTATCCGTTATTTGGGTTTAGCAAAACTAAAAATTTGATTGCATTTAATTAAGAGAGACTAGCAATGGCAAAGTTTCTACACGCATAAAACAATAAATCCATCTAGACAGCATCTAGATGGATTTGTTGGTAGTTGATGTTTACTAAAAAACATTCAACCAGACTGTAATGAAGAAATGACTATAGGTAGTCGTCACTCCACAAATAGCGTTCGCTATTCTGACGTTTGGTTATGCAGGAATCAAAACTGTGTCAATGACATGGATGACACCGTTATCAGCAGCAACATCTGCTGTTGCAACTGTTGCATCATTGATCTTAACGCCATTAGAAGCGTCAATTTTTACATCTGAACCTTCAACTGTTTTAGCTGTCTTTAGCTTAACTACATCAGCAGCAAGTACCTTGCCTGAGACAACATGATAGGTCAAGATTTTCTTGAGCTTGGGAATATCTTGAAGTAATGCGTCTACTGTACCTGCTGGAAGCTTATTAAATGCTTCATCGGTGGGTGCAAAAACGGTAAATGGCCCATCACCTTGAAGTGTATCTACCAGACCAGCTGCTTGGATTGCTGCAACTAGTGTGTTAAAAGAACCATTGTTAGTGGCAGTGTCAATTATGTTGGCCATATGTTTTATCTAGTTCTGTGTAACTTGTTACAAATCTAAACTATTTGCTTAATAAAATCTATCTATCATTAGGCGTATGTCAAATCATTTTTGTTATTGATATCATAAAAGTTTATATATATATTTATACTAGTAAATAATTATACGTATATCGTCCAAATGGATGAGTTATGGGCGCTGCTGGATGCGTAGTTTACCGCCGCAGGTCTTACCCTGAGCCTGTCGTACCACTTCGTGGAAGCAAGCTACGCGGAGCGTCTCGTAGAGAAGGGCATCGCTCTTTTTTACACAGTAATAGAGGCCGCATCCAAAGATTGTCAAAGCAGCGATCGCATACCAATAAAGTTAGTTAAATAGAAGATTAAAAATATTTAGTTGGTATAAATCAAGCTTTAGATATTTAGGATCGATATAAAAATTTACTATATACATACAGATAAGGGATATTTAGAGAATTTAAATATACTTGCATTAGCTTTTTGTCAGGATTCGTTAACCAAAAAAGTTGGTAACAAGCGTATTTAACTGATATTATTTCATCACTAAATACATTTCACTCGCTGTTTGTGTAATTCCACTTGGAAATAACAAACGGCCCATCATAACCAATGCTTTTAGCAATTGTGATTGGCCGATTGTGATTGGCCGTTTGTTGTTTCCAGAATTTATGATGCGTAAGATTTACGCCAAAACCTTCTCTAACTCCCATTTATCTATATCCTCTACCTTCTGTGTGGTTGGTATTTCTGTTGCCTGTGCGTAAGTCAGGTATGTCAACAATGAGACTTTTAGGTAATATTTTCCCCAAACTATAACTTTCATGAACAGAAGAAGACTTATTGCTTGGATTGCTACAGCAGTTAGCAGCATGATGCTGGTAATAGGCTTGCAGTTCGTTAATTTATCACCAGCAAGTTCTGTAACGACACTGAACGTGTATGCAGCTGTCAGTTTAACAAACGCGCTGAATGCCATTAAGACTCAGTACCAAAATGCTAACCCAGGCGTCAACGTTGTTTATACGTTTGGTGCTTCTGGTACTTTACTAAGTCAAATACAAGCAGGAGCACCAGCAGATATTTTCATTTCTGCTGCTAACAGCCAAATAGATGTATTGCAGAATTCAACCCCAAGTAAATTGGTTGCAAGTAGCCGCAAAAACGTTGTCAAAAACCGTCTAGTTTTGATTGCGCCTACCACACCTCCCGTTAGTGTTGGTAGTGCTGCTCTCACTAGCTTCAATGGTTTGACCAATGCCAACATTACTGGTATTGCCATAGGTGACTACACAGGTACTCCTCCAGTTGTGCCAGCAGGAAATTATGCCAAACAAGTTCTCACTAGCCGAGGTATTTTTAATATTCTCAGTCCTAAATTATACCGTGCTGCCAATGTGCGTGCCGTCTTAACTGCTGTTGAAAATAAAACTCTTCTAGTTGATGGTGTAACTAAAACTATCAGTGCAGGTGCTGTTTACAAAACTGATGCGGCCATTTCTAACAAGGTAAGAGTGGTACAAACTGCCCTCACAACAGAGAGCGATTCGATTGTTTATCCACTGGGTATACTCACCAGAACTAAAGTTTTAACGACGGCACAGAGTTTTTCTAACTACTTAAGTGGTAGTACAGCTCAGAATATCTTCAAAAATACTTACGGGTTTATCCTGCCTTAATCACCAGAAAGTAAATCAATCAAGTACTCGTTGTCGTGAATTTTGAACTATTTGGAGTCATGTCTTGTGAAGTTCACTAAAAAACTCTCAATTATTGTTTGTAGTTTGACTACTGCTTTCCTTCATACTGCTGTGATTACTAATACTTATAAGTCAGCAGCACAAGCTGAAAGACAAGAACTGATTATCAATGGGGGATTTGAATACGACTCTCTGATAGATCCTAATAATCCTGAAACTACAAATCCTAATGTTACAGGATGGGTTAAATCTGGTAATTCAATAGATACATCAGGTACTAAAATTGACAATTTTCCTAATACTGGTAAGCAAGGATTATCTCTTGGTGGATTTTCAGCCATTAGCTACATATCGCAGACTATCCATACATTTCCTGGTCAACGCTACAAACTTACTTACTATCTTGCATCGACAGAAGAGGCACCCGATCTGAATAACAAATTTCAGGTTTTTGTAGGTGGTAAAAAGGTTTATGTTCAAAAAGATACTCCTTACCAATCCTACACACAATACACGTTAAATTTTAGAGCAAAAGGAAGATCCACCGAAATAAAATTTGGCTCCCAAGCCAAGTATGCGTTTTTATATTTGGATGATGTAAGTGTCAAAGCTATACCTAAACATCAAGGAAAAAACTATGGATATCAATAAACCACAGGTAGGAGCCTAAGCAATGTCTGGCTCAATAGTGTCAAGAATGCCACTAACATTCATCTGATTTAAAAACTCCATTATGGGTTTATTGAGAAAATTGTCTTAGTGTATGAATCGTTATCTACATCTATAACTAACTCTTAGAAACCAGAAGAAAATGTTCATTTTTATTGACACTACTGAAAGCCAGCCAGCATGGATGTAACTATCAACTTGTTTTCATTGTCAAAATTTAAAATTATTTGGAGTCAAGTTTCATGAATGTAACTAAAAAACTCTCAATTATTGTTTTTAGTTTTACTATTACCTTAATTAGTACTGCTGCGATCGCTAATATTTATAATACAGCAGCACAAGCAGCAGAACTTGTTAAAAACGGAAGCTTTGAACTCGATCCTCTCGTAGATCCTAATAATCCCAACGCCACAAATCCGAATATTACAGACTGGATTAAGTCTGGCGATCCGATGGATGTATCAGGGATAAGAATAAGCAATTTTCCTCAGCATGGTAGTGGTAATCAAGGCTTATCACTTAGTGGATTTATAGACCTCAGCTACATATCACAGACACTTTCTACACAACCTGGTCAGCAATACGAACTTAGTTACTATTTAGCATCTATAGATGAGGCCCCTGACCTTGATAATCAATTTCAGACATTCGTAGGTGGAAATAAGCTTTTCGATCAAAAAGACATTTCTTTTCAACCATACACGCAATATAAGTTCAATTTCACGGCAGATGCGTCATCCACAGAGTTAAAGTTTGGGGATTGGGATAAATATGAATTCTTATACTTGGATAATGTGAGTGTAAAACCTGTGCCTGAGCCATCAACTATTGGAGGAATAGTTGTTACTGCTGGTTTATTAGGAATATGGCTGAAGAAAAAGAAAGCAATTAGCTAGAAAGAACAGCCCTTTTTTTACCTTTTGGAAAAGAACAGATCGTAAATCCCTCAAACTACTGTGTGGTAGTTATGAGGGATTTGGTCATTTTCCACTAAAACGGCGATCGCTCTAATATATCGATCTAACTCTCGATAATTTAGAGTCGTTACTTGTGTTTTATACCGATTAGTACTATTGCCAGTAATTTGCAATTAATTTTAGAATTTTAAAGCAACTTAGCTAAGATAGCAAGTAATTTTAATTAAAAACTATTATTATCTTTTATTCCCAAAAATCTTCCAAAAGTATATCAAAAGATAGATGACAATAATTTAATTTAGATTAAAAAACTTAGCTGCTGCTATACCAATACCTTAAAAAGACTTATCTATAAGGATTGATCGCACAACATAAGTCAGATTTATAAAATTCAGAAGTTTTGATAAATGCTTGCTCAGGTGTAGCCTTTATGATAATGTCTCCTAATAGCACTAGAGTTAGATGCAAATCAGTCGCAGATAGCTTTTGAGAATTCTAGAACTAGTGTTAAACATTATTGATAATATACAATCGCTCGTCTATTCGGCATCAGTGGGATTAATGCTACTTCAAAAGCATTATTTCCACGCTAGTAGTATGGCGCTATTAGTATGGAATTTTTATCAACTTATGGTGGCATAAACAAAGGTGCTGGGATGCCTCTTTATGTATGTTGCTAGTGAGTGTAGATTTAATGTCTGTTTGTTACGGAATACAGACGAAAGTCACTAAATTTTTCCAGTCAAATTAATTTAATCGAACCATCATGTTGAATATTGGAATTTATTTGTGGCAATTCGATCGGTCAATACTGAAAAGAAAATTTTCTAGATTTTTAGCTTTTATCCTTAGTGCGATTTTAGTTATCGTTTTGGCAAATAACAGTTTTGCGACTGCACCCAAAACTACAGAGATATTATGGGATACTTACGGCATACCACATATATATAGTAAAGATGCTTCAAGCGCTTTTCAGGCGTTTGGTTGGGCACAAATGCAGAGTCACGCTAACTTGCTGTTGCGCCTCTATGGTCAAGCTAGGGGAAAAGCAGCCGAATACTGGGGAGAAGAGTATTTAGAATCTGATAAATGGGTACTGACGATGGGAGTATCCGATCGTGCTAATTCTTGGTATCAGGCACAAAGTCCAACTTTCCGTAGTTATATAAATGCCTTTGTTAGTGGGATAAATACTTATGCCAAAGCCCATCCTGATTTAATTGACGAGCAAGTAAAAATAGTATTACCTGTAAAGCCAGAGGATGTGTTGGCACATTTGCAAAGAGTGCTGTATTTTACTTTTGTTGTCAATCAAGAACAGGTAGCAGATATGACTCATACTCAATCTGAAGCTGGTTCTAACGGTTGGGCGATCGCACCTAAACATTCTGCCAGTGGCAAGGCGATGTTGCTGGCAAATCCCCACTTGTTATGGTCGGATTTATTTGTCTGGTACGAAGCCCAAATTACTGCCCCAAGGATGAATGCTTCGGGAGCAGCGCTGGTGGGAATTCCGGTTTTAGCGATCGCTTTTAACGATTATTTGGGTTGGACTCATACCGTCAATACTCATGATGGTTGGGATGTATATAAGTTGAAATTAGCTGATGATGGTTATCTTTTTGATGGCAAAGTCCGTCCTTTTACAACATCAAAGTTTTTGTTAAAAGTTAAGCAAAAGAATGGCTCGTTAGTCGAACAACCATTATTAGTCAAAAGTTCCGTCCACGGTGCAGTCATTCAAGAAAAAGATGGGTTTGCTGTGGCACTGCGGGTTGTCGGTACAGACCGTCCCGGTGTGTTGGAACAGTGGTGGGATATGGCGCGTTCCCAAAACTTAACCCAATTTCAAAAGGTATTGAAACGCTTGCAACTACCAATGTTTACCGTCATGTATGCAGACCGAGAAGGACATATCATGCACTTATTCAACGGTCTGGTGCCGATTCGTCAACAGGGAGACTTTCAATACTGGGAAGGTTTAATTCCTGGCGACACATCTCAGACTTTGTGGACAAAAATGCACCCATACAAAGATTTACCGCGTGTAATTGACCCGCCTAGCGGTTGGTTGCAAAATGCCAACGATCCACCTTGGACAACGACTTTCCCCGCTGTCATCAAAGCAGATGATTACCCTGCTTATATGGCTCCACGAGGAGAGATGTCTTTTCGGGCACAAAGTTCTGCAAAAATGCTGGCTGAAGATCCAAAAATTTCTTTTGCGGAAATGATTAAGTACAAACATTCCACCAAAATGGAACTTGCAGAACGCATCCTTGATGATTTAATTCCCGCAGCTCAAAAATATGGCGATGAATTAGCCCGTCATGCTGCTGATATTTTAGCTGCTTGGAATCGCAATGCTGATGCTGATAGTCGAGGCGCGGTATTGTTTGCTTTTTGGTGGCAAGAAATGGATAAAAACCAAACCTTCAGTATTCCTTGGAGTGAGAACTCGCCGCGCACCACACCCGATGGTTTAAAAAACCCAGAAAGTGCGGCGAAAGCGCTACAAATAGCAGCAACAAAAGTCGAAAAAGCTTATGGAAAGCTAGATGTTGCTTGGGGTGAAGTCTTCCGAGTACATAGCGGAAACTTAGATTTACCTGCCAATGGTGGCGATGGGGATCTAGGAATATTCCGCGCCCTAAATTTTGCTCCAGCTAACGATGAACGCTTTCAAGCTGTCGCTGGTGATAGTTATGTTGCAACCATTGAGTTTTCACAACCAGTAAAAGCAATGGCTCTGATCGGCTACGGTAACGCGACTCAACCCGGTTCGCCCCACATTACTGACCAATTACCACTGTTTACTCGCAAGCAATTGCGTTCTGTTTGGCGAACTCGAAAAGAAGTATTAGCACATTTGGAGGAACGCAAAACTTTTTAAGAGCTGCGCTAACCATAAGTTATGCATCAAAATGCTGACTGATTATGTTACAGCTGCAACCGAAATGCTAAATACAAACGCACGCGATCGCTTTTGACAATATTGGTAGGTGCAGCAATGTCTACTCTGGTGCAATTATGCAGAGTGTGACTTGTAATCCATTGGCCGAGCCTGGTATTTTGGGGATGAATGCAGGTGCGGTTTTTGCTGTAATAATTAGTATTGTTCTATATTGGCAAGATAATTAGTTATGATTCTCATAGTACTTGCACCCTACGCGCCGCTCATGCCATGACCGCGCTGGCTCCCTTTAATCCCCTATCTACCTGCGGTCAGGGGAAGCAAAGCGCTGATTTCGTGGGGTGGGGTTCTTTGGGTTTAATTAAGTAATCAAGTAGATATGATATTACATATTTACAAAATTCTCAAAGATTCTCTTAAGTTTAATTATGTCAATATTGAGCGATAAGTTACATTACCAACTGTCAGCGAAGAATTTGACTTTGGGTTATGATAATATAACTATTATTAAGGATTTAAATTTAGATATACCACCAGGAAAAATAACTGCTTTAGTTGGTGCAAATGGTTCTGGAAAATCCACTTTATTACGGGGTTTAGCAAGATTATTAAAACCTCGCGTTGGCACAATTCATTTAGATACAACAGATTTATTTAAGCTATCAACAAAAGATGTTGCTAAAAAATTAGGAATTCTTACCCAAGGCCCCGTTCCACCAGAAGGATTAACCGTTCGAGATTTGGTAGCTTGTGGAAGGTTTCCTTATCAAAATTGGTTGCAGCAGTGGACAAAAGAAGATGGAAAATTAGTGGAACTAGCGTTAGAAATTACTGGAATTAAATATTTGGCAGAACGCGAGTTAGATACTCTTTCCGGTGGACAGCGACAACGTGCTTGGATTGCAATGGCATTAGCTCAAGATACAGATATTTTATTGTTAGATGAACCAACTACTTTTTTAGATTTGGCGCACCAAATAGAAGTTTTAGATTTATTGTATGATTTGAACCAAAATCAGCAACGAACGATTGTTATGGTGTTACATGATTTGAATCACGCCTGTCGTTATGCTGATTATTTAGTAGCAGTGAAAGAAGGTCAAATTTTTGCTGTTGGCGAACCTAATTTGGTGATTACTGAGAAGATGGTAAGGGAAGTATTTGGATTGGAATGTCGGGTTATCCCAGACCCGGTTTCCGGCACACCGATGTGTATACCAGTGGGAAGAAAGGGGAGAACATAAAAACAAATCAAAACCTTACACAGCAGAATACAGTTCAGTTAAGCATTTCTTCTTTCTTGTCTTGCAGAGTAGGGAATAATTTTTCTGACTAGCAGCGATCGCAAAACATCTTGCAGATATGCAATGCTCTCTTCTGAAATTAAATTGCTGTATTTATTGCAGATATCTAATACAGTGGAGAGCGATCGCCTTTGATGTCCTTTGATGTAGATTGTGATATCTCCCAGAGATGATAACGGTTTTCAAGTAATTCAACTACACCACTCCCTACTCGCCGTCTCATTTATGGTCTAAAATCATTTTTTTGTAATCAACGCTCTAGATTGCTCCACTAGGCGAATAAACTCACTCCGATAGCCCTCCTGGTCTTCCCCCTTTCCTTGGGTTGCCAATTTCATCACCAAATCATAATTAGCATCTCCCTTATACTCAGAGTCACGCAGCACCATCCCAAAGGTCGCTACCGCAGCAGCAAATCTCAGGTTTGTGGAGGGGTCAGTTCTCAAATCATCATCTTGGATGGTTTGGGTAATTAGTTGACTGGTGCTGTCCTGGGGCGACTTATAGCGCAGTTTCACCTGCATCAACTCATTACCAGCAGCATCCGAGACAGTTTCACTAGAACGCTGATACCGTAAAGGATCTATCTCTGGCAGTTTCACATCGCTTTTCGTGCCAGTGGGAATTATTTCATAAAGCGCTGTCACAGAATGACCAGCCCCAATATCCCCTGCATCTTTCTTGTCGTCATTGAAATCCTGGTTTTGCAGCAGGCGATTTTCGTAACCAATCAAGCGATATGCTTGAACTTTCGCCGGATTAAATTCCACCTGAATTTTTACATCCTTGGCAATAGTAAATAGAGTTCCCCTAAGATCGTTAACTAAAACCTTTTTGGCTTCCAATAGGGTATCAATATAAGCGTAGTTGCCGTTACCCTTATCAGCCAGTTGCTCCATTTTTCCATCCTTATAATTGCCGGTGCCAAATCCCAACACCGTCAGAAAAATTCCCTGCTCTCGCTTTTGTTCAATTAATCGCGTCAGGTCGCCATCACTGGAAACCCCAACGTTAAAATCTCCATCAGTAGCTAAAATGACTCTGTTATTACCAGACTTGAGGAAGCTTTCTTTGGCTATCTTGTAAGCTAATTCAATACCCTGACCGCCAGCAGTGGAGCCTCCAGCCTTTAAGCGGTCAATCGCCGCCAGAATTGTTGATTTTTGACTACCAGCAGTAGCCGGTAACACCAATCCAGCATTCCCCGCATAGACTACTAAACTTACCCGATCTTCAGGACGCAGTTGATTCACCAACAATTTGAGCGACTGTTGCACTAAGGGTAATTTATTCGGGTCATCCATAGAACCGGAGACATCAATCAGAAATACTAAGTTGCTTGGCGGTAAGGTTTTGGTTTCTAGGCGTTTACCTTGCAAACCCACCTGTACCAACTTGTGTTGAGGATTCCAGGGAGCAGCAGCAACTTCAGTGGTGATGGAAAAAGGACGTTCGCCTTTTGGTTGGGGATAATTGTAGGTAAAATAATTGATTAATTCCTCAATTCGCACTGCATCTTTGGGTGGTAATTCTCCTTGAGTAATAAACCGTCGCACGTTGCTGTAAGATGCTGTATCTACATCAATGGAAAAGGTGGAAAGGGGATCGTTTCCAACGCGATGAAAGGGATTATCTTCAATCCGGTTGTAGTTTTCTGTATTGAATCCGCTACCTATTTGAGGTTCCGGGGCAACCCTTCCAATACTGTCACGAGTTTGGAGTTTAGGCATATTCGCACGATTAGCAACTCGATCCTGGACAGATGAGCCAGACGGAATACTAAGGGGTGGGGCTATAGGTAAGGGTTGAGTCTTTTGGTTAGACTCAGTTTGAATTCGTTCTCTGTTAGGCTGATTCAAAGTGATGGGACTAGGAGCTTCCAATTCCTCTATTGGACTTTTTAGGGTTGCTAACTCCGGTGCAAATTCTGACTGCAAGCGTTGCAGAATTTTCATATCTGCTGGGGTAACTATCTTGGGATCGGTCGCTATTAGCTCATTGCTCCGATTCACACAGGCATTCAAGACTGTGGCAAATTCAGTTCGGGTTACAGGAAGAGTGCCAAAATTTTGAACGGGAACGACACAACTATACTGTTTTACCAATGTCTGGAGTGCTTGGTAGTCAGGGTGATTGGGGAGAACGGAAGTTTTTGGAGTAGAACTGGCAGGATTCTGATTGGCTGGAACTGCAACCGTAGCAGACTGGCGTAAAACGGCAATTCCTATTGAGGGTATCAATAAAAACAATATTACAATACTGACTCGTTGCCACATTTTGGATGGAATCGGGTAAGACACGGCTAAATCCTCACACTAAATTTTTTCTGTCACATTTGACTATTTACCCAGAATAGTCCTGAGCAGCTTGGGATTTGATAAGCGTTTCAGTTTTGGTAACTGTAATTTATACAACACTAACCATTTCCATTTGGCATTAGGGAATATCACAGTGTTTGTTGGTATCAACTCAAAAATCTGGGTTAAATAAATTACTTAATCGCTTAACTTCAGCTACTCAGTCGTCATTGAAACCTAAATAAATTCAGATGAAGTTACGATGTGTGACAAAAGTAACATATTCTAGCATCAGGATTTCTGACAGAAATCTGGAAAATCAAAGATTCTACAAAGGCGATCGCATGACTAACGGCGTAATAATGCAGTATTACCATTGGTACATCTCCAATGATGGTACGTTATGGGACAAGCTGGATAAAACAGCTAATGAGCTAGCTGATGCAGGCTTCACTGCTTTATGGCTGCCGCCAGCTTATAAGGGCAGTGGTGGAACATGGGATGTTGGATACGCAGTCTACGATTTGTTCGATTTGGGTGAGTTCGATCAAAAAAATACTGTTCGGACAAAATATGGAACACGCGAGCAATACTTAAGGGCTATTAAAACGGCACAGGATGCAGGTATTCAAATCTATGCCGATGTGGTTTTCAACCACAAAGATGGTGGGGATGAAATAGAACGGATCTCAGCTCAAGAAATGGATTGGAATGACCGTAACCGTCCAGTCAGTGATTGGTACGAAATTGGAGCTTATACAAAGTTCAATTTTTCTGGTCGTGGAGATAAATATTCTAGTATGAAATGGTATTGGTGGTGCTTTGATTCATTATCATACAATGTAGATACCAAAAAGGCAGACAAACTCTATCGCCTTAAAGATAAACATTTTGAGACGGAAGTTAGCCACGAACACGGCAACTACGATTATTTAATGGCTAACGACCTGGATACAGGTAACGATCTCGTGCGCGGTGAGTTGATGTATTGGGGGCGTTGGTTTGTTGATACCACAGGTGTAAATGGCTTTCGCATTGACGCTGTTAAACATATTCGCTCTACTTTTTTCCGTGATTGGTTAAATCATCTGCGAGTTCATTTTGGTGGGCGGGAACTGTTTAGCGTTGGCGAGTACTGGTCTCAAGATATCGATGCCTTACACGGTTATATTACTTCCAGTGATGGGCGTTTATCGTTATTTGATGTGCCTCTACATTTCAAGTTTCACCAAGCAAGTCGCCAGGGTAGTAGTTTCGATCTGCGATCGATTTTTGATAGAACTCTAGCTAAAGAACAACCTGCCCTAGCTGTTACCTTTGTTGAAAACCATGATACCCAACCTTGTCAATCTCTAGAGTCGCCTGTTGAACCTTGGTTTAAGCCCTTAGCCTATGCACTAATCTTACTGCGTCGCGAAGGCTATCCTTGCGTTTTTTATGCAGATTATTACGGGGCACAATATCAAGATAATGGACGCGATAATACCCTTTACTCTCACCGTTTTTTAATTGACAAGTTCTTAAAGGCGCGGAGAGAATACGGTTTTGGCGACCAGCATGATTACTTTGACCATCCCAATACTATCGGTTGGACGCGCTTAGGTAATAGTAATCATCCAGGTGCAATGGCTGTAGTGCTGACCAATGGCTCACCAGGGAACAAGTGGATGAATATGTTCCGACCCAATCAGGAATTTTACGATGCCACGGGACATATAAACGATATCATTCACACCAATAACGACGGATGGGGAAATTTTCCATGTCCTGGTGGTTCAATATCGGTCTGGCTGCAAAAATAGTTTGAATAGAAAACTAAGGTTAAAGAGGTAGATAGTAAGGAGTTTTTTCACTATCTACCTCTTTGACAATAGACCTCTTGGCATTTGTGCTTTTTGCACTCTTGGGGAAAAGGGTAAAGGTTAAAGGGGAAAGGACTTTTGCAGTACCTTTTTCCCCTTCCCCTCGCCCCTTATCCCCTTCTTGGGACCCCACTTTCCCCTTATCCCCAGAGGGGGCCCCCCCTTCCCCTTTTCCCGACAAATGCCAAGAAGTCTAATATAGAAATGGAACAAAATTTTCAACAGAATTACGGAATTGCGATCGCATCGCTTGAACAGGGTAAGAGCATCTCAATCAGGCTTGACGCAAGGAATCGGAAGAACCTAATATATTGTCAATCAAACAACAACTAAGAACCTGAATCATATAGTTATTATCCATAGCAGTGCGTTTCATTTTTTGACGAAGACTACGTTTGTAAGTTTGTTCAAGGTTAAGGGCATTGAGAGCAAAGCGTCTTAAAAGCGCAAAATTCTGGGGACTATGAAAAGAACGAATGCGACAAGCATCCTCAGCAAAAGTACAGTCGAGAGTCCAATGAGCCTCGTTTTCAATGCCCCAGTGTTTTCGGATAGCCCGACCGATAAGTTGAGCATCACTGTTTAAAGAGGTGAGATAAAACTGAACTTCACGGGTAGTTTCGTTCCAAAGATGACGCACACGAACTACCATCACTAGGGTTTTCAATCCTGCCCATAATTTGGGTTGATAAAGCTCGCCAATAGCAGCAACAGGTACAGTCCAAACTTCACGAATTTCTCGGCGATGATGTGCTTTCTCAATTCGTTTGTCATAACTGACATCAACGCCTCGGAAATTATTGGCTTTCTCAGTTTCAAACCATTGTTGTACTTGAGAGTGGAGAGTGGGATGATTAGCTTTAAGTGCTAGGACATAATCAGCTTTTTTAGCGACAATCTGTTTGGCAATTTCAGTTTGTGTCCCCATTGCATCAATGGTGATGATAGCACCTGTGATATCTAGTAACTCTAATAATGCGGGAATCGCCGTAATTTCATTAGATTTATCTTCTACTTTTACCTGTGCCAACACTAAACGTTGTTCACTTGCCCAGGCACTTATGACGTGGAGTGCGCTTTGACCCTGATTTCGGTCATAAGAACCTCTAATGGTCTTTCCATCTATGGGGATAATCTCTCCCCCCATCGAACCAACCAGGGTTTCCACCCATTGCAGAAAACATTGATTTAATACTTCTGGGTCGATGAATTCAAATACTCGACGAAAGGTGTCATCCGATGGAATACCGTTTGGTAATGCCAAAAACTCTTCTAACCACTGTTGCTTGCTGATGCCATAATTCTCAATATCTTCCCACCCTTGCGCTCCAGCGATGATGGCTAAAATCGCAATTACTAAAATATCTGTGAGTTGATGTTTTTTGGTTCGATCTACTCTTGGGTCTTTGATATCCCCAAAATGCTCCATTAAACTCTGTTGAATACTGCCGATGTCTGCTATTTCTTTTGACTTTCGCTGACTACGTGCGTTTTGAAGTTCATCCGCAGATTTTGTTTCAAAGCCCTGTGACATCAACTTGGCTCCTGAAGATTTTGGGACAACAGTATTAAAGTCTTCTCATTGATCTTGTTCTTAAGTCAAGTGCATTTTTTCCGCCTTTGTTTATGCTTATCTTACTTAATTTGTCAAGCTCACCCTATACCAAATTAGATGAGCTTACCCTGATCGCTTGAAGTCATAATCATCAGAACACAAACTGACTGCGTTCGCTGAATTTTTTGCTTGTTCAACTCCAAGCAAGAAATCTTAAAACAGCCAAATAATTAAAGCTATTAAGGAGATAAATGAACATGAGCGAGAATAATAATCCACAACCCAAAACAAAAAAACAACCTCCTAATACTATAGGAAGACCACCTAAGACTGAATTTATTAACTCCGATCAACAGCCCACAAGATCAGAATTATCAGATAAATAATTTTTTTACTCCAATATTTTATTTATAGCTCAATACGCTTGGCTTAAGGGTTATTGATGTAGATAATTGGTCTTTGAAGACGCGATAAATCGCGTCTCTACATGAAGGTTTTGTTGCTCATCCTGAACTGTATTGATTTATAACTATAAGACAAATTCTAGTGTAGGAGACAATAAAAAACTAGTAGAACTTACGCATTGACAGAAAATTGGTATTATGCAATCTGGATCAACTTCTGTGATAGGTGTTCTAAAATAAAGTCACGGGCTACTTGAAGAGATAAATTTCTTTGGAGTTCGTACCAATTTTCTATTAACTCTTCTGCTCGCATTAATTCTAGCTGTGTAAAAGCTCGAATTGCGCTAAAAAAATGAGTTCTGATGGCCTCAGTTGTCCTCACCATAAATTTACCAACACCACAAACTTGTTTAATAGCTCTGTGGTAACACTCAATACCCCAATGTATTGAGTGTAATTCTTTGAAGTCTGCTCTAGAAATTGATAAAAGTGCATCTTTTTCAGGAATATACATAATGTAATATCTGTAAGCTTCGTTTTTGAAACTTCTGCGAAATACCTTTACCTGACCAAAGTTTTTTAGATACACTACTAAACCAACTTCTGGAATTTCTAAGTTTTGGACTTGAGTATAATTTTTCCCATCGACTGAACATGAACGATTTTTAGCTACTCCTGTTAAAAACCTTAATTCCTTGTCTTTAAAGAACTTGAGGTTTTTCTGACTGGAGTACCAACTATCAGTAGTCACTGTTTTTGGACTAAGACCCCAATCCAAAACCTCAGCAATCATTTCTTGCAAATAATCATTTTTAGTCTTTCCATCCTGTTTGTTATAAATGCGATAATTTACTGGCACAGACTTAAAAGATACATCCGTGTAATACAAGGTAATTAATTGAATTCCTTTAACGGCACGATGGTGTCTACCTGAGTAATAGTAACCAATTAATTCCGTTATTTTTGGATTGCTATGAGGCTTATCAATTACTGTATCGTCACCACTTAAAGTACCTCCAATTAAGTTGATGTGTGGTTTGATTTCTTCAAATAAATCCTTGGGTTCGTACTGCTCACGCAGCAAAAATCTATTGACGCTATCATGAGACAAATTTTTCATTATCTGCGCCAAACGTTGGCAACCTGAATACTTTGATTCTGCTAGCAAGAACAAAGTGTAAGTGTTGAGGTCACACTTGGCAGTGGATGGTTTTGTAATTGCTCTGATTGTCCGAACCCTAAACACAAACAGGTAAATTATCTGTTTTTCATGCCTCTATTAACTAGCGATCGCTGGTATTTTTCTACATTTTCGTTATACACTTTTTGTTCCACTTGTCAATGCGTAAGTTCTAACTAGAAGTCTGACAAAAATATTCACTTGCTGCTAGATTTTGGGAACCATTGGTTCCCATTTTTTTTCATCTCTAATCCCATTTCTGATTGATTTATTGCTTTGATAAGGGTAGACAAATGGTAAAACAAGTTCTACCTGAGCGCGATTCAAATGAAAGCGTACCGTGATGGCGATTTTCTACAATTCGGCGAACGGTTTCTAAACCAAGTCCTGAACCATGTCCTACTGATTTGGTAGTGAAGAAAGGTTCAAAAATACGGGTTTTAATTTCAGGTGGAATTCCACTGCCAGAATCAATGATGTCAATATGGGCATAGCGATCGCAATGGTGTGTTGTAATTTCTAGCAATCCCTTACCATCCATTGCATCGATGGCGTTGTCAATTAAGTTCGTCCACACTTGATTCAGTTCGCTGCCATAGGCAAAGATTTTTGGAAGACTTCGATCGTAATTGCGTTGCACTTGGACACCGCACTTGAGTTTATGAGCAAACAATCGCAAGGTATCTTCCAAACCTTGATGTATATCTACTTCTTGCTGAGTGCCTTGATCGAGGTAAGAATAAGACTTCATCGCTTGCACTAGTTCGGAAATCCTCTCAGATCCTCGCAAACCATGTTTAATCATCGACATGACTTCAAAGGAAAGCGCTAGCCAGTGCAATCCCAATTCTCGCAATTCTGTGTTGTCGTTGCGCCAACGTTTCATGAGTTGCTCTAGGGTTTCAACTTCAACACCACCTTCTGCTAAAGGTTCTGCCAATTTCCAGGCTTGGTTTACACCATAGTCTTCTAACCATTCCAGCAATATCTCTTCGCGATCGCTTAGTGTCACCGGATCTACACGATTATTCAAAATCGCATCATAGCCAAGATCGCGTACTCTCAACCAGTGTTGAGTATGGGCTTCCTCAACATTGCGTTGCCCATAAACTAAGTTCATTCGTTGTAACTCTAAGATGGCGGCTGGCATTTCTTTTAAAGTCCGAACCAAGGCTGCGGCTGGGTTGTTGAGTTCATGAGCAAGACCGGCGGCAAGAGTCCCTAAAGCTGCCATCTTTTCCCGCCCACGAATGAAAGACTCTAGCCCCCGGACACGACGTTGCATAATTCGGAAGACCATCCGCTCAAAATCACGACATTCATGCAGCAGTTTGCGGAAGTCTTCTCCCTTCATTTCATAGATGTGGCAATTAGAAAATGCCCGCATTGTCACAGGTGCAGGTTCATCTGTGAGTACTGGAATTTCACCAAAAAAGGATGGGGCTTCGTGTTGCCCAATGGGAATTTCCACTCCTTCACTGCGGCGGGTCATGTTGATTTTACCTTTGACTAAGATAAATAAGCGACATACAGGGTCTCCCTCATGGGACAACACATCTCCGGGGGAAAGTTCAACTGTTTGAGCGCGATCGCAAACCCACTGCAATCGCTCTTTGGGAAGTTGTTGAAATGGGTCTAAGTTGATTAATTCCTCAACACATAACATCGATTAACCTCCTTGAGGGGGCGGGGGGGCAGGGGGGCAGGGGGCAGGGAGCAGGTGGTCACTGAGCGTAGTCGAAGTGGAGCAGGGGGTAGGGGGCAGGTGGTCACTGAGCGTAGTCGAAGTGGAGCAGGGGGCAGGGAGCAGGGATAAGAAAGTAGGGTTATACAGCTGTGTTTCCCTATGGAGAATTTTGGCTTAAATAGTTGAAGAAGGCTTTGTCTCAGTTTATCAGAATGCGCAAAAAACCCGATCCGTATATATGGTGGAGATGGATAGCGGTTCGATCGCTCAAAATTTATTAAACCCAGCAGAACGACGATAAAGTAACCAGATAAACACGGGTGAACCCAGCAAGGCAGTGACGGAACCTACTGGTAGTTCTACTGCTCCTAGTCTAGA
Source organism: Nostoc sp. DSM 114159 (assembly GCF_053470285.1). Taxonomy (NCBI): domain Bacteria; kingdom Bacillati; phylum Cyanobacteriota; class Cyanophyceae; order Nostocales; family Nostocaceae; genus Nostoc; species Nostoc sp. DSM 114159. The sequence continues at coordinate 524,059 of NZ_JBPFEH010000001.1, forward strand.
GAGTAAATCTGCAAAAGTGAGTAACCATGCACCTGCAAGGGCGGAAAGTGGTAAAACAAAGCGATTATCTGTACCAACAATCAGGCGGACACCGTGAGGGACAACTAGACCGACAAATCCAACCAAGCCACTGATGCTGACTGCACCTGCGGCTAATAGAGTGGCGACACCACCGATTAACAGGCGCGATATCGCGTCAACGAAAGCCCTAAACTCACAGCTAAATCATCTCCCAAAGCCAGGATGTTTAGCGATCGCGCTAGCAAGCATCCCCCAATCAATGCAACGATGATATAAGGGCCAGTTGTAGCAATTTCTTGCCAACCCCGTCCATTAAGACTACCAACCAGAAAACTGAGCGCAACTTGAATTTGCCCATCTTCAGCTAAAAGCAGCAATGTACTTTGTACAGCACCAAATAAAGAACTCACCGCTACTCCGCCTAAAATCAACCGCTCAACAGAAATTCCCGACCCCGAACGACCGAGTAAAATGACGATCGCGGCAGTTAAAATTGCTCCTATCCATGCTGCTAAAGGAATTGCGATCGGGAATATGTGGCACACAATCATCAGAATTACAAGTAGTCCCGCACCCGCTGAAATGCCCAAAATAAATGGATCGGCGAGACTATTGCGTAACATTCCTTGCAGCAGTGCCCCTGACATTCCCAAAGCTGCGCCGACAATAATCGCAGCAGTAATGCGCGGGAGACGTAAATCCCAGAGAATTGTCTGTTTAACCGGATCGCCTTTGTGGAGAATGGCTTGCCAAAATTCCGACATATTTAAAGGTACTGCTCCTTGAGAAAGCGACAGCGCTAGCGTTACCACCAGTGCTGTACCAAAAAGTAAGACAGCCCAAAATACGCGGTGTTCAGTCAAAATTTTCTGAAATGGTCTAGTCAAATTTAGATATGTATTTTTTTTTAATATAATCCGTCCCAAACAAAGCTGCATTTAAAGATAGCTTCTCGATGAGAGAGCAGGAATCTAAAAATTTGACCCTCAGAAGCTCAATGTTGACCCTCAGAAGCTCAATGTTGACCTTCAGAAGCTCAATGTTGACCCTCAGAAGCTCAATGTTGACCTTCAGAAGCTCAATGTTGACCCTCAGAAGCTCAATGTTGACCCTCAGAAGCTCAATGTTGACCCTCAGAAGCTCAATGTTGACCCTCAGAAGCTCAATGTTGACCCTCAGAAGCTCAATGTTGACCCTCAGAAGCTCAATGTTGACCCTCAGAAGCTCAATGTTGACCTTCAGAAGCTCAATTTTTAACGTGAGTTCACAGACCTCTCCCTCCCAGTCTCCCTCTCCCAAGGGGAGCTGCGGTGTACACACAAGTCTGAAATAGCTGATGAACCAAGGTTTTACCCCACCCTAACCCTCCCCTTTACAAGGGGAGGGAACAAGATTTCTTGTTTCCCCCCAATACATCGGGGGGATTAAGGGGGGTAATTTGACTTATGTATACACCGTAGCTCCCCTTGGGAGAGAGGAGCTGGGGGAGAGGTCAAAATAGCACTCGTCAAACTCACGAAATTTTTAAGTTTTAATATCATGTCCGCCTAATTAGTTATAATTCCCGCATCTGTGCAAAAACCAGGAAACCCTCTTTCCCCCTGCCCCCTGCCCCCTGCCCCCTGCTCCCCTGCCCCTCAGCCCCCTGCCCCCTGCCCCCTGCTCCCTGCTCCCCTGCCCCCTGCCCCCTGCCCCCTGCTCCCTGCTCCCCTGCCCCTACGTTAGTTCCAGTCCACCTTGATAGCCAGTGACAATGCGTCCACCATCCTTGAGGATGTGGATTTCGATCTGGTCGCTAGCCCAAGTAATTTGGTCTTGGAAAGCCGGGTTCAACACCCGAACCCGTTGATTGCTAGAAGAAACTGGAGAATTGGGAGAATTAACTGCTAGAGATTGTACAAAAGGCCCGTCAATCAAAATATCGAGTTGTTCTAACAATGCTTGGGAACCTGGCGGTGCAGATTGAGACTGTAGCTGCTTAAGAGTGAAGCCAGAAAAAGACATGACATTTAAACCAGCAGCTTTTACCTTCTGGGCTAAAGATGCCAGTGCAGCTGCTTGCCAAAATGGTTCTCCACCAGAGAATGTTACACCCGTGTTGTGGGGATTGCTGAGAATATTTTCCGCAAGAGCATCAACAGCAATTAATTGGTTAGCCTCAAAAGACCAGGAGTTAGTATTAAAGCAGCCAGGACATTCACGCAGACAACCTTGTACCCAAACGACTGCACGACAACCAGGGCCATTAACTTCTGACCGATCGACGTAACCCATAATATTGAGATAGCCTGGGGGAATTTCTATGAGTGCTAGCGATGGGTCAGTTGGCTTAATTTCCATCTCTTTAACTCCTTTTAGCCGTTAACTGTTAAATATAGCTAATCTCCAGTTAGATAACCGTGACAATAGTTATATAACTGGAGATTTAATTGATGATTAATTTCTCAAAAACTTTTGGTGCTTTGGAAAAGTCTGCTTTAACTTACTAGACTGAATCTTGTAAGATTTTTGTCAAATCTATTACACAATTGCTACAAACATAATGATGAAAATTTTCTCATCAAAGTTTCATAAAAGACTCATGTAACCTTAGGAAGCTACTTAAGTTAGTATGGCATCGATTCACTGAATAACTTAGGGACATTTAACCATGAGACTGATGGTATATTCCCACGATGGCTTCGGTCTCGGTAATATTCGCAGAATGCTGGCAATCTGCACTCACTTACTTGATTCGATTCCAGAGCTTTCTATTTTAGTTGTTTCTGGTTCGCCGATGCTGCACAGCTTTCGGATTCCGAAAAGACTCGATTATATTAAATTACCCTGCTTAAATCGGGATGCATTAGGTGAAATCTCTGTCAAGTATCTGGATGCAGAAATTAATGAAACAGTGAAATTACGCTCAGAGTTAATTTTATCTGCGATCGCTAATTTTAAACCTGATATATTTCTAGTAGATAAAAAGCCTTATGGTATCCGTAATGAATTAAAAGCGGCTATCGAATATCTCAAAATAAAGTTGCCGGAAACTTCCCTAATTCTCCTGCTGCGCGACATTTTAGATCATCCAGATGTGACAATCCCAGAATGGCAAAAACATAATTACTACGAAGCAATAGAAAAATTTTACGATTGCGTGCTTGTTGTTGGTAATCCTGAAGTTTTCGACATTTGCCAAGAATATCAACTACCGTCAATGGTTGCCCAAAAGGTACAGTTTTGTGGCTATATACGCAAACAACTAGGGCGTAAAAGTCCAAATATCATCCGTAGTGAGTTGCGATTAAATCCAGAAGAACAACTCATTTTAGTTACGCCGGGTGGTGGCGAAGATGGTTACAGCTTAATTGACACATATTTAGCGAGTTTGGTATTGTTGCCAGCGTCCCATAAATTACGAAGTTTAATTATATGTGGCCCAGAAATGCCCCTAGAACACCAAGCTGCACTGAAACTAAAAGCTGCTGTATATCCCCAAGTGCAGATAGACGAATTTACCGATGATTTAATGAGTTACATCACCGCCGCAGATGCCGTAGTCGCAATGGGTGGCTACAACACAATTTGCGAGATTCTTTCAGTGGGTAAGCCAGCAGTAGTAGTACCCAGAATTAAGCCATCACGAGAACAGTGCATTCGTGCAGAAAATTTGGCAAATTTGGGGATTTTAGCAGCGATTCATCCTAATTATCTGACTCCAGATATATTACTGCGATCGCTGTTACAACAACTCCAAACTCCGCAGATTTCCCAACCGAAAATTAATCTTAATGGGTTGCCCAAAATTAGCCAATACATCTCTACCTTACTAGCAAAAAAAAAGAGCGCGATTCCATTTTGCTACAACCCAGTTGTCCAATTACCGAAATTAGCAATGATTGCCAAAATTGTTTAAGTAAAAAGTAAGAAAATTATTTTTTTATCTTTCATTTGCCTGATTCCAACCATCCAAAATCACAGAGGTAAAATTGTTATGAAACGTATTATGTTTTACTGCCAACATATTTTAGGTATGGGGCATCTGGTTCGCAGCCGCGAAATTGTGCGAGGCTTAACTAAAGACTTCCAAGTTTGTTTTATTAATGGTGGTGAAATAATTCAAGGATTTGAAATTCCTGCTGGTGTGGAAGTTATCAATCTGCCTGCAATTAAAACTGACCCAGAATTTTCTGAACTACAAGTAGTAGATGATGCTTTTAGCCTTGATGAAGCCAAAGAAATTAGAAAAAATCGACTTCTAAAAATCTTTCAGCAATTCCAGCCTGATATTTTGATTGTTGAGTTATTTCCTTTTGGGAGAAGACGTTTTTATTTTGAATTAATTCCATTATTAAAATTGGCAAAATCAAATAAAGGGTCAACTAAAATAGTTTCTAGTTTGCGAGACATTGTAGTTGTTAAACCTGAAAAACAAGTAAAACATGAAGAAAAAGTATGTAATTTAATCAACAAATATTTCGATATACTGTTGGTTCACAGCGACCCAGAATTAGTCCCACTAGAAGCAACATTTTCGAGAGTCAATGACCTCAAATGTCAATTATATTACACCGGATATGTAGTGCAAGAGCCACCAAAAAACCCTATTTTAACTGATGAAGACCGGGAAATTATTAAATCAGACAAACCCCTGATTCTAGCCAGTGTAGGAGGTGGTAGATTTGGTCATGAGTTGCTTGAACGTGTAGTGAATACAGCCCCTTTCTTAGAGAAAGTATTGCCACATAATATTCAGGTTTTTACCGGGCCATTCATCCCAAATTCCAAATTTAAGGAACTGCAAGAAATGGCAAAATTTAGTAAAAACATCTATATTCGACGCTATACTCCTTACTTACTAAATTACATGAAAAAAGCAGACCTTTCGATCAATATGTCTGGCTATAACACCACAATGAATATTTTAACTACAGGTGTACGAGCGATGATTCTTCCATTCACAGGCAATCAGGATAGAGAACAAACAATTAGAGCCGAAAAGTTAAGCAATTTAGGAGTTGTCAAATTTCTCAATCATAATTATTTACAACCTGATTACCTGGCAATTAATATTATTAATTACCTCAAAGAGCAGCCTAATAAAATTAGCTTTGATTTTGGAGGAGTTGAAAAAACTGCAAACATATTAAAAGCTTTAGTATTCAAGCAAAAAATTGCCTAGTTTGAGAAAGTGAGTAGAGTATATTGATTTTTTCCAAAATACAAAAAATAATAATCGATCGAATCGCAGAAAATCCAATCATGGATCAAACAAAAATTTGTATTACTACGCTTGAATATCCACCCGATTTCGGCGGGGTAGGTGAATCAGTGCATCGAATTACAAAGATGCTAATTGACAGAGGCTATGAAGTTCACATTGCAGTGTTTCGCTCGAAACAACGGCTAGTTTCTGATGGAAGTCACAGACGAGCAAGTTGCATCTCAACGCTTCAAGATGGTGTGTTTGTGCATCGCATTAAGTCAGCCGTTCGTACTCAAACAACAGAAATTCAAGACTTTTTTAGCGACGTTTATTTTCAACTCAAATGTCTGCATCAAAAACATAATTTTGACTTATTTCACGCCTTTTTTCTGAATGAAACAGGTTATGTAACGACGCTTTTAGCAAAAGAAAATGATCTTCCAATAATCAATAGTGTTCGCGGTAGCGACTTGCACAAACATATTTTTAATCCTAAAAATCATGCTCAGATAGCATGGATTTTAGAGAGTTCTGATTGGGTGACATTTGTCAGCCGTGACTTGCTCAAAAGAGCTAGTGTTATTACTCCAAGTGTAAAGTTAAAATCATCCGCTTTCTGGAATTCCATTGCACCTATCGACTTTGAACAATTCCCCACCCCATCTTTAGTTAAAGAATTGCCAGGTATTGTTATCGGTTCATCGGGTAGATTCCGAGATAAGAAGGGAATTGAATTTCTCCTCGATGCCTGCGCCGATTTGGGTAAAGAGTTAGATTTAACACTCTTACTGATAGGTGATTTTGTTGAAAAAGAAGGAAAGTATTGGCAGGAACAAATACAACAAAGTGAAATTGGCCATCGCCTCCATATTACTGGAATTACCAGCCGACAAGAAGCTTTAGCTTATTTACCACATCTAGATATTTTTGCAATTCCTTCACTGCATGATGGTTGTCCGAATACCCTCTTAGAAGCAATGTTGGCGAGTCGAGCAATAATTGGCACTCGTGTAGATGCGATCGCAGAAATCATAGAAGATGGTGTAGACGGTTTACTTATCAACCCCGGCAGTACAGAGGAATTAATTGCTGCAATCCGATATTTGGCAACACAACCAGAACTGCGACAAAAGTTGGGTGCATCAGCTAAGACAAAAGTAACTCAACAGCTTGCCCCATCAGTAGAATATCAAAACTGGATGAATGTTTACCAACGAGTCTTAGGAATATCTGATGCAGGTTTGTTAGGCGAAATATATCTCGTATAGAAAACGTCAGAATTCAGTTCTTCTGAACTCAGGATTGGTGAATAGTTAAAAAATCAGCAGAGCATTTGATGAATAAATATATCAATCACTCTAGATTCCTGATAAATTCTGACTCCTGGGTACTGAATTCTTAATAGAAAATATTAAGTCACTTTGCTTGGAATTTAAAATTAAAAATTAACCATGAACAAACCACAAATCACGATAATTGTTTCGCAACGTGAGCGATTCAGTTACACCCGCGAATCTTTAGAAAGCATTTATGAACACACTCAATTACCTTTTTCCCTAATTTATATCGATGGCGGTTCACCTCAGCATATCCAGCGCTACCTTCAAGAACAAGCCGCAGCAAAAGGATTTCAATTAATCCGCACAGAACATTACCTTTCACCCAACCAAGCCCGTAACCTTGGTTTACAACAAGTTAATAGCGATTATTTAGTATTTATTGACAACGATGTAATTGTCAGTCCAGGTTGGCTCAACTCCTTACTTGAATGCGCCAAAGAAACAAAAGCGACTGTAGTCTGTCCGCTAACTTGTATTGGTAAGCCATTGGGAGAAACAGTACATTTAGCAGGTGGTGAAGCTCATATTGTTGTGGAATCGCAAGAGACTGGAATTAAGCGACGGGTGCATGAAAAACATTACTTTGTAAATCGGAAAGTTGCTGAGGTGCAGGATCGACTTCATCGCCAACAATGTGAGTTTGCCGAGTTTCACTGTATGTTAGTTCGCACCGAGATTTTTGGGCGAATCGGGCTGTTAGATGAAGGATTTCTAAGCACACGAGAACACATCGATTTTGGTCTAAAAGTAGCTGAGGCAGGAGGTACATTTTACTGTCAACCGACTTCGGTAGTTACTTATGTACCAGGGCTAAAGTTTGAATTATCGGAACTAGCATTCTTTATGCTGCGTTGGAGTAATGCTTGGGAAATTGCTAGTTTAGAACACTTTTCTAAAAAGTGGAATTTGACAATGAATGACAAGTATTTCAAGAAGCGCTATAAGCGGATGGGGCATCGTCGCCATCAGGGATTTTTAAAACCGTTGCTAAGTCGTCTTACCTTTGGGCAAAATCCCCTGTGGCTGGAGAAAATAGCGATCGCTCTTGAAAGAAAATTAAATTACTACATTAGCGATCGCTATACTCATAATTCGTAATTCGTAATTCGTCAGGTTTTGGAGAATTGGTTGGTATGATATGGCGCATCGAGATCCCAAAAGTCTGAAAGCTGCTTTACCAGGAATAGTACGGATTTTGCAGCGGTTTTCGCCCCAGTTGAGCAAACAAAAGGCGCTGCTAATTGTATCCTTTGTGGCACTGATAGCTGAGATTTTCTTGCACCTGCTAGAACCTTGGCCGCTAAAGTTTATTTTTGATTACATCCTTGTAGCTGGTTTTCAGTCTCAGTCTTTGGGTATTCCCCTACTTTCAAGAATTAGTTCGTTTGCCCTATTAACAGGCTTGACGTTGGGGTTAGTTGCGATCGCTTTACTTCGTGCTACTGCTGCTTACTTCAGTGTAGTGGGCATGGCACTGGCAGCTAGTAATGTGTTAACTGAGATTCGCTCTCAACTTTACAGCCATCTCCAAAATCTCTCTTTATCATTTCATCACAAAGTCAAGACCGGCGATTTAATTACCCGCGTTACCTCCGATATTGAACGACTGCGAGAGGTGACGGTGATGGCAGTATTACCCTTAATTGCCCATTCCCTCACCTTAATCGGGATGATTTTTGTCATGTTCTGGCTGAATTGGGAACTAGCGCTGATTGCTGTCGCCGTGTTTCCCTTATTTATTTTCTTCACCACGCGCTTGACAAAACGCATCCGACAAGTAGTGCGATCGCAACGTCAACGCGAAGGTGCAATGGCGGCAACGGCGGCGGAATCCATCGGGGCAATCAAAGTAGTGCAAGCTCTTTCTCTGCAAAATATGCTGGAAACTACCTTTTACGGTCATAATCGCCAAAGTTTAAAAGAAAGTGCCAAGGCGCAAAAACTCGCAGCCGGTTTAGAACGGATGGTGGAACTGCTGGTAGGAATTGCCACTGCTTTAGTGTTATGGCGGGGTGTGCAGTTGGTATTGGCAAAGGCAATTACACCTGGGGATTTGCTCGTATTTGTCAACTATCTCAGGATTGCTTTTAAGCCGATGCGACAACTTGCCAAATACACCGGACAAATCGCTAAAGCTACTGCTTCCGGGGAGCGTATCTTGGATGTGCTGGATACAGTACCCGAAATCCGCGATTCGCAAAAAGCAATGGATGCAACGCCTTTGTTGGGAGGTGTGCGGTTTGAAAATGTCACCTTTGCCTACAAACCGACCAAGAGAACTTTACACAACATCAACTTTGAGGTGCAACCTGGTCAACACGTCGCCTTAGTGGGGCCGTCTGGTGGCGGTAAATCCACCTTAGTAAGTTTGTTGTTGCGACTTTATGACCCCTTAGAAGGGCGGATTTTAGTTGATGGTCACGACCTGCGGCAATACAAGGTGCAATCTATTCGCCAGCAAATTAGCGTGGTATTACAAGAGAGCATTTTATTTGCTGCCAGCGTCAAAGACAATATTGCCTACGGGTGTTTGGGAGCTTCAGACCAAGCAATTGAACAAGCTGCGCGTTTAGCAAATGCTCACGATTTTATCATGGCGCTACCCGAAAGCTACGAGACTATTTTGGGTGAGAGAGGAGCAACGCTTTCGGGAGGACAACGGCAGAGAATTTCTATTGCTCGTGCTGCTATTCGTGAAGCTGCGATTGCAATTTTAGATGAGCCAACCACTGGTTTAGACAACGAAAACGAACACGCTGTCAATGAAGCACTCGATCGCTTGACTCAGAAATGCACAACCTTTATAGTTTCTCATAATCTTAGAGCCGTTAAACAAGCCGATTTAATTCTCTACATCGAAGACGGACAGATTTTAGAGCAAGGTACGCATCAAGAATTACTGCGCTTAGGTGGACATTACAGCGCAATGTATGCCTTGAAATCTGCGGGAAATTCCCATGAAAGTCATCATGTAAAGACGCGATTTATCGCGTCTTTAAAGACCAATTATCTACACTAATAACCCTTAAATGAACTTTGTACAATGGCATCGAGACTATTACGGTAAATAAAAAAATATTCCGGGCTATATCCACTCATAGCAATAGTCTCGATACAAGATTTGGTAATTACTTCAGAAAATAGTCAATCTATATTTACCACGTTCCTGTGGATTTTTGGAAGTAATAACTATATAGTATGTATCATCTTCAGGCAACCTAGCTCGGTCAATTAAAGCACTGTAGACACCACTTTTGTCTTTGTCTTTATCAATCGCGATCGTCTGTCCTTTAGAATTTAGCAAAGCTACATAGGGAGAAAACTCTTCATCAACACTATCTACACGAATACTTATCAGTTGATTTTTTCTACCTTGAAAATTAGAAACATTGTAAGCGCCTCCATTTTGTTTCAAGGTTGAGCTTTTAGCAGTTAGTTGGCCTGATTCATCTAAAGTATAGCTAGCTCTATCATTCCTGAGAGCCAAACTATAGCGGCCTGTATCTCCAGGATCTTGACTAGTAACAGCAATCTTATAAATGCCATTTTTAGGCAGTCGCGCAAAAATAAATGCATCATCACCACCACTGCTTTTATCCAAAGCGCCTTTTTTAACGATGATATTGTTATCAGGATCGTGCAGAAACAACAACGGTTTTAAACTCAAGTTATTGGATCTGCGTGTATCATTACTGCCAATCAATCTAATTTGAACTAATTGATTTTCTCTGCCCTCAAACTCATAGAAATGAAAATATCTACCTTCAGATTGAAAGTCACCTTTACTCAGAATACCTAATGCAACATCTACAAAGTTAATCTGTTTGTAAGTTGGGGTTGCAGGTGAAGAAATCGCTGAATTATCGAGATTTTGGTTTCCTGTAGCGACATTATAACTTGGCTTGCGAACTCTCCCAGAACCACCATTAGAACGATTGGCGTTTGAGTTAGCAATTCTAGCTCTAGACGATCTAGATGCATAGCCACCACCATTAGAACGATTAGAATTTGAGTTAGAAGTTCTACGTCTAGATGCTCTAGGAGTAGAGCTATTATCTGAAACCCTGGAAGTTCGCTGAGAATTTTCTCTATGAGACGATACACGAGGAGCCTTTTGTACTGGTGACTCAATAGATATCTTCCGTCTTGGAGATGTTGATGCCTGAGAAGCAGGAATTTGCTCAATTCCTTTTTTTACTGCTTCTGGTTGTCTCTCATCTGGTGATTTAGCAATTATGAAATCTTGAGAACTGTGAGATTTCACCAAAGCACTTATAGGCAGCACATTACTTGTAATTAACAAACTACTACTCACGCAACTAATTAAAACATGACTTAATTTGCGACGATAGTTTTTGTTGTCTAATAGCATAATTACGTTCCTAATTTTGCTGATAATTTTGTCTTTTCTTGAAAAACAAAATTAATACTAGTTGCTGTTTTAGCCACAGCAGTTATGTAAATGAAAAGGGAAATTTAGCGTATATACTTTAGCGGCTTGCTAAAGGCATCGCCTGTAATCAAATGAATTCCTATATCCTAGATACCCAAATGTTTGCCTCAATCAAATCGGAAAAATTGTATTTTCAATTTAGACTACTAGAGGAAATCTCAATTTCGTAGGTATATACTGAGCTACAAACTTAAATTGCTGCTTTTCGGAATTTTGCCCAGATATTTTTGTAAACCTGACTAAATTGCTCATACAGATGTAATACATAAAGACTTGACGCCTATCAATTCGTCAAAAGGCATCGCTCAAACACAATTTTTTGCAATTTATCTAAATTGTTCAATACCTGATGAGGTAAGGAAATTGGGGATTTGTATGCTGTCTCAGTAATATTTACTAACAACAGAGATTATACTGCATGACTTAAGATGAATATATACCCCAACTGAAATGGATTCCCAGTATGCTCTGTTGTGTGAATCCCGATTGCCAAAAACCCTTAAATCCTGATAAAAACAACTATTGCCACAGTTGTAGAGCGGAATTGATACCCCTGCTAGGAGGTCGCTATCGTCCCACTCAGGTTTTATCAGACGAGGGTGGATTTGGTAGAACCTATCTAGCCAAAGATGTACACAAACTGAATGAATGCTGTGTTGTCAAGCAATTCGCGCCAAAACTTCAGGGAACTGGGCCGCTAAACAAGGCCGTTGAACTATTTAAACAAGAAGCGAGCCGACTGCAAGAACTGGCAGAACATCCACAAATTCCAACTTTATTGGCTTATTTTGAGCAAAATAGCTATCTCTTTTTGGTGCAGCAGTTTATCGATGGGCAAAACTTGCTCAAAGAATCGGAAACGCGGGCAAACTATAACGAAACGGAGATTCGCCAACTTTTACTAGATTTACTGCCAGTACTGAAGTTTATCCATCTGCGGGGAGTGATTCACCGAGATATCAAGCCACAGAATATTATTCGCCGTCAAAGTGACGGGCGATTAATCCTCATTGATTTTGGAGCTTCCAAGCTGTTGACAGCAACAGTGCATACTAGAATGGGCACTGTGATTGGCTCACACGGTTACACTGCACTTGAACAGATGCAAGAGGGAAAAGCTTACCCAGCTAGTGATTTATTCAGTTTGGGGGCTACTTGTTTTCATCTCCTGACTGGGGTTCGCCCATCTCAACTGTGGATACACCAGGGTTATGGTTGGGTTGCATCTTGGCGGCAACATTTAACCAGTTCAGGTAGGGATGGCATTTCTATATCTGTAGAGTTGGGTGAAGTTTTGGATAAGCTGTTGCAATTAGACATCCAAAAGCGTTATCAATCGGCTGATGAAGTCATCAATGACTTGACACCTCAAATGCCATCATTGTCATCAGTGCCCCCAACTATACTGACAACAACATTTGCAGCTCCTCCAGCAAACAAGGTGCTAGTTTCACCAAAATCAAATAACAATCTGAAAAGTCAACTGCTGTTAGGTTCTAGCATTTTAGTCTTGGGATTAGGGGGAGTTTGGTATTTTCAGTCTCGTCCCCAGATAGTCAGCGAGGCTCCTCAACCTGTTTCTCAGCCTGTTTCTCAGCCTATTCAGCCCCAAAAGAACGTTTCAGAAAATTCTTATTCACCCAAACCCTTCAAAGGGCATTCTAGTGACGTGAATTCCGTAGCTTTCAGTCCTGATGGTACAACCCTTGGCAGTGCCAGTGATGATAAGACAATCAAGCTATGGAATCTGACAGGTGGACAGGAAATCCGCACTTTAGAAGGACATTCCAATTGGATTTGGACTATAGCTTTCAGTCCTGATAGCAAAATCCTCGCTAGTGGCAGTGCGGATAAGACAATCAAACTGTGGAATGTGGAAACAGGAAAGTTAATCCGCACTTTGCAGGGAAATAACGACGGAGTTACTTCTGTAGCTTTCAGTCCTGATGGCAAAACCCTTGCCAGTGGCACTGCTAGTAAGGATATGAAAATCAAACTGTGGAATCTGGAGACAGGAAAGTTAATCCGCACCTTAGAAGGACATACCAGTGGTGTTGCATCTGTAGTTTTCAGTCCTGATGGTAAAACCCTTGCCAGCGGTAGCTGGGATAAAACAATTAAATTGTGGAATCTAGGGACAGGAAAGTTAATCCGCACCTTAGAGGGAAGTCCAGAATCGATTCTTTCAGTTGCTTTTGCTCCTGATGGCGTCATCCTTGCCAGTGGTAGTAAAGACAAGACAATTAAATTGTGGAATCTGAAAACAGGAAAGTTAATCCACACCTTAAAAGGACATAATGATAAGGTTAATTCTGTCGCCTTTTTGCCAAGCGTAGGTTCAAATGGTATCACCCTTGTAAGTGGCAGTAGTGACAAGACAATCAAACTTTGGAACCCAGTGACAGGAAAGGAAATCCGCACTTTGGAGACAGGTTCTGGATATATTTATGCCGTTGCCATTAGCCCAGATGGACAAACCATTGCCGGTGGTGGAAGTGGTGAGAACATTCTCAAAATTTGGCAGATGATTAATTAAAAATATTTGATAGCGTACATTCGGAATACATTGCAACTTTTTTGGGTTCTACCTCAGAAAGAACATTTAGCTGTGCAAAAATACCAAATTAATCCTAGCTTCAAAAGATGATATTGGCGAAGCCTGTATTATGCTAATATTCTCTACGTGTTCGGGATTATAGCTTGAAAAAAATCTCAAAATCTATCCTTAAACCTGCAAAAGTGGGTTAGATAAATTTTATCCTGTGAAAAAATATTTTAAATAAAAGTTATGATTAATATATTTTTTTTACTCATACTGTTTTCTTCACTTTTAGGGCGAATTAAATTTCCAGGAATAAATATTGGGATTCATTATTTATTACTTCCTGTATTTAGTTTTGGAATCATTAGTTTATCTTTAAAATGTCTCCCAGAAGTTGTTAAGAAGCATAAAATAATTGTGATATCTATAAGTCTGATGTATTTGTGGATGTGGTTTTCCTCATTAATAAGCGACTTCCCAAATATTGCTATTACTTATAGTCTAAAATACTCAACTTATTACATATTATTTTTTGCTTTTTTAGTATTAACCTTTAAGAATATAACCGCACCATCTTTAACATTTTATTATCGTTGCATTTTATATTTACTACAGATAATTGCAGGTTTGGGTTTTTTAGAGGTTTTACTTCCTAATAACTGGATTTTTAAATTATTAAAGTTTCCTAGCTTTTATCCTGAGATTGGTTCAATTATGCAAAACCCTAATCAGTTTGGGGTCATAGTCGCTATTGGATTATGTTTAAGCCTGATTTTAGAAAACCAGAATAAAATTTCTAAAATTGAATTACATATAAACGAATTCATTTTTCTAATTCCCTTAGCTTTGTCTGCCAGCGGTAATGGTTGGGTAATTTTTATAATTGGAATGCTGCTTTTGCTGATATATAAAATTATTAGTTTTAGAAAAATGATTTATCTAATCAGCTTGTTGTTTTTATTCATTTTAACTGCACCAGTTTCTACACGGAGAATTGGTTTAGCAGATAGTAAAATATTTCCATTAACTAATATATTTTTAGATAATTCAAGTTCAGTCAATCCAAATCAAAAAAAAATTCCTACTCTTATGGGAACAGGTCTTTCAAGGTTTCAAATGTGGCAGGCAGCTATTAATGAAACTATTAAAAGACCATTTACTGGTATAGGCATAGGAGTTTTTCCAGACCAGATAGGAGTGAAAGTTTGGGGGAAAAAAAGTTATCACGCACATAATATATTTTTAAATGTGTCAGCAGAGCAAGGAATTCCTGGATTATTGCTATTTACTAATTTTTTAACGAGAATAGCATTGAAGGTTAAATATGCTAATCCTTTAATTACTGTTCCAATTATTATGTTTTTAGCATCTCAAATTCCAGATGTTTTTACTGAAGACTATACTTTTACAACTATTGAGTTTTATTTTATAGCAGCGGCTATCAATTCTCGAAAAGATGTTGTCACCCAATTAAAACCTGAAATTATTGAAAATGCCAAAAAAATATGAGTGTTAAACCTCGTCTTTACTTAATATTTCCGAATATATTTGATTTCAAGGGAGGTATTCAAGTTTACTCAAAATTTTTGCTGAAAGCTTTACAAGATATATATCCTGAAGCTGATTATGATGTGTTTCTCAAATATGATAAGTATAGTTTAAAACAGCCAGAGAAATTGCAGTTTTTAAGTTCAACAAGATTTCATTATTTTGGAGATTTACCAAAATTATTGCAACCAATTTTATTTGCCACGAAAATAATTATTTTAGCTATTATTCAACATCCCGTTATAGTGATTTCCACTCATGTTAACTACGCGATTGTTTGTTATATTGTCAAATTTTTTACTAGAACTCCTTACTGGGTGGTTGCTCATGGCTTAGAAGTTTGGGATATCGAAAATAAGGCAACAAAATTTGCTTTACAAAAAGCAGATAAAATCATTAGTGTTAGTAATTATACTCGCCAGCGTTTGCTTCAAGATCCAAATATTGATTCCGACAAAATAGTTATTTTGCCTAATACATTTGATGCTAGTAAGTTTCCAATAAATTCTAAACCTACCTACTTACTCAAGCGATATAACTTAACAGATGAACAGCCGATAATTTTAACAGTAACGCGGCTGGGAAGTATGGCAAAATACAAGGGTTATGACCAAATCCTTTATGCTTTAGTGAAAGTGCGATCGCATCTCCCTAATGTTCACTTTATTCTTGCAGGTAAAGGAGATGATATACCTCGAATTAAAACTTTAGTTACCAACTTAAATCTCCAAGATTGTGTGACAATCGCCGGATTTGTTCCAGAGCAAGAATTGTGCGATCATTACAATCTCTGCGATGTTTTTGCTCTGCCTAGTAAAGGAGAAGGATTTGGAATTGTTTTTTTAGAAGCTTTAGCTTGTGGTAAACCTGTATTGGCGGGTAATCAAGATGGTTCTATAGATCCCTTGGCTGAGGGGAAGTTGGGATGTTTGGTCGATCCTGATAATGTTGAAGAAATTGCCGATAATCTAATTCAAATCCTACAAGGTGATTGCTCTAATCCAGTAATTTACCAACCAGAATACTTACAACAAAAAACTATTGAAGCTTTTGATTTTAGCCAGTTTCGGGAAAGTTTAGCAAAGTTAATTAGTAGTAATTAGTTACAATTTAATAAAATTTGGTAAAAAAATGGACGATTCAATATTTGTTATATTTCTTGCCTTTGGATTTATTTGGGTTTTGATGGGAGTTGTAGGTTGGATTGCGTTTCTCAAATCTGAGGGTGAGGAAATTAAGTTTGGTAAGTGGGGACTTATAGTTGCTATTCCCATCTTAATACCAATAATTGTTACTCTAATTATTGGTGTATTTTATCATTAAAAACTCA
Source organism: Nostoc sp. DSM 114159 (assembly GCF_053470285.1). NCBI lineage: Bacteria > Bacillati > Cyanobacteriota > Cyanophyceae > Nostocales > Nostocaceae > Nostoc > Nostoc sp. DSM 114159. The sequence goes on from NZ_JBPFEH010000001.1 coordinate 540,481, forward strand.
CTAAAATCTATGTTTTTTTACTTTTGAATCGCACCTCTAACCAAAATCACTGTACTTTCAACACCAGAGGCGATCGCTTCGGGAATATTACCTTGAATCGCTTGCTGTAGCAATCCCTCGCGGGAAGCTCCCAAAACTACAACGTCGTAACCTTCGGTTTCCACTAGGTTAATCACACCTTCGGCGACTGAATTAGCTTGCACCGGGAGAGCAATTACAGTATTCGACAATTTACGGCGACGCATCAAACGGCGGATGGCTTGTTCTGAAATTGACATATCTGGCTTGAGTTCAGATGGCTTAAACACCTGTGTCAGGCGAATTTTCGGATCGTTTCCCAATGTAATTAAAGCCGGTAGCAATTTAATTGCTAGTGGGGAATTGGGACCACCAGCCACTGGAACTAGCCAACGGTTAAAGGAGTGCTGAGTGCTGAGTTCTGTTAGCGGAAGCGAGGCGTTTAGCCCGTGCTGAGTGGGGAGTTTTGAGTGGGGAGTAGTGCCTAATTTTACTAATACGACTTCGCAAGTGGCTTGGCGAATTATGGTATCAACAACGCTGCCAAAAATCCGACCAGGGGTAGATGTGTTACCTTTCCACCCCATTAAAATTAGGTTGATGTGTTGTTCGTTGATTGTCTCCAAAATTGCCTGCGCCACATCGTGGGTAACTCGAATCTGCGTGTGCAAAGGAATTTTCCACTTTTTTGCTAAGACTTCTGCCTGTCGTAGCAAGCGGCGACTTTTTGCCGTTCTTACCTGTGTTTCTGATGGGGAACTGTGGCGGGGTATCAGCATCACTTGCACGCAATCTATTTCATAATGGCGATCGCGGGCAATAGCTGCTGCCATTTGTAATAAAACACCTGCTGTTTCGGGATTAGCTACGGGTACTAATAATCTACCTCTACCAGTGCTGGGCGATCGCGTCTGGTAAACTATGTATGAAGGTTCTGGTCGCAGTTTCGGTGTGGCATTTTCACCATTGAGATGATCTGCTTCCGCCCGAATAATATCTGCACGGGTAATAATCCCAATCAGTTTTCGTCTATCTACCACCGGTAAGCGACTGATTTGATGGCGATCGAGTAAATATAGTACATTACTTAAAGTGTGAATTGGTGATACTGTCATCGGCACAGATGTCATAATTTCTTTTAAGAAAATATCGGCTAAATTGCGATCGCGAAATGTGTGGTTTGTACTCTCGCGGATTTTTAACAAATCTGATTGCGTTACAATCCCCACTAACTTGCTATCTTCTACCACAGGGAAACCGCGATGATGGGAACGAGCAAAAGCTTGCATTGCTTCTTCCAAGCTCATCTCTGCATCTAGAGTTTCTACCCGTTTTTGCATCACATCTTTTGCAGTTAACTTGGTTAATGCTCCTTCCATCGCAACTTCTTTGGTGAGAGTAATCCCTTTTAACTCCAAAAGTTTTTCATAAAGCGAACCAGGCATTACCTTATCCGCAACCAGGTAAGCAGCGACAGAAACAATCATCAAAGGTAGTACCAAGTTGAAATCTGTCGTCATCTCAAAGACAATCACAATCGCTGTGATTGGCACTTTCGAGACAGCACTAAAAAATCCACCCATACCCGCTAGGGCATAAGTCGTAGGAGAACCAACTCCGGTGATATATAACTCAGATACACCGATGATGTGTCCTAAGCAAGAACCTAAAATCAGACTGGGAGAGAATAATCCCCCCGGCGCGCCCGAACCAAATGCGATTAGTGTGAGGATGAACTGGGCTGCAAAGGCGATCGCGGCGACGCTAGGATGAGAATATCCAGTAATTAATGACTCCCGCAATCCAGTATTATCACGGAAGGATGGGGGGAGCATAGCCACGACAACACCAGAGATAAATCCAGCTAAAGCTACGCGCAAGGGCAAACTGATGTGTAATCTTTCGTAAAATTTAATACTAAATATAATGCCGCGATTAAACAATGCACCAAACAAGCCTGCCAAAATACCTAACAGTATAAAAAAGGGAATTTCTGGGATGGAAAATTGGCTGGAAGATTTTACTAATTGCAAGTTAAGGTCAAGAGAGCCACCACCCAAAAGTCGGGATATCACTCCACCAATAAAGGAGGCGATAATGGCAGTTCCGAGAGTCAATCCTGATAAATCTTGGAGTAATTCTTCAACGATAAACAATACACCTGCGATCGGGGCATTGAAAGCAGCAGCCAAACCGGCACCTGCACCAGCTGCAATCATCTGTCGTCGGTGATCTGGGGAAGTGGGAACCCAACGACTCATCCCTGCTGCCAAACCTGCCCCCACTTGGACAGTAGGGCCTTGCCGTCCCAGAGTCATGCCGGAACCGATGGCGATCATGGCACTGAGTAACTTCACACCTGCTACCCGCCAAGATAATGTCACAGGCACATTGGCCAGAGAAGCTTTGACTTGTGGAATACCGCTACCAGAAGCCTCTGGTGCTAATCTATCCACCAACCATCCAGCCAGAAATCCCAGGACAAGACCAATTGCAGGTAGTACCAGCCATGTCGGCAAAAGCTGGGTAGTATGCACTCGCCATGTCCCCAGCCATCCCGATCCGACTTTCAGGAATACCGCAGATAGGGCAGCAACCAGACCGATAATACAGGCTTCGGCGATCGCTAAACCTCTTCTAGGCTGCCACCAGGTGCGAAAACGCTGATTCATACCAGTTTTGGATTTGAGATTTTGGACTTTCCTGCAAAACGCTACGCGTAGCTTGCCTCCCCAGAGGGGTACGACTTCTCTACGAGACGCATTCGCGAACGCTCAGTCGAACGATTTTTGATGACAAATCTTAACTAAAAAGCTGTTCGGTGGAATCTTCAGAAGATGTTTAAAAGTCGTTGGCAAAATATAATTCGCTACCACACAAGCATTGTCCCCACTTACGAATTACTGTCTTCGTAGCGGGGCGTAGCCCATTACGAATTACGAATTACGAATTACGAATTATTTAATTGCTTCTTCCCGTAGTAGATAGCCCTTCTACGATCAGAGACGGAGTATAACAAGAACCATTCCAATCAACATCGCTGCCTAGTGTAACCAATTGCTTCAGGGCTGTGTAAACATTACCTGCAACCATCGTATCCTTAACGCGCCCAATTACTTGACCATTTTGGACGCGGTAGCCTAAATCAACGTTGATCGAAAAATCTCCAGAAATACTGCCGCCACCACCCAACATTTGATCGACAATCAAGCCATCATCTAGTTGTTGAATCAAATCTGGTAGCGATGCCGATCCAGGCTGGATGAGAAAATTAAATAAACCAGGGGTAGGATAGCTACCTAAACCAGGGCGAAAACCATTTCCAGTGGTATTAGTACCCAGTTGGGAGCCAGTGGTGCGATCGCTATAGAAATGCTGTAAAATCCCATTTTGGATAAATACCAGAGATTGAGTCGGAGTGCCTTCATCATCAAAAGGGCAACTGTAAGGACCAGCTTCTGGATCTTGGTAGATGGTGAGACTAGGTGCAACTACTTCCTTACCCAAACGTTCTGCCCAAGGTGAAGCTGCTTCTAAAACTCGCTTGCCATTCAAAGCGGCTTGTACAGTACCCCAAAGCATATCGGCGGCTTTAGAAGTGAATAAAATCGGGACCCGACCAATCGGAGGTGAAATATTTTCACTAGACCAAATTAACCGTTGTAAAATTTGGTTAGCTAATCTCTGTGAGTCGAGTTCCCCCCGATTGGTTTGACCATCAGCAACACTTAAAAAATCATCACCACGCACCCATTCTGCTGATATATAGCAGCTGAGGGTAGTGTCTGTATAATGACAATCTAAACCTTTGGTGTTGACTAGTCTGGTGGTTTCAATATCACATTCCCAGTCACCATTGCATACAACATCGGGATAGGCATCACGGATGAGTGCGATCGCTTCTTTGCCCCAGTCCACCAAAACCTCTATCGGGAAACTTTCTCCTAAATTGGGGTAGTCAGGCTGAAAGTTAGAGCCTAATTCGACAATTTCCGGTTGATTTAGTTGACTCAAAGCCAGAGCTTTTTCTACCATTACTTCGGCTAAGACAGAACCGTAAGCCACCGTCAGTCCCGGACGCCCATTTCGCCAAAGTCGTAGTGCTGTGCCTTCAGATTGGTTAGTTTCTAGCTGTTTGAGTCGGTTTGCCTCAAAAAACACGGGACGAGAAAGCGATCGCGACTGATACACTTCAGCAGCTTCTGCTCCAGATTTTATAGCTAGTTCCAGCAACTGTTCGGCTAGTGTATCTTGTGACAAATTTTCAGAACCCATGACCCTTAGTGAATTGTGGATTTTGAACCGCATATCAACGCTATCTTTTGAGAAGTGCGATGTCTACGACGGGCTACGCCTACGCACCTTCCAGTGATGAACGCAGATAACTATCCAAAAATCATCAGTGTTTCTTTACAGTTACGATTTGAAACCGCAGATCGACACTGATGGACGCAGTTAATTATCCCAAATCATTGTCATGTCTCAACGGATCTAGTCATTTGTCATTTGTCATTTGTCACTTGTACTGAGCGTAGTCGAAGTATTGGTCATTTGTCATTTGTCATTTGTCATTTGTCATTGGTCATTTCTCATTGGTCATTGGTCATTAGTTATTTATTATTCTCCCCTGCTCCCTGCTCCCTGCTCCCTGCTCCCTGCTCCCTGCCCCCTGCCCCCTGCCCCCTGCCCCCCGGTCACTGAGCGTAGCCGAAGTGCTGCCCCCTGCTCCCCTGCTCCCCTGCTCCCCTGCCCCCCGGTCACTGAGCGTAGCCGAAGTGCTGCTCCCTGCCCATTTTTACAAATTAACCTCCTGCAACAGCCAAAAACCAGCAAAAGATTCTGCTTTGGGATCGGACTGTACGCCGATAAAATGTACTCCATTAGCTTTTTGCTTGGCTGCTTCAAAACCTTTGGCTTCTGCTAAGATTTGAGGTTTTTTAATATTTGCCACAATCCAACTTTCAGTTACGCCAGTTTCTAAAAGCAATCTCGCCTCTTCGCTGGCGTCAAATCTTAAGAAAGCTAACTCCAAACCTGACATCCAGCCAGCCAAGGGCAACGCTCTCGATGAGAAAATCAAAATACCAGGAATACGGGCTTCGGGTAAAACTTTCGCCAACTCTAAAGGGAAAGCCTCACCAAAGCCAATTTCCCACTCTGGCATATCAGCAAAATCCGCAGCATCTAAGGTAACAAATACCCACTGTTGTCCTTCTAAAGCATCTGGTAAACGTTGTGGCAAAGGTTTCTCTAAGCGGACTGAGGGATTAGTCCCCTCTTGATACCCTGTCTCTTGAGGATACACTTCTTCCATCCGCTGTTCTAACCATTGGTTGAGAACCAAAGTGCGGCGGCTAGGCTGGGCGGGAATACCCAAATCTTGGCAAGCTTTAGTAATCATATTGTTCATTTGGCGGCGGAAAAAGCGGATTTTAATTGGTGCTTTTCCAGCTTGGTTAATAGCCTCCTGCAATGCTGTCCGCAACCAGCCCGAATTTACCTGGGTACTGGGACAATATTGAGCATAGCGAAACAAAGAGTCTACTTTTGCGCCGATATTCAAGGGGCTTTCGCAGACTAAGACTTCCCAAACTTTTTTTTGATTAGCGTCCAAAATCGGACGGGAGTAAAAATCGATTTCCCAAATACTGCCCATGTTTTGCGGTAAAAATCTGGCTGTTATGTTTTCCTGATATCTCGATCATACGAGTGTTGGGGCAGCAGGGGAATAAGGCAATACGGTTCGGGTTTTGGGGGAAAGGGAAAAGGGTAAAGGGTAAATTCAAACCTTTCCCCTTTACACCTTCCCCTTTTCCCAAACCACAAGGGAGGTGAAGAATCCTTATCTGAACCGTATTGGGGAATAAGGGAGTGGAGAGTAGGGAGTCGGAGCAAGGGGAATGAACGAGTCTTTGAGGTGGATAATATAAATACTAAGCATGTCAGACCTAGAGGTTTTATGTCCCTGACGCTTTAAAAGTTGGAAAAAATGCAACAACAGTACAGTACCCCAGCGATCGTATGGAATTAGCCAAGAGTAATTAGGATAATGCTAAAAGACATTTCAGAGGTAGATGGATGCAACTAGAAGATTATTTTGAGTTTTTAGACCCAGATGACATCCGTATCAAAGGGCATCGCATTGGTATTGATAATGTAATTCAATATTACTTGCAAGGATATTCACCAGAGCAAATTTTAGAAGAATTACCTTCCCTGAATTTGGAGAAAATTTACGCTACGCTTACCTACTATCTGCATAATCGTGTTGAAATAGATGCTTATATGTTGCGGCTAGCAAAGTGGCGAGAACAGCGCTATCAAGAATCATTAGCTAATCCTTCAACTTTGATGCAACGTTTAAGAGTATTAAAGGCGCAACGCGAGCAGGAGTTGCTAAACTCTTGGTGAAGGTACGTTTTCTCCTTGATGAAAATTTGTCGCCCAAACTGAAGATAGCTGTTTTGCGCTTCAATCCAGCAATAGATATTCTGCGCGTAGGCGATGTCGAAGCACCACCATTAGGTACGCTTGACCCAGATATCCTGCGCTACCTGGAATTATCCCAACGAATATTAGTTACAGACAACCGCAAAAGTATGCCCCAACATCTGGAAGAACACTGGGGAGATGGAGGACATATTTGGGGACTAGTTTGGTTGCGTTCCAGTGGGAACCTCAGTATTTGGGCAGAAACAATTTATTTGATTTGGGAAACGACTGAGGCAGAAGAGTGGATTGATAGATTGGATTGGATTCCACTTTAAAAATTTGGCATTGTTAAATTGAAACTATCTCCCTCATTTCCCACGGTCGATCCAAACGCCTCTGAGTCCAGCTGCTTTAGCTGCATGATAATCTTCTACAATGCTATCGCCGATATGCCACGCCGCCTCTGGGGAACATTTATGTTTGTCTAAGGCAATGGCAAAAATTTGCGGGTCGGGTTTAGCTGCACGTACCTGCGTAGAAATGGTGACGGAGGTAAAAAACTCTCTCAATCCCAAACTTTGCAATACTGAGTAAATCCGAGAATCAAAATTGGACAGCACCCCCAGGCTAACTCCCAACCGCCGCCAGTTGATTAAAGCTGGTAAAACATCGGGATAGACAAACCACGGTTCGCCAGTGCCAAAGTGAATGTAAAGTTCGCTAAAAAAAGCCGAAAAGTCAGAAAATTCCTTGAGAACACCTGCCCTTTCAAAAGTGTTCAGAGCAATTATCCGCCACCAATCAAACTCACGCTGGGGAATATCTTGCAGTTCTGCATCTGGAAATATCGGCGGTGGCGCTGTTTTAAAGCTTTGGATGAAAGCTGTATTCAATGTTTCGCCTGAAACTGTAACGCCAAATTCCTGGGCGATCTGACTATAAACTTCGCCCACACTACCTTTGACATCAAAGAGTGTACCCACAGCATCTAAAAAAATAACTTTCGGTTGTTCCATTAAAGTTTGAAAATTTTGAATGTTGAATTTTAGATTTTGGCTTGTTCAAAGCTTCTGTGGGTTGAGTCTAGCATCTGCTAAGTAGATTGGCGGAAATTAAACAAATCATCGTAAACATCTTGGTTTTTACCAATGCCCAATGACGGCAGTTGACGGCAGTTGCTCCACTTGGGGAGACCCCAAGACCGCACTGCCTCCTCCACTTGGGGAGACCCCAGACGCTCGCAGACTCGCTTGCCACCAGCGCTATGCGCTAAAGCGTCTCCCCTTCTCCCAAAGGGAGAGGCTAGCGCCAAGGGAGAAGACCGCACTGCCTCCCCAATGCCCAATGCCCAATGCCCAATGCCCAATTCCCAATTCCCAATTCTCAACCTTGAAAGTTACCGAGAAAGTGTTTCTATAATCGGACGGAATAGCCAATTAAAACCAACTTTTAGCTGATGGTCTAAAGTTGGCAATCTATATAAATAAGCAGCACGGCGAGCGATGTATGCTAAGGGGCCATCTAGTTTAATTCCCAAACCACTGAGAGTAGCGTTGTCTATTCCTAGCGCCATCATCTCTCCTAACTGTTGGTAGTGGAAGGGAAGGAGGGGGCGATTAGTCAGAGTTGCCCAGATATTCCAAGCAGTATAATCAGCTTGTTGAAAAGCCGCTTGTGCCGTAGCAGGGACTTGCTGCCCTTCAGCATCATGGCAGTCTGCTAAATCTCCCAAGGCAAAGATTTCTGGACGATCGAGGACTTGCAGATTGGATGTAGTAATGATTTGGCCGCGCTGATTTTGCTTGAGAGGAAGAGATTTCACTACGGGCGCAACCTTAGTTCCTACAGTCCAAATTACCAAATCCACAGGAATCGTGTCTAACTGGTTTTTGTACTCTAGGGAAATGCAATTTTGCTCGATTGATTCGACTTTGGTTTCTAAGTCAATAAATACACCACGGGCATCTAATGCTTTCTTTGCTGCTTCCCGATTAAACTCTGGGGAAGTTCGCAAAATTTGGTCGGCGATTTCAACGATCCGAAAGCGTCCTCTTTGGCCTAGTCTGTCAGCTAACTTACAAGCTAACTCTACACCACTGTAGCCAGCCCCAACGATCGCTACCCGAATTTTATCAGCATCGGATTCTTCTAAAAATCGCAGACGTTCTTCTAAACGATAAGCATCAGAGATGGTGCGGAATGTGTAGGCGTAGGCTGCCGCACCAGGAACTAAATCTAGCGGTGTCTCACCTCCTAGCGCCAGCACCAATCGGTCATAAGGGATTTCCGGGCCTTCTTGGATATTTACCCGTTGCTGGTCGATGTCAATTCCAGACACAACGCCTTGATAAAAACGCACCCCTGTGCCTTGTAAAAGTTCTTCAAAGGGTGGGGCAATTTCCCAGGTTTGCAGTTCGCCAGTGAGTAATTCGTAAAGTAAAGGAGAGAATAGGAAGCGATCGCTTTGATCTATTAGAACAATTTCGGGTTTTTGCGTAGATTCCCAAGGTAATTGGCTTAACCGCAAGGCTGTGTAGAGACCACCAAAGCCTCCACCAAGGATACAAATTCTAGAAGTTTGTTCAGTCATCTATTCTATGTTATGGAACAATCAATATTAATTAGGCAACTAACTTCAGGGTAACTGAAAGTTTAGGTTTCAAAACCCTCCATTTGTATGAATGGTTTTAACATCGCTAACTCAACACTGCTTTGGTGAGAAAATTGGCCAGCTTGCAATCTAACAATTGGATAAACTTGTTGGAAAACATTAAGGTTTTATTTCCATGAGTTGGTTTTTTTTCGACGCTAGGAGTTTTCTTGGCACTAATATTGCTTAAAAGTTAGTGTATCGAACTTACTGTGCTATTTCATACTCAACCACGACTTAGATGGATTTCAATTCGTTCCAGTAAGTCTCTGAAGCGAAATGGCTTGGTAATACAGTCATTGGCTCTATTTTTGAGTGCGATCGCTCGTTTGCGAGCGTCTTTACGAGCTGTGATGATATTAATGGGTAGCGTCTGTCCCTGTCTACGAATTTCCCTTTATTAGCAAGGACTAATTGCCGCGATTGGTATTAGGTTCGTAAGCGATAACCCATCCCTCTAACGGTTTCAATGATGTTGCTGCCTAGTTTCTTGCGGAGATAACCAACATAGACATCAACAATATTAGAACCTGGATTATAATCGTACCCCCAAACGAAATCTAGGAGTTGTTCTCGACTAATAACTTGTCCGGGATAACGACAAAACATTTCTGCCATTGTAAATTCACGGGCAGGTAATTCTACAAAGCGATCGCCTACTTTTACCCGTCGAGTCCGCAAATCGAGTACCACATTACCCGCTGTGAGGATAAACTCTGGGGTATCTCTCACTGACCTAGCAGATCGCAAACGCAACTTTACCCGCGCCAGAAGTTCTTCAAATCGGAAAGGTTTGGTGACATAATCATCCGCACCTCCTTCTAGTCCAGCGACTTTATCGTGAATGTCACTCCGAGCCGAGAGAATAATTACAGGTAAATCTTCTCCCTGTCCCCGTAGTTCTTCCAATACCTGAAAGCCATCTTTTCTAGGCAATCCCAAATCCAAAATTAGTAAGTCAAAAGCCCCACTGTGGACAACATCCACCACATGCAGTCCGTCGGCAACTATTGTCGTTGTAAAACCTTGCGATCGCAATCCTTTGTCAATAAATGAGGCAATGCGGGGTTCATCTTCAGCGATGAGAATGTTGGGCATAAGCACTCATTTCTTGCGGGGAATCGAGGGGTAAAACGATACTAAACATTGAACCTTTTCCTAGTTGACTTTGAAGCAATACCTGTCCATCATGCGCCTGTGCGATTGCTCGGACAATTGACAGCCCCAATCCCGCACCCTCGGAACGACGACGACTGTTATGAGTTCGAGCAAAACGTTCAAAAATCCGTCTTCGATCGATAAGGGGAATGCCTTCGCCTGTATCGCTTACCCAGAAACGTACTTTTCCTTTAGCGATCGCAGAACCTATGGAAATAGTATCATTCTTTCCAGTATGCTGAGTCGCATTCTGGGCTAAATTCATTACAGCCTCAGTAATTCTCTGGCGATCGACTATAATCTGACCCTTTGCCACCGCATCTATTTGCCAGTCCCGCTCTGCCAGTGCCTGGGCTTTGGCAAATAACTCTTGGGTTAACTCGGCTACATTCACCGTCGCTAACTGCAAAAAATCTAAGCGTTCTGCCTTTGCCAGCAAAATCATGTCATCCACCAGACGACTCATTCGGTCTAATTCTCCGATAACCAGTGCCAAGGTTTCCTGTTGCTCTTGAGGGTCATCTCCCATCAGTTCCAAATGTCCGCGAATTATGGTAATGGGAGTCCTGAGTTCATGCCCAGCATCGTTGACAAATTCTCGCTGGGTGGCAAAAGCTGCCTCTAGTCTGTCCATCATTTCGTTGAATGTCGTTGCTAGTTCTGCCAGTTCTCCCTTACCTCGCGTAGGTAAGCGCTGGGTTAAATCTGACTCACTAATTGCATGGGCAGTGGTGGTAATTGTCCGTAGGGGAGCTAGCACTCGTCCCGCCGCCAACCACGCCAGAAAGAATGACACTACAAACACTAAACTAGAAACTTCAATAATTACGGAAACTGCTTCCAGTGTCTCTGCTCGCTCACCATTTGTATTATGGGCAACAACAAAAACACCTCGCGTTTTTCCATTAATTTTAATCGCTTCCACCATGTAAAGGATTTTACTGAGATCGGGGTCGGAAAATTCTTTTTCTCCCTGTTCTGGTTTAGTTTGTTTTGCCCACCGTTGCATGAGTGGTGAGTCTTTGGCAAGTGGTTTGGGACGCGCTCTAGGGCTAGACTTATAAAATTCACCATCAACAAAGGTGATGAAATAAGAATCATCCTCTGGTAGTCGATATAACAGATAAGCTCTGAAAAGCTTAATCAAATCTTCTTTGGAAGTGGGAGGAGCAATTTGTTTTTTTCCAGCCAGCAACCATTTCAATTGCTCCGGGCCAATTACTACGTCTTCTGGATCGTCCTCAGTCCGCGAATCCTCTGTAGCAAAGGTTTCACCTTTAATTAAGGCATTGAAAGCCGCCATGTCTTCTACCATATCTTGACGAACCCGCTCATCAATGCGGTGGTAGAGCTTATAGCGAAACGCCGGAATGGCGATGAGAAATGTTATCCCCAAAATCAGCAAGTACCAGAGCAAAATCCGGGTGCGTGCTTCTTTAAATACTTGCTGCCAACCCGAAAACAGTTTTGTTATTTTAATCCCAAACCTGCGATCGCGGCGATGATTGGTGATGCTGCTCATTTTTACCCCTCCCCATTTGAGACAGTTTATCGCAATTGGGGATCGTGGGCTGGAGACTGGGGAATGGTTGGCGATTCAAAGGTGGATGAACGAGATTCTAACTCTGCTTCATCCCCAATCCCCAATCCCTAATTTCCACTCACTGAGACAACCGCCAAATCTTAATCGTGTTATCTTCACTACCGCTAACAAGGGTTTTGCCATCAGGAGTGAAGGTAACAGATGTGACGGTGTTGGTGTGCCCTGCTAATGTGAGAATTTCTTCTCCTGTAGCTGTATTCCACAATTTGATAGTGCGATCGCGGCTACCACTAGCAACAATTTTACCATCGGGACTGAAGGCTACGGATGTGACAGTATTGCTATGTCCTGCTAAGGTGCGAAGTTCTCTTCCCGTAGCTAAATTCCAAAGTTTAATGGTGCGTAGGCGTAGCCCGTCGTAGACATCGCGGCTAGCACTGGCTAAAGTTTTACCATTTGGGCTAATAGCCACAGTTGTCACTGTTTGAGAATTTCCTTCTAGTGTGCGGATTGGGTATCCCTTTGCTAGATTCCAGATTTTGATCGTCTTGTCAAAACTGCCACTGGCCAGAATCACACCATTAGGACTAATAGCCACTGACCGCACCCAGAATGTATGCCCTGCTAGTGTCCGAATTTGCTCTCCTGTTGCCAAATTCCAGATTTTAATCGTATTGTCATCACTCGCACTAACTAAAGTCTCGCTATCAGCACTGATGGCTAGGGCATGAACTGAGTCAGAATGCCCTATAAGAGTGCGAATTTGTTTTCGCGTTGCCAAATTCCAGATTTTAATCGTGTTGTCATCACTAGCACTAACTAGAAGTTTGCCATCTGGACTAATTACTACGACATTCACCTGCTGAAAATGCCCTTTGAGTGAAGCGATTAGTTTTCCGGTTGCGAGATTCCAAAGTTTGATAGTGCCATCGTCGCCACTGCTGGCTATGGTTTTACCATCGGGACTGATGGCGACAGATAAAACTGAGTTTTCGTGTCCTTGGAGGGTGTTAGCTAAGGAAACTTTACCCAAGTTAATCTGGCTCAAAATCGCATCATTTTTACTAGGACTATTTTGTTGAATCAACCTAGAGACCAAACTGGTTTGAATCCGGCGAAAATTTTTATACCAAGATTCGCTGAATCCAAATAACAGAATGAAAGCACTTACCAAGATTAAAATCCTCAGTAAGGGATAGCTTTTTGGTAAAGCTGGTGCTTTAGTTGCTGGTAATTTCCCAGATGACTTACCCGCAGGTGGCAGTGCGAGGAGTTGTTTGGGAGTCAAGTCTCTTAGGACTTCTTCGGCTGACTGGTAACGTTCCTGGATATCTTTTTTCAAAAGCTTGTCGATGACAAAATCCAACTCAGGATTTAACGGACTCCGCAAATATTCTCGCCAATTACTTACCCAGGCGTACCCAGATTCCATCCACAACTGAAACGGAGAATTTCCCGTTAGCAGATGAAAGCACGTAGCCCCCACACCGAACAAGTCGCTGGCGGGGAAAGCTTTCCCATCTCTAATTTGTTCTAGGGGAGAATAACCATGCGAACCAATGGATGTGCCAGATTTCTGCTGAACTTTGGCGGTAAATTGCTTTGAGGAGCCAAAATCAATTAGGCTTAATCGTCCATCATTTTTATTGCGGATAATATTTTCTGGCTTGATGTCTCGGTGAATAACTTTGCGATCGTGGATAAATTTTAGGATGGGTAGTAAATCTAACAAAATAGATTGAATGTCTCTAGCGTTATAAGCCTTGCGCTGTTGCAACTCCTTTAACAAATTATCTCCATTAATAAACTGCTGCACCAAATATAGGCAGCCGTCTTGCTCAAAATAAGCTATCAAAGTCGGAATTTGGGGATGTTCCCCAAGGTCTTGTAGTCGCTGCGCTTCTTCGGCGAACAACTCCATCGCCTTTTTTTGCGACCAAGTTCCTTGGAATTTTGGAGCTAATTGCTTGATAACACAGCGTTCATTGAGTTTATCTACGTCTTCTGATAGATAGGTTCTGCCAAATCCCCCCTCATCTGAAAGGACTCGGATCACACGAAAGCGATTTCTTAAAAGTGACACCAGCGGGGTGCTACAACTTTGGCAAAACTTCTTTCCATTGGGATTCAGGGGATTTGAGCAATCGGGATTTAAGCAGCAGATCATGATCTGACAGGCGCGACTGCATGACAACTTAGGCTAAGTTTGTCCCGAACTTTCCCTTAAGATAATTGACTCTCGCTTACTTGTGGTAGATCAACCCTGTTCTGGGGATTGGGGAATTACTTATATAGTTAGCTTTTGTAAATAGTAGTCAGTCTTCCTCATCTGTGGAAAACTACGAGAGCCATAAGATTAATTATTCTATCGATTATATAATAATTTAAATAAAAATATTGGTAGGAACTTTTAAACATAGTAATTTTGCTTGTATCTTAGCAAGCGACAACTGACTAAGTAATGAATATAAACCCCGATCAATAAATCATTACTGACTATCAAATATAGTCAAAATGCTTACTAAATTTGTTTTAGCTATTTTAAATTGCCCATAATTAATTATTCATTTGATACCTCAACTAAAAAGGCTGCAACATACAGCAGATTTCAAGGAAAGTGCGATACACAAGCTAAGTCTGTTACCCAGGTATAAAGTATGTTTTACTCCTGTTAGCGCAGCGGGGCGTAGCCCATTCTGAATTCTGAATTTTGAATTCTGCTGTATGTTATCTTGTTTCCTTGAATCTTGCTCTTGCTCTCCATTTCCGAATGGCACTAGCAGTTCTAGCTACAGGTGGTATGTATACATCATAATTTTCGTGTTGTATAATTTCATGTTGTGTAATTTTATTTTGTGTAATTTCGTGTTGTGTAATACTTTTATTATTTAATTTTTGGGTAGTTAAACAGTTAGCCAAAGTAGGCAAATAACTTTCATTACTTAAAGCTGTCATTACTTCATCGGCAGTCTTAAACCGCTCCTCTAAAGTAATTTTCACCATTTTTCCTAAAATCTGGGCAAAACTGTTGCTGATATTTACCTGTTTTTGCCAAGATATTTCACCAGTTTTTGGGTCGTAGTCCAATTCTAAAGGACTTTTAGCAGTCAACATAAAAATGCAAGTTACACCCAGTGCATAAATATCACTGGCATAAACTGGACGTAAAGAAAACTGTTCTGGTGGTGCAAATCCCCTAGTCCCGATAAAGTTGGTATTTACAGCTTGATTGATTGAGTTTTCACAAACATCAACTAATTTCTCTTTCACCGCACCAAAATCAATCAGCACTATGCGCCCATCATATTCACATCGCAATAAATTCTGAGGCTTAATATCCCGATGAATCACATGATGTTTATGAAGATACTGTAAGACAGGTAATAATTCCTGTAAGAACTGCTTAACTGAGGCTTCACTTTTGGGCCCAGTTTGCCGCACTTCTCGCGCCAAAGTCAAACCCGGCACATATTCTTGAATTAAAAAAAACTCCCCATTTGCCTGAAAGTAGTCTAATAACATGGGAATTTGCGAATGACTACCGAGTTGTCCCAAAATTCTTGCTTCTTTTTCAAAGCGCATACATGCCCTTTGCCAACTTTGAGGACTAGTCACTTTTGGACAAAGCTGTTTAATAACACACAGTGGCTTCCCAGGTAATACGGCATTTTTGGCTAAAAATGTTACACCAAAACCACCTCTACCTAAAATTTGCAGTATTTCATAGCGATCGCGAAATAGCCGTTTGGAACCACACATATGACTCAACTGAGTTTGTTGTGAAATGCTCTCTTGAGAATTCGTTATTTTTTGAGGAAAACGATTCATTTGTATAAAATATCTGCTCTTAAACGTCTCTAATTCTATGACAATTCTTTATTGGCAACAGTAAGATTACTGAATCTTTGCCAAATCCTCATTACTCTTCAAAAAGTAAAAATAAATTTTTGTAGAATTAGTCTTTTCACGGATGTGTGAAGAGCTAATTTGTAGTTTTGTAAAGGTGAAAGTCTGTTGCGTGGGTATTTATAAAAATTTTGTATGAAGATACACATAATAAAACCCCTCTAGTTTAGCAAAAGGGGACGGCGTAGCCGGAAGTAAAAATATGTAATTTTACACTTAGTACATTTATGATGTTTTTTTGACTATACAGCAGATTTTAAACTAGTTAGGTACACAACGATTCGTCTGTTACCCAGGTAGAAAGCGTATTTTACTTTTGAATTCTGCTGTCATACCAATTCACAAAAAATATGATACAGATGCGAACCATAAAACCTATGCTAATTCTCACTTTCTTAATTTTGAATTTTGAATACTTCGGCTACGCGGTAGTTGAATCTCGACTTCGCTCGATTACCGCGCAGCCGAAACTCAGTACAAGTTTTGAATTTTGAATTGGTATCAGTCCCTAAGCTGGTGGAGTTTGTGAAGAGAAAATATCTGTGAGATTCTCCTCAACCAGCAAATCCGGTGTTTGCACAATAAATGGGAGTTCGGCTCCCACAAGACCTCTTTGGATGCGTTCTAAAGTCTCATTAAAAACGATAAACAGAGGATATACAGTATTAGCTCCCTCACTCAAAATATGACTGTGACGCAGAGGCATCAACCACTCATAATCATTGTCTAGATAAACTTGGGTTTGTCGCCAACGTCCTAACAAATCAGAAAAGTCTTCGTCAGCGCGATGAATAAAGACTAAAATTTCTGCTCCAGTTTTAATTTTCCACTCTGGATCGCACATCAAAATTGCCACATCACAGGGTAAGCAAATCGTTTGTAAGGCTGTTGTAGCAGGATTGCGAAGCCGAACAATTGGCAAGGGTATAGTGATGACACTTTCATCAGGACGGCGCAGACTGGGAATCATCTCCAAGTATGGCCGATATTGCTTTAGTAAGGCGATCGCAGCTAGATGATTGCTGTACTCTGCCAAACTCGCTTCGTACTGAGATTTTTGCACAGTCATAGTTTATTAAATAGTGAGGAGTAGAGACGCGATTAATGAGCCAGCGCGTTGCGGGGGTTCCCACGGCAGTCGCTCATGGGGGGAACCCCCAAGACCGCGCTGCCTCCCCGTTGTAGCGACTGGCGTCGCGTCTGTACAGGAGTTAAGAATAAAATTAATTAGCGAGCGGCTAAAAGTTAGAAATAAAAAATTTTAATTCCTAACTCATAACTTCTAACTCTTAACTATTAATCCTTTATCCCAGCTTTTCAAATACTGCAAACATAGGCAAATACATCGCTAGCAAAATGGTTCCCACCATTCCCCCTAGAACCACAATCATCACCGGTTCTAAAATACTGGTCATTGCTTTTACTGCTTGCTCGACTTCATCTTCATAGAAATCGGCAACTTTCATCAACATTCCATCTAATTCTCCAGTTTCTTCTCCGATACTAATCATCTGAATTGCCATAGCCGGAAAAACGGCATCTTTTTGTAAAGCAATGCTAATCATGCCTCCTTGTTGAATCTCCATCCGGGCTGCGTCTATGGCATTGGCAATCACTTGGTTTCCTGATGTATCTCGGACAATTTCTAAGCAAGTTAAAATTGGTACACCTGAACGAGTCAAAGAACCAAAAGTCCGGCTAAAACGGGCAACTGAAGATTTTTGAATTAAGTCACCAAACAATGGCATTTTGAGGGAAAAACGATCGATTGTGATCCGACCAACAGGAGTTTTAGAGTATTGTGTAAAGGCAAATTTCAGTCCGATAAGAGCAGCAAGAAGAACTAAAGCACCCGGACTTCTCAGAAATTTACTAGCATCCATCAAGAATTGCGTTAGAGGTGGTAATGTGATTCCAAGTTGTACAAAAATTGTGGCAAAAATCGGAATCAGAAAAATAGTCATACCAAGAAAAATAGCAACTGCGATAAAACCCACGACCGTTGGATAAGACAGTGCTGATTTAATTTGGTTTTGTAAACGAGCAACATCTTCTAACAACTTGGCTAAACGATTCAATACTTCGTCTAGAACACCACCAACTTCGCCAGCTTGAATCATGCTTACATATAATCCATCAAAACAGTCAGGATGCTTCCGCATTGCCTCTGAAAGATTCATTCCGCTTTGAACATCGGTACTAATTTCCACAAGGGCTTGTTTCAGTTTAGTATTACTACACTGGTCGGAAAGCACCCCCAAACTTCTAACGATCGCAACTCCCGCATTCATCAAAACGGCAAATTGACGCGAAAAAACGGCTTTGTCTTTCACAGAAACCTTAACCAAGGAATTCTGGAAATTTTTCAAGGCAACATCTGGCTGAAATCCCTGAGATTGCTTGAGTTCTTGGATTACAAAACCTTGATCTCTAAGATTAGTACGAGCTTGTACCAAGGATTCAGCAACAATTTTTTCTGTTCGAGATTTTCCTTGCGAATCCCGAACACGGGCAACGAAGTTTGGCATAAAATAAATTCAAAATAGTTGTTATTAATTGGGCATGAAACAATTTTATTTTTGATTTTGGATTGAGGATTTTGGATTAAATGTCAATCTAAAATCCAAAATCTAAAATCTAAAATTATTACTCCCCAGTTCCTTTAATGTGCTTTGGCCGCCGTACCAGGTTTCGCACCTGCTGCCTGCGGTGGTACAGAAGTACCGATGAGACGTTGAATTTCATCAGGCTTAGAAGTCTTAGACATCGCTGCTTCAAAAGAAATCGTTCCGGCTTTGTAAAAATCAGCTAAAACCTTCTCCAGAGTTTGCATTCCCAATTTGCCGCCAGTTTGAATTGCTGAGTAAATTTGAGATGTTTTACCTTCTCGAATCAAGTTAGAAATAGCAGGAGTGACAATCAAAATTTCTTGAGCCATCACCCGACCATATTCACCGGGTTTAGGGTTTTTCTTGGATACCAAGGTTTGACTAAATACCCCTACCAATGAGTTAGACAATTGCACTCGCACTTGGGTTTGTCTTTCATGAGGGAAAACGTCGATAATCCGGTCAACAGTTTGGGCGGCGGAACTTGTGTGTAGCGTACCAAATACTAAGTGTCCTGTTTCTGCTGCAGAAATCGCCAAAGAAATTGTTTCCAAATCGCGCATTTCCCCTACTAGAATAATATCTGGATCTTCCCGCAGGGCTGCTTTCAAAGCATTAGCAAAGCTCTTAGTATCTTCTCCCAGTTGCCGCTGGTGAACCAAGCTTTTAATTGGTTCATAGACAAATTCAATTGGGTCTTCCACCGTTAAAATATGCTCTGCCTTGGTGCGGTTAATCAAGTCAATCATTGCCGCTAGAGTAGTTGTCTTACCGGAACCTGTAGGGCCTGTCACCAGGATAAGTCCTCTAGGCTTATCGCACATTTCCCGCACGATATCTGGCAGACCTAATTTTTCAAAGTTAGGAATCTTAGAACTTAATGCTCGTAAGCAAGCAGCATAAGCACCACGCTCTTTATAGACATTGACCCGGAAACGAGCCAAACCCTTAACACCATAAGAACAATCCAACTCCCAAGTCTGCTCTAGGGTTTTACGCTGGGTATTGTTGAGCATACTAAAAATCAGCCTTTGACATTGATCGGCTGTCAATACATGCTCACCTATGGGGGTAAGTTTGCCACTGATGCGGAAGTAGGGAGGTAAACCTGCGGATAAGTGCATATCCGAGCCACCCATCTCAATCAACTGCTCCATCAAGTCTTCAATCATCATTTCCATAGTTCTGCTTCCTTTTAATGTTTTTTATTTGTCATTTGTCATTTGTCCGTTGTCATTTGTTTAAAGTTATTAAGCATTCACCAATGACTAATGACTAATGACCAATGACCAATACTTCTCTACGAGAGGCTGCGCCCGAAGCGTAGCTATGCCGCAGGCTTTACGACTACGCTCAGTACAAGTGACTAATGACTATTCTTAAAACCGAGCTGTCATACAGTAAGGACAATCCAGCCATTCTTGTTTCAATGTGGCATCGCAACTCCGACAGGTAAGACCAGTCTTGCGTTTGGCTTTTAACTCTGCTTCCAAGCCAGTATCAGTAAACGTCACTCGTTCTACTTCTTCTAGAGTGGTGGAACCTTCACGCACTAAGTCCAAACTGTAAGCCAGTAAGGTTTTCATGCCCTCTTCTATTGCCACTTCTTTGATGCGTTCTGTGGGTGCATCTTCGTTGATCAGAGTTTGTAGATTTTCGGTGACTCGCATGACTTCATAAACACCACAACGTCCTTTGTAGCCGACACCATTACATTTTGGGCAAAGGTTATTTTTGGCTTTGGCATCTGCGATCGCATCTAATGTCAAGGTGTTAGCCTTATAGAAAGTGACTCCGACATCTGAGGAAGCTGATAGACCATAACGAGCTAGTTCCTCAGTTGTGGGGGTGTAGGGGACACGACATTCAGAACATACACGCCGCACCAAACGTTGAGCTAAAACGCCAATTAGGGAACTAGAAACCATGAAAGGCTCAATCCCCATTTCTCCCAAACGAGCGATCGCTCCTGGGGCATCATTGGTATGTAAGGTAGTTAATACTAAGTGACCGGTCAAGGCAGCTTCAATTGCTGTTTTTGCCGTTTCCTTATCCCGCGTTTCACCCACCAGTAACACATCTGGATCTTGCCGCAAGAAAGCCCGCAGAGCGGTAGCAAAATCTAGCCCTTTTTCCCGAATCACCTGTACTTGAGTAATCCCTGGAAGACTGTACTCAATTGGGTCTTCTACGGTACTGATATTAATTCCGGGATCGTTCTTTTCTGAAAGTGCAGAATACAGCGAAGTTGTTTTTCCCGAACCAGTTGGCCCAGTTACCAAAATTAACCCAAAGGGACGGCTAACCATATCCTTGACAATATTCAAAGTCTCTGGATCGGTAATTAACTTATCTAATCCCAGTTGGGTGGAGGAGTTATCCAAAATCCGCAGCACCACCTTTTCCCCGTAGCGACTGGGTAAGGTATTCACCCGGAAGTCCACCTTACGTCCTTCAAACAGCCGCCGGATACGTCCATCTTGAGGTAGGCGCCGTTCAGCAATATCTAGATTGGAGATGATTTTAAATCGGGCTGTCACCGCCGGGATGATTTTTTTCGGCATTAAGGGGAAAGCTTCACGCAGTACGCCATCTTTCCGAAAGCGAATGCGTAAGCTTTCTTCTTGCGGTTCGATATGAATGTCAGAAACGCCCTCATGCAAGGCTTTAGCCAGGATTCTATTAACTAGGTTAATAACTGGGGCATCCTCTGCACCCTTCATCGCTGCGCCTAAATCAGCCTCCATTTCTTCAGGAGCATCTGCAAGATCGAGATTCCCAAGATTTTCTAAATCTTGACTAATATCTGTAGAGTTTTCTCGTTCTAGGTGTTTTTGCCGAACAGCCATTTCATCCAAATATTGGTTGATTAGCTGCTGGTAGTCTTCCTGGGTAATTACCATGCGCTGTAACGCCAAGCCTTGGGGGCGCAAGATGCGGTTCAGGTCATCGGAAGCCTCTAGATTATCTGGAGCGACCATCGCCACTAAAACTGAGGGCGGGGTTTGGTCTTCGTGTTTCGACAGTGGTACTAAGCGATGGCGACGGCAGATATCCACTGGGATGAGGGTTTCAATCAGGTTCCCCATCATCGTGTTGCCAACGGAATTGACTTCTGGATCGAGGAATTCAACTCCGTATAATATTTTCAGTTCAAATAGCTGCTGTTTTTTGTATTGCCTGAGCAACTCAGGCGATAGTTGTTGCCCAGTGATTGACTCTAATACTTCCGTTAAGGGTCTGCCAGATTTGCGGCTTTCAATTAATGCCTGCCTCATCTGTTCGGTATTGACATAGCCAGATTGCACTAGCTTGTTGCCGAAGGGCGAAAACTCTGTTCTGGTTGTTAGAGCGGTACTGCGCCGTTGTGGTGACGAGTAAGTCATAAATGAGCGAATGAGTAGGGGGAACCTCTGCTTAAAGTATTCCCCTACTGGGAGATAGAATTCTCATTTCCCAAAAAAGTCCTGAGTCACGTCGCTTTGCTTTGAATTCAAAATTCACGCATTCAAGATATTTTCAAATAAGATGAGGGACGAGTCGCATTTGGCGCTATTATTGCAAATTACTCGTTCGGGTTCCCGCCTTAGTAACGTCTGGGCTAACGCGTTCACCATTTGTCACAATAAGAGGACGGTTAGATCGCTTCCAGAAACTTGTCGGCAATAAAATCAGCCTCAGTGGCACGTCGTGGATGACGACGGTTGCAAGCTGTGGAGATACACTGCCATAAATAGGATCTGGAATGAATAGACAACGATCGATGAAAATAAACAGATAAACAATACAAGCCAGTAATTGGGTGAACCAACAGAGGTAAAGCAAGCAATGAAGAGTGACTTCCCAGCCCAAACTAATTTCAATGAATCTGGCAGCGAGGTGACAGAACAAGTAGCGGCCCAAACAAATGTATCAGGCGATACTGCTGTCAATTCAGAAAATAGCGTCGCTGCAACTGAGAAAACTGAAGTAGAAAGGGCAGCTTTGGCAGAACTGACTCAACAAATCGAGTCCGTCAAAACGCAACTAGAAGAGCGTAGTACTCAATATATGCGGATTGCCGCTGATTTTGAGAATTACCGGAAACGCACTAGCAAAGAAAAAGAAGACCTAGAGTTGCAGGTGAAGCGGAATACAATTTTGGAATTGCTACCAGTAGTCGATAATTTTGAGCGGGCGCGAATCGCACCTCAAACCGCAGTCTGAGGGCGAAATGACCATGCACAAAAGTTACCAAGGCGTTTACAAACAATTAGTAGATAGCCTGAAGCGCTTGGGTGTCTCACCAATGCGTCCCGAAGGTCAAGAATTCGATCCTAACCTGCACGAAGCAGTAATGCGGGAACCTACGGATGAACATCCTGAAGGAACAGTGTTAGAAGAGTTAGTGCGCGGATATTACTTGGGCGATCGCGTGCTACGCCATGCAATGGTCAAAGTAGCTGCTCCCAAGGAAAATACACCTTTTGCACCAGAAGATCAGTCGAGTTCAGCCAGCAGTTAAGCTGTAGTCGCTCGCCTCGCTGACCTCAAGTGCCTGGGTTATAGCAAGGACGAGCATCGCGTACCTCAAACTTGGACAAGGCTTTGGATAACTCTCTGTGTTTCAACTTTATGATTGCTACCAGCAACAGGGGTTGCACAGACGTTATCCGCTAGCCTTTGTTCTTAGCAAAAAGTTATACCAAGCGTGAAAAATGATTGCGACAGATGGAAAACTGAAACACTTATCCAATGGATGTTTCACAATCCAAAATCTCAAATCTCAAATCCAAAATGGTATTAGTCCGCGACATATTACAGCAGAAATATTCAGTAAAAATACTGGCAAATATGGGAAAAGTTATTGGGATCGACTTAGGCACTACTAACAGTTGCGTCGCAGTTTTGGAGGGTGGTCAACCACTTGTGATCTCCAATTCTGAAGGGGGACGAACGACTCCAAGTATTGTGGGATTTGGGAAGAGTGGCGATCGCTTGGTTGGTCAATTGGCAAAGCGCCAAGCCGTAACCAATGCTGAAAACACAATTTACAGTATTAAACGATTCATCGGGCGGCGTTGGGAAGATACTGAAGTAGAACGCGATCGCGTCCCCTACAACTGTATCAAAGGTCGAGACGAGACTGTTGATGTCCAAATTCGCTCAAAAAATTATACGCCACAAGAATTATCTGCAATGATCCTGCAAAAGCTGAAGCAGGATGCGGAAAACTTTTTGGGTGAGGAAGTCACTCAAGCAGTGATCACCGTACCAGCATATTTCACAGATGCCCAAAGACAAGCAACTAAAGATGCTGGCACAATTGCAGGTTTAGAAGTCCTGCGAATCATTAATGAACCAACAGCTGCGGCTTTAGCTTTCGGATTGGAAAAGCAAGACCAAGAGCAGCTAATTTTAGTATTTGACTTGGGAGGCGGTACTTTTGACGTATCGATCCTGCAACTTGGGGATGGCGTTTTTGAAGTGAAGGCGACTTGTGGTAACAACCACTTGGGTGGAGACGACTTTGATAATGCGATCGTCCTTTGGATGATGGAACGTTTCCAAGAACAAGAGAAAATCGACCTTTCCCAAGACAAAATGGCACTGCAACGCCTGCGAGAAGCTGCGGAAAAGGCAAAAATTGAACTCTCCAGTATGGTGAATACCTCCATCAACTTGCCATTTATCACAGCTGATGATACCGGGCCAAAGCATCTGGAGATGGAACTCAGTCGCTCGAAATTTGAAGAACTCGCCGCGAAATTAATTGAAGCGACCATCGAACCACTAATCCAATCGCTCAAAGATGCGGATCTCAAACCAGAAGCCATTGATCGGATTATTTTGGTAGGTGGTTCTACCCGTATTCCGGCAGTCCAAAACGCCCTAATTAAGTTTTTCAACGGCAAAGCTCCCGATCGCTCCATCAACCCTGACGAAGCTGTAGCATTGGGAGCAGCTATCCAAGCAGGTGTGTTAGGTGGTGAAGTCGATAATCTCTTGCTATTGGATGTCACTCCTCTGTCCTTGGGAATTGAAACTTTAGGTGAAGTGTTCACCAAAATCATTGAACGCAACACTACAATTCCTACGAGTCGGTCACAAGTTTTTTCCACCGCCGTTGATGGGCAAACCTCAGTGGAAATTCACATCCTCCAAGGTGAACGAGCGATGTCACGAGATAACAAGAGTCTCGGCAAGTTTTTGCTAGCAGGAATTCCCCCATCGCCCCGTGGTGTACCGCAAATTGAAGTATCCTTTGAAATTGATGTCAACGGCATCCTCAAGGTTTCTGCCCAAGATAAAGGTACAGGTAGAGAACAGAGTATCAGGATTACCAATACAGGTGGTTTGAGTAGCAACGAAGTCGAACGGATGCGCCAAGAGGCCGAACTGTTTTCCGAAGAAGATAGAAGACGTAAAGAACTGGTTGAACTCAAAAACCAAGCAGATAATTTGTTGTTCAGTTATGAATCTACAATCAAGGATAATAGCAACTTTATCGGCGACCAGATGAAGACCTTGGCCAGTGAAAAAGTTGCACAACTCCAAGCTGCAATGATTGACTCCAGCATTTCCCCAGTGGAATTTAAGCAGCGCTTAGACGACTTCCAACAAACCTTGTTTGCAATTGGTGCTGATGTCTACAATCGAGCTAACAGCCAAACTGATGAGATTGAGGGGGGTTCATCTAGTCACTTTACCCCAGAAGTAGACTCACCAATGAATGGCACGCTAATACCACAATTCAACTTTGATTTTGACGAAGAAAGTACAGCTCAGGCTGATTATGAGGCGATAGATTAGGGAATGGGCATTGGGTATGGGGCATGGGGAAGAAGCAAGGGAGCAGGGAGATTAGTTTTCCCCTGTGCCTCTTTTGAGTGCCCAATGACGGCAGTTGCTCCACTTGGGGAGACGCCAAGGGCGATGGGGTCTCCCCTTCTCCCAAAGGGAGAGGCTAGCGCCAAGGAAGAAGACCGCACTGCCTCCCCAATTCCCAATCCCCAATTCCCAATATCCTAATTTGCAAATTTTTATTAAGATATTTTAATATATTTAAATATTTAACGAAGTTTCACAAGACCTCAGTCCTTTGCTAGATTGTAGAAGCAAATTACTTTGGGCTAGGCAATGTGCAAGTTCAGAGCCGCTTCCATTGCATAAGGGTGGTTTTCCACACCTAATGGTGCGGCTAGCCCCTCTGGTTGATGGGCGAGGTTTTCCTCTCCTACGTAGCACAATTGTAAAAGAGACAGCCGACTCGGCAGTGAGAAGTCTGAGCAGAGGCTTCCCCTGTTCCTAACTTCTATAGCTTTTGTCGTCTCCCACGAGGAAAGCATCTGTTGCTCAAGATTTGTCGGTGATTTTTGTAAAAGGTAAAGGGTAAAATCAGTTATTAATAAAAATTAATTTTATCTTCTGCCTGCCCTCCGGCAAGCCGCCCTCTAAAGGATAATGTGTTGCTCTTGCATCTCTGTAGGCAAAACACTTAATCCATAGGGTAGCAAGTGACCGTGAATGACGTTCTACTGACTTCAGCTTTCTTCCTTCTAACTTTTACCTTTGCTATATGGCCCGCGACTATTATGAAATCCTGGGTGTCTCTCGTGACACTGACAAAGAAGAAATCAAACAAGCCTATCGCCGTCTAGCCCGGAAATATCACCCAGATGTGAACAAAGAACCGGGGGCGGAGGATCGCTTTAAAGAAATTAACCGCGCTTATGAGGTACTCTCAGAACCCGAAACCCGCGCTCGTTACGATCGCTTTGGTCCAGAGGGAGTATCTGGTGCTGGCGCGGGCTTTCAAGATGTCGGCGATATGGGTGGTTTTGCCGATATCTTTGAAAGCATTTTTAGTGGCTTTGCTGGCGGTATGGGTAATCCCACCCAACAAAGACGCCGCAGTGGGCCCGCCAGGGGTGATGACCTGCGGCTAGATTTGAAGTTAGACTTTCGGGAAGCCATATTTGGCGGCGAAAAAGAAATTCGCATTTCCCATCTAGAAAATTGCGAAGTTTGTAGCGGTTCTGGTGCTAAACCTGGAACCCGCCCTCGGACTTGTTCGACTTGTGGCGGTTCGGCTCAAGTACGGCGTGTGACTAGAACACCCTTTGGCAGTTTCACCCAGGTCTCGACTTGTCCCACCTGTAATGGCACAGGGATGGTAATTGAAGATAAGTGTGACGCATGTGATGGTAAGGGTGCAAATCAAGTCACAAAGAAACTCAAAATTACTATTCCAGCGGGGGTGGATAATGGCACACGTTTGCGGATTTCTAGTGAAGGAGATGCTGGTCAACGTAGTGGCCCTCCTGGGGATTTATACGTTTACTTGTTCGTAAATGAGGACGAGGAATTTCAACGAGATGGGATTAATATTCTCTCGGAAATCAAAATTAGCTACCTGCAAGCGATTTTAGGTTGTCGGTTAGAGGTAGATACAGTAGATGGGCCAGTAGAACTAATCATTCCAGCTGGAACTCAACCGAATACAGTGATGAAGTTGGAAAATCGCGGCGTACCCCGCTTGGGTAATCCCGTAAGTCGTGGGGATCACATGCTGAACGTATTAATTGATATTCCCAATAAAATCACCCCAGAGGAGAGGGAACTGCTGGAAAAGCTAGCTAAAATTAAGGGCGATCGGACTGGTAAAGGCGGTCTAGAAGGATTCTTGGGAAATTTATTTAAGTGATGATGCCCTCTTCTGTTTTAACTCCCGATGCTCAACTTGATTTACGCGGCACCCCTTGCCCGATTAATTTCGTGCGGACAAAACTACGTCTGGAGAAAATGCCATTGGGAGGTTTGCTAGAAGTCTGGTTAGACCCTGGTGAGCCGATTGAGCAGGTTCCTGATAGTTTGACAATGGCAGGTTATCAGGTGGAACAAATTACAGACTGCACTAGTTATTTTTCTCTGTTAGTGCGCCGTCCAGTTGCTAGCCAATGACAGGGAAAAATTTTGACGTAACTGGACAGTTATTGGGTACGGTGGTGGCTGTACAAGCTAATTTTTACCGAGTACAGATGGATCGAGAGGCAGGGGAGCAGAGGAGCATACTTCGACTGCGCTCAGTAACCAGGGGAGCAGAGGAGAAACTGGATTTAAATGCCTCTTTGCCCTCGCCTTCTCTGCTGCTTTGTACTCGGCGAACACGTCTGAAAAAAATTGGACAACAGGTGATGGTAGGCGATCGCGTTGTGGTAGAAGAGCCAGATTGGGCTGGGGGACGGGGTGCGATCGCTGAGGTTTTACCCCGCCAAAGTGAGTTAGATCGTCCCGCGATCGCCAATGTCAACCAAATTCTCTTGGTATTTGCCGTTGCCGATCCACCTTTGGAACCTTATCAGTTGAGCCGATTTCTGATTAAGGCTGAGTCTACTGGCTTGGATGTACTTTTATGTTTGAATAAAAGTGATTTAGTTTCACTCCAAGAACAACAAGAAGTTAGCGATCGCCTGCTCGGTTGGGGCTATGAACCGATATTTATCAGTGTTAAAGATGGTATTAATACTGGCCAAGCAGCCAAATATTTGAGCAATAAAATTACCGTCATCGCTGGGCCTTCTGGCGTTGGCAAATCTAGCCTGATTAATACGCTGATTGACTCTCTTCAGTTGCGAGTCGGAGAAGTTTCTGGAAAACTAGCTCGTGGTCGTCATACCACTCGCCATATAGAGTTATTTGAGTTGCCTAGCGGTGGTTTACTGGCTGATACTCCCGGTTTTAATCAGCCGGACATGGATTGTATACCAGAAGAATTAATCCATTATTTCCCAGAAGCTAGAAAGCGGTTAGCAGTTGCTAGCTGTCGGTTTAGTGATTGTCTGCATCGAGACGAGCCTGAGTGCGTGGTGCGGGGAGACTGGGAACGATACGAACATTATTTAGAATTTTTGGACGCGGCGATCGCTCATCAAACACAGCTACATCAACAAGCCGATCCAGAATCCACCATGAAGTTAAAAAGCAAAAGCAAAGGCAAAGGGCAGAGTCAATACGAACCCAAGTTAGAAAGTAAAAAATATCGCCGGATTTCCCGCAAGACTCAGTTACAAGACTTGCAAGAGTTATATCGGGATGAGGAATAAGGAGTGCGATGTCTATAACAGGCTGCACCTATGCACTCATAATGCAAAGGTTAGTCACGATAGCATAGAGACAAACATAAAAAACTATCTTGTATGTCTCAGCCCCTTGCTGTCACCGCTAGTTTAGAAGATGTCACTGAGAGTATAATTTTCCCACCAGGTGATATCTTTAGTGACGAACCCCCCTTGGAATCTGACTTACACCGGGAACAAATTGATTTGCTTATCCGCCTGATTAAATGGTGGTGGCGCGATCGTCAGGATTTTTATGCTACCGGCAACCTGACAATCTATTTCAGTCCCAATCAAAAAAAATCAGAAGAATTTCGAGGGCCGGATTTCTTTGTGGTTTTAGATACAGAGAAAAAAGACCGCAAAAGCTGGGTTGTATGGCAAGAAGACGGCAAATACCCCAATGTGATTGTTGAGCTATTATCTAACTCCACTGCCTCGGTTGATAAAGGTTTGAAAAAACAAATATACCAGAATACATTTCGCACTCCAGATTACTTTTGGTTTGACCCAAATAACCTAGAATTACAGGGATTTCACATAGTTGATGGGCAATACCAAGAACTTGTACCCAATGAGTCGGGTTGGTTGTGGAGTCAGCAGTTAGGGCTGCATTTGGCAGTATATTTAGGGAAATTACGCTTTTTTACCCCAGATAGGCAGCTGGTGATGTTGCCAGAGGAAGAAGCAAATCAACAGTTAGAGCACGTAAATCAACAGTTAGAGCAAACAAATCAACAACTAGAACAAGAACGTCAACGGGCTGCAATATTGGCAGAACGCTTGCAAGCCGCAGGTATTGATCCTGAGCAATTATTCTGAAAAATAGAATTTTAGCTCTAAACTAGACATGGAAAAATAATGCTATGAACCAAACAATATCTGAATAAAGTCCCTTGGACAACCTCAAACTTAGAATTACGAAGCTACTCAATTAAATAGCGATCACAACTTTGCTGGCCGATCGCAAAATCACATCATCATTGTTTCAGGTTTCGACGTTCGAGTTCAGCATTTTTTGTATAATTCTGGCGTAGGCGTAGCCCGCACTTCTGGAGCGTCTGCTTTGCGTAGCTTGCTTCCACGAACGCAAACAGCGTGCCGTAGGCAAGTGGTACGGCTGCGCCCTTCTCTACAAGAGGCTGCGCCCGAAGCGTAGCTATGCCGCAGGCTTTACGGCTACGCTCAGGACAGGCTCAGTGACCATCATAGGCATCGTTCCAACTCAACTTGATTGGAGAAAGCAAAATTTATGCATTCAAAATTGTTTGCATAGCGTCTCGTAAAGAAGAAAATTTCAGGGGTGGATTAAACGTTCAACTGAGCGATTCGCGGCGAAGCGCTGATTGAAACTGAAACTACCCGAACGTAGCTCAAAAATAATTATTAAACTCTCAAGCCGTAAAGGTCACAAAAGGACTGTAACTTAGAAACCTGATTTTTTTACTGCAATAAGCCAACCAAAAACTAGAACAGGAATGATAACGGGCTGAAAGATTGGCACAAGACTTTTAAATTGATTGAAAACTGCTATAAATCTACTTTACGATCCCCATAAAGTCTTAAAATATTGTTAATTTCTGCCAAACCTCTCGACCTTCAACTTATAAGTATCACCCCAAAATCACTATGGCTATCGGCTACGTCGCGCTTGTACTCCATGCACATCTGCCCTTCGTTCGTCACCCAGAAAGTGACTACGTGCTGGAGGAAGAATGGCTTTATGAAGCCATTACAGAAACATACATCCCCTTATTGAAAGTATTTGAAGGCTTAAAGCGAGACGGTATCGACTTTAAAATCACGATGAGTATGACACCCCCTTTAGTGTCGATGCTTCGCGATCCCCTGCTTCAAGAACGCTATGAATTACACTTAGCTCAACTAGAAGAACTTGTAGCACTAGAAGTAGAACATAATGTCAACAACGGGCATCTTCGTTATTTAGCCGAACATTACGCGACTGAGTTTAGCGAAGCGCGTCAGCTATGGGAACGCTACGACGGGGACTTGGTGACAGCTTTTAAGAAGTTCCAAGACAGTAACAACCTGGAAATTATCACTTGCGGCGCTACTCACGGCTATTTACCGTTGATGAAAATGTATCCCCAAGCTGTGTGGGCGCAAATTAAGGTAGCCTGCGAACATTACGAACAAACCTTTGGACAAGCACCTAGAGGCATTTGGTTGCCGGAATGTGCCTACTATGAAGGTTTAGAGCGGATGCTAGCTGATGCTGGGTTACGCTATTTCCTCACTGATGGGCATGGCATCCTTTACGCCCGTCCCCGGCCGCGCTTTGGCACTTATGCCCCAATTTATACAGAAACTGGTGTTGCTGTTTTTGGTCGAGATCATGAATCTTCCCAACAGGTATGGTCTTCTGAAGTAGGCTATCCTGGGGCAGCGGAATATCGGGAATTTTATAAAGATTTGGGCTGGGAAGCAGAATATGAGTATATCAAGCCCTACATTATGCCCAATGGTCAACGAAAAAACACGGGCATTAAATATCACAAAATTACGGGACGTGGCTTAGGTCTTTCAGATAAGGCGCTCTACGATCCTTATTGGGCTAGAGAAAAGGCAGCAGAACACGCTGCTAATTTTATGTATAATCGAGAGCGGCAATCTGAGCATCTCTATGGTATAATGCAACGACCGCCAATTATTGTTTCACCTTATGACGCAGAGTTATTTGGACATTGGTGGTATGAAGGCCCTTGGTTCATCGATTACCTATTTCGTAAGTCTTGGTATGACCAAGGAACATATCGAATGACCCATTTAGCAGACTATTTGCGGGAGCAGCCGACGCAGCAAGTTTGTCGTCCTTCGCAGTCTAGTTGGGGTTTTAAGGGTTTCCACGAGTATTGGTTGAATGAAACGAATGCGTGGGTTTATCCGCATTTGCACAAAGCTGCTGAACGGATGATTGAAATCTCGCAACTGGAACCAGAAGATGAGTTGGGGTGGAAAGCATTGAACCAAGCAGCGCGGGAATTGTTATTAGCACAATCTTCCGACTGGGCATTTATTATGCGGACAGGAACGATGGTACCCTATGCAGTCAGACGGACGCGATCGCACCTGATGCGGTTCAATAAGCTCTATGAAGACGTTAAAGTTGGCAAAATTGATAGTGGTTGGCTGGAAAAAGTCGAGTTAATGGATAATATCTTCCCCGAAATCAACTATCGCGTCTACCGTCCGCTATAGCCTCACAAAAAATAATTAACAGCAGTAGGGTGGGCATTGCTCACCCTATATTATTTTTAGCTAAAGGCTATCTGGATCGATATTTAATTCTCGAAGTTTAGCAGCTAATCTTTGCGCTTTTTGCTCCGTTTGGTGTCGAGCCTCTTCTGCGGCTTGTCGTGCAGCTGCTTCCTCTTCATGAGTTAGGAGTGTTTGACCCGTCGCTGGATTATAAAAACGCAATTTTCCCGCCTCCAAGCGTAACTCTAGCCCCAAAACTTCACTGTGTAGAGACACTGTACCATTTGGTAAGGTATTGGTTGCCATTGGAAAATAATTGCCATCGACCAATTGTAAACCCTGGAGTTGGGGATTGAGATAATCGCCTGTAGGGTCATATTGGAAATATTCACGCACTCCCAGAAAGGCGTAAATTCCTTTTTTTGCACCTTGGTCTTTGCTACGGGTAGTTTTTGAGGTAATCTCTAGAACAAAATCTGGGGTTTGATTATTTTCTTCCCAGGTTTTATAAGAGCGTCTATCACGGTTTTCTACTCCAAACACC
The DNA here is from genome assembly GCF_053470285.1 of Nostoc sp. DSM 114159. Classification (NCBI taxonomy): domain Bacteria; kingdom Bacillati; phylum Cyanobacteriota; class Cyanophyceae; order Nostocales; family Nostocaceae; genus Nostoc; species Nostoc sp. DSM 114159. Next base: position 572,657 of record NZ_JBPFEH010000001.1, read on the forward strand.
ACAAATACATCGGGAGCGACAACAGATTCTGGATAACCTTTTTCGTAGTAAATAAATAGATTACCAGCGACGTATACATCTGGGTGATTTTGGAAATAAATTTCCAGCACAGTCGTAGCGTATACGAGACACTTGCGCTGTAAATCACCTTCAGCCATCGGCTTACCGTCCTCATCTGGATACTCAATCGGGGTAATGGGGATATACTCTACTGAGGTTGTCATGGGTAGTAACTCAACTCAACTAGGGCTAGATTAAATTTAGCATCTGAATTCTTTAGCCAAATAAAAAGTGAACCAGATTTCTTATGTTTCTCTAAGTTTAGTTATAGCACTGGAGGGAAAATGCACTTTTCTGCTTTAGTTATAATGCCATTAGATACAGACAATATCGAAACTAAAGTAAAAGAACTTTTAAGTTTCTACAATGAAAATATAGAAGTTGAACCTTACAGAGAATACTTGAACTATGGAAAACTGGCAAACGAGATAAAACGCCTTGAAACTTTTCCTTTAGACAAGATTGAAAAGATGGCAGCAGATTGGGAAGTTTGTAATAATGATTTGGAAGCTTTAGCCAAAATAGAATTGGAATGGTTTGAAGACGAAGTAGATGGCATTGATGAAAAAGGTGAATATAAAGTATTAACTTATAATCCTCAAGGCAAGTGGGATTGGTATCGTTTTATAGAATTTGAACCTGTAGAATCAGGAACACCTATACCCTATCCGTGTCGGGTTGCTGATTTACCTCAAGTAGTACCGTATGCGATTGTAACTCCCAATAGTGAATGGTATGAATTGGGCGAAGATGCAGGGATAAAAGCCTTTGTAAATACGTTAGAGGGAAATCAGATAGTCAGTGACGAAGAAGCTGAGTGGCAACTTAAAATTCAGGAAATTCTAGCGGACTATTCAGATTACCTTTGTGTTGCTTTAATGTGCCACAGATAATTTTCTTACTACAGCTAACTAACCAAAACCCGATCGCCAGAACTGGGAGACTGTGAAATTACCAAAAATTCCAGATTGCGTAGGCGTAGCCAGCCGTAGGCATCACTTTCATTGAGTATCTGATGAGGAACATTAGGCGGAACTTTTACACCTTCATGTTGAGAAAGCATTTGGTGGGAACCATCGATTTCTAAAGTTGCCTTTCCAGATAAGATAAAGAAAAACTGGTGCGAAGCTGGTGATAATGTTTCACCTTAAAAGTTTTTGGTAGCATAAGTTTGTGAATCAGGCTCAATGGTTGCTTAACAAGATGCCAGCTATGACAATTATTACCCCACAGATAATGCTCGGCAGTTTCTTTGTTAATCATTTACTGTGCGCTTCAAATAACCTTTGCATCTCACCCAATATTTCCCTTTAGTTTGCTCCAACGGATTGTTAGGTGGCTGGTTTAGCAACAAGTTGAAACTAACGAGAGCGACGTTGATCAAGTTTGCCTCCTTCCTTTTCCCATTCATACGCTATCTGGTTGCAGGCTTCACTAGTGAAGAGAGGTGCACCAGTCATTATTAAATCGTAATCATCTAATTCATCAAGGAAACGATGGGCATTTATATCAATAGGATTTGTAGTTGGAAACATTTTTCCACTCTTAGCCCCAAAAATTGAAAGATCCATTCGTTCGATAATCTGATCCCTTGCTTTTGGATAAGTTAGTTGGGTAACTTCTAAGAAACATACATCTGTCAACTGAACAATTGCTATAGAAACGATATTTGGCTTTAGATAATCTTTGTACTTCTGTTCAATGCTCGGTAGAATATCCACTCGATTTGACGGAGCTACGTCACTAATTCTGTAAGCCATTGCAATTTCTTGAAGAACACGAATAGCTTCACGAACAGGGACTCGAAAAAATTCCCGATCTAAACTAGTGCGGTAAGCTGTAAATCTACTATGCAAGATATTTTCAACAACTTCACAATCCGATACTAACTCGTCATAAACCACAATGAAAGGTGTTGGAACCCCGGTAGTTTGTAGTTGTTTTGCTCTAAGATGAGAAGTTTTTTCTGTTCGTCCAATTTTGACTTGATCGGGAAATGATGGATTGAGTAGAATGTAGACGAAACCTTGAGCCATAGTATGTTATGATAAAGTGTTTAAAGTATAAGTATAATCCTATTAATTTTTTCCATTCATAAGCATTTAGCTTAATGGCTACCTCAACTCTGCCATCTTATCAATAGATTTTTTTTAAACACTTAATTCTTCCATAAATTATTCTTGAAAAAGGTCTATTTTGTTGTGATTTTAAAGCATTTACACTCAAAGTTTACTAGCAGTTAAGTCCCAACAAAATTTCCAGACCTCGTGTAACTAACATTAAAAAAGACAGGCAAGATGCCTGTCCTACAAATAATGATTTAGCAAAGAATTTAGAAATTCATCTCAGCAGCTTGAACTTTTTCAACCTGCTTTTTCTTCAGCACGAGCATAACTTGAGCCAACATTACAAGAGCGATGAACGCAATCATCCATTTGACTCTAGAGGCATCTTGCAATACAATTTCTCCATCTGTTTGACCGAATCCACCGACGTTCGGGTTGCTGGTCAAAGCATCACCAGTCTTAACTGCTTGACCTTCAGAAACAAGCAGGTCTGGCCCTAAAGGAATCGTATCAACGACAACATCACCCGATTCAGGTTGGATGTTAACTAAATATTTAACGTTACCGTCTCCATCTTCCTCTTTGGCAATCTTGGTAATTGTGCCAGTAGCGGAAGCGTTGTAAACAGCGTTATTGCTCTTTTCGCCAGTGGGATAAACTTGTCCGCGTCCCCGATTACCACCTACGTGAACTGAATATTTACCGAAGTGGATGTTTTTGTCGGTTGCGGGGTTGGGAGAAAGAACTGGGAAGACGATTTCCTGATACTGTTCGCCAGGTAATGGGCCGACGATGACGACGTTATCTTTGTCTTCGCTGTAGGGTTGGTAGAAAGTGTCGCCAACTTCTTCTTTAAGTTCTTCGGAAAGACGGTCTTCAGGAGCAATCTTAAAGCCTTCAGGTAGCATCAGTACTGCACCGACGTTCAAGCCAACCTTAGAACCATCGGCACCAACTTGCTGGGCGCTTAGATCGTAGGGGATTTTCACCACAGCTTTGAATACAGTGTCAGGTAGCACCGATTGGGGAACTTCCACTTCTGTAACCTTGGCGGCTAGGTGACAGTTGGCACAAACAATTCGCCCTGTTGGTTCGCGGGGGGTTTCGGGATAGGTTTGCTGTGCCCAAAAAGGATAGGCGGCAGCTGATTGGGGAAGGGCTAGATCGCTGGTGAAGTAAAATGTCACAGTAGCGATCGCTATGAGCAATGTTTTTACAATCGCTCTAGCACTGCGAGTTAACCTCGCTGTTAGGAAAACATTTCTCATCTCTATAAGGGCGACAATTGAATTAGTCATTAGTCATTGGTCATTAGTCATTAGTCATTAAGCCCTGAACAAAGGACAAATGACTAAGGACAAAATTATTAACCCCACCAAGGTGCATCACCTGTGCGGAAGTCGGTTTCAGTCCAAGGGGTTAAAACGATTTTGTCGTCGTTGACGCTGGTATGGGCTAAAGCCAGAGACAGAGGTGCTGGCCCCCGAACAACTTTACCAGTTTCGTCATACTGAGAACCATGACAAGGACACTTGAATTTGTTCTCAGCAACGTTCCAGGGAACCACACAACCTAAGTGGGTGCAGATGGCGTTAATGCCATAATCTTTGATCGCCTCTTTGCTGTCTACCACAATATAGGTAGGATCTCCCTTTAGTCCTTGGACTAGGTTGCGATCGCCTGCATTCCGATTTTCTAGAAATTTAGTGACGCTAACATCGTTACCTAGCTCGTCTTTTGCTGTTGTACCGCCACCTGCGCCACCTGCTGCTGGTGGAATAAAGTACTTGACAACGGGATACAATGCACCCAGAGCTACTCCAGTGACAGTCCCAAAAGTGAGCAGATTCATGAACTGACGACGCCCCATATCGGGCACGTCTGCTGATTCAGAAAATTGAGCCATAATCTACGCGCTCTTTGTGTATTTTGTTAAGCATTTTGACAAAAGTACTAGTACTTGAGCAACTCTTGTCTAAGTCGAAATGCTAGCGCTGACAACGATGCCATAATTCTTTGTTCCAAGATATAAAAAGCATCTTTTCTGTTAGCATTACATTTCTTTATATCCTTATCATACTGGAGTCACGGAACTTAACATCATAACTAAATGTAAAATCTGATTGAGAAAAGCTATGACAGGACAGGAATTACGCCAGATGTTGCTTGATAAGTGGGGATATTCTTACGATGTCCAGTTCCGGCGGGCACAGGGAAAGATATTTTTGCAAGTAATGTGGAAATATCTAGAGCAAGCTTCTTTTCCCTTGAGCGAGCAAGAGTACCAAGAACATCTCGATAGCATTGCCAATTATCTTCATGCCTTGGGTGGGTCAACACAGGTACAAACTTTTATTGCCCAAACCCGCGACCGCCCCCGGCTTGGCAAGGCTGTCAGCATCCCTCTAGATTTGGGCGAACGTTCTTCGGAATGGATATTGTGACCAATTATTTGATTAACTTTAATCAATTTCTCCTTAATTACAGTATTTTTTATGCAAAAATACTTTGAAAAAAATCGGCTTGAGCCTTAAATGCAACTCAGAGAAGCGATCGCAAGTTCCGTAGCTCTCATATTTCGTGAAACTGCTTGATAGCCAGAGCAGTCAAACATACGTTAGATTTTTATTTTTTGGAAGTCTCTAATGCTTTTAAATCATCTAAGGTACAGAGCAAACGAGGCTTTTCAGGGTCAGTCAAATCTAGCTGCTTCCAAGATATTGTATAGCCACTGTGAATCTTGTGTGCCCCAAGAAAGTGTAAGATTCTCAATCCAATTGCCCAAGCCGATAGTCTTTCTAACATCGCAGTGGTTCCAATTAGATATTCCTGAATAACCCATTCTTCACCTTGCTGTTCGGCACGCACTTCCTCAATGCGTCCGACGGGTTTACCAGTTGAATCCAATACTTGTTTGCCTAGTAGTAATTCCAGATGAATTTCACTTACCATGTTCTGCCCCTGGAATTCGGCCAATAATGTGTTCCCGAAGCCATTTTTCATAAGCTAATGCCGGAGTTTGGTCAGCTTCAATCTCGACTTCGACATCAATACCAACATCCCGCACTTTTGACCACGGAATTCTCAAGGGTTCGCTTTGTTTAGCACCCCAGCTACTTTCAATTGCTGCTACCCACCTGCCTAAACGTGGATGAATACGTCGTGCAAGAATTGTCATACCAGTTTCGATATAAGTGAGTCGTGGCGGTTCTCCATCGCGCAACTCTATGACAATTCCATCGACTTTACCCAGATGGCGGCGATCGCTGTCAACTAATTGGTTATCGAGTACATCTCTAATAATGTCCATTTTCTTTCACTTCCAGTTGATGATTAACAAGAACGCACAGCAGCGATCACCCTCCAAGAATTTCTAGTGGGATAGCAACGATCGCTAACACGAATGTCAGCACAATTGTAAAGATGACAACACTATTACTTATCCAACCGTTGCGATACTTGCCAACATATAATTCATCATTCATCAATACCAAAAATGGCACAATCACAGGCGGCAAAATCACTGCTGTAATCGCCATTGAAAACAAAGTCAATTGCAACGGGTCGATTCCAAATACCATTAATAAAGAAGCGAGAAAGACAAACACAGTGTAGACCAAACTAAAGCGGGCGGCATCTTTTGGTTTCAGATTTTCGCCCCAATTCCAACCAAAGGATTGAGCAACAATATAAGCTGTGTCGAGAGTCACCTCCAGTGCTGCACCAAAGCAAGCAATGCCCAAGGACGCCGCAAATAGTACAAAGCCCCAGTAACCAAAAGTTTCTGTCAACATCAACGCCGCTTGTTCGTAGCTATCTACCTCAACGCCTTTGGGTTTGAGTACCAATGCTGACACAATCAGCACCCCTAGCGATACGACGCTACCAAAGCTCATCCCTAAACCGGCAACTGCACGATTTACACCGATATACTCTTCATCCCATTTATCTTCGACTGCCCCAGATGAGTAAAAGTAAAATAAATAGGGGCTAATCAAAGCCCCCAAAATCCCAACTCCAAGATATAAATAATGAGCGGTATCTTGTTGTGGCAGAGTTGGCAACAAACCACTGCCAAGTTGTGTTAGAGATGGATGCAACTTAAAAGTAGCGACAACAAAAACTAGTGTCACCAAGCCTAATACGGAAATACCATTTTCAATAATGCCAAAGTTGCCATACCAAATTAGCAACCAAATTGCAAAGGCAACGGGTAAAGCATACCACTGAAAGCTAATCCCTGTTAGCAGTTGTAAGGCAATGCAAACACCACCAATTTCCGCTGCTAACACTAGAAAATCAACTACGACTTCTGCAATCAGTGGAATAATATAAAAATTAAATCCAAAACGTTCGCGCACCGCAGCAGCTAAAGTATGTTTGCTAACTGCTGCTAACCGCCCAGACATTTCTACCAAAAAAATCACACAAATTGTACCCAGGATAATCGCCCAGATTAGTTGAAAGCCGAAAATAGATCCAGCCTCGGCTGCTGTAGCGATCGCACCCACATCCAAGAAGCCACCTATACTAGTCACAATCCCCAGCGCGATTTCAAAAATTTTCTTCATGGTTTATTCTGCTGTGGTAGTTGCGAGTCTAGCGTTTGTCCTTCTAGCGATAAATCCTTAAGTCTTTGTGCCACTACAGAATGATTTTCTTGTTCGACTGCGGTTGACATTTGCTCTGTGATTTTTGCTAACCGTTTAATATGACCTAAAAGTGCTAACTTGTAAGGCTGGGGAATCGCTGTAGATGATTCTATTTGGGCGATGTTGTCGGTTTCTGTTTGCAACTCTTGCTGTGCTTTTTTGAGTGTTTGTTTCGCATAGACCTTTGGTACAGCACCTCGTACCCAAGCATCAGCAACCATTTTGCTTGTAGCTGTCCATGATTTTACAGTTTGTAGTTCTTGTGTAAGCTTATCTGTGGCTGCTTCGCTACAAGCGGTTAATAATGTCAACCCTAGTAAATAACCTATAAATATCTTTTTCATCAGATGTCCGTCTTCGTAGCCCTCCTGAGAACCGATTCCAAATGTTATTTACCTGTAAGCTTCACCAATCCAACACCACCGAAATAAAGCGCTAAAACTGCTCCCGCTAAAAGACTTTGAGTCAAGGGGTCAGTAGAAGGTGTGAGGACGGCTCCTAAAATTACTGCTCCCATAATCACGTAACGCCAACCAGAAACCATTCGTTCTGACGAGACAATGTTCAAATTACCGAGCAACAGTTGAATAATCGGAATTTGAAATGCTAAACCTGTGCTGAATAACAGTAGCAGCACAAATTCAAAATATTTATCAATTGACCAAAGTTGTTCGACTACATCTGCTCCGTAGCTAATGAAAAATTTCAAGGCTGCGGGGATAAGAAGTAAATAGGCAAATACTAAACCTGCTCCAAATAGCACACTCGAACCCAAAACCACAGGCCCCAGTAAACGGCGTTCGCGGCGAGTCAGTCCTGGAAGCACAAACTGGATAATTTGGTAAAGAATGAAAGGACTAGTAAGTACAATGCCAGTGTATGCTGCAACTTTCAGGGAGACAAAGAAATATTCTCCAGGTGCAAGTTGGAGAAATTTTACTCCTTGTGCTGGAACCTCAAGTAACTGGACAATCGGCTTAACGGCAAAGAAACAGCCAATAATGCCCACTGCTACGGCAATCAACGAATAGAAAATCCGCTGTCGCAATTCTTCTAGATGGTCGAAAAGAGACATTTCGACTTCACCAGGCAACTCATCAAGCGGATCGGTGTCTGAGTTGCCATATCCTTCTGGGTCGAGGTTAGGAACGTTTACAGTATCTACGTCTTGTGAAGGCGTCACTTCGCTTCGCTCCGAATTCAAAATTAAAAATTAAAAATTAAAAATTAACAATGCCATAAATAAATTTAGGGATTGTATCTTTTTTTGTCGGTTATCGACCATTTTGGTGACTCAGCACTCTTCATTATTTTATCTGGGGAATGCAGCTACTAAGAGATGTTTTTGGCTGCTGTGGGTTTTTTGTCCTGTTTTTTGGGTTTGCATCTGCATAAGTTAGTGGGAAGACATCTTGTAGGCAATGCCTAACCTAAAATAAAAAAGGGTGGAACCGATAAATTAGAAATCATGTCTCTGCGGCTAGTAGTCTGTCTTATTGGTTTTGATAAGTTTGTAGTCAGCACTTGAGTGTTTAGAGAATGAAGGACTAAAGTCCTGACTACGAACTAGCTTACCCATCAATTTAAATTTGACAGACCACTGCGCTGAGTAAATTAGCACAACATCAACACTTAATACTCAGTTTTAAAAATCCGGTTCATTTAGGTGGCATCTATACAGATGGTAATCGGAAATTGTTAGCTGAGGTTGGGTATGAACCGGATAATTTGCATTGCCCTTATGGCATTGCCTGTTTATTTATACAATGTTGGGCTAGGCAATACTTCTAGTAGCGACGTGGCAATTGTTAAAAACCAGTATCCCACAATAGCTACTCTAATTGCTAACAGTAAAAATGCTCAGTTCCGCATCTTGCCGTGGCGAATGTCGGCTAGAGATGACCAAACTGAAGATTGCCTTCGGTTTGGCACTTGTAAAGATTGATACTAATTCGTAATTCGTAGTTCGTAATTCGTAATTACGGCAGCTCTATCATCAAAGAAAATTAATGGTTTTAGAAAATCAACGTACAGTGGTGGTTACAGGAGCTTCAACAGGAATTGGTCAAGCGTGTGCTTTGCTTTTAGACCAGTTGGGCTTCTCGGTTTTTGCTGGAGTGCGTCAAGATGTTGATGCTCAAACACTTAAACAAAAAGGATCGCCAAGGCTGATTCCGATTTTTTTAGATGTTACTGACGCTGAATCGATCGCGGCTGCGGTTGATACGGTAACAAATGCAGTTGGTGGTGTGGGGATTTTCGGTTTAGTGAATAATGCCGGAATTGCTGTTCCTGGGCCGTTAGAATTATTAGCGATCGCTGAATTTCAACACCAGATGCAGGTTAATGTCACTGGACAATTAGCTGTGACACAAGCATTTCTTGGTCTTTTACGCCAAAGTCGGGGTCGAATTATCAATATGGGTTCCATTGCTGGTAGAAGTCCAACGCCGTTTTTGGGCGCTTATAATGCTTCTAAATTTGCTTTGGAAGCACTCACTGATGTGATGCGGATGGAGTTACGACCTTGGGGAATCTCGGTTTCAATTGTTGAACCTGGTTCTATTACTACCCCAATTTGGGACAAGTCTCTTAGTCAATCTGAAGTAGCACAGCAGGATCTACCCGAAACGGCACACAATCTCTACGGACAAGCGATGAATATTGTCCGCAAGAAAATGCAGATTATTGCATCTAAAGGAATTTCTGCGGATATTGTGGCTCAAGTTGTTGTCCATGCGCTGACTGCAAAAAAACCTAAGACGCGCTATCTTGTTGGACAAGATGCCAAAATTGGAGCGCTGATCAAGCATATTTTGCCCGATCGGCTACATGACAAGATAATTTTATACTCAATGGGGCTGTAGATTCCTGGTTGTCAATACTTCAGAGGTTGTCACTCTGAATGCAAAGGCTGTCGTTAACAAAATCATGGTTTTCATCAATAAAATCATATTTTTATCAACAAAATTATAGTTTTCATCAATAAAATTATAGTTTTCATCAATAAAATTATGGTTTTCATCAATAGACCTCTTGCACAAATGCAAAATTTACCCTCATCCCCTCAATACGGTTCGGATAAGATCCCCCCGCCTGCGGCGACCCCCTTAAAAAGGGGGTAAAGAGGAGAAGAAGCCCCCCTTTTTAAGGAGGGTTGGGGGGATCTTCAAGAGACAAATATGTTAACCGCACCGTATTGCTCATCCCCCAACCCCTTCTCCCAATTTTGGGAGAAGAGGAGCCAAATTTAAAGTCCCTCTCCCAAGCTTGGGAGAGGGATTTAGGGTGAGGGCAAGGGATTCATGCAAGAAGTCTCATAAAATCGTGCTGATTTAAAAACGAGAAACAAAATCTAGTCAAAAAGTGACTTTCAACTCAAGTTGACTTAAACAACATTTTTGTTAAAAGCTTTATGCTATAAGGATTTTAGATTATTTTTTTGTAAAATTAATCAAAGCTCGTTAATAAATCAAGCTGATGATGAGTTCAAGAGAGCGACAAAATTGTACTTAACGGTACCTTTTTTTGTGTTGGATATTTTTAATATTCATAAAAGTAGCTTATTTTATTTTAGATATTTTTGCTATTTATACTTATACTAGTATTTTTGCTTACTTTAACTAAAACATCACCATTAATATGTGCTATATCGAACTATAGATATAATCAATTATCCGGAATGCTGCTAGTTTAGTTAGTAGTTTGATTAAAATAAGGCATAAATTACCTAAAATCAATATATTTATCTAGTAAATTTTTGCATCCCCATTTTTGAGTGAACTTGATTAGTTATGCTCCTAGATTTAGAAAGATTTTATCAAGCTTGCAATCCGAGCAGACCTCTAATTATAGGAAACGCTAGCGATCGCAGGTACTATATTGATTTTGCTGCGGTGCGGGGTGGCAAAATTATCGAAGCTTTGCAGCGCACGATCGCTAAAATATCGCCAGATACACCAACCTGTCAACTATTTACCGGACATCTCGGTTGTGGAAAATCAACGGAGTTGTTGCGTCTGAAAGCTGAGTTAGAAGCGCAGCAATTTCATGTAGTTTACTTTGAGTCTACCCACGTCTTAGAAATGGCCGATGTGGATGTGACTGATATTTTGTTAGCCATCGCTGGACAGGTGAGCGAAAGTCTAGAAGCGATGAAAATTAGGCTCAAGCCTCGCTACTTTAGCAAGTTGTTTGGTGAAGTTGTAGATTTTCTGCAAACGCCAATTGACGTTGGGGTAGAAGCAGAGTTGTCTGTGGGGATTGCCAAAATTACCGCGAAAACAAAAGAAAGTCCTCAATTGCGGCGGCGGTTACGAGATTATTTAGAACCGCGAACCGCAAATATTTTACAGTCAATTAATCAAGAATTACTAGAACCTGCCAACAAAGAACTGAAAACTAGAAGTAAAAAAGGATTGGTGGTAATTGTTGATAACTTGGATCGAGTTGCAATTCGACCTTTACCATCGGGGCGATCGCTGCCAGAATATTTATTTATTCAACGTGGCGAACAATTACGCAAACTGAATTGTCATGTAGTCTATACTATTCCTTTAGCCTTAACTTTCTCCAACGATAGCGCCGAACTTCAGCATCGTTTGGGAGGTGGAGTTGCCCCAAAAATGTTACCGATGATACCTGTGCGTTTACGCTCTGGTGAGATTTTTCCGCAAGGTCTAACAATGATGCGGCAGATGGTGCTAGCTAGAGCTTTTCCAGACATTTTACCTAGCGATCGGTTAGGCTTAATTACAGAGGTGTTTGATAGTTTAGAAACCTTAGACCGATTGTGCCTGATAAGTGGTGGTCATGTACGCGACTTATTAGGTTTACTGTTTGACTGTCTGCGAGAACAAGATCCACCCTTTGACCGGGAATGTGTCGAACTGGTAATTCAAAGACAACGGGATTACCGAGCCAACGCTATCGACCCTCAAGAGTGGGAATTAATCTTTCAGGTAGTGCAACAGCAACGAGTTAGAGGTGATATAGAATACCACACCCTCTTGCGAAGTCTATTTGTATTTGAATATCGCGATCATCAGGGAGCTTGGTTTGCCGTCAACCCAGTTTTAGCAGAGACGGAAAAATTTAAATCATGGTTGAGCGACACGCACAAGTAGATATCAGAGCAGCTAACGAGCGGGCTTTACGGAGTTTGGGGAGAGCAATTACCCTTTCTAGCGGTCAATTTTCCCTGGTTTTGGTGTGCTGCAATTATCGAGTTTTGCAAGAGCAAATGCTGCAACGACTCGAAGAAATTTCTTCAGGAGTACACCGCATTCAAAAGGTAATTCTGCCGCATAATGCCAGAAGTCTTTATACAAGTATTCATTTACAACTGCTAACCGAAGCTAATCCGCCATCGGCGTTGATGATTTTGGGTTTAGAGTCAGTAGATGGACTCGACGATTTCCTGAGGTCTATTAATCATATTCGGGATGAATTTCGCAAACGCCACCCATTTCCGATGATTGTCTGGGTGAATGACGAAGTGTTGCAAAAGGTAGCGCGTTTAGCACCAGATTTTGCTAGTTGGGCGGCGACACCAATTCGGTTTGAAATGACAACTCAATCACTGCTGCAATTTCTGCAACAGGAAACTGACTCTTTATTTGCTACGGTGTTAGCAAACGATGCTGCCCAACACCAACCTCCTCAACTTGCAAAGCATTATTCCACTGTCGAGCAAGTCTGGGAACATAGTTATGAACTCCACTTTGCCATTAGAGAGTTGCACAATCGTGGTATTACCTTAGAGCCAGAACTACACGCTAGTTTAGAATTTGTTTTTGGTCTAGATAATTATATTAGCGATCGCATCAATACAGGTTTAAGCCATTTTCAGCAAAGCTTGCAAGTTTGGCAAAAGTTGGCAGAGAAAGGGGAAGCAGAGGAGCAGAGGGGCAGAGGTGCAAGGGAGCAGGGGAGCAGAGGTGCAGGGGAAGCAGAGGGACATCAGGGGGATAAAGAAGTATTTTCTTCCTCATCTCCTCCATCTCCTCCATCTCCTCTACTTCTGCGACAGGGAATCTTGCTGTTTTATATTGGGCTGTGTTACTGCCGTTTTGCAGAGCAAAATCAAATAGAAAACCGCCGTCATTGGTACACTGCTAAATCTTATTTTCAGCAATGCTTGAATATTTTGCAGGTGGCTGGGCGTTTAGATGTAGTTGCTGGATTTATTAATCAACTTGCTGAGGTTTTGCAATATCTGCAAGAGTGGGAAGAATTGCAGACAGTTGCTCAAAAGTCTTTGGAGTTACATCAAACCTATGGTAGTCAAATCCAATTAGCTTGTGACTACGGTTTTTTGGCGCAAGTGGCTGTGCAGCAGTCGCGGTGGGTACAGGCGAGTATCTTAGCACACGTATCACTGCTGAAATTAGGTGAGGCGCAAAAGCAGAACGACCCTTATAACTGCTTATTTCCATTATTATTGGCGCAAATTTACTATTTAGTGTTGGCGAAAGCACAGCGAAATGTTGGTGAGCTAGAAGTTGCTCGTGAATACTTAGATAAGGCGACAAAAGAACTGCCAGCAGCCTTAGAAAGCAGTGCCCATCAATACGATGCCCATCGTTATATTCGCTTATTGCGGAGACTGCGATCGCTCTACTTTGAAGAAGGGCGATATTTAGAAGCCTATTACATTCGACAGAAACGGCGTTCTGTTGAGCAGCAGTATGGTTTTCGGGCTTTTATTGGTGCAGGGCGCTTGCAACCTCAAAGACAGGCGACAAACCCAGCATTGATGTCACCTTCTGGAAGTAGTAGCGTTGCTTTAGAAATTGCGGCTTCTGGTCGAGAACGTGATATTAATAACTTAATTGGCAGAATTAGCCGCGCCGATCAAAAGTTGACAGTGATTCACGGTCAATCGGGGGTGGGTAAGAGTTCCACTGTAACGGCGGGTTTAGTTCCAGCGCTGCAAAATCGAGCCATTGGCGATCAAATAGCCGTGCCTGTGGTACTGCAAGTTTATACCGATTGGGCACGGGAATTAGGGAAATCTTTAAGTGAGGCGGTGTCTAGTGACGCATCCCTGGCGATTTACGCTGATATTAAGCCAGAAGCAGCCATTGAATCAGAGACTTTACCTTACTCTGGTACACCGTTCACCATTAGCATTTTACAACAACTCCAAGAAAATGCCGATCGCCATTTGATTACAGTTTTAATTTTTGACCAATTTGAAGAATTTTTCTTTGGTTATAGCGATCGCAATCAAAAGCAAGAGTTTGATAAATTTATTAGCGATTGCCTCAATATACCTTTTGTCAAAGTCATCCTTTCTTTGCGAGAAGATTATTTACATCGTTTATTAGACTTTAAACATCTCTCGGCACTGGAAGCGATTAATAATAATATTCTCGACAAACATATTCGTTACCAGTTAAATAATTTTTCGCCAGAATATGCTAAAGCAATTATCCAAAAATTGACCGAGCGATCGCAGTTTAATTTAGAACCCGCTTTAATTGATGCTTTAATCGAAGATTTATCTACAGAATTTGGAGAAGTCCGCCCGATTGAATTGCAAGTTGTGGGAGCGCAAATTCAAGATGAGCGCATTACTACCCTAGAAGAATATCAGCCATATAGACCGAACAAACTCATCGAACGATATATTAAGGAACTGATTAAAGACTGCGGCCCAGAAAATGAACGAGCCGCGTTACTAGTCTTATACTTATTAACAGATGAAAGTAACAACCGACCTTTTAAAACTCGTGCTGAATTAGCGGCACAGCTAGGAGAGTTAGAAGATGCTGACAAATTAGAGTTAGTATTAGAAATTTTAGTGCGCTCCGGTTTAGTCGTTCTCTTTCCTGATGTCCCAGAACGCTATCAACTGATTCACGATTATTTAGTAGACTTGATTCGCTACCTGCAACAACAAGAATCGAGCTTACAAGTACAACTAAATCAGTTGCGCTACAAAGTAGAACAAAGTAAAGCTGAGATTGAGCGACTTAAAAGCGAACTTAGTCAGAATAAGCAGCGTTCTAAATTGGTAGATTCTCATCCCCAACAGGGATTAGACTTATTAACGGAATTGCGAGAATTACACAAACGAGAAGAATTAAGCCAGTTAGAAATTGAGCAATTACGAGCTGAACTCAAAGAAAAAGAGTTAACAGCTAAACTTGCAGAAAGTCAAAAGAAACAAAGACTTAGTGAAGCTCAATTAAATCGTTCGCTGAAAATTGCTCTCACCGCTTCCGTTCTCGCCATCTTCGGATTAAGTGTTTCCATCGTCACAGCAGTAGATAGCGAAATTAAAACTCTCAGTGCATCCAGTGAAGCTCTCTTTGCCTCCCAAAAAGGTATTGATGCCTTAAAAGAAAGTTTAAAAGCAGGGAGAAAATTACAACAAACAGTCTGGGTCGATTCCAATACAAGAGAACAAGTACAGACGGCGCTTTATCAAGCTGTTTCCGGGGTCAGAGAATATAACCGCTTGGACGGGCATGTATCTGGGGTAAATAGTGCTATATTCAGCAGCGATCGCTCTTTAATTGCCTCAGCCAGTGCGGATACTACAATCAAACTCTGGCGTCCCGATGGTAGCTTAGTTAAAACCTTGTCGGGGCATGAAGATGTAGTTAATAGCGTCAGTTTTAGCCCAGATAGTCAAATCATTGCTTCCGCCAGTCAAGACAGGACGATAAAACTTTGGAGTCGAGAGGGTCAACTGCTTGCTACCTTATTAGGACATCAAGGTGTAGTGAATAGTGTGAGTTTCAGCCCAGATGGCCAGGTTATTGCTTCGGCGAGTACAGACAAAACAGTGAAACTGTGGAGTCGGGATGGTAAGCTGCTCAAAACTTTGCAGGCACATGATGGTGCAGTCTTGAGTGTGGCTTGGTCAAATGATGGTCAAACCTTAGCTTCTGGGAGTGCTGATAAGACGGCGAAACTGTGGAGCCGCGATGGTAAACTGCTCAAAACCTTGCAGGGACATGAGGATGCAGTCAAAAGCGTAGCTTGGTCGCCTGATGGGAAAACAATTGCATCTGCTAGTTTAGACCAGACAATCAAGCTGTGGAATCTGGAAGGTAAGCTACTGCGAACCTTATCGGGGCATAGTGCTGGAGTTACCAGCGTCAGTTTTAGCCGCGATGGTAACACGATCGCTTCCGCAAGCACTGATGAGACAATCAAACTTTGGAGTTCTGAAGGTGTGTTGCTGGGAACCCTGAAGGGACATAATAATTGGGTTAACAGTGTCAGCTTCAGCCCAGACGGTCGCACCCTTGCTTCCGCCAGTCGGGACAAAACTATTAAACTTTGGCATTGGGACGATGTGTTATTGCGAAAGCCGAAAGCGGATAATGATGACTGGGTAACTAGCATCAGTTTTAGCCCAAGCGATCGCACCTTGGCAGCAGCAAGCCGAGACAAAACTGTAAAACTTTTCAGTCGAGACGGTAAACTACTGCGTACATTCACAGGGCATCAGGGTCAAGTTTGGGGTGTAGCTTGGTCGCCCGATGGTCAAGTAATTGCCTCGGCTAGTAAAGATAAAACAGTAAAACTTTGGAGTGGTGACGGTCAACTACTCAAAACCTTACAGGGTCATAATGAGACCGTCTTGAGTGTAGCTTGGTCGCCTGACAGTCAAATAATTGCCTCCGCTAGTAAAGATAAAACAGTAAAACTTTGGAGTCGCAACGGTAAACTACTTAACACCTTGCAGGGACATCAAGAAGCGGTGAATTGGGTAAGCTTTAGCCCCGATGGCAAGTTGCTAGCCTCAGCCAGCGATGATAAAACCGTGAAAATTTGGACTATAGAGGGTAAATTGCTATACACATTAATTGGTCATAGCCGCCGGGTAAATGGAGTTGCTTGGTCGCCTGATGGTCAAAGCATTGCTTCAGTTAGTATTGATAGCACGGTGAAGATTTGGAATCGAGACGGAAATTTACTAGATACTCTCACAGGCGATGGCGATAGTTTTATTAGTGTCAGTTTTAGCCCCGATGGCAAAACTTTAGCAGCTAGCAGTGATGACAAAGTGAGGATTTGGAACCGAGCAGGAACGTTGCTGATTGCTTTGAAAGGCGATAAAGATGAGTTAACCAGCGTCAGTTTCAGCCATGACGGGAAGACTCTGGCTGCGGGTAGTGGTAATGGCACAGTAATTTTCCGAGATTTAGCAGATATCCAACTGGATAAATTACTGGCACGCGGTTGCGATTTACTACATGATTATTTGCAGACTAACCAGAAAGTAATTAAGAGCGATCGCGCCTTGTGTTCTAGTAGGTGATTTGAAATTAATCGACTTCATGAATGATTTTCAGGCTTTCCCAATCAGTTTTCCTTTTGCTAGTTGAATATTTGATTAATTTTTTCTCCCTAAAGTAACAAAATCTCTCAGAAAATCTGGTTTCTTAAAAGAGGCATTATCTGATGACTAGATAATAGTAAAAGTAACGTATATCATAGCCGCCTCTTCGCTTGTTATGAAGGAGGTAAGTAATATTTTTATACCTTACTCAACCGATAACAGCTATAACTATGTTAAATCGATCAAAAAATGAGCTATTAAAGTATTTCTTTCGTAGGATAGCAAGTAAAGATGCAAAAGATTTGAGTTATCTTTATCAAGGTGCATCACTGAACCATCAACTGCTAAGTGGTGATGATCTATCCATCGCCCCTGTGAATCTAGTAAAAAACTGAAATAAGGGCTGACATCTGGATGATTTTTAGTTAATTCTTCATAGCTTTGATAAAAAGGAGGTATCCCAATTCCCATCGGCATATATAAGCCTTTGGAATAATCTGCTACAGACAATTGAGGAAGCGTTTTCAGATTAATGCCACTAATGAATAATTTATTTTGTTCACCAGTCTTGGTATCTGTGAATCCTAACTCAATTTCCTGTAAATTTTGTTCCACACCAATCGGTTTAATATTTCTTAAAATGGCTTTATCAAATTTACCTATTCTCCAGTATTGATTTCCCCAAGGCTTATTTTGATCGTAAAATCCTGGCGCTCGAAAACTTGCAAACCTAACTTCATTTTTAACGTCGTAAAAATCTCTCCATTTGGTAATGTTGGTCGCTAGCGTAGTTCTAACTTTTCTACTTTGCTCTCCTGATACAATTATCCTCTCATCAAGGGGGAACTGAGTAGCAACTTCTTTTTGATCTATTACATTTCTTAAAAGATTAGTTTTGACTATTGTGCCACTCGGATCTTGCCAATGTTCTAATTTCCACCAATGCTGCCAATATGAAATCTTATTAATTTTTTCAAAAATATTTTTGTAATGTCCAATTGGGAAAGTAAACCAACTTTGATAATAAAGAGTTTTGTTATTATCCTCTTTAGTAAAAAGTAAAATTTCCCAAAATCCGGCATTTAAGCAATTATTAGCCAAAGCTATCTCTACAATATTTTGCTTTTCAAAACCATCTCCTCCAACAATTTCTATATTTTTGGAATTAGCAGGAAAACTAATCTGTTGCCTGTTCCATTCCCTATCTGTAAAAGCTATTGTTTCTAAACCTCGATCTTTCTTAACCCATTCAGGTATTTTAGGAACCAATAGCTCTAAATCAATATTTTTTATAACTATTTTTGCCGTGTTTTTATCTGTTGCTTCCAGTACGAAATCGAAATGTGTATCATCTTTCTTAATAAGTGTTAATTTTCGATTAGAATATCTTTTAAAATTTTTTCCTAATGGTGCAGGATTGGCTGGATAATCGACATTAGATAATTCTTGTAGTTTTACATTCATCTGATTATCAAATTTATATCTGGATTTAAACCAGAAACCACCTAGTCCCAGCAAACCAAAGCAGAAAACAAGAGTACTAAATAAAATCTGTTTCTTCGTAACTCTGAAATTAGCTTTGCCGAATTGGGAAATGCTTGCATTTTTTCCTTTCGCAGACATATTTTTCATCAGACAAATTTATTTTTATGAGAATGCTGCTTAACAGCATAGCATTCTGCAAAACGGATGTCTTATATCATGTCCGGTTCAAGACTTATCATTAAGGCAGCAGGGGAACAGAGGGGCAGAGGGGCAGAGGAGAGGGGCTTTTGGGCTTTCTGCATAGATTCGGGAATTAAAACTAATTAAGCGGACTTGATATTACTTCTATTTTTAATCAAAGTCTTAATAAACAGTTCTCTGCAATTAAGTAGGTAGACATAATTAAATATAAAATAAACTCCTAGTTTGTAGTGAGCGATAAATCGCTCAGAGCAAGGATTATCAGGACTAAAGTCCTTACTACAAACTTGAAATTTATTATGCCTAGATACTTAAGAGTTGAATACCAATTCTTATTTTTCCTTGATTGCACTTGCAGCAAACCGCTAAAGCGCCTACACATAGCCTGAAACCTGTATTTATTGGGAAATTGGACTTTTTCAACTTCACCAGAATTAGTCACAATAGAAAAAGTTTCACGCCTCAAAGCAAAACTTTTACCCAACTACGTCGTTTACTTTTCTTAATTGGATAAAGTCGGACTAAGCTGTTGAAGAAACTCAATATTTAAATCTAGCTTTTCTCCTAACCATAGGGAATGAACTGCATGGTCTGCCACAGCATCCCCTGTCTCAGGATGAACGAGAATATCCAATCCCTCACGATTGAGCATTAACCAAGGAACGACTTTCTCAAACTGATTCGGTAAGAAAGCAACTTGATACATCGCTTTTGGATGGGGGCCGATGGGCTTGTCAAACCAGCGTCCGAGTTTCACCTCAAACCTAGCGCCTAATCCTTCACGTACACGCGCAGCTGCATCCCGACTCGCAGGATCGAAGTAAACATGAGCATGAAAACCAACGATCTCAATAGTATCTTTTTCCATAGATCCACTTTTCGATCTCAACTCTAATTTTGGATAGCGGACTTTTTATTTCTTACTAAAAAAGAGATGTCTACGATGGTCACTGAGCCAAGTCGTACCCCTCCTCTTAAGCAAGCTAAAGCGGACACACCAGAAGTGTGGGCTACGCCTACGCTCAATTTTAGCCCAATACAGTGTAGTTAGCGATCGGTTGTTGGAGACTCAATTTACAGAGATCGTTGATTGAGATAACTAACTTTTATGGGGTAGGCAGCATACTGAGCGTTATGGTTAACGCGGCCTCTTGCAGAGAAGTAGCGATCGCGCCAAAGTTTTGCCCACCCTAACTATGCAAGTTAAATGTGGAACAGCTTAGTAGTTAGTTAACGCTAAAAGCATTTGTAGTTTCTTTGACAACTTCATCTTTTTTAGGAGTAACTGAAAGATGCACAACATGCACTGAACAAGTAGCATGGTGAAGAACGTAGTTACTCACACTACCAAGAAATAGTTCCATCAGCCGAGAATGGCCCCGACGCCCCATAACAATTAGATCGGCGCCACAACTATGGGCTAAATCACAAATAATGCGACCAGGATTACCAACATTTTGTGTAAATTCCGTAATCACACCTGCTGTGTTTGCTTGGGCACAGAAAGATTGCAACATCTGGATTCCTAGATTTTTAAAGGTATCCCACTGTTTTTGGTATAACTCAAAGCTTTGATTGGTCAATCCTGGATAGTAGTCCATGTTAGACAGCATAGGTACATAAGGACTACCCTCTTCTTCGGAAGACAGGACATGAAGTAACATTAAGCTAGCTTGTGTTAACTTTGCTAAATCTAATGCTTCCTCAAAAACCTGTTGCCCTATTTCCGAGCGATCTAATGCAACTAGAATCTTTTTAAACATCATATAGACCTCCGATTTCATTGGTGATTGGTCTTTACGGTTTCGGGTTTCCAGATGCTGGATTGTCAAAAATGACTAATCCCTCAACTATGTTTAGCGACTTTTAAATCTTAAATCTCTTAAAGGTTTTTGCCCTATATTTATGTATAGCAAAATAATTTGAGGAAGTTGTGAAGAAAGTCAGCATTTATCTTTGAGCATGAGAGAGCATCTCATTTCGCAATAAATATCTTTGGGTACTGAGCCTAAATTCCTCTCTGAAAATTGCTATGCATTAGTCAACCCCTTTGGGGAATTCAAAATTCAAAACTTGCACTGACTTGTGCCGAGCATCTCGACTCCGCTCGATGGAACCGTAGCCGAGGTAGCTTGTCGAAGTATTCAAAATTCAAAATTATTATCCCCATAAATAAATTTAGGGGCTTGTAGTACCATAAGTCTGTTTTGGTCACATTTTTCTTAAGATTGTTGCAAATAAGCTAGGAACAGGATTGTAGAACAAAGCGATCTGCGGATAGACAAAAGCAGAAGAATGTAAATGACGAAAATTTTCTAGGCGATCGCTAACCACAAACTAAAGAATTTGAGTGGATAACTATCAATGTTTTTGCGCTTGTTTTAAGTAAGTTATATTTTTGTTGAGAAAGATTTGGATAATGGATAGGCTAAAAGGCGAGAGGTCAATAGACTTCTTGGCATTTGTCGGGAAAAGGGGAAAAGGTTCTGCAAAAGTCCCCTTCCCCTTTAACCTTTAACCTTTTCCCCCAAGAGTGCAAAAAGCACTTTTGCCAAGAGGTCTAATGTATTGCCTACAAACGAAAAGAGTAAAGTATTAAACAATCCGGTTGACAATTGTCCACACTTCTCCATCAGAGCGGACATAGGGAACGGAGATTGTCTTCAAGCCAGTAATAAAGGGCTTGTAATAAATCTGCCAATACATTGGACTCAGTTGATTGGCACAAGCCTTAAGAAAACGGACTTCTGCGGCCAGTTCACTTGCTAGTTGATTAATGCGTTCAGCATGAACTTGAGCCACTTCTTTCGCTTCCTCTAGCTGCTGCTGTTGGATAAGTTGTCTGGATTCACCTTGCCAACACACTAACTTACCTTGTTTTTGTTTTATCTTGCCTTCTAAAGCGGCGATCGCTGCATCTATGCCTTGGAGTTCAACTGATAATTGGGCATTTTCTCTGGCTTGACGGCGGTAAGCTTCTACCATCGCCTGGGGTGAATCATTCTCGCCAGAGATGACATTATTTTTGCTCGTGAGTGCAGCGCGTTCTTCTAAAAGAGCCTGGATTTGAGAGTTAAGCGCCGCTATTTCAGCCTGAGTTTGCTCCATAAATCGAGTTTTAAGTGCTGAGTAAAATATTAAAAGCTTTTTGCGCCTTGGGTATCTAGAGAAAGCGATCGCACCTCGGCTGTAATTCCTTCTTCTTGCCAAGCAGCTAACATCGCCGCCTCCACTTCCTGTGAGTGTAACTTATCCGCCAAAGCTAACAGTGTCGGCCCTGCACCACTAATCACCATACCATAAGCACCAGCACTAACAGCTGCAATGTTGAGAGCATCATAACCAGGAATCAAAGCTTTACGATAGGGTTGATGCAATCGATCTTGCAAAGCTGTCTTTAACCATTGTCCGTTACCAGTTTCCAAGCCGCGCAACAATAAGCCCAAATGGGCGGTATTGAAAATCGCATCGGCGCGACTGACTTCTGTTGGCAGAACACCCCGCGCCTTTGAAGTAGAAAGTTCAAAATTAGGAATAGCCACAACTGGCACAACATCTTTATGCCAGGGAACATCACAAATTTCCCAACCTGCGCCACTGGTAGCAGCCAGACGACATCCTCCCAACAAAGCTGGAACTACATTATCAGGATGTCCTTCCATTGCGATCGCTAACTCCATCACCTGCGACTGAGAAAGAGTAGCACCTTCTAGTTGATTAGCCGCAACTAATCCACCAACAATTGCTGTCGCCGAACTACCCAAACCTCTCGCCAACGGTACACCTAACTTAATCTCTATTTTCACAGCCGGCGGTGTCTGCTCTATATGTTGATAGAACTTGACAAACGCTTGGTAAAGGAGATTGCTCTCATCAGTTTGGACTCGTTGGGCTTCCGTACCAGTGACATGAATAGTTAACCCACTCTCTTCTATGCGAGTGAACTTGAACTCGTTGTACAGCTTTAAAGCTGCACCGATGCAATCAAAACCCGGCCCCAAATTCGCAGTTGTGGCGGGAACGGTAACAGTGATGGTAGAAACAACAGACATTGGTAAAACTCACTAATCATCAACCAGCATCTCATGTAAAGGGTTGATTTGTTTATTAGCGATCTAATTATCTGTTGTGGTAGTTTGCATACCCATCTGAAATATTTACATTTTATTTTTTATTAATATATTATTTTACCTAATGACTGAAAAATAGTGTTATTATCGGATTATATATTGACTATTTATATTAATTAATTTAAAAAATGGAATATTTAAAGCGCTTTCTTGAGTATGCTCCTGAAGCGTATGATGCTATTCGTGATGCTGACGATATAGCAATGATTGCACGTAACACTGGATGGGCAGAGTTTCGCATTCGTCGGATCAAAAAACATTTATTTTATGATGAACACCAGTTGGATTACGACCTCGGATTTAACCGCTTTAGTCCAGATCCAGATATAGCAGATGCCTGGATTAGGTTACAGCGAGGTAATTTTAACCCTGAAGATTTGAGACTATTGGAACATGAATACTTTGAGTCGAGGTTTGAAGGAATTTTCCATACTAACTACCGTACAGCTCATGAAGCTACTGAACGCTCTGGTCGTTTGTGGAGTCCCCCAGTAACATCAGCATAACTCAAATAAGTTAAAACTAAAGTATCGCAACTCTTATAAACCAAATTAATCTGTTATGGCTTTTTACGTATTAATTCTAAAAGAAAAGGAGGATGAGATCGGCGTTACTTACCGCTTTGGTCCAGATGAAGATCGTCTCGGCTCTTTGTGGATAGATAAATTTAGTGGCGAAGTTAAAGAACTTCAAGAAACACCAGAGCAAAACTCGCAGGCCTTTTTTCAACGAGCAGCAGTAAAGGTTTGGCAAAATTGGAAAAAAGGAGCTTTTCCAGAAAAAACATCTTGGGCATCCTGAGAATGATTTGAAATTGATAGCCTACCCATAGTGAGCGGCTATCAATGCTTTATTATTCCTAAAAAAGATACCTAGAGTTCGCTCTTTTCCACAAGTCTATTAATCAAAAAGCTTACTTCAAAGTTCCCAAAACTGGCGCTACCTCAACCTCTGAAATTTGCGGAACCAAGAGTGCCTTAGCATAAATTTGGGGATTTGTTTGCGAGACTATGGCATAAGACTGGCGAAGATTAGCATTGACTGCAACGGTCTTCACATCGTACATTTGCATCGCCATCTTGGGATAGAAACCAATACCAATAATCATCAGCAGAAAACAGGCGGCGATAAATACCTCACGAGGTCTAGCATCCTCGTAGACTGCATCTTCTGGCACGAGACAGTCTGTACCAAAACAAACTGTTCCCTCATCTTCTCGATTTTCTAAGCCTGCATTATTAATGTCGCATAGCAGGGCTGCGTCTTTACCATAAAATACCTCTCGCAGCATGGAAAGTAGATAAATCGGTGTGAGGATAACTCCAACTGCGGCGAGAAAAACTGTGACGGTGCAGAAAGTTGAACTATAAACGTCACTGCTTGTCATCCCAACAAATACGGAGAGTTCGCCAGCAAAGCCGCTCATACCGGGAAGTGCCAGAGATGCCATCGCTCCGATTGTAAACAGGGCAAAGACTTTGGGCATGGCTTGACCAATACCGCCCATATCTTTCATTACCATTGTGTGGGTGCGATCGTAAGTAACACCTGCTAAGAAGAACAGCACCGATGCAATCAAACCATGCGAAATCATCTGCAACATCGCGCCGTTGATTCCCAAATCAGTGAAGGACGCAATCCCCAACAATACAAATCCCATGTGAGAAATCGACGAATAAGCTAAACGCCGCTTCATATTCGTCTGAGCAAAGGAGTTCAATGCACCATAGATAATGTTGACAACACCGAGAATGGCTAAAACAGGCGCAAAGTAAATGTGTGCATCGGGAAGTAACTCAAGATTCAGGCGAATCAGTCCATATCCGCCCATCTTCAGCAATACACCAGCTAATATCATCGATACAGGAGAGGATGCTTCGCCGTGGGCATCAGGCAACCAAGTATGCATCGGGAAAACAGCAAGCTTGACACCAAATGCAATCAACAATCCTGCATAAAGTAGCAGTTGTAGACTAAGAGGATATTCTTTGCTGGCAAGGGCGGTGATGTCAAATGTCATATCACCGCCGCCGTATAGCCCCATTGCCAAGGCTGCCACCAAAATAAATATAGAAGCAGCTGCGGTATACAACAAAAATTTCGTAGCTGCATAACGACGCCTTTGCCCACCCCAAATGCAGACTAGTAGGTAGACGGGAATCAACTCTACTTCCCACATAATAAAAAATAGCAGCAAGTCTTTAGCAACAAACACCCCTACTTGTGCCGAATACAGCACCAGCATTAAAAAATAGAAGAGGCGGGGTCGGCGATCGACTTGCCAAGCTGAAAATATCGAGAGTGTGGTGACAAATCCGGCTAAAAGCACAAGTGGCGCTGAAAGCCCATCGACTGATACCGCCCAGTTAAAACCTAACTGAGGAACCCAGGCATAATTTTCCACCATTTGAAAACTAGCACTGCTGGCATCGTAATGCTTCCAAAAGGCGTAGCACATTAAGGCAAAATCTGCAATACCTACACCCAGCGCATACCACCGTACGAGTTTACCATCTTTATCAGGCAACACGGGGATGAGCAGGGAAGCAACAAGTGGCAGTAAGACAATCGCGGTAAGCCAGGGAAATTGAGCCGCTATCATGTATGTATAGAAAAATACTTATTTAGTCAATTATGTCATTCTACTAAACTTTGTAACAATTTCTTCATAAATCTTTGTCCCAGTGAACTGCTTTGGCCAAAAAAACAATTTACTGGAGACTGGGAAAGAAATATTTTTATTTGTTAAGTGTTCTTGTATACGCCTTTGATGATGTTACTTACTTGCTTACGGTACTAATCCGGCCCGCAACGCACGGACAGCAGCTTGTGTCCGGTCAGCAACACAGAGTTTATTGAGAATACCTCGAACATGAGTTTTGACAGTACCGACTGTTAAATAGAGCCTTTTGGCAATTTCTGCATTGTCACAGCCAGCGACAATCAACTCTAAAACATCCATCTCTCTATGAGTTAAAGGATAGCTGACTATACTTTTCTCAACATCTGGGTCAATACCTTCAATCAAAACTCTTTTTCCAGATGCGCCTTTGTTGCCATCGGGGAAATCTTGACGTATTTGTTGTAGTACAAGGTCTGCGATCGCTGGATCGATCCATGAGCTACCTGCATAAGTCGTTTGCACAGCTTCTACTAGTTTTTCTGTTTCTATATCCTTCATACAATAAGAATCTGCACCTGCTGCAAATGCTGCTAAAACTGCTTGTTCGCTATTTTGCATCGTTAAAATTAGCAGCTTTGTTGTATAGTCCTCATTATCTGCCTGATATTGCCTAAATGTGCGTGTTAGCTCAATACCATCCATGTCAGGCAAACCAATGTCAATAGTAGCAACATCCGGCTTGAGAGTTTTTAGAAGCTTGATACCATCAGCTGCATTGGCTGCTTCACCAACAATGTTAAACTCTGGCTGGGTTTGTAAAGCAGACCGCAAGCCGATTCTTGTCAGGTTGTGATCTTCAATCACAAGGATCTTGATTTCACTCATAGTTGCTTAACTTTACTGTTATTTATCTAAAGTAGAGATTAAAATCATCTCGTTCTTCTATTCGGGATCTTATACAAAAAGCAATGCGTTTGGTATTATTTCCTGAACTTCATCTACCATTAGACATAGATAACCTTATCTCGTAAGCTTTTCTAAGGCAAGAGTTTCGATATGACAATATAAGTCAATCAGAAAATATTTTTATACATAAACCCAACGCCCGATGTGTTATGCTAAACAAATTTTCCGGAAAAATCTGGTAGCGAGTAAAAGTAGGTGACTATTAAGTAGTTATCCTTGCTTTGAGCGGTATTATGCATATAAAAGCGACTAAAATAACTCACTTTAGCACCCAGGTACTCATATTAATTGGATAATTTAGGCGACTAATATACTTATGAGAAGAGTATTTTATCAAATAAATAATACACATTATCAAGAAAAGGGCAGTGTAATTACGCAAAAAAAAGGTATTAAACTCAGGAAACTCCAAAAGAAAATGTTAATCCTTAATAATCTCAGCGCTGGTGAAGTAAGCTATTACTAGATTTGCTAGGGATAGCCAAGCACTTCTTTTTTATATAGCCATGTCTTTACCTAAAACTGTCAAAAAAGATAAAATTCTCGTTGTCGATGATATTTTTGACAATCTGCTGGTCTTAGAAGCAGTCCTAGAAGATGAGGACTATGAAATTAGCTTGGTAGAAGATAGTAAGATTGCTCTGGCTATGGTTGAAGAGTCACCGCCAGACATAATTCTCTTAGATGTGATGATGCCAGAGCTAGATGGCTATGAATTCACTCGGCGCATCCGACAGAATCAGGCGCTGCCATTTATCCCGATTCTGCTGCTCACGGCTCACTATGAGTCTAGCGTAGTTGAAGGACTAGACGCTGGTGCAGATGACTTCATTCGCAAACCATTCGATCCTGATGAACTCCATGCAAGGGTGCGATCGCTCCTGCGCCTCAAGCATAGTATCGACGAACGAGATCAGATGGCGAACCTCCGTGCAGATTTTGTCTCCCGTTTTACTCACGACTTACGCATTCCCCTAGTAGCTTCTAACCGCGTATTAAAATTATTGCTGGAAGGCAGGTTTTGCGATGTTTCGCCACAATTGCAAGAAATAATTAATACCATGATTGGCAGCAACCAAGACCTGCTGGAAATGGTAAATACCTTGTTAGAAGTTTATCGTCATGAAGCGGGCTGTAAAACCTTAAAAATTTCTCCCTGCAATATTCAGGAATTAGTTAGTGAAGTTTGCCAAGAATTAACTCCTTTAGCTGAAGAAAAAGGATTAGCTGTAAACATCGATCTAAGTGAAACTGCAAGCACCATTATGGGCGATATCGCTTAGAACTGCGGCGAGTTTTGACAAATATTATCGGCAATGCGATCAAATTTACAGACAAAGGCTCTGTAAATATTCACTGTTATCTGACTCCGATAGCTGTGAATATTGATATCCAAGATACAGGGCCAGGAATTTCTAAACCAGATCAGGCAATATTATTCGAGCGATTTCGTCAAGGAAAACACCAACGTTCTGGTAGTGGCTTGGGATTATATCTTTCTCGCTGTATTATCGAAGCACATCAAGGCACAATCGATGTGACATCTGAACCAGGCAAGGGTAGTACATTTACTATCCGCCTACCTTTAGCTGACGAAAACTAAAAGTAGGCGACAAAAAATTATTACCCTAATAACGCTGTTAGTACAGTAAGCTAATGCGCCTACATATTGCACTTTCCGTTAAGACCGTCATTAGTCATTAGTCATTAGTCATTTGTGTTTACCAAGGACAAATGACAAAGGACAAATGACAAAGGACAAATGACAAAAGACAAAGGACAAAGGACAACCCTCACCAATTGATGTGCTTTTCTTTTTGGGTAACAGCTTAGTATAAGTCGAGTTACCTTGTGATGTTGGGATGTCTGTTAAAAGATAGGTAAATAGAATATTAATTATGAATTAGCACCTTTGAAAAAATCAGTAATAGATTGAGAAAATGTTTTGCGATCGTTATTTTCAAAATGGCTGAAAATCTTAGGTAAAAAACAGAGTGAATAAAGGGAGAAGGTTCAGTAAATAATTATTTAACTTAAACCTTCTTCCTAAATAAAATTTCACCTATTACATTACCATCAAAATCTAACTACTTGAACAAATTGTTACAGCGAGGAAAATCTCTATCACGCTGTACTATTCTAAAGTCTTTTTAACTTCATCTTTGATATTCTCAGCAGTGTGACGGACTTGGGCTTCAGCTTGTTTAGCTTTACCTTCAGCTTTATCTTTAGGATCGCCAGTTACTTCGCCAATTGCTTCTTGTACTTTTCCTTCGACGTTTTTAGCAAAAGCTTTTGCTTTATCTTCGATACTCATCTTTTTTGCTCCTAAAGTGGGTTAAGTGTTGATTATTTCTTGCTTGCTTGAAAAGCGCTGCAATATCTATAGATTACTTTTAAATAACTTTTGCTTCTTCTATCTGACGATGTTTTTATGACAAATATTTGTGTCCATTGTACATAGTTATTGAACCTTGAAAATCATCTTTGGAAATTCACCTAATATCCAAAAGAGGGAAAGGTATCATTATATTGTTCTATCTTTAGACAAAATCATTTATAACTTCAGGTAGATAGTGATGTTGATAACCCGCAACTTGGCTTATTACCACTGGATATGGTAAATATGTCAACAGAGTGCGGAGGCTTTCAAATTGGTGGTAGATAGTGCAGTATTAGCGAGTCCGTGTACTCAATTCTGGATAAATGAGAGGAGATGCTTAAAAATACTTTCGTCTTTAATCACTAAATGAGGTTAGTTAAATGTCTGAACTTACGGATGAACTTCAATATATTTTGAATTGGTTAAAATCTACCAATCATGATTTCTTTGATTGTTACAATCCAGGTTTAACTCGCCAGCAGATTGACGAAATTACAAAGGATTTACCATTCCGCTTATCCGAAGAAGTATACGAACTTTATCAATGGCGTAATGGAACCGCCGATTTTGGTTATAACAATGGCTATCTACCACTCTATTTTTTGTTTCCTGAGCAATTAAGAGCCGATATCATTTGTTCTTTTTGTTCCTTGCAAAATTCAGTTTATATTTACAAAAGTATAGGGGAAGCAACTAACTACGATGATGCATATTGGAAGCAAGAATGGTTTCCTATTGCTGCGTATGAGACCAAAAGAATGCTTTATGTAGTTGGCGATCTCGATCCATCTCCGGTTTATCTTTGGGATGTTGGTTGCCTTGAGGATTCAGTAAGAATATATAAAAATATTATCAGTATGATATCTGTAATTGCAGAGTGTTGTGAGTTTGGTTTATATCAACTCATACCAGATGAAGATGGAGAGGAAGATGACATGATAATCCGAATAGATGAAGAAAAGCTAGAACTTGAAAAAGAAATATATCGAAAATATAACTCATAATTACAGTTAAGAAAAATTGTAGGTTGGGTTAAGCAAAGCGCAACCCAACAAAGTCCTGCAAATGTTGGGTTTCGTTCCTCAACCCAACAAAGTCGTGCAAATGTTGGGTTTCGTTCCTCAACCCAACCTACGTAGTTTAAGGTTTTTGGGGTTAACGCAAGCGTATTGAGTTATATATTAGTCACATCTTTCTTAATAGTCACTTATTAACTTGCAATTCGCTGTATATTGCTTCTGCAACTCTGAGTAATTAAACAAGTACTAGAAATAACTGACACTAAAAATAGTGGAAATTTCAGTAAATACTTTAGGAGCAGTAACTTGCAGAATAAGGATTTTGTCACAAAAATTAGCAGAAATCAACATAATTTCTCAGGTTTTAACTGAAGAATAATTTAGCTAGTGCAAGAAGGCATAGATAAGTCTCAGCAGCGACTTTGAAGTACCTAATAGAACTTGTGACTAATTTCTGCTCAAAGACAGCAGGAACAATTATCCACGTTTATTTCTAGCTTCTCACTTGTAGTATTTATGAAGATATTTATGCAATCAAATTCTAGTACTCAACCAACTGCCAACTCCCAATATATAGACTACAAAATGCCAACTGATTCGTCTGTTAACATTTTCATCGGATATTCTATCTTGATTCCAATGATTGTGTTTGTCGGGTTTAATATCTATAAGAAATACCGGACTGCTGTTTTTTGCCGACAAGTTGCTTATTTAGAGAAACTGTGGCATTTGAATATTAAAAAAGAGCTTGAAGAAAAATAATAATGAAGTGCTTATTTCTAGTTTGGGTGCTTATATTCTCTTTAGTCGCTCCTAGTGCGGCGATATCTGACAACAAGCCGCTTCTCGACGAGAGCCTACACCAACACGTCTACACTGAATTAAAACAGCCATACAACTTAATATCTGGACTTGGTACAATCCACCATCCAGTTTCTACTTCTAATCCCCAAGCCCAAAAGTTTTTCGATCAGGGATTAAATTTAATTTACGCTTTCAATCATGATGAGGCAGTGCGTTCTTTTCAATACGCTGCCAAACTCGATCCGCATTTAGCGATCGCATATTGGGGTGTTGCTTTAGCCTTGGGGCCCAATATTAATTCAGAAATAGACCCCAATCGGGAATTAGCTGCTTACCAAGCAGTACAGCAAGCTTTGGCCCTTTCTACCCAAGCTTCCACCCCAGAACGAGACTACATTAACGCCTTAGCAAAACGTTACTCTCAAGATGCCGATGCTGATTTGTATCAACTAGCAGTAGATTACGCCAAAGCAATGGGAAACCTAGTCAAGCGCTATCCTGATGATTTGGATGCAGCGACACTTTACGCTGAAAGCTTGATGGATCTGCATCCTTGGCAGCACTGGACTAAAGATGGTAAGCCACAGCCAGATACAGAAGAAATTGTGGCTGTTTTAGAATCAGTTCTCAAACGTAACCCGAATCATGCAGGAGCTAATCATTACTATATTCATGCAGTAGAAGCCTCACCTTCTCCAGAACGGGCCCTTGTCAGTGCTAACCGACTCGGAACTCTAGCGCCAGCAGCAGGACACTTGGTACACATGCCAAGTCATATTTATTTTCGTGTGGGAGATTATCAAGGGGCAATGCAGGCAAACAAGCTGGCGATTGCTCAAGATGATATTTACATCAAAAAATATCAAGTCCAGGGCACTTACCCCATGATGTATTACAACCACAACGTACATTTCCTCATGGTGGCTAGCAGCATGGCAGGAAGATATGAAGATGCTCTGAAATCCGCAGATAAATTAGTTGCAAATGCTACTGCAATTGACCCCTATGCACCAATGCTTGAGGGATTCCTCGGCAGCAAAATGCTGATTCAGACACGCTTTAGTGATTGGGATGCGATCTTCAAAACTCCTGCTCCTGAAGCTAAATTGCCCACTACCTCTGCACTTTGGCATTTTGCTCGCGGTATGGCAAGCGCAGCCACAGGCAAACTTGAAGATGCAGCAAGTGAAAGTCGGGCATTACTGGCTGCCAAACAGGGAATTTCCACTAAAGCAACCATTGGATTCAGTCCAGCCAGTACTATTTTAGACATTGCCTCAAAAGTTCTAGACGCTAAAATTGCCAGAAAAAAGCATGATTATGAATCTGCCATCCAATTGCTAGAAAAAGCAGTAGTAGCAGAAGATGCCCTTAATTACGTGGAACCACCAGACTGGTACTTTCCGACGCGGGAATCTTTGGGTGCTGTGCTTTTGGCTAAGGGTGATTATAGAGAAGCTGAGAAAGTCTTTCGTGCCGATTTAAAAAAATATCCCCATAATGGACGTTCTTTATTTGGCTTGCAGGCAACTTTGCAGGCACTAGGCAAAGATGAGGCCGCTCAACTTGTTAAAGCTGAATTGGAGACAGCGTGGAAAGGTGATGTTCGGCAACTTAAGATTGCAACTTTGGTTAATTAGCCGAACATGATGTTACCAAGAAGGGGAAAAGGGGAAAGGGGAAGGTGGGACCCCCTCTGGGGATAAGGCTACGGTGTACACACAAGTTTGCCCAGAGCGAGCTTCCAGCCAAAAAAGGTGGATTCAAATTGCTCAAGTCCGCGGCTCAAAGTAGTAATACCGGGAGGTTTTTGGGATTTGTAACCAGACCAACCACCAAGCCGAGCGATAATCCAAGTCGCCCAAGCAAGAGTTGAAGGAGGATAGGGATTTTGTTGCAGTCGAGTTGGGGATAAGGGGAGGGGGGAAGGGAAGAAGGAAAAACTTTTACATCATGAACAAAAAAGAAGATTTTACCCGCCACGTAGTGCGATAAAAATTGCCGACTCGATATCTGAAACCCCTGTTTTGAAATATGGGGTTCCCTTTCCCTTTTCCCCCTTGCCCTTTCCCCCTCTTTTTCATGCCACTTACTCTCCTTTTCCAAAAAAAGAGGCTAGCGCCAAAGAAAAAGACTCGCGATGCTTGCTGGTATAAGCATCGCAGTTGCTTTTATAGCAGGTTTTCCCAAAGAATACAAGTCACAATAGTTTTATATTTGTTGCCTGACTTTGCCTTTCGTATTAAAATCTTGAAGTAATGCTTCATGGTGAATGCAGTCAAACGTTCAATTCGGATATTCAAAGATGCGCCCCTGCATGTCTGATTTTCTATATCACCCTACAGAATTTATCTTATTCCATTTCCAACCCCTTTTTGCGGTGGATTGTACTTAGGGTATGTGGGGGCGGGCGATCGCTTAGGTGCGATCGCATCACTAGTTAACTATCTAGTGGGTGCAAAGAGTTGGCTCGTATGTCATCCTAGATTTATGAGAGTTAATTTAGTGATGTCTTTGGTTTTAGTATTGAAAGGCTTTTTCCTTTTAGTATTTACAGACTTCTGAGAGAAATTAAAATCTCTACACAGTGATGATTTTGGAGAGAATCGATGTCAATTTATGTAGGTAACCTCTCTTATGACGTTACACAAGAAGATTTAAGTGGTATTTTTGCAGAATATGGTACTGTAAAGCGCGTTCAAGTACCTACTGACCGTGAAACAGGTCGTCCGCGCGGCTTTGCTTTTGTGGAAATGGGAACTGAAGCTGAAGAAACTGCTGCCATTGAAGCTCTCGACGGTGCTGAGTGGATGGGTCGTGACTTGAAAGTTAACAAAGCTAAACCCAAGGAAGACAGAGGTGATAGAGGTTCCTTTGGTGGTAACAGAGGAGGATACGGCAACCGCGGCGGTGGCAGTGGCGGACGGTACTAACCTTGGAAACAAAAACTTACCAAGAGTCTTAAGGTCAGACAAACAAGAGTCTGTCTTTTTTTTGTAATGTTACCGCCTGCATAGCCATTGATGAAGTCAACTTAGTAGGAGAAATAATGACCCAAGTAATTGTAGGTGACAATGAACACATTGAGTCAGCTTTACGACGATTTAAACGAGAAGTTTCCAAGGCGGGAATTTTTCCAGACATGAGAAAGCATCGTCATTTTGAAACACCCTTAGAAAAACGCAAGCGCAAAGAAGTTGCCAAGCACAGACAAAGTAAGAGAAGTTTTCGTAATTAAGGGCTGAGATACAGCAGAATTCAGTGAGTCAGAAGTCAAACAGGCTTTATACCTTGCTTTGAGACGCAAGCTTGTGTACTTCACCTTCCTTGAAATTCGTTGTAAATATGAATGAATTCCCTCATAGAATCTATGGGGGTTTTCCTTTTATCTATTTTCAAATCAGGAAACCTAAAGAAACGCTAAAATCAAGTCAGCCTTTGTATTGTAGCGGTTGTGTCCCACATCACTCAGAGTGCGGTTCACTGCATAAATCCTGATTGTCAACGTCCTTATCCTCAGCCTTGGGGAAACAAATTTTGCAACAGCTGTGGCGCACCGCTAGAGTTGTTAGACCGCTATGTTCCACTTCAGTCCTTGGGATCGGGAGGATTTGCTCAAATCTACACAGTTTGGGATGAAAAAACTCAAACAGAGAAAGTGTTGAAAGTATTGGTAGAAGATTCGCCGAAGGCACTGGAGTTATTTACCCAAGAGGCGGCGGTTTTATCCGGTTTGCACCATCCAGGTGTCCCCAGAGTCGATGCCGAAGGATATTTTCAGATACAACTGTTTAACCCCAAACCGCACCAACTCCCTTGTCTGGTAATGGAAAAAATCAATGGGCAGACTTTAGAGGAGATATTAAAAAACTTTCCCCAAGGGTGTCCAGAGAATTTGGTTTTAAATTGGTTTGCCCAAGCAGTGCAGATTTTACAAGAATTACACAAACGTCAGATTCTTCACCGAGATATCAAACCTTCTAATTTAATGCTGGGTACTTCGTCATCTGTAACCCCGTCTCCAGGGCAAGCAGAAGGCGATCGCTTGGTGTTAATTGATTTTGGTGGAGCGAAACAATTTAGTGCCTCTAAGGTGCGTTCTGTGTCCAGTTCCACGCGATTATTTTCTTCTGGCTACAGTCCACCAGAACAAGTGACTGGAGGTATTGTTGGACCAAGTGCCGATTTTTATGCTCTTGGTCGAACGGTGATTGAACTACTAACAGGCAAATACCCGCTAGAGTTGGAAGATCGGCAAACGGGTAAATTGCGCTGGCGAACTGTGGTGAATGTCAACCCGCAACTAGCAGATTTGCTGGATGAGATGGTGCAGGAGGATGTGCGATCGCGTCCAGCCAATGCAGCTATAATTCAAAAACGTTTGGCGAAGATTTCTCAACCATTACCGCCACCAGGGTTATTTGCTCAACTGCAAGACAAGATAAAGCTTGCCTCAACGCAAGTTTCCCAGAGATTTACACTGATAACACAAGCTATTGAACAAGTTTTAGTTAACTTTAGCCTAGCTGTCACCAAAACCGTTATTTTTATCGCTCAGACAATCATCAAAATTTTCCGAGCTTGTTTGGCGACGATTTGGGCGATGATCCTGAGTACTATCGGCGCTTGTTTTGGTGCGATCGCCGGTTTTATTTTGGCCTATCGCACCAGCTTGGGGCCTCAGGTTGTGGAATTGATTGGGAGTCAGCTAAATCAATTAGTACCAAATACTCAACCCGTCTTCGGGGCAGATATTTTGGTATTCGTCGCCGCAGGCTGGGGAACCGCGTGGGGATTAACAGTATCCGGGTGTTTTGGTCAACGGCGGCGGTTTTTAGTGGCTTCCCTGATGGGCATGATTAGCTATGGCTTTGGCTGGTTGATTTTGCAATTAATCACCCCAAAAGATAGCGGCGAGGGCTTAGTAGCTGTGATTTTAGTAGCAGTTTGCCTACTCACCTTGAGTTTAGGACTTCGCAGCCATCATGTAGTGTACGCTGTGTTCGCGGCCTTTGGCAGTGCGATCGGTTATGCAGTTTTGATTCTTTTGAATTTAGCACCCCCAATTTTCCAATTTGCCAGTCAACCAGCTTGGTCAGCATTAAAGTTACCTCTGACTTTTTTTGGCTCTGTAGGCTTCTTTATCAGCTTCTGGTTAGGAGTGAGTTATTACCTAATTGTTCCTGGACTGCGCTTTTTAGGATGGCGGTGAAGAAGGCAGGGGAGCAGGGGGGCAGGGGGCAGGGGGCAGAGGAGCAGGGGGCAGGGAGCAGAGGAGCAAGGGAAGAATTAATAACCAATGCCCAATGCCCCATTCTCAATGCCCCATTCTCAATGCCCCATTCCCAATGCCCAAAAACAAGATCCCCCTAGTCGTATTTTTCATCGAGCTAGGGGGATCACATATTTGGTAGTCTATAATTGGTTCGGTATAGTTCCTTACGATTTGATTCTATAGCCTATATTTCCGTTTGAGTAGTGTTACTACTATAATTTATAGTATTTTTACAGCTTCTTAATCAATGCTTCATCCCTGTACTTCCTTAGAGAAGCGGTATATGTAAGGATGACAGTACGTGATGTTCGTAACTTGTCATTTTTGTAAATATCAGTAAAAAATATGAAACTTAAGATTATTGCCAGCGTCTCCCTGTTAGCTTGTTTAGGGTTTGCAGAGCAGGCTCTTGCATTAAATCAGCTAGACTTGGATCAGTTGAAGGCAACAAGTGCCTGTCCTCGGTGTAATTTGAGTGGCGCTGACCTCACTAGGCTGAATCTAACTGGAGCAAATTTGCGAGGGGCTGACTTGAGCGGCGCTACATTATCTCAAGCTAATCTCACAAATGCCGATCTCACCGGTGCAAATTTAGAAGGTGCGATTCTGAATTCGGCGAATCTCAATGGTGCTTCTTTAACTGGAGCAAATTTAAAATCAGCATCCCTGGAAAATGCCGATCTGTCTTTTGCCGGTTTTATCAGCGCCAATTTAGAAGCAGCAAACTTAAAAGATGCCATATTGCAATTTACTAATTTTCGAGGGGCTAACTACCGACTAACAACTCTGGCTAATGGTGTCGTTACCTCCGACAAACCCTATGGCTGGTCGTTAGAGCGTCAAAATCCCAGAGAATGTAACGAGTTTAAACCCGAAAATACTCGAGGCACAACCTGCTATTCAAAATAAACTGGGGCATTGGGCATTGGGAATGGGGCGTTAGGAGTGCTGAGTTAGGAGTTAAGAGTTAGGAGTTAGGAGTTAGGAGTTTTGTTTATCTCCTTGTCCCCTTGTCCCCTTACTCCCTCATCTCCCGGTTGGTGAGCGCAGTCGAACCACATCCCCCTGCTCTCTGCCCCCTGCTCCCTGCTCCCCTGCCTCCCTTATCCTTGTATAGCAAAAGCATTTTGTTTGTTAACAGTTCTTTATCATGGGAAAAAAGCCTAGCCTATAGATTAATTAAATCGATGCTTACCCATATAAAAGACTTAGCAGCAAAACTAGCGCCCCGCTTAATTGAAATTCGCCGCCATATCCACTCTCATCCAGAACTCAGTGGGCAAGAGTACCAAACAGCAGCCTTTGTTGCTGGTGTTTTGTCTTCCAGTGGACTGCACGTACAAGAAGGAGTTGGTAAAACGGGCGTGATTGGAGAACTTCAAGGCACTGGCCAAAATGACCGTTTATTGGCAATTCGCACTGATATGGATGCCTTGCCAATTCAAGAGGGTACTAATTTAGAATATGCCTCTCGTACAGATGGGATTATGCACGCTTGCGGTCACGATGTTCATACTACTGTAGGGTTAGGAACGGCAATGGTGCTGTCCCAAATGACTGAGGAATTAGGTGGGAAAGTGCGGTTTTTATTTCAGCCAGCCGAGGAAATTGCTCAAGGGGCAAGCTGGATGGTGAAAGATGGGGCGATGGAAAATGTCTCAGCTTTATTAGGGGTTCATGTTTTCCCTTCTATACCCGCAGGTTCTATTGGCGTGCGTTACGGGGCATTAACAGCCGCCGCTGATGATTTAGAGATTCTGATTATGGGAGAATCTGGACACGGGGCGCGTCCCCATGAGGCGATTGATGCGATTTGGATTGCTTGCCAAGTGATTACGGCACTGCAACAAGCTATCAGCCGGACACAAAATCCTTTGCGTCCTGTAGTATTGAGTATCGGGAAGATTAATGGTGGCAGAGCGCCGAATATAATTGCTGATAAAGTGCAATTATTGGGAACAGTGCGATCGCTCCATCCCGTAACCCGTGCCCATCTCCCAAACTGGATTGAAAACATTGTATCTAATGTTTGCCATACCTACGGAGCAAAGTATCAAGTCAATTATCGCCAAGGTGTACCCAGCGTCCAAAATGATTACGCCCTGACGCAATTGTTACAATCAGCCGCAGAAGAAGCTTGGAGTAGCGATCGCGTTCAAGTACTACCCGAACCTTCCCTTGGTGCTGAAGATTTTTCTATATATTTGGAACACGTCCCCGGTTCTATGTTTCGCTTGGGTGTCGGCTACAAAGAAAGAATCATAAATCACCCTTTACACCATCCCCAATTTGAAGTCGATGAATCTGCAATTATCACCGGGGTTGTAACTATGGCATACACCGCTTATAAATACTGTCAGCAACATTTGTAAACAAAAACTCCCAGCAGATAAACGCTGGGAGTTTTTGTTTAATTAACCTTTTTTAGCGGATATAGAATGCTTTTAAGCATTCTACGCATTGGATTCGCTAACAACGCCTAATTTTTCTTGAATTTTGGTCTTAGCGGCTTTGAATTCAGTAGCCAGTTGCTCGCTTTCATCGCTGCTCAAGTTGTTACGAATAGCAGCAAACATTGTGCTTTCTTCTTGACGAATATGGTCGCCAACAGCTTCCATCAGCTGTCTAACTCGATCTTTGAATTCAGATGAAGAAGGACTAATACCCTTAATTTGGTCTAACAC
Organism: Nostoc sp. DSM 114159; assembly: GCF_053470285.1. NCBI lineage: Bacteria > Bacillati > Cyanobacteriota > Cyanophyceae > Nostocales > Nostocaceae > Nostoc > Nostoc sp. DSM 114159. The sequence goes on from NZ_JBPFEH010000001.1 coordinate 611,308, forward strand.
TTGCTTCATTTCAGCTTGTTCGTCAAACAATTCTTGGGTGTTATCTTGACCGTAGAAAGGACGTACTCGTGGGTAAACTACTTCCTCTTCAGCTTCAGCGTGAGCATTTAAATCCTTATAAATTTGACCGAAGTACTCTTGGATCTTTTGTGGATCGTTGCTTTGCAGTAGTTCGGTGAATAAGGTATTTACCTTGTTGTGATCGAGGCGGATAACATCTTGGATATTTAGATCCTTTTTGTCACTGTTTTGGGTGACAGCACTACCAACTACACCACTGACTGCGGCCATAGCGTCTTGAACACGTGCCCAAATTCCTTGATCTGCATCTTGTCCGGTGAGTTCGCGGACACCCAGAATTTCCAGAATGCCTTTGAGTTGCTCTTGGTGGGCGCGGTTCTCAAAGTTAATGGTATTTAATGGCCCGATCGCTAGCAACACATCAGCGCCAACTTTTTGAGCAGCTTTGTGAACTATCAAGCCACTCATTACTATTTGATGTTTCAGCAATTCATGCTGAGAGACTTTCTCATACAGGCTTAACTCAGAACCTTTGAACAATTCGCGAGCTTTTTCAATGAATTGTGTAACATTTTGTTTGGGTTCAGCCTGAATCCCATATTGACCAATTACGGTTTCCAGAACACCAAGGTTTTTTTCATCATCATTTATAAAATTTCGGATGCGATCGGCAATTTCAGCATCAAGCCCTTGCGTCAAAAGCGATTGTTCATTTTCGATGACCAATTGTTGCAGAGCTTTTAGACTTGCAAGTTTTACAGCAATAGCATTGCGTTTCGTATCATCTAAAGTAGTAACCATCCGTGTTCTCCTCGGCAAAGTGTTCGTAATTCTTACTTGATATAACCTTGACACAGAGGTTAGGGGGATTCCATCTTTCTTTTGAGCGATCGCGCTCGCAACTCTGGGTAGATAAATAAAACTTTTCCTTAGAGAAAATTGAAGCGATCGCTTCAATTTTTGATTGCCATTAAATTAAGCAGTTTAGTATGACATTCAAATTGAATAAATTACCTATTTGAAAGCAATTTATATCTTTAGAATGACAATTAAGATCGAAAAAACTACTTCTTATTCAAGAGGGCAAAATCGTAACCAGTCCCACTAGAGCAAGACTCGCAACGCTCAATTTTGACAAGCATTGCTTCTCCTTGACGCTCCCCGGATGCCGAAAACTGAATCATTCCGGTTGCACCAGATGTTGAAAAATTGGGATTAGACAATACCCTTTGTAATCCTTCGCGGGTACTATCTTTTTTTAAACCAGCAATAATTGCTTGGAGTGCATCATAAGCTCCTGCTGTTCTCTGATTTACTTGTGCATTCCAAAGTTGAAAGGCATTTTTTGCAAAGGGGTTATCTTTATTAGCATCACGATGCCAATACACAGGTAATACCATTCCTTCGAGATCCTTGCCATTTTGCAAAGTTGTAGCACTGTACATAGTTTCAGATGCAAACAGTGGCTTTCTACCTTTAACTTCTTGTGCTACTTTGGTGGCAAAGTATATATTTCTGATTGAAGGCATTAGTAAAAAGCCACTTGCATTTTCTGTTTCTATGGCTTTATCTACAAAAGCTTTCGGGTCAAAATTCTTATCTGCTAAATTGCAAGGCGTACTAATAACGTTGCTGCCATAATTTTTGATAGCTTGAGTGTACTTTTCTACGAGTATCTGATTTGATGAAGAGGTTGGATTATCTCTTGAATTACGAACATCGCCACAAATAGCAATATTCCTTGCTTGTCGAGCAATGTAGCGAGAATGAGTATCTACTAAATTATCATATAAGGGATTTACGTGAAATAAGTAGTTATTTGTGGAACTATTAGGCTGACTATTTAATGTATTATTATTTAACTTTCCTGGATTTTCTGCTTGATTTGGTAGCTCGACGGGTAAGACTAAAACCAAACCTTTCTCTTTATATATTTCTGCGTTACGTCTAACGCCCACAGCAGCTACAAGGCTTTGATCTTCAACTAATTCATTATCTAGCCGTGCAGAATCTTCTCTATTATCAGCACTTGCAATTACAATTTGCAATTTTTTACCATTAATTCCTCCTTGGGTATTAACTTCATTTTGAGCTTGAGCTACACCGCGTAAAATCTCTTCTGCTAAACTAGGATCGAAGTTAATTGGTGCGACGATCGCAACTTTTATAGCTAATGAATTATCTCGCGCTATTTTGGCATTATTTAAATAAATTAAAGTTTCTGGGTCGTTGCGATTATTTTTCAGAGAATCAGTAAACTTTTTAACGGCAGTACTGTAATCTTTTTCAGCAAAAGCTTTAACTCCATCTGTCTTTTCAGGCGATGTTTGCACTTTCACCAAAATCCTTGTACCCAAATTCATTAATGACGACTTATTTGTAAATGAAGATGAAGTTTGTGTGGGGTTTGATGGTGTTGTTACGATAGTAGAAGATACTTTGTTAATTAACCATAAAATAGCTGCTACCATTACCCCAGCCAGACCCAAAGAAATAAGTAGTCTCAAGTTTTCTTTTTTATTTATCATGAATAATTACCAATCTTTTACAAAATTTATCTTAATATAGAGATTTATGACAATTGAACAAAACCAAAAAACTAAAGATATTTAGCAATCAGGTTGTTGATTATTTCAGATACGCCCACAATAATAACTGTTAATAAACCTGCTAGAATAACTAGCAATCCTACAAGTAACATCCCATTTAAACCAGCTTTAAAAAGATTATTAGTTAAGAGATTTCTGAAAATAAAGACAACGAGTAAATTGGCGATGATAGCAATAACAATTAAATAAGCTTTTTCTAGAAGTGGGCGAGATTGAATAAAGATTAATCCTCCTAAAATGAGCAACCACAATCCAGAGCTAATCCAAGTCGTTCCAAGAAAACTTATAAGTGCGATCGCTAAAAATGAACTACCCGATCCAGCTATTATTGCTCCAGACAATAATCTCCTGTTAGATAATTGTGGTAGATATCGAGTTGATTGATATTGATTTTGCGGTTGCGTTCTTGATGGTAGAGTAGGTGGAATAACAGTAGGAGGTGATGTATACCTTAGCGGTGGCAACTTCTTCAAGTCTTGTAAGACAGCCTGTGCAGATTGATAACGCTGTTCGTGATTTTCTTGTAGACACTTGTTAAGAATCATCTCTAATTCTTGACTTATAGGTTGCGTTAAATACTGCCGCCAACTAGAAGTCCAACCATAGCCTTGTTTCATCCACAAACTCGAAGGAGAAATATTGGTCAGCAGTTGAAAGCAAGTTATTCCTAAACTGTAAATATCACTAGACAGAAAAACTTTACCCGTTTGCATTTGCTCAATTGGTGCATAACCCAAAGAACCAATAATTGTCCCGATCGTAGTGTTTGTAGGTTCCGTTTTTTGTTTTGCCACCCCAAAATCAATTAGTACTAACTTCCCATCATTTTGACGGCGAATAATATTTTCTGGTTTAATATCTCGGTGAATTACTTGTTGTTGATGGATGTCTACCATTACGGATAATAAATCATTTAAAAAATCTCGAATTTTGGCTTCATCAAAAACTCCCTGTTGTTTTAACTCTTGCAACAGATTTTGCCCTTCGATAAACTGCTGCACTAAATACAGATATTCAGCTTCCTTAAAATATGCATATAAATTGGGAATTTGGACATGTTCTCCTAGTTCTTTGAGACGTTTAGCTTCTCGTTCAAACAACTCAGTCGCTTTTTTATGTGCCTGACTACCTTGACTGGCATAAAATTGACTTAGAACCAGCTGCTTAACAACACATCGTTCATTGAGCTTGTCTATATCTTCTGCAATATATGTGCGTGAAAAACCTCCTCTTCCTAATGGTGCGATGATTCGGTAACGATTTCTCAAGAGCGATACCAACTGTGTGCCACAACTGAGGCAGAAATTTGCCCCGTCAGGATTTTTGGGATTCTCGCAATTAGGATTTAGGCAGCAGACCATATAACTATCGCTGTCATTTTATTAGTTTTTAGGATATACCTTAAATTCTCTAGAAGCGTTACATTGTAAAGTCTCTACATAGATAATGACGTAGGCGTAGCCCGCACTTCTCTACGAGACGCTCTTGCTAGCTTGCTTCCACGAAGTGGTACGACAAGCTTAGTGACCATCGTAGACATCGCTTCTTACTCTCCTAAACAATTGACCTCGCTCTACATTGTGAGAATTCCGTGTAAGTTGAATATTTTTGTAGAGATACCCACCCCATTCTAGTCAATAAAAACCAGGCTTGGCGATCGCTTCTCTATCGATCCCAAACACGAAATAACCTGACTTTTAGCAGCCAGGAACTTCATCTCTCTGGGACAAAGATCGCACTTTTCACCAAAGTATTTCAATGACAAAATTCTTCTATGCGAATCAACCGCAATTCTCAAAAGCAATACAGCCCTTCAGTTAACACCTGTTTGTCACAGAAGCTTTTTTATCCCACCAACGCCGTAATTACCACACATCTCGATTGTGGGGTTTACAAAACTCCCCGCAATTGTGACGATTACGCTAGAATTATTAAAGGTTCTTTACAGAATTTGCCGATCCTTCTCAATTCTGTTAAAACAGCCTAGCATTCAAATGTAAATCTTATAAACACCCTCTAGAGTTCACCAAAAGCTTCTATGACGCTCCCAATTCGCAACGTCGCCATTATCGCCCACGTTGACCACGGCAAAACCACGCTGGTTGACGCACTCCTCAAACAATCCGGCATTTTCCGCGAAGGCGAAGACGTTCCGGATTGCGTTATGGACTCCAACGCCCTAGAACGGGAACGGGGTATTACTATCCTGTCCAAAAATACAGCAGTTCGCTACAAAGAAACACTAATTAATATTGTTGATACTCCTGGACACGCTGACTTTGGTGGCGAAGTTGAACGGGTACTCGGCATGGTTGACGGATGTCTTCTGATTGTCGATGCTAATGAAGGCCCCATGCCCCAAACACGCTTTGTTCTGAAAAAAGCTTTAGAAAAAGGGCTGCGTCCTATCGTTGTCATCAACAAAATCGATCGCGGTCAGGCTGACCCCCACGTTGCTGTAGATAAAGTCTTGGATCTGTTCTTGGAATTAGGCGCAGATGAAGACCAATGTGATTTTCCTTATCTGTTCGCCTCCGGGATGGGAGGTTTTGCCAAAGAAACCTTGGAAGCAGAATCGGTAGACATGCAACCTTTGTTTAACGCGATTCTGAAACACGTTCCATCACCAGTGGGCGATCGCAATAAGCCTCTACAATTACAAGTCACAACCCTAGATTATTCTGAATATCTGGGACGGATTATCATTGGCAGAATTCACAACGGTACTATCCGTTCAGGACAACAAGCGGCTTTAGTCACAGAAAATGGCACCATTGTCAAAGGTAAAATTACCAAGTTGATGGGCTTTGAAGGACTCAAGCGTGTAGACCTGGAAGAAGCAACCGCAGGTTATATTGTGGCGGTGGCTGGTTTCGCCGATGCTTATATTGGGGAAACGATTACCGATCCTAACGAACCCCAAGCTTTACCACTAATTAAAGTAGATGAACCAACTTTGCAAATGACCTTCTGGGTGAACGATTCGCCCTTTGCGGGTCAAGAAGGTAAGTTGGTGACATCAAGACAAGTACGCGATCGCCTTTTCCGCGAACTGGAAACCAACGTGGCTTTGCGTGTCGAAGAAACCGATTCTCCCGATAAATTCCTCGTCTCCGGTCGTGGAGAACTCCACCTGGGTATCTTAATTGAAACCATGCGCCGCGAAGGATTCGAGTTTCAGGTATCTCAGCCACAGGTAATTTACCGTGAAGTCAACGGTCAACCTTGCGAACCTTACGAACTCTTGGTGTTAGACATTCCTGTTGATGCTGTGGGTAGCTGTATCGAACGCCTGGGACAACGTAAAGGCGAAATGCAAGATATGCAGCCTGGTAGTGGCGATCGCACCCAACTAGAGTTTGTCATTCCCGCCCGTGGTTTGATTGGTTTCCGGGGTGAATTCATGCGGATGACTCGTGGCGAAGGCATCATGAACCACAGCTTCTTAGATTACCGTCAACTGAGTGGCGATATTGAAGCCCGTAACAAAGGTGTTTTAATCTCCTTTGAAGAAGGCGTTTCTACCTTCTACGCCATGAAAAACGCCGAAGATAGAGGAGCATTCTTTATTACTCCCGGCACAAAGGTTTACAGAGGCATGATTGTCGGCGAACACAATCGTCCGCAAGATTTGGAACTGAATATCTGTAAAACCAAGCAGTTAACCAACCACCGCGCTGCTGGTGGCGATGAACTAGTGCAACTGCAAGCACCAATAGACATGAGCCTAGAACGTGCTTTGGAATACATTGGCCCCGATGAATTGGTAGAAGTTACACCCCAATCAATTCGTCTGCGGAAGATGTCGAAGAAGTTGGCGAAACGCTAAGTAAAGCAATAACTTAATTAATTTAGAAAGTCCGCATCAGCGGGCTTTTTATTTTGTTATCTACTGCATTTTGTTTAAATTATTGCGCATCAAATAGAAGTGCAATCTAAACTGCATTGACGTTATATGTGAGGAAATTTTGGGCATTCTATAAATAGAATTTGCTGATTAAATTCTTCACAATATAATTGCACATCTAGCAATGAAATCTAAATTGTATACATCTCAAGTTATTGCTACTGCTAACCGTATTGATGTAACTAAACTTCCTTGGGTTTTATATATTGATAAAAAATCACTTCCTACCTTCGGTGGTATTTATTTTGTAGGCAGTGATCAAGAGCCTACAGCTTATATTGGTCAAGCCGGATGTTTCAAAACTCGTTTTATTGGACATCATCGAAAAAATGCTTTTGAGCAACTGGTTAAAGAATATGGTAAAAAATGTGTCAGAGTCCGCTATTGGCAAGCACCATTAATGCCTAAATGCGAATTAGTACCTTTCCTGTCTCAACTAGAGAGTTATTTAATAGAAAATTCCAAAACAAGGTATAACCACACAGCAAATTCTTTGCCTAAAACACCATTTGCATCTAGACAACGCACTTATTATCACCCTATATATGTCCAGTTAAATAAGTTAGGTGAATACTATGTACCAAAGTCTTCAGATCGAACGGCAGGATTCTACTTCAGTCTTCAAAAAATCCACATGGCTGAAAATGCTATTAAATATCATTCTCCAACATTTATAATTTCCAGTGGTACTTGGAAAGATGCTTTATACGAATATGATAATAATCTTAATTCAGAGTGGAAGCAATACTCAACACTATATTTCTTAGAAGTAAGATTTCAAGCGCGTTGGATTAACTATGTTGGTCAGGGTGGCATAGAAGATTATGTTCTCTGTGGCGATCAGGCTACTTTCCATCGTATTTTCTTAAATGAGCACCCAGGCTTTAAGGAATTCTCAATTAAGTATTTAAGAACGGGACTAACAAATTGCAGTAAATCAGATTTTTGTGAAACTCTGCTGGGTTTAACAAAAGCACCTATATGAGATTGGCACAGGCTTATAATACAGCTGCTCAAGTTGTTGGTAAAGACAGAACGCTAGCCAGTAGGCACTCTTACACAAAGCGATCGCCCTTGCCATGCATTTAGTCAAATCCTTGAGTCAAAATGAAGAGGACTGAAAAAGGCAATTATCATGACTATTCGTGAAACTGCGATCGCTCTTAGTGCTGCTTTGATTTCACCAAAATTAGATAATACTGCTATCTTTAAGGTAAATAATTTTCATCTAATAATTGTACAAGAGTGTAAGGACATTTTTCTAAAAAAATATTTAAATCGGTTTTAATTTTCACAAACTCAACTGCACTTTGATAAATATTCTCTAAATCATCCTGTAACTTTTTTGTTAAATTCGTTGTTAAATGATTATTTAAGTCATATCTAAAAGTTTTAATTTCTCCAATCCAATGACGATAGTTTCTCTCATATTCAATCTGCCAATATTGGAGTAACAATATATGAATAATAATTTGCCTTAAAAGACCTTTTGCTTTAGCTAAATCTCTTTTACCCAAACTGATTAATTCCTCAATTAAGTTTTCTAAATCAAGCTGGCTAAACTGTTTTTGTTTTAATAATTCAATAGTTTCTTCTAACCATAAATTCTCATCGGTTTCATAGAGTTGTTTTAGTTTGGTAGTAATTGTCATTTTTTTACCTTCTACATACATTCCATAATTTAACTATATACAATTATAAATTTACAGATTTTCACACAAAGCGATCGCCGATTAAAAATTATCAATATATTTTGTTAGAAACATTAATTGATTTGCCATACCCTCGGCTTCTACACGTATGCGATCGCTCTTGTCAATTCCCATCACTGAGACAAAAGCGATCGCGTGGTTTGATAACTATTCTCCAAGTTACTCTTGAGATAATAATGGCTCAAATAATTGGTAAGCCTCATAGTTCCGAAAATGTCGAGTATATAAATCAACAATATCCTCAGATGAATCAAAATCATCATACAAAACTGAATTCACGTCTACTACTTGCTGTAAAGACCAAGTAATAGTTTCTTCATTTTCATTTGTATAGCTGACACTTTCATTTTTCCCATGATTCAAAGCTTTTGCTTTTGCTTCCTCCAAAGAAGCGGCTTTAATCAAGACAAAGCTTTCTTGGTACAAAGGTTGATAATCAGGTTTATCTGAAAATGATTTGTAAAGAATTATAGCAATATAGAAGGATTCTGCTTGATTTGCACTTTCAGTTTTCATCTCATGTTCTCCACGGCTACTTTTTAAATCTATTATCATTTAATAATTTCCAAGCTTTTTTACCAATAGCCGATTTGTTTTTCTTAATGTCTTCTAAATAAGAGTTCAGAAACTCACTGGGAAACTCCCGCCTAATCGATGCTTTTCGGCACACACTAATAAAAGTATCAGCAAACAAACTTAAGTTGTCGTTGGCTTCACAACTAGCACCTGGTCTAAATTGGCTTATTAGTAAGGATTGCTGAGATAAACTTGGATTGCTGTAATTATAGGTTAAAGCCTGGGAGTGAGCAGCAATAGATTGCACAAACAATCCCATAGTTAACAGACTGACCAGTGGTTTTTGCAGCATATAGTTGAAAAATAGCCGACTATTTCTGTTTTCATAAGAAGATAGTGAATTAATATTACCGCCTAAACCAACTACGTACCCAATGCCATAACCGACGACAATTTCATCATAAATTTTTGTAGCCAGCATCGATTTACCTGTGCCACCGATGCCTTCTATACCAATTAAAAAGGTATTTTTATCAATTAACCATTGCTGTATTTGGGCAATTTCTGCTGTTCTTCCTTGCCAGTAAGCCAAACTTTTACCGGGATTCCCTGCTTTGAGAACCCCCGGCGATTCTGGTGGAGAGATTTGTTGCAATCGCTCTAGTATTGGTTGTATATCGTCAACAATAAATTTGACTTCTGCTGCATTGCATTTAACTGCCCTACCATAGTCACTTTACTGTCACCGTGGGCAGTGGCATTCATTTCAATGTTGTTCGGGTTACTGGGGCTGGGTTCCTCTACCATTGCTTAGAGTAGGTAGAAATTTTGCTTGATATTGTGGCTGTGAACTGGGCCGTTCCTGTTCAGAACTGGGCCGTTCCTGCTTAAAACCCGGCCGTTCCTGTTTGGAACTCGGCCGTTCTTGTTTGGAACTCGGTCGTTCCTGCTTAAAACCCGGCCGTTCCTGTTCGGAACCCGGCCGTTCCTGCTTAAAACCCGGCCGTTCCTGTTCGGAACCCGGCCGTTCCTGCTTAAAACCTGGCCGTTCCTGTTTGGAACCCGGCCGTTCCTGCTCAGAACTCGAAACATCAAAATTTTTAGGGTAGGCAGTACTCTATCCACCCTATTCAATTAAAAACTTACTTGGTTTGCGTCAATCTTCCCAACTTGCTTCACCGTACTTTGGTCGTAAGCATTAGCACTGACCTGAATATTGTCTCCGGGTTTGTCAGTCGATGCTTGCAAAATCTTAGCTATTTCGTCTGCAAGTGCTGTATCCGCTTCTAAAATCTTCTTAAGTTGCACTCGCAAACTTGCTTGTAAATCTTCATCTTCTGGCTTTTGTGCCACATCCGTTGCTGCTTCGTTTGCTGCTTCTTTCGCCTCTACTTTGGGATGTAACTTAGCCCAAATAGCTTTGGCTTTATTCCAAACATCCTCACCTACTTTTTGAGATGCACCTTCTACGGCTTTGTTACCCACATTCAACAGAAATGGCAGACAGGGAGCGAGAAATTTAACGAGTAAAGCTATATTCATTGATTTATGATGTCTATCTCACAAATGTACATTTTTATTGAGTATAATTAACGCTTCTTCCCCTATCACCTTGAAGCGAAATTTAGCCCAATAATCGCTGCCACGTTAGTTCTTTTGTCGCTTCATCCCAATGCCAGCGTAATAAATTAGCAGGTTGACTTTTGGTAATTCCAGGCAAACCAATCGCTCGTCTAGGTGCATCTGTAGCTAACAAAATAGCAGTCTCTACATCACAAATCCCCCACTTCACCAAATTCTGCACTCCCACTAATAAGGGTAAAGTCGTCCCCGATAAAGTGCCATCGGCTAGTCGTGCCGTACCGTTTTTAACTTCAATTTGCCGACTGTCCCAAGGATACACGCCATCGGGTAGCCCTAGAGGTGAAAGGGCATCACTGACGAGGAACAGCCCTTTTTCTTCATAGCTAGCGCGAAGTAATATTTGCAGCATCGTGGGCGAAACGTGTTCGCCATCAGCAATAAAACCACACATGACATCAGAATGGGTAATTGCTGCCCCTAATAATCCTGGTTCGCGGTGATGCAATGGTGGCATAGCATTGAAAGCATGAGTTACCATCGTTGCACCGAGTTCAAAAGCAAGTTGCGCTTGGGCTGATGTCGCCTGAGAATGTCCTAAACTAACGGTAATTCCCAAAGAACGCAAATATGGAATTACTTCGTCAGTGGGATCTAACTCCGGCGCTAAAGTGATGACTTTCACGAGCGTTGCATAATCTCCCAAAACCCGCCTTACCTCGTCAATTGTTAAGGGTAACAAGTACTCTGCTGGGTGTGCGCCGCGCTTATGGCAATTCAAACATGGGCCTTCTAAATGGACTCCGAGAATCTTGGCACCAGCTTGTTGACAGGGGATAATATCAGCAATCACAGCAAGCGATCGCTGAATATTTTCTACTGAAGTTGTTACAAGTGTCGGTAAAAATCCATCTACCCCGACATCCCACAAAAATTGCGTTATTTTCTGGAGTACATGAGCATTTTCAGCCGTTAAATCAGGAAATGCCAAACCCAATGCACCGTTAATTTGCAAATCAACGCCACCCAATGAAATCCAGTCACCTGCAACATCGATCGCGGATGCACAGATGTCTTTCCCGACTGTATCCATTGGCAAAATTTGCTCAATTATGCCCTCTTGATTAACCAAGAGCATCTGCAAATTTTTGTAACCAGGCACTCTAGCATTGATAATATCTACAGGATTTTGTGTTGCTTGGGTCATCACACTGGCGAGAATAGAGCTAAATCTGATTTTAGATGCAACTTACATCAATGAATCAATTCAAACAACGCCAATAGATGAGATGATGATCCGCATCACTTAGCTTCCATAAGCTAGCTCAAATAATTTTGAATTTTGAATTTTGAATTTTGAATTATTATGACTCCCCTAGTTGGTATTATCATGGGCAGCGATTCCGATTTGCCCACTATGAAAGATGCGATCGCAGTTTGTGAAGAATTTGGTATTGAGAGCGAAGTAGCGATCGTTTCGGCTCACCGCACCCCAGAACGCATGGTGCAATATGCTCAACTTGCACACCAACGCGGTATTAAGGTAATTATTGCAGGTGCCGGTGGTGCTGCCCATCTACCTGGAATGGTAGCGTCTTTGACTCCCCTTCCTGTGATCGGTGTTCCTGTACCCACTCGGAACTTACAAGGTGTAGATTCTTTGTATTCTATTTTACAGATGCCTGGTGGTATTCCTGTGGCAACAGTAGCGATCGGTAATGCCAAAAATGCCGGTCTTTTAGCAATACAAATCCTCGCAACTCATCAACCAGAATTGTTAGAAAAAGTACAACAATATCGTCAAACCTTATGTGAATCAGTAATTGCAAAGCAAGCAAAACTAGAACAACTAGGCTATGAACAATATTTACAGCAGATGTTTTAATAAATATTAATACCAGAGCAGCAGGGAAGATCGGGGAGCAGGGGGCAGGGAGCAGGGAGCAGGGGAGGCAGGGGGCAGGGAGCAGGGAGCAGGGAGCAGGGGAGCAGGGGAGCAGGGGAGCAGGGAGATGAGGGAGATGAGGGAGTGAGGGGACAAGGGGATAAACAAAACTCATTACTCATTACTCATTACTCATTACTCATTACTCATTACTCATTACTCATTACTCATTACTCAACACTGTTTTGACCAATGACCAATGACAAATGACCAATGACAAATAACAAATGACAAACCAAACTATTCAAATTGTTGCCCGTGTTATTGCTTTGCCTAACAAAGTAGAAGAACTAAAAGCTGTACTGTTGGAACTTATTGAGCCAACCCGTCAGGAAGCAGGTGCGATTAAGTATGAACTTTTGCAAAACCAATACGATCCAACAGACTTTACTTTTGTAGAAGAGTGGACTTCTGATGAAGCCCTGAATACTCATCTAGATTCACCCCATTTCCAAGCGGCCGCAGCTAAACTCGAAGGTTTAGTGACTGCTGCACCAGATATCCGCCGTTACCATCTTTTGGCATAGTGTCATCATCCTAACTAGAAGCAGACTCTTTATTTTTGGGGATCGTTTGGCATATCTCAGCCTTAAATTCTAAGATTGAAGCGATCGCTCCAGAATCAATGCAGCATTCTGAAGTATCTTGATCCTGAGACCTTAGTCAAAAATTGAGAGCTAATGTGCCAATTGCTCGGAATGAATTGCAATGTTCCAACGGATATTTGCTTTTCTTTTGAAGGGTTTTCTGCACGGGGAGGAAAAACGGATGACCATAGCGATGGTTGGGGCATTGCTTTCTTTGAAGGAAAGGGATGTCGAATGTTTTTAGACGCTCAACCTTCTGTTGCTTCTCCGGTAGCTGAGTTTGTGCGGAGTTATCCCATCCACTCAACCCATGTCATAGCCCATATCCGCAAAGCTACTCAGGGTGAAATTGCCTTACACAATTGCCATCCTTTCCGCAGAGAATTGTGGGGCCAGTATTGGGTGTTTGCCCACAACGGTAATTTGCCAGATTTTGATCCAGAAAATTTGGGCTTTTATCAAGCCGTAGGTGATACCGATAGTGAAAAAGCATTCTGTACGATCCTAGAAACATTGCGATCGCGCTTTCCTAAAGGTAAGCCCGATATCAAGGAACTGTACTTTGTGCTGCAAGAAATTACTGCTGTAATTGCGAAATTAGGTATATTTAATTACTTATTATCAGATGGAGAACACTTTTTTGCCTACTGCTCAACTAAACTCAGCTACATTGTTCGCCAAGCGCCCTTTGCTGCTGCCCATTTAATTGACCAAGACATGACCGTAGATTTTCGGGAAGTGACTACTGAACGCGATCGCGTCGCTGTCATTGCTACCACGCCCCTGACTGACAATGAAGTTTGGACACAAATTCAACCAGGGGAATTACTAGTTTTTCAGGACGGGCTACCCCTGAAATATGCATTCAGTTAATCATAAATATTTGTTCGATTTTTCCCATTTAGATAATTTCTAAATGGGTTTTGTTTTTCATGCTATTTATATTGTAATACATACAGTTCATAATCATACCAATTGAAAAAAGAATGCGACAAATAGATCATTTGTAGAGACGCGATTTATCGCGTCTTTAGCCAAGGATATGTTGCAATCATTAATTGAATTGGTATCACCAATCAAACCCTGATGTAGAGACACTATTTATCGCTTATTGAAAGACCAATTATCTACACCAATAACTCTCGATCGCACAGTATTGGATGTGGCTCACTGTTGTAATTTATCAATATTATATGAAGTCCCCCAACTTAGTTGTTACCAATATATAAAATTTACCATTTATTTTGGTATAAAATTATAAGTTTACACTGAATTTTATTTATATTAATATAATTTCAAAAAGCTGTATTTCATTCATATTAAGGGTTTTAGATATCTTTTATCTACTGCAAGCATCCTTTAAAAAATGTATTGATAACAACATAAAGATCAAATCTCTAATGAATGCTACTCAATTAATTTTAATCATCACAGTTTTCTTTCTAACAAGTGTTATAAGTGTCATTACAGGAAGCACTTCTTTAATTACCGTCCCTGTAATCTTGCAATTGAGCATTGAACCGCGTATTGCTCTTGCCACTAATATGCTGGCATTAACCTTTATGAGCGTTGGTGGTACATTGCCTTTTATTGGTAAAAAAGCAATTGACCACAGGCGCTTGCCAATAATGATTTTATTAACCCTTTTAGGCTCAATTATCGGTGCATTACTTGTTTTAGTTGTACCTTCAAAATCGATGCCTCTGATTATCTCGATTTTGATGATTGTAGTTACCGTCTTTTCAATCACCAATCGGAATGCTGGAATCGTTTCAAAAATAGGGAAACCCTCACCAATAGCAGAAATTGGTGGATATGTGGCAACTTTTGTGCTTGGTGTTTATGGTGGTTTCTTTAGTGGAGGCTATATCACTATGCTCACAGCAGTTTATGTCAGTCTATTTCGGATGACATTTGTGCAGGCGATCGCAAACACAAAGTTTATCAACATTTTTTCTTCGTTAATTGCCACCATTATTTTCTTTATGCAGGGAATAGTTGATTACAAACTAGGTATTATTCTGAGTATTACTATGTTCATTGGTGGAGTTGTTGGATCGCGGGTTGCTCTCAGACTCAGTAACCTCTGGTTGCGCCGTATATTTCTCACTACAGTAATTTCTCTTGCACTCAAGACGTTATTTGATTTTGTTGCACTGCGTTGAACGAAGCCGATATCTACGATGGTCACTGAAGCTCACTCGAAGTGCGGGCTACGCCTACGCTAGATTAGCTATTCTATAGCAAGTTGCTTGATGCAGCAGATAGTTGATTGCGATGCCTACGAAGGGCTGCGCCTATGCAATTTGATAGTTGAAAGTAAAAGCATTTTTAATTTTTCACAGAACTGGTAAAATCACCATGTTCTTGATAAAGAATGTGAGGTTTTTTGGTGTTTGCAACTAGATACATGGAATCATCCAGTATGATAAACACTATATAACTGTATTCCCATCGATTATTTGTGGATTTAGTGGAGGAAATAGAATGAGTTTGTGGCAACGCTTACTGAAAAGATTACAAGCGATGTCTTACGACAAGCTGCTAGCCTACGGCAACGCCAAAGGCGAACGCATCTACGCGTTCAATAGAACGTATCGGTTCAAACTAAATTCGCTCAAAGGCTTTGTATCACTCTTTTTGGTAGGTACTGTATTGAGTGTAGCCCTTGCCGCCTGCTCTGGTGGAGGAACTGGGAGTACTTCTTCCTCTGAAACCCCTGCTGCTAATGCTACTCCTGTGGCTGCAAGCAAAGATAGTGTTGAACTAACTCTAGTTTCCTTTGCTGTCACCAAAGCCGCTCACGAAGCAATTATTCCTAAGTTTGTAGAACAGTGGAAAAAAGATCATAATCAAACTGTCGTCTTCAAGCAAAGCTATGGTGGTTCTGGTTCCCAAACTCGCGCTGTTATTGATGGTTTGGAAGCAGATGTTGTTCACTTAGCATTAGCTGGAGACACTACAAAGATTGAGAAGGCTGGATTGATTCAGCCAGGATGGGAGAAAGAAGTTCCCAACAATGGCATTGTCTCCAAATCTGTTGCAGCAATAGTCACTCGTCCCGGCAATCCTAAAGGCATCAAGAACTGGCAAGATTTAGCCAAAGATGGTGTGAAATTGATTACTGCTAACCCCAAAACTTCCGGCGGTGCTAAGTGGAATTTCTTAGCACTATGGGATTCTGTAATTAAAACAGGTGGCGATGAGGCGAAAGCTACTGAATTTGTGACTAAAGTTTACAAAAATGTGCCAATCTTGCCTAAAGATGCGCGGGAAGCTACTGATACATTTGCCAAGCAAGGGCAGGGAGATGTCTTAATCAACTACGAAAACGAAGTTCTTTTGGCACAACAAAAGGGCGAGAAGGTTGAGTATGTCGTTCCCGATGTGAATATATCCATCGACAATCCGATCGCTGTGGTAGATAAAAACGTCGATAAGCACGGAACCCGCGAAGTTGCTGAAGGTTTTGTGAAATACCTCTATAGCCCAGAAGCACAGCAAGAGTTTGTCAAATTAGGATTCCGTCCTGTGGATGAGACTTTAGCTCAAACCAAGGAAGTCACTGACAAATTTCCTAAGCTGAAAACTCTGGGTACAGTTGCAGACTTGGGCGGTTGGGAAGCAATTGATAAGAAGTTCTTCGCAGATGGGGGCGTGTTTGACAAGATTCAAGGCAAAAAATAATTCGTAATACTTCGGCTACGCCCTTCTCTACGAGAGGCTGCGCCAACGACTACGCTCAGGACAAGCTCAGTACAAGTTCGTAATTCGTAATTCGTAATTCTGACTCCACAACTTTCTTTTCTCCAGAATAAAAAATAGTTGGTCTGTGGTTGAATTACGAATTAGCAATTACGAACACTGGCAAAAAGCTCCTTGTGAATTTCCAATTTTGAATTTTTGACTATGACGACTGTATCTCCTTCTGTAGAAGTTGAACGCAAAACACCGTTTTTGAAGAGATTGGAGCGAGTTTCTTGGACTTGGGTAATCACCATTGTATACTTGACAGTTATGTTGCTGATCCCCATAACTGCAATGTTCCTGAAAGCAGCTACAGAACCTCCATCTAGGTTTTGGGCGATCGCAACCAGTGATATCGCACTAGCAACATACAACGTAACTTTTGTGACGGCAATATTTGCTGCCTTACTCAATGGCGTATTTGGAACTTTAATTGCTTGGGTTCTGGTTCGCTACGACTTTCCCTTCAAGCGCTTGATTGATGCCACAGTGGATTTACCCTTTGCACTACCAACTTCTGTAGCAGGTTTAACACTGGCAACTGTTTACAGCGATAACGGCTGGCTAGGTTCGCTACTAGCACCACTGGGAATTAAGATATCTTTTACCCGCACGGGAGTAGCGGTAGCAATGATATTTATCTCACTACCTTTTATTGTGAGAACTGTGCAACCCGTACTTCAGGAAATGGAACATGAAATTGAAGAAGCCGCCTGGTGTCTGGGTGCTTCTCAATGGCAGACCTTCTGGAAAGTGATTTTGCCACCTTTATTTCCCACGATTTTGACTGGTATTGCCTTGGGTTTCTCTCGTGCAGTTGGAGAGTATGGTTCAACTGTGATTATCTCCTCTAATACGCCCTTCCAAGATTTGATCGCACCTGTACTGATTTTCCAACGGCTAGAGCAGTACGACTATTCTGGTGCAACAGTAATTGGCATAGTTTTACTATCAATTTCGTTGGTACTGTTATTGGCAATTAATTTCTTACAAGCATGGGCAAGGCGATATGACAGTAGATAAGCCAAGTTTTCACTCATCTGCATCTGAGACACATACGGCCAAGCCGAAAGAGCAGAAGAGTTGGGTGCCAATAGTTTTAATTGGGATAGCGATCGCTTATTTAGCCCTAGTTCAATATATCCCGGCAATTAACGTTTTTGTCCAAGCTTTTAGTAAGGGTGTTGGGCCGTTTCTGTCCAATCTGACGCGACCAGCTTTTATCCATGCAGCTTGGCTAACACTGTTACTAGCTGTGATTTCTCTACCTTTAAATACGGTATTTGGTTTATGTGCAGCTTGGGCGATCGCTCGTCATAAATTTCCTGGACGCGCCGTAGTTTTGAGCATTATCGATCTGCCCTTTTCAATTTCGCCTGTAGTTGCAGGGTTAATGATTGTCCTACTTTACGGACGGAATGGGTGGTTTGGCCCTTGGCTTCAAGCCCATGATATCAAGATTATCTTTGCCTTTCCAGGTATGGTACTAGCTACAGCCTTCGTGAGTATGCCCTTTGTGGCGCGGGAAGTGATTCCTGTTTTAGAAGAGTTTGGTAAGGATCAAGAAGAAGCTGCAAGAACTCTAGGTGCAAAAGATTGGCAGATATTTCTGCGCGTCACTCTACCTAGTATCCGTTGGGGCTTACTCTATGGTTTAATTTTGACCAATGCCAGAGCAATGGGTGAATTCGGAGCGGTTTCAGTGGTATCTGGAAACATTGCTGACCAAACCCAGAGCCTACCACTGTTTGTAGAAGACGCTTACAAACAATACGAAACTGAAGCGGCTTTTTCTGCGGCTGTACTGTTAGCGTTGTTAGCAGTAGTAACCTTGGTGCTGAAGGAGATTCTAGAACGGAAAACCCGCATTAAAGATGTTGAATAGAAAAATCAAGCGATTATAGTTATCTTTTGAAATAGGATACAAGCAAATCATGGGACATGGTACGATCTACTTAGTACCTATCAGGAAATTACCGTTAGGGTTAAGAGTAGTTCTGTACCAATCCCGATTAGGGATTGAAACAACTCAGATATGGCTACTGACAATACACTTACCAATAAACGGATTCGACTCAGAATTCCTAAAGATTATCACCAGGAACCTGTCATTTCTCGCCTGGTGTCTGACTACGGACTGATTGTGAATATCACGGCAGCGATTTTGGGAGCCAATGCTGTCGGAGATGGTTGGTTTGACCTTGAACTACAAGGAACAGATGCACAAATTCAAAGCGGTTTAACTTATCTCCGCGATTTGGAATTGGAAGTCTGGGATGATACTAAAGCAACCGATTGGTAAGAGTTATAGTAACACAAACAGTTTATTTGTCTGGTTTTAAGAGTCTTGAAACCCAATACGCTTGGGTTAGTGCCAAAAACTTTGAAATGTGTAGGTTGGGTTGAGGAACGAAACCCAACATTTTCGGGGTTTTGTTGGGTTGCGCTTTGCTTAACCCAACCTACAATTTTCTTTAACTGAACTGTATTGTATTAAAACCCGCAGATCCCCGACTTTATAAAAGTTGTCGGGGATCTTATTTCTGATAAATGATTCAGAATTGCTGTAGTGATTTGTCTACAAAAGTGTATACCAAGTACCGTTATTATTTTGACGTAAAATACGGTATTTACTCTCAAGAAATTCTAGCATTCTGGGAAAATTTTTGTTGATAGTAGGCTGCTGAATATCATCAATAAAGATATAAGGAGGCTTAGATGAATCTAACTCTTCTAAAAGTTTTGTCCATTGCTCAGGCAGAAAATATTCAAGTGCCCAACCACGTAGTGATGTTGCCTGAGTCCGATTGGAGAAGTAGTAAATAGATGGATCGCCAGCTACATAAATCTTACCAGGAAGACTTCCTGGTTGGGAGATAAATTCAGCTTCTGAACGAAGAGATGGGTATTTTTCTCTAAAAACAGTCTGATATTTGAATCGTGTCTCTTCAGTTAAAGCAAAGTTATTATTAACCAGAACAACACTCTTTTTTATCAAAGTGTGCGATAAAGGGAAGAAAAACAAAAATATCAGCAAGATTGTCGTAAATGGGGAACTCAATTTTATTAAAGACTCCCATAAAACATCTAATCCTTTAGTAGCTAAAATACCTAAAGGTACAAACAATAGTAAATAATGATATTCCCAAAATGCGCCACGTTGTAGAGCAATCACACCCCAAGCAAAAATACACCAAATAACAAGTAGCAAAGTCAATATATTCTTAGACTTACGTAATGATACATCTACGGCAACAGTAGCAGCTAAAATTAGAGGGTAAAAATTATTTAAAAACCATTTTATTCCTGCAAAAAGCCCACTTGGGTTAAATTGGGAATTAGCAACAATCCGAGGTGGATATAAAAAAAATGTCTGATACAAAATTGGTAAACTATTAAACCAGGCAAAATAACTAACAATACATAAAATAGGAAATATAATCCCCATAAAAATGGGAATAAAGATTTCTATAAATACTTTTGGAATTGGCTGCCGTTTGATCAGCAAAGAATATATCAAAGTAGTTAGCCAAAAAGAAAGTAATATTAGTAAAAGTATTAATTTAAATGTGATGATAATTCCACCAAGAAAGCCTGATAGTAAAAGTATAAAAAATGCTTTTCTACCTTCATATTTAAAAGATTGAGAAGTTAACCAAACACAAGTAAATAAAGGCAAACTAACCAGTGCCTCTACTTGAGTAAGATGCCAAGGCTGTGAAACAATATAGTAAACGCCAACCGTTAACAAAGGTACTAAACTTGCGATTATCGGATGCTGAAAATAGCTTTTTAGACTCAGCAACAATATTATAGACAGAAACACCATGTAAATAAGTTCAAAGAGATGGATGCCAATCTCATTAAAACCAAATAAAATTCCTCCCAAAAAGTAAAAGCAAAAAATCCCCGGTTGCTTGACATCCCAAAAATCACGATAGAGTAACTTTCCTTGTTGCATCTCCAAAGCACCAAGCCGAAAAAATGCTTGATCTCCATCAAATGGAAAAGGCAAATGTATAAGACCAATAATCACAATCCCAATTAAAACTAAAAAGTCAAATTTATTTAATTTAGTAATATTAATCATCAACTTTTATCATGAAAGTTTAAGCGACTATTCTACAGTCATTAATATCCTAACAAGGTAAAGATCAAGGCAATTTTAGGATATGAACTTAAAGTTTAAAGTTTCTGCGATCGCGTCAACACTGACTTTTCATTTTATTAAAAATTAGCTGAAGTATCAAAAATATTTAAGTAAGTAGGCAGGAATAAATTAAAGTATATTAAATAATGTAAAAAACATAATTTTTTTATACTTTGAAGGCTCTAGTCCCCAAAATAGGGCTAGAGCCGCTTAATCTAAACCTTTAATTATTAACACCGTTCTACTTCTCATAAGAGATAGCAGTTATTGCTGGAGGAAATAAGTATTAAGTATGAATAAAAACTTTCCTTCCAAGTAGAGCATCTAACATCGTCCACTGCCTAAGTCTCAAGTTGCGCGTGGATTACTCAAACTGGACTATCTTTACAAAAAGTATTTATATCATATTTATGTAAAAATGTCAACCGTATTAACCTCAAGCTAGTCAAAATATAATGAGTTTGATTTACGTTATTTTACCCATTGTATTTTTTCCGTCTTTGTGGGAGTCTCCTTTACATAACAATTAAATGCATAAAGTCGATAAAGTTACAGTAGTTTAATAAAAGCTAGAAATATGAAAATTTATATGAGGCTGATATTCAAGCAGGCACAGTTGAGTTGTGGGGGCACGGCATCAGCAAGATTCTCTGCCGAACCCAAAAATTGTGATAGCTATTGGGAATTAATCTGATGTCTCAGAGTAAATCTGTAGAACCCGCTTCAGTCCACAGTCGAATTCTCGTGCCTCAACAGTATAACAGGCAACCTGTAATTTCTCGACTGGTTTCTCGTTATGGTTTAACTGTCAATATCAAAGCTGCATCCCTGACATCCGACAGTGACAGTGATGGCTGGTTTGATTTGGAACTTTCAGGAAATCCTCAAAAACTGACAAATAGCCTATCTTACTTGCAAGGATTGGGAGTGAATTTACTGCAACTAGCGATCGCTAACCAAATTCAACCCAACCAGCACACTCTACCTTTCCCAAATTCAGCTATCAAACTGAGTCCCAAAGACTCTGCATGGCTGACAAATAAATGGCAAGAACAATTCCAGCAATGGATTTCTCAGGGTCAAACCAATCGATTACGCTTACAACTGTGCATTTTAAAATCTTATTACCAAGAACCAGTGATTTCCGAGTTAGTTTCTCGTTATGGGCTAACAGTCAATATTACTAGTGCGATACTTCAACCCAATACGCAAGATGACGGCTGGTTTGACTTGGATTTGTGGGGAAGAACAAAGCAACTCTACTCTAGCTTGAGTTATTTAGAAAAACTGGGACTACCGATTTGGCTAGATTTGTCTAGCGTTTATAGCGATGTCTACGACGGGCTACGCCTACGCTAATTAATAAAATCATCACTATCCAATGGCAGCATTAAATAACCAAAAAACCAATTCCCAAAACAGATTATCACTGGTTTCTTCCGTTTCTGAAAAAAGCCAAGTTACTCAGATTCGTCTGCGAATACATATTCCCAAATGCTATCTGCAAGCGCCCGTGATTTCGCAGTTAATTTCTACTTACGGCTTGGTAGTTAATATTACCAAGGCTATGCTACAACCAAATACAGAAGGATGCTTTGACATTGAACTGCGGGGAACAGTGCCACAAATTTCTCGCGGTTTAGCTTACCTAGAATCCTTGAATCTTAGAATTGTGGGCAAGCCGAATGCCGACGGCGATAGCTGGTTTTACTGAAATAATTTAAATTTCGTAGTACCAAATTTCTTCTTCTTTGAGAACAATTCGATGTAAGGAGAGGCGATCGATCAAGCCCTCTTGCTCAAACTGCCCCAGAACACGAGTGATCGTAACACGAGTTGAACCGACCATTTCCGCCAGGTCTTCATGAGTCAGACGCATATCTATTAAACGTCCCTTCTCAACTTCCGAACCAAACTTTTTGGATAACCATGCCAATAGCTTGATAAGCATAGTATCCACTTTTTTATGGCTACGAATGATCATCAATTCTTGAGCCTGTTGGATATGGGCTAGTAGAGTTTCTGTGAGTTCAGTCCACTCCTCTAGAGGTAAAACTGTTGCCTCCACTTTAGTTAGGCATTCCATTTGATAAGGTTCTAATTTTGACAACCTTTTACCAACGACATCTCCAGGCCCCCACAATCCTAAAGCAACAGTTGTACCATCTTCCAGATAGCTAAAAGTTCTCACAAAACCCGTTTCAATCTTCCAAAGGTCGTTATGATGCTCTGGCAGAAATGACCTACGGGCAAAAAGTTGCTTAGTATTGTTACTGCTTGAACTAGATAAGCTTGTGTACAAAGACACCATATTATATAAAACTATTCTCCGATAAATTAACCGTAGTATTACATTTATATCAGGTTATAAGAACCTATGGGTATTTTAAAGAGGAGAGGAGGGGGCAGGGAGCAGGGAGCAGGGAGCAGGGGGATAAGGGAGATAAGGGAGACAAGGAGATAAATAAAACTCTTAACTCCTAACTCCTAACTCATTACTCATTACTCATTACTCATTACTCAGCACTCTCAATGCCCAATGCCCCATTCCCTCACTTAAATTCCTGCACCATCAAGAAAATCTTCAATCATCCCATCAGAATTTTTGCTCTTAGGGTTGTCAGTTAATTCGTCGCCAAGCTCAGTTGGGGACAAACTTGATTGTTCCAACTCCTCGAACTGTTTCTCTAGAGACTTGACGCGTTCAAATAAAGCACGGATGACTTCAGCTTCTACGTCGCGGACTTTATCATGATCCAGAATATTGGTAGATGAGTTGTTCTGACGAGTCACACGCCCTGGAATCCCAACTACTGTAGTGTTACTGGGAACATCTCGTAGCACCACTGAACCGGCTCCGATACGGACGCGATCGCCAATTTGAATGTTTCCCAATACCTTCGCACCTGCTCCCACAACCACATGAGAACCTAAAGTTGGATGGCGTTTGCCACTTTCTTTCCCAGTCCCGCCAAGGGTGACACCTTGATAAATCAGGGCATAATCCCCCACGATCGCAGTCTCGCCAATCACAACTCCCATACCGTGGTCAATAAACACTCCCTGGCCAATTAATGCCCCAGGATGGATTTCAATTCCGGTTAAAAACCTACTAAGATGAGAGATGAATCTTGGTATGAAAGGAATTCCAATTTTATACAGCCAGTGCGCCAATCGATGAAACACTAGAGCTTGGAGTCCAGGGTAACAAAACAATACTTCTAGCCAGTTACGGGCTGCTGGGTCACGCTCAAAAATGGTTTGCAAATCAGTTAGTAGCATACTCTGTTGAGATTTTTATTGATGGGTGAGGCTCTGAAAACAGAAACTCAGGATGACTCCCAGAAAAAGGTCGAGTCCTTATATTGGGAATTGTGTAATATCTAAATCTACGGTAAGTCGATAGATTATAGTGTTTTTGTGGGTAATAAGTGGGATGCTATCACATTCCACAGTTGAAAAAAATTAATTTCGCATAAACTGCGATAAGTCCCTCAATTCACCGTAGTATATTGAGTACAGTCTTGAATAGCCAAAACTACGCTCTCTTGGATCTGTCTTCCAAAGTGGAATACGCGCTGCTGGCACTCTTAGAACTAGCAAGCCACCACGGACAAAAACTTCCTTTAACCATGAGCGAGATCGTTGCCAAGCAACCCATACCTGAGCGCTAT
This sequence comes from Nostoc sp. DSM 114159, assembly GCF_053470285.1. Classification (NCBI taxonomy): domain Bacteria; kingdom Bacillati; phylum Cyanobacteriota; class Cyanophyceae; order Nostocales; family Nostocaceae; genus Nostoc; species Nostoc sp. DSM 114159. The sequence continues at coordinate 635,757 of NZ_JBPFEH010000001.1, forward strand.
CTGGAACAAATTTTGACTAACCTCCGGCGTGCTGGTGTGGTGCAGAGTCAACGCGGCTCTAAAGGAGGTTTCGTTTTAGTTCGGGAACCTTGGCAGATTACAATACTTGAAATTGTCACTTTGGTTGAAGGCGAGCGGAAAGAGAAAGATACCTCTAACTCTCCGACTCTAGAAAAGACTCTGGTTTATGAAGTTTGGGAGCAAGCTAACGCTGCCTCAATAGAAGTTTTGGGTCGTTATACACTCCAAGACTTGTGCGAGGAAAGAGAAACTCGCGCCCAGCAGAGTCCAATGTATTATATTTAGACACGACGGAGTACCCCCATGCGGATAGCGAAAGATATCACAGAGTTAATCGGCCGAACTCCTCTAGTTCAATTAAACAAGATTCCCCAAGCGTCAGGAGCGGTTGCTCGGATTGTGGTGAAGCTAGAAAGCATGAATCCAGCATCTTCTGTGAAAGACCGGATTGGCGCGAGTATGGTAGAAGTGGCGGAAGAAGCAGGCTTGATTCACCCCGGAAAAACTGTTTTAGTAGAGCCGACTTCTGGAAATACAGGAATTGCGCTAGCGATGGTGGCAGCTGCCAAGGGCTACCATCTCATTCTAACGATGCCTGACACAATGAGCCACGAAAGAAGATCCATGCTCAAAGCTTATGGCGCTCAACTAGAGTTAACGCCAGGGGTAGAAGGTATGCGAGGAGCGATCGCTCATGCAGAACAGCTTGTAGCTAAAACGCCCAATGCTTATATGTTGCAGCAGTTCCGTAACCCTGCTAACCCGAAAGTTCACGCCGAAACCACAGCCGAAGAAATTTGGAATGATACCGATGGAGAGGTAGATATTCTCGTGGCGGGAGTGGGTACTGGTGGCACAATTACGGGAGTTTCAGAAGTTATTAAAAAACGGAAGCCGAGTTTTCAAGCGATCGCAGTTGAACCCAGCAACAGTCCGGTATTAGCAGGCGGTAAATCAGGGCCTCACAAAATTCAGGGTATTGGCGCGGGATTTGTCCCAGCAATTTACCGTTCAGAACTGGTAGATGAAGTGATTCAGGTAGCAGATGAGCAAGCGATCGCTTACAGCCGTCGCCTTGCAAAAGAAGAAGGATTACTATCGGGAATTTCGACTGGCGCTGCTTTATATGCGGCTATTCAAGTGGCACAACGGCCAGAAAATGCAGGTCGCCTCATCGTCATGGTACAGCCTAGCTTCGGCGAACGTTACCTCAGCACCTCACTATTCAAAGATCCAGAGGAGAATGAGTGGTTGAGTAAAGTTTGATTTCTGATAGTAAGTAAGCATTCTCAGGATAAGACTCTTAATGAGGCAACTTAGAATCGTGAATTAAACTAAGTTCCAGGATTAGGTAGGGGCGGGTTTCCTCGATCCGATCGTGAACTGTTAATTAGATCGTCAAATCCGCCCTTCATTGTTTTTCACCAAAATTATCAAACAGATACTACTAGCAGCTAGCTTTATTGGACTTAAAGCTTCACTTTTTAATACAATAAAAATGCCTAATCCGATCAGAATAAAAGGCACAAGATTATTAATATATTGAGTCAATACATCAGCTATAACTCTGTTGTTAATTAATTTGTATGCAACGTAGCACCAAACTCCTAACAAGAGAAAAAATAATCCGATAATTACCAAAAAACTCTCTAAGTTGCAGCTAGCAAATAAAGGCACATAGACACTAATATTATCGCTACCATTAGCAATGGTAACGGCTGCTACACTATAAGCTTGGGGAGAAAAAAAACTAGTAATTGTTGATGCTTCAGCTTCTTCTGTTGCAGCTAGAACTTCTTTTGATGAATCTTCTTCCTGATTCACTAAGCTACTGATACCTATAGACATTGGTAGTAAACCAAGTAATCCAATCCAGTTTTTTGATAAAACTAATCCTCCGAATAAACCCGAAAGGCTAAGGATTAACAGAATTGTAAAACCGAGAAACTGGCCAGCAACTATATGCCGGGGGCGAAAGTTAGCATTTATTTGAGAAAAAAATAATAATAGAATGACAATATCATCAATATTAGTGGCAATGAATGCAATTGCCCCTGTAGTAATTGCAGTAACTAACTCATTCATATTTTAAGATGAAGAATAATTGAGGAGTCAGTAATAATTACTGTGTCATTTTAAATCTAAGTTGTACCAAAAGGTTAAAATAATTCGTAATTGATAATGACGCGCGAGTATTTCGTCAATAATTACGAATTACGTTAGCACAGCGTTAGCGAGAAACGAGTGTAATTACGAATTACGAATTACGAATTACGAATTACGAATTAGTGAATTTGGTATGGTGGTAAATCGTAGATTCTAAAAATCCAGCATGAGTAAGCTAGGGACAGCCTTCAGTGAAGGGATAATTGCCTTCATCGCCACTAACATAGATGACATCATTATCTTGTTAATATTTTTTTCTCAAATAAATGCTAATTTTCGGCGGCGGCATATCTTACTCGGTCAATATTTGGGTTTTACAGCCATTATCATCGCTAGCTTACCAGGATTTTTTGGTGGATTGGTTGTACAGCGAGAATGGATAGGATTGTTAGGACTACTACCAATAGCAATTGGTATTCAACAATTGATATCTAGAAAAGAAGAAACTATAACAGTTCAGACAGTCAGTAGTGATTTTAGAGAGCCTACACCTACCAACCCAGCATTGTCTTTTATTTTGAGTATTTTGCACCCCCAAACTTATAAAGTGGCAGCAGTAACGATCGCTAATGGTGGCGACAATATTAGTATATATATCCCTTTGTTCGCTGGTCATAACCTTGCCAGTTTGGGAGTAATTTTAGGTATATTTTTTATCATGGTAGGAGTTTGGTGTGCGATCGCTTATTTTTTAAGTCGTCAACCTACCATTGCTAATATTTTAAGTCGCTACGGTAAAGCTGCCGTACCTTTTGTGTTAATTGGCTTGGGTCTGTTCATTATGTATGAACGAGGTACATTCACTCTACTACCTTGGGTGAGAGGTTAATTAATGTTGGGTGTTGGATGCTGGATTTGAGATTGAACAATGAAAACCCCAATCTGAAATCTAAAGTTCGCTACGCAATAATCAGATTTTGAGTCACATCTGGTGTAAGTCCTGAAGCTTTTAAACCCAACAAATGTCTCCGCTTTTTTCAAAACGGGGTGAATGGAGGTTTGATTGCTAATGTAAAGTAAACTTGACATAAAGACAAGTTAGGTTTACGATAAAATTCAAGCAAGGCAAAAACTATGCAAATACACTGGTTTTTTCAGCCAAGCAATGCAAAATCGTTTACGTTTTCTGAGAACTCAACGCAATTGGTCACAGGCAGAATTAGCAAAAATTTTGGGCGTGAGTCGTCAAACCATCAACGCTATTGAAGTTGGTAAATACGACCCTAGTTTATCCTTAGCGTTCAAAATTGCTCAAATATTCCACTGTCCACTGCCATTTATCTTCTTAACAGAGGAAAGGTCTATGTTTGAAAGATTTACTGCCAAAGCATACCGAGCGATCGTGCTGGCACAAGGCGAAGGTGAGCGCTTAGGACATCAATTTGTAGGTACTGAACAGATTTTGATTGGATTAATTGCAGAAGGTAATGGTCTTGCTGCTAAGGTTCTCAAGTCTTTTGATATCAACCTTGAAGCTGCTCAAACTGAAGTAGAAAAAATTATTGGTCGCGGTACTGGAATTCAAGGTGTGGAGTATCCCTTTACTCCTAAAGGAAAGCAAGTTTTGGACTTTGCTATAGAAGAATCTCTAAGATTAGGTCACACATTCATTGGTACAGAGCATCTTCTACTAGGTGTGCTAGGGGTAACAGATGGAGTAGCAGTCAGAGTGCTGGAAAAGCTAGACGTAAATCTTCAGAATCTTTGGCAAGAAGTGCTAAGAGAAATCACATCTCTGAACATCCCATCGGCAACTATTATTCCTAGTAGAAACTTTAGCAATGAAGATGAATTGAGCGATTCCCCACCTGATTTTACCTCTGGTGAAATTAACGCTCGATTTTGTGCGTTTTTATTTTCCTGGGTAGAGCCTCGTAAGCTAGGGCATATTATTAGCTCTAAAGGTGGATTTCAGTTACCCAATGGAGAGATAGTTGCGCCGCGGATCTCGTTCTTTTCACGGGAACGCTTGAAGCGGGTGCCGCGAACTTATCCTGAATTGGTGCCTGATTTAGTAGTGGAAATTAAATCTGCCTTTGACCGACTGGCATCTGTGCAACAAACGATCCAAAGATTCTTAGACTTGGGAGTGAGAATAGCGCTATTGATTGACCCAGATGCTCAGACCGTGAGTGTTTATCGTCCTAGCAGTAAAGTGACGGTGTTAGGGAATAGTGAAAAGCTCACTGTCTCAGAGTTGTTCCCTGAGTGGGAACTCTTAGTATCCGAACTTTGGCCTCCCATCTTTGATTGAGACAGTTTAATATTACCGAGTCCTGTCAAACTTGATGAACTAATTTCCAACTTACCATCATTAAAATGGCGTAAATAATAAATCGTAACGGGCGTTGCGGAGCTATTTGGCAGATTTTAGCACCTAATAACACCCCAGGCACAGAGCCTAACCATATAGGCAGTACCAAACTCCAATCAACTGTTCCCAGGCTGAGATGACCAAGGGCTGTAAACAGCAGTAAAATTGCTGCGTGTGAAATATCTGTACCCACTAACTTTCGGGCATCAAGACGGAAAAACCCAATCAGCACTAAGGCAAACATTGAACCTGAAGAGACGCTAGTTAGACCTACCAGACAGCCTAAAATTGCTCCTAAAGTAACTGTCATAAATCGACCAAAGTTAGTTTCTAAGTCTAACTTTGGCAGTTCGGGTAAATTAAATTTAGGGAAAAAAGTCAATAACAACAATTGCACTAGTGCTAACAATGTGACTAGCAAAATCATCCCGCCAAGCAAACGGAGCAAGATATTATCCAGGCTATACTCACCTGTATGTTTAATGAAGTGCAAAATCCCTACTCCGAACAATGAGCCTGGAACACTTCCAAAGGTCAGCCATTTGACAACTTCTGTGTCGAGGGTTTTCTGTTCCCAATGCTTGACGCTACCAACAATTTTCATTAAGGTGGCGGCCACAACATCAGAACTCACAGCGATAGAAGGCGGAACCTGAAAAATAAAAATCAACATTGGGGTGATGAGAGACGCTCCACCAATACCCGTCAAACCAACGATGATACCAACAAAAAAGCTTAAGAACGGTAGTAATAAATAGTGCATACTCTTCAGGGGTTTCAACAATTAGTTATCAGTTATCAAAGTCCTGTTGAATCTCCCACTTCTATAAGTGAGCAGCGTCGGTAAGGGTTGATTAGATCCCCAAACGAAGCCTTGATAACTGTTCACTGACTTAATTACGAGCAGTTAGAGAGCAGCAACTCAGCCAAACTATAGCCCAGTGGTAGACAGAGCTAGTTATGACAAGTTATTGTGTTTCTCAATGATTCCTGGACAACTTAAAACCTGTCTGGAAGTTTTTGTAAGCATGACAACTGGCATTTAGCTCAAACAGACTTTGATAACTGCTTATTGGTCAGTCGCTCTGCCAAACTCAACTTCTAACTAGGTTTTTCTATAGTTTTACATATAAAACCACGTAAGGCGATGCACTTACCGTATTTTACTCGGAAGTATGATTAAACGTCCAGCGTATTCGCGTTGTATATTGCTCAATTATCTGGATAATACACCGCAGTCAGTCAAACTCCCTACGGACTGGTTGCTCAAAAATTTACCTACAAGTTATACCGATTCAAAAAATGTTTGTGACAGATACCCCACCCGCCTGACGGCACCCTCCCCGTATGTATTGGGGAGGGTTGGGGAGGGGTCTTGTCTATGTGTCGCATTCTTTTTTCAAATTGGTATTAGTAAGCATAGGGATAATATCAAACTTTGTAGAGACGCGATATATCGCATTTATGCTGCAATTAGGCAACATCCTGAAAGTGATTACGATACTCAAGGTCAATTTCGATTCCCTAGTTTAATGACTCATGGAAAACTTTGTTTTTTGCAATCCAGTCAAAATCCTGTTTGGCAAAGGTCAAATCGCCAACATTGCTGCTGAAATTCCCGATCGTGCCAAAATCCTAATTAATTATGGTGGAGTAGCATCAAAACTAACGGCGTCTATAACCAGGTGAAGTCTGCATTGGCAAACATTTCCTCCAGCAAGAACTGCCTGGTTGTTGAGGGACTTGCCCTCTTGGTAGTCGTTGGCGTGGTAACAGAGCGTAGTCGTACCACTTCCCTACGGGACGCTACGCGAACGTGGAAGCAAGCTAGCAAGAGCGTCTCCAAGAGTTGTGCAGCCTTTCCAAGAGTTGGGAGTCGAAACACTGCCTCCTGCCTTATTTTCAAGGCAGGTCTAATGCCTAGTTCTTTACTCAGTGTTGAAAAAATCTTGACTTACAAGCAACTATCATGATAATTTAAATCAAACCATTCGGTCGGTAAGATTTTATTTACAGCAATTTTCAATTCAATAAACTCCTCACTCCCTACTATCAAAATCGCTGTAATGTCCAAAGGCGAAGAAACAAAAACTAGAATTCTTGAGCAAGCAGCCGAACTGTTTAATCAACAGGGGTATGCAGGTTCATCAATGTCAGACATTATGCGTGTAACTGGATTGCAGAAAGGAGGAATTTACAATCACTTCCAAAGCAAAGACGAGCTCGCACTACAGGCTTTTGATTTTGCGATCGCTCGCATTAAGCAGCATACTAGATTTGCATTACGAAGCAAACACCACGCAGTAGAACGTCTGCAAGCAATCATTGCGGTGTTTAGTAGCTTCGCAGAAAATCCACCAATCAAGGGCGGGTGTCCACTGCTGAATACTGCTGTGGAAAGTGATGATGCTCATCCGGCGTTGCGACAACGTGCTCAACAAGCGATGAACTCTTGGCTACATCTAATTTGTCGAATTATTGAAAAAGGAATTAAAAAGGGTGAAATTCGCCCGGAAGTGAGTGCTGATGAAATCGCTACCATCATAATCGCAACACTGGAAGGAGGCATAATGATCAGCAAGCTTTATGGAGATTCAATTCATATCCATAGGGTAATTAATCACTTGAATCAATACTTAAAAACTTCTCTTTAATTGAACAGACCAAGCAGTATTAAAAAATATCAAGAGAAATAATGCTAGTAAATAACAACTTACACAGACCATTAGAAGTAGTATTAGCAATTCCTGTCAAAACATACGACATTGATTTTATGGGAATTGTGAGTAATATCGTGTATATCAGATGGCTAGAGGATTTACGTCTAAAGTTTTTAGATGAACATTGGCAGCTCAATCAACAAATTGAGCTAGGATATACACCAATTCTAGCTGGGACTGAAATTGAATATAAACGTCCAATAAAGATTATCGATCGAGTGATTGGACGTTTATGGCTAAGTGGTTTAGGACGCTTAAAGTGGACTGTGCAAGCTGAAATTTTATCTAACAATGAGTTAGCAGCAGTGGCTAGTCAGAAGGGTGGTTTTGTCAGTTTGCAAAATAATCGTCTTATTCCCATTCCAGAGGAATTACATAAAAAATATTTACAGTATCAACAAGAGATTCAGAAAATTTAATAATTAGGAATACTTCTATATTTTTTTAATTTTTTACAAACTGTTCGGTTTGTTTGTAAACATAATCTAGACTATAACACCGATTCTTGATGAATATGCGAAAGAACCCCAATGCCTATATGGCATCTCCCCTTCCTAAGAGCAGATGGGGAGGTGTCCTCTCATTCCCACTCTTGCAAAAGTCGGGAAAAGGTATGGAATTTTCCCGACTTTTGCCAATCTCGTAAATATACGGGAACTTCTTGTTCTAAGTTTTGGTCACTTTATGTCACTTTAAACAGCAAGACGGTTCTGACTCCAATCGATTAGGCTTAGTCCAACTCAGGCATTGCAGCCTTATATGTTGTCCAATTTAACTGACCTTAAATCTTCGGTAAACCATTGTACCCATCCAAAGGTATGTACAAATGCTGTTATCCGTTGTCAGCTTTTCCTGAATTGTCTTTATATATACAAGAATTACATTTTGTTAGTCAGATTAACGCAGACTTCAAGCACTTTCAAATCGCTAAAATGGATGTTTGCTTATAGAACAATTTCGTCATATCCAACCAAATATTACCATAATTCTTTATATGTATGCTAAAAGTTTATGAAAGCTATATCAAACGACACTTCAAACACTTTTGCACCCAAAAACCTCTATACTAGACTAGACTTTGATAAATTTGAGAGTTTTGTTAATTGCAATACCAAAAACTATCAATTTTTAGATGAAATACTAGCGTATCTTATAGTCTATAGTTTTTAAAGTTTAGTCAAAACTATATCCAGTATCATCAAAAAACTGCAAACTTCATGTGGTGCAAAAATCAAGTGGGGAGTGAAAACATGAATTTACGTAGAGATGCATTGCAAATCCTCAAAGAAACTAGCCGAACTTTTTATATTCCAATTAGTCTTTTACCGCCAGGATTGCAAGAAGCAGTAGCATCAGCATATTTGTGTATGCGTGCCATTGATGAAATTGAAGATCATCCCGAACTAGATAACGCTACTAAAGCAAAGCTGTTAAGAACCATTAGCTTGACATTACAGGCAGGAGTTGATGGCTTTGCGGTAGATGCTTTCTTTGCAGGATTTAGTGGGTATGAGAATTCATTAGAAGAAGTCACTTTGAGGATTAGAGAATGGTCACTGCTAGCACCAGACACCATTGCACCTCGAATTTGGGATGCCACTGCTGCAATGGCTGACCGGATGGCTTATTGGTCAGAAAAAAACTGGAAAATTTATACAGAATCTGATTTAGATCGTTATACCTTTGGAGTTGCAGGTGCAGTGGGACTATTACTTTCTGACTTGTGGACTTGGTACGATGGAACACAAACAAACCGTACCCAGGCGATTGGTTTTGGGCGGGGTTTACAAGCAGTCAATATCTTGCGTAACCACACTGAAGATTTGAAGCGTGGGGTAGAATTCTTCCCAGAAGGTTGGAGTGCAGAAAATATGCAAGAGTATGCCCGACGCAATCTAGGTTTGGCCGAAGCTTATATCAAAGACCTTCCTACCGGGCCAGCCTTAGATTTTTGTCAAATCCCCTTCACCCTGGCAAACGGCACTCTTGACGCCCTTGCTAATGGTAAAGAGAAACTCAGCCGCAGTGATGTTTTTGCACTTATCGAACAACTGACTAGTGTGAATATGAAAGCTAGCTAATAATCTCTTAATGACTAATGGAGATAATTCTAAATTGCCTCCAAATTTGGGCATCCAAAATTCTACAGCGAATTTCTGTAGAGTAGCCAGTGCGGTCTTCTCCCTTTGGGAGGAAGGGGAGACGCTAAAAGCGATAGCGTCGGCGGCAAGCGAGTCGGCGAGCGTCTGGGGTTTCCCCAAATTAGTAACTGGCGTTGGGCACTGCCCTCCAATACCTTTTAATACCAGTTCTCCCATACAAAAAACCAGATTAAAGCTGATTTTCTGAATGGAATAACAGCACGATGCACGCCACAAGCCTTGAGAAAGCGTGATTAGGAATTAGGAATTGGTAGAAAGTAGCATACACAGTCTTTACCAATGTAAGTATAATAAATAATCTTGTTTAGCGATCGCTTTAGGTAATCTCAGTTAAACTTTAGGAACTCTTCAAAGGATTTCCAGCAAAAATTACCTGGCAAGAGTTGATTAATGTCTAAATAATTGGAAGAGAGTATAACACTCCCCGTGATTATTCGTGCAGCGAGTTGAGAGTGCATGAGCTACTGCTTAAATCCTACCTGTTCCAATCCAGAAAATTTGGTATATAGCCAAAGGTGTCAGTCTTGTGGCTCGCAACTACTGTTGCGCGATCGCTATCAGGCGATCCAACCATTAGGCCAGGGTGGCTTTGGAGCGACCTTCCTAGCTAACGATCGAGGCTTACCAGGAGAACCGAGTTGCGTAATCAAACAATTACGTCCATCAGGAAGCGCTCCATACGTTTTACAGATGGCCAGAGAACTCTTTGAACGAGAAGCTAAAACTTTAGGTAAGATTGGCAATCATCCCCAAGTACCAAGATTGTTAGACTATTTTGAAGATCGCGAGCAATTCTACTTAGTTCAAGAATATATCAGTGGTGACACCTTGCAAGAGGAGGTCAAACTTAACGGCATCTTGAGCGAAACTGGAGTTAAGCAATTTTTGAGCGAGATTTTGCCACTGTTGCAATACATCCACGAGCAAAAGGTGATTCACCGTGATATCAAGCCAGCCAACTTAATCCGCCGCACTCAAGATGCCAGAATGGTACTGATCGATTTTGGTGCCGTCAAAAACCAAATTAGCCAAAGTGCGGCAGGCCCATCAGGACAGACAGCATTAACTGCATATGCTATTGGTACTCCTGGTTTTGCACCTCCAGAGCAAATGGCTATGCGTCCAGTCTACGCCAGTGATATTTATGCACTAGGTGTGACATGCATTTATTTACTGACTAGCAAAACTCCTAAAGATTTAGATTACAATCCCAACACTGGCGAGATGATGTGGGAGCAGCTTGTGCAAGTGAGCGATCACTTAGGCAATGTGTTGCGAAAAATGTTAGAAGTGTCTGTACGTAATCGCTATCAGTCTGCGGCAGAAGTTCTCAGAGCATTGGAAATAGAACCATACCTAGATAGTTTAGCAAAGGGTTTGCTGACTAAATCTGATAATCGATCTAAAGAGCGAACACATAACCACCTGGAAAATTCTGCTGTTTTATGTAACAACCCTGCTGGTACCAACACTGGAGTGGCACAGGTAGCGGCAGCGATTCGTGCTAGACGAGCCAAGGCAGCGGAAGCTGCGGGATTACACCAGGGTTCTGGGATGGCCAAATCAACGACTTTCAGTAGCAACAGCAATGGTTCACAAAGTCAAAATTCTAAAGTTGGGCGGAAGTTAGATACCCAAGGTTTATTAACAGCTTATCTGAAGGGAAGACGAGATTTTGCTTTACACAATTTAAATTTGCTAAATCTGCAAGGTGCTGATTTATCTCAAACAAATTTCCATTCTGCTCAATTGCAAAAAACCAATCTTCAGGGAGCTAATCTTCACAATAGTGACTTTGGCAGAGCCAGTCTGACTCGAGCAAATCTTAAGGATGCTAATTTGAGCAAAGCATACTTTAACCATGCTGATTTAGAAGGAGCAGACCTGCGAGGCGCAGACCTTAGCAATGCTTATCTCAGCAATGCGAACCTCCGAGGAGCTAATCTGTGTGGTGCTAATCTCACCAGTGCCAAAATTTCTGATGAGCAGCTAGCACTAGCAAAAACAAATTGGATGACCGTGCGTCCCAATGGCAAACGAGGCCTGTTGTGATTTGAAAGTGTGAACTACCCCAATCTTTAGACGAATGGAGTTTCCTGATTCCTCGGGAATAGTCTGTTTTGCCGCCGTAGTTCTATGCGAATATTCTCCGATATTAGGTTCTAGATTATCTTGAAGGATGAATCCTTTTTATTGAAATCAATTATTTTCGATTAGCAGAATAGCCTCAACCTCCCTGCTTTTTAGTTCTCCATTTTTATTAACAATTTTCAAACACTTGTTCGATCGAAATTACAATGCTGAACTTTTCTTATATATGGGAAAATTAGCCCTGATTCTTTTCGGTAAAACTTAGATTTATTTAAAATTGACCAAATATGTATAATGTTTCAGTTAAGCCATAGCCATCACTCTCACGAATATTAAGAAATATCCGACTATCTAGCAAAAATACGTAGATGGTTGTCAATTCTTCATGAAATCTTTATGATTTTTATCTGTTACAAATAACAAATGATTATTTACAATAAACCATAAAGCATCATAAGAATTTTCTAAAGGTATTTACATGCTTTTGATGGCTATAAATAACAGAGAATCTCACACCTAAAATTTGTAAAATAGCATGTTTCTAAACCACTAAATTTTTCAGATGGCAGCAAAAAGCAAAAAATCAATTATTCCTGATTGTCGGCTGGAAATGTATATTACACGCGAAATCAGGTAGTATAAGGTTCACGTATAATGACTGACTTTGCACAAACGGAAATAGAACGGCGATTAACTTTATATCAAGTATTCCTCAAGTTGTACGAACACCACAGCAGCCTTCTAGATGAAATTCTTCAGCTAGAAAACCTATCTCAACCGTCGTTGAGGAGAGTCAAGACGACAGGTTACGTACATGGTGTAGTGGATAGTGTTGCTGTTTATCTGATGACTAACTTGGGCGATAATGAGACTCAGAGTTTACGACAGCCACAACAAATCTGGACGATAGGTCGTAATCGCACTAGTGGTATTTGCATTGCTGACAATCATCTGTCTCGTCGCCACGCTGCTATTCAGCATATTGACCAGCAAGGCTTCTACTTAATTGATTTCAACAGTACCAATGGCTCCTTTGTGAACGGTAATCGCGCTGTTAGGCCGATTAAGCTCAAAGACGGCGATCGCATCCGTCTAGGAAATATGACTTTTGATTTTTTTGTGACTTCTACCTACCGCGTTCTGCCAACTGTTGCAATAGATTTATTGATGCAGCTTGTGCATCGAAGGAATAATCATACAGTAGATATACTTAGTTATTCCCAGAATAGACAAAAACCTTTAATTGAAAAACCAGATTCTAATTTAGAGGCTTTCAGAAATTTCGGAATAGTTGAGAAGCTGGAAAATTTTTATGACAACTTCAGTTCAGAACAGAAATCAGAAATTTTAGACCGCCTGTTTACCAGACAATTACCGTCTAATCCCAACCAGCTAAAAAATTGGAACTTCTAGCAGTTTTCAATTGCTTCAGGGGTACTGTTAACGGTAGCCTGATATTTAGTCTGTTAGTAGGTGCTGAGAAGGTAAGGTTTGCTGAGGCAGACAAATAGTGAAAGTTAAAAGGGAACTCGTCAGACAATTTTGGATTTTAGATACTTCGACTTCGCCCTTCGACTACGCTCAGGACAAGCTCAGTACAAGTTTTGGATTTTGGATTGACTCTATAGATAAATCTAGGGGCTTGTACCATCAAGAAATATCGGTCAAAATATATAAAAAAAATTAAGAATGTGATTAAATATCATAGCAATCATTTTGGAGTGGCGTCTCTAGCTCACAATAAAAAGAAAGCGATTCAGGGATTGAGTGAGTAAGTTATGCTCTATCCTGGCAACAGGAGGAGACTCAAGGTCTACCAGCAGTAGCAACAAGACTAGTGATAGTGATTTACTCTGGTTGTATGGCTCACTGCTACGCGTCTGGGGTAAAAAAACCCCCAGTGGGTGTTAACCTACTAGGGGAGTTAGTTATCAGGGTGCATCTACCAATTAAGTGTTCTCAGGTTGAAGACCATACTCCGGATAAATTTGCACAAAGGTTAGTTATTTTTTAAATAAAAAACCCCCAGTGGGTGTTAACCTACTAGGGGAGTTAGTTATCAGGGTGCATCTACCAATAATCTTTTCTAGGGGCATCTAGCATCTTCCGGGAAAAATGAACTCAATTAGAGTTGATGGTGATGTCTATAACGGGCTGTAACGTTCGTACCTCATGGAGAAGCAACCTATATGTAGCATCTCTGAGAGGAAAAGACTCGCGCAGATTTTTCTACCAGAGGCATTTGCGATCGCTATCGGTGACGCAACTAGAAAAAACCCCCAGTGGGTGTTAACCTATCAGGGGAGTGAGTTATCAGGGTCAGTTATTTTTTTTTTAATAAAAAAAACCCCCAGTGGGTGTTAACCTACTAGGAGAGTGAGTTATCAGGGTGCATCTACCAATAATCTTTTCTAGGGGCAGATAGCATCTTCCGGGAAAAATGAACGAAATCAGAGGCGATGTCTACGACGATGGGCTGTAAAGCTCGTACCTCTATGGAGAAGCAAGCTACATGTAGCATCTCTGAGAGGAAAAGACTCGGTAATATTTTTCTACCAGAGGCATTTGCGATCGCTATCGGTGACGCAACTAGAAAAAACCCCCAGTGGGTGTTAACCTATCAAGGGAGTTGAGTTATCAGGGTCAGTTATTTTTTTTTAATAAAAAAAACTCCCAGTGGGTGTTAACCTACTAGGAGAGTGAGTTATCAGGGTGCATCTACCAATAATCTTTTCTAGGGGCAGATAGCATCTTCCGGGAAAAATGAACGAAATCAGAGGCGATGTCTACGACGATGGGCTGTAAAGCTCGTACCTCTATGGAAAAGCAAGTTACGCGTAGCATCTCTGACAGGAAAAGACTCGCGCAGATTTTTCTACCAGAGGCATTTGCGATCGCTATCGGTGACGCAACTAGAAAAAACCCCCAGTGGGTGTTAACCAACCAGGGGAGTAAGTTATCAGGGTGAATCTACCAATAATCTTTTCTAAAATAAATGGGTCGCTACCGGATAAATTAGCAGAGGTTGAAGTTGTTACTGTTTGTCGATGGAAGAGAAACTTCAAAAGGGTTAGTTATCAGGACAGACCTACCAATTAAACGATCGGTGCGCTGCTTTACAAAATGGGTGTTTCAGGGTTAATCAATAGGACTGAATTTTCATAAAAAAACCCCCCAGTGGGCGTTAGCCAACCAGGGGAGCTAGTTATCAGGGTGCATCTACCACTTAAATGTTCTAGGTTTAACCACCATGCTCCGGATAAATTTATGAGAAAATTGATTGTTATCGTGTGTCAAAAAAACCAAAGTGGATATTAACTCAATGAGGGGAGTTAAAGATCGAGGGACATCCATCTATTAATCAAGTATTCTAGGATTAAGCACTATTTTCTGGTAGAGAATATCTGCGTCAGAAGTTGCTGTTGTTTGCCAAAAATAAAAAAACCCCCAGTGGGTGTTAGCCAACTAGGGGAGTTGAAGATCAAGGTGCATCTACCAATTAAGTGTTCTAGACCCAGGTAATCCGATCCGGATAAAGTTGTAAAGGCAGAAAAACCAAAACGACACCGAATCAGAAACATTTAGGGGTAGGATGCATCTAAATTATCAGAGGAAGCGAAAAATCGACTTGAAACTTTCGCGTTTCAAACCAGATTTAGGAGGCGGACAGGAGAAGTTGTGACCCAGGAATTCCATATTTCCGTAACCCCAGTAGGGCAAAATGACTACTTGGTGCGGACGGAACAAGTCGCGCCTGGGGTACCATTGGCAGAAGAATTGGTGACTTGGCCTATAGCTGATTGGTTGATGGCTGCTGGGCATTTGATGAATGACCCGTTGAATTCAGTGTTGCAAGGAGATCCATTTACCTCTGGCGGACATGAAAGCGATATCGCCAGAAACTCTGTGAATTTGGTGGCGTTGGGTCAACAATTTTATAACGCCCTATTTCAAGGCACTCTCAGAGATAGTTGGATTACTGCCCAAGGTATTGCTCAGAACCATCAACAAGTACTACGCTTACGCTTGGGGCTAAAAGACACTAGATTAGCTCGTTTGCCTTGGGAAGTGATGCACGCAGGCGATCGCCCTTTGGCTACTGGGCCTTATGTGGCTTTTTCTCGCTTCCAAAGTGGAATTTTGGGGGCTTCTCCTTTGCGATCCCAAAATATGCCCACACCACCAGAACAAGGTGGTGTCAGAGTTTTGATGGTAATTGCTTCTCCCTCAGATCAAGTCCGTCTTGACTTACAGAAACAAGAAGCAATTAAACTGCAAGCGGAACTTCACCGTCAAACGTCACGACTTGGTGAAAGTCGCAATCGTTTCCCAGAAATTGAACTCACTGTCTTAGACCAACCAGGACGGGAAGAACTGACGCAAGCCCTAGAACAAGGTAGATACCACGTTCTCCATTACTCTGGTCATAGTAACTTAGGCGCAAATGGCGGAGAAATTTATCTTGTTAGTCGCAGAACTGGCTTAACAGAAATCTTAACTGGGGACGATTTGGCAGGTTTGCTCGTCAATAATAATATCCAAATGGCAGTGTTTAATTCCTGCTTGGGTGCATACACAGCAGCGTCCAATCCCTCTGGAGATACTGGCGAACGAAACTTAGCGGAAAGTCTGGTGAAGCGCGGAATTAGAAGCGTTTTGGCGATGTCAGAACGGATTCCTGATGAAGTGGCGTTGACGCTCACACAATTGTTTTACCGCAATTTAAGTCAGGGATATCCAGTAGATTTGTGTGTAAGTCGGGTGCGCCAAGGATTAATTTCGGCTTATGGTTCTCACCAGATGTACTGGGCATTACCGATTTTATATCTCCAGCCAGAATTTGACGGTTTTTTAAGTCAGGAAACTGAGGTATCTACAAGTACAGATTCGCTGAATCAGTATAGTTCGCCTTTAGGGGTAACTTCCATGATGTACCCTGGTATGCCTGATGATAGCGAGATGCCTTTAGGAATGGAAGATATGATTCCTAGTGGTTTAACGCGGGATTCTGGGTTGGACTGGCTGGGTGAAGAGACTTGGGGCGATCTGGTTGATGAAATTGAGTATGATGACCCAAGCTATGAAGAAGATTCTGCGATCGTTTCGGATTTATTTCGTCAGCTAGATAACCAAAAACCTGCAACTGAACCGGATCGACAAATTAGCGAAAATAGTCTTCACCAAAGCCAGATTTCAGAGGAAATGACTTCTTCAGAAGAGTCAGCAGATTTGTGGGGAGAAGTTCCACCACCACCACCTGCAACTCCGGGAAACCTTGAAGAAAATTGGCAAAATTCTAATTTTTCGCAATTGCAACCACCCCCGCCAAGAAATCGTACTCGTCGCCGCAAACTTTGGCCGATTGTGGGTGTTGTGGGGATTAGTGCGATCGCCGCTGCGATCGGTTTAAATTGGTGGCAAAATCGCCCCCAAGCATTGCCTAAAATACCAGAAATTCCCGCCCAGTCTCTACCTGATTCTCGACCGATTCCAAAGCAGCCGAATATCGATTTAGAAATAGCAGCGACTGGAATTGTCACCGCTACTGCTACGGAAAAATTGAGTCAGGGTGACTTGCAAGGTGGGTTATTGGCTGTAGAAGAACTCCTGAATCGGGGCGCACTGGCTGCGGCTGGAACTTCCTTAAAACTAATTCCCAGTAAACAAGCTGACGATCCATCTGTGAATTTTTACAAGGGACGATTGGCGTGGCAGTCTATCCAAACTGGAGACAATAACTATAGCGTCGATGATGCCCGTCGTTATTGGGAAACTGCTGCCAAAGCTAAACCCGAATCGCTTTTGTATAATAACGCTTTGGGATTTGCCTACTACACAGAAGGCAATCTGAATCGCGCCAATGATTCTTGGTTCAAGGCTTTGAATTTAGCTCTCAAAGAACAGAACACAAAATCAACATCCCAAAACACAGCAGTTCCTCAAGATGCTTTAACTTCTTATGCTGGTTTAGCTCTTGGATTGTATAAATCTGCACTTAGTCAATCTAATGGTAAGCAGACGCAATATTTGAATGAAGCGATCAAATTGCGGCAAACGGTTCTCAAGTCCGATCCAGAAAATTTCCAGGTAGATAAATTAACTAAAAATTGGCTGTGGACGGAGAAGGCGATTGAAGATTGGCGATCGCTCCTTCAAGAAAAAGGCGAAGAACAGTAATCAGTAAGTGCGTGTAAATATTTGTCGTTGGGATGAAGCAGGAGGCAGGAGGGAAGAGGATTTTAGCATTAGCGCTAATGCTAAAACCTATATGGGATTTCAGCTTCCCTAATAGGGATTTTGATGAATTGCAATTTTTCAAGCTTCATAATAGGTAAGAAAGAGTTTGGTTTCAATCCCTAATAGGGATTTTGATGAATTGCAATGCTAATGCGTTAGCAACTTGAATAAAAGTATTAGGTTTCAATCCCTAATAGGGATTTTGATGAATTGCAATTATACTTTCATTGGATAATACGATAGTTGTTTTTGTTTCAATCCCTAATAGGGATTTTGATGAATTGCAATCGAAGCTATAACCTGGCTCGAAACAAAGACGGAAACGTTTCAATCCCTAATAGGGATTTTGATGAATTGCAATTTTTTATGAGCAATTTTCACGCCACACGGATTGGTTTCAATCCCTAATAGGGATTTTGATGAATTGCAATTTGGGGGTTGAGTTCGCGTGAGGCGATCGCAAATTTAGTTTCAATCCCTAATAGGGATTTTGATGAATTGCAATGTTACAGGGATTGCAAGGTGTACCAGGGCGGGTTTCAATCCCTAATAGGGATTTTGATGAATTGCAATATGGAAAGATTGCTTACTACTCACAGCCCCAAACTGTTTCAATCCCTAATAGGGATTTTGATGAATTGCAATTGGTGTTAGTTCCTTGCGTTGCAGTCGATGCCGGGTTTCAATCCCTAATAGGGATTTTGATGAATTGCAATGCGGGATTGGGCATCTAGCAGGCGCTTGGCATAAGTTTCAATCCCTAATAGGGATTTTGATGAATTGCAATGTCGTGACATGGATGAATTGATATTACAAATGTCAGTTTCAATCCCTAATAGGGATTTTGATGAATTGCAATTCTCTCCCATGCAATGCGTCTCTCAGAGTAAAGCATATGTTTCAATCCCTAATAGGGATTTTGATGAATTGCAATATTCCTGGTAAAATGACATGATTGGATTTTTTAAGAGTTTCAATCCCTAATAGGGATTTTGATGAATTGCAATAACGATTGATAGAGCAAGTCCGGCAGTAGCAGTCGTTTCAATCCCTAATAGGGATTTTGATGAATTGCAATAAGCGATCGCCCATCTACCAAGACTAGCGATCGCTGTTTCAATCCCTAATAGGGATTTTGATGAATTGCAATCAGATGGAAGTAGGCACTCGTGCCTATTTACTAAGTTTCAATCCCTAATAGGGATTTTGATGAATTGCAATAAAAACCGCAGAGAAATTAGCAGTTGCTATGGATTTACTAAGTTTCAATCCCTAATAGGGATTTTGATGAATTGCAATAAGCAGGAAAGTTATTAAAGCCAAGTCAAGATGTTTCAATCCCTAATAGGGATTTTGATGAATTGCAATTAGATGCCGAAATATCTTTTCGGTTAATGAATGAGTTTCAATCCCTAATAGGGATTTTGATGAATTGCAATCTATCTATTACAAACTTGGTTTTTAACTTTCTCTGTTTCAATCCCTAATAGGGATTTTGATGAATTGCAATCAACTTCATTTCTAGCGGAATCTGCTATTGATTGGTTTCAATCCCTAATAGGGATTTTGATGAATTGCAATTTTTAGTAGTTTAATTTGTTTTGGTTTTTGGATTGGTTTCAATCCCTAATAGGGATTTTGATGAATTGCAATATGATGGTTCTGCTTATTTGTATCAATCTCAAATTGGTTTCAATCCCTAATAGGGATTTTGATGAATTGCAATGTTACAGTACCTATACTTTATGTGAAGGCACTATGTTTCAATCCCTAATAGGAATTTTGATGAATTGCAATATCCGGTAATTATCGGATTCACTATAAAAATTTTCGTTTCAATCCCTAATAGGGATTTTGATGAATTGCAATAGTTTCTGTGCCAATGATTATATTGGTTTCTTCAAGTTTCAATCCCTAATAGGGATTTTGATGAATTGCAATAGTTTCCCCAGCGGGCATAGGATACTGCTGATTTGAGTTTCAATCCCTAATAGGGATTTTGATGAATTGCAATCAGGAGTGCCCTGAATGTGGTGCAGAAGCTAGAAAAGATTTGTTTCAATCCCTAATAGGGATTTTGATGAATTGCAATCCATGTTTTACTCCTATTTTGTGATTTGTTAATTAGTTTCAATCCCTAATAGGGATTTTGATGAATTGCAATGATTGGTTAATTTCGTAGCTGCCTCTTGGCTTTAAGTTTCAATCCCTAATAGGGATTTTGATGAATTGCAATCTTGAAAGTCAAACTCACGCCGTCCGTGTGGGATGTTTCAATCCCTAATAGGGATTTTGATGAATTGCAATGCGTGGGAATTGGGCCGACATCTTTCTACAGTGCGTTTCAATCCCTAATAGGGATTTTGATGAATTGCAATGGATTTAAAGGAGTTTCAGCCAGAGCTTGTTTTTATGTTTCAATCCCTAATAGGGATTTTGATGAATTGCAATGCCAGTCCGCCGATCGTGCCAGCTAAATTATGATTGATGTTTCAATCCCTAATAGGGATTTTGATGAATTGCAATAATACCGTGGTCATTCAACCAGCTAGTAACAGTCGTTTCAATCCCTAATAGGGATTTTGATGAATTGCAATCAGAACCATTTGCAAATAGATTCAAGCATTAGAGTTTCAATCCCTAATAGGGATTTTGATGAATTGCAATTTTTAATCTCCTATTAGCAGCGTATCGGCTCCCCTGTTGTGTTTCAATCCCTAATAGGGATTTTGATGAATTGCAATTCGGAAGTTTCAAGGTGTATTGCCTCACTGATACGTTTCAATCCCTAATAGGGATTTTGATGAATTGCAATAATGGATTCAACCGCAAAGTCAATACGAACTTTTGGTTTCAATCCCTAATAGGGATTTTGATGAATTGCAATCATCAACGCCCAAAAACCTTCAAAAAGCGTTGCGTTTCAAAGTTTCAATCCCTAATAGGGATTTTGATGAATTGCAATTCTACTTACTGTTTTGAATAAGGATTATATTGGTAGTTTCAATCCCTAATAGGGATTTTGATGAATTGCAATCTAATGCGGCTATTTCCCGTAGTTTGTAAAGTGCTTGGTTTCAATCCCTAATAGGGATTTTGATGAATTGCAATATTATGCATTATGTAGTTTTGATGGATTGTATCGAGTTTCAATCCCTAATAGGGATTTTGATGAATTGCAATCATCTGAGCAAACACTTAACACAGTTTCAGCAGGATTTAATGGTTTCAATCCCTAATAGGGATTTTGATGAATTGCAATTTAAGCATTGGTTATCAATAAAGAATCCGCATTCTGTTTCAATCCCTAATAGGGATTTTGATGAATTGCAATATGCCCCGAACAAAGGGCAGTACTAATAATGGTTTCAATCCCTAATAGGGATTTTGATGAATTGCAATGGCTTTGCCACAATCTTTACAAAGGACACACAGAAAGTTTCAATCCCTAATAGGGATTTTGATGAATTGCAATAGTTTGCTGGGTTTTTGCATTGCGATTACGATGAGTTTCAATCCCTAATAGGGATTTTGATGAATTGCAATAATCAATTAATTGAATAAAGCTCAGGCTATTTTCTATTACGATGAGTTTCAATCCCTAATAGGGATTTTGATGAATTGCAATTTCGGAGATTCGGCATCCGGTAAAAAAGCAGATGGCGGTTTCAATCCCTAATAGGGATTTTGATGAATTGCAATTTTGCGTAATGTATTTAGCTTCTTTTCTAATTCAGGTTTCAATCCCTAATAGGGATTTTGATGAATTGCAATTTGTGCTGAGTACGAAATATACTTCGATCCAAATAGTTTCAATCCCTAATAGGGATTTTGATGAATTGCAATTCCACAGTTTCAGCTGTCCCGTCCGGTCTGTGCTTTCTGTTTCAATCCCTAATAGGGATTTTGATGAATTGCAATAATACACTCTGTCAGCAGACTCACCGCTCCATGTCATGTTTCAATCCCTAATAGGGATTTTGATGAATTGCAATGTGAGATGAGCCGGATTGATGCCCAGGATAGGGCTGTTTCAATCCCTAATAGGGATTTTGATGAATTGCAATAGCGGGAGCCTGAAAGCCAAGCTATATTTAGTTTTCAAGGTGCGGTTGCGCGATTCTGGAGCAATCATAGCATTAGAGAATTCCTTTGGGAAGAGTGCCGGGAAAAGTTAAAGGCTGACATCCTAGTTTTTGTAAGCATTTCAGAGATTGCGCGGATGATAATTGGGTGATGAGTGGGGTGAAATGCTTACTGGTATTGAGATAGAAGCAATTTTTTGGGGGTGTGAAATTTGTACACCTACCCATTCGCGCATTTGACATACAGGAACTCTATGAGAGACGCGATCGCTAAAAATAATCTAATGGTGATGGGGGGCGCGATCGCTGCCTTCGGAGTCAGAAATCTCAATCTTTAATATGCTTATAGCCTCCCACATCACACACAACAACACTTGTAATTTTAGTCTTGAGACTCCTCAGAGATAGATTCT
Source organism: Nostoc sp. DSM 114159 (assembly GCF_053470285.1). Classification (NCBI taxonomy): domain Bacteria; kingdom Bacillati; phylum Cyanobacteriota; class Cyanophyceae; order Nostocales; family Nostocaceae; genus Nostoc; species Nostoc sp. DSM 114159. The sequence goes on from NZ_JBPFEH010000001.1 coordinate 657,966, forward strand.
GATTCGGTTTCAAGTTCTTCTGTTTTAACTTTGGGGGTTGGAGGTTTAACCGGTTTTGGGCCACGCGCTAGTGCCGGATTTACCGGTGGTCTGCTTTCATCCCTAGATGATGCTTTTTTCCCTTTGTCAGATGAGCGTTCGCGGCTCGGTTTTGAGCTTTTGGGGTTGGATTCAATCGGAGTTACAGAATCCGAATTTTCGGAATTGCTGTCAGTGTTTGCTTGAGCCTGACGTTCCGATTTCTTGATTGGACGTTCTACCATTGTTGATTTTTGTAAATTTATCTGTATGGTACATCGGTTTGGTGACTATCAGACTGTTGAGTAGCATTTGTGAACTACTCACACTGACTTGGAGTACCAAGTACAGTGTTGGCTTCTGTAATCACGGGGGAGTGCCGCAACTTGGACTTTCGCCCTAATTTTGGTCTTACCTCCCCTTCTACAGCAGAGACGGCTGAACCTTCCGCCTTTATCCCTTCGGCTGCGCTCAGGGCAAGCATTCTGATACCCTCTGCTCTAATATTTACGGCTGCGTTCGCATCACGATCGTGATGAGTTTTGCAATGAGGACAAGTCCATTCACGGACATCCAATAATATCTCACCGATTTGATAGAAACAATTAGAGCAAAGCTTAGAACTGGGGAATCATCTATCAATCTCAACCAACTTTCCACCTCCGCGTTCTAGCTTGTAGGCTAAAAAGTTGGTGAATGTTCCCCATCCTGCATCAGATATTGATTTCGCCAATTTATGATTGCGTACCATGCCTAATACATGAAGATTTTCTACTATGACAGCTTGGCTATCGCTGACCAACTTATAACTAAAGTTTCCTGATTGATTCTGACTCCTGAATTCTGAATTCTGAATTCTGTTTATCAATTAACTTACTAAACCTCATCTATGTTGAAACCTAGAGTTTTTTAAAAAATATACTTTTGTAGGTTGGGTGGAGTGAAACGCAACCCAACATTACCACCAAATTTTCTGTTGGGTTACGCTATCGCTGCACCCAACCTACAAAACTACGGTTTTCAAGGTAGACGAGGTTTAAATTAAAAAATGGGTACGTTATCGATAGCTGAACGCACCCGACAACTATTAAACAAAATCAGGTCGTGCCTGTTGCCTTGATTTGAACTTTTCCTCTAAAACTGCCCAATTTTCTTGCTCAATTAAATTAGTCAATTCATCGAGGTTTTGACGATATTGTTGCAGCGATCGCAGCAATGCTTGACGATTATACCGCGCCATCATCACGCCCAATTCTGGATTCCCACCACCCACACGACTAGTATCCCGAAAACCCGAACTAGCTAACTTTTGGGCTAATTGCAAAACATCGGGGTCAGTTTCGCTCAAACAAGCAGCAATCAACGAAGAACTAACCATCACCGGTAAATGGGAAATCCAACTCACAGCGCGGTCGTGTTGCTCTGGTTGACAAAAATAGATATTAGCTCCGAGCGATCGCACAATTTCTTCTACAACTGTAATTGCATTAGTTGGAGTTGTTGTTATCGGTGTTAAGACATAAGGTTTATCAACAAATAAATCGCGCTGTGCAGCTTCTATCCCACTATCTGTTCTGCCTGCCATTGGATGACCGCCGATAAAATTATCCCAAAGGGGAGTAATATCCTTAACTATCTGTGCTTTTGCCGAACCTACATCCGTGACGACTGTAGCCGTAGACAAATGAGCGATTAACTGTTCAAATTGGGGCACAATAAGCGCTAGAGGTGTACAAATAAATACAACTTCTGCGGCGGCTAATAGGCTCAGATCGACTGATGCTTCATCAACACTGCCCAAGGTAACTGCCTTTTGACAGGTTGCTTCACGGCGACTAACTCCTAAGATATGATGTCCTTGCGATCGCAAATCAAAACCCAAAGATCCGCCAATCAGTCCCAATCCTAAAATTCCAATATTCATTTTTGATTTTGACATTCCGTTTTTTATGACTTTACCAACTATTAAAGTTGGCATCCAAGGGGTAGCATCGATGACTGTAGAGGAATTACTGGAACAATACGCAGCAGGAGTCTTAAACTTTAGTGGTGTTGACCTCCCAGAAGCTAATCTGAGTGGAGTAAAACTCAGTGGCGTAAATCTGAGCGATGCTAATTTGAGTATAGTCAACCTGAGTGGCGCGAATCTGAGTGAAGCTAATTTGAGCAATGTCAAGCTGAATGTAGCCAGACTCAGTGGTGCAAATCTATGCAGCGCCATTCTTAATAACGCCAGTCTCAACGTTGCTAATTTGATTCGAGCCGATCTAAGTCGCGCTCAACTTAGAGGAGCCTCATTAATCCGCACCGAGTTAGTTCGCGCTGACCTCAGTCGCGCTGATTTGTTGGAGGCCGATCTCACCAGTGCTGATTTGCGAGAAGCGACACTGCGCCAAGCGAATCTCCGTCACGCTAACTTAAGTGAGGCGATCTTGAGAGGTGCTTCTTTAACTGGAGCCAACTTGGAGATAGCTAACTTAAACGCCAGTGACCTGAGTCGTTCTGACTTGAGCGGTGCAAATTTGCGAGATGCCGAACTCAGACAAGCCAATCTCAGCCATGCTAACTTGAGCGGGGCTGATTTGAGTGGTGCAAATCTCCGGTGGGCAGATTTGAGCAGCGCAAATCTCCGGTGGGCAGATTTAAGCGGCGCAAAATTGAGCGGGGCTGATTTAATTGGCGCAGATTTAAGCAATGCCAATTTAACAAATACAAGTTTAGTCCACGCTAATTTAACTCAGGCAAAATTAATTAGAGCAGAATGGATCGGTGCTGACTTAACAGGAGCAACTTTAACAGGAGCCAAGCTTTATGCCACTTCCAGATTTGGTTTAAAAACCGAAGGCATAGTTTGTGAATGGGTCGATCTTAGCCCAAATGGCGATCGCTCCATTGTCCAAAATTTCCATTCTGAAGAGTCACGAGATTTTTTTAACGAAACACCGCCAACAATTCGGATTATTGTTGATGCAGCTCTAGAACATGAAGCCAATTTTGCGATCGCTGGCGCTTACTACCAAATTGCTCAAGAATATCGAGGGCTGAAACAACCTCCAAGCATTGAAAGTGGCCGTCGCCGGACTATTTTTACCTTTCATGTAGATAGCGACGAAGCATTATTTCCCACAGCTTACATTGTCATTCTTCCCTTTCTAGATGCAGCATCTACCCAAAAAAATATTTCCAGTATAGTGGAAATAATTAACAATAAAGTTGTTGCAAACCAAAACTTAAAATCGCCTCAGATAGTCAAACAATTAAATACTCTTTTTGAACAAGCTATGAATCAGGCTACAACAATTAAACAGATGAAAAAAAATATCGAAGTAGCCGCAAAATTAAATTTTTGTAAAGCCCCAGCCCAAATAGTTTTAACGAATTCCAGTGCCCACACTTTGATTGTTTACGATCATCCCAACTTTGGAAAAAGATTTATTAATCGCTCTGCTCTTAATGCTTCAGCTTATGATATATCCAGTGATTCAACAAAAAATATATTACCTCCATTAGATATTATTATAGATTTTGTTAAAGGATTTCATTATATTAATCATTAGTTATGGGACATTGGGGATTGAACTAATGACAAATGACCAATACTTCGGCTTCTCTTCGAGACGCTACGCGAACGCTCAGTACAAGTGACCAATGACAAATGACAAAAAACAAAAATTTTGGAGGAAAAAATGAGCAATATTTTTAATAAAATGATCGGTCGAACTCGCTATGTAGTGTTTCGTCTATTTCTGCACTTAGGGGGAGGTGAAGTAGCGCCAATTTTGGGAGTATTAAATAGTGCTGGACGAAATGCGATCGATGCCGATGGCGATTTAGAAGTTTTAGGAGAAGGATTGGTAGAAATTAGCCAAACCCTGCTGCAATACGATGAATATTGGCTTTCTGCTGCTAACGAAGGTGATGTATTTTGGAATGAGGGCGAAGCGGGAGATTACGTAAATGAATTATTTACTGACTCTGCCGAAAGATATCTTAGCGAACCAGATTACGCTTCCAATGGATCGAATGAACCTTTATCCATACCTGTAACCCGCAACGTCATTGTGATGATTACAGTAGCTTATGAAGGAGAAGTACCAGATTTGGAAACCGATCTTTCTAACGTTCAGGCGCTCAAGGAAGGATTGAAAGCATTGATAAATTTGCACTATAAACATAAATTAAAGGCAATCCAAGTACATTTCTCACCGGCACAGTTGGGCGATGAACTTAGTAGCGATCAACTGTTGCAATATTACCCAGAATTGATTCCTTTGTAATATGTCGGGTAGTCCGTACTTACTACTTAGATGATAAATTGTTAAGCTCAGAGATAGGACAATAATCCAATGATCATGACCATAGTACGTAAATTTACAGCCGTTTTTTTAGCTCTGAGTTTGTGTATCACAACTGTTGCTTGTGGTGGCGAGAACCAAAGTACTCCTCCAGCTAAGAACGTTAACCAAACCTCTACTAGTACAAAGTTGAGGGATGGCGAGTATCAAATACAACAAGCCACTTATGACGATGCAACTGGTGAGTATAGCCTGTTTTTACTTAACAATAATCCCCCAACCTTTGCAACTGAAAATTTGCAAATGGCGCGGTTAACTGATGATGAAATCAAGCAGGGTAAAAAAAGCTATCTGAAGGTAGAAAAAGGGCAACCAATTTTATATCTGACGGAAGATTTTAAAATTGAGTACGTCCACAACGTTACTGAGAATAGAACTAATCCCCAAACAGGACAACAAGAGACGGTTGTAGTCCGTCGAGAAAATAACTTCTGGGCACCATTTGCTGGGTCTGTAGCTGGTAGCTTGGCGGGACAGGCAATTGGTAGTATGTTGTTTAGACCCCAATATTATGTACCCCCTGCCTATTACCCAGGACAAGGATTAAGTGGCTTCGGTGGATATGGCGCAAGCTATGGCCAAGCAGTTCAACACTATCAAACTCGCTACAATGCGCCACCCGTAGCCGTAACAAATCGCACTGCCTTCCGCAATACAGGGACAATTAGAAGGTCATATCCTGGAAATACAAATATACGCAATACACCGCGTAGCACTACAGGTAATAACCGTCCTTCTGGTTCTGGTTTTGGTGGTAGTACGTTGCGACCCTCTGGTAGAGCCACTTCACCCAGACGCAATTCTGGCAGTGGTTTTGGTAGTGGACGTAGTTCAGCCCCCCGCCGCTCAACTGGTTTTGGCAGCAGACGCCGTTAAGAAATTTCAAGTTTATTCAAGTTTAATAAATAGACTGCCTAACAAGTAAAGGTAGTTGTGCATAAAGAAGCCGGAGGGTAACAAATCAAACCTCCGGCTTCTCTTGAATATCTATGCAATTTAGGAGGAGGAATTATTAATTATTCGGTTAAATAATATGAAACACTAAATACAAATATTGCTAAGAGAACAGGTATCATTTTATTAAAGTCTATACGCTTTTGTTGAACCATTTCTAAACAAGACATCGGAATCATCAAAGGCCAGAAGATAGTTGTCACCATAAACATCACAAACGAGAAAAATTTATCTTCTGGATTGGAAGCAGGATGATGTAAAGAAAATATCAACCAATTAGTTAAAAAATAGCATGTCATTAATAAGTAACCAATAGTTAAAGTCAGTTGTATCTGATTCACCGTGAGTACTCCTGAAGTTATGTAAGCTTTACTAATCATCATTCGTACAAAGTTATAACATATACATTCGGAACCTCACCCCGTATTTGCTGAGGCAAACACTCCCTTCTCCTTAGTAAGCAGAGGCATTAGGGTTGAGGTTAAAAGATGTACTTTATATAAACGACAACTGCTAGAGCTGTAGCTATTAAACCCACATTCCGCACCCAAAAGTGGCACACAGAGAAAGCAGTAAGTAAATCAAGAATCTTAGTAAAAATTGAGACAATTAATATCCAGGAGCAAAGTTAGTAGCCAGAATCAGGGTAAAAGTCAAAAAATAAATAAAATTAGCACTCCATAAGCTTCCCAGAATGAAAAACTAAAAATAGTTGATGGAATGTAGTGTGAAAATGAATTTGCCCTTGAATATTGAGGTAAAAAATCTAGATCACCTGGGGATAGTAGCAGGAATCATCGATGAAATAGGGCTGGTATCCCAAATAAATAAAATACTCGGACAGCACCCACAAGAAAAGGTAAGTGGGGGTCAGGCGGTTAAAGCAATGATATTAAATGGGTTAGGTTTTGTATCAGGAACGTTATATATGTTTCCTAAATATATGGATGGCTACGCCTGTGAACATCTGTTAGGAGAAGGGATATTACCAGAATATTTAAACGATGACAGATTAGGAAGAGTATTAGACCAATTATATTTGAAGGGATTAAGTGAAATCTTCACTCTAATAGCGTTAGCAGCAGTAAAAAAATATGGAGTAGAGTTGTCATCATTGCACTTGGATTCAAGTTCAATGCACTTACATGGAGAATATGAAACAGGCTTACCAGAAGTAGTGTTTGAAAAAAATACAATCACAGAGAATGAAAATAGAGAAATAGAAGTAGCACCACAACCAATAAGTATTACCTATGGTTATTCAAGAGATCATAGACCAGACTTAAAACAATTTATTATAGAGTTAATCTGTAGTAGTGATGGGGATATTCCCATCTTTTTAAAAGCAGCGTCAGGAAATCAATCAGATACGAAAACTTTTGCGAAGACTCTCGTGAATTTTCGAGAAAATATTGATATAGATGCGTTAATGGTAGCAGACAGCGCATTATATAGTGCCGAAAACCTGAATTTGATGAAAAACCTCAAATGGTTATGCAGAGTACCATTGACAGTGGGGTTAGCCAAGCAAATACTATTAGAAATAGACTCCAAAAATTTCATCCAAAGTGAAATAACAGGTTATTCATATATAGTCAAGTCTAGTAACTATGCTGGTATCGAACAAAGATGGCTGATAGTTGAAAGTCAAGAACGCAAAAAAGCAGATTCTAAACAGCTGATGCGCCGTGTTCAGCAAGCTCAAATAAATGGTCATCAAAAGCTCACGAAATTATGTAATGAAGAATTTGCTTGTCATCGAGATGCGAAAAAAGCGGCATTACATCTATCAGAGCAATTAAAATATCATTGTTTGACTGAAATTAAAATATCTAAAAAACAGTTAAAGCCTCAAATTAAGAGCAAAAATAACTCTCAGACTGATTGGAAATATTGCTATCAAATTTCAGCGCAGCTAGAAGAGGATAAAGAGGCAATCGAAATAGAAAATCGCGCTTCGGGAAAATTTATTTTAGCAACTAATGTTATCCATGAATCCCAACTCAGCCACTCAGACATGATTAAAGAATATAAAGCTCAACAATCATGTGAGAGAGGATTTGCGTTTCTCAAAGACCCTTTATTCTTGACAGACAGCATATTTCTTAAGTCAAGGGAGCGCATTGAGGCATTATCAATGATTATGGGGTTATGTTTGTTAATTTATACTTTAGGTCAAAGACAGTTACGTGAAAGTTTATTAGCTCAAAATCAAAAAATAAAAAACCAATTAGGTAAACTCACATACCGCCCGACTCTCAGATGGATATTTCAATGTTTTCAAGGTATTCATTTATTAATTATTAATGGGGCCTCACAAATATTAAACCTCTGTGATGAAAGATTATCGATATTACAATTCTTTCCTAACGCTTGTCAGCGCTACTATTTGTTAATTTGATTTTCATTTTAATCAAGCATAATTTTTATCAATTTTTGTGAGTTACTCAATGATAGTACTCTACTTTTTTCTGCCGGATTTTTTATACTGATTTATTTTACTCCTCACTCCGGCTTAATTTTTAACTTTTCATCCTTCACAGTTTGGTTTTGAGTCAAAAACTGGCTACAAAATTTACGTCTCATTTCTTTTGTGACAGTTCTGGTGCGGAATGTGGGATTAAAGCAATCATTAAGTGGTCTTAAAAAATCGAATAATTTCGCGGACATGATCGAGAAATTGCCCATCTGTGGAAAGTTGGGCGATCGCATTTCTGGCTTCTCTTGCCAAACGCTCATGTTCCGTTTGATTTGTCGCCCGTAATTCTTCTAAATTAGCGGCGATTCGGGCTAAATCTCTGCGAGTTTCTTCGGCAAAACGTTGTTGAGTTGCGGGTAAGGAATAGGGTTGTTCAGGATTGAGTTGATCTTCCAACGACTGGATTTTTTGCTCTAATATAGAGAAGCGATCGCGCAGTTCAAAAATATCTTCGCGCGGATACTTCCATTCTTGGCGAATCATCGCTAACCGCGCATATAAATATTCATAAGCGCGAATCGCTGGACGCAGAATTGTTAATAACAAAGCTGCACCAGAACTTATATATCCCACTGTACTAATACCAGTGGCAGCAAGAGTATAAAGACCAACAGCTGAGAATAAGTGTAAAGCAATGGCAACCCAGAGCGATCGCTTTGCCAACAATGTGACATACTTCACTTGTTTCTCATCAACTGGAATTCCTTTCTCTGTTGATTGTGCGGCTTCTGCTAAGACTTCTTTAGCTTGAAAATGCACATTCCACGGTACGGTAACAATTACCAATAGCCACCAAAAACTAGCACCACCAATCACCCAATCAAGAAAGTTACCAGCAGGGATGTGCAACCATTGCAGTAAGCCAAAAGCCGTTAGCACCACAACCACTATTCCAGCGATGGAACTGGCGAAAAAGTTAATATACATCTTGTCGTCTCCGGTGAAACTATACCTCGATCATGACTATGCCTCACCAGTTATACGGAAATGCTTGTGATGCTTTTTCTAGTAGCACACATCATACTGTGCAGAATTCAGACTTAAATTTTTTTTGATTTCAGTAATTAACAATTTGTAGGAAATCATGATGTCAGCCTTGTTAAAAAATCAAAAAATTCCTAAATTATTCACCAAATTATCAGTTGCAACTGTTAAAACTGCCTTCAGCTTAGTAGTATTATTCAAAATTGATTCTGCTCAAGCTTTGGCAGCTAAATTCAACATTGACCCTAGTGCAAGTTTTATTTCCTCATATACATTTAGTCCTGACAGCGTACCTTTTTCTCTAACAGATTTGGGAATTAATTCCGGGGACACAATTAAACTGGAACGGTTTGGCAGTTTTTCACCCTTTGGCGATCCGACTAATGAATATTTTGGTGCAATGTGGGCTACTTTCAGCGCTGACAATACCTTACTACCAAGCATCGGAGAGTATGATGGCGCAACGACTGACAGAGTTCCTGGCGCTATTAATGCAATTCTTCCCAACGGTTGTCTTCCATTGCAGTGTTTAGATAATAGTATTTTTTACATTTCACGTGTAGATTTTAATGGTGTTCTTGTACAAGTTCCCAGTGATGCAAAATTTATATTTATTGGTGCTGCCGACAGTTCATTTGGTGATAATGTAGACTTAAATCAAGACTTTGCTGTAAGTATCAATTCTGTATCTACTGCTAGTGTTCCTGAACCCAGTTTTATGTCAGGTTTACTGGTATTTGGTGTTTACATTACTGGTTTGCAATTCTTACGCAACCGTAAAAAAGCACTTTCATGATATGGGTTTACTCAACTAAATAACTACGCCAAATTGGTTGAGTATCTTTGCTACCTTTTTCGGTAATTAGCGATCGCCAAGTTTTACCTTCTTGCTGAATTTGCAAGTAAACATCAAAGGGTTGTTTTGGTTGCGTCAAGCGACGTTTTGGTAGCTTGAGAATCAAATCGTAGGTTCCCCGAACGTGGAAAGCTGGTAAATTTTCAATCGTTAGGGGTTGTTCTTGGGTAATTGATAGCCGTTTGATTTCAAATCCTTGAAAATCTAGATTTAGTTGTTGGCTAAGTTTTTGTTGAGTTTGTTCTAGCCCAAGTGCGATCGCTTTTTGCACTAACTCGCTAGTCGGTAGCAGTCCAATACTGCCACAAGCTGTCACTAGCACCAGCAATATTGCTGTCAAAACTAACCGCACCATGTTATTCCTGAGATTCCACCGATCAGCGATAGTATAACTGTAGTTTCTCTCAATTCTCCGATCTATCATGCCAAAACAGTCTATAGGTCTTGATAAACAACTCTACAATTATCTTTTATCTGTTTCGCTGCGAGAACCAGAGATTCTTGGGAAGTTGCGCCAAGAAACCGCCAATCATCCCCGGAGTGGAATGCAGATTTCACCAGAACAAGGGCAGTTTATGAGCCTTCTGGTGCAGTTAATTGCAGCGAAGAAAACCCTAGAAGTTGGAGTATTTACGGGTTATAGCTCACTTTCTGTAGCTTTGGCACTACCGCCTGATGGCAAGATTATCGCTTGTGATGTGAGTGAAGAATTTACTGCGATCGCTCGGCGGTATTGGCTAGAAGCTGGAGTTGCTGATAAAATCGATCTCCAATTGGCTCCAGCTTTGGAAACTTTAGATCGGCTATTGGCAACTGGACAAGCCGAAACTTTTGATTTTGCCTTTATTGATGCTGATAAAGAAAATTATGATGGATATTATGAGCGATCGCTGCAATTAGTTCGTCCAGGTGGATTGATTGCGATCGATAATGTTTTATGGTCTGGACAAGTAGCTGATGAGCAAAATCAAGATGAAAGCACCCAAGCAATCCGGGCGCTGAACGAGAAGTTACATCATGACGAACGCATTACCCTCTCCCTTGTCCCCATCGCCGATGGACTTACTTTAGCAATCAAGCGACCTTAATACAGCAAAGGCGCACAGTTAGTTGTGCGCCCTGATTGCATGTTCTACTTCTATTTACCTGAAGTTATAGCCAATTCCTAATTGTAGTCCGACATCAGTATCATCTACAAAAGCAGCATTTACACCACCTGTTAGCGTGAGTTTAGAACCGAGAGGAATGTCTACACCACCTGTTAACAGTAATCCAATATCAGTATCAGCATTAGCTTCAATTGCGACACCCGCACCTATGTAAGGAGATATACTATAGGTTCTATCGCCTACCGAACCTGCTCTGCGGGGAGAAAAATCTAAAGTCACAGGAACTAGAAATATTGTATCGTCCCCAAAGATTACCGATGGTCGCACTGAGAGATAATTTGTCAGACCAAGTTTACTGATCACTGTAAAGTTAGTGTCGCTCAGAGCTGTATCATCGCCGCTCAAACCAATGTTACCACCAACTCCGATATAGCTTCTGCCACCGCGAGTAGCTCTACCTACGTTAACATCAGGTGTCCCATTTCCTGTTGGTGGCTGATTTAACTGACTGATGTTAACATCAGGCGGAATCAGGACTTGGTTAATTGCATGGATAATACCATTGCTAGCTTTCACGTCCGCTTGGAGAACTCTGGCATTATTCACCGAGACTTGACTGTTAGCGGAATCAATTTTAACATTTACAGGTCTTCCTTCATCCGTTGTCAATTCCCCTGCCGAGAGTTGACTAGCAGTTACCGCACCCGGAACCACATGATATCTCAAAATCTTAACTAACGCTTCTCTGTTCTCTGGTTGCTGTAACTGTTCTAAGGTAGCAGCAGGTAAAGCAGCAAATGCGTCATTGGTGGGAGCAAAGACTGTATAAGGGCCTGGCTGTTGAAGAACATCTGCTAGACCAGCTGTCTTTAATAAAGAAGTCAGAGTTGTAAAAGAACTACTGGATGCCGTTAGAGAAACAATATCAGTACTTGTAGGAGTTCCAGCTACAACGTACTGACTAGCTGGAAGATTGCTAGCAATGGGTTGCGCCCGTCCTTGTTTAACTAAAGCTTGATATAAAAGTGCTGCTGCTTCCGCACGAGTCAAAGACTGTTGCGGATTGAGTTGTTTTACATCCGGGTAGTTGACAACAAGATTACTTACTGTCGCTGCTGCCACACTGCCAACAGCATACTCTGGGATAGCTGAGGCATCGTTGTAGTAAGTAGTGAGAGTACTTGTATCGCCACCAGTTAAACCTAAACCACTACTTAAGGCAACGATCCCCTGCACTCTAGGAATTTCTTGATTTGGTCTAAACACATTCCCAGGATAGCCTGCCAAAAATCCAGTTTCGTAGGCGTTTTGAATTGCAGCAGCGGCCCAGTAGTTAGCAGGAACATCACTAAATCCACCTGCACTTAATTGCCGAACTCGGTTTTGGTTACTGAAAGCTTTTTGAATCAAAGCAGCAAATTCCGCACGAGTCACAGGCTGATTTGGTCTATAAGTGCCATCAGGAAAGCCACTAATCACGTTATTCTCAGCTAGGGCTTGAATGAAGGGACGCGCCCAATAATCTGAGGAAACATCAGACAGGTTAACTGTTGAAGTCGGCGATGGTGTCGCAGGTGATGGTGTCTCAGGTGATGGTGTCGTAGATGGAACAGGAGTTTGAGATGAAGCTGGGGCAGAAATTACGATGGGAGTTATTGTAGCAGCTGTCATTCCCAGAACTAGCAAAGCAACCTTTGTTGATGACCAACGAGACAAACTAGACATGGAAATATCCTCTTTTCAATTTCTTGGGTTGATGATGTGGAAAATACTGGATGCAAGGTTAAATGAATACAAATATCTCAGATGATTATTTGGTTCGCCTCGACATGAAAACCAGAAATGAAACCTGTTAGCTCTGGAAAATTAAAACGCTGAACATTATGAGTAGCTGCTTTGATATCTCATAACGTTTATCCTCATGTACACCACACATAGTATCGAATTCCTATTTTTTTAAGAACCGCAGAGCACACTAAGAATTAAGCATGGCTCCTGTGTTAATATATGTTGCAACAATAAAGAGAGTTAATGCAAGTAGGCGATTTTATTCAGTTCTAAAATTCCAGTCAAGCAGTAAAATAATTGGCTTTTAATAGCCGTCTCTTTATAATTGCCGAGGAGGGTTAATGCCGTCAAACTCAATGTATCATGATCTTTAGCAAGATTTAATAAATAAAAGTATCTTGGCGATATGCTGTATTATTGTAGTTCGATCGAAATCATACAACTAACTCAGGGCTAGATTTTGAAGAAAAACTTTCATTCTTTAGATAGTTGTCATTAATGGTAAATTTTCAAATACTAGACTGGAAATTAGCGATCGCAATCAAAAATTCTAAGCCCGATCGCCCCAGCATTTTTGGCTAGGAATTTATTTTTTTAAAAAAGACTATTTCATGAAAAGGAACCCATAGATCAACCAATATTTTGAAAAGAGGTATAATCTGTATCGGTTCTGCTCACAACTCCTCTGGAGGGAAGGCAACAAATCCGGTTTTTACTCCACGTTTGAACCCTGCATTTTCATAGAAGTGCAACGTCTTTTCACGTTTTGAGCCACTCAGAAGCATCACTTTATAGCACTGTTGCTGCCATGCTAATGTTAAGGCATAATGCAGCACTTGTGTACCCAATCCTTGTTGTCGAAAATCGAGATGAGTGACAACATTTTCAATAATGCCGTATGGACGTGCGCCACGTGTCAAGTTGGGAACAATAGTTAAATTACATGTTGCTACTAGCTGGTTATCAACATCAGCTACGATGTAATACAAACGGGGATCGTGTAAAATCCCATCCCAGATAGATTGTAAAACATCATCAGTCGGTAGAGGTGCATCGACAGGATTTAGATGCTTATATAAAGCCAAAAGTTGGGGAAGTTCGTCGCGTGTAATTAGGCGAACGGTAATTATCGGTTTAGGCAAAGCTGTATTAGGATAATTTTTGACAATTTTAAATATCCAAATTATGGAAATGTCAATTCAGTGCGAGCAACTCCAGCACGTTGATGACGGGCTAGCAGTCTAACTGTACTACCTTGGGGCGCACGTACCACCCATTCCATTTTTGCCCGATCCTTGGTAGGATCGCTGTGCCGTCTAATGGGAGTTGAAGGCTTGTAGGCTCGTCCTTCTAATTGACCTAACTCTTCACGGGGCTTACCCGTTACCAAAGTTCCCCCAGGAGGCAGTTCAATTTCACAGATACAGCCTTGCACCAGTTTTTTTTCTAAAGCTTTTTGGGTGACATTAGTGGGCAACCAGCCTGTATTATGCACAACTAATTGCACCCGATAAGTATCATCACCCAAGCTATGGACACTGGCTTCGTAAATTTCTAAACGCGGAGATATTAATAGATGCCAAACTAGCCATTCTGGAAAGAGGGCTATTTCTTTCTCCAGAAATTCAGGGGGTGGATTTGTCCAAGCGTACATGGTATCCCAGCCGCCTAGTTCAATCTGACCGAGTTGGGGATGCTCGAAGGGATACCAATCTACGTAGCCTTTACCTGCAAGTTTCTCATCGTTCCAACGCAGCAACTTCAGGTCATCTTCTACAGAGTGTTCTCGTTGCCAATCGATGTATTTATAATCATTAATTCCAGCTTGGCGCTGCGGACTCCAGACTTCTACTGTCCAGGCAAATAGACCTTGATATTCATAAGCCCAATCGTCGAATGTACCTGTAATTACGTCTTTGGGGTCGTAGCGGAAATCATGAAAGGCAGAGATGGCTGGGTATTGAGTAAGTTCAGTACCTTTTGCGCCAATGCGTTGATAAGTGCGGAGGTCATTGACCGGAAATTCATCATCGCTGAGGTGGGTGTAGGGACGGATGAGAACACCGCTAAAGGTATGAAAAGCGATCGCTCCTGTAATATTAGGATGGGTAGTGATAAATTGAACTAGCGATCGCACTTCTGTTTCAGATGTAGGATAAGAACCAGCCCCCGATTGCTCAGATTCTTGCCGCCACAAAAATGGAAAATTCCGGTTTAAATCTAGCCCTTGCTTAGAACGCTGAATCTGAATCTGAACTCCGTCATAATTTTCTATCTTTCCTTCCGGTAGTACGCGATAATACTGACCATCGATTTCTGTAGGTTCGCGTCGCACCAGCAGGCGAGGTTCAGTCGGACAGACTTTCCAAGCCCCATTAGCATCGGGGATTCGCATCAATAAAATCCGACCATCGCCATCGATATCTTCCATCACTAAGCCATCGTTGCTTTCCTCATCATAAGGATAAGGGCGAGTACCGGAGCGAATAAATTTCGGTTTGTCAGCCAATGCCAACTCCGCACCATCAGGATTAACACGGGGGCAAATGTAGAAGGTGCGGGTATCCAAACAACGGGTAATTTCTGGGTGAGTACCATAAGCTGTCGCTAATGTTTGCAATAGGTATAAACAAACACTTGATGGTGCTAGTTCAGTGGCGTGAATGTTGCCATCAACCCAGAGGGCAGGTTTTTCTTGATGTGCGCCAGTGGCAAAGTTGCTAACTGTCAATAGCCAAATGTCACGTCCTTCGTAACTTTTGCCAATGCTTTCTATGCGTACTAGTTGGGGAAATTCCTTCGCATAACTGTGCAGAATGCGCGTTAAGTCTTCATAACGATAGTATTTATCAAACCGAACATCTGGCATAATAAACCCCTCATACCAATTCAAAATTCAAAATTCAAAATTCAAAATTAAGAAAGTGACAATTAGCATAGGTTTTATGGTTTGCATCTGTATCATATTTTTTGTGAATTGGTATCAGTACGAATTATTTTAAACCTATTGCCGTTTCAATTCTTGTATCAATAGCTGACAACGCTTACTAGCTTCTCTAGCTTGTTGTCTGAAATGTTTAGCTTGTTCGCGATTAGTCAAACACACTTCAGTTGCTTTTTTACTAAATTTTACAGCTTGACTACTGAGTTCTTTGATTCGAGTCTTTAATTCTTCAATTGTTTTCATTTCTACCCAATTCTGAGATGAAGCTAAAAACAAGTATCTGGCTAATTTTATAGCTGTAATCAAAGTTTAAAAGTATTAATTAGGCTTACCCGTAATCGTAAATGCTGCCCAATAATAAGGATGATTATAAAGAATTTTATCTGATGCCATTTTACTATTTCTATATAGTTGAGTCGCTAAATAAGTTTGAATTCTTACTTCTTCTGGATGCAGATTATTTAAGATATCTTCATACCATTTTGTCAGTTCTCCAGCAGTTAGTTCTTTCAGCCATCGTGTTGCTTCAGCTAAGGCAGTAACTGCTGATTTATTGGGCTGTAATCGTCGGTAAAACTCGATCATCACCAAGGCGCTAGCCGAAGATTCTACAGTCCAAAGAGTACTCACTACATGAGGTACGCCTTGAGTTACAAAACCACTGACTAAACTTACATATTCGCTGGTGATAGTGTAGTTGTTAGTACTTAAATTTTCACAGGCAGAGAGGGTAATAAGGTTGTAACTATCTAGATTTTGTTGGCATTCATCTAGAGTAAGTCTGTCTTCACCCGCTAATGCTAATTCTGACTTTTTCGGTTCAGCTAAATTATTAGTAACATGACCTGTAAAATGCAATATATTATAATTATCAAATAGGGCATTTTCAACAATACTTTTCGTAGCTTCTGCCCCTTGAATTCGTTGGATATTATTGAACATCTGACTAACAATTTCAGACTCCAGTTTGGCAAATTTAAGTGTGGGATAACCTGTACTTTCAGGATGTTCAACACTGAGCAGTAACTTATTTTGCCACTGCCAAATATCCTCAGTTCTGATTGATAAACCTATTTGGGCACTAGGTAGATAAGTAAAGCTGAAATTTGATTCCACATTCGGTAACTCTTCTGGTGATGGCGAAGAAAAATGGAAAAGTGTATGAATGGGCAATCTGTACAAGTCACGGTGAGGAATTAAGACCAGTTGGGTGATACCTTCGAGTTCCTGTGCAATTGTGGAAATATTCAGGATTTCATACAGTTGCAACAGCTTCTCCTCCATCTCAACTCGCCAAGAATGCTGACTTTTACTTTCTTTGTCGTGGGCTGTGCTGCGATATTCTTGGTATTGTTGATGCCAATTTTCTAGCCAAATTTCAAATTCAATTAGGCGTTGCACTGCTTCGGGTAGAGGCAATTCATTAAGACGAATAGCATCTTCTCCTAAAGGTATTACCCCAGTATCTTGCATGGGTGTAAACAGGAGAATTGGTGATGGTGCTTGGTCTTTGAGAATAAAAGTATGTAGGGCAACTGGACTAATATGCCAGTAAATAATTGCTGTTGAAGGATTGAATAGTTGTTGAATTGCGCCATAATAAGGCGAGTAAATATTATTATTCCAGCCAGAAAGCAGCCAGTTTAAACAAGCATTTTTACCTTGTTCGGCAATTTCCCAAGCTTCTACTAAATCACCCGACTCCACAGCTAAATCTACTGCCAATTGATCGAAGCCTGCAAATTTTAAAGCTAACTGTTTTTTACTTTCATCTGAGCGAGTTTCTTCACTGAGTAATTGTCGCAATAAATCTGTCCCACGTTGCAGCAATTCTTGAACTTGTGTGGTTTGTCCCAAACCCATCAACACTTTGCTGAGAGATTGCAAAACCTCTAGATGCAACTGGGGAAAATATTCTAATGTCAGGGTTAACAGCGCTTGATGGTACTCAGATGCAGCTTTGCGCCAATAATCGCGGGGATTGGTATGTTTTTTGCCTTGCTCATAGTAAGTATTAGCGATCGCAAAATGCAATCTACCCCAACCTTCTGGATGGGTATCTGTCCGCAGATGCTTTAACCCTTCTTCGTAGCTTTTTAATTTTCCTTCGTAGCCGCCCTGTTGTAAAGCAGGATTTGTCGCGATGATACTACTCGACAAATTTTGCAAAACGTCAGAATCTACTAAATGACCGATCGCAGTTCCCCGACCAATCCAAGCTTCCCAATAGTCTTGTTTAATTTGCAAAGCGTTGTCATAACAAACGATCGCTTCGGCAAATTGTTCTAAATAAAACAGTGCTACTGCTTGATTATACCAAGCTAAATGGAAATCGGGTTTAATGGCGATCGCTTGTTGATAGGAGGCGATCGCTTCTTGTCTGCGCCCTAAGTTGTCTAATGCTATACCTCGGTTGTACCAAGCTAAGTAGAAGTCGGCTTGAACTGAAAGTGCTTTGTCCCAGGAAGCGATCGCTTCTGACCACCTGCCTAAATTAAACAGCACTACACCCCGATCTATCCACACTTCGTGGTAATCTGGGTTAATTTCTATAGCTCTGTCGTAAGATATAATCGCCTCGGCAAATTGTTCGCTGACGGCTAGGGCTATGCCTCGGTAATACCAGTTTTCCTGGTCTTCTGGTTGGAGTTGTAGCGCTTGGTCATAACTAGCAATAGCTTCTGGTAGCCAACCTAATTTCAGCAGTGCCAAACCCTTGCTAGACCACGCTTCTTGATAGTCTGGCTTGATTTCTATAGCTTTGTCAAAAGAAGCGATCGCTTCTTCAAAGTATCCTAATTCTCCGAGAGTTCCACCCCGGTTGTACCAAGCTTTGTAAAAGTCTGGTTTCAGTTCTATGGCTGTTTCATAAGACGCGATCGCTTCATCAAAACGTTCTAAATGGAACAGCGTTAAGCCTCGATTAAACCAATATTCTGATAATTCGGGTTGCATTTCAATCGCTCGATCGTAAGATGCGATCGCACCTAGCAAATCGCCTGTTTTCGCTTGGCTTAGACCTTGGTAAAACCACCCTTGAGCGTGGGTAATCGGATTATCGTTATGCCGCTCAATAATACCAGGAGAATTACTGCTTTGAACTGCCAAATCTGAAGCAAGTTGCTGGACTAAATTGGTACTTTGATCCAACTTCACCCACAACTCATCTAAAGTATTAGCTACATTTGGCTCTAAATTCGTCAAAGTGTTATCCCAGGTTTCCACCGAGGGAGACGTTGCCAATTCAGTCTTTTGTCTCGTGGAAAGAAAATTTGCTGGTGTAGTAATTTGAACAACTTCTTCTTCGTCGAACCGAAGTTGGGTTAACAAGCTGATTGTATCTTCTGCTGTCGGCAGGGGGATATTTTCTGGTATTGTAGCTTGGGCGTCTTCCCTTTCAGATTCCCATACCAGTTCCTCGAAGTTTTCGGGCGATGTCTCCTCAAAAGAGACATTTTGAGGTGCTGACGTTATTGGTTCAATATCTGGCTCATCATATTCCCATAATTGCTCGCCAAAGCTACGAATTAGCTCTTGTCCGGGAGAAGTTGGGATAATTTCTTCATCGGTTGTAGCTTCGATTACATCTGGCTCATCATATTCCCATAACTGCTCGCCCAAATCGCGGATCAGTTCTTGTCCAGGAGTAGTTTCGATTACATCTGGCTCATCATACTCCCATAACTGCTCGCCCAACTCGCGGATCAGTTCTTGCCCAGGAGTGATTTCTAGATCGTCTTGTGCCTGATTGTCCTGATAATTTTCTATTTCTGTAGGTAAGTTTTGCATTAGCCGAATGCCAATGTCATAAGCAACTTCTCCAATTCTGCCAACACCAAGTTCCCCTAATTGCACCATCTGTGTTGCTAAAAGAGGATTTGGTGTAGGTGAAGCTAGTAAGCTTTCACCAAACATCACCAACCAGTCTATCCAACGTTCAGCCGGAATGCGATTTTCGATTCGTTGCAGATACCTCAATGCCCACTGTCGTCCTCGTGCTTGATGCACGCCTTCTAACAATTGGATAAACAATTGTTCCAGATCCGCATTGGTTAGTTCTGGTGGTACCCCCACCAGATTGCGTCCTCTCGCACCTTTGAGAGAACTATTCTGTTTACTTGCAATGAGGCGCTTTAAAAACCTTTTAAGCGACTGCGATATCCGCCTGAGCATCTGCCACACTCTTGGATTTTGTTTTTCTAGATTTTAGCCATCGTTGTCTTAAAAAAATCATCAATTACGTAAAAACCCATTAGATTCGGACAGCGCTTCCGTAGCAGGTTAGCAAAAAATATACAAATCTTCAAGAGCATAGCATTACAACGTAACAATTCCCAGATTTAACTCTTGAATTTGATTGTGGCAAGCAGTTAATTTTCAGTTTGCTCTGTAGTCGATTGCCCAGCAGGATATAACTGACTAATTAATGCCTGGACAAGCACTTGTGGATCGTCTGTTTCAACCGCAAGCTGTTGAGCAATCTGCTGACGTAAATTTTCATCCTCCTGTAACATTACAAACAACTGTTCTAGGGTGACAGTTTGGTATTCTCCCTCTGGGAGGTTCTCTGGTGCATCTGCTGACTCCGATACTGAGACAGTTCCCTCAGAGGGCAAAGGAGTGCTAAAAGCATCTGGTCCTTCATATTCCCAAACTGGTTCGCCTTCATTGCGTGTCAACAACTGCATCCCGATATTATAGGCAACATCTCCAATTTCTCCGACTTTTAACTCACCCAATTGCACTAACCGCGCCGCCATTTCATTATTGGGTGTCGGAGATGCGAGCAATCTGTCGCCAAAGCGCCCTAGCCACTCAACCCAGTCTTGAGTTGTGATGCGATGTTCGATATTATGCAGCCACTTCTGTGCCCATGCTTCCCCTCGTGCTTGATGTACTCCTTGCAACAGTTCGTTGAAAAGAAATTCCAGATCCGTATCGCTTAGGGGTGGCGCTGGTTCTTTTTGGACATTTCCCCTAGATTTTGAGGCAGTCTGTTTTCCACCAAACAAGCTCTGAAAAAGCTTTTTGAGCCATTGAAATAGCCGCTTGAGCATCTGCTGCACCATCGAGTTTTACTTTATCTATAAAATTGTAGCGATCGCACTGGACTATGGCGTTAGTTCAGTAAATAAAACGTATAGTCATTTGTCATTAGTCACTTGTCATTTGTCAAGAGTTATTCTCCTCTGCTTCCCTGTGTTTTTTAATAGAACAAATGTACTAAATGATATGCTATAATTCCCATACTATTGATGTTGAAATCATAGTAGAGGATCGGCTCTGGTTGCTTGCTTTCCTGAGTGCCAAAATTTACGGCATTAGTTGAGTGCAAGACCTATGCAACATCGATAAATAAAGCCAGGTACGAGAGTTTAAAATAATTGAATCCTCAACTCGACTCGGTGCTACTAATCAACATTGAAAGGCATTGAAGTCTATTTTTCCATGTCTTACGAACCCCTGCACCACAAATATCGCCCCAAAAGTTTTGCTGAACTGGTGGGCCAAGAGGCGATCGCCACCACCCTCACGAACGCGATCGGCACATCTAAAATCGCCCCCGCCTACTTATTCACTGGGCCAAGAGGTACGGGGAAAACTTCTAGTGCCCGGATTTTGGCTAAGTCCCTCAATTGTCTCAAAAGCGATCGGCCCACGGCTGAACCCTGCGGCGTGTGTGAGGTTTGTCAGGGGATCGCTAAGGGCTACACCCTAGATGTAATTGAAATCGATGCCGCTAGTAATACTGGTGTCGATAATATCCGCGAGTTGATTGAAAAAGCCCAGTTTGCTCCTGTGCAGTGTCGCTACAAGGTTTATGTAATCGACGAATGCTTAACTGGAGATTCTCTGATCTTGACTGATGAGGGACTTCACAGAATTGACGATCCCAAAATTAAAGGGAAGAAAGTACTGAGTTACAACGACTCATCTCTTAAGTGGGAATTCAAGAAAGTTGTCAGATGGTTAGAGCAAGGAGAACGGCAAACCCTGGTTATAAAGACAACTAACCGAGAAATTAGATGTACCGATAATCATTTAATTAGGACAAACCAGGGATGGCTACAAGCATTGGACGTAAAAGAAGGAGTGAAGATACTATCCCCTGTGAATGCGGATGCGGCATCCTCATTTACAAATTTGGTATCGATGGACGCACCCTCAGTCCAGAAGGAAGTCCACAAATTCAACTACATACCGAAGGATTCTCTGCCGCAGAAAACCAACTCATTGCTACTTGGCTTACAGCAATGGGATACTCAGCAACAACAAAATTTTACACCAGAAGTAGTACAGGCAAGACATACCACTATATACGGTTGGGGGCAAGCACCAGTAGAAAATGGCTGGCAGACCTTAAACAATATTCCATCCCCTCAATGGATTACAAGTTTGGAGACTGTCGAATCTGTTCACCTCGCTGGGCTCGAGCGAGTCTATGACATTGAAGTAGCAGATAATCATAACTTTGTTGCTAATGGGCTTTTGGTGCATAATTGCCATATGCTCAGTACCCAGGCATTCAATGCGCTACTCAAGACACTAGAAGAACCACCGAAACACGTGGTTTTTGTATTGGCGACAACAGACCCGCAACGGGTTTTACCAACAATTATTTCGCGCTGTCAAAGGTTTGATTTTAGACGCATTCAGTTAGAGGCGATGGTGAAGCATTTAAGCGCGATCGCCTATAAAGAAAACATTCATATTTCACTTGATGCTGTCACCCTGGTAGCCCAACTTTCTCAGGGAGGCTTGCGAGATGCCGAAAGTCTACTCGACCAATTAAGCTTGTTAGCAGGTGAAGTCACGCCAGAGCGAGTTTGGGATTTGGTGGGGACGGTAAGCGAACAGGACTTGCTAGCGCTTTTAAATGCGATCGCTCAAGATAAACCGGAAGCGGTTCTAGACTGTACCCACTACATCCTAGATCGCGGTCGAGAACCCCTAACTATTCTGCAAAATCTCGCTGCTTTTTACCGCGATTTACTGATTGCCAAAACAGCGCCCAACCGCCACGATTTAGTTGTTTGTACTCAGCAAACTTGGACAGCGCTGGTTGAGTTTGCTCAATACTTCGATATGAGCGTGATTTTGGCGGGACAGAAACACTTGCGAGAAGCTGAAGTACAAATTAAAAATACCACCCAGCCACGTTTGTGGTTGGAGGTAACATTACTAGGATTGTTACCCAGTGCGACGACGAATATTCAGCCACAAACCTCAAGTGTCGCGCCACGAGTTAATACACCTGCTGTATCTCCAAACTATCCTCCAGTCGTTGCCCAAAATCACCCAGTCTCTTCTGTACCTGTAGCTGAACCGCAAACAAATCATAATTCTGCATCTGTCAATCATCAAGCGACAGCCCAAAATCAGCCCGTCACTTCATCTCCCCCAGTTGAACGGCAAACAAATCACAATTCTGCTGCTGCTAAATCAGTTTCACCACCAACCCCAGAACCTGTATCCGTACCCGTGCCACCTGCGAACCTTGAACCAGTAACTTCAGAAGTTGTTGGCGAAGCAGAATATGACTTAACTCAGGTTTGGCAACAGGTGCGTACTAATTTTCCGATGCCTTCCAGGCAAGCTTTACTTGGACAAATGTGCCAGCTAATAGAGTTTAACGGTACTGTAGCGCGTATTGCTGTTAAAGGGGCTAAATGGTATGAAACACTTAAATCTGATCTCCCGATGATGAAAGCAGCTTTCCAGCAGACTTTTCAACGTGAAGTTCAGGTAAATCTGGAACAAGTCAGTTCTGTAACTCCTACCTCAGCCAAAAAAAATCCTCCGCCAAAAGATTCTACTCGCTCTCAGCAACCACCAACTCCCAGTTACAACCAGCAAATTTCGCCTCCAGCGTCGGCACCACGGCCAACTAATCCACCACCAGCACCGACAGCAGCAAGAAATGGCAATGGTGTAAATGGAAATAGGGCAAATGGAAACGGGGTAAATGCAAACGGGATGCAAACTTTGCCTCCACCCCCAAAACAAACACCCGCACCTGATTGGGAACCTGACGAAGTAGCGATCGCAGCTCAACGTGTAGCAGAATTTTTCAACGGACAAATCATCCGTTTTGCAGATGATTTTCCAGAATTCTCCGATTCCATAACTACACCAGAATGGGTAGAAGAAGCAGACGTGGATGATGAATAAAAAATTCGGGATTGGGCATTGGGGAGGCAGTGCGGTCTTGGGGTCTCCCCAAGTGGAGCAACTGCCGTCATTGGGCATTGGGCGGGGTGCAGAGGGGAAAACTCTCCCCTATTCGTCATTCCCCATCCCCCGCTCCATTCCCTATTCCCCATGCCCCATGCCCTATTGCCTATTCCCTATTCTCCATTCCCCGTATGCAAGGTTTTCACCCATTTCAGGCGCTTTGGTCTTACCGACATCCGAGCAGTAGTGCTGCTCATGACGACTAACCAGTGCAACATATATAAACTGCCACGCAGGGTTTGCACCAGCATCGTAAGATATGTAGAAAGTGGGAATTTTTGATCTTGACGTACCCGCTTCAGACCTGTAAACATCCCTACCATCGACATAGAAATGGACAAGCCTGTGATCGGACTTAACATTGGTGGACGATGACGAGCGATCGCCATTAATAAATCTGGGACTGCTGCTGTCGGCAAGATATACATAATCAGCATAAAAATCAGCAAATCCCAGCTTTTACGCCATCCCATCCGGTTTTTGAGAATTAAATCCCAATAATCTAAATAGCGCTGATAACCGCCTTCTGCCCAACGGTTGCGCTGATGCCAAAGTGAAACTGCATTTGTCACTCCTTCTTCTTGCACCGCTGGATGGAAAACACACTCAATATCCCATTTATCCAAATGTAAACGGATTGTCAAATCCAAATCATCGGTAATGGTTTCTTCATTCCAGCCACCGCAGCTTTCCAAGGCGGAACGCCGGACAAATTGACCATTGCCCCGCAGCTCGCCAATGCCACCAAGGGCAGTCCGCTGTTGCTGAAACCAAGTATCAAGGGCCATTTCGGCCATTTGACCCTTAGTCCAAAAGTTTGCTTTAGCGTTGGCGATCGCTTTTCGCACCTGCACCGCCCCCACGTTTTCTCTTTGAAATAAAGGTATTACCTGTTGCAGTAAGTCTGGTGTTACTTGGGCATCAGCATCAAATACTGCTATAATGTCGCCCTTTGTCAGCGGCAATACCTGATTCAACGCTCCCGATTTGCCACCAGTAGCTTCTGCTGAACGCCTTAGTACTTTTAGCTGGTCGTGTTTCTGTGCGAGTTCCGCTAATAAATGTGGCGTGCTATCACTGCTGCGATCGTCAATTATCCAAATTTCGTACTCCCCACCTGGATATTCCAGATTACAAAGATTTTTGACTAATTTAGCAATTACCGCTTCCTCATTTTTCGCAGCCACTAGCACCGAAACAGAAGGTAAATCTCCCTGTATTTCTTTTGGATAGCGACGGGATTTAGTAAACACCACCACCAAAGCATGAAATCCTAGAATGGTGGTCAGTCCTAGAATAAAAATGGAAGCCCAAGAAACTAAATGTAGAGCGATCGTGCCACTCCAGACGATAGTCAAGACTAGAGCTGCTTTGCCTCTACGACCTTGAAACCGGGATGGTAGAGACATAGAATCTGTCTCTAACACTGACTCCTCATCTACTGATAGGTCAGATAACAAGGAGTTGAGCGGATCGAGCTCTTGATAAGAATCTTCTTCGGGCCAGGAATTCGCTGGCATAGGTTAGGTTGCTTGATTCAAAAACCACTATTTGTCTACAGTTAGTAATTTTACGGACAAATATCCCTAAGCTACTTTTCCCGATATTAATCGGAATGGGCAAACTGCAATACCCGCTATCCCTAAGCCAAAAGCCGCTGGGACTACATTTGTTGTCACCGCCACTGTGCGTAATTACCTCATATTAACCGCGTTTGCTACTCTTAGACAGAAGCTTGATTCCTTTGATAGCCACTTCGGCAGGAAGCTTGTAGAGTCGGACTTTCTCTAATGAGAACTCCGGTTTGGGTAAAGTAATAGCAAGGTAGCAGCAGCTTTTTGTTGGGAAAAACTGCAATAACGGCATCCACCACTGTACAGTAGGGATTTTTAGTGTTACCGTTCCCAGATTCGATAACAGTTAATGCAGCATCATTGTAACCGAAATTTTAATATTTCTTAGTAGTAACTTCATTTATTAGGCATGGGGCATTGGTATTGGGATTAGAGAGCTGACAGGTGACAGGTGATAGGGAATAATCTGTACCCTGTAACCTGTACCCTATTCCCTTCTTCACTGACCACTATGTGCTTTAGACACATCTTTGGGGAATACTACTAACATCCACTAATATCCCCAGTTGCTAACTAACTTGAGGAATATTTAACTATGTCTATTGAGCAACTCCAGCCTGCAACTCAACAACAAGCGAGTGTTTACTTACCTTATGTTCAGGGTGCTAGGCGCAATTTCTTACCCTATGCCATCAGTCTTTATCAAAAAGGGGTCTTGGAGGGACATCGGAAAATTGAAGCCAGCGAACATGTCCCCTTTGTCGCCTCTTGGAATGTTGCTACTTTACCCTCAGACTTAACCCGTTGCCGAATTCAGTTTGATGGCAATGCTGACCTGAGTTATGAACTGATGATGGCTAGTTTCGAGTTTATTAATTTTTTAATTGAACTTATGGATAACTATAAACGTTATCGTATAACCGATTTTTCGCAACCGTTTTATCGCAAGCTACTGCGTATAGATGAATGATTAAACTCAGCCGGATTTGCAAAAGTCCGGCTTATTTTAAATTGATAGATAAATAAGTTAGTAATAAGGATTAAAGTCCTTATTGTCTGAGATTATTTGCTCACAAGGCACTGATTTTTACAATTCAGCTTCAGCCTTGTGAGCTTTTTTACAACAGGCTTTTAGTTTTAAAACGTCTTCCTAAGTCCGCTGTCTTTTCTTCTTTTCAGAACGATACCAAAACTAGCTACCATCAGAGTTCCGAGAAGGCTAGCGGGTTCTGGAATAGAAGTTTCATTTATAGGTACTATGATTCTTAAATTTGCCAAACTAGCGTTAGTTATGGTCAAAGATGTTACACCTGGTAAACCTGGGATATCAGACTTGAAATCAAAGACCGTGGGAGTTAAATTCCCATTGGGATTACTATATCGCTCCCCATATCCACTCACTTCAAAAGTACCTTGATACTTCTTTCCGGTGTTTGGGTCGGTGACAGTACCAGTGTAGAAAGCTTTTGTAAGATTAAATTCATCTTGAACTACTCCTTGAAATGTGGTTCCTGGCAATTGTCCCTGGTAAAGAAAGGTAGTCAATTGACCACCAGAAAGAACAGGTGATGTCAAAACACCATCAAACGAGACAATTGGAATACCTTTAAAGTCAACAAAATGATGCAGACTTCCATCGGAGCGTGTTTCTACCTGTAAATAGTTTGATTGATATACAGGAACATAATTAGGATTATTATTAGTACCTAAGTTCCGGTAATAAGTTCCAGTATCATCCGTATCAATACGAGTAATACTGTTATTGAAATTGGGATTATTCCTGGGCAGTTCGATAGTTCCTGATAATGTACCAGTGCTTTCAATTGTGATGAATTGAGCAGCAATTGCACTTGCCCCACTCATAGCGATCGCTACTGCTGCAAGACAACTACTGCTAACAGCTGCAAGACCTAACTTAATTCCTAATGAACTCACTTTCATTAACAAGTTGTTCCTTTATTTGTCGATAGTAAACACACCTAATATGCTGAGATTAATTGCAAGTTTATCTCATGCATGATTTATTATTCCCAAGCTAGTAATGGAAATTTCATCGACAAAAAAAGTCTTATCAGTTGCTATTTTTAGTAAAACAGAATAAAGGCGTCAGAAGTCAGAATTCAGAATGAATTTTGTGCGACTACTGGATGAATTCAGGGGTTTAACACCTCTACTCAATCTGCATATTTAGTGTTAAACAAAACAGCGGCGGGTCTGAATCCCCCACTGATAGCGAAGCGTTAGCGAGTCATCGAGCGTCTTCATTCTGACCGGAGGCAGAGCGTCTCCGGCTCCGCTCCTGAATTCCGAATAGCTGAATTCTTTTTTATATCGCAAAAAATCAGTGATATTGGAGTGTTTTGACGAGCAAAATTTTGCCCCTCAATTTGCAGGTAGCTTTCAAAGTAGCAGTAATTAACTAATTAAGTTAGTTCATCTAAACTATAAAGGACTGATAACTGTTGATTTTCTTATTTCAATTGTTCAACATGAGTATTATTGAAATGCTCACTTTTTTTGAGATATTGTTGGAAATATAACCGATATAATTCACACGCAGGAGTACTGCGATCGCCTTCTAAATTAATTAGCCCTATACTTTGTAATTTATATGCCAAGCTTGGCTCTAATTTCACATAATTTGTAGTATTAATCACTTCATAAAAAGCATCTCCTAATTCTGGTTCATCTTGAAGTGCTAATACATATTGCCTTAGACACTGGTTATAGATTCCGGCTTCTGTAGGTGCTTGTTGCAATAACTGCCCTAAATCTCCTTTTAATCCACCTTTACCTACAAGATGATACAATGCCAATCGCACCAAATAAGGATTTCCTCCCACCATTGCCATTAAACTATCGGCATCTTTACCATCTGTCCAATCCAAGCCGTGACGTTGTGCTAAATCCTGCACTTGCTCTTTCGTAAAGGGAGGTAAATTAATTGTCAAACCAATATTAAATGGTGGTTGAGTGAGTTTTATGGGAACAAGAATTTCTGTTGAATAAACCAGAACCAGACGCAGTTTTTGCCAAATTTCTACCCTTTTGGCTTGTTCATGCCACGATCGCACTAATGGTAGCAACTCTCCAGCAATTTCCTGATACTCAAATAGCCAATCCACCTCATTTAATACTAAAACCAGGGGACTTGAGAGCGCAGGCAGTAAATATTTTTGGAAATAGATAGAGCAGCTGACTTTGCTACCCATATCTTCATCCCAATAATCATTGAGTTTTGGTTCTAGCTGTAACTCCCGACTAACATTGACACAGAACCAACGCAAAAATTTATCCAAATTGGCAAATACTGCTTTGTCTGCTTGCTGAAAGTCCAAAGTTACGGTACGAAAGCCTTGCTTGTTAGCGCGTGCAAGCAATCGCAAAACCAGAGAGCTTTTCCCCATCTTTTTGGGTGCTTTGATGCAAATTACACTCCCAGGTTCAGCCATTTCTGCGTAAGCGAGTTCTTCAATTGGCAAACGAGGAATGTAAAATCTGGAATTAAGAGATACTGGACCACTAGGAAATTCTAAGGATATCGCTGTGGCGGCTCGGTTGAATTCCTTAATTAACTGCTGATGTGCTTCGCTAAAAGGGTGATTTTCTAGAGTCTGGCGAAAGTTGGATTTATCTATTGGTTCTTTGTAAAAATTACTCAGTACTTGCCATAAATGAGCGGCAATTTTCTTAACACGTTCCTCGCCGTAGTGCGCTTCAATAGCTATATTGGCGTAGGTTTCTCCTTCCCACGAAGAACGTAATATCAATTCTTGGAGCGTCGTTAAACCGGTTGCTTGACTGGCTTTTAGTAGCAATACTAGTTCATCTATAGTCATTACTCATTGAGTCTAATTCAGCACGATCTTTTCTCACACCATTAAGCTTTAGAAGTCAATGTCGCCTGCCTTGTATGCATAGCAGCCAGACCTGACTCAAAAAGCTACAAAAAAGCCTTGACAATTTTTTGCATCTTGAAATTATTTAGCGTGATTCAATCATAGAATTTTTTTTACAACTTTTTCGGGATTTTTAGGTAATTATATGTGACTTGAACTACTTTTTTTAGACATATCTTAGAATGTAGATGCACAACAATGTAGCGATTTTTTCTAAAATATTGCTATTGCGATCGCAACAGAGGTTACATTCTTCTAAATTCCATTTCAATTGATGATATCGGCTGATATATCCCTGACCTAAGTTACAGCCTAATAAACCAACTAGGCGATTTGTCCATAACTGAATCGTCAGGGTGCTAAAACAGCGTAGAGAGAAAGCTACAGAATATCTTCCTCATCGTACCAGCAGCTATGCATATCCAAGAACCCGCTACTCATGAATCAGAAGCTCTACTTTCAGTACAAGATTCTCAGAGTTTCCCAGAAACCAAAGACTTATCTCTAGAAAATTTAGATCCTTGCCAATGCTCACAAGCCGCCTTACAAATGGCATTAATCGCTAATGGCTTGGGGTTGTGGGATTGGAATCTGGTAACTGACAAAACCTATTACGATTCCCAATGGAAAAGCATCCTGGGATATAAAGTAGACGAAATCGACAACGATTATAAATCCTTTGAACAACTGGTACATCCACAAGATTTACCAAGAATTCGCCAGGTATTGCACGATTATCTGCAAGGATGCATACCTGTGTTTGAAGTCGAATTGCGAATGTTGACTAAATCCGGGGAGTGGAAGTGGATTTTGACTTGTGGCAAAGTATTTCAGT
This sequence comes from Nostoc sp. DSM 114159, assembly GCF_053470285.1. Classification (NCBI taxonomy): domain Bacteria; kingdom Bacillati; phylum Cyanobacteriota; class Cyanophyceae; order Nostocales; family Nostocaceae; genus Nostoc; species Nostoc sp. DSM 114159. Next base: position 687,996 of record NZ_JBPFEH010000001.1, read on the forward strand.
GGGATAAATTCGGTAAACCAGTGCGGATGGTGGGAACGCACAAGGATATTAATCAAGATAAAGCTATCGCTACTCAACAATACCAACTATTTGAACAACTCCAAAGAGAAATTGCTCAACACCAGTCTACCGAAGACCAAGTTAAGGAAAAATCACAGCAGCTAGAAACTACTCTTGATGAACTCAAATATACCCAAAAGCAGTTATTGCAGAACCAGAAAATGGCTAATCTCGGTCAACTGGTGGCGGATATGGCTAACGAAATTAACAACCCCGTTAGCTTTATCTCCGGCAATCTCCATCCTGCTAGTAAATACGCTGAAGATTTAATCAGAATTATTGAACTTTACCAATATTACTATCCCACGCCTACTCCAGTTATTGCCTTACATTTGCAACACCTTGACCTTGGTTTCGTGAAGACAGAATTTTTCAAATTACTGTGGTCAATGCGAGCCTGTTCTGAGCGCGTGAAAGATATTGTTTTCGCCTTGCAAAATTTTTCTACCTCTGACGAAGGTCAAATGCAAAAGGTTGACATACATCAAGGATTTGATAGTGTTCTCAGGATTTTACAACATCGTCTCAAAGAAAAACCTGATAGAGCAGAAATTAAAGTAATTAAAACCTTTGGGAAATTACCCTTAATTGAGTGTTACCCTGGTGAACTAAATCAGGTATTCATGAACATCTTGACTAATGCAATTGATGCTTTAGAAGAGAAGATGAAGCACCATTATTCTTTTACTCCAAAAATTTTGATTCATACAGAAGTTGTTAGCAGTCATTTATCATTGGTCAACAATAATGAACCTTGGGTAAAGGACAAACTACTAGGTAAAAAACACAAAGTTATAATTCGCATTTTTGACAATGGCAAAGGTATGCTTCCCCATATCCAAAGACATATATTTGAACCGTTTTTTACAACCAAGCCAGTAGACAAAAGTCAAGGACTAGGGTTATCAATTAGTCGCCAAATTATCGTTGAAAAACATCAAGGTAAACTTAAGTGTAATTCTCAATTAGATCGAGGGACAGAGTTGGTGATTGAGATGAATACAACAGCAAGACACTATGCCGCGATTAGAAAACACGCCAACTTTTAGGTAATGAACGAATGGCACTAAGTTAAGATACAGCCCTTGCCCCAACCCAACTGGTTCCCAGCCTGGAGGCTGGAAAACCATTCTTGGAGGCTGAAGTATTTTCTGGGAAGTTAAATACCCAAAGTGTTCGGAGTACCAGTATTAGGATCAATTCTCCACATTTGTGTACCATTTATACCGTCATCAGCAATAAAGTTAAGAGTGTTATCTATCACTGTCAGATTATGAGGATTGGAAGAGCCAATCCCAGGATTAATGTCTTTTACCTGTTGCGGATAGCTATTAGCAACAATTCTCCACAACTCTGTCCCACTGTAACCATCATTGGCAGTAAAGTAGAGGCTATTACCCACAACTGTGAAATTATTGGGATTAGAAGCACCATTCTGGTAATTAATGTTGAGGTTGATGGGGTTGCCAGTCGTGGAGTTCATCATCCACAGTTCAGTGCCATTCATCTCTTCCGATGCAGTGAAGTAAAGGCTATCTCCTAGAGTTGTGAAGTTGCTGGTATTGGACAGACCACCAGGAACACTTAAGGGCTGTGGATAGCCATTTTGGTTTATTTTCCACAACTGGCTGACATTGTAATTATCTGTGGCGACAAAGTAGAGAATGTTATTTACGACTGTGAAGTTGCGGGGATTGGAGGAGGCACTACCGGGATTAATGTCTTGTACCTGTTGTGGATAGCCATTGGCATCAATTTTCCACAGTTCTGTGCCATTGTAACCATTGTTGGCGGTAAAGTAGAGGCTATTACCTAGAACAGTGAAATTGCTGGGATTTGATGAGGCACTACCGGGATTAATGTTGAGGTTGATCGGATTGCCATTGTTAGGGTCAATCGTCCACAGTTCAGTGCCATTCATCCCCTCCGATGCAGTGAAGTAGAGCCGATTGTTTAGTACTGTGATGTTGCTGTTATTGGGCAGACCACCAGGAACACTTAAGGGCTGTGGATAGCCATTTTGGTCTATTTTCCACAACTGGCTGACATTGTAATTATCTGTGGCGACAAAGTAGAGAATGTTATTTACGACTGTGAAGTTGCGGGGATTGGAGGAGGCACTACCGGGATTAATGTCTTGTACCTGTTGTGGATAGCCATTGGCATCAATTTTCCACAGTTCTGTGCCATTGTAACCATTGTTGGCGGTAAAGTAGAGGCTATTACCTAGAACAGTGAAATTGCTGGGATTTGAGGAGGCACTACCGGGATTAATGTCTGCGACTAGTACCGGATTGCCAGTGTTGGCATCAATTCTCCACAGTTCTGTGCCATTGATATTGTCGTAGGTGGTAAAATAACTGGTATTGCCCACCACTATAGGGTTAGACTGTTCAAACACTGTAGGATAACTTTCCATTACAGATGGAAGAAATGCTGGACAAAATTCTACTGCTCCTAAATTTTTGTCTAGTTCCCAGTTTCCATTAAGTGCTGCATTTCCAATTGGTGTTGTAGATGCAGCGATCGCTGCACCTGTAAAGTAGTGAAGTTTTGTAAGGAATTCCTCTCCTGCATCACCCATGGCCACATTACAGCCGTAAAGAAACAGGGATGGGGTGAACCAAGCCTTCAGGTGTTCGGAGTAGCGATCCAGAGTGCTAAGACTCAGCTTTGTGTTTCCCAGATAAAGAGTTCCTGGGGCACCGTGAGAAACAATGTGAACGCTAGTGAAGCGAACTTGTCCTTGTAAAGCTGCGGTGATTTGCTCAACACCATCCTGCTGGGAAGTGAGGACAATTACTTCTGCTTGTGGTATTACACCTTTAATTAGGTGTTGGGAATTTTCTATAGCAGAATCAATGAAGACAATAATTTGGTTAGAATCGACACGCAATTGTTGATTATCCATTTCAGTTTTTATGCTCGATATTGGTGTACTAAAGACAGTTCATAAAATGAATTTTTCGACTGTGAGGCGGCAGCATAATGCGATTCAGAATAGACTACATAGCAGCTTTATTCATTTTTCAAAGATGCTTGTAATCCTTACTCAAATTATGATAATAGTCATATTTTGTAAGTAAGATGATCATAAGAAGACTAAAACAGGAACTCTAACAAGGCATATTTCAAGAAGATTTTGGCGATAAGAGTTTTATATAGCCTGACTTGTTATACTTTGATCCCATTTTTGTTAGTTTAGTAGTCTTAAGTCATCTGGATGATTACTGAAATATTGTTTAAAGGAATTATAAAAAGTCTGAAGGCAGTTAGTAGGAGAAATTCTGATGAGGCACAACCGAGCAATGTCACACTTACTTCAAAAGCTTATAAATCAACCTAATTTTTTTTATCTACTCAGCTTTGTATTTTTTTATACTATTAAATTTAATTGCTCTGTGCTTTTACTTATAAAACGGACAGAATTGAGAACTATAACTTTAACGTGAGTTCGACGGCTCTAAAAACCCCTCACCAAACCTCTCCCAGACAGCCTCTCTTTCCTAAAAGGCGAAGGAGAGTAACGAGTAAGGAGGGTTTTTGCTCCCCTCTCCTTGTAGGAGAGGGGCTGGGGGAGAAGTCAAAATAGCACTCGTCGAACTCACGTTAACCGAACGGTATTGGGCGCGGTGTAGTCCGCCACGTGCTTGTGAAACTTGCATAAGTCCTGATTAAGCAAATTGCTGCAACCCATTAAGAGGTAGATCGAGAATCACTGCTGAATTTGGAGAATAACCAATATCGAGAGAAACACTAGCTTTTACCGTCTGAGAACCACCAATTATAGGAGTTGTAGAAACCCTATCTGCTGTTAGATTAGACACGAAGGGAGATGGTCTAGGATTGTCATTTGAGTTGATATCAATGTCAATAATCTGTCCGGGGGTTAACTGCAAGGTACTAAAAACAGCCTGAGCCTGAGCTTTAGCATCTTTAACAGCTTCGCTGAGAACTTGCAGGCGTGCCTGCTGCAATACTTCATCTGAGGCAGTGAAGCTGATATTCTGTATGACATTTGCGCCTGCTTGAATAGCTTTGTCAATTGCTGCCCCAGATTGATTTGTTGGTAACTCAAACTCAAATGTGTTCAGGCCTTCAAAGCCTGTTAGAGTTTGAGTACTATTTTCATAACTATAGACAGGATTTAGTTGAATAGATGTAGTTTGAAGTTCTTGCGCCCCAAGCTTTTGCAGTACATCAACTACCGCTGTTGAACGTTGAGCAACAAGTTGTTGAACTTCGGTTGCAGTCTTTCCTTGTACTTTAATCCCCAATTCTACATCAGTTAAAGTGGTAGCAACATTGACCTCTCCTTGACCAGTAACTTCCAATATCTGAGGAGTTTTTGGAGTAGTGCTACCAATTAAGGGATCGGCGATCGCAACACCCAAATTTCTCACATCGATGAGATTATCTGTGTTAGCCATCTTATTCTCCTTGCTTAAATGATGTTTGATACCTGTTGATGTTTTAATCTTAAATGATGTCTAAAAAGTAAACCGCGTTTATCACCAATAGACCTCTTGCAAAAGTGCTTTTTGCACTCTTGGGGGAAAAGGTTAAAGGGGAAGGGGACTTTTGCAGAACCTTTTCCCCTTTCCCCTGCCCCTTTTCCCGACTTATGCAAGAAGTCTAATACATACTGGATAAAAAACGCTCTCGCATTCGCCAGCCAAAATGCGATCGTTTGACAACTCTAGGGTCGTCAGAAAACCCCATTCCACCAAAAAAGAGCAATCCTGTACTGCTGCGCTGCTGATTTAGGTATTGGATTGACATCGGTCTACTGGTAATCAAACAGCAGATGGTAGACCATTAATCCCAAAATACTGAATCTAAATGATGGGAAAATAAAAGTGAGTAATACTCACCCAAACTTGCTGGGCTATTTACCTAAGACAGATAAACAACAAATTTTATCAGTCAAAATTTATGACTTCCAACGTTCCCTCTCCAACTCGAAAGCGACCCACTCAAGCAATAGGAGCCAAAATTTTCCACTGGTGTAACATCATTAGTCTATTTATCATGCTCACCAGTGGACTACAAATTTACAACGCTAACCCTGTTTTTGGTGGACGCGCAGGTTTGCACATTCCTTTGATATTTACTTTAGGAGGTTGGCTTGCAGGAGGTAGACACTGGCATTTTGCAGCAATGTGGCTATTCTCGCTGAACCTGTTGTGGTATGGAATTTACATTTTAATTACCCGACGCTGGCGACATCGCTTTGTCAGTGCTAATGACTTGAAAGCATTACAAAAAACTCAAAATTCCCAACGCCTAATTTATGCTTGGCATCGAATTGCTTATACAGCAATTATTCCTATTTTGCTGCTGGCATTATTTACAGGGATAGGAATGTATAAACCTGCTCAATTTTCCTGGATTGTGGATTGTTTTGGCGATTGGCAAGCATTGCGAATTGTTCACTTTGCCTCAGTGCCGATGGTTATCTTATTTGCAATAATTCACTATCAATTAGGACGTAAGGCGGGTGGAACCGAATTAACAGAATCAATGTTTTACTAACTAAACTATGACCAATGACTAATGACCAATACTTCTCTACGAGAGGCTGCGCCAACGGCTTCGCTCAGTACAAGTGACAAATGACCAATGACCAATGACAAATAACAAATGACCAATGACCAATACTTCTCTACGAGAGGCTGCGCCAATGACTATGCGGTAGTTGAGCGCAGTCGAAACTCAGTACAAGTGACCAATGACAAATAACAAATGACTCTTTAAAAAAAATGAACTTTTTTGATAAATTGAATAGAAATATCTTACAAAATCAAAGCTTGTTATTTGTAGGACTCGATCCAAATCCAGAGATGATGCCTGGGCGTTATGAATCTGAAGAACTGATTGCTGGTTTGGAAAAGTGGTTACAATTCATTATTGCGGAAACTTCTGATTTCGTTTGTGCTTATAAACCGACACTTGGCTTTTACGAAGCATTAGGTATTCCTGGTTTAGAACTACTGTACAAAACTTTAGCAGCTATTCCAGCCCATATCCCAGTGATTTTAGATGCCAAACACAGTGACTTAAATACTAGTAGCATCTTTGCCCAGACTGTGTTTACCAAATGGCAAGTGGACGCAATCACTCTCAGTCCCTATACAGGACAAGATCACGTAGCACCTTTTTTAGTCTATCCTGATAAAGCGGTGTTTATTTTATGCTGTACTTCTAATCCAGGTGCAGAAGCTTTACAGCAATATCCGACAAACGAATCACCCCTTTATTTACAGGTAGTAAAAGAATCAAAAACCTGGGGAACTCCAGAACAATTGGGTTTGGAAGTGGGAACTACAAATCCTGAAGTTTTAGCACTTATTCGAGCAGTTGCACCCGAACGAATTATTATGGCGCGTAGCATCTGGGCGGAGGCTCAAAACCTGAAACAAATTTTAGAAGCTGGCTTGAATAGTAATGGTGATGGTTTACTGATTCCTGTTCCTCAAGATATGTTGGTAAATATCGAATTATCAAAAGAAGTCCAGTCACTACGTGCAGAAATCAATCAAATCAAAACTGAAATTATTTACGAAAATTCTACTTGTTCTGTGTGGTTTCCTGATGTTTGTTTTCTAAATCAGCACCCACACCAAGATTTGATTTTACAACTTTATGATATTGACTGCATTATGTTTGGCAGCTTTGTCCAAGCATCAGGAGCGATATTTCCTTATTACATCGACTTACGCAAAATTATTTCCAATCCCCAAGTTTTTAATCAAGTTCTCACAGCTTATGAGAATATTTTGAAGAATCTGGATTTTGATAGATTAGCAGGTATTCCCTATGGTTCATTACCTACTGCGACTGGTTTAGCTTTGCGCCTTCATTGTCCGATGATTTTCCCGCGTAAAGAGGTGAAAGCACACGGAACTCGGAGAGTAATTGAGGGTAACTTTCATGCTGGTGAAACAGTTGTAGTGGTTGACGATATTCTCATTAGCGGCAAAAGTGTCATGGAAGGGGCAGGAAAGTTGGAATCAGCTGGATTAAATGTTAATGATATTGTGGTATTTATCGATCACGAACAAGGAGTGAAAGATAGGTTACAGCAAAATGGTTATCGTAGCCATGCGGTTTTAACTATTTCGGAAATTACTAATACTCTCTATCAAGCAGGGCGAATAAATGAGGAACAATTTTTAGCTTTCGCTGAAAGTTAATCATTTCAATCATGGGAAGTGGAGAATCTGGAAATATTTTTCTTGTCTACTTCCTGTTGAGCAGATTTAATTACTCGGTTCAATCTAGTAACTAAAATAATTTTTGCTTTGAAATTAATTATGAATTTTCCTCTGAATCAACTACTTAGATGGTTAATTTTTACTTTGTTATTTCCTCTAGTCTTTCTCAATGGTTGGCTAGCATTTTTGCTGATTAAAAACTTTCAACCTGTCGTCACAATTCTTGTTTTGGCTATTTTGCTTGCATTCGTTTTAAACTATCCTGTTTCAATTCTCCAGCAGCGGAAAGTTAAACGCAGCTATGCAGTAGCATTAGTTTTTATATTAGCCTTAGTAATTGTTGTGGCTTTGGGTATCACTTTATTGCCCATTGTTTTAGAGCAATTTAATGAAATGGTTAAAGTCTTTCCGCAATGGATTGATTCTAGCGAAGAAAAACTTCAAATTCTCAATAATTGGTTTTTTAATCATAAACTAAATGTAAATTTAAGTCAGTTGTTAGCACAAATTACTGATCAATTACCTAATGAAATAGAGTTTATTTCAGATAAACTTTTAAGTATTATCAGAGATACAATTGATAGTATTTCTGAGGCGTTAATCACAGTAGTACTGACTTTTTACTTATTATTGGATGGACCAAGAATTTGGGAGGCGATATTTAATAAGTTACCTGGAAATAGTGCCCAGCAGATCGCCCAGTCTATTCAGCAAAACTTTCAAAATTACTTAATTGGTCAGGTCAGTTTGGCTTTGTTGATGGGTGTTTCAATAACATTATTGTTTTTAGCTTTTCAAGTCCAATTTGGTTTACTCTTTGGTTTGGGAGTTGGACTTTTGAGCTTAATTCCCTTTGGTGATGTCGTCAGTCTGGTTTTGATAACTTTAATAATAGCGTCACATGACTTTTGGCTAGCAGCTAAGGTTTTTGCGGTAGCTGTTGTTATCGATCAGTTAATCGATCAGGCGATCGCACCCCGTCTTTTAGGCAAATTTACTGGCATTAGACCAATATGGGTATTAATTGCTCTGCTTGTAGGAACCAATGTTGGCGGAGTCTTGGGTTTGCTAGTTGCGGTACCTGTAGCTGGTTTTATCAAAGATGTAGCAGATGGTTTTTCTAAATCTGTTAATTCTGATAACCTGGATAACGGTGAAGCAGGATCGGAATTGTTGGTCGAAAAATCAATATCGCAATGAGTTGTGGATAAAAATTGCCATCTCTACTGTTAACGGCAAGTTGCAACGGAATCATTTAGGTCGTAATTCACTCAAGTCAACCTTATTCCCAAACCTCGTAAATTGGCTAAGGAATTAATATGGACAAATTGCCCCTAAAACAGTTAGTCAAAAACATTTATCAGGAACTACTGCCTAGATTACAGATTGAAAGTGTCAATCCCCATAATCCAATTAAGGTCAGCTATCTTCCACAACCTTGGCGGCTGCTTGGCAGAGGAAATTACGCCGCAGTAGTTTATCACCCCGATTCCCCTGACTATGTAGTTAAGATTTATGCCCCAGGACGGCCAGGCTTTGAAGAGGAAGTAGAAGTTTACCATCGTCTAGGTTATCATCCAGCGTTTTCTGAGTGTTTCTACGCCAAGGATGGGTTTTTAGTCTTGAAACGGCTTTATGGAACAACCCTCTACGATTGTATGCACTTTGGTTTACTAATTTCCAAGCAGGTAATCAAGGACATCGATGAAGCCCTTGACTATGCACGAAGTCGTGGACTCCACCCTCATGATGTCCACGGGCGTAATGTCATGATGTACCAAGGCAGAGGATTAGTCGTAGATATATCAGATTTCCTGCATCAAGAAGCTTGCTCAAAGTGGAATGACCTAAAAAAGGCTTACTACTGGTTATATCTGCCCGTGTGTTACCCACTGCGACTGCGCGTACCATACTCTATCTTAGATATCGTCCGCAAATTTTATCGTCTGGGAATTTCTGTTAAAACTTTTTGCTGCCAACTACCCTTAAGATTAACTAATATTAAGTATTTAAATAAGTATTTAAAACGTTAAGAGCTTTTATCAATATAAGCACTCAAAAATACTAGTTAGTTTACCATCTCCTCAACCGAACGAGTAGCAACCAACTTGAGCAAACCTTGTAACTGTTGCCCTACGGAATAGCGTTCTTGCTGCAACAAGATAATGCCAGTATAATTTCTTTCTGTGGCTAAAAACTCGTTATGTAAGCAGCAAAAGTCTCTTCGGTTGTAGCTATAGATAACACGCCCTTGCTCTGTTGCCCAAATTAGCTGCTCACATCGGCCACTGTCACAACATCCAAGTTTGCATTACAGAAAGCTTTGATTAGGGACTTCTCAACACTGTCCTCATCTAAATACAAACGAATTTGGCTCACTGTCTCTTCGCCGCGTACTCAGCTTCCAAACGGTCGTATTCTTCAATTTCTGCGGCAATCTCCGTGTCAATTACTTCCTGGTTAGCATAGTAGTAAGCTAGCGCTGCATAAACTTGTGCCAACATTAGCTGTGGTCTTTGGACAACTATCTCTTCCGGTTTCATGCCTGCGTTGAAATCGATCGCAATATTATGTACCGTAATCCGGTGTCCCGCAATCCGAGGGCGACCACCACAGGTTCCGGGTGTGCTGACAATCAGCGTGCCAATGTCGGTAATTGTTTGCATAGCTTGTTTACTAAATTTTGCTCTCATAGACAACTGAGCAATTTTAAACTTCTTCTAATCTAGAAATATAAATATCCAGTTGTTTATTTAGCTACCTACAGCAAAATAAAACATTTATCCCTAATAATTAGGAGTCTACCCAATACTTGTCGGGTTTTGGGGAAAAGGGGAAGGGGAAAGGGGAAAGAAAAAACCTTTAACCTTTACCCTTTAACCTTTTCCCCAAACCCAATTCCAATTTAAAATGCTTAACCGAGCAGTATTGGGAGTCTACCATTAATCCCAAAATACCAAACATCCTGCCTGCATTGGAGACGATAGACTTTTTATAAGAGTAATTTTGACAAAAACTCGAATTTCCCAACATTTCAAAGCAGGTATGGGGCAATGGTGCGGTTAAAACTTTGGCAGTGGGTAGTCTTAGCAATTCCGATCGCGTTTATCATCATTTTCTTACTGGTGTCTGCTGGTTCACAAATTCACGCCTGGGGCATTAATTGGATTTGGGGTGTATTCACCGTTTTATTTGTTGGTTGGCGTTGGCTGCTAGTCAAATGGACTCAACCAGCTGTTAACCAAGTGGAAGCTGTATTAACTGAAGTCCGTGAAGAACTGGAATCGACAGCAGAGGATACAGCAGCGCTACCTGTGGAAAGTGACACCACAAAACTTGCACAAACCGCCCTTCAAGAAATTCTCCAAGCAGCACAAAGCGATCGCCCGATTTGGGAAGACTGGCAAACTTTTTGGACGCGATGCCAGGATTTAGTCGTAGCGATCGCTCATATCTACAATCCTGAAGTTCAATATCCCCTGTTGAATATTTACGTCCCCCAAGCTTACGGGCTGATTAGGGGAACGGTGGATGATATGGATCGGTGGATGCAAAAGTTATCCCCTGTCCTCAATCAGGTGACGGTTGGACAAGCATACCAAGGATATGAAGTCTACCGAAAGTTGGAACCATCGGCTCGGAAATTCTGGAAAGCTTGGAACTGGGCACAGTGGATCTTAAATCCGGTGGCGGCGGTGGCAAAACAAGCCAGTCAGGGTTCTAGTAACCAAGCAACTCAGCAATTATTGGGGAATTTGAGCCAGTTATTCCGAGAAGCTGCTTTGAGAAACTTATGCCGACAAGCGATCGCACTTTACGGACGTAGCACCTTACCAGTTACAGCAACCGTAGTTTCCCCTCCAACTTTACCCCAGGCAAAAACTCAAACACTCCGAGATATCCTGACTCAAGCTCAACCAGCCGAGGCGGTTGAGCAAAAACCCGTGAATATTCTGCTGGTGGGGCGCACGGGATCGGGAAAAAGTAGCCTGATTAATACGCTATTTCAGGCGGATCTCGCAGCCGTTGATGTTTTACCCAGTACCGATCGCATTCAGAATTATCAATGGCAAGCTGAAAGTGGCGAAACTCTGACGCTTTTGGATACACCTGGTTACGAACAAGTCAACCGTGCCGAACTCCGAAACTTGGTGCTTGATTATGCTATCAATTCAGATTTACTGCTGTTAGCCACCCCTGCCCTCGATCCTGCCTTGCAAATGGATGTAGACTTTTTGCAAGACATCAAAGCAGAAGTTGCAGATTTACCTGCGATCGCGATCGTTACTCAAGTAGATCGTCTGCGTCCCATCCGCGAATGGCAACCGCCTTATGATTGGGAATGGGGCGATCGTCCCAAAGAAATTGCGATTAGAGAAGCCACCGAGTATCGGGCAAAACTGCTAGGAAACTTCTGTAATCTCGTTCTACCAGTAGTTACAAGCGACAGCAAAACAAATCGAGCTGCCTGGGGAGTAGAAGCGTTATCGTTAGGATTAGTGGATGCGATCGCACCTACCAAGCAACTCCGTCTCGCCCGCTTTTTGCGTAATCTAGAAACTCGCATTGTCGCCGCCGCCAAAATCATCGACCACTACACCTTCCAGATGACGACAACACAAGGATTAACGACATTGCTCAAAAGTCCCGTCCTTCAGTTTGTTTCTACCCTCTCAACCGGATCTCCAGCCCTAGCGTATATGCTGGCAAAGCAAATTCCTGTGGAACAGTTGCCAATTGTCATTGGCAAACTGCAAATGGGATATGAGCTTTTCTCACTCTTCAACCCCAACTCGGTCAACTTTGAGTTGCTAGCCCTTTGGCCGCTACTGCTGGAAAATTCCGCTGCACCCGATCGCAACGCTTGGGCATTTGGTCACGCTTTAGTGGAGTACTGGACTCAAAATCTGACCGTTGAACAACTCCGGGAGCGATTTGAGTATTATTTAGCGATCGCCAAATAATTTGTCTGCGATGGCGATGTCTACAAAGGATTGTGAATATTACGTCTAAATAACGAGTTTAAGCTGTTACGTAACCTCCGTAGATTAAATACCAAAAGTTGCATTAATAAATAAAAGTAAATTACGAATATTTACTTAGCAATTTTGAAGAATTTCATACTATATAAGGAAAAGTAAAAATGCGGTAACAGATTGTACTCTCAATATCGAGGTTAAGATTACGATTAAAAGTAGGTGTCTGCTGAACCTACCCGTTTTACCTAAGTTTTTATACCGATATCTTTTTGTTCGGAGTTCTTTATGAAAAATATATTACAAACCTCCATCTCTCAAGAACAGAATTCAGATCGGAGCCATAGCATTTCTTCTTACAACAGGCTGCTTTCGGTGGTGAAGGATTTGGCTTGTGTGCGGACTATTGAAGAAATTATTGAGATTGTGCGTTTGGCTGCTCGCGATCTCACAAATGCTGATGGAGTAACTTTTGTATTGCGGGATGGTGAATGTTGCCACTATGTCGATGAAAACGCCATTGGCCCGCTTTGGAAAGGTATGCGTTTTCCGCTCAAGTCTTGCATCTCCGGTTGGGCAATGCTGAATAAAAAAGCAGCCGTAATTGAGGACATTTACCAGGATGCGCGAATTCCGATTGAGGCGTACAAGGTAACTTTTGTTAAAAGTTTAGTGATGGTTCCCATTCGGGTTTCCGATCCCCTGGGTGCGATTGGAGCCTACTGGAGTACACAACACCTAGCCACGCCCCAAGAGATCGGAATGCTGGAGACTTTAACCGATACTACAGCAGTTGCGATCGCTAACGTGCAACTTTTCCAGAAACTAACGAACCAAAATGCCCTAAAAGACAAATTTATTGCCATGCTGGCTCACGAACTGAGGAATCCCGTTGCCCCCATCTCCAACGGCGTTCAGCTACTAAAGTTAAAGCTAGGACAGACTGGCGCAGTTGGGGAAACAGTTTTAATGATGCAAAACCAGATTAAGCATCTCTCGAAATTGATCGATGAGTTACTTGATGTGTCGTCCATCACTTATGGGAAGATTTCATTAAACCTTGAGAAGGTTAATCTGGTTGAATTGGTTCGCCAAAGTCTCAATGACCACGCACAAGCAATCAAGAGATGGAATCTTAACGTAGTACAAGACTTGCCAAACACGCCCGTGTGGGCTTATGTTGATTCCACTCGCTTCTTCCAAATCTTTGGGAACCTTCTTGATAACGCCTTAAAGTTTTCCCAGCCAGATGGGACGATCTGGGTAGATTTCTCAGTTATTCCAGGTGAGAATGGCTCAGGTAGTATGGCGGCCTTATCTGTAAGAGACTTAGGAATAGGGATAGACCCGACAATATTACCAGAACTTTTCGAGCCGTTTACCCAGGCCGATCGCAGTTTAGCTCGTTCGCGGGGCGGGCTAGGTTTGGGACTTTCGGTAGTAAAAAGTCTTGTAGAACTTCATGGTGGTAATGTTGAAGCCTCAAGTAGAGGGATAAATTTGGGAGCAGAATTCAAAGTCACTCTCCCTATATGCGAAGAAATTACAGCCTCGGACAACGAACTAGAAATTACAGAGGCGGCGAAAAAATCGTTGAAGATTTTAGTTATTGAAGATAACGAGGATTCAGCCGTATCATTACAAGCACTACTTGAGCATTTTGGGCATGAAGTTTCCATTGCTAAGGATGGAATTTTAGGGATAGAAACTGCAAAGAAGCTTGAGCCTCATGTAATTATTTGTGACATCGGACTTCCCGAAATGGATGGATTCGCCGTTGCACAAGAACTGAGTAAAGACTCCAAATTTACTCGCTCAATTCTGATTGCGCTTACCGGCTACGGTAGCCAAGAGGATCGGCAGCTGGCGCTGAAGTCTGGTTTCAAATCCCACTTAACCAAGCCTGTAGACTTTGACGTACTCAAAGCAGAAATCGATCGATACTTTGATGAAGTATTATCAAGTTGACATTATCTTAACCGTCGATCTCCCCTCATAAGGCTTATTACATACGTACTTAATACAAATCCGTTGCCTTGTTTTGGAACATACGCGATCGCATAGATTGACCTCTCCCCCAGCCCCTCTCCAAAGCAAACAGGGCAGCCGGATTTCTCCCCCAACGCTAGCAGGGAAGGGGGTTGGGGGGTTAGGTCTGTTGAGAACAAGCTGTGGAAATACGCATCAAGACTTTATCAAGTTCGTGTCTCACTTCTTCATTTTTAATTCGCAACAAACGCAGTCCCCTAGCTGACAAAACTTTGTCTCGTTCTGCATCATATTCGGCTTGTTGTTCATGAATTTTGCCATCTACTTCTATCACTAATCCAGTTGCGTGACAGTAAAAATCTGCAATAAAGCCATTGATAATCTGTTGACGGCGAAAGTGCAAACCATTCAGGCGATTAGCACGAAAATGTTGCCAAAGAATTTTTTCTTCTGATGTCATTTGCTGACGAAGTTCTTTGGCACGTTGCACTTTAACTAAGTCTGCTTTGTATCCGATTACTATATTGCGAGTTCCCTCATGTTTTTGTAGATAGGGTTCTTCAGGTGTTGGATTATTCATTTATGAAGTATGAAAATAGGTGTTTATTTTTAGATTATGATTGACCTCTCCCCCAACCCCTCTCCGAAGCGGAGAGGGGAGCCGGATTTCTCCCCCTTCCCTCGTAGGGAAGGGGGTTGGGGGGTTAGGTCTGTGTGCGAAGTACGAAGGAGATCAAGCTTTGTTGAAACTATGGTGTAAAAATTTATTGCTTTAACTTAATAAGTATATTTTAAGGTTTCTTCTAATGTAAATGGAGATTCTTTAGGAAATAAATTTAATTTAATCCCTGTTTCCTCAGATGCTTTTACACGAGCTTTTTGATAACAATTTTCAAATACATCTGCAAGTAAAGGTTGCAAACTGGGACTATCTTCTAATAATGTTTCAATACAGATACGCTGTTCAGAAATGGTACTGCGCCAACTTTCACTACGTTTTTCTGGTTGATATTGCCATTTCAACAAGTGCATTAATAGCACAATTAATCTATTTTTTAACTCGCGTTTTTCACTCCTCCCCATGCTTTCAATTTCTTCAATTAAATTAGATATATCTATTTCATTAAACTTATTTTCTTTTAACTGCTGGACAATTGCTTGTGTCCACAAGTAAAAATCTTGTTGATAGAGATTTTGTTTATTTATAAAAGATGGACTGGTCATTAATATTCCTCTTGAAAACGCTAAAAATTAGGTGGGCATAACACCCACCTAATTAAACTATACTAAACTAACAACGCCTGCTCCTCTTTAGAAATCACGCGTCCTTCATCCTCAAAACCGACGATTTGATCGAAGTTCAAATACCGATATAAATCATCTGCAAAAGGATGAATTCTACTCGCCACAATATCCAAATATTCCTGCACTGTCGGCAGCCGTCCTAGTAGCGCACAAACTGCGGCTAATTCTGCTGAACCAAGATACACTCGTGCATCTTTACCCATGCGATTATTGAAGTTGCGAGTAGAGGTAGAAAATACTGTTGTGCCATCAGCAACTCGCGCCTGATTACCCATGCATAAACTGCATCCCGGCATTTCTGTACGCGCACCCGCAGCCCCAAAAACGCTGTATACACCTTCTTCTTTTAATTGGTGTTCGTCCATGCGCGTTGGTGGTGCTATCCACAAGCGAGTTTTTACTTCACCAGCGCCTTCCAAAACTTTCGCTGTTGCCCGATAATGACCGATATTCGTCATACAAGAACCGAGGAATACTTCTTGCACTGGATCGTTAGCAACTTCCGATAATAACTTAACATTATCGGGGTCATTGGGAGCAGCAACAATTGGCTCTTTGATTTCGTTTAAATCAATTTCAATTATTTCGGCATACTCTGCATCGGCATCGCCTTCTAATAACACGGGGTTTGCTAACCATTCTTCCATCTTTGCCACACGGCGCAGCATGGTACGCGCATCTTGATAGCCGCGTGCGATCATATTTTTCAGTAGCGCTACGTTAGAACGCAGATATTCAGAAATTGTTTCTACACTCAGCTTAATTGTGCATCCGGCACAAGAACGTTCGGCGCTAGCATCGGTGAGTTCAAAGGCTTGTTCAACTTTTAAATCTGGCAAACCTTCGATTTCTAGAATTCGCCCGGAGAAGACGTTTTTCTTATTCTGTTTCTCTACTGTCAGCAAACCTTTTTGAATTGCTACGTAAGGAATGGCATTCACGACATCGCGCAGGGTGACACCGGGTTGCAATTCACCTTTGAATCTAACTAATACTGATTCTGGCATATCTAAAGGCATCACACCCAAGGCGGCTGCAAAGGCTACCAACCCAGAACCGGCGGGGAAGGAAATACCCAAGGGGAAGCGGGTGTGAGAGTCGCCGCCAGTTCCCACGGTATCGGGTAACAGCATCCGGTTTAACCAAGAGTGGATGATACCATCACCAGGACGGAGGGCGACTCCGCCACGAGAGGCGAAGAAATCGGGGAGTTCGTGGTGGGTTTTAATGTCTACTGGTTTGGGATAAGCTGCTGTGTGGCAGAAACTTTGGATCACTAAGTCTGCACTGAAACCAAGACAGGCGAGTTCTTTTAATTCGTCGCGGGTCATGGGGCCTGTGGTATCTTGAGAACCAACGGTAGTAATGATGGGTTCGCAGGATGTGCCGGGACGCACACCAGGTAATCCGCAAGCTTTACCGACCATTTTCTGTGCCAAGCTGTAGCCTTTGCCTGTATCAAAGGCTTGCTGGGGACGGGTAAAGACTGTGCTGTGTTCTAAACCAAGTGCAAGACGAGTTTTATCGGTGAGGGTACGTCCAATAAGTAGGGGGATGCGTCCACCTGCGCGAACTTCATCGAGGATGGTATCAGGTTTAAGGTCAAAGGTGGAAATAACTTCGCCTGCTTCGTTGGTGATTTCGCCTTTGTAAGGATGGATGGTAATTACCATGCCGGTTTCTAGTTTGGTGACATCGCACTGAATAGGCAAAGCACCGGCATCTTCTGCTGTGTTAAAGAAAATAGGCGCGATCGCACCACCTAAAACATAACCCCCAGCGCGTTTGTTTGGCACAAAAGGTATATCATTTCCCATGTGCCACAATACTGAGTTGATGGCAGATTTACGCGAGGAACCTGTACCAACTACATCTCCAACGTAAGCTACAGGATGCCCTTTTTTCTTCAATTCGGCAATGGTTTGTAAGCTTCCCGGTTGCCGTGACTCTAACATCACTAAGGCGTGTAAGGGAATATCTGGGCGAGTTGTGGCGCTTTGGGCGGGCGATAAATCGTCGGTATTGGTTTCGCCAGGAACTTTAAAAACGGTGACAGTAATCGCTTCTGGTACTGTGGGGCGCATAGTAAACCATTCAGCTTCCGCCCAAGAGTCAATCACTTGTTTGGCGAAAGGATTGGTTTTAGATAACTCTAAAACATCGTGGAAGGCATCGTACACCAAGAGGATTTTGCTTAAAGCGTTGGCGGCGTTGGCGGCGATGGGTTCCTTTCCTTGTCCGCCCATTACTAGAGGTGTTTCGGATGAGTCGGAGAGGGATACGGTGGGCCATTGCAGCAGTTCGATTAAAGATTGCACATTGTAACCACCTACCATCGTGCCCAGCAATTGCACCGCTTCTATGCGCGAAACCAAAGGACTGGTGATTTCCTTTTTAGCTATGGCGGTGAGAAATCCAGCTTTGACATAAGCTGCTGGATCGACACCAGGAGAAACGCGATCGCTCAATAAATGTAATAATATCTCCTCTTGACCCTTTGGCGGATTTTTCAGTAATTCACATAATTCTGAGGTTTGCTTCGCATCCAATGGTAAAGGGGGAATACCGAGTGCTGCTCTTTCGGCAACGTGTTTACGATATTGTTCTAGCATTTTTATGTTCTCCATTGGGATGTTCTCCCTTCAATTATGAAATATTTTTAGGCAATACTTGGCTATAAGAGTTTAGCTTATTTTTATGATGAAAGCCTTACTGGTAATTGGTTATTAGCAACTTTTTTATACTGAAATTTTGGAAAATATAAGGCAATAAAATTCGCTACTACACAAACTTTCGTCCACCTCCGTGGACTAAGAGTAAATCAAGAATTTTTAACCCACAGAGGTGGGTTTCGTATTTCGACTTCGGCTCCATCGAGCGAAGTCGAGATGCTCAACACAAGTTTGTATAGCCGCGACTTATAGTTGCCAGGTGTAGTAATAATAAATTAGATTGATTGTTGGTTTAACCAAGTTTCTAAATCAGCAACACTAGAAAAATCTAGTAATGCTTCTCCTAAATTCTCTAATTGTTCAATGGATAAACCTTTAATTTGCCCGATTAATGATGCATCAATTTCACCAAGACAGCGATTTAGTACGCGCAGTATTAAATCTTGTTTTCCTTCTTGCCTTCCCTCTTTTTTGGCTTGTTCTCTGTCTCTTTGGTAAAGTGGTTCTAGTCGCATAATTAACTCTTTATCAATCAAAATGAATTAGATTGATTGTTGGTTTAACCAAGTTTCTAAATCAGCAACACTAGAAAAATCTAGCAATGCCTCTCCTAAATTTTCTAATTGTTCAATCGATAAGCCTTTAATTTGCCCGATTAATGATGCATCAATTTCACCAATACGGCGATTTAGTAGACGCAGTATTAAGTCTTGTTTTCCTTCTTGTTTTCCTTCTTGCCTTCCCTCTTGCCTTCCCTCTTGCCTTCCTTCTTGCCTTCCCTCTTCTTTGGCTTGTTCTCTGTCTCTTTGATAAAGTGGTTCTAGCCGCATAATTAACTCCCTATCATCTGCTTCTAATTCTTGATTTACTCTCAAGTTTTCGCGCAAGTTGTAAACTAATTCGAGAGTTGCTTTCTGGTATGGATGATTTAATGGTAACGCTTGCAACTCGATAATCGCTTGTGACTGCACGCTTCCCCTTCCCAAAAGCCTCAACCATAATGTCTCCGGTGTTTGGGGTAGTTGGTGTATCGCTACAATTGCTGTCCGCAAGGCATCTGGCAGAAAATGTACTCCTAGTAACCAACTTGCTTTTTGCATAGTTCCAAAGCTAGACAACCTAGTTTCAGATACGGTAGGTGTCAGAATCCACAATTTAGGAATTTCCGAGTTCTGAAGTTTGGTTTTATTAGTTTTAGCTTCTCGTCGTAAAAGAGCCTTTACTTCTAATAATTTTAGAATACAGTCGCATATTTCATCGGTAGAAGCTGGATTACGGAAGGGTTCTATGAGTGCAGGATATTCCGCAAATCTTCCTAGCAAACCTAGTATTTCTATATTAGAGCTTTGCTGTTTGGTAGGAGTGAATAAAACATCTATTTCTTTAATCTCTCCTGAAACTTTTTCTGATGCTTTGACTTCGCCGTAATTTTTTAATAATTCTTCTAGATAGTCTTTGGCGAATTTATCGTGTATAAAACGGGTCATTCAATTTTAAGATTGCGGAATTTTGGGGTTGAGGCAAATTTTTATTATATAGTAGTTCTGATTCATTTATTAAAGTTGAGTCGTTCTAAATTCAGATCCCCCCGCCTACGGCGACCCCCTTAAAAAGGGAGGTAAAAGAGGGTATAAGCCCCCAAATTATCGGGGTATTGGAGGGATCTGCAACGACTAATTGCGCTAACCGAGAAGTATTTACTAGGTAGTTATTGCATTTTCATCTGAAGTTTTATTTTGATTAGATTTTAACCGTGTCAATCTGCTTTTCCGAATACGTTCGCTGTCTCGAACCCCGCCTGAAAGTTCATATTCATTGCTGTTTTTGCCGTACTTTAAGCCAACCACTGCCAGCATTTTATCTGAAACATGACTTAAGGTTTTTTCCATTTCATCTAGCTTTTTTTTAGAAGAGTCAATCATAGCTATAGCAGCGTTATAATCATCAAGCATATTATGAAACTGCTTTATTAATTGAGTCAGGTTTTGCAGGTTGTAAGTATCATCGAAATTGATATTTGGATCGACCGCTTTTAGTCCGGCAACTCTAAACTCAGCTTTTTTTAGAACCAGGGAAGTACGTTTTTTTCGAGTCATAAATTTACAATTTTCAAAGCTTTACAAAGCTATTTTGTCTCAATTAACCTGGATTTTGGTTCAGCAAAAAGCGCATTTTTTAGTAAAAGTTTTTATTGATGTCCGTGATTTCTCGGAATTTAATCCTCAAAGTTTGATTTTCAGCAAAATAATATTACGTTTAAGCAACAGACAATAGGGCACAGCATTAGACCTCTGCAAGAGGGGGAAAAGGGTAAAGGTTAAAGGGGAAAGGGACAATACAGAACCCTTTCCCATTTTCCCAACAAATGCCAAGAAGTCTATTGCTGTGCCCCTACAAATGGTCTGTCTTCTATGTCAACTGCGTTGGCGCAGCCCGCCGCAGGCATCGCTGTAACCTTAAGCCTTAATGTTGTAACCTTAAGGCTTAATGTTCTAGCTTTAAGCCTTAATGTTCTAGCTTTAAGGCTTAATGTTCTAGCTTTAAGGCTTAATGTTGTAACTTTAAGCCTTAATGTTCTAGCTTTAAGGCTTAATGTTGTAACCTTAAGGCTTAATGTTGTAACATTGATGACCAAAGTTTGTTCGTGACAGCCTTAAATCATATTGTTGCAGTAACGGGCGCGATCGCACCCTAGATCGATCGCTGATAATGCGATCGCGCATTTGGGAAAATTTCAACATGGAAGTTCAACCAAAAGAAATCAGGAATTATTTAAGATTTGATGGTATAGATATTTTTTCTGAGTGGTTTGACTCTCTGCGGGATAGAAAAGCAAAGGCTAAAATCAGAGCAAGGCTTGACCGAGTAGAGGAGGGTAATTTAGGTGATTGTAAATCAGTTGGTGATAGTGTTTTTGAACTTAGAATAGACTATGGTTCTGGCTACCGCATATATTTTGGGCAGGAAGGGTCAACAATTATTATTCTTTTGTGTGGTGGCGATAAAAGCACTCAAGATAAAGATATTGCTAAAGCCAAGGAATATTGGAAAGACTATAGGAGTAGAGATGATGCATAGAAGTACCAGCTATCACGAAAAACTGATTCAAGACTTAAAAAATCCACTAGAAGCAGCAGTTTATATTGAAGTTGTTTTAGAAGAAAGCGATCCAAAAATGTTAAGTAAGGCATTGAAAAATGTCATAGAAGCGCATGGTGGCGTCGATCGGCTTTCTGCACAAGTCAAGCAACTCTACAATAAACTTGACCAGATGCTATTAGAGAAAGGCGAAATTGAGTTTTACAGTCTAAATTCTTTGTTGGATGCTTTAGGGTTACATTTTGCTGTAACAGTAAAGCCGTAAGCCTAATGTTGTAACATTGATGACCAAAGTTTGTTCGTGAGTGCAATCATCGATACATAGTGTATATTGTTGATTTATAGCGATGCCTGCGGTGGTCACTGAGCTTCTTGCCTTGAGTTTCGACTGCGCTCAACTACCGCGAAGCCGAAAGGTGTCGAAGTGCGGGCTGCGCCAACGCAATTCCTTCCACTGAATCACGAGAAGCACTCACATTAGCTCCGGCGGCTTTGAGAACTTAGCGGATTGTACCAAATAAACTATAAAGAGAGTTCATCGCTTCTCTTACTAAATCCTGGTCAACTGCCTTTTACCTAAATTCTTATAGTAACATCTGGATATTTTTAACTAATTCAGATAAACTAATATATTTGCCCGTAGCATCACCTTCTTTTGTCTATGCCCAAAACTTACACCGTAGAAATTAATCATCAAGGCAAAATTCATACTTTGCAAGTTCCCGAAGATGAAACGATCTTATCAGTTGCCGATGCTGCTGGTTTGGAACTGCCGAGTTCTTGCAATGCAGGTGTTTGCACAACTTGCGCCGGTCAAATAAGCCAGGGAACCGTGGATCAAACTGATGGTATGGGCGTTAGTCCAGATTTGCAAAAGCAAGGTTACGTATTACTTTGTGTTGCCAAACCCCTTTCTGATTTGAAACTTGAAACAGAAAAGGAAGACATAGTTTATCAATTACAATTTGGTAAAGACAAATAATCTGTGAACAGTTATCAGTATATCGGATAATTATTCATAACTGAATAACTGTTTCTGAGATTACCAAATTCGATAAATTACATAAGTATTTCATCGGAGATGAAGTCAGCTATTATAGAAACTACAGACCAACAGGATTTACCAAAATGACGACTCATTTTATTACCGCAGAAATTGATTTACAAGAAACTCCCGCAGAGTTACTAGAAGTAATTGAAACAGAGTTAAAGAAACAAGGCGAACCTCTGCGTTGGGCAGTTACTTCTGTGGATACTGACGAACAAAAAGCTATAGTTGAAGCCGTTGTTACCACAGTTAAGAGTTAGGAAAGACGCGATTTAGAGAGACGCGATTAATCGCGTCTGTACAAGAGTTAGGATTTGATGGCTTTTGATTCATAAACTCATCACTCATCACTCATAACTCAGCACTCAATATGTACACCGCTATCTTAATTGTACCAACAGGTGTAGGGGCTGCTATTGGGGGTTATGCAGGAGATGCTTTACCTGTTGCCAAAGTTATAGCACAGGTTTGCGATCGCCTAATTACTCACCCCAATGTCCTGAATGGCGCAAGTTTGTATTGGAATCTCCCCAATGCTTTTTATGTTGAAGGTTATGGACTTGACAAATTCGCCTCTGGATGCTGGGGGTTGCGTCCAGTCCGCACTAATAAAATAGGTTTGCTTTTAGACCAAGGCATTGAGCCAGAGTTACGGCTACGACATATACAAGCCGCCGATGCAGTGAGAGCAACTCTGGGATTAACCTTAACAAATTATGTAATTACCGATGCGCCATTAAATGTAGAATTACGGACTACAGCATCGGGGGCTAGTTGGGGAACAATTGGCAACCCAGATAGCTTGTTACGAGCAGCGGAGATATTAATTAAAAAAGCGGGAGCAGAAGCGATCGCAGTTGTAGCCCGTTTCCCCGATGATATGGACTTAGAAGCAGTAGAGAAATATCGTCAAGGTGAAGGGGTAGATTCTTTAGCGGGTGCAGAAGCCGTAATTAGCCATTTGCTAGTGCGAACCTTTCAAATTCCTTGTGCCCATTCTCCCGCCCTTTTGAGCGAACCTCCACAAGCTGATTTATCTCCGCGTTCCGCCGCCGAAGAATTAGGCTATACCTTTTTGCCCTGCGTACTTGTCGGATTAAGTCGTGCCCCACAATTTATAATAGAGAAAGGAGCGATCGCATCAGAGAAAGGAGATATTTGGGCAGATGAAGTGGATGCTGCGATCGCACCTGCAACTGCCTGTGGTAGCAGTGCTTTACTGAGTTTAAGCCAAAAACGATGCCAAATAATTACAGTAGAAGAAAATAAAACTCTAATAAAAGTTCCTGCCCAACCGTTGGGGATCAAATCTATACAGGTAAACTCATATTTAGAAGCAGTAGGTGTATTGGTAGCACATAAAGCAGGCATCAATCCCTCCGCTCTCCGTCCCAAATTATTACCTTTGCAATCAATTAGTCATTAGTCATTGGTCATTGGTCATTAGTCATTTGTCATTGGTCATTTATTATTCTCCCCCTGCCCCCTGCCCCCTGCCCCCTGCTCCCCTGCTCCCCTGCTCCCACTTCGGCTACGCTCAGTGACCAGCTGCTCCCCTGCCCCCTGCCCCCTGCCCCCTAAAACCCGTGATTGAACAACAAAAGCAAGAGCCAGAAATTCCATACCTGACGCGCATCCAAGTACTTGGGGCGATGGGAGCGACTGCAATCATTTTGTTGATAGTCGCTAAACTTTCGTTATACTTTGGCAACTTTTCACTATTTTCTTGGGACTTGAATCCAAGAGAAGCGCTGTTAGGTGTAGGGTTGGGGTTTGTGCTGACTGCGTTAAGTGGCTTAACTTACCGTCTATGGACTGCCTATCGTAAGAGTGCAGATTATTATCTAGAAGTAGTACTGAAGCCTTTAGCTTTACCAGATTTAATTTGGCTGGGGTTGCTACCAGGATTGAGTGAAGAATTGTTATTTAGAGGCGTGATTCTACCAGCTTTAGGCTCCGATCTGACAGCTGTAATTGTATCCAGTCTTTGCTTTGGCATCTTGCATTTTAGCGGTTCCCAACAATGGCCTTATGTAATTTGGGCAACAATTGTCGGGATGATATTGGCATATAGCGCCCTGCTTACGGGCAACTTGTTAGTGCCGATTGTTGCTCATATTATTACCAATTTGATTTCTAGCTATTTCTGGAAAATGCGGCGATTTTCGGCAATTAAAAAATAAATATTTGTTAATCGACAAAATATTATCACAATTTATGCTTGGTTTTTGAGCATTGGTTACATTGGATAACATCATAAGTTGACAACTGGTCTAATTTATTGTTGTAGCTCGGCAAAAGTTCCACTTTTTTTACTTTCTAGTTAGAGCAAACTGTGCGCTGCAACGCTTCGATACGTCCATGAGGGCGCAGTGCTGCACCGGACTATTAACCAGGAGACTACAACAATGATGAAAGCTGAAGATATCATGACCAAAGACGTAGTTACCATTCGCGGTTCGGCAACTGTTGCTGAAGCGGTGGGGCTGATGAAGGACAAAAGATTGCGGGCGCTGGTTGTGGATCGTCGCTATGACAATGATGCTTATGGCATTGTCACAGAAACAGATATTGTTTATAAGATAACAGCCTACGGGAAAGATCCAAAGCAAGTGCGGGTTTATGAAATTATGAGCAAGCCCTGCATCGTGGTCAATCCTGATTTGGGTGTGGAATATGTAGCGCGGTTATTTGCTAATACTGGTATTCATCGCGCACCTGTGATTCAAGGCAAGCTGTTGGGCATCATCTCGATTACCGACATTTTGACTAAAAGCGACTTTGTGGAAGCGCCAAAAGCGCTACTGCTGGAGGAGAGAATTCAAAAAGCAATTGAGCAAGCTCGTGCTATTTGCACTGAACAAGGTGCTTATTCTAAAGCCTGTGCAGCTGCCTGGGATGAGGTAGAAGAACTTCAGGCAGAAGCAGCTCATCAGAAAGCTGAGGGTATGATATCAGCTAAAGTTTCTTTTGAAGAATACTGCAAGGAAAACCCCAATGCACCAGAATGTCGAAATTATCACCCGTAATTGAAGTGTGGGGATGAAGAGGAATGGGCATTGGGAGTTAGGAGTTTGGAGTTTGGAGTTAGGAGTTTGGAATTATTTTCCTTGTCTCTTTGTCCCCGTGCCCTACTTCGACTCATTTCGGCTACGCGGTAGTTGAGCGCAGTCGAAACTCAATGACCAACGCAGTGACCTTCTGCTCCCTGCCCCACTTCGACTCATTTCGGCTACGCGGTAGTTGAGCGCAGTCGAAACTCAATGACCAACGCTCAGTGACCTCCTGCTATTTGAATTTACCTTCTCGCAACTCGGATCAATAAAAATAAACCTATTCCCAAAAAAAGAAAGTTGGGCAACCAAGCCCCCATAAAGGGAGAAAGGACATCTGCTTGTGCCATCGCCCCACTAACAAAGAATATTAAGTAGTACGAAAAAATAACTACCACACTAATCCCAAAACTGGTACCTCTCCCCGTTCGCTGGGGTATGCTTCCCATCGCTGCACCTACCAAGCCAAAAACCACACATACAAAGGGCAAAGAGATTTTTTGTTGAATCCGCACTTCAAGTTTACGAATTTTTTGGCGATCGCCACCAAGATTTTCCACTTCTAGTTGATTTAGTGCTTCAGCAATATTCATTTCACCATAATCTCGGCTTTTTTCTGCCAGACTTAATGGCGTGCGCGGTAGTTGCAGTTGTTGGTGTTCAAATTTGACGATGTTACGATAAGAGCGATCGGCTGCGACAAAATAGATTGTACCGTTGTAAAAATCCCAGACATTTTGAGAAGGATTCCACTGAGCAGATTCTGATACCACAATTTGATTCAGATTTTTGGTTGAGCGATCTATAATTGTCAACCCTGTCATCCGCTTACCATCAAATTGGTCGGCATAAAACAAGCGTGTCAATATCCGATTCTTAGAGCCATCTGGCTGGACAACATCCTGGTATTCAGGATAGAAAATATTTTGCTGTTTAAAAGTGGGCTTGTCTGATTTGAGCGCTTTATCCAGAGTCATCGCCGCTTGATAATTTGCTGCTGGTGCAATTTCTTCGTTAAACACAAATGTCATTCCTGTGACTACAAGACTTAACATCACAGCAGTTAGCACCATGCGATAGACACTGACACCACAACCACGCAAAGCAATTAGTTCGCTCTCGCTAGAAAGACGACTGTAGGTCATCAAAGTAGCCAGCAGCGTAGACATGGGGAAGGCTAAAACGATAAAGTTGGGAAATTTTAACAAAAAAACTTGAATAGCAATGTCTATAGGTAGCCCAGATTCGACAATTTTTCTGACGAGATCGAATACAGCATCAATGGTGACGCCAATTGATGAAAAAGCTCCGACACCAAAGAAAAACGGCGCTAACAATTCGCTGGCAAGGTAGCGATCCATGATCGTAAAAGGCAGCAGCGAATAAAGACTATTAAAAGACGTGAGCTTCTTTGATATCATAAGCAACTTGAAAATTTAGATATTAGCAACCCTGGCAAAGCAAAGTATACAGCAGCAGACAGGAGGCAGGAGGCAGAAGAAAAATAGCCTTTATATAGGAATCCGGTTTGATTTCTGAAAAAAATCCGTACACTTATAATCCTCTTCTTCACTATTGCCTATTGCCTATTGCCTGTTCCCTGCCTCTACGAGTAATTTCAAAAATCAAATACTAGTCCTATATCTGGTCTTGAAGTTTAGGCTCTCTACCTCACTTAATTGCAAACTACTGTATTTAATTTATTCAGTATCAAAGTTTAATTCTCAATAGCGGAGAAAGCAGAACTAAAATGAATTCATAAATTCATGCTGAAGAATCAAAAATCAAAATATCTTTTAAAATTATTAACTAAATAATTGTTAATTTAGACTTGAAAATTATCCCCCAAATAATATTGCCGCACGAGGGGATTGCTGTAGAGTTCGTCAGCAGCGCCAAAAGCAAGGATTTGTCCCTCACGCATGATGTAGGCCCGATCGGTGATCGCAAGGGTTTCGCGGACATTATGATCTGTAATTAAGATACCCATGCCGCGATCGCGCAGTTGTGCGACGATTTGCTGAATTTCTGAGACTGCGATCGGATCGACTCCGGCAAATGGTTCATCCAAAAGTAAAAATTTTGGCCCTTCTTGTCCAGCAGCTAAAGACCTTGCTAATTCCGTCCGCCGTCGCTCACCACCAGAAAGTTGAATTCCTTTACTCCTAGCTAATTTTTCCAACCGAAACTCCCGCAGTAAAGTTCTGAGTCGCCTTGCCCACTCCCATCGTGGCACATGAGTTTGTTCTAGCACTAACAGAATATTATCCTCTACCGAGAGTTGGCGAAAAACACTTGCTTCTTGTGCTAGATAACCAATACCCAGTTTTGCCCTTTGATGCATTGGCATTCCCGTCACGTCTACATTACCCAGCCAAACTTTTCCTTGATTGGGTTTTTCTAAACCTGTCGCAATGTAAAAAGTCGTCGTTTTACCAGCCCCATTGGGGCCTAGTAAACCAACGATTTCCCCCTGAGCAACAGAAAGATTGACACGATTGACAATTACTCGCTTGCCGTAAGATTTGTGAATATTCTCTAAAACAATTTTCACGCTGGAAGCACCCTTTCTTGGTGATAAATGCTAATTAGAAGGCTTCAAAGGTGGCGTTTTTGGGGCAGGTGTCGCAGTTTGTCCATTATTATCTGATTCCTGCACCATGTAGATCGACTCTACCTGACGGTTGGATTGGGGTAAAGCAACAAATCGCCCTTCATCAATTAAATAGGTTACTTTTTCTGCTCGGATACTGTTACCGCCCTGTTGCAAAATATAGACATTGCCACTGAAATCAATTCGGCGTTCTTTACTAAAATACTGTGCTTGGGCAGCTGTTGCCTGAAGTTGGCGAGCCGGATACAACATTTGCACATTCCCGCGAGCGGTGATTACTTGATTTTTCGCGTCATATTCTTGTACATCAGCGCGGATAGTGAGGGGGCGATTTGCCTGAGATGTTTGTGCAGTAGCGGTTTGCACTTGGGTAGGGAAGGCAAAAGCGCCCAAAAATATAGCTGGTAGCATTAAAGCTAATCCAAAGCGACGTATCTGGGATAAGGGCAATTGATAGCAGGGCATCATAGCAATTGGGGATTTAGGATTTCATTGCATTCTAATTATCTCAAGTACTTTATCCAGATTATGAAATATACAATCTGGAGTGATTTCTGATAACTACTGGCTGAAATAGTGACGCTACCTCCAACCTCAAGGTTTCAGGTAATTGACATCTGAATAAAATGACGTAGGCACAATAATCTTCTTTTAACAAAGACGCTACGCGTAGCTTGCTTCCACGTAGTAGTACGGGAAACCCTCGGCTAGATAAATTTTGCCTACCAAGGATTTCGGGTAACGCATAATTAATTTCACTCCTATGTCTAATCAGCCGTTAGCACAATTTTAGGCAAAGATAAGACTTGATTTTCGCCCAGATTACCAGCAGCAATCAAGTCTTGCCCTATTTGTTGTAATGTCGTCAATAACACTGCGCTCTGACTCAATAGCTCATCTACGTTAACGCCGCTGTAACTAGATGGGTAACGGCGTAGGCGATTGCTGCCTTCTCCCAATAGAATTACAGCACCTCGCCAGTTCCGATTTTCCAAATGATACAGTGCCACAGCAATTTGGAGAATTCCTTGATAAAAGCTTTTTTCCGGTTCGCTAGCTTCAATCCACAAAGCCTCTAAAGTGTCATGACAAGCGTAGAACTGTCCAGAATTGAACTGTTCTACGCCTTGCCAAAACTCTTGGGGGATGATTTCGCTCATCCCATGCTGTCTCGTACTTCTTTGATTGTTTCCAGAGAGATTTCTTGTTTATCTCCAGCAAACTCGTTGTCAGGGGTGAGGAATAACATGCAATGGCACTCTTTGCGTTCTCTCATTGGCACACAAGGACAGTTCCAATATGTGGCGTGAATTTCAGCTTCTTTATCTTCGTAATGGCGACAAGGACATAAAGGCGCACCCAGGTCGTCTTTATGTTTGGCTAATCCTTCAATCACAACTGCGGTGACAGAAGGTTCAGAACAGAAGTATGTTCCAGTACGCTTGGCGTATTGTTCGGAAAAATGCCGCATTGCCTCTAGGCTTTTATCGCTGGATTTTGTGTTATGTTCTGATGCGATCATGTCGTTCATAATTTAAATATTTCTTTGCATTGTACCTCAGCCTTACTAAGGGATTACTGGGTGTATTTCCCCAACCTTTTCCCCTCAAATTGTTTTACATTTGCTCAAAGGCTGATATATCTGCTGTCCTGGGATCGGAGAAAATCTCAGAAATCGCAGAAGTTGAACTTGTCAGCAGTCTTTGAAATTATAAAATTTGAATTGATTTATGAATGTAATGTTTTTTGTAGCTGGGGTTGCAGTGGGCGATCGCTTTGCAAAACTATACCAGGGTGTTCCCAATTAATTACCTCTTGTTCTGCTGGTGAGGAAATATTTGGCCATAAAACCCAGCGACTACCTTGAGGAAGAGTAGCAAGGCTCAGGGGGTTTTGAGTCAGCCAAATCAAAGGATAGCTTTTAGGAACAACTGAACTGGCATCTTCTAAGGCTCTGGTTGCTGCTAAGGTTTCTAGAACAAAGCGTAGACCTTCGGGCTTGCCGTAGGCATCGCCTTTGATTAAATTTGTTGATGCTGTCCACAGTTGCACTTGTAATTCTTGTTGCTGTGCATAAAAGTACAGAGATGCTGCGGCAATTACTGCTTGTTCAAAGTTTTCTTCTTCCCAATTGCTAGCACTATCGAGGGCAATCACTATTTCTTGTCCACCTGTCACCATTTCTAACTCCCGCACCCTTAATTCCCCATAACGGGCACTAGTTCGCCAGTGAATCAAGCGAGTGGGATCTCCTAGACGGTAGGGACGGAGCGATCGCACTAGCCCCGTTGTCGCTGTTTGCAAGGGTTTACCACGAGGATCGCCCCTTTTGCTCTCTTCTTGTCCCATTTCATCTACTAGGGGGCAGGTAGCCAAGGGTAACACTGTGGGATAAACGATCGCTGTGGCACCACAATCACGCTGACGGCGACACCAAAACAATCCCAAAGGCGCACCAGAAGCAAGTTCAACTGTGTGCCAGCGATAAACACCCCGACACACAGTCGGGTGGTAATATACCCAACGGTAACTACCTTGGCGAGGAATTGTTTCGATTGCCTTTTGTACTGGTTTCCCTAAGACGAAGGGCAGTATATCTTCAACTTGCAATAAACTTACAGGCTGCTGTGTTTGATTGCAGATTTCTAATTCCACCGTCAGCTCGTCGCCTGCTGATACTGGTTGGATGGGACGGCGGGTAATGGATAGATTTGTGAGCGAGCGCGGCGGTAAAATGGCTGCTACACCCAAAAGAGCAAAACTAATGCCGCTAATGGCGTAAAGCCAACCAGCCATCGTATTGATACCTGCGCCAAAAAAACAAATAGCCGTTGCAGCTAGTACCCAACCGCCGTATGCAGGGGCACAAGCGCGGGTTTCTAACCAATTGGTGATCGGTTTAATAATTTTCATGTTTCTTTTTTAGCCCAACACCACCCCAAATTAACAGGGTCTTAGAATATGCCAAAAAAACCATAATAGTAATATTTATTAAGCGTCAAGCAATTTGAAGCTTGCTGGATTCAGGGGGCAACTATCATCTGGAAAAATCTGGAAGACCGCTCTTATGGGTTCCTATCAATGATAATTTTAAGCATTGGGAACCCCTAAAAATCGAAGTTTATGAATGCAGCCGACGACAAAACGATTGTTCGCGAGTATTTCAATTCCACAGGGTTTGACCGTTGGAAGCGAATCTACGGCGATGGCGAAGTCAACAACGTCCAATTAGACATCCGCAATGGACACCAGCAAACTGTGGATACAGTTCTCGGTTGGCTGAAGGCTGATAACAATTTACCAGAGCTATCAATCTGTGATGCTGGGTGTGGTGTCGGTAGTCTCAGCATTCCCCTGGCTGTAGATGGTGCTAAAGTCTATGCCACCGATATTTCGGAAAAAATGGTAGAAGAAGGCAGAGATAGAGCAAAGCAAATTTTGGGAAATACCGAAAATCCGACTTTTGCCGTGCAGGATTTAGAATCATTGAGTGGTAGCTACCATACCGTTATTTGCTTAGATGTTCTCATCCATTATCCTCAAGAAAAAGCCGATGAGATGATATCTCACCTCTGTTCTTTGGCACAGTCGCGGATAATTCTCAGTTTTGCGCCGAAGACCTGCGCACTGAGTATACTCAAGAAAATTGGCAGTTTCTTTCCTGGGCCAAGTAAAGCCACTCGTGCTTATTTACATCGTGAGGCTGATGTGGTGAAAATCTTAGAAAGCAATGGCTTTTCTTTGCAACGACGGGCAATGACGAAAACTCGCTTCTATTTTTCTCGCTTACTGGAAGCTACACGCAATTAAGGTTAAAATCGCAGCAAAGGTTTATTAAACCTTTGCTGCGATTTGACAATCTCAAAGATAATTTTGTAATTGAGCATGGGGCGTTGTGCTATTTTTCATTCTTAGTTTCAATTTGCTCAAGGGCGATCGCAGTCTTTACGGTTTAATCTGGGACTGAATGCTTTAGTGTCGGCGCTTTTTGAGATTGCGATCGTCTCAAATATCGAGGGTTTTAGCGCTGAAGCTCAGGCTTTATCTAGTAGTCTGCCAACCCAAAAATCTGAGGTGGAGATTGGATAAAGGTTAAAGGGAATTCATGGTAAGAGATTTAAACCCTTTCCCCCTTCCCCCTTCCCCTTATCCCCTTCTTGGGGCCCCACCTTCCCCTTAAAAGAGCCAAGTTGCCTTGGCGTACCACTAGTTAAACTAATTTTTGAATATCACCATAAGCACGGTAGAATCCGCCACTGGCTGATTCACGTATTTCTTGAACAAGGTAACGCGCACCTTCAATACGAATATCTTTGGGAAACTGCACTTTCCAGTTGTGGTTGTAACCCTCAGAAACAACACGAACTCTCAATTTACTTCCTTCTCGAAAGCATTCAACAATAACCCCAGAGCTTGTATTTGTAGTAGTTTCTAGAACAGATGAGGGTGCTGCTCCTTCACCTAATGGTGCTTTAATTACTACAGCTTCGGGAACTGTGCCTGTTTGAGCAGAGCCAATCGCAGTTTCACTAGCATCAATGCAAGCCAAATAACCATCTGTTGTAACAATATAAATATGGTTGTTGAAAAACTGCATAGATAAAGCCGAGCCACACCCTGTAGAAAGCTTCCAAAGACGATTTCCTAGCTCATCAAAGCAGTAAATGGAAGAACTATTATCTCCGGCGAAGACATACTTGCCGTTAAGTGCGGTGGCGCAAGAGTAAACTGACGCATCACATTTAAAAACGGAGCCAACTTCCCCATTTTTATTAAAGCAGTAAACTTTATGGTCGCTTGTTCCGGCATAAACTGTTGATGCCTCTTGCCAACCAAATAATACGCTGCCTTGAGTTTTTTGATGCCATAACATCCTACCTTCAAGGCGATCGTACATAGTCACGCCTTTGCTATGACCGTGATAAATCCCTGATTGGTCACAACGTACCATCCAGCCGGAATCACCTTGACTTAGACGAGTCCACTGTGATTCATCATCATGATCGATTGTCGTTACGCCACCATTAGCATCAGAGACGGCTAACAATCCATCTTTGATATCTAACCAAAAAATATCGACATTTTCATCAATTTTATAGCTTAGACGCGGTAGCTTGCCGGTCAGGTCGTAAACATTGCCGTCATCGCAACCGGCATAAATCCAAATATCATCGGCAACTAAACATTTAACGCCATCAGGAAGCTTAAACCGATTGATCGCTTGACCTTGATGATTCAAAGCAAAAACTTGACCTGCTTGATTTCCAACCCAGCAACGTTTGGCATCAATGAAAATTCCAAAAGCAGCTGAAGATGAAGCAAACTTCCAAATAATCGGAGCTTGTTTTGCGGTGGAAATAGTGCTGCTGACTTGGCGGCGTGTCACAGGACGCTTTTGGCGAACACCCATAACAGCTACCTCGTAACCTTTTTTGAGCTTTTCTTTAATTTTTTTACTAGCCTCTGCTTTCGCTTTCTCAAAAGTTGGATAAGCTTTTGTTTGAGTTTGCCCACAGTCGCCAATACGACCGTAACGTATAGTTAATTGGTTATCTTGAACTATCACTTCATAAAACTTGTGAGAGCTTCCACTAGCTTCGGAAAGCTCTAAATATGTCTTTTCTTCTGGGATAACTTCTCTCATCAAATCAATACCAATGTTTAAATATACAGACAAGTTTGGGATATGCAAATTAGCTACAGAATTATACTTTGCCCCAATCTATTGTGGGAAGTATCTTGAGCTTTTAGCAGTGATCTAGATCGCGAGTTCATAAAGTTTTTTAAGTTATTTATAATACCAAAACTTTAGTATAATTACAGACACGACTTAGTTAACAAGGTTTTTGAAAGTCGGATTGGTACGCTACACAAGCTAAGTCTATTGTCATGACGAAAGAGTATCTGTTTCAATTGGCTCTATAGATAGAGAAATATCCTGAGCAAAGCTGGTATATTTACAAATTTTAGTAGTAACATTTTTTGAATAGAATTAAGGGATTAACCTGGTATTTTTCTAAGCCTTGGCAGTATAAATATGGAATTTTTTAACAGGATTCCTTTAATGCCTTTAATATTCCTCTTATTGGCTTACATTCTTCTGGGATGGTATCTTGCTGCTAATCATATTATTTGGTTAGTAGGAGCTTTTGTTGTTGCTATGGTTATAGCTGTAGCCAGAAAAAGTTTTTCTTGGTTAGAGCGTTTAGTCGAGTTTGGCTCGAAAACTTTAGTTGTTATCTTGTTTTTAAGTATATCAATTGCTTTAGTAGCAACTTGGTCGATATTATTAAGGCTCTTTATGATACCCTTAGCCACTACGCTTTTAGCTGATTTAGAAATGCGCTTTTCTGGCTACAATAAACTAGATTCATTTTGGATTATAACTGTCCTAGCTGTATTGGGTTTGGTAGTAGGTGAAATAATAGACATTTTACTTTTTCCCAGTAGCAGATACTAAAGAATTAGGGATAAGAAGCCGATATATTATTTATTAATTAACAACGCACATATGTGCATCCATACTTAAGCGAAACTATGGAGCGATCGCTGTCTTGAGTACAGCAGGGCGTAAATAAAGTATCAATTTTCAATCAATGAAACTTGTGCGGTATAAAAATTACGTATAGCAGTACCAGCTTTTTAATCAAACAAAGCACGATTACCCCTTATCAGTCAATCATTCTTTAGATGGGTATAAATCTCACTAGTGGAAGACGTTTTACCAATTCAGATTTTTTACCCTATTTGCAAAATGATGTTGTCTAGCAAGAGAATTTAGAGCGATGCCTACGGCGGCAAGCTACGCAGGGAGGTTAATCTGAATATTACCAGATGAATATAACTTGCAATATGCTGTATCACTGGTGACTGTCACTTTCTCGTCACATTTATTGTTAACCATAGAAGTACAGCTAAAACAGTGATTTAAGGTCTTATTGAATCGTGAGTTCCCAAATCTGGAGTACATAGATGATTCCTCTGTTGAACAAAGACTGTAAAACAAAGCCAAAAGTCCCAACTCAACACTAATAAGGAAATAATGTGAGTAGACGTAAAAACTACAATTTGCTCGATCAAACAACATCAACTGAACTAGCAACACCCAAACCATCCCTGACATTATTAGGCGCAGTGGCTCTAATTGTCGGTATTGTCATCGGAGCGGGGATTTTTGAAACTCCGGCTCTAGTAGCCAGTCAAGCAGGTAGCGATATTGCTGTACTGCTTTTTTGGCTAATGGGTGGTGTAGTGTCTCTAGTAGGAGCGCTATGCTATGCAGAATTGGCCACTGTCTATCCTGACGTTGGTGGTGCCTACTATTATTTGAAACGTGCATTCGGGCAAAGAGTCGCCTTTTTATTTGCGTGGGCGCGGATGACAGTGATTCAAACTGGTTCCATTGCTCTTTTGGCATTTGTTTTTGGTGATTATATTTCTCAGATATGGCGGCTAGGCACGTTTTCGTCTTCTATATATGCAGCCATAGCGATCGCATTTTTAACTGCTTTGAACATTGTCGGTTTGCAACAGGGTAAGTGGACACAAAACTTGCTGAGTGCTGCGAAAGTTCTAGGTTTGTTGCTGGTAGTCATTATTGGGCTTACCGCCATTCCTAATTCTGCCACTCCTGTAGAATCTGCATCATCAGGAACCTAGGGACTAGCGATGGTGTTTGTGTTGCTATCTTATGGTGGTTGGAATGAGGCGGCTTACATCTGTGCAGAAATTCAAGATGGACGACGTAATATCGTGCGATCGCTAATGTGGAGTATTGGGATCATTACAACCATTTATCTGCTAATCAATCTGGCTTACCTACGGGGACTGGGATTAGCAAACATGGCACAGTCAGAAGCAGTAGCCGCAGATTTAATGCGCTCTGTTTGGGGCGCACCGGGAGCTTTGTTTATCAGTGTGCTGATTGCGATCGCGACTTTGGGAGCAACCAACGCCACAATCTTTACTGGAGCGCGTACCAATTACGCACTGGGACAGGATTTTTCGCTATTTAGTTTTATGGGACGCTGGCAACAACGTCCAAGCAGTCCTACCTATGCCTTATTCTTGCAAGCAGCGATCGCCTTAGCACTGGTTTTTTTAGGCACGCTCACCCGCAAAGGCTTTGAAACAATGGTGGATTACACTGCCCCGATTTTTTGGTTTTTCTTTTTGCTTTCCGGCGTATCACTGCTGGTATTGCGCATCCGCGAACCCCACATAGTTCGCCCTTTTCGTGTGCCATTTTATCCTTTCACTCCATTACTGTTTTGCGCCGTCTGCGCTTACTTGCTGTACTCCAGCTTGGTTTATACAGGTGTAGGAGCGATCGCAGGTGTTTTAGTCGTGGCAGCAGGTATTCCTCTGTTGTTCTGGAATAACTACCGTCAACGTAGGACGTGAGGGCAGGGGAAGCAGGGGAGGCAGGGGAGCAGGGAGATGTGGTTCGACTGCGCTCACCAACCGGGAGATGAGGGAGATAGAGGGACAAGGAGGGTAAACAAAACTCCTAACTCTTGTACAGACGCGATTAATCGCGTCTCTACTTTTAACTCCTAACTCCGCACGGGCTAAACGCCCCGTTGACGCTAACAGCACTCCTAACGCCCTGTTTGGCCAATGCCTCCATACCCAATATTCAATAACTATTAACAAAGGAGAAAATTCATGGACTTCAAAAAAATTCTGTTTTTACTGGTTACAAGCGTTAGTATTACCAGTTTAGGAATTGCTGGGTGTACGCCGCAACAACAAGATTTGGAAGCCGGAACACAACAGCCTTCTACTTTAACAGGTCAGACCGAAACCGAAACACCAGCGGCGACAACTCCCACAACTCAAGTCCAAGAACGTCCTGGAGATGTTCCTTATGTACCTACACCACAGCCAGTGGTAGATGCAATGTTACAAGTGGCAAAAGTGGGTAAAAATGATGTGCTTTACGATCTTGGTAGTGGTGATGGAAGAATTGTCAATACTGCGGCACAAAAGTTTGGTACGCGCGGCATCGGTATAGATATTGACCCCGATCGCATCAAAGAAGCTAATGCGAATGCCCAAAAGGCAGGAGTAAGCGATCGCGTCAAGTTTGTCCAACAAGATTTGTTTAACACTGATTTGAGTCAAGCAACAGTAGTTACACTTTATTTACTGCCAGAGATCAACGCCAAACTCCGTCCCAAGCTGTTGAAAGAACTTAAACCTGGGACTCGCATTGTTTCCCACGCCTTCGATATGGGCGATTGGAAACCAGACCAGACTCTTAATGTAGAGGGCAAAACTGTTTACTATTGGGTAGTCCCTGAACAAGTGCCAGCGAATTTGCGATAGAGATTAATAGCAATTCGTAATTAAAAGGTGTCAGATTCAAGTTAATACCAATTTGAAAAAAGAATACGACAAATAGACCATTTGTAGAGACGCGATTCATCGCGTCTTTACCCAAGTACGTATTGCAATCATTAATTGAATTGGTATAATTTTCCATCTCTTGAATCTGTAGCCTCATTTTTGAGAATTGTTTTCAGAAATCCAAAATTATCAAATACCCATTTTTTAACTTTAAATTACCTCCAATAGGGGTTGACATTAACAGCTTTAAATAACCAAAGAATAATCTAAAATCCAAAATTGTTTGACTGAGTGCAAATTTGAGTAAAGGCAGCTTAGGCAAGAAATATGATAGGCTTAAAAGGAAAGAATGTTTTAATTACAGGTGGAACATCAGCTATAGTCCATCCCACAAAGTTATCACAGCAGACTTTGACCGAGTAATTGCAGTCAATCTCCGGGGTGCTTATCTCTGCGTCCGTGAAACTATTAAATACCTCCTGTCTGTTAATCATCGGGGAGCGATCGTTTATATTTCTAGCGTTCACGAAATTATTGGGCGACCGATGTATATCAGTTATTCCATTAGCAAAGGCAGCATGGAAAACCTCACCAAAACTTTAGCTTTGGAATATGCAAGCCAAGGTATTCGTGTCAACGCCCTTCGGGCAGGGAAAAGGTTAAAGGGGAAAGGGAAAAGGGAACCCCATAACTAAAGTTAGGGGCTTGAAGTAAGGACGTAGCATTTCTCGTACTACGTATCTCGAAATACATCTTTACATATGCTCCATGTTTAAAAACAACGTGAGTTCGACGAGTGCTATTTTGACCTCTCCCCCACCCCCTCTTTCTGGGGCAGGTTTTTTTGATTAGACAAATTTTTGGGATTTTAAAACCAAAACCATTGTCTGAGAACTTAAAACTACGTTCAATAATTGAGAACATTCTCAACTATTTATCGAAAGCCTAAAAGCCTGCCCTTGAAAGCCCCACCCCCTCTCCTACGAGGAGAGGGGAGCAAAAACTTTTCTTTTCTCGTTACTCCTCCCTCACCTAAAAGGTGAGGGAGGCTGTCCGGGAGAGGTCTGTCTAACTCCTAAGAAAACGCAGTTTTCTTTCGCCCTTCCCGTAGGCGCGCCTTCGTTGGAGACTCACGTTAAAAACAGGGGCTTGTATCCTTTCCCCTGCCCCTTT
Source organism: Nostoc sp. DSM 114159 (assembly GCF_053470285.1). Classification (NCBI taxonomy): domain Bacteria; kingdom Bacillati; phylum Cyanobacteriota; class Cyanophyceae; order Nostocales; family Nostocaceae; genus Nostoc; species Nostoc sp. DSM 114159. The sequence goes on from NZ_JBPFEH010000001.1 coordinate 726,553, forward strand.
CCCCTTTCCCCCTTCTTGGTCAGCTTGAGGTTAAGCTGGCGTACTTTCCACAATTAAGCCGATACATACCATTAGTGGAATTCAACGCCTATGACTAGCGCGATCGATAAGAACAGTCAGATGGAAGCAGAAGCCTGGAAATTATTGGAAGATTCTGTAATTTATTACCAAGGAAAACCGATTGGTACTGTAGCCGCCCACGATCCGGAGTCAGATGCACTCAATTATGACCAGTGCTTCCTCCGCGATTTTGTCCCTTCTGCCTTGGTGTTTCTCATGCATGGCAAAGCAGAGATTGTGCGTAACTTCTTAGTAGAAACACTGAAATTACAAAGTCATGAAAAGCAAATGGACTGCTTTGAACCGGGAGCGGGATTAATGCCTGCCAGTTTCAAGGTTCATTCTAAAGGGAATGAGGAATTTTTGGTCGCTGATTTTGGAGAGCAAGCGATCGCTCGTGTTCCCCCGATTGATTCTTGTATGTGGTGGATTCTCCTGCTACGAGCTTATGAAAAAGCTACAGGTGATTTAACTCTAGCGCGTCAGCCAAATTTTCAAGCCGGAATCAAACTAATTTTGGATCTTTGCTTAGTACATCGGTTTTCTATGTACCCAACAATGTTAGTTCCCGATGGCGCGTTTATGATTGACCGTCGCATGGGAGTTTACGAACATCCTTTAGAAATTCAGGTGTTATTCTACGCGTCTTTAAGAGCTGCTAATGAATTGCTTTTACCAGATGGGGATGGCGATAGCTACCTTAGCAAAGTCAATAGGCGATTGGGATCTTTGAAATATCATATCCGCAACTATTATTGGCTAGACCTAAAGCGATTGGGAGAAATTTATCGTTACAAAGATAACGAATTTGGTAAAGAAATTGTTAATAAATTCAACATCAACTCAGAATCAATTCCGAATTGGTTGACCGAGTGGTTGCCCGAAACTGGAGGATATTTAGCGGGAAATCTGGGGCCGGGACGGATAGATTTTCGCTTTTTTGCTTTGGGAAATCTGATGGCAATTTTAACTTCCTTAGCAAGCGTTAAAGAATTCCAAAGCATTATGAATTTATTCGCCCAACGTTGGCAAGATTTAATCGGCTATATGCCTGTTAAAATTTGCTTTCCCGCAATGGAAGGTTTAGAGTGGAGAATTGTTACAGGATGTGACTCTAAAAACAGGGCTTGGTCTTATCACAACGGCGGTAACTGGCCGGTTTTACTGTGGTTATTTACCGCTGCGGCATTGAAAGCCGGTCGCACAGAACTTGCTCAAGCAGCGATCGCTATTGCCGAAAAGCGTTTATTTAGAGATAAATTCCCGGAATACTACGATGGCAACAATGGTCGTTTAATTGGCAAAGAAGCCCGAATTTATCAAACTTGGAGCATTGCCGGATTGCTAGCTGCTAAAAAGCTTGTGGAAAATCCAGAGTACTTGGAATTAATCAGTTTTGCAGAGGGTCTTGAAGGCCCAGGCTGTAGCCTGTAGGTAGATTGTAGAGACGGCGATTCATCGCGTCTCTTACCTGAACCGAACAGTATTGGGTAATCAATACCTGGCAAAGTTTGACTCCAAAAATGATTTAGTGGTGTAATTATACAGGGTGTTTCTACTAACTAGTACAACTTGGTGTAAATCCAGCTACCATCTCAATTCGGCAGACAATAGGCAGACAAGTTATTTTGAGCAACTGGTTAAAGGTAGACAAACTTTCGACTGTACTAGGTATACTGACGTAAGTTATCAAATAGTATTTTTGTACCATAAAAATATTAAAAGGTGACAGCGATCGCACAGTCTACTCCATCAGGGAGTACGCCAAGGAATGACCCTGCCTCTGAATACCCTTCTCAAATACCCGATAACTGATACACTAAGTTATAAGAGGTATCTGAAGTGTCATACTTAGTAATATCAACAGATAGTCTTTGCAGAATTAGCACGTTTTAACGTGTATTAACCATGAAAACTACTTCAGATTTAATTCTAGAATTTGAAAAACTATTCAGACAAAAATTACAACTAAATAATTGTAAACTTAGAAAGAAAAGACAAGAGAATAATTATGAAATTATTACTCCAGCTAAAGATATTTTTTTGATGTATTGGTCTGAGTTCCCGGAAGTTAACTTAATATATCAGGCTGTAGGGGTACGCACTCAGCAGACTAGTGTTTATGAACGAGCTATCCGTTCTCACATTAGTTTTAGTTTGAGTAGTATTCAAGAGAATGCTCACTCTGAATCACCATTATTGGTGCAATAGCCGAAACTCAGATAACACAGACAATATTTACTAAGCTCTCGCCAGTTTTGTTATATAACTGACGAGAGTTGATCCCCGAAAATGCGTCGATCGAGAGATAAAAATGCAATCCGAAAAAAATCAAGATCGGCTAGATTATAAAACCTTGTTAGTTAATGCAAAGCAAGCCTTAAAAGTTGAATACCAAAAATCAGCTGCTTTAGCATCCCAACTGAAAGCCATCAAAACTCAGTTAGAAGAAGTTCTGGCTGAAAACAAAACTCTGCGAGAAAGTGCCTATGAAGATGTAGTTAAGCACTTTGAGGCACGTACTCAAGCAGCAGAAGCACTGGCACTAAAAACAGAAGTACGCCAAAAATTCCTGGAAGCCAATGGTTGTAAGGATGATGAGAGCTTCGATGCTCTATGGGATATTATTAAAAATAAGATTCAGATTCAAGACAATGAAGTGAGAATCGTTGCTCAAAATGGCACTCCTAAGTTCACCTTAACAGGCAGCATGATGACTTTGAGAGATTTTATGCAATCCCTCAAACAAGATCCAATCTCTAGAAAATTTTTTTTGAGCTAGAGAGCCAAATTCATGAAAGCTTCTGAAGACGCACGAAAATACGCACCAGCAACCGAGCGTAACCGCGAACCAATTCTAGAAGTACTTTTACAAGTGTTGCCAAAGAGCGGCACTATTTTAGAAATAGCAAGTGGTACTGGTGAACACGCAGTCTTTTTTGCATCCAGGCTCAAAGATTATCTGTGGCTCCCAACCGATATAAATCCACAATCAAGAGCCAGCATTATTTCATGGACTGAACACAATGTATGTGATAACGTTTATGCACCGCTTGAACTAGATGTAAAAGAACCAGTTTGGGGTGTGGAAAATAGTGGATTTGATTGGCTAAATCTAAAGCCAATTGTCGCCATCGTCAACATCAATATGATTCACATTTCACCTTGGTCAGCCTGTCTGGGGTTAATGGCAGGGGCAGGTCGTATCCTAAAAGCAGGAGGTATTCTCTATTTATATGGACCCTTTAAACAAGGTGGAGAACATACAGCTGCGAGTAATGCAGCTTTTGACGAATATTTACGCACTCAAAACCCAGAGTGGGGTGTGCGTAACTTGGATGATGTCATAGCAGTAGCTAGGGCACAAAATCTGATATTGCAACAGATTTACCAAATGCCAGCTAATAATCTTTCAGTAGTATTTCAACGTTCTACTTAGTGATTGGCTTTTACTGTGCTAAAAGCCAATACGCTTAGGTTAACAGGTTATTGGTGTAAATAATTGGTCTTTCAAGACGCGATAAATCGCGTCTCTACATCTGGGTTTCGGTAATGTTTGTGTAAATCCTGGGTTAATTGAACGCTATCTGAGTAAGCAAGTCTTTACTTTCTTCTCACCGCCGACTACGAAAACCCTGTTTACCATTAACTTGGTCAAAGAGTACATCGTATTTATCAAACAAGGCAATTCCAGGATTTACAAATATAGCCAGTTCTGATTGTGGCGAGATACTCAAATTCCAGCGATTAAATCCGTCACGGGTTCCTGGTGTCAAACTGTAATCAAAAATGCCATTAATTCCTACTTTTACAGCATTTGCTGACCCTAATACTCCGGGTTTGAGTTTACCTGCTGTCGAAGCTGACTTGAATTCAGTTAAACCATTAATAGTTCCAGTATCAGCGATCGCTCTGCTATTACACAAATTTTTCGCAGAACTCCCAGCAACAGTTAAACAAACTTTATTCAGTCGAGAGTCCCATCTTTTACCGGGTACACCATTAATTTCGGGTTGTTGACTCCAAGAAGCCATTTTGAAACCTGCTTGATTTTCGGCAGTTAAACCGAGAATTAGGCTGCCATTATTATTACTACCACCATTGCCAACGACAATAAATCCGTTACTCAGATTGCCTGATAATTTTCTCAACGGGTTATAGGGAAGTGATTTTTCAAAATAGTTAACACCGATAATTCCCGAAAATGGTACACCACTGTTTGCTGAACACTTAGGTTTGTCGGCGCTACATTGGCGACTACTAACAATCTGTACGGGAACAGGTTCGGCGGTGGGAATCAAACCAAACCGGACATTCGCATAAACTAATTCTCCTTCCAGGATAGTACCATCACTTAATACTTCCTTGATATTTTGACCTGTTCTTTGGATCGGAGAATTACCTAAAAACTCTTTGGGAACTCTTAGCCCTGCTGACCCTGTATCTAATAAAATACGTTTTGGTTGACCATTTGCGATCGCAACTTCCAAAAAATAACCGCGAACACGTTGCCCAAGGGAAGGTTTTGGATATAAAGGTAAGCTTATGGTGTTAAAAGTTGGCTGGCGGGGTGTATTTTGCGAGATATCGCGCAACGCTGAATTTGGGAAAAGAGCCGCAAATGCCGACTGGCGTTGCTCTGCTGGTTCAGGAGCAATATCCCAAAGGCTTTCGTAGTAGAAAAAGCCGATACCTAAACCGCGTTGTTGCACTGCTTCTACCTGGGATTGGATTTGTGGGATAGCAACTGGGCGATTTCGTAAACCCGCCATAATACCGATACCAGTTGGAATAATTTGTTGGGTTTCTAAAATTTCTGGACGGGTAATTTGAGCGATAAAACTTTCCACATCATTACGGTACACCTGCATCACTAACTCATCGACAATACCAAACCGTACCCAGTTGAGCCAGTCTTGCAGTTGCATTTTATATGCAAAATTATAGTAATTAGGAGCAACTGAAAAAATAGCATTCGGTTTTTTGGCTTTCACGGTTTGGTAGAGGTCTATCATAAAGGCAGTAATTTTATCTGCCCGCCATTTTATCCATGCTTGGGCTTGGGGATTGGGTGGAGGAGGATTGCCAGTTTCTTGAGTATATAGACTTATCGTGTATTTATCGTAACCAAAATCCACAGGTAAACTCGTATGGTCGTCAAATTGAACGCCATCAGCATCGTATTTAGCAATCACTTCCACGACAAGTTCCCTGATAAAATTTTGCACTTCCGGGTGAAAAGGATTCAACCAAGCTACTTCACCCGCAGCACTAATTGAAGTTTGAGTCCCATCCCCTTTTTGGGTTAGCCAATCTGGATGCTGCGATGCAAGTTCCGAAGTTAGAGGAACCATAAAACCAAATTCAAACCAGGGTATTGCTAGTAACCCTTGTCTGCGCGCTTGAGTAATAATGTCTGCAATTACATCTTGTCCATCTATTCCCTTGAAGAAAAAGGGTATCCCCTCTTTCTGCATGATGGCGCTGGGGTATTGTGTATAACCATCATTCCAGACTACGGGATAAACAGTATTAAAGTTTAACTGCCGCAGTTGGCTCATGGCTGCTTGCACCTGCGAACGATTTCTAAAAACGCTAAAATCGTTACCACTTAGCCACACTCCCCGAATTTCTTGACGAGGTTGAGGAGGTAGTTGGGCAACAGCAGGGGGAAAACTGTTTAGTAGCAATACTAGAAAGAATGATATCAGACATAATAATGGCAGCAGACGCTTTTTCAAAATCCACGGCGATGTCTGTTGACTCGCTTTGCTTAGACCTAGTAATATTCGTCTGTGTACAGGCTTAAATAGTAAGTTAGTTAGAGTTGCATTAATTTCTCTACTTTTTTCCCAAAACTGAGTTGTCATTACTTTTGCTTACTAAATGAGGTTAATTGGTTATATTTAATACCATATAAACGTTAAATTACTACATCAGAAAACTGATGCAGTAATTTAGCTACAAGATATTTGACGCAGTTATAAGGTTAGTGGTGCCAAATAGAAATGTTTCAAATGTAAGCTGTAATCGAGATGCTGTGATGAAATTTATTGTTGTGCCATCGTCAAACCCATGAATTTCCAACCTCACCAGAACACTTTTGATGACAAACTAAGCGCAAGTATTGGGCTGGTGATTGGATTGCTGTTTATTGGAGGCGGTTTTTGGGTACGTAACATCATTGCGCACGAAGGTGCAACGCTAAACGAAACACGTGGTACGGTGGTAGACAGCATCAGTCGTCGCGATCGCAGCAGTACGAATAACAGTGAGCAAAAAGAAACCTATGCGCCAGTTATCGAGTTTCTAGCCAACGGTAAACGCACTCGCTTTACAGGCAGTTATGAGTCCTACCGCTCCAGCAACGGCCAGATGGTAGTGGTACGTTACAATCCTAAAGAACCGATAAGTACTGCGCGTGTCGTGAATCCGCTAGAAGGTTTAGTACCTTGGGGAATGTTTGGTATCGGTGGATTAGCTGTGGTTTTTAGCGTCGGCGCACTGTTGCCTGTACGCTGGTCTTCAGGTGGGTAATCTAAATTAGATAGATTTTGATTTTCGTGCTGACTTTGGCGGCGTTCGGTGTGCGCCAAAATATTTCTCACTGCGGTAACGCAACCACACCCGCAACACTTGCGGAATCTGGTCTTTTTGTTCCTTAGTCAGGGTGTTGTAAAGGGCTAAGGCGCGATCGCGTTCGCCCCGACAAGCAGCATTGTTGTGAGCATCCCAATAGCTGCGGGCTACTCGAATCCGCCGACAGACTTCTTTAATCAGCGCCTCTCCCGTAAGCGGAGTATCTTGCTTGGTCATACTCAAATGCGATAAATTTCTAATCCTATCCTAGCGAGTCAGATTTATCTTGACACTTCAAATTCCAAGCTAGCTGATGTCAGCTTTTCATAACGCATCCGCTAGATTAAGTAATTTTCCCTTGTATTTTTTAAGAGCAGCGCAGCCGACGGCGTACCACTTGCTACTCACTTCCTGCCTTGTTTCTTGAAAGTTACCATGCTATTTATGTCATCGGGTATATATGCGCCAGCCGCAGTAGCGATTAACTTAAACATTAGGATAAATGCGTGAATTGGCTATTTATCTACAGCTTCACTGCTTGCGTTTTTCAGCCTTGGGAGTTTTTAACAAGCTCACTAAGCTATTATGCTGCCGTCTTCAAGCAAAAATCTCTGGTAGAAATTAACCTGTATTAGGAAGTGGGCTATGCATATTGGATTTCTCAATCCTCAAGGCAATTTTGATTCAGGCAATAGTCACATCACGAAACACCCAGATTTTGGGGGTCAGCTAATTTACGTTAGGCAAGTCGCTATAGCCATAGCTCAAATGGGTCATAAAGTTGATATTATCACCCGTCAAATTATTGACCCGGAGTGGCCAGAGTTTGCCGAAGCGATTGACACTTATCAAGGGATCGATAATGTTCGCATTATCCGCTTACCAGCTGGGCCAAAAGAATTTCTCTCTAAAGAGTTGTTATGGCCTCATCTTGTCGCTGATTGGGTACCCAACATCTTGAAATTTTATCAACAGGAAGGTAGCTTACCCGATGCTATGACTGCTCACTACGCTGATGGAGGACTTTGTGGCGCTCTAATTGAAGAGGAGACAGGCATACCTTTTACCTTTACTGCTCATTCTCTCGGCGCTCAAAAGATTGACAAATTAGAAGTCACTCCAGAAAATCTCACAGAAATAGACGAGCAATTCTATTTCAGATATCGCATTTTAGCCGAACGCCTGAGCATGAATCGCTCGGCGGTTAATATTACCAGCACACGACAAGAACGTTTTGAACAGTATTCTCATCGAGTCTATAGTGGTGCAGTGGATGTAGACGACGACAACCGCTTTGCAGTGATTCCACCAGGAGCAGATTTCTCGATTTTTGGGGCAAAAGCGCGTTTCGAAAACGAGGAGGCTACTTATGAGTTCATTCAGGAACGATTGGCACGGGACATTGCAGAAGACCGTCGAGATTTGCCCGTCATCTTAGCATCCAGTCGATTAGAACTGAAAAAAAACATATTGGGGCTAGTGCAAGCTTTCGCAATCAGTCCAACACTTCAAGAACGAGCTAACTTGGTGATAATTACAGGGGCGCTGGACAATCCTTTACGAGAAGAGGCTAGCGACGAAATCACTGAAGAAGTATTAGCCCCGATTCGGGAAGCGGTCAAAGAAAACGACTTGTGGGGCAAAATCAGTGCATTTGGCTTGTTACATCAATCTCAAGAGTCACTGGCAGCAACCTATAGATTTATGGTTAAACGCCGCTCAGTATTTGCGCTGACTGCACTCTACGAACCCTTTGGGCTTGCTCCCTTAGAAGCAGCAGTCGCAGGTTTACCAGTGGTAGCAACCAAGAACGGTGGCCCTAGCGAGAGCTTGCAACAGGGAGATAAGGAATATGGGGTACTCGTCGATCCGGAAGATCCTGCTGATATTGCACGAGGCTTGGAGCGGTTGCTATGTGATGCTAAAGAGTGGGAGTATTTTGCCCAAGCTGGTCAGCAACGGGTGCTGAAGAAGTACACTTGGGAATCTACTGGTGAAAACTACCTGTCTTTGCTTGAGCAAATTCTGTCTTCACCGAAAAGCCCTCGCGCTGAACTCCTTCCTATCCATCCCTACTTCCGTAATCCAGAATCGCAGACCGATGTTTCTTTGGAAGAATTGAGCGAACTCTACTTTGGATCTAATCAAAAGGTACTAAGCAATGTAGATTAAATAAAGTGCAAAACTGGGGTCAAAGCAGAAGTTTTTGCAGGGAAAGCAGAAGTTGCTACAGACTGCGCGAAACACCGAAACGTCAAGGCGGAAGTTGCTACAGATTGCGCAAAACACCGAAACGTTAAGGCAGAAGTTCTTGCAGGGAAGACGGAAGTTGCTACAGACTGCGCAAAACACCGAAACGTCTTGGCGGAAGTTCTTGCAGGGAAGACGGAAGTTGCTACAGACTGCGCGAAACACCGAAATGTCAACCCTGGAGCAATATTTTTTGATGGATGCTAAATGTGGGATTTAGGCAGCTATGAGCAGCCAGCGCAAAATCTGCTGACTGCTTCAGAAAATTGCTGGTTTTGCTCCATCAATGCCATGTGTCCACCTGGTTTTAGGGTGACTTTTTCAGAGTAAGGTAATTCTGCTTTCATGCGATCGCTCGCCACAGGTTTTGTTGCTATATCTGAAGCCCCACACATTACCAACACAGGAACGTTAATAGTTGCAAGTGTGTCTGTTTCGTCGAACTTCAACATTCCCAGTGTGCCACGAGCCAGAACACCAGGCGAACCCAATGCTGATAATAAACCTGCAAAACTTAGTTGACCGCGTGTTTCAGTACCCGTAAATCCAGATAGTTCAACGGTGATATACAGCGAACCATTCAAATACGAGAGCCAAGTCATCAACCAAAAAATCGGCCACAGCACGATAGTCAGGTACAACACAGGTTCGAGTAGGGGTTTCTGCAATTTACGTACCAGATTGCTAAAAATGCAAGTTTTTACCGGATTGGTGTAAGTAGTATCTACAAGAATTAAGCCAGCCACTCGGCTCCCTAATTGCTCTGGAAACAGGCGACAGAATGTCAGGTTAATCATGCCGCCCATGCTGTGTCCCACCAAGATAACAGGTTTATCCCCTGCTATGGCAATAACAGCTTCCAAGTCACGGGCATATTTTTCTATAGAATGATCGTTGTTTTTCGGTTTAGCGGATTTTCCTAACCCTGGTAGATCCCAAACAATGACTCGGAAGCGATCGCTTAGTTGTCGTTTGGCATAATACCATATAGTACTGTTTGGTCCCCAACCGTGTGACAAGATAATTGGTTGACCATCTTCAGGGCCAAAAAACTCTACTTGCAACACGCTCCCATCTGGACGTGGCAAGCGCTGCACGGTTTTGCTACGCATAAAATGAGGTTCCTGTTTTCCAGGACGGCGCAGCAGTGGCAAACTGATAAAACGACCTCCAAAAGTCCACAGAACCATTACTAGTCCAGCCACCAAGTAGGGCGTTCCTACAAGTTCTCGTTCGTACCATTCATAAAGAATGTAGATTCCCCCGCCAAGTACCCCAACGGACAACAGTTGAAACAGCCATACAAGTAGAAAATTATGAGGCATGAATATCATGAGCCTAAACCTTGCAATGCTTTGTTAACTGCTTTTAGCTTCATACCATAGTTAGAATCGTCCAACTTTCACTCCCAAGAGTGATTTATACAATGTTGGAGTGATAAAAATGCTGGGTTTAGGTTAGTTGATAAACAATCTATAGGAATCCGATTTGATTAATGAACATATTTGCGTAGGGAGGGAACTCTTAACAGGGAACAGGGAAAAAGGGATTTAGGGGTGTACTGAGTTTTTTCACCCAATCAAATATCAGTCCTATAGATTGACAAAAATAACTATTAATCAAAAATATTCCCTCTCCCTTCTGCTTTTATGTATGAGCCTACAGCACGCTAGCGCATTCGGATTAGGGATGACGAATTAATATCAAATGCTTACTACTCAGGCAAAACATTAACTGAATCGTTACCAAAATTTTCTTCAAGATAGCGGGGATTGCTTACTCCTACATGCAAAAGCACTGCTGTAACCAATGCACCGATCGCTGCTACCAAGAAGGTAGTTTTATAGTCAATATTCTCCACTATCCATCCACCTAGTAGGGGAGCAAGGATAGTGGCAGGAGCAATAAGGGTATTACCAAGACCAATATAGGCTGGTCGTTGATGTTGGTTGCCAAACTCTAAGGTCATTACCGCAGCAATATTTTGCAGAGCCATCATACCTATTCCTTCTCCTATAAATACCAAGTAAAACCAGTTTGCATTGGGTGCTAAACAAGCAAAAATCGAACTGAATGCACAAGCGACACAACCAATTTGTAAAATTAACTTGCAACCTGTGCGATCGCCTAACCAACCCAAAACTAACCCAGCAATAGTTTGTGTAACCATCAATAGAGTCGTAATCAACCCAATAGATGCTTCTTCCATCCCATAGTGATGTACGCCATAGAGTGTATAAAAGGGAAGCGGCATCAGTGCTAACTGTGAGATCATACGTGCGATCGCAAAGCAGCGGAAATTCTCATCGCGCCGGAGAATCACAATTAGACTGCCCCAAAATTCACTTCTACTTTCAAAGGCTGATGGTGCGATACTTACTGGCTCTCGCGTCCTAGACATAAAAAACCAAGATAGAGCCATTGCCAAACTGGCACACAAAAAACACAGAGCAAAGTTAAATGGTTGAGCAATTTCCTTAAGCAGTAAACCTGCGATCGCAGCACCACAAACACTCATCAAATTACCAGATGCTGCTAAAGTACCGTAAAAAATACCAAGCTTTCTGGAGGGAACAATTTTAGCAATCATGCTTTGCCAAGCAGTGGCGCTAAATCCACCGCCTAGCCCTTGCCAAATGAGTATGGCAAATGTCAACAGTAAGATAGTTTGGTGATTGAGTTCTAGTTGTAATAAAGCCACCAGTGCTAATCCCAAAAAAGGAAGCTTATGATGAATTGTCAACGACATTACAGTTGGTTTGTAACACTGTAGGCTAGCTACTTTACTAACTGTTAATAGCTGAGGTAATTGCCAGCCTAAGCGTGGAATAGCTGGAATCAGACCGATAAGCAATGCAGAATCGGTAAGAGTACTAACAAATAGTGGAATAATCGTGAAAAATGAAGCAAAACCACTTCCAAAACCAAAAAATCCACTTTCAATAACATTGACAGTAAAGTTATGGCGAAGGTCTTTCTGAATTTCCGAATTAAGCATTTTTATAGATATTGCCAGTTTGGTGATTTATTCCCTTTTAGGGAAACTCAGGCTGCATTTTGAACAGGTTTATCTGTTTTTTGTAGATACTTAGAAATTACCTAAGTACCTACAAAAATCTGAGTTCCATAAATTGTTCCCAAATGTTGTACTTAAATCACCGTTGAAAAATATTTTTGTAAAATATCCCAATTTTTAATGGTGAACCTGACTGCTACTGAGTTCTGGGTCAGTGGCAGGTCTAGGTTAACCTGGAAGTGGTGCGTGATTGGCAAGCGGTGTAGATTATGCCTTCCCAAAACTCACACCTATTAATCACAGAGATGACTTGACAATAGACTTCTTGGCATTTGTCGGGGAAAAGGGGAACGGTTAAAGGGTAAAGGTATAGAATTTTCCCAAACCCAGTAACCTTTAACCTTTCTCCAACCGGAAAGCAAAAGCTACTTTTGCAAGATGTCTAATAAAATAGTTAAAGCATAGGCGTAGATCGTTGTAGACATCGCCTAAAGTTATTGATATTTGATTTGAAGCTGGATTTTTTGGGTTGGGTCGAAGGAAAACTGGAAATGTGTCTATTGGTTTGTTGACCGACAGGATTGCTGCTGGTATTGTTCGCTACTTTGCTGGTAGCTTTGGAGGAGTGCAAGCAGCCATCGAGTTACGCACTTTTGTGTCAGAGATGGGAATGCCTACGATTTCAAGCATTTTTGCTATTTCTAAAATTTGAAACTCCCTGGATGAAGCAGGTGCTTCACAAGATATCAGTCCGCTATAACTAATAGCTGCTTTAACCAAAAGAGTCGGTCAGCAATCAATTATTAGTTACAACGGACTGATTAATTAACTAGGTTAGTAGTCGTCAATTCACTTGCAATTTATCTCATCACTTGCTTATTAGATAGGTGATGAGATGAATTGCTGTATTAGCAAGTTCTAAGTAGATGAGTTTGAACGTTCTATTTGCTGACGAACTGTATCAATAGAAGCATTAAGACCAGCCAGTTTAGACTCTAAATCATCTCGTAGCCAAATCAAGAATTTTAATTTCCGCTCTAAGCTAGCTTTGTGCGAAATGGGTTCGCTTCCATAACATGGATTACCCCAAAAAGGAAACATAGTTTACCTCTGAATTTAACTTTTGTAAGAGTGCAATATCTCGCACTACTATATTCTGACTAATCACAATCAGACTGGTGTATGTAACAACCGACCATTATTGTGCGTGCTTAACGAACTTTTGCTAAAAGTGAACTTGAAGTGACGATTCTATATTCATTGGCATTACAACTGTATATTTTGCAGTTTAAATGAGATATCAACAGAACAGAACAACCACAAATCGCCTAAGTTGACCCAAAGCTGTAAAAGAACTCAGCAGCCAATTTACAGCGTTTGGTCATCGCTTCTTTACAACTGGCTAGTAATTGACTAGAAAATACATAATAAATGTGCGTAAACTAGAAAGCTCTTTTCACACGGCTGGTAAAATCGAATGTTAATTACCCGCAAATCAACTTACTTTTATCAGTAAATACTTCTAATAATAGATGACTTGGTGGAAAGGAAAGGGATAATCCTGAAAAGGGTAATATTCTAAGACCAATTACTGAGTAGGAAATTATTTTATGAGAACCAGAAAGCTAGGGAAACTTGGATTAGAAGTTTCAACTATCGGACTTGGTTGCATGGGAATGTCTGAGTTCTATAGCGGTCGGGATGAAATTGAGGCGATCGCTACAATTCATCGGGCATTAGAACTCGGAGTGAATTTTCTTGATACTGCTGATATGTATGGGCCGTTTACCAACGAGCAACTAGTAGGCAGAGCAATTAAAGATCGCCGCGATCGAGTAGTTTTAGCAACTAAATTTGGTAATGTCCGTACTGAAGATGGTGGCTTTAAAGGGGTTGATGGCAGACCAGAATATGTCCATCAAGCTTGCGATGCCTCGCTAAAACGTCTGGGAGTGGAAGTAATTGACCTCTATTATCAACATCGAGTAGATCCAACTGTCCCCATTGAAGATACTATCGGGGCAATGGCAGAGTTAGTCAAGCTGGGAAAAGTGCGTTATTTGGGGCTTTCGGAAGCTGCCCCAGCGACAATTCGACGAGCTGTAGCAGTTCACCCGATTACTGCACTGCAAACAGAATACTCTCTTTGGAGCCGAGAGCCAGAGGATGAAATTTTACCTACCGTGCGAGAATTAGGAATTGGGTTTGTTCCCTATAGTCCATTAGGAAGAGGATTTTTATCAGGTGCGATCGCTAGCCCTGACGATCTTGCACCTGATGACTATCGAAGAAATTCTCCTCGCTTTCAAGGTGAGAATTTTTATAAAAACCTGCAATTAGTAGAGCAAGTCAAAGCGATCGCCAGCGAAAAAGGAGTAACTTCTAGTCAGCTTGCTTTAGCATGGCTACTTGCTCAAGGAGAAGATATTGTCCCAATCCCTGGTACAAAACGCCGTAATTACTTGGAGGAGAATATTGCAGCTACCGAAATTACCCTGACTGAACAAGAGTTGCATCGACTGGAAACAGTTGCACCAAAAAATGTCGCAGCTGGCGATCGCTATCCTGACATGAGTACTGTTAACCGTTAATCTATCTGAAATGGAGTATTTTTTCAAATTCCGCTTTCGATGCACAAGCAAATATTACCGCAGCTTAACAAAGTAATCATCCAGAATTTTCAGAGGAAATGTCAAAAGTAGCGTAGGCGCAGCCCGTCGTAGACATCGCTATTTTATCGGCTATATCTTTGAATACTAATTCAATCATCTGGAAACTGCCAGCACGAGATATGTTCAATATCTTTGCTGCCGCATTTACTACAAACTGCATCCATCACAGAGTCCACCCATTCATGGCTGCAACTACGACAATGACAGAAAATGTTATTGCGGTTAGCCATTTCAATACCTTGATGCCACTGTTGTAGTTGAGAAGAGTCTGGAAAAGCTTTTGACATTTCATCAAACCTCGTTCGTGTCATTGTCATTATGAGCCTAACAAGCCCCGAAGTGAATAACTCAGTATTAATCGCTCTGACGATCGCCGCATCTATAGCCCTATCGCCTGTTAGTATTGCCGGTACTGTCCAAGGTTCAACCCATACGATCAAAATGTCTTCATTTAACCTCAGTTCCCAAAAATGGCAAAATCGAGTGCTGCTACTTTTTGCACCATCTGTTGATAACCATAACTATCAGCAACAGATGCAGTTATTTAACCAGCAACAAAACGATTTTAAAGATCGAGATTTAGTTCTTGTTCAAGTTTTGGCAACAGATAAAAGCTATGCCAACGGACAGTTAATAGATGAGTCTTCTGCTGCCAATTTGCGAAATCGCTTTGGGGTTAATAAAGAAAATTTTCGCGTGATTTTGATCGGCAAAGATGGTGGTGTTAAGCGCCAAGAATCTACACCAGTGCAACCGACAGCAATTTTTGAGCAAATTGACGCTATGCCGATGCGTCAGCGAGAAATGCAAGAACGATAAATTGGTAAAGCAGTTGGTTTTCTTATCAAACAGAATTCAGGAGTCAGCAGTCAGAATTTAGAATGACGCTAGAATTCTACAAGTTCCTACAAAAGTAGCTGCCCTCAAACCTGAGCTTAATTCTTCAAGTAGATGAGAAAAATCATTAAAAAGGTATATACTGCAATTATCAAGCAATAAATTTATTAGTTCCTGGTTTTATACCAACTAGGAGCTTTTTTATTATCCATTTCAATTAAGAGAGTTCATCACCAGAAGTAATAGCGTTCATCCTCAAGGCTATCGATCATTGCTTCTGTTGATAGATTGAATGTCAATATTTGGATTGCTATTGTGTATTTGTCACTAAAAAACGTTTATCAAATAAAAACAATGAATATTCTTGCTTGGATTGTTTTAGGTCTAATTGCTGGTGCGATCGCAAAGGCTATCTACCCAGGTCATCAAGGCGGCGGAATTTTAGCAACAATTTTATTAGGGATCGTTGGTGCTTTTATTGGTGGTAGTTTGGGTGTATTCTTTAGTACAGGAAGCTTTGCTCTAGCTGCTCCCTCTTTGAGTATTCCCGGTATTGCAGTAGCAGTTCTGGGTGCGATTGTTGCAGTCTTCTTGTGGAATGCGTTAACTAGCCGCAGTGCTTTGTAATAAATTAAATTGAATTAACTATTTTAGAACTTACGCACTTTTTGTCTTACCTGTCAATGCGTAAGTTCTATTTATCAACAATTATTGACAGAATTTGCCGCTTGTTATGCTGATAGCCTCAACATTATTCAGGTTGATAATGTTGAGGCTATGATTTTATTTTAGATGCCCTATCTGTCGCAAACATTTTTTTTAATTGGTATTAGAGAAGTCGTAAATATCTGCCTTACAGGCTTATAAGGTCTGTAGCAACAACAGCAATAGCGTGCTAAATCGCAAATTTTATACTTTTAATCTAACTTAACTTTGTTTGGTGCATAGGCGTAGACCATCATAAACATCGCCTAGTAGGGTAATTAAACACTTGGGTTAGCGATCGCAATCTATTTCTTATACGTATTTTCTTTAGACAAAGTTCTATTTAATACATGACAATATCAGTTTACACACTGCGATTATTTAATAATTTCATACTAGTAGTGTGTAATATAGATTAAGCTTGCCTCTCACCTATTTGCGATGAGATTTAATGAAGAGGTAGTTGCGATTCATAGTGTACAACTTTGACAACTGTCCACAATACTGTTGCATGTCTTAAGCTCATGGTAATATTATTTTACTGTCAGGGAGATATTATTTATACATCAATTTGTAACCATGCTGAAAGAGCTAGTTAGGTGCGCTACCTGCAAAAAACAAAAAATTATTCAACCTACCCAGGAAATCAACAAAAGCCCTAACGTGCAAAGCACAGAGCTTTTTAAACTCTGCTTATATAAGGTACTAAAGAGCTAACTAAAGCTCTTTTTTAGGAATCATCATAGCCAGCGAGAAAGGCATAAAACCTTCTTAAGATGGCAAAAAATTAGACAAGAGTAAATAGAAAAGTTTTGACGCAATGTCAAGAGTTTTTTGTATATGTAAAAATATCAAAAAGCTTAATTTGTCTTGTCAACAAGACATTAACATTGTGTGTTTTATTTAGATATTGATTCTCTTTGTGCTTAGTTACCTATATATAAAAGTCCTATTTGATTAGTGAAAACTTAAGCTACCCTCGATCAAATCAGGCAAACACTTAAATTTAACAAATAATTTAGGACTGCTAGATCGAGATCGATCTAGTAAAAATTCGATTATTCACAAAGTCACTAAGAGTAACAGGAAAAACATGAATATCATAGTTCGTTTGTTTGGAGCGATCGTTCTCCAATTATCTGCGTTGGCTGCAATGTCTAGCATGGCAATGTCTGATGACAAGCCCTTTCGCGTCAATACCCAACAGACTCCTGCTGTTTATCCACAGAAAACAACACAGCCCTTTCGCGTCAATACCCAACAGACTCCTGCTGTTTATCCACAAAAAACAACACAGAGGATTTGCTCTTTAGATCCCATTGAAGATTTATTACCTCCACCACAAATTAAAACAAGTAATTCTTTGCTTTCTTACCTTGCTGAACAGGGTTTTACACAAAATAAAGAGGGTTCCTGGGTCTGTTATGCCAACGATCCTAAAAAAGAGGGACGTTATTTTACTTTATTTAAGGTCAAACAAGTTAATAGCAGGCTCATAGCAAGTTCTTTCCTAGATGAAGGCAGTCTAATTCAAGGTCAGGAAAATCGTAGCTTGGACTTCTTTATGATGCTGATTGAGCATCATACGAATACTACTAAAGAGAACCGTCAAGGTATACGTAGATATCTACAAGCCTTCGTTTCCTTGGTCAAAGAAGGGAAGATCAAACCTACACGTCGTGGGTATCTTTTTGACCAACCAAACCGGGCGATGGTCTTATATCACACACTCTCATCAGGAAACCTTAAAGGTACGGGAATCACGATCAACATTTATTTACCTAAGAGTTGAATTGAGGAAGTAGGGCAGTGAGCAGGGGAGCAGCACTTCTCTACGAGACGCTGCGCGAACGACTCATTTCGGCTACGCGGTAGTTGAGCGCAGTCGAAACTCAATGACCAACGCTCAGTGACCGAGGGGCAGGGGAGATAAGGGAACAAGGGGACAAAAGTTTAGAACTTACAACAAATCTTTCCCCTTGTCCCCAAGTCCTCTTTCCCATGCCCAATCCCTAATTAAATAGCTGTCGTTTAGTGGAGGTGCATCTTGTCTAGATCAATTGTTCAAAGAATTGCGATGCCGAAAGTAGTTCGCTTTGCAGCGATCGCATTTTCATCTGTTGCAGTAGTCCTCACTACATGTCAGTCTGCTTTTGCACAGCTAAATGTTGGACGCTATGGCATCCAACAAGGATTGGAGTCTGAGTATCTCCAGTACCAACTTAATAACCAGAATTTGAGCCAAATGCGAGTCATTCCTGGATGTGATGTGGGATTTGGTCTGACCTGCAATAAAACTGGATCGGTAATCCAACGATTAGTGGAGTTAAACAATGGGACTAGTTATCAAAACCTTCTGATCCGAGCAGCCGGTGGGGAAAAAAACTTCCAGAATTTCGCTAGCTTCTACGGCAATAATCCCAATCTCTCTGCGGTGCCTTACGCCTCATTTTGGAGAAATGCATCTCCCGCAATCATGGATGGATCTCAATACCTTCTTGGACAATCTTTTGGTCGCAATCCAGTAGAAGGACTCGGACTTGTAACCAAGCAGTTCTACTGGGCACCATACTCAGGAGTCAATGACTCGGTTAGCCTTCGTAATGGATTACTAGACCTGAAATTGTCATACGGACGACTGCTTTTTGAAGAGGCCTCAAAAATTTCTAATATTCAAGAGCAGATTCAGTCTCTAGGTCTTTCGCCAGAGATGACAAATTTTTATTTAAATAGAATCTCTACAGGCTTGGATGCGTTGAATTCTGGAGATCAGAACCAACTCCAACAGAAGATTTTTGAAGTACTATCCTTTCCATACTCTGAAGAAGGTGGGGAACTAGGACGCCCCAACAATGCGATTCCAGCGGAATTTAATCAGCTTTTAGGAGAAGATATCGCAGGAGATACTTTGCTAAGTGACAATCCACTAGCTTTGGATGGAGAAACAATAGCTTTTGATGCTTTCCCTGGCTCTACGGGAGATGTCTTGGTACCAGACAGTTCTAATTCCTTTCCACTTTGGCCAATAATTGGCGTTGGGGGTCTTGGTTTAATTCTGCTTCTACTACTGAGTGGCGATAGTTCGTCAGCTCAACCACCTGTTTCTTCATCTCAACCACCTATTTCTCTATCTCCTCAACCACCTACACCTGTTTCTCCAGAAAATGTACCTTTGTCTCTCACCAATAAAGGCGAATGCGATCTGACTCCTAGTGGTAATGGTTCTAATCACACACAAATCGTTGAGATTCCGTGTAATGTTACTCCTCAAACCCCCACGCAAGTGAAGAAGGTAGTGGAGCCATCAACGATCAAAGCGCTTGTATTGCTAATTGTTCTACTATGGATAGTCGGTAACAAACACCGAACTTTAAAAATCCGTCATTCGTAATTATTTTACATAAAGGGATTTAACAAAGAGTTAGAGCAAAATGGCACGCTTGTTAAGATACAGCCCTTGCCCCAACTGTTTAAGAGCCTGGAGGCTGGGAACGAGGATACAATAAGTCTTTGGGCTTTACAAGCGTGCCATTCGAGTTAGAGCGTTTTAGCTTAAGCTTAGTTTTTTTTGTTTTTCATCTGTCTGTAAATAGCTGCAATATTGCGGGCATCATCAATGCCACGGTGGTGCGTGCCTTTTAATTCTATCCCCAACTCATTGAGAGCTTGTGCCATGCCAAATTTTTTAGATACACCAAGATATTTAGAAAATTCCTCTTTGATATTTATATGTTCTGAAGTAAAAGGATAAGGAAAATTATGAAACGCGCAATCTTGAATAAATTGGTTTTTGTCGTAATTACCCCAAGAACAAAAAATATAGTTGGGAAACAAATCAATCCATTCTTTGAAACGAGAAATTGCCTCTAAAAACTTGGGTGCTTCGTCAACATCTTGCTGCCGAATACTAGTCAATTCGGTGCAAAAACCTGTCAGTTGCGGATGTCTCACCGGTTGGATAAATTGCTGAAACTCTGAATCAATTTCCCACGTTGCTCGATTGAGCATCACTGCACCGATTTCGATAATTTCCATTTCGTGACGGGGAATAGTTTTACTGTTACAGCACGTAGCTTCCAAATCGACTATCAGATAATAATGGGATCTTTTATTATTCATATTATGTAAATAGAGTAAAGGTAATTTAAATTAGTAATTATTTATACATATTTTTAAAAAATCACTTGCTTTTGTCCCATATTCCGCATGAGTAAATATACTCAAAATTTTGCTCTCCGCAGGTATTTTTGCCAAAATCCGAATTTTTACAAAATGGCTAAAACTCAACTTGTACAAACACTTCAGGCTTTTTATTATCTATAGGGGGTTATAGAAGTATTTCAGGTCAAACATGCTAAGTTTATTGACAATAGTATCAATAAGCTTCATTTTGACGCTCAACTCAGTTGCGATCGCAGAATGCAGAATAAATGTTAAATGCCTCAAAGCATTGCTCTATCTTGGTTATGGAAAATAGCCAGATTTTCAAATCACCTGCGGAATGTGGTTTTTGTAATTCTATTGTAACAATTATACTACAAAAATGTAACGCTCACAGCTTTTTTGATTTATTTGAACCACAACCTCCTGTAGAGGCTTACAGGTAGCTGTAAGACTACAGAAATTTAGATTGATGAAAAAGGTTTAACCCAAAGGAATTGAATAGCGAGATCAAGAACGATCGCAGCCAGCGCAAACCATAACAAACTTTCTGCCGCTAACACCAAAAAAGGCCAAATTGTGCTGTGATTCCACCCAAATTCTATCTGAGTTAATCCGCGTACCAAGCCAAAAGCTAACACGCCACCAGCTTTGAGTTGAGGATTTCGATCGCAGCGGATGATATAGCGGTAGGTGACACCAAATAGGAAACCAGTAAAAGTTGCAACTGCACCACTCACCAACAAGCGCCAGTTAAGATCGCTTTGCAGACATACAAGTGTCTGAAAATACTTTGCCAGTACGAAAGTATTCAACAGACTAGCGATTGCAAAAGCCAAACACACAGATAATCCCCCAATGATTCCACTCTTAAGGGATTCTATGCGTTCTGTCATTAATTGAGGATCTAAAATTGAGTTCACTCCATATATAAATAAGGGATTGGATATTAGGGAAATTTTTCCTTACTCTCCAGTATGATAAATGCTTGAGCAGCTTTGTCATTAATTAAATACCGCTCTCAAGTAGGAATTTTGATGATAAATTCGGTTCCCATGCCAGGTTGAGAATTCACGTCTAATATACCGTTGTGTTTTTCTACAATAATTTGATATGCGATCGACAAGCCAAGTCCAGTACCTTTGCCTACAGTTTTTGTCGTAAATAACGGCTCAAACAAACGTTTTTTCAACCGTTCAGGAATACCAATCCCATTGTCAGCAATCCGAATTATAACCAATTGTTCAGAATCTATTTCTGTGGTAATTTTAATCTGAGGAATTAGATTGCTGATTTTGCCTTCCATTATAGCTTCATCAAGGGCATCAATTGCATTTGCGAGAATGTTCATAAATACTTGATTCATCTGCCCTAGATAACACTTAACCTGTGGTAATTCTCCATAAGTTTTAATTACTTCAATGCGGGGACGATCGCTATTAGCATTGAGACGGTGTTGCAAAATCATTAGGGTACTATCTATTCCTTGATGTAAATCAGCAGATATTTTGGCATCGCTATCCGAGCGACAGAAACTGCGGAGTGAACTAGAAAGGTTGCGAATTCGTTCGCTTCCTATGTGGAGTGAGTTCAAGATTTTTCCCATATCTTCGAGAACAAAGTTTAGATCCAAGTTCTCAATAGTTTTGGTAATTTTGGCTGTTGGGTTTGGATACTCTTGTTCATATAGTAGAAGCAACTCGGTTACTGCTGTAATATATTCTTGCAAGGGTGGAATATTGCTGGAAATAAAGTTGATAGGGTTATTGATTTCATGGCCAATACCAGCGATTAACTCTCCGAGTGTTGATAGTTTCTCTTGCTGTACTAGTTGGACTTGGGCTTTTTGCAAAGCCCTGGTGCGATCGCTAACTTTTTGTTCCAAAGATTCAGTCAATTGTTTGAGTTGTAAATGTACGCGTACTCTGGCAATCACTTCTTCTTGGGCAAATGGTTTCGGGATATAGTCAACTGCGCCAAGGGAAAATCCCTTCGTTTTGCTCTCTGTATCCGCTAAAGCAGTAGTGAAAATAATCGGAATGTTTTGGGTAACAGGATTGGCTTTCATGCGGCGACAAGTTTCAAATCCGTCAATACCTGGCATTTGTACATCCAGCAAAATCAACTCTGGTTGATTGCGTTCGGCTTGGGCGATCGCACTTTCTCCATCAACTGCAACCCGAAAACGAAAACCCTCACTATTAAGTGCTTCACACAGGAGAGATAAATTTGTGGGATTATCATCCACAATCAAAATAAATCCGGTATCTGAGGTTTTAAGCATGATGAATTAACAATTTAAATTTGACTCAAATTAATTGATATATTGTTGAATTAAAAAATTCAGAAACCAGAATTCAGAATTCAGAATGGAATTAGCATAGCTAGTTATTAACTAGTCTTGAAATGCTTTTACAGTTCGTCTCATTTATTCTGACTCCTGAATACTTACAAGAAAAGTTTCCAAACGTTTGAGTTGGAAATTACTAGCAAGCTGGATAATTTGCTGGGCAAAAATGCTTAAATGCTCATCAGATTTAGACAGTTCCTCGGCCAGTTGCAAAACTTTTTGAATATCACCGTCTTGCGTTAGTTCGAGTAAATCTTGCAAAACCTCTTTGGCAGGATAAATTATCTCATTTGGTCGCTCCAAAGCATCTATATTGGTTTTTTTGATTTCATCTACCTTCACGTCAAAAATCCATTCCAGTTGCAAAAACTGTCGTAGCATTTCCAGTAGCGTTTCAGCTTCTACAGGTTTTGGTAGAAATGCATTTGCACCTACATCAATACTCTTGTACTGGTCGGCTGCAAACACACTAGCTGAGGAAGCGATGACAGCAATCTCTTTAAATTGCTCAGACTGACGCAAGCGATCGATCAACTCAAATCCATTCAATATAGGCATCACTAAGTCAGTAATAATCAAGTCTGGTTTGTGGGCTAGAGCCTTTTCCCATGCTTCCTGACCCTGACTAGCTTCTACAACAATAAACCCAACTGGCTCTAGTAAATTTACAATTACCGATCGATTTTCCCATTTGTCATCCGCAATCAAAATGGTGCGGTTTTGTCCTTGATAACCAATAATAGTTCCTTGTTCAATCACTCTAGAAACCTTTGCCCAGTCTTTAGATTCTGGAAATTCTGCCTCAAACCAGAAAGTACTACCTTTGCCCAATTCACTTTGTACTTGAATTTGACCACCCATCAACAAAACAATGTTTTGGCTGATTGCTAATCCCAAGCCTGTACCTTCAGATTGTCGTTTTTGATTTCCTACTTGTTCAAAGGGTTGGAAGATTTTCTGCGCTTGTTCAGGGATTATCCCCGCACCAGTATCTATTACCTCAAAACGAATTTTGTAGTTAGTATGTCCATTAGTGTTTAATTGTTGATTAATGACCTTAACTTTGAAAGTGACGCTGCCTTGATTAGTAAATTTAATTGCATTACTAAGTAAGTTAATCAGCACTTGCCGCAAGCGTTTTTCATCAGTATGAATGCCCGTTGGCAAATCAGGATCGAGTTGGACGTGAAATGCGATGACCTTTTGTTCTGCCCGGATGCGGGAAATTTCAGTCACGCTATCTATAAAGGCAGGTAAGTAGAAATCAACAGAATACAATTCTAGTTTCCGGGCTTCTATTTTGGAGAGATCCAGAACATCATTAATTAAGGTTAAAAGATGAGAACCACATTGATAAATGATGCTGACTCCTTTACGTCCTTTCTGACTCAAAGATTCTGTGCGTTGAAGTATTTGTGTATAGCCCAAAATCCCGTTAAGAGGTGTGCGTAGTTCATGACTCATATTGGCGAGAAATTCACTCTTGGCTTGGCTGGAGTTTTGAGCGACTTCTTCTGCAAGGCGTAGTTCTTTCTCGATGCGCTTGCGCTCGACAATTTCAGTTGAAAGCGCTCGATTAATAACTTCTAATTGAGAAGGGCTGGGTAGTGTCAAAGCTTGAGGCATGAGATAAAATAACGCAAATGCCGTATATATTGAAATAATTGCAGTTAGAGCTTTTAAACTACCTGCAACCCAATAATTTGGATGCCAAAGCGTCCAAATATCCATCAAGTGTCCAGTACCACAAGCAATGATAAAAGCACCAAATAACAAAAAGACGCCATTAAAAGGAACGTCTTTACGCTTGTAAATAAAAGAAATCAGTAGGAAGGGAATAGAATAATAGGCTAGAGCGATCGTGGCATCAGAAATAATGTGCAGCCAGACTAATCCAGTTTGCCAGAGATAACAATGTCCGTGGGGAATAAAACCGTTGGAGTGGAAAGGATAGTTAAAAAATGTCGGCATGATATTA
The DNA here is from genome assembly GCF_053470285.1 of Nostoc sp. DSM 114159. Taxonomy (NCBI): domain Bacteria; kingdom Bacillati; phylum Cyanobacteriota; class Cyanophyceae; order Nostocales; family Nostocaceae; genus Nostoc; species Nostoc sp. DSM 114159. Next base: position 751,161 of record NZ_JBPFEH010000001.1, read on the forward strand.
GGGGCTGCTGGATTGGAAATATATACCCATAGCCCTAGTATTCCCAAAAGTATCAAGTCAGAAAGCGCGATCGCTACTTTTTTACATTCGTGTTTATCGTTGCTTAAAATACTAACGTATCAAGAAAAGTTGCTGTCTTTTTTGTGTAAACGTACCTTGTCGTAAACATCACACGCAAAAGTTACAATCTGATTGATAAAAAAATCTCAGCCTGCCCAATCCCTGTATGATAAGTATTAGAAACCTTTTGTAATTATTTGAAAAGTGGGACTATGGAGATTTTGACACTAGGTTGGGTAGCGTTGTTAGTTGTGTTTACTTGGTCAATTGCAATGGTAGTGTGGGGACGTAACGGACTATAGAGGCATTGTGGAAAGTCCATTCTTGAGTATTTTGGCTTTATTTGCTGTAGTGCTGCTCGTAGTAGTCACTGGTGGTATTGGTTATTTAACCCTGGCAGATTGGCGCGATCGCCGTCGCCGAGATGAAGAAAAACGCACCACCCGCAGCGCCACTCCCAAGCGGCGATAGTTTTCTCGTAATTGAAAATCTTTTTGTAGGGACGCGATACAATCGTGTCCCTACATTGTTTTTATGACATTCCCAGGAAATAATTGTTAACTTTGCGATCGCAACGGGAATCATTAAATAGAAGACTTTCAATATTTAAAGTCCCACTGGGAATGGAAAACTCCTCTACTACTCAACCCATACAACCAAATTCAAAACGGCAAGAATCTCATTCAGATGTAACATGCTCTTTACATCAGAATGAGCAACAAAAAGCCTTATCTGGAGTTATTGCCCGTATTCGGGAGTCTCTAGACATAGAAACTATCTTCAAAATTACAGTCACTGAAGTCCGCCAACTTCTGAAAAGCGATCGGGTTAGCGTGTTTCGTTTTTATCCTGATTTGGCATGGGAAGGAGAATTTATCTATGAAGATGTGGCAACCGAATGGGATTCGGCATTAGCAGCCAAACTGCGCGACCACTGTTTTAGTGAGGAGTTCGCAGAACTTTATCAGCAAGGTCGAATTAGAGCAATAACTGATATTTATCAAGTAAATGCCAGTGATTGCTATATCCAGATTCTGGAAAAATTCCAAGTACGTGCCAGTATAATTGCCCCCTTGATCAAAGGTAAAGATTTATGGGGATTGTTGTGTATTCATCAGTGTAGTAATCCTCGACAATGGGAAGTATCAGAAATTGAGTTTGTGCAATTAATTGCCGAACATCTAGGAGTTGCTTTACAGCAAGCAGATTTCCTGGAACAAGTCAAACTACAATCAGCAGAACTAGCACAAGCAAAAGCTAGAGAAAAAGCGGCCCAATGGCAGAAAACTATAGCTATCACCATTGAGAAAATTCGCCAGTCCTTAGACTTGGAAATCATTTTCCACACAACCACCGCAGAACTTAGGCAGCTGCTAAATGCCGATCGCGTGGCTATCTATCGCTTCAATCCCGATTGGAGTGGTGAATTCGTGTTTGAATCAGTGGCAGAGGGTTGGGTTTCCCTCATAGATCAACAGTCGCAACGGCCAGAATTGAAAGAGAATGTCAGCGAATGTAGTGCCAAAGATTTAGCTAAACCTCCAGTCGCTGATACCTATTTACAAGATACAGAGGGTGGAAACTTCACTCAGTGTGAAGTGTACCGAATTTGTAATGATATTTACAATTCAGGCTTTAGCGATTGCTACATTAAAATTTTAGAGATATATCAAGCAAGAGCTTATGCGATCGTTGCTATTTACCACGGTCAAAAGCTTTGGGGCTTGCTAGCAGCATACCAAAATGCTGGAACCCGTGATTGGCAAAAAGATGAGGTTTACTTGCTTACCCAAGTTGGCACCCAACTAGGTGTGGCTTTGCAGCAAGCGGAATTTATCCAACAAATGCAGATTCAAGCAGCAGATATCAGCAAAGCTGCTGAAAGGCAAAGAGCGTTGGCGCACACAGTAGAAAAAATTCGTCAGTCTCTTGAAATTGAAGCCATATTTAAAACCACTACTCAAGAAGTTCGTCGGTTATTAGAAGTGGAACGAGTCGCAATTTATCGCTTCTATCCTGATTGGAGTGGAGAATTTGTGGCTGATTCCATCGTTGATGGCTGGACACCAATGGTTAAGCCGCAGTCTGTGACAGAACGCGTTCTTGTGCAAGGAAAACAAGCGGGTAAGTATGCACGTAATGAAGTTTTTGTACCAATTTCTCAGGGTGAAAAGCTGTGGGGATTGCTAGTAGCTTATCAAAACTCTCAGCCCCGTTATTGGCAAGATGAAGAAATCAACTTGCTAGCACAAGTTGGCGTTCAATTGGGGGTAGCATTACAGCAAGCTGAATCTTTGACACAGATGCAGGTGCAAGCTCAAAAACTGGCTAAAGCCGCCGAACGAGAACGCAAAGCAGCCGAAAGACAGAAGGCCTTAGCTGCAACAGTGGAGAAAATCCGCCACTCTCTTGATATTGACACCATTTTTGCAACCAGTACAGAAGAAGTCCGACGGCTATTGGAAGTTGACCGAGTGACAATCTATCGATTTGGGACTGATTGGAGTGGCAAATTTGTTGCTGAGTCTTTAGCCGAAGGTTGGACACCAGTAAAGGAAATTGTACCTGCAATGTCTACGATGGTCACTGAGCCAAGTCGAAGTGCGGGCTACGCTGATGCAAGTAATTACTTGCAAGAAACCCAAGGTGGGGATTTTGCTAATGGTAAAACTCTTGTTATTAAAGATATTTATAGCACCGATGATTCTATTCCTTATATTGCCCTGATTGAACTCATGGAGGCTAGGGCATATATGATTGTGCCGATTTTTCAGGGTGAGAAACTTTGGGGATTGCTAGCAGCTTATCAAAATAACAAACCCCGTGATTGGCAAGAAGATGAAGTAGATTTGTTGATGCAAATTGGTACTCAGTTAGGCGTAGGACTTCAGCAAGCGGAATTACTAGAACAAACTCAATGTCAAAAAGAAGAGCTGACCCAGACTTTGAAGGAATTACAGCAGACTCAGAGTCAGTTAATTCAAAGTGAAAAAATGGCAGGTTTAGGGCAGTTAGTTGCTGGTGTAGCACATGAAATTAATAACCCGATTAGTTTCATTTATGGGAATATCACTTATGTTACTGAACATACCGAAAATTTATTTAAATTACTGCGCCTTTATCAAAAACAGTATTCTAAAGCAACAGGAGAAATTCAAAAGCAAGTAGCAGCACTAGATTTAGATTTCATTAATGATGACTTGCCCAAAATTCTTGCTTCAATGAAGATGGGTGCAGAGCGGATCTCTCAATTAGTCTTGTCGTTACGAAGTTTTTCTCGACTTGACGAAGCAGGAATGAAGCCCGTTGACCTTCATGAAGGTATCGACAGTACCTTGCTAATTTTACAACATCGACTGCAACCAGAAACTAATTCTTTTGCGATTGAGGTAGTTAAACAATATGGTGAATTGCCCCCGGTAGTCTGCTATGCAGCCCAGATGAATCAGGTATTTATGAATATTCTCAACAATGCGATCGATGCACTGGAGAACTCAGCAACTAGTGGAAAAATAATTGGCAATCCGAAAATTTGGATACGTACAGAAGTTATAGAAGGAAATGCTGTTCTGATTTGCATTGCTGACAATGGTTGTGGCATTCCAGAAATTGTGCGATCGCGCATTTTTGAACCTTTCTTTACCACCAAACAACCTGGACAAGGTACTGGCTTAGGGTTATCTATTAGTTACCAAATTATTGTAGAAAAACACGGCGGTAATATCAAATGTGTTTCTGAACCTGCTAATGGCTGTGAGTTCTGGATAGAAATCCCAATAAAACGATAGTTAGTTAACAAAGAAATCAGGTGATGCCTTCTCTACGAGAGGCTACACCTTTTTTAACTTTTAATGAACCATTCCAGGCGCAGAGGACACAGAGGAAGCAGAGGGCGATCGCACAATGGAGATTTTGCAGACGAAGCCCGTCGAAGGCTTCGCCTACGCTCTTTTTAACAAACCACAGAGCCGCAGAGAAAACAGCACTAGTAGAGATTTTGTAGGTGCTCGCTCTTTTTAACGAACTACAGAGACGCAGAGAACACAGAGGAATAGAAGAAGACGATGCCTACGGTAGGCCTAAGCATTTCAAAAAGTTAGCGATCGCTTTTTTATCCCACGCAATAGGCGCACTCGATTAGGAACTGATTCTTGCTCCGTTCGATACCATGTCAGCGTCGGGACGTTCTCAGTAAACTAAAATAGCTATTCACGCTAAAATATAATATAACTACCAGTGCTAAAACTGATTAATATCTACTCGTGTTTTTAAATAATTTACTTGCAAGGTATTTATGAACAATAATCAACCGCTAACAGCGCAATCATCACCTACACCCCGCGCTGAACTATTATTAGAAATTCAACAAACTCCAGAAGAATATCTACCAGAATTACTACAAATTGTACGTTTATTTCGTCAAAGCATGACGATGAAACAGACATCATTAAATAACTGGGAAAATGCTCTTAATGAAATTAATCAGAGTGATGCCGTCAAACAACAAGAAAGGAAAACAAACATCAAAAAAATATTTGAGTCATGGAATGAGTTAGATGAACAAGAAGAACAGCAAAAAACCTTAGAAATTATTGAATCTATGAAAGGTATTTCTATTTAACATAGGATGAGTAAGGTTATTATCTTGGATTCTGCACCTGTGGGATTAATTACTAATCCAAAAGCAACGCCTCTAGCTGTGCAATGTCAAGAATGGTTTAATACGCTATTTGAGTGAGAATATGAAGTAATTTTACCAGAAATTATAGATTATGAAATTAGACGGGAATTATTAAGGGCAAATAAATTATCAGGAATTAGAAAACTTAATCAACTAAAGTCAGAAATTATCTATCTTCCTATTGCAACAGAAGTGATGTTGAAAGCAGCAGAGTTATGGTCCCAAGTCAGAAATCAAGGAAAATCTACAGCAGATAATAAAGCTTTAGATGGTGATGTAATTTTGGCATCTCAATCTATTTTAGTTGCTAGTTATGGACATGAGGTTATTATTGCCACAAACAATAAAAAACATCTATCTATTTTTATTGATGCTAGAGAATGGCAAGAAATTTAGAATGTGAAGTGTGCGATCGCTCTTTTTAAAGAACCACAGAGGCGCAGAGAACACAGAGGAAAAGGAGGAGCGATCGCACTGTAAGATTAAGCGATCGCTCTTTTTAATGAATCACAGTGGCACAGAGAACACTGAGGAAGAGGAGGAGCGATCGCTCTTTGTAACGAATCGCAGAGGTGCAGAGAAGACTGAGGAGACGAGGAGCGATCATATAGTGGAGATTTTGCAGGCGATCACTTTTTTTACCAATCTATCTCAGTACAAATATACTATAATCTATAAACTAACTCTAATAAGGAGAAATCACAATATGTTCGGTAGTGTAAGTCCTAACCATTATTCCTTGGCACTGGCGTATCAAGAGACTCAAAATACCGTCAAATTAACTAAAATTCAAGCAGTATGGGAAAAGGGTTTTATTCTTCAAAATTGCGATCCAAGGGTCTGGCGAAAAGATGAATTTGGAAGATTGATAAATAGATATGAGTATGGAAATCGTCAATCTACTTATGGATGGGAAATTGACCACATAATACCAAAATTTAAAGGAGGTAGCGATCATATTTCCAACTTGCGTCCGCTACAATGGTACGTCAATCTTATCAGGTAACAAGTTAGGTTGCTCTGTGATTATACTACAACTAAAATAATTATTTACTATATCATCGCAAATAATGGTTAAAACACCTAAGTCTGGAAGATGTGTACATTGTCTACAAAATGTAGATAATTTGACGCGGGATCATGTTTTCCCTTCTGCTTGGTATCCAGATACTACTCCAGAAAATTTACAAAGATGGACAATTCCATCGTGCAAAAAATGCAATGAGGAATATGGCAGATTGGAAGAGGATCTACTCTTGAGACTTGGTATGTGTATTGATCCTGAAAATGCAAAGTCAAGCGGAATTACAGATAAGGTACTGCGTTCAATAGATCCAGACTATGCAAATGATAGAACAGAAAAGCAAGCAAGAGAAAACAAAAGAAATAAGATAAAAAAAGAAATAGTTAAATGGGAAGCAATCCCACCTATAGGTTTACATCCAAATTTTGGAGTACAAAATAATGTTTACTATCCAGAATATCTATCTATTCCAATATCAGCCGATAAGTTAGAACGTTTGTGTCATAAAATAGTTCGTGGTATAACTTATTTTGTTGATCAGACTTTTATAGAAAGCGATTTTGAGATTCAATTTTTTACTATAGATGATAAAGCTGCTCAAGCTATACTAAAAAAATATCAAGAACATTTGGAGACATATGATCGTCCAGGTATTAAAGTAGTACGTGCTATGACAAGTGACAATCCAGATGCTGGTTTTTATGCCATAGAAATCTGGGGCAGATTAAAAATGTACGCCGTAGTCAAGCCAAAGAAACTGTCATGCTGAATGCTATAAATAGTTTATGCAGGATAAATACCAAAATTGAAATTTGCAAAACTCCCTTTATTTTTACTAAAAAACTTGCCTTAGGAACATAACACCCCCAAGGCAAGCCGATTCTCTAATTCTTTCTTTACTTCGCGCCCTTTGCGCCCTTCGCGGTTCGTTTCTCTTAAAGTTGCTTCACTTCCGAAACCAACTTCGCCACCATATCCTTAGCACTACCAAAAAGCATCGTCGTTTTATCCTTGTAGAACAACTCATTATCTACACCGGCAAAACCCGTACTCATCCCGCGCTTAATCACAATTGTCTGCTTCGCCCGATCTACTTCCAAAATCGGCATACCATAAATCGGGCTATTAGCATCACTCCGCGCTGCCGGATTTACTACATCATTTGCCCCAATTACCAAAGCCACATCCGCTTGTTCAAACTGGGGATTAATATCATCCATGTCGTACAACTGGGTATAAGCCACATTTGCCTCTGCTAGCAACACATTCATGTGTCCCGGCATTCTCCCAGCAACGGGGTGAATGGCATACTTAACATCAACACCCATTTTTTCTAACTGATCTGACAATTCGCGGACGCTATGTTGCGCTTGGGCAACTGCCATACCATAACCAGGCACAATTACCACAGAACGGGCATAACCCAACATCATCGCTCCTTCTTCGGGATCGATACTGCGGACAGTTTGATCGGTTGCACCACCAGCAGCACCACCACCAGAAGTAGCCCCTGTACCAAAAGCACTGAACAGCACACTGAAGAGAGAGCGGTTCATCGCCTTACACATAATTTCGGTGAGGATTAAGCCGGATGCTCCTACCAAAGCCCCAGCGATGATTAACATATTGTTCATCACCACGAAACCCGCCGCCGCCGCCGCCACACCTGACAAGGAGTTCAACAGCGAAATTACTACCGGCATATCGCCGCCACCAATGGGGATGACGAACATCACACCCAACACTAAGGAAACAGCTACCACTCCCAAGAATATGGGTAAGCTATCTGGTGTGATGATTAAATAGGCACTGCCTACCAAATAAGCACCTAGAAGTAAGAGGTTAAATGGTTGCTGGAAAGGAAATGTTATCGGGGAACCGCTAATTAAACCTTGCAATTTAGCAAAGGCTAAAAAACTACCTGTGAAGGTAACACCACCGATTAACACGTCCAATAGCATGGAAATGTTCACATCTAGAGGTACGGGTGCGCCAGAATCCAATAATCGCCAAAATTCGGCAACGGCGACTAATGCTGAAGCCGCACCGCCTAAACCGTTGAGTAAACCCACCATTTGGGGCATTTCCGTCATTTGGACTTTGTAGGCAACGATCGCACCAATTCCCGATCCAATCGCCAAGCCCAACAATATCATCTCGTAGTTCAACACATTCCGATCTAGCATTGTTGCCACAATTGCCAGCAACATGCCCACAGATGCAATCACATTACCGTTTCGTGCTGTAGCTGGTGAACCCAGCTTTTTCAAACCAAAAATGAATAAGGATGCAGCGACTAAATATGTCAGCTGAATGCCAGTTGGTAAAAAGTCGCTCACGCCTTAATCTCCTTCTTCTTGAACATTTGCAGCATTCTATCTGTGACGAGAAAGCCACCTACAACGTTGACTGTAGCTAGTACTACAGCAATTAAACCGAGAATCACTGACACAGTTGTTTCTCTAGCACCTGAAGCCACTATTGCCCCAAGTACCGAAATGCCAGAAATCGCGTTTGAGCCTGACATTAAGGGCGTGTGTAAAGTAGGTGGGATTTTGTTGATAACTTCAAAGCCGATAAAAGATGCCAATACAAATACAAACAAAGCAGCAAGTAATGCCTCTGTCATGAAATCAAAACTCCTTGTATAAATGGACATTGGGCATGGGGCGTTAGGAGTGCTGAGTTAGGAGTTAGGAGTTAAGAGTTTTGTTTACCCCCTTGTCCCCTTGTCCCCTTGTCCCCTTGTCCCCTTGTCCCCCTATCTCCCGGTTGGTGAGCGCAGTCGAACCACATCTCCCTAATTAACCGCTGGTTGTTGAGTATTCAATGCTTGTAGCGCATCCCGCACTCGTTGATTGCGAATTTCACCTGCGTGGGTAACGCAAGCTGCATCAACGATGTCGTCGCCAAAGTCCACCTGCAAAGCTTTCTCTTTGTTAATTAGCAGTTGAATCAACGATGTTACGTTCTTGGCATACAATTGGCTGGCATGAATTGGCATCGATGATGGAAGATTGATGGGGCCGATAATTGTTACGCCGTTCCACACAATATCTTTGCCGGGTTCGGTACAAGCGCAGTTACCACCTTGTTCAGCAGCCAAATCCACAATTACTGAACCGGGTTTCATTTGTGCCACCATTTCTTCTGTAACTAGCCGTGGTGCTTGTCTCCCAGGTACTTGGGCTGTAGTAATCACTACATCAGAATTCTTAATGTGCTCGGCGACAACTTCTTGGGTACGTTGTTTGCTAGCCTCGGAAATTTCCTTGGCGTAACCGCCAGCAGCGACGGTTTCTTCGTCTAATTTGACTTCAACGAATTTTGCCCCTAAGCTTTGCACTTCTTCTTTGACGGCGGGACGAATATCAAAGGCTTCTACTACTGCTCCCAAGCGTCTAGCGGTGGCGATCGCTTGCAATCCAGCGACACCAGCGCCCATAATAAATACTTTCGCTGGAGCGATCGTGCCTGCGGCTGTGGTTAACATCGGAAAGTATTTCGGTAACGCGGCGGCGGCAATTAATACTGCTTTGTAACCGGCTAATGAAGCTTGCGAGGACAAAGCATCCATACTTTGCGCCCTGGTGGTACGGGGGATCATCTCCATACTCAAAGCTGTGACTTTCCGATTTGCTAGTTGCTGCGCCACAACAGGATTTCCCAAGGGATTGAGGAAACTGACTAAAACAGCCCCTTCCTTTAGCAAATCAACTTCTGAGCGTCCATCTTCTCGTTCTTGCGGTGGACTTACTTTCAGCAGAATATCTGTTTCACCCCATAATTTGGCAGTATCGCTGATTATTGTGGCTCCTGCTGCTTCATAGTCAGGATCGCCAAAAAATGACCGTTCTCCTGCACCCGCTTCTACCCACACTTCCAAACCTTGTTTTACCAATCGGGCAACGGTGTCAGGAATTAATGCCACACGACGTTCACAAACTTCAATTTCTTTAGCAACTGCTATTCTCATGAAATCTCCTGAAGATAAATACTTAATCTCTGCCAAGTAAGCGATTGTCCAGATGATGGGTGTCCCGCACTCATGGTACTTAGGCAGGAACATCAGCCATGAATTTTACTTGTAGATTGAACCTTGAATCTTTCTTCTCCCACTCTTTGCTCTCTAGACAAAGCCTCATTTTTTTGTAAAGTTCTGAGCGGAGGTTCCCTCCAATCGGACTTTTTGCTTTGCCGCTCGCAGATGTCATATTTTCAGATAGTTGCAAACAGGGTTATGTATTGCACATCCTAAATTGATTCCCAAATTTTGCATCTTTATCTTTAGGTTGTTTTCGGGATTGAGAAATTTTGGTATTCCTTTCTTATAGAGTAATATTGACCGAATTTTGAAAGCTTGATAATTTCCCAATCAAATTTTAATGATTGCGACTTCGATTCCAATCCAACTTATTTTAATCAATTTAGCCCAACTTAACTGGCGATCGCTGATGGCACACCTCAATTTTTATAACAAAATTCTCAAATTTAGATACACTTATACATATTTAGAAACACAATCCAACCCCCAACTGTGTTTATATCTAGTTCAAATTTGACCCAACTTAGCAATCAAATCATGGCTACATAAGGGTAATGAAGTAAATTGAATATACGTTTGTTTTAATACTAAGTAACTTTACTGTTGCCTAAACTTCAGGCAGGATGGCACTTTTTTTGGATATTAAACGTCCATTGTCAGGAAGCTAGTAGTAAAGTTTAGTAAAGAATACTAACACACAGTTATTTTTAGATAACAGATTTATATTTTCGTAGAGGAAGCCCGATTATGCGACGTTTACTTTCTGCTTTAGCCGTGAGTAGCTTTTTGGTTACTGGATTACCAGCCTTGACTTGGGCGCAAAGCTTACCTGGATTTACGCTGTTTAGCGGCGTCAAACAAGAAAATCAGCTACCCTTCCGATTAGATTTTGGGGGACAAGCTAATGGTTGGGATCGATACATACTAAAGATTCCAGCCAAAAGAATGAAATTGGCAGTTGGTCAATTTGCCATTACCTACCCTGATTATTACAAAGGAACTTTTGACCAGAAAAAAATTGAAGTCCGAGTCAAAGGCAAAGCAGTTCCGCTTTCTGAGGTGAAATGGGACAAAGAAGGTAAACTGATCAATATTTTTCCTCAAGATCCAGTACCAGCAGGTAGCCCAGTCGAGGTAGTGTTATCTAACGTGAAAAACCCATCCTTCGGCGGAGTTTACTATTTTAACTGTCAAGTGCTTTCCCCTGGGGATGTACCACTACTGCGCTATATGGGAACATGGATTTTGAGCATTACTTAAGAATAGGGAATAGGGATATAACCAATCGGTTATTCCCAATTCCCTAAGAAAGTGATAAAATTAGAGATTGTGAGTTTTTATAAAAATCACTTAAGAGGAGAAGAGTATGAAAAGAACACTGGGCGGTACTAGCCGTAAGAGAAAAAGAACCTCTGGTTTTCGTGCCAGGATGCGGACACCAGACGGTAGAAACGTGATTAGCGCCAGAAGAAAAAAGGGCCGTCATCGTCTGAGTGTTTAGGACAGATCGAGCGATAAAGAGCATCTGTGGCTTTGCCCAAAACAAATCGGCTAAAATCCCGCAAGGATTTCCAGGCAGTTTTTCGAGAAGGAATTCGGCGTCATGGCTCTTATTTAACATTGAGAGCCTTAAAGCCCTTATGTTCAACGAAACCTTCTTTGGACACTGCCACTCAGACTACACAAACAACTGACTTAAAGCTCCTTGCTAGCACGCGGATTGGTATTTCAATTAGCACAAAAGTCAGCAAAAGGGCAGTGGTTCGCAACCGAATCAAACGGCAAATTACTGCGGCTTTATATAATCTGCTGCCAAAATTATCACCAGGATGGCGGCTAGTATTCATTGTCAAACCCACAGCAGCAGAATCTAAGTGCGTAAGCCCACAATTTCTGCAAGAATTAGAGCAGTTGTTGGCACAAGCTGAGGTGTTCAATGGGAATTCGTGAAGATGTTTATTATGAAGGTGGTCCCCATGTTGGGGATTTAATTGTCAACCTGCTGATTGGGCTAACCATTGTCGGGCTACCATTAGCAGTCGGGGCAATTGTCAGGGCATTGTGGCTGCGTTTCCGCATCACCGATCGCCGAATTACTGTTACCGGAGGTTGGCAGGGACGCGATCGCACTGACGTAATTTACTCAGAAATTGTCAAAGTCGTCAAAGTTCCCCGTGGCATTGGCTTATGGGGAGATATGGCAATCACCCTAAAAAACGGCAGTCGTCTGGAATTGCGTGCAATTCCCAAGTTTCGCGAAGTCTATGACTACATAAACGAAAGAATTGCGGCGAAAAATCCCGAATTTAGCGCTCCTGCTAACAAGTGATGAGCAGGGGAGCAGGGGAGACAAGGGAGACAAGGGAGACAAGGGAGACAAGGGAGACAAGGGAGACAAACAAAACTCCTAACTCCTAACTCCTAACTCTTAACTCTTTAACTCTTAACTCAGCACTCAGCACTCACCACTCAGCACTCAAAATGTGCGGCTATCCGTAGCGAAAGATAGTCGCCGACAAATCATGATTTAGATAAATTAGATTCAGTTTACAGTACCTCAGGTTGAATTCAGAATAATGGATTTTGGTATCGGCTTTCTCTCGAACAACGTGATGCTGCCAATCATAGATTTCTTCTATGGTATAGTGCCTAGCTACGGATTAGCGATCGTTGCTTTGACCTTGATAGTCCGCTTCGCGCTCTATCCCCTGAGTGCTGGCTCAATTCGCAATATGCGGAAAATGCGAATTGTACAACCTCTGATGCAGAAGCGGATGGCAGAAATCAAAGAGCGCTATAAGGACGATCCGCAAAAGCAGCAAGAGGAAATGGTTAATGTCCAAAAAGAATTTGGCAACCCTTTGGCAGGCTGTTTTCCCTTACTAGTGCAAATGCCGGTTTTGTTAGCGCTGTTTGCTACCTTGCGGGGTTCGCCTTTTGCAAGTGCGAACTATAGCGTTAACCTGCAAATTCTTCCCGCAGAACAAATCGAACAAATTCAACCGCAAGCCTTTGCCACTGCTCCTCAAAATATTTACATTGCAGATGGGGAACACGTTAAAGTAGCTGCCATTATTCCCAGCGGAAATAAATTAGCGGTGGGAGAACAAACCAAAATACAGTATCAGACTGTTGAAGGTAAACCATTTCAGGTACTCTTAGCAGAACACCCAGAAAATAAGCTGATTCCTGATTGGAAAGTTACCAAAGGTGAAGATAGAATAAAAATTGATGCCCAGGGCAATGTAGAAGCCTTGCAACCAGGAGAAGTTACTATTCAAGGAACAATTCCTGGATTAGCAGCAGAAAAAGGCTTTTTATTCATTGATGCTTTAGGCAGGGTTGGCGCACAAGATCCAGATGGCACAATCCACTGGGATATCGTCGCCATGATCGTCTTCTTTGGAATCAGCCTTTATGTTAGCCAAATGCTTTCCGGGCAAAATTCCAGTGGTGGCAATCCGCAGCAGGATACAGTTAACAAAATCACCCCCGTCATCTTTTCTGGGATGTTCTTGTTCTTCCCCCTACCAGCTGGGGTGCTGATGTATATGGTGATTGGTAATATTTTCCAAACTGCCCAAACTTATCTTCTCTCCCGCGAACCTCTACCGGAGGAACTACAAAAAATTGTAGAAACCCAGGAGAAAGAAGCAGCAGTCACAGAGCAAAAAGCATTACCGTTTGAACCAAAAAGTCCTAAGAAAAAGGCAACAGGGGGATCATGAGCGACATTCCGATGCAGCGAGGTCAGCAGTGGTTAAAAACCCTGCTGGAACTCACTGGAATACCTGCTGAAATTCAAGGTCATTTAGAAACTGCCCAATCTCAAGACGGCGATTCTCCAGAACCAGATAACTACTGGTTGACTATTGACCAAACTAATTTGACATCAGAACAAATCCAGGTGTTAATTGGTGCTGATGGTTCTGTGTTAGATGCGATTCAGTATCTCGCAAATTCGGTTCTAAACCTTAGCCAACCCCCAGAAAAACAAGCCTCTTACACCATTGAATTAAATGGCTACCGGGTCAAAAGAGAAGCCGAAATTCGAGCATTAGCAGAAGCAGCAGCCGATGAAGTGCGCTTTTCTGGTAGAGAAGTAGAAATCAAATCTCTTAGTTCTGCTGAACGGCGTCAAGTTCATACCTTCTTAAAGGAATTTGGAGATTTAGAAACCTTCAGTCGCGGTAAAGAGCCACATCGCCATCTGGTTGTTTGTCCCGCTTCGTTGGAAGGAGTTAGGAGTTAGGAGTTAGAAGTTAGGAGTTTGGAGTTATGAGTTTGGAGTTAATTGAAAACTCATAACCATATATAATTTCAAAATTTCTCTTTTTGTTAAGGGATAAAATAAAGATTCAGTATCAGTATAATTGCTGATAATCGAGATAAATTTTAGTGAGGATGTCTCACAAATCCTATGGACGCAATTTATATTCCGCAGCTAACTAGAGCATCGGAGCGAACAGAGGAAGTTCAAGTTAAAGAATTTCTGCCTGGTCTAGAAACGTTAACTCCAGTTCGCGGTCATGTGCGCGTGCAACATCATGGCAATTACCTGGAAGTGTCAGCTCAGGCAGAAACAATTATTACTTGTACGTGCAACCGCTGCTTGCAGCAATACAATCACCGTTTAGGGGTTGATACGAAGGAAATTATCTGGTTAGATGAAACTGCAAATCAGGCAAATGACTTGCCCTTAGAAAGGGAAGTGGTTATGGAAGATTTGCTGGAAAGCTTACCGCCTGATGGTTATTTTTATCCCAACGAATGGCTGTATGAGCAGATGTGTTTGGCAATACCGCAGCGCCAATTATGCGATCGCAATTGTCCAGGTATTCTTGTAAGTAGTACAGTTGATAGTCCTGATACTTCTGATAGTCGTGAGACTCCAGTTGATAACCGTTGGGCTTCTCTGGAAGCTTTAAAAAAGCAACTTCCAGGATAAGTAATTTGATAATTACGTCAGACTTAAGTCTTCGGCTGTGCTAACTAAGCCTGTCTATACAGGCTTATTATTTTATATTTTATTAAATACTTTCGGTATAAGTTAGTTGATATTCATATTTCTATCCAAAAGATATCAATAATTGTTGTATTTGATCAATTACTAAAACTAAGTCAATCATAATTTTTACAAGCTCTTGCTTAAAGTAACATTCAATCACCTATTTTCCCAAGATTACGTTATAAAAAATATTAATGATTTTTAGAAATCACTAGGTTTTTAATTTTAAATTAACAGTCTATTTAAGAACAGCATTATTTTAACTTGTGCATATAGGAATCCGCTTTGATTTGGAGAAATTATTTGCGTAGGGAGAAAATAGGGAATAGGGAAGAAGGAATAAATGTATACTGAGTTTTTTCACGCAATCAAATACGAGTCCCATATTTGCTGAACGAGAAAAGCAATATTGTATTGTTCTTGCTAATTACTCATTGGCTTTCTGAACCAAGAAAGTTGTACATTGCGTTCAAGAGAAACTAACCAATAACATATATATGAACTTCCGTGAAGAGTTTAAACTGCTGCTACGTGCCCGCTACCCCTTGATTTATATTCCTACATACGAGGAAGAACGGGTAGAAGCAGCTATCCGGGAAGAAGCAAGCAACCAGGGTAATCGCCCGGTGTATACTTGGGATTTTGTCGATGGCTACCAGGGAAACCCCAATGATGTTGGGTTTGGGCGACGTAACCCGTTGCAAGCTTTGGAATTTATTGAAAAATTACCAGCTTCCGCACCTGCGGTAATGATTTTACGAGATTATCATCGCTTTTTAGAAGATGTGGCGATCGCCCGCAAACTCCGCAATCTGTCCAGACTTCTCAAATCGCAACCAAAAAATATTGTTCTACTGTCGCCACGCATCGCCATCCCTGATGACTTAACGGAAGTGCTGACAGTCGTCGAGTTTCCCTTACCAGCCGCCTCAGAAATAAAAACTGAGATAGATCGCTTACTACAAAGTACTGGTAACTCCCTTTCTGGAAAAGTTTTAGATGATTTGGTGCGCTCTTGTCAAGGACTTTCGATGGAACGGATTCGCCGGGTTTTGGCAAAAGCGATCGCAACCCACGGAGAATTGCGACCAGAAGACATGGAACTGGTTTTGGAAGAAAAGCGCCAAACTATCCGCCAAACCCAAATCCTGGACTTCTACCCCGCCACTGAGCAAATTTCTGATATTGGCGGACTGGATAACTTGAAAGATTGGTTGATTCGGCGGGGAGGTTCATTTACAGATCGAGCGCGACAGTACGGATTACCGCACCCCCGTGGTTTAATGTTGGTGGGTATTCAGGGAACTGGTAAATCATTAACGGCAAAAGCGATCGCTCATCATTGGCATTTACCCCTGCTACGTTTGGATGTGGGCAGGTTATTTGGTGGTTTAGTGGGCGAATCAGAATCTCGCACTCGCCAAATGATTCAAGTAGCTGAAGCCCTCGCTCCCTGTATTTTATGGATTGATGAAATAGATAAAGCCTTTGCAGGGCTTGGTAGCAAAGGTGATGCCGGAACAGCCAGCCGTGTGTTTGGCACTTTTATTAATTGGCTAGCCGAAAAAAGCTCACCCGTGTTTGTCGTCGCCACCGCCAACGACATCCAAGCTTTACCGCCAGAAATGCTCCGCAAGGGACGATTTGATGAAATTTTCTTTGTGGGTTTGCCCACCCAAGAAGAGAGAAAAGCAATTTATGATGTTCATTTATCCCGACTGCGCCCCCATAACTTGAAAAGTTATGACATCGACAGGCTAGCTTATGAAACCCCTGATTTTTCTGGGGCCGAGATTGAGCAAACTTTAATTGAAGCGATGCATATTGGATTTAGCCAAAATCGCGACTTTGCTACCGACGACATTTTAGAAGCAGCTAGTCAAATCATACCCTTAGCACGAACTGCCGTAGAGCAAATTCAGCAACTCCAAGAATGGGCTGCTGCTGGAAGAGCGCGTTTAGCATCTAAACACAATCCTTTGAGCGAACGCCTCCGGCGCACTACGTGAACCCAAAAATAATGTAGAGACGCAGGAGTGCTTACGTCTCTACAAAGATTTTGGATAACGCATATTTAATTTCACCAGATGTCTATTCAGCATAGCTACAATAATCAGTTAGTCAAAAGTCAATAGTTCATGATGAATTATTATGGACTATTGATTCTTATACTGATGGGTTATTTGCTTCTCTACTCGTAATACCAAGCGTGAAAAATGATTGCGACAGATGGAAAACTGAAACACTTATCCAATGGATGTTTCACAATCTAAAATCTAAAATCGTTCGACTGAGCGTAGCCGAAGTCTAAAATCTAAAATGGTATAACCCTTGAGAGCCAGTTAAACACCACTCTCCTCAATGGGGGAAAATACGTACATAGCTGGCTCACCTACACCCTTGACTCTTGATAATCAGGTTTTAATTATGTTGTCTGGCTTAACAAAGTTTATACTGGGATTTTTCTTAGCGATCGCTGTGCTAATAGGTGGCGGTGCTGCAATTGCATTCTATTTTATGAATCGCACCGGCATAGCCCCTGCCAAACCCATTTTTTCCAACGATAGTCCCTCAGTGAAAGCCCAAGCTCCTAAAAAAACTGAGCCTGGAGAAAGTAAGCCCGCTCTTACACCTGGAACATCTACTCAATCGTCTGCAAGCCCAACCTCTACTCCCACAGAATCACCAAAGGCTACCCCATCATCCAAACCATTACCATCGGGAGCTTACCGAGGACGTGTTAGTTGGGCTGAAGGCTTGAGTTTGCGATCGCAACCAAATCAAGAAGCTGAAAAGATTGGTGGAGTCGCTTTTAATCAAAAAATTATTATTTTGTCAGAAAGCGAGGATAAAGCTTGGCAAAAGATCCGTTTGGAAGATAGCGAACAAGAAGGTTGGGTAAAAGCAGGTAATACTGAAAAAGTTGATGAACAATAGGTATAGGGTATGGGGCATGGGGCATTGGGCAAAATAGTGCTGAGTTAGGAGTTAGGAGTTTTATTTATCTCCTTGTCTCCCTTGTCTCCCTTGTCCCCTTGTCCCCCACTCCCCAGGACACTTACTTGTAAAGAATCATACGAAAAGTAATTCTTACATCTAGTAAGTGGTATACTTTTTTATATTTATTAACTTAAAAAAGCAAGTGAAAACAGGGGTAGCTAGCCATTTAATCAAGCTTGCCTCAGTCTACGAGGCATCCGAAAGCATCAAGGTTGTTCCTATCGTAGTTAATTTTAAATTTTTAAATTGGAAAAAGTTATCGACTTTTGGTGCAATGCGTTTTTTATCAGTGGCTCTGATTACGGGGCTTCTGAGTATTGCTGGAGAAGTTTTAGCACTTCAAAAAATAGGAAGTAATGGGCCTGAAGTTAGCAGTAGCCAGAGATGTTTAAAAAAGTTAGGCTATTTTAACGGCCCAATGACAGGTAAGTTTGCTAGCTTGACTCAAAATGCTGTAATCAAATTCCAGCGAGCCAATAGAATATCGGCTGATGGAGTTGTAGGTGTTAGCACTCAACGAGCCTTGCAACGAGCGTGTCAAAGTAGAATTTCTAATAGAAATATCGGTGGCGCATCACGTTCGCCAGTTGGTCAATATCCTACTCTTTCTCAAGGCAAAACTGGTGCAGCCGTCACAAGATTACAACAGCGTCTACGGCAGTTAGGCTACTTTAATACTAATCCCACTGGGAATTTTGGACGAATTACTAAAGATGCTGTAATTGCATTCCAGCGAAGTTATCGCATAACTGCTAACGGGATTGTGAATCGACAAACTTGGAACGCACTAATGGGTACTTCTGTGACTCCAGGAAGATCGAGTCTTTCCACTCAACAAGTCAAAGAACTGCAAGTGCGTTTGCGGCAGCTAGGTTATTTAAATGCTGATGCCACTGGGAATGTTGGCCCAATGACTAGAGAAGCTGTAATTGCATTCCAACGAAATAATGGATTACCTGTTGATGGCATTGCTAATGCCCAAGTTCTGGACTCAGTGCGTAGAGTCTCTACAGGTAGCATTCAACAACCAGGTAGAAATTATCTCACTGTAGGCGATCGCGGAGAAAATGTCAGATTAGTTCAAGAGCGTTTGGCGCAGTTGGGTTTCTCTAATACTAATCCTGATGGACTTTTCAACGATTACACTAGACAATCTGTGATTGCATTCCAGCAATATTCTCGAATTAGTTCTACTGGAAATGTAGATTGGCAAACTTGGGAAGCATTGGGGTTAAATGGTTCAACTGGGGGCAATTATACTGAGAATAATAACTATGTATTAGCTAACACTAATCCCTATGCATTACCTCCTGCCAATGACAATGTAGTACCTGTTACCAATGGCAACACATTAGTTGCTAATAATCCTTACAGAGTAATAATTCCAATTTCCAGTAATGATACTCTGAGTAAAGTACAACAATATATACCCAATGCTGTCGCGGAGCAATCCAATTTAGGGGATTATGTGAATGCTGGAGCATTTAGCGATCGCGCCCAAGCAGAAACGCTAACGAAAAAGCTCCGCTCGTTAGGTCTGGATGCACGGGTAAAATACAATTAACTAATTCGTAATTAAATTGATAAACTCAACTGCGAACCTTCTTGAGTTTTATTCACTTCAATCCTGGCTTGGAAGGCTTCTTTGAGGTGGGGCATATGGGTAACAGTGAGGATGCAGGCGAAATCGGAAGCGATCGCATTAATCGCGGCAATCAAGCGATCGCATCCTTCGGCATCCTGTGTACCAAAACCTTCATCCACAATTAACAATTGCAACGCCGCCCCCGCCCGTTGCGCTAATAATTTCGCCAAAGCCAAACGGATGGCAAAGTTAATTCTAAAAGCTTCTCCACCAGAGTAAGTTTCGTAAGCTCGCGTTCCTCTAGAATCGGCGATTAAAATATCTAAGGTGTCTATTAGCTTGGCATTTTTTTTGGTTGATTTAGCACTACGCCCAGCTTTTTGTGTAATAAATTGTACATGAAACTGATTGCCACTCAGCCGCGAAAGTAGTTGATTTGTCTCGGCTTCCAGTTGCGGCAACACGTTCTCAATCATCAATGCTTGGATACCATTTTTACCAAAAGCTTGCGCTAATTCCTGATAAACACGATATTCCTGCTTGCAAGATTGTAATTGCTGCTGCTGTTGTTCGTACTGAATTTGCAGCATTTCCAGTTGATGCGCCAGCTGTTCTAAACGCCCCAACTTCGCTATTTGCTCGTCGAGTTGCCGTCTGCGGATTGCTAGCTGCTGTTCTAAAGCTTGAATTTGGGCAGATGGATTAGCTGTTGCTTGTAGTTGCTGGATAATACTTTCGATTTGGCTGCCGAGTTTTTGGCGCTCCGTGACTCTGGCGCTTCTGGACTCTTCTAACTCTTGCAATCTCGTCTGGAGTTGCGGATACTGCTGCTGGGCTGATAGCAAGTGTTGATACCGCAAATGCCAAGATTGAGCTTTCTTGGCAGCCATACGCAGATTATTGTGCTGCTCAGAACTGTAGCCAATTTCAGTAATGTGACGCTCAAGAGCCGCGATTTGTTTAGCACATTCAGAATCAATCTGCTCTTGCTGGATTTTGGCTTGTAATTGGGCAATTTGAGATTGTAATTCTGGTTTTCGGGCTAATAGTTGCGCTTGTCGCTTAGTTGCATCTTTTATTTGCTGGAGTTTAATTTCTGCCCATCGCCACCGCTCAACTTCGCTCCGAGCGAGGGCATGATCTTGCTCATTATAATTAACTTGTTGCAGATATTGGTCTAGCTGCCGGAGTTCCGCTTGTTTATCGGGAGCGTAATCACCTGCTTGGAGCGATCGCTCTAAATGCTGTTTTTCAGCAGCAATTTGTTGTAACTGTTCTTGCACATCTGTTGTCGCTTCTAACTGCGCTGCTAACTGTCCCCGTTGTTCGCGTAAACCATCGTAGCCCATCAATTGTTGGGATATATCGCGATATTCCTGCCTGAGAGTCTGAATTTCTTTGTCAGACACAGCTAATTGTTCCCGCACTACCCAAAACTGCCCTTGAGTATCCTCTAACTCACTTTGGGTTTTTTCCACTACCCGACTCCAGTGATGTTCGTCTAAAGGACGCTCGCATAATGGACAAAGTGCTTCAGGATTTTGCAGCATTTGCAATTTCTGCTCTAATTCTCCCAGCAGTTTTTCATAATCCCGTTGGTGAGCTTGCAAACGTTCGATAAAATGCCGCCTTTCTTGCCCTTTTTCTTGGACTCGTTGCAGATAAACCCGCTTTTTCTCCAGTTCCTCAATCTGAATTGCCACATCCATCACCGCTTGTTGCAGTTGCGGTTGGCGACTGTGCTGGCGTTGCAATTGGTTCTCAGTACTTTGCAGTTGTTCGAGTCGCGCTACTAAACCAGCATGAGTGCGATCGAGTTGGCTTTGTAAAGTTGCTCGTTGTTGCAACAAGGGAGTCACTTGCATTTGCAATTCATCTAAACGAGTAACATGGTGACGAGCGGCGGCTAGTTGTGACAAAGCGGCTTCGACTTCACCTGATTTAGTTAAAGTTTGTTGAATATCTCGCTCTTGTTGCTGCAAAGCTTCTAGTTGCGCTTGGGCTTGTTGCAGTTGCCGTTCGATTTCGTGAATTTGTTTGGTAAGCTGTTGTTGCTTTTGTTGGCGATTTTGTTGGGCGCGGGTATGTTCTTCAAATTTGACAGCAAAAGCTTCTTCTTGAGATTGGAGACTTTGATATTGAGCGTATCCAGCTTTAATTTCAGCTTCTTGGTGTAATATTTTTTCTAAATCTGCTAGCTGAGAGCCAATAGCTGATTGTTCTTGTTGGAGGCGATCGCAATCTTGGGTAAGATTTTGGTATTGCTGCTTTATAAAGCTAAGTTGTTGTTCCCAATTTTGGCGCTGGTGCTGGACAACTTGCAAACTTTGTAATTGAATATTATCAAAAGCTTGTACCTGTTGCAGTTGGTTGAGTTCGGCTTCTAACTCCACTCTTTGCGCTTGGGTGATCTGGCGTTGTTGCAGCTGAATTTTTATCGACTCCAAAGAACGCTCTAACTCTACTGCCTGGGCTTTGAACTGACGAGAAGATTCCTTTGCTCGTTCTTCCAAATCATCGTACTGATTGAGTTTTAACAACTCCGCTAAAATTTCTTTGCGTTCTGTGGGACGCTTGAGCATGAATTCATCTGCACGACCTTGACGTAAGTAGGCAGAATTAATAAAAGTATCATAATCAAGCTTAATATGTTCTAAAATCAAATCTTGGGTTGCTCTGACCCCTTTGCAAGTGAGTGAGCGAAACCCAGATGGTATTTCTATTTGAAATTCGAGGACGCTAGTACCTCCCCGAATTCGGGTACGAATCACCCGATATTTTTGTTGGTTACTTTTGAAAGTAAAATCAACCCGAACTTCTTTCGCACCAGAATAGATGACATCATCTTCAGCAGTGGCGCGGCTTTCACCCCAAATTGCCCAAGTGATTGCTTCTAAAAGAGAAGATTTACCCGCACCATTGGAACCCGAAATACAAGCCGTATGCAAACCGCCAAAATCTAAAGTTGCATTACGGTAACTAAGGAAGTTTTTGAGGATAAGTTGTACTGGGATCATTCAGGCTATAGCGCCACATCTACTTTTAATTATTAACAGTACAGATGCACTGTTTGTTAGTTTAGCTATCTAGATATCAGGTTTCTAGTCTTGAAGACATCAATTTTACAAAAATTTACAATTATCTGAGTGAATTTTTCTTGTTGCATGAAAAAGTTTTACTGTCTTCAAAGAAAAATGAAACTCTTCTGGAGGCTTTTCGTTATTTTTTTCTGTTGACTGAGAAGAAAACATTCTTATTTGATTTGTGAGAATTGAAAGTCACAGATCCCCGACTTCTTTGAGAAGTCGGGGATCTTGTCTCTTGGGAATTATTTAGGATTGTTATTGGCTAATTGCGTAGGCGTAGCCTGTCTTAGACATCGCTATCATTTGACCTTGACCGAGGTATCAACAATCCAATATATGTACCGACAGCAAATTTGGTTAAATCTAGAAATGGAGGGCGACTCTTCTCATCGATAACTGCGAGAGTGAGAGAACCAATTACCATAATCAGCGTTGCAACAGCTAGCACTTCATCTCTTGAAGGAAATTTCTTGGATAACATAGACTCCCTCGCAAATTGTTTGAATCACTACATCCATACTTTGACAGGTGAGTGTTTGTTCTAGGCTTAAATACAGGTTTGAGATATGAGTGACTTGTGTATGCGATGAGCATGAATTGCCAAATTGGTAGTTAGAATCAGCAAAAGTGTGGTGGTTAGCTTATGTCCAGGCGATCGCTTTCCTGTTCTCCAGAAGGTATCCAAAAAGCAAAAAGAGCTTTAATTCGCTGTTCCTTAACTCAAAAAGCATTAGCTGAAGATTTACAAGTAACTCGCCAGCCGATTGGAAAGTTCTTTACAGGTAAACCTGTTGACCGCAATCTTTTTGTCCAGATTTGCGACAGGCTAGATTTAGAGTGGGAAGAACTAGTTACTGAACCAGCCAGTGAACCAGAGGTAAATCAGCATAACAGTATTGATATTGATGCGATCGTGCAAGGGGTACGCGAAAAGATAAAACCCATCATTCAAGAACGTTGCGGCACAATGCGAGTGCTAGATATGACTCAACCCATTGGCTTGAATGACATTTACACCAGCGTTAATATTTTGGAAAAAATCACTGGACAGCGGCGGTTAGGCATTGATGAATTATTACAACAGTGTAAAAGCCAAGATTTTGACCGCTTTGGACTGGGCAGAATTACTCAAAAACGAGTACCAGGGCTAGAGGCGGTAGAAAAATATCCTAAGTTGATGATTTCAAGGGGCGACAAACGCCTCTAAACCTAGCCAGATAAAGGTTTGAGAGGTACAGACCCCTTAAAAAATGTGGGTATTTATTGAGAATGAACTGTACAGTTATTAAGCGGCTACCTGTAGGGTACAGTTTAATGGTAAAAAAGAACGGTCTCGTAATTTGATTAAGACCGTCGTCATAATGCTGGCATCATTCTACCAAAACTTCTTAGAAAAATACCTAAATAAAGCACAGTTAATCACTTTGAAAATGTTGGTGTGGTTGTTACAAAATCAAAAACAGGTGAAGATAGAAAGACTGGCAGCAACCTTACCTCTACCAATACAGCAAAACAGTCGTAGACGGCATATACAAAGGTTTTTAACATTGAATGCCTTAAGTGTAGTATTGTTGTGGTTTCCTATCATTGAAGCAATAATTAACCAACATTTTAAGGTAGGGTCACAATTAACTATTGCGATGGATAGAACGCAGTGGAGAGAAAATAATGTGTTAATGGTGAGTGTGATTTACCAAAAAAGAGCTTGGCCAATATATTGGTGTCTGTTAGAGAAAGATGGTTGCAGTAACTTAGAAGAACAACAAAAAGTATTACGTCCAGTAATCCGCTTGTTAAAAACGTACAAATTAGTGATTATTGGGGATAGGGAATTTCATAGCATAGAACTGGCGCAGTGGCTCCACAAGCAGAAACTCAGTTTTGTGTTTCGTCAAAAAAAGGATACTACTTTTCGCCAAAAAAGACAAAAATTTCAGCCTTTAAGTAGCATTGAGATTTATCCTGGTGTTCGCTCCTTTTATACCGATGTTAAAGTTACTCAAAAACAAGGTTTTGGTTGGTTCAATTTAGCTGTTTATTGGAAAAGAAAGTACAGAGGGAAACAAGACAAAGAAGCTTGGTATTTATTAACTAATTTGCCTGATTTAAACACTGCTCTCAAAATATATGCTCAACGTTTTGGGATTGAGGCGATGTTTAAAGACTGTAAAACTGGTGGCTACAATTTGGAAAGCTCTCAAGCCACTCCTGATCGACTTGTACGAATAATATTCTTAATTGCTTTGGCTATGACCAGTGCTTGGTTACATGGGCAAAGAACTAAATTTCAAAAACTTGATTCTTATATTTGTCGCCAAGAAGAAAAGAATAGAACCCAGAAACGTCACAGTAATTTCTGGATAGGTTTATATGGTGAGCCAGCGCGGTCTTGGGGGTTTCCCCCATGAGCGACTGGCGAACCCGTAAGGGTCAAAATTGGATAGAAGCAATGCAAGGGTGTCAAGTATGGGTCGAGGAAATGCTCGGTTTCATTCGCAATAAGCAGGCATATTATCAGCGAGGTTTAAGGGCTATGAAGCTTATACAGCAAGCACTTTAAGGAGCTTGTCGCCCCCTGAAGTTGATGATTTTGGGTAAGCCAGGAGCAGGTAAAACTACGTTTTTGAAGTATTTGGCAATTCAGTGTATTGAAGCTAAATTTCAGAGTAATTGCGTGCCAATTTTTATCACACTCAAAGACTTCGCTGAAGCCTTAAATCAACCTGGATTGTTGGAATACATCAGTGAAAATGCCGTAAATCACGTTTCTGCAACAAGTAACATTTTAGAGACGCAATTTATCACGTCTATTCAAAATGTGATAACTCACGGTAAAGTATTACTTTTACTCGATGGCTTAGATGAGGTTAGAGAAGAAGATAACAGCCGTATATTAAAGGAAATTCGTGAGTTTTCTGACCGTTTCCCAAACAATCACTTTGTAATGACTTGCCGGATTGCAGCACGTGAGTATACTTTTGAAAAGTTTACGGAGGTTGAAGTTGCTGATTTTGACGATGAGCAAATTGCTAATTTTGCAAATAATTGGTTTAAGAATAAAGCTATAAAATCAAAGACTTTTATTAAACTCCTCAAAGACAATAACCGAATTCAAGAACTCGCTATAAGTCCGCTCCTACTAACACTGTTATGTTTAGCATTTGAAGAGTCAGGAGATTTTCCAGCAAATCGTTCTGAGCTATACAAAGAAGGAATAGATACGCTATTAAAAAAATGGGATGCAAAGCGGGGAATTCAGCGCGATCAAGTTTATAAAAAGCTGTCAGTCCAACGTAAAGAAGATTTACTCAGTAAAATTGCTCTGGCTACCTTTGAGTTAGGTGACTATTTCTTTAAACAAAAAATAGCAGAACAATACATTACAGAATATATCCGCAATTTACCTGGTGCTAATACTGATGAGGAAGCATTGCAATTTGATAGCGAGCAAGTTTTGCATTCAATTGAGCATCATCATGGACTTGTTGTAGCCAGGGCAAAAAATATTTACTCTTTTTGTCACCTTACATTTCACGAGTATTTCACTGCTAGAGAATTTGTGGTTGTCAGACAGTCATCAGAAGAGGCGCTACAAAATCTTGTTAGCCACATGACCGAGAAACGTTGGCGAGAAGTCTTTTTGCTAGCTGTTGGAATGTCACCAAGTGCAGATCGATTATTGCTGTGTATAAAAAAGAAAATTGATGCGAGTCTGGCTGATGAGCAAAAGTTGCAACAGTTTCTTATATGGGTAAGAGAGAAATCTATTTCCGTTGAGGTTTCTTACAAACCAGCAACAGTTAGAGCTTTTTACTTTTCTCTCTCATTCTTTCGAGCCTTCTCCTTTTCCCGAGTTGTTTCCCTCTCCCGATCTCTCGAAGTCTTCCTTCCTCTCAACTTTGACCTTGACCTCGACTTTGAGCTATGTCGACCAGTCAACCTCTCTCTCGATCTCAATCTCTCTCAACTTCTCTCCAGAACCCTTAACTCAGAACTCAAGTATTCACTGCAACAACTTCAAGAGCAACTACCAGACGGAAAAGACTGGAAAAAATCTCAGAAATGGTGGTTAGATGATATGCAAGCTTGGAGAGAGGAATTAAGAGCAGTAATAATTAAACATCGTAATGTTGGTCATAATTGGCAGTTTAGCGAACGGCAGAAGGAGTTACTAAACCAGTACCACAATGCTAATTTGTTACTGATATCTTTCCTAAATAGCGATTGTTATGTCAGCCGTGAAGTCCGACAGCAAATAGAAGATACTTTACTATTACCGATCGCAGAGATTAAACAGCGCCAACAGCAATCATAAATACCCATATAATAGATAGTGAATTATTCGTTAAAAAAACGAAAATATTTCACCAATATTCGCAAATAAATCTAGAATGGAAGTAAGAGTTCACAGTCAACCCATTCGCCTCTATTCAATGGCTTAAATATGTGGACATGAGTAATAAAACAGCATTTTGGAACAAAATGATACTCATTTAGGTCGTGCAAACCTTTCATCTTTAATTTTAGTAACGCACATTAGCAGAATACAAATTCTGAGAAGCGATGTCTATGACGGTTTACGTCTGTGCGATCGCAAAAACTTCCCATCAGAATAAGTACTTGTATACGCCTACAGACAGGTTCCAAAACAGTCAGAAACAAACTCAGTGAATCCTCGTCATTAAATACATCACATATACAAAGGATAACCCTCTTATGACTCGCATACATCAATGGAAATCTGGTACTGTTGCATTTATCGCAATGGCGGTTACTACAACCGTCATTAGTCCCCTATTGAGCTTGACTCCTGCTAATGCACAATATAGAATTAACCAAGACAGAATTGGGCAATACGGAAACGTTACTATTCCTTCTGGAGTTAACCTTCCTGTAACCTACGAAAAAGAGACAATTACTATTGCTCCAGGAGAAAGTAAATCTCTAACCTTGAGAATTGCCAATGACATTATCGATAGAAATAGAAATGTCTTAATTCCTGCTGGTACTAAAATAAATGGACGGCTAGAACCTGTTGATTTAGATGGTTATTCCAGAGATAGAAATGATAACCAAGGAAAAGGCGTAAGGTTTGTCGCTCAAGAATTAGAATTTTCTAATGGTCAACGTCAGTCAATTAACGCAAGTTCTCGGACATACACCACAACTCAAAGAGTTAAACAGGGGCCCAACACCAGTCAGGTTTTAACTGACGCAGCTATTGGTGGGGGTGCTGGTGTTTTAGGTTCACTAATTACTGGTAATCGCAGAATTGACGATTTAAAACCTGTTCTCGGTGCGGCTGCGGGTGCGGGTGCGAGTGTGCTTTTGCGGAACAAAGAAAGAGATGCTTTTGTCCTCAGACCTGAACAGGATTTAAGGCTCACACTGAATTCTAACTTGAATTTAGTACCACAATCCCGCTACTAAATTTAACTTCATTCAAGTTGTGAATTTAATTATCCCTTATATGCGATCGCCACTTTAACTAGAGTGTGCGATCGCCTTTATTTTTAACCCTAAAAAATTCTCTTGAACAGCAACTATTCCACCTCTGTATCGTCTTAATCAATGTCGATATTTATTGTAATACTTGTTTAAAAATTAGCTCTATTGTATTCTGTATCTAAAAGAGTATTCAAAATTATGGAATATCCTGATACTTTTATTAAGTAGTAGCGATCGAGGAGCTTTTTCTTATGGTAATTCAAGGTTTAAATTTAGGCACATATCTTGCAATTCCCGTAGTATTAAGTCTTTTGGTTCCGGGAGACAATATAAAAGTATCTTTAGTTGAAAACGCCAGTCAGGTATCCACTAACAAGGAAGTTAGTCTATCTAGCGGTGAGCTAATCAGCGCTAATTCAACACCGAAAACATACTATGTTAGTGGTAGTGGAAACGACAATAATAGCGGACTTTCTACTTCATCTGCCTTTAAAACAATTCAAAAGGCAGCAGACCTTACGAACCCTGGCGATACAGTATTGATAATGAACGGAGTATACACAAATACAGGCAAAGCTGGGAGTGTAGTAAATATTATACGTTCTGGAACTGCAAATGCATGGATTAGGTATAAAGCATATCCTGGGCATTTCCCAAAAATTCAGCACAATACATGGAATGGTATCACGATTTCAAATAAAGCTTCGTATATCGAGATCAACGGGTTAGAGGTTATGGGAAACAATCCCAATATAACCCTTGATTATGCGATGAGTCAGAAGACTAACAAACAAAACCCACTGACGAATGGAAACTGTATCAACATTGATGGTCGAACAAATGGTCATGTTCATCACATCCGTATTTTGAACAACAAAGTGCATGACTGTGGAGGAGCAGGTATTTCAGCAATTCAAGCAGACTATGTGACAATAGATAATAATGTGGTATTTAATAATGCCTGGTACAGCGTTTATGGTTGCAGTGGCATTTCGATGTTGAATAATTGGAATTCTGATAACAACCAGGGATACAAGATGTTTGTTACCAACAACAAGACCTACAACAATCGTATGTACATCCCTTGGATTGCAGTTGGAAAGATCACAGACGGTAATGGCATTATTATCGATAGTACAAGAAATCAAGACAATTCAAAATTGGGCGCATATAAAGGACGTACTTTAGTTAAAAACAATCTTACATTTAATAATGGTGGTTCAGGGATTCATGCATTTTTTAGCGACCATGTTGATATTGTAAATAACACAGCTTTTTTAAATAATCAGAGTCCAGAAATTAATGGAGGGCAAATATTTGCTCATACCTCATCCGATGTCAGAATTCTCAGGAACATTCTCTATGCTTTTCCTGACAAAAATATTAATAACAACACTAAAAACAAAAACGTTGTTTATGATTATAATATCTATCTCAATAGCACTAAGATAACTGCTAAGGGGCCTCACGATATTGTTGCAGACTCAGAGTTTTTAAGTAAGCATCCCACTCTCGAAAAAATCTCTGACAATTTGAAATCAGAGTTAGAGAAACAAAATCCGCCAACGCGGACTGTTATACAGGCTAATTCGGCAGGTTTTGTTTGCGATCCAGTGAATTATCCTTTGCAAGGCAATCAGATCGTAGTGGGATGCTCCTCGCTATCTTCAACTCAAACTGCTTTTTCTGATGTTTCATCTAACTATTGGGCGGCACAATTTATTCAACAATTGTCTCAGCAAGGTGTAATTGCTGGATTTCCTGATGGTAGCTTCCGCCCTGAAGAACCGGTGACACGCGCTCAATTTGCCGCGATGATCGACAAAGCTTTCCCAAAAGCCCAGCAACGGCAGGCAATCAATTTTACTGATGTACCTAGCAACTATTGGGCATCTAGTGCGATTGGGCAAGCTTATACTATTGGTTTCTTATCTGGTTATCCTGGAAATCGCTTTGAGCCTAATCAAGCTATTCCCCGCGAGCAGGTTTTGGTTTCCCTCGCTAACGGTCTGAAATATAGTCCCAGTGGCAATGCCGAAAGCACTCTGAAATACTTCAACGATGCCTCTAACATCGCTAACTATGCCCGTAGCCCGATCGCCGCAGCAGCCCAAAAGCAAATTGTGGTGAACTATCCGAACGTGAAATCCCTGAATCCAACTGCAACCGCCACTCGCGCCCAGGTAGCAGCTTTTATCTACCAAGCATTGGTTAGTTCTAATCAAGCCCCAGCAATTAACTCGCCTTATGTTGTGTTAAGAGTCAGCAATTAACTTCGGATCTACTACTTCAACACCTGTATCAGTCACAATTAGAATCTGTTGATTTAGATAGTTATTTAATAGGCGATCACTACTTTAACTAGAGTGTGCGATCGCCTTCACTTTTAACTATAAAATTGTGTATTTAACAGCAACTATTATTTCTCTAGATCGTCTCACTCCGTATCTATATTTTTGGAAATCTGCTAATAGAGAATAGTGTGATGATATTACTTCTATTAACGTGAGTTTGACGGCTCTAAAAACCCCATTTCCATTCCTCTCCCCCACTATTCGAGAGGCTTTGAAACCCTAATTTTTTCGTTGTCAACTAAGAATATTTCTGCCCCTCTCCACCTCGGAGAGGGGTTGGGGAGAGGTTCATCGAACTCACGTTCTATTAGCTAGTTCGTTTGGCAGAGATGTTTTAATGATGACTGCATGACTAAAGTAATGGTTTTGACAAAAAGCAGAAAAATTAGGAACCTTGTACTTTAGTAAATGTCTAACTAATTAACAGTAAAAAAAATAATAGAACTGGAGCAAAAAAATAATGTTTAACTTAAATCGTTGGCAATCTAGAACAGCTGCATTCATGGCTTTAAGCGTCACAGTCGGTACTGTAGCGCCTTTCATTACAGCTTCACCATCTTTAGCTCAAACGAGTTTTTCTGATGTTTCATCTAACTATTGGGCAGCACAATTTATTCAACAATTGTCACAGCGAGGTGTAATTGCCGGATTTCCTGATGGTAGTTTCCGCCCAGAAGAACCGGTGACACGCGCTCAATTTGCTGCGATGGTTAACAAAGCTTTCCAAAAAGCACAGCAACGGCCAGCAATCAATTTTGCTGATGTACCCAGCAACTATTGGGCATCCAGTGCAATCCAGCAAGCTTATACCATTGGTTTCTTATCTGGTTATCCCGGTAATCGCTTTGAGCCTAATCAAGCTATTCCCCGCGAACAGGTTTTAGTTTCTCTCGCTAACGGTTTGGAATATACTCCTAGCGGTAATACCGAAAGCACTCTGCAATACTTCAACGATGCCTCTAACATCGCTAGCTATGCCCGTAGCCCGATCGCCGCAGCAACTGAAAGGAAAATTGTGGTGAACTATCCGAATGTGAACTTCCTGAATCCAACTGCAACCGCTACTCGCGCCCAGGTAGCAGCTTTTATCTACCAAGCATTGGTTAGTTCTAATCAAGCCTCAGCAATTAACTCGCCTTATGTTGTGGCTGTCGGATCTACTACCCCAACACCTACATCAGTGACAATTGCTCAAGGGACTACTATTCCTGTGAAGTATGACAAGGCAGAAAAAATTCTCGTTACAAAGGATGAAACATCGCCTTTGACATTGACAGTATCCCAAAACGTGGTAACGCAAGACGGAGCTGTAGTCATTCCTGCTGGGAGCCAAGTTGTTGGTCAACTCAAACCTGCTACAGGCGGTTCTCAATTCGTTGCCGAGAAACTAGTTTTGACCAATGGTCAAGAGTATCAGCTTAATGCTAGTTCTGACGTGATTACCAAAACTGAAACCGTCAAGAAGGGTACTAGTCTTGGTTCAATTATCAAGGATACTGTATTGGGCGCAGGTGCGGCAACTGCGGTATCTGCTGTCACAGGCGATCGCGCTATTGCCACAGAAGAAGTCTTGGGTGGTGCTGGTATCGGTGCGTTGGTTGGTCTGTTCTTCGGCAAGAATAGTGTTGACTTAATCGCCATTGACCCAAATACTGATTTACAAATGACCATCAATCAAAACTTGTTGGTTTCATTAAGATAGTCATTAGTACATTTAAAGCCGAATTGAAAGAATAGCGTAAGTACTATATATTGTATGTATATAGTACTTACGCTAGTTTTTTTATCAAACTAAAAACTTTTAGAAAATTCCTGAAACTAAATTTAAGTTAAGCAAGTTTTTTATGCCGTTGTTTATTAATTTATGAGAGTGATAATAGCGCTATAGAGGTGAGACAAAACTAATTTTATAGATATTATTAAAAAAATAATTTCAATGATTGGTACTTTTAGTAGACTGAAAAGTTTTGATTGAGGAAAGAATAAAAGTATTACGAATTACGAATTAGTAATTATTCGGTCAAGCCGTTCGTAATCGTTCGATGTCTCGCATCGGTGGCGCACCGAACAGGCGTGAATATTCCCGGCTGAACTGTGAAGGACTTTCGTACCCGACCTGATAAGCAGCAGAGGTTGCATCACAATCTTCCGTCAGCATCAAGCGACGAGCTTCTAACAGTCTTAACTGCTTTTGATATTGAAGTGGACTCATTGAGGTCACTTGTTTGAAGTGCTGATGAAACGATGAAGTAGACATTCTCACCTGCTTTGCTAAGTCCTCGACTCGCATCGGCTGAGTAAACTTAGACTTAATCCGTTTGATCGCTTCAGCAATTCGCTGCATACTGCTGCCAGAGGTAGCAATTTGACGCACAGCTTCACTTTGTTCCCCGATCAGCAGACGGTAGTAGAGTTCCCGAATCATCATCGGTGCCAGCATGGGAATATCCTGTGGCGTATCTAAGAGCTTAGTGAGGCGAAGGGCACAGTCAAGCAACGTGGGATCGGCGTTGCTCACAAATAAGCCTCGGACGGAGTTCTCTTTCTTCGCCGAACTAAAATTCATTTGAGCAGCCATTTCACAAAGTTGCATTGGGTCTAGGGTCAGCTTTAATCCCAAATACGGCCGATCGCTTGTCGCCTCAACAATACACCCACCGATGGGGAGATCGACTGAGACAACAAGACATTGCCCGATCTCATAGGGATACGTTTCCTCTCCCAGCACTATGTTTTTCTTGCCTTGAACGAGAATGGCCAGACGCGGTTCATAATCCTGGTAAATGATGGCAGATGACGCATTCGATCGCGAAAAGCTCAATGATGCGATCGCAGTTGGATAGACAAGGTTGTTATTGGGTTCGGTGTGCCGCGCCACTAATGCCGCCAGCGCTTCGCACCGATCTGCAACTACCTCAGAATTGGGGATAACGAAAGTCATGGTACCTCGACTCATTCAATGCCCTACACGATTATAAAATGTCATCAAGCAATCCATGCTGGAGAATTAGGCAAGGATCGAAGAGTTTTAGGCATTGGAAACGCTGAATCGAATTCGTAGGATGAAAGTATCTCAAGCAAGACCTTAAAGAGTCCGAAGAACGATGCCGCATTTCTTTTCTGAAATTAAAAACTTCTTGGAGGAAATGGCAATCCGTCCAAACAAACTTTGAAAAGTTTTACGCCTTTGAACTCCTCAATAACAACTGAAGCAATAAGCAGGAGAACCTATTTATGCAAAATACTCCGCAACAAATGAAAGCAATGGCTGTGGACGAGTTCGGTCATGCTGACAAGCTGACTTTGCACACCTTACCCGTGCCTATGGTAGATGCAGGCGAAGTTTTGATTCGTATCGAGATCGCCGGAGTTGGCATCTGGGACGCAATGGAGCGTGAAGGCGATCTGGTGTATAACGAAGTCCACTTTCCGCGTGTGCTGGGCGGCGAATGTGCAGGCACGATCGTTGCTATTGGCGACGGCGTTGAGCGTTTTGCTGTTGGCGATCGCGTTTACGCCCAAAGCTTCATGAACGACAAGGGCGGTAGCTATGCTCAGTACGTCGTCGTATCTGAGAAAACGGTCGCGCTGATGCCCGATGGTCTCGATATGCTGATGGCAGGCGGGCTACCCATTGCTGGTATAACAGCGCTAAACAATTTGCAGGCGCTGGGGATAAGCAGCGAAACCAAATTAATGCTATGGGGCGCGAGTGGTGGCGTCGGTCACGTCGCGCTGCAACTGGCTAAACGTATGGGGGCAAACGTTTTCGCGATCGCATCGGGTGCAGACGGTGTAGCTTTGGCTAAACAATTGGGTGCCGATGAAGCAGTAGACGGACACAGCGACGACATTGCCCAACGCGCCCGCACTTTTGCACCCGATGGCTTCGATGCGGCGCTGGTGCTGGTGGGCGGCGATACAGTTCAATCTACGCTGAGTTTAGTGCGTCAGGGTGGGATCGTCTCCTTTCCTAATGGCGTGATGCCCGAACCCAAAGCGCCCGACGGGGTGGAACTCAAGAAGGCAAATGGCTTCGCCGACCCGATATTGTTAGACGAACTTAACCGATTGATCGGTATCGGTGAGTTTCAAGTTCACATCGCGCAGACATTTGCGCTGTCAGAGGCGGCACAAGCGCAGGATGCGATGAAACAGCACTATCTGGGCAAAATCGTGTTGCGTGTGAGCGGCGAATAAGCGCTGATTGAATTTTCAGCTTTTACAACAACTTAACTTTCAACAAATTTTGACATCTTTCCAGGAAAATATACCTATGAATCTCACGGACAACACCATCCTCATTACTGGCGGCACAAGCGGCATCGGTCGTGGGCTTGCTGAGGCTTTCTATCAACGCGGTAATCAAGTTATTATCGCGGGTCGCCGTCAACATCTTCTCGACGAAATCACCGCCGCTCACTCCGGTATGCACGGGATTCAACTTGACGTTCAAGATCCGGCGGACATCGAAGCCTTTGCTTCCCGCATTCGAGAGCAGTTCCCTAAACTCAATGTTCTAATCAACAATGCCGGAATTGGTAAGACGGAAGACCTCACCTCAGATCCGATCGATTTCTCCGTGATGCAGTCTATAATTCAGACTAATGTTGTCGGTGTACTTCACCTGACGGCGGCACTCCTCCCGACTCTCAAACAGCAACCGCATTCAACGATTATCACCACCACCTCTGGCTTGGCTTTCGTTCCCATCAGTCCATATCCGACTTATTGCGCGAGCAAGGCTTTTTTGCACTCTTGGTTGCAGTCGCTCCGCGTTCAACTTCGGGAAACCTCCGTGGAGGTTCTTGAACTTGCCCCACCCTATGTACAGACGGAGTTTGGCGGGGCTAGTCAGGCGACCGATCCTGCCGCAATGCCACTGGCTGACTTTATTGCTGAAGTGATGCAGATTCTCAGTACTCCCAACCCGCCCCACGGCGAAATCCTTGTTAATCGTGTCAAAGCATATCGCTTTGCTGAAAGGAACGGTGAATATGAGCAAATATTCGCGAGCCGCAACGAACAATGACAAGCGATAGGAATCTATCGATCGCCAGGAGAGGGCTTCGATCGCACGCAGCGACATCAATGGACTTCTTGCAGAAGTCGGGAAAAGGGGAAGGGGTAAAGGGGTAAAGGCTAATCAAAACCCTTTTCCCTTTAACCTTTTCCCTTTCCCCCCTCTTGCAAAAGTTACTTTTGCAAGAGGTCTAATGAGAAATGGACTCTCAAAATTGCTTTCATTAAATCACTAAAAAATTTTTGGAGAAAGTCGCAATATGTCTGAGCAAACCAACCTTGGCGGCACTTTTACGTTGCCGAACACTTCAATCACAGTGAAGCGCATAGGTTATGGTGCTATGCAACTCGCGGGTCCGAATGTAATGGGTGCGCCGCGAGATGTGGATGCAGCCGTTGCTGTTTTGCGCGAAGCGATCGCCCTTGGCATTAATCATATCGATACCAGCGACTTCTACGGACCTCACATCACGAATCAGATTATCCGACAAGCGCTGCATCCCTACCCGGAAGATTTAGCGATCGTCACCAAGGTTGGAGCGCGTCGTCCTGAAGATGGATCGTGGGTTCCCGCGATGTCGCCGCAGGAGCTGACCGAGGCGATTCACGACAACTTGCGTAACCTCGGACTCGATGCGATCGATGTTGTCAATCTCCGCTTGATGGGTAACGTTCACGGGCCATCGGAGGGTTCTCTTGCAGAGCCGCTAACGACCTTAGCCGAACTTAAGGAGCAGGGATTAATTCGTCACCTCGGTTTGAGCAATGTCACACCTACGCAGTTGGCAGAGGCGCAAACGATCGCAGAAATCGTCTGCGTGCAGAATCAGTACAACGTAGCGCACCGGGAAGATGACGCTTTCATTGACGACCTCGCAAAGCAGGGAATTGCTTATGTGCCGTTCTTCCCGCTGGGTGGGTTCAATCCGTTGCAATCATCAGCCCTCGATGCTGTCGCAGCATCACTTGGAGCCACACCGATGCAGGTCGCCTTGGCATGGCTGCTTCAGAGATCGCCGAACATCTTGTTAATTCCCGGAACGTCATCCATTAGTCATCTGCACGAAAACATCAAAGCGGCAGACCTGCAACTTTCACCGCAAACGATCGCACATCTCGACGCGATCGCTACAACTGCGGTTCAGTAAAAACATTAAAGGAAAACGGGATAACTTGTTTTCAATAGACTAATTCTCAACTTCCGGCAACCAAATAATAAATGTAGTTCCCGGCGCATTTGGTGAAGTGAATTTAGAGTTGATTGCAGGGCTGAAAACCTCAATTTCGCCCTGCATTTGCTCTATTAGTTGTTTAGCGATCGCTAACCCCAAACCTGTGCCAGGGATTTCTGTTTGCGCTTGTACACCGCGATAATGCCGTTCTCCAAGATGTTCTAAATCCTGGGGTGGAATGCCGGGCCCGTTATCACTAATAACTATTCCCTGAAAATGAGCTTTTTTTTGCCCTGCTTGAATCAAAATTTTGCCACCACTGGGAGTGTATTTCAAAGCATTATCAATAATATTAGTTAACACCTCTCGTAATGCTTTGACATTAGCACGTACTAGGGATGAATTCTCTTGAATTTCAGTTATTAGTTTTAGCTTTCGCTCTTGGGCGATCGCTTTGGCTGATATTAATAATGGTTCTAATATATCTGCTAGGGAGCAGTCAACTGCTTTATCTCCCGTTCCCGGCAATAATAGCGGCGGTTTAGCGGATTTTTGAATAGTTGCTTCTACAAATACTCCATCTTCCGGTAGATGTAGTGGTGCTAAATCTGCCTCTGTCAAGTCAATTACTTGTTCAAATTGTTGCAGTAATTCTTTAAGGCGATCGCTTTCTCTGACAATACTATTTGCCACATCCCGGTTAGCATCTGCTGGTCGTAGTCGTTTCAATAACAGTTTGCCAAAAGTCCGTAACGCCGTTAATGGGTTACGAAACTGATGCAACAGGTTATCTAGCAAATCCCGCTGTTTTTCTTGAAGAATTTGTTGCTCGCGCAACTGTTGCTCAAACCATGCTCGCCGCTGATCTAAAATACAAGCGATCGCTAATGTTTGGGCTATCCGTTGAATCTGACTTTGTTCGTGTTCATTCCATAGCCGGTCTTTCCTACCTGTCACTAATAACCCCATCATCACACCCTCATAAATCAAAGGTAAAACAATTTGGTTGCCACTAAGTAGGTATTCCTCTTTGAGATCGGGTTGAGACGCATCTGGTATCTCAGACTCTCGTGACGAAGTTGGAGGTTCTGAACCTGCTGTCAATAACCTTCTTTGATGATTGGGTAATATAAATGCATTTCCAACTTGAAGTTGCTTGTATGCCGTCGCTTCAATAGTTTCCTCTCCTGGCAGCAATAATGCTGTTTCCGGGTAAATCACCACAGGAATCAGTTTGGCATCGCCAGAAGGAGTATCTACCAATTCTTGTGTTAAGTACACAATACTTAAAGTTGCTCCTAGCCCTTGGGTTAGTAGCGCTATTTGCTCTCGACACAGAGCAAGAAAATCAGAACTGGCAGACATTAACATTTTTTAGCTTTTGCTCAAGATTATAGATTTTGAGGCATGATGTAAGAGAGGATACTTAATTTTTACCTCACTCATTTCATCAAGCTTAACTAAAATCTTCAAAAGAGATGGTTTGTACTAGGAAATTATATTCTTAGGTAATTTGCTTTTCTCTATGTTTCAAAGATATTAACTTTCTTATATTAAAAGGTTAAAAACTATTGATATTCTAAACTAGAACCTATATAATGACGACGGATTTTGTAGCTATCACTACAATCTATAGCTTGAAAGAGGAGGACAGTATATTGGCAAGGAGACGCAAAAGGAAGAGTCGTCGTCGTCAGGAAGGACGGCGTATTTTGGAACACGTGCCTCAATATAGCATCGAAAGTGGCGAAGAAAAGCCTGTGACAGCAGCAAGAAGATTCATTCAAGCTGAAGGAATTTTGCCACCAGCGTTGCTACTTGTAAAGCGAAATGAACACACTACAGATCGTTATTTCTGGGCAGAAAAGGGACTGTTTGGTGCTCAATACGTAGAGGAAAATCATTTCTTGTTTCCTAGTTTGAGGGTGTTGGAACCTTCACCAGGTCAAGAACCTCTTGCTTTAGCTAGTCGGTGAACCATAGATGGTCATCTTGAGCATTGAATGTGGCTCCTGACTACTATTAACTGGCAAAATTGCTAAGTTTATGCAAAATTTAATTTTTTTTTAGTTTGTAGCTGATTTGCCAGTAAATCTAATCCAGGTAGTTGGAAAGTGAACCTGTTTCAAACCACGCTAGATTGCATGGATTGATACTACTTTGATGACGCAGAAGGGAATGGGTATAGAGCCAAGTGCCTCTAAAAAGAAGAGTGAAGTTGCGCTCTTATGCCGTAGATGGTTAAAGTTTGCTCTGTCAACGAATTTAAGTTAATGAATTTAAATTTTTTCCCCACAACCAAAGTCGTGGGGAAAACTGGCAAAGCAGCAGTCTTGATTTTCTCCTGACTACTTTCCATTGCCTGCATAGTAGGTTAGGTCAGAAGTCTGCATATCATAGTTAAGAGATGGTCGCAAAAATCAATTATTTCCCAGGCTTGAGCTGTAGAGTCCTTTGCAACTCGCCCAGTTCATCTCGATGGGCAACTACAGCAATCTTACTTGAGGAGGTTTGTTCGCTCTGAGTTGTTTCTACTTTGAGCGATACCTTCTCAAGTCTTCCAGATTTTTTCCAATAAAATAGACCACTTAAAGGCGACAGCAGTACCATCGCCAGAACAAGGGTACTCAGGCTAGGAAAAAGCAGGGATGCAACCAGAGATAGACAAACAATCCCAATCGCTGCTAGTAAAGTGAGAAATATGGCTAAGAACCAGCTGGGACGAACATTACCTTCAAAAATTACCTGATTCTGTTCTCGGTCTACCGCTGCCACTCGGTAAGACCGCGATCGAAAATACTCTTTTAATTGAGACATTAAAACAGCTTCATCTTGCTCAGATACTAGGTGGGCTATTTCTGTGCGGTCTTTAGTCGAGGCACGAATAAAGAAAAACAGCCCAACCGATAACAACAAGGTTAGCAGGAAGGTAGATGGCAAAATAGCAGTATCCATAACTAATTGTTAGTGTTTGATTGGAGGAGACTTATTCATTATCAATGATTCGTTACTTTTTCCTCCCGTTGATGTAGTTAAGCCATTGAAAAGCTAAATCCTGAGCTTGAACTTGCCATTCGGGAGAAACTTGGTACATCCGCCTGGGGCGCCCCCGTCCTTCGAGTTTCTTCCAATATCCAGTGATTGCCTTTTGGTCTTCTAGAAATTTGATTGCACTATAAAGTACGGTATCTGAAAGCCGATAGACGGGATACTCAGTTTCTAATTGCTCAATCAACTCGGTTCCGTAGGATTCACCTTGTAATAAAACAGACAGTATGTAACAAACTGCTAGTTCCTGACAAAGGTAAGTTGGCGGAGGATTCTCAAAAAATTGATATATATCCTCAAGTTTCATGGTTAGTGAATGGCTAAAAAAATGCCTTAGGGTAAAGTCTACAATCCTTGTAGACAGTATACAGTGCTACTACTACGCGAGTAATACATATAAAGCTACTTAGACGAGATTTCCAAAGGGTAAACATCAAACAATTACCCACGCCTGTGAAGTTGTGGGGCGAGTTTACGAGTTTTAGGGGCACAAAACAATGTACCCCCACTCAAGCTCGATACGGTGTGGTGAGGAGCGAACAGACAGTGAAAGACTCAGTATCTTGGTGTTAACTGATGCCGAGCTGCTTAAGCAATAAAATGCCATCGAAGAAATTTTACAGGTAAAATGCTATTTTGTCTGTAAAGCTTAATAAACACTTTGTTTTACAGTGATTTTCCCAATGCAAATTCTAAAATCTTAAGCTATGGAATATATCTGAGATCGAAGTGCTACGTCTGTAGACATACTTAAGTAGTAACCATTTATGATTTCCTCGATCGCAGAATTTCTTGTCTTATTTGACAAGTGTGATAGTAAATTTATCAAAGAAGGCGCTAAACTCCCTTCGTCCTCTCCTCCTCGCCTTCCTTATATCTTGCACCCAGCATATTAGCGATCGCTATGTCACAAACTCCCAATGCCCCATCATCTTCCTCAACTCTTAGGGCAATTGCCCAAACTTTTCGCCTTACAGGTTGGATTAGCTTCTGGATTCAGCTAGTACTAGGCGTTGTTTCTAGCATAATTGTGCTGCTGTTCGCCATCTTTAATCAAAGAACTGGCAGTCCTAGTAATAATCCTGGGACTGGCTTTGGTGTATTTTTAGCAATTTGTGGATTGGTTGTTTTGGGTGGGGGGATTTATTTAGCTTACCGTTATACGAGAATTGGCAAGCAATTGGAATCCTCCAATCCCAGCAACCGTCCTCGAAAAAGTGAGACTGTGCAAGTATTACGCTTAGGGGTGTGGGTGAATTTAGCAGGAACGCTAGTGACTCTTTTGGGGGCGCAGGCGATCGTTGGCACACTGGTAGCACGATCCATATCTCCACAAGCGATAACTACCCAATTTTTTGACCCTACCCGGATTATTAGCGGTCTAGATATGCTTGTAGTACAAGCAAACACCAACACCGTCTCAGCCCACTTTGCAGGACTGGTGGCGTCACTTTGGTTACTCAATCGCATTAACCGACCCTAATAATATGAGTGCTGAGTTTTCAAAAGTCTAAAGAAGTTAACCATAATTTTTCCGAAACAGACAAAACTGGGTGTGAAGACAACTACATAATCCTTGAAAAACATCTTACTAGTACACGTAATTATGAATTTTACCAAGCTGTAGTAGTAGGTGATGCCAAAACTAGCACAGGGATAATATGTACCT
Organism: Nostoc sp. DSM 114159; assembly: GCF_053470285.1. Classification (NCBI taxonomy): domain Bacteria; kingdom Bacillati; phylum Cyanobacteriota; class Cyanophyceae; order Nostocales; family Nostocaceae; genus Nostoc; species Nostoc sp. DSM 114159. Next base: position 792,363 of record NZ_JBPFEH010000001.1, read on the forward strand.
TTTTTAGAAGTCTGATACCATGAAAAATCAATTTGACACCATGAGAAATCAACCAGCACAGAAATTTAATCAAGACCTATGGAGATTTGGCGTACAGGTTTTCTTTAGTAGCATCGTGTTGGGGCTGTGCATTTTCAAGCTTGCCTCATCAGGCTCGTCACCACAGGACGACAAGAATATTGCGCTTTACTGGGGTGGTTTATCAGGTGTGCTTGCATACTGGTTACCTTCACCTGGACAAACTAGAGACGATAAGGAACCACCGAATATCACTCAAAGGACGTTTGCAGCCGTTGATAACAATAATGGTAACGATCAGAGTCTTGCTCAGGTTTCTGAAACGACAGTGACTCAAAATACGAATTCATGATTGGTTTAATGCATTATATGGTTTCTTAGCCCTGGCAATCATGCTAGGGTAAAATCTTGCTCAGAGATTGAAACTGATCTTTCTAATAAACTTTGTTTTTGCAGTTACAGCAAAGCAAAATTACTATATGCTAAATGCTTATGTGTTAACTGTATTGACAGGAAGATTTTAGGTTAAAAATTGAGAAAAATCTGTGCTGGATATCAAGCAAATACGGGAAAATCCCCAATTAGTTCAAGAAAGATTGAATAGTCGTAGTGGTAAATACGACATCGAACCGATATTACTGTTAGATCGGCAACAACGGGAACTTGAGGGGACGCGTAGTCAACTCCAAGCCCGTAGCAACGAAATTGGTAAAATTGTCGGCCAGAAGATTAAATCTGGGATCAATCCTCAAGACCCAGAAATTCAAGCTTTGCGGGATGAAGGTAACTCTCTCAAAGCGAGGTTGAGTCAACTGGAACCTCAAGAAAAAGACCTCAAAGCTGAAATTGCTCAACTTGTGTTGGCACTTCCAAACTTGCCAAGCGACTCCACACCCCTTGGAAAGAATGAGGAAGATAACGTAGAAGTGCGGCGTTGGGGTGATGAGTACATTCCCCAAAATCCGAATATTCTGCCTCACTGGGAAATTGGCGAAAAGCTGGGTATTCTCAATGTTGAACGAGCTGTAAAAGTTGCCCAAAGTCGCTTTGTGACATTAATAGGCGCTGGTGCAGCATTGGAGAGGGCATTAATTCAATTTATGCTGAGTCTCCATACTCAAGCTGGGTATGTGGAAGTCAGTCCACCGCTGTTAGTTAATACTGAGTCTTTGACGGCGACCGGTCAATTACCCAAATTTGCGGAAGAAAGCTTTAAATGCGCTGATGATGACTTGTGGCTGATTCCGACAGCGGAAGTTCCAGTTACAAATCTTTATCGGGGTGAAATTCTCGCTGCTGAAGATTTGCCTATTTACCACTGTGCCTTTACTCCCTGTTTTCGCCGCGAAGCTGGTAGTTATGGGCGCGATATGCGGGGATTAATTCGCCTGCATCAATTTAACAAGGTGGAAATGGTGAAGTTTGTCGAACCTAGTACGTCTTTTGATGAACTGGAGAAATTGGTAGGGAATGCAGAAGCAATTTTACAGGCGTTGCGGTTGCCTTACCGAGTCGTAAATTTAAGTACTGGAGATTTGGGATTTGCCGCTACCAAAACTTATGATTTAGAGGTTTGGTTGCCCTCTTCTGGCAAATACCGCGAAATTTCTAGCTGTTCCAATACGATAGATTTCCAGGCGCGACGGGCTGATATTCGCTTCAAAGAGGCGGGGAAGAAAGGTACTCAGTTTGTACACACTCTGAATGGTTCGGGTTTGGCGGTGGGAAGGACGATGGCAGCAATTTTGGAGAATTATCAACAACCCGATGGGACGGTGAGGATACCAGAAGTGTTGCAACCTTACTTCGGACGTGAAGTTTTATAATTTGTCATTAGTCATTTGTCTTTTACTAATGACTTATGCCCCATACCCCATGCCCAATACTTCGGCTCCCTTCGACTCCGCTCAGGGCAAGTCGCTCAGTACAAGTGCCCAACGCCCAATGCCCAATTAGAATAGAGATAACTATAGCTTAATATCTTCACAATTTACTCTATGTCAGTTTTAGCAGCGATCGCAGTCTTGGCTGTTTTGATCTTGGTACACGAGTTGGGACATTTTGTTGCAGCACGTTCTCAAGGCATTCTCGTTAACCGTTTTTCTTTGGGTTTTGGCCCAGTTCTTTTAAAGTACCAAGGTTCGCAAACCGAATATGCTGTCCGCGCCTTTCCCTTGGGCGGCTTTGTGGGCTTTCCCGATGATGACCCCGATAGCGATGTTCCACCCAATGACCCAAATCTGCTGCGTAACCGTCCAGTTTTAGACCGAGCGATTGTCATCAGTGCTGGAGTGATCGCAAATTTAATATTTGCCTACTTGGTGTTGGCTCTGCAATTGGGTATCGTCGGCATTCCCAAAGAATTAACTTATCAAGCTGGTGTAATTGTCCAGCCTGTTAATCAAGAATCTGTTGCCTACCAAGCAGGAATTCGGGAAGGAGATATTATTCTGGCTGTTAACGGTCGAGAACTCCCGGCTTCTGACAAATCAACTCCTTTGCTGACCAAAGAAATTCAAACTCACCCCAATCAGCAAATCGAACTGAAAATTCTGCGGGAAAAACAACAACAAACCCTGAAATTAACGCCGAAACTGGGAGCCGATGGCAAAGGCGTAGTTGGTGTGGCACTCAGTCCGAATGCTACAGCAATTTATCGCCGTCCTAATAGTCCTTTTGAAATTTTTGGTCTTGCTGCTAACAGGTTTCAGCAATTATTTGTTGGGACACTCAGCGGTTTTGGTCAGTTGATTACCAACTTTCAACAAACTGCTGGACAAGTTTCTGGCCCAGTTAATATTGTCAAAATCGGGGCAAAATTAGCTGATGATAATAGCGCAAATCTGTTGTCTTTTGCGGCAATTATCAGCATTAACTTGGCTATTATCAATATTTTGCCTTTACCAGCTTTGGATGGCGGACAACTCGCTTTTCTGGTGATTGAAGGTTTACGCGGTAAGCCAGTACCCGCCCGAATTCAAGAAAGTGTAATGCAAACCGGTTTGGTGTTACTCTTAGGCTTAGGAATTTTTCTGATCGTCAAAGAAACCACCCAATTAACTAGCCAATTGGAATGGGTACAAAAATTGTTCCAGTGAGCATTACCCGCAAATCTTTATCTAAAAAGCAACGAGCGATAGAAATTTTAGCTCGGCTGAAGCGTCTTTATCCAGATGCTACTTGCTCTTTAAATTACTCAACGCCAGTACAACTGTTGGTGGCAACGATTCTCTCTGCTCAGTGTACTGATGAGCGGGTGAATAAAGTGACACCAGCATTATTTACTCGGTTTCCTGATGCAGCGAGTTTAGCGATCGCTGACTTAGTAGAATTAGAAAGTTTGGTGCGTTCAACAGGGTTTTATCGCAATAAAGCCAAGAACATTCAAGCCGCCTGTCGGATGATTGTCACTGAGTTTAACTCTGTTGTCCCCAACCAAATGGAGCAATTATTAAAGCTTCCAGGTGTGGCGCGCAAGACAGCAAATGTAGTCCTAGCTCATGGTTATGGCATTAATGCTGGCGTGACAGTAGATACTCACGTCAAGCGCCTGTGCGAACGCTTGGGTTTAACTGAACATACAGACCCCGTTCGGATTGAGCAAGATTTAATGGATTTATTGCCTCAGTCTGATTGGGAAAATTGGTCAATTCGGCTGATTTATCACGGTCGTGCTATTTGTAAAGCCCGCTCTCCTGTCTGCGTTGCTTGTGAGCTTGCCGATTTATGTCCGGCTGCAAATAAGCCAGTGGTTGTAGGATAAGCGACACAAGTAACCCCAGAATTGATGGAGAGACTGTAGAATGGAAAACGGTGTCTTCAAATAAGTTAGAGAATATATGGCAAAAAAGAGCATGATTGAGCGCGAGAAAAAGCGCACCAAGTTGATCGAAAAGTATGCTGACAAGCGGGAAGCTCTCTTAGAAGAGTTCAAAAGTGCAGCATCTCCTTTGGATAAACTAGAAATCCACCGGAAGATTCAACAGCTACCCCGGAATAGTGCGCCCACCCGCCACCGCAACCGTTGCTGGTTGACTGGTCGTTCTAGAGGAGTTTACCGCGATTTTGGGTTGTCTCGGAACGTACTACGAGAATGGGCGCATGAAGGCCTTTTACCTGGAGTTGTTAAGTCTAGTTGGTAGTTAAGAGTCATTAGTCAGTAGAGACGCGATTAATCGCGTCTGTACAATGGTCATTGGTAAATAACAAAGGATTAATGACAAAGGACAAATGACAAAATATTATTGACCACAACACTTATCAATTCCCAGACTTTCTAAGAGTAGATCGCTGACGGCGTTAGCGATCGCAAACTCTCCATAGAAGCTATTGGAAAAATCATAGGACTGCATCTCTGTGACAATGGCAATTACCAGAGAACCAAGGTCATTTTCTCCTTCCATCCGTTGACGCACAAAAATCTGTGCGGCTCGTTGGGCAATATTTTGGTTTACTGCTTCGGGGATAAATTCTGTATCTAGCCACCGTTGTAAGCGTTCTCGTAACCATTCACCTTCGAGTAGGGGGTTTTCGGGCGGTGGTAGGGTGATGGGTGGAATTGGTTGAGTCATTTTTTTTAAACGCAGAGGGACGCAAAGGGAAACGCAGAGGAACGCTGAGGTTGATTTTTTAGCATCAAATTGCGTTTCTAAGAGTATTTTTTTTATATTTATTTATGGAATATGATATCGCGGCTATTGTTGAGGGTTATGCACAAGGCTATTTTCTCATGGCTGATGAGCGCGATCGCCTGAGTTGGTACGGAAGTCGCGATCGAACTTTTATTCCTTTGGATGAGAGGTTTCGTTACCCCAAGTCTTTACAGCGTGTTCTGAATCAAGAACGGTTTACTGTGGCGATTAATCGGGACTTCCAAGCTGTGGTGGCTGGCTGTGCTAATAGAGAGACAACTTGGATTTCACCAGAACTGGAAAAGATTTACTGGCTACTTTACCAGAGTGGTTATGCTTATAGTTTTGAAACTTGGCAAGGTGACGAATTAGCTGGGGGAATTTTAGGAATTGTGATTGGTGGGGCTTTTATTGGCGAGTCGATGTTTTACCGCATTCCCGAAGGCTCAAAGGTGGCGATGGTTAAGTTGGTGGAAAGATTGCGTCAGAGAAAATTTGTGTTTTTTGATGCCCAAATGATGAATCCCCATTTGAAGAGGTTTGGCGCTTACCGGGTTGAAGATGAAGAATATCAATCTTTACTTGAGCAAGCGTTGCAATGTGCTTGTAATTTAGTATAAATAATGACAACATCATTAATATTAAACAAGTAGTTCGATTGATGGTTTCCATTGTTATCAAACATGGATGGTTTCATCAGATTCTTGGGAAATGTGCCCAGCATGGTGGGTTTGTTTTTATTGCGCTATTGGGTGACTTGGGTAGCGAACTAGAAATTATCTCATATCAGAGGGTTGGAGAAGATCCAATGTTTCCTCTTTCGGACTACATTGAGGGACAACCTCCGAGTATTTTACAGAGATGCCAGGATCTATTTGGAGAATCAGTTAATGCAGTGTGGGTACGGGCTAGAATTCCAGCCATATTTGGTTCTAATATTTTGATAAGCTTGTCTATTCCAGACTACAAGTATGCACTCATAGAGCAAATGTTCATGGCTTGTGAGCTAGGGTCAAATGGAGACTGGATAGCATACCCATTCATTTGTGAAGATTACAACCTTCGTGCTGGACTGCGTTTTAATCCAGATGGTTCATCAACTGAGATTTATAAACGTATTGCCAAGGCATTTTGGGAATTATTACTTCTTGAATCTAAAAGTGTTTGTGCATTCCGCGATGGCTACCTACACTATAACGAGATGGGTGACGAGGAATGGCATAATGTGGTATTTCAGCACGATCGATTCAGCATTGAAATAATAGACTCTGTGTTATTTTAAAAGAAAAGCCGGATGTGATTGTTACTGATGTAATAATGGTGGAAATGAAGGTATTGCTATAAAAAACGTTTTAATCATTACAATAGCGATCGCGCCCATTTTGTTTGGCATTGTACAGTGCTTTATCTGCTGAAGCAATGAGTGTGTCTGGCCTGATGTTCCAAATAGGTATGCGAGAGGTAATTCCTAAACTAACGGTGATAATATTTTTGACATCAGACTGTACATGGGGAATAGCCAGAGCATGAATTGCTTGCTGAATACTTTGTGCTACTTTGAGCGCTCCCGTTAAGTCAGTATTGGGCAAGAGTACCAAAAATTCTTCTCCACCATAACGTGCCACTAAATCAGCAGGACGATGAATTGTCTGTTGCACTGTTTGCGCTATCCTCATTAAACAATCATCGCCTGCAAGATGACCATAGTAATCGTTGTAAAGTTTGAATTTATCAACGTCAAACATAATCAGTGACAGGGGTTGTTGTTCTCGTGCAAGGCGTTTCCATTCTGCTTTCAGTCGTGCATCAAAGCAACGACGGTTAGCCACTTGAGTTAAGCTATCTAAATTTGCCAGTTGTTCTAGTTTCTGATTTGCATCTTGAAGAGCTAATTCAATTTGTTTACGTCCAGTGATGTCGCGTATGGTAATAGCAAAACCATCATTTAGTTTGACTGCAACAAAGTGATACCAGCAAGAATTGCCTAATGGATAGTAAAAATCTCGTTTTAAAGCTTCCCCCGTTTCGACAAGATTAACGAATTGATTAAAGAGTTCTGGTTCTAGATAGGCTAAGAGTTTTTTTAGTACTAATTTGCCAATCATCTCTTCACATTTGCTTCCGAAGGCTCTAGCAATGACAGGATTGATCACTAAGCAACGGAAATCTTCAATGTCTCCTGTTACAGGGTTGCGGACAGCTTGCATAGCGGCAATACCATCTAGCGAACTATTCAAAATACTGGCTAGCATTGCCCTGGAATGATACAGTATCTCTTCTGTTTCCCTACGCTTAATATTTTCTTTTTCTAGAAGCCGTTGCTGGCGTTGAATGGTTAACTGATTTTCTAGACGCGCTACAACTTCTTCCATCTGAAAGGGTTTAGTGATGTAGTCTATGCCCCCTGACTCAAAGGCTGTCACTTTATCGAACACATCATCTAAAGCACTAATAAAAATAACAGGAATGGTGCGTAAAACTTCATCAGCTTTTAAAGTTCTACACACTTGATAGCCATCCATTTCTGGCATCTTAATATCTAAAAGAATGATGTCTGGTTGCTTTGCCTTTACTGTTTTCAGTGCCATCCTTCCACTTGTGACACTACGAACAGTGTAGCCGAGTTTGACTAGAGTATCACTTAATAAATGTAAATTTTTGGGACTGTCGTCTACTAGGAGAATATTACCTTTATTTTCTTTATCAGAATTAAGATTCATTGCTTCTCAGGGGTTCGGCTAAATCAACTAATTCCTCAAATTCAAATTGACGAGCAAGTTTTGTTAAAGATTGAATTAAAAAAGTTTCTGTTTTAGGAACATCTCTAATTAATTCTATGACACGATTAGTATTTGCTTCTAATGCAGCTTCATAGAATTGATTAATCCATTCTTGAGACATACAAATTAGATTTTTGGATGTTAAAGGATTTTTTTCTGTATATTCCAAATTTGAATAATTATTTTCAGCAAATATATATTTGACACCCAGATGTTTGGCTAGTGTGTCAAAAATTGTATGTTCTGCAAAAGGTTTACGGAGAAAGTCATCACATCCGGCTGAAAGGACGATCGCTTTTTCTTCTTCTAAAACACTTGCCGTTAGAGCAATTATAGCTGTAGCATTCCCCTTTGTAGTGGACTTAATATATTTTGTAGCTTCGTAACCGTCCATGACAGGCATTCGCATATCCATCCAAATCAGGTGGGGTTCCCATTCATTCCAAATAGCGATCGCTTCTTTGCCATTACTAGCTTCTTTCATCTCAAACCCTAACGGTTGTAAAAGTTTAATTAATAATTTGCGATTAATCGGTTTATCATCTACTATTAATAGTTTATATATAGGTTGTCCTGGTACAAGTTCCAATACTTTTGGATGTACTTCTAAAATATTTTTATTGGTTGGTTGACCTAACTTTGCTTGAATATAAAATTTAAAAGTTGTCCCAACTCCCAATTTACTTTCAACAGAAATATCTCCTCCCATTAACTGAATAAACTTGTGACTAATTGCTAAACCTAAACCCGTTCCTTCTTGGGATTCTTTTCCGGCTTGTGCTTGAGCAAAAGCATTAAATAGTTTGGGTAATTCTGCGGCTGCAATCCCCACTCCTGTATCACAGACTTTAAAATCAAGAGTTAAAATATCTGTGAATTCTTCACTACTATTATTTACTGTTAAACTAACTGTTCCTTTTTGAGTAAACTTAATGGCATTACCAATCAAATTAATTAATACTTGCCGGAGTTTTAACTCATCTGTGCAAATGTAACATGGGACATTATCACTACGTTGAAATATTAAATTTAAGCCTTGATTACTTGCCTGTAAATGTAGCATATCTTCTAAATCATCTAGCAAGCGATACAGGTCAAAGTCTCTAGGGTTAAGAGTAGTTTGACCCGCTTCTATTTTTGATAAATCGAGAATATTATTAATAAGTGTGAGTAAATAATCACCACTGTGATAAATGATCCCAGCATTCTCATAATGCTCGGCAGGCAAGTTTTTAGCGCGTAACATTAACTGAGAAAAACCTAGAATAGCATTGAGGGGCGATCGCAATTCGTGACTCATATTCGCAATAAATAAACTTTTAGCTTGATTTGCGACTTCAGCTTTTTCTTTAGCAATCGCTAACTCTGCTGTTCTCTCCTGTACCCGTTGTTCCAAGGTTTCCAAAGATGTTTGTAATTGAAGTGCCATATTATTAAACGATTTTGCCAGTTGACCTATTTCGTCTTTTGATTTATTTTTGGCACGAATATCTAAGTTACCTGCGGTAAACTGGGAAACTATATTGGTAAGAGAAATTATTGGCTTTGTTAGCAGTTGTCCGATGACAAAAGCAATGATTGTCACGATTCCAGCAATAAATGCAAATAGAAAAATTGCGTCACGAATTTGCTTTTCTACAGGTGCTAGGGCAACGGCAAGGGGTCGGGCAAACAACACAGACCAAGGTTTATATTGCAAACGAGCGATCGCAATTAGATTAACCCGATCGCCTGTTGCTGACAAAGATGCAATTAAATACGACTGTTTATTATCCAATGCTTGTTTAAGTTCGGACTCATTAGTTGCCAATTCTTTGACAGAAGAATTAGGCAAACGACCTTCCTGTTGCAGTTTAGTTACAACATCATCAGGTAGAGGCACAATTGATTTAAAAAGTAGTTCTGGTGCAGTACTATGTGCCAGATAAATATTATTGTCATCTAAAAGAATCGCAAAAGATTTTTCCCCAGCTCGTTCAGTTTGTCGAGTTACTAACTGCTGAACAACAGTCGCATTATACGAAACACGCAATATACCCAATATATCTCCCTTGGCATTGCGAACCGGACTGCTAAAAAAGAGGGTAATCAGATCGGGAATTGTTGGCGATCGCTTCATGCTAGAAACAAAGGAGAAACCAGTTTTTAGCGGTGTTTTAAAATAATCTTGAACTGATTCATCTTTGCCAATATTTAGTGTACGTGTATCTAATACATTTTTCCCGTTTAAGTCGAGCAAAGCATAAGAGAGAATATTGAGCATATCTTTGCGACTGAGACGGATTAATGTTTCTGTCGCCAATTGCATTTCGGGGCTGTCGTCTCGCTGTTTTGGAGTTAGGCTGAGGTAGCGTGCCAAACCTGGTAAAATCGCCTCTGTGCGCACGGCATTGAGATTTCCATCAATAAAGGCATCTATTCTGTTAGCGGTTTCGTTAGCCGCCGCAGATAGGGCCTGTCGGGCGTTGTCAGTTAGTGCTTTTTCAGTTGTCTGTTTGTTGACAAATGCCAATAACAGCAACGGAATCAAAGCAACAACGAGAAACGAGGCGATTAACTTTGTACGGATGCCGCCCAAAAAAGAGTGCTGCATAGCTTCAAACTAGGGAGGATTCAAGAAGGAAGAATTAAACAAACTTTTTAGTTCAGGAATACGCGTCAGGTTTCCAGAGCGAATAAAAAAGTCTGCATATATCTTGGCAGTTTGATAAATGGATTTAGGGTTGCTAGATTGAAAATATTTTTGATTTTCACCTAAATCAGTTAGATTTATTCCCTCTAGAGAGAGAGTATCGAGCGGAATTTTTAATGCTTTGCTGACGATAGCTTTTCCTTCTTCAACATTTGCTTTCCAGTAGGTCGAGGCTTGCAGCCATCCGCGCACAAATGCACTAATATCTTCGGGGCGATCGCGGATTGTCTCACCGCGAAAGATAATCAAATCTAAAATCAAGCCAGGGGTTTGCTTGCTAGTAAATAGAATATTTCCCCCTAATTTCATCGCTTCAGAGAGATAAGGTTGCCAAGTGTGTCCGGCTTGAATCGTATTATTTTTCAGGCGTTGAGGAATTTCTGAAGCCTCTAATTGAACTAAGCTCACATCATCACTGGTTAAATTGGCAGTTTTCAACATTTCAGTCACGAAAACTTCGCTAAAACCGCCTAGATTTGCACCCAGCTTTTTACCTTTCAAGTCAGCTACAGTTTTTATTTTTGATTTGGCAACTACCACATCTGCTCCTATTGATTCATCTATCACGATCGCGCCTTGTATATCTGGATTTATGCCACTCCAGATGATAAAATTTCCCAAAGACGATGTAATCCCATCATACTTACCCGCATTGAAGTTTGCTTGTTCCAATTGGGTATATTGTTTATGAATTAGTTCCACATCTACCCCTTGGTCTTTGAAGAATCCTTTTTCTTGAGCAATGATGCCTGGAAGCTCTCCAACAAAAGATGCAAAGACCACTTTCAATGGCGGACGTTTGACTTCAGTTGGTGCGGAAGTATTACAAGCAAGTAGTAAACAGGCGGTAACGAGGAAAATGCTAATGGATCTGAGTAGTTTAAGCATAGAATTTTTGATGTTTTTTAATTATTGTTAATCAAAGATTCCGCTAAACAAACTAATTGTTCAAATTTAAATTGCCGTGTAAATTTAGTCGGTGATTGTATTAAAGGAGTTTTGGTTGTTGGAATTGCTTCAAAGCGGCGCGATAATTTGATTCACAGATATTGTTTTGCAGCCGCCCCAACAAGGTATTATGGTTCAAATCAATGAAAAAGGCTGTAATTGCAAAGAGAGCGATCGCTCTTTTCCACTGTTATATTAGTCTTTAAATAATCCCGTACCCAATCACAACTGTATTTCAGTAGGTTGAGATGGAGAATTTGTTCTAAATCCCACAGAATCACAAGTTGGTCATCTCCGCCAGAGGCAAGGGTTTTGCCATCGGGGCTAAAGGCAACACTGCCGACATTAGAAGTATGTCCATTCAGGGTGACGAGTAAAGTACCATCAATTTTCCAGACTTTGATCGTATTGTCAAAACCTGCGGCTGCTAGCATTTGACCGTCTGGACTGAATGCTACCCTCGTTAAGCCAATACTTTTACCATCAAAGCTCCTCACCAGAGTGCCATCACGTTTCCAAAGTCGCAGACTACCATCCCCACCTGTAGAGGCAATCAATTGACTATTCGGGCTAATGGCAACCCCAAAAACTTCACTCTTATGCCCTTCTAAGGTGCGATCGGGTTTCTCTAACAGGCGTTCGCTATTTTCTGAAGTCCACAGTTTGATAGTGCCATCAGCACTAGCAGAGGCGATAAACTGCCCATCTGGACTATAAACAATGTCCCAAATTCGCCCTGTATGCGCCTGAATAATTTGTTGGAGTTGAAACTCTCCATTGGAGCCGCGTTGCCAGAGTCTCAGCTTGTAATCAAAACCCACAGTCACTAATCGATTGCCATCAGGATTGTAGCTAACACCCAAAAGACCGATACCTGGCCCTTCCAGAATGGTTCGCTGATTGCTGTCTAGTTGCCACAGTCTCACAACACCTTTAGAACCAACGATCGCTAAAGTTCGACCATCGGGGCTAAAGTCGAGACTAAGCATTCGAGAATCTTCTTCAACAATAGTTTTGGCGAGAGAACCATCGCGTCTCCAGAGTTTGACTTCTTTGCCAGCAACAGAAGCTAGCCGTTGCCCATCAGGGCTAAATGCCACCCGCCAGACCATTTCTTGATGGCCATTGAGTAACTTTATTAAGGGTGAGTTGACTCTCCAGAGTTTGATGGTGTTGTCGTGACTGGCAGAGGCGAGAGTTTCTCCATCAGGACTGAAGGCGATGGTTTGAATATTTGAGGTATGCCCCTGCAAAGTTCTTAATAAAGTACCATCTATTCGCCAGAGTTTAACGGTTTTATCAGAACCGCCGGAAGCAATAGTCTGCCCATCAGGGCTAAAGGCTACACCAAATATTTCAGCAGTATGCCCTTTAAAACTTCTCAGCAGAGTGCCTTCTCGATTCCACAGTCGCACTATCTTATCTGCACCGCCAGATACTAAAGTTTGTCCATCAGGGCTAAAAGCAACACTCCAAATAGTTGCGCTTCCAGCTGTGAATGTTTTGAGTAGCGTTCCATCCAATCGCCAAAGCTGATTCTTGCCGCCTACCATAGAAGAAGCCAAGGTTTGACCATCGGGGCTGAAGGCAATTCCCCACACACCACGCTGATGTTTAAGAGTTCTGATTAAAGTGCCATCTAGTTGCCAAAGCTTGACGCTAAAATCGCCACTGGCAGAAGCGATCGTTTGTCCATCTGGGCTAAAGGCAACTCGCCACACCGCAGATGTATGCCCTTTGAAAATGGTTGACAATTTACCATCGATCGTCCAAAGACGGATAGTGCCATCAATGCCGGCAGCGACTATCCGCCGGCTATCCGGGCTAAAGCGGACGCTTTGTATGGTTGCAGTATGTGGTAGCGTTCTCACCAGTGTTCCATCCCGCTTCCATAGCTTGACTGTGCGATCGATGCTAGATGAGACAATCCACTGACCATCAGAGCTAAAATCAACGCCCAAGACAATCCCTTGATGCCCCGACAAGTGATTGAATTCATCAGCACCGTAGACAGCTTGTTCTAATACTTTGCGGGTTTGGAGATCCAGAGCATTGGCATCTACCAAATTTTGCAGATCGAGCCGTTGAAATTCCTGTCTGGCTCGGATTGCTTGTACCAGTGCATCTAAGCGTTGATTGGAATTAAAACTACCATTAGAAGCAGCTGCGATCGCCCGTACCTCACTCAGTGATGCTTGGCGATCGGCGTAGAGTGTTGTGAACCCCAAGACAATAACTGCTAGTAGGGCCAAACTTACCCCTAATAGGAGTCGTCGCTGAAGCCGAGCGCTCTTTTGTTCGCTCGCCAATCGCGCTTCAATTTCTTTGAGCCGTTCTACTTCCATTTTTTGCTGGACTTCCCGACGTTCCAATTCTTGGCTAGCTGCTAAAAATCGATAGTCCAAATCGCTAAGACTTTTACGCTGAGTCCAGTCCAAAACCTCTTGTAAAGCATTACCCCGCAGCAGGCGTGACTCATCTTGAAAGCTCGATGCTACCCAAGCATTGAATGGCTGTGAATAAGGGCGCAGATTGTCTAACTGCTTTAACACCCATTCAGTATTGAAAATATTCCGGTAGATGGGATTTTTAATTCTGAGATAGCCGTTGTACTTCTCGACCAATCCTGATAGTAAAAGCTCCGTCTGTTCTCGGCTATCATCAGCAGCCACGGGAGATAAAAGAGGACGCAAAGACTGGGAACGCCAAGAGTCGCTAGTGTCTTCATTATTTGCGTCCTCCCATCCCCATTTTCCCTCGTCCTCTATTTCCTCGGCTTGCAATACCTGCTGATAAAGACTCAGCAACCGTCCAGTTTGTTGTTGGTTGAAAAGCAAGCGATCGCGAATCGTGCGCAGGTGTTCGGGTTCATCTTGTGATTCCCAGTGTTGGATAATCTGCGATCGCACCAATTCTTCTACCCAATAGGCCTCAGTTTTTGGGGGTAGGAAAATTTTCCGCTCTGATGTCTTTAAGGCAGTTTGAAGAATTAATTGACAGAGTTTTTGAGTGAGAAACGGTTGTCCACCTGTCCAATAGATCACCTCTTGCAGCACAACTTCTGGTCGCTCAATTGCTCCTTTTAACCCATTTAGCAATGGGCTAGCTTCATGCAATCGAAAGCCGTATAACTCAATAGCTGTCCCAATGTTAAAAGGTGTCCGACGTTTGTCTGCAATTAAATCAGATGGACTGGCGACTCCAAACAATGCAAATCCCAGGCGTTGAAACCTCGGATCGTGTGCCTGCTGATTGTAGCAATGACGAATCCAGGCAAAAAAGTCATTGACCGGAAAATTCAAACTCAGCAAACTATCAATTTCATCAATTAAAATGAAAATGCCTTTAGCTTCGCCGCCTCCTTCAGAATCGCTCTTGACATTTGGCAACAATACTTCCTCAACAAACTGGTGTAGTTTTTGTACAGGAGAAAGACCTGTTTGCATATTCCACCATTGCTTAAAGTTGACGTATTCTGCCAGATTTAACCCGTAGAATATGCTGACAATGATTCCTTTATACCATTGTGCTGATGTGGTATCCTCGCTACCCAATTGCGTCACGTCTAAGTAAACACATTTATAGCCTTCTGACTTGAGACGACGACTTATTCGCTGTAGTAGGGATGATTTACCCATTTGGCGAGAGTTGAAGACGTAGCAAAAATCGCCACCTTTTAAACTGGTATAAAGTTTTTCGTCTGCTTGACGCACAACATAAGTGGGATCGTCACTGTGGAGGCTACCGCCAACTTGGTATCTCATGTGCAAAGTGTGATTAGAAAAGGAGGAAATAAAGAAACGTGAGTTCGACAGACCTTTCCCTCCCGGCCTCCCTCTCCTAAAAGGCGAACGCGTTGCGTCTCCCCTTGGGAGAGGGAGGAGTAACGAGTAAGGAGGGTTTTTGCTCCCCTCTCCTGGTAGGAGAGGGGCTGGGGGAGAGGTCAAAATAGCACTCGTCGAACTCACGTTAAAGAAGGAGTCAAAATTCAGAATTCAGGATTTAGAATACTATATCCATGCCACACTATCCCGTTCGTGAAGTGTCTTGTAGAGTAAGACGGTGAGGAATGGGTATGCCAAATTTCTGAAAGCAATTTCGTCTTTGTCTAACCATCGCTAACCTCGACCCGGAAAACATGGCAGATTACTTGAATAAGTACCAAAAGTCTGATAGGAAAACCATACTAATGAGAATTTGGACTACTACTGCTGTGCTAGCTGCTTTTTGGCTAATATCTGGGGTCATCGGTTCTAAGCCAATCAACGCTACTTCTGTTTTGGTAGAAAATGCCATATCATCTCCGGCGCCAACGAATGCAAAACAGATTACTGTCAGTAACACCGAGTTTGGTCTGAAGAGAGTTGACTCCAAAGGAAACGTTACCATTTTCCAGACAACAAGAGTGCCACTTCAGGAAGGAAACACCTACGGATGGCGGATTAAACTCAAAAACTACCAAGGTGAAGTGAAATGGCGTGAAGTCTTGTATTTACCAAAACCTCCAGAAACTTGGGGTACAGATAATGGCGAAGATTTCTCAATATCAGCAGACGGCAAGACATCTGTAACACGACGCACACAGTCGGCTCCCGAAGGTGTAATTGAGAATTTTTGGACAATCGCCCCTGGCGATCCAGTTGGTAAGCATAGAATAGAAGTCTATATTGATAACCGTTTGATCGGTACTTTTCAGTTTGAAGTTATTCCAGTTAAGTAGATGTGAAGGGCATTGGGCATGGAGAAGAGACAAGGTAGACAAGGAAGAGGGGGGAGACTTGGGAGAGACTTGTTCAATAATTTCCCCTTGTCCCCCTTGTCTCCCTTGTCTCCTTGTCTCCCCTACTCCCCTGCTCCCCTGCCCCTCTGCCCCTTAGCCTTAAGCTGAGGAGTATCTTAGAGATAGAAGTTTGATTTTTGTTAGGTGGCGATCGTGAATACAGAGGAATTTCTGCGATTGATCGAAAAGCAACGCCTATGTCCTCAGACACTATCAAAAGGGCTGCAAGCAATGTGGTATGACAACAAAGGTGATTGGAACAAAGCTCATGAAATAGTTACAGATGCCAGCGATGCTGACAGTGCCTGGGTTCATGCTTACCTGCATCGCAAAGAAGGCGATTTGAACAATGCCCATTTCTGGTATCAACGCAGTGGTCAACCAGTATTTTCAGGAGAACTAAGCCAGGAATGGGAACAAATAACTTCTGTATTGCTAAAGAAGGTGAACGCTACGCATGAATGCTGAAGAATTAAAAAGGCGTTTTGCCGCAGGAGAAAGATATTTTCCAGCCGTTAACTTGAGTCGGGATAAGCTGATTGGAGCCGATTTGCCAGGAATTAATTTATGGGGATCTGACTTGAGTGGAGCTAACTTAGCTAAAGCTAAACTCTGGGGAGCAGATTTGAGTAGAACTAATTTAGCCAAAGCGAATTTGACCAGAGCTAATTTGAGCGGTGCCAATCTGAATGAAGCAAATCTTCGAGGAGCAAAACTCAACTATGCCAAGTTGTATGGAGCTAATCTGACTGGCGCTTACTATGATGAAAGTACGCGGTTTTCTAGAGGTTTTGACCCTATCAGTAGAAATATGCGGAAGGTGTGAAGGGGATTGGGGGCAGAGGGGCAGGGGAGTAGGGGAGCAGGGGAGCAGGGGAGCAGGGGAGACAAGGAGACAAGGGAGACAAGGGGGACAAGGGGAAATTATTGAACAAGTCTCTCCCCAGTCTCCCCCCTCTTCCTTGTCTACCTTGTCTCTTCTCCATGCCCAATGCCCAATGCCCAATGCCCAATGCCCAATCTTCTTTAAATAACTGATACATGTTGATGTGAATTATCCAACATAGACGATATCAACATTTGTTCAAAGACTTTGGAAAGAGCAGTTTGAAAACGCTGACGATGCTTGATTTTGAAAAAAGGTCGAACTATTTCTGCGTAGGCGTAGTCTGCCGTAGTCATCGCACTGTTGCCTTCTCTATTATCAATAACTCGAATTGCCCGCAGAGTTCCTAGCTGGATTTCTTTTTTTACCATCAGTTCAGAAATTCCAGTTGCGCCTACGCCATTTTCAATTGCGGCTTTTGCCATCTCACCACTGGTGAACACTAAAATTACATTCAGTTCGCTGAGGTTGATCCCCCAATTTTGCAACGCTTCTTCAAACCTTTGTTGTGTACCAGATTCTGGCACCCGCATTACCCAAGGAGTTTGAGTTAATTGGCTTAAATCAATTTCTCCCCACTCAAACCAAGGGTGTTTTTGACCGACTACAATTTGTAAGCGATCGCTTCCCACTATTTCGTACTCTAGAGTATTCTGAAGCGCTGGCTTCACGTCACCTTCCACCAAACCTAAATCAAACTGTCCCATTGCTGTACCGACACAAATCGTTTCTGCATTGGCAAGGGTACAGTCAATCTGGATACCAGGATATTGGCTTTTAAACTCACTAATCTTACTTGGTAGCCAGTAGTTACCAATGGTCAGACTCGACCCTAATTTCAATTCACCTCTTTGCAGATTGTTCAATTCTCGCAACCCCCTTTCTGTCAAGGAAACTTGATCGAGAATTTTCTGCGCTTCCACTTGCAGTAATTTACCCGCTTCAGCAATTTCGATATGGCGACCAATCCGATGGAATAGTTTCACTCCGTATTCTTGCTCTAAGTTGTGGATCGCTGCACTGACAGCAGGTTGTGTAATATAAAGCTCCTCTGCTGCGCGAGTGAAGTGTAAGTTCTGCGCCACAGCCAGAAATATTTTTAGCTGCTCAAGCGTCATTCCTGCCATTGGTCGTATCCCTAAGACTTGGTGTCAAAAATTTAATCACTTTCATTTATCATTTTGACAAATAAAAGCATTTGATTCTATCGGTTAGTTTGACTAAAGTATAAATCAAAGCTTCGGCACGGAATCAAACGGCCAAGTAGAGAGGGGGACAAGGGGACAAGGGGGACAAGGGGGACAAGGGGTAAACAAAACTTTTAACTCCCAACTCTTGTACAGACGCGATTAATCGCGTCTCTACTCCTAACTCAGCACTGGCTCAACGCCCTGCTTCCGCTAACAGAACTCTTAACGCCCCATGCCCCATGCCCAAGCATGAACATAAGGACTTCCACAAATGAACGATTTAGTAACTGCAATTACCACAGGGATTACTGCATTCACTGCCACCAACATTGATGATATTGTCATTCTGACGTTGTTTTTTTCACAAATCAGTAAAACGTTTCGCAGTCGTCACATCCTTGCTGGTCAGTATCTCGGTTTTGCAGCATTGATCGTTGCTAGTCTTCCCGGTTTCTTGGGTGGACTAATCATACCGCAGGACTGGATTAAACTACTTGGTTTTATGCCCATAATCATTGGTGTGAGCAGTTTACTAAAACGCGAAGAGGATTCACCAGAGGAAGCTGAAGAAGAAACCGAGCCGTCTTCTCCCTCTATAGTTAGGAGTTTTATTTCTCCACAAACTTGCAATGTAGCTGCGATCGCCTTTGCTAATGGCAGTGATAATATCAGCGTCTATGTGCCCTTGTTTGCCAACTCAGAATTAGATAGTCTGCTGGTGATTCTAAGTGTATTCTTTACCCTAGTGGGTGTATGGTGTTATACCGCTTACAAGTTAACTTATTTGCCTGCGATCGCTAACTTTTTAACTGAAAATGGCAATACTTTTGTACCTTGTATCTTGATTGGTTTGGGCGTGTTTATTGTCACAGAAAATGTTACCTGGACTCTTTTATCTGTAGTTTCTAGTTATATATTCTCATTGATTTTAGGTTTCAATACTCAATCGTCGAGTGAAGAACAAGAAAAATTAAGTGTCTAATCAAGAGGTGCATCATCAATTTTCTGAGCAAAATGAATTCTAAACTGGTAAATATCTTACCCATCAACAGGAATCAAAACATGAAAATTTGGAAATCTCTGCTAATTGTCTTAATGATTGTCGCTAATCTAGCCTTTGCTCAACCTTCTTTTGCTGATAGACCAAAATTTAGCAAAAACCCCGATTACATCGAAGTCACTAAAGCTCTTAAGCAACTCTCGCAAACAAAAGATGCCCAAACTCAAGTTGAAGGTCTGACACCAGAAGAAATTCAAAAAAGAACCGAGGAATTAACACTGCAAAAGTATGCTTTAGAGACGGGAATTAATTGGGGTCAATGCAACAACCAAACAGGTAATACCATAGCGGTATACGGTAAAAGACCAAATGAAGAAGAAGATGACGATGCCGTATACGAGAATGGTCTATATTTTCTAGCTGATGGTCAGTCCACTAAAAATAACTGGGATTGTGATGGCATCTATCTACCGAATGATGTCCAGGTAGCAAATTTCACTTCTAGTCCTAATGGGCAAGGTGAAGAATTGACAGGAGCCGCGGCTCTGAAGATCCTTGATGGAACTCAGTTGGTAATTAAAAGGAATCCAGCTACTGCTGCGATTGAATTGAATGTCCCGACTGTAAAAGTTGTTAACAGCAAAGAGGCTAACTGGTTTATCCCAGATATATCGCAGGATCTCATAAATACACGAGTTCCTAATGCGCCTAGCAAACAGTCTTGAAATAGAACTGCATAGTTTATTTTTGAATGATTGTTCTGAATTTAAATAGGGTAACAGCCAAAATCAGAGAAGAACAGGACAAACACTGGTGAAACATCTCTTTGATCTTGGCTCTTTTTTTTGAATTTATCTATCCTCAATTTTAGGCTTGTTTTATTTCTATATCTGCATTAAAATAAATTTTGGGAAAAATGTACAATCACAACAAGCATATTTCAGTAGCGCAACTATTGTGTTGGTTGCAAGTCATCTGGAAAGAGATTTCCTACTACCTTCGCATTTTTTTGATAAGAGCCGCTTTGGGGATAAGGGTATTATTGATGCAGTTAAAATTGAAACCTACAGAAGAAGAAAAAGATAAAAAAAAGCCAGGACGACTGAATCCGTCTAGAATCCGAGATCACTTGGCAAATGAGCGTACCTACCTCGCTTGGATGCGGACAGGAATCGCTCTTTTAGGTTTTGGTGTTGTCATCGTGCGTTTGCGTGCCTTCCATGTACCTTTAGTACCCCGTCCTGGCAATGGCTGGAAGTTAGGTTTAGTCTTCTCGCTGGTGGGTTTAATCACGGTATGGCTTTCAACAGGACACTATTTTGCAGTCCGTCGTGATATCGAAGAAGATACTTACGAACCGACAGACCGCTGGGTGCTGCTGTTCAGTCTTGCTGTGATGATTCTCGGCGCTGGGGTAATCTATTTTGTTTTTACAACCTCTTTAGATCCCATGAGTCCACTTATCCCTGAGTAATAATCCTGAGTAATAATATTTTAAAATCGTATCTTATACAACTCGAATAATTCTCCTGATTTATGCGTTACGACTTTAGCACCGGCGGTCTTAATCATTTTTTCCCACTTAGCCAAAGGCTCTAAAAATACCTCAGCCCCTAAATAGGTTTCCAGAACTGCCCAATCTTCTGCTAGAGGCTGTTCTGGATTGAGAACGTCAAATACAAAATGTCCCCCTGGTTTTAACACCCGCTTCACTTCTGCTAGTACAGCATCCCAATATTCGAGGGGAAAATAGCAGCTAAATCCGGTGGCGATCGCTAAATCAAATTGCTCTGATGGATAGTTTAACTGATGAGCTGCTCCCAACTCAACCCCTTTGAACAGTTTAGAATTCAACTGTGGCCCGCGAGAATTCAGGGTATCGCGGGCCACATTACTGATTTCTTGCCCATGAAAAAACGCTTGCCAATCCCGCCAAGGATAGATTAAAAAGCTGATCCCACAGCCAATATCTATACAGTGTTGATTTTTTTGAGGTTTAGCAATTTCCCAAAAAGGGGAAGCAATTCTTCCTGAGAAACTTCCAGCAATCCACTCGCTAAATATCGGCATTGCTTGTACTTCTGCTGGGAGTTCAAAGGTTTCACGTTGATATTCTCGGTTAAAACGATAGGCTATTTGGGCTAATCTTTCGTCCCAGTTGGTTGATTTGGGTGAACTAAAGAGATTTTTAAACTGAGAATCGGACTTTTTAGACATTTAGGTTTTTGCGACTCTTTCTTAGAATTGTAGTCAAATTCGCCAAGCGATCGCCTCTTGTAAAAGTGCTTTTTGCACTCTTGGGGAAAAGGGTAAAGGTTAAAGGGGAAGGGGACAATACAGAACTTTTTCCCCTTCCCCCTGTCCCTTATCCCCTTCTTGGGACCCCACCCTCCCCTTCTTTCTGGGGCAGGTTTTTTTGATTAGACAAATTTTTGGGATTTTAAAACCAAAACCATTGTCTGAGAACTTAAAACTACGTTCAATAATTGAGAACATTCTCAACTATTTATCGAAAGCCTAAAAGCCTGCCCTTGAAAGCCCTCCCCTTATCCCCAGAGGGGGCCCCACCTTCCCCTTTTCCCGACAAATGCCAAGAAGTCTAATGACAAATGACCAATGACCAATGACCAATGACTAATGACTACTATTCAACTTTTTCATACCAGATACCTACTTTTTCAAAAGCACCATAAGCAAGCTTCAGAAAATTCACTATTCTCTGTTTCCCAATTATCCCAAATTCTTTATATTCTCTAGCCTCTGCAAAAGTCAGGCGATTTTGGTCAATTATGTTTCTTTCTCTGTATGCTAACTTCGGAAAATCTATAACTTTTATCTGATATTTATTTACTAGGTTCTGATAGTTGGAGTCTGACTCTAGATGCTCCCAATCATCACACAGCCCTAAATTCCTCACCAGAATATGAGGGATTTTCTCACCGTAAGTATTCACTGACTGAGCAAACAGGTTGATGCTGTCATATCCTCCTGTCGATACAAACCATTTGCAAAAGAGAACTCCTTGGGAACTTCCTAGTTCAAGTAATTGATTAGATTCAATCCACCCTTGTACTGCTCTATGCGATTGTGCGGCTAAATTAACAATTACTGGCTTCTCTATCGCCCACTCAAATATTCTATCTGCCTTATTTGCCTGTCGTTCATTCTCACTAAACACAGCATATTTACATATTTCCTTATATACCCCTGCGACATCTGGATTCGATCTATCTGTCTCCACTGGTACAAATGGGATTCTCTTATCCAAACAATACTGAATCATTGTTCTGGCAAAGAGAGACTTTCCTACCCCGCCTTTTTCACCATCCACAAAATGAATCGTCGGCATTACAGCCACCTCTAATAGTTATTAAAGTCTGATACATCTTTCCCAAACTAAGAATTTTTTGGCCATTGCCCCCCAAACTTGTCAGTTAACGGGAAAAAGGGAATGGGAAAGGGGAAAGAAAAAACCTTTAACCTTTCCCCTTTAACCTTTTCCCAAAACCAAATTCCAGTTTAAAATCCAAAACCCGACCAGTATTGCATTGCCCCCAAGTATTTGGTGGTTTTATGAGAAAGTATAACCGTGATTTGGATAGATTCCAACAGTCTCATTTTACACAGGAGAAGTCCGTCTGCGCAGACTAAAACAAAACAAGGGGCTTAAGCCCCTTGTTCTAACCTGCAAAGGCAAGTTTTGTTTGTTTAGACGCGGTTTCTAAGCGCCCTTTTAGCTGCAATATTAGCCTAAATCGAAAAGCAAGATTTCGCCGCCGATGTTGGTACTAATTTCTAGCTGTTCTTCGCCGTTGATTTGTACACCATCACCGGCTCTGAGTTCTTCACCATTTAAGTTGACTATGCCTCGCGCTATTTGTAACCAGGCATAACGACCGGGTTTGACTTGATAATTAACAACATCACCTGACTCTAAAACAGATGTATATAACTCAACATCTTGGTGAATTGTCACAGCACCATCGCGCCCATCTTTAGAGGCAATTAAGCGGAGTTTACCGCGCTTTTCTTCGAGAGGAAAAGCTTTTTGTTCGTATCTTGGCGTTATTCCTTCTCGATCGGGAAGAATCCAGATTTGTAGCAGGTGTAATGGTTCAGTTGGTGAAGGATTAAATTCACTGTGGCTGATTCCAGTACCAGCACTCATAATTTGGGCATCACCAGGGCGAATTACCGAGCCAGTACCCAAGCTGTCTTTATGCTCTACAGCACCTTCTAAGACATAAGTGAGGATTTCCATGTCACGATGGCTGTGGGTAGGGAATCCAGCACCAGGGGCGATGCGATCGTCGTTAATTACCCGCAGAGAGCGAAATCCCATGCGGTTGGGATCGTAAAAACTACCGAAGGAAAATGTGTGATAACTATCGAGCCAGCCCATTTTGGCGTGACCACGGGAATTGCGATCGTGAATTAAGTGGGTAATTGTATTTTGAGACATATATTTACCTCGTTCTTAATGAGTATTTAGAGACGCGATTCATCGCGTCTGTACAAGAGTTAGGAATGGAATTAGGATAAATTTTCAGTAACCTAATAACTTCTTCAAGTTGAAGCATTAATCTTGATGTATTACTTGTCGAAGATATTTGTGAATTTTGTCACCTGGTTTTGAACTATTTCAATAGTAAAGTATATACATATAAATGAAAAGTACGCACTTAAAAGTGACGTACTTACCAAAAAGATACTATTAGATTTAATAAAGACTACTTTTCTAAAAAGTTACTAGTAGCATTAAATGTAGGTTGGGTTGAGCAACGCGAAACCCAACATTGATCGGAGTGTTGGGTTTCGTTCCTCAACCCAACCTACAATTTTTTTTGCTAAATTACTGCATTTTCAAGTTTTGCACAACAAGATTATCTGCTAGTACAACAGGGCGGAAATAAACCAACGATTCCAAATCAACGAAACCCTAATACTGTATTAATTTTTAATTCTGCCTTGCGTACTAGTAGCGTATCAAGACTAAATTTATTGCAGCAACTTTTTAGCTGTGTTACACCAATAAGGTGCATTAAACTTTAGTCTAATGCACCCTATTAGTAAATCAAGTGTCTCTCAAAAGTGCTTATTTGACAGTAGCAGGGATCTTTTGAGTTTTAGTAGTACCCGCTGTGCCATTCTCTGCTTTAATTTCTGCTACTTGCAGATGAGCTTCTAAGAACCAGAGTCGTTTGTCAATGGTGCGAGAAATTTCGGTGTAAAGGTCAGCGGTATCGAGATCGCCCAATTCATCAGTTTTATCGATCGCATCCCGCAGGTGTTTAGCATAAGATGCAAAGCGATCTGCTAAGGCTGTCACATGGTCTTTGCCATCCAAAATATCTAAGGGGTATTCTGGCAAGATGGAATTACTAGCTGCGGCGCGGACTGTTCCAAAAGCATAGCCACCTAAAGCTGTGACGCGTTCAGCGATCAAATCGATGAACTCTTCTAATTCCCCTGCAATTTCATCAAATAATAAGTGTAGCTGATAGAAGTCAGTTCCTTTTACATTCCAATGTGCTTGCTTTGCTTGGGTTTTTAGATCCGAAGTAGCTGCCAAGCTTTGGTTGAGAAGTACCACAATTTGCACTCGCGCTTCAGCGGGAATGTCAATACGGGTGGGGTACAAACGTGATGTAATGCTGTTGTCGCTCATAATTCTACGTTGTTAATGCCTTTTAAATCCAACTTTACAGAATTGCAAGGCTTGGCGAAACTCTCTGACGATAGATTGAATTAATGCCTGAATATGTTACTGTTTATGACTATTAGTTAAATACGATGGTTTTCTATGGTATTGAATGTACCACCGAAAAGGCGATCGCGAATTACGTCATTCTGCAAAAAGTCATGGGGAAAACCCACTTCAATTTGACTCACTTCATCTAACCGTTGCAGATGTTCTGGCGAAAGTGTGACTTCTATTGAAGCTAAGTTATCTTGAAATTGCGTTAACTTACGTGCGCCAACGATCGGAATAATCACACCACTTTGAGCGCGTAACCAAGCTAATGCTACTTGTGAAGGTGTATGACCAATTTCTGCTGCAACTTGACTAACAACTTCAGCGATCGCTAAATTTTTTTCAGAAATCCCTCCGCCCAAAGTTTCGAGTCGCCCTTGTTCAGCGCCTCCTTGAGGAGACCGATTATACTTCCCTGTCAACACACCACCACCCAAGGGCGACCACGGTGTTACTGCTAAATCGAAGGCTTTAGCCATCGGAATCAAGTCCCGTTCTGGTGTTCGCTGAATTAAACTATACTCAATTTGCAGGGCGACAAACTGCGTCCATCCTTGATAATGGGCTATGGTATTTGCTTGGGAAACGATCCAAGCGGGTGTGTCAGAAATGCCGATGTAAAGTACTTTACCTTGACGGACTACATCATCAAGCGATCGCAAGACTTCTTCAATCGGTGTTGTGAAATCCCAAGCGTGCAACCAGAATAAATCAATGTAATCGGTATTCAGGCGTTTGAGACTACCTTCTAAAGACTGAATTAAATTCTTGCGATGGTTTCCACTGGCGTTAGGGTCGCCCTTTTTATCATTCATCCGCAAGGGAAAGGAATATTTTGTCGCAACTACAAAGCGTTCGCGTTCTTTAGCAATCAACTCGCCAACAATTTTTTCACTGCTACCATCGGTGTAACCGTTGGCGGTGTCAATGAAATTTCCGCCTGCTTCTGCATAGCTATCAAAGATTTTCCGACTTTCGTCAACAGATGCACCCCAACCCCAATCTTCACCAAAGGTCATGGTTCCCAAGGAGAGTTCAGAGACTCTTAACCCGCTTTTGCCTAAGAGTTTGTATCTCATGAATATTTTCTCATTAATGAAAAAACTAAGCAAATACCATTCCAAAGGCATGATAACTGGAAATCGGGGGCGATGTTTGAGGACAAGCCTTTTAGTATTTATATTGTCGTGCTATTTAAATGCGGCGATCGCTTTGCAATACTACTCGATCAAGGCTAAACAAGAAAAATGTGTAGTTGAGTTTTAGCGTTCCCTAACCTACAAAAATAAATTATTAAATATACTGTTGTTTTAATAATATAATAAAATGCAACCTGAATATGTTTCCATAACTAGATTTTTAAATTTACGAAACTCGGCTTCTGAGTTTTTTGATGTCTGCTAATGGTGCCATAGTCCATTTAGCTACGACACCCGACCCTACAATCTAAAATCAAAAATTTTCTAGGCGATTACTTCAATAATTTGAGGACCTTTAACGCCGTTTATTTTAGCAATTTCGACAAAGCCAAATTGCGAACCGCTACCATCTTTGTCGAAGAATAGAATCGAGCTACTGGTGTCAACTCTAAAGCGTTGGTTAGGGTTGGTGAAAGCACTACCGAGAGTTAATTGAGAACGTTGTAATTGCCCTACTACGAGTCCACCTCCGAATCCAGATGCAGAAACTTGGATTTTATCACCTTGAGATGCGTTTAAGTCATTGATAATATCGCCACCCTCTAAAGCACTGTTGTAACGGAAGATATCAGCTCCTGCTCCACCAACTAAGGTATCTCTACCTAATCCGCCAATTAGAATATCATTACCATCTCTACCATCAAGGTTGTCATCACCTGAACCACCGTTCAGAGTATTGACTCCAGCATTCCCTATTAAGCGGTCATTTCCATTCAGTCCATTGATTACATCGTTGCCAATAGTAGCGTTAAGAACATCGTTTAAAGGGGTTCCAGTGATATTAGCCATACTTGTTTATTAGGTAATTGGTGTTTTAAGATACAAAGTCTGACAATTAAGGATATACTTACATGTCGCAAGCATCCAGTATTTTCTTGTGCTAATGTATGTACGAAAAAAGACTATATATTAAACAGGAATCAATACACAAGATTCTTTTGTAAAAAAATAAGAATGCTGATTATTTTTTGTGGTGAGAGTAATTTATATAGAAACATTCTATAGTCCTTGCTTTGAAACTATGATTGTAGGACTTTTATGCTGTACAAATGCATCGTGATGTTTATCGGTAATCGCAAATAACCAACCTTTGCCGTTTGTTAACGGTGTTTACCAACAACAACAATATTGCTTAAAAGATACTATTTATTCTAATGTTTTGCCAAATTTACAACTTAAGCTAGACGACATTATGCATATTTGAACTGGAGACTGGTTCGGTGAGATAAAAGCGATCGCTACGGTTTTCTAAGCTAGAATACCAAAGTTGTGTTTTAGACACATCCGACAATTCAATTGCCAAAGAGCTATTATTTTTATGAATTACTACGTAATCTACGACGGGAATTGTAATCTCTGCGTTACCCTAGTGCGATCGCTAGAAACCTTAGACCAAGGAAAACTATTTCGCTACAGTCCCATGCAAGATGAGCAGACACTTTTACAGTGGGGAATTTCAGCCCAAGATTGCGAACAGGGGATGATTTTAATTGATGGCAATAACCCTCAAAGACGTTGGCAAGGCAGTAACGCAGCAGAAGAAATTGGGCGGTTATTGCCAGCAGGAAGTATATTTGTAGACGCTTATCGAGCATTACCGGGGATGAAATGGGCAGGCGATCGCTTTTACGAGCAAATCCGCGATAACCGCTACGCAATCTTTGGTAAACGTTCTAATACATATCAATCATCGTACTGTGTAGATGGTAGCTGCAAGGCAACTTAAGTTAAATAGGCCGTTAAAAACCGCAGTGAAACGAAGCTTTACCCCCCCTGCGTGGTTTTAAAAATTCCTACCTCCTGCCTCTTGCCTCTCAATACTGTTGGTTAAGGCAAGAGACGCGATGAATCGCCGTCTCTACAATAATCGGTTTTGCAATCTAGAATTTTCATCAAAAAACCTTAACAAAACTGTATTGCCCTGTCTCTTTATTTGTCATTAGACAGAATTATTTTATTCAAAAATCCGCCTCCAGATGCTAGCAAAAAGTCTGCTAGACCAACCATTATGCTATCTGGCGTCTTTGTAAACATTGTGCAATCAATGACATTTGCGATCGCCTACAGCGGGTGGGTACGCCATCGCGCCACAATTCGGCACAACAAACTGAACTGACGGGAGGATACTGCGTGAAAATTGGTGCAAACTACTTGGGTAACGGAGAGTGTGAATTCACAGTTTGGTCTCCGCTATTAGATAGCGTCACGGTAAAAATTTTGACGCCAGAAGAGCAGTTAATTCCTCTCAAGCCTCAATCTGAGGGATACTGGCACACGAAAGTCAACGATGTGTATCCGGGTACGCTTTATCGCTATGTCTTGAATGGCCAAGACAACTTTGCCGATCCGGCGTCGCAGTATCAACCGGAAGGGGTACATGGCCCGTCGCAAATTGTCGATCCTTTTTTTGAATGGACTGATGAAGGATGGACGGGTATTCCTGTAGAGTCGATGATTTTCTATGAAGTTCACGTTGGGACATTCACGCCGGAAGGAACTTTCACCGCCATCATTCCCCGTTTACCAGAACTGAGGGAACTGGGAATTAACGCCATTGAAATCATGCCCATCTCGCAGGTTCCGGGAGATACTCATATTGAAGCAACTCTTGCATACCGCAACTGGGGCTATGATGGCGTTTATCCTTATGCTGTGCAAAATTCCTATGGTAGTCCAGCCGAACTCAAGCAACTGGTAAATGCTTGTCACCAAAATAATATCGCCGTTGTGCTGGATGTGGTATACAACCACTTTGGGCCAGAAGGCAACTATATGAGTCAGTTCGCGCCCTACTTTACTAAAACCTATAAAACGCCTTGGGGCGAAGCAATGAATTTCGACGATGCCCATAGTCAGGGTGTGCGAAATTATTTTATCGAAAATGCTCTTTACTGGTTGGGCGAATTCCACATTGATGCATTGCGGCTGGATGCCATTCAAGCAATTTATGACTTGGGAGCCAAGCATTTTTTATGGGAACTGGCGGAAGCAGTTCATCATTTCTCACAACAAGGACAAAGATGGAAACGCCATTTGATAGCCGAAAGTGACTTGAATAATCCGCGAATAATTCGTCCAGCAGAATTGGGTGGATATGGACTCGATGCTCAGTGGAGTGATGATTTTCACCATTCATTGCACGTACTGTTGACAGGCGATCGCCAAGGATATTATCACGA
Organism: Nostoc sp. DSM 114159; assembly: GCF_053470285.1. Classification (NCBI taxonomy): domain Bacteria; kingdom Bacillati; phylum Cyanobacteriota; class Cyanophyceae; order Nostocales; family Nostocaceae; genus Nostoc; species Nostoc sp. DSM 114159. Next base: position 821,421 of record NZ_JBPFEH010000001.1, read on the forward strand.
TTTTGGGAAATGTGCTGATTTAGCAAAAGCTTATAGTGATACTTTTGTCTACGATTGGAAATACTCGCCCGATCGCAAACGATTTCATGGCTTATCTTGCCGCGATCGCCCTTTATCACAGTTTACAGTCTGCATTCAGAATCACGATCAAATCGGCAATCAAATGAAAGGAGAACGCCTCACCCAGCGGATCTCTTTTGAAGGATTAAAGTTAGCCGCTGGTGCTGTGCTGCTATCGCCCAACTTACCCCTGTTATTCATGGGAGAGGAATACGGCGAAACTGCACCCTTCATTTACTTTGTCAGTCACTCCGATCCCGATTTGATTCAAGCAGTTCGAGCCGGACGCAAAGAAGAATTTGAAGCATTTCACTATGCAGACGATCCCCCAGATCCAGAATCGGCAGAAACTTTCCTCAAGTCTAAACTTAATTGGGAATTACGCAATCAAGGAAAGCACAAAGTTCTCTGGGATTGGTATCGTCAGTTAATTAATTTACGGAAGACACATCCAGCCCTGCTCAACCAAGACCGCAATTTCATCGAAGCAACTAGCGATGAAGAGAAAGAGATCGTCATCGTGCGGCGTTGGTGCGAATCGAGTGAAATAATATTTGTGATGAATTTCAATTCGTCTCCAGTGACAGTGGCTTTGCCGTTTGAGCATAATGCTAATAAATTGTTGGACTCTGCTGATACCTCATGGTCTGGGCATGGTTCTGAAGCTCCTGAACACCTGTCTGTGGGACAAGAAGTGAAATTGCAACCTACTAGTCTAGTACTCTATGAAAAAGGATGAGGGAGAGAGTTAGAACTTAAAGTTCAAACAATAAGGCTTAATGTTTGAGCAACAAGGCTTAAGGTTCAAACAATAAGGCTTAATGTTCGAGCAATAAGGCTTAATGTTCGAGCAATAAGGCTTAATGTTCGAGCAATAAGGCTTAAGGTTCAAACAATAAGGCTTAAGGTTCGAGCAATAAGGCTTAATGTTCGAGCTAAAAGGCTTAATGTTTGAATAATGGTTGGCTGTGGATGTTAAGGACTTATTGATCTCCCCTAACCCCTTTAAAATTTACCCCACCCTAACCCTCCCCTTATAAAGGGAGGGAACTAGATTTTCTTGTTTCCCCCCAATACATCGGGGGGATTAAGGGGGGTAATACCCTTTTGTTACCGAGAAGAGGACTTTTCAAACATTCTCTAAAAGGTTCAGCGTTTACCCTCAAAACCTCATCTTCCTTATCCCCCTTACTTCCTACTAAAAAAATATGCGAATTCCCACCGCCACTTATCGAATTCAGTTTACACCTCAGTTTGGCTTTGACAACGCTAAAGCGATCGCAGCTTATCTAGCAGATTTAGGTATTTCCGATGTATATGCTTCCCCCATTTTCAAAGCCAGATCCGGGAGTACGCACGGTTACGATATAGTAGATGCCACTCAACTTAACCCAGAACTGGGAACTAATGAGTCCTTTGAGGCATTAGTTGCTGAAGTGCAATCCCTTGGTATGGGCTGGTTACAAGATATTGTGCCCAACCACATGGCTTATAGCAGCGAAAACGATTACTTGATGGACGTATTGGAACACGGCCCAGATTCCAGCTATACCGATTACTTCGATCTTTCTTGGAATGCTCCCTTTGGCGATCGCCAAGAGCGAATTCTAGCTCCTCTGCTGGGAGATTTCTATGGTACATCCCTGGAAAACGGACACATTCAACTGCAATACGAACAAAACGGTTTAACCGTCAACTATTACAGCTTAAAACTGCCACTGCGGTTAGAATCTTACACAAAATTTATCACCTATAATTTAGGTAAACTCACCCGGACACTGGGACGCAATCATCCCGATTTTATTAAACTATTGGGGATTCTCTACATTCTCAAAAGTGTGCCCTCAGAAGTTGCAGGAAAACAGCGACAAGACCAAATCGCATTTATTAAAGGATTGCTTTGGGAACTCTACACCACAAACGATGCCATCCGCGAGTTTATTGACGAAAATATCCAAACATTCAACGGAGAACCCGGTAATTCCGAAAGCTTTAACCTCCTAGATGATTTACTCAAGGATCAATTTTACCGTCTTGCCTTCTGGAAGGTGGGGGCGGAAGAAATGAATTACCGTCGTTTCTTTACTGTTAATGAACTGATTTCCGTTAAAGTTGAAGAAGTGCGGGTTTTTAATAATACCCACAGCCTAATTCAGAAACTAGTTGAAGAAGGCAAATTTACTGGTTTACGGATTGACCATATTGATGGACTTTATAACCCAATCCAGTATCTCGAAAGACTGCAAGAAAAGATGGGAGATGTTTATATCACCGTCGAGAAGATTTTAGAACTGACCGAAGATTTGCCGGAAAACTGGCAGATTCAAGGAACATCTGGATATGACTTTCTTAACTATGTAAATGGCGTATTTTGTCAAACAGAAAATGAATCAGCCTTCGATAAAATTTACCAAAACTTTATCAGTTCCAGAGCAGATTATGCCTCGGTAGTGAAGGATAAAAAGCACCTGATTTTGGAAAAAAATTTAGCAGGTGATATTGACAATCTGGCTCTTTTGTTAAAGAACGTTTCCAGCAAATATCGCTATGGCAATGATTTTACACTGAATGGATTAAAAAGAGCGATCGCCGAAGTTTTGACACTGTTCCCGATTTACCGCACGTACATTACACCCGATGGAATTGGAGAAAGCGATCGCGCTACCATTCAAGAAGTAATCGATCGAGCCAAAGAACAAACGCCCCTGTTGCAGAACGAACTGACTTTTATTGAAAAGTTAATGCTGCTAGAATTCGATAATTCTTTGACTCAAACAGAACGCGAACAGTGGATATATTTTGTCTTGCGAATGCAGCAATACAGCGGCCCCTTAATGGCCAAAGGCGTAGAAGACACCACATTATATGTTTACAATCGGTTGCTGTCGCTGAATGAAGTCGGCGGAAATCCCGGTCATTTTGGCATCGAATTAGCCAAATTTCATGCCTTTAACAAACAGCATCAAGCAACCTGGCCTCACACAATGAACACCACCGCCACCCACGACACCAAGCGCGGCGAAGATGTGCGGGCCAGGTTGAATGTCCTCTCAGAAATCCCCGATGAATGGGATCGGCAGGTAAATACCTGGAGTGCCATGAATCGAGTACATCGTAGCCATCGCCACGGGTTTGCGATGCCCGATCGCAACGACGAGTATTTTCTCTATCAAACCCTAGTCGGGGCGTTTCCCTTTGCCGAACACGAACATGCATCCTTTGTGGAACGGGTGAAAGACTATATAATAAAAGCAATACGAGAAGCGAAGGTGCATACAGCCTGGTTACGACCTGATAGCCAGTATGAAGAAGCTTGTACCTCCTTCATTGGGAAAGTACTCGATCCTGCTATATCTGGGGAATTTCTAGAAGCCTTTCGTCCATTTCAACAGCGAATTGCAGAGTATGGGATATTCAATTCCCTTTCCCAAACTTTACTAAAGATTACCGTACCCGGCGTACCCGATTTATACCAGGGAACGGAACTTTGGGAACTGAGTTTAGTCGATCCAGATAATCGCCGTCCTGTAGATTTTGAACAGCGACGTACTTACTTAAGCGCTATCCGCGAACAGGCAAAAACAGACATTTTGGGACTAATTCAGGAGTTACTAAAGGACAAAACAGACGGCAGAATCAAACTGTTTTTAACGGCTCAATTACTCCAAGCCAGAACAAACTATGTCTCATTATTCCAGGACGGCGATTATTTACCGTTAGAAGTTCAGGGAACCTACGCCAATCATATTATCGCCTTTGCACGGCGGGAGGGGAATCAAACAGCGATCGCGATCGCGCCCCGGTTTTTAACCAGCCTCATCCAGCCAGGAGACAATCCCTTGGGCGAGTCAGTTTGGCAAGATACGCACCTGCAACTACCCCCTGGAACTTCCCCCACTTGGAAAAACGTCCTAACTCAGCAACCCTTACAAGCTACAGAAACCCTATCAATCGCAACAGCCCTAACTCATTTCCCAGTTGCCCTCTTAGTTAGCACTGCCGAGTAAAAACAAAAATCTTGTCCCACGCAGAGAGAACCCTGTAAAACCTCAGCGTTCCTCTGCGTTTCCTTTGGTGACGGCAGTCGTTCATGGGGGAAACCCCTTTGGCGTTAGCCTCTCCCTTTGGGAGAAGACCGCGCTGCCTCTTTTTTGCGTTAAAAAAAATTCTGTAATTATGACCACTCCACCAGCACTGACCACCGCGCAGATTGAAGCTGTGCGCCTCCACATCAAAAAAATGTGGAAAACTTTAACGCGATCGCACGAACACTTATTACAATCTGCCAAGGATACCAAACTAGACCACAAAAGAGAAACTCCCTGGATTGTTTACATTTCCCCTTCCGAAGATTGTCCCAACATTCAGACTGTGTTAGAGCGATCGCTATCTCCAAAAGATATGCAACAGCTAGAAATTCGCACTTTGCCAGCAGAAGCAGAAGCGATTAAACAGCATGGGTTACTATACCTACCAGGGCCTTATGTCGTACCAGGTGGTCGCTTCAACGAAATGTATGGCTGGGACAGCTACTTTATATTACTAGGACTTTTGCACGATGGAGAATTGGAGCTAGCACAAAGTCAAGTCGATCAATTGTTGTACCAAGTACAACATTACGGCATTATTCTCAACGCCAACCGGACTTACATGCTGTCGCGATCGCAGCCCCCTGTCCTGAGTATGATGGTTTTGGCGTTATTCCAGCACACCCAAGATGAAGAGTGGTTGAAAGCAACCGTACCGCTGTTAGAGCAATTTTATTATTACTGGGTAGTACCGCCCCATCTGAATGCTGCAACCGGCTTATCCAGATTTTATGCCTTTGGGGAGGGACCGGCGCCAGAAGTTTTGTTTTCCGAGCGGGATGAAGAGGGAAAAAGCCACTACGATCGCGTCAAAGAGTACTATAAAACTTTTGAAGTTGAGGATTATGACGTTAGTCTTTATTACAACCAGGAAACTGACGAACTGACCAAGCTATTTTACAAAAGCGATCGCACCATGCGCGAATCTGGTTTTGATATCACCAACCGATTTGGCCCCTTCAGTGCTGATATCCTCCACTACGCTCCGGTGTGCCTCAACAGTTTGCTGTATCAGGTTGAACAAGACATGGCGCAAATTAAGCGTATTCTGGGGAACGAACAATTGGAACAAAAATGGAGCAATCGCGCAGATATCCGCCGCGATCGGATCGATCAATTTCTTTGGGATGAAGAACAAGGATTATATTTAGACTATCATTTCCAGAATGGAAAACGCCGCCGCTACGAATTTGCTACCACGTTCTATCCTCTCTGGCTGGGAATTGCTTCTCCAACTCAAGCCAAACGCGTCGTAGAAAATCTCTCTTTGTTTGAAGCCCCAGGCGGAATTTTTACCAGTACTCGTGTCACCGGCAATCAGTGGGATGCTCCCCTTGGCTGGGCCCCATTGACATTAGTTGCAGTCCTTGGACTTCACCGTTATGGGTATCATACAGAAGGCGATCGCATTGCCAACAAATTTCTCGCTATGGCAGTTAAAGAATTTGAGCGTCACGATACCCTAGTTGAGAAATATGATGTTGAACGCTGTTCTGCCAATGTTTCCGACGAAATCTGCTTTGGATATAGTTCTAACGAAGTTGGTTTCGGCTGGACAAATGGAGCGATTCTGGAACTCTTAGCAATCGCCGATCGAAAAGTTTAAATAAAAAAGCGTGAGTTTTTTCCTCACGCCTTTATTTTAAGTAGGTGGGTTGAATTATATTAGGACTTACGTACACTCTACGATTTTTGAGAATAATCACAATGGTTCAATCAGCCTCAAAAGTTCTAACCGTTGATGAATTTATTAGCCATTACGGTGAGTGCGATCGCTATGAACTCATTACGGATTGTTGAGCGAGGAGTCAGATGTCGCTCGACGAAGCCAAGTGATAACTGGAAGTCCCAGTAAAAAAAATAGAGAACTATTTGGCTCTGGAACTGAAGTAGGGGAAATGGGTGTCACAGTAATATTATCAAGCCCCATAGGATTAGAGCAACACGGTGCTGCTGGGTTAGTTAGAGAGATTGTCAGGCTGTCGATTAAGTAATTCGAGTTCGAGTTGACCACAGTTTGAAAATCACCAAAAGTGTTTGGAACCGTACCTTCAAAAGAAAATACTGGCGTTGAATTCAACAATCCCGTTATTACATAAGGGATTGGTGTCACGCTGGAGTAAAGATCGACTGAGTTGAATTTAAACGTGGAGTCATCGTTTGTAATTTGAATTGTCGCAGCCAGCGGGTTCTGACCAGCCTCATTCGTAAACTCTATGAAGGGAGCTGGCTTCCCGTATGAGTCAATTGCAACCCAAGGCCCAGAAACTACTGAAGTTGTAAAACCAGATTCAGTATAGGTTGATAGTGTCCCTACAGATGCTTTCTCAAACGTAATCGTCGTAGCAGATGCCGTTTGATGTACTCCGAGCAGCAGTCCAAGTAAAGTAACTAAGTGTGCAGCAGGAGCTATATGTACTAAAAATTTAAAAGTCAAGGCAAAATAACTTTTCCAAAAATAAATCTTATTCATTTTCCCCTCTAAATATGAAAATAAATAAAATTAATGCAACTAACGGTACAACAAATCTTTACGGCTTGAATTTTGAACGCATACTAAGACTAAAACTTTGATTGCTATATAATTTTTGCAAGATATCTATTTATCAGGAGCCAGAATGCAGAACAATTGGAATAGTGGCGTATTGCAATACGCCACTACTTTTGAATAAAGAGGTTTAAGTACGGAGCTAAATCTACAATTTACTAGTTTTCTATTATATGGTTTGCCTGAATTCTCCGGTAATTGTCCTCGCCTGAATTCTGAATTTTAACTCCTGTATTGTTTTTGAATACCCGATCGGCATCTACCAATTATCATCTCTATCTTCGTCGTAAGGCTCACCTGTAAAAGGTTGTACGCCAACAGCAGGATAAGCATCATCCGTAGGGCCAAAAATCCGCATTGCAGCTTCAGAAATATACTGGGTTATGTTCGCAATGATTTTGGAAATATCCATAATATTGGACTCCTTCTTTTTGAGTCGCTTTAATGGTGATGCTTATACTCTAATCCTAATACTCAAGCCTTGCTCATATTCTCAATATATTGAGAATATATGCAATGTTTATTCAGATAACTTTGCAATACTTTAGCTTGTCAAAAAGTCAAACTTTTCTCTTCGATTCTAATTGTAACATAGTTGTTTCTTTCAACCCATTTGGGAAAAGAGCGAAGTAAAACAAACTTTCTCTGACAGGATATTATTTCCCTTGATTAGCCGCCCGATTTAATTAACATTATTGCTAGCCATTACTATTAAAAAATATTAATTATTTGATGAATTTATTATTAAGCTACCGACAAATCTATTGTTATACGGCAATCTCAGACAATATACTTCCAGGGAGTTGACATTATTTATGGTAAATATTACCATAAATAAAAGAAGCATCTTGTAAGGAAGCTCTTGCATGACAACTTTGCCAGATTTGGACTATGTATATAAACAGCAAAGCCAGCAGAACCAGGAACTGAACCTTTCTGCCGATGACTACAGCTTGCTGACCGACCTTTACCAGTTGACGATGGCAGCTTGTTACACAGGCGAAGGTATAGAACAACGACGGGCAAGCTTTGAATTGTCTGTCAGAAGGTTGCCAGAGGGTTTTGGTTATTTAATTGCGATGGGGCTGACGCAGGCATTGGAATATTTAGCCAAAATCCGCTTTAGTTCGGCGCAAATTGCGGCATTACAGGCAACGGGGATTTTTGCTCGCGCAGGCGATCGCTTTTGGTCGCTTTTAGCTGAGGGAAAGTTCACGGGTGATGTTTGGGCAGTACCAGAAGGGACAGCCGTGTTTGCCAATCAACCACTGTTGCGGGTGGAAGCACCCCTTTGGCAAGCGCAACTAGTAGAAACTTACCTGCTGAATACGATTAATTACCAGACTTTGATTGCCACAAAAGCAGCCCGATTGCGGGATGTAGCAGGGGAATCAGCAACACTTTTAGAATTTGGCACCAGACGAGCATTTAGTCCCCAAGGGTCTTTGTGGGCGGCGCGGGCGGCGTTGGCGGGTGGGTTAGATTCCACTTCCAATGTGTTAGCAGCGCTACAACTGGGACAACAGCCAAGTGGTACGATGGCACACGCCTTAGTGATGGCATTGTCAGCAATAGAGGGCACTGAAGAACAAGCTTTTAGTGCATTTCATCGCTATTTTCCGGGTGCGCCATTACTAATTGATACTTACGATACCATTGCTGCTGCCCAGCGCTTGGCCGAAAAAGTAAATTCCGGGGAAATGCAATTAACAGGAGTGAGATTAGACTCAGGAGATTTAGTTACCTTATCAAAACAGGTGCGATCGCTCCTTCCCGGTGTGCCAATTTTTGCTAGTGGCGACATAGACGAGTGGGAAATTGCCAGATTAAAAGCTGCTGGAGCTGAGATTGATGGTTACGGACTGGGAACACGACTAGTTACAGGTTCGCCTGTCAATGGAGTTTATAAACTTGTAGATATTGATGGCATCCCAGTCATGAAACAATCGAGTAGTAAAGTTACTTATCCAGGGCGCAAGCAGATTTTTCGCTCGTTTACGGGAGATAAGGTAAAAGCAGACAGATTGGGACTCTTAGATGAAATTGCTTTAGAAGAAGAACCTTTGTTGCAGTTGGTAGTGCAAGAAGGTGAACGGGTGCAGCCGTTGGAGTCGTTGACAACAATTCGTCAGCGTACTGCTGCCTCAGTTGCCAGTTTGCCACAACAAACACGGTCTTTGCACGATCCTGTCTCGGTGCAGGTGGAAATTTCTGAGGGGTTACGGGTGTTGACTGAAGAAACTAAGAAACGTAGACGCACCAGCAGCTTGCCGTAGGCTACCGCAGAGGCACAGAGAACACAGAGGTAATACCATTTTGGATTTTAGATTTTAGATTTTAGACTTCGGCTCCTTTCGACTTCGCGGTAGTTGAGCGCAGTCGAAACTCAAGGCAAGTCGCTCAGTCGAACGATTTTGGATTGTGAAACATCCATTGGATAAATAGTCATTGAGTGTCACTACGAATTACGAATTATTATGAGAGTTGCTTTGTTTGGAACTAGTGCCGATCCACCAACTGCTGGACATCAAGAAATTCTGAGTTGGTTGTCTGAGCGTTATGATTGGGTAGCGGTTTGGGCAGCAGATAATCCATTTAAGTCTCATCAAACACCCTTAGAACACCGGGCGGCAATGCTGCAACTGTTGATTGCGAATATAGACGCACCACGGCACAATATTGCTTTGGAACAAAAATTGAGTAGTTTCAGAACGCTGGAAACAGTGGAAAAAGCCAAGCTTGCTTGGGGTGAAGACGCCCAATTGACGTTGATTATTGGTTCAGATTTACTGAGTCAGCTACCACGTTGGTATCGCATTGAAGATTTGTTACAGGAAGTACAACTACTGATTGTACCGCGACCCGGATATGCAATAGATGAATCTAGTTCAGAGGTAGTGCAAAAGCTGGGAGGGAAAATTGCGATCGCTAGTCTGACCGGTCTAGATGTTTCCTCAACAGCGTACCGCGAACATAGAGATCCTCAAGCCCTCACAGCTCCTGTAGTTGCCTATATTAATCGAGAGCATTTGTACGAATGCCAGGACGTTCACCAAAAAAGATACCAACTCCGTTAAACCAACAACCTTTGGCCGATTTCAAGGTTGGTGTTGATAATGTAATTTTTTCTGTAGACACTGTACAAAATCGGCTGTTAGTTCTACTAGTAATGCGGCAGCAAGAACCATTTTTAAATCATTGGAGTCTTCCCGGTACTTTGGTACGTCCAGGAGAGTCTTTAGAAGATGCCGCTTATCGCATTATGGCGGAGAAAATTAAGGTCAACAATCTCTATTTAGAACAACTGTATACATTTGGCGGGCCGAATCGCGATCCACGGGAAGCAACTGATAGTTATGGTGTGCGTTATTTATCAGTTAGTTACTTTGCCCTAGTGCGATTTGAAGAAGCCGAATTGATTGCCGATCGCATGACTGGCATCGCTTGGTATCCGGTCAAACAAGTGCCGCAATTAGCTTTTGACCATAACGAAATTTTGGCTTATGGGCATAGGCGGTTGCGAAATAAATTAGAGTATAGCCCAGTGGCTTTTGAAGTCTTACCAGAAATGTTCACCTTGAATGATTTATATCAGTTATACGCCACAGTTTTAGGTGATAACTTTTCCGATTATTCTAATTTTAGAGCGCGTCTACTCAAGTTAGGTTTTTTATGCGATACCGGAATTAAGGTATCACGGGGTGCTGGTCGTCCGGCTAGCTTGTATAAGTTTAACGCCGAAGCTTTTGCTCCCTTAAAAGATAAACCCTTGGTATTTATTTAACCAACCGCTACGTGGGACAAGGAGACAAGGGGACAAGGGGACAAGGGGACAAGGGGACAAATACTTCGGCTTCGCTCAGTACAAGTGACAAATGACAAATACTTCGGCTTCGCGGTAGTTGAGCGCAGTCGAAACTCAGTACAAGTGACCAATGACCAATGACAAATGACAAATAATATGAAAATTGCGATCGCTCAAATTAATCCGACTATCGGTGATTTGCTTTTAAATGCCCAAAAAATCCTGGAGGCGGCACAACGAGCAGCATCTAGCGGTGCGCGTTTGTTGTTGACCCCAGAACTTTCTCTGTGTGGCTATCCACCAAGAGATTTATTACTAAATCCTAGTTTTGTGGAAGCGATGGGCATCACTTTACAAAATTTGGCTCAGGATTTACCACCAAATTTAGCTGTGTTGGTAGGAACTGTTGAACCTAATATCAAAGCAGATATTAGTGGCGGTAAAAGTTTATTTAACAGCATAGCTTTATTAGAGAATGGCAAAGTCAAGCAAGTTTTTCACAAGCGACTTTTACCTACTTACGATGTCTTTGATGAACGCCGCTATTTTGAAGAAGGCTTACAAGCTAATTATTTCACTCTCGATAATATCCATATTGGCGTAACTATTTGCGAAGATTTATGGAACGATGAGGAATTCTGGGGCAAACGTACTTATGCAGTAAATCCGATTGCTGACTTAGCAATTTTGGGTGTAGATTTGACTGTAAATTTGTCTGCTTCGCCCTACACGGCTGGTAAGCAGCAGTTTCGTGAAATCATGCTCAGGCATAGTGCAATACGTTTTCAACAACCAATGATTTACGCTAATCAGGTTGGCGGAAATGACGATCTAATTTTTGATGGACATAGTTTTGCCTTAAATCGTCAAGGTGAAATTATGTGTCGCGCCCGTGGTTTTGACACTGATTTAGTAGTAGTAGAATTTGATGAAACGTTGCGTGATTTGCAGTTGGGTTCTGTAGAACCAATGTATGAATCGGAAGATGAAGAAATTTGGCAAGCTTTGGTTTTGGGAGTGCGAGATTACGCTCGTAAGTGCCGCTTTTCTAAAGTAGTGTTGGGTTTAAGTGGCGGAATTGACTCGGCAATAGTAGCTGCGATCGCCACGGCTGCACTTGGTAAAGAAAATGTCCTCGGTGTTCTCATGCCTTCCCCTTACAGTTCTGAGCATTCCATCAGTGATGCTGAAGCATTAGCCGAAAATTTGGGGATTAAGACTCATCTTTTACCAATTGGCGAGTTAATGCAAGGCTTCGATCGCACTTTAGATGATTTGTTTGCGGGTACGGAGTTTGGACTGGCTGAAGAGAATATCCAATCACGGATTCGCGGTAATTTATTAATGGCGATCGCTAATAAATTTGGCTATCTGCTTTTATCTACCGGTAACAAGTCAGAAATGGCAGTTGGTTACTGTACACTCTACGGCGATATGAATGGCGGGTTAGCAGTAATTGCAGATGTTCCTAAAACTCGTGTGTATTCACTTTGCCATTGGTTAAATCGCAATAATGAAATTATCCCGAAAAACGTTTTGACTAAAGCACCCAGCGCCGAACTCAAACCAGGCCAAGTCGATCAAGACTCTCTACCGCCTTACGAAATTTTGGACGATATTTTGCAACGCCTGATTCACAACCACCAATCAGCAACACAAATTGTTGCAGCCGGTCACGATCCGGTAATTGTAAACCGAGTAATTCAAATGGTGGCGCGGGCTGAATTTAAACGGCGACAAGCACCCCCCGGCTTAAAAATCACCGATCGCGCCTTTGGAACCGGTTGGCGAATGCCAATTGCTAGTAACTGGGTTGGTATCAAAAATGCTTACCAGACTAAAACCACAGCTACACCTAACCTTAGTTTGTTGTGATGGACAAAATGCTCATCCGCGTTGTCTAGGTGCGGATAAGCATTACCATTGAAACTAAATTATCAAAGAAAATTATGTTAAATGAAGCAAATTTTGAACAACGTTTAGCGACTCTTGAACAAACAGTTGCAGATATCAAACATCGAGTCATTGATGCGCCTACCTCTAGTAATTGGCTGGAAAAGGTTATTGGCTCAATCTCTGATGAACCAGCATTTTTGGAAGCTTTAGAGTATGGTCGGTCATTACGCCACGCTGACATATTTACAGAAGAGACTGGCGAGCAACTGTGAGATATCTATTGGACACTGACCATATCAGTTTTCTTCAAAGACGTTCAGGAACAGAGTTTTTAACATTAGCTGCTCATATTGCCCAGTATCAGGCTACAGATTTCGCTTTTTCTATTGTTAGTTTCCATGAGCAAGTAATTGGCGCTCATACCTTTATTACTCGTTCCCAAACACCTGCTAATGTAGTTCGGGGATATACTCTGCTAATGGAAATCATTCGGGGGTTTTCAGCAGCACCAATTTTACCATTCGATGCTGGAGCAGTAGCCATATTTGAAGATTTACGAGCGCAAAGAGTTCGCATCGCCACGATGGATTTAAGAATAGCTTCGATTGCACTTTCACGAAGCTTAGTGTTATTGACTCGTAACACTAGCGACTTTAGCAAAGTTCCAAACTTGATGACTGGGTGAACGAAAAAAGGTGTGGGGAACACTGCACAAATTTAGATGAGTTGCGGCAAAAGCTAAAACATGTTCTTGATTCCATTTCTCCGGAAGCGATCGCTTCGATTTGTGGATGGAATTACATCACCTCCGCTTTATTAAGTGCAACTTCATAGAGAATTGGTATTACCCGTTATGATTCAAAAATCTGGCGAAGGTGTTGTACTATTAAATTAGCGAAAGGAAGAGTGCATAAAATATACTAAATTTTTAACCAAATATGAGTGAGCAGGAACCACCTCAAAAAGTTACAGATTCAAGCAGTCGGAAAATTGAGCCGACTGTTATGAATACTTTAATTACAGTATCAGGTACTATCATCGTGTGTATTATCACTAGTGTAGTTGCGCCACTTGTGATAAAACAGTTATCTTCTCCTTCACAACTAGCCTCTTCTAATGATCAGAAAGATTTGACTCCTGACGTTTCTTCTAAATCAAACACTCTTTGGTCAGATCAATTTTTAAAACCAAATGGTAGACATTTACTTTCAAGCAATGGTAAATATGGTTTATTCTGCCAAGATGATGGAAATCTTGTACTTCACAAAACTTCAGATAGCGCAACTATTTGGGAATCACATACTGCTGGCAAAGTCGTAACAGAGTGCTATATGCAAGCGGATGGAAACTTTGTTGTCAATGGTTCCGATAAGAAACCACTTTGGGCTTCCAATACTGATAATCATCCTGGTGCTTATCTCAGAGTGGACAATGATGGACACGTGCGTATTTACAAATCGAATGACTCAATTTTATGGGAGAGTTAGCGCATTTAATTTTGATGACACAGGATTGGACTGTGTAAGCTTCAAAGTGAATTAAAGAGCCGAAAATTTACTTTCAACCTTCACCATTCCACCTCTGAACTTGAAGATTGCACCTTTTAACCCCAATTGTTGAGTTAAAAGAGCGTTGGCGCAGCCCGCCGCAGGCATCGCTTGACCTTTAAGCCTCGAAATTGCACCTTTTATCCTCGAAGTTGCACTTTTTACTCTCGAAGTTGCGCCTTTTATAGCCGTAGTCACATAGATTAGGACATTTAGAAACCGTGAATGCTAGAGTTAGCAATAGTTTTACCTCCTGTCTCCTGCCCTCTGCCTCCTGCCTCCTGCTATATCTTCAAAGTTGCGCTTTTTATCCTCGAAGTTGCACCTTTAACCCCGATCGTTCTACTTTTGAACTTAAAACTTGCACCTTAGAACATAAATTGTCTAGTTAAAAAGGTGTAAGTTTAGCTTGTCGGAGACATTGCTCAACCTCTAAGCTTAATCAATAGGTTATTTTTACTCATCTAAACGCTGTGGGATCGCATTCAGCAATGACTCAAAGTCTGATTCGCTGTGAATATTAGGAGTGAGCGTGTTCATACAGCAGATTGCGGGTAAGTGTAGTACACACTATTCGTCTTAAAGCTAGACATAAAGGCTATTTTACTTCTAAATTCTGACTCTTTAAGGGACTTCCAAGAAATAAATTATCCAATTTCACGCCCATCAAAACGACTTTCTCTCCCCCTGCTCCCTGCCCCCTGCCCTAAAAGCGATGGGATATTTTTTTATTTGGAAGTCCTTAATTCTGAATTCTGCTGTATCTTTTAGCAGGTTGGTGAGTTTGGCGATCGCCCCTACGAAATCGTTCACCATTCAACCTCTGAACTCGAACCATATTCCCGAAAAAAATTTAATATATGTCGTCAATAAATAGTTTTTTCTTCAGTGTAATATCTGTGAATTTTTGTGTGCTTAATCATAAATTAATAGTAAAAATTGTGACATCATATTTTAGTTAAGAGTATAGTTTCAAACAACATCAATTAAAAAAATGATGTTTATACTTAGAACTCAGTAAATGAAAGCAGGTGCATAATGAAACTACAAGATTTCTTGGGAAAAGATGAGAAATGGTCATTTGATGCGATCGCAGAAGATGCAGACTTGGCTCGTCAGATTCAGATATTGTTAATTGGTTTAGGTTTGCTGGAACCTCCAGCCGATGGTAAATTTGGCCCTGTTTCTGTGATATCTCTCAAAAAATTTCAAGAATTAACCAAGACTGAAGAGAGTGGTTTTTTAGGAGCAGTCACAGCCAAGAAACTAATTGAAACTAAAATAGACGATCTTCCTCAACCCCCCTTAAAACTAGGCAACGACATCGCCAGTAAGATTGTGAAATATATGTTAGCCAAAGGTTATCAAGTATTTACCAATCCCAAAGAATACAACATTGTTTATGTAGAGGGTATCAATGGAGACTGGACTCTCAACAGTGATACACCTAATGAATTTAACGATCGCCGGATTGTGATTGAAGTAGTAAATGGCGTTCCCAAAATCGTAGATCACTGGGAAGCTACTACAGAACCAGGGAAGTACTACACTTACAATCCGATGAATCCCAAAGGAGCAGCTAGGATTCAGTTTGGACAATACAAAGCTTGGGCTGTGGGTACTCACGGTACAGCCGAGCCTCATGAAGCATTAGTGCAAGTTGGAGATATCACTGTTTGTAGAGATTTCAACCAAGATTTTAAACGGACTGGCGACAAACTTGATACAGGTGATAATTTTTATGTAAATCAACACTACGGCTTTGATTTCCCCAGGAATGATATTCGCCTTGCTAGCGCAGGTTGTTTAGTGGGACGTAGCCGTGAGGGACATAGAGAGTTTATGGCGATTGTTAAACAAGACCGCCGTTATGTCGCTAATCGCAAATATATTTTTTACACTACCGTGATTCCTGGGGATGATTTACTGTAAACGTTTCCAGGATGAGTAATAGTAGGGGCCCACATCTGTGCATTAGTGTCAACTTAAGCGCAAACCCGCTTAAAACCTCGTTTCCAGCCTAGAGGCTGGAAATGCTATTCTATTGCGACTCTGCCGCTAGTCTTGAGGCGAAGCCTCACATAGGCATTCCCAGTCTCCGACTGGGAACGAGATAACGAGACAATCTCTGAAAGCTTGTTCTAGGAAGCCTTCACCTTAAGTTGACACCTATAACATCTGTGCGCCCCTACTTTATCTAACTTTGTTCTTGTGGTTTTCCTATCTGTGCCGTCAATTTCTCTTTATCCTGCCTGCGTTTTTTGGCGTAAAGTTGAATAGTGACAGCCATCAAGATAATCATGGCGAAAATAGCCCAAGCAGCCATATCTGTAGGTAGATTATTCTTAAACACAGCCAACAAAACGATCGCTACTAACATAACTGTAGGCGCTTCATTTAAAGCACGTAATTGCTGACTATTCCAGCGACATTCATCTACTGCTAATTTCTTCATCAGCCGAGCGCAGTAATGATGATAGCCAATTAAAAGCGCCACAAACAGCAGTTTGATATGCAACCAACCCTCTTTTAAAACGTCCGGTTCAGTGGTTAATAAACCGATGGCCATTGCGATCGTCACAAACATTCCTGGGTTAGTGATGATAGAGTAAAGGCGCTTTTCCATAATTTGATACTGATTTTTCAGTATCGTTCGTGCTGGTTCAGGTTCAAGGTTTGCTTCAACGTGATAGATAAAAAGACGTACTAAGTAGAATAAACCAGCAAACCAAACTACAAATCCGACAATATGAAAGGCTTTAAACCATGAATAAGCCATGAATCATAATTTCCTTTACTTGTAATGGTAATAACAAAGTAGTCAGAAGCCAGAATTCAGAATTCAGAATATTGCACCTGAAAAAGGATGGACTTTTAACAAGAAATAACATTTTAATTCTGCCACTCAATCTTCTATTTAGTGGGCTACAATGATGATTTTGCATCCTCTACTAATTAATTCTGACTCCTGAATTTTGACATTCATTTTTATAATATCCATTTTTGCCAAAGCTATAGCAATCCTAAATCTTTCGTAAGACAAAACCAAGGACAAATGACCAATTGACTTAGGACAGTCAACACCAAAATTCTCACAAATCAAATAGGATTGCTATATATTAGACTTCTTGGCATTTGTAGGGAAAAGGGTAAGGGGGAAAGGGAAAAGGAATAAAAAAACCTTTCCCCTTTAACCTTTCCCCTTTTCCCACCTCTTGCAAAAGTTACTTTTGCAAGAGGTCTATTGTCAATGAGCATCTTTACGACGCACAAAGGGTAAAAGGTCTTGCAAAATCGTCTCGTGGTAGTGTTCTTGAGGATAATGTCCGACATTATTAAGTTTTATTAATTCGGTATTTGGTACGGAATTGGCAAAGTTTTCAGCAATATCTACAGATAGCCAAGGGTCAATCATACCCCATTGAATCAGAATTGGTTGTTGCCATTCTTTAAAGCCAGTTTGTATTTCGGTCATGGCTGAATCAAGCTGTAAATTGCGAATACTTGCTAAGAGACTTCGACCAGACGAAGAAGCAGTTAAAAATGGTTTTCGATAAACATCTAAATCCTTATCTCCTATGCGATAACGGCTTCCGCCTTCTAGCGTCCGATCGACTAATAAGGGGTCTTGAGTCATGACTTCACCTGCTAAAGGTAAACCCATTTGTTTAATTTTCCAGGGTAATTTAGCAGCAGTTGAAATTGGTGTATTTAAAATAGCTAAATTGGCAATTTGTTCTGGATGACGCAAAGCATATTGTAGTCCAACAGAACCTAAAAAACCTTGGACAACTAAAGAAAAATGTTCAAGTTCTATGGCTTTAATAAATCCTTCTAAAGCTGTGATAAAAGCATCGGGAGTGTAAGCAAAATCTCGTTTTTCTGGTTTGGAAGAATTGCCGTAACCAATCCAATCTGGAGCGATCGCTCTTGTTCCCTGATTCGCCAAAGCAGGTATAATATGACGCCAACTGTAACTTTGCGAAACTAAGCCGTGTAGCAACAACACAGGCGCTAAGTCACTTCTGCCGATTGGTAAAGATTCCCGATAAAACCATTCCAGTGAATCTACATTGATTTTATGTTCTGTTATTGACACGCTATTTTCCTATATTTGTCATTTGTCATTTGTCATTTGTCATTGGTCATTGGTCATTTGTCATTTGTCATTTGTCATTGGTCATTTGTCATTTGTCATTTGTCATTGGAAAAGAGGAGGCAGGTGGTCACTGAGCGTAGTCGAAGTGAGGCAGAAGTTCTAAAATGTTTGAATTTTGAATTTTGAATTTTGAATTTTGAATTGATTTCTCCCCTGCTCCCTACCCCCTCATCTCCCCACTCCTTGAGGAATAATCATCTCACGAATCGCATAAGCTGTAGCGGGTGCTAGTAAAACGCCGTTGCGATAGTGTCCGGTAGCTAGGAGGACGTTACTAAACCCTGGTAGCTTACCAATAACTGGGGCGGGGCGACCTTCAGGGCGGGGACGTAACCCCGACCAAGTGCGGAGAATAGTTGCTGTAGCTAATTCTGGGCAAAATGCGATCGCTTGTTCTTTAATAGATTCCAGCAGTTCTTGATTTGGCGGTATCTCATCGCCATTGCTGGGAAATTCCACTGTTGCGCCTATCCAATAATCTCCACCGCTCACAGGAACAATATGGACATCGTTACCCGTTATCGCTGGCTGGAAGTCGGGATTTCCTAATGGATGCTCCACACGCATTTGCAATGCTTGCCCAAGTACGGGGCGGATATCAATTATCTGATTTAATTTTGCTGTTAGTGGGGTTGAACCTAACCCTGCTGCAATTACAAACCAATCAGCGATTATTTTTCCTTCTGTAGTGTCAAGTTGATGGCAAAATTCCGGTGTTGAGGTTGGGGCATCTAAAACAGTCACGCCAAATTTGAAAGTTACACCATTTTGCTGGGCAGCTTCAACTAAAGCTAAGGTAAGGGCAGTTGGATCGAGCTGGCGGTCTTGCGGAGAATAGACAGCACCAGTAATTTTTTCATTATTAATTTGAGGACAGATATTCTGGAGTTTAGCCGTGTCCCAAATTTCTAAATTCCAGCCTTGAGAGTGGCGAATTTCTGCTAACTTTTCCCATGCTGACATCCCCTCTAGGGAAGAATCAGACAAAAGCATGAGAATTCCCTGACGATTAAAAGGAATTTTGCGACCTGTTAAAGCTTCTAGTTCCGGAATCAAGGTTTCATAGCGTTGGATGCTAGTTTGCCGCATCTGCCAAGCCTTGCCCTTGATTTTTTGGCTGATTGCGCCCATCAAAACGCCAAGTGCAGCGCCTGTGGAAGCTTGTGCTGGTGGTTGGCGATCGCAAACTGTAATTTTCAGCCCTTTTACTAGACTCAGTTCGTAAGCGATCGCAGCTCCAACTACACCACAACCGATAATAACTACATTCATAACTTGTGTTTCAAGTGAGGAGTTAGAAGTGAGAAGTTAAAAATTCTTAACTCCTAACTCCTAACTCTTAACTCCTAACTCCTAACTTTCTTCTGTTTTCGGAAGCAGCTCGAGGAATTTGTCAATCTCTGCAAAAGCAGCTTGGGATTGATTCAAGGCAACTAGAGGATTGCCAGCACTAGTAGCTTTATCGAGTTTAACCAGGTCGTTAAACAAATCTCGCGTTATTTGACGTGCTTTGGGTTGGTCTTTGGGTAGAAGGTTGGAAGTGACATAAGTCAGATTCAGCCTTGCTTCTGTTATGGGGCCATGTATAAAGTTACGCACATTGATCCAATCACCTCTTTTAATCAAGGTTGTCAACTCTTGTGAGCGATCGCGCACAGCCTGAATTTCAGGAACATAAGCCTGAATTTTTTCAAGTTGTACTGCTGTGTAAGTCGGAGGTGCCACCGCAACACCAGGGCCACCACAACTAATCAGGAATGTGGCCAATAGTACTAGGAAAAATGAAAAAATCGAGCGTTGACGCACCATATATTGAACTTAATTGCTTTTTGGTTTACCGATTAACAGTGTCATTTTAGATCGCTAGCGGAGTTAATCGTTCTTGTCAGCCAAGGATTTTGCAGAAAATCTTGATATTTTTCCAAAGAACAGAGTTTCATCTGCTTTGGAGTAATTTTTAAGTACAATTACTTAATAGGTGTTAGGCAGTCCCAACAAGAAGCGATTTTTTGCTTCTGTTAGTAACGAGGATTGTTAGGAAAATATGATTTAGAGTTGCTAAATCTCAAAGGTCTTGATAAGCTGAAACACCAATAATATAAGCCTTCTGGCGGTTTTTCTGTCTTCACATCCTTGAAGATGCCGACGCAATATAGGAGTGTTTTTTAGTGAACGCAGCTGAACAGGCAACA
Source organism: Nostoc sp. DSM 114159 (assembly GCF_053470285.1). Lineage (NCBI taxonomy): Bacteria > Bacillati > Cyanobacteriota > Cyanophyceae > Nostocales > Nostocaceae > Nostoc > Nostoc sp. DSM 114159. The sequence continues at coordinate 841,716 of NZ_JBPFEH010000001.1, forward strand.
AACCTTGAACTCGCCAGCAACATTGCCACGGTAGTTAATTTGTTCAAATTCGAGTTTCCTGATGCCAAATCCGATCTCAAACCCTGGAAAAATGACCCGGAAACTAGGGAGTTAGTCGATCCAGATTCTATAGATATTGGCTTTCACTTTCCTGGTATTAGCAAATCTTGGCGAAGTCGCAGTATTTTAATTCAAATCCGATTTTATCAAGATCCCATCAATAATTCCCGGCGTGCGATCGGCGTGGAGGTGGCTGGATTCGATCATCGCGGTGAGGCGTGGCGACTTTCTACGGTAGAAAACTGGAGTGTTGTCGGTGCATCTTCGCCTTCTAGTGAAATCGAGGAAAAGCTCAAGCAGATTTGCCGACAGATTTTAGAAGTTTTTAATAAACCGAGTGAATAAAATCAACAATGACAGCACAACTAGGAGTTGTTGCAATACTTGTCGGGTTTTGGGGAAAAGAGAAGGGGAAAGGGGAAATAAAAAACCTTTAACCTAAACCCAGTAACCTTTTCCCCAAATCCAATTCCGAGTTAAAAATCCATAAAGCGCGCAGGATTTATTCCTAGTATCGGACTTGTTCAACCTGTAATTAGTTCTGCTGCGGTTAAGGCATTGGCCAAAGTTGCTATTACCTATTTTGAAAATATGTATCCTCACAAAATCTACACTTAAAACATAATTCTATAATTACTAAATATCTTCTCAAATTATCTTTAAAGAACTACAAATTTTTGTACGAGAAAAGAATAAATGCATCTGCCAAACTAACCAAGATTTTACCCGCCAGGCTCCCATTGAAAGGTGTTCTGTAGATGATAAAGATAAGTCAGAGCTATGTCGATCGTAGTGTAACCATTTGGCTGGTAAGTGTCCCATCGGTGTCATGGGGGACAATTTAAAAGTTAGTTGCTCATAGTCTAACCAGTTTCCCTCTTTTCGCCAACCAAGGCGATCGCCTAGTCTCTTTTCTGTTTCATAATCTACTTGACCACCCATTTCACTCCAGATAGTTTGCTGAACACTGAAACCGAAATAACCATAACTATATTGTTCCCAAAGTTCATCAATGGTATAGATGTCTTGACAACAAAAGTTATCAATATCTTCCTTATAAACTTCATTCCAATAATTCTTTTCCATGGCTTTTAGCATTAATTTAGCTGTTTCAATGTCAGCTTCTTTCCACTTATGCTGTGAGAGGAGATTTTGCAATTGGCTATAATCAATATCTTTATTACTGAAAAATTCTTTTGTCAATGTAAGATTGTTATCAGTCAGTTCCATCAACCCTGTTTTTTCAACAGTAGATAGAGACACTGTAGAGACAAAATCTACTTCTGCTATGCCTAGCATTTTTCTTTGATCGGTAAGTTGCTTAGATATATAGTTAGATATTAAATCAATACCCTTGTCTAAAAAAACAAAATTTTCGCTCGAATCTAAATTATAGCTTTGCCAATCTAATAGTTTAGCTTCAATAAAAGCATCTTTTAATCTAGTTTTTTTATCATAACTTGTCACCATAAAATCGAGAAAACTTTCAGAAATGACCTTGGCTTCTTCAAGGTTAAATAAATTTGATTGATACTTTAAAATATTATCTCCTAAATTTTTAATATCTCCGACAGTTGCGTAAAAATATTCATCTATTTTTACGAAGTCATCGATTAAAGATTGAAAGGGACTAAAGTAATCTTGTAAAGAATTCTCAAAATTGATTGCTGTCTGGGCAATTTTTGCTATTTCTTGACGAATTTTATAAGCTTTACTTTGATATTCATAAAGCTCTTGATAGGTGTCTAAATCCTCAACTATTTGCTGAACAATTTCTTTTTGTTTTTTTATATCTTCTGCAAGTTTTTTAATTCCTTCACCAAGCAAGCTAATTTTTTCTAACATCAAAAAATAAGCATTGCTTAATAATAAAAATGCTTTAAAGTTTTCTTCTTTATCCCATCTTAGCTCATTAAGTATTTGGGGGTTTTTATAATTTTTTAGCTCTAATTTGCTTCTTTCATCTTCTAAAGTTTTTATTGCTAAATATTTTTGTTTGAATAACTTCTTCAAGTCGTTAGTAAGGTTTAATAAAAAATTGTGATAAGTATCTTTGTAAATTTTTAGAAAATCAATGATATGATTGTAGTCTTCAATAAATAATTGAATTTCATTAAAAATCTCTCCCTGGCTAATTTTTTCTTTTCGCTTAATTATTCCTCCAAGCTGATGATGATATCGAACACCTTCTTTAATTAACCTTTGACGTTCTCTAATTGTTTTTTGAACCGTTTTTACACCGCTATTTTTGAGAATGGGTAATTGATAAGTTCGTTCGTAGATTGAAATAGTTTCGTAAGTAATTAGTTGTCTTTGCTGTTTAGTAAACATGACCTTAATTTTCAAAAATCTTAATAGTTCTTAAGTTCTTACCCATTTCAACACCTTCGGGTCTTTGTCATAGCGATAGGTAAAGCCATCCTTGGTAGTAATGGACTTACCAAGGCTAGCCTTGCTTCTAATAGTGTTAATCTTGGAGTCTGTTAATCTCTGAATTTCTTGATGAGAAAGTCCTACAATTGTGCTAATATCCGTCGATATTTCTGGTTGACTTTGGATGTTATCAGTTAAAACATCTATCGTATTTTTAGTGTTTTCGGGAGAATTAGTGATAATTTTTTTTGCTTTTTGCAGCCGATAATCCTGCACAGTTAAAAGTTGCCAACTGGAGTCTTGTGAAAGTTCCAGAACCCATTGATGATAATTAAACAAACTTTCTCGATGTCCAACACTAATGAACGTTGTTTTTGTCTTTTGTAATTGTTGATATAAATTACCTTCATTATTCAAATCTAAAGCGCTTGTTGCTTCATCTAAAATAGTGAAGCTAGGGTTAGTAACTAATAATCGTGCGAAAGCCAAACGTTGTTGTTCTCCCAGGGACAATATATTTTCCCAAGGAACTTCACTATCAAAACCTTCAACTCGACTTAACAAATTTTGCAGGTTTACTTGTTGCAAAATGTCTTTGAGTTTGGCGTCGGTCAGTTGACGATTTGTATTAGGATATATTAACTGTTCGCGCAAAGTTCCTAAGATGATATAAGGACGTTGGGGTAAGAATAAAACTTCGTCTAAGGGAGGTCGCATTAAACGACCAGTTCCCGCATTCCACAAACCTGCGATCGCTCTCAATAAAGAACTTTTACCTCGACCACTTGGCCCTATAATTAATAAACCTTCGCCTGGTTGAACAGAAAGTGATAAATCTTCAACAATTACCTGTTCATAGTTTGGCGTTTGTAAAGTGACATTTTCAAAAGCAAACTGATTCTCTTCTATTGTTTTAATTGTACTGACATTTTCTGGTTGTTTGCTAACTGCTTCTAATGCATTTGAAAACTCAGATAACCGCTCAACATAACTAGAAAATCGTCCAGAATTTCCAAATTCACTAATCAATGTTGCTAGAGCATTGGCAAACTGATTACAAGCTATACTGGCTTGAACAACTTCTCCGAAATCAGCTTGACCACTCATATATATAGGTGCAAGTACTAAATATGGAAAGATTTGGATAGCAGCCTTATATCCTCCGTCAAAAAATTCTTGATTTCTCTCCCAATTAATCTTGCGCTCGAAATTTTTTAGGAGGTTACTAAATCTTCGTTGAATTATATTAGATTCTTGGTTTTCTCCCTGAAAAAAAGCTATCGATTCCGTGTGATCGCGAACATGAGTTAAACAATAATTGTATTCTGCTTTCACTTCTAGTTCTTGTTGATTAATTTTATTTAATTGTTGAGCTAAGTAAATAGCAATCAAATTACCAATGACTGTGTAAACAACCAGAACAGTGGCGATAAATTGGGAAATTGACCAAAGAATTACTAAGAAAACCGTCATTTCCAGCACTTTTTCTAGACAAATAGCCGAAAAATTCAGAGCATCACTAGTAATAGGTTCAATTTCTTGGGATATTCGTTGATCTGGGTTATCAACATCAGATATAAAATTAATTTTATAATAGGCACGATTGCTCAAATATTTTGATAATATGTGATTATTTAACCATTTATACCAATCAATAGCGATTTTTTGTCTGACAAATTTAGAAAATCCGTTTAAGAGTGTTATGCAAACAAGAGCAGCAGCGAAAATCACTATTGTCTTAATAAAGTTAGGATAATCTTTCTCTTCGATTACATCGGTTATGTAGCGAGTCACGAAGCTATTAAAGGCAGTTACGCCAACCAGCGTGATTATTAATAAAATTAGGAGAATGAGCATCCCCCATGTCCGAATTACGTCTGAAAATACTCTTTCTTTGGACTCTGTTGGATACCAGTAAGGGCCGGCGATCGCTCTTACCTTATCCCAAAATTTATTAAAGGTCGGAGGAGAAGGATCGTTTGAAACTTTGGTTTGCATATTCTAAAATAAACTGAACATTTTTTTAATTGAAAGACAGAAAAATTTAAAAGTAAACAATACAGGATTTGATGTTGAATCTAGATACAAAACTTTGGCAGTTTATGAAAAAAATTAATAATTATCTATTTTTCAAAATAGATAATTAAAAAAATAAAATAATCAACGATCGCTATGCAATGCCAAATTTAGGATACCAAAGAAACTACGTCACTCTTGCTAGAAGCTGTATCAGTAGCCATCGCAACTGCATTACTAACATTAGGAAGTTCATCTTCCACAAACCGTAGGCGAGGGTACAAGTAAGCAAGAGAGGTTTCTAAAATGGTCAAGACTCCCATAATAATCAGTAGAAGTCCCATACCACGACCAGACCCAACACCGATGATTTGTCCGATGCTTCCCGCCAAATAACCATCAGTAGCCATTAAGGGTTCAAAAACCTTCTCAGCTAAAGGTCCAATCGTGATATAGCCTAGAGGTAAAGCAGCCGCTTCAATCGCGCCTTTGATCGCAAAAACTCTACCTTGCACATTAGGTTCTACTTTTTTTTGCATGACAGCTTGCGTGGAACTGGAAATGATTGGTTGTGTCAAAGAGAATAAGAAGATGCTAACAGTGAAGATGACAAGAGAGGGTTGCAAACCGGCGGCGATAATAAACACACCATTTAACAGCATACACCCGTATATTGCATAGATGTTGCGTTCTAGTCCTCCCCAGATACTCACGAGCAAGCCGCCTGCTAGAATAGCAATGCCAAATAGCGAAAGAATAGTTCCCAGAACGCTTACTGAAACGAAATTCAACACTAGCGGAACAGTAATGACATTAATACCTCCCACAAGATAAAGACTGCAAGCTGAGAATAAAATTAGTCCCAGCAGTCCGGGTCGAGCGGTCAAATATGTAAATCCGTAAGTTGCTTCACTGAGAAATGAACTTTTTGCAGTTGTAACAACACTTGTGTTGACTTCGGGGAACCGAACCAGCATCAAGGAGACAACAGCGATAGACACACTGGTTACGTGAAGCAAAATAATCCCTTGGAAATGAACAATGCTTAGTAGAACACCTCCGAGAGTTGGTGCAATGATTATGGAAATGCCATACATCAGACTCATCAGACCGTTAGCACGATTGAGGTGCTGTTTTGGCACAAGTAAGACTGTTGATGCTGTATAAGCTGGCATGTGAAAAGCCATGAAAACAGCAGTAAAGGTATTAGCTAAGTAAATATGCCAGACTTCCAATCGACCCATGACAAATAAAACGCCGATCGCGATCGTTCCCAAACACGCCAAGACATCAGCGAAAATCATCGTCTTTCGGCGATCCCACCTATCTACTAAAGGCCCAGCTATCGGGGAAATTAAGATTAGCGGTAAAGTATTAAACAGGGAGATGAAAGCAAACTGAGTGACTGAGCCAGTGCGATTGTAAACCCAAATGTCTAAGGCAAAAGCAGTGGTACTCGAACCAATTAGGGCAATTAACTGTCCTATCCAAACAACGAGAAACAGCCGCATTTCTCGCAAAGCAGTCAGTTTTGTTTTTTCTATCATCTGTACGTTTGACATCATAATCTGGTATTTTCTAGCTTTTTACTGTTCAAATCTTGGAATTACGAATTACGTTAGCGCCGGCGGCAAGCGACGCAGGAGCGTCATTACGAATTACGAATTACGCACGGCATTGAGAATTATGCTTTTGAAATAGTAAACAAAGGTCACTCAGGCGGCATTCAGGATTCTTAATTAGCAGCTCAAGCAACACTAGAAACTGAGTGACTGCACGGCTAATAGTAGTAGCATCAAACAAATCGATTTTGTAGCACCATTTCCCTTCAACACTTCCTAATGTTGTTTGTTGAAGATAAATATCCCAATCAAATTCTGCTGTATTAGTTTCAATTGACCAGGGATGAACAGTTAAATTTGTCAGTTTTAAATCTGATGGAGGCAAGAAGTTAAACATCACTTGATATAGCAAAGAGTGGCTTGGTTCTCGTTTTGGCTGTAGTGCTTCTACTAACTTCACGAAGGGAATTTGCTGGCGATCGCAGGCTGCTAAAAAACAGCCACGCACCTGATATAGCAACTCACTCAGACTTGGATCGCCACCCAGATATGTACGTATTGGTAGTGTGTTAATAAAGCATCCAATAAGCCCTTTAGTTTCTACTTGCTGGCGATTGGCAAAAGGGACGCCCACGATAATATCTGACTGTCCGGTGTAATAGAACAGCACTATTTTGAAGGCTGTTAATAGAGTTACGAATAGAGTTACATTGTGCTGTTGGCTCAAATGTTTAAGAGCATTTGTTAGGCTTTTAGAAATAATGAAAGTTTGACTTGCACCTTGAAAAGTTCGTACTGGCAAGCGTGGGCGATGCCTACGGCGAGCTTCGCTAACGCTAGGTAACTCTAGTAAAAGTGTACTATTGCCTAGTTGCTGTTTCCAATAGTCAAGCTTAGACACAAAAGCCGGACGAGCAACCCACTGCTGTTGCCAATGAGCAAAGTCAGCATATTGAATGGGTAAATCGGGAAGTGGTGAGGGCTGACCATGACAAAATGCTGCGTATAATTTTGTTAGCTCCTGTAAAAACACACCCACAGACCAACCATCAAAAACCAGATGATGGATAGTTACTATGAGTAAATGCTCGGCATCAGAGAGCCGCAACAGTTTGATGCGTAACAATGGGCTTTGTTCTAAATCGAAAGCCTGGTTTTTTTCCTCAGTTACAAATCTTTGAGCCAAAGCCTTTCGCTCAGTTTTAGATTGAGAAAGTTTTCGCAAATCTATCACTGAAAATGGTAGGATAGGCTCCTGAATAATTTTCTGAACAACTTGTCTATCCGTAATAGTAAAAGTAGTTCGCAGAGTTTCGTGACGACGCACAATTTCTACGAGGCTTTGCGCCAGGGCATTGACGTTGAGTAAACCCGTCAAGCGATAAGCCAGTGGAATATTATAGATGGGAATGCCCGGATTTAATTGAGCTAATATCCAAAACTCAAGCTGAGTCAAAGAGATTGGCAACTCCTTTGTGTTTCGGGGTACTGGTTTGAGAGAAGGAGTCAAGTCATTTTGACAAGAGGGCAAAGAGGCACGAGAAAGAATGATTATTTCTCCCCTGCTCCTACTTCGGCTACGCTCAGTGACCACCTGCTCCTCTGCTCCCCTGCTCCCCCGCTCCCCTGCCTCTTTTTGGCGGTATTCTGAAATCTGCTGCTCTAGCTCAACTACTGTCGGGTAATCAAACAGACAGCTTATGGATAACTCTACTTTGAAAGTTTCTCGCAACCGCGCAATGACTTGCATTGCTGATAAGGAATGCCCACCTAATGCAAAGAAGTTGTCGTGGATACCAACTTTTTCTAGTCCTAAAACATCACTCCAGATTGCTGTCAAAACTTCTTCAGTTGCAGTACGGGGTGGAATCAAGTCTGTAGAAATGTTACGTGTTTCCCGACTCGTAGGTGCTGGTAAAGCACGGCGTTCTATTTTACCACTGGGGGTTAGAGGTACATCCAGCAACTTGACAAAAGCAGAAGGCAACATATATTCGGGTAGCTTTTGTTTGAGGTAACAAAGCAGTTCGCTGGTGTCTAGATGCTGTTTGGGGACAATGTAGGCAACGAGACGCTTGTTTCCTGGTTGGTCAATAGCAAGAACTACTGCTTCTTTTACCTGGGGGTGCGCGGCGAGTACGGTTTCAATTTCCCCCAATTCAATGCGAAAACCCCGCACCTTTACTTGATTGTCAATACGACCGAGAAATTCGATGTTGCCATCAGGTAAATAGCGAGCGCGATCGCCTGTTTTATACAAACGATTCCCATCCTTGTCAATGAATTTCTCAGCAGTCAATTCTGGGGAATTAATATAACTTCTGGCGATCGCCACGCCGCCAATATACAGTTCTCCAACAATTCCAATTGGTAATGGTTGCAGATGGCGATCGAGGATGTAAATTTGCGTGTTGGCAATGGGACGACCAATAGGCGGAAGTGGCGACCAACTGCTTGCCACATCTTTTAAGGTAAAACTTGTTACTACATGGCTCTCCGTTGGGCCATACTGATTTTGTAGCGTACAACCAGGAAGCTCTCTAAAAAAGTTGACTAAAACAGGGGTAATATGTAACTGTTCTCCTGCTGTCATAATCTGACGCAAAGATGCAGGATAGGATTGAGTAATAGAGGCAGCATGGGCTAATTGCTGAAGGGCGACAAAGGGCAAAAATAGTCTTTCCACCTTTGCTTTAGCAATTAACTGTAATAATGCAAACCCATCCTTCTGTACTTCTTCGGCGATTAAAACTAAGGTTCCGCCGCTACACCAGGTAGAGAAAATTTCTTGAAAAGAGACATCGAAACTGATGGAAGCAAATTGCAAAGTTTTGGCACAACTGCAAGCACTTTCGTCCATTTGCCAAGATAAAAGGTTTACCAGAGAACGGTGACTCATGGCTACACCTTTGGGTTTGCCTGTAGAACCAGAAGTATACATGACATAAGCCAAGTTCTCTGGTGTCACTCCACTAACAGGATTCTCCTGACTGTTTTGGCACAAATCCGATGTATCTAAGCAAACTACTGTTAATGGTTGCCCAGATAAGGCAATTGATGAATCTGTCAGCAATACCGACGCTTGAGAATCACTCAACATATAATTTAAGCGTTCTTGGGGCGATCGCGGATCTAAGGGTACGTAAGCACCACCAGCTTTGAGGATTGCCAACAGTCCTATTACCATCGATAAAGAACGCTCAACGCAAATCCCTACCCGCACTTCTGGCCCTACCCCAAGTTTTTGGAGATGGTGTGCTAACTTGTTAGCCTGACAATTTAACTGCTGGTAAGTCAGTTGTTGGGATTGGAATGAAACGGCGACTGCATCCGGTGTTCGTTCTACCTGTTCTTCAAACAACCGAGCGATACATTTGTGAGGATAATCTGTTTGGGTATCATTCCATACTAAAAGTTGTTGCTGCTCGGCAGCAGTTAGCATAGGTATTTCACTCACTGTCTGCTCGATATTAGCGACCATACCCTCTAACAAAGTCACGAGATGCCCCATCATCCGGTTAATCGTTTCCTCGTCAAAGCGGCTACCATCATAAAGAATGCGTAGGGATAACTCTTGTCCCGGTACAGCGATGACTGTGAGCGGATAATTAGTTTGTTCAATGACTCGCCGTTTAGTAATTTGGATGCTTTGACCTGGATTTGAGAAAGACGTATCTTGTGGATAGTTTTCAAACACCACGATGCTTTCAAACAAAGGTAATTCTTGGGTAATTTCACTAATAGCCTGAATTTTGACTAACGGACACCAAGAATACTGCGATCGCTCCACCTGTTGAGTCTGCAATTGCCTCAGCCATTGCCATAAAGGCTTTGCTGTTGGGATTTTCACCCTAACTGGTAGAGTATTAATGAATAGTCCCACCATCGATTCCACCCCCGATAAAGTGGGAGGACGGCCGGACACAGTTGCGCCAAATACTACCTCAGACTCATCAGTGTAGCGGCTGAGTAAAATTGCCCAAGCTGCTTGTACGAAAGTTGAAACTGTTAGATGATATTGCTGTGCTTGGGACTGTAAAGCAGCAGTTATGGGCAACGATAAACAGCAGTGCAGCTCGTGGTAGGTTTTTACTTGTGGAGAATTTTGCACCTCACCCCGATTTAGTAGCAAACGGGTAGGGCTAGTAAATCCTTGGAGTTGTTGCCGCCAAAAAGCTTCTGCTGCTCTCAAATCTTGTTGTTGTAACCAATTTATGTAATTTTGGTAAGGACGAGGAGTATTTAAATATAAATATTTGCCTTTAAGTAAAGCATTGTAAAAAGTAAAAACCTCTTTGCAGAGAATCGGCCAACTCCAGCCATCAATTAGCAGGTGATGAAAGCTCCAGATAAATTCGTAAATATCATTAGCAACTCGAATTAACGTAAAGCGCATAAGTGGAGCTTTGTCAAGAACAAAACCTTGGACTCGATCTGCTTGTAAGAAAGTTTCTAGGCGCTCTTGTTGTTCTTTTGCAGATAAGGAACGCCAATCATAGTTTTGCCAAGGTAACTCTACTTGTTTACATACTACCTGGAGAGGCTTTTGTTGCTTTTCCCAAACCACAAGGGTACGCAAAACTGGGTGACGCTTCACTACTCGCACACAAGCCTGTTGAAGCACTGTAATATCTAGATTTCCAGAGAGCGTGAGACAGAACTGCTCAAGATATACTCCTGATTCTGGCTCATACAAAGTATGAAAAAGCATACCCTCCTGCATAGGAGAAAGAGGGTAAATAGATTCAATATTTTTATTTTTAATTATTTCCAGCTTGCTCATATAAGGCTATTATTTTATTTTTTAAAAGATAGGTACACCTCTTTATCCAATTTTTATTCTTCGCCATATAATATTTGATTTCCTACGCTAAATTTATGTGCATTGAGCGATCGCACACTAAAACTGAAAGTAGACAAAGGGTTGAGGATTGATTGCTGTCAGCCGAAATATTGTTGAAACCAACACCCCAAATAAAACAGCAAAACTCCAACTAGGAATTTTACGCCACCAATCAGCAAACCAACCCTTATAAGCCGCCCAGTGGAGGATAATTAAAGGTACAAAAATCCATGCAATTTGGATATTTAGGTTTTCATAACCAAGAGAATTAAAGAATAAAAAGGATTTTTCTATTTGTACAGCACTGCTGAGATCGTTACTCCGAAAGAAAATGACAGAGGCACAAAACCAATAGAATGTTAGGGGAATACCTAGCATCTTTCTCAGTGGTACTAATTCCTTATAGGGAGCGATCCGAGATGACCATTGCCTGTGAACAACTAAGGCGATGCCATTTAATCCACCCCAAACTACAAAATGCCAAGCAGCCCCATGCCAGAGTCCTGATAAAAGCATCAAAGTGAGAATATTTCTATAGCCAAACATTTCTGTGCGTTCAGCTTTTGGTCGTTTTCTCATTAAAGGAATATAAACATAATCTCGCAACCAACTGTAAAGAGTGATGTGCCAACGTTGCCACAACTCAGTGATATTATTGGAAAGATAGGGGAAATTAAAGTTCAGAGGTAGTTTGTATCCAAGTAAACCGGCTGAAGCGATCGCCATATCAGAATAACCAGAAAAATCGCAGTATATCTGGATGACGAAAGAAATAACACCAATCCAACAACTCAAGAAAGTATAATTTTCTGGATTCGTGAAATACTGTTCTACTACAGGCGAAAGATTATCGGAAATGCAGGCTTTCTTAAAATACCCTACGAAAAAAAGCATTAAACATCCTCTAAAATCAACCTCGCTTAAGTTTTTTGGGGTTAGCAGTTGCGGTAAAAAGGTAGATGCACGGACAATAGGCCCTGCAACCAGTTGAGGGAAAAAAGTTACAAATAGAGAAAAATCCCAAAAATTTCTTACAGGTTTGAGTTTACCTAGATAAATATCCAGGGAATAACTCAGAGTTTGAAATGTGTAAAAACTAATCCCTGCTGGCAAAATAATATTAAGGGTTTTAAGACTCAGGGGTAAGCCCAAAAAAGCTAATAAGTTGGCAGCAGAATCGGTGAAGAAATTATAGTATTTAAAAAATCCTAATATTCCGAGATTTGCTACTAAACTAAGTATCAACCATGCTTGACGTTGTTGCTGATTTTGTGGCTTATTTAGCAAGCCATCCCAATTCCAAAAACTTGTAGTTTCTTTTTTTTCTACTACCTCAAGTGAGGCGATCGCTTTTGCTTGCAAATCACTAACCTGTGGTCTAGATAGCATTAAACCGACAAAGTAATCAATAACTGTCGATAGCAAGAGCAAAAAAAGGAAGCGCCAATCCCAAGCACTATAGAAAATATAACTACAGACTAGCAGCCACAATTTCCGATGATTGTGTTTCTGCAAAGCCCAATAAATGCAGAAAACAATCAGGAAGAAAAATATAAACCGAAATTCTGTGAATACCATATTTATTTATATGTAATTAGTGATTAGGTAATAAAAACTAGATATTTAAAGTCTACCACTAATAAGTTTTTCTCCAGAATTTTTCAAATATTGGCTAAATTCTGATGCCAGTAAAAGTGTGAATTCTTCAGCGCCTTGATGATTGAGATGTGCGCTATCAATTCTGCGATCTAGTTCATATAAATTAGTAAAATTATTAGGATTATTAAAAGCAAATAGATTCTCGATATATCCCGATTTATACGCTCTGTAAATAGCAGATGGGTTGGAATCAGTTTCGAGAATTGGAGGAATGAAAAATATAGCTTCCATTTTCTTTTTGTTAACTTGCTGCTGTTGTTCGATCCGAGAAGCAATATTCTTCATCATTTTCGCTCCATATATTGTAGATGGATCGTTAAATACATTTTCTGAATTGAAATTTGCTAATTTTGCTTGTTCATTTTTGAGATTTTTTTGATAAGTATCCAAACCATTTGCTCTAAACATAGTTTTCCATTTATCAGCTTTTTTTTGCCAATCTATTGCGTAATATCCAGATTCTTGTATGAGCCTATCCTCAGATACTTTTGCTAATGGATCTGAAATTGATAAATCTAAATTTAATATTCTTTCCTGCCAGAAAGTAGAAAGTTGACCAATTCCTAGCCATCGGTAGATAAAGCTTTGAAAGTTAGCGTATATATATGGAACTTTTGCTTGCCAGCTATCGATTGATGATTCCAAAATTAATTGGAAATTTTCTAGTGTTTTCCGAGGAGTATGCCAGTATATCTCTTGAACGGAAGTAGAGCCAATGTTGGTAAATAAGTCAACTGAACAATCGAGAAATATCCACTTTAAGTTTGCTGGTTCTAAAGCCAGAATTTTTTGTAAATAAAAATCTAGTTCTGATACATTTGCACCTGCAATACCAAAGTTGAAAGATTTTACACTTTTACCCTGTGTCGTCATGTATTCATCAAACAATTTCGGGATCACCCCAAAGTAGGTAGTACTTGGCCCTAGAAAAATAGCGTCATAATCATCTTTGTGTTCAGTCAAATATTGCCATTTAACACTGATTTCACCAAGGTTCTGGATAGTCTTGTAATAGGGTAAAACGAGATTCAAGCATCCAGAAGAAAAAAATATAGTAGTTATAAAAATTAAACTATAACCAAACATAACTAGTGGTTTTAACATGATTGTTCCTTAGATATCTACAACTACATCTACTTCTGCCTTTGTTAATTGCCAGTTCATCTTCAGGTTGAGCCAGAAATTCCAAAGTGTCACACAAGCGATCGCTACCAATTTAGCTATGTATTCATTCACGTGGAATTGATAAAATAGCCAATTTACAATTAGGCTATTGAAAATCAGCCCAACCAAACAAATTAGATTAAACTTGACAAAACGTTGAAACTTTAAATTTAATTTTTGTTGAAAAGACACATCACCAAACGTCCATAAATCATTCCACAGAAAATTATTAATAATTGCTATTTCTGTGGAAAGCATTGCACTCAGAGTTAACGCCAAACATAATGAGCTATGTAAAAAATAAAATGCTCCCAAGTCTACAATTACCCCACTAAAACCGACTACAGCAAAGCGAAAAAACCGACTTATGAGCGTTGAAGAAACAAATAATTGGACTTTATCTCTCAAGAAGCTAATACTAAAGTAGTTAATAAATTTATTCATTCAATTTTTACTCACTTAATATTTTTTATCGAGGCTGCTACAATCAGAAATATTCACGTCTTCTGATTTTTCTCGAGTTGCCAAAACCCTTCAAGTGGATAGACTAATTTCAGGGAGTTAGTTTTATCCTTCTCAAGCTGATGAGCTAAACTATTTTCCAGATCGTCAACAAAGAAAATAGTATTGTAATATTGAGGAATTATTGGTAACTGGTCATTTTGGATTGTAAGTAAGCCAACTTTTGGCTTTAAGTTATGACTTAAGGTGAGGATAACTCCCAAGTTATAATCATTTTTACTACTTACCAATAAAATACTATTAGATTGATTAATAAGTTGACTCATTGCTAGCAAATTCTTGCCACCAATTTGTGACCACCAAGTTTCAGTCTGAAAAAATCTAACATCAGAAACTAGCCCAGAGAGGAGTAATCCCATCGTCATAATTTGCCAAAGATTTTTCTGCCAGTTCTTTGCTAAAAAAAGCTGGAAAGCTAAAATATAGATTACAGCAATTTGGATGCTGAGGTATAAGGGTAACTGATAGCGAAAATAAATGGAGCGAATTCCTCCAAAAATTAGGTCGTATAAAAGCAATGTTAAACCGGGAAATCCCCCTAATAAAGCAATAAATAAACTAGTGTTATTTGATAAGTGATTTTTCAAGAAAATGATAATGTAAATAATCAACAATAAACTGGCTATTATTGTAGGAATGCTATAAAATAAAGGACTTTCCGCAGGCAAATTATTGACCCAAGCATCATCAGAAGCCAAATTAAAATCAAAAAATATTCGGCTAATCCGACTGAGCCAAATTCCAATCAGGTCAAAAGGACTATCGGTTTTAAATGTTATCCATGACAAAAGATTTGTTGCTGTGTCAGCTTTGGTAATCAGCACCGTTAGCCAGGGTAAAAACATTAAGCAAGCTGCTATTGAACTCAGTAAATAATTACGCAAGGTTTTGTGAAAGCGAAACTTTTGCCTAATAACTACATAAATCCCATGAGCGATCGCAACCATTACTGTTAATAAATGGGTATAGAATCCCAAGGCTAGGGTGAGAGCATACACAGCCCAGGTAGAGAAACTTTCTCGGCGAATAGCTCGCAACAAAGCAGCACTTGATACTAGGATCATCACCATCCACAAACCGTATTCTCGTGCATCTTGGGCAAAGAAAACCTGCAAGGGAGAAATCCCCATCACAGCCATTCCCACCCACCCTACTAGTGGTGATTCAAATAACTCTAAACACAACCAATACACACTAGGAAATATCAACAAACTGATTACTGCTGATAAACTCCTAACTCCCGCCGGAAAATCCCCAAAGACTTGCGCCCACAATCTCACCATTACATAATACAAAGGTGGATGTTGCGGGTCTGAAGTTATTAAGTAGCGAACTGTATCAGCCACAGATCGATCTGGGTTAATGTGTTGATATTTGTCTAAAGTGATGGCAGGAATTATGCCTTGATTATTACCCCAATTGCTAAAAACTTCTTGTTTAACCTCAGCTAGCGTATGACCAGATATTGCCAGCGATGTAGCAATTTCATCGTACCAATACACTTTTTGCCCTAAATGGGTAAAGCGAAAGAAAATACCTAACCCAATCAGGCTAATTACCAAAATTTTTAACCAAGTTGGAGGATTTGACTTTGCTAGCAATTGGATCAACCCTTTTTAAAGTAATGTATTAATTACGAATTATGTTAGCGACGCAAAAGCGTCATTACGAATTACCCTTTTGGCTGTTTAAAATATTCCTGTGCAAGAATTGGTGGATACTTAGGAACTTCATCTATATCTAAGCAAGTCTGAATGGACTTAATTTGAGCATCGTAATTAGGGCCTGTAAAAAAGGCGCATGAGTACCTTTGTTTAGCACTGTGAGATTGAGTTGGAACTATAACTCGATGTCGTGTAGCGCCAAATTTATCGTTCGTCCATCGCTGCATTAAATCTGCCACCAATACGATAATTGCATCAGGAATGAAGGGCGCTACAACCCATTCCCCAGCATTTGTATATACTTCTAATCCTTCAGAATCTTGAAATAAAAATGTCAGCGTTCCGATGTCGGTATGTTCTGCCAGATAAACTTTTCCTAGTTCTGGAGGATGATATATCGATGGGTAGTGATGTAAAACTATGCCGTGATTCTGCTCTGAATATAAATTTGTAAAGTAATTTTCTGGAATTCTCAGGGAAATAGCCAAAGCTTGGAATACTTTCAGGGCGCTTTCGTGACAACCCATGAAAAATTCTATCATCACTTCACGAAACTGAGTTGGATTTTTAGGCCATTTATTCGGTTCAAAAAAAGGATCTTCAATCGCACCAACTTCATCAGGAGTAATTTCTTTCCCAAAATGAAAGCCTTCAGTCATTAGCTCATTGGCATTATGTTTATCTTCACTCTTTTTAAAATTATGATATCCGCGAAGATTCCGATCTGGAAAGAAAGATATTTGTTCTTTTTCATGCTCCGGTAGTGCAAAAAAGCACTCGGTTTGTGAAAAAACTTGAGCAATTAGAGTATTAGGAATACCATAATTTTTGAGGTAGAAACATCCGACCTCATGAATAGCAAGAGAAATTTGTGCAGCGACAGCTTCTTTTGCGGTTAAGTCACCTATAAGAAAAGGATTGAAATCAATGATAGGAATTTGCATACAAACGATATCCTCTTTAGTTAATCTCAGTCAGTTTCAAGTTGTAAGTGTTCCAAAATGTTCCTAGTAGGGCAGAGTGTTCAATACCTTGGATACGATTTCGTACTGCCACCATTGATAAAGGGTTAACTAGATAAATAAATGGCAGATACTCCTGAGTAATTTGTTGAGTTTCTACATACATAGCTTTACGCTTTGCTTCATCCACTTCGGAGGCTGCTTGAATGTATAAATTACCAATTTTTCGTTCCCAATCTGCAACCTGTCGCCCTATTATCGGCATTTGTCCTGCTTGGGATTCTTGATTAAAAAAGTGCCAACCAGCTTCAGGCAACCAAACATTAGCCCAATCATTTGGTTCTTGACCGACAGCAACCTCAAGTAATTGACAGTCCCAATCAAAAGTTTGAGTCAATTTATTGATGAAAATGCTAGCAGCTACGGGATTAAAATCAACAGTTATGCCAAGGTTACTCAAATTTTGTTTTATGTGTACTCCCATCGCCTGCAATGCATTATTGGTACTATTCGTCATTAGGCTAAAGCGGACAATATTGCCTTGCTCGTCTAATAGCTGACCTTGATTGTTGTATTTAAAACCTGCTTTTAGAAGTAATTTTTTCGCTTTTTGAAGATTGTATTCGTAGACAGTTTGAACAGGAGAATAATACTTGCTCTGTACAGCAATCGGCGAATTTTGCAGTTTACCCAATCCCTTATAGATATTGTTGAGTATTTGTTGGCGGTCAATTCCATAGGCAACTGCTTGTCTAAATTCCACTGTATTGAACCAACGAGACTTTATAGGATCGACCAATGCTTGACCATTCCTACTACCTTGATTGAGATTAAAAGTAATAGCAGTTGACCCAATAAAAAGACCGCCATTATAGATAGTAAACTTTCCTTTACTTTCTTCATGTTTTAATAATGAAAAATAATCAGTATTGACGTTGATGTAATCCAATCCTCCAGAACGAAATTGGATTAAAGAAGTATCTTGATTAGGAATAATTTGTCCAATCACGCGCTCAATATAAGGTTGTGAGTTGCCTTGAGTATCTTTACGCCAGTAATATGGATTTTTGCGGAAAATTATTCGCTGGCTCGGAGTATAAGATTCTATTGTATAAGGGCCGTTGACAATAATATTTTTTGGGGGAGTATCAGTTCCCCAAATTGACATAAATTTGGGTATGCCTTCCTGCTCTTTTGTTTTGACGCTTTCCCGAAAAATATGGGCTGGTAAAATTTCTAATTTTGTAGCCCGAATAAATGGAGCAAATGGTTCAGGTAATGTAAATTCAACTCGCAAATTATCAAGCTTTCGTACAGTAGGTAAGGTACGATTTTGACCAATTATAAAGAAGTCTTTGGCGTAAGTAGGAATGTCTGGATTACGGTAAATTTCATTGTAGGTAAAAACGACATCTTCAGCCGTTAGTGGTTTTCCATCTGACCATTTTAGCCCTTTTCTGAGGGTGTAAATTACTTGTTTATTATCCTTGGAAGTTTGCCAAGATTTAGCTAGATCGGGTTCAATTTCTCCACGAGCATTTTCTTTAACTAGCCCTTCATAAGTATAGTTTAAAATATAAGCCGATTCTACGATTAAAGCTGGATTGAAAGTTGTCGGTTCAGTTGGGAAAGGGACAATAATTTCAGATGTTGGTATTGCTGGGATTTTTGAGGTAATTTGATGATAGATAATTATGGCGATCGCAGTTATTAAAGCCAGCAAAATTACTAGCCAACGATGACGAATTAAAGTATATTTTTTATAATTTTTTAATAACTTAGAATGCGACATCGTGAAACCACTCCGCAATTTCTTATTGACTAGGTTGAGATAACAACCTATGAGCATCTTCTAATAAAGCTGGTATTTTATCTGCATGGGGACTATGACGCAAACAATCACTTAGATCGAATTGTCTAACTTTTTCTGCTGTCAAGCCAGGGAACCAAGGATCGGCAGTATTTAAGTGGTTGTAACGCCTTGTAGCATATTCAAACATATCAAAAGCGATCGCTAAATTTCGCAACCATAAAATAACTGGAATATTAATCTCACCAGGGGTTTGGGGATATCTGGGTAAACCAGTGTGCCAAGTGCGATACCAGTCTTGTCCTAATGTGGCGATCGCTGCTTTCTCTAAACGGTTTAAAATTGGTGGTAAAATTTCATCTGCTCGTTCTAAAAGTTCTATAACCTTCAAGTGTTCGTCAAAATCTGATGGTTTAGATGCGCCCAAGCTGAGAGTATGTACTTGCGGATGGCTCAAACAAAACAGATCGTTAAACACCATCGGGCTAAGAGGATAGCACAAGTCTAATAACTTTTGTGGAGGCTTATAAAGCATACCACCTTTATCTGATGGGCTAATGATAAATACACCCATATCATGACGTGTGGCGGCTTCAATGGCGGGCCAATTGAATTGATTAATGTAGTACCAGTGGAGATTGACATAATCAAATTGATTGGTTTCAATGGTTTTGATAATTAAGTCTGTTGGAGCGTGGGTAGAAAAACCAATAAACTTTACCTTACCCTGAGCTTGCAACTGTCGCGCTACATCAAGACAGCCATTAAGACGAATGCTATCTTCAAGATGTTGGTAATTATTAATGCCATGCAGTGTTAATAAGTCAATGTAATCTAGCTTTAATAAAGCCAAAGATTTCTCACATAAATGGCGGAAATCTTCAGAGTCAGATGTAGGAGTAACCTTAGTCTGGACAATAATTTTTTCTCGAGGTAATTTAGGTAAAATAGCTCCTAATTGCATCTCAGAAGTTCCATACATTCGGGCAGTTTCGATGTGATTGATGCCAACTTCTAAAGAACGGCGAATAGTGGCTTCTAAATTCTGTTGATTTTCATCGGGAATTTGTTCTTGAGTCAGCTCCTTATACTCAGTATAGACGTAGCGCATTCCGCCACAGGAAAAGACTGGCATTGGCAATTCTGTACGCCCGAATCTACGATATTGCATCATAAATGTGTTTTGATTAAAAGAGCGATTCATTAATGACTTTTTGCTGACATCAAGCCCTGCATTACTTTGAGATGAAACATCAAGTATGATTTTTCAATATGCTGAAGGCGATCTTGAATTAACTCATGTATCTTGGAGTAGTTAGACGGTGGCATACTTGGGTATAGATGATGCTCTGACAACGAATGTTTGAACAATCGTTCTAAATGTAGGAATTTCATGCAATATACGAAGTTCTTCGTTAGATATTTGAGTAACTTCCCTAATACTATGTTTGGTATTTTCAATTATTTGATTATTTTTTGTAAGTTCCATGTTTTTCATCTCTAAATTAAGATTTGCTTGGACAGAGCAGTTGAAATATTAGATAAGTAGGCAAGAATAAATCGAAGTTTAAAGTACTTCCAGACGTAGGGTGTGTTATGCCGTAGGCTAACGCACCTTAGATTGTTGACGGTGCGTTGCGCTATGCGACAACACACCCTACATGGAAATGAAATTTCTTAACTATTTAATTGATATTGGATGGCTGCTGCTAGCTGAAATACAGTAGGTTTTTCAAACAAGTAAATCAACGGTAGTTCGACTTGCAAAGCTGACTGTAGTTTGCATATAACTTCAAGAGCTTGAGCAGAATGTCCTCCCAGTTCAAAAAAGTTGTCTTGAGTGCTAATCCGATCTATCCCTAAAATTTCTTTCCAGATAGCTAATACAACTTCTTCGATAGAATTTTGAGGTGTAACAAAATCCCTCGATATTGGAGAGACAACAGTTTGAGTGGGCAAACTTGGGGGTTCAGATATTAAGATAAGTTCAGTTAAACGCTGGTTATAATTGGTCGTTATTTTTTCCAGTAAAGTCTGAAAATTATAGACCATCTTGGTAATAGTGGCAGCTTCAAATAAATCGGTTCTGTATACAAGCAGACCTTCAATACCTGTTGATGTTTCTTCGAGCGTTAACTCTAAATCAAACTCTGCGGTATCTTTTGTATCTCTAGCAATAAACTGCTCTTTCAAAGTAAGATTTGCAAATTGTAAATTATCCTCTGGAGTATTTTGAAAGACAAACATTACTTGATTTATTAATGTGTAACTGGGATCTCTGACTGGTTGGAGTTCTTCTATTAGCTTAATCAGGGGCATTTCTTGATGAGCGTAAACACCCAAGGCTACCTCGCGCACTCGGCTAAGTAGTTCTCGGAAGCTGGGATTTCCTCCTAAATTGGTACAAAATGGCAGTAAATTGACAAAGAAACCAATCAGTCCTTCAGTTTCTACTTTGGTGCGATTTGCCAAGGCGCTGCTGACAATGATATTTTCCTGTCTTGTATAAGAGAAGAGTAATGTCTGGAATGCTGCCAACAATGTCATAAACAGGGTTACGCCTTCCTGTTGACTCAGTGCCTTCAGCGCTTCGGTTAATTTTTTTGAGAGAAATACTGATTGACTCGAACCCTTGAAGGTTCGCACTGGTGGACGTGGGCGATGCCTACGGCCAGCTTCGCTAACGCATGGTAGCTTCAATATTGGCGGACTAGTGCCTAAATGCTTTTGCCAAAACTGAAGCTGAGATTCTAAGACTTCTCCTTGTAACCACTGCCTTTGCCATTGAGCAAAGTCGGTATATTTAATCGGTAACTCAGTCAACGGCGACGGCTTACCTTCACAAAAGGCTTCGTAAACCTTTGCCAGTTCTTGGGTTAGGACACTAAAAGACCAACCATCAGCAACAATATGGTGGGTGACGGCAACGAATAGATACTCTTGTTCATCCAAACGCCAAAGCTTGCTGCGTAATAAAGGGCCTCGTGCCAAATCAAAAGGATGCTTAATTTCCTGTTCAGCCTGTTGTGCGGCTTGAGCTTCGCGCTCAGTTTCGCTGATGTGCCGGAGATCGATTACTGAAAAGTCAAAGACAGGCTCGTTAATAACAGCATAGACGACTTGGCCATTCTTAACCTGAAAAGTCGATCGCAATGTCTCATGTCGCCGGACAATTTCTCTTAAACTCTCCTCTAATGCTTTCTCGTTAAGCGCACCTGTGATGCGATAGACCAAAGGCAGGTTATAGATGGAATTGCCTGGATAGAATTGGTCAAAAAACCACAACTCTAGCTGGGTTAAAGAAATTGGTATTGGCTCGTTTTGGGGAGGAAGTCGTTTTAGAGCTAACTCCTGCCGGTCTGGGGCTTTAGCTGTAGCAATTTTTTGAGCTAAAGGTGCGATCGCCGGAGACTCAAATAAACTCAATAGTGGTAATTCTATCCCAAATGCTTTGCGCGTTAAAGCAATCACCTGAGTTGCCAGTAAAGAATGTCCCCCCAAATCAAAGAAGTTATCGTAAATACCAACTCGTTCTAACCCTAAAACATCTCTCCAAATCCCAACCAAGATTTCTTCAGTGGGAGTACGCGGTTCAACAAAAGTTTGACTTAATTCCGGTCGGCTGGTTGTTGGTTCTGGGAGAGCGCGACGGTTTACCTTACCATTGGGTGTGAGCGGGAATGATTCCATTTCGACAAAAGCTGATGGAATCATATAATCTGGCAATTGCTTAGTTAAAAAAGCCCGCAGTTGTTCGACTGTGATTGTCTCTCCCACAATGGGGACAAAGTAAGCGACTAAATATTTTTCCCTGGCACTTTCCCCATACACTTTTGCTACTGCTTGGTTAATTTGAGGATGTTTGCTCAGAACGGCTTCAACTTCTCCCAGTTCAACGCGAAAGCCCCGAATTTTTACTAAATCATCTATTCGTCCCAAAAACTCGATATTCCCATCTGGTAGATATTGGGCTAAGTCCCCAGTTTTGTACAAACAACTTGATTTTAGATTTTGGATTTTGGATTTTGGATTCTCAGAACTTTCAGCAGATTGGAAATTTTCACTTGTGTCCCTCAATCTAAAATCTAAAATCGGCAATCCAAAATCGGTAAACGGATTTGGGAGAAATTTCTGATTCGTCAAATCTGCACGATTGAGGTAGCCACGAGCCAAACCATCACCACTCACGTAGAGTTCCCCAGCCACACCAATCGGCACGGGTTGCAGATTGTTGTCTAATAAATAAACTTGCACGTTGACAGCAGCTTTACCAATGGGCGGATAAATCGGCCATTCATCTGGGTTTTGGCTAAAAGTATAAGCTGTAACTAAGTCTGCTTCTGTAGGGCCATAGAAATTGTAGAGTGTACAATTTTCCAGACGCTTAAACAGCTCGATCGTAGGCTGAGTAATTTGGAGTTGTTCGCCACAAGCGATCGCTTCCCGAATATTCTGAAATAGATGTTCTTGCTCTCCGTATATTTCTGCTAATTGCTGCCAAAGGCTAACTGGCAGAAAAACTTTACCAATTGGGTTATTAGCAAGTAAATGAATTAATTTATCTAAATCTTTGCGATCGCATTCAGAAATCATATACAGCGTACCTCCCAAGCCCCACGCCACGGATATTTCGTGATAGCTGACATCAAAACTCAGGGAGGCAAACTGAAGCACACCAATACCTGTGGCCATTTTTGCCTGATGGTGTGCTACTAAATTGGCGAGCGATCGCTGGGTAACAAGAGTGCCTTTAGGAGTGCCAGTAGAGCCAGAGGTATATATGATATAGGCTAAATTATCAACTCCTACCTCAACTTGCAGATTACTCTCAGATTCTTTGGCGATTTCGTCTTCATCTTCATCTAACACAATTAGACGATGAGCCAAGTTGCCATTAAATAATGACTGCAAATGTGTTTGAGTTAAGATGACTGGTGTTTGAGAATCGTTGAGCATGAAGGCTAAACGCTCTGATGGATAAGTAGGATCGAGGGGAACGCAAACTCCTCCAGCCTTGAGAGTTCCTAAAATAGCGCTAGCAGCTGCTAGCGATCGCTCCACACAAATACCCACCGGCACATCTGGTTTCACACCGAAGCGTTGCAAGTAGTGGGCGATTTTATTGGCTTGCTGATTTAACTCCTCATAAGTCAATCGTTGATTTTCATATACCACCGCTAAGGCTTGGGGTGTTCTTTCAACTTGCTCCTCAAATAACTGATGGATGCAACGATTGATGGGATGTGCTGCTGAGGTAGCATTCCACTGTACTAAAAGCAAATCTTGCTCTCTTGGAGTCAGTATCGGTAACTCGCCTGGGGTGCGATGAGGATTAGCGGTAATTCCCTGCAACAGAGTAAGGAAATGACCAGCCATGCGATCGATAATGTTTGCATCAAAGCGTTGGCGATCGTAGTAAATTTTGACAGTCATTTCCTCGCCAGGAATTGCCAGCAGTGTGAGAGGATAATTGGTTTGTCCTCTGTCTTGTAGTTCCCCAATGCTTAAGTTTCCAGGAAGTTGCTGCAATGTTACATTTACAGGATAGTTTTCAAATACAACCAGGCTTTCAAACAAAAGTTGAGTGCGAGGAATTTCACTTACGCCTTGAATATCTACCAGTGGAGTGTATGAATACTGCTCCCGTTCTATGTACTCTTGTTGCAACAACCGCAGCCAGGTTAACAAATCGGTTGTATCCGGGATTTTCACCCGTGCGGGTAATGTATTAATGAACAATCCCACCATCGACTCCACACCAGATAAAGTAGGTGGACGCCCAGATACAGTAGTGCCAAAAACTACATCAGACTCACCACTATAACGACTTAGTAACAGCCCCCAAGCTGCTTGTATCAAGGTGGCAAGTGTGAGATGATGTTGTTGGGCAAAAGATTTTAAGGTAGTTGTCGTCTCGGTTGATAGATGTTGCGATCGCACCTCAATATTTTGCTGTTGGTGAGAACTCTGCCCTAGCGATCGTTCAACTATTAAAGGCGTAGGTGCAGTAAACCCCTCAAGATTTTGTTGCCAGAATGCCTTCGCTTCAGCCAAATCTTGCTGTTGCAACCAATTAATATAATCTCGGTAAGGACGACTGGGAGCTAAATATAACTGTTGACCGTTCTGAATTGACTCATATAAAGCAAACAATTCTTTGAAGATAATCGGCCAACTCCAGCCATCAACTAATAGGTGATGAAAACTCCAAACAAACTCATAAGTTTCATCGGCTACTCGGATTAAAGCAAAGCGCATTAATGGAGCTTTGTCAAGTTCAAAACCTTGTTTTCTATCTGAATCTAAGAAAGAATTGAGACGTATTTCTTGCTCTTGCTGAGGAAACATTCGCCAGTCTAAAATAGACCAAGGCAAATTCACTTGTTTACGCACCACCTGAACTGATTGTTTGCGATTCTTCCAAACAAAAAGAGTCCGCAAAGCCGAATGTCGCTCTACCAACAGTTGCCAAGCTCGTTCAAATATACCTGAATCTAAATTGCCATGAATAGTTAATTGAAACTGCTCAAAATAGATTGTCCATTCCGACTCATAGAGAGTATGAAAGAGTATCCCCTCCTGCGTAGGTGAAAGGGGATAAATAGATTCAATATCTTTATTTTTACTTTGTTTTTGTGCAACTACCATTGTTTTTTAAAGACGATCTTAATTATGTTATTGCGATTTTCATTTAAGTGAGGTACAAAACCAATGTTTATTAACGCAGAGGAGCGCAGAGTCAAGCCCAAAGGTACGCAGAGGTTTGCCCAATTTTATTAGCAATGTATTAATAACCTCTAGGCCTCTGCGGTTCGTTTAAAAAAAGTAATTTTCATAAATAAAATAGAACTTATATAAACTAAAAACTTACTCAATCTCTTAAAAAGCAGACGTTGACAATCCGCCATCTATCGGAATAGTAACACCCGTAATATAGCTAGCACATTCTGACGCTAGAAAAGCTACCAAATTAGCAACCTCACTAGAAACACCGCGGCGACCAAGAGGAATTATCTTATTCGTTCCTTCTATTATCGAATCAACCGTCCGACCTTCCTCTTGGGCAAATACTTCTAAATATTCTCTATGCCTTGGAGTATCAATCAGACCAGGATTGACACAGGTAACTAAAACATTCCACTTAGCAACTTGCGAAGCAACAGTTTTAGTAAAGTTGATTAATCCAGCATTCGCCACTCCCGATTTCACAAGACGACTAGAAGGTTCTTTTCCTGATGTTCCAACAATATTGATAATGCGCCCCCATCGCTGATTTTTCATTGTCGGTAGCACTAAATTCGTCATGCGAATATAGCCCATTAACTTACCTTCAAACACAGTTATCCAATCTTCATCAGATAAATTTTCTACTGCTTCATTAGAAAAACTAGCCCCTTCGGAATTATTAACTAAGATATCAATTTTGCCAACCTGGCTGATAGCTTCTTGGACTAACTTTTGAGAATCACTTGCATTTTGCACATCAGCACAAATCGGGATAATTTTAACTTGAGAACCAACCAAACCTTGATAAGCTTGTTCTAACCGCTCATAATTTCTCCCACAAATTATTAACTGACAACCTTCTGCTGCCAGCTTTTGGGCAACGCTATAACCTATACCAGCACTTGCTCCTGTCACTAAAGCTACTTTCTGTGTTAATCCTAAATCCATGATTGTTCCCTTACGAAGTAGTTAGCGATCGCGCCATATATGTCTTGGAAACAGTATCTTGGACTGAGACAAGAGAGGGAGGTTTAATTGAAATTTCAACCAAAAATACTATTTCGTCACAGAGATTATATCCTCCATAAAGAACATCAGCAGGAGCATAATAAACACTATTAGATTCTAACTGCTGCTGTTGTTCTTCCACCATCATTCTCAACTGACCGTTAAGAATTATTCCCATTGTTTCACTAGCAGACTGGCGAATTGGTATTATTCCTTTTGGAGGAATTTTAGTAATAATAATTTTAAACCAAGAACCAACAACAGACTGGCACTCAAAACCTGTAATTTCATCTGGAGTTGGTGAAACTTTCAAAATAGCTTCCTCAGCTTCCTCAGAATGAGTGATGCGTTTCACATCAAATGCTAATGCTGTTTCGGAGAAAGGGTTTATAGAACCATGAAGAACATTAGAACCTGCCACATAAACTTGCTTAAGGGGTTCAAGAATTTCTTTAGTACCATTAATATTTATTTCTAAACGCCCTTTGATTTGCATTCCAATTTGACTTTCAGGATGCCGATGTAATTCAAACGTAGCCCCTGCTGGAATAGAAACTAATTGCACAACTGTATCTTGACATTGAAATGCAATTAACTCTACATCTGAATTAATTTTGATGGTTTTTGGCTGAGGAAAATATTTAGACATAATTTTCTGCTAATTTTTTCTGAAAAATTGACCAACTCATCTGGATATTTCCGTAGGTTGAAATAAACTCTAAATCGTAGGCTTTAACAGCATTCTCATTAGTAATAGCCAAATCAGCTAAACCCTGCATTACTTGAATTGCTGAATCGCTGGTAGAAGGAGACAAATCCACTTGTATTTGTGTTCGATCTTGAGAATCTGGCAAGAGTTCTGTCAACAAAGGTAAAGGAGCAGGATGAGTAACAATTCTAGAACCGTTGAAAACTACCTCTGTATTTTTTTTCTTAGCCAATCCATAAACTGGAGTAGGATATATAAAAATGAAACCTAAATCAAAACTTGGCTCCATATAAAACTCATTAATCCGGTCGTAAGCATGAGGAACTAAAGCCAAATTCACCTTGTCTTGCAGCAAAGCTTCTCTAACATCTGTAAAAGTATCAAATAACTGAGTTGATACAGTTACTTGTTCTGAAGCCAGATGGTTAGTTATATGTTTAGCAGCATAATCACTACTAGTAGCAGCAGGCCCCAAAGTACCTATGACTAAATTTTTGGCAGGAGGGATACGAGGTTTAAATTCAATCTGAAATTCCAGCATAGTTTTTCCTGAGTAATCATCATGATATTTTTTAGTAGCGAGTCATTAGTAGCTTTGTTATAAATCACCTCCAAGAATTTAGTTTATTTGCAGAAAACCTTGTTAAAACAGAAATTTGGTTTTAAATGTAGACGACTTTATTTTTAATTAATTTCTGCTAGCAGTTCGTCCAAAGCTTCTTGGCTAAACTCAACTTCTGGGAAATCTGAAGGAGTATAGCCACCTGCCTCTGGGGATAAACAGTGGGCAATAATAGTTTCTAAGGTTTCTATATACTCATTAGCCAGATTTTCTACAGTGGCCCGGCTATGGAAATGCTCGCTATATTGCCATTCCAGTTTCAGCCTGCCTTCAACGACTAATCCATTCACTGTTAACAAATGGCGGCGTTGTCCTTTAGGGCTGTGAATGGAACCGCAAGACTCTTGAGCATATTTCCAGCCAAGGGTTGCTAACTGCGTTTGGTCAAATTGACCCAAGTAGTTAAAGCTCACCTCAGCTCGGGGTAGGACTGGTATAGGTAGTTTTTCTCCCCTGCTCCCTGCTCCCCTGCTCCCCTGCTCCCCTGCTCCCCTGCTCCCCTGCTCCCCTGCTCCCTGCCCCCTGCCCCCTGCTTTTTCACTGCGATCGCTCTCATCCAGCCTAAGATAGCGCCAGATGCCATAATCAATACCCCGGTTGGGAATACCTCGTAGTTGCTCTTTGACCGACTTCAGAACCTCTCCGGGATCGAAACGATCCTCAAGTTTTAACAGCACAGGGAATATACTAGTAAACCAGCCTACAGTACGAGACAAGTCCACATCCTCAAACAAGTCTTCTCGTCCATGACCTTCTAAGTCAATCAATAAAGAGTGAGAACCTGTCCAACGAGTGAAAGTTTGCACCAACGCGGTCAATAGCACATCGTTAATTTGAGTATTGTAAGCTCCAGGGACATCCTGTAATAGAGCACGAGTCTGTTCTCCACTCAGGTATACAGATACAATCCGACTGGAAGCTACAGTATTATCTTGGGCAACAGCAGCATAATCCAACGGTAAAGGAGCAATTGGCAACTGCATTGAGTCCAGCCAGTAATCTAGCTGTGAGTATTCTTGAGAGCGGGCATAATCCTGCAATCGAATTGCCCAATCCTTAAAGGATGTGGTTTTTGCAGGTAGTTGGATACTTTTGCCAGTTTCTAATTGTTTGTATGCTCCAGATAAATCTTCTAACAATATTCGCCACGAGATCCCATCTACAGCCAAGTGATGGATGACGATGAGTAAACGTCCGGGAGAATTGCCTAAATGAAATAGAACGACCCGCATTAGCGGCCCATCTGCTAAGTTCAGCGTCCTTTGTGCTTCGTCTGCCCTTGCTTCAATTGTCCTTAACTGTTCTGCTTGGGGCAGATAAGACAAATCTGCAATACCCAACGATACGCCATCGCTCACATCACTGTTGTACTGCTGCCATTGCCCCTCCTGCTGCACAAACCGCAGGCGTAAAGCATCGTGATGGTACAGTAATTTTTGTAGTGCCTGCTTTAATAACTCCGGTTGCAAATTTGCGGGAACTTCTAGCAGGAAGGATTGGTTAAAGTGATGAGGTTCCGGCAGATTTTGCCCAAAGAACCAGTGCTGAATCGGTGTTAGAGGGACAACCCCTGTAACTAAACTTTGTTCTGATTGAAC
Source organism: Nostoc sp. DSM 114159 (assembly GCF_053470285.1). Taxonomy (NCBI): domain Bacteria; kingdom Bacillati; phylum Cyanobacteriota; class Cyanophyceae; order Nostocales; family Nostocaceae; genus Nostoc; species Nostoc sp. DSM 114159. The sequence continues at coordinate 871,014 of NZ_JBPFEH010000001.1, forward strand.
CAAGTTAATTGTACCAGCAACAGCAGCTAATTCAGCAATTGTTTGGTGTTGAAAAAGTTGTTTCGGAGTCAGCTTGAGTCCGGCTTGATTAGCTTTAGCAATAATTTGCATACTAATGATGGAATCCCCGCCCAATTCAAAGAAATTGTCGTGGATACCGACTTGTTTAAGCAATAAAACATTCCGCCAAATCTTGGCTAAGACTTCTTGAGTATGGGTGTGGGGGGAGACAAAGCCAGTTGATTCATCGAACTCGAACTCTGGTACTGGTAATGCACGACGGTCTACTTTGCCGTTGGGGGTAATCGGCAAAGCTTCTAGAACTGTGAAGGATGCAGGTATCATGTAACTGGGGAGCTTTGACTTGAGAAACAGACGTAGCTCATTACTGGTTGGCTGTGTCAATTCTGGGATGATATATGCTGCCAAACTCTTAATACTAGGTTTATCTTCTCTGGCAAGCACAACAGCATCGCGTACCTGTGGGTGTTGAGTCAAAGCCGCTTCAATTTCCGAAAGTTCAATGCGAAAGCCACGAATTTTAACTTGGTTATCAATGCGACCCAAGAATTCTATATTGCCATCGGCTTGGTAGCGAACCAAATCGCCTGTTCGATAAAGCCGCTCTTTTATTTCTCCCCTGCTCCCTGCTCCCTGCTCCCTTGCTCCCTTGCTCCCTGCTCCCTGCTCCCCTGCCCCTCTGCCTCTTTGGAAAGGGTTACGAATGAATCTTTCAGCCGTCAAGTCGGGACGGTGGAGGTAGCCTCGTGCCAAGCTCTCACCACCGATGTACAATTCTCCAGTCACACCAATGGGTACAGGCTGCAACAGGGAATCGAGTATATAAACTTGAGTATTAGCGATCGCCCCCCCAATCGCAGGTGGTATATAGTCTTGTTGTCTTTTAGGAACAGTACCAGATGTTGTGACTACAGTATTCTCTGTTGGCCCGTAATTATTCACCACCTTAAAGGGATGAGCAGCCGAAGGATATTGATGAAGTTGATCCCCACCTGTGAGCAAAGTCCGCAAAGCAGCATTCGCCGGCCAATTTAATGATAAAATTTTCTCGGCCATTGGTGTCGGTAGGAAACTAATGGTTATTGCCTTTGACAACAACCAATCTCGTAGTTGCTCAGGGTAAAGCCGGGTTTCATCATTGGGAAAGTGAATGCTAGCTCCAGCAGTCAGATAAGGCCAGATTTCCCAACCACAAGCGTCAAATGCGACTCCCGCAATTTGTGTTGCTCGGTCAAGCGGCGACACTGCAAAAGCTTGTTGATGCCAAAAGACGAGATTTAACAATCCTCGATGTTCAATTTGCACTCCTTTGGGTTTGCCAGTGGAACCGGAAGTGTAAATCACATAAGCCAGATTGTCAGTTGTTGCTGTGTGGAGTAAATTCTCTACACTGGTGCTGAAGATTGCTGTGTCGCTATCCAGACAAATCACCTGCGCTTGATGTGACGGTAGCGTTGCGACCAAGCTTTCCTGGGTCAACAGTACTTTAACTTGGGCATCTTCTAGCATAAACGCCAACCGCTCTTGGGGATATGCTGGGTCAAGCGGTACATAAGCCCCACCAGCCTTGAGAATGCCCAGCAATCCTACTATCATTAAGGGCGAACGCTCAACACAAATTCCCACCAGTACTTCTGCACCAACACCTAAAGATTGCAGATGATGCGCCAACTGATTGGCGCGGAGGTTCAACTGTTGGTATGTCAGAGACTCGTCCTCATAGACCACAGCTAATGCATTTGGCGTTTTTTCAACCTGCTCCTCAAACAACTGATGGATGCATTTGCTGTCAGGATAAGGCGTATAAGTATCATTCCATTCCACTAGCAACTGATGACGTTCGCACTCAGTCAGTAGTGGTAACTCAGCAATAGGTTGATTGGGATTAGCAATAATCGCTGCTAACAAAGTCTGGAAATGACTTGTCATCCTCGCAATGGTATCTGGCTCAAAGAGGTCGCTGTTATATTCCCACGAACCCATCAATCCTGCTTTTGTCTGCCAAACTGCCAAGCTCAAATCAAACTGAGATGTCTCCCTTTTTACCAGTTGGGGAGTCAAGGTAAGATTAGGCAACTCTAATGTATCTAACGAGAAATTCTCTAAGACAAACATTACCTGGAAAAGGGGATTGTAGCTCAGAGATCGTTCTGGTTGCAACGCTTCTACTACTTGTTCAAAAGGAACATCCTGATGACTGTAAGCAGAGGTTGCAACTTGTCGCGCTTGAGAGAGAAACTCATAAAAACTAGGATTTCCCTCAATCCGGTGACGCAGTACCAATGTATTGACAAAAAAGCCAATCAATGGTTCTATATCTTTGCGGTTGCGGTTGGCGATCGCGCTACCGATGCAGATATCATCCTGACCACTGTAACGAAACATTAAAACTACGAAAGCCGCCAGTAGGGTATGAAATAAGGTAGCTCCTGACTGTTGGCTGAAGGTTTTGATTTGCTTGCTCAAATTCTGGTCAATTTGAAATTCTTTGGTAGCACCACAAAAAGTCTGAACGGGGGGACGCGGTTTGTCTGTGGGTAGTTCTAATAAGGGTGTAGCACCAGCTAACTGTTGCTTCCAGTAATTCAGTTGTTGTTTTTGAACTGACTCAGTTAACCACTGTCGCTGCCAAACTGCAAAATCAGCATACTGGATAGGCAACTCAGAAAGGAGCAAAGGGGAACTAAGAGTAAAAGCTCGGTAGAGGTTGGACAACTCTTTGATGAATATCCCCATTGACCAGCCATCCGTGATGATGTGGTGCATAGTCAATACCAGGACATGGGACTCTGGCCCCAGTCGTAGTAAAGTGATTCGCAACAAAGGGCCATTACTCAAATCAAAAGGTTGGCCAGCTTCTTTTTTGACAATCTGTTGTACCTCTGATGCTTCTAAACCTTGCAAGTCTAGAACTGGCATGGCGATCGCCATGCTGGGAGAAATTACCTGCAAAGGTTTTCCATCTACTGCTGGAAATGTTGTTCGCAGAATTTCGTGACGACGGATGATTTCGTTGATACTCTGCTCAAGAGCTTCTGTGTTGAGTACACCTTGAAGGCGTAGCTGGCAACTCTCATTATAAAATGGGCTTTGACTCTCTAATTGATAGAGAAACCACATCCTCTGCTGGGCAAAGGATAAGGGCAACTCCTCAGAACGCTGCATAGATGGTATTGGCTCAAAGGAGGAGTCTGTTGCAGTCTTAGCTTCTTCTAGAAAAGCCAGGATTTCTGATTTTCGCTCTAGCAGTTGGTTTTTCAGGTCTGGGTTCATCACTTGCTTGGGAGCGCGATAGTTTAACTGGTCGCCTTCCAACCAAATTTTTATGCCTAAACTATTTAAATAAGATACAAATTCTATTGTTGTCATTTATAATACGCCTCCCTCATATTCTTCTTCTGCGTCATCAATAGCTACATTCCACTTGCTGACGACAGTTAGCAGCGCCTCAAGACTTTCTCCCAAACCAGCTACAGTTGGGGATGCAAAAAAACGATTTGGCGACAATTCAACAGAAAAAGCCTCGCGCAACCGAGAAATGACTTGGAAGGCTAGCAAAGAATTTCCTCCTAGTTGAAAGAAGTTGTCGTAAACACTAATTTGGGGTATTTTTAAAATTTCTTGCCAGATTTGAGCTATTTGCCGTTCCGTTTCGTTTCGGGGAGCGATCGCTTTTTGAGTTATACCCTTAGTCAATAATTCTCGATTGATTTCACCATTAGCGGTGAGGGGCATTTGCGATAGTTGCACGAAGTCACAGTTAACGGTTGTTCCGAAGCGATCGCGTACCATCAAATCTGATAACTCTGGTACGATAGAACCGTTACTCGTAGTGAAATAGGCAGTTAATTTCTGTAATTCTGGAAACTCAGAGGTGAAACGGCGAATTTTGGGATTGCTGCCATCTAAACCGACTATTAGTTGGGCTTGGTCGTGATATAAACCAGCCAAAAAGGAATATAATCCTTGTTGCAAACTCATCTCATAATAGCCTTGAGCGCGGGTGATTTCTTGCCTCTGATAACCTTTATTGATTCCTGTATCACGCCAATTTGTCCAAGCAAAGCAATAGCTGTGCAACCCACCAATAAAACGTTGATATTGATTAAAGCTTTCCAAAAAATTGTTAGCAGCAGCATAAGCCGAAATTGTCGCTCCACCAAAGAAACTTGCTAAAGAAGAAAAGCTAATGAAAATCCCCTGTCCTTGCTTCTTAAGTACCTGATGTAGCACCCAAGTGCCTAACACTTTAGGTTGCAAAATTGCAGCTAAACTCTGTGGTGTTTCATTCACTAGCATTTGTTCGTGATAAGTTCCCGCCAGATGAATCACGCCATCTAGTTGGCATCCCCAGTTAGCCTTGGCTTTTTCCACCACTTGTTGCACGGCTTGAAAGTCGCAGATATCCACTGCTTCATAAATCACGGAGCCAAGCTGCTTTAATTCCTGATAAACCTTGACTTTTTCTAATGAGACATTTGATAAACGAGTCCGACCTACTAATAATAATTTGGCATTAAAAAACTGAATTAGATATTTAGCAGTTTCAACCGCAACACCTCCAAGCCCACCACTTATCAGATACATTCCCCCCACTTTTAAGGGAAGTTCTTGCTTTGCTTTTTTTTGCAGATTAACTTTTTCTAAACCTGCAATTAAACGTTCTCCATCCCGGTAAGCAACCTCTTGGTCTTTTGATAAAACCTGGAGTTCTTGTAAAACATAGTTACCATCTGCCTGTATTAAATTTGGTGTCAAATCTATGTGACGGCAATTTAACCAGGGTATTTCTTGAGGAATAGTTTTAATGACACCGAGAACTGGAGATTTTTCATAAGCAATCTTGTCTGTTGGCTGCGTAGACTGGGTATAGCTAGAAACAAACAATAACTGTAAATCTGGGATTTGAGTTTTTGCTATGGCTTGGACAAGAAATAACAAACTGTAGATTCCCTGTTCTTGCGCTTTTTCCAGAGCTGCTAGGCTTTTGATTTCTCCGCTATACTCTTGATAATTCCACAGATGGAGAATCTGACCAATGGTCTGTTTCTCTGCCTTGATTGTGTCAAGTAAGAGCTGATAATGCTCTGCATTTCCAGGAGTTAAAAAGAAGTGATGGGAACTTTTTTTAGCAAAATCAGAGCCGGGTGAAACACACAAATATGGCAGGTTTTGCTGTTCTAATTGCTGACAAACAAATGTCCCCAATCCTAACTCGTCGAGGAAGACTATAGTTAGACAACCTTGAGGTAAAGCTTTTAGAAGCTTGGCTTTCTTACGTCGCCAGACTTTTTGATAGAACCAGTCAGGAATAGTATTAGTATTATTTAGTAATATATCAATTTGTTTGATAATGTGGTTAAACTCACCTGCACCAAAGCGATTGCGAAGTTGCGATCGCTGGATTTTACCAATAACAGTTTTGGGTATATCTTCTTTAGGTAATAAAATTAAATAATCAGGATTCAACCCGATTTTACTGACGACTGCCTGCCGAATTTTAGTTAGTAGTTCTAATAGTTTTTGGTCTTCTGTAATTGGCGAATTAAAGAAAATGGCTAGTTTCTCCGTTGTATCATCAGCATCGCAGACTGCACAAGCGGCGGTGTAAGACACTTCAATTTCGCCAATTTCTTCAACTACTGCTTCAATTTCATGACTGTAGTAGTTAGCTCCATTGATGATAATAGTTTCTTTCGCGCGACCAGTAACCACCAATTGTCCGTTGGCAATGAATCCTAAATCTCCAGTATCAAACCAGCCCTCTTTTAAAAATGATTGACTGTTGGCATCGTGGTTGTTGTAATATCCTGGAGAAACTGCATCACCTTTGACTTGCAAACGACCTATGGTGTCTTCTTTTAATACAGAGTTGTTATTATCTACTATGCGAATGGTAATTCCCGGAATAACTGAACCTAAATCAGTAAAAATATGATGATTTAGATGGTCTATTTCTACTCGTTTAATAGTACTTTGCAATCTAGATTTGTCTACCCTATGGAACAACAAAGGTGCTTCTTGGTGCGGCTGATAATATGTAATCCCTGAACCCATCTCTGCCATCCCAAAAGCTGGTCTAATTGCCGTTGCTTTGAGTCCGTAAGTCACTAAATTTTCTTGAAAATCCTCCACAGCTTTACTGGATACTGCTTCACCAGCTGTTAGTAGGAATTTTACGCAAGATAAGTTCCAGTTTTGTTCTGGTTCTTGTTTAAAAGAGTCATTAACTATGGCATAAGCAAAATTGGAGGCCCAGCTATGAGTAATCCGGTATTTATGGATTAAATCTAACCAGTTGAGGATGCGACCTAAGATATATTCTTTTTGTGCATAAACTAGGGTACAACCGATTTCTACACCACGAATATGCCAGTCGGAAATGCTGCCAATGTGATCGAACGGTAGCCAATTCAAAATTACATCTTCTGGCTCGTGTTGATTAAGTTTATTGGCCCCTCTAGCGCGAGCAATGAGATTTTGATGAGTCAATTGAACGCATTTTGGAATTCCTGTACTACCAGAAGTTAAGTTAAAAAGAGCTACTTCATCTGGTTGACTCTGGTAATATTGTGTGCTGGCAGTGTTGTCTTTTAATGCTTCAATCGTGTCTATTTTTAGGCGTTCTTCTGGTAGCCATTGCGATAGTAATTCTACCTCTTGTTTGAGAGCTTCTGTAGTTAAGATGACTGGACTATCTAAGAACTGCCAAATATGACAAAGCTTATCCACCACCTTGTTTGATTCTCTATAAGTTGGTGACACTTCCATGATTACGGGTACAAAGCCTCCCAGTAGGCAGCCCCAAAAGGTAGGAATAATGTCACAATTAAGTTCCATTTGCAATATAACTTTGTTTTTTGGCTTGAGTCCCAATTTTCTCAAACCAGTAAGAATTCGCTTTGCAACTTCAAGTAACTCAGCGTAGGATTGGCGTAGTTCTGTTCCATCAGGCAACAGGTAAATAATTTCCCCACCTGTAGCCTGTTGAGCAGTTCTTTGCAAAACTTCGGGTAAGGTAATAGGTGCATTGGGATCGTCAGGGAGAATACCACCGTAGCTGATGGCAAGTGGTTTTAGTTCAAAGAAATGTTGTTGTGTACTGGGTTGGGAGTCTTTGGGAACTGGGGAAAAGTTAACAAATGCATTTTTGTTTTGCCAATCTGGGAGCAAATCTGACAAATGGAGTGAGGGGATCTGCTTTCTCAACTCCTGCACTACTATCACTGCCTGTTCGATTCTGCGATCAAAATTAAGTTGGTTTTCTACTCGCTCAATTAAAATTTCATCAATAACAGGAATGTTGCTCAAAGCTAATTCGTCTACATCTCCTGTGGCAGTTAAAGGTAGATGAGACACTGATACCAAAGCTCTTGGTAGTAATGCTTCATCGCATATATCTTGAAGATAAGAGCGAATTTGTTCTAGTGAAATATTTGAACTTGAAACAATATATAGTATGACTTCTAGGGGAAATATTTTTTTAATAATTACTGTACATTCGTTTATTGAAGTTTTATCCAATAAAACTAATTCAAAATCATTTTTAATTTGCTGTATTTTCTCTAAATCTAAACTTTTTTTTTCTGAAAAATTCATTTGATTATCAACCCATACTGTATACAAGTGGTGGTTAAAAACTATAAATTGAATGAATTAGTGCAGAACAAGTTTTTAGGTTTTAATCTGTTCCTGTTTAAATATATTTTCAGGCTGCATTGCATGATTTTGAATAATGGCCTTTGAGGGTTTAATTCGGTAGAAGTCGGACTCAAAGGCCATTTTATTATTTGAGAGTAATTAAGCGCGATCGCACTTAATTTAGTAACATTTTGTTGGTAGTCTCAACAAATGTAACAGTAAAATTATTCCTCGACGATTTCAATTGTTTTTGGCGGCTGAACATCTTCAAAATTCTCAGTGATTGTTGGGTTCAGTTCATTTTTTAGTTTGAGTTTTAGATCCTCTGTAATCGGTAAATCTTTAATTTCTTTGAGGAGATATCTCACAGATTCGGTTTTACGACGTTCTGTATAAATGTTCTTGAGAACTGCTTCAATTCCAAATCCCGCTATAGCTTCCCCTACAAGTGTTGTCAAACCAAGCACACCTAGACCGCCGATGATGCCAAACGGGCCTCCCAACCCCGCCAGGGCAGCTACAACGCCGTAACCACCCGCCAAACCTGATGCAGAAACTGCAATTACCAAAAGTATGCCAGGAAGACCCAAAGCAGCGATTTTTTTAACGACTTCATCCATTGGAATTACCTTAAATCCTTACATTCTTGGTTAAATCTTGATTAAGGGTAATAGAATTTATTCACCCTTACTTGCTAGCTTAGTACTTGATCGAGATGGTGACTAATTTTTCCTTGTACAAAATTGAGTGCTGAGTGAGGAGTTAGGAGTTAGGAGTTAAGAGTTAGGAGTTAGGAGTTTTATTTATCTCCTTGTCTCCCTTGTCTCCCTTGTCCCCTTGTCCCCCTTGTCTCCCTTGTCTCCCTTGTCCCCTTGTCTCCCTCATCTCCTCGTCCCCTGCCTGTTTTTTAGGCTGACAAAATACTACATAACTCATCGATTTGTTGACTTCTTTCTGTAATCAGTCGATGGGCTATAGTTTGTAGCTGACGAATATTTTCTGATTTGACATTATCTATGTCTTCTAACTCACCTGTGAGGAATGTTTGAAATCTATAATAAGAGCCTCTGATTTCTTTTTCAGTAGACTCAAATAAGTGTTCTAATTCTCCGGCTACAACTTCACTACCACCGTCCATAACAATGTTTAAAAGAGGTTTTACCCATTGCAATTGTCCCCAATTTTTGACATCGTTATACTTGTAGACACTCGTCAGTGAACCTGTACCCAAGGAAACTAATAAGATATCGTTGGTATGTAGCGCTGTTCTTTGAGTTTGTCTACTGATTTTCGCTTCTGTAATCGCCAAGCTTGCTGGATTATTAGCAACCAATCCTCCATCTACTAAATTATAAAAGCCACTAGGATTATGAGAAGTCGCAACTCGATAGGGAGGAAAATAAGTAGGTGTCGCACTAGTTGCCATTGCCGCATCTTTGAGTGTAAAACCGACACTCACCTTCCGAAATTTTTTAGATTCTATCTGTTGTTTTTCGATTTTGTTGGTAAAGAATATTGGAATTCGCTGTTCGATATCGTAGCTAGTGACGAAAACTTCTTTAAGATTATTTTCTAGAGGGGTATTACCAAAATATTTGTTGATAATTTCCTCTCTGCCATCAGACGCATATTTGGGCTGAGTAAACATATCTTCAAGAGGGCCGAGCAGATGTTCAAAAAATGGCTCGTAAAATATCTCAGCCCCATATTCGACATATAATTTAACCATCTGTTCGGCACTGTACTGAGCTTGGGCTTCACTTTCAGATATAGATGGATCTAAACTTAATTGGGGTTTAGTCAATCCTAGTGCCAGAATTCCTCCGGTTGAAGTGCCTGCAATTAAGTCGAATAAACTAAAAATCGGTTTTTGTGTGCGCTTTTCAATTTCTGCTAATATTAGCGCTGGGATAATCCCTCGAATACCGCCTCCATCAATGGAAAGAATTTTATATCTAGGATTGGCTGTAGTAATCATAGTTTTTTGCGATCGCTCCTGAGTTAATTTTTGTGATCTTTTGGGCTGTTGGATATCGGTTGGAACTTGACTTTCAGTTGCTTGAACTATTTCGACTTTCTCCTCTTGCTTTGGCTGGGAAGTTTGAATGTTGGTATTTTCACTCTGCTTCTTTGACCCTTTTTTTCCCTTTCCTGTAGTTGAGGCTACGGGAGTGGGAGTTGCAAGAACGTCGTTTTCTACATCTGGGGAAACTTCAATGGATTGCTGCGAGTCAGCTTGGCCAACAGCAGTTAGTTCAGTGGAGGAAACCTCTGCAACTGACTGGTTCTCTTCTGGGGAATTGCTTGTTGTCTGGCTCTGGTTCGATGATTGGGTAATTCCAAATGGAATTTGTGCTAAACCCCAACTGGGATTACCATGCAAAGTTCCATTATGAGTATTTTCAGTCTGGTCTTTGACGGTCGATCCTTCTCCTTCATTTAACATCCAATAAGCAACTAATCCTTGTTCATTGCCGATTAGAGGCCCAGAGCGGTGTGTTTGGATTTCCACTGGCGGACAGGGATAATTCCAGACGCTAATGTTAGCTAATTGACCTGTGAAGTATATACTGTTGTGTAAAGTCGCGCCCAGAGTTACAGGACTAGTTGCTTTGTTTAAAGAGTCACCTGTCAAATAGCCAAAATATTCATGCTCATCAAGGTGTATAGTCAGTTGACCCCGATTAAAAACAATAGCAAAGAAGTGCCATTGTCCGACAGTTAATTCTCCATTGCCAAAGGTTCTGATAACCTTCTCAACCTTCTCATCAATATATATATCTAAGTTTCCTGATTCATTGATGCCAAACTCAAAGTTATCACTATATCGGTCTGAGGAACGCGCAAAAAAAACATTGTGCGTTCCGTATGTAGTGGCTTGATTTTTTAGTTCTTGAGGATTAATCCATCCAGAAATCGTAAAGGCTGAACTACCCTCAGCAAAAACACCACCAATATCATTCCTGCCAAAATTTATATAATCATCTTGACCATCAAATGTTATAACTGATTGGCTATATACCTGTGTTGTCACGATATTTTAATCTCCAAATAAGAGTAGAACTGAAGAAAGTCCTTAGTGACGATTAAAATTTATGGCGATCGCTTGAATAATGGGGTGTACTCAGATTGCTATCATCGTCCATCGTCGCACTCTCTACGACTGATTATACCAGTATGGCTGCGCTCCCTATTAGTTCCCATATCTCACTTACCATTAAGATTTTTCCAATTCAAATCTTGGCAACTATTAAATAATATTACTAAACCTTTCTCAACTTATAACTTATTTAAAATTATAATTCATTGCAATTTTTTTAATTATTGCTCAAATATTCAAAATTTATGTTCATTGTATCAAAAACATAGTTTATTTGGATTTTTAAGTCAAGATATTTATTTAAATATTTACTTAAATTTATAGAATTATTCTGCTTTAAATCTTGGCGAACAACATAAATTGTTGACGATTGCTGTCTTAACTGTCTTAACTGTCTTAACTGTCTTAACTGTCTTCAACGAATTGTTTGAAATGCTGTTGCATTTTATTGAGAAAAATGAGATGATTCTTTAACTGAAATTTTCAGTATGTTACTTTCAAGAAAGTAAGTTTGTTTCAACGATATAAAAATCTGCTTTTATTTCTGAAATTATTTGCGTGGTGCGCGTTGGCGTTCGCGTTAGCATCTCTGAAAGAGAAGCCTCTCCTAGAGAGGCGCAAGCGCGATCGAGAGGGAACTTTTAACAGGAGAGAAAAGTTAGAGGTGTACTGAGTTTTTTCACGCAATCAAATATGAGTCCTATAAATTAGTTTTTATCAAAAAAGAGTAAAATCATCAGTTAGATCGAGGGTAATTCTGCTGCGGTTGCAGCTATTCTTATACCATTGGGAAATCCATTTAATATCGTCGGAGGTATTGGGCTATTTGGTTTAATAACGGTTGAAGGGGATGCTGTAGCAGAATATGGACTTGAAGCTGTTGTTAAAGATATTTATCAAGAACCTAACAAAACTGAATTTGTTTAATTGGTCTTTAAAGAAATTAAAGATTTGCTGATTACAATAGACTTAGCTGATTAAGGATTAATGCTGAAGACGTAGAGATGAAAAAAAATTGAAATTGTTAAGAAATGATTTTGAGGGCTAGCTGTTACCTAATGTCAACCCACTTTTAGCAGAAGTTTAGTTAGGTAATGTTAATTATTGAAGAGCGGACTTTAAAAAGGATATATAAGCTAATGCAGTTAGATAATCATAGTCAGCTTTTAGTAAATTCAAATAATAAAATTTTTCCATATAGAGAAGTAGAAGATGCTATTAAGTCGAGTTTGGCTGTTGACGATTGTGTAGTAATAGAGAGGCAGACAGAAAATTCAAAACAAGATTTAATTGCTTATGTAGTTCCATCAGGATTATTTGTACCAGAACAATTGCTATCTTATTTGCAAACAATTCTGTCTAGCGAATTAATACCGAAGGCGATTGTGCCAGTCTCCACTTTACCATTAACTCCATCGGGACAGATAGATGAAACTGTCTTAAATGATTTAGAAGTAAGGGATACAAATCTTATACAGCAATGGTCAGAGCAAATTCAGTTATTACCTGAAGTTAAGCAAGTAGCAGTAGTAGTTCAAGAACATCTCAAGCAGCAGCGATCGCTACGTATATCAGACTTGCTAAATGATTGGAAAACTCTCACAGGTGAAGAAAACAATACTTTAGTTACACCTCAATTTTCTCGTTCAACTATCAATCAGGATTTTGCTAATAACAAACTAGCTGTTAGTCATGGCAAAGAACTAAAACAAGAAGAAAATGCTCCAAAACTTCTTTGGGAAGCACTGCAAAAAACAGCTATTCAATTTCCAGACAAAGAATTAGTTTATATTCAAGCCGATGGTTGTGAAATTATTCAATCTTATAAAGATTTACTATTAGATGCTCAAAAGATATTAGCTGGTTTAAGAAAGCTAGGTTTAAAACCATTAGACAAAGTAATATTTCAAATCGATCTCAGTCAAGATTTCATACCTGCGTTTTGGGGTTGTATATTAGGCGGTTTTATTCCCGTACCACTTTCTATTGCTCCTGCCTACGGGCAGGTTAACAGCGCTGTTAACAAATTACACAATGCTTGGCAGATGTTAGAGCAACCTATTGTTCTGACAAGCTCAAAATTAGTTCAAAGCCTTCGGGAGTTACCAGCACTTTTAAATATCGAAAATTTTCCAGTTGAGACAGTAGATAACTTACGCCAAAACCAACCAGATAGAAATATTCATCAAAGTGACCGAGATGATTTAGCACTACTATTACTTACTTCAGGTAGTACTGGTTTTCCTAAAGGTGTGATGTTAACTCATCGCAATCTCTTAAGTATGACGGCTGGCACAGCCCAAATGAACAATTTTTTCAGTGATGAGATTGTTTTGAACTGGATGCCATTAGAGCATGTGGGTGCAATTGTATTTCTGGGACTGATGGCAGTTGATTTAGGTTGCAAGCAAATCCATGCATCTACAGAATATATTCTGCAAAATCCCATTCGTTGGTTGGAATTGATTCAACGCCACCAAGCGTCAATTTCTTGGGCCCCAAACTTCGCTTTTTCCTTACTTAACGAACGCGCTAGTGAAATAAATCAGCAGTCATGGGATTTATCTTCTATGCGCTTTCTCGTGAACGCTGGAGAGCAAATCGTACCGAAAACAGCACGTAGTTTTCTTAAGCTCCTCCAACAACATGGTTTACCACCTAACGCCATTCATCCAGCCTTTGGGATGTCTGAGACTTGCTCAGGAATTACTTGGTCTGATGGTTTTTCTTTAGAAACTTCATCAGATGATATGTCATTTGTAGAACTTGGGCCGCCGATTCCGGGAGCATCAATTCGCATTACTGACGATAATAATCAAATCGTTCCCGAAGGGGCGATTGGGAGATTCCAAGTTAAAGGACTTTCAGTAACAAGAGGTTACTATCAAAATCCAGAGCGCAACCGCGAAGCTTTTACCGAAGATGGATGGTTTAACACTGGAGATATCGGCTATTTACAGTCAGGACGAATCGTGCTGACTGGCAGAGATAAAGATGACATTATTATCAATGGCATCAACTATTACAGCCATGAAATTGAATCAGTAGTTGAAGAAGTGGAGGGTGTAGAGATATCTTATACGGCTGCCTGTGCCGTGCGATTCTCTGGGCAAAACGCAGATCAATTAGCAATCTTTTTTAATTCTGCTATTTCCGAGCAGACCTTGTTAAAAGAACTAATAAAGAAGATTCGTGGAGCAGTCGTTAAAAATGTTGGGGTTAATCCAAATTACATCATTCCTCTGAAAAAGGAGATGATACCCAAGACTGCTATTGGCAAGATTCAGCGCACCCAATTAAGCAAGATGTTTGTGGCTGGTGAGTTCGATAATATTATTCAACAGTTAGGCATCAATTTAGATAATCCCAACTTACTACCAGACTGGTTTTATCGTAAAACATGGCGACGTAAATTACCTGTAAGCCAAAAGTCTACAATTAATGGTAACTTCCTGGTATTTTTCGACCAATTAGGATTAGGTGAATATTTAGGGGCAGAACTTCAAAAGCAAGGGCTGTCTTGGGTTGGTGTTGAAGCGGGAGTAGACTTTAAGCAACTGAGCAATAACCGCTATCAAATTGCACCAAATAATCCCGAAGATTATCAACGTTTGCTATCTGCCCTGAAAGCTAATAACTTTCAAATCGATAAAATTATACATTTATGGACTTATAACAGTTGTATTCATGAGATTTCCAGTTTAGAGTCCTTAGAACAAGCTCAAACATATAGTGTTTATAGTCTACTATTCTTAATTAAAGCGTTAGCTAGTATCCAGAAATTGCAATATCCTATCGAGTTATTAGTAGTTTCTAATTATACGCAGTTCACATCATCTGTTGATAAAATTGCCTATGAAAAATCACCACTGCTTGGCTTATTGAAGGTCATATCCCAGGAAATACCAGGATTGACTAGTCGTCATGTAGATTTAACTGTAGATAAAACAGTAGTGAATGCAGAGCGCATTCTGCAAGAGTTGCATATCTTATCAGGGGAGTCTGAGGTAGCTTATCGCCAAGGAGAGCGTTGGATTCCTCGATTAGAGAAAGTAGATTTTCGCTCCCAACCAAAGCAAGATTTTGCCTTTCAACTAGGTGGAATGTATTTAATTAGCGGTGGTCTTGGGGGTGTTGGTGTTGAAATTGCTAAGTATTTGTTGAAACATTACAAAGCACGGCTAGTGTTAGTTGGTAGAACTGAACTACCCCAAAGAAGTGTATGGCACAACTACACAGAACAGTCCAATGCTATATCTCAAAAAATCGCGGCTTATCAAGAACTAGAAAAGCTAGGTGGAGAAATCATCTACGAGGCAGTGGATGTCTGTGATTTGCCAGCTTTGCAAGGTGTGATTGAACAGGCAAAGTCTAGCTGGCAATGTCAATTAGACGGGATATTACATCTAGCAGGATCTTATCAGGAGCGATCGCTCATCGCAGAAAATCATCACAGTTGGTCAGCAGCCCTACGCTCAAAAGTTGGGGGAGCTTGGGTACTCAATCAATTACTACTAGACAATCCCCAAGCAGTTTTCATCAGCTTTTCTTCAGTCAGTAGTTTCTTGGGAGGCGCTACTGTCGGCACATTTGTTGCAGCCAATCAGTTTTTAGAGAGTTTTGCACACTACCAGCGTACTCAGGGGTTAAAGAGCTATTGCTTTAGCTGGAGTCTGTGGGATGGCCTCGGTATTAGCCAAGACTACCAAAGAAGCAAGTTGGCTCAAAAGGCGGGGTATTATACCATATCTGCACGACAAGGGCTGTATTCTTTGCTCATCGGTTTACACCATAATCAGGTGCAATTGCTAGTGGGATTAGATGGTAGTAACCGATATATCCGCAGTTATGTAGAAGATACTTACCCTCTGGAAAAATTAACTGCTTATTTTACCGCTAGTAATTCCTCAGTTGGCGAGCAATTGTCTAAATTAGTGGTGTGCGATCGCTATGGTACACCCAGTACTTGCAATTTTGTGCAGCTACAACAGATGCCATTAACTAAAACAGGCATCATCGATTTAGAAAAGCTTACCAGAGGCGAGTTGCACGCAAGCACCAACGACCAAGCACAACCAGTTTCAGACATTGAACGCCAAGTTGCACAAATTTGGCAAGAAGTGTTGGGTCTTGAAGAAATAGGCATCCATGAGAACTTCTTTGAGCTAGGAGGACATTCATTACTTCTAGTGCAGGCTCAGAGTAAATTGCAAGAGTTCTTCCAGATTCCGGTGTCGATTGTGGATATGTTTAAATATCCCAGTATCAGCACCTTAGCGAATTTCTTAAGTCAAGGACAAACAGAATCACCTTCTGTAGTCCAAGGTCAAAAACGCGCCAAGGTTCGGAGTTCTCGCCAAGCTGTTAATCAATCGGATATCGCCGTCATCGGGATGTCATGTCGTTTTCCCGGCGCGAATAATATCGATGAATTCTGGCAAAATTTATGCAATGGCGTAGAATCGATTTCATTTTTTAGCGATGAAGAAATTATCAAAGCAGGTGTAGACCCGGCGCTAGTGAAAAATCCTCACTACGTCAAAGCCAAGCCAATATTATCTGATGTGGAATCTTTTGATGCTGATTTCTTCGGCTATAGCACAAAAGAAGCAGAATTACTAGATCCTCAACAGCGGCTTTTACTCGAATGTGCCTGGGAAAGCTTAGAAACTGCGGGTTATAATCCTCTAACATACAATGGTGCGATCGGGATCTATGCTGGCGCGGTGATGAACACTTATTTACTAAATAATGTTTATCCCAACCGCCATCAGCTTGATATTAACGATAATCTGCAAGTAGCAACCATAGATTCAATGGGTGGTTTGCAGATGATGGTTGCTAATGATAAAGATTATTTAACCACACGGATTTCTTACAAACTCAACTTGACTGGGCCAAGCGTGAATGTGCAAACCGCTTGCTCTACATCCCTAGTAGCAATTCACATGGCTTGTGCCAGCTTGCTGAGTGGCGAAAGTGACATGGTTTTAGCTGGTGGGGTTTCTGTGAATGCACCCCAAAAGATTGGTCATTTGTATCAAGAAGGAATGATTGTCACTCCAGATGGTCATTGTCGGGCTTTTGATGCTAAGGCTCAGGGGACGATTTTTGGTAGTGGTGTAGGGCTTGTGGTTTTGAAGCGGTTGGAGGATGCGATCGCTGATGGCGATAACATCTATGCTGTAGTTAAAGGTTCCGCCGTTAATAACGATGGTGGTACAAAAGTTGGCTACATGGCTCCTAATGGAGATGGTCAAGCAGCTGTGGTTACAGAAGCAATGGCGATGGCGGGAATTGATGCAGAAACCATCAGCTACGTAGAAGCACATGGAACTGGCACACCTTTAGGAGATCCAATTGAAATTGGCGGACTCACCCAAGCATTTCGTGCTAGTACGCAGTCAAAAAACTTTTGTGGTATTGGTTCGGTAAAAACCAATGTCGGTCATCTCCAGATTGCTTCTGGTGTGGTTGGTTTTATCAAAACAGTCCTGTCACTGTACCATCAAAAAATTCCCCCAAGTTTGCACTTTGAACAACCTAATCCTCAACTGGATTTACCCAATACGCCTTTTTACGTTAATACTACGTTGCAGGATTGGCATACCCAAGATTATCCCCGCCGTGCTGGGGTGAATTCTCTGGGAATAGGTGGTACTAATGCTCATGTGATTTTGGAAGAAGCACCCTCTGGAAAGAGCAGGGGAGCAGGGGAGCAGGTGGTCACTGAGCGTAGCCGAAGTGGGAGCAGGGGAGCAGGGGAGCAGGTGGTCACTGAGCGTAGCCGAAGTGGGAGCAGGGGAGCAGAGGAGCGTCCTTACCACTTGCTTGCACTCTCAGGAAAAACTCTGAATGCTTTAGATGAATTGCGACATCGGTATCGGGAATTTTTGATATCGAATTCTGGAGTATCTATTGCAGATGTTTGCTATACGGCGAATACAGGGCGGGAGCATTTTAACCATCGTCTGGCGATTGTGGCTGACTCTAGGGAGGAGTTGGTAGAGAAACTGGCTGATTTGACACCTTCTAAGAGCTTCCAGTCTAATAACAAGCCAACAAAAATAGCTTTCTTGTTTACTGGCCAAGGCTCCCAGTACATCAACATGGGTCGCAAATTATATGAAACCCAACCCATCTTCCGCCAAACTTTAGAGCAGTGCGATGAAATTCTTCGTCCGTTACTGGAGCATTCTTTGTTAGAGGTACTGTATCCTAGTCAAGGTCTTGAGGATCTGCTGGATCAAACTGCATATACTCAACCTGCGTTATTTGCGATTGAGTATGCCTTGTATCAGCTTTGGAAATCGTGGGGTATTGAGCCAGATGTCGTCATGGGGCATAGTGTTGGCGAGTATGTTGCTGCAACTGTCGCGGGCGTTTTTAGCTTGGAAGATGGATTAAAACTCATTGCTCATCGCGGACGGTTGATGCAACAATTGCCATCCGGTGGCGAAATGGTTTCCTTGATGGCTTCAGAGGCGAGAGTGAGAGAAGTTATTGCAGCCTATAATCAACGGGTGGCAATAGCAGCCATCAATGGCCCGGAAAGTGTCGTAATTTCTGGAACTAGGGAAGATATCAACGCTGTTTGTCAGCAACTAGAAGCGCAAGGAATCAAGACAAAGCGTTTGCAAGTATCCCATGCCTTCCATTCGCCGTTGATGACACCGATGTTGGCTGATTTTGAGGCAATAGCTAATCAAGTTACCTACAATCAGTCGCAAATTCCATTAGTATCTAATATTACTGGAGAATTGGCAGGCGATCGCATCACAACACCGCAATACTGGGTAAATCATATCCGTCAAACAGTACGGTTCGCTGATAGTATGCAGACATTGCGTACTCTTGGATGTGAAGTCTTCTTAGAAATCGGGCCGAAACCGATTTTGTTAGGCATGGGTCGTCAATGCTTGCCAGATGGTGAAGGTTTATGGCTACCTTCTTTACGTGAGGGCATACCAGAATGGCAACAATTGCTCTCTAGTTTAGGTGAGTTATACGTAGCCGGAAGCAAAGTTAATTGGTCAGGATTTGAGCAAGATTATCCTCGCCGCAAAGTTGCACTACCGACCTATCCATTTCAAAGACAACGCTATTGGCTTGAACATACTCCACCTCGGCATCAACAGCAACAACCAGCAAAACTGCACCCATTATTAGACAAAAAGCTTCAGTTGCCTTTAAGCAAGGAAATCTTGTTTGAATCGGAATTTAGTACTCAAACTCTACCGTTCTTAACAGAACATCAAGTTTATAACCAAGTTATAGTACCTGGAGCCTGTCATCTCTCCTTATTATTGGGTGCAGCAAAGCTGACTTTCGCCAGTGAGTCATGTCTGTTAGAAAATATAGTTTTCCCGCAAGCATTGCCTATCCCTGAAGGTAAAGCGCGCACAGTACAGTTGGTGCTGTCTTTTGAGGGAAGTGGCGCATCTTTCCAACTTATCGGCTTTGATACAGTTCCAAATGGTAGTACTCAGATAAGTGAGTGGTTAGTTCATGCCACAGGTAAAATCTCCTCTGGCGTTAACACTACACCAGAAACAGTCTCTCTCCAAGAGATACAGACACGCTGTACTCAACAAATAGCTGCAAAAGAAATTTATCAAAGTTGGCAAAAGCGACAGATTCAACTGGGTGCAAGTTTCCAGTGGCTTGATTCGGTTTGGTGGAAAGAAAAAGAAGCCCTAGCCAAGCTTAAATGGCTTTCGGAAGTAGAGAGTTTAGAAGATTATCAATTATATCCAGGTCTTCTAGATTCCTGCTTACAACTGACCAGCATTTTCTTTTCTGACGATGAGACTTTTGTACCCTTTGCAATTGAGAGTTTCGAGTTTTACCAACGTCCTCAAAGTCAGCAGTTATGGTGTCATGCGGTGCAACGACAGCTAGAAAGTTCTCAGTCTGACAAGCTACTAGCAGATATTAGACTGTTTGATACTCATGGACAGTTGATTGCAGATATTAAAGGTTTACAAGCCAAAAAAGCGACTCGCCAAGCGTTGCTGCAATCTCTTGAGCAAGATTTCGCAGACTGGTTGTATGAAATTGAATGGCAAGCGGTGGAAAAAAGTCAATCGGCTGCTGTCCCTGGTGGCAGTTGGCTGATTTTGACTGATTCAGAAGGACTAGGCCAACAACTAGCCAAAGAGCTGCAACAGCAAGGACCCGATTATATCTTAGTCTCTGCTGGTGCTAACTATCAGAAAATTGATCGGCAACATTATCAAATCGATCCCAGCCTCTCAGACCACTGGCAAAAATTGATTAGTGCTATCAGTCAGGATCAAATAAGTAATATTGTTCATCTGTGGAGTTACCAAGAGCAGTCACAAAACTCTCTGATAGATTTAGAACAAGAACAAATTCTAAATTGCGGCGGTGTCTTACATTTAGTGCAAGCTGTGGTGCAAGCCAACTTCCCAACACCTCCTCGGCTATGGCTGGTAACTCGTGGCACTCAAGCGGTAGATAGCGCATTGCCACAGCCAGTTCAACTAAGTGGGGCGGCATTGTGGGGATTAGGTCGAGTCATTGCTCTAGAACATCCCGAATTACAATGTGTGCGCTTAGATTTAGCTGCCGATGAGGACAATCTGCGTTCGTCTTTGACGTTGGCGGAGCCATCGCTGTGGTCAGAAATCTGTTCTCCAGATGCAGAAGACCAAATAGCCATTCGTCACGGCAAACGCTACGTAGCGCGACTGGTGCGGCGCAAAGCCATTTCCGATCGGGATAAACAAATTGCGATCGCTTCTCGCCAGCCTGTGCAATTAAAGCTATCTGAGTACGGTGTCTTAGATCATCTATCGTTGGAAGCGATGACTCGTCGCCCACCGCAACACAACGAGGTGGAAATTCAAGTGCAAGCTGCAAGCGTGAATTTCCGAGATGTCCTGAATGCTTTAGGAATGCTTAAAGAATATTATGCTGAAAAAATGGGCATTACCGAAGCGAGTCAGTTGACTTTTGGCTTTGAGTGTGCTGGAAATATCGTCACCGTGGGAGAGAATGTTGACCATCTCCAAGTTGGGGATGAAGTTCTGGCATGGGTGACAACTCACGATGCCTTCAGCAGTTTTGTCACCTTACCAGCAACGACTGTAGTCAAAAAGCCCACAAACTTAAGTTTCCAAGAAGCAACGACCATACCTTTAGCATTTTTAACATCCCATTACGGGTTGCATCATCTAGCAAAAATTCAACCAGGCGAACGAGTCTTGATTCACGCCGCAGCTGGGGGTGTCGGTTTAGCTGCGGTGCAGATAGCAATAGCTGCTGGTGCAGAGGTATTTGCTACTGCTTCTGTTAACAAGTGGGAATTTCTCAAATCAATGGGAGTTAAGTATGTAATGAACTCCCGCAGCCTGGAATTTGCTGACGAGGTGATGAGTCTGACACAGGGACAAGGAGTAGACGTTGTTCTCAATAGCTTAAATGGTGAATTCATCAACAAAAGCTTACAGGTGTTAGCTCACAAAGGAAGATTTGTCGAAATCGGCAAAATTGGCATCTGGGATGAAAGCCAAGTAAAAGCCGCAAGAGATGATGTTTCATATTTTGCTTTTGATTTAGGGGAAGTTCACCAAAAGTATCCTTCTTTAATTTCCCCGATGTTGCAGCAACTAATAGAACAATTCCAAACAAGTACTCTTAAGCCTTTACCTCAAACAGTATTTTCCCTAGAGCAAGTAGTAGATGCTTTCCGCTATATGGCAGCAGCCAAGCACATCGGCAAAGTAGTAGTATCGATGCCGCAAATCAGTACAACAGTTGATGAGGGGCAGTTATCTATAAAATCAGACGCGAGTTATTTAATTACTGGTGGATTCGGCGCACTGGGTCTAGAGGTGGCTGAGTGGTTGATAGAAAAAGGTGCGCGACATTTGGTATTAATTGGGCGAAGTAAGGTATCTATTGCCACAAAACAAAGAATATCTAGCTTTGAGCGATCGGGTGCAAAAGTACTGGTGGTGCAAGCGGATGTTTCCGAAGCCGATCGCGTGGTTGAAGTATTAGAAAAAATCGACTCTCAGTTACCGCCACTGCGAGGGATTATCCATGCGGCTGGCGTGCTGGATGATGGTGTTTTACGGCAACAGTCTTTAGAGCGTTTTTGGCGGGTAATGGCTCCGAAAGTGCAAGGCGCGTGGAATCTACATACCTTCACCCAACATCTACCACTAGACTTTTTTGTTTGTTTCTCGTCGATGAGTTCGCTGATTGGCTCTCTTGGACAAGGCAACTATGCAGCAGCGAATGCTTTTATGGATGCCTTTGCCCATTATCGCCAAACTTTGGGTTTACCTGGAATCAGCATTAACTGGGGGCCTTGGTCGCAAGTGGGTATGACGGCTAACTTAGATAGCCAAAATCAAAATCGCCTACAAACAAACGGTATTGGTACAATTGCGCCGCAACAAGGATTAGTTGTACTAGAACAATTGTTGAATCAATCTTCTGCTCAAGTAGCGGTAATACCGATCGACTGGTCAGAATTTCTCAGTAAATCAAGTTTCGCATCGCCATTTTTCGCTAACTTCAGCCACACAGCCAAGAAACTCGAACAATCTGATTTTCGGACTCAATTAGAGAAGGCGAATGTTAGCGATCGCCAACCACTCTTAATTGAGCATATTTCCTCACAAGTAGCTAAGGTGCTAGGGCGTAATCTCTCAACCCTAGATCGAGAGCAGAGGTTTTTTGAGCTAGGAATGGATTCTCTAACGGCTGTTGAGTTGCGAAACCGCTTGCAAAACTCTTTAAGATGCTCTGTACCCCCAAATTTAGCTTTTGATTATCCTACGGTTACAGAACTGGCTAATTATTTGGCATTGGAAATTTTTCCCCTAGATTTTGCTCAAGAAAGCCAAAGCACAGGTAGCGAGCAATTTCAGCTAGAGAATCTCGAAAATAATGATTGGGTGGAGTTGGAACTATGAGCTTGGTTGAATTTTTACAAGACCTTTCTTTGAAAGGGATTAAATTGGGAAATGACGGGGAAAAATTACGTATTGGGGGTTCTAAGTCGCTGTTAACTCCTGATGTAGTTGCTCAATTACAGCAGTATAAAAGTGAAATTTTACAATTACTGCGCGATCGCCCAGATATTTTAAATATTTATCCTCTTTCCTACGGTCAACAAGCGCTGTGGTTTTTGTGGCAACTAGCACCTGAAAGTGCAGCTTACAATATGGTGTTTGCCTGTCGTATTTGTTCGCAGGTGAATGTCACGATTTTGCAAAAAACCTTCCAACTCCTGATTAACCGTCATCCTCAGTTACGTAGCACCTTTTCCAAGCAAGGTAATCAAGTTGTTCAACAAATCCATCAAACTCAATTACCAGATTTTCAACAAATAAATGCCTCTAATTGGAGCGAGCAGGAGCTTGAGCAAAGAGTTTTTCAGGAATACAAGCAACCCTTCGACCTCAAAAATGGCCCAATCATCCGGGTGCGTTTATTTACTTCTTCGCCAGACGAACACATCCTGTTGATGTCAGTACATCATATTGCAGGTGATGGTTGGTCGATGCCATTACTGATGGAAGAATTAATCGCCAGCTATCCTGCACTAGAGTCAGGTGTTGAGCCATCTCTAATTCCTCTACAGCACTCTTACATCGATTACATTTATTGGCAAAGAGAATTATTAACCACCGCCCAAGGAGAAAAGCTCTGGAACTACTGGCAGCAACAACTAGCAGGAGAATTACCTGTACTCAATTTGCCGACAGACAAACCACGGCCATCCATCCAAACTTATAACGGTGCTTCCCATAACTTTACTCTTTCCCCAGAACTGACCGAAAAACTGAAAAAATTAGCTCAAACAGAAGGCGTTACCCAATATATCCTGCTTCTGGCTGCATTTCAGGTTCTCCTGTATCGTTATACAGGGCAAGAGGATATTCTAGTCGGCGTTCCGACTTCAGGTAGAACTCAGATAGAATTTGCCTCAATTGTCGGCTACTTCGTCGATCCAGTTGTCATCCGGGCAAATCTGTCAGGAAATCCCAGTTTTGGGGAATTTCTGGCTCAAATTCGCTCCTGCGTATCACAAGCATTAGCGCATCAAGATTTTCCCTTTGCTTTACTAGTAGAGCGATTGCAGCCACAGCGCGATTCCAGCCGTTCCCCGATTTTTCAAACTGTATTCAACTTTATTTTGCAGAACTTAGGACAGTTTGAGCAGACGCAAAAACTTTTGTTAGAAGGTGAAGTAAATAGAGAAGGATTTATCCTCAAACCTTTTGAAATTCCTCAAATGGAAGGTCAGTTCGATCTAGATTTGACGATCGCAGAAAACAATTCTTCTTTAGCTGGAATTTTCAAGTACAACACTGACCTTTTTGATGCCAGCACTATCAAGCGTATAACGGGTAATTTTATAACGTTACTTGAAGGGATTGTGGCAAATCCACAACAGCCAATTTCCCGATTACCCCTATTGACGCAACCTGAGCAACAGCAGTTATTAGTAGAGTGGAATAACACTCAAGCAGATTATTCTCAGGATAAGTGTATCTATCAGTTGTTTGAGGTGCAAGTAGAGCGTACCCCCAATGCTGTCGCAGTTGTGTATGAAAATCAACAACTGACTTATCAGCAGTTGAACAATCAAGCTAACCAGTTAGCGCATTACTTGCGCTCCTTGGGTGTAAAATCAGATACGTTGGTGGGGTTGTGTGTAGAGCGTTCGCTCTTAACAATCGTCGGCATACTAGGCATTCTCAAAGCGGGTGGTGCTTATGTGCCGCTCGATCCTGAGTATCCAACTGAGCGTTTAAGCTTCATGTTAGAAGATGCTCAAGTTAAAGTACTGGTAACACAACAGCAATTAGTAGACACTATTCCTCAACATCAGGCGCATATTGTTTGCTTAGACACCGACTGGGAAAAAATTGCTCAAGAGTGCGAGTTAAACCCGGAAAATACCGCAACACCCGATAATTTAGCTTATGTCATCTACACTTCTGGTTCTACAGGTAAGCCCAAAGGCGTTTTAGTCAATCACTCAAATGTAACTCGTCTGTTTGCAGCCACAGACTCTTGGTATAACTTCAATCAAGATGATGTGTGGACAATGTTCCACTCTTATGCATTCGATTTTTCTGTATGGGAAATTTGGGGTGCATTGCTGTATGGTGGAAAACTAATAGTAGTGCCTTATTTGGTAACGCGATCGCCTGAATCTTTCTATCAATTATTGTGTCAAGAAAAAGTCACAATTCTCAATCAAACCCCTTCAGCTTTCCGTCAGTTAATTCAAGCAGAACAGTCAATTACATTTCCCCCTGCCTCCTCCTTGAACTTACGCCAAGTAATTTTCGGTGGCGAAGCTTTAGAAATCAACAGTTTGCAACCTTGGTTTGAGCGACACGGCGACACCTCACCCCAATTAGTTAATATGTACGGAATTACAGAAACCACCGTACACGTTACCTATCGCCCGTTAAGTAAAGCTGATTTGCAAAGCACGGCAAGTGTAATAGGTCGCCCAATACCAGATTTGCAGGTGTATGTACTAGACGAACATCAACAACCAGCACCGATAGGCGTTCTTGGTGAAATGTATGTTGGTGGAGAGGGGGTGACACGCGGCTATCTCAATCGTCCCGAACTGACAGCAGAACGTTTTATTTCTAACCCATTTGATAATTCCAAAAAATTATACAAAACAGGTGATTTAGCGCGGTATTTGCCCAATGGCGAGTTAGAGTATTTAGGACGAATTGATAACCAAGTTAAAATTCGTGGTTTCCGCATTGAGTTGGGAGAAATTGAAGCATTACTGGCTTCTCACCCAGCCATTTGGGAAAGCGTGGTAATAGTACGAGAAGATGAACCGGGCGACACTTGTACTGAGGGGAGTCGAAGTAAACGTTTAGTAGCTTACGTAGTCCCGCAGACCGAGCAATCTCTTACAGTCCCAGAACTGCGTCAGTTTCTTAAGGCAAAGCTACCAGAGTACATGATGCCAAGTGCAATAGTGCTGCTGGAATCCTTACCCCTCACCTCTAACGGTAAAGTAGACCGCCGCGCCCTGCCAAAACCAGACTTAGACAGCACACTGCGAGAATTGTATGTCGCCCCGCGCACACCAACTGAAGAAATGCTGGCGCAAATTTGGGCGCAAGTGCTGAAACTGGAGCAAGTAGGCATTCATGATAACTTCTTTGAGCTTGGCGGACACTCGCTACTAGCAACCCAATTGCTTTCACGTATCCGCAACATTTTCAAAGTAGAACTAGTATTACGTGAGTTGTTTGCTGCATCGACAGTAGCCGAATTAGCACAATCAATTGGGCAGTTACAGCAACAAGACTCAGAAATAACTTCCCCGCCACTTTTAAAGCGGACAAGGGATGCAGAATTACCACTGTCTTATGCACAACAGCGTTTGTGGTTTTTAGATCAGTTCGAGCCTAACAGCCCCTTTTACAACATTCCTATGGCTTTGCGGCTAGTGGGAAATTTGGATCGAGTAGCCTTAGAACAAAGCTTACAAGAAATTATTCATCGCCACGAAGCGTTACGCACTAACTTCATTACAGTTGATGGCAAACCTTCTCAAATTATTCAAACAGAAACTACTTGGACAGTTTCAGTTGTTGACTTGAAGTATTTATCTACAACAGAACGAGAAATTACTAGCCAACAATTAGCGCAACAACAAGTTACTCAACCTTTTGACCTGGCAAAGGAAGCATTAATCAGGGCGACATTAGTAGTGCTTAATGAGACCGAACACGTCTTGTTAGTGTGTATGCACCATGTTGTGAGTGACGGTTGGTCAATGGGTGTGTTTGTCCAAGAACTAGCAGCACTGTACGATGCTTATGCTCAAGGTCAGCCGTCACCGTTAGCGCCACTGCCGATTCAATACGCAGATTTCGCAATTTGGCAGCGAAACTGGTTGCAAGGGGAAGTATTACAAAGCCAATTAAATTACTGGCAACAACAACTACAAGATGCACCAGCCTTATTGTCGCTCCCCACAGACAGACCTAGACCAGCTGTGCAAACCTACAACGGCACACATCAAGAGTTTGTCCTGTCTGTTGAACTAACTAATAAGCTAACAAAACTCAGCCAAGAACAAGGTGTAACTTTGTTCATGACGCTATTGGCAGCTTATGATACGCTACTCTACCGCTATACAGGTACAGAAGATATTTTGGTGGGTTCGCCAATTGCTAACCGCGATCGCTCTGAAATAGAAGGGTTAATTGGCTTTTTTGTCAATACCTTAGTTATGCGTACCAGCTTGACAGGCAACCCCAGTTTTAGCGAATTACTCACCCGTGTTCGCTCTATGGCAATGGAGGCATACTCTCATCAAAATTTGCCTTTTGAAATGTTGGTGGAAGCATTGCAGCCAGAAAGAAACCTCAGTCATACACCGCTGTTTCAGGTAATGTTTGTCCTTCAGAATGCACCCACATCTGAATTAGGA
Source organism: Nostoc sp. DSM 114159 (assembly GCF_053470285.1). Classification (NCBI taxonomy): domain Bacteria; kingdom Bacillati; phylum Cyanobacteriota; class Cyanophyceae; order Nostocales; family Nostocaceae; genus Nostoc; species Nostoc sp. DSM 114159. Next base: position 898,244 of record NZ_JBPFEH010000001.1, read on the forward strand.
CTAACCGGGCTGACTGTAAATCGATTGCCAATAAAAGGCACAACTTCTAGGTTTGATTTAACTTTATCGATGGAAAACACTGCCACAGGATTAGCAGGGTGGTGGGAATATAACACTGACTTGTTTGATGCCAGCACAATTGAACGAATGACAAGTCATTTTGTCACATTACTTGAAGGTATTGTTGCTAACCCAGAACAACGAATTTCTCAATTGCCATTGCTAACAGCAGTTGAGCAACAGCAGTTATTAGTGGAGTGGAACGATACAGAAGTTGATTATCCACTTCATAAGTGCATCCATCAATTATTTGAAGAACAAGTCGAGCTTACACCAGATGTAGTGGCGGTAGAGTTTGGAAATCAACAACTTACTTACAAGCAATTAAACTACCGTGCTAACCAGTTGGCGCACTACTTACGCTCATTGGGTGTAAAACCAGATGTCTTAGTTGGGCTGTGTGTCGAGCGTTCTTTAGAGATGGTCATTGGACTACTGGGAATTCTCAAAGCGGGTGGAGCGTATGTACCACTTGACCCAGAGTATCCGAGCGATCGCTTGAGCTTTATTTTAGACGATACTCAAGTTAAAGTTTTACTGACTCAACAGCGACTTATTGACAGGCTACCCCAGTGGGAAGCAGGGGGGCAGGGAGCAGGAGGCAGGGGAGAAAAGCCAACTACAAGGGATGGGGCTTCAATCAAAGGGAAAGATGAGGTTTTGAGCTACCCTGCTTCTTATCAAGCAAAACTTGTTTGTTTAGATACTGACGCTGAAGATATTTCTCAGTGCAGCACAAACAACGTAATTTCTGGCGTACAACCCAATAACTTAGTTTATATAATTTACACTTCCGGTTCCACAGGTCAACCCAAGGGTATAGCCATGAGTCAGCTTGCCCTGTGCAATCATATCTTGTGGCATCGGGACAATCTCAAGATTACTCGTGCAAAAACCCTGCAATTTGCTTCGGTTAGCTTTGATGTCTCCTTCCAAGAAATCTTTACTACTTGGTGTTCTGGCGGCACATTGTTCTTAATCACAGAAGAATTACGCCGTGATGCTTTAGCATTATTAGGTTTTCTGCAAGAGAAACAAATTCAGAGAATGTTTCTCCCTGTTGTTGGCTTACAGCAACTAGCAGAAGTCGCCTTGGGGAATGACATAGTTAATACTGGTTTGCGAGAAATTATTACGTCTGGAGAACAGTTACAAATTACCCCTGCGATTTCTCTTTGGTTGAGCCAATTAACTGATATTACTTTGCACAATCAGTATGGGCCTTCAGAAAGCCATCTAGCCACCAGTTATACTTTGCCTAATGCAATAGATACTTGGCCGCTACTTCCTTCCATTGGGCGACCCATTGCTAATACGCAAATTTACGTCCTTGATAAATATCTACAGCCTGTACCTGTAGGCGTGGCTGGAGAAGTGTACATTGCAGGTGCGCTTTTAGCCCAAGGTTACTTTAATAGACCTCAGTTAACACAAGAGAAATTCATTCCTAATCCCTTTCAAAGAGGCAGGGAGCAGGGAGCAGGGAGCAGGGGGACAATTCAGCACGGGCTGAACGCCCCGCTACCGCTAACAGCACTTTTATACAAAACCGGGGATTTGGCACGTTATTTACCTGATGGAAAACTCGAATCTTTAGGACGTATTGATAATCAAGTTAAAATTCGGGGTTTCCGCATTGAGTTAGGCGAAGTTGAAGCGGTACTGGGTCAACTAAGCGATGTACAAGCGTCTTGTGCGGTTGTACGTGAGGATACACCAGGTGATAAACGCTTAGTTGCATATATTGTGCCGCAACCAGAGCAGACAATCTCTATTGGCGAAGTACGTAACTTCCTCAAGGAAAAGTTACCAGAGTATATGGTTCCAAGTGCAATAGTCATCTTGGAGGCTCTACCGCTTTCCGCTAACAGGAAATTAGACCGCCGCGCGTTACCTGCACCTGATTTACACAACCAATTATCGGATCGGTATGTCGCCCCACGTAACCCCATTGAGGAAATCCTGTCAGTAATTTGGGCGCAAGTTCTAAAAGTTGAGCGAGTTGGTATTCATGATAATTTCTTTGAACTTGGGGGACATTCTCTACTAGCAACGCAACTGATTTCTCGCGTGCGTAGCAGCTTGAATGTAGAATTACCATTGCGGAGCTTATTTGCTGCACCAACGATCGCTGAATTGTCCCAAAATATTCAACAGTTGCAGCAACAGGATCTAACAACATCAGCCATTTTACCAAAAGCAAGGGATGCAGAGTTACCACTGTCTTATGCTCAACAGCGTTTGTGGTTTTTAGACAAGTTAAATCCCAACAGTGCGTTCTACAATTTACTTTTAGCTTTACGTCTAGTTGGAACTCTGAATCGAACTGCCTTAGAACAAAGCTTACAAGAAATTATTTATCGCCACGAAGCTTTACGGACTAACTTCATCACAGTTGATGGAGAACCAGTTCAAGTTATTAGGGAGCAGGGAATAAAAAGCAGGGAGCAGGGAGCAGGGGGCAGGGGGCAGGGAATATTATCAATTGTTGACTTGCAGAATTTAGCTACAGGCGAAAAAGAAATTGCTTTGCAGCAATTAGCGCAAGAACAAGGACAACGACCTTTTAACTTGGCAGATGAATCATTAATCAGGACAACATTAGTAGCGTTGTCTGAGGCAGAACACGCTTTGTTAATATTTATACATCACATTATCTTTGATGGTTGGTCAATGGGTGTGTTTGTCCAAGAATTAATGGCACTTTACAATGCTTATTCTCAAGGTCAGCCGTCACCGTTAGCACCAATGCCGATTCAGTACGCAGATTTTGCTATTTGGCAAAGACAGTGGTTGCAAGGAAATGTACTGCAAAGCCAACTCTCGTATTGGCAACAACAACTAGCAAACGCACCAGCTTTATTGTTGCTACCTACAGACCGACCTAGACCTGCTGTGCAGACTTTCGCTGGGACATATCAGAAGTTTGCACTTTCAGTTGAGTTAACTGATAGGTTAGTAAAACTCAGTCAGGAGCAAAGTTGTACCCTTTTTATGACGCTGTTGGCAGCTTATGATACCCTGCTTTACCGCTACACAGGACAATCAGATATTTTGGTGGGTTCGCCGATCGCAAACCGCGATCGCAGTGAAATCGAAGGGTTAATTGGCTTTTTTGTCAATACTTTAGTATTACGTACCGATTTGTCAGGCAACCCCAGTTTTAGCGAATTACTCCTTCGCGTTCGAGAAGTAGCTTTAGGAGCGTATGCTCATCAGAATTTGCCTTTTGAGATGCTGGTGGAAGCATTGCAGCCAGAAAGGGACTTGGGACATACACCACTATTTCAGGTGGTGTTTAACCTTCAGAATGCACCCGTACAGGAAGTAGAGCTTGCTGGGTTAGCTGTTAGTTCATTGCCAGTAGAAAGCACAACTACAAAAGTTGATTTGGGTTTATCGATGGAAAACACTACCCAAGGATTGGTGGGTGTGTGGGAATACAATACTGACTTGTTTGATGCCAGCACAATCGAGCGGATGAGTGGGCATTTTGTAACATTACTTGAAGGAATTGTTGCTAATCCTCAAGAGCGAATTGCACAATTGCCTCTGCTGACAGCAGTTGAACAACAGCAGTTATTAGTTGACTGGAACAATACTCAAGCAGATTATCCCCAAGATAAATGTATTCATCAGTTGTTTGAAGAACAATCTTTGAGTACACCCGATGCTGTAGCGGTAGTGTTTGAAAATCAACAACTGACTTACCATCAATTGAATTGTCGCGCTAACCAATTGGCGCATTACTTGCACTCATTGGGTGTAAAACCAGACACGCTGGTGGGTATTTGTGTGGAGCGGTCAATAGAAATGGTGGTGGGACTACTAGGCATTCTCAAGGCAGGTGGGGCATATCTACCACTCGATCCAGAGTATCCAACTGAGCGTTTGCGCTTCATGCTAGAAGATGCTACTGTTTCAGTGCTGCTGACTCAACAACAACTGATTGACAAACTTCCTCCAAATCAAGCACAAGTTGTCTTTTTAGAGGAAGTTTGCTCAGAAATTGCCCAAAACAATCAACATAACCTAACCACTGGAGTCAAAGCTTTTCATCTAGCAAATGTGATTTACACTTCGGGTTCTACAGGTAGACCCAAAGGTGTGATGGTTCAGCATCAGGGATTGTGCAACTTAGCTCAAGCTCAGAAAACAACTTTTGGCTTAGACTTTGATAGTCGCATTCTCCAGTTTGCCTCCTTGAGTTTTGATGCTTCTATTTGGGAAGTTGTAATGGCATTAATGTCAGGTGGAACGCTGTATTTGGGAACAAAAGACTCTCTATTGCCAGGAAAACCGTTAATTGAACGATTACGCGATTATTCTATTACCCATATCACACTACCACCATCGGCATTAGCAGTTATGCCCGTGGAGGAACTACCAGCACTGCAAACAATAATTGTCGCCGGAGAAGCAAGTTCTGTTGAATTAATCAAGCAATGGTCTGTTGGCAGAAACTTCTTCAACGCTTATGGCCCAACAGAAGCTAGTGTTTGTGCGACTATTGCCAAATGCAGCCCTGAAGATGAGAAAATATCTATTGGTCAAGCGATCGCCAACACGCAAGTCTACATCTTAGACGAAAATTTGCAACCAGTTCCCGTTGGTGTACCAAGAGAGTTACACATCGGTGGAGCAGGATTAGCAAGAGGCTACCTCAACCGTCCTGAGTTGACACAAGAGAAATTTATCTCCAATCCCTTTGGTTCTGGTCGTCTCTACAAAACTGGGGATTTAGCACGTTATTTGGCAAATGGTAATATTGAATACCTGGGACGTATTGACAATCAAGTAAAAATTCGGGGCTTCCGCATCGAGTTGGGAGAAATTGAAACAGCACTGAGCCAACATAGTGATGTGCAGACTTGTTGTGCGATCGCTCGTGAAGAAACTCCAGGTAACAAGCGTTTAGTCGCTTACGTAGTGCCGCAAAAAGACGTGACACTTATAACAGGGCAACTGCGTCAGTTCCTTGCCGATAAACTGCCTGGGTATATGTTGCCAACTGCTTTTGTAATACTAGAGTCTTTACCTCTGACACCTAATGGTAAAGTAGACCGTCGCGCTTTGCCTGACCCAGATTTACATAAGGAACTATCAGATTATGTAATCCCAAATACAGAAACAGAAAAAATTATTGCTGGTATTTGGCAAAAAGCATTAGCAGTAGAAAAAGTAGGAATTTATAATAATTTCTTCGAGCTAGGAGGTCATTCCTTATTACTGGTAAAAATTAATCAGCAATTGCAAGAAGAATTTGGTTTAGAATTGTCAATAGTTGATATGTTTAATTATCCAACTATACATAGTTTAAATCAATATTTAAGTACTAAGATTAAAAAAGAAGATATAATTAAACAAAATACTTCTCGTCCTCAATCTTTAAATGAAGTTAAAGTTTTAAGAAATCAACAATTACAATCCAGACAACAATATCGCTCTCAGAAGAAAGGTACAAAATGACAATAAATTCAGTAGATAACAATAATGAATTTAATAATTCTGAAATAGCAATAATTGCTGTTGCTGGTAGATTTGCTGGCGCAAAAGATATTGAATCATTTTGGCAGAATTTACAAGATGGTGTAGAATCTATCTCTTGTTTGAAGGATGAAGAATTAATAAATTCTGGGGTTTCTGTTGATTTACTGAATAATCCTAATTATGTAAAAGCTAGGGGTGTTCTATCAGATATTGAATTGTTTGATGCAAATTTCTTTGCTTATAGCGCCAAAGAAGCTGAGTTAATAGATCCACAACAACGCCTATTTTTAGAATTGGCTTGGGAAGCAACAGAAAAAGCTGGTTACGATCCGCAAACCTACAATGGTTTAATCGGGGTTTATGGTGGTGTAGGAATGAGTGGGTATTTGCTCAACAACCTCTACCCTAACTATCAACTATTAACCACAATTGACCCTGTGCAATTAGGAATTTCTAACGATAAAGATTTTTTACCGACACGAGTTGCATACAAACTCAATTTGACTGGCCCCGCAGTAAATGTGCAAACGGCCTGTTCTACTTCTTTGGTTGCTGTTCACATAGCTTGTCAAGGTCTTTTAAATGGTGAATGTGACATAGCTTTAGCTGGGGGAGTTACTATCAGCATTCCCCAAAAAATCGGCTATTTGCATGAAGAAGGAATGATTCTTTCTCCTGATGGACACTGCCGTGCTTTTGATGCTAAAGCACAAGGAACGATCGCAGGTAGCGGTGCTGGAATTGTGGTATTAAAAAGATTACAGGATGCAATCAGCGATCGCGACTACATTCATGCAATTATTAAAGGCTCGGCGATTAATAACGATGGTGCAATGAAAGTCGGCTACACTGCTCCTAGTGCTAGCGGTCAAGCAGCAGTAATTGGCGAAGCTCAAGCTATAGCGGGTGTAGATGCTGAGACAATTTCTTATATTGAAGCTCATGGCACAGCCACACCTTTAGGAGATCCGATTGAAATTGCAGCTTTAACTCAAGCTTTTAGTCAAACTACAGATAAAAAAGGTTTTTGCGCTATTGGTTCGGTAAAAACCAACTTGGGACATTTGGATACAGCAGCAGGTGTTGCAGGTTTGATTAAAACAGTATTAGCACTGCAACATAAAATGCTGCCTCCTAGCTTGCATTTCGAGACACCAAACCCCAAAATTGATTTTGCCAACAGTCCTTTTTATGTCAATACAAAATTGACTGAATGGAAAACAGATAATATTCCTCGCCGTGCTGGGGTTAGTTCTTTTGGTATGGGGGGTACTAATGCTCATGTGATTTTAGAAGAAGCACCTTTGTTGAGGCAGGGGGCAGGGGGCAGGGGGCAGGGAGAAGAAAGCAGGGGAGCAGGGAGCAGGGGGCAGGGGGGAGATTATCAATTATTGTGTCTTTCGGGTAAGAGTGCGAGTGCGCTTGAGAAGGCAACGGCTAATTTAATTACTCATTTAAAAGAGCATCCTGAGCTTAACTTGGGGGATGTCGCTTATACCCTCAATAGTGGTCGGCGGGGTTTTAATCATCGGCGGATGTTGATTTGTCAAGATTTAGAAGATGCTGTTAAAGGTCTAGAGTCAAACCAAGTATTTACTAACTATACAGAGATTACAGAACGGCCTGTGGTCTTTATGTTTCCTGGTCAGGGTTCTCAATATGTCAACATGGCGCGGGAAATTTACGAAACTGAAACAGTGTTTCAAGAACAAGTTGATTATTGCTCAGAAATTCTTAAACCCCTTTTAGGGCTTGATTTACGTCATCTTCTTTACCCTAGTGACGAAAAGATTGATGAGGCATCAAAGCAACTTCAACAAACAGCAATTGCTCAAAGCGCTATTTTTGTAATTGAGTACGCCCTAGCTAAATTATGGCAGTCTTGGGGAGTGGAACCACAAGCTGCGATCGGTCACAGTATTGGCGAGTATGTCGCAGCAACTCTAGCAGAAGTTTTTTCTCTAGAAGATGCCTTATCTTTGGTAGCAGCACGCGGACAGATGATGCAGCAATTGCCCACTGGAGCAATGCTTTCTGTTCCCTTACCCGCAGATAAGGTACAATCTCTGTTAGGTTCAGAACTTTCTGTTGCTGCAATTAATCAACCCTTGCAGTGTGTAGTTTCCGGCTCAACAGCAGCAATAGATACACTACAAAATCAGCTAGCTGCTCAAGGAATTGAATGTCGTCGTCTGCATACTTCTCATGCTTTCCATTCTCAAATGATGGAACCAATCTTAGAGGCCTTTGCAGAGCGAGTCAAAAAAGTTACTTTAAATCCCCCTAAACTTCCTTATATTTCCAATCTGACTGGTACTTGGATTACAGTCACGCAAGCCACAAATCCTGACTACTACGCTCAACATCTACGTTCTACAGTGCTGTTTACTCAAGGTATCGAGAAATTATTAGCAACCCCAGAGCAAGTTTTACTAGAGGTAGGGCCAGGACACACACTAACTACATTAGTCAAGAGACATCCAGACAAAGCACCTCTACAAACTGTCTTAACTTCGGTACGTCATCCTCAAGAAAAGCAATCTGATATTCGTGTTTTATTCAACACATTAGGTCAACTTTGGTTGGCTGGAGTGAAAGTAGATTGGTTTGGATTTTATAGCCAGGATGAGTATTATCGTCTTCCCTTACCAACTTATCCCTTTGAACGCCAACGTTATTGGATTGACCCTCCACAAAAAGCAGCTTGGGGACAGTTGCAAATCTTACCCACAACATCACAATTGTGGACATCGCTTACACAAGCAGGTCAAAACCAAGCAAATACTAGAAATGCAGAACTCAACGAGTTAACCTATCAAGAAAATAGACAGTGGTTAGACCGTTTATGTACAGCTTACATCAACTCTGCATTCCAGCAATTAGGAGCTTTTAGCAATCCTGAAGAAAAGTATTCTTTAGATAATTTGTTAGCGCAATACCATATTTCTCCCCGCTATCAGCAATTGTTATCTAGATGGTTGCAAATATTGGTGGAACAAGGACAACTACAGCAACAGGAGAAGTTATTTACTAAGCTATTGCCATGTTCGCAAGATTATATTAATGAACATTTAGAAGCAGTTAGAGCAAGGTTTGCTGCTTCATCTTTAGTAGATTTAGATTTAGTGCAACGCTGTGGTGAAAATTTAGCTGCTGTTGTTATTAGCGAACAAGAACCATTAGAGATTTTCAATGAACTGGTTTATCAAAAAGAAAACAATGGTTCATATTCGGAAACTCCCTTAATTTCTTACTACAACTCTATCTTGCGTTCCAGCTTAGAACAGGTAGTCAAATCATTGCCATCATCCGTTCACCTGAGAGTTTTAGAAATCGGCGCGGGTACTGGTGTGTCTACGCAAGCATTATTATCTGTGTTACCGCCCGAACGAACAAACTATACTTTTACTGATATTGGTAACGGCTTTTTGACTCAAGCTCAACAGAAGTTTAAAGACTATCCATTTGTTGAATATAGATTACTAGATATAGACAAGTCTCCAACTGAGCAAGGGTTTGATAAGTACAGCTTTGATGTAATCATCGCCTCTAATGTTTTACACGCAACTAGAAACATAGATCAAACACTCCACCATGTACGCTCTTTATTAGCTCCTGGCGGCTTCCTTTTAGTGTGGGAAATAACTCAGCCAAAAATAGACTTTGATATCACTTGGGGTCTGCTGTTGAAACCTTTAGATGATAAAAGACGCAATCCAGGTCAACCTTTTATCATCAAACAACAGTGGTTTGAAGCATTACGCGCTCAAGATTTTGTGCAAGTTGCCGCTTTTCCTGAAACTGAAGCATTAGAGCATCAGATTATTATGGCTGTTGCTTCTGCATCAGCGGCATTTAGTGTAAAATCTGGGCAAAAAGAGACTGACTCCAAATCAGAATTTTCATTACAAGCAAAGCCGGATATTTTACAGCCAGAAAAATTATCTGCACTCCACACAAGACCTACTTTGCCCAATTCCTATATAGCTCCGCGTCATGAAATCGAAGAAAAAATTGCTGATATTTGGCAAGAATTATTAGGGATTCAACAGGTAGGAATTCATGATAACTTTTTTGAATTAGGAGGAGATTCTTTAATAGCTGTTCAAATTATATCTCGACTAAAAAAGGTTTTTTCGATTAAATTAACTGTAGCAAGTTTATTTGAATTTCCCACAATAGCTGGAATAGCACCCAAGCTAGATAAACAACTAGAATTAGATATGAAATTAAGTGCAATTGATCGAGAAGAAATCGCAATTTAAACAGCAATAAATAATTCTTTAATTACGAATTACGAATTAGGCAAAGTGGAGGTAATTTTTCTGTGAATGTCGAGCAATTGTTAGCTAATCTTACTAAACAGGGTGTGAAGTTGTGGGTTGAAGGTGAGCAGCTGCGTGCCAATGCTCCAAAGGGCGTATTAACGCTAGAAACTCGTGACTTATTAGCTAACCATAAGGCAGAACTTATTTTGTTACTGCAAGAGAAAAATGCGAACCCCGACACAGATTTACCCCTCGTCAAAGCCGATCGCCTCCAGAACTTACCTCTGTCATTTGCCCAAGAACGACTCTGGTTATTAAACCAGTTGGAACCAGATAGCCCCTTCTACAACGAACAAACAGCTATAAAACTTCACGGTCAGTTGAATGTTGTGGCGCTAGAGCAAAGTCTCAACAAAATTATTGCTCGCCACGAAGTTTTACGTACCAACTTCCGCACCATCAACGATCGCCCAGTCCAGATTATTGCTGACAGCTTAACCTTAAGTGTGCCAGTAGTAGATTTAACAGATTTACCGGAAAGTGAAAGAGCGATCGCTTGCCAAAAATTAGCCACGACTGAACTTGCTCGACCTTTTGACCTTGCTAGCTCTCCTTTAATCCGAGCTTGTGTGGTGAAACTCACAGAGCTAGAACACGCTTTTATACTAACAGTCCACCACATCATAGTAGATGGTTGGTCAACAGGTATATTGATGCGCGAGTTAGCAATCATTTACTCAGCTCTATGTAATAACTTGTCCCCAAAGCTACCAGAGCTACCAATTCAGTATGCCGACTTTGCGATTTGGCAACGGCAATGGTTGCAAAAAGAAGTACTGCAAACGCAGCTTGATTACTGGAAGCAACAACTCAAAAATGCTCCTACCTTACTAGAATTACCTACAGACCGACCTAGACCAGCCATTCAAACTTACCGGGGCGCAGTCCAATATGTAGAATTATCAAGCGAACTGAGTCAAGCGATCGCTAATTTTAGCAGGCAAGAGGCAGCTTCCCTATTTATGACGCTGTTCTGTGCTTACGTTACCTTGCTTTATCGCTATACAGGCTCCGATGATATTGTAGTGGGTACGCCCATTGCTAACCGCGATCGCTTAGAACTTGAAGGGTTAATTGGCTTTTTTGTCAATACTTTAGTATTACGTACCGATTTGTCAGGCAACCCCAGTTTTGGGCAATTGCTCAGTCGAGTACGGCAGGTGACATTGGAAGCTTACGCTCATCCAGACCTGCCCTTTGAAGAGTTGGTAAAAGCATTGCAGCCACAACGAAACCTCAGCCATACGCCACTGTTTCAGGTGATGTTTGTCCTCCAGAATGCACCCATATCTGAAGTAGAACTTGCTGGCTTAACTATCAGTTCTTTACCAGTAGAAGGTGCAACTGCCAAGTTTGATTTAACTTTATCAATGCAGAATACAAGCACTTCGACTACGCTCAGTACAAGCACTGGATTGGTGGGTATGTGGCAGTACAACGCTGATTTGTTTGATGAGCGCACAATCGAGCGAATGAGTGGGCATTTTGTAACATTACTTGAAGGAATTGTTGCTAATCCTCAAGAGCGAATTGCACAATTGCCTCTGCTGACAAAATCTGAGCAACAGCAGTTACTCGTTGAATGGAACAATACTCAAGTAGATTATCCCCAAGATAAATGTATTCATCAGTTGTTTGAAGAACAGGTAGAACGTACACCCGATGCTGTAGCGGTAGTGTTTGACAATCAACAACTCACCTACCATCAGTTGAATTGTCGTGCTAATCAGTTAGCTCATTACTTGCACTCATTGGGTGTCAAACCAGACACGCTGGTGGGCATTTGTGTGGAGCGTTCTTTAGAAATGGTAGTTGGACTACTAGGTATTCTCAAGGCAGGTGGAGCATACTTACCACTAGATCCAGAGTATCCGCCTGAGCGTTTGCGCTTCATGCTAGAAGATGCTACTGTTTCGGTGCTGTTAACTCAACAACAACTGATTGACAAACTTCCTCCAAATCAAGCACAAGTTGTCTTTTTAGATGAAGCTTGGTCAGAAATTGCCCAAAACAATCAAGATAATCCAAGCAGTGGAGTCAAAGCTTTTCATCTAGCTAATTTGATTTACACTTCAGGATCTACAGGTAGACCCAAAGGTGTGATGGTTGAGCATCAGGGATTGTGCAACTTAGCTCAAGCTCAGAAAATAACTTTTGGCTTGACTTGTTCTAGTCGCGTTCTCCAGTTTGCCTCCTTCAGTTTTGATGCAAGCATCTCAGAAATTTTGATGGCTCTGTTTTCAGGTGGAACGCTTTATCTAGGAACTAAAGACTCTCTATTGCCAGGAGAACCATTAATTAAGCAATTACGTAAGCATTGCATTACCCATATCACCCTACCACCATCGGCGTTAGCAGTTATGCCTGTGGAGGAACTGCCGACACTGCAAACAATAATTGTCGCCGGAGAAGCTTGTCCTCTTGAATTAATCAAGCAGTGGTCTGTTGGCAGAAACTTCTTCAACGCTTACGGGCCAACGGAAGCTAGTGTCTGTGCGACTATTGCCAAATGCACTCCTGAAGATGAGAAAATATCTATTGGTAAGGCGATCGCCAATACGCAAGTCTACATTTTAGATGAAAATTTGCAACCAGTTCCCATTGGTGTGCCTGGAGAGTTACACATTGGGGGTGTGGGATTAGCAAGAGGCTACCTCAACCGTCCTGAGTTGACACAAGAGAAATTTATCTCCAATCCCTTTCAAAGAGGCAGGGGAGCAGCACTTCGACTACGCTCAGTGACCGAGGGGCAGGGGAGCAGAGGGGAAACAGAAGACCAATCTTCTAATTCTGAGCGCCTTTATAAAACTGGGGATTTAGCACGCTATTTACCGAATGGTGACATTGAATACTTAGGGCGCATTGACAATCAGGTAAAAGTCCGTGGCTTCCGCATTGAATTAGGAGAAATTGAAACAGCACTGAGCCAACATGGTGATGTGCAGACTTGTTGTGCGATCGCCCATGAAGATATCCCAGGAGAGAAGCGCCTTGTCGCCTACGTAGTACCGTATCCACAGGTAACTTGTACTGAGCAAAGTCGAAGTACACTCACAATCAACCAACTGCGGCAATTCCTAAAAGCAAAACTCCCAGAGTACATGGTTCCAAATGCTTTTGTAGTGCTGGAGTCCCTGCCACTAACTCCCAACGGTAAAGTAGACCGCCGCGCCCTACCAGCACCAGATTTACACAGCGAACAAAAAGGCAAATATGTCGCCCCACGCACACCCATTGAGGAAATGCTGGCACAAATTTGGACACAAGTGCTGAAACTAGAGCAAGTGGGTATAGATGATAACTTCTTTGAAGTTGGGGGACATTCATTACTAGCAACGCAATTGCTTTCACGTATCCGTAACATTTTTAAAGTGGAACTACCATTGCGTGAGTTGTTTGCCAAAGCAACAATTGCCGAATTAGCGCGATCGCTTGAGCAATTGCAGCAACAAGTACTTCGACTTCGCTCAGTACAAGACTTAGAATTTTCTACACCACCCATCTTACCAAGGGCAAAAAATACACAATTACCACTGTCTTATGCTCAACAGCGTTTGTGGTTTTTAGACCAGTTACAGTCTCTTGGTGGCACTTATAACATACCTCTAACTTTGCGTTTAGCAGGAACTCTTAATCAAGCAGCTTTAGAAAAAAGCTTACAAGAAATTATTTATCGCCACGAAGCATTACGTACTAACTTTATTACCGTTGATGGACAACCAATACAAATTATTAGGGAACAGGAAATAGGCAGGGGGCAGGGAGCAGGGGGCAGGGAGCAGGGGGCAGGGAGCAAGAGGCTTCCTTTAAGCCAACTAACATCTACACCTTGGACAGTATCTATTGTTGACTTGAAGCATTTATCCACACTTGTACTGAGCGAAGCCGAAGTAACCGAAAAAGAAATTGCTTTGCAGCAATTAGTGCAAAAACAAGCTATTCAAGCTTTTAACTTAGCAAATGAACCATTGGTCAGAGCAACATTAGTTGTGCTGTCTGAGACAGAACACGCTTTGTTAGTATTCATACATCACATTGTCTGTGATGGCTGGTCAATGGGTGTGTTTGTCCAGGAATTAGTAGCTCTGTACAATGCTTATTCTCAAAGTCAGCCGTCACCTTTAGCACCACTGCCGATTCAGTACGCAGATTTTGCCATTTGGCAGCGAAACTGGTTGCAAGGGGATGTACTCCAAAGCCAACTGAGTTATTGGCAACAACAACTAGCCAATGCACCAACTTTATTGTCACTACCCACTGACCGCCCCAGAGGGGCTGTGCAAACTTACCACGGCGCATATCAAGAGTTGGCACTCTCAAAAGAATTAAGTGTTGCGCTCAAACAATTGAGTCAAAAAGAAAGTGTCACCTTGTTTATGACGCTGTTAGCAGCATTCCAAATATTGCTATGGCGCTATAGTGGGCAGGATGATATCTGCATAGGTACGCCGATCGCTAACCGTAACCGTGCAGAAATTGAAGGGTTAATTGGCTTTTTTGTCAATACCCTGGTGTTGCGTACCCGCTTGGATGGTAATCCCAGTTTTAGCCAGCTATTATCACAGGTGCGAGAAGTGGCTCTGGGAGCATACTCTCATCAAGATTTGCCTTTTGAAATGTTGGTGGAAGCGTTGCAGCCAGAACGAAATCTCAGCCATAACCCAATTTTTCAGGTATGGTTTAATTTACAGAATTTGGCAAACACCCAACTAGAACTTTTTGGGTTGTCTGTAGAACCTATATCGATGTCAGAAGCGGCTTCCAAGTTTGACTTAAGCTTGTATGTTGCAGAATACGAACAAGGAATAACTCTGCAACTACTCTATAATGCTGATTTATTTACTTCAGAACGAATGGTGGAAATGGTGCAACAATTCCATCATTTGCTGAATCAAATTGTGGCTGAACCTGATAGTGCGATCGCCTCTTATTCTCTTGTCACACCACAAACCCGATTTTTACTACCAGATCCCACAACAGCCATACCACAACCAGAATACGAATTAGTTACAACAACGTTTACCTCTTGGGTAAATAGCACCCCAGAACAGCCAGCAGTCCGTCAAGGATCTCGCACTTGGAACTATAGGGAATTAAGCAAAAGCTCTCAAGATTTAGCTAGGGTGATGCTAAGTCACGGAATCGAACGGGGAGATGTCGTAGCGGTGTACGGCACATCAAGTTTTGGATTGATTGCCAGTGCGATCGCTGTTCTCTTGAGTGGAGGAGTTTTACTTACCATCGATCCGCAACTTCCTAGTCAACGCCAACGGCTAATGCTTCAGGAAGCTAAAGTTAAATGCATATTGTATGTCGATAGTCAATACCCAGAAGACCGGGAAATATGGCAGTCTTTAACTGTTATCTGTATAAATCCAGACACAGCAGTAGCTATAAATTATCGCCAAGAAAGCAGTCATCCAATACTTCTGCCGGAAATATCTGCTAATGATGCAGCCTATATTTTCTTTACTTCTGGTACTACTGGCGTTCCTAAAGGAGTGTTGGGGTGTCACAAAGGGATGGCGCATTTTCTCAATTGGCAAAGACAAACCTTTGGAATTAATCAAAAAGACCGCATTGCCCAATTAACAGGACTTTCCTTTGATGTCGTTTTAAGAGATATTTTCTTACCTTTGACCAGTGGTGCAACCTTGTGTCTGCCAACACCAGAGGATAAGTTAGAACCAACGAAAATTTTGGGTTACTTGGAACGCGAGCAGATTTCTGTTCTCCACACAGTTCCTTCCTTGGCGCAATCATGGTTAACTAGTGTCCCCTCGGAAGTATCTCTGCATAACTTACGCTGGTTATTCTTAGCCGGAGAACCTCTGAAAGAAACGCTTGTACTGCAATGGCGAGATGCTTTCCTCCAAGCAGGTGAAATCGTTAATCTGTACGGGCCGACAGAGACAACTTTGGCAAAATGTTATTACCAAGTACCTAATGAACCCACACCAGGAGTACAGCCAGTAGGACGGACACTTCCGGAAACTCAAGCTCTAGTTTTGAGTGCAAATGGTCAATTGTGTGGTATTGGGGAAGCGGGCGAGATTGTTTTGCGGACACCATTTCGCAGTTTGGGCTACATTAACGCCCTAGAAGAAATGCGCTCTCGGTTTGTTAAAAACCATTTTCGCAATGATGAGCGGGATTTGTTGTATTATACAGGCGATCGCGGTCGCTATCTTCCAGATGGCTCTCTCGAAATTCTTGGTCGCCTCGATCGTCAAGTCAAGATTCGCGGCATACGCATTGAACTTGGAGAAATTGAGACAGTATTAGCACAACATCCATTTGTACATCAGACTGTTGTAATTGCCCATGAAGAACGCTTAGTGGCTTACATTATTCCCAATCAGGATTCAACACCTACCATTAGTGAAATCCGGCGCTTCCTCTCCACTAAGCTACCACAGTATATGATGCCTTCTAGTTTTGTCTTCCTAGATAGCTTGCCCCTGACACCCAACGGTAAGGTAGACCGCCGTGCTTTGCCTACACCTTCTAACATTAATAACCTAGATACATTTGTCGAACCCCGTAACCAATTAGAACTGCAACTGGTGCAAATCTGGTCAAAAATTCTGAAAGTTGACAAAGTAGGAGTACAAGATAACTTTTTTGACTTAGGTGGTCATTCTCTTTTAGCCCCCTACTTAATAACTCAAATTAAGCAGCAGTTTGGTAAAGATGTGAGTTTAACAAGCCTTTTCCAAAACCCAACTATTGAACAGTTAGCGACAATTTTGCAAATAGACTCGAATTATTCAAATTCGTCTTGTCTAGTACCAATTCAGCCAAACGGTTCAAAGTTACCTTTCTTCTGCATTCCTGGCGCTGGCGGCGAACCTTTCTACTTATATCACTTAGGGCGTTATTTAGGAGATGAGCAACCATTATACAGTTTTCAAGCAAACAATCTAGATGTAGAGCCAGACACCCGAATTCAGGATATGGCTAGTCATTACATTCAAGCAATGCAAACCGTCCAGCCGCAAGGGCCATACTTTTTAGGAGGACATTCGTTAGGAAGTATAGTAGCTTTTGAAATGGCGAATCAGTTGCTCGATGGGGGACATGAGGTTGCTTTAGTCGTCATACTTGATATGTCAGCACCAACTTCTAAAGACAAACAAGCACGTATTGAGCGTCTTGATTGGGATCATGCTCGGTGGTTGATTGAGGCGATCAAAGCAGTAGAAGTTTCTCTATCAACCAACATGGATATTTCTTACGATACCCTGCGATCGCT
This sequence comes from Nostoc sp. DSM 114159, assembly GCF_053470285.1. Taxonomy (NCBI): domain Bacteria; kingdom Bacillati; phylum Cyanobacteriota; class Cyanophyceae; order Nostocales; family Nostocaceae; genus Nostoc; species Nostoc sp. DSM 114159. The sequence continues at coordinate 915,377 of NZ_JBPFEH010000001.1, forward strand.
ATCTGAAAAGGAGCAACTAAAATATGTTTTACAGCATTTAAAAATGGTGAATATGCTGCCTCCTCACGCTGAAATTAATCAGCTGAAAAACATGGTGCAAGCTTTAAAAGCAAACTCTTTATCTCTGATTAATTATGTACCAAAACATCTCTATCCGGGTCGAATTACGCTTCTACGTGCCAGCGAGACTCCCCCGGAACGGTTGAATAGCAAGTTTTCTGAAATTTCCCAAGATTCGACCTGGGGCTGGAGTGAGTATTCTTGCGAACCAGTAGATATCCATTTTGTTCCAGGCAATCATATCACGATGATGGCAGAACCCCACGTCCAAGTCTTAGCCGAACAATTGAAAAATTGCATTCAGCAAGCCTTATGTAGGCAAGGGGGCAGGGGGCAGGGAGCAGGGAGCAGGGAGCAGGGAGCAGGGGGCAGGGGGCTTTCTGGGGCAGGTTTTTTTGATTAGACAAATTTTTGGGATTTTAAAACCAAAACCATTGTCTGAGAACTTAAAACTACGTTCAATAATTGAGAACATTCTCAACTATTTATCGAAAGCCTAAAAGCCTGCCCTTGAAAGGGGGCAGGGGGCAGGGGGCAGGGGGCAGGGGGAAAGAGAAATATATTATCTGAGTAAATTAGATAATTTATTTTTTGGAAGTTTTAAAGCAAATATGGCGTTGTTGAGTATGAATATCAATTGAGATTTGTAACTCATGTAGAGACGCGATTCATCGCGTCTGAAAGACCAATTTTCGACGCCAATAACCTTTAACCCAAGCGTATTGATTTTTCACCAAAACCGAAATTTGAAATTTAAATGTAAGGAATTGTATTATGACTGCTGCTTCTAATCAGATTAAATCGACACTGTGGGATAAAAAACAAGAGTATCCCTTAACTACAGAAACTTTAAAAATGCTTCTCGAACACCGAATTCCTCTGATTCGGTTGAAAGAATTTGCCACACCCGAAGAGTGTGAGATGTTATATACTCAATCTCAATCGCTCAACTTTAACGCTTATGAAGATGTCACTCCTAAAATTGAAAAAGTTGGCATCACAGTGTTTGAATATAACAGCATTAGTAAAGGAAATTATTTTAAAGAAGTAGAACGAGCAGCTAAATTAAGAGACTCCATTACAGCAGCTTCCTTCAATCCATTAGAGCGCATAATGGCGAAATTTCGAGAGTGTGGCGTGAATGTGCGAATTGCTTCTGAACCAGATTACGGTAGCTATTATGCAGGACTGATCAGAAAAATAGAGCATGGAACCCAAATTCATATTGATTTTGCGCCAATAGAGCAATCTGAATGGGAAGTTTGTACAATTACTGCTCAACTTTCTTGGACTTTGTATTTGAAATTATCTGACAACAATCATGGTAAAACTTGTATTTACGATCGCCGTTGGCAACCAAGCGATGAGCAATATAAACTCGATTCCTACGGATATAGCGATCGAGTAATTGCGGATGCAGATGCGATCGCTTTCCAACCTTACGTAGGAGATGTACTGCTTTTTAATACAACCAACTTTCACTATGTTGAGCCGATGCATGGACAGCGTGTAGCTTTCACTTCCATGATTGGCTTACTTCCTAACGGTGAAATTATTTTCTGGTCTTGAAGAAAGCAGCCCCCTGCCCAAAGTGAGGTAATGATTCATGCCCAATGCAGCTGTGATGACTGCGCCTAATGAGCCAGTTACAATCCAACAATTACCAAACCCTATTTTAGAAAAGGGTGGAATCATTATTGAAACCATATATTCTGAAGTTTGTGGAACTGATGTACATTTACTCCGTGGGCATTTAGAAGGAGTACCATATCCAATTATCCCCGGTCACTTTTCAGTCGGTCGTGTGGTGGAAACAGGTGGAGAGGTTAGTGATGTCAATGGTAAATTAATTCAGCCTGGAGCGATCGCTACTTTTCTCGATGTTCACGAAACCTGTTACAACTGCTGGTATTGTCTAGTAGCCAAAGCATCCACTCGCTGTCCACAACGCAAGGTTTATGGTGTCACCTACTCAGCCAAAGATGGATTACTAGGTGGTTGGTCTGAATTGATTTACCTCAAACCAGGGGTGAAAGTTCTCACTTTACCTGAAGAAGTCTCACCAAGGCAATTCATTGCTGGGGGATGTGCTTTACCAACTGCACTACACGCTATCGATCGAGCGCAAATTCAAATTGGTGATATTGTCGTGGTACAGGGTTGCGGCCCTGTAGGTTTGAGTGCGGCAATTCTGGCTTTACTCTCAGGTGCAGGTAAAGTAATTGTCATTGATAAATATGAAAGTCGCTTAGTAGTTGCCAAATCTTTCGGCGTAGATGAAACCCTGGTAATTAATGCTAACGACCCACAACAACATATTGAGCGGGTTTTGGAATTGACACACGGACATGGTGCTGATGTCACTATTGAAGCCACAGGCATTCCCATTGCTGTCAAAGAGGGTTTGAATATGACGAGAAATGGCGGTCGTTATGTGGTTGTCGGGCATTACACAAACACGGGTGAAATTCTCATCAATCCCCACTTAGAAATTAATCTCAAACATATTGATATTCGCGGAACTTGGGGAATTGATTTCAGCCATTTTTACAGAATGATTGAATTACTAAAACGCCATAGTGATTCCAGTAAAAATATTGCTTGGGAGAGGATAATTAGTCGTTCATACACACTAGCAGAAATTAATCAAGCTCTGGCGGATGTTGAACAAGGTTCTGTATTAAAAGCTGTAATTCAACCTAATCTATATTGATACCAACAACATATAAAATAAGGAGAAAGATATGCTCAAAGATTTAAAAATTGCCTTTATCGGCGGTGGTACGATGGGCGAAATGATAATTAGTAGATTGTTATCGACAAAAACTATTCAACAACCCGATTTAGTTATAGTCAGTGACCCACTTTCTACGCGATGCCTGTATTTAGAAAGGGAATATGGAGTACGTACTACAACCTCCAATATAGAAGCTATACAAGGCGTATCGATTGTGATATTGGCTGTAAAGCCGCAGGTTTTAACCTCTGTTATGGCTATGCTGAAGGATAAAATTTCACCTGATGCTTTAGTAATTAGTATTGTGGGTGGAGTAGGTATTGCATCTCTGTGCGAAGGGTTGAATCATCCTGCTGTTGTTCGTACAATGCCGAATATTGCTGTACAAGTTGGTCATGGGACTACGGTGTGGAGCGCATCACCAAGTGTGACAGAAATACAGCGATCGCATACGCAAGTCATTTTACAAGCATTAGGCAAAGAATTTACTACCCAAAATGAACATTATTTGGATATGGCAACGGCGTTGAGTAGCGCCGGCACTGGGTTTATCTTTCTGTACATCGAAGCGATGATTGATGCTGGGGTACAGATGGGTTTAACTCGCGCACAAGCCCAAGAACTAACATTGCATACGATTGCTGGGAGTGTAGAACTAATGTTTCAGACTGATGAACATCCAGCAGTCTTACGCAACAAGGTAACGAGTCCTGGTGGAGTGACTGCTGCTGGTCTTTACGAGTTAGAAAAAGGTGGGATGCGAACTGTCATCTCTAATGCCGTGCTTACTGCTTTGAGCCGCACTCAACAGTTAGGCAATATGATTTGAATAAGTAGTGGTGAATGGTATTCTTGATTCGGTAATTATTACTGATTATTCAACACTAAAAACTATGAAATATAATTTTCAGAAATTCCAGTTTATTTATCAAATATGTCAACCCAAGTTATTCAAGCTAAACCCGCAACAAATTTTTTTACAGACTTTATTCGATTTTGGGAAAATGTAAAAGCGATCGCTGGCCCTTATTGGTACCCAAACAAGCCAGGAGAAAGAGCTTTTTCAGATGTGATTCGTGCCTGGGGAATGCTGATTCTCCTAATATTTCTCATCTTCACTCTTGTCGGTGTAACTACTTTTAATAGTTTTATTCATCGTTATTTAATCGATGTTATTATTCAAGAGAAGGATTATTCTAAATTTAGTTATACTATAGCTTTTTATGCTGTTGGACTTGTATTAATAACACTTCTAGTAGGACTGACTAAATTTGTAAGAAAACAAATTTCTCTTGATTGGTATCAATGGCTCAATAATCATGTTTTAAATAAATATTTAAACAAACGTGCTTATTATAAAATTAATTTTCAATCAGATATTGATAATCCAGATCAACGTTTATCTCAAGAGATTGAACCAGTTACTGGTAATGCTCTCAGTTTTTCAGCCACTTTCCTAGAAAAAGTACTGGAAATGATAACCTTTTTAATAGTTGTCTGGACAATTTCGCAACAGATAGCTATTGCTCTAATTATCTATACAATTGTAGGCAACTTTATTGCTATTTACTTAAATCAAGAATTAATTAAGATTAATCAGGCAGAACTTGAGGCTAAAGCTGATTATAGCTATTGTTTAACTCATGTTCGCAATCACGCCGAGTCGATAGCTTTTTTCCGAGGAGAAGAACAGGAACTAAATATAGTTCAACGCCGATTTAGTATTTTGGTCAAAGAGATTAAACAAAAGATTGATTGGGAGAGAAGTAAGGAAATTTTTAACAGAGGATATCGGGCTGTTATCGAACTGATCGCACTCGTAGTACTCGCACCTTTATATATTAAAGGTGAAATTGATTTCGGACAAGTTGGACAAGCTACTACAGCTTGCTATATGTTTGCTGGTGCTTTAGAAGAATTAATTCGAGAATTTAGTGTTTCTGGGCGATTTTCTAGTTATGTTGAGCGTTTATCTGAGTTTTCAGATGCCTTAGAAGAAGTAACTAAACAACCCGAAAATGTCAGTACTATTAAAACAATAGAAGAGAAGCAATTTGCTTTTGAGCATGTGACATTACAAACACCTAACTATGAACAGGTGATAGTCGAAGACTTGTCATTAAACGTTCAGTCTGGAGAAGGTTTATTAATTGTCGGGCCAAGTGGTCGAGGTAAAAGTTCTTTATTGAGAGCGATCGCAGGTTTGTGGAATGCGGGAACTGGTCGTCTGGTGCGTCCTCCGCTACAAGATGTCTTATTCTTACCCCAACGTCCTTACATTATCTTAGGAACTTTGCGCGAACAATTACTTTATCCTAATACAAATCGTCAGATGACCGATGCAGAACTCAAAGATGTTTTGCAACAAGTAAACCTGCAAAACTTGCTCAGTCGAGTTGAAGGTTTTGATACTGAAGTTCCTTGGGAAAACATATTATCTTTGGGAGAACAACAACGTTTAGCCTTTGCTCGACTATTAGTTACTCATCCTAGCTTCACTATCTTAGATGAGGCAACGAGTGCTTTAGATTTAAGAAATGAAGGGAGTTTATATCAACAGCTACAAGAGACAAAAACAACATTTATTAGTGTTGGACATCGAGAAAGTCTATTTAATTATCATCAATGGGTTTTAGAACTCTCACAAGATTCCAGTTGGCAACTTGTAACCGTGCAGGATTATCGACTGCAAAAAGCAAGAGAAATTGTCACTAATACTTATGAAAATGCTGAAAACACAACAGATGTTTTACCTAATAATGAACCACAATTAGAAATCAGTACAAGCGAAAGGTTTTCTCATAAAGAAATGAATGCATTAACGAACTATTCTGTTTCCACTATTAGAAGTAAGGCAAGCAAAGGGGAGTCTATCACTACTAGGGATGGCTTAACCTATCGCTATGACAAAGATCCCAAAGTGTTGAAATGGGTGAGAATTTAACAAAGTAAAAAATAAATTATCTAATTGATAGGCTTTACTAAGACTTTTTCTCCCCTGCTTATAGTGTGGGGATAAAGTGACACTCCCTTTTTTGGCTGATTGCAATCGCACCTGCGGAATGTGGGTTTGACAGCTTAAAGACCAAATAAAAAACTAACTTTGATTTTATCTTTATTTCCATCATTTCCTGTTTTGACAACAACTTAATTTACCAGAAATTATGAGTGAGAAAGTTACCATGCTAAGAGCAACAAAGTGGCAAACATTAAATGACTGTGAAATGAATCAGCAAAATTTCCAAGCATTGCTGAGAAATGAAATTCCATCAATTCGCATTTCTAAATTTGCTTCATCTGAAGAATGTCACAAATTAGCTTTGGCAATTGAAAAAGTTGGGTTTAATTTTTATAAAAATGTGGAACCACCAATAGGAAGAATTGGAATTACCCAATTTGAATATATAAAAAAGGATAAAAGGGGATATTTTGATGCGGTTGAAAAAGCTAACAAAACTTATAATCAGGTAACTTCCTTATCTTTTGACCCGCTAAAACGTTTGACAACAATTCTCCGGCAGAATGTCTCTAGTCAAGTACAAATTGCTTACGAAAATGAAGCTTATGGATATTACTTCGCTGGATTGATACGTCAGATTAATGTTGCCTTGCTACACATAGACTTTGCAGGGTTAGATGCTCCAGATTGGGTAATAGGAAATATTACCTCGCAATTAGTATGGAATCTCTATGTCAAAGCGCCTAGTCAAGGAGGTGTTTGCAAAGTCTATAACCGACAGTGGCAGCCTGAAGATGAAAAATATAAAACTCCTGGTTCCTATGGCTACGATCGTTCTTTAATAGCTACCTCAGAAGTAAAACATAATATTCCGCTCACAGGAGATTTGGTCATCTTCAACAGCCGTAATTTTCATGAAGTCTTGCCAGGCATGGGAGAACGTATAACAATTAACTCTTTTATTGGAAAAATGCCGGGAGGTGATTTAGTTTTTTGGTCGTAAAGACAAATTAGAACTTATAATATCATGTCCGGCTAATTAGTTATGATTCCCTTTCTCTATGCAGAAAGCCTAAAAACTCCTCCCCTCTGCCCCTAGAGCGGTCTTAATGATAAGTTTTTAAGCGGACACGATATTATAAGTAAAATTAGCGATCGCCCGCAAGCTCGTTAACGCCAGTCACCTACAAAAGGAAACCCTCCCTGCTGGACTAACCGGACTGCCTCAGGCTCTGCATAAATATCAGCATTTTTTGTTTGAAAGTAACTTCAGATTAAAAAAGCATAAATTTACTCGAATTTATAACTAATTTTTAGATTTCCTTTTTGACGTTTGGCTTTAGTAACTACTACACTTTTTAGTTCATTAAGTGATTTTAAATGAGTTCCACCACATGGAGTTGGATGAAGATTGGCAATTGTTACTACTCTTAAAGGTTTTCCTGGAGGTAGGTTATTGGGTATATTAGACCAACGCACTGCCAATTCTTCTGATGTAATCAGTGAAGCTTCTACATTGCTAGCTTCATCTAAAGCTTCACTAATTTTTGTATTAACTTCAGCAATAAATTTTTCAGTATTTTCAAATGAAGGGCTTCCTTGAAACTCTACATAAGAACCATCCGGAAAATGATATCCTTTGACTGCGATGAGATTTTTATCAAGGGATTCGACTATTGTGTACATGAGATGTCCAGCCGTATGAGCTTTAGCATTTTGCATACGACGGGTTTCATCAACATATAAAATTACTTCTTCACCTTTTTCTAAAGATATAGATGAAAAATCTCCATAATGACGAACTTCTTCATCTACAAAGCTTACGAAAGTGATGGGAATCTGAACTCCTCTGGCTTCAATTGTGCCTATATCTGAAGGCTGACCACCACCCTGTGGATAAAACACAGTACTATCGAGTACACAATAATCACCCCGCTCATCATTAGCAATATACTCAACGCGAGCCTGATAAGTAAATTTATAGGTATCTTCAAGATAAGCAAGTACTGTGGACATAGAAAATCTTTCAACTTGACTTTGATCCCGATTATAAACCTCATCCATCTTGAAGACTGGAGTTTGTTCAGAAGATATATTACTCTGAATAAGGGGGTGAAATAAGCAACCTATACTGTAATATGGTTCAGTTAAGCCCAAAAGTTATGTAAATTAACGTGAATTCGATGAACCTCTCCCACGGGCAAGGGAGGAGCAACGAGAAATTAGGGTTTTGGCTTTCCTTTCCAACATGGAGAGGGGTTGGGGGAGAGATCAAAAAAGGGCTTGTCGAACTCACGTTAAATTAAGTATTGTCGCTTAGAATTAAAGATAACCCGGTGCATCTGAAAGAATTTTCTTTATTGTCTCCAAACATACAGGATACTGAGATACTGAAAGCAATCAAGACAGCTATCCCAGCAGAGGCAATTGAGGGGCTGAAGACAGCCTGAAAGAATTTTTCTGGGGTGAACCCGATCGACAGATGATGCAGTTTATTGCCAAAAATCCTTAGAGGTTGTTTGAAAAGTCACAAAGTATACTATAAACCCCACTTCCATTCCTCTCCCCGTTGGCGTCAGCCTGCCGTTAGGCAAGCGGAGAGAGGCTTTGAAACCCCCATTCCCTTGTAGGGAAGGGGGGCTAGGGGGGTTAGGTTTCTGAGACTTAGATGTTACCAAAAATACTTTTCAAAAATCCTTAGAGCCTGTATTTTTACAACGAGACATACAGCCCCTTACATAGTGGTAAATACATCAATGAACCGCAAGGTATGGCAACCATATTACCAAAGTATGAATTGCCCAAGGAGGAAAACTGATGAGTTCATTTGTGCTTGGTTTTCAAAATATAGACAAAACAAAACTCACCTTTGTTGGGGGTAAAGGCGCGAACCTGGGGGAACTTTCCAAAATTGAAGGAATACTCGTACCAGATGGCTTTTGTATTTCTACTGAAGCTTTTAAAAGAATCATTGGGGAAACGTCGTCGATTAACGAATTACTCGAACAGTTATCGCATCTATTGGTGGAAGACCGGGACAAAATCGGCGAACTTAGCGGTGAGATTCGCTCTTTCATCGAAGGGATAACCATTCCTCAAGACATTAATGAAGAGATCGCCCACCACCTCTCCAGGCTTGGAGAAAAAAACGCCTATGCAGTAAGATCCAGCGCAACTGCTGAGGATTTACCGACAGCCTCTTTTGCAGGCCAGCAGGATACGTATTTGAACATTATCGGGAAGGAAGCAATTTTAAAGCATATCAGTAAGTGCTGGGCATCGCTATTTACCGAGAGAGCAATAATTTACCGCCTCCAAAACGGCTTCGACCACCGTCAAGTCCACCTGTCTGTGGTTGTTCAGAAGATGGTATTTCCCCAGGTGGCAGGAATTTTGTTTACTGCCGATCCCGTCACTTCTAACAGGAAGGTGTTATCCATTGATGCGGGCTTCGGACTTGGTGAGGCTACGGTATCCGGGCTTGTGAATGCTGATATCTATAAAGTGTGTAACGGCAAGGTTATTGATAAGAAGATATCTACCAAAAAACTGGCTATTTACGCCTTAAAAGATGGCGGTACGAAAGAACAGGAAATTGAACCTGAACGGCAGAATAGACAAGCACTGACAGACGAGCAGATTTTGCAGCTTGAGCGCATCGGTAGGAAGATTGAAGCACATTTCGGCTGCCCCCAGGACATCGAATGGTGTTTGGTTGATGACACATTTCATATTGTCCAGAGTCGCCCCATCACGACTTTATATCCCATTCCTGAAACAAGCGATCGCGAAAATCACGTCTATGTATCTGTCGGTCACAACCAAATGATGACCGATGCCATGAAACCATTGGGATTGTCTTTTTTCCTGTTAATGACCCATGCACCCATGCACACTGCTGGTGGAAGGTTGTTTGTTGATGTTACAGCGACGCTGGCTTCACCTGTCAGCAGAGAAACGGTATTAAACGTCACATTGGGAAAATCCGATCCGCTCATGAAAGACGCACTTACAACCATCCTAGAGCGGGGAGATTTTATAAAATCGTTACCCGACGAGCAGAGTTCCGGCAAAAGCGGTAAAGGTCGATCGCCTGCGGATTTTCAAACCCTAAACGACTACGATCCGGCGATTGTTGCTGATTTGATTCAACAGAGTCAAACCTCGATCGACGCGTTAAAACAAACCATCCAAACAAAATCAGGAGCGGATCTGTTTGATTTTATCCTGGAAGATATCCAGCAATTAAAAAAGACCAACGCTGATTCACAGAGTTTTGGTGTGCTTATGACTGGGATGAATGCTTCCTCCTGGATCAATGAAAAAATGAACGAGTGGTTAGGCGAAAAAAACGCAGCGGATACACTTTCTCAATCAGCACCCAACAATATTACGTCGGAAATGGGTCTGGCACTATTGGATGTTGCGGATGCGATTCGTCCTTACCCGGAAGTCATTGAGTATTTGCAACAGGTAAAAGAGGATAACTTTCTAGGTGAATTGGTGAAGCTTGAGGGTGGACAGGAAGCCCAGAACGCGATCGCTACTTTTCTTCACAAATACGGAATGCGATGTGTTGGAGAAATCGATCTTACGAGAACTCGTTGGAGCGAAAACCCAACCACACTTGTTCCGATGATTCTCAGTAACATCAAAAATTTTGAGCCTGGTGAAAGCGATCGCAAATTTGAGCAAGGGCGACAGTCAGCTTTGAAAAAAGAACAAGAGTTATTAAATCGATTGAAGCAATTACCGGATGGTGAAAAAAAAGCCGAAGAAACAAAACGAATGATCCGCCTAATTCGGAATTTCATCGGTTATCGAGAATATCCAAAATACAGCATAGTTAATCGCTACTTCGTTTATAAGCAGGCTTTACTGAAAGAAGCCGAACAACTCGTACAAGCCAACGTTATTCATAAAAAAGAAGATATATATTATCTCACTTTTGAAGAACTTCGCGAAGTCGTACTCACAAATAAACTGGATTACCAGCTTATCAGCAAACGAAAAGACGAGTACAAATTATATGAAAAGCTAACTCCCCCACGTGTTATCACGTCTGATGGTGAAATTATTGCAGGTCGGTACAAACGAGAAAATCTCCCTGCTGAAGCTATTATAGGTCTACCTGTTTCCTCTGGAGTTATAGAGGGACGAGCGCGTGTCATTTTAAACATGGAAGATGCCGATCTAGAAGATGGAGATATATTAGTCACCTCCTTTACTGACCCTAGCTGGACACCATTGTTTGTATCCATAAAAGGCCTAGTCACCGAAGTTGGTGGACTGATGACACATGGAGCAGTTATCGCACGTGAATATGGCATAAGTGCAGTTGTCGGAGTGGAGAATGCTACCAAGCTGATTGAAGACGGACAGAGAATCCGGGTGAATGGAACGGATGGCTATATAGAAATCCTCAGTTAATATACTAGTAGTCTGCCAACCCAAAAATGCGCTTGTGAGGGCTGGGGAAAGGGGAAAGGGAATTCATGGTAAGGAATTTAAACTCTTTCCCCCTTGAAGCTGTATGAAGTTATGCGCTTTATAATTCCAATAGTGGACAAAAGCTCACTGTGGTTGAACTTTTGTTGGAGTGCCTAGACGTAAAAGCGCGGCTTTTAGAGTAAAAGTACACGAGCAAAACCAAACTACTATTAATTGGTAAGCTTGCAGTATATTTTGCTAAAAAGCTTATAATAGCTCTACTACAAAAGTTCTGGATTAGCACAGTAGAATATGACATTGAAAAACACTTTTGGTGAATATAGTTTTGTTACTAAACTAGACGTTACTAATCTCGAAGCTAGTGCCGAGTGGTACAAATCCAAGCTTGGGTTAGTTCCTGAAGAAAAATATGACACACCTAGCTGGAGACAGTTTAGTTTTCCTGATATTCCACGCTTTGCAATCGGATTGAACTTGAGTGACTCAGTTGAACCAGGTAATACTGTCAGTACCTTTGTTGTCAATGATATAGTTACTGCTCGTCAAAGCCTGACTGAAAAAGGAGTCTCAGTTGGGCCAATTACAGATGTCGGTCATGGAGTGCAATTATCCACTTTCAAGGATCTTGACGGAAATTTGTTAGGGCTTAGGCAAAATCCGCAGTCTTAGCTTGGATTTACACCTAAATCGGGGAATTAGAGTGATGGAAACGCGATTTTTAGGAAAGTCCGGTCTTAAGATTTCGGTTCTCAGTTTCGGTACAATGACATTCGGTGGTAGCGACTTCTTCCAAGAAATTGGAGCGACTCAGGTAGACGAGGCGCGACATATGATTGATATTTGCCTTGATGCAGGTGTCAACATCTTTGACACAGCAGATGTTTACTCGAATGGACTTTCTGAGGAGATTCTTGGTAAAGCTCTCGGAAAACGTCGTTCTGATGTAATTATTGCAACTAAGGCTTATGGTCGTATGGGAAAAGGAGCAAATGATACTGGATTGTCACGTTATCATCTGATTCGAGCCTGTGAGGACAGCCTACGACGATTAAACACAGATTACATCGACCTCTATCAAGTTCATGGTTTCGATGCTTTGACTCCACTAGAAGAAACGCTTCGCGCCTTAGATTCACTTATACGTAGTGGCAAAGTTCGCTACATTGGCTGCTCTAATTATTCAGCTTGGCATTTAATGAAGGCGCTGTCTGTATCAGAGCGTTTGAACTTGGAGCACTATGTGTCACAACAAGTTTATTACTCGCTTGTGGCGCGAGAGTTGGAATTTGAACTAATTCCTCTAAGTTTAGATCGAGGTGTGGGTATCTTGGTGTGGAGTCCGCTTGCTTTTGGTTTCCTCTCAGGTAAGTATCGTCGTGGTCAGTCGGAACCAGAAGGAACGCGACGAGCAAAAATCGGTGATATTGGCACTGTCAGTGACCTGGAAAAGGGATACGACATTGTGGAAGTTCTGCACGAAGTGGCTAATAACCGTGGTGTCAGTGTTGCTCAAGTCGCACTCAACTGGCTGTTACGTCAGTCTGGTATTACATCGGTTATTATCGGAGCGCGGAATGAACAACAACTTCGAGACAACCTTGGTGCTGCTCAGTGGGAGCTAACATCAGAGGAAGTAAATCGGCTCAATCAGGTTAGCGCGATCGCGCCAATTTATCCTTACTGGCATCAGCGCAAGTTCGGAGCTGAACGCATTCCACAATAAAATTCCCAGTTGCGATCGCATCAAGGCAGTGAGCTTGGTGCGATCGCTCTCTATCTGCTTGTTCTAACCCGTTGAGGAAGTTTTATAACTAAATCAGAGGTAAACAGTAGAGAAGCGGATACCGTCTGCGATCGGTTGGTTTGTACTGAGTTCTAAATTTTGGTAAATTTAGCCTCAAAAGAGACTGTCTGATTCTAAGCAGAGCCTTGAGCGAAAGCTACGCAATAAATATTTCTAGCGATCGCTTGATTAAACTCTTTGCGGAACATAACCACGATGGACGCACAAATTACTCATTCCCGATCGAGCAACAGAAACGGGCAACAGTTGATAGGTAATTATTTTTCAAACCGTTGTTCTTGCTGTGGTTGTTGTTGACGTTGAGTGGGTTGGAGTTTTTTTAAAATTGTTGGTGGTGTAGCTTGGCGAAATGCACCACAATAGTGCATGGTCATAACTGCTTTGAAAGCCCAATGGTCTGATGGAACATCAGTAAAAGGATTTGGTAAAGTTTGGGCTTGATTTTGAACACAAGCATTCACAACTTGATTTGATGTTGCTGGAACTTCAGTTACAGGTTCTTGAGATTTAGCAGGAGTAACAAAGCTAGTAGTCGCTAGTACTACGAGTGTAGCTAAAATTTTGTACTTCATAACTTGAGTTTTCTAGAGATGGCATTTAACCCTATCTTAGTTTGCAGACAGCAGTCCAGGAACTAGAATAATTTTGCCCAGATGAAGTGTTAGCGGTACTTAAATAAAAATTTGGCTTGGGAGACGATGCCGAAGCAATAGCTAGTTCTCGTAATTTTTTTTACTGCTTAATTTGGTGCGGTAATCATCAATTACTGGATGATACTAACCGAATTTACAGGACTTATAACCATACTTATTATAAATACATAAGCACAAAGGCAAGTGCAAAAAAAGTTAAACAAGAGATGGATTTTTGCGAGAAAGAGTTATGGCACTAATTCGTTACAACCCCTGGCAAGAATTGAACGCTCACTTAAGTCACATCAATGGCTTACTTGGAGATACCAGAGTCCCATCTGCACGGTTTGAAAAAGGCTTTATCAAAGTTCCTGCTGCTGAACTACAAGAAACTGATGATGCTATTCATCTCAAGTTAGAACTGCCAGGACTGGAAGCTAAAGACTTAGATATTCAAGTGACCCAAGATGCTGTTCGCATTAGCGGTGAGCGCAAGTCCCAAACTCAAACCGAAAACAATGGCACTACCAAGAGCGAATTCTACTATGGTAAATTCCAACGTGTAATTCCTCTATCTGCTCGGATTCAAAATACCAATGTCACCGCAGATTATAAAGACGGTATTTTGAATTTGACACTACCCAAGTCCGAGCAAGAAAAGAACAAAGTTGTCAAAGTTAATCTTGAACTTCCTACTACCTAATTGGTTGTAATGCAACTACTCTACCGACAATAATTGATTGAGATGCTAAAAGCCCAGTTATGAGATGACTGGGCTTTTTTGTATTGCAAAAGAGTTACAGAATAAACAATGTAGCAATTTGTGGTAAAACAATTAGAGCTTTCAAAAGTAATAAGCTTTCACAAATGACAATACTGCCGCAATGTAACCAAACACATACCTTGCAAAAACTAGATAGATTTTTGCGTCAACCATTTCAAAAAACTTTCTGGGGAATTGTTTGTTTAATAGTTCTGTTTGGTGTTGGTTTGGTGTCTGTAAACGCGGTACAACCCAGACGTGAGCCTCATCTGTGGCAAGTTTATCAGCAGTCGCTCAAAAACGCCAAATATGTTGACTTGACTCATACAATCGCTCCTTCAATTCCTGTATGGTCAGGTTTTGGTTCATCAAAGTTTGCGCCTGCCATCAACCCAAAAACGAGTGAGCCATACACTTACCAAAAGGATGGGTTTGAAGCAACTCATTACGATTTATCCACCGATCAGCTAGGAACCCAATTAGATCCACCTGCTCACTGGAACCCTGATTATCCAGCTATCGATGAGTTGCCAGCGACCTTTGCTGTTCGTCCTCTAGTAATAATTCCGATCCAGGATAAAGTTGCCAAAGACCCCAATTACCATTTGAGTGTCAAAGATATTCAGGATTGGGAACGCAAATATGGCAAAATTCCTCAAGGCTCAGTTGTGTTTGTTCGCTCTGACTGGTCTTCATCATGGCCAAACCCCGAACTAGCTACAAGAACTAAGTTTCCTGGGGTGAAGCTAGAAGCTTTAAAGTTTCTGCACCTTGAGCGCAAAATTCTTTTCCACGGACACGAACCCCTTGATACAGACAGCACCCCAACACTCGAAGGGGAAGCTTGGCTGTTGAAAAATGGATATACCCAAGCAGAGGGTGTTACAAATCTAGATCGGGTGCCAGAAACAGGCGCGTTAATCTCTATTGGGTATCCCAAATTCAAAGGTGGTTTAGGAGGTTATGCACGTTACATTGCTATCTGTCCGCCAAATTGGAAATACGGCGTTTCAGTAGGTCAAATGCCGGAGTCTCCCCTGCAAAAAGCAGATAAACCCCTGCATTGGGATACAAAATTGGGTGTACGGGTACGGTGAGATGAAGCAATTAGACCTCTTGCAAAAGTGCTTTTTGCAAGAGGGGGAAAAGGGTAAAGGTTAAAGGGGAAAGGGACTTTTGCAGTACCTTTTTCCCCTTTCCCCTTTTCCCGACAAATGCCAAGAAGTCTATTATGCCGAGGTTGTGGATGTTGCTCGTGGAGTGTGGAGAGCGATCTATTTTCAAACGTGATTGGTAATAAATTGGACTTGAGCAACTATGTTACCTTTTTCAACTGTAGAAGCTCTACCCATTGAGCGACAACGAGCAGAGGATTCATAATTTACAATGCAGTCAGGATTTAACTATCAATTAGTTAAATCCTAGCTGCTTTATCAGAAAAATAGGTTTAAAACCCTGTGCTTCACGCAATGCTTTAAAGTAATGATTTTGGAGTAATGAGTGGATGAAAAATAGGTATATACTCATTACTTATTACTCCAGAATCACCGCGCCTTTAGCTCGGTGAGGATGTCAAAAAACTTCTAGGATCGACATAAAGACACTATAAAACTCAATTAATTGTGTCTTGGAAATAATTTTATGCAACTAAATGAAGATTATGACTCTTAAACTTGCATTCTGGTTACTGTGGGCTGGATTTATTGCCTATATTTTATTATTGGCACCGCCTCTGCACTTAGATGAAACGCTAACGCTGTTGAAAAATATATTTACTCTTCAATGGACTACTATTAATCCAATTATCCTGTCTTTATTTTCTCTAGTGGGTATTTGGCTATTAATTTACAGTAGTTTATTGTTCATTGATGGCAGGATGCAATCGATTCGGTTTTGGCCTTTTGCGATCGCATCAGTGGCTTCGGGTGTACTTGGTCTTTTGCCGTATTTGGCTTTGCGCGAACCTAATCAACAATTTTCTGGACAAAAGGATACTTTTTTGAATCTGTTGGATTCTCGCATTTATGGTATCGTCTTAACTTTCAGCACAGTTGTCTTGCTTGTCTATGGTTTTGCCTTGGGTGATTGGGGAGATTATGTGCAGCAGTTCCAGAGCGATCGCTTTATCAATGGCATGAGCTTGGCATTTTGCCTATTTTATCTTTTATTTCCTACTGTTGTTGGTGATGATATGGCTCGTCGCCGTTTCCCTAATACCGAGGTATTTTTAGCAGTGGTGTTTGTTCCCTTACTTGGTTCTCTTGCTTATCTTTGCCTGCGCCCGCCATTGGTGTCATCAACTATTCGTGAAGAATCATTCATAGCTAATCGGTAAATATCGGCATTTGTCAATTACTTCTCGGTCATCAAGATTGGATGGAATGGGCGATCGCTTAGTTGGCTTTAAGAAGCTCTTAACTAATTCGTCTGGATGTTTCACAATCCAAAATCGTTCGACTGAGCGCAGCCGAAGTCTAAAATCTAAAATCCAAAATGGTATGAGAATCCCATAGTCAACAATTTTAATTTAGCGGACTGGTAGTATTTTAACAAACATCCCTATACTGCTTTTTGTCCTCAGCTAAGTCAATCATAGGAGCTGGTAATCTTGAAATAGTTAACTGTAACGCTTGCATTTGAGGAAAATCACGCTCAATAATTTCGATAGCTTTTCTTTGACTCTCTTGATTTTTAGCGATCAGTTGTGCAGTGCCATCGCCCTGAGAACCCACACCTTTTCCTCCGAAGATATAAGGCTGAAGAGGCTCGTGTTCGAGAAGCAGATGCAGCTTTTTTGCAGTTAATTGCTCAGGACAAGCCGGAACTACGTGCCGATCAAATTCTGTTTGGGCTTTTGTCATTAAAGCTCCAAGAAGTTGGGCATCTGCTCTTTGTATTGCTTCAACTGCTGCCTGGGTAATTTCAGAGCTAATATAACCAAAATATTTTTGGACATTTTGCTGTATTGGATTAATAGCAAAAGGATAACACTGATTCAATTTTTGTAGTATTTCTTGTGTGTTTTTGCTGCCGCCAAGATCGACAATCACAAAAAACAAATCCTCACTAACTTGAAGGGAGAGCAGATCGATTTCTTCACCATCAAATATCATCAATATTGGGCGATTTCCATAAGCACAAGCCTGATCCATACGACCACAAAGGCTAGGAGTGGTTCTTTCTCCCAGGTAAGCAAACTCCATTTCTGAACGAATTGTCATCTTCAAATCATACAGACGATTAAAAGCCCTTGCAATCAAAACGCAAAAGGCAGCACTCGAAGATAATCCCTTTTGGATGGGTAAGTCGGTTAGATAATTATCAACCTCAAGTCCGCCAACATCATAGTGAGTCAGAATTTGATATGCTGTACCAGCAGCATAACTAAAAAAACCGCCCTCTGCCGCTATGCACTTCAGGGTATTAGATTCCATAGGTAATCTCAGAGGTTCATAACCCCTACCATCATTGAGAGAAGTACGAATAATTAACTCATTAGGATTAGGCAAGACATCGGCATAAATTCCTTGATTAGTACCAACAATTAAGGTGTAGCCCTTTTCGAGCAGAGGATTAACACTGCGATATTCTCCTGCCCAATCGCTGTGTTCTCCGAACAAACAAAGACGCCCTGGAACAAAAATTCTCATTTGAAGCTCTCACGCGATCGCAATATATTTCTGCCCGATCTCCATCTTTACAACTCACTCAACACCCCATCACCTGCAACCATATTTTTGGCATCAGGAGTTGCAAGCCAAGGAAGAAGCTCAAAACCGCAGATGCCGTCTGTGATACGTTGACTGATGCTGACTTCTAAACTTTGTAATGTCAACTTCAAGATGATTCGTTTTTTGCCTAAAGCACGAAAATTGAGGTGAATAGTATTATATAACAAAATGGCACTAAGAAAAGCTATAAGGTATGCGAGATAAGGCTTATACCTTTTAAAGCTAGACAGCAGAGTAATGGCATGAGCAAGGCGAAGGTCAACCGTTAACCGTCATCAATTAATACAAACACCCATCTTCCATATGAATAATGCGATCGGCAATATCAAGGATGCGGTTATCATGAGTGACTAGCAAAATTGCACAACCTTGGTTTTTTGCAAGTTGTTGCATCAATTCAACAACATCACGTCCACTATTTTTATCTAAAGAAGCAGTTGGTTCATCAGCAAGAACTACTCTCGGTTGACTAATCAAAGCCCTAGCGATCGCAACTCTTTGCTTTTGTCCTTCAGAAAGTTGTTCGGGATAGTAATTTATCCTGTGCATTAAGTGAACTACATCTAGTATTAACTCTGCTCTTTTATCTAGTTCGCGCTTAGAAAGATTATGATGCAAATTCAAAGACATCTGCACATTTTGAGAAGCTGTTAAAAATGGTACTAAATTATGTCTTTGAAAAATATAACCAATTTGGCGACGTAATCGCAGAAGTTGTTTATCGCTAGCTCTATAAAGTTCACAGTCTAAAACTTTAGCACTTCCCTCTTGAATTGACCTTAAACCAGCAACTAAAGTTAATAAAGTTGTTTTCCCCGAACCAGAAGGCCCAGTCAAAATTACAATTTCGCCCGGTTGCACTGTTAAATTAATATCAAATAAAACTTGCTTACGTAATAAACGTTTCCCAAAATAGTGATTAAGATTTTGAATTTGAATAACTGGTTGCATGTTTGTTATTTGTTATTTGCATTTGTCATGATTTATTCTTCAATTAGCGAAAGAGATCGGCAGGATCGGCTGAACGTAGTTTATTCATAGCTAGTAAGCCAGCGATCGAACACATTGTAGTTGTGAGTAAAAAGACAATTATGGCTCGACTCAAAGTCATAAACATGGGGAGACGAGTTGCGTCTTGAACAAATTTGTATAGATAAAGACATAGAGCAAATCCAGGAATGTACCCCATCAATGACATTAAAAGAGCTTGTTGAATAACAATACTTACTAAATATAAATTAGAATATCCAATAGCTTTGAATGTTGCATATATATATAAATTGTCAGCAATTTGTGCATATAAAATTTGATAAACAATCACTCCACCAAAAACTAAACCTATAAGTGTACCTAAATTAAAAATAAATCCAATTGGAGTAGAATTCTTCCAATGTTCTTTTTCCAGTTCCATGAATTTATTTAATGTAATTAACTTGACAGGAACAGCATCATTGTTGCCAGGGAATCTTTTGGAGAATTCTTCAATTACCTTTTCTGGTTGAATACCTGGATCGAGTTTAATAACTCCAACAGCAACTTTTTCTAGCGGCACATTCAGTAATTGAGAGTAATTTAAATCACTAGTAATGACCAGCCCATCTTGAGACATGACTCCTCCTCCCAGTGAAAATAAACCAACAACATTGATTTTGTGATTTGATAATTCAGTAGTAATCAAACCTTTATTTTGAAAATCTGAAGCAATAGGGCCATATTCACCTCGTGATAATTTATCGAATAAAACCGTATCTGGTTTTTGTAAAGTATCTAATAACTGATTCACATCTGGTAGATTTAAAACTGGTCGATCGGGTCTAAACGCGCAAACTCCTATAGTCTCTGTCACTGAAGTTTCAGGATTTTTAAATTTACCATCAGCAAAATATAATGGGCTAGCTGATGCTACACCATTAATTCCTGAAATCATATATAAATAATTACGAGGAAATTCTTTGATACCAAAAAAGTAGTTAGTGTCAGCATGAAGTAAAACTAAATCTGCTTGAATGGTTTTATGTATAGTGATTGCATCTTCATATAGACCATCACGAAAAGCTAATTGGATAAACATAAGAAATACTGCAAAACTTACACCCATTAAAGTTACTAATAAACGAGACTTTTGGTATGTTAGTTGTAGCCAAGCTATAGGTATTTTGGGAATCATAATTAAATCAAAGTTTATGGATTAATATTAATTCTTGCTTCAACTTGCAAGTTAATTAGTTTGGCTGCTTCGTAAGTATCCAATGGATTAAGACGAATTTTAACTTCGACTACCCTAGCATCTATGTCTAGAGTTTTATCTCCGTTAAATACTTCTTTTTTACCAACTTGTAAACCGATTTTCTCAACTTTGCCATTTAGCTTTTTAGCCAATGAACTACTAGATATGGTAGCTTTATCTCCTATTTTTAATTTACCAACTTCAGTTTCATAAACTTCAGCGATTACATACATATCTTTGGTTTGAGCTAAATCAACTATTCCCTTATCACTAATGCTTTCTCCAGCAAAAGTGTGAATTTTTAAAATTGTGCCATCTACGGGAGCATAGACATAAGCTAAATCTAAATCGGCCTCTGCTTCAACTATGGCTGCTTTTGTTTGTTCGTATTGAATTTGAGCAACTTGTATATCTTCTGGACGAACTTCTTTGAGCTTTTCTAAGTTGGCTTTACTCTCTAAAATCTGCTTGGGAGAAGTTGATAAAATTCTGTTGAGATTAGCTTTTTCTTCATTGATTTGTTCTTGAAGAGTAGCAACATTTAAACGTTTACTATCAATTTCGGAAGCCGCGATCGCACCTGCTTTATATAGCTGCTCAAAACGTGAATATTCTGTTTGAGCGTTCTTCAATTCTGCATCTAAACGGGCAATTTTTGCTTTTTGAGTAGCTATATCTCCCTGAAATTGAGCTTCTATATTAGCAATTTGTGCCTTCTGAGCAGAAATTTCTCCTTGTTTGGCATCACCACTTTTTATTTTATCAAGCTCTGCTTGAGCGACTTTGGCTTTTAACTTAGCTTGTTGTAGAGCAGCTTGTAGTTTAATTAAGCTGTCTAAAATAGCAATTACCTGTCCACGCTTAACTCGATCTCCTTCTTTGATAAAAATCTTAGATACCCGCGCATATTGAAAAGACGAAGAACCGGAGAGGTTAATAATTTTATCCTTAGGTTGTATGCGTCCTAAAGCAGTAACACTTTCATTAACAACAGGTTTAGAGGTAGGAATTACTGTAGTAGCTTTCTGACTTTGCTTAGGAGATTGAGAACTTAGAAAACTATAGAGTGGTAAAGCGATCGCAGCTCCAATTACAGCCAAAACTAAGGGCACTGTCAAATTAAAGTTTATATGTTTTTTGAGCTTCATGTTCTGACTTTCATAAAAAGATTGCAGCTTTTCTAAATTCTTGGGCATAGCCATATATTTCAATTACTCCTAATAACCGATACTAATTCGTAGCTCGTAATTAAACATCCTGTAAAATGTATAAGTAAAACGGTTTTCAATCTGCTTTTTCGTTTTTCAAGAATATATCCTTTACCGAGTTTGTATGAGATACTTCTTGATATTTTTGTACTTGTTTGAATCATCAATACACAAAAATTCCAAAGTGATTTACTTTGAAACTAATATTTAATTGCGTTGTAGCCAGGAAATAGGAAAAAATGATTGAATAATTGTTCCTTGATTTTCTTTAGTAGCTAAATCGTAGGCTAACTTTCCTAAAGCTAAGTCAAGGATGCCTAATCCAAAAGGACTGAATACAGCAATTTTGTTATCTTGTCGTGGTTGAGCAACACCATTAAGAATACTGCCTATACTACATCTAATAAAATCTCGGTTATTTGTGAGTTGTTCAGCAAGATGAATAGATGTTTGAGCGCGGCATACATGGTCTATATCATCAACAATATTGTCGGCTGATAAAATGAATTCTGGTGATAAATCTCGTAGAGATATATGCAAGATTATTTTATTAGCATTACTATCAAAAGTATCGAATATATATGGTTTACTTGCTGTTGTGCCAAAAGATATTAAAGATGCAGCTTCTAAAACACTGGTGGGATCTTCCAGAATAAAAATATTTAAGTGCTCACATAACTGCTGACATTTAAGTTTGAATTGCTTTGCTCTAGCTAAACTTAAATCATGAATAAATAAGGTTTCTATTTCAGGGCGACTAGCTAAGAGAAAACGCAAGGTTTCAAAATTAATTAAACCACAGCCAATCATACCTACTTTAGTTAATGATTGCTCACCCTGCAAACGATCGGCCGCGATCGCAGCACTAGCAGCAGTACGTTTTGCACTAATCACAGAGCTTTCTATCATAGCTTGGGGACGGCCATTCTGTGTTGAATTTAAGATTAATACAGCTGAGGCTCGCTCCATATCCATAGCTAAATTGTCTGGAAAAGAAGCAATCCATTTGATGCCTGCTACCTCAAACTCACCATCTAAATAAGCTGGTAAAGCAATAATTCTATTTTTAGTATTTTGTGGAAAACGCAAAAAGCTAGAATGAGGCAAGAAACTATTACCTTGTTCATAAGTTTGATAAGCAGATTGAATGATTTGCATTATTTCCAAATCACGGTTGTGAAATAACGAGACAATTTCATCGCCTTTCAAAATAAGTATTCGATCGTCGTTCATACAAAAAACCTCTGTTGTGTAGTAAATAGAAAATATCTAAAAAGCGAATATTTAGCAGATAACTTAATCTTGCCAAGCAGAAGAAACATTACCAAAATATTTTTCAACCCAATTATCTGAATAAATTGTGTCAAGGTAGCGTTCACCGCGATCGCATAAAATAGCAACACAGTTTGCACCATTAGGTATCTCTCGTGCTTTCTTGGCAATTGCAGAGATAATTCCTCCTGATGAACCTCCAGCTAGTATTGCCTCTCGTTTGAGTAAACTACGACAACCCACAATACAATCTAAATCAGATACATACAAATGTTCATCCTCTAATCCAGGTTTAAATAACTCTGGAATTCTTGCTGCACCAGGCCCAGGAATGAGTCGTTTACCTCGTTTACCTCCGAAAATCACACTTCCTTCAACATCAACAGCAATAATTTTTGTCTTAAGCTTTTTACCCTTAACATATTCAGAGCAACCACGAAGTGTGCCACAAGTACTAGTAGCACAAAACAAGTAATCAAGCTGTCCATGTAGTGCTGTAACAATTTCATGTACAGTCTGATAATGAGCATAAGAATTATTTAAATTGGCATACTGATTGCACCAAAAGCTATTAGGAATAGAAGCAATCAATGACCTCACTTGATTAATTCGAGCTGGCAAATAATCTCCTGTGATTGGATCTGGCTTTGCTACTAGAACAATCTCTGCTCCATATGCTTTAAGAATATTGATATTTTGTTGTGTTGTTCTCAAGTCAACTACACAGATAAAACGTAAGCCGAGAAAAGTACATGCTTGCGCCAGACCGATGCCTAAATTCCCGGAACTAGATTCGATGATTGTAGTTTCAGAATCAATCTTTCCTAATTCCAAGGCTCTTTTGAGCATATTGAAAGCTGGACGGTCTTTGATACTACCTCCAGGATTAAACATTTCTAGCTTGCCAAAAAGTTGAAAGCGATCGCATTGCATAACCCGGTTTAACTTAATCAAGGGTGTATTACCAATTGTCCCTAAAATCCCTTGATTAATTGAAAATAAATCCAGATGTGATATATCCTTTTCTGTAGCTAATATCATTTTCTCCTCCTAAAAATTTAATCTAAGTTAGCAATATCAAACTGATTACACAAATATTGAATAACCTGAAGACATAGCTTTATGAATTACACGCGGATTGTGAAACAACGAACCGCAGAGAACACGAAGGATAAAAGCTTGAGATGCTTTTTTAGCTTGTAATAATTAGCTTTTTAGTCTCCTTGCACCTTGACAACTTGGTGTGAGCTTTTAATTAATATTGTCAGCAATACAAAAGTTATTTATGCAAAAAGTCTACGATCAATTCAGTTTCCAATAGTTGACCGATCGCCGATGACTGTTAAGAGATTTTCATAGTTTGTTATGAATTACGTTCATGACATCTCTTGCATAAATCTTTTTTAGTCAACACTCAACATTGTTATTCATATAACATCCGGTAGTTCATCTTCTACTAGCCGTAAACGAGGGTACTGATAAGCTGCTATAGCCACTAGTACAGTTAGTGCGCCCATGAGGATTAACATTAAACCAATGCCGCGACCTGGACCAACACCGATAATTTGTCCAATACTTCCGGCTAAGGGGCCGTTAGAAATCATTAAAGGCTCAAATACTTTGTCAGCTAGTGGCCCGGCGATCGCATAAGCCAACGGAAACGATGCATCAGCAACCATTTGCCGTATTGCAAAAACTCTTCCTTGCACATCAATGGCAACTTTTTTTTGAAAGATAACTTGAACACAAGTGTTTAAAATCGGCCAGCCGAAAAAGAATAGAAAAGCAGCAAGAGTAATCAGTGGGACGGAAGCGCGTAACCCAGCAACTACAATACAAAGCCCACCAAGTAACTGAAACCCAATCACGCTATGAATTAATCGTTTTGGCCCGCCACGAGTACTAATAATCAAACTGCCTGCTAGCAAACCAATACCAGCAAAGGATGTCATCGTACCCAAGACAGCAGGTGAGGCAAAGGACAGCACCAATGGTCTAATTAGCACTTCAACGGCTCCCACAAGCAGATTACTGATGGTAAAGAACATTAACAGCCCTAAAAGCCCTGGTCTGACAGTGATATAATCCCAGCCAGAGGTTACTTCTTGCAGTAAGGAACTTTTTTGAACTGTGTGAGGATGACTGATACTAGTGATTTTCGGTTCAGGGAACTTCACCAGTAATAAAGGGATGATGCCAAAGAGGAAGGTGAGGAAATCAATTAGGATAATTCCCTGTAGCTGAATGGTGACTAAAAGTAAGCCCCCCAGTATTGGTGATAGGAGTTGAGCGACTCCCCGTCCTAACTGGATCATGCCACTGGCGCGGTCAAGGTATTGTTTAGGAACCAATAAAGTAGTAGCAGCACTATAAGCTGGCAACTGAAAAGCGCTGAATCCAGAACTGACGGCGGAAGCGATGCAGATGTGCCAGACTTCCAGCTTACCAGCGAAAAGTAGTAAAGCGATCGCCAATGTACTCAAACCAGCACCAAAATCACTGAAAATCATTACCCAACGGCGCGGCCAACGGTCTACCAAGACACCAGCCACCGGGGCGATTAAGCTTGATGGTAAGCTAGCAGACAGGAGAATTAAAGCCAGCAGGGTTACAGACTGTGTATTCTGATATACCCGAATTCCTAAGGCAAAACTCGTAAGAGACGAGCCGATTAAAGAACCCATCTGACCCAACCAGATGAAGATAAAGATTCGCATTCCAGTTTTAGAGTGTCGGCTCATGTTATTTCACTCCACTATTTACCTGTGCTTTCTCAATGCATGTTTGCAAGCGAGCAGCTAGAGTCAGAACATGGGGTTGAGTCATCATTGTTACATGGTCCCCAGGGACAATATGAACCTCTATTGTTTTGCTAGAAAACTCGTTCCAGCCTAAAGCTGGGTCTTGTAGTATCTCTGAATATTCAGACAGGCTAGAAACATCATCAGAATTTACCTCACTTGCCCGAAAACAGGTAATTTGACTCGGATAAATATGCTGTGGCACATAAAAATCAAAAGCTTCGCCTGTGGCTTTACTAACCTTTAAAAAACCTCGTAGTTGTTTTGTTCCCACTTGGGGTGGTAATAGGTTAGCTACTTTCAACCTCTGTGCAAGGTAATTCAATTTTGCTTCTGCATCTAGAGTCAGCAAAGTTTCATAACAAAACTCGACTTTCTTTTCAAAGAAGCGCTCCATTAACCGAATCAAGTAGATTAGATCCTTAGCATCATCCCCGTCAATAGTTACAGGCTTATTGAGATTAGGAACTATGGCCATTACATCTAAAATGGCAAGTAAAGCTACTTCATGCCCTTGCTGTTGCAATTGTTGAGCCATCTCAAAAGCCACGTAACCTCCGAAAGAATGACCGCCTAGAAAGTACGGCCCTTGTGGCTGAACTGTCTGTATAGCTGCGATATAGCAGCTAGCCATCTCTTCAATGCGGGTATGGGGTTCAAGTTCTGCATCTAAACCCCGTGGTTGCAAACCGTAGAATGGTTGCTCTGAACCTAAAGAACGAGCTAGATGATAAAATTCAATCACATCCATCGCGCCCCCAGGCACACAGAAGAAAGGTGGCTTAGAACCGTCTGGCTGAATTGCTACCAAAGGCGACCAAGACTGAGAATCTTGATGCTGGCTGATAGTACTAGCCATTTGTTCGATTGTGGGGTTTTGTAAAAGTGTTGCTAAGGGGAGATTTTTTTCTAACTGCTGCTGAATTTGAGCCATTAGGTGCACAGCTAACAGAGAATGACCACCGAGTTCAAAGAAGTTGTCTTGGACGCCGATAGGGTGAAGATTAAGAACTCCTTCCCAAATTGATGTCAGTTGTAGTTCTAGAGAACCACGAGGCGGGACAAATTTAGTCTTTCTAGTAAAGTTGGATTTATCTGGTGCAGGTAGGGCGCGGCGGTCTACCTTACCGTTGGGTGTTAATGGTAGAGACTCCAGCATCACAAAAGCCGAGGGCATCATATACTCAGGTAGTTTCTCTTTGAGAAAGTGACGCAGTTGCACTTCTAAATCTAGAGTTTCCACTTGTTTATGTGGAACTACATAACCTACTAAACGCTTATCTTTTGTCTGTTCCCAAACAATGACCACGCACTCTTGCACTTTGGGGTGTTGTGCTAGCACGGCTTCAATTTCTAAAAGTTCAATGCGGAAGCCGCGAATCTTCACCTGATAGTCAATGCGACCCAGAAATTCAATGTTACCGTCATTGAGGTAGCGGGCTTTGTCGCCAGTTTTGTAAAGGCGAGTTCCCGGTAGCCCAAAGGGATTAGGAATAAAAACTTTAGTTGTGAGTTCGGAATTGTTGAGATAGCCACGACTAACTCCTGTCCCTCCAACATATAATTCACCTGCTACTCCAATCGGTACGGGTTGTAGTTGGGGGTTTAGGATATACAGTTGTGTATTGGCTACAGCCTTACCAATGGGCGTATTGAGAGTTTCTATCCCTAATGGCTGGTATATAGGGTAATGCGTGACATCATCAGAACATTCTGTTGGGCCATAGGCATTTAACATGGGGATGGTGGGGTAGTATTCTAACCAGCGATCGCACAATTTGGGCGGCAATGCTTCACCTGTTAAAATCAACCAGCGTAACTGAGATAAATCAGGACGCTTTTGGTTATGTAGGTCTATTTCCTGAAGCATCATCTGCAACAGCGAAGGCACAACCTCTAGAATAGAAATTTCGTGTTGCTGAATCTGCTCTAACAATTTTGCCGGGTTACGCACAACCTCATTGTTGAAAATGTGTACCCGTCCACCTACAAGTAATCCTACCAGCAATTGCCAAACCGAGATATCGAAACTTTGGGGTGCAGTTTGAGCGATCGCATCACTTTCTGTAAGCTTGAGATCCAACACCTTAGCATATAAATGATTCAGCATCCCGCGATGGGTAATCATCACTCCTTTGGGCATCCCTGTAGAACCAGAAGTGTAGATGACATAAGCCAAGTTTTCACCTGTCACCACAGTTTCAGGATTCTGCTGACTATGTTGAGAAATAACTGGCCAGTCTGCATCTAAGTAAACTACATCTGCTTTATGCTCAGGCAATTTAGTTTTGATGCTCTTGTGAGTCAACAGCACTGACAAGAGCGAATTTGCAAGAATGTAGGCTAAACGTTCTTGGGGATAAGCAGGATCTAATGGCACATAAACCCCGCCTGCTTTGAGAATCGCCAGAAATGCCACCAGCATCTCTAAAGAGCGTTCAGTATAAACACCTACTAATACTTCTGTTTTTACCCCCAAAGACTGTAAATAATGAGCTAGTTGATTAACTTGAGCATTCAACTGAGCATAAGTAATCTTATGTTCTGCAAAAACAACGGCTACTTGCTCAGGTGTTTTTTGAGCTTGGACTGTAAAAAGTTGGGTAAATATTTGCTCTGGAAATGCTGTTTGAGTTTGATTAAAATCAGCTAAAATCTTCTGCTTTTCCGGTTTGGTAAGCAAACTAACCTGCAAGATAGATTGGTGATTATCCTCTAATAATGCATCTAAAACCTGAATAAAATGTTGAATTGATAAGTCAAGTGATGCCTGAACAAAAGTATCACAGTGAAAATCAAAATCAATAGTCAGATTATTAGATAAACTCACATCGCGTATTTGAACATTGAGACTTTCATTAGTATGTCCGCTATGAATCCAGTCAAAAGCAATTTTAGTTTCAGCGAAGTTGATAAATGTCGATGTATGATAGTTTAATACTGCATCGTAAACCGGATTTTGGCGAGGATTTCTCACTACATATTGACTATAACGTAAGCTATTCAAAATTATGGTGCCAATTTTTTTAATTAACGATTGAAAATTATCGGTTTTTTCAATTTCAATGTGCAATGGTAAAACTTGCACAAAAGAGCCGATAGTCTTTTTAAAAGTTGGCGAACGTCGATTGTGTAAGGGAATGCCAATAGTTAGTTGTTGATTACCACTGATGTGATAGAGGTAGATTGCCAATACTGCTAAAAAAATATTAAACACAGCAGTATTTTCTGTAACTGTGGCACTATCTTCTTGAATAGCCAGGGTTTTGATTTTTTGAGTGCGTTCAAAACCTAATTCATAAGAAACCCTGTGAGCGAAAGTTGTTGTCTTGATGGGTGTTTTACCATAGAAACTAAGTGGCTCTATAGGTTCAGCTAGCTTTTGTTGCCAATAGTTTTTGACCTTGTGGTAACGTTCAGAATCTCGATATTTTTTCTCATACTCTATATAATCTTGAAACTGAGGTATTTGTATTACCTTTGGTAGGGAATTATTGATGGCAATAACATATAATTCTGAGAGATAGTGAAAGATTAAAGATAGAGATAAACCATCTCCAATAATTTGATGAATATTGAAATACCAAACAAACTTTTCTGGAGAAAGTTTGATTAAGACTGTATCAAACAAGCATCTTTCTAAATCGAAGATTATTTGAGAGCGTTTGGATAATAAATCAGAAACGGCTGTAGCAGAGTCAGCAACTTGCGAGAAATCTACAAAATTTACTACATAGTCAAAGTAGGGAAGTACTTTCTGTTGTGGTACACCATCTACTTCTAGAAATACCGTTCGTAAAGCATCACTAGAATTAACTAAAACTTGAAACGCAGCTTGGAAGCGGATTAAATCAATGGCGGTAGGGATAGTAAATTTTAAGGGATTATTGTAGATTAATGCATTTGGATTAAATTTATGTCCTAACCAAATTAAGAGTTGATGCTCTGTGAGGTTAGATTGCTGACTCACATTATTAATATCTTCTGTTTTGGCCGTAAGTCCACTAGCTAGCAAAAGCTGTGAGAGAGATTGCTCTGATTGAACTACAATATTTTCTAGTAAACTTTGTAAATGCTGCAACATTTTGGCGATCGCAGCATCATCAAAACGGCATCGATCGTAACCAATCCCTAGAGACAATTCTGGGCTAGTTTCAGCTAGCATTGTCAGTGGATAATTGTTGCGTTCAAAAAAACGTAGATTGCCAATTTCTAAGCTGCCATACTGTTTTTGATGCAAAATGTCAGGATAGTTCTCAAACACCAAAAGGCTCTCAAATAGAGACATTCCTCTAGGTAGTTCACTCCATTCCTGAATATCAATCAGCGAACTGTATGAGTATTGTTCCCGTTCTACCTGCTGCGCCTGAAGTTGCTGTAACCAGGGAATGAGCGAAGCTGCTTTTGATATTTGCGATCGCACTGGTAGAGTATTGATAAATAATCCCACCATCGATTCTACACCTGCTAGCTCTGGCGGACGACCAGATACGGTAGTGCCAAAGACTACATCTGACTGTCCACTGTTGTGGCTTAACAAAAGTGCCCACACACCTTGAAGCAGAATGTTCAGAGTCAAATGATGCTTGCGGATTAGAGCTTGTAAGTTTTCTGTCAGCGCCATTGACAAGTGGACTTCTTGAACACCATAACTCTCTTTTTGACCAAGTGGATTACTGACATCTTTGTTACCGAGACGAGTAGGAGCAGTAAAGCCTTTGAGTACTTGTTGCCAAAAAGTTTTAGCAAATCCTTGGTCTTGTTGTTGTAACCAAGTAATGTAGTCTTTGTAAGGGCGTGGCGATGGTAAGTAGAAGTTGTGAGCTTTTTTGCCTGCTTCGTAGTAAGCTAAGACTTCTTTAACGATCAAAGATGAAGACCAACCATCAAGCAGTAGATGATGATGACTCCAAACAAATTGGTGGATATCTTCAGCTAGCCTGATGAGGGCGCAACGCATTAGTGGAGCCTGGTTTAGTTGAAAGCCTTGTGCTCGATCTGCCTCTAAAAAAGCCTCGACACGTTCTTGTTGTGTAACTGAGGATAATGTCCGCCAATCATGGTTAATCCAGGGTAAGTTTACTGATTTGCGTACAACTTGTAAAGGTTTTTGAGTGTTTTCCCAAACAAAGAGAGTGCGTAATACTGAATGTCTCTGTACTACTGTTCGCCAAGCTTGCTCGAAAGCTGAAACATCTAATTTGCCGTAGAGGTTGTAGCTTGACTGCTCGAAATATATACCCGAATCTGGCGCGAACAGGGTATGAAAGAGCATACCTTGTTGCATGGGGGATAGGGGGTAGATGGATTCAATGTTTTTGTTGTGTTGATTCATTTGCCTACGAAAAAACGAACCACAGAGAAGCCAGTGCGTTGGGCGGGTTCCCCGACTTGTTTGCTCTTAGCGTTCCCAAAAGGTAGCAACTGGCGCGACGCAGAGAACACGGAGAAATGAGAGTTCTTGTGTCAGTTTTGGAGTTTACTTCTCTTTTCTTTCTCTGCACCTCTGCGTGATACCATTTTGGATTTTAGATTTTAGATTGTGAAACATCCATTGGATAAATGTTTCAGTTTTCCATCTGTCGCAATCATTTTTCACGCTTGGTGTGAGATCAAAAAGATTTTAGTCCGAACCGTCAAAACGCCAAGAGTTTGTACCTAATATTTTTAATTACAGTCAACAGTCAACAGTCAACAGTCAACACAATTAATCTAAATTGAGTTGGGCGACTAAATCATCGAGTTCTTGTTGATTTAACTGCGCTTCTGGAAAGTCTGAGGGTGTAAAACCTCCTGCTTGGGGGGATTGACAATGAGTAATTAAATCTGTCAATTTCTTGATGAAAGTCTGAGCTAGATGCTCGATTGTGGATTGTTGATAAAGGTTTTTGCTATAAGTTAAATTCAGTTGTAGTTTACCTAATTCCACTAATCCATCAATTTCTAACTGATAGTTGCGATTTCTCCAAGGAGTGTAATTTTCTCCTGAAGATTCTTGTGCAATTCTTAATAGTGGTGATTTGGAAATTGCTCGATCAAATTGGCCTAAGTAGTTAAAGCATACTTCTGCTTGGGGTAAGGCTGCTAGTTGTGACTGTTTTACTGTGTCTTGGCTGAGATATCGCAGGATGCCGTAGCCGATGCCTCGATTTGGTAGATAACGCAACTGTTCTTTAACTGATTTGAGTAATTCTCCTAGATGTTCAGTTTCTCCTAGCTGCAAGCGGATGGGGAATACAGTCGTAAACCAGCCGACTGTACGCGATAAATCTACGTCTTCAAATAGTTCTTCTCGTCCATGTCCTTCTAAGTCAATTAGTAAGGAAGGTTCTCCTGTCCACTGGCAGAAAGTTTGCAGTAAGGCGGTAAGTAGTACATCGTTAATTTGAGTGTTATAGACAGCAGGTACATCATGTAGGAGGGCTTGGGTTTGTTCCATACTCAGAGAGACTGACACTTGAGCGGCAAATGCAACTGTGTTAGCTGTTTTGGTTAATGGATAATCTATTGGTAGGGGAGCAATAGTACTAGATTGAGCTAACCAATAATCCCACTCGCTAGCTACTGTTTGCGATCGCCCATACTCAATTAACCGAGAAGCCCAATCTTTAAAGGCGGTTGTCTTGGCGGGTAGTTGAATAGGTTCACCAAGGCTTAGTTGTTGATATGCTGTTGCTAAATCTTCTAGTAAAATTCTCCAAGAAACGCCATCAACTGCTAGGTGATGGATAACAATTAACAATCGACTTGGTTTGTCGTTACCAAGTTGGAATAAAGCCACGCGGATAATTGGGCCGTCTGCTAAGTTGAGGCTAGCTTGCAGTTCGTTAGCAGTGGCTTCGAGGAGCGATCGCTGTTTTTCGTCAGTCAGTCCTGATAAATCTGCGACTGTAAACGGCACTGTCTCATCTACGCCGGCGTTAACTTGCTGCCAACCATTCGCGGCTGTAAACCGCAGCCGCAAAGCATCATGATGCATTAATAATTGCTGCACGGTTTGCTTGAGTAGTTCTGGATTGAGTGGTAATACTTCCACCAGTACAGATTGGTTGTAGTGGTGTAATTCTGGCTGATTTTGGGCGAAGAACCATTGCTGAATCGGGGTTAGCGGTACTTGGCCTGTAACTACTCCCTGTTCAGCTTGCACTTTCAGCGTTGTACTGGCTACAGTAGCTAATTCTGCGATCGTCTGGTGTTGAAATAGTAATTTAGGAGTAACTGAAAAACCTGCTTGGTTAGCTCTAGCAACTACCTGAATGCTCAGAATCGAATCTCCCCCTAATTCAAAGAAGTTATCGTGAATCCCAACCTGTTCTTGTCCTAAAACGTCAGCCCAGATTTTGGCTAGGGTTGCTTCTGTAGTAGTGCGGGGTGCAACAAAGTTCGCTTCTAAACCAGTTCTTGATGAATCTGGTACAGGTAAAGCACGCCAATCTATCTTGCCATTAGGTGTTAATGGGAAGGAGTCTAGTACCACAAAGGTTGACGGGATCGTATACTCAGGCAGTCTTTCTCTGAGAAAACGCCGTAGTTCCTGAGTGGTGGCTTGCTCATGGTTGGGGATAACATAGGCTACTAAGTGCTTTTCTGTGGGGCGATCTTCTCGTGCAATTACTACAGTACGTCGTACTTTTGGATGTTGCGCCAATATCGCTTCGATTTCTCCTAATTCGATGCGGATTCCCCGAATTTTGACTTGGTTATCAATTCGGCCGAGAAAATCAATAGTGCCGTCGGGAAGGTAGCGCACTAAATCCCCAGTTTTATAAAGTAATTTGCTATTAATTTCTGCAAAGGGGTTAGGAATAAAAACTTTGCGAGTTGCAGTTTCGTTATTTAAATAACCAAGTCCTACACATTGCCCACCAAGATACAGCTCGCCAGGTACGCCAATAGGGACAGGATTTAAGTGTCGATCGAGTATTAATGCATAAACGTTATGCAGTGGTTTACCGATGGGTATAGGTTCCGTAAATGTCGGGGAAACTTCATTAAAAATCACACCAATTGAAGTTTCTGTAGGACCATAGGCATTACTAATGCTGACAGATGGAAAATACGACTTAAACTGATAAATTGCTTTTGCGCTCATCGCTTCGCCACCAACGACTAGTTGTCGCAATGATTTGAGGTGACAACGCAATTGGGGATTCTCTACTAAATAATCGAGGAGGATATTAAAGACTGAAGGAACAAAATCTGTAATCGTTACCTTTTGCTTTTCAACGATCGCAATTATCTGCGGCAAATCTAAACCAAAACTCGGAGCAGGTATAACTGTACGCGCACCATTGATTAATGGCCAGTATAATTGCCAAACACAAGAATCAAAAATAAAGTTACTGGTAAATAAAATGACATCATCTTCTTGAGAGCCATAGCGATCGTTCATATTGAAAAATCGGTTGACAATACCACGATGTTGGTTGATGGCTCCTTTCGGTTTTCCTGTTGAACCAGAGGTAAAGATAGCGTATATCGGATCGTCTAAATCGATCGCAACATTTAAATTAGGTGTTGCCTCTGTTAGCTGCTGTTCATCAACAACAATACAAGACCACTCTGCTAATGCTTCCCAATGCGGCTTGTCTTGACTGACAAGCACAACTTTAGTGTTTAATTCATGCAGAATTTCTTTAATTCTTTCTATCGGCCATTTGGGGTCCATTGGCACAAAAGCAGCACCAGCTTTCATAATGGCTAGATGAGAAAGCAGCAACTCTAGACTTTTTTCCATTAACACGGGCACAAATTGGCCTCGGTTAATTCCCTTTGCTTGCAGTAAAGATGCTAACTGGTTGGCTTTATGATTAACTTCTGAGTATGTGAGTGTTTTGTTTTCAAAGACAGCAGCAGTGCGCTCTGGAGTTTTCTCCACCTGAGCTTCAATCAATTGATGAATGCATTTGTCTTGGGGATACTCTTTATGAGTATTATTCCACTCTACTAGTAATTGTTGGCGCTCCGATGCTGTCAGTATGGGTAATGCAGAAATTTGCTGCTGGGGATTAGCTACAATCCCTTTTAACAAGGTGCAAAAATGTCCAACCATGCGTTTAATAGTGGCAGCATCGAATAAGTCTGTGTTGTATTCCCAGGCTCCGATTAACTCTTGTTCTGTTTCTTCAATTGATAGACTCAAATCAAAATTGGCTGTGACATTCTCCATTTCTAAACTGAGGCTCAATCCAGCTAGTTCTAGTTGCGGTTGTGGTGTATTCTGCAAGACAAACATCACTTGAAAGAGTGGGTTATAACTCAAACTTCTCTCTGGATGTAATTCCTCTACTAGTTTTTCAAAAGGAATATCTTGGTGAGTATACGCATCTAAAGCAATCTGCCGGACTCGATGCAGTAACTCAGAGAAACTTGGTTCGCCTTGCAAGTCAACACGCAGCAACAAAGTATTGACAAAAAAGCCAATTAATGGCTCGATTTCCTTACGGTTACGGTTAGCAATTGGAGAACCAACGACAATATCTGACTGATTGCTGTAACGTGAGAGTAAAATTGCAAAGGCTGTTAACAAAGTCATAAACAGAGTTGCCCCTGACTGTCTGCTTAGATCCTTAAGTTTCTTCGTCAAATCGGGGTTAATTTGAAAACGTTCGACATCACCTCGGAACGACTGAGTATTCGGGCGGGGGCGATCGCTAGGCAGAGATAATAAAGCAGGTATCCCAGCTAATTGTTGCTTCCAGTAATTGAGTCCTTTTTCTAATAGTTCACCTTGTAACCACTGTCGTTGCCAGTGAGCAAAGTCAGCATACTGAATGGGTAATGCCGCTAAAGGTGTTCGCGTAGCGTCTCGCAGAGAAGGTGTTCCCATCACCAAGGCTTCGTAGAGACTAGTCATCTCCCGGAAAAATATTTCTATCGACCAGCCATCAGAAATAATGTGGTGTATCGTTACCAGCAGTATATGTTCCTCTTGACTCAACTTGAGTAAGGTGATTCGTAATAAAGAGTCATGAGCCAAATCAAACGGTTTATCTGCTTCTGCTTTCGCCAACCGTTTCACCTCAGCCGACTTTTCTGCTACGGTTAACGTCTGCAAATCCACTACAGGTAAAGTCACAGTTAAAGTTGGAGCTATGACTTGTACAGCAGTGCCATTCACCGTCTGAAAATTGGTGCGTAAAACCTCATGACGTTGGACAATTGCCGCGATCGCTCCTTCGAGTGCAGCCACTTGCAAACAACCAATCAACCGCACTGCCGCAGCCATGTTGTAATTAGCGCTCCCATTTTCTAACTCATCCAAAAACCACAAACGTTGTTGAGCAAAGGATAAAGGAATTGTCTCATCTCTAGAGATTGTGGCGATCGGTGAAAATTGGTCTATCTTGCCTGGAGAAAAAGTTAGTTTCTTCTGTGTTTTTAGCTTCTGAAGTAAAAGTTCGCGCTTTTCTATAGAAAGATTTTCCAAACGTTTATGCAAATCAGTCATAATCAGATTTTTCCTAAAATGATTTCAGAAAAATGGATGGGGGGAAGACTATTTATTCAACAGTAAATAGTCTAGGGCTTATGCAAGAATTCTTTTTTTGTCTCACGCCTTCGCCTTTAGGCGTTCCCGCAGGGTAGACGCAACAAAATAACAGATATAGTCCATCAGTAACAGTCATCACTCAGCCAATAATTGCCTCACTTCTTCATCCGATAACTCGTCAATTTCAGTCAAAAGTTGCTCTAGTATGTTAGTTTCTGCTTGTTCAATCTGTTGAGCAGTCAACAACTCAGCTAACTCAGCAATGGTAGGACTTTCAAATAAGTAACGCAGAGGTAACTCAATAGAGAAGGCTTCGCGCAGCCGAGAAATAAGTTGAGTGGCTAATAAGGAATGTCCTCCCATTTCAAAAAAGTCATCGTGAATGCCAACTTTTTCTAGTTCTAAAACCTCAGCCCAAATGTCAGCCAAAATCTCTTCTGTGGGAGTGCGAGGTGCAACAAAGTTATTTTCAAGGCAGATTTGAGATGGATCTGGGGCTGGTAGGCCCTGGCGGTTGATTTTGCCGTTCGGTGTCAGTGGTAGAACATCCAGTTGCACGAAAGCATAAGGAATCATGTAATCGGGCAACTTTTCTTTGAGCAGCTGGCGCAGTTCATTAGAGGTGAGTGCTGATTGCTGGAAAACAACATAGGCTACAAGACGCTTGTTTCCTGGTCGATCTTCTCGAACTAAGATCGCAGCTTGGAAAATTGCAGGGTGCTGAGTCAATATAGATTCAATTTCTCCTAGTTCAATGCGGAAACCACGAATCTTGACTTGACGATCGAGACGTCCTAAAAACTCAATGTTGCCATCACTCAGGTAGCGGGCGCGATCGCCACTTTTATAAAGACGGGTGTCTAAAGTACAATGATGGATGAATTTCTGGTCGGTCAATTCTGGTTGATTGAGATAGCCACGAGCCAGCCCCGCACCACTAATGTACAGTTCACCAGGAACGCCAATCGGAACGGGTTGTAAGTTCTGGTCTAAGATGTAAATTTTTGTATTGGCAAACGGACGCCCAATCGGAACCAATCCATCAGCAGAGAAATTAATTGCAGCACTTTCAAAATATGAACTGTCGATGGTGGCTTCGCTCACTCCATAAGAATTAATCAAGCGAGTCTTAGCACCTAAAAACTTTTGAAATTGCTGATACTCCTGTACATACCAACTATCTGAACCTGCGATCGATAATTTCATGAAGCTCAGGTTTTGCTCTGTTTTCTCTAGGTACTGAATTAAGTTCCTAAGCACAGGTGGCACAAACTCGGCACAATCAACTTGCTGTTGTTGCAACAAGTTATATAGCTTTTCCGGTTCTAAAAGCCACTCTCGCGGACAGATGACTAGTTTTGCCCCAGAGCAAAGCGCACGCACCATGTCCCCAGAAAAAACATCAAAGGAGAAACTGGCCATTTGTAAATGACTGGTACACGAGGAGCGCAGATGATAAGCATCTTCCCAAGCCATATAGGCATTAACCAAGTTGCGATGAGTTATCATCACTCCCTTAGGGTTTCCAGTAGAACCAGAGGTGTAGATGATATATGCCAGGTTCTCTGCTGCTACTTCACTTACCGGATTTTGCTGACTTTGTTGAGAGATTGTTTGCCAGTCTGTATCTAAGCAGATGACATTAGCTCTGTGTTCGGGTAATTCTTTTACCAATTTCTTTTGAGTCAATAACACCGATACTTGTGCGTCATTTAACATATAGGCTAGGCGTTCTTGGGGATAGTCTGGGTCTAAGGGTACGTAAGCCCCGCCTGCCTTAAGGATTCCTAGTAATCCCACAATCATCTCTAGGGAGCGCTCAACACAAATGCCTACAGGAACTTCTGGTTTGACACCTAGAGTTTGTAGATAATGGGCTAACTGGTTAGCTCGATCGTTTAACTCTCGGTAGGTAAGTTGTTGATTGTCAAATACTATTGCTACGCCTTCTGGTGTTTGCTTTGCCTGTTCTGCAATAATTTGATGGATGCACTGGTTATTGGGATAATCTACTTGAGTATGATTCCACTCGACTAACAACTGATGTTGCTCGGATGCGCTCAACAACGGCAATTCTGAAATTCGCTGCTGTGGATGAGCAACAATTACCTCGAGCAAGGTTTGAAAATGTCCTAACAAGCGTTTAATTGTGGCAGCGTCGAATAAGTCGGTGCTGTAATCGCAGTCTAAGACAATCTCACCATTAATTTCGGTGGCGTTTAAATTCAGGTCGAAATCAACAGAACTAATGGGTTGCCAAAACCAATCTGTCTCGATTCCCAACATATTGACAGCCACAGGTCGTTCTAGGTTAAATGTGACTGTTACTAAAGGTGAACGGCTGAAGTCCCAACCTGCTCTGAGTTGATTAAGCAGTTTGGCAAAGGGATAATCATGGTGTTCGTAGGCTTCCAATAACAAACCCTTCAAATTATCCAGAAACTCAGAAAATTTTGCTTCTCCAACAACGCAACTTCTAATGGGCAATATGTGGGCACAATAGCCAACTAAGCGATCGCTACCCTCCAGAGAACGTCCAGCAGAAGGAATACCGATTACAAGGTCATCTTGGCTTGTGATGCGGTGCAGTAAAATTGTATATACTGCCAGCAGCGTCATAAATAGAGTACAACCCTGCTGTTTATTTAATTTTTTCAGATCGCGACACAGGTCAGCGTCCAGTCGTATAGTTTGCCTACTACCTTGATAAGTTTTAATTGCCGGACGAGAGCGATCGCTCGGCAAGTTTAAAACAGGAATTGACTGACCAAACTTTTCCAACCAGTAAGACTCATGGACTGCCATTGCTTCAGTCTGGCTTTGCTGCTCCTGCCACTCAATATATTCTCTAAATTGCATTGGTGGCTGGAGTTGACAAACGACCCCCTGAGATGCTGCTGAATAGAACTCGCCCATTTCTTGCAAAATCACACTCATTGACCAGCCATCAACGACAATATGATGAGCCGTTAAAACTAGTAAATGCAGTTGTTCTTCTAGTTTGAGGATATGAATACGGAACAGTGGCCCTTGGCTCAAGTTTAAAGGTACTTGGCTATCTTTTTTTAACCACTCAGCTACTCTAGACTCGCGTTCATAACTATCTACATCTGAAAAATCAATCAAAGGAACGTCTATCTTCAAGAACGGCAGAATGTGCTGAAACTCACCTTGATTATCAATAACTGTCCGTATGGCTTCATGGCGGTCTACAACTTTTTGTACTGCTCGATCCATTGCCGCTAGACTAAACATCCCCCGCAATTGCAGACTCAAGGAAACGTTATATGCTAGAGAACCATCATCCCCAATCTGCGTCAAAATCCAGAGTTGCTTTTGAGCTTCTGTGAGAGGAACTATTTGTGTGTCTTTTGCTGCTTCACATGAATGCTGCCTTCTGCCTTCTGCTGACGCTCGCGGACTCGCTAACGCTGCGCTATCCTGCCTCCTAAGTAAAAATCCTCCTTTTCGTAACTCCTCAACGCTATCTTGAATTGCTTGAATCACATAATCAATATCTGCATCTGTGTGGGCTGTGGAAAGGAAACATGTGCGTCCTTCCCAAATGTAGACTCCTTTTTCAATCAGGTGATAAAACAACAAATCCAGTTCTAAAGGCTGGTACAAATAGCTGGAATTACCTGATAATACAAAACGGAAGAATGAGCTAAAGTGTACTACCTTGATTGGCACATCCTCTTGTGCAAAATATGCATTGAGTGTTGTGGTTAACTGTGATGTGTGCTGATTTAACTTTTGTTGTAGTGTCGCTCCTTCCGTTATCAGATGGTTGAGTACAGCTTGGGCGGCTGCCATCGTTAGAGGATGTTTGGAAAATGTACCCGCAAAAAACGTTGTTGCGGTTTGGGGATATGACTCATCTCCATAGTTCCACATGCCACCGTCAATACTATTCATGTATGCAGCCTTGCCAGCAACAACGCCAATCGGCATTCCACCACCGATGAGTTTGCCATAGGTGACTATATCTGCATTAATGCCAAACCATGCTTGTGCGCCACCAGGATGAATGCGGAAGCCAGTAATAACTTCATCGAAAATTAATGCTGTACCTGTTGCTTGCGTCAACTGTCTAAGTTCATGAAGAAAGGTTTTTGGTTGTAAATCTGGTCTGCGACTGGGTACAGGCTCGACTAAAACAGCAGCTAATTCATCAGCACAAGCTTTGATGATTTCGAGAGATTCCGGCTCACCATAGGGGAGAATCAGAACATCATCAACTACATTTTGCGTTACTCCTAAAGCCATCGGAACAGACTGGCGCTTACCATCGATAGTTCTGGCTATAGCTAAAGTGCCGTCAGAGTGGCCATGATAGGCATCTTGGAACATTACAATCTTGTCTCGACCTGTGACGGCACGAGCCAAACGTAGAGCTGTCATCACGGCTTCTGTACCTGAGTTACAGAAGGTGACTCGCTCCATACCCGTCAGTTTACAGATTAATGCTGCTACTTCACCTGCAAGTTTTGATTGAGGGCCGATTTGGATACCTTGCTGAAACTGCTTTTCTAAGGCTTCTGTGATGAAGGGAGTACAGTGACCAAATAAATGTACACCAAACCCCATAGAGATATCTATATACTCATTGCCATCGATATCCCAAATTCTAGAACCTAAAGAGCGATCGCCAACAATCGGATAGAGCATTTCTTTTGTTTCCAAACGGAACCCGGTTGACGATCTCCTGTCGGCAATCACTGGACGATAAGTTTGTGCTCTTTGCTTTGATTGTTGAGTACGGTTTGTATATCGTAAGATAAGTGCTTCTAGATGCTGCTGTTGCTGTACACTCAGTTCCCTAACTTTAGGCGCTTCTACTTTAAACAATGCCTGAGATTTTTGTCTAGCAGTATCAGGATGAACCAGCGGTGCGTTTGTGGGATGAGCTAACGCAGATAGTTTGTTGCTTGATGACAATCCATTGCTACGCAAGACATCTAATTGCTGAGACATCACCTGAAGTTGCTGCATCATAATTTTTTCTAGTGCAGTTTCAGGTATATTTTGCTCCTGCCTTCCATTTTGTGTATCCTGCACCTCCGGCTCAGGTGAGGAATCTGTCACAGCCCATTCTGATGAAAGATTCTTGTCTAGGTAAAGTGCTAATGCCTCAATGGTTGTTAACTCTTCAAATAACTGGCGAATGGTAATTTTAATTGCGTAAGTGTTTTCAATGCTTCTTATAGCATCAATGAGAACAATTGAATCAGCTCCCATATCTAAAAAATGAGTATGAATCTTGACTTCAGACGGGGCTACCCGCAACAAATCTCCAACTATGCAACGTAATTTAGAGACGATAGCATCCTGACGTTTTTGAGATGGTTGGACTCCATTCACACTAATTTTCTTCTCTGCGATCGATAAGTCTTCTGCTTTTGGTAAGGAATGGTTAGTAAGTGAGGGTTGATTTTGTGAGTAGTCTTTATTAAATCCAATCGAGTTAAAATTCGCAGATGGGTCCAGATGTAACAAGTCTTTGAGATTGTGCTGTTTGATGGTCGAGTCTTCTACAATCCAATAACGTTGTCGTTGGAAGGGATATGTGGGGAGTGAGAGCAAATGTCGTGAGTAGTCTCGATCGAATCCAGTCCAGTTAACATCTGTTCCCTGCACATAGATAGTAGATAAACTTGCTAACAACACCTGCCAATCATCT
Source organism: Nostoc sp. DSM 114159 (assembly GCF_053470285.1). NCBI lineage: Bacteria > Bacillati > Cyanobacteriota > Cyanophyceae > Nostocales > Nostocaceae > Nostoc > Nostoc sp. DSM 114159. The sequence continues at coordinate 957,197 of NZ_JBPFEH010000001.1, forward strand.
TGTCCTTTTACTAAAGAAGGTAGCCAAGTTGCAGTTCCTTGCTGCTGACGTTTGCCCAAAGTTGAGAGAATAGGTTTTGGACCGATTTCTAAGAATAGTTTGTAACCTTGTTCAAATAAAATATTTATTCCTACCATAAATCTCACTGCCTCACAAGTATGGCGTCGCCAATAACTAGCATCTGGGATATAACCTGGCGGTAGCATCTGACCTGTGAGGTTGGAAATAATGGGAATACAAGGAGCTTGAAATTGGATGCGACTAGCTATATGTTGAAATTGATCTAGTATTGGCTGCATCAAGGGCGAGTGAAAGGCATGGGAGACTTTTAACCGTCTAGTTTCAATTCCTTCTGTTTCTAAGACTGCAATGATTTTCTCCACTGACTGACGCACACCGGAAATTACAATATTTTTCGGCGCATTAATAGCAGCGATGGACACTTCTTGAGAATATGATTGAATAATCGCTGCAATTCTTCCCTCATCGGCAAATACAGCTATCATTTCCCCATCTTGGGGTAGTGTTTGTATGAGGCGCGCCCGCTCGGCAATCAACTTTAAACCATCTTCTAAACTAAAGACCCCAGCAACACAAGCTGCAACATATTCACCCAAACTATGACCTAAAACTACGTCTGGAACTATGCCCCAAGACTTCCATAACTGGAAGAGGGCATATTCTAAAGCGAATAAAGCAGGTTGAGTATAAGCTGTCCGATCTAGCAAAGAACTCTCTTGTGATGTAGGGTAGAGGACGGAGAGTAAGGGCTTTTCTAGATATGGGCGTAGAATTCGATCGCAATGGTCGAGAGTTTGCCGGAAAGTGGGTTGAGTGTCGTAGAGTTGCCGTCCCATCTCAATATACTGGGAGCCTTGACCTGTGAATAGAAAGGCTATCTTCGGACGTTGTTTACTATCGAGTTGATTACTTACTAGTTGGCTAGTCTGCTTACCAGTAGCAAAAGCATCTAATGTTTCTTGTAACTGTATTGTAGATTTAGCAGCGATCGCTAGTCGATAATCGAAATGCGATCGCCCGGTATTAGCTGTAAAACAAATATCTGCAAGAGATGCTGCCGAATTACGTTCTAAGAATGTTTGATAACGCTGTACCAATTCTTGCAAAGCTGGCTTACTCTTAGCCGATAAAGTCAGAAGTTGCACAGGACGCTCGATTGCATCTGTCTTTGGAATTTCTAAGGGTGCTTCTTCCAAAATTACATGAGCGTTAGTACCTCCGAAACCAAATGAAGATATACTCGCTAACCGTTGTTGATGCTGTTGAGGCCATTTTTGGCGTTGAGTCGGAATTGATAATGGTGTGTTTGCTAGAGAAATATAAGGATTTAACTGCTTGAGATGCAAGTGCGGAGGAATTTCTCCATGTTGCAGAGATAGCACCACTTTAATTAAACCAGCAATACCAGCCGCCGCTTCTAAATGACCAATATTGGTCTTAACTGAACCAATGTAACAAAGCTGCTCTGGTGCTCGACCCTCCATCAACACTTCTTTTAAAGAATTTACCTCAATGGGGTCGCCTAAAGATGTGCCTGTGCCGTGAGTTTCTACATAGTTAATTTGTGCTGGTTGCACCTTGGCGTTTTGGAGAGCCTGGCGGATGACTTGCTGTTGAGAAATGCCATTCGGTGCTGTTAATCCATTGCTGCGACCATCTTGGTTAACCGCCGAGCCTCTAATCAAGGCAAGTATGTTATCTCCATCTTTTATGGCATCAGAGAAGCGTTTGAGCACAACTATTCCACAACCCTCTCCCCGTACATACCCATCGGCGCTAGAATCGAAGGCTTTGCAGCGTCCATCTGCTGCCATCATTCGCGTTTGAGAGAAAGTAATAGTTAATTGGGGAGTCAGAATTAAATTTACTCCACCAGCTAAAGCTAATTGACACTCTCCTTGGCGTAAACTTTGGCAAGCCTGGTGAATCGCTACCAACGATGAGGAACAGGCCGTGTCTACTACCCAGCTAGGACCTTGTAAGTCCAGCAAGTAGGATAAACGGTTAGCAGCAATACTTAAAGCGTTGCCAGTACCGTAGTAAGCATCAGTACCAGCAGCATGATTAACCAGTAAGCGGGAGTAATCATAATTGCTAATACCAATAAATACTCCAGTTTGACTTTCTGCTAAGTGTGCTATCTGTCCGGCATTCTCCAGAGCTTCCCAACTCACCTCTAGTAAAAGTCTTTGTTGAGGGTCCATAATCTCAGCTTCCCGTGGAGAAATTCCAAAAAACTGAGGGTCGAACCGATCCACTTGTTCCAAAAAGCCACCCCAACGGGTGTTCGTTTTACCAGGATGTGCTGGTGTTGGATCGTAAAAAGTACTATTATCCCAACGTGATGAAGGCACTTCTTGAATAGCATCAACCCCATCGCGCAAAAGCTGCCAGAAAGCCTCTGGATCTTTAGCACCTGGGAAACGGCAGCCAAGACCAATAATGGCGATCGCCTCCGTAGAGACCCGATTAATCGCATCTGTACACAGGAGTGGGGAAGAGGTTAACAGATTATGATTGTCTAACTTGGAAGTAGCTTCTACTCCTAAATGCTGGGCTATGTCTGTAATAGTGGGGTAATCGTAAAATATACTAGGAGCAAGTTGGCGTCCCAAAAATTGCTCTAACTCACCAGAAAGCCTGATTGCTGTCAAAGAACCTAAACCATAGTTAGCTAATGGTTGGTGAATGTCTATCTGCTCTGGAACTACTTGTAGTTGCTGAGAAACCTTTGAGATTAACCAAGCTGCAATCTCTTTTTGACTATGAGATTTATCTGAAGTAGCTGGTTGATGAGAATTTTTACTTTTGATAAACTTTGCTGACTGTGTTGTTGTTTGCACTTGTTGCAACAATGATTTGACTTCTGTCTCTAAATGCCGGAATGTGGTTTTGTTTTGAGGATTAGCACACCAATCTGCAACTACATCTAAGCTGCCAGATAAAAAGCCTTTCCTACAAGCGCTACGCTGAAGTTTACCACTGGAAGTTTTGGGCAGGCTAGCAGTCTTAAGCAGCAGTACCGCATAAACTTCTATATCGTGTTGTTGTGCTACTGCTTGACAAATTGCCTCAATTACCTCACTAGCGTTGAGCTTTCGCAGATGACTTCGTTCTACTTCTTGGACAATTACTAGCTTTTCTTGTCCCTCAATATCTACTGCAAATGCTGCTCCACAATTGGCTCTTAACGCTGGGTGAGACTGTTCTACAGTTTGCTCAATATCCTGGGGATAATGATTGCGACCTAAGATGATGATTAGATCCTTTAATCGACCTGTGATAAATAGTTCACCATCTAGTAAAAATCCTAAATCTCCTGTACGCAGAAAAGGCCCTTCGCCGGTGTCTGCCAAATAAGCCTGAAATGTTTGCTGTGTTTGTTCTGGTTGCTGCCAGTAACCCTGACTGACACTCGAACCTGACACCCAAATCTCCCCGACTTGATTGGCAGCGCACCGCGTTAGTGATTCTGGATGAGCGATCGCTATTTTTGTATCTAACCACGGATGTCCACAACTGACTAGATGTCTAGCATTGTGGTTGTCAAAAGAGGTCTTCACTACCCGATTTTGTTCGAGTGCATCTGCTTGAACTGCACAGTAAATTGGCTCGTCTTTGACTTTACCACCCGAAATCATCAGAGTAGATTCAGCCATACCATAACAAGGATAGAAGAAGTTAGGACGGAAACTGCAAGGCTGGAATGTGTCTGCAAACTGTTCTAACGTTTCTTTGCGAACTGGTTCTGCACCACTGTAAGCGCTACACCATCTGCTTAAGTCAAGATTTTGTCGTTGTTCTGGAGTAGTATGTTTTACGCATAATTCGTAGCCAAAATTCGGGCCACCAGAATGGTTTGCTTTGTAGTGTGAAATCGCCCTTAGCCATCTAATAGGTTGTTGTACAAAAGCTGTTGGTGGCATTAAGACACCTAAAAAACCGGTATACAAGGGTTGAAGAATTCCGTCAATCAGCCCCATATCATGAAAACTAGGCAGCCAAGTAACAGAAACACTATCTTGTGTTAGTTCAAAAGCTTGCTTAATGTATTCTGAATTATGTAACAAATTTCCATGACTTACCATCACTCCTTTTGGCATTCCTGTAGAACCAGAAGTATATTGAAGGAAAGCAATTGTCTCACTATTAATTACTGGTCTGTGCCAAGTTTCAATTTGATTACTAACAATATTATCTGTGGCTATACAGTTGAATCCTGCCAATGCTTGATTGCGATCGGCAAAGTGATTTTTTATGTTGATTAATAGTTCTTTAGTTGTGAGAATTACCTTGGCTTGAGCATCATTTAAAATTACTTGTAACTTAGATATTTTTTGATTGCGCTTTGGCGGATAAACAGGAACAGCTACTACTTGTGCATACAAACACCCAAAAAAAGCAGTAATGAATTCTAGCCCAGGTGGGTAGACCAGTAAGGCACGAGAGCCGGCAGGAATTTGGCTTTGCAACTCGATAGCAATCGCTTGTGCCTTCTGCTCCAACTGTTTATAGGTTAAGTTGTCTGACTCTGTTTCTCCATCTTGCAGAAAAGTAAAAGCCTTTTGATCCGGCTGGTGTAACGCTCTGTCATGCAGAATATCTATAAAAGTAGCAACACTAGTAGCTTGATAAGAACTATTAAATATTGAACTTTGAGCGTTAGGCATTTAGGTATCTCCAACAATTTGATCGGTTTTTTTGGAAAAGCTTTTATTCAAGTAAATTAATGAGAAAATTATCGCCTTTATTGATAATGAGATAGTCTTATTAACATGATGCGCCACCCTGGCTTCGATTTCGTTTAGATTTTTTTTGACAAACAGCCTCTAAATTACCTAATTAGTTCGGAATTTTGGATTTGGATTATTTAATAATATTTGATTAATCTACTTATAACAGGTTTAATTTAGAACGAAGTTTTACAATATCTAACTGAAGTTGATTGTTCGCACTTTTTAGTACTTCTAATTGCGCTTTATAGATGTCACGCTCAGTTATCAATTTCTGTATTTCGTCTTTTTGAGGTGTAACAGAAAGTGGCATAGAAGTGTTAGCCATTTTTTCTCTTTGACTAACCTCAACTTTAGGTAAGGTTAATGTTTCTACTTTATTTATATCACTCTGTTGCCTAGTTGAACATACGTTTTGTTGCTGTTTTTTGCCTATTTTAGAAGTTTTGTATTTGTTGATGAGTTTTTTAGCAACATCTGGATCTACTACTTCCCCTGCCTTGACAATATCTATTGCTTCATCTCTAGCTGCTTGGGAAGTACTAGGGGCTGACAGTTTACATAGAGCAGTAGGAGTAATATTGTTAATCAAATTTCCGATTATCGGAAATTTGGATTCAAATGCTTTAGCAACGTTAATAAACTCATAAGCTGAAGTTTTACCCATTCCAAACTCTTGCCGTAACCAAGGTATAAATTGACCATGCTCTATCAGATTTTGAGCTTCTAGCAAATTTAGACCAATACAATAAATGTCTGTAGCACTTCGTTTTAGCCTACGTCGTGTGTCTTCTGCTAAAGTAGTTAACCGTTGTTGTTTTTCCTCATTAGTCTTAAAGTCAGACTTACTCTTTGATACTAAAGGCTGGTCAACAATTTGCTCTGGTTGCGTAGCTATTACTTTGACTTCTATAGGTAAAGCTACTAGCTCGTCGTTACTAATCTCCATACAGTACATTCCTGCCAGGAAGTGCATTTTTCGCAAACAATATTCTTATTAAATGCTGTTTAAACTTGTCATCTGATGCTTAAACGAGCCTGATAAGTTATTCAGATCGAGTTAATAATTTTACGCAACTTCTTGCTAGAACTTAATAAAAGTACATAATACAATACAGTTCAGTTAGCGCCAAAAACCTTAAGTTGTGTAGGTTGGGTTGAGGAACGAAACCCAACATTTTCATAGCTTTGTTGGGTTGCGCTTTGCTTCACCCAACCTACAATTTTTCTTAACTGAACTGTATTGGTACATAATTAAGTAACTTTCATCTGTATTGTCCTAGTAAGGTAAATATTTATATAAATACTAGACCTCTTGCAATACCTTTGCCAATTTACGAGGGTTCAGCACTTGCAGAAACGTTATGAATAGGCCACGCCTGAAGTAATGATGCGATTTTTTGACTCGGTGATGTGAACTTTTTGAACCTAGTCACTTCCACCCCAAGTCCAGGCACAAAGAAGAATTTAACTTACTAAGGAAGTCAGCGTGAACACCAAAGAAAGAATCTGGTGTTGCGCCGAGGCAAATCTTCCCAGTCCCCAGTTCAATGCATGAGTACAAAGTTTTGTAACAATTGTAGCTGGTTTGTGTAAAAGTTGCGATCGATCCATGAGATATATATGAATTCGCAACTTGGTGCGTTTTGATTCGAGGTCTTTTATGACTAATGACTGGAGAAAACAACTAGATGCACAACTTAAAGAATTAGCGATCGCAGCCCAACAATACACACACCTAACCAAGGAAAAACGGATAGCTCTAACACGCCTGATTAATGTTATTTGGGAGTCAGATAAGCTTGTTCATCCTTACAAAGGTCAATTTCAACTAGTTTATGAAGATATCTATGATGAAGCAGTACAAAATTTATTTTTCTATCTTTGTCAAGACAACAATATTAATAAGTACGATCCAGAACGCGGCGAAGTGATGACTTGGGTAAACATGCTATTAACTAAACGCTTTTTCCCAGAGGCTATCCCCAAAGTTATTGGGAAAGAAAATGAAATAAATCTAGAAAGCTCTCACTGGGAAAATATACCCTCATCTCAACCTATATCTTTATTTGAAGAAGTAAGAGAATTTATAGAATCAGATCCAGAATTAATTTTTTGCAAGGAACATATCAAAGGTCATCCAGAGGCAAATTTTCAAGCTATAGCTCAAAGAAGATGTTCTGGCATTTCCTGGAAAGAGATTTCGGCAGAATGGGGTATTGGAATCACTTCTCTCCATAGTTTTTACCAACGTTGTTTGATAAAATTTGCTACTAAGTTCCATGAATATTTATATATTTAATGTTTAATATCATCTAATCAACTAGGTAAAAATATGAGCAAAATCATCAACACTTTAACATTTTCCGCACCGATACCTGTGGATGGAAGACATCGAGCAGAAGAGTTATGCAGACAACAAGCCACGCAAGCAAAAAGCGAACAAGTTTTTCTCAATACTTTATCTGTGTCTTTTGTAAATTATTATTTACGTTGCATGGGATTTGAGACAGACTTGAATCAATGTGATAGTTGGAATATCATACAACAGACACTGATGGATGTCGCTGATTTGTCGCTAAAAAACTTGGGCTTATTAGAATGTCGTCCAGTATTGTCAGATGCAGAATTTGTTTATGTGCCACCAGAAGTACAGTCAAATCGAATTGGCTATGTAGCTGTGCAGATCGGCAACTCATTTAGAGAGGCAAAGCTACTAGGATTTATCAAACAGGTAGAAACTGATTTATTACCTATTAACAAATTGCAACCTTTAGACAATCTATTGGAGTATTTAGAAGAACTTTCTCAAATCAAGCTTGCGGAAGTAGCCAATAAATCGCTGAAATTAAATCAGAATTTAGTTCAATTAAAGCAATGGTTGGAGAATATTTTTGAAGGTGGTTGGCAAGAAATCGAAACCCTTTTTGATAATCAAAGAGCTAATCCAGGTTGGAGTCTAAGAGGTGCTAATGATTCTTTTGTTAGTAGGGGTAAGCTGATTGATTTAGGAAAAACAGCAACCATTCAATCTGTAATTCTAGTCGTTGGCTTCATTCAAGAGAACGAGCAGGAAATAGACATTATCGTAGAAGTGCATCCTAAATGGGGAGAAATTTATCTGCCAGCAAATCTCCAACTGATGGTGCTTGACTTTGAAGGAGTAGAGGGAGAATCTATTATGGAAGCGCAAACTAGAAGCACTAACAAAAATATTCAATTGCAGTTTAGTGGCGAGGTGGGAGAACGTTTTAGTATTAAATTGGTCTTAGGGAATATTAGCGTTATAGAAAGTTTTCTCATCTGAAGCGAAAAACAATAGGGGTGCTGCAAATGGGAAAGTTAGTTGTTCTGAAGCTAGATGGCGATTTGGAGTTAGGGGTGCGGGTGACGCTGGAGATTGGAGAAGATGGTAAGCGTCCCAGTATAGAAACCTCTGGTCACTTACCTCCGAATATAAAAATAGCTAAAGCAATTGACGAGTGGCGGTCAACTTATTGTAATTTAGGAAATGGCCGCATCAAAGCCAAAAAAATTATTTACGATGGTTCTATTAGCCAACGGCGTGATGACTGTCAAAACAAAGCTTGTGAGTTGCGATCGCACTTAAATCACTGGCTAGAGTCAGAGTCTTTTTGGCGGATTCGGGAAAAATGCCTGAAACACTTAATGCCCGATGAGGAAGTGCGAGTGCTGATTCGCACTGCCTCTATGCAGCTAGAGAAACTTCCTTGGCATCTATGGGATTTACTCGATCGGGACTACACCAAAGCCGAAGTAGCTTTGAGCGTTCCAGAGTTAGAACAAGGAACTAGATTGCAGACATCCACCTACAGACACAAAATTAACATATTGGCGATTTTGGGCGATAAAACTGGTATTGATGTGGACAAAGACTGCGAATTACTAAAAAAATTGCCCAATGCTACCACAACTTTTTTGACACAGCCCCAACGCGATCGAATTAACGATCGACTGTGGAACCAACCTTGGAACATTTTATTTTTCGCTGGTCATAGTAAAAGCGAAGGTGAGACTGGTCGTATTTATATTAATGACGAAGATAGTTTAACAATTGCAGACCTGAAATATGCCCTGAGAAATGCCGTCACCAATGGGTTACAGTTGGCGATTTTCAATTCCTGTGATGGATTGGGATTAGCGCGAGAACTACAAGATTTACATATTCCCCAAATGATTGTCATGCGGGAACCCGTGCCGGATCTTGTGGCGCAAGCATTTTTAAGGCATTTTCTGGAAGCTTTTTCTTCCGGCGCATCTTTATATATTGCAGTTCGCACTGCCAGAGAAAAACTGCAAGGATTAGAGGACAAATTTCCTGGGGCAACTTGGTTACCGATAATTTGTGAAAATCCTGCTGCGATCCCGATGACTTGGCCAAAGCCCCGAATTAAATCTAATATTGGCCTACTCACAAGGGGATTACTAGTAAGTGTGATGCTCACCATCAGCGTGCTAGGAGTTCGGCAAATGGGAGGATTGCAAACATGGGAGTTACAAGCTTACGATCGATTAATGCGATCGCGTCCCCAAGAAAAGCAAGATCCGCGCCTGTTGATTGTCACTGTTACCGAAGAAGATTTTCAATTACCAGAACAAAAGGAAAGAGGAGGGTCGCTATCGGATCTAGCACTAACCCGACTTTTGGAAAAACTTGCACAGTTCCAACCCAAAGCCATTGGTTTGGATATTTATCACGATCGGTCATCACAAGGCAACCAAGCGGCTTTGGCGACTAGGTTGAAAATAGATGACAGACTTTTTGCAATTTGTAAAGTTCAAGAACTCACAAAAGAACGTCCCGGAATTTCGCCTCCTTTAGGGGTTCCGCTAGAACGCCAAGGATTTAGTGATATTATCCCAGACTCAGACCGCGTTCTACGTCGTCATTTATTGGCAATGCAACCAGCAGATGTAACCTCCCCTTGTACTGCACGCTATGCCCTTAATGCTCAATTGGCATTCCACTACTTGGAGGCAGAAGGTATCTCTGCCAAATACAATAATTCTGGAGATTTGCAGTTAGGCAAGATTGTTTTTAAGCGATTGCAGCCTCATAAGGGTGGCTATCAACAAGCAGATACAGGCGGCTACCAAATATTGCTCAATTATCGGTCTGTCCAAGGTTCTCCTGGAGAAATTGCTCCTAAAGTCACACTCACAGATGTTTTTAGCGGTAAAGTCAACCCTGAACAAGTCAAAGACCGAATTGTTCTGATTGGGACTACTGCTCAAAGCTTTCGTGATTATAGTCCTACCCCTTACATGACTGGGCAGGGTTTTTCTGAAGAAATACCAGGGGTGGTTCTGCAAGCACAAATGGTGAGTCAGTTAGTGAGTGCGGTGATGGATAAGCGACCTTTGATATCAGTTTTGCCCGTTTGGGGGGAAGTTTTGTGGGTTTGGAGTTGGTCAGTGGTTGGAGGTGCGTTTGCCGTAGTTGGAGCAGTAGCGATCGCAGCAAGCGATCGCTCAAGACTATATTTAGTACTAGCAGGAGGAGGTGTACTTGGAGTCTTATACGTTTTTTGCTTAATTCTCTTTTACCAAGGGATTTGGGTTCCTCTAGTTCCATCAGCTTTGGTTTTAGTGGCTACTGGCGGCACAGTGGCAATTTACCTATTTTTACAACAAAGCAGTGACAACTGATTTTTACTATTTGAGGCAGAAATAAAAATGAAGTTATCTATGCAAAAGATTCAAATTTTCCTCGCCGTTAGTTTAACGTTTCTTAGCTCTATAAGTGTGCAAGCACAGCCTACAAATCCCAACGAACAATTAAACCAATCATTGATTTTCACAGCACCACCTCCACCGCCAGACATCGGAGAACCAGGTAAGCGAACAGAAGCAGGTAGTCGTGGCTGTGGTCAGGATATAAATAAACTCTTGACATCTTCTCAAAAACGGCTCACAGCGTTAGTGCCTGTTTATTCAAACTCAGAATTAGTGTTTGGCACCACGATCGCAGACCATCCTAGTTTTGTATTCTATGTTCCTTATCCATCGGAGTTTGCATCTGGAGAATTTGTCCTAGAAGATGAAGCAGAACATCAGACTACTTACAAAACTTCTTTCACGGGGACACCAGGAATAGTAAACCTTCGCTTGCCATCAAAAGCAGCACCTTTAGAGATTGGCAAGCAATACCGATGGTATTTTAACATCTACTGTCAGAAGGATAACCAAATTATTGCTAATGTTGAAGGCTATGTAAAACGGGAGCAACTAAAACCTGCTTTGAAAACTCAATTAGAAAAAGCAACACCAAGCCAGCAAGTAAATCTTTATGCGGCTAATGGTATTTGGTATGAAGCGCTGAGTGCTGCTAGTGAATTGCATCGCACCAATTCGCAAGATACTTCTTGGAGGGCGCTGTTGAAAGCTGTGGGTTTGAATGATTTTGCAACTGAACCAAAAGTAGAGTGCTGCAATCTTGAGAATTAGGGCGTTGCATAAATGTGGGATGATATAGAGTTTCCTTTGCATGGCAGTTGTCCCACAACTATGCAACGCCAGAATTAGCAGTGATATCAAGTTCGGGTGATTACTTATAATAAAATCTATCAATCGTAGGTTGGGTTGAACGGCAGTGAAACCCAACATGAACATGGAGCCGTAGGTTGGGTTTCGTTCCTCAACCCAACCTACAGATATTATAAGTGTTTAACCGAACCTGATATGAAGAGCGATCGCTTTTGGAGAGAAGTCAGCGATGCTCTAGACTTACTCAATGGTTAATTTGATTAACTTGCAGCCGCAACTGAGTTTTTACGGTTAGAACGCTTGCGTTCTGATTTTTTCTTTAATCCAACTGCTTGAGCTTGATCGCTGTCTGACCCATATTGCCCGCGCACAACTTCTTTCATAGCTAATACAGCATTATGAAATTCCCATTCTGCTAATCGCGCAGCATCAGCCGCAGCACGGTATAAAGTTAGTTTTTCGATTTCGGCTTGTTGAAAACTCAACATAGTTTGATAACTTTGCTGTAAGTTTGCAGCAGAGGCATCAGCACGGGTTGTATTGTATGTGCTGATGGTTTGAAAACCGTGCAATGAAGTAATATCTTGACTAATTGATTGAGGAGGCAAACGGCGTGTTGTATTTTGGGTAGGCATATATGTATACCGTAATAAAGTATACATTTAATATGCCCATTACACCTCTAAAGCTAACAGGAGGCTATGTACCACATCTTTTTTATCTCATGTAAAGCCACTCTAAGGGCATAGAGGAATCAACAGTGTGGTCTAAAAACATGAAATGCTGTAAATTATCTAAGCCTATGCAATAGCATTATTAGGCGATGCAATGGCATTGTAAATCGATGCAATAACCTTGTAAGCCGATGCAATGGCATTGTAAGTTGATACAATGGCATTGTTAGTGGATGCGATCGAGTTGTAAGTTGATGCGATCGCATTGTAAATTGATGCAATAGCATTGTCACCCAATACAATCACATTGTCAGTCGATACAATCGAATTGTCAGCCGAAACAATCGCATTGTAAGTCGATGAAAAAAAACCAGATTGCAATCTGACTTTCTTAAATTACGAATTACGAACTTGTACTGAGCGTAGCCGAAGTATTACGAATTGCTTTACAAGATGCAGGCTTTAACCAAGGACTATGAGGCGTAGTGCTGGGAAGATTTGCTGTCAGTACGACTTCCCCTTTTTCGTTTAGCGCCAAACCAGTAGCTTCTACGATCGGTTCTGGTGCGGGGGTAGTTATTTTGCTGGGAACAAAGGAGCGATTGGAGCGATCGCTTTTTGGATTGAGACTCACCAAATCTACATGCACTGCATCAGTGTTAAGAGCTTCACCTGGATTAGGAGGCAAGCCGCCGCGTCCAGTGATTGTAAAACTGCTCTTAGCTAAATTTCCACCAGCTTGACAAGTCTGTGCTACTTGAGTATCAACTGGTACGGTTGGCAGGTTGACTAAACCACTGCTAGGGTTAACATCGGGCGTGTCTAATGTCACCTGTCCAGTTGCAACAATGTCACTTTCAGGGGATAACTGTTGGCGAAATTGAATGCCAAAAATTCCTTGTGCATTGACTTGAATATTACTACCAGGAGTTCGCCCAAACCCAGTTGCAACAATATCACTATTCTCTGAAGGGACAGCAACTAAAAATTTAGTGCCAATGTTTATATTGCCATCAAGCCCAGCACTGCCAGCAACACCACTAGTGGCAGAGATTAAACTATTATGACGCAACAGCATTAGGTTCACCGTTTTTAGTTCAATATCTCCACCTCTACCTGATACCGATGCAGCCGTGATTTTTCCTTGATTGTCTAAACGGATGTCAAAAGCATCAGAGCTTATCCGACCAGCATTTCCTGTTCCTTGATTACTTACAGTTAATTGTGCCCCACCCGAAACTCGCAATGTATTAGTTATAATTCTCAAATCACCCGCATTCCCTGTTGAGTTTGACTGTGCTGAAGCAGACAAGGTACTGGCAACTTCATTATCAGCATCAGCGCTTCTACCAATAATTTGCACATCTTGGGCATTAACGGTTAAATTTCCCCCCTTGCCTGCACCGCTTGTACCAGCACTCACAACTGCCCCACCCGAAACTTGCAAGGTATTAGTTGTAATGCTCAAATCACCCGCATTCCCTGTTGAATTTGACCCTGCTGAAGCAAACAAGCCACTGGCAACCTGATTATCAGCGCTTCTACCAATAATTTGCACATCTTGGGCATTAACGGTTAAATTTCCCCCCTTGCCTGCACCGCTTGTACCAGCACTCACCTGTGCCCCACCCGAAACTCGCAAGGTATTAGTTGTAATCGTCAAATCACCCGCATCCCCTGTTGAATTTGGCCGTGCTGAAGCAAACAAGCCACTGGCAACCTGATTATCAGCGCTTGTACCAACAAGTTGCACATCTTGGGCATTAACAGTTAAATTTCCCCCCTTGCCTGCACCGCTTGTACCAGCACTCACAACTGCCCCACCCGAAACTCGCAAGGTATTAGTTGTAATGCTCAAATCACCCGCATTCCCTGTTGAGTTTCGCTCTGCTGAAGTAGACAAGGTACTGCCCTTATTATTATCAGCATCAGCGCTTCTACCAATAATTTGCACATCTTGGGCATTAACGGTTAAATTTCCCCCCTTGCCTGCACCAAATGTACCAGCACTCACAACTGCCCCACCCGAAACTCGCAAGTTATTAGTTGTAATCGTCAAATCACCCGCATCCCCTGTTGAATTTGACTGTGCTGAAGTAGACAAGGCACTGCCCTTATTATCAGCGCTTCTACCAATAACTTGCACATCTTGGGCATTAACGATTAAATTTCCCCCTTTGCCTGCACCGCTTGTATCAGCACTCACAACTGCCCCACCCGAAACTCGCAAGGTATTAGCATTAATATTGACATCGCCACCTTGCCCGTTTGCTTCTGGTCGCACCTGATTGGCAATTCGACTCTCATTATCAAGACTAATTGCTCCAGTTGCATTAACCTCAATATTTCCCGCCTTGCTATTATTAGAACCTAGCCCACTTTCTATCCCTGCCAACAGTCTACTCTCTCCTGTCATCTCTAAATTCCGGGCATTAACCGCGATACTTCCACCATCACCAGCAGCCACATATACAAGAGCGTTATTGCTAAGGGAAACATTACTTCTTTCTACACTATCGGGAAAACTCAAACTCAGATTATTACCATTGCCATTCAATTCAACTGTTCCTGCACTTGCTAACCCACCTAACTCAACTCGCCCACCATCAGCAAACAATCTTCCACCATCCATTTTGATATCACCGCCTACCAACAGCAAACTATTGCCATTTAATACGCTCAAATCAACTGAGTTATTTTCGATAGATGCGGTTTTGATTTGATTAAATAGTAATGCCGTTGGATTGACTGTCAGCAAGGATGAAGAACTTTCGGGATTTGTAGCACTAAAAAAACCTTGATTACTAAATGCGATCGCCGACGCTGTAGTCGCTACAAAAGAACCGCGAATATCCAGCCTCGCACCCTTGCCAAAAATAATCCCATTGGGATTTATCAAAAACAAATTAGCCGAACCCTGAGCGCGAATTAACCCATCAATCTGAGAAACTGATCCACCCGTTACCCGACTGATAATATTCTGAATATTCGCAGCATTATTAAACAAAGCAGCGCCGTTAACAGGAACAGAAAACTCCCGAAAGCTGTGGAACAAGTTGTCACCTGCTTGGGTTCCTCCTAAAATAATGCTGTTGTTCCCTTCTAATTTGACACTAGAGTTATTAGGCAAAGTGCCATCGGGGATAATTTGGGCAAAAGCGCTATTTGGACTCCAAACGCTTGAACCACATATTGCAATTCCTAAAAAGTAGCCCCAAATAATACTTATCTTGGACATTTTACCTCTCTAAGCAAACAGCAGTTGCTAAACTTTTGGTTATGTCACACCACTAATGTCGGTTTACAGGGGTTACAGTCACCTCTGGATAATTCTCAGTTGCGATCGCCTTAGTTTTACGCAAAACTAGCTCATTTCTTTACACAAATTTATACAACATCATTCATCAGT
Organism: Nostoc sp. DSM 114159; assembly: GCF_053470285.1. Taxonomy (NCBI): domain Bacteria; kingdom Bacillati; phylum Cyanobacteriota; class Cyanophyceae; order Nostocales; family Nostocaceae; genus Nostoc; species Nostoc sp. DSM 114159. Next base: position 972,541 of record NZ_JBPFEH010000001.1, read on the forward strand.
CGATGCAATGGTGTTGTCACCCAATACAATCGAATTGTTAGTCGATGCAATGCCATTGTCAGTCGATGCGATCGCATTGTTAGCCGAAACAATCGCATTGTCACCCAATACAATCACATTGTCAGTCGATACAATCGAATTGTCAGCCGAAACAATCGCATTGTAAGTCGATGAAAAAACAATATGGTTCAGTTAAGGCTTAACTTTTTGTCAAACTCAATTTTTTTTAACGAACCGCAAAGTACGCAAAGTACGCAAAGGAAGAGAAGAAAAAGAAGGGAGAAATGCTTAACTGAACTGTATTGGATGAAAAAAAATCAGATTGCAATCTGACTTTCTTAAATTACGAATTACGAACTTGTACTGAGCGTAGCCGAAGTATTACGAATTGCTTTACAAGATGCAGGCTTCAACCAAGGACTATGAGGCGTAGTGCTGGGAAGATTTGCTGTCAGCACGACTTCCCCTTTTTCGTTTAGCGCCAAACCAGTAGCTTCTACGATCGGTTCTGGTGCGGGGGTAGTTATTTTGCTGGGAACAAAGGAGCGATCGCGGTTATCGCCTTTTGGATTGAGACTCACCAAATCTACTTTCACTGCATCAGTGTTAAGAGCTTCACCTGGATTAGGAGGCAAGCCGCCGCGTCCAGTGATTGTAAAACTGCTTTGAGCTAAATTTTCACTAGCTTGACAGGTCTGTGCTATTTGGGTATCAACTGGTATCGTTGGCAAGTTGATGTTGCCACTGTTAGGGTCAATATCCGGCGTGTTCAGTTCTACATTACCACTTAACTCAGAATTTGCTCCTTTTGCAGTGATGTCACTTGTTGTATCAGATCCTACGTCTCGGAACTGTATACCAAAGATACCTTGGGCATTGATTCGCACATTTCCGCCACGGAAGTTAGTAGAATCGGCTCTGATATCACTATTTTCAAAAGCAATCAGAAAATCGGTGTCAATGTTGATGTTGCCGCCCATGACGTTTTCGCCCTTGGCATTGGTTCTGATATTGCTATTGCGACTCATTATTAAATCTCGTGAGTTAATGTTAATTGTCGCCTGCTCTCTATTGGAGTCAATAGCGCTTTGTGTGTTACCGCTAAGTAAGGCATTGTTATCTAAACGGATAGAGCGAGAATTTAATGTCATGATACCTGCGGTTCCTGTTCCCAAACTCTGCACGGTTATTGCACTCCATCTCGCACTAGCAAGGTATTAGTTGTAATACTCAAATCACCCGCATTCCCTGTTGAATTTGACCCTGCTGAAGCAGACAAGGTACTGGCCTTATTATCAACGCTTCTACCAATAATTTGCACATCTTGGGCATTAACGGTTAAATTTCCCTCCTCAGCACTCACAACTGCCCCACCCGAAACTCGCAAGGTATTAGTTGTAATCCTCAAATCACCCGCATTCCCTGTTGAATTTGACCCTGCTGAAGTAGACAAGGTACTGCCCTTATTATCAGCATCAGCGCTTCTACCAATAACTTGCACATCTTGGGCATTAACGGTTAAATTTCCCCCCTTGCCTGCACTGTTTGTACCAGCACTCACCTGTGCCCCACCCGAAACTTGCAAGGTATTAGTTGTAATTCTCAAATCACCCCCATTCCCTGTTGAGTTTCGCTCTGCTGAAGTAGACAAGGTACTGCCCTGATTATTATCAGCATCAGCGCTTTTACCAATAATTTGCACATCTTGGGCATTGACGGTTAAATTTCCTCCCTTGCCTGCACTCCTTGTACCAGCACTCACCTGTGCCCCACCCGAAACTCGCAAGGTATTAGTTGTAATGCTCAAATCACCCCCATTCCCTGTTGAGTTTCGCTCTGCTGAAGTAGACAAGGTACTGCCCTGATTATTATCAGCATTAGCGCTTTTACCAATAATTTGCACATCTTGGGCATTAACGGTTAAATTTCCCCCCTTGCCTGCACTCCTTGTATCAGCACTCACAACTGCCCCACCCGAAACTCGCAAGGTATTAGTTGTAATGCTCAAATCACCCCCATTCCCTGTTGAATTTGACCCTGCTGAAGTAGACAAGGTACTGCCCTTATTATCAGCATCAGCGCTTTTACCAATAATTTGCACATCTTGGGCATTAACGGTTAAATTTCCCCCCTTGCCTGCACTCCTTGTACCAGCACTCACAACTGCCCCACCCGAAACTCGCAAGGTATTAGTTGTAATGCTCAAATCACCCCCATTCCCTGTTGAATTTGACCCTGCTGAAGTAGACAAGGTACTGCCCTTATTATCAGCGCTTCTACCAATAACTTGCACATCTTGGGCATTAACGGTTAAATTTCCCCCCTTGCCTGCACTCCTTGTATCAGCACTTACAACTGCCCCACCCGAAACTCGCAAGGTATTAGTTGTAATGCTCAAATCACCCCCATTCCCTGTTGAGTTTCGCTCTGCTGAAGTAGACAAGGTACTGCCCTTATTATCAGCGCTTCTACCAATAACTTGCACATCTTGGGCATTAACGGTTAAATTTCCCCCCTTGCCTGCACCGCTTGTATCAGCACTCACAACTGCCCCACCCGAAACTCGCAAGGTATTAGCATTGATATTGACATCGCCACCTTGCCCGTTTGCTTCTGGTCGCACCTGATTGGCAATTCGACTCTCATTATCAAGACTAATTGCTCCAGTTGCATTAACCTCAATATTTCCCGCCTTACTATTACTAGAACCCGGCCCACTTTCTATCCCTGCCAACAGTCTACTCTCTCCTGTCATCTCTAAATTCCGGGCATTAACCGCGATACTTCCACCATCACTAGCTATTACCTGGACTCTAGCTTTATTGCTCAGGAAAACATTACTTCTTTCTACATTATCGGGAAAATTCAAGCTCAGATTATTACCATTGCCATTCAATTCAACTGTTCCTGCACTTGCTAACCCACCTAACTCAACTCGCCCACCATCAGCAAACAATCTTCCACCATCCATTTTGATATCACCGCCTACCAACAGCAAACTATTGCCATTTAATACGCTCAAATCAACTGAGTTATTTTCGATAGATGCGGTTTTGATTTGATTAAATAGTAATGCCGTTGGATTGACTGTCAGCAAGGATGAAGAACTTTCGGGATTTGTAGCACTAAAAAAACCTTGATTACTAAATGCGATCGCCGACGCTGTAGTCGCTACAAAAGAACCGCGAATATCCAGCCTCGCACCCTTGCCAAAAATAATTCCGTTAGGATTTATCAAAAACAAATTAGCTGTGCCCTTTGTGCCAATTAACCCATCAATCTGAGAGACTGATCCACCCGTTACTCGACTGATAATATTCTGAATATTTACAGAATTATTAAAGAAAGCAGTGCCGTTTTTAGGAACAGAAAACTCCCCAAAGCTGTGAAACAAATTACTTCCTGCTCGTGTTCCTCCAGTAATATTGAAGATGTTCCCATCCCTTGTAACGGTAGAGTTATTAGGTAAAGTGCCATCCGGGATAATTTGGGCAAAAGCGGAATTTGTACTCCAAACGCTTGCACCACATATTGCAATTCCTAAAAAGTAGCCCCAACGAATACTTATCTTGGACATTGTACCCCTCTAAGCAAACAGCAGTTGCGGAACTTTTGGTTATGTTAGACCACTAATGTCGGTTTACAGTAGTTACAGTCACCTCTGGATAATTCTCAGTTACGATCGCCTCAATTTTACGCAAAACTTGCTAATTTATTTACATAAGTTTATACAATCGAATTGTCAGCCGATGCAATGGCATTGTCAGTCGATACAATGGCATTGTTAGCCAATACAATCGAATTGCCAGTCGATGCGATGGCATTGTTATCCAATACAATGGCATTGTTAGTGGAAACAATCGAATTGTCAGCCGATGCAATCGCATTGTCAGCCAATACAATGGCATCTGCGTAGGTAAATAGACAAAAACTTAACTCTAACTCCTAGCCTGAATCCCACCGCTTGAAGTGGCGAGAGTAACTCAAAGCCAATTACCTAAAAGAACATAGGGGGCCCAAAACCTGGGACGCTTGTACTTGGGATTTTGCAAAAGAGCGAGCTGGGCGCGACGGAGTACTTCAGCTTTAGTTAGGTTTTTGTTGCCTAAATCTTGGTAAAATTGATTCATCAACACAGCAGTAGATTCATCATCTAAGTTCCATAAAGAAGCGATCGTACTGCGCGCTCCTGCCTGAAAAGCCACACCAGCAATTCCTAGTGCAGCTTGTTCGTCCCCGGCTGCTGTTTGACAGGCACTAAGAATAAGCAACTCAATCGCTTCGGGTCTATTTTGCTCTAGCGTTCGCACTAACTCATTTAACTTTTTCACATAAATACGCTCATTCCAAGCGACAATAAATGTCTCCTCAGCCTTAGAGCTAAATTGACCATGAGTTGCAAGATGAACGATAGGGAAAGATAAAGAATTAATCCGATTTTGCAAAGTTTTGCTGGTAAATTCTTGATTCAGAAGAATAGTGCTAGGGACTTGAGAGCGGATTTCTTCTAATTCAAGTTTGACGTTCGGTAATGCAGAAAATCCCGAACTTGCTTCACTCAATCCTGCGGCTATTGCTTTTAATCTTTTCTCCAATGGTTTGGGTTCAATCAGTTGCAGACTGGGGGTAAGCGCAATGTTATACTTCTCAACTAGATACTGTTTGCCATCGTAGAGAGCTGCCATCGGAATATTTCGCAACCAACCATCCAGCACAAATACCAAAGTAGGAGTCTTAGTTTCAGCTAAGGCAGCTTCAGCAGGTTGAATCAGCCATTTGTAAATTTTCTGAGATAAAGATTGAACTTGTCGGAGCGTGTGTGGTTTGGGTAGATTTTCCTGTAGTTGCGCTAAAGTAGTTTCCACTTCTTTTTCAACTACAGGGGTAGTGTAGTGCAACCAACGCTGTTGAGGCAACTTAACGATCGCCTCTAGTCGGTCTGGCAAAATAAATGGATAAATAATTGCTGCTGTTGGATCTTTTTTTGGATTACGGATTTGAGCATTCAAACAGTTGTTGCGAAAGAAGTTTTCTAGTTCTGCTATTTGGAGTGATTCGATTGTATTGCTGGCTTTGGCAAGATTTTCTGAGCTAACTTGGGAGTTACCCTGAGATTGCAAAAGTAAATCAACTAATTGTCGATAAACTGGTTCAACTTCTTCTCGAAAGGAAAATTTCACCGCAGAATTGACAGCAACTAAATCACTGCGGAGGGCTTGGAGATTATCAACTGCTTCTGTGTAAGCTGCTACTGCTCCTTTTATATCTCCCTTAGTTTTAAGCAAACGTCCTAGTTGCCATTGCCATTGATAGCCAATGTCTTTAGCATCGATATCTTGAGCAATGAGTAAAGCTTGTTGGGTGAGGTTTTGGGCATCAGACAACTGTTGAGTTTGTTCGTACACTTGCCCTAAAACACCAATGGCATAGGATTGGGTGCGTCTATCTTGCAAACTTTTTGCTTGCTCAATCGCAGTTGCTAGTAATTGGGCAATGTCCAACCATGAGGGAGTGTCTGCGATGGTTTTTTTTCGGAATTGCATTAGACTTTGGCCAAAGTTAATGCGGGCAGAAATCGCTGTTCGACTAAGGGGTAAGTCGTGAAGCTGAGTTTTAATTTGCGAGGATAATGTTTGGAAAGCTGACAATTGCTCAGTTTTCAGCAATAGTCTTAGTTGATTAGCTTGAGCTTGGATGCGTGTAGTGGGTGAGGTTGTAGTTTTGATAGTTTGTTGATAATATTTTAAAGCTGTTTGCGTGTCTTGCTGAACACGGGCTGTATTACCCAGACTGAGGAGAATATCAGCGATCGCTTCTCGATCTGGCAACGATGAAGCTATTTCTAAACTTTGCTGCAATATCTGCCGAGATGTTTCTAAATCACCTGTGACTTGCACGACATTGCCAAGACTATGCAAAGCTGCAACTTTAACAGGTGAGTTGGGTTGACTTTGGAGAATCTGGGTACTTTCCCTTAATGTCTTCTCGGCTTGCCGATAAAATCCTAAAGCTTGCAAAGCTTGCGCTTGGTTAATCCGATTTTGAAGAACCGCCCTTTTATCGCCGATTTTGGTATAAATGTCAAGTGATATTCGCCAAGTATCCAGAGCATCTTCAGCTTTGCTTTGAGCCAATTGCAGGCGACCTTTGATATCTAGGACTTGAGCTAGAATTTGCGAGGAGTTTTTGGTATCTATATTTTTAGCAGTTTGTAATAAGTTGAGACTTTGAGCGATCGCAGTTTCTGCCTCTGACCACTGTCCCAATTGCTGATAAGCTAATGAGAGATTACCCAGTGCGATCGCAAGCCTTTGATCGTCCCCATTAGCTTGTAATGCAGAGATAGCCTGTTGCCAAGAAGTAACAGCTTGAGCAAACCATTCGGTTTCATAAAATTTACTGCCCTGTTCAAGTAAGTTTTGGGTATCGGGCAAGCTTTGAACAATTGAGTTTTCCGCAGTTATATGTGCGAAAGTGGGGGACAATAAAAGAGCGCCTAAGAAGATAGACAAAAGCAGCAGTACACTTACAAAACGTTTGATTTTCCGTAATCTAGATTTTTTTCTTGCCATGTTTTTGCCAATCCTCCCAACTCAACTCGACCACCAAAAGCAAACAATCCGCCACCATTCATGCTAATGTTGTCACCTACAAGCAGCAAACTTTTACCATCCCCAACACGTAGACCTTTAGGAATAAAATTTTTTGACGGCAATACAGCTTCGCCGATCGCACTACCCATCACCAACCAACTTCCCAGCGCGAATTTCCAGCGCCAAAGCGGTTTGCATCGCGTTATTCTAGACATTGCAACCCTTAAATAACTAGCAAGTAAACTACACCCTCTTATCAGGATAGATAGAAAATCCACAGTAGGATTACGAGAAATAATTACGAATAGTTACAATAGACTTTTCCGAAAATGAATTTAGAGACGTTGCAATGCAACGTCTCTACAAGGGTTTCAGGTAACGCATAATTAATTTATGGAGATGTCTGATGCGATCGCTCACAAGTCTGCAATCAACCTCGCTTTCCTCAAAAAGAATTGCATCACAGTCTCTTCTCTAGAAATAATATCAACTGTACCTTCCATTCCCAATTGCAGCGCACACAGGTGTTTGTCCCTACCTAGAGAAAGGCTTTCTGGCTCAATTGTTACCCCATAGAACCCACCAACAGCAGCCATCTTCTGGCTGGCAGATGTAGTATCAGTGGCATTAGCAGCATTCCCTTGAGGTGCGATTGCATCCGGGGAAATCGTTTTAACCTGGCCTTTGAGAGTACCATAATCTGGATAAGGACAAGCAGAAACCCGCATTTGTATTTTTTGACCTTGTTTCAACTTATTTTTATCCTGAAGTGCTACTGCTGCCTTAATCTCCAAGGGAACATCACCAGGGACAATTTGGGCAATTTCCTGTCCAGCAGGCACAGTTTGACCAGAGTTTCGTAGGTTTAATTTAGAAATAATTCCGTCTGCTGTGGCAGTAATTTTAGTCTGACTGAGGTCGATATTTACCTGTTGGAGTTCGCTCTTGTCGCTCTCTAGCTGTTTTTGGATTTCAATTCGTTGCTGGATTAAAGCAAGGCGTTCTTTATCTAAAGTAGCAATGTTGGCTTGACCCGTAGCTTTTTCTTGGGCAATGCGTTGAAAAGCGATCGCAACTTGTGCATTACTGGGATTGAGGGCAGTTTGGACATTTTGCAATTTGGCTTTAGCTGCTAAGAGTGCTTGTGATTGCTGGCGAACAGCTAGTTGTGCTTCCTCAAATTGATCTTGAGACAAGGCTCCGGCTTTGGCTACAGTCTCATAACGATTTCGCTTTGACTGGGCAGCTTTTAGACCAGCATCGGCAGCTTTGACATTGGCATCCGCTTCTTGGACATCAGTAGCGGTAGTAATCAGTTTATCTTGATAGTTGCGGCTGCGATCGCTTAATTCAGATTCAGCACCAGCTATAACCCGGTTGACACGCTCAGTTTCAGCTAAAACTTGGCTATTAAGGGCGTTAATCTGGGCATTAATTTGAAACAGTTGTAAACGACTTTGCCCAATGTTACTTTGCAGTTGGCTCTTTTTGGTTTGCAGCTTTGAGTTGTCAATAGTAGCAATCACATCCCCTTTTTTGACAACTTGATTTTCTGTAACAAAGACCCGCGTCACCTGACCTTCGGTAGCAGCTTGCACGAGCCGCAATTCACCAGCAGGGCGGACAACAGCTTGTCCTTTAACTGTCACTTTATATTTGATAACAGAGGTGAGCGGAACAGCTAGCCCCACAGCACAGACAAAAACTAGTCCGCCCCAAGTAGTCCAACGACCAAGTGGCGGGAGAAACTCGTTGTCTTGAATGGGGGGGAGGTAATTTGAGTTGGAATAGCTAACCATGATGATTGAACTTACGTATTGACTTAAACAGACAATGTGTAGAAGATTTATAGTCCAAAATTATAGACATTCCGGCATTGGGTTTAATAGTTTATCTGACTGCCCTTTGCCTCTTTTTAGGGAAATTTACATACTGGTAAAATGAAAGCCTCTGCAAAAAATTAGCGTAGGGTAATTTTGCGTACTTCTATTTCGGCGTAAGCGTAAGGGTTTGTTTTCATTGCCCTTGCCAGAGGTCTTACTAACCACAGTAGTCCAGGTTGCACCATTGTCCTTCTCTTGCAAAAGTGCTTTTTGCAAGAGGTGGGAAAAGGGAAAAGGTTAAAGGGGAAGGGGAAAATACAAAACCTTTCCCCCTTTCCCATTCCCCTTTTACCGACTTCTGCAAGAAGTCTAATGAGTTGTTATTTATAACTCATGGATGATGTTTTTTGTCAATGCATAAGTACATAAATGATTTTATTTACTGATTGCGTTGAATTTACCGTTAGAGTTAGAAGAGAATGGAACTAAACCATTTGTAAATGGATCAATGCCGTCTAAAAAGTCTAAGTGTTCGCCAGGCTGATGGCGTAGAGATTCTGGAGTGCCTTGGATTTTCAAACGTCCTTCTTCAAGAAGTACAATCCAATCAGCCCGCCCGATGACTTTGGGGCGATGGCTAATCATAATCGTGGTTTTGCCCTGTCGATGAGACAGCAGTCTATCTAGCAGTTTGGCTTCACTCACTGGGTCGAGAGCGCCAGTGGATTCATCTAAAATTAATATCGGCGGATCAGTAACTATAGCTCTAGCGATCGCTAATCTCTGTCGTTGTCCACCAGAAAGATTCGCGCCAAATTCGCCTAAAACAGTTTGATATTTATCGGGCAGTTTACTAATAAACTCGTCTGCACCAGCAATCTCGCAAGCTTGCACAATTTGTTCAAAGCCGATTTGAGGATAGCTGAAGCGGAAATTTTCAATAATTGAGCGACTCCAGAAGTGAGGTTCTTGAGGTACTAGCACCACTTGTTGCCGCAGACATTCCATTGAGAGGTCTTGCTGATTGTAGATGCCATAGCGGATATTGCCAGATTGGAGTACATATAAACCAGCAAGCAGTTTGGCGAGGGTGCTTTTACCACAACCGGATTTACCAATCAGCCCAATGACTTGACCGCCAGGGATAATTAGCGAGAAATTTTGCAGCAAGTCAACTCTACCTGCATGGTGAAAATTAAGGTTAGTGCAAGTAATACCTATATCGCCCTTCAGTTCTGCCCAAGGCTTTTTCTCGTCTTTGTCGTCTTCTGGGGTAGCATCAATCACCTCCGTCAAGCGTTGGATGACAATCTGGGCAGTGATAAACTCATCAACTAAGCCGATAACTGAAGCCAAAAAGCCGAGAAAGTTGCCACTCATCCCAGTAAACGCTAGCAACTGACCAATGCTTAAAGTGCGATTAATCACCAAATATGAGCCTAACCACAGTAAGGCAATATTCGTGCAAGTAGAAAAAATATTAGTGATTGTACCACTGTAAAGCCCCAGTTTCATCGTACTCCAGCCCAAGTTAGCAAGCCGACCATAATTTGCTTGATACTCTTGCCAAGCTTGGGGAGTGGCTTGGGTAGTTTTTAACACTTGGACACCGCGAAAAGTTTCAACGAGAAAGCCTTGGTTTTCTGTACCTAAGACGATCGCGTTGCGGGTTTTCTGGCGCAAAGCTGGGAGAAAAAGCAGGTTGACGAGAGTGACAATCATAAAGGCAGCAAGGGTTGCCAAAGTCAGTCCCCAACTGTAAAAGAGCATGAATCCCAAAGAAACCAAGGCGATAAAAAATTGGCTGGGTAAACCGAGGACAATTTGGGAAACTAGCTCATTGATGTGATTCACATCAGCAATTCGGCTGACTACTTCCCCACTGCGCCGTCCTTCAAAGTACGACAGGGGTAAACGCAACAGTTGTCGTCCGTATTCTAGAATCAGTCCTAATTGCAGTCGTTGACCAAAGTGACCGATTAGGTGAGATTGTACCAAACCGATCGCGCTGCTAAATAGACTCATAGCGATCGCTCCAATTGCCACGACGGTTAGCAGTTGGGTATCTCCCCGCACAAGTACGTCATCAGTAAGCAATTGCATCATCAAAGGAGAGACAAGCGAAAGTAGTCCAATGACGATGTTAATTGCGATCGCTTGGATGAGAATAGCGCGATAGGGTAAAACCCGCATCAGATAACGCCCAAAGCCGCCAATTTTATCATCTGATTGCTGATAAAAGCGGCTGTCGTCTGGCGTTAGCAGCAGCATAATGCCATTGCCCCACCCTTGGAGCAACTCCTCGCGGGTGAGATAGCGGATGCCTACACCAGGGTCAGCGATTACGTATTTTTTACCTTTTTGCCCGTATAAAACGACCCAGTGGTAGCCTTTCCAATGAATGATGGCGGGTAAAGGGGCTTTATGCAATTGGTCAAGCAGTTGCTCTGAGGCTTTAACTTGGCGGGTATTAAATCCTAGAGTTTCTGCACCCCGCCTCAAACCCAGCAGGCTGGTTCCCCGCGATCCTGTACCAACTACTTCCCGCATTCGACTAATGGCAAAAGTGCGTCCGTAGTGTTTGGCAATAGTAGCTAGACTTGCAGCACCACAGTCTTCTTCACTGTGTTGAAGTACAATTTGGTATCGCATCTTCAAGACTTGTACCTATAAATGGTTCGCTATTCGGACAGAGTGTAAATTTTTCTATTACAAGCAAGCAAAAAATAGGGACGAAACATGTCTCGCCCCTACCAGTTCAGAGCTTATATGTTCAGCAAAAGTAAGTGCTTAGCCCAGAGTTATCCTCTAGAGGGACTGGAAACTAAGAGCTCCAACTTCCAGTTACTTTGTGAGATTACCCTATAGGTTCGTTAGAGATTTTCTTGAGAGAGGAGATTCTGTCATTCCAAAAGTTATTTGGGCCAATCATTTCTAGGCCAGTAAAGTTGATGACTACCCCCCTAGGCGCAGACCGATCTGTGTAACGACCCTTGTAATTAGCGTCCTCGTAAAATCTCCATGTACCTCCATCATTAATTTTAGCCGAGCTAATCTGGTCGTTTGCTTTCACCTGAGGAGTGCCAACGTTGAAACTGCCTATGCGATCTTTACCATCAATGTCTCTGAAGACTTCCAATCCCGCACCGCCCCCAATTGCAGCAGCAGTCTCATTATCAAGTTCTGTTACCGCAATTGCATCAAGTTGATTGAAATGTTCTTTGGTGTTTAACATTGCCACTTTCCTTTATTTCAGATTGATGTTGATGGGGAATTATAGCAATCCTATTTGAGTTGTGAAAATTTCTGTTATAGTCGTCCTTGGTCACTTGTCCTTTGTTATTTGCAATTACAAAGGACAAATGACTAATGACAGCCAACTCCAAAAAAATTTCACAAATGATTTAGGACTGCTGCGTCTGGACGCGGCTATATTCCTGCGTCTGAGAGAACTATTTGATTCGTTTGAGAGAACTAATCCAGTCGTTTTGAATCCCTATTCGTTGTAAGTCGTCTAAATAACTACTTATCGGTCCGACAAGTGTTACAGCATGACCTCCTTTGTTTATATCTTGATAAAACACCCATGATTCATTCTTATCAATATAAATAGATGAGGTTTGGTCGTTGAAATTGTAAATGCGTAGGTCGTCAGTACCTTTAGAAAACTTTAGCACTCGCCCTCCTCGCTTTCCGTTTCCTCCATTAAGGAAATCATTCTCGTATAAATATACACTACCTCCCCTACAGGTAGCAGCAACCTCATTGTCGAGTTCCTGAAACAGTTGTTCATTCTGAACTTCTTTCATCTTCTTTATCCTTGCAAGTTACAATTGTTATGCTGTTGAGCGTCTTTCATCTTTTCACTCTTAATAGAGTGTCATTTGTTCTGTTGTATATTGCTGATCAGATGGCTAAAGCATCTTCATATCAACCTTTTACAAGTTACCTTTTATAAAAGTAACCTTCTATTAAGAGGAATCTGGTTTGATTACTGAAAGGTTTCCAAGATATGAGCATTGTCGGATAAAGCTTTTAGTCTTAGTCTGCTTTCAAGAATCAAGTTGCATTCCTATATTTAGGAGTGTAGGAAATAAAAATTTTAGGGACAATGCACATTTTGTTGTTAAAACTATTAATTATGTTGCAATTGATTGACACTAACATGAGAACGCTGAGTATTACGCCAAACTTGAGGTGTAGTCCCATGAAACTGGCGAAATTGACGAAAGAAATATCCTTCATACTGATAGCCGATTGCACAAGCAATCTGATTAACTGGCTGGTTGGTTTCCAGAAGCAAAGTACGCGCTGCTAGCATCCGGCGTTCAAAGATCCAATCATTTACTGTTTTTCCCGTTTTGCGTCGCACTAGATTGGTTAAATAAGCTGCGGAATAACCAACTGCAACAGCTACGTCACTTAAACCAATCGATTGATGATAATTAGCTTCGATATGATCGAAAACTTTTTTTAGTTGAGGGCAAGTAGGAAAGAGCCGTTGTGGTTCTGATATCCACTGCTTTGAGGTGACGTGTTTTTCCAGTCGAGGAGCGATCGCTTCCAATAATTGTTCTGTGGAATCTAAAGTTGCCTCAAGCAAAGAAAGAGACTTTTCTAATTCTGTTTGTGTCTGCCGATCGGAAGCTTGATCGCGACAAAATTGCTCTTTAGCAGTTGTTAATTCAGCTAAAAGCTCTTGCACTTTTGACTCTAACGCTCTGTTGGTTCTCTGTAAGGCTAAGAAACGCTGCTGGTGTAAGCGTACCCCTACGGGGAAGCAAGCTACGCGTAGCGTCTCCAAGAGTTGCTCGTCGCAGACATCACTCATATCACGATCCCAGATATGCGGCAGTGTGACTTGAAGAAAATTGCCTTGTTCTAAAATCCCGTTGCTAGAAACCATACTTCCACAAAATTTATTATTTTGAGTTGCTAGCTATTACTCAGAGAGTTATGTCTGTGTTTTACGCAAGGCATTAGTTTTTGTAAAATTACTTCATAAAACTAATGGCAAAGGTTGCCAGTCTTGTGCGGTTAACTGCTCGAAGGACAAATCTAACACGACTGGCGCGATCCCTCAAAACCTCGTAATTCTGAAGATGATGTAATTGTGGATGGTTGGCAGCGACGTGCCGATGGAACTTTTGAGAAAGTTGAAGATACAGAGGCAAAGCAATGTCGGAAGTTTTCAATAGTGGAACCGTACTCAAGAGAGATCCGTGAGTTTTTGCTAACCCAAAAGTGGAATTTTCCAGGGTGATTGAGCCGCACTGTCAAATGACGGTCCAAACGGTGGCAGAACACGATGTATTGCGTTTCAGTCCCCTCGCGGGGTAATGAATGGTCTGTGGAAACTTCTATTATCAAGTAACGCTAAAATCATAGGGCGTTTCAGTCCCCTCGCGGGGTAATGGTCTGTGGAAACGAGAATAAAAATGAGCTTAATCAACGATAAAAAAATAGAGTTTCAGTCCCCTCGCGGGGTAATGGTCTGTGGAAACCAATATGAGATTGAAGTTTAGCGCAGTTCAAGTGTGTTTCAGTCCCCTCGCGGGGTAATGGTCTGTGGAAACTTACACTACTACCAACGCCTTCAACTTCGCCTTTGAGTTTCAGTCCCCTCGCGGGGTAATGGTCTGTGGAAACTTGAACATAGAGTTTGGCTTAGAAGGCACAAGCTTGGTTTCAGTCCCCTCGCGGGGTAATGGTCTGTGGAAACTCCAGGGTCATTGCGCGGGTGATTGTAAACAATTAGGGTTTCAGTCCCCTCGCGGGGTAATGGTCTGTGGAAACTATATTCGGATTGGCTATTGTAATTGGCGATCGCAATGTTTCAGTCCCCTCGCGGGGTAATGGTCTGTGGAAACCTGGCATCTCAGAGGTGGTTATGCGCTTTTTCTGGGTTTCAGTCCCCTCGCGGGGTAATGGTCTGTGGAAACCCCGATGCCATAGTAGTAGTGCCTGCGTAAGTTGGTTTCAGTCCCCTCGCGGGGTAATGGTCTGTGGAAACAATAAGAGAACTGTATCTCGAAGAGGCATGGGGAGTTTCAGTCCCCTCGCGGGGTAATGGTCTGTGGAAACCTCTGACATAGCAAGGTTAGCTAAATTAATAGTCGAAGTTTCAGTCCCCTCGCGGGGTAATGGTCTGTGGAAACCGTACTTAACGTCGTATCGTAACGTCGTCAACAAAAGTTTCAGTCCCCTCGCGGGGTAATGGTCTGTGGAAACTTTGTTAAGGACTGATTTCTACTGACGACGTTATCAGTTTCAGTCCCCTCGCGGGGTAATGGTCTGTGGAAACCGTAGATGCTGATCCGGTATCTGCTGCCGTAATATGTTTCAGTCCCCTCGCGGGGTAATGGTCTGTGGAAACCACGATCCCGAATTAAAAACTTTCCATGTTGAACGTTTCAGTCCCCTCGCGGGGTAATGGTCTGTGGAAACATACATATAGTAACAATATTGATGATTTCAGTAGAACGTTTCAGTCCCCTCGCGGGGTAATGGTCTGTGGAAACTGGGCATGAGGGTTATCATTACCGACCACCATGATTGTTTCAGTCCCCTCGCGGGGTAATGGTCTGTGGAAACTTCCCGCAGAGCAATCAATTGATAGTAGCGGAAAAGTGATGTTTCAGTCCCCTCGCGGGGTAATGGTCTGTGGAAACCCCACCCACACTTGCGGCTTACAACTAAACCTTTCATGTTTCAGTCCCCTCGCGGGGTAATGGTCTGTGGAAACCTTACCAATCAAACTAACTAAATTGGGTAACATACAGTTTCAGTCCCCTCGCGGGGTAATGGTCTGTGGAAACACAGTTAATCCAGCAATACAAACAACAGACAATATAGTTTCAGTCCCCTCGCGGGGTAATGGTCTGTGGAAACTTTAGGATCTAATTATGACTGCAATCAATTTAGCGTTTCAGTCCCCTCGCGGGGTAATGGTCTGTGGAAACTCATATACATTCTTGGCATTCCAAGTTTTTTATCAGTTTCAGTCCCCTCGCGGGGTAATGGTCTGTGGAAACTGCTCGGTGCTGAAACTGAACCAGAGCAAGCATCCTGGAGAGGATTTTGACGAGTCTCAAAATCAAGTCGATTTCAGCCGTCATTATTGCAAGTAATTTGCAACTTTTTCAACTCTTGAAACGCTGTAATTATTATCTTGTCAAGGTTCTGGCGATTTTGGCAGATACCCAGGGAAATTGACCCCGCTTCGACTTGCCAAACATCAAGTTGATACAGACATAATACGACAATTACTGACGATTGTCGATAGCTTCCTCAACTGTACCCTGCTTGAGAGCTTTTCGAGCTAACTTGACGTAAGTTTTGACCGTCTCAGATTTCATTTGCAAGTCTTGGGCGATCGCCTGCAATGACTCCCCATGTTCACGACGAGCCAGGATAGTCGCCCAAGTAACGGCAATCTTATCGGTGCGATCGCCGCCCTTGCGTTTGCGTTGTGCAGTAAATATTTCTGTGAGTTCTTCAATCCTTTGAGCTAACGTATCCGCGATCAACTGTTCGGCTATAGCTGACTTTTGTTGTGCCAACCAGCCAGAGCGCGTTTGTCCCAAGCCAAAGGTAGTCTTATGACCTGTTCCGCAGTATGGTGCAAGCCTGACCAAAGCGTAGAATAGCTGGGTGAATTCAGTATTTGTGAAAGCTTGTTTGCTCAAACCCAAGGAAATCGCCCCCGTAAAACCTGTGACTGACCCTTGCTTGCCAGCAGCCACCTTCATCGATTCCAAACGGTGCTGGTGGATGATAACGCTTTCATCAATCCATTTGATAAAAATCTCTTGTTCTACTGGCTGCTGGGAAAAGTCATTCCACCGCCGCAGATAACTGTGGAACAAATTCTCTGGGACTGGCAGCGGGAAATGATGACCTTTGCGGCGAAAACTCGTTGGTGAAACAAAACTGAGATCTACTACAGATTGTTCGCTTGGCGATCGCAGCAATTGTGCGTAAGTAATCGGAGTATGAGCGATGCTCACCTGCTTTATTTGTAAGGATGCTCCTCTTAAGTCGATAGTCTTTGGTAAATTGGTTAACCATTGTTTGAGAAAGGATACCACTCTTTGAGACAAAGCGTTGATATGCCAACGGTAAATTTGGTTGGCCACTAATTGCAGTTGCTTGCCACTAGGTAACAGTTGTCCTTCTAGCGCCGAAATATTGAAGGGTTTTTCCGACTCTCCATCATGGAGATAAGCTGATAGCTGTGGGTCAACTTGCCGCACTTGGTCGAGAAACCACGCATGAAGTCCAATTGTGTACTGCGAGTACAGAGAAGCCGTTGCCGTTGCCTCAAAATCGAACACCAAGCCTACCAATTCAGTCTCATCTGCCCATGTCCCAACTGAGGAAGTGGGCGCTGATTTGGCTTTTGGCTTGCGCTTGGGGACTGTGGCTGCTCTTGGCATCGCTTGATTTAGGTTGAAGAATGTCCAATATTTTAAGCGATTTCATCCCCTTTGGGGGAAAATTAATTCCGAACTGGTGAGGGAGCGATCGCTTCAAAAGTTTCAGCCCCGGTGATACCAATTCTCTATGAAGATGCATAGAATAAAGTTTCATGGAAGAGAACTTCAAGGGGCAATATTGTTGACTGTGATGTTGACAGTAGCGGTGTTAGATGTTAAGCCGTCTGTGTCGGTGAAGGTGTCTGTGCCGACAAAGGTGGGGTTGGGGGTATAAGTAACTGTACCATCAAGGTTGAGTGCGATCGCACCCTTGCTAGGGTTGATTTTAATGGTTAGGATTGCGGGGTCAATGCTGCTGTCTGCGTCGCTGTCATTGGCTGGGATGTTGGTGAGAAATCTGACGCGAAGATTCGTTTTGGGAGCTTTTGTGTTAGAAAAGCTATTGCTTAGGGAAAGCTTAAAGTTAGACTCTGTTTTGAAGACTTTAATTGTAATTCGTCAACCAAACGACACAAATTACACTACAAAAGTGGCAACGCATACATGAGTTGAATGAATAGTACACAAATACTATTTGCTGACCAAGCCCCGTTGGGGCGGGGTGTGGGGTGTAGGGTGTGGGGTGTAGGGGAAAAGCAGCCCCAACAACCGAAGGGATACAAGCCCCGTCTTTTATGACGATTGCATTGGTCGGGGTACAAGGGTACAAGCCCCGTCCAATGCCGTCTTCACTACACCCCACACCCTACCCCCTACACCCTGCTGTTGACAAATAATTACTTGTTGCTATAGATGATTTTTCAAACTAACAACGTTTAAGCCTTATCCGAGCGTACAACTTTATTAATTATGTTTCTAAACGAGTTCTTAACTAACAGCCCAAATCAATATGACTCAGACATTCTCTAGCTTTGATAATTTTCGGAATTTACAAGCAAGCGATTTCGAGTGGATAGAGTCAATGGCTCAAGCCGAAACCTATCAACCGGGGACAGTTTTAGTAAAAGCAGGTAAATTTTCTCCTTTCATTTATCTCTGTTTAAGTGGCAATCTTACAGCCACTTCTACTCAAGCAGATGACAGCAAGCAGCAATTAATGGAGATATCGGCTGGCGAACTGATTGGCGAAACTTCCTTACTAGACGATCGCCCAGATTTATACTCAGTCACAGTTACCGAAACTGCCCAATTACTAACCATACCCAAACACAATATCGAACACCGTTTGCAAAGCGATCGTGATTTTGCAGCTAGTTTCTACCATTTATTATCGATTAACCTGTCAGAACGGTTGCGGAAATTAACTAATTTGATGGGCAAACAAAACATCAGAGAAGGAGAACCATTACGGAAAGTTCTGGTTGTATTTGCGGTTCTTAACGACAGCGATATCTCTTGGATGGTAGCTAATGGCAGAGCCGAAAAAGCAGCATTGAATACTGTTCTAATTCAACAAAATCGAGAAGTACCAGCCGTTTATCTTTTATTAGAAGGGTTAGTCGGCATTTACTTACAAATAAACAACAACGATGGAGTGCAAGAAAAGGAGATTGCCAAACGGGTTAAAGGCGAGATTTTAGGCGATATGTCGTTTGTTGATGGCGGTACAGCTTCGGTAACTGTCAAAGCCCTAGAAAATGCCTGGATTCTAGCGATATCAAGACAAACCCTAACTGCTAAGTTAAAAGCAGATCGGGCATTTGCCAGTCGTTTTTATCGTTCTATTGCCTTGACTTTAGCCAATCGCTGTTTAGATTTATTAGCAAGGAGCAGCACTGCTATGCTCTCATCCGAGACAGTAGAAATGTTGTCTGCCGATATTGAAGTTGAAGACGAACTCGATTTAGATATGTTGGCAGGAACAGCGATCGCAGGTACTCGTTTCGACTGGATGATTAATCAACTCCGCCGCTAACTAGATCAAAACAGATGCTTTTTAATCGAAATAATCAAAAAGAGAGCATTTTCCGCCAAGAATCTTTAGAACGCCTATCCTCACCGGAACGCTTAGATCGGTTAATGCAAGTAGTTAGCCCGAAAGATTGGCTGGCGTTGATCGCGTTGAATGGTTTGGCAATTAGCGGCGTAATCTGGAGCATAGTTGGTCGCATTCCCATTACCGTTGACGGTCGAGGTATATTTATTCAACCTCGTCAGGTAGTTGAGTTTCAATCATCTATCGCCGGACAAATTCAAGCTTTAAATGTTGCTAGCGGACAATGTGTTAAGAAAAACCAACTCCTCGCCACAATTTATCCGGCTGACTTGCAAAAACAGTTACAGCTAGCGCGTCAACAGTTAGCTCAATTGCAAAGACAAGCTCAAGATACCTTGGTTTTATCCAAACAATGGCTAGAAACAGAAAGAAATATCATTACTGCCAATCGCACCAGCTTGCAACAACGTCTCCAAGATATTAGTGCGGTTGCACCGCTACTCAGAGATAAAGAACTAACGGCGATCGCTCAACAGCGTCAAAGTTTAGAACAGCGTCTTCGAGATGCTCAAATTTTAGTACCAGTGATGCAGACAAGACTCAAGCAACGACAAACTTTAGCAGATGCGGGGGGATTATCAAAAGATTCGTTGCTGCAAGCCGAACAAGAGTATGTGCAAACACGTCAGAACCTTGCTGATATTCAAGTTCAACTCAAACAACTAGAAGCTCGCAATAGCGAAGTTGAGCGCACTTATTTAGAACAAATTCGTTCTGTGAGCGACGTTCAGATTCAGTTAGGAGAACTGAATGCTAAAAGTAAACGCTTAGATCGAGAAAATTTAGAAACTACAAATCAAAGGAATAAAGAAATTGCCGCAGTTAATCGAGATATTGCTAGATTAGAACAGCAAATAAAAGATAATAGTCAAATCTTAAGTCCCCAAGCTGGATGTATTTTGGAGTTGAATACAACATTGGGGCAAGTGGTTCAAGCTGGAACTCGATTGGGAATATTGCGTATAGGTAGCACTCAGGAGTCAGCTAAGGCGATCGCTTATTTTGCGATTAAAGACGGCAAACAAATTCAGCCAGGAATGTCGATTTTGATTACTCCCGATACAGTCCAAAGAGAGCGATTTGGGGGAATTGTGGGAAAGATTGCTCGCGTTTCGCCACTACCAGTAACTCAAGAAGGAACTGTTTCGGTAATTGGCAATCCAGAAGTTGTCAGAAGTTTGATTGGTGAAACTGGCGCGATCGAAGCAACTGCTAATCTTACTAACGATAGTAGCACTGTTACTGGTTATAAATGGTCATCTTCTCAAGGGCCAAATTCAAAAATTACTTCGGGAACTACAGCTTCAGTTCGAGTCACCGTTGAAGAAAGAGCGCCAATTACTTTTGTACTGCCAATTTTGCGAGAACTTACTGGAATCAAATAGTTTATATTTTGCTAATCAAATATATTAACGATGAATTTCTTTAAAAGATTTAAAAAATCAGATTCAGAAAACACAAATTCTCAAGTTTCCAAATTTCAAAATATTCGCTTTAAAACGCCAACTTTATTACAAATGGAAGCAGTAGAATGTGGTGCGGCAGCTTTGGGAATAGTATTAGGTTACTATGGTCGCATCGTTCCTTTAGCAGAACTGCGGGTTAGTTGTGGCGTTTCCCGCGATGGTTCTAAAGCATCAAACGTTTTAAAAGCAGCTAGAAACTACGGGTTACAAGCAAAAGGCTTTAAAAAAGGACTTAATCAGCTGCAACAAATAAAACCACCTTTTATTGTTTTCTGGAACTTCAATCATTTTTTAGTAGTAGAAGGTTTCGGACAACAACGGGTTTGGTTGAACGATCCAGCTACGGGGCCTCGTAGCGTAACTCTACAAGAGTTTGACGAAGCTTATACAGGCGTAGTTTTACTCATGGAGCCAGGGGAAGAATTTAAAAAAGGCGGCAGAAAACCCAGTATTATTAGTGCGCTTTACAATCGCTTGCGAGGCTCGTTTTACGAGCTTTTTTTCTGCATTCTGGCTGGATTTTTTTTAGTTATTCCCGAATTAGCTATTGCTTCCCTCAGCCAAGTTTTTGTTGATAATATCTTGATTGAAAATCGCTTTGATTGGTTAAAGCCTTTAGTGTTAGGAATGGGATTTGCAGTATTGTTGCAAGCAATATTAACAATTCTGCAAACCCGAAAGCTGCGGTATTTACAAATTAGATTGTCAATCGGTATGACAGGAAATTTTTTATGGCACGTTCTCCGTTTGCCAATTGGTTTTTATGCTCAGAGATTTGCGGGAGAAATTAGCAATCGCGCCGCTCTTAATTATAAGGTAGCGAAAATACTTTCCGGTCAGTTAGCGCGAACGACTATAGATGCAGTAATGTTAGTTTTTTATGCGGCGGTGATGTTAGCTTACGATTGGATGCTAACAGCGATCGGTTTAGTAGCAGTAGCAATTAATATTGGGTTTTTGCAATGGGTAGCGCGAAAACGAATTGATACAAATACGCGCCTAAGTGTAGATTATGGCAAAATTGCTGGCGTAGAAATTGGGGCTTTAGAAAGTATTGAAACCATTAAATCAGCAGCATTAGAATCAGATTTTTTTAGTCGCTGGGCAGGATATTATGCTAAAGCTACTAACTCACAACAAGAATTGCTACAAACCGATTTAATTTTGGAAGCTTTACCACCTTTACTAACAGCTTTAACTTCCATGCTGTTGCTAGTTGTTGGTGGTTTGCGAGTGATAGATGGCTATATCAGTATTGGGATGTTAGTGGCTTTTCAAACTTTAATGACCAGATTACAGCAACCAGTTAATAGTTTAGTTGGTTTGGGCAGTACAATTCAAGCACTTGATGGCGATTTGAAGCGGTTAGATGATGCTTTAGATAACGCGATCGATCCAAATTTAAACTCAGAATCACAGAGCAATAAAACTCCAATTGAATATGCTAAATTTTCAGAGCCTTGTCGTTTGCAAGGATATGTCGAACTGCAAAACATTACCTTTGGTTACAGTCGGATAGAAGAACCATTAATTCAAAACTTTAGCTGTCAACTCAAACCAGGACAAAGAGTAGCATTTGTAGGTACTAGCGGTTCTGGTAAATCTACTCTTTCTAAAATTGTTACGGGACTGTACGAACCTTGGGAAGGAGAAGTTATATTTGATGGCATTACTCGACAACAAATTCCCCGCGCAGTGTTAGCTAATTCCCTTTCAATGGTTGAACAAGATATTTTTCTATTTGGCGGTACAGTACGAGATAATTTGACGCTGTGGGATGAAACAATTCCTAATTCCCAATTACTAAAAGCCTGTCAAGATGCCGCAATTTTAGATGTAGTAATGGCAATTCCTGGGGGTTTAGATGGCAAATTATTGCAAGGGGGTGTTAATTTAAGCGGAGGTCAGCGTCAACGCTTAGAAATTGCCCGTTCTTTAGTTAATAATCCGGCAATTTTAGTGATGGATGAAGCAACCAGTGCTTTAGATGCAGAGACAGAAAAAATTATCGATCGCCACATTCGACGGCGAGGTTGTACTTGCATTATTATCGCTCACCGCTTGAGTACAATTCGGGATTGCGATGAGATTATTGTTTTAGAACGAGGGAAAGTAGTGCAAAGAGGTACTCACGAAGAAATGAAAGATGTTGATGGTGCTTATGCTCGATTAATTAAAGCTGAATAAAAATTACCAAAACCAAAAAAGTTACTGAAGGCAATTGTTAATATGAATTCATGGCAACAGAGCGATATAGATTTAGTTAAACGATGCACCTCCGAAGAATTAATTTCTTTAGAAGCTTGGCAAAAAATTCAACAGTTAGTTCCCAAGTTACCACCATTTTCTACCTTTATTTTAGAGTGCCGTTTAGTGGATGATAATCCTCAAGTAGATTTTTCTATGTGTATGCAACAGAAATTACCCGATCGCACAGACATTTTTAACCACCCACTTTGGCAACGCATTCAAAACTTCTACGAACAGTGGTTAAATCCAACTTCTCCATTACACGATATTCTAATAGCTGGCCCAGAGTTTGACCTTGAGGGCGTTTTACCAGATCCACCTATTCCTAGTTTTTTTTTACCTTATACAAAGAATTAACCCAAGAATTTCAGGATACAAGCGGCAACATAACTGAACAGGTAAAGCTGAAAACGCTGGATAATGCTAAAGAAATTCTGACTCAAGTTTGGGGATTAATGAAACAAGAAAATATATCCCCTGCTGTCGAGCGAAAACTCGAACAATGCTTCGATTTGATGCCTGCCAATACTGACATTAATATAGTTGGTATGATGTTTGCTCGTCCCGTGCAAACTACCAGACTCCAGTTAGCAGGATTTACCAAAGAACAAACCATTCCATATTTAGAAAAGATTGGTTGGCAAGGGGAATCAGACCGTTTAGCTCAAATGATGGCGATCGCTCCTGCTAATTTTAGCCCTTTCATACTGACTTTTGATGTAGACGAGCAAGTATATCCGAGAATTGGGTTAAAGTATGTTTCTTCCTGCACTGCCAAAGACGCTCCGCCTTGGCAAGAATTTTTAGAAATCTTAATGAGAAATCAGTTATGCAGTCCAGAAAAACGGGAAGCATTGCAAAAGTGGCCTGGTTATACACAAATCAAAGGAAGTTCGCCAACTTGGGTTGACATAATAGAGAATGCTGCGGCATTTCGAGAAAATCGGCTGCTGAACGTCATGGAGAGAAATTTCGGTCAAATTAAAATGGTCTATCAGCCTGGGCTACCCTTTGAAGCCAAAGCTTATCTCCGTTGTTCTTGTTTAAATATTTTTGTACCTCGAACCTAGAAATATCTGAAAAATGAGAAAGGTAACTATAATGGGAGCGATAAAAATCACTTTCTTGAGGGAAAGGTAAAATGAGTCTAACAGCTTGTACAGAATTTTTAGACAAAATCAATAGCGATGCTGCTTTGCAACAAGAAGCAATTACAGCCTTAGAAGATAAAGCGGGAGTTGAAGAAGCAGCTAACGCTTTTGTCTCGCTAGGAGCAAAGCATGGATATGAATTTACAGCCGCCGAAGCTACCCAAAAGTATCAAGAAATTACTGCCCAAGGAGAAGGGGAACTTGACGATCGCGCATTGGAACAGGTGGCAGGCGGGGTACGCTTGCGAAGATGGAATGAGGGACTATAAATAGTCTTCTTTTAGTATTTGCTACTTAGGCAGCGAAGCAGCAGAAAAACCAACGATTAACTTGTTTCTCCAATGAAACTTTTTACTTGTTGGTTTCTTTTTCTCTTGCACTTTTGAACGCATCTGTTGGAACTGTTGCCAAACTGTTATAAAGTCAGGATTTCAGATTTTTTATTAACTAAATAAGTAGAAGGACTAAATTAAACCTAACTTGAGGTTGCCGGGTTTCGACTTCGCGGAAGTTGAGCGAAGTCGAAACTCAACCCTCGTCTTCTCAAGGATCGAGCATTGAGCGCAGTCGAAATGCGTCTTCTAAATAATTGTGTCCACTTACTTATAAGTGTTCCTAAAGCCTAATAACACTCGCAAAACCTGAAAATATGCTTGTTCCTGTTTAAATATTTTTGCATCTCGAACCTAGAAGTAGCGTCAAAAGGAAAAGCTACATATAATAAGAAGCGATAAAAATCACCTATCCAGAGGGAGAGATGCAGTGAGTCTAGCAGTTTGTACAGAATTTTTAGGCAAAATCAATAGCGATGCCGCTTTGCAACAAGAAGCAACTACCGCCTTAGAAGACAAAGAGCAGATTGAAGAAGCAGCTAATGCCTTTGTATTGCTTGGGGCAAAGCATGGATATGAATTTACAGCCGCCGAAGCTATCCAAAAGTATCAAGAAGTTATAGCCCAAGGAGAAGGGGAACTTGATGATGAGGTATTGGAACAGGTGGCAGGAGGGAGAAGGAATTATGGTGTAAGTCTTGCATAAGTTTTATTGGTATTACTTGCCAATAATTTTTACCCAAAAAAGCTAGTGAAGGAAATTGTTAATATGAATTTATGCCAACAAAGCGAACTAGATTTAGTTAAACAATACACCTCTGAAGAACTAATTTCTTCAGAAGCTTGGCAAAAAATTGAACAGTTAGTTTCCAAGTTACCGCAATTTTCTAAATTTATTTTAGAGTGCCGTTTAGTGGATGATAATCCTCAAGTAGATTTTTCTACATATATGCAACAGAAATTACCTGTTCGCACAGACATTTTTAAACACCCGCTTTGGCAACGCATTCAAAACTTCTACCAACAGTGGTTAGATCCGGCTTCTCCATTACACGATATTTCAATAGCTGGTCTAGAGTTCGATCTTGAGGACGTTTTAACAGATCCGCCTATTCCTAGTTTTTTTTTGGCTTATACAAAGAATTGACTCAAGAATTTCAGGATACAAGCGGCAACATCACTGAACAGGTAACGCTGAAAACGCTGGATAATGCTAAAGAAATTCTGACTCAAGTTTGGGGATTAGTGAAACAAGAAAATATACCCCCTGCTGTCGAGCGAAAACTCGAACAATGCTTCGATTTGATGCCTGCCAATACTGACATTAATATGGTTGGCATGATGTTTGCTCGTCCCGTGCAAACTACCAGACTTCAGTTATCAGGATTTACAAAAGAACAAACCATTCCATATTTAGAAAAGATTGGTTGGCAAGGAGAATCAGACCGTTTAGCTCAAATGATGGCGATCGCTCCTGTTAATTTTAGCCCTTTCACACTAACTTTTGATGTAGACGAACAAGTATATCAGAGAATTGGATTAAAGTATTTTTATTCCTGCGCTACCAAAGACGCTCCGCCTTGGCAGGAATTTTTAGAAATCCTCGTCAAACATCAGTTATGTAGCCCAGAAAAACGGGAAGCATTACGAAAGTGGCCTGGTTATACACAAATCAAAGGAAGTTCGCCAAGTTTCCACCAGATAATAGAGAATGCTGCGGCGCTCCAAGAAAATCGACTGCTCAACGTCATGGAGAGAAATTTCGGTCAAATTAAAATGGTCTATCAGCCCAGACTACCCTTTGAAGCCAAAGCTTATCTCACTTGTTCTTATTTAAATATTCTTGTACCGCGAACCTAAAAATAGCTGCAAAATAAAAAACTTAATATAATGAGGAGCGAAAAAAATCATCCTTCTAGAGGGAGAGATCCAATGAGTCTAGCAGCTTGTACAGAATTTTTAGACAAAATCAATAGCGATGCCGCTTTGCAACAAGAAACAACTACCGTCTTAGAAGGCAAAAAGGACATTGAAGAAGCAGCTAATGCCTTTGTCTTGCTGGGAGCAAAGCATGGATATGAATTTACTGCTCCAGAAGCTATCCAAAAGTATCAAGAAGTTATAACCCAAGCAGAAGGGGAACTTGATGACGAGGTATTAGAACAGGTGGCAGGAGGGAGATTGAGGGTTCGTGGTTGTTATAACTCTGCATAGCTGAAGCATCGCCACATTGGCACAGGTGGCGGCAGGAGAAGAATAGGACGAAATTCTTATTTTCCGGCGGCGGTCTGATAAACTTCTCCAGAAACCCTGTGCAACACTTTTTTTAGTATTTACTAGTAGGCAAAGAACCAATGAGTCTAGCAGCTTGTACAGAATTTTTAGACAAAATCAATAGCGATACTACTTTGCAACAAGAAACAACTAGCGTCTTAGAAGGCAAAGAGGAGATTGAAGAAGCAGCTAATGCCTTTGTCTTGCTTGGGGCAAAGTATGGATATGAATTTACAACCGCAGAAGCTATCCAAAAGTATCAAGAAGTTATGGCCCAAGCAGAAGGGGAACTTGATGACGAGGTATTAGAACAGGTGGCGGGAGGGAGAAGGGTATCTGGTTCTGTTTATAGTACATAGCCGAAACATCATTAATCGCATACAATAAGTGGCAATAAAAATCATCTTTCTAGAGGGAGAGAACCAATGAGTCTAGCAGCTTGTACAGAATTTTTAGGCAAAATCAATAGCGATACGGCTTTGCAACAAGAAACAACTAGCGTTTTAGAAGGCAAAGAGCAGATTGAAGAAGCAGCTAATGCCTTTGTATTGCTTGGGGCAAAGCATGGATATGAATTTACCGCCGCCGAAGCTATCCAAAAGTATCAAGAAGTTACGGCCCAAGCAGAAGGGGAACTTGATGATGAGGTATTGGAACAGGTGGCGGGAGGGAGAAGGTCATCTGGTTGTGTTGTATGTTGTAGTGGATATAGATAGGCGAAGCATCGTCACATTGGAACGAGTGGCGGGAGGGATAAAAATAGGACGAAATTCCTGTTTTTCTGTGGCGGCTCAATAAACTGTTGAGGATGTTTTAAAAGCTAGTTTTGTATATATCAAAAGTTTCTCGCTTCCCTTGCATCCCCTTATCAAGGCGGAATTTAAGAAGAATATTACCCCTTCTTGAAGTGGGGATAGAGTGGATATCGATCTAATAGACCTCTTGCAAAAAACACTTTTGCAAGAGGTGGGAAAAGGGATGCATGTTAAAGGGGAAAGCGAAAATAACATACCTTTCCCCCTTTCCCCCTTTCCCTTTTACCGACTTCTGTAAGAAGTCTAATGAAGCTACTTGACAAACATCCTCTAAAATACCTAATTAAAACCCGATGCTTAATAAACCTAGATTTAAACCAGAATTTCGAGTTGAAATTGTCCAGCCTAAAAAAGTTTACCTATTAAGCGAGCGCCAAAGCTTTGCTTTAACAGGTAATCTTTATGTACTCTTAGCACCTTTGCTTGATGGCAACTACACTGTAGAGCAAATTACTAATAGACTGAAATGGACAACCAACCGCGCACAGATCGATCGCATCTTAACTAAATTAGCGGATAAAGGTTACATTACTGAAGCAAGCGATCGCCTTCCTGATGCTGTTCAAGCTTTTTGGAGTTACTTAGGGGTTGATAGTGAAACTGCTCTCAGCAGATTGCAAACTACTCGCGTTGCCGTGCAAACTTTCGGCAATATTCAATCAGCACCATTTATCGAAGCTTTAAAAAGTCTGCATATTAATATCAGTAATGAAGCAGACTTTACTGTTGTTTTAACTGACGATTATTTGCAACCAGAATTAGTAGAATTTAATCGCCAAAGCCAAAAACCTTGGTTGCTAATTAAGCCTATAGGAATGTTTTCGTGGATTGGGCCAATTTTGATTCCAGGACAAACAGCTTGTTGGCAATGTCTCGCTCATAGATTGCAGAGAAATTTCTCCGTAGAAACTTCTATTAAACAGCAAAAAAGTATTGATACTTCTCTAATTACTTCAACTGCTTTACTCCCTTCTAGCTGGCAAATAAGTTTAAATCTTGCTGCTCAAGAAGTTGCTAAATGGATCGTACTGCAAAAAAGCCCACAGCTAGAAGGTAAAATAATCACTTTTGATGCAGAAACTTTATCAACTCAAAACCACACTTTAATTAAACGTCCTCAATGTTCTGTTTGCGGCAATCCAGAGTTTTGGCAAAAGCAACAATTACAGCCAATTGAGTTGCAAAGTCGTCCGAAAAATTTTACTGATGATGGGGGACACCGTACAGTTAGACCAGAACAAACTGTAGAGAAATACAGCAATCAAGTTAGTTTGGTAACAGGTATTGTTAAAGAATTGGTGAAACTAAATACAGCAGAAAATGTAATTCATACTTACGTTGCAACTTACAAAAGTGCTGAGAATCTCGATAATTACGATCGCCTGCGAAAGAGTTTAGATTATTCTATGAGTGCGGGTAAAGGCAAGACAGATAGCCAATCTAAAGCTAGCGCACTTTGTGAAGCTCTAGAACGCTATTCGGGAATTTTTACAGGTGAGGAATATCGCATCAAAGCTACTTTTGCTCAACTTGGAGATGCAGCCATTCACCCTCATAAATGTCTTTTATATAGCGATAAACAATATCAAAATCGTCACGAATGGAACCCTCAGCACGGAAGTTTTGCACAGGTTCCTGACCCTTACGATTTAACTCAAGAGATTGAGTGGACACAAGTTTGGTCGCTGACTAACCAAACGCAAAAATATTTACCTACCGCTTTCTGCTATTTTGATTATTCGCTACCCGAAGGACATAAATTCTGCCTTGGAGATTCCAACGGGAATGCAGCAGGTAATACTCTCGAAGAAGCTATTCTGCAAGGGTTTATGGAATTAGTTGAACGGGATAGCGTGGCACTGTGGTGGTATAACCGCGTAAAAAGACCGCAAGTTGATTTAGCGAGTTTCAACGAACCTTATTTGCTCAACTTGCAAGATTATTACCAAACAAAATTCAACCGCCAATTGTGGGTGCTGGATATCACCAGCGATTTAAATATTCCCAGCTTTGCTGCAATTTCTCGCCACACTCAGGGAGAGAAAGAAAATATTTTAATCGGATTTGGAACGCATTTCGATCCGACTATTGCTATTTTACGGGCAGTAACAGAAGTAAATCAAAGTTTGACTTACGATTCGGATAATGAAATTGAGTTCGATTCTAAAAATCTTGATATGGCCTACTGGTATGCTAATGCTACTGTCGAAAATCAGCCTTATCTAGTACCTTGCGATCGCACTCCTGCTAAAGTTTATGCAGACTATAATTATTTGGGTAGCAAGTGCGATTTGCGCGAAGATATAGAAATCTGCGGAGAAATTGTCAAAAAATTAGGTCTAGAAATGCTAGTTCTAGACCAAACTCGCCCCGATATCGGCTTGAACGTAGTCAAAGTTATTATCCCTGGATTGCGCCACTTTTGGACTAGGTTTGCTCCAGGTCGCCTTTACGATGTTCCAGTTAAGTTAGGTTGGTTATCAGCACCTTTAAAAGAAGAAGAACTTAACCCGATACCAATGTTTATCTAACTATAGCAATCCTATTTGATATCCGAACAAAGGGGACAAGGAAGACAAGGAAGACTAGGGAGACAAGGGAGAGATGTTTGTAACTCATCTAGGATTGCTATAGAATTAATTTTACACTTCCTCTACCTTTAGGTCGGAGAGTTCTTGAGGTACTGTCTTCACCAATCAGGTTAGTTTCAAAGTTACGAAAGTATTATCTAAAGGTGAATTAGAGTTACAAAGTCCACTGAATCCTTACTTATTAAGGATTCTAAGTTTAAGAATTAACGGGACGGCTACCGAGAACAAATTCACCTACAGAACTTTCAGCATAATAATCACATCCCACTGCTTTAGCAAATAAATCAGCATTTCCAGCCCCGATCGCGCAGGGTGCTAAATTCATTGCTGTTGCTACTAAGTACAAATTTTGGTACAAAACGCCTACGTGCTTGAGAATAAGTGCATAAGCCATAGATTGATACTTCCAAGTTAAGCGTTGAAAGCGAGCCGAAATCACCAGTAAAATTTGCGGCATTTCTTCAACTCCCATTGAACTAGCAGCACTTTGTAGTAAGGCTTCTACCAGTTCGTTTTTATCAGTAAGATGGCTTAGTTGATGCGATAGCGGTTGATAATGATATAAACCAGATGCTAAATTTTGACAACGATTAATAACTGGATAAATTTCTAATTCATAAATTGCTCCACCACCAGGATAGACACGTTGGCTAAGTTCTAGTAAGTCATGTTTAATAATATTTTTAACTCTGGCGGCTCGATAAAGAAATTCTCCTAATTGTTCTACATTAATTGGTTGTCCCCACTGACGAATTGATTTTCTTGCTTCTAAAACTTGTGTTAAGGGAATATCTGTTTCTGCTAAAGCGGTTAAGTCAGGTTTATAAAGGTCGATTAAATTATTAGATATTAGAGGTTTTAGGGCTGGTAGCGGCTCAATTTTGCCGACAAAACGATAGGTTCCACCCAAGGGATTCGCGTGTCTTCCTACACGGCTGCGGGTATGAAACAACAAATCGTGAAACTCCCATTGAGCCAGGGTTAAGTTTTCATTCTCAGCAATTACGCCGTTTTCATCTACTGTTGAGAGCATTTGACTGGTGAAAAGCAAACTGATAAATTGCTCGGCTATGTCTACAGAAATACCTGGAATTTGCGAGGAAAGTTCAGAAATATTCTGAGGGATGCTAAGGAGTGCAATTAAAGCTGCGCCTCGCCAATCGAGCCGAATTTGGCAAAAAGATAAAGGCGATTCTAATATAGTTTCCCCTGCTATTTGGTGAGTATAAGCGAAGCGCGAGAGAACATACTTGCTTGTAGTTGATATTGGTTCGGGGGAAATTTGCAAATCTGGGCTGATGGGTACGGCAGTAGCGATCGCCACATCATCCACTACAATTGAGTAGCAAAGCCATCCCAGATTGGCCAGCTTTTTGAGATATAAATTAAATTTTTGCCATCCCTCAAAACCGTCACTTTCCCAAATAATCTTGTTGAGTTGCGAAGGTAAAGTTGGAACAGTCGTTAGAGTTTTTAAAGCTGTTCTCAGTCCAGGTTTGGGATTTTTAAATGTTAGCCGCCGATCCTCAAACTGAAGAATTATAGAACTGTCTTCTGGTGGCGCGATCGCAGTAATGTCTTTTCTCAATGAAACTAAAAATTCTGATGGCATATTTTAATCAAATTTGGCTTAATGCTGCGCCGACATTTAAAGGCTGAGGTTTAATTTGCTCTAAACTGACAAAACTGAGTTCGTACAATTCCCCCAATCTTTTTAATAAATTATCTTCGATAAACTGGCATTGATCGGCAGGAGTATAACCACTAATGCGGGAGCGACAAATATCAATCATACTCACCTGCACTTTTTTCTCAACTAAAAACTCTATTAATTGGTCAATTCTCTCCAGAATTTTGTCTTCAGAAAGTTTAAGGATATTGGGAAACAATTCTGTTTCGGTAAATTCGTTAAACAATAGATAATATTTGCCGTCTTCAATCTCGGCTCTGATTGAGCTACCATAAGTTATTCGCAAAAATTGATAATTATCTCTCTGAAAACTTTGATATTGGTCTTTAGTAATTTCTATTTTCCCTTGATCATTATAATATCTGTTGTTACAAGAAAAGTAATCTAGATCGATATCTAAAACTACAGTTTGATTTTCAGGAAACTCATCTTTAACTGTTAAACAAGTATAGTTAGCAGTTTTATATTTAGGATCGAGTAAAATTGCCCCGATATTCTTGACATTTTTGATTAGAAATATCGTTTCTTCTGGATCGCAAGCATAAACACACATAAACTCAGAGGATGGCTCTTTTAGCCTTGGCCGCAGCCAAAAAACTTGATTAAATACTCTCTGATAAACTGCGGGAATAATAAAACTGGCAATATTTAACTGACGATAAGTAAAATCATAAATTTCTGGAAAATTACCATTTAGAGAACTGAGAGAACGAGTAAATCTAGGTGTTGCCAAATCTGAATGTTCGTCAATATGGAGCAAGATATTTTTTGATTTTGGTATGATATTTTGGCTAATAGCATAATGCCAAATCCAAAATGCTTCGTGATGTTCTTCCATGATAAAAACGGGAATGGCAGCCATATTTATACCTTTTAAATCCAATTGTTGAATTATAGATACCCGGTCTAAGCTGCAATGATAGTTTCATAATCAACAATTGACAATAGTATTAGAGCTAATTTGTAAACTCAAGTAAAGTACTTGTCTAATAGGGGTTTCAGTAATTTAAGTCAATACAGCACTTATTCGCTGAAACTTAGACCTAGTAATGAGTTGAGTATCCTTAAGAATTTCTTTACGAATCAGCTCTTAAGCAACTTGCCTAGCCATCAAATCGGCAAAAATTCCAGGTTGAGCCATTAACTCATCAAACGTGCCTTGCTGTATCACTTGTCCTGCTGCAATTACATAAATGCGATCGGCATTGCGAATTGTACTAAGGCGATGAGCGATCGCAATCCGAGTTACTTTTAACTGTTCTAAACTTTGACCGACAATTGCTTGCGTGCGATTATCCAAAGCACTAGTCGCCTCATCAAAAATCAAAATTCTCGGCTTTAATACCAAAGAACGAGCAATTAATAAACGCTGGCGCTGTCCTCCCGATAAATTCGATCCACCTTCAGAAATTACTGTGTGCATTCCCATCGGCATTTGTTCGATATCAGCAGCAAAACCCGCCATTCTTGCTGCTTCCCAAGCTTCATCTATTGTTACTAACGCACCGCTAGAAATATTCTCAAAAATAGAGGCGCTATTAATACGACCGTTTTGCAGCACTACTCCTAATTGCCGCCTGATCGCTGAAATATCCAACCCCGATAGATCCTGACCATCATAATAAATCGTGCCGTCTTCTGGTTGTTCAAAGCCCAATAGCAAACGCACGATTGTAGATTTACCGCTACCAGAAGGCCCGACTAAAGCAATAAACTCTCCTGGTTTGGCTTCAATTGATACTTTATCTAAAGTTAAAGGGCCGTCTTCTCGGTAGCGAAAATTAACGCGATCGAATTTGACACCGCCTTCTAATCGACCAGGATCGCTTTTATTTAAATCCACTTCTGGCAATTCTGTTAAAATCGGTTGAGCGCGTTCCCAAAGTACGGCGACTTCTAAGACGCTAACAATCGCATTGCTCAATTTAGTTGCACCGCCAATAAATAGCCCAAAAGCACTATTAAATGCCAAAAAAGTTCCAGTCGAAAATTTTGCGCCTCCTCCTAACTGATGCATGATAATCCCGACAGTCAAGGAAAAAATTAGCATCGAACTAATAGTTGGCAAAATCTGATTGATAACTGTTACTGTATCGGCGATCGCTGTACTTTTGAGCATGAATTTTAGTTGCTGGCTAAATCCTTTTGACCAGTAAGCAAATGCCCTTTCTTCTGCCGCCGCTACCCGCAATTTAGATACGCCGTTGAGAAGTTCTACTGTTAGCCCGAAAATCTCGCCTTCTAACTCTTGCATCGGCTTAATAATTCTGCGGGAAAAAATGCTAGAAATTGCTGTGGCTAACAAGTTAATAAAGGCGATCGCTAAAGCTACCAATGCTAATTGACTGCTATAAACAAATAACAATCCCAAATTCAGCAGCGCAAAAAAGCTAGAAAATATTGTGCCGATAATGTTACTGCTGAGAAGTTTGTGAATTTGGGCGATCGCCGAAACGCGAGATTGCAAGTCGCCAGTCGAATATTTACGAAAGAAAGATACTCGTAATTTTAATAACCGATCCCAAACTGCGGCTTGGTTTTGCACCTCTAATACAGTTTCAATTCGAGCGATCGCAATATTTTGAACTAAATTAAAAACTGCATTCCCAAAACTAACTGCTAATAAACCCAAACCAATTTGTAATAAAATTCCCCGATTGGCATCTGGAATTGCTTTATCAATCAAAATCCCTGTTGCTTGGGGGGTAAGCATTCCTAGCAAAGCAGAAATAACCCCTAACACTAGCACGGTCAAAATTTCTCGATCGCGTCCGCGCAACGCAAACTTGATAATATCTACTGTTTTTAGTACCCGTTCGGGAAACGGGCGATAAAGCATATAAGCAATTGGAGAAATTAACCTGGCTGTGTCAATATTAACGCGGATGCGACGGCGTTCGTGAGGACTGAAAACTTCATAGCGATCGCTACCTACAGGTAATAAAGCCACTGGGCGATCGCCTTCTGCGGTGTATGCTAACAACGGGCCGCTATCAGACTCCCACCACTTACCGCTTAAAATAACCCGCCTTGTGCGAATCCGCGAAGCGCGAGCGATCGCTTCTAAGGGATCTTTTACTCGCTTGGGATCTTCCGATCTAGCGGGCGGACGAATTTCAATTCCCAACGTCCGACCAACCGCACCCACAGCAATTAGTAATTCTGTTCCTTCTTGCAGAAATTCTGCTTCTTGAGGGCGAAAAATACTCGTCAATTCCCCTAACGCCCGTTCGCTAGCTTGTTGATTAAGTTGCAGACGGGCGTTAAACTGCTGAAAACGGGTTTTTTCTTCCTGCTGTTCTAGTTCGTGCAAACAGCGCCAAAAATCGCTGTGAAATTGCTGCAAGCGTTCTAAGGTTGCAGTTGTGCTACTAATTTCTTCTGGCTTAATTCCATCTAAAACAATATCAGTATCGTCAAAAACTGCAACTAAGCGATCGCTCCATTGACGCAGGCGATCGGGAATTGGAGATAACCTTTCATTCCCCTCTAGGCTGTATTGTTCCCAGTTTGTTATATCTACTGCTTGCAAGAGAGTTTCTTCGTAACCAATAGCAATCAGCGAGTAAGAATTCCCTTCTAGATTTATAGGAATTCCGAATATAACATCCCCTGGATTGATATCGAATAAGTAACGACGCGATCCTTGCTCTATACCGTTTGCTGTTCCGACAGCAAACAAAGCCATTGTCCCTGATAATACCAACCATGCAGTATCAGAACGAGCCAACTTTAGAGGATTATTGCCTTTAACAATAGTTTCAGAATTACTATAATTCAAATTATTAGTCATTCCCTCATCTTAGTATTTTCTATTTCTACGCTTATAACTATTTATCTCAACGCCAATTCGCAGAAATTTCCCAACTTTATTGTTTATTTTATACCTGACCGGGTAACAAGCCCGCCGAAACACACTCTGCGCGAAGTGCAGAGCATTGTAGGGGAAAAAATATCGGTCTGAAATGCCATATAGACTGAACGTAATCAAAATTTTACCTAAATCATATTAAACTTGCTTTCAACAGTGGTACTATCTTTTTCTCTAATTAAGGGACTTCCAGAAAATAAAATATACAATGTATAAGAATGTTAACGAAGGCAGGAGGCAGGAGGCCGTTTTTGTAACAGGGATTTATACCCCGCTCAAAAAATTTTTCGCCTTAAAAGGCGAGGTTTTAGACCTGATTGTTTCGATAATCATTCCGAGGGGGAAGGGAGAGCCTGCCGCAGGCAGGCTCTCCCTTCCCCCTTTTTGTAGTAAATTCTTTAATGATTCGATTTTGGATAGAAAAAGGTGTCCATACAATTAACTCCTTGGCTCATAACGTTGCTGAAGGAAACCGCACAGCAATTAAAAGGGACAGTCAAACGCAGATTCATTGCACAAACAGTTGTGGCGGATACGGAGGTCACTATGCTGCCGAGCGAGAGTTAGGATAGAAAGGTGTTAGTGGGAGGCGATCGCTTTTGAGCAATCAACACCAACTTCGTACTAATGTACTTGCTGACTATGGTGCTACTGCCCAACAGACAGAAGAATTGCTTGCCTACAATCAAAACATCTTCAATCGCAGTTTTTCAACACTAAGCGCCAAGTTTCCGCTTCCACCCGAACCCCATGTAGCCGCTTGGGAAGAATACGCCACTTTTGCTCAAGAGGTGGGAGTTTTTCAAGCTTTATCAAGCAAGTTGGTACAGTTACAGTTCCCCATACTTGAAGGCATCAGCCAAACAGAGGCATACCGCTTTGCTACTCGTAAGGGTGTTCCAGTGGATGGTATGGTCGAGGCGACTGGTTTGATTTTGCAGCAACCCGAACAACTCCAGTTGATCCTACATCAAAGCTTGGCTGGAGTCATCCCGGTTTTGCTCACCAAGAACCGAGAAGATTTTGTTTCTTTGGTACAGGCGTTAACGATGCGGAATGAACCACTACCAGTCCCTGCTTCTATGGGAGCTTGCATGGTTACTGGTTTCAACAACTGGGATCGGGTTCGCCAATATCGCCAACAATGGTCAGTGAAAAATTTTGGTAACTGCTCCGAAAGTAGTTGGTTAGAAGAATTTGGGCGACTAATCCCGCAAAAGCAGCTTTATCAAGATCGGTTGATTATTTTGAGTGACGGTTTCTATAGCAATGTTTCAGACAAGGACATCGGACTTTCAAAAGTAGAATGGCGGCGTCTTTCCCTAAAAATTCGGCTGGAACATGAATGTACTCACTACTTCACACACCGCTTATTTGGCTCCATGCGGAATAATTTACTCGACGAACTGATTGCCGACTACAGAGGTATTGTGGCAGCTATCGGACACTATCGGGCGGGTGAACGAAAAAAGGTGTGGGAGAGTAGTTAGCGGATTTGGTACGCTAACATAGCTCTTGATGCGATGCAACCAAACTACCCATGAACAACCTCCAATCAATTCTGTCTCACATTCATGACACACTCAATTCCTTACCGGAGTGGAGCCATTTAGAAGAATTTGTGCGCGAATTCTACAGTATGTGGCTAAAATTAGGGAACGAGGTGCAACAAAGCTTATTTCAAGCCAAAATAGAAGAAAAAGAAGCCCAATACTCACATCCGAGAACTAAACGAGAAAAAAGATATTACACTCCATTAGGTGAAATGGTTCTTGTACGTAGAGCTTACGTTACAAGAGATGGTATTAAGGTCAAGGTTGATGAAGAGTTAGGGCTACCAAAAGATAAATGGCTACCAATGGTATTAGAATTAGCCTGCGCTTTGGGAATCAGTAGTGAGTTTCCTAACTCTCACTCCTTGTTTCAAAAATGGACAACGTTAGAGTTAGCAGAAAAAACTTTAGCTAATCAAGTAGAAAAGATCGGAAATGAACTACAAACACAAGAGTTCGATGGAGAATGTTTGCCAGACGCTTCTTCAGAGTTTGAAGTCCCTAATTTAGAGGATGAGCCACCAGATTTATTATATGTGGGAGTTGATGGAGTCATGACTCCCTTGAATCAAAAACAAGGATATAAAGAAGCAAAAGTTGGTGTAATTTTCTGGAGTAAAGACCATCAAAAAGTTGGTAAAAAAAGAGGTGTGATCCGGCAAAGGGAATATGTAGCTACTTTAAAATCGCGGAGATAATTTAGGGATAGAGTCTCCCAGTTATATCATCAAGTAGCAGGTACAAAACTTCAAGGGGCGACAATCGCCTCTAAACCCTGCAAGCTAAAGGTTTGGGAGGCACAGACCCCTGGAAACATTTGTGTGCTTATTGAGAATGAACTGTACAGTTATTAAGCTACTATCTGTAGGGTACAGTTTAATGGTAAAAAAGAACGGTCTCGTAATTTGATTAAGACCGTCATAATAATGCTGGCATCATTCTACCAAAATTTTTTAGAAAAATACCTAAATAAAGCACAGTTAATCACCCTAAAGATGTTGGTGTGGTTACTACAAAATCAAAAACAAGTGAAGATAGAAAGACTGGCAGCGACACTACCATTATCAATACAACAAAATAGTCGTAGACGGCATATACAAAGGTTTTTAACGCTAAATGCCTTAAGTGTAGTATTGTTGTGGTTTCCGATTATTGAAGCCCTAATTAACCAACATTTTCAACTGGGGTCACAATTAACCATTGCAATGGATAGAACACAGTGGAAGGAAAATAATGTGTTGATGGTGAGTGTGATTTACCAAAAAAGAGCTTGGCCAATATATTGGTGTCTGCTAGGAAAAGATGGTAGTAGCAACCTAGAAGAACAACAAAAAGTATTACGTCCAGTAATTCGACTATTAAAAAAGTACAAACTAGTAATTATTGGGGACAGAGAATTCCATAGTGTCGAACTAGCACAGTGGCTCCACAAGCAGAACCTCAGTTTTATATTTCGTCAAAAAAAGGATACTACTTTTCGTCAAAAAAGACAGAAATTTCAACCTTTAAGTAGCATTGAGATTTATCCTGGTATTCGCTCCTTTTATCCTGATGTTAAAGTTACTCAAAAAAAAGGTTTTGGTTGCTTCAATTTAGCTGTTTATTGGAAAAGGAAGTATAGGGGGAAGCAAGATAAGGAAGCTTGGTATTTATTAACTAATTTACCTGATTTAAACACTGCCCTCAAAATATATGCTCAACGTTTTGGCATTGAAGCGATGTTCAAAGATTGTAAAACTGGTGGGTACAATCTAGAAGCTTCTCAAGCCAATCCTGATAGACTTGTACGTTTAATTTTTTTAATAGCTTTAGCAATGACTAGTGCTTGGATACAAGGTCAAAAAATTAAATTACAACGACAACAATCTTATGTCTGCCGTTCCCAAGAGCAAGGTAAAACTGAAAAAAGGCATAGTAATTTTTGGATAGGTTTATATGGTTTCAATTGGATAGAAGCTTTGCATGAGTGTCAAGCATGGGTCGAAGAAATGGTCGGTTATATTCGCAATAAGCAAGCATATTATCAGCGAGGTTTAAAGGCTATGGAGCTTATACAGCAAGCACTTTAACTCGCTTGTCGCCCCTTGAAGCTGATGGTGGAATGATTGCGTCTAAGCCCTATGCTGCTTCTGCTAACTACATCAACAACATGAGCGACTATTGTAAAAATTGTGCTTATAATCATCGCCAGCGCAGTACGGATAATGCTTGTCCTTTCAACTTTTTTTATTGGGACTTCCTGGCTCGTCATTACGACTTGTTAAAAGACCAGCCACGTATGACTCAAATACTGCGTAACTTGGAGCGCCTCTCTCCATCGGAACTTCAAAAAATCCGCTCTCTGGCTTCTAATTGGCACACCACACAAGCAGCAACCGTTGGACAAGGAAATGCCCAGTAGCTTGATGCTGCGGTTCTCCAGCAAGCGTGGACTCAAACTGTGCTTTGGCTATCTCAACTCAAAAATCGTAGAGAGTTGACTATTGATAACTTTTTATGCGGTTAAGTATTCACGTTTTACTGAGATGATTCAACTGTCGGCTCCTAATGGCAATGACCGCAATTGAGAGAAGCACAACTTATAGATGTTTCAAAAAGTACGATTACATTTCTTGAGACGGCAGCCGCAGTTTTGAATTT
Source organism: Nostoc sp. DSM 114159 (assembly GCF_053470285.1). NCBI lineage: Bacteria > Bacillati > Cyanobacteriota > Cyanophyceae > Nostocales > Nostocaceae > Nostoc > Nostoc sp. DSM 114159. Next base: position 1,012,024 of record NZ_JBPFEH010000001.1, read on the forward strand.
ATGGTTGTTAAAAGAGGTTTTGTTGGATTGCAACAAGACAAGACGATTTCTCAAGGGCAGTGACTCTCACGAAAATACTCTACTGAGTTATTCATCTCAAAGAGTATATAAAATTACATTTATTTCCTTTCATTAAAATTTAGTTTATACAATACTAGGTATCTATACCTCTGTATAAGTACTGGAAATATTGATTGTAGCGATTGCCAACTTTTCTTTTCCATTAATTCGCCTCCACATATAGGAATCATATTTGATTTATGAAAAAGAGTGCGAGATAATACGGATAGTGCTATCTGTCTAATAACAAACAATGATGAACCAGCATCTAGAAATGGCGATCGCAGAATTACAGGAATTTATCGATAGTCGCCCTGATGCCCGTGAACTAAGAAAAGCCTTAGCCGTAAAACTGGTTTATCAAGGTTACAAGTATGAAGAAATTCAAACAATTTTAGATGTCTCAGTTGGTTCAATAACAAGCTGGAAACAAGCTTACCAAGAACATGCAATTGTGGGACTGCGCTTAAATCATAAAGGGAAAAAAGGTTATCTGAATGATAAACAAAGAGAAGAAGTATTAAGTTGGTTGCAAACAAAAGAGATTTGGGAGCTTGGTGAACTTGAGTATAAATTAGCCTTTGAATATGATGTAATCTACGAATCAAAACGAAGCTATTATGATTTATTTGAGGCAGCAGGAATTAGTTGGAAAAAGACTACTGGCTTGAATCCAAAGGCTGATAAGGAGGTGGTGGCTGCAAAAAAAACAAATTGAAACATTGCTGGCAAGTAACAGAGAGGAGATAGAAGCCCGAAGGCTGAGAGTATTATTAATAGATGAGTGTCATTTATTATGGGGAGACGTAAATGGTTACGTTTGGGGAAGAACTGACCAAGAAATAGCAATTAAAGTTGTTAACGAACGAGATAAACAGACATATTATGGTGCGGTTGATTATCTCGACGGAAACTTATTCCTTAAAGCTTACAATGCTGGTAATTCTAATAATACAATTGATTATTTACGTTATTTATTAGAACAATCTCCCAACCAGCGATTACTTCTTCTTTGGGATGGTGCTTCTTATCATCGTTCACATCTGGTTCAGAACTTTTTAGGCGAGGTAAATCAAGGTTTACCTCAAGAGCAGTGGAAAATTCATTGCATCCGCTTTGCTGCCAATTGCCCATCACAAAATCCTATTGAAGATATTTGGTTGCAAGCAAAAACTTGGGTTCGCCGTTTTTGTGCTTTAATTCCAACATTCTCTCATTTAAAGTGGATGTTTGAGTGGTTCATTAGAAATACTACCTTTGATTTTCTGTCTCTCCAGATGTACGGAGTTTTTTCAGAAATCAAATACTAGTCCTATAGTTAGTGGAGCTGATTACTCAACATGAGAAATGAAAAACGCAGATATTACAGTATAGCCAACAAAAAAAATCACAGTTGATATCATAAAAAACTCCTTTTTTAGCCAAAAAGTAAATAATATTTACTTACTTTAAATTTATAGCTAATACTAAGTGTAAACATCTACTAAAAGACTACTCTATTAAATGTCTAGAGGATGATTCGGCTTAACAAAATTATCTTTCATAGTCAGGGTGAAGTATATCTCAATAATTACAGTCATTATTGAGATATACAAATCACTAATAAATGAGTAAAATTATTTTGGTCTGAGCAGGGCTACTCACTAAAATACGGGTAAGGAAGAGTATGCTGCTTAAATCACCTTAACTGTGTTACACGCAAAATTCTCACCAATAGATAAATAGCTCAAAATGCTTTTAGAGAGCTAAAACTAATTTCTTCTGTTTATCGATGAGTTTGCTTGCTAGGCTACTAATGTCAGGCACTTACTCAAAAGAAAAGTACTTTCACCTCGATCTTGGGTATTTGATTTTTTAGCTATCCCCAGATTCAGATCCCTCAAATAAGCGATCGCCATAATGTAGTCTATTGTTAGTGTGGAAACGAGCTATGCACAATGCTGCTCATCTCAAGGTATATCCTTGACAGCAAGACAACAAAACTTTTGGGTTCGCTCCGAGAACTAGTTCTTTCCTTACCTTTGAACAACCGATGCCAGTATTTGGTCAATCACTGCCAGTACATCCGTATCTAGCTGTACTCCTGATGCAGCAGCGTTATCAACAATTTGTTCTGGACGGCTAGCACCAATAATTGCTGAAGACACACGCTCATCTCGTAGTACCCAAGCCAGAGCTAATTGTGGCATACTCAACCCCAAATCTTGGGCAATCGGTTTGAGCTTTTGTACTGCTGTTAGTGTGCGATCGTTAAACAACTCCTCCATCAAAAACGAATTCATCTTTTCGTTAGCGGCACGAGAATCTGGAGGTGCAGCTTGTCCTGGCTGGTATTTACCTGTGAGTACACCTTGAGCTAACGGCGACCAAACAATTTGACTGATGCCATTAGCTGCACATAATGGAAACACCTGTGCTTCCGGTTTGCGCCACAGCATGGAATACTGGGGCTGGCTGGAAACAAAGCGTTCAACATCAGCCAAATTCAGTGCTGCTTGGATCTGCTGCGGACTCCATTCGCTAAAGCCGATGTAACGAGCTTTTCCCTGACGCACGACCTCAGTGAGTGCCGTCATCGTTTCTTCTAAAGGCGTATTTGGATCGTAGCGATGGCATTGGTACAGGTCAACGTAATCGGTACGCAGTCGCTTTAAGGAAGCATCAATTTGTTTTCTGATTTGGGCTGCTGAGAGTCCTCGCTCAGTGGCTGACATGGGAAAGAAAACTTTGGTCGCTAAGACATAACTTTCGCGCTCAGTACCTTGCAATACTTCTCCCAAAAATGATTCAGCCCCTCCCTGAGCGTAAACATTTGCAGTGTCAAGAAAGTTAATTCCAACTTCTAAAGCTTTATGTATACAAGCCTCTGCATTTTGCTGCTCTACACCACCCCCATAAGTCAGCCAGGAACCGAGACTAATTTCGGAAACGCTCAACTCGCTGTTTCCTAATTGTCTGTATTTCATTTGTATTTCTCGTTTCACTGTTGTTTTCATCTTGATTAATCTCCAAGAAGCTATTTTTAGCGTATTTACAAACTTTGTCTCAAGCCACCACAGCTTTCCTCATTCAAATTGCAGATATTTCGTCTGTTTAAATATACCTAATGAAGAGTCTCAATCTCTGCGCCATCGCTTTACGACTATAAATTCCGTGACAAGACCAATCTTCTTTATATCCGAATGGCACGAAGATTCATGTCAAACAAGCGTCAGGGCTCTGTTGTTGGGGGTAGGGTTGCAGCTTCGTGTGTTTCGGAATTTTGAATTTTAGTGAATCAATAGAACAACATCTTCTTCCTTCCCAACACCCAAAAACCAGTCACTGATTCGTTGGCTTCAATGTCAAAAACCCAAAAGAATTTTGACTTCTAGACAATGATCCTACTGCGATCGCTTTAAGGCATCTGCCCGAAAAAGAGATTTATATCCAATTAATAAATTCTTCAGTAAAAGACTGGTATTTTCCATACTTTTGCAGTAGAGTGTTTATTCCGTGCAATTATTAATACTCATTTTCTCCCAAGTTTACTCAGACAAATTTTAAGCCAATGCCTTCGAGGGAACAGCCAATGAATACTTCTAATGAGATACAGACAAAGAAAATCATCAAAAAATCTGACAAGCTCACGCTGAGAGAGATGAAATTAATCGAGGAGGCAGAAGACCAACTTCTTCAAACCGATACTGTCAATTCATCAACCCCTGTAGTTGAGGTTGAGGAGAAACTAGTAATCACTCCTGAACCTAGAGTTCCTGACTATGTTCCATTCCTTGACAATCCTCCTGTACAATCGGTGGGCAATTCCGGCTGGCAGGTTTCTGATGTCTGGCGGGATATTCGGGTGGATGATTTCTGTAATTGATGGTGGCGAAAAGCAATGACCCAGCGTAGCTGAACGCTTTTGAAATCAAGTTCCACATTGATGTTCACTCTAATACACACCATGCCAGGATAGTTAAGAGTGCAAGAAAAAACTGCCCTGGGCATGAAGTCCAGAACAGCATTTAAAAAAGAGCTTTACGAAAATGCCACTGTTTATCTACAGTTTTCTTTGGCAGCCACAAGTATATGTGCGATCGCTTCCGATAAGTTGGCTTCAGGTTTTTGCGTATGCTCCCATTAGCGACTTATAGTTAAAAGCGTTTAAGTTCAAGGGTTGTTGCTACTGACGAGCAATAACATTCGTCATCATAACTCATCTCTGAGCCAACTCAACCCAGTTCCCAATGCCGCCTCTGCCGTGTAATAAATCTTTTGTTCCCCGAATATCCTACCCATGCGGCTAATGATACGGAATTCCCAGCAATGCCCTGGCGTGTAAAAAACCATTAGGATACTGCTGTTGACACAGAGTACCGTGTAAACTTTCACTTGGGACATTTACTGCTGTTGTGGGTGTGATAATGTATTTTAATTTAAAAAACTCAGGAGTCAGGAGTCAGGAGCCAGAATGACTCCTGAACAAAACAGCAGATGAGTAAAGGGGTTTGAATCCCCAACAAAAGTGATTCTGACTTCTGTCTTCTGACTTTTGACTTCTGACTTCTTCTTCAATTGTCTGCAATCTTGCGGAGGGACAAAATGGTCTAGGATGGAATGGCACTAAGAAAAGCTCTAATATAACCTATACTCCATAATGATTACAGGCATTAATGCCTTAAGAGCGGTTCCTCCCAAGTAAAAAGAACTAACTCTTATCCAGCATCCAAGGATTATTAACTATGGGGGCTGTCTTTGAGTCCTTGGCGACTTGAATCACGCTAACTCCGATTAAACAACCGCAAAATTGTTTTTGGTTAGTGACAACCCAGCCGATAATTGTGCAAATTGTACTTGAGTAAAGGCATTCGCACTGCCATCTTGGTCAAAGAACAATGCACCTGTAATATTGTTGTAAATAAATCGCTCTTGGCTAGTGGTTGCAGATGCTCCGAGGGTAAACTGACTTGTTTTAAGTGAACCGATTGATAACCCGCCACCAAAACCTTCAGCCGTTACTTGAATGAGTTCATTAGTCGCCTTGAAGTCATCAAGTCTATCAATGCCTTGATTGAAACTATTGAAAGCAAAGGTATCAGTACCAGATCCTCCAATTAGGCTATCATTACCCTTGCCGCCTATGAGGATATCATTGCCATTACTACCGTCGAGAGTATCATCCCCATTGCTGCCCACAATTAAGTCATCGAAATTTGTACCTGAGATATCTAATTGTTCGATATTTTTGTAGCTAATCCCATTCGTGCCATCCGTAATTGAGCCAGAGTTAGTAGTAGCATTGAATGTCGAAGTGATTCTCTTGGTAGACTTATAAAAGTTGCCGAACGACAATAAATCGTCACCTATTCCCCCATCCATTGTATCATTGCCACCATAGCCCCCGGAGAGCGTATCGTTGCCATTGCTCCCCACAATCAAGTCATCGTATTTTGTACCTAAGATATCTAATCGCTCAATATTTTTGTAGCTAACCCGATCCGTGCCATCTGTAATTGAGCCAGTATTAGTGGTAGCATTAAATGTCGAAGTGATTCCCTTGGTATAATAATTGGCAAAATCATAATAGGCATAATTGATGGATAATAAATCGTCACCTTTACCTCCATCGATCGTATCATTGCCAAGGCTCCCACCTATCGTATCGTTGCCATTGCTCCCCACAATGTTGTCATCGTATTCTGTACCTAAGATATTTAATTGTTCGATATTTTTGTAGCTAACCCGATGCGTGCCATCCGTAATTAAGCCAGAGTTAGTAGTAGCATTGAATGTTGAAGTGATTCCCTTGGTATAATTGCGAGAATCGCCAAAATAGGACAATAAATCGTTACCTGTTCCCCCATCTATTGTATCATTGCCAGTAGTGCTTGCATTGATCGTATCGTTGCCATCGCCTCCAGAGAGCAGATTATTGCCTGTTGAGGAGTTAACATCCAAGCGATCATCACCAGCACAACCGTTGAGGGTATTATTGCCAGAAGTGGGTGTATCGTATCTGCCGTCAAAGCCAATGGCCAAAAGAGTATCATTGCCATCGCCCCCTAAGAGTAGGTTATCGCCTGATGAATACCTAGCATCCAAGTTATCGTCACCAGCACCACCGTTGAGGGTATTATTGCCTAAAGAGGGATCGGTGCGGCCAGATAGAAGAGGGTTTGGGATGTAGAACGTATCGTTGCCAGAGGTCGAAAGATAATCATTGCCATCGCCACCATTAAGTAGGTTATCGCCTGTTGAAGCTATAGCATCCAAGCGATCGTCACCAACGCCTCCAGAGAGTAAGTTATTGCCTGTTGAAAAGTCAACATTGAGAATATCATCACCAGCGTCACCAACGAGGGTGTTATTCCCCGCACCACCAACGAGGGTATCATTCCCCGCACCACCAACGAGGGTATCATTCCCCTCACCACCTCTCAAAAAGTCGTTGCCACTTAAGCCGTTGATTTTGTCATTACCCCCCTGACCATTCACCACATCATCTGAGTTGTTTAAACCTGTAATGTTATTGTCAAGGTCATTGAGGAAAGTCACCGTGTTCTTGATGCTGATGCTCGTTTCAGCGGAGTTGGCATCCAGGACATTAAAGCTGTCGGTGATGCTAGTTTGCCCATCAAATAGGATATTACCAACAGCTGGTTTTGCACCAGTTGCTTTCAGATTCTGGAAGTTTTCTAATTTGAAGTTTTGGAGGATAACTTTGAGATCGGGCACGCTTGCAAAAGAAGCAGCAGGCGCCTCTTCAAAGGTGATTTCTAAATTCTTGCCATTCTGGGTCAGCAGCAGATTTCGAGCAGTCAATCCATACCCTTGGAATTTAATGGTATCCACTTCGGCAATTACTGCTGCTGTTGGGCTTATTCCTTTACCTACCCCACCGAAATCGGTGATAGTATCAGTACCATCGGTGAAGCCGAAATCGAAATCGTATATTTCACTTTTGTAAACAAATTTATCCTTGCCACCGCCACCAGTCAGGGTGTCGTTGCCCTGATTAGCTGTGATAGTATCGTTACCTGCAAGACCCTTAATCGTATCCGCGCTGTTAGTACCCAGTAGCGTATCGTTACCATTAGTTCCAATGATATTTGCCATTATTTTTTCCTACCTGAATTGATTTTTGGAGTAAATTCAGTTCTCAAGTTGCTGTTAGTGCTGTTTTCGGGCACAAAAATTCGCCGAATCTTGACATTTCGACATCCGTTCATGTCACCCTTGAGGGTTACGAATTTTTCTTTGAAGATTCCCCCTTTGATTGGCTTGCAAGTAGTACTTATCGCACTATCTCGGACTATCTAAGTCTAGCCCTTTCAAGGTGTGTTAATGAGTATTTGCATTGGTGGGTATACGATGCAAAATGGTCAGCCTGTTGTGATTAATGATATTTATAGGGATGAACGGATTCCTTTTGCCGCTTACCAAGCAACTTTTGTCAAAAGTATGATAGTAGTGCCGAGCCGAAACTGAATAGATATTCAATCGTTCGATTGAACATCTATTCCAGCTTCAACTCCAACTGACTCTATCAGGTTTTCTGACGGAGTAAACTCATCAATTAGCGTAATTATCACTGCTGCCGCAGGCACTGCAAGTAGCCATTGGTGTCAAGTTAAGGCATCAGCCCAGATGTCAAGAGAGCGAGCAGCCGTTCGTCGGTGGCGTTGACGGACGGCTTTAACCAAGCCCATCGAACGATAATGTTCGACAAGCCAAGGAATAAGTTTTAACTCAGGGTTAAGCAAAAGTGCGCGGTGAAAAAAATATAAACTGCGAAACACCATTTCCACAGAAATGCGTTCCAAAGGTTGTTGTAAAGCGATTGCTACATCAGCACACAAGTCGTTGAGGACGGCGTAGAAAATCCAAGTAGCGTATATTTGTTCAAGGGGCGACAAGCGAGTTAAAGTGCTTGCTGTATAAGCTCCATAGCCTTTAAACCTCGCTGATAATATGCTTGCTTATTGCGAATATAACCGACCATTTCTTCGACCCATGCTTGACACTCATGCAAAGCTTCTATCCAATTGAAACCATATAAACCTATCCAAAAATTACTATGCCTTTTTTCAGTTTTACCTTGCTCTTGGGAACGGCAGACATAAGATTATTGTCGTTGTAATTTAATTTTTTGACCTTGTATCCAAGCACTAGTCATTGCTAAAGCTATTAAAAAAATTAAACGTACAAGTCTATCAGGATTGGCTTGAGAAGCTTCTAGATTGTACCCACCAGTTTTACAATCTTTGAACATCGCTTCAATGCCAAAACGTTGAGCATATATTTTGAGGGCAGTGTTTAAATCAGGTAAATTAGTTAATAAATACCAAGCTTCCTTATCTTGCTTCCCCCTATACTTCCTTTTCCAATAAACAGCTAAATTGAAGCAACCAAAACCTTTTTTTTGAGTAACTTTAACATCAGGATAAAAGGAGCGAATACCAGGATAAATCTCAATGCTACTTAAAGGTTGAAATTTCTGTCTTTTTTGACGAAAAGTAGTATCCTTTTTTTGACGAAATATAAAACTGAGGTTCTGCTTGTGGAGCCACTGTGCTAGTTCGACACTATGGAATTCTCTGTCCCCAATAATTACTAGTTTGTACTTTTTTAATAGTCGAATTACTGGACGTAATACTTTTTGTTGTTCTTCTAGGTTGCTACTACCATCTTTTCCTAGCAGACACCAATATATTGGCCAAGCTCTTTTTTGGTAAATCACACTCACCATCAACACATTATTTTCCTTCCACTGTGTTCTATCCATTGCAATGGTTAATTGTGACCCCAGTTGAAAATGTTGGTTAATTAGGGCTTCAATAATCGGAAACCACAACAATACTACACTTAAGGCATTTAGCGTTAAAAACCTTTGTATATGCCGTCTACGACTATTTTGTTGTATTGGTAATGGTAGTGTCGCTGCCAGTCTTTCTATCTTCACTTGTTTTTGATTTTGTAGTAACCACACCAACATCTTTAGGGTGATTAACTGTGCTTTATTTAGGTATTTTTCTAAAAAATTTTGGTAGAATGATGCCAGCATTATTATGACGGTCTTAATCAAATTACGAGACCGTTCTTTTTTACCATTAAACTGTACCCTACAGATAGTAGCTTAATAACTGTACAGTTCATTCTCAATAAGCACACAAATGTTTCCAGGGGTCTGTGCCTCCCAAACCTTTAGCTTGCAGGGTTTAGAGGCGATTGTCGCCCCTTGAACTGATAAGCTGTTCCCAAGTCCTTAAGGATGGCATTGGCAATTAAGGCATAGCCAGCATAGCTAAAGGGGGACATATCGCTATTACCATACTGCAAAGATAAAGTCGTCATCTTGGCGAGTACCAGCAATCCTAAAGTCGGTTGACCATTAAGCCATGCAGCATAGAAGAGAATTTGTAAAATTCGCAACATTTCTGCAATATTGGCATCTGACATTTTGGGAAGATTGAGAATAGATTCAACAGTCTGCTGCTCTAAAAATCTATTAACTATGGCAATTTCTTTGTCCAGACTCGCTTGAATCAGTTCTTGTTCTTTTGGTAGTTCCCAGTCAAGTAATTGTAAACTTTGGCGTTGCATGGCGATCGCTTCCGCATTGCGTCCTTGAAGCTGATATTGAGTCATCTGCACGCGATAAATCACCGCTTTGTCCAGGGGTGTTTGAGCATGGCTAAGTGCTTCCCCATAAAGGACTTCGGCTCGGTCAAAATCACCACACAGATAAGCTGCTTCTGAACCCTTGCGGTGCAAACTGTACATTAGTTTATAGTCAGTTTGCCAAGCGGTTGTAGGTAATAAATCAATCCCAGTAGTACAATAAATCAGGGATGCTTGATAAGCTGCCGATAGTTTTGCCTTTTGTCCTGCTTGTAGGTTTAAGCGAGCTTGTTCTTTTTTCTGCTCATCGGTGGCGATGCTAGAAAGGGAAACATCTTCAGCGATCGCACCTTGTCCTAAATTCAGTTGGTTTACTAGATCAAAAATCCGTTCTTGTTGTTCCTGCTCGGATAATCCTTGCAATAACAATTGACCAATCATGAAATGCGTTTTTTGTTTTTGCTCTAACGGAATTAAGGAATAAGCTGCTTGTTGGATGCGATCGTGAAGAAATTTATAGACAATAATTTCGGAATTTTTTAGAGTAACAGCTTGATTTTCTGATCCTACAAAAAACTTATAAACTTCACTTTGAGGTAAAATCAAACCCTCCTGTAAAGCATTCCACAAAGAAACAGCCGTTTCTATTTTTGATTGTTTAGAAACAATTGCTAATGTTTCTAAATCAAACTGATTCCCAATACATGCAGCTAATTTTAAAATCACTTGAGTTGATTCTGGCAACTTTTGTAATTGCAATGCCATAAATTCAACGATATCATTTGTGAGCGATCGCTGATTTATGTGGGTGATATCACCTTGCCAACACCCCGACTCGAAGTAAAATTCAATTAATCCATCTTGATGTAATGCTTTGAGGAACTGTGTAGCAAAAAACGGATTACCCTGAGTTTTCTGAAATACCAAGCGAGAAAGAGTCCATGCCAAACTTTCTGAGCATTTCAGTGTGTCAGCAACTAATTGATTTACCTGCTCTTGGCTCAGTGGTGCTAAAGTAATCGTATTAATCGTGGCTGCTGTTTTTTGGATATCATTTAAAGTCAACATTAACGGGTGTGCTGGTTTGACTTCGTTATCACGGTAAGCACCAATTAATAAAAAATGCTTTGTATCAGCCATTAATAACTGTATTAACATCAGAGATGCCGAATCAGCCCACTGCAAATCATCTAAAAACATCACTAATGGATGTTTGTCACTGGTAAAGACTTGGGTAAATTTCTGGAATAATAAATTAAATCGATTTTGTGCCGCAGTTCCTGATAATTCTGTAGCAGGTGTTTGTTGACCAATGATTTTTTCTAATTCGGGAATAACTTCAATAATTACAGCAAATTTGAGGTTCATGAGGTACAGTAGCAGCAATTAGTAAACCAATTTTTTAGATGCTTTGGATCAACTAGTTTCAGCGCAATTTTAATTAAACCATCAACGACGGATGCACTCTTGGGAGAAAATTGTTTCAGAAAAGCTTTTAATTGTGACCACCAATGTTCAATTGGATTGAATTCAGGAGAATAAGGAGATAGATAAAGAACACTTGCTCCCACTCCTTCAATCAAAAGCTTAATCTCTTCGACTTTATGAGCAGGTAGATTATCCATTACAACGACTGCACCAACCCATAATTGCGGAAGTAAAAAATGTTCTACAAAAACTTTATATGCATCTCCATCCATTGAGCCGTTTAAAGTCATCACGGCTAAAACCTTCTTTAAGCTAATTCCTCCGATTACACTTATTTTTGCTCCCCGGTAATATGGTTTAAAATTATACGTTCTAGTACCGCGCTCGCTTCTTTGATGAGTTCTAGTTAAGCCAAGTAAAACACCCATTTCATCTATAAATACAAGGTCTTCTGGGTCTACTTGCTTTACTTTCTCCCAATACTCTATTCTCAGTTTTTGGACTCTTTCTGTTTTTCCTTGGCTGCACTTTCACTTTTTTTTCGCGTTAATTTTTGTTTTTGTAATGCACAACACATCACACTTGCACACACCCAAACGTTGTATTTTTCTCCAAAATATTCGCAATATTCCAATAAAGTTGCGTCTGGGTAAATTTGAACCATTTCGGCTAATTCGCTCACGAAATCATCTAACCTACCCTTCATGGCTCTACCTTGCTTTTTAGGTTCTAGATGTCCTTGCACTCTATGAAGTTGGATTAGCTTTTGCACATAGCTTTTTGCTACACCAAATTGCACAGCAACCTTTCTTATTGAAGTACCACCCTTTTCGTAAGTATTTACTATTTTTTCTCGTAAATCGATTGAGTATGCTTTCATTTTAAGTCTTGATACACCAATATTATGTGTACCTCATTTACCTCGAAAGTGCTGTATATTCCACCAACCTGTACGGTCGCTAAAGCACAAGAGCAGGGAACTGCTTTAGGTTTGAACGCATCTTACTTAAGTATCTCTAATGGTATTGAACCTATAATTGCTGGAACACTCATTCATTCATCAATCGCATCCCATAACCTATGACTATCCTTTATATATAGCTGGAATTTTAACTTTTTTAGTATTATTTTTAGAGGTAGTTAGTCGCCAAAGTTACGTGCCGCAATTAAAATAAAAGGCGTTGCATAATAGAGGGATGAATTGAGGTCATCTACTGTGCAATGTCCATACTGCGGCTCTACGGAAATTCGTAAGAACGGAAAGCGGAGAGGTAAACTTGCATCACATTTGTGTATCGTGCGACGTGCGTTCCGCCCCGCAACGCTTTCGCCAATTTATTGATTTGTACGAGCCGCCGAAAGGATATTCTGAGGAATTGAAGCAAGAATGCTTAAAAATGTACCTTAATGGTATGGGTTTTCGTGGTATTGAACGAGTTAAAGGAGTGCATCATACTACTATTATTTATTGGGTCAAACAATTGGGTGATAAACTTCCAGATGCACCCAAAGAAGATGTAATTCCAGAAGTTGGAGAACTTGATGAATTAGAGACATTTGTTGGCTCAAAAAAAACAAAATTTGGTTATGGACAGCAGTAAATCACTTTACTCAAGGTATTTTAGCCTGGGTTTTGGGAGATCATAGTGCCGAAACTTTTGAGCCATTGTGGGAAATTGCTAAACAGTGGAAAAGCTATTTTTATGTGACAGACGGCTGGAAAGTATACCCAAGTTTTATTCCAAATGGAGACCAAATTGTTAGTAAAACATACATGACACGAGTTGAAAATGAAAACACAAGGCTTAGACATTATCTGGCACGTCTTCGCCGAAAAACTTTATGCTATTCCAAGACAGAAGAAATGCTGAGATGCTCAGTTAAATTATTACTCCATTACTTAAAGTATCAAACTATACCTACATAAATCGATTCATCCCTTTATTCAGCAACGCCAAATAAAAATATTAAATAGTCGATTCCATGAGTAGTAGATTAGGTCAATCACTCCCAAGTGATATCTGCATTTTGGAATAGTGGCAATTGAATCACTTGGGTCTGTTTGGCATTATTCAGATTAGACAAGAAAATCCCCAGCAATCTAATACTACGATTCTCCAAGTCAATCGATTCAAACAGTGCTTTGGCTAATTCAAAAATCGTATCTAGCTCACCAATTGAAACAAACATTGTCTTACTACGGGTTATCTGATGATAGTCAGAAAACTTGACTTTCATTGTTAATGTACGACCTCGCGTTTCATGCTGTTCTAATCGTTGCTCGACAATTTGGGCAATCTGTTTGAGTTCTTGCAACATTTCACTATGGTCACTTAAATCTCTAGCAAACGAGGTTTCTGCACCAATCGACTTACGAACCCGATTCGCCTCAACTGGTCGGTCATCTTCTGCTCTGGCAATCTTGTAGTAATAATGACCAGCTTTACCAAAGTGGTGTGTTAGCTCCAAGAGCGATCGCCTTTTCAAATCTGCACCACTATGAATGCCGAGTGAGTGCATCTTCGCCGCCGTAACTTCTCCAATGCCGTGGAATTTTTCAATCGCTAGCTGTTCTACAAAGGCGTAGACGCTTGCGGCTTGTCGTAGACATCGCATCCTGGGGTAAAATCACCGTTAATCCATTGGGCTTATTCTGCCCTGATGCCATTTTTGCAAGAAACTTGTTAATTGACACACCCGCAGTCGCTGTCAACTGAGTTGACTGGAAAATTGCAGTTTTGATGTGTCTTGCAATCTCTGAGGTTTTTAAAAGCATTTTTAGCCTCTGCTTGCGACTGGCGATCGCAAGAAGGCGGGCGAAACAGCGCCATCCTCAAAAGAAGAGATGGACAATACAATTATTCCTTTGGGTAACGATTGATGAGGTCGCGGCGTGATGCTGGAGTTTGAGGATGCAAGACCTGACAAATTTGCTCAACTGGTGACAGATGCGCCGAAATGGACTGAGTGGATGGGGTAAGAAGTTGGATTGTAACGGCGATCGCTATCAAGTCGGCGGTTACGCTATCGCACTCCATAAGACTTCTTGCAGAAGTGGGGAAAAGGGGAATGGGGAAAGGTATGGAATTTTCCCTTCCCCTTTAACATGCAAACATGCACCCCAACATCTTGGCATTTGTTACTTTTGCAAGATGTCTATAACATTGCGGTGAATCTTTTGGATTTGGTTTCTCTGGAAAGAGGATTGGTAGTCTTTATTGCTTAAGGATTCTCCAATTTACTTTTAACTTGGACAATTGATTGCTCCTTGAGGAGAATGACCTTGTAAGGCTTGTAAAATATTTTGAGATGCTTCTATAGCGATGTCATATCGTAAATCATCCACCGCAGATCCTAAATGGGGAGTAAAAAAGGTTTGGTCTTGTTTCTCTAACAGAGATGGAGGAATTTTCGATGGGCGATCGCTACGGGCCCAATCTTCTAGTTCAAACACATCAGCTGCATAACCTGCTAAATGTCCAGAGGCTAAAGCATCACTGACCGCTTGTTCATCAACTACTGAGCCGCGACACGGATTGATTAAGAAACTCCCTGGTTTCATACGTGCTAAAGATGTCTCATTCATCAAATGAAATGTTTCTGGTTGCAGAGGAACCATTAGCACAACAAAATCACTGGTTGCCAATAGCGTATCTAGGGAAACCTGTGACAAGCACCAAGTTGCTGCTTTTTCCTTGGCTAAAGGCATCGCATCGGTGTAAATCAAGTTCATTTCAAAACTGGAAAGCCGTTGAGCCAGAGCTTGCCCCAGACTCCCCATACCAACAATTCCCAGTGTTCGGTTTGCTAATCCCATACCGTATAGATGCGGTCGCCAACCTGCAAACGTGCCTTGACGAATCAAGCGATCGCCTGGCAACATCTGGCGGGCTAACCCGATAATCAATCCAATGGTCAACTCAGCTGTTGGCACAGCTAATAAGCTAGGTACGATTGTGAACCAAATACCTTGACGGGTACAGGCATCAACATCAAAATTATCGTAACCCTTCAATGCTCCTGCAATAATCTTTAATTTTGGACAAGCTTTTAGAAACGCCTCATCGATTCGATCTGGCATAAAAACCATCAAAGCTTCAGCATCCTGCGCCAACTTGAGAATTTCTTCACGCGGTAAAGTCTCTCTAGTTGGATTTGCAACTACCTCACAATGCTCACTTAAGTTTGTAATAATTTCCAGGTGAACCCAGTGGGTAATTACAACTTTGGGTTTCATCAGCAACCTCCTAGTACCGCAAGGCGGAATTAAAAATTAAAAATTAAAAATGAATACAGCTTAAGCGTTTTGTTGATTGGGAATGGGTGGTTTATTTATGCTGTGCTGTACTAAACTAAACGTTTTCTAAGATAACTACTAAAACCATCAACCAGAATTACCATAAGCAAAATTACTAGCAACACTGCTAAAACTTCCCGATAATTGATCAGGCGAAGTGCGCCAATTAGCTCAAATCCAATGCCACCAGCCCCGACCGCTCCCATAACCGTGGAGGCACGAAAGTTATATTCCCATCGATAAAGGGTCAGATCCATCATTTGTGGTAATACCTGCGGCAAAATTCCGTGATAGATCACTTGCACCTTGTTGGCTCCAGCAGCTCTTGCTGCTTCTAGCGGTGCTTCGTTGACCAGTTCGATATATTCTGCAAAGAATTTGCCGACCATGCCAATCGAGTGAAATCCCACCGCCAAGGTTCCGGGTAATGCCCCAAAGCCAACAGCTGCCACAAAGATGATGCCCATAATTAGCTCTGGCACAGAGCGCAAGCCGTTGAGAATCAGCCGTGAAATTTGAAATAGCAACGGGTGGGGAGTTGTATTCCGAGCCGCTAATAAAGATAAAGGCATCGAGAAAACAATAGCGATCGCAGTGCCTGCAATACTCATCGCCAGCGTATCAAATAAAGGTTTGACCCAGTTTCGAGCATCACTAAAATCTGGAGGCAGCATTTGATGCAGCAAGTTTAAGATACTGGGAATCCCATCAAAAAGGCGTTTCTCGTTCCCAAGTCCAACTAAAAAGCAACATATAGCTACAGCCAAAAGTGCGATCGCCCAGGTTACTATCGTTCGATACCATTGCCACCGTTGTTGTTTCAGTAGTCGATCGAAAGCTGGTTGAGGATTAGGAAGTGTCACGTCGCTTCGCTCCAAATTCAAAATATCAGGAGTCAGAATTCATAATTCAGAATACTCTACTCATAAAAGGATAGAGTTTCAATCAAGAAAACTATTTATAGCAAAGTACTGAGTAAAAACAGAATTCATACTGAATTCTGATTCCTGAATTCTTCTTATAAATTACTTCTGCAACTTGGCGATATCAAGATTAAGAATTTTTGCTAAGTCTCTGATGCTATCATAATCTTTATCTTTCGCGGCTCCAAAACCATCAGCTTTGAAGGGTTTAAGAACCTCTTTATCATTCAATGCAAGAAAGGCTGCACGAATTTTTTCTTTTAGTGGCGGTGCTAAATCAGAACGCATTGTCCAGGGATATTCAGGATACTCTTTGGACTCTGCAATTACCTTGACTTTACTAGAATCAATTACTTTGCGTTCAATTAAGGATTCAAAGATGGGTTTACTTAAGCCACCAACTTGAGCATTACCATTTTGAACTGCCAATGCTACAGCATCATGTGAACCTGTAAACGCCTCTTGGTAGTCTTTTTTGCCGGGTTGCAATCCGCTATTTGCCAGCATTGATTTAGGAATCAAATGGCTGGAAGTTGATGCTTGATCTCCAAAAGCTACCGTTTTACCTTTGACTTCTGCCAGTGACTTGACACCGCTAGCTGTGTTAGCAATGATCACAGACTGATAAGTAGTTTTACCGTTTTTCTTCAAAGCTGCAAATGGCTCAATATCACTCTTTGTTTTTGCCAAAACGTAAGAGAGTGGCCCAAAATAAGCTAAATCAATACGCTTGTTGCTTGTTGCCTCAATCATCGAGGAGTAGTCAGTTGTAACGACAAGTTCAATATGTTTTTGTAGCTTTGTCTCAAGATACTTTTTAAATCCTTCATTTTTTTTAATCAAACTTGAAGGAGATTCATCAGGTAATAAAGCTACTTTTAGGGTTTGAGGGTCAGCCGAATCTGATGCTATTACTGGACTATTACCAGAACCTGATTGCTTATTTGCAGATTGGTTGCTGGGACTTTGACAACCAATTAAGGTAGCCATGATTAGTGTCATTGAGACAAGCGATCGCTTGTTTAGTAAAACAGTCATTGAGGTTATCCTAAATTAATATAAAAACAGTACAGGAAATTTAGCTATTAGGAATTAATGGTTTCCTGAAAGCCTTGATCGTGAGGACTATCTTTGTCACTATAAAGTTGCTTTAATTCATAGCTACTGATATCTGCTGGCTTACCATCTAAGACAACTTTTCCCTGAGATAACCCAATAATTCGATCCGCGTAAATTCTTGCGAGATCGATCTGGTGCAGACTGAGGATTGCGGAAATTCCATCTTCTTGACAAGTCTGACGCAGAAATGAGAGGACTTTATGAGCGCTGTTCGGATCGAGACTAGCAACAGGCTCATCCGCCAAAATTAATTGTGGTTTTTGTGCTAAGGCGCGTGCAATACCAACCCGTTGCTGTTGACCTCCGCTAAGAATATCTACTCGTGTTAGAGCTTTATGCAAAAGTCCAACCCGGTCTAAACATTCTAAAGCAATATACTGATCTGCTTTGGGCAAAGGAAAGAAACTTCGTAGTGTTGAATGGTACGCTAAACGACCCACCAATACATTCCCAAGAGCCGTTTGCCGACCAATAAGTTGATGCTGCTGAAAAATCATCCCTGTGCGCTTGCGATGTTCATACAACACCTTACGACTATGTAGATTTCCCAATCCTTCAACTATCACAGTACCAGTTGTGGGGCGATTAAGATAGTTCAGGCAACGCAGTAAAGTTGATTTACCAGAACCAGATGCTCCCAAAATAACAGTGAATTGCCCTTTAGTAAAGCTAAGAGAAATAGGTTTAATCCCTACTACTCCACCTTTATAAGTCACACTTAAGTGGTCAAGCTGAATCATATTTTCTAGCCATTTTAGGAACAAAACCTAAACTTTATAGTCAACGATAGGAATCGTATTTGATTTTTTAAATTATCTACCTGGGCGGAGAGTAGGAAGTAAAGAATAAAGAATTAAGCTTTTCGATCTGTATCGGTCTTTTTCAGAAATCAATTATTAGTCTTAGATTGTCATAGACAATTGGTTTAAGTTTTGATTTTAGCTGTAGCTACCATCAATCCCCATACAACACCAAAGCGATTTTTGGCTGCACGACAAACCACAAACTTTTCATTATTAAGCAAGCTATGAAACTCATTTTGGGTATAACACTGCTTATAAGCCGGATCAAACATCTTAAGTACTAAATCCCATATTTTACAAACTAAATAATCTTTACACCAATCTAGAATAATGACTTTTCCATCAGGCTTTAAGACACGTCTTATCTCTTTTAATGCAGCAAGTGGCTCATCAAAATAATGAAATGAATTAGCAGACACAATCACATCAAAACTATTACTGTCAAATGGCAATCTTGATGCACTTGCCGTCTGAAATGATACTTGAGGATAAGCACTACATTTGAGTTTAGCAATCGCCAGCATTTCCTCTGAAATGTCTATACCGATAATTTGTTGACATGAATACTCAGTTAATAGTAAACGTTCAAACTCACCAGTACCACACGCAATATCAAGTATAGTATCTGTTGGTGATATTTCTACCCAGGTTTTAAGGAAAGACAGTGTGTTAACTATATAATCTCTCCAGCGTAGATCGTAAACGGCAGCTAATTGGTTGTACTGTTTGCGAACTGTAGTTTCAATCATGCTGGTTTCTTTAATAAGGGTTTCAAGTTGGCTTATCTTTTTTAAAAATTGTATTGTAATATACATTGTATTAGCTTAACAGAAGTAATTCCTATTAGGCAATCTCAATTTTACTGAAGAAGAATTCAGAAGCCAAAATTTAGCAATCTTGACTTTACGTTTGTTTTGAGATGGCAAGAATAATTAACGCTTTCAGAGGAAAGGAATTAAGATGATTTTCCAACCGAATCATATAATGCTTCCCCATTTACCAGTAGTGTGAAAAACACTGAGCGATCGCTAATTTAATTTAGGTGCTAAGTAAAAAATACTAGTCTATAATCCTCAATCCCTTTTTGATGTGTTCTGGTGTATGTAGTTCATGATGGCTATTTATTTTTCAAGTGGGAGAATGTACACCATTTTGGGATTAATAAATATGAAACCTCTCTGAAGAGAACAGGCTCCAAAAGGATAAAAACCATGCACCAGCAACTTTTTTGTAAAGTTGTAACCAATATTCTTGGTAGAAAGACTGCTTTTTTTACCTCAGTATTAGCGATTGCCATATTTGGCATGGCCTGTACTCCAACTCGTGAAAGTTCATCTGCAACTCAGCCAAACACAGATCAGT
This sequence comes from Nostoc sp. DSM 114159, assembly GCF_053470285.1. Lineage (NCBI taxonomy): Bacteria > Bacillati > Cyanobacteriota > Cyanophyceae > Nostocales > Nostocaceae > Nostoc > Nostoc sp. DSM 114159. Next base: position 1,031,619 of record NZ_JBPFEH010000001.1, read on the forward strand.
CGCCTACTAGCACGACCAATCAAGCCGGAGAAGAACAAGGAACCATTACAATGGCGGTGATTCCCTGGCAGGTTTCAGCCGAACAAGAAAAGAGACTCCAACCTTTGGCTGACTATTTGTCTAAAGCACTAAAACGACCCTTTAAATTTGAAATTACTAAGGACTACGAAACAGCAATTGATTTATTGGTTAAAAAAAAGGTGGACATTGCCTACCTTGCACCTACCAGTTATATCGAAGCTCATCGCCGCGATCCGAAAGTTGAGCCATTGGTTGCTCAGATTAATAAAGAAACAAAGCGACCTTGGTACACAGCTGTGATTATTGCCAACAAGGCAAGTGGGATTAAAACCCTCAAGGATTTAAAGGGTAAGCGATTTGCTTTTGTCACCAAGTTATCGACATCTGGATATGTCGTACCAACATTAGTCAGCGAATTGTGCAATTAATGAATAGTACAATCCAAGTAAAAAGTGAAATAGGTCAGGGCAGCACTTTTTGGATTGACTTAGATTTACAAGAATCAGTGGATTGGATGCAATCAGGTAGAGTGGTGTCTGCTGGTAAAATTGTCGGAATCGCCACTGGAAAGAGGAGAATCCTAATTGTAGATGATAAGTGGGAAAACCGTTCTGTTGTTATAAATCTATTAGAAGAGATTGAATTTGAAATTATAGAGGCAAGTGACGGTCAGGAAGGTTTAGATAAAGCTATGCAATTTCTGCCAGACTTAATTATTACAGACCTGACAATGCCCGTCATGGATGGCTTTGAATTAACACGTCGCCTCCGCCAGCAAAAGGAGTTTCAGGAGTTGACCATCATAGTTTCATCTGCTAGCGTGTTTGAATCTGATCAACACAAAAGTTTAGGAGTTGGTGCAGACGATTTTCTACCGAAACCTGTACACGCTGATGATTTACTTCAAAAGTTAGAAAAATATTTACAAATTGAATGGGTTTATGAAACTGTACCAGAAAAATCTGGAAATGGAACACTAAGCACTATCCATAACCAAAATAGTTCTGTCGTAACTCCTGAAAGCATAATTGTTGGGATTACTGGCAATAAACGAAAAATTTTGCTCGTAGATGATAATGGGGAAAACCGTTCTATTATTGTCAATTTATTAAGTGATATTGGTTTTCAAATAACGGAGGCAATTAATGGTCAAGACGGCTTAGATAAAGCAGTCAAGTTAAAACCTGATTTAATTATCACTGACTTGTCAATGCCAGTCATAAATGGCTTAGAAATGATCCGTCACTTGCGTATGTTGCCATTTGATGATTTACCAATAATTGTTTCATCTGCGAGTGTATTTGAATCTGACCAGCATGAGAGTTTAGAGGTTGGTGGCAACGATTTTCTGCCTAAACCAGTGCAAGCCGATGAATTGTTTCAGAAGTTACAGAAGCACTTAAAATTTGAGTGGATTTATGATTTGCCCCAGAGTCAAGAAGTCAACGAAACCCAAAATCTAAAAGGTACCTCTGCTGATTCCTCGCTATCAGACACTGGCCTAATTTCTCCACCATCTGAAGAAATCGAGAAACTATTTGAGTTGGCGATGAGAGGTAATATCAAAGGCATTCGAGAACAAGCCCAAAAATTGAAACTTTTGGATGAGAAGTTTATACTATTTGCCGAACAATTAGAGCAACTTGCTAAAAGCTTTCAAATTGAAAAAATTAGGGAATTTATCCAACCATATCGAGGAGAACAACAATGAATATACCTGTTATGGAGACAGGGGTAATTTTGATTGTGGATGATAATCCCAATAATTTGGAAGTACTATCTGAAACATTAATGGATACAGGTTGGGAGATATTGATTGCTGTGAATGGTGAAGGAGCGATCGCTCAAGCTGAATACGCTTGTCCTGATATCATACTTTTAGATGTAATGATGCCTGGAATTGACGGATTTACAGCCTGCCAGCGTTTAAAGTTAAATCCTATAACCTGTGATATCCCCATAATTTTTATGACAGCTCTCTCTGAAACTGTCGATAAAGTAAAGGGTTTGAGCTTGGGAGCAGTAGATTACATTACTAAACCCTTTGAGCATGAAGAAGTACTGGCTCGTATCAAGACACATCTACAAATTCGTAATCTAACTAAGCAACTCCAAAGTCATAATCAGCAACTTAAACAGGAAATAGCCGACCGTCTTGCAGTCGAAACCAAGTTACAAAAGCTGACTCAGGAGTTAGAGCAAAGGGTAGAAGAACGTACTTTGCAACTATCTCAAGCACTTGATAATTTTCAGCAAGCTCAAGTTCGGCTGGTACAACAAGAAAAGATGTCTACCCTTGGTGAGTTGGTCGCTGGAATTGCCCATGAAATTAACAATCCAGTCAACTTCATTTTAGGAAATCTTAATCATGCCTCTGAATACACCCAAAATTTTATTGATCTGCTTCAACTTTATCAAAAATATTATCCCAATCCTGAAGTAAAAATTCAGCAAAAAATAGATGAGATTGATATTGATTTTTTAATGCAAGATTCTCCGCAAATTATGTCGTCTATGTACAAAGGAACAAAGCGTCTAGCACAGATGATTCATTCTCTTAGACATTTTTCACGTCGGGATGATTCAGCAGTACAACTTATAGATATTCATGAAGGTATTGATAGCACACTATTGATTTTACAATATCGCTTAAAAGCTAACTCAGAACGTTCCGAAATTCAGATTATTAAAGATTATGGAACTTTGCCACCTGTAGAATGTTTTCCAGGTCCACTGAATCAAGTTTTCATGAATCTCTTTGCTAATGCAATAGATGCTATAGAGGAGTCATTTGTGACTAGGAGCAATTCTATTGCAAATTTTCCCGAAATTGCAGCAAGTAACATTCATTTGTTATCGGTAGAAAACAAAGGACAAATCACGATTCGTACTGCTCTACATCAACAAAGCTCAGTTGTAGTAATTAAAATTGCCGATAATGGCATCGGTATGACAGAAGAAGTCAAACAACGGTTATCTGAACCAATGTTTACTACCAAACCTGTAGGGAAGGGCACAGGGTTGGGTTTATCTATAAGTCGGCAAATTATTGAGGAGAAACATGGTGGGACTCTCTCTTTTGTCTCTGAGCCGAGGCAAGGCACAGAATTTTGTATTGAAATTCCTTTACTAAGTCAAAAAGCATAAATAACTACGCAATTACAAAACAGTATAATCAACGTCGAAATACGGCGCGATCGCGAATCTTTACTTGGAGGGTTTCTATGATCGCTAAAAGGTCATACCAATTCACTAAAAGTGTGATACAGATAAAATAGGAATAAATATGAACGGGTGAAAATGGCTGGAATCACCAAAGTTGAAATCAAAGAATCAGTCCAAGAGTTGCATGAACTGCTCTTAAACCAGAAAACAGCATCAAGCCGCGAACGAATTCAAGCTTTGTATTTGCTGAAAATGGGCCAGGTGAGAACGGTACAGGATGCAGCTGTAGTTGTGGGCAGAGAAAGGGTGACGGTGCAAAGATGGCTCTCAATTTATACAAAGTCAGGAATAAATGGTCTGTTGTCAGTAAACAAGAGTACAGGGCGACCGCCAATTATTAATGGTTTGGCTAAAGAACAACTTTTAAAAGAACTTGAACAGCCAGAAGGATTTAAAAGTTATGAGGAAATCCGAACATGGTTGAAAGCGGTGGAAGGAGTAGAAGCGTCATACAAAGTAGTACACGATACAGTACGTTATCGAATGAAAGCGAAGTTAAAAGTACCAAGAGCAGTAGGGATAAAACACAATGAAGAAGCAGAATTAGAATTTAAAAAAAACTGCCACAATACCTAGAAGTCATTAGAAAACACGCTATAGAGCCAAAAGATAAACACAAAAGAATTAGATATTGGTGTGGTGATGAAAGCCGTGTAGGATTAAAAACAGAATTGGGGAGGCTGATTACGCTTTGTGGCATAAAACCTATCGGCATCATGCAATGGAAGAGAGAAAACTTCTATTTATACGGGTTAGTAGAACCCTTAACTGGCGAGTATTATATTTGGGAATTCTCTCATCTCAACACAGCTTGTTTTAACATTTTTTTAGAACAGTTTGCTGCTACATATTCGCAAGATATACATATTATTCAATTAGATAACGGTGCTTTTCATTTAAGCCAGACTCTTAAAATTCCCGAAAATATTATTTTCTTATTTCAACCTCCACATACTCCCCAAGTCAATCCAATTGAACGTTTATGGGAAGAAGTCAAAAGAAATCTAAGTTGGGAATGCTTTGCTAGTTTGGACGAGTTAAGAACAGTTATCTGGCAACGTCTTGAGGAATTAAACACATCAATTGTTGCTTCTATTACAGGTTGGGGTTTTATTCTGGATGCTTTATTTGTATCAGGCTTTTCGTGAATTGGTATCACTTCCGAATCTAGCACTCTCAACACGCCTTGCAGCAATTCATAGAATTTGTTCGGTTCCGAGAGCATGATTTTCTCCAGGCTTTGGCTCACACGACGGGCGATCGCGGCTATGTTTCTGAAAAACTTGCTTCTCAGCTTTTGGAAGAGTTCGGAATCCAATTTTTCGCGCTTACCCCGTCGCAATATGAAGAATAGGCTGATGCGTCTTCATGACAAACTTTTGTCCCGTAAACGCTCAATTATTGAAACGATTAATGATCAACTCAAAAACATTTCTCAGATTGAACATTCTCGACACCGAAGCCCCGTTAATTTTTGCGTTAACGTTCTTTGCGGATTAATCGCTTATTGTCATCAACCTAAGAAACCTAGCCTTCAACTGGAGTGGCTTTTACCTCCTTATCTTTAACCCGAACTCAGGTTAACTATGTAAATACACTATGTTTAAGGTATCTTATCGTTATCAGAACTCTTTTCTCCTCGCTTTTAGATTTACTTTATAAATAACCTCTGAGTTATTCCATTGCTTTTTATAAAAAGTTATGAGTTTTTATATGAGCTTTTATATTACCTTTTGAAATGATTTAAGAAAAATTGTGTAACAATAATTTAAAAGCTACCTGAGATTCATTATAAATTCCGTTAAAATACAATGGGCGGAAATCTATTTTGCTTCTCAACTATCATTGATTGTACCAAAATTTGATTTCTAAATTTACTAAATACATCTAAACATGTTTTCAACAAAGAATAAAATCAAAAACAATTAACTACAAGTTAACTCTACTAAAATGACACTTTAATTAGTAAATAAACAATTAATAAAGCTCAATGGAACTTAAAATCCAATTTAATCCTTGTTATTCTGTTCAAACTATAGAAGCAGACAATATCTTTTTTTTGTCAGAAAGAGGAAAAGTCTGGTTAAACGATCATCTTTCTCATACTTTAGTTGCTTTCATCGATGGTAATCGCAATATTGACGAAATTATTGATACCATTCAACAGTCGCTACTGCAAGATCCAAAATCTTTACAGTCAGCTACCACTTTTTTCCAAGAAGTTCTCAATGTGAGTATTAAAGCCCAATATGCTTTATTACAAATGCAACAAAAGGGCTATCTTATTCAAGAAGATAATTCTCTCCCATCGCACTTAGAAATCTTCTGCCATCATCTTAATATTGCTCCCGCAGTAGCTCATCAAAGATTGCGCTCGACTAAAGTAGCAGTAAAAGCATTAGGTTCAGTTGCTGCATCTGACTTGATTGCTGTGCTTGAGTCTCTCCAAATTCAAGTAGCAGATGAAGGTAATTTGACAGTAGTTTTAACCGATGATTATCTCAATGTTGAGCTAGAAAAGTTCAATCAACAAGCCTTAAAATCCCAAACTCCCTGGATACTGGTTAAGCCATCAGGGACAATAGTCTGGATAGGCCCTTTATTTAATCCTCAGAAAACAGGTTGTTGGAACTGTTTAGCCCAGCGTTTGCGAGATAATAGACCGATTGAAGGGTTTATTGAGAGACAGAAGCAAATTTATTCCCCTTTAACTCCTCCTTTGGGATTTTTGCCATCTACAGTACAAACCGCTTTAGGAATGATAGCCACAGAGGTGTTTAAGTGGATTGTCCAAGGAGAAAATCAACAATTAGAAAGCAATTTGATTGCTTACGATGCGATCGCACTGCAAACTCAAAATCATTGCTGGGTGAAGCGTCCTCAATGTTCTAGTTGTGGAGAGATGGTAAATGGGTTAACCAACAATCCCCTACCTGTTGTTTTAGAACACCGCCAGAAAACCTTTACTGTCGATGGAGGACACCGTATTTGTTCGCCACAAGAAACTCTCAGGAAATATCAACATCATATTAGCCCCATTACTGGTGTTGTGCGAGAACTAAATAAAATTCCTGGGAATGGATTAACTCATAATTACATCGCTAAACATCATTTTCTTAGTGTTTTCGACGATGTAGCTAGTTTGCGCCAAAATTTGGGGGGTAGAAGTGCGGGGAAAGGTAGGACTGACTCTCAAGCGATGGCTAGTGGTTTTTGCGAAGCGATCGAGCGATATTCTGGGGTGTTTCAAGGGTATGAAATTCGAGAAAAAGGCAGTTACCAACAAATGGGGGACAAAGCGATCCATCCCAATGTTTGTATGAACTTCAGCCAACAGCAATATCAGAATAGAGAGCAATGGAATGTTGAGTGTCAAGGCTGGTTTCAAAAAGTCCCCGAACCTTTTGATGAACAAAGAGAAATTGACTGGACTCCTGTTTGGTCTTTAACCCATCAGGAATTTAAGTATCTGCCAACGGCTTACTGTTATTATGGCTATCAACCATCCTATAAACCCGACTGTTGGGCTGATTCTAATGGATGTGCGGCGGGTAATACTCTTGAAGAAGCTATTCTGCAAGGGTTTATGGAGTTAGTAGAGCGGGATGCTGTCGCGTTATGGTGGTATAACTCTCTACAAAAGCCGCAAGTGGATTTAGATAGTTTCGACGAGCCTTATTTTCAAAACCTGAAGCAATATTATCAAACTATTAATCGAGAAATTTGGGTTTTAGATATTACCAGCGATCTGAATATTCCAGTTTTTGCTGCTGTGACTCGAAGAAGCGATCGCTCTGTAGAAGATATTGTTTTGGGTTATGGCGCTCATTTCGATGCCAAGATTGCTATTAGTCGAGCCTTGACTGAAGTTAACCAAATTTTACCTAATGTTTTATTTGCCAAAGCTGATGGAAGTACTGAATATCCCCCGTCAGCAGATGGCTTGGCGGTAGATTGGTGGAAAAGCGCAACTTTAAGCAATCAACCTTATTTAGTTCCAAGCAAGAGCATTGCTGCTAAAGTCAGTGGCGATTATCGCGAAATAGCAAGTGACGATTTACTTGAAGATGTCAAGCTCTGTCAACAAATCGTTGAGAACAATGGTTTAGAAATGCTGGTTTTAGATCAGACTCGTCCCGATATTGGACTGAGAGTTGCCAAAGTCATCGTTCCGGGAATGCGCCATATGTGGAAAAGGTTAGCACCCGGACGGCTTTATGAAGTTCCGGTGAAAATGGGTTGGTTGTCAGAACCTCTGACAGAAGAGCGACTCAACTCTTTTCCCATGTGGATGTGAGGTTTTCCTTGCTAGACATCTGGTGAAATTAATTCTGCGTTACCCGACCTTGTAGAGACATAGCATTGCTACGTCTCTACATTCATTTTTGGATATGTCTACTGAATGATGTTATTTTTAATGAGTTTTTCTATGAGTTTTGGGATGAGTTTTATGAGTTTCATAGCTAAGAGAAAAACTAATATCAAAGGTAATTCACTGCTGATATACGGTTCGGCATTTTAAAGATGCATTCCCAATTCATCATGGGGTAGTTTATCAATTGAAAAATTATGCGACCTAAAGTAATACTGGCTTTAATTCCTATTTACTTTCTTCTTAGTAGTTGCAAAAATGACGATTTAGAGGCAGCTAAGTCATTTGCTACTTTATCCGAAGACCTAGCAAATGCCAACAAGCAAATATCGGCTGATATTTATGCTTCCTGCGCTCGATCTGCAAGTTGGGAAGCTCTCGGAACAAGCGAGAGTCGAGAAAATATGCAAAAACAATTGGATGTGTGCGATAAATTGTACCGCCAAAATTCACAAAATACCGAAATTGCTGGGAACGTTTTAGTTAATTATGTTGCAGCAGTTGGAAATTTAGCGACAAACAATGAAAATGGCTTTACTCCTAAGATCGAGCAGATTTCAGAAACTTTAGGCAATATTGACATCAATGGGCAGAAAATTAATGAAAATGCTCGTCAAGCAGGGTTTCAGATTGTTGACTTTATTACTAATCTTCTAGTTAATGATTTTCGGCGGCGTAATTTAAAACTCGCTATTGTCTGCACAGATCCAGCTATTCAGGAATATTCTGCAAACCTGTCCAATTTTATTAATTCATCCTATACCAACTATTTACTTAATAAAGAAATCGAGCAGATTAATGAACATTTTGGTTTCTATATAGGTCAGGTGAATCGACGATTAACGGGATTATCTGGCTCAAAAGATAATCCACAAGATTTCAACACACTTCAAGAACGACAGACTTTATTAGAAGAACAAGAGCGAGCAGAAATTAACAAAGTTATTGAACGTAAAAAAGATGGTGCAGCATATATAGCAACTATTCGTTCTACCGCAGATTTTCACAGCGAATTGAAATATATTTTCAATGGAAATCAGAAGGAAATTTCACCCCAAAAAATTCAAGTATGTCAGAAGTATCGCTCCAATTCTGAAAGCCAAAATGTTCAAAACACTGATAGACAGAATGATTCCTGGAATCAAGAAATTACTATCTCAGAGTTAAAGCAAGCTAAGAAAGCAACCAAGAAATATATTGACAAAGTTTCCCCTCTACTTCAAGACATTCAATATTAATCAACAATCTAACTGTTTGAAAAATAAGAAAAGATAAATTATGGCTAATAATCAAAACTTAGAAAAAATTCGTCAAACTCTAACTGAAGCAATTAATACTGCTAAAAAAAAGGCTAACAATGCTTTTGAATCTGGAATAATTGATGATTCAAAATTACAAAAAGCAAAAGATGAATGGGGAAAATGGGAAACAATAGAAAGTTATATAAGTGGGATGATTTCTGATGAACAACTTAATAAGATTCTCAAAAATGATCCTAATAGTCTTCGTTCCCAGATTGAGCAAGCTACAAATCGTCTGAATAAGTCTGCTGGGAAAATTGAGGATCTTAATAATTTTTTCTCAGAGATAAATAGCGCTTTAAAAATTGTTAGCAGTACCATGAAGGCTATTTTACCGATTGTTTGATAAAAATAGGGCTTACGCAACGGACACGAAAAGCTGTAAGCTGTGTGAAGTTACGAAAAAATTTCAGCGTAGTAATCAGACTTGTAGCGTTACGCACCAACTCCCAATTCCGAGCCAGATTGATCGCAGATGATGTTAAACGGATATTCGATTATTGATGCTGATTGCCATGTAATTGAACCTCCCAGTATGTGGGCTGAATATCTCGAACCAGAATTTAAACAGTTTGCTCCCTCAGCAGACATGAAAATTCAAGGGGAAGACATTGTAAAAAAAGTCTCTAGACAAGTTCGAGATAAGGGGAATAAGCAGATGATGTCAGCTCATCCTAATGCTTATTTTCAAAACTATAATGTCGAGTCTCACGTTCAAGAGATGGTGCAGATGGGGATCGATCTGGCATTCCTTTATCCAACTTATGGATTGTGGCTTTGGGCGATCGATACTATGCAACCGGAAGTTGCTGGCGCTTTTACCCGTGCCTATAACAATTGGTTAAAAGACTTTTGCAGTTACGCTCCAGATAAATTGAAGGGGGTAGGAGCAATTAATCTGCACGCACCAGAGTCAATGGTGGATGAATTGCATAGAATTGTCGATTTTGGCTGGAAAGCGGTGTTTTTACGCCCTAACCCTATCAAAGGAAGACTATTGAGCGACTCTGCTTACGAGCCTTTTTGGACAGAATGCGAAGAGATGGGTATAGCGGTGGGAATTCATGAAGGAACTCATAGTCGGTTAGCAACCACAGGAGCAAAACGTTTTAATACTCGTTTTGCCCTGCACGCCTGTTCTCATCCGATGGAACAGATGATGGCACTTTTAGCCCTGATTGAAGGGGGTGTCTTAGAGCGTCATCCTCGCTTGAAAGTAGGTTTTTTAGAGTCTGGTTGTGGTTGGCTTCCTTACTGGCTATGGCGACTAGATGAAGAGTACGAAAATTTATATTGGGAGGTTAAAGATAATGTCAAAATGAAGCCCTCAGAGTATTTTCGCCGTCAGTGCTTTATTGCGATCGCACCTACTGAACCTTACTTACCTCAAATTATCGAATACATCGGTGCTGATAACTTAATCTTCGGCTCTGATTACCCTCACATGGATCATCAGCCGAATATTGTGAAAACAGTTCTAGAGCTTGAGGCACAATTATCTCAAGAAATAGTGCAAAAGATTGTTTGGGATAATCCTAACAATTTTTACAGCTTGGTTTGAAAAGTTACACAGTTTGTTAACACTAAACAGGATGAAATATGACAATCACTCCCTTTTCAATCCGCCCCTTCTTCCAATTCGTGAATATAAGCTTCGAACAAGAAGAGTGGTATGAACCAGATACTTATTATCAGGTACTATTAGTTAAACCTTCTAATAAAACTCCAGGAAAATATATAGAAACAACAATACTAACTCTAAAAAGAGGACCATCACCTATAGCTGCAACAAATTCTCTTGATCAGGAGACCTTTTCTGATTCTAAGTATAAAATTGACGAGGAGACCAAAAAAAATCTAGAAAACTATCCGCGAAAAGGGCATGAAGATTATATAGGCTCTTATTTACCTTCATCTGGAGTGATTTTTCCAAAGGGATTTGTAGACTCCTTAGTTAAAGATGAATTTTCAAGTTCATCTAATAAAGATTGTCCCGATCCTGCTATCATTGGGCTAAATAATTTTTATGACCCAATCCGAATTTTACTGTGTAGCCGTAAAATATCACAGCTCATTGCCAAAACTTGGTGGACTTATTTAGATGCAAAGAACTCAGTAATGGGTGAAGATACACTGTGGAAGCAATTCACTGAAGGTAGATGGAATGAAAATCTCAAGAAGTTATCCAACATTAATATCTTAGATGGTCTTATAGCCAGAGAAATTTTTCTTCTTAATTCTGGATCTGCTCCTGACTATCTCAAACCGTCGGAGAATTTCAATATTTACTACCCACTACACAGTATATCAACAACGCCAACAGATACACAAAATGGGAAAAAAAAGTTTTTGATTTATCCTGATAGTAATGCTTGGCAAGGAATTGCTTTAAGCTTATTATTGACAGGTCATGCATATTATGAAGTAACAGAAAACGGAGAAACACACTACCACCAAATTTCTCAACCCATTTTAAGTACGGGTGAAATAGTTATTAAGTATGCAGTAGAGGTATCTTGGAATGAGTTTAAAGGTATTCAAAATGAGTTGGTCGTAAATCCAAACAATAATTCTAGTTCCATAAAAGTTATTGCTCCCTATCCTCCAATACCTTCTAAAGAAAATTTAGATCCCGAAAACATTAAAAAATGGGCTAATGCTATAGATGATGTTTCATATGAAAGTCAGGAAAATCCCGATCCTGATAAGAATGAAGAATTTCCCTTTTATGTAAAAAAGAACGAAGAAGAGTATTTAGTAAATGTAAAATATTTTTCACCTCCTTATCCTTATATACCACTAAGCTGTTGTTAGAAAAATCGTAATATCAAATTACATTGAGCTTGCAAAGAATGTTAAAACTTTAATACCCGAATAAATTGAGTGTATTCATGATGTGAGTGATTTCCTATTTTATGCAGCCTCACTGTAAAACGATATAACTCCTAAGAAACACAGGGAACAGGGAAATGGTGTTTCTTTCATTCGTTGGGGGCGTGTAGTCGCGCCCCTTGGGCGCTCACATCTTGCACCAAGAAAAATTGATCTTGTTTTGACACACAATAACAATCCTAAAACCCTTGTTTTACCTATAAAAGCAAAGAAAAAGACTGTAGCTTTATTCCATTGCTCTTGAGTAAACCCAGACTTATAGGCAAAGGTGCAAGATCAGCTTTCCTCAACACTTTCAAAACTGGTTTACCTATTGTTGTTATTGTACCTCCTAACAGCGAAATCCGCTGTAGTTGACATTGAACTACTATATTTACAAAGATATGATACTCCCACTTAATTAAATCACAAATATTTTTGATAGAGATTATGGTTACTACAATAAACTACCACCCAATTGAAAAAATATATGAAAGTGCTAATTCTTTAGTTTATCGAGGCATTATTAAACCCAATAACAAACCTATTATTTTGAAAATCCTCAAAGAAGATTACCCTGTTAATTCCGAACTAACCCGATATAAACAAGAATATGAAATTACTCGTTCCTTAAACGAAGATGGGATTATCAAGGCTTACGATTTACAGCGATATAAAAATAGTTTAGTAATGCTATTAGAAGACTTTGGAGGTCAATCTTTAAACCTGTTAATATCCAAGTATCAATTTAGCTTAGAAGAGTTTCTCACCATTGCCATCAAGATTACTAAAAGTTTAGCAGCCATTCACACGGCTAGTATCATACACAAAGACATTAACCCTGCCAACATTGTCTATAACCGAGAAACTAGAAAACTCAAAATTATTGACTTTGGAATTTCTAGCCGTTTATCCCAAGAAAATCAGACGATTTACAACATCAATCAATTAGAAGGAACCTTAGCTTATATTGCTCCAGAGCAAACTGGTAGAATGAACCGAGGAATAGATTACCGCAGTGATTTTTATTCTCTTGGTGTTACTTTCTATGAAGTCTTGACGCATAAACTCCCCTTTGTAACTACTGACCCGATGGAATTAGTCCATTGTCATATTGCACAACATCCTAAACCACCTCATGAACTAATCTCCTCTATTCCCTTAGCAATATCTAATATCGTCATCAAGTTATTAGCTAAAACCCCAGAAGAACGATACAAAAGTGCTTGGGGAATCAAAGCAGATTTAGAAACCTGTCTTCAGCAATTAAAGACTCTGGGGCAAATTTCTCAGTTTTCTTTAGGAAGCCAAGATATTTCTGAGAAGTTTCATATTCCCCAAAAACTCTATGGTCGTGAACAGGAAATCACTCAACTCTTAACCACCTTTGAGCGAGTCAGTCAAGGTACTAATGAAATAATACTAGTTTCTGGTTACTCAGGCATTGGCAAATCTGCTTTAATCAATGAAATTCACAAACCCATTACACACCAACGAGGATATTTCATTCATGGCAAATTTGACCAGTTGAAGCGAGATATTCCCTACGCAGCAATTACGCAGGCTTTTAGTGACTTAATACGTCAACTCCTAAGTGAACATGAAAGAAAACTACAAACATGGAAACAAAAGATTTTAGCAGCTTTGGTAAATAATGGTCAAATTATTATTGATGTAATTCCTGATTTGGAAAAAATTATCGGTAAACAGCCACCTATTGAACAACTAGCAGCAAGTGAAGCTCAAAATCGTTTTAACTTCTTCTTTGAAATATTTATTAGCATTTTTAGCCAAAAAGAACATCCCTTAGTTATCTTTCTTGACGATTTACAATGGGCAGATTTATCATCTTTAAATTTAATTGAGCGATTAATAACCAATGTTGACAGCAAATATTTATTAATAATAGGGGCATATCGAAGTAATGAAGTTAGTCTTACTCATCCTTTAACACAAACGTTAGAGCAAATTAAAAAAGCAGAAGCAACAGTTCATCAAATCATGCTTCCATCTTTAGGAATCAACGATATTAACCAGTTAATTGCTGATACCCTAAATTCCTCAATAGAAGATGTAAAACTTTTAGCAGAGTTAATGAATAAAAAAACTGGTGGTAATTCTTTTTTCCTAACTCAATTACTAGAAACATTGTACAAAGAAAAGCTACTGGTATTTAATAATTCTCACATTTTCCGTACCAAAGAAGAAAGTAAAAGGGGTATTTGGCAGTGGGATATTGAACAAATTCAAAGAGTAGAGATAACTGATAATGTAGTTGAGTTAATGACTAAGAAGATTGAAAAACTAGATGAAGCCACCCAGAATGTTTTAAAATTAGCTGCGTGTATAGGAAACCAATTTAATCTAGAAATTCTTTCTGTTGTTAATAGAAAATCCCAAACAGTTACTTCTCAAGAACTACAGCAAGCACTTAAAGAAGGATTGATTTTTCCCTTAAGTAATGACTATAAACTCCCTTTGCTATGGAGTCAAGAGGAAATGTCAAGTGATACATCTGAAATATCCTCTGTTTTCATTCCCAAATATCCCAAATCTATTCCTTATAAATTTTTACATGACCGAGTTCAGCAAGCCGCTTATATTCTAATTCCAGAAGAAGATAAAAAAGCAGTTCATCTGCAAATTGGTCGTCTACTACTGAATAATACTCAAGAATATCAGTTAGAAGAAAACATTTTTAGTATTGTGAATCAAATGAACGAAGGAGCAGAATTACTCACTGAACAATTAGAAAGAGATGAGTTAGCAAAATTGAATCTTAAAGCTGGTAAAAAATCTAAAGCATCCACTGCTTATGAAGCTTCTCTTAAATATTTAGAAATTGGATTAGGACTTTTAGGTTCAAATAGCTGGGATTATCATTATCAATTGACATGGGAATTGTATATAGAAACCTTAGAACTGCTTTACTTAAATAATAAATTTGAGCAATTTGAAGAGCTATCTGAAACGATTATCAAACAATCGAAAGAACTCCTAGAGCAAGCTAATGTTAATCAGTTAAAAATCTTATACTACTTCACGACATTTAAACCCAACAAGGCAATAGATACTGCTTTGAAAGCTTTACTAGGATTTGGGATAAATATCTCTCGGGAATCTATAGATATAGAAAAGAAAATAGCTCAACAACAAAACTTGATCCAATCCTTTTTAAAAGATAAAAAAATTGAGGATCTAGCTAACTTACCTGTGATGACCGACCAGACTCAAATAGCAGTGATGCTAATACTACAGCAGATGATTACAGCTACAAATATAACAAATGTTCCCTTATCTGTTGAGGTAACATTAACCCAACTTAATCTTTGTATGAAATATGGTAATCCACCTCATGCAGCTTATATATATGGTAATTATGGAATGCATCTGTGTAGCATAAAAGGAGATGTTAATCATGGATATGAGTTTGGTAAATTAGCTCTTAACCTACTAAATAAATTTAATATTCCTAGATTAGAAGCTTTTGTTGTACAGATATATCATGGATTTATCTGGCACTGGAAAGAGCATATTATGAATCTAGTAGCACTAAACAAATTAATACATGCGTTTACAATAGGTATAAATACAGGACAAAATGAGTTTGCTACTTATGCAGCTATAGATTATTGCTTGATAAAGTTTTGCTGTGGTCACAGTTTGGAAGAGGTTGATGGAGATTACCAAAAATATTCTCGATTTATCAAAAACTTAAGACAACAATTTTCTATATATTGCATAGAAATACTTCATAAAATAGTAATAAATTTATTAAAAAGAAATAACGACAATGTCTTGATTATTGGTAATTCTATAGAGGAAGAAGAAGAATATTTAAAAAGTTGGAAAAAAATTAATAATGAATGGTTAATATTTCTTGTATATTTTGCTAAAACAGTTAGATTTTATTTTTTTAAAGATTATATTCATGCTTATATTAACGGGATTAAGGCAGAAAAATATCTAAAAAGTTCTAGCTCATTTTTAACCGCTCCACAGTATAATTTTTATTCGTCTCTTTCTTATCTTGCTCATTATAACAATTGTGATCTAAAGGAACAAAAAGAATTAATTGAGCAAGTAGAAAAAAATCAGGAGAATATGAAAATATGGGCTAACCACTGTATAGCAAATTTTCAACATAAATATGATTTAGTGGCTGCTGAAAAAGCGCGAGTTCTGAGACAACATTGGCAAGCAGAAGACCTTTATGAACGAGCTATTCAAGGTGCTAAAAAATATGAATTTATCCAAGAAGAAGCATTAGCTTATGAACGAGCAGCAGAATTTTATTTATACCTGGGACGGGAAGAAATTGGTCAGTTATATCTCAGAAATGCCTATCACTGTTATGCTCGCTGGGGTGCAAAAGCCAAAGTTCAAGCTTTAGAATCGGAGTACCCACAGTTTCTAATGGATATAAACAACCGAAAAGAAAACCAAAGCATTAATACAACTGAATCTACTGGTGGTACAAATCCCCAAGTACTCGATCTGATGACAGTTACCAAAGCCTCTCAAGTATTAGCTAGCGAAATAAAACTAGACCAACTGCTGGCTAAGTTAATGAAAACTGTAATTGAAAATGGCGGTGCCCAAAAAGGCTTTCTGATACTGAAAAAAGATCGTAAATGGGCGATCGCAGCTGAAAGTACAGTAGATTCTGATGACGTTACTTTACTCCGATCGCTTCCCATTGACTCTGTAGATGGCGATCGCCAGACACCTATCCTACCAGTTGCGATCGTTAACTATGTTGCGCGTACTCAGAAAAATGTAGTTCTTAATAACGCTGCCGAAGAAGAACAGTTTATCCGCGATCCCTATATCGTTGCCACTCAACCAAAATCGATTCTCTGTACTCCTTTGTTAAATCAAGGCAAACTAAGCGGTATTTTATATCTAGAAAACAATTTAACCACAGATGCATTTACTAGCGATCGCATTGAGGTTTTAAAAATTCTTTCGGCTCAAGCTGCTATCTCCATTGAAAATGCCCGTCTCTACGGACAGTTAGAAGATTATAACCGAAATCTAGAGCTGAGAGTAGCAGAACGCACTCAAGAACTCTCACAAACCCTAGAAATTCTCAAAGCCACCCAAGCCGAACTGCTGTTTGAAAACGAGTTACTCAAGAGTGCTGAACAACCCTCCACTTTTGACTATCAAGTGGGAGGAAGTTTGCCGATGGATGCTCCTACTTATGTTGTACGTTCAGCAGACCGTTATCTCTACAAGGCGTTGAAGCGCGGGGAGTTTTGTTACATTCTCAATCCTCGCCAGATGGGGAAGTCAAGCCTGATGGTACGTATGATACACCATCTCCAGCATGAGGGATTTAGCTGCGGGGCGATCGATTTGACCCGGATTGGTAGCGAAAACGTCACGCCTGACCAATGGTACAAAGGCTTAACAGTAGAGCTATGGCGAAGTTTTGGTTTGTTAAGAAAGGTTAATCTAAAAACTTGGTGGCAAGAGCAAGGAGATATTTCTCCGGTTCAGAGGTTGAGTCAATTTATTGAAGAAGTTCTGCTAGTTGAAGTTGCTCAAAATGATGACACTATCTCTAAAAACCTGATAATTTTTATTGATGAAATTGATACTTTCCTAAGTTTAAAATTCCCAGTTAATGACTTTTTTGCGCTAATTCGATCTTGCTATAATCAGCGTAGCATTAATCCAGAGTATCGACGTTTAACCTTTGCTCTTTTTGGAGTAGCTACCCCTGGTGACTTAATTACTGACCACCAAAGAACGCCGTTTAACATCGGTCAGACCATTCAATTGTCAGGGTTTAAAGAGCATGAAGCGCAACCTCTACTTCAAGGATTGACCGAGAAAGTGAGCAATCCTCAAACAGTTTTAAAAGAAGTGTTAGCCTGGACTAATGGCCAGCCATTTTTGACTCAAAAGCTCTGTAAATTTATCCGCAATTCTTTATCTCCTATCCCTATCAATAGAGAAACCGAATGGATTGAAAATTTGGTGCAAACTCAGGTAATAGAGAATTGGGAATCACAGGATGAACCAGAGCATTTTAGAACCATCCGCGATCGCCTTCTCAAAAGTAAACAATCCGTTCGGCTACTAGAACTCTACCGTCAAATTTTGCATCAAGGAGAGATTATTGCAGTTGATAGTTCAGAGGAAAGAGAATTGCTTTTGTCAGGGCTAGTAGTCAAGCAACAGGGAAAATTGAGAGTTCAGAACCGTATTTATGAATCTATTTTTGTTTGATTTACGAAACTTTTGTTTAATCTGGAAAGTGAAAGAAGAGGTCTATCCTTCTGGATAATTTAATTTGTCTAAATAATACTATTGTACTAATAAATGGCAGATATTGTGTTACTTGCGTAACTCCTGTTGTCTTTACTGTTATCTTTATTAGTAGCATTTGTCTGTAATCTCTATGAACCTTGATAGTCTGTTTGAGATTGTCGATCGCCTGCTAATTGAGAGCCACAATCGCCCCCTTAATTCCACAGAAAATCTGGTTTTGCGTGGGATTTGGCAGTATAAAACTTATAACCAAATAGCTATAGAGGCAGGTTATAGTCCTGGTTACTTTACCAATGTTGTTGCCCCAGAATTGTTTGGGCGACTCTCCGAGGCCATTGGCCAGCGCGTGACCAAGAAAAACTGTCAGGTGCTGCTGGAGTCTTATGCCATCGTTGAAGCAGCTCCAAATACAAAACTTTTGAAACAAGACCTGACGCTATTTCCCCCCACAGTTAATCAGGATACGTTACCTTGCTACCCCAGCGGCTCAGTTCCTCTCGCCTCTCCCTTTTACCTCAAACGTTCTTACCTTGAGGAGCAAATCTATCAAGAAATTAAGAAACCAGGAGCGTTAATCAGGATCAAAGCTCCCAGAGAAATGGGCAAAACTTCACTGCTGCTGAGGATTCTTGACTATGCAAAGTACCAGGGTTACTGCACTATCAGCTTGAATCTAGAACAAGTCGAGCAGACAATTCTAAGCGACTTGAATCAACTTTTGCGCTGGTTGTGTGCCAATATCGCCCGCCAGCTTCAGCTTCAACCAATGTTAGACAAGTATTGGGATGAAGATTTGGGAAGTAAAGTTAGCTGCACCGTCTACTTTCAAGAATATCTACTAGAGTCAATTAATACTCCTGTGATCTTGGCGTTGGATGAAGTAAACCATATTTTCGAGCATCCCCAAGTAGCGAAGGATTTTCTACCTCTGTTGCGTTCTTGGTACGAAGAAGCGAAAAGACTGCCCATTTGGCAAAAGCTTCGTCTACTCGTGGTTCACTCAACAGATATTTATGTTCCTCTTGAACTTAATCAGTCTCCTTTCAATATAGGGTTACCGATTCAGTTAGACAGCTTTAGCCAAGAAGAGGTACAGCAGTTAGCCCAACGCTATGGACTCAATTGGACAGATGGAGAAGAAGCTAGACAATTAATGGCAATGATCGGGGGACATCCGGCACTAGTAAATTTAGCTCTCTATCATCTGAGTCGAAACGAGGTAACTCTGCCGCAACTACTAGAAACTGCTCCCACTGCTAGCAACATTTATTCTTATCACTTGCAGCGTCATTGGGCAACCTTGCAAAAACAGCCTGAGTTAGCACAAGCTTTTGATAACGTTCTGAATGCCAATGAAGCTATTCTCTTAGATCCCATCTTTACTCACAAGTTAAGCAGTATGGGGTTGATTAAACTTTCTGGATCTGAAGCGATCGCAAGTTGTGAATTGTATCGGCGATTTTTTACGAAAAAAGAGCAGCATTTGGTGTTGCAGAATAAAAATATGAACTAGTGCGATCGCTATGGAATGTCCAAGATGTGCATTAACCCGCATTTGCAAAAATAGTAAACAAAATCGCTATTTTGTATCGTTGGACATAATAGTGATAAATCCTTGAGATGTACCACAGTTAATTTTCATGCTTGGGAATAATACTTTACTTTACCTGACTTTTAGGCTTAATTGAAGTATTGATTTATGAGTAACAGTATTGAGAGCCTCTACTTAATAACCTAAAGAAAAAAGCTCAAGCCTTTGGTTTAGAACTCACTCCTATTTCTGACCCTACGCAATTGTTGAGAATACAGGTGCTTAGTTACAAGTTATTTTAGTACCATTCCTCTTTGGGATGTTATTTCTCATGAGTTTTACTATGAGTTATGGAATGAGTTTTATGAGTTTCAGAGTCTATAAGATAACTAATATTAAAAGTAATTCACTGCAATGTTATATCTAATACGAATTTAGCTTTTTTAAATAAGTAAAACAGGAGAATCTTAAATGTTTAATTCACTTGGTGTATTTGAAGAAGGTTTCCGCTTATCTCAAAAAGCAATTGATTATTTAAAAGAATGGAATACTGAAGCGGAAATTGCTTAAAGTATTTCTCAAACAGCCCAAAAGGTTGTTGAAATGTTGGTGAATGTAGCTGGTATGACTATGGCTCATAGTAGAAATTTTCAAAGAGCAACACCTTTTTTTATACTGAAAGATAAAACGGTAGTTAAAATTTTTATAAATCCAGTACAGGTAAAACACATATTCTTAGCAGATGACAATAACAAGATAATATTTGGAGGCTACGTAGGTTGGATTCATACAAAAGAAATGAATAAAGCTATAGATAAAATCAAGCAAGAATTTACTGAAGAGGCTATGTAAAATTTAGAAACTTTATCACTGAAAGGTTTAAGAAGTGGAGTTAGATAAATATACCAGTCTGACGCTGCAAGCTTTGACCTGGTTCGCTCCTTTGGGTGTAGGAAATATTTCACTTCTAAAAAAGTGGCTTTTCTTGAAAAATTAACGAGGATTAGTCATGGCAGCAATCGATACAGCACCCTTAGAAAACAGCCTGGGATTTCTAGCTTTAGGAGCTTATATTCTTACCTTAATGCCCACGAATCTCAGAATAATTTTTCCTCAAACTAAACAAGCGAAGCTTCCCAAATGGCTGTTAAAATATCGACGACTTATCGGTATTCTGGCTTTCTGCTTGGCTTTGCTTCACGCTTTCCTCTTAATGAAAAAGAGAGACCTTGATTTTTTAGATCCCAATACCTATTTGATTTATATCCAAGGTATATCTACCTTCATAATTTTTACCCTATTGGCAATTACTTCTAATGACTGAAGTGTCAAAAGACTGAAAAAAAATTGGAAGCGATTACATACCCTGACTTACTTAGCTATGTTCCTGCTCACTTGGCACATTTGGGACAAAATGTCAGAGCATTGGAGCTATTTAACCCCGATTGCGCTAGTAGGGATTGTCATGACAACCTTTTTATTTCTGATGCGACGTTGGATTGAACATCGGAATAAACAACAAAAAGCGAAAGGAAAAGCGTTCTCATCTCAAATTCCAGACAAAATTACTCTATAGTACCGCTAGTCTCCGACACCGTTACGCAGTGGGTGCAAGTTAGATTATTCTCCCACTCGCACAAGGAATGTCCTGTTATGAGATCGAAAAAAATTACCTGGAAATCTTCAGCAGCATTGGCAATCAGTACCCTAACGATTTTGGTTGGTAGTAGCAGTTGTGCTAGCCTATTCTTCCACTTCCGAAACGCTAGTGTTGCTACTAGCTCTGTTGCAGCCACTCAACCCTTACGTTCTATCCAAGGAAATTCAACTTGGGTTTACGCTCTTGCAATTAGCCCTGATGGACGCTTCCTCGCCAGTGGCAGTTACGATAAAAAAATTAAAATTTGGGATCTGCCTACTAACACCTTACTCCATACTTTAGAAGGACACGGCGATGCAGTGGTAAGCCTTGCCATCAGTCCAGACAGTAAGCTGCTCGCTAGTGGTAGTTGGGATAACCGGATTAAACTCTGGAATTTAGAGACGGGGCAACTGCTTCGTACCTTAGATGGCCATACAGATGATGTAGAAGCCGTTGCCATCAGCCCCAACGGAAAGTGGTTAGCTAGTGCTAGTGCTGACACAACCATCCGCATTTGGAACGTGCAGACTGGCGTACAAGTTCATCAGTTATCGGATGGATTGTGGGTAAGAACTGTTGCTTTTAGTCCAGATGGGCAGACCTTAGCTAGTGGCAATGAGGGTGGTACAGTCAAAATTTGGCGGCTCATGGATGGTGCTGTTCTAAAAAGCTTGAATGCTCATTCACAAGCCGTGCGCTCAGTGGCTTTTAGCCCTGATGGACGGCAGATCGCGAGTGGCAGTGCTGATAGGACAGTCAAACTCTGGCAAATGCCCACTGGTAAATTGTTGCACTCCCTAATTGGACATGAAGGAGTTGTGTGGTCAGTGGCTTTCAGTCCCGATGGCAAGAGATTAGCTAGTAGTAGCAATGACAGCACTATCAAGTTATGGGGGTTGCCTGAAGGCAAACTCTTAGAGAATTTGATCGGGCATCAGCGAGGCGTGCGGTCAGTAGTTTTCAGACCGTATGGAAACATGATAGCCAGCAGCGGTGCCGACAAAACCATCAAACTCTGGTCTGTTCCTAAAGAGTGACAAGAAGTTTTTAGAAAGTAAACAAATTTTTATGAGTAACAGTATTGAGAGCGCCTACTTAATAACCTGAAGAAAAAAGCTCAAGCTTTTGGTTTAGAACTCACTTCTATTTCTGACCCTATGCAATTGTTGAGAGTCAAGGTACTTAGTTACAAGTTATTTTAGTAACATTCCTATTTAAAAATGTTATTTTTCATGAGTTTTACTATGAGTTAGGGGATGAGTTTTATGAGTTTCAGAGCCGATGAGACAACTAATATTAAAAGTAATTCGCTGCAATGTTATATCTAAATACGAATTTGGCTTACTTGCTCAAATAACTTATTACTGATATTAAAATTTACAATCTATCTTAATTTTTTTATTTAAAAGTTGACTATTTTGTCAATTTGTAGGTTTTAATTCTTAATCAGAGAACGAACAATGCCCATACAACCAACTTATCCAGGCGTTTACGTAGAAGAAATTCCGAGTGGAGTACGCACGATTACAGGCGTATCTACCTCTATTACTGCCTTTATTGGTCGCGCCTTACGAGGCCCTGTAGACGAGCCGATTACTATTAACAGTTATGGCGACTTTGAACGCATTTTTGGCGAATTGTGGCTGAATAGTACCCTTGGCTATGCTGTACGAGATTTTTACCTCAACGGTGGTAGCCAAGCAATTATTGTCCGACTCACTCACTCTAAGCTGAAACAAGCAGAAGGGCAAGCTCCACCGGAAGGTCAAACTCCAGGGGAAACTGAAGCCACTGCTAAGAAGGCACAACTAAATGTTAATGGTCTCAACTTAGAAGCAGCAAATGAAGGCAGTTGGGGAAATGCTTTAAAAGTGCGGATAGATATAGATATTAAAGTAAGAGGTGACGCAGAGTCAGAAAAACTATTCAACATTACAGTTCTGGATCAAAAGACAGGACAACTAGAAATATTTCGCAATGTGTCGGTGCTACCAAATCATCCCAGACAAGTAGATAAAGTCTTATTGAATGAGTCTTATTTAGTTCGATTTAGAGATGAATCTCTGCCAACAGAAAGACCATCTGCTCATGCCGATCCAACACCTGATAAAAAATTGTGGGGTGATAACGATACAAATACCAAAGCGGAACCAAACAGCGGTGCGGATGGTGACTATCTAGATGTGAACGACTTCACAGGGTCAAATAAGGAAGCAAATAAACAGGGTCTTTACGCTTTAAATAAAGCCGACCTGTTTAATATGCTTTGTATTCCGCCTTATAAAAATGATGGCAATATAGATTATGACTCTTTAGTCGATCGAGCAGCAGAATTTTGTAAAGAGCGTCGCGCGTTTTTCATCATCGATCCGCCCAGTACTTGGACTAATAAGGATAAGGCCAAAGCTGGTATTCAGAACGATCTTGGTGAACCAACTAGTTATGCTGCTGTTTTCTTTCCTCGAATCAAGCAACCAAATCCTTTACGGGAAAATCAAATAGAAGAATTTGTTCCTTGTGGTGCGATCGCGGGTGTATTTGCTCGAACTGATGTTCAACGCGGTGTGTGGAAGGCTCCAGCAGGTACAGAAGCAACATTGACAGGTGTACCACAATTGAGTGTACCTCTAACAGATCCAGACAATGGGGAATTGAATCCTTTGGGAATTAATTGTTTACGAACTCTACCAGCTTATGGTCGTGTGATTTGGGGATCGCGGACGCGCAACGGAGATGACCGTCTGACGGATGAATGGAAGTATATTCCGGTTCGCCGTTTCGCACTTTTCTTGGAAGAAAGTCTTTATCGCGGTACGCAATGGGTTGTCTTTGAGCCAAATGACGAGCCGTTGTGGGCGCAAATTCGCTTGAATCTTGGAGCTTTTATGCACACTCTCTTCCTTCAAGGAGCCTTTCAAGGTCGTAAGCCGGAAGATGCTTACTTTGTGAAGTGTGATAAAGAAACAACAATCCAAAATGATATTAACTTAGGAATTGTCAATATCATTGTTGGTTTTGCTCCTCTCAAACCTGCTGAATTTGTCGTTCTCAAGATTCAGCAAATAGCCGGACAAATAGCAGTTTAAGGAGAAATATATGCCTTCTATTTCAGGTAAACGTTTAGACCTCTACAAAAACTTTAAGTTTGTTGTGAAATTCGCTGGTAAGGATGTGGCTGGGGTAAGTAAAGTCAGTGGTCTGAAGCGAACCACTGAGGTCATAGAACACCGTACAGGTGGCGACCCTAGCACTGTCTATAAGTCTCCGGGACAAAGCAAGTACGATGCCATCACCTTAGAACGAGGTGTTAGCAAAGATCCTGATTTTGAACAATGGGCAAACAAAGTCTGGGCGCTTGGTGGTAGTCCAGAAGTGTCTCTGGCAGATTTTCGTAAAGATATCACTATTGAGGTTCGTGATGAAGCTGGTCAGAAAGCGACTTCATATAACGTTTTTGGTTGCTGGGTTTCGGAATATCAAGCTTTACCAGACTTGGATGCTAGTGCTAATGCTGTCGCTATCGAGTACATAAAAATAGAGAACGAAGGTTGGGAACGTGCTTGATGATTAACTCGGCTTAGTTAATCAAGATTTAATTGTTCAACCAGTAGGAAATTAACTACGGGACTCCTATATGCGATCGCTATCAGCCTCGGAACTGTTAAATATCTGGGAGTGGGGACTTAATCAGCCATCTTGGTCTAAAGCAATCAAGCTACTAGCTAGTGCTTGTCCTGAAACCTCCATAGATATGCTGACTCAACTCAGCCTCGGTCAGCGTGATGCTATGCTGCTGACATTGCGGGAGTGGACATTTGGTTCACAACTGGTTAGTCAAGTCACCTGTCCAAGCTGTGGTGAAGTCTTGGAACTCAATTTTGATATTGCAGATATGCGTATAGCGTCACTGTCACTTGACCCAGTTGAGAAATATTGTCTTGAGCTTGGTGATTATCAGGTGAGTTTTCGTCTACCAAACAGTTTAGATATGATAGCGATCGCTGAACACAAACAGCCAGAGATTGCTCAAGAGATTTTATTAGAACGCTGTATTTTGCAAGCAGTGTGTGACGGTGAATATCTGCCGTTCCAGCAATTACCATCTCATGCCAGAGATGCAATTATTACCCAAATGGCTGAAGCCGATCCTCAAGCAAATGTGCCAATTGATATTTCCTGTTCCGCTTGCAACCACCAATGGCGATCGTTATTTGACATTGTGTCGTTCTTCTGGGCTGAGATTAACGCTTGGGGATTTCGAGTGTTGCGAGAGGTACATACTTTGGCTGCCGCTTACAGTTGGCGTGAAGCTGATATTTTGGCGATGAGTCCCAGACGGCGACAATTGTACTTAGAGATGGTGACGGACTGATGAGCAATTATCTCTTTCATTTGGTAGCTAAAAGCTTTAACTTAATCGATACAGTTCAGCCTCTTGTCTTATCAGTCTTTGAACCGTTACCAGAGCCTACCCTTGACTGGGAGTCATCGATTACCACAGACTCAACTGAGTTAGAAACAACATCAGAAGCGGAAAAATTTCCCAATTTTAACATTGTGCAGTTGTTGGAGAAGCGATGCCTGCGGCGAGCTTCTCTACGAGACGCTCCGCGAACGCTAACGCCTGCAACAATAGGGCAAATATCTGAAGAGATAACTAACCCCCTGTTAACTAATTTAACTTCAATACCTGTTCAATTTTCCCAACCAATACTAAAGTCAATTCCTAATTTGACACAAAAGCCTGACTTAGAATTATCCTCCAATTGGAATTTTTCAAATTCAGTTCTGACTCAAATCAGTACTGATAATCAGCAATTGACTTCAAACCCAGAGCAAAAAAAAAGTAGTACTCCACCAACTTTTGCTACTGCTCAATTATCACAGAAACAAGTAAGTAAAATTAATCCTGTTGTTTCTTCTGTCCAAACTTCAAATATAGTAAACTGGGAACGATTGATAACTCAACGTTTTGTAGAATTAGAAAGATTTTCATCGACTACAAATCAAATAGTACCTAATTCTAACACAGAGCTATTGAAGTCTGCACTTGTGCCACAAACAAAGACTTCCCTATCGAATCATCTCGTTTCTGTACACAACACAGAATCAAATACTTCTCTCTCTAACCCCATCTTTGAACAGAGGCAGATTCCACTTAAATCTTTCCCCCAGCAACTAATTACAATCAATCGTCTGGGTTTATCTTTGCAATCACCTTTAAAGTCAGATTTGCAAACATATTTCTCCGAAAACCCAACAAAGACAGTAATGTTTTCCTTTACTGCTCAAGAAAAAATATTTTCTTTACAAAATCTAAATCCCGCAATTTCAAGGACTGCGATCGCAAAGGAAAATAATACTCCTGTCTCAAAGTTATTTGGTAAAAAATCAGGTGCGCTTACAACTCAATCATTAAATAACCAATCAATTGAAATTAATCAAGAAGTTTCTCCTAATTTCTTACCAAAGCTATTGTCTTTGAAGCGATCTCTCCCGCAAATACAAGCAGAAGCCAGCACTATTCTATCAATTCCTAGCGTTCTACAACAGGGAAAATCTGCAACTGAAAACTTACATAAGCAACCTACAGAAATTAATCCAGTCTTTACCCATTCTCAGTTACCACAGGTCGAAAGTTCTGAGGACTTTCCTCCTCAACTTCAATCAAAATCAACAGCGATGTCTACAACGGGAAACTCTTGGAGAGGCGACACCAACGCTTATGCACCTGCTATTTCTCAAGTTTTGCCTTTAACACCTATGCTAGCAGCGGAAACTAGCACTCCCGCCTCAAGTTCTGTAATTCAACACCAGAAAAAAGCTGTAACTGAATTGTTATCAACGCAATCGCTACAAAGAAGTGGAAATGTTTCATCTACTCAAGTGCAAAAGCTGATAAGTTTACAGTCATCTATTCCAGAAAAATCTGTAGACAGCGCACCTGTTGCTAATCAAATATTGCCCACAAATCAAAAATCATTAACACCTGGGTTGACGCTAGAAACTAGTACTCCCAACTTCAGTCATGTAATTCAACACCAAAAACAGTCTGCAAGTGAATTAGTACAACAGCAATTACCGCAAATAATTGGGAATGAAAATGTTTTATCTTTGCAAGTAAAAAAGCTCATTAATCCACAACTACATTCCAACCAGTTTTTAGAAGAACCTGTGGCGATGTCTACAACGGGTAACTCTTGGAGAGACTACGCCAACGCCTACACATCTGCAAGTGAGCGGGTACTATCTTTAACACCTGTGCCAACTATGGACACTAGCATTTCCGCCTTAAGTCCTGTAATTCAACCACAAGTAGAACATGAAGCGATACCTTCTCTACGAGACACTACGCCTAGCTTGCTTCCCCGTAGGGGTAAGGTAAGCTCCGCTAACGCATCTACTATTGATAGTACGTTAGCGAATTCACACAAACAGAGCTTAACACATACAATTGCTATAGAAACAATTGCCGAACCCCAGGAAAAACTTACGTCTAATGTGCCAGAAAATCAGCAGAGGTTTGTCCACAAAAATGTTTCATCAATACACCCATTTGTCGCAGATGCTTCTGCTAAACTATGTTCGCTTGAGGCAAACAGTTCTACTGCACCATTCGTAAATAATTTATCATCATCTGTCGCTTCACAACTGATAACTCAGCTAACTGCTATTAATTCAAATATAATACCAACTCCTGCTTTACATCCTTCAACCCCAGGGATTGACATACAATCACAAGTCAACTTTTCTGACTCTCACTTGTCTGATTTCCGTAGAGAAAAAGCTTCTGCTCAGGAAGTCGGCTTACAAAACTATAATAAGAGCGATCGCAAACATATTGCTATCCAGAAAATTGGCGTTGTCGAACAGTGGGATGAATTAGGGCAAGTTGGGGAAGACATGAACGTTAATTACGTGGATCATCCCGCAAATATGCAACGCCAGCAAATTAATCGTAATCAAGATATATTGACCAGCCCAGTTGAAAACTTAATATTACCTCAGAACCCATCCCCTAATTTATCTATGTCTGCGGATAGATTTAAAAAGCGCCAACATATTGATATCCAGAAAATTGGCGTTGTCGAACAGTGGGATGAATTAGGGCAAGTTGGGGGAGAGATAAACGTTAATCACACCCATCATCCCGTAAATATACAACGCCAGCAAATTAATCGTAATCAAGATATATTGACCAGCCCAGTTGAAAACTTAATATTACCCCAGAACGCATCCCCCAACGTATCTATGTCTGCGGATAGAGGCAAAGATGGGGTAGGGTCTTCGTACTTTAGGCAACTAGAGGAATCTGATTTCAGACCGCTATCTGGGACTATCAATGACCTAACTGTGAAAAATTTGTCAGTTATCGCAGCTAGTAACAAAAAAGTCCAAAAGCGATCCTCGGTAGATTTGGACACACCACCTCCTATTCAAGTCACAATTGGTCGGCTAGAAATTCGCAGCGCCGCAGCCCCAGCACCACCTCCGCCTCGACCAAAGCCCCGTCCAGCACCATCTGTGATGAGTTTGAATGAATACTTGCAGCGACGTGCCAGAAGGAGGTAAGCGATGAGCAACGCTTTAGCTATTGCGGCTGTCACAATTACATTGCGTCACTTGCTCCAGCAAAGGTTTGATGTTGAGAGTTCGGGGGGAATCACTGTGACGACACGACCATTGGATAAAGTACGAGATAATACTGTTAGTAGTGGCGATCAAGTTAATTTATTTCTCTACGATACTCAAATAAACCCAGCTTGGCGGAATATGGATATTCCTTCTCAAGTGAAGCCTGGTGAGACAGGACACCAGCTTTTGCCGTTGAACCTCTACTACCTACTGACTGCTTACGCCCAAAATGATGACTTTCCAGAACCTACGAGTCATCGGTTATTAGGTGTGGCTATGAGTGTTTTTAATGACCATCCTATGATTACTTCTGCGGATATTAGGGCAGCCTTGCCTACTAATGATCCGACCGAGTACGACCTTGACTTACAAGAAGAACAGTTGCGAATTGATTATCAACCGCTATCTGTGGAAGAGGTGTTTAATCTCTGGTCAACTTTTCAAGTACCTTATCGAGTTTCTGCTGCTTATGAGGTGTCAGTAGTGCTGATTGAGAGTAGCTTGTCTGCAAAAACTCCGCTACCAATTATTAAACGTCAGTCTAGCGATCGCGGGCCAATTCTGCAATCAAACCTATTGTCTCCCTTGCCCACACTGGTTTCTCTGCAATTGCCTAATCAGCAAGCTAGCGCCAGATTGGGCGATATTCTAACTCTTAATGGTTTTCACTTAGATGCTGAAAATGTAGTTATATCTTTGACAAATATTCGTTTAGAAATTTCTCTGGACTTATCACCTTTAGTAGAGAGGACGGCAACGGATATTAGAGTTCAATTACCTGATGAGCCTGAAAACTGGGCAGCAGGTTTATATACCGTGGTAACCAAAGTAACGCGAACTGGCGAACCAAGTCGGACTACTAATGAATTATCTTTTGCCTTAGCACCAAAAATCTTGGATATTATACCACGAGAGGCAACAGCAGATGCTAATGGCGAAGTAACGCTCACTCTGATTTTAAGCCCCCAAGTGCGACCAAGACAAAGGGTGGCGTTATTGTTAGGCGATCGCGAAATACTAGCTCAACCACATCCAAATCAAACAGATAGGCTGGAGTTTCGGATTGCAGATGTTACACCGGGTGAGTATTTTGTGCGGGTGCGGATTGATGGTGTAGATAGTTTGCTGGTGGATCGTACAGTGACACCGCCTGTTTTCGACCAGAATCAGAAGGTGGTGATTTTATGAACAACCTCGATTTGTGGATAGCAAACAATGAAGAATACCTAGCAAATGCACTGGCTTGGTTACGCTGGCGTTTATGTGAGCTTGCACAGTTACCTGATATTGAGAAGCCTAAAGTAATAGAAATGGCAATGGCGGAAGGGATGAATCCACCCCCAGCCCTGCTTCTCTTAAGTCAAAAATTAGATTTATCTGACTTTGAACAACAGGTTTTATTGTTATGTGTGGCAATGGAATTAGATCCGGGTATGGCTCGTCTTTGTGCCAAAGCACAGGATAATGCTCACCAGCCTTACCCTACCTTTGCGTTGGCTTTATCACTATTCGAGCAACCTGCTTGGGATGCCCTTTGTTGGGAACGCCCTTTACGTTACTGGCGATTAATTGAAATTCATCAGTCAGGAGTTCAACCTCTGACTACGAGTGGTTTACGGCTAGATGAACGTATATTAAGTTATATCAAAGGATTAAATTCTCTAGACGATCGCTTGGTATCATTACTGATGCCGATGGAAACAGCAGAATGGAGTGTAAAATTACCCCCATCTCAAAACGCTGTTGTCGAAACAATTATTCAGCAACTGCACCAAACGCACAGAGAGCAGCGTTTACCTATTATTCAGCTAGTGGGGGCAGATTCCCTCAGCAAGCAACTAATAGCCCAACATATAGCAGCCCAACTAGATAAATATGTCTATCGTTTGTCAGTGGAATTATTGCCCACTCAGGCGGGAGAATTGGAGACGATTGCTCGTTTGTGGCATCGGGAAAGCTTGCTTTTGCCGCTGGCGCTGTATTTAGATGCCCAAGAAATTGACACTAAACCGACTACAGAAGGACAAGCACTTCCCTTGCATCGGTTTCTTACCCGCAGTGGTGGTCTACTTTTCCTTAGCACTCGTGAAGTTAGGCAATTGGGTCTGCCGACAATTGTCGTAGATGTTGAAAAGCCAACACTCACGGAACAAAAAGCTACTTGGACTGAGGTATTAGGAGGAGTGGCAGATAGTAGTCCGCAGGTTCTGGCGACTCAGTTTAACCTCAATTTAGTCAAGATTGAGCAGATAGCCCAGCAAGTGTTGGGGGAAATGCCATCGCAGGAAGAAGACCTAACCCCCCCAGCCCCCCTTCCCTACAAGGGAAGGGGGGAGGAAGAGGACTCCCCTCTCCTACAAGGAGAGGGGTTGGGGGAGAGGTTCAACGAATCGGCTTGGAGAAAAACCTTGCGTGGTAAGCTTTGGTCGGCTTGTCTTGCTAGTACTCGTCCGCAGTTGGATACTTTAGCTCAACGCCTCGACCCGAAAGCAACTTGGGATAATATCGTCCTACCAGCAGAAGAGACAAACTTGCTGCATCAAATAGCTGACCAAATCAGGCAGCGCAGCTTAGTTTATCAAGAGTGGGGTTTTCACAACCGGATGAATCGGGGTATGGGGATTAGTGCCTTGTTTGCAGGGGAAAGCGGCACAGGGAAGACGATGGCGGCGGAGGTAATAGCCAATGATTTGCAGCTAAATCTTTACCGGATTGACCTTTCATCTGTGGTCAACAAATATATTGGAGAAACGGAGAAAAATCTGCGGCGTTTGTTTGATGCAGCGGAAGATGGCGGGGCGATTCTGTTTTTTGATGAAGCGGATGCATTGTTTGGCAAACGTTCTGAAGTGAAAGATAGCCATGACCGCTACGCCAATATTGAGGTGAATTACCTGTTGCAGCGATTGGAGGCTTATCGCGGTTTGGCAATTCTAGCAACGAATCTCAAGAGTTCGTTAGATCATGCCTTTATGCGTCGCTTGCGGTTTATTGTGAATTTTCCTTTTCCGGGTGTGGCTGAACGTCAGGTGATGTGGCAAAAGGTGTTTCCACCAGAGACACCAATACAGGATTTAGATTTTAACCGTTTGGCACGTTTGAATATGACGGGGGGCAGTATTCATAATATTGCTTTGAATGCGGCGTTTCTGGCTGCTGGGGCTGGTACGTCGGTGACGATGCAGTTGGTGTTAACCGCGGCGCGGGCTGAGTTTCGCAAATTGGATCGACCAGTGAATGAGACAGATTTTCGGGTTTCAGTACTTACGGGTGTAACGGTATGAATATCAATATTGATATAGAGAAGCTGATTTTAGAGGGAATGCCGATTTCTCCTAGTCAGGCGCGGTTGTTGCAAGCTGAGGTAGAGATTGAATTGGCGAAGTTGTTGGCTAATAAAGGTATACCAAACAACTTGCTCTCAGGTGGGGTAGTGCCTGGTGGTGCAATTCAAGTAAAGCCTGGAATTAACTCTACCCAAATGGGGCAACAAATTGCACAAGAAATAGTTATCAAAATGTTAGGAGAAAAATGATGAGTAGACCAGACGTAAAATGGATTCCTGCAAGCTCTAAAAATCAGACTGATTACCGGGAATCGACAATTGATTCTATTGTGTGTCACAACACCGAGAGTTCATTGCAAGCTGCTATAGCCCGATTCCAAAACCCTGAAGAGCAAGTTTCTGCACACTACATTGTTGCTCGTGACGGTACGTGCATCCAAATGGTGTTAGAAGATCATACCGCTTGGCACGCAGGTGACAGAGCTATGAATCATCGTTCTATCGGAATCGAACACGTTGCTGACAAAAATAATTTAGGTATGACACAAGAGCAACAACAGTGTTCGTTAAACCTGATTGGATATTTGGTGGATAAATACAAAATTCAGAAATCTCACATGCATACGCACCGTACAGTAGATACAATGGCTGGCGGAACTGATTGTCCTAAATGGATTTGGCCTGATGAAGCATCGTTTGAAAAGTTTAAAGAGACAATAGCCTGAAACTTGACGAGACATTTCTTAAGCGACTGAGCAGCACAATGAATGGCATATTGAATACCGAGGAATGAAACCATGACTAGTCAAAGAATTGCCCAAACTAATCAGCAGCAAAAGAGTGAGACACCCCAGGCGAGTGGCATTTTACAGCGTGCTGCCGTTCGTTCGCTTGCGGACGCAGGGGTACAATTTGAAGAACAAGAAGCACTGGCATTAAGTAATTCGGCTTTTTCCAAAGACTTTAGCCGAGTGCCTATAAGCACGACTCAACCACAGCCAATACAGGCAAAGTTGACAATTCGGGAGCCAGGGGACAAGTATGAACAGGAGGCAGATCGGGTAGCATCCCAGGTGGTACAACAGATAAATACACCATCTGCGGCACAGTCAACTCAAGGAAAGTCGGTACAGCGTCAGGATGCAGCAGAAGAGGAAATCCAGACAAAACCGAGTATTTCTGTCCTCCAGAGGTCGCCCTTACTAACCCAGATACAGCCAGAAGCCGTGCCGGAAGATGAAAAACTACAAGCTAAGTCAATCCTACAGGGTCGAGATGCCAGAGGAGCTGGGGAAGCTTCAACGGATGTCGAATCTGCCATCAATAGTGCCAGGGGAAGTGGACAGGCTTTAGATGCAGGTCTGCAACGGTCAATGGCGCGGGCGATGGGGGCGGATTTTAGTGGCGTGAAGGTACATACAGATTCTCAGGCAGACCAGTTGAATCAATCGATACAAGCGAAGGCGTTTACGACAGGGCAGGATGTGTTCTTTCGGCAGGGGGAATATAACCCTGGGAGTCGCGGCGGACAGGAGTTGATTGCCCATGAGTTGACTCATGTCGTGCAGCAGAATGGGGGGGCGGTGCAGGGTCAAAATCCTACGGTCGTGCAAGCCTATAACTTGACCCAAGTGCCATACGAGACATCTCCTTTTTCCTTGCCATCCCGCACGGCGAGACAAGGCAACAATGACTTCACTGGTGTTAACTACGCGACCTTCTGGGTCAATGGCAACAATAACACGCAACACAGTAACCAATATCATTCGGAAAAACAGTGCTGGCTGGCTGTCGCGTCACAAAATCCAGCGTTACAAAATATCAAAACCGGCTGGGAACAAGGTTCCTTCGGTGGACAGCAAAACGCAGACACAGTGAGAAATAATATGGGTGTGGCTATCAATCCAGTCTACACGGAAAGGAAGCCATGTGGGGCGTGTGCGCCGTTTTTACACAATATTCTGCCTAGCGACGCGGCTGTATACTACTCGTTCGACTACCCTAGCACGGAGACCTCGAAGTTTAAGCACTTTGACCAAGACCCTGATCAGTTCGGGGTAAACGCGCTCATCAGCATGAAGCATGGATGGACATACACCGATACGTCAAAAGCATACCAAAAACAGGGCAGAAAAGAGGGAAACAATGATCTGAAAAATGCGGTGAAAGGAATCATGTAAAAATAAGTTGTACAAAATTTATCTGGGATAGCTTCTAAATAAAGCTTTCATATAAAAAGTATTCAAGTGCGATCGCCTGATCTTGTAGGGTGCGTTAACGTTCGCGTAGCGTGCCGTAGGCAAGTAACGCACCAACCGCAAACGTTGTGATCGCTGATATTGTAAAGTGTGTTAGTGGTACGGGAGACGAGGGGGCGATCGCTACTAATTGATACCGAGAGATGAGTGATGAACAAAGCTGGCAAATTACGGCGATCGCTCTTGTAAGGAACGCAAATGATATCTTAACCCCCACTTTCATAATTAACAGTTACGGCAATTGAAGAGTGCGATCGCCCCATCTTCCAAACTCTTATAGGGAGACTGTAAAAAGGTAATGCGATTGCCCATGTATGAAGGTTGATCAGCGTGCGCTCGCACCATTATTTGCTGGTTCAACCTGACTTCAAAGCGATCGCTCATGTATGAAGGTTGATGAGCTTGCGATCGCGCCATTATTTACTGGTTCAACCTGACCTCAAAGCGATCGCCCATATATGAAAGTTGATGAACGTGCGATCGCCACATAGCAAATTAATCTTTTATTTTCTCACCAAAAAGCTGATGTTAGACTTTATTCTCATCACTGGCGATCGCGCCATATTCAACCCCATCTTTGGCAAAGCAATAGTTGTAGTACGTCCTGGGTTCTTAACTGGTACTGGGAGAGCTACAGTTAACAAAAAGACTATTTGTATCGATGGCGACGAGAAAAAAGTCATTGTTCCTGCTTGTCCTTATACAAGTCCGCCCTTTGTCATCCCAGGTATGGGAATACTTTCTATTCAATCCTTAGCCGCTAATCAAAAATCCAAAAAAGTTAAATCTAAGGGAAAAGTAGTATTACTCAAAGGTAATACATTCAAAGCAAAATTTCAGGTAATGGTTCCAGCTACCCAACCAACAATACCACCAGAACCAGACACCACTCTCCAATATTCCGGCACGGGAACCTTTATGACTACTAATTTTAGAGCCAAAGCAACTTGACAAAGCTTAGTATATATGCAGCGTATTGTACTCCTATTTAGACTGCGATCGCCAATCTTATTGTTTACATTAATCTATGCAATTCCCCAAATTATTACCAGAAAACACAAATAAATTAGGAATATTTTTATGTCTCACTTTCCCCGTGCGCCATGCTTATTAAAAGCAACCATTGCCATCCTTGATGCTGTTAGCTTTTTGCCCACAGGAATAATCGTATTGCAATACAATCCCGAAACACTCAGACGCACTTTACAGGTACGAGGTGCGGGTGCTGAAGGAAGCGATCGCCTCATTTTCCAAGCTATTGTAGGGACTGTGTAAAAGAAATGCGATCGCACAGGTAAAAAGAAATTGAGCAAATGCGATTTCACGCATTATAAATTTATAAATCAGAACTAGAGAGTATCTGAACAAAGGAAAAATAAGCTAGAAAGAGAGTGCTGATTAATAATAGTATATGAGGTAATGAAATGAATTTTGCAGATATATTTACAATTGCTAAAAACTTTCCCTTAAAAGCTATAAAAGGCTTTTTGATTGGCTGCTTAATAGGACTAATAACATGGTTTGTAAGTAGTAGTTTTTCAGGTAAATTGTATTATCCTATGTTATTTATTGGTTCTGCTGGAGTTGGGGTATATTGTAGTTTGTTTTATTCAAATAAATGGACAAAGTTTGGAGTGATTCTTTTATTTACCATTCTGACTTTCATAGCAATGTGTACCAACATTAGAGATGTTTTTGGAGGAAACGAGAAAGAACTTCTAAGTTATATAGGAGCCTACGGTTTTCTTTGCCTCATCTTTGGTGGTGGAATAGATAGTATAATTACTTGGAGTAAAGATGAAAATCAAAAAAGTTGATGCATACAGACAGTAATTGATTACCAATGTTGCATGGAACCAAAGATGATGTCATCAAACAATTTAAAATTTTAGACAGTGGGATATCTAATCATGTAGCGACGGTCTTAAAAGAATGCGATCGCTCTTACAAGAAACGCAAATTATAGCTTAGATAGCCATTACCACAATTAAGAGTTACGGCTTTTAAGGGTGCGATCGCCAATTTTCTCGTTTACATTAATCTATGCAATTACCCAAATTAGTACCAGAAATCACAAATAATTTAGGAATAATTTTATGTCTCACTTTCCTGGTACGCCAAAGACATTAAAAGCAACGATCGCCATCCTTGATGCTGTTAGCTTTTTGCCCAAAGGAATAATCGTATTGCAATACAATCCCGAAACACTCAGACGCACTTTACAAGTACGGAGTGCGGGTTCTGAAGGAAGCGATCGCCTAGAAGCTTTGCGTCTAGTTGCACCACCTATGGAAACAATTCAACTAGAGGCAGAAATTGATGCTACAGATCAACTGGAGTTTCCTGCAAAAAATCCAGATACAGTGTTATTTGGCATATACCCCCAATTAGCAGCCCTAGAAACCCTGATCTATCCTAAAAGTAGCCAAATTCAGACAAACAATCAACTCGCCCGTACAGGTGTTTTAGAAATCTTACCAAATGAGGCGGATTTAAGTGTATTTATATGGAGCTTAAATCGTGTAATGCCAGTACGCCTCTCTGAGTTCAGCATTACCGAAGAAGCATTCGATTCTAAACTAAATCCCATTCGTGCCAAAGTCAGTTTAGGTATGCAAGTATTAAGCACAAATGATTTGAGATTTGACCATAAAGGCAGCAGCTTGTTCAGAGTCTATCACAAGCAAAAAGAGAAATTAGCTAAGGTAAACACGGCTGCGACTGTTATCAAGACTGTTGCTTCTTTATTATAAATTTGGCTAGTTTCAACCATGAGTTATTTCATCTGTAAGTTTCTCAAAAATATCTCGGTAAATATAGATTTTTAGTTGTAAAATAAAAAGAGTAAAATGTTTACTGAAAGCAGTCGTTACTACGATATAGAAATTGCCAAGTGGCAAACAACATCAAATAAAACTATCGTTTACCTCCGGCGGAGATTTTTACCGTCATCACAGAGGTTTGAAATTTTTCAAGAACATCAAGTCAGCGAAGGCGATCGCCTAGATAATATCACTGCAAATTATCTACATGACCCGGAAGTTTTCTGGCATCTATGCGATGCTAACAACGCTATGCACCCTGATGAATTGACTGCCCAAATTGGTCGGCGACTACGTATTCCCCCGATCTAAAAAGGTTAACTTATGCCTGACTCAGATATTCGCCTAAAACTTATGATTGGTAGCACCATACCAACACCTGCACCTTATGAAGTAATAGATGCGCTGATAGACTTAGAAGTGACTCAGCAAGACCGCGATCGCAGTGCCTTTCAAATGACCTTTAGTCTGAGTAAAGAATTAAAAAACTTTTCAGATTATTGGTTACTTCAAAAAGATATTTTGAATCCTCTCAATCGAGTTGTTATTCAAATCATAGTTAATGTAAAAGTCGGTGTAAGCCGTAGTCTTCAAAGCCCTATATTAATTGACGGCATTATTACCGATCATCAAATTGCACCCAGTAATCAACCAGGGGAATCAAGGCTAATAGTTACTGGTGAAGATATTAGTCTTATGCTCGATCTGGAAGATAAAAATGAAACTTACCTAAACTTATCTGATTCTAGAATAGTTAAGCAAATTTTACAAAAATATAAAGTTAAATATGGGCTGACATTAGATGTACAAGATACTACTAAAGATTTTGCACCCAAAAAAGAAGAACAAATTACAACTCAGCAAAGTTCAGACTTACAGTTTATTCAGAAACTAGCTCTACGTAATAGTTTTATTTTTGAAATCAAGCCCGATAAAATTCCTGGTAAAAACATTGCTTACTGGGGTGAGGAAAAAAAGAAAGTTACTCCTTATCAACCAGCATTGTCAATGAATATGGGGGCGTTTACCAATGTAGATTCATCTATAAACTTCAATTTTAATGCTCTAGAATCTATTAAACCTCAAGCATCAATTAGTGATGAAAAAACTGGAACATCAATTTCGATTCAGGTTCCTAAATCGCCCGGCCAAGCTTTAGCTAATAAGCCTGCTAAATCATTACGAACAGAAGTGCTACGTAGCACCAATAAACTCGAAAAAATCCTCGCTCAAAAGGAAACCGAATTATTGGCCAGCCGTTCGCAGGAGAATGCCGTAACTGCTAGTGGGGAAGTAGATACTGTTCGCTATGGTTATGTCTTAGAAGTGCGTCAATTGGTGGGAGTGAGGGGTGTGGGAAAAACTTACGGCGGTTATTACTACGTCAAACAAGTAACACATCGCATCAAGCGTGGCGAATATAAACAAAGTTTCACCTTGAAACGCGAGGGACAAGGTGCAACAATTCAGATGTTAAAAGTATGAACCAATCAAAACTTGATACTTATGGAAGTATAAATCAACAAAGACCTTCTTTTTACGGCAAATACCGAGGCGTAGTATTTAACAATGATGACCCGTGGAAGATTGGTCGCGTACAGGCAAAAGTGGAAGAAATTTTTGGCAACGATCCTAGCGGTTGGGCATTACCTTGCGTTCCCTATGCAGGTCAAGGAGTTGGGTTATTCTTGATTCCACCCAAAGGTGCTTTAGTGTGGATTGAGTTTGAAAACGGAGATCCTGACTACCCCATTTGGAGTGGCTGCTTTTGGGCAGATGAAAAGGTTCCAAACATAGTACCAGCTAATCCTTATGACCCAGAAACTAAGGTACTTAAAACCGATATTGGCAAGATTGAAATTAATGATAAACAAGGTAAGCAAAGCATAACTATCGAAGCCAAAATCGGGAAGCAAACTATGAAAATAGTGATGAATAATTCAGGAATTGAAATCAATAACGGAAAGAGTGCGACCGTGAAGCTAAATGGTAATAAGGTATCGATTAACAACTTTGATTTGGAGGTAACTTAATGCCAGAATATCTCGTAAATCTACCCAGACAGAGGAATGTCATCAACATCGATTTTCCCTTCCATTTCGATATAAACTATCACACCGCCAGCACCAGCGATGAAAATCAACACATCCGCGACTTAATTGAACAACTACTGTTTACTACTCCCGGCGAACGAGTCAACCGCCCAGATTTCGGCAGTGGTGTATTGTCTTTAATTTTTGCACCCAATAGCCCGGAACTAGCAAAAGCTATGGAAATTACTATTCAAGCATCTATTGAGCAATGGTTGGGTGATTTAATCGATTTGCAAACTTTGGAAGTAACAAGCGTTGATTCCAGTCTTTACATAGTGGTGGAGTATTTGGTGCAAAGTTCTGGGGAGACACAAACAGCTACTTTTAGGACAACAGTGCCATGAATAGCCACACCTTAACTTACCAAAACGAACAGCGCCGCCAAGAAATCCGTAGGCAAAGAAAAAACGGGCTAGATTATGTAGAAGTTAGCGATGATTTGCGATCGCGTAGCGGCTCCTTCGGAGCATCGCTATATGTCTATTTTTTAGGTTCGGTACCAGAAGACTTAAAAAAAGAGAATCTCCAGATTAAAGGCGGCCAGCGCATCCGCCATCTTCATGTGACTAATATACAGATAGAAAGTCCTCAAAATTGTGAGAGTTACTTAAGAGTTAATCTTGACCAACCAGGTGATTTCTCTGTGTATACTTTGTGCTTGGTGTCATTAGATGAACAGGGCAAACCTACAGATCAACCATATCCCAATTTTGACCCGCGCTACTCCCAAGTAGAATTTAAATTCCGAGATGGCATCTGTAACACTGACATGGATTGCAAGCAAGAGCAAACTTGTCCGCCACCACAATTAGTTGAACCAGCTATCAACTATTTGGCCAAAGATTATGCTAGTTTTCGCCAGTTAATTTTAGACCGCCTCTCCCTGATAATGCCGGATTGGGAAGAACGTCACGTCCCGGATTTAGGTATTACTTTAGTGGAAATCCTCGCTTATGTTGGCGATTATCTCAGCTACTATCAGGATGCTGTAGCC
This sequence comes from Nostoc sp. DSM 114159, assembly GCF_053470285.1. Classification (NCBI taxonomy): domain Bacteria; kingdom Bacillati; phylum Cyanobacteriota; class Cyanophyceae; order Nostocales; family Nostocaceae; genus Nostoc; species Nostoc sp. DSM 114159. The sequence continues at coordinate 1,071,952 of NZ_JBPFEH010000001.1, forward strand.
ACCGAAGCTTATCTAGAAACTGCCCGTCAACGCATTTCTGTTCGCCGTCATGCCCGTCTGATCGATTATCCGATGCATGAAGGCTGCAATTCACGTACTTGGTTGTGGCTAGAAACAAGTGATGATATTCCCCTGGAAACAAAAAATTTCTACTTTATTACTAGTTATAATAATGCGCCTTCCCTTGGGACTGTCTTGAAAGATAGTCTTCACCTAAATCATATTTCTCCTAGTAGTTATGAAGTATTTGAACCGCTAACGCCCTTACTGATTCATCTCTACAAGGCTCATAACAAAATCCTATTTTATACTTGGGGCGATCGCTCCTGTTGTCTTCCTCCTGGTTCCACAACCGCTACATTATTGGATGAATTTATACAACATACACAACCAGAGAAGCCTAATTCCGCCAATACTCAATCGCCCGAACAGCAGCGAAAATTGCATCTAAAAATTGGTGACATCCTAATTTTTGAAGAAATTAGAAGTCCGAAAACAGGTATCCCAGAAGATGCAGATATGAAGCATCGCCATGCAGTCCGCCTGACAAATGTCAAGCCAAGTGTAGATGAACTTTACAATCAGCCAATTATAGAAATTGAATGGGCAGAAGAGGACGCATTACCTTTTCCCCTTTGCATTTCGGCAATAGTACCACCAGACTGTCAGTTAGTTGATATTAGTGTTGCCAGAGGCAATGTAATTCTAGTCGATCATGGACGTACTATTAAACTGGAAGATTTAGGAACTGTACCAGGAAAAGAGATAATCCAGGGATGCCAAGAAGAAGGCGAACCTATAGAAATTTTAGTAGTTGGCGATCGCTTCCGTCCTACTTTACAAAAAACGCCTTTAACTTTCAGCCAACCTCTGTCCAGAAAAAACCTCACCCAAGATGCTAAAAGTCTCTTAATTCAAGACCCCCAGCAAGCATTACCCCAAATCCAACTTACGAATACTGGAAATCACTCTACTTGGACTCCCCAATACGACCTCATAGACAGCAACAACGAAGATCGACATTTTGTTGTGGAAATGGACAACGATGGACAAGCTCACTTGCGTTTTGGAGACGGTGAATTAGGAATCAAACCAGCAGCCAATACTCACTTTCAAGCAACTTACCGGGTAGGTAATGGACTTGCAGGTAATATTAGTGCTGAAGCGATTTCTTATATTGTTTTTCACAATGAACTTCAGAATGAACTTCACAATGAACTAATTAGTGGTTCGACATTGCAGCCACACCAGCCCTTCCCCGCTCAAGGTGGGACAGCACCCGAACCTCTATCTCAGGTGAAATTATATGCACCGCACCTATCTCACAAAAAATTAGAGCGTGCCATTACTGCTGATGACTACGCACAATTAGTAATGCAACATTTCCCAACAAAAGTTCAACAAGCAACAGCCACCTTACGCTGGACGGGCAGTGGGTATGAAGTCTGGGTGACAGTAGATCCCTTCAACAAAGAAACGGTAGATCGTAAATTACTGCAAAATATTACCACAGACCTAGAAAAATATCGTCGCATTGGTCATGATGTCATCGTTCAACGAGCAGCATACGTCTGTTTAGATATAGCGATGAGAGTTGATGTCAAATTTGACTATTTGCGCGGTCATGTCAAAGCTGCTTTACTGGATATTTTCAGTAACCGGATTTTAGCTGATGGTCGGCGTGGTTTTTTCCATCCCGATAACTTGACTTTTGGGCAAGGAATTGCATTAAGTCAGATTGTAGCTCAAGCTTATAGTGTTCCAGGCGTTGAAAGCGTCTCTATAACTAAATTAGAACGTCTTTTTGCAGGTGACAATCACGAGATTGAAGCAGGTTTTTTACCCATTGGTTCTTCGGAAATTGCCCGACTCGACAACAACCCCAACTTTCCCGAAAACGGTAAATTTACACTCGATTTGCGAGGTGGCAGATGAAATTGAGTTGTAGCTGTAACTGTCATAACTATAAACCAAGCGATCGCTCTAGTTGTGGTTGCTGTGAAGGTGTTGAAATTCTCACTCCCACATCGGTAGCAAATCAACCTGGTTTTTCTACCCTAGCTTATCGAGTTGGAACCCATGCAAGCTTTTTCGAGACAATGAAAGCGCGTCTGGGTGAGAGCAAGTTTCCCTCACTCAAACATCTAAAAACCCGCGATCCTCAAGACACGTCTTTAGCTCTACTAGATGCTTGGGCTACTGTCGCAGACGTTCTAACATTTTATCAGGAACGCATAGCCAATGAAGGTTACTTACGTACTGCGATTGAGCGACGTTCCTTAGTAGAATTAGCTCGATTAGTAGACTATGCACATAGTCCCGGTGTCAGCGCTAGCGTTTATTTAGCTTTTACCCTAGAAGATGGTTACAATTTGGAAATTCCTGTTGGTTTGAGTAGCCAGAGTATACCTGATTCTGACGAATCGCCGGAATTTTTTGAAACATCCGAAAAACTGCGAGCTTATGCCCAGTTGAATCAACTCAAGCCCCGGATAAGTCAACCACAACAAGTTAATTCAACAACCGTTACCGAAATTGATAAGATTTATTTAGATGGTATAAATGCGAATCTCAAACCTAACGATCCACTTTTATTGATCTTTGGTGATGCTAAACAATTCATTCGTAAAATTCAAATTATTGAGCCTCAACCAGAGGAAAACCGGACAAAACTTACATTACAATTACCACCAAAAGTTACACAAAAGTTAACTAATGAAGATTCAGGAAATACAAGAGAACAAAGAATAAAACTGCCATCCATACAAACTGCCAATGCTCTTGAAGATTCAGAAAATACAAGAGAACAAAGAATAAAACAATTAATCAAACTGCCATCCATACAACCTGCGAATGCTTTAGAACTGGAGCGGACAAAACAACAAATCTTCGCTCCCGAAAACATTGATATTAATTTTCGGTTAATTAATAATACTTTAAATCCCGCTTCAAACACAGCAATATATCAAATTTTAACCAACAATAAAATTAATTCTGCTAATCAGTTAAACCGAATTGAGTTTTTAGGAATCAAAGCTGCACCTTTCGGACATGACGTAGCTTTGAAGCCGATTTTTAACCAGCAAGGGCGAATTGAAAAATATGAGGAATGGCAAATTGCAGATATAAATGAGTCAATATCAAGCTCCTCTAGCACACTACCATCAGAATTACGAAATATCTTAGCTTTAGATGCTCAATATGATGGAATTACACCTGGAAGTTACCTAGCGATTGAACGTGTAGATATTAATGAAATTGAGATTTATCAAGTAATAAAAGTTGAAAATATCTCTAAAATTGCCTATAACATAGTAGGAAGAATTACCCAACTCACTTTAGATAAGCCTTGGTTAAAAGAACAGGATATATCTTTAGATGTCATGCGTAAAACCACAGTGTATCTCAAGAGTGAAGATTTGAATTTGGTGGAAAAACCAATTGACCTGAAAGATGTACCAAGCGCTCAAAATTATATATCCGATCGGATGGAAATTGAACTAGACAATCTTTACGAAAATCTCCAACCTGGACGTTGGTTAATTATCTCCGGCGAACGCAGTGATATATCTGATGTCAACGGTGTCTGGGCTAGCGAAGTTGTTATGTTAGCTGGGGTGAGACAAGATATATGTGCGAATTTATCCAATGACAAACCCCATACATTCCTGAAATTTGCTAGACCTTTAGCTTATTCTTACAAACGAGAGACTGTTACTATCTATGGCAACGTAGTCAAAGCCACTCATGGCGAGACTCATACTGAAATACTGGGCAGTGGTGATGGTACTAAAGCAAATCAACAATTTACTCTATCACTACCGCCCCTTAGCTATCTACCAGCACCTATCCCTAGTGGTGTTGCTAGCACTTTAGAAGTATATGTTAATGATGTCCGTTGGCAAGAAGTAGAAAATTTGATTGAGTTAAGTCCAACAGACCGCGCTTATGTCACCCAAACTGATAGTGATGGCAATACAACTATTATCTTTGGCAATGGTAAACATGGAGCTAGGTTGCCTAGTGGGATTGAAAATGTCAAAGCAGTCTACCGCGCTGGCACTGGCAAAAGTGGTAATGTTGCAGCAGAAAAAATTACGCAACTGGCAATGCAACCTCTAGGTTTGAGTGGCGTACTCAACCCCATAGCAGCAACAGGAGGCGCAGACCCAGAAAGCGATTATGAAATACGCCGCAATGCACCCGTTGGCATAACATCTCTCAACCGTGCAGTTTCCGTGCAGGACTATGCCAATTTTGCGCGTACTTTTACTGGAATTGGCAAATCAAATGCTCAACGTCTTTCAAATGGTTCGGATCAAATTCTGCATATTACCATTGCTGGGGCTGATGATATTTATATTGATAGAAATTCAGATTTATATCGTAGTTTCGTGCAAGCATTATACCAGTTTGGCGACCCCTATCAGTCACTACAAATAGATATGCGGGAACTAATACTGTTAATTATCAGCGCCAATGTGCGAATTTTAGCAAATTATCAATGGTCATCTGTAGCATTAAAAATTCGCACTGCTTTGTTTAATAAATTTAGCTTTGAAAATCAGGAACTAGGAGAAGATATTGTCCTCAGTGGAGTTATCAGCACGATTCAACAAGTACCTGGGGTGGACTACGTGGATGTGGATATTTTAGATAGCGTTTCCGAAACTGAAGCTCAAAATCCAGACATTTTAAATAAAAAACTTCAAGAACTGGCAAAAGTAGGCAGCACTCGTGGAAATGGACAACCAAAACAATGGATTCCTGTAAACTTGGCTGTTTTTGATTCAACAACAAACCAACTTTTCCCGGCTCAATTAGCTATTCTTAGCCCGAAAGTACCAGACACACTCATTCTGAAGGAGTTGAAATCATGAGCAATTCCCCAGACCGTCTTTATGAACTGTTGCCAGCCGTTTACCGCATACGTGATGCAGAACTTGGCTATCCTCTACGGGATTTATTACGTGTCATTGCTGAACAAGTAGATATTGTTGAAGCAGATATTACTCAACTCTATGAGAACTGGTTTATTGAAACTTGCCAAGATTGGGTAGTACCATACATTGGTGATTTAATTGGTTATCAAAGCGTTCATAGTTCTGGTACAAAACAGCAAGATAACAAGATTTTAAATCCTCGTCGGGAAGTAGCAAATACTATTCGCTATCGACGGCGCAAGGGGACGCTAGCTTTGTTGGAATTGCTGGCTGATAAAATAGCTGGTTGGCCGATACGAGTTGTAGAATTTGATCGGCTAGTGAGCAAAACACAGCATCTCAATCACCTGCGTTCGTCAACCTCAACAACATTAAATCTGCGTCAGGTGGATGGAATCACAAAGTTAAATAGCCCATTCGATGAATTAGCTCATACAGTAGATATCCACCATATTTCTTCACAAGAGCAACCTGGAAAGTATAATACTCCGAATATTGGTATTTTTGTTTGGCGATTAAAAGCTTATTCCATGACTCTCACACCAGCTTTTTGTTTGGAAGAAGTTAGCTCTAACTGCTACACATTTAGTATAACGGGTAACGATACTCCGCTTTACACTCGTCCCCAATTAGCAAAAGATGCAATCCAAATTGATTGCGAATTAAATTTACCTGTTCCCATTCAACGGCAAGTTTTGCAATCTCACAAAAGCGATTATTTTGATTCAAACCCAAATCCAGAAGAATTTACCAAAAGTTTGCAAGTCTGGAAAGGTGTTGGCTCAAAACTGCATCTAATCTCTCCAGAGCAAATTATTATTGCCGATCTGGGCGATTGGAATTATCAACTAGAGCAAGACTATATAGCAGTTGATCCAGAATTAGGCCGAATGATTTTTCCGATCCGCCAGTTACCAAAAAATGGTGTTTGGGTTTCTTATCATTATGGTTTCAGTGCTGATATTGGTGGTGGCGAATATGACCGAACTTTATTAGATTCTACAGCACATTTCTTACTTGATGTTGGTGATATTCAAGAGCCAGCAATTTTTAGCTCACAACAAGATGCTTCTGCATTATCCGAGTTTTTGCGATCGCAATTGTCCAGTGATACCCAAAGGCTTTTGGATGCCTACACCAGTCCTCCTCCCGAACCAGCTTTAATTGCAGCTTTGCTTCCAGAGCTAAATCAACTACTTTTAGGTAAAAGCCTTTATGATGAACAACGTTTTGCATCTATCACCTTGAGTGCCAAAACTAAACGTTTGGTTCAGCAAAATCTCCAAGGTAAAGAACTGATTCGCTGTAATCGTTTGCTATTAGAAGAAGCTTTTCCATCTCAAATCAGAAAGCATTATGCTCATTACAGCGTCAGTCAAACTTCACGAGGGTATTATCAAACTATTACTGAAGCAATCTCACAGTGGCAGCGAGATAAACCCCATAATGCTGTGATTGAAATTATTGATAGTGGTGTTTATGTAGAACGAATTAATATTGAACTGGAAAACAATCAAAGTCTGCAATTACGTGCAGCTAACCACAAGCGTCCGGTGATACGCATTCTCGATTGGAGAACTTCTTTAGGTGATGCTTTAAATGTTACAGTAGAGTCAGGAAGTTGCTTTGTTCTCGATGGTTTATTGATTACTGGTCGGGGAGTGCATATAGAAGGTAATCCTACTCAATTTGGAGATTATTCTACCTCTATTATGCAAAAACCAGCTGCGATTATTATCCGTCATTCTACATTAGTGCCGGGTTGGTCATTACATTGTGACTGCGAACCCCGACGTTCTAGCGAGCCAAGTTTGGAGTTATTTAATATCAATGCGTGCGTAACGATCGCACACAGTATTATTGGCTCTATTCAGGTTAACCAAGATGAGGTAGAGACTGACCCTTTACCCATAAATATTAGCGATAGCATTATAGATGCTATCAGTATAGAAGGTGAAGCGATCGGTGCAGCAGGTTACTCCATAGCCCATGTACGGTTGACTATTGCACGTTGCACAGTCATTGGTCAGATTCAAGCACATACAATTGATTTAGCAGAAAACAGTATTTTTAACGGCATTATATTTGTTGCTCGTCGTCAACAAGGTTGTATCCGTTTCTGCTACGTGATGCCCAACTCACGCACACCACGTCGGTATAATTGTCAACCCGATTTAGGGGAGCAAAAGATTAGACAAGAAACTGAACTAGAGGCAGAACAGTTAGATGCAAACCTGCTTGTTACCAGACATCACTTACAACCTCAATTCAACAGTATACGTTATGGCACACCTACTTATTGTCAGTTAGCGTCAACCTGTGCTGAAGAAATCAAACGTGGCGCTGATGATGAATCAGAAATGGGTGCTTTTCACAATCTATATCAGCCTCAAAAAGAGGCTAACCTACGCATCCGTTTAGATGAATATACACCCGCTAATACTGAAATTGGCATTATTTACGCTAGCTAAAGAGGATTTTATGCAAGGAGAATTTAGAGGCGATTTTACTCGTGATACCTACGACAAAAGTAAGCACTTTCTTCGAGTATTGATGCAACAAGGTAGAGTGCAATTAGATGCAGACTTCAACGAACAGACATCAATTTTACTAAATCGCTTGCAAACTTTGGCCAAAGATATATTTGGACTACAAGGTGGCCCAGAGCAGAATTGTGGCTTTGAATTTATCGCCACGGAGGAGCAAATTAATAATATTAACAATCTTAGTGAGGAAGAAAAACAAGAACTAAAGCAATTACTCCAATCTGAAAAGTATTTAATTGGCAAAGGCAACTATTATGTAGATGGTATACTTTGTGAAAATGAGGAATTTGTATCTTATCTTCAGCAGCCAGATTTTACGCCGGAAGCCACAGATACTTGTAAAGTTCAATTAAATGGAGCAACATATCTTGCTTATCTTGATGTTTGGGAACGACAGATAACCCCGATTGAAGATCGTGACGACTTCAAAATTAATATTCGTGAAGTTGCTTTAGGGGGAGCAGATACAGCAATTCGCTCTAAGTTAGTTTGGCAAGTTAAGCTCAAACAATTAAAAGATAATCAAGATATTGAAACGGTTGCGAAGCAAGTTAGTAAGGATCGTAACTATTTTCAGAGTGTACTAGGTCAAGAATTATTGAAGCCGGGAAAAGGCGAAATTATTGCCAGAATTACAAAGCCTAGTTCTACAGGAATAAACGATCCATGTGTTATTCCGTTTAATTCCAAATTTCGTGGTGCTGAAAACCATCTTTATCGTGCGGAAATTTTTAGAGTTTCTACTACTAATCAACTATCATTTGTTTGGTCACGCGAAAATAGCTCAATTGTTTTTCCTATTGTGACATCTCCTGAGAAAAATTCTTCAGTAATTGTATTCAAGTTAGAACATTTAGGAAAGGACAAAAATTCTAGTTTATCAGCAGGTGATTGGGTTGAAATCATCAATGATGATTATATACTTGGAGATAGCGATCGCCAACTACTAAAAGTTGAGCAAGTGGATCGCATTGAGAATCAAGTAATTCTCTCAGGAGATAGCAAGAGCAACACATTGCTTCCAGAAAAGCACCCTCTATTACGCCGTTGGGACTCTAAAGAAGTCGAAGTAAATTTATCTGAAGGGAGTAATAAATGGTTCCCCCTTGAAGATGGAATTGAGATTCAATTTCAAGCAGATACTCAGAATAACTTTTATCAGGTAGGTGATTATTGGTTAATTCCTGTCCGAACAGCTACTGGCAATGTAGAATGGCCTAAACAAAAAAACAAAGAAGGAAAATTAGAGCCTCAACCTCAACTACCGCATGGTATAGCGCATTATTATGCACCTCTGGCAGTATTTTTAGGTAATCCTAATAATGTAACAGTTTATGATTGCCGAAGAAAGATTGGTAGTCAAGAAAGCACTATATCACCTATAAATAATAAAAATAATAATCCTGTACTAGCGAATTATCAAGAAAATCCTGCAACACCTATTAATCAGAAAGAAACCACTACAGAAGCCATAACAGAATTCAATCGCATAATCAATGCTAGTTGGCATCACGATCAAGTTTTAGAAGCTACTATTGCAGAAGCACAGGAAAATTATAACAATGTCCCAGAGGATGAATTATTTAATTTAAAATCTCAGGATTTGAGAAATTTATTTACTAAACTAGGTTTAGTAATTCAATTTCAAAAGCCAGTAAGAATTGATAGTTTACATAAGAGTAGTATATCTGTTTTAGCTCATACGGATAATGTGTTGAAAGGTGAAGTATTTTATATATTGCCAATGAAAATTGAGCCAGTTCAAGTTACAAAAACTGAAATAAAATCTATCCGTTGGGCAATGGGCAATGATATATTGGATAGTAATATGAATCTAATTACAGAAGTTGAACCTTTGACAAGTGAAAATAATGCTTATACAGAAGCTGTTAGATTAATTACACCTGATGATTGGTCGCAAAAAGCTGTCTTTCACCAAAATAATATCTATCAGTTTACTGTCTCATTGCATGGCGACTGGATTATGAATGAGGAACCATTGTTTGAGATCGAAAATTTTATACAAGGAGATTTAAATAAAGGAATGATTCCTGATGGATTACGTCAGCAATTTCAACAAAAAGGAATTTCCCTTTCCCCAAATATTATTTTGTTTACGGAAAAAGAAAATTTAAAATGGCGCTTAGTCGATGCATATCAAATTTACATTCTTAAACTAGATAACAATAAATTAATAGTTAGCAAAATTCAAGCATTGGATGGTAACAATATTTGGCCTGGTGTTCCTGAGCGGTTTAGTGGAAATGGTTCTGAAGGAGGTGACTGGATAAGTATTATTCATCTCAAAACTTGACTTGCAGAAGTTGGCACGAATGCAGGCATAAGACGGGATATTCAGAGAGTTCAGGAAAAGAAAAAATCCAATTGCCTCAAACGCCTTGGGAAAAGAAAGTAATTAGAGGAATTTATTTAACTCGCTATCAAGTTACCAATAATGCTGATGAACAAACGATTCGTGAAAGAGTTCGTTACTATCGCTCTCAAGGAATTAATACAATTATTCACGGTGTTTGGGGGAATGGTTGTACGATGTATAATAGTAAGGTTATGCAGCAAACCTTTGGGTATAAAAGTTGTCCAAACCAGTTTCAAGAACAATGGTTAAAATGTAGATAATTTGAATTAACCCATCTTGACAAACCATTAACTCTAGTATTGGGCCCTTGAACGACACTTACATAAGCCCAGATACCCTCTTGTTTCTTCAACAAAACATTATTGCCATTATCAAGACCTGCCCTAGATTGTCCATTCGGGCTATCACGAAGTGCCAGTTGCCCAGATGTAATATTCACTACATCACAATAAGTGACACCCTTGAGAGTTCCCACATTTTCAGTTGTCTCTACTAGTTGACAGCGTAATATCTGCTTATCTTTGTTGTAAATATTCAAATACATTCCTTCATTGGCATTTTCACGCCAGGAAACTGAATAAGTATAATCGCTATTTTCCCAAGTAATACCCCGATAACCATTATCACGCCAAGATGTTCCATTTTCTAAATTTATACATTTCCCCTGAGCATCACAACCTCTGTAGGTTTTGCCATTTTCTCCATCATCCAAAGTAACTGTAAATTCTCCAGCAAGGTAAGTATTCGCTTTTGCATGAGTAGCAGTTACTCCAATAAAGGAAACAGTCACAATTGCAGTCAAAAACAATACTTTTAAGCGTTTAATCATATTTACCTCTAGAATTTTCTCAAAATAAGAAAATTTTTTCGTATCGTAGATTCAACAAGTTTATCGATTTTTGTAGGTTGGGTTTGCCCAAATCCTTTGCCAGTTTTTTAGAGGAAACCTCTATAGTTGGTACAAGTAATTCTAAAACTGTCTTGAGAGAAAACTTATGGTTTAGAACATTTGAAAGGAGCTTGGATTTTTTGTATATATTGTTAAGCAAAGCGCAATCAAAGTGAGCCAAGCAAGAGGTGTATAATCAGCAAGTATTGCCAATTGAATTTACTAAACCTTGTCTTCATACAATTGCATCTAATATTCATTTGCTCTTTACCCAAAGGTGAAATTGACTAACTACTCTGGATGTAGACTTTCATTCAAGCACTATATTTAACTCTATAATTTAACGAAACCTTACCTTAATGCCTCTAGAAAACTTTCTAGGAGCATTAAGGTTTAATAGTTTTGGTTCTTCAGTATCTGTTATGCCAAATTATTAGTTAGATATCAAAACTAAGCTCGAAAATAAAACTCAAAAGCCCGAATCAGTTCTAAACCCATAAATAACTAGTAAATAATGTTTATTTCTCTTATCTAGTAAGGGTTGTATGGCTTTTTTGAAGGTAATTTAGCAGAATATATTAATTTTTATTAAGTCATACCAATTCACGAAAAGCCTGATACAAATAAAGCATCCAGAATAAAACCCCAACCTGTAATAGAAGCAACAATTGATGTGTTTAATTCCTCAAGACGTTGCCAGATAACTGTTCTTAACTCGTCCAAACTAGCAAAGCATTCCCAACTTAGATTTCTTTTGACTTCTTCCCATAAACGTTCAATTGGATTGACTTGGGGAGTATGTGGAGGTTGAAATAAGAAAATAATATTTTCGGGAATTTTAAGAGTCTGGCTTAAATGAAAAGCACCGTTATCTAATTGAATAATATGTATATCTTGCGAATATGTAGCAGCAAACTGTTCTAAAAAAATGTTAAAACAAGCTGTGTTGAGATGAGAGAATTCCCAAATATAATACTCGCCAGTTAAGGGTTCTACTAACCCGTATAAATAGAAGTTTTCTCTCTTCCATTGCATGATGCCGATAGGTTTTATGCCACAAAGCGTAATCAGCCTCCCCAATTCTGTTTTTAATCCTACACGGCTTTCATCACCACACCAATATCTAATTCTTTTGTGTTTATCTTTTGGCTCTATAGCGTGTTTTCTAATGACTTCTAGGTATTGTGGCAGTTTTTTTTAAATTCTAATTCTGCTTCTTCATTGTGTTTTATCCCTACTGCTCTTGGTACTTTTAACTTCGCTTTCATTCGATAACGTACTGTATCGTGTACTACTTTGTATGACGCTTCTACTCCTTCCACCGCTTTCAACCATGTTCGGATTTCCTCATAACTTTTAAATCCTTCTGGCTGTTCAAGTTCTTTTAAAAGTTGTTCTTTAGCCAAACCATTAATAATTGGCGGTCGCCCTGTACTCTTGTTTACTGACAACAGACCATTTATTCCTGACTTTGTATAAATTGAGAGCCATCTTTGCACCGTCACCCTTTCTCTGCCCACAACTACAGCTGCATCCTGTACCGTTCTCACCTGGCCCATTTTCAGCAAATACAAAGCTTGAATTCGTTCGCGGCTTGATGCTGTTTTCTGGTTTAAGAGCAGTTCATGCAACTCTTGGACTGATTCTTTGATTTCAACTTTGGTGATTCCAGCCATTTTCACCCGTTCATATTTATTCCTATTTTATCTGTATCACACTTTTAGTGAATTGGTATGACAGGGCTAAGGGTAAAAACACCAGTAGGCGATGTTTGTTTCTCAGCAGAAAAAGAGAAATTCTCCTTAGCATTGGGAATTAGTGAAATCACAACTAAAACCAAAAGCGATCCTCAACTGCGGGGGAAACTCAACCAATACCTGGGGCCACAGAAGACCAGACTACTGGAGGCGATTAATCGTGAACTCCTAGAGCGCATAGATAACCGGATTAAGCCGTGGGGTCGTCCGCAACAGGTATACTTGTTTGTGGTTCAGGGGGAGTTTTTGACAAAGCTCAACTGCCATTTGGTTTTTACAATGCCGCTGTCGTTAAAATTCTCCGATGATTACGGAACGTTGACCCAGCGTTTCCCGGAAGATCCGAAGGTACTGCCGATGGTTCCAGTGCAATGGCCAGATGGCAATGTCGGGCGAGGTTGTGTATGTGCCAGATGACTAGGCTGTGCCATTGCAGAAGATGATGCGGCGGTTTCCCCGCGATCAGTAATACCAATTCTTCTTTCATTAGGCAACAGATCTTTCTCTTGAAAGTGCTACTAATTTAAGTTTATTAATTCCGAATTCGATTTTATATAAGCCTTGAGAAAGTTTCGTCAACCCTGTGGGCTTGCTACTGTTATATAACAGTAGAAATAAATTACCGAGTTATGGTAAATGAGGTTGTGGTTTTGAACTCTCAATTAACTAATCATCAGGTCGATTTACAAGATTGCACTATTTTTTATCAGCAAAGTAAGTTGGATTCGAGTTCAACCCCCATCCTATTGCTACACGGCTGGGGAATCTCTACTGAGCCTTATCAAGAAGTGCTGGAACTACTAGCACAGCACTATACTATAATTGCTCCTGACTTGCCCAGTTTTGCAAGATCGACTTACTCTGGTCTAATTTCTGATTACGTTAGCTATAGCAAATTTCTCCTTTCATTTTTGGAAGTTTTAGATTTACAAGAATTTCATCTAGTAGGACACTCATTCGGTGGCGGTATTGCTATTACTTTATGTACACTTGTTCCACAAAAAGTCAGAAGTGTAATTCTGATAGATAGTACTGGAATTCCTACACCATCTATACCGGAGATGATCCCGCGAAGGGCAATCGAAATGACCGCTCAACTGTTTCTGCCAAGACTCAGGTTAAAATTAGTTGATATTCCTTTGGTTTTCTCCTATAACTTGTTATTTAATACAAAAAATGTCATTCAAGGATTGCTAATTTCTTTATACGAAGATATCAGCCATCTACTACCAAAAATCCAAGCTCCTTGTTTGCTAGTATGGTCAGAAAAAGACTTAACTACGACATTAAGTAACGCCCAAGAAATGGCGGCAATTATTCCCGGCTCTAAATTAGTTATTGTAAAAGAAGGATTTCACGAATGGGGACTCTGGTATCCTGAGAAATTTACATCATTCATACTAGATTTTATTTGTAAACTTGAGCAAACTCATCAGGGCAAACCTCCTCAAACTTAACCATCACCCTTGAAATTAAGTAAGTGGGCTAGTTATCTAATTATCCCTCTTCTAAGAAACCAGATTTTCTGAGGGCTGAGGAATAAGCTCAAAACCAAAAGCCTGGGCTCTTTTGTGGAGATTATTAACCATACGCTCACGATAACGCTGCTCATAATAATCCATACCAGGATCGGTGTAATCTCCTCCAGATGTCCAAAGTTTGTAAAAAAGCCGCGCAATCTTATGAGCAGTAGCAGTGATAGCTTTAGGAGAGCCAAGGCGAGAACGTAAACGACGGTAAAAAGCACCCAAAGCCGAATTACTTTTTCCAGCAGTTTGTGCTGCCATACGGAAAGCGTTGGCAGCGCGGTTGACTACTGGGCGAGTTTGAGAACTTTTAATCTTGCCACCAGTAATGCGACTACCAGGGCAAAGGCCAAGCCAGGAGGTAAAGTGCTTAACTGTGGGGAATCGGCTGGGGTCTAAACCAACCTCAGAAAGAATAATTTGCACAGTGAGTACACCAAGACCATCAACACGAGTAAAATCTACTCCACTCATGCGGTAAAGGTGAGTACGCAAATCAAAGTTAGGTTCATTACCTTGAGGTTTGTGGCGAATATGCTTGGGTGGAGAAAGGGGCGACTGGGAAATATCAATTTTGTCGTTAAATTGACTTAAGCATTCCTCAATCTGACGGTCACATTCGGCAATTTGGGATTGGTAGACATCATACAGATGTAGCTCCTGTTGCAAGACGAACAAATGTTCTTTTCGGTAATCACCCTCAAGCGCAGCAGCAATTTCTGCTTCACTACGTTTAACACGGTGATGTTTTTTGGCTGCAAGAACTTTTGGATCATGTTCCCCAGCAACGATAGCTCGTATGATTGCCATACCTGTAGTGCCTGTAATATCACTGACTGCTTGATGCAGTTGTATGTTCATTTGAGTTAAAGCTTTCTGCATCCGTTGAATATGAACACTGGCAGTTCTGATGAGACTATCACGTTGACGGATATAGCTACGTAAAACACAGATTTCGTCTTCTGGGCGAAAAGAACCTGATAATAACCCATAACTATGCAACTGTTGCAACCATTGACAGTCTAAAACGTCTGTTTTGCGTCCAGGCAACGTTTTTACATGGTGAGCATTCACAAGTTTGACTTCAAAGCCCCGAGTCTCTAGAATTTGAAATAATGGAATCCAATAAACACCTGTTGATTCCATTGCCACTGTCTCAACTCCACAAAGAGCCAACCAATCAGCAATAGCGTATAAATCAGCAGTGTAACAACCAAAACGCCGGACGCATTCGTTAGCACACCCTGGCGGTACGCAAACCCAATGATGCTGGGAACCAATGTCAATACCAGCAGCATGAGGATGAATCGGATTAAGCTTGGATGCGCCACCTAGAGATTGGCGATTCGGAACTGAAGACTTCTGTTTTTTCTTCATTTTAGTTCCCCTAGTCTCAAGCAATATCAAAGTTGAGAGTGTGCCTTGACCCAGGTTGACGGAATTATACAGTCTTCTAAACGGGATAGCGTCTCAACGCTTCACCAATGCCATCGCCGTCACAACCTAGAACCACGCTTTTGTACGGGCGAAGATGCACCATTGAGGGAACGGTCTTAACTGTCAAGACACAATGCGAGTATAAACTTTTTCCCTACTTTTTATTCCGTTTCTTTCATCCATCGCGGACATATCGTCCATCAACCGCTTTTGTCACTTTAGGCAGAGGAAAAATAAAAATCAAGGTTGAGCAGGAATCTAAAAATTGGAGAAGTAAGGTTATAAACAATCGATTGGAGTTTAGTAAAACCACTCAACAATAATCAGAATCATGACGAAAAATCGAGTTTCGAGCAGGAGTCGGGCCAAAATGAGGTTTTGATTTTTTAAGCATTTGTCAGCTACCAGTAAATCCGATCGCTGTTTTGAATTGCTATGCTTGGCATCAGTATTGGGATAAATGGATTTTATACTTTGGTAAACTGATATTTTATTTCTTGTAATTATACAGCACATTTCATCTGAATGAAGTACAGAAGGGCGGACAGGATGCCCACCCCACAAGATTTATCATATTAAAATGTGTACTTCATTTACTTGCAAAGTGCTGTAAATTATGTCCTATCCCGTGCTCATATAATAAATAGTTAGACATCAATAACAAGGTGTTCGACTATGAAAATTCTTGAAACAGAGCGTTTAGTTCTTCGTCGGCTAACAGTTGAAGATAGCGAGTTCATTCTTGAGATATTGAATGACCCTTTGTGGTTGCGCTTTATTGGTGATAAAGGTGTAAGAACTCTTAATGATGCTCGTGAATATATTTTGAATAATCCGGTTGCTATGTATGAACGTTTCGGCTTCGGGCTGTATTTGGTTGAGCTAAAGGGGAAGAGCGTCTCGATTGGAATTTGCGGTTTGATAAAAAGAGATTCCTTGGAGGATGTGGATGTTGGGTTTGCCTTTCTTCCTAAGTTCCGGGGAAAAGGATACGCCTATGAATCTGCTTCTGCTGTCATGATGTATGGGAGAAGAACCTTCGGCTTAACTCGTATTGTCGCTATCACTACACCGGACAATTATGATTCAGCAAAGCTGCTTAAAAAATTAGGACTAAGCTTTGAGCGAATGATTAAACTATCTAAAGATAGTAAAAGTGTTAGTTTGTTCATTTCTGATATCTAACAATTGTAGTGCAGCAGATTGAAGAAAGCCGCTTGTGCTGAGTTCGAGTTTGTAGCAATCTCTGACCGCAGCCGTTCTCCCGCGAATTTCAATTACCGTCGTAAGCATTTCAAAAGCTCATCAATGATTGCAATTGTGTGTCTTAACTATCTCCCAATTCTTGTTGTAATTGGGATAGGTGGTTTTCTAACGCTTCAGCAGTCTGAATAAGATTCGATTCTTGGGCTATTTTTAGCTGGGTTTCTTTAATAGAGATTTTTCTCACTAGTTTATTCACTGCATCGACTGAATCATCATTTTCAGTAATCATGGCTCGATCGCGAATATCCGTTTTTAGCAGGAATAATTGCTACAAAGCTTGCTATGTATGAATAAAAATTAGCTACATTTTTCATTTTACACAAGTATATTAAAAAGGATGTTTACTTTCAAAACTTGCTTGAGTGATACGAATGCAGACACAGATGTTAGAACTAGAAAAAATCGCTGACAAAATTAGAAAACTACTCGCACTTAGTCAATCTCCCAACGAGGCAGAGGCAAGCGCCGCCGCAGCTAAAGCCCAAGAAATCCTAACCCGGCACAATTTATCGATCGCCTCACTTCAAGATTGGACACCTCAACCACTAGAAGAAGAAGTCATTCGCCAGTTCAAACGCATGACCTCATGGAAATTTATTTTACTAAGTGGTGTTTGTTGGGGGAATTACTGCTGTGCGATCGCTAGACACTACCATAGCGGGTCTAAAATGATTATCTTAGGGCGAAAAGTGAATATCGTCTCTACTCGGATTCAGTTTGAGTATCTTGAACAAACCATTGAACGATTAGCAAAACAAGCCCAAGGCAATCGCACTTTTAGAAATGCTTTTAAGTTAGGTGCTGCTAATAGACTTGTAAGTAGGATTCTTGAGAATCGCGATCGACAGAAAAATCAAGGGATTGCTGGAACTACTGAATCAGTTGCAGTACCCGCCATTATCGTGCAAGCGCTCTATGAAAAACTAGAATCTGAGTTAGAAGCATATCTAAAGAATGTGAAAGTTAAACAAATGGCGTTACCATCGTGTGGTTCAAAAGACGGATATTTCTCTGGTATATCTGCGGCTGATTCTGTCTCTCTTAATCGTCAA
This sequence comes from Nostoc sp. DSM 114159, assembly GCF_053470285.1. NCBI lineage: Bacteria > Bacillati > Cyanobacteriota > Cyanophyceae > Nostocales > Nostocaceae > Nostoc > Nostoc sp. DSM 114159. The sequence continues at coordinate 1,089,745 of NZ_JBPFEH010000001.1, forward strand.
GTTAGTAGCAGTCAACAGCACTATCTGCCAGGTTAATTAAGACTTATTAGGAGATAGCGGTAGTGATGAGAGTAGATTTTGGAGTGATTAACCTCATGCAGTGCTTTATGCGATCGCTGTATGAATTGCAGTCGCGGTTGGGTGAGAGCGCAGATCGCCCCTGTATGGAGTTGAAGGGGTGATGATTGTATACCGCTTCAGTGGCAAATCTAAACCAATGGTCTACACGCATCTGACTTGCTTACCGAAGGGATGGTGTTGATGCTGGCACTTAACTCTTGTGTGACGGCAGTTTCAAGATTTTTGGTTAGTTTTGCATAAAAACACAAAACAAAAGAAGAAGAATATTACATACCAAAGGAATTATGTATAAACCAAGAGACAACGCTTTAAAAGTCCCCTATTTTATTTCGCTTTTCAAGTGCTGCCCTGAACTCCTTGCTCAGAGCAGTTTTTCTTATACAAGTGGCCTCCTTTGAGTCTTGCACCCGTTGGCCGGCAGTGAGAGCTGACGCCAACGATCTGGTTGCCTAAAATATTTATATCAAAGAACTTTCAATTACGTAGCTTGCTGCTAGCTAGAGGCTAGGATTACGAATTACGGATTAGTATAAGTGGGTGTGCCAGAGTTTTGCCTCTACAGACAATGTATGATTCTTGGGAACAGGGAGCAGAATAGAGCGTGATGAAAGCAGAAGTAGCGTCTTACGGATGTTGGCGATCGCCGATCACAACAGACTTAATTACCGCAAGTATAATTGGGTTGGGACAAATTGCCCTCTGTGGCGAAGAGATTTACTGGAGTGAGTTACGACCATCAGAGTCAGGTAGAAATGTCATAGTGCGGCGGGGTGCAAATGGTGAAATCCAGTCCCTCACGCCTAGTGGCTTCAATGTGCGTACTCGTGTGCATGAATATGGTGGCAGTTCCTTTCTTGTGGTGAATGGCACTGTTTACTTTTCCAACTTTAGCGATCAACGCCTATATTATCAACAGAGCGATCGAGAACCGCAAGCCATCACCCCAATAGCTGCCACACGCTATGCAGACGGTGTTTTCGATCGTCAAAACAACCGAATTATTTGTGTGTATGAAGATCATACAGATGTGACAAAGGAGGCGAGTAATAGTTTAGTCGGCGTGGAACTAGACAAAGATCGTAAAATCCAACTATTAGTATCTGGAAATGACTTTTATGCTTCGCCTCGCCTGAGCCCGGATGGTTCACGTTTAGCTTGGCTGACTTGGAACCATCCTAATATGCCTTGGGATGGGACTGAACTATGGGTTGGGGAATTAAAGGCAGATGGTTCTTTGGGAAATACTCAAAAAATTGCTGGGGATTTAGATGAGTCTATTTTTCAGCCCCAGTGGTCGCCAGATGGTCAGTTGTATTTTGTTTCTGACCGTACAGGTTGGTGGAATATATATCGTTGGCAAGATGAAAATGTAGAAGCGCTAACTCAAATGGAAGCAGAATTTGGTCAGCCGCAATGGAATTTTGGGATGTCCACTTATGCTTTTGGGTCTGCCAACCAGATTATTTGTACTTATACCCAGCAAGGCATTTGGTATTTAGCAAGCCTTGATACACTAACACGTAACTTAGAACTAATAAATACGCCCTACACAGATATTAGCTCTCTGCACGCCACCTCTAAACAGGTAGTTTTTCGCGCCAGCTCGCCAACTCAATCAACAGCAATTGTCCGTTTGGATCTGACAACTAAAGAGCTAGAAGTACTACGGTATTCTAGTGATGTAACTATTGATGCTGGTTATCTTTCTTTAGCTGAAGCCATTGAGTACGAAACATCTGATGGCAAAACAGCATACGCCCTTTTCTACTCACCTCGAAACCGTGACTATACGGCTCCTGAGACTGAAAAACCGCCCTTGATTGTCAAAAGTCACGGTGGCCCCACCGCAGCAACTTCTAGTAGTCTCAATTTTAACATTCAGTATTGGACTAGCCGAGGAATAGCGGTTTTGGATGTAAATTATGGTGGCAGTACAGGGTACGGGCGGGAGTATCGGCAACGGCTTTCTGGAAACTGGGGAATTGTAGATGTGGATGATTGTGTTTTTGGTGCGCGTTACTTAGTGTCACGGGGAGATGTAGACGGCGCTCGTCTAAGCATTTCCGGCGGGAGTGCAGGTGGTTACACAACGCTTTGTGCCTTAACTTTCCGAGATACTTTTAAAGCAGGAGCCAGCTATTTTGGTGTCAGTGACTTGGAAGCTTTAGTTCGGGATACACATAAGTTTGAATCACGGTACTTGGATGGTCTGATTGGCCCTTATCCACAACAGCGTCAGATTTATCAACAGCGATCGCCAATTAACTTTAGTGAGCGTCTAGACTGCCCAATGATTTTTTTCCAGGGATTAGAAGATCGAGTAGTTCCGCCCAATCAAACTGAAGCAATGGTTACAGCGCTAAGAACAAAAGGTGTGCCTGTGGCTTATGTTGCTTTTGAGGGTGAACAACATGGTTTCCGCAAAGCCGCAAACATCAAGCGTTCTTTGTCAGCAGAACTTTACTTTTATTCACGAATTTTCAATTTTGAAATTGCCCAACCAGTTGAGCCTGTAGTCATTGAAAACTTTTAGCTCCAACTAACAAGGCGATCGCCGCCATTGTAGTAGTTTGCGGTGCTTCACGACAGGCTTGACCGCAATACTACTCGCTTTGTGCATTTTTAACTCGGCATTGGGTTTAGAGTAAAGGTTAAACAGCGAATAATAGCTGAACCTGAAAATTAAAGTATCAAATTTATCAGTTTGAGGTTTAATAAAAGAGTTAAAGATAGAATCGCAAAAATTATCCCAACTTCCAGCTATCCATTGGCAACGTAGATGTAACAACATTTGCTGCATTATTTTGTAACCAAAATTTACTGTTGACTTTCATGCGTTTTGTTAAATTGCGTTGAAATTACTAGTAATTTTGATTTTTTTGTTTACAATTAGTTTCATATAATTTTATGTCTTTCCTCATTTAATATTTGATTATGGAATTAGTATTAGTGAAGCTAGGAGGTTCCTTAATTACTGATAAGGATAAACCTTATACTGCTCGAAGAGAAGTTATAACACAACTGGTTGAGCAAGTGAGCCTAATCAAACATGAAAATCCTAATCTGAAACTGATTATTGGTAACGGTGCTGGTTCTTTTGCCCACCAATCAGCGAATAAATATAATACAATTAATGGTTTTTCATGTGATGAAGAAAAATTAGGGTTTTGCTTAGTTCACCAAGATGCTTTAGATTTAAATTCCCTCCTAGCTAAAAGTTTTTTACAAGCAGGTTTACCAGTAATAAGTTTGCCACCTATTACTATGATAATTACTCATAATAAGAAACTATTGAAGAGTGACTTTAATGTAATAGAAAGTAGTCTAAAAACAGGTTTGATTCCTTTAGTTTTTGGTGATGTCGTTCTAGATCGAGCTATTGGTGGTACTGTCCTCTCGACAGATGCAATGCTTGCAGAACTAGCGAAATACTTCTATCTTCAAGGTAAGTTTAAAATTCGACTCATAAATGTTGGAAATTATGCAGGTGTATACGATCGAGATGGGCAAGTAGTTTCCAATATTACTCAAGCTAACTATTCTCGGATTAAACCTTTCTTGGGCAAGAGCAAATCAGTAGATGTTACTGGCGGGATGGCTAAGAAAGTTGAGGAGTTTTTGACTATTTCTAGTTTAGGGATTGACTGCTGGATAATTGATGGGAATATCCCAGGGAATTTAGCTTCTTCAGTTTTAGGTACGCCAACTCTAGGCACTTTAATTAGGGCATTTTAACTAAAATGATTTCAAAACTGTTGGTAGTTAATCCGAATTACTTACCCTTAATCTTTTTGAGATAACTCATTTTTCTGTATGTGAGTAAATAACTGCGCGGCAAAACTGGGTGGTACAGAGTAGTCAATGATTGACCCCGCCGTTGCTGCCTCGCTGGGAAATTCGTACCAATCGGGAAAACCTTGTAACTTCGCCGCTCCTTGGATTGACAAAGACTTGACAGTACCATTTGGCAACCAGATATCAGCGAACTTACTACGGTTGCAGCCTTTGCGATCTGTGAAGTGCGTAGGCGCAGCCCGCCGCAGGCATCGCAAGATAGTGTTACAGGGCAAGTGTGCAGGTTTATACTTGGACTCTGCACGCCCCCCAACTCTTTGTATCAGCAGTGGTGTTGGTTCGTTAGCCGTCAGAAATTGTTCTACCGCTTGCCGTTTTTTAGGGAGTAGTTGAGAATCGGTCATCATGGGAATGAGATGAGCGATCGCCCCATACCAACCACAAGGTGTAGTCCCCAAAGGTAGGGCAACGTGAAAACCCTTGCTTGCAACCAGGACTAACCGCCGCCGCGCCTGGGGTAGTCCAAATTTGTCCATGTTGACCACGCTGTAATCGACCGAGTACCCCTCTTGCTCCAAAGCTGACAGGATGATACTGAAACTCTGACTGTTCTGATAACGCGGAACATTTTCGAGAGTGAACACCCGTGGCTGCAACTGTCGGATGGCTTCTGCAACTGCGATCGCTGCACTCAAATCGTCAGCCGTTTCAAGCGCAATACCCGCTTTTGCAGTGTGAGCTTGACTGAAGTTGGCACACACCGGGGATGCGTGGAGGTAATCGGGGCGGCTCTTAAAACCTAGAAATCCTAACCGTGCTACTTCTTGAACTGTTAGCTGAATGATTTTGCAGCCATATTCATGAAAGTTACGGTGATGGTTGAGAGCGATCGCCCTGCTCAAATCTGGTTTTGTGGGGTCGAACTCCACTGCAATGGCTGGGCGAATCCCGGCTTGAACCATCCCCGCTTCAATCCCGCCGCCACCAGCGAAAAGTACTACAGCGATCGCCGCATCATCTGGAAGAACTGGTTTTATTTTTGTGTTATCAAAATTTTTGCAGACATCCAATTTTAGTGATGGCTTTTTGGTTTTCGCTTTTTTGATAAAGGCGATAATATCTTCCCTAATTGCCCCCTGTTGTTGCATTAGACGAATCATAGGGACAGCACCAGGGGGAATTGAGCCTATACTTTTGCTTTTCCATGCCCTGTCTATCTTCTCTTTCCAATTGAATGCCCATCGCCAATGAAAGGGATTATTCGGGTCGCGTTCACCAATCACACGGGGATGGTATCACTTGAAGTTGGTTTTGATTCCGGCAAACTGGTGAAAGGACGTAAACGGCATTTGCTTGTTGACACTCTCGGATTGGTATTGATGGTCGTAGTCACTTTTACTTACGAATCTGACCAAGCCGGTGCAAAGAAATTATTCGCGCAAGCGAAGCAGAGAATTAGCGATCGCTTAAATCGCCTGGTTTGTATTTGGGTTGATGCGGGGTATCAGGGTCAGGGATTTATGAAATGGGTTATAGACACTTACCGTTGGATTTTAGAGGTTGTACGTCGTCCAGCTGATGCGAAGGGTTTTGTCCTACTACCCAAACGCTGGGTTGTTGAACGTAGCAATGGGAGGGTTTAATTGGTATCGTCGTTTAAGTAAAGACTACGAAATTTTACCGCAAACGCATGAAACATTTGTACAAATTGCAATGATTCGGTTAATGCTGAGAAGACTCGCTTAATAGATTCCTTTAATACTTTCCAAACATCCTCTCAAGCATACGCCCGCGTATGTGAAGTAATTCTAAATTAGGATAGGCTTTTAACAGGGGATGAATGCTACATACATTGATATTGGATTCTTGATATTTAATATGGGTTAAATTGCAGCGATCGCCCACAAATTGTAACAAATGACACACTCATAGTTTTGACTCAGTTTCTTTGAGGCTTGTGTAATCTCATCAAAAATAGTACATTTGTTTTAGTAAATTAGTAAAGCCCTGACACATTTATTTGTTTGTGCTAGTGCCAGATGGTAATTGCAGTTAACTGGCAAAAGTGATACAACGGAATAACTGCGTATTGCTTGAAAACCTTGAAAATATAGATATTTTACTTATGGCTGAGTATCAAAAAATTGAGTATCGCATCGGTAAAGATGGAAAAATTACGGAAACAGTGATTGGTGCTTCTGGCGCAAGTTGTACCAGCACAACATCTGGAATTGAAGATGCTTTGGGAGACGTAGAAACTCAACAACTGCTGACTGAATATTACGAGGGAGAAGAAAACGTCACAGGAACAGAACAACAGTCTCTCAAACAACAATAGGAGAGATACAGATGCTTGCAGACATCATTTCAGACATCGAGGGAAGCGGAATGTTTTCTCTGGAAAGTATTTTAGCGATCGCAATCGGATTTTTGGCGTTACTTTTGATTATTCCAGCAATTAACGCGGCGATCGCTTCTCAACCAAACAAGCGAATTGATAAGTTAGGGTTAGCGCAATCTCAAATCAAATTACTAGAAGATGAACTCCAAGCATCCCGTCAAGAATACTTAGAATTAGAGCAAAAAATACAGCAACTTATTTCTGAAAAAGCCGCACTGCATCAAGAAGGCGTGCGACTCCATGAAGAGTTGCAACAGCAACGTCTACAACTAACAGAAGAATTTCGCACTTCCACATTTGAGCAATTGCAGACATTACTGACGAACTACCCCAGCATCCACCAAATGGTGAGTGTTAAACCAGAATTGCCCGTCAAAAATCTGCTTTCGATGTTTACTCCTCTAGATAATCTTCTTAGTAAATGGGGTTACGAACAGATAGGCAAACCTTGGAAACAAGTGCCTTATAATTCTCAACTTCATCAACCAGACAATGCTGATATTACTGAAGGTGAATTAGTTTACATTCGATTTGTTGGTTATCAGCATCAAGGAAGAATTCTTTGCCCTGCCAAGGTTAGCCGGAGTTTACCGGGAGGGAGATGAGGGAGATGAGGGGGATGAGGGGGACAAGGGGGACAAGGTGGACAAGGGAGACAAGGAAGCTAAGTCTGTAACAATGCCCAATGCCCCATGCCCAATGACAAATGACAAATGACAAATGACAAATGACTACAGTAATAATTGATTTTGGTACTAGCAATACTGTTGTTTGTACTACGGATTTGATTACGCAAAAACCACGGACGTTGCGATTTGATTCGATGTCGCGGCGGTTTGAGGTTGGGGGCGAACAAGTTAGCGTGGTGCCGAGTTTGGTGTTTGTGGAAGGGCAAAATAGCATTTTGTTTGGTGAATCTGTACGTGCCAAACGCTTGGGGTTTGCCCAGCCTGAACGCTGTTTTCGAGCTTTTAAACGCGATTTAGCAGCGGATTTTGTGCCACCTCCCCGACTTTTGGATGGTAATAGTTATAGTGCTGAGATTATTTCAGAACTGTTTTTGTTAGAAATTTGGCAACAGGTTGAACAGCAATTACAACCTGATAGTGTTATCTTTACGGTTCCTGTAGGTGCGTTTGAGCGATATCTTGACTGGTTTCGCAATTTGGGCGACAAGCTGAATATTCCCGCAGTGCAAATTGTCGATGAATCAACAGCAGCCGCCCTTGGTTATGCTATCAAGCGTCCTGGCACTGTGGTTTTGGTAGTGGATTTTGGTGGCGGAACGTTGGATTTAAGTTTAGTACGGACTGTCAGCGTCGCTTCCGAACAGCAAGCAGTACGGGCTGAAGTTCTTGCTAAATCTGATGCTTTTATTGGCGGTGTAGATATCGATACTTGGATTGTCGAACATTATCTGCAAAAAATCAATTCCTCCCGCGCTGAAGTAGGAGAAATCGGTTTTATGAATTTATTGGAAGTAGCAGAAAGGGTAAAAATACAACTTTCAACAACAGATGAAGCCAAAGAAGCTTGGTTTGATGATGAAAATTTTATGTCCCATGAATTGCAGTTACATCGGGACGAGTTGGGCGAAATTTTAGAAAATCAACAATTATTAGAACAGTTAAGACAAGCAATAGATGAAGTATTAGCGATCGCACTTTCCAAAGGTATCGCTAAATCTACCATCGAACAAGTTTTATTAGTCGGCGGTACTTGCCAAATTCCGGCGATTCAACAACTAGTAATTTCCTATTTCGGCAGACAAAAAGTTAAATTAGATAAACCCTTTGAAGCTGTGGCACATGGCGCATTAGCATTAAGTGAAATGACAGCAGTTGATGATTACCTGCGCCACAGTTATGCTATCCGGCTTTGGGAACCCCACAGCAAAACTTATTCTTATTTTACTTTAATTGAAAAAGGAGCAAAGTATCCAGGGGCGCGTTCTGAACCTTTAACTTTGCAAGTAGCCACCGAAGGACAGCGAGAAATTCGCCTTGATATTGGCGAAGTTGCAGAAGTTTCCCAAGCAGAAGTTTATTACGATTCTCAAGGCAGAATGACGAGTAGCCACTTAATAAAACAAGATAGCTATCGTTCTTTAGAAACTCATCATCAACAAGTATGCGTCGCTCATATCGAACCGCCTGGACAAACAGGAGTAGACAGAATCCAAGCACAATTTGAAGTCAACGAACAACGAGTATTAGTAGTAACGGTAAAAGATTTATTGACGGGGAAGATGTTAGTGGAGAGAGGGGCGATCGCCAAATTAAAATAATCTTATCTTCGCGTTATTCGCATCTTGGCGGTTTATTAAAAATAACCGTATTCAAAAACAGGATTCTTATAATAGTAAAATGGTAAAAATACAATGGCAAAGAAACAGAATCAACCTAAACAATATGATGCCGTTTTAGGATCTCAAAATTCTGCCCCAGTTGGTAGTGTGATTTTAGGGGGACTGGAAGGTGTTAAAAGCCGCTTGAAAAGTGTAGATATAGAAGCGCAAACTACCGCCCTAAAAGAGGCATTAAATTATGGAGAAGCAGGTTTAGACTTAGTAATTCAGGCTTGGCAATATGAATCAGGAAAGTTAAAGTGGGCTGCTTATTCGTTACTTCGCCACCGAGAAGAAGCAAAAGTCAAACAGTCGTTACAAGAACATAATCCCTGGTTAAAAATCACTTGCCTCCGCACTTTACAGCAGAAGATACTGGTCACAGATGTTGCCATTAGTCGAGATGGGAAAACTCTTCTCAGTTCTGGAAGAGGCATCACTGCTTGGGATCTGCATACCGGACAACTCCAAGCTTTTTCTATAAATAATTTTGATGTTAATTCTTTAGTTATTAGCCAAGATGGAAAAACTTTAGTTAGTAGAGGAGGAACTTATGACGGTGACCATAAAATCAAAATCTGGGATTTCCCAAGTGGAAAGCGTAAACAAACTTTAGAAGAATTTACTTACAGAGTTTTTTCTCTAGTTATTAGTCCAGATGGAAAGATGTTTGCCTGCGGTAGTGAGAATAGCGGAATTAATGTTTGGGATTTGCAGACAGAACAAATTATACGTACCATGAATGGACATTCACACTACTTAGTTCAAGCGTTAGCTATTAGTGGAGATGGAAAAACTCTTGTTAGTGGTAGTAATGACGCAACTATTAAAGCGTGGAATTTTGAAACTGGAGAACTTATACACACTTTTAAAAAACATTCAAATGGTGTTGAATCTGTAGCTATTAGCCCAGACGGACAGACAATTGTTAGTGGTAGTAAAGACAAAACAATTAAAGTATGGAATTTACAGACAAAACAGCTTCAGTTCACACTTGAAGGACATTCTGGGTGGGTTTATTGTGTAGTTATCAGCCCAGACGGAAGCACTCTTGTTAGTTGTGGTAGAGACAAAACTATCAGAATTTGGGACTTGCAAACTGGGGAATGCCTACGGATTATCAAAGAACATACTGATTGGGTTTATTGTGTAGCTATCAGTCCAGATGGAAAAACTCTTGTTAGCAGCAGTAGAGATAAAACTATCAAAATCTGGGGTATTAAGTCCTAGAAAAAGCGAGTCGAGAAAAATGTCTATAGACTTCAGGCTTTTTGTACTAGCTACTTAAAACGCTAAAATTGAATAGTAATTTTTAAATGTGTAGCTGCAAACAAAAAAATCATGACTCGTCGTCATCTTTTGCAAGAAGGGCAATCTTACACATTTCGCTCCTATTTTGAAATGCCTTATGAAGCAGACGAAATTTTAGCGGAATTGGGTTATGGTTTGCTAAAAACACGAATGGAGTTACCACGTAGCGATCGCAATTTAGAACGTTTGCCGGAATTACAACAGCGAATTGATGAATCTTTACCACTAGTTAGCTTGAGCAGCGAGACAGCACGACGTGAAACACTCGTAGCACCTACATTGCTGGAAGTTGCTCGTTATTGTCAATGTCAAATCCGGATTGAGTATCCATTGACAGTAAACAACTGGTTAAAGGGTAATTTAGATTATTTCTTGAAAAGCAATCTAAGTTTATTGGTAGTTGAAGCGAAAAATGATGACTTAACAAGAGGCTTTACGCAGATGGCAGTAGAATTAATTGCTATTTCTGAAGTAGAAGAAGGTGAGATTTTTTATGGTGCGGTAACAATTGGTGATGCTTGGCGTTTTGGTCGCTTAGAAAAAACCAGGCAGCAGATTTTTCAGGATATTTCGCTGTATCGAATTCCCGATGATTTGCCAGATTTAATGAAGATTTTGGTAGGAATTTTAGAATCAAGTAGTAGCGTTTGATAAAATTAGTGCTTTTCCAGGAAAAAAAGTTGAATGAAAAGTGCGATCGCCAAACTCAAATAATCTCCTCTCTGCGCCCTCTGCATCTTGGCGGTTCGTTTAAAAAAGATGGGAATACTACTAATAGTCGAGTGGTAAAAATGCAATGGCAGATAATCAGAATCAACCTAGAGAATATGATGCTGTCCTTGGCGGACAAGCTTTACCTCCAGTAAATGGTATAGTTTTGGGTGGACTAGAAGGAGCCAAGCTTTATTTAAATAATAATGATGTAAAAGTCAAAATCGCTGCTTGTACAGAAGTGATTAAATATGGAGATGTAGGCTTAGATTTATTACTAGATTTCTTTAACAATGATAAATGACCAGAAGTAAAAAAAGCTGTTTATTTATTATTGCGTAATCGACCAGACACAAAAGTAAAAAATATTTTCCATAACTACGATTATTGGCAACTGTTTGATAATATCGGTACGTTGGAAGGGGAATCACATTTAGCTCAGAGTATGGTTATTAGCCCCGATTGCCAAACTCTGTTTACTGGAGGAAGTAACAGTACAATAAAAGCTTGGGATTTAAATTTAGGGACATTAAAATATACTCAATTAGCTAAATCTGGTTCTATTATTTCCCTAGATATTAGCCTTGATGGAAAAACTTTGGTAGATGGCAGTAACTTTGTCAAAATAAAACTGTGGAATGTCAAATCAGATAAAATTAGACACAAACAACTTCTTAAACATGAAGGTGGAGTCAGCGTAATTTTTGTTGCTTTGAGCGCTGATGGAGAAACTCTATTTAGTGGAACGCCATATCATAGCACTAAGATATGGAATTTAAAGACTGGAATACGGCAAGGTTTTGAAGGAGATAAATGGGCAGCAAGAGCTTATGCTATTAGCCACGATAAACAAACTATTGTGACAGGTATGCATATTATTAATCTTTGGGATGTAGAGACAAGAAGGCTAAAAAAGACTTTACAATCCCGTTCGGAGGTTGACAAAATTGCTATTAGCCCTAATGCAAAAAATATTATTGGTGCTTGTATAGATAAAACTATCAAAATATGGGATGTAGATACAGGCAATATTGTATATACGCTCACAGGGCATTCAGACTACATTACATCTTTAGCTATCAGTTCTGATGGAAAAAACTTAGTTAGCACCAGTCGTGATATGACTATCAAAATATGGAATTTAAATACTGGAACTCTAAAGAAAACGCTTCACGGACATTTAAAATGTGTTAACTGTATAGCCATTAGCCCTGATGGACAATTTATGACAAGTGGCAGCAGTGATGGAACTATCAAGATTTGGGGAGTACTGTAAAGTCAAAAATAAATGCGATCGCCTCACCTTAGTGATTGGGAATACTAAGTAGTAGGCTCAACATTAAAAACCTGATGAAAGAAAATACCAATCGCCCAAGAGTTTATGATGCTGTTCTTGGCGGTCAAGAAAAAGCGCCTCCTGGTGCTGTAGTATTAGGAGGACTAGAAGGTGTTAAAAGACGCTTGGCAAATCCGGTAATTGAACAAAGAATCGCAGCACTAGAAGAAGCACTCAAGTATGGCGAAGCAGGTTTGGAATTGGTAATCTGGGCGTTAGACGATAAATTATGGAAAGTACGCCAAGCAGCTTATTCACTACTAGCTTCTCGACCAGAACCTATAGTACAAGAAATACTTCAGGACTATAGTCATAAAATTGACAGATATGATGCTTTCGTAGCGATGGCGCGTGCTGGCGGAGTGTCCGATATCGATACACTAATGGAGAATCTAGAAAATGACCGCACTAGCGCCACTTGCAAGTTAGTTGACTTTACACTGGGCTTAGTTGATACCCCTCAAGGTCAAGACCGAATTCGACATTACCTGTTCAATGGTACGCAGATACAACGTAATTATGCAGCACTTTATTTTAAACGACGCGGAGCAAAAAAGATTTTAAAAGAAGCAGTAAACCAAGGCTGTATTGATAAATTGCAAGCATTTTCTAAATAAAAACAGCAATGTCAGAAAATCTCAATCAACCAAGAGAATATGATGCTGTGCTTGGCGGACAACTACCACCTCCTGTTGATGGCGTAGTTTTAGGAGGTATTGAAGGTGTTAAACGACGTTTAAGCAGCGCCACATCTCCACAACAACAAATTCTCGCCGTTGCAGAAGCCCTAAAGTATGGCGAAGCTGGTATCAAGTTGGTGTTTGAGATTGTAAATACTGACTCTGAAAAGTTGCAATTTACAGTATCGTCACTGCTGGGACAACAAGCATTAGCAAAAGTGCAGTCCCATCTAGACAGTGAAATACCATTAATCTCTGCGGTTGATTTAAACTACAGTCGTTTGCAAAATTTACTTGCTTCCGGAAAGTGGAAAGATGCAGACCAAGAGACTGCTAGTATAATGCTGCGGGTATGCGATCGCCAACCACAAGGATTTTTAGATCCATCAGACATCGAAAAATTCCCTTGTCCAGACTTAAACACGATTGAAACTCTCTGGCAAAAATATAGCAACGGACGCTTTGGCTTTGTTGTCCAAACCCATATCTGGCAAATCGTTGGCGGTACCTCAAATCCCGACTGGGAAGCATGGTGTCGCTTTGGTAAAGGTGTGGGATGGTTTTCTCAAGGTACTTGGTGCTATTGGAATGATTTGAAATTCGACTTGAGTGCGCCAGTGGGAAACTTACCCCGTGGCGGTGCATTTATTGGTTGGGGGTTAGGCGACTTTTGGACGGGTTGCAGAACCCTGTCTGCGCTTGCAGAGAAATTAGCCAACTGCAAAATAGCCTAAGTTTGGGAACACTGGTATTAGCCACAGGTAAAAAGCGATGCCAGATAATACCAATCAACCCAGAGAATATGATGCCGTACTTGGCGCACAAGCACGACCTCCTGTAGATGGGTTAGTTCTAGGCGGAATCGAAGGTGTGAAGCGTCGTCTTGATAGCAATTCGCAGGAAACTAGAATTGCAGCTTTATCAGATGCTCTCAAATACGGTAAAGAAGGTCAAGAGCTTTTGCAGGAGATTGTTTTAACTGAAACGGGATTATTACAGTGGGTGGCTTACGATTTACTGTTTCAGTCTTCTACAGAAGATGAAAAACAAAATTTACTACAACATATTCCTTTACAGTCACAAGCAGGAGTAGACTACAGCAATTTACGTAACTTATTGGCATCTGGAGAATGGCTGCAAGCTAACTTAGAAACTAATGAAAAAATTCAGGAAGCTGTAGGAAAGAAATCTCAACCGTATTTCCATATTGTTGATGTGAATCATCTATCACAAACGGATCTGCGAACCATCGATCAACTCTGGGTCAAGTTTAGCAATAATCATTTTGGTTTTAGTGTACGAAAAAGCATATTACTAAATAAAGGTTGGCATTTTTATCAAGATGGGGATTATATTACCTGTTTTTATAAAGATAATGCTGGCTATATTAGAGATGATTTTTTTAATGCTTACAAGCAATTAGGATGGGTTTTATCAGTATTAAATAAATCTCAATTTACTGTTAAGACAGCGCCTATAGGTTCTTTACCAAGGATTACTGGTCAAGATATAAGAGGTGGAATATACTATGACATTACGCTAATTTATCGTTCAGATTTGTAAGAATCGGAAGTAGTTCAGATCCCCGACTTCTTAAAGAAGTCGGGGATCTCGTTTCTCACGATATAATTACACCCAACGCCCTACAACTACTCGCACAGTTCCATCTGCTAATACTTCTTCGTCCTCAACATTAAAGCCTTGTTCTTGGACTGTTGCCATCAAGGTTTTATGAGCATATTTTTGACTTATGGAATTAACAAATTGCTTTTGATTAATTTTCGCTCCCCAAAAATCTGCAACTATTTCGTAACTCTCTCCATTGCGGCGAAAACCCAAGTCATAACCGTTTTTTTGACGAATTACATACTCGGCTTGAGTTGTATCGCCTCGATATCCGCGTACATTGGTGTTAGACTCCACTTGATAACCTAATTCTTGCAACACTTCATGGAGAATTTCACCGCGTTTGATTTGAACTTTAATAGTTGTGAAATGAGACATAATTGATTTTGTGTTTGAGATTTTGGATGAAAAAATAAACCGCCAAAACGCAGATTTATTCTATTCTAATCAACTTCTAAAGGCCCGATTCCTTGTTGGGTTGAGTAGTGCTTTAATTCCTCCACTAACTGAATATCATTGGAAGCTGGCCTTGCGCCTGCTTCTGCTGCCCATTGCTTTAAGGCTTCAATTTGATTGCGGGCGATCGCAGCTAAGGGAACTGTCTGCGCTACAGCCTGTAAAATATCTTCTGTATTGAAGTCTCGCCGCTGTCCCTCAACTCTTGTGGAAAATGCTTGGTGCATGGCATCAATAATTACTTGTTCAATTTCTGCACCGCTGAAGTTCGCAGTTTGTTTGGCTAACACAGCTAAATTAAATTCTTGCAGGCGGTTGGGACGTAACCGTTGCAAATGCACTTTAAAAATCTCTTGACGTTCGGCTTGCGTAGGTAAATTCAAAAAGAAAATCTCATCAAATCGTCCTTTGCGTAACAACTCGGCTGGTAATATTTGCACGTTATTTGCAGTGGCAACAATAAATACAGGGCTGGTTTTCTCTTGCATCCAGGTAATTAAACTGCCAAAAACCCGGCGCGATGTTCCCGAATCCCCATCAATGCCACTGGTAATATTACCGAAGGCTTTGTCAATTTCATCAATCCACAAAACGCAAGGTGCCATCGCTTCGGTTAGCTGTATCATTTGGCGGACGCGGCTTTCGCTTTCACCAACGATTCCGCCAAATAAACGGCCGGAATCTAATCGAAGTAAGGGTAAACGCCATTCATGGGCGATGGTTTTAGCAGAGAGAGATTTACCCGTTCCCTGTATCCCTACCAAAAGCATACCTTTGGGATTAGGAATACCGTAGCGTCTGGCTTCTTCAGTAAAAGCATCTTGGCGCATCAATACCCATTGTTTGAGTTGATCTAATCCCCCCATTCGTTTGAGTGATTCTTGCGGTGTGAAAAACTCTAAAATCCCAGTTTGGCGAACTGCTTGCTTTTTTTCTGACAATACACCATCGATGTCAGATTCGTTTACCTGCTGTTTAGCTGCTAAGGCTTTTGCCAAAACTCTAGAAATCCGAGTGCGGCTTAAACCTTGGCAAGCTTTGACTAACTGTTCCCGCGCCAAACCGGAAACATTTAATTTCTCTGGTACTACTAACTGTTGAATTAAATAATCGATTTCACTGACGCTAGGTAAGGGAAAATCAACGACTGTTACCTCTTGCAGTAACTCGTCAGGCAGTTCTAAAGTATGGCTAGTGGTAACGATGGTTTTACGCGATCGCTTTAACTCCCGCGTCAAGTTTCGCAACTCCCTAACAATGGGTGCATTCTTCTCCGTGGTAGGGTTTTTCACAAATGGATGCAAATCTCGCAGTACAAACATCGCCGCTGTTTGGGAGTCAGCTTTGCCGACACGTGCTAATGCAGCCATCACCGAACCTTTATCTGCACCATTGTCACTCCAACCCCGCACAATATCCCAAAATAAAATTTGTCGTTGTGGCACAGAACGCGATGCAACTTGGAACAGCACTTCTTCCACAGGTTCTTCTTCCACGGAAATCACATACACTAAGGGATACCGCGCCCGAATCATCAAATCGAGTTGCTCTACCAAGGAGGCGTATTGCTGATTCTCTCGGCTATGAGTTGAATCGCCTTTTCCATTAAAAGGTGCGCCTGCCATCATAAATAAGCTTTTATACTCAGTAGTTTTTTGTCTTAT
This sequence comes from Nostoc sp. DSM 114159, assembly GCF_053470285.1. Classification (NCBI taxonomy): domain Bacteria; kingdom Bacillati; phylum Cyanobacteriota; class Cyanophyceae; order Nostocales; family Nostocaceae; genus Nostoc; species Nostoc sp. DSM 114159. The sequence goes on from NZ_JBPFEH010000001.1 coordinate 1,106,153, forward strand.
TTAATACTATAATTCTTTTTCAAAAATACTAGTACAAATTCACTGAAAATTTATCTTATATCAGGTTCGGTTAAACACTTATAATAATATCTGTAGGTTGGGTTGAGGAACGAAACCCAACATTTGATCCTTGTTCATGTTGGGTTTCACTGCCGTTCAACCCAACCTACATTGATAGATTTTATTAATAGTTTTAGCAATTGCAGTAAACATCACTGTCATTGATGTACATTCTTCTAGTTCAAATTTTCCTATGGACAAGAGTACAATTACTCAGTTCCAACCACAGATTCAACTTGTTCACACACTGACTGGGCATAAAAAAGTGACTTTTGGTGTTCGAGCAGTTGCGATTAGCTCTTCGGGGCAAACCCTAATTAGTGCAGGTAGAGATGATACAATTAAAGTCTGGAATTTACGTACTGGAAAATTGTTGCGTAGTTTAGACGCTCACTCAGATGGTATTACTTCAATAGCTATTAGTCCAGATGGCAATAGGATTGTAACTGGTGGGATAAGCACCCCAACAATGAAGGTTTGGGATTTACGCACTTTCCTTATGCTTAACAGTGATAGTGGACATACCCAAGCGGTAGAAACCGTTGCGATTAGTTCAGATGGTAAATTGATTGCTAGTGGCAGTGACGATCGTACAATCAAGCTTTGGGATTTACACACGCTTAAGTTGCTTGATACTATTGCTGCACACTCAGGATTTGTGAGTAAAGTTGCATTTAGCCCTGATATGCAAACCCTTGTAAGTGCTGGGGGTGGCGATGATAATACAATTAGGCTGATTGATTTGCAAACTAAAAAAACACGCCATATTCTCAAAGGGCACAAAACCGGAGTTGATGCTATTGCCATTACTCCAGATAGCAAAAAGCTTGTTACTGGTAGCTTTGGTCAGCTAGTTTCTCGAAATCGTGCAATTAGTACCCTGAAATTATGGAATCTTCAAACTGGAAAACTGCTGCATGATTTTACTGATAATTTTAGTTCAGTTGAATCTCTTGCCATCAGCCCCGATGGAAAAATTCTGATTTGCGGCAATTATGATGGCACTATTAAACTGTGGAGCTTAGAGACTTTAAAACCGTTGCATACCTTTGAAGATGGTTCCAGTTCTGTTTTAGGGCTTGCTCTGAGCCGAGATGGTAAAACCCTTGCTAGTAGCAATGAGGATAGCACTATACATATTTGGCAAATTAAATAACTCCATTGTTTAACTACAATGTAAAACTTAAGAAAAGTGTCAAATCCGAATTCCTGTCTTCCGGTCTAGTTTTTTAAAGCAATCGCATGGTGACGGATATGATCTTCAATAAAACTGGCGATGAAATAATAACTGTGGTCATAGCCTTCTTGGCAGGGCAAGTTTAGCGGCTGGTTAACATCTGTACAAACTTGCTTAAACACCTCTGGCAGTAATTGTTTAGCTAAAAATTGATCGCAAGTCCCTTGATCGATAAGAATTGAACTGTGATAACCTACTTGCTTGACTAATTCACTAGCATCATAAGCACGCCAATTTTCTTGATTGCTGCCAAGATAACCACCAAAAGCCTTTTGACCCCAAGGACAACGCATAGGTGCAGTGATTGGTGCAAAGGCTGATACTGATTTGTAGAGTTCTGGGTTTCTCATCGCACAGACAAGTGCCCCATGTCCCCCCATCGAATGACCGAAAATGCCTTGTTTATCAGGTTGGGTGGGGAAATTTGCAGTAATTAAAGCAGGTAATTCCTGGACGATATAACTATACATCTGGTAGTTTTGACGCCACGGTTCTTCTGTAGCATCAACATAAAAACCTGCACCAGTGCCAAAGTCCCAGTCATCATCCTCACCTGCAATGCCAGTATTACGCGGACTGGTATCTGGTGCAACCAATATCAAACCGTACTCAGCAGCAAAGCGCTGCACTCCTCCCGCCTTCGCCATAAAATTCTCTTCCGTGCAAGTTAATCCAGAGAGGAAATAGAGAATCGGTACAGGATTTTGAGTTGCTTGTGGTGGTTGATAGATGCTGAAGCGCATTTGGGCGTTACAGATGGAGGAGTGATGACTGTAGAAACCGAGTTTGCCACCAAAGCTTTTATATTCTGAAATCAGGTTGAGGTTAGCCATTTGTTATATTCTGCTTTCCTGAGCGGCTGCGGAGAATGGTTATTTTAGCGTAAACTACGAGGAACCTATCCCATTTGGACAAAAGCGATCGCTTTTGGGTCTGTTAGCTGATTAACTTGTGATGGCAGAAAATTAGTCAACATTACTATTCACTCCAAACTAATTTTCTACAACCATTCTAGTGGATTAAATTGCTGCAATTGATTATTATTCCTGCCAAGCCAATTGTAAATAAACGTGAGTTCGACGGCTCTAAAAACCCCACTTCCATTCCTCTCCCCCACTCTTCGAGAGGCTTTGAAACCCTAATTTTTTCGTTTTGTTTAAAATAATACAGTGTTAATGTAACTTGAGCATGACTTCAATCAACGGAACAATTACAATTAACGTACAGGCTGACGATAATGGACAGTATGTTTGTGAACTAACTACCGTAAATTTCTCAAAAAATAAACCATCTAATTAACTATTACTTAAAGGATGTTATCAAAGTTGCAAAAGGTATAGTTTTGTACTTGAGTATGCCCAAAATGCTACTTAACTATACTATTAGTCTGCTCCGCCAAAATTGATTACTGGGTTCGGACTGGGGAAGGAGGTAAAATGTAGCGTAATATTTCTCCTCTGATGGGTAGGTAATGCCAAGTATTTGCCTACAATTTATTCACTAGTGGCTACTGATGAGCTAATCATACGAAAACAGTTGAACATTGCTACAATCTCTACATTTACGCGCACGTAGCTTTTCGCCTTCCCCCCACCCAGCCCCATCAGCACGGAAATACACCCACTGACTTACTGATTCTCCAACGGTACGACCCCTTCACAAAATTTTGTGAGCCGCAGATAGGACATGGCGTTTCTTGTGGGCTAAGGTTTTCGTGATTCGGTTGGTTGTTCATGAGCTTCCCCCAATAATTTCTGAGTGCAATCTTTAGGAGGCATTGCGCCAGAGTGCGATCGCTTTCAACACCCTAGAGCGCATCGTAATTTACCCCAATCCCGCAGCCAATAACTCAATTCATCGCACTGAGAAATATCGAGAGAGCTATTGTAAATTTTCGTATGCTGCTTGATTGTTAGTCGTTTTACTACTGTCATTCCAATCACTGCAAAGCCATAATCGATTAATTCGAGTATCGAATCGACTGTGAAACTTTGACTGCTTCTTGAGGAGTAACGTTACTGCAATTAGACAATTCTGGCATTACTCCCGTACCAACAAATCTGTAAAAGGGGCCATTTTGCTCTCCCCACCACTGCGATAGCAATGTTGGTTGTTTGGCATTACCGTATAATCCTTGCTCCAAAGTGCTTTTTCCAAATATCGGAGAATTTATCGGGTAACTGCGCGACCCAGCAGGTAAGTCTCCAATACCCCCAGATACTGACTCAATCGCAAAGCATTTCTCTGCACTTAAATTTTGGTAAACAATTAAGTAACGCAAACTGTCAACATTTTCGCGCCCAGCCGAGACTATTACCTTGTCGGCATGAAAATTTGTAGGTACGTAACTTGGTAATGCTATTTTTAAGCCTAGTGAACGTAAAACTTTTAGTTGAGTCGGTGTTAATTTTATTACTGAATTGGTTTGTGGAGATTTGGATTGAGCAATTACCGCAGCCGTAGAAGCGATAACACAGATGGCAAAGCAAGAGGAAGCAAGCTTAATTGGGTATTTGAATAATTTCATCGATGATAGCTATATATGACTTGGGTTCAAAAAGAAGTTGCAAATTGCTTGATCTATTAATAACAGCAGCAGAAGTCGCACATTCAAGGGCAAAGCTTGAATATTGCGACATTCAAAAACTTTGTCAAAGGCTTGATCCCATTGTGAGGAATTGCTAACAAATCTGCAACGACATAGTTAACGGTCGAATCGGGAAATCGCTGCTGACACCAGGCGTATATGCGTTCGCGTAGCGTCTCGTAAAGCCTGCGGCATAGCTACAGCCTCTCGTAGAGAAGAGAAGCAGCTTGTCGTCAGACAATCAAAGGCGGTTACTTCAAACCCTCTTCGGAGCTAAAGCTTCGGCATTATCTCCTAAGCTACAACCAATAACTAGCGTCTTTTGCCCTTTTATCTCTAAATTTAAGGTAAGCTTTACTTTGAAAAGTAGCCTCATAATCATCAGATTAACCATAAGCACCGTTGGGAAGAAATCCTAAGAGTTGTTTCAATCTCTGGTCTGCTTCTTCATAGCAGTGACTAGGCATTTGATAATTCATAAAGGGTTCGTACTTATGCCCAACCAGTCTTTTTGCATAGGTAATCTGCGTAATGTAGCGAGTTATAGAGGACGAATTTCTAGACCCTCTATGCCATACCTGATTGTTAAAACAAACAGCAGAACCCATTGCTCCCAAGCAGTTATAAACCCGGTCTTCATATCCAGAAATATCACCATTGCAGAATTTCCCAAATAGATGAGATCCTGGAATCACCTGAGTTGGTCCATTTTTTTCAGATAGTACATCTGTCAAGTAATAATTTACTGTGAATGCTAGAACATTCAGGCGAATGTTGGTTAAGGGTTCCCCATCAAGGGAAATTACGTGCGGTGTATCGTCTTGATGCCAAGCATTTTTAGCCAACCCATCAGTGTTTGGAGGAATCTTAAATGAGTTATTGTGGATAACATGAATTATATTAGCGTTGGGAACACCATCCTGTATTGAGTAACCTATTCCATTTGCTCCACCAATTAAATGTTCTGCAAATGTAACTATAGGTTCTAAAGCAAAAAGATTTAGATTTTGCTTTGAATGCTCGAACATTCGCTTCATCATCATTTTTTTTGATTCGTGATAATTTTCACCTTCAATTTTTTTGAGAGTTTCATCTAAATCATTCTTGAGAAGCTCACATTGTTCAGGTGTCAACACATTGTCAATTACAATAAAACCATGAGTATGAAAAAAATCAATCCATTCATTGAGTTGCTCTATACTTGTTTTTTTACCAGTTAAATATTCAGTCATTTTTTTCTTTGTTTTTCAATAGTTAGAGGTTAGGGATAGATCATCTCTATTAGGGACAGATGCTAATAAACATCAGATACCAGCCAATCACTTCTATATTTATTTTGAATTATATTCCGGATCGGACTGATGCAAGTGAGTGTATGTATAAAAAAGAGAACTACATTCCCAGATGATTAACCAAATTACCGCCTTAGAATCCTGTTGGCATATTTCTCCTGAATGGGGTCAGTCCATGCCTCCCTTAGCAGTGAAAATGTTAGAAAAAGTTTTGTTGTCAATCTCAGATTTGTCAGGCTACTGCTGTGGTGTTCAGTGGGAAAGACAGCAATGGATTTATGCAATTGTTTGCCAGAGTGAAACTCTCTACTTAGCTGAACAAGAATTTCATAGAACAAATCTACTAGAAAAGTCCACTGTTTCTACTCCAGCCTTTAAATTGGGGGATATAGTTGAGGTTGATTTCGGTGAACAGCCGACACGCCGTATTATTCAAGGAATTTTTAGCCTCAAAGATAATTGGCTTTATGGAGTAGAGTGGTGCTCTCCAATTTTAGAAGAAGTGTCTGCCCAAAGCAGAACAATATGGCTTGCTGATGTTGATTTAGTCAATGTTAGTGTATGACGATTATCAGTTGCGACAAAATAGTAGCACCAAGTTAACTAACAAATGACATTCATCGACCATGAATACGACTAGTTCTCCAGATTCTATTTCCTCACGTCGCCCTGCCAACAGTGTACAAATATCTTTTTTTTTGACGCGACTAACTCCTGATCATATTTTGGGTTGTGAGCTTGAGTTTTCTTCCAACTGATACGTGCTTCATTAAATAAATCATAATAGCTTTGTTTTGAAGAGAAAGTAACGCCGTATTTGCGGCTGATCTCATACTCTAGCTCGTTCAAAGTCCATCTATTTTTTGTTAACAGCCACTCTATTATGGACGAACGTTGCTCTGGGCTTAATAGCCCAACACTTCCTTGATGGACAGCTTTTAAACCTTCTACTCCATTTTTGAAAAATGCTTTTTTCCACTTGCTGATAAAACCGCTCGACACCCCCAGGATCGGTATTATCTCTTCATGCTTGTATCCATACAACAACATCTTCACTGCTATCGCTCGTTGAACTTCACGCTTATCTTGGCTATTTTCAATAAACTCTTAAGCGCGATCGCATCCACATTGCCGCACCCTAACCCTAGTCATTAAAACTACTTACATCTTTTTACGTATTTTCTCACGAATGATTCCGGATTGCTATATTTTTAAAATTGCGTCGTGCAATATGAGTTTGTGGTAACTCATCTAAACTAAGCTAATCGGCACGTAAGTTGCATAATAAGAAGATGAAGCCGTTCAAAAGCAAGTATGCCACCAGCAGCCAAAAACTTTTTAACGCCAGAACAAATCACCAAGCTACAGGAAGCTCTAAAAGAAAGTGACTTACCACACGTTAGAGAAAGAATTTTAATTATACTGCTACAGAATGATGGAAAACCACAACACGAGATTGCTAAATTTTTAGGTTGTTCGCACAGAACAGTAGCATATTGGTGTATGCATGGAGATCCCGATGATTTAGAAACTTTACATAATAAAAGAGAATACGAACATTATCGAAAAGCCACCCCTGAATATGTTGAACTGTTATTAAAAACTGTTGATACAGAACCATCGACGTTAGGGTATGAATTTGGGAAATGGACGGCAGAGCGACTAGCTACATATTTAACCGAAAAAACAGGAATTGATTTAAGTAGTTCTCAAGTTAGGAGGATATTAAAGAGAAAAAAGTATAGTTATATCTGGTCTAAATATGACCTGGAAGATAAACAAAACCCAATCGAAAGAGCCAAGTTCAAGGAGAAACTTGCTCAATATCTATCAATCGCACGAGAGCAGCCAGAGCGTTTACAGGTATGGTTTTGGGACGAGAGTGGTTTTAGTCTACGTGTGATTCGACGCAAGAATTGGGGTAAAAAAGGAAAGCGCAAGAATGTTCCAGGGCAACGACGTTGTGGAGGTGTCAATGTGATGGGAGCAATCCGAGAATTAGACCGAAAACGGGTATGCTTCTTCGTCAAAAAAGGTAATGCAGATATTTTTTACGAGCAATTAGAACAATTAAATGAATTAATCAAACAGGAGTGGGTAAATCAAGGTAACTGTTCTGAAAATTTTGCTAAGTATGGGCCAAAAATTATTTTGATTTTAGATAATGCTAGTTTTCATAAACGCAAAGATGTTCTAGCTAAAATATCTGAACAGTTTCCGAATTTTGTTTTAGAGTTCTTGCCATCTTACAGCCCTGATTACAACATTATCGAGTTAGTCTGGCACTCATGTAAGGAATATATTGCTCATCGGTTATTTAAATCAGTAGATGAGTTAAAATCACTACTAGATAAGTTGTTGAATCAAGGCGAGTTAGTCATTAAGTGGCATCGGAAAATCAAAAACAAAGGTAATGTCAGTTATATTGCAGCTTAAATGCCGATTAGCTTATTATTTGTTGGGGTAAATGTGCCATTTTTCACACTTACCATTAAACCGTTACACCCTACACAAATTTCTTTCTGGCACAAGGGATGCCGAAAACGATCGCCTACGGTGGGCGGAACGCCATCTCTACGAGAGGCTGTGCCAACGCCTGCTTAAATACTCTCCCTTATTTCATCTATTTCACCAAACTCATCCTCGATTGCGCGAACGGTGAGGTTTCAAAGCTAAACCTGCACCCAAAGTACCGATAGACAGTATACCTAGCGTAGAGGAGGGTTCGGGGACAGAGGCTACATTGGCGACAAAGTTGTCTAGATCCGTGGCACCTCCGGATTCTGTGCTGCTTGCTATCACATATGCAATCTCAAATCCAGTTGATGTGACGACACCTGTCTGGCTTTGCCCTTTTGCAAGAGGATCGGTGAAAAAGCTGTCTAAAAGCTTTCCATTAGAGTCGAACGCAAGTAGTTGCCCAAGTGTGTTAAATACGAAGTCATCACCTATGAAATCAATCGATACAGAGTCCGCAAGTTGATTGAAGTCAGCGCGGAACTGGCTATTTAAGAAGAATTGTGCCCCATCCCCACCAGGCCCAATAATCCCAAACAAACGGGTTCCTGTGCTGGGAATTCCGAAAAGATCGTATGAGATGATAGAGAGTTCGGGTCTACTATCTATAGACAGTGTAACGCCTGGAACCGCGTTGGTTAGAGGTGTGAATGTTCGGAAATCATCCGGCTCGACCCGAATTACAGCACTAGCAGCAGGAGTGGCGACCCCTAAGATGCACATGAACGGTGCGACTAACGTTAAGCATTTTTTACTCCACGCTTTTTTCATGTATCTTACCCACTGCATATATTGAATTAGAAAAGCCTTCAAATCGCCCAGCCATACCCTGATACAACTTACCGTCATCAACAGTAGATTATCATATTGCTGGTATTAGTGGGATAGGTTCATGTAATGCATTTAAAAAGAGTTTTCAATTTCTATATAATGTTATCCCTAATACCGTGGTTTGAGTATAGTGTCAGATTTTTGGGAAATTATCTTTTAGCTTTTCTAATGGTTGACGTTTTGAAACTACTCAAAATGTGGCGTTGAAAAAAGCTCCAAATTGCTTTACTTGCATTAAAACCAAGCTGAATATTGACTTGATTTAATTTAGGATCGGTTGAAGTGCCACCGGGCCAGAAATGCCCACCATTGACTACAGTGAACTGCAATACTTCTGAACCGTTTCTACAACCCGAATAACCAAAAGCTTTGACTTGCAAGTGATTAAGAGATTTAATTGGAGTTAAGTGTTGAAATTGAGATGATGAAGTGCATCGGTCATGCCTTCGCCAAAAATTTATGGTTTCTGGGATAGAAACAAGAGCCTCTTTTTGAGTAATGGGATCGCCATGATAATGTACACTCGAATCCTTCGTACCATTAATCATCATCATTGATATCGAAACCGTCGGATGGCAGCTACGGGCAAATCGAGTAGTTAGAGAGCCGGCTACTGATGCGAAAGCAGCAATTTTATTCGGCAGCTTACAGGCCAAAGCTTGAGTGAGTATCCCACCTTGAGAAAAACCAGTGGCATAGATTTTACCTCGGTTGATATTTCTAATTTGCTCTATATGCCCAATCAAAGCTGCAACAAATGAAATATCATCCACTTTTTGTCTGACATGACCTGTAAAGCTCCATTGATGGTCAAGTCCATTTGGATAAACTGCAATAAATCCAAATGCCTCTGCTAAATTATTGAAGCGAGAAACTTTCTCTATAGATTTGCCACTACCATTATCTCCATGAAACACTAAAACTAACGATATTGGATGCTTAGGATTGTAAGATTTTGGCGTATACATATAGTATGTACGTAATTTTTCTTGGTTTCTTAGTTTTCCATAATTCTCGCCTCGCAAAATTTTTTCTCTAGGTATACTTTTTGCTTCTACTTGAAGTGAGTTAGAGGTAACAGTCAGAGTCATTAGGATTAAGCTCAGGGACAAATACTTAGAAAAATAGAAATTTTTGTACATAAATATCAAAACTGTGTATTATTCAATAATTTAATCACTATTCAAATTTGACAAATGTAATTTGAAAGCTAAGTTACAAGTTTGCCATTTCCTCAAGAATAAAGTTCCGAAAGTGGGAACATCAAGGGGAAAAGGGAAAAGGGATGAACTCAACGCGACTACTGGAAATTAACTGTATCTCTGACAACTCTATCTTTTCCATAAGTTCCCTAAACTGACTTTTGCTCTGAAAGCTTGACAGGTGCTAAGTGAACACCCAGGTTACGGGCGTAAACTTTAGTGAAGTACTGGACATTCGGCTGTGGGCGATCGCTCTTTTCTAACAATGACAGCAGCCGCATCGCCTGTATATGAGTTTCGCGTATAAAGTTATGTTAATGTGTGTGCGAGTCTGAAGTGCGTTTTCCTAAATGCGAATGCTATTAATAGCCAATACTATTTTTGAAATAGGAATTGGTTGCGTATTTTTCTTGTTTCCAACTTTGCTTACCCTGGATAGCCAACTGTCTATTTCTTTACTGCGGGTAATTGGATGCGGTGCTTTGTCTTTGGGGACTTTGAGTTTTTTAATGCTCGATTTGACTGATAAAAAAGAACTAAAACCGGGATTAATCGCTTTGTCTATTTTTCATAGTCTGGTAGCGATCGCCCAAATTTACAGTTTTCTTAGCAGCATGATTAATACACTTGTAATCATTGTACATTCAGTATTTGCAGTGTTATTTATCAGTGTTTTATGGCAGCGAATTAGATAATTAAAAGCGCTTCAGTTGATAGCACATCCGTGTATAAACGAGCGCTATATGATAGTGAATGACTTGCCGCGTTGGGCTAAACTTCAAGCAAAGTTTCCTGATATGTATAGCAAGTAAGGGGATTTGCAGCATTCGACTCTCAACATCCCCTCAATCCGGTGAAAGATTAGCCTATCCTGTAAGATGCTCGTCCATGCTTCTTTCGATATTGCTGATGATACTCTTCTGCTCTATAGAATTGTGATGCAGGTACAATCTCCGTCACAATTGGATTTTTGTGATAACGAGAACTATTTTCAAGCTGCTCCTTGGAGGCTCTTGCTAATAATTTCTGCTCTGGAGTGTGGAAAAATATCACTGACCGATATTGATAACCAACATCTAGCTCCTGATGGTTTGATGCTGTGGGATTGTGCTTATTCCAAAACACATTTAGCAGTTCATCATAAGATACTATTGCTGGATTTTATTCCACTTCCACTGCTTCAGCGTGTCCAGTTTTGCCTCTACAGACATCTTCGTAGGTTGGATTCTCAAAGTGTCCGCCACTGTAACCAACTGCTGTAGAAGTTACTCCCTTTACTTGACGAAATGCTGCTTCAACTCCCCAGAAACAGCCTGCTCCAAATGTCGCTTTTTGTAGATTAGTATTTTGCATATCTTTGACAACTCTTTTGTAATAATTTTAAATGAAACTCATCAAATCAAACAGATACTTTATAAGTAAATATTTTATAAATTCTGCCTGATTTATTTTAATTATTAGAATTACAGATTATCCTGATACGAGTATGATATAAAGCTGAATATTATCTAAGAATTGGAAAAAATAGTTAAATCTAAAATTAATATGCTACTACAGTACGGCGTAAATAAAACACCCATTCCAAATCAATGAAAAGCTTGCAGTATCCGAATTACGAACTTGTACTGAGCGTAGCGTCTCCAAGAGTTGTATTACGAATTCCGAATTACGCCAAGCGGTACTAGCTTTTGCTAACTATAGGAATATTTCTTAGAATACTCACTATTTCAATTGGGTCTAACCGTTTAGTATAATCTGCATCAACAAAAGCATAAACGATTTTTCCGTCTCGATCGACTACAAATGTAGCTGGAATAGGTAGTTCAAAAGACTCATCTCCATTGTATCTAGGTAACACATGACCCTTTGACTCTAATATAGGTCTTAGATACTCCGGGATTTGAAACACAATCCCAAATTGACGAGCAATCATATTGCTGCGATCGCTCAATACTTCATAGGTTAGTTCATGTTTTTCTACAGTTGATATGGTATGACGAGTAGTTTGAGGTGAAATAGCAATTAGTGATGCTCCTAATGTTTTAATTGCAGGTAATGCTTGCTGGAGTCCTGCTAGTTCTAAGTTACAGAAAGGACACCAAGAACCTCGATAAAAGGAAATAACTACAGGCCCACTAACTAGTAATTTTTGTAATTCTACTGCTTGACCGAAAGCATTAAGTAGAATGAAATTAGGAATAATATCTCCTACCTTTAAAGTTTGGTCAATTATACCTGAAGAAATTAGCTCATTTTTGATAGATTCTGTAAAATTCATCGTAATTTTCCTGAAAGTTAACTTCTACTTTTATGTACCTTTCTAGAGAAATACTGTTGCAGTAAATTTACTGAAATAAGAAAAGTAGACTTTTGGATTTGCATTACTGGGATAATTGCTTTAGATTCTAAGGCATGATTATTATTTACTGTTCCTGTTGTTTTTATACACGTTAAGCTATCCGTTCAAAGTCCTGGTTGATAAAGCGTTACCACTTCTGCTTTCCACCAAGGGTCATAATTGGTTTATCAAAACAGAATTCAGGAGTCAGGAGCCAGAATTCAGTTATTGTATGAACGAGCAGGATTTAGCCGTTCAGTAGGAATATAGCTTAGGAAATACTAATGAGCTTAAGCATTCAACAGATCGTGCCAGAGGACGTTGCATTAATGGAAGCTCTATTAGCGACCTTTGGTGAGGCGTTCGATCGGGTAGAGACCTATGCAAATCCACCTAGTGCAGACTATCTGCGGCAACTGCTCGATAGTGACTACTTCATTGCGATCGCTGCATTGAAAGAAGGTGAGGTCGTTGGCGGTCTTACTGCATACGAGCTTAAAAAGTTCGAGCAGGAGCGCAGTGAGATTTACATCTACGATCTAGCTGTTGCCGCTGCACACCGACGGCAGGGGATCGCAACGGCATTAATTCACAAACTGAAGGAAGTAGCAGCAGCATGTGGAGCTTATGTCATTTTCGTCCAGGCAGATATCGGTGACGAGCCAGCCATTAAACTTTATACAAAGCTAGGCGATCGCGAAGACGTGTTGCATTTCGACATACTAGTTAATGGTGGCAATAACAATGCCTAATGCCTATCTGAGTAGTGGCTTTTCGAGAAGGGCTAGAGAGCAGGTCAATTTTTTACAATCTTAAGTATCACATGAGTCCTAGATCAGGAGCAATCTTATGAATGATAATCTGGGCAATTCTCGCTATCCCATCCATTCGGGTGTATTCCGCAGACTAGCACGTTGTCCCCATACTCAACTCCATGATAGTTAGTGCAACCGATGCAAGCTATTGGTCGGCTAACTTGGTCATCAAAATCAAAATCATCCTCCGATTCATCTGCTCGAACTAAGGATGCATTACAGTTGGGGCAACCAAAATCAGTGGTTGCAGATGATATTGAATTTAGCACAAGGGAGATGGGTCAATCTGCTGCATTGACTGGTTATCTTGATATCGCCTCCGATCGCCCCTAACCACTCAGCCCAAAACACGTCAACGATCGCTTCCAATCATTTGTTTTCACCATTTCCTTCTGGAACGAATAGCGTGGCTGGCAAAAACATCTTTACCAGAGCAAGCAGGGCGCACCGACAAGCAAGCAAGGTATGCCGCAGTGATGATGAAAAGTTAAGAACTGATTGCATATTTTCTCCAAATTTTAATTTTGATTACTATTCCAACTGTCGAATTTGTACTTTATATGAGAATTTTGGAGTAATATTTCGATTCCTAAGCGGATTAAATCTGGTGGAACTCCGTCTAATTTCAACTCGGTTTGGATAAACTCATCAATTGAATTGGCTTTCGTTTTTTCCAAAAGTGCCAATAAGAGTTGAGCTTGGGTTGTTGGTGTGCCTGACTCCTTAGTTTCAGCTTGAGAGGTTTGCTTATTACTTGGTGCAGAGTCAATAAAGTTTTTGGTATCCCGGTCATAGCCAGAGAAATTCTTTAACAGAGGCTATTGGTATCCATTCATTGATGCCGCCGTAATAAACTGCTCGACCGACTGGTGATTGTGCAGCAATCTCCATTACTTGGGTTGAGGTAATCTTGCGATCGCTGGGGATGAGTTGAGTGGCAATCATGGCATTGTAAGCTGGGAAGCGATCGCTCAAATTAAAGAACAGCATAGGCACGAGTTAGAGCGCTTGGAGCAAGAGTTGAAGGTTGGCTTGTTAACAGAAGCATCAGCTAGAGCCGAAGCGCAGGTACAAGAGCAAATCCAATCCCTCCAAAACCTGTACAAGCAACAGAAGGAGCAGAATATTCAGTTGCAGCAACGCTTAGACGAGATGGAATCGCTACGGCAGTTAGAAACTGAGAATCAGCAGCTTAGACAGCGCATTCAGGATTTGGAAAACACGGTTGAACAGCGCCCTTCTCAACAGTGGGGGAATACGATGACCCAGCAGGCAACTAAAGTATTGAACAAGCAGGTCAAACTTGCACTGGAGAAGACAATTGATCTGCGATCGCTTATTCTAGAAACCTACGATCCGCAAGCCCAAGATCCAGCTGTGGCTGCGGCTGTGGGGCAGGCACTGATAAACGCCCAAAAAGCAGCAAGTGTCGCACAGAAGAAGGCAGATACTGTTCAGCAAGAACCTCAGCGACCAAGTAAAGAAGATGATGATGAAGATATTAATAGTGATTCAGATGTGAAACAGCCTCCTACTCTATTCCCTTTTGAGCAGCCACCTCAATTGGATAGATAAACTTTCACTGCACTGACAATCACCTCTTCCCCGGCCTTTTCCTCTAAGTTCGGGATTTGCTAAGGCTTTAAACAGACAAAACATGTCATTACTCAAGTTCCCAATCTTCAATCACCAGCCCATTAACACGACTGAATTCTCTTGTGTTATGCGTAACTAATGTTAAGTTATTCACTAGAGCAATTGCCGCAATTTGCAATTCATTTGGCCCAATTGGTGTACCAACCTTCCCTAAGTCTGCCCGAATTGCGCCAAAAATCCGAGCCGCCCGATCATCAAAAGGCAAAGATACAAAATTATTTAAGAATGCTTCTTGTAATGCTAGGGTGCGTGCAGGATTGTTACTTCGCATTGCACCATAAAACAGTTCGGCTTTCACTATCAAACAAACAACAATATCTGCTGGTGATAGCGATTCTAACCTCTGCCTCACAGCAGACATAGGACGATTCAGAAAAATAATACAAGCATTGGTATCTAACCCACATTCTGCAGGTGATTTGAAAATCTGGCTATTTTCCATAACCAAGATAGAGCAATGCTTTGAGGCATTTAACCTTTATTCTGCATTCCGCGATCGCGTGAAATACTACACAGCAACTTGCTCCCAGTTAGTATTCTCCTCAAGAATATCTATTTCCACTTGAGAAAGTATTTTGGGTAGCATTTGTTGTAAATCATGTAGCACCATTTTGAATTCCTCAGTATTAAATTTATAGTACTCAGTTAAACTGCCGATGGGATAATTAAAGCCCTGATAGCGGTGTTTGAAATACAGTTCAACATTACCTCTATGCTCCCAAGTTCCTAATACTTTAATAGCAGCACTCGAATAATGAGCAAGTAAATCAATTTTTACTTCTGCTACTCGCTTGAGAACGGGTCTTTGGGTTACTCCTATTTTGTAGATAATTTCAATATTCGTTTCAATCTCTAAAAAATATAGTGTACAGGATAGAATACGTTGAAGTTGAGCGCGGTAGAGTTTTAAATCAGTGAGCCGATATGCTAAATCTGGAGCGTTTTTGTACTCGGCGTGTTTCAAAGCTAGCTCCAGTTTCAGCAGCTTTTTAAGTAATAGCGGCTCCTGTGCATCGTTGAATAGCATTAACTCTAGCGCTCCAACAGGAATTTTACCCAAATCACTAAATTCATATTCAGGTGGTTTAATGTAGACATTTTTTCTCAACATTCCTGCTTTGAGTAAACCAGGAGTAACTAAGTAGGAACTAATCGGGTAATTTTTGGCTCCGTACTCCTGCCAAAGCAGCTTTAACTGTGCCAAATCCTTGCCAGATAGCTGAATGTTAAAATTATCATAAAGTGGCAGAGTGGCAGGGCGAACGCATCTTATTTACTAATAAAAACGAAGAAAGATTGCAAAATAATATAGATAATTGCAAAAATTGATGGAACGATAAGTAAACTAAATCAAATATATTCTCAAAATATGAATTAGGTTATCTTCATCTAAATGACTATTCATGAATAATAAAATAATTAAATTATGGTGTACATAAGAATGTATTTATCTAGAAAATAAATCTTTTATCTGAAATATTCAACTCAAATTTTAATATACTATTTTAAGCTAATGCTAAAATTCTTAGTAAATAGTTGTTATCCATGACCGCGAGGAACTGTTTATTTTTAATTCCACGTTTAACACGCTTCTCTTGAGTTAAAAGATTGACTGCAATATGTCTGAGAATTGCAAAATTCTGTGGAGCATTATCTTTTCTAATCCGACAGTCATCTTCTCTTAAGGCAACATCCAATAGCCAATGTAATGAATTCTCAACTCTCCAATGACTACGAATAGAATTACCAAACTGTTCAGCATTATCTTCAAGGCTGCTAATGAAATAACGAGTTTCAACTGTTGTTTTACCATCTAATAAGCGGACAGATTCTACCATGCCAACACTATTAAAGTTTGACCAAACTGAATCTGGGTTAAGCAGAGGCCCAATTCCAGATAACATGACGTAATTGCGGATTTCATGACGACCATGCCCTGTCTCTTCTGTCTTATATGTGCTATATTTAATCCCTTCAAAACCCGTACTTATCCCTGTTTTAAATAGTTCTTCAACTGACTCATAAAGATTACCTTGATTCTTTTTTAAGGTAATTACATAATCTGCTGATTGCTCTGTAATCAACTTCACAATTTCTTTCTGGCAACCGATTGCATCAATTGTTACGATACATCCTGATAGTTCTAATACCTTTAATAATTCGGGAATTGCCGCGATCTCATTCGATTCAGAATCTACCTTTACTTGTCCTAAAACTAATTTATTTGAAGTTGCCCATGCACTCACCATCTGTATAGCACTTTTATTGCTACTCTTATCATAAGAACCACATAAAGTTTTTCCATCAATTGCAACTACCTCTCCAACAGTTATTTTTTGTATCGATTTCATCCAATTTAAAAAACATTCTTGGAATTGCTGCGGATCAAGCAGAGCAAATACTCTTGCAAAAGTATCGTGTGAAGGAATGCCATTTGGTAGCTCTAAAAACGTTTTCAACCATTCAGACTTTGCACAGCCATACAGTTCAATTGCTACCCAGCTATCTGCTCCACAGATTACTGCACAAATGGCAATAGTCAAAATATCAATTAAATTGTGTCGCTTTGTGCGATCTATTCGTGGATCTGACATCACAGCAAAGTGGTCAGCAATTGTAATTTTAGGCTTGAGTCTCATGCCTTTCTGGGGCAATATTGCTACTTTTACAATGACTTTACCATCAAAACCTGATTGCTTAACCCCTTGTCAGACGCGATCGCTCTTTTTAGTATATATGTACTATATTTAGATGCGTTTGCCCTGGGTGGCAATAGATTTGTATCTACCAAAAAACCGGAAATTATCTCTGGTTTACAAAGATTTATCTGATTTAATATAAGCTGATTTGTAATTTCAAGAATTCGGTAATTTTTTTTGTTTATATATTAGCAACTTTTACAATTATCTAGATAATTTTGAGATGCTTTTGGTTTTGGTTAAGAAATAAGGTGCGTTTTCCCTGCAATCGTCGGCGGTATTTAATCTTCAACTCCTGCAAAATTTCTCTGATAGTGGGTGGACTCTGGCAATAAGTCTTGAAAGGGCAGTCCCAGGCTGTTGGTAAATTTCTGCTTGAGAATCTGCACCCGATTAAGGATATTGAGGATAGACATTATCCCTCTTGTGTCACTTTAGTAGAAGCCAATCGCTGTAAGCCTTCTGGAGCTTTAATTTCTGGGTTTTGGCTATAAATTCTAGTTTCTGTTAGTAAATAAAAGCTCAAAGCTTGATTCAATCAAAGGTTGAGAATTTCGCTTCGATTATTGTTTTCCAGAAGTGACATAACAGGGTTATGAACCTCTGAGGGATCAAAACCTATTTTACCTCCCTTAGAGGCTTTTTTCTTCTAGCGGATGAAAGTAGTGGTCGCGCTTAACTTAGTGCCATTCGTACAACAGAGCTGAATTGGAGCCAACCGTTGCGGCTGAATTGGTCTGCCAACACGTTCTGATAGACTGCTTCATAGCCATCCACCATAGAATTTAAGCTGAAGCACTGTTCTACATGTTGGCGACATGCATGGCGATCGATTTCGGCAACCTTCGCCAACGCTTCGATGCACTCCTCAACGGTATGACAAAGGAAACCAGTCTTGCCATGAGTAATGATTTCTGGTGCAGAACCCATCGCGATCGCAATCACGGGCGTTCCACTGACCATTGATTCGGTCATCACCAGTCCAAAGGGTTCTTGCCAAGCGATGGGAAAGAGAGTTGCGACGGCACCCCCCATCAAGGCATTCTTTTGAACATGGTTTGCTTCCCCCAAAAATTCAATTTGCTTACCGTCAATATGAGGTTTAATATCCTGCTCGTAATAATCCGTATCGACGCGATCGATCTTACCTGCGATCTTTAAGTGCCAACCTGTTCGTTTAGCAATCTCAATTGCCAAATGGGTTCCTTTCTCAGGTGAGATTCGTCCCAGGAAAGCCAGGTATGGTGGATCGTCGGGTTTTGGATGAAAGATGAAGGTGGTTGGGTCAACTCCGTTGTAAACCGTAGCGACATAATTTAGTTCCAGATCCATGCGGCGTTGAGAGTTAGAGATACTGATGAAATTTTGGTGTTTATGGTTCACATACATTTGCTCTATCAGTGGGGCAAAAATCCCATGAAGGGTGTGAACTGTCGGGGTTTTTACCAGATTGGCATAGGGCAGGGCTTGAAAATCGATGTGAGAATGGATGATGTCAAATTCGTTTGCCCGATCGTAGACTTTGCTGAGTTGCATCATGTTGTAGATCTGCGCCTCGTGAGGCGATATTCCTAACTGCCGGAAAGATTTTGAAATGCTGGGTTCCAGTTCGGCAAGAGTCATTGAATCTGCTGTGGCGAACAGTGTAACGTCATGTCCTCGCTGGACTAACTCATTCGTCAACAGTCCAACAACAAGTTCAGTGCCACCATAGGTTAAGGGAGGAACGCGCTCTCCTAAAGGAGCAACTTGAGCAATTCGCATTCGTGATTCTCCTAAAAACTGAGTCTGAAATGTTTATTAAAGCCACCCAAGCAGGATCTGCTTTAGGAACTCTAATTGCCACGCTAACGCTGAAAGATAAGCATTTGATGAGGAAATTCTGAGGCGGTTTATAAGGAAATTCTGAATAGAAAATTTTTACTTTGATACAAGAAAGCCTTCGTGTAATCCCTCTTCCGTCAATTAGTAAGATTCACCTTCAAATCGGGGAATTACCACCCCAACTGCTTAATGATTTCATCGGCAAGATGCAAAACATTGAACGGCTTGAAGATGACTCCAGCAAGGTCGAAAGGGGACAATTCTAGCCGATCGTCTGACGGGTCGGTTGCAGTGAACAAAATCACTGGGATCGACTGCGTGATTGGGTTGGTCTTTAAAGTTTGCAGCAGAGCCAGACCCTCCCCATCCAAATTGAGATCCAGCAAAATCACATCAGGATGCTGCCCTTTTGCTTGCTCTAGTCCCGCTTGTACAGACTCAGATGTTATGACCGTCCAACCCTTTAGTCGTTCTAGCGTAACTTTAACAATGCGGCTTAGTTCAGGTTCGTCGTCAACGACAAGAATGCATCGATCGCCATAAGAATAGGACATTACATTTAGGGTTACTCCATCTAGTTGGAACAAGTTTGATCGTGGAAATTTAGTCTGGTATTGGCAGCGTGAAGTAAAATTTGCTGCCCCTCCCTAATTCACTCTCTGCCCAGATGTGTCCGCCATGCCGTTGTACAATCAGACGACAGATTGACAGCCCTAATCCTGTCCCCCCCTTTTGGCGAGAATCAGACATATTAACCTGTTGAAACTGCCCAAAGATGGTTTCTAGCTTCTCACTTGGAATGCCCCGTCCCTGGTCGGTCACTCGAAATAAAACCTGCTGAGGTTGTGGTTCTACATTAACGGAGACGGTGGTTCCGGCAGGAGAAAATTTGACGGCATTGTTAATTAAATTCACCAGCACTTGCACTAGCCAATCCGGGTCTGCCCAAACCTGAATGTTTCCAGTGGACGATCGCAAATCAACCTGGTTCGCTTCTGCCAAGTTTTGCACGCTGGAGAATGCCTGTTGCACAAGCGTCGCCGCCTCACACCATTGCTTTTTCAGTTCCACCTGTCCTGACTCCAATCGGTTCAGTGCCAGAACATCATTAACCAGTCGCACCAATCGCTCGATGTTGTTGTTGGCAATGCCCAGCATCTCTTTCGCTGTTTCGGGATCGTCATCCAAAACTCCGGTTGCCACAAGTCCCAGCGCCCCCCGGATTGAGGAAAGCGGTGTGCGAATTTCGTGGCTGATGATGGAAATGAATTCACGCTTCATCTGTTCTAACTCACGCTGTTGAGTGACATCCCGCACCGTCAGCAGCCCGCCGTTATGCGTCTCACTGCCGCCGTTGAGCGGCGAATAGCGGGCTTCAATCCACTGGTGCTGTCTGGTTTTGGGGTGGGTAAAGTGAAAGTCGAAGGTCGTGACGGTTTTTTCTATGCCGGGATGAAAGCCTTGCAATGTTTTAGCGTCCAGGAGAACGGAAAACACGTCTACTCCACGTCTGCCCATGACATCTTCCTGCCGCAGTCCGGTCATCTGTTCCATTGCAGGGTTCCAGAGGGTGCAACAGCCGTCAGCATCAAAGGCAACAATGCCGTCTAGGCTGCTGGTAATTAGCTGGAGCGATCGCTCCTGTTCTTGGCGCAGGGCATTTTGCAAACGCACCTGGGCAGAAATGTCACGCCCCTCAACGATCACCCAGAGGATTTGATGGGTCTCGATCGCATAGATGGGTTTTGCGGATACATCAAAGGTGTGGAGGTTGTTACTGGCATCGAAAAGGTTGACTTCTTGATGGAAAAGCTGTCCGGCGGCAGCCTGAGCAACTAACGTTTTGGCAATTTCCTGAAGTTCGGCGGTGGCATTCCAGGAAGGGAATTCCCAAAACGGTTTGCCAATGACAGCCTCACGCTCAACGTTCGCGAAGGTGAGTGGATTTTGATTGGTTTCCAGCAACATTCCATCGGGGGTGAGCAAGCCGAGAAACTGGTACATTTGGTCGAAAACAGCTCGGAATTTGGCTTCGCTTTCCTGGAGGGCAATTTCTGCTCGTTTGCGATCGCTGATATCCAGCACAATCGCAACTATGGATTGAATGTGTCCGAAGGCATCACGAACGGGTGACACACTGTTGTTGACCCAAACTTCAGAGCCATCACTGCGGATGTAACGCTTTTCGACGGCAAAGTCAGTTTTCTGGGTGACAAGACGCTGGTATAAATCAAGGTTGTGGGGTAAATCATCAGGGTGGGTAATATTCTGTATCCGCTTGTGTAATAGCTCTTCCCTGGAATACCCTGCGATCTCGCAATATTTCTGGTTGACCAGGATGAATTGACCCGACATATTGCATTGGGCAATGCCTGCGGTTGCCTGATTGACGATCGCCCGGAACCGCTCTTCGCTCTCGTGCAGTGTCTCCTCTGCTTGTTTGCGTTCGGTGACATCTAAGGCAAGTGACAGGATAGATATCAACTCACCTGCCTCATTCCTCAAGACAGAGTTATACCACTCGCAGTAAACGATTGAGCCATCTTTGGTATAGTTGCGGTTATACATCGTTTTGGATTGTGTATCCCCATTCACCAGGGGTGCAATGACCTCTCGGCGAGCGGTTGCTTCATCTTCAGCATGGACAAATCCTATATCGATCAGGCGTTTGCCAAGCACCTCCTGACTTTTCCACCCAAAAACGTTTTCCGCCTGCGGTGACCACTGCATCACACGCAATTCAGAATCAAACTCCATCACAGCGAGTGGAGAGTTCATGACGTGATACGTCAGGCGTTGGTGAGCGACACGCAGTGCCTCTTCAGACTGCTTGCGAGCCGTGATATCTCGATAGAAAATGCCAAGCCCCTCCTCAGAAGGGTAGGCGTGAATCTCCAGCCAGATATCAAAGCTGGGCGGCAAGTAGTAGTGATGCTCAAAGTGAACCGGAATCTGCTCCGCCATTGCCCGTCGGTACTGATGCTCTAGTTGGCTACCAACTGATGCGGGCCATTCCTCCCAATGTGTTTTTCCCAGCACTTCTGTAAGTGGTTTACCGTTGATTCGTTGCGCTGCCGCGTTTTGGTGGATAATCCGCCAGTCGCGATCGAGAGCAGTAAACGCATCCGTCATGCTTTCCAGCAACCGATTAATGCGGTTGTAGGCATCCTCAGCCTGCTGTTGAGCCGCCTCACCGATCAGCCGCAGTTCCCGCTCTTTCTGCGCCGCTTCTTGACGCATCCGAGCCATCTTGAGCGTTGCCTCAACTCGCGCCAACAGTTCCCGCGCCGAAAAGGGCTTGATCAGGTAATCATCCGCTCCGGCTGCCAGTCCTTCAATCCGCGCCTCTTCTCCAGCCCGGGCAGACAGCAGAATGATTGGAATCTGTTGAGTGTCTGGGTTCGCCCGGAGCGATTGCAACAATCCAAAGCCATCGAGGCGAGGCATCATCACATCGGTTAAAACCAAATCGGGCATCTGCTGCCGAATGGCGGCTAATGCGGTGACTCCATCTGACACGACTTCTACCTCATACTGTTGATTCAATAAACGCCTCATATAGTGGCGCATATCGGCATTATCGTCAGCGAGGAGGATGCGAGCAGGGAGGGCGGGTGAGTGGGTGGACGGGTAGATGGATGGACGGGTAGATGGGTGGTGTTCCGCTTCACTCATCCACTCATCGCCCCGTTCACTCCTTTCGTCTGGTAGCCAGCGCAACGCTTCCGCGATATAAGGGGTAGCTCTTGTCTCTATTGAGGGAAATGAACGCTCTGCATTAATGAGTTGGGCTTCGCCGTGTTGTAGTTGTAGACGATCGCCTAGCAAATGACTGTATCCACTCGGAATTGACACCGTGAAACAGGTTCCTTGACCCACCACGCTATTGACCCGAATGCTGCCACCATGCAGTTTCACCAACTCCTGCACTAAGGACAATCCAATTCCTGACCCTTCATAGCTCCGTCCTGCTGCCCCCTTTACCCGATGGAATCGCTGAAAGATATGAGGCAGTTCTTCGGCGGGAATGCCCGTACCCGTATCTCGCACTTCTAGAATGACATGACTCGACGTTTGAAGCGTTTTCCTCTCTTCCCATCGTAGACTGACGACAATTTCACCCTCAAAGGTGAACTTGAAGGCGTTGGAAAGCAAGTTGAGGACAATCTTTTCCCACATTTGGCGATCGACATACACAAGCTGAGGCAGGGGGGGGCAGTCTACCCGTAACCGTAAACCTGCACGCTCGATCGCAGAGCGGAATACCCCTGCCAAATCAGTTGTTAACATCACCAGGTCTGTTGGTTCGTATACTGCTTCAATCCGCCCTGCCTCAATCCGCGCGAAATCTAGCAGTGTATTGACCAGTTTCAGCAAGCGTTGAGCGTTACGATGGGCAACCTGGAGTTGGTATTTTAGAGTCGATGAGTAGACGGGTAGGTAGGGCGATGGAGTTTCATCTATCCTCCTACTCCTCTGCTCCTCTAAACTCGCCAGTGCATCTTCCAAAGGGCCGAGCATGAGTGTCAGGGGTGTGCGAAATTCATGACTGACATTACTGAAGAAAACGGTTTTAGCGCGGTCTAGCTCCGCCAATGCTTCTGCCCGTTTCCGTTCTGCTTCGTAAGCCTCCGCATTAGCAATACTGGCTGAGATTTGCCCTGCAACCAAATCGATGAATCCTCGATAGTTGCCGTCAAACAGCCTGAACGGATTTAAACCAACCACCAAAATGCCAGCTTTCCCGGTCTGACCTAATGCAGCAATGGGTATGGAAACTGCTTGATGCGGCATTTGCTGCCAGACACCCGTGGGTAAGTTGTCAAACGATGCTTCCAAGTCCGTAATCAAGCAGGCTTTTTGGGTTCTGACAACGTCTGCAAGCTGCCAAACCGAATCATTGTCAAACGCAACGGCTTGAGGAACGGCAGGGTGGTCTCGATCGATACTAGATGTCCCTGCCAGAACAATCTGTTGTTGCTCCGGCTCGATGAGATAAATCATCGCAAAGGGAAGATCGTAAGGATTGGTTTCCAGGCAGCTTGCACTGAGAGTGCAGACTTCATCGAAAGTACGGGCATCTGCCGTTCTGGCTGCCAGTTCCTGCAACAGTGCTAACTGACGCTCCCCGACAATGCGCTGGGTATCGTCCGTACAGGCGCAAAAAATACCGCCTGTGCCGCCATCATCAGGGATGGGGCTGTAGGAGAACGTCACATAGGTTTCCTCTAGATAGCCTTTCCGCAACATGATGAACAACAGCGCTTCGTCAAACGTTCCCTCATTTTTGCAGATCGCCGATTCTATCCGAGGTTCAAGTTGATCCCAAAGCTCAGGCCAGACGCGGGAAGCGGGAAGCCCCAGGGCTGCCGGATGTTTGTTTTGGAGGAAAGAACTGTAGGCGTCATTATAGAGGTTAATCAAGTCTTCGCCCCACCAGATAAACATAGGCTGGCGCGATGTCAGCACAATGCGAAGAGCAGTCTTTAAGCTTTGTGACCAATGCTCTGGTAAACCTAACGAGGTTTGCGACCAGTCGGCATTACCTTCGGTACACGCGAAGCGCGATCGCATCAGCGCACCCATTTCACCGCCGCCTGCAAACAGTTGGTCTAACACAGCCTGGTCATTAGTCATGGCATGGCTCCTCTTCTAAATACAGCCGTTCTCAGTTCACTTGTTTTCTCCTTAGGGTCTGCTCTTTACAACGGTGAATGAATCAGATAGTTGTCCCAGTCGTTTCAAAATTCTTTGAATCAAATCGGCTTCTACAATTGGCTTCAAGACATAATCATCTGCTCCTACGGCTAATGCCTGATGTAGGGTATTAGCATCGGAATGCGCGGAAAGGAACAACACAGGTAACTGGCTCCAGTGCGGATCGCTCTTGACCACCTGGCATAGTTCAATACCATTGAATCCTGGCATCGAGACATCCAGCAGCAGTAGATCCGGGCAGGTCACTTCCAGGAATTGCCAGAACAGAGTTGGGTCTGCTAAAGCCGTTACTTGAAACCCTCTCGGTTCCAGGTTGGCTTGCAGCCGTGTTAATAAGACTGAATCGTCATCCACAATCAGCAGTTTGGCAGCGATCGCCTCGATCGGGTTGAGAAGCTGAGTGACGACCTGGAACACTTCAGAGGGCATCGCGGGTTTTTGCAAAAAGGCATTCGCTCCCAGACGAGCCACTTCCACGCGTTTGCTCAAATCACCCTGCCCGCTCAGCACCACTACTGGAATCGTCGGGAACTGACGCTTAAGCTGTGCCAGTAGGGTTAACCCGCTTTCCGTGGTGTTAGAAAAGGTAAGATCCAGCACGATCGCATTCGGCGTACAGGATTGCAGCCGCTCACGGGCACTGATCAGGTCGCTAGCAGTTTCCAGATAAACAGCCCAGTTAGGAGCCTCTGCCTGCATTAGCTCAAGCATGTTTGGGTCGTCGTCGATTATAAAGACTATAGAAGACGCGGAGAGGGAGGGAGAGATGGATAAATTCTTTTCTCCCATGTCTGCTAGTTCCGGTGTCCCTGCGTCTTCGCTACTTGGCACAGCAAACACAGGCGATCGCTGGGTAATGCATCGGAGTTGCTGAAGCAGCGTTTCGAGTTGAGCCGCTGACTCAGATTGCAACACAGCTGTTGAGGAGTTTAAAACACGTTCGATCTGACGGGCAAGCTCTGCTGCGTGTGGAATGCCAAATGCTCCCAAAGAGCCGATGAGCCGATGAGCAATGGTTTGGGCGTGCTGCCGCTGGTTGGGGTCGAGAGAGTTTGTTGTGAGGTGGGCGATCGCCTGCTCCAGCATTGCGAGTTGTTCCTGCAATCGCTCCTGAAACTCTTGCCACATCTGCTGAATTGTTGCTATTGCTGCGGTATAGTCAGCATCCATACCGCTAGTAGTCTGCCAACCTAAAAATACTGGGTGAGGGCTGGGGAAAGGGGAAGGGGTAAAGGGTAAGGGATTTAAAACCTTTCCCCTTTCCCCTTTCCCCTTTACCCCGCCAAGTTCACTTGGCGAACCACTAGTACTATCACACTGGGAATGGTCAGACTGGGAATGAAGAGTGCCATTCCCTTTTTTTCTCATCTCTTCATCGTCCTGCCGCTCCTCAGGCAATGATCTCAATCGATATCCCAAACCATATAAGGTTTCGATCGGATTAGACGTTAGCCCTGCCATTTGGAGCTTTCGCCGCAATCCACGAATCTGGGTAGTGACTGCCTCTTCGCCCGGACATTCATCAAGCGACCAAATGCGATCGAGCAGCGTTTGTCGATCAAAAATTCGACGTGGGCGTCGTAAAAATAACTCCAACAGTTTGTATTCCTTAGGCGTGAGGTGTAGAGGTTTACTCTGGTAAGTTACCTGACAATGATTTGGGTCAAGCTGCAACTCGCCCCAGCAGAGTACCTCCGTTAACTCAGTGTCGCCTCGTCGTAACAACGCGCGAATTCGGGCAAGTAGTTCCGATCGCTCGTAGGGTTTGGTGACATAATCATCGGCTCCTGCCTCAAAGCCTGCCACACGGTCTGCCGGATCGTTCTTCGCGGT
Source organism: Nostoc sp. DSM 114159 (assembly GCF_053470285.1). NCBI lineage: Bacteria > Bacillati > Cyanobacteriota > Cyanophyceae > Nostocales > Nostocaceae > Nostoc > Nostoc sp. DSM 114159. The sequence goes on from NZ_JBPFEH010000001.1 coordinate 1,132,762, forward strand.
CAGTAGCAAAATGGGGACACGCTGATTCTGCGTTCTCAGTTGCCGACAGAGGCTAATGCCATCCAATCCTGGCAGCATTACATCCAGCACAATCAGGTCATACTGGCTCGTCTCAACTAATGCCACTGCTGATTTGGCATTATGAGCTGCATCGAGCGTAAACAGTTGGGCTGACAAAAAGTTGACTAGGGCGGCTACCGTATCTCGATCATCTTCAATAATCAGAAGTCTCATACATAGAACCTTGCAGATTGTGTCTTGCAAATCCCTAATATGAAGGAATACGCCAGGTTAGAGATTTCAGAGGTAACTGAGGTACCTTTCGTTTTATCAGGTTGCTATCAATTCCTCATCCTTCTAAAGCATTAGAAATCGTATTCACGTGGTCCTTTGGTGTGACTTTAGCCGTAATTTGTCCGATTTTGACAACTTACGCCTTGTAATCAAGTCTGACAACTTATAAGTTCTTGTCAATGGCTCAGTTGGTAGGTTAAGCAATATTTCGCCAGCAGTATCCATTGATACTCACGCTCCAGCTATGAATAATTTCATTGGCAAATGACTATGATTTCCTCAGAAAGCCCTTAGGTTCTCTTTCTAAGGTGTAGAAGTATCCATATTCAAGCAGTGTGGAATTGTTTCAGCAACTCATCCAGCTACTTGGTGGATGCTAAGTAACAAGATCCTTCTTTTTTATATGTAACAAATAACTGTTGCATCTAACACATGAGGGATTAACGTATAAATAAAATTCCAGGCTAAAGGGAGTAGATGGGTGAATGAATGATCGCAGCAAAACTAATTTCCAAACCTGTGTTTAACACCCTACAAAAACACATCAGCCCAAGATGGTTGATGGTTATGATATTTCCAATCCTCATTCTAAATGCTTGGCTAGCAATCAAAACGCTCCAGTACTTTCAACCTCTGGTGGCGATCGTGATTCTGGCAGCACTTCTAGCATTCATCCTGAACTATCCCGTTCAATTTCTTCAGCAGCATGGTAACAGACACAGTGTTGCAGTGGTTGTTGTCTTTCTCCTTACCTTATTGATCCTGATGGGGTTGGGGATTACATTAATACCTCGTTTGATTGAAGAACTCAGCCAGATCGTGGTAACAATTCCAGATTGGATTGAAGCCAGCAACCAACGGCTTGAGAATTTGCAAGTTTGGGCAGAACAGCGACATTTACCCGTGAGCTTGAGCCGGCTTGATACTCCGATTACCAAATTATCCTCGAATGGCTTACAATCTATCGCCAATCCCCTTTTATCCTTAACCATGAGTACGGTTGGGAGCGCCACCTTGCGTGCTACGTTTGAGTTGGAGATTTAGACCCCAACTCAAACTTTGATAACTGACAACTGCTTTAAACTCTTGCCCTATGGTCAGTACGGCTACGAGAAGCTAATGGAAGCATAATCATCCAAACACCCGTAAACAAAAAATTAATCCCTACAAATACTCCCAATACCCAAACTGCGCTGACAGGCCATTGATACAGAATCAAAATCCCTAGAATAATAGCCATGATACCGCTAAATAGTACCCAACCCCAGTTTGGATCTCGACGCATTTGAAATGCAGCGATCGCCTCCAATATACCCTCAATCAAAATCACAATTCCAAAAGCTAAGGTTAGGGAGAGTGCAGCACCAAAGATGTTGCTTAGCAACAAAATTCCACCAATTACGTATAGAATACCAACTACTAGTGTTGTCCAGAAGCCTCGTTTGTGACGTGATTGAAATGCATGAACAATTCGGACGATGCCAGCAATAATTAAAGTCCAAGAAAATACGATTGTGATGGCAATAGTGGCAATAAATGGTTCTGCGATCGCTGCAATTCCCAGCAGAACCATCAAAACACCTAAGACAATTGCCAATGCTGAATTTGTTCTGGTTTCTCTAAAATCTTCAGAAGTCATAGCTTTTCCAAAAATGTTTTGATATGTTGTTAAATCTTGAAAGAGAGACGCGATTAACCCAAGTCTTTCCAAGAGTTGTCTCTCCCTTGTGTTCCTCTGCCCCCTCTAAGCATTGACCAGTTCAGGTGATAAGCGCTTCAACACCAGTCGTTCGTGTTCCACATGGACGTAGATTGTGTCGCCTTCGTGGAACTCGCCGCGTAGAATCGCTTTGGCAATCGGAGTTTCTAGTTCTCGCTGAATCGCCCGCTTCAGGGGACGAGCACCGTAAACTGGGTCATAACCGACCTGAACAATCCAATCGAAAGCCTGGTCGGAGATTTTGAGCGAGAGTTTACGCTCGCGCAGTCGCTCCTCTAAACGCTGCACTTGTAGTTTGACAATTTCGCGCAACTCGTCCTTCCGCAAGCTGTGGAAAATAATGATTTCATCAATGCGGTTGAGGAATTCGGGGCGGAAACTTTCTCGCACTGCTTCCATGACGCGATCGCGCATTTGTTCGTACTTGCTATCGTCTCCTGCCACATCCAAAATGTATATTGAACCAATATTGCTGGTCATAATCGCGATCGTATTTCTAAAATCTACTGTGCGTCCCTGAGAATCAGTTAGGCGACCATCATCCAGGATTTGCAGCAGGACGTTGAATACATCAGGATGAGCTTTCTCAATTTCGTCAAACAGAATTACAGAATAAGGTCGGCGGCGAATCGCTTCGGTGAGTTGTCCGCCTTCTTCATAGCCCACGTAACCTGGAGGCGCACCAATGAGACGGGCAACAGCGTGTTTCTCCATGTATTCGGACATATCGATCCGCACCAGTGCATCTTCGGTATCAAACAGATATACCGCTAAAGCTTTTGCCAGTTCTGTTTTTCCCACCCCGGTCGGGCCTAAGAAAATAAAGCTAGCAATGGGACGATTTGGGTCTGCCAACCCAGCACGGGAACGTTGAATTGCATCAGCAACAGCTCTTACAGCTTCTTCCTGACCAATCACACGTTTATGTAGCTCTTCTTCCAGATGCAAGAGTTTTTGCATTTCCGATTCAACCAGTCTGCTCAACGGAATACCCGTCCACTTGGAGATAATTTCGGCAATGTCAGCTTCGGTGACTTCTTCGCGCAACAGAGATTTACCGCTAGTCTGGATTTGAGCTAGTCGCGCTTCGGCTTCTTCTAGTTGTCGTTGCAGCTCAGTGAGTTTGCTGTATTTCAGTTCTGCTGCCCGGTTGAGGTCGTAATCGCGTTCGGCTTGCTGAATTTCTACATTGACACGCTCAATCTCTTGTCTAATTTGGCGAATGCGATCGATAATTTGCTTCTCTGCCTGCCATTGAGCATTGAGAGCAACTTGCCGTTCTTTTAACTCTGCAAGTTCTCTCTCTAGCCGTTCTAAACGCTCTCTGGAAGCACTGTCTGTTTCTTTTTGCAGTGACAGCCGCTCCATTTCCAGTTGCAGAATTTTGCGATCAATTTCGTCTAATTCTTCTGGTTTGGAAGTAATTTCCATTTTTAGTTTAGCCGCAGCTTCATCCACCAAATCAATAGCTTTGTCGGGTAGGAAGCGATCGCTAATATATCTCGCAGACAGAGTAGCTGCCGCAACTAACGCACTATCAGAAATCTTCACGCCGTGGTGTAACTCGTAGCGCTCTTTCAAACCGCGCAGAATTGAGATGGTATCTTCCACACTGGGCTGATCGACATACACCTGCTGAAAACGACGTTCCAAAGCCGCATCTTTTTCAATGTACTTGCGGTATTCATCTAGCGTGGTGGCACCAATACAGCGCAATTCGCCGCGAGCGAGCATCGGCTTGAGCAAGTTGCTAGCATCCATCGATCCTTGCGTTGCACCCGCACCAACTACAGTGTGAATTTCGTCAATGAACAAGACGATTTGTCCCTGTGCTTCTTGGATTTCTTTTAAGACAGCTTTCAGGCGTTCTTCAAATTCTCCCCGGTATTTGGCTCCGGCAATTAACGCACCCATGTCTAAAGCTATTAGTTTGCGATCGCGCAATGATTCCGGGACATCACCACTGACAATGCGCTGCGCTAATCCTTCTACAATTGCCGTTTTACCGACACCGGGTTCACCAATCAGCACGGGGTTATTTTTAGTCCGACGAGAAAGGATTTGAATCGTGCGACGAATTTCTTCATCTCGTCCAATCACTGGGTCGAGTATGCCCTCATGTGCCAATTGGGTTAAATCGCGTCCGTATTTTTCTAGCGCTTCATATTTAACTTCCGGGTTTTGATCTGTCACTTTTTGACTCCCTCGAATCTGTTGAATGATGTTGCGGAGTTTTTTTTCATCCAGTCCAAATTCTTGAAACAACCCTTTACCAAAGCGATCGTCTTTGGCAAAGGCAAGTATTAAATGTTCAATAGAAATATATTCATCACCAAACTCTTTGCGGTATTGTTCGGCGCGATCGAGCAGCGTCTCTAAACTGTGTCCGATGTATACCGAACCACTGCTAGCCCCCGATACTTTGGGGTGACGGTTGATGAAGTCGATAGTGCGCTCGTGTAGTTTTTGAACATTTACCCCGGCTTTGTTGAAAATAGAACTGGCGAGTCCTTCCTGTTCCAGTAGCGCTAGCATCAAATGTTCGCTCTCAATCTGCTGATGCTGAAACTGCTTGGCAATTTCGGGAGTACGAACAAGGGCTTCCCAGGCTTTTTCGGTAAATTGCTCAGGATTGGTTGGTTGCATAATCGTGCCCCTTAGCTGAGAAATAAATTATTTTGTTTAACGCTCTTAATTACGAATTTGTAATTCAGCACGGTAGGCACGCAGTTGCGCCTTGAGTTGGTCAATTTCAGTTACCATATCTAGCACCATTGCTGCTCCGACCCAATTTAAGTTCAGATCGCGGTGCAACCTTTGAATCTGCACAACGCGAAAGATATCCTGTCGGCGCAGCATGATTCCTACAGGTTCAATTAGTCCCAGGCGGGCAAATCGTTCTAGTAATAAAACCGAGGTTTGGGTGAGGTAGGCGACTTGTTCGAAACTATAGAGGCGATCGCCTGTTTGTGACCACACCACGCAAGACAAGCTCAGGTTAGAAATCATAAGTACCTCGCGGGACGTTGGAAACTCAGTGGCTTTAGCCCTGAGAGGAAAACGGACACGGCGACTTTAGTCGCTGTCAAATATCTCTGTGGATGAGTTATGATATATGTATGACTCAACCCATATCTATTAAATGTAAGCTTATAGTCCCCTCTAGTTTGGTCAGCGAAATTGACCGCACACTGGAGGGGTTTGCCGATGCTTGCAATCAGATATTGGAGGTAGCCAAGCGTGAGAATTGCTGGAATACTACCAAGCTTCACCACAAGGTCTACAAACCTGTGCGTGAATCGACCAAGTTGAAAGCTAACCATGTTTGTCAGGCTATTAGACGAGTTATCGGTAACGCTAAGGCTGTTAAACAAATCCACAAATTCAAGCCCACCTCTATCAGTTTGGATATTCGCACCTTTACTTATAAGGAAGAAACTCAATCTGTAGGGGTGACTTTGATGTCTGGACGAGTTGAATTTAAGTTGTCCATTGGTGGTTATCAAATTGCCTTGCTTAGAGGTCAAACTCCAACTAGTGCAACATTGAATAAAACCAAACGCGGCGATTACTTTATCAACTTTGTTGTAGACATCCCAACTCAACCCACAGGTAAAACTCCCAAAGTGATTGGGGTTGATTTGGGTAGGCGCGATATCGCTACTACTTCCAAAGGTAAATCGTGGAGTGGCAAACAGATTCAATCGGTTCGTGACCGTTACAGTAAGGTGAGGGCGAACGTTCAAAGCAAACGCACTAGGAACTCTAGAAGACTTCTTAGAAGGCTCTCCGGTAGAGAACGCCGCTTTCAAGAATGGTTGAATCACAATATCAGCAAGCAACTTGTTCAGGATGCTAAACAACTGAATGCGGCACTGGCTTTTGAGGATTTGACCAATATTCGAGAATCCCTGAATCATTTGCCAAGAAGTAAAACTGAACGCCGGAGAACTAATAATTGGGCGTTCTATCAGCTGCGTTTGTTTGTTGGGTACAAGGCGAATATTGCTGGTGTACCTGTTGTTTTTGTTCCACCCGCTTACACATCGCAAACTTGTTCCCGATGCAGACACATTCACCCGATTAAGGGCAAATCTTTTCGCAACGGCAAGAGTTTCAAGTGTGGGCATTGTGGTTTTGAACATGATGCTGATATAAATGCGGCTATTAATATTGCTGCTTTGGGGAAGTCTGTAAGCCTTCCTGAAAGTCCGGGGATGAGTTGTCAATTACAGGGGCAAGTGTCTCTGTTCCCGATGATTCAAATCTGAGGCTAAAGCCCCGCGTCTTTAGACCGGGGTATGCTTACAACCGCACCTCCACCAAGCCTTGACGGGGATTAAAACTGCTAACTTGTCGCAATTTTTCATAGCACTCTCTTTCTTGGGGACTCAAATCTTTGGGTGTCACAATTTTTAACCGCACAATCAAAGCGGTACGATTGCCTTTTGGATCGCGCCAGCCCTTGCCACGTAGTCGGAGTGCTTGGCCGGAATCCACACCAGCCGGAATCTTCATCGTTACCTTGCCATCGGGCGTAGGAACATCTATTTGTGCGCCAAGTACAGCTTCCTCTGGGCTGACAGGTACTTCGCAAGCAAGATTGTCGCCCTCAAATTTGAAGAAAGGATGGGGTAATAATTCAATTGTCAGATACAAATCGCCGCGTTGCTGACTAAAAGGACTCATCTGTCCTTTGCCTTTGACTCGAATGCGGCTTCCCGATTTTACTCCCGGCGGAATGCGAACAGTGATAGTTTCTCCATCAATTTGTAGCCGCTTCTGTGTACCGTGAAACGCTTCAGAAAAAGTGAGAGCGATCGCTGCTTCTGTATCCTGTGCGGGAACATCAGTGAAGCGGCCGAAAGGGTCTTCTCCATAGCCAAAGTCGGCGTATTCCCGGAATCCTTCTGGTCTTCTTGTAGTGCGATAATTAGCTGTGCGCTGCCTTGTACGACCGCCACTGCGACCTAACCCTCCCAGCAACTCATCAATGAAATCATTAAAGTTGCCATACTGGCTAAAGTCATAACCTTGTGTACCCGCCCCTCTAGGTGGAGGTGCACCTGTTGCTGCCTGTTGCCAGTACTGACCATACTGGTCATACTTCTGGCGTTTTTCCGGGTCGGACAGCACTTCATTAGCTTCGTTAATTTCTTTGAACCGCGCTTCGGCTTGCTTATCGTTAGGATTTAAGTCTGGGTGATGTTTCCGTGCCAATTTCCGGTAGGCTTTTTTGATATCCTCCGGAGTGGCGTTCTTACTGACACCCAGAATTTCGTAATAATCTTTGAAATCGGTTGCTGCAACCATCAGCACCTCTTGAGATTAACGCGATGGGACGGGTGGGCAGAGGGGCAGGGGGAGATAAAACTCCTCACTCTTATAGAGACGCGATGAATTGCGTCTCTACTTTTAATTCTTGGAAAGACTTGGGTTAATGAGTCAGCGCGTTGCGGAGAGAAGTCTGAGCGGAGGCTTCCTCCGATCAGAACTTCGGGGGGTTCCCACGACAGTCCGCTCAAGTCGGGAAACCCGCCCACGCGGCTGTCTCCCCGTTGTAGCGACTGGCGTCGCGTCTGGTGGCTTATGCCCTATTTGAGGAATCATCTGGTTTAACGACTTCGGATACGCGGTTGAAGAAACTAGAGAATTGTTCTTGAAGCTTGGCAAATGCGCCTGCTGTGTTCTCACGTGCCTTAACTTGCCGCTCTAGATTTTTAATTGCTTTGTCAAATGCTGCATACTCGCGATCGCCTCTGGCATATCCTAGTTCTTGAGCTAACTTGAGTTGGGCACGAGCATCTTCTAGCAACCTCTGTGCTGCGTCACGATCCTTCTGTGCTAAAGTAACCGCAGTCACTAGATCGGTATGGGCTTTGACTAGCGGCAGGGGTCGAGCTTGTTCTGTCACCACTAAAGTTGAGAGCGCAAGTTGCAGCAAGCCTTTGGCTTCATCAATTTTGCCTTCGTTCAACAACCGAGCTGCCTGCTTGGTAGCATCTGGATATCTCTCTAATGGCAGATTGACGATTGCTGTGCGAATCTCGCTTATCAGGTTGTTCAACAGTTCGCGAGCCGCCGGAAAATCTTCTGCAATTGCAACACCCTTCACTTGTTTGCTAATTCGGTCAACCAAATTAAAATCCTGAGGGGCAAAATCGATTATCTCTACCTGAGCCGCCACCGGAATTAGAGCTAGTTTAGGGTATTGTGCTACTAAAATGTCAATTTTTCCAGTTGCTCGTTCTAGGGCAGCAATTGCTTCAGTCGTCTTTCCCCGCCCAATGGCAGCGATCGCTTTTTTAGTTTCTTCGATTGCGGCGATCGCTTCTCGATCCAGTTTACTTTCAGCCTCAGCAGTTGCCTGTTGTCTCTCCTTTTCAATCTCCTGCTGAAGACTAGTATCAAGCTGATTCAATCTTTCAGGAGATACCGCAGCAGAGCTAACTGCATGAACGGGAGCGATGAATAAAAGCGAGGAAAAAAGAATACCCACGAACAGCACTTGCAGCCTTCTAAAGAATCTGTGATATTGGTTCACGATCGTTCTCCTGGTTTATAAACTTGTTTTGCACCTGGATTGAAGAAGGTAGGGGGCGGAGGAGCAGGGGAGCAGAGGGGGCGGAGGAGAAAAGACTAAAATTACCCTTGATTCTCCCTATCTCCTCTGCCCCCTATCCCCCTATCCTCTTCTCACCTTCTACCTTCATCAAGCTGGTTGGGCGGGGGCGGTTCCGGATATACGTTTGAAGAAACTAGAGAATTTTTCCAGGAGCCGACTCAATGGGTCTGCGGTTCTCTCGTTTGCCCTAACTTGCCGCTCAATATCTTGGATTGCCTGCTCAAGTTCTGCATACTCAGGATCGCCTTTGGCATAGCCCAGTTGTTGAGTCAACCTGAGATGGTTGCGAGCATCTTCCAGCAACCTCAGCGTTCTTTCGCGATCGCTGTCTGCTATGGCAATTGCACTCATTATGTCAATATCGGCTCTAAGCAGCGGTAGGGGTCGAGCAACTTCTGTCACCACCAGGGTTGAGAGGGCAAGTTGCAGCACTGTTTTGGCTTCATCGGTTTTACCTTCGTTCAACAACCGGGCTGCTTCCTTCATGGCATCAGGATACGTTTCTAGTGGCAGATTAAAGATTGTTGTGCGAATCTCACTCACCAGGCTGTTCAACAGTTGACGAGCAGTACGAAAATCATCCCCATTCACAGTACTCTTAATTCGATTACGAATTCGCTCAATCTCATTAGAATTGTCAGGGGCAAGATCGATTATATTTACTTGAGCTGACACAGGAACAAAACCCAGTTCAGGGTATCGTGCTACTAGAATTTCAAGTTTTCCTGTTGCTCGTTCTAAAGCTTGAAGTGCTTCTTGAGTATTTCCCTGGTCAATGGCATTAATTGCATTTCGAGTTTCTTTGAGCGCGGAAACTGCTTCTTGATCTATGCATCTTTGAGCTTCATCTGTTGCCTTTTGTCTCTCGTTGTCAATCTCTTGCTGATTACGAGCATCTTCTTGCCGATCGCGATTATCTTGTGGATTCGATGTTTGGGCGTTCATAATTATTCTCCTGATTTGTTAACTTGTTTTGCGCCTCGATTGAAGTATGGGACAAGGGAGATGAGGGAGACTAGAGACGGGGAAAGAGTAAGAATAACTAACTCCTGGCTTCTGCCTTTATTAAGCTGGATTGATCCTTTTTCGTCGCGATGGGCTACGCCCCACCGTAGGCGATGGCGCAGAGCGCCCGCTGGAAGCGATCGCAACTCTGGAAATTTACGATATGACTTTAGACTTGGAATAAGTGCCTTGTTCGTCGCGATCGAACATCTGTTTGACCCGATCCCAAGCCTTCGTCAAGGCATTATCTTTTCCATTGGCTTCTCTGAACGACCGATTGTGGGTATCAACAAAAGTTTTTTGCGCGTCGTCCGACAGATTTGCTCTAATTTCTGGTGAAATCTGCTCATTATCTGCCAGTTCACCTTTTGGTTGACGGGGAATCTTCATGTCAGTGATAGCGACTTCTTCCGCACCCGCACTTTCTAACAGTGAGACAACTTCGTCTGCTTGTTCTTGTGGCACTTCCACGACCAGTAAAAACTCACCCGCTTTCAGGCGTGTTTCGTAAATAGTAGCTTTGTCCTCCGGCATTCCCATTGCGATTAAGGCAGATCCAATGCCTGCTCCCAAGGAACCATATAAAGCACCGCCTGCTGCTCCTAATAATGCTGCTCCCAAAGGGCCTGCTGCTACTACGGTTCCTAAAAAGGGAATGAACAACACGCCCACGCCCGTAAGTAAAGCCAACAGAGAACCAAACAGCGATCCAAAAATCGCTCCGGTGGCGAGTCCATCTAAGATCACATCTTGTTTAGTCACAAATCCGGAGATGCGAGTTTCGGCGTGGAAGTCGCGACCAATAATCGAAATGTGATCTTTGGGAACGCCGTGATCGATTATACGCTCAACCACTTCTTGCATCTTCTTCTCATCTTTGAAGATAGCAGAGACACTTTTGAGGGCGTTTTTTTCAGATGTAGAAGTCATAAAAATTACTCCAAATTAAAAAATTAGATAACATCACGAAATGTGATGCAGATTTAAGGAAGCGGGGATAGGAAGAGAGTATTTGACAATTTCACTGCGTCACCCAGAGGATGACGCACACAGGCTCGCTAAAGCAGTTCCTTTAACTCTGGAAGAGCAACGGACTGTTCGCTGCGTCTTGTTACTTTTGTTCCACAAAGTCTGCATCGATGACATCTTCACCGCCGCCTTGACGGTCATAAGAAGTACCACCGTTTGGAGATGCACCTGCTTGTGAGTAGACCGCAGTGCCGATTTGCATCAGGGCTTGTTGAATTTCGTTGGTGAGGGACTTCATGCGATCGATGTTGTTCTGCTCAATTGCCTGACGCAAGTCTCGAATTAAGCCTTCCGCACGAGACTTGTCTGCTGGTGGCACTTTGTCGCCCAAATCTTGAAGCTGTTTCTCGGCTTGATAGGCGACAGAATCGGCCATATTTTTGGTATCAATTTGTTCACGCCGCCTACGGTCTTCTTCCGCATTGCGCTCGGCTTCTTTCACCATCCGCTCGACTTCAGATTTATCGAGGGTGGACGCACCTGTGATGCTAATAGACTGTTCTTTACCTGTGGCTTTTTCTCTGGCAGTTGCTGACAGAATCCCGTTAGCATCAATGTCAAAGGTAACTTCGATCTGTGGCATACCTCTGGGAGCTGGAGGAATCCCATCTAGTCGGAAGGTTCCCAGGCTCTTGTTGTCGGATGCCATTTCGCGTTCACCTTGCAGAACATGGATTTCTACATTTGTTTGTGCGTCAGCCGCCGTTGAGAACACCTCAGACTTCTTCACTGGGACAGTGGTATTGCGCGGAATAATCTTGGTCGTTACACCACCTAGAGTTTCAACACCCAGCGACAACGGCGTGACATCTAGGAGCAGTACGTCTTTTACCTCACCCCCAAGCACACCCGCCTGAATCGCTGCACCCACTGCTACGACTTCATCCGGGTTGACACCCTGGTGTGGGTCTTTGCCTATTATCTGCCGTACAAGTTGCTGGACAGCCGGCATTCGAGTTGCACCACCCACTAGGATTACTTCGTCAATATCTGCGGGACTCAGTTTAGCATCGCGCAGAGCTTGTTCGACAGGAATGCGGCTGCGATCAAACAAGTCGGCGCACATTTGCTCGAACTGTACCCGCGTTAAGGTCATATCCAGATGTTTCGGACCTTCCGGGGTTGCGGTAATAAAAGGTAAGTTAATGTTCGTCTGTGTTGCGCTTGAGAGTTCAATTTTGGCTTTTTCTGCTGCTTCGGTGAGGCGTTGCAGGGCTTGTTTATCTTTACGGAGGTCGATGCCTTCGTTGCGCTGGAATTCGGTTGCTAGCCAGTCTACGATTCTCTTATCAAAGTCATCACCGCCTAAGTGGGTGTCGCCACTGGTAGCTTTCACTTCAAACACACCATCACCCACTTCTAGGATAGACACATCAAACGTTCCACCACCTAAGTCAAAGACTAGGATGGTTTCGTTAGTTTTCTTGTCAAGTCCGTAAGCGAGGGCAGCCGCCGTTGGCTCGTTGATAATTCGCAGAACTTCAATCCCGGCAATTCTACCGGCATCTTTGGTAGCCTGCCTCTGAGAGTCATTGAAATAGGCAGGGGTGGTAATTACCGCTTGCCTCACCGGTTCTCCCAGATATGTACTGGCATCATCTATCAGCTTGCGGACTACCTCAGCCGAGATTTCTTCCGGTGAAAATTCCTTGTTCAGAGCGGGACAGTATAGCTTGACGTTGCCATTACTGTCACGTACCACTTTGTAAGTAACTTGTTTTGCCTCTTGGGTGACTTCATCATACCTGCGCCCGATGAACCGCTTAACGGAATAAAAAGTGTTTTCTGAGTTCATTACACCCTGGCGCCTGGCAATTTGCCCGACAAGTTTTTCGCCCTTCTTGGTGTAGGCAACTACAGACGGAGTTGTGCGACCGCCTTCTGAGTTCGGAATAACGATGGGTTGTCCGCCCTCTATTACAGCTATACAGGAGTTGGTAGTTCCTAAATCAATACCAACGATTTTTGCCATCGTTAACAACCTCCTTCAAAGATTGGGATAAAAAATTGAAAAGATTGAGATAAAAAATTGAGAGTTTGGATTCAGGACAAGTTGAATAAATGGTATTAAGAAGGCAGAGGGACGAATCTATCCTTGAACCTTCTGCCCTCTGGCTCCTTAGCACTCAGGATTCGGCTGCATTTTGAATCGCGGCTAACAATGAGCGGAGGTCGTAAGAGCCATCGTGGCGCACACCGTTGATGAAAAAAGTCGGCGTGCCGTTGACCCCGCTCTGAATTCCGCTGAGTAAGTCTTCGCGTATCCTGGCTATGTGGGCGTGCTCGGCGAGTTCGTGACTAAACCGAGGCACATCAAGACCGAGGTTAGCGGCATATTCTATTAGATGTTTGCGATCGAGCGCCTGTTGATGTTCAAAGAGATGGTTGTGCATCTCCCAGAACTTACCTTGCGCCCCAGCTGCCTCTGCTGCTTCTGCTGCCTGCTCGGCGTGGGGATGCATACTGATTAATGGGAAGTGGCGGTAGACAAAGCGCATGAGATCCCCGGTCAACTGCTGTAGTTCTTTGACCATGAAATGGGCACGACCGCAATAGGGGCACTCATAGTCGCCGTATTCCACGAGGGTGACGGGTGCGTTTTTTGTCCCTCGGATATGGTCGCGATCGCTAACTGGGAGGCTAAGTTCGCCCGTTGCTGTTGTGATCATGTTGTCACCTCCTGCTCTTAAGGGATTGCTTTGGAAAACATTGCGTCACTGCCCTTGCCCGTTGCCCCTGTGCCCGTCACCTAAGTTTACTTTCACAACCTTGTTCCTATCTTCTTCAGCCTTGGGCAGCCTCAGCTTGAGAATGCCATCTTTATATTCTGCTTGCACCTGATCGTGCTGGACACGGGTAGGCAACGGAATTACGCGCTGAAACCTGCCATAGCGGAATTCGGTGCGGGTGATGCCTCTTTCTTCTGTTTTGATTTCTGACTTGCGCTCACCGGAAATAGATACTGCCTCTGGTGATACCTGCACATCTAGGTCTTCAGCGTCTACACCAGGAACTTCTACCTTGAGATGAACTGCATCACGGGTTTCTTCTATCTCAGCAGAGGGAATAAAGGCAATGCCTTCCTCTCCTCTACGACCTGTCGGTGCTATTTCATCAAACAAGCGGTTGAACTGCCGCTGCAAACTTTCAACTTCTCGGAAAGGTTCCCAACGAACGAGTGCCATAATTTTAAGTCTCCTGATCATCTATACTTGAGTGTTTAGAATTCTGCATTAGACTGGGTTTTGTCAGTCGCTGAAACAGCGTTGCTATATATGCCTGTGCTGAACTCTGTTGACACTATAAAAAAGCAATCTAAGGGCTTTCTGAGGAAATTATGATGATTGGGGATTGGGACAAGGCAAGATTGTAAGGGGAAAAATAAATAACTTCCCTTTAACCTTTCTCAGTTACGCCAGTTCGCTCAACGGGGAAACCCTCCGAAGTTGCTCCACTTGGTGAGGAAGTTCAAGTCTTGGATGCCACATCCTCCACGATCGCCAGGACATCTTTTTCAGACAACAACACGTATTCTTCGCTACCGAGTTTAATGTCGGTTCCGGCATATCTGGAATAGAGAACTCGCTCGCCAATTTTCACTTCCATTGGCTGACGAGATCCATCCTCATTACGCTTCCCCGGGCCGACTTGCACCACTTCTCCAATCTGTGGCTTTTCTTTGGCGGTGTCGGGCAATAAAATTCCCCCAGCAGTTTTTTCTTTCGCTTGCGCGACCTTAATAAAGATGCGTAGGCGTAGCCCGTCGTAGACATCGCCCAATGGTTTTACTGTCGAAATACTCAGCGATACGGCTGCCATAGGCTATTTGAGAGGGCAGGAGGCAGTAGGTACATTAGTGAGTGGGCTTTAAACCCACAACTAAAGTTTTTGTCATCTTTCTTCTGTACCCCGCAGTATGTCTCCTACCTTTTTTGTCAAAAATATTGATTGGTACTGCTCAGTCGACCTGGACTACAGTAAAGAGACCGAGGCACGGCTTCCAGACATCGTGGGTGGACTTAGTGTGGCACTTGCCCACACCTTCAAGATCATCGATCATGCTCTCAAGAACCCCCAGACGATGCAGTGGGAACGCGCCTTTAGCATTTTTGACTTGCTGCTGTAGACTCAGTAAATAGATGGAACGGCATCGAAAAATGGGCGGGGGCTACTTCCGCTTTTTTGTCAAATACCAAGATTAACAATGGTTAAGCGCCTAAATATGCCTTCCTGGAAACTGCGATCGCCATTGAAAGCAAGCGTTAAGCTGTTTTAGGACTTACGCCTCTAGTTGATCCCACTGTTGTGCAACGCCAAATTTTTCACCTTCTCTGTCGTTTAACTGCATAACCGTAAGGCACAGGCCAATTAGGTTCTTCATCCAAGCTACAACGGGCATAAATCGACCAGTATGGATTGCGGAGTAATTCTCGACCGATGAGAACCAAATCTGCACACCCACGAGTAATTATTTGGTCGGCATACTCAGCCTCATTTATCAGCCCCACAGCTCCTGTCATGATCCCAGCCTCTTCTCGGATTTTGGCAGCAAAAGGTACTTGATAGCCTTTCTCCACAGGAATTCTGGCATGGGGTACTAAACCTCCTGTTGAAACATCGATCAATTCAACGCCTAGAGTCTTTAGTTCACGGGACAATATGATTGATTGCTGGAGATCCCAACCTCCTTCTACCCAGTCGGTAGCGGAGATGCGTACAAAAAGTGGCATCCCGTTGGGCAAAACATTTCGTACTCGCCTTACTACCTCCAGTAATAAATGCATTCGGTTCTCCAACGAACCGCCGTAACGATCTGTTCGGCGATTACTGAGTGGTGAAAGAAAAGAATGCAATAAGTATCCATGTGCTGCGTGGATTTCAATAATTTGAAAACCTACTTGCAGGGCACGCTGCGCTGCTGCAACGAACGCGAAGATCGCTTCTTGAATACCACGCTCATCGAGGGATATCGGTACAGGAGCGTTCTCTTGAAAAGGAATTGGGCTAGGTGCGACAGGCTGCCAACCTCCTTGTTCAGGTGTCAGTGGCGTACCGCCCAACCAAGGAACATTGCAACTTGCCTTCCTTCCAGCATGGGCTAATTGAATCCCTGTAACAGATCCCTGTTGGCGAAGGAAGCGCACAATGCGAGTTAGTGG
This sequence comes from Nostoc sp. DSM 114159, assembly GCF_053470285.1. Taxonomy (NCBI): domain Bacteria; kingdom Bacillati; phylum Cyanobacteriota; class Cyanophyceae; order Nostocales; family Nostocaceae; genus Nostoc; species Nostoc sp. DSM 114159. The sequence goes on from NZ_JBPFEH010000001.1 coordinate 1,148,594, forward strand.
CTCGATTTGCTTGTCGTCCCAAAGCCCAAGGTCGCCAAGTGTAATCCGTCCTTGGGGTGTTACGGCTGTCGCTTCAACCATAATCAGACCAGTTCCTCCCACAGCCCGACTCCCTAAGTGGACGAAGTGCCAATCGTTAGCAAATCCATTCTCTGCTGAGTATTGACACATTGGTGACATCGCCACGCGACTTGGCAAGGTGATATCTCGAATTATTAGTGGAGTAAACAAATCCACTTCGGGTATTTCCGAGTCGTGCAGACTCCTTGATTGACAGCCTTGATAACCTGGGGTTTTTAATTCGGTCTGGGCTGGAGATGATGACAAAGTTGTTATGTTCTGTGTAGTCATGATTTGACTTTTCGGTGCTTTATGAACTCACACTTGACGTTTGACTTTCAACTTTTTTTGGCAGACTGATAGGTGGAAACTGGTATTTATGAATCTTGACGATCGTGTTCTCAAAGGAGTCTCTGCTGATTTGCGATCGCCTACGGCGGGGCATAGCCCATCGCATCTTTGTGAGCATATTCTCCCAAAATTCCCGCTTGTCGTGAATCAAGCTCACTGAACGCAGCAAAGCGATCATATAAGATTAAAACATCACCGGGACGGACATAGGTAGAACCTTGCGGTGCGCCGATGTATGACCCAACCTACATTAGAGTGGCATGTTGGCTCCCACCCAGTTCCATAACATAGACATTGTTTGCTGAACTTGAACACTAACGCTAGTTGGTAAATCTAAGGAAAATCTGAGGAGATGCTGGGAGGCAGAAGGTAGGAGGTAGTGCAGGGGAAACGCATCTTATTTCCTAATAAAAACTAAAGAAGATTCAAAAATGACATAGACAATTGTCAGTAGACCGAAAAGTTTGGCGATGCCTGCGGCGGGCGTAGCCATCGCTAAAAAATAGTAGTTTATGATACCGTTTTTTCAGAAATGTACAACAGATAGTGAACCGGACGCTCACCTAATGATTAAGTACACAATCAGGAAGCAGAGCATCTTTTACTACTGATAGGTCAGTAGAAATGAAAACCGATAAATTTTATCAGGTATAGGAAGATATCACGTCTCATTAGGATTATGCCAACCGCCATCTGGGGGAATCATGTGATCCGCTAAAGGAGGCCCCCAGGTATGAGGTACGTATTCGTAAACAGGGGTTGCTCGATCTAGGATAGGAGCAACAATTTGCCACTGTGCTTCTACTTCATCTTGGCGAGCAAATAACATGGAGTCGCCTTTCATGGCATCTTCAAAAAGCCGCTCGTAGGGATTTATCTCATTGCCATGCTCGACTTGAGCGACTAGTCCGACTTCGCTACCCACCATTCCGTCGCCTGGGGTTTTAGAGCGAATGCCGATCGCAGTCAGCACATTTGGACTAAGACGAAAGTAGAAATAATTTGCTAATCCAAAGGCACGCTCGCCAAAAACATCCTGCGGCGGACGCTTGAGCCTGACCACAACTTCAGTAGTTGTACTCGGTAAACATTTGCCTGCACGAATGTAAATCGGAACGCTAGCCCAGCGCCAAGTATCAATGTTGAGCTTAACCGCCGCGAAGGTTTCGACCTTGGAATCAGGAGCTACACCAGGTTCCTGGCGATAGCCCTTGTACTGCCCGCGCACTACATTTGAGGGTTCGATCGGATCTATGGATTTGAGCAATCGCGCTCTTTCATCTCGGATGGCTTCATGCTGCTCGTTGATGGGCGGATCCATCATTAAACACGCCGTCACCTGAAGTAGATGATTTTGCACCACATCCCGAATAGCGCCTGTCTCTTCATAAAACTGTCCCCGTCCATCGATGCCAAATTTTTCAGCCATCGTGATTTGGATGCTGGCAATACTGACGCGATGCCAAATCGGTTCGAGTAATGAATTGGCGAAGCGAGTGTAGAGAAGGTTTTGGACTGGTTCTTTTCCCAAGTAATGGTCAATCCGAAAAATATGACTTTCGGGAAAGATAGAGTGCAGAATGCAGTTCAGTATTCTAGCCGATTCTAGATCGCGTCCAAAGGGTTTTTCGACCATAACGCGACCATTCTTTACACAACTTGATTGACCTAACCCTTCGACAACCGTCGCAAACAAACTGGGAGGAATGGCTAAGTAATACAGAGGAGCTTCAGCTATTTGGAGTACCTGGCATAATTTATCATAGGTGGCGCGATCGCTATAATCACCAAAAATATAGTAAAGTAATGAACACAGTTTCTGGAAAGCTGCCTCATCAACGCCTACCTGTTCCTCCAGGCTCTTACGCACATAAGATCGTAATTGTTCGATGCTCCAATCTCGCCTACCCACTCCAATAATCGGGATGTCAAAATGACCGCGCTGAATCATCGCCTGTAAGGCAGGAAAGATTTTTTTGTAACCTAAATCACTTGTGATCCCAAAAAATACCAGGGCATCGGAGAGTAAAGCTGCCATGATTAACCTCCATATCGACGCGGACAGAGGAAGCAGGGGAGCAGGGGGGTAGAGGGGCACAGAGGAAGAAAGCTGATTAAAATCCCCGTGTCCCCGTGTCATTTTTCCAAATGCCCACCAAACTCGTAGCGCAACGCAGAGATGAGTTTATTTGCAAATTCTGATTGACCGCGAGAGCTAAATCGTGTGTAAAGAGCTGTACTAAGGACGGGAGTTGGAACTGCTTCTTCAATGGCTGCCATTAGTGTCCATCGACCTTCTCCAGAGTCGGATACGCGTCCCCCAAAGTCGGTTAAGTCGGGGTCTTTGACGAGTGCCATAGCTATTAAATCGAGTAACCAAGAGCTAATTACGCTGCCCCTGCGCCATACCTCTGCTATATCTGCAAGATTAAAGTCGTATTGGTAAAATTCAGGATTTCGTAAGGGAGCAGTTTCAGCATCGATTTGATGCAATTGTTTCCCAATATTAGCATGGTGAAGAATGTTCAGCCCTTCGGCATAGGCTGCCATGATGCCGTATTCAATGCCGTTGTGAACCATTTTGACAAAGTGCCCTGCACCGTGAGAGCCACAATGCAAATAGCCCTGTTCAGCCGTTCCCCCCATTAACTCACGATCGGGTGTGCGGGGTGCAGCTGCTACACCAGGAGCCAGGTCTGCAAAGATCGGGTCAAGATATTTCACAGCTGCCGCTCTGCCGCCAATCATCAGACAGTAACCACGTTCTGCCCCCCAAATACCGCCGCTGGTTCCACAATCAATATATTCAATTTCTTTAAGTTTTAACTGATCGGCACGACGGATATCATCAACGTAGTAAGAATTGCCGCCATCAATGATAATATCGTCAGCAGCTAAAAACGGCACGAGGGTATGCAAGGTAGCATCCACTGTCGCTGCTGGCAGCATCAGCCAAATGATGCGGGGTTTTGTAAGTGCATCGACTAGCTCAACAAATGAGGTCACGCCACGAGCGATCGCTCCTTCCTGAACCAGCACCTCTGCTTTTTGTGGCTGACGAGTGTAGCCAATGACGGTATGTCCAGCCTGGGTTAGACGGTGTGCCATGTTAGCTCCCATTCGTCCTAGTCCTATCATTCCCAGTTCCATAACATGCCCTGTATTCAAGTGAGAAAAATTAGGATTATCCATCCCGCAATAGCGCCAGTAGCGCAGACGGCTGTTAAAATTGAAAAAACTTCAGTTCGGCTAAACTCTATTAGCAACAAATGTTCGACGGACTGGTCTAATGCCATATCCAGGGTAAAAATGCCAATCCAGGATAGAGCGATCGCTATTGCCCAGCCCAATAATCCGCTTGATATCGATGCTCCAGTTAGAATCCATGCAGAACCGAATGTGAAAGATAACAATCCCGCCCAGACGGGAAAGCCAGTGAGTATGCAGGCACGGACTGCGGCAATTGCCAAAATGAACATCGGTATTGCAATCGTCGAGAAATGGCGATCGAGCCAGAGAGTCCATCCCAATCCTCCATATCCCAGCATTAGCACCGTCAGCCAAACTAGAGTATAGAGAAAATGTTTCCAATAAAATTCTTTTGATTCTGGTCGGTTATGGTCTTGTTCAAATGTAGTTACAATTTTGTTAACCATAGGTCTTATACCTCTCTACAAAGACGAATCAGTTAACCAAGCCTGAATCTAGGATTTGTCCAATTTTTCCCATTTCCTTATCTTCTTAACGAATCTGCCCTAACGTTAGTTGGCAAATCTAAGGAAAATCTGAGCAGATACTGATACTAAATTGCGTTTAAAAACACTTATCTCTGCTTTCACAAAAGCATTGCTCTTTAAACGTCCTCATTTTTTGCTTAGATTATCTCGCTACAATTGCCACGTTGATCTAGTAATTAGCTCATGCTGCAAGAGGAACCCTAGGGAGTGAGATCATGACTAAACCGATTCAAATTCTGTTACAGACAACAATTCCCACCAATGAAGATGATTGGTATATTGGGCGATTTTCTTTGCTAAAGGACTATTTAGCTTCGTTGAAAAGTGACACTGGGGAACCCCTGTACCAGGTAACAGCAAGGGATCGAGAAAATACTTCTGAAAAAAACGATCCAGTTTTAAGTACGCTGGATAATTCAGATTTTGATGAACTGTGGCTGTTTGCTGTGGATGTAGGGGATGGCATAACTCCAAAAGAGTGTCAGAGCATCAGTGCCTTCCGTCAGCGCGGCGGCGGTTTATTGGTCAGCCGTGACCATCAGGATGTAGGTTGTTCAGTTTGTAATCTTGGCGGTATCGGCGCAGCCCATTACTTTCACAGTAAGAATCCCGATCCCGATCCCTCGCACCACTGCCCTGACGACATCTACACTAAGTACATTTCCTGGCCCAACTTCCATTCTGGGTTAAATGGTGACTACGAGAAAATTACTTTCATAGAACCTATTCATGACTTACTCAAGAATCCTACATCACCTTCTGAGGAGATTGAATTCTTTCCGGCTCATCCCCATGAAGGAGCCGTAGGTGTGCCTGCAAACGAGAAGAATGCACGAGTAATTGCCTTGGGTACAAGCTCAGTCTCCGGTCGGAACTTCAACTTAGTGGTTGCTTTTGAAAGTACCCAGGATGAACAAGGAAATATTTTAGGACGTGCGATCGCTGAATCAAGCTTCCACCATTTCGCCGACTACAATTGGGATGTTGAGATGGGCGCACCTAACTTTGTAACCGAACCCCCTGGAAATGGGATGAAGCAAAACCCACAAGCCCTTGAACATATTAAAGCCTATGTGCGAAACTTAGCCCTCTGGCTGGCTCCTACCTCAAGTTAAAGGAAAGTCTCCCAGAAGACAATACGGTTGCCTTCTTGCAGTATCTCCAGTCTTTGTACACTGAGGACACGCGCTTGGTCATTGTTTGGGATGGGGTGAGCTACCACCGCTCAAAGGTCATGCAGGAATTTCTGGGGCAGACCAATAGTGGCTTATCGGCTCAGGCGTGGAAGATTACCTGTATTCGGTTAGCTCCCAATGCACCTGAGCAGAATCCAGTTGAGGATGTTTGGTTATAAGCGAAGCAGTTTATTCGTAAGTATGCACGACTGTGTAGAAGATTCGGGTCGGTCAAGTTTCTGTTTCAATTAGTCACGCATTGTCAAACCTTTGTTTTTGCTAAAGCGTTTATGTATGGCTACTGTTCATCTCCTATTTAAGATGGCTATAGAACCTTGCAGATTGTATCTTGCAAATCCCTAAGCTAAAGGAATACGCCAGGTTAGGGCTTGTCAACTAACAACCTTGCCTTTTTTAAGGTAGTAATACTTTTTCAGTGAGCTTTATAGATAAAAAATTGTAAAAGTTATTTCTTGACAAACTCTTAGAGATTTCAGAGGTAACTGAGGCACCTTTCGTTTTATCCGGTTGCTATCAATTCCTCATCCCTCTAAAGCTTCAGAATATGTAAAGTTCTATGAATAATTTCATTGGCAAATCACTATGATTTCTTCAGAAAGCTCTTAGGTTCTTTTTCTAAGGTGTAAGAGTATCCATATTCAAGCAGTGTGAAATTGTTTCAGCAACTCATCCAGTGACTTGGTGGATGCCAGGTGACAAGATTTCTTTTTTAGATGTAACAAACAACTGTTGCATCTAACACATAAGGAATCAATGCACAAATAAAATTCCAGGTTAAAGGAAGTAGATGGGTGAATGAATGATCGCAGCAAAACTAATTTCCAAACCTGTGTTTAACACCCTACAAAAACACATCAACCCAAAATGGTTGATGGTTATGATATTTCCAATCCTCATTCTAAATGCTTGGCTAGCGATCAAAACGCTCCAGTACTTTCAACCTCTGGTGGCGATCGTGATTCTGGCAGCACTTCTAGCATTCATCCTGAACTATCCCGTTCAATTTCTTCAGCAACATGGTAATAGACACAGTGTTGCAGTGGTTGTCGTCTTTCTCCTTACCTTATTGATCCTGATGGGGTTGGGGATTACATTAATACCTCGTTTAATTGAGGAACTCAGCCAGATCGTGGTAACAATTCCAGATTGGATTGAAGCCAGCAACCAACGGCTTGAGAATTTGCAAGCTTGGGCAGAACAGCGACATTTACCCGTGAGCTTGAGCCGGCTTGATACTCCGATTACAAAATTATCCTCGAATGGCTTACAATCTATCGCCAATCCCCTTTTATCCTTAACCATGAGTACGGTTGGGAGCGCCACCGATATTGTTTTCACGATCGTTCTAACCTTCTATTTTCTACTGGATGGGGAAAGCATTTGGAAGGGTATTTTTCAATGGATGCCTAACTACGTCACTACGTTGTGTGAACAATCCCTTGAGCAAAATTTTCAGAACTACATCATTGGACAAATCACGTTAGCTTCTCTGATGGGAAGTTCCATGATGGTGTTATTTCTGCTGTTGAAGATTCCATTTGCTCTCCTGTTTGGATTGGGTATTGGCGTTTTAACCTTGATTCCATTGGGCGGTTTTTTGGGCATATGCTTAACAGGTCTGATTATTACTATCCAAGATCCTGTCCTGGGTTTGAAGACGTTTGCTTTGGCGCTTTTAATTGACCAAATCATTGATCAGGCGATCGCTCCCCGGCTACTGGGTCGCTTTACAGGACTAAGATCGGCTTGGATTTTAATTGCGCTATTCATTGGCACAAAACTATTTGGATGGTTAGGACTCATTGTTTCAGTTCCCTTGGCTGGTTTTGTAAAAGACGCCCTGCACGAACTTCGGAACGCTTCTGTGGATACCGTTATTGGCTTAGAAGCACCTGCAACATCAGATCATTCACTTCTGGAGAAACAACAAGTGCAGCAACTTTAAAGGAAAAACAAGTTTGATGAGTCATGCTTCAAATACCTAAAACTGCTCGAAAGAAGAAAATCATAGCGAACTTGATGAGTCGCAACCGTCAAAAGATTTGTACGCAAGAGCGCATCAAACAATTAGACCAGCTGCTCGACTGGTATGATGACCTAACTCCTGCGGACACAAAAACTGCACAAACTATCCGTAAAGCCTTTTTGCTGACACTGGAATACGCACCAGAAATCATTCGGGAAGAGCGGTTTTCCCAATTTTTGGCCGATCGCATTGAATCAGAAGATTTTGCGGAGTTAGAGTGGGAAACGCCGGAAGCAGTGATCAATTATTGTGAATTGCTTTACAGCGTTCGCTTTCACAGCGATTCAATGGCAGAGCATGTCCATTGTCTAGAACAAATCCTGTTGCGTTACGCATTGCAGCAGTATGAGCGGCGAGGGGCACACGAGAAGATGTTTCGGCTGTTAAAGTTAGCACCCACGTCGCCATCGATGACCGATGCAGAACTCTGTCGGCTTAAAAACCGCACTTACCTTTATGAAATGCGACGAGTCAATCAAAATCGCCGCTGTCTCTACATTTATCTCGTCTTCCAAATTGTACTGATTGGGGTTGTCTTTCCCCTTCTATTTATTCACGCTGAAAATGAAGCACTTCAACAACACATTGGGCGATCGGCTCAGTCTATATTTCAGAGCCAGCCACAACAATTCCTCTCGTATTTTGATGGGTTGTATTGGGCGATCGTTACAGCCGTGGCAATCGGGTATGGTGACATCGCACCTGTAACCGGGCTAGGAAAGCTTCTTGCAGGAATACTGGGTGTTTTAGGTGTACTCACCACCGGCGTTATTGCAGGACTGATTCTAAATTGGTTATCTGAACGCAGCCTCGATTGAGGCGGTTGCTAACTCATCTATAAGTCAGTATTTGTTGTTTATTTGGTCAAAACACTGTAGTAAGGGACTTGCGAAAAAATAAAGTCCCAGTTTTTGGAGAACATCAAACCATGCGCGTTAATTCTTTAACTAAACCAATGTTTCATAAAGGTCAAACAATTCGTTTTGTGGGTGGAACTGGCATCATTCGTGACTATCAATTTCAGTCAGGAACCTGGAATTATTTAGTAGAGATGGAGATGGAGCCAGAGCTAGAAGTGGGTAGGATAGGATATGAAACCACGATCTGGCTTTCCGAAGTAGATATTGCCTCACTAAATCAATCATGAGATTTCTAAATGATTTTCGTTTTTCATTAGTGATCATAGGATGTGTGAGCGTAGCGTAACGCATCGCCCATTGTCGTTTTGGTGCGTTACTGCTCACTTGGTGCGCGATAACAATACAGAACCTGTGCAAGCAAATGAGCGAACCGACCCACAGCATCTCATTCAGGTAGCGATCGACCTATTGAAAGCGACGGGGGTGGACTGGCAGCAAGTTCGCAATGTGCAAGACCTCAAAACACTTCTAAACCTATTAGATGATTAGAGCTTAGACCGGAGGCATACTGAGCCTTGATCGCTGTCCGCCAACGATTAATTTTGAAGCACCGATCCTTCCGACCGCGACAAGTTAAGTCGTCTCAAACCCTGAATCCTCTCTTCCGTAGGGAATTCAGGGTAAATGGCTCGTTTTTACACGAGCCGTTGCCATATCCCTTTAAGTCTTGTGACAGGAGCGGTAGCACATTGTTTTGCCTGTAGAGGAAAAGCCTGTGAGTCGGTAGCTATCATTGGTTAACAAGCGGGCTTTGGAGAAACAGGGTGTCGTGCTGCTAGGTGAAAAAGTTGAAATCCTCAAACCTTTGATCTACTGCGGTCAGCGAGGACGGCTGCTTCAGCGAGAAGAGGTGTGTCATGGTGGTTTTTCGGACCGCTGGCTGGTCTTGATCGACACGGAGCAGGAAAGTTTGATCTTGTCTTTAGCCGCTATATAGTTTCGTGTGTGCCGAGAGACCTAAGCTTCTGGTGGCGTTTCCCCAATGCCAAGTGTTTTTTTGCTTGACTCCAGTTGTTTCCACAGGGCTTTGATTTGCTCATAAGCGGCACCAGGGGGAAGTTTGCCGTTGGTTTCGAGCGCACAAATATAGCTTACTTTCTGAGCGAACTCCTGGAGATTGGCGTTAAATGCAAGGTGCTGCGGGCTAAAGTTGCCGTGGTAGCGGCTACGCGGGTAGAGAAAGTCGTCTTTGCTATTGGTCATCAGTCGGTGTCTCCACTAAGCTAGCGTAAGGTAGAGCAGGGTAACCAACATAAGAGTGAATAACATCAAACTTGTGCGCCTGTTCGTACACTCGCATGAGGGTTATGTCGCAAAAACTGTTCAAGGACAAACGATCGGTAGAATTTGTATTCTCTTAAGCAGTAATTTCAAACAGTGCTTCAATAAACTTGGCTTGAGAGACACTATGCCCTTGTTTGACTCCTTTTACCTGTCCTTTCCTGATCATATTCATCGCTTCGATTCCACTCAATGTTCTTTTTTCGCTGTTGAACAACTCGAATCCCATCATCGGTTTCATCGTGCGCTGGAGGATAATTTGGGGCAAAAAGTGCCGCCACTTGTAGCTTGCTTCCCGCAGGGTACAGAGAAGCAGTAAGCATCGGAGGAAGAAAAGGCAAGGCTAGTCCTATTTACCTTACTACCCACCAGTTTTTGCGACACAACCGTAGTGACTGTGTTGCAGTGGAACAGGACAGAGTCATAAGATATGGCTCTATCCTAAAAAGCGAGGTAGATTGAGTTAAATAGCTTTCTGCAATCTTTACACAGATATAGAACGCTGCCTTCTCAACCCTTCCAATCAGTTTGAAAGCTCGTCCCCAGCAAATGCTGCTAGCTGTTGGAGAAGTTGATCGAGATTTTCTGTAGCCTCAAAATCACCATGAGAACGGCTCAGATCTCTCGCTTGCTGGATATGACCAATTCCCTCCGTCTCTCTGTTTAGCTGAAGCAATACAATGCCTAAGTTAAAATGTGCTTCAGCAGCCTCCGGAACAATCTGAATAACTTCGGTAAAAGCCTTCTCAGCACCAGCAAAGTCACCTTGGCTACTCAGTATGACCCCTTGATCAAAGGCATTTTGAGCTGTTTCAAGGTTGGTTGTTCCAATGTCGCTAGTTAATCTTGGAGCCGTATTTTGGGCTAAATTCTGAATTGAATCTGCAACCGATGTGACCGACGACTGCACATCTCCAGACATCTGCTTTACCGCCTCGGTCATTTCAGGTTGAGCATCTTGAACTGCTCCCTTGACCGACTGAGACACTCCTTGCACTGAATCTGCAATGCTTGAAGCAGACGACTGAACGCTTTCAGACGTTCTTTGCACCGCTTCGTTAACGGCAGGTCGTGAATCTTCAACCGTTGTCTTCACCGCATTTACGGTTTGAACGATGGAAGGACGAGTTTGATCAACTGTTTCTGTAACTGAATGAATTGCTTCTGACACTGCCGGACGAGCTTTATCAATCGGTTTTGTAACTGAATGAATTGCTTCTGACACTGCCGGACGAACCTCATCAATTGTCCCTCGAACTGAATCAACTGCCTCTGATATCAAAGGCTGAGCCGATTCAACATTTTGTTTAACGGCATTCACTGTGTCAATGGCAGGCTGCTTGATCTCATCAACCGTTTGCTGAATGTTTCGCTTAACGGTATCAACCACACCTCCTATGTTCTGATCCACCCCTTCAGCCACCTCACGCCCAGCATTCGCACCCGCTACACCACCAGCAACAGCCCCAAATGCGGCTCCTAATCGCCCACCGACTAACCGACCAATAATAGCTCCTGCTAAACCCCCGCTGACAACACCAAATCCTGTTGCTACGGTCTGAACTGGATCTCGTACTTGATTCGGATCGGTTGATGCTTGCTGCTGATTCGGTTGGCAAAAATCCATCGTGTTATCCGACATGTTGTTTTACTCCTTTGAACTTATTTTGGAACTCTTCTCATGTGTACTAAGTAGCTAGGTGAAAATAAATGCTACAGTCGTAACATCCACTTCAGCCAAATCTTCTGCTGAAGCTGTGTCGTTGCTTTCATTCAGAACCCCAAAACATATCAAACATATCTGAGTAATCTGGATCACAAAAAACACCAGTTTTATTTCCTCGATCGCTGTAAACGAAGAAATTTGATAGATAGTCGATTGGTGGTACTCGATGAACGAAGTAGTAATAAGTGATTGGATAATCTCTCCTCATTACATCTTCATCCTCTGGAAATTCGATACGTCCACTGGATAGTTCATAGCTCTGTTGCCTCCATTCTTCCCAAGTTATGCAATCCATGGTTGTTGAGCCTAAACGGGTTAATGAATTTGCTTTAACTTAGCGAGCAATCCTAAGCAAAGTCTGATGGAATATTGAGGTTTTTAAGTTCGTTCCCTAACCTTCAAGCATCGGTTCTTCTGCAAGCAATCACAATTTCCTCGAAAAACCCTTAGATTTCTTCTCTATTGTTTCGACAAGATGTAGCACTCAAGTACTGAGACTATGTCGCAGGGGAATTCTGTTGGTGAGTAAATCCCAAAACAGACCTGTTAAGTAATTGAACAAGGAGATCAGAAAGATGGCAAATCAAGACCTTAGCACACTAAAAGTCGCAATTCTGGTAACAGATGGTTTTGAGCAAGTAGAAATGACGCAACCCCAGCAAGCTCTAAAGCAGGCAGGTGCTGAAACTCATATCGTTTCCCCTAAGTCCGATCGCGTTCAGGGTTGGAATCATTTTGATAAAGGCGATTTTTTCCCTGTAGATGTCTCCCTAGAGCAAGCTAATCCGTCTGACTATGATGCCCTGCTGCTTCCAGGTGGTGTGGCTAATCCCGATCAACTGCGAGTGAATGATCGGGCGATCGCCTTCGTCAAGTCTTTCGTTGAAGCTGGCAAACCCATAGCCGTAATCTGCCACGGACCCTGGACACTGATTGAGGCAGATGGCGTGCGCGGGCGACGGCTTGCATCGTGGCCCTCCCTCAAAACCGATCTACAGAATGCCGGAGCAGAGTGGGTAAATCAGGAGGTTGTGGTGGATAGCAACCTCGTGTCAAGCCGCAAGCCCGACGATATCCCGGCGTTTAATCGGGAAACGATCGAATTGTTCAGTCAGGCAGGAAAAGTGCGGCAGATGGCGTAACGATCGTAATTTCCTCAGAAAACCCTTAGATTTCTGCTCTATTATCTCAGCAAGATTCAGCGATCAAATGCTGCGACTGGCAATCTCTAGTAGTTCGCCAAGGAAACTTGGCGGGGTAAAGGGTAAGGGGGAAAGGTTTTAAATCCTTTACCTTTTTCCCTTTCCCCTTTCCCCAGCCCTCACCTAACAATTTTGGGTTAGTAGACTACTAGGATGTGTTAGCTGTCGTTAATACACTAAGACCGCAGGTAATGCGTCGCGCTAGCGCAACGCATCCCAGGGCGTGCTTTAAAGACCTAGGATAGATTGCTCTAACCTTGAAGATCCCCCTAAATCCCCCTTGAAAAGGGGGACTTTGAGCAGTCCGGTTCCCTCCTTTTTAAGGAGGGATAGGGAGGATCAAATGGTTTTTAAACACATCCTACAAAAGATGCACCCACTGCATCTGAATCGTTTATTAACCCCCATCAAAAAGCAGAAAACTAGCAGTAGATCAGTGTTACCAAAAAGAGGTAATTGCAATGAACAAACCTATAAAAGTTGAAAAGACAGTCACGATCGATAAACCGGCAGAAGAACTCTACCGCTTTTGGCATAACTTTGAGAACCTACCGCGTTTTACAAGACACCTTAAAAACGTGAAAGTGTACGACGATCGCCGATCGCATTGGATTGTCAGTGCCCCATTAGATAGCAGTGTTGAGTGGGATGCAGAAATTGTTGACGATCGCCCAAATGAATTGATTGCCTGGAAATCGGTTGCAGGAGCAGACATTGATAATGCTGGCTCTGTGCAATTTAAACCTGCTCCTGGCGATCGTGGAACCGAGGTCAGAGTGGTCACGGCATACAATCCACCTGCTGGAGCCATTGGAGATGCGATCGCTACACTCTTTGGCGAAAACCCAAAACAGCAAATTGGAGACGATCTTGCCCGCTTCAAGATGCTAATGGAAGCAGGCGAAATTGCCACAAACGATGGTCAGCCATCGGGACGCCGTAACTCAAAGGACTAATCACGATGAAAGCAGTGTGTTGGTATGGTACGGAAGATGTGCGGGTAGAAACTGTGCCTGATCCCACAATCCTCAACCCGCGTGATGCCATTCTCAAAGTAACCGCCACAACCATTTGCGGTTCTGATTTGCACATTTACGATGGCTTTATTCCCACAATGGAACCCGGTGACATTCTCGGTCACGAGTTCATGGGAGAAATCGTTGAAGTGGGGAGCGAAGTCAAGAAGCTGAAGAAAGGCGATCGCACGGTTGTGTCTTCAGCGATCGGCTGTGGTCACTGTTGGTACTGCAAACAGCAGCAGTGGTCGCTGTGCGATACCTCCAATCCGAATGGCTGGCTCCAGGAGAAAGTATACGGACATGGCACAGGGGCAATCTTCGGCTACTCTCATGCCTTTGGCGGCTATGCAGGATCTTTTGCTGACTATATCCGCATTCCCTTTGCAGATTTCACAGCGATTCCGATTCCCAAAGACATTCCGGATGAAAAATTCCTGCCTGTTTCGGATGCGTTTCCCACAGGGTATATGGGAGCAGATTTGTGCAACATTCACCCAGGAGATGTGGTTGCGGTTTGGGGCTGTGGTCCAGTGGGACAATTTGCAATGAAGAGTGCCTACCTACTGGGCGCAGAGCGTGTCATTGGCATCGATCGCTTCCCGGAACGCCTGCAACTGGCAAGGGACTTTGCCAAAGCCGAGATCATCAACTACGAAGAAGTGGATGTCCTCGAAGCACTCAAGGAAATGACGGGAGGACGGGGTCCCGATGCCTGTATTGATGCAGTCGGTATGGAAGCACACGGCAAAGGTCCAGAGGGGCTGTATGACAAAGCCAAACAAGCCATACGTTTAGAAACCGATCGCCCACATGTGTTAAGGCAAATGATGATGGCGTGTCGCAAAGGTGGCACCTTAGCCATCATGGGAGTTTATGGCGGCTTTGTGGATAAGTTGCCAATGGGCGCAGCCATGAACAAAGCCCTGACCTTCAGGATGGGTCAGATGTTTGGTCCAAAGTATATTCCCAAGTTAGTGGAGCATGTTTTGAACGGCGATGTTGACCCCTCGGCTGTGCTGACGCATCGCTTGCCTCTAGCTGAAGTAAAGCAGGGCTTTGAGATGTTCAAGCACAAGAAAGACCAGTGCATCAAAGTGATGTTGCAGCCGGACTAGGCTCATCTAACTTAAGAATACGTGAATTCGATAAAGGGGTGCCGCGCGCCGCACAGCGTCCCTAATAGCCCAGTTTTCCCTGTCCTTCGCCCACAGAAAGCTGGGCGATCAAACTGGCGTTAAGAATAAACAATGGGGGTTGTGTCGTACTCGTGACACAACCCTATTTACTAGGTGCCTAGCTCCCAATTCAAAGCAGATGCGATCGCCCGGTGCAATGTCAGCGGGTCAAAGGGTTTGGCTATGATTCCTTTAACTCCTAGTGTTTCATAATGATGGGGTTCGAGTAATCCAGCCTGTGCAGTCAAAAACACCACAGGTATAAACTGCATTTCCGGCTTAACCCACAGTGCATCCAAAAACATATAGCCATCCATTTCTGGCATCATAATGTCCAGCAGGATCACATCTGGTTGTTCAGCGATCGCCTTGAGTAACCCTTCTTCTGCCGATGTCGCGGTAATGACAGTCCATTGGGCTAATTTTTCCAAGCAGGTTTGCACTATCCGTTGCACATCGGGTTCGTCGTCAATTAACAAGATGCGCTTTGATGCAGAGGTCACCATCATCGTCTGTAACAGCACTGTGCCGCCTCTCTTAAAAGAAAAGACTATAAACCGAATGGCACTAAGTTAAGCTGAAGGGTAGGCGGCGTAAGGATTGCAGAGGGGCAGGGGTGCAGGGGGGCAGAGGGGAATTTCTAAATATCTGAACGCAATGCCTAAAATTTTTTCTTTCTCCCCTGCTCCTCCGCTCCTCTGCACCCCTGTGGCCTCAACGATTTTACCTTTTCTTAGTGCCATTCGACTATAAACCATTGAAGTAACTACCTATGAAAGATCAATAGTTCAAGGAAATTGTGAGGAGATTCTGAGCGATTAGAATCACCAGGCTACAACTCTGTTCTACTCTCCGTTCTAAAGATAGGTTACTACCAATATCGTGTCTGGTTAAGTGCTTATAAAACCCAAAATGCGAAAGCTACACTGCTTTCATTTTAAATAAACTCGGAATTTTTTGTGAGATAGATGAGGCGTGTAGTTGAACAGGCTCATTAAGATGCGATCGCGACTCAACAACTCCTGCGAATTCACCATAATTTCCTCAGAAAGCCCTTAGATTTTCCTTCTAGAGTTTCAATAAAGTGCCATAAAAGCAAATTTAGCAAGATAAGCAAGAGAGGAAAAAACTATGAGAGCAGTTTGCTGGCAAGGGGCTAATAAAGTGGGAGTTGACACGGTCCCCGATCCCAAAATTATTAACCCACGAGATGCCGTTATCAAAATTACGTCAACCGCAATTTGTGGGTCTGATTTACACCTCTACGATGGATTCATTCCGACGATGGAGCAGGGCGACATTCTCGGGCATGAATTTATGGGAGAAGTTGTTGAAGTCGGTAGTGAAGTCAAGCGGATTAAGGTGGGCGATATCGCGTCGTCAATCCATTCCCGATCGCCTGCGGTCACTGTTTCTTCTGCAAACAAACGCTTACATCTCTCTGCGACAACACCAATCCCAATGCCTTTATGGCAGAAGCGCTTATGGGATATTCACCCTCCGGCATTTTTGGCTACTCCCATATGCTAGGAGGCTATGCAGGCGGTCAAGCCGAGTATGCCCGCGTTCCCCATGCTGATGTTGGTCTATTCAAGATTCCAAATGGATTAGCAGACGAACAAGTACTGTTCCTTTCAGACATCTTTCCCACTGGCTATATGGCAGCAGAAAACTGCGATATTAAGCCGGGTGATATTGTTGCCATTTGGGGCTGTGGTCCCGTAGCTCAATTTGCCATTCGCAGTGCCTATATGCTGGGTGCTGGACGTGTCATCGCTATCGATCGCATTCCTGAACGCCTGGAGATGGCAGAAAAGGGTGGGGCAGAAACGCTCAACTTTGAAAAAGTCGATGTGGGTGAAGCCCTCAAAGAAATGACTGGCGGACGCGGTTCCGATTCAGTCATGGATGCCGTGGGCATGGAATCTCACGGTTTGGGTCTAGAAGGATTTTATGACAAAGCGAAACAAGCTGTACGGTTAGAAACCGATCGCCCGCACGCACTCAGACAAGCGATCGTTGCCTGTCGCAAAGGGGGCACGGTATCGATTCCAGGTGTATTTGCTGGATTTGCAGACAAGATTCCAATGGGTGCTGCAATGAATAAAGCTTTGACCTTTAAGACTGGACAAACACACGTTCATCGCTATATGGGACTGCTGCTCGATCGCATCCAAAATGGCGAGATTGATCCTTCCTTTGTGATCACTCATCGCCTGCCGCTGGATCAAGCCCCGGATGGTTACGAGATCTTTAAGCACAAAAAGGATCGCTGCATCAAGGTCGTACTCAAGCCAGGACAGAGTACCTGAAATTCCAGTGAGGCAACCTGAGAATTGCTGATGATATCGATCGTCTCAGAACTGTCTCATTGCTGGAATGCTTCGGGGCTATTGGCTTCCAACCCCTTACCCTTCAACGCAGTTAATTTGTTAACGACTCAGATAATTTGTTAAGCAACACCTGTCCTTCGCCCACAGAAAGCTGGGCGAGCAAACTGGCGTTAAGAATAAACAATGGGGGTTGTGTCACGAGTACGACACAACCCTATTTACTAGGTGCCTAGCTCCCAATTCAAAGCAGATCCGATCGCCCGGTGCAATGTCAGCGGGTCAAAGGGTTTGGCTATGATTCCTTTTAAATAAACTCATAATTTTTTGTGAGATAGATGAGGAATGTAGTTGAACAGGCTCATTAAGATGCGATCGCGACTCAACAACTCCTGCGAATCCAGCACAATTTCCTCAGAAAGCCCTTAGATTTTCCTTCAGTTTCACGCCTTCCTTGGGCTTTGTTCTACTTTTACAATGACTTTACCATCAAAGTTCGATTCCTTATCTCCTCGAAAGTGAGCGATCGCTCCAGATCCCCTCATCTAGTTTATCTGTACTACTTTGTACACACCTTACCTACCACTTTGTCAATATTTAGATGCGTTTGCCCTGGGCAGAGTGGGGAACTCTCGGTTAGCTATGGGGCGGCAAGTTTGGTCATTATGAGCAAAATGATGCTCTTTGACCTTGCCTTTTTTAGCCGTTAGACCACCATTACAGTAAGGACACTTAAGTGAAGTCTTCCCCCTGTTGATATCTTCAATACATATCAAGATACCTTCTTCATTTACACCATATTTTAGCCACATCGTCATACCATTATTGAATAGTTAAAGTTGCTCTTACAAGTGTGCTTCAACTTTTCAAAAATGTATCTATCTTCTGGATTAGTGTAATGTTGATTTGAAGAATCTAAGTGTAAGAGAGTGAAGCGTAGGCATCTTGAACCGTAAGTATCGCTTTTCTTCATCTACAATACTTAGGGGATTCAGAAATTTTGCACAATTGTTAATAATGTCAGTTTTTATGTTTGAACAGCAACCTGAAGATTTACGATTTTATGTTAAACAGTTAGCTACTGAAGCTGTACAAAAATCAGAACCATCGGCATGGTTTGAGGTGTTATATACCGAAGCTAAAGGTGATACAGCAAAAATTCCTTGGGCAAAGTTAGCTCCTCATCCTTATCTACAAAATTGGTTGACGAATCATGAACCGTTCGCTTCTGGGCAAAAGGCGCTAGTCATTGGTTGTGGTTTGGGAGATGATGCTGAAGCTTTAGCAAATCTAGGATTTGAGGTAACAGCTTTTGATATTTCACCGACAGCGATCGCTTGGTGTCAAGAGCGATTCCCAGATTCGACTGTCAGCTATGTAGTTGCAGATTTGTTAGCAATTCCCTCACAATGGCATCAAGCTTTTGACTTTGTTTTTGAATGTCGTAATATTCAAGCTTTGCCGTTGAATGTGCGTTCTTTGGTTATCTCCTCAGTTGCCTCGCTTGTTGCTCCTGGTGGTACACTTTTGCTGATTACTCGTGTTCGAGATACAGAAGCTGAACCGGATGGTCCACCTTGGCCATTATCAGACTCGGAACTCAAACAGTTTGAAAATGTGGGATTACAGCAAGTAGAAAAACTCGTATTTTTAGAATCTGAGCTTCTTGACATTAAGCAAGTGCGGATTGAATATCAAAGACCATAATTCTTTGATGTCCTCTGAGCGCTAACCGCTTGTATTAATGGATACCCCAAAATTTCTTAGAGGAAAAAAAGGAAAGTGAAGGTGTTGGCGATGCCTACGGCGGGCTTCGCCAACGCTCTATTTTCCTCTCTACGAGACGCTACTCGCGTTCGCTTGATTGAGGGCAGCGTAAAATTCTTGAGAGCAATCTTTTTTGCTGGCTATGAATAGTTGTTACATTGTGCTTTAAATCACTTTATAAGTTCTGACTCAAGGTGGTAAAAGAATTGTTGTTGGATGGTTGTGTCTACACAAGAGTCCTGCAAGAGTTAATTTCGGCGTTGCATAAATGCGGGATGATTCAGCTAAATACAGGTATGTCTCTATACTTTAGGTAGTGAAGTAACAATCGAATCGAGTATTTGAGCATATCTACAGATTTGCTATAGCATAATGTTTTTCGATGTAGTCGTGCCAGATAATGACGTAAACGAGTATTTTCACCTTCTACCCTAGTCATATATGTTTTGCTGACAATATGGTCTCCTGGTTCAATAAAACTGGCATAAACTTTCTATCCATCTGTCACGTAGAAATAACATTGCCAACAGCAAACAATCTCCCATAAAGGTTTAAATGTTTCGGCGCTATGATCTCCCAAAACCCAAGCTAGAATCCCTTCACGAAAGTGATTTACCGCAGTCCATAACCATAGAACTTACGCATTGACAAGTGGAACAAAAAGTGTATAACGAAAATGTAGAAAAATACCAGCGATCGCTAGTTAATAGAGGCATGAAAAACAGATAATTTACCTGTTTGTGTTTAGGGTTCGGACAATCAGAGCAATTACAAAACCATCCACTGCCAAGTGTGACCTCAACACTTACACTTTGTTCTTGCTAGCAGAATCAAAGTATTCAGGTTGCCAACGTTTGGCGCAGATAATGAAAAATTTGTCTCATGATAGCGTCAATAGATTTTTGCTGCGTGAGCAGTACGAACCCAAGGATTTATTTGAAGAAATCAAACCACACATCAACTTAATTGGAGGTACTTTAAGTGGTGACGATACAGTAATTGATAAGCCTCATAGCAATCCAAAAATAACGGAATTAATTGGTTACTATTACTCAGGTAGACACCATCGTGCCGTTAAAGGAATTCAATTAATTACCTTGTATTACACGGATGTATCTTTTAAGTCTGTGCCAGTAAATTATCGCATTTATAACAAACAGGATGGAAAGACTAAAAATGATTATTTGCAAGAAATGATTGCTGAGGTTTTGGATTGGGGTCTTAGTCCAAAAACAGTGACTACTGATAGTTGGTACTCCAGTCAGAAAAACCTCAAGTTCTTTAAAGACAAGGAATTAAGGTTTTTAACAGGAGTAGCTAAAAATCGTTCATGTTCAGTCGATGGGAAAAATTATACTCAAGTCCAAAACTTAGAAATTCCAGAAGTTGGTTTAGTAGTGTATCTAAAAAACTTTGGTCAGGTAAAGGTATTTCGCAGAAGTTTCAAAAACGAAGCTTACAGATATTACATTATGTATATTCCTGAAAAAGATGCACTTTTATCAATTTCTAGAGCAGACTTCAAAGAATTACACTCAATACATTGGGGTATTGAGTGTTACCACAGAGCTATTAAACAAGTTTGTGGTGTTGGTAAATTTATGGTGAGGACAACTGAGGCCATCAGAACTCATTTTTTTAGCGCAATTCGAGCTTTTACACAGCTAGAATTAATGCGAGCAGAAGAGTTAATAGAAAATTGGTACGAACTCCAAAGAAATTTATCTCTTCAAGTAGCCCGTGACTTTATTTTAGAACACCTATCACAGAAGTTGATCCAGATTGCATAATACCAATTTTCTGTCAATGCGTAAGTTCTACAACCATTTAGTTAGTTATGAAAAAGTAAGTAATTCTCTAACTGCACCATGCCCTTTAACAGCAGATTAATTAGTTAATTTTTAGTGATATTGATAGTTATTATTCTGGTTTACCGTACTCATAAATGAAAGGAAACCGTAATCTTTTCTTCTGTTTAATTTAGTGCGGTAATCATCATTTAATTAGGTGAGGATAACCGAATTTACATGAGTTTTAAGCATACTTATTATGAATACATAAGCACAAAAACAAGTGCAAAAACGATTAAACAGAGCTAATTAATGCGAGAAAGAGTTATGGCACTAGTTCGTTACAATCCTTGGCAAGAATTGAACGCTTTTGAACGTCACATCAACGGTTTATTGGGAGATACCAAAGTCCCATCTGCACGGCTTGATAGAGATTTTATCAAAGTTCCGGCGGCTGAGTTGCACGAAACTGATGATGCGATTCTTCTATTGCTAGAACTACCAGGACTAGAGGCTAAAGACCTAGATATTCAAGTCACCCAAGATGCTGTTCACATTAGCGGTGAGCACAAGTCCCAAACTAAAACTGAAAACAATGGCACTACAAGAAGTGAATTTTACTACGGTAAATTCCAACGTGTAATTCCTCTATCTGCTCGAATTCAAAATACCAATGTCACCGCAGATTATAAAGACGGCATTTTGAATCTGACACTGCCTAAAACTGAGCAAGAAAAGAACAAAGTTGTCAAGGTTAATCTTGAACTTCCTGCTGCCTAATTGGTTGTGAGAAAACTATTCTACCTCCAATAATTGATTGAGATAGCTAAAAGCCCAGTTATGAGATGACTGGGCTTTTTTGTATACGATGTCTACGACGATTGATGTCGCTTGGATTTCCTCTCTACTTTACGAGACGCTACTCGCGTTCGCTGGATTGGGTGGGGCGATAAGCCTACGGCATAGCTTGGCTTACCGCAGAACGAGTAAAAATTCAAATTTTAGTGATGAAGACGAGCTTGGCGCTCACGCAATTCACGAGCTTTTTGTTCACGAGCTTGGCGCTCACGCAATTCACGAGCTTTTTGTTCACGAGCTTGACGCTCACGCAATTCACGAGCCTTTTGTTCACGAGCTTGGCGTTCACGTAATTCACGAGCCTTTTGTTCACGAACCTGCTGTTCATGCAGTTGACGCTCACGAATTAGTTTAGTGTTATTAAAAGCAATAGTATTAATATTTAAATGTTCATTGCGAAAATTTACAACAGAAGCATTAGCATGAGTTGAAAGAGCAGCAATTGAAACAGAAGCTAATAAACCACCAAGAAGAATAGATTTTAAGCGGTTCATATATCCTTTAATCCTTGTTTTACTTAACTTGTATATTGCCAATATATTCTGCATAATCAAGAAAAGATATCTAGCAAATGTCATCACTTAAACATGACTAAAGTCACTAAGCGCCTCAGTTGAGGAAAATCGGTAATTCAATAGTTGCGATCGCAACTTCTGTTAACATCTACGCACTTCCTCATAGCTTTGAAATCCTTGTGAGTCTTTTAGTTCTTCTTTAATGTGCGATTCGCACCTCCAGGGAAATGGTTTTTGGTCGTCCTGGACTTTTACGAAGTTCAAGCAGGGTGCTTAATCCACCAACTCTTTCGAGTTTTAACCACCTCTGCACCGTTATACGTCCTCTACCTAGCACTACTGCTAAGTGCTGTACCGTTTCTACCTGTCGCGTTTTGAGTAAATACAATGCCTGTATTCGTTCTTTACCATATCCAGTTTTTTGCTGTCTCAACAACATTGCGTATTCCTGCATATTTATACAACTTCAAGCGATTACTTGATTAAACACATTTGCGGAACATGATGCCCATCCCACACCGAAAACTTAGCCAATAGCCAAAAATAGCGTAAAAAAGCAATTGATAAGAGCTTAATGCTTTCGCTATTTGGAGCGGCTCAAGAAGAATGTCTAATGAACCATCAAACAGCCTTACGTAAGCGTTCCAAGCTCGAACATTAAAGCCGAACCAGCGTGTATCACCAAATCGGCGCTCAATGAAATCTACAGGCTCCCATCCCTGACTTGTGCCTAAAGATTCGAGAATTTCATGAGTGTATATATGAATGTGGTAAGGGACATGGACAGGGTTATAATGATCGGCTAAGTCAGATCGGTTGAGGTTGATATTAGCAGCGTTAGGTGTGGCGATCAAAATATAACCACTAGGAGACAACAGGCTATTTAACTTGCTTAGTAGTATATTAGGGTCTTCAACGTGTTCGATGACCTCATGGAGCAAGATATAATCAAATAGCCCATGCCCAAGAACTGCTGGATCGCCAAAGCTGTCTTCGGATGCGTAAGGGTCATAACCGTAGGTATTACTAAAGCCACGTTCTCGGAAATATTGTACAAACAGACCGTTACCGCCACAACCATAATCGAGCAAAGAGTGAGTCTTAGAAAACCCATGCTTAATCAACTGACGACATACATTGCTACACAAAATCCGATATCCCTGTGTTAATTTAGCTTGAGCAAGAGGATATTTTGCGTAGTAATGGTCGAGATCCACGACATCTAGACAATGAATCGTCTTGCAATCGGGACATCTCCAAACCTTGAACTTTTCACCCATAAAGGCTCTAACATTACAGGGGAACGTAGAAAATGCAGATTCATCTTTTGGGTCAATGCGATAATCACAAATCACGCATTCAAGGCGTTGCTTGTTTGGATTGACTTGTTTTTGTTGCAACTGCATGAGAATTTACCTGTATTGAATTCGCAATCTCTGTAGATACAGTAGTTATCTCAAATCGGGCGTTGCACAATAGTAGGATGAATTTAGGAAGATAGGAGAATTTTATAAATTGCTAAATCTTTTCTTGATTCTGCAATGCCCGATCAAGTATTGGAGCATAAAAATTGCATTGCGATCGCTAGCATTAAGTTTACTTAAACTTTTTATCAAAGACAAGTGCTGATTCTACATCAGGTGAAGTCTGTGAATAACCCAAGCTATATCGTTTCTATTATGCTAATTTAAGCTTCAATTAGCTTGAAACCCTTACTAGCCAAAGAACTCAAGCAAAAAGGCATTTTTTTTATTCGGAAAGTAGCTCAAACTCTTCTCTAGTATGCTTTCTCTCGTAATTTATTCTGATTTAGCATAGTTTAGAGGATAGAGCCATAACGCATTTTATGAATAAATATAATGTTCCCCAGTTTTCTGCCATCACAAGTTAACCAACTCAAAGACATAGAGGCGATCGCTTTTGTTAAAAGTATTGAAAGAATTGCCTTGACAACTTCTCTTAGTCAAGAGCCAATCTTGACAACCTACATTCACAAAGGTTCGGGAATCACACCAATTTTACTGCTGCACGGCTTCGACAGTTCGATTTTAGAGTTTCGTCTGCTGTTGCCATTACTTGCTACTCAAAATGAAACATGGGCAGTAGATTTATTGGGTTTTGGCTTTACACAAAGACAAAAACAAATCCAATATAGTCCAAATAGCATCAAAATTCATCTTTACAAATTTTGGAAAACTTTAATCAATCAACCTATCGTACTAGTGGGTGCATCAATGGGAGGTGCTACTGCGATTGACTTTACTCTCACTTATCCGGAAGTTGTAAAAGCACTCGTATTGATTAATAGTTTGGGTTATACTTATGCCCCTACTTGGAGCAAATACTTATTTCCTCCTTTTAATTCTTTAGCTGTAGAATATCTACATCAACGACACATCTGGGCATTAAATATCGGTAGTATTTTACCTAATTTAGAGCCAAAAGTCTTGTTAGCTATTCAATGTGCGATGCTGCATCAAGAAATGATTGGTTGGCATGAAGCTATGATTTCTTATGTGAAAAGCGGAGGTTATAGTGAATTGGCGGATTCAATTTCCCTACTTGACAAATCAACACTGATTTTATGGGGAGAGACTGATGATATGCTTCCACTAAAAGATGCAGAAAAGTTCCATCAAGATATTGCCAATTCTCGGTTAATCAAGCTGAAAAATTGCGGTCATACACCCCAAATTGAACAGCCACAAATGACATCTCAACATATTTTTCAGTTTCTAAATTATCGGAAATTATAATTATCTTGAGAAATATGAAACGGCAGTGGTTAGAAAATGCTGACTTCTATCTTGGTTAGATAAGTCTGTTTTATGTGAACTTTCTCTCCTCAAGTCAGGCTGTTGCATTGTGGTAGAAAGCTTTCATCTGAGCCAACCATAAACAGCGCGATTCATCCCAAGTGTAAAACATATGCCCACCTTGAAAATGTTTTACAGTCAGATTGGGGCGAATCTGGGGATTTAATTTCATCATATCTGCTAGATGCTTTGAGGCAAAATAAGGAGTGACCAAATCGAACAATCCATGAGCGATGTACACTTGCATATAGGGGTTCAAAGCCATCCCGACGCGCAGATCGTCCACCGAACCTAGAAAACCCTGCTTGAACTCGCCTTTGAGCTCAAATTTCCAAGCTTTGAATGTTTCCAAATTCAGCAGATGGTAAGATAAGTCGGTTTCAACACCTAACGTGTCCCGCAAGTGGCTATTGATTGCCCCGGTAAACAAGCGATCTAATCCATCAAGAGTCGGATCGCTGCCCTCATAATTCACGCGGCCCGGAAAAGGATCGATAGCCGTAATTGACGCGTCGTAAAGTCCTACAATTCGCTGTTGATCTCGCAGCAGTTCCCTGGCAAAGACTTCAATGCCAATCCTTCCTGCAAGTCTTTCAACCAGTTCTACGGGCAAGCCGATTAACCCTGCCATCTGCTGATAGGCAATTTGGCGCTCATCGGGTGTCATGGTATCTCCCATTGCCAGAAGTGGAATCAAGGTTGTGCGAGCAAATTGTTCTGCTGCTGCTATATGAGCTTGTAAATTCCCTTGTTCTGCTACCCATTGGACGCGGTTATGATGAGCGGCACTAGCCGCAAAGGAAGGAATCAGGGTTGCCCAAGCGGTAAGGTTGTAATCGCTACCAGCCAGCAGGCTGAACTCCAAAGCAGGAGAAATCACAATAGCACCGCAAAGACCGACACCAAATTCCTGTTGCAGCTTGCGGGCTAACCTAGCAACCCGAAAGCCGCCATAACTTTCTCCGGCAATAAAGATCGGGGACAGCCATCGCTGATGACCAGAGAGAAATCGTCCAATGAATTCTCCCAGCGCTTTCAAGTCTCGCTCAACTTCCCAAAATTCTGTTTCCTTGGGTTTGTCTGCCTCACCAGAATTAGCTTTCTCGCTCTGCTTGGTATCCTTATCATCTTGAGGTAAACTACGACTAAAGCCTGTGCCAATTGGGTCGATGAACACCAGGTCTGTAAAGCTTAACCAACTTTCAACATTGTCCACTACCCGAACTGGAGGTTTAGGTAGGCTACCATCAGATCCGAAACAAACGCGCTTTGGCCCTAATGCTCCCATGTGCAGATAAGCAGAAGCTGCTCCTGGACCGCCATTGAAGACGAAAGTAAGCGGTCGTAGCGTGGCTTGTTCAACCTCGGCTAAATAAGCCACATGGAACATTTCCGCAACGGGTTTTTCATTCTCAAACAAGGTTTGCCATTCTGCAAAAGCAGTGTAGCGAATCTGGCGATCATTAAGTGATAGCGTTTGCTCAGTTACACTGGACTTGCGGTTTACGGGTGAGTTAGAAGTATCAGGCATCTTATATATAGTAGTTAAGTAACAAAACAGTGCAAACTGGCAGTAATATCAAACTTTTTTTTGAGAATTCAGTATTAAACACTAATAATATATAACAACACCAGTTTCTAACACATATTGTCAGCGCAACCGCAGCAATCAATAGCATTCGTGCTAACCCCAAACGGCTACTCACCAGACTGCTAATGAATGCCGCCAAAATGTAGCCGCTAATTTGGCTAACAAACAGCAGGGTGACAGATGCTGGAGTCAAGTGTTGACACTCTCACCGCTAATTGCTAACGCAATGTAGCGGGAGATTCTTGTTTCTCAGAAACACGCTTTTTGGTACAAGTACCAACGAGTCTTACTGTTTCTCCACAAGCTTGAATTTCTGCTTGCCCAGCAGTATTTGTTGCTAGTATTCTTATCCCTTCCGCTCTCAAATTCTGTGAGGCATTTTCATCCCTATCATGAGTTGTTTGACAACCTAAACAAATCCACTCACGGATACTCAAATTCAGTAAATCATTTTTATGGCCGCAACATGAACAAAGTTTTGAGCTAGGAAAGAATCTGTCAACTTGAACAAATTTACCTCCCTCTCTTTCTAGTTTGTAGCTGATGAAGTTAAGCAACATACCAAAACCAGCATCATGTATTGACTTAGCTAATTTGGTACGTGCCAATCCTTTAATACAGAGGTTTTCAGCTACTATAACTTGGCGATCGTCAACTAACTTTCGTGAGAGTTTATGGAGAAAATCTTGCCTAGTATTAGATATTTTTTCGTGAACTTTGGCAACTACTTTAACTGCTTTTCGCCTATTGTTAGATCCCTTCACTTTACGAGACAAAGCTTTCTGCCTAATTCGTAGTCGTTTAGCATACTTTCTAGTAGGCTTGATTGGGTCAACTTTATAACAGGTTTCACCATCAAATACAGTTATTAAACTGGCTAATCCTAAATCAATTCCTGATATCTTGCCTTCTTTATTAACTGCTAAATCTTCAGTCTCGAATAAGATGGCAGCAAAATATTTATCTGAACTTGTTTTAGAAACAGTTACAGATTTAATCTTGCCATTAACATTCTTTGAAAGACTCGCTTTAACAATACCAAGTTTAGGGAGTTTTAATCCACCATTCTTAATTGAACAACTTTCAGGAAATCGAATTGATTGCTTGGAATGTTTGCTCTTAAATTTTGGGAATCCAGTGCGCTTTGCAAAAAAGTTTTTAAACGCAGTTTCCAGATTCTTGAGTGATTGTTGTAGAACGGCAGCAGTTGGTTCTTGCAACCATTCATAATCAACTAGTTTTTTCAATTGGGTAAGGTCTTTAGCCATCTGGCAATAAGTCATGCCCTTACCCGTTTCTTCGTATTGAGTATTGGTTTTATTGAGGTAGAAATTCCAAACAAAGCGGGAACATCCAAAGCTTTTAGCCAAGGATATTTCCTGTTCTCTGTTGGGGTAAATTCTGACTTTCAATACATCTAACATCAATACAACATTGAGAAACTATTGTGAGGCAGTGTGGTCTTGGGGAGCCAGTGCGGTCTTGGGGTTTCCCCAAGTGGAGCATCTGGCGTGGTTTCCCCCATGAACAACTGACGTGATAATATACTACTTACCGCATACCCTGTCAATATATGTACGATAATAGTTTTAGGTCTGTTTACAGACTTAACGCTCATATCGTTCTAGTCGTGAAGTACCGCAGAAAAGCTATTAATGCAGAAATCCTAAACAGGTTAAAAGAAATAATCACGGATACCCTTAAAAAATGGGATTGTGAACTGTTAGAGTTTAACGGTGAACCAGATCGCGTTCACATATTAATTGACTACAAACCTGATAAACCCCTCTCAACATTGATTGGAAATATCAAAACAGTGAGTAGCAGGTTAATACGTAAAGAATTTCCTTGGTTGGCTAAAAAATACTTTTACAACAAGCCCTACTTTTGGACTGGTGCGTATTTTGTGGCTAGTTGTGGTGGTGTCACAGTTGAGCAATTAAAAAATTACGTTGAGAACCCTTGAACAACCAAAACAATGATTCGCTGCGCTCTGTTTCATATTGGTCGCAATTCATGAGGCAGTGCGGTGGACGGGTTCCCCGGCATAAAGCAACTGCCGTCTCCCGTTAAGTCTGCGACTGTAACGGGAGTCCTCTTGCTCCATTAAGATAACGTGAGTTCGACGGATAGAAAACGGCAAAAAGCTTGCTAGATATGAAACATGAGAAACTGGGTAGGTGTTGCGATGGCGCGAAGCACCTGGTGGTGGCGATCGCTAAGATTAATTGAGAATGAGCAAAAAAGGCACAAAAAAACGCCGAGACTAAAAATATCTCAGAAAAATAAGGGTCTCGGCTATGTCTACCATTGTATCTCGCCTCGATATCGTACAAATATTCTGTGACGTAGATGATTTTTGTAACCAGTGGGAGAATTTGTGGGAACAAGTACCACAGTTACCATCCACAAAGGGAGAGCGTCGTAGCACTTCCCGAATGCATTTATCAGAGGTGATGACAATCGCGATCGCATTTCATGGTAGTGGTTATAAAACTTTCAAGGAGTTCTACACGTTGCATGTGCTACAAAGCTGGCGTGGAGCGTTTCCAAATTTGGTCAGTTACACAAGATTTGTGGAACTTCTGCCCTGGAGTTTAATGTTGCTGTGTTGTTTTTTGCATACACGGACAGGAGAAATTACAGGGATTAGTTTTATCGATTCCACCCCAATTGATGTTTGTCACAATTGCCGGGCACACGCCCATAAAGTTTTTAAAGGGTTAGTGAAATGGGGTAAAAATGCTGTGGGCTGGCACTTTGGCTTTAAACTTCATTTAATTATTAACGATAAAGGAGAATTACTGGCATTCAAACTAACTCCGGCAAATGTTGATGACCGTAAACCAGTTCCAGATATGACTCGTGACTTAATTGGTAAACTTTTTGGAGATAGAGGATATATCTCGCAAAAATTATTTGAAGAGTTATACGAACGAGGTTTAGAGTTAGTTACTAAATCTAAGAAGAAAATGAAAAATCGTTTGGTAAAACTGATTGATAAAATTCTTTTACGCAAACGGGCTGTAATTGAGTCAGTCAATGACCATCTCAAAAATATGTGTCAAATAGAACACTCTCGGCATCGTAGTGTGTTTAACTTTTTGGTCAATCTGATGGCTGGTTTAACTGCTTACACCTATTTACCCAAAAAACCATCGATTGATATTTACCCAAAAGATTTACCTGCACTACCTCCTGCCGTTTTCTAACCGTCGAACTCACGTTAGTTTAGTCATTCTGGGCGAACCCAATCGCTGAAAGCCATTTAGAGCTGGGAGCAACGCGATTTGGTGAGGTCAGGCAAAACACTACCTAGATAGCTACCATTCACTACACCAGCGTTATGAATTAGAAAGAAGTAAAAGAAGTATAGGTATTGCCGTTTGGTGGGATGCACCCATAGACCGACGCGCACGGCAAGAGTTGGAATTGAACTTGATTTTGAAATGGCGTAGTCCATTCAACAAAGAAAATTGGGAGCGCTGGGGGCAACCGTTTGGGTAGGGCATTTTCTTAGAGGACTGGGGGGGGCAATCGCTTAATGCAGAAGATACGAGGGAAGTATTTGCGGCGGGTGATATGCTCTTGCTGTGAAGCGGGATTTGATTGGTAAAAAGTGACACCGATAAAGAGCGATCGCTCTATATTCTCACAACCAAAACTTTCGATAATTCTCAACATATTGCCGCATCGTCAGTGGCGGACGACCGAGTAATTGTTCTACATCTGGTGTAATGCCACCTACCAATCCTAAACGAGCGGTTGTATAAATTGCTGCCATTACCAAAATGAAGCCCAACGACAGCCCGCGATCGCACATTTGCCAAATAAACTTCAGTAATGAGGGATTAGTATAGCGAATTGGTTTGCCCAAAACTTCTGTAAAAATTTCTGCTACTTCATAGTAAGTCAAGGCTTCCCTACCTGTGAGCGCATAAGCTTTTCCCAAATGCCCATCTTCAAGCAAAGCACGTACCGCAACAGCAGCAATATCACGCACATCAATAAAACTGGTTTTACCATTCCCTGCTGGCATAAACAATTCGCCACGGGTTTTGATATCCTCTCGGTGTACGGTGTTAAGATTTTGCATAAAAAAGCTAGCGCGTAAAAACGTGGCAGGAATGCCCAATTGCTCGATGTAGCGCTCAATCTTGGCGTGCGGTACAACTCGGTTGCGCTCGGCTCCTAAAAGTGAAACAAAAACGATATGCTCAACACCTGCTTCTTTTGCCGCATTCAGCGCCGGGGCAATTTGCCTCTTCACATTGGCAAGTGCAGGCGGACGTACTAAAAAAAGTTTGTTGACTCCTTCAAAAGCGCTTGCCCACGTTTCGGGGTTAATAAAATCGAACCAGACACAATGAATATTGCTGCCTAATATTTGTTGAGCTTTGTCGGGATTTCTGAGTGCGGCACAGACATGACAATCGTGGGATAGTAGCAAGCGAATAACCTCACAGCCAACATTCCCAGTCGCACCCGTCACTAAAATTTTCAACATTCCTTGTTTGCCGATTTGGTTTAATTAAGAGGCGCATTTTTTCAACCTATTTCTAACTTTAGCTAAACCGCAAGAAGCCTCTCACCTACGCGCAAGAGAGGTGATGAGATGAATTGTGGTTTAGCTAAAATTCAAGCGAACGCGAGTAGTGTCTCGTTGGCGCAGCTTAAGAAGAGAGGAAAATTTATAATTTTAAAAACCCGAAAATCATCCCAAAAAGCAATACAGAGCTAATCCAGACATTTTGACTGAACATTTGATTGTAGGCAGTATTTGGAAGTTCGGAGTCAAGCAGTTGTATAAACTGCCAAATCCAAGCAGTAGTTGCAATTATCAAACTAATCCAGAAACTCAGTTGCAATTGCATATAAAAGCCTAGCAAACCCAATAGTAAGGCACTAGTTGCATAGCAAACCATAACAGCAACAGGAGCATATTTACCAAAAAACAGAGCACTGGACTTAACGCCAATCCGTCGGTCATCCTTGCGATCAGACATAGCGTAAATGGTGTCGAATCCCACGGCCCACAGCGCAGTTGAGCTACACAGCAACCAAGTAGTAAATTCTATCTGCTCATTCACCGCAGTCCAGCTAGTCAAAACTACAAGGCCCCAAATTATTGCCAGTAATAACTGGGGAACTGGAAATACCCGTTTAGATAATGGGTATAAAATAATTACCGGAAGTGTTCCAACCCATAACCAGAACGAGAGGGGTTTTAAAGCAAAAGCCAGCATTCCATTCAAGCCCACAGAGATTAGAGCAACCGCGATTCCGACAGAGATAGAAAGCGCCCCAGAAGCTAAGGGACGCTCACGCGTTCTTTCCACTTGTGCATCAATATCTCGATCGCATAAGTCGTTGATTACGCAAGTTGTAGCACTGGTAGCTAAAGCAAAAAAAATGATTAGGTTAACAAGTTGTATTGATGGCATCCCCTTTGCTGATAAAACAGTACCCCAAAGAGCTGGAATTATTAAAATTAACCGTCCAGTGGGCTTTTCCCATCTTAGAAGTCGAACAATTTTATGCCAAAAAGGCTCTTTTTTTCTTTGAGATTCTGATTGAGTAAGCATAAGTTTGCTCCCACTGCATTTGTAGTTACTAATGCCAAGTTCATCTTGAGCTTGCCTACAGATTAAATCTTAATTTCTGAATTACGAATTACCAATTGGTATTAATTATCCTGTCTGAGAATGATAAACAGCAAATCTATCGCATTTCAAAGGTTAATCAACTACGATCTGCTTTCAGTTGTTCTTTAGAGAATTGATTTTCTCTTCACAATCGAATAATTCTGTAAAGCCTCAATAAACTGCATAGTTATTTTTGCGCCCAGATTTGTGTCACACGAGGGATGCCAAACAGTGTTTTTTCGTCCTCTGCCAACTCTCTTATTTGCTCTATAGTTTGCTTAATCTCTTCTGGTGTTGTTATTCCAGTTTCAATTAAGGCATCAGTCGCCTCTTTGAGTGACAAATCTATGAAACGCTTAGTTTCTTTGTGAATTGCGACAGGCTGCACTAAAAAAATTTCTCGCGTCCGCAAGCCAGCTTTTTGAAATATTTGGTAAAGCTTGCTTCCCATACAAAAATGCTGGCTACGAGTGTTACCTAGTCTAAGGAAAAGCTCAAAACAACGGTTGTAGCTAGGGTTAGCAGGTTGACAAAAAGCAGTGCTAAAATCGGCTTCCTCACACACTAAAAACCCACTCGGCTTGAGTAGTGCCAGCATTTCTTCCAGTGCATCTTTAGGGCGCGTCAGATGGATTAGCAAAAAGCGGCAGTAAACTAGGTCAAAGGAGTTATGAGGTAATCCTGTATTGTAAGCGCTGCCCAAGACAAATTTTACATTGCTCAAGTTAAGTGCGTCTGCATTTCCTCGTGCCTGTTCTACCTGCTCTGTACTCACATCTACACCAATAACTGAACCGTTGAATCCAACTTGCTCGCCTAACCAAGTGGAAACACTTCCAATACCACAACCAATGTCAGCTATATGCATTCCTTCACTGAGTCCAACTCGCCCAAGTAAAAACTCTGTATATGGCTTATGGATTTGGTGAAGAATTTGCAATCGATTTGCGCCTACTTTTCCAGTGGCTAGTGTGTAACGGTCATCATGTATCATTTTTTTTGGTTCTTCAGTACATAGTATGCTTAACTAATAGTTAAAATGCCAATTCAATAAGCATCTAACTCGGAAATTGTCAAAGTTTCTAAATCCATAACCGGAACGTTTAATTAACTTGTTCTTGTTATTAATGCCTTCCACAGCACCACTATTTGTCCTATTATCAAAGTAAGCAATTATCTCATAAAACCAACGGATAATAGTATTGTTACTCTTGGGAAAACATTTTTTAGCTTTCGATAACCACATACCGAGTTTAAAAACTCCCGGATACCAATTATCTGTCTTATTAAAAATCTTTCTAAATTTTTCTTTTAATTCATGCATTTCTTTTAAGACGGGAGATACATTCTTGACTTCAGAAAGTTTATTTATTTGCTCTTCATTTAAGCTGAAGAAGACTGGAGAATTTAAACTAATCATTGTGTACACACAGAAAATAAAAATAAAAAAGTTTGAAAGGCACATAAAAATCGTTCCTTAGTTCCGACTCCAATTGAAATCGGAACTTTTTAGCAATGGTGAGCGATCGCTATCCCCAATCATCATAAAGGCTGAAACGTTTGTAGCGTAGTAATTACAGGCTAGCTTGCCCCTGGTGACAGCTTCCGTAACTTTACCCCAAATTAGTGATTGCTTGTGGGTGAAAAATCATTTTGAAGAAGATGAGCAAAAATTACGGTTTTTAACGTAGACGAGGTTTATTGTCAATAGGCTGGGTGTAATTCTGATTACAAGGCATCGCCCTTACGGGATGTTACCTGCTTGACTATTAATCATATCGTTGGATTTATTAAAACCCACGATGTTATTGTTTAAGTCAAAAATGGGTTTTCTAACTCCATGATATGTTTGACAATATTATTCCGGTTGGTAACAAGCCAATCTTTCTCTTGTGCGATCGACATTAATGATGGATGAGGTTCAAACACTACAGGTTTTCCGACGATCTCAAGGAGCGCCGTATCAGTTATTGAATCACCTATGGCAAGGGATTCCTCCAGATTTACACTCCAATCCTTAACCATCTGTAGAAAAATAGAATACTTCTTGCCGAGAGATCCTGACAAGAGATTTACTTTTCCAGTGTACTTACCTTGGTGAATGGCGAAAATTGAGCCTTGGTATTTTGAAATTCCAAACTCCTCAGCTAGGCAACACACGATTTCATTCGGGCTACCTGAAATTAATACAAGGGAATATCCTTGGCTGTTGAGAATCTCGATGAGTTTCGGAACGAAAGGGAATAGTTTGGTTCGTTCTTGCTGCCATACTTGCCTAGCAATACGCTGCATTACAGTTTGTGATATCCCTGCAATCGCCTCTGCAAAGAGATTATAAGCGGTAGTTGCCATGATCTGGAAGTCAATTTCATTAAGGCGATATTTTTCAACTACTTTAAAAATATCCTCGATCTTTGATTTATCACTAATACCATTTGCTGTCAATGCTTGTAGTAACTGAAGCCCTAAAGCACCGGGGTAGAGAGTTCCGTCAATATCTAAGGCAGCAACTTTCATATCGTTCCTTTGCATATTATTCCCTGATAACGGCAGCGGTGTACTTCAGAGCGAGTAGCGCGAAGATACTAGTGAGAATAGGCACATCATAAGGTATGGGTCGGGGAGCTACTTGATCTGGTATGGAGACGAATTTTCCTTCTTCATCCTGCTGTAGCATCAGGTAATGTGTACCTCGCCTTAATGTTTCGGCATCACCAAGGCTGCTTAAGGCAATCAGGGTATATGAGGTACTGATAACATCGCTCGCGTCACCTAATTGATGACCCCAACCTCCATCGCTGTTTTGAGATTTACGCAGGTAGTCTAATGCTTTCGCTTCTGCTGTATAAATATTTTCTAAAAGCTGCGCGGATCGAATAACTTTACAGGTACGCATTGCTAACACTGAACGGAAAATCGCCTGTGCTTCGCTCAGACTCCAGCTCCTTTCAAAAGAACCGTCGAACTTTTGTTGGTCAGTGATGTAGCGCAGTCCTAACTCGAAGACGTTTGTATACTCAGTACAGCGAGGAGCCAACGCGTTAAGAGCTGCTGCTGTCATGGTAATTTCAGAGGAATTACCGCGCACAAAGGTAGGAAATCCACCATCTTCATTCTGAATAGCGAGAAGGTACGCCTCCCCTTTTGAAATGCATTCTTTGTATTTGTCAACCTCAACTGCCTGTAAAAACTCTACACAGAAAGAAGTATCATCTACGTCAGTCTGACCTGTACCCTCTGCGTATGACCATCCGCCATCTGATTGCTGTTGCCTCACTATGTACTCAGCCATTTGTAATAAAGTCTCTATGTCAGATCCACTATCTGTTAACGCTATTCCAGCAGTTGCTGTACAGAAAATCTCAAAACTGGCAATAAAAGGGAAACCGCCATCTGAGTTTTGACAACTTAGCAAATTGTTAATTCCCTTCAACACTACATGGTGGTGTTCTGGAAACTTTTGAAGTGCCAATAAGATGATAATATTGGCTAAAACGTGTTTTTCCCAAATCGAGTTATTGTTCTGCGTTGCCAGTAGAAATTCTACGTCATCAGGGTTTATCCACTTTCGGTAGTTTAAACCAAAAGCGTATAGAACTTTGAGAGCGCATATTTCAGCTGCAACCCAACTTTGATAACCTCGATAAAAGAAGTGTTCTATCTGATACTGGCTGTCATACGCTATTACCCCTAGTTCTGCTAGGATTGCACGGAACAGCACGCGCTTACGGCTTGCTGTAAAATGCTGAAAGCCTGTCATATAATCTTCAACAACTTGTGCATCTTCAGGTGTACTTTTACGCAATGCTCCAATAATTAGAGCCTTGTAGAACTTGTTATTATGCTCTTTATCAAGTTGAGTAGTTAAGTAGTGAGTGAGTTGATACTGACAATTTGGATATATTTCTTGGATAGTAAGCAAGTGGAGCATCAATGAGGATTCAAGTACACGGCTCTTGCAAACATCTCTAACAGATCCGTCTGTTTTAACTTGGTCTTTTAGATAGCGTGTAAGTTTCTTCTGGCAGTCTATAACTTGACCACGCAGTTCTGGCTCACCCAGTATTAAAGGTTGCAAAACAGAAGAGCTGACTATAGGATCAGAGAATTTTTTAAAAGTTTCCATAGATTTGTCAATAGGTTAGGTGTAATTCCGATCGCAAGGCATCGCTCTTACGGGGTGAAAAATTCAAGCGATCGCGCTGTTCTTCTTCTATCAACTCTGGAACTTCAACAGCCGTAACCGTAATTGTTGCTCTATTTTCCTAATTCTTAGCACTGTATAGCCTTAACTGAACCGTATTGACTGATAAGTATGATATTTAATTGAAAAGTTTAGCTTCAGGAAACATCTTCTATTAAAAAAGAAGCTTTAAGCCTTGTTTCTTTTTTAATCAAAGATGTTTCTAACTTCTGAATCAGATTATAGAAGCATACAGTTGATCTCTAATGTGTAAGCTGGTGATTTTTTGACTAAAGACTTGTGTGGTAGTGTTATGGATAAATTCTGACCGTACTGCTGCCACTCCAGTGTACCTCCAACACCTAGCATCGTAATATTTGCTTTTTGCGGCAAAATTATTCCTGGAATAGTAACCTTCCCAAATGTTGGCTCATCAAGCAATATTGCATATAATTTTCCTTTATTAGTGGTGTAGCGCACTCGAATACGCTCTGGAGTTAAATCTTCTGCTCGTATCCAATAGCGTGAGCCAAAGATTGCTTTACCATTCACATCTAGCCATTTACCCAAGCCTTCTAATCTTTCAAGTTGTACTTTGGATATTGAACCATCAGCCTTTGGCCCAATGTTCAGCAATAAATTCCCATTTTTACTAACAATATCTACAAATAAATCAACTAGTTCATCTACCGAAATCATGTTCAAATCAGTATCATTTTGGTTATAGCCGAATGAGTAAC
Organism: Nostoc sp. DSM 114159; assembly: GCF_053470285.1. Taxonomy (NCBI): domain Bacteria; kingdom Bacillati; phylum Cyanobacteriota; class Cyanophyceae; order Nostocales; family Nostocaceae; genus Nostoc; species Nostoc sp. DSM 114159. The sequence continues at coordinate 1,185,522 of NZ_JBPFEH010000001.1, forward strand.
CTAAACCCCTTGTACTTTCCCATTTAAGAGGTTTTATTTGTGTAGATTGGCTATACTCAGGTGTGGAAAAGTCAAAGTGCAACCCTAACTGACCACCTGAATCAAAACGGTCATTTACTACACCATCGGGTACGCGATTGTAAAAGTAGGCCATAATTTCATTCGCTTGCCCAATAGGGTAGCCAAGATCGTTCCATAATATAGATGGCTGATAGCGGTCAATCAATTCGCGCCAATGAGCATTCGCATAATCTGCATAGGCTTTTTCCTGAATAATTGCTCCCACTAACGTATTGAAGTCTGTGATTGTTGTATCTTTAAAAGACCAATCAATACCACCAGAATAATACACACCCATCCGCATACCTTCTTTGCGAACAGCTTGTGTTAGTTCGCCTACAATATCGCGTGTTGCCACTCGCCCTGGCTGGTTTATAGTTTTACTAGGCCACAACAAAAAGCCATCATGATGCTTCGTTGTTAATACAACGTACCGCGCACCCACTTTAGAGAATAATTTTGCCCATTTCGAGGGGTTCCAATTTGTTATGGCTGCATTAAATCTGGGAATAAAGTCATCATAGGTAAAGCCTTCACCATAGGTTGTACGATGGTATTTATAGGTTGGACTGCCCTCAAGTTTCATGGAGTTGTAATACCATTCCGAGTAAGGGTTGTTCTCAAACCAATATTCCCAACCACGCTCTGCAACGACTTTGTTCAGTTCCCCAGTTAGTGGTGCATAGCCAGGTACAGAATATACCCCCCAATGGATGAAAATTCCGAGTTTCGCATCCTTGAACCAGTCTGGAACTTCATGCTTCGATAGCGATTCAGTTGTTGGCTCATAAGTTCTTTGTGCAAGGGCAACAGAAGTGAACAAGTTCAAAAATATTGTTAACGATAATGTAGCAAACAGCGCGCGTACTAAAAACTTAATCATTACAAGGTTCCTTATTGACAACTTTCTCAAACTTTAGAATGAAAGTATACTTAGTCATTTTTATCAACAAGCACTGGATGTTAAGTTTAAATCTATCAAATAGTGAAACTAAAGCTATTTGTTTCCTGAGTAGTATCTACTGAATATTAAACTCATGTACTGCCTTATTCTACTTGATGGCAAAGGTATTGTTTAGGATACTATATTTTCAACCACAACTGCACCCAATTAATTTTAATTATGCAGAAAATTATGGGCTTCATTGAGTTTGTTGGCTGATTCTTCTAATAAGCGTTGTTCATGAGCATTTCTTGATAACAGCAGTTGGCGCTCAATACCTGTTGAGCCAATGATACATGGAAGTCCAAGAACAACTTCACTGCCAACTCCATAGTTAGAATCTGCTCTGACGGATACTGGAAATATCTGCTTTTCATCTCGCAGAATGGTATCAACTAACTGACAAACTACTGTTGATATGCCATAGCTTGTATTTCCTTTGCGTTCAAAAATGTTATATCCTCGCTTACTAGTTAACTGTGCGTACTCTTGCTGAATTTGTTCTAGCGTTGCTCCTTGTGGTATGGGAAATTCAGTTAACAAAATTCCCCCAATAAATGCACTAGACCAAACCACAAATTGACTGTCTCCATGCTCTCCAATTACATAAGCATGAATGTCTTGTTTTGCAACATTCAGTTGCTTTCCAAGTTGATATCTCAGTCTAGCAGTATCAAGAACGGTTCCCGAACCGAAAATTAGGTTTTCTGCCCTGGTGGAAGTAGCGATCGCAATCCGCGTGAGTACATCCACTGGATTGCTAATGATAATTACAATTGAATTCGGTGCAACTCGATCCAATTCTTTGATTGTTGAACGTATAATCTCTGCATTGTTGCTCAATGTATCTAATCGGGTCTGTCCAAGTTTCGGCTGCACCCCAGCAGTCACAATAATGATATCTGAATCAGCTAAGTCTTCATACTGATTTGATGGTATGATTTCCATCTCCTTAAGTAGGGGAATGCTGTCTTCAATGTCCCATACTTGTCCTTCAGCTTTTGATAAGGTTCGGTCAAAAAGGACAACCCTTACACATCTGCCAAGTAAAACTAAAGCATTTGCAACATCTGCACCTACATTACCTGCACCAATAATACCGACTTTAGATGTTTTACTCATCATGCTATATCTACTTTTTGCAAGAGTGAAATGTCGTTTGTTTGGTAAATCTTTGGATCTGCAATTGCTGTCTTTTTACAACTTGGAAAACAATATATTTAATCCTTCGGTCATCGTGGGATGAGTTAAAATACCATCGCGCAGAACGGTGTAGGGCATCTGAGCTTGCATCACCATCTGCACCGTTGAAATCACTTCACCTGCTTCATGACACAACAGGGAACATCCTAGAATACGACCTGTATCTGTATCCACGATCGCCTTCAAAAGTCCATCGGTTTGACCGAGTGTTTTCGCTCTGGGAACGGCTGATGCATCCACCTTCGCCACGCGGATAGCATATCCTTGTTGCTGTGCTTCAGTTTCAGTCAAACCCACATGAGCCAGTTCTGGATCGATGAATAGACTTGATGGAACTAATCGATCTCGCGTACTCCGGTTGCCTCCATCAATTAAATTAGCTTTGATAATGCGATAATCATCGAGCGATATATGAGTGTATTGCGGGCCGCCATTGATGTCGCCTAACGCCCAAATCCCCGGAATGTTCGTCTCTAAGCGATCGTTGACTTGAATAAATCCACGTATATCGGTTGCCACACCAGCAGCAGCTAAATTTAAGCTATTGGTATTGGGCGCACGACCAACGGCGACGAGCAAATGCGACCCTTGGAGGGTGATTTCCCGATCGCCAACTTGGATTTGCAGGATGGTTTGATTATCAGTGCGAGTAACCCTCAACACCTTCGCCTTCAGCCAGAATTCAATACCATCTTTTTCTAGCAGTGTTTGAACTGCGATCGCTATATCTGGATCTTGCTGTGACAGGATTTGCTCATTTTGCCCAATGATAGTAACACTAGAGCCAAAACGCCGAAACATCTGGGCAAACTCTAAACCAATATAGCCACTACCGAGAACGATCAAGTGTTCAGGTAAATGTTCTAGCTCCATAATCGACTCACTCGTTAAAAATCCAGCTTCAGCGAGTCCGGGAATGGATGGAATTAACGGTCGTATGCCTGTATTAATAAATAAGCGTTCGGCAGTGAGTAAGCGATTGTTCCCCTCAGCCGTCGTCACTTCAATTGTTTTGGGAGCAACAAACCTTGCTTCGCCAATAATCAAGTTGTTATCCAGAGCCGTTTCTAGATTGTGCAAGTTCACTTCACGCGCAGATTGCACAACCGATCGTTTACGTTGGATCACCTCTGCTAAATTAACGATGGGTGTATTAGCTTTAACACCATAAACGGCACTATTTCGTACTGTGTTTGCCACATTAGCACTCGCCACCATAGTTTTAGTAGGAATGCAAGCAATATTAATGCACCCGCCACCAATCATATTTAAGCTGCGTTCAACCAAAGCGGTTTTACGTCCGTCAGCGACTAACGCCGGTGCAAGTGTTTTACCTGCTTTGCCGCCGCCGATAATAATGTCGTCATAGTGTTGAGCGTTCACTTCCATATCCTTTGAGTTCGAGCGGGTGAATACGACTTCTAGAAGGTGTGCTGAATTTCAGAAAAAACTGGCTTACTAAGAGGGTTTTAGCGATAACGTATTTGGGTAGCGTAATTCAAGATGCTTGCCGTAACTGGGTTTCAAAAAAGTGCATAACACCCGCGCTTAGGATTCAACTTTTCGTACAAGCTTGCTTCATCAAGATACGCTTGTTTTTATACACCTCTAAAGTACCAGACTGCGGGTTATCTAACGTGCCATCCCACACCCAATATTCATAAATTCCACTCCGAAACTTATACACTCGAACACCTTCTGTCGGTTGGCTTGTTCCTTTGCCCAAACTTAAATTACCGTTGGAACTGGTCGCGCGATAAAGCAGTTCACGAGAAGTATAATTCTGCCAAATATTGATGTTGTACCCACCCTGGCATTTTGTACTCAGGAGGAGGCCAGCAGTAGAATCAGCAGAAGCTCTTAAGGAAAAATTAGCTAAGATACTGATTGGCAGAGCCAGGAGTAACGCGGATGTTTTCATAAATCTTGCAAAATTAATAAGTTTGACATTTATTTGAGACTTTGACACCAGTGGCTAAATGCTGTTTCAAAAACGCCAAGGTGCGATCGCGTGCTAATTCTGCGACTTATTGGCGATCGGCAGAATTAAGTGCTCGATCGATTAAAGGTGCAATGATAGCGATATTTTTCACCAACTCATCACAGAGAGAAAATCGCTGTTTTAAGTAATTAGGATCGTTGTAACTCACCCAAACCTTGCCGTCAGTCGCTTCCCATGCCAGTACTTTCAGGGGTAAATCCAGGGCGATCGTGGGTTCTGCTACCATGAGGGAAGTTCCGGCTTTCGGGTTGCCAAACAGCAACAACTGTGTAGGACACAGGCTTAGTCCGACTTTTGCGGCTTCAGCCTGTTGATCGATGCGGGCAAAAATGGTGATGCCTTTTACTTGAAGGACGGCTTCTAATCGATCGATGGTTACAGGCACTGAATATTGACTGAGCTGGCTAATGATGCCGTTGTTTGCATTCATAGCAGTGGATTTCTTGTAGGATAAAACTGGACGATCTGGTTCGTTGAGCTTTTCAAAGATTGAGGTCTGACAATCCTGGATGCTCGTCGGGACGACGACCTAGTATCCAGTGGTATTTGCGATCGCTTTGGTGAATTGGCAGGTCGTTGATGCTGGCAATACGCCATCGCATGAATCCGTGTTCGTCAAACTCCCAATTCTCATTGCCGTAAGAGCGAAACCAGTTGCCGGAATCATCATGCCATTCGTAAGCAAATCGGACAGCAATGCGGTTGTCTTGAAAAGCCCAAAGCTCTTTGATCAGACGGTAGTCCAATTCTTTAAGCCACTTACGTGTTAAGAACTGAGCGATCGCCTCACGACCAGATAGAAATTCTGAGCGGTTGCGCCAAATGCTATCCGACGTGTAAGCGAGTGATACTAGTTCAGGGTTACGTGTGTTCCAAGCATCCTCTGCAATTCGGACTTTTTGGATGGCGGATTCACGATCGAAAGGTGGCAGGGGTGGTCGAGGATTTTCGGGGTTGTTCATAGTATGTAAGCGCTAGAATTGCGATTCTCGTTTCGAGAGGCTTTGCCAGCGTCTCAGCACGGTTGAATTAAATTTACAGCAGATTTCAAGTTGGTGAAGTAGACAAACTAATACCAATTCGCAATTCGCAATTCGCAATTCGCAATTCGCAATTGAAAAACTCAGATTTAGCAAGGCTTTCCTTGGTTCCATCTGTTGCTGTCTTTTGGAGAATTGGTATAAGTCCCAAAGCCAGGTATGAACTTTGTTTTACTTCTGGATTCTGCTGTAAGTGCCTGCCGACCGAATTACCTCAAAAGCAGTTTAATACAGATCGATGAATACCACCCGCGATGTGCAGCATTTTTCCAGATGCCTCCGTCACAACTGCAATTTTCCCTCTAATGGTACGCCAAGGCAACGCAAGCGGGGAAAAGGGGAAGGTGGAAAGGGTTTAAATCCCTTACCCTTTTCCCTTTAACCTTTACCCAACCTCCATCTAACATTTTTGGGTTGGTAGACTACTAGTTTTTTCATGATGATTTCTTAGGATCGGGCAGCGTGAACTCCACAGTTTCGCTAGTGATGACTTTGTGTGTGGGGTCAGCTAGTTCGATCAGCACCTTGTGCGCGCCAGGTTCCAGTCCGACCAGGATAATCGTTTCGCCACTGGAATCGACAAAGTGCCACGGCAAATCGTCAACGGTGATGTGGATATGACCGATGCGCGGCGATACTTCGAGAGCACCTTTGCCAAACACTGGCAACACACGCAAATTCTCCGTCCGGTACTGGATAAAGACGCGACCCTGAGCTAGTGGTTCGGGAAGCGGTGGATCGACAATCAACTTGGGTGGTGCTTCGTTTGCGATCGCAATCAACGGTGACGATCCGATAATGTCCCTAGCAGTCGGTGTGTGGCTGTTCATAGCAGGTAAGTACCTGATAGTAGTTTAAATATAACGAGCCATTTGAAGGTGAAACGGCACAGGGTTATCGCATCAAAGAAACGTTAACGTTTCTTTGATGCGAGTTCCCAGACCGCAGTTGCGAATTACCCTTTTTTCCTACGCTAACTCCGTAAGCAGCAAAGCGATGGAGGAGAGTCTTTTCCTTTTCCCAAAAATATCGATCGCATCCTATTGCAGATATTTCTTCAATTGGGCAGCAGCTTGAACAAACAAAGAGCGCACTTGTGGCAGATCGGCTAAACCATTGAGCAGTCCAAAGTCATGAATCATGCCGTTGTACTGCACCGTTGTCACCTCTACCCCAGCTTCATCAAGCTTGCGTCCGTAGGCTGTGCCTTCGTCATGCAAAATATCGCTCTCTGCAACCACAATTAATGCTGGAGGCAAGCCTTTGAGTTGCTCAACCGTCGCCTGTAAGGGAGAAGCATAGATGTCTTTGCGCTTTTCTGGGTCAGCGATGTACATGTCATACATCCACTTCATCGCGGGTGCGCTTAAGTACCGTTTGTCGCCAAATTGATGATAAGAATTCGTTTCAAAATCGGCATCGACGATCGGCCACATCATGATGTGTAGCTTGATGTGTGGCCCTCCGTTTTCTTTGGCCTTCAAAGCAGTGACTGCTGTCATATTTCCGCCGACACTGTTGCCGACCACTGCCAGATTCCTACCATCCACTCCAATCTCCTCACCATGCTCGGCAACCCATTTGGTCGCAGCATAAATCTCATTAATCGCCTGTGGGTACTGAGCATCTGGCGTGCGCGTGTAGTTGACAAAGACACCTGCAAACCCTGAAAGCACAACCAGATCGCGCACCATACGCTTGTGTGTTGGATAATCACCCAACACCCAACCACCGCCATGAATAAAGATGAAAACAGGCAACGTGCCTTTAACGCCTTCCGGTCGCACGATATTGAGCGTAATCGAATAACCGTCAGCGATAATTTTCTTCTCAGACTCTTCAATCCCTGAAAGGTCTACTGGAACAGAAGCCTGTGCATCCACGAGTACTTGACGTGCTTCGAGTGGAGTGAGTGTCTCCAGCGGCACACCTCCTGAATTCAGCACTTTCAAAAATTCCTTCACCCCACTAGAAAGACGTGGATCGTCAGCAACTTCCAAAATTTTTGCTGCTGGCAGGTTTGTTTGAGCAACCATGACATTCTCCTTTGATAAGTAGTAAACAATCTGTTGAAATGACACTGTTAAGTGAATTGATTTAACAGTGATACTTGATTCAGCAGTGATTGTGGAATGGCAATCACTGAAGAGGCAGAGGGGAAGGGGGCAGGGAGCAGGGGGAACAAGCCCTTCTCCTCTGCGCGGAGCGAACGCGAGTGCGTCTGGTAGAGAAGCGGAGCATGGGTACGTTCGCGGAGCGTCTCGGAGAGAAGCCCCGCCCTTCTAGTGCGTTCTTACTGGGGCGGAGTACAAGCTCTGTCTCAGTTTTCCCCCTTGCTCCCTGCTCCCCTGCCTCTTTTGACCTAGCGGTTCGCTGCCTCGATCGGTTGTTTCCACACCGCAGCAGCATAGAGCGAGTTCTCAAAATCGGGGGCGATATCGCCTGTGATACGTGCCTCATGATGCGCCCAGTCCTCAAAGAACAAGTCGTGGCTGATGCACGATACTATTCCAGGTATGTCGCGGCGGATGCTAAATATGTCACCAATTGGCAAGCCAAAGCTGACGAAACCAGCAGGATTAAATACGTGAATGTCTTTGAGATAAGGGGCAGTGCCAGGTACTTTTTCTAGGTATTCGCGGGCGTTACCCAAGTAAGGGTGCGTCCCCAAATAGTCGTCGCGCAGGTCTTCTGGTGGCTCGTAGCGATCGCGCCAGAGGGCAATGTGCTGGGCAAAGTCGGCTAGTTCGGGACGCTTTGTTGGGTCAACGAAGTAACCAGTGCCAGCGATCGCAAAATCAAACTCGAAAACATCATCATTCACCTGAATGACAATGCGTTCGCCCATTGCCCGTGCCGATTTCCAAGGTGCAGATAGGTGTATGTGAAAGTTCGGGAAGGCGATCGCTCGCTCAATCGCGTTCCGTGATGGCGTGGAGCCTTCTTGACGAAAGCGCCAAGCTTGAAACCAGCGGGCTGCATCGGGTAATTGGGGATAGTTGCAGTAAGCACCAGGGTATTCCCGTATCCGAAGGATTGGTAGAGATGGAAGTGCCGACCGCCGTACAAATAGGTGTACTGCCTTAGCTCCCGATTCTAGTGCCACTCCTGCTGCATCGAAAGCTGAAGCCGCCCCACCCAACACCGCCACAGTCTTACCGCGCAGTGCTTCAAAATCGATGGCATCGGCGGTATGTGTGTACAGCGTGCGTGGTAAGTCAGCCAGTACTGGAGGTATGTATGCACCACCAGTGCCAGCCACACCATTGGCGAAGATAATTTTGCGCGTAGTCTCTACCTGCTGGACACCGTTTACCTCAAGGTGTATGCGGAAGAAACCTGCGGCAGGCTCAATCCGCACCAACTTCGTCCGGTAACGAACCTGGATACCGAGGAAGTGCCGATACCAACTAAGGTATTCAGCCCATATCACTCGCCCAATGCGATCGATCGCTGCGTAGGCTTCCGTACCGTGCCGCGCTTCGTACCAAGCTTGAAAGGATAATTCTGGGATGCCTAGTTCCGGGCCAGGCACATTTTTCGGCGTGCGGAGCTTTTCCATCCGCGCTCGTGTCAGCCACACGCCTGCATGAGCCTCGTCATCGGCTGCATCGATCGCCGTCACGCGACCGATACCAGCACGCCGTAGCGCAAATACAAAGGCGCTACCGCTGCCGCTGCCACCGATGATAGTGACATTGCGATCTATGCCAGGGCGATCGGGCACCCAGTTTTCAGGATCGGGGCCGAGCAGGCGTAGTGCCTCGCGGGCAGCAAAATCGGAATCAGTCGTTATTGTCATCTCGATCTCCTCAGATAGTGAAATGCGATTGTTTATTCGGGTCGATCTATCTCACATCCTGACGACCAAAGAGGGTAAAGGGGAAAGGGGGAAAGGGCGCAAGAAAGAGTTTTTAAACATAGAGAAGGAAAAAAGATGTATTTCCAGATACGTAGTAAGAGGAATACAGCCTCATAGTATTAAGCCCGTAACTTTAGTTATGGGGTTCCCTTTACCCTTTACCCTTTACCCTTTTCCCTTCATCTTTAACTCCTTTTGGACTTCAAATCTGTGCCATACCACCATCGACAAACAACTCAATGCCGTTCACAAAGCTGCTATCATCTGAAGCGAGAAAAACAACCGCTTTGGCAATCTCATCGGGTGTGCCGACTCGTCCCAGTGGGATGGTGCTGGCTTGGCTGTCCACAAATTCTTGCAACTGCTGGTCATTGAGTCCCAAATGATCGTAACCAGGAGTCGGAACCACACCAGGGCTAATGGCATTCACTCGGATCTTGCGTTCTCTGAGGTCGAGTATCCAATTCCGAGCAAACGATCTGACGGCGGCTTTGGAGGCACTGTAAACACTGAATGCTGGCGTACCTTTTATAGAAGTAATCGAAGCATTCAGGATAATAGAAGCGCCCTCTGGCAACAGTGGCAATGCCTTTTGTACGGTGAACAGCAGACCTTTGACGTTTGTGTTGAATGTTTTGTCAAAGTGTTCCTCAGCGATCGCTCCAAGTGGGGCAATTTCTCCAACGCCAGCATTAGCAAAGATGATATCGAGGTGTCCTTGCTCTTGCTCAATGATGGCAAACAGGCGATCGAGGTCTGCCAGATTAGAAACATCGCTCTGCACAGCCGTAACATTTTTACCAATGGCTTCTACAGCAGCATCCAGTTCGGCTTGGCGACGACCCGTAATGTAAACATAGGCTCCTTCAGCAACAAACTGTTTGGCAGTGGCAAGACCGATACCACTGTTGCCACCCGTGACAAGGGCGATTTTTCCTTCTAATTTTTTCATTATGCCGATCCTTTGATTGTTGGGTTTAAAGCAGTCAGTTGCTTATGGAGAGCGGAGTCAGGAGGAAGAATAGTCAGCCCGTATTGGGGAGTAAGGGCGATCGTCTTTTGTATTTTAACTTAGTGCCATTCCTTACATCTCCTTTGATTGCTCTGCTTGATGATGCTGCTTGAGACTTACAACGAGGTCAGTCACTTGACGTTGAGCTTCTGCGCTCAATGAGTCAAAGTCGTCTAAGAAGAACTGACGTTCTAGCGTTAACTTTCGGGTATTAAGTAACCCTTCGATCTGCCAACCTTCGTCGCCTTTCGTTACCACGTATAGCGGCAGCGAATCTCGTGACGATGAAGTTTCGGTTTGTCCGGGCAGTATTACCCCGATCGCTACGAGCATGAGCGCGAGTTGCGAGTTCACGAAGCGGACAAAATTTACCTCACCTTCCAGGCGTGTTCCTTTAACAACTGTGTCGAACGCTTGCTGATGAAATGCAGCGATTTCTTTTCGACCCTTAAGATGCGTGCCCTCGAACGTGATGAAATCGGCAGTTTCGCTGAACGGGGCAGCGAAGCCTTCGCCGCTACCTCGATTCCAAGCATCAATCATCTGGCGAGGGAAAGTACGAATTGCCGACTCGTCAGCAATAGTGGTGGTTTGAGCTGTTTGTAAATTCATAGTTTTGAGTTTTCCTTTTAATTCAGAGGGTGTGGGGTGTAGGGAACCCACGTTTAAAAGCATGGGATTGAAGCAATGACGCTGTATTTCTCGCGCTGCGCGAGAAATACATCTTTTTTTTAAACTGGGCTTGTGACCCAGAACTCAAGTTTTTTATTTCTACACCCTACACCCCACACCCCACACCCTTTTCTTTGTGATAAACCAGTTCTCAAGCAGCATAGAGGGCTTTATTAGCAATGCTTTTTGAGGTACGCTCCGCTTTAATTAAATCTGCCGCTTTTTCGCCAATCATGATGGTTGGTGCGTTCGTATTTCCCGTAGTAATTGTTGGCATGATGGAAGCATCAACAACTCGCAATCCTTCAACCCCATGTACCCGCAACTTAGGATCGACCACTGCCATTCGGTCAATACCCATTTTGCAAGTGCCAACCGGATGCCATACAGTGCTGCAAGTGTCTCGAATGTAAGCTTCGAGTGCTGCATCGCTCTGAACATGGGAACCCGGAGCAATCTCCTCACCATGAAAATTATCAAAAGCACTGGTCTTAAACAATTGCCGCATTAATTTAATTCCCTCAACCAGCTTTTGCACATCGGCTTGACTTTGTAGATAATTCATCCGAATGGTTGGTGGATCTTTAGGGTCGATTGACCGCAAACTAACACTGCCAACATTTTGGAAACGGGTAAGAGAGACTGCACCCGTAAATCCAAAATCAGCAGGAGTATAACCAGGTGACAAGAATTGAATCGGGCCGAAGAAGAACTGCAAATCGGGCGCAACCTTTGCATTCTCCTTGCTATGCAAAAATAATCCAGCTTCAACTCCATTACTAGTGATGGCGGGGTGTATATCTTGAGTAACTTCTTGAACGACAGAAGTGAGAATGTGATCCTGAAGGTTTTGACCGACACCCGGCAAATCTGCAATGACAGAAATTCCCATCGCTTGCAGATATTCTGCATCCCCAATACCAGAAAGCATTAGCAGTTTGGGCGAATCAAACGCACCCGCACTTAAAATCACTTCGGAGTTGACTCTAACCTGGTGGAGCGTACTTTCATGCAGATATTCCACTCCCACACAGCGAGTGCCTTCAAACAGCAATCGCGTCACCAATGCCCCTGTCGTTACGGTCAAATTAAGACGATGGAGAATAGGTAGGAGAAAAGCAGAGGCAGCACTGTGCCGTTTACCATCTTTGACCGTTAACTGATAGAATCCTACCCCTTCTTGCTGTACACCATTAAAATCAGGATTGTAGTTGTATCCCATTGACACACAAGCATCTACAAAGCGTTGAGAAACCACAGCAGGGGATATTAAATCGGTAACGCTCAACTCCCCATCAACCCCGTGAAATTCTGATGCGCCTCGCTGCTGGTGTTCTGATTTCTTGAAATAGGGCAATACATCAAGGTACGACCAACCGGGATTTCCTAATTCCTGCCAGCGATCGTAATCGTGAGGATTGCCCCGGACATACATCATGAAATTAATCGAACTGCTGCCCCCTAAGACTTTGCCACGGGAACAAAACATTTTGCGGCCCTTCAGGTAGGGTTCCGGCTCAGAAAAGTAACCCCAGTCAACTTCAGAGCCTATTAGACTAAAGCATTGCGCCGGAATTTGAATTTCTGGTTTTGTAGCTGGGTTGCCCGCTTCGAGGAGTAATACGGTTGTGTCACAGTCTTCGGTTAGACGATTGGCAACCACACAACCAGCCGAACCTGCACCGATTACAATGTAGTCATAGTGACTCATAGCATTCATCGTTCATCTCCCTGATGTGCGAATGGTTAGTGCAATGCCAATGAATGTAGCTTTTGAATGGCTGAGGCTAACTGCGTACCACAGGTGTATCCACCAAATGTTCTGCCAGAAACCAAACTTGCGTCTCATTGGTTCGCAGGACTTGGCTCACTAACAAATCGTTAGTGCTACTATCTTGATTCGCTGCTGTTTTATCGATCGCTAATCTCAATTCCTCAATAATCTGCTCGTGGGCTTCTAGTAACCGCGACAACATCACGGGTACTTCCTCAACGCCGTTGGGCGGACGCTTAATCTTAGTGACTTCTGCTACATGACGCGGGTCAGCGATCGCCACGCCTCCCAGAGTTTGTACTCGTTCACCTAGTGCATCAATTAACTCAATTTGTTCGCTGGCGTGTTTGTCGAGCAACAGATGCAGTTGATAAAACGTATGTCCGCGCATCAACCAGTGATGTTTCTTGTAAAGGTGATAGAGAATAATCGTATCTGCCAAAATTTGATTGACTAAAACACAGCTTTCGCTGCGGGTACTAGTGTTGAGAACAATTGGCAAATCACGAAGAGTACCATACTGCTGAATTTCATATCCATGTTGATGCAGTAAGGGTTGACTGCGATCGACTTCAGTGATAGCTGTATTTTGAGTCGCCACGATCGAATCTCCTAGAGTCAATAATTAGGTATGTTCTATTTGTATGTACCGAGAAACTGCTTCTCTTAAAGATTGGGATTACTTCACAGAGCCGTGCTTGCTGCTTCAATCACTTTGGCAACCTCTTTTGGATGAGAGATAAAAGGAACATGACTGGAGTTAACTTCGGTTGTCTTAGCACCAATCCGTTTAGCCATAAATCGTTGAAGTTCAGGGTTGATGGCGCGATCGCTTTGAGTCACGATAAACCACGAAGGAATCGTTTTCCAGGCGATTTCATTCACTGATTGCTCAAAGGCTGCGCTGGCGATCGGCTTTTGAGTTGCTGCCATTACTCGCGCCTCAGCCTTCGATACGTCCTGGGCAAAAAATTCGTGAAACTTCTCGCGATCGACATAGAGAAAGTTTGCCGCATCAGACACGATCGCCGTACTAATCGGAGGTGCAGCGTACCTTTTATTCAAATCGCTCGTCTTTTCACCAACATCTGGTGCGAAAGCATTAACATAAACCAGAGCTTTCACCTGTGGATTGCCAGCTGCTGCACCCGTAATCACATTTCCAGCATAGGAATGTCCAACTACTACAACAGAACCTTTTTGATTATTAATCGCCCGCTTCGTCGTTGCCACATCATCAGCAAGCGAGGTGAGGGGAATCTGCACAGCAGTCACTCTATAGCCATCTTGCTCTAACAATGGAATAACGTGTTGCCATGATGTACCGTCAGCATAAGCCCCATGAACGAGAACGATCGCAGGTTTAGAGTTGGATGCTTGAGGTAATTCCTTGGAGGTGGCTGGTGTTGAATGCATTGATATTCCAACAACAACACTTAATGCTAATAACCACAGCAATAATTTTTGAACTTTTTTCAGTGTAAAAACCATGATTGCGATCGCCTCTGTATTCTTACTAAATTGCTGAAATCTCTGATTCTTGTCGTTAATCATTTGCAGCAACAATGGCTGCCATTATCTGCTCAACAGTCCAGCGATCGAGATAGCGAATTCCATTAATAAACAAAGCGGGCGCGGCCTCCACTCCACTTCGCAGTCCACCTTCGATATCCGCATCGATGCGGTCGACATACGTTCCCCTCGATAAATCCTGCAAAAATTGAGAAATATCAAGTCCTAAGCGATTGGCGTACTCTACTAGATAGCCATTCTCTAACTCTTGTTGATGAATGAACAATATCTCATGCATTTGCCAAAACTGTCCTTGAGCCGCTGCTGCTTCCGCAGCTTGCGCTGCCCGTTGAGCATGGGGATGAATCTGTATCTGAGGAAAATGACGGAAGATAAAACCTAAATTGTTTTCTCCAAACGAAACCTTCAATTGCTGTTGAGCAACTTTAATCAATCGATAGACGTTGGCACTTTGAAAACATTCATAATCTCCATACATGACGAAGACTACAGCAGCATTCAGTACACCTTGAATATGATCCTGGGTTGAAGGCAGAACGAATAAAGAAATATAACGATCGTGGTCGTAAGTCATGTTTCGGTTTGTATTAAGCAAACTTAAGCCTTACAACCCAACTGCGCTAACGTTGCTATGGATTTAATATAGATAATTGACCTTCTGTTGTCATCCACTCTGAGTTGACATTTTTATACAATCTAGTGATGGATGAACCTGTTCATCTCGTAGTGGAAGGTTGTCTCCAACTAAAGTTGGAATTTGGATACCAACTTGAGTACAGCTTACAAACTGACAATTCCACGCTTAACAGCAGTAATCACTGCTTGTGTGCGATCGCTCACGCCCAGTTTGCTCAAAATCCGATTTACATGGGATTTGACGGTACTTTCACCAATATTCAAAGCAGTGCCAATTTCTTGATTACCCTTTCCTTGTGCCATCAAACGCAGCACTTCCAACTCTCGTTCGCTGAGTTCTGGATTGCTCATTCGCTGCAATAATTTTGCGCCCACTTCTGGCGGAATGTATTTCTGACCATTATAGATGGCGCGAATCGCATTCAAAAGCTCGCCAGGTTTAGCATCTTTAAGCAGATAGCCTTGAGCGCCCGCCTGCAAGCCGCGATAGATATCTTCATCGCCATCGTAGGTTGTAAGTACCGCAATTCGAGCCTGCTTAAATTCGGCACAAATCGCCATAATGGCTTCAACACCCCCCATTTTGGGCATTCGTAAATCCATTAGCGTGACATCAGGTTGGTGTTCTCGAAACGCGGCGATCGCCTGCTGTCCATCTTCAGCTTGAGCGATCGCTGTCATTTCTGGATCGCGGTTAATGATGGTTGCTAAACCCTTTCTGACTATGGCATGGTCGTCAACAATCAGCACTCGAATCGTAGTGGATTGGCTCATTGTAATTCTCCCACTCGATTGATAGTGACAATAATTTCTGTTCCTTGACCTGGTTGGCTTTGAATTGTTAGTTGTGCACCAATGCGCTCTGCTCGTTCGCTCATTCCTAATAAGCCAAACCCACCGCTAAAAGGAGTGCTACCTACTCCAAAGCCCCTGCCATCGTCTTTAACCCGTAAGATACACTGTGTTTCGTTGTACGCCAACTCAACCCGAATTTCGCCAGCACTTGCGTATTTAATCGCATTGGTTAATGCTTCCTGCCCAATTCTGAGTAAGTTATTCTCCACTTCGGTTGGTAAGGAATAGGCTATACCTTGAGTTTCGCAAATCAGAGCCGTGTCGGTCGTTGCTCGCATTTGAGCCACAATACGATGCAGGGCACTCTCTAAATTACCTTCTTCTAGTAGCCGCGGACGGAGTGCTGCTACGGAGCGCCTTGCCCCTGCTAGCCCAGCGCGTGCTAGTTCCTCAATCATTTCCAGATGTACTTGGGTTGCTTGGGGGTCATCCGCCAGCACTTGTGTTGCTGCTCCAACCTGAAGCAGAATACCTGTGAAAGATTGAGCTAGTGTATCATGAATTTCTCGCGCCATTCGGTTGCGTTCTTCTAAGATAGAAGTGTGTTCAGCTCGTTTACGATCGCTAATGTCTGTCATGAGACTGTAGAAACCTCTTACCTGAGCATTGTCATCGAAATCAGGAATAAAGGTCGCGCTGATGCACCGCTTATCATCTGGAAAAGGGATTTCTGCTTCTAGAGGGACAGTTTGCCCTGCAAACACCCGATCAATGTACGGCTCAACCCGTTGATAAACCGCCTCACCGAGCAGTTGACTAACAGGGTTGCCCAAAATTTCATCGCGGCTACGGTTGAACCAAACCTCATAGGTACGGTTGATGAATTGATAACATCGATTGGCATCTACATAACTAATCAGAACGGGTAGAGCGTCGGCAATCAGTCGTAATTCCTGCTCCTGTAAGCGAAGCTCGTCGTAGACACCGCGCAGCTCTGCTTCGTTTGCCTGCAATGCTGTCGTTCGTTGGGCAACTTGTTGCTCTAGGGTGCGATTGTATTCTGCTAAAAGCTTCTCTGCTTGTTTGCGTTCGGTGATGTCTTGAAAGGCTGCGATCGCATACAGAATGTTGCCAGACTCATCAAAAATTGGAGTTCCCCAACTTTCGATTGGAATGATGCGATTCCCCTGGTGAATTTCGATATCATCCACACTGCCCTGTTCGCCGTTTAGCGCTCGCCTAATCATCAGTTGTTCGGTTGGGTAGAGGCGATCGGTTCCTGCCACATAGAGTTGATAGACCTCGGCAATTTGCTCTGGGGTGACAGAAGGCAGCACGCCCTTGCCTAAGAGTTGGATTGCCTTCTGATTCGCGTAATAAGGGCGACCTGTTGCGTCCATAACCACAATTCCTACCGGAACAGACTCTAAAATTTTCTGGAGGCGGGTTTCACTTTGGGCGAGGGTCTGGTTTAAAGACTGCATTTTAGCAAATGCGATTTGAAGCTGCTGTGCCATCTGGTTGAACGATCGAGCCAGTTCGCCCAAATCGCCCGATCGCTCAATTTCTAACGTCTGCTTCCATTCGCCGCGAGTCAGTGCCTTTGCCGATTGACTAACGTTGACGATCGGTTCAGTAATCCAGCGGGCAGTCAAAATGCAGATAATCATGCCAAGTAACAAAGTTACAACGCAAAGTAGAATAGTTGCGTGAATGTCTTGATTAATTTGCGCCATGAAATCTGATTCGGGCAATACTGTGATAATTAGCCAGTTTAGCCCGCGAATATCCTGGAATGGCATGACCTGAACCAACTGCCGCTTGCCGTCCAGGTTAAAGTCAAGCTGTTCCGCAGACTGGATCTGCTGCAAATCGCCAAAATGGTCGCGCAAATAGGCAGCAGTGGCTCGTACAGTGGGATTGTGGCTCTTAATTGCAAGCAACTGAGTAGAATTAGCCTCGCTACTCATAATCGCCTCTGCGGTTGAGGTCGCAACCAGTCGTCCCGATCGCTCTACAATAAAGGCGATGCCTGTCTTGCCAATTTGCAGGCTAGCCAAAAAACGGCTCATCTCATTAGGCAGAAATACATCGGTGGCACAGACTCCCAACAGCGATTGCTCGGCAGTGCTATAGACAGGCGTACTGGCGGTGATCGTTGGCAACTGGCTAGCAAAGTCGGCATAGATTCCACTCCAGATTGGTTCGCCTGCCGTCACTGCTGCTTTATACCAGGGACGAACCCGCGCATCGAAGGCTTTGTTGCCTTGACTGATTAACTGGCCTCGCTGACCATTGCGATCGAGGCTGTAGCCGTAGAGTTTACGATCTGTAGCAACATTACTCGATCGCAGTTCAATTGAGCGATCGGCAGGGCTACGTCGTACCCCTAGAAGAGAGCCATTGCGATCGCCACAGTAGATATCACTCACCATTGGGTAAATCTGGATTTGCTGCCAGAGTGGAAACTCACCTTTGACTGCGCTAGGGTCAATTTTTCCCTGAGCGAAGGTGCTGGCATTGAGCCGATTGATGTTATGGGGTATCTCGGTATAGGTTTGTAGTTTGCCTTCGATCCGGTTCGTCAGTTCGCGCCGCAGTTGACTGGCGAGATCGTTGATGGCTTCCTGTCTATTTTTGAAGGAAAAATACCCCACTAAGCCGACTGTCACCAAAGTTTGCAGCACAAACGGCACAATCAAAACCGTCTGCAATGGCACCGTTCTGGAAACTTGAGCTACAACTTGCTTGAGAAGACTGCTCATCAATCAGACTCCTCATTTACGGTAGTTCGCGCGCGTTAGTCCATTGACGAAAATACTAATGGTTTGCCAACCCAAAAATGCTGGGTGAGGGCGGGGTAAAGGGCAAGGGGTAAAGGGTAAGGGATTTAAAACCTTTCCCCTTTTTCCTTTCCCCTTTCCCCCGCCAAGTGAACTTGGCGAACTACTAGCCATGAGCAGCTCCAACGATCGCAATAAGTAGCGGCTCAAGCTCTAAAGCGTTTCTATAACGCACACCATTGATAAATAAAGCTGGAGTGCTAATTACCCCACTATGCATTCCGCTGGCAATGTCTCTATTGATGCGATCGACATACACTTTTTGGGCAATGTCTCGAATAAACTGAGTTACATCAAGCCCTAAATTGTCAGCGTATTCTGCTAAATACCCATCTTCTAGCTTTTGCTGATGCTTCAATAACATCTCGTGCATCTGCCAAAACTGCCCTTGTGTTGCTGCTGCTTCTGTCGCTGCTGCTGCCTTTTGAGCTTGAGGATGGATTTGAGGTTGAGGAAAATGTCGGAATACAAAGCATAGAGAATCTCTCCCGAATAAGGTCGCCTCAAGCTGGCGTTGAATTGCCTGAATTGAGGTATAAAGTTCGCTACATTGGGAACACTGATAATCCCCATACTCAACAAGCACAACGCGAGCATTCAACGATCCTTGTCGATGGTCTTGCTCAGAAGGAAGTACAACTAATTGATTGCGCTCTGCTTCGCAGTTACCGCAAGAGGCGCCGGGTGTGTCGTCAGGAATAACATCGCTCATTCTAAACTCTTATTTCTAAATCCTTGAAGAAAAGAGATTCATCGTGTGCCCTCTGAAATTTCTTCTCTTCAAGCCTATAATCTGTTTGTATGAGTTTAATGTATGGGATTTGCTTAGGCTTGTCGTCAATTCAGGGTTTGTATTTTAATCAACAAAATGATTGAGGATGAGTCAATTTGAGGTAGTAGAACGAATCAAACTCAGGTTTGATTGCTTCACAGACTAAAATATGATGGTTAACCCAGGCAGAAGTACATCTTTGTTTTTACCTTAAACAGCGAGAAGGAGAAATTCTTATTGATGATCGCGAGTCAGGTTACTGGGATATGCTTTACTCATGTTGCTCTTTCAGTGCTGTTTATTATCCATTCACAGCTTATACCTAGAGAGCTTTTTTGCACCCTACATAATTTTTTAAACACCCTCTTAAGGTAGTTATACGGAAAAGTTACCTATTATACCCGAATATGAATGTTATATAGAAAGTTTCCGCATAATAAATAGTTAGGCAGCGTGATGGATGACGGTTGGAAAGGTGTCAACGAGGCGCTGAGGCGCTTTGGGCTCCCGGCGAAGCACGCCGACCGCCCGGCGATTGTCGCGGCACTGCGTGAGCAGATCCGACTTGAGGCCAATGAGGTCGGCGACCAGTTCCTGATGCGCCTTCTGTGCGCCCAGCTTTTCTCGCTGGGTGTGGTCGAAGACTCCCTGTTGGTTTGGGAGGCGAAGTCCTGCAACTTCGATACACACTGCGGGATTGATGTCCAGTTCCTATGTGGAGCGGGTTTGAAGCAGACCAAGGAGTTCCTCTGCGCCCACGGCAGTGACCCGGCACAGGATGCGTTGGAGTACATCGCCCGATGTGACCGCGACTTCGCCGACTTCTCGGTCGGGCGCGCCCTCCGACAGGCGCAGGAGTTCTATCAGGTGGCATGACTTGCTGCGGCTAACCGGCCGCTGAACGTCGGTTCGTTAGGCAGCCATAAGGTCGGTGTAGGTAGTTCACAAGCTAGCAATTCCACGTTTCAACGCAATAATGGCTGCCTGGGTGCGATCTTTGACATCTAGCTTGCTTAAAATTCGGTTGATATGAGTCTTCACTGTACTTTCACTAATATTGAGAGCAGTGCTAATTTCCTGGTTGCTCATGCCCTGTCCGACTAACTGGAGAACTTCTAACTCACGATCGCTCAGTTCTGGAGCAGTCATCCGTTGGACTAGCTTGGCAGCCACGTTGGGGGGAATATACTGTTGTCCCCTGCTCACTGTCCGAATTGCTGTCAATAGTTCCTCTGGCTCAGAGTCCTTGAGTAAATACCCCTTTGCCCCGGCTCGCAATCCTTGATAAATTTCTTCATCGGTGTCATAGGTGGTCAGCACAATAATTCGGGCATTGGGAAACTGATTGCAAATAACCGTAATCGCTTGAACACCTCCCATCTCAGGCATCCGTAAATCCATCAAAGTCACATCAGGTTGCTGTTGCTGAAAAACTGCGATCGCCTCATGCCCATTTCGCCCCTGACCAACAATGACAATATCTGGAGCCTCCTCTAACATTCCGATCAAACCCTGGCGGACAACAGGATGATCGTCCACAACCAGAACGCGAATGCTACCGGGCTGATTCATACTAACTTAGTCCCCGATGAATAGATACCACGATCTCTGTCCCTTGCTCTAAGTCACTTTGAATCTTTAATTCAGCTCTAATGCGTTCAGCCCGTTCTGCCATCCCCAGTAGACCAAAGCCATTCCGCATCGCCTGGTTTTCTACATTAAATCCCTGCCCATCGTCTTTAATTCGCAAGCTGCATTGGGTCGGTTCATAGATCAGTTCAATGTGGATTTCACTTGCTCTAGCATATTTTATTGCATTTGTCAAAGCTTCCTGCCCAATCCGAAACAGATTATTTTCCAGATCCGAGGATAGGGAATAGGGTGTACCCATGACTTCGTAGACAATTTGGGTGGCGATGGAGGAATCTAATTGAGCAGCAAGACGGCTTAAGGCATCCTGTAAGTTACTGCTCTCTAAAAGGTATGGGCGGTGTAATGCCTCTACTGAACGACGTGCCTCCGCAAGCCCAGAACGGGCTAAGTCGAGGATTTGAGTGAGGAGAGTTTGCGCTTTTTCTGGGTCTGCCGTTACTTTATTGGAGGCAGAGCGAGCATGAATGATAATACCTGTAAACGCTTGGGCTAAAGTGTCGTGAATTTCCCGTGCCATGTGATTGCGCTCTTCTAGAATGGAGGCTTCTTCGGCTCGTTTGCGATCGGTGATATCTCTTGCTAGCCAAATGACAGAATGTTCTGAGATGGGCGAGATGCGAGTTGCAAACCAGGTTTTCCACCCTCCCAGAATCGAGCTATACTCAATCGTTAGGGGCTGCTGAGTGCTTAATGCTTGCCGAATACAGCCAAGAAATGTATCGGCTTGCGATCGCTCAAAAATTTCGGAAAATGTTCGACCCACCTGTTCGTCAATCGGGTTAGATAATTTCTCTGACTCAAGCAGGGTTGCTCTCAAAATCCGCCCTTGTGCATTTACTACCAAAAGCGGATCGGGCATTGCACAAAAGAGCGCCCGAAGTTCTGCTTCGGAGGTTTGCAACGCTTCTTCTGCCTGTTTGCGTCTAATTCCTAATGCAATCTCGCGGGCTGAAAACTCCAACGCCTCAAAGTTGGACGACGGAATGGGATGTCGAGTAAACATCGCTATAACTCCAACAAGCTGCTCATCCAGCAATATCGGATAGCCTGCAAATGCCACCATGCCTTCTCGTTTTGCCCATTCTCGATCGATGGATGATTCATCAAACACATTGTTAATCAACAGAGGACGGCGTTCCTGAGCAATTTGTCCAACTTTGACGCTACCTACAGGAATTCGACTGTACTCACCGTCAAGACGGGTATACATCCCCGCACTGGCTTGTAACTCCAAAACATTCTTGTCTTTATTTAGCGTCCAAATCCGAGCAAATGCCGCATTAAAGTGCTTAACAACGGCTTGGACACAGCGATGCAGCATCAAGGGCAAACTAGCACTTTGAGCCAAGGCACTATCTACATCGGCGCGAAAATCGGAGAGGATTGCCTGTTCCCGAAATTGAGCTTCGGACTGACGCAACACTTCTTCTGCTTGTTTGCGTTCGCTAATATCTGTCATGATACTGTAGAAGCCTCTTACCTGAGCATTGTCATCGAAATCAGGGATCAAGGTCGCGCTGATGCACCGCCGATCGTCCGGAAAAGGGATCTCTGTTTCTAGAGATACCGTTTGCCCTGCAAACACCCGATTAATGTACGGCTCAACTCGTTGATAAACCGCCTCACCGAGCAGTTGGCGAACAGGGTTGCCCAAAATTTCATCGCGGCTACGGTTAAACCAGACCTCATAAGTATGGTTGATGAATTGATAACATCGATTGGCATCTACATAGCTAATCAGAACTGGTAGAGCGTTGGCAATCAGTCGTAATTCCTGTTCGCGATGGCGCAATTCCGCTTCACTTTGCTCTAAAGCTGCCGTTCGTTGGGCTACTTGTTGCTCTAGGGTACGATTGTAATTGGCTAAGAGATGTTCGGTTTGTTTGCGCTTAGTGATATCTTGAAAGGCTACAATTGCGTAAGCAACGTTCCCATGTTCGTCAAAGACTGGCGTTCCCCATGCCTCAATGGGAATAATAGTCTCGCCTTGGTGAATCTCTAAATCATCCGTTCTTGTACGTTCGCCTTTTAACGCTCGGACGATTGGCATATCCTCAGGGGAACAGTTTCGATCCGTTCCAGCCAGGTAAACTTGATAAACCTCTGCAAGACGATCTGATGTCGCGTTAGGATCGACGCCTTTACCCATCAGATCAATTCCCTGCTGATTGACATAGTAAGGGCGACCAGTCGCATCCAAGACCCCAATTCCCACTGGAACCGCTTCTAGAAATTGATTTATCTGATTTTTGCCGTCGCGTAGTTTCGAGTAGAGTTTGGCATTTTCAATTGCGATCGCTGCTTGAGTAGAAAGTAGATTCAGAACTTGCGATCGCGTAGCGTCTCCTAATGCCTCCGGCACGCTTGCGCGAACGGAGACTCGCTCTGGTGTAAATACTCCAGTTGCTAATTGATTTTCCAGATACAACACGCCAACAAGTTTACTTTGATTCAATAGCGGCAAACAAAGAAGTGATTTCGTTTGGTTCTGCTGAATATATGGCTCATTGATAAAATGACCTTCACGAGTTGCATCATTTAATATGACAGATTCATGAGTACGGATAACATAATTAATAATTGATTCAGGTAAATGATTTGCAATTGGGAGCGATTGCAACACTTGCGTAGCATAGACATTCTCATCGTCATTGAGTTCGCAATAAGCTTCGATCGCCCATTTTCCTGAGTTTTCCAAAATCAAAAATCCAGTTTGTGCTCCCGCGTTTTCAATTAAAATTTGCATTAGAGAACTAAGCAATCGCTCCAATTCAATCTCACTCGAAATTGCTTGAGCTGCTTTCATCACCGTTGCTAAGTCGAGAGCAATATGTGAGGTATTTGAGGTAGTTACAGCCGTGGTGCGAATTGGTGTAGAAACTACGTTAGACAACTGAGGAAATAGTTGAGGATAACGAGTTTCTAAATCTTTAACCTTTGCCATTGCTCCCCAGCGTTTATAGCAATAGTGAGCTTCTTTCATGTATGTTTGGGCAAACTTTTCTCTACCACGAGCTAAGTAATGTTTGGCGGCTAATTCATAGGCTAATGCTTCTTCTTGAAGATACTCGTTGTCCTTGGCTCCTTGAATGGCTTGTTCATAGAACTCCTCGGCTTCAAGAACTTGCCCTAAGACTCGTGCTTTCTCTGCCTCAACGAGATGAAACTTGTGTAAAAAATTTTCTGGACAGCTATCCGACCATGCTTTCAAGCGCTCCTGATTTAATCGGATCTGTTCCAAAGCATGACTTTGTTCTGCTTGAGATAGACCGGAATACAGGTTGAGTAGAATCAGAGAACCATAGTAGAAATAACCACTATAGGTTGTAAACCCGACGATAGAATTTAGAATCTTCCCCGCTTCAACGAAATAATGGCAGCCTTGCTCAAAATCTGCTGTTAAACAGGAAAGATGCATTCTGAGGATGTAATAAAGACAAATTGAAAACCGTATTTGTGAGGTTTCACCCCGATGAACTATTTTTTCTGTCTCCCTGAGCAATTGCTCGTGTTCCTGTGCCGCTTGCCCTAAAGCAAGTTTTGCGATAAAAAATTTAGCTCCAGCCAGTGCCACCTTCGCAAGCTCGTCCTGAATCTGCTTTGCCACCAACTGATATTTTTCGTTGTCTTCTGCAACGGTTGTTAAATTTTCTCCTTGAAATAAGCGATTAAAAATATTACCGACTACGTTATAGGCTGCAAATTGAACGTCTCCCGACTCCATGCTTGCCAGAAAACCTTTGTAATTGATCGTGGCCGCCCCTGCTATAGGCTTTGACCAAACTTGAATAAAGCTTCCAAACAACATCTGTGCCTTACACTGCTGAGATTTACTGTTTAGTTTGTAGCTAAGTTGTACCGCTAAATCTGCACACTCATAGCCTCGTTGGTATTGCCCTTCCATCAAACCTAGAAGAAGACCATAGTTTGCATAAGCCTTAATAGACTCAGCAATATTTCCATGTTCAATGGAAAGACGAACTACTCTTAAACTGACAAAGCAGTAAAGTTCAATATTAGCCGTAATGTAGGTTGGTATATCTACAGCAATTAGCAATTTAATCATTGCTCGGATGACTCGATCGCTCACTGTCGGTAAAATTAAAAGTGAGGAAATTGAGCGATTTTCTAAGCTTTTGGCAACAGCAGCAAACTCTTCCCGGACTAATTCTGGCAAATTTTTGCCCTTAATCTCAATCCCCAGCTCCTGCAATCCGATTAGACCTGTTTGAACTGCTTTCTCACATTCGCCTTGTAGGGTATATTGAGTTATTTGAAATACACGAATATCTGCGCGATCGACAGCAGAAGAAATGTGTTCTAAAGCAACCTTGGTTGTGGCGCTTAATTGCTCATAGCTAGCATTGCTCAACTGTGCTGTGCAGAGAGTCCGATACAGGTGGAACATCAAGTCGTACTGACTCATCCAAGCCTCCTCTTTGAGCAAGCCAATGCCAGTCTCAAGATACCGAATCGCAGCTTCATAGGCAGTAGAGGCGATGGCTTTTTGAGCGGCAGCCAAGTTGAGTCGTGCTAGTTTCTCTTTTTCATCTTTCTGTGTCAAAAGGGATTGACCATAGTTGATGTGGTTGACAATATCAAAAAGTTTTTCACTTTGTTCGACCTCAGACAGCTTGTTCAGCAGGAGTTGTCCAATGCAGTAGTGCGTTACTTGCTTTTGATCCTCAGAAATCAAAGCATAGGCGGCTTGCTGTACTCGGTCATGCAAGAACTTATACTCTTGAACTAACAAGTCTTCGTCTAATTCAGACAGGGTTTGAATGAATCCTTCTTGTATCGCTGGTAGTAAATCCTGAAAAACCGTTTTGGGTGATTTCTCACACACGATCGCTAACGTCTCTAAATCAAATTCAGCTCCGATACAAGCGGCTAAGCGGAGAATTTGCTGGGTTTCTTCTGGTAGTTTCTTTAACTTTAAGAGCAGCAACTCCACAACATTATTAGTGATATTTTGGGTTTGAAGTTGAGCAATGTCCCACTGCCACCCCCCTTTACTTCCCCCCTTAGCAAGGGGAGCCAGTGCGTTGGGGAGACAGCGCCGTGGGCGGGTTTCCCGACTTGAGGCGACTGTCGTCGGCTCTGCCGACTTGTTCGCTCTTAGCGTTCCCGCAGGGTAGCATCTGGCGTGGGATTGAGGGGGGTCAAAGGTCAGCAGATTTTCGCTATACAGCATCCTCAAAAATTCACTGACAAAGAAAGGATTGCCCTCGGTTTTACGCAGCACCAACTCAGCAAAGGAACGAACAGTGTCCACATCTCGATGTAGCGTTTCGGCAATCAACTGACTCAATGGCAAGAGCGTTAAAGGTGCCAGGATCATCTCTTGAAGCACTGCCCCTTTTTTTTGCAGCCTCTCTAGCGTTAAGAGCAGTGGATGCGTTGGAGTCACTTCATTGTCTCGATAGGCTCCAATCAAAAACAGGAATTGATTTTGCTCATCCAGCAGCATCAACTCGATTAACTTCAGCGTCGCGGAGTCAATCCATTGCAAATCATCTAAGAAGATCGCTAGCGGATGCTCCTTGGAACAAAACACTCGGATAAACTGCTCAAAGACGCGATTGAAACGATTCTGAGCTTCCGCAGCTTCCACTTCTAAGACAGGCGGCTGCTTGCCCACAATCAATTCCACTTCAGGGATGACATCAACGATCAGTTGTCCATTGCTGCCCAACCCTGCAAGTAGGCGCGATCGCCACTGTTGTACATACTCGTCTGGTTCACTAAGTAATTGCCGTACCAATTTTTGCAGGGCAACCGCGATCGCACTGTAGGGAATATTGCGCTGAAATTGATCGAATTTACCAGAGATAAAATAGCCACGCTTTTGGGTAATTGGTTTATAGATTTCTTGCACTAACGCAGATTTGCCAATGCCAGCATAGCCAGATACCAACATCATTTCAACTTGGAATTTTGGGTTGCCCGTTTGTTGGGTTTGTGAAGTTGTTTCTGAATTGTTTGGTAAAGCAGCAACAGGATTTGACTCTGGACAGGCTACACGATCAAACGCCGCCAGTAACATTGCAACTTCCTTATCCCGCCCATACAGTTTTTGGGGAATTTGAAAGCGATCGCAAACATCTTGAAGCGCCAGTTGAATGCTAGAGATTTGACCGATTTGTGCTAATTGTTCAGCACACATTTCTAAATCCGCTTTGATGCCCCAGGCACTTTGATAGCGATTTTCAGCATTTTTCGCCATCAGTTTGAGAATGATATCTGAAATTGGCTTGGGAATCGTTGTATTTATTTCATTAGGCGGAATAGGATTTTTGGCAATATGACAATGGACTAGCCCCAGCACATCTGTGGTGGAAAATGGTAGTTGTCCGGTAAGCAGTTCGTAAAATGTCACACCAAGGGAGTAGAAATCAGTCCGGTAGTCGAGTAAACGGTTCATCCGCCCGGTTTGCTCTGGAGACAAGTATGCAAGTGTGCCTTCTAAAACATGAGGACTTTTGAAAGTCGGATTTGTGCGGTTAAATTGGGTGGCAATTCCAAAGTCAATAATTTTGATAACGCCAGTATCCAGATTGAGAACTATGTTTCCAGGGTTGATATCTTTATGAATGACATTGGCTGCGTGGATTCTGCCTAGAATATCGGTGAGGGCGATCGCCAGACTTAAAAATTGGGATAAGGGCATAGGGCAAAACATATCTGGGCGCTTGTGCATCCATTGCTCTAGGGACTCTCCCCCAAAATCTTCTAAGATAATCACCAGAGTGCGTTGATACTCTTGCTGGCTGTATGCCTTCACTACTCCTTCCAAGTTGAGGGAACGGGTAATTTTATATTCCTGTCTGTAGCGGGTCAGTTCTTGAGGTGAGGGATAATCTTGCTTGAGTATTTTTACCACGATCCCTACTCCATCGTCTCTGATGCCGCGATAAACTAGAGAATTAGAACTTTCGTATATCTTCTCTTGGATGGCAATACCAGGTAGAGCAATCATAGAGCAACTCTTGAGAGGATAATCTGGCATAACTCAAACTATACACCAATTCTGTTAGAGCTTGTCCCTGTTGTAGAGCAAGTAAAACAGAATCCTTGCTGAGATTATTCCAGTACTGTGCATAACCGTAGAACTCAATCACTTGTCCTTTAGCAAGCCATAACAGATTACCCGAAGAGGTAATCACTTGAGTTTTGCATAATTGAGCAGATTTACATTGGGAGGCTAGGGTTCTCCAAATTTATACTCTCCTTACCAAATCAAGCTTTTGGTTTGAACCTGTAGGCTTAACTGCACTGTATTGGATCGTAACTTTAGTTTTTAACGGTGTAATAAGCCATAGCCAAATTCCTTTATTTAGACTTACCCACTTTATAGATATATCCTTTGTCTAAAATCTGTCTTTTACTAAGAATTGCATAGGCTTTATAATGCAATTTTTAAGCAGTACAATAGCTCTCCAATGAGCCTTTTCGTCGCACATCCAGCGTTACACAATGAAACCCTCCTCCCAAGGTTCTTGAGTGTCTGAGTTGGAGTTGTATAACATCAACACCGCGTTTCTCAAGCTGTTTGATGAGTGGAGTTTGAGATTTATCAACGATCGCCAGATTTGGATTTACCATTAAGAGGTTGATACCAATCCATTTAGAAGCATAGGATGTTGTTGTATAACCAATATCAACGATATCCGTCAGATAGATCGCATCCCAAGTTTTGAATAGATCGGGCAAATTTTGTTCGCCAACTCGTTCAGCGTTCACCACAACTAAACCAGGTCGAATTACAGCGATAGTCGTGTCTACATGACTTCCACTATAAACGTTGTCATAGGTATGCACTTTATATTCTTCGCCTAATATAGTTTGCAGCCACAATGCTCCAGAGCGGTTTCCAGTATCTGAAATCAAATAAAAAATATCTTTCCCTAACCGCAATATGTTTGCCGCATCAAATAGAGGTTCATAGTCTTTGATTGCTGAAGAGTTGGGATCGTGAATATTATAAATTTCATCAGCGAGTCTAGGCTTTGGAGCTGATATCCATTTAGCTCCACTGTGCAAATAATCCATCAAGATAGATTTAAATGAAAGAGTTTCAAAAAATCTTGCTCGTAGCGTCATTGGCGCTTCGATAATCCATCTTCCAACTGTAACGAATAGGTCTCTGGGACAGTAATTGTATTGACCGTCTGATTCCCAATCAGGGGTGCGAAATTTAATAGAATGATCTACTATGTCAGGACGCTGAACAACTACATTGAGGCTTTGAAGTGTATGTACAAGTTCATCAAGGTCTTCTTCAGTTTCTTCGATGATGCGATCGCTATACTGACCAGAGGGAATGTTTTCAATGCTGCCATAATCTCTGTATTCGACTGCAAACAAACCTCGATCTCGACAGGCAATACGTGCATTGGTGGCACGGCCAACAATAATTTCTTCAAGAGCGTCCCATTCGTTATCAACTTTTACTTTACTCATCTGTTGTTCTAGTCCTAAATTTGAGAGTTAGAAAAACTGTTTCGAGCGACTGCATACCTAGAATCGCTAAAGTATTTTGAATTATAAATTCTCAATTTTGACTGAGAATCGCATTAATAATAGTGGCGTTTTGATTGAGATAGGGAGGATCGATCATTTCCCGATGAACACCAAATGCATAATAATTGATTCGTTCTCCCCTTGTAGCTTGTATCCAATCATCTTCGTAATCGTAGTTGCCTTCAGCACGAATGAGATGAATATTTGCATCAATCTGCAAATTTTTTAGGTCTGAATGCCAAAGAAAATTGAAGTATTCCCAAACTTGATTGTAGGTGCGATCGCGTAACTTTTGATTCTCCATAAAGTAACGTCTTAATTCTTGGCGTTTGGGATTTAATAAGAAACCATCAACACCTTCTATAATTTCTGACATTTGGGCTTTTTTAACTTCACGGCCGTCTCTATAGGTATCTAATAAAATGACATCCGAAACTCTGCGATCGCGACTTTCTAACTTTTGAGCCATCAACATTGCCAAAAAACCACCTGCTGAATGTCCCATCAATTTTATGTTTTGATTTTGTGCTAGGCGATCTATTAATTCTGCATATTTTTCTAAAGTTGCTTCCTCGGCAATATACCTGAAAGTATAGATAGCATAATCTGTTAAATAATCAGCTAATTTTGCGTAAGCTGCGGCAAAACCAAGGGCCGGTGGAAATATAAAAACAGCTTTTTCTCGTGTTTTATTAAAAACTACATAAGGACGTTCTTTAGGTTGAATATTCATCTCTTTGACGTAGATGATATACTCACTCAATTCTGCTATTGTAGGTTTTTCATAAATTATTGACAAAGGAATGTCAATTTCCAATTCTTGATAAATTAGTGCCATGAGATTCATGGCTTGTAATGAGTGACCACCTAAATCAAAAAAGTTATCATTTACTCCTACCTTTGATACTTGCAGGACTTGTTGCCAAATATTTGCTAAGATGCTTTCTGAGTAATTACGTGGAGCTAAATAAGATGATTCTACTATCGATGTTTCATCGGGTTTAGGCAATTTTTTCCGGTCTATCTTGCCATTCGGATTTAATGGCATAGTTGACAACATTACAAAAGCTGAAGGTATCATGTAAGCTGGCAATTTATGCTGTAAGAAACGACGCAGATCGCTAGGGGTTAATGACTGGTCTTTTCTAACTACATAAGCTACTAACCGTTGATTTTCATGCAGAATGACGACTGTTTGTTCTACTTGGGGATTAGTTTCTAAAACCGATTCTATTTCTCCTAATTCAATACGTAAGCCGCGCAGCTTGACCTGGCTATCGATGCGACCAAGATATTCAATATTCCCATCTGGTAAATAACGAGCTAAATCTCCAGTTTTATACAATTTACCATTACCAAAAGGATTAAAAATAAATTTTTGGGCAGTTAATTCTGGTCTGTTGAGGTAGCCTCTAGCTAAAGAAGCGCCTCCAATATGCAATTCTCCAGGAATGCCAATAGGAACTGGTTGGAGATGAGAATCAAGGATATAAATTTGGGTATTGGCAATAGGGCGACCAATAGGAACTATTTGATAATTAGACTGTGGCGTACACTGCCAGAAAGTGGCATCAACTGCTGTTTCTGTTGGCCCGTAAAAATTGTACAATTCACAATCACACTGCTCAAAAAAGCGTTGTGTCAGTTCATAAGATAGTGCTTCTCCACCACAAAATACTCGCTTTAAACAACGGCAATCTTCTAAGTTAGATTCCTGAAGAAAAACTCGCAGCATTGAGGGAACAAAGTTGATTTGAGTAACTTGTTCTTGGGCAATTAAATTAATTAAATAAGCAGTATCTTTATGACCTTCAGGTTTAGCCACTACTAAAGTAGCCCCAGCTATTAAAGACCAGAAAATTTCCCAAACTGAAACATCAAAACTAAAGGGAGTTATTTGCAGAATGCGATCGCTTGCTGTGAGTGGATAAGCATCTATAGTTCGTAATAAATTATTGCAAATGCCTTTATGGATATTCATTACTCCCTTTGGCTTACCTGTAGAGCCAGAGGTATAAATCACATAAACCAAATTTTCCCATGTCACTTGGCTGATAGGATTCTGCTGGCTATATTTAGCAATTACTTGCCAATCACTATCTAAACACAGCACCTCGGCTTGATTTTCTGGTAAAGAACCTACTAAGGACTGCTGGGTAAGCAATATAGAAACTGCCGAATCTGAGAGCATATAAGCTAAACGTTCTGCTGGATAGCTAGGATCTAGGGGTAAATAAGCTCCTCCTGCTTTTAAAATACCTAATATTCCTATTACCATTTCCAGGGAACGCTCAACAAAAATTCCTACCAACACTTCTGGTTCTACGCCTTTTTCTCGTAAACAGTGAGCTAATTGATTTGCTTGCTCATTCAACTGTTGGTAGGTCAATTTTTGACCTTCAAATATTACCGCAACTGCATTAGGGTGAAGTTTTACTTGTTCTTCAAATATCTGATGGATACATTTCTCTTGAGGATAGGTAACTTCTGTATTATTCCATTGAGTTAGTAATTGATAGCCTTCTTCAGGAGTTAGTAAATTGATTTGTGACAATTGGCAATCGGGATTCTTAACTACTGCCTGAATTATTTGTAAAAAGTGACCGCTCATTCTCGCGATCGTCTCTTCTCGAAACAGATCGGCTTCGTATTCTATGACCAATCTTAAATCGTTGGCATCTTCAAACAGACTCCAACTCAAATCGAATTGAGCCGTTCGTGGTGTCAACGGGTATGTTTTATGTTCAATTCCCGGAATTTTCATCACTGCTTTACTATCTTTACTAAGCAGTGAAAACATCACATCGAATAAAGGATTTCGTGATAAATCTCGTTCTAAATCCAGGGCAGATACTAATTTATTAAAAGGATAATCGCTATATTCATAAGCATCGAGGCAAGTATTTGTTACTTCTGCCAATGCTTGTTTAAAAGTTCCCGCTTCTGGGAGTGAAGTTCTTAAAGCTAGGGTGTTAACATAAAATCCGATTTGGTTTTCTAGGTCTGGATGATTGCGTCCAGAAATAGGTATGCCAATGACTAAATCATGCTGCCCTGTGTAACGATAGAGTAATATTTTAAATAAAGTTAAGAGAGTTATAAATAGAGTTGTATGATTTTGAGCAGCAAAAGAGCGTAATTTATCGCCGATATTCTGACTGAAATTATAAGTATATACACCAGCTTGAGAAGATTTAAATTGCGGTCTGGGAAAGTCGGTAGATAAGTTGAGTATGGGTGGTTGTTCGGCAAAGCGATCGCACCAATAACTATGTTGTTCTTTTACCTCCTCACTTTCTAACCACTGATTTTGCCATGCAGCATAATCCTTATATTGCAATGGTAGTGGAGGTAAGACGGCAGTTTTTTTCTGCGTGTAAGCAGAGTATAAAGTAACGAACTCTTGGAAAAGGATATCGAGCGATCGCGCATCCCCAATAATATGATGTATGGTCAAGCCAAACAAAAATTCCTCTGACTCGATCTGCACTAATAAAACTCGCATTAGAGGTAACTTTTCTAAATCAAAGCGCGAGTTAGCTGATTCTTGAATTAAGGTATCAGCTACGGCCTCAACATCTTTTTGCCCTCTTAAATCTTGAAAATTTATTAATTTTTCTGTAGGCAATTTTTCATGCAAAATTTGCTGAATATCACCTGCGACACTTGTAAAAGTAGTTCGCAAAATTTCGTGGCGACTCACAAGTTGTTGAAAGGCTTCTCTAAATGCTGAAATATCTAAGCTGCCATTGATTCTCATTGCCAGCCTAATATTGTAAGCGCTAGAATATTCATCTATATGGTGCAGAATCCACATCCGCCTTTGAGCGTGGGATACTTCGTAATATTGTTGATTCGGTAGTGACTTTATCATTTGTTTTGTCGTGATTGAATCAAATCAGCTTGAGCTTTTAAAGTATTTTGAGTAAATATTTCTCGTAATCGCAGTGCAACTCCAAAGCGATTGCGGATATGCGACACTAAGCGCATTGCTTTTAAACTATTTCCTCCTAATTCAAAAAATGACTGATTCGCGTCACTCACCTCTACCTCTAATAATTCACTCCAAATTGAAGCTAATAAAGTCTCTTGTGGATTAAAGTTAGTAATTAGATGATTGTTTTGAACAATATTTGCTTCTACTTTTGGTAGTGCTAGACGATTGATTTTGCCATTTGGCAATAATGGAAACTCGGCCAACTGCATCAAATAAGTTGGCTGCATATAAATCGGCAAAACTTGTTTTAATTGGCTGCTAATATGTTGATGATTTACAGCATTCTTTGCTTGATAATATGCAATAACTGTCACCGATTCTTCTTGTTTCTCAGCAATTACCAGTGCTTTTTCTACACCATCAATAGCAGCCAGTGCATCTTCAATTTCTCCTAACTCAATCCGTATTCCATTCAACTTCACTTGGTTATCGCTGCGTCCTATCACCTCCACCGTCAAATCGGGTAGCAGTCGTCCCAAGTCTCCTGTGCGATAAACTACATCAGCGCCGTTATTCAAAGGATTGGGTACAAAAACAGAATTGGTTAAACTTTCATCTTGGTAATAGCCTTTTGTTAAATAAGGCGACTTGACAAAAATTTCTCCCACTTCTCCGACAGCACAGGGACGAGTTTCATCAATGACTGCAAACGCCGCCTCTGGTAATGTTTTACCTCCAGGAACTCGTGCATAAGTAATTTTATTTGGGTCGGGAATCCGATAAAAATGCTTGACAAAAGTTGTTTCACTTGCACCATAAATATTCACAAATTCTGTTTGAGAACCAAAAACCTGATGCCATTCACACAGTTCTTTGGTAAATAAAGGTTCTCCTCCCAACACCAAAACTTGTAAGTTTTTTAGTAACTGGTCAGCATTAACTAAATTGCGACCGATATTTAAAAATACGCGCATTACCGAAGGTACGGTGTGCAGTAAGTTAATCTGCCACTCTCCCAACTTTAATAACAAACGCTCCGAATCTTCGCGGTCTGTGCTATCTGGAATATAGAGAGTACCTCCAGAACATAAAGTGACGAGAGTTTCTCTAAGGTAAGCATCAAAGTTAATTTTTGCAATTTGCAGACAGCGCCAGTTTTGATTAATCCCAAATTCTAGTTTTTCCCAGTTGATAAAGTGACGCAAACTGCCATGACTACCAAGTATGGCTTTGGGTTCACCTGTTGACCCGGAAGTAAACATAATATAGTTAGAATCATCAGCTTCAGGCAGAATTAGAGCTTTTTCATCATTACTTGCTACTACAGGCAAGCATTGATAAATTGTGCCATTCCACTGATAGTATTGCTGAATCTCATGGGCAGTTGCTACCAATATATGAGGTGGTTTTGGTAATACTGCCAGTTGAGGTTTGACACTATCTAAATTTTTGCGATCGACCACTATAATGGCGGGGGATGTTTTAAGCATCATGCGTGAATAACGTTCTTCTGGTTCATCCAAACGCAGAGGTAAATAAATTCCCCCAGCTTTAAATACTGCTAGCATTGCTAATACTTGACGGTAATCTCCTTCAAGCATTACGCCACAAATAATATCCTTTTGAATGCCTAAATCTTTAAAGATGTTCGCCCAAGAGTTAGTGAGTATATCTAATTCTAGATAACTAAATTCTCCACCCGGATAAAGAATTGATGTTTTATCTGGTAGGGCTTTTACTTGGTCGATAAAATCATAGATGACTGTGCGTGTTTCTAAGCGCGGAATTGGTTTTGTAAAGCTTTCGATAAAAGCTGTTTCTGCGGCTGACAAAAGAGGTATTTTACAAACTGGTTGGCTGGGATTTACTACCATTTCTAGAAGTAGTTTATCCAAATGTCTCAGAGCTTGTTGTATCCTCTCAGCTTGGAATATATCTGTATTGTAAATTAGAGCTAAACTGAGTTCGTTGTTCTGCTCAATAAAAACAAAAGAGAGGTCAAATTTGTTTAGATCGTCTAGCGAACCTAGAGATTTTATCTGTACTTCTTCTACAGGTTGACTAATGTTTTGCAGAAGTACCAACACATCGAACAAAGGTGTGCGGTTAATTTCACTGGAATTTGCCAGTTCTTTTACCAAAATATCAAACGGATAAGCAGAATGTTCCAATGCCTCGGTAACAGTTTGACGAACTTTAATTAGCAGATTTTGATATCCTCGATCTGGTTCTATTTCATCACGGATAACAACTGTATTCAAAAATTGGCTGGGAGATGCAAGTTGATAATTATTGCGAGTGGTAATCTCTGTGCCAATAGCAATATCGTGCTGACCGCTGTAGCGATAAAGTAATACTTTTACTACCGCCACAAGCCCCATAAATAAAGTAGTTTCTGTTTGATTACAAATCGTTCGTAAACCAGAGACAATTTCTGGTTGAAATGTCCAGTTTAAACGAGAAACATTGAATGTTTTTGTAGGCGGACGATGGAAATCTGTAGGTAAGTGAACGCGGGGTAGTTGCCCATCGTTAAGTTGCTGTCGCCAATAATCTAGATGTTTTTTATGTTTTTCAGTTGGCAAAATATTGCTTGACCACACTGCATCAGTATTCAACTCAATTTGTTGTATTGACTGGCTTTGTTGAGCATGAGATATTGCAGTTTTGTCTGGTTCTAGAAGATGTAAAGTGAAAGATTCATAGCGTTGTGAAGGGTCACTAGCTATTGCCGCCAGGGTACTAGTGTAATAATCGCCAATGGCGATCGCCTGTTCTTGACACAACTCGCTGGCATTGTATTTTAGAGTTAAATGTATCTGGGACGAGAAGAGATCCAAACTAAAGTGGACTCCCAGAGTAAAGTTTGTTTTTCCCAGAAACTTGCTATCTAATACCTGTAGACCTGGCAGCCCTAAGATACTCTGGTAAACGTGAAAATGGGTAAAGTTAAACGATGTTTCAAATAAAGGCTGACCGCCTAAATTCCACTGCAAATCAGCTAGGGGATATCGTCGGAAAGGTAGGGATTCTCGTTCAGCCTTGAATGTCTCTTGCATCAAGTCTATCCAAGTACCTCCCAAAAGTTGCAAACGCAATGGCAAAGTATTCAGAAAAAGTCCCAGTACTCGCTCTCCATCAGCCTCCTCTGGTCTACCATTAGATACCATACCTGTTAAGACATCGGACTGATTAAAAAGCACACTTAACACTTTCATGTGTGCCGCTAAAAGTACGCTTTTGAGGGTAACTCCTGCCTTATTTGCTATCTGTTTTAAACCTTGAGAAACTGTTAGAGATAGGGTTACTTCCTGAGTACCTAATGTACCTAATTCAGGTTCATGTGAGTGATAGGATTGAGGCCAACGAGGCAACTTTGTAATAGTAATACCGTTAAGTTTTTCCAACCAATGTTGTCGGCACTCTTGGGAATTGAGGGCTTTTTGTTCTAAAGCAATAAAGTCTCGGAATCCGATGCCTACGGCGGGCTGTGCCAACGCAGGTGATGGATTGAGAGGGAGAATTTCTTCACTTAAGAAGGATAAATATCTTTGCAGTAATTCAGTGAATAGTAAGCCTACACTCCATCCGTCGAGAATAGCGTGGTGTTCGATCAAAGTTAGCTGAAATGTCTCATCGCTGCGGCGATGGATATGAAAGCGTAATAGAGGAGGACTATCTAAACGAAAATTTTGTTTTCTTTCGGCTGCAAACCAAGCATCCAAAATACTTTCTTGGTCAGCGACAGATAAATGGCGCAGATCCTCTACTACCAAGGGAACACGAACTATGCGCCTAACTAACTGCAACGGCTCGCTGAAGTTGCTGACATCGAAAAAAGTCCGCAGTACAGAATGATTAGCAACAAGTTCTTGTACAGCTATTCGCCATTTTGATTCGTCGAAAACAACTCGCAGATGAAAACTGTTGACGTTGTGATAGACAGCAGAACCAGGACTGTACTCGCTGTGAAACAACATCCCCATCTGAAGTCTGGCAAGAGGATAAGCATCTTCTATATTGTCAGGTAACTTGAGGCGGTCTTGTTCGCAGATGAGAGCTAACGGCTGGACTTTTTCTGTGATTCTATTACCAATCTCCGCTGTGGCGAGGTTTTGCGTCAGTTCGTAAATCGTCTGATGTAAAAACATCTGTTGAACTGAGAAGTGCAAACCTCTTTCTTTAGCTAGGGCTAAAACTTGAATACTGCGGATGGAATCGCCGCCTAAAGCAAAGAAGTTGTCGTGGATACCAACTCGTTCTAGACCAAGAATCTCAGCCCAAATGTCGGCTAGTACCTGTTCTTCTAGAGTTCGAGGGGCAACAAAAGCTTTTTCCAAGTCTGCTCTAGTTGTCTGGGGTGCTGGTAGAGCGCGGCGGTCAACTTTGCCGTTGGATGTTAGCGGTAGTGCCTCCAGCGTTACAAAGGCGGAGGGAATCATATAGTCGGGAAGAGACTGTTTGAGGAAACTGCGTAGCCGTGGGACTAGCTGGCGAGTTAATTTACCCTGCAAAGGATTATTGGCATAGTGACTCCAGGGTTTGAGTTGGGGCGTTTCCCTAAGTAGAGGTAGTATTCCATGAGATATTAGCCCTAGCGATCGCCTGCTAAACACAACATCATAACAATCATTCGTCCCTGTATCCGACCAGCTAATGTCGATGGTATAAGGTAACTCATCACTCAAGCTCCAAAAGTCTTCAGGTTCTATGCCTTCTTGCTGGGTGAGAGCTTCTAAATCTTGAACTAGACCGCCGACTGTGGCTGGTTTTTCATCCCTTGCCAGTAGTTCTAAGAGCTTGACTTGTTTCCAAACACGTGCATTAGGAACGTTTTTGACGATCGCAATCTCTGGTGTCTCTAGTAAAAGTTGGCGAAGCGAGGGCAATGTCAGTTCATCTTGCTGCCAGTCCCAACACTGAGGCTCAATTGAGGCAGAAACCCTGTCTCCTACACAGAGAATCACATCATAGCGGAACCGTGTCAGCTCATTGCGATCGCGACCTCGTTTGAGCTGAATTTGCACTCGGCTGATTTGCGGTAGATGCTGCACAAGAGCATTAAAGAAGGCCGGGTCAATTACTAGTTCTTGGTCTTCTTGGAGATTTTTTTGTACGCGCTGCCACCAATCTTCTGTCGGTAGCTCCTGGGATGTCTGGTACAGCATGACATCGGCATGGAAGGCTGACAGTAAGGGTAGACTACGCACATCCCCCACAAAGATAAAGCCCCCTGGAGCTACCATCTTCACTGCACCTTCTAAGACACTTACCAGATAATCAATGCTGGGAAAATACTGAACAACTGAGTTGAGGATAACTGTATCAAATGTGTTGGCTTCAAAACCCTCAAAGTCGTGGGCTGGTTTGTTGATTAGCTGCACCTGTGACCAATCGCTGCCACGTTTTTGCATTTCCATCTCCACATAACGGATAGCATTGTCGGAAATGTCAGTGCCACAGTAACGCAAGCATTGGGGAGCAATTCTAAACAGCAGCATCCCCGTACCGCTGCCAATTTCCAGCACCCGCTGAGGCTGCAAAGCCAGAATCCGCTCAACTGTAGAGTCCAACCATTGACCCATTTGTGCTTGAGGAATGGGTAGACCTGTGTAGCTGTCGTTCCAGCCGATAATATTGAAGGTTGAGTCTTGAGTGGGAGCATTTTGGCGATAAGTATCGTTAAATACCTGTTGCCATTGTGATATCTGCTCGTTTTGGGATTGGTTCTCACCTACTTGATTTGAAGATTTGGCAACTATATAAGCTACTAGGCGTTTGTCTCCTGGTTGGTCAGTTCGGGCGATTACCACCGCTTCCCGCACCTCTGGATGTTTTAGCAGTGCGGCTTCAATTTCTCCCAATTCGATGCGGAAACCGCGAATCTTAACTTGATTATCGATGCGATCGAGATATTCAATGTCTCCATTTTCTAAATAGCGGGCTAGGTCGCCAGTTTTGTATAACCTTGCTTCTGGTTCGTCGCTAAACGGATTAGTAATGAACCGCTCTGCTGTCAGTTCTGGACGATTTAGATAGCCGCGAGCCAACCCAGCACCACCAACATACATCTCACCCCCGATGCCGATAGGTACAGGTTTTAGCTGTTCATCCAGGATGTACAATTGCAAATCGGGAATCGGGGAACCAATTAGGCTCTTGCTATTGTTAACATCTGCTATTGTTAGCGGTCGATAGGTAACATGGACGGTTGTTTCTGTGATCCCGTACATATTTACTAATTGGGGAGAGCGTTGGCAAAGCCCGCCGCAGGCATCGCCATATCGCTCAAACCAGGGTTTCAAACTTTGCGGCTCTAGAGCTTCGCCGCCGAAGATGACTAGACGTAAGCTCAGTTTCGATTCTTGATTTTCCGCCAGTTCTTCCACCCGGATCAGTTGGCGAAAAGCAGATGGCGTTTGGTTGAGAACTGTGACTTGCTCTTGGCGCAGCAAGGTGTGAAAAGCTGAGGAATCGCGGCTTACCCAGTAGGGTACGATCGCCAAACGTCCACCATACAGCAAAGCACCCCAGAGTTCCCAAACGGAAAAATCGAAAGCAATTGAGTGGAATAGTGTGAAGACATCACTTGCACAAAAGTGATACCAAGACTGAGTGGCTGCAAATAAACGAGTCACATTTTGGTGATTAACTAACACACCCTTGGGTTTTCCTGTAGACCCAGAAGTGTAAATTACATAAGCCAAGTTATTTGGCTGGACACCACTAACTAGATTCTCTCGACTGCAAGAATTAATTACTTGCCAATCTGTGTCTAAACACACCACTGTTGCTTGATTTCTTGGTATTGATGCTAACAGCGATTTCTGAACGAGCAACACTGGTACTGCTGCATCTTGAAGCGTGTAAGCCAGACGTTCTGCTGGATAGCTGGGGTCTAATGGCACATAAGCTCCCCCCGCTTTTAAAATTCCCAACAGTCCCACTACCATTTCTAGGGAACGCTCTATGCAAATACCTACCAGTACCTCTGGTTTTACGCCTAGTGTTTGCAAGTAGTGCGCTAACTGATTAGCTTGCTCATTTAACTGTCGATAGGTCAATTGCTGATTTTCAAATACTACCGCTACTGCATCGGGATTCCGCTCTACTTGCTCTTCAAATAGTTGATGAATGCATTTTTGGGGATATTGAATTTCTGTATTATTCCATTTTTTCAGTAATTGATGACGCTCTTGTGTTGTTAATATGTCAATTTCTGACAATTCACAATCAGGATTAGCTGTAACAGTTTCCAAGATTTGCAGAAAATGTCCCAGCATTCTCTGGATAAAATCTCGATGAAAAGCATCTTTGGCAAAAGTTACAGAAACAGCAGTATCTCGTTCATCAATTTCAAAGACTAATTGAAAGTTGTTTAATAAAGAACTGCGACTGCACAATCCCTCTTGGATCAAAGCAATGTCAAAAATTGCTGCTGGATTTCCGCCTCTTGCAAGAAATGTTTCGAGAAAAGCATCAATATCATAGCTTTGGTAGCGATATCCTTCTTGTAGCTCACTGCGGATTGTTTTTAATAAATCCTTAAATGATGTGAGTTTTTGACCAGAGAATCGGGAGAATATTAGGCTATCAGACTTATGTAGATTTAAAGCTCCCGTTGCCACAACAAACTCTTCTTGAGCAGTATATTTAAATATTAAAAATTTAATAGCTGATAGATATAAAGCAAGTTTATTAACCGGAGAATTAGCAGTCAAACGATATATACTATCACGTATATTTACAGATATAATATTAATTAATTTTTCTTGATGCTCTATTCGATCCTGATTTACACTGTTAAATAAAGGTGTGACTGGCTGGATTTCTCGAAGTTGTCGAATTTGGTAATCTAATGCAACAAGATGTGATTCTGCTACTTCCATACAAATCTCCGTGAATTGTGTTGCACATTTAGAGCCTATTTATCAAGTAAATATTAAGTAGGGGAGGCAAAAAGCGGCGTGGATGTTCCTCCCGCTTTATTGCCGTTGTGTTAGGGCTATGCAAAGATTTGGGAGTTTGAGACTAGCCGTAACGCACCATTTTTCTCGGTGCGTTAAGCGTTGCGATAACGCACCCTACAATTTAAAGTTTTAAGTTGTGTAAGCAGCAATTGAGCCTGCAACTAAATTAGCCTCTTCCAAAATTGGAGCAGGAATTTCAGGTATCGGGCAATCTTCAGGAAATATATTATTCCAGAGCCTAATAAACTTTCTAGCCATATCTGGTCGAGTTTGTTCGAGTAATTTGAGTTGATATTGCAATTGTGAATTCAATTTTTCCAGATATTGCTGCAACTGTTGAGGTGCTTCTGAACCGTAAAGGCGAACAAACATTCGATAGATATTCATCACATTACGTTCTATATCTTCTTTGTATGATTTTAAGTCACATCCAATTTCTGCAATTTGCTCTGCGATGCGGTAGATTCCTAACATTTCTTCATCAGATTGACTAGTTAACTTAAAAAATAGCCGAGTTAAAATATAATAATCAAAAGCTTTACCTATACATACGGAGTCAATGTCTGCTTGTGTAGGTATCTTTCCAGAACAAAACTGCGTTTCCAAGCTGTAGTATGTTAATCCTTGTTGAAGCCGAGTTTCTAATGCGTCATCAAATAAGTTTAGCTGGGTTAATACGTTTCGCAACACTGAAACGTTTTTATTAATATCTTCATGAATTTCGTTATCTTCATCAATCTGATAGATTATGGATTCAACGAATAGTAATAGAGGCATGATGCCAGCGATATCAGCTTCAGAAACGTTGTAGATTGGAAGTAAGTAATTTCCCCAAGACTGAAGAAGTTTAACAGATTTTTGAATTGCCTTATACGAGAGGGTGGGTATTACTTGGTTATTGTTTGTAACTGAATTATATGGCTCATTGAGAATATCAATTTTGAGTTTGAATATAGAAGGTATCATTGCTTTACTCCAATTAAAAAAATGAAAAAATAATTTAATTTCTGATTTTTATAATTTTTATGAAAATCGTTCGGTTTTTATGAATGTTTTCCAACAAATTTGCGATTTCAACTGCTTTATTAAATCTTAAAAGTTTAATGCAAAATTTAACTCTAATTTGGCGTATATAACCATTTGATTGCTAAAAAACATAAAAATATTTAGAACAATCGCAAAAATTGTCCTCATTATTCTTTGATCGAGTAGCTTGCCTGATTATTTAATTAAATTCTTAATCAACTCTTGTGATTGAGTAACTAGTGGTAAGTACTAGAACCATAAAGCTTAAATTTACACCATAAGCGTTTGGGAAACAATAAGTAATTCGGAAAAAATTTCATCTATTTTTCACGCTAGGATT
Source organism: Nostoc sp. DSM 114159 (assembly GCF_053470285.1). NCBI lineage: Bacteria > Bacillati > Cyanobacteriota > Cyanophyceae > Nostocales > Nostocaceae > Nostoc > Nostoc sp. DSM 114159. The sequence goes on from NZ_JBPFEH010000001.1 coordinate 1,228,118, forward strand.
CAACTCAGAGCCAAAATGCTTGTATCAATAAGAATTGTATACAGTTAACTTCTTTGTAAACTTTTTTTGAGTAGAGAGCGATCGCAAATTTTTGTATCCTCTATCTACTAAAGCTTACATAGCTACTAAATCCAGGTTAATTAAATAGCTAGCGATCGCTGTGGGATATATAGTTATGTTGTTTTTACTTTTTAGTTTGACCATTCTTTAACTCAAGCTAAGTTTAATATAACAGCAATTTTCACTGCGATAATTGCGTTTAATAAAAAATCTCAATTGTTAACCAGTTAAGACAGTTAAGACAGTTAAGACAGTTAAGACAGTTAAGACAGTTAAGGAAAAATATATTGATTTGGTATTGCATATTTATCTTAGTAGTGAGATGATATTTGAATTTAAATATCAAAAAATCTCCAATTATACATAAGTTGTAATGAATGTCAGACCTACATCATCGGTGAGAGGTTAAAATAATATTACTTTTGTCAATCAGAAATTATGCTGAAAATTTGGGGAAAGCAGAAGTATTAAGTGAACTATTGTACTTAATTTTGAGCGCGACAATGAATGATACGGATCGAGATTATGCGATGCCTGCCTAAAAATTCCGTTCTCAACCCCAATTTTGGCAAGATATTAAGTACGATTGCTTATTGACAAATTGGATCTGACCTTAATCTCTCACGAATGGGACTACATAAGTTGTGAAAACAAGAAGTAAAACTGTTTAGAAAAATCTATAAAAAATTTAATAGTAAAAGTTACAATTTTTTTTTATAGCAAACGGTTGATTTTATCAGTAATAATATAGACTTAGTAATGAGCATTAAACAAATGGAAGGTTGTTTTAAGTTATGCAGAATTTTATTTCGCTGTAAACAAATGACAACATAACTAAAACAAATATTATAATTTTACCTACTCAAAGATTACCTCAAACAAAAAGACTTTAATAGACAAAATCTAGCTTAAATAACGAAAGTTTAAATTGACAAAATAAAAATCCACCAGTATGTAAAACATTAAAAGAAAAATCTTGAGTCAAGTAATTACCTAATCAACACTTGCCATTAAAGTATATGCACCCACAAATTAAGAAGCTCATCGACACTAATTTGCATGAACAATCGCATCAGAAACCTGAGCAAGAAAAAATTTTGAGAAATTCCATTAGTTTTGGTGGGCAATTAGAAGATAACTGGCGGACTCTCTCGGAAGCATTAATTGATGCTGCCAAGTACGATCGAGGAATTACATACATTAGAAATGACGAGACAGAATATTTTCAAACTTATAAAGATTTATATAACGACGCTCTCACTATCTTAAATGGGCTTTATCAGCGCGGGCTGAAATTAGGGGATAAAGTTATATTGCAAATTGGCCGAAGCCAAGATTTTATTCCAGCACTTTGGGCTTGTTTTTTAGGTGGGATTATCCCTGCACCTCTGAGCATTGCTCCCAATTATGATATAAAAAATGCCGCAGTTAAAAAACTTGAGAATGTCTGGCAGATTTTAGATAAACCGATTATCTTATCAGATTGTGAATTAATTAGCGAAATAGAAAAACTAACTACTCAATCTCATCTAAAGGAATTGCGAGTAGTATCGATAGATGATTTACGAAGTCATCAATCTCTATCAAACCAACAGTCGGCTGATGAATTACCCAATCTTGCACCACTAGATCCGGCGTTGTTACTATTTACTTCTGGTAGTACAGGTCTACCCAAAGGTGTGATGTTACATCATCGCAACCTTTTATCTATGTCCGCCGGTACAGTGCGGATGAATAATTTTACACAACAAGAAGTTACGCTAAATTGGATGCCCTTAGACCATGTGGGGGCAATAGTATTTTTAGGAATTATGGCTGTGGATTTGGCTTGTCATCAAATTCATGTGCCAATTGAATTGATTCTGCGTCAACCACTCAAATGGTTAGACTTGATTCAAAAGCATCAAGCGACTATCTCTTGGGCCCCTAACTTTGCATTCTCCTTAATTAATCAGCACGCCCAAGAACTTAATCAGTCTTGCTACGATCTCTCCTCAATCAAATTTTTAGTTAATGCCGGAGAGCAAGTTTCAGTCAAAACTATTCGCTTGTTTTTAGAACTTCTAGCAAAACATCAATTACGAGATAGAGTAATTAAACCAGCATTCGGGATGACTGAATCGTGTTCTGGAATTACTTGGTCAGCAGGTTTAAGCAAAGATGAACTGATAGAAGAGAATAGTTTTGTATCTCTAGGACAGCCGATTCCGGGAGCTACTATTCGGATTATTGACCAAGAACAAAATGTTTTGCCAGAAAACGAAGTTGGAAGACTTCAGATTAAAGGCCCTTCTGTGACTGAAGGATATTATAATAATCCCGAACTCAACCAAGAAGTGTTTGCAGATGGAGGTTGGTTTACTACAGGAGATTTAGGTTATCTGCACAATGGGGAGTTAGTTATTACTGGTAGAGAAAAACAAGAAATTATTATTAACGGCATTAACTATTTTGCCCATGAAATTGAAACAACCATAGAAGAATTAGATGGTGTAGCTATTTCATATACAGCTGCTTTTGCAGTTTTCGACCAAAATCGAGAAACAGATTTATTAATTATTACTTTTAGTCCCGAATCAAATAATCTTGAGCATTCGGTAAAATTAGTCAGACAAATTCGCAGCCATTTAACGCAGAAAGTAGGAATTGCGCCTGCTTATGTCATCCCCTTGGAGGCTGAGTTAATTCCGAAAACATCTATTGGTAAAGTTCAAAAAGCTAAATTAAAAAAAGATTTTGAACAGGGATTATTTAGCGATCGCATCCAAGCAATCAATGAATCTTTAGCTAGCGATCGCCAAAACAACCCCAGCTTACCACAGTCTGAAAATGAACGCCAAATCGCAGCAGTTTGGTGTGAAGTTTTGCAACTTTCGTCAGTCGGTTTACACGATAACTTCTTTGAATTGGGAGGACATTCTCTACACTTAATTCGCGTCCAAAATCAATTAGAAAAACTTTTTGGTCGCCAGTTGCCCATAGCGGAAATGTTTAAAAATTCTACAGTTGCTACATTAGCTTGTTTCTTAACTGAAGAATCTAATTCCCCAAAGGCTATAGAAGAAAAAAGTCGCAAACGCGCCGCAAACCGTTCGCGTCACCAGAATGCAACTCATGATATTGCCATTATTGGTATGGCAGGACGATTTCCTGGAGCGAATAACATAGATAGTTTCTGGGAAAATCTCAAAAACGGAGTCGAAACAATATCTTTCTTTTCAGAAGAAGAATTACTAGAGTCGGGAGTTTCTCCTGAACTTTTCCAGCAGCCTAACTATGTCAAAGCCAGACCAATTCTTGACAAAGCAGAGTGTTTTGATAGCGACTTCTTTGGATACACAGATAGAGAAGCAGAATTGCTCGACCCACAGCAACGTTTACTGCTCCAATCTAGCTGGGAGTGTTTAGAAAACGCCGGTTACAATCCGATCTCATATCAGGGAGCGATCGGGATGTTTGCTGGAGCAAGCATGAACACCTACTTTATCAATAATTGCTATCCAAATCGCGGTCAATTAGATAGCAATGACGAATTACAACCCTTCACATTAGATTCGATGGGAGGGTTCCAAACGATGGTGGCTAACGACAAAGACTATTTGACGACGCGGATTTCTTATAAATTAAATCTGCGCGGCCCTAGTGTTAACGTCCAAACAGCCTGTTCCACCGGACTAGTAGTTGTGCATCTGGCTTGTCAAAGTTTGCTGAATGGTGAAAGTGACATGGCTTTGGCTGGAGCTGCTTCTGTTAACTCTCCCCAAAAAATCGGTTATTTGTATCAAGAAGGTTTGATTGTATCTCCAGATGGGCATTGTCGCGCTTTTGATGCCCAAGCAAATGGTACGATTTTTGGCAGTGGCGTTGGGGTAGTTTTACTCAAGAGATTAACAGACGCTCTAGCAGATCGCGATCGCATCTATGCTGTGATTAAAGGATCTGCTATCAATAACGATGGCGGTACAAAACTAGGATTTGCAGCTCCATCAGGAGAAGGTCAAATTTCAGTAGCAGCCGAAGCACTAGCCTTTGCCGGAGTCGAGGCTGATACTATTGGCTTTGTAGAAGCTCATGGTACAGGTACGAAACTCGGCGATCCCATCGAAATCGATGCTTTGGCCAGAGCATATAGCACTGCAAACCAGGGAGAATGTGCTTTGGGATCGGTGAAGACAAATATCGGACACATGCAAATTGCTTCTGGTATTGTTGGTCTCATCAAAGCTGCTTTGGCTCTCAAACATCAAATTATTCCCCCGACTCTACACTTCAATACTCCCAACCCCCAAATTGATTTTCCCAAGACTCCTTTTTATGTCAATACAAAAGCCATACCCTGGACTGCAAAGCAACAAGATGGCAAAGAATTACCTCGACGCGCTGGGGTTAACTCTTTAGGTATTGGTGGTGTGAATGCCCATGTCGTATTGGAAGAAGCTCCCGCCATTACTCTTCAGCAGAATCACATCAAGCGTCCTCACCATTTACTTACACTTTCTGCTAGAACCGAACAGGCTTTGATAGATTTAGCAAAAAGCTATGCAGAATTTCTTCAAAATCATCCCGAAAGCGATATCTGTGATGTCGTATTCACAGCCAATACTAGCCGGGTTCACTTCCGAAATCGGTTGGCGGTAACTGGTTCTGAAATTGATGATTTTGTCATTAAATTGCAGCAGTTTGGACAACAAGATATAGAGTCAGTAATTCACGCTCAAGTTGATGAAAAGCGTCCTCCCAAAATTGCCTTCTTGTTTACAGGACAAGGTTCGCAATATCTGGGAATGGCTGCTCAACTCTATCAAACTCAACCAACTTTTCGGCAAACTTTAGACCAATGTGAAACTATTTATCAAGAACTAACAGGTAAATCTTTACTGCAAGTTATATTTGCTAATTCTGATGTAGCTTTAAATCATACATCTTATACCCAACCAGCTTTATTTGTTGTTGAAGTAGCACTGGCTCAATTATGGCGTTCTTGGGGCATTCAGCCTACAGCAGTTTTAGGACACAGCTTGGGCGAATATGCTGCTGCTTGTTTTGCCGGAGTTTTTGATATTGCAAGTGGTTTAAAACTAATCGTACAACGAGCAAATTTAATTGGTGAATTACCCGCAGAACAAGGAGCGATGGCTGCCGTTTTCCTAGATGAAAAATCTGTGCGGCAAGCGTGCAAAAATCAGGGGATAAAAATTGCGATCGCCGCAATCAACGCCGAACAACATACAGTAATTTCCGGCGAACAAAAAATTATTCAACACCTTTGCGAACACTTTACCAACGCAGGAATTAAAGTTCGCCAACTCAAAGTTTCTCATGCTTTTCACTCACCACTCATCGCACCCGTATGCGAAGAATTTAAAAATACTCTGCAAGAGATTGACTTTGCCAAACCTCAAATTCCGATCGTCTCTAATCTGACAGGAGAAATCGCAGACGACAGCATTGTTACTCCTGAGTATTGGATTCAGCATTTGTTGCACACTGTACAATTTCATCAAGGAGTTTTGTCTCTGCAATCTTTAGGTTGTGATACTTTTATTGAAATTGGGCCGCAACCTGTTTTATTGGGAATTATTCAGTCATCAATATCTTTATCTGACCCTTTAATATTACCGAGTTTACGCTCAGGATTTGCTGATTGGGAAGTTTTGCTAGAAAGCCTTGGTAAACTTTATGTGCGCGGTGCAGATATCGATTGGTTTGGTATTCACCAAGATTACCAACCTCGAAGATGCACTTTACCAACTTATCCTTTCCAGCAACGCCGACATTGGATTCCGTTAAAAACTCAAGTACCAATTTCAGAAAAATCTGCTGTTGTCAAGATGCTGTCTCAAAAAGATACAAAAAGCTTGATGCAGACTTTACTAGAAACTGGAAATTATTCTGAAGGTGAAAAACAAACTTTATCAACAATTGTTCAACAACTAATTCAGCTACATCATCAAGACACTGGTAATTCTAATTTTGAGAACTTACTTTACCAGTTGGAATGGTTGCCTTATGCTTTTTCAGGCAAGAAATTACATAATTTAGCAACAATCCAAACTAATTTAGACTCTTATTTTGGAGAACAAATAAAATCCGCACAATTTACAGGAGTTTCTCTAGCTTTTTCCCAGATGGAAGAACTCAGTGCAGACTTTATTGTGCAAGCGTTAAAAGATTTGGAATTATGGCAAATCAATACTATCCTCTCGTCAGAAAACAGTTTACGTCAGGCTGGTATTAAAGAAGAGTATCGATTGCTATGGCATCGTTGCTTAATGATATTGGCAGAAACAGGCATTCTAGAAAAACATGGTTCTGACTGGAAAATCATCTGCGAATCGCAACAATCTCACCCTGATTTAACAGTAGATGATTTGATTGTTCAGTATCCAAATGCTCGTGTAGAATTAACACTGTTTAAGCGAGTTGCTGCCAATCTCGCAGCTATACTTACAGGGAAAATTTCTCCTTTATCCATCTTATTTTCTCAAAATGGAGAAATTGGAGCCGCAGAGTTTTATAAAGATACATCTTGGGCAGAAGTTCTTAACCTTAGTATCTCTAGAACAATTGAACTTTTATTAGCCAACTATTCTCAAGTTGAACCAATCCGAATTCTAGAAATTGGTGCGGGAACTGGAGCAACTACTCATCAAATTCTCAAAGCTTGTACTTCTCGTCAAATTACCTATACATTTACTGATATCTCGCCATTCTTTTTAGAAACTGCTAGAGATACTTTTGCTCAATTTCCCTTCATAGAATACAAGGTTTTAGATATAGAAAAAGACCCCGAACTTCAAGGTTTTTCACCCAGTTCTTATGATTTGATTATCGCGGCAAATGTATTGCATTCTACGCGGGATTTACAAGGAGAAACCTTACCCCACATTCGAGGTTTGCTGCGTCCTGGGGGACACTTATTACTCCTAGAACTTACGAATCAGTCGCGGTGGATTGATTTGATATTTGGTGTGACTCAAGGTTGGTGGCGTTTTAGCGATGCCTACGGCGGCAAGCTACGCAATTTACGCACAGATCATCCCATAATTGCAGCATCTACTTGGCAATCGATCCTCATCGAATCTGGTTTTGCTCAAGCTGAATTTATTTCTCCCGACGAAAAAATTGGCAGTCCTTTATTTCAACAAAGTATCATTGTTGCTCAAAATACTGAGAAAACTAGCGATATTTCGGGTAATTGGCTAATTTTTACTGATGAAGCCGATAATCTAGCTGTAGCCATTCAAGAACAACTAACAAAAGATTTTGGTGATTGTGCGATCGCTAATCCAGAACATAGCTTTGAGCTAGACACATCTTTGCGTGGAATTATTTATCTTGTGAATGCTGGAGAGGGCGATCGCTATGAGTCTACTTTATTCAATCGCTGTCACCATCTTTTAAATCTTCTCCAAACAATCAAAAAAATACCTCATCCTCCCAAATTATTCCTCGTTACCCAAGGCGGTCAACCCTTTAGATTAGAGCAGCCATATTTTCTTACTCAGTCTCCGCTTTGGGCGTTGGGGCGCGTGATGGCGCTAGAAGAACCACAATTATGGGGGGGGAGCGATCGACCTCGATCCCCACGCCGATCTTGCTCAAAATCTTGGCGCTTTACTCTCAGGATTGACCAACTCTGTCAGTGAAGATCAGCTTCTCTTCCGCAAAGGTCAAGCTTACGTTGCGCGTCTAGTCCCAGAGGAATCTCTACCTACAAAACCAGTTACTATCCAAGCTCAAGCAACCTATTTGATTACAGGAGGTATTGGTCATCTAGGGTTGCAACTTGCTCGTCATCTAGTTGATTTGGGTGCAAAACACCTGATTTTGACTACACGCCGTCAATTTCCACCACGAGCAGAGTGGGATTCACAATCAGAATTTGGAGAAATAATTCAAAATCTCCAGACTTTAGAACAAAAGGGAGCAGCTGTAGAAGTTTGTCAAGCAGATGTTGGAGATTTTGAGCAGATGTCGCGTATATTTGCCAACATCCAAAAAACATCTTATCCGCTCCGGGGTATTTTCCATCTTGCCGGAGTGTCAGGACGCAAAGCTAAATTAAGCGAATGTACATTAGCTGATATCGCAGAAGTTTTTCAGGCTAAAGTTCGCGGTTCTTGGAATTTGCATCAGTTATCTTTAGCAACTCAATTAGACTACTTTGTATTGTTCTCTAGCGCAGGTGCAATTTGGGGAGCTAAAGAGCAAGGTTTATACGATGCTGCTAGTCATTTCATGGATGCTTTAGCTCATTTACGTCATCTTCAAGAATTACCAGCTACTAGTTTGAATTGGGCATTATTAGCTGGAAATGGCATAGTTTCTCAAGAATATGAGGATTGGCTCAAACAAATTGGCATGAAAGAAATTGCTTTGGATAGAGCTTTTGCAGCCATGAATGCTATTATGGAATCTGGAAAAACCCAAATTTTACTAGCTGATGTAGATTGGGCACGATTCAAAAGTATTTATCAATTTAAAGGCAATAAACCAATTTTTGAAAAATTAGGAGAATACCCAAATTCAGCCAAAGAAATTCAACAGTCAACCTCTACACGTAGTCTTCTCGAAGAAATTCCCCCAGGAGAGCGTCGGGAACATTTGTTTGAATATATTGGCAAACAAGTAGCGATAATTTTGGGAAATAAACAGATGCCAGACCCCGAACAAGGATTTTTAGAAATGGGGATTGATTCTTTGCTTTCGATTGAATTGAAAAATCGCTTAGAAAAAGGATTGGAAGTGGCTTTACCTGCTTCTTTGATCTTTGATTTTCCCAATATTAGAAGATTAGTTGATTATTTGGTGGAACAGGTGTTTGGTTGCCAGGTTCATGAAAAGCAAGGGAGCGTCCCTCCACATACTTCTCATCAATCTATCAATGTTGCTCCTATTGAGCAGGAGGTTAATGAGGATTTAGTTTTACAAGAGCTTGCAGATTTGGAGGCTTTTTTGGGTAATTCTTGATTTTTTAGCTCGCACAGAGGCGCAGAGGAAGGAGAAAAGATGGAGTTGGAGATATCAAGTAACGATAAGTCTGTCCAAGCTAGGGTGTTTAAGGCACTGAATGAAGCGAAGGAGAGATTAAAGGCTGTTGAAGCTCAACAAAGCGAACCGATCGCAGTTGTTGGTTTGGGTTGTCGTTTTGGTAAAAATATTTCTACTCCTGAAGCTTTTTGGTCTTTTCTCAAAGCTGGTGGTAATACGCTAACAGATGTACCAAGCGATCGCTGGAATATATCTGATTTTTATGACTCAGACCGTGGTAAACCTGGCAAAATCTATGTATCTCAAGGCGGTTTTCTCGATGATGTCTCGATGTTTGACGCACACTTTTTCGGAATTGCACCGAGAGAAGCTTTGCATATCGATCCCCAGCAACGGTTACTGTTAGAAGTTGGCTATGAAGCGTTAGAAGATGCGGGAATGGCTGCGCCTACTGCCAGAATTGGCAAAACTGGTGTTTTTATTGGCATCACAAACAATGATTATGCTCGTCTGATTGCACCAGGAGGAGATTATAGCACAGTTGGGGCTTATCATATCTCTGGCAACCATATAAATGCTGCTGCCGGACGCATTTCTTATCTTTTAAATCTCAATGGCCCCAGCTTGGCTGTGGATACAGCTTGTTCTTCTTCGCTGGTAGCAGTGCATTTAGCTTGCCGTTCTTTGCGCGCCCAGGAATGTCGTCAGGCTTTGGTGGGAGGAGTGAACCTGATTTTGACACCGGAAGTAGCGATCGCCTTGTGCAAAAATCAGATGTTAGCTGCTGATGGTAGGTGCAAAACCTTTGACGAAAGTGCCGATGGATTTGGGATTGGCGAAGGTTGCGGAGTCGTCGTTTTAAAAAGGTTGAGTGATGCCTTAGCAGATGGCGATCGCATTTGGGCGTTAATTCGGGGAACAGCTGTTAATAACGATGGTGCGAGTGGCGGCTTTACAGTTCCTAACGGCCCCATGCAGACAGAATTGATTCGTGAAGCTCTGGCTGACGCTCGTTTGAGTGCTGATGTCATTGATTATGTCGAGGCTCACGGTACTGGTACATCTTTGGGAGATCCGATTGAAATTAAAGCGATCGCTGATGCTTTGTGTGTCAATCGTTCTTCATCCCAACCTTTGTTAGTCGGTTCTGTCAAAACAAATCTCGGTCATTTAGCGGCGGCGGCGGGGATTTCTGGATTGATCAAGACGATATTATCTATCTATCATGCTGAAATTCCGGCTCATCTCAATTTGCAAAAACCAAATTCTCATATTAAATGGGATAGCTTACCTCTCCAGGTAGTGACAAAAACTCGTCCTTGGTCTCAAGGTAATGGCAAAATAAAAGCCGCCGGAGTCAGTTCTTTCGGAGCATCGGGAACTAATGCTCATGCGATATTGAGCGAACCTCCGCAAGTGCAATCTCCAACTACAAATACATTTCCTCTACTATTTACTCTGTCTGCTAAAGATGAAGAACGTTTGCGTTTATTGGCTGCTAACTTTGTTAATTATATTGACCAAAAACCAGAAGTTAACTTAACTGATATCGCCTTTTCTTTAAATACAGGTCGTTTTCATCATAAACAGCGATTATCTTTATTAGTTTCCAACATTGCCAGTTTTCAAGAACAACTTCGAGCTTTTGCTAGTGGTAATGAGCGAGAAACTAATATTATTTGCGATGAGGCAAGAGGAAACACTAAAATTGCTTTTGTTTGCAATGAGGCAACAGCTATATTTTCAAGAATTTGGAAAGAGCTTTTTGTAAATGAGCCTGCATTTCGTGATGCTTTGATGCAATGCGATCGCCTATTCCAAAATCATTTAAATTTCTCTCTAGAAAAGTTACTTGATAACAATCAAGATATAAACGATCCTTTATATGTTCAACCAGCATTATTTGCACTGCAATATGCGCTGTGTGAACTATGGAAATCTTGGGGAATTTACCCTTCTGCGGTTTTAGGTTCTGGCTTTGGTGAGTATCTGGCTGCTCAACAAGCTGGAGTTTTTTCAATTGAAGATGCAGTTAAATTAGTTGCAAATCGCGCTCATTTATTTAACAAACAAACTGAAGAAAGCAAATTTTTAGCTTTTCAAAAAGTAGCTGAAGAAGTTATTTATAGTAATTTCCAACTCACTTTAATTGCTAATAATGGTGAAGTTGCTAGTAAATCTATTAAAACAGCCGCTTATTGGGTGCAACAGCTACGTCAATCAGAAAATGTTGAAAAAGGAATTGTAACTTTGCATCAGATGGGCTATCAAATATTTCTAGAAATTGGAAATCAACCCATAATTAATGTCGAGCGTAGTAATTTACCAGCAAATGAAATCATTTACTTATGTAGTTTAGCCAAAGATGGCAGTAACTATAAACAAATTCAAACAGTCATAGCCCAACTATATGTAAGAGGAGTAAATATTAATTGGCAAGAATTTCATCGCTCTCGCTCTGGACAAAAAATTAGTTTACCCAATTCTCCTTTTATCCGCAAGCGCTACTGGGTAGATGCTACTAAATCTCATCATCGCTCTGGACATCCTTTACTAGGCGATCGCTTCCCTTCTCCCTTATCTTCTATTCAATATCGAGCTAGTATTAGTCAGAACAACCCAGCGTTTTTAGCAGAACATCAAGTTTTTGATAAACCGATATTTCCCGGTGCAGCATTTATTGAAATGGCGTTAGCTGCGGCACAAAGCCAAGCTGTGATTTTAGAAAATATCGAATTTAAAAAAGCATTATTACTGCAAGAACAAGAGGATACATTACAGTTAATTATTGAACAAAATCATTTTCAAATATATCAGCAAAGCGTTAATAATTGGGATGTACTTGTTACTGGAGAAGTTGATAACTTAAAATTAATAGATTTTTCCCAAAACATTGAGCAAATAATAGCTAATTGTCCAGAACATGTTGAGATTAATTCTTTTTATGAAACCTACCAAAAATCTGGAGTAAATTACGGTAGTAGCTTTAAAATAATCAATAAGCTTCAATATGGTAAAAATAGTGTATTCGCTGAAATACAGTTAACAAATAGTCAGAATTTAGAAGCGAAAAACTATCGTTTTCATCCGGCGATGTTGGATGCTTGTTTTCAGGCGATCGCAGCAATTTTATTTCAGCAAGAATCATCTGTAACTTATGTACCAGTCCGCATTGCTAAATTTCAATTTTTTAAATCTCCAGGTGATAGTGTCATCAGTGCAGCTCGACTAACTAAAAATTCTGATAATTTTATCATCTCTGATATTGATATTTATTCAGAGCAAGGTGAGTTACTAGTAACAATTACAGGATTTGAACTCAAAGCTGTTCAACGTCAAGAAATTATCCGCCGTGAAATACAACCACAATCTTACATAGAAGAATGGATGCCTTTAGCACCATTATTAGCTGATGGTAGAGATTATTTACTAAATCCTGATGCTATTAAAACTCAAGTTAAACCACAGCAATTAGAACAGCAATTAGCAGAAAAATTGCGGCAATATGAACGCTTACTTGAAGAAATGGAAAATTTAAGCGTAAGTTATATATGGGAAGGTTTAAAAGAGCTAAACTGGCAACCCCAACTAGGTCAAATTTATCAAGAAGAACAAATTGCGAATCAAGGTGGAGTAGTTGAATTTTATCGTCCTTTATTGTCGCGGTGTTTAGCAATTTTAGCTGAGGAAGGAATAGTTACTCAGCAAAAAGATGGATGGTTATTAGCAAAAGAACTTGTTATATCTTCATCTCAATTACAAATTCAACAACTACGTAGCGAATATCCCGATTACCTTGCAGAAATTAATCTGATAGAACGTTGTGGATCGGCTTTAGCTGCGGTGATGCGCCGTCAAATTGAGCCATTAGAATTATTATTTCCTCAAGGCGATTTGAATGCGATCGCATCTGTATATTCTGATGCGGCTGGTGCTAAGTTGATGAATGAACTAGTCGCGGACACAATTAAAAATGCAGTAGCAAATTTACCAACAAATCGACAGTTACGAATCCTCGAAATTGGCAGCGGAACGGGTTCTGCTACAGCAGCAATTTTACCACATTTACCTCAAGAGCAAATTGAATATATATTTACCGATATTTCTTCTAGTTTTTTAACCAGAGCCAAAGAAAGTTTTAGTGATTATCCCTTCATTCAATATCAAACTTTAGATATAGAAAAAAATCCCCTGACTCAAGGATTTCTCCCCGGATATTTTGATATTATTATCGCTGCTAACGTCCTTCATGCCACAACAGATATTAACAAAACACTTGCAAATGTCCGTTCTCTAATAGCTCCTGATGCTCTACTAATACTATTAGAAAGTACTGGGGCGCGTCGTTGGGTAGATTTAACCTTTGGTTTAACAGAGGGATGGTGGTTATGCAGTCAAGATCCACTCCGAAATGGTTATCCTTTAGTAGATACTGAACATTGGCAAAATTTACTCGCTAATCATGGATTTGCAGAAGTTAACGTCATCGAACCAACCAAACCAGAGACACGCAATCTATTACGACAAAGCGTCATCTTTGCTAAAGAAAAGGGTCATCATAACTCTGTTTCTCATGAATTAATCTTTGCCGATAATAAAGAAATTAGTCGCAGTTTAATCACCTCATTCCAACAAAGGGGAGTTGCTTGTTCTCTCATTTACCCTCAAGAAATCGATCCCGATCGCGCCGACGATTATCTATCACTATTACAAAAGCTGATAACACCAGAAACTCGTGAAATCATCTACCTCTGGCCCTTACAAGAAATAGAAGGCGAAATTTATCGAGCAGTAGAGATTCATTGTAAACGTTTTCTATTTTTACTTCAGGCATTATTACAACAAGAAAATCCCCCTGCACTCATTCTTGTCACTCAAGGTGTTGTACCAGCAAAAGAAATCACCACCTTAACTTCTCCAGCCCAATCTTCCTTATTGGGAATCGCTTTAAGCTTAGTTCTAGAACATCCAGAACTCAATTTTAGAGCGATTGATTTAGATCCTCATACACAAGATTTAGCAGAAAAATTATTTAGAGAAATCTACAACAACACCCAAGAAAATCGCATTGCTTTGCGGGGCGAACAACGTTTCTGTCCGCGTTTGGTAGAGCGCAAACTAGCAGACGGAAACATTAATTTCCGTCAAGATGGCTTTTATCTAATTTCTGGTGGTACAGGCGGATTAGGTTTAGCCACAGCCCGATGGATGATAGAACGTGGCGCTCGTCATTTAGTATTGTGCAGTCGCAGTGGTGCAAAAGCTCTCACTCCTGAAATTATAACAAGTCTGCAATCCAGTAACGCAGACATCCAAATTAAAGATGTTGATATCACAGATGGCGAGAAACTGCACGCCCTACTAGAAGAATGCCGATCGCAATATCCAGTGCGGGGAATTTTCCACATCGCTGGTACATTAGACGATACAACATTACTGCGGCTGACACCAGAACGTTTTAACCATGTTCTCGCGCCCAAGGTGAAAGGAACTTGGTTACTGCATCAACTAACCCTGAACGATCCTTTAGATTTTTTTGTTTGTTATACCTCTGCGGTGTCGTTAATTGGCTCGGCGGGACAAGCTAATGCTGCGGCTGCCAATGCCTTTGAAGATGCCTTTACCTATTATCGTCATGCACACAATTTACCAGCTACAGTCATCAATTGGGGGCCGTGGAGCGAAATCGGTGCAGCAGTCGATCGCAATGTCTTAGAAAGATTAGCCGCCAAAGGTTATGATGCGATCGCACCCGATTTAGCACTCAAGACTCTAGAAAAAATCTTGTTTAACAAGATTGTCCGTGCTGGTGTAATTGCTATTGATTGGAAGCGTTTCCCATACATTCATCAAAACTTTTATCAAAACTTCTTACCTCAAGGAAAAGTTAAATCTCAAACTGCATCAAATATTTTAGAACAATGGCAAACTATACCTGTAAAACAGCGCCGCGATTTACTTATCCGCCAGATTAGTTTGCGAGTTTCCACTGTATTAGGACTATCAACCGATGAAGTATCTCCCCAACAAGGCTTTTTTGATATGGGGATGGACTCACTCACCTCTACAGAACTTCGCAATCTTTTGCAAACAGATTTTAATTGCTCTTTACCCACAACAATTACTTTTCGGTTTCCCAATGTGGAAACTTTAGCAGATTATTTGCTGCGAGAAGTTTTAAATATTTCTCAACAGCAAACTTCTGTACAACAACTCAATCCTAATCAACCTAACCCCCCTAGCCCCCCTTCCCTACAAGGGAATGGGAGTTTCAAAGCCTCTCCCCCACTGGGGGAGAGGTTTGGAGAGGGGTTATTCCGTAAACTTGATGATTTTTCAAACATCCTCTTAGAAAAACCACAACAAGAAGAAGATCCAATTGTGATTGTGGGGATGGCTTGTCGGTTTCCTGGCGGTGCGAATGATTTGGAATCATTCTGGCAACTTTTAGAACAAGGAAAAGATGCAGTCAGAGAAATTCCCAGCGATCGCTGGGATATGCAAGCATGGTATCATCCCGACCCAGATACACCAGGAAAAATATATTCTCCTTACGGAGCATTTTTAGAACAAATAGATCGATTTGATGCCGAATTTTTTGGCATTATCCCCCGCGAAGCTGTCGCTATAGATCCTCAACAACGCCTGCTACTAGAAACTACTTGGCAAGCTTTAGAATCAGGCGGACAAAATCCGCAGCAGTTACGCAACAGTCAAACTGGTGTTTTTGTGGGGGCGATGACTCAAGACTATGCCCAGTTGAGTCATGCACCAGAAGCAATCAACGCGTATACCGGTTCTGGAACTTCTGTAAGTGTAGCCGCCGGTCGTCTTTCTTACGTACTGGGCTTGCAAGGGCCATCAATGACAGTTGATACTGCTTGTTCTTCTTCTTTAGTAGCAGTACATTTAGCTTGCAATGCTTTGCGTAATGGTGAATGTGACATTGCCTTGGCGGGTGGTGTCAACATCATGTTAACCCCGGTAATTTCCTTAATAGAAAGTCGCGCTCATATGCTTGCACCCGATGGACGTTGCAAGACTTTTGATGCGAGTGCCAATGGTATGGTGCGCGGCGAAGGTTGCGGGATGATTGTTCTCAAGCGGTTGAGTCAAGCAGTTAAAAATGGCGATCGCATTTTAGCTAAAGTTCATAGTACAGCCGTGAATCACGATGGACCAAGTAGTGGGTTGACTGTACCTAATGGCGATGCTCAAGAAAAATTATTACATAAAGCATTGAAGACAGCGAAACTCAAACCAGAGCAAATAGATTTTATCGAAGCTCATGGTACTGGAACTGCTTTAGGCGATCCGATTGAATTAGAAAGTATGGCTGCGGTATTTGGGAAGCGCCCCCAAAATCGACCTTTAATTATTGGTTCTGTCAAAACTAATTTAGGACATTTAGAAGGAGCAGCCGGAATTGCTGGATTAATTAAAACTGTTTTAGCCTTACAACACCACAAAATTCCTCCTCATCTTCACTTTGAAAAACCCAACCCCCGTTTTGATTGGAGTTCTCATATTTTTGAAGTTCCAGTACATGGAAAAGACTGGCATTCTAGCGAACGAGAACGCATCGCGGGAGTAAGTTCTTTTGGATTTAGTGGTACTAATGCTCATATTATTGTTGGAGAAATTGCATCTAATTCTCCGCAAAAATCCGAGAATAAATTTTACCTACTGCCGCTTTCTGCTCGTTCTGAAAAATCTCTCAAAGAGTTAGCCAAAAATTATCAGTACGCTTTGAATGAATCTGTTAATTTAGCAGATGCTTGTTTTACTGCCGGTACAGGACGGGCTGTTTTCCAGCATCGATTGTGTGTCTTAGCCGACTCAATTACTACAGCACAAACAGCACTTGCTGATTTCCAAAAAGATGAAGATTCTCATCATGTAATTACGCCAATTACATCAGTAAATCAGCCCAATGTAGCTTTTATCTTTTCAGGACAAGGTTCTCAATATTCAGGGATGGGACAAACTCTTTATAACCAAGAACCTGTCTTTAAAAAGACTTTGGATCTTTGTAACCAAATCTTAGAACCGATTTTAGGAAAGTCGCTGTTAGATTTAATCTTTCAATTGCAAAATAGCGAGTTGCTCGAACAGACTCAAATCACACAGCCAGCACTTTTTGCACTTGAATACGCACTTGCTAAATTATGGCAATCTTGGGGAATACAACCTGCTGCACTTTTAGGACATAGCATTGGTGAATATGTCGCCGCTTGTTTAGCAGGAGTCTTTTCTTTAGAAGATGCTTTGCAATTAGTCGTCCAACGCGGTCGCTTGATGGGAGAATTACCGCATAATGGGGCAATGGCAGCGATTTATGCTGATTATCAAACAGTAGCAGATTATCTTGCTCCATATAAAAATCAAGTAGATATTGCCGCAGACAATGGCGCAATTAATGTCATTTCTGGCTTGCGTGAAATTGTTGAACAACTAGAGAAAACTTTTATAGAACAGGGTTATAAAACTAAACGCTTGGCAGTATCTCATGCTTTTCATTCTCTGTTAATGGAGCCAATTATTAATGAGTTTGCCAAGGTTTTAGATAAAATTTCTTTCCACGAACCAAACTTGAATATTATTAGTAATGTCACAGGTAAACCAATTGGTCAAGAAATTACTAGTCCTGATTATTGGCTGCGCCATCTTCGCAACACTGTGCATTTTGGTCAAGGATTTAAATTCTTAATTGACAGTGGTTATCGCCATTTTTTAGAGTTAGGGCCGAAGCCTGTGTTACTGGGTATAGCACGGCTAACTTATCAAATCCAAGAAATATCATGGCTACCCAGCATCGTACCTGGACAAGATGAACAAGCCCAGATGTACAGAAGTTTAGCGACACTTTTTGTGAATGGTTATTCTGTAGAATGGACAGAGGTATTTAAGCAAGGAAAGCGGATTACTTTACCTACTTATCCATTTCAACGAGAACGTTACTGGCTAACCAATTCACAATTTTCTGTAGCTGATATCAAAACTAAGTTACATCCTTTTATTAGCGATGTTAAAAAACTAGCTACGAAAGAATTTATTTTTGAGGGAGAGATAAGTGCCGATCGTCCAGAATATCTGGAAGGACACAAAGTATTTGGAAAAATCTTATTTCCGGCTACGGGTTTTATTGAAGCGATTTTAGCAGCTAGCCAGAAAATATTTACTGATAATTTGGCGATTATTCAAAATGTGTCTATTCATCAGGGATTACTTTTATCTCAATCTCCAACTATATTACAAATGATTTTTAAGCCTAACAAGTCATTTGGCTATGGTTTTGAGATATTTAGTAGTGATTCGGCAAAAGATAACTGGATTCTTCATGTAACTGGTGAAATTAAACCCAACAATCAAAAAATACCCACATCTGTTAGGAATTGGTCTGATAAAAAAGGAGAATCTATTGAGATTTCTAGATTTTATGACCTTTATGAGCAGATGGGAATTAGCTATGGTAAGGGGTTTGAAGCTATTCAAGAGCTAAGTTATTTAGGAAATGGTTCTCAGGCTAAGATTAGTATCGATCGCAGTTTGGCAGATCGGCGATATAGCCTGCATCCCGTGCTTTTAGATGCTTGTTTGCAAAGTGTTGGTGCGGCTTTCCCAGAAATTCACGGCCAAGAATTGCATTTACCTTATGGTTTCTCTTCACTAGAATTATTTGGCAATCCTGGAACTCAAGCTTGGGCGCACATTGATGTTAAATCTAATAGTAACGGCGAAATATGCGTAAACGTAGATATTTACGATGAGCAAGAACAGCTTTGCGCTCGGTTTACAGACTTAACAGCACGGCGTACTAATCCGGCGGTTTTACAACGTTTATGGCAAGAAAATGAAAATAATTGGTTTTACAAAATTGAATGGCAAAAGCTTGATACAGTTCCAACTCTTACAGAAAAACACAATTCTTGGTTAGTGTTTGTACATCCTGGAACAGCATTGAATCATTCTATTGATTTATTGAAAGAAGCTGGAGAACGAGTTATTACTGTAGAATTTGGTGATGAATATAAATGCCATTCTCAAGATGAGTTTATCGTCAATCCATCTCAAATATCTGATTTTCAGCGCTTATATCAAGAAGCATATCCATCGGGAGAATTTCCTACGGGTGTGATTTTTGCTTGGGAAAATGTATCTGATGAAGAATGTTCGGATACTGTTTACAATAGTTGTCATGCTGCATTGCACTTAATTCAAACTCTTACCGCTAGTTGGAAAAAACTACCTGATTTATGGTTAATAACTCGCGGTGCAAATCGAGTTCTAGCTGAGACTGATTTGCAACCTCAACAATCTTCCCTTTGGGGATTAGGCGCAGTAATTAATAATGAATACCCGCAAATTCGTTGTGTATGTTTAGATTTATCACCCACGGTAGAACCTAATGAAGCTGAATTTTTATTCAACGAATTCCACGCTGCAAGCGCTGAGTCACGCCTAGCTTTACGCCAAGGAAATCGCTATGGAGCAAGGTTAGTATCTGCTACAATTCCTACAGCTCAAAAACAGCAGTTAGTTAGCAAAGAAGGAGCTTATTTAATTACTGGTGGTTTAGGTAAACTGGGCTTGCTAATGGCTGAGTGGTTATCAGAAATGGGAGCTAGACATTTAGTTTTGTGTAGCCGCAATGTTAAGTCTCAACCAGAAGCGATCGCCTCGTTAACTAAAAATGGTACACAGATTACAGTTATCGGTGCTGATATTACCTCAGCCGCAGATATAGAACAAATGTTCTCCCGTTTTGGTGCAGATTTACCTCCTTTACGTGGAGTAATTCACGCTGCTGGTGTCTTAGATGATGGTCTTTTGAGCAATCAAAATTGGCAAAGATATCAAAATGTCATGCGTCCCAAAGTAGAAGGTACTTTATTATTAGACCGCTATACCCGCAACCTATCTTTAGACTTTTTTGTTGCCTTTTCTTCTGCTGCTGCGATTCTCGGTTCGCCCGGACAAAGTAGTTACGCTGCTGCTAATGCTTTTATGGATGCTTTAATGCAGCAACGGCAAAGTTTAGGATTACCAAGTATCAGCATCAATTGGGGAGCATGGGATACAGGAAATGAAATTGACAAACAACGTTTTGCTAATTGGGGTATTCAAAGTATGTCTTCTGATACTGCCCTAAAATATCTCAGCCAGTTAATTCTGGCTAACGTTTCTCAAGGAGCTATTATTGATATTGATTGGTCTACTTTTGATCGAGCTTTTAAGATTAATCAACCATTCTTTGCCGAAGCGATCGCAATCAAAGAAAATAGCAAAGAAGCAAAATTATTAGAACAGTTAAAATCTGCACCCATAGATGAGCGAATAGAAAGTTTATCTCAAGGAATTGAGCAAATTTTACGCGAAGTTACTGGATTAGCTGCCAGTAGTGTTATTCCTCAAAATACCTCATTTTTAGAGTTAGGTTTAAACTCGTTAATGGTATTAGAATTTAAAAATCGGCTGGAAAGTAACTTAGCTTGCACTTTACCTACTTCTATAATTTTTGATTATCCTAATCTTGCAAGTCTCAGCAATTATCTACAGGCAGAAGTTTTAGCAAAGCATATTGATTTTGAGATCGCAATACATAATAGCGATACTTTGAATCCTTATGAAAGTCTCAATGAAGATGAATTGGCTATACTACTTAATCAAAAGTTAGCAGAGCTGGAGGAATATGGTGAGTAAATATTATAGCAATTCCCAAATACATAAAATACACCCCACCCGCGCTGTCGCGCACCCTCCCCTTGGCAAGGGGAGGGCTGGGGAGGGGTGATTTCGTATCTCACTAGAGTGGGAAACGCTATAAAACTTTCAGTGCAGCGAAAATTTTTATTTTACAAATAGGAGGTATAGCTTTGGAAAATATTGGCAAAATCCCTTTCAATGATGAATGGCGCAATCGCTGGATAATTATCAAAGAATTCATCCAGAATCCACTTAAGGAAATCTGGTTTTTACAAGATAAATTTGAGGTGTCTGACCTTTACACCGGGATAGCAAAACGAGATCGCGATCTTCACAATCCCAATATTCCCCAATGGCTCAACTTTGGTTATTGGCAAGAAGAAACTACTTATGACGGAGCTTGTGCCGCTTTAGCCCGTAAATTAGGAGAAATTGCCGAACTTAGCCCTGGAGACAAAGTTTTAGATGTCGGCTTCGGTTTTGCCGAACAAGATATCCTTTGGGTACGTGAAAACAATGTAGATGCAATTACTGGGATAAATACTACAGAGCTACAAGTAGAAATTGCTCAAGAACGAGTAGCTAGAGCGGGATTAGCCGAACGCATAAATCTTCAGGTTGGTTCGGCAACAAAAATTCCTTGTGAAGACAATTCTTTTGATAAAGTTACAGCTTTAGAATGTGCTTTTCATTTCAATACTCGTGAAGATTTTTTTGCTGAAGCATTTCGAGTTTTGCGCCCTGGTGGAAAATTAGCATTAGCAGATTGTTTGCCGAGAGTTGGACGAGATATTGACTTTTGGCTGCGCGTCAATAGCAAGAAAATGTGTATTCCTTTCGCCAACCAATATGACCGAAATATTTATGTTGAAAAACTCAAAAAGCATGGATTTGTAAATATCCAAGCTGTATCAATTAGCGAATATGTTTGGCCGGCTGCTGTGCGTTACTTTGCCGAAGTAGGTAAAGGAATTAGTAAACACGATTTAGCGATCGATCTCCAGAAAGATAATCCAGGAATTGAAGCTTGGTCGAGAGATAGGGGGTGGTTTATGGCTTTTGATGACTATCTTTTATTTTCAGGAGAAAAACCCGATTAGATATTTATATAAAATAAAAAAATTGCGGATAGAAGCATGGCTCAAACTACAGATTATAAAAAACTCATAGCATCAACCTTAACAAAAATGGAGGCAATGCAGGCTCGCATTACCGAATTAGAAACTAGACAAAGCGAGCCAATTGCTGTTGTTGGGATGGGTTGTCGTTTCCCTGGAGGCATAAATTCTCCTGAAGCTTATTGGAATTACTGTAAAGCCGGACTTGACGCAATTGTAGAAGTTCCTAAAAGCCGTTGGGATATCTCAAAATTTTATGCTCCCGAACCTACTCCCGGCAAAATGAACACTCGTTATGGAGGATTTTTACAAGAGGATATTACAGAATTTGATGCCCGTTTCTTCTCTATATCTTCCCGCGAAGCAACCTCAATGGACCCCCAACAAAGGTTACTACTTGAGGTGACATGGGAAGCTTTAGAAAACGCTAATTTACCACCAACTAATTTAGCAAGCGATCGCGTGGGTGTATTTGTCGGTATAACTAGTGTTGACCACGCGATGACAGTCTACAAAAGCAACTACGATGAAATCGATTCTTTTTTTGGTACGGGAAACGCCCTGAGTGCCGCAGCAGGTAGGTTATCTTATTTTCTCAACCTGCGCGGCCCTTGTATGTCTATTGATGCAGCCTGTGCTTCTTCACTGGTTGCCATTCACCAAGCTATTCGCAGTTTAAGAAATCATGAATGCGAACTAGCTTTGGTAGCTGGGGTAAATCTGCTCTTAAATCCGGCAATTACGATTAACCTTTCCCAGTCGGGGATGATGTCTCCCGATGGTCGTTGCAAAACTTTTGATGCAGCTGCAAATGGATATGTGCGGGGCGAAGGATGCGGAGTTTTAGTACTCAAACGCTTATCTGTGGCTGAAAAAAATGGCGATCGCATTCTCGCCCTCCTCCGAGGATCTGCGGTCAATCATAACGGTGCAGCCGCCGGGTTAACAGTTCCCAGCGGCCCCGCCCAACAAGATTTACTTCGTCAAGCCTTAGCTGATGCCAGAGTCAAACCCCAGGAAGTCGGGTATATAGAAGCACATGGCACGGGAACCTCTTTAGGCGATCCCATTGAGATGAATGCGATCGCCGCTGTTTATGGAAAGCGATCGCAACCACTTTACGTCGGTTCAGTGAAGACTAATATCGGACATCTCGAAGCCGCCGCCGGGATAGCAGGCACAATCAAGACAATTCTTGCCCTCCAACATGGTGAGATTCCGCCTCATCTTCACTTCCAAGAACCTAATCCTCTGATTAATTGGCAAGGGTATCCGATCGAAATTCCTCATCAAACCATACCCTGGTCGAACAATGGCCAAGTCCGCATTGCTGGTGTCAGTTCCTTCGGTTTTTCTGGAACAAATGCTCATGTAATTATCGAACAAGCGCCTGTTGCAAACACACCGGAAATTAAGCTACAACGTCCTAGTCATCTATTGATGATTTCCGCTCATCAAGAAACAGCTTTAAAAGAACTAGCACAACGTTTTCACATCCACCTAGAATCTCATCCAGAAATTGGCGATATCTGTCATAGTGCGGCTATAGGTAGAGCGCCTTTACCCGAACGTTTAGCGATCGTTGCAGATACATTACCAGAATTGCAACAAAAATTAGCGACTTTTGCTGACGAAAAAACTATTGATAATTTGACTTTTTATCAACGTTTCGCAGGAGAAAAACAGCCAAAAATTGCCTTTCTTTTCACTGGTCAAGGAGCTTGTTATGCAGGTATGGGTCATCAACTTTACCAAACCCAACCTACATTCCGTAAATATATTGACAAATGTGCAGATATTTTAGCGAATTATTTAGAGTATCCACTACAAGATATATTATTTGGCGATCGCACAGATTTACTCAATCAAACTGCATACGCTCAACCAGCTATATTTGCTCTTGAATATTCAGTTGCCATGTTGTGGCAATCTTGGGGAATTACACCAAGTTTACTAATTGGTCATAGTGTTGGTGAATATGTCGCAGCTTGTATTGCAAAAGTATTTAGTTTAGAAGCAGGTCTAGAATTAATTGTGAAACGTGGGCAATTAATGCAAACTGCGCCTACAGGAAAAATGGCTTCAATTTTTGCAGATGAAGCTACAGTAATTTCTTTAATTCAAAATTATAGTAAGACAGTTTCAATTGCAGCTATTAACCATCCTCAACAAATTGTCATCTCTGGAGAAAGTAATAGCGTTGATGAGATTATTGTTAACTGCAAACACCAAAAAATAGCTGTACAATTACTATCAGTTGACGGTGCTTTTCACTCTCCATTAATGGAGTCAATTTTAGATGAATTTGAAACTGCTGCTCGTAATATTTCCTACAATCATCCTCAAGTTTTGCTAATTTCAGGCATTGACGGACAACCTTTAGCAAATGCGCCCGATGCAAGCTACTGGAGACAACTATGCCGTCAACCCGTGCAATTTTTGCAAAGTCTGATTACGGCGTTAAACAAAGGATACAACCTGTTTTTAGAAGTGGGGCCAAGACCAATACTTGCAGAACAAGGTCGCCGTTATCACGATGAAGTTATCTGGCTGAGTTCTCTCAATAGAGGTTTGGATAACTGGCAGACGATGTTATCAACACTAGCCCAACTCTACATTCATGGAGTAAATTTTAACGCCGAAAAATTCAATGAAGATTACGGTTACAGAAATATTCAATTACCAAACTATCCTTTTCAACGAAAAAGGTTTGAATTTAAATCTGCTATTTCAGTCGAATCAAGTTCAATCAAAGAAATGCCTGTAGAAAACGAGCTAATGGAGACCAAGATGACTGTAGCAAAAGTTTCAAATATCCAAAAACATCAGCAAGAAATCGGCAATCAGTTAAAGTCTATCTTAGCTCTGTTGCTCAAAGAAGATGAAAATGACATTAGAGATGATGAAACCTTATTAAATCTAGGGGCAGATTCAATTATTTTGACTGACTTTGCTCGTAAAGTTGAAGAGAAGTTTGGCGTTAAAGTTAAGATAGATCGATTATTTACCGATTTGCAAACAATTGCTGAAATAGCTAATTATCTATCTGATTTTATTGAACCAAAACCATTAGAAACATCTTCAGTAGCTACTATACTAAATAAAAACTCTAATAAAGTATCTAATTCTGACTCAGAATTAAATAATTATCTGTGGGTAATTTCCCAATTACAACCGATTAGTATTGCCTATATATTGAAAGCTTTAGAAGTATTAGGTAAGAAACTAAAAATAGCAGAAACTTGGACAACAGAAAACTTATTACAAATTTTGCCTATTGCTCCCAAATATCATATTTTAATTACTCGTTATTTAAAAACTTTAGAACAAGCTGGAATTATTCAAAATCAAGGTAACATCTGGATAGTACGAAACCTACCTACACCTTTTTCTTTACCAGAAGCTATAGAAAATCTGCAAACTACTTGTCCAGCAGCAAAACCTGAGTTAGAAATGCTGCAACGCTGTGGAGAAAATCTAGCAGAAGTCCTGAAAGGAAATATAGATCCTTTAGAGTTAATTTTCCCAGCAGGTTCAGTAGTTCATGCAGAAAGTATATATGGTAATTCTCCGGTATCTCGTTTGATGAATCAACGAGTAGCCCAAGAAATTAACTCCATTTTAAAGAGTTTTTCTAGTAGCGATCGCCCTTACCAAATTATCGAAGTGGGAGGTGGTACAGGTGCAACTTCGGAAGCAATTATTAATAATTTAAATCTCAATGATACTAATTATTCTTTCACCGAACTTTCCCCTGTTCTCCTGAATAAAGCGCGTCAAAAGTTTAAACACAGAGATAATCTCAACTTCCATCAATTAGATATTGAAAAATCACCAGTTTCTCAAGGGCTTACAGCACATTCTTATCATATAGTTGTTGCTGCTAATGTGCTTCATAGTACCCGAAATATTACAGAAACACTAAATAATATTCGAGAATTACTACTACCTGGTGGTTATTTAGTACTACTAGAAACAGTAGAAAATAATTCCTGGCTTGATTTAACCTTTGGACTCACACCAGGATGGTGGCGCTTTCAAGACAAAGAGTTACGTATAGATACTCCATTGTTAAGTGGAGAAAGTTGGTGTGCTGTTTTAAAACGCTGCGGTTTTGCTACTGCGGATAGTTTTTCTAAACAGAATAATACCAGCATCTACAATGGACAAGAGTTAATTATTGCTTCCACCTCTGCTGAAAGCGCTATTGATAACCAAGCAAAAACAGTAGCTGTATCAACACCAACCTCTGGCAAAGAAGCTTTGATGATGGCTCAATTGCAATCTTTGAAAGAACTCAAAGATATACATGAAAAAACTATTATCAAGCAATTAGAAATACTCCAATCTGTATCTGTCGCACCGAGCAATACATCAGAAGTTTTGTTTAGTCAGACAGAAATTGTACCTACTCCTAAAACAAGCAAAATAGAAACTGCAACTCCTACCAAAAAAATTAATTCTCCAAATTTAAACCCATTAGCCTTAAAGCTAGCAGAGAATAAATCTTTAACAGAACAACAGCAAGCTTTTATCCAAAACTTAGAGATTATTTATAACCAAAAAACAGCGAAATCTAAGGCATATTCGCAAAATAGCCGCAAGACAATGGTTGATGTTAAACCTACCATTGACTTCCGTATGGCTTTAAAAGAATTTCAGTATCCCATTGTTTCAGAATCAGCCCAAGGAGCATATTTTCGTGATATCGATGGCAATGATTACATCGACTTAGCAATGGGGTTTGGTGTTAACTTTTTTGGGCATAGTCCTGATTTTGTGTTGTCAGCAATTCAGCAACAAATGCAACACGGAATCGGATTAGGAATGCAGTCTAATATTGCAGCAGAAACGGCTGCTTTAATTTGTGAAATGACAGGTGTGGAGCGAGTCGCTTTTAGTAATACTGGTACAGAAGCGATTATGGCAGCAGTTCGTATTGCTCGTTCTCGGACAAAACGCCAAAAAATTGTGATTTTTGCTGGTTCTTATCACGGTACTTTTGATGGCATTTTAGCGCGAGTTGGAGAGGAAGCGGGAACAGCTCAACCATTGAGTCTTGGGACACCATTAGGAATGGTTGAAGATGTCATAGTTCTTACATATGGAGCCGAAGAAAGTCTAGAAATAATTGCTACTCAAGCTGATAATTTAGCAGCAGTTTTAGTAGAACCTGTGCAAAGCCGTAAACCCGATTTACAGCCTAAAGAATTTCTGCAAAAATTACGAAAATTGACTCAACAAAAAGAAATTGCCCTCATTTTTGATGAAATTATTACTGGATTTCGCATTACTCCAGGAGGAGCGCAGGAATGGTTTGATGTTGACGCAGATATAGTAGTTTATGGTAAGGCAATTGGTGGTGGTTTGCCTATTAGTACGATCTGTGGCAAAGCAGATTTCTTAGATACAATTGATGGCGGTTTCTGGAGTTATGGAGATGATTCCCATCCGCAAACAGAATTAACTGCTTATGGCGGTACTTTCTGTCGTCATCCTTTGGCTTTGGCTGCTTGTCGTGCAGTACTTTTACATTTACGCGAACAAGGCGCAACTATTCAAGAAAGAGTAAATCAATTAACTAATCGATTAGCTACTGAAGTTAATCAGTTCTTTCAAGAAACAGGAATTCCTATCCGCATTGTTCATTTTGGCTCTTTGTTTCGCTTTGAATCTTTTGGCGCTTATAGTATTTTCTTACAACCAATCGAATTACCACTCTTTTACTACTTGCTAAATCTCAAAGGTGTGTATACATGGGAAAAACGAGTTTGTTTTCTCTCAACTAGTCATACTAATGAAGATATAGACAAAGTAGTTGCTGCTGTCAAAGAAGCGATTATAGAACTTCAACAAGCAAGTTTTTTTGAAAATGCCAAATCACCACAAGCAAAGAAAAGAGAAGCAAGCGATCGCTCTGACGATGAAGATGGTAGGAATAATTTAAACCAAAAATTTTCTACCAATGAAGCGCAACGTCAGCTTTGGTTATTGGCAGAATTAGATACAACCGCTTCAGCATCATATAACGTTACTACTTCTTTAGAATTGCGTGGTTTTTTAGATATTTCATCTTTACAGCAAGCGATTAATGAAGTAGTCAATCGTCATGAAGCGTTACGAACCCAAATATTAGAACAAGGCGAACTCCAAGAAGTTATCGGTAGTGTCAAAATTGACCTACCGTTAATCAATTTGATGGATGAAGATAATCCCGAAGCAACTGCTTTAGTATTAAGAACTGAGTTATCTCAAAAGCCTTTTGACTTGGGTGTTGCTCCTTTATTTGCGGCTGTGCTGATGCGTTTAGCACCCGAACATTATCTGCTATCTTTAAAAACTCATCATATCGTTGCAGATGGTTGGTCATTAGGGCTAATTTTGAATGAAATTGGCAAACTTTATTCAGCAAAAATTGGTGTTGTTACAGACTCTTTAGCGCCACCAATGCAGTTTCGCCAATATTTAGCTTTGCGACAGCAAGAAGCACAAAGTTCACAGATGCAAGAGCATCGTGCTTTTTGGTTGAAAACTTATGAGGGAGAAATCCCCGTATTTGAGCTTCCTACAGACTTTCCCCGTCCTGCTGTCAAAACTTACACAGGCGGTAGAGAAAGTAAAATTATTGCTCCTCAACTGTGGCAAAATTTGCAAATTGTAGGACGCAAAAATCAAGCGACATTATTTATGACAATGTTCGCTGCTTACACAGCTTTTCTGCGTCGAATTTCCGGTCATGATGATTTAGTAATTGGTATTCCGATTTCAGGACGACAATTTGAAGGCAGCGAAACATTAGTTGGCTTTTGTTCGCAATTTTTACCAGTTCGGATTCAGACAGATATTACTACTTCTTTTGTTGCACATCTCCGTCATACCAAAGAAACACTCATAGCCGCTTTTAAACACCAAAGTCACGCCTTAGAAGAATTATTAGCAGCCTTACAATTACAACGAGATTTTTCTCGTTCTCCCCTGATATCCGTATCTTTTAATATGGACCCTAGTTTAACTCTACCTGAGTTTAAGGGACTACAAGTATCGCTACCAGCAGAGCCAATTGGTTACACTCCCTTCGATTTAGGCTTTAATTTCATCGAAGTCAATGACGCACTTATTATCTATTGCAACTACAATACAGAACTGTTTAAACCAGAAACTATCAAACAGTTTCTAGAAAGTTTTGAAATTTTGATGCAAGGGGTAATTAAAAATGCTAATGGTTTGCTTTCTGAGTTGCCTTTATTAACACAAGTGCAACAACAACAATTATTGGCAGAATTAACAGGGAAAACAATAGAATTACCCCCAAATTCTACAATTATTGATGACTTTATTGTTCAAGTCAAATCTACACCCGATGCACCTGCATTAATAGTTGAAGAAACGACTTTAACATATAGAGAATTGAATGAGAAAGTAAATCGTTTAACTAATTACTTACATGAGAAGTATCACATTGATTCCGGAAAAGCGATCGCACTCGCGATCGGGCGCAATCAAAACTTAATTATCGCCATCTTGGCTACTTTTAAAACTGGAGCAACATATGTACCGATAGACCCCCAATATCCTAGTAATCGCATCGATTTTATTTTAAAAGATAGTGGCTGTAATCTCTGTCTCACGGAGAGTAACTTTGTCTCCCAATTACCTCAAGAAATCGAAGCAATTTGTTTGGATCGAATCGATAATATTTTGGCAGATTTTGATAATACTGAGCCTAAATTTAAACCAGACTATAGCCAAATTGCCTACATTTTATACACATCTGGCTCCACAGGAAATCCTAAAGGAGTCATGGGTCGTCACATCTCTATTTTGAATGTAATTCGGAGTTTACGACTCACATTTGACTTAGAGAAACATCCTGAATGGCGCTATATTTTCACTGCACCTGTCACCCACGATCCATCTTTTCGTAATATATTCTTACCTTTAACCATAGGTGCTGCTTTATATATGTATGAAGTACAGCATATCGAACATTTAGTCTCCTTTTTACAAGAAAACCAAATAAATGCACTGCACACAACGCCATCTATTTATCGAGAAATTTTAGCTGTACTCGCACCTGAAGAAACTATCCCCAGCTTAAAATATATCTCTTGCGGCGGAGAAAAATTAGACCGAGAAACTGCGATCGCTTTACGAAAACGCTTCCCTGCGAAAATTATTAGCAATGTCTACGGTTCCACAGAAACTTGTGTTGGAGTATCTCAATATACAATCGACGAAAATTTAAATACAGACGTACCTCTTGGTCAGGTTTTCCATAACAATCGATTATTTGTCCTGGATGAATTTAATAACACCGTACCTTTGCATATAGTAGGTGAAATTTGCGTAGAAGGTGCAGCATTAGCCGCTGGTTATCGCAATCTTCCTCAAATCACCAAGGAAAAATTTCAACCCAGTTTTCTAAATCCAGAAAAAATTCTCTTTAGAACGGGAGATTTAGGTAAACAAATTGCCCCAGGGGTGATTGAATTTATGGGGCGAAAAGATAATCAAGTTAAGGTAAATGGCTATCGTATAGATCCAGGTGAAATTGAATACCAACTTAGCCGTTATGCCCAGATTGAGAGAGCAATTGTGTTACCGACAGAGTTAAATAATCAAACTCAGTTATCTGCCTATTGTCAAACTGATAAAGAGATAAAAATTTCAGAAATCAGAGAATTCCTCTCGGATTTTCTGCCAGTTTACATGATTCCTACTTCCTTTATCTTTTTAAAGCAATTTCCTTTAACTAGACATGGGAAAATTGACTTGCGATCGCTTGCCGAACTTCAAGGAACAGGTAAGATCGCACAAATAGCTTATACTGCTCCTCGGAATAATTTAGAGTCAAAGCTAGTTAATATCTGGGAAAAAATTCTCACTAAACATCCCATCGGTATTTTTGATAACTTCTTTGAAATTGGTGGACACTCTTTGCTGCTTTCGAGAGTAATCACTCACGTTCATAAAGAATTAAATGTGTCAGTCAAATTGGCTGACTTCTTTAAAGTTCCTACAATTGTCGGATTAGCAGCTTTAATATCTAAAACTCAATATGACTATCAAGAACCCATACCAGCAATAACTCAGCAAACATCTTATCCTATGTCTCATGGGCAGCGCCGTCTTTGGGCTTTAGAATTCCTCGATCGCAACCATAATGCCTACGGAATGCCCAGTGCTTATCAATTCAACGGTGATTTAAATATTGCTGCTTTTGAAAATGCTTTTCAACATTTGATCCAACGCCACGAAATTTTGCGTACTACCTTTACCTTAATAAATAATGAACCGCGTCAAGTCGTACACGAGCAAATGAATTTTGCAGTCACACAAATAGACTTAATGGAGTATGAAAAACAATCAGAAATTATTGCTGAAGCTATTCAAAACAATGCCAAAACTACTTTTGATTTGGAAACAGGGCCTTTACTCAACGTTAACTTACTAAAACTCAGTCAACAGAGTTATATAGTTCTATTTAATATGCACCACATCATTTCAGATGGTTGGTCAGCAGGCGTTTTAATTAAAGATTTTCTCGCACATTATCATGCCTACGGACAACAAAATGTAGAATTACCGCCACCTCTGAGGATTCATTATAAAGACTATAGCTACTGGCAAGACCAGCAATTGCAAATGTCGAAACTACAAGCACAACGCGATTACTGGTTAGCTAAATTAACTCCTACTCCGGCGCGTCTTGACTTACCTTTAGATCGCATTCGACCAGCAGTGCAAAGTTTCTCTGGAACTGCGATTATTTGGAAGCCAAGACCAGAATCAATCAAGGATTTTGAGTTATTAATCAAGACTCAAGAAGCCAGTTTGTTTATGGGCTTACTGACTTTAGTCAAAAGTTTTCTCTTTCGCTATACCGAACAGAATGAGATTACAGTCGGCTCTCCCATTGCTGGACGAAATCATCCTGATTTAGAAGAACAAATAGGTTTTTATGTTAATACTTTAGTTTTACGCGATCAAATAGCAGCAGACGATAGTTTTACTACTTTACTTGCAAAAGTGAAACAAACAACAATAGAAGCATACGATAATCAAGAATATCCCTTTGACAAACTAGTATCAGATTTAAATTTCAAACGCGATCCTAGCCGGAATCCCCTATTTGATATTGCAGTTGTACTGCAAAATAATCAAAATGTAGACCTAGCGTTAGATGGAATTATTGTTAACTTGATTGACCAAGAAATTGTCACTGCTAAGTTCGATCTAGAATTCACTTTTGTAGACGAAGTAGAACTATATCTGAAGTTAATCTATAACACAGATATATTTGCCAGCGAACGTATTTCCTTAATTATCAAGTCGTTAGAAGGTCTTCTAGAAGAAGTAGTAAAATCTCCTGACACGCCATTATTGAAGCTATGCGATCGCACAGAGAACCCCGAAGGAGAAGATAACAATCTTTTCGCTACAAATTTTAATTTTTAGTCATCTACACGGCTAAATCATAGTCATCATTGTTTTGGAGAAAGTTTATGAATAAAAAACTACCAGTGCTTGGGGTTTTAGGCGGAATGGGGCCTGTAATTACCGTTGAATTCCTTAAAACCATTTATGAATACAACCAGTATATCGACAACGAACAAGAAGCACCCAACGTTATTGTTTTCTCACTTCCCTCTGCACCAGATCGCACAACTTCAGTTCATAGCGGAAATGAAAGAGAATTCATTGATTTTGTGCAAATACATTTAGAAAAACTTAATCAATTAGTCGATCGTATAGTGATTGGTTGTTGTACTGCTCATTATGCTTTGGCTCATCTTCCAGAGGATCAGACTAATAAAGTAATTTCCTTAATTAAAATTGCAGACCAACAACTGCAAGAACATGATGAGCCGGCCCTTTTATTTGCAGGTACAGGTACTTACAAAAAAAAATTATTTGAGCGAGGTTGTACTGCTGCAAATCGGATTATTTCTCCAGATGAAAAAGATCACCGCTTGATTCATGAGATGATTTTTAAAGTACTAAAACGAGGACAAAACCCACTAACAATTCTTGAAGACGTTCAACATTTGTTAGATAAATATAATACTCGTTCCTTTATTTCTGGTTGTACAGAATTTCATATCCTTGCCAAATATCTCAAGCTTAATGGCATTGATTCTATTCAAGCGATCGACCCTTTAACTACCATTGCCGAAAACTTATCTCAGCTATTAGAGTCAGCCACATCTAATTCTAGTTTGCTGACAGAAACAATGAAATTATCTCAGCAATTTCATTCATCAACTGTTGAGTCTAAAACATCTTTGTATCAAATAAGTTAAGGTTAATTAAGATGACAGCTATTTTTCCTCAAACTTCCCCAGCGACTACTAAAAATCACAAGATTCTTTTAATTGGGAGAATGTATCACGAAACAGGTGAAAAGCTTCTAGAAGAATACACTAATATCGAGATTATCAAAGAACCAACGCAGCATCAAATCCATGAAGCTATTCAAGACGTATCTGGCGTATTTGTCCGTTATCCTGCTAAATTAGATGCCGAAGCGATTCGATTAGCAAAAAATTTAAAAGTTATTAGTACCTCTGGATTTGGCACTGATGCAATTGATATTGCGGCTGCAACACAACAGGGAATTGTCGTAGTTAATAATCCTGGGTTATCAACAACTGCTGTTACAGAACACACGATTTCCATGATTTTAGCACTTGCTAAAAAGCTTACTTTTCTCAATCAGTGTGTCAAAACAGGAAACTACTTGATTCGTAATCAGGTACAACCAATTCAAGTCGAAGCAAAAACCCTTGGTATTGTCGGTTTGGGAAGGATTGGTAGTGCTGTTGCTAAAATTTGTAGTACAGCATTTCAAATGCGAGTTTTAGCATACGATCCTTATGTCCCAATCAGTAAAGCAGAAGCAGCCGGTGCAACCTTAGTACAAGATTTAGACTACCTACTTACTGAATCTGACTTTGTATCTTTGCATCCTGAGTTAACTGATGAAACTTATGAAATGTTTGCTTTAGAAGCTTTCAAGAAAATGAAGCCTACTGCTTTCTTGATCAATACATCTCGTGGAAAGGTAGTTCGCGAACGAGATTTGGTTACAGCCATACGCGAAAAGTTGATAGCAGGGGCTGCAATTGATGTGTTTGAGCCTGAACCCCCATCTCTTGATAATCCTTTATATGAGTTTGACAATATAATTTTGTCCCCTCATTTGGCTGGAGTGACACCTGAAGCTGGTATGGCTGCTGCACTTTCCGCAGCTAATCAAATACTTCAAGTGCTTCAAGGCGAGAAGCCGCCTTACATTGTCAATCCTGAAGTTTGGAGTTCGTAATTTTTCATCCCAGAACAAAAGTAATGCTGGGAATTTATCATTGAATTGCTTTGCTATATTTCTATAACTAGAAATATAGCAAAATTATTTTATGATATGATGATTTTGTTTAAATAATCAGGATTAATACTGCATTTTTTTATTTTCTAGCTATAGCTAATGAAATAAAAAACAATATTTTACAAAAATTTATCATCCTAAAAATTATTTTTATAAGAGGTATAATATGCAAGCTCAAGTTATTTCTAATCAACCTTCAAAAAATACTTCTTTCCTTTCTAATTTTACTCAATTTTGGGAGGATGTAAAAGCGATCGCTAGTCCTTACTGGTTTCCAATAGAGCCAGGGCAAAGAGCATTTTCAGATGTAATTCAAACATGGGGGATGCTCATTCTCCTAATCTTATTAATAATTGGGCTTGTGGGCGTAACTGCCTTTAATAGCTTTGTCGATCGCTATTTAGTCGATATCATTATTCAAGATAAAGATACTTCTAAGTTTTTTAGTACGTTATCACTTTACGCCCTTGGGCTGCTCTTAATCACGTTCTTGACAGGATTTACTAAATTTGTCAGAAAAAAAATTGCCCTTGATTGGTATCAATGGCTCAATCAGCAGATTTTAGAAAAATATTTTAGCGATCGCGCTTATTATAAAATCAATTTTAGCTCCGATATTGATAACCCAGACCAACGTCTATCTCAAGAAATCGAACCTATTGCCAGGACTGCTCTCAATTTTTCAGCTACTTTGTTAGAAAAAATCCTGGAAATGGCGACTTTTTTAATAATTCTTTGGTCAATTTCCCAATTTGCTGTTGCATTTCTACTTACTTATACGATTATAGGCAATTTGATTGCTGTTTACTTGAGTCAAGAATTAGATAAGATTACTCAAGAAGAACTTGAATCTAAAGCTGATTATACATATAGCCTAACTCATGTTCGTAATCATGCTGAATCTATAGCTTTCTTCCGGGGAGAAAACCAAGAATTAAATATCATTCAGCGAAGATTTAATAATCTTTTTCAAAATTCTGAAAGCAAGATTAATTGGGAAAGAAATAAAGATATTTTTAATAGAGGATACCGCTCTGTAATCCAAATTTTTCCATATTTAATATTTGCACCTGTATATATTCGAGGTGAAATTGATTTCGGACAAGTTAGCCAAGCAGTTGTAGCTTGCAGTATGTTTGCTAATGGTCTGGCAACATTAATAGATGAATTTGGAACTTCTGGACGATTTTCGAGTTATGTTGAGCGTTTAGCTAATTTTTCAGATGCTTTAGAAACAGTAACTAAACAACCAGAAAATGTCAGTAACATCAAAACAATCGAAGAAAACCGTCTGGCTTTTGAGGATGTTACCTTACAAACGCCCAACTACGAGCAGCTAATCGTTGAAGACTTATCATTGTCTGTTCAACCGGGAGAAGGTTTATTGATTGTTGGGCCGAGTGGTCGAGGTAAAAGTTCTTTATTGAGAGCGATCGCAGGTTTGTGGAATGCAGGGACTGGTCGTCTGGTGCGACCTCCCCTAGAAGAAGTTTTATTTTTACCTCAACGTCCTTATATAATTTTGGGAACTTTGCGCGAACAGTTACTTTATCCTAATAGAAATCGTCAAATGACCGATGCAGAACTCAAAGAAGTATTGCAACAAGTAAACCTGCAAAACTTGCTAAGTCGAGTTGATAGTTTTGATACAGAGCTTCCTTGGGAAAACATATTATCGCTAGGAGAACAACAACGCCTTGCTTTCGCACGCCTATTAGTGACTCATCCTCATTTCACGATATTAGATGAAGCAACAAGTGCTTTAGATTTAAAGAACGAAGGTAATTTATATAGACAATTACAAGAAACGAAAACAACGTTTATCAGCGTTGGGCATAGGGAAAGTCTATTTGATTATCATCAATGGGTTCTAGAGCTTACACAAGATTCCAGTTGGCAACTTTTGACTGTGAAAGATTATCGGATTCAAAAAACAGCTATCTATACCTCTGTAGAAAAGAGCCGCGTTAGCACAGACAGTTTACCTAATAATGAATCCCAAAATCAATTAGAAAGATTAACTCAAAAAGTCATAAGTGAAGGATTTTCTCATCAGGAAATGGCTGAATTAACTTTTTATTCTATTAAAACTATTAGAAGTAAGGCAAGCAAAGGCGAATCGATTACTGCCAGAGACGGCTTTACCTACCGTTATGATAAAGATCCTGATGTGCTGAAATGGGTCAAAGTTTAGCAATAAGTTGTACTAGCTGACGGAATGCAGTTAATCGGGACTCTTTTTTACGCTCGAAGTCAATTTCTATATCTTTAACAATCATTCGGGAAATATTTTTTTGCGATTATAAGTGTTATAATTATGAGGTTTTGTACCAAAGGTTCATACAGATACTCATGTGGTAGATGTGCATATCTCTAGAAAAGCGGACAAAGGTAAAATCCGATCCCAATAACCCAGAATTTATCCTGACAACACGAGGTAGTGGTTATTTTTTACTAGGAATTATTTCTTGCTGTCAGGAATAGCAGAAAAATATGACTAAACTCATCTTGATTACAGGCATAAGCAAAGGTCTAGGTTATGCCATGACCGAGGGTTTTATTCAACAAGGACATACTGTTATTGGTTGCGCCCGTTCATCAGATGCTATTGATAAAATACGCCAAAAGTTTAGTGCGCCCAATGATTTCACATCTGTAGACGTGGCAAATGAACAGCTTGTAAAAAAATGGGCCCAAGACATACTTCAAAAATATGCACCGCCAGATATAGTAATTAATAATGCGGCAATTACTAATTACCTAGCACCTTTGTGGGAAATACCATCTGAAGAATTTTCCGATCTGATAGATATCAATATCAAAGGAGTAGCGAATATAATTCGCCATTTCGTACCAGCAATGGTGAAAAATAAACGGGGTATTATTGTTAACTTTAGTTCTGGTTGGGGACGTTCTACTTCAGCCCAAGTTGCACCATACTGTGCTTCCAAGTGGGCAATAGAAGGATTAACTCGTTCTTTGGCGCAAGAATTGCCGACTGGGATGGCAGCTATACCCCTAAATCCGGGGATTATTCATACAGATATGCTCTCTATTAGCTTTGGAGAAGAAGCTGCTAATTATACACCCGTGTCCGATTGGGTATTGAAAGCTGTTCCGTTTATTCTCAATTTAAAACCCAAAGATAACGGGATTTCCTTGACTATACATTAAAGAGTGAGCTTAACATCCAATCAAATCTTGTTCCAGCCAGTGCCATGTTATCTAAAATATTAGAATCCAGTTCATCCTCATATTCAACATTTTGATCCAGTGATTGACCTTTGCTATAAATGCGTCTGCCATAACCGAGCCGGCTGAACATTTCCTGTAATCGATTTGCAAGCAAGGTAGCAATCACTCGATAAAATCGAGAAGCAAAACCTATATCCTGTTGTAATTTTGCTGCTAATTGTTGTTATATTACACCTCTTGCTAGGGCGTAAGTAGATTTAAGTTCATCCTGCCAGCTATCTGACCACTGGATGCGATCGCTTCAAACCCTTCTGCTTCTAAACTGTCTAAAAATATATCTCGGCTTTCTGGCTCATCTTCAATCACTAAAATTTTAGTCATAGTGTCCCCTTGATGTTCAGCGTCAGGTGAATTATGAATATTCATAGACTTTCTGGCTGTCCTGTTGCAGAGATTGTCACTCCACTGGTAGGGCAATTGCGTAGGTACAACTTGTTGGGTCATGCACACTCGAATTGCATTAGAAGTTATAGTCCAGACTTCTCAACAAGATTTGGCAGATGTGGCTGCAAGTGCAGGGGCAGAATTTACCTGAATACGCTGTAACTAATTCGTAATTGGGCATTGCTTATTTCTCCTTATCCCCTTGTCCCCCATTCCCTTTGATTTGAATTTGCTCTAAACTCGACCTGAACGTACCTTTATCAGATCGTGAAGAATGATTAACAAAAACGAGTATAGACAAACATGATAAAAATGCTAGCTGAAAACTTGATAGGAATTGAGACAAGCTTACAAATTAATTGGGTTTGGCTAAATGCCAGCTTACAGTTTGCTAGTTGGGCACTCTTCTCACTTTTACTTGCTGAGATATTGAGAGACAGCTACCATGCTTTGTGTCACCAAGTCAATTGGCTTGCTAAATGGCACAACAAGCACCACATGGCTTATCGCCGCGATTTATCGATAGTTTCTCTGAAAGTTTATCAAGAATCGCAGCTTTATCACGACATTTTAGAGTCGAGTCTACTGCTGGTGGTATTGGTAGTCGTTGCCTTAATTGTCCAGCAAATGGGGTTATGGCTAGGAGTAGCTTACGCTTGCACCTTTTTGTATGGCGCGTCTGTGCGATATTTTCAAGGAAAAATTGATACAGATTACAACCACCTACCCGGCCCTTTAGAGACAATTCCATCCATTTGGTGGGTGAATCGGTCTTACCATTGGCGACATCATTTTGATGATGTTAACGCCTACTACAGTGGCGTCTTTCCCTTAGTTGATAAAATTCTGGGTACAGGACTGTCTCTCAAAGGTAAAACCATCGCTTTAACTGGAGCATCAGGAGCGTTGGGGCAAGCGTTGGCAGCTGAACTTGTCAAGAATAATGCTAAAGTCGTGGCATTAACTACTAATCCAGAAAAATTAGTAGAGCTTGGGGTAAAAGTGGTTTCCTGGCAGTTGGGCAATGAAGCTAATCTGAAGGATAGTTTAGAGAAAGTAGATATTTTAATTATCAATCATGGAGTCAATGTCTACGCCAGCCGCACATCGGAGGCGATCAATTCCTCTTATGAAGTGAATACCTTTTCAGCATTGCGGTTGATAGATATATTTTTGACAACTGTAACAGGGCCACAAGCAAAAGCAACCAAGGAAATTTGGGTAAACACTTCTGAGGCTGAGGTTTCTCCAGCACTGAGTCCGCTTTATGAACTCAGCAAAAGAGCGCTAGGAGATATTGTTACGCTCAAGCGTTTGGATGGGGATTGTGTCATTCGCAAGTTAATTCTTGGCCCGTTTAAGAGTCAACTGAATCCTTATGGAGTGATGTCTGCACAGCAAGTTGCTCGTGCGATCTTATTTTTGGCGCGGCGTGACTTCCGAAATATTATTGTGGCAATAAATCCTCTCACCTATCTGCTGTTTCCCTTAAAGGAAACGAGTACGTCACTATACTATCGAGTCTTCAGCCAGACAGCAAAAAGTGAATAAGACTTACGCAAATAATAGTCGAAAAGAATGATTTTCAGGTAGTAGTTTGTCAAGTTTAAATTGATAGGTAAGCAAGTTTGTGGTAATGACTTTAGTCCTTATTTTCTAAGCACTAAAGTGCTTACTACAAACCCTCAAAAGTGAAAGTGAGAGCCTTAGCCGTATCGGTATCGAACACCTACTGCTTCAAAGATACAAAGGTGGAGACTATAGGAATCCGGTTTGATTCGGAGAATTTACTTGTGTGGTGCGCGTTCGCAAAGCGTCTCGCACAGAAGCGCAGCGCAAGCGCGATAGGCAGGGAATAGGGAATAGGGAACAGGAAAGAAAGCTTTCTAAGAGGTTGTTTAAAAAGTCGTGATTGATGTATCAAATATTTTTTACCCCTCCCTAACCCTCCCCTTATAAAGGCTACGGTGTACACACAAGTCCAAGTAAAGTAATAAGGGAAGGAGTTGTGGGGAGAAAAAGGTGATGGAAAATCCAATCAAAAGACACGCGCAAGCAGTTGAGGGAAAAGCATTTGGAGACCCGCGACTCTCTAAAAGGGGGCAGCATTGTACGAAGCTTTGGGAAAAAATCAATCAGTGAGCATTCGCCAAATAAGTAAAAATAGAGCCGAACAAGTAGGATACTATCGGTTTTTGGAGAATGAGAATGTGACAGTAGGGGAATTAGTGCGAAGCCTATCAGACGAATGCGTAACTCATGTAGAAGGAAAGCATATATTAGCTATCAGTGATACAAGCGAAATTAACTTGCAGTCTCATGTAGGCAGGTTGAAAGCAAAGGGTGTCGGTGTAGTCGGAAACAACACGGATGTAGGATTTTATATTCATCCAACACTAGTATTAGATGCAGCAAATGGATTTCCCTTGGGGATAAGTACAGTACAACTGTGGACGAGAGATATTAACCATCAGGATAAGCATGAGCGCAATTACAGCCGATTACCAATAGAAAAGAAAGAATCATACAAGTGGCTACGTTCTGCCGAAGAAACGCAAAGATGTTTAACTATTGGCAATGCCAAAATAGTGACTCACATCGCCGACCGCGAAAGCGATATGTATGAGGAATTTGCTACAGTCCCAAATCAAGACAATCATGTGTTGGTGAGAGCGCGCATTGACCGTCGCCTTGTGGGAAAAACCCAATCACTTTATACATACTTAAATGAACAGCCCAGTGAGGGTACTTATACAGTCAATGTGCCGTCAGATGCACGCCAAAGTAGAACAGCAAGGGAGGCATTATTAATTGTTCGCCGTGCGGTAGTGAAAATTCAACGTCCAGATAAGTTGAATGGGCAAGATTATCCCCCTAGTGTGACACTTTACGCAGTGGAAGCAGTTGAAGTCAACCCACCATCAGGTCAAGCACCGATTCATTGGCGATTACTCACTACCCACCAAGTCGTTTGTTTAGAACAAGCACTACAGGTGATTCGATGGTACACATGGCGATGGCGAATTGAACAACTGTTTGCCACACTCAAAACTGCCGGATTAAATCTCGAAGCCACCCAATTAGAGTCGGTTACCGCCATTCAACGATTAACTATATTAGCCTTGTCTGTTGCTGTGCGAATTTTACAACTGATTGGTGGACGGGATCATCCTGATTTACCGGCAAATATTGCTTTTTCTCATGAGCAACAGCAATATTTATCTACTATTGCTCCTACTTTAGAAGGTAAAACTCGACTGCAACAAAATCCCTATCCTCCTTCAACTCTTGCTTGGGCGACTTGGATTATCGCTCGGCTTGGTGGTTGGTCTGGTTACAAATCCCAAAAACCTCCCGGTATTACTACTTTGAGCCGCGGACTTGAGCAATTTGAATCCACCTTTTTTGGCTGGAAGCTCGCTCTGGGCAAACTTGTGTGTACACCGTAGCCTTATAAAGGGGAGGGAACCAGATTTTTCTTGTTTCCCCACTTTACAAGGCTTTCAAGGGCAGGCTTTTAGGCTTTCGATAAATAGTTGAGAATGTTCTCAATTATTGAACGTAGTTTTAAGTTCTCAGACAATGGTTTTGGTTTTAAAATCCCAAAAATTTGTCTAATCAAAAAAACCTGCCCCAGAAAGCCTTTACAAGGGGGGACTAAGGGGGGTGATTTTAATCACAGTCAAACACTTTTCAAACATCCTCTAAGGTGTACTGAGTTTTTTCACCCAATCAAATATGAGTCCTATATATATAAAACAACCTTCCTTACAATAGAAGAATTAAAAATGGGAAATCCTGGAAATAAACCTGACATCAGGCATGATAGTGTCGATAAAAAAGCTTCAGCTAAACTCTGTACAATAAATTGTTAGTCCTTACTGCATCTGGTTCACCATACCTCTTATGTCAGATCAAAGAGCACTCCTAATCGAACTGCTCCGTGCGGCTTACGCAGCCTTCAACGCGCGAGACATTGACGCTGCCCTTGCCCTCATGACTTTGGACGTGGTTTGGCCGAGAGCGTTCAAAGGCGGTTTTGTCCGTGGGCCTGAAGAAGTTCGCGCTTACTGGACGGAGCAATGGAGCGAGATCGATCCGCACGTCGAGCCGGTTTCCTTTTACTTGGAGGAGGGCGGGCGCATTTTGGTCGATGTGCATCAGGTCGTGCGTGACAAGGCTTACGCAGTTCTTGCCGATGAACACGTGGGCCATCGATTCACCTTTGAACACGGCTTGATTCAAGCTATGGAAGTCTGTCCACTTCCATCGTCCACCCCAAAGGCCTAACCATGCGCTCCTATCAAACAGGCATTTCTAGGGCGGCCTTCTTCTGTATCCGGGGTGAAGTAAGCATCCGTACAGAAAGTTACGCCCTTGGATTTGATCGTCGGCTGCTTTTAATCCAAGCGTGAGCTATGGAGAAACCTGTACCAATTGAAGTGTGATTTGAATTTTGCCAATATTTTTGATTTTATTTTCGGCGTTGCTGAATCGAAGTATGAATCATGCGATCGCTCAAATTCATACTTCAATTATGCAACGCTAAATTGCACAGAATTAACAAGGTACACCAAAGGTGAAAAAGAAACGGTGTATTATTGTTAACTTTAGTTCTGGCTGGGGACGTTCGACTTCAGCTAGGCGTTGCACCATACTGCGCTTCTAAGTGGGCAATCGAAGGATTAACTCGTTCTTTGGCACAAGAATTGCCGAATGGTATGGCAGCTATACCCCTCAATCCAGGTATTATTCATACAGATATGCTTTCTATTAGCTTTGGAGAAGAAGCTGCTAATTATACACTTAAACTCAAATGTATTAGATAGGCTATTTTCTCAACAACATTTTTATCCAACAATGGGTTGATGAAATCATGTGTGCTTGCCCTTATTAAAGAAGTTATCTGTTAACGTTAACACTGAAAAACTGGGAAAATTGAATACTTAAAAACCGGAAAAAGTGGGAAAAGTGGGAAAGGTAGGAAGATTTTAAGTTACAACAAAATAATAGAATTTTAGTGTTAATATTTTATGAAACCTTAAAGGTTGTTTAGAAAGTCGTAAAGTATATTAAAAATCCCTCTCTAAATCTCTCCCCTTAAAGGGGAGAGACTTTTCAACTCTCACGATCTCGCAGTAAACTAGGGGGGGAATTACCAATTTTTTGATGTTATTAAAAATACTTTCTAAGCATCCTCTAAGTAGAATGTGGCGAAGTAAATAAAGCATTTATTGAGAGTTTTATCTTCAATATATTATGTGATTACTTTATTTTGTCATACTCCCCAATGAGCAGTAAACTGAAAATAAAATTAGTGAGTGGGAATAATCAAG
The DNA here is from genome assembly GCF_053470285.1 of Nostoc sp. DSM 114159. NCBI lineage: Bacteria > Bacillati > Cyanobacteriota > Cyanophyceae > Nostocales > Nostocaceae > Nostoc > Nostoc sp. DSM 114159. The sequence continues at coordinate 1,271,356 of NZ_JBPFEH010000001.1, forward strand.
ATGAAAAGAGAAAACAGAGAGTACAACAATCAAACTGAAATTCATGATTTGATTAATGAAGCAGTAAACAATGCGTTAGCACGTAGAAATCAAATTCCAGATGCAAGCGAAGGTTTATCAAGTTTATCTGATGAAGAAGTGGCAAATATTGTAGGAGGTAAAACTCAACCTGCGATCGCAGGTTTTAAATCTGTTTGTCCTCCTCCAATAATCGTGGGACTGATTGCAACAGATACTAAAGCTTAGATATTGACAGGACTTACGCAAAATATGTCGTAAGTAGCAGTAATTCATGAATTACCACTACGGAATAATAGGCTTTTCAATTATTTTTGCGTAAGTCCTGATTGAGTAAAAAATCATCTTCGCTAAAGCTTCAAATCATGGAAATTCCTGTTGATAAGACTACACTGTGTCCTAGTGCTAGACCAGAACTGGCAGACAGTATAGTCTTTGGTATAGTTGGCAAAAAAGCGAGCCAAGCGCGTGTAACTTATCTCAAGCAGCCACTACCTGTTACAGATGAACTGTTAGCAAAAGCTAGCCCAGTTACACCCACTGAAATTTTTCGCACTGCTGCCCCTTGTGCATCAAAAGATTGTCAGCATTTTGACGGTAAAGATTGTCGTCTAGCAACGAGAGTTGCAGAAAAATTACCTGCTGTAGTAGAAGAACTTCCTCCCTGTTTTATACGAAGAGATTGCCGTTGGTGGCAGCAAGAAGGCAAAGCAGCTTGTCTGCGTTGTCCACAAGTTATAACCGACAATTATAATCCATCCGAGTTAATGCATGAAGTTGCTCTACCTGAAGTAGTTATTTAAGGAGAAAATTATGTCTCTTAAAAATGTCAGAGCTTTCTATGAAAAGCTAGTTAATGATGAAGCTTTTCGTACTCAAATGCAACAATTTGAAAGCAAGGATGAATCTACCAGACTAGTCAAAGAAGCTGGTTATGATTTCACTCTAGAAAAATTTGAATAATATACAGCTAAACTAACGTGAGTTCGATGAACCTCTCCCCAATCCCTCTTGGAGGCGGAGAGGGGCAGAAATATTCTTAGTTTCTAACGAAAAAATTAGGGTTTCAAAGCCTCTCGAAGAGTGGGGGAGAGGAATGGAAGTGGGGTTTTTAGAGCCGTCGAACTCACGTTAAATAAGTTTTTTAATAGCCATCATCCGAACTCCACCATTCGGAGCAAGGGTAAATCCACGTCGTTGCAGTTTAATAGGTTTATTTTCTACTAAAGTAAGTTGATAATTAGATAAAACTGTTGCGAGGACTAATTTAATTTCTAACTGAGCTAGGGCATATCCTAAACAGCGCCGACTTCCACCACCAAAAGGAATGAACTCCCAAGGGGAATACTGGCGTCCTAAAAAACGTTCGGGATTAAATTGTTGAGGATTAGGATACAAGTCTTCTCGGTAATGCAAAAGGTAGATACTTGGCATTAAAGTTGTGTCAGGAGGAAACTGATATCCGGCAATATTTATGGATGATTTGGTAATGCGTGGGAAAAGCCCTGGAAGGACTGGATACATCCGCAGGGTTTCTTGGCAAACTGCGCTTAAGTAAGGAAGTTGAGCAATTTCCATCGGGTTTGGATTTTCTCCCAAGCTGTCGAGTTCCTGCTGCAATTTTGAGAGGACATCTGGATTTTGGTGAATTTGATAGAAAGCCCAGGCTAGCGTTGTTGCAGTAGTTTCATGTCCAGCAAATAAAATTGTCAGCAATTCATCTTTTAATTCATCGTCGGTCATTGCTTGCCCATTTTCATCCCGTGCTGCCATCATTAAGCTCAGAACATCACCCTGGTGATTGTTCTTTGTTCTTTTCTCTTCAATTTCTGCTTGAAGTAGCTGATAAATATAGTTTTGTCTACTTTTCATCTGCCCCCAAGGAGTCCATTTTCCCCAATCTTGTTGTAGGAATCGGAAAAATAGCATACTAGAGCGCAAAGGAGAATCAGTCATATCCAACCAACTAGTTAGTAGAGGTAAAATTAGTTGATAGCGTTCCCCTTCACTTAAACCAAAGACAATTTGTAAAATTACTTCTAGACTAACTTTCTGCATGGCAGAACGAGCCACAAAAGGTTGATTGATTTGCCATTGACTGGCGATTTGCTCGGTAATTAAGCAGATTTGTTGAGCATAAGTCTGTAGCCTTTCTCCATGAAAGGGAGGCATTAATAATTTTCGTTCTCGTCGATGCCGGGGACCATCTATTAACATGAGAGAATTTCGCCCAATCAGAGGCTCTGCAAGTTTATTACCACGACCAATATCAAATTTAGAATCTTGACTGAAAATTTCTTGAATGGCTTGGGGATGACTAAGAATTACATAAGAACCGAGTCCAGCTAGTTGCATGGAAAAAATATCTCCATACTCTTGACTATACTTTTGCTGAAATCCAATCGGATCGGCAATCCATCCGATCAGTTGCCACCATGAAGGGCTAGTAATGCAATTCGGTAATTGACTAAGCATAATATTTTACTTGTGATTTCACTCGATCATCTCAAACAAATACACCCATTATCCCTGAGTAACCATATTTAAGGACTGGCTCATAACCGCATTTATTAAGCTATCTAGCAAGCGATCGCGTGATAAAGATGTAAGTTCTTTTCCATACAACATCTCTTGTAAAATCACGTAAGATACCAGCGAACCAAAAAAAATATGAGCCATTGCTTCTGGATCGGTGATTCTTAATTCTGGATGAGATCCGAAATACTGACTCAGCATTTGCCGACCGCGTAGCACAACGGTTTGAGTATAAAGTTTGGCTAGTTCTGGAAAGTTTTGTGACTCGGTGATAATCAAACGCAATAATGCCAAATAATCGGGATTATCAGCGACTTCGGTTAAATAAATTTTAGCAATTTGACGCAAAAAAATCGCTGGTTCGCCATGTAAATTTTCTGTGCAAAAAATACTTTGAAAACAAGCAAGGGTCAACCGTTCTATCAACGCTTTAAACAGCCCTTCTTTATCTTGAAAGTGACTGTATATTGTTTGCTTAGATACTCTAGCCGCCGCGCTAACACGATCCATACTTGTTCTAGCGTAACCCTCCTTCAAAAATACCTGTATGGCTCCTTGCAAGATTTGCTCCTGCTTGGGAGCGATCGCAGGTAAAGTATTTTCTAGGTGGAAAGTAGGGTTTATAGGCATGAAAAGTAAACTTTTTGACTTATATCTTGTCTTATCATACTAGACAGTCTAGTATATGACACAGAATTCAAAGTTTTCAATTTACAAAATATTTTTCACAATCCAGGGTGATACCATGACTCAGACTATCCCAACATCCCCGGAAAATTTCAAAGATGCAGTATCGAAGCAGCAAAACCGCAAGAAACCGATCCTTTTACCGATTGGGGTGCTGCTGGTGGCTGGTGGTATTGGCTACGCGGTGTGGCGCTCTCAACCGCAAGTATCACCAAATGTACTGCAAGTTAGTGGACGGATTGAGGGTTATGAAACCGAGATCGGGATCAAGCGTTCTGGAAGAATTGAGACAATTGCCGTGCGGGAAGGGGCAGCAGTTAAAAAGGGGCAAGAGTTAATTAAGTTAGACGACACAGACGATCGATTGCTGCAACAACAACTACTTGGTAGTCAAGCGAGAGTGACATCTGCTAGGTATGATGAACAACAGGCAATTTCAGATGTAGAGCGAGTCAGTAGAGAAATTCAAGAAATTAACAGCCAAATTAACGAAGCCAAACTGAATTTACAGCAGTCTCAAGGAGATACCCAAGGAAGAATTGAGCAGGCAAAAGCAAATGTCGCAGCAGCCCAAGCCACATTAGTGCAAGCACAGGCACAAGTTAAACAGGCAGCAGCAGAAGTTAATTTAGCAAAAATCAACCGCGATCGCTATGCCCAATTGGTAAAAGAAGGGGCAGTCAATCAACAACAATTCGATCAAGCCCAAACTACTCTAGATACCGCGATCGCAACCCTAGAAGCACGAGTTGCAGCAGTTAATGCCGAACGCCAGCAATTAAAGGCTACATCAGGAGCGTTAACTCAAGTTAATACTACAGGTTTCAATCCTGATATTCGCAACGCCCAGTTAACAGCTTTAGTTAGAAAGCAACAGCAAAGTTATGCTCAACTTAAATCTGCACAGGCAAAAGTCAACTCTGCCCGTGCCAAAGTGAAAGATGCCCAAGCATCAAATCAGCAAATCCTTACCCAGATTGCAGACTCCAAAAAAGATTTAAATGTAGTTAGTCCTTTAGATGGAGTAGTGACAGCCCGTAATGTCGAACCAGGTGCAATAGTTAGCAGTCAGACTAATATTTTGACAATTGTTGACCCCAAAACAGTGTATTTTAGAGGTTTTATTCCCGAAGGCGATATTGGCAAAGTGCGTCTAGGACAAACAACAAAAATCTTCATTGATTCTGCACCAAAAAAACCATTAGAAGGTAAAGTAATCTCCATCGATCCGCAAGCTTCATTTACACCAGAAAATATTTACTTTCAAAAAGATCGAGTCAGGCAAGTAGTAGGAATTCGGATCAAAGTTCAAAACCCTGATAGCTGCTTTAACCCCGAAAAACCTTATAGGGAATCAGATTTACCCTGCGCCAAAATGGGGATGCCAGCAGATGCCGAAATTAATTTGAAGGCAGGGGGTAGGGGGTAGGGAGCAGGGGAGCAGGGAGCAGGGGGCAGGGGAGCAGGGGGCAGGGGAGTAGGGAGCAGGGAGCAGGGAGCAGGGAGCAGGGGGGAAATATTTAGCATTTTTAAGATAGTCCCGATTAAAAAATTTCATTGCCAACTATGAAAAAGGTATCTTCGTGTACACTCCATCCTCTGAAACCATTACACCACTTTTCAAGCTAGGACGCTGAAGGGAATGAAACAGCAAATTACTACTTTCTCTCGAAACTTACCTCCATCATCTAGTTTGCTAACCACAACCACAGCAATTGAAGTTCGCGGTTTGCACAAGCACTATGGAAACTTAGCTGCTGTGCGAGGAATTGATTTGAGTGTCTACAAAGGTGAAATGTTTGGACTAATTGGCCCTGATGGTGCGGGGAAAACTAGTACATTTCACATTTTGGGCGGTGTGATGGAAGCAACCGCAGGAGAGGTGCAAATATTTAATCAACCTGCACGAGATGCCCGATTAATAACAGGTTATCTTACTCAACAGTTTTCGCTGTATTTGGATTTGAGTATTGATGAAAACTTGCGTTATGCAGCAGGGTTGCGGCAAGTAACAGATGATTTATTAAGAAAACGCCGCAATAAATATTTAAAATTAATGAATTTAGAGCGATTTGGCGATCGCTTAGTGGGACAACTTTCTGGTGGGATGAAACAAAAGCTGGCGCTGTGTTGTGCTTTGGTTTCGCAACCAGAAGTATTGTTATTAGATGAACCTACCACGGGTGTCGATCCAGTTTCCCGGCGGGAGTTTTGGGATGTACTGGGGGAATTATCAGCCGAGGGGATGACAATTGTAGTTGCGACACCATATTTAGATGAAGCTGAACGCTGTCACCGCGTGGCTTTGATGTATAGTGGACAAATTCATGAAATTGGCACACCCAAAGAGTTACGGGCTAACTTAGGCTTGCATCGCTTAGAAGTGCGAACAGCCAACCTAGAAGCTACAGAAGAAATACTCTCCCAGGCTACTCAGACAAATATAGTAGATGTGCAAACTTTTGGCGATCGCTTGGATGTCCTCGTTGAAGATATAAATTCTGGCGAAACCCAAGTCCGCGAACTACTGCAACAACATCACTTACCTTCTCCCAGTATCGAATATGGCGAACCCACATTAGAAAACGTTTTTGTCATGCGCTTGCGACAACAAGGTTCTGCACCGCAATTTTTTCCATTTCCTCGTTATCGGAAGAGGGGAGCAGGGGAGTGGGGGAGTAGGGAGCAGGGAGCAGGGAGCAGGGAGCAGGGAGCAGGGGAGCAGGGGGACAATTCAGCACGGGCTAAACGCCCCGCTTCCGCTAACAGCACTCAGCACTCAGCGCTAGCAATATATGCTCGCAACCTCAGCCGTGTTTTTGGCAAGTTCCAAGCCGTTAAAGATGTCAACGTCGAAGTTCGCTATGGGGAAATTTTTGGGTTGTTAGGTGCTAATGGTGCTGGCAAAACCACCACCATTAAGATGCTGTGTGGATTACTAGGAGCAAGTGGCGGTGAAATTTCCTTGGGTGGTGAAACAGGAAATCTACGTAGTGCAGACTTACGGCGACGCATTGGTTATATGAGTCAAAAATTCACTCTTTACGACGATTTAACTATTCTGCAAAATCTCGAATTTTATAGCGGAGTTTACGGCGTACCTCGCAAGCTTCGACGGGAAAAAATTGATTGGGTAATCGCTACCTGCGGCTTAGAAGGACAAGCAAATATGATTACAGGGCAGCTACCAGGTGGTTGGAAGCAGCGAGTTGCTTTCGGTGCTTGCGTGATGCACGAACCAGATATTTTGTTTTTAGACGAACCAACATCAGGGGTAGATCCGTTGGCGCGTCGCCAGTTTTGGAAGCTGATTAATGATTTCGCCCGCAACGGTACAGCTATTTTAGTGACAACGCACTATCTAGAAGAAGCTGAACAGTGCAACCGCATGAGTTTTATGGTTGCAGGAGAAACCGTCGCTGAAGGTTCACCCAGTTCTGTCAAAGCCTCGCAGCCGGGACAATTAATAGAAATTATTGTCAATCAAAACCAAGTAGCTTCTAAAATACTAAAACAACACTTTGAGTCTTGGCGCGTCTCGATTTTCGCTGATAGTTTACACATTGTTCTCGATCGCCCCGAACAGGAAATAAATCAACTAACTCAACTTTTAAAAGCTAATCAAATTACCATCAATTCTTTACGTCCGATTCCTTTTTCTTTAGAAGATGCCTTTATTGGTATAGTACAGCGATCGCCAAAATAGAAAAAGAGTTATAAAGCAAATCATCCTCCAAAACCCTCAGCGTTCCTCTGCGTTTAATAAAAACACTATGATTTTAGCCAAAGCCATACTTAATATATATGAAACGAATTCTTGCTCAATGTGTAAAATAAATAGCCTTACGGACTTGTAGTGTGGATTTTTCCTTCATTGCTCTTTGCGATCGCAAAACTACATAATTCGGTAAAATTGGGTAAAGCAATTTTTGCGCTTGTTTAACAAAGGCATCAGCAAACCCATGCAACTGAAACTCAGTGCATCTCGACTTCCCTTCGCCCCCCTGTTGTTAATCTCCCCCTTTTTCCTATGGGGGACGGCAATGGTAGCGATGAAAGGAGTGATACCCCATACTACACCGCTATTCATGGCAGGTGTGCGTCTGATACCAGCAGGGATGTTAATTCTGATTGCAGCAGCATTCATGGGTAAACCCCAGCCGAAGGGTTGGGCTGCATGGCTGTGGATTGCCTTATTTGCCCTAGTAGATGGGACGCTGTTTCAAGGCTTTTTGGCAGAGGGATTAGTCAGAACTAGTGCAGGGTTGGGGTCTGTGATGATTGACTCGCAACCCTTGGCTGTTGCCTTGCTGTCGTTGTGGCTATTCCAAGAACAGATTGGTTTTTGGGGATGGCTGGGGCTAGGCTTGGGAGTCACAGGCATTACTTTAATTGGCTTACCTGATGAGTGGATTTTACATTTTCTCGACTCAGGCGCAAATATGACAATCGGCAACTGGCAAGATTTGTTTGCTAGTGGCGAGTGGTTAATGCTATTAGCAGCACTATCAATGGCAGTGGGAACAGTGTTGATTCGATTTGTGTGCCGACATGCTGACCCTGTAAGCGCTACGGGATGGCACATGATTTTGGGCGGATTGCCGCTATGGGGAATTTCATCAGTTGTTGAATCCCAGCAGTGGGAAAATCTGGGAGGAACTGATTTCATGGCCTTGGGTTATGCTACCGTATTCGGCAGTGCGATCGCTTATGGGTTATTCTTCTACTTTGCTTCTAGTGGCAGTCTCACGAGTCTTAGTTCTCTCACCTTCCTAACACCCGTCTTTGCGCTACTATTCGGCAATCTTTTCCTCTCAGAAGTCCTCAGTCCGTTGCAGTGGGTAGGAGTATTTCTCACTTTAATCAGCATCTATCTCATTAACCAACGCGATACTTTAGCAGGACAAAACGACACAGTTACTGTCGGCGAGATAGCTAATATACAGCAACCAGTTTTAGAAGCATCTGCTAAAAAATTGAACCCCATCAGCCTCGCAGTTAAAGAATCGGAACCAGAAATATTACCCTAACTTGTTAAAATAATTCGTAATACTCGCCTTCATGCGAGAAGCAAGCTACGTAATACTTCGGCTACGCGGTAGTTGAGCGTAGTCGAAACTCAGTACAAGTTCGTAATTCGTAATTCAGTGGGGAAATGAGGGGACAAGGGGGTAAACAAAACTCTTAATTCTTAACTCCTAACTCAGCACTGGCTCAACGCCCCGTTGACGCTAATAGCACTCCTAATGCCCCATACCCAATTCTCAATTAAAAATGACAGTTAACATTTGGTCGTCTAGAAGCTATTGTGGTATCGAAGATTTGAAAAGCACCTTCAAGCTGAAACTTGCAATATGAGGCTATGCCCTTCCTCAATTCTGATATTTACCTGTTTTGCTTGCGTGGGTTTTTACCCAAATCGCTCAAATGCAGCTACACCTAACCTAGCACCTGAAATTTTAGAACTTGCACAAGCTAGTTCAACAGTTACTGCTAGTCCAGCTGTTTTGAGATATGGTAGTCGAAAATCAGATGTGCAGAGACTACAAACCCAATTAAAGCAGTTGGGGTACTACAGGGATGTAGTAGATGGACAGTATAACGCCAATACGGAAATCGCTGTCGCTAAATTCCAGAAAGTAAAAGGTTTAAAATTAGATGGGCTTGCTGGCCCGGCGACTCAGGAGAAACTGCAAGCAGCAATAGAGGCGAAAAAGCAGTTGTTCACCTCTCCAAAAGTTACCTCTCCAAAAGTTACTGCTATTGCTCCGACTTCTGCAAATCCCAAAGCACCTGAGAGAGGTTTTGTCTGGTGGTTACTATTTGCCATTGGAGTTCTAGGATGTACTGGCGCACTTTTTTATCTGCTGAGGTTGTTTCAAAAGAGAAAGCAAGTGCAAAAGTCCGAAATATCAGAACCTAAAAGTTTGAGTGAAGCTAACAAAGAACCGATTACACCACCTTTACTGGAGACTGTCACTCATTTACAAACACCTCCTCCACCACCAACATTTTCCGCACAATTACTGTTACCAGAAAAAACTTCCCGTCTTGCTAAACTCAATATCGTTGAGGAATTAATTCAAGATTTACGCAGTTCTGACCCAACCAAGCGGCGCAAGGCTATTTGGGATTTGGGCCAGCAGGGAGATTCGCGGGCAATTCAACATCTGGTTGACCTGATAATTGATGCTGATTCTCAAGAACGCAGCTTAATTTTGGCAGCTTTGTCAGAAATTGGCATCCGCACACTCAAACCAATGAACCGTGCTTTAGCAATTTCAATTCAAGATGAAAGTCCACAAGTGCGGCAAAATGCGATTCGTGACCTGACGCGCGTTTATGACATGATGGGTCAAATGACTCAGATGTTGCACCATGCGCTAGAAGATCCAGATGCCGATGTGCAAGCAACAGCACGATATGCTTTAAATCAGATGAATCGAATACGAATACGTGACTTGCCAGAGCAACAGAGTCTACAGGAAGATTCTGAGAATAATTCACAACAATAGAGATTATATCAAGTTCGGGTGATTACTTATAATAAAATCTATCAATGTAGGTTGGGTTGAACGGCAGTGAAACCCAACATGAACAAGGATCAAATGTTGGGTTTCGTTCCTCAAACGCCACGTGCTTCAAGTCGGGGAACCGCAAGGGCGCAGTGGCTCCCCAACCTACAGATATTATTATAAGTGTTTAACCGAACCTGATATTAGACCTCTTGCAAAAATATATTTTTGCACTTTTAGGGAAAAGGGGAAAGGTTAAAGGGAAAAGATTTTGAGTTTCTTTACCCTTTTCCCCTTCCCCCCGACTTTTGCAAGAAGTCTATTGATGGTGTACCCAATACTTCTCGTTTGTGCATTTTTAATTAGGAATTGGGTTTTGGAAAAGGTTACTGGGTTTGGGTTAAAGATTTTTTCTTCCCCTTTTCCCCAAAACCCGAAAAGTATTGGCAGTGTACTAAGCTGAATCTGCTATCAGCTTAAAAGTATTTCAACTGGATGTGGATATTAGTATCTGGCCCTACTACTAAAAATGCTGCTTCGCTAAATTTAGGCGCTCTTGTGCGAATTTCTGGGTTGCTGGAAAATCCAAAACCTTCCCTTGGTATACCAAAAAGATTGGTATTGAGAGTGCGGTCATTATTTTGATCGTGGAAGACAGCAACGGCGTAACTACCTGCTTTCAAGTTATTAAAGGTAAGTGGTAAGGGATTTTCAGTAATCTTGGTACACTGTTTTTGTAAGACACGATCGCCATCGCTAGGAAATCCTTCACTGCTAGCAAATATACTGGCACAGACTTGTCCTTTTTTATTCTTCAAGCCATCAATTTCTACGGTGAGTTTGCCGTTAAAATTTGCTTTGGCATTAAATGACCATGCTAAATTTCCCATCACTGCCAATAGCAGCATACTAACTCTTAAGCCTTTAAGCATAAAATTTTCACAAGGTAAAATGCGATCGCTAAATTATTGAAGGAGGCAGTGTTTCGACTACGCGGCAGTTGAGCGTAGTCGAAACTCAACAACCGGACAGGAGGTTTTATACCCCCTACTTTTCCCCGCTTCGGTAGAGAAGCAAAATCAGTTCAATCAACTAATGGTGTATTGGTCGCTCAAATTACAGCTATTTTCAGATAAATAGACCACGCGGTAGGAGCGCAAGGCCTTACGCCCCTACGACAGGTGTGGTTCAAATACATGATTTCTGCTGTCAGAATATGCCAGAGGGTGAGCTAAAGAAATATTTTCCCTAATATCTCCCACTTGAGGTTTGTTCATCAGAAAATACCATTGCATCACCTTCTTTAAGAAATCCACTGTAGGCTTCCATACCGTGTTCGCCAATATCTAAACCTTCTAATTCCTCTTCTTTAGATACTCTAATACCTAAAGTAGCTTTTAGTGCCAACCAAAAAATACTACTGAGTAAAACAGTGAACCCACCTACTGAGACAACGCCCAGCAACTGAACACCAAACTGTCCAAAGCCACCACCGGAAAATAAACCTTTTTCTGGGCCAAGTGTATACCAGGTAAAAGCACCAGGGCCAACAGACCATAGACCAACTGCTAGGGTTCCCCAAATACCACAAACTAAGTGAACTGAGGTAGCTCCCACTGGGTCATCAATGCCAAGTTTGTCAAAGAATGTTACAGAGAAAACTACCAGTACCCCAGCAATGAAGCCAATTACTAAAGAACTAGCGACACCTACGTAAGCACAAGATGCTGTAATCCCAACCAAACCAGCCAAAATACCATTGATAATCATTGACAAGTCTGGTTTACCTAAGTACAACCAAGCTGTGATAGTGGCAGCAATTCCACCGCCAGCAGCAGCCATGTTAGTAGTTAGAGCAATATGAGCGATCGCACCAGGATCGGCAGCCATGACAGAACCGGGGTTGAAACCAAACCAGCCCAACCACAAAATCAAACAGCCCAAAGTAGCAATACTCATGTTGTGACCGGGCATTGCTACAACTTGCTTGTCTTGATATTTACCAAGACGGGGGCCAAGAAATGCTGCTCCCATCAAAGCTGCCCAGCCACCTACAGAGTGAACCACCGTAGAACCGGCAAAATCCCAAAAGCCTCTATCTGCTAGCCAACCACCACCCCAAATCCAATGTCCGGTAATCGGATAGGCAATACCTACAAGTAAAAGGCTAAAAATTAGGAAGTCAACAAACTTAATCCGTTCGGCTACTGCACCAGAAACGATTGTTGCTGCTGTTCCAGCAAACACTAGCTGGAATAAAAACTTGGCTGCTAAAGGTACACCAGCCCAATTAATGGCATTGAACACACCTTTATAAGCGTCTGCTGTAGCGGGACTGTTATCTGCTCCTTTTAAGAAAAACCCATTCAATCCAATGAAGTCATTGCCATCACCGAACATGAAGGCAAAACCAATTGACCAAAAGGCAACGGTAGACAGAGCAAATACAATCAAGTTTTTGGAAAGAACATTGACAGCATTTTTCTGGCGACAGAAGCCAGTTTCTAACATACAAAAACCAGCGTTCATGAAGAACACTAAAAAAGCAGCGATCGCTACCCACAGGGTATCAATAGCAATTTTGAGTTCTGCTGTCGTTGGCGCTGCGGCTGGAGTTTGGGCAACTGCGGCATAACCCCAACCCAACACAATCAGACAAGCGATAGGTAAACAAGCTTGCCAACTGGGAGAAAGTCGCTTAATCAAATTAAATCGCTTGACTTTAGAGTTAGATTGTGAATTGATAACGTAATTTTTTGCAGACGAATGCCTATTTTTGGTTTTCGATTTTTGTTTGTACATGAATTTGAGTATTATCCTCCAAATCATCCTTAAAAAAGGTAAAAAGCAGGTTAAGCAGAAAAAAATACTCTCCGAAATTAGATCCAGTAGGTTTTGATATTTTTTCTTTAGACAAATTGTTGAAAAACCAGAAACTCAAATAACCTTAGTAGGAGTTTAAGAAACTATTGGCACATCTGTAAATATTTTTTATAGTTCTTCGTAAGAAATTTATGATGTATTTTCTGGAAGAGTCAAGTCTTTTTAACTTAATCTTTAAATGTTTTAAAAAAATTAGCTGAAAAAGCGCCCAAAATTGTCTGGAATAATGTCAATAAAAAATCAGGTACAAAGAACTACCCTAAAATGGCTCTTTTAAGCTAACAATGTGATTTTTAGCTCTATTCACTATTAAAACTAAAAAACTGTATTTTATGATACAGTTTTTTAGTTTTTGTGATGAAATATAATTCATGATGCAACAAAAAAGTAACTATATTCTTTCTAGCTACCTATTTTCCAAAATCATAAATTGGAGAATTCAGGATGTTGTTAACTTTTGATACAAAGAGTCAATTCTTTGTAGCTTTCAACCTAGATCGATTCATCACCGCACTCAAAATTCGGTATTAAAAGCAACGTAAATGTAACGTATTTATGCTGAAACAATAGCTTTCTCGAGCTATTTCTGCAAGATACAGGGTTTTGCAACTACACAACTCACATAGAATTGTTACAACAAGACTAACAAACGTAATTTCCTTAAAGAAACCGAGTTTAAAGTACCTGTAATATGGGAGACTTGGCAATATTCCCTATCAATCAAATTTCAGATGAATAACACAATTTCGGATATTGCAGTCAAGACCATCAACGGTGAAGATAAGCAATTAAACGACTACACCGATAAGGTACTCTTAATTGTAAATGTGGCTTCCTTCTGCGGTTATACTTCTCAATACGAGGGGTTAGAAAAGTTGAACCAAAAGTATGGAGAAGCAGGTTTACGTATTTTAGGGTTTCCTTGTAACGATTTTGGTGGGCAAGAACCAGGGAGCAATGAAGAAATTGTGCAATTCTGCACGAGTAAATATGGTGTTACCTTTGAACTATTTGATAAAGTTCATGCCAAAGGTTCACAACAGCATCCACTTTATGAGCGACTTACTAAAGCTGTTGAGCCAACAGGAGATGTTGCTTGGAACTTTGAAAAATTTTTAGTTAATAAGCAAGGTGAAGTGATCGCTCGATTTAATAGTAGTGTCCAGCCAAATTCACCAGAAATAATTGCCATAATTGAGAAAGAATTAGCGAAATAGTCATTAGGTAAAAATTTCTGTACTGTTAATTATTGACTATTAGTTCTGGACTGTTAAAATTATTGACTTCCAGACAGTCTAAATTGAGAAAATCATCTCAATGAGTAGTTTAATTTATTTGTGTCTAATTTGTCATGAACGTTGCAATCATTGGTTGTGGTTATGTTGGTTATAAAGTTGCTCAATATTGGCAGCAAGATATGAATTTTGTTGTTAGTGTAACCACAACTTCTCCTGAGCGTGTTGCCGCCCTACAATCAGTATCTCAAAGAGTTGTAGTTACCAGTGGTAATGATATAGATGGTCTAAAATCTGTTTTGCACAATCAAGAAGTTGTACTTTTGAGTGTTGGGGCAAAAAATGGAGAAGTTTATGAAAAAACTTATCTACAAACTGCCCAAACTTTAGTTTCGTGCTTACAGCAGATTAAGAGTGTAAAACAATTAATCTACACAGGTAGTTATGCCGTATATGGTGACAGAAATGGTGTATGGGTAGATGAAGAAACACCGCTTGCACCTGCTAATTTAAATGCCCAAATCCTCTGCAAAACAGAAGAAGTATTGCTCTCGGCATCTAGCGAAAATCTCCGTGTTTGTATATTCCGCTTAGGAGGGATTTATGGAAATGGTAGAGAATTGTTGAAAATATTTGGTAGATATTCTGGTACAACCCGTCCGGGCAATGGTGAGGATACCACAAATTGGATTCATCTAGATGATATTGTTGGTGCGATAGAATTTGCCCGTCAGCGTCGTTTGCAAGGAATTTACAATCTGGTAGATGATGCACATCTTACCAGCCGAGACTTGCTAGATAGCTTATTTGAAAAACATAATTTACCCAAAGTAGAATGGGATACATCTATCAAGAGTACTCGCCCATATAATGCTTGGGTATCGAATGAAAAGCTCAAAGAAGCTGGATACAAATTGATTCATCCACAGATGATTTTTTAGCACGTATTAAAAACTAGGAATTATGCAACCATCTGCTGTAGCTAACACAACTAATTTGACAGCATCTCCTAGCCAGTTTTACAGTTGGCAGAATTATCGTTGTGCCTACGAAGTACATCAACCAATTAATACAACATCTGAGGGCATTCCCTTACTATTAATTCATCCGATTGGCGTGGGATTGTCGCGGCGATTTTGGCAACGATTTTGTCGCGAGTGGTATAGTACAGGTCAGCGTAATTCAATTTATAACCCGGATTTACTAGGATGTGGTGAAAGTGATATGCCCCGTATAGCTTACACTCCTAGTGATTGGGCAGAACAGTTGCAGTTCTTTTTACAAACAGTAGTCCAAAAACCGGTTATTCTAGTAGTACAAGGCGCTTTATTGCCAGTTGCTATTCAATTAGTCCAAAAGGAATCAAATTTAATTGCCGGACTGGTACTTGCT
This sequence comes from Nostoc sp. DSM 114159, assembly GCF_053470285.1. Taxonomy (NCBI): domain Bacteria; kingdom Bacillati; phylum Cyanobacteriota; class Cyanophyceae; order Nostocales; family Nostocaceae; genus Nostoc; species Nostoc sp. DSM 114159. Next base: position 1,286,621 of record NZ_JBPFEH010000001.1, read on the forward strand.
GGGCCGCCAACATGGGCTTTGATGACAAATAAACCACCAGAATGGCAAGAGAAATTCCTTTGGAATGTGTTAGATTCGCCTTTTGGTAGTGCTTTTTATCGGTATGCACGCACTCCAAAATTTTTACGTTCTTTTTCGATTCGCCAACTTTTTGCTTCTGAAACTGCTGTGGATGCAGAATGGTTAAATACATTGCTTGCAGGTGCAGAAAATCCTGCTAGTCGCTATGCAGTATTTTCTTTTTTAGCAGGGTTTTGGCGAGATGATTATACTAGTTTTATGGCCTCGATTGGGCAACCAACATTAGCAGTTATGGGTGAAATTGCATCCAGTATTAGCCAAGACAATAAAAAAGAAACGCCAGATGAACGCTTGGCTCACTATCTTGGTTGTTTGCCTGAAAGTCGAGGTTTAAAAATAAATGGGCGTAATGTTTTACCGTATGAATCAACCACTGAATTTGTAGCAGCGATCGCTCCATTCATTAATGAAGTTTCTTAGACGATTGATAGTTACATTGTACCAGTTCTCCCATGATAGGTTATGACTGGAATTGATTACTAAAGGCAAGCAAAATTATGTTACCCAATCGCCGAGGACAAAGAGTACCCAATGTCACTTTTCATACTCGCAAGGACAATCAATGGGTGGATGTGACAACCGATGAGCTATTTGCTAATAAGACAGTAGTTGTCTTCTCTTTACCAGGTGCTTATACTCCGACTTGTTCATCTACTCATCTTCCTGGTTACAACGAATTAGCTCCAATTTTCAAACAGAATGGTGTCGATGATATTATCTGTATTTCTGTTAATGATGCCTTTGTGATGAACGAATGGGCAAAGGATCAAGAAGTAGAAAATATCACACTAATTCCTGATGGGAATGGGGAATTTACTGAAGGGATGGGTCTATTAGTAGATAAATCAGACCTGGGGTTTGGCAAGCGATCGTGGCGTTATTCTATGCTGGTGAGAGATGGTGTAATTAACCAGATGTTTATTGAACCAGAGGAGCCAGGAGATCCCTTTAAGGTGTCGGATGCTGAGACAATGCTCAGATACATCAATCCCCAAGCAGTTAAGCCCGAAGTAGTTTCCCTGTTTGCGAAAGTGGGTTGTCCTTACTGTGCCCGTGCTAAGGCAATGCTCAAGGAACATGGCATCAACTACGAAGAAATTACCTTGGGTAAGGATATCACCACGCGATCGCTAAAAGCAGTTGCAGGTGCAACAACAGTTCCCCAAGTATTTATCGATGGTAAATTAATTGGTGGTTCTGAGGCATTAGAAGCCTACTTCGCTGCTAAATAGGGTTGAGTAGGGTTGCAATACTGCATAGGTTTTGCCTAAAAAATAGAAATGTGTAGTAGTGTGGCAAGCTTGAAATAGTGCATTAGACGTAGGTTGGGTGGAGCAAAGCGCAACCCAACATATATCAGGATGTTGGCTTTGGCAAAGCCTCCAACGCCACTTGCTACAACGCAAGGAACACGCAAGAGCGCTGTGGCTCCCCAACCTACAATTTTTTTGCAACTCCCCCTAAACCGAATGGCACTAAGTTAAGATACAGCCTTTATCCTGACTGGTTAAGAGCCTCCAGGCTGGGAACTCATTCTGGGAGGTTCCGCCTCCATAGCTTGACAAGAGGTAGAACCTCTTTTAAATACATTCCCAGCCTGGAGGCTGGGAACGAGTCTAAAAGTCGTTTTGAGGTACTTCAAAGTCGTTTTGAGGTACTCCGAAGTCGTTTTGAGGTACTCCGAAGTCGTTTTGAGGTACTTCAAAGTCGTTTTGAGGTACTCCGAAGTCGTTTTGAGGTACTCCGAAGTCGTTTTGAGGTACTCCGAAGTCGTTTTGAGGTACTTTAAACTTTGTCGCATTGCGATCGAGTACACAGGTGCGACGAATATTCTTAGAGGTTGTTTGAAAAGTCACAAAGTATACTATAAACCCCTCTCCAAACCTCTCCCCGAAGCGGAGAGAGGCTTTGAAACCCCCATTCCCTTGTAGGGAAGGGGGGCTAGGGGGGTTAGGTTTCTGAGATTTAGATGTTACCAAAAATACTTTTCAAACATCCTCTTAACCGAACGGTATTGAGTTGGGGTACACAGTCATCAACTGTGTCAACTTCAGGTGAAAGTTATGATATTTTTGACCGCAGCCTGATTTGTGAGAATTGAAAAACACCGATTCCTGACTTCGTAAAAGTTGTCGGGAATTTTGTTTTTATCAGCAGTTAACAAATCTTCAGATCGGTAGATGTATTTTTGTCTAGCTATTTACTAACGATCGCCTAAAATTGATTCGGATTAAATTTAGATTTACTTAAAAGAGAATATGTTTGCCAGAATTCGCCAAATTTTGAGTCAATTTTTTAGTAATTCAAGAACAATCAACAATGAACCACTGAATAAAGTCAGTTTGATTGTCATTATTATAGTTGATATTTTTATCTTAATTAATGTTTTTACCGGACTCGATGATATTAGCAGATGGCATATCAGTCCAACTGAGGCTTATCCATGTTATTCAGAGTGGCAAAATTACCGAGCAAAAACTAATCAAGATAAAGACTATGAAATTGTTAGACTTTCATTGTCATCTTACACCAACAATCAATTTAGTTTTCGGGGAAACTATCAACAAGCCGAAGCAGGACATCTAGGTAAGGTTTCTCAAACGTGTTTGCAATATGGCGATTACAAAGATAAGATTAAGAACTCTGAAAAGCAGCAAATTATCAAAAATATCGAGCAAAAACAAGCAACTATTAGTAGACTGGAACAAGCCAATAGCACTATTAAATCTCAGTATGACTCAACGCTCTTAGAAAAAATTGCCGGACAGAATCGCGAACAATCAATTAATCAAGTCAGTGCTGAAAAAGCTAAACAGAGATTAGAAGAAAATAATCGCCAAATTTCTACTCTTCAACAAGAAATTTCTACTCTTAAAAATGAACTACTCGCCAAACCAGAAAGCATTAGTTTTATAGCCTTTCTTAAAAATGACAATCGATTTCAAGAAGTCGAGCAAGGCTATCATCAGGCGTCATTTTGGTATCCAAGTATCCAACTTGGTTTTCAGTCCCTCTTTCTTTTACCACTGATTCTCATTGGCTTATCAGTTCATAAATTTGCGCAAAGAAGAGGATATGGACTTGTCTCGCTAATTAGCTGGCATTTGCTAGTTATCTTTTTTATCCCATTAATCGTTAAAATATTTGAATTTCTCCAAATAGGTGCAATATTCAAATTTTTATTTGAGATAGTCAGTGCCATTTTTGGTGGTTTACTTTTCCTGATAAATTATGTTTATATCTTGCTAATTCCAGTTATTGGTTTTGGAATCATCCAATTTTTTCAAAAATTTGTCTTTAACGCTAAAGTCCAAGCAGCTAGCAGAGTTCAAAAATCAAGATGTGTCAATTGTGCCAAGAAAATTCGACTTGATACTTACTGTCCTCACTGCGGTTATTATCAGTACATTGAATGCCATAACTGTCATAATCTTACTTATAAGCATTTGTCGTACTGTAAACATTGTGGAACTTCTCAAGTTTCCAGTAGTTTGTAATCACTGAAGTCATCGATCGCCTTTTAAATTTAGACATGGAAAAAGAGAAACAAATCAATAAAGAGAGTCAATCGCCGCTTGATTTTCTCAAAAACCTGTTGATTGCTCGTTGGCGATCGCTCTTACTCCTTTTGCTCGGAGTCTATTTGCCTTTGCAGATTTTTGAAATCCTGACAGTGAATATATGGAAGAATCAAGCGGGCTTTCCGTGGGATGTACCGATTTTGTTAGCAGTTCATTCTACAGAAAACCCAGAGTTAGATGTTTTAGCTGTCACCCTAGCTACAATTGGCTTGCCTGGGACGGCAATGGTGATTTTGGGTGCGATCGCACTCATATTGCTACTGCAAAAACGCTGGCGATCGCTAGCTTATTTACTCACCGCCTCAGCAGGAAGCGTCATCATCAACCGCACCGCAAAACAATTAATGCATCGAGTGCGTCCACAATTGTGGCAGTCCATTGCACCTGAGTCTACTTTTGCATTTCCCAGCGCTCATGCGATGACGAGTGTAACACTGGTAGCAATTTTACTATTCTTAACTTGGGCTACCTCTTGGCGCTGGTTGGTTCTCATATTCGGCAGCTTATACATCATCGCGATTGCGTGGTGTCGTCTCTATCTAGGGGTTCATTTTCCTAGTGACATTCTTGCAGGTTGGATGGTTGCATTAGGTTGGACGATTGGTGTCAGTTTAATTATCAAACCCTATACAACTATAGCCAAATCCGTAGATGGCGAACGTCCTAAAGATGAAACTACTTTACTACCAGAAGAAATAAAGTCGATAAATGAGGAGTAATATCAGCCCTCACCCTAAATCCCTTTCCCAAAGGAGAGGGAGTTTGAGATTGGCTCCCTTTATTGCAATTTTGGCAGAAGGGGTTGAGGGCAAATTTTGTATTTGTGCAAGATGATTATTAAAACCAGAGCAAAGCAAAAAAGTTATCCAAAAGACCACGAAACAAGTGATTGCTACTTTTGGTTTAACTCAGTCAGATGATGATTTACCGTCCAAAATAGATTGTCAAACATTGATAGTTAAGATTGAAAAATAAAAAGCGCAGAAAGAATAAAATTCTCCTGCTACTGATTGCGATTGCTAAGGTTTAGGCACTTTACCATTCAATCTCTTAGTGATAGAGTTATCCCATTAATTCATATCTATTCAAAACAACAATCAACATCACAATGAAAACATTGCGGGCTTTAACGCCGAGCGCGCTGGGTTTACTTACACTTACAGTCGCGAGTTCTGTGAATGCTCAAGCGATAATTGACACTGTAGACAACGGTAATTTAAGTGTGACGGGGATGACACGAGGAAGCGGTTGCACTGTCCTTTTTAGTCCTCAAGGGGAGCTAGTTCAAAATGGTCGTTCCTGTAGTTCAAGAGAAATTGGTAAAGCTCAAACTGCGATCGATACCTATCTCCGGGAGCAAGGCGCATCTGAGCGCAACAGTGACAATTCAATGCGGCAAAGACTGACCTTAATCTGCTACGGTGAAGGTCGCAAACCAAGTGTTGAAAACCGCAATAGCTATGAATGGAACTCACGTCGTCATCGCTATGAACAGCAAAATCGTGTAGAGTCTTCGACAAACGAGTTCGATTCTGAGGTTCAAGTCGAGATTCGTAATATGCAGGGAAAAATTCATCTGGGCGGAAGGCTCATCCCGCCAATTAATTCAGGTGGTACTGATGGATGGTGGAACCTTAAGGATCTCCGTGTCACACCTGAGCAAATCACGGGAAAATACCAAGTAAATGGACTAAATCATCCGCGTGTTGAGATCGATCGACGCAGTGGACGGATTGCCATTAATGGAATTGAGCATTTCCGTGGTACTTGCGATTCAGGTGACTGGAGCAGTGGCAGAACTCGTTTCTAGTCTGCTGTATTGTTGGGTTTCGTCAAGACAAAGACGAAACCCATATCTTCGCAGTTCAAAACTCGCTACATCGGTGGCATCAAGACTTCGTGTTAGTGCAGATGCGATCGCATTGCTCCCTTCGACACTAGCTAATAGACGAAAAATCGAGGTAAATCTGAATAAATACTAAAGGTAAAACGAGAAAACAAAAATCAAGATACATTTAGATAGATTTGATACCATCAACAACATAGTACCAATCTTCAAATTTGAAGATTAATACTTTTGCTTGGGGTAATTTAATTAAGCTAAACGGTTTGCAGATTAATTAGAACAATAAACAAAGAATTGCTTGCGCTGGAGAAACTATCACATGGGAAACTCTGCCTTGACTCTTATTCGTAGTGTTTTAGCCGCCTCGGCGATCGCCACATCGCTCACATTTAGCTTCACTGCACCGTCGTTAGCTCAGGCTCATACGACCGTAAGGTTTTCCGCTGGCAAAGACAACACTTTTATACGGTCTTCAATTACGGGCAACCAATACCATGACTATATTCTGAATGGGCGGGCAGGGCAAAGGCTCTCGGTTTCGTTGATTACCAAAGGAGCAGCATACTTTAACATTCTCTCACCAGGCAGCACAGATCGAGCAATTTATAACAGCTCAATATCGGGCAACGACGGAAACGTTCGTTTGTCACAAAGTGGCAACTATACAGTTCGTGTGTATCTAAAGGGTAACAATAAGGACAGAAATCGAACAGTTCCTTTTGAACTTTCAGTCGGGATTTTGTGATGGTTGCTTTTCAATACTAGACATCTTGCGAAAGTAACAAATGCCAAGATGTTGGGGAAAGGTCAAAGGTTAAAGGGGAATGGCACGCTTGTTAAGACACAGCCCTTGCCCTAACTGGTTAAGAGTCTCCAGGCTCTTAACCCATTCTGAGAGGCTTCGCCTCCTCTTTCTTGACCAGAGGCTCTGCCTCTGGGAACGAGACTACACAAGCTTTCGAGCTTTACAAGCGTGCCATTCAGCCCTTCCCCTTTCCCCTACTTTTGCAAGAAGTCTACTAAACAAAAGCTTGAAACGCGTCATAGCAGCGATGTGATAAACGCATTGCTCCTAACAGTTTTCTCGATCGCTGGAAGTGCAACAGTCTAAACACCTCGAACAGCGTATTATGCGCGGGATCTGAGGCAAAAAATTTCTGCCCAATATAATATAGTTCGCCTAGTTCGGCGGCTACCAACGACCATCTTTTGAGACACGACAAAATACAAATCACCCTCATCAGCTTCACGCCTGTTTAGCACCGCAAAAAGGAAAATTGTATGTCCCCCCTAAGATACGAAGCCCCTGTACCGGTTGAATATCGACTGCTTGGACTCGATCGCCGGCTCATTTGGCCGACGGTGAGCGTTTATCTTGTGGTGTTTTTATGGTCGGGAGTCATGCCAGCCATCGACGAGGCTGTTCATAACAAGGAAGTTTTAGCAGGGACAGCTTATGATGTTGGTTCCGTAAGGTTTACGCCAACTCAAGGCTGGGTGATAACTAAGACACCATTTCCTGTCGGGAGTTCATCAACCGCAGAGGTCTTCAAAGATGGCGTCACGTTTAGCGTCAAGAGCGGCGTCTGGAGGGGAACTGCGGAAGAACTTCTTAACAAGATAGCGAAAGAACAGAATGAATTTGTTGTCGAGGGTAAAACAGTTCCCGTTACAACAGTGCAAAAGGTTGCCGGAGTAGCTAAGAGAATTAATGGTTCCGATTATACTGGTCTACTGCTCGCATACGTTGATCGCAAGGGTCAGGCAGTCGAAGTGATTGTGAAGGGCCCGGCCGCTACCTCCACACAACTGGAGCAACCGATCGCTGACATGATTAAGAGCATCACATTTAAACCAAAGGAGGGCAATTCGTGATTAGCACTTCAAAGAGTGAGGCCACAATCCGCAAGACTGCCATCGATCGTTCAGGCTGGAGCAATTCCGTCCGATTTTTTCAGCCGCACAACCCGGCGTGCTACCTGTATTGGTTGCTCGTACTCAAAGGCACCTACGTCTTCTGCCGATTTTTGTTCGCCAACGCCATCTATCCCACTGCTCTGTTTATTGCCCTCTCCTCTGAGGCACTGTATTGCCTGCCTTGGATCTGGTTTCTCACCCACAAAGATCGCTATGAACGCGAGCCAGCCAAGCTCGCGCTGCTCGGCTTTCTCTGGGGCGGACTAGTAGCGCCGTGGGTTATGGGTGTCCCTGGCAATGGTGCAATCCTATCGCTATTTGCGAAGCTGACCAGCCTCGACTTTTATAGCCATTGGAGTCCGGCCCTCACCGCACCCATCGTGGAAGAAAGCTCCAAATTCGTCGGGCTGGTCATGCTCGCTTTACTAGCACGCAACCATATCCGCAACTCCTACGACGGGTTTCTGCTTGGTGCGTTTGTGGGTCTTGGCTTTCAGGTCTTTGAAGACGTGTCTTACATTGTGGGCGCTCCCGACGCCAGCTTTGGGTCGCAGCAGGTTGCTGATACGTTGCAGGTGTTGGTAGTGCGTACAGTGAGCGGTTTCTGGAGTCACTCGCTCTACACGGCGGTTGCGGGTACGGGGTTTGGCTACTTCCTCGAAGCGAAAAATCGCTCGTTCGGACATCGGCTCGCGGTTTTGGTAGGTTTCTTTCTGTTGGCTTGTCTGGCTCATAGCTGTTGGGATGCCGTTGGTGGGTTTATCGGCTTCTTGCCCATCGGCATCGTCATTGGAACGGTTGCGATTTTGCTTGCGTGGCGGTTCTCCGAACAGCGTCAGCGCAAGTTTGTCCGCGTCCTGCTGGCTGACGATGTTGCAAACGGAATCGTGACAGAAGCCGAACTGGCTGCGATTTCTAACCGACCGAAAGATCGGCGAGTTTACCTGAGAGAGATCAAGTCCTCATCCGGGCCTGAAGCGGCAAAACGCGCTGGGTTCATACTCGATGCGGCGATCGATCTTGCAGCAGCAATTGCATCTACGGACAATCTCGATAGTCCGGCAGCCAAAGCCGCGCGTGCGGAGATTGCGAGGGTGCGCGGTGCTGCACAGTTAGGTTGATTACAGTAGATTCCAGCCGAAATGCTGAGGCGAGCGAGAGTGCCTGATACAGTAGACTTTTTGGCATTTGTCGGGAAAAGGGGAAAGGGAAGGGGAAAAGGTTCTGTATTGTCCCTTTCCCTTTTAACCTTTACCCTTTTCCTCAAGAGTGCAAAAAGCACAAATGCCCAGAGGTCTATCCTCTCAGTACTCTCTGAATTGGATTGTTTGTCCAGATAGCAACTAATTCTTACAATCCTCTGAATTCCCCGTGTAAGCGATCGATTGGTAGCGTCCTTGATCTGTTTGAATTGTTACACAGTAGTTGGTTTTGCCTTCTAGCCAGTAGCTGTAGCCCGAACCATCACTCTTTACCCATCGATAGCCCCGTTTTTTCACTGTGTTTTCTGCCTGTCCTGCCCTTGCTCCCACTAAATCGCTCAACCGAGAGACGGTAGTACCCGCTTCCGGCTGACGCCTAGCAGCAACCCTACCATTTCTGTTACCTGAGTTTTGTCCATTGGCAGATGTATCCCAATAGACAAAAATCGACTCATTGGCGAGACGATAAATCTGTCCTCGATCGCCAAGTCCAGATTGTCGATAGGCAGCATCACCATTTTGATCGCGATAATTGCCGGGTCGATTACCCGAAGGGAGCAGGTCATAGCTATTACCATTTTCCAGTTGAATGCTAACCGCACCCTGCCGTTGGGAAAAGGTACAAGGGCCAGAGGATGTAGCGCGGTCTTCTCCTTTTGGGAACACATCGCAACGGGCATTTACGGTATCGGCTTTGACGGATACAGGAAAACTCAAAGAAGCGATCGCCAGTGCTACTGCTAAAAACGAATTTGAAGATTTGATCGTCATAAAGCTCCTAAATTATGACAACGAAGATGACATTTTATATCATCCCCCTAAATGTGCGTTTTTTGACACTTGCAAACCCTTCTTCTAGCAGTTTTCATGTATTTGAACCACATCTGTCCTCAGGGCACAGCATTACTGATATGTGTTAACTTCAGCTGGAAATAGGTTATCTGTTGGCTTACATCCCCGCCCGGAAATAAATTTTCCGGCTTTTAGCTTAAGTCTACTGAAAGACTGGAAATTTTTGGCGATATTTAGTCATCTTCAGATGACTTTAGCTATGAGACGGGAATTTTAATTTCCGGCGGACAAGGGGTTTGGCGTTAAGTTGACATTAATGAGCAATCCTGTGCCCCTACCGCGTGGTCTATTTACCTGAAAATAGCTGTAATCAGCCAAATTAAGAGCAGCCCTCAACATATTCGACTTCTGGTAATTTACCCGCTCTAAATTCAGTGACAAGCTTACCATCAGTCTCGAAGACTAGGCGATAGTTGCGATCGCTAGGGTCTTTCGGGATGAAAGTTAGGTAATGTCCGTTTTGGACGTATTTATGAGGTGTGACTTGAATTTGTCCTGGATAAAGAGACTTGATTTGCGCCTCGGTGTCGCCAATTTTTGCACCTTTGAAGGTAGTAATCTGATTATTTTGCCTCACATCTACTCTCGAAATTCGACCTTTTGTCACCATGAACGAAAGATTTTTGGGTTCCTTTTCTGGCTTAACATAATAGCAATTATTATTTGGGGAATCGCCTACTAGCTTAGTACCAGCAGCCTTTGCCGCTTGAGAGACAGTCATGCCAACTTTTACTGTGCCAATACCGTTAATAAACAGTTTTGACTGATTCGTTAGTTTCGCCTTGGCGACAACTGTGCTAATAGTCAAAGAAGAAACTGTTAGCATGACGGTGACAAAAGTCAAGAATTTAGTTTTGTTATTCATAATTGGTATTTTTTTCAGTTAATTCGATAATTTCATCGAAGCAGAAGTTGCGGACTAAATTTGCCAATTTTTCTGCCAAAGCAGAATGAGTTTGGGGAATTTGCTCAATTAGTTGCAAAATCCTTTCAGCATCGACTTCAACGGCTGCCTGATTAAGTTCTGTTAGCCATTGGGTAGGCATAATGGTAATTGCAGAGCGAAGATCCAAGATAGTAGATTGAGTATTCTCTAAATTGTTGCCGATTGTATCTTCATTACTTTCTTCTGAACATATATAACGTACTTGCAAATATTCAGCGATCTTTTCAAAAATCACTTGCTCTCGGAATGGCTTACGAACCAAATCGTCACAACCTGCGGCTAAGATACTTGCCTGTTGTTCTTCAAAAGCACTGGCAGTTAGGGCAATAATTACGGTGCGGAAATTTCTAGTTGTATTTTTTTCCCTGGCTCTAATATCTTTAGTGGCATCGTAGCCGTTGATTACAGGCATCCGCATATCCATCCAAATTAAGTGAGGTTGCCAGGTTTGCCAAATAGCGATCGCTTCTTGTCCATTAGTCGCAGCCTGAATTTCAAAACCAATGCTACCAAGAAGTTGCACAATCAGATCGCGGTTTTCTTTACGGTCATCTACTACGAGAATACGGTAAGAAGGTTGGCCTTCTGCTAGCTTGAGTACGCGTCCCTTATTCAATTTTGGTGCAGCTTTCAAAGCTGCGGCTAAATTCACTTGAATATCAAAGCTAAAAATAGACCCTTGTCCAACGCTACTCGTTAAGTAAATATCGCCTCCCAGCAACCGCACAAATTGACGGCTGATAGTCAGTCCGAGTCCAGTTCCCTCCTTAGTTTGAATACCGCTTGTTGTCTGGACAAAAGGCTGAAACAGGTTATTCATTTCTGCTGCTGCTATTCCCCGTCCAGTGTCTTCGACTTCAAAGAATAAAGATTGGGCATTGGGAAGAGACAAGGGAGAGGGGGGAGATAAGGGAGAGGGGGGAGACAAGGGAGAGGGGGGAGACAAGGGAGAGAGTTGTTTAATAATTCTCCCTTGTCCCCCTTGTCCCCCTTGTCCCCCTTGTCCTCCTTGTCCTCCTTGCCCCCTTGTCCCCTTGTCCCCTTGTCCCCTTGTCCCCTTGTCCCCTTGTCCCCAGTCCCCACTCCCCAAGCTCACCCGCAACGTTACTCCGCCACTCTGAGTAAACTTGACGGCGTTACCCAAAAGGTTTATGAGAACTTGGCGGAGTTTACCTTCATCTGTTTGGATGTAACGCGGGAGATTGGGAGCCATTTCAAATTTGAGAAACAATTGCTTTGCCTGTGTCCGCACTTGGAACATCTCTTGTAATGTTTGCAACAGCAGATATAGGTCGAAGTCTTCGGGGTTGAAAATGATTTGTCCAGCTTCAATTTTGGACATTTCCAAGACATCGTTAATCAGGTTAAGCAAGTGTTCTCCACTGCGATTAATGGTAGCTAATGATTCGCGCTGGTTGGAGTTAAGGCTAATGTCTCGCTCCATTAATTGGGAAAAACCCAAAATTGCATTTAGAGGGGTGCGGAGTTCGTGACTCATGTTAGCCAGGAAAGCACTCTTGGCTCGGTTGGCAGTTTCGGCAGCTTCTTTGGCAATTCTCAGCGCTTCTTCTGCCTGGTGTCTAGCTCGACCGATCGCAATTATTTCACCTACCAGTTTTAATAAATTAATATCTTCTTGGTTCCAGGTTTTTGAGTAGTGAATCATCGCTGCACCAACAAACCCAACCACTTTGCCAGCATGAACCATTGGCACAGCTAGTATAGATTGAAACGACATACTTTCAAAAAGTTGTCGCTCAGGTAGATGCAGGGGTAAATCTTCCACACAAGAGATTTGTCGATGCCTACCACGGAGAATCGGCTCGTAGAAATAGGGGAAAACTTCCACAGGCGAACCTCTGGCAATATCAATTAATGGTGCAACATCTTCACCACACCATTCATGGATCAGGTTGAATTCACTTTTATCTTGGGAGCATTCAAAGATGCAACTGTGTTCAGCATCAATAAATTCAGCGATCGCTCGCAGTGTAAAATTAATTGCTGTTGCTAAATCTTGGTCAATAAATTGCCGCGAAACGCTGCTGATTAAACTTTCGGCTTGAGTTCGACGTTGCAAAGCTGCTTCTGCTTGTTTGCGATCGCTAATATCACGAGCTACGCCGACAATCTGAAAATTACCTTGGGCATCTTGCGTGCGGACTGCATTACTAGTTAGCCAAACCCAGCCCCCATTTCGATGTTTAGCGCGGTACTCAGTCCCGGAAATTCCCTCACCTGTTGCTAGGATAGTTTGGGCAACTTCTTGACATTTTGGCACATCATCGGGATGAGTAAAAAATGCCAAAGAATTACCCTCCATTTCGCTGGGGGCAAATCCGGTAGTCTTCAAGATATTTGGAGAAATATAGTTGAAAACCCCATTGGCATCAAGAACAAACAGCACATCGTTAACTTTTTCAACAATAGTGCGAAACTTTAACTCGCTTTGCTGTAAGGCTGCTTCTGCTTGTTTGCGTTCCAATTCGGCACCAGCACGGGCAGCAAATATTTTCACAATCAGTTCCCGTCCCGGATCGGGTTTCATGGGTTTAACATCGATTACTGCTAGATGTCCGATGATTTCGCCGGATGAACTGGTGAGAGGAACGCCAAAAAAACTCTCGGCATTCATCTTCACTAAATCGGCATCTTCTGGGAAACTAGTTTGCACTGCTTGCGGGTAGTGACACATCTTCCCTCGCAAGGTGTGTTCGCAAGGAGTACCCTGTAAATCATATTCCAAGTTATCGTTAATCGCCCCATTACACCAAAATGCCAAAGTGCGGACTCTTGTTTTTGGCTCGTCATCAAACTCAGTTACTAAGGCATATTGAACCTGCAAGACTTCGGCAAGGTAACGAACGCAAGAATTGAAAAATTCATTGCCTGTTTTCGCGGCTGTACCCTCAACAATTAAGCGTAAAGCTTGTTCTTGCTGTTTGCGTTGGCTAATATCTGTAAAAACAGAATCCAAACAGGATTCTTCGGCGTTGAGACGAAGTGATAACAGTACCCAAACAACAGATCCGTCCAAGCGTCGCAGTGCTACTTCAAAATTGCGAACTTCGCCGGAGTGTTCTAACTCTGCTAACATTTGCACCCGATCTTCTGGATTGACATATAAATCCGTTGTGAAATACTTGCCAATTAAGTCAGCAGCAGAGGTAAAACCTAATATCTCGGCACTACGTTGATTCGCATCGATAATCAATCCATCTTTTTGGCAGGTGCGAAAAATCCCCACTTGAGAATTTTCAAAGATGTTGCGGTATTTCATTTCACTACGACGCAAGGCTTCTTCTGCTTGCTTGCGTTCTGTGATGTCGCGTCCCACGCCGGCGATCGCAACACCGCTAGGAGTGTTAATTGTGGAAGTGTTAAAGTTGAACCATCGCCAGCTACCATCTTGGTGTCGCAATCGCACTTCTATATTAGTCAGCTTTTCACCAGTTATCGCCCTTTGTAAGGCACTGGCACTAGTTGCTAAGTCTTCCGGTTTGGTAAACTCCACCACAGAATGACCTTCGATTTCCTCTAGGCTGTAGCCCATGATTGCAGTCACATTTGGCGAGTGATAAGTAAAAATTCCCTCTGGCGAAAGCACAAATATCAGATCGTTGGCATTTTCCACAATGCTACGGAATTTTAACTCGCTTTCCTGGAGAGCTGCTTCGGCGCGTTTGCGTTCTGTGGCATCTGTACCGACTGAAAGAATTTCGATTAAGTTTCCTTGGGCATCTAAAATGGGTTTATTCGCCCAGACAATCCAGACGCGATCGCCATTTTTGCATAAGTTCTCGTTTTCGTTGAATAGATAATTTTCTGGGTGCTGACAAATATCAACCATTAATGTCTGCAAATCGCGCCCAGAAGTTTCGGTTTCGGGAACGATTGTACCGATAACATTGCTTCCGATAATTTCATCTATATCGAAACCAAAAAGCCTTTGACCGTAGTCATTTAAAAATATAATGTCACCATTGCCATCCCAACGCAGAATGATACAGTTGGCTGTTTGCACCAAATCGCGGTACTGAGCTTCGCTTTGGCGTAACGCTTCTTCGGTGCGTTTGCGAGCCGTAATATCCCGGACTATTGCTAAAATATGCCGCTTGCCATTGTAAATGCAAGTCGTTCCTTTGACTTCCACATCTATTAAACTGCCATCTTTGCAGATATCAACAGCTTGTCCATAAAATTGCTCGCCACATCGGGTTTTCTCGACAAACTCTAGAAAAACAGAATGCGAGTCTGGATGAATATAAGCAGATGGATGTAAAGTGAGAAATTCCTCATAAGAGTAACCGTGCATCTGACAAGCAGCCGGATTAACTTCGGCGACTTTTTCAGTCTCTATTTCAGTAATAAATAGTCCATCATTAATTGCTTCAAAAATACTGCGGTATTGTAATTCACTTTGTCGCAGTGCTGCTTCTGCCCTTTGGCGCTGGGTGATGTCACGGAAACTCCACACTCTACCAATAATTTGTTCGCCGATGCGCTGAGGACAAGAGTAGCGCTCAAATACTCTGCCATCTTCTAGTTCTAGCCAGTCGTAACTAACTAATTCCGGCTGTGAATATAATTCTCGGACTCGTTGCAAAAATTCATCAGGATCTTTTAATTGATTTGCTAGATACGCTAGTCGCAGAGTACGATCTGGTTCCGTCAAAAGTTCTGGTGGAATTGACCACATTTCTAAGAACTTTTGGTTATAACTAGCGATCTTACTTGAGCTATCGACTACTAATATACCATCTTGAATCGATTCAAAGATAGCGCTTAATAAAGACAGAGAGTTTTCTAAAGCTACTTGGGTTTGTTTGCGTTCGCTCAGATCCCGTCCTAAAACTACCAAGGCTTTGCGTCTACCATCTTGGTGAAATAGGGGAGCTTTAATCATATCTAAACTGCTCACTGTCCCATCAGGACGAGGAACAGCTTCTTCTACCCGATGCACACATCCCAATTGCCAAGCTCGTTCGTCTGTTTTATTGCAGTTGAGCAAAGCATCGCGATAAAAATTGCTAAATTCTGCCAGTTCTGAGTCTGTTTTGCCTTGATAATCAACGCCTTGTAGCTCTAAAAATTCCAGGTTAGCCTGGTTTGACAGCAGCCATTTTCCCTCACCGTCTTTTAAACAGATAATATCGGGTGTTGCGTTAATTAATGTCTGCAATCGCTCCTCAATCTCTTGCAAGGATTCTTGAGTTCGTTGCGTCAGCGTGACATCCCGAATTACCAGTATGGCACAGCGATCGCCAGTCATTCCGGTAGAGCTACCAGAAATTTGTAGTGTTATTTGCTCATCTTGCTGCAACTGATAATTTGTTGTTTCATACTCGCCATTGAGTATTTGCGCATCAGGATAGCATGATAAAGCAACTGGTTGTCCTAATTGTGTCAGGGGTAGCAAGTCAGTTAACTTCGCACCGCAGACAGTAGCGTGAGATTGGTTTACTATAGACTCAAAGCGAGAATTGCACCATTGAATGAGTCCGTCTTCTCCTACCCAGACTACAGCATCAGCGATCGCACCCAGCGTTACTTCCATCTTCTTCGCAGTGGCTTGCAATTGCTCTACCTGCTTTAGCTGTAGTGTATTCATCAAGACTCCTGTTAAATAATTCGTAATACTCGCCAAAGGCGAGAAGCAAGCTACGTAATTCGTAATTTTTATTAATTAACTACTGTACAAATTAATAATCATGTGCTAAAGATGATACTAATAAATCTGTATAGTGATTGTATCGTTAGTCTCTGACTGAAATATTCGACTACAGCAAAACTACATATTTTCTTCATTTTACAAAAATGCGATCGCTAAATCAGCAATTGCGATCGCCAAATCAACAATTGCGATCGCCAAATCAGCAATTGCGAACGCCAAATCAGCAATTGCGAACGCCAAATCAGCAATTGCGAACGCCAAATCAACAATTGCGAACGCCAAATCAGCAATTGCGAACTCCAAATCAACAATTGCGAACGCCAAATCAGCAATTGCGTTCGCAAAAGTAACAAATGCGATCGCCAAAGTAACAAATGTGTAGGCATTTCAAAATATAGCGGTTTTCGGTTTCCTCGTTCCCAGTCTCAGACTGGGAATGCATTCATTGAGTCTCTGACTCAATACCATACTGGAGGCAGAGCCTCAAGGAGGGGCATTCCCATGCAGAGCATGGGAACGAGATGCTCCCTGCCCCCTGCTCCCTGCTCCCTGCCGTCTTAATGATAAATCTTTAACCGAACATGATATTACGCCTAGCGGCTACTTGGTATAAAGATTGTATCGTTAGTCCATCATTCGGGTATTCGGCTACAGTGAAATTACATATTACCTGAAAGCGATCGCCATCGAAGGCTGTGAATATTTGCTGGCGCAGAGTAGTTAAAATCTCACTGAGGCGATGGTTTACTTCTGTTTTTGTTAACCCAGAAACTCCCACGACAAATTCACCATTACCCCAATAACCTAGTACTTCACCACTGCAAAATGCCGATTGGAATAAACGACTCCATCTTTGCAATACCTGATTTCCAGCCTGATGACCATACTTAATATTAATTTGACGCAAATCAGTCACGCTTAAAATCGCCAAACAAACAGATTGCTGATTTTTCTCGGCTTGAGCAATTAGGTGCTGCAAGTCGCGGTTAGACTGAAACTGATTTGCTAGTCCAGTTAAGGGATCTTTAGTAGAAAGCGATTGTAGTAAACGACTGCGTTCTAAGCGATGGGTAATGCGTGCCAATAGTTCTGCACCGACAACAGGTTTAATCACATAATCATCTCCCCCAACAGCAAACACTTGCTGCACAGTTTCCATCTCTCGGTGAGCAGTCAGAAACACAATCGGTAATTCCTGCCATTGGGGATCGGTACGAACTGCTCGGCAAAGTTCGATACCATTTATATGAGGCATTTCCACATCCAAAATCAACAAATCCGGTTTAGTAGATTGCAATACTTCCCAGAAACGTAGCGGATTTTCTAATCCTGTCATCCGCATACCCCACGGCTCTAACATTGGGCGCAGTGCTGCTAAAATCAGCGGATCGTCATCTACTGCCAGTATATTTACCCGCAAAGAACGAGTACGCTGTAATATTTGGGACGAAACATCCCAGACTTGAGCAGCTGTTACAGGCTTGACCAAAAAACCCCGCGCCCCGTACTGAGCAAAAGTTACGCGTTCTACTAACTCATCAGTTGCAGCTAGCACCAGAACAGGTACGGGTGGGGTACGCGTTGCTAAATCCGAAAGTAGTGCCAAACTTTCTTTACGCCAGCCGATATCATCTATATTTAGCACTACTAAATCTGGTGATGTGGTTTGGAGAAAGTTTTTTGCATCCTCTAAGTTGCTAATTTGCTGCCAGCATATTCCCATGCACTCAACCAGTTGTTGCAACTGAGAACCTAGTTGCAGATTCGGGTCAATTAATATCAATCGGGTACTAATTTCTGGTGCGATCGCAGCTGAAGTTTGATCGTCTACATTTTGCCCCATCAGATTAATGATGTTACCCAAACCTTCAATCAGCGTCAGCAATTGCCGCTTTTCACTTACTGACAAATCACCATCTTTCCCTAAAATCTGTTCAATTTGCCGCGCTAGCAGAGTGCCATTGTCTTGCTCAAACATTCCCAAGACACCAGCTAATTTGTGCGCCTCTCGTTCTCCCGATTTACGTAACTCCCCAGTCAGAGTTTCCTTAGAAAGCGCAGCTGCTAACTCTTCCAGCACCGCCAATCGCTGCACCATCAATCCTTGATATTGCTTCCACAAGCCACCCATCGCTTGCTGAAACTGCTCCTCAACTTGAGGACTTACAACTTGCAATTTTTCTTTCTCCCCCTGCTCCCTGCTCCCTGCTCCCTGCCCCCCTGCCCCCTGCTCCCCGGTCACTGAGCGTTGGTCATTGAGCGTAGCCGAAATGAGCCGAAGTGCTGCCCCCCTGCCTTTCTCAGCACCAGGATTCAGCCGATATCCCAAACCATAAACATTTTCAATCCAGTCTACTGCTCCGGCTGCTTTTAACTTTTGTCGTAAGTATTTGATGTGAGATTTTACAGTTTCCTCTTGGGGTGGGTCGTCAAAAGTCCACAAATGCTCAATGATATCCCCCCGACTAAAAACACGCGACGGATTCCGTAAAAATAGCTCCAGCAAACTATATTCTTTGGCTGTTAATTCCAGGAGTTTGTTGTTATAAGTGACTTCGCAACTGCTGGGATCTAGTCGTAGTGCGCCTACTTCCAGTATAGGAGTACAGGGGCGATCGCCTCGACGGATCAACGCTCGTATCCGTGCTTGCAGTTCTTCTAAATCTAAAGGTTTGATTAGATAATCGTCTGCACCTGCATCAAGTCCCTGAATTCGCTCTTTACTACCATCTCTCGCCGTCATTAAAAGAATCGGAGTGAAGCAGCCACCAGAACGCAATCGCTGACACAATGTAATTCCGTCTAGTTTTGGTAATCCTACATCTATTAATAACAGGTCATAGTTCGTACTTTGCGTGTATTCCCAACCCATTTGTCCGTCTTGTACGACATCAACAACATAGTGTTGCTTAGTCAGAGACTTCAACAAGACACTTGCTAAAATTTCTTCATCTTCGATTAGCAAGATTCTCATACACCCGTCCAAAATATAATTTGCTACTTTACCCAAAAAAATAGTACATTAGGTAGTTATTTTTCTACAAGTAAAAAATAAAATAATTTAGCAAGTCTTCTTATTTCGGTTACATTGAATTCACCTTATACCTAGCTATTAACTTCTCACTTTAAAAAATGGTTCCTTCCAAACGAGTTTATTTATTATTAGTTTTGGGTATAGCGATCGCCCCGATCCTATCCTTATTTATCAGCATTAAAGCAACTATCGCCATAACTGTGCTATTTAATGCCATCATTCTCGGACTGATGGTTGCAGATGGTTTGCGGGTGCGGCGTTCTCGCGTGCAAATTACCCGCGAATTACCGTCACGATTATCCATTGGGCGAGATAATCCCGTAGTGCTAAAGGTAACATCACAAAATACCGACGCCCAAATTGAAATCCGCGACTATTACCCAACAGGATTTGGCGTGTCTGCACCTGCACTGGGCGCCATTATTCCCAGTAACAGCACTGAGGAATTAACGTATACCGTCCACCCAACACAACGGGGAGAGTTTCCTTGGGGAAATATTCAAGTCCGACAACTGGGGCTTTGGGGACTAGCTTGGGATGATTGGCAAATTCCCCAAAGTCTGCCAGTGAAAGTTTATCCTGATTTAGTGGGATTGCGATCGCTGACCATTCGTCTGACACTGCAATCATCAGGAGCGATGCGCCAATCTCGCAAAACTGGTATTGGTACAGAGTTTGCCGAACTGCGAAACTATCGCACGGGTGACGATTTGCGGTTTATTGATTGGAAAGCTACTGCCCGTCGGGTTGGGGCTTATGGTAATGCCATGCCACTGGTCAGGGTTCTAGAACCAGAACAGGAACAAACGTTACTGATTTTACTCGATCGCGGTCGGCTGATGACAGCAAAAGTGCAGAATTTGCAGCGATTTGATTGGGGATTGAATGCAACTTTATCCTTAGCTTTGGCAGGTTTACATCGAGGCGATCGCGTCGGTATTGGTGTATTTGACCGCCAAATGCATACGTGGATTCCCCCAGAACGCGGTCAACATCATTTGAATCAGTTAATCGATCGTTTAACTCCAATTCAACCGGTATTATTTGAATCTGATTATTTGGGGGCGGTAACAAATGTTGTGCAGCGACAAACTCGGAGGGCGCTGGTAGTAGTGATTACCGATTTAGTTGATGTTACTGCCTCTACAGAACTCCTAGCTGCACTCTCCAAGTTAGCACCCCGCTACCTTCCATTTTGCGTGACTTTGCGAGATCCACAAATCGATCGTCTAGCACACACCTTTACAGATGATGTTGCAGGTGCTTATACCCGTGCAGTAGCACTAGATTTATTAATGCAAAGACAAGTAGCTTATGCCCAATTGAAACAAAAAGGTGTATTGGTTCTAGATGCACCAGCAAATCAAATTGCCGATCGGTTAGTTGAGCGATATCTGCAACTCAAAGCGCGAAATCAACTTTAGTAATTGTCATAACTTGTGTATTTTTATGCAATTATTTAGCGGAGGTATAAACTTTGCTTAAAATTATCCAGGTAGAGACTAGACCTCTTGCAAAAGTAACTTTTGCAAGAGGGGGGAAAGAGACTCATGTTAAAGGGATTCATGGTTTTTATGAGCCGCTTTCCCCTGGTTGGTGAGCTTGTCGAACCATACCCCTTACCCTTTTCCCCATTTCTGCAAAATGATTCTTGTGAGACGCGATTAATCGCGTCTCTACCCTTGGCATTTGACTTTTGTTTCCTGCTTTCAACTCTTAATCTATGTGGTTTCGGTTCTGCCTTGTGCTTCCTGTTTCTTGCCTTCTTCATCTGTACCTGAGCTGTACCTAATCTTCAGCACTAAAATCACCGATGCAATAAGTAAGGTAACAATGTTAGCAGCAATCAAAGGAATATCATGAACAGAAAAACCATAAATCAACCATAAAATAATACCTACACAAAGAATAATTAACATACTCCAAGAAAGGTCATTGGCTGATTTGGACTGCCAAGTTTTAATAAGTTGAGGGAGATATGCAAGTGTAGTCAGTACTCCTGCTACTAGTCCTAAAATAGTTGTAAAATCAATTTCCATTCTGTTCCCTACCTCCAGTTTTTCAGTGAAGTGATACTATGCAGCCAAAGAAATATTGAACTGGAGATTACCACACTCTCATTGTTTGCTGATTCTCTCTAAAGGCATTTTTTCATTCCTTCTGATAGCCTATTGACATAAAGCAGAAATAGAATTGTTCATTTTGGAGCCTGACCAAAAAATTCTGCGATCGCATTAGCAAATCCCTCAAAATAACTATAATCTTTTGATAAAATTGAGACATTTACACTCAACTTTTAAGCCGCCTACATTAGTTAATCAAGTACTCCCCGATATATTGGCGAGGGAACCAGATTTCTTTTTCCCCCCTTTATAAGGGGGGATTAAGGGGGGTAATTCGACTTGTGTATACACGGTAGATTTATAAGGGGAAATTAAAGGGAGTAATAATTCGATTAAAATCACAACATACCACTTTTAAAACAACCTCTTAAAATGATCGATATTCATTGTGAAACTTTGTCAGACTACACAGCAATAGCTGAGGTAAATACATTAGCCTTTGGGCAGGAAAACGAAGCTAAACTTGTAGAAAAAATTCGCAATTCTGACCGTTATATTTCAGAACTTTCTCTAGTTGCAGAGGTTGAAAATATTGTAGTCGGTCATATTTTGTTCAGCTACATCGATCTAGTGGGTGAAGAAATACTCCAGGTTCTCGGTTTAGCGCCTTTAGCAGTTCGTCCACAGTTTCAAAGACAAGGAATTGGCAGCGCACTCATAAAAGCAGGGTTAGAAATAGCAGAGGCAAACAAAGAAGCCATAGTAATTGTACTAGGTCATCCCCACTTCTATACTCGCTTTGGTTTTCAGCCTTCTGTTGTTTATGAAATCGAGTCTCCCTTTCCAGTACCAGAGGAATTTTTCATGGTGAAAGCACTGCAAAACTATCAAAAGCAGTATCAAGGCAAGGTTGTTTATCCAGGTGCTTTTGATGAAGTATAGTACAATACAGTTTAGTTAAATATTTCTTTCTTCTCTTCTCTATGAAAGGCTGCGCCAACGAGATGCTGTGCGTAGCTTGTTTCACCGTAGGAGTACGCTATTCGTTATTACTCCTGACTTTTCACAGGATATAAGAAGCGAGAGTAGTTCGCGGGTACATTATTCGTAAACCCACTACTAATCTTTGTTGTATTTAGAAGTTTCTTCGATTAAATCTTTCAAACCCTGGTCTAAAGTTTTAATTGAACGATCTAATGCTTCGATTTTGGCTTTGAGAAAAATTTGTTCTACAGCATCCAGGTATGCTTGACTACCAGCTTTACCTAAATGCTTGTAACGAGAACTCTTACCATCAGTCTTTGTTGGAAATATTGCCATACTAGCATGTAATTTATAATACCAATATACAGACTTCCTGCCTTTAGCAAGATAGCGAACAATCCAACAGGAAGATGCAGCTACTTCTTCCGAAGCACTTGCACTTATTGCTTGGATTTCTTTCTCAAGATGCTCTTTAGCTTGAACTACGCAATTTATGCGTGCATATAAATCTTCTTGGGGCGAGGGTTTTGAGTTATTAGGCATAAAACAAAAATTCTACGGTTCGCGAATAATTTATACAAACCATTCTTGGCTTTACAAAGCTTTTAAACAATTAAAATTAAATCATTGATTTCACAATGTAATAAACAATACAACAAAATGTAATAAATAGTGCAACAAAATGTAGTAAAGAATACAACAAACAAGTTTGGTACAAGGTTTCCAACTCTAACTAACCTCTTCACCAAACTTGTATCTTAATTACACTATTTTTTATATATTCTAAGTATTATCCCACCCACACTATTGCGCGTATTGTCCAATCAATAGTAGTCAATCCAACATTATTTTTGCTTTGGAGGTGTATTTTCAAGCAGCAGATACATCTGTGATTTATTTTACATCTACGAGCAAACAATTTGTAGTTTAGTTCAATACAAATAAGTCGTTCTTAATAGTTGAACGCTATAAATAAGTCATTCTTAATAGTTGTGCGGCAATTAGAGTCGAAAAACCTATCATCAAAGATATCTCTCACCCATCAAGCGATCGCTTTGCGGCTTTGCAGCCAGATTTCAGAATTTGATAATACTCTTCTATCTGCCAACGATATATATACCAACGGAGAATAGGCACAGTATTTTTGTGTGTGATAACAGACTCGCTTGTTAATACCTGAAATCGAAAAATCATTTTATCTATTTACGGTTCGCGAATGATATTCGCGAACCACTACTGTTCTTAAAATCGCCTGAAAAGCAACTAAATATTCTTCGCATAAGTAGTAATGCTTCCATTGCAACTTCTTAATGATTTCTCTAATCTCATATTGGTAAACTTATTGCGATTGTGCGCTAAAAGGTCTCTATGACTAGGATACAGAGGATTTGAAAGTACCTAAAATCAGTCACAGCAAAAGACTTTTTAAACAACCTCTAAAGACAAAATGAGGTAAACAGCTTGACAGGACGAGCTTTTTTATGGATGATATGCAAAAATTTTATGTAAAACTACTATTTATTAATTTCTAATAGTGCTATTCTTTTTTGTGGCACGAAAAAGCAATCAAGAGATTGTACTTAGAGAATAATCCTAAATAGGAAGTTAATCAAAGGTAAACAGGAAGTTAACAAGGGAGAAGTATGCTTAAAATTCGTGATTTAGACTGCCAGCAGAGTTATTTAGAATCTCTAAATGATGAGAAAGCCGAAAACTTAGTTGTAGGCGCTGGTACTACGATTATAGCGTTCACAACTGGCTCATTCGCTGCTTACGACGACACAGGAGCTACTATAGATGCTAGAAGTCTTAGTACTTCTTCAATATCTCTAGACCCTGCCGGTAATAAAATAGTAACGGCTGGAACTTTAATTCAAGCAATAGTAAAACCATCTAAGAAAAACTAACACGACGTTAGCCTCAAAGACCTTTTTTCAAGTTTCGCAATAGAATTTAACGGAAGTACTCTGAGCGTTAGAGTATGTTTGCAAATTCAAACATACTCTAAACTCGACTTTATCCAAAATTAAAAATCTGGTTTTCCTTATCCAGCAAAAACCCTGGCTTTTTGGCAAATACTTTTTCAACATCACAGATTACTGATGAAGTTAAAAAAGTAAAACTACTTTTGCACAAAGATTTCAGGGATAATATTCACTTTGCTAAAAATGGATAAAGTCGAGCTAACTCTATAGTCAAATAAAATAACAACTCGCTTGTTTGGCACTTTGGCTTTAAGTGTTTGCTTTTGCTTTAAGCACTTTTAGTTAAATAAGAATTCAGAAATCATAATCAATTCATTTGGGGGTTCAGACCCGCAACTAATTGTTGGCGTAGCTTTCCGTAGGGAAGACTACTAAATCTACAATTTTGTGGGAGTCTTAAACCCGCTTATTCAGACGTTCGCGGATTCGCTCTAAGGGTACTCTTGCAGAAAAGCAAGCTACGCGTAGCGTCTCTAAGAGTTGCTATGCCGCAGGCTTTACGCTGCGCTATCCGCTTTTTCGATCAGAATACAAGAAGGGTATTCTGACTCCTGTCTCCTGAATTTTGTTTCGATCAATCATGGTGTGGAAAGTGCTGGTGTTCAAGATAATTCCTTTAAAAGTGAATTATCAACCCAGTTCTAATTTAGATATTAATTATTCTGATAATTAAAAACTAAAACAACAATTTGGGTGGCGTTATACTCCATCTAAATTGTTGTTTTTTAGCAAATATATCAAAAATAAATTTACAAAAGTTAAGGAAAGAAGTGTTGCAAAATTATCTGAATTGTTTAATAGTTATTGTGTTGAACTAAAGCAGTTCAAATTTCAATTAATCCCTTTTGAATAGATAGAATCTATGGCTACGATAAAAATATCTGAATTGCAGCCAGAAAGCCAATTCAAGAGACTTTCTGATGCCGATTTACGGTTAATTAATGGAGGAGGCAATGATTTCCAAGTGACTACAGGTGGAACTTCTCTTGCCACAGGTATAAATGTTGGATCGGGAAGGATTACGAACGATACTCGAGCAGTTGGTAGCATTCAAGCAGGGGTTGGATCGCCATCTTTCACTATTACTTTTAATGCTGATGCTTTCTCACGGTCTTTCCCTTCTTAAGAGTCATCAGGGAAAATTTTAGAAGCATAGTAAATAAGATACGTCAACGTACTACCAAGAAAACTCAAAGAGGAAATTATGGCTAATATCAAAATCGCTGAATTACAATCTAGCTTGCTTGAAGAAGTATCAGCTACAGATTTGGACGCTGTTCATGGGGGTGCACCTGGTATTCAAGCTGTTGGAGGAACCTCAGGAGGTGTCTTAGGTTTTGCTAGTGGTGGATCAACGATTAGCAATTCAAGCAGTTTTACTTTCGCTAATGGTCAACTAGGAAATGCCTTCGTAACGTTTGGATCAGCAGCCCAAGGTATTACTTTACCCACTTAGACAACTTAATGCTTTAGACATTACCTAAAGCTTTTTCAAGTTTTGTAATAGAATTTAACGGAAGTACTCTGACCGTTAGAGTTATGTTTGCAAATTCAAACATACACAGCACAAATTTCAATTCATCTCTTTTGAATAGATAGAATCTATGGCTACGATAAAAATATCTGAATTGCAGCCAGAAAGCCAATTCGAGAAACTTTCTGATGCCGATTTACGGTTAATTAATGGAGGAGGCAATGATTTCCAAGTGACTACAGGTGGAACTTCTCTTGCCACAGGTATAAATGTTGGATCGGGAAGGATTACGAACGATACTCGAGCAGTTGGTAGCATTCAAGCAGGGGTTGGATCGCCATCTTTCACTATTACTTTTAATGCTGATGCTTTCTCACGGTCTTTCCCTTCTTAAGAGTCATCAGGGAAAATTTTAGAAGCATAGTAAATAAGATACGTCAACGTACTACCAAGAAAACTCAAAGAGGAAATTATGGCTAATATCAAAATCGCTGAATTACAATCTAGCTTGCTTGAAGAAGTATCAGCTACAGATTTGGACGCTGTTCATTGGGGTGCAGCTGGTGTTCAAATTACTGCAGCAACCTCACAAACATTCATAGGTTTTACTAATGGTGGAAGCTCGCTTGCCAATGGAACCAGTCAAAGTGTCCTTCAAGGTACGGTAAACAATTTCCGCTTAGATTTTGGATCAGCCACCTTTGGTGTGACTTCACCCACTTAGACAAATTAATGCTTTAGGCATTACCTAAAGCTGTATATTTAGGGCTGGAGTTAAAGTTTTACTCTAGCCCTTCATTTTTTAACGTCGTGCTTATAATGTCGCTAATTGTGCAATGCAAGTATATGTTCATTTCAGTCAAGGCTTTGAAATTTTATTTAACGTAAATTTGACGGATCTAAAAAATCCCGCTTCCATTCCTTTCCCCCAGTCTTCGAGAGGCTTTGAAATCATGATTTTCTCATTGGAAACGAAGAATATTTCTGCCTCTCTTTGCGTCGGAAAGGGGTTGTGGAGAGGTTCATCGACTTGACGTTTATTTAGATGTGTTTGCCCTAGCCCGACTTATATCTTGTGCAATTTTCACCTTGACCTGAAAAAGCACGCTTTTAGACGAAAAGTTCAAGATTTGAGGTTAAATCAATTGTATTTCATCTTATTTTTTGATGCTAATTCAACATTGGAATTAATTTTTTACAGAGTTATTTAAAAATCAAAAACGAATTATTTCTTTACACTATTTCAAATCGAGTGATGATAAAGTATAAAACATTGCTTGTTCCAGATGGTAATTATTAGCTCATACCTAATTTCTTAAAAGCTTCAGTTGATTAGCTGAACCGAATTAAGAATATATAGAAGTTAAATTTGTAATCTAAACTTTCGTTCTCTAAAAATACTAGGAATTAAATTATGGGGGCTATCTTATATCCACTCTATACGGTAGCTAATTTGCTCTTAGCTACATGGAGCATAAGTTTATGGCAACACTCACACCATGCCAACATATTATTGCTGCTATTAGTGGTAGCTGGAATGACCTATGACAATCTGATTATTTCGCTAGGTCGTTTAATTAATGAAGGTAATTTCCTAAAATTTCTTAATCGTCTGCGCTTCTTATTACATGATTTATTGATTCCATTGTTGGTGGTAGTAGCCATTAGACTAGCTAGTGCTGCTGGTGTATTCTGGGCAAGTAAACCGATTTTGTTCTCTGGTTGCTGGACGATTACATTTGGTTTGATTGGATTGGGATTGTTTACTAATCTTAAGCACTTGGAACTAGCACCAATAAACGTTGCTGGCAGTCTGCGATATAAACCGAAAAAAAGTCAAGCGCCAATTTTGACAATTTTAATCGCTTTGTTAGTTGGTGTGGCAGGATTCTACATTTGGCGTGAAATCCAATGGCCTTGGATGTTTGTGGGAACAGTGGTAATGTTGTTTGGCAATGCTTTACCGACAAAGTTTTTTGGTTCTCTAGTTGGTTCGGCAGTTGATTTTGTATTTATCTTAGCTCTGGTGACAACACATATCGTATTGTCTTAGTTAGGGATAATGTAAGAATTCAGGAGTCAGGAGTCAGAATTCAGAATGAAATTAGCATAGCTTTTATGAAACGGATTTTTGCTCAGTTTACCAAAGAACTAGTACAGTTTCAGCGCGATCGCCTGACATTAGCGTTAGCATTTATACTGCCATTTATAACGTTACTCATTTTTGGGTTTGCAATCCGGTTAGAAAGTAAAAATATTCCCTTAATCGTGCAAGATTTTAACCGCACAAACATTAGCAATAGCTATATTGAGCGACTATACGCCACCAATCAGTTTATGCCCACCCAATGGTCGGGAAACGATCCGGTGCGGGATGCTATCGACCGTGGCATTGCC
Source organism: Nostoc sp. DSM 114159 (assembly GCF_053470285.1). Taxonomy (NCBI): domain Bacteria; kingdom Bacillati; phylum Cyanobacteriota; class Cyanophyceae; order Nostocales; family Nostocaceae; genus Nostoc; species Nostoc sp. DSM 114159. Next base: position 1,314,657 of record NZ_JBPFEH010000001.1, read on the forward strand.
AAGGCAGCAGTCATTATCCCTCCTCAATTCAGCCGAGATGTGCAAGCTGGTAAAAATACTACGCTGCAAGTACTGATTGATGGTACAGATGTCAATAATGCTCGTGTCATAAAAAATAGCATTCAGAGAGTGACGAATTTTTTTATGCAGGAGCAAGGACTGATAACATCTAATAACAGCGTCACACCTCGAATTCGTTTATGGTTTAACCCCGGTCGGTTAGAGTCTCTGTATATTGTACCGGGAGTCTACGCTGTGGTTTTATGGATCTTTCCCTCTTTACTGACAGCGATTTCAATGGTGAGAGAAAAGGAGAAAGGCACCATCTTACAACTTTACGCTTCTAGTATAAGTGCAACTGAACTGTTACTTGGTAAAGGACTAGCTTACCTAGTGATAGCTATCCTTCAAGCATTCACAGTCATGGGTCTAGGTTCGCTAATTTTCCAGGTTAGCTTAGTAGGCAATTCTATCACCTTGTTAATAGGAACTCTCCTTTTTCTTACAGACAGTGTTTTATTTGGTTTGCTATTTGGAGTACGAAGCAGTAACCAAAATGCTGCTGTACAAAGTGTCTCTGTGATTGGTTTTGTTACCTCTTTATTACTCTCTGGTTTTATTTATCCTATTAGCAACATTCCCTTTCCCCTGTCACTTATGCCTAACATAATTCCCGCCCGCTATTTTATAGATATCACTCGTGATTCCTTTGTTAGGGGTATTGGATGGGCAGGAGTTTGGTTTGATTTAATCGTACTAATTGTTTTTGGATTGGTGTTTTTTAATATAACACGCCGTGCTTTAGGTAAGATGCAATTACCTTATTAAACTGTATTATTCTAGATGTTGCAGCTATTAACCAATATGTTTGTTTCACGACTATTTAATAGCTCGTTTTGGGCATTACTTCGCAAAGAAATCAATCAAATCTTACGAGATAAGCAGTTAATTATTCTGTTGATTGTACCACCAACGATGCAATTATTACTTTATGGATTTGCACTTAATCCCGATGTACATAATTTAAAATTGGGTGTCATTGATTATGCGAATGTAAGTGCTAGTCGGGAACTTGTTCAAGCAATGACCTCTAATAGTATTTTTAGCATCGAATCTGTACCAACATCTGAGAAAGATTTGAGCCGTCAAGTAGAAGAAGGTAAACTCAATCTAGGGGTGATTATTCCACCAGAATTTCCTAGAAAGCTGGCAACAAAAGAAGCTGAGATTCAAGTATTCATTGATGGAGTGGATGCAAACGCAGCAGGCATTGCCAATGGCTACATGACTCAGATTATTCAAAATTATAATCGTAACTTTGGGCAAACCCAACTGAATTTTTCGATATCATTTCAAGTGGTATTTTTATATAATCCAGGACTAATAAGTAGCTGGTATTTTGTGCCAGGAGTCATGGGTTTAGTGTTAACGCTTGTTGGAACACTAGTTTCATCAGTCGTTGTTGTACGAGAGAAAGATAGCGGAACTTTGGAGCAATTACTTATGACACCAGCCGCAAACTGGGAAATTTTGCTTTCCAAAATTTTGCCTTTAGCGTTTTTGCTCATGGGAGATATTCTGCTAGCTTTGACTTTAGGACAACTGGTCTTTGGTTTACCGTTGCGTGGAAATTTTCTACTATTTTTTGGGCTGTCAATTATCTATTTGCTGGTTGGGATCAGTATAGGTATTATGTTGGCGATGTTTTCCAGTTCGCAACAACAGGTGGTATTGATGTCATTTTTCGTCAATATGCCGATATTGCAGACTTCTGGGGTGCTTGCCCCTATTGAAGCCATGCCCCCCTTTTTTCAAGTCCTATCTCTACTAAATCCCTTACGTCATTACATTGCCATTGTTCGAGGAATTTTACTTAAAGGAGTTGGTTTAGATGTGTTATGGATGCATATTCTGGCATTGCTTAGTATTGCTGTTGTGTTATTAACTATTAGTATTAATAAGTTTCGCAATCAATTAAGTTAGAGGATGTTTGATACTAAGTCTTTTCGGGGATATAACCAGGATTAAGTGGTGCGTGAAAACAAAACAATTATTTTCAAAGAATTAGCAGCACACTAATAATTGTATAGACGGCGATTTATCGCGTCTTTGTGATGGATTTCTCGCGTTTTTGTGATGTAATAAATTAGATTTTTCAAACAACCTCTGAGTTAAGAGCGTTTAAAATTAACGTGAGTTCGATGAACCTCTCCCCAACCCCTCTCCGAGGCGGAGAGGGGCAGAAATATTCTTAGTTGACAACGAAAAAATTAGGTTTTCAAAGCCTCTCGAAGAGTGGGGGAGAGGAATGAAAATGGGGTTTTTAGAGCCGTCGAACTCACGTTAAAATTACTGGTGCTGAAACTACACCCTTTGCCTCTAACGCAGCCGCAACCCGTAAAATTAACGCTTCATTATATGGTGCTGCAATCAATTGCACACCTAAAGGTAATGCATTTTGGCACTGAATTGGTACTGATAAAACGGGTAAACCAATAAAAGATAATGGTTGAGTAAATAGCCCTAAATGAGGACGGACAAGAATTTCTTCGCCATCCAAAATCATGGTTTGTTGACCAATTAATGGCGCAGAAATTGGTGTAGTTGGGGCAAGAATGACATCGACATTTTGAAAAACTTCCCGAACGCGATCACGATACCATCTTCTAAACCGTTGTGCTTGGAGATACCAGCTACTAGGAATTAACGCCCCAGCCAAAAAACGATCGCGTGTAGCGAAATCAAAATCTTCAGGATGCGATCGCAACTTATCCAAATGCAGATTTGCGCCCTCGCTAGCTGTAATTACAAAGGCTGCCGCACGGGCGCGGTGTGCTTCTGGTATGATTACGTATTCAGTGACTTCTATTGCATCAGCTACTTTTTGCACTGCTGCTAAAGCTGCCGTTTCTGCACCTTTGGTAAAATAATCAGCTGCAATCGCAATTCTGATACCAGAAATATCTTGTTTGAGTTGTGGTAAACATAATTCAGGTAGACGCTTTGTACAAATGGGATCGCGATCGTCTTCTCCCTGAAGCACATCAAACACCGTAGCGATATCCTGCACCGAACGCGCAAAAGGGCCAACATGGTCAAAACTACTAGAAAATAAAGCTACTCCAGCACGAGATAATCTTCCATAAGTTGGCTTGAAACCAAAAACGCCACACAACGCCGCCGGAACGCGAATTGAACCATTAGTATCAGAACCCAGCGTCAGCGGTACTAACCCAGCCGCAACCGCCGCCGCCGAACCACCCGATGAACCACCAGCAACTCGCTGTAAATCATGGGGGTTGTGAGTAGCACCGTAATGGGAGTTTTCTGTTACAAACCCATAAGCGTACTCATCCATATTCAAAGCACCAAGCAAAATAGCACCCGCTTGCTTCAACTTCGCTATAGCTGTTGCATCAAGGCTTGCGGCTGGATTTTTTGCATTAATTTTCGATCCCGCCAGAGTTGTTAAACCAGCGATATCAAAGAGATTTTTCACCGCAAAAGGCACACCAGCCAGCATTCCCGGATTATTCCCTTGGGCAATTTCCCTGTCAATTAGTGCTGCATCTGTTAAAGCTGTCTCAGCAGTTATAGTGGTAAAACAGTTGAATAGATGATTTCGCGTTGCTATTCGTGTTAACGCAGCTTTCGTAACCTCCACAGCGCTAGTTCTACCTTCGCGTACAGCAGTTGATATTGTTATGGCATCGGCTGAATCAAAATTCATGCTGAAATATTAAGAGATAGCACGTTTAGCTTTTTGAGTAATAGCAGTCAGCAATAATTTTTACTTCACTAAAACATCAACATAGCTATTCTCGAAGCAATTATGGTTCAAAAACTGGTGCAACTTCAATTTCCTCTGGTAAAGCGAAAGAATTTACCAAATTAGCGATCGCTCTAATTCTCTCAAAATTTGCCACCACACCATCACGATACTCATCTTCGATCTTTAAATCCAACAACAACCTCATCAGATCGACATACTCACCCACATCAAACTCTTCTCTTCTCATCTCTCTTCCTTTGCGGTAGCCTGCGGCAAGCCAAAGCGTCTACGTTATCTTAAACTTATAACTTCTTGCGACAACAGCGATACCCAGGTAGTGACATCCAATTCTGTAGGGAATGCAATGTATCTATATTAATTTGGTTTTCCATAGTAGATTCCTTTACCGTCGGTGCCAATGAAGACTAGTCCAAATTGCTGTCTGCTAGCTTCCATCACGTTCGGGACATTGCCGATGGGATATAGAGGATTAGAAATGTTTGTCCATGTTTGCCCTCTATCCAAAGAACGGAAAATTCCTCCTCCCATACCGATGATTTTGCCATATAAATATAGTGCTGGAATTGTACTTCCTGTTTGTGGTTTGCCAAAGGCAAATAAATAAGCTTTCTCCACACCAGCGATTTTGGCAAACTTCGTACCACCGTTGGTTGAACGATAAAGTCCATTTGAATTGAGACTTATCCAAACTTCGTTACTCACCCCTGGAACTGTTTTGAGCATAGACCAATCTTCGCTAGGAAGTGTTGAGTTGACAAGACTGAAGTATGCAGCTCCATCCTGACTGCGGTAGACTTTGCCATCGTTGTAGTAGTAAAAAATATTGCCATTTACTTTGTCTGATGCCAATGGTTGACCCCAATACCACGGTCCCTTGGGCCCGTTGGGTAAACCTGATACTCCACTCCAAGAAACTCCACCGTTAGTTGTACGTATAGGTTGTTTCTCGCTGGCGATCGCTACAAACAAACTTGGATTAGTTGCAGACATAGCTACCCGTAGTGGCATAATGTTCTGCGGAAATGAGGAAAAGTTCTTCCAGGTATGTCCGCCATCTGTGGAAGTTCCTCCTGTAAAGGTGTTGAACCCTCGATGTCCGCCAACACGTACCATACGTAAGGGATCTTTTTCACTGTAGGCAATGCTGTATGTTTCTTGATACCAAGGGCCGTTACTACCACCCAATTGAGTAGATGGGTAAGTATCTAATTTCTGGCCGTGGTTAAAGCCTTCTACATCAGCCAAACCGCTTAACAATAGTGAGCCTTTTGGAGGTGAGATAAGTTCAAAAGCAACTGTTTCCTCATGTCCTTTTTCATAGTTAGACCACATAGGCTTGTTAGCATTGATATTGTCTGTCTGCCAAGTTCCATACCAGTCTGTTAACCAAATTTTGCCAGCAATATTTGGGTCAAATTCAATCGCTGAGGCCGCAGAAGCAAAATACCAGTTTGGCCACCAAGGTACTTGAGGATTCAATGAATGGCTTTTCTGTTGCCATGTAGCGCCACCATCAGTAGATTGAAAGACTCTAGAGTAATTAGTACTTTCATGGTATTGGTCATAAGTAACTAAAACGCGATCGGAGTTATTAGGATCTACAGAAAGGCCATTAAATGAAATAGTTTTGATGTTAGTCGGTGTAATATTGCTCCAAGCCCCATTTGCATATTTGCTAACTCCTGAAGTGTGCGTTACATACAGCACTCCATTGCTATTAAGCACCATTCGATTTACTTTTGATGGGCTTCCGGCTATTCTGCTCCAGGTAACACCTGTATCGCTAGACTTATATATTCCGTCTCCATAGGCATTTGCATAAACCAAGCCAGCATTCTTTTTGCTAAACAAAATTCCTGTAATACCAATGGATGCATTAGGTTTTCCAGAGAAAGAACTTACTTTTTTCCATGTTTGACCAGCATTCACCGACTTCCATAGCCCATCCAAACGCGAACCAAAGAAGATGATATTAGAATTAAATGGATTAACTCCCAGTCTTTCCCCCGTCCATCGCTTAGTTTCGTTGCCACCCATTGGCAAATCTATGTTCAGTTTGTTCCAGGTTTGACCTTTATTGGTCGATTTGAAGATTGTTCCTAAGCCAGCCCCAGTATATTTGCCTGCTGCAATATAGACAACATTTGGATTGTTCGGGTCAAGCGCTAATCCTTCTCCGCCATAGTAGTTACTTTTATCAGAACCAAAGTGATCTATTAATGGAATCCATCTCTTCTCTAACGAATTCCAACGATAGAAGCCACCTATATCGGTTCTAATGTAGGCTAAATTCTTCTCTAAAGGATGCAGATAAATATTGGTAACATAGCCTCCTCCTCCTATAGAGACTTGATTCCATTGATACCCAGATGTAGTACTACTGCGACTAGGTTCAACGGTTGTAAGTGCTACAGTCGTAGCTAGAGCGAGCATAGAAAAGTGGATTATTTTCTTTAAAGGAATATGGAAAAAACGAATGCTCATATAGTCTCATTGGTAAAGGAATAAATTTAGAGATAATACTTAGTAAATAAAACTAAGCAGTATAAAATTAAGTGAAAATGCGGTATGCATTCTCCCTTAGTTAGAAAATGACGTAATGATTGCTAATAGCTGATTGTTGATATAAATGTTTTGGCAAAATAAAAATACTTTGTCAATATTTTTATAAAGTTTATGTATAATTTGTTATAACTACTGAGAATTTTATATGATTCAATACGAGGGTTTTTACTGCTACTTAATAGTATAAAAAAATACAAAAAACTGCTTTGTATTTACACTATAAGAATAAGTTTCCTGGGTTGTTATAGCACCGATATTGATTTGGGATGAAAATGAAACTAGTACAAAGCGGCGGAAATAGGGATACCGTTTGAAATAGGTAAAAAGCTTGCAGCATAAGAATTCTTTCTTTTTACTTTTGACTTTTTACTTTTGCTTTGTTGTACTAGACGACTTGCATAAAAATATTTAGATGTTTGCGTGAAAGCACAAAAAAGACCCTAAAAGATGGCTCCTACCAGTTATAGAATCTCACATTCCTCCAGCAATTTAATTAAGTATTTTTTGAAAGATGAAAAATACCTCTAAAGTTAGAGATATATTCTGTGCTGTGGTAGAGGATTTTTTGATTCTACTTCAGTATATTTTTATAGAAACAAATTTTCCTGCTATTGACTCAAATTAGTCTCTTTAGCTAGAGAAATAAACAGTTTTTAAAATGATATCTATAGCAGATAAATAGTTTAAAATAACAATAAAAAACATGGATAACAAAAACAAAAATGAGAGTAATAATAATTTAAATCGGGATAAAAAAGTGGATGAAACTAATATAACTTCATTATCTAATAAACCTCAAAAGTCAACTAAAACAATTAATGTAGATGGTCATCGTCCAGTCGATCCAAGTAACATTCAGATTGAGGAAACAATTGATATAGATGGTCAACGCCCAATTGCGAAAGATAAAAATCATAGCGATCGAACAATTAATATAGACGGTCAACGCCCGATCGCTAAGAGTAATTTTGAAGAACATGAGACGCTACCTGTAGACGGTGAGCGTCCAATTGACCCTAGTGATATAGAAGTTGAGGAAATTCTTGACATAGATGGTCAACGTCCCATCGCCAAGAGTAAATTTAAAGTTCAGGATTCCCTAGAGATAGATGGTAGCCGTCCAATAGTTTCAAATAACACTCCTGATTCGCAATTACCAACAGATTATGTAGACTAAAATCACAACCTTTCTTGACACTCTAAAGTGGTGAAGAGAAAACAAGGTGACTCCGTAATCTACGTTGTTATCGGGAATTACAAGAAATAAATTACCCATCTTGTGGGGTGGGCAACATGAGCGCCCTAAATCTGGGACGGGTGGGGACACCCATCCCACTAGAAAATTTGGCAAAAAGCAATGCTAGGGTAAAATCTGAGTCTTGAATCGCAGATTTTACAGCATCGCCATGATTATTTTTTATTTATGCTTGCTGTAGTGATTTTGGGTCTGACTATAACAATAAATCCAAGCAAAGTAAAAACTAACATCTGCCAAGTCACCAAATTCCAGCCCCCAAAATCCCAGCATAATAGACCAATGCTAGTACCTACAGCACCACCGATAAAATAGGTAGTCATGTACACTGTGTTGATGCGACTATTCGATTGAGCATCAAGAGTGTATATTCTTGCCACATTGGTGACTTGAATTGCCTGTACGCCTACATCTAGTAACAATACAGCAACAGCGATCGCCAGCGCTGAACTAGAAGCAATTTTAGCAATTACTAAACTTGCAATCACCAGAGATGCAGAAATAGTTAAGGAACGTTGGGAATTACCTCTATCGGCTAATTTACCAAAAATTGGTGCCATTAATGCACCAGCGATCGCCACAAAGCCATACATCCCAATTGTGTCAGATTGAAAATTAAAAGGCGCTCCGCTTAAATGGAAAGTCAACGTTGTCCAAAATGAGCAAAAAACACCAAACATTAATCCCCCAATTAAAGATGCTTCTCTCAATAAAGAAAAACGTTTTAATTGTTGCAGCGTTGATTTTAATAAATCAAAATAATCTCCAGTGTACTCATTATTTACATAAGGCAAGTAAATCTTTAGCAAGACAGTAACAATTAAAATCATTACTCCTGAAAATCCATATACATAACGCCAACTCAAACTTTCAGCAATATATCCACTAAAAACCCTTGCTCCTAAAACTCCAATCAATATACCAGTAAAAATACTGCCGACAGTTTGTCCTGTAGTTACTCTATCGATACTTGCTGCTAAGGGCAGAATAACCTGAGCGGAGACTGTTGTAATTCCAATTGCTATGCTCAATATCCAAACCTGGACGATATTTTGTGAAAACGTCATGGCTATCAACAAACAAAACAAACATATAAGCAAGGAAAGAATTAATGTTTTTTTGTTGATTTTATCGCCCAAGGGGATTAAAAAGAAAAGCCCAAAACCGTAACCAACTTGCGAAAGCACAGATATGCTACCCGCTTCACTTTCGCTAACTTGAAAGGAAGATGCAATATCTTTGAGAATTGGCTGATTATAATAAACGTTAGCAACACACACCCCAGATGCGATCGCCATAATCAGTACTTGAAATTTAGTTAATCCGTTACCTGAGATTTGTTGTTTCATTCAACCTAATTTACTATAATTTAGTTGCTTGAGGACTTTTGCCTTTAACTTTATCTGTGTTTATCAAAACAGAATTCTGACTCCTAACTCCTAACTCCTAACTCCTAACCCCTAACTTCTTCAATAGTTATTAGTTTTCCTGGTGCTAAACCGCCAAGTTAGGATGATTGCAGCGCTGGCTAAACCAATAGCCAATCCCCACCAAAGACCAATAGCTCCAGACCCCAACGAGATCCCAAAAGTATAACCAGTGCATAAACCAACACACCAATAAGCAAAAATGCCAATTAACATTGGGATTCGAGTGTCTTTGAGTCCGCGTAATGCTCCTGCGGCAGTAACTTGCACGCCGTCAACTATTTGAAAAATTGCCGCGACTGCTAGCAATTTCACCGCGAGGGCAACCACATCTGCATTGTTCTGATTGTTGATGTCAATATAAAGAGAAATAATCGACTTTGGTACTAGCCAAAATGCAATGGCTACTACACCCATAGCTAAAGCTGCAATGGCAATGCCTACATATCCAGCTAGACGAGTGCCAACTAGGTCATTCTGTCCGGCTAACAGTCCAACACGAATTGTTGTCGCTAGAGAAATGCCTAGTGCCATCTGGAATGACATCGAAATTGTTTGTAAAGCAATTTGATGGGCAGCCAGAGCATTTGTTCCCAATTGTCCAATCAATAAAGTGACAACGGTGAACAGTCCGGCTTCAACCGCAATCAGCCCCCCGATGGGCAATCCAACCTGAAAAATCTCGCCAACGATCCGGCGATGCTCTAGAGGAAAGGCTTCGTGAGACGAAGGTCGAAAAATACCGTAAACTGCAAAGCGAGGCTGATTACATATATAAACTGTCAAACCAACAAACATACTCCAAAGTGAAAACGTGCTTGCCCAACCGATACCAGCTAAACCCAGCGCCGGGAATCCCAGTTTGCCAAACATCAGCACATAGTTAGCTGTGATGTTGAACAGAGTACCCAAAACCACAGTCACTATCACTAATTGCGGTTGCAACAGAGCAGAAAGAAAACTTTTAAGTACTGCAAAGCCCAAACCAGGAATAAAACCCAGTGCGATCGCTCTTAAAAAAATCTCTGCTAGTGCTACTGTGTTAGCATCCTGTCCTAGTAAAAGTAGTAAAGCACCTCCATTGTAAAGCAGCAATGTAATTGGTATTCCTAGCACCAGAGATATCCCTAGTCCAAGCCGGACAATTGTGCCAACTTTTTCTCTATTTCCGGCTCCGTATGCTTGGGCAGCTAACGGACTGACAGCAGAAACGATACCAGCAACAATCAACAGACAAAAAGTAAAGATAGCAGTTCCCAAACCTCCAGATGCAATGGTTTGACTTCCCAACCAGCCCATCATTACCGTATCGACAAAACCAGTTGCAGATTGAGCCAGTTGTGCCACTGCCAAAGGTACGGCTAACATGAGACATTTTTTAACTTCAGAAAACATATACAGCTGATAAGCTAATGCGCCTATATATTGCCCTATTTTCCATATAGACTGTCATTAGTCATTAGTTATTAGTCATTTGTGTTTCTAAAAACAATATGCAATTTTCTTTGCGTAATACCATACTAGCTTTGAGTGTCACAAATAATTTCAATGTTTTGGCAATCATCTTGAAGCTAGGTTAAAGTGAGCAGTTGGAGTTAAAAATGGATTTATATGCGCTTACCAATTGCAATTAGTGCTGTTTTAGTGGCATCTTTAGGTTTTAGTGCACCTGTAATATCTCAACCTCCTCCTATACAGGTAGCCAAAACCCCCGCGCCTAGTAGTTTAACCTTAGAACAATTTAAGATTAATTACCGATTATGGAAACGGCAAAAAATCTCTAATTACCGCTATGAATTCACTAGAAGTTGCAATTGTTTACCTAAAGCCACAGAACCAGTGATTATTAAAGTACGTAATCGAGTCACAAGTTCTATTACTTATAAAGCAACTCAAAAGCCGGCTGAGGCAGAATTATTTCAACAATATAATACAATTCCTAAACTCTTTAATATCATCAGGGATGCGCTGATTCGTAAAGCCGCAAACTTGACTGTACAATACGATCCAGTACTTGGTTATCCAACTCAAATTAACATTGATTATAATAGCCAGATCGCTGATGATGAAATATTTTTGACAATTAGCAATCTGCAAAAAAACTAATTAATTATAGCTAAGGAGAGCATTAGACTTCTTGGCATTTGTGGGGTCAAGGGGGTCAAAACCTTCGGGTAGGGAAAAGGTTAAAGGGGAAAGGGGAAAGGGTCAAAACCTTCGGGTAGGGAAAAGGTTAAAGGGGAAAGGGGAAAGGGTCAAAACCTTCGGGTAGGGAAAAGGTTAAAGGGGAAAGGGGAAAGGGGATAGAATTAATTTCCATTTACCCTTTAACCTTTAACCTTTCTCCGACATCTTCCAAAATTTACTTTTGCAAGATGTCTATTGACGAGCCGAACAGCGTATTTATGACATTAGCTCTATAAAAGTTTAGGATGGCGAATACATTGTTGGGTTGAAGCATTTAAAGTCTTTCAATAACACCATCGCCACTCATCATTTTTGTGACTTCATCCATAATTTCTTTACTGCTATAGTCTGGCTTAGATGGATCTATTGGTTTTAACGGATGAAAGATAGCTAGCTGAGATTTTGGAGTCAACATTTGTTGTAACTCGCTTTCATGTATACCAATTTTTTCTTCAAACATCAGTTCAGCACCATGTTCTAATTCATCATGAATCACATCGAGATGCCGTAAGCCTCTATAAGTAAAAGTTACGGTTTGATTTTTGGGATTAAGATATGTGTCGTTACTTTCACAACCAAGTTCTTCGGCTTTCTCAAAAGCCTCTTCTGCTGAAGAAGCACGGACAAGAACAATATTTACATGAACAACATTATGTGGATTTCCCTCAACTTTACACTCGATTACTAATTCAGCGATATACCACTTTGCATTCTTAGGAATGTATGCCATTTTTTAGAAAACTCAAAATTACTAATAATACTAAAGCAACTATACCAAGCGATATAAGATTGTACTTCATCTGGATGGGAACTGCTATAGAACTCATATCTAATTTGTGAACAAAATTTCAGATAAAACCCTGATAAAACGGGCTTTCAGTCTCAGTATGTTTTCAGAAATCAAATCGGAGTTTTATAAATGTACCTTTAATTACGTTTGCGTAACTCAAGTTTGTAAATTCTGAACTATATAATTACTAAACTTAAGTATTAAATAAAATTATTACCAATAGTTTAGGAAAAGCAAAGACGTGAACCGTTTCAAAAAGCTATCCTCAATCGTCTTCCTGTTATTAGCCTTCATTTATCCACCTACTTTGGTTGAAGCCAAAGAGAACACTCTCAACACAGTTCTAAATGAACAGAGTATTGACGCACAAAAAAAATTAATTGGAGAGCAAAATGAAGAGTTTTTGTTAGCTCACCGACGGACTCGACGACGTTATCATAGACGGCATCGGACTGGAAAATATTATTATCAACGCCAGTGGAATCGACGACATTATTATCGACGACACTATCGCTCTATACGTTATCACGGACAACGATATCGTCATGGAGAATGGGAACTTGTGCGCGATCGCTATGGACGATTAATGTATGATTGGCAGCGTTAATAGTAAATTTACACTCAATTTTTTTAGAAAATCTTTATGCGTAAATCCTAACGCAAACCCGAAAGACTTTACCCAGTTTTGAATCATCTCACGGATTGGCAAAATATCTGTGATATTAATAAACTCATGGTCAATTTCGGATAAAACATTATAATAAACCTCGTCTACCTTGAAAACCGTAGTTTTGTAGGTTGGGTGCAGCGATAGCGTAACCCAACATAAAATTTGGTGGTAATGTTGGGTTGCGTTTCACTCCACCCAACCTACAAAAATATATTTTTTAAAAAACTCTAGGTTTCAACATAGATGAGGTTTAACTAGACTTCTTGGCATTTGTCAGGAAAAGGGAAGGGGAAAAGGTTCTGCAAAAGTCCCCTTCCCCTTTAACCTTTACCCTTTTCCCCCAAGAGTGCAAAAAGCATATCTATCTTTAGGCAGAGAAAAATTTCATTCTGATTTCATTTTTTTACGAAAAGCTATGAATAGAGTGAACGGTAAGACATTTCAGACGTTTATGATACCTTCATTGATGACAAGCGATCGCTAAAAATATGTTAGTCAAGGGTAAAATTCTCTGGTTGAGGCTTTGGCGTCAGTTGCTTCGACCCAAACGGTTGGCTTTCGTGGAAGCTTGCCTGATTGGTCTAGTTTCTGGGTTAGCGGCAGTTCTGTTAGGACAGGCAGTGGATTGGGCAGGCGCATTGCGAGTGCGTTTTTCTTACCTTTTACCTGCCTACTTGGTGCTACCAGGTATTGGATTAATAGGGGGACTTTTAGCTGGTTGGCTAGTAGAGCGCTTCGCACCGGAAGCATCAGGTAGTGGGATGTCTGAAGTCAAAGCCGTATTGGCTCGCGTGCCAATGCCATTAAATCTACGGATTGCTTTGGTCAAGTTGATTGGCGCTACATTAGTCTTGGGTTCGGGAATGCCTTTAGGACGAGAAGGGCCGACTGTCCAAATTGGGGCAGCCTTGGCAAATCAACTTAGTAACTGGGCACCGACTTCACCAGAGCATCGTCGCCAACTAATCGCCGCCGGAGCCGGGGCTGGGTTAGCTGCGGCTTTTAATGCACCGATCGCAGGTGTACTATTTGTAGTGGAAGAATTACTCCAAGATGTGTCAGGTATCACTCTTGGTACTGCGATTTTGGCTTCTTTCATCGCTTCAGTGATTTCTCGGCTCTATGGTAGTCACAGCCTGGATCTGAATCATGCAAATTTAGGTCTTCCCGATACAACTTTTTTCGCTCAAGAAATCCCTTTCTACTTGATTTTGGGAGTGCTGGCGGGACTTTTAGGCATTCTGTTTAATAAAGGTATTCTTGAGAGTCTAGCAATTAACCGCCGTCTGGTAAGGTTGAGTTTATCCTGGCGAATTGGAATTGCTGGGTTAGTCAGTAGTGTGGCGATCGCCTTTTTACCTGCTGTTTTTCGCGATCATGCTGGGCTGAGAGAAATTTTGCTTGTGGGTAGTGCTAATTGGTCATTTGCCGCGATCGCTTTTTTAGTTCAGTTTACCTTAATTATTTTTACCTACGGCTCTGGAGCGCCAGGGGGTTTACTAGTTCCTACCTTAGCCTTGGGAGCTGCCCTTGGTTACTTAGTGGGTGCTGTGGAACACAGTTTACTGGGAATGAGTGCTGCCACAGTTTATGCTCATGTGGGCATGGCTGCCTTTTTTAGCGCCGTCTCCAAAGTACCAATTACCGCAGTTGTCATTGTGTTTGAGATGACAACAGATTTCAATCTGGTGCTACCGCTGATGATTGCGTCTGTGGTTGCCTATTTAGTAGCAGAAAAAATCGATCGGCGATCGCTCTACGACCTTCTACTAGAGTGGAAAGGGATTCACATCACCAAAGAGCCTAGCACAGAGGGGCTTCTGGCACAACTGAGTGCCGTAGATGTGATGCAACGGCGGGTGGAAACTCTCTCTAGCCAAATGAGTACTGATGAAGCAGTACAGGCATTTTCCAACTCTCACCATCGCAACTTTCCAGTTTTAAAAAATGGTAAAGTTGTTGGTATTGTAACTCAGCAAGATTTAATTAATATTGCTTCGCAACAGTCAGGCAAAGATACAACTATCGGCGAGATTATGACACCAGAGCCAGTGACAGTAAATCCCACAGCAACACTGGCTCATGTACTGCATATACTCAATCATTATCACCTCAGCTGCTTACCCGTTACCGAAAATCGCAAGCTCATAGGAATTATTACTCGTAGTGATATTATCCGTGTAGAAGCAGAGCGACTCAGTGGTAACGAACAAATAGAACGTAAATCAGCACCTTCTTATGTAGTTTACCAAACTCGCGCTCCGGCTACAGGCAAAGGAAGGTTGTTAGTACCGCTTTCACATCCTCAAACAGCCGAGACTTTACTAGACATGGCAGTTGCGATCGCCAAAGATCGCAATTACGAAATAGAATGCCTACAAGTGATTATCGTTTCGTCTAGCCGCATCCCATCGGAAACACCAGTGCAAATCAGCAAAAGTCTTCAACTTTTGCAACAGGCAATAATTTTAGGAGAGAATTTGCGGATTCCCGTTCACACCCAGATCCGAGTTGCCCATAATGTTGCTGGGGCAATTTTGGAGACTGTCAAAGAACGACACATTGACTTGGTGCTGATGGGATGGAAAGGCAGTACATCAACTCCTGGTAGAGTTTTTAGCCGAGTGGTGGATACCATAATTCGACAGGCAGGTTGTGATGTGATCTTGGCTAAATTGGATGATAAAAGATCCTTCGACCGTTGGTTGTTGCCAATGGCAGGGGGCCCTAACTCCAGTCAAGCAATTAAGTTATTACCAGCTCTTGCTTCTTTAAGTACATCACCCCAAATCAAGCTATGTCAAGTTTTCCAGCCGACTAACTCGATTCCTGACACAACATTATTAGATAAATCTGCTCGCTTTCTGCAACGCCGAGTTAGTGGTAAAGTGATGACTACTCCCGTTCGTGCCAATTCGGTTTCTGATGCTGTTCTTAATTGTGCAAAACTTGACAACAGTGATGTGATTGTCCTGGGAGCTAGCCGTGAAAGTTTATTGCAACAAGCGATTCAAGGAAATATTGCCGAGAATATTTCTCGCAAGAGTAACTGTACGGTTATCATGGTTAAAACTTAATATTGAATTACCCCCCTTAGTCCCCCCGATGTATTGGGGGGAAAAATAAATCCAGTTCCCTCACGCCACTTGCTTCAAGCCGGGAAACCCGTCCAACGCAGTGGCTCCCCAATACATACGGGGAGGGTTAGGGTGGGGTAAAACCCTCGTCGATCGGCTATTTCAGACTTGTATATACACCGTACCCTTGGTAAGGGGAGCGTTTGCTTGACTCAAAAATAACAATTGCGAACTCCAAATCAGCAATTGCGTACGCCAAATCAACAATTGCGTACGCCAAATCAGCAATTGCGTACGCCAAATCAGCAATTGCGAACTCCAAATCAACAATTGCGATCGCCAAATCAACAATTGCGAACTCCAAATCAGCAATTGCGAACTCCAAATCAACAATTGCGATCGCCAAATCAGCAATTGCGAACTCCAAATCAACAAATGCGAACTCCAAATCAACAAATGCGTAAGCGTAGCCAACACTTCGGCTGCGCTCAGTGACCACCGTAGGCATCGCCATGATTGCCACAATTTAGCTTTGTCACGCCAGCCTAACGCACCGCAAATCTTTGGTGGATGAAGTTTTTCTGACTTAGCGATCGCTCGATTTTGTAAACAATGCCAAATAATTGATTGCAGGTATAATCACAGAGATAGCTAGAAACCAAATTTAGATATGTGCGATCGCCACATCTCTATTCGTTATAATATTGACGATAAACTTTGCTAAAGAGGGCAAATGTATGACTAGCCGCGAGCAGCTTATCCAAGAAATTGCAGAGCTTCCAGATGAGTTAGTCAAAGTAATGTTAGATTTTTTGCATCGGGTTCAGACAACGCGTAGTCATCATCCTCTAGCAAAATTTGCGGGTATTTTGAGTGATGATGAGGCGGCTGATTTACAGAAAGCAATTCAAACTGATAGTCAGCGCGATCGCCACCAAGTGATAATGTAGCATTTTTCACTAATCAGTTAAGATCGTCTTTATCAATCTTCTTTCCTCACCCTTTTCCTTGGAATTATGACGCAGGATGAGTTGTTGGTACTGATAGATCGCGCGGCGGCTGAGGGTTGGCGAGAGTTAGACTTATCGGGACAAGAGTTGACTGAGTTACCTAGAGAAATTGGTAAGTTGAAGCAGCTTGAGTCTTTGATTTTGGGAAAGAAGGTTGAAGGTTATGAATACGTAGTAAACCCCTATTTCGAAGAGGTTTCAGGCAACAATTTAAAAACGCTTCCACTCGAACTATTGGGTTTGCCTAATTTGCGTAAGTTGGATATTAGTGGCAATCCTTTAGAGAGCATTCCCGATGTGGTAACGCAAATACTACATTTAGAGGAACTTATCTTAATTCGAGTAGAGCTAACTGAAATACCTGATACGATCGCTAAATTAACCAATCTGACGCAGTTTCACCTCACTGGCAACCAAATTACCCAGATTCCAGAGGCGATCGCTAAATTAACCAATCTGACGCAGTTTCACCTCACTAGCAACCAAATTACCCAGATTCCAGAGGCGATCGCTAAATTAACCAATCTGACGCAGCTTCACCTCAGTTACAACAAAATAACCCAGATTCCAGAGGCGATTGGTAAATTAACCAATCTGACCCAGCTTGACCTGCATTACAACCAAATTACCCAGATTGAGGCGCTCGCGAATTTAACCAATCTGACGCAGTTTCACCTCAGTTACAACAAAATAACCCAGATTCCAGAGGCGCTCGCGAATTTAACCAATCTGACGCAGCTTCACCTCAGTAACAACCAAATAACCGAGATTCCAGAGGCGCTCGCGAATTTAATCAATCTGACGCAGCTTCACCTCAGTAACAACCAAATAACCCAGATTCCAGAGGCGCTCGCGAATTTAACCAATCTGACGCAGCTTCACCTCAGTAACAACCAAATAACCCAGATTCCAGAGGCGCTCGCGAATTTAATCAATCTGACGCAGCTTCACCTCAGTAACAACCAAATAACCGAGATTCCAGAGGCGCTCGCGAATTTAACCAATCTGACGCAGCTTCACCTCAGTAACAACCAAATAACCGAGATTCCAGAGGCGCTCGCGAATTTAACCAATCTGACGCAGCTTCACCTTAGTAACAACAAAATAACCGAGATTCCAGAGGCGCTCGCGAATTTAACCAATCTGACGCAGCTTCACCTTAGTAACAACAAAATAACCGAGATTCCAGAGGCGCTCGCGAATTTAACCAATCTGACGCTGCTTGACCTCACATCCAACCAAATAACCGAGATTCCAGAGGCGCTCGCTAAATTAACCAATCTGACGCTGCTTGACCTCACATCCAACCAAATAACCGAGATTCCAGAGGCGCTCGCTAAATTAACCAATCTGACGCAGCTTCACCTCAGTAACAACCAAATAACCGAGATTCCAGAGGCGCTCGCGAATTTAACCAATCTGAGGAGGCTTGACCTCACATCCAACAAAATAACCGAGATTCCAGAGGCAATCGCGAATTTAACCAATCTGACCCAGCTTCACCTCAGTTACAACAGAATAACCGAGATTCCCGAGGCGATCGTTAATTTAACCAATCTGAGCCAGCTTCACCTCAGTGACAACAAAATAACCGAGATTCCAGGGGAGATCGCTAATTTAACCAATCTGACGCAGCTTCACCTTAATAAAAATCCAATTACCAATATTCCATTAGAAATTCTTAATTCAAAAAATGTAAAAAAGATTTTGAATTACTTGAGGCAAATTAGCACAAGTGAAACTCGACCATTACACGAAGCCAAACTCTTGCTCATCGGACAAGGCAGCGTCGGCAAAACATGCCTGATCGAGCGATTAATCCGCGATAAATACGATAAAAATCAATCCCAAACTGACGGACTCAATGTAGAAACTTGGAACGTGCAGGTGAATAGCAAAGACATCCGGCTCAATGTTTGGGACTTTGGCGGACAGGAAATTTATCATGCCACCCATCAGTTTTTTCTGACTAAGCGCAGCCTCTATCTACTCGTTTGTAATTGTCGCACCAGCGAAGAAGAAAACCGCATCGAATATTGGCTGAAACTAATCGAAAGCTTCGGCGGACAGTCCCCCGCGATTATCGTTGGCAACAAAAAAGACGAACAACCCCTCGACATCAACCGCAAAGCATTACGCGAAAAATATCCTAACATCCAAGCGATAATCGAAACCTCTTGCCAAGACAATATCGGCATTGATGAACTTCGCACCGCCATTTTGCAGCAAATCGCCAAGCTCAAAGAAGTCTACGACCTTTTACCCCTGACATGGTTTAAGGTTAAACAAAAACTCGAATCCATGACCGAAGACTTCATCAGCTACAACCGCTACATCGGCATCTGCTACGAAAACATGATTCCCGAAGAACAAAATCAAGAGCAACTAATCGACTTGCTGCATCGACTCGGCTTAGTTCTCAACTTCCGCGATCATCCCATCCTCAAAGATACCAACGTCCTCAAACCCAACTGGGTGACAGAAGGCATTTACACGCTCCTGAGCGATGAAAACCTCAAAACTCAAACCAAAGGCATTTTCACCCCCGCCGATCTCACCCGCATCCTCAATCCAGAGCGATATCCCACCAAGCGTCACGAGTATCTGATCGGGCTGATGAAAGAATTTGAGCTTTGCTTTGAACTAGAATGTTATCCTCCACAATTTCTGATTCCGGGACTTCTGCCCAAAGACGAACCAGACGAAACAGAACTCCACGGCGAAACCTTGGAATTTCAATACCATTACAAAGTTCTCCCCGAAAGCATCATTTCCCGCTTCATCGTCATCAGCCACGAAAAAATTTATAACCAAATCTATTGGCGCAGTGGCGTAATGCTGCAATATGAAGACAACAACGAAATCTACAACCTCGCTCGCATCAAAGCCGATCCCGAAGACAAAAAAATCTTCATCACCATTAGCGGCCGCCAAGAAACCCGCCGCTTATTTCTTGGCATTATCCGCGATGTCTTCCAAAAAATCCACAAAACCCTCCCCAATCTCGAAATCACCGAATGGGTTCCCGTCCCCAACTATCCCAAACATCCGCCCCTCGACTACCAAGAACTCCTCGGACTCGAATCAATGGGTGAAAGTACAATCACCATCGGCAAACTAAAATTAAAACTCGATTTGCGTCAACTACTTGATGGGTATGAAGATATAAGAACTCGACAAAGACAACAAATAGACAAAGGAATTATTGAACCAGCCCCCATTAAGGAACTAATTATGTCAGAAAGCATCAGAAACCAAATATTTGTTAGCTACAGTCATCAAGATGCTGAATGGTTAACACAACTGCAAACACAACTAAAACCCTATATTCGTGCAGAAGGTTTCATCGTTTGGGATGACACCAAAATCAAACCTGGCGCAAAATGGAAAGCCGAGATTGAAAAAGCATTAGCCACAGCTAAGGTTGCTATCCTGCTAGTCAGCCCTGACTTTATAGGCTCTGATTTCATCGACAAACATGAACTCCCCCCCTTACTCAACGCAGCCGAAAAAGAGGGATTAACTATTATCTGGATTCCAATTAGTGCAAGCTCATACAGAAAAACTGAAATCGAAGAATACCAAGCTGTTCACCCTCCAAATAAACCCCTCGACACTCTAAATAAGGCAGAACGTAATCAAGCTTGGGTGAAAATTTGCGAAGAAGTCGAAAAGGCAATAAAATAGAACCGTATGTCAACATTAACCAAATTCAACTTAAATGTTATAGAAATAGGGAGCAAATTCGGCATTGAACTAAAGCTTCCCTCTGGTAATGATTGATGTATGAAATCTTTTTTACCCCACCCTAACCCTCCCCCCTTCGACAAGCGATGCCCTGAGCTTGTCGAAGGGAGGAGATTAAGGGGGGTAATAATGTAATTTAAAATTACAGCCAACTATTTTTCAAACAACCTCTTAGCAATGGGTTGACAATGAGGCTTATATTAGTTGAAGATGAAGCAGATTTAGGTGCAGCAATCAAACAAGTTCTGAGCCATGAGGCATATATAGTTGACTGGTTTCTAGATGGTAATCAGGCATGGCAATATCTAGAAACTGGCTGGACTGAGTATACACTGGCGATTTTTGATTGGATGCTGCCTGGAGTATCGGGGATAGAGTTGTGTAAATGGTTGCGCGATCGCCAATTAACTCTACCGATATTAATGCTAACAGCTAAAGACCGGATGGAAGAAAAGATTATTGGTCTAGATAGCGGTGCGGATGATTATTTAGTTAAACCGTTTGATATGGCAGAACTGTTGGCAAGATTGCGAGCATTACAACGGCGAGCCTCTTACGTCGGAGCAACGCTGACACCTCAAGTCCAACCCCGACGCTTACAAGTAGGTTGTCTGACGCTCAATTACAGCACTCATCAAGTTATTCGTGAGTATGCTCATGGTGAAAAGCAAGTATTTTCACTAACCACCAAGGAATTTCAATTATTGGAATATTTTATCAGGCATCCTAACCAAATTATCAGCCGCGACCAAATTATCAATCAACTTTGGGAAATTGGTGCAGAACCAGTTAGCAATGTAGTAGCAGCACAAATTCGCTTATTGAGACGCAAATTAGGAGAAGAAGACAGCGAATCTTTAATTGAAACTATTTATGGTGTAGGCTATCGCCTAAATATTAGACCTCTTGAGGGTTTTACCCCACCCTAACCCTCACGCCACTTGACGGCAGTTGCTCCACTTGGGGAGACCCCAAGACCGCACTGCCTCCTCCACTTGGGGAAACCCCAAGACCGCAGTGGCTCCCCTTATAAAGGGGAGGGAACAAGATTTCTTATTTCCCCCCTTTATAAGTTAAGAAAATTTGTCGGTTGGGTTAAGCAAAGCGCAACCCAACAAAGCCCCGGAAATGTTGGGTTTCGTTCCTCAACCCAACCTACGCAGCTTAAGGTTTTTGGCGCTAACTGAACCGTATTGTCTCGTTCCCATGCTCTGCATGGGAATGCCCCGCGTTGAGGCTCTGCCTCCAATCTGACATTGAGTCAGAGACTCAATGAATGCATTCCCAGTCGGAGACTGGGAACGAGGAAAGTCTTATCAAGGTAGGTTTTTAGGACTTGTGTGTACACCGTAGCTTTACAAGGGGGGACTAAGGGGGGTAAATCCAGGGTTTGTGTGTATACCGTAGCCAATATATCGGGGGATCTATTCATGCTGCTGATTTTTGCTAACTTGACAGCAATACTTTCAGCAAGGGTTTAAAAATATGGAAAGCAATCCCATTTTCCACCAAACTCGGTTGCGGCTTGCGGCTTGGTATACCCTTGTCATGGGCGGTATTTTAGGGCTATCTAGTTTGGGAGTTTATAGTGTGGTTGCCCATACCTACTATGAAACCATAGACCAGGGATTGCAATCAGTCGCAAATGCACTTCATAAAAGTATTGAACCAGCTTGGCGACAACCCGGACAATTACAACGCCTGAATAAAGAATTTTATTTAGAATTATGTGTGGCTCAGACTAATTGTTTGCCTAAAAAAACATCCATTAACAAATCAATCACAGAAGCAGCAAATCCAGTTAATTACTATATCCGTTTATTGGATCGCTCAGGAAAACTTTTTGCCAGTGGCGGCATGGAATTTAACAAGTTACCGATTGCCTCAACATTACATAATTGGCAGATATTAACAGATTACTCTGGCACTCGATACCGCGAAATCACTTTACCTTTGTATACTCAAAACCAGGTTTCGGGTTATCTACAAGTAGCGCGTAGTATCACTGATTTAGACCAACATCTTACTTATTTAAGATTAACTTTGGTATTGGGATTGCCAATTTCCATGATTTTCGTTGGTTTGTCTAGTTGGTGGTTGGCAGGAAGGGCAATGCAACCTGTATATCTTTCTTACCAACAAATGCAACAATTTACTGCTGATGCTGCCCATGAGTTTCGCACACCTTTAGCAGCAATGTACTCTACTATTGAAGCTGCTATCAAGTTACAGCAAGAACCAAAAGCCAATGATGGAATTTTAGATGTACTCAAACGTCAAAATCGGCGCTTATCACAATTAGTTGGAGATTTGCTGTTATTAACGAAGATAGACCAGAAACAACTAACAGGAGAATATCAGCCTTGCTGTTTGAATGATATCATTAGCGATTTAATTGAGGAATTAGCATTTTTGGCCGTAGAGACTCAGGTCAATCTCTCTAAGCAGGTGCAAGTCTCAGAAAAATTGTATGTGATGGGAAATGAAGATCAGCTTTATCGCTTAATTTCTAACTTAATTGTCAATGCAATTCAAGCGACATCTAGCGGTGGAAAAGTCACGGTTTTTTGGGAAAAAAGTGAGCTTTACGCCATAATTAAAGTTCAAGATACAGGAATTGGTATTGCCCCAGAACATCAACAGCGAATTTTCGATCGCTTCTACCGAGTAGATCGCGATGCCTACGGCGGACTGCGCCTACGCTCTCGCACCTCTGGCGGTTCGGGATTGGGATTAGCCATTGCGATCGCGATCGCCCAAGCACATAAAGGTAGTATTCACGTTCAAAGTCAACCTGGGCTAGGTAGTACATTTAGCGTTCGACTTCCTCTTTCACCGTGATTGATAAAATAAATGTTGCTATTTGCAAATCTGCGCTCGGCAAGGTGCGATCGCCTAAGTTTTTCCGAGCTAATTCTCGGTTGGCATATCTTTTAACGTGAGTTCGACAGACCTCTCCCTCCCGGCCTCCCTCTCCTAAAAGGCGAGGGAGGAGTAACGAGTAAGGAGGGTTTTTGATCCCCTCTCCTACCAGGAGAGGGGCTGGGGGAGAGGTCAAAATAGCACTCGTCGAACTCACGTTCTTTTAGGACTTATATCATGTTCGGTTAAACACTTATGATATTTGTAGGTTGGGGAGCCACTGCGTTGGGCGGGTTCCCCGACTTGAAGCACGTGGCGTTTGAGGAACGAAACCCAACACGCTTATCTAGATTCACTAAAATTCCCAAGTCCCTAGATTTATCTATGGAGTCAATCCAAAATCGTTCGACTGAGCGAAGTCGAAGTCCAAAATCTCAAATCCAAAATTGTCTAATCGGTGTCGATACTCATGGTGCAAGACCAGATTTTGCTGAATGATTGGCATGTAATAGCGCGATCGCAAGACCTCCAACCTGGAACAGTTCTGCACAAGCGCTTATTAGGCTCAAATATATTGCTTTGGCATAATGGGGACAAAGTTTTAGCTTGGCAAGACCTTTGCCCTCATCGTGGTGCTCGTCTTTCTCTAGGATATGTTAATAAAGAAACTCTTGTTTGTCCTTACCACGGTTTAGCCTTTAATAGCGAGGGAAAATGTGTACTAGTTCCGGCTAATCCCGAACAATCGCCCCCCGCTCAAGCTTGTGTTAAAACTTACCAAATTCAAGAGCGTTACGATCTGCTTTGGGTTTGTTTAGGGACACCAAAACAAGACATAGCTCCGTTTTCTGAGTGGTACGATCCGGCCTATCAGAAGATTTTCTGTGGCCCTTACTACTATCACTCTAGCCCTTTGCGGGTACTGGAAAATTTCATCGATCCGGCACACTTCCCAATTATGCATTCGGGATTATTTGCCCACGCCAGTCATCCTGAGTTGACGCACTATGAATTAGAGTCTCTTCCAGATGGGATTAGTTTCAAATGTGGTTTGTGGGAACTAGATTTTAATTCCGGTAATCCTCTGTCAGCACCACTGATTTTTAACACTTACGATTACCGGATTTTCCGTCCGCTAGTGGCATACTTTAAACTTGGGCCTGGAGATCGGCGTTTAAATATCTTCTATACAATTACGCCAGTTGATGAAGATGAGTGCGTGGTGCAATATTGGTTAATGGTTAACAGCGATCGCGAATTAAAAGTGGAAGTGTATCTAGATATTCAAAATCAAGTTGCTAGTCAAGATATCGCCATTGTCGAGTCCCAGCAACCCCGACGCTTACCTTTAGATTTGCAAGCAGAAGTGCATTTATCGAGCGATCGCTATTCTATAGCATACCGAAAGTGGCTCAAACAACAAGGTGTTACTTTCGGCACTATTTAGAACTGGCGATGCTTGTCATTATTTATGATTAAGAAAAAATATTTAGATAAAATTGTTTTAGAGAATGTTGAATGCGGTAATCCAAAGTCAAGTAATATTTTTGCTAATACAGTTCGGCGTAAATTAGCTACCCATTTTAAATGTCTAAAAGGATGTCTGAGAAGTATTAAATATTTCGCTTGATCCCCCCTACCCCCCTTCAAAAGGGGGGAACTGGAATCAAAGTCCCCCTTTTTAAGGGGGATTTAGGGGGATCTACAAGTCTCGAATACAACACCAAAAAGTTTTCAGACATCCTCTAAAACCCTTACAAAATGGGAATTACGAATTACGAACTTGTACTGAGCGTCTTGCCCTGACTTGTGCCGAGCGGAGTCGAGGTAGCGAAGTCGTAAAGCCTGCGGCATAGCTACGCTTCGGGCGCAGCCTCTCCAAGAGTTGGGAACCGAAGTATTACGAATTACGCAAAGCGGTACTAGCTTTGATCTCAAGGTTAATTTTAGATATTTATCGATCCAAAATTGTTAGTTTTAAAGGATACAATGGCTCAGATCCATTTAATTGCCAAATTCTAAATACCAAGACAGCAGCTACAGTTAACCACACACAAGAAAATGATAAAGTCATTCCTGCTATAGGATTAGTTTGCCAATAAATTGCCGTCACTACTACAGCAGATAACCAAGGGCCTAAAATAACTACAGGTACAGCAGCACCTAATCTCCGTTCGACAGTAAAAATCGTATTCCAAGTATCCCCTAAAGCCAGATGTACCACAAACAAAATTAAAGGCAACACTAAAAAATGGTGATTCATTTGCTGCCAAATCAATACAGAAGAAATTACCCGCAAAACAGCAATTATCATCCAAACTATGGGGAATGCTAAAGGTGGAGGAGACCATCTTGGTCTGATTACCTGGTCATAAGTCTGACGAGAACGGGTATTATCTAAAAGAGAAAAAATTCGAGAACGGATACTTAATAGAGCAAAAAATAATCCAGTCAATAAAGTGCTAAACCAACTGGGAAAAGAAGAATTATTGATGAGCATTACTAATTTTTCCATTCCCAACAACACCAGAATCATAACTAATATTTGTAGGATAGTCCCTAGTGTATAAACTAAAACTGCCTTGATATCTAGTTCTTGTGTAGTAGCTATTGATGTGTTTAGAGACTGTGCTTTATTCCCAGATTTTACCCCCATCACTGTATTCACAAACTGTTCAAATATTTTACTATTCTTGGATTTATTCATAATTAAGAAATGGCAGATAGTTGGTAATTAGTAGTAATAAGTCATTATATGATATTCTAATAGTTAAAAATAATTTGGTTAGGCTCTTTTAATATCAGAGTTTAGAAGTTCCGAATTTAATGTACAGTTTTTCGTAAGTGATGTTGAGGAAAAAACGTGGAATTTCAGAAGTTCTTGTATATTTTTACTCTAGTAAATATTGCTACGTTTGCTCTGAGTGTACCTGTATTTGCTCAAATCACACAGGCTCCCTTTAATTCTTCACAGTCAAGTTGTCGTGTAACTAAAATAAGTACTCCAGTTTTCAAAGAACCTTCAACATCATCCAACGCTATCAGAATATTGTCGCCAAAAACAAAGATTACTTTAGCATATATACCAGTTAGTGGAGATAAATTTGTCAGAATTAAATCTCCGACTTCAGGGTTTATTCAAACTGCTGTACTGAAATTTTGCCAGTCGAATAACAACGCTCAAAATATATGGAATAAACCTACTATTGGCAGTGTATGTCGGCAAATTGTACGACAGGAAACTATACGTCGCCAACCAAGTACAAGAGAACCTTTTATTACAACACTTTCGCCAAATACAGTTGTGTTTGTGAACTTGGTTACAGGTAATATAGTTAAGTCATACAAATCTGAGAATTATATTTGGGTAGAAATAGACCTTTCCAGAAGTTTCCCTGGAGAATTATCTGGTAATGGTTGGATAGTCAATACTGACTTAGCGAATACTCCGGGATTAAGCAATCTGGCTTATTGTAGTTAAGTATCCAGGCATAAATAAATTTAAAGTTTGTAGTAAGGACTTTAGTCCTGATAATCCTTGCATTGAACGATAAATCGCTCACTACAAACTAGGAGTTTATTTTATATTTAATTATGTCTACCTACTTAGTAGCTTATTTTGCTTAATATATCCACCCATATTCACCCAGCATGAGTTTCTCCATCCACTAGGGTCGTGCCTCTATGACTGAGTTTGGTTCAATGTTTTATTCCTCCTGACAAAGAGCGAAGCGATCGCTGATATCCTTGAGATTGTCTGGAGTTGTTGCTAAATCTGACTTTTCCCGTTAAGTCCGAAAACCCCTGCACAGAGAGAGGCAGGAGGCAGGAGGTTTTTTCACTTATAGGATTCAAACCCCTCCTGAGAAACTAATATTCAGTTGGGCAATAGTTCTCTATGGTTATACTCTCGTTTAATCGCTTGCAGCGTCTAACAATTCGGTTTGTGCTAATCATTGTGGTGACGATCGCAATGGTGTTTGGCTGGGGTGCGATCGCCCACAGTCAACTGCCCTCGTTACCCACCGCCGCTTCTAACAATCCGCACAAACCCCCTAAAGGCGTCACCCGTCTCGGTGAATATGAAATTGCCGACGTGAATTCACCACTAGACAAAAACCTTTTGTTTAAGGTTGTCTCTCCCACTGTTTTTAATCGCGACGAACCGCCAGAGGGAAGTCTTCCTGTGGAAGTACGTGCTGAAGAAATTACCCAACGGCTGATGCGAGCGCTCGATAGAGCCAACAAAGCCAAACAAACTCCCATAATTTCTGTTGCCACCCTGAATAACCGCCTAATCCTCCAGCTCAATGACGATCAAACGACCCATTCTTTAAGGCTGGTGACAGTGACAGAGCCAGATGCAGACTACTATGGGAAAACACTGGAGGAATTGGCCCAGGAGTGGCAAAAAATATTACAAGCAGAAGTGGAACGCATCGAGCGACTCTTCTCACCTCAGGTATTGTCTCAACGGGTTGGGCAAGCACTACAAATCAGCATCGGCTTGGTGTTGGGTAGTGTTGTGTTCTGGTTCCTGCGGCGAACTCTAATTCGCAAACAGACGGTATTGCAAGCTCGTTATCAAGAGCATATAGCTGAGGCAAAACAGTCTGCGGTCAAACGCTCTCAGGCAATCGACACCAGCGAACCAGAAGCACACACCATCACCGATGGGCGATCGCAATTTCTGGAAATCATCCAGCGACAGTTCACTCTCAAGCGCCAACTGGGGATCTATTCTTTTCTTACCTTGCTCCTGTTTTGGGCGTTTATTCTCGTATGGTACATCGGGATTGTGGTCATCATATCTCGCGTCCCCTACTTGATGAGATGGTCGACTGACGCTTTAGCCCGTCCCCTGGCGCTGCTGATTATTTGGTTTTTCATCAGTGTTGTCATTCGTATTGGCAAAAGCTTAATTGACTACATCACCGATGTCTGGACAACCCATCCCTCTCTACCCTTGAGTGAAATGCAACGGATTGCCCTGCGAGCTGCAACAGTTTCCGGGGCACTAAAAGGATTAATCACCTTTGTTTTCATTACCTTCGGTATCTTGCGGACTCTAGACATTTTTAATGTACCCACTAGTTCAATTTTGGCAGGGGGTGCTGTAATCGGTATTGCAATTTCCCTTGGTTCCCAAAGTTTGATGAAAGATTTGGTCAATGGCTGCTTGATTTTGCTGGAGGATCAATTTGCTGTGGGAGATGTGATTGAGATTGGGAATAAAAGCGGCCTGGTGGAAAATCTCAACCTGCGCGTGACTCAACTACGCAATGGCGAAGGTAAGCTAATTACCATTCCTAATAGCAATATCACTGATGTCAACAACTTAACCCGCCTTTGGTCGCGGGTAGACTTTTCGATTGTGGTGGCCTATGAAAACGACCCGAAGCAGGTTTTAGAGATTCTCAGGCAAGTATCCCAGCAATTGTATAGCGAACCAGAATGGCGCGATCGCCTACCAGAATTGCCTGAAGTGCTAGGCATTGATGACCTCTCCCACACAGGTATGTTAGTGCGCGTCTGGATTAAAACGGCAGCGATGGAACAATGGCGCGTTGGGCGAGAGTTCCGTTTACGGGTGCGGCTAGCCTTTGAAGCAAACAATATCGAGATCGGCAGACCGCAACGGATCAGTTACAACACTAATTTGGATGGATCTAGTAGTTCGCTTTCGTGACGCAAGCGGGGTAAAGGGGAAAGGGGAAAGGGGAAAGGTTTTAAATCCCAAACCCAGTACCCCCTGCCCCTTATCCTTTCTGGGGCAGGTTTTTTTGATTAGACAAATTTTTGGGATTTTAAAACCAAAACCATTGTCTGAGAACTTAAAACTACGTTCAATAATTGAGAACATTCTCAACTATTTATCGAAAGCCTAAAAGCCTGCCCTTGAAAGTGCCCCTTATCCCCTTCTTGGGACCCCACCTTCCCCTTTACCCCAAACCCTTGCGAAGCGTTTTTACTTCAAGCCCATAACTAAAGTTATGGTGTTCCCTTTCCCCTTTAACCTTTAACCTTTTCCCTGCCCGAAGGGCGTTGACTCCAAAGGGGAGGATCTACAGTAAAACCTGGACAATCAATTGTCAGGCAGAAATACACCGCGCATTTCGATGGATATCGATGTCATTCCCGAATTAATCTGTGCTGAAAAATTTTTTCGCAATCGTAACTATTTCCCCTAGTTCTCCCCTATTTCTTTCTAAATTCAAATCAGAAAAGCAGAGAACACCGCCCCAAACAAGCGCGCAATCTCTGCCGTATAAATAAGTCAATAAAAATGGAGAACAAACCTATGCTACACCAAATTAAAGAATTGCTGCAAAACGCACAATTACAACAGCAAGTAAAAGCAGCAGCTAACCAAGCAGAAGCTATCAGAGTGATAGCGATCGCGAGTGCAGAAAAAGGTTATAACTTCACAGTTGAAACTATTTCTCAAATGCTGGCAGAATTAACCTTTGTGGATTCCAACGAACTGAGTGAAGAAGAATTACTTAGTGTTAGTGGTGGAATGATGGCTGATAGTGCAGCCAAGCTATGTCATACAGCTAGCTGTGGTGGCGGACACGCAGGCTGCTGCTAAAAACGGCTTCTGTTTTTCTTTGGCATTGTAACCACCACAGGTCAGGTTGCTTCTCTAAAAGAGTTTTTTAGATTCAACATCTCCAATATTTTAATTTGGATAATTTCCATATCTAATACTGAGGTTCAATGCCCAAAGAGATACTGCATAACAGTTCCCTCTTTACTTTTTTAATCAAGAAAATGAGGGAATTCCATTAACAATTACTATCACCAACTCGGAGAAAATACAATTATGTTGTCACAAATTCAAAGCTTACTCCAAAATAGCCAACTACGCGAGAATATGCAAGCAGCAGTTACTCAAACAGAAGCCATCAAACTGTTGCTAATTGCCAGTGCAGAAAAAGGTTATACTTTCACAGCCGAAAGCATAGCTCAAATATTGGCAGAGTTGACCTTTGTGGACTCCAACGAATTGAGCGAAGAAGAATTACTCAGTGTTAGCGGCGGGATGATGGCTGAAAGTGCGCCCAAACTATGTCATACCGATTCCTGCGGTGGTGGACACGGTGGTTGCTGTTAAAAAAAGTATAGACCTCTTGGCATTTGTGCTTTTTACAAGAGGGGGGAAAGGGTAAAGGTTAAAGGGTAAAGGTTTTTTATTTTCCCTTTCCTTTTCCTCAAAATCTGACAAGTATTGAATTGCTTCTTTACTTTTTTATGAAGGTAAAGAGGAAATTTAATTCATAATTCTTACCAACTTTAACGTGAGTTCAACAAGACCTTTTTTGACCTCTCCCCCAACCCCTCTTGGACACGGAGAGGGGAGCCAAAACCGTAATTTCTCGTTGCTCCTCCCTTGACCCGTGGGAGAGGGAGGTTGGGAGGGAGAGGTTCATCGAACTCACGTAACTTTAAGAAAATATAATTCTGACTCCTACCTTCTGCCTTATCCCATTGATTCTTCTGTTTTAACTCCCACTATCAGAAATCTAGCTATGGTTCAACAAGTTGTTCGCTTATCTCAACAGAAAATATCAGACAATTTCAGGGCGATCGCAGCCAATGCTAGCTTTATCTGGGAACGCCTTGATGAAAGCAGATTTGCAATTAATGGCGATCGAGTCAACGAACAAGAAATTAACCGTCGTAGAGATCGCTGGTGCGAAGTTGCAGCAGAAGGTAAATTGGATACATTGCACAAACGCTTACAGTGGGAAGGGCTAGACCTCGATACTGTTAGTTCCAAATTGGGAACTATCGAGTTGCTTGGCGATCGACCTTTGCCT
Organism: Nostoc sp. DSM 114159; assembly: GCF_053470285.1. Classification (NCBI taxonomy): domain Bacteria; kingdom Bacillati; phylum Cyanobacteriota; class Cyanophyceae; order Nostocales; family Nostocaceae; genus Nostoc; species Nostoc sp. DSM 114159. The sequence goes on from NZ_JBPFEH010000001.1 coordinate 1,345,863, forward strand.
GAGTGGGCAGAAACCTTACAGCAAATCATCCAAACCGCTACAGGATTCAATTCTGCAACCGAAGTATTTCTACCAATCGATTCACAAAATCCGATCGCCTTTGAAGATATCCTTTTGCCTGCTATTTTGGTAGCCAGACAGCAATTACTGACTCGGTGCGGCAGTCAATTCACCCACGAGTCTCTTCCCTTATCGATTCTTTCCCACGAAGCTTACAGTTCTTTAGAACGCGGTCTACTGCAACGATTAGCAGGACTTTGCATAAAGACATTAGATTTTGAATTTTCTCAGGTACGTCCCTTTGGTCAAAACTTGCTCGGTTTGCTGGGGCTGGAAACAGAAAATAATAATACTCACTACATTAAGTTCGTCAATCAACTCCTAGAAGATGGAATGCTGACCTTCTTCCAGAAGTATCCAGTTCTCGGTCGGTTAGTGGCAACAGCAGTCAATTTTTGGGTTGAGTTTACTGCTGAATTTCTCGAACGTTTAGTTGCAGATAGGACAGATATTCAACGAACTTTTGATGAAGCGATCGCCCCATTTTCTCAAAACAAAGTTGCTGAAATTCAAACATCCATTTCCGATCCACATAAGCGCGGACGAACGGTGATTTTGCTCACCTTTGAGTCTGGACTTAAACTTGTTTATAAACCTAAAGATTTAGGATTAGAAGTTGTCTTTAACCAATTTTTGGATTGGTGCAATCAACACAGCAATCTTTTAGATTTAAAAGTCATTCAAGTACTGGAACGCAACGGCTACGGTTGGGTAGAACATGTTGAACAGTTGCCTTGTGTGGATGAAGCAGCTGCGAAACGATTCTATCAGCGTTCTGGGATGTTATTGTGTGTGCTTTATGCCCTCAGAGCCACAGATTGCCATTACGAAAACTTAATTGCCAATGGCGAACATCTGGTGCTGATTGATATGGAAACGTTGCTGCACCACGAACCGAATCTCATTGAAGACTCACCGCTTACCCAAGATTTAGAAACAACCGCCACACAACAATTTTGGGATTCCGTACTCCGCACCGGACTTTTACCGCGTTGGGATTTTAGTGGCGATCGCAGTGTCGCTTATGATATTAGCGGACTAGGCAGCACAGATCCCCGACTATCTCGCCGGAAAGTGCCGCGCTGGCAGAATATTAATACAGATAATATGCATCTGTCCTCTGAGTCTGTAACCTTGCCGATGGGAAAAAATGTGCCGTTTTTGGGTGAAGTTGTTCTATCTCCAAACGATTATCAGCAGCAAATCACCACTGGGTTTGAGCAAATGTATCGCTTTTTGATGGCGCACAAAGATTTCTTAATTTCACGCCAAAGTTTGCTATCTGCTATGCAAAATCAGCAGGTGCGCTTTATCTTCCGCAACACCCGCATCTATGGCATCATCCTGCAAAAAGCTTTGGCACCCGATTACCTCAAACACGGCGTAGATTACAGTATTCAACTCGATGTTCTCAGCCGTGCCTTTCTAGTTGCTCAAAATAAACCGAACGCCTTTCCTGTTTTGAGCGCGGAACTGCGAGCGATGGAACAATTGGATGTTCCCTTCTTCACGGCTAGCGCTGTGGTTGATGAACTGAGTTTAAACGGTTCATCAACCATTCCCAACTACTTCAAGCAATCCAGTTATCAAGACCTGCTCAACCAGTTACAATCTCTAGATGAAACCGACTTAGCTCGACAAGTAGCGATTATTCAAGGCTCCTTCGATGCTAAAATTGCAACCACCTCCAGCCGCCAAGGTGGGCAATGGCAAGGCGAATCGTTACCGTTGCTGAATTCGGAACAATTGATTGCCGAAGCCAAAGAAATCGCCACTCAACTGGAAACCAGAGCCATTTCTGACCCTGATGACAGCGTTAACTGGATTGGCTTAGACTTTGTGCCTCGCGCCGAACGATATCAACTGCAAGTATTAAACAATTCTCTTTGTGACGGACGCTCTGGAGTTGCCTTGTTTTTAGCTGCACTAAGTCAAGTAACTGGTGATTCCCGTTACCGCGATTTAGCATTTAGAACATTGCAATCTCTGCGTCGCCAAATCCACACCGTCGATCCCGAAACTTGGGAACGCATGGCTCGTTTCATGGGCGTTGGGGGTGCAACAGGTTTAGGGTCAATGATCTATAGCCTGGTGAAAATTAGTCAATTTCTCAACGATGCAACGCTGTTGTCAGAGGCTCAAGTATTAGCCGATTTCATGACACCAGAACTAATTGCTGCCGACGAACACTTGGATATTATGAGCGGAGCAGCAGGGGCAATTTTAGGGCTATTATCCCTGCATCAAGCCACAGGAGAAGCAACAGTTTTAGAAAAAGCGATCGCCTGTGGACAACATTTAATCAACCGTCAAGTTAGCCACAACGGTGCGCCCAAAGCTTGGCATACTTATTGGGACAAGCCCTTAACTGGCTTCTCTCATGGAGCCGCAGGTATCTCATACGCCTTGCTCAGACTTTATGCCGCCACCTCAGAGGGCAAATACTTAGAAGCAGGTTTAGCAGGAATTGAGTATGAGCGTAGCGTCTTTTGCCAGTCCACCGCCAACTGGCCTGACTTCCGCAGAATGGGACAACCAGGACAACCTGACTTTGCAAATAAGTGGTGTCATGGTGCAGCCGGCATTGGTTTGGGACGCTTAGGCAGTTTGAGAATCGTGGAAACGCCGGAAATTCAACAAGAAATTGAAATTGCTCTCCAAACTACTCAAAATTTTGGCTTACAGGCGATCGATCACTTGTGCTGTGGTAACTTCGGTCGAGCGGAAGTGCTGTTAGTCGGTGCAAAAATCTGTTCCCGTCCTGATTGGCATCAAATTGCTCACCAGAATGCAACAAATGTTGTGGCTAGAGCCAAGCGAACTGGAGCTTATCAACTGTTCCCCAACTTACCCAATTCTGTATTTAATCCTGGCTTTTTACCCGGTATATCTGGAATTGGTTATCAATTGCTGCGTTTGGCTAACAATGACTTGCCTTCAATATTATTGTGGGATTGAGCTTGTTGTTCGTACCCAAAAACCGCTTTTGACCACACCCTATTAAAGTAAACTAATAGGGTCAGAACTAGCCCTCTCAAGGTGTTGGTTGCTGATAACAGCCCAAAAGCTAGTCATCTCAAAATTTTAACGTTCTGCTGGTTTCTGTGTGACTGAGACAGTAGGATTTAGACTTGAAGTGATGGGACTGGAGGAAAGAGTGGTGACGAGAGCAATTGGTCTAGAGCAAATTATTGCCCAAAAGGTTCTTACCTTATCAAAGGAACAACAGCAGCAAGTACTTGACTTTGTAGAATTTCTGCAATTGAAATCACCAACAGTGGAGTTTAAGCATCATGATGGCACGCCAATGTCTGCTTTAGAAACAGCAGGAGACTTAATTGGCTGCGTGGATTCTGGGCCTGGGGATCTCTCGACAAACAAGGAGTACCTTAAAAGACCATTAACAGAATGAAGCAAGCGGTACTGCTAGATACAGGCCCATTAGTAGCTTTAGTCAATAGTCGAGAGCAGTTTCATAAATGGGTGAAAAATCAGTTTGGACAGATTGAACCACCTTTGTTAACTTGTGAATCGGTAGTAACAGAGGCTTGTTTTCTCTTACAGAATGTTTACGGAGGAGAAGCAGCAGTAATTTCTTTTGTGCAAAAGGGAATCATCCATCTTCCGTTTCGGCTCTCTAAAGAAGCTGCTGTTGACGAGTTGATGCAGCGTTATCAGTCAGTTCCAATGTCATTAGCGGATGCGTGTTTGGTGTAGTAGAAGCGATCGCTTCCCTTAATTCTCCCCTAGTTCTCCCCGATCGCACTTTAATCTTAAAAGTCTAGAAGACTTGAAGCTCTAAGCGCTCTCAGGAAAAAGGAGAACAATGCAACTAAAACACAGCCACATATATCGCCAAGAAGCCTTAGAGCGTTTATCTTCACCAGAACAACTGGATCGAGCAATACAAGTTGTCAAACCTCAAGCTTGGTTGACTCTATCTACTTTGAGTTTTGTAGTTGCTGTAGCTGGCGTTTGGAGTGTGTTCGGCAGAATTCCCCTGACTGTCACAGGTCAAGGTATCTTGATTAAACCGCACCATGTTGTGGAATTTCAAGCACCCAGTTCTGGGCCATTACTAACTCTGAAGGTAAAGGCGGGGGATATTATTAAACAAGGTGATGTACTCGGTATTATCGACCAATCAGCGCTAAAACAGCAGTTGCAGCAAGAGCAAGTAAAATTGCAACAACTGCAAACCCAAAATCAAGAGACTGACAGGCTACAAAAGCTGCTGATTGACCAACAAATTATCACTCTTGGGCAGCAGAGAATGGATTTGGAAAATAATCTGCGCCGAGAGCAAGATGCGCCAAAGTTACGCGATCAAACTCAAAGAGCGATCGCTCAAAAACGCCAAAGCATTAATTCCCGCAAACAACAAATTAATTACTTACTCAAAACTCTTAAAAAACGGGTTGATAACCGTCGTCACCTTTTTGAGCAGCACGTCATCAGCCAAGATATGTTGGTGCAAGCCGAACAAGAATATTTTAATACTCAAAGTGAACTGTCAGATATTGATGTACAACTCAAGGATCTGGAAATCCAAGAAACCACTACGCAACGCGAATATCTGGAAAATCTTAATAGAATTGACGAAATTAAAACCAAAATTAAAGATATTAATACTCAAAATACTAAACTACGCGAACAAGATTTAAAGCAATCAATTGATAAAACAAATCAAATTCGGGAAGTAAAGCGGCGAATTGCCCAGTTAGAACTGCAATTATCTAAAGAAAGTAGAATTATTAGCAAATATAATGGTCACATTCTCGAACTGAGCGCTGTCCCCGGACAAATGATGAATCCGGGTAGTCGCTTGGGGTCAATTGAAGCTGAACAGCCAAATTCAAAACTTATGAGTCTTGTTTACTTTGCGAATAAAGATGGTAAGCAAATCAAGCCAGGGATGGCTGTACAAGTGACTCCCAGCTTTGCTAAACGCGAGCGCGAAGGTGGTATTGTCGGAACCGTTGCAGATATTTCTTCATTTCCGGTAAGTACACAAGATATTACAGCGATCGTTGGTAACAAAGAAATTGCCGCCAGTCTTGCAGGTAAAGGTGAAAATCAGGTGCAAGCTTTTATCCAACTCCAAGAAAACCCTACATCAGTCAGTGGCTACAAATGGTCATCCTCTGATGGCCCAGCCTTAAAAATATCTTCTGGGACAACTACATCAGTTCAAGTAAAAGTTGGAGAAAAAGCACCGATTTCTTATATTATTCCTATGCTGCGCTCTTGGACGGGAATTTATTAGTTTACGCCGTATGCAACTTTCTTTCAGACCTAACCCCCAACCCCTTCCCTACAAGGGAAGGGGAGCAAGAATCAAAGCCTCTCCTCCCTGTGCCTAAGATGTACACACAAGTCCTTTTCACCCCCTCTAACTCCCCCTTGGTAAGGGGGAGAACCGGATATTTCCCCTTTAGCAAAAGGGAGAAGCAGATATTTCCCCCCAAAACATCGGGGGGATTAAGGGGGGTAAATCCAGGGTTTGAGCTTCATTACCAAGATGTGTGTACACCGTAGCTCCCTGCTCCCTGTGGGGGAGAGGTTCTAAGGATAAGTTGCACATCGCGTTAATTTGGGCATTGAGGTTAAAACTTGAAGGTTCACCCTCAGAAGGTCAACTTTCACCCTCAGAAGCTCAACTTCCACCCTCAGAAGCTCAACTTTCACCCTCAGAAGCTCAACTTCCACCCTCAGAAGCTCAACTTTCACCCTCAGAAGCTCAACTTCCACCCTCAGAAGCTCAACTTTCACCCTCAGAAGCTCAACTTCCACCCTCAGAAGCTCAACTTCCACCCTCAGAAGCTCAACTTCCACCCTCAGAAGGTCAACTTCCATCCTCAGAAGCTCAACTTCCACCCTCAGAAGGTCAACTTTCAAGTTTTAACTCCCCAATGCCCCATGCCTAATGCCCCATTCCCAATCCCAAAATTTAAACCAAATCGTGTCCGCACTTCTACACTTTTGCAAATGGAAGCGGTCGAATGTGGTGCGGCTGCTTTGGGAATAATTCTGAGCTATTACGGGCGGATTGTGCCACTGGCTAAACTGCGTGAAGAATGCGGTGTTTCGCGGGATGGGAGTAAAGCTTTTAATATTGTCAAAGCTGCAAAAAATTATGGACTCAATGCTAAAGGTTTAAAACTGTCTCTGGAAAACGTCAAAACTACCCGCCTCCCCTACATTGCCTTTTGGAATTTTAACCATTTTCTCGTAGTAGAAGGATACAGCAAAAAACGTGTCTACCTCAACGATCCTGCCAATGGTCGGAGAAAAGTAAGTTGGGAAGAGTTCGATCGCGCATACACAGGTGTTGTGCTGACAATGGAACCAGGAGCGGATTTTCAGAAGGGAGGCAAAAAAAATCACATTGTCTCAGCCTTAAGTAGCCGCTTACAAAATTCACGAGTTACTATCTTATTTTGCTTGCTTGCGGGGTTATTGTTAACACTGCCTCGGTTAGCTGTGCCAGCCTTTTCTCAGGTATTTATCGATGAGATTTTAATCCAAGACCGGCAAGATTGGTTACGACCTTTGCTGTTAGGAATGCTGTTAACTACTTTATTACGGGCATTCCTTGCTAGACTGCGCCTTACCTACCTGCGGCGATTGATGGTTAAGTTATCAGTCAGCACATCTGGACAGTTTCTCTGGCATATTCTGCGATTGCCCATTGGGTTTTACGATCAACGGTTTGCTGGGGAAATCAGTAGCCGAGTACAACTGAATGGCCGGGTAGCAGAAGTACTTTCAGGGCCTTTGGCAACCACAATAATTGACGCGGTGATGATGATATTTTACCTGCTGATTATGATTCAGTATGATCAATTGCTGAGTGCGATCGCAGTCGGTTTTGCTTTAATCAACATTCTCGCTCTTTTATTTTTATCGCAAACTCGTGTAGATGCAAACATGCGCCTAGCTCAGGAATATGGCAAAGTGGGCGGAGTAACGGTTAGTGGCATCCAAACGATAGAAACCATCAAAGCTTCTGGGCTGGAGTCAGATTTATTTGCTCGGTTTGCGGGTTATTATGCTAAAGCCATGAACGCCCAGCAACAATTAGGCTTACAAACTCAAATTCTCACCACATTACCCACAATTTTGACAGCCCTAGCCACAGCTTCTATTTTGCTGGTTGGTGGTTTACAGATAATGAAGGGTAATCTCAGCATTGGGATGCTGGTTGCCTACCAAAGTCTAACACTGAGCTTCTTAGAGCCAGTTAATAGCCTCGTTAATTTTGGCAGTACACTCCAAGATTTAGAAGCTGATTTAAATCGGCTTGATGATGTATTGCAAAATCCCGTTGATTTGGAAGTGGAGGGGGACAGGGGAGCAGGGGGAGCAGGGGGAGCAGAGGAAACAGGGGGGGCAGGGGGAGAAATTACTTCCTCGTTTCTTTGGCAATTACAGGGTAATCTTGAGTTACGAAATATTACATTTGGCTACAGTCGTGTAGAACCTCCGTTGATTGAGAATTTGAGCTTGACAGTCAAGCCAGGGCAAAGGATAGCGCTTGTGGGGGGAAGTGGTTCTGGTAAATCCACAGTTGCTAAATTAATTTGCGGGCTTTATCAACCGTGGGAAGGGGAAATCTGCTTTGATGGTGTAGAGCGATCGCAAATTAAGCGTTCTGTTCTGGCTAACTGGTTGGCAATGGTTGAACAGGATATCTTTTTATTCGCCGGCACTGTGCGAGAAAACATCACTCTTTGGGATTCAACTATACCAGAAGCCGATTTGGTGCAGGCTTGCCAAGATGCAGCGATTCATGATGCGATCGTATCTATGCCTGGAAAATATGACTTTGAGTTGATTGAAGGCGGTATGAATATTAGTGGTGGCCAACGCCAGCGTTTAGAAATTGCCCGCGCTTTGGTGAGAAATCCCACAATCTTAGTACTGGATGAAGCAACCAGTGCCCTGGATGCAGAAACGGAGTTGATTATTAACCGCAACTTGCAACAGCGCGGTTGTTCGTGTATTGTAGTAGCCCACCGCCTCAGCACAATACGCGATTGCCATGAGATTATTGTGCTAGAGCAAGGTAAAATCGTGCAGCGTGGCACCCATGAGGAATTATGGCAGCAAGGCGGAACTTATGTTCGCTTACTTCACGCAGCAGAAGCATAATGTTTTGAGAACATTTATTGGAAGTATTCGTTTTCAAGGATAGACATAATTACTAACGAAGAATACTTATCTTTTTGCCTCAAGACTTCTCGCAAAACTCCTTCCTCCTGAAAGCCGACTGACTGATAAACATGTCTAGCACGTTGATTGTGTTCAAATACATCTAACCAACAACGATGAGCATTATACTCTTCAAAAATCTTTTTGAGGATTATTCGTAATGCACGCTTGCCGTATCCTAGCCCTGGTTCAGCAACGATAATTCGAGTTAATTCAATACTACGGTTCGGTGATTCTAAGCCAGACAAAATAGCGTAGCCTTGCGTTTCTCCTGAAGCATTTTCAATCATTAAATAATGTTTGTCAGCAGAGTGTAAGTTTCTGCCGTGTTCTTCTCGACTCCAGCAGAGGATAAGGTCTTTGAATTCATCTCTAGTTTCTTGAGTAAAGATGAAGTCTATATCGTTTAGGTTAGCAGTTCGTAATTTTATCATCAAAAAAATTTCTGTTATATTCAGCCGGGATACAATAGTTTTTTATATCTTTTTCCACTGCTCAAACTCATATCGATTTACTTCAGTGAATCCTTTTCCCAAACCATACTTTCTTCAACCAAACGAACCAGTACTGTTGAATGACTCAGAAACATTGTGGATAGTACAGTCTGGAACATTGGCGGTGTTTGCAACTAGAGTTAAAAACAGTTTACCAAAAGAGCATCGCCGCTATCTGTTTCATGCCAACGCTGGTGAAGTCTTGTTACCGGAAGTAATCGCACAAAGCCAATGGAATTTTGTAGCGATCGCAATTGAACCTACCCAATTATGCCAGATGTCAATGGTTGATTTGGTTAAGGGAATCACGGCGGCTGACTCTCAATCCATAGAACTTTTAGAAGGTTGGGTAAATCATTTAGGACAATCTCTTAGCGCCCAGCAGACAGTTTTGACTACGCCATTAAACCTTGTGCAGACATTAGGGCGAGATTTTTCATTATCGCCTGATGAAACGCTACAGTGGACGCAACAAACACTTGTATGGGTGAAGTTGCAGCAAGGCAATACTCACTGGATGGGAGTTGAGGAATTAACGTTGAATTCTGCTTCACCAGCGTTTCCACTCACGAGTGATATGTGGCTGGAGGCAGAAGATGCAGTTATCGGACAAATTTTGCCAACGGCAGATTTAGAAAATTCCGAGGAACTTCTGGCAGGTTTAGCCAGTTTGCAGACTTATTTCTTTCACTACTTCAGTTTGCTGGCGAACAAAGAAACAGAAGCAGAATTTCGGCAGTTTCAGGAACGCGAACAATTTAATCAGCAAGTAATAGAGGGGGCACTCTCTGATTTAGCAACAGTATTACAGCCACAGCAGGAGGCGGTTTTTTCTCAGGAAGGGCCGCCCTTATTAGTAGCATTTGGGGCAGTTGGACGGACGCTGGGGATAGAGATTCGTCCACCAGCAGAGGATTTGAATTCTATTAAAGACCCTGTAGCCGCGATCGCACAAGCATCACAAATTCGGATTCGGCGTATAACTTTAGCAGATGGCTGGTGGCGTCAAGACCAAGGAGCAATGTTAGCTTATACTCAGTTGGAACGCCCAGTGGCGTTGTTACCTACAGATAATCGGGATTATGTCATCTTTGACCCCGTAGCGCGGACTCGCACACCTGTAAATGAATCAATAGCAAAAACACTGTCACCTTTAGCATACGTTCTGTATCGACCGTTACCACAAATTGCGCTCAACGCCATTGATTTACTGCGCTTTGGGGTCAAGGGTTATGAAAAAGACATCGCCAGTATTTTAGTGGTAGGGCTACTGGGCACAATCTTGGGAATGGTTGCACCGCAAGCAACAGCAATTTTAATCAATCATGCCATTCCCGATAGCGATCGCGCAATGCTTTGGCAGATCGGATTGGTGATGTTTGCAGTCGCCTTTGGGCAGTTAGCTTTTCAAGTTGCCCAAAGCATTATTACCCTACGAGTGGAAAGCGCCACTGATAGCATATTACAGCCAGCCATTTGGGATCGGTTACTCAGATTAAGTCCTAGCTTTTTTCGTCAGTATACTTCTGGAGATTTGGTCAACCGCGTTATGGCGGTGAGGGAAATTCATCAAAAACTTAGCGGTGCTACCCAAAGAACGTTGTTGAGTGGAGTTTTTGCCTTATTCAACTTGGTGCTGATGTTTATTTACAGTTGGCAACTAGCGCTTGTGGGTGTGGGTTTAGCAATATTTGCCACTGTGGTTACGACTGTTGCAAGTTTCCTTTTGGTGAAGAAATCGCAAAAAGAGCAAGAACTCAATGGTGCAATTCAGGGACTCACGGTACAACTAATCAACGGTGTTGCCAAACTGCGAGTCACAATGGCGGAAGAACGCGCATTTGCAGCTTGGGCAAAAAAGTATAGCCAGCAGATCCGACTGAAGGCGAGTTGGCAAGAGATTAAAGATGGTGTTTCTATATTTAACGAAGCACTCCCTTTGGTAAGTTCTATACTGCTGTTTGGGTTTGCCATGTTGTTGATGCAGACACGCCTAACACTGGGTACATTCGTTGCTTTTAACTATGCTTTGGCGATTTTTATCAAAGGAGTAATTGACCTGAGCAATACTGTATCGGAAATTTGGAGTATTATACCAATCTGGGAACGAGCAAAACCGATTTGGCGATCGCAGCCGGAATATGACTCAACCAAGGTTAATCCCGGTCAATTAAGCGGTCGCATTGCCCTAAATCGTGTCAGCTTTCGCTATTCGGAAAATGGCAGCTTAATCCTCAATGATGTCAGCCTCCATGCCGAACCAGGGGAATTTATCGCGATCGTTGGGTCTTCTGGAAGTGGAAAATCAACGATATTGCGGTTGTTATTGGGCTTTGAAACTCCATTAACAGGGAGCATTTATTACGATCGCAAAGATTTAGCAGAGATGGAACTCCAAGCTGTGCGAAGACAGTTAGGAGTGGTACTGCAAAATGGTAAAATCGGTACAGGATCGGTTTTTGATAATATCACCGCCGGAGCTTTAGTCTCCCTAGAAGAAGCTTGGTCAGCCGCACAAATGGCAGGTTTTGCTGATGATATCAAGCAAATGCCAATGGGAATGCATACGATCGTCGCTGAGGGTGGTAGTAATCTTTCCGGTGGACAACGGCAAAGATTATTGATTGCGCGATCGCTGGTTTCCAAGCCCAAAATTATCTTGATGGATGAGGCGACCAGTGCCCTAGATAACCGTACCCAGGCAATTGTGACTGAAAGTTTAGCTAAGTTAAACGCTACTAGAGTGGTAATTGCCCATCGCCTCAGCACAATTCGTAATGCCGATCGCATCTATGTGATTGACGCTGGTCATGTCGTACAGGTAGGTACTTTTTCGGAATTGATTGCTCAACCAGGGTTATTTGCCAGACTGGTAGCCCAACAGTTAGAAGGAGAGCTTTAGTTTTGCTTCAGCATGGAATTAGTAACTTGACGTGAGTTCGATGAACCTCTCCCCAACCCCTCTTGGAGGCGGAGAGGGGCAGAAATATTCTTAGTTGACAACGAAAAAATTCCTCGTTCCCAGTCTTCTACTGGGAATGCATTCATTGAGTCTCTGACTCAATGCTAAATTGGAGGCAGAGCCTCAACGAGGAGCATTCTCATGCTCTGCATGAGAACGAGACAAACGAAAGAACAATGGAAAATCAAACTTTTTCTGACTTGTGTATACACCGTAGCTCCGAGGCGGGGAGGGATATTGAATTCGGGCGATCGTTTCTTGAATTCGGGCGGTCGTTTATTGAATTCGGGCGATCGTTTATTGAATTCGGGCGGTCGTTTATTGAATTCGGGCGATCGTTTATTGAATTCGGGCGATCGTTTCTTGAATTCGGGCGATCGTTTCTTGAATTCAAGCAGTGGTTAGGGTGGGGTAAAACCCAGATTATTAGACCTCTTGCAAAAGTAACTTTTGCACTCTTGCGAGAAAAGGGGAAAGGTCAAAGGGGAAAAGTTTTTTATTCCTTTTCCCTTTCCCCTTTACCTTTTCCCTACAAATGCCCGTAGCCAATATATCGGGGAGATTAAGGGGGATAATAATGTGATTAAAATCACAGCATACTAATTTTCAAACATCCTCTAATATCAAGTCCGGTTAATTAATACTTTACTCCCGTTCAAAGACAAAAATAATGGAAATCGGTTTATTTGTCTTGGGATCGGATGGCTCATATAAATTTAGCAATCGGTAATTCAAAGCATGGAATTCGTTAATCCATGATTCCAGGGTTCGGAAATACCAAGGAGTAGGGTAGAATGGTCGATCTGCATTTGGTTGCCATGAAGTTTCGCGCCACCCATTGGAGTATGGAGAGTCACCGCAAGCAATTATCGGATGAAGTGTTTGAATGATTATTTTGCCTTTGTCTTCTAACAGGCTATGACCTGCCTTAGCGATCTCATCAACAGCGCATTCGCCTAAAATTGAAAAGTTGCAAATCAAGCAAGAGAAATAGTTAATGGTGCTAAATCTTTGTGATGCAAGATCCGAGTACGAACAGACAACAAAGCGAGAATCACCACTATCCTTTGCTGTCTCGATGAGATCGGCGCAAAAATCAACACCCCAGCCATCAATTCCTAAAGAAAATAGCTGTCGAGACAACCATCCCTCACCGCATCCAATATCTAAGAATGTTCTGGGATTAAGTTGGGTTATCGCTTTAACTATAGCGGCATCTGTGGCGATCGCACGGCTTTCAATTTGTTTATTACGAACTGCTTGTGTCCATAATTTAGCATTCATCTGCCATGAGTCAAGGATTCGTTTTTCATTTTCGTCCATAAACTAATGCAAAACTTTTTTGAGTCGCTGGGGAAACTGAAGGCTTTTTAGGATTTTTCGAGTTTAATAGACGATCGTATCATTAGTAATTGCAACGCTATGTTAATTAATGAATTAAGAAATATTAACTTGATTATCTTTCCTGACTGGTCTAATTTAGAAACTGCAATCGCAGAAGACTTGACGAATGTTCTCAGAACTCTTTTCACACATCCAGCTAGACAAGATATAACACTACTAATTGACAGCCAAAGTTTAGCGGATGAACTACAGGATAATGCTAACTCGTTACTTTTTGAAACAGTTCTGAAACTTAGTTTAGAAGAAGCTGTTTCGGAAGACCTAAATGTAGGGCTTACTGGTCAATTAACTACCGAAGAATGGTCTATTATTAAATCATTAATTAACTTTCGCATCCCAATTAATCACGAAGATCGCTACATTATCCAGCAGCCAGAAATTGCACAAATTCCCAGATGTGATTTGTCAGAAATTGAACAGCCAACTATTTATGAAGCGGCTCGGCTAGAATCTTGGCAAAGATGGGGTGATTATTTCGCAGATAGTGAATTGCCTGAAAACGCTATCTCATATTACAGCAAGTATTTATCTAGTTGTCCGCACCAAATTAACTATTATCTAAAGTTAAGTAATGTTTTGTATAAAACTGGTCAGATGCCAGCGGCGATCGCAACATTGCAAAATGGTATTAGCAATTGCCCTCAAGCAGAAGAACTCTATTACTGGCTGATTATTCGTCTAAAGCAAAGCCAGAACTATCTGGAAGCTCGTAACTTCGCTCAACAGGTTACAGAGAAGTTTCCTGAAAACTACGTATTTAAAATGTTGAGCTATCTGATGCTGCCAGAAACTTATCATACTCCTCAAGAAATTGATACCTATCGAGCCTGGTTTCAAGATGGGCTAGAAAAATTGATTCAAGAAATAACCATGAATAGCCCAGATGAGCAGAAAAAAGCTTTCATGGGAATCAGCCATCATACAAACTTTTTTCTTGCATATCAGGCAAAAAATGACCTGATATTACAGCAGCAATATGGACAGCTAGTTCACCAAATTATGACGGCAAATTATCCACAATGGAGTCAGGTATCTCCGATTTCTTCTATTAGTAACAATCGCAGAATTAAAATTGGCTATCTTTCCTATTTTTTATGTAGCTGGAGTGGAACAGTTTTGTTCTTAAACTGGCTTAAATATGCAGATAATCAAAATTTTGAAATTTATTCATATCACATCGGGCATCAAATTGATGCTGCTACTCAATTATTCCAGTGTCATAGTACGAAGTTTTATCATTTGCCGAATAATTTAGAACAGATTTGTCAACAAGTTATTGACGATCGCCTTGATGTGTTAATTTTTCCAGAGTTAGGAATGGATGCCACAACACTATGTATTGCTGGACTGCGTTTAGCGCCGATTCAATGTATGGCTTGGGGGCAACCTGTCACTTCTGGATTACCCACCATTGACTATTTTTTATCTAGCGAACTGATGGAGCCTGTGAATGGGCAATATCACTACAGCGAAAGCCTTGTACGTTTGACTGGTGTTGGGATTTCCTATCCAACGATCGAAGTTGACTCAGTTAGCCGCAACCGATTATTTTTTGGATTACGAGAAGATGCGATCGTCTACATTTCTAGTCAAGCTGCTTATAAATATTTACCGCAGTACGATTACGTTTATGCAGAAATTGCCCGTCAAGTTCCCAATGCTCAGTTTATGTTTCTTCGCTCTGGGATTTCTCAAGAACGTCTGAAACGGGCATTTGCGGCTGTCGGATTAGATAGTCTTGACTATTGTGTATTTTCTCCTGTCCTGCCGCGTGATGATTACTTTGACTTGCTTTCTTTGGCAGACATTTATTTAGATACCTTCGATTGGGCGGGTGGTAACACAACACTGGATGCGATCGCCTGTCATTTACCAATTGTTACTTGTCCTGGTGAGTTTATGCGGGGGCGTCATTCCTATGGTTTTTTGCAAGCGATCGCTGTCACACAGACAATTGCAGACGATCCCTCGCAATATATTCAGATTGCAGTGCGATTAGCCAAAGATATTGATTGGCGATACTCAGTTCGTGAAGCCCTAAAACTCTCAAGCAAGGTTCTGTTTGACAATCCCACCGCTACCCAAAATTTAGAAGCATTCATCAAACAGGCGATCGCTGCAAGAAGTTAAAGAAAAGACTTCTTGCATAAGTCGGGAAAAGGGGAAAGGGGAAGGGGAAAAAGTTCTGTATCGTCCCCTTCCCCTTTAACCTTTACCCTTTTCCCTCTCTTGCAAAAAGCACTTTTGCAAGAGGTCTAAAGTATATTTTGACTTTAACTGAAAAATAAGTAAGTATTAACAGTGATATTCAAAGGCTATGAAAGTCGAAAATGAAACGTCCAAATCGCCTTGCTTGGATGGGAGCGATCGCACTGGCTGCGATCGTTTTACTTAGTTTGTTCGCGGCTCCCAATAATACTAAAATTAACGCTGGCTCTACCTATAACCGTAACTCTGATGGCTATGGTGCTTGGTACGCTTTTATGCAACAACAGGGAATTTCTATCAAGCGTTGGCAAAAGCCTTTTAGTGATATTCAGCCAGAGAACAGCCCAGTTACCTTCCTACAAGTAGGCGGCTATCCCAGAGAAACCACACTAGATAGTCAAGAGCAGGAATGGGTAGAGAAAGGGAATACTTTGGTAATTTTGGGTGCAAAGGCGCGGGTTACAGAAGCGGAGTTTAGCACTATGCAAAAATCTCCTGAAGGTGATATTAAAATTGATACACGTAGACGATATAAAAAAGCTAACTCCCAGCAAGTTAATTTAGGCGATCGCTTTGGTGCTGTTGTCTGGAAAAAAAATTACAAAAAAGGAAAGGTGATTTTTTCTACTACTCCTTATTTAGCTGCCAACGCCTACCAAGATTATTTAAGTAATTTCAAGTATTTAGCTAGTTTGGTTACTGAAAAAAGTAACACAGTCTTTGTCGATGAATACATCCACGGCTATAAAGATGCCGAGGTCAGGAAGAAAGAAAGCGAAGGAGATTTATTTAGCTTTTTTGCCAAAACTCCTTTACTTCCAATCTTGATACAGGCAGGTATCCTGCTATTAGTACTAGTTTGGGCGCAGAATCGCCGCTTTGGCAAGCCAGTAGCTTTAGATACACCAGTTATAGATAATAGCGAAGCATACATCCAAGCTTTAGCCGGAGTGTTGCAGAAAGCTGATACCACCGACTTTGTGGTTGAAATGGTGGGTAAACAAGAACAACTAGAACTCCAAAAAGTCTTGGGATTAGGGCAAGTACTTTTAGAACGTCAAGCCTTGATCGATTTCTGGATGGAAAAGACAGGTGCAAGTGCAGCCGAACTAGATGCAGTTTTAAAGCTACAATCTCGCAAACAACCCATCAGTGAACGAGACCTGTTAAGCTGGTTGGGAAAATGGCGAACCATTAGGGAAATACAAAATTCAAAACTTGTACTGAGCGCAGTCGAAGTATTCAAAATTCAAAATTAACTTTTTTGAATTATGCATAATATTTCGGCGTTGGTTATTTATCAATAAAAAATATGAGTGAAACGCATCCTATTTTAATTCGGCTTGGTCAAGGTCTTAATCAAGTAATTGTCGGACAATCTAGCTTAATACAGCAACTCTTAGTAGCACTGTTAGCGGGTGGGCACGTAATTTTAGAAGGAGTACCGGGAACTGGAAAAACCCTACTAGTAAAAGTGTTGGCGCAGTTAATTCAAGGGGAGTTTCGCCGGATTCAATTAACACCAGATGTTTTACCTTCAGATATTACTGGTACTAATATTTTTGACTTGAATAGCCGCAATTTCACTTTGAAAAAAGGGCCAATATTTACTGAAGTATTGCTAGCAGACGAAATCAACCGTACTCCGCCCAAGACACAAGCGGCGCTGCTAGAAGCAATGGAAGAAATGCAGGTAACACTGGATGGTGAAAGTTTGCCTTTACCAGATTTATTTTGGGTAATTGCAACCCAAAACCCCCTAGAATTTGAGGGTACTTATCCTTTACCAGAGGCCCAGTTAGACAGATTTTTATTTAAGCTGATGGTAGATTACCCCGATCGAGCTGCTGAAAAGCAAATGTTACTCAATCGTCAGGCGGGTTTTGCAGCACGACGTTTAGATATTAGCCGTTTGAAACCAATCGCAACAGTAGCCGACATTTTGCAAGCACGACAAGCAGTTAAAGAAGTTAAAGTATCAGAAGCGATAGTTGATTATTTGTTGGCATTGGTGACAATATCGCGTCAATATCCTGATTTGACTTTGGGTGCATCACCCCGCGCTACCGGTGCTTGGTTGCAGACATCTCAAGCTCTAGCGTGGTTAGCGGGAAGGGATTTTGTAACGCCAGATGATGTAAAAGCAGTTGCATCACCGTTACTGCGTCATCGTCTTATATTGAAACCAGAAGCGATGCTGGATGGTTTACAAATGGATGCGGTAATTGCGTCGGTAATTAATCAAGTACCAGTTCCAAGGTAAAAAATGTTGTTTGACCAAGACATAGCGCAATACGGTTCGGTTAAAGGGGAAAGGGTAAAGGGGAAAGGGGAATAAAAAACCTTTAACCCTTACCCATTTCCCTTTTCCCCAAACCCTATTTTGAGTTCAAAATGCTTATCTGAACCGTATTGATACATAGCGATCGCCATCACAACATTACTGATAAAATATCGAAAATGCGAGAACTTTACCCAGCGATCGAGCCTTACTTAGAAGGTAGTTTACAAGTTTCCGACCTTCATACTATCCATTTTGAAGAGTCAGGAAACCCGCAAGGTCAACCCATCGTTTTGCTGCATGGAGGCCCTGGTGGTGGATGTCCAGCTTTTTATCGGCAATATTTCCACCCAGAAAAATGGCGGTTAGTCATGTTTGACCAGCGTGGTTGTGGTCAAAGTACACCCCATGCAGAATTACGAGAAAACACCACTTGGGATTTAGTCAGTGATATTGAAAAACTGCGCCAACATTTAGGTATAGAAAAGTGGGCGGTTTTCGGTGGTAGTTGGGGTAGCACTTTATCATTAGCCTACAGTCAAACCCATCCCTCTCGCTGTACAGGATTAATTCTGCGTGGGATCTTCATGCTGAGACAAAAAGAATTGCGCTGGTTCTACCAAGAGGGTGCTAGCTATATTTTTCCTGATGCTTGGGAAGAATATCTTAAACCAATTCCGATAGATGAACGTGACGATTTAATCGCAGCATATTACAAACGTTTGACCAATCCAGATTTAGAAATTCAATTAACAGCAGCGCGTGCTTGGTCAATTTGGGAAGCTAGTACCAGTAGACTTTTCTTAGACCCAGAACTCATGCAAAAGTTTGGCGAGAGTGAATTTGCTTCCGCTTTCGCACGGATTGAATGCCATTACTTTATGAATAAGGGATTTTTGGAAACCGAAGATCAATTACTCTTAAATGTAGACCGCATCCGCCATATTCCGGCTGTAATTGTTCAGGGACGCTATGATGTAGTCTGCCCAATGATATCAGCTTGGGAATTACATCGCGCTTGGCCAGAAGCGGAATTTATAGTGGTTCCTGATGCCGGACATTCGATGAGCGAACCAGGAATTTGCAGTGCTTTGATTGAGGCAACAGATAATATTTAATTTGTATCAAGGAATTAAAAAAAATAAAATCACCAAAAATAGTAAAAATAATCATTATTTGGAGGGTAAGTACAGCCATTAGCTGCTACTTCCTCTCCAAATTGTAGTAAATTCAATTTAGATTTAAATTTTTGGGTATTTGGAATCAAAATGCTCAAATCGCCTGGGGTTCCTACTCAAACTTTAGTAATTGCTGGATTTTTATGATGTAGCTTTCTGCTTACGGCTAAGTACCTTGCTTGCTCCTAGCACAGTACCAAGTGCCAACACAGCTAACCCCATTCTAGATTCAGGAATAGCAGTGCTATTTTCAGTGAAAGCCAAAAAGCCAGCCCCATTCAACCCACCTCTACCGACAGGGACAAAGGTATCAATAAAAGCTCCTGTCTTGCCGTCGTAACGTAATACATTGTTACTATTTAAACCACTAACGTAGAGGTTGCCGTCAGTACCAAAGATTGGCTTTACAGGGCCGTTAAGTCCGCCACTACCAGATGGGACAAAAGTATCGATAAAAGCTCCCGTCTTACCGTTATAGCGCAAGATATTATTAGTCCGAAAGTTAGCGACGTAGAGATTACCGTCTGGTCCAAAGCTCAAGCCATCAGGTTCCGACCCTTTTTCCTCTGTAGCAAAAGTATCAATAAAAGCTCCTGTTTGCCCGTTATACCTTAAAACACTATCAGTCAGACTACTACTTACGTAAAGGTTCCCGTCTGAACCAAAGCTCAAACCAAAAGGTGCAGTGAGTCCGCCGCTACCGGAGGGGACAAAGGCATTGATAAATTCTCCTGTTTGCCCATTGTAGCGTAGAACATTATTACTAGTGCGGCTGTTAATACTGGTAACGTAGAGGTTGTTGTCAGGTCCAAAAACTAAGTCTTCAGGTGAATCTAGTCCACCACTACCTGAAGGAACAAAGGTACTAATGAAATTCCCTGTTTTACCATCGTAACGTTGGATACTACCGCTCAAAATACTACTAACATAGAGATTTTTATCGGGTCCAAAAGTTAAACCAGTTGCTCCCTTTAGTCCGCCACTACCGGAAGGAACGAAGTCATCAATGAATTCTCCCGTTTTTTCGTCGTAGCGCAGAACGGAGTTATTATAATAACTCCCGACTAAAAGCGCTGCATTAGCTCTTGGCGCTATCCATCCTAGTAAGGCAAAACCGACCAGTGGAAGACTGATCTGACAAAAATTGAAAAATCTCATAATTTTTTAGCTCAAACAATCATACTTACTAAGTACAGTTAATCATACATTCGTAGAATTTCTGTTACTAACTCAAGTTGCTAGTTATGTAAATGGGCGATCTGAACGAAGCATAAATCTATTTCCCTACATTATTCAAAAGTCGAAAGCAAAGATCGCGTTTTGTCAATATGTTTCCCTATAAGCTTGCACTTAATTATTACTCTCTCCACCTCACTCAATCCAATTAGGGGCTTTGAAGAAACTTCCATCTTCTCTAAAAGTTTTATACACCAAAACACCTTCTCCGAGAGGGGGGAAATTTTTGGCTCCTCTAAAATCAGTTTTTATGAATTTGGCAGTACCACCAATCGCCGCCCTGTAGAGATTAGCCCCATCAAATACAGCAGCAGTAAAGATAGCATCATTCAAACTGGCATTGGAAAAGTCAGTCCCTATGCAATCAGCACCACTTAAGTCAACTCCTCGCAGATTCGCATAACTGAGATTGGCATTAGTGAGGTTAACACAAAGCATTTTGGCTCCACTCAAGTTAGCATAGCTCAGGTTGGAGCCACTCAAATCAACACCTATCAAATCGGCTCCGCTCAAGTCAATTTCCCGCAAATCTTCTCCATCCAGCCCGGAGGAACTGATTCTAATTCCAGCAAAATCTCTCTCGCCAGCAGCATATCTCTTAAGCAACTTTCTACGCTCGATAAACTTTCTTTCATCTTTCATAATTTACCTCTTGCATCTTCCAATACATATATATGAACAGCAACGCTAACCCTTGTAAATTTGGAAACTTACAATGTATATGATGTATCAGTGTAACTAGTTCACTACAAAAAAAGAAAATATGGGAATTCTAATTGTGAAAAGCAGTATAGCGTTTTGATTGAAGCAACAGATAATTATGCAAGACTCTAAACAAGAAATAAATGCCAGAGCTTCTATAGATTTAGAACAGCGAAGGAATTGGTATTCTCCCGTAGCTGATATTTATTACAACGCTAGACCAAAATATCCAAAGGAACTGATCGAGCGGTCTGTCGTTTTAGCCCAACTTGACTCAGATGCATCGATTCTTGAGGTCGGTTGTGGTCCAGGAAATGCGACAGTAGCTTACGCTCAATTTGGTTTTTCAATGACGTGTATTGAGCCAAACCAAGATTTTTGTCGTTTGGCACAACGCCATTGTGCAACCTATCCAAACGTTGCAATCCACAACACCTCATTTGAGGAGTGGGAACTAAAAGCAAAACAGTTCAATGCCGTTCTATCTGCTAATGCCTTTCACTGGATACCGTCAGAAATTCGCTATGCCAAGGCAGCGACAGCATTACGCGACAACGGGTTTCTCATCCTACTATGGAATCTGAGACCTGAACTGAAATATGAAGTTTACCAAGCGATCGAGCAAGTGTATCAAGTTTATGCTCCTTCACTTGTCCGCTATGAAGGTGCAGAAACTCAAGCAGAAATTTTGAGAGGGTTTGAACAAGACATTCTAGACTCTGGTTATTTTAAGGAGTTGGTAACTGAGCAAATCGCGTGTGAGGTGACGTACAGCATTGATGACTTCTTTAAGCTATTAAGTACCATGAGTACACTGGAGCCAAAGGCGAAGGAGTTGCTATTTGCACAATTGCAAGAAAAGCTGAGGAACTTTGGAGACAGTGTAAACCTCTCGTTTCTTTCTGCTGTTCACGTTGCCCGAAAAGATGGATAAGCTGTTGAATTTGTTATGTAATAGACTTCTTGGCATTTGTCGGGGTAAAGGGGAAGGTGGGGCCCCTGAAGGGGATAAGGGGCCAGGGTGGTTTCATACGAAAAAAGAAAAATACATAAGTCTTGATTTCTCATATATAACCATAGATTTTGACCCCACTTCCATTCCTCTCCCCGTTGGCGTCAGCCTGCCGTTAGGCAAGCGGAGAGAGGCTTTGAAATCTATTTTTAGTTTTTCTCTCGTTGTATGAAACCACCCTGCTCTGGGGATAAGGGGCGGGGGAAAAGGGTAAAAGAGTAAAGAAATTCAAAACCTTTTCCCTTTAACCTTTTCCCTTTTCCCTCTCTTGCAAAAATATATTTTTGCAAGAGGTCTAATGATGCAGCAGAACAAGTCATTGGAGCGGACGTGCATAACCCTTGTAAATTTGGAAACTTATACTGTATATGAAGCATCAGTGTAAGTAGTTCACTACAAAAAAAGAAGATATGCGAATTCTAATTGTGGAAAGCAGTCTGTTATTGCTCCTAACTGCAATGACAACTGGCTGTGTCGGTTCTTCCTCTGTTACAAAACAGCCGCAAGCTTTGCCAACAATCACTGAACAGCCGACGAAAGAAGCTGTGTTGAACTCAACACCTACACCGACTGCAAAACCTATAGAGCATTCTACCCCTGAAGCCACTACTGCCACAAATCCGACGCGCTGTGAAACTAGCCAATTATCAGTGCGCCGAATTTCCGAAGATGCTGGCGTTGGGAATGTTGCACTCACCTACGCCTTCACCAATAACGGCTCATCCCCTTGCACCCTCTATGGTTATCCGGGACTGGGACTACTGGATGCAAAAGATCAACCTTTGCAGGGGATTAAAGTTATTCGCTCCAAGGATACTTACTTTTCGAGTAAGCAACCTCGACAACAAGTAATTCTGGCTCCTGGAAAACAAGCCTCATTTCAGATAGCATACAACCACATTAATTCCCCAGATCAAAACTGCCCAATGTCTAGTAAAATTCAAATCACACCTCCTAATGCTTACGAGCACTTGACCCTTACAGAACAAATCAAGCCTTGTACAGGCAAAGTTAGAGTGACTCCAGTACGAGCCGTTAACACTCAACCCTAGTAAATTTCTGTAATTTACTCAAATACCCAAAAAAAGCATAAATTTAATCAAAGCCTCTGATAAGTTCAGGATTGTACTGATCAAAAAGGTTAAAAAATTTTATGGAAGGAATTGATGTTGCCGATCAAGATGGCAGAGTAGATTGGACGGCAGTAAAAAACTCTGGTAAAACTTTTGCGTTTGTCAAAGCCACAGAAGGAGCTAGCATCAAAGACTCTCTTTTTGCTCATCACTGGCAAACTATGAAAGCTGTTGGTCTGATTCGCGGTGCTTATCATTTTTTTCACCCTCATACATCCGATCCGGTGCAGCAAGCAAAGGAATTCTTAAAAACTTTGGGCAAATTAGAACCGGGAGACTTACCACCAGTTCTGGATGTAGAGGTAACTGACAAAGGAAGTAGCCAAGCTGTAATTAATGGAGCGAAGTTGTGGTTAGCAGAGGTGGAAAAAGCCCTTTTGCAACAAACAAAAAAACCAATCAAACCAATTATTTATACCTTCCCCAGTTTTTGGGAACAACTTGGTAATCCATCTGATTTTGCTACTTATCCGTTATGGATTGCCCACTACGGAACTCGAAACCCAACTATTCCTGGTGCTTGGCAAGGACAATACTTAATCCATCAATATGAAGGTGATATATCTGGTGTAACTGGTGTTAGTGGTCGAGCCGATTTGAATAGATTTAATGGATTGCAGCTAGGAGATTCTGGGCTAAGAGTAAAACAATTACAACAGCAATTAAAAGATATTGGCTTATATACTGATGCCATCGATGGGCGTTTTTCTGAGTCAGTTAAGAATGCAATTGTTAGTTTTCAAACATCTAAAAAATTGCAAGCTGATGGAATTGTCGGTATAAAAACTTGGATAGCTTTACTATGGATTTAAGTAAGTAGGTGTGAATAAGCAAAGGTTTGTGGTCAACGGCTCCAAACCTTTAATTAATTTTATATTGTATAATGTAGTTTGATTTATTGTGGTTATTACTTAACATCGTAACGAACAAAATTGAGATTCGACCTGGAAAAAACCTTTCAAGATTCGTTTGAGTGAATTAAACTTAACTCGCCTAATAGCTTTCTTCACTTCTACCCACTGCCGTTTTCTTTTAGTTGCTTCTGGATAATCTTCACTCAGCATATCAACTGATAGTAAATACATCTTGACGCAGTAAATTTTGCCTTGTTTGCGGTACTTGTAAGTTCCTAGTTCATTTGCATCCACTTGCCCAATTATCCCTGCTTCTTCCCACGCCTCTTTGGCTGCGGAATCAGGTGGACTCATGCCATTAGGAATATCTCCTTTGGGAATCACCCAGTGTTGAAAGTCACGAGTTGTAATTAGCAAGATTTCAACTTTACCATTGTTCACTCTGTAAGGAATTACCCCAGACTGTATAAACACTTTACTGGCTTTTCGAGTCATGTAATTTACATCCTGTACGTCCTAGCTTTTTTGTACAATGTTTACTTCAGAAATTCTAGAGCTGATACCGGATAAATTTGGGTTAATCTTAAGTTATGAAAAGGTTAAAACTATTTTTTGCTTATAAGAGTTAATTATTCAAAAAATTTCCAGCATCAGTGTTTAAGCGGGTGATGATGGTTTTAATGCCGCAGTTACAGTATTATTGTCAGACTGGTTTTATCTTGAAGAGTCAGACCCCTATTCGTTACTTGTCTCCACAAAAGTTATCAGAGGATGTTTTAAAAGAGAGGGGCTGTTGTAAGAAAGCTCACAAGGCTTATGCTGAGATTTGTAGAAAACAGCACCTTGTGAGCGAATGACTAAAGCATACCGTAGCAATTTGACATGGGAACAGTGGGAATTAATTGCAGACCTATTCCCAGGAGCAAAGCCAGGTGGTCGTCCCCGAAAATTAGCCTTATTTGCGGTGGTGAATGCGATTCTCTATGTATTGTGTGAGGGGTGTACGTGGCGAGGTCTACCAGGTGATTTTCCCGCCTGGTCAACGGTTTATGGTTATTTTTGGAGATGGGGTAAAGATGGTACATGGTTGAAAGTTCACGATCAACTCTACCAGTGGGTGAGAGTAGACGCGGGGCGTGAACCTAGCCCATCAGAAGCAGCAGTTGATAGCCAGTCAGTAGAAACAGCAACGATGATCTCTATTGATGTTGGTTACGACGCAGGTAAAAAAATTCATGGGCGTAAACGCCATTTGAGTGTAGATTTACTGGGTCTAGTTTTACGGGTTTTGGTAACATCGGCTAGTTTTCCAGAACGTGAAGGCGCGAAAAAAGTCCTCAGCCGAGTTCACAATACAGGCAATCAAGTAAAACGGTTGAACACTATTTGGATGGATGGAGGATACCGAGGAGAAGAATTTATGCGGTGGGTGATGGATATGTTTCGCTGGATTGTAGAAATTGTTCTTAGACCCTTGGAAAAAAAGGGTTTTGTTCATTTACCAAAGCGCTGGGTTGTTGAGCGAACTTTCGGGTGGCTTAATTGGTGTCGGCGTTTAAGCAAAGATTATGAAAGATTACCTGAAACTTCCGAGATATTTATCTATATTGCCATGATTCGTATTATGGTCAGACGACTGGCATAATTTTTGACTGGTTTTGACTTTTAAAACATCCTCTCAGGAATCTGGGCAACACTGTTGTTCAACTAACTGTAATAACTGTTCCCGCACTCTCGTTGGCTAATCTATCCACTGCACACACGGCATAGGTTCCGGCTTGTTGGACGGTAGCGAAGGTTGTGCCAGCAGATAAAATTCGTTGAATTGTCCAAGTATCGCCACTCAGCCGATAAAGTGTCCAGGAACGAACTGGCTGATTATCTCCAGGCTGCCAACTTAATTTGCGGTTATTGACTTGTAGTCCAATGGGTGGAGATGGTGGTGTTGTATCTTGCCAAGGCAAAGTTGGCGGTAAGGCAGGTTTGTTATACAGCAGACTTTGAAATTTATCAGCAATACCCTGACTATTTTCTGTCAAAACACTGAGATTAAAGAAGATATTCCCTAGTGACAATCGTCCAGCTTGGCTACGACTAATTTTCACCTGCTTTTCAATCTCATCACTCTCCCGACTCTTGTTGCTTGGTTCTGTCAAATTGTTACCAGCATAAACGTGTCTTTGCTTTGTGTTTACCTGTGTCCACCACTGTAGCAACGCTGGATAACTTTGTTGTGGTTGGTCTGTGCGCCAGTAAAGTTGAGGAGCAATATAATCAATCCAACCTTCTTCTAACCATTTCTTTGAGTCGGCATACAGCACATTGTAAGCATCCAATCCAGTAATACCCGCGGGTTGGCCGGGGCGATAAATCCCAAAAGGACTAATACCAAATTTAACGTCGGGTTTAGTTGTTTTAATCCCTTGCCAGAGGCGCTGTACCATTTTGTTAACATTGTCTCGTCGCCAGTCGCCAAGGCTGAGTGTACCACCAGCTGCTTTATATGCAGCGTAGGTTTTATCATCGGGGAAAGACTGCCCCTCAATGGGATATGGATAGAAATAATCATCTAAGTGAATGCCATCAACATCGTAGCGCTTCACTACATCGAGAATTACGTTGTAAGCTCTATCCTGAACTATTTTTAGTCCTGGGTCCATCCAGCGTTGTGTTTTCCACAAATAAACGCTTTCTGGATTAGTCGCTGCGATGTGGGGACGGACTGTTTTAGCTGGGTCAGTGGAAGTGCTAGCGCGGTAAGGGTTAAACCAAGCATGGAGTTCAAGATTATGCTTATGACATTCTGCGATCGCAAACGCTAAAGGATCGTAAAATGGTTCCGGTGCTTTCCCCTGAGTTCCTGTAATCCAAGCACTCCAAGGCTCTAATCGAGATTCATACAAAGCGTCTCCCTCTGGTCGCACCTGGAAAATCAGAGCATTGAAGTTTAGCGCTTGTAATTTAGTAATAATCTCGGTAAGTTCTGCTTTTTGTTGAGCAACAGAAAGTCCCGGTTTGGAAGGCCAATCACCATTCCACACAGATACTACCCATGCTCCCCGGAATTCCCGGCTATGATTTACCCTAACGCTACCGATAGGTGTGGGCGTTGGAGTTGGTATTGGTGTCGGTGTTGGAATTGGAGTTGGTATTGGAGTTGGCGTTGGAGTTGGAGTTGGAGTTGGTGTTGGAGTTGGAGTTGGTGTTAAGATTGGCGGCTGTACTAAGTAACTAGAGGCAATTTTTTCTGCCTGACCTAAATACACCAAAGCTTGATAAATAATCACTGCCACATCTGCACGAGTAGCTGCGAGATTAGGATTGAGTAATTTAATATTTGGAAAACTAACCACCAATCCAGCGCTGGTGGCAATAGCTACATGATTTCTACCATACTCAGGAATCTGTACAGAATCCTGATAAATCTGTGAGAGTTTTGAGAGCAGGTCAGGTTTTACCTTGGTAGCAATTTCTAAGCCTGCTACCAAGGAAACTAAGACTTCTACCCTAGTAATTCGGTTAGCTGAACGGAAAGTTTTATCAGGGAAACCGCTAATAAATGCTTTTTCGTAAGCTGTTTTAATGGCTGCTGCTGCCCAATAATTCGTGGGTACATCAACAAAGGAAACATACTGCCGCTTCTTGGAAACTGTCCCAAATGCGTTGGCAATAATTGCGGCAAATTCAGCACGGGTAAGTGAATTATCAGGGCGATAAGTGCCATTAGGCAACCCACTGACAATACCGCGTTGGGCTAAGGCTGTTATAAATGAGCGTGCCCAATGGTTTTGAATATCCGAGAATGGAGTAGCAATAGATACCATTGTTGATTGCAGCTAGCTGGCCTTGATTTTGATTTCCTTTGTTAATTTAGCAATTTTGTTGGCGTAGGCATAGCCAGCCATAGGCATCGCTGCTGCAATGTCGTCTTGTAAACTTTAACTACTTAAGTTTGAGAATGGGAAATGGGGAAGGGGGAATGGGAAATGGGGAAGGGGAAAAAACCTTATCTTAATATATCGAGCCTTCCAATCCTTTTCCCCTTACCCTTTCCCCTTTAACCGAGCAGTATTGCCCCCCACTCCCCACTCCTATCTACTAAGTAGGATTTGCAGCTTCATTAGTAGGATTTGAGGTAGAACGCGCATTCAAAGATAGCATGACGCGTGAAACGCCAGTGAAAATAATGCTGACGCCAACTAGTGTACCCAGAAGCCAGGGTGCGTTGAAGGGCCACTGAAACCAAATCATTGCGCCTAAGACCAATGTAATAATCCCATCACCGAGTATCCACGTCCAGTTTTCTTGGGGACGTAACCGGAATGCCAGAATTAACTCGAATGTACCTTCAGCCAGTAAAAAGCTGCCAAGCAACAAAGTTAGTGTGAGTACACCTGTAAAAGGATAAACAAACAACATTATGCCGGTTGCAATATAGAGTCCGCTCAATAGAAGTTTCCAAATAAAACCTCCCTGCTGGCGGGTTTGAGTGGCATAAACTAGTTTTGTAAATCCGGCGAAAATCAAAATCACCGCAATCCAAGTTTCGGCGAATATGGTCGATAGATTAGGCGCTGCGATCGCAATCACCCCTAAAATACTCAAGAGAACACCTGTTATCAGTGACCCATTCACATTTTTGTTAGTATTTTTAGAAACATCGGTTGTCATAAAAATCCCTTTCCTATTTTTAGACTAAACTCTACATTTAGGTTAGGGAATTTTTAATTAACACAGTATGAACCCTAAGATAGACTCATCAGTATTAACTTCGTTGCGATCGTGATTAAAATTTACGACTATTGAGATACTAAATCAATCATCAGATCGCAACTGTATTGTCTCTAAATTACCCTATAATAGTTCTGCAAGATTGCTGAGACGTTCATAAACAGAAATAAGACGATCTCCTTCAAGTTCAACAGAAGTATTTGGATAATTCTGAATGGCTCCAAGTAATGTCACTTCACCATTTTGTTGAATAGATGTACTTAAAGCACTTCGCAATGCTTGCTGGTCTAATTGTCCTGCGGGAGGATGAACTACCTCACCAATTTGGTTAACTAAAATTGGCCCTGCCCAACTAGCTAGTAAACTATTCAAAAAAGCAGCATCAGCTTTTATTGGGGCTTTCAATGCCTTACGAGCTACTGCGGGGTCTTGTTGCGCCGCCTGTAAATAAGCTCTTAATGTTGGGGTAGTCTTGCCAGTTTCTGTAAACTGACTTAATTCTTCAACAGATACTTGCCCCTGAAAAGTACCATACTTTAAAATAACTTGCTCGGCAGCATTAGCATTAGTAGTTGAAAGAACAATAGCACCTACACCTAAAGCTACAGTCTGAGTGAGTAACTGAGTAAATTTATTATTTAATCGATTGACAAGTTGCGAAATCTGCATTTTGTTAAACTTGATAATGGTATGGAACAGACATAAGCAAAAAATGCCTATGTCTTCGGATTAAATTTTGTCATTAGGCAAAGCTGCATGAGGTAGTATTGATTGATCTTCGTCTAAAGTTGGTGCAGGTACGCCCAAATGCTTCCTTGCAGTTTCTTCAGCAAGCTTTCGGTCTTGTTCGTTCTCGAACTGGCTCTCATCTAACAAATGAGGATTTTTTGCTGCTTCGTCTCGGCTTGGTCGATAACCATTTTTCCACCTATACTTCCAGTCCATAGTTTAAAAGGCAGATATACTGCAATTTGATTTCCTAGTTGCTTATATTAGACGCTGAATGGAAAGTGATACTCCTGCTATGGGTTGAAGAGGCTCATTCAGAAGGTATAAATTTAACATCATCTTAAAGTAGTAATACTCTATTACCCTAATTTTAAGGCAATTATGAGTTGCGATCGCAAATGTAATAACGATTGTCACTAGCTGCGATCGCTACTGGTGTTATATAACATTTTACAGTTGCAGGATTTGTTTGATTTTATATTTTTATTCAAAAACAGATATGATAAATATTATTTTAGATATTGCCCAAATACAGAATCAGACAATTATGCTTAAAGAACAGATTACACAAGAACTAGAAAAATTACCTGAACCTCTGTTACAGGAAATTTTAGATTTTGTTCAATTCTTACAAGCAAAGTATCAAAAAGATAAAATCTTAGAAATCACTATTATGAGTGAATCATCACTGCGAAAAGATTGGTTAAGACCAGAAGAAGATACAGCATGGCAGGATTTGTAAAAGGAGATGTTGTTATTGTTCCATTTCCATTTTCAGACTTAACTGGTACAAAACGCAGACCTGCTTTAGTTATTGCTACTTTTCAGAGAGACGATCTGATACTTTGCCAAATTACTAGCCAAGCTGTTGGCGATATCTATGCCATTCAATTAGATAATAGTGATTTTAGCTACGGTTAATTAAATCAGCCAAGTAATATTAGACCAAATCGAGTTTTTACTGCTGATAAACAAATTATTTTATATCAAGCAGGTCAAATAAAACTTGAAAAATTAACAGAGGTTATTAATAAAATTATTGAAATTATACAGTACTCAAACCCGTAGTTGTATCCAGTATTTAATTAAGTTGGACTGGTGTCAGGTGGTTCGGTAACTGGCGGTTGCGTCACAGTTCTACCTACATAGATTTGGTGCGTTTGATTGTAAAACAACGCCAAAACGGTTGACTTGGGAGGAGTTTAGCAATACTGTTGCTGGCAAAGGTTTTGAATTTGGGGGAACTGATACCAATTCAAAATTCAAAACTTGTACTGAGCGTAGTCGAAGTATTCAAAATTAAGAAAGTAAGAAGTAGCATAGGTTTGGGCGTTTGCATCTGTATCATATTTTTTGTGAAATGGTATGAGGTAGTTACAGCTGGGTTATTAGGATTAAAATGAACAAGTATTTTTCATCACATCTGAAGCCTCGGAAACCTAACCCCCCTAGCCCCCCAACACTCACAAGGGAATGGGGGTTTCAAAGCCTCTCTCCGCTTGGCTAACGGCAGGTTGACGCCAACGGGGAGAGGAATAGAAGTGGGTTTTATAGTATACTTTGCAACTTTTCAAACAACCTCTAAAGGCGAACCGGAAGCAGGCTATGTACAGCCGTGATTTTTAATCGTCAGGTATATTTGCTGATTGCTTTATCAAAAAGCCTAATTGCTTTATCAAAATATTAAAATACTTTCTCAAAATACCGAAATGCTTTCTCAAAAGGTTTCAATGCTTTCTCAAAATACTCGAATGCTTTCTCATTTCGGTGTTTTCAGCAAGCAAAAGGCTTAAATGCTTTATCAAAAGGCTTAAATGCTTTCTCATTTTGGTGTTTTCCGCAAGCAAAAGGCTTAAATGCTTTCTCATTTTGGTGTTTTCCGCAAGCAAAAGGCTTAAATGCTTTCTCAAACACCAGTTTAGTTACTCATTTCAGTGTTTTCCACAAGCTAAATGGCATTTGACTTTTTCAAACGGATCTATGCCTTCTTTCCTGTTCCCTACCCACGCAAGTAAATTCTCCGAATTAAACCGGATTCCTATATGTCTGCTAAATTATGACTTTATCAGCCAAAGTTACAGAAGCACTTTGAATTTAGTAGAAAATTTATTAAATTTATGTCTAAAGAAATAAGCGCAAAATTAACCTGACTATACCTAAAAGTTGTGTATGCACAAAATAGTCATTCTCAACAAATATCTCTATAGATATAACTAAAAAAGCTACTTTTATTATAATTCCACCTTTAGGCTCACGCAATTTAAACTAAAAAGGGTAATACTAAAAAATAACATTATCAAAATTAAATATGGTTGTAATCAAAAATTGCAACCTAGACAACAAACAAATAGATAAATAGAGAAAAAAGTACAAACAATGGCAACTTCTACTGACCGCGAGCAACAGATTCAAAAACTGCGTGAACTCATCAAAGATATTGATTATGGGATGTTTACTACAGTCGATGATGATGGCAGCTTGCATAGTTACCCGATGTCAAAGAGTGGTGAGATTAACTCTGATAGCATACTCTGGTTCTTTACTTATTCTGATTCCCATAAGGTGACTGAAATAGAACATCACGAGCAAGTCAATATTAGTTTCTCTTCACCCGAACAGCAGCGATACGTTTCTATCTCAGGTACAGCACAACTTGTGAAAGAGCGCAACAAAATGCGACAGCTATGGAAGCCGGAACTTCAAACCTGGTTTCCTAAGGGACTAGATGAACCTGGTATTGCTTTGCTGAAGGTAAATATTAACCAGGTTAATTATTGGGATAGTGTATCGAGTTTCAAGCCACAAACAATTAGTTTTTTGACAACATCACGCCTTTAAGTAATTAATAATTCGTAGTTAAGAATTCAATGAGGAATTATTTAAAACGTGTAATTATTGTCCGAAATTGCGGCAGTTGTTAGCGGTATTGAGTAACTGAAAGCACTGCATTGAAATTCAGCGATCGCCCGTGGCTGGCTTTTAACTAATGCAAGTGGTGTGCGTTAGCGTAGCTCACCGCAGGTATCGCTGTCAGCCATATGCTGCTGATGAAGGCAGAATCAAACATGGTTTTCCACCCTAAAGCAAAGCACAAACATGAAACTGGAGAAATAAAAGTTATGCCTTACAAACAAATTGCAGACTTACCAGATTCAGTCAAAGAAAACTTACCCAAACACGCCCAAGAAATTTTCCGAGCTGCATTTAACAGCGCTCAAGAACAATATGGTGGAGAAGAACGTGCCTTTCGAGTCGCTTGGAGTGCGGTAAAGCGCGATTACGAAAAAGGCGATGATGGGCATTGGCACAAAAAACCAGAATAGAATTCAATACGGTTCGATTAAGGTTTTCTTACAGCCAGTGCTTGGGATAAGTCCTCTCTTGTGCCAGATTATTAAAAACCACAGCACAAAGCACCAAAATAATAGAACCTTGTAAAGCAGGTGTTAATAGAAATTGCCAAGGAGCTTTTGTCATCATCACGACTAAGGCAACTGCTCCTGAAGGTGGGTGTAGAGTTCCAGTCAGCTGCATCATCCCAATGGCTGTTGCTACTGCCATTCCCATTGTCCACGGTGACGAACCGAAAAGATGTAAAATAATTAGGCTGACTAAGGCAGCTACGAGATTACCACCAATTACATTACGGGGTTGAGCCAAAGGACTGTCTGGTACACCAAATATCAATACACTAGTAGCACCAAACGGAGCCATAAGCAGAGGAGAATGTGTTCTCACAGATAGGTAAGCCGTTGCTGCGATTGCTAAGAAACTACCAAGCCAACTCCAAAAAATATGTTTGTGATGAGGTTTATCTATAGGACATGTTAAAGGACATGACTGCCAGGTTCCACTTATCTTAAACCAGTAATTCTTCAATTTCAAGTGAAGATTTTTGTAATTAAATAATTTTAAATAAGCAGAATTAGTTCGCTTTTTTGGGAAATTTCCTTTCATAAACTCCACAATCATAAATAAGCATCAACTTAGAAAATATGAGTGGTGACATTATCCTGTAGCTAGTTATCAATACCGAAATAAACAAACATATTTATTTCAAATTTTTTAGCAAAAATAGTATCTTTCGGTTGATATACTAAAGATAACAATGCACACAGTAGTACCTTTCCAAATTGTAGATAAGGCATCGACTAGATTATTTATTCAAGACATTAAGAGCAACATTTACATAGACCTATTAACGCTAAATTAACAAGTCCAATAGAATATTGCTTAATGTCATGATTTTATAACATTCTACCATTAAAGTCTCTTGGAAATTTTTTAACAAAGTCTATATTACGTAGAAAAAACTCTCTTTTATATAAGATTTACTTATGAACTGCCTGGATTCGTTTCATATTAAAGATATTGTTACTAAACCTCGTCTACCTTGAAAACCGTAGTTTTGTAGGTTGGGTGCAGCGATAGCGTAACCCAACATAAAATTTGGTGGTAATGTTGGGTTGCGTTTCACTCCACCCAACCTACAAAAATATATTTTTTAAAAAACTCTAGGTTTCAACATAGATGAGGTTTAACTTCAAGGTGCTAGCTGAGAATGGCACGCTTGTAAAGCCCAAAAGCTTGTGTTGTCTTGTTCGCAACCTGGAGGCTTGAGAATGTATTTAAAATAGTCTCTGCCTCTTGTCAAGCTACTGGAGGCGGAGCCTCCAAGAATGAGTTAAAAGTTCATTGGTAATTCTTCTTTCCTTTGCTGATAATAGTTTTAGAGCTAATTATTAGACCTCTTGGCATTTGTGCTTTTTGCAAGAGGGGGAAAAATACAGAGCCTTTTCTCGACAAATGCCAAGAAGTCTATTTAAGAGGTTGATTGTGGTCTTTGCTCAAACCAGTCGCTCAGATGTAATAACAACTCGCCTGACGTTAGATGAGCATCGGGCTATGGAAGAAACCAACCCAGAACCCGATGAATACTGCAATGGAGAGATTATTTTTATTTAAAATCGTAGTGTTTTTAAACGCAGAGTGTTTTGGAAGTAATGTTGTATTTAGGAAGTATCAGATGTCACACAAACAATTGATTTCTTGCTGGCAAAAATGGTTACTTCCCATCTTGATGCCTGCCATTGTGCAAATAGTGGTTCTAACATTAGGGGTGTTGAGCATTTTGGGAAGCACTGCTCCTATGAGTCATGCTCAAGCTGTTTTTAGCAGTAGTTACATCCAGGAGCAACAGACACAATCAAAATCAACAGTGCTAAATGCCACTGTATATCGCAGTCCCGATTGTAACTGTTGTGGCGGGTGGATTGAGCACTTAAAGACACAGGGTTTTAAAATCACAGATTTTTCTGAGCCTGACATCGAAACAGTCAAACAAAAGTACAACGTGCCGGATGACTTGTCATCTTGCCACACGGCAATTGTTAATGGATATGTTATTGAAGGACACGTCCCAGCAGACGACATCAAACGTCTGCTTCAAGAAAAGCCAAATGTTGTTGGTTTATCTGTTCCGCAAATGCCTGTAGGCACTCCTGGGATGGAAATGGGGAATCGAAAAGACCCGTTTTCTGTGCTTTCTTTCGATCGCAAGAACTCAGTTGCAGTATTCAATAAGTATCCTGGTGAGTTCTGAGTCAATAGAAAGAATCTTTTAACTCAAAACTCAGCACTCTTTATTTAGAACCAGTTTTGATCGACTGCGACAAATGACTTAACCATCTCCTCAACCAGAAAGTAGATGATGCGCTTGCAATATTTTGAGAAAGAAACTCAATGGCATGGTTACAATCTTGCAGGCTGGCATCGAGTCCCATTGCACGATAAATTTCACGAGCATTGCAAAAGGCATCCATCGCTTCTGATTCTCGATTGATTTTTTCTAACACCAAACCCAAATTAAACCAGGCATTTGCTTCTCCGTTTGGGTCATTAAGATCGCTTCTAATCTCTAATGAATGCTGATAAAACTCCAACGCCCTTTGGTACTTTCCTAAAGCCTTATAAGCACTGCCCAATCCACTCAAGGCCATGCCTTCAGCATTGCGGTCGCTGATGAATTTCGCCAGCCCTAACCATTGTTGGTAAAATTCAATTGCGAGTTGGTAAGATCCCAACGATTCATAAATGTTGCCCAAACTTCCCAGGCAGATGCATTCCCCTGTCCAATCGCCTGTTTTCTTCGTTATACTCAACCATTGTTGGTAAAGCTCTATCGCTTGCTCGTACTTACCCAGGTATTCATAAGTATTACCCAAGCTTGCCAAGCAAAGACCTTCCCCAGTGCGATCGCCTATTTTCCTGGTAATACTCAACCACTGGTGATAATATTCAATCGCTCGCTGGTATTTGCCCAGTGATTGGTAAGCGTTACCCAACCCAGATAAAGATTTGGCTTCTTCTAAGCGATCGCCTATTTCTTTCGCTATATCTAACCATTGTTGATAAAACTCAATTGCTAGGTGGTACTCGCCTAGCGACTGGTAAGCATTGCCCAAACTTGCCAAAGAAATCACTTCCCGATTGCGATCGCCTGTTTCTCTGGCTTTTTCTAAACACCGCTCTTCATACTCAATGGACTCAATATTATTTAGTCCCCCGGATCTTATTACTTCTGTCATTCTCTATAGAAATTTTTGCTCCATAAGCTGACGATTATACAATTTTCTGTGGCTTTAGCACAGGATAAGTGCAACTTATGTCAAAATTTAGAAATTATTCTTGAATATCAAGCTTTCTTATATAGTTTTCATACACAGCGATCGCTATGTATAAAAAGCTTTTATCTATCCTTAGTAACAAGCATACAAATATACCATACTGAAAAACTTAGCTTTCTCAAAAGATATCAGAAAAACCAAATTAATCAGCAGCAGCATAATCTGGCAATACGTTGAGTTCTGAATTAACAGCACTTAAATAATTTTGATCGTTTAAAACTTGTGATGGTAATTTATTTGCATTCACAGCAGCTTTAACCAAATCTTTCGCAAGAATATTTCTATTCAAAGTTTTAAGTACTAGCGCTTCTCCACTAGGAATACCGTGTTGTTGCAGACCTCCTTGATAAGCAAAATGAACTAGATTCAAAGGCTGGAGGTAATTCGCAGAAGTCGAGTTCGTGGATAAATTATTAGAGTTAACAGCTATTGTTTCACTGTTGTTAGTAGTAGCTGTTTGAGCGCCAGCAATTCCAGGTACAAGAGTGATAGAAGCAAAAATCAGTGCAGAATTTATTAAGGTAGCAAGTTTCATAAGTTATATTTAGGTAAAATGCGATCGGTGTTCCTTAGTAATAGAGTCCTCTTTATTATTAATCTCAACTTCCTTCAGTCAGGTCATCTGATCGGTTGATATATGACTCACCCAAAAGGGTGAGCTCATTGAGTGATACAAACAGCAATGGAAACTCAGTTGAGTCTAGATACAACAAAGATTGGTTGAAATTGTCAAGTACTTACAGCAGAATTCAGAATTCACTAGCATACACTACTACAGACTTTTCAAACATCCTTTTAGACCAGAGAGCGAGTGAAAAGAGGCTTTTCGGAATTTTGCACAGATGCGGTAATCATAAGTAATTAACCGGACTTGATATCATGGGTATTTACCCGGATGTCAGAGAAAAACACTGCGTGCTGCTTTGCTAAAGCGTCTCTACAGACATTAAATTCTCTCTTAGAAGGAAAAACTTGACACTTAAGCGCTCATTTAGTATAAATGTACTATAAAAGCGCTTGATATTGCATAAAACTTTACCACTCCCGACTACGCTAATAGGAGAGTACAAAATAAATGAAGCTATCTAAGGTAGACTTGAGCAGTTTAGTAGCGATCGCTCATTCTGATGGATATTTGCAGTTGTTGCTCGACCGAGGCAACGAACTAGAGTTTTTGGAAATTCCAGCACCGATACAAGCTTATGAAGGATTGCAAGAACTCAACGAAGCAATTGCCGAAACGACTGCATTACCCTTTGAAGAAGAACCAATTGTCATGCTACCAGTTGTCTCATCAATGGCTATGGCTGTAGGCTACGATCGCAACGAACAGATTTTGCAAGTTGAGTTTCAAAGTGGAGCGGTTTATCAGTACTTAGGCGTAGACGAGGATACTTGGGAAGATTTACATTCCTCTGACTCAATTGGCAGCTTTTTCAATCAAGAGATTAAAGGTAGATATGACTGCGATCGTCTAGATGGTGCAGATTAATGACTAATAACTGTATGTAGGGTTTTTAATAATTCTTGCGTTGTATAAGAAACTTCTTGGCATAAGTCGGGAAAAGGGGAAGGTGGGGCCCCCTCTGGGGATACTTTCTGGGGCAGGTTTTTTTGATTAGACAAATTTTTGGGATTTTAAAACCAAAACCATTGTCTGAGAACTTAAAACTACGTTCAATAATTGAGAACATTCTCAACTATTTATCGAAAGCCTAAAAACCTGCCCTTGAAAGCTCTGGGGATAAGGGGCGGGGGGAAAGGGACTCATGTTTTTTATCCCTTACCCTTTTCCCTTTAACCTTTACCCAATCTCCACCTAACAATTTTGGGTTGGCAGACTACTAGTAATGCTTTCTTCAGAGACAATAGAAAAAACCCATATAATATCAACGCAGTTATGACAACTACACTTACCTCTGCTGTTAAACCAAGAGCCGAAGATAGTTTTGCCATTACCTTTGCACCATTATCTCTGGAAGAAATCTATGCCAAATCCGACGATCCAGCCAATGGTGCTGTGGTTGTGATGAGTGGTATGGTTCGCAATCAAACTGATGGTAAACCTGTGATTGCTCTAGAGTATCAAGCTTATGAACCGATGGCGTTGCGGATATTTTATCAAATTGCTGCTGATATTCGCTTATCTATGTCTGATGTGAATCGAGTCGCGATTTATCATCGTGTTGGACGTTTGCAAGTTGGGGAAATCAGCGTTTTAGTAGCTGTGGGTTCTCCTCATCGGAGTGAGGCGTTTGAAGCTTGCCAATATGCTATTGATACGCTCAAACACAATGCCCCTATATGGAAGAAAGAACATTGGCAAGATGGTTCTAGCACCTGGGTGAGTATTGGTGCGTGTGAAACATCAGGAGAAAATTGTTGATTTGAAAAAGAATTCAGAAATCAGAATTTAGATTGACAAAATTTTGACAAGTCAGATAGTACCATTTCTTTGCGAGGCTGCGCCAAATTTTTTTTCTTTGTGTACTTTGCGCCCTTTTCTAACGAGACGCTGCGCAATGCGGTTCGTTTTTTTTCTTATACTTCACTCCTAATATGGTTTAGCGCATCTTCATACAAAATTGGTATAAGATGCTATATTTTTTTTCCAAATTTGTTGAACTCATCGACACCACTCGCCAGAACCTTGAAAACCATCGTAACTTCTCTACGAGACGCTGCGCGAACGTTAAATGGTGTCGATTGTTTTCACAGTAAGAATTTCAGGCTATCAAATCGATTGTTTGTCGCTGTGCAAAAGTACTCTTAACGAACTCTGCAATCTCTATACGATTCCCACCGGGATCTCGGAGGAAAAACCGCACGCATCCTGGAAGTGGTCGTCGATCGGGAATAATTTCTATCCCATACTCTTTTAGATGTTCTTCAAAGGCGTTCAAGTTATCGACTTGGAAACAAAAATGCCGTCTTGATGCTTGGTTATTGGCGTTTTTCTCTCTACTAACGTGCAGTTCAATATCTCCCAATTTGTACCACGCTCCTGAATCATTTTTGATGACATCAGGTCTGGCAATTTCAGTCAATCCTAAAACTTTACTATAAAAAAACAGCATTGCATCCTCCACTTCCAGAGGATAGGTTACTTGAATATGATGAACTGCATTAAGCTTCATAAATTTTTCTCCTAATTTGGGTTAAATTTGGTATGCCTACAATCACCTTTTGCTGTAATCCTGGCGTATTTTTAAAGTTTTTCTGTTCAAACTCACCAAACATCTATACGACAAGCTTTCCCATACTGATGCGTTCTTCAATGAGATAGCCAAGTTTTCTATAAAACTCAACTACTTCTGCGTTGGAGACACGAACTTGGAGATTGATTTTGAGGCATCCCATCGCTATTAATACCTTCTCTGCGTGCTGCACTAGCTTGCTACCAATACCCTGCCGTTGATACTGAGGACTGACTGCAACTGTATATAGCCAACCGCGATGCCCGTCATATCCTGCCATGATAGTCCCTACAATCACAGAGTTAATCTCAGTAACGAAAAACAACTCAGGCTGTACAGCAAGTTTCTGACTGATTACCAATTTTGGGCTGCTGTGCGATGGGTTATTAGGAAACACCTCATCCCACAAAGCACTGACTAATTCAGCATCAGATTCTTGGTATGGTCTTATATTCATCTACATCTCTAAATCAAAGGACTTGCCTTTGCACATTGTTTGTGAAATACTACTCTTAAAACTACGGCAAATCGATATGTTTTAAGTAGTATTGTACAAAAATTACCATAAAACATCGCGTCCTGAAAGCAATTACAGGCTAATCCTAAGATGACAAACACAGAAATTCGCACTGCTCAAGTTAAAGTTCCTAACGGAGATTTGCAAATTGATGCTTACTTGGCTGAACCAGCACAAAAAGGAACCTTCCCAGCCGTTATCGTGATTCAGGAAATTTTTGGGGTTAATATTCACATTCGAGAAGTTGCTGAGAAATTTGCCAAAGAGGGGTATGTGGCGATCGCACCGACTTTATTTCAACGCACCGCTCCCGGTTTTGAGGGGGGATACACTCCTGAAGATGTCCAACAAGGGAGAGGGTATAAAGAGCAGACAACAGCCGAGGAAATATTGAGTGATATTAAAGCTGCGATCGCCTATCTAAGAACTTTACCAAATGTGCAAGGAGATGCGATCGGCTCTATTGGTTTTTGCTTTGGTGGTCACGTCGTTTATCTAGCTGCCACTTTACCAGATATTAAAGTTACAGCTTCTTTCTATGGTGGCGGGATTCCCAACTCAACTCCCGGCGGTGGAGAACCAACCATCACGCGCACTCCAGAGATTAAAGGCCCCATTTACGCCTTCTTTGGTCTTGATGACCAGGGAATCCCCTTAGAACATACAGAACAGATTGAGGCTGAATTGAAGAAAAATCAGATTACTCATGCTATCTTCCGTTATCCCGGTGCAGGACATGGCTTTTTCTGCAACCATCGCGCCAGCTACAATGCCGAAGCTGCCGCCGATGCTTGGAAAAATGTTCAAGAACTGTTCCAAAAGAACCTTCAGCTTCAAAAAGTCTAAATTTTGAGATTAGAAGCAATACAACACTAGAGGCGTACATCTGTGCGCCTCTACGACTGAACATAGGCAATTAGCCAAATAAGTCCAAAAGCAAATTAAAAAACAAAGTATCACGTCCATGATTCCCGTTTTCAAACAGCCACAAGTTAAGATTTTACAACGTTTTTCATTATTCCTTTTACCTGGATTATTAACAATCTCAACAACCTTAATCAGTTGCTCAGTCCAAATCCCAAATTCAGCAAATCAAACCACTAGTTTGAAAACCAAAGTTGTCCGAATGGGATATCAAAGTTCTGGGGATATTTTCAGACTTAAAGGATCGATCGAAAAACGTCTAAAGCCTTTAGGTATTTCTGTGGAATGGGCGCAATTTGCCGCCGGGCCACAACTGATGGAAGCAATGAATGTAGGCAGGGTTGATATTGGCTCTGTAGGCGAGACTCCCCCGATATTTGCCCAAGCGGCTGGCACATCTTTAGTTTATATTGCTAGTAATAAACCCAGTACTGGTAAAGGAAGCGGAATTATCGTTCAAAAGAATTCACCGATTCGGAGTTTAGCCGATCTCAAAGGTAAAAAAGTAGTTTTTCAAAAGGGTTCTGCTTCCCATTACTTATTAATAAAAGCTTTGGAAGAGGCTGGTTTGAAATATAGTGATATTCAAGCTATTAGCCTCCCTCCTTCAGAAGCCCGTGATGCTTTTATTCAAGGCAAAATTGATGCCTGGGTAACTTGGGACCCTTATTTAGCCGTGGCCCAAAAAAAAGCAAATGCTCGTGTTTTGAGAGATGCTAGTGGCATTTCTACTCAGGGCGGATATTAC
Source organism: Nostoc sp. DSM 114159 (assembly GCF_053470285.1). Classification (NCBI taxonomy): domain Bacteria; kingdom Bacillati; phylum Cyanobacteriota; class Cyanophyceae; order Nostocales; family Nostocaceae; genus Nostoc; species Nostoc sp. DSM 114159. The sequence goes on from NZ_JBPFEH010000001.1 coordinate 1,387,133, forward strand.
ATGGCAGCGCGAAAATTTGCCACAGAAAACCCGAAATTAGTGCGATTAGTTCTTGAGGAGATAGATAACACAGGTCAATGGGCTGAAAAAAACCGATCGCAAGTTGTAAAACTGACTATTCCTCACCTCAAAATTGATGAAGATATTTTAACAACAATGGTTGAAAGGCGAACTTACGGTATAAGACCAATTACGCCTGAAATTATGGAAAAACAACAGAAAATTGCAGATTTATTTGCCAAAGAAAAAGTGATTCCTAAACCCATCAATATTAAGGAAGCGATGCTGACTAGCGAACAATATGCAGCGATAACACCGGAAACCATTAGCCAGAAATAGCGCCAGGAGATAAGAAAATGGAAGTTTTTTGGTATTTGCCGACCCAGGGAGATGAACGTTATTTAGGTACTACAATTGGCAGACGAGCAGCCACTTACCCCTATATGCAGCAAATCGCCCAAGCTGTTGATAAATTGGGCTATGGCGGGATGTTGATTGGTACCGGACAAAAACAAGATACTTGGATTGTCGCTACTTCATTAATTTCAGTTACAGAACGCTTACGGTTTCTTGTAGCCTTTCGTCCGGCAATTATGTCGCCTTCTTTAGCAGTTAGAATGGCTGCGACTTTTGACCAGATTTCTAATGGTCGAATTATTCTGAATGTTGTCACTGGTGGCGACACCAAAGAACTTGCAAAAGATGGGATTTTCTTAGATCGTGACCAGCGTTATGAACTGACAGATGAGTTTTTGACAATTTGGCGATCGCTCATGCAAGGTGAAGAAGTAACCTATAGTGGTCGCCATCTCAAAGTTCAAGGCGCAAAACTCCAATTTCCTCCCGTACAAAAGCCTTATCCCACCTTGTATTTTGGCGGTTCTTCAGATGCGGCGCTCCAAGTTGCAGCCAAACACATTGATGTGTATTTAACTTGGGGTGAACCACCAGAGCAAGTTGCCGAAAAGATTGCAAAAGTACGCCGATTAGCAGCAGAACAAGGTAGAACGGTACGTTTTGGGATTCGGATGCACGTCATAGTCCGCGAAACTACGCAAAAAGCTTGGGATGCAGCTAATGAACTGATTCAGTATGTCGATGATGAAACCATAGCAGCTGCACATCAGCGGTTTTCTGAATCGGAATCAGAAGGACAACGCCGGATGGCTCAACTGCATAAAGGCGAACGCCAAAACCTAGAAATTAGCCCCAACTTATGGGCAGGTGTTGGCTTAGTACGTGGCGGCGCTGGGACTGCCTTAGTCGGAGATCCAGACACAGTTGCAGCGCGGATGCTGGAATATGCCGATTTAGGAATTGATACCTTCGTTTTCTCAGGTTATCCCCATCTCGAAGAAGCCTATCGAGTCGCAGAATTACTGTTTCCTCGCTTACCAGTGCAAACACCAGGCATCGCATTACCGCAGCAGGTTGCAAGTACATTCAGTGAATTTGTTACCAAAACAGATTTACTCAAACCCCAGCCAGTGTAAGCAATTCAAAATCCAAAAACTAACGTGATTTAACTCATAACACCTTAGTACAACATTGCATAAATTCGGCAAAACTCTGCATTCCTCTGCGCTACGCCAGTTGCTACAACGCGGGGAACCCGCGCAACGCACTGGCTTAACTTTGCGTGCCTATGCGTTTAAAAACACTACGATTTTACAGACAAAAGTATGAGTACGAAAAAACCTCAACTTAGACTAGGCGCATTCTTGCCCAGTACTGGTCATCACGTAGCGTCATGGCGACACCCCGAAGCGCAAGCTAATGCTGGTTTGAACTTTCAGCATTATAAAAGGCTGGCACAGACGGCAGAACGCGGCAAATTTGACATGATTTTCTTTGCAGACGGTGTGGCTGTGCGCGATCGCAATCAAAGCGCCGACCTTTTGAGCCGAAATGGCAAACTCGTCCACTTTGAGCCTCTCACCCTGTTGTCGGCTTTGTCTGTGGTGACGGAAAACATCGGTTTGACGGCGACAGTATCGACTACATACAACGAGCCTTATCACCTCGCCCGCAAATTTGCATCATTAGATTATCTTAGCGGTGGCCGTGCAGGTTGGAATCTTGTAACTTCTGCTACCGAAGCTGAAGCGTTGAACTTCAATCGGGAAAAGCACATGGAACATACCCTACGTTATCAGCGTGCGAAAGAGTTTGTGGATGTAGTCACCAAGCTCTGGGATAGTTGGGAGGATGACGCCTTCTTACATGATAAAGAATCGGGTATTTACTTCGATCCCAATAAACTGCACGTTCCCAACCACAAAGGCGAGCATTTTTCAGTGCGTGGGCCGCTAAATGTGGCGCGTCCTATCCAGGGTTATCCGGTGATTATTCAAGCTGGGTCTTCCGAGGATGGTAAGAATCTGGCTGCACAAACGGCGGAGGTAATTTTCACTGCCCAGCAGACCTTGGCAGAAGCTCAGGCTTTTTATCAAGATGTGAAGGGGAGACTGGCTGAATACGGGCGCTCACCTGAGCATCTTAAGATTATGCCAGGTGTATTCCCAGTTATCGGCAAAACTGAGCAAGAAGCTAAAGACAAATTCGATCGAATTCAGGAGTTGATCGATCCGGTGGTCGGCTTAAATTTGCTTGGCTCAATGATCGGTGGATTTGACCTATCCGGCTATCCATTGGACGGGCCGTTGCCAGAGCTACCAGAGACTAACGGGGGTAAAAGCCGTCAGCAACTTCTGATTGACCTAGCTAAGAGAGAAAATTTCACGATTCGACAACTGTATTTGTCGATAGCTGGAGCGCGTGGGCATCGTCAGATTCTAGGCACACCAGAACAAATTGCCGATCAGCTAGAAGATTGGTTTGTCAATGGCGGGGCAGATGGCTTTAATATTATGCCGCCCTGGTTGCCGGGAGGATTGGATGAGTTTGTAGACTTGGTAATTCCTGAATTGCAACGTCGGGGTCTGTTCCGTACAGAGTATGAAGCACGAACCCTGCGCGAAAATCTTGGTTTACCTCGTCCAGTAAATCAGTTTAGCAAAGTTGCTACTCGTGAAGCGGCGATCGCCTAACTTTTTCTAAAGCAAGTTTTTCAGCAAAAAGGCTCAAGCATTCCCAATACAGTTAGGATAAGCATTTTGAACTCAGAATTAGCTTTGGGGAAAAGGGAAATGGGTTTGCGGTTAAAGGTTTTTTATTCCCCTTTCCCCTTTCCCCTTTAACCGAACCGTATTGCAAGCATTCCTGCCTGAGCCATGACTAAATTCAATTTATAGATTAGCTTCAAGAACTATATCTTGCGATCGGTAGTGGATAAGCTCAGTTAAAATTTATCGCCATAGTAATGTAAAATGATTATCTGGATGATGTCTGGTTGATATCTATAACCTCAACAAAGTCTAAATTACTAAAGCTGAGAGTTGGGAAACTCCGGTGAAATTCCGGGACTGTGCCGCAGCTGTGATGGGATGACCCAAGTCAGAATGCCAACTCTCAGGATGTCCTCAAGACACACTCACCGTCTACTCCCTGCGTTGCACGGGGAAGGAGTTCTAAAATTGGTTTCTGGATTTGCCACTTGTCCCGGCTTGTTTTATGCTACTCCTGCCGCAGATGGGATATTATCTCGCGTTAGAATACCAGGTGGAATTATTACTAGTCAGCAGTGCCGTGCAATCGCAGATATAGCAGAACAGCACGGTGGCGGCTATATAGATGTGACTAATCGAGCTAACCTGCAAGTTCGTGAAATCCGCACCGGGATAAATGCTGAGGTTCTGAAATACCTCCAAAATATGGGATTGGGTTCTGACAATACTGTTGTAGACCAAATCCGCAATATTATGACCAGTCCAACTGCTGGTATCGACCCGCTAGAATTAATCGATACTCGCCCTTTTGTTCAAGGTTGGGATGATTATATTGCAGCACATCCGGCGCTTTCGGGACTGTCGGCCAAATTCAGCGTTTGCTTTGATGGTGGTGGGATAATTCAGGTGGGCGATCGCTTGAATGATATCGCCTTTGCAGCTGTCTTACTTAACGATAATGTTTATTTTCGGCTCTCTCTCAGTGTTGGTGAGAAGGGTCAACCCCCCAGCGATACGGGAATTTTGTTACCACCAGAAGACTGTTTGCCCGTCTTAGCAGCTTTGGCGGATGTCTATCTAGCTTATAGCGATCATACTACGAGTAAGCGGCGGCTACGTCTAAGAGAGTTATTGAATACTTTGGGTTGTGAAAATTATCTCCAAGAAGTTGAGCAGCGTTTACCTTTTTCTCTTTTGTACAGTGACAGAAAAGACCTACTCCCTCAGCAAGGCAAGTTACAGTGTACACACAAGTCTGAAACAGTTCACTCATCTGAGTTTAAGCGTAAGTTTTACCCCTCCCTAACCCTCCCCCCTTCGACAAGCTCAGGGCATCGCTTGGAAAGGGGAGGGAACTGTATTTCTAGTTTCCCCCCTTTCCAAGGGGGGATTAAGGGGGGTAATTCGACTTGTGTGTACACCGTAGACCAAGGCAAAGGGGAGAAATATCAGCATATTGGCATTCATCCCCAACGTCAGCAAGGCTTATTTTACATTGGTGTCGTCTTGCCCCTTGGTCGATTGGAAAGTAGACAGATGCGGGGTTTAGCAGATTTAGCGGCAAAATACGGTAGTGGAACTCTCAGGCTAACCCCTTGGCAAAATTTGCTCCTTACAGATATTCCTCAGCAATGGGTTGCTGATGTCCAAAGTGAAATTGGTTTATTAGAATTAGATTGCTCTGCAACCAATATCAAGGGTGGATTAGTTGCCTGTTCGGGAAAAAAAGGTTGCGCCGCTTCTGCCACTGACACTAAAAGTCATGCATTGGCATTGGCAGAGTATCTTAAAACTCGCGTTACTCTCGATTACCCAGTTAATATCCACTTCACTGGCTGCGAAAAATCTTGTGCCCAGCACAGCAAAAGTGATATTACTCTCCTCGGCGTCACCATTGAGGCTGAAAATAGAACTGTGGAAGGCTATCACGTTTATGTTGGTGACAGCAATCAGAAATTCGGACGCGAACTATATCAATATGTAACTTTTGCCGAACTACCTGCATTAATAGAGCGGATGCTATATGTATATAAAATTCAACGCTTAAATTCTAATGAGTCCTTTGGAGAATTTGCTAATCGATTTGCACTGGAACAATTACAGCAATTATTTAATATAATCCCTCAATCAATTGCGAACAAAAAGATTCCCAACTTTTTAGAGAAGTCGGCAATCTAAGCCTTTTGATTTTTATATATTAATCCCAAATTTAAAATCCCAAATTGAATGCCCGACTATATCCGAGATGCCAACGAAATTTACCGTAATTCTTTTGCAATCATCCGGTCAGAAGCGAACTTAGATGTGTTGCCACCCGATGTAGCAAAAGTTGCTGTACGTCTAATTCATGCCTGTGGGATGACGGATATTGTCACTGACTTGGGATATTCACCAACAGCAGTACAATCCGCAAGAGCAGCACTGGCAAATGGAGCGCCAATACTGTGCGATTGCCGCATGGTTGCCGATGGCGTTACCAGACGGCGGTTGTCTGCAAACAATCAAGTTATCTGTACCCTCAACGAGCCAGAAGTACCAGAACTTGCCCAGCGTATGGGTACTACAAGGTCGGCGGCAGCTCTTGAATTATGGCGATCGCACCTGGAAAGCTCAGTAATTGCAATTGGGAATGCGCCCACAGCCCTGTTCCGATTGTTAGAAATCCTTGATGAAGGAGCGCCCAAACCTGCAATTATCTTAGGCTTTCCAGTGGGGTTTGTCGGTGCAGCAGAATCAAAAGCCGCACTGGCAGCAGATAGCAGAAATGTACCATTTTTAACCTTACACGGTCGGCGCGGTGGAAGTGCGATCGCGGCAGCAGCAGTTAACGCCCTGGCAACGGAGGAAGAATGAATATGCAACCCAAAGGTCGTCTTTATGGAATTGGTATCGGTCCAGGCGATCCCGAACTATTGACCATCAAAGCACTGCGGCTATTACGTGCGGCTCCTGTGGTAGCTTATCAATCAGCCACAGATAAAGAAAGTATTGCTAGAGCGATCGTGGCGCAGTATCTTCCTGGCAATCAAATCGAAGTACTATTTCACCTCCCCCGCGCTTTGGAACCAGAAAAGGCCCAGTCTATTTATGACCAGGAAATTCAACCAATCGCTGACCATTTAGCAGCAGGTCGAGATGTTGTAGTATTATGCGAGGGCGATCCATTTTTCTATGGTTCGTTCATGTACGTGTTCACGCGGTTATGCGACCAGTACGAAACAGAAGTTGTCCCCGGAGTTTCCTCGCTGATGACTTGTCCGGTAGCCTTGGGTGTACCTTTCACCTACTACAATGATATTCTCACAGTCTTACCCGCCCCTTTGCCAGCAGAAGAACTGACTACACATCTGCTGATGACCGACGCCGCCGCAATTATGAAACTAGGTCGTCACTTTACCAAAGTACGAGATATCTTGCATAAATTAGGCCTAGCATCACGGGCAAGATATATTGAGCGGGCATCAACATCACAGCAACGCATCATCCCCCTAGATGAAGTCGATCCAGCCGAAGTACCCTATTTCTCAATGATTGTGATTCCCACCAAGAATCGACTATAGACTGACCTTTTCTTTTTAGTTAAGGTATTATTTAACCGATGATTGGGAATTTACCATAAAGAAATACTTCAAGAAAAGTTGATGGCTTCTAATAGCACCTTCACTCCTGACACGATCGCTGCTGGCTTTCATGCCCTGTCTGACCCTCTACGGATTCAGGTATTAGAACTGCTGCGCTCTCAAGAACTATGCGTGTGTGACCTATGCGACCACCTGGGAACCACTCAATCTAAACTGTCTTTTCACCTCAAAACCCTGAAAGAAGCGGGTTTAGTTCGCGCTCGTCAAGAAGGGCGCTGGATTTACTACAGCCTCAATCTACCGCAGTTTGCTGCCTTAGAGCAGTATTTAGCAGAATTCCGCCGTTTTAGCCCCATATTATCTATTCGTCCCCCCTGCGAGATTTAAAAATACATCAATTTTTTTTGTAATATTTTGTTGGCTTTTCGCTTTTTAGGCATTGACAAATCAATTTTTTTTGAAATGATAAAGATATATTCTTGATATAAACTCAACGAATTTTAGATTTTAGACTGAATAATCTGAAATTCCTGCTGAAAGCTCCTGCATTCATGTATGGGGTTAATTGTAATGAACAAAAAAACTTCAAAACGCCTCTCCTTTATTGACCGTTTCCTGACCGTGTGGATTTTTTTAGCAATGGCGATCGGCGTTGGTCTAGGCTATTTCTTTCCTGGAGTAGAAGCCTTTATCAATCAGTTCCAGGTGGAAGCAACCAATATACCGATCGCCATCGGGTTAATTATGATGATGTATCCGCCCTTAGCCAAGGTGCGGTATGAAGAATTAGGGGATGTATTTCGCAACGGAAAAATTCTTGGTGTTTCACTAATTCAAAATTGGATCGTTGGGCCAATTTTGATGTTTGCTCTAGCGGCTATCTTCTTACATAGCTATCCAGAATACATGACGGGATTGATTCTGATTGGATTAGCCCGATGTATTGCAATGGTAGTTGTGTGGAGTGACTTGGCACGAGGTAACACAGAGTATACGGCTGGCTTAGTTGCTTTTAATAGTATCTTTCAAGTCATCTTTTATAGTCCTTACGCCTGGTTTTTGATTACTGTACTGCCGCCACTGTTCGGCTTACAAAGCAGTGTTGTTAATGTCAGCATTGCTGAGATTGCCAAAAGTGTGTTTATCTATCTTGGTATTCCGTTTTTAGCTGGATTTTTCACTCGTTACTTCTTATTAAAAGTGAAAAGTAAGCAGTGGTATCATGAGGAATTTGTGGCTAAAATCAGCCCCATAACACTGATTGCTTTATTATTTACAATCGTGGTTATGTTCAGCTTGAAAGGGAATTTGATTGTTCAGATCCCCTTCGATGTGGTGAAGATTGCAATTCCGTTGATCGTCTACTTCATCATCATGTTTCTGGTCAGCTTTTACATGGCTTGGCGCGTTAAAACAGACTATTCTAGAGCCGCAAGTGTCGCGTTTACATCGGCAGGAAATAATTTTGAATTAGCGATCGCCACTGCGATCGCAGTATTTGGCATTAATTCGGGTGTTGCTTTTGCCGCCGTTGTCGGGCCTCTGGTGGAAGTGCCTGTATTGATTGGTCTGGTTAATGTAGCTTTCTGGTTTGAAAAACGTTATTTTTTGCCATCTGAATCGAGAACTTTTTAAATTTAGCCAAATTATTCAAAGGAGTTGAACCATGAAACATGTGATGTTTGTCTGCAAAAAAAATTCTGCCCGTTCCCAAATGGCGGAAGGTTTTGCTAAAACTCTTGGTAAGGGAAAAATTGCAGCGATTAGCTCTGGGTTAGAAGCAAGTCAGGTCAGACCAGAAGCGATCGCAACTATGAAAGAAATCGGTATCGACATTACCGATCAACACTCCAAACCCCTCAATGATTTCCAAGCACAAGACTTTGATGTAGTGATTTCTTTGTGTGGCTGTGGCGTGAATTTGCCGCCTGAGTGGGTTGTGCAAGAAGTATTTGAAGACTGGCAGTTAGACGATCCAGCAGAACAACCAGAAATTTTTCCGAGAGTCCGCGATGAAATCAAAGAACGAGTCACTCAATTGATTAAGTTTGTGAATAAAGAAATTATACCTGTTCAATAAAGATTGTAATAACTTATCCTATCTCGGTGTTGGCGAAAATGGAGATTTGGCTTTTAACGATCCAGGAGTAGCAAATTTTCAAGATTCTTATTTCCCACTCAAAAGTGACGCCTACGCCGGGCTACGCCTACGCACTTGCGGGTTAATCTGGCGCTGAATACTTTACGGTAAGCGGTTTTGTCCCGATGTCGTCAAAATCTCAAATAATGACATCTATAATCTAAATATATGCTTTGTGATCATGAAATAGATTTTTTGGGAATAATACAGCTAGTCTTTCTCTAAGATGATGTTCTTCATGATGAATATGCCAGAAAATGTATTAGACCAATTCGATCACCTTTACAAACTACAGCCTGGAGTAGCAACAAAAATAAAAAATTTTATTTCAAAAACGTTTAATTATCAGCCCAAAATAGGCATACTCGGTAAGACAGGTGTAGGAAAATCAAGCCTTTGCAACGCTCTTTTTGGAAAAGACGTTGCACCTATCGGTCACATTGAATCTATTACACGAAAATCTCAGGAATATCCAGTAGGTGAGGGTTCAGGAAATATCAAATTAGTTGATTTACCTGGTGTAGGTGAAAGTCAAGAGCGAGATATCGAATATAAAGATTTATATTCTAAACAGTTGCCAGAATTAGACGTAGTTTTGTGGGTTCTCAAAGCAGATGACAGAGCTTTTAGTACTGATGAAGAGTTTTATCACAATGTTGTCAAGCCTCACTTGGTACAAGGTAAGCCTTTTATCATTGTGCTGAACCAGGTTGATAAGGTTGAACCGATGGATGAATGGGATTTAAACAACTCTATTCCTGGGTGTGAACAGCAAAAAAATATTGATGCCAAGATAAAGGATGTTGCTAAAAAGTTTGGTCTTGATACCAAAAACGTTATCCCAGTCTCCTGTCGTAAAAAATATAACGTGGTAACACTTGTGGAAACAATTGTCTATGCAATCCCTAAAGAGAAAAAGTTAACGTTTGTGGATTCTGTACTAAATGAAAATCGTTCAGAGAAAGCTAAGGAGGAAGCGAAAAATGGTTTTTTTAAAGAATTCGGTGAATTTACGAATACTGTACTAAATGAAAATCGTTCAGAGAAAGCTAAGGAGGAAGCCAAAATAGGTATTGGTGAGAAATTGGGAGGAGATGGAGGAAAATATATAGCAGAAGACTGGGGTCAAAAGATTGGAGAAACCATTGGTTATTTTGTAAATAACACTGTTATTAAACTTCTTAACGAGGTTGCTAAACATTTTTTTCCTTGGTGGCCATTCTCATAAACTGAGAATGCTTTAAAACCATCCTCAGTGGCCAAAGCATATCAGGAGTTTAACAAAGACGACACTATCAAGGATTACCCTACCGCGATCGCGTTGTCGATGTTATGGAAGAACTTTACAAATTTACCTTGCTGTTGCGTGACAAAGTTGATTATCTCACAGACCGCTATAGCGAACGTAAGGAAAAAGCTGCCAAAGAGACAATCATGATAGCCTCTCAATCTCTTGAAGTTAACTCTAAAACAAATTGACTATTGAGTATCCAAAAAAAGATAACCTCCTGGCAGATTGAACCAGGAGATTTAAAAAAATTGATTCATCTTTACAAGCGTTGTAGCAGACTCAAACCGTGGCTATCAGTACCACAGGTATTGAAAAGAAAGTATTCATCAGCCAACTTTTGCACTTGTTCTGATTCCAATACGCTGGGTTTCCAAGGGTTAGGGTTATTGTAGGCGTAGAAAGTTTCCACACCATCGATGCCCTTTTGTGCCGCAGCTGGAATTAAGTCAAAATGCGATCGCTTGTAACGAGCTGGATGAGCCAGAACTGCCAATCCCCCAGCTTCATGAATAGCTGCAATCACGTTACTTGCCTGATATTCTTGCCCTGTAGTCGGCTTTCTTTGCAGATAGGGTTTCATACTAGGGTGTTCTGTTGCAAAAGCGTAAGCCAAAATGTGAACTTCTATATTCAAAAGGTTGGCATTGATTTCCACGCCACTCCACAGGTGAGGAGTGGTTGCATGAGGATTATTCCATTTCCAATCTTCTAACCAAGCAAGGGCCGCTTGATAGCCGACAATACCATGATGATCGGTGATCGCTAACCCTTTTAACCCAATAGCGATCGCCTGCTCCATCAATGCACTAGGCTGCAATCTACCATCCGAGTAGACAGTGTGCATGTGAAAGTTGAATAACTTTGGACAACTATGTGCATCAATGTTGCGGAATACTTGCTTTAAAAGTTCTGCCGAAGTTGTAGTACGGGCCAAATTTACAGCCATAACCCCCTCTGAAGAAAAATATCTATCCTTAACACACCAAAATGCCACATCTCTGGATGAGAAAGAACCAACACTAAAAATTAGTATCGATTGCTACTTTCTCAGCTTTCTCAGCAAATTTTTCAATATGTTAAGACTACGTTAGCAAATCTTAATCTCAGTAGTCATGGGTAATTTGCACTACTTTTACCTTTGGTAGTAGTAAATATTACATCTAAACTTTCATCAATTCGCCCATAACATCTGTGTTAAATGGCGTAAAAATAAAGGTTTAGTAGAGTAATTATCTTTAATAAGCCGGAAATACAAATTGATTTCGTGTGTAAAAAATATTATTTTTATCAGTAATTACAGCTTTTTTCTAACTAATAATGATTTTAGCGTAGGCGTAGCCCGCCGCAGGCATTGCATAAGTGAGTTTAAAATAGCTTCGAGAAAACTAGCGATGTCTACGACGGGCTATGCCTACGATTGGGTTGTATCATACCCCTCGCGCAATTCCAAAAGAATCTCCCTTCAAGGTGACTCCAAGAGGTTCTATCACTACCTCGCGGGAAAGAGACGCTTCAACTCTTCCAGCGATCGCAGCCGAAAGTTGATGTTCTCTTGCAAGTAGGACAATTCTCTCTGCATCCTGTTTAGACTCTGTATAGAATGCGAATCCTGCACCGTAATTGAACACCGAAAGCATCGTCTCGGCCCCGCCCTGAAGATGACTCTCAACAAATGTAAATATCTCTGGTACTGGGAGCATGGTTTCGATAACGTACCGAAGCGGCTTCACCGACCGCATCAGCTTTTGCCAGCCATGACCAGTAATATTCTCCATCGCCGTCGGACGAATTCCTTCGCCAAGCACCGCCTGTACAAGGGGCGTGTAAAGATACGAAGCAGCATTCATCGCTTCCCAGAACTCTTGCCCACTCGGAAGTTTTGTTCTATAGCCATCAGGAAGCGACTCGGCAAGTTTTCGCAGTGGTGTAAAGCCGTTCTCATGGGGGCCCGAACTTTCAACCAGAACAATAGTATTTCCGGCATCCAGACGCGAGCTATCAATAGGAACGACACCAGCGGGCATAACCCCAAAAACCGAGCCAGCGATATCGAGCCGCCCTGGAATCATCTTGGTTTTTAGTTGAGGAGTTTCTCCTGAGAGATACACACACCCGACTCGTTTGCACCCCTCTACTACTCCATCAAGAAACCCATCAAGGAAAGCGGGGGTAAAAATTGTTTCAGGAGTACTCGAAGGCAGATAAAGACCGAGAAGTATAGTCTGCATACCTGAAGTTGCGGCATCATTCGTCAGACACGAAACGATCTTAATCCCAATATTCCACCAGAATCGTCGAAGTTCTTCTTCGGAAAGATCGTCAGGGCGGGTATCGTCTGCGGTGCCTAGTCCTTCCGGCACAAGTGTCATCGAAAGTTCTCTAGCCCCCGCCTCTAGAAACGGAGCGAGATTGAAGCTGAAAGCATTAGCACTTGCTCCTAGACCTGACGCGGGGACGATGCCATAAGAGCTTGCAAAGCCAAGTGTGCGTTTTGCAGCATCGATGAAGCGTCGTTTTGCAGCATCGAGAGTATCGTAATCGACTTGATCGAGAGCTTGAGCCATCAGGTTGTGTTTTAAGTTAAGAGTTAGGAGTTAAAAGTTAGGAAAACTCATAACTCATAACTCCTCACTTTAAAATACCTCATCTTCAATACCGCGCCACCATTCACCTAATTTCATCAAGTCTTGGTAAATATCTTCTAATTCTTTGGTATAAACATCGTTTGTCAGAGTGGCTCGACGCTCTTGCAATTTTTTGAGACGCAGTTGTATCAATACCCAAGGTTTAGAGATGCTATTCGTTGCTTCGATGTATTGCGCTAGTTCTTTGCTATCCATATATTTTGATTTATCTAACAGAATTCAGGAGTCAGGAGTCAGAATTCAGAATAAATTCTTTCCTCCTGCCTCCCGCCTCCTGCCCTCTGCCTTTCTTTAGGCAAGTAATTAAGCTTTAGCCAAGTTTTCAGCAGCAAAGTCCCAGTTGACCAAGTTATCTAGGAAATTCTTGATGAACGCTGGACGGGCGTTTTTATAGTCAATGTAGTAGGCGTGTTCCCAAACATCCAAGGTTAAGAGTGCCTTCTTACCATGAGCTAGGGGATTTTCTGCATTTGGTGTTTTGATCACCTTTAGCGTACCACCATCATCGATCAGCCAAGACCATCCGCTGCCGAATTGAGTTGCAGCCGCGTTAGAGAACTCTTCCTTGAATTTGTCAAAGCTACCAAAATCTTTATCGATTTTGGCTGCGAGTTCACCTGTGGGTGTACCACCACCTTGTGGTTTCAAAGAATTCCAGAAGAAGGTGTGGTTCCAAACTTGGGCAGCGTTGTTGAAGATTCCCACCTTAGAGGGGTCTTGGAAAGAAATTTGGATTACTTCTTCTAGGGACTTATCAGCAAGTTCTGTACCTTCAGTGAGCTTGTTGAGGTTGTCTACATAAGCTTTGTGATGCTTGCCGTAGTGATACTCAAAAGTTTCAGCTTTCATGCCAAAAGGCTCTAGAGCATCTTTTTCAAAGGGTAGTGGGGGCTGTACAAATGCCATTGTGTCAAATCCTCTCTTTACCGGTTTCTAGTTTGTAAGCTATTGCAGAAGTTTGGGAAATTAATAGCTTTTATTTTTAGGGGTTTTATGCCTTTGATTAGTGAAACATAAAACTTAACATCGTCATTCTACTACCAAAGTGAAGACAGAAACAAAGTACTTGGTTGATAAGTCAAATCGCTAGCAATTCCTGATTATAAATAAAAATGACTAATATTTTATAACTAAAGGCTAATAACTAAATAGCATTTAGCAATTAAAACTTTAATACTTCTATCTTTAGTAAGATTAATTACGATTTTAAAAATCAGTCGAAAGCGAGATGATTTAGTAATTAAAGAAGTTTAAATTAATTTAATAAATATTTACACTTACTATAGTGTTAATTTTCAAATTAAAATAACCGATAGTTAACTTATCTATATTTATTTTTAAATACAGTTTTAAGGATGGTAAGTGAATAATCACTCACCACCTTTTGAAACTAAAAAGCTAACAGCAAATAGCAGCAATTAATACTGAGATAAACGCTGTTGGTAATAGTTAACGATTTGTGCTGTGACTTCAGACACGTCCAAACCATCAGTTTGAAGTTCGATCGCATCTGCTGCTTTCTGCAAAGGAGAAACCTTGCGTGTACTATCTTTCCAGTCACGTTCGGCGATGTCGTGTTCCAACTGCTCTAAACTCACTTCCGGTTGACCTTGGGTGTTAAAGTCTTGTTGGCGGCGACGGGCGCGTTCACTTACAGAAGCGGTTAAGAAGATTTTAACTTCGGCATCGGGAAATACGTGAGTACCGATATCCCGACCTTCAGCAACTAAACCACCTTTTTTACCCCAGTTTTGCTGTTGTTTAACCAGTGCTTGACGGACAGCGCTTTGTGCCGCGATCGCCGATACAAGAGAAGTTACCTCAATCGTGCGAATTGCCTGGGTAACATCAGCACCATCAATCCAAACCTGCACGGACGAATGTAAATCCTGGGTGGGAATCAGTTCAATTTTACACTGATTAGCTAATTCGGCGATCGCACACTCATCGTCAATAGCAATACCCTTTTGCAGTACTAACCAAGTGACAGCACGGTACATCGCTCCTGTATCTAAATACACTAAATTCAGGTTTGCTGCCACTTGCCGCGCCACTGTGGATTTTCCAGCCCCGGCTGGCCCATCAATGGCGATAATGGGTTGACGATCGCGCAATATAATATTGTCAATCAAACGTGTAGCACCAAAACGAGCTGCGATCGCCAACATTCCTTCCTCCTCAACTTTTTCTAAAGACATCAACGTAGTCGGTTCAACCAATTCAATATATTCCACACAGGCCGTGCTGACCATTGCCACTTCTTGCTGTACCACTGCTATCAACTTGTTACTATTGCGATCGCCTGCAATGAATGCGGCTTGGGCTTGTCGCAAGCCCCGATATAATACCGCTGCTTGCTCTTTTGCCGTTGCCGTCAAATATTGATTGCGAGAACTGAAGGCCAGACCCGACGCTTCCCGTACTGTTGGACAAGCAACAATTTCTACTGGCAAATTTAAGTCAGCCACTAAGCGTTTAATAATTGCTAGTTGCTGACCATCCTTTTCACCAAAGTAGGCACGGTCAGGCTGTACCAAATTGAAAAGTTTGGTAACAATCGTAGCGACACCCTGAAAGTGACCTTGCCGAGAACGACCACACAAACCTGCGACCATAGCAGATGGGGGGATAACTTGTGTAACCTTTGATTCTTGTATACTCTTCTGGGGAACAGCCATTGCTTCCGGAGTCGGTGCAAAAATCGCATCTACCCCAGCTTGTTCGCAAAGTTGTTGGTCTTGCTCTAAAGTGCGGGGATAGCGTTGATAATCCTCATTAGGAGCAAATTGCAGGGGATTAACGAAAATACTCACAATCACCGTAGAATTTTCGTGCCGCGCCCGTTGGATCAAGCTTAAATGACCTTGATGCAAATTTCCCATCGTTGGCACCAGACCGACTGCCGTCTGATACCAGCCAGTCATCTCATCTAGTCTCAGATCCTCAGTAACTGCAATTAGCTTGTTTTCTGAGCAGCGTTTAGTTAAATAGCAGCGTAAAGCTGCGACTGTTGTCAGCAGGCGCACAAAAATACCCCTAGTTCTTATCGATCCCTCCCCCGTTAGTTTATATCCGAAATAGAGGGAATTGATTGAACTAGGGGAATTAAGTGATACGGAACTGGGATTGGGGAAGGCGGGGGTCCCCTCTGGGGATAAGGGGTAATGGGGATTGGGCATTAGAAAAACCCCTATTGCCTATTCCCTATTGCCTAATAATTATTTCCCCAATACCTCAATATGCACTGGCGCTACGCCACTGCCCATCATTCCCAAAATTCGAGCCGCGCCGGCAGACACGTCAATGACTCGACCCCGAATGTATGGGCCTCGGTCGTTAATCCGCAACACTACGGAACGACCGTTGCGAGTGTTAGTTACACGAACTTGCGTACCAAAGGGTAAACTACGATGAGCGGCAGTCATTGCTTCGGGATTAAATCTCTGACCGCTAGCAGTGCGATTACCAGAACCGTCATAGCCGTAATAAGAAGCCATGCCTCTCAGGGTGGCTCGCACTACTCCGACGGCAACCTGTTGAGGCAGTTTTGATATTGATATTTGTTGACGAACTGGTAAATTTGCAATCTCTTTTAGGGGAGATGCATTGCCTAGTAGTCTCCGCAAGCGATTGGTTGCTTGCAATGCATCTTGCGCTAGATCGTTGGTAGTACCTGCTAATCGCGTACCTTCGCTGATTTCGACCAACTCTTCGTCATTAATTTTAATTACATAGCGATCGCCATTTTGCTGGGCAGGGACGCTTTTGTTTTGCGCTTGATTGGCAGTAGATTTTTCCCCTGCTTTCCAACTGACGGTAATTTTACTCCCGTCCACGTTTTCTCGATTCAACTGGTTGATCTTAGCTGCTACTACACCAGCTATCTGAACCGGGTCATCGTCAGTGGAGCTAATCTGGTTACTCGCATCTGTTGCGTTCCCAGTATTCAATGCATTTGATGAATTGCTAGCAATAAGGGCGTACCCTTGTACGCCCCCAGTATTGCCAATTGCACCAACTTTTTTAGTCTCAAGATTTGTATTTGATACAGAACTCAAAAAGGTGAGAACAGGTATATTTTTGATAAAAAGGGTTGCCGCCTTACGTCCTTTAATGTTGTGAGGATGAATTTCTGTAATCACAGCATCCAAGGTTTGTTTCCCTGCTGTTGATTGGTACTCTCCCACCTTAACCACATCAGGGGCAGGTGATTTTTGGGATGCTAGCGCATTTCCTTTGGTGGTTTGAGTGCAACCGACTGAGGGTACTCCCAAAACAGCCATAAACAGGGCAACAATAGTCCACAAATGTCTTTGATTCATGCGTCCGTTTTTGAAAGCGACTGTAGAACTTAAAGTTTTATAACTTGCGGGATTTATCGCTAATGAAAGTGATTTCCCTTTTGAAAAACTCGAACTCGTTCCGTTTTCACTTTGTTCTTTATAACTGCAACAGACTAACACGAACCTTTTAGCTTGGGGATCAGGGTTTTAGCGTAACTATGGGCCACTTTCTCAAATTCCCATTCCAATTTGAAGGTCGAAACCTTTCTCAAAAGCGGACTTCGGCTATGTAACGCTTTTTTGTGTAAGTCAAAAATTTCTTAAAAAAACTTTACGCTTATTTCACACTAAAGTAGCGATACCCTATTCACATCACTTCTAAAGGCTCGCAACTATTCGTGTATTCTAGATCACATTGTTTTTGGCTATTTCCTATAAGAAGGTAATATAACTTTAATTAAATGGCATCGGCATAAATACCTAAAATCATTTATTTAATGAAATATTTAGATTTCACTATGAATAAGTCACGATCTCAGTTACATCTTAAAAAATTATGCAAATTAGTTTGAGTCTGATATCTTTTTTCAAAGTTTTTTCTACTTACATCAATCATTACTTTTATTCTCCATGACTAAACTGATACTAGTGATAAATATAACCTTACATGACCGTATTGCTGAGTATAAAAAAAAGGACAATACCCAAAGAAATATTTTTCAGGATTAATGACTTAAAAATTAAGAAAACTTTGCGATCGCTTAAACAACAGATGTTGCATGTAGCATAAATCACATCTTATCTTGTTTATCTTCAGTAATTGCTCAAGTATGATTTTTTAGAGCAAGCTGTTTTTGACAAAATCTTTGTAACTGTAGGGATGTACAGCTGCACCTCTTCTATATATAGTAGGTATTTTGGGAAATGCCATCAGCCTAATGACAAACCAAGCACATCCAGGAGATATAGAAATAGAACCATCGCCATTAAAAGCTGTTCTCAACGAGTTACATTCCCAGTACAAGTGTGTGCAAGAGGGTGCAGTAGCGAAATACATTCCCGAACTGGCAAAGGCAAACCCGGATTTGTTCAGCATTTGCATTGTGACAGTAGACGGTCAGGTTTATAAAGTTGGGGACTACGAGCAACTTTTTACCATTCAGTCAATTTCTAAGGTGTTTGCTTATGGACTTGCCTTAGAAGATCATGGACTGGATTATGTTTTAACTAGAGTTGGCGTTGAACCGACGGGAGATGCATTCAACGCGATTGTTTTGGATGAGCAATCAAAGCGACCTTATAATCCAATGGTAAATGCAGGTGCGATCGCCACCACTAGCTTAATCAAAGGTTCCGGCCCCACCGAACGCCTCAACCGGATGCTGGATATGTTTCGCCGATATATTGGCCGCGACGTATTCGTTGACATTTCAGTTTTTACCTCAGAACGAAGTACAGGACATCGCAACCGTGCAATGGCGCATTTGATGCTCAACTTTGGCATGATTGACCGGAATATTGAAGAGGCGCTGGATCTTTATTTCCAGCAGTGTGCTGTGATGGTGAATTGTCAAGACTTAGCAGTGATGGCGGCTACTCTGGCTAACAGAGGTATTAACCCGATTACCAAAGAACAGGCGGTAGATAAGCGTTATATTAAAGATATTCTGAGTGTGATGTATACCTGCGGGATGTACAACTTTGCAGGTGAGTGGGCTTATAAAATTGGGATTCCGGCGAAAAGCGGTATTTCTGGTGGTATTATTGCCGTTGTACCCAATAAGATGGGCATTGGAGTTTTTTCGCCACTGCTGGATGTGCGTGGTAATAGTGTGCGGGGGGTAAAGGTGTGTGAAGAACTTTCCCAACGGTTAGGTTTACATCTATTTGATTGTTCAGATCGAGAGGCGAAATTTGCTTGAAACAAGCAAAGGGGTAGAGGAATTTTATTTTAGAGTATTTTATAGTTCTTTTAAGACGAAAGTTGGGATTAATATTATGCATGAAATTTCAAAGCAGACTATAAAGGCAGCACAAAAACATGCTCAAAAAGCAATTGAGCATAGCAAAGAGATACAAGAGTTGGGTAAGAGTTTAGAAACAGATGACCAAATCGATCCCGAACAAAAAGAACGTATCGAAGCCTATGGAAAAACCATGCACGAACACGCGCAGAAATTTCAAGATTTGGCGCACAGACTAATAGAAGAACCTTCAACAGATGTATATTCAGAAGCAGTAGAGGAGCATACGAAGGTAAATCAAGCCCATATCGAAGCAATTAAAGAATTTCAAAAGATACAACCGCCAGCTTAAATGAGATATCAATTAAATATGAAATTTATTTGCTTTTAACTGGATGTATTATTGAGCTTGTTATAAGGAGCCTTTTAATTTCAGTTAAATACAGCTGATTATTAGCGTAAGCGTAGCCCGCACTTCGACACCTTTCGGCTTCGCGGTAGTTGAGCGCAGTCGAAACTCAAGGCAAGAAGCTCAGTGACCACCGCAGGCATCGCCCTTCATAAACAACTTTTTGGCTTACTATTTAAGATAATATCTCAATCAAGTATCATCTAAACAAGATTAAATCAAGAGAGTCACAGATGGTTTCTTCCAACAGCAAGATAGGTATTATCGGCGCAGGGACATCAGGAGCTTATCTTGCCAGTTTGCTTATTCAAGAAGGGTTTCAAGTTGACTTGTTTGAAAAAGCGCCCGTAGTTCGTACCGATGGATGTGGTATTCTTATTGTCCAATCAGGTATGCAAGCACTTCATCAAGGAAATCCTCAAATCAGCCAAAAAATTATTAACTCAGGCGATCCTGTAAAATACTTTGAGTTTCGCAACCTTAAAGGTGGATTCATCAATTCAGAAACCGTCACCTATGCTGAAGATGAATTACCAGGAATGCTCGTACACCGGAAAGCGATTTTAGAAGCAATTATTGATACTTTACCCCTTAATAATATTCATTTTAACGCTCAATTAGCTTCGATAACGCAGACTAAGAATAGTGCGATCGCACACTTTAAAGATGGAAGTCACTGGGAAGGGGATTTGATCGTGGGTGCTGATGGCATTCTTTCTAAGGTTCGGCAGTTTGTGGTTCCGAATGTAAAACTATGCTATTTAGGCGATCTAGTTTGGCGAGGGATTGTGACAGATAATAGCTTCTGTCCAGAAGGAAACTTTTTTGTTTATGTACGCGGTCGGGGAATTTATGCAAATTTCTTTCATATTGGGGGAAATCTGACTCATTGGGGTTTCTTTATAGAAAAAGAGCAAACGGGTTCTGAAATAGGCGCACTACAACCGACTGATATATCTATTCCTCCCGAAGAATTAGCCAAACTCCCAGAGGATGCACGAAATGTAATTGAGTCAACTCCTGTGGAAAATATTATCTGTCGTTATTCCTATGACATCGATCCCCTGCCTCAATTGTATGATGGTCGCGTTATTTTAATTGGTGACGCGGCTCACGCCAAAAGTCCGACTCGCGCTAGAGGCATGACTTCAGGTTGGGAAGATGGTTTGGCTTTAACGCAACATATCAAGTCTAGTGGTAGTATTGCCGAAGCTTTGGAAAATTATCAGACGGAAAGATTACCCATTGTCCATGAATATCAACGCACCAGTCGGGAAATGAGCCAGAAAATTGGTCGTCGTTAGCCAAGGCGAAACTTAAAGTAAAATTAGTTTTTATCTAAAATTAATGAGTAACGATCCTGTAATGAGCGAAAATACCATCACCTCGGCGATATCTGTCGATCTGGAGAAAGTTCCAGAAATTTTTACACGTCATATTGGCACTTGGAAAGGTGAGTATATCAAAACTGATAAAGGCGGACATTTTTCCCGCAGCTTTTTCGGTAGTTTTACCATCTTGATTGAGGGAAGCCAGTACCGACAGGTTAACAATTATGAATATTCAGATGGCTCTCACCTCCAGCTTAATTTTGAAGGATACTTTGAAGATAGAATTCTGAAATTGTTTTCTAGCAATTATTCTGACTTTTCGTCCATCGCTTGGGATGCTGGTCAGGACACAATTTGCTTTCGGGTAACGAAAACTCAAGATAACGTGCTGATTAGATTTATAGAAACAATGACTTTACTTGATGAAAATCACCGAGTTCGTAGTACCCAAATTTTTAAAGATGGTATTTTTGATGGCATCTCCTTTATTGAAGAAACTCGTTTTTCCTAAATAGATTAGATAGTCCTAGATTTGAGCAAGGAAAGTTCCAATAGAGCAAAATTGGGTGATTTGACCTTTATTTTTCATAAAATTAAACTGGTTCAGAAAGTTGCTTATCCAGACGGCGAAACAAAAACAGCCAAAGCGGTAGAGAACTATTAATCGCGATTAGTCGTACTAAATGACCAGTTGTGACAATTTCAACATTATGATTTAATGCCAGGGAAACCAAGATCATTTCTGCCGATCCTCCTGGCGCTGTGACTAAAAGACAGGTTAACCAGTCCCAAGAAGTTAATTGCATTGCAAGTATAGCAGCGATCGCTCCAGCTACGAGAGTCATCCCCACAGACATCAAGGCATAGGCAACAGTCCGCTTTCTCAAGTTAGGTTTGTCTCCCCAATATTCACCAATTGTAATTCCCAGGAGCATTTGACCCAATAAATTTATTATTGGCGGCGGACTAAAGCTAATATCACCTACAAAAGGCAGCCAATGTAGCAAAGGATTAAACCCAATACCAATCAACAATGCACCAAAGAAATCGCCAGCAGGTATTTTAAATAATATAGCTGGATAAACTACTAATCCAGTAATTACCAGTACTAACAAGAGTAATTCTAGTTGAGACGGATCGAGATTGAGCCAAGCAGCTTTGATTGGAAGTGTTTGCGGATAATCATTACCAACTGATGTCCTAGCGATGAAGGGAATTAGAACAACTACACAGGTGACGCGAATCGCCTGAACTAAGGCAACCAAGCTCACATTTTTATTGTAATCGGCTGCGATCGCAGCCATAATTCCTACACCACCAGGAACTGTAGCCAGCATTGCTGTAAATAGGTTGGTTTTGCTGGCGCGGGAGTAAATGTAACCGATACAGCCTCCACTCAGCAGCAAAAACAGGGTAAGAAAAATAAATATAGGAATACCGGAAGCAACACTCGCTAGATTAGCGTGGGCATTGGAAGCACCGACAGTTAAGCCGACAAGTGCCATTCCCACTTTTCTAGCAGTGCGATTAGGTTGGGGAGAATATTGATAAAAAATTCGACACCCTTGGAGAACCACTGTACCCGCGGCAATTCCGCCAAATATCCAGGCAATCCTACCAATTTGGAACTTTGCGAGGAGTAAACCCAGAGGTAATGCCAGAAGCATTTCCAAGACAAGCACAATTAGTTGCTTCCCAAATAGCTGCTGTTTGGTAACAACAGGATTTTCATGAGTGTGTTCTTCCAGGCTGGGAGTAGCACTTAGACTTTGATTCATCGATACTAAGCTTTTTTTAAGTCTAAGCTATAGGTGCAAAAGTGGATCTCCGGCGATGCGATCGCACTTTTGCAAATTAGCAGAAACAATCAAGATCGTATAGGTGTAGGGTTTAGTTCCAGTGGTGGGTTGATGATGGCTAATGGTGTGATCCGATACCAGCAAAACTGCTAAATAAGTATGCACCAGTTTGTGATTGAATTGTGTTCTAAGAGCGATCGCTTACAAGTTTTGCAAGACAAGATGCAAGAGTATATAGAGAATGGCACACAGCTTGGTTGGTTAATTGATAGAAAACAACGCCAAGTTTTTATTTATCGTCCTAATATTGCAGTTGAAGTATTAGATAACTAAGACACTGAATGAAGCAAGATGCTATAAGTGTAGGGTATAAGAGTATCATGTCTTAGTAACCCATCAGTGCATAGTAAAAGCAACAATTATTTTTATGGATAATAACTATCCTTTTGATGAAGAACAAATTTGGTTTAATGATTATGCTGACGAAGAAGATGATTTTCAAATTGATGAATATGATTTAACCTCTACACCAAATGATTTTAATGTAATAACAATTTACAATTTTATGGAATCTGGTGCTGTGAAAATCCCAGGATTTCAAAGAAATTATGTTTGGGATATAAACAGAGCATCTAAGCTGATTGAATCAATAATTTTAGGTCTACCAATTCCACAAATTTTTCTCTATGAAGAAGCAAGAAATAAATTTTTAATTATTGACGGTCAACAGCGATTAATGTCTATATACTATTTTATTAAAGGTAGATTTCCCCTTAAGGAGAAACGTGTTGAACTAAGAATAATATTTGAAAAAGATGGTTTTATTCCTGATAAAATATTGAGTGATGATAATTATTTTAGTAAGTTTGATCTAAGTCTTCCACAAAAGCTCCCCGAACAGCCTAATAAATTTAAAGGGCTTAATTACTACACTTTAGGCGACTACAAAACACAGTTTGAGCTTAGACCTATTCGGAATGTAATAGTTAAGCAAAATTTCCCTAAAGATGATAGTTCTTCAATATATGAAATATTTAATCGTTTAAATTCGGGTGGTGTTAATTTGTATCCACAAGAGATTAGAGCCAGCTTATATCATTCTCCTTTTTACGAAATGCTTAACCGTCTAAATATGGAAGAAGGATGGCGAAAATTATTACAAATGAATGAGCCAGATATTCATATGAAAGATGTTGAGCTTTTACTTCGAGGTTTTGCCATGCTAATTGATGGAGAAGATTATGCCCCTTCACTACCAAAATTTTTAAATAATTTTTCAAGAAGGAGTAGAAAAAACACTCAAGCTCAAAATGATTATCTTGAGAACTTGTTTAAATCATTTCTAAGGCAATTTGAATCTTTACCTGAAGATCCATTTATTGGAAAACGTAACAAACGCTTTCATATAGCACTTTTTGAAGCTGTTTTTGCCGGAGTATGTAAACCAAGATTTTTACACCATGAATTTTTAGATTCTCCTGTAGACATTAGTAAAATTAGGCAAATAGAAACCGATGGACAGTTTATAAAGGCTTCCTCAGAAGGCACAACAAAAAAGACAAATGTTGAAATTCGTTTAAAACGGGCTAAAGATATTTTAGATATTTAAGGGTAGAAAAGTGCTAGAAGAAACAGGTGTTGATAGGCTATATAAAGAGTTTAAAACTTTAATAGAATATATTGAACAAGGAAATGAAATATCACTCCGAAATACTGTAGATGAAAATTTTAGGAAAGCTTTACTCTTGTCCGCAGCAAGTTATTTTGAATACCGTATAACTAATGATATTATCGAGTACATTGGTGAAATATCTAACAAAAACGAGCTTTTAGTTTCCTTTGTGAATAATAAAGCTATAAGTAGACAATATCATACGTATTTCAATTGGAAAGATACAAATGCAAATAGTTTTTTTGGTTTATTTGGTGATATATTTTCAAATTTTATCAAACAAGAGGTTAAAAATAGTGAGCAACTGAGTTCATCTATTAAAGCATTTCTTGAAATAGGACGCGAAAGAAATAGATTAGTTCATCAAGATTTTGGTACATTTTCTCTAGAAAAAACGTCTGATGAAATCTATCAACTTTATAGAGATGCACTAGTATTTGTGAATGCTTTACCTCATAAACTTCGCCAATGCTTACAAAAAAATGAAGCCGAAAAAATCGGGACTGAGAAATAAATCTCAGTCCCGATAAAAAAGCGGGCTAACCGCTATTTATATGGTTAACCCGTGCAGCTTTGGGAACGCGCAGAGAAATTGTTATTGCAATACCAACTTCACATTGGCGTTTTGCAGACCGCGCTGTTTCACTTCAGCCAAAGTTTTGTTAACGGCATACTTTTGGTTGATTGAGTTGATCAACTCGGTTTGGTTGTGCTTCTTAGCAACGCCCCACAGGTCAGCGATTAGGTCAAAAGAACCATCGCCATTGCGAGACCAGCCGAGGTCATATTCGCCTTCCAACACGGCAACGATGTCAGAACGGACACGCTGACCGTTATAACCACGGACATCAGCTTCAGTCTTTACGCTGATACCGAGGTCGCGCAAGGAAGCCTTGAGGATTTCGGCATCGGTGATTTTGGTACGCAGGGTGCTAAAGTGAGACATTTGGGTTTCCTCCAATGAGAAGATTGAGAAAAACGACAACGGTTTGTTTTGGGCGAAGCCGCGCTTAACAGGATGCGGCTTTTCTTATAACTGCTAGCATCTTCTGCTAGCCTTTCCCCCTGGGATGGCAGAGGAAAGCTTTTAAAACTCCATTCGCTGATATTCAGCTACGGAGGATGCTGCGGGGCGTGCGCGCTGTCTGGCCCAATCTCTCAGAGCCGTTACTTGTTCTTGCATCGTTCGAGACAGCGGCAATGTTGCCTTCAGTGCAGCAATAATATCTAGTTGGGTGAACTCCCGATCTTGGGCAAAAGCTTCATACATTGCCGCAACGATCGCTTGCTCTATTTCTGCCCCAGAAAAGCCATCAGACATCTTGGCTAGTTGCTCAAGGTCAAATCGAGAGATGTCTTCACGGCGCTTGGTCAGATGAATATTGAAAATCTGCTGCCGTTCTTCCGGTGTGGGCAGATCGACAAAGAAAATTTCATCAAATCGTCCTTTCCTCAAGAACTCGCCAGGTAAGCGTTCTACTCTGTTGGCTGTTGCCATCACGAACACTGGTGATTTCTTATCTTGCATCCAAGTCAGGAAAGAGCCGAAGATTCTACTTGAAGTCCCCCCATCAGAATCAGATGAACCTCCACTACCAGCAAAGGATTTATCTAATTCATCGATAAACAAAATCGCTGGGGAAATAGATTCTGCTGTTTTCAGGGCGTTTCGCAGATTTGCCTCACTTCGTCCCACCATTGAGCCGTCGTAGACTCGCCCCATATCTAACCGCAACAGTGGTAAACCCCACAGCCGGGAAGTAGTTTTAGCAATCAATGACTTACCGCAACCGGGAACTCCTAGAATTAACATCCCCTTTGGTTGAGGCAAACCGTACTCTCTCGCTCTTTCTGTGAAAGCGTTAGAGCGTTGCTTGAGCCATCTTTTTAACTCTTCTAAGCCACCTACAGCATCAATAGTTTCATCTTCTTCAATGTATTCTAAGATGCCATTGCGCCGAATTAGTTGCTTTTTCTCAGATAAAACTATGTCTACTTCATCTTCCGTTAAACGCTCTTTAGTTACCTGTGCCTTACGGTAGACTTTCTCCGCTTCATCTTTAGTTAGACCCAAAGCAGCTCTGAGAAGTTTTTCTCTGGCTTCTGTTGTCAGTCGCCGACCGCGATTTTGCTCTATATGGTGAGTTAAGACTTTATTCAACTCAGCCATATCTGGCAATGTAAAGTCGAGAACGACAACTTCTTTTTCCAGTTCTATAGGTACTTGTTGCATCGGAGACATCAAAACGATGTTCTTTTGCATACCTTTGAAACTAGCGATCGCATCACGCAGCGATCGGTTAGTTGCAGGCGCATCTATAAAGGGATGTAAATCTTTAAGAATAAATATACTAGCTTCTTTCTGTCGGATAATCCACTCAATCGCCGCTTCTGGAGACACGGTATTATGTTGGGTAACATTCCGGGGTTGACCGTACTCAACAATCCCGTGTGTTACTGTCCAAACAAATACCCGACGTTGGGGCTTTAACAACTGGGCGATAGTGGAAATTGCTTGCTCGGCCCGCTCTTCCTCGGAGGTAACAAGGTAGATTAAAGGGTATTGAGCTTGAATTAGGATCTTGAGCTCTTCGTTCATACTTCGACCTACTTGAGACCTTATAGAGACAGTAGAGACATTGCTTCTGGTAAAGACAACCGCATCTGTGAATATCTATTTAGCAAGTTAGCAAGGAACTAACTCTTCCTCACTCTTGGGATTGGTTTCATCTTCATCCATCTCGTTAAGAGAAAGATGCTCTTGACCAACTACTCCTGGTTGATTGCCTAAAGTAACCAGTTCCCCATCACGTAAGACTAGTGAGCTATCACAAGTTGGACATGAATAGACTCTATGAGTCCGCCCATAAGAAGAATCTTGTAACTCATCAACCAATTCTTGATTGGATAGGTAAAAACCAAGGGCACGTTCGGCAAGTTCTGACATTGGCTCGGAATCAACTGCTGAACGAATCTTCAGTTTTCTGTGCAACTCTGGCGATAAATACAAAGTGACCTTTTGCTTAGTTTGCGTTTGCATATAACTCTTTAAC
Organism: Nostoc sp. DSM 114159; assembly: GCF_053470285.1. Taxonomy (NCBI): domain Bacteria; kingdom Bacillati; phylum Cyanobacteriota; class Cyanophyceae; order Nostocales; family Nostocaceae; genus Nostoc; species Nostoc sp. DSM 114159. Next base: position 1,414,369 of record NZ_JBPFEH010000001.1, read on the forward strand.
GGTCTTACCCGGGTATGTATATCAAGTTATCGGTTCTTTTATTAGTTGTCAAGACAGTAAAACGTTTTAACGTCTATTTCGTTACTTTTATTTACATTTGGGTTTGTTGGCATCATTACTAGTGACTCTAGCCCTTGAAATTGAGCGATAAATCGCTCACTACGAATCTCTTAAAATTGATCTGGCAGATTACTTGTTAGCTGATTGAGAATAGTGCAATATCAGAGTTTCTGGTATTTCTATGAAATCAGTGACTTTGGCAAAATGTGTGATGTAAATGGCTACTGCTAATAAAATCTCTAGTTTGGGGCGAAAAATTTATCGGTTTGCTGCCAGCGTTAGCGGAGTCATTGCCCTGTTAATCATGCTGTGGGGTTGTACTGCAAATGATTTTAACGCTGGAGCGATCGCCTGGAAAACTTATAGCAACTCCCGTTATGGCTTTGAATTTCCATATCCGAGTAATTGGACTTCTTTAGCAGCACCAGCAAATGATGATGGAATTGCGTTTTTTTCACCACAGGATAACTCAGTAGAAATTCGAGGGTGGGCAAGTCAGCAGTTACCAAATTCTATTGTTACAGAGCAAGAATCTGTGAAAAAGAGAAAACCCAACTTTCAAACTGCCCAAGGAGTGTCTGGGGTGCTGGTTGTAGAAGTCGATCGACGACTAGGTTCAATGACACTAACACTAACTCAGAGTCAAGTGAAATACTACTGGCAGGGACGAAGCAAGAGCCAAGAATTTCAAAATTACTATCGTTTCTTTTATTACATTGCCCAACAGTATCGCATTCCGAAATCTTGAAAGATAAACATTGGGCATTGGGTATTGAGAAGAGGCAGACGGGCAGGGGGAATGGTGCAGAGGAGAAGAATTTTCCCCCCTGCTCCCCACTTTCCCCAAAATCCACATCTCTTTCAGAATGATGATTGAGAGGGTACAGAAACCTGATAGATTTAGCTATCAGCGAGTAAAAACTGGTGAAGATGAAAGTCCTGGTTATTGGTGGTGATGGATATTGCGGTTGGGCAACTGCTCTTTACCTTTCCAATCGAGGTTATGAAGTTGGAATTTTAGATAGTTTGGTGCGGCGGCATTGGGATAATGAACTTGGTGTCGAAACTCTCACTCCGATCGCACTAATTCAACAACGTCTCCAGCGCTGGCAAGATTTGACGGGTAAATCGATTGACTTGTTCATCGGCGATATTACGAATTACGAGTTTCTCCATAAAACATTACAGCAATTTCAGCCAAATGCTTTGGTGCATTTTGGCGAACAGCGTTCGGCCCCATTTTCCATGATTGACCGAGAACATGCAGTTGTTACCCAGGTCAATAATGTAGTTGGGACGTTGAACTTGCTGTACGCTATGCGGGAAGATTTCCCCGACTGTCATTTGGTGAAGCTAGGGACGATGGGCGAATATGGTACACCCAATATTGATATCGAAGAAGGGTATATCACCATTGAACACAATGGACGCAAGGATACCCTACCTTATCCCAAGCAGCCCGGTTCAATGTACCATTTAAGCAAAGTGCATGATAGTCATAACATCCACTTTGCTTGCCGGATTTGGGGATTGCGGGCAACTGATTTAAATCAGGGTGTAGTTTATGGCGTCTTAACCGAAGAAACGGGGATGGACGAACTATTGATTAATCGGCTGGATTACGATGGTGTGTTTGGTACTGCACTGAACCGCTTTTGTATTCAAGCAGCAATTGGACATCCGTTAACTGTCTACGGTAAAGGTGGACAAACTCGCGGATTTTTGGATATTCGGGATACAGTTAGATGTGTGGAATTAGCGATCGCTAACCCTGCTGAAGCTGGTGAATTCCGCGTATTTAACCAATTTACCGAACAATTTAGCGTCGGTGACTTGGCATTGATGGTGAAAAAAGCTGGTAACGCTATGGGATTGAAGGTAGAAATCAATCATTTAGATAATCCCAGAGTTGAAAAAGAAGAACATTATTTCAATGCTAAAAACACTAAATTGCTCGATTTAGGTTTACAGCCTCACTTGCTCTCTGATTCTCTCCTCGATTCTCTGTTAAACTTTGCTATCAAATATCAGACGCGAGTCGATCGCAAACAAATTTTGCCTAAAGTCTCTTGGCACAGAAATTAGGATAAACTCTGCGTGCGGCTGATAACAGAACCTTATTTAACTCAAGTCAGTAATTGGCCTGAAAATGGTCGTCATATATTAGCACAATATGACGACCATTCAATTGTTGTTTATCAGGCGTATCGTCCAGCTATTGGTAACTTCGCCGCCACTTACGGTTATTTTGGTGGTGAGTTTGGTTTTGACCGTATGAGTTGGATAAAACCTAACTTCCTTTGGATGATGCATCGTTCTGGATGGGGTACAAAAAATGGGCAAGAGGTAGTGTTAGCTATTTGGATTAAGCGTTCGGCAATTGAAGAAATTTTAGCGGCGGCTGTTCATTCCAGCTACGTTCCAGAACTTTATGCCGATAAAAGTGCATGGCAAAGAGCATTGAAGCAATCCCAAGTTCGCCTACAATGGGACCCAGACCATCACCCAAGCGGGAAAAAATTAGAAAGACGCGCTATTCAGTTAGGATTACGTGGTGAAGTACTAGCTGCTTACGCCAAAGATTGGATTGTGAACATTGAGGATATCTCGGACTTTGTACAAAAACAGCGGCAAAACATTAAATCTGACTGTGCAGAGTTGATTACACCACGCGAGAGAGTCTATTCTGTGTTTGATACCGAAACGCAAGCAAAGCTGAGATTATCTGCCTGGACTGAATAGTTTTTTATGAGAATTGCCCTATTTACCGAAACCTTTTTACCCAAGGTTGACGGCATTGTAACGCGCCTGCGCCATACTGTTGACCATCTCCAGCGCAGTGGTAATCAAGTACTGGTGATTGCCCCTGATGGAGGCATCACAGAACACAAAGGCGCTAAAGTTTACGGCGTTACTGGCTTTCCTCTGCCATTGTATCCAGAATTAAAAATGGCACTTCCCCGCCCAGCCATTGGGTACGCTTTGGAAGAGTTCAAGCCAGATATTATTCATGTCGTAAATCCAGCAGTTTTAGGTTTATCTGGCATATTTTATAGCAAAATCCTCAAAATCCCCTTAGTAGCGTCTTACCATACCCATTTACCCCAATATCTCCAGCATTACGGTTTGGGGATGCTGGAAGGTTTTCTGTGGGAACTGCTCAAAGGTGCTCATAATCAAGCTGCTTTGAATCTATGTACCTCCACAGCAATGGTAGAGGAACTGAGAGCACATGGTATTGAACGTGTAGATTTATGGCAGCGTGGGGTAGATACAGAATTATTTCACCCCGATTTAGCTAGTGTAGAGATGCGATCGCGTCTATCACAAAATCATCCAGAAAGTCCATTATTACTTTACGTTGGGCGACTTTCGGCTGAAAAAGAAATTGAGCGCATCAAACCAATCTTAGAAGCAATTCCCCAAGCACGGTTAGCATTGGTTGGAGATGGGCCGCACCGTCAAGCATTGCAAAAACACTTTGCTGGCACAAACACTTATTTTGTTGGCTATCTTATAGGGCAAGAGTTAGGTTCTGCCTTTGCGAGTGCTGATGCCTTCATCTTTCCTTCCCGCACAGAAACACTAGGCTTAGTGCTACTAGAAGCGATGGCTGCTGGCTGTCCCGTGGTAGCAGCCCGTTCCGGGGGAATTCCTGATATTGTGACAGATGGGGTAAATGGATATCTTTTTGAGCCAACAGCAGATATTCAAGGAGCCATCGCTGCTACTGTTCGCCTCTTAGAACAAAAACAACAGCGAGATATCATCCGTCAAAATGCCCGCCAGGAAGCAGAAAGTTGGGGTTGGGCAGCTGCTACCAGGCAGCTACAAGATTACTATCAAAAGGTGATATTTTCTGAACAGTTGGCAAAATAGGGTATTGGGGTATGGGGCATGGGGCATGAGGGAGATGAGGAAGATAAACAAAACTCCTAACTCTTGTACAGACGCGATTAATCGCGTCTCTACTTTTAACTCCTAACTCAGCACGGGCTAAACGCCCCGCTATCGCTAACAGCACTCTAACGCCCTATGCCCAAAATCTAAAATCTAAAATTCCGATGACCAAAACAGACTCATGATACAAGCCCATTTATTTATGGGGATTATTAATTTTGAATGCGTGAATTTTTAATTCGGAGCGAAGCAACGTGACACTCCCTAACTCTGGCAGCGTCTTGGCTACATTAACTGAATTGACTCAAGTTAATCGCGCTCATGCCCTACTGCGTCGCGTCAAAGACTTATCTGTTAATGAATTTGTTTGCTTACTCGACTTTATAACTGCTGAGTTCCAACAATTTCTGAGAGCTATTGAACTAATCAATAATGAAGCTCTAGAAACTATGTTGGAGAAAGTATTAGAAGCTATCACACTCAAAATTGGTCAAATTCTCCAAGCAGAACATACAGCCATTTTTTTAGTTGATTACGACAAAGGTCAACTGTGGTCAAAAGTTCCTCAAGATAATACCCAAAAATTCTTAGAAATTCGCACTCCCATTACAGTAGGTATCCCTGGTCATGTTGCTAGTACAGGCCAATATCTCAATATATCTGAAACTTATACTCATCCCCTATTTAGCCCAGAACTTGAAAAACAAATGGGCTACAAAATCCGTAATATTTTATGTATGCCCGTTATCAGTAGCAAAAACCAGACTGTAGCGGTAGTGCAACTAGCTAATAAAACCGGGAATGTTCCGTTTAATCATGATGATGAAGAACGTTTTCGAGACTTTGCCGCTTCGATTGGTATTATCCTAGAAAGCTGCCAATCTTTTTATGTAGCGGCTCGCAATCAAAGAGGCGCAACGGCTTTATTGCGGGCAACTCAGACACTGGGGCAAAGTTTAGATTTAGAAGCGACTTTGCAGATAGTCATGGAACAAGCTCGAATTTTAATGCAAGCAGACCGCAGCACACTGTTTTTATATCGTAAAGAGCTAAACGAACTCTGGACGAAAGTTGCAGCAGCAGCAGATGGCACAAACTTGATAGAAATTCGCATTCCTGCTAACCGTGGCATTGCTGGATATGTAGCTTCCACTGGTGAAGCCTTAAATATTTCTGATGCTTATAAAGACCCCCGCTTTGACCCGACTACAGATAAAAAAACTGGTTATATAACTCGCAATATCTTATGTTTACCAGTGTTTAATTCTGCAAATGAATTGATTGGCGTTACACAATTAATTAATAAGCAACAAAGCAGTTTTACTGCTTCTGATGAAGAGTTTATGCGGGCTTTTAATAATCAGGCAGGAATTGCCTTAGAAAATGCTCGGCTGTTTGAAAATGTGCTGTTAGAAAAACAGTATCAAAAAGATATTTTGCAAAGTCTGTCAGATGCCGTGATTTCTACAGATATGGCAGGACAGATTGTCACGATTAATGATGCAGCCCTAGAGTTGCTGGGTTGTCCGATAGGAGACGCTAATAGTAAAAACAACAAGCTTTTGTGGGAACAAAATTTGATTGGTCGCCTAGTTTGGGAAGTTGTCCCAATTGAAAATCTCCAAATGCGACTAGAAGATAGTCTAAAAACTGGAGCTAAACATTATGTGCCAGAGCAAAGTTTGATGCTGGGAATGCATCAAGTTATGAGTGAGGAGTTAGGAGTTAAAAGTGAAACTCAATACTTAGCATTCAGTACTCAGCACTCAATTTTAGCAGTGCGCGATCGCACCAACCCCGATCTTTTTATTCCTTGGAATCAACCTCTGACTCCCAAATCTGAGTTTCTCACTTCTAATCAAGTACAAACATTAGAGCGCAATATCAATCTTACTGTTAATCCCTTGACTAACCCAGAAGGCGGTGTGCGCGGTGGTTTGGTGGTTTTAGAAGACATTACTCAGGAAAAACGGATGAAAACTACCATGTCCCGCTACCTGACGCCCCATGTCGCTGAACAAGTTATGGCTCTAGGGGAAGATGCTTTAATGGTAGGCGAACGCAAGGAAGTAACTATCTTGTTTTCTGATATCCGTGGCTACACAACACTTACGGAAAATCTCGGTGCAGCTGAGGTGGTATTGCTGCTCAATCAGTATTTTGAAACGATGGTAGAGGCGGTTTTTAATCACGAAGGCACTCTCGATAAATTTATTGGTGATGCCTTAATGGCGGTATTTGGTGCGCCGCTACCATTGACAGAGAATCATGCTTGGAGGGCTGTGCAGTCAGCGTTAGATATGAGACGCCGCTTAGAGGAATTTAACCAACGGCGAATTATCCAGGCGCAGCCGCAAATTCGTATTGGCATTGGGATTAGTTCTGGGGATGTGGTTTCGGGTAATATTGGTTCCCGCAAACGAATGGATTACACCGTAATTGGAGATGGTGTAAATTTAAGTTCGCGTCTGGAAGCGGTAACTAAAGATTACGGTTGTGATATTCTTTTAAGCGAATTTACTTACCAATTGTGCAGCGATCGCATTTGGGTGCGCCAGTTAGATAAAATCCGAGTCAAAGGGAAACACCAGGCCGTAAATATCTACGAGTTAATTGGCGATCGCACTACTCCCCTAGATGCCAACACTCAAGAGTTTTTGTTTCATTATCATACTGGACGCGATGCCTATTTATCGCGCAACTTCTCACAAGCGATCGCCTGTTTTGAAGCCGCCAAATCTATCCAACCCCAAGACCAAGCTGTTGATATCCACCTAGAGCGTGCGCGTAATTACCAACAAACGCCGCCTCCAGAGTCCTGGGATGGTATTTGGACAATGCTTACTAAGTAGTCATTGGTCATTTGTCATTGGTCACTTGTACTGAGCGTAGTCGTAAAGCCTGCGGCATAGCTACGCTTCGGGCGCAGCCTCTCTAAGAGTTGTATTGGTCATTGGTCATTTGTGATTTATCAGTTCCCAATGCCCCGTACCCCATTTAATCTTTAGTCTCTCCCTGGTCATCTTGAAAGGGATCTTCGCCAATTCCTAGCTCTTTTTTTGAGCGTTTCAACTGTTTCCACAGATCCCTTATTTGTTCGTAAGCTACACCTGGAGGCACTTTTCCGCCTGTTTCTAAGTTGCAAATGTAACTTACCCGTTGGGCAAATTCCTGGAGATTTGCATTAAAAACCAAGTTTTCTGGCTTCACTTGACCGTAGTAGCGACCGCGAGGGAAGAGAAAATCATCCTTGTTCACTATTTTTTTTTCCATTTATTCAATTCACCTTATCTTGGGGTTTCTGAAGCTGAATTACTAGCTAACCTAATCTTTCTTTTGTCAGATTGGGTTAAATTAGATTGTTCAATTCCTTTTCCAATTGTTGATGCAGGAATTAGTTGATTCAGATTTTAAGGCTAGAGGATAAAGCTTGTAATATTCTGTACTCCAAATCTTACAAAAAAATTCCGCCAAAGTAACTAGAGAGAATATTTTATTTTCCTCCTGGTTATCAATTTATCTCATCTTAATTTATGAAGTTGAAATTGTAATTAGCTTCAGTCGAAACCTTTAGGTACAAATTATTATGACATACTAGTATGCCTAAGTAACTTATTTTATCAAAACTCCTGAAAATCCCGCTCGTAAAACTACTTAGGTGAACATAGTATATCCGAAAGCAAATTGTCCTCTGTTAAAAGTTAGATATTTAGTTATAAATATTTGGCAACTGGCTATTAAGCAGCGACGCAGAAGAGAAAATTGGTCTTGGTATTAGTTATTACTTATTTTAACCTGCCTCTGCTTCCTTTTAAATAATCATCAATGGCTAATAGTTAATAACTAAAGATAAAATGGTGAAGCCTCAAAGGACAATTTTTGTCCATCGCCTAAAACACTACCTGCCACCATGTCTGTTAATTCCAAGTTATACGAAGGCAAAGCAAAAATTCTTTATACAACGGACGATCCAGAAGTCTTGTTGGCTGATTTTAAAGACGATGCTACAGCGTTTAACGCCCAAAAGCGTGGCAACATCGAAGGGAAAGGAAAAATTAATTGTAGCATTTCCAGCCAGCTTTTTAAACAGTTGGAGGCTTATGGTATAAAGACTCACTTTATCGATAGTCCTGCCCCGAATCAAATGCGGGTGAGAGCAGTAAAGATTTTACCCTTAGAAGTAGTGATCAGAAATATTGCTGCTGGCAGTTTGTGTCAGCAAACTGGTTTACCAGTGGGTACAATTCTGAAACAGCCTTTGGTTGAGTTCTATTATAAAAACGATTCATTAGGAGATCCTTTGTTGACACGCGATCGCCTGTACCTGCTAGAACTGGCGACTGCGGAACAAGTAGACGCAATTACACATCTTGCATTGCAAATCAATGAATTTCTCAATAACTTTTGGCAGCGGTGTGGCATTACCCTAGTAGACTTCAAACTAGAGTTTGGTTTGGACTCACAACAGCAGTTACTCTTGGCAGATGAAATTAGCCCCGACACCTGTCGTTTATGGGATACCGCAGAAAAGGACTCAAACCGCCGGGTAATGGACAAAGATCGCTTTCGCCGAGACTTAGGAAATGTAGAGGATGCCTACCAGGAGGTCTTACAAAGAGTGCTAAAAGCAGTAGAAACTATAAGTTAACCAGGTAAAAACCAAAAGGTGAGAAGGAATTATATTTAACTTTTGCCTTTTGCCTTTTGCCTTGTAAAGTAAAAAAGCAAAAGAAAAAAATTATGTTTTGAAATTTTACCTTTGGCATAAGGGCATTATTGCCTTGTGATGGTGTGTGTGTGGTCGTGAAGAGGAATATAAGTAAAATGCGTTTATCTCCCGTATTGCTGGCAGCAGTAGCAATTGCAGCCCCTTTGGGTGGCTCATTGAGTGCGAATGCAGAAACCGCCAACAATTCCAAACAGACAACAGAAGTTTTGACACTAGAAAAAAATCAACACTCAGAAAAGGACACTGGTCAGGTTAACTCTAGTAAAAGTCTAGAATCTCAACCTAAATCTACAGCAACTATAGAGGCAGAGCGTCCCCAATCCCGCGTCGTCGCAATTTACCCTGCCAACCCAGCAGCAAGCGCGACCCCAAAGGTAATTGTGCCAACCTCCACAACGCCAACAACTGCACAAACCCCTGAAATTAATTCCAGTCCTACTCAACAGCCGTCTCCGGCTCCAGACATTCCACCGCCAGAAATTCAACAACCAACGCCTTCCCCAACTCCTGAGACCACTCCAGTCCCAGAAAATGTAAATCCACCGACAACAGAACCTTTATTACCCACAACTCCAGAACCATCAGCTACTCCAGATATTCCCCCCCCAGCTAGTCAACAAAGAACACCTACGTTATTCCCAGGTGCTACTCCCAGTCCGCAGAATGTTAATCCACCGACAACTCCGGGCAATACTCCATTCCCAGGCGCTACTCCCAGTCCGCAAAATGTAAATCCACCGACAACTCCAGGCGCTACTCCCAGTCCGCAAAATGTAAATCCACCGACAACTCCAGGCGCTACTCCCAGTCCGCAGAATGTTAATCCACCGACAACTCCGGACAATACTCAACCCAACACAGCCCCAGAAGCCAATGATCCCCGCGTACTGGTATCGGAAGTAGTCGTTAGATCCCAGACTGGCCAACTATCACCAGAACTGGAAAGCCAAGTTTACAGAGTAATTCGTACCCAACCAGGACAAACAACCACCCGCAGCCAACTGCAAGAAGATATTAACGCTATCTTTGGTACTGGCTTCTTCTCCAACGTCCAAGCAGCGCCAGAAGATACCCCTTTGGGAGTGCGGGTAAGCTTTGTTGTCCAGCCTAATCCCGTCCTCAGTAAAGTAGAAGTGCAAGCCAATCCTGGCACTGGTGTCCCTTCTGTACTACCAGCTAACACTGTGGATGAAGTGTTTCGGGAGCAGTATGGCAAAATTCTCAATTTGCGTGACTTGCAAGAAGGCATCAAGCAGTTAAACAAGCGGTATCAAGACCAAGGTTACGTCCTAGCTAACGTGATTGGAGCGCCACAAGTCTCTGAAAGCGGAGTTGTTACCTTACAAGTAGCAGAAGGGGTAGTAGAAAATATTAGAGTCCGGTTCCGCAACAAAGATGGACAGGAGACAGACGAGAAAGGACAACCAATTCGGGGAAAAACACAAGATTACATTATTACCCGAGAAGTGGAGTTAAAGCCAGGACAAGTATTCAATCGCAACACAGTACAAAAAGACCTACAGCGCGTGTATGGACTGGGACTGTTTGAAGATGTGAATGTGTCTCTAGACCCTGGTACCGACCCCAGCAAGGTGGATGTAGTAGTGAATGTAGCTGAACGCAGCAGCGGCTCTATTGCGGCTGGGGCAGGGATTAGTTCTGCTAGCGGACTTTTTGGAACAGTTAGCTATCAACAGCAAAACCTGAACGGTAGGAACCAAAAACTGGGGACAGAAATCCAGGTAGGAGAACGGGAACTGCTGTTTGACGTGCGGTTTACTGATCCCTGGATCGCAGGAGATCCTTACCGGACTTCCTACACAACCAATATTTTCCGTCGCAGTTCTATTTCGTTGATTTTCGATGGTAAAGATGAAGATATTAGGACGTTTGATCCGGGTAATCCCACCGATGTAGATTCTCAGGATCGCCCCCGGATTCTCCGTCTAGGTGGTGGTGTCACCTTTACTCGTCCCTTGTCTGCCAACCCTTATAAAACTTCTGTCTGGACTGCCTCAGCGGGTTTACAGTATCAACGAGTTTCCGCCCGTGATGCTGATGGCAATCTGAGAAAAACAGGAGCGGTATTTGATGATAATACTGGAAACCGCCTCAGTGATGAAATTCCATTGACTCTCTCTAGCGGCGGTCAAGACGATTTACTACTGTTTCAAGTAGGGGTACAGCGCGATCTCCGTAATAACCCCCTGCAACCCACTAGTGGTTCTTATCTGCGCTTTGGAGTCGATCAGTCAGTCCCTGTGGGGCTAGGCAACATCTTCCTGACCAGATTCCGGGGTAGCTACAGCCAATATTTACCCATTAAGCTGATTAGCCTTAGCAAAGGGGCACAAACCTTAGCATTTAACCTGCAAGCAGGAACCATCGTTGGTGACTTGCCTCCCTACGAAGCTTTTACTCTTGGGGGTAGCAACTCCGTCCGGGGTTATGAAGAAGGAGCATTAGGTAGTGGACGCTCTTATGTGCAAGCATCAGTTGAGTATCGGTTTCCAGTTTTTTCAGTAGTTAGTGGCGCATTATTTTTTGATCTCGGCAGTGACTTGGGAACTAGTACTAGGGCTGCTGAAGTGTTGAACAAAAATGGCAGTGGCTATGGTTATGGCCTTGGCGTTCGCGTCCAATCTCCACTGGGGCCGATTCGGATTGACTACGGTATCAACGATGATGGTGATAGCCGGATTAATTTCGGTATTGGCGAAAGATTTTAATTAGTTAGGAGTCAGAAGTTAGGAGTTATGAGTTTTAATTCCTCACTTTTCACTGTTAACTCATAACTTTTCTGGATTAGCTTGCTAATTGTTACATTTACCTCAATACTGTTCCGATAAAGGGATTAATGACATTTTTCAGGGAATATCAGGGATTTTACCAAAACAGACGATGAACAATACTAAAGGAAATATATTGACTTTTCGGCTATGCGACAGCACACTCTAGCAGCCCAAATCACCCAAAGAGGGGTGGGACTGCATAGCGGTGTGAATACCCAGGTGCGGATATTACCAGCCGAGGCGGGAAGTGGACGCTACTTTGTGCGGGTGGATTTACCGGATTTGCCAATAATTCCAGCCCAAGTTGCAGCAGTTAGTCACACTGTTCTTTCAACTCAGTTGGGTAAAGGTGAGGTATATGTTCGCACGGTAGAGCATTTGTTGGCAGCACTTTCGAGTATGGGTGTGGATAATGCCCGAATTGAAATTGATGGCCCAGAAGTCCCACTTTTAGATGGTTCAGCAAGTGTGTGGACAGCCAATATTGCCCAAGTTGGCTTAGTCTCACAACCCGCTAACAACCAAGTTCCCTTGGCTATTACAGAACCCTTATGGGTCTATGAAGGGGATGCCTTTGTATCTGCCCTTCCAGCAGCAGAAACCCGGTTTAGTTACGGTATTGATTTTGACCTGCCCGCTATTGGTAATCAATGGCATAGTTGGTCGCTAACCGCTGAACTAGAAAAAACTTCTGCTAGCTTTGCTGCGGAAATTGCTCCTGCTCGTACTTTTGGGTTACTACATCAAATTGAACACTTACAAAAAACAGGGTTAATTAAAGGTGGCAGTTTGGATAATGCACTCGTTTGTGGCCCAGAAGGCTGGCTAAATCCACCGTTGAGATTTGCAAATGAGCCAGTCCGTCATAAAATCTTGGATTTAGTAGGAGATTTGAGTTTACTAGGAACTTTTCCTCGTGCTCATTTTTTAGCGTATAAAGCCAGTCATAATTTACACATTCAACTGGCTCAGAAAATTTTAGATTTTGGACTTCGGCTTCGCTCAGTCGAACGATTTTAGATTTTAGATTCGATCTAAAGTTTGCATCCAGGATTATTAAGGCTTTGGATATACGCTTGCCTACTCAACTTTTAGATAAAAAATCAACTACACGGCCAATGTCAATCCTCACTGAAGTGAATACCATCGATACGACTACACCTACATCTACCGAACCACAGGGTATAAATGAGATTACAATCAGTTCGGAGATTAAAACAACTTTCACATCTGAAGAAATTCAGAAATTGCTACCCCATCGCTACCCATTTTTACTTGTAGACAAAATCATTGACTACGTGCCAGGTAAAAAAGCTATTGGGGTTAAAAATGTCACTATTAATGAACCCCATTTTCAAGGACATTTCCCTGAACGTCCACTGATGCCAGGGGTGCTAATTGTTGAATCAATGGCACAAGTTGGAGGCATTGTCCTAACTCAAATGTCTTCGGTAGAAGGCGGGCTGTTCGTCTTCGCTGGTATCGATAAAGTTCGCTTTCGTCGCCAGGTCGTGCCGGGGGATCAACTAGTCATGACGGTGGAACTGTTATGGGTAAAACAACGTCGTTTCGGTAAGATGCAAGGTCGTGCCGAAGTTGATGGTCAACTTGCTTGTGAAGGAGAATTAATGTTTTCTTTAGTTAGCTAAAAGTTTGCTTTCGTGGTATGGGTATAGCCGTGAAATGCCCCTACTGAATCCTGTTTCAGGATAACAGTTAAAAAATCCACAACAGCATCTGAATAATTTCTTGATTTTCGCCGCCCTCTCTACGAGACGCACTCACAAACACATTTAACTTGCTTTGACCGACACTTTCGTTCACTGAAATATTTCACGCTCAACAACGCCAGTCGCCTCAATGGGGCGGTAGTCGGTATAACTCTTTTAACCAGAGTAACGCGCTGCCTCAAAAACCCCGCCTGGCGCTGGATTATTAAGACAGTTCTGGAGATTCACCCTTGAAAACGCTAATTCATCCAACTGCTGTAATTCATCCGAAATCGGAACTCCACCATACAGTGCAAGTCGGTGCCTATGCTGTGATTGGAGCGCATGTCAAAGTGGGCCCTGAAACAATAATCGGCGCTCATGCAGTGCTAGAGGGGCCTTGTGAAATTGGGGCGCAAAATCAGATTTTTACAGGTGCGGCCATCGGCATGGAACCCCAGGATCTGAAGTTTGTAGGAGAACCAACCTGGGTCAAAATTGGTGATAACAACTTGATTCGTGAGTACGTTACTATTAACCGCGCCACTGGTGCTGGTGAAGCGACAATAATTGGTGACGGTAATCTTTTGATGGCTTATGTCCATGTGGCTCATAACTGCGTGATTGAAGACCAAGTAGTGATTGCTAACTCTGTGGCGTTGGCTGGTCATGTCCATATAGAGTCACGCGCTAGGCTAAGTGGCGTTTTAGGTGTCCATCAATTTGTGCATATTGGTAGACAAGCAATGGTGGGAGGTATGGCACGTATCGATCGAGATGTGGCCCCATATATGCTGGTGGAGGGAAATCCAGCGCGGGTGCGAACTCTCAATCTTGTCGGACTCAAACGGTCTGGTATGGACTCAGCAGATTTGCTTTTGCTGAAAAAAGCCTTCCGCATTCTCTACCGTTCTGATTTGTCTTTTAAGGATGCCTTGGAACAGTTGGAATTATTAGGGGATAGCGAAGAATTGCAGCATCTGCGGCGCTTCCTTCTACTTTCTCAGATGCCTGGAAGACGTGGCTTGATTCCTAGTAAAGGGAAAAAAGGCGCAAGTGATGAATCGTGAATTAAAAGTTAGGAGTTAGGAATTATGAGTTATGAGTTGATAAATTAAATTTTTTAACTCTTCACTCTTCATTCCTAACTCCTAACTGCTAACTCCTGGAAAGACTTGGGTTAATCGCTTCTCTAACAGCTAACTCCTAACTTTAATTATCAAATGCGGATATTTATCAGCACTGGCGAAGTATCTGGCGATTTACAAGGATCGCTACTAATTTCAGCGCTGAAGCGTCAAGCTGCGGCGATTGGGTTGGAATTAGAGATTGTGGCGCTGGGTGGCGAAAAAATGGTAGAGGCTGGGGCAACTCTGCTGGGAAATACCAGTAGTATTGGCTCAATGGGTATTCTAGAAGGGCTGCCTTATATTTTACCGACTCTTCAGGTGCAACGTCAGGCGATCGCTTCCCTAAAGCAAAATCCACCTGACTTGGTAGTGCTGATCGATTATATGACTCCCAATCTGGAAATTGGGACTTATATGAAACAGCATCTGCCAGATGTGCCTGTGGTGTATTACATTGCTCCCCAAGAGTGGGCTTGGTCAATAAGTTTGCGAAGAACTAACCGGATTGTTGGTTTTACAGATAAGCTGTTGGCAATCTTCCCACAAGAAGCCCGTTACTTTCGCGAGAAAGGCGCAAAAGTTAGTTGGGTGGGACATCCTTTGGTTGACCGAATGCAAGATGCTCCTAGTCGGGAAGCAGCTCGTGCAACATTGGGGATTGCACCAGAAGAAATTGCGATCGCACTCCTCCCCGCCTCTCGCCGTCAAGAACTAAAATATCTTTTACCAGTAATTTTTCAAGCTGCCCAAACTATTCAAGCTAAATTACCTGAAGTTCGTTTCTGGATTCCCCTATCGCTAGAAGTCTATAGACAGCCAATCGAAGAGGCTATTAAGCGTTACGGTTTACGGGCGACAGTTCTATCAAGTCAACAAATGGAAGTTTTTGCTGCGGCTGATTTAGCCATTAGCAAATCTGGTACTGTCAATCTAGAACTCGCTCTATTAAATGTGCCACAGGTTGTAGTTTATCGCCTCAGTCGTTTGACTGCGTGGATAGCTCGGAAAATCCTCAAAGGTTCTATAACCTTCGCATCGCCACCTAATTTAATCGTAATGAAGCCGATTGTGCCAGAATTTTTACAAGAGCAAGCCACAGGAGAAAATATTACCCAAGCCGCGATGGAACTGCTACTCAATCCCAGTCGCAGAGAGCAAACTTTGCTAGATTATGAAGAAATGCGGCAAAGTTTGGGAGAAGTTGGGGTTTGCGATCGCGCTGCTCAAGAAATTTTGCAAATGCGACCAAATATATTGAGGTGTCATGGCTTATGAGATGAAAAAACAACGAGCGATCGCAGTTGATTTATTTGCTGGTGCGGGCGGTATGACTCTTGGCTTTGAGCAAGCTGGTTTTGATGTGCTAGCGTCTGTGGAAATCGACCCGATCCACTGTGCAACACATGAGTTTAACTTCCCTTATTGCTCTGTGTTATGCAAAAGTGTTGTGGATACAACTGGGGAAGAAATTAGGAATCGGTCTCGTGTTGGCGATCGCGAAATTGATGTGGTTATTTGTGGCTCACCATGTCAAGGATTTTCCCTAATTGGTAAACGGGCTGTTGACGATCCTCGAAACTCTTTGGTATTTCACTTTCATCGACTGGTTTTTGAACTAAAACCGAAATTCTTTGTGATGGAAAATGTTCGAGGAATTACAGTTGGCGAACATAAACAAATCCTCAAAACATTAATTAGCGATTTTAGAATTCATGGCTATAAAGTAGAAGAAAATTATAAAGTTCTTAACGCTGCAAATTACGGAGTACCACAGTCACGTGAGAGATTATTTCTTATAGGTGCAAGGGAGGATATAGAATTACCGAAATATCCTCAGCCGATTACTAAACAAGCTTTACCAAATAATTTAAATTCTCAAAAAATATCTGACATTCCATTGAGTCCTACAGTATGGGATGCAATTGGAGATTTACCTGAAATAGAAAAATATCCAGAGTTACTAACAAGAGATTGGGTTGTTGCAGACTATGAAAAGCCTAGTAACTATGCTCTTATACTTCGCGGGATCAAATGCCTAGATGATGATTATTCTTACAAACGAGAATATGATTTGCGAATACTTTCTTCAAGTTTAAGAACCAAACATTCCGCAGAAACTGTTAAACGTTTTCAGGAGACTCAACAAGGCGAGAGAGAAAAAATTAGTCGTTTTCATAAGCTACATCGTGATGGTGTCTGTAATACTTTAAGAGCCGGAACAGATAAGTATAGAGGTTCTTTCACATCTCCGAGACCGATTCATCCATCTACGCCGCGCTGTATCACTGTCAGGGAAGCGGCGAGATTGCATTCTTACCCCGATTGGTTTAGATTTCATGTAACCAAATGGCACGGATTTCGACAAGTTGGTAACTCTGTACCACCGTTATTAGCCAAGGCTGTGGCGTCAGAAATTATTCGCAGTTTGAATATTTCGCCTTTGAAGCCGAGTTTGGGATACAAGTTGCCAGAGGAGAAGCTAGTACAATTTAATATGTCGCAAGCGGCACAATATTATCAGTGTGATTAGTAAGAATACACTTTGTAATATGTGCAAGTTAGGTTAAGTCCAAGCACGGAAGAATGTACTATCTTCCCAGACATTAGCAGCCCGCCCTGCGATCGCTGTTAATTCTGGTTCCTTCAGGGGTACAAAAGCCCGCGCTATCTTGACATTATTTTCTAATTGTGGAACTGTCTGTGCTGCGATCGCGCAACAATGAACCCCAGGCTGAGACAGTGTGTAACCTAAAGCTTCCTCCATACCTGTCAACGCACCTGATTTAAACAACCGACCATAAGCTAGGACTTTCATCGCAATCACACCGACATTTTTTTCTTGAGCAACTGGTAGAACTACTGGGATAAATGGACGTGGGTGATGTTTATCGGCAGCATTTACAGGAATCAGTGTAGTGTGGAAAGGATAGCGACGTAACCCTTCAGCAATTATTTCAGGGTCGTGATGTCCGGTGATCCCAGCAAAACGCACCAATTTTTGTTCTATGGCTTCTTCTAAAGCTTTAATTGCACCAGATGGACTAAAGATAGTGTCGAGTTCTTCCGAAAAAGAGACGTGATGCAACTGCCACAAATCGAGATAATCTGTATTGAGACGTTTAAGCGATCGCTCCAATTCTCGCCATGCACCATCCCGATCTCTTTGATCGGTCTTGCTTGCTAGAAACAGCTTTGAGCGATGGGGTGGTAGCACTTTGCCTAAATAATCTTCACTCGGCCCATAACTAGCGGCTGTATCAAAGTAGCGAATGCCAAGTTCCAGCGCTCTTTGAATAATTGCCGTAGCATCATCCTCTTTTCCTTCGCCGCCGGATAGTGGCACTTGTCCTGCTCCAAACCCGAAGATAGGCAGATTTACTTTCGTGCGTCCTAGTACCCGTTCCGGCATATTTGCTGGCGGTGTTGCAGTGTTGGTAGTATTTTGCTCAAAAGCATTAGTTGCCACAATACCTCCAGTCACAGCAATGCTAGTAATTAGGAAATTACGCCGCGTTTTTCCTTCTGTCATGATTGGGTTCGGGGGCGAAATTACTTTTATTATAAATTCTAACTAGGGGGGATTAATCTCAGAAAGCAAAATTACTGATAGTTTAGGAACACTACGAAAGCGCCGATCGTTGGTTAGAAAAGTAAAGCATTGAGTCAACAGTGCTGTGGATGCATGGAGCGCATCTGGTAATTTGATGTTAATACTGGCACGAAATCGCATTACTTGTTCTCAAGGGAATTTTTCTCAGCGTAGTTGAGATTTATTTGATATTCTTTACTTTTTTGCTGGGCTACTACATAATTTGGGCTAGAAGATGGCACAGTTTTCATAAGTGCGATCGCACCTTTCCAATGACTCACAACTGTCTTCCACTCATCTGGAGATTTTGCTGATTGAGTCAGGTTAGCTGCATTAATTGCTTGATTTACTGCCTCTCGAAATCTATCAGTTTCAAGTAACACAGTAGGCGATTCTGAAGTCACTGGTGATGGTGTAACTAATACAGACTTTGATGGTACTTGTGTTGGAATCTTAGAGGTTAGAGGAAGTATTTCTACAAACTTTGAAGAAAAGTATATTCCTACAGCAATTGAAACTATCACAGAAAGGAGCAGCCAAATTTTATTTAAATTACGATACTTTCGTCGATTATTGATGATTGTAGTTTTTTTATCATTTGATAAAACATCTGATTTTCTTTTGTGCATCCCCATTTCTTCGGGCAATATTTTTATTTTCTTATCTGTATTCAAATCAGGGTTTACTTCACTTGCATCTGTTCTTTGATTACCAGAATAAGCAGATATTATTCGTTGTTTTACCAAACATTCAATTTGATAAGTTAGTGCCCCAGTAGAAACATAAAATAACCCAAATATTAATGTTGTATTATTATTAAAATTTTGCATTTGTACGTAGTATTCAATTTGTCTGGTGTGACTAAGATTAAAGAATGGTAGAAGTATTGTAGAAAACAAAGCTGCTATCAGTGTAGAAATTGCAATTACAAGCCAAGCGTACAATCCTTCCCACCAACTCATTATTCCTGGTAATAATCCTTGTGTTCTACCTATTTCCGGTGCTTGAATTTCTGAGATAAATCGACTAATGAGCAAGTGTAAACAGTGATGAGTAAAAGAAATTATAGGAATTGGAGATAGGATTAACAGTATTGTAAATATAGCAAATAAGTCAGGACTGTTTACAAAATATGCGATACGGTAGCCTAACTTTCCAGGATTCTTTAGTATAAATATAATAACTCTCAAAAATAGAGTTAAAATCAATGCTTTTAACCAAGAAGTAGGATAAGGAAACCATAAAGGCCAGGAAAACGTTTGTTGCTTTTGCTTAGTAAGTTCCTGAGTATTCGGCTGTTTCATAACCAATAAATAAATCCAAACAACTAAGATAATATTCTTCTATCTCAGAATTCCCCATTTACAGGTGAAAGCAACATCTTCAAAATCTTTATAGTCCTATATTTAAAATTTATATAGATTTATGATAATTTTCATAAAAGCCCGAATTTTATGCTCTATCTCTGTATCTATGCGTGAGAAAAATTAAATCCTAACGTTCCTTTGTAATCACAGAACTACCATTACTAATACTTACTTTTTGAATAAAAACATTAGTAGAAGATGATAAAATATCAGTGCTGATTTGATTAGCAATAAATTCAAAATCATGGTTTGTTATTCCCTGTGCATTATCACCACTGAAGTTAATACAAATAGTTAGAGTTTGAGGATTGTTATAAGACTCTTCATTATCTACTGGTTCTAAATCAGCTTCTACCATGCCCAAATCAAACTCTTTACTCCAAGCCGGAAAACCCTTACCTGTTTGTTGTCCATAAATTTTGACTCTTTCAACAGATGCAGCCCCTAAAGCTGTTAACCCTTTGCGGATAAATGCAACTAAAATTTGTTGATTTGGTACTTGGGCAGATTCTAGCGTTACCTCCAAGCAAGCATCTTGTAAAGCAACTTTTGCGTTGATCCCTTTGGGGTGTAAGTGGCGGTTCATCAGAGAGGCGATCGCTTCTGCATCTCCCTGTTTTGCAAGTTTTAGAATATTTGGCTGTATCATAACCAGTAAAAGAGAAAATCTAGGAAAATAAGCTTATATTCTTAGGATTCCCTCTTGACAGCCTTAAGTAACATTGTGATGCAAGATATCAGCTAACCTGGGCTAAAATATTTAATATAAAGATAGTCTTTCACAGACTTTTACAAAAATATATTTTCCCTGTCTCAACATCAAAAACTTTTGTTTTTGTACTTGCTAAATTAACAAAATTAATATTAATCAGTTAAATTCCAATTTTCAATATGAAATTTTACCGAGATCGTGCTTGGCCTTCGACGCTAGAAGAAGCCATAGTTATCCAAGAAACGCTGCAAAATAGAGTAATTACTGAGGATCGACTGCAAGAACCTATCCAGTATGTTGCTGGAGTAGATATGGGTTTTGAAGCTGATGGGACAATTAGCCGTGCTGCTGTCGCAGTCTTGAGTTTTCCTGATTTGCAAGTAATCGAGACCAGCCTAGCACATCGTCCTACGACCTTTCCTTATGTTCCTGGGTTCCTGTCATTTCGGGAAATTCCAGCCGTCCTTGATGCCTTGGAGAAGATTAAAACAACACCAGATATCATTCTGTGTGATGGTCAAGGAATTGCTCACCCCCGCAGATTAGGTATAGCTAGCCATTTAGGGTTACTTATAGATATGCCAACAATTGGTGTAGCTAAGTCCAGGTTGATAGGTAAGCATGAAGAATTGGCACAAACCAAAGGCAGCACGCAACCACTGATCTATAACGGTGAAACCATTGGGGCAGTTTTGCGATCGCGCACAGGAGTAAAACCTCTGTATATTTCCAGTGGTCATCGAATTAGTTTACCGACAGCAATTGACTATGTATTGCGCTGCACGCCCAAATATCGACTGCCAGAAACTACACGCATTGCTGATAAATTAGCGTCGGATAGATAAAGCTTGTTGAAGTTTTTTCTAAATACTTGCTTGCACCTACTCAATCGTGTTAGGAATCGCACAGAAAGAAGTTGATGTAGCTAAATACCACTTACGAAGTTAGAACAATGAACGCACTAACTTTACATTGGCACGATGCAGGCCAAGATAAAACTCAGAATATTTACGAACAACAGCCAAGTCATAATCCTGGTACTGTCCGCATTGGTCGCGACCCTCTCCGGTGCGATATTGTTCTGAGTCATCCTACTGTGTCTGGACTGCACGTTGAAATCTTTTTTCATCACCAACAACAGCGTTTTTATATCAGGAATTTGCGATCGCAAAATCCCCCCGTTGTTGATGGACGGCAATTAGTCCAAGGTGAAATGCCGTTAACTGAAAACACTACTATCACTTTAGGACAAATAAAACTCAACGTTAGAAGCGTTTCCACAGGTAGCATTCCAGCAACAATTTTGCTACCACCCAATCCAGCAGTAAATCTCGGACATCACCATCACCCACAAACACCCCCCGCACCACCGCCAGGAGTTTATGGCTTAGAATGCCCCAAATGTCATAAAGTTTCCCCAGGAGAGAATCTACAAATTGGCTGTCATTGGTGTGGGACATCTTTAGCTGCGGCTGTGAGTGTGTTGGTAGCACGGGGTAGTTGAGCAGGGGAGCAGGGGAAGATGAGGGAGACAAGGGGACAAGGGAGACAAGGGAGAGAATGACTATTGCCTATTGACTATTGACTATTGCCTATTGACTATTGCCTATTGCCTTCTTGTCCAATGCCCCATGCCCAATGCCCTATATCCAATGACAAATGACAAATGACCAATGACAAATGACAAATGACAAATGACCTACAAATCCAATTGAGTTGGGAAGAACCAGCGACGGGTGAACGGCGAGAACCATTATTAAATGTGCCGATCGCTTTTGGTCGAGAATTTGCTCGCTTACCTGCTGAACTCAGGGGAGTGCGCGTTTCTCGGATGCTGCTTAACAGTAATGAAGTTTCTCGCTACCATGCCCTCATTGACTGGGAACAAGACCATTTAGTAGTGATTGACCAAGGTAGCGTTAACGGTGTCTATGTCAATGGTCAACCACAAACGCGCAGTGTTCTAGTTAATGGCGATACGTTGCAAATTGGCCCGTATCTGATCGCAGTGACATTTGGTGCTAGCGCCTCTGCACCAGATACTAGCCCCCCTTCAACGATTCACTTCAACGCAAATACTAATCGCCCAGACCCCAGCTTGCCTGTAGTCCAGCCGCTAACGCCCGTAGCCAGTAATTTCCCGCCATTGGCGTTTCAGGCACAAAAAGTCTCTGTGCAAGCACTTCATGCTACAGGATTACCAGTAGATGAATCTGATTATCTAGCGATCGGGGCGGGATTGGGTAGCTTCGTTTGGGCTGATTTGCTGCGAATTAGTGGTGTACGTGCTGACAAAATTGTCGCTTTGGGATTAGAGGCGGAACCTTATGCTCGTTACAAGCGCCTCTGTCTGAATTCGCAAATTCCCTTATATGAAAGACTGCGTTCTAATTCTGATTCTTGTCCCGATAATATTTGGGGTTGGCCTAGTTATGCCTTGCGTGAAGCTTGGGGAGACTTAGCCAAGGGCGAGATCAAGTCAGCATTCAAGTATTTATGGCAAGTTTTTGCTGAACCAACATTTGCAGAAACTTATACTCCTCGTGCGGGTAATGTCTTTGATTCCATAGACCGAGAAGCGAAGCGCATTGGTTGGAATCAAATTTATCGGTATGGGCGAGTTAGGGTAATTCGCAAAACTGATGACGGTAGATATTGCGTAGCCTATTCTCGCGGCCCGGGAAATTATGCTTTTTTAGTTAGTCGTTATTTACATTTAGCTACTGGGTATCCAGCAATTCAGTTTCTCCCAGATTTGCAAGCTTATAGGGAAAAATATCAAGATTTTACATCTGTAGTCAATGCTTATGAAGCTCACGATCGCGTTTATGAGCAACTAGAGCAACATGGTGGTACGGTATTGATTCGGGGGCGGGGAATTGTGGCTTCGCGGATTGTACAGCGAATTTATGAAGCTAGAAAGCGAAATCGAAATATTGCAGTTTTGCATTTAATGCGATCGCCTAAACCTCAAGGTAACAAATTTCAAAGAGCCACGCGCCTAGTCAAAAATCATTACGAATTTCAACCCTTTAACTGGCCGAAAGCCTGTTGGGGCGGCGAACTCCGGGCAATGTTAGAAAAAGCCACCCCCGATGAACGCAAGCGTTTACTAGCAGACTGGGGTGGAACTACCACCGCCGACCGCCGAGATTGGCAGCAAATTACTGCCCAAGGGTTAAGCGAAGGCTGGTATCAAATTACCTTCGGTGAGGTGTTGGATGTAGAACGAGATGCCCAAAACCGGACTATTACCCGTATCCGAGAACAAAGCTTTGGGGAAAAGAAATTGTTAGCTGACTTTATTGTTGATGCTACTGGACTGGATGCCAAAGTAGATGCCAATCCCCTCTTGGCAGATTTGGTGAAGCATTACAATCTGCCAGTGAATCACTTGGGGCGATTGACTGTAGCGAACAATTTTGAATTGGTAGAAATGCGTAGCGATCGAGGTCAAATGTATGCTGCGGGAGCTATTACTTTAGGTGGCCCTTATGCCGCAGTTGATAGTTTCTTGGGCTTGCAATACGCTGCATTAGTCGCCGTTGATGGACTCGCCGCCGCTCGTGCGCCTGGAGTTCAAAGGTTGAATGTTTTAAGTTCCTTTAGTCAGTGGTTGAAGTGGGTGTTAAATCAATCACCTTAGTATTAGGAGGCAGGGGGCAGAGGAGATGGAGTATTTATCTGGTTGTTTTGAATAGCAAATCCCAACTTCGAGGATAAAAGGTGCAACTTCGGGGATAAAAGGTGCAACTTCGAGGATAAAAGGTGCAACTTCGAGGATAAAAGGTGCAACTTCGAGGATAAAAGGTGCAACTTCGAGGATAAAAGGTGCAACGTCGGGGATAAAAGGTGCAACTTCGAGGATAAAAGGCGCAACTTCGAGGATAAAAGGCGCAACGTTGAGGATAAAAGGTGCAACGTTGAGGATAAAAGGTGCAACGTTGAGGTTAAAAGGTTAAAAGGCTCAAATTACGGGCGAAACCTTCAGCCCACCTGCGATTCAAATCGCAGGCTAACAGCATAAGTCAGTTAAAACTGACTCAAATTAACTAAAATTTAGTCCGTTTGAACGGACTTAGGCTATTAGCCCCGGAATTGATTCCGAGGCGGGATAGCAACGAAGCGAAGAATTTCCCTTTGCCAGTACCCCTACTTTGTTTTTTCGCTTGTCGGGCGTACTAAAGTTTTAACTAAACCCGTAATCGCCACAATCACAGTGGCAATTCCCCCAATCGACAATGAAGTTAAAATTGCCGCCGCCAGAATAATTTCAGTCGGACTATATCCATCTCGCATCCAGGTAGATGGATTCTCTACCGATGTTGGTGAGGCGGGGATTAATTGCGAAGTTTGGGTGGTTTGATTGGTGTTGACTGGAGTTGTTAAGGCAGTTTTCATGGCTGAATCTTTTCTAAATGTTTCTATGCAAATCGTATTTCTGCCAGAAGAAGCGGAGATTCCGTAGAAATTGAGACAAAGTAGAAAGAAAGTAGAAATTAAGTAGAATCGAGAAGAAATCTCACAAGCTGTCTATGGAATGGGCTGATTTTCTAGCCAATGAAGCTGCTACTAATAGCTTATCCCCAGAGCAAACGGCAGCTTTTGTAGAGCGTTTGAAGACTGAAAACTCAGGAAAGAGTGAAGCGAAACTTGCCAGCGAATTAAACATTGGTGCAGCTGCTTTCAAAAAGCGGATGGCTGAGGTGTATGAAAAATTTGCCAAGAGTTATCCTGAATTAGCCACTTCTAACAGTCGGGGCAAACTAGAAAAGTTACGGGCTTGTCTGACAAACAAATATAATGGCGGGCAAGATGCCCAATCAACAATTAAAGAAATTCATCAAAATATTCCCCCTGCTGTTCCATTTGAAAAATTTGTGGGACGTGAGGCGGAACTACAAAACCTGCACTCTTCATTACAAACATCTCGGCAAGTTGCCATTGTAGCTGTGGCGGGTATGGGTGGAGTCGGGAAAACAGAACTCGCTACCCAATATGCAAAACAGCGCTTGCAGAATTATCAAGGTGGGGTTTGCTGGTTATCTGCACAGGGTATTGATGTGGGAATTCAGATTCTCAGATTTGCCGAATTGAAATTTAAACTCATTGCACCGGATGACTGGGAATTAGCAGATAGACTGAGATACTGCTGGCAGAATTGGGAAAAAGGTGAAGTGCTGTTGGTGTTTGATGATGTTACCGACTACAAAAAACAGGTTCAGCCTTATCTACCACCAGAATCACTCCGGTTTAAAGTATTGCTGACAACGCGCCTGGGGTTTGATAGAACTTTGCCGCAATTACCTTTGGGTGTTCTCAAACCATTGGCGGCGATGAAATTATTAAAAGCACTGGTTGATAGAGAACGACTAAAAACCGAACCTTGGGTTGCGAGAAGAATTTGTAAATTCTTGGGATATTTGCCTTTGGCGTTAGAGTTAGTAGGGCGATATCTGGATACAATGCCAGATTTGTCTCTGGAAACACTGCTGAAGCGGCTAGAGAAAAAGCGACTGGAACACGAAGCAGTAGCCAAGGCTAACCAATTGATGTGGTATGAATATGGTGTAGCTGAAGCTTTTGCATTGAGTTGGGAACAGTTGGATGAAAATGCACAAAGCTTGGGTTGTTGGCTGAGTTTGTATGCTTTGGCTGACATTCCTTTTTCTGTTGAGGCAATAGAAGATGAGGAAGAACAAGAACTTAAGGAAAAAGCTGTAGCTGATTTGCGGAAACTCCATCTAATACAATGGCAAAGTAAAGGAATTTATCGTCTACATCCATTGATTCGGCAATTTTTCCAAATGAAATTGGATGAGTCAAGTGAAGTGGATAAGGTTAAAACTGCCTTTGCAGCGCAAATGGTAAAGGTGGCAAAACAAATTTCTCAACAGCCTAACCGTCAAGATATTCTTAACCTCACTCCCTTTATCTCTCACATAGCAGAAGTTGCAACGCAGCTATCCCAATATCTCAGCGACGAGGATTTAATTAGGTCTTTGACAGGTTTAAACTTTTTTTATGACGGCCAAGGGCTTTTTCAGCAAGCAGAACCTTGGTGCAAACTCTGTGTAGAGGTAGCTGAAAATCGTTTTGGTTTAGAACATCCCGATATCGCCGCTAGCCTGAACAATCTCGCAGGACTATACGTTTCTACAGGACGCTACAGCGAAGCCGAACCCCTGTATCAGCAAGCTTTGGAAATGACAAAACACTTATTGGGAGATAACCATCCCAATGTCGCTAATAGCTTGAATAATCTTGCAGCACTGTACGTTTCTACAGGACATTACAGCAAAGCCGAACCCCTGTACCAGCAAGCTTTGGAACTAAAAAAACGGTTACTGGGAGAACAACATCCATCTGTCGCCACTAGTCTGAACAATCTTGCGGAACTTTACGGTTTTACAGGACGTTACAGTGAAGCCGAACCCCTGTACCAGCAAGCTTTAGAATTGAGAAAACGCATATTGGGAGAAGAACATCCCGATGTTGCCGCTAGCTTGAACAATCTTGCAGAACTCTACCGTTCTACAGGACGCTACAACGAAGCCGAACCTCTGTATCAGCAAGCTTTGGAACTGACAAAACGGTTACTGGGAGAACAACATCCATCTGTCGCCACTAGCCTGAACAATCTCGCATTACTCTACACTTCTACAGGACGCTACAACGAAGCCGAACCCTTGTATCAGCAAGCTTTGGAACTAAAAAAACGGTTACTGGGAGAACAACATCCATCTGTCGCCACTAGCCTGAACAATCTCGCATTACTCTACACTTCTACAGGACGCTACAACGAAGCCGAACCCCTGTATCAGCAAGCTTTAGAACTGAGTAAATGCTTCTTGGGAGACAACCATCCTCATGTAGCTAATAGCCTGAATAATCTTGCATTACTCTACAAATGTACAGGACGCTACAGCGAAGCCGAACCCTTGTATAAGCAAGCTTTGGCAATTTATGAGCAGACTTTAGGTGTAGGCGATCCCGGTACAATGGCAGTTCGGGAAAATTATGCAAGGTTTTTAAGAGAAGCATATCGCTAGCGATCGCACCCTTTCAAAAAACCACACCAAATTGATGCCACACAACAGTTGTAGTTCAAACTTTAGCAGCGATCGCCTTCTACACACCAAATAGTACAGTCAATAATAGTGCGTAGGCGTAGCCCGTCGTAGACATTGTATAGCCATTTTGAGTTCAAAGGTGCAACTTCGAGGTTCAAAGGCTCAAGTGCGATCGCTTACGAACTGCAACACCACTTAATATTGTCATCAGAAATTTATTTTTATCTAACTGAAGAGTTAAAAATCAACAATTGGTATTTTAATTACCTTGCTAACTGAATAATCTAGAATCATATTAGCGCTCGTCACGCTCTATATCGGATAGCGCAATCTTAATCTCTTTCTATAAAGAGAAATATTTCTTTATCAATGGTTTAAATTACGATGATGAACCTTAAAGACATATCCTCAAAATTTCCCCGTCGTCAAGTTATCAAAACTGCTCTCACTTTTGTGACTGGCTTAACTACGACATCACTATTATCTTTTGGGATTACCAAATCCATCAAGCCAGCACAAGCAATTGTTGTGCAACGACCAAATGAATTTGAACTTGAAGGTAAAGATACTAATATCAAGTATTCAATTATCAATGGAGTTCCACAGCTTGATTACAAAACTCAAAAAATTTCTGAGCATTTTAGTGGCGATCAAATTCAGACATTAGCTACTGATATCGGTACGCTAGTGACGATAATTATTAGCAAACCACTAAACCCTGATTTGGGAGGAAATATAGTTAAACTGAGCTTACTCATACCAATTATCAACCTAGCGATCGGAACACGAGAAACTGCTGTCCAAACCGAAGCCATTTTAACTACTCAAAGAACATCAGGATTTATTCGTACTCCCCTATTTGGACAATTACAGTCATATCAAACTATAGTACTCACCGGAACTGCTAGATACCGCTAGAGCCGGTCTAATTTCTGAAATGAATTCTTTTGGAAAACCAATTACCAATTATCCCTTAACTCGCAATCTGATTCAGTTAATAATATTTGTAGGTTGAGTTAAATGTTCGCGTCGCTTCAAGTAGGAAACAGTATTTTCAGCATTTTGTAAAAATCCAAAAGAATTTATCCAAGAAATGCCAATTGCCGCAGCAGTTAAATGAATTGAGTTTGACACTAAAAAATTCCGACTGTCCTGCTATTGTTGACGATAGAGTAGCATGGCGTTGTGGTCAAGCTTTAGGTATTAATACTATCGGAACCGGAGGCTTGCTGATATTAGCGAAAAGACGTGGACTAATCCCAAGCATATCTCCTAAATTCCAGCTTGGTGTGACGCTGGTTTGAGGTTATCCGATAGTTTGGTCAATTTACTGAAAACTTCAAACAAAAGAAGAGCGATCGCTATCAATTGTAACTTCAAATAGCTTTTGCTTCCTTTTCTCTCTTTCTTCTTGCCCTCTGCGACTCTGTGGTTTGATTCTCATCCTAAATCACAAAGTACGTAGCCACTAAATTTAAATTTTTTTATATAAATGGTACTTTTACCCCAAGCAGAGAAGATTTTCTAATAAAGACAAAGCTACAATAAAAATAAACTTTACAAGCTGTTTATGCAATGGGCTAATTTTATAGCAAAAGAAGCTGCTACGAATGGCTTATCTCTGGAGCAAACGGCAGCTTTTACAAAATATTTTCAGACAGAAAACTTAGGTAAAACTAAAGCTAAACTTGCCAGCGAATTAAACGTTGACATTGCCGCTTTCACAAAGTGGGTGGGTGAGGTATATAACAAGTTTGCCCAGAATAATCCTGAGTTAGCGACTTTCAACAATCAAGAAAAACTAGAAAAGTTACAAGCTTACCTGAGCGCAAAATATAATCATAGCGAATTGGCTGTCCTCAAACCATTGGCGGCGATGAAATTATTCAAATCGCTAGTGGTTCGGGAACGACTGCAACAAGAAGCTTGGGTTGCAAGAAGAATTTGTAAATTTTTGGGATATTTACCT
Organism: Nostoc sp. DSM 114159; assembly: GCF_053470285.1. Classification (NCBI taxonomy): domain Bacteria; kingdom Bacillati; phylum Cyanobacteriota; class Cyanophyceae; order Nostocales; family Nostocaceae; genus Nostoc; species Nostoc sp. DSM 114159. The sequence goes on from NZ_JBPFEH010000001.1 coordinate 1,443,399, forward strand.
TTAGCGTTAGAGTTAGTGGGACGATATTTGGATAAAATGCCAGATTTGTCTCTGGAAACACTGCTGAAGCGGCTAGAGAAGAAACGAGTGGAACATGAACTAGTAGTCAATGCTCACTCATTGATGCCTGATGAATACGGTATAGTTGAAGCTTTTGAATTGAGTTGGGAACAGTTGGATGAAAATGCTCAAAGCTTCGGCTGTTTGCTAAGTTTGTGTGCTTTAGCTGACATTCCTTTATCTGTTGAGACAATAGAAGATAACAAAAAACAAGAACTCAACGCGAAAGCCATAGCCGATTTACTAGAATTACATTTATTACAACAGAAAAGTAAAGAAATTTATCTTCTAAATCCACAGATTCGACAACTTTTCCGAATGAAGTTGGATAAGTCAAGTGAGGCGGATGAAGCAAAAACTAAATTTGCAGCCATGATGTTAGAGGTAGCAAAGCTAATTCCGCAACAGCTTAACCCAGAAGATATTCTCAACCTCACTCCACATATCCCGCATATTACAGAAGTTGCAACTCACCTATCCGAATATTTAGGTGATGACAATTTAATCACTTTGTTTACCAAATTAGCCTGGTTTTATCAAAGTCAAGGACTTTATCAACAAGCAGAACCTTGGTTGCAACGGTGTGTAGAACTGACTCAAAATCGTCTTGGTTCAGAACATATCCATGTCGCCACTAGTCTAAACAATTTAGCAGTACTCTACGAAACTACAGGACGCTACAGAGAAGCCGAACCCTTGCTTGAGCAAGCTTTAGCACTGAGAAAACGTCTGTTAGGAGAAGAACATACCGATGTCGCCACAAGCCTGAGCTATTTGGCATTAATCTACGAATACACAGGACGCTATAGCGAAGCCGAACCTTTGTATCAGCAAGCTTTAGAACTGTGGAAACGCCTAGTGGGAGAAGAACATCCCCATGTTGCCACGAGTCTGAACAATTTAGGAGCATTGTACTGCAATACAAGACGCTACAGAGAAGCCGAACCCTTGTTCAAGCAAGCATTAAAACTGAGAAAACGCCTGCTTGGAGATGCACATCCCGATGTTGCCACTAGCCTGAACAATTTAGCACAACTTTACGAATCTACAGGAAGTTACAAACAAGCCGAACCTTTGTATGAGCAAGCTTTAGAACTGAGTAAACGCCTGTTGGGAAATAACCATCCCGATGTCGCCATTAGCCTGAACAATCTAGCAGCGCTTTACCGTCATACAAGACGCTACAGAAAAGCCAAACCCTTATTTGAGAAAGCTTTGAAAATTTGCGAACGGACTTTAGGTATAAGTCATCCGACAACTATGACGGTTCGGGCAAATTATGCCAGCTTTTTAAGAGAAGCATATCATTAGCGATCGCCTCCGGCACGCTACGCGATCGCTGCGCGTAATTCGTAATTCGTAATACTTCGGCTCCCTTCTCTACGAGAGGCTGCGCCCGAAGCGTAGCTATGCGGCAGGCTTTACGACTTCGCTCAGGGCAAGACGCTCAGTACAAGTTCGTAATTCGTTAAAAAAATATCCCCCTCTCCACTAGCGAAGGGGGGTTAGGATTTACTTACATCCTAGAGACTTGCGAGTTTCCACACCAGTTTTAGAATTCACACCACTTGCGTTAACACAAAGCTTTTTCACTTGTATTCCATCTAAAATTGCATTCGTAAAATCGGTACCTGTGATATCCACGCCATCAAAAGTAGAACGCAGCATCATCGCATCAGTCAACACAGCATCACTTAAATCAGCATCCTTAAACTTGGTTAGATAGGCTATGCCTTCACTAAAATCAGCACCATGCAGATTTACCCCCTGCAATACGCTACTGTTAAATACGCCACCACGTAAGTCAGCATTGCTAAAATTAGCATTCTCTAATTTGAGATTGGTAAACTCAGTACCAATTAAACTTTGGCCAGAGTAATCCTTGGCCTTGAGTTCATCATTACCCACAGAACGAGTAATACTGGAAGAACTTGCTGCTTGCGCCGATAGGGGAAACAAAAAAAGAACCATAGCTAAGACAAAGCTAGCTAACAGTTGCCAATATTTCATAATCTCTTCTTAATAAATCTCAACATTGCCACCATTAACTATTAAACCTCACAGAAGGGAATAGGGTGCAGGTTATAGGGTACAGATTATTTCCTATCACCTGTTCCCTGTCACCTGTCTCCTGTCCCCTATCCCCTGTCACCTCTTCCCTAATCTCTCGTAGGATGATAGATGTTGAGGTGCGATGCCTAACGGCAAGTTGCTCCGCATCTACGCAATAATTACCTGTGGCTAATCAAGAAGACAACGCCCAATCTCTGGCGCGAACCCCTTTATATCAATTGGGTGTAGAACTCAAAGCACGCCTTACCAGCTTTGGCGGTTGGGAAATGCCCGTGCAATTTAGTGGAATTAGCCGCGAACACGAGGCTGTAAGAAATACAGCCGGAATGTTCGATATTTCCCACATGGGCAAATTTACCCTCCAAGGTAAAAACCTGATTTCCCAACTCCAGCCACTAGTACCTTCCGATTTGAGTCGTTTGCAACCCGGTCAAGCACAATACACCGTATTGTTAAATCCCCAAGCGGGAATTATTGACGACATCATTGTTTATTATCAAGGTGAAGACACCAGTGGTACACAAAAAGCATTCATCATAGTCAATGCGGCAACTTCTGGTAAAGATAAAGCATGGCTATTGCAACACCTTGACTTGGATAAGGTGCAATTCCAAGACCTTTCACCAGATAAAGTCTTAATTGCCGTCCAAGGGCCAAAAGCGATTAAATATCTCCAGCCATTAGTGCAAGAAGACTTGCAACCAATCAAAGCCTTTGGACATTTAGAAGCAACTCTACTAGGTAAACCTGCCTTCCTAGCCCGCACAGGTTACACCGGAGAAGATGGCTTTGAGGTGATGGTAGACCCGAATGTGGGAGTAGAATTGTGGCAAACTCTCCATAAAAATGGTGTTATCCCCTGTGGACTCGGTGCGAGAGACACTCTGCGCTTAGAAGCAGCGATGGCACTGTACGGACAAGATATCGATGACATCACCACACCTTTAGAAGCAGGTTTGGGGTGGCTAGTTCACTTAGATACCAAAGGCGATTTTATCGGTCGGGAAGTTTTAGCACAACAAAAAGCCACTGGAGTAAAGCGCCGATTGGTAGGTTTGCAAACCCAAGGACGCAACATTGCCCGTCATGGCTATCAAGTGTTATCCACAGGTAAAGTTGTGGGAGAAGTTACTAGTGGCACCCTGTCACCGACACTTGGTTATCCTATTGCCTTAGCTTACATTTCCACCCAGCTAGCAACTGTCGGTCAGCAGCTAGAAGTCGAAATTCGCGGCAAAACTTATCCAGCAGTTGTAGTTAAACGTCCCTTTTATCGGTCAAAAAATCGTGTTACCAACTGATAAGCGTCGAGGTTTTTGAGGAATAATGTGTTGTGAGTTATTCAACTACACTAAGGTTCATTACCAGATATGACTTGGATGACTGTTAGGGAAATAGTTTTTTTGATAAGGGAGAGGAAGTGATATGTCTTTTGAATATCCTCAAGATTTCAGATACTTAGATTCTCATGAATATGTGCGAATCGATGGTGAAATTGCCACCATTGGCATTACTGAGTTTGCCGTACATGAATTAGGTGATATCGTCTTTTTGGAACTGCCAGAAATTGGCGATGCTCTTACCAGGGGAGAAAACTTTGGCACAATTGAATCAGTTAAAGCCGTTGAAGAACTGAATTCACCAGTAACAGGCACAGTTATAGAACGGAATGAAGCCTTAATTAGTTCTCCCGAAGAAGTGTCAGAAGACCCCTACGGGGAAGGGTGGTTTTTGAAAGTGCGCGTCAATGACCCTGGCGAAGTTGAAGATGCCTTGACAGCAGATGAGTATCGCGCCCAAGTAGAAGGGGAGTAGGAGTGCTGTTAGCGTCAGCGGGGCGTTTAGCCCGTGCTGAGTGCTGAGTGTTGAGTGGAAGAGTAAGGGACTAGGTGAATGGAGAAGGTAATTAATAATTACTCTTATTCACCTATCCAATATCTTCCGAATCCCCAGTCCCCAGCCCCCAGTTTAAGAGTATTTATTGCAAAATATGAAATAGTACCGTCTGGAGAGTAATTTGTGGTATTGAACGCCCCTATTCTCAAGTCTCATGAGCAGCAAGTGCTGGACGAAAAAAGTAAAAATTTAAGTAGTTTTGTGCCAAGACACATTGGCCCTAACTCCGATGATATTCAGCAAATGCTTAAGGTTTTGGGGTTTCCCAGCCTGGATGCCCTAATCGACCAAACAGTTCCACAGGCAATTCGGCTGAAGCAACCGCTAAAGTTACCTGAAGCAGAAAGCGAGTATGCAGCACTGGCATCGTTAAAAAAAGTTGCTGCCAAAAATCAGGTTTTCCGTTCATACATTGGTATGGGCTATTACGACAGTATTACCCCACCTGTGATTGGGCGTAATATCCTAGAAAACCCCGGTTGGTATACTGCCTATACTCCTTATCAGCCAGAAATTGCTCAAGGGCGACTAGAAGCGCTGCTGAATTTTCAAACTCTGATTATTGACCTCACGGGTTTAGAAATTGCCAATGCTTCGTTACTTGATGAAGCCACAGCAGCAGCAGAAGCAATGAGTCTAAGCTATGGTGTCTCTAAAAATCAGGCAGATGCCTATTTTGTCTCTCGCGATTGCCATCCCCAAACCATTGATGTGTTGCAAACACGTGCTAAACCATTAGGGATTAAGATCGTTGTTGGGGATCATCAAACATTTGATTTTGAGCGACCAATTTTTGGGGCTGTTCTGCAATACCCTGCAAGTGATGGCACTATTTATGACTACCGCGCTTTTATCGAAAAAGCCCATGCTAAGGGTGCATTGGTGACGGTAGCAGCAGATCCTTTAAGTTTAACTTTGCTGACCCCTCCTGGGGAATTTGGCGCTGATATTGCCGTCGGAAGCACTCAGCGATTCGGTATTCCTTTGGGGTTTGGGGGACCCCATGCGGCATATTTCGCTACGAAGGAAGAGTATAAGCGGCTGGTTCCAGGACGAATTGTGGGAGTCTCAAAAGATGCCCAAGGGAAGCCTGCATTACGTCTCGCCTTGCAAACCCGCGAACAGCACATCCGCCGCGAAAAAGCTACTAGTAATATCTGTACTGCACAGGTGCTACTGGCGGTAATGGCAAGTATGTACGCCGTTTATCATGGGCCTACTGGACTGAAGCAAATTGCTGAGAATATCCATCAGCTAACTTTAATGTTGGCAGCAGGACTTAAGCATCTAGGTTACAAAATTAGTTCTGAAGATTTCTTTGATACACTGCGGGTGGAATTGGGAACACGCAGCCTAGAAGTAATTCTTGAAGCTTGTCAAGCAAGGAATATTAACCTGCGAATTTTTGATGACACTGCTGTTGGTATTTCTCTAGATGAAACAACTACAGTAGATGATTTGGTAGAAGTCTTGGAGATTTTTGCAGCGCCTGATAGTCTATTTCTCGGTTTTAAAGAAATTGGAGACTTAATTGCAGCACAGCGCAAATCACCTCTACAAAACTCAAGCCTTGCCCGTACAAGCACCTATCTCACTCACCCAGTTTTTAACCGCTATCACTCAGAAACGGAATTGTTGCGTTATCTGCACAAGCTAGAAAGCAAGGATTTGTCGCTAACGACATCAATGATTCCTTTGGGTTCTTGCACAATGAAGTTGAATGCAACTGCTGAGATGATTCCGGTAAGTTGGGAGGAATTTGGCAAGATTCATCCATTTGCCCCAGCGTCGCAAACGCAAGGCTATCAAATCTTATTCCAGCAACTTGAGGCATGGTTAGCTGAAATTACTGGGTTTGCGGGAATTTCTCTACAACCAAATGCTGGTTCTCAGGGCGAATATGCTGGACTTTTAGTAATTCGTCAATATCACGAAAATCGGGGCGAAGCACACCGTAATGTTTGTTTGATTCCCACCTCCGCACACGGGACAAACCCAGCAAGTGCGGTGATGTGCGGGATGAAGGTAGTAGCGGTTGCCTGTGACTCACAAGGTAATATTGATGTTGCTGACCTGAAGGCGAAGGCAGAAAAACACAGCAATGAATTAGCCGCCTTAATGGTGACATATCCCTCAACTCATGGGGTCTTTGAGGAGCCAATTCAAGAAATCTGCGCTGTTGTCCATAGTTATGGCGGACAAGTTTACATGGATGGGGCAAATATGAACGCCCAAGTGGGAATTTGCCGTCCTGGGGATATTGGCGCGGATGTCTGTCACTTGAATCTGCACAAAACCTTCTGTATTCCTCATGGTGGCGGTGGTCCTGGTATGGGGCCCATTGGCGTTGCATCTCATCTTGTGCCTTTTCTACCCGGACATCCTGTTGTTACTATCAACGACTCAACTCAGCACTCACATATTGGTGCTGTGGCAGCTGCGCCTTGGGGTAGTGCGAGTATCTTGGTGATTTCTTGGATGTACATCGCCATGATGGGTGCAGATGGTTTAACCCAAGCTACTAAGGTGGCGATTCTCAACGCTAACTACATTGCCAAGAAACTGGAATCGTATTATCCGGTTTTGTATCAGGGGAAAAATGGTCTAGTTGCCCATGAGTGTATTTTAGATTTACGATCGCTCAAAAAATCAGCTGCGATCGAAATCGATGATGTTGCCAAGCGTCTCATAGATTACGGTTTCCATGCGCCGACTGTCTCCTGGCCTGTAGGGGGTACAATCATGGTGGAACCTACAGAAAGTGAATCTAAGCAAGAGTTGGATCGTTTCTGTGATGCGTTGATTTCTATTCGTCAAGAAATTGCCGAAATAGAAGTTGGCAAAGTGGATATCCAAGATAATCTTTTGAAGAACGCACCCCACACTGCCGAAAGTTTAATTACTGGAGAATGGCAGCATTCCTATTCTCGCGAACAAGCTGCCTATCCTGCGCCTTGGACTCGTGAATATAAATTCTGGCCAGCTGTCGGTCGCATTGATGCAGCCTTTGGCGATCGCAATTTTGTTTGTTCTTGTCTGCCAATGGATGCTTATTAAACTGAAGTAGGGGCGTACAGCTAGCTGTGCCCCCTACGATAGATTATTTTTTTCGCTGGAATTTTTAAAATTGGGATCGCGTTGCTTTAATTAACTTACGTTGTCCAATAAAATCGCAGTTGAGGAAGGCGATCGCTGCTGGTTAATTTGCAGTGGGATATTTTCTTGCACGAGTTGCCAAAAATGTTTAATGGGAGGAATTTGCAGACGATCTTGAGTTGTCACCATAACTACCCGTCGAGTCAAACTGGAACCATCTGCTAAACCACTAGTATTATTACTGGCTAAAGAACGAATCGCCAGGGTAGGGTCAAGACGTGCTTCCAGTAATGCTGATTGAGGTAGCAAAGCTATCAATTTCCCTTGGCGCACAACTCCCCGGAAGGCATCTAGGGTATTTACCTCTAAAGCCGACTGGAGTGTAGCTTCCATCCGCTCAAATTTATCTTGTATTAAGCGTTGCATCCCATAACCATCTTTAAAAACCACTTGGGGATAACGAATTAGCTCCGACCAAGGGACGCATTCATATTGTGCGAGAGGATGATTGGCTGCGGCTAAAACTTCTATAGGTTCATCATAAAGTACTTCTACCACTATTTCTCTACTGGTGGTTAAAAAGCGATTATTCATCACAATTGCTAAATCCACCAATCCATCTTTGAGGACTTTCAGGGCGCGATCGCTTCCCAATGAAGTCACCCGCAATTGCACATCTGGATAATCATAACAAAATTTTTGCAACACTGGTGGTAAGTAAGATCCACAGAGAGAGTGAATCACGGCAATGCAAAGTTCTGGTTGCTTTCCGGCGATTAAATCGGCTAATTCTTCTGTAGCAGTCTGCCACTCTTGACAAATTTTACGAACGCGGGGTAACAAACGTTCGCCTCCTAGTGTCAGTTTGGCATGAGTGCTTCTGTGAAACAGTTCTATCCCCAAATCTGCTTCTAATGCTTGGATTTGGCGACTAATCGTCGATTGGGTGACACCAGATGTTCGCGCTGCTTGTTGAAAGCTGCCGGTTTGGGCGATCGCTAGAAAGGCTTGCAACTGCTCTAGGCGCATTTTTATGTAGCCTGAATTACATTGATCAGTTTTATAAAGTTAACGGATTTTTATCCACAATTTAGTAGAGTTTGTTACAGCTTTTTTTCTCTGATTAACATTTAAGTAAATCAGATTTGACCGCCTTTATTGTCAATGATGCGCTTTGCACCGATTTTTTCGGTAAATTTCGCCCAAAAAATAATTAACTATTTTCTGCTGAAATATATGAATTTTTAGATAATATTTTTAACGGTATCGTTCTGAGCCATTCTCTTGTGATTACAGAAGCTAATAGTTGAACTGTAGCGAACTATCAGTGTTTCACTCGATCGTTATGCGACGGATTATATAGCGGTTTCTAATTGAGATAAAGTAATCATTTGAACTTCGCATCTCAATTACCTGAATGTTACCGTAGGTCAGGTTGTTTTTGTACAACTTAGGGATACAGCTGCGATCGCATCAGATTTGCAAAAGACATAGAGGGCACAAACTATAGCTGTGCCCTCCTAAAATGTGGTGAATGCTATCTAGAGCGAGAACCTGTTACTTCATCGGGATCTCTATAAGCCCGAACTTTTTCGCGATTACGCAGTCCAGCTAAACCAGCTAGACCAAGTAAACCTAGCCAACCAAAATTGAAACCGCGATCGCTAGTTCTTTCGGAAGCTGCGACACCTGTATTTCTGTTAGTACCTGTGGCATCAGTGCCAGTGCCTGTTGTTCCACTACCTGTGGTATCAGTGCCAGTACCTGTTGTTCCACCTGTGGTATCAGTGCCAGTGCCTGTTGTTCCACTGCCCGTTGTTCCACCTGTGGTATCAGTACCAGTGCCTGTTGTTCCACTGCCCGTTGTTCCACCACCTGTAGTTCCAGTGCCTGTGGCATCAGTGCCTGTTGTCCCGGTTCCAGTGCCCGTTGTCCCGGTTCCAGTGCCCGTTGTGCCAGTGCCTGTAGTTCCAGTTCCACTGCCCGTTGTCCCAGTTCCAGTGCCTGTAGTTCCAGTTCCAGTACCTAAGCCACTGCCTGTTGTCCCGGTTCCACTGCCCGTTGTGCCAGTGCCTGTAGTTCCAGTTCCGGTACCTAAGCCACTGCCTGTTGTCCCGGTTCCACTGCCCGTTGTCCCAGTTCCAGTGCCTGTAGTTCCAGTTCCAGTACCTAAGCCAGTCCCGGTTCCAGTCCCAGTTCCAGTGCCTGTTGTCCCGGTTCCAGTGCCTGTAGTTCCAGTTCCAGTACCTGAGCCAGTGCTACCACCGGAGCTTCCGCTACCGGAGCCTCCACTGCCGGAACCTCCACTTTGGGCGGAAACTAAAGTAGGTAAGGATACAGAAGCGAAACTGATGGCAAATACAGTAGCTAAAACAGCTTTAGATAAATTGAAAGGCTTCATGCTTATGGTTCCTTTTATTTTCTAGATTTGTATCGTTGATTGATTTACAAAAGCAATATTGTCTCTTCAATCCACTGCTAAATTAGGTAAATTATGACGAGGCAGATTGCAGAGTATTTTACTTAACTTCTTCTGGAAAAGTTGAAAGTATTTGAAATACTACCAACAACTCGTTCTTTCTTTGTCACATTAAGCAAAATAACTCATAATCAGTAATTACTAATTTAGGATTAAGAACTTACGAACAAAATCGCTTGTTCAAAATAGAAAATAACTATTGTTACACTTATTTCTATCTATCCTATTTTTATTCATTACTTATTGTGAATCATTTTGTTACTGTTAGATAGCATAAGTGTTAGTTTTTCATCAGACTTCTACCATAAGAGTAAAACCACTTATATCCCAAGAATTAATTTGACATTCAAGTTAGGTTAGTTTATATAGGAATCCGCTTTGATTCGGAGAAATTATTTGCGTAGGGAGGGAATAGGGAAGAAGGAATAAATGTATACTGAGTTGTTTTCAAAAATCAAATACGAGTCCTATATAATTACTTTATTGACATTAGCTTTTAGTTATTTCGATCTAAATGAACTAAAAACTCTATACAGCCGGATGCTGCTAGCAGTTGAGACTCTATTAAGAATACTTCACAATCTTATTTCACCTGAAAACTTATAACTTCATACTCCAGATGTGTCTTACTTTAGACTTAAGGAATACTTTTCTTGCCAGTTCAGTAGAACGGCATAAATAATTAAAGGTTTGTAATCAGGATTTTAATCCTCTCTTATCTAGGAGACGCTGCGCCCTAAGCGTAGCTATGCCGCAGACTTTACGAGACGCTACGCGATTAAAAGTTGACACTGAAATTTACCATTCGGCTAAAGCGATCGCTATTCCTTGTTTTAAATCTGGTGTGATTGCATCATTATTCGCTAACTGCTGCAATTGTTGATGTGTGGCTTCCTCATTCAGATTTTTCAGTGCTGCGATCGCATGTAGTCTCACCGATGCATTCGGATCGGCTAACAGGGAAATCAATGGTTCAATTGCCTGCATTTCGCCTAACTGTCCTAAAGATAAAGCGATCGCACTTTTGATGCTAGCAACCTCTGTGGCCGGATGCTGCGTTAGCATTCGCGGAGCATCTCGTAGAGAAGCTTGCTGTTCGCGTAGCGTCTCGTAGAGAAGGGATCGCAGTATTTGCAGTAATATTTCTACCGCTGGTGTAGTTAACTCCGGTTTTTGCACTCGTCCCAAAACTGTGACAATTTCTTGCCACACTGTTTCTGATGTACTTTGATTCAGTGCTGTTTGCAAATATTCCAAACTCGATAACGTTCCCATCCAACTTAAAGCGCGGATAGTTTCTAATTGCAGCGTTATCGGTGTCTGAGGTGAAATCAGCAAATCAAATAAGTATTTAGCAGCCTCATCACTACCAATTCGAGAAAGGGTAACTGCGGCTGCACAACAAACATCAAGGTTAAAGTCGTAAAGTTTGGGTTGCAGTTTCGTTATTAAATCTAATGCTTGATGTAAATCGGGGCGAAAACCCAAACCAAGCACTGCTGCACGCCTCACTGTGGCGGCTGGATCGTCCAAAGCTTTCAACAATACTGGCGGTATGCGTTCGTCATGAAAACTGCTGAGGGCTTCAATTGCGGCGGCGCGGATTGCTGCTTGTGGATCTTGCACTACACTCAACAGCGGCGTGATGGTTTCTGGTTGCCGAATACAACAAAGCGATCGCACTGCTAACAATCGTGTATTTTCATCTAATAGAAGTTCAGTTAGTGAAGCAATCGCAACAGTACCCATTTGTCCCAGTGCTGTAGCTGCGATCGCTTTGAGTTCTTCATCCTCATCATTTTTCAACAATTCAACTATTGATGCGATGGCTTCTGGGTGTTTAAATTCGCCCAAAGTCCTTGCCGCATACCAGCGCAATTCTTCTTCTGCCTCTTCATCTTCTAATATTTCAATCAGAGGTGGAATAGCAATATTTCCTAAGTGAGTCAACACTTTGGCAATTTCCCATCGTTGCTGAAAATCCCCCATTTCTAAGATGGAAAGTGTTAATTTCAGAAGATATTCTCGATTTTTAACTATCTCTGGATCTTCCGAATCTACCCCTAAAACTAATTGTTGCAAATATTGAATTAGTGATGACCAATCAGCGGCATTATGTGCTGCCTCGGCTAGTACCAAAAGCTGTTTGATATTACTCACAATATCTTGCTTGAATTATCAATTTTCTACCTCCTGTCCCCTGCCTCCACTAGCTTGGCTTAACTAAAACAGAATTGCCCTCAATCTTAGCGGCGTAAGTTTTTAGGGGGTCGGTTGCTGGGCCTTTTTGCACTTTACCATCGGCTCCATATTCCGAACCATGACAGGGACAAGCGAATTTTTTGGCATCTGCTTTCCATGCTACAGTGCAACCTGCATGAGTACAAGTAGGGTCAACAGCAGTTAGATTTCCGGCTTTAGATGTGCCGACTACTAGCACAGGCCCAGCAGGTGAGTTTTTTGCCAGCAATTGACCTGTTTTATCTAAATCTGCCGATGTACCTACTGTTTGCCAATCTTTAGATGCTGGAGTTGTTTGAGAAGAACAAGCTGCGATCGCTACAGGTAGAGAACTCGCAATCCAGCCCAAACCTACCCAATTAATAAAGTCACGACGTTTCATAACTGCTGAAATAATATCTAAGTTTTAGCTAACATCTCCCATTCAATTTTGGATTTTAGATTAGTCTATGGCGATCCAAAATTACTTCAGTTTTCTCAAATACCGTTGATTAAGGGCGCTGCATCGCTTATGGGTGACTTTAATGCAAGTAATGCATACTACTCATGCATTTTTTGAAAAATTTTTCCAAAAATCGTAACAATTTATACGATTTTAACACAAAAGTCACCTTAAGTTATGAGTATCGAAATTGTTACATGAACATTATCTAAACCTGCTTGACAAATTCCCAAGATGTAAATGGTCACAAATTTTCCTTAACTAACCACGGATTTGAAGTTTTGTGTTGGAATGTTCTTGAGTAAAAATAATCAGCCGTAGTTAAATATTAAGTTTTTATTCCCTAAATCTCGTAGATACAACACCTGATGTAACTACGGACTGATTGGAATTGGGAAATTATGACCACAGTTACCGATCGTATCAGTAATTTGCAACGAGATTCAAACTCATGACAGACACAGCAACTACCACTAGCCTTAATAAGTTTGAGAAATTAAAAGCAGAAAAAGATGGACTTGCCATCAAGAGTGAAATAGAGAAATTTGCCGCCTTGGGTTGGGAGGCGATGAACGAAACAGATCGCGATCATCGACTTAAATGGGTAGGCGTGTTTTTTCGCCCAGTTACCCCAGGTAAGTTTATGATGCGGTTGCGGATGCCTAACGGTATTCTTACCAGCAGCCAGATGCGTGTTTTAGCGCAAGTAGTGCAGCGTTACGGTGATGATGGTTGCGCTGATATTACTACTAGACAGAATATTCAATTACGGGGGATCAGAATTGAAGATTTACCAGACATCTTTAATAGATTTCACGCAGTTGGTTTAACCAGCGTTCAGTCAGGGATGGATAACGTCCGCAATATCACAGGCGATCCTGTGGCGGGGTTAGATGCAGATGAGTTGTACGACACGCGAGAGTTGGTACAGCAAATTCAAGATATGCTCACCAATAAAGGGGAAGGAAACCCAGAATTTAGCAACTTACCACGGAAGTTTAATATTGCGATCGCAGGTGGACGAGACAATTCAGTTCACGCTGAAATTAACGATTTAGCTTTTGTGCCAGCATTTAAGGAGGGGACAGGGGACAGAGAACAGGGGATAGGGCAAGAATTTTCCCAGTCACCAATTTTCGGGTTTAACGTTTTAGTCGGTGGCTTTTTCTCAGCTAAACGTTGTGAGGCGGCGATTCCTCTGAATGCTTGGGTGGCTCCAGAAGATGTAGTAGCTTTATGTAGAGCGGTTTTGGAAGTATTTCGAGATCATGGCCCGCGTGCTAATCGCCAAAAATCGCGCTTGATGTGGCTAATCGATGAATGGGGTTTAGATAAGTTTCGAGCAGAAGTAGAAAACCGTTTGGGTAAATCATTAATATCCGCAGCACCTAAAGACGAGATCGACTGGGAAAAACGCGACCACATAGGGGTATATAAACAAAAGCAATCAGGATTAAATTACGCAGGCTTACACATTCCTGTCGGTCGGTTGTATGCCGAAGATATGTTTGAAATTGCCCGTCTGGCCGAAGTTTACGGTACTGGCGAAATCCGTTTCACAGTTGAGCAAAACATTGTGATCCCCAATATTGCTGACTCGCGTTTAGCAACATTTTTAACTGAGCCTTTGCTGGAAAGATTTTCTATCAATCCAGGTTTGCTGACGCGATCGCTAGTATCTTGCACAGGCGCACAATTTTGCAATTTTGCCCTGATCGAAACCAAAAACCGCGCCCTGGCAATGATTAAAGCCTTAGAAGAAGAGTTAACCTTCACCAAACCAGTGCGAATTCATTGGACAGGTTGTCCCAACTCTTGCGGACAACCCCAAGTTGCAGACATCGGCTTGATGGGAACTAAAACTCGCAAAAATGGCAAAACCTTGGAAGGTGTTGACATATATATGGGCGGCAAAGTTGGCAAAGATGCCCATTTGGGAACTTGCATCATCAAAGGTATCCCATGCGAAGATTTGCAGCCAATATTGCAAGATTTACTCATCCAAAAGTTTGGGGCAAAACTCAACAAAGAAGCTTTAGTCGTTAGTAACTGATTGGGGATTTGTCATTTGTCATTTGTCATTTGTCATTTGTCATTTGTCATTGGTCATTTGTCACTTGTACTGAGCGTAGTCGAAGTATTGGTCATTGGTTAAAACTCAGATTTTGACCTTAAAGGCGCAACTTCCGAGTTCAAAGGTGCAACTTCCGAGTTCAAAGGTGCAACTTCCGAGATAAAAGGTGCAACTTCCGAGTTCAAAGGCGCAACTTCCGAGTTCAAAGGTGCAACTTCCGAGATAAAAGGTGCAACTTCCGAGTTCAAAGGCGCAACTTCCAAGATAAAAGGTGCAACTTCCGAGTTCAAAGCCGCAACTTCCGAGATAAAAGCCGCAACTTCCGAGCTCAAAGCCGCAACTTCCGAGTTCAAAGGCTCATCTTTTCCGTATTTTATTCAATTAGAAAGATTGCAATGCTTAAAAACTTATTTTCATTTAGCGATCGCTACCGCATCTTACATCAGACTTGGTTTGCTTTCTTTCTGACTTTTGTTTGTTGGTTTAACTTTGCCCCCTTCGCTACAACCATTGGCAGAGAACTACATTTAGCACCAGAACAAATCAAAACTTTGGGTATCTGTAACCTTGCTCTTACAATTCCCGCACGCCTAATTATTGGGATGCTTCTGGATCGTTTTGGCCCCAGAATCACCTACTCAATGCTGCTGATGTTTGCGGCTGTTCCTTGTTTAGCGACGGCGCTAGCGCAAGACTTTAATCAACTAGTCATTAGCCGTTTGCTGATGGGAATTGTCGGATCTGGATTCGTTGTGGGTATCCGTATGGTGTCCGAATGGTTCCAGCCGAAGGAGATGGGAATTGCTCAAGGTATTTATGGCGGTTGGGGTAACTTTGGGGCTTTTGGCGCAGAATTTGCTTTACCGATACTTGCAGTCTCTACGAGCTTTTTCGCTGGTGGTGCTTCTAACTGGCGATTTGCGATCGCATTTACAGGGATTATTGCAGCTATCTACGGCGTAATTTATTACAACAACGTCCAAGATACGCCTACAGGTAAAATTTACAAAAAACCTAAGAAAAATGGTTCTCTAGAAGTGACCAGTGTTAAAAGCTTCTGGGCGATGATTGTCTCGAATTTTGGTTTAATTTTCGCCTTGGGTTTATTGGCTTGGCGTTTGGAACAAAAGAACATTCACTTCCTAACTTTGAACCAAATGTATTTGATTTGGTTACTATTAGCAGGATTATTTGCTTACCAAAGTTACAAAGCTTGGGAAGTAAACCGAGAACTTTTAATTGGCAAGAAAACTTACGCTCCATCCGAACGCTTCCAATTTGGTCAAGTAGCCTTACTCGAATTCACTTATATAACTAACTTTGGTAGCGAACTGGCAGCCGTTTCTATGCTTCCAGCATTCTTTGAAAAAACCTTTGCTTTAGAACATGTTGTCGCTGGGATGATTGCTGCTACCTATCCATTCTTAAATTTGATTTCTCGTCCTAGTGGTGGCTTAATTTCTGATAAATTTAACTCCCGAAAATGGACAATGACAATTATCAGCGCTGGCATTGGTGTTAGTTATTTGATGGCACATTTTATTAATAGTAACTGGCCGATTCCGGTAGCGATCGCAGTGACAATGATTGCCGCTTACTTTGCCCAAGCTGGCTGCGGTGCAACCTACAGCATCGTCCCCCTAATTAAAAAAGAAGCCACTGGACAAATTGCCGGGAATGTGGGAGCTTACGGTAATTTTGGCGGCGTAGTTTACCTGACCATTTTCAGCTTAACCGACGCTCCCACATTATTTTCCACAATGGGTTTAGCTGCACTAGTCTGTGCTTTCATGTGTGCCTTCTTCCTCAAAGAACCAAAAGGTTCCTTTGCTCCTGCATTTGAAGGTGAATTACCAGAAACCGCAACGAAAAACCCTATCTTCTTAACTGAAGAATAATCAACTCAAGGATGAAGTAGAAAATTCACTATCAAATCTGAATTAGGAACTTTACACTTCATCCTTCCATAACAATCCTAATTCATGAAAATCTCCTTTTTTTCCCTCTGCGCTCTCTGCGTCTTCTTTCCGAGACGCCAAGGACACAAAGGAATAAGAGTTTCAAACAGTTTTTGCCTAAACAAATTTCTCAAACTGCCGCTACATCTGAGGTTGCACAATCAAAATAACAAAATGGTACAACTGCCATGAGTGAATTTACCAAAACTCTCTGCCCCTACTGTGGTGTTGGCTGTGGTTTAGAAGTTTCACCCCCAGCCCAACTTGGCAAAGCAACTAATCGAGATAGTCAAGGAAATCCGACTTGGCGGGTGCGGGGTGATAAAGCCCATCCATCCAGTCAGGGTATGGTTTGCGTCAAAGGTGCAACGATCGCAGAATCTTTAGATAAAAATAGATTACATTACCCAATGGTGCGAGACTCCTTAGAGCGAGAGTTTCGCCGCGTTAGCTGGGATGAAGCTTTCGATCTGATCGCCAAACGCATTCAAACCGTGCGTTTCACTCAAGGGCCAGAAGCCTTATGTATGTATGGTTCCGGTCAGTTTCAAACTGAGGATTACTACATAGCCCAGAAACTTATGAAAGGCTGTCTGGGTACTAATAATTTTGATGCCAACTCTCGCTTATGTATGTCTAGTGCTGTGGCTGGGTACATTCAAAGCTTTGGTTCAGATGGGCCCCCATGCTGTTACGATGACTTGGAGTTAACCGACTGTGCATTTTTAATTGGTACTAATACGGCTGAATGTCACCCCATCGTTTTCAATCGACTGGAGAAATATCACAAAAAGAACCGCAAAGTCAAAATGATTGTGGTCGATCCCCGTCGCACACCAACCGCAGAAGCCGCTGATTTACATTTAGCCATTCGTCCCGGTACAGATATCGACTTGTTGAACGGCATTGCCCACTTGTTGATGGGCTGGAACTATATTGATACGATGTTCATGGACGACTGCACCAGCAACTTTCCGGCTTATGCTGAGGTGATTCGCCACTATCCGCCAGAAGTGGTAGCTCGTCAATGTGGAATCAGTATTGAAGATTTAGAAACAGCAGCACGTTACTGGGGTAAATCTGAGCGGGTACTATCTTTGTGGTCAATGGGTGTAAATCAATCCTCAGAAGGGACGGCTAAGGTTAGAACGATTATTAACCTGCACCTGATGACTGGACAGATTGGCAAACCTGGAGCTGGCCCTTTTTCCCTTACTGGTCAACCGAACGCGATGGGAGGACGGGAAGCCGGAGGTTTGGCGCATTTATTACCGGGTTATCGAGTAGTGAAAAATCCCCAGCACCGTGCAGAAGTTGAAGAGTTTTGGGGACTCAAGCCAGGACAAATTTCACCCAATCCCGGTTTGACTGCTTGGGACATGATTACTGGGTTGGAAAATGGCGCTGTCGGATTACTGTGGATTGCAGCTACTAATCCCGCTGTGAGTATGCCAGATTTAGAGCGGACTAAAAAGGCATTGTTGCGATCGCCTTTCACTATTTACCAAGACGCATATTATCCCACAGAAACTTCTGCCTACGCTCACGTTCTACTACCAGCAGCTCAGTGGGGTGAAAAAACTGGCGTGATGACAAACTCCGAACGGACGGTAACTCTGTGTCAAGCATTTCGCCAACCACCAAGAGAAGCTAAAGCCGATTGGGAAATTTTTGCCGAAGTTGGACGGAGATTAGGTTTTGAGAAAGAATTTGCCTTTGCTAACTCTGCTGATGTTTATGCTGAGTTTGTCAAACTAACTAAAAATCGCCCCTGCGATATGACAGGTGTCAGTCACCCGCAATTACAAGCAAAAGGGCCGACTCAATGGCCTCACCCAGAAAAAAGTTATGAATTAGAATCTTCTGACTCTTGTACAGACGCGATTAATCGCGTCTCTACTCCTAACTCCAAACGCCTCTACACCAATCTCCGCTTCCACACCCCTGACGGACGCGCTCGATTTGGGGCATATTACTCCAAGGGATTGGCGGAACCACCAGACCCAAATTATCCGTTTGTACTAACTACTGGAAGACTTTACGGACATTGGCATACGCAGACACGCACTGGTCGAATTGAAAAAATTTGCAAAATGCATCCCGAACCGTTTATCGAAATTCATCCCCGTGATGCGGCTCGGTTAGGTATTGCCGATAGTATGAATGTGGAAGTGCGATCGCGTCGTGGTAAAGCGAAGTTTCCTGCTAAAGTCACAAAAACGATCGCACCTGGTACAGTTTTTGTCCCTATGCACTGGGGTTCGCTGTGGGCAGATAATGCCGAAGCCAACGCCCTCACCCATCCAGAATCTTGCCCCGATTCGCTACAACCAGAATTAAAAGCCTGTGCTGTGCAGTTGATACCAATTTCGGTGGAAGTTCCCATCAAAGATTATCAACTCCAGTCCTCACAATAGTAAGCTGCAAAGTGTAGCTCAGAAGTGGTAATTCATAACCAGCAACAGGTAATTTCGTCAATAATCAATAGTCAATAGTTATTATCATTTTTTATAACTCTCTAATTTTGACTGTTACCAATTACTATATCTAAAGAGGTAAATTTTTAGTAACAAGGGATTTTACTAGAGTTTATTTTCGCTATGGATAAAGAATAAAAAAGCATAGAAACTTACAAAAAATTGTCAATTTTTTTCAATCCTTTAGATTTATCTATGGGATTTTATTTTATTTGAGAATTGGGTGCAGCAGATGAAAAAGCTAATGAGGCGAATTCTAAGAGCTACCACAGATGAGAACTTCATGCACATTATTGAAAATATAGAAGTGCTAGTTTCTAAAGTTCTATCTATTTTTATGGTGGTCGTAATTTTGGTAACGATCGGAGATTTAGGAATTTTTATTTTTAAAGAGTTATTTACAGTTCCTTATGGACAATTTAACTCCACTTTGTATAAAATTTTTGGTTTATTTTTAAATATTTTAATTGCTTTAGAAATATTAGAAAATATTACCGCCTATCTCCGACGACATGTTTTTCAGGTTGAATTAGTGATTGTCACTTCTTTAATAGCTGTTGCCAGAAAAATTATTATTCTTGACTTAGAAAAAGTTCCAGGAATTGATATAATTGGCTTAGGTATAGCTATTCTTGCTTTATCAATTAGTTATTTAATAATTCGTCTCAGTAATTCCAAAGATCCAAGCTAAATAAAATGCGTAACAAACTATAGTGGTTCTCAATTGTATGGAATACAGACCACTTTTAAAGTACAGCAATTTTGGGTTTGTTAAGCAACAGGATCAATTATTAATTTTGAATTCGGAGCGAAGCGACGTGACAGATTTCTTTCAATTTGAAGCAGACTTTGTTGATTCTCTGCGTTGCATCCCTATGCAGGTGCGTTGTAAATTAGATACCTGTGGTATCAAGCTAAAATTGTCTGATTGGAATCAAATGACGACAGGTGAACGGCAAGCTTTAGTGGAATTACCTTGCACTACAGAAACAGAAATTCAGTCTTACCGCGAGCATATCGAGCAATTAATCATACAACGCACAGGTGTACCAGCGACAAAATTGCCCATTGAGCCTCATCCTGCATGGCTAGATGCCACTGTACCAGCTAGGGTTCAAGAAAAAGCTCAAGAAATAGGTGTAACCCTGACACAGCAACATTGGGCAGCTTTAACACCCTTACAGCGTTTTGCTTTGATTAAACTCAGCCAGCCAGGACATGAAAACAAAAATTTTCCGAGAGCGATCGCAGAATTTAATCTGCTTTAATTTACCATTCGATCGCGATCGTTGAATTATCGTCGTGTTCCTAGAAGATGTATTAATTTTTGTTAAGTTGCCACTCTGAAATGATACATGACAGCACAGTGATTGATGTTAGGTATCAAAAACTCGTACATAAACTAACGCCGAAAAAAGCTGACTCTAAATTAATATTTACTTTATAAACAACTATTGATGACTAATAGGTGAGGGTAACAAATATATGGCCGCAAAGAAACTTTTGATGCTTGTTGGCGACTATGTAGAAGACTATGAAGTGATGGTTCCTTTCCAGACATTGCAAGTGGTGGGACACACTGTCCATGCAGTTTGCCCCGATAAAAAAGCTGGCGATCGGGTGCGGACAGCAGTTCATGACTTTGAAGGAGACCAGACTTACAGCGAAAAACCCGGACACAATTTTACTTTAAACGCAACGTTTGCAGAAGTAGAAGCCACAACCTACGATGCCTTAGTCATTCCTGGAGGAAGGGCACCAGAATATCTCCGCCTCAATCAGCAGGTGCTAGAAATCACCCGTCACTTTGCCCAAGCCAATAAACCGATTGCTGCCATTTGCCACGCCTTGCAGTTATTAGCAGCTGCTGATGTACTGCAAGGCAAGAGATGTACTGGCTACCCTGCTTGTAGCCCAGATATCAAGAGTGCTGGAGGAATCTATGTTGATATCCCTGTCGATCGGGCAATAGTTGATGGTAACTTAGTGACAGCACCAGCTTGGCCTGCTCACCCACATTGGCTAGCAGAATTCCTCACAGTACTTGGAACTAAGATTGAACACCCAGAATTGACTACAGTTGTTTGAGACAAGATACTATAAATCTTTTGGTTCACTTCATAACAGTTTCTTTCCCTACTCCCTACTCCAAAAGAGCTTTGGCAAAAACAACTGACAACAGACGACTAAAAATTATATATTTTTGAAATGGAACTAAATGCAGTAAAAAATACTATTTTTTAATAAATTGCAGTGGGTTTAATTTGCAGCTACGATGTCAAAAGTACAGCATCGAGACAATCTGATTGAGCCGCCGAACAAGCCAGTTTTAGGGCAAACTCTCAGCAGATGGAATACTTCTTTACATGAGGTGAAACAATTTGAAATCTTGCACCAATAATTTTAAATTTCTTAGCAAGAAGTGAAGCTATAGTGGATTTAGCAATGCTGCTGCTAATGTGGCTAAGGTTAGTCCTGCTGCCAAATTATGTGAAGAATTAGTTTAGAAACGCACTTCTTATCGATGACAGGCAAAAACGCAAGACATAATGCATTTCTGCGGCTAGTGTCTGGTAATGGGGCAGCTTTGGGAGCAGAATCTCGCTACTCGCTGCCCCCCAGTAAAGAGATGGTAATTGGACGCGACCCCAGCTGCCAAGTTGTCTTGGATGCCATGATGTACCGAATGGTATCTCGTCGTCATGCAGTGGTTCGTCCCCTCTCTCTATCCCCAGATAGCAAATTTAGCTGGGTGCTTTGTGACTTGAATAGTGCTAATGGCACTTATTTGAATGGACAACGCTTATATGAATGTCAGGAATTGCACCCAGGCGATCGCATTTCTCTAGGTGCTGATGGGCCGCAATACATTTTTGAATACGAGTATACCTCACTGACTCCGGCGACGACAGTGAACCAAGTTACACCACTGCCTTCGGCGACGGACTACCACAACCACACACAATTAAAGCAGCCAGATTCTGTTAGCTTCACCCAGCTTTTTCCAATTATTTCCACGGGTAAAGATTTAACTACTAAAGCTTACCTCGTACCGGGAATACTGACCGTAATTTTTGTGGTACTGATGTTCGCTACAGTCGGTCGCCCACAAGCTAATCAAGTGATTGTCGCAAGTTATATCGCCTTCGCTGCCTACTATTTTGTTTACCAACTTTGCGGCAAACAAAAGCCTTGGTGGGTGCTAATGGCTACGTCATTGGGTACAATCCTGATTTTGCTCAGTCCCCTGTTGGATCTATTTATTTTCGTATTTCGCGGCATTTTACCTGGAAGCTTGCCCACACCCCAAGAATCTATCACCTTCACAGAGTTACTGGTGCGGATGTTTTTTGGCGCTGGGTTGATGGAGGAATTACTCAAGGCATTACCTGTACTAGGGGCTTTTGCCATCGGTAGAATGTTGTCTTCACCTTGGCGAGAACGTATCGGCATTTGGGAACCTCTAGATGGTATCCTCTTGGGTACGGCTTCTGCTGTTGGTTTTACTCTCTTGGAAACCCTCGGTCAGTATGTGCCTGATATCACTCAAAATGTCACGCAACAGGTGGGTATAGGGGCTGCCGGTCAACTGGCAGGTTTACAACTGCTAATTCCGCGAATTTTAGGCTCTGTAGCCGGACACATGGCTTATAGTGGCTATTTGGGTTATTTTATCGGGTTGGCTGTCCTCAAACCTAGTAGAAGTTGGCAAATTCTATCTATTGGTTATCTGAGTGCTTCGGCGCTCCACGCTCTCTGGAATGCTACAGGGTCAATCAATGCCTTACTATTGGTAGTTGTTGGAGTGTTATCTTACGCCTTTTTGATGGCGGCAATTCTCAAGGCACGGGCGCTGTCACCAACGCGATCGCAAAATTTTGCTACCCGTTTTCTTGGCCCAAAGTAGGGGGAGCAGGGAGCAGGGGGCAGGGGGAGATGGGGAAGATGGAGGAGAACAACCAATGCTTGAGTATCTACCTCTTGGGATAGATGGCCTCATTTGAAAATCAGCGTACTGTTAATTTATTCTGGGGTAAATATACCTATAAAAATAAAAATCATTAAACTTCTTGCAAAAAGTCTTGATTTTCGACTCGATATCCTTGCGTAAGGGAAACCAACATCTTTGCAAAAAACACCTCTGAATCGAGTGAACGCAAAGCGCGGGTTACACGAACACAATGCAGAATGAAAACTTTTCCTACTCCCTATTCCCCATTCATAGTTCTGGCTGAGACTTGTTAAGTTCAGTAAAAGCATAAGAAGCGATCGCTAAACTAACTTTTGCTTTATCTACTTCTGATAAAGCGGTCCACTCGCTATTTTGAAGACTACCGAGTGCAGATGCCACATTTTGCGATTCCCTACTTCGCATAGCGTAAGCAAAAGGACGAGCCAAAACGATCAGATCCTCTGTTCCCCAAGCTGGTAGTACTGTCTGAACGCACTCAACCAGTTGCTCGCTGATTAATTGGCGAGCGGCAAATATCTCAGCAGCTTTGGTGGCGATGGTGTTGAGCAATATTTGAGGGACACAGGCAGAAAAATTTGTACGTAATGTTTCTTGAAGGTTAAACACTACTGCCTGTTGTAGGTTATTATTGCGTTCAGGTGTCGGAGTAATGCTAGACCAAAGTGTATCTAGATGTCCGTAAAAATCTTGCGATCGCCTCATTAGTTCAACACCCTGCAAATCTTCCATTCCGAACTGTTGTTCTAGTTCTTGAAAATAAGCTTCTGATTCTTCATCACATGGATTCCAGGGATAGTTAGCATCCTCTGGTTCTAGTAACGCTTCTAATAACTCTAAATCTACTTGAGATGGCAAAGATGAGAAAGTGTCTGAGCCGTTAATTTTGTGAGCCATATTTTCTTCCCTCATGATTATTTGGTGGTATTGACAGCTACAAGTTCTAAGAAGAGATTTCCGCAAAAACTGTTGATTTTTTCTCCAAAAAAAACAGATTTTAAAAGTTAATGCTAAAGGCTCAAATTCATTTATGCAATAGCTTTGCTAGGAGTCTTCAATCACAAACTCCCAGGTTTCACCTCTAGCACTTCCAAACTTTAACTGCATCCCCGATTTCAAAGGGACTTCCTCTCGGAGGATTTGTTGCCAGCCATTAGGGCCTAAAAACCAGGTTGTCCCGTAGGTGGAAAAATCTTGCAAGTAATAAGTTCGCATTAGTGTAGCATCTGTAAGAGTGTTGCGGCAGAAGATTTCGGCGTGGCGTTTGGATACAGATGGTTCGGGAATGACAATATCATTATCTTTCGTGCGGCCGATGCGGGTAACTCCATAACGCAGTAACCAGGTTTTACCTTTTGGAGTCAGCGATCGTAAACTGGCAATCGGAAGCGAGGAACCGACATCAGGAATGGCTGTATCTGGAAGTTCAGTAATACCTTCATCCAGATTCTTAATGAGTTCGCCATTAAAATCTGGATGCAGGTAGAGAACAGGCAAAGTCCAAGCAGGTTGATTAAATTTATACAGTGTTAACAACTCTTGCCTAGCCTGTGCTACGGCTTCATCAATTGGCTTGTGCGATCGCAAAGCTTCGGTAAAGGCCTGAATAAAACTGTGGCTTTCGTGGTCAGCGATTTCATCGCGCATCCCCAAAACCGCAGGCACACCATGACGAATCAATACTTCTGCTAAACTGCTGGCAGGGATAGCTTGACGATCGATCGCAGCTGGTTGTGCGCCCCAACAGGCGTTGAAAACTGCTAGTTTCACACCTGTACGAGTCAATACTTGCGCCAATTCTATGCCATTGAGGGGCATATCTGGTCGCAAAAACAGTAACCCTCCGTCTGGGTCTGGCAAACCATGTCCAGCGTAAAAGAAAACATTGTATTCTTTGGTTTCTAATTCATCAATCAACTGTTGTGGAGTTGGTTGAATGAGTTGATTCACTACACAAGGTGCATATCTTTGGGAATTACCAGGCGTATCTGCAAGAGCTTGCTGTAAGATAGCCGCTTCTTGTTCTAGTTGCAGCTTGTCATCATGGCCTAAAACCAGCAGAATACTCAAAGCTTGGTCAGTTCGCAAATACGGCAAAGCGTCAACTTCTGTGGTGGTGCGACTAAATAGCAAATCTTGGGAGAGAGACATCGCCGATTGACCAGGTTCACGCTGCATAATTTCCCAAGGGAAAGCGATCAGATCCGGGTCGCGAATTTCTAGTCGAAAGCGCAAACGTGTATGCTGACCCATAGCAATACCGCGGCTGCGTTCTAGACTACCAAGAATTTGCCCGTCGAATACCCAGCGCCATAAATTCATTCCCAAGTATTGCATCAGACGACTGCTGTAGGGGCCAGTAGGTTGACCTGAAGGAGGTGAAATCCAATCTATGGGGAATGGATTGCTCTTTTGAGATGTTGAGTTAGGGGAAATATCTAGGCGGCCATGACCAGCAAACATCTGCTGCCATTCTTGCCAGACTTGGGTAAGTTCAACAGGCCATACACAGTCACGTAAAACGTAGCCACTGGGATACGGAGCCTTGACCACCCAAATGGCGAAGTTGTCAGTGCCAGTATTTACGAGACGGGCGATCGCCAAATTCAGGGATGGCATGGATTCATTAAACTAAAAGCTAAAAAAAATAATTTCAAGAGAAGAAAACAGATACGCCAGAATTCAGAATTCAGAATAAATGAGTAGGGGATTTAAACCCGACATTAATTGTGTTGCACCAAATTAGAGAGATGGTAAGGGTTTTGAACTCGGTTATTCATCCATCAGTAGTACATAATTCATTCTGAATTCTGACGACTGACGCCTTTATTCTGTTTTGATAACAATTCTCCAAGGTGAAAATTTTCTATTTTTTTGACCTTGTAAGTTTTTTACTGTGATTGTTACCTGTTATTATTCCAGGTTTTTACCAGTTTATCGAGTATTTGATTAAGTTGGACTGGTGTCAGGTGGTTCGGTAACTGGCGGTTGCGTCACAGTTCTACATGGATTTGGTGCATCTGATTGTAAAACAACACCAAAACGGTTGACTTGGGAGGAGTTTAGCAATACTGTTGCTGGCAAAGGTTTTGAATTTGGGGGAACTGAGGTAGTTACAGCTGGGTTATTAGGATTAGCTGGAGTTTGGGTACTTTTATTGGCACAGACTCGCATAGACACCAAAAAACTGCCAGAAGCAGGATTTGGATTTGATTTTTTCTCAATAACTTCTAAAAAAGTCCCACGGGGGAGTGATTGGTTGTTTCCCAAGGATATGTCATTATTGGTTTTAATTACCCAACCAGGAGAAAGATTAGCTAGCGATCGCGGCGGTGCGGGTGTCGTTTCAATGCTAGGATTTTGAGTTTGTAAGGGATTGGAAAAAATTGGAGAGGTTCCTCGCAGTTGCTTGACGAACAATCCTAAAAAACCTGCTGCTACCACAAATATTAATGGAACTATCCACTGTAGGGGAAATTGACGAGTTTTAGCCTGTTCAGTGTCTGGGATCACCTGAGTTTTGTGGTTTGGGCTGCCTAAAAGTGTCGCATCTGTCGCCCTGGATGCTAAATCAACAGTTTTGGCAGAATAGCTCTGGGGAATCACTGCTTGGATGGTGATTTCTGGTTCCCAATATTGGACTTGATAGTGAACTAAAGCGACGGTAACATTATCGTGTCCATTTTTAGTATTAGCAATTTCGACTAATCGATCGGCAACAGTTGCTATATTTGCTTCCCCAGCTAAAATCGGCAAAATTTCTGTTTCCCAGTACTCCTCTACCCGATCGAAGTCACTCAAACCATCGGATGTGAGCAGAAAAACAGCATCTTCATCGAGCATAAATCTTCCCGATGTGGGATGCAATGAAGTGCTAGAACCCATCCCCAAAGCTTGAACCAGAGATCCAGCCGCACTCTGTTGTACTGCCTCGCGGTAAATGGCATAACCTAGTCGGACTTCACGGGAGGCGACATCATCATCAAGGGTAACTTGATAACAGCCGTGGCGTGTAATCCAGTAAGCACGACTATCGCCGACGTGGGTAATATACATTTCATGAGCAACAGGCAATGCCATGACTAAAGTTGTGCCCATACGTTGACGCCCTTGGCGATTTTCACCGTCATTGCGCTGACTGATTTTGTCATTGGCCATTGCCACTGCCTTATCTAGGTCATTCAGCAGTAGTGAAGGGTCTATGTGGTCGTAGGGAACCTTTGTTAGTTGTTGTACCTGCTGCTGGATAGTTTCAATGGCTAAATTTGAGGCGACATTGCCGCCCTCGTGTCCGCCGATGCCATCACAGACAATTGCTAAGGCTGTTGGCTGGGGTGGTTTGCTCACTAGAGTTCCACTGGGAGGGCTACAGGCATCTTCGTTACGTTGACGACTTGGCCCGGTGTCGGTTTTGGTGATAATTTGGATCGTGGGTGTTTGCGATCGCCCTAACCCAGCCAGTCCCCGATCTAAAACTCCGATTAATTGATCGGTTGAATTAATCTCTCCCTGAATTAAAGCAAGGCTAACGCGATCGACAAATTCCGCGATCGCTGGTTTGGCTGTGCTAACCAACTGCTGCCAAAATTCACCTAATTGCGGCAATTCTGGTGATATAGCGCCATCAAAACGCAATTCCAACAACCGGACTAACGATCCTTCTACCCGTAATACATAAGAGTCAAGTAAGCTAGAAGCGACACCTTCACTTACTAAAGGTTGCCACAGATGAGCTATTTGCCACAACCAATTTAGTTGGCGCATTGATGTTGCATTACGCCAAGCGGTGGTTAACTCGCTGCCTAAATGCACTTGTTGGATAGTATCATCTACTAATAGTGGCGGTTTTTCTAAGAGTAATATTTCTCGGTGGGAAGACCCGTCAGCAACAAAAAGCACTCCATATACCTGCGGTACGTGTAAACGGTAGGGAATCAGTCTCAGGTACGCTTTTAGAGGCTGCAAATTGTCTAACTCAGGCGTTAGCGCTAATAAACCAGGCTTCGTATCTAAAAGAACAAATTTATCAAGGATCAAATAGCGATCGGCTAATATTTCTCCAGGGCTACCCACACTTGGGCTATCTACCACAGCCCAGAGATAATTTTTGGGTAGGGGCGTAGAACATCGCTGGCAAAACTTGTGAGTCAGGGGGTTGGCAGCCTGACAATTTTCGTTTGGACAGTAGAGCGTTGCCGCGTCATTTTCCATAGTTTTCGCACCGATCAGCGATTGGCAGTTTCTTTAATAGCATTAGTAGGGACAATCTAGACCGCTCATCTTTCTTAAACTTGACATACCCAGACTTTAGATGATGATTTTAGCTGGCGGATATCAGCAGGTGCTAATACAAAACTTATCCAAAAAATACGCTCCTAACTCAACCCTACAGCCTAATCATAGCTTCTATTGCCCTGTGACTCTCCATCGCCAAAGCAACTAACTCCAACCCTGTCACCACAGCATAACCCAAGCATAACTGCACGATTTGCTTTTGCTAAATTACCCCATCATCAACAGGCAGATAATATTGGTATTTATTTAGTTTATAAGTAGGATAGCAAGAATTAACTTTAATTTAAGAATAAAGAATAGCAAATATTAATTTTGGCAAAAGTACCCGATCAATGCATTCAATAGTGCTGAGTGTTGAGTTTTGAGTTATTCTCCCCTCTACCCCACTCAGCACTCAAAACTCGGAACTCAGCACTCTTTTTACACAAGGGTTCAGGCAGCCTGCTACCAACTCATTGGCTTATTGCTTGTCGTCAATGGCAACTTGAGGGATTCCCATGCTGTAATTAGTAACACGGCCAGAAAGATTGTAGCTGATTTCGCCGAGTTGCAGAAGCGATCGCAGATAATGCTCTAAATCTGACCCTACACGGCGCAAGTTATAGT
This sequence comes from Nostoc sp. DSM 114159, assembly GCF_053470285.1. NCBI lineage: Bacteria > Bacillati > Cyanobacteriota > Cyanophyceae > Nostocales > Nostocaceae > Nostoc > Nostoc sp. DSM 114159. The sequence goes on from NZ_JBPFEH010000001.1 coordinate 1,472,066, forward strand.
CTGTGAGGTCTGCGCCACTAGATGCTTCTACTAGTTCATCAAATTTTCGATAAATTTTTTGCAGTGCATCTTCATTCCAATTAAATTCGTTATCTGGGTCAACATCTAAGGTTAAGACTTGTTGACTAGGAACTAGATCGCCATCCCGGTCAATTTCACCTGCAAAAATGCGGATATGCCGGGTTGTGGACTTGAGCAGCATCGGGTTATCCATAAAAAGGTGTAAGATTTGCGTGAATTACACTGAAATTATTGTAGACGTTATATCCAAGCTTGAATGCTCTCAATTTAAAAGCTTTGAATGCTGTTTTCAAAGGGTACATTGAATGGTCATAAGTAAAAATATCACCTTTACTGATGAGTTTGCTACTACTGTTATGAGTTGAAGATATATTTAACTGCTAGTACTGACAGTAGTTGAATTATTTTTCTGTAAAAATTAATTGGTAGAGTATTTTCATTTAGTCTAGAAATCTGACTTACTGCTAAGATTTTTAGACTCAATCAATCCCAAATGGCGGTAAAACAAGGTACTCAGCAAGAATAATTCGATCTGTGTGCTTTTTTTATGGAGAACAAAAGTTTTGACATTAATAATTATGCCGAGCAATTTATCCTGAATTTTCTATTGCAAAAAACGTACATCAAGTAATTTCACGCAATAGCGCTACATCGACCGCTGGCTGTAATAAATTCCAAAATTTTCAGCGGTTTTACTTACGTATAAACACTAAAATTTGAGTAACAAGTCAAACTATTATTGACGTTCAGATAAAGTTGATGTAAAAACCTTTAAAAAGGTTGAACAACTTCTTACAGAAACTTTATTGTGTAGAATCTTAAAAACTGAATAATAGTTATGGTTTACCATAAGCTACATCTGGCACAGAAACCTTAAAATCTAGACACTGAAAATCTAGCTTGAAAATACACCACAGGAGAGTGAAATGGAATACAAAGGTGATTGATGAAGAAAAATTCTTAATTCAAGCACTTTGGATTCAAAAGAGATATAAAGAATTTTGCTGGACATCTATCTCCTTACCCTCATGACAACCAAGTAAAGGAATCTCAATAGTTATGAACTCCAAAGCATTACCACGCCAGATAAATAATCTTGAAGTAGGTGTTTATGAGTGTGAAATACATCTCAAATTTCGGTTGATTGAGGAAAAGAGTCTATTGAGCGATCGCGAACAACTCTTACAGGTGCTACTTGATGCTTTAACCGAAGGTTCTGATGACTTTCTAGAAACGCTACAAGCGTCCGTTAAAGCCCAAGAAGTATCTGAGTTTAAAGCCTCGCCTCAAATGCGCCGTCAGCTAATGCGCTTGCGTAATGTCGCGGAAAATTCTCCAACCTAAAGGTGTAATTTAAGTAGTGAAAAACGTGAATTGGGCATCAAATCAAATGTTGATCCCATACCCCCGTTGCCATAAAAACTAAGCAGTCAGTAGATTTCATCAAATATTTTGATTTCTACCTTGTAAAAGTCTTATTTAGCAACAGAAAGTCCCAGGAACAGTTTCCGCTATTAAAAACTTTGTAGCAAAGAATACTGGTAGAATCTGAAAGCAAATTCAGCCGGGTGCATTTTACCGAGTTTTTATCAAAACATTGCAGAATAATAAAACCCTGTGTCTTTACAGATGGGGAATTAGACAACAGGCGCAAATCAAATGAAAACCTAAAAGATAAAAGTAAAAATAATAACCTTTCTTTTAGCTTTTTGCTTAAGCTAAGTGCCTGATTTGCTAAAAGACTTATGTTTTATCTATTACTGGTAATAGGTCACGGTTTAGCAGCCAGTTACCTATTACCGATTACCCAGGAGTAGGAGAGAAATCAATTCAAAATTCAAAACTTGTACTGAGCTTGTCGAAGTATTCAAAATTCAAAATTAAACAACTTCTGCCTCCTGCCTCCTCTTTCCCAATGACCAATGACCAATACAACTCTTAGAGAGGCTGCGCCAACGACTATGCGGTAGTTGAATCTCGACTTCGCTCGATTACCGCGCAGTCGAAACTCAGTACAAGTGACCAATGACAAATACAACTCTTAGAGAGGCTGCGCCAACGACTTCGTTCAGTACAAGTGACAAATGACCAATAATGCCTATTTAGCAAGACCGTGTTCTAGAGCAAAACGAACTAACTCTGTACGGCTATTGGTACCGGTTTTACTAAATAAACGGCTGACGTATTTTTCTACATTGCGGACGCTGGTTTCTAAGCGACGGGCGATTTCTTTGTTCATTAACCCTTCTGCGACCAAATTTAAAACACTTTGTTCTCTGGGAGTCAAATCAATTTTAAAAGGGGCTGGCGATTGGGAAATAGCATTTCTTTGAGTTAACAATGCTTTAATTTGGGAAATCTGATTGGCTAGTTCTGCAAGATCGGGGGTTTCAGCGTCATCTCCCGAACTCGCAGCCTTAGCGGCGCGACGGGCTAGCAAATTTTCGACTATAGCCACTAACTCGTCTGGATCGAAGGGTTTGGGTAGATAGGCATCAACACCAGCGTGATAGCCTTGAATGCGATCGCCTGTCATACCTTTAGCAGTTAAAAATACTACTGGGAGTGCTTGGAAACGCGGGTCTTCCCGTAATTGCTTCAGGAACTGATAGCCATCCACTTGAGGCATCATCACATCAGAAATCACTAAATCAGGTGTATTCAGCTGCATCCATTCCCAAGCTTCAACGGCGTTACTGGCGACTTGAACGCTGAAACCGCTCTCTTGCAAATAGTCTTTCACGGCTTCCCGTATCCCTGGTTCATCATCCACCAGTAACAATTGTGCTGACATTTAAAATTCCCTTGAGTTTTCCTTTTTCCAATTTAGCGAAAGTTGGTAGGCATTGAGCAACTTGAATTCACCTCTACCGCCTCAAAAGCTTTTAAAGTTCACATCTGTGCCTCCATCAACTCTGTTGCTGCATTAACGATTGTGCCTTCATCGGGACGGGGTGGCCGCAAAGTTTTTCAACATTTCCCTATAGCAAGATCCCAACAGTTGATGGTTTCATGTTGGCTACCACTAAGGAAACGTGAGTTCGATGAACTTCTCCCACAGGTCTAGGACTTACGCACTGTACAAAAGAAGCATCTTGTGTATTAACGTAAATAGGTCGTTTTAGGCTTTTGAAGGGCGCTTTTGATTGCTGGCGTAGGCGCAGCCCGCCGCAGGCATCGCCAAAATATGATTGAAAAACCTAGCCAGAAGCCTTGAAAACGATACCTGTTATTTTCGCTTTTCTGTCAATGCGTAAGTCCTAAGGCCAAGGGAGGAGCAACGAGAAATTAGGGTTTTGGCTTTCCTCTGGGTGTCCAAGAGGGGTTGGGGGAAAGGTCAAAAAAGGGCTTGTCGAACTCACGTTAAGGAAAGTTGGCTCGTCTTGAATCAAACTAAGAGACCATATAGTAAGGCAGTCTTCAGTAGCTATGATTCATGATTGCTATGAGAATAAAAACAGCGTTCTTATCAATTACGAATTTGTTAATAACCCTTACCATTGAGGATTTTCCATAATTAATGCTTCTGCTGCCGAGCTATTTAACGGAACTGAGAAAAAATGTCCCTGGGCATATTGACAGTTTAACTTTCTTAGAAGTAATAGTTGCTCTTTTGTCTCTACACCTTCGGCAAGCACATCCACACCTAGCTTGTGTGCCAAAGTGACAATTATCTCAATAATTTCTAAATTCTTACTACTAGTGCCCATTAGGCTGATGAAAGAACGGTCAATTTTCAACACACTAATCGGAAAGTTATAAAGACCACCTAATGAAGAGTAGCCTGTACCAAAGTCATCAATTGATAACTCAATGCCCATCTCTCGAAGTTGTAAAATTGCGGTAGTTACTCGATCGCCATTTTCCACAATTGCCTTTTCAGTAATCTCTAGGATTAGAGCGCCAGCATCAAGGCCAGTTGAGTGCAAAATTTGTCCAATCTGCTCTATCAAATCCGGCTGAGAAAATTGCTTGACGGAGAGATTAACACTAATTTTCTCTAGTAATTTAGAATGATGACATACCCGCCAAACTTGCATCTGGCGGCAAGCTTCATGCAAAGCCCATTTGCCAATGGAGAAAATTAGTCCAGTTTCCTCTGCTAGGGAAATAAAATCTGCTGGATTCAGTAGACCACGCTCTGGGTGCTGCCAGCGCAATAGAGCCTCAAAACCTAAAATAGAGCCACTAGCGAGCGAAACAATCGGTTGATAATAAACCCGAAATTCTTCGCGTTCAATTGCTCGCCGCAAATCAGTCTCTAACTGCAATCTCGCTAGAGCATCAGCATACATATCTGAGTTGAATAGCTCATAACGCGCTCTGCCTATCATCTTGGCTCGATACATTGCTGTATCTGCATCCCTCAACAGTTCTTCTGGGTGTTGATAGTCTACTGTCGAACTCAACGCGATGCCAATACTTGCCGTAATGAAGACTTCTTGTCCGTCAAGTTCAAAGGGTAATGCCAGTTCCTTCTGAATCCGTTCAGCTACTTTGATGGCGTCTGACACATCCTGGATTCCCTCAAGCAGGATTGTAAATTCGTCTCCTCCAAGCCGTGCCGCTGTATCTATGGAGCGTACACATATTTGTAGTCTACTTGCAATAGCAAGCAGCAATTGGTCTCCATTTAGGTGTCCAAGGCTGTCATTGATCACCTTAAACCGATCTAGGTCGATAAATAGCACAGCATATAGATAATCAGAATGCCGTTTTGAATAATTTATCGCATGTTTTAGGCGGTTCATAAATGCAACGCGGTTTGCCAGACCCGTCAGTGTATCGTGAAAAGCAAGGTGCAGTAGTTGTGACTCGACTCTTTTACGTTCTGTAATTTCATTTAGCAATTTCTGATTTGCTTTTACCAGTTCCGCTGTCCGTTCCGCCACCCGTATTTCTAACTCACTGTAAGCTCGGTACAACATTTCTTCAGCTTGTTGGCGTTCACTAATGTTGCACAATAGCCAACGCCAGCCAAGGTGCTTCTTCTCAAGGTCGTATACTACAGACGCTTTCACATTAGCAGGGAAAGGCTTTCCTTTCCGTGGCTCTAGGTGAATTTCCCAGTTCCGTATCTCTTGCAAATTGTTTATTTGAGAGTTAAAGGACTGGCGGTCTTGTTGAGCAATAAAAAGAATTAATGGTTTACCTACTAAATATTTTTGTTGCACACCGAGCAAAGCTGCTGCTACATGGTTAGCCTCTTGGATTATCCCGTTGGTATCAGTTACCAAGTAACCATCTGGAGCAAACTCGAACAAGTCTTGGTAACGCTGGCGCTCTTTCTCTACTGCTGCTCGTGTTACCTTTAACTCTTCGGAAGCTGTCAATAATTCTTCCATTGCGGTGTTAAGTTCCTCGAAAGCCTCTGTTATCATCTCCTGTTGTGAATTCAGCTTAGTTCCATAGTATTTTAATAGTTCCTGTATCTGTGAGCACAATTTATCTATCTGTCGATCGAATCCATCCACTTTCATGTTGCTCAACTCACAAAACTATAAAGCGTAACTGTGAATGAAGAAAGCAGTGGAAGCAAACCTCATGCTTTTTTCAAGACTTCAGACGCTATTGAGCAGGCAAGGAGAGAAGGTTACTTGAAAGAGCGGACACTCTATAAATATTAAAGAAGTTGGTTTTTTGATTTACTAATTTATCTTTCAATAATCACGAAGCAATCAAATTGGTGTAGCTTCAATCAAATTTTAGCCCTATTTAGTGCCAACCAAAGTGCTGAGTGGCAACAAGCCCTACCTACTGAAATTTTTATTTTATTAAATATAAAGTACTAAAGTTCAAAGATTAATAACAGCATATTTGCTTTACCTACTTTTGAAAATACTTCTTAAGATACATTCGCTTTTGTGAGCTAAAGAAAGTATAAGGTTCTCAGTCAATGCTTCTAGATTGACAAGAACGTTTTTGCTTAGGTGTTACTGAATTTAGGTATGAAAATGATTTTGCGTAATTTCAAAACCTTTGTAGAGACTAGCAATTGCAACGTTTCTATACCAAGATTTACACATCTAAATCAGCAACACCCTTTTTCTTCATTACAGTCGAGCAATTATCTTGGCATTCTCTGGTAGCTTGGCGTCTCTTTGCCCAGCAGTACGCGCCCTAGCTGTGAATAAACCAATGGGGGTAGTTAATAAATCTACAAGAGTGGCTTGACTAGCAATCGCTGGGGCGGGCTTCGCCAAAGCTTTTTTAATATCTCTTGGTACTTCCTTCAATAACCAACGTGCCAAGCGATAGCCGTATTCTCTGGGTGTCATCTCTCGCATTAAATCTACACCGTACAGTTCGTGCAGATAGCGATTTGAACGTCCATAACGCCGCCATTGACTTTGCAGTTCTTGAAGTGTAGCGCGATGGCGGTGTTGAACGATCGCATTTGGGGCAAATTCCAAACGCCCGATGTTTTCCTCCAAAATCCGCCAACAAATATCAGCATCACCACCAGTAGTTAGATAGGGACGAAATAAACCCACTTTTTCAAAGGCAATGCGTCGAATCGCCAAATTAGCTGTTTGACCATAAGGACGAAAGGAATGGTTGAGAGTATGCTTTTGCGATAAAGTTTCTTGACGGTCTGCGTGTTGTTCTAGCAAAGTTGTGCCTGGTAGTGCCAAAATTTCACCAGCAACAATTACTACTTCTGGGTTGACAAAAGGCTGAATTAGTGTGTCTAACCATTGCGGTTGTGGGCGACAATCTGCATCAGTAAAAACCATAATTTCACCCGTAGCGGCGCGAATCCCAGTATTACGAGCAGCGTAAGAGCTTTGAATTTGGGTTTCGCTCAACGGGTGAATGGTAATTGGGCAATTTTCGGCAGATGTTTTCAGGATGGTGAGAGTGCGATCGCTACTGTTGTTGTCCACCAACAAGTATTCTACCCGGTCTTTTGGGTAAGTTTGAGACAACAGACAATTGATTAACTCTGGTAAATCTGCCTCACCGTTATAAATAGGAACAACCACCGACACCATTGGTAAAAAGCTAATGGCGGTGGTTGCATCAACTGGCTGATGATTCATAAATCTAAGATTTTGGAGATCGGATTAATAGCTAGTATTCCCAAACCAAAATCCTGGAACGGCATATCAAGCAGTTTTCATAACTCCAAAAATCTGGATTTGGGAATACTACTATATAAACACCTGGCAACAAATCATTCGCATCAATTTAAAATTTCAAGTTATCGGCGCGGCTCATAGGTCGAGTCGGTTGATTTGCTGGCGGTTGGGCAAAGTTGTTATTTGATAGAATTGCGATCGCGCGAGCATATTGGGGATCGCTCTTAGTTCCGATTAAATTGGGATTAGAAGCCAATTGACGCTCTTGTGCCTCTGTCAAGTCTAGCTTGATATCTGGTGTAATTCCTTTATGGTTAATATCCGTTCCTGCTGGGGTGTAGTAATGAGCAATGGTGACAGCCAAGCCGGAACCATCTGCGAGTTCATGAACTGACTGAACTAAGGCTTTGCCAAAGGTTTGACCCCCCACGACTACCGCCCGTTTATTATCCTTGAGTGCCCCTGTAAGGATTTCACTAGCACTAGCTGAATTGCCATCCACTAAGACTGCCAAAGGACGATTTGTTAGAGCAGTGCGATTGGCTTTAGTTTCTTCGCTGCTGCCTACACGGTCTATTGTCTTGACAATTCCGCCGTTGTCATACCACATCCGAGCAATTTCAATGCTTGCCTGCAACAAACCGCCAGGATTTCCCCGCAAATCCAAGACATAAGAATCAACTTTCTTAGTGTTCAAATCGCGGATGGCTCGTTGCATTTGGTCTGCGGCGTGGGCGCTAAATTCCCGCAAACGGATATAGCCAACGCGGCGATTCCCTTCTTGCTTGAGGGTATAGCGTACCGTTGGGACTTCAATACTTGCCCTTGTCAGCTTCAAATCAAAGGCATTTTGGCCTGTGCGTCCCAATCGTAGCTTAATCGGAGTACCCGCTTTGCCACGGATAAGCTTAGAAGCATCATCCACCGTCATTTTGAGAGTGGATTTGCCATCAATTGCCAAAATTTGATCGCCTGCTTTGATTCCAGCTTTCAGCGCCGGAGAATTTTCTATGGCTTCGACAACGGTGAGCTGCTGAGTTTTTTCGTTCACTTCCATCCGAATGCCGATACCAGAGACTTCCCCAGATGTTTGGCTAGTTAGAGCTTCAAATTGTTGGGGGTCCATGAACCGAGTGTAAGGATCTCCCAATTTTTGTAAAGCTTCGCGGATGGCAGTGTATGCTTCTTCCTTAGAAGAGTAATCTTTGCTCAACAGGCTTTGCCTGGTTGCTTGCCAATCTTGTTGATTAAATTTGCCATCAACATATTCATGATTTACCAGTTGCCAAACTTGGTCAACTATCACTTTTGGGCTGTCTTGTAGGGCTAGAGCAGCACGGACACCACGAGTCCAAGCAGGACCGAACACGGATATGGTAGCAGTTGTGGCGATCGCTCCACCAATCAAGGCTACTTGGAGCGGTGAGTAACTTTTCGCAGATTGGTTCATGTATACTTAGCTGGAATAATTGTGTTGTTGACAGTTTAGCAATCAGGCTTTCCAGAAATTTTTAAGTTTTTATACCCCAGAATCAACTATGGTTCTTCATCATTTTTATCCTCAAATGATGCCCAAAATGCCGCATTAGTTATTAACAATCATTTCTCAGTTTGTTAGTCTACTCCGGAAGGCTATACTGAGCGTGTGACACTTTTATTAGCGTCATCTTTGCATTCTAGAATACTTTTATAAGATAGCACTTTGCTCACTGAATTGCAGTACTGTTATACAGCAATAAAAGCAGTTTTTCTTACTTAAGTCATGAAACGCAAATTTACCAACAAATCATTAATTTCTATTAAAAAAAAATCTGCTAATCTGTGGCAATTGTTACAAAAACTCAGTGGTGGATTGTATGTTGTCCTGGGTGTTTGGCTGATTTTTACTACTATAACCTTAGTTTTTGCTTCTTCGCAGCCGATAGATGCCTTCTTTGTGCTAGGTGGCAGTATTCGTCGAGAAACTTATGTTGCCCAACTAGCAAAACAATACCCACAAACCCCAATTTTAATTTCTCATGGTTCCCCAGATCCCTGTATACGGTTAATTTTTGAGGCGGAATTAGCAGAGTTACAAAACGTTTGGTTAGAAAACTGTGCGAATTCTACCTTTGAAAATTTTTATTATGGTATTCCAATTTTGCGCCGTTGGGGAGTGCATAAAGTCATGTTGATTACCTCGCCAAGTCATTTACCCAGAGCTAAATGGATGGCACAGGTTCTTTTTGGCGCTCATGGTATTTGGTTAGAGCCAGAAATTGTTCAAGAATTGGGTGTTCCTGGTAATCGGGAATCCTGGACTAAAACTGGATTAGATGTAACGCGCAGCCTATTTTGGGCGATTTTAAGTCAAATTATTCAACCGCAATGCTCAAATGTGACAAAACTTACTGATGTAGATATGCAAGCTTGGGAGCATCGAGGTTTTCATTGCGAACACCAAGGAGGGTTGAGGAGATAAGGGAGAGGATTTATCAGAGGACTATAATGCGACTCAGTTTTTGGTAGCATGATAACCGTGTCATCATGCTAATTATGATTCGTATCATTTAAGGATCGAGGAACCGAAGATATTTTTGATGGCAATAGACCTCTTGGCATTTGTGCTTTTTGCACTCTTGGGGGAAAAGGTTGCTTGTGAATCAAAAGCGAGGTATTACACCTAGTACGGCAATAAGGTTATCAAAATTTTTCGGAAATAGCTCAGAGTTTTGGTTAAACGTCCAACAAACTTGGAAACTTTACCACGTTCTTAAGGAAGAAGAAGAGGAACTAAAAAGTATTTTGCAATTTGGAACCACGAAGTAGCGATCGGTATATTTGCATAAAATAATCGCAATTGGGCAAAGGTGAAGAAAATCTTACTCTCCACCTCCGGGCTTGTTGTTAAACATCGCTTCTGCTAATTGCATCTAATAGATAATCAATGCAAAAGTTCCCAATCTTGCAGCATCAAAATAGCATCTCTATACAAAGATAAATCCGCCTGGTTAACTTCTATTCCCTCTCCGATTCCTTGGAGAAGGGTAATTGTCAATTTTCCTCCCAAATGTTCGCGGAATTCCGTAAGTCCCCTAAATAGACAATGCGGATGATCTAGTCGATCTAACTGCTCTGTCAATGCCGATACGTACAAAGTAAAGCCTAATTTTTTGAGTGTAGTTAAAACCCTTTGCCACTCTGATTGCAAAAGTTGCCCTGTTAAATATGAATAGGTTGTATCTAAAGCGATGCCGATCGCAACAGCTTCACCATGACGTAGGCTGTAATTAGTTAAATGCTCTAATTTGTGAGCAGCCCAGTGTCCAAAGTCTAAAGGACGCGATGAACCCATTTCAAAGGGATCGCCACTACCAGCAATATGCTCTAAGTGCAACTGAGAACAACGATAGATTAACCTTTCCATTATGTCCATGTCTCGATTAGCCAATTTATCGGCATTAGTCATAATGAAATCGAAGAAATCTGCATCTTTAATCAGCGCTACTTTTACCGCTTCTGCAATACCCGATCGCCAATCTCGATCGTCGAGGCTAGTAAGAAAATCAAAGTCATTCAAGACAGCATAAGGTGGCATGAATGTACCCAAAAAGTTTTTCTTACCGAAGGCGTTGATTCCGTTCTTTACTCCTACACCCGAATCATTTTGCCCTAATACTGTTGTCGGTACTCGTAGTAGCCGAATTCCTCGGTGAGCTGTTGTTGCTGCGTATCCTGCCATGTCTAGGACGGCTCCACCTCCAATTGCTAAAACGTAAGAGTGACGGCACAATCCAGCTGCATCGATCTGCTGATGAATTTGCTCTATAAATCTAGAATCGTTTTTGACTGCTTCTCCACCGGGAACTACTATCGGCTCACCGCTCAGTGTTAATACATCTTCATAACATTGGGCATAGGCTGATAATTTTTTTAACAGCCCATCTTGATACTGTAAAAAGCCTCCATCTACCACAGCTAGCACTTGTTTCGGGGTTGTCTCTCCATCTGCGGCGATCGCTTGTGCAAGTAAAGGATTATCTAATTCAAATAAACCTCTAGTGAAGTGAACATCATAATTGAAGGTAACACGGACACATTGGTTAATTGGTTGTAGACTAAGAGCGCTTTTTTGTTGAATAGCCATTTGAATATTATTACTTTTTAGGTAACTTTAAATAGATAGAATATTGCAATTCAATTAAAATTAACAATAATATCAACAGGATAACTCGATCGCGTCATCACGATTTACATGAAATACTAAATAAATTTATTTATTAAATTAGTCATACTTTGGAAGTATTTCATTTAGTAGATAAATTTTAAAATAACATGAATTTAAATTTATATTAATATTTCTATTTTATATCTGAGGTTAGTAATGCGGATCGTTATTACATAAAATTCTAATTTTTTTCCGTAAGATAATTTGAGAATTTATCTAATCAAAATGGTATCTTTACAGTATCTTCTTTAAAGTCAGGAGATTTTTATAGATTCAGTGAAGTTACGATCCCAGTTAAGATATTATCTAACTGCTTCAAACCCAAAAAATCGAGTTTAGTGCTATATTTTATACTTGGTTGTCACAAAGAAGTTGGACAACTTATCCTAAATTTCTCATGAGTAAAGTAAACAAATTACTGCATCACTGGCTGTTAAAGTCTGTTTCAGAGAAAGCTTTTACTTGGTTGGAACAGAAGCAAGCACAGATTGCTAGCGGCGCTGCTGAGAGAGTGTTTTTTACGGCTTTTAGTGCTGTGCCGCGTTATCTAGGTAAACAGGATTTGCAGCTAACATTCCAGGACTTGGAAGCAGCAGAGGATCTGATTCCCGGCTGGTATCCTGGTAATTGGAGTGTAGATCGAGCGGGTCGCACACTTTTGCTTTTAGCTTTGCCCCACGATGATGCTGAAGTCTATGTGCGATCGCTCGATCGAGTCTTCTCCACTGCCGATATGGGGGAGTTAGTTGCCCTTTATCAAAGTTTGCCACTTTTACCACACCCAGAGTTACATCGCCATCGTACTGCTGAGGGAATTCGCAGCAATATGAGTAATGTATTTCAAGCTATAGCACTACGTAACCCTTATCCAGCAAATTACTTAGATAATGCTGCTTGGAATCAGATGGTGCTAAAGGCTGTGTTTGTCGGCAGTCCGTTGCATCTAATTTGGGGTCTAGATCGGCGTGCTAACCCAGAATTGGCGAGGATGTTGGCAGACTATGCCCATGAACGTTGGGCAGCTAAACGCTCAGTTACGCCAGAACTTTGGCGACCTGTAGGACGGTTTGCCGATAGCGCCATCATCACAGATTTAGAAAAAGTACTAACTAATGGGGATATACACGAGCAAGAAGCAGCAGCGTTAGCTTGTGCTGAATCTCCTTTACCCCAAGCGCAAGCATTACTTTCTCATTACCCAGATTTACAGTCATCCATTCAACAAGGTAATCTGACTTGGAGCAGTTTTAGCCGCGATCGCCTCTTTGTTTACAAATAAAAGGGAGTGGGGAGAGACGCGATTAATCGCGTCTGTACAAGGGAGACGAGGAGGAAGGACAAGGAAAATGCCCCATGCCCAATGCCCAATGCCCAATGCCCCATGCCCAATGCCCAATTCCCAATTATTAAAACCATGATGTATATCGATCCTCACATTCACATGTGTTCCCGTACTACTTACGATTACTTAGTAATGCGGGAATATGGAATTGTCGCCGTTATTGAACCAGCTTTTTGGTTAGGACAACCCCGAACTAACGCTGGCTCATTTAAAGACTATTTCAGTAGTCTTGTGGGCTGGGAACGGTTTCGTGCTAGTCAGTTTGGCATCCAACACTACTGCACAATCGGCCTAAATCCGAAAGAAGCTAATAATGAAGCGCTAGCAGCTGAAGTTATGGAACTGCTACCACTTTATGCCTGTAAAGAAGGAGTTGTTGCCATTGGTGAAATTGGCTATGACGATATGACGGAAGCAGAAGATAAGTACTTTTGTCAACAGTTAGAATTAGCCAAAGAACTCGATATGTTGGTACTAATTCATACTCCTCACCGTAATAAGAAGGCAGGTGCTAGTCGGAGTATGGATCGCTGTATTGAATATGGCTTAGATCCTTCACAAGTAGTTATCGATCACAACAACGAAGAAACTGTTGAAGAAGTATTAGGACGAGGTTTTTGGGCGGCTTTCACGATTTACCCACAGACGAAGATGGGTAACGCTAGGATGGTTGAAGTTGTCCGTAAGTATGGATGCAATCGGATCATTGTAGATAGTAGTGCTGATTGGGGTATTAGCGATCCTTTGGCAGTCCCAAAAACGGCTCAGTTGATGTTAGATAGAGGTATTCCTGAAGAACATGTGCGGGCAGTTTGTTATGAAAATGCCCTAGCTGCTTATAGTCAAACTGGGCAGATGAAAGCTTCAGATTGGCTCAATCCTCAATCTATCGATCAACGCCAAATGTTCAGTGGGAATTCTGTGCTACGCGGACAAGAACCAGGAATAAAATCAGTTTCAGATTTTGTGTTGATTGAATAGAAAATTGGGGAGAGACGCGATTAATCGCGTCTGTACAAAAGAAGAGGAATTGCATAAATATCTGGTTAATCTGTAATATGCGGTTTATTTTGAAAAATTACTAGGCAGGGGGGCAGATAAGTGAATGTTGCAAGCTTAAATTTTCAAAGTTGGCGGGGTTATCTGGAATTGATGCGTCCTGCTAATATTGTTACTGCTTGGGCGGATATTCTTCTTGGTTTTGCTGCTTCCGGCTCTGGAATTATTTTTACCAAATTAATTAATGGCGAAGCAACTTTTGCCATCTTAATTCCATTAGCTTGGTTGTTATTAGCTACAACTGGTTTATACGGTGGTGGGATAGTTTTTAACGATGTTTTCGATGCTGAATTAGATGCCAAAGAGCGACCAAAGAGAGCAATTCCTAGTGGTCGCGTATCTCGTCAAAATGCTACTTTATTGGGTAGTATACTGTTTGCAATTGGGATTATAGCTGCTTTTCAAGTATCGTTGTTGAGTGCTGCGATCGCTATTTTTATCACTCTTTCATGCCTCCTCTATAACTCATTTGCCAAACATCATCCTTTTTTCGGCCCTTTAAATATGGGTTTGTGTCGTGGCAGTAACTTATTATTAGGTGTAAGTGCTGTACCAGAAATAATCGGAGAACGTTGGTATTTAGCGCTGATTCCTGTTCTTTATATTGCTGCTATCACCGCAATTAGTCAGGGTGAAGTTCACGGTGGTAAGAAGATTACGGGAGTACTCGCGCTGCTGCTAATTGCAATAGTTTTGACAGCAGTTTTAGCTTTAGGATTATTAGAAGAGTATACAGCGATCGCAGCCTTACCATTTGCTATTTTCTTAGCTATCAGAATCTTGCCTAACTTTATCAAAGCAGCGCGCGAACCGATAGCTGAAAATATTAGAAATGCTGTAAGAATAGGCGTTTTATCTCTAATAGTATTAGATGCAACCATTGCATCTGGTTTTGCTGGTTTGTATTACGGTTTATTCGTTTTAATTTTGCTACCATTTTCGATGAAGTTAGCAAAAGTATTTGCTGTTACTTAAATTTGAATGTATACACCCAGTAATACCATAATGTATACACCCAGTAATACCATTAATTGGCTCTAGGGGCGCACATCTATGCGCCCCTCATTATGAATATGTAGCAAGTAGTTTGCGAAATAGTTTAAGCCAAAGATAAGTTAATGCGCCTCTATATTGCATCCAATATTTTCAGTATAGACCGTCATTAGTCATTTGTGTTTCTAAGGACAAAGGACAACCCTCACTAGTTAATGTGCAATTTTATTTGCGTAACAGCTTAACAGATTACATATACAAAGAATAGAGGTAGAAAATGAAAATTACAAACAACAATAATTTTCACTTAACTTATTGCAGTAATATTCATCCTGGTGAAAGTTGGCTAGAGGTTTTTGCCAATTTAAAGAAGTATATTCCCGAACTCAAATCACGTTTATCGCCTACAGAACCTTTTGGTATTGGCTTGAGGTTAGCAGATGTTGCTGCAAAAGAACTTTTAGAAAGTAATAACTTAGCTCAATTTCAAGCTTGGCTGACTCAAGAAGATTTATATGTTTTCACCTTAAACGGATTCCCTTATGGCGGATTTCATCGACAGGTAGTAAAAGACCACGTTTATGCACCAGATTGGTCTACACAAGAACGGGCTGATTATACATTAAACTTGGCACACATTTTAGCTAGTCTATTACCCCAAGGACTTGATGGCGGAATTTCTACACTACCATTATCCTATAAACCTTGGTGGATAAAAGACCAAGCAACTTTTGAGACAGTTATAAAAAAGAGTTGTTTGAATATAGCATCAGTTGTTATAGAAATGATTCGCATCTATGAAGAAACGGGCAAGATCCTTCATATTGATTTAGAACCTGAGCCTGATGGTTTAATTGAAAATACTTCAGAAGTAATTGATTTTTATCAAAATTGGTTATTGCCAATAGGTGGTAGTTATTTATCAGATAAGTTAAATATTGAGCAGGATTTAGCAGAGACTAAATTGCTAGAACACATTCGGATTTGCTATGATACCTGCCATTTTTCAGTTGAATATGAGCAGCCACAATCTGTATTTACGCGTTTGCAATCAGCAGGAATTAAGATTGGTAAAATTCAAATTAGCGCTGCGATTAAAGTAAAAATACCTGCTGAGATTGAGAAGCGGAGTTTGATAGTTGAACGCTTACGTCCTTTTGCAGAATCTACCTATCTTCATCAGGTAATAGAACGTCGCAGCGATGGTACACTCCATCATTATCCTGATTTAATAACTGCATTACCAAATTTAGAGCAATCTCTAGCTGAAGAATGGCGCACTCACTTTCATGTGCCAATTTTTATTCATGATTATCAAATTTTGCGATCTACACAAGATGACATTGCTACTATTTTACAGCTACTTAAAACAAACAACGCTTGCTCCCATTTAGAAATTGAAACTTACACTTGGGATGTATTGCCGTCAGAAATGAAGATAGATTTGCTAACTTCTATTCAGCGTGAGTATGAGTGGGTATTAAAATTAATTCGTAATTCGTAATTCGTAATACTTCGGCTCCCAACTCTTGGAGAGGCTGCGCCCGAAGCGTAGCTATGCCGCAGGCTTTACGACTTCGCTACCTCGACTCCGCTCGGCACAAGTCAGGGCAAGACGCTCAGTACAAGTTCGTAATTCGTAAATTAGGATTTTAACTGGGTTTTTTGATTGAAATCTGTAGAGATGCACTATAGCGCATCTCTAGTTATTTTTTAAAGTTCTTATAAGAGAGGATTAAGTTTATGCAAAAAACGGTTGTTCTAAATGTAGTGGGATTAACGCCTAGCTTACTAGGAGAAAATACGCCGTTTTTATCTTCTTGGGCTGCTAAGGGGCAGGTAGCGTCTATTGGAAAAGTGCTACCTGCTGTAACTTGTTCGGTTCAGGCTACTTATTTAACAGGAAAATTGCCTAATGAACATGGTATTGTCGCTAATGGCTGGTATTTTCGCGATGAATGTGAAGTGAAGTTTTGGCGGCAATCTAATAAACTAGTGCAAGCTCCCAAAGTTTGGGAAATAGCTAAATCAATCGATCCAAATTTCACTTGTGCCAACCTTTTTTGGTGGTACAACATGTATTCTTCAGTAGATTATGCGATTACGCCGCGCCCGATGTATCCCGCAGATGGGAGAAAATTACCTGATATTTATACCCATCCTAGTGATGTGCGATCGCAAATTCAATCTGATTTAGGAAATTTCCCTTTGTTCGATTTCTGGGGGCCAAAAACTACCATTAGTTCTAGTCAATGGATTGCCAATTCCGCAAAATGGATTGAGGAACGTTACAGCCCGACATTATCACTAGTTTATCTACCACATTTAGATTACTGTCTGCAAAAGTTTGGTAACAATCAAACACAGATTCAAGCAGATTTGCGAGAAATTGATGCTGTTTGTGGCGATTTAATTGAATATTTTCAAGCACGTAATACTCAGGTAATTATTCTTTCTGAGTATGGTATTACCCCAGTTTCTAAAGCTGTGGATTTGAACCGGGTACTACGGGAAAATGGTTTAATTGCTGTGCGCGAGGAATTAGGGCGAGAACTACTCGATTTTGGTGCTAGCATTGCCTTTGCCGTTGCCGATCACCAAATTGCTCATGTATATGTCAACGAGCCGGCGTATATCCCGAAAGTGCGATCGCTTTTAGAAGCGACTGAAGGCGTAGCGCAGGTATTGGATGAAGAGGGAAAACAAGCCTACCATCTCGATCATCCGAGATCGGGAGAGTTGGTGGCGATCGCTGGGTCTGACGCTTGGTTTACCTATTATTATTGGCTCGATGATGCTAAAGCCCCTGATTTTGCTAGAACTGTAGATATCCACCGCAAGCCTGGTTACGATCCTGTAGAACTTTTCCTCGATCCGCAAATAAAATTTCCTCAAGGAAAAATTGCTCTCAAGTTACTTAAAAAACAACTGGGTTTTCGCTACTTAATGGATGTGATCCCTCTGGATGCTTCCCTGGTGCGTGGTTCTCACGGTAATATTACCAGTTCTGTTGCGAATGGGCCTCTATTTATCACCCATCAAACTCACCTAGTTAATGAACATCAAATTGAAGCGACAGATGTTTGCTCGTTGATTCTCAAACATTTAAATCAGTAGTAGCAAGTGGAGAAATTCTGGTCAGGGTGATTGCGCCATAACGGCTGAATTCAAAAATCAAATCGGATTTCTATGGTAGTGCTAAAGTAAATCACGACTCGCACGCGATCGCACCCACCCAAGCCAGAGGATCGAAAACGGTGTGCTGCTGTCTCATTAATCAGTACGCCTTTTCAAGGCACAGCTGCCCTGTGAGATGTCTTCAGTTGCCGTTTCAAAGATAGCGACAAACATCCTGAAAAATTTTTCAGGATGTTTAACAAAATAACAAATTTCCTTCATCCACAGCGACCTCTCATTTCGCCGTAATACCGTTCAACATCAGAACGGTTTAACGCTTTATTACTTTCTCGTTTGAGTATGTCCTGTCCTGCTTGCTCGTAGCAATTACCAGAGCTACTGGTTGAGTTGCTAGACAAAGCTCCTATAATTGTGCATCCGCCAAACAAGAAAATTAAGAAGCCCCAAACTACCAAACTAATTTCTTTTTCTGTCTTTCGAGCCTCTTTTTTGAGATCCTGAGATGCTTCTGCACTCATTGGTGGACTAAAGTCAGGTATCGTTGGGGTTTCTGTATTAGTTAAGCTAAATCTTTCGCTCCAGAGTACTGGACTAGCTTCTGATTGACGCGCATATATCTTGATGTGATTAACAGATTCAGGAGCTAACGACATTAAGCCTTTGCGGATAGTACTGACTAGCAATTCTTGGTTCGGGACTTGTGACGATTCCAAGATGATTTGTAAGCAGTCGTCTTTTTTGGCGACTTTAGCAACAATACGTTTTTCTTTTAAAGAGTTATTTATCAGCGCCGCGATTGCGTTTGCGTCACCTTGTTTTGCAAGAGCTAGTATGCTTTGTGAATTCATTTAACTATTTTTCAACAGCTTGTATTTATAAAGCCCAAAACCACCTGACGCTTAACCACTTGTTGAAAAATTTTTCATAAGCCAAACGAGGATGCTCACCCGTCCTCGTTCGGAATGGAAGCCTAAATATTACTCCCAAAGATACAAAAAAATTCCTTATAATTCATAATCATATCGAGTATGTTTTATATATAAACTCGTTATGACTATGAATTAGTTGTTCTATCAGTAGGCATCCGTCAATCTACTGAGTAAAATGTACTGTGGGCAATCTAAGTAACTTACATGGAGAGCTTCTTGAACCATGACTGAACCCCAAAACTTGACAACTGCTGACGGTATTCCTGTTGCTGATAACCAGAACTCACTCACGGCTGGAGCGCGCGGCCCTGTATTAATCCAGGATTTCCACCTCTTAGAAAAGCTGGCTCATTTCAACAGAGAACGTATTCCTGAAAGAGTTGTCCACGCTAAAGGTGCGGCTGCTTTCGGTACTTTTACTGTCACCAATGACATCAGCCGCTACAGTAAAGCCAAACTTTTTTCTGAAATTGGCAAGAAAACGGAAGTTCTCTTGCGCTTTTCTACAGTCGGAGGAGAAAAAGGTTCAGCAGATGCCGAGCGCGACCCTAGAGGCTTTGCGATCAAGTTTTACACTGAAGAGGGCAACTGGGATATCACAGGTAACAATACCCCAATTTTCTTCATCCGCGACCCCCTGAAATTTCCTGATTTTATCCACACCCAAAAGCGCAATCCCCAAACTAATTGCAAAGACCATAATGCAAGATGGGATTTTTGGTCACTCAGTCCAGAATCGCTTCACCAAGTGACGATTCTGTTTTCAGACCGGGGAATACCCAAAACCTATCGACACATGGACGGCTTTGGTAGTCATACCTTCAGTTTGATTAACGCTGATGGCGATCGCGTTTGGTGTAAATTTCACTTTAAGACTCTGCAAGGGCATCAAACCTTGACGGAGGAAGAATCAGCTAAGATTAAGGGTGAAGATCCCGATCATGCGACTCACGATCTGTTTGAAGCGATCGCTCAAGGTGATTATCCTAAGTGGCGGATGTGTATTCAGGTGATGACCGAAGAGCAAGCAGCAAAACATCCTGATAATCCTTTTGACTTGACCAAAGTTTGGAAACACTCAGATTATCCTTTAATCGAAGTCGGGATATTAGAGCTAAATCGTAACCCAGAGAATTATTTCGCCGAAGTCGAGCAAGCTGCTTTTAGCCCTAGTGCAGTGGTCGGGGGCGTTAGTTTCTCTCCAGACAAAATGCTGCAAGCTCGGATCTTTTCTTACCCAGATGCTCAACGGTATCGCTTGGGTGGTAACTATCAGCAACTACCTGTCAACCAGCCCAAATGTCCAGTGATGCATTATCAGCGAGATGGCTTTATGGCATCGGGAAACAACCACGGTAGCGTTCCTAACTATGAACCGAATAGTGCTGAGGGTACGCCCAAAGAAAATCCAGCTTATGCAGAACCACCTAGTCATTTGGGCGATGTCACAGTCGATCGTTACAGTCATCGTGAAGGAAACGACGATTACACCCAAGCAGGTAATTTGTATCGGTTACTAACTCCTGAACAGCAAGAGCGTCTGGCTAAAAATATTGTCGGTAGTCTCTCTCAAGCAAGGGAAGACATCCAAATGCGCCAACTTTGCCACTTCTTCCGGGCAGATATTTCTTATGGTCGTCGTGTAGCTGAAGGATTGGGCATTTCAATCGATCCCTCAATGTTTTCTCCAACTGCTCAACCTGTAGGTAATTGGTAGCCTTATCCAATTTTGTGGGGTGGGCCGAAAAGCCATTGGCGTCAACGCCCTTCGGGCAGGGAAAAGGTTAAAGGGGAAAGGGAAGCCCATAACTAAAGTTATGGGCTTGAAGTAAAAACGCTTCGCAAGGGTTTGGGGTAAAGGGGAAGGTGGGGTCTCAAGAAGGGGATAAGGGGAGGGTGGGGTACCAAGAAGGGGATAAGGGGTGGGGGAAAGGGATAACACAAGAGTCCTGTTCCTTCTTCCCTTTTACCTTTACCCTTTTCCCTAAGAGTGCAAAAATATATTTTTGCAAGAGGTCTATTATCTGGTTATTGGCACACAGAGAAGTAGGGGAAATAACAAGCTACAGCAGAACATCGATATACGCATTAATAACGAATCAGGCGTGGAAGGATTAGGGGATGCTTACAAGTAGAAGCACTCTAAGTCACCTACCCGGATGCAAAAGTTCAGTTGTGGCGTGAGGATGAACAGACGCTCGTTACGAAAGTTTATGCATATGCACTTTGCTAAGTGAGAGTATCTTAATAATGTAGGAGTTTGCATTCATGATATTCAAAAATTTTTTAGACAAAATCTATCCATATCTTTGGATAGTAAGAAATCAAAGCATTTTTGATACATGCAACTGTTCACCTAAGTTAAGAAAAAAATTAAATAATTATTCTGTGGATAGATAATATATGAATATTAGTAAGCATTCCGATTTAGAAATAGAGATTTTACTTTTGGGGAAATGGCGTTTTAATACTGGTTCGGAAAAAATAACTATTGAATTTAAAGATGATATGACTTATGAACAAACCAGGATTCAAACATTACTTTTATCTAAACCTAAAGAACTTCTAACAGGTAATAAATTTACTGGAGTATGGTACGTTAGTCAAAAAAAGTTGTATTTAAATGTTAAAACTATGCCCAAATCATTTTTTAATTTTAAAATTCCATTAGTTTTTAAGATTTCTATTGCAGATATGGTAGCTACTTTAGGTTCAATGTTTGTGGCAGAAATGTATGAGGTTATTAGAATTAATAGCTCTAAATTTCTCATAAAAGATAAAGAGCAATCAATTGTTGGGACAAAAATAAATAATATTAGGAAGTACTAGAGAATGTTGACAAGCACGCACGAGCAGATTTGATGGCATATTTATTTGATAATACATTGCCATCCTTTATATTTAATTGTAATACTAATTTTTATGAGGCTGCGCTAAATAAGGCTTCAAGAATAAAGTCGTAAGAAGTGACAATGGAATATATGATGAGATTTACGAGAGAATCAGAGCTAGGATCGGAAGGTAATTTGTCGCACGCATACTAACTATATGACATCCACATCGCGTGTTGTTCATAGCGACCCTGATATATTGGGGGGAACCCCTGTTTTTGTTGATACTCGTGTGCCGCTAAAAACCTTAGTCGATTATCTGGAAGCGGGTGACTCACTTGATGAGTTTTTAGAGCACTTTCCCAGTGTCAGCCGCGAGCAAGCGATCGCCGCTCTCGAATTAGCAAAGGAAATGCTGACCGCTTATGCGAATTCTGCTTGATGAATGTGTTCCACGACCTTAAAACGCGAACTCACTGATTATGAGGTACGCACGGTTGTGGAGATGGGATGGTCAGGCAAAAAGAATGGTGAGCTATTGCAACTAATGGCGAAGGAGAATTTCACAATTCTCCTTACAACAGACAAAAACTTACGGTATCAGCAAAACTTGCAACAGGCTGGAGTTGCTGTTGTTCTCATCGCGTTTAGTAATCGCCTGCCTGATTTACTTCCTTTGATACCCAGTGTTCGTAGTATTCTAGCTACGATCGCTCCAGGTGTGGTTGTTGAAATAGCAGATTTTTGACTGAGCTTCATAGAACAACTCTATTCTTTTTGATGATGAAATCTAATTCCTAAAAAAATGTCATAAACAAACTCAAAAAAGTCTTTTTTCTGCAACAATCCTGAAGTTTGATAACATCCTTTTTCATCTAAAAGCGGTTTCATTACATAGTATGCAGGTTGATAATTATACCAAGGAATAGAAGGCCACAAATGATGAATTAAGTGGTAATTCTGTCCCATAATCAAGATATTGAGAATTGGGTTAGGATAAACGCGAGCATTTTTCCAGCGATCGCGCTCCGCAAAAGGACGATGGGGTAAATAGTCAAAAAATAATCCTAGTGCTATGCCGACCACAAAAGCCGGTATAAACCAAAAATTGAGAATGTAACCCAAAAAGTGGTACTGTACTGAAATATAAACAATCGCACCGACAATTAAGCGGCTAATGAACCATTCTAATAGTTCATATTTACGCCACAATCGCCGTTGAAAGAAAAACACCTCGTGGTACAAAAAGCGCACTGCAATCAACCACAACGGCCCACCTGTAGAGACATAATGATCTGGATCGTCTTTGGGATGATTGACATGACCATGATGCTGTAAATGCACCCGCGTAAATACAGGAAAAGCAAAAGCTAGCATCAACGCACTGCCATGTCCTAACATCGCATTTATCACCCGATTGCGATGGGCAGATTGGTGACAAGCATCATGAATTACGGTTCCAGCACAATGTAATGCGATCGTGTTAACGCAAAAGCATAGCCAGTGCGGCCATTCCCAGAGCCAGTAACCAAAGTTGGATAACACCAGCATAGCCACAGCAACACAAAACAGCAGCAGCGTCGGATTGAAATCACCAGGAGGCGCTAAAAATTCCTTGGGTGGGATTGTCAGTGGCTTTTGTGCCTCCGATGCGATCATCTCTAATATTGACTCCTTTTTGAGCAGACATTACGAATATACGATAAATATTATTGAATAATAAAGTTTTGCAAATTTTTGTATAGCAAGATTTATCCACAGCTTTGCATATCAGCAGATGAATAACGCTATGATTCCAGACGAAGCCTAGTCTTTACTGATAAGTGGGTATGACAATCGGCAAGAAGTTGATTCCATCAACTCCTTCGTTGGGAGGATGGATACAAGATTGATGTACTATATCTAGTCTATCCCACAGCCCCCACTCTCCCATAAACCCTCATCTAACTGCTTATATCTGATTGATATAGCAGTGACTGAAAAGGAGATGCCACTTAAGTTACGATGACTTCCCAGATAGCTCCCTAACTTCAGCCCCTATGCAATTACGAGATTCTCTGCGCCGGACAAAAATTGTCGCTACTATTGGCCCCGCCACTAGCAGTCCTGAAATGCTCAAGGCGATTATTGAAGCGGGAGCCACGACGCTACGGCTAAACTTCTCCCACGGAACTCATGCCGACCATCAGCGTAGTATTCGCTTAATTCGGCAAACCGCTTTTGAATTAAATCAGCCAGTGGCTATTCTCCAAGACTTGCAGGGCCCAAAAATTCGCTTGGGGAAGTTTGACAATGGGTCTATAGTTTTAGCAAAAGGCGATCGCTTCACCTTGACAAATCGTCCAGTTGTCGGAACGCAAGAAATTAGTTGCGTCACCTACGATTATTTAGCCGAAGAAGTCCCAGTTGGGGCAAAAATTCTCCTCGATGATGGACGAGTAGAAATGCTGGTGGAAGAAATAAACCGGGACAAAGGTGATTTGCATTGTCGCGTCACCGTACCTGGTAAACTTTCTAACAACAAAGGCGTAAATTTTCCCGGCGTTTACCTGTCAATTAAGGCAATGACCGAAAAAGATCGAGAGGATCTAATGTTTGGTCTAGATCAGGGTGTCGATTGGGTGGCACTTTCCTTTGTCCGCAATCCCCAGGACATGATCGAAATTAAAGAACTAATTTCTAGTACAGGCAAGCTAGTGCCAGTGGTTGCCAAAATTGAAAAGCATGAAGCCATTGAACAAATGGAAGCGGTTCTGGCTTTGTGTGATGGCGTGATGGTTGCCAGAGGCGACTTAGGGGTGGAATTGCCAGCAGAAGATGTTCCCGTACTCCAAAAACGGCTAATTGCGACAGCAAATCGCTTGGGGATTCCGATCATCACCGCTACTCAAATGTTAGATAGCATGGTGAGCAATCCCCGTCCCACTCGCGCTGAAGTTTCGGATGTGGCAAACGCGATTTTAGACGGCACGGACGCGGTAATGCTCTCCAATGAAACCGCTGTGGGTAGCTTCCCTGTAGAAGCAGTGGCGACGATGGCACGAATTGCCGAACGTATGGAGCAGGAACAAGCCCAACACTTAAACTTACGTTCTTTAAGAGATTCCCGGCGCTCCATTCCCAATGCGATTAGTCAAGCTGTTGGTCAAATTGCCGAACAACTAGGGGCAGCGGCAATTATGACCCTAACCCAAACCGGGGCAACAGCTCGCAATGTCTCTAAGTTCCGTCCCCAAACACCGATTTTGGCAGTGACACCCCATGTAAATGTGGCGCGGCAGCTACAAATGGTGTGGGGAGTCAAACCGTTGTTGGTGCTAGGATTACCTTCCACTGGTCAGACATTTCAGGCTGCGATTAACGTGGCTCAGGAACTTCAGTTACTGTCCCAAGGAGATTTAGTAGTGATGACCGCTGGCACACTCCAGGGGATTTCTGGCTCTACAGATTTGATTAAGGTAGAGGTGGTAACAGCAGTACTCGGTCACGGAATTGGGCTGGGACAAGGTTCAGTGAGTGGTCGCGCACGGGTGGCCAATACTGGTATGGATGTGAGTAACTTTAATCCCGGAGATATTTTAGTTGCACCCCGCACTAGTGCCGATTTTGTTGAGGCAATTCGGAAAGCTGCCGGAATTATTACCGAAGATGAAACTCTCACAAGTCACGCAGCAGTAATTGGCTTGCGTCTCGGCGTACCAGTCATTGTTGGTGTGAAGCAGGCAACGCAGGTAATTCGAGATGGGGCGATTATAACGCTGGATCTGCAACGGGGTTTGATTTACTCTGGAGCGGTGAGAACGGCTTAGGATTGGGGAGCAGAGGGGTAGGGGGGCAGGGAGCAGGGGGCAGGGGGCAGGGAGCAGGGGAAAAGGTTAAAGGTTAAAGGGAAAAGGAATAAATTTAATCTTTCCCCTTTTCCCCTTACCCCTTTCCCTTTCCCCATACCCAATCCCCAATGCCCCATGCCCCTTTTAAACAGTAGCGATCGCAGCCCCAAGCCACCCAGCAAAGTTTTGCTGCTGTGTGGAGTTAGGATGGTCAACAGGCTTTACTTGATATCGAGTTGGATGTGGTAACGCCAGGGTGATGGAATAAGTACGCAGTTCGTCTTGGTGGAAAACTGCGACTTTGATGGTATCGTTTGGTTGGTAATCTTTCAGGCGATCGCTTAAGCTACCTGCTGTTATCTTAATCCCATCAATTGCTAACAACTCATCACCTGCATCGATTCCCCCTACTTGTGCAGGTGAACCAGTCTCCACAAACTTAACGATCTCCCGCCCATTCTCTGTATTTATTCTCACACCCAGGTAAGGTTCTTCCTGCTGTTCGGCTACCAACTGCAAGCCAAAGGGTTCTAAATACTGATTGAAAGGCAAATCATCAGTACTATCAATGTAGCGTTTAAAGAAATCAGCCAAATCGATTCCGGCAACAGATTCGATAACTTCCTGCAACTGTTCTGGAGTATAACCAATTTCATCTTGCCCAAATTGCTGCCACATTTTTAGCATCACATCATCAAGGGAGCGCTGATTGTTGTGAGTAGAGCGAATCAGCAAATCCAGCAGCAACGATACCATTTCTCCTTTTAAATAGTAAGAAATTTGGGAATTACCGCTATTGGCATCCGGGCGATAAAGTTTTATCCAGGCATCAAAACTCGACTCGGAAACGGGTTGTACCTTCCGCCCCGGTGTCATTTCATATCTGGTAATTTCCTTACCCAAGTTATTTAAATACGACTGAACATCAAAAATTCCCGCCCGCAAAGGAATTAACAAGTCATAGTAACTAGTAGTACCTTCACAAAACCATAATGATGGTGTGTAATTTTCTTGGTCGTAATCAAAAACCTCTAATGCTTTTGGGCGAATTCGCTTGACATTCCACAAGTGAAAAAATTCGTGTGCAACTAATTGCAGAAAGCGATCGTATTTTTCTTGAGCGCGAAATCCAAAACGCTGGTAAATTAAGGAGCAAGAGTCTTTATGCTCCAAACCGCCAAAAGCTTGGCTAAATAAATGTAGCAGAAACACATATCGTTTATATGGCAAACCGCCGAACATCTGCGCTTCTACTTGAATAATTTTTTGGATATCAGCAATCATCTGCTGGGCTTGGAAATTTCCCTGTCCCCAGATTGCCAATTCATGAGGTTTTCCTAATACCTCAAATTTATACAATTGGTGGGAACCAATCTCAAAAGGAGTATCCACCAAAGTATCAAAATCGCTAGCCAAGAAAGTATTTGTTTCCTCGGCAACGGGTGGTAAGGCAGTAGTTACCTGCCATTTTGGCTGTGGTGGTACGATAGTGACGCGAATGGGTTGCTTATCCCAGCTAGGTATTCTAAAAAATAGTGCCGCACCGTTAAAATAACCGTGAGTGGTATCTAAGTGATTGGTTCGTACCGATAGCTCATTGGCAAAAATGCGGTAACGTACAGTTAATTCTGAAACATTTATTTTGTCTATCTGCCAGTGATTTTTACCAAGCTTACGCCAAGGTAAAGGCTTATCCTCTGCAAAAGCCTCAAAATTCTGTAAATTCTTGGCGTATTCCCGGACTAAATAGGAACCTGGTGTCCAAACGGGCAATTTTAAATCAAGAATCGGTGAGGGATAATCGACAAGGTGTAAAGTCACCTCAAACAGATGGGTTTCTGGTTGAGGCATAGCCACCAGGTAATGAATCATTGGCCCAGTTTCCTCGACGTAGGTATTAGGACGAATTGCTGTTGCTTCAGTCATCTTGTTTGCTGAGGTAATTGTTAATGGGCTTTGCTCTCAAATAAAGATTACACTTTATTTCTTTTCCATAACTAAAAGTTATAGGGCTTTCTTTAATACATAAATACTAGACAAAATTTGGGTATTTCAACCATATTTAGCTGTCTGCGATGTCTACGACGGACTACGCCAACGCACCAAAAATCGGTATGAGGCCAAGTCAAAAGTAAGTGAGATGGCGCCAATTTCCCGATCGGAAAACCCCATTTTGAAAATATAGTTTTCAGGTAGAACCTATAAATGTTCAAATATAATACCCGTATTCTTGACTTCTCAACAGAAGTCTAGGTTCCATCTACTGAGCGTTTAGCGAAAATAAAAAATACATGACACCTGCCGATCTCAAAGCATATTTAAACAACCTTATCCGTAAAAACTTGCAAATTAGTACGATGATTTGGGGGCCTCCTGGCATTGGCAAATCCAGCATCGTTGGACAGATAGCTCAAGAGTATGATATCGACTTTGTGGATGTCCGCCTTAGTCAACTTGCGCCTACCGATTTGCGCGGTTTACCCGTTGCCGAAGATGGTATCTCCAAGTGGTATCCGCCAGAATTCCTGCCTCGTAACGGTAAAGGCATCCTGTTTTTAGATGAATTAAATATGGCACCGCCAGCAATGCAGGGAGTCGCTCAACAGTTGATTTTAGATCGAAAAATCGGCTCTTATGTTGTACCATCAGGTTGGTTTGTCTGGGCTGCTGGCAACCGAAAAGAAGACCGTGCAGCTGTATTTGATATGCCCGCACCTTTAGCAAATAGGTTTTTACATCTGGAGGCACAAGCTGATTTTAACAGCTTTAAAGCTTATGCCTTAGAAACAGGCGTACACGAGCAAATAATAGCCTTTCTTTCCTTTCGTCCTACATTGTTGCATAAAATCGATCCCCAGCAACCCGCTTGGCCTTCGCCTCGTTCTTGGGAAATGGCAAGTGCGCTACACCACGCAGAATTAGATATTACTCCGGCGGTGGGGGTGGCTACTGCGACTGAGTTTCAGGCTTTTATTCAACTTTACAAAACACTACCGAATCTGACACCTATTTTGGCAGGTAAAGGCGATCGCATTCCCTGGCCTGAAGAACCAAGTACTAAGTATGCCACAGCAATTGGTTTAACAGTGCGGGCTGCTGACGCAAACCAAGCCTACAACGCTTTTATTTGGCTCAGTCAAGTTGCAACAGCCGAATGGGTGCAGTTATTTGCAGTAGATTTATTTCGAGTCATGCGGAGTAAAGGACATCTGGGCGTTTTGGCGCAATTAGTCCAGAAAGACCCAAAATTGCAGCAGTTTATGAAAGATTTTCAACAGCTAATGGGTTTATAAGCTAAGTCGAAGAGATAACTCACCTTCAACAATTCCGGCTTAATTACGAATTACGAATTACGAATTACGAATTACGAATTATGAATTATGAAAAAAGCTCCCAGATTATCAGTGCTTCAGTGCTGCGTTTGCGGATGAAGTCGCCATTTTTCGCTACCCTGGCATTGTTTGCTCGCTTCGTTCCTTCGCAGCAACTACCAACTGCTGCCACTGACGGCAAAGATATATTTTTTAATCCAGAGTATTTGCTTTCTTTACCCACCACTCAACAGGATGGACTGCTACTGCACGAAGTTTTACACGCTGCACTGCTGCATGTGCCGCGTCGGGGTGTGCGCGAAGCCGAATTGTGGAATATTGCCGCAGATATTGTAGTCAATGGCATTATTAGCCAACAGGGTGTATTTGAACTGCCTCCGGGAAGACTGCGAGAAGCTAAACTGGAGCATTTGAGTGTAGAAGAAATTTATGAGTTGCTGTTAAAAAATACTAATGATACCGTAAAATTACTGCATCCTGATTTACTCAATCAAGCCCCTTTTGATGCCTCATCCTTTTCAGATGTAACTAACAATGACACCAAAAATCAGGCAGGAAAGACAGCACACCCTAACGACTTTGCCCCTCCGACTGCTGAAACTTCTTCCACAAACAGCGATAGTCTGTCAGAAGCCAGAAAAGCAGCATTAGAAGCACACTGGCGCAATGCTTTGCAACAAGCTGCTGTTATTGCTCGGACAGTTAATCAAGGTTTACTACCAGCAGGGATAGAACGAGAATTGGGAGCGTTAACCACTGCTCAAATTAATTGGCGTAGTTACCTTTGGCGTTATTTAGTACAGACTCCTACTGACTTTGCAGGATTTGACCGCCGCTTTATTGGGCGGAGACTGTATTTGGAAACTCTCCAAGCAGAAAATGTCGAGGTATATGTAGCTGTAGATACTAGCGGTTCTATTGATAATGAACAAATGTGGATGTTTTTAAGCGAGGTGCAGGGAATTTTGAGTGCTTATCCTCATTTAAAATGTGAGCTTTATTACGTTGATGCAGAAGCTTACGGGCCATACAAACTCAATCTCGATTTGACCCTGCCAAAACCTCAAGGTGGTGGTGGCACATCATTTGTACCGTTTTTTGAGAAAGTCGCAGAAAGTTGGGATGGGCAAACTCAAGGTGTTTGTATTTATTTAACAGATGGTTATGGTATTTTCCCCGATAAAGTACCGGAATTACCTGTGTTGTGGGTGGTAACTCCTGGTGGTTTAACTTTGGCGGAGTTTCCTTTTGGGGAAGCAGTACGGTTATTGTCGGTTTGAAAAATAAGGGACTTCCAATAAATAAATTATTTAAATAAACGTAGACGCAGAGTGGCTTGCTGTAGGCTACCACAGAGACACAGAGAACACAGAGAGAAAAGAAATAGAGAGAATTTTTGCCTCAATTTTGGGATGTTTTTTTATTTGGAAGTCCCTAAATCTTCTACTGCGAATATAGGATTAAGAGAGATCCCGCAATGTAGCTTTTGCTGCTGCTCGAACCAACTGATTGCCGTCTTTTGCCAGCTGATTGAGGATTTTTTGATCGGCTTGTGGATTTTGAGCCACAGCTAATCGTTCCAACCAGTAAATAGAAAGGCTTTTTTCGTGTAGTAATTCCTGAGAAATCTGGGGTTGAAGTAGGGCAATAAAGCGAACCCAAAAAGACTCGGACTTGGCATAGTAATTGATTACCCTAGCCTTGCTATCAGGATGACGAGATAGAAAATCAGGATTCAGTTTCAAGTAATCTGTTGCATATTGTCCGCAAAGAATACGTTCCACCGCTTCTTTTGGTAAACTGGGATTCACCATCGCCTTTTCATGCACTGCACTAGATGATTTCTCAACCGCTAGTTCTTCTAAAATCTCAGGCGACAAGTTGATTTTTGAAGCGGTATGCATCCGAATACGCCAATCTTCGTCTCTGGCTAATTTTTCCAAGACGCTGATTGGTGTATTCGGATTTTGAGCTACAGCTTGGCGCACCTCAACCTCTGTTGCTTCAGCAAGTTGTGCCAATATATGAGCAGGTAAATCAACGCGACGAGCTAAAAACAGACGAGTCGCCTCTACTCCTTCCCTTACTAATCTCTGCAAAATAGTTTCTAGGGGGCTGGTACTTTCTTCAGTTAGGATATTTAAGATACTCTTCGCCTGGGGGGAGTGATATTGTTCTCTTGACATTTGATAAGCTATTGTATCGCTTAACGATGCGTCTCTAGCAAATAGCTTAAACAGAAGACTTAATGGTGTATTCGGATTTCGGGCAACCTCCTGCCGAACTGTAGAAGAGTCATCATCAGCCAACTGTTCTAAAATATTCACTGGTGCGTTGGGGTTTTTAGCTACCCATTCACGAACTTGTGAGTTAAGGCTTTTGGAGAATTCTAAAAACAGTTCGGACGGTGTATTTGGGTGTTGGCAGACAGTTTGGGGGTCTTTTTGTGCTAACTTTTCTAACACATGGGGGGGAGTTTTCGGGTTTTTTCTGACTGCTTCAGCAGTATATTCTCCTTGTTGTTCTCGTATTGCTCTAGTAGCAGCCTCAGCAACATTTCTCTCTGTATCGTTTGCTAAATATTGAAGTATAGTTAGGGGCGTGTTGGGATTTTCCGCGACGCTAATACGAACTTTTTTATCTCGATCTTTGCTCAAACTCTCCAAAACATCACTAGGTGTATTTAGATTGCGACCAAGAAAAATTCGAGGTTCTCCTGCTTCCTGTTTGCTTGCCAATTTTCGTAAAGCCTCTGGGGGAGTATTGGGATTTTCGGCTACTCTATCTCGTGTATAACCATCAGTATGGTTGGCTAAATGTTTGAGAATACTGGCAGAGGTAGCAGGAGAATCAGCAATCTTCCTACACAAATAATGTTCATATATTGGCTCCCTTACCCAACATTCAACAATAAATTCTGGGATAAAGCAAATTTGAGCGGGGACAACAAGATCGTAAGCATCAACATTGCGATCAGAAAATATAGCTCCTTGAATTACCTCTTTAACTTTTTGCTCGTATCCCTCTGTTAATTCTCCAGCCAAATTGATGTGTAGACGAGCAGATTCGACAATCAGAGAATCATTGATTTGATTTATCCGATTGAACACTACTTTTTCATTTTTGGGGTTTTCGGCTAGCGCTAGTAGTTGTACTTTGTAATCTGATTTATCGGCTAATTTCTCTAGAATAGACACAGGAACATTTTCCAGCCTAAGAATGCTTCGCAAAGTATTTAAGGGAATTTCTGCAACTAAATTGAGATTTTCCAAAAGCAGTAATGGAAACACTGGATTATCTAGCAATTGAGACGGAAATTCTGCTCCCAGTTTCAACAGGACATCAGCAGGAGTATTAGGATTACCTGCAACGGACTGACGGGTTTTTTGGTCAGTAGATAATGCCAGTTCCCGCAACAGTTCAGGGTCAGTACTAGGTTCTGCTGCTGCTAATTGTGCCTGTGTGACGTTTTTTGTCAGGGGTGGAGTGGTGTCATCCATTATGAAGTTTCAATTTGTGAAGTATTTACACCTGTAATAAGAAAGTCAACCGAAGCATCTTGTCGGTTGACTTTCTTAATGCCAAAATTTGTATCGTTGAATAAATAAAACAATCACACTTTGCCAGCCAAGTTCATCAACTGTTTGAAGTTCACAAGATAAGTAATGTTGTTGACGCTATCAATTTTTATCCACCCTTTTTCATGCAGCTTTTCCATAATTTTGGTGGTTTCTTCAACGCCGATTTCTGTCACCTCTGCTAAATCTTTAAAGGGAACGTTAAAAATTTCTCTTCCTAAGTTTGATTCCTGACCATAGCTTTCACCCAAAGTCACTAGAGTATGCGCGAGTTTGACTGCTGGTGGTGAAGACCGCATTTGTAGGCGCTGGTTAATTTGTCGCAATCGCCGCACCATTAATTGCAACATCCGGTGATGTAACTGCGGGTCTTTAAACAATATTTGAATAAACCGCTCTCTGGAGATACTAAGCAATTTCACGGGTGAAAGGGCAATGACATCAGTTGAGCGTGGAGATTCATCCAAAATTGCCATTTCTCCAAAAAAATCGCCACGCCCAAAAATTGCCAAAGCTACTGAATCTTCCCCGACGGTACGCCGGACTTTGACCCAACCAGAAACCACTAAATAAACGGCGTTACCCCAGGCATCTTCCATCACAACGGCTCGTCCAGATGGATATTCATGTTCAATTGCAACGTTGAGTAGCCATTCCAAAGTCTGTGGATTGGCTGTACTCATTAAGGGAAAAAGTTCACTAAAAACCTCAGTTAGCATGAAATATTTGCAACAATAGGATTTAAGAGGGAAAACTAACTTTGCTACTATTTAAGTTTGTTTAAACCGTAATCTTACTCAGAATACGCTCGCAAAATTTGTATTTATTTGAAGATGAATCTCTAAGCTTTATCAGTCTGAGATTCCATTACAACATAACAATTATGTATGCTAACGAAATCAGCGTTTTCACTTACTGACTGATGATTTACTCTTTGTTGGTGGATTGCTATCTAGTGCCAATATTTTGATCTGTTGGTCTAAATTTTTCACTAATTGATTCAGGGTAACTAAAGCCTCTAATTGCTGAGAATCAAGGCTAGGATTCAGTAAAAGTTGTTCTTGTAGTTCATGTAACTTAATGCTTAGTTGCTGAGAAATTCCTAAAGCATCGCGGCCTATACGCGTCAATTGTTGTTGTTGATAGAATTTTAATGCTGCTCCCCGCAATACTTGGAGTGTTGCTTCTTCGCCGTAGATTCCCGGCATGACTCGCAAGCGTAATAATAAGCGATTTTTTTGATACACGTATTCCTTTTCTACCTGTTTTGGTTCTGTAAGCGTGGTTACAGGCAGGGAAGCAAACCGCTTTAATTCATTCAATACTCCTTGAAAAACTGAGAGTGGCAGTTTGTCTAATACAGACTGTAAAACTCCATTGTCACTCCACAGTATTCTGCCTTCGTAAGCTTGTCTTTCTAAGTACAGCCGACCAATTCCCCCAGCAAAAATTCGCCCTAGTAATTCTTCTAATAATTTTTTTGGTGGCAGTGTTGTTAGCAACTCAATGGGATTCAGTAGTTCGGAAGCTTGTGTGGGAAAAATAGGTAAATTGTTTGATGATGTGGGTTCAAAATCCTCTCCCGACTGAGTTGTGGAAATAGGGGTGAAGAACGTCGTAGTTTGAGATGATTGGTCTAGCTCTGGGATCGGAGGCAAGTCTACCCGCTGTCCAGAATTTTGACGCTTTTGTGTCTGAAACGCCATCAATACAGGTTGTTGATTTGATTCTGAGTCGGCATCTAAAGAAGGACTAGGTATGTCAGTAATCGTAGCTGGGCTATTTGTTGGGGGGAAGTCCACTGTTGGCTGATGCACTTGTTGGGCATCTAGCTGGGATATATTCTTATGGTTGAGGTAGGCTGATAGTATTCTGCGGTGAGCATCGGCTGCGATCGCCTCAATCACCATTGTGCAATTGATAGAAGACAAAATGCGACCAACGTAATCTAGGGCTTCGCTCTCTTCTGGATAAACCATACCTAGCAAGAGGCTTTTGTCTTCTAATCTAAAGGGTAAAATCTGGTGGTAGAGGCAAGCTTCAAAGGACAAAAGATGATCGATTAGGTGGAATATTTGTTCGCGATCGCCTTCTTGCTCCCACCTAGTTTGAGCGGCAGTTAGCATTTGCTGTCCATTTGCTACGGTATCATTTAGTTCGCCCTTTGAAGACAACATAGATTTGATTCGTTGGTGTTTACTTATATTTTGCCTCTAATTCAATAGGTAGTTAATAAAGATACTTTGTTAAATTGTTAAAATTCCAATTATATATACTTAAGTCAATGTAAGTAAAGTATGAATTTTAGATTAGGGGCTGGGGATAATACTGAAAATTGGGCATTGGGCATTGGGCATTGGGCATTAATTATTCTCCCCTGTTTCCCTGCTTCCCACTCCCGACTTCCCTATGCTCCATTTTTCACTACAGGCTACTCTTGCGTTCTTAAAGCTTGGGCTGCAAGATAGACTTTCGTCCATTCACCTAGCACTTGATGGGTTTTGAGTTTTAACTGTTCGGCTATGGCTTCTATTGAATTACCTGCTCTGCGCAAATCTAAGATTTGTCGCCCGAGAGGAGTCAATTTTTCATCAAGTTGCTGCCATTGGTTTTGGGTTAATCCCAAGTTATGTTCTTGCAAGGAAATTGAGAGCCAGTTGTCTACGAGTTCTGGATTGCCTTTGAGGGCAAAAACACGTACAGCATGGTAACTAATTTTTTCTCGCAGACGGTAGACTTCTTTAGTCGGCTTATTCAGTTTTTTGGCGATCTCTTCTTGGGACTTCCCTTGCAGATACAGCCGCAGCCATTCCACTGCTTCTGTGCCGAGATTTTCTTGTAAATAATTTTCAAATTCTTTTTGTACTGACTGGCGCAGCCCTTGTTGTTCTTCTAGTTGTTGTGCTTCAATATATTCTGCGATCGCCTGATTATCGACTAAGTTAACTCGATTGTCACTGTCGTCTGTAAGAACTTCTTCTGAGACTAGTCGAACCAAATCACGTCCTGGCACTTGGGTTAAACCACCGCGCTGAGTGCGACGCAAATAATTCACAAATCGATAAGCTAATAGGGGTTGATTGCGTACCGGTCGCAGACAATATTCTTCTAAACTGGCAAATAGCAGAGCATCTCCCAATCGTCTATCGGTTGTATATTTGGCAATATCAGCCATTTGCTGTTGCATCTGGCTGTCGTTTTGGAGTAACTCTTGGAGTACTTCTTGTAACACATCCATTACACTGCGCTGGCGATCGCGGCTGAGGGAAACCCAAGTCTGAATTTTATTCCGTAATGTTACTAAACTCCCCAATCGGGTTATCAAGTTGCGATAAGCACGTTCTCGCCCCAACCCCAAGTAGCGTTGACGTAAAATCCTCCAGCGATATTCCATCGCTTGCTTGGCGATATCTAGTTCTTTAGGATTATACAGATCGAACCGTTTTGAGTCAGATCCCAACAGCCAGAGAATAATGCTTTGCCTTGCGGCTTCATTTTGGTCTGGACATTCCACAGCCAAGCGCTTTTGCCAATCTAGAGCCAGTTTTTCCACATCTATTGTCATAATGAGATTGCATTCCTCGAAACTCAATTTTGAAGTTTGCATTACAACCCCCATTCGTCCCACCTAATTGTTTAACTGGCAGCTGCCCCAGATTTCATGAGTTTCATGAAAATAGCTCAGTGATTCTACTTTTATTACGTCTGAATTCACTAAAATTATGCAGAAATTTCTACATTGATGTTTCGCTTTTACTTTAAAAAGTCCAAAATCAATATATATCAAGCATTTGGGGCATTCTGCCAATTTAAATTTTTTGTAAAGTTATGTTTTTTTAGTTGAGAACAGAAATCTGCTTAAAGTGTGGAGGATACACTTTTCACAAAATGGATCGGGTAAATCTAACATTTTGTAACAGATCCGAGGAACGAATCTAATTTAACTCAAAATTGGACGTTATTTCACTAGTATAAGTTTCAACTCTGTACAAACCCTTGCGTCGTATAATATTTAGTTTAATCTCCATATACTTAGTGTTCATAAGATTTTGCCTTGGAAGATTCCCTAATTCTCCTGAAGAAATTGGCTGAATTCCCTGCTTTTGAAAGAGGATCGGGCTTTCACTGAATTGCATTAAGTTATGTTTTGTGATATTTATTGATTGAATTAAGTGTATATACGGTAATCTTTGTTTCAAAAGATGTTTGGTAAGTCGTTGTATAAAATAATAGTAAGAATTGATAGGCAAATTTATCTTTTTTAAACTAGCTTCAGTCACAACTACACCTTTCATATTGGTAAGTTATTCTGAAAGCTTTTATATTTCTAAAAATGAACAGTCAACAGTCAATATTGGTTTTGACTATTGACTCTAACTGTTGTTTTCTGTCTGCTTCCAAATTCAACTTATGCAAAATCTAAAAACAGAAGAAATGTAATCCTCTAAAGTTTTGATAATCAGAAGCCTGACAAAAAACTTCTCTTTAAATTCATTTATGGGAAGTTTTTGTTTTGAATTCCCCCACAGGAGGTTAAATCTATCGATTGTTCGATCTAACAATGGGATTTTCTACAGATTCTCGATACCTTTGGACTTGTTCTGTATAACCAATTGGTAGAACAGCTTCAACGTTTTCATGGGGACGAGGAATAATCACCCAAGATTCAAGTGTACCGCCATAAACATTTTCTGCGGCTTCAACACCAGCAGCCATAGCTGTCTTTACCTCAGAAACATCGCCACGAATATTAACTGTAAAACGGGCGCTACCCACTCTGATATAACCAACGAGGGTAACTCGACCAGCTTTTACCATAGCATCTGCTGCTGCTAGCACGGCAGGAAAACCTTTAGTTTCAAGTGCTCCAACTGCCTGTAATGACATTATTAATCTCCTGTATGAACAAACTGGGGGCTACAAGTTAATTGTACGAAGCTTCGCTACAGATAATGAATAGCAAAATTGCTTAGAAGATGCGGAAAGGTTCTGATTCTTCAGTGAAATGGATTGGTAATATGGTTTCGACATTTTCTGGGGGATTGGGAACGATGTAGTGGGTAATTACTGTACCAACCTTTACTTCCTCTCCAGCTACGATTCCGGCTTCAACAGCTCTATTTACTTCAGAAACCTGTCCCCGGACGGCAACTAACAAGCGAGCGCTCTCCGCTTGACCATAATACACAATTGTAACTGCGGCAGCTTTGACCATTGCATCTGCTGCTGCTAAGACACTCGGAAAACCTAAAGTTTCAATTACGCCAACCGCCATTGGCATGGCATTAGCTCCTGGATTAAGGGATAAGCGATTTTAATTGTACGTGGCTTTAGTCCCCATTTTGACATTTTGGAAAACTTTCTTTGATGCCATATTTTTTTGGGGAGTAAAGACGCGATTAATCATGTCTGTTGGGAGTTAGAATATTTTGATAGTCCCTAGCTTATGTTTTATATATATAATATTACAAATAATACTTCAGTATCTTAGGTTGTGTAACTTTATTGTTTAACAAAATTAGTTATGGGTGGAAGCAAGCTAGTAGCGCAAGGTGGAATTAAAAATTAAAAATGAATACAGCATAAGCATTTCATTGATTTGGAATGGGTGATTTATTTTTGCCGACCTGTACTAGTACGATCGACTGAAATTTATGTTTCCGAATTTTCTTCCTACAGCAGTTGAGCAACTCACAGAACCTACTTCGATCGCACTAGCTCGGAGTATTCAAACAACTGCGATCGCTACTCCTTTAACTAATCAAGCAGTAACTACAACATTTGTCAAGCAAGGGAGTGGTGGAACTCCAATTTTATTAATTCACGGCTTTGACAGTTCTGTGTTAGAATTTCGGCGGCTTTTGCCACTACTTTCTGAAGATAATGAAACTTGGGCGGTGGATTTGTTGGGTTTTGGGTTTACAGATAGACTCTCAGGAATTGCTTATAGCCCAACTGCAATTAAAACCCATCTTTATTATTTTTGGAAAAGCTTAATTAACCAACCTGTAATTTTAGTGGGCGCTTCGATGGGTGGTGCGACGGCGATTGATTTTACATTGGCTTACCCAGAAGTAGTCAAAAAGCTGGTTTTAATTGACAGTGCGGGATTGGCGGGTGGTTCGCCATTGAGCAAATTCATGTTTCCCCCATTAGATTATTTAGCAACTCAGTTTTTGAGTAATATGAAAGTGCGCGATCGCGTTTCTCGCATTGGATATAAAAATCAAACTCTTGCCTCTATCGATGCGTTATGTTGTGGAGCATTACATTTACAAATGCCGAGTTGGCATCAAGCTCTGATTTCTTTTACCAAAAGTGGCGGTTACAGTGCTTTTAGATTCACAACCATATCAAAAATTGTGCAACAAACGCTAATTTTGTGGGGCGATTCCGATCAAATTTTGGGTACTAAGGATGCTATGAGATTTAAAAGGGCAATTCCACACAGTACTCTTACGTGGATTCAAGATTGTGGTCATCTCCCACACTTGGAACAACCACAAATCACCGCGCAGCATATTTTAGACTTTCGAGTTTAAAGATAGCTCAAATCTCAATAATTTTTCTATAACGGCGATCTGGAAAGTGTTGTATCTGTTGCTAATGGCTTCTGTGATATAGCTACTATTTTTGTCTTTAATTATGTTTCACATAATTTTAGGGGAATGTAGCTAGAGCGATACCTTCTCTACGAGACGCTACGCGTAGCTTGCTTCTCCAAAGGAGTACGGTGAGCTTTCCTGCGGAACGCTGCGCGAACGCTAACGCAAACCTGTCTTGCATTTAGGTGGGCATTATAATGACATTACAATGCCCACCCTACAAGCTCCAAAGATTTACACTTGCACTTGGTAATTTAGGTTTAATTCATCTCCTGTTGTTCCCCGAATACCCCAGTTGTGTTTTGGGGTTTCTGTAATCGTGATTTCTATATCTATAGGTGCAATTGCAACTTGTTCGGATAAGCGGGAAAACAACAACTTAATTAGTTTCTTTTTCGTTTCAATAGTGCGTCCCTCAAACATACTAATCTCAATGATGATGTATTTCTCTGAACGTCCTAAAGGATAGATAAAATCATCGGGTTCGAGAGGAAAGAACCGATGGGCACGCTTGTCTTGAGGATATATTAAAGCTTCAGTAACACAAGAATGAATTGCGTCAGAAATGGCACTGCGAGAATGACGAATAAATGAAGCAGTGCCATAGATTTTGATTTGTACCATTAATCTTTAACTGATTCTAGTCAAGTAACCACATCTCATTAGAACTATCGGGATACTCATTCGGTTGATTTTGAGGTTGATTTTGAGCTAGCGTTTCCGATGAGCGATGTGATTTTTTGTAGTTAAGTGGATTGTAATGGTCTTTTACTGGTTTGATCGCGCTAGTTTCTTTGACAACAAGTTTAGATTTCTCTTCTGCTTTTTGTATTGCTTTTTGTTCTACTTTTTGTTTGAAAGAATTAATTTCTTCTATAAGCTGGGAATTTGCTTCTGCAAGTTGCAGTGCTGTTTTTTTGGTTTCGTCAAGTTCTTTTGTTAGCTGTTCTAGTAATGATTTTTGTTCGGATGCAAAGGTTTTTTGTTTAGATAATTTTGATTGCAAATCAGCAATTTCTTGTCCAAGAGATGCTTCTTTTTTGTGGCTTGCTTCTAGATTACTTGTCAATTCTTTGACAGTTGCTTCTAAATCAGCTTTAGTGGGACTGCGTTTAGTAGAAGTTGGCTCAAGTGGTTGTCCTAACGATTCCTCATCAGATGCAGCCTGTTCTTCGGCAATTTTTTCTGCTGTAACTTCGATCGCAGATTCACCTTCTGGGGGTGTAAATTTTTGCGCCTCTTCTTGTAGTAAGTCAGAGAGACTTTGTTTCCTAGCCATTATTATTTTCTCCAATCACGCTGTAATTCATCAGCTGCACGGCGGTAGTCTAATTCCGCCTCCCGTGCGTTTCCGCCTCGCCATTGAGTAATCGCTACACCTTCTAGTGCTGCTCGTTCATGAGCTTTATAGGCACGGATGAAAGTATTACAAGTAGGAATACCTAAGCGAGTTAGAGTGTTTTTTGCTTCTTGTGCTTCCCCCAAACTGCGAGTATCGACTTTGGTGAGCAATACCCGATGGGGGGTTCCCACAGGGATGACGGCTTCCTTGACTGTTTCCACGAGGATTGCTAAATCCATTGCAGATGGGGGTGTCGGCAAAACTAGATAATCTGCGATCGCAACTACCGCCACTAATGCTTCAGAGCGTAGCGCGGGAGGTGTATCCACCACTACTAAATCGTAACCTGTTATCTTTGCTAAATCACTTAAAAGTGCGGGATCTGTTTCTTGAGATAAATCAAATCCCATTCCCTGCTGACTGCGCCCAAACCACCAACTGGCAGAACCTTGAATATCTGCATCAATCAGCAGCACCTTTTTTTTCTTCGCAAAGTTTGCAGCCAGATTGACTGCGGTAGTCGTTTTACCGACTCCTCCTTTACCGTTGAGAATAGCGATGATTTTTGGCACTGCTTACTTCCGATGCTGCCTTTTGTTAGCGGTAGCGGGGCGTTTAGCCCGTGCTGAGTTCTGAGTGCTGAGTTCTGAGTTAAGAGTACAGACGCGATTAATCGCGTCTGTACAGGAGCGATTAATCGCGTCTGTACAAGAGTTATTATTATCCTCTTTGTCTTCTTTTTCAGTACCCAGTTTCCAGTCTCTAGTCCTCAATGATGAATATACCGCTTTCTGTAACCCTAAGTAACATGAAAAGTCGTAACAATAAAATTTAGAAGCCATCAACTCCCTAAAATTCTATGACAACTACTTACAATTTACCCGATGGGCCTCAAATGCCGCGCTGGTTACGGATGATCAAGTTTATTAGTCAGCCAGTGAAATATGTGGATGATTTTGCCCAAACCTACGGTGACACTTTCACGATCAGGAGTAATCGCTCGGATAACCATCTAATATATTTTAGTCAACCCCAAGCACTTGAGCAGATTTTTACTGCTGATTCTAGGCATTTTGAGGTTGGCAGAGGGAACGTAGGACTAAAATTTTTGCTTGGCGATCGCTCTTTTATGTTAGCGGATGGCGATCGCCACCAGAGGCAACGGCAATTATTAGCTCCTCCCTTTCATGGCGAAAGAATGCGGGCTTATGGGGAGGAAATTCAAGAAATAACCCGACAGGTGACTCATGAATGGCAAATTGGCAAGCCTTTTAAGATCCGTGAGTCGATGCAAGAAATTACCTTGCGTGTTATTCTGCGGGTTGTATTTGGTTTGAATGATGGACAGCTGTTTGAAGAACTGAGGCGATCGCTAAGTGACTTATTAGATTTCATTAGTTCGCCTGTAATGTCCAGCGCCTTCTTCTTCCAGTTCATGCAAAAAGATTTTGGTGCGTGGAGTCCTTGGGGTTGGGTTCTGCAACAACGGCAAAAAATCGATCGACTGATTTATGCTTTACTTCGAGAACGTCGGGCCCAAGCCGATCAAAATCGCCAAGATATCCTCAGTTTGATGATGGCGGCTCGTTACGACGATGGTCAAGGGATGTCAGATGAAGAATTACACGACGAGTTAATGACGCTGCTAGTTGCGGGACATGAAACTACTGCTTCGGTATTGACATGGGCTTTTTACTGGATCGATCGTTTACCAGAGGTGCGTGAGAAGTTGCAAAAGGAACTCAACACCATTGGAGTTAACCACGATTTGAGTAGTGTGGCTAAATTGCCGTATTTGACAGCAGTTTGCCAAGAAACATTGCGACTTTACCCAATTGTCATGACTGCTTTCCCCCGGATTGTGAAAACCCCAATTACAATTATGGGCTACGAACTGCGAGAGGGAACGGTAATAATCCCCAGCATTTATTTAGCGCATCATCGGGAAGAAGTTTACCCACAATCCAAGCAGTTCAAACCAGAACGCTTTTTAGGAAGACAATATTCGCCTTATGAATATTTACCCTTTGGTGGCGGTAATCGTCGCTGTATTGGGATGGCATTTGCTCAGTATGAAATGAAAATTGTCTTGGCAACTGTTTTGTCAGAATTTCAAGTTTCGCTAGTGAATAAACGTCCCGTGCGTCCTGTGCGCCGTGGGTTAACTTTAGCTGCACCAGCCGGAATGCGGATGGTTGCAACACCTCAAATTCAGCGTGCAAATACACCAGCGCTAGTTTAGGTAACTAGGGTGAGCATTAAAATGCCCACCCTACTATGGGGTAATAACTATGACAAAACTCGAATTACAAAATCATACGATCGCACCAATTTAAATCAAAGCACTTACCGCATCTTTGAACCAGAATCCCACTCATCAACTCCAAACACTTCTGCGTTCCCAATATTCGGCGACTCTTTTTTCCCATTGCTGCCAGTAATTTTTAATCGCTGCTGGTTCAAACCAAAATACCTCGGCTGGCATCTCTGGAATTGCGACTACCAACAAAGCATGATTTAGCTGAATCCCATAATCTCGATAATAGTTGTTAATTGCTCCAATGTATGCTGTAAGTTGTAGTGGATGTTCGTATAAATGCTCGATTGAACCTTTAGGTTTGTCTGCTGTTTTCCACTCGCAAATACAGGGGATGCCTTGATAGCTGGCAATACAATCTACTTTGCCAGAATAGCTCAAATCGTAATGAAAAACTGAGCCTTCTACGAGTTTTACTGTATCAATTTCTGCTAAAACTGGCTGAATACTTTCCCAGTAAGGGCGGCTGGCTTCTGGACAAACAGGATTTTGCCCCAGGAG
The DNA here is from genome assembly GCF_053470285.1 of Nostoc sp. DSM 114159. Lineage (NCBI taxonomy): Bacteria > Bacillati > Cyanobacteriota > Cyanophyceae > Nostocales > Nostocaceae > Nostoc > Nostoc sp. DSM 114159. The sequence continues at coordinate 1,515,173 of NZ_JBPFEH010000001.1, forward strand.
GTAGCGCTCAATTTGTTTGTGTGTTTGGGTTCCCCGACGACTGGCGTTTGTAGATATGCGGGTGGCTTCTTCTGTTCCTACACGCGCTTTCCAATTTAATAATCTGTCTCTGTCTGCTTGGGGTTTGGTGACATTAAGTATTGTGGTGACGCTAGGGAAGCGGTTTCCTTTGGCATCTACATAATACTGTTTGCCATTTTCTCTCAAGGATTTATTGTTAATTCGAGGTAGGAGTTGGGTATTAAATTGCATTTGTAATTCGTAATGGGCTACGTCTCGCTACGCTAAAGTAATTTGTAATTAAGATGGTTTTATTTTGGAAAATAACGATAAATATCTTTCCGGTGCAGCACTCGCTGAAATAGGACTGTTTCTCCATCAAAAATAAGTCCTATACGATAATCACCGACGCGGATGCGATAAGCATTTTCATAACCCTAAAGTTTTTTGAGGTTAGTAATTTCTTCAAAGGTTAATATTTGTGGTATTTCTTCAAAAGCAAGGGTTCTAATATTCTCATAGTAAGGTGTACTTTTCAGAGCCTTCATATCCTTGATAAAGCTGGGTAGATATTGGGTAATCACTCTTGTTCTAGTTGTGTTAATGCTTCATCTATATTTAGAGGTATTTCATGTTTTACTGCCTTCATTGCTAAGATAAGTCCTTCATCTTCAATAGCTTCTAGCAAGCGTAGATAGTCATTAAAATCTATGACTACTTTACGGATATTACCTTCCATATCGGTAATCAGTTCTTGAGCAAAAGGGTATTTATCAGTTTGCATTTGGGTTGTGATTTTTGTAGTCATACTATGACTTTAGCGTTATTAGCTGCCCAGATCCCCGACTTCTTCAAGAAGTCGGGGGTCTAAATCCAGTTTAAGTAAGTGACATTCGACTCTACATATTACTTTTACTTCAAATCATCCCCTTGTGTCTCCTCTGGTTCCAGCAATTCCCAAATTAGAAAGGTAATTTCAATCAAAATACCCGAACCTGGGATTAACCAGTCTGCAATTAAGGGAATTACAAATAGTAAAACTGTCACCAGCTTTTTAATATTGATAGATTTCGTTACCTTTTGCATTTGCTTCACCTTGAATACTGAAGCAACGGTAAATTTGGGGTAGTCAGTGAAAGCAAATACAGTTGTCTGTTGGCTGTAATGGGTGAATACCCAGAGATTTGAGTTTGGGGATGCTAGATTAAGTTTGGGGATTCCCGAAACTTTATCCAAATTTGAGCAAAAGTAACCGATGGCGCGTGTTAGCTATGGTGATGATGTTAAAGCGCGGGTAAGGCAGCTATTAGAAAGGTTGTTGGCTTATGCCAATGATGAGATAGAAAACGGTGAGCGTTTTGAAAGAAACTTTAATTGGCAAACACCAAAGCAACTAGTTATGAGAACACAGCTAAGGGTTTTGGCAGAACTTGGTGGTTTAGAGAAAGAACAAGTTCGAGAAGCACTAAAGGCACTTGCTGAGTTTTTGGGTGTTCTAGAAGATTTGCGGGAACACAAGCGAGGTTCAGAGGACTGGCACTTTCGGCTGAAGCTTTGGCATGACAAAGGCGATAAAGATGGGAATTTGAGAAAATTCGATGCAGAATGGCAACGCCTTAGAGAACAAAAGCCTGGTGTGCAGCGTGCTGAAGCGAGAAAAGCTAAACCCAAGCCGACGTTTTACGAAAATATTCCCTTAAGTGGGGTGGTGGAGTTTGTTGGACGTGAAAAAGACCTCCAAAATCTCCACCAGCTTTTGCAGGAAAACGAACAGGTGGCTATAGCTGCTGTTGCTGGTATGGGTGGAGTTGGTAAAACTGAACTCGCCCTACAATATGCCAGGAATCACCGCGACATTTACAAGGGTGGAATTTGCTGGTTGCTGGCAAAATCTGGTGATGTGGGCATTCAAGTTGTGCAGTTTGCCAGAAGTGTGCTTGATTTAAACTTACCAGAAGGTTTGGATGTCTTCGCCCAAGTGCAATACTGCTGGCGGCATTGGCGCGAGGGTGATGTGCTGCTAATGTTAGACGATGTTGGGGAATATCAGCAGGTTAAACCTTATTTACCCTCGTCATCTTCCCGGTTTAAAGTGTTGATTACCACGCGCCAACACTTGGGAGCATCTATTAAGCAATTATCTCTGGATGTATTGCAACCAGAAGCAGCGCTGGAGTTATTAAAGTCATTTTTTAAAGAAACACCACAGCGAATTGAGCAAGAATTAGCTGTGGCAAATCAGTTGTGTGAGTGGTTGGGATATTTGCCTTTGGATTTGGAATTAGTGGGGCGATATCTCAAGCGGAAACCAAACCTTTCTTTAACAGAAATGTTGCGACGGTTGGAGAAAAAGCGACTAAAAAAACCTGCCTGGGATAAACCAGAAGGCGACATGACTGCACAACGGGGTGTGTTAGCAGCTTTTGAGTTGAGTTGGCAAGAATTAAACGACGATGATAAGCAGTTGGGCTGTTTATTGAGTTTATTTGCACCCGCGCCTATAGCTTGGGATTTGGTGGAACAGTGTTTACCAGAAAAAGACGAGGAAGAGTTAGAGGAAATTCGGGACGATAAGTTATTGAATTTGCATTTACTCCAGCGCAAAGGTGAGGGAATTTACCAATTACATCCACTGTTGCGCAAGTTTTTCCAATATAAGCTTACCGATTTACAACAGGCAGAGGAATTAAAGCGATCGCTTTGTGGGGTAATGGTAGCAGTTGCTAAAGATATTCCTGAAACTCCCACTCTTGAGCAAATCAACGTCGTTTCCCCTGCTATACCTCATATAGCTGAAGTAGCGAATCATCTGATTCAATACCTCAGTGATGATGATTTATCTTGGCCTTTCATCGGTAACGCTACATTTTATGATGGTCAAGGTTTATATAACCAAGCTTTACCCTGGTATGAACAATGTCTAGAAGTTACTAAAAAGCGATTGGGAGAAGAACATCCATCTGTCGCCACTAGTCTCAACAACCTAGCGGCACTCTACGACTCTCAAGGCAGATACAGCGAAGCCGAACCCCTTTGCATCCAAGCTTTGGCACTCAGGCGCAAGCTGCTGGGAGAAGAACATCCAGAAGTTGCATTTAGCCTCACTAGCCTAGCATTACTCTACCGTTCCCAAGGCAGATATAGCGAAGCCGAACCCTTTTGCATCCAAGCTTTGGCACTCAGGCGCAAGCTGCTGGGAGAAGAACATCCAGAAGTTGCATTTAGCCTCACTAGCCTAGCGTTACTCTACCGTTCCCAAGGCAGATACAGCGAAGGCGAACCCTTTTGCATCCAAGCTTTGGCACTCAGGCGCAAGCTGCTGGGAGAAGAACATCCTGATGTTGCACTTAGCCTCAACAACCTAGCAATACTCTACCATTCCCAAGGCAGATACAGCGAAGCCGAACCTCTTTGCATCCAAGCTTTGGCAATCAGGCGCAAGCTGCTGGGAGAAGAACATCCTGATGTTGCATTTAGCCTCAACAACCTAGCGTTACTCTACCGTTCCCAAGGCAGATACAGCGAAGCCGAACCCCTTTACATCCAAGCTTTAGCAATCAGGCGCAAGCTGCTGGGAGAAGAACATCCTGATGTCGCCAATATCCTCAACAACCTAGCGGTACTCCATCGTGAACAAGGGAGATAGGAGATACAGCGAAGCCCAACCCTGCTTTATCCAAGCTTTGGATATTCTTGAGCGACGGTTAGGAGTGAATCATCCTAATACTCTTATTGTGCGTGAAAATTTAGCAGATTTACACGATTTTCTTTAATCACAACAGTAAAATTCATGTTCCCAACCTCATCAATCAAGCTTTTATCAGCAAGTTTCGCGTTCTAAACGAGAACATTCCTGTTTTTAGTGAGAACATTTCTGTTTCAAATGAGAATGTTTTTGTTCTAAACGAGAACGTTCTTGTTTGAAGTGAGAATGTTCTTGTTCCGAACGAGAACGTTTCTGCTTGAAGTGAGAATGTTCTTGTTCCGAACGAGAACATTTCTGTTTGAAGTGAGAACGTTCTTGTTCCAAACGAGAATATTCTTGTTTTGAGGTGGAATGATGGTGTTATGAGGGCGTAGGCGTAGCCCGTCAAAGACATCGCTGTTATTTAGATTGTAAACCGAGAAGCGATCTACCAAATATTACTAAACTACATCAAGTATCATGAGTTGCAGTTCTTGAGTGCATCCGTTATTTCCATGTCAAAACCTGCTGATGTCAGCACCAAACGCTTAATTAGCCTCGCACCCAACAATTGGGTAAAATGGGTGACACAAATTCCTGATGTCGTTGCTGGGGAAATCCTCAATTCTGAATTTCAGTGGATTAGTAGAGAAAGTGATGTACTTATCCGCGTCGAAAGTCAAGAGTATGGAAAATTTCTCGTTCTCAATGAATTGCAATTGCGCTATAAACCCGAAATGCCAAGACGGATGCGTGCATACGCAGGGTTGGCAGAAGAAAAATATAAATTACCAACTTATCCCGTACTCATCAATATCCTCAAAACGAGTGATGTAGAAATACCCACACAATACGAGTCTAATATTGCTGGGTTACAAGTACGCCAAGATTACCGCGTTATTAATCTCTGGGAAGTAGATGTTAGCATCGCCTTTGAACAACCTTTACCTTCGTTACTTCCGTTTGTTCCAATTCTTAAAGGTGGTGGAAACGAGTCTGCAATCCGAGAAGCATTGCATTTACTGCAAACAGATGAACAATTAAATCAACTTGAAACGGTCTTAGCATTTTTTGCTACGTTTGTATTAGATAGTGCTTTAGTCCAACAAATTATGAGGTGGGATATGACAGTATTACGTTCTTCGCCCTGGTATGAAGAAATATTCCAGGGTGCACAACGAGAAGATAGGCTATCGAGCATCGAATTAACCTTAGAAGTAAAATTCGGCAATGAAGGATTGAATTTTATGCCAAAAATTTCTCAAAAATCTGATATCGAAGAACTCAAGGCAATTCAACGTTCTATTCTCATAGCTGAAACTCTAGAGGAAGTGAGACAAATATTTGAATCGTGATGTTCTGCGTTAAAAAACAATCTCCTCCCTCATCCTCTCTTCCAGCACATCCAATAACTCATCCACATCCTTCCCAGCTTGCTCAAAACAAATCGGCGGCGCTGGTTCTGGTGCAAACTGAATTAACTTAATTTCCCCCTTCCCAATCCCAATCATCACAACTTCTACTTCCGGCTTGTGATTCTCGACAATTCCCAAAATTTCCTGAAGCCGATTCTCAACCTTATTATTTAAATTCTCTATCTGCTCTTTCGGACAATAAACAAAATGCGGCGTTGGCTGCAAATCAATACCAACAGTACCCTGACTGTCACCATTTGCTAACCACAATCCCCAAAACAGCGCCGCCAATTCTTGCTGATTTGCTTTGACAAACTTATCCAACTGGCGACGCCACTTGTTATCACCTGATTCTGGTTGACTATTACCAAAAAACATAAATAATTCGTAATGAAGACACAGACAATAGGCGCAACTTATTTCAAACCCGACTGTACGCGCCAGAGGCCGGAATAAATACCGTCTTTCTCTAGCAATTGCTCATGGGTTCCCGACTCTACTAATTTCCCATGTTCCATGACATAAATGCAATCAGCATTGCGAATAGTGGAAAGACGATGAGCGATCGCAATTGTAGTTCTATCTACTGTAATCCGTTCTAGCGATCGCTGGATTGCTGCTTCTGTCTCATTATCCACCGCCGAGGTCGCTTCATCTAAAATCAGAATTGGCGGATTTTTGAGAACTGCACGGGCGATCGCAATCCGTTGTCTTTGTCCACCAGATAACTTTTGTCCTCTTTCCCCCACAATTGTCTCATAACCTTGGGGCAATTCAACAATAAAGTCGTGCGCCTCGGCTATCTTTGCCGCCGTGATAATCTCTTGCTCTCTAGTCTCAAAACTACCATAAGCAATATTCTCCGCTACAGTGCCATGAAATAGAAACACATCTTGACTCACCAAACCAATGCAGCGACGTAAATCTTGCAAATTCAAATTTTGCAAATCAATGCCATCGAGAGTAATGCTTCCAGCTTGCACTTCATATAACCGCAACAAGAGTTTGACTAAAGTGCTTTTACCAGAACCAGTAGAACCGACAATCGCAATGGTTTTCCCCGCCGGAACGTTTAAAGACAGATTTTTAATTACTGGGAATCTATCTTTATAGGCAAAATAAACATTTTTAAATTGCACTTCTCCGCGCACTTCATTTACAGGTAAAGATACATTACCTGTATGAATGGCAATAGGAGTATCCAATAAATTCATAACTCGATTAGTAGAAGCCATTGCCCTTTGATATTGGTCAAATGTTTCGCCTAATCTAGTTAAAGGCCACAGCAATCGCTGGATTAAAAACACTAATACGCTGTAAGTACCTACAGACATAGCTCCAGTAACCGCTGCCATTCCGCCATATAAAAGTAATGCTGTGAAACCCACCAAAATTAGCATCCGAATTAACGGCACAAAAGCAGCAGAAAGAGTAATTGCTCTCCTATTACTACGACGATAAGCGTCACTATCTAATTCCAAACGATAAGCTTCATAAGCTTCAGATGTGAAACTTTTAATAGTAGTAATTCCGCTGATATTGTTTGACAACCGCGAATTGAGAAAACCTACCTTTTCGCGGACATCAGCATAGCGAGGCGCAAGTAGTCGTTGATAAGCAAAAGAACCCCAGAGAATAAATGGCATCGGTGACAAGGCCATCCACGCTACACTAGGAGCCAGAATAAAGAAAGCAGCGCCAATAATTAGAACCGTTGCAGAAACTTGGATAATATCATTCGCTCCTCCATCCAAAAACCGCTCTAATTGGTTAATATCATCACTGAGGATAGACATTAAACCGCCAGTGCTGCGTTCTTCAAAATAAGCCAATTCCAACTCTTGCAAATGTTTGTATGCATCCAAACGCAAGTCATGCTGAATATTCTGAGCCAAATTTCGCCAAAGTCGAGCGTATGCGTACTCAAAAACCGATTCTAGTATCCAAATGACCACAGTCAGGAAGGAAATAATCAAAAATTGTCCAAAGACATCCCGCACCCCTAACTGTGCAATTATGGAATCCTGTTGCTTAACTACCACATCCACCGCCACACCAATTAAGCCAGGTGGTGCCAAATCGAAAAATTTATTGAGGATAGAATAAATAGTCGCCAGCCAAATTTGTTTGCGATACTCGTGTCCATACTCCAACAAACGCAGGAGAGGATACGTTGAATGTTTACGCCTTCTTGATACCCGATGAGATTTTAATACAGTAGCCACGGTTTTTTGCGGTTTCGTGTGACTGATATTACCACGGAACAAAGTCTTGAGTCCTAAGTCCTGAGTCTGAAAATTGATTCAGACAGACTAATGAGAAACTAGTAACTGAGTTTATTCAAGGACTAGGGAGCAGGGGAGCATACTTCGACTCCTTTCGACTTCGCGGTAGTTGAGCGCAGTCGAAACTCAAGACAAGACGCTCAGTAACCGGGGGAGATGGGGGAGATGGGGGAGTGAGGGAGAAGAATTAATAACCAATGACAAATGACCAATGACAAATGACCAATGACAAATGACAAATGACAAATGACTAACTAAATATTGGAGAAAGGAATTTGAAAAATCAGCAATTGGGAAATTGGCAAACCACAGTTTTGGGAATTGTGTTAGCAACACTGGTGATTATTGGGCTAAATTCCTTTATTATTATTAACCCAGGACAAGCAGGAGTAATCAGCATCTTGGGTAAAGCCAGAGATGGCGCTTTATTAGAAGGTATTCACCTAAAACCACCTTTTATTTCCGTAATAGATGTGTATGATTTGACGGTGCAAAAGTTTGAAGTGCCAGCAGAGAGTTCTACTAAAGATTTGCAAAATTTATCTGCAAGATTTGCAATTAACTTTCGCCTCGATCCGATACAGGTAGTTGAAGTTAGAAGAAAACAAGGAACATTAGAGAATATTGTCTCAAAAATCATTGCCCCTCAGACACAAGAAGCATTTAAAATTGCCGCAGCTAGAAGAACAGTAGAAGAAGCGATTACCAAACGAAGTGAGTTAAAAGAAGACTTCGATAATGCCTTAGGCGATCGCTTAGACAAATATGGGATAATTGTATTAGACACTAGCGTAGTTGATTTAGCATTCTCACCAGAATTTGCCAGAGCAGTCGAAGAAAAACAAATTGCTGAACAACGGGCGCAAAGAGCCGTTTATGTAGCACGAGAAGCCGAACAAGAAGCGCAAGCAGACATTAATCGTGCCAAAGGTAGGGCAGAAGCTCAAAGACTCTTAGCAGAGACACTCAAAGCTCAAGGAGGGCAGTTGGTTCTGCAAAAAGAAGCCATTGAAGCTTGGAAGACGGGTGGCGCTCAGATGCCGAAAGTCTTGGTTATGGGTAATGACTCAAAAAATGGCGTACCCTTTATATTCAACCTTGGGAATGTCCAAAATCAACCATAAAAGGGAAGTGGGCATGAGATCGCAAGGTCTAAAATTATGGAATTTGCTCTGACCTCAGACAAATTCTACAATACATTGGACTATTTCCAATTAAAAACCTAAAATCCAGAATGGTATAAGTTGGGTTAGTACAGGTCAGTGGAAACGTTCCATTTCATTACAGCCAGAAAGCACAAAATTTAAGCATGAGTGATACCAATTTGAAAAATGATTGCGACAGATGGAAAACTGAAACATTTATCCAATAGATGTTTCACAATCCAAAATCGTTCGACTGAGCGACTTGCCTTGAGCGAAGTCGAAAGGAGCCGAAGTCTAAAATCTAAAATCCAAAATGGTATGACTTTTGACTTTTGCCTTGCGGTACTAGTCCCAACTCAAACACCACAGAAAAACTAACCAGAAAATAGTCGAAGTTTATGTCAACCTCCAATCCTCAAAATCTCACTGCCGAAGAAGCGAAAAAATTCCTGAACAAATTCAACTGTCTAGACATTGCCCCTATCCTCAACTCATCAGAAAAAATAGTAATTCGTAATGCCTTAATTTTGCTCACCAAGCTTACTGATTACCAAATTTTGGGAATTTGTGCTGATACCGCAGAAGAAGGAATATTGGCAATGAAAACCTATTCTCTGGCTTTGGGTTACGAACCACCAAACAATTTACTTACACCCGAAGGGCCAGTTTATATCAAATTAAATGGCAAAAACGGCTTGTGTTATCTTGATTCCTATGATGGACATCATCGTGGTGTATTAGTATCTTGCCAGTCTTATGACGAAGATGGAATCAACGAAATGTATGGACACCTTCCCTTGGACTTATTTGTATAGAGTTTTGCGAATGTAGGTAAGGCAAATACCTTACCTACTCACTAATGAAAAATAATTAATGACTTCAATCTTATGAGTATTATTACACTACAATCAGTAAAAAAAGACTTTGGAATCAAGGAAATTTTAAAAGATGCTAGCTTTAGCCTTGATGCTACCGATAAAGTTGGATTAATTGGTACTAACGGTTCAGGTAAATCAACTCTATTAAAAATGATCGCTGGGTTAGAATCCATTGATAGCGGTCAAATTTTAATTAACTCCGGTTCTAAAATTATCTACTTACCCCAGCAGCCAGATTTAGATGAAAATCACACAGTTTTAGAGCAAGTTTTTGCCGACAGTGGCGAACACATGGCTTTAGTACGCGAGTATGAAGAACTTTCTGATAAATTGGTTCACTATCCAGATGATAGTCAACTGATGTCTCGCCTTTCTGTGGTCATGCAACAGATGGATACGACTGGTGCTTGGGAATTAGAAACTAATGCCAAAATCATTCTGACAAAATTAGGAATTTCTGACTTTGATGCCAAGATAAGTACTTTATCTGGAGGTTATCGCAAACGCATTGCTTTAGCATCAGCTTTGCTATCAGAACCAGATGCTTTGCTCATGGATGAACCGACAAACCATCTTGATGCTCTTTCTGTAGAATGGTTACAAAGTTATTTAAATCGCTATCGCGGCGCATTGTTTCTGATTACCCACGATCGCTATTTTCTAGATCGCGTTACCAACCGGATTATTGAAATCGACCGAGGCGACATTTACACCTATTCAGGTAACTATTCATATTACCTGGAAAAGAAAGCTTTAGCTGAAGAATCTGCTGTCAGCAGTCAACGCAAACATCAAGGCTTATTGCGCCGCGAGTTGGAATGGCTCAAAAAAGGCCCAAAAGCTAGAAGTACCAAGCAAAAAGCGAGAATTGACCGCGCTCACGCTCTGCGGGATACTGAATTTAAACAAGTTCAGGGTAAAGTTGATATTTCGACAGTTGGTCGTCGCATTGGGAAAAAGGTTATTGAGTTAGATAACATTTCTAAGGCATACAATGGACGCACCCTAATTAATAATTTCACCTACGAATTTAGTCCAGAAGACCGCATCGGCATTATTGGCGCTAACGGTGCTGGTAAATCCACTTTAATGGATATCATTACCGGACGGGTTAAGCCAGATTCCGGCATTGCAGAAATTGGGACTACAGTTCACATCGGTTATTTTGACCAGCATTCGGAAGAATTGCTCACAGCCTTAAACGAAAATCAGCGCGTGATTGACTACATCAAAGAAGAAGGAGAATTTGTCAAAATTACCGATGGTACTCAAATTACCGCTTCCCAAATGTTGGAGCGGTTTTTGTTTCCTGGTAATCAGCAGTATGCCCCAATTAGTAAACTTTCGGGTGGGGAAAAACGCCGTTTATTTCTGTTGCGGGTTTTGATGAGTGCGCCCAATGTCTTAATTTTAGATGAACCGACAAATGATTTAGATGTTCAGACCTTGGCAGTATTAGAGGATTATTTAGAAGATTTTGTCGGGTGTGTAATTGTAGTTTCTCACGATCGCTACTTTTTAGATCGCACCATCGACACAGTATTTTCCTTTGAAGAAGGCGGTAATCTGCGGCAATATCCAGGTAATTACTCGATTTATCTGGACTATAAGAAAGCTGAAGAAGCACAGCAACAAGCTGCTACTACTAAAGAGAAGCCCAAAAATGCCGAAATCCAAAATGGTGCGGCTTCACCCAAACAGGTAGAGAATACCAAGCGGCGGAGATTATCGAATTGGGAGAAAAAAGAATTTGAGCAGTTGGAAGTTAAAATTGCCGAGTTAGAGGACCAGAAAGCAGAAACCGAGAAAAGACTGGCGAATGTCTCACCGGGGAATTATAGCGAAGTGCAAAAACTCTATAATCAGGTGGAAAATCTCAAGCACGCCATCGATGTAGCGACTGAACGCTGGTTAGAATTAGCTGAAATAGAGTCTTGAAATTACTCGCTAGTACAGTTCGGCGTAAATTAGTTACCCATTTGAAATGTCTAAAACCCTTACACAATGGGAATTACGAATTACGAACTCTTAGTTTAATTATTAGGGTTTTGCCGAGTTTTTTTACCAAATAAACCAGACATATTTAATCCTGTCACCAACAATCCCAGAAGTCCTAATCCATTCAAAATTGGGTAGATTCCTTGCAGATGAAAGATTTCGCCTGTATGGATACTTAACAGGAAGCTAGCTGGAACTCCTATACCAATAGACCACTCGCGGACAAAGGTTGTTAATATTCCAGTCAGCACGGTTAACATCAGTGGCACAGATAGGATAATGCCAAGGATGCGATGATACTTACGAAATGAACGTTTCATGGTCTTTTTCCGGTAGTAGAAACTTTTTCCCAATACGCTAATGTAGGCTCAATATCACCTGAAATGCAAATGAAATGAGAAAAATCGAGTTTTTTACCTTGATAGCATTAATATTTGAATGACAAAAATATTAGGTAATATTTTTGTTGATAGTCAGCGTAAAATATGAACGCTAGTACCAGTCGGCGGAAAAAAACCTAATATTTCATTACAGCTAGAAAGCCCAAAATGAAAGACTTTTGACCCTTCGACTGCGCTCAGGGTCAAGGTTGAGCGAAGCCGTTGGCGCAGCCTCTCGCAGAGAAGCCTTGATTTCCGCTTTGCGGTACTAGTAGTATGGCAACCCAAAAATGCGCTTGTGAGGGCTGGGGAAAGGGTAAGGGATTTAAAACCTTTCCCCTTTCCCCTTTGCCCTTTACCCCGCCAAGTTCACTTGGCGAACTACTAGTCTACACAAACGAGTTTTGATGAGGAGTTTAGAATGAATCGTTTTAATCCAGTACTAATAGTTGCTGCAATCAGCATGATGACTTTGGTTGGATGCAATAAGGCTGAAGAACCTACTGCACAAACGCCACCTGCTGGGAGTTCTATCTCTGATACAACAGCCACTCCGGCTGCGACAACTACCCCTAATGCAGTAGCCACTCCGGCTGCGACAACCACCCCTAATGCAGCAGCCACTCCGGCTGCGACAAGCGAATTTCAAGGTCTACAAGGTGTCGTTACCAATACTAAGGCCGCAGTTCAGGCGGGAGATTTTACCAAAGCTAAAGGGGAATTTGATAAATTTGAAGATTTCTGGTCAAAGGTTGAGGATGGAGTGAAAGCTAAATCTCCCACTACCTACAAAGAAATTGAAGATAAAGCTGATGAGATTAAGGCAGGACTGAAAGCTTCCGCACCAAATAAACCGAAATTGTCAACAGCTTTAGGGGTTCTTAACAAGGATGTCACTAGTGTAGCCAAGCCTTAAGAGCCAAATACATAGACTGAGTATTTGTTGGCTAGTTTGCTAGTAGTACGTCAAGTTGAATTTGATAGATAAGCAAGTTTGTAGTAAGGACTTTAGTCCTGATTATTTTAAGCACTAAAGTGCTTACTACAAGCTATCAAAATTAACTTAGACATTAGACTTATTGCATAAGTCGGAAAAAGGGAAAGGGGGAAGGGGAAAAAGGTACTGCAAAAGTCGCCTTCCCCTTTAACCTTTACCCTTTTCCCCCAAGAGTGCAAAAGTGCTTTTTGCAAGAGGTCTATTGTACACCCCTTCTTTGCTTGCGAAGATGTGAGACAAAGCGTAACTTTGATGGGATAGGGTTTTTCTGGTTTGGAAGTTATGAGAATGGCGATCGCACTTCCACTATATGCTACTATCTCTGATAAACTGCGTAGTTTACCGCCGTCGGCATCGCCTCTGCTTAACACAACCTACCATTTCATCTTTTACTTTTGAGCTTTGGAGAATCGTTTTTCTCCCTTTTATCCTGCAAGCTGCGAATTTTAACCAGCACTGAAATATATTGTTGAGTCATCCAAATCAACGCCTCAATGGATGAGTTACCTTGGTCAATTCGGCTTTTAGCTTGTAGACCAATTAAGAATACTTGCATTGCCAGCAACAAACCAATGGTTTTACCGAGAATTTGACGGACTTGCATTTGATTATGCCCCAAAGAGTTGATAGATATAGGTTCTCTTTGGGGTTGTGCCCTGATGCAAATACCCTAAACTTGCTGAAAATGCCTTAGAATCTGGATTACATGAGTTTGGGGTGGTAGTTTCAATCTGGGGTAGCCCCAAATTTCTTACTCAATTTTTTGGATGTAATGCCACGAATTACCTATGGGCCTCAAATTCAAAAGCGAGTCAAGCGTCTCTTAGAAGCGTTGCTTTGTTTTGCCGATGGAGAATTTGAAGACGCTAACTTTAAAATTGAGTACGACTGGAAAGAAGCAGACAGTGCTAACCCCAAGCTGACTGTGCAGACTACCTTAGTCACATTGGAGTTGCTGACGCAAAAAGATAAATATTCTGGCAAGTTAACTAAAGCGCAAATTCGAGAAGCGCTGAATTTGCTCAAGGATTTTTTGAAGATTCTGGAAGATAACCGTCTCCAAACTCAGGGTGTTGAGGAATGGCACTTTACACTCAAGCTATGGTCAAGAGATAGGGGAAAGAACTTAAAACGGTTTGATGAGGCTTGGGAAAGTAGTAGACCAAAGAAATCGAAATTAAATAACCCCTCTCCAAACCTCTCCCCCACTCTTCGAGAGGCTTTGAATGTTCCCCCTTCCCTTGTAGGGAAGGGGGTTAGGGGGTTAGGTCACACAAGTATATTTCAAGCGCCACCTTTACCCACATACTTTGTAGAACGTCCAGAGTATAGCGATGATTTAAAGACTCGTCTTTTAAATGATTCATCGGCTGACAGTCGCACTTTAGTAATTACTGCAATTCACGGTTTGGGTTCGGTGGGCAAATCTACTTTAGCGGCGGCTTTAGCCCATAATGCAGAAATACAATCTCGTTTTTGTGATGGCATTCTTTGGGCAACATTAGGTCAACAACCCAATGTGCTGGCTTTACTTAGTGGCTGGGTGCAAGCACTAGGAGACTATAGCTTTAAACCGACAAGTGTAGAAGCAACTTCTATGCATTTGCGGACTCTGCTTTATGACAAAGCTGTGTTGCTGGTGGTGGATGATGCTTGGAATACCGAAGATGCACGAGCATTTAATTTTGGTGGTGCCCGTTGTCAAGTTTTAGTAACTACTCGTGAAGGTCACATTGCCGATGCCTTAGCAGCTAGCATCTACAGCCTGGATATAATGAAACCAGACCAGGCAATGGAATTGCTGACGAAGAAATTAAGACGCGAGATTACTGGCATAGAACGTCACTCAGCAGAAAATTTAGCCAAAGGTGTTGGTTATCTCCCCCTAGCATTGGAACTTGCAGCCGCCGAAGTTGCCTGTGGTACGACTTGGAATGAACTGTTGGCAGATATTCAGCAAGAAGTAGCCAGATTAACAAGTTTTGACCGACCGGAAGCCGAAGAAATTACTGATGAGGCTAGTTTAAAACGCCTGAGTTTAACGGCATCATTAAATTTGAGTGTCAAGAGAATGCCACCAGAAAAGCAGCAGCATTTCTCTTGGTTAGGGGTATTGCCGGAGGATGTCAACATTAATAAGATGATGGCGGCAACGCTGTGGCAGATGGATAAGCGTGATGCTGCCAAGATGTTGCAATATTTACGGAATAAAGCATTGCTATTAACAGGAGTACCGCTTGCTGATGGTATGCCTACCTATCGCTTACATGACTTATTCCACGATTTAGCTTGTAATTTGTTAACTGCTCCCTCACAGCCAAAGCGCCCAGGAGATTTGGCTGGGTTGGGTTTAAACCTTGCTGATGTTCACGCTGGTTTGTTGGAGAAATATCGGCAGAAAACCCAGAATGGTTTATGGCATACTTTACTCGATGATGGTTACATTTATCAGCATTTAGTTTGGCATTTGGAAAAGGCTGGACAGTTAGAAGAGATTCACCAGTTATTGCGGGAAGAGTCTGCAACTGGAAGCAATGGCTGGTATGAAGTGCGAGAACAATTGGCACAAACTGGCGGTTACATCACAGATATTTCTCGTGCATGGAAATTAGCAGAAGCGAATCGGACTGAATCGACAATAAGCTTGCAGTGTCGTTATGCTTTGATTACTGCATCGATGAATAGTTTGGCAGCTAATCTAGCAGCAAATCTACTGGTAGCGTTGGTCAAAAAAAAGGTGTGGACTGCTGAACAAGGACTAGGTTATGCCCTGCAAAAACCAGAATCACAAGAGAAAGTCAATTCGTTGGCAGAACTAGTCAATTATTTGTCACCAAATCTTCAAAAATTAGCACTCCAAAAAGCCCTTGCTGCTGCCAGGGCGATTCAAGATGATGATTCTCTTGCCAAAACCTTAAGTGCCTTATCTGAGAAACTGCCACCAGAGTTATTGCAAGAAGTCCTTGCTGTTGCCAAGACGATTCAGTCTGAGAAATATCGCGCCGATGCCCTAAGCACATTAGCGGACAAAGTACCATTAGATTTGTTGCCACAAGCACTTGCCGCAGCAAAGGCAATTCAGTCTGAAAAATATCGCGCCGAAGTCTTGTTTGGATTAGCGGATAAACTACCATTAGATTTGTTGCCACAAGCACTTGCCGCAGCAAAGGCAATTCAATCTGAAAAATATCGCGCCGAAGTCTTGTTTGGATTAGCGGATAAACTACCATTAGATTTGTTGCCACAAGCCTTAGAGGTAGCTAGGACGATTGAGGATCAGAGGTATTATGCCCTTGCCTTAAGTACATTAACTGATAAACTGCCCTCAGTCTTACCACAAGCTCTAAAGGCATTAAGGGCTATTTGGTATGAGGAATATCGCGCTGAAATCCTGGGGATATTAGCTAATAAACTACCACCAGAGTTATTGCCACAGGTTCTAGATGCGACAAGGGCGATTCAGGATGAGTTTTATCGCGTCAAAGTCCTGAGCGTATTGGTCGAGAAAATACCAGAATTGTTGCCAGAAAAACTCACTGCTGCCAGAGCAATTAAAGATGAGTATGATGGCGACGAAGTTCTGTCTACATTAAGCGATCAGCTGCCACAAGTTCTAGAGGCAGCAACGGCAATTGATGATGAGTTTTATCGCGCTAAAGTCCTGATAACATTAGCCGACAAACTACCACTAGAGTTGTTGTCACAATTGCTAGAGGCGGCAAGGACGATTCAGGATGAGTTTTATTGTGCTTATGCCCTAAGTGGATTAGCCGCCAAACTGCCACCAGAGTTGTTGTCACAATTACTAGAGGCGGTAAGGACGATTCAGAATGAGTTTTATCGTGCCTGTGCCCTTAGAGCATTAGCGGACAAACTACCACCAGAGTTTTTGTCACAAGTAGTAGAACTAGCAACGACAATTCA
The DNA here is from genome assembly GCF_053470285.1 of Nostoc sp. DSM 114159. NCBI lineage: Bacteria > Bacillati > Cyanobacteriota > Cyanophyceae > Nostocales > Nostocaceae > Nostoc > Nostoc sp. DSM 114159. The sequence continues at coordinate 1,531,880 of NZ_JBPFEH010000001.1, forward strand.
GTCTAAGAGCAGTCACGCTAATTTACTGATATCATTAGCGGACAAACTACCACCAGAGTTGTTGTCACAAGTAGTAGAACTAGCAACGACAATTCAGGATGAGTTTTATCGTACCAAAGTCCTGATTGCATTAAGCGATCAACTACCACTAGAGTTGTTGCTAAAACTCTTAGAGGCTGCAAGGTTGATTCAGGATAAGAGCGATCAAGTCGAAGCCCTGATTGCATTAGCTGACAAACTGCCAGCAGATTTGTTGGCAAAAGCACTCGCTGCCGCTAGGGCAATTCAGTCTGAGTCGGCTCACGCTAATTTCCTGATAGCATTAGCCCACAAAGTGCCACCAGAGTTTTTGCCACAAATCCTAGATGCGGCAAGGGCGATTCAGGATGAGCGTTATCGTGCCGAAGCCTTGAGTGCCTTAGCTGAGAAACTGCCAGAGTTGTTGCCAGAAGCCCTTGCTGCTGCCAGGGCAATTCAGTTTGAGTCGAATCGTGCCAAAGCCTTGAGTGCCTTAGCTGAGAAACTGCCAGAGTTGTTGCCAGAAGCCCTTGCTGCTGCCAGGGCAATTCAGTTTGAGTCGAATCGTGCCAAAGCCTTGAGTGCCTTAGCTGAGAAACTGCCAGAGTTGTTGCCAGAAGCCCTTGCTGCGGCCAGGGCAATTCAGGATGAACATTACCGTGCCGAAGCCTTGAGTGCCTTAGCTGAGAAACTGCCAGAGTTGTTGCCAGAAGCCCTTGCTGCTGTCAGGGCGATTCAGTTTGAGTATTATCGTGCCAATGCCTTGAGTGTCTTAACTGAGAAACTGCCAGAGTTATTGCCAGAAGCCCTTGCTGCTGCCAGGGCAATTCCGTTTGAGCGTTATCGTGCCAATGCCTTGAGTGTCTTAGCTGAGAAACTGCCACCAGAGTTATTGCCAGAAGCCCTTGCTGCTGCCAGGGCGATTCAGGATGAGCGTTATCGTGCCGAAGCCTTGAGTGCCTTAGCTGAGAAACTGCCACCAGAGTTATTGCCAGAAGCCCTTGCTGCTGCCAGGGCGATTCAGGATGAGGATTATCGTGCCAATGCCTTGAGTGCCTTAGCTGACAAACTGCCAGAGTTATTGCCAGAAGCCCTTGCTGCTGCCAGGGCAATTCAGGATGAGCGTTATCGTGCTAATGCCTTGAGGGCCTTAGCTGAGAGTTTGTCACAAATGCCATCTACGGAACTTTTCCCCCTTTGGCAAAATACACTTCATGAGCTATCCCTTCGCACTCGTCGTGATTTGCTGCAAGATATCAAAGCATTGTTTCCAGTTATCTTTGCATTAGGTGGCGAAGCAGCAACGGTAGAAATTGCTCGTGCGATTGTGGATGTGGGGCGATGGTGGAAATAATTTGTAATTCGTAATTCGTACCTCGGCTTCGCTCGGCAACCTAATTCGTAATTTAAGAGAGTTAGATTTAACTTGCATCTGTAGCCTGATTTTGGTCAATTGGTATAAGGGGATGCAGGATCTATAGTTTTAAGCGAAGTGCGATCGCCTTTTACAGCTACTCAACCATCAAGCATGTATCGAATTTACAAACTCTCTCTGGTGTCGATGAGTGAGCGATCGCAATTAGTCATAAAATCATCACCAGAAATTGTCTAGACTGTCGATGAGCGATCGCCTATATTGGTCTTTCCTACAAAATACTAGGCGATCGCGTTGACGTTGAGCATCTCAAAACTAATACCAATTCAATTAATGATTGCAACACATCCTTGGGGAAAGAAAGACGCGATGAATCGCGTCTCTACAAGTGGTCTATTTGTTGCATTTTTTTTCAAATTGGTATAATTTTTTCTATAAACATCTTTCCGATGCTTGCACTGCAAAATTTGTATGAGTTGACTTTCATCATCAATTTCATAACGAACTCTATAATCACCTATCCGAATACGATACTCGTTATCAAAACCTTTTAACTTGACAATTCCATCGGGACGTGGTTCCAAAGCAAGATATTGGATTTTCTCAATAACATGCAGAGCTATATCATTTGGTAAGTTATCAATCTGCTTTTGTACCGACTTGGAAATAGCGATCGCATAACTCATTATCTCTGCTCTGAGCGGTTAGCAAGATATTCATCTATCGTCACAGACTCACCATCGCTATACTCAGCGCGAACTGTTTCAATTTCTGCCAGTGTTTCTGCATCGTCTTCGTACAACGCTTCTTCGGCTTCAAAAATTTGTTGCTCAATTAACTCTTGAAGTTGACGTTTTTCTGTTAAATCAAGAGAAGATATTGCTTCTGCTAAAGTTTCTAAGGAGAGTTGTAGTTTAACAATGGCTGGCATTTTTCTCCTATTGGGTGTATTGTTTCGCATTTTGACACCATTATGCTGATTTTAACAGTTATATTTTTGTCAAGCTGAAAGTCTTTGAGTTGTGTTTCAGGACAAATGCATCTAAATTTCGTGCTTGTGTGGTATGGCGTAGTAATTGGATTTGTCTAAACTGCGATCGCCTATATCGGTCTTTCTGACAGAATAAAGCGATCGCTTACAAGATTTTTGCCTACCCACTCCCCAACTTACGGGAGCAGCTACAGAACTTATGGGAGCAGCTACAGAACTTGTGGGAGCAGCTACAGAACTTGTGGGAGCAGCTACAGAACTTGTGGGAGCAGCTACAGAACTTGTGGGAGCAGCTACAGAACTTGTGGGAGCAGCTACAGAACTTGTGGGAGCAGCTACAGAACTTGTGGGAGCAGCTACAGAACTTACGGGAGCAGCTACAGAACTTGTGGGAGCAGTGTCCCTTAAAGTTTTGATGAAGCTTAGACAATTATCTATATAAATACCAATATCTAGTAATAAAATTCCGAAAATTTACTGCTATAACTTGAAAAATTTATTACAAAAACTGCGAGTTTTGCTGAACCAGAATGCAGTTTAATTGAGGCAAGCTAGCTCTATAAGAATTTTAAAGGAGTAGTTTTATGTCTCGTAAAAAACGCACATCCCGCATTTTAGAAAAAGCTCAGTTAAGATCCGCCGGACTGAAATCGATTGTTCCAAGCGTCAAATTTGATGAAGATTATAGTCTAGAAAAATTAGTTGAGTCAATCGACCAGTTACGCAGCAAAATTGATGTTTATAATACTGCTCTGTCTGTAGTTGACTCTTCTAAAACTGAAATTGAAGAGATGGAAAAAAACTTGAGTCAACTTTCTGAGAAGATGCTGATGGTGGTTGGTATCAAGTACGGCAAAGACAGCCGCGAATATGAAATGGCGGGTGGTGTTCGCTATAGCGATCGCATCCGCAAAATCAGATCGAGCCGCTTGAAAAATGTTGCAGAACAAGCATCTGATGAAAATGCTAAAACTGCATAAAATGCAATAGACGCGATGAATCGCCGTGTGTACAAAAGACTAATTATTGTAGAGACGGCGATTTATCGCGTCTTTAATAAATCCCAGAGAAATTGTTTCCAAAGTACCACCTCCGATTTTAGAGTGTTGAAATAACTCAAATAGCTATCTGAAGGCGAGATATGACAACAAACTTTAGTCGGCGTGAATTTATCTTGCTTGGTTCAGCAGGGTTTGGTACCAGCTTCCTGCTGCAAGCTTGTAGTAATCAAACGCCACCAACAGCGATAACAAAGGGTGGTGCTGAAGGATTTAAAATAGCGATCGCTCTCCCTGGAGTGATTACCGATAAAGGCTGGAATCAATCTGGTTATGAAGGAATCAATCTAGCAAAACAAAAGTTAGGCGCCCAAACCGCCTATGTCGAAAAAGTAGCACAAGCAGATCAAACAGAAGTATTAACAGATTTTGCTCGTAAAGGCTACAATCTCATCTTTGCGCATGGCGGACAATTTGATGCCGCAATTGAACAAGTCGCTTCACAGTTCCCCAACACATTTTTTGTGGGAGTAAATGGTAATCTCAAAGCTGAGAATATTGCTTCTTTACGAATAGATCACTTACAAGCTAGTTATTTGTGCGGCATTATCGGTGCTTCTGTGACTAAATCTAATAAATTAGCTTATATTGCTGGAGAGAAGTTTCCTGCTACTGAGGGAGAACTGCGGGGATTTGAATTAGGCGCAAAGTCTGTTAAACCAAATATCCAAATTACCTCTACTTTTACAGGTGATTGGAATGATGTTGCTAAAGCTAAAGAAGCGACTCTGGCATTAATTTCTTCCGGGGCTGATGTCATCTATCAATGGTTAGATAATGCCTCAGCCGCAGTTTTACAAACAGCAGGTGAAAAAGGAGTATATGCTTTTGGTAACACCAAGGATCAATTAGATGTTGCACCAAAAGCTGTTTTAACCAGCGCTGTCAAACGCTTAGATTTAGCTATTGCTTACATAGCAGAATTAGCTAAACAAAAACAAATCAAAGGACAAATATATACAATTGGTTTAGAAAGAGCAGAGATATTATTTTTAGGGCAATTCGGAGCAATCATACCGGAAGCAGTTAAGCAAAAGGTATTGAATGCAAAGCAAGAGATTGTTAATAAAAAAATCGTTTTTGAAGATTGCAAAGAGGCTGGTAAGGATACGCGCTGTGTGAAGAAAGCAACAACGTAGGTTTAGCAGACTATATTAAAAACAGGAATAATTGTCTTTGTAGAGACGGCGATTTATCGCGTCTGTCTAATGCGCCAGTATTTTAGACGCGATGAATCGCGTCTCTACAATGGGGGCTTATCCCTAAAAACTGGATCTGACTTGTGTGTACACCTTAGCTTTACCAAGGGGAGGGGTTGGGGGTGGATGTTAGGAAATTTTGCAAGAGGTATACTACAGTCCTCAACGAACTATCAGTTTTGTGAACATGAACTATTTACGCTTACAAAATATTACCAAACGCTTTGGGTCTTTTGTTGCTAACGACAATATCAACCTCTCTGTTGCATCTGGAACTATTCATGCAATACTAGGGGAAAATGGCGCAGGTAAGAGTACTTTAATGAATATTATTACTGGACTCTATCAACCTGATGCTGGTGAGATTTATCTTCAAGAACAACCAAGAAAAATTCCCTCACCAAATGAGGCAATTAAATTGGGCATTGGCATGATTTACCAACACTTCATGCTTGTACCGCAATTGACTGTTACAGAAAATATCATCTTAGGGATGGAGAAAACCTGGCGGTTAAATCTACAAGATAAACAGCAAGAAGTTGCCGCCTTATCCCAAGCTTACGGATTAGAAATTGACCCCACTGCCAAAGTTGAAAGTTTATCTGTTGGGGCACAACAACGCGTAGAAATTCTGAAAGTTCTCTACCGTCGAGCAAAGTTGTTGATTCTTGATGAACCTACAGCAGTTTTGACACCGCCAGAAGTAGAATCATTGATTGCTATTTTGCGCCAATTAGCAGCCGCAGGGAATACAATCATTTTTATCAGTCATAAATTAGAAGAGGTAATGAATCTCTGTGATTCAGTCACAGTTTTGCGTCAGGGAAAAGTAGTAGGAACAACATCAACTGAAGCGGCGACACCTCAGCAGTTAGCAACATTGATGGTAGGACGGGAAGTAGCTTTACAGTTAAATAAAAGTCCGACATTACCAGGAGAAATCATCTTATCGGTGCAAAATTTACAAGTTACTAATGAAAGAAATATTCTTGCTGTAAATAACGTATCTTTTGAACTGCGGGCGGGAGAAATTTTAGGAATTGCTGGTGTCGATGGCAATGGACAGCGAGAATTAGCTGATGCGTTGGCAAAGCCCGTCGCAGACATCGCTCTTGTGCGAACTATTAAACAGGGTAAAATTGAGTTTAAGTCCAAACATTCTTCAGTGGGCTATATCCCAGAAGATAGGCAGACAATGGGATTGGTGTTGCAATTTAGCATCGCCCAAAATTTGATTTTAAAAGCTTTTAAATATCTGCCATTTTGTCGCCGTTTTTTGTTACAACCAGAAGCGATCGCAAATCGTGCCCAAGCTGCAATGCAAGAGTTTGACATTCGGGCGAATAGCATTGATATCAAGGTAAGTCAGCTTTCGGGAGGAAATCAACAAAAAGTGGTGTTAGCGCGAGAACTGGCGCAAACACCAGCTTTAATTATCGCCATGCAACCCACCAGGGGGTTAGATGTCGGCGCGACACTAGCCGTGCAGTCTCGAATCTTAACAGAACGCGATCGCGGTGCCGCAATTTTGTATATTTCTACTGAGTTAGAAGAAGTGATGGCGATGAGCGATCGCATTGCTGTAATCTACAGAGGTGAGTTTGTGGCTATTTTGGATGCAGCTACGGCGAAGGTAGAAGATATTGGTTTGTTGATGGCTGGGGGCACACCCAGAGAGTAAAATGCCGAGTCTTTATATCATCGGTGGTGCAAATGGTTCAGGAAAAACCACCGTATCGATGAGTTTGTTACCAAATTTTCTAGACTGTTTTGAATACGTAAATGCAGATGCTATTGCTGCTGGACTATCTCCATTAAATCCCGATTCAATGGCTATAGAAGCAGGAAGATTAATGATTATGCGATTGCGGACATTATCTAATTCCGGTAGTGATTTTGCTTTTGAAACGACGCTAGCAGCTAGAAGTTTTGCACCTTTTATTATTGATTGTAAAGCAAAAGGCTACACAATTAACTTGATATACTTTTGGTTACAAAGCGTTGACTTAGCAGTAGAACGAGTAGCAGCAAGGGTTGCTAGTGGTGGACACTCGATTCCAGAATATGTTATTCGTAGACGCTACCAACAAGGGCGAAGAAATTTGATTTCTTTATACTTATCTTTGTGCGATCGCTGGATTATCTATGATAACTGTAACAATGATACTAAGTTAGTAGCTGAGTATTGTCGTGGTCAACAACAAGTTGTTTATAAAAATGCAATTTGGAATCAAATCAGAGGACAGGAAAATGGCTGAACAAGAATTAGAGCTTTTATCAAGCAAAATTGATGCTGGAGTCAAAGCCGCAATTGCAGCAGCGATTGAAAGACATCGTAAGCTTGGGCAATCAATTAGTATTATGCAAAATGGTAAGGTTGTGACTTTAACTGCTGATGAGATTGCAGCATTTCAAAATCAGCAGAACACTCAAAACAAAATTAACCTGATAGATGTCTGATGAATTGTTCAATTTGATTCAACTTTGAGGAGTGAATGAACTGCATAAAAAATCATATCTCCAAACCTAAAGATCGCAAGTAATCGCATGAAATTCCTGTTACCAATCCTATCACCGCTAATTGCCATTGCCTCCGCCCTGATCGTCGGTGCTATCCTGATGCTAATTGCTGGGGCAAATCCCATCACTGCATACAGCATCTTATTTCAAGAATCTCTCTCTACCTACTTTGGATTTGGTAACACCCTCACCAAAATGACACCGCTATTGTTCGCTAGTTTAGGCGTATTAATAGCATTGCGGGCTGGGCAATTTAATATCGGTGGAGAAGGACAAATTTATCTGGGTGCGTTGGGAAGTACTTTAATTGGGTTATACGTGCAAGGATTACCTGCGGTGATTCATATCCCCTTAGCACTTTTAGCAGGATTTTTCTTTGGTGCAGTTTGGGGTTGGATTCCTGGTTATCTCAAAGCAATGCGTGGAGTAAATGAGGTAATTACTACATTGTTGCTCAACTATATCGCCGTGAATTTAGTTAGTTACCTCGTCCAAAACCCATTAATGGCAACAGGTGCGCCTAGTCCTTATTCGCCATTAATTGCTAAGACATCGCGTTTGCCAATTATATTACCCCAAAGCCTGGCCCATGCTGGTATTTTATTCGGTTTAATTGCCGCAGGTATTTTATGGGTATTGTTAGTGCGATCGCCTCTAGGTTATCAAATTACAGCAGTGGGATTTAACCCAATTGCCGCCCGTTATGCCCACATATCAGTTGAACGTACCATTATGCTGGTGATGGCTGCTGCGGGTGGTTTCGCTGGGTTAGCTGGAAGTTGCGAGGTGATGGGGTTGAAATATCGGCTATTTGAACAAGTTTCCCCAGGTTATGGATTTGATGCCATTGCGATCGCTTTTTTAAGTCGTGGTAGTGTAGTCGGTGTAGTCTTAACTTCTTTGTTTTTTGCAGCGCTTCGCAGTGGTGCAAATGTGATGCAGCGTAGTGCAGGTGTCCCGGTAACTGTAGTTTACGCGATTCAGGGGTTTATGGTGTTATTTATTGCGATCGGTTTGGCAGTCGAAAGAGAAATAAGAGTAAAAACGCAAAGGGACGCAAAGGTTTAACGCAGAGGAACACAAAGAAAACTCTGCAATACTTTGCGCTTCCCTCTGCGTTCCTCTGCGTTTAAAAAAAATACTACCAATTCAATTAATGATTGCAACATATCCTTGGGTAAAGACGCGATGAATCGCGTCTCTACAATGGTATAACTCTATGGATAATCTCAACTTCTTCTCTGATTATTTAATAGCTACCTTACGTTTAGCCGTCCCCTTAGCATTTGCAGCCCTTGGAGGATTGTACTCGGAACGATCGGGGGTGTTAAATATCGCTTTAGAAGGAATGTTGCTTACAGGTGCTTTTACTAGTGCTGCTGCCACTTTCTACACCGGCAATCCCTGGCTTGGTATCCTTGCATCCTTGATTGCGGGGGGATTAGTCGGACTACTCCATGCTATTTTGTGTGTAACTTTGCGTGTCGATCAATTGGTATCTGGGCTAGCAATTAATCTTGTCGCAGCTGGGTTAACATCGTTTTTAGCTCGATTAGTGTTTAATGGCAGTAGTACGCAGCAGTTACCTGGAATTGGGACAATTATGATTCCTGGTTTAGCTAATATTCCCCTGATTGGGCCGCTACTATTTCAGCAAGATATTTTAGTACATTTCTTATTTATCTTAGTTATTTTAACTACATACATTTTATTTAAAACTAGCTTTGGGCTGACATTGCGGGCAGTGGGTGAATCTCCGAAAGCTGCTGACACGGCAGGAATTTCCGTACCATTTGTTCGTTATATCGCTGTAGCGATCAGTGGCACTCTTGCAAGTTTAGGAGGTGCTTATTTAACTCTGGTACAAGTAAGATTTTTTGCCGAGGGGATGAGTGCAGGTAAAGGATTTATTGCGATCGCCGCATTAATTTTTGGCAGATGGCATCCTTTTGGTAGTGCTTTAGCTTGTTTGCTGTTTGGGGCTACAGAAGCTTTACAACTGCGAATTCAGGCATTAGGGGCAAATATCCCTTACCAATTTTTAGTCATGCTACCTTATGCGATCGCTTTATTGGCATTAGTGGGTAAGCTGGGGAAATCTACACCCCCGAAAGCTTTAGGTACTCCCTACTTTGGCGAAAATCACCACTCAGACTAATTTAACGCGAGCCGTTTAATTGAGGCAGTTCAGTCATGGAATCAAATCAATCTCACAAAGAGACAGAATAGTATTCAAAAATTCCTTTAATTCAGCACACAGATTGACTGCATCCATTAGATTATTGTTTTTTAAAATCTTGGCAGCATCGCGAGTTTTACTATAACTGCGTTTTTTACCTAACTCGAATATTTCTTTAATATGATATGACGGAGGTTTATTGTGATTCACCTGCTCAGGTAATCCCCTTGGTGCTGACTTATTATGTCCAGCCAATTTTTGAATAGTTGGCCAAAAAGGTAGTAGCCAAGCTTCAAAATCATACTGCGCTGCATGGGGATAAAAATTTGGGTTATTCCCCACCCACATTTTCATTTTTGCTTTAGCATCTGCTGCATCTTGAAAATCATTGGTTCCTGTATAAACATCTGTTAGTGCAATCACAGCATTGAAAGCATCTCTCCCTGTCAGTAAATTCTCAACCTTACGCCTGAGTTTTTCTTCTTTGGGAATCCGACCATCATCAGGTATAAACTGAAGTTTAGGCATTTTTTGTTGCAAGCGCGACTTCAGGAAATCTCGTAAAATCGGCTCAAAAGCTTTTTCTGTTGCACCCTCAACTAAAATTGCTATTCTCATGGACGACCACCGATTAAGTTCATCGCCCAAATTTGATCTAAACTATAATCTTCTAGCCATTTTTCTAAATCAAAAAAGTCACCCCAATTCATAGTTGTTAAACCATCCTCAGAATCACAAACTAGAACTTCTTCAGGTTTTAAAAATTTTATTAATCTATCTGAATGGGTTGCCACAATTAGCTGAGTTCGTTGGGCAGCTTCGCGCATTAAATCAGCTAATAGTCTTAATAATTCTGGGTGTAAACTGACTTCTGGCTCATCAATAAGAGTGACAGCAGTTAAATCTGGACTTTGCAGCAGTGTTACTAACCAAAGAAATCGTAAAGTCCCCTCTGACAACTGGTGCATATAAAGAGGCTTAGAAAAATTTTTGTCTTTCCAAGTCATTGCTAAAGTTCCTGCTGCTACTGGCGGAAACGATAAACGCTCAAAATCTGTAAATGCAGCAGCAAGGGTATCTTCAATAATTTCAAATCGTTCTGAGTCAGTTTCTCGCAAATAATAAAGACAGGAAACTAAATCTTCTCCATGAGAACCTGGTAAGGTCACTGGACGCATTGATTGTGGTAAACGAACTGGGCTTTTAGGAGCAACATTTAATGCTCCATAAAAAGTGCAAGAAGCTAATCTTTTTCGCAGATTTTCTGGCTCTTGGTACATTTTGGGAACTTGAGCAAGAGAAGTTTCTAAGGGATTATGATCCCAATTTGGGCGCAATAGCTTTTGATCTTCTGTATTAAAATATTTAACATCTAAACCACGAGAGTCAATGTGTTTAAAGGGTTCTGATGCATGGCGATCGTTTTGTTGAGTAAGTGTTTCTAAAGCAATTTCATATGCTAACCCTTTAGGAGCAACTTCTAGCGAGTAGTCGAGTGGTGCATAACCAGGCACACTCATGGACAAGGAAATTGTTATACTTCTAGCTTGATCGCGCGTCATAATATCACCCAGTCCACCCAATTCGGAAATTTTGGTTCCTAGTTGAGCATTTGCTGATGCTGCTAAAAGTGAAAAAATTTCTAACAGAGAGGTTTTACCTACACCATTAGCACCAATCATCACCGTCAGGGGTCGTTCATGCATATCAACTTGTACATTATACAAGCGACGATATCCTTGAATTGTTATACTTTCAAACGAGTTCATAATATAGTTATTACCAACTGTTGTACCTATTGCTTTCTACTGTCTGTACTTTCCGATCTTTTCCCTACTGTAAAGCCTTAAGGCAATTCTTAGCAGTAGCGCCAAAATCTGAATAGGTCAACGCAGGCGTTAGCATAATAGCAAAATCAACAAATAATGTGATATATGCCTATACCAAAAGCCACTCATGCCGCAAAATAACCAAACCGCCATCGAATTCCGCGATGTCACCCTTAGCCGCAATCATCGCCCATTGGTGTCAAACCTCAATTTCACCATTCGCCAAGGAGAAGCACTGGTATTACTTGGGCGCAGTGGTAGCGGTAAAACCACGACAATGAAGTTGATCAATCGCCTATTTACACCTACACAAGGCGAAGTTTTATTTGATGGTATTCCCACAACTGAATGGGATGAAATTAAACTGCGGCGAAAAATTGGTTACGTCATTCAAGAAATTGGTTTATTTCCCCATTTCACTGTCGAACGCAATGTTGGTTTAGTCCCGTCTTTAGAAAAGTGGCAACCGAAACAAATTAAAATGCGGGTTTATGAACTGTTGCAATTGGTAGGCTTAGAACCAGCACAATTCGCCACACGTTATCCGCACGAACTTTCGGGAGGACAAAGGCAAAGAGTCGGTGTAGCCAGGGCTTTAGCAGCAGATCCGCCGGTGTTGTTGATGGATGAACCCTTTGGCGCACTCGATCCAATTACGCGCCTCGAACTGCAACAAGAGTTTCGGCATTTGCAGCAAGAGTTAGGCAAAACAGTTGTTTTCGTCACCCATGATATTCAAGAAGCCTTTGTGTTGGCATCGAGAATTGGTTTAATGTCTGGCGGAAAATTGATAGTATTGGGGACAAAAGATGAATTTATGCGATCGCAACACCCAGAAAGCCTCGCCTTTCTCGAATGTCTGCGTTCCCTGCAAGATACTTTATGAAAAATTTCTTCCTGGTTAAGTATGCCCCAGAAATTCTTCAGCATACTCTAGAACACCTCTTTTTAGTAGGCATCGCCATTGGAATTGCCATCCTTGTAGGCATTCCATTAGGTATTTTAATTACACGTAAAACTTATCTCCGTCAACCAATTCTTGGCATCGCGAATATTTTCCAAACTATTCCCAGTTTGGCGCTGTTTGGCTTACTCATTCCTATTCCCATAATTGGCGGCATTGGTGCAGTACCAGCAATTGTTGCCCTGATTGTATATTCTTTGCTGCCGATAATTCGTAACACTTACACAGGTATAACTAGCATCGATCCAGCTATTCGAGAAGCTGGGAGAGGTATGGGAATGACAGATAGACAATTGTTATTGCAAGTTGAGATTCCCTTGGCAATGGGAGTAATTTTAGCAGGTGTGCGAGTCGCAACAGTAATTGCCATTGGTATTGCAACTATTGCCGCGGCAATTGGGGCTGGTGGTTTGGGAGTATTTATTTTTCGCGGCATATCAGTAGTAAACGATCAGTTAATTTTAGCTGGTGCAGTTCCGGCGGCAGTAATTGCATTATTGGCTGACTTTGTAATTGGCTGGATAGAGAATAAATTAAAAATTAAAAATTAATGAAGAGATTTTTCACACTTTGCTTTTTGAGTTTTGCCTTGTTATTGGCGATCGCTGCCTGCACGCCGAATTTAAATAGTAGTAGCAGTGGTAATATAGTTGTTGCTTCCAAAGATTTTACCGAGCAAGATATTTTAGGTGAACTATTAGCACAGCAAATTGAGGCGACAACTAATTTAAAAGTAGATCGTCGCTTCCGTTTGGGTGGTTCTTTTATCTGTCATAGTGCGATTACTTCTGGAAAAATTGATGCATATATTGAGTACACAGGCACATCTTTTACTGGAATTTTAAAGCAAAAAGCAATTAATGACCCTAAAGAACTTTATCAGAAGTTAAAACAAATTTATGCCCAGCGATTTAATTTAGAAGTCATGCCAACCTTGGGTTTTGAAAACACTTTTGCGATGATTATCCGGGGTGAAGATGCCAAGCGTAACAATATTCAAACTCTCTCCCAAGCTTCTCAATATACACCTCAGTGGCGCGGCGGTTTTGGCTATGAATTTTTGGAAAGGGAAGATGGTTTTCCGGGATTAGCTAAAACCTATGGGTTACTTTTTGCTAAACCTCCCCAAATTATGGACTTGGGTTTAGTGTATCGTGCTTTGATTCAAAAACAAGTAGATATGGTGGCGGGTAGTTCCACAGATGGGCAGATTTCCCGCTTGGATGTAGTGGTGCTAAAGGACGATAAAAAATATTTTCCTCCTTATGAAGCTGCACCAATTGTTCGACAAGAAACTTTAAAAAAATATCCCGAATTAAGAACAGCGATCGCTTCCCTCGCTGGCAAGATTTCAGCAGATGAAATGCGGCAATTAAACTATTTAGTTGAAGGAGAATTACGTAATGTTAAAGATGTTGTCCAGGAGTTTCGGAAATCGAAGGGATTATAATAATTCGTAATTCGTAATGACGCTCTTACTGTTGTCCATGTAAATAGTTCCTTAACCACTTAATGACTTCACTTGTTGTTTGTTCATTAGCTCTTTGGAGACATTGCTGCACAATTTCTCTGACGTTAGGAAAGTAGCTGCTTTCTGTAAGTGCATAACTTTCTCCCTGCAATCGATAAATTAATAACCGATTATTCTTTAATATCCAAACTTCTGGCACTCGATAAGGCAAGAAATCATTAACGTCAGTGTAGCTTGTCACATCTATTTCAATTGCTAAATCTGGTGGTGGATCTGACTCCCAATTAATTCTTTTTTTGCCTACTACTGCTCTGGAATTTTCAATATAAAAGCAAAAGTCTGGTTCAATACCACTAATTTCTGGCAAGCTCATGGTAATGGGCGTAAATGATTCGTATGCACGGTTTAAATGATCCAGCAAAACCTTAGCAATATCTGCTAGCAAACTCGCATCTCTTCCATGCTCTGGTAGCGGTGCCATCAGTAAAATTTCTCCTTTGCGATATTTAATGCGAGGCGAGGAGCGATCGCCTAGTTGCTGACTCAATACTTGATAGTCTTTCCAATCTCCCAAAAGCTTCAACACTGCGCCAGGTGGTAACTCGATTCTTTCTGGTGTAATTACGGTATCCATAGCTAGCTCACATTTTAGATATTGGCACAGACGCGTTGGCAAAGCCTCTCGTAGAGAAGCGGCTTGTCGCCAGACATCGCATTACATCAAGGATAACGCTACCTGAATCGATTTTTGGAATAACTTTAGTTGTCAATAATCATAGAATATGGCCAAGATTGGTTTTGAATTACTTGCGTATCCTCTTGGGCAAACGCAAGGGCATCTCCAGGGCGAAGCAAGCAAATCGGTACAGGAGAAGCGATCGCTCCATCTTTGCGGGTTCCAGAGCGCACAGTTGCTACCTGGCAAACATGCTCTGGGGTTGGATCGACTGCCATAATGTGTGCTTGCGATCCATCAAGACAAGGGCCAAGACCGCGCTGCCAATACCAAGGCGCACCGCCATCAGAGTACGGTACAATTCGTTTGGCATTCCAAATTTCCGCTACATCAATTAAATCATCGGCATCGCACATCATCTTTTGGCGGACTTGCCAGCTGTTCTCCGGCACAAAAGGAAGATAGCGAGCGACTGATGAAAAGAGATACTGAATCGGATACAGTCCAAAACCTCGATATCCACCAAATAAAGTATCAAGAAAACCATAACGCTCTAAGGCTACGGCTGCGAGTTTTTTGACATCTCCTAGACAGTCACTCCCTGAATCTGCGGTGAGCGCAACACGGCGATCGCAATACTCAATCAGGTAAGTGTTGCCCTCATTGCGAATCTCTGGGTGGAGGGCTTGAGCAACCGTTGGCTGTTCCCCGTAGAAGGGCAGGGCAATCACTCGCATTCCACCAATTCGAGTTTCGTCAAACCAGCGTAATGTGTGAATATTCTCAAATCCAAGCTGACGCAGCCGCAACGCCATATCAATTGCCAGTACAGATTCTCGCTTCACTTCGGGAACAAAGATTGGTGTGTTAGCAACAACTCGCAACAAGGTTCCTAAATCAAAATGATCGGGGTGAGAATGGGTGATAAATACTGCATCGGGTTGTCCCATTTCCTCTAAGCTGAGGGGTTGGTAGTTTGGCGGATAAACTTCAGACTTGGGTAACAGAAATGGATCGAAGAGAATGCTAAAGTTGCCATCACTGAGCCGGAGGGTGGAGTGACCGACAAAAGTGGCTTGGCCTAGTTGCGGCTTGACGGATAATTCGTTGACTTCAACCAGTGCGCCATAATCACCCAATGCGTTCCATAACTCGCGAGCAATGGTTGTAGTTGGAGCATTACTTCCTTGTTGCCATTCTCCCAGATACAAAGCAAGCTCAGATAGGAGATTGGAAGATAATTTTGGGATGACGATAGTTTCGCCAATATTGCGTTCCAGCTCAAGGGCAACGGGTTTAACGGCTTTAGGATCGGGATATAGCCAATCTTCCAAAAGGATATTAGGACGCTGATACAAATCCGCCAGACCACCCGAAACCATTGTCTGTGCCAGTAATTCACGCGCATGAACCACCACATTTGCAAGACCATATCGACTACGGTGTGCTGTGATGCTGGCGCAGTAGCGACGGATGGTGTTGTCACATTGTCCAGTCACAGCACTACCAAACTTGGTTTCGTCCTGATAGATGAGTTGAAATTTAATGTTGCTGCTTAATCTTTGACGTATCATAAGCAAGTTAATAATTAAAAATTAAAAGTCTACAATTTAAGATTAGCCCTGATCTAAAGTACCTTAGGTGTACACACAAGTACCTTAGTTGCATCGACCTGTTCGGTTAAGCAAGAGACGCGATAAATCGCCGTCTCTACAAAGAATTGATTGTTGTAGAGACGGCGATTTATCGCGTCTTTGTTATGTAGAATCTCAATCAAAAAACCTTAACCAAACTGTATTGGCATCGCCCTGCACCGTAGTTGCATTGCCCTGCACCTTTGATGCATTGCCCTGCACCTTTAATGCATCGCCCTGCACCTTTAATGCATCGCCCTGCACCTTAGTTGCATCGACCTGCACCTTAATTGCATCGACCTGCAAAAATTAATTTACCCTACGTTACACAGTAACTCTAAAAGATTTGTGTGTACACGCTAGGTCTAAAGCACGAAATACCAAGCTGTACGCCTGTTCCTCCTTTCTTAGAACTTACGCAAGACATCTCTAAAACTCTTATTCTCCTCCGTGTCCTCTGCGTCCTCTGCGGTTCGATTTTCCTAAGTCCTGTTTCTTTTTCAGCCAGCCACCTTCATAATCGACATTTCATCTCTACGCGATGACCACCCATGTTCGGTGCGGGCAAAGGGTAAGGCAAGTTCTGCCATATAATGCTGCCCTTTAGAATCAACTAGCCAAGGTTGATTGACTAACTCTTCTACAATTAACCATCGGGTGTGTTTTTGTAAGTCTTTTTTGAAAAAGGACTCTAGGGCTAAAGGGCTGTCCCGATGTAAAAGCAGTGAAGGCTTATCCTCTATTTGCAAATTGAGCAGCATCGGCCAGCCATACTCAGCAGCTAATTGCTGCCATCTGGCAAAGCGCTCTATTCCAGTCAATTGGGCGAGTTCTGCTAAGACTTGCCCACTCAAAACTGTCCGCCGAGGACGGACGATCGCTTCTTTTGGTAACTGAATACGAGGAGTAAAACGAGGTACAGTCAGTTCAATCTGCATCGGCACTGTGGCAGCGCGAAAGATTGCCATCGGGTTATCTTGAAAGGTAGTCCAAAGTAACTGCTCAGAGATGGGGTCGCGAGCATTAACCGCAGCCAATGAAAACCAAAACACTGCAACAGGTTTTAGCGAAGCCGATCGCAATTTTAAAAATGGCAACTGTGTTTTTGGATCTAGAAAAATTTCTGCATCGACTAGGGATAAACTATCTTGACTCGCGCCCCACAACTCAATAGGAAGAATATTGAAATTGGGACGAGCTAAAACATTTGGGTTTGGCTCAAAGGGACTTTGTAATTCTGCAACCTGAATTTGATGTTGGCTGGCTAAACAGTCAAGCCTCTGTTGAAACCAAGAATATAATAAATTATTTCCATTGAGTAAGTCTTGAAATCGGGCAAAGATTGGCACCGGATCGTCACTAATCCCGTGAACTACCACTTGGAAAGACTCAAATAGACCCGCGAATAAGCAACCGAAAGGGGCTGTGGAAAGAGCGGACTTTGGCGAATTACTGCCAGATTCGAGAACGACTACCTCTTGATTTTGCGACAGCGATCGCTCCCACGCCTCCAACCGAGCGATCGCTTCCGGGTGGCGATGAGCCGTTCTCATTTCGGAAACCAGGGTGGATTTGAGATCGCCAAGTGCAATACCCGCCGCAAATTCCTGTTTCAGTCGTTCGCGAAACCCCATCCGCATTGCCGAAGCTGGACTCGCACCCTGAATCCAGCAACGCTCGTAGTCTGCGAGTGTTTGCAGTAAAATGTTTTGCTGCGCCTCATCGATGCCAATGCGGAACGGTAGCCCCAAATCACAGTGCAGCACTAGATCGGATAGCTGAACGAGTGAAACACCAAGGGCTTGGGCGAGTTCTTGGATATAAATCTTTGCTTGTTGTAGATAATCTGTAAGTGCATCTAGAGATATAAAATCAAGCTTTGCCGCCAGAGTATCGCAAAGGGAATGCAGTTCTTGAATAGCACTGTTCCAAAGACAGCGATCTGGCTCAATCAGCTTGTCTGCCACAACTGCTAATGCTTCCCAACAATTTTCAAATCGCTGGGGCAGATCGAGTCCGCCTAAAAGCACACCTCCATCAATTAAGAGATGTAGAATATCTTGTATTTGGGCTGCATGGTTCCAACGAGGTGAGGCTGCTACTGTTTTGCTTAGTTCGTCTAATGTCCCTAGCTCCAATTTCGTCAGTTCTTCCAAGAGGATGTCTACAATTTCCTGAGACTCGATTTCGCGCTGCTCAACTAACCCATCTGAAGTGCGTCCCCAAAACCGCCAGGAACCATCTGCTTGTCGCTTCAAGGTAGGATTCAATCGCCAAGTTGCACTTTGACGATAAATTGAACGTTGAGCTAGCGATCGCAATATTGTTTGAAAAGGGCGGAGATCGGGTGTAAATGAATACTGAGCTTCTGCATGATTATGCTGTGCTGCCTTGGTAAACTCAACTAAACTCACACCAGCCCATAAACCATAAGGTGTCGTTCGTCCCGCAGCCCGCGCTAGGTAACGATACAGCGCCGTCTCCAGATGGCGAATTTTTTTAGTCCGTTTTCCCTGCCTTGGGAAAGCTACACGCTGCACCTCCGTAACCAGGGACGGATTAGATAACAGCAGGGCTTTCATAAACCATGAATCTGCTGCGGTCATCTGCCAAAGCTGCTGGCGATCGTCTTCATGCACCTGTTGATAGGCTGTTGCATATTCTTTCCAGATATCAGCATCCTTTGTACGGCTGGCTGCTAACGCTAGGCTTGCGAGTTCTTGATTGCCAAAACTTTGAATAGTCTCAATTGGCCAAGCAGCAGCCCGCAAGATGCCAACGGGGGCAAGCTCAAATTGTTTGCTGGGATGATTCATCAATCGTTGATATCTCGTCGTGAGCGGGCATATCTCGCTGTAGCCACGCGGCGATGATTGGTGAGCAGTGGCGCGATCGCCTTAGTGTAATGTTGCTCCAACTTCACTACTGCGGTAAAATCTCGCATTACAGCTGAGTATCCCTCAAGACTCAATCCTGCTTCCCTTAACCATTGCTCTGTATCTTCGCCATCGAGCAAATCAAACTGCTCTCGAAAGCAGTCAGACATTGTTTGAATTTCCGCATCAGAAATCTTCAGCCCCAAACGCTCTGCTTCTTTAACTGCTAAATAAGCCAGTAGGACTTTTTTACTCATCACTTCTTCGTTCTCACCTAAGCGGGTGAGAATTTGAATATCATCGCTACTTTCAAGGGAATTTGATGCTTTCTCCAACTCACCATCAGCCAATTCCGACTCAACGAGAGAAGTTTCTCCAGTGCCAAAATGACGCAGATAGTAAGTAAGTGGGTCTGATGGAAAATCTTCGGGTGTTTTCGGCCACTTAGGAGACTCGAAACGATTATTGCGTACACAAACGACCTTTTCATAACTACGAGCCTCACCCGCCAGCCAAAAAATTAGCCCTGGCATTTTACCCGTCATCACATCGTCAACAGCTTGTCCGGCGATGTGGGTAAAGAAGTTTGCTTCTGGATGCTCACCCGCTAACACGGAAAAATCCTCTAAGCGGAAATCAATGGCATAATTTAGCCGTTCTCCATCTCCAGCATGAACCACCAACTGCCAAACAACTTGCTCGGCGGGGAAACTAGCCCAACTGCTATCAGCTTGTTTGACTTTTTGTTTGAGCCATGAAATAAAAGATCCTGCCAGCAATGCATCCAGTTTTCGTTGCAAAGTACGCCGTTCTTCAGGTGTGGACAATCCTGTAAGAGTGCTGATATCGATTGGTTCCCAACGCAATTCAGGAGATGGCTTTGCCCGAACAAAATCAGATGACTGTTCGTGTCGCTGCGGAGATTGCCCAGATCGCAGCTCGATCGCATCACCAGGACGCACCGTTATTGCTCGCTCTGGGGAACCAAGCCGACGCTGCAACAAACGAACTGTTTCTTCTGAACTTAAGGGAAAGGCATAGCGGTTAAACCAGGCGTGGCGACCGCTAAAGCACAGACCGGAAGCATAAGGGAAAACCAACGCAGGGTTGCAAGCACACGCTGCTTCCAACCAACTAACTACCCCTTGCCGATCGAAGGTTGCTCCCATACCGTGCTGATAGCCCATGCTGGCACGCACTACTGGTTGATATTTGGTGGAAATTAGATCGATCGCACCGTATTCTTGGGTGATTCGTTCGCCAATTTCCGCCGTTACTTCTGCATCTGCCATGTGCCAGAATGTGCCAGTTGCATCTCGAACTAACAGCCCAAACTCCGGTTCTTCGTGGTCTGAAGGCGTGGGGAGCAAGTAAGTTTGTCCAAGGGCGATCGCTTGCCAAGGCTGACAGATAATTATTTTTGAGAACCCAATCTTTTGCACCTGTTCGATTAATGCCGGTTCATCCGCAGTAATTACGGGCAGTTCGCGCGGCAGTTTCTCGAGCGTTTCTAGGTGAAAGTGATCGAAGTGTCCATGAGTTACCACCAAAGCTGTTAAGTTTGGCAGTTTGTCTAACTCAAATACTCGACCAGGATAGTACGTAAGCGTACCCTTGACGAGTGTATCCGAAAAGCATGGATCGAGCAAGATGCGTTGATCGATCGTTTCGATGTATAAAGCAGCATGACCACAGATAGTGACACGCATGAGAATTGTTTCCGTAGCTGGTACTGTCAAAAAATCCTAGCCGATTTAAACAGCAAAAGATGGAAATGTTTAAAGAAGTTAAGAACTAAATATCAATTGCTAAGATTGGTAGCAAATAATTCCTAAATTCCATTAAGCTTGCATACTCTAATATAGAGCATTACTGAGATTAGATATAACACTTCTCGTTTGTATGCAATACACTTTGACCTCACTTTCATTCCTCTCTCCTACCTCTCCCTAGCCCTCTCCTCTTAGGAGAGGGAAAAGGAGCAGCTTTTATTATTGGAGAGGCTTTGAATGTTACTCCCCTTCCCTTATAGGGAAGGGGTTGGGGGTTAGGTCTGTATTGAACTCAACCCAGAAGCGCTAAAGTTCTCATTAACATTTCTGGCCATAGGTGTGGAAAAGACAATACACAATGTTGTAGTTTTTGGCGGGGGGAGTGCTGGATTTCTTTCTGCCTTAGCGTTGAAGGTGAAGATGCCAGCTTTGAACGTGGTCGTCGTCCATTCCACAACCATTCCGATTATTGGAGTGGGTGAAGCGACTACCGCTTGGATACCTTGGTTTCTGCATAAGTATCTAGAATTAAATCGAGAGCAATTTTATGAAGAAACACAACCTATTTGGAAACTAGGAATTAAGTTTATTTGGGGAGATTCTAGTCAGTCTCACTTCAACTATCCTTTTGTGACTCATCTGGCGGATAAACTCAGTGTTTTGAGCAAAAGCACTGCTTACTATTGCCTTGATTCCACCACAGAATCCAGCCTTTATTCACTGTTGATGGAGCAGTGCAAGTCACCTTGCTTCCGCAGAGAAAATGGCGATTTCGTAGTTGATGAACGCTTTGGATACCATATTGAAAATGTTAGTTTCGTTTCTTATTTAGAAAGAAGAGCAACAGAAATTGATATCAAGATTATTGATAAACCTGTTGTAAATATTGAAGTCGCCGAAAATGGCTATGTTCGCCAACTCAAGTTTGATGATGGCACAATGCTGGCTGGCGATCTATTTGTCGATTGTTCTGGTTTTCGCTCGACGTTGCTAGGAGAGATTCTGCAAGAACCCTTTTGCAGTTTTGCCAGCAGCTTGTTTTGCGATTCTGCTGTCACAGGCACATGGATGCGAGATGATGCAATCAACCCTTTCACAACTGCCCAAACCATGCAGAGTGGGTGGTGTTGGCAAATTGATTTGCCGGATAAAGTCAACCGTGGCTATGTATATTCATCCGCTTTTATCAATGATGATGATGCTCTGCAAGAGATGAAACGGCACAATCCTTTGATGAGCGATCGCCATAGTATTGTGAGGTTCAAGTCAGGGCGACATCAACGATTTTGGGTAAATAATGTCGTCGCGGTGGGCAACGCTTCCGGTTTCGTAGAACCTTTAGAATCAACAGGATTACACATGATTGGCGAAACCATTAAATGTGTGTGCGATGTGTTGATTGATTCCGACCAGCAACCCACCCCAGCCTTAATTAATCTTGCGAATCGAGCGATCGCCCAAAAGTGGGATGATATTCGTGATTTTTTGTCGATTCACTTCAAATTCAATCACCGAGTAGAATCAGAATTCTGGCAACACTGCTGGCATCAAACTGATATTGGTGATGCCGAAGCAATAGTAGACTTTTTTCAACACAATGGCCCATCAAGCCTTGGTCAAATTCTGCTTTGCCCCAATAGTGTTTTTGGATACAACGGTTATCTGAATTTACTCATGGGTCAACGAGTGGCTACGAAGTATCAAAGCCACAATGACAGCTTAGATTTAGATCGTTGGCGACAAATCCAAAATTATTTCACGAAGCAGTGTACTAACGCCTTATCAATCCATGAGGCGATTCAGGTTGTTAAAGAAAGAAAATGTCAATGGCTGACTTCATAAATACCATTCCCCAGGTGCCTCGCGTTAACCCCAATGCCCATTTAATCCTCAGTGAGACGGGTGAGGTTTGTAGCTGGGTGGGCGGCGAAGTGTTCGCCCTCGAAGGCATTAGCCCCAGTACCATCCGGGAACTACTGGCGCTAATCGATGGGGTGCGATCGCTTGAGGCAATTTATGCTGAACTTGCAAATTCTTACGATCGCAACTACTTACATGAGATTGTCTTGGCTTTAACTCAGTTGCATATCTTAGAGGAAGTAGTAACTGAAACTGCACCCGTAAATTCTGACTGGAAATTGCCAATCGTTCCCGAACAAGTACGCCAAAAGGCGATCGCTATCATCGGCAATCACCAGTTACTCGATACTCTCAATCAAGCCTTTGCTAAACATGGTTTTCAAAATCACCGCGCTTTCTCATTCACAGATTTTGCTTCCTGTCAAACGCCGGAATTTCTCGCTCTCCAGCAAGAACGGATACTTCTCAATGGCTCTTGGAAAGTGCCTGCAAATAGTCTAGAGACTGTGAGTGTTTCTGGGCTTGAATTTCAAGAATTCGACTTTGTAATCTGCGCTTTGGAAGGTGTACCGTATCAAGCCCTATTCGATGTCAACAAATCAGCCCTAGCCAGTGGCACACCGTGTTTATTTGTCACTGCTTCCCCAGAAACAGCACTCATCGGGCCAACAGTGATTCGGGGTGCAACTGCTTGTTTTAGTTGTCGAGTCATTACCTTAGAAGGTATTCCATCGGTTTTACAGGATATTTTGCCGCAACTGTCAACCCCCATCCTTAACCAGGCAAATAGTCCACTTTTGCCCTCCATAGCGCAGGTATGTATTGAAGAAGCGATTTCCATCTTAGGTTTGAACTTAACAGCAACTCGCGCCACCAGCGTTGTAAAAATTAATCGACAAGGCGATGGCACTGTTAAGCGGCTGCTTCCTAGCGGTGAATGTCAGCAGTGTACATCGCAATTAGATGAACCATTGGGAGTGCTGCAACGAAATGCGATCGCTGCGGCTGCCCAAGAAATCGGTCGGATCTGGCCGAACTCACCCAATGCTACAATCCGTGCAGCAGCCGATCCTTGCAAAACGGTGGGCATTTTGGGTGGTGGTACAGCTGGTTATCTCACGGCTTTAGCCTTTCGCGCTCTCAGACCAGACATCAAGGTAACTTTGCTAGAATCAAGTGCTATCCCGGTGATCGGCGTCGGCGAAGCAACTACTCCAGAACTGGTTAAGTTTCTCCATAGTCCCCGCTTTTTAGGGCTAGACATCGTTGATTTTTATCAGCGCGTGCTTCCTACATGGAAGTTGGGGATTAAGTTTCAGTGGGGACTGCCCGGTGATTATGAATTTACATTTCCGTTTCAGCGCGGACGCTTGCTAGAATCGCTTCTCTATGATTCAACGCTGAACAATCAGTCATTAGGGGCAATGCTGATGAGTGGCGATCGCGCTCCGATTTTCGATCGGGGCGATGGTACTCCATTGTCTCTACTTCACCAGATTCGCTGGGCGTATCACCTCGATAATCGGCGGTTTGTTCGTTACCTACAAGAGGAAGCGATCGCTGCCGGGATACAGCATATTGACGTGCAAATTTCTGATGCCCAGATATCTGCCGATGGTGAAACCATTACCCATCTAATCGCTGAGGATGGGCGTAAACTAACTTACGATTTATATATTGATTGTTCCGGCTTTCGCTCGTTGTTGCTAGAGCAAAAACTTGGCTCAAAATTCATAAGTTACCAAGATACCCTCAACACCGATCGAGCGATCGCTGCTACCGTCCCTCATAATGGCACTATTAAACCTTATACTCTCGCCGAAACCATGAATAATGGTTGGTGCTGGAATATCCCTTTTGAAGATGCCGATCATCGGGGATATGTGTTTTCTTCAGCATTTTGTAGTGCCGATCAAGCCCTAGAGGAAATGCGTGCCAAAAATCCGGGGATGGGCGATCCTTGGCTTGTAAAGTTTCGTTCCGGGCGGCATGAGGATTTTTGGAAAGGCAACGTTGTGGCGATCGGCAATTCTTATGGGTTTGTCGAACCCTTAGAATCCACAGCCATCCACATGATCGTTCTCGAATTGGAACTCCTACTTACCAACTTTCCAGCATCAAAGCAAGATGAGGGGGTGAAATCTGTACTCAACCGCAAAATTGGCGATCGTTGGGATGCCCTGCGTTGGTTTCTTGGAATTCACTACAAGTTCAATCACCGTCTATCTACTCCCTTCTGGCAAGCAGCCAATAGAAACACAGATATCTCTGGTGCAGTAGAGCGATTAGCATTGTTTAGCGAGCGAGCGCCCTTATCTTATCGAAATTCGATGTTTTATACACTACATCCGCCAGAGTTTTTCTCTGACGATCACTCCTATGACACATTATTAGCTGGGCAACAGGTATCCGCTCGCTTTGTGGAACCCGTGGAAGATTTAGCCACTTGGCAACGCCAACTCGCAATACTCAAAGGGCTGGCTAGCACTGCCATGCCCCAACATCAAGCCCTCTCCTGCTTGCGCGAGCAACGGCAAGATTTACTTTACGACTTCGCAAAGCGCCGAGATAGTTGGTTACACACCTGGCTTCCTGCGTAGTGGTCTATGTCAAACCCTTCGGGTAGGGAAAAGGTTAAAGGGGAAAGGGAAAAGGGAACTTCATAACTAAATAATGGGGCTTGATATGAGGACGCTGTATTTCTGAGTTTGTAGTAATACCAATTCTGTATGAAGATGCGCCAAACTACGTCAAACTTATAGATGGATGCATTTAGTAATTTTGTGATGAGTGGTCCATTCCAAATCGAGATTTCAGAAAGCCTTGAAGAATTGGAGAAAGCTCTCAAACATTCCACAACGGCAAGCAGCAAAGAACGATTGCAAATGCTCTATTGGCTCAAGAGTAGTCAAGTCAGCAGCAGGCGATCGCTGGCAGAACGTTTAGGGCGTGATGAAGCAACCATAACTCGTTGGGTGAGAAAGTATAAAGATGAAGGAACAAGGGGCTTGCTTGAAGTCAAACATGCACCCGGAAAAGCTCCGAGCATCAGTGGTTCAGACTTAGAACGCTTGAAAAAGCGGTTACAGGAGCCATCTGGTTTTCAAAGCTATGGTCAAATTCAACAATGGCTCAAGAGCGAATTAGGGCTTTCACTGGCTTATAAAACGGTCTATGAAGTTGTTCGCAACCGTTTAGGTGCTCCCGTTGAAAGTACCTCGTCCTCAAAGCACCAAACAACAACCAGAAAGTCTATCTCACTTTAAAAAAAACTTCCTCTAGCATTCAAATTCTTGCAGGAGGAATTTGGAGAGGGGAAGAGATTAAGGTACTTGTGCGGAGCCGGAGACGCTCCGCCTCCGGTCAAGACGAAACACGATTAGGATTAAAGACAATTACAGGACGTTTAATTACAGCTAAAGGAGTTAAACCTGTTGGCTTAAGCCAGTGGCAACGCCAGAATTTTTATCTATACGGTGTTGTCGAACCTCTGAGTGGATACAGCTTTTTCTATGAGTTTCCCTACCTGAATGGGGATTGTTTCCAACGTTTTTTGGAATTACTGTCTGCTGACAAGAGGAGATGATATCGCAGTCATACAGTTCGACCAGGGGTCATTTCACAAAGCTAAAGCTCTCGATTGTCCAGATAATATTATCCCTATTTTTCAACCTCCTCACTCTCCCGAACTCAATCCGATTGAACGTGTTTGGGAATTTCTCAAATCGAAACTGCAATGGGAAAATTGTAAAACTCTTGTGCAACTACAGCAGAAGTTAACTGATGTACTAAAAACAATTACACCTGAGGTGATTGCTTCTCTGACTTCTTACGACTTTATTCTTGAAGCTTTATTTAGCGCAGCTTCATAAAGAAATGGTATAAGCACTTCAGTGCTTAAAAATCCAGGACTAAAGTCCTTACTACGAACTTTTTTACCCTTCAGAACTAATAGACCTCTTGCAAAAGTTACTTTTGCAAGAGGGGGGAAAGGGATGCATGTTAAAGGGAAAAGGGTTTTTATGAGCCGCTTTTCCCTTTACCCCTTACGCTTTTCCCCACTTCTGCAAGAAGTCTAATGCAATAGCGTAAGTCCTGACTATTTTTATTTTCAAACAATCGTTAACAATCCTTCTTTGAGCAAACGGCGTACCAACACGATCTTGCTATTGTCGCTGGCAAAATCGGGCAGCGATTTGATCTCAAATGCAGCTTCTGACTCAGCAATGAAGCGGAAAGCTGGCTCAACGTATGCTGGCCCTTCAACTCTGTTTTGGGGAAATTGAATCATCACTACATCTCCTTTTCTGACGGTTGTGCAAATCATTCCTTGGCGTTTGACAACGTAAGTATCCAAGTCAATCTGTTGCAAGTCGTCCAATTTACTGAAATGGCTATCTGCGAGTGGGGACAGTGAGCCAATGAACTTAATAGTTAGTCGTTCAACTGCATCATCAATATCAACGCTACTAGCGAAGGTTTTGAGTAAATCTTTCAATTGATTTTTGGTCTGCGTCCTGGCATCATCGTCACGCAAAAAGCTAACGGGAACTGCTTTGCGAAATTCAACATTTTGCTGCACAATCGATGTGAGAGCTTCTTGAATCAGATCAACCCAGCGATAAACAGCGATACCGACGGTGATATGAAGTGAGGAAGTATCCAACGTCTTGGCTTCATGCACAAAACCACGCGGGATATATAACATATCACCTGGCTTGAGTTCAACTTCATGATTAGGAGCCTTTAGTTGCTCCCGTAATACTTCTTGTGGTAATCGCCGAGCATCTTCTAGCATTGGCAAATCCCAGTAGGAATCATAGGTGCGCCAGAGTTTAGTTCCCGAAAGCTGAAGAACGAAAACATCGTGTGTATCAAAGTGGGGAGGAAATCCTTGAGCAGTTTTAGGGGTCAGGTAAAGATTGACATTCGCTGGATGATTGAGATATTGTTCCAGATTTCTGCAAAGTGTGGCGATCGCTTCCCAATGCTGTTGCAGATGAAATATACACAAGGTATTGCCTTGATTATAGGCATCATAAAATTGATAAATACTAGGAGATGCATTGGGATTTATAGAGCCTTTTCCCCCTAATTTATTCGCTTGATTAGAAAAATCATCTGCCACTTTGGATACATTAAAGTCAGAATAGCGAATGCCACTAAAGCGAATGAGCGAGTCAACATCTTTCATAGAAAACAGACCTGAATAGTAATCTGTTTCTTTTCGTGAAACAACAAGGCACTGCCGCTCCCAGTATTCTTTGAAGAAGGTTACGGTATCGATAGGCTGAATTAATTTCTCAAAATCAAAGTTAGTGCTAAACATTTTTGGAGTTACCTCGAAAACGGATGAAAATTTCTTTAATTTTGAATTTTGAGTCGCACCTTTGGTGCGCTGACAGCGCAACTTGAATTTTGAATTCAATTCTGCCTTATACTTAGTTCTTTCACAAATTCTTCTGGTTCGCTAAAATCTAGCCAAAAAGCCACTTGAGTAATATTACATACCTGGGGAAAGGCATTGACCTGACGCCAGTTTTTCAGATCGGTTTCCCAGCTTTGTGTTTGTTCAGCCAGATGAACTTTTTTACTTAAAATTGGATAAAATCCAGACAGCCTTAAGGCATCGGCAAGAAAGCACTCAGTGACTGAGAAATAGTTGCTCATACCTCGCCCCCACCATCGGGGTACATTGACAAATCCCTCTAGCCGCGCGATCGCTTCCATCATCTGAGAAAATTCATCTGGAGTGAAGGAATTACTCGATAACCAAGCCGGAAATTCAGCCTCGTTAGTAACTCCCCTTTCTTGGAAAAAATGTTGCGTAATTTTTTGAGTAATGCTAGTTCTCAAACTCGCTTTTGATTGGCTGTTTGTCTGTTCGGCTAAAGCCCAAAGGATAGCAACCTGACGATACAATCTACGTTCACAACTCGCTAATGCAGTTACAATATCTGCATCTGCGTTAGTTATCTCTTGCTGAACTGAGGAGATATCCTTACCAACAATTATCAAGACAAATTGATGCAATTGTTCAACCTTTTTGGCAAAGGTATCGTCTGCACTATGAAGTTTCAGCAATGCCTGAATCCGACCCAAACGTTCAACTAAGACTGGTATTGCTGAGGTATCCACGTCTAACTCTAGTTCATTAGCATCAGAACTCGAACCCACTACCTCCTGCCTCCTGCCTTCTTCAGGTTGCAAGTTCTGTTGTTGGGCTACAGCATCACACCAACGAATTAACCCAGCGAGATTACGCAATTGAATGTAAACTCTGCCGAAAAATCGGGCTTCTTGGCTTAATTTTTCAGTCAGAGGCAACCAGGAATATGCTGTCCGTAATGGACGAATAGCAACTCTAGCTTGAAGTTCCTCTATGAAAATCGACTTGTTGAGTTGAAACTTTACTTGCTGATTAGCAGCAGTACCACCACTTTCTCTAACCATAGCGGCCAGATGTTTCAGCAGTTCAATGGCATCTGACTGTTTTTGATCCACATAGCCGCCATTTTGCACAAATTCCAAAAACTGGGCTAAAACCTGGCGATCGCCCCCCTGTACCTCAGCTTCAGCCACTGCTTGGCTCAAATGTCGTTGAGTGAAGAACTGCCGTTTGGCACAACTGATAATTAAACTAGCGATCGCTGGCTCAATAATATTTTTGTCTACCGCTAGCTGAACTGTAGCGCGGATGTTTACTAAGGCATCAGTTAAGGGTTGGTATTGGAATTGAGGGCTACTGTGCAAAATTGCCACTTCATCATCCCCGATGTAGTGTCTTTCTCGGTAGGCTGCAAAAATAGCTCCAAATCCCTCCATGCCAAAGGCTTCAAGTTCAGCGGCTCGAAGCGCACCCATGCTACTTGCCCCAAATACTCGCACTCCTGCTTCTAATGCCCAGAGAATCTCTTTATGCCAAACTGAAGCGCTACGGTCAAAAAAACCGTCAATAATAGCAATTACACGCGGCTGTAACCGCAGATAGGCAAGAATATCACCACAACGGACAGGATCGAGGTAACAGGCCGGTAAAATTTGACTGGCTTGGGTAACAGATAGGGTGGGCCCAAGAAAAATGAGAATTTGACTAGGTTCCAAAGAATTCCAGTGCATATTGAATTTTACAAAGACGAAGGGAGATGCATACCCGGTACAATCACATGCACCACTGGAATGCCATACTCCGGTCGCGTATGATTGACGAAGACAGCTTGCTTAAATCCCTGATTACTCAAACAATCGAGAATTTGTTGAATTTCTTCTGCAAACGTTGGGGTAAAGGCTAGCTCAGGCTGAGTTTCAAAATCAATTAGAGTAGCGATCGGTCTTTTGCTGCTAGACTCGATCGCTGGGCTACCTGGCATTCTGATGCGTCCAAGGGCATAACTATCTGGATGAATGTCATCTCGGCTACCTGCAATCACCGTTACTCGTGATTGAGCCGCTTCAGTAATCGCCCGTGCTAAAGCAATTTCTTTGGAACTGTGGCATCCCCACCCTGCTGCTGTCGGTCGTCCATGCCAGTTTTCCCGATCGCTAATCAAGCATTTATAAGTAGGTGTTCCGATAGTTGAAGTTAAATCAGTAATCACGGCTGTTGCCTTGGCAAGTTCAACTTGATAGAGTAAAGATTGCAAAAGCGGAGACTGGATGGTTTGAATATCAACCAAACAGTTAATCCGTTCCTCCAAAGGTAAGCGCCACCAACGCCACTCAGCTTCGCGCTCAATGACTTCAAACAATCCATGAGCGATCGCTTCTAGTAAATGGTTTCCTGATGCTAGTCCATTGCTAGAAGTGCTGAACAGATTGGTATCGCGTTTTTCAGTTGTGGTGTCTAAATCAAGATACGCCTGTGGTACGTAAACAGGTTCGCCCGTAAATAAATCGGTTCCACAAATCCAATCTAGCGGTATTGCAGGATGATAAAACTGCGATCGCTTACCTGGCTCTAAAACGCTAGGATCGATTGCCTGGTGATGTCGGCAAACTTCCTCATAAGAGGCAACTATCTCTGGTTGGGGGAGGTTTTCTGCATGATAAGACTCCACAGATTCCATCACTGCCGAGATCATCGCCAGCTGAAGTGAAATTCCCTTGCCTTGAGAACCAGAAAAGGCTTTTCCGTTAGGACGAATCGCTTGAGCAACAGGAATACCAATGCAGTCAAGACCAGTAATGTCTGCAACCCGCGTGATGCCAAAAGCAACCAGAAATTCTTGTAGCTTCTCCCAAGTAGAATTAGGTTCTTCTGTCCGAAACGTGCCATTAAGATTCAGCTTAGGAGCATTCAGATTTTGCCACATTCGCTTGTTTCTTTCTCCAACCATTGCTGAGAGTACTAATAAATACTCAATTTCTAACGCACTTAAGTGTTTGTCAATGTGTTCTATTAAGCACGCGCCACATGAAGTTATAATTAGCGCCTTTGAAAATGGCGATATCACAATCATTAGACTTCTTGCATTTGTAGGGAATTGGGTTTGGGGGAAAGGGAAAAGAAATAAAAAAACCTTTCCCCAATAAAGATGAGTCCCTTTTCCCGCAAGAGTGCAAAAGTTACTTTTGCAAGAGGTCTATTAAAGTAAAAGGTTAGCGTTGCAATTTAGCAACGCCTTCCCTTCACAGATACCGCAAGCTTTAAATCAAGGCTACCAGCAACACATAACTGTCTCTTTAACTGTGGATGAAGCCAGTCCACCAGCTACACTTTCTAACTCATCTTCTGACAATTCTCGGTTAGCTGGTCTTGCTTTAATACCGTTAACGCTATTAATAGAACGGATATTCACAGATGGAGAAGTAGTTGACAAACCTAGAACCTTTCTTTCAGCCGAAACCATCACGGCTTTCACATCATCAGCGTTAAAATCAAAACCATTTGTCTGTCCTTGTTCAACAGCGATTCTTGCAAACTCACCTGCTTCCGTAGCATCCAACGCTTCACGTAGCGGCGAATTGGCTGGTTGAGCTAAAAAATTTTCATAGTATTCGACAAAACTTTGCTGAGACATTATCAACTCTCCTTAAGATAAGATACTTGGCCTTTCCCTTGAAGTAGGTAACTAAATCTGAAAGCTGGGTGATTGACTTCAAAAGTATTGTTCCCAATCGCTAGGCAACAGAACAATCACTTAAGTTTTAGTATTGTTCAATACAATAATTGCTTGAAGTATAGGCTAATGTCCAG
This sequence comes from Nostoc sp. DSM 114159, assembly GCF_053470285.1. NCBI lineage: Bacteria > Bacillati > Cyanobacteriota > Cyanophyceae > Nostocales > Nostocaceae > Nostoc > Nostoc sp. DSM 114159. Next base: position 1,563,498 of record NZ_JBPFEH010000001.1, read on the forward strand.
ATCGCTTAAGTCAACTTTTGTAACTAATAAAACATTAATTTTGTATAGCAATATACAAAAATTAACATTAAACTTGACAAGTTAGTGCCGCTTGAACCTTAAAATAACGTGAGTTCGACGAGTGCTATTTTGACCTCTCCCCCAGCCCCTCTCCTACCAGGCTACGGTGTACACACATCTCTAAAAATCCTACCCAGCCAATATTTCTGTTCAAGTGAAAGTCTCACACTGAGCAAATATCCCGCCCAGAACTAAAGTTCCGGGCTGATAGTTAAAGTGTTCTAAAAGAGGACTAAACAAGAAATTTAGTTTAGTCTTCTAAAAGAAGACTTTGGTTATGAGACTCGGAATTTATTCCGAGGCGAGATAGATACACTGCACCAACACTTGTGTGTACACCGTAGCTCCTACCAGGAGAGGGGAGCAAAAACTCTCCTTACTCGTAGCCTCGTTCCTAGCCTGGAGGCTGGGAATGTATTCCCAGAGGGCTGCTGCCTCTGGTCAAGAAAGAGGAGGCGGAGCCTCCCAGAATGGGTTAAGAGCCTTCAGGCTCTTAACCAGTTAGGGCAAGGGCTGTGTCTTAACAAGCGTGCCATTCCCCTTTAATGTTTTGGCTAATGAATAGATTAGACTTCTTGGCATTTGTCGGGAAAAGGGTAAAGGGGAAGGTGGGGTTCCAAGAAGGGGTAAGGGCGGAGGAAAAGGTTCTGCAAAAGTCCCTTTCCCCTTTAACCTTTACCCTTTTCCCCTCTTGCAAAAAGCACAAATGCCAAGAGGTCTATTGTAGGAATTTCATCTTTTCGCATTCTTTTGCTCAAGGGTTCGGATTATAGCTTCAATTAGCCTTCCTGAACGATGCGAATCAAACCCGTGGCGGTGAAAATTGAACATCGCAACTGCGGCCAAGATGTCAACTAGATCCTGAGTCAATTGACCAAGATGCTGAAGATTAAGTAATTCCTTTGCAAGTATGTCATTAGCTATGGCATATTTTTGCAATATCTCTGCTTCTTTTGAGTCATACAAAGTTTCGAGGGAAAGTAGTTCAACTGTTGGAATTGTGCCTTCAGGAGGTGTGGAAATTAAAGCCGCTAAACTGTGCCAGGTTGCGAGAATAGCTACCGGATCTGACAGAGTACGGGTAAAGAGATCGTGCAACACAGTTGGCACAAGTAAATCTTTGGAAATAACACTAAGGTTATGTCGATCGAGATAGTCAAGCATGAGCCACAATGAAGTGTCTGCGTCGAAGTGCTGATGAACCAACTTCATGGCTTCTAGTCCCCCAAATCGGTCAGTTTCAGGCTCGTAGTCACTAAAGAAAAATAAATTAATCAAATTCTCACCCTGAAGTGCATACATGAGATCGGAGATATCAGCGATCGCTTGTTGCCGATCCACTGTTGTAAAAAAGCGCGCCCGTACATCTGGCGGTTTTCTCATAAAGAAGAAACAGCGCAACAAATCATTACTTTGCCAGTGAGTAACTAACGGTTCGAGTCGGGCAAACAGGGCACGGGCACTCGATAGTGCATTACCCTGATGCCTGACGAGTCCCACATTAAGTTGCACCCAATTCCCATTTTCCCAGTCTTGACTACTAGCTTGTGTAGTTGAAGTTGATTCGTCGGTCATGAAATGACTTTTACCACAGTTCACTGATGTTAAATCAAGAAAAGAAAGGTTGACAATAGAAGCTGGCCTAAAGCAGCATTACGGCATATTTAGCAATCAAAAAACGTGGTTCTCGACAACATCGACCGTATCGAAGCACCTCCAGCAGATATCTTTTACCGAGAGTATATTCTGCCCCAGCGTCCAGCGATTATCACCAATCTATTTCAGAATTCACCACTACGTCCGATGGATAGCCTTGAAAAGGTAAAAACAGGGCTGACTGATATCCCAGTTGAAATCTGTCCAAATTACATCGCCAATCTGCTAAATTCGACATCAGCTGATGTTCCTCGAATGATGAATTTAGGTGAATATCTTGATTTCCTACAAGCACAACCCACAACTCTTGATATCTGTGTTGAATATCCTACGCCCCAAAAGTTACTTCAGTTATTGCCCCTGAATTCATACCAACATTTAAATGATGAAAGCGACTTGTACTCCAACATGTTTGTCGCTGCCAGCAATAATTATGCTCATTTGCACTATGATGCCGATCAACGTAATGTTTTATTGTTTCAAGTTTTTGGCACAAAGCGATTTGTATTGATTCATTCGCGTGAAACTCAAAAGCTAGATGCGATCGATCGGCTTAATCTCTGCCGTACCAGTGGTATCTTCCTGGAAAATTTCTCAGAAGCCGAGAAAACGGATTTTCTCCGATATACCAACGCTTATGATGCGGTACTTTATCCTGGTGAAACTATTTTCATGCCGATGATGATCTGGCACTACATAGAGTACTTGGAACCAGCCATGTCAATTGCTTATCGTTTGGGACGCAACGCTTATAATCGGCGATTGGCTAAACTTTTTCCAGCCCCCTCGGTTGATGTTCAGTCTTTATCGCTGTTGCTGCAAGACGAGACACAAGCGCGATCGCATCATCTAGAATGGTTAAATAAACTAGAGGCTGTAAGCGATTCATGGACGGGGAGTGAAAGCGATCGCAGGGACACTTTAAACTACCTTTCTCTAAGAATTCGGGGGCAATATCTTGGTCTTGAGCCGATTAAGAATATTCGAGAGTTGAGAAGACGTGAAGCAATGCTAAGTAATACCAATTTGAAAAAAGAATGCGACAAATAGATCATTTGTAGAGAGGCGATGAATCGCGTCTTCAACCAAGGATGTGTTGCAATCATTAATTGAATTGGTATAAGTCGGTGAAATAAACCAAAATATGTTGGGAAACGTAAATGGGCTTAAAACCCTTACTAATAACAAAGGACAAATGACAGCCTCCGCCAGTTAGCTATAATTGCGCCGACTTACTTAAACACTTGCCTGCTCTGACCGAATCAACCGTGCATAGGAACCATCAAGCTGCAACATTTCATTGTGCGTACCGCGTTGCACTACTTTACCTTTTTCCAGAACAATAATTTCATCACAGTCGCGGATGGTACTGAGACGGTGAGCCACAATAATGCAAGAACAGCCCCGATAGCGCAGATTTCGGTCAATAATTTTTTCCGTATCAGCATCTAAGGCACTGGTTGCTTCATCCATGATCAGAATTGTGGGATCGTTGACTAATGCACGGGCAATTTCTAAACGCTGGCGCTGTCCGCCACTGAAATTAGCAGCACCCTCAAGTAAGTTACCTTCATACCCTCCAGATAAAGCTAAAATCACTTCATGAATAACTGCATCTTTACAAGCTCGGACTAATTGAGAATTAGACACTGTATCATCCCACAAAGTCAAATTATCTCGGACACTGCCAGCGAACAGAAAAATTTCCTGTTCTACCATTGCCAAAGAATTAGAAAGTATCGCCCTAGTAATTTGCTCTCTAGGGATACCATCAAAGAGAATTTCTCCCGACCAAGGTTGATATAGCCCCGCTACCAATTTGGCAACTGTTGATTTACCAGAACCACTACTACCAACTAGGGCTACCCTCTGTCCTGGTTTCAGTTGAAGACTTAGGTCTTGAATTAGAGGCCCATCTGTCCGAGAGTAACCAAATGTGACATTTTTTAATTCGACATATCCCTTAAGTTCGCAAGCTGAAGCATACTGTGAGGTATGTAAATTATGATTATCCAATTCGGAATCGGTTGCGTTTTGCAATACATCATCGAGGCGATTTAAGTCTCCTTCTAGTTCCTGTAAGGTACTGCCGAAATTGACTAGAGAGTTGACTGGAGTTAAAAAGCTAGTCATTAAACTTTGGAAAGCAATCAACATCCCAATGCTGAGATGCCCATCCATGACTCGTAGACCACCAATAACTAAAACTGCTAAGGAGCTTAAACTAGTTAAGAAAACAGGTAAAACACCTAGTACTTGATTAGTAATACCTAACTCTTGCTGACCGTTAATAAATTTTGTATAGTAACCCGACCAACGGGAGAAAAAATCAGATTCCAACGCTGATGCTTTCAGAGTTTCCATACTTTGAAGGGCAGCAATTTCTGTCCCTGCAACTTTGCCTCTATCTTGGATGATTCGCATATAAATATCTGTGCGCTGTCGGGAAATCCACTGCAAAGTCAAAATATTAATCGCAGCAAAACAGATACCGATCGCAGTCAGCACTCCATCATAAGCAAACATGACTAAGGCATAAAATACTACCATGACGGTATCAATTACAGTCCTGGCTAACTGTCCGGATAGCACTTCGGCAACTTTAGTATTGATATTGATTCGACTGCTAATTTCTCCGGCAAATCTTTGGGCATAAAACGCCACTGGCAAGCGAAGAATATGGTGGATGAATTGCCCTGACATTTCCACCGATAATTTAATATTTAGTTTTCTCAGAAAACGTCTTTGTAGTAATGTCAGTAACACCTGAATAATCACTGTAATTGTCATTCCCAAAACTAATGGACGCAACCAGTCTGTGCGATTTTCTACCAAAATGTTATCAACAAAAATTTGATTAAAGACTGGTAAAACTAACCCTGGAATGACTAGAAAAAATCCTGCTAATAAACAATAGAGAATGGCTCCCCAAGAACCCCGTAAACGGTCAAAGAGTGCGCCTATTAAGCTCGGTTTGCGACCCCCACGTTGAAATTCTGGGCCTGGTTCCATTACCAGAACAACCCCTGTATAAGCTTCATCAAATTCTTTAAAGGAAATTCGTCTCGGCCCGGTAGCTGGGTCATTGAGATAAACCCAATTTTTTTTAAATCCTTCTACTACTAAGAAATGATTAAAATTCCAGAAAACAATGTATGGCGGACGAAGTTCTTGTAATTGCGCCAATTGCTTTTTAAAACCTTTGGCTTGCATTCCATAGTTTCTCGCAGCTTTGATCATGTTAGAGGCTTTGCTACCATCACGAGAAACACCGCAATTTTGCCGCAGTTCTGCTAAAGGCACAATTTTACGATGGTAGGCTAAAATAATCCCGAAAGCTGCTGCTCCACACTCTACAGCTTCCATTTGCAATAGAGTGGGAGTTTTGACGCGAGAAAAGATGTGAGTTTCTGCCGTTTCTAAATCTAATAATGGGGCTTTTTGGCGGAAGGGATTAAGGTTTTGAATTAAGGATATTAACTGCTGAATCAATTGCACAAGAGCGTTCCCCTAAGAGGTTGTTTGAAAAGTATTTTGTTGTGACTTTAGGCACTTGTTGCTCCCCCCTAACCCCCCGATAAATTGGGGGAAACTGAAATCAAAGTCCCCCAATTTATCGGGGAATTTAGGGGGATCTAGAACGTTTTGCTCCCAAGAAGAGGACTTTTCAAACATCCCCTAACACTTCAGTTAATGCCAGTAAATTCTCTGAGAATAGGCAAGACATAAGTAATTGGTGCTTGCTCTGCTACTTTAACCCGAACACTGGTAGTTGTTCCGGGAGAAATGTTTAATTTTGGCCCTTGGGAAGAAGACCAGCGATAACCGCTAAAGTTGGATGGAGCTAGTTCCATTTCTGTTCGCACTTCTATATCTCCGCCTCCAGTTAGCAAGATGTTTGTGACTAGATCGGGATTGCCAATCACAGACTTTGCGCCTTCTTTAGTCACAGGTAAGGGGGAAACAGAGGTAACTTTACCGACAATACCGCCAAAGCGTTCTCTTTTTACGGAAGTGGGGGTAATTTGCACGAGCATTCCTGGTTGAATTTGTTTACCATCTTCGACACGAAAGTAGGAGACGGCAATTAGTGAAGTCTTTTTGTCACCGACGTTCAAGGTGACGAGCGGAGTTTTCGGACTAGTAACTTGTCCGACAAAACCAGCAACTTCTAATACACAGCCGCTACTAGGGCTAAGAATTTGACTATTTTCTAATATTTGTTTTTCTAGTTGCGCGATCGCTCGATTAACTTCTTGAATTTGATTAATTTTGGTATTAAGATTTTCTACGTTTTCTTGATCGATACGTTGGCTCTTAGTCTCTAAGTCTTTTAACTGCGCTTGCAGTTCGCCTACAGAACTCAAATTTTGTAAGTATCTTTGCTGGGCTTCTGTTTCTTCTACATCTAATTGCTTGAGCTGCACTTTGATATCAGATACGGTTTGCGTTGCCTGTTTATATTCTTGCTCTGCTTGTAAATATGTATCTTTGGCAATGGCTCCCGCATCTACGAGTTGCTGGCGCTTCTGTAATCGATCTTTGAGTATAGGTACGACAGTTACAGCATCATTGAGGCGTTGCTGCAAACTAAGGCGCTGTTCGCGGATGGCATTTAAGCCTTTTTCATAAAATGCAGGCGTGAGAGTTTGAGTATCCCGCAAACGTTGAATATAATTAGCTTTAGCAGATGCGATCGCCTCTTTTTCTTTAGCGGTACGTTGTCGCTGAAGCAGGGATGAATTTTGTTCTTGTGTTTGTAATTGCCCCAGTTTTGAGCGTTGCAGTTGCAATTGCTGTTTGAGATCCGTCGGATCGATCGTTGCTATGACATATCCTCGATCTATACATTGTCCTGTTTTCACATTTAGACTTTTTAACTGTCCTGAGATTGGCGACTCAAAAGTGACAACTTGATTGGGTTGAATAAGTATTCCCTTTCCTGTGACTGTGACGGGAATACGTCCAAAAATACTCCAAATTAACCCCAACAACACAAAACTACCCAGCGTCGCCAAAGGCAGCCAATCTACAGGATTGACTACTTGCATTAACCGATCCAATCTTTCTGGAGAAGATAAACGCTCCAGCGATTCTTTGCGAAATATACTATCTTGTTCTTCAGCCATTCATTTGTTAATTCGTAATACTTCGACTGTGCTCAGTACAAGTTCGTAATTAAGACTGGAATTGAAGACTAATGAAGCTATTTTCTACCTACTTTCTGCCTCCTGCCTTCTGCCTTCTGCCTCCTGCATCCTGTCTTCTTCAAGATTGTCGATTTAGACGTTTAATCATCCAGTCAAATCTAGCACCTGCTAGGGCGGTGTTGTCTAATGTATCTAAGTTGAGTTCATCTTCAACTTCGATATCTTCTGCTAAGAGTCGATCTAGTTGGTAAGCCAATTTTCCAAATCCACGGCGGAACAGGCGATCGCGAATCCGATCTACTAAAACTACAGCGATCGCTCGATAAAAACGGGCTGTGAATCCTGTATTTTGCTTTAATTGTTTAGCTAGTTTCTCTTGTGGTAAAGCTAGTAATATAGAAGATTCTATCGCCTTGACTGTGGCAGAGGCAGTTGTTGCTTCTACAAAAGACATTTCCCCTAAAATTTCGCCTTTTACAGATTGAGCAATTTCTTTTTCGGCAACTTGATTCTGTGGGGTGGAAACAAAAATCCCTAACTTGCCATCTAATAATATATATAATGCTTCAACAGGTTTCCCTTCTTGAATTATTACTTTACCTGGATTAACTTTAGTTCTTACTCCTTGGGAAATTATCCAATCAATATCGCTATCGTTCAAAATAGCAAACACAAACAAAACCTTTCGCAGTGATTCTCCTGGAACTACTTTGTTTTTGGCAAGAAAATCAGTGAGTCCCCGCAACTGCTGTGACAGCAAAACAGCTATTTTTTGATAAAAATGCGCGGCGAATTCTGTATCTTGCTCCAGTTTTTTGAGTAATAATTCTCTTGGCACTGCTAATATCCGTGAGGGTTCTAGAGCGATAAAAGTAGTAGACGGAGGACGATTATCTATAAAAGATAAAGTTTCTACAAATTCCCCTGGCGATACGCGATCGATTTCTTGTGCGTCTTTGACATTACCTGTGAGAGAGACACAAATGCTTAATGCTCCCTCTAATAAAATTTCTACTGTATCAATAATCTCTTCACCCTCTTGAATGAGAATTTGATTAGGAAGATGCTCTTTACATCTGCCTACACTGAACATCCAATCAATATCACTTTCCTTAAAGGCAGAAAAGTTGGGAGTATTAACCAGCATTTCTTTAAACATAGAATTTAAACTTGATTAGGAGTGAAATTCATTTTTTACAGCAAAATCCAGCTTTTTATTAGTTTTATAGAAGTTTTTAACCTGGCTGACAGAATAGTAAAAAGTCAGTAAAAACAAGGTTTTTCAGAAAAGAGGTGGACTTATATGAAAAGGTAAAGTTACTGGACAACTAAATTCCTGTTTATACTAAGTACACAGTTTTGCAAATTGGTAGCCAATTTAGGTTTGAAATTTCAAGGCATAGACGCTTTACTTCCTCAAGTTAAGGGTACAGAGTTTCGCACAGAGCGGCACGAAGCTTGTTTCGGTTAATTCGCTATAAATTCATAAAATAGCGTGCTAAGTTATACTTACTTCGTTTTTTGGTAAAATCTTTAACAAAGCTTTTAGACAAAAGTTAATATAGATTTTATCATTGGTAGTTAATTTAACTAACTATCGCTTTTTCGTGCTATCACAAATATTTATCTTTGTTAGATACTTGAAAATTAATAGGACTTAATATGAGTTGGATACAAAAATTTGTAAACATGGCAGCAGTTCCTATATCTATGACAGTATTGGTAATGTCTAGTTTGCCCAGAATGGCGATCGCTGAATCACCAGTAGCACTGAAATTCCAAAAATTTCAGAATTGGCAAATTAGTCAAAAGTTTACCCCACCAAATCGAAATGCGCCACAAACTACCTCTGGTGGGGCGACTCGTCGCGGTTCTCGGTATTTAGAAAGTAAAGAAACTTTAACTGCCTTAATGCCTCTAAATAAAATAGGTTTAACCCTTGCAGAACGTCCCACATTTTACTGGTTTATCCCGCAGATACCAGTAGAAACTGCTCGCTTTTCACTTCTAGATGGTGAGGATATAGTCTATGAGACGACTTTTAAACTTCCTAAACAATTAGGAATTATTGGTTTTACTCTGCCAACAAAAGCGCCAAGTCTGAAAGTAGGTAAAAAATATCACTGGTATATGTCAATCGCTGACAATTCAGAAGAAGTAGGAGAAGGAATCACTGTCGATGGTTGGGTAGAACGAATCCAACCTACTAATGATTTATCAAAGCAGCTAGCCACAACAAATCCCAAGCAGCTTTCCCAAGTGTATGCTGGATCTGGGATTTGGTATGAAGTGTTACATACATTAGTACAGCAACGTCTTAGCGATCCGAGCGATCGCACAGTCATGGCTAATTGGCAAGCATTATTGGAGTCAGTGGGGTTAAAAGATTTAGTTTCCAAACCTTTAAGTAGATATCTGGAATGCCAAGACTAAATAATTTATCAAAAAAGATAGGTTTAAAACCTCGCCCCTTGTGGGCGAAAAAATCCTTGTCTCACAAGACAGGTAGACACCCCACCCGCAAGTGGTGTGGCTGTATTTAATTTTGAATTTTGAATTTTGAATTTTGAATTGATTCATGTGGAGTCATATCAAGCAACAACTTTGGCAATATCGCGGTATCTTCATTGCTGCTCCCAGTGTGGGAGCATTAGTGTTTATCCTGCGCTTGAGTGGATTATTGCAGATGTTGGAATTGGCAGCGCTGGATCAAATGTTTCTGTTACGTTCTCCAGAACCTGTTGATACGCGGATTGTCATTGTAGAAATTAATGAATCTGATGTGCAAAAACTTGGTAAGCGCGGTTATTGGCCTTTGCCTGACAAGTTGCTGGCACAAGTTTTAGAGAATTTAAAACAGCAAAAACCCAGTGCTATTGGTTTGGATTTATATCGAGATTTCCCAGTAGGTTTTGGACATCAATCATTAGTTAAGGTGTTTGAATCTACACCAAATTTAGTTGGCGTACAAAAAGTAGCCCAAAGTGAAGATAGCTCGGCGGTAGCACCACCACCAGCCCTGAAAAAACTCGATCGAGTCGGTGCAAATGATTTTCCCTTAGATGGGGATGGAAAAATTCGCCGCAGTTTAATGTATTTGTCAGACAAAAATGGCGAAAATGTGTTTAGTTTTGCCTTTAAACTTGCCTATCTTTATTTGAGCGATCGCCAAATTGATGTCGGACAAACAAAAGATTATTTAGTAAAAACAGGTAACGTTGTTTACCCATTATTTCAAGGTAATGATGGTGGTTATGTTCGGGCTGAAGATCGAGGTTATCAAGTACTAATAAATTATCGGAGTTCTCAAGAAGAATTTCAGCACATATCTATTATGGATGTGTTAGATAATCGGATACCCAAGGACTTAGTAAAAGGGCGAATTGTGTTGATTGGTTCCACAGCCGAAAGTCTCAAAGACCTATTCTATACACCATACAGCAGTACTATATTAACAGCACCTAAACGAATGGCTGGTGTAACTATTCACGCTCATGCCATCAGTCAAATTTTAAGCGCTACTTTAGATCGCCGCCCGTTAATCAGAACATGGACTAAATTAGAGGAATGGTTGTGGATTTTTCTTTGGTCACTGATTGGTGCAATACTAATCTGGCAACAAAGATATAGCGGCAGTTATAAAATAAAATCATTATTACCTTTGATTAGTATTTTGCTAGCTGGATGCTGTCTTGTAGGTAGTAGTTATCTAGCTTTTATAGCAGGTTGGTGGATTCCTATTGTCCCACCATTACTGACATTAATTGGTTCGGCAATTGCTGTGACTGCTTATATTGCCAGAACTGCGGGAGCAATTCGCAAGACCTTTGGTCGTTATCTCACCGATGAAGTCGTCGCTAATTTATTAGAAAACCCTGAAGGTTTAAAACTTGGTGGCGAACGTAAGAAAATTACTATTCTCACTTCTGATTTAAGAGGTTTTACAGCTATATCTGAGAAATTACCTGCTGAAGAAGTAATTAAAATAATTAACCTTTATTTAGGATATATGGCAGATGTTATTACTCAGTACCAAGGCACGATTGATGAATTTATGGGTGATGGAATTTTAGTTTTGTTCGGCGCTCCAATCACTAGAAAAGATGATGCGACAAGAGCGATCGCTTGTGCAGTGGCAATGCAACTAGCAATGGAATCAGTGAACAAAAAAATCCAGCAAATGGGATTTCCAAAGCTAGAAATGGGTATTGGCATTAATACAGCAGAAGTAGTTGTCGGTAATATTGGTTCGGAAAAACGAACTAAATATGGAATTATCGGCGATCAAGTTAATTTAACCTATCGCATTGAATCGTATACAGTCGGCGGACAAATTTTTGCTTCGCAATCAACTATTAATGAAACTGGTTATATTGTCAAAATTATTGGACATAAAGAAGTGCAAGCAAAAGGAGTGAAACAACCGATAAAAATTTATGAAGTAGGTGGAATTACTGGAGAATACAATTTATATCTTGTTCAAGACGAAGATAAAATTTTCTGGGAACTGCCAGAAGCAATTCCCTTAAAATATACAGTTTTGGATGGAAAAAATGTAAATAACACTGTCATGGAGGGAAAGTTAGTAAAGCTGTCAGCTAAGGGAGCGCAAGTATGTTATGACTCTCAAGTAAATTATCTAGCTTTACAGCCCTTTACTAATCTAAAACTGAACTTATTGATGCAAGGTAATGCCGAAATAAGTGAAGATATCTATGCTAAAGTCTTAGACAAAACGACAGAAACAGATAATTTTTATATTCGTTTTACTAACATTCCATTAGAAGTAGAAGAGCAATTTAATGCCCTACGCCTTTGCCAAAGAACCATTGCACCTTTAACTCCAGATGAGTAATTCCAAGTTACTGCTTACAGATAATCAATTCCTAGTATTAGATAATCCCCTAACAGTTTGGCAAATTGAATCCGGTGCGATCGCTGTTTTTGCTATTCTGATTGAGCAAGGTATTGAGGGTACTCGCCGTTATCTATTTAGTGTCAATGCGAAAGAAGCATTGTTTGGGATATCGGCTAATAACCATAAACTTTTGGCGGTATCCATAGAAGATACTGTGTTGTTGCAAATACCTACACAAGAATGCGAGCAATGGATAAGTCAGGAGAAAGACGAGGCAGAAAGTTTTATTAAGTTAGTGCAGACTTGGGAGCAAAATATTCAAAGTTGTTTAGGCGATACCTTCTCTACAAGACTCTACGATAAGCTGCGCGAACGCGAACGCTTTTCGATTGTGCCAGTTTTTTCCCACACTGAAAAACTTCCCAACTGGAACGAGATCCAAGTTCTTTTGAGCGAATTACACAGCGATTTTTGCGAAATTCTCACTCAAATAGAACAGGAAGAATTGGCAGCAAAATGGACTCAATTTCAAGCACGGCAACAACTTAATTCTCAGGTAAAAGTTAATGCTTTCGGAAATTTAGCCTCAGTCCTCAAACCCAAGCAAGCCGAATTGATGCAGTCAGGTACACCGTTGTTGATTGCCGCAGGTGCAGTGGGAAGGGCATTAGGAATTAAGATTTTGCCACCTGTGCGTTCTGAAGACATGAAGCGGATTAAAGAACCATTAGAAGCGATCGCCCGTGCATCCCGAATACGCATCCGACGCGTATTGCTCAATGACCAATGGTGGCAAAAAGATAGCGGCCCTTTATTAGCATATACCAATCAAGATAATTTTCCTGTTGCATTGCTACCAGCAGGGGTAGGAAAGTACGAAATCTTTGACCCAGAGAAGCACGTCCGCATACCTGTAAACAATCGTACTGCTCAACAACTAGCTCCCTTTGCCTATGTATTTTATCGTCCTATACCTGAAAACAATTTAACTGCGATCGCCTTACTTCTGTTTGCCTTTAAGGGGAAAATTCGAGAACTGATTGTTATCTTCCTTACAGGCGTTGTAGGCGCATTGTTGGGAATGTTAACTCCCTTGGCAACTGCTATCCTCATCGATTCCGTGATTCCCGATGCAGATAGAGGATTGTTAGTGCAAATCGGCTTGGGTTTGATAGCCGCCAGCTTTGGGACGATAATTTTTCAAATTGCCCAAGGTTTTGCCGGTCTGAGATTAGAAAGTAAAGCCAGTTTAGACTCTCAAGCAGCCTTATGGGATAGATTGTTTAATCTGCGCGTATCTTTCTTTCGTGAATATTCAATTGGGGATTTGCAATCTCGTGTTTCTGCAATCACTCAAATCCGCCAGAAACTCAACGACACAGTGCTACGCACAATTTTTACCAGCTTCTTCTCTTTACTAAATCTGGCGCTATTGTTTATCTACAGTTCCAGTCTAGCTTTAGTTGTCGTCGCAGTAGCCTTGATAGCGATCGCCTTCACTACCATCTCAGGCTTACTTAGCCGCCAAAAGTTGCGTTCTTTAGAAGAAATAGAGGGAGAAATTTTTGGTTTTACTGTACAGATGGTTGCTGGTGTGTCCAAACTTCGAGTCACCAATGCAGAAGACCGCGCTTTTGCCTATTGGGCAAAAAAGTATAGTCAGCAGCTACAATTCAAGCTGAGTACAGAGGTAATTGAAGATATCTTAGCGATATTTAACACTGCCATGCCAACTGTCAGCTCGATAATTATCTTTTGGCTAGCAGTTACGTTAATCGCACAAGCCCCATCTGAAAGCGGAATAGGATTATCTACAGGTACATTTTTAGCATTTAATTCCGCCTTTGCCATATTTATCGCTGGGGCAACTCAGCTGAGTAATACCATAGTCAGCATATTAGATATCAGCATTTTTTGGGAACGTGCAAAGCCTATCTTTCAAGCTCAACCAGAAATCGACCTGAGCAAAAGCGATCCAGGACGATTAACGGGTAAAGTAAAAGTCGATCGCGTGACTTTCCGCTACCGCGAAGATGGCCCCCTGAATTTAGACGCTCTGACAATTCAGGCAGAACCAGGAGAGTTGATTGCTTTGGTAGGGCCTTCTGGTAGTGGCAAATCAACGATTATTAGGCTGTTATTAGGATTTGAAACGCCAAAAGATGGCACGATTTACTATGATGGTCAGGACTTATCGGGGTTAGATATATCGGCAGTGCGTAGACAAATTGGTGTAGTACTGCAAAATGGTCGCATCAATAGCGCCTCAATTTTTGAAAATATTTCTAGTGGCGCATTAGTGACAATGGAAGAAGCCTGGGAAGCAGTACGTATGGCTGGGTTTGCCGATGATATTAAGTCAATGCCAATGGAAATGCACACAGTCATTTCGGAGGGGGGTACAAATCTTTCTGGTGGGCAACGTCAAAGGTTATTAATTGCTCGTGCTTTAGTCTTAAAACCGAGAATTATAATTTTTGATGAAGCTACCAGTGCTTTAGATAATCGTACTCAAGCGATAGTTAGTAGCAGCTTAGACCAGTTAGGAGTAACGCGCATAATTATCGCCCATCGCCTCAGCACCATCCGCAACGCCGACCGAATTTATGTGATTGAAGCCGGTCGAGTTGTTCAGCAAGGTAAGTTTGAAGAATTAGTGAATCAAAAGGGCTTATTTGCTAATCTGATGGCACGACAAATGGCGTAAGCCCAAGGGAGGTTTGCAGCTTTTATTACCATGAATATGGTGCAATTTAAATAACGATTAGCTTATGCATAGTTTACTTCACCAAAAAAGTATACTAAGAGGTTGTTTGAAAAGTGTTTCGCTGTGACTTTAGTTTTTTAAATTGAGATTCGCTTTGATGGACGCATCTTCCTACGTGCGGAACGTTCAGGTAATGGCAACGGTCGTATCTACACCTTGACCTACAGTGAACTGATAGCGCTGGTAACGTTACTATCTTTACCACACAAGTGCGCGTACCCAAAAATCAAGGCAAAAAACAACTCCTTATCTCCCCTTAATTATTAACGAATGTTACCCACATCTTTACTGAAAGTGAAGAATATACCGCCACAGTCACGGTTATTGACTGTTTACAAGCCGCTACAACTATAGTATCCATCGTCTGGCAATGGTTAAAATGCAGCTATTGCCAATAAAAATGTATGGTGCAAAGTCTGTGTTTTCATTTTCATCATTTACAAGACAGTAGAAAGAAATATTTTGATTAGGCTGACCGAACATTTTAGGTATTATTCTCTTAAGAAATATTTCCAAATTTGGCTCATGCCCAAAGTTACTCATCCACATCTCAAATGCATCTTGATTTAAAAATTCAGAGTGGCGATAAACATCCAGTTCATCCCAAAATTTGCCGAATGAATAGTGTTCCATCTCTGGATATAAACGTCTGCTAAATTTCAATAAGTTTGCAATATAAAGAGTGCTAATTCGGTCTTTATCGTAGCTGTTATTTATGGGTTTAGCAAACACTGTTATCTCGCCCATGCTGCTACGACCCCAGTATAAAGTTCGGCTATTCACACTATTTACAAACGCACTAATAACTTCATATGTATTTGGCTCATGGCAAAAGTTTGGGAGCAAGCACATTTCTCCTAACAAAATAGCTTCGTCAAGATGCAATCTCGCCGCTTCTCCAAATTGCCGAATACAAAGTGAAAGTTTATCCATATTTTGGTAGTGATGCATAGTAATGATTTATTGTCGTAGAGAGGCATTATAGTGATGAACGAAATACCAGACTGCCCCAATGTGGTTGTCTATACTCACATATTTTGTTCCCTTCAAGCTTTTGTTAGATTGGAGTTTATGCGGTCTGAAAAAATAATTAGCAATTGGTACGAAGTACAACGAAATATGTTCACATTAGTTGTACGTGAGCATATTTTTGCAAACCTTAGCAGCGATCGCATTTTCTAGACAACATAGATAATCTTTTTTGTCAATGCGTAAGTCCTAAAGATATATTTATGTAGGTGGAGTGAAACGCAACCCAACATTACCATCAAATTTTATGTTGGGTTACGCTATCGCTGCACCCAACCTACAAAACTTATGCATAGTTTACTTCACCAAAGGAGTATACTAACTTACTTACCTAAATCGACAAGATTGGTCTACAGTCGGAGTCTTTTCAAATTGCACCATTATTAAAACAGCTGGCGCATCGCCTACTGTTCCAGATAAGTGACCTTTATGACCTTGCGCGTCTGTTTTCGTACCCTGATCTTCTCCAAAGGAAATTTCGCCTTCCCCCATCTCGACTCGCTGACCGTCCATAGTCTCCACAAACCAGCGTCCCGACAAAGGTACGATCCACTGGGGTTTTGGGTTTTCATGCCAGTTACCAACCCATCCCACAGGTAGCACAGTAAAGCTAATTGTAGCACCGGACTGCTTCAAATTAGAAAGCCACTGCGGTGAGGTATCCGGGGCTATGCCTTTTTCGATAAAGTCTTCAATTTGACAACGGGATTGGTGACTTATACCGTCGTTGTCAGTCCAGACGTGCCAGTATTCAATTGTTGGTTTGGATGATGAGTTATTCTGCATAATAATAGCTCTTTTTGATCCGAAATGTATTGAAAAACAAATTTAGAAATTAGGAATTACGAAATTCTAACCGTATAATTGTGTCCTTCCCATTTGCTGCTTTCAATCCAGAAAAAGGTAAAGTTGATTGGCTGTTGCTGATTATCAGAAATAGAAATATCTACAAAATTCACTCCTAACTTTGTAGAAGTAGAAAGCATATCTTGTGTAGTTTGCCAATCATCATCTGACCAGTGCAATTGAAAAGATGCTAAAGCGTCAATTCGCAATGTTTGACCTTTTTTTATTTGGCTGATTTGTCGGTTAAACTTCCAAATTTCCAATGATTTACACTGCTTTCTTTCGCCCAGATAGCGATTTGCCACTTCTGGAATAAAATCAAACACCTGTCCGTCATCAGTTGACCGTAGCAGCTTGATATACTCTGCGTGTGCCCACATTAAAGGCATCGCTGAACCTGTTGGTTTTCCTAAAAACATATAGACATCAGGTATATCTGCCTCATCCCAAACCTGTTCTGGTAGCAAACAAGTATCTGAAGCAAATCCTTCCATCGCCTTAATATATGTTTTGACATCGCCGCCAGCAGCTAGTTCATAATGTCCTCGTTCTCCTGTCAAAAGAGGCCAAGCGCGTCCCTTACCCCAACTAGTATAAGGACTGCCGTCTTTTTGCTGTCCGTAGCCGTCGTGGTTGTAACGATGCCAACAAGGCCCAACGGGTGTATCTACTTTTAAAACTGCATCAATCACTTTGACAGAATCAACAATAATCGGATCGTCTGGTTTGCGAATTCCATAGCGTACTAATTGGAGAAATCCGCCATCGACAATTTCCTTGGCCGGAAATTCTGCTGGTTCACCAGGAGGTTGACTGCTGATGAAAAGAGTTCCTTGGTTAGGATTTTCGTCAGCTTGAGGATTATTAATATCTGAGGGAGTAATTCGGATATAATGCCGTTTGATCCCAGGAACTAAAGTTCCTTCAGTAGTTACTGTCCAAGCTTCAATGTGACATTCTAAAAAATCTGCGTATTCTTCGATAAACTTTGCTGTTGCTTCATCGCCACGTTGACGAACAAATTGAGCAGCACAGATTAAGGCGGCAATACTGGATGCTAGGGTTGATGGTGAATAACCGCTATTTTCTTCCCAGCGTTCTTGTTGAGTAACCGGGCCGTTACGAATTAAATAACCCGCCGCCCGCAGAACCATCGGATAAATATCGAATTTTAAACAAGTCTTCTGCTGGTGCAATAGCCATGCTAGAAGAATCGGAAATGCCACTTCATCTAGTTGAATACCTTTCCAGTAAGGTTCGCCATCAACCCAGAAATTTTGAGCAAAACCGCCATCTTCCTGCTGGCTGGTTGCAAGATAAATTAGCGATCGCACTGCTGTTTCTGTTTCACCAGCAGCCACTAAACCTGATACACTGCTAACCATATCCCGCGTCCAGACAAGGTGATATCCGCCTTCGTCTTGGTCGTTTTTGGCTTCACCCCAAGGGATCGCCAGGGATGCAATTAAAGCACCTGGGTAAAGTTTGTCTTCATGTGCTAACAACAAACTAATGCTGTTGTGATACAACTTTCCATCATTGTATGAAACATCTTCTAGCGGTCGGATATTGCGGCGCGATATCGCTTCCACTGTTCGTTGTATTGCTGCTTCTGCTGTTCAAAAGGAATATTCAGCGACTGAAATAGTGTAGAAATTGCATTATGCAAGTTTGTACCAAACGCCAATCCTAAAGTAAACTCTTTAGTGCGATCTAAATTTAGTTTTCCAGTCAAAGCAAGATTGCCATCTACAGCACTATCAAACTCCCAATCCATCTGGAAATTATCAGCTAAATCTGTCCAACCATCGCTTTCACCAACGTAACCACAAGAAAGACGGCTAAAGGGAACTGTTGCACCCAGCGCTAGCCATGTTCCTTGTTTCTCGGCTATCAAAATACGATGTCCAGCAACCTCCACAGCGTAACCATTATTACCCATACCTTCAACATCCAGATGCGGCGCACACAAAGCATATAAATGGAGTTGGGAAATAAAATCGCTCTCTCCTGTTAATGTGGTGTGCTGTAAGATACAGGGAAAATGCGGGTCGGCAATCACTTCTTTGATTACGGCATAACGTCCTTGGGGATCGGAATTAGTGATGCGGTATCCTAAACCATGAGTCCACATCGGTTCCACTTTGGATTCGAGATGGCGTTTCTCTTCGTGGAAAAAGCTTTTCCCATCAGAAATTAAATACTGCAAATCCCGAATTTGAGGTTTGTCTACTGTGGGATGGTAGATTTCAGTGACAATACCGCTCCAAAGAGTAAACCAAATGTTACTAGAGGTAGAGTAAGCTGTTCCGACTCCATCTTTATTCGCATGAGTCCATCGCGGCTCAATACCTGGTGAGCCAAAAGCTTTTGCTCGATCAATAAACTTTACCATAGTGCATTGTTGTGCCGATAAGCTTTGAGTGCATTTAGAAAATGCTGTATTTGATATTTATGCGATTAAAAATTTATTGAGAATTTGGTGAAAATTTCCGAGCGGCAGTTAAGGATTTTGCTTCAATAAAAATTTGTTTGATTTCCGGATGCTTTTGGCGAATTTTTACTTCTAAACTTTCTACAGTTAAGGCTATTTCCTCACCTGTAAGATTTTGAGCAAATTGGATTTCTAAGTTAAGTAGCACTTCTTTGGGAGCAAGCTGCATTGTTAGCACCCGGATAACTTCTTTCACTCCTGGTTCTGTTTTGGACAAAGACCGGATATTGGCTATAGTTTGAGGATCGGCACTTTCACCAACTAATAATCCTTTACTTTCTCTGGCTAATACCACTGCTACTATAGCCAAGATAATGCCAATAATAATCGAAGCAATGCCATCCAAATAAACATTGTTAAATAAATGTCCGAAGAAGATTCCGATTAAGGCTACGAATAAGCCTAAAATTGCCGCAGAATCCTCAAATAATACTGTAAATACTGTGGGGTCTTTACTATTTTTGATTGCTTGCCAGAAATTTTGTTTCCCCTTAGTCGGCAAAAACTCTTTTAATGCTACAGTCCAAGAAAATCCCTCCAATAATATTGCAATACCTAATACAATATAATTCCACATTGGGTTTTCTAAAGGGCTGGGATGAATTAAATGAGTGATTCCTTCATAAATTGACATCCCGCCGCCAAGGGCAAAGATCAGGATAGCAACAATAAAAGTCCAGAAATAAAGTTCTAGACCGTAACCAAAGGGATGCCTATCGTCTGCTGGCTTTTGGCTTCTTCTAATTCCCAGCAAAAGTACTAGTTGATCGCCAGTATCTACCAGCGAATGAATTCCTTCAGAGATCATGGCGGAACTACCAGTAATGGAGGCGGCGATAAATTTAGTAATAGCGATCGCTAAGTTAGCGCCCATCGCTGCAAATATAGTTTTATGAGATGAATCAGATGCCATGAGAGTCAATAATAATTATGCAGAAACTTCTAATTCACCATCTGGATGGGTAATTTCCCATTGGGTTGGTTTGACCTTGTGCCAAAACGTCTCCTCCAGCTAAATTTAATCGTTGATTGTTATCAAACCAGGGTTAACAGTAACTTTTTTAGGCATTATCAATTAACCATTGTCTGCAAAACCTGGATATAAGGTCATACCGCCATCTACAAATAGAGTTGTACCATAGACATAATCAGAGTCATCAGAAGCTAACCAAACTGCTGCTTTAGCGATATCTTCTACATTACCCACACGTTTTGCTGGAATCAGTTTTAATAACTTTGCTTCTGCCTCTGGAGTATCCCAAGCTGATTTATTAATGGGGGTTTTGATTGCACCAGGCGCAATACTATTAACGCGAATTTTATGGGGTGCAAGTTCTTGAGCAATACTTTGCATCATCATATTTATACCGCCCTTACTCGCAGCATAATTAACATGACCCGCCCAAGGAATTACCTGATGTACTGAACTTATACAAATAATCTTACCTGCGGCAGATGAAATATCAGGCTGGACACCCCGACGTAAGAATTCCTTTGCAGCTTCTCTAGCACATAAGAATTGTCCTGTCAGATTCACCTCAATAACTCTATTCCATTGCTCGAGGGTCATATCTACAAACGGTGAATCTTTTTGAAGACCTGCATTGTTTACCAAAATGTCAATAGTGCCGAATTGCTCGATTGTCTGGCTAAACATCGCCTTTATTTCGTCTTCTTTGCTAACATCAGCTTGGATAGCAAATGCTTCACCATTAGCCGCTTTGATGTCATCAACAAGTTTTTGGGCTGATTCAGCTTCCGAACGATAGTTGACGGCGACTGCTGCACCCGATAAAGCTAAATAGCGAGCGATCGCTTGACCAATACCAGAACTAGCACCCGTCACAAGTGCTTTTTGACCTTTGAGCAGGTAAGGGGAATAGCTCATAATGCTTTCGATGTTTTTAAAACTTGTATTCGTTGTGAATATCTCAATATTTCCAAGACCTTCATAATATTTTTGCTTTTTGCGCGTAGTATTATCCTGACAATTTTAATTTTTTAATCAGGAAATTATGGCTCAAAAAAGTTTTGCTTTCTTAAATGATTTTAAAAAGCTTTAGTATTTTTCTAATCTATCTAGAGAAAGATAACCAGCATATTTTTTACTAAAAAATATTGAAATACTTTGTCATTTCTGTGACAATCGTATGTTTTTCTTTTTAAGATTTGTAAAAATGTGGTTTTCAAGCTTATGTCAATCTCAAGCAAGATTTATGGTATATTCAAAGCAAGTTTGATTATTGATGAGAGTAAATTTTTTAGTTAATCAGAGAACTACATAAAACGTTAAACATTTTTTAGGCGACTCTCAAGCGTCTGATTAAACTTGCTATTAGCAATCCCATCTAATCAAAAAGAAAATTTTTAGTTTTTGGAAATATTAATCAAGATATGATACCAATCAAAAATGTAGTTGTTTTAGTTAGTTTTGACCTTTGGAGAAAATAATTACTGAAAAATAGTAATTATGTATTTTATTTCAAAAGCTACTTGAAAAATTGCAGTATATCGGAAATTGTCAATGTTTTTTAATTGGTCGATCTGTAACGTTAGCGCAGTATTCTGGAAAATATGAATGGTGCGTTAAGCGGATGGCAATTCCATGCAACGCATATATATTTGACCCATGAAGGAGAAAGCGATGCCTGCTCTGTCTCTGAATAACCAAAATTTACCATACCCTGACCCTCTACATCCGATCGTTGTTCACTTCGTAATTGCGATGGTGCTTTTTTCTTTCGTGTGCGACGTGCTGGGTTATTTTACCCGCAATGTGCGGTTATTTGAGGTGAGTTTCTGGAATATGTTTGTGGCCTCAGCAGCTATTTTTTTAGCGGTGATTCTTGGTCAGTTTGAAGCAGGTCTGGCGAACATCTACCCAGCAGTCCAACCAACACTGAATTTTCATACGGTGATGGGTTGGTCGCTGGCGGCTATTGTTGTTGGCATTACAGCTTGGCGTTTCGTGATTCGCAAACGCACTCCCCGGAAAGTACCACCGGCTTACCTTGGTGTAGCAACCTTTTTAGTCTGCTTGGTGTGCTTGCAAGTCTATCTAGGAAGCAAGCTGGTTTGGGTGTATGGGTTACATATCGAGCCAGTTGTGCAAGCAATGAAGCAGGGAGTTTCGCCATGAACTGGCAACTGATTGACCAGTTGAGATTGAGGCTGAATGCTAACGGATTACCTTATGAGATTCCCATACATCCGCAACTGGTGCATTTTACATTGGGTTTGTTCATTCTTGCCATTATTTTTGATATTGCCGGAGCGCTGTTTGCTTTAGAAAAACCAATCTTCAAATTTTTAGGTCTGCCTGCCCTGCGTTCTGGTTTCTTTGATGTCGGCTGGTATAACCTCATAGGAGCAGCTTTTATCACCTTTTTCACTGTTGCAGCTGGTTTTTTCGAGTTACTGCTAGCAAATCCACCAATCGATCAAAAGAGCGTTTGGGGGTTAACTGCTGGTTGGACGATGCTTTTGCATGGCTTGGGTGGCATTTCATTGTTGGGGATCGTTGTTGCCATGACAATATGGAGAGGTTTACAACGTTATCGCTGGCGCAAGGATGCTTCTAGGCAGGTGCAGTGGAGTTACTTATTAGCAGGTATTGCAATATTGGGCATCTTATTTGTCCACGGAACTTTGGGGGCGCAATTGGGAGAAGAGTTTGGAATTCACGTTACGGCTGCGAAGTTACTCCAAGAAGGTAAAAACCCAAATTTACTACTCAAATAATCAAGCGGGAACTACTCTTAGATGAAATTGTGATGTTTAGTGTTTTTGAATATGTACTGATAGCGTTTTATGTCGCAGGGCTGCTAATTGTCAGTCGGTGGATTGGACAACAGGCATTTTCTTGGATGCCTCCCCAGGCGACAGCAGAAGCACAACGGGTAGATGATTTATTTAGCTTTTTAGTCTCAATTGGAGCATTTATCTTGCTGGGGCTGGTTGGTGTTATCGTGTATGCGATCGCCTTTCATCGCGCCCCCCCGGAAGACTACACTGAGGGACACCCTTCTAGAGGTAATGGAAAGTTAGAAATATTGTGGACAGCGACCCCAACTTTGTTAGTAATATGGATTGCCTTTCAAAGCTTCAATATTTATCAGCAATTAAATATTCTCGGTCTAAACCAAATTGTGCATTTGCACGCGCCCCTAGAATCTGCACCCGCCTACGCCGCCACTGTTAGCGATGTCCCCAAACCTGCGTCTGAAACAATTGATGTTTTCGCTAGGCAGTGGGATTGGTCTTTCCACTATCCAAATAATCTTACCAGTAAGGAATTACACTTACCGAGCGATCGCAGCACTCGCTTAAATATGCAAGCAGAGAAAGTAATCCACGGCTTCTACGTTCCTGAGTTTCGTTTAAAGCAGGATATTGTTCCAGGGCGGAACATTGACATTGTGATTACACCGATTCGCCCAGGTAAATATCGACTGAAAGATTCTCAATTCAGTGGTGCTTATTTTGCCTTGATGGAGGCAGATGTATACGTTGAATCCCTCGATAAGTATAATCAGTGGCTCGCGCAAACAGTGTCTAGTGAAACGAACCCTCAAAATCAGGCAGTTGCCGAAAATATTCAACCACCAAAGACATTATTCAAAAGCGGCTGGTACACCGTCGCACCTGCTCAACCTGCTATAGCCAATCAAAGGAAGATAAATAATGACACATGATTTGAGTGAAGCTATAGCCAACAATAGAGAACCTGAGAATAACTGGCGGGAATATTTCAGCTTCAGTACTGACCATAAGGTAATCGGTGTTCAGTACATGGTGATGACCTTCATTTTCTTTCTTCTTGGCGGGCTGTTGGCGATGATTATCCGGGCTGAATTGCTCACCCCGGAAGCAAACTTAGTTGACCGCCCCCTCTACAATGGTTTATTCACCATGCACGGGACAATCATGATTTTCCTGTGGGTTATTCCCTTCAATGCAGGTCTTGCTAACTACCTAGTACCGTTGATGATTGGAGCGCGGGATATGGCTTTTCCCCTGCTCAACGCTATTTCTTTTTGGATTTTGCCACCAGCCGGTCTTCTACTACTGTCTAGTTTCTTACTACCAAGCGGGACTGCACAAGCTGGTTGGTGGTCTTATCCACCAGTTAGTCTGCAAGTTCCAGCCGATCAGTTGATTAACGGTCAGTTTATTTGGATAGTTAGCCTAGTACTAATCGGCATCTCTTCAATTATGGGGGCTGTCAATTTTGTTACCACTATCTTTTGGATGCGATCGCCAGGGATGACATTTTTTCGGATGCCGGTCTTTGTGTGGTCAGTTTTTAGCGCCCAGTTGTTACAGCTGATTAACTTACCTTCTTTGACAGGTGCATTGATACTCCTGTTGCTTGACCTTTCCTTCGGTACACAATTTTTTAAACCGGAAGGAAGTGGCGATCCGATCATTTACCAACATTTATTTTGGTTCTACTCTCATCCCGCAGTGTATATCATGGCGCTACCAGCCTTCGGTATTATTGCGGAAGTTCTCCCAGCCTTTTCTCGCAATCCTCTATTTGGCTATCGATCAGTTGCTCTTGCTTCTTTAGGTATTGCTGTAGTCAGCATCTTCGTTTGGGCGCATCACATGTTCGCCAGTGCAACCCCCGGCTGGATGCGGATGACCTTTATGGCCACCTCAATGTTAGTTGCCATACCCACGGGTGTTAAGGCATTTGCTTGGACTGCCACAATCTGGAGGAGCAAGTTGCACTTAGAGACACCAATGCTATTTGCAATGGGAGGTGCAGCGATGTTTATTTTTGGCGGTGTCACTGGTGTAATGCTTGCCGCCACGCCATTTGATATCCACGTCAATAATACTTACTTTGTTGTGGGTCACTTCCACTACATTGTTTTTAATACAATTACAATGGCAATCTTTGCCGGAATTTACTATTGGTTTCCCAAAATCACTGGCAGGATGTACGCGGAGGGTTGGGGTAAACTGCATTTCTGGTTGACCTTTATTCCTGCCAATATCACCTTTTTCTCTATGCATCCGTTAGGTTTGCAGGGGATGTTACGCCGAATATCCTCCTACGATCCCCAGTATCAAGGTTGGAATGTTATCGCTAGCCTGGGATCGTTCTTGCTGGGAGTCTCCACACTGCCCTTTATTGCTAACATTGTCGGTTCTTGGCTATATGGAGCCAGAGCAGTTGATAATCCCTGGCACGCGACAGGATTGGAATGGACAACTTCTTCACCACCTCCGCGAGATAACTTTGAAGAGATTCCTGTTGTCAACAGACCTCCTTACGACTATGGCGATCCCAAATATTCATTCGTGGAAAATTCTGATAATGATGAGTCTCACTAGAAAATGGGGAGCAGGGGAGAAATCAATTCAAAATTCAAAATTCACGCATTCAAAATTGAAGATTCAATCCTAATGCCCAATGCCCAATTCTTAATTTCCAATGACCAAAATCATGCAACGTCCCAGAATCCATATAGATGAAAGTCCGATCCGTTTCGATCGGTGGCGGCGACGCTTACCGAATTGGTTACAGCGCTTTCTGCCAAGTGGTGGCGGAAGTCATGAAGATCATCATGGCAAAGGGATGTTTGGGTTTACTGTATTCCTGTTGTCGGAAAGTATCATTTTTTTGAGTTTTATCTTTACTTATGTTGCTTTACGACTGAATACCAATAACTGGCTACCACCTGGGGTTTCTGGGCCAGAATTGTCTAAGCTCGTGATTATTAATACGGTAGTTTTACTTTCTAGTAGCTTTGTAATTCAACCAGCAGAAAATGCCCTCAAACGAAATCAATTGAGTAAATTTCGCTGGCTCTGGTTGATAACGATCGCAATGGGAATCTACTTTTTAATTGGTCTATTAATTGAGTGGAAAAATCTCGATTTCAAGCTGACTACGGGATTAGTTGGTTCCACATTCTATTTGCTAACAGGTTTCCACGGTTTACACGTTTTGGCGGGTGTAGTGCTTCAGATAATTATGCTGATTCGCTCATTCATTCCAGGCAATTATAATAAAACTCACTTCGGTACAAGTGCGACAACTCTATTTTGGCACTTTGTTGATGTAGTTTGGGTCTTCCTTTTCTCGCTTCTCTATCTTTGGCGGGCATAAAAATTTTCAGTTTACCAAGTATTTACAGGAGTAACTTTATGAATTTATTCATTCAAGAATTACCAGCCTCAGAACTCGCGCCAAAAGCAGTTCAAGAAACTCCCGCACCAGGTAAAGACCCACTCATTGCACGTGGGTTACAAAAAGAGCAATATATTGGCATTATTGGATTAGCGATCGCTCTAATTGCTGCTGTGGGATTTTTTAGTCGTAGAGTCGAATACGCTATTGCTTTCGCTTTGTTCCTCAGCGTCTTTTTAATTGCCTTATTTTTATTTATATAGTGAATTAGTCATTTGTAAAGACAAAGAACTAATAGAGGTATAAGTAAAAATAAATCATGACTTACGCAAACAATAGCCAAAATCCTGATTTTTAGGTAACGGCAATTCATGAATTGTCCCTACAACGTGTAGTTTTGCGTAAGTCTTATAAATTCGCACTTAAGCTTACCCCTTAATGACGAAACCCCGGCACGAATTACAAAAGCAATTGCAAATTTAAACCACATTTCTTAGTGCCATTCACTTCAATTGTACGCTAATGCTGAAACGAATATGGGGTAATCTTTCTAGCAATAGCATCTTTAGCTATAACAGTAGTTATTTAGTCAAGCAGGAAAAGTAGGAAAAGTAGGAAAAGTAGTATATTTTGCAGTAAACCTTCATTATCCTGTTAATAAGATTTAAATTAGTAGGTAGTAGATGGTTAAATTCAAATATTGGGAATTAATGAACGAAGGAAGTTATGACAAACAACAAAATTGCCGACTTGGAAACTAGCTTGTTAGAAGAATTGAGTGATGCACAATCAATGCTAGTAGTAGGAGGAATTGGTAATGATAATGGTATAAACACTGTGATCGGTAATGGAGCCAGTGAAATATTCAACATTCAAGTTAATAACGGCGACTTATCTCCTCAGTCGGGATTGATTCAAGGAAATTTGAACTTCAACACACAAGCGCAAGGAAATCAACCCCTGGCAAATCCATTAGGATTAGTTAACATACCAGATTTGTCTGGAAATGCTTCTCTCGGTAGCTGAAACGTAGATGCAATATAGCTAAATAAGAAATAATTTTTTAATCTATAGAGAAAGTGGTCGCCATAGTCGATCGCTTTTTCTATTGGTAAAAGTTTAGACTTTTTTAAGTTTTACCTTAACAAAAGGAGTAATTATATAAAAGTGAGTTATGAATTTGGTAAAAGAGATATTTTATGAACAACCCAGTTTATCAAACTGTGATTCTTGGTGGTGGCTTCACTGGCTTATTTACAGCCTTACACCTAGCTCACGAACATTATCCTCGCTCTGTAATTTTGATCGATCAAAATGAAGGCTTTTGCTTTAAGCCTTTACTCTACGAATATTTCAGTGGCGAGATGGATGCTTTTCAAGTAGTACCGCGTTTTGCAGAATTGCTTAAAGGCAGTGGTGTCATCTTTGTTCGAGATACAGTGGAATCAATAGACTTGCATCAACAACAAGTCAAATTAGCTTCGGGAAACTCATACAACTACAGTAACTTAGTCTTAGCTTTGGGTAGTGTTACTGCTTATCATCATCTTGAAGGTGCTAAAGAATACGCTTTTCCTTTTTGGACAGAAGCAGATGCGATCGCTCTCGACCGGCATTTAGGCGATTGTTTGCAAAAAGCAATCAAAACTGAAGATCCAGAACAACGTCGTCAACTGCTAACAATAGTTATAGTTGGTGGTGGTGCAAGTGGTGTAGAAATGGCAGCTACCTTAGCTGATTTACTCCCACATTGGTATAGCGCTATGGGAGGAAATTCTAGTGAAATCCGGGTGGTATTGCTCAATCACGGTCAAGAAATTCTCAATGGTGATATTAACAATCCTCTGCGCCCAATTGCTGAAAAAGAATTACAAAAACGCACGATTCCAATTGAAATACTTACGGGAGCAGAAGCCACTACTATTCATGCCAATGCGATTGAATATAAGCGCAATGAGCAAATTGAAACATTGCCAACATACACCGCAATCTGGACAGCTGGTACTTCTATTCACCCACTAATTAAAGATTTACCAATTTCTCAAGAACATCGCGATCGCCACAACCGCCTCTTAGTTACTCCCACAATGCAACTACTCGACTTTCCAGAAGTATTTGCAGGCGGGGATTGTGTCGCAGTTCAAGATAATTCACTACCGCCAACAGCCCAAGTTGCTTATCAGCAAGGAGCCAATATTGCCCAAAATTTGAAAGCATTAGCTTTAGGTGGAGACTTCAAACCATTAAAGGTAAATATACGCGGAACTCTCTTGAAATTAGGGTTAAATGATGCTGCTGCTAATTTATTCAATGTTTTTGAAGTTGCAGGAGAATCCGGGCATTTAATTCGTCAAGGAACTTATTTAACACTATTACCAACACCAATTCATGACTTTAAAGCAACAACTGAATGGGTGGATGAAGAGATTTTTCATCACCATCTCGATCCTCATGATGTGGGCAAAAAAGTTGTTCAAGCAGTGGAGGTGGTTGGCGCAGGAGTTATGGGCGTTTTAGCTGCTAGAAAATTATTGAAAATGTTGGGTTCTGAGGATAAAAGAGACTAGTACAAAGCGGCGGAAATAAACCACGCATTCAAAACCGAATGGCACGCTTGTAAAGCCCAAAGACTTATTGTATCCTCGTTCCCAGCCTCCAGGCTTTTAACCAGTTGGGGCAAAGGCTGTATCTTAACAAGCGTGCCATTCCATTCAAAATCAATGAAATGCTTACGCCGTATTAATTTTTAATTTTTAATTTTGAATTCCGCCTTGCGGTACTAGCGCAATTTCGTGCGACATAAATTTTAATACATTTAGTCATGGTTTTGTCACAATTTCGCAATAGCTTTGTCAATACGACGTGTGATGCTATAGCTCTGGCTTCGGAAATAGTCTCAGACTAAACCCACACACCAGAATCTACAGAAGAAAATCACTTAAGGCACAGTACCTTATGAAGATGATTCTTCAAATAGAAATTGCAAAATCTCATACAGTTGTAAGGAACAAGAAAATGAATTGGAAAGTACTTGCTTTGCTCCCTGCGTTGACTCTAGCTACTGCTGTACCTGCTTACTCTTTAACTAATAATAAAAGCCAAAATTCGGCTACTGCTACGCACATTGCCCAAAGTACTCAGCAAGGCAACACCATGAAAAAGCCTAATGCTGTACCAAAGCTTAGTGCCAAGCACAAGTCTAATCGTGTGGCAAAGCGTAGTACTGGTACTGTACTAACAGTAGGCAGCAAAGGAGAGACAGTGAAAACTGTTCAGAATTCTTTAAAACAGCAAGGATTCTATACAGCAAGTGTGAATGGTGTGTTTGATAATAAGACTCGTGCAGCTGTGATCAAATTTCAGAAGTCTAAGGGATTAAGAGCAGACGGAATAATTGGACATCGAACTTTAGCCGCTCTTAAATAACATTGTTTCCTAATATAGGAATCCGGTTTGATTCGGAGAATTTACTTGCGTGGGCAGGGAACACTTCTTGAGCTTCAGTGCAGCGCAAGGAATAGAGAATAGGGAACAGGAAAGAAGGTATAGATCCCTACTGAGTCTTGTTCCAAAATCAAATAGGAGTCCTATATCTTCATCGCTAAAATGTTTTAAAGACAAAAGGCTAGTAAAGAAATTCTAGCCTTAAAATACTAAACCAACTTTTTTTATTTTTCTATCTGTGTAGGTCGGGGAACAATACTTTTCGGGTTTTGGGGGAAAGGGGAAAGGGAAAGGGTTTGAATTTACCTTTTCCCCTTTGCCCTTTAACCTTTTCCCAGACCAAAAGAGAGATTGTTAGGCTTATCCGAAAAGTATTGGGTCGGAGAACCACTGCATTGTGGAGTCAGCGCAGTCTTCTCTACTTGTTCGCTTTTAGCATTTTTGTTCAAGATACTTCAAAAATTCCTTTAGTAATTGATAGCAATTGTTCGTAATCCTTTGGTGTATCAATATCGATATCCCCTAATGGAAACGGAATAGAAAACACTTCATTAAGGTTATGATTAATAACTTTTTTTGCTCCTGAAGTTTCTTTTAAAGTGGCAAGTTCTGAAAAAAATGTCTGACTGAATAGAGCAGGTACACCTAATGTATCTCCATATTTACAAGCAACGATCGGTTTTTTTGTCGAATAATATGTATCAACAAGTTGATTGATAATTTGGGTAGAAACAAATGGCTGGTCGCAAAGTGTAATAACTACTGCTTCTATTTTTTGCGGAAGATTATTTAACAATTCAATACCACTCTTGATTGAGGTACTCATTCCACAAACCCAATCCGAGTTTTTAACTACTTTAACGGGAAGTTGTTTAATTTGGGGATGAATCTGTTCTGCGTTGGCTCCAAGTACTACTACCACAGGTTGACAAACTGAAGCGATCGCCATGTCTATAATATATTGCAGCAAACTACGCCCTTGGTAAAGCAATAGTTGTTTTGGTGTACCCATCCTAGTAGATGCACCAGCAGCAAGAATCATAATAGCTATGGTTGATTTCTCTTTGTCTATAGGAGTCATAAAAACTAAGTGGTAAGTAGCAAGTTTGAGTTGCTTTCATCACATTGGTGAATCGGTTGATTGCGATTTCTTAAAAAATTACCATTGCGGTTTGTTAGCACTGCTTGAATTTCTGCAATAATCGCGATCGCTATTTCTTCAGGTGTATCTGCTCCAATATCAATCCCAATCGGGCCATGCAATCTGGTTAATTGTTCAGTAGTATAAACTATTCCTTGCGAACCTAAATCTTCAAGCAATCTTTCAGTACGCGCCTTTGGCCCTAAAACCCCTATGTAGCGTGCGGGAGATGGCAGCAACGTTTTCAAAATTTCCAGGTCATCAAGATAATTATGCGTCATCACTACAACAACTGTGTTGACATCTATAAATACCTGTTTTTGGACAATTTCTCGCCGAGTCAGAATCACGTCACAAGCTATTGGAAATCGCGCTTTAGTTGCCTCATTAGCTCGACAATCGACTACAGTAACATCCCAACCCAATGCTTGAGCAAACTGTGCTACGGGTACAGCATCATAACCTGCACCAAATATTACTAAAGGTGTGGGTGGTTGGATGACTTCAATAAAAACTTCTGCACTGCCTAAAGGTAACTGATAGTTTTTTACACTAGACTTTTGATTAGTAAAAGCTGCT
This sequence comes from Nostoc sp. DSM 114159, assembly GCF_053470285.1. Taxonomy (NCBI): domain Bacteria; kingdom Bacillati; phylum Cyanobacteriota; class Cyanophyceae; order Nostocales; family Nostocaceae; genus Nostoc; species Nostoc sp. DSM 114159. The sequence continues at coordinate 1,594,666 of NZ_JBPFEH010000001.1, forward strand.
TGAATATCTATTTGCAGAGATTGAATTAAATGTGGATCTTTGATGTCAGCGATCGTTTTCCCATCAGGATACAACAGTAAACGCGACCCAAGTTTCACATCTACCTCGCCTTCAAAGGCAAAGACTGTAGCAATAATACCCAAATGTTTTCGATCGAAGCACTCCTGCATAAAAGCGATCGCATTCGGTAAACTTTCTTTTTCAAGACGTTCGATGAGAACTTGCACTGTCCCATTGCATCCTAAACCAAAACCCCAAAGAATATCTTCCGAGGCGGTGTTATCGTAAGTAACAACAATTGGTTCGCCGTCCGACATTCGTTGTTGAGTATGCTCAAATACGTCATTTTCCAAGCAACCAGCGCTGATTGTTCCGATCGTCCGACCTGTATCTGTCATCAGCATTTTAGCACCCGGTCGGCGATAGGTTGAACCTTGAGTTTTGACTACAGTAGCAAGAAAAGTAATTTCACCATTTTTTTGACTTGACTGAAAGCCTTCTAAAATTGCTTGTAATTCGTTCATTTGTTTCTGTTTCTAGCAGTTTCTAAACTTGAGTAGGCAGTCTCAATGGAAACAATAGACTTATTGCATAAGTAGTGAAAAGGTACTGCAAAAGTCCCCTTCCCCTTTAACCTTTACCCTTTTCCCCCCTCTTACAAAAAGCACTTTTGCAAGAGGTCTAATGTGATGACTGTGCCATTGTGCATCGCTGCTAGTGTCAAACACTCCTTAGAGGATGTCTGAGAAGTATTAAATATTTCTCTTGATCCCCCCTAGCCCCCCTTAAAAAGGGGGGAAAGCTTCTTAAAGTCCCCCTTTTTAAGGGGGATTTAGGGGGATCTATAGGTCTCAAATACTACACCAAAAAGTTTTCAGACATCCTCTTAGATTTGCTGCCCTTTAACGATTACAGTATATACGTTAGATTGAGGTGCGCTCGCGGTGTTCTGCTATCCAAGATAAGCGAAAACACCACTGAAATCATGCCCCACAGGATAGTTGCCAACTTTAGTCATTTATATATCATAAGAGTTAGCACAGAATACTGATTTTCTCTAAATTACAGTTTTGGCAGGGTACTTTAAACTTATTGCAAAAGTCTTAATTTGAGACTCTTTATTTTTATAAGAAGTCTATTGTGTTTAGTTAAAATATCTATCTACAGGCTGAATTTACTTTGAATATTTAGCTGGCATTCAATCCGAAAGATGCACATTTTGTTTAGAAAAAATGGCGTTGCTGACACCCGCGCAGATAACCTTTCAACGATTAAGTGCATAGGCGTTGTTGTGCTGCATGACTACGGAAACAACCCCAATCGAATCCATAATTGCCGTGCTGCTACCTGAGCAGGACTGTTCATCGCCAAATACTCTACTGTAACTTCTCCAACTGGAGTCATTCCCCTAATTTTGCCAGATTCAACATCAACCTGAAAATGTTCACTCCACTGATTTTCTCTTGGATGAAATAACCGAACTTCAGTATTGGAATCAGGCAAAGTGCCACTGATGCGAGTTCCTTTACGGAGATTACAGGAGCGACACGCAAGGGCTAGATTTGCTTTATTATTTGCACCTTGCCGAGAAATTGGAATAATATGCTCCACCTCAAACGGAAAATTGAAAACGACTTCAGGAGCTTGGCAATACTCACAACGATGGTTAGCACGCCCAGCGATCGCAGTATAGTACGGATTCATGAATTTTCTGGCTGCATCAACGCACCAGTACGGGCTGTCGCCGCTCTCAATTCAGCTTCAACCAAGTCATCCAGCTGTGCCTGTTGTTCTGGTAGCAATTCTTGTCCCCGATCCCGTGCCGATCGCCATAATCTCATCAACTCTGATAACCGTTCTTGTTGCTGGGCACTAAAGAATGCGTCAGGAAGAAAGCTTTGAATGACCAGTAGCGCACTAAACTCAATCTCACCCAACTGGGCAGTTAACGCATCTAAAGCTTGCCCCGCAGTTTTGCCAACCGAATGTTTATCTCCTGCAATCGCACGATAGGATTTCTCACCGCTAGCGTCTCTTGTTGGTAAAATTGCTACAGTAGTCATACTTTTAGCCTCAAGTGCTGCCTCAAATTATAGCTTTCCGCCACACTTTAGCTGATATCAAATAAATTGCAATCGCGCATGGATGCTGATTTTTATCGCACTATGTGGCGGGTATTATCTTCTTTTTTATTCTCCATATTTAAAAATAGGGGCTTTATACCTTTTGGGGAAAAGTTTTTTCTTTTTCCCTTATCCGCAAATCCATTCCCCTCTTCCCCTTCTTGGTAAATAGGATAAACATTAAGCTTTGGTTAAAAAATATAATTTTAATTGTAGAGTGTGACACTTTCTACCTTAAAATATGAATCGAATTTCATATGAATTGCTATTTATTTGCGAGAGCAGCAGTTGTTAATCTGCGCTGAACACGAGAGCGTTCGCTGCAACCTAACTTCGGAAACAAGAAAAACCTATTCCTTTAAAGGCAATGAAAAATAGCACTAAGAAGCAGGTTGACTGCGTAGAAAAGCTGAAGGTACTGGCAGATGAAACTCGTCTAGCAGTATTAGAACTTCTGATCGACAGTCCCAAACACGTGGGAGAGATGAACGCAATTTTGGGCTTGGAACAAAGCCTGCTCTCGCATCATTTACAAGTTCTGCGTCGCTCCCAGTTGGTTGTGCCCTCGCGTGATGGAAAAACAGTTCTCTACCACCTGGCTCCAGAAGTGGAAGTAGCTACTGGCAAAGCTTTGAACCTTGGCTGTTGTGTCCTCTGTTTTAACTAAAAACCCAATTTCGGGTTGAAAAGCAATAATGAAAAATTCTCAAATTTTACCTCTGGCGATTGGGTTGGCTACCTGTATTTGGTTACAAGGCTGTTCATCAGCAAATCGAGATGCAAATAATACAAATCAGCTTCAGGGAAAACTAGTACTCACAGGCTCCAGTACAATTGCACCTTTAGCGGCTGAAATTGGCAAGCGTTTTGAATCTCAACATCCAGGTGCGCGAGTTGATGTGCAATCAGGAGGGTCTTCGCGTGGGGTTTCTGATGCTCGTCAAGGTGTCGCTAATATTGGTATGGTTTCTCGTGCCTTGAAACCAGAAGAAAACGATTTAAAAACATTTTCTATCGCTCGTGATGGAGTAACGGTAATTCTCCACAAGGACAATCCAGTAAAATCGCTCAACGACAAACAAGTTGTAGATATTTACACAGGTAAGGTGACGAACTGGAAACAAGTGGGAGGTAAAGATGGAGCAATTACAGTTGTTAACAAAGCCGAAGGACGTTCTACTTTAGAATTATTTACCCATTATTTCAAACTGAAAAATACAGATATTAAAGCCCAAGTAGTAATTGGTGACAATCAGCAGGGAATTAAGACAGTAGCAGGAAACCCGAATGCAATTGGTTATGTATCAATCGGGTCAGCAGAAAATAGTGCAGCCAATGGAGTAGCTATTAAGCTGCTACCTGTAAATGGGATAGCTGCAACAACAGCCAACGTTCAGAATGGGACTTTTCCGATTTCTCGTCCACTTAACTTAGTAACCAAAACCCAACCTCAAGGATTGACAAAAGCATTTCTTGATTTCGCGCAATCACAACAGGTAAGTGACATTGTTCAAAAGCAAAACTTTGTCGTCGTCTCCAAATGACTTTTGGTTAATTTGGATACTGCGTTTTTTAGCGGCGATCGCCGGAGCGATCGCACTTTTAATTATCGTCTTTTTGATTCTGGAGTCTTTACCAGTCCTCAATCATGTAGGAATAACACGTTTTTTTACAGACTCTTCTTGGAACCCAACCGCCGGATTATATAATCTCTTCCCGATGTTATTGGGTACATTTTTGGCAATGGTTGGCTCAGTAGCGATCGCGACACCTGTAGGAATTCTATCTGCGGTTTTTTGTCAATTCTATGCCCCCCCAGTAATGGCTCGGTTATATCGTCGCTTAATTGAACTATTAGCAGGAATTCCTTCTGTAGTCTACGGTTTTTGGGGATTGGTGGTGCTGGTGCCGATGATTGGTAGGATACATCCACCGGGGCCAAGCTTACTCGCGGGTATTGCCATTCTCACGGTGATGATTTTGCCAACAATAGCGCTTGTAGCCGATGCCAGTTTAGCGAAAGTCCCAATTTCTTACCTTCAGGGAGCAGCAGCTTTAGGATTATCCCGGTGGGCAACTATCTCTAGAGTCGTGCTTCCCGCTGCCAAATCTGGATTATTCACAGGCTTAATTTTAGAAACAGGTCGAGCAATTGGCGAAACAATGGCTATTTTGATGGTGTGTGGCAATGTGGTACAAATGCCAAAAAGTATATTTGACCCCATCCGCACGTTGACGGCTAATATTGCTCTGGAAATGGCTTATGCCACAGGAGACCATCGGTCGGCGTTGTTTGTTAGCGGTTTAGTCTTGATGGGAATGATTGTGCTGTTAGTTGCGGTTGCGGAAGTCATCAGTCAAGGAAAAATATATGGGTGAACCTGTTGTAAGTCCTAAAGATTGGTTGCCAACAATCATTGTTTGGACAACTGCTGCCCTAGTTACTGGTATCTTCCTTTGGATACTCAGTGATATCCTTTGGCATGGGATAGGACACTTGACGTGGGAATTTCTGACAACTGAGCCAGAAAATGCTGGCAGAGAAGGGGGAATTGCCAGCATTCTTGTTTCCACTTTTCTAATTATGGCAGTGTGTATGGCGGTTTCTATCCCCATTGGTGTTGGTACAGCCGTTTTACTGGCAGAATTCACCCCCGTGGATAGTTGGTTTGGTGGGTTGGTGCGGCGTAGTTTAGATGTACTGGCGGGAGTTCCTTCTATAGTCTTTGGATTGTTTGGCAACATCTTCTTTTGTCAAGTTTTGGGGCTGGGATTTTCTATTTTGTCGGGAGGATTGACCTTGGGGTGTATGGTGTTACCAATCTTGATTCGCTCTACAGAAGAAGGATTTCGCGCTGTTCCCAATGAGTATAGATTAGGAGCCGCAGCCCTTGGTTTTTCTCGCACGACAACGTTATTTCAACTATTGTTACCTGCTGCTGTCCCTGGTTTGGTTGTGGGATTGGTGCTGGGTATTGGTCGAGCGATCGCAGAGACGGCAGCTTTAATTTTTACTAGTGGTTACGTAGATAGAATGCCAGAATCACTGCTGGATTCCGGGCGTGCCCTCTCGATTCATATTTTTGATTTATCAATGAACGTCTCTGGGGGAGATGCCAATGCTTACGCCTCAGCATTAGTCTTGCTGGTATCACTGCTGGTGATTAATGGTACAGCAGCATGGATTGCAGATAATTGGTTGCACAGGAGAATTTTTTCTGGATGAAATCGGCAAATGTCGCTATTGGAATTGTTGAACCGTTGATTGAAACGGAGAACTTAACTCTGCAATACGGGCAAAAAACCGCATTTGCTAATGTCAATTTGAGTGTGAATCTGGGGGAAATTTTGGCATTGGTGGGGCCTTCTGGTTGTGGAAAAACCAGCTTTTTGAGCTGTCTAAATCGGTTAACAGATATGATTCCTCAGTGTCGAGTCCAAGGGCGGATTCGCATCGGTAGTTTAGACGTGCTAAATGCCAAAACTAATGCGAACGCGCTGCGGCGGCAAGTTGGGATGATTTTCCAAAAGCCTAATCCTTTTCCTTTATCAATTTGGAAGAATCTGGAATTACCCCTGCGAGAACATGGTATCCCTAAAGAACAAATCGATGCGATCGTTGAGACAAGCCTGAAAGATGTTGGACTTTGGGATGAAGTCAAAGACCGACTGCAAACCTCTGCCTTAGCACTTTCTGGCGGACAGCAGCAGAGGTTGTGCATAGCTAGAGCCTTGGCTTTGCAACCAGAAATCCTGTTATTGGATGAACCTTGTAGCGCCCTCGACCCAATTGCCAGTGGAATAGTTGAAGATTTAATTACTAGTTTGCGTCAGCGTTATACCTTGCTAATTGTGACGCATAACCTAGCGCAAGCCAAACGTATCGCGGATCGAGTTGCTTTGTTCTGGGTGCAGTCAGGTGTTGGGCAATTGATTGAGTCAGGTTCAGTAGAGCAAATTTTTGAGTACCCCCAACATCCCTTGACAGCAGCTTATGTCACAGGTGCAAGGGGTTGATTTGAAAAATATAGAAATAGAGAATTTTATGTTATCATTTGTGCCGCAGGAAATGAAAGACCCTGCTCCTTATCATCTATTGACAAGCATCGTTGCTCCTCGCCCAATTGCCTGGGTGTCTACAATTAGTGCCTCTGGAATTTCCAATCTTGCCCCGTATTCCTTTTTCAATGCAGTAGCAGGTTTTCCACCAACTATTATGTTTTCAATTGCATATCGTAGACATGAGCCAAAAGAAAAGGACACGTTACGCAATATTCATGAAGTTGATGAATTTGTGTGTCATGTGGTGGATGAAACACTGTCTCAGGCAATGGCTCAAACCGGAACAGAATTTCCCTATGGAGTTAACGAGTTTGAAAAAGCAAACTTAAAAGCTATTCCTGCTACAGATGTCCGACCATTGCGGATTGAAAGCTCACCAGTGGCAATGGAGTGTAAAGTCACACAAATAGTGACAGTGGAAGGAACCAATAATGTGATGGTATTGGGTCGAGTGTTACGATTTCATGTGCGTGAAGACCTATACCGCCAAGATTTGGGGTTAGTTGATACTGTAAGGATGCGGCCGATTACGCGCTTAGGTGGGCCAGTTGAGTATACAAAGATTGGGAAACTATTTGAGATGACAACTCCAAAGGTATGAGCGGATGTAAATTTATAGGGGTTGCGCGTAGGTTTTTTGTAGCTTGTAAAATTCACCCTTAACTTATATTCTAGATTCGCCATTGTTGAAAATAAGCCTATTGGTTTTCAAGCCAATCTGGACATTCAACTTGTTTAACGTGAGTTCGACGAGTGCTATTTTGACCTCTCCCCCAGCCCCTCTCCTACAAGGAGAGGGGAGCAAAAACTCTCCTTACGTGTACTCTATTTCAGATTTGTGTATACACCGTAGCGCCTTTTAAGAAAAAGAGGCTGGGAGAAAGAGGTCTGTCGAACTCACGTTTGTTTAAGAATATCCTGTTTTCAGTCTTTTTTAAGCTCGTGCTTCTTGGGATTAGCGAGCATAAATCATGTGAGAAATAACTGGGGGTTTATCGCCTTGATGAAAGGCAAAAACCCTTTCGCGAATTTCTCGATCTGCCACTGTAAACCGCTCATATTGACGTAAATGATCTACCCAAGACTCGACGATAAACGTCTCTAAGTAGCGATGCGGCACAGATGTATCATGAAAGATGCCCCAGCGAATCGCACCATCTCGTAGCCGCACCACGCGCAGGGCATTAATTGCCGCAATGAATTCTTCTGCTTGAACTGGGTCAATACAATATTCAAGTGTGACTAAAACTGGCCCTTCTTCTGGTTGCAATTCAATTACTACCAGCGGTTCTGCTCGCCGTAATGCTGGGCCTAAATCCAGTTTTCCTGATAGCAAGCGATAACGCCGCGCTGTGAACGTTCCCCCGACTAAGCCGATCGCAGCAATGAATAAGGCAGTCTGCATACCCCAATGCTCTGCCGCTGCACCCCAAACAATACTACCAATTGCTGAACCTCCTTGAAATACCATCTGATAAGTTCCTAGTGCCCGCGCCTGCACCCAAGCGGGAACTGCAAGCTGCACTGTAATATTCAAACTGGATGTCATACTTGTCCAGGCAATTCCCGCCGCCAGCAAAGCTAGCAATACCAAAAGTACGTTGTGAATGAATGCCAGAATTAAGGTCGCAACTGCAAACACCAGAGTTCCGGCAATCACAACTCCATCGGCTGTGAGACGTTGACGCACTCGTGGCAGCAAAATTGCACCGAAAATCGCCCCCAATCCAAAGCAACCGAGTAGTAAACCATACCCACCTGCTCCTTGTCGCAAATCTTGTTGTGCTACTAAAGGCAGCAAGGCTAACAAAGCACTCGTGCAACTAGTTAAAACAGCGGCTCGAATTAACACGGCTTGCAGGGCGGGAGAAAAACGGACATAGCGAATACCAGCTCGCACAGAACCCAATACTCGCTCTGCGGGCAGGGCGCTTTCATAAAGCGGTTGGCGCTGCCAACGGTAAAGGATGAAAATCACCCCGATAAAGGAAAGGGCATCAATCAAAAAGACGACTCCCGCATTTGCCGCCACCAATATAAAACCTGCGATCGCAGGCCCAACTGCTCGCGCAATGTTAAACCCAGCACTATTTAAAGCAATGGCAGCCATCAGTTCCGATCGCGGTACTAATTCTGGTACAATAGCTTGCCAAGCTGGGCCATTCATTGCCGCTCCCACGTTGAGCAAAAACGTCAGCGCCAGCAGTGACCACGGTGTAATCTTACCTGCAAAAATCAATCCACTCAAGATCAGTGCCGCAACCAGCATCCAGACTTGCCAAAACAGCAGTAACCGACGGCGATCGAAAATATCTGCCGTTGCTCCGGCTGGTAATCCTAACAGCAGCACTGGCAAAGTTGCGGCTGTTTGCATCAGTGCCACCAACAGAGGAGAGGTGGTAAGAGAAGTCATTAACCAAGCTCCCGCCGTGTCCTCCATCCAACCGCCAATGTTGGAGACAATCGAGGCAATCCAGCGATCGCGAAACAAAGATTTACGGAGCGGACTCCAAGCAGAGGTTGTCATGACTGCGGTATCTCGGATTTATCACCACATCTCTCAAAACCTTGTGCTCTTGAGCAGGGGAGCAGGGGAGCAGGGGAGCAGAGGAGAGTTCTTGTACAAGTTCTTTCCCCTCTGCCTCTGAAGCACCTCTGCACTCAAGCTTGTGAGAAATGCGGGGGTATGCACATATTACTTCAGCATTCGAGGAGCGGGGCCACGAGTGGTATCTAATCCTGACACACGAGGTAAGGTAATCGTTTTACCTGTTTGTGCCGCTTCGTAAATCAACGCCATTAGTTTTTGGTCTTGCAAACCTTCTTCACCAGGCGTATGGGGTTGTTTATTCTGAATCACACAATCTGCCATGTGATCGATTTCTAAGGCAAACTGATTCTTCTCGCCTATGCGCACTTCGCTAATATTTTCTGCCATGCTGTTGGTTGGCGATTTGCGCGAAATCATCATTCGCAAACCGTTGTAGGAGAACGCCGGATCGAGTTGTCCCCAAGCATCAGAGCCGAAAACGCGAAACCGACGCCCTTCGTGAAAGCCGTAGCTAGTTGAGCAAATCCCTAGTATGCCACTGGGAAACCGCAACTGGAAGGTGACACTTTCTTCAACTTCTTTGAAGCGCGGATCGCCAGGAGTGCTGAAGATTTGGGCGCTAATTGCGATCGGTTCCTCTCCTGTTAAATAGCGAGTTGCATTCAAGCAATAAATTCCTACATCCGGTAAGGAGCCACCTCCAGCTAAGGCGCGTTTCAATCGCCACTGATTTAAGTCACCTCCCTGGTTTTGTCCGTTATCTGCCTGAATCACCTTCACAGTTCCCAATTCTTTGCTACGGATCATCCCAATCATGGCGCGATGGTGCGGCTCATATTGGCAGCGATAAGCAATCATTAACTTGCGATTCGCTTGTTTGCACGCGTCGATCATCTGTTGAGCATCTTCGACTGTGGTTGCCATTGGCTTCTCACACAAAATATGCTTTCCAGCTTTTGCACCCCGCACCGTATATTCCCGGTGCATACTGTTAGGCAGTACAATATAAATCACATCAACGTCTGGATTGTTGCGGAGATTGTCGTAATTCTGATAGTTGTAAACGTTCTGCGGTTTAATGCCATACTGCTGGGCAACAAGATTTGCTTTGGCAGCATCACCACTAACTAATGCAGTTGGCTTTGCTAGTTTACATTCTGCAAACGCAGGCATGATTTCTTCTAATGTCAGTCTGCCAAGTCCAACGATCGCAAATCCCAAACGTCGCTCTGGAGGTAATGCAGTTGGTGGGCCACCCGTATCAACCTCAGTTTTTTCTGAGATGGGCGCAAACTTAATCTGAGGCGGCAACTCACCTCCGCGGGGAGTGGCTTGTGCTGTTGGCTGTTGGGCAGTAACCTCTTCGCCCATACTACCAATTGCGGCGGCTGAAACGGCTCCTAACCCAGCTGTAGTCAGAATTTGACGACGAGAAATTTTTCCTTTAAACAATTTAGACATCGTGGTTCCTTAAAATTCTTCTTAATAATTAAATTTTGGGCTGACAGCAGTTTTCATGTATTTGAACCACATCTCTCGTCGGTGCACATCATTGCTCATTGGTCAATTTAAGCTCAAACGTTTGTCCCACATACGCTTTACGCCACTCCTGCTCTACAAAACGCTACGCGTAGCTTGCTTCTTTGCAAGAGTACGCGCAGCGGATATAAAGAGAAAGAAGAAATGCTTAACTGAACTGTATTGCCTTACGGGGTAGTGGTTGGAGTTGGGGTACTAGTTGGAGTTGGGGTGCTAGTTGAACTTCCAGGATTAATAAGGGAACGAACTTCTTGCAAGTGGTCTTGGAGAATTGGTAGAGTTTGACCCGCAAATGTTTTCACGTCTGCATCTTGTCCTTGTTCAGCTTCAGTTTGAAATAGAGAGACATCTTTTTCATGATCTTGAAGCATCTGATTCAAATATTGGCGATCGAACCTAGCACCAGAAAGTTTGGATAAACGTTGCTTTACTTGCTGATTTTTGGTGCCAATAGTAGTTGGCAGCGTGATACCTTTTTGAGTCGCTAACTGTTTGAGTTGATTATTTGCCAGGGTATGATCTTGAACCATACGCTGTCCATACTGTTTTACCGCATCGCTAGTTCCACGTTGTGATGCTAGTTGTCCTAGTTGGACTTCTGCTAAACCACCTTGAGCGGCTTCAGTTATGAACTTTCTGTCTGCCGAACTGAGGTTATTTTGCCCTGATGGAGTTGGTGAGGTAGTTGGTGATACAGTTGGGGATGGACTCTCAGTTCCTTGTACAGGTACGGCAACTGGAGCTTCAGATGTAGTCTGGTCGTGCGGAGTAGTCGGTGTGCAACCAGTCGCCAGAGATAAAGCGATCGCTACTATACCAGTAGAAAATATTTTGAAATTGGACATAATTAGTGTTCTCCTTGGATAAAGCTATATTTTGAAACGTTGAATGAAAACTAAGCGCGATCGCACAGTTGAGTAAACTACAAACAAAGCCGATTAATGTGAAGCAGATGCCGCTGGTGCAAATTGTGTAAATGGATTCAAGATTTCTCGATTGAATGCAGGGATATTATCTGGTTGAGTTCTGTTTGGGCGAGGAGTGGTTGCAAAAATCCTTCCGAAACTGCAAGTCCTGCTGCCACTAATCCCGAAGCAGAAGCAGTTTTTAACAAGCTGCGTCTACTAATTTCCATAATTGTCTCCTACAAGCACCAACAGGAATGAGCCGTATATTATCACTGCTAGCTGATGCAGAGACTCTAGCTAAGGTGTGCTTTTAAATATATTCCGCAAGATGCATTCACAATACAAGCCGATGCATTCTTAATGCAAATAGATGCATTCATAATGCAAGTTGATGTATTCCTAATGCAAGCCAATGCATTTACAAAGGTGAACGAAAAAAGGTATGGGAGAATAGTTAGTGGGCGTTATCCGCTAACTATGCTCAAGGTGCTGGGTATAGTGACTTTGGCACTGCCGCAGACAATAGAGTAAAACCCGCATTTCTCACAAGCTTGAGGGAAGGGGCAGAGGGGCAGAGGGGAAAGAACTTGTACAATAACTCTCCTCTGCTCCCTGCTCCCTGCCCCCTGCCCCCTGCCCCCTGCCCCCTGCCCCCTGCCCCCTGCTCCCCTGCACAAGCACAGACCTTGAGCATCGGTGAGAAATCCGGGTAAAAGCCTTCTTCGATAAGTATCTACGTAGGCAGCGCGTAGAGGTTTCGATTGCAACGATCAATTGGCGTAAGTTTTAGGAGAAGAAAGATGACAAATGACCTAAATTCATACTTACCTGTACCAACCAAACGAAAATTTGCAGCCACTTTCGGTGTAGTAAGACCAATTAGTTTTTGGGTACAGTTAGCATTAGGCACTGTTTCTATCTTGGCTTTGTTACTGGCTATATTTAGCCGTAACGTCGCTGCCCAAACAACGACAAATTCGGTTATGGGTTTTGGAGTATTTTTGGGCATTATTGGAATTTTAGTGCTGTGTTTCCGGCTCTACTGGATGAACCGCTACAGGCGTTTAAACAAACTTTTACAGTTGCCTAATCGAGAATTACATCCAAGTAAACAGGATGTAATTCAAGTATTACAAATTGGGCTAATTGTTAGTTTTATAGGGCTATTTTTAGCTTTTCTAGCATCTGAAGTGACTGTTATTGCTGTATTAGCGAAAACGCTAGCTCTACCTCAAACAATAGGAGTCTATAGACCTGAAAATGTCATTCGGTCTCTAGATATTTTTGTGGTTTTGGCCAATGTCAATCTGATTGGCGCTCACTTTGTCGGAGGCGCTACTTCACTTGGGCTGCTTAACTGGTTAGAGCAATAGTCACCAAAGCAAAAAGTCAGTAGCGATGGCGTAACCGCCTGCTGGAAGGGATCGCAAGTTAATCAACTTAATTGAGTTTAGAAATTAGCGATCGCCAATCGCATGATTGAGGTTTCATCGTTTCGGCGATGCCTACGGTGGTAACAGAGCGTAGTCGTTCGCGCAGCGTCTCGTAGAGAAGTGCTGGCTACGCTTACGCATTCGCAGTATTCGGCGTTGCAGTTTATGAGAGATGCGATCGCTCCTTCTTCTATCTTTCTTTGCGCTCTTTGCGGTTCGATTTTCATGCCCCCTCATATCTAAAGTACAGTAAAGAATAGAGCGTAGGGGTAGCCTGTTTATGTACTTGACACTACTTTGCGGGGCGCTAAAAAGCCAAGGATGATCGCTACCAAGAACAATGCTGGAACATCACCAAACAGGTGTCCCTGTTCAACAGGGTCAAAAACTGTATAATTTTTTGATTGTATTCCCACTAGTGACACTTCAGCTTTAGAGTGTTAGAAATTTTAATGCTCCTCGTGGTTTTTAGTGTCGTCTTACGGTTTTGTAATTGCATCGGTCTGCAATGCCAATACATCGGTCTGTTATGTTAATACATCGGTCTGTTATGCCAATACATCGGTCTGTTATGCCAATACATCGGTCTGTTATGCCAATACATCGGTCTGTTATGCCAATACATCGGTCTGTTATGTTAATACATCGGTCTGTTATGCCAATACATCGGTCTGTTATGCCAATACATCGGTCTGTTATCTTAAACTATCCTTTCTAACCTTGCCCTATCTGAAAATTTCATCTTACTGATAGCTTTTTTGTTGTAATGGGTACATTAAATGTACAACTTACTAAGTATGCAGATATGCCTCCCCAAAATACAACAAACCGTTTGCGTCCTCAACTGATTAGTCAAGATATTGACTCATTCCACGGTTTACAAACCGTCAGCACTTACAATACAACTCGTGCTGATGCCTCGGCTGCTAATTTACAGGAAGCTTATCAAGCAATGTTGATTTCTCAACAAACCGAAACCGAGAAACTAGCTTTATACCGTGCTGCTGCTGATGCTGCGCGATTAGCAGAGTGGGAATTTCATAATGCCGTATTAGCGATGAAAGAAGTTGTACGCGGGCAATATGGCTCAGATAGCGATCAAGCCCAAGCTGTGGGATTGAAGAAAAAATCAGACCGCAAGCGTCCTTCGCGGAAAAAGCAAGTTGCGATGGCGTAATCCCGTACTGGAAGCGATCGCATTTGCAGTATTATGTGTTGTAATTTATGAGTGCGATCGCTAGCAATTAATCTCTTATTTCATATCTTGCATTTGCTGATTGCTCAAACGCTCCAACTCCAAATCTTCCCAAGAAACTGGATCTTCTACAGGTTCTAGATGAGTTGTAACGTGGGTTGAAGGCAGCACCCGAACAATAGCCAGTTCAATTGCCTCACACAAATCATGTCCTTGTTGCACTGTCCAAGATCCAGGCACGAGAACATGAAAGGAAACAAAGCGACGGGTTCCAGCAGTACGGGTTCGCAAGGCATGAAACTGGATGTCTTGACCTTTGTACTCGTTAAGGATGCTCTTAATTGCGTCAATTTCTTTTTTAGGCAAAGCTGCATCCAGTAAGGCGCTACCGGTTTCCCGCAGCAAACGAAATCCTGTCCAAGTAATATTTGCTGCTACTATCAGCGCAACAATTGGATCGAGTACGAGAGTGCCTGTTACTTTGACGAGAAAGATTCCAACTACTACACCAGCCGAAGTTACTACATCGGTAAACAGATGGTGAGCATCAGCCCTCAGTGTAATGGAACGCAACCGTCGCCCTGCTCGTAGCAAAATAAAGGCAACAACGCCGTTGATTGCGGTTGCAAAGAGGGAGAGTGCCAACCCTAATCCCAGTTGTGTTAATGGTTCTGGATGCAGCAAGCGTCCCCAAGCTTCAACAGCAATGCTAATGGCTGCCACTATAATCAACGCACCTTCTGCACCACTGGAGAAGTATTCGGCTTTAGAATGCCCAAAGGCGTGTTCGGCATCGGCTGGTTTATCAGCATAGGTCAATGCCCAGAGAGCAACCAATGCTGCCACGAGATTTACAATTGACTCAATAGCATCTGAGAGCAAACCTATTGACCCGGTTAGCAGGTAAGCGCCAAATTTTAGGGCAATAGTGATGATTGCTGCTGCAATCGATAAGAAAGCGTAGGATCGGGCTGTTCGACTACTCATCTCGGTCGCGGACGTAATTACAGTGATTCCGAGATAAGAGTACCAAATTTTACTTGACTGGTCATCAATCTTGAGTCTTCTACTGATTGGTATTTCAATACGCGATAAATTCAAGACGCGATAAATTCAAGACGCGATAAATCGCGTCTCTACAAGTGTTGCGATCGCCATATCTACAGCAGTTTGTCTAAGGTAATTGGCAAATCGCGGATGCGCTTACCTGTGGCATGATAGACAGCATTAGCGATCGCTGCCGCAGTGCCGGTAATGCCAATTTCGCCAATTCCTTTGACACCAAGCGGGTTGATATGTGGATCGCGTTCATCGACAAACAACACCTGAATATCGGGAACGTCTGCATTCACTGGTACGTGATACTCAGCTAAATCATGGTTGACAACGCGTCCTAGATTGGGGTCTGTTACTGTGTGTTCCATTAGCGCCATGCCAATACCATAAATAATCCCACCAATCAGCTGACTGTTGGCTGTTTTAGCATTGAGGATGCGTCCAACGCCAAAAGTTCCCACCCAGCGCGATATTCGCACTTCGCCCAAATCAGGCTCAACGCGTACTTCGGCAAACTGCGCTCCAAATGAGTGCATTGAGAACTTTTCTTGTTCTTCTCCCAGCTTGGCATCTGCACGCGCTTCAATCATGTTCTTTCCATGCCGTGCCAAGATTGCCTGATATGTTTCGCTGGCAGAGGATTTATTCTTTAAGAAAAAGCTGCCATTTTCGGCAATCACATCCTCAGCATTTGAACTATAAAGGGGTGATTTTCGATCGGCAAGTGCTAGTTGCAAAAGCTGACTGCGAGCTTGATTTCCCGCTAAATGCACGGCTGAACTGACACTGGCGGCAGTTTGCGAACCACCAGAAACGGGGGTTTGTGGCATCTTGGTATCGCCTAGTTCAAACCGAACTTTCTCAACTGGTAAACTGAGTGCTTCAGCTGCAACTTGAGTCATCACAGTATAAGTTCCCGTACCAATATCTTGCGAACCGCTCTGTACAACGGCTGTACCGTCTGCCATAATTCGGGCGATCGCTGATGCTGGAGAACGGTTAGTAGGATAAGTAGCTGTCGCCATCCCCCAACCAATTAAATAGTTGCCATCTCGCATCGAACGAGGCTGAGGATTGCGCTTTTGCCAACCAAACTTTTCTGCTCCTAATCTGTAGCACTGGATCAGTGACTTGCTCGACCAAGGCAGTCCTTTACTTGGATCGACATCAGCATGGTTACGCAAACGCAGTTCCACCGGATCGATATTAAGTGCATAAGCTAGTTCGTCCATTGCCGATTCTAAAGCGAACGACCCAGAAGCTTCGCCTGGGGCGCGCATAAAGGTAGGTGTTCCTTGATCGATCTGAACCAGATGGTGGCTAGTTTCGATATTCGGGCTGGCGTAAAGCATCCGGGCGCTTTTACCAACAGGTTCGATAAATTCATCGAAAGTTGAAGTTTGCGAAATCCCGGTGTGTCGCAAAGCAGTCAATTTGCCATCGCGGGTTGCACCTAAAGAAACCTGTTGAATTGTCTCCGGTCGAAAGCCCACAGGCCCATACATCTGTATGCGTCCCAAAACTAATTTCACTGGGCGATTAACCTGCCGTGCTGCCATCGCCGCTATTGGCACATGCGACCAAGCCGATCCTTTGCAACCGAAGCCACCGCCCACAAAGTAAGACATAATGCGGACTTTCTCAGGCTCAATTCCTAATACCCCCGCAACTTTTTGTTGAGCCTGAAAGATTCCCTGAGTTGCGTCATACAGCAGCAGTTCATCGCCTTGCCAAACTGCTGTTGTAGCATGAGGCTCCATCGGATTGTGATTTTCTACTGGGGTGGTATAAGTTTGCTCGACGCGGACAGCCGCCGCCGCTAGTCCTTGGTTGATATTGCCGTGCGCTAAGTCGGGCGGTTCCTCTCTAGGGATTTTACCTTTAGGCAAGTATGCCTTAGTGAGGTTTTCTTGCATATTAATGGTTGCTTTCTCTTCGTCATAGCGAACTTGCACCAGCGAAGCAGCATACATCGCTCGTTCAAAGGTATCGGCAACCACAACACCAATATGCTGACCGCTATAAAGCACAACGTTATCTTGCAGGACTTGCAACTTGCGACCGCCGCCCTTTTCTCCATCAGCTTTGGGCGCATTCAGGTGGGTAATTACTGCTAATACACCCGGTACTTGTTCCGCCGCCTTGGTATCGATTTGGGCAATTTTACCTTTGGCGATCGCACTTTGAATTGTCACGCCATAAGTCATTTTTGCTACTGGAAACTCAGCCGCGTAGCGTGCGCCGCCTGTTACCTTCAGATATCCATCAACTCGATTGAGCGGTTTGCCGACAACTGTATTTTTATCCCCTGTATTCATGCCATCCCTCCCACTGTTGTCAGCGCCTTCACAATTGTGCGTTTAGTCAGTTCGACTTTAAAGCCGTTGTATTTTTGAGGTTTAGCGCCGGCGATCGCAGCGTCCGCAGCTGCTTGAAATGTTGCCTGGTTAGCTGGTTTGTTCAAAAGTATTTTTTCTGCTTCCAAGGCACGCCAAGGCTTTGTGCCTACGCCACCAAGGGCAATCCGTGCCGCGCGAATGATGCCATTTTGAATATCTAATGCAGCTGCAACCGATGTCATCGCAAAGGCATAAGAGGCGCGATCGCGGACTTTTAAATAGTGCGATCGCTTTGCGAAGTTTAAAGCAGGTAAATCAACAGCAACAATTAACTCTCCGTGTTCTAGAACCGTTTCCTTTTCTGGAGTTTCGCCAGGTAGAAGATGAAAATCTACCAACGGAATACTGCGCTCTCCTCTGGGCCCGCGGGTTTGCACAACGGCATCGAGTGCCACCATTGCCACCGCCATATCAGAAGGATGGGTGGCAATACAGCGATCGCTACCGCCAAGAATCGCGTGAATCCGGTTATAGCCCTCAATTGCCGCACAACCTGAACCGGGAACGCGCTTGTTACAGGGCATTGAAGTATCGCGGAAGTAGTAACACCGGGTACGTTGCAGCAAATTTCCGCCTACTGTTGCCATGTTTCGCAGTTGCGGTGATGCCCCAGACAGCAATGCCTCTGATAGCATCGGATAACGCTCTTGAATGAGCGGATTATAAGCAACATCGCTATTGCTTGCTGTTGCTCCAATCCGCACACCGTTACCCTGTACTTCTATCTTGCTCAGTGGGAGTGGGTTAATGTCAACCAACTCTCTTGGGTTCTGGACATTCAACTTCATCAAATCGATGAGGCTAGTACCACCAGCTAGGTACGAGGCTTGGGCATCTGGAGTAACCAACGCCACAGCATTTTCTGCCTGTCCTGCTTTTTTATAGCTAAACGGCTGCATCTTTTTTTCCCTCTAAGACATCGCGGACAGCAGCCACGATGTTTGGATAAGCACCGCAACGGCAGATATTGCCGCTCATTAATTCGCGAATGTCGGCATCTGACTTGGCGTGTCCCTCGTTCACCAAACCCACCGCCGAACAAATCTGTCCTGGCGTGCAGTAGCCGCACTGAAACGCATCGCGGGACAGAAACGCGGCTTGCATCGGATGCAGATTGTTTCCTTGTTCCAACCCTTCAATAGTTGTAATTTTTGCGTCGGTGTGCATAATTGCAAATGTCAGGCAGGAATTAATCCGTTGCCCATCGACCAGCACCGTGCAAGCACCACACTGACCATGATCGCAACCTTTTTTAGTACCAATTAATCCTAGATATTCCCGAAGTGCATCAAGTAAAGTAACACGCGGTTCAATCTGTAAACTATGTGGTGTTCCATTCACTTGTAGCGTCACCTTCACAGTTTCAGAAGTGGAAGTTGCCAACATAGGAGTAGTTTTTTTTACTTGAGTTTCTGCTACCGCTTTCTCTACAAAATTAGCGATCGTCGCCGCTACTGTGCTGAAGACCATCAATTGACCCAACTTGCGGCGTCTTAAGACAAACCTCATTTAGTTCGCTCCATTTTGTTTTTGTTAAAAATATTGAGTAATTATTACTAAAATTATTGATAGAAAACCAGATTTTCTGAGAAGCATTTTCTCTAAAAAGACATTGTTAATAGAATACAATTTCATCTGATTATGTCTCTCTATCAGAAGATTTATGCCATAAGTATTATCTAGAATTCTCAAAATAGATATCAAGTCCGGGTAATTAGTTATGATTCCCCCAGTCATTGCACCCCACCCTAACCCTCCCCTTATAAAGGCTACGGTGTACACACAAGTCCAAGTAAACTAATAACAGAAGGAGTTGTGGGGAGTAAGAAGTGGTGGAAAATCCAATAAGAATTCACGCTCAACTGGTTGAGGGAAAAGCATTTGGAGACCCTCGACTGATAAAAAGGGGGCAGCATTGTACGAAGCAATGGGAAAACATCAATCAGTCAGCATTCGTCAAATCAGTAGAAATAGAGCAGAACAAGTGGGATACTACCGCTTTTTGGAAAATGAGAATGTGACAGTAGGAGAATTAGTCCGAAGCCTGTCAGACCAGTGCGTATTACAGGTAGAAGGAAAGCATATATTAGCAATAAGTGATACCAGCGAAATTAACTTGCAGGCTCATGTAGGCAGGTTAAAAGCAAAGGGGAAAGGTGTAGTAGGAAACAACACAGATGTGGGATTTTATATTCATCCCACTCTAATATTGGATGCAGAAAATGGATTTCCTTTGGGGATAAGCACAGTACATCTATGGACTAGAGACATCAACCATGCGGATAAGCATGAGCGAAAGTACCACAAATTGCCGATAGAACAGAAGGAGTCATATAAGTGGTTGCGTTCGGCAACGGATACTCAAAGATGTTTAAGTATTGGGTTAGCCAAAGTAGTGACTCATATCGCCGACCGAGAAAGCGATTTGTATGAGGAATTTGCCACTGTACCAAATCGAGACAATCATGTATTGGTAAGAGCTTGCCAAGACCGTCGCCTTGCAGGACAAACTCAATCGCTTTATACGTATTTAAACCAACAATCTAGTGAGGGAACTTATACCGTAGATGTCCCGGCAGATTCACGTATCGGTAGAACCGCAAGAGAGGCATTATTAATCCTTCGCCGTGCGGTGGTGAAAATTCAACGTCCAGATCAATTGAGTGCTTTAGATTATCCCGCTAGTGTAACGCTTTATGCAGTTGAAGCTGTGGAAGTCAACCCACCTGTTGGTCAAGAACCGATTCATTGGCGATTGCTGACGACTCACCAAGTCGTTTGTTTAGAACAAGCATTACAAGTGATTAGATGGTATACATGGCGATGGCGAATTGAACAGTTGTTTGCCACCCTCAAAAAAGCCGGATTAAATCTCGAAGCTACCCAGTTAGAGTCGATTGCTGCCATCCAACGACTAACTGTGTTGGCTTTGTCTACTGCTGTGAGAATTTTACAATTGATTCAGGGACGAGAAAATCCTGATTTGCCTGCAACTGTTGCCTTTTCGGACGAGCAACTGCAATGCTTGTCTACGATGCCTGCGGCGGGCTACGCCTACGCACCAACTCTCGATGGGAAAACTCAATTGCAACAAAATCCTTATCCTCCTCAAACCCTTGCTTGGGCTACTTGGATTATTGCTCGACTTGGTGGTTGGTCTGGTTATAAGTCTCAGAAACCTCCCGGAATTACTACTTTGATTCGCGGATTATATCAGTTTGAATCTACCTTTTTCGGCTGGAAACTCGCTCTAGGACTACTTGTGTGTACACCGTAGCCTTAGAAAGGGGGGATTAAGGGGGGTAATGCGATTTGTGTGTACACCGTAGTTATAAAGGGGAGGGAACTAGAGATTTCTTGTTTCCCCCCTTTCTAAGGGGATTAAGGGGGGTAAAAATGTGATAAAAATCACAGCAAAAGACTTTAAAACAACCTCTAAACTGGAAAGCATTCGTAGGAGAACAAGAATATTGTTCTCCTACGAATGCTTTATATTCCATGCCATTGAAAGCGGCTATAGGTTTTTAGCGATCGCAAATCAGTTTTCGTCTCGCCCGTGAACTTGAGCAGGTGGACTGGTTGCTTCAACAGCAGTAAATGATTCTAAAATTTTATAGGTATGACTAGCTCCTTTTGCTACTACCCAAGAACTCCCAGGTTCTAGTAAAATCGTTTGCCCTTCAATATGCAATTCTGCACGACCAGTAATTACATAACCTACAGTTTCATATTCCCGTGCTGTTGGCTCTTTAGGTTCGTTCGGTTCCTCATTTTCCCATAGGCGCATAGAAATGGTTTTGCCAGATGCAAGATATTTCTGACCAAGTTGGCCTTTAGGGGAATGGCTAGAGTCTACTTTGATAACGGTTGTATCAGACATATTTTCTGCCTCTTTATATTTTTAACTTTGGGCATTGGGCACTTGTACTGAGCGAAGTCGAAGTATTGGGCATTGGGCATTGAAAACAGGCAGAAGCAGAGAATTCCAAACTCCTAACTGCAAACTCCCCATTCCCTATTCCCTATTCCCCACTACGGTTTTAGTACAACTTTGATGCAGTTATCTTTCTTGTGCTTAAAAATCTCGTAGCCGTGGGGCGCTTGTTCTAAAGGTAAAGTATGGGTGATAATAAACGTTGGATCGATTTCACCGTTTTGGATGTGTTCTAGCAAAGGTTTTAGATACTTGTGGACATTCGTTTGTCCCATCTTGAAGGTTAATCCCTTGTTCATGGCAGCACCCATTGGGATTTTATCTAAAAAGCCACCGTACACACCCGCAAGGGATACGTGACCACCTTTAGCAGCAGATACTATTACTTGCCGTAATGCCGTCGGTCGATCTGTTTCTAAACGTACTGCTTGCTTTACCTGGTCGTACATCGCCATAAAGTCTGTGCCGTGTGCCTCCATTCCTACTGCATCAATGCAAGCATCGGGGCCGCGACCGCCAGTCATTTCTTTGAGTGCTTCGCCAATATTCACTTCTTCGTAGTTGAGAACTTCAGCTTTGCCGTATTCTTTAGCCATTTGCAAACGTTCGGGAACGCGGTCAAAAGCGATTACCCGTTCTGCACCTAGCATATATGCGCTTTTAATGGCGAATTGTCCGACTGGCCCACAACCCCAAACGGCGACAATATCACCGGGTTTAATATTGCAGTTCTCGGCTGCCATGTAGCCTGTGGGAAAAATATCTGTTAGAAATAGCACTTGCTCATCCGTTAAACCATCGGGAATTTTGAACAAGCCTACATCGGCAAAAGGTACTCTTGCATACTCTGCTTGACCGCCAGCGTAACCGCCGAATAAATGAGAGTAGCCAAATAGACCTGCTGGCGAATGTCCCATTTGCTTTTCTACTAACCAAGCATTGGGGTTAGAGTTATCGCACAGTGACCATAAATCCCGATTGCAGAAAAAGCAGCTACCGCAAGAGATGGTGAAGGGAACAACGACGCGATCGCCTACGTTCACATTTTTAACTGCACTTCCCAGTTCTACGACTTCCCCCATGAATTCATGACCAAGGATATCACCCTTTTGCATGGTAGGAATGTAGCCGTCATAAATATGCAAATCTGAACCACAAATTGCCGTAGAAGTAATTTTAACAATGGCATCGCGTGGGTTAAGAATTTTGGGGTCGGGAACTGTATCAACCCGCACATCGTTTGCTCCATGCCAGCAAACTGCTTTCATAATATTTAGTCCTTAAGTTATCATTTCTGGCTCGTTAATATCAAGATAAATACTCGATTTATCTTAATTTTGAGACGCGATAGTTATCGCGCCTCAATAACCGCTAAAAAGTTATTCAAGTATTCGACTCAAGATTTACTAACCGTTTAGCTGCTATCTCTGAGTTAGTTACTAGAAGGAGTGCGATAATAACCTTCTCTACTTCCTTCATATGATGAAGTTTTATCTGCGCTTCTATTTGTACTAGGATCGAAAAACTCTTTTGTAGCTTCAGGAGTTTTTTCATCCAAGTTTAATTTTTCGCGGATATTATCAACAGCGCCTTTTATTGGATTTTGTGATTTTTGGGTATTATTGATTTGGGTATCGTTTCTAATTTCACCTTGCCCATTTGGTGCTCCTTTGTAATAAGTACCCTCTGGACTTTTAACATCAGCTTGTGCTACATCAACGTAGCTAAAAGCCTGACCCAGTAAGAACATAAATCCTACGAGGAAAACTACAACGATTTGGGAAATGCGAATATTCCGCAGCCATGAAATTACTCGATTCATAAAAAACCTCAATTAGATTATCTTGGGTGTACAATTCAAAACACTGAATGACTATTCACCATTCAGGGTTTAAGAACAACTTTGATACAGTTATCCTTTTTTTGTTGAAAGATGTGATAGGCGTGGGGTGCTTGTTCTAGAGGCAATTGATGGGTAACAACAAAGGAAGGATCGAGTTTTCCATCCAAAATCATTTGCAATAACGAATGCATATATTTTTGTCCATGCATTTGTCCCATCCTAAAGGTTAGACCCTTATTAAAGGCTGCACCCAATGGTATTTTGTCTACAAAACCACCATAAACACCCATAATTGAAAGAGTCCCGCCTTTACGACAGGCGACCATCATTTCCCGCAAAACATGGGGACGGTCGGTTTCCAATCTGAGCTTTTGTTTTGTCTGGTCGTAGAAGTCTTCTAAACCAACACCGTGTGCTTCTAAACCCACTGCATCGATACAAGCATCGGGGCCACGACCACCAGTCATCTCTTTCAACGCTTCGCCAGCATTAACTTCTTCGTAGTTAATCACTTCTGCTTTGGCAAACTTTTTCGCCATTTCCAGGCGTTCGGGAAAGCGATCTATAGCGATCACTTTTTCGGCTCCCATCATGTAGGCGCTAATCATGGCAAACTGTCCAACAGCACCGCAACCCCAAACGGCTACAGTATCACCCGGTTGGATATCGCATAACTCTGCACCCATATAACCTGTGGGGATAGCGTCGGAGATGAATAACAACATCTCATCCGGCAAATCTGGCGGAACTTTGACAACACCCACATCAGCAAAGGGTACACGGATATATTCTGCTTGTGCCCCTGCATAACCACCTAACATATGGGAGTAGCCATAAATAGCTGAGGTGATATTGCCAAATAATTTTTCTTGAATCCAGCCATTGGGATTGGAATTATCGCACAATGACCACATATCACGTTGGCAATAATGGCAATTACCACAGCCAATTGTGGAAGGAACAACAACGCGATCGCCTATTTTTAAATTGTTGACTCCTCTACCAACTTCCACGACTTCCCCCATAAATTCGTGACCAATAATGTCACCCTGTTGCACTGTGGGAATATAGCCGCCATAAATATGTAGATCGGAGCCACAAATCGCCGTGGAAGTAATTTTAATAATTGCATCACGCGGGTTAAGAATTGTCGGATCTGGTACTGTCTCTACCCGCACATCATTAGCACCGTTCCAGCAGACTGCTTTCATAATTATTAGTCCTTAGTCATTAGTCATTAGTCATTAGTCATTAGTCATTAGTCATTCGCTTTAAACAAAGGACAAATGACAAAGGACAAAGAACAAATAACTAGCTACGTCCAGAGGGTTGCCCTTCGGTGGTGGCAATTTCGCCTGCTTCCATTAGCATTTTGAAGCGGCGCAATTCATCACCAATTTGCTGTTCTGGTTCTTCACCAAAAAGTTTAGCTACGGTAGCTGCCAATGCTCCACCGGGGGGGTTATACTCTAAAACAACCTTGACTTCCGTGCCGCGATCGCCTGGTGCTTTTTTAAAGCGAACAAAACCAGAATTATCAACATCTGCACCTTCTACAGAAGCCCAAGAAATAAATTCATTTTCTCGGTCTTCGAGAATATCTGCATCCCATTCCACGCTGTTACCCAAGGGTGCATTGGCTATCCAGTGAGAACGTTTTTCGTTATACACTTTGACAGACTTGAGATGCTTCATAAATGTGGGCAAGTTCTCAAAGTTATGCCAAAAACGATACAATTCTTCTGCCGATTTATTAATTGTTACCGTCTTTTCAACTTTGATGGGTTGGTTTATCCCGATTGCTTCCTGTGCTTGCTGGATTGTACTTTGTTTAGTTGCACCTTGATAAATCAAACCACCACCAGCCAATGCCGTCAGCGCTCCCCGCAATGAACCTTGCCTTAAACCCATCAGTACCATAGCGCCGCCACCGATGAGAGATGCCCAACGCTCTACTTCACTAGCTTCAGGCTGGTTTGTACTTAATTTATCCCCTGATGTTGAGGCCACTTTTTTATATCTCCATCACAGTAAATTTCCCACAGAGGCACAAATACTCTCTTTTTTCTATCTCTGGGTTCTTGTTTAGAAGACGCTACGTGTAGCTTGCTTCTTTGTAAGAATATGCGCCTCTGCGGTTTGTTCAAAAAACCTTACATTGACACAGCAGCTCCTGTAGTCGGCTTAGGAGGCTGAATCTGAGTGCTTATCCGCGTCCGATACAACTCTACTAATCGCTGTTCGTATTTCGATAAATCGTGGTAAATTTCTTTGAAAATAGCTGTTGCTACTGGGTCAGTGTACATTGCACACAAATTGCCAATATCGCCGATACCAGTTTGCACATCCCCCAATGCAGAACGTAACTGATATATATCGTCACTTCCTGTCAAGGCAGTTTTTACCTTGGCATACTGATTAGCAATATTTGCTCCTAAAGACGGTTTTTCACCCAATAACTGAAGATAAGTTTCCAGTTTTTGAATGTGGCGCTGTTTATTAGCAATTATTTCTTGAAATACTGATTTTACTTCGCTATCTGATTCCTTTTCAAAGTAGTTTTCAAATGTTTCTAGCGAATAACGTTCACCAGTAAGGGCAGTATTTAAACCTTTGGTGATTTCACCTTTAGTTGAGCCACCCCAAGCATCAGCCAGCTTCCACCATTCAACACTTGTGTCTTTTTCATTTGGTAATGCCGCATCTTTGCCACCATAACCCAAACGACTTAATATAGCTGTGGTAAAAATTGGCAAGTCTCCAGGTTCGCGAGATGTAATCAAATTCCCATCAACTACCAATGGCTCATCTAGATATTTTGCGCCTGCGTTAATCATGTCTTTGGCAATAGCGCTAAAGCCAGTGGCTTGTTTACCTTTGAGCAAGTCGCCTTCAATTAAAACTTGTGGCCCGTGACAAACAGCAGCGACTAATTTTCCTTGTTGGATAGCTTCTTGGACAAAACGTACTGTGTTGATGTTCCGCCGCATTCTATCGGGAGCCATCCCACCGGGAATCACCACTGCGTCGAATTGGGCTGCGATCGCTTCGGTTGTGGTACCGTCGGCTTCTATACTAAGTTTGCCTTGTTTACCTTTATATTTTTCATTCATTCGGGAACCAAGGACTACTACCTCCATTCCTGCTTGTTTTAGCCCATTATATGGAACTGTAAATTCTGCATCCTCTACTGCTTGTTCAATGAGAATAGCAACTTTTTTCTTGCCGGAGTGATTGTTATGTTCAGTCATAGATGGTATTACGTTTTGATTTCTCTAGTTTTTAACTAACTACAACAAAAGTTAAACAGACAGATGATTTTTTGGATAAATAATTTTGAATTACTTATCATATTATCTGCCTCCGGTACTCAAAATTATTTGAGGATTTGATTGGTTATTTAGCATTTAGGTAGTTAGAAAGTAAGAATACGAGTTAAAAATGCTAAATTTATCATCAAAATTTAATTTCTGGTTGCCTATTTTTGCCAAACAGGAAATAGTTATGAGTTAAAAGTTCGCCAATGAATAATTTCGGTTTGATAACTTCTAACTCATAACTTCAACTACAAGTTCCTTGACCATGAATTCATAGCTACAATCTTATGGCGCGATCGCTAGTTTAGCGTCGTACCCAGGGGATAGATTATTTTCTTAGCTATACACCTCTAGTTAGACAAATTTGTAACAGAAAAACGTTATTGTGAGAATGCAGAAAAGGGCTAGTATTATGGCAGAAAAAAATCATAATGACAAAATTAAAAGTAATGATTTGCCACAAGAGATTACCGAATCCTACGGTACTGGTGTGAAAGACTTGCCAGGATACAATATTGGCGGACGCTCAATAAAAGTAGAAAGAGACGAGTACACAGAAACTAGTCCTGAACTGACTGGTGGGGATGTTGATGCTTATTGGCAAGATGCAGATGCAGTTGGAGATGAAGCTGTTGGTGGTAGTACTTCCACTCCCGATCAAAATGTCACAGAGGACTTAGAAGCAGCAGTAGGGCTAGAAATGGCTGATTCGGAATTTCTGCATACCAACGATATTTTAGAGGATCGTGATGGCGATCGCTGGGAGTTAGATCCAAAGTCTTCTGAAGATTATCAAGACCGAAGAGAATAATTACCAATTACAAGAAGCAACCAAATTAGCCACTATCTCAACTAGTTCTTCTGGAGCGATCGGTTTAGATACATGAGTGTCAAAGCCAGCTTCCAAAGCACGGATACGAGCCTCACTATCAGCAAAGGCTGTTAAAGCAATAGCCGGGACTCGTCCACATTTATTTGCTTTAAGCGCACGAAATTTGGAGATGAAAGTGTAGCCATCCTCCCCAGGCAACCCGATATCACTAATTAAAACATCGGGTTGCAATTCAGACAATACATTGCGTGCATCTGCTGCTGATATCACTGCTATAACTGTTGCTCCATCCATTTCCAAGACAGTAGTGATAAAAAAGCGAGTATCGTCATCATCCTCAACGACTAAGATATCTAAACCAGTAAGAGTTCCAGAAGTTTGCATAATAAATGACATTTTATCTATCCTTACTTGCTATATGCGTAATTCGTAATTAAGAGAGTACAGAGCAAGCAGTGATTACAACTACGAATTACGTTAGCGAGTCCGTAAGCGTCATTATCAATTACGAATTATTTTTTACACCCATTAGAGCTTCTTTTAGAGCAGATTTTAGATTTACAAAAGTAGATTGATATGCTCGGAATGTTGATGAGATACCGAAGCAGGCTCTTTTAATAAGAAATGATTTAACACCATGATTTCAAACATATAGCTTGATGGTTACTACTCCTTTATCTATTTTCCTACTGGAAGACCACTTCGTACAAATGAAATTCAAGCGTCTTTAGAAAGTCTTTACTTATCTCAATTTTCAGCATAATTCAGAATTAATGAGTCAAAACTCATTCTGAATACTGATTGACAAAATGCGCTTTATCTTATTATACTCTCACCGATGCCCCATACTACAGTCGGTTTGTATCCCAACAAACTACTTGTCTTCTTTAACCGAAGATTGGGTTATCAGTCTTCTCGATTCAGCATCAATCGCCTGATAATAATATTTCCTTATTTGATTTTGCGATGCCTTGCATCCGACGATTGTGACCTCCTACCAGCAATTAGGAGAAACCGATTTGTCTTTGTCTTTGCATATTTAGACGATTTCACAAAGCGTTTAGAGATGGTAACAAATGGATGTCTGACGCCAATAACTAAAACTAACTGGTTTATCAGTTCTTCTTTGGCTCTGTAACTATCGTCAGGAAAATCATATTGGGGAATAGATGCAAGCTCAGGATAAAATAGTGAGGTTACGATTGATCGGGATAGAACACTTTATTTAAGCATACAAAAAAAGCCAATAATCTTATTGAAGAGGTTTTCAAATATGTTGATACTGTAAAACTACAGCAGAGATTAAAATTGATTCCCAAGCCCAGCTAATTCCGTTTCGATCGAGGATAAAAATGATAGGGGACGACTCATATTACTAGCAAAACCTAGAATTCCTGGATCTCGATGTTCGTAAAGTAACTGGCCTTTGGTATCAAACAGAAAAGTTCCACCACGCTGAGTTAAGTAAGCAGAATTAGGTACATAAGTATGCCAATTGCTGAGAACTTCAACCATATTCCGTAGCCGTAGAGTAGCCAATTCAAAGGGGCGTTGAAACCCACTTCCGCCAGCTAATTGGAAAAACGAGCCTTTAAAAGCAGGTAGAGGAGTACCTTGAATAATTTCATTATCTTCAATGAGTTGAGGAGCTTGACGATCTCCCCTGTATCCCCGAAAAACTTCTCTTAGTGTTCCAGGACTTCCAAAGCCTGCACACATTAACACTAGATTTAGCCAAGCTTTCTGAGCAGGAGAAAGTCCAGGGAAAGAAAAATTGAGACCTGAATAAAGTTTGAGTTGGTGATGTAGTTCTCCATTAGGTTCAACAAATAAATTTTCCGGTGGAAATCCTGTATATTCACAAAATCTTATTCCAGAGGCGCGATTACCAATTCCCACTGCACGAATAGCGAGTTTTTCATCTGACAATTTTTTAGCTTCGCGCTGTAACCACCACGCATATTCAAGACTATCAAAATCCCCAAGTTGGGGCCAGACTAAAACAAGGATATATGAGGCAGGCTCGCAATTTTCTAATAGGGGGCGGGTCATGCCATCACTAACACGCTGAAGTTCGGTCTGATTAAAGATAGTGTAAGGATTCATTACAAATGATTACTCAGATATTTGGGGTATCAGTGACACAGGATGTACTAAAGCATTAACATGCCATCATCTCAAGTTTGTAAATAATTTGTTATACTAGTTAACAGAAGTTCATATTTAGATTTGACACCGCTAAGTAAGGCAATATCCAGTAGGTCGCTTGATGAGTGTATTACTGCTAACAGCAGCTAGGTATGAAAGCTTCTTTTCAAGATTGTCAACATTGACCTTTTAGTTTTCGCCTAGTTGGGCGATCGATCCTGCGATGAATCAACCCATTACATTATCTTTAGAACAAGAATTTCGCCTTAGAACTTTTGCAGACGTTGTGCAACAGATGTCCCGCGAACAAGCTCAAGAGTTTTTGCTTATGCTCTATAAGCAGATGATAATCCGGGAAACGACTTATCAAGAATTGCTCAAACATCAGTGGCAACTGGATTCAGACTCAATTTTGGGCTAAAGCATACAAGCCAATAAATGTTTTAAATTTTTAGCAGCGACAAAGAAATATTGGTAGAAATCCTGTGTCGCTGCCAGCTTGGGAGAGTCCTGGAATCCACTAGCAGAAATCCTTAGACCTCTTGGCATTTGTCGGGAAAAGGAGAAAAGGCTTTGCAAAAGTCCCTTTCCCCTTTAACCTTTAACCAAAACCTTTTCCCCAAGAGTGCAAAAAGCACAAATGCCAAGAGGTCTCTTTTGTACTCCAATTGACTTGATGTCTGCGTAAAAGTGACCTTACAACAGTTTTCATGTATTTGAACCACACCTGTCGGGCGCAAGGCCTTGCGCCCCTAGCGCGTGGTCTATTTACCTGAAAATAGCTGTAAGGCATTTACCAAGGCTTTCCTGACAATAATTGCTCAGACAATCACAGATATGCTAAAAAGTAACTCCAATCTTTACTGCTGTGATTGCGGTGCAAACTGTGCAAATACCTCCGCCCCTGTTAGGTTCTTGGTTTCATTGGCAAAACAGTAATATTTGGGCTTTTCATCTATGAATATCTGACGATGGAAAACAAGACCTTCACAGCTATCGAATAGTCCAACGGGTATGAAATACTGGTTATTTTGTTTAAATTTGTAAAATAGATGGCTACCACACTTCTTACAGAATCCACGCTCTGCCCATTCTGAAGATTGATAAACTTCGATATATTCTTCACCAGAGAAGCTAACATCATCACTTTCACACTCAACTACTAACAAAGGTCCTCCACCCCAGTTGCGACACATACTACAATGACATGCTTCTACCTGATTACTCATACGGGTTGTAGAAACGTTTACTACTCCGCACAGGCAGCTACCTTTTGCAATGCTCACATTAGACATATTTTTTCTCTACTCCCAAAAATGCGCTTCAATTTGACATTCTTTTTTGTTTGATGCTGGAAGTATCTGCACTATTGAGTTTAGAGGCTGATACAACTAATCTAGTCGCTTCTTGACGCTGATTTAAATCAACATTGATGTTACATCTCCAATTTAAAAATATGGAGTTTTGCGTTTATCGCGTAGAGCCTAACTTGATGGATGGGCTAAGGTACGAAGCCCATCTACCGTGCTTGAGTACAAACGTCTTATTTGAGTTTGCAGCTTGCGGTAAGTTCTAGATTGTAGAAAGTCCCTGGTTTGGGATTAATTGAACGCAACTGCTGGATAAAAGCATTAAATGTTGTATTGCTGATCCCGAAGCCAGCTTCAGCACAAGCAGATAAACCTCCTTCGATGGGAATAGATCCAGCCCTGGGACTATATACAATGAATTTATCGACGGTACCAGTGCCGACTGCAAACCCGATAACCTGACGAACTGTTCGCAAAGCAGCATTATCTAAGGAACCACCAATACTGCCAATACTGATATTAACGGCACGACTTTCAGCCATAGCCGGCGCACTAATTGACAATACTGCCCCGACAATCATCAAACAGCTGAACTTCCTCATTTTTCTCTCCTCCAAAAAACTGAAAAACTAATAATTAGGTTTCGACATGGATGAAGTACATCAGAGACTTTACCATGTAAGGTTTTCAGACACTAGGGTGTGTGTAAACTACAAAATCTATGATTCTGAACTTTTGGGGATTACTTCAGCATTAGGTCTTTCGTTTTCTGAAAAATGTTAATTTCTTAAAAATTCTTTATAAAATCGCCTTTGCAGACCCTAGCTGTCTAATTGGTGTTGGTTACAGGAAAGCTGAAAAAACATCTAGCAACAACCATCCCAGCATGAGACTGACTAACTCAATCTCAATCTAGAACAGACTAGCGCTGTGGAGTCATTGCCTGATTCGCAACTTCAGCCGCTTATATCCTTCAATAACAATATCAGGTAAACTTGGCAGTGAATTTAGATATCGCAACTAACTGCCATAAATCCTCTTTTCATAACCTATCCATTCTTTTTCTCGTAAAAGATACTTTTGAATTTTACCAGTACTAGTTTTTGGCAGAGTAGTAAATTCAATTGTCGTAGGGCATTTAAAAGCAGCAATTTGATCGCGGCAGAATTGGATTAATTCTTGTGCTGTAACTTGCGCGTTTTCTTTGAGGGTAACAAAAGCTTTTGGCACTTCACCACGCTTGGCATGAGGTACAGCAATAACTGCACATTCTAACACGGCTTCATGGCGGTAAAGACATTGTTCAACTTCAATACTAGAGACATTTTCTCCATTTGTAATGATGATATCTTTCATGCGATCGCGCACCTCAATATAACCGTCAGGGTGCATTACTGCTAAATCACCGCTATGAAACCATCCTCCTCTAAATACCCTTTCAGTTGCTTCTGGGTCATTATAATAGCCTGTCATCACCATATTTCCCCGCATCACCACTTCCCCCATTGTTTCACCGTCGGCCGGGACATCATTCATATTTCGATCTATAACTCGTAAACCATCTGCACCGATATAAGGTACGCCTTGGCGTGCCATAAGTTTTGCTTGTTTTTCAATATTTAAATTATTCCAATCTGATTGATATTCACAAACACTATATGGGCCATAAACTTCTGTTAAACCATAAACGTGAATAATTTTTGCGCCAATTTTAGTAAGTTTTTCAATTAATATTGGTGATGGTGGTGCGCCTGCTGTAGTAATAGTTAGAGGTTTTGCTAATAATTGCGGACAGTCTGGATGATTGAGGAGAGAAATTAAAATTACAGGTGCAGCATTTAAATGAGTTACCCCTTCTTGTTGAATTAACTTCCAGATATTACCAGGGTTAAACTTACGCAAACAAATATGAGTACCACCGATAGCAGTTACCGCCCAAGTAAAACACCAACCATTGCAGTGAAACATCGGCAGAGTCCATAAATAAACCGAGTTAGGTGTTAGTGTTGTTTCAACTATTTCTCCTAAAGAGTTAATATATGCACCGCGATGAGAATACATTACACCTTTGGGTTTACCAGAAGTTCCACTAGTGTAATTAATAGAAATCGTATCCATTTCATCTGTAATTACCCAAGGCAAAGGAGTAGGATTACCAGTTTGGATAAATGCTTCATAATCCTCTTCATTTATCGGTTCAAATTTTTGATTATCGTTGATATTGATTATATACTTAACAGTTTTAAGACTATTTTGAATAGGTCGAATTATATTTGTTAACTCTGTATCAATAAAAAGAAATTTAGCACCGCAATCATTTAAGATATAAGCAACTTCCTGGGAAGCCAAACGAGTATTAATAGATACTAAAATACCACCTATTAAAGGCACAGCAAAATGGGCTTCTAGCATGGGTGGAGTATTGAAACAAAAAAAAGCGACGCGATCGCCTTTTTCAAGTCCAGCATGATGCAGTGCTGAAGCTAGACAATTGATTCGCTCTGCAAATTCCCTGTAAGTGAAGCGTTTTTGATTATATATAATAGAAACTTTCTGACTATAAACTTTAGCATTACGTTGAATAAAAGTTAGAGGTGTGAGAAAGCTGCGATCGACTGCTTCAGGGTTCATGGCTAATGCTAACAGTAATTATTTACTGCACGAGCATACCATACGGTCATAAAGCACTAGATGATTTTTACAGTACTTAGTTACCGCGATCGCATTCAATTAGACTAGACTCAGAGGCAGGCTCAGTCTACCTTGAGAT
This sequence comes from Nostoc sp. DSM 114159, assembly GCF_053470285.1. Taxonomy (NCBI): domain Bacteria; kingdom Bacillati; phylum Cyanobacteriota; class Cyanophyceae; order Nostocales; family Nostocaceae; genus Nostoc; species Nostoc sp. DSM 114159. The sequence continues at coordinate 1,628,086 of NZ_JBPFEH010000001.1, forward strand.
TCCGGTTACTTGCAAATGGTACGCACTCAAGGTTTTTTCACAGAGATGCCAGTATCATTTTTACGATCGCGACCAGAAAGAAAAAGGTACAAGCCCTTAAATTAATTTGTGGGGATCAAAAATTATTGAATTTTGAATTTTGAATTTTGAATTTTGAATTCCCCAAAGGGGTTGACTGCATTTATTATGGCTTTGTTCCAGTGTTAACGAGCGATTAAAAAATTTAATTTATACAAGTAACATCCGGAAAACCAAGGTGAAGTTAGGAAACAATAGTGAAGATATGATTGTAAATTTCTTTGATTGAGTTAATATAAAAGGTTTTCACAATGGTTACTACTCCTGTACACTATTTGCAAATTCTGGGCAATCCAAATATTGAAATTTCTCAAGATGAGTTGCGATCGCTTTTAGGAGAAATAGAAGTACAACTGCATCGTAGCCGAGTTTATCGACGTGCTTTAGCGATTGTGCAGAAGTTAATAGGTGAAGAAACAGATCGAGCTCAAGATTTATTAAAAGCCGTAGGTAGAGAAGCGATCGGTTTAGCATTTCGACAATTTGCCCAACAAAATCAAAAAGTTGAAACAGCTACAGATACGAAGCAAGCCACGGAAACAGTCAATTCTTCATCAGAAATACAGCAAGAGTGTTGCACTCAACAGGAGCAATCCTCTAAAAATGCAACAGAAAATTCGCTGTGGAAAAAACCACTGCAATTGCTGAATCATCAGAGAATTTCTCAAGCAGAACTTGCCTTGCAAGCAGACCAACAACGCATGGTGTGCCTACGTCAAATCGGGCAACAACTCCAGAAAACCCGTTTGTCCAAAGGGCTTTCTTTGGACCACATCCAGCTTTCCACTCATATCCGAACCGAGTTGATAGATGCATTAGAAAACGGCAACTCAAAAGAATTGCCAGATGACATTTTTTTACGTGGATTTATCCGACGTTATGGAGATGCTTTAGGACTTAATGGTGTTGCTTTAGCTGCTTCTTTACCAGTACAAGCAGCTATACCAGTAACTCAGCCCCTTTCGTACCAATCTAAAAAAGGAATGGGATTAGAAATTCGTCCGACGCATTTATATGTAGGTTATACAGCTCTTCTTGCTGGTGCAATGGGAGGATTAGCTTTGATGTCCCAGCAACAAGCAAATACCAATATATCAACTGAGCAAGATAACTCTTCTTCTGTTTTACAATCGTTAAAACAACAATCTCCTACTGTTAAACCGGGGATTAAATCCACTAATAATACTGGTGTGGTTGTCGGATCTGATATTTCCCCACCAGAAGGATCGTATTAACGTGCACCACAATCCAATTACATCTTAATATTGACTTGAGTTCGGGAAAAGTCAGTTTAATGTAGAGTTTCAGCTTATCCCGAACTCAGCTTTTATTAAATCTTACGCCGTCCTCACCACTCCATTCCAATCATGAGTGGTGAGCATGGTCTGCATAGGCAAAAAATATTGTGTAAAAGCTAAAAAACTGTAACTGGGAGTTAATTGATCTGACTTTTCACGGTATCTGGAAAACCTCTCTCTAAATCTCTCTCCTTTTAGGAGAGAGACTTTGAATTTTCCCCCTTCCCGACGCGGGAAGGGAGTTATATCATGTCCGCCTAATTAGTTATAATTCCCGCATTTGTGCAAAAACCAGGAAACCCTCTTTCCCCCTGCCCCCTGCTCCCCTGCCGTCTTAATGATAAGTCTTTAACCGGAAACGATATTAGGGGGTTAGGTTTTTGGTAGATTTTTCCACATAACGTGAAAAGTCAGGTTAATTGATATATTGGAACCTTTATGAAAGTCAGGTTAAAATCGCAAGCAAAGTGTAAATCTGAAGTGAAACTATGAAAACTGCTGAAAAATTAGCTGCCGGTTGGCTACTGACACTCGGATTCATGTTTGTAACTCTATCAGCAACAGCGGCACTAGAAAAATTCGCTACACCTAAAGCCATCTCAATACCGGCGGGTGAGTATGACTTTAACGCACCGAATGCCACTTATGAAGATAATAATGCTGCTGTTGGCGGTCTAATTTTTGGTGTCCCTACCCTAACACTGGGCACGTGGTTAGCATTGGGATTGTACCGTCAAAGTCGGCAGGAGAAAAAGGCAATTAATCAACAAGTTAGCGATCGCCTGCAATCGATTTTTTATGAGATGCTACAAGAAAATCACGGGCGCGTAACTGTTTTAGGCTTTGCCATCCAGTCACAATTACCCGCAGCCCACGCCAGACAATATTTAGATGAAAAAGCTAAAGAATTCAATGCAAATTTTAAGGTAAACGAAGAAGGGGCTGTATCATATCATTTTGATGTCTAATTGTCATTAGTCATTTGTCCTTTGTCTTTCGTCCTACCCTGCGGGAAGCCGCTGGCGCGTCTATGTTATTTGTTATTCATTAATGACCAATGATTAATGACTAATGACTACAATACTCAACTTACGGCTAGGTCTCATGACGCAGATTTTTTTGAGCGTAGCTGCCATTTTAGGCGGTTTGTCGGTTGCTGCTGGTGCTTTTGCTTCCCATGCCCTGCGGGAAAAGATTAGTGAGCGATCGCTAGAAATTTTTGAGACTGGCGCTCGTTACCAAATGTATCATGCTCTGGCACTTTTTCTAGTAGCAATACTAATTAGTCGTACCGAGTCGCCTCAACCCACACTCGTAGCCAGTGGATGGCTATTTATCATTGGTATTGCTATTTTCTCAGGTAGCTTGTACGCCCTTAGCATAACCGGTATTAAATCCTTGGGAGCGATCGCACCACTAGGCGGCACAGCCTTTCTCGCAGGTTGGGGTGCTTTGGCTTTTGCTGCTTGGAATTTGAAGTTGTAAAAAAGTTAGGAGTTAGGAGTTTTTAACTCTTAACTTCATTTTTTAGAGGCTCATTTATCTTGTCTTTACAGCATATTTTCAACAAAAATATTTTCCAAAAAATAAAATTGGTCAATTCATCAATCATAATTTCAACAAGGTGCATACAAATCAATTAACCCCGTTATTTATAAATAACGCAGAATTTTCAATGTTTAAATTTATCTTTTTTAAAATGCTAGTAGTGAGGAGTTAAAAGCTTATAATTTATAGCTCTTTGTTCTCAGGCGTATTAACAAATTATCCAAATCTGCATTACATGAAGGTGTTTCAGGTAATGAGCTAGATTGATATGCCTCCTGTAAATTATTATGCAGACGTTCATATTCTCTTTGATGAAAAGCTACATTAATATCTGACAAAACAGACTTTTCTGTACCTGCTAATTTTTGGGCGATCAAATCAGAAATATATGGCAAATTAAAAACCTCATTTAGCTTAATTAAATTAGACTCAACTATTCCTGTTTGCATCAGATAGATCCCAGTTAATAGAACTCGATAAACATAAAGTAATGGTTTAATTCGATGCGCATTTTCTTTCTCAAAAAGTTTCCATTGTGTTGCGGCAAAACCAATATAATGGTAACTATGATGACGGGTAATACAATTTTTAGCAATAATTTTCAATTCCTCATGCTCAGGTGAGGTTATTAATATTAAAGGAGAATACAATTGTTCCAACACATAACCATTCTTTTTAAGTAGCATCAAAAAGAATTTTTTGACATCATGAGTTACTAAATCAATTTCTAAAGATTCGCGAACTTCTGAAACTTCAATAGTTTCATTTTTAGTCTGTAATCCCACTACTTCTTGAACTGGTAAAATATGGACACCACGCAAGTCATAATCAGAATCGGGTGAGGGAAAGCCATATAAATGGGAACCACTAATGATGGCGAATAAAAACGGGTAAGGCTGTTGCCTAATAATTGTGTTAAGAGAAGTTGGAATATTCATAATGTGCCGTTTACTTGCTTACCTCGGTTCGCCTATTTCTTTAAAAGATATTCTATATAAACCAGAACACTCACTCATCGTCCAGAGTTTCATTAGTGTGGGAGCAGACTATGAAATTCAAATTGAGTAAATTTAGTGTGAAAAAGGCTATTTCTCCAGCCTACGATGAATATCGCTCGAAAACTTTGGCGCTATTCCAGGATATGACTAAGCCATATTCTTTAGTCAACCTCATTCTGACACGATCTGCTATTTGCTGGTACTTAGGGTATATTGCCTATATCAAATCTTTATCGTTGCAAGAACATAGCACTTAGGCACTTACTTGCTACTATTTTAATGGGAAAATGCGGAAAAATAGCTTGAAAGCTTGAGCTATATTGCTCAAACATGATTTTATTAACTATGGCTATGTGTTTCACTGATTGGAATAAAGGTCTGCTATCAAAGTAACCTATTACGCCAAGCAAACGGAGGTTTCATGTCGATATCTAAAGCTGTTAATAGCAAGGTTATTTCTCAAAGCAGCGTTGAAAAACGCTTGCAGATAGAGCGTTTGATAGGAGCGACTCAAATAGTTGCATCTAGTGCTGGGAGTGATGTAGTGAAGGGATTAACTCAAACACCTAAATCTCTACCCCCTTGTTACTTTTATGATGACCGTGGTTCCGATCTGTTTGAGCAAATCTGCGATTTACCAGAATATTATCTTACACGCACAGAAACAACGATTTTACAGCAGTATGCTGGTGAAATTGCCAAGATAACTGGCGTTTGTGAATTGGTAGAACTTGGCAGTGGTAGTTCTAGTAAAACCCGCATTTTACTAGATGCCTACCAGCAACTAGGCTATCCTCTGCATTACCTACCAATTGATGTGAGTGCAGGTATGTTGGAAAATAGTGCCAAGCAGTTATTGGGAGATTATCCTTTACTCCAAGTTTATGCACTAGCGGGAACCTATGAATTAGCCCTTGCAAAACTCCTACCGACGCAATTACCCAGTCGGATGATTTGTTTTATTGGTAGCAGTTTAGGTAATCTTACCCCTGATGAATGTGATGTGTTCTTCTCTCAAATAACTAATGCTCTACAAGTAGGTGAGTATTTTTTATTGGGGATAGATTTACGAAAGCCAAAACAGATTTTAGAACCAGCTTATAACGACAGCCAGGGAGTGACAGCTGCATTTAACCTCAATATGCTGGAACATTTAAATCAGCGGTTTGAGGGTAACTTTGACACCACCCAGTTTGAACACCGAGCATTTTACAATGAAAGCGAGCATCAAATAGAAATGCATTTACGCAGCTTGCGATCGCAAATTGTAGAATTACGCGCTCTTAATCTTAAGGTTAATTTTGCACTAGGTGAGACTATCCTCACCGAAATTTCTCGCAAATTTGACCTTAATATTATCAAACAGCAACTAACTGCACAAGGTTTATTACCTCTTCATGTGTGGAGAGATCCAAATCAATGGTTTGGCTTAATCCTCTGTCAGCTGCAAGCATAAAGCAAATCAGAGTATGCCTGATATATATAGTGGTTCTCAGTTGAGTCCAATATATAGCTAACAAAAACAGCCCTTCCCTACAAGCATTAAGGAGTCATAATTCAAAGCCTCTCTCCTTAAAGGAGAGAGGTCAAAATGTATGAATGCAAATTTTGATCGACCCAAGCAAGTAAACTAAATGTTTAATCGCTAATTATTGCTGCATCGAAGGTGTAGGAAAAATTCTGCTGAATATAGGAACCCGTGGACGAGGTTTATTTGTTATTGTATTGGTATTAGTAGCAGAAGAGTTATTAGTTACCTCAGAAAGAAGAGGTGGTTTGCTATTAGTAGAATTGGTAAAATCACTTAATTGGGTAGCCGAAGGTGAATTTGAAGATATGGAAGTAACATTTTCAGGATTTTGATTCTTGGTTTTTACCGGAGTTTGAGCTTGAGATGGAGTAACAAGGAAAGTTGAACTTGTTCCTAATACCAGTACGAGCAAATGAGAAATATATTGTTGCATAGGAATTGGGATTGATTATATGCGTTCAGAAGTATTCAAAGCTTAAAGAAGTTGTGTTTGTTCTCAGTTAAAAATAAAACTGCAATTTTTCCATAGAAGTCATGACGCTGTTGTTCAATAAACTTGAACACAGCGTTTTCAAATGAACAGACTATTAATGCTTAGTACATTAATTCGCTAACAACAATCTAATTTTCTCAATCAATAGAAAGCTAAACTCTCTTTTGTAAAAGAAAGAGAGCAGTTATTTTAAGACTATTGAATCTGTCTGAAAAAAAGTTAGCAAATAGATACACCTGGAATAATTGACGTTTTTTAATCAACTAAGCCAGCACAACTTTTAATATTGTATTTATGTTTAACTTTTTAATAAAAGAGGAATGTTACTGAATTTTAAAAGAAAACTGATTTATATAAAATCAGCTTTCACTCGCATATTTAACTAACTAAAGTAAAAAGTATATGAATTTTTAATAAAATCTAAGTTTGATAAAGTAGTTTTCAGAACGCTTTGCTGCAATTAAAACAGAAATATAACATCATTAGGAAGATTAAAGGATACCTACGTAAGAGGAAAGGGGGCAAGAATTAGGGGAATTCCTGCATCTTGCTCCCCTTCTCCTTGCTCCCCTACCTCTCTAGTCTGAATTATCAAAAAGCGTTACAGCTTTGTGCCACACTCAGCGCAAAAATTGTGAGTGGGAGCATTTTTGGCATTGCAATGGCTACAATACACTGGCTCGGCTGCGGCTTTCGGTGCTTGCTTCTGTAAGCCGACCATTTGAGCGTTGCTCTTACCAGGAGCTACCATTGGATAGCAGTTTTCGTCTCTGGTGACGTGGACATTTAAGATTACTGGGCCTTTGTGTGCCAGCATTTCGGCGATCGCATCTTTTAATTGACTGCGATCGCTGATTACCATACCCTTAATGCCATAAGCTTTTGCCAATAACTCTACGTCTGGCATCCCTATTTCCATGTCGGAGCATGAGTAGCGTTCACCATAGAAGGCTTGCTGCCACTGGCGCACCATCCCTTGCCAGCCGTTGTTGATAATTATTGTCTTGACATTTATTCCATACTGTGCTGCTGTTCCTAGTTCCTGCAAACACATTTGGAAACTAGCATCACCACTAATACAGATGACTTCTTCATCAGGAAACGCCACTTTCGCGCCAATTGCCGCAGGTAAGCCAAAACCCATAGTTCCTAAACCAGCGCTAGAAATCCAGCGCCTTGGGCCATTCTTCAGGAATTGTGCTGCCCACATTTGATGTTGTCCGACATCTGTAGTGTAGAAAGCGTGGGGTGCTTGGCGATTGACTTCTACAATTACTTCTTGGGGTGAAATGCTGTCGGGATGCTGCGGCACTACCAGAGGATACTCTTCGCGCCAACGGTTAACTAGATTTAGCCACTCTTGGTTTTGATTTGGTGTGGCCTTAATCCCTGCTTCTTTGCAGCGACGCAACAAGTCTACTAAGACGTTCCGTACATCGCCGACAATGGGCACTTCGGGAATGCGGTTTTTGCCGACTTCTGCCGGATCGATGTCGATGTGAATTACTTTGGCGCGGGAAGCGAATTCGTCTAATTTACCTGTAACGCGATCGTCAAATCTAGCGCCAACGCAAATCAGTAAGTCACAATCACTAACAGCGAAGTTAGCGTAAGCTGTGCCGTGCATCCCCAACATTCCCAAAGCCAGGGGATGATGTTCGTCAAAGGCACCGATCCCCATTAAGGTTGTGGTGACAGGGATATCGAATAATTCAGCTAGTTGTTTGATTTCTTCATGGGCACCAGCTGCGATCGCACCACCACCCACATACAATAGCGGACGGCGACTTTCAGTAATCAACTGAATCGCGGCATGAATTTGTCGGGGATTTCCCTTCACCGTGGGACGATAACCGCGTAACTTGACTGAACCTGGTTTTACAGGTACATAGTCAAATTCTTCTAGAGCAACATCTTTAGGGACATCAATCAAAACTGGCCCCGGACGCCCAGTGCTAGCGATGTGAAACGCTTCGGCGACAATTCGCGCCATATCTTTGGGATCGCGCACCACATAGGAGTGCTTGACGATTGGGAGGGTAATCCCGTAAATATCAGTTTCCTGAAACGCATCTGTACCAATCGACGGACGTGCTACCTGTCCTGTAACCACAATCATCGGGATTGAATCCATGTAGGCGGTGGCGATGCCTGTCACCAAGTTAGTTGCTCCTGGCCCAGAAGTACCAAAGCATACTCCTACTTTGCCTGTAGCACGGGCATAACCATCAGCAGCGTGGGCTGCGCCTTGCTCGTGTCTCACGAGAATGTGCTTCATAGCACCAGTTGCTTCCACCTTATACAGGTCATCGTAAATTGGGAGAATTGCCCCACCAGGATAACCAAAAATATAATCAACGCCGTGGCGATGAAGGCTGTCAAGCAGAGCAAAACCGCCAGATGCACGTTTGGGCACGACTGGCGGACTAGAAGCACGAGACTGTTTGTGATTCTCGATTTGTGGGAGACTAATTGGGGAAAGCGATCGCACGGTCAAACCTCAGACTATAGCTAAAGTTAATGCTGAATTCTGTAGTTAAGATTTCATTTTAATGGAAAAGTCCAATTAAATTCTGAGAATTTTATATATTAGATATAAAGCTAGATTATTAGCCTACATTAATTAAATTACGTCTTGCAAGACATTGCGGGTATTTTTCCAAGCCCAAACACCGACAACCACGACAACAATACTGATTCCTACTAGTACAAATCGCAAGCCCAGAGCATCAGTTAATGGCCCAGTAATCGCCAGAGGTAATGCCAGAGCGATGTTGACGGCATGATTTTGAAAGCCAAATACTTTACCGTGCATGGTCGGTGGTGTTTGCTGTTGAATTAAAGTTTGCATGGGGACACCAATTAAGGCAGCACCTATACCCAAAAATGCACAGAGTCCTAGTGCCAGCAACAAGTTGTGCGTAAAAGTGAACACTCCTAAAACTAGTGCCATCATCAAAAATCCAATTAAAGGTAGAGGCTTGCGATGCAATTTATCACCCCAGTGACCTAAAATTGCCGCACCAAAGACCATACCTACTCCTGCTGCTGCCAAGAAAAAGCCAAACTGTTTTTCTTTTAGACCAAACTCCTCGGCTAATCGAATCGTCAGCACTGTTAAGGCTGCAAACACACAATATAAGGTTGTCAGTTGCAGCATAGCATTCAAGATCAAAGGGTTTTTCTTAAGATAGCGCAGGCTCTCAGTGAATTCAGCCCAAAGGTGATTTGATACTCGATGTTCTCGGTGAGGTTTGTCTTCTTTAAACTTAATTGGCTGCATAATTGCAGCCGATAATATATATAATCCACCAACCACAAGCTCTTGACCGTATTCTTCTCCCATCCAGCTTTTCGACAAACTCAAAATCGGCTCTCCAATGGCAAAACCAACAATTAAAGCTCCCATCATCGTGCTGCTAAATAGTGCATTAGCTGCCAACAAATTTTCTCGCTTCACCAACAAGGGAATTGCTGCTTGCTCGGCTGGTGCAAAAAATTGCGTCACCGTGGAAATGGCAAAAGTCAGGATTAACAAAATCAGGAATTGTCGTGGTAACAAGGGAAGACACAGCGTTAATATTCCCCGCACGACATCTGAGCCGACCATAATCAGCTTTTTTGGCAAACGGTCAACAAAGATACCACCGGCAGAACCGAACAAAATTGCTGGGATTGTAAAGGACAGCATCAAGGTTGAGTACATTGAGTTTTGTGCCAACCCAGGAAGCGGTGGGTAGTTCTCTAAAAGAGCAATCAGCAAAACGAAGAAGACCTTATCTGCTAATTGGGACAGAAGTTGCCCAATCCACAGGAGCATAAAACCACGGTTTTTTAGCAGTGCGCTAAACCCGTTATTAACAGCAGCTGGTTCAGTTGGAAACATTAGATACTTTGGGTAGATGGGGCATGGGGCATTGGGCATTGGGCATTGGGCATGGGGCATTGGGCATGGGGCATGGGGCAGAGGCTAGAATAAACGCTAACTCCTCACTCCTAACTCCTCACTCTTAACTCCTAACTCCTCACTCTTAACTCCTAACTCCTCACTCTTAACTCCTGTTTACTTACTCCATTGTCCGGATTAATTTGCTTCATAGTGCTTTAACAGCATAAGCAAAAATTCACTTGCTGTCAGACGACCTTTGGGTGGAATAATCTCGATGGATGAATCTACCCAGCAGCCTTGTACAGTTTGGGGAGATTTCCAAATGGACAAATGATCGACTGCTGGCTCTGCATAAAAGTTATTTTGCCCGCTACCAAGTAAACATGAACTCCAATGAGTGAAATAATCATGACTTATCCGATGAATCGGAAAATTTCCCTGTAGTGGTACTCCCCATCCATCTATAGCAATAAACGCTTTCACACGACCACCCAAGAGTTGCCACAAATGTGCTGCCCCTATTGCCCCAACTACGCCAGCGCTAAAGCTTATGAATATAATTGGTGATTCTAAAGAGTCGGTCAAGTAATCGCGCAAAAACCGCAAAATGTGCAATGGTGATAAAACCAAAACATCTTTACCCGGATAAACGAGTATATTTATGGGGTTAGGTGTGTTAGCGTAGCTCACCGCAGGTATCGCGCTATGAGAAACTAAATCTAACAATTCGACTCTAAAGCTTTCAGTTAACTCTGGCTCATGAATTCCAGGGCAAATAATTATACTCATCTTTTACACTACCTTTGATTTTTTGACTCTTCCGATGTAAAGAGCTTTTTCACAAATCAAGTGTTTTTGATATATATTACCTTGTTTTTACTGAGTAAATTATAGCTTTTTCACATATTTTTCCGAAATAATACTATTCTAAAAGCTTCTTATTTTTGATTATAAATAATATTAGATTAATCTCCTAAATTAAATGTTTATTTGTTTTTTAATTAATTTTATAATTTTAGGAATAGTTTGTATTATTTCATATAATAGTTTAATTAAAAAAAAGAATCAAGTTAATAATGCATTTTCTACGATTAATGTGATTCTGCAAAAAAGAAGCGATTTGATACCTAGACTTGTTACCTTAGCTCAAATATATATGCAATTTGAGCAAAAAACATTGATAGAAATTAGCAGGCTCAGAAGTACAGTAACTTCAAAAAATTTAAGTGACAATAGCCGAGTTGTTGTAGAAGACCAAATTTCGAGAATGTTAAGCCAAATTATAGTAATATTTGAAGCCTATCCCGAATTAAAAACAAACGACCATTTTATCCAATTACAATATTCATTAAGTGAAGTAGAAGAACAACTTTCTGCCGCTAGAAGATTTTATAACTCTGCCGTGACTGAATATAATAACGCTGTAGAAATGTTTCCAACAAATATTATGGCTTTATTAATGAAATATGAATCAAAATTGCAGTTTAAAGCTAATCCACAAGCAAGAAACAATGTAAATATTGAAATAAACCATAAGTAAGTTTAAATATGCCAAAATCTAATTCTGCACCAAATCAAGAATTATTAAATGGAATAGCTAAGTTATTACAATATCAAAATTACAATTTAGCGCTTCAGACATTGGAAAAGTTTTTCCAAAATAATCCAGAAACCAATACAAAAGAATATTTGTATGCACGAGTATTGCTTTTAGACGCATACCTTTATAATGGACGCTTTGATAAAGCAATTAATTTATGCAAAGAATTGAGTAACAGTAAACATAAAACTACTCAGATATTAGCACAGTACTATCTTGCCGAAATTCTTCCAGAAGCTAAAGTTACAGAGTCAAAATCATCACTAAATTCAACTAAAGGTTCACTCACTCCTGCACAAGAGACTGAACTTATAAATACTGGATATGAAGCCTTGACCAAAAAACGCTATAAAGAAGCAATTCGAGCATTTAAAATTTTTTGTAAAGCTGCTTCTCCAGCTACAAAACAATATTTGCAAGCACACAAATGGCTGATAAAAGCATATTACGAGAATGGACAAATTAATCAAGCGATCGCTCTTTGCCAGCAACTCCTAATTAATGAAGACGAAGCAACGAGAAAATGGGCAAGGCAACTTTTATTTACAGAGCTATTTACAGATGATATTAATGTGTCTGCGACTGCACCAAACCCCAATGAATCAGAAGTTAAGCTACAATTACCAAGCGAAACATTGGCAGAAGAAACCGAATCAACTATTGAAAAATTTACACCAAAAACATTAAAAGAATTCAAAGTATTTTGTCAAAACAGTTTATTGAGCGAATTAAAAGTTTTTGAATCTCGTAGAAAACAAGTTTTATTATCTGTTTTTACTGCTCATTTAGTTTTTTTATTTATTGCAATTGTCTTAGTTAGGTTGTTTCCAGTTATATCTTATCTTCTTAAAGTTTCTAATGAAAATAGTTTGTTTTTTAAAATTAACTCTAAAACAATAATAGTAATACCATTTCTATTTATCTTTTTCTTTTTTAGCTATTTATTAGCTTTTTTATTTATTTTTTCGATTTGGATAACTTTTTATAGCGCAGCATTTGAAACATTTTCTATTCCATATAAATTAAAAATGCCTGAAAAAATATTTACTTTTGTAGATGAAAAACGAAGATTAAAGTATATATATCATTCTTCAGTCAGAGATATCAAAAATATTACAGATAGCTTTAATCACAGCCAATTGTTTCAAGGAATCATAAAATCAAATAGTATTATACAAGATGATTATATTTATGGCAGAATTCATGGTGTTAATATCCACTTTTCTAATATTCGCGCAGAATCAGAATTGAAACATTCTCGAATAAATCCTCTAGATATTCCATCAATTAGAAGGTTGCAAAAAGACAGAATTTATTCAAATTGGTATTTGTTATATAACCTTACTATTATTCCACCATTGATATCTTATATATTTTTTTTATGTGTTAGATTATTAAAAACAGTTCCATATATATTTGGCAGTATTTTGTCAGGTAAAAATATTGAATATAAAAAATTTGAAGGTGAAGTTTTTAGAAATCAATTTACACGTGCGAGTATAATATTTAAAGGATTGTTTTTTAAAGCTAAGTTTCACAAAATTTTGCGAACTGTTACAATTGTTCAACCAAAAGTTATCAACGCGAATATTCATGCTCTTAATCATGCTAAGAAACAGCTAATTAAATTAGAAGATCCAGAATTTGCTAAATTTTTTACTGTTTATGGTGATGACCAAATAGAAGCACGCTATGTCTTATCTACTAGTTTAATGGATAAAATAGTTAACTTTCGCAAGAAAACCAATAGAAATATTTATATTTCTTTTGTTGATGACATGATATATATAGCCATTGAAGAAGCGGTAGAAAATAATATATTTGACCCTAGTTTATATAAAAGTGTGTTAAATTTTGCGCCTTTAAGAGAATATTTTGACACCCTCAACTTGATGTTGGGAATTGTTGAAGACTTAAATCTTGATCGACATATTTGAGACAGAGTTTCACCAAATAAGTTTCAGGGATAATGCAGCTTTTCAGCATCTTAAACGCTTTCGTTATTCTAGGATATAGACATTTTTAATTGAATAAGGTACGCAGACCTAACCCCCTAACCCCCAACTCGTGGCGGGAAGGGGGAAAAATTCAAAGCCTCTTTTCTTTTAAGAGAGAGGTCAAAAGTGTACTTTGATTCAATTTCCCATACCCAATGCCGCACAAAAATCTTACTTTTGATGTATTATTTTGATTTTCTCACCTATCCTATCCCCCTGGATGGGATAATAAGTTACAAGTAGGGAAAATGTGCAAACAATTCCCTAACGTTATATTTCTCTGCACTCTGGTTATATTGAGGAATTAATTGTGGTTGCCACGCCGGAAAAAGTACAACACACCCACGAGCATCTATCAGGTAAAGACCGTGTAGCCGTACTGCTTATGGGCTACGGCGAAGTCGAAAGCTACGAAGATTTCGCCAACTATAACGAACAGGCTTTAAATCTACTGACAGCAAAGTTCGCACCAGTACCAACCTGGATTTATCCGCCTCTGGCAAAGCTTTTGGCGCTATTTGACCGCCATGAGTGGGGACACACACACCACGATTTTATCTCCCCACACAATGCCATTTTTGAACAGCAACGGGCTGGGATTGAGAAGAATTTACAAGAAAAATGGGGCGATAAGGTTCAAGTTTTCAAGGCTTTTAACTTCTGTGCGCCTTTTCTACCCAATCAAGTCTTGGCAGAAATCAAAAACCAAGGCTTCGAGAAGCTGCTGATTTACCCACTACTGGTTGTTGATTCTATCTTTACTAGTGGGATTGCGATCGAGCAAGTTAACAATGCTCTCGTTGAGTTGACTGATGGTGAGGAACACTGGGTTAAAGCACAGCGCTACATTCCTTCTTTCTTCAACGAACCAGCCTACATCGATTTGATGGCTCATCTGGTTGAAGAGAAAATTGCTGAGTTAGCCGGAGCTTATCTCCCTTCTCAAATCGGCATTGTCTTAATGAATCATGGCTGTCCCCACAAAGCTAAAGGCTTTACTTCTGGGATTGCCGAAAGTGAAGCAATGTACGACTTGGTTCGGGATAAGTTGATTAACCGCTATCCGTTAATCTCCGTGGGTTGGCTCAATCATGACACGCCCTTAATTGATTGGACACAGCCAAACGCCGAGCAAGCTGCAAATAACCTGATTCAACTGGGTGCAAAAGTGGTAATTTTTATGCCGATTGGCTTTGCCACAGAAAACCACGAAACTTTATTGGATGTACACCATATCATCCACGCTTTAGAGAAACAGCATCCTGGTACGAACTACGTACAAATGGCTTGCGTCAACGATCGCCCAGAATTTTTGGCTATGGCGGCGCAATGGGCTGATGCTCATATTGCAGAGTTGTTGTCAGAGCAACCTTTAGCAGTTAATCCCCAACTAGCTGGCGATCGCCATCATCACCACCATCATCATTAAGTTTTGAGTTTACGAGGGTGGGCAAAGCTAGACCCACCCTACAATTAATTCACACCCCGCAGCTTGCGAGTGTTATCAACTAAACTCTGAGCAAATTGATCGAATCTTTGAGAGAGTTTCTCATCTACTAGTTTGCCTTCAGGACTGAAAGCACCCCAAGCTTGTCCGATCGCAATTTGTTCGGGAATCACCCAACCGTGTACCCAACGAATAATTAGCCGTAGGTCATTTAGAGCGTTGCTATTAGACTGACCACCCAAGACACTAATCAATCCCGTCACTTTATCAGACAGTTGGTCAAAACTCATCAAATCCAGGGCATTTTTCAGGACACCACTAACGCCACCATGATACTCAGGTGTCGCTAAAATTAACCCATCAGCCTGACTAACTGTATTTTGCAACCGCTGAACATCTGGATACTCTGGATACTCCTTTGCGCCAGTGCAAAATGGTAGCTGCAACTCTCGTAAATCGAGAATTTCTACCTCTGCGCCTACAGCTTCAACCCTTTGCGCTGCGACTTCTAAAGCAAGCTGGGTATAAGAGTTAGGTCTTAAACTACCACCAATGCCAATAATTTTCACCATAATTAACCCACAAACTATTAACTAGCTACTATCATCAGATTTCTTAAAAAACGGAATCGTTATGACTATGTTTATCTTAGCGATTTGTGCCAGAATGTGTCAAATTAATATCTACTGGAGATTGGGGAAGGAAGGGAGCAGGGGAGCAGTAAGTCCCCTTTGCACCTCTGCCTTTTGTGCCCAATGTCTAGTCTTAACAACTACATAAATCTAGATAACGATCGCTCAACTTTATGTAATAGCCTGAAGAAACTTGGGAATGCTTTTATGTGGAAGTTAGACTAGATAAGAAAAGTGTAATTTCCAGTTATTACAATTTTTGATAGAAGAATAGGCATAAAACCAGCGCTTAACTTGTGCCAGCAGACAAAGGGTAATTATTATGACAAATTCGGGAAAAAAAGCATTGATAAAAAGGCAGTCCTCAAAGCGCGTTGCTTGGGTTGGTGCAATTGCTGCTAGTTTGATTATGTTGCCAGGAATTTTCGGAAATACTCCTGTCATGGCACAAAAAGCAGAAACCGCCTCGCTAAATTATGGTGATTTGATCAAGAAAGTGAAGGCGGGAGAAGTCGAGAAAGTAGAGCTTGACGAAACCGAACAGCTAGCAAAGGTTTATCTCAAGGGGCAAAAAGATAATACACCACCGCAACAGGTAAGACTATTAGCACAAAACACAGAGTTAGTCAATATTCTCAAAGACAAGAATGTTGATTTTGGCGAAGTTTCCTCTGCTAACAGTCGAGCTGCTGTTGGGCTGTTGATCAACTTAATGTGGATTTTGCCACTGGTGGCTTTAATGCTATTGTTCCTCCGACGCTCTACTAATGCTTCTAGCCAAGCGATGAATTTCGGCAAATCCAAAGCTCGCTTCCAAATGGAGGCAAAAACTGGAGTGAAATTTGAAGATGTCGCCGGGGTTGAAGAAGCGAAAGAAGAACTCGAAGAAGTTGTGACTTTCCTGAAACAGCCAGAAAGATTTACGGCTGTAGGCGCACGGATTCCCAAAGGAGTGCTGTTAATTGGCCCTCCTGGTACTGGTAAAACTTTACTAGCAAAAGCGATCGCAGGTGAAGCCGGTGTACCATTCTTCAGTATTTCCGGTTCAGAATTTGTAGAAATGTTCGTTGGTGTGGGTGCATCTCGCGTGCGCGACCTTTTCAAGAAAGCCAAAGATAATGCCCCTTGTCTAATATTTATCGATGAAATTGACGCAGTAGGCAGACAACGGGGCGCTGGAATCGGTGGCGGTAACGACGAGCGCGAACAAACCTTGAACCAACTGCTCACCGAAATGGATGGTTTTGAAGGTAACACAGGTATCATTATTATTGCTGCCACAAACCGCCCAGATGTTTTAGATACAGCATTGCTCAGACCGGGACGCTTTGATAGACAAGTGATGGTCGATCCACCCGATCTCAAAGGACGACTGGAAATTTTGAAAGTCCACGCGCGGAATAAGAAAATCGATCCTAGCGTATCATTAGAAGCGATCGCTCGCCGCACTCCTGGTTTTACTGGCGCAGATTTAGCTAACTTACTCAACGAAGCCGCCATTCTCACCGCTAGAAGACGTAAAGAAGCCGTCACTCTTTTAGAAATTGATGCTGCTGTAGACCGAGTTGTTGCAGGTATGGAAGGTACCGCCTTAGTAGACAGCAAGAGCAAGCGCTTAATTGCCTATCATGAAGTTGGACACGCTTTAGTAGGCACATTGCTCAAAGAGCACGATCCTGTGCAGAAAGTTACATTGATTCCACGGGGACAAGCACTGGGATTAACTTGGTTTACTCCCAACGAAGAACAGGGGTTAATTTCCCGTTCCCAACTCAAATCGAGGATTACTGCTACTTTGGGTGGTCGCGCCGCCGAGGAAATCGTTTTTGGGAAGCCAGAAGTGACCACAGGTGCAAGCAATGACTTGCAACACGTGACAGGGATGGCGCGGCAGATGGTGACACGCTTTGGGATGTCAGAATTAGGCCCATTGTCACTAGAAAATCAGAGTGGAGAGGTATTTTTAGGACGCGACTGGATGAACAAATCAGACTATTCTGAAGAAATTGCTGCCAAAATTGATTCACAAGTGCGCGAAATTGTTAGCAATTCCTACATTAAGGCCAAAGAACTGTTGGAAGAAAACCGCGTAGTTTTGGAGCGTTTAGTAGATTTGCTAGCAGAACAAGAAACAATTGAAGGTGATGTATTCCGCAAAATTGTTACCGATCATGTTCAGGTAGCCGATGAACAATTGGCTGTACCTCATTAAAAATATGAGTGAGAAATAATGTAGAGAAGTAGCACTACTACGTCTCTACAAAGGTTCTGGATAGCGCATCTTTAATTTCACCGGATGTCTATTAAGGAATAGGCAAAAGCTAATAGTCTATCAACTTTAGACTACTGAAAATCCAAAGGTTAAGATTCCCAACTTCTGAAAAAAGTTGGGAATTTTGTTGTGAAAAAAAATTACAATACTACCTCAGCCTTCCCAGAAAGTAGCACATTTAACAATTCAAAATTCAAAATTCAAAATTCAAAATTCACGCATTCAAGACATTTTGAGTTAGGGATTTAAACCCCGACTCAAAATATGCTACGTGTATGGTTGGGGTCTTATATGATGTCCGGGCAATCAACCATAATAAAGATGAAGGGTGTAGTACAAGAGCGATCGCCATGCCAAAACGAATCACAATCGAGGGGCATCTTAGCCTCGAAGAGTTGGAGATCCGATACCGCCAAGCGAAAGAACCAGTCGAGCGAACACATTATCAAATTATTTGGTTACTAGCCAAAGGATTGCGTACCGCAGAAGTAGCCACAGCGACGGGATACAGTCGTAGCTGGATTTATGAATTGGTTTGGGGCTATAACCGCATTGGTCCACAAACATTGGGAGACCAGCGCAATCACAATCAAGGTGGTATCGAACCATTGCTTGATGATGTGCAACAAGCTTATCTGTGGCAAGCATTGCAGGAACCACCAATTGAAGGGGGACTGTGGAACGGTCGTAAAGTAGCAGACTGGATTGGGAGGCTGATTGGTCGTCGTGTCAGTCGTCAGCGAGGATGGGATTATCTTAAACAAATGCGCTACCGATTGCGAGTTCCTCGCCCTGAACATACTCAACCAAGTCCTACTGAACAAGAGGAATGGAAAAAAAAATTTGGTCAACGAAGTCGAACAGATCAAACGAACAAACCCAGATTGCGACGTGGAAGTGTGGGCAATGGATGAACATCGTGTTGGACTCAAACCAGTGATTCGTCGTATTTGGGTTGATGAATTGGCAGTACCGATTGCAAATGTCAACTGGCGATTTCAATGGTTGTGGTTGTATGGTTTTGTTCACCCCAAATCTGGGCAAACGTATTGGTGGATTTTACCCTATGTCAATATCGAATTGTTTACTCGCGTACTTCAAGATTTTGCTCGTCACTTTAATGTTGGTAAAACCAAACAAGTTGTTTTAGTTCTAGATCAAGCCGGATGGCACATAAGCAATCAAGTCTCTGTACCAGAGGGTATTCATCTTTTGTTTCTACCGTCCCACTCACCAGAATTACAACCCGCAGAGCGCCTATGGACACTTACCAATGAACCAATTGCCAATCGTAGTTTTGAAAATTTGGATCGGGTTGAGGAGGCTTTATTTGAGCGCTGTCGCCAAATTATTGACCGTCCCGATCTCATTCGCGGTTTAACCAATTTTTACTGGTGGTCTGAATTTGCAGCTTAATTATGGTTAATTAGCCGGACATCATATTAAACCCTTGAATGTACAATAAAGTCTTGTCACTGTAAAGCTTAGGCTATTGTATTATATATACCGAAATAATGTACTACAAGTAAACATAAACAATTATGAAACATAGATTTTGGGCAAGCTATCTGCTTGCTGCTTTAGCATTTCTGCCCTTCGAGCCTGTAAGCATTACTCAGGTTTTGGCAACATCAGTTTACCAACTCGCACAAGCAAAATCTGCTTACACCCAATATATGCTGGCTGGCTATAATGAAACCAAACGCAGAAACTATAGAAAAGCTTTATTGAATTTTCAGCAAGCAGAGCGGCTACGTCCTGGAGATAGATATGCTACTGCTGCAATTAGAAATGTTACAAGTTACATTCAACGCGGTAGCAGTAGAAATCGTATCGCCTTTGTGCCAGGTAGACCTGGTAGAGTAAGGTCAGCAGGAACACGGGGAAGTTGCTTTCAAACTGGACAATATATTATTCCCCTGACACCAACAGATAAGGAAGCTCAACGCACCACAGCAGAACGTCCCACATTCTTTTTCTACCTTCCTCAAACCTCGACAACAGTGCAAGCACTAGAATTTGTTTTGCGGGATGGTGATAGCATTGACCCGTTATATAAAGGAACTTTCAAACCTGTTGGGCAGAATGGTATTGTTAGCGTAAATGTACCTGTCGATCGGCCATCTCTACAAATAGGTAAAGAATATAATTGGACTTTTTCGATGATTTGCGATCCTAATAACCGCGATAAAGACTCGTATGTAGAAGGTACAATTGTGCGATCGCAAGATGAAAATCTATCTCTTCAGCTAAACCAACCAAACACAGACTTGGAATCGGGCAGTTTTATTTGCCACAGCCGGATTTTGGGAAGATTCTCTCAGAACTTTAGCTAATTTGCGCCGCCAGCGTCCTAACGATCCCGAAGTTCAAAAATATTGGGAAGATTTGTTGAATTCAGTAGACATTAAAGAAGTTGTAAACAAGCCTTTATTACCCTGTTGTACTGCTCAAAAATAAACAATTACTGAAAAACCCGGTTTTCATAGAGAAGCTGGGTTTTTTACTCTTCAATTTAAGATTAACCAGTTGATCGATCGCAGTTTGCCTTAAATCTCGTGGATAATTTGGTTTACTGCTCACTGTGCAGACTCATCAAATATAAATTACAGCGTAGTCGTAGCATCTAACCTTACGGTTTTCAGTGGGCGTAAAATTGTCTAGCTACTCAGAGTCTCTTTATACAATAAACTTGTTGAGTTCCTTTACTAATAAATGCACCGTTGTTGATGGATTGTCTTTAGCTGGAGTGGGAGGATTATATTGTTTAAGAAGATTTTCAGCATTTTTAATAGCAATAGATTGCTTCTCAAATAGCTCATCATAAATCGTTTCGCTATTCTTTTGATATGTTTTACCAAATAAAGAAGTTAACTTACTCAGATAATCACTTCGAGGGATACCAGTATTGAGAAATTCAAAATGCAGAACATACCATAATTCAAACGCTTCATTAGAATAAGCCACTTTAAACCCTTGAGCTTCAGCATTTTTAATAGCGTTGTTAAAATCTTCTATCGTCCAAGAATCACGATCAAAAACACACCAAACCTGATCGTACTCTCCTTGCTTTTTTAATTCCTTTGCACTTTGAACTAGTTTGCTGGGATTTTCTCCTAAACCCTGCACGTCTATTTCAGCGACATTCTTAGGAACACGAAAACTCCTAAAGTAGTTAGGTTCAGTTTTCGCTCCTTCACATACGATTAAGAATCTCTGTTTGACTTCCCTAGTATTAACTTTTCTTGGTGAATATCCACGAGAGTTTGCTTTTGTTTTAGCCATGAGAGTCGATTAGATGATTCAAATTTCCAATGTATGGAATTGCGCCATATCTACCTTGAATATAATCACTCTCAAATGAAGCGTCGTTACTTACATTGTATTCTGCTAAAGAGTACAAATCTGTTGCACCATATCTATTTTTTTCAGTAAACCAAATTTGATCTCTCCGAAAAAGTTTATTGTTAAGCAAATTGGTATCGTGAGTCATGAATATTAACTGAGCATTATTTGGATTAGTTACATTAGAATTAAATAATTCCACAATTGCACGGCTGATCAAAGGATGAATTCTAGCATCAAATTCATCAATTATGAGAACTTTACCATTTTTCAGTGTGTCAACAAGAGGCCCTGCCAAGGCAAAGACTTTTTTAGTACCCTCCGACTCTTGCTCATCTAAATTAAAAATCTCTGTAGATACAGGATTTCCTTTGTCATCAAATTTTTGGTGTATGGTTTGAACTGATGATAATTTTCCTTCCAGATTTTTTAAAATTAAGTTCTTGAGTTCATCTGGTAATTCTTTAGGCAAAGAATCAGTAGTAATTTCACTTTCTTCTACCTTGATATCGCTAAATCCCAAATCTAGTTTTTTGAGCAACTGAAAAATCTCATCTTTATTTTCGTTATCTATTAAACAACTAACTGTGTATCCTCTATACCCTCGATCATTTAAAGTAGAGATAAGTCCAACTTTGTTTGTTAGCCAATCTAAGATTTCCTGTGCAATCTGGACATTAAATTGAGCAGATACAGATAAGAAGAGGGCATTCTGTCTTGTTTTTTGCTGAATTCCATCAGCTTTATATGTTTTAGAAACACTAATTTTGTCCAGTTTCCGCTCAAAAAGTTTAGTTTCTTTTAATTTAGGAACATAAAATAACCATTCAGAGACAACCTTTTCAATAGTTGCCTCAAAACCATATCTATATCTCTTGCCATTCATTAAAAATACTATTTCAAAAAAAGATGGTTGAGCTTCGGTTTCGGTGCTGAGTTTAAATCGCTCAATATCTATTTTTTCAGTACTTTGAGTATTTTTAGAAGAATTAATCATAAACCATCTCATGAAACCTAAAGCTGTAGCTAGGTTACTTTTACCACTAGCATTTGCACCGTATATTGCAGCGCTTTTAAGTAGTTTTAATTCTTTATCTATTTCAAAAACGTTGTTTTCGTCGAGCTTTTTGTCTTTTGCGACAAGATTTGCTGCCACCATACTAAAGGTGACTTGCTCTTTAAACGATCTGTAGTTACCGACACTAAATTCAATAAGCATAGGATGAAGTTTAGGCTTCTGATAGAAAATTGTGAATAAATAGTAATTTACTGCTTTAAGAGTAGCAATAATTGGTTAAAAATGCTAAATTATAAGATTGTTTTTTACTGTGTACAGATGTACTGTTATTAATGTATGCAGCATAATAAACGCTTGCACCGGACGATAGCGGTTTTGTTGCAAAAGCTGACCCTAGACACTTAGAAGTGAAGCAAAGGTTTAAGTACAAGAAAATTGCTTCAGAGTTCAGCAATTGCTAAAGCTTTTTGGTACAGTATTCTATAAAATCCAGATGACGAGAATAGGCGATCGCTAATTGCAATTGCCAGTGTATTACTCAAAATCTAGAACGCAGTTGCTATGATCAAACGCCTGCTTGTAGTCGAGTCTCCCGGAAAAGTCAAAAAACTCAGTCAAATTCTGGGTTCGGATTGGAAAGTTCTCGCCAGTTGTGGTCATATCCGAGAACTCAGCAATGAAGGAGACGATTCCTTAGGCTTTGTCATGGACGGCAGTAATGTCCGATGCAATTACGTTCCGCGTGACCAACGAGCGAAAGAAACAATCCAAAAGCTCAAGTCTGCGGTAAGGCAGGTTGATGAAGTTGTCTTAGCAACTGACCCAGACCGGGAAGGGGAAACGATCGCTTGGCATCTTAAAGAAACGCTGGGTTTAAGGGAACCGAAACGAGTAATTTATACTGAGATTACAGCATCGGCGGTACAGAGTGCGATCGCTAATCCCAGAAAGCTAGACCAAAACTTGATTGGTGCTGGGTTGTGCCGAGATTGTCTAGATAAGCTGGTAGGTTACAAGGGTAGTCCTTTAGTTTGGGCATTGAATAACGGTGCTAAGAGTGTTGGCAGAGTCCAAAGCGCGACATTGCACCTGATTTGTCAGCGAGAAAACGAAATTCTGACGTTTGTCCCCCAAGATTACTGGAGTGTCTGGGTAGATTATGCGGAAGGATTTCGGGCTTTTTACAAAGGTACGGTCGATTCTGCAAAAGATGCAGCAGAACAAGAAACTGAAACTCATGATGACGCGAAGGTAGGTAATAGTCCAGAAACACCGGAGTCTAAGCGCGTTCTTTCGGAAGCAGAGGCAACACGTTTAGTTGAAGAAGCACAGCGACATCCTCATCAGGTTATCCATTTTGAAGGAAAAATCGTTAACCGCCAGCCACCGCCACCGTTTACAACTTCTAGCCTTCAGCAAGCAGCCGGTTCAAAGCTGAGGTTTGCTCCCGATAAAACTATGGTTGTTGCTCAAAAGCTGTATGAGGCAGGGCTGATCACATATATGCGAACAGACTCAGTAATGCTGAGTCCAGAATTTTGTGCCAGCGCCCGTAAATGGTTAGAGCAAAACGACCCGCAGAATGTACCGCAGCAACTCGCCAAGCATCGTAGTAGTAAATCGGCTCAAGAAGCACATGAAGCGATTCGCCCCACGGATGTATTTCGTCCCTCAGCTCAGTTGCGCTTAGAACTTCCTGATGATGAGTTTAATCTGTATGTAATGATTTGGAAACGGTCAATTGCTTCTCAATGTAAAGCTGCCCAATTGCGTAAAACTTTGGTGATTACTCAATCTGGTTCTCTACTGTGGTCAGCTAGAGGGCAAGTAATTGAATTTTACGGTTATGCCCGTTACTGGAACAATCTCAGTAAAGATAGTGTTTTACCTTCATTACAACAGGGACAAGCATTGAAACTGGAGAATGCTGGACATGAAAAGAAGCAAACTCAGCCACCACCGCGTTATAGCGAACCCAAATTAGTGCAACTAATGGAACGTAAAGGAATTGGTCGCCCAAGTACTTATGCTCCTACTGTTGCTACCTTAAAAAAACGCAATTATGTCGAGTTGAAAAAAGACCATCTGCAACCGACAGCGTTAGGGTTAGAAGTTGATGCCTTTTTGCTCAAAGCACTGCCGGATTTACTAGAGGCGGAATTCACAGCGAAAATGGAAGATGCCCTTGATGCCATTTCTGAAGGAAAGAATTCTTGGCAGCATTATTTAACTAGTTGGAATCAGAATTACTTTGTACCAGCACTTTCCAAAGCTAAAACTGTAGTTGCGAGTTCCCCAAAAGGTAAAGCTAATGTGATAACTGAGCGCAAATATGAAACTTCCAAGACGCGATGTCCTGAATGCAAAAATTTTCTTTCCAAAATTCCGAGTACTAAAGTTAAAAAGAAATATTTCCTCAAATGTACAAAAGGCTGTGAAAATGTCGTGTTGTTTTGGAGCGACTTTAACAAAACTTGGCAGCCACCACAAACTAAAACAGTCCAAGCTGAGAATCAACAAAGGCCTCCCGTGAAGGTGACGGCATATCCCTGTCCAGTATGTAAGAAACCTCTAGAGGAGTACAGTTATATCAAAGAGGGGCAGAGTAAGACAATGTTGCGATGTTCTAATTCACAATCCCGTAAGGATACCAAACATAAAGATGTGGCTTATTTCAGTACACAAAAAGGGTGGTGGAGTCCTAAGTTTGGGGAATTAGGAGTTAAAAGTTAGGAGTTTTGAATTAATAACTCCTCACTCATCATTCCTAACTCCTAACTTTATTTACCTTACCCGCAAGTTCTGCGGGGTTCAGATTTTCATAGTGTTCAAAGGGTTGATGAATCCAGGGGTTGTCAGGCAGATAATCAACATAATAATTGGGTGCTATAACTGAACAAGCTTTATACCAAAGAACGGCAGTGCGAATTTCCTCAATGGGAAAATCAATATTTTGCTTGAGCCAAGGTATAGTCTGTTGGAGTGTGATCCCAGAATCTACTAAGTCATCCACTAGGAGAATGCGCGAACCCAACTTTTCGGCAGTCATTGTCAAGTGGCGGGAGAAAATTAGATTATTTCTTTCTTGCTTGCCAGGGCCACTGTAAGATGAGGTTGCTAAAATTGCCAGTGGTTGCTGGTATATACGCGAGAGAATATCTCCAACTCGTAGTCCTCCTCTGGCAAGACAGATAATCTGGTTGAATTCCCAACCTGATTGATAAATCTGAATAGCCAGTTGTTCAATTTTTTGGTGATAATCTGACCAAGAAACATAAAGGTCTGGCATAAGTCTAACGGGAGTGGTAGATGGCTAGTATTGAAGGCGATTGCAGATTTTTTATTTTAGTATGAGTGCAAAGTTTTATGAATGATTCTGCTGCTGATGGTGATGTTCAACGAAATCCTCTCAGTGAAAAACTTGACCTTAAAACAAAGCTGGCTTACGGTGCAGGGGATTTAGGCCCAGCAATTACTGCAAATATCTCCGTCTTTTTTCTGCTGGTTTTCTTTACCAACGTCGCTGGTATCCCTGCGGGTTTAGCTGGGAGTATTTTGATGATTGGCAAAATTTGGGATGGGGTAAACGATCCGGTTGTCGGGTTTCTGACTGATAAAACGAAATCTCGTCGTTGGGGTCGTCGTCTTCCTTGGATGTTTTATGGGGCTATTCCCTTTGGAGTTTTCTTCTTCTTGCAGTGGATTGTACCGCGATTTAGTGCAAATCAGAGTGATAATATTTGGCCGCTGTTTTTGTATTACGTAGCGATTGGGGTGATATCTCAGGCGTTTTACACAGTTGTGAATTTGCCTTATACGGCAATGACTCCAGAATTAACTCAAGATTACGACGAACGTACCAGCCTTAACAGCTATCGGTTTACATTTTCCATTGGTGGCAGCATTTTATCGTTGATTTTAACGCAAATTGTTTTTTCTCAAATTAGCGATCGCCAACAACAATATCTCGTTTTAGCAGCCATTTGTACGGTAATTTCGATTTTAGGATTATATTGGTGCGTTTTTGGAGTCCGCGATCGCATCTTGGCTTTTGAGGCTAAACGCAGCCAAACCGAGGAACCTGCATCTCTCCCCTTCTTTGAACAGCTACAAATTGTCTTTAGCAACCGACCTTTTTTATTTGTTATTGGTATATATCTTTGTTCTTGGCTAGGCGTACAGGTAACAGCCAGCATTATTCCTTATTTTGTAGTCAATTGTATGGGACTCAAAGAATCAGATGTGCCCACAGTGATGATTGCAGTCCAAGGAACTGCTCTGTTAATGCTATTTGTCTGGGGAGCGTTGAGTACAAAAATCGGCAAAAAAGTTGTTTATTTTCTGGGAATGAGTTTGTGGATTATAGCAGCAGCCGGACTATTTTTCTTACAGCCTGGTCAAATAGTTTTGATGTATGTGATGGCTGTGATGGCAGGTATTGGTGTCTCCACAGCTTATCTAATTCCCTGGTCAATGATTCCAGATGTGATTGAATTAGATGAACTGCAAACCGGACAACGCAGAGAAGGCATTTTTTATGGCTTCATGGTTTTGCTGCAAAAATTTGGTTTAGCTTTGGGACTATTTTTGGTGGGAAATGCTTTGCAAGCATCTGGTTTCAAAGAATCTGTAGCTGGAAGTCCACTACCCATCCAACCGGAATCAGCACTGTTTGCTATTCGTGTTGCCGTTGGCCCCATACCAACAGTTTGTCTGATTTTTGGCTTAGTTTTAACGTATTTTTACCCAATTACCCGCGAGATGCACGCCCAAATTATGCTGAAACTCAAAGAACGGCAAGAGAAGAAGGGGAGTTAAAGAGCAAGGAGTAGGCGGCAGGGCAATACTTGTCAGGTTTTGGGGAAAAGGGAAAGAAAAAACTGTAAATAAAATTTAGCTCTCTGGTGGTGCGGGGGACATTTCATGCTATTGTCTGACTGGTTTTATAGGAAATTTCATATAAAATGGATGAAGATGAGGATATTATAGAAATTCCTTTACGACCTCTGGTTTGGATGGGAGACTCTCTCAAAAATATCCGTTCATTTCCAGAAGAGGTACGTGCATCAGTAGGCTATGCACTGCAATTGGTGCAAGCAGGGGAAACACCAATGGATGCCAAGCCTTTTAAAGGGGTTGGAAGCGGCGTGTATGAAATTGTCAAACGCTACGATACCGATACTTACAGGGCAGTCTATGCGGTAAAGATTGCAGAGAGAATTTATGTCCTGCACGCTTTTCAAAAGAAATCAAAGCAGGGGATTAAAACTCCACAGGCTGATGTTGACCTCATTAAACAACGCTATAAGGATGCGATAGCCAGGGAGAAACAACAATGACACAGGAACCGATTTTTGAACAAAGCAGTGGCAACGTATTCGCTGACCTCGGTTTGGAGAATGCGGATGAACTTTTTACACGGGGCAAAATAGGGATTCAGGTACTCCGCCTTTTGAAACAACGCAACCTGAAACAGCGTGAAATCAGCGAACTTCTTGGCATTCCGCAGCCAGAAGTATCTCGTTTGATGAAAGGAGAGTTTCAAAGATTCAGCGAGGGCAAACTGCTCATTTTCCTCAAGCGACTCGATACGGAAATCACTTTACATCTTCGCCCTCGTCACGCGCAGGGCGAATCTACTGAAACTGTGATATCGCTATAGGGAAGGATGGAAGCCTGAAAATTTCTTAATTCTTACGGTACATGAAATGGCTCTTGACAATACCACAGACCATCATCCAGCAACGAGGCCACAGTGAAGGGGTTTTATCCGTGAGTAGACGACACCATCGGGCGATCGCTGTGTGTCAATGCCATCCTAGATAGCTCACGCATTAGGCAAGCTAAATGCAACCAATTAACAATTCAAAATTCAAAATTCAAAATTCAAAATTCAAGACATTTCACACGGGGATTTAAACCCCGACTGAAACTGGTTCTACATATAGATGTAGGGGTCTTAAACCCTTGAACTTACGATAATCCTTGTGTGGGGTTGAGGGAGGATGCGCTGCGATTTTCTCTGCAAACAGTCAGAGATGTTTTGCATAAATGGCAGAAACTTGGTATGGAAGGGCTTTGGGAACGACCAGGACGCGGGGGGAAGGCAAAGTGGAAACAAAAGGACATAGTGTGAATGGCACTAAGAAAAGCCTAAAGGCTTGTTTAGACTCGTTCTCAGCCTCCAGGCTGGGAATGTGTTCCGAGAGGCTCTGCCTCTCGTTAAGCCACTGGAGGCGGAGCCTCCCAGAATGGGTTCCGAGCCTGGAGGCTCGGAACCAGTTAGGGCAAGGGCTGTATCTTAACTTAGTGCTATTCGACACAGTGTTTTTGGAAGAATGTCTAAAACAAGAACCACGCACCTACAACAGTTCTCAATTGGCTAGAAAATTAGAAAGCGATCGCGTTATTATTAGGCATAATTGTTTCTTGAAGATTTACGCCGCTGAGGTTAGCTCCCCGAATGTCGGCTCCTCTAAGGTTAGTTCCTCTAAGATTCGCCCCTGCCAAATTCGCATTTCTCAGGTTAGTCCAACTCAAGTCAGCTTGACTCAAATTAGCTTGACTTAGGTTAGCCCGTAACAAGTATGCACCACTTAGGTGAGCCTTGGTCAGATTAGCTTTGTATAGGTCAGCTTTGTAAAGATAAGCTCCTAAAACCTCTGCTTCGTACAAACTCGCCTCGCTAAGGTCAGCCGCAATCAAGTTAGCTTCAATCAGGTTGGCAAAAGAGAGGTTAGCCCGGATCAACTTTGCTGCACCTAAATCAGCATCTCTCAAGTTAGCGCTTTTTAAGTCAGTGCCAATTAAATTAGCAGATGCGATGGCAGCATCTCTAAGATCCACCCCGCTTAAGTCAGCTCCAATCAAATTGGCATAACTCAAATCTGCCTGGATAAGTATAGCACCACTCAAGTTAGCAACACTGAAGTTAGCCGCACTCAGGTTAGCTTCATTTAGGAAGGCTTTATAAAGGTTGGCACTACTGAGGTCAGCACCACTGAGGTTTGCCCGCACAAGTAAAGCATTACCTAAATCAACTCTTCTCAAGTTTACCCCTTGGAGGTTTGCACCTCTGAGGTTATCGCCTTGCAAATTCGCGGCGCTCAGGTCTGGTTCAATCTGGGGATTTTTCTTTCTCCACTCAATCCATTTAACTGCACCTGCTTTGAGTAAAGTTAGATGCTCTCGATTTGCCATTTTCTCTCCTTTACTCCTGACGCCCACCCAGAGAATTTACCCGACCAGCGACACTTTCAATAGCCGTTAATGCTCCCGCTGCTCCTGCTAGGATATCCTGTTCTTGTCCACCTAAGTAAAGCCGTCCAAAACTACCTACAGCTTGAACTTCTAAAATGTTAATCCTCGCTGCTTTCTCCGCTTCATTGGCAGCTAGTGCGGCGTAAGCAGCAGGCTCCACTTCTAATACATACAGCGTTTGACCTGCTAGTAGTAGCTGTCCTCGGCGCGTGCGATTAATCAGTTGGGTTTGATAAGCATCGATGTTGCGGATAATCTGACTAGAAATAACCCGCGGTTTCAGACATTCCTCTCTTCGGACTCCCAGTGCCGCCAAAATAGCTTGACCAGCAGCTCTGGTTTCGCCTTGGGAGCTAGAATGAACTTCTAGTAGTCCGTATAGTCTTTCCACTACCTGTACTCCCGGACGGACAGAGGCAGATTTCAGGGCGATATCCGTAATTTTATTAATTTCGATACCAGGAGATATTTCAATCCACAGTGATGTATCTCCTGGTAATGGTAAGAAGCCTTGGGCTACTGTTCCCATATATGCTGCATGTTGAGGTTGCAGGCTGTCGAGAAATACGAAACTGCGTAATTCTATGCCCAAGATTTTGCTCTCCAGTCGTGAGGGTAAAAGTTATCTATATGCGAGATATAAGTGCCTAACTTGACAATATAGGGTATAAAAAAGCGCAAAATCTGTTATACGGATCTATACCCGTGTGTCAAATGGCAATTATAGAAGCTAATGCTTATTTAAAAGACCATCGTCGTCTTGGGATAAAATCTACTTCGGGCGGACGACATAATTTTTGTTTAACACAGCTACTTTGTAAACATCTTGACCCTTTTACATTACCCCAGTTTTACCCCAAATATTTCCCCAACATCTCCCAACTGGAATCGCAAGGAATTTAGATACCAATGAATATGGCTTTTTCTAGCTCAAGTTGTTTTTATTTTCATCCCTATCCTCTCAATCAGTTAAATAAGCAGATACAAAGCGCTTACACACCTTGCCGTGATTTGATATTTTGGCGCGATCGCCAATATTCGGCAAAAGGGGCGATCGCGATTTTTCTGGTATATCTATCAAGTACTGGGCAAGTCCCCTTCCGGTAAGACATTATCGATGCTGAGTACCCACGGTATACCTTTGTCGATTGGAGAACTGACAGTAATTTTAGCTCTGTTAGCAAACTGTTTTAAGCGATCGGCAAATTGGGGAACAGTTTTCATGATATTGCGATAACTTTCCATGTTATTACAAATCAAAATCAACGTCAAAACGCCACTATTGATTTGGAAATACCAATGACAACTTGATAACAAAATCCGTGTCATGCGATCGCACGCTAGGAAAAAGCTTTTTTTCGTTGCTTCTTCAAGTTGTCGAAATAGTATTTCACTTAGCTTGATTGTTTGAGGTGAAGGCAAATCATCTGGATGTAGGCATGGTTGATTCATAAGGTTTTGGCAAGCTTCAAAAGTAACGAAGCTGCGATGAAGATTGGTACTTTTGATTTTTTGCAGATTGAATATTGCAAAAAAATCAGGTTTACTAGGTTATTGTTCTTGAGTAACAATCCACAGCAAGTCTAACCACAACTGGGGATAAGCTTGCTTGAGGTTTGAGAGTGGATCGCGCATCAAGTTATTGGCATTAAAGCAAACAACTTCAACTAGCCCTAAGTATTCTGCTACTTCTTTGAGTAGGTTTTTTTGTTCTACGACAGCATTAATTAGTCTATCAGGGCAATAAATACCAATGTATTTTGTATAGCGGATGCATGTTTTTATATTCATTCTTGTTAAATGAGGATGAGGATTGATTATCTTCACATAACATTGGTTTAACAGGTTCCATACCTGTGGGTGAGTGTGTTCAATAATTACGTTAAATTGCTGGGCTAAGTCTTCTTCGGTAATCATTACTTTCTCCACTACTTTGTTGCCATCTGTTGCATACTTTGGTAAATACCTAATTGATTGTGCAAAAACTTCAAACAGCAATTATTTGCTGATGCCATGTGCATATTCACTTTAGTCAAATAGGTAATTTTTCGTCAGGGCAAAATTTACCCTAAAAAGCGAAATTGGTTGGTATGTTTTCTACTGTTTGTGTTACTCGTCTATCAAGCATCAAAGCTGAAACTAATCCCTAAAACTGTATTGAATACTACTATTTACCAATTTAATTGGTAAAAATTTACTGCAAAATAAATGCTCTGTTTATTGGAGTTTGGCGCTTTTAAGCCAAACTAGCAGGTAAAAAACAACCATCTGCAAAAATAATTTGCGCTTCGCAAGCAAATTGGCAATTTCTGTGATAGTCTTTTTATATGGGGAATCAAGACAGCGAAAGCACAAAAAGTCTTCCAAGAGAAATGATATAAACTCAAAGACCAGACTTTCGCCTTGGCAGATGCAATGTTTAAATCCGCTACGGCTTTTTGAAACTAAGAGACAAAGCCAATGAAGCAGGATAGTGACCTCCGTAATAACTTGAAGTCAATTAGAACTCGCTTAGGCATGAGCCAACAAGATTTGGCTAACATCGCTAATGTGACTCGTCAGACTATTAGTGGTGTAGAGTCGGGACAATATGCTCCCTCAGTAGCCATAACACTTCGCTTGGCCAAAGCGCTTGGCTGTCAAGTTGAGGATCTATTCTGGTTAGAGCGGGATTTACCTGAAATTGAAGCCGTTCTTGCCAAACCCGTTCCTAACGGTCAGCAACTGCGAGTTAGCATGGCTCGTGTCGGAGGACAATGGATAGCTTATCCGTTGATTGGTAAGGATGCTTTTCGCCAAGATATGATTCCGGCTGACGGAGAAAGTACAAGCCTTACAGGTACAAATAAAGTTCGAGTCCGTCTTTTAGACGATAATCTCGACACACTTCACAACACCGTTGTGATTGCTGGTTGTGCCCCTGTAATTTCACTATGGGCAAGAGCCACCGAACGCTGGCATCCCCAACTGCGAGTTCAATATAACTTTGCCAATAGCATGGCTGCATTGCACAGTCTATGCAGAGGTGAGGCGCACATCGCTGGGATGCATCTCTACGATCCTGAGACTGGTGAGTATAATACTCCCTTTGTTCGAGATGTTCTGGCTGGGAGGGAAGCAGTTCTGATTACCCTTGGTGTCTGGGAGGAGGGACTTTTGTTAAAGTCAGGGAACCCAATGGGAATTAGAACAGTTAGTGATTTAGTTGCAGGGGCGACTATTGTCAACCGCGAAATCGGTTCTGGTAGTCGGATGCTTTTGGAACAAACACTCCAAAAAGAGCAGATACCGTTCGATGCTGTTCAGGGCTTTGATAATGTACTCAAAACTCACCAAGATGTCGCCCAAGCTGTAGTCAGAGGAGTTGCCGATGCTGGTATGAGTACGGCATCTGTAGCTACCGCCTTTGGGCTGGGATTTATCCCTCTACATCAGTCACGATATGATTTGGTGATTCTCAAGGAATATTTGGAAGAAGCACCTGTACAACAGTTGCTCAGTACTTTGGGACATCGCATGGTTCACTCCCAATTTGAAATTCTTGGCGGTTACGATATCAGCAAAATCGGGGAAGTTGTAGCGACTGTTTAGAGTGGATTGCAATGGTTGGTTGTGTGGTTTAGGGAAAACTTGGCGTAAATTTAAATCCTGCTGCAACCACTCTTTAGGTATGAGCAACCTTCAGGAGATTACAACAACTGATGATGCTCAATTCGTAATTCGGATTTCAATTTGAGTTTCCAGTTTGGAATCTATAGCAATACATCCTTGGGTAAAGACGCGATTCATCGCGTCTCTACAAATGGTCTATTTGTCGCTTTCTTTTTTCCAATTGGTATTAACGTGAGTTCGACGAGTGCTATTTTGACCTCTCCCCCAGCCCCTCTCCTACCAGGAGAGGGGAGCAAAAACTCTCCTTACTGGTTACTCCTCCCTCTCCTTACCCAGACGCACTCGCGTTCGCCTTTTAGGAGAGGCAGGCTGTCCGGGAGAGGTCTGTCGAACTCACGTGGTATTACTACCGTCAGAGAAATCATTTGGATGAGTGGATGGTAATACTTGCAATATTCCTTGAGTGATGTCTTATCGCTCTAGTCATTAGTGAGAAAAAACAATGACTAGTGGCCAATGAAAACTGACCAAAACTTAATTATGTTCTGGATACAGACTCTTTTTGCTGTAGAACGAGCACCTCCAACAACGTTCTACATCAGGTTACTGCTGTAACTTGACAGCACTCTGGTAAGCACTACTTTGTGCCAACGCCTCATCAACTGACAGACCCACCAAACAAACAATTGCAGGATAAATTATCATGTCCGACGACAAAATTAGACAAATTGCTTTTTACGGTAAAGGTGGTATTGGCAAATCTACCACTTCCCAAAACACCCTTGCTGCAATGGCAGAAGTGGGTAAACGCATCTTGATTGTCGGATGTGACCCCAAAGCTGACTCCACTCGTTTGATTTTGCACTGTAAAGCTCAAACTACCGTGCTGCATTTAGCTGCTGAACGGGGTGCTGTGGAAGATATCGAACTCGAAGAAGTGGTAATCACTGGTTTCCGCGATATCAGATGCGTAGAATCAGGTGGGCCAGAACCTGGTGTAGGTTGCGCCGGCCGGGGTATCATCACCGCTATTAACTTCCTTGAAGAAAACGGCGCTTACTCAGATGTAGACTTCGTATCCTACGACGTTTTGGGCGACGTTGTATGCGGTGGTTTTGCGATGCCAATTCGTGAAGGTAAAGCCCAAGAAATCTACATCGTTACTTCTGGTGAAATGATGGCGATGTTTGCAGCTAACAACATTGCTCGTGGCGTTCTCAAATATGCTCACACTGGTGGTGTACGTTTGGGTGGGCTAATTTGTAACAGCCGGAAAACTGACCGGGAAGACGAACTGATTAGCACTCTTGCAGCTAGATTAAGTACTCAGATGATTCACTTCGTCCCCCGTGACAATATCGTGCAACACGCCGAATTGCGTCGGATGACGGTGAACGAGTACGCACCCGACAGCAACCAAGCTAATGAATATCGCACACTAGCAGACAAGATTATCAACAATACAAATCTCGCCGTTCCCACACCCATCGAAATGGATGAGCTAGAAGATTTGTTGATTGAATTCGGTATCCTTGAAAGTGAAGAAAATGCTGCGAAACTAATTAGCCAAGCCGATGCTGTTAAGAAGCAAGAAGATGCTGAAGGTGAAGCCTTAGAAGCACTGAAAAAAGGCAATGTAGAAATAGTTTCCGGTAGCGAGAAAAAGTAAGGTTCTTGTTTAGACTCCGGTGCTAAATACAAAGTAAGTATTAGGTGGGCAAAAAATAGCCCACCCTCTCACCGAAACAGTTCTGAGTGCTAAGTAACATTAGCGGATAGCTAAGGTTTAGTGCGTGCTGAGTAAAAAGTAAAATTAGACCGACTAAGCATCAAATTAGTTTTGAGTAGCGAATGCCTCGGCTAAAAGTAGGAAGATTCATTAATATTACTTATTCATTACTTCTTACT
This sequence comes from Nostoc sp. DSM 114159, assembly GCF_053470285.1. NCBI lineage: Bacteria > Bacillati > Cyanobacteriota > Cyanophyceae > Nostocales > Nostocaceae > Nostoc > Nostoc sp. DSM 114159. The sequence goes on from NZ_JBPFEH010000001.1 coordinate 1,663,012, forward strand.
CAGGACTCAGCACTCATCACTCCTGAAAAATCTTTTAAAATGGAGGTAATCGAATAGCCAATCTTAAATTTTGTTTGTTTCAACTTCACCGTGCTAACACTAGTTTCTCAAGGTTTACACAGCAACATTAATACTTGAATAGTCTAATTCGTGTTTTTGTTTTCTCTTTCTCTAACCTAGTTGGTGTTTATGTTTTAGGGGATGTAAAATTCTCTTTATCATTCCCTTTTATTGCATATTTTAAATACACGGTTAATAACTTAAAAATTTATGAAAATTTAAAATTTACTTAACACCTAATAACTTCTACCTATTGTCACCAAACAAATGAATCCTACCCCAGAAAAAATCAACGATTCACTCAGTGACTCCACTTCTGAAGATACTCGTCAACAGCAGAAACTGCATAAAAAAAAGTCCTCCACACAATTACCCCAACCTGGAACTACTCAAGGGAGTTGTGCTTTTGATAGTGCAATGATTACCCTAGTACCAATCACCGATGCTGCTCACGTAGTTCACGGGCCAAGCGGCTGTGCTGCCAGTATTTGGGGAAGTTACAGCAGTCTCTCTTCTGGTTCGATGCTGTACAAAATACGCTTTACCAGCGATATCGATGAGAACGATATCATCTTCGGTGGAGCCAAAAAACTGTACAAAGGCATTTTAGAATTAGCAAGACGCTACAAACCATCGGCGGTATTTGTTTACTCCACTTGCATCACCGCTTTGATTGGAGATGATATCGAAGGAGTTTGCAAAGATGCCACCGAGAAAACAGGAATACTTACTATCCCTGTACATTGTCCTGGCTTTATTGGGAACCAAAATTTGGGCAATCGTGTTGCTGGTGAAGCATTGCTAGAACACGTTATTGGAACATCTGAACCAGAGACTAGTACACCATACAACATCAACTTGATTGGTGAACATAACATCGCAGGTGCAATATGGAATGTTCTACCGTTATTGGAGAAATTAGGTATCAGAGTTTTGGCAAAAATTACAAGCGATGCTGTGTACAAAGAAGTTTGCTACGCTCATCGTGCCCAACTTAACGTCATACTCTCTTCCAAAGCACTCATCAACGTGGCAAAAGGGATGGAGAAAAAATATGGCATTCCCTATATTGAAGAGTCTATCTATGGTATAGAGTCAATCAATCAATGTTTAAGGAATATTGCTGCAAAGTTGGATAATCCTGATTTGCAGGAACGTACAGAAAAGCTAATTGTAGAAGAAACTGCTGCAATAGATGAAAAACTTGCTCTGTATATTACCCGATTACAGGGTAAGCGCATTATCCTTTCTATTGGAAGTTTCAAGAGTTGGTTGATTATCTTTGCTGCTAAAAAATTGGGGATGGAAGTTATTGCTATTCTGACTAAGAATAATACTGATGAGGATCAAATTAGAGTCAAAAGTTTGCTGGGTCAAGATGGCATAATTTTAGAACAAAATAGTCCTGAAGAAATCCTACAGATAATTAACGAAAATCACGTTGATATGTTAATTGCTGATAAACGCCATCAAGACACCTCTCTCACTGCTAGGATTCCATTCTTAGATATTAATACTGAACGCAATCATGCCTATGCGGGCTATATAGGAATTTTAGAAATAGCACGAGAACTGTATGCCGCTTTTTACAACCCTGTATGGGAGCAAGTATACCAGCCAGCCCCGTGGTCAGCAGAAAATTCTTCTGAGGAGAAAATTTGATGGCGATTATTAGCGTTACGAGTACATCTGTTGCAGTTAATCCCCTGAAGCAAAGCCAAACTGTGGGTGCAGTTTTAGCCTTTTTGGGGTTGAAGGGAATCATGCCTTTATTACACGGTTCTCAAGGCTGTACTGCTTTGACTAAAGCAGTATTAGTACAACATTTCCGTCAGACAATTCCTCTTTCCAGTACAGCGATGACCGAAGTTGCAACTATTTTGGGGGGCGAGGAAAGAGTTGAACAAGCAATCTTGACTTTGGTGCAGAGATCCAAACCAGAAATTATTGGTCTTTGTAGCACTGGGCTGGTGGAAACCAGAGGCGATGATATGGGGCGTTTTGTGAAGGAGATTCGTCACCGTCATCCAGAACTGGATTATTTACCAATTGTGCTTGTCTCTACACCGGATTTCAAAGGTACATTACAGGATGGCTTTGCTGGTGCAGTTGAGAGTATAGTCAGGGAAATTCCTCAAAAAGGCTTCAAACAAGACCCTTGTCCCACACAAATCACTATTTTGGCGAGTTCTGCCTTCACACCAGGGGATGTACAAGAAATCAAAGAGATTGTCACCTCTTTTGGACTTGTACCTATTGTTGTACCCGATCTTTCTAGCGTACTAGATAGTCATATAGAAGATTCTTCTAGTGCCATAACAGCTAATGGCACAAATGTAGTACAGTTGCGCTCAATTGGTAGTTCTGTATTCACTTTGGTACTAGGTGATAGTATGCGGGGTGCAGCACAAATTTTGGAGCAAAGATTCAATATACCTTATGAGGTATTTGGTGAACTGACGGGACTAGCAGCAGTAGATAAATTTCTGCAAGCTTTGGCGGATATTAGTGGTGTCAGCGTACCACAGAAATATCGCCGTCAACGCCGTCAGTTACAACATGTGATGTTGGAAAATCACTTTTACTTTGGGTGCAAGCGAGTTTCTTTGGCGCTAGAACCTGATTTGCTTTGGTCAACAGTTGCTTTTTTACGATCGCTAGGAGTTGAAATCCACGCAGCAGTGACAACAACACGCTTTCCTCTGTTAGAAAAACTTCCAATTAAAAGCATCACTATCGGCGATTTGGAAGACTTTGAGCAACTGGCGGTTGGATCTGATTTGCTAATTACCAACTCTCATGGAGTGGCGATCGCTCAACGCTTAAAAATTCCTCTCTACCGTCAAGGTATTCCGATTTTTGACCGCTTAGATTATGGTCAGTTTACCAAAGTTGGCTATCGAGGTACTATGCAACTTTTATTTGATATTGGCAATCTGTTTTTAGAGCAGGAAACAAAGGTTAAGCATTAATATTATTTATCATGCCAATGTTTCCTTCACTGACACAGACATTTTAAATAATGATGAAAAGGTTTGTAGAGTGGTGTGTTGAGTTTTCTTCTTGGTGGAATATTCGCCAGAGTAGAAAGTCTTTTTTGTTTATCGTTATGCTTACCTTGAGTGCGATCGCGACGCTGATTTTGTCGTTCCCTTTGAACGCTCAAATTAATCTACCGTCAACGCCAAAATCTGAGTTAAGGGGAGTGTGGTTAACAAATATTGATAGTGATGTGTTATTTGAGCGCGATCGCCTCAAGGGATCTTTGCAACGGCTTGATGAACTCAATTTTAACACTATATATCCGGCGGTTTGGAATTGGGGATATACCTTGTATCCTAGCAAAGTTGCACTAAAAGTTATCGGGCGATCGCTCGATCCCACACCCGGACTCAAAGGGCGAGATATCCTCAAAGAAATTGCCGATGTGGGACATCAAAAAGGGTTAACAGTGATTCCCTGGTTTGAATTTGGCTTCATGGCACCAGCGGATTCTCTATTAGCTAAAAATCGTCCCCAATGGCTCACCAGTCGCAGCGATGGAACTCGGATTGTCAAAGAAGGCACACATAATCGCGTTTGGCTAAATCCCTTTCGCCCAGAAGTACAACAATTTATTCAAGATTTAATCGTTGAAATTGTTAGAAACTACAATATCGATGGGATTCAATTTGATGACCATTTTGGCTTACCATCAGAATTAGGATACGATGCTTATACAGTGGCACTTTACAAAAAAGAACACGGTGGTAAAGCTCCCTCGAAAAACTTCAAAGATCCAGAATGGGTACGTTGGAGAGCTAACAAAATCACCGAGTTTATGAAGCGGGTATTTACAGCTATCAAAGCTACTAAAAAAAATTGCCTGGTTTCCGTTGCTCCTAATCCTCAGCGTCTTTCCTACGATTTCTTTTTAGCAGATTGGCAGAAGTGGGAACGGCTAGGAATCGTCGAAGACTTAGTTTTGCAGGTATATCGGGATGACTTGAATGTTTTTATCAGCGAATTAGAGTATCCAGAAGTGAAAGCAGCCAAGAGCCATATTCCAGTGAGTGTAGGCATTTTGGCTGGGTTGAAAAACCGATCTATACCAATGCAGCAGATTCAAACACAAGTGCAAAAAGTACGCGATCGCAATTTCGCTGGAGTCTCTTTCTTTTTCTATGAAACCCTTTGGAATATGAGCAAAGAAAAGGCGCAAGAACGTCAAACTGGCTTTCAGAAAATTTTTCCCACACCAACAGCTTACCCGAATTTGCTAGCAGGTTGGAAACCGTAGAAATGTAGGGAGTGGCGAGATAGACAGAGTTCTTTAAACTCCTAACTCCCAACTCCTCACTCAGCACTCTCTATCCTATTCCCAAACGCCCAGCCAAGCCGGGAGTCAGGGGTAAAAGAGTGGTAATCATCAAGAAGAGAGCCAAAAGACCCAAAGCGGCTCTAGCATCATCGGGTTCAGTGACTTCATTCAAGCTAGGGCGTTCTTGATCTCGTTGCAAAAAGAAAATCACGATCGCCCAATACATGGCAAGAGTATTACCGAGAGACACTAGCGCTAGTAAAATTAAAGTTGCGATCGTTGCTCGTCCTGCGGTTTTGCGTCCATAAATCGCCTGAACAATGCGGCCACCATCTAGTTGTCCGGCGGGCATTAAGTTCAAAGCGGTAATTACTAACCCCAGCCAACCAATCACCACTAAAGGATGAACGCTTACCAAGGGTGACTGCAACGCTGAACCAAGGACAACTCGCGCCAAACTTCCCACCAAAATCGACCCTTGGAAAAACTGATTGGGCAATTGAAATAAACTACCTGGGTGGGAAAGCAGCAAGCCCGTCACCAACATTAACAAAGAGACAATACCACCTGCGGCTGGCCCTGCTAAGGCAATATCAAATAATACCTTGCGGTTGGGCAACAGAGACTCAAAGCGGGTAATTGCACCAAAAGAACCAATTTGCACTGCGGGGAGAAAAAAGGGCCAGCTAAGGCGAATTTGGTGACGCTGGGCAAGTAACCAATGACCAATTTCGTGAGCTACTAAAATCGCAAATATTCCCGCGCCTATGGGCAAAGCTTCTTGAAACCGCCCTGGATTGGCAAAAAAATCAAAATTTAGCAGTAATCCCGCAGCTTCTAAACTTGTGGCAATGGTCGCTATCAACAGAACACCTGCAAAGGCTTTTTGCGATAACAACATCGGCCGGGGATCGTTGCGGCTTGGTAAGACAATCACCACAGGTCTACCGTCTGTATTTTCCACTAAAAACAGACGATATTTATCGCCAAGGCGTTGTTGTAAACTTGCAGTTAGACGGTTGTGAGTCTCTTCTGGTTCTCCCCGTAGATTGCCTTTAAAAATGGCTCCATCTTGGTAGGCGATCGTTTCTGTAGCAAAAAATGTATCGATACCGAAAATACCTTTAACTGCATTCAAGTCTTCTTCTGGTATCGGCGGAATCTCTGGTTTCAGTTCTGCTACTTTTGGTTGTGGGGAATTTGCTTCAAGTGAGGAAGCAGCAGCGAGTCTTTCTGTGGCGCGTTGCTTGAGGATGGCATCTTGCCCAGCTTGGCGTAACTGTCTGCCCAAGTAGACGTACAATCCGGCGGATGTGACCACTAAGAACAATATACCCGCTATATTGATGTAAATCCCTGCGGCAAACAATCCAAAAAACAGGAGCCAGGGAGTCATCAACACCACCGACTGTAACCAGGCTAAGATTCCCAGTTTACCAAAAGGTCTGGCGCGATAAAAGCCCCAGCCCAAAATGCCTAAAGCTACCAGTAGGATTGCCGCCAGGATAGAAGTTTCTGATAAAGTAAACATCTCCAAACCTTTGCTATTGAGACTAAGCCAGAACAAGTCCGGTATTGCAGATACACTTATTAATGTATAACGCCGCCTGTCGTCTGCCCAAATTATCCCGCTTTGCGTGGGCGTAGCCAAACCCAGGTCAGGGGTAAAAAAGTTCGTAGTCAAAACTTTAGTCCTAGATTTTTAAGCACGCTTTGTGCCTGAGCAACCGGAAAAAAGAGCGATCGCATCATATATCAATCGCTCTCTCGTGCAATAATTAATTTGCTCAAACTCTATATGAGCGAAATATTCTTCTAAGTCCAATAAAGAATTTCAGCATTTGGAAAGCGCCTACTAATCTCACTCTCAAAAAAGCTACGCAACGCCTTCATTGTGTCCTTCTCATAAACGTATTTCGTCCCACCAAACTTATTACGCTTGACACTGCGTTTTGCCTCATCCATCTCTAATTTTGATTGCGGATACCAAGTTTGTAACACTTCTTTTGATCCAGGTGTGAACCGATGCGAGATTAACTCAAAGGTAAGGTTACAATCAAAATCCAGTGCCTCGTTTATTTGGTCAAACAAACGACTATAGTGCATCTGCCAATCGTCTATCGGCATAATTGGCGCAATGACCAAGCCTACTGGATAACCACCACCGCCACGCTCTCGTGGTAATGCCAACCGTCGCAATGCATTTAGTCTGGATGCTACGGATGCCGTGCCACCTTCAAACTTACCAGAAATCGGTGCGGCATTAACACTCATCCGACAGCGAGTATGCCCATTGTGTGGTAAATCGAGTAATCCATCCACAGCATCAAACTTCGATACCCAACGTAGATGTGCATTGCTACGAGTGCCAAAGTGACGGATACATTCAGCAAGACTTCCAGTTAAATGCTCAATACCCAATGGGTCAGTGTAACAGCTAACTTCAAAACTTGTAGTTTTACCCTGTTGCTCGTAGTTAGCTAAGTTTTCTAATATCTGCGGTAAGTTGGCAAAAGCGCGGATGACAGGTGGTCCCGACAAGCTACCTGCTAAGTAGCAGTATTGACAATGAGCCGGACAACCTTCGGCAAGGTGAAACTGCCAATCCGCAGAAGGTGGGATCGGACTCAGTTTAAAAGAACTAGGGGGTGCAGTAACCACCGCTAAGGTACGCTTGGCAATGTTGTAAGTATCCCGCTCAGATTCACCGCGCAGTCCCTTCAGGCGGTTCTGTGATAGTTCTTCTATTGGTAAGTTGAGTGACTGCACACGTTTAAGAATCTGCTGCCCCCAATCTTCATCTAGGGCAGCAGGTGTAAACAGTACCCGTTCAGGTATCCACAACCTTGGCGATCTTGTTTGTGTATCTGATACTGAAACTTGGTCTGTAATGGTATTCAGCAATATCTTTCTCCGTTGTTTAGTTTGCTGATTTCTGCAATTAATTTTCCAGGACTTGCTTAATTCGTCGTTCTAACAAATCGAGATCCAAACTGCCTTCATCACGGTTAATTCGGCGCACAGTAGAATTAACATTGGCCAAATTAACCAATAAATCTTGAAGAATTTCCTGCTGCTGACGGGCTTGAGTAACTTCGCGTGGTTCCTGTACTAAATCACGCACAATGGTATCTTCAGCGCGAGAGGCGATAATGGGATCGTTTTGCCCTTGAACGTGAACAAAAGTTCGTCGCCCTGGGCCTCGCTCCTCTTCTATTGGTATAACTGCTGTTACTTGGTCAGAACGCACATATTTGCCAAATCCTAAATGGACTAGTTCTGATGAGAGTATTTTCATATAATTGAAGCGTTATTTTTATGTCTTACTTATATTGTAAAATTTATAAAAGCGACTTGAAGCCATAAACCATACGGGTTATACCCAATTCAAGGTAGTAGTTTCCTTTCCTAATTGCTACTTGATGTTTTTATGTCAGTCACACTATTTTTACCAGCTTTCGGGCTTATTCTGGGATTTCACTAAGCTTAATAAACTCAAGTTTTAGATTGCAGTCTTAACTTTAGTTTGTTAAATACAGCATTTCATTAATTCGTAAGGAATTGAATTTGGCAATACCTTGCAATGGCAATGCGTCCCTTTGCAATGCTAATACCAATTCAATTAATGATTGCAACACATCCTTGGGTAAAGACGCGATGAATCGCGTCTCTACAAATAGTCTATTTGTCGCATTCTTTTTTCCAATTGGTATAATACATAAGCCGCATTGTTAATGCGTGCCCTTGCAATGCCAATGCGTTGGAATGCATTCTAACAGTCATATTTGTGCGAGTTTGATTGTAAATAATACCTGCTTCAAGTTGTAAATTTATTAGTAGCCTCTTTCTACACTGGCAGGATTGTTTAATCTTGCTCAGATTCAATGTTCTCATCTGCGATCGCAAATTCACTGATGTAGTCCCGTACAACACGCTCAAAAAATAAAGGAGCTGGTAAAGCTGTCCAATCGCTGTAGTGACCAAAGCCGTAGCGTAGTGATTCAACAAGGGCTGCTAGGTCATCAGGATTATCTTCTGGTTGACGCAAGGTAACGACAATCTCAAGGGGGTTGGGTGTAGGCCAGCGACCCGCAAATGGAGCTTGTTTAGTAAGTTGATGTACCTTTAACTCAGCTTTGTTACAAATTGGCTTTTTAGAATCATCAGTTTTTTTAACTAAAGCTTCGGTTGGACGATAGCAACTTTGACCACGAGTATATTGATGTGGTAATTCACGCGCCACAGATAGATAAGCTACACATCCAGTTTTGTTAGTTGCGCTGAGTCGAAATAAGCCAGTTGCGCTAGATGCTGAAGGAATTTTCTTGTCAGGCGGCAGTTCCTTTAGTTCTTCTTTAGTTCTGGTATCTTCTAAAGAAGTTTCTATTATATGTCTGACTTTTTTCTCAATAATGCCAGGGGCAAGTTCTTGACGAATACGAATTATACGTGCGCCCTGCCAGTCAACTTGCATATCTTGATACGAGCCAAGGTTAATTTCATTAGCATTTATTCTAATATCAGCTAACCAAGGCCATAGTTGAACGCAGTTAGAAGAATCAATCATGATCAATGGTTGCTTACCTGCTTCCACAGAATCAGAAACAACCTGTTCCACAAAGTCCATGAATCTAGTCTTGCGTACCTCCTCTTTATCAGCTAGTTTAATGGGAGTAAGTTCAGCAACAAAAGCTCGTGCGTCAGAAAAACTAATCCACGGACTGATTACTAAATTTCCTTTATCATAAGCACAGCAAAATTCACATTTACCTGTATCCACATTGATGCGGATTGCTATTGGTAAAAATGTACTTTCTATTTTGCCACGGACACGACCTTTTTGTTTCCGGACGATTGTAATTACAATAATTTCTTTTGGTCTTGCTTCCTGTGAAATATTTTGCAGGTATTTATCAACTTTTTCTTTGACATTATTAATGCGACCAGAATGAGCAAAAATTAAATCTTTTAATGCTGACTGCATCCGATGGAAAAAGTCTGCAAGTTTAAGACAGTTTGCTTTTCGAGTCTTTTCGATGGGTAATAGAAATTGCACACCAGCACCAGCCATTGCTAATGCTTTGCGGGTTGATGGTTTATTAACTTTATCATCATGCTTAACATTTTTTTGACCAGTAGGATCTGGGTAAAATTCTCTTGCCATTATTAAGCAGAAAGTTGGCTGATTGAGCTTTTCAATCTGTTGTGCAGTAGATTCCCATGCTTTAATTCGCTCACGCGATCGCTCTTTAGCTTTCAAATCTTTTCCTGGTAGAATTTCTTTCGGCCCGTGAGTCTTTTCAGGTAAGCGATTAATTTTTACTTTTAGTGTGTCTCCCCACAAAAGTTGAGTAACTTTCTGCAATAGTTTCACTTCTGTTTGTAAATGAGCTTCATAAAAGATCAATAATAAAGGTTGTTCATTGGGATACAATTGCTCCATTGCTGCTTGGTTTGCCTGAATGATGGCTTGAAGTTCATCAGTCTGATTTTTGGTATATTGGCTAAACTGAAGCGCTTTTCTTCCCGAATGAATCCCTTCTAAACGAATGCCAAAGTGTTTACTTAGTAAATCATCAATTTGTTTCTCGTTGAGTTGATCGAGATATTTCGGAGTAAACTCTAAGTTGGTATTTGTTTCAAGACCTTCTAAAACACCACCAAGCAGCGTAGGAAGATTAATCATGCGTGAAGCTGTATCATCTAGTTTGTGGATAGATGGTACTTTTTTGTAATCCTTAAATATTTCGATTCCTAATGGTTGAAGAATTTGAGCGATCGCCTCAAACGCATCTAATTTATCAATCTCTGGTACGCCTGTTTCAATACCGTATTTTTCTGACGTTTCTTCGTCGTCTTCTGAATTATCTTGAAGTCCATTACGATAAGTAAGAAGTACCTCACAGCTATTAGTAGAAGCTAAACCCAAAGCGATTTCTTGACCATCACAAGATGATCCCAGATTTAATTATCTTCGTAATATTTCAAAATCTTTATCTGTTCTCCAAACCAATTTTACCTTTTCTTTGTTGTTAGTTTTAGCATTTTTGCTGTTTTTGTCTCGTTCGGCTTTTACTTGATAGCTAAAGGCGCGATCAGTATGCTCTTGAGAAAATATGAAACCGCTAATATTTCTACGGTCATATTCAGGAGCTTTTAACTGAGTTAACCAGCGACGTTTAGAAACCTCAACTTGTAATAACGGTTGATGTAAAGATGGATAAGTAATAACTTCCAATTTCACTACAAAACTGAATTTCCCTTTTTTGTTATCTAAGGATTTCGGTTCAGTAATTAGCTCTGCAATACCAGAGTTAAATGTTTTATTGCTAGAAATAATCCGTTTGATTGACCCTAACTCTGGAAAGATTATCTGTCCAGCAATTTGACGAGCCACATAATCTGCAAGCATTCGATACGCATATTTATCTTTAGGTTGAGTTGTATCCGTCTCTTGATTCCAAGCCCAAGGTAATACTTGAGATTTGAATGGAGAAATTTTTATTAACTCTCCTCTTTCTTGCAAATCCTCCAAACGCTCAATAATGTTGATTGATATATCCTCCTTCTCAGCAAATGGTTTGAGATAGTTTATGAACCAATCATTAATAATTGGGCGAAGCATTCTATTTATTTCTTCCTCATTGCCACCAGTAAGATAAACAAAAGGTTCTGGCTCATCTCCTTTGTTAGCATGATAAAATGCGCTCTTGCTAAGACCAATCTCTGTTTCAATTCGCGTAGCATCTTCTAATACTACTTGTAGAAAATTTCGCAATGAGCCATAAGGAAGATTTTTGACAATAGCTCCTTGTTGAATCTCGCTAAAACATCCTAAAGCTGCTTTTGTCCAAGTAAGATTACAACCCTCTACTATAATTGGTGGTAGTTTATCTGGTACGCTAAAAGCCAAAGGAAATTTTGCAATTGGTTTGATTGCGCCTTGTTGTATATACAATGTATCTGAGACGAAATCACCTTCAATTTCTTCGTCTTCCTCTTCTGCAAATAAATCTTCTTCCAATTCAATTTCATTATCAAAGTTAGTCATCATTTTTACATCTCCAGTATTGTTGAAAATTCGTCAAAGCCTTCTTCTTCATCCGCAGATTCTTCCAAAGAGCGCAAGTTATCTGGATAAAGTACGCCTTCAATGCGTTGTAAAGGTTCTAGAAATGCGCTATACAGTTCTTGATAAATTTCTCGAATTACGGGGTCTTCATGGTTCACACATTTTTCTAAAATAATTCGCATCTGAACCAGCATACTATCTCGTCCAGAATCGGGTTTATCTTCTGTTGATTTTTTAGCCCAAGCTGCATCAACAAAGTAAACTGATACTGGACATCCATTCCGCATTCCTCGACCAATTGTTTGCAGAATAGCTACCATTTGATTAGCCGTAAATGATTTGAATAGTTCAGTCCCCAAACGGCTTGCTATTAAGGGTTCACGTAACAATCTATTGGCAGTTAACCACAGGTCTTTTCTTGACTGTCGCCAAGCTGTTGCTATGGCATTCAAATCTTCTGTTTCACTAAAAACTCGACTATCAAATTCTTGTGTTGCTCGTCCTGTTAAGCTATACAAAAGCTGCATATCATCTTTAGTAGGGTGAGGACGAGTGAGGAAATAAATTGAGCCAATTGCTGCATCTAGCTTTCTTTCCCCTTTGGTAAAAACAATATTGACACCTCTACCAATTGCCAGCATGGGAAAAATTAAAATGTGACAGTTTTCATCATCTCCCAATGCTTCACATTGAGCAGAAGTGATAAAATCCTTTGGTTGTTCCCCTTCTCTCAAAGAGTTAACAACTGCTTTTGTATACCTACCAACGTCAGGATAATAGTTATTGATGTATTTCTTAATATGACGAGCTTGATCGTAACTGTTAACAACTAAAGCAGCTTTACGCCGAATACCAGACTTGATATCAAATTTATTCATAGCTTTATAAATTTCAGATTTAGTCGTTCCTCTTTTGACAAGAGCATCTACCATAAGCTCAAGATTACGTATTTGCAGGTTGCGATCGCCTGCGCCACTGTATAGTAGAGGTTGGTCGCCCCGTTGACTATCTGAAAACCATTTGAAATAATAAGTGCTTTTGGCTGATGTCTGATTTTTTGGCTGACGTGCTTTGAGTAAATAATGTGGCCCTGCGTTAATATGATAGGCAGGACTGGCTTGTAAAAATGATGTAGCTGAGGTAATTAAAATAGTTGGACTGGCTTGTCCATTATCTGCCTCTAACAACCGATGAAAGCGGTGCATTAACATCCGAGGCGCACCTACAAATGTAATGTAAGATAACTCCATATTTCTAGCAGCAGTGCGTGTTGTTAGTGCTTTGAAAAAACTGTATCGCACACCAGAAAATGAACCTAAAATACTTTCGGGAATAAATTTTCTGAGTTCGGGTGATGCAGTGGATTCTACAATGGGTTCACGAATGAAGCCTTCTGCAACCATTGTTCTCGTCCCTGGTACAATTCGCTGATAACCCAAAATTACGAATGTAACAGTTATAAGTAGTTTAATTAAATCCTCAGCTTCTATAGTTAATTGATGCTTGGGAAAACAGAGTTTGAAAAATAATTCAATAATTTCTTGGACAATAGCATCACGTTGTTTAATCAGATTCTCAGCTAAGTAACGACGGAAATGATGAATGAGAGTTTTCCATTGCTGTTCTAAAGTCTCTTTGTTGATGCCTATATAATGAGGCCAAAAATCTGCTTTAAAATCTTGAGGGTTATTAACTCCTGTGCGGTCATAAAAGGCGTTATATGCTGCTTTTTCCCAAAATTCAGCTAACGCTCGACTTCTGGTAACTTCTGTTTTGGCTTCTTGTTCATCAATTTCATCTTGCTCAGTAGATTTTTTCACACTATTCAAGAGTTCGCTAACAATCCGTAATACAGTCAGCAATTGATTTTCGTAGCGTTCTTTTACCCGCGACCCTGACATATTATGGATGGTGGTAATCAAAGAGGTATTATGATTGCCAAATTCCGCTAAGTCACGACTGTAAAGTTCTATATCCCGATCGAAGAGTCGATAGTTTTCACCACGAGCAAAGCGGTTATGAATCTGTTCGAGAATTACTCTATGAATCGATCGCTCTGAGCCGGAAATACTTAAAGTTGCCGCACCATAATCATCTAAGACTTTTTGAACCATGTCGCCTTCATCGAAAACAACTAGGTCAAAAGTACGGGCAATTAATTCAAAATATCGTAATTGTTCGTAAGTTGCATGGGGTGATATTTGAGTATCAAGCGATCGCACATGACCAACCCAAATATTCGCATCCAATAAATCTCGCTGTGCTTTGTTACGACCGCACATTGTCCATAAGGGACACAGGCATTTTTTCATCTTTCCCTGTTTTCCTCCTCCTTGCAATATCTCGTTGCAAGGTGCGTAACCAAAGCCCCACAAAGACATATCAGCAGTTGAAAAGGCTGGTAGAATGCAATTCATCCCAAAAACTTCTGCTTGTTCTAAGGTGTAAGCAAAACCACCATTATTTCCTGTAGCAGCGATCGCTTCTGCAATATTGTCTGCATGGCGACGACGAGTTTCATCACCTTGACCGACAAGCATTCCCACCTTAACTTGATGAAATGCCAAATCAGCCATGTACTGTCTAGCAACTTCAATTGAGGGAAACACAAACATTGCTTTATAGTCATGTAGCCCCAACCAGACAGCTATCAAAACCAGTAAGGTTGTTTTACCCGACCCTGGCAAACCAATCAAGTGTTTGATATCCTCTAATTCCAGCACATCATCTTCTTTCCGCAGTCCTTTTCCAGCCTCCGATACCATCAGGTCAAAGCGTTCAAAGCGATCTGCCCAGTTCCCAGGCCGTCGTTCAGGATCTTGTTTTTCACGCTCGTCCATCTCAATAGCCAAATCACGCAGTTCTCTTAGGGGAATGCGAATCTTTCCTCTTGGTTGACGGTTGAGGGAATGTGTACGGCGTGCAGCAATCGGAGCTGAGATACGCGGAATGTCCAACTTCACGGAGGTTGAGTCTTCACCTAACGCAACCGCCATTGGCTGACGAGGATCGGCAACTGTAAAACCATAGGTATCGTAGGGCAAAGGGGTACTGAGAATTTGCCGCGCCTTTGTAATTAATGAATCTTCTAAAGCGTCAGTCCTTTGAAAGTGAAGTGTTTCAATATCAATTTCATACGTCCCTTGAGTATTGTTGCAGTAATGATAATTGTTGTAGAGAGCAATTGCGTGCTTAACTGACTGGTGCGTTACATAAGCCAGTGACATCTGACGCATATTGAAAATTGCTTGACGAGCTTGTGCAAAGGCAGGTGCATTTAAAATGCTGGCCATGCCTGACATTACAACTGGTGCATACTCCAGTGAATTAGTGCCGATAAATTCTTCCATGAAGACGCAAAGCCAACAAATTCGCTCTGCACTTTTCCAAAAATCAGGTTTGGTTCGCATAGGGCATCTTCTTTAAAAACTCAATGACGGAGGAGACTGACATAATTTCTAAACTGGCCGCATCAGCTTTTTTATCAAGTGTTGATTTGAGGGTGGAGATGTAGCTTGGGTTATCTTCAATTAAGCGATCGCTCACAGCCAAAATCCGACGACGATAATAAATCAGTCCCCCAATACTACGATTGAGACGCAAAGCCAGAGTCACCGGACTTGTGTAAGATTTAGCATCAATTCCAATTACTCGTTCATTAATCGCTATATCGCATAAATCCGACTCTGGATAAAGTTCAGCGTCTAGTCCGTTTTGTCTGGCTGTATCAAATATGGCTAATTCATCAATGGCTGGGCCTGTCCAGTAGGTGAGAATTTGCGGCTTGGCAATTCGTAAAATGTCTTCGTTGGGATCTACTGTCTCAGATACTTTTGGCAATTCATGGCCAATACACTGCCGAATAGGACATCGCCCTTGTGCAAAAAGTTTATTGTTAGGGTGAGGCCGCATGAGTGTGCCGCAGTATGCACAACGGTTTGCTAAACCATCAATTAGCCAGATATCCGGTACTAGGTCGAAAAATCTATCAATAATCATTCCCTGTAAAGGAGTTAAGTCATTTTCAACCAAGTAATCTAATAGTTGGCGTTGTCCTATCAGAGAATACCTACCAAACAACTGTCGTAATGCAGTGTAAGCCTTATGTTGACGACGGCCGCCCAATCTTTGAGTTGCGTCGCATAACTCTGTATAGAGACGATGTTCAATGACATTATTTTCCCCAAAACCGCCACTGAGGTTGGCAATCTCTGCACAGTCTGAGGTGGGAACTCGCAAATCTGGATCGATGATGGTTGCTTTAGAAAAGCGAAAGTCTGATTGGTTAAAAATTCCTAACCCCCAACGCTCACAACCAAGCGGGTAGCGTGCGTTATCCAAAACAGTGTGTACACAAGCTGCGCGATCGCCTTGTCCTTCTTCAATATATAGACGACCCAATTTGCACATTGCTTGATACAGTTCTGGCGGCAATGTACTATCCTCTTGACGAACTATTTGTTGACCTGGCAGTACTCGTTCATATTGGCGAATAATTCCTTGCGCTAACAACACCACTGCATCTTCAGCCAGATCCATTGCTGGTCTGTGTCCAGTAGGTAACGGCAAAGCAGTTGCAGCGATCGTGGGTAGCCATGTAGGGTCTTGACCTTGAGCTTCTGCAAGAATTTGCATCTCTAAAGTATCGTCAGAGAAAGAAGGCAATACTTGAGTAATTGCTGCAAGTGTCCAACCTTTCTTCAATAGGAGAGCAGTTGCCAAGCCCTCTAAAATTTGACGAAATCCAAATTCTTGCCCTTTGGGTTGTGATAAAAGTTGTTTTGCTCTCCACGACCGAATGGTACGAAGGGCAGGTGATTCTATAGACAGTTCAAGGTGTTTAATCTGGCGTTTTAACTCCTTTGTCAGAGCCTCCGCAGTTCCCTGCCACTCACGCACGTCCTCAAAGTACATGGCTATGTACAATTACATCTTAATGTGTTTACAGTAAATGATGTAAATAAAAATGTCAACTTTTTATTCGCACTGTAAAAATACGCTGTACAGCGATTTAACTTACAAAAAACTTTGGTTTTCTACGTATTTCCTACATAACCTCAAGTTTTGGAATAGGCGAGCGCACTTCATAAAGCGATCGCAATTTGAGGATATCTTCCCATTCAAGATCGGTAAATGCTTGGGTAACTAGTTCTATGCCAAAGTACTGTTTTGCCGTCTCTGTCAATGTCTCCACAATCTTTGCAATCCAGTCATCTTGTTCCTGTGTGTTGCAAAGTGAGGTATTCCACGGAGCAGGTTGTTCAAAGATTTCCTGAAATAAACTTTTGTCTGTAGACAAAATCATCGAGCCGTGTTGAAGAATGGTATTTCTTCCCTTGCGTTGGGCACTACCAATAAATTTACTTCCATCGGCAGTAACTAAGTCGGCTGCTGTTGCTGTGTTGAAGCAACTGGGATTGTGAATGTAACCTCGTCCAGCCGAACCATAATTTAACTCAATATTCAAGGTTTGCCAGCCTTGGATCAAAAAGTTACAGATTTTTTCATAAGTACCCCAGCTTTTTCCAGTACTAGCTGAGGTAATCAGGGCGTAGCTTAAGTCTCCTTGGTGGAGAACAGCTCTACCTCCCGTTGGCCGACGAACTAGATCGAGTGCCTTTCCCTGGTAAATCAAATTATGCCACTCGGCAGGCCATTGTTTTTGCAGATGTCCCAAGGAAAGAGCATAAGGATACCAGGTATAAAAACGCAAGGTAGGCGGATGCTGTCCGTTTTCACATTGGTTGAACAACCAAGCATCGATCGCCATTTGCACTCCCCCTGATGTCTGAAGCATTGGGATGAAACGCCAGGTGGATGGTGATTCGGTTGCTAGTTGTCTCATAGATTTCAGACTATAGAAAGAAAATCAAATAATTGATGCGCCATTTCTAATTTAGAACAAGGTGCAATTTCTACCTGATTTCCTTGACTATCTAAAAATATCGCTTGATTATTATCGCTACCAAAACCACTATCCGGCCGATCGATGGGATTGGCAACAATGACATCGAGTTTTTTATTCTGTAATTTCTCTAATGCGGGCTTGACAATATCTCCACTTTGTGCGGCAAAACCAATTAATCTTTGATGCGGCTGTTTGAGTTTTGCTAATTGGGCGACTATATCTGGTACGGGTTCCAAGTGTAAAGCTTGGGGGAGCGATCGCTTGGGTAATTTTTCTGTACTATAATCTTTTGGCTTCACATCGGCCACGGCTGCTGACATGACAATGATATCAGCGTTGGGTAAACATTCCACCATCACGTGCTGCATTTGGTCGGCACTAACAACGGGAATCGCTTGTACTCCCAATGGTACATCCCAACTAGCTGGGCCATGTACCAGAGTGACGTTTGCGCCTCGGTGAAATGATGCTTGCGCTAAAGCTAATCCCATTTTACCTGTGGAAGGATTACCAATAAACCTCACTGGGTCAAGAAATTCTCGCGTTCCCCCAGCACTAATTAAGACTCGTTTATCAACTAAATCTCGTTTGCCTTGAGTGTGTAACAGCGATTGGATGTGAGCGAATATTTCTGGAGGTTCTGCTAATCTACCAGCACCGATGCGATCGCACGCTAATAATCCTGATGCTGTATTCATCCCATGATATCGGCTATCGATTAATAACTGTTGCCAATTCCGTTGCACCGATTGCTGTTCCCACATATCAGTATTCATTGCCGGTGCTAACAGCACGGGACAAGTAGAAGCCAGCACAGTATTTGTGAGTAAATTATCAGCCATCCCGTAGGCTAATTTGGCTAATGTATTAGCTGTTAAAGGGGCAATTACCATCACATCTGCCCATTCACCCAACTCAATATGTAACGGACGAGAGTGAGTTGATTGCCAGAAATCATCATCTGTGTAGGCGGGATGACGAGATAAGGTTGATAAAGTCAGAGGCGTGATAAATTTTTGCGCCGAACGGGTGAGGATAACTCGAACCTCTACCCCACTTTTAAACAGCGTCGAAACCAATTCACAGATTTTGTAGGCGGCGATACCGCCACCTACAGCAATAAGAACCCTGTTCAATTTTAGATTTTGGATTTTGGATTTTGGATTTAAAGGAGATTGCATTGGTACTTTCGGATTAAGCAAGTGATACATTAACCCCTGATAATCTCTGATTGTAGCCAGTTGACCCCAATCTAAAATCTAAAATTTAAAATCCAAAATTGTTACGCTTCATCGTAGGGTTCCAAGTCTAAGAGGTAGATATAGGGTTCAACTAACTCCGGACGCTGAAATGCGATCGCTCGCAATAGATGCCAATCATTTAAACCCTCAAAAGCATTACTATAATTATCCAGTTCCAGACGTGTAGCTAGTTTTTCTACTTCCACTGCACTCATGGCAGCAATTTCTTTTTGGGAAATGCTTAGAGTTGTCATAATACTTGCCCCTCCCTTATGCAGCACTTGCCTTCAGCATGGGTTAAGTTGCGCTCTTTCGCAGCCACCCAATATATATTACTCATTAGAAGTCATTAAGTTCGTGAAAATTGTCAGAATTTGTACCAGAATTTATAAAAAATTCGTAATCCTGACTAAGCAATTGTATTTACAACGAAATTTCGTAGCACTTCTAACGTTTTTGGATCTATTTCATGCCCCATATCAAATTCGTGGTATTCTACCGCCACTCCTAAAGACTTTAGAGTTTCTCGTGCCTTCAAAGCAGCTTGCAGGGGAACAACTTCATCATATTTACCGTGAGTGATTAAAGTCGGCGGAATCGCACTTTTAGCTGCCGTTAGTGCGTCAGGATGTAAATACCCGCTCATGACAACTAAACCTGCTAAGGGTAATTTTGAGCCGACATCTAAAGTCATTGCTCCACCTTGAGAAAATCCACTCAAAATGGTACGTGACAAAGGTATGCCAGTGGTACTTTCTAAAGATTCCAAGAAATCCGTTAGCAGTTGCCGACTTTCTGGCAACCCTTGATACATATTTTCCCCCCGCAGGTCATACCATGCCCTCCCTATCGGGGAATAGGGATAAGGATAAGGTGCATTGGGCAATACAAACTGGTAATCGGGTAAGTTGAGCAAGGGTAACAAAGATGCTACATCCTGAGCATTGGCTCCCCAACCATGCAAAGTGACAATTAAGCCTGCTGGGGGTTGAGAAGTCGCTGTGGGAACGGTAATAGCTTGTAAAGACAGAGGTTTGCTCCTAAAATTCTACTTTTATACATAGATCCTATCTCTTCAAGGAGACTTAGTATTTTACGGCATTTGCTGCTTGTCTAAAGAATGCGATCGCCGTCAAGGTAATTTATGATAAATAAAAATGCGAATCACACCGATTTTGCTAAGAAAAGTTTATCTATTGTTTATAAACTCCCTCTGGTAAAAAATTCTATGCGCGATCGCTGGCTATAATTGCATTAATAAATCGGATGCGAGTTGCTATTTTAGACACCTCGCAATCCGATCATTGCATATTTTCTCTGCTAAGAGTGATAGAGCGCTAATTACGATTAAACAACCACAAAATTGTTTTTGGTTAGTGACAAACCAGCAGATAGTTGTGCAAATTGTACCTGAGTAAAGGTATTCGCACTGCCATCTTGGTCAAAAAACAATGCACCTGTAACATCGCTGTAAATAAATCGCTGAGTGCTAGTGGTTGCAGATACTCCAATCGTAAACTGATTAGCTGAAAGTGAACCTGGTGATAATCCCCCACCAAAACCAGCAACCGATACCTGAATCAGTTCATTAGTAGTGTTGAAGTTATAAATTCCATCAATGCCTTCATTGAAACTATTGAAAGCAAAAGTATCAGTACCACCAGATCCTCCATAGAGGCTATCATTACCATTGCCACCTACAAGGGTATCATTGCCAGCATTGCCATCGAGAGTATCATTCCCATTACCCCCTACAATCAAGTCATCGTATTGTGTACCGATGATATTTAATCGTTCGATATTCTTGTAGCTAACCTGATTTATCCCCGCTGTAATTGAGCCAGTGTTAGTGGTGGTATTGAAAGTCGAAGTGATTGCATCGCTACCCTCGTTGTCATGGACGATCAACAAATCGTCACCATTGCCGCCATCGATTGTGTCATTGCCACTGATAATCTCAATTAACTGAGGTTCACGGTATCCGACATCGAAAGCGTAGTTTCCTGTTATTCTATCGTTGCCATTGCTCCCCACAATATTGTCATCGTACTCTGTTCCTGCGATCTCTAATCGTTCGATATTCTTGTAGCTAACACGATTCCTGCCTGACGTAATTGAGCTAGTATTTGTGGTAGCATCGAAGGCCGAAGTGATTCCCTCGCTAGTATTGGCGGTATAGGACAACAAATCGTCACCTTTGCCGCCATCTATCGTATCATTGCCACTGCCCGAAACGAGCGTATCATTGCCACTGCTCCCCACAATATCGTCATCGTAGTCTGTACCTGTGATATCTAATCGTTCGATATTCTTGTAACTGACTAGTCTCGTGCCTGCCGTAATTAAGCCAGTATTAGTGCTAGCATCGAAAACTGAAGTGATTCCCGCACCACTGGAGTTATAGCTATAAGACAACAAGTCGTCACCTGCGCCCCCATCTATCGTATCATTCCCAGCTTTGCCGGGGTCGAGCGTATCATTGCCATTACTACCCACAATGTTGTCATTGCCGAATCCACTTGTGATATTTAATCGTTCGATATTCTTGTAGCTAACTTGATTTGTATCTGCGGTAATTAAGCCAGTATTCGTGGTAGCATCGAAGATTGAAGTGATTCCCGCACCACTGGAGTTATAGCTATAGGACAACAAGTCGTCACCTGCGCCCCCATCTATGGTATCATTACCAGCGTTGCCAGGGTCGAGCGTATCATTGCCATTGCTACCCACAATATAGTCATCGTAGGATGTACCGATGATATTTAATCGTTCGATATTCTTGTAGCTAACCTGATTTGTGTCTGCTGTAATTGAGCCAACGTTAGTAGTAGGATTGAAAGTCGAAGTGATTCCCCTGGTAGCGTAGGAATTATAGGACAACAAATCGTCACCCTGACCTCCATCTACCGTATCATTGCCACTGTTGTACTCGGAGAACGTATCGTTGCCGTCACCACCATTCAGCAAGTTATTGCCTTTTGAAAATTGAACAATCAAATAATCGTCACCAGCACCACCGTTGAGGGTGTTATTGCCAGAGGTATAATAGGTGTCTTCAAATCGGCTTTCGTAGCCTGATGCAGAGAGAGTATCGTTGCCATCATCTCCATAGAGCAGCTGATCGCCTCCTAAAGTATCAACATTTGAAGAACCAACAGTCAAGCGATCGTCACCAGTGCCACCCAGAAGGGTGTCATTGTCCGTACCACCAAGAAGGATGTCATCGCCTGTACCACCAAGAAGGATGTCATTACCTGTACCGCCAAGAAGGGAGTCATCCCCTTCACCACCAAGAAGGGAGTCGTCCCCTTCACCACCAATAAGAGTATCATTGCCCATACCACCGCGTAGCAGGTCGTTACCACTCTTGCCATCGATTTTGTCATTACCCCCTTGACCATTGACTACATCATTTGAGTTGTCTAAACCTGTAATGTTGTTGTCGAGGTCATTGAGAAATGTCACTGTGTTCTTATTGAATAGGTTAGTTTGAGTGGAGTTGGCATTAAACACATCAAAACTGTCGGTGATGCTGGTTTGTCCATCAAACAGGATATTGCCAATAGCAGGTCGTGAAGAAGTTGCTGGCAGATTATCCAGGTTTTCTAATTTGAAGTTTTGAAGGATGACTTTTGCACCAGCCGCATATTCAAAGGTGATTTCCAGATTGCTGCCATTCTGAGTAAGCAGCAGATTTTTGGCAGTATAATAATAGCCTTCAAATTGGATGGTATCCACTTCGGCAATGACTGCTGCTGAGGGAGTTACACCTTTACCTACGCCACCGAAATCACTAATAGTATCGGTGTTCTGAACAGAGGTTTTGTCTATGTAAACAAATTTATCCTTACCACCGCCACCAGTTAGAAAATCGTTGTCCTGATCTGAGAAGGTATCGTTATCACCATTACCATTAATCGTATCTGCGCTGTTAGTGCCCAGTAGAGTATCATTCTGGTTGGTTCCAATGATATTTGCCATAATTTTTTCCTACCTAAATCGATTTTTTGAGTAAATTAAGTTCTCAAGTTGCAGTTAGTGCTATTTGAGCGTACAAAAATTAGCAAAATGTTGACGTTTCGACGTTCTTTCATGTCGCTCTTGAGGGTTACGAATTTTTCTTTGAAGATTTCCCCTTTGATTGGATTTTACGTAGCACTTACTCAAACTATCTAAGTCTTAGGCACTGTACAAATTCATGAGCGTGTGGATTAGATTCACAAAAAAACTAGCTTTAGGATTATTTCAATCATCTTTATATCAGTAGCATAGGCTGTAAAAACCGTAGGCATCACTGAAAAAGAGTATACAAATCAAGCTTGAATGCCTAAAAACCACAGCCCATAATTTAGTTGGTTTGTTAATGCGTAAGTCTTACTAGCTTAAAAATAGGGAACACTTGACAGAGCATAGAAGAAGGAATCTTTATGTCCTCGTTGTGGGTTATTGTCTGTGGGTGTTTAGCTTGAAAATAGGAAACATCTAAATAACCTGATAATAATTAAATACCGAATATTTACTTAGATGTCTATATCCAAATAAAAATCTTCGCATACTCTTCATATTATTTACTGATAAATGCATATCGCTTATGCGCGATTAATCGATAATGCTTCTGTGGAGACTAGATTCGTTAGATAGCTATAAAATAAAATTGGCTCTAGCTGGTTGTCCTCGGTTGACTAAGTTATGGTCTGGTTTTCCTGATAGTTTGAAAGCTTCTTGAGTTTATAATATTTTTTAAGAACTATTACACAAGCAACTCAGTACTATAATTATTCTGATTCTTAATGAAATTTTAGAGTAATCCAGCCCGTTCAAAGATTGTATGAGGGGTAATTTCTAATTCTGGTAGCAAATTATCAGTAATTACTTCATGAGATCGATAAGTAATCAGTAAAGAAGATAGCGCAAATACAGTTACAGTTCTAGCTTTTGTATCAACCACCCAAACACGATAAATACCAGCTTTCAGATAATCAGTGGCAATTTCTGCAATTTCACCAAAAGTTTGACCAAGTGAAATGATTTCGATGACTAATTCAGGTGCGACAGGACAAGCTTCGTCTAATAGCCAATCAGCAGGAAGACGTTTATAAGAAATATAGGCCAGATCGGCCACAGGCATCCAATCTTGTTGGTTTCGTGTTAGTTTAATTGCCCATTCAATCACAACCCGACCCTTTGCTTGTGCCCATGCAGACAATAGTAGAAATAAAGCACCTGTAGTCGAGCCATGAAAAAATTTTGGTGACATTTCATTATCTTTATACTTGGGCACAGCTTCACCGTTAACAAACTCGTATGTAATATCTCCTTCAGGAAGTGCGAGAAATTCTTCTAGGGTTAGGCGTTGATTAGAAGACTGAACCATAGATGTTATGTGGGTAAAAGATGCTTACTTTTAGTTTAGGCGATCGCAAATATGAGAGACTAAGCCTACTTAGTTTTTATTTCCAGCATTTTCAACAGTGCTGATGGGGGATGTAAGCATATAAATTACACGAGTCAACAATATTATTCCTCATGGTCTTGAAGTGAACCAAGGCTTATGCAAAACTTGAGATCCTTCGCTTCTAGCCTACTTTTAAGGAATTAATCAATGGCGCGTCTAGCCCTGCTGAGTGTATCTAACAAAACTGGTTTAATTGACCTCGCCCGTAGCTTGGTTGAAGAATTCGACTTTGATTTAATCAGCAGTGGGGGAACAGCCCAAGCACTCAAAGATGCGGGACTCCCTGTCACCAAAGTTGCTGATTATACAGGTTCGCCAGAAATTTTAGGTGGTCGAGTCAAAACCTTACATCCCCGAATTCATGGCGGAATTTTGGCACGGCGGGATGTTCCCCAAGATATTACAGATTTAGAAAATAACCAAATTCGCCCGATTGATTTAGTGGTGGTGAATCTTTATCCTTTTGAGGAAACGATCGCTAAACCTGGGGTAACATTAGCTGAAGCTGTTGAACAGATTGATATTGGTGGCCCAGCTATGTTAAGGGCATCATCGAAAAACTTCGCCCATCTCGCTGTATTATGCGATCCGGCACAGTATGACGAGTATTTGCAGGAATTACGCCAAAATAACGGCGAAGCATCTTTAGAGTTTCGGCAAAAGGCAGCATTAAAAGGATTTTCGCACACTGCTAGTTATGACCAAGCGATCGCATCCTACCTTGCAGAAGCACAGCAGTACACTCTTAGCGGTACACAATTGCAATCTCTGCGTTACGGCGAGAATCCTCATCAACCTGCCACCTGGTATCAAACTGGTACTACTCCAACGGGATGGGCAGCCGCGACGAAACTGCAAGGTAAAGAACTCAGTTACAATAACTTAGTTGATTTAGAAGCCGCACGCCGAATCATTGCTGAATTCACTGATACCCCAGCCGCAACGATTATCAAACATACAAATCCCTGTGGTACGGCACTGGGAAACACTATTTCAGAAGCGTATCAAAAAGCTTTTAACGCTGACTCTACTTCTGCCTTCGGTGGAATTGTCGCACTCAACCGTCCGATTGATGCGGCTACGGCTAGCGAGTTAACGAAAACATTTTTAGAGTGTGTGGTTGCACCAAGTTGTGACGCGGAAGCTCAAGAAATCCTGGCTAAGAAATCCAACGTGCGGGTTTTGACTCTAGCTGATTTGAGCAGTGGTCCTAAGGATACAGTGAAAGCGATCGCAGGTGGTTTCCTTGTCCAGACTAGCGATGATATCATTGCTGATACTAGTCAATGGCAAGTTGTGACTGAACGTCAACCCAGCGACAGCGAATTAGCCGAGTTGCTGTTTGCTTGGAAAGTTTGCAAACACGTTAAATCTAATGCCATTGTTGTCACAAGCGATCGCACTACACTAGGAGTAGGCGCTGGTCAAATGAACCGCGTTGGCTCAGTTAAAATAGCTCTAGAACAAGCTGGAGATAAAGCCAAAGGTGCAACTCTCGCCAGCGATGGATTTTTCCCTTTTGATGATTCAGTCAAAACAGCCGCCGCCGCAGGAATTACAGCCATTGTCCAACCAGGGGGAAGTTTGCGCGATAAAGATTCTATCATTGCTGCTAACGAACTGGGTTTACTGATGGTCTTAACTGGTGTACGTCACTTTTTACACTAAATCATTGCTTATTAGGTGTGCAGTTTACAAACTGTCACACTAAATACTTTCTTTATAATTGAAGCAATGATATTATCTAATGGTGTGTGAGGAGCAAGTTAAAAATAAAAAGCGCCTGGGGTGGAAACACGGCAACACTCCCAAGCGCTTTTTAATTTGTCAAAAATTGGGTTTTCTGTGGGGTTTTAGAATTGTCACTCAATATACTTGCCTTTTGATATAAGCAGTGATATTTTGGAGTCGTGTGTGAGGAGCAAGTTAAAAATAAAAAGCGTTTGGGGTGGAAACACGGCAACACTCCCAAGCGCTTTTTAATTTGTCAAAAATTGGATTGCTTGTGCAGTTTTGAAAATATCACTCAAAATACTTGCCATTTGATAGAAGTAGTGATATGGTTTATTTGTGTGTGAGGAGCAAGTTAAGAATAAAAAATGTCTGGGGTGGAAACACGGCAACACTCCCAGGCATTTTTTAATTTGTATATAGAAATTATAGAAATTAACGCTTCCAAAATAATTTCATATTTTTATTTCCAGTTAAAGACAGGAATATTGTTAAAGTTAATCGCGCCATATCTGGTCTCGATTGTCGTGCATACATGAAACGACGTTTAATCACTCGCGATAAACATAAAAGCCGAGGAAAATCCAAAAAAATTACTGTGTCTGCAACCGACAAACGAAGGTCGAGAGTACCGCCATAGTTACCATCCATAATCCAAGATTCTCGTCGGATTAGGTCTTGAATTATGCTTTGCCATTCAGTTTTTGGAGTCTCAATCCAACCAGGATTCCAGTACCAAGCATCCAAGTGAATCACTTCTAAACCTAAGATGGTTCCCAGTTCGCGGGCTAGGGTAGATTTACCAGCACCTCCAGAACCAATGATTAAGATTTTCTTCACCTTAGATGTGCTTCTCCCTTTTCAAGCTCAAGAGGTAAGCATTGCTCACCCAAATAACCGTCTTCAGGGCAACTCAATACGCCGCTACAATAGTACCACTACAAGGATTATGCCCAAATTATTGATATTATGACCATTGCTACGAACGTAAAAACTGAGTATGAAGCGATTATTGGTTTAGAAACCCATTGTCAACTGAGTACCAATACCAAGATTTTCTCTAATAGCTCTACGGCATTCGGCTCTGACCCCAATACTAACATTGACCCGGTTTGTATGGGTTTACCTGGGGTCTTACCTGTACTCAATCAAAAAGTATTAGAATACGCCGTCAAAGCTGGTTTGGCACTAAATTGTCAAATCGCTAAATATAGCAAATTTGACCGTAAGCAGTATTTTTATCCAGATTTACCCAAAAATTACCAAATTTCTCAATACGATCTACCGATCGCAGAACATGGTTGGCTAGAAATTGAGTTGGTGGATGCTGAGGGTAATCCGACTCGCAAACGCATTGGTATTACGCGTCTGCACATGGAAGAAGATGCGGGAAAATTGGTACACGCTGGTAGCGATCGCCTTTCTGGTTCTGCCTATTCTTTGGTAGATTACAATCGCGCAGGTATCCCATTAGTAGAAATTGTTTCCGAACCCGATTTGCGTTCTGGACTAGAAGCGGCTGAATATGCCGAAGAGTTGCGTCGGATTGTCCGGTATCTCGGCGTGAGTGACGGCAATATGGAACAAGGATCTCTGCGGTGCGATGTCAACATTTCCGTGCGTCCTGTGGGACGAAAGGAGTTTGGCACCAAGGTAGAAATTAAAAACATGAACTCCTTTAGCGCCATCCAACGGGCGATTGACTACGAAATTGAACGCCAAATCGCCGCCATCGAAGCAGGCGATCGCATCATTCAAGAAACTCGGCTGTGGCAAGAAGGCGCTCAATGTACAAGTAGTATGCGGGTAAAAGAAGGTTCTAGCGATTACCGTTACTTCCCCGAACCAGATTTAGCACCAATTGAGGTGTCAAATGAACAATTAGAGAAGTGGCGGAGCGAATTACCAGAATTACCAGCTCAAAAACGCCATCATTATGAAAGCGAATTGGGGCTTTCCGCTTACGATGCGCGAGTGTTGACAGAAGATCGTTCAATCGCCGAATATTTTGAAACTGCGATCGCATCTGGAGCAAATGCCAAAGCTGCTGCCAACTGGATTACTCAAGATATTGCCGCCCACCTGAATAAGCAAAAACTCACTATTACTCAAATCGGACTGACTCCCACCAATTTAGCAGATATTATCACTCGCATTGAAACCGGCAAAATTAGCAATGCTCAAGCTAAACAAAAGTTGCCAGATTTGCTCAGTGGTATTTCTCCTGAGAAAGCCTTTGCAGGACAAGAGTTAATTACCGATCCTAGTGTACTAGAACCGATTGTCGATGAAGTCATAGCCGCCAACTCCAAAGAAGTAGAAAAGTATCGCAACGGTAACACTAACCTTAAAGGCTTCTTTGTCGGACAAGTTCTCAAAAAAACAGACAAACGTGCCGATCCTAAGCTGACTAACGAATTGGTCGAGAAAAAACTGAACGCCTAGCGATCTATCAAGCTAACTTCGCTGGGTGAGGAAGCAGGAGGGGCAGAGGAGACAAGGGGGACAAGGGGGACAAGGGGGAATTATTGAACAATTCTCTCCCTTGTCTCCCCCTTCTACCTTGTCTACCTTGTCTCTTCTCCACGCCCAATGCCCAATTCCCCAACTAAGTATTTTCCCGGTCTTGCTTCACACAATCTTCATATAAAAACTGGTGACAACCCTCATACGTAAAATGATATGCTGTGGTAAGTAGATGCACCCTGATGATCTGGAGAGCTGCCTAAGTAGCTCTCTTTTTTATTTTATTTTCGTGGTATTTACGGATAAAGTTCAAAAATTTTTAGAAATAATCTCAATAAATAAGTATTAACCCTTAAAAAGTAAATTAGAGAGATTAGTAAGTAGATGTATCCTAACGATCTACAGAGCAACCCAAGTAACTCTCCTTTTTTTGTTTTTGTTTTTCGTCATAAGAAAGGTAAAAACAATTATGCCAATCGCCAATTGGTGCATTATTATTGCCATCAGCAAATAAACTCACAATAAAAGGGAGTGGGGAGTGGGGAAACTAATAACTCTTGACTCGTAACTCCTAACTCAGCAGTTTTGTAAAGTACAAATTGACCTATCCAACCAGATAGTTGTAAGGAAGAATGATGGCAGATTGGCAAAAAATCACAGGTGGTATCACAGCACCAAGGGGGTATCAGGCGGCAGGAATTACCGCAGGGTTGAAACCTTCGGGGCTGCCAGATTTAGCTTTGATATTCTCCGAGGTGGAAGCGATCGCAGCAGGTGTATTCACCACCAGCCAAGTGAAAGCTGCCTGTGTAGAATATTGTCGCCAACGCTTGCAAGCCAAACAAAGCGCTCGTGCCATCCTCTGCAACGCTGGACAAGCAAACGCCGCGACAGGAACTCAAGGCAACCTTGATACCCTAGAATCTGCTCTGGCAGTAGCCCAAGCCCTAAACATCTCGTCTGAATCTGTGTTATTGGCTTCTACTGGTGTAATTGGTCAAAGAATTAAGATGGATGCTTTGCGAAGTGGGATTCCCAAAGTAGTAGCAGCACTATCAGCAACAGGTTCGGATGCTGCTGCTGGGGCGATTATCACTACAGACTTGGTGACAAAATCTATTGCTTTAGAGACAACTATAAGCGATGCCTCCGGCGGGCTGCGCCAACGCCCGGTAAGAATTGGCGGCATTGCCAAAGGTTCCGGCATGATTCACCCCAATATGGCAACCATGTTGGCATTTGTTACTTGTGATGCTGTGGTTTCGCCTCACCTTTGGCAACAGATGTTAGCCAGGGCAGCTGATAGAAGTTTTAATTCCATCACCGTGGATGGTGACACCAGCACCAACGACAGCTTAATTGCCTTGGCAAACGGTCAATCTCGCACCCCAGCAATTATAGAATGGGGCGCAGAAGCAGAGAAATTAGAGGCAATGTTAACAGCAGTTTGCCAGCATTTAGCCAAAGCGATCGCTCGTGATGGTGAAGGTGCAACCTGTCTAATTGAAGTGGAAGTGACAGGGGCGCAGAATGAACTTTCAGCCCGACAAATAGCTAAAACCATCGCTGGTTCATCCTTAGTTAAATC
This sequence comes from Nostoc sp. DSM 114159, assembly GCF_053470285.1. Classification (NCBI taxonomy): domain Bacteria; kingdom Bacillati; phylum Cyanobacteriota; class Cyanophyceae; order Nostocales; family Nostocaceae; genus Nostoc; species Nostoc sp. DSM 114159. The sequence goes on from NZ_JBPFEH010000001.1 coordinate 1,692,833, forward strand.
TGCAATCTTTGGACGCGATCCAAATTGGGGACGCATCGCCGCCGCTGCCGGACGTGCAGGTGTGCCATTTGAGCAAGAAAACCTGCAAATTAAGCTAGGGGATTTCTTAATGTTAGAAAATGGACAACCTCTGCAATTTGACCGTGCAGCCGCAAGTACTTATTTGAAAAAAGCAGCTGCGGGTGCTTATCTGGAAGAGGATACGGTTTTAATCTCCGTTAATGTTGGCAATGGTTATGGTGTGGGTAAAGCTTGGGGTTGTGATTTGAGTTATGACTATGTGAAGATTAACGCCGAATACACTACCTGAACTACTCCCAATTATTTGCGTTGTAGAGACGCGATTCATCGCGTCTTTAGCCAAGGATGTTTTGCAATCATTAATTAAAACCGTATTAAATTAACGTGAGTTCGATGAACCTCTCCCCAACCCCTCTCCGAGGCGGAGAGGGGCAGAAATATTCTTAGTTGACAACGAAAAAATAGGGTTTCAAAGCCTCTCTCCCTGTGGGAGAGGTTTGGAGAGGGGTTTTTAGAGCCGTCGAACTCACGTTAAATTATAGGGATAACATAATGGTTGTAATAAATAAAAACTTATATATGACAAATAACTACTAAAATTTAAGTTACAAAAGAAGTGAAGATAGTCAATCATCAAGTAAACACAATAGTCTTCATAAATAAGAGTTTATATCTTAAAAATTATTCCTATAGTTGAGGATAATAGATAAATTTTTACTTATACATCCAATCTAATATTTGTTTAATAATCTCGATTCCAAGTTAACAATTTCGGCTTCAAAGGCTGTAAACTGATTTCAACAAGGTGAATGATACCTCTGCATCACACTAGAAAAGCAGAGCCAATAATTTAACCGAGTTCTTATATAGGTAGCTATTTCATTCATGAAATGGCTGCGATCGCTTGGCCAAATATAGCTTGATTAATCATTAATGATGCAAGAAACACAAGGTTTTTTGCCTAAATTGTCATAGCTATAAAAAATAACATTTACGTTTTCAGGAGATATTTATGACAGAATTTTTTAATCAAATTTCTCGCCGCAAATTTATCTTCACAGCCGGAGTATCTGCGAGTGCTGTATTGCTCAAAGGCTGTTTGGGTAATCCTCCTGAAAACCTGACTGGTGGAAGCACCCAAGTACAGCCAACTGCTCAAACGGTTGCTAATATTAGTCCCGAACAAACACCAGAAACTACTACAGTCAAGTTAGGATATATTCCCATTGTAGAAGCGGCTCCTTTAATTATTGCTAAAGAAAAAGGATTTTTTGCCAAGTATGGCATGACTAATGTTGACCTTTCCAAACAAGCTTCTTGGGGTGCAGCCAGAGATAACGTAGAAATTGGTTCTGCCGGTGGTGGTATAGATGGCGGTCAATGGCAGATGCCAATGCCACATTTAATTACAGAAGGTTTAATTACCAAGGGCAATCAAAAAATTCCCATGTATGTATTATGTCAGTTAATTACGCATGGAAATGGAATTGCGATCGCCAGCAAGCACCAAGGCAAAGGTATTAGTTTACAACTCGCCAGTTCTAAGTCTTTATTTAAAGAATTAAAATCTTCAACCCCCTTCACAGCTGCATTTACCTTTCCCCACGTCAACCAAGATTTATGGATTCGCTACTGGTTAGCAGCAGGTGGCTTAGACCCAGATGCAGATGTCAAATTGCTCACAGTACCAGCAGCGCAAACTGTAGCCAACATGAAAACCGGAACGATGGATGCCTTTAGTACAGGCGACCCCTGGCCTTATCGCCTGGTGCAAGACAAAATTGGCTACCTAGCAGCATTAACCGCAGAAATTTGGAAAAATCATCCTGAAGAATACCTCGCGATGAGAGGCGATTGGGTTGATAAAAATCCCAAGGCTACCAAAGCAATTTTAAAAGGAATTATGGAAGCCCAACAGTGGCTAGATAATTTTGATAATCGCAAAGAAGCGGCTGAACTTCTCGCTGGACGAAATTATTTCAACCTTCCTTCACCCGAAATTCTAGCAGATCCATACCAAGGCAAATATGACATGGGCGATGGTCGCAAAATTGATGATAAATCAATGGCTGCTTACTACTGGAAAGATGAAAAAGGTAATGTTTCTTATCCTTACAAGAGTCACGATTTATGGTTTATCACTGAAAATGTTCGTTGGGGATTCTTGCCAAAAGATTACATTGCCAATAATGCTGCTAAAGCTAAGGAACTGGTCAACAAAGTCAACCGCGAAGATATTTGGAAAGAAGCTGCTAAAGAAGCTGGAATTGCCGCTGCTGATATTCCCACAAATACATCCCGTGGTGTAGAACAGTTTTTTGATGGCATCAAATTTGACCCCGAAAAGCCAGAAGAATATTTGAAGAGTTTGAAAATCAAAAAAGTCAGTATTTAGAGACGCGATTCATCTATTGTAGAGACGCGATTCATCGCGTCTAAAGATTCATCACGTCTAAAGATTCATCGCGTCTAAAGATTCATCCCGTCTAGAACAAATAAAAAATAAAATTTGCGGAGAACACAGCATCATGACACTCGCCCAAAAACGCCCTGCAAGCCCTAGATTTAATAATAGCTTTATAGCAAGTCTGCAAAAGCAATTTCCTGACCTGATACCACCAGCGATCGCGATCGCAATTTTCCTGATTATCTGGCAACTCTTCGCTTGGATTCCGGGAGCCACATTACCAGGGCCAATACAAGTTATTCAAGACACTTGGATTCTAATTTTCTGGCCATTTTATGACCGAGGTGGCATTGATAAAGGTCTATTTTGGCAGATTCTTGCTAGTTTACAACGGGTTGCTATCAGTTATACCCTAGCTGCGATCGTTGGTATTGGCTTAGGCATTTTGATTGGGGTTAATAAAACCATGTCCAAAGCTTTAGACCCCATCTTTCAATTACTGCGGACTGTACCACCTCTAGCTTGGGTTCCGATTTCTTTAGCAGCTTTACGACAAAACGAACCCGCAGCCTTATTCGTAATTTTCATCACCGCCATTTGGCCCATCTTAATTAACACTGCTGTCGGCGTTACCCAAATTCCTCAAGATTACAACAACGTCGCCAAAGTTCTGCAACTTAGCCGCAAAGAATATTTCATTAATATTTTGATTCCGGCGGCATTACCCTATATTTTTACCGGCTTAAGAATTGCGATCGGTTTAGCTTGGTTAGCGATTATTGCTGCTGAAATCGTCATGTCCGGTATTGTCGGCATCGGCTTTTTTATCTGGGATGCCTATCAAAATAACAACGTCAGCGAAGTTATTTTAGCTCTAGTTTATATCGGCGTTGTTGGGTTGCTCCTAGATAAAGCGATGGCTTGGCTACAAAACAAGATTTTACCAGCAGAACAGAAATAGTGAATGGGGAATGGGGAATGGGGAATAGGGAATGGGGCATAGGGCATGGGAACTAAGAAAGATTTTTCCAATCCTTAATCCCCAATCATCTCTAATCTTCAATGCCCAATGCCCAATACTTCGACTTCGCTCAGTACAAGTGCCCAATGCCCAATGCCCAATACTTCGACTTCGCTCAGTACAAGTGCCCAATGCCCAAATATCAAATACCACATATCTTATGTTTGTAGCTGTTGACCAAATTGATAAAGTTTTTGAATTAACTGGTGGTGGCAAATATATCGCCCTCAAAGGAATCGACCTCCAAATTAAAAAAGGAGAATTTGTCTCTCTAATTGGTCACTCCGGTTGCGGTAAATCCACACTCTTAAATATGATTGCAGGTTTGGATTTGCCAACTGAAGGTATTGTCACTCTTGAAGGGCAAAGAATCACCAAACCCGGCCCAGACAGGATGGTGGTGTTCCAAAACTATTCGTTATTACCTTGGCGGACGGTAAGAGAAAATATTGCCCTGGCTGTGGACTCAGTAATGAAAGGTTCACCCGCAGCCGAACGCAACGCCATTGTCGAAAAACATATTAATATGGTGGGTTTGCGTCCCCATGCTGACAAACAGCCGGGAATGTTATCAGGTGGACAAAAGCAGCGAGTTGCGATCGCCCGCGCTTTAGCGATTCGTCCCAAATTACTCTTGCTAGATGAACCCTTTGGTGCATTGGATGCACTCACACGCGGCAATTTGCAAGAACAACTCATGCAAATTTGCGAAGAAAATGAAGTTACTGCGGTGATGGTGACACATGATGTCGATGAAGCCGTGCTGTTATCTGACAGAATCGTGATGTTAACCAACGGTCCCGAATCTAAAATCGGCGACATTTTAGAAGTGGATATTCCCAGACCCCGCAAGCGGATGGAAGTAGTAGAACATCCCAGCTACTACAGCTTGCGGAGTGAGATGATTTACTTCCTCAATCAGCAGAAACGGATTAAGAAAATTCGGGCGCGGAAAACTGCTGACATTGCCCGTCATGGATTAGAAAAAGTTAACTTAGAAATTGGCTTTTTACCTCTGACAGCTTGCGCCCCCTTAGCAGTTGCTAAAGAAAAAGGCTTCTTTCTCAAACATGGTTTAGATGAAGTTAACCTGGTACGGGAAAGTAGCTGGCGGGGTATAGAAGATGGCATCAGTGGTGGTTATTTGGATGCGGCTCAAATGCCTTCAGGGATGCCGATGTGGCTTTCTTTGGGAGGACATAATAACCAACCTCTGCCCGTTGTTACCGCCCTCACTATGACTCGCAACGGTAACGCCATCACCTTAGCAAAACGCTTTTACGACCAAGGCATACAAACCTTATCCGATTTCAGAAATCACCTGATTCTTACCCACGACCAACGGCACACAATGGGGGTAGTGCATCCCGCTTCTATGCACAACTTGCTGTTGCGTTACTGGCTAGCGGCTGGAGGAATTGACCCCGATAGCGATGTGGACATGAAGACCATTCCGCCAGCGCAGATGGTAGCTGACTTAAAAGCCGCAAGCATTGATGGTTACTGCGTCGGCGAACCTTGGAACTACCGCGCTGCTGTGGAAAATGTCGGCTTTACTATTGCTACCGATTTAGAAGTTTGGCTGGGACACCCCGGTAAAGTTCTTGGTGTGCGGGAAGATTGGGCAGAAAATTATCCAAATACGCATATTGCCTTAACCAAAGCTTTGTTAGAAGCTTGCGTGTATTGTGCAAATCCCGAAAATGCCCAAGAAATTCGGCAAATTTTAGCAGGGCGAGAGTATGTCAGCACTGATTTAGAATACATTCAACTCGAAGATCCAGATAATCTCACCTGTGACTTAGACCATCCGTTGCGGGACTATGCCCATCACCAGTTTTATTCTGAGTCTGCCATTAACCGCCCCAGCCGTACCGAACAAATTTGGATTATGAGTCAATTGGCGCGTTGGGGTGACACTCCCTTCCCCAGAAATTGGGTAGAAGTTGTGGAACGGGTGTGTCGCGTGCGTGTTTTCAGCACCGCCGCACGAGAATTAGGTTTGGATATTAGCTATATTCGCCAACCGATTCAACTGTTCGATGGTACTCCCTTTAACGCCGACGATCCGATCGCATATCTCAACAGCTTGAAAATTAAACGTGATTTTTCAGTCGCGGAAGTTGTTCTCGATGCACCAAGAAGGAGACTCGCCTCATAAAAAAATCGCGAGAGAAAGAGGGAGTGGGAGAAGTAAAACATCACGTGCGAGTCTTTGGACTCCGTTAATGAGGCTTTGAACTCCATTAATGAACCTCTGAACTCAGTTAATGAGGCTTTGGACTCCGTTAATGAGGCTTTGAACTCCATTAATGAACCTCTGAACTCCATTAATGAGGCTTTGAACTCCATTAATGAACCTCTGAACTCCGTTAATGAGGCTTTGCACTCCATTAATGAGGCTTTGAACTCCATTAATGAACCTCTGAACTCCATTAATGAGGCTTTGAACTCCATTAACGATCTAACTTTTCACGTCATGTATAAAAACCAACAAAAGACCTAACCCCCTTCCCTTGTAGGGGTAGGGGGAAAATTCAAAGTCTCTCTCCTTTTAGGAGAGAGATTTAGAGAGAAGTCAGAATATTCATTTGCACATCGCGTACATTTGCTTTTTAATCCCCAAATACCAAATACCATGCAAAACCGTAACTCAACAGCTACAAGCACACTAGGAAAACCATTCGTCAGTGCAACCACCAACCGCAGACCTTTCCTAGAAATTAAAGACGTTACCAAAGTTTATCCGACAAAGAAAGGCCCCTTCACTGTACTCGACGGCGTTAACCTCAACGTCGAACAGGGCGAGTTTATTTGTGTCATCGGCCACTCTGGCTGTGGCAAATCGACGCTGTTAAATATGGTATCCGGTTTTAACTTTCCCACCTCCGGGCAAGTGTTACTCGAAGGAGAACCCATTACTAAGCCAGGCCCAGACAGAATGGTTGTCTTCCAAAACTATGCCCTGTTACCTTGGCGAACTGCTTTTGAAAATATCTACTTAGCTGTCAACGCCGTTTATCCAAATAAACCACAAGCTGAAAAAAGAGCGATCGTCCGCGATCATCTAGCAATGGTGGGACTGGCTGATGCAATGGAAAAGAAACCAATGCAAATGTCCGGCGGGATGAGACAAAGAGTTTCTATCGCCCGTGCTTTGGCGATTCGTCCGAAAGTCTTAATTTTAGATGAACCTTTTGGGGCGCTAGATGCCATCACCAAAGAAGAATTACAGGAAGAATTGCTCAAAATTTGGGGCGATAACCGTTGTACAGTGCTAATGATTACCCACGACATCGACGAGGCACTATTTTTAGCAGACAAATTGGTGATGATGACCAACGGCCCCCACGCGAAAATAGGTGAAGTTATGGAAATTCCCTTTTCTCGTCCGCGCGATCGCAGCCGCATCATGGAAGATCCCCAATACTACCAATTGCGTAACTATGCCCTAGACTTTCTCTTTAACCGCTTTGCCCATGATGACGTAGGTTGAGCGCGATCGTCATTCTCATTTTTGCAAAATAGTACCAGATGGTAGCCGGAAGAACCATGCAATCAGTAGGGGCAATTCATGGATTGCCCTTACAACTACGTCTACAAGTTATAAAGTATGTGTAGAGCGAGTATGTTGAGAAAAAATCTGTATGACCAGCTACCCAGAAACCCTAACTAGTAATAACGAATCCGTTAGTGATTTAATCGCCGAGACGACAAGCATTAACCATGTTGAGGTAATTGAAAATGTCATCGACTCTTTGGAACAAGATGATAGTGCTATGGTTAGCCACACTCCAGAGGGTGGTTATCTCTGGAAGTTTAAGTATGGAAGCGTGGAAGTATTTGTCCAACTCAACGGGACAACCGATGAAGACACAATAACGGTTTGGTCTGCGGTGCTAAATTTACCTGCCAAAGATGAACCTAAGTTGATGCGGTATCTTTTGGAGTTGAACTGCTCTAGTACTTTTGAAGCGCGTTTCGGTATTATTGAAAACCGAGTGGTTGTAATATCGACACGCACCTTAGCAGAGTTATCTCCTGGCGAAGTGTCTCGGCTAATTACCATTGTGGCAACGATCGCTGATAATAACGATGAAGCCTTACAAGCTGAATTTGGTGCGGCTTAAGGAATTTTAGATTTTGATTGGGCTATTGCTACATCCGATGTCTAGCAATCCGGTTTGGGAGAATCTGCAAAAACTTTTTTCTGTGTACCAATTAAAAAGCGCCTGGGAGTGTTGCCGTGTTTCCACCCCAGGCGCTTTTTATTTTTAACTTGCTCCTCACACAACTAAATAGTATCACTGCTTCAATCAAAAGCCGAGTCTAGTAAGTGACACTTTTAGAACTGACTGCTGAATTGACCCCATCTGCATTTAGGGTGCGATCGCTCAAATTATGGCAGTTTGCTTGACAGACTCGATGGCGTCCAGGTTATCTGTTGGCTTACTGATTTCATTACACAGCCGCTTTATTGCTAATCACCAGCCCTCAAAAGGTGAGTTAGGGAGAATCTAGGCTTTACAAGTCGTAACATAACTAATTAAATAATTATTAAAGATATATGCATCCTTTAATTAATGCCTGAAACTTTTTAGTAATCAATCAAACTCTCAAATAAATATTAGCACTCAATGCTTGTAAGTGCTAATTTATCGCTGAAGTTTAACGCCTATGATATAGCCCAAAACTGCACTTTCTGTAGATGCATTAGTTCCTTTCCAGATATTATTTTAGAAATAGAAAAAACTAAATATTTTCTGTAAGTAATATAAAATTGGGAGTAGTGGCATGAAATACACTTTTGATATTGTAGGAATATCTCCACTTTTGCAGTTTTTTAATCAGCAACAACAAAACGGGCAAAAACCACCCCACCAAGGTGTGGAATACTTGGGAATGCATACGTGTACGTTAGATACGTTTTTAGAATCGGTAGAATCAGTTCCAGCCAAGTGGGATTGGAATTTGGATCAAGTGGTAGATACCGTGATTAAGTTTTGGTTGAATAACTCAGACAGTATTCGTTATTGGAAAATGCGTTTAAATGATGCTGGTAAAGATAATTTACTAGTCACAAGGTTGGCGGATATAACCGCCTTACAAGCTGAATTTGAATCCCTATTAAATAAGGAGTGGTGAAGAAATCGTTAGAATTGCAAAAGAATTCCGGAGGGGAGCAATCTCTGCTTCGCCTCCAATCAAAATCAATTATTTATTCTGTTATTCTCGTTTTCAAGTATTTTGAGAACTTGGAGATATAAATTTTCGACTCTTTTCGTCTGAACTTCACCAAATGACGCATAGTGAGTTAAGCTAGGAGCGCCATTTACTTCAATAATTGTATAATCTTCCATTGGTGAGGTTATATCATTAGCAAGAATATCCACACCTGATAATCTCAATTCCATATCTTTTGTAATATTTACTGCTAATTTTTTAAAATCAGGATGGATATTGTCAGTGAAATCTATTGCCTCACCTCCAGTTGATAAATTTGCATTCTCTAAAAGATAGACTATATTATTTTTAGGTATAACATTACTAAAATTTAGCTTCCGTCTTCGCAAGTTTTTTTTGATTCTGTAATCTTCAAAATCTATAATTTCTTTTCTACCATTTTTGATAAAAGTTTCTTGCTTCTGTTCCATAAGTTGCAAAACAGTAGATTGACCATCTCCGATGATAAATAAAGGAATTCTTTGATATGCCGAAACTACTTTATCATCAAGTACTACAATTCTATAATCATTGCCATTATAGAATCGCTCAACAATAAATCCTGAGGCTTTTCGCAAGATTTTCTTAGCTACTTGATAATATTCTTGCTTATTGTGAACCTTGGTAACAAACATTCCTTGGCTAAGGTTAATCGGCTTGACAATTACAGGAAATCCCAACTCATGAGCATAATAAAATCCTGCATCTATATTTCTAGGATTAGCTATTTCTTCGCATAATTCGTCACTAAAAAACGTTTTCCCTTCAGTAACCTTATAGCCAAATTTATTCAGAAAAAAGTTTGAAACTGCTTTATCTTTAGCTATTGCTACTGAACCAAAAGAATTAATACTAAACCTGGTATTACGAAAAAATGTTTTATTGCCGTTTTTAAATGTAATCAATCCCATAAAAGTGCATTCTGGGTCTATTAAAACTGCTGCTTCTATTTCTGTTGCTATTTTTTTAATTATTGATGTTAAAAATGGTGTTTTCATTATCGATAACTAGAATTTCGTCGAAAAAATTTTAACTATTTTGTGACAATTAGTCAAGAATTTTCAATTTTAACAATTGCACTATTGTTTGTCCCTAAAACTCTAGTCAAAAACTGAAGGAAAATTAATTTTTGAATATTTCAATAAACTCTGAAAATTTAATTATTTTCAACTAACTATAAAAAATGTAAATGCCTGCAATGTAGCTTTACTAATCAGACTATAGAAAAATTAAGAGTGCGTACATTATTTATTTTCTCTTCAACTTGTAAATAGTATGTTTTCAGACATTAATGTTTGTTTTACCACTGATGCGGACTTTACTTATGTGTATACATACAAATAATGCAAACCCAAAAATTGCCAAACTTTCTGTTTGAACATTGTTGTGTCCTGGAAACAATTGCAAATTAAGGCTTTGAGACTCACTGCCACCTGAAAATTTCAACTTAATTGGTCTAAAATATAGCGCTCAGTGTTGACAATTTATTAATAATCGAATAACAAGGTGGCAGCAGCATTAAAAAAAGCGTTGGTGCATTCCTACCTAGAAACTAATTAAGGCCCTTCATTAAACTTCATACGGTTAAGATAATTATGCCAGAAAATACGGATAACAAAACTTCCCAATCAGACAATCAAACTATTGCGTATAAAGAACGCCTGAATTCTTGGGCGATATCGCTCGTCAACTTCCTAATACGCAACGGGAAATTGTTGCTCGCTTCCGCAGCCGTTCTGATGCCGATGGCTATATGCGGCACCTTCCTCAAGAAATACCAGATGCTTCCTACATGGTTGTTTTTGATTGTCAACGCCAAGAAGCTGCAATTTAAAGTACAAGCAAATGGCATTAACCCTTGTTTTTAATCCAATATGCTTGGTTTAAGGGTTATTGGTCTTTCAAAACGCGATAAATCAAGACGCGATAAATCGCGTCTCTACAATCTGGTTTTGAATTTCCATTACCCTTTTCTTGCGATCGCAGGCGTAGTCTACTTAAAATTTGCGCGAACCACTATATTTAATTTGCTCTCCAGCCAGAGGCTTAGATCCCCAACTTCTTGAAGTAAGTCGGGGATCTTTTGGTTTCTAGTACCTTCTACCATCTCAATTAACGTGAGGTTGAGGTCATACTACAAAAAATTAGCAGTTCTCATACTAATTTTCGAGGAAGCTGCACATTAGATTTCTTGCAGAAATCGGGTAAAGGTTAAGGGTTAAAGGGGAAAGGGATAGAATTAACATTCCCCTTTAACCTTTCCCCCTTTCCCTACAAGAGTGCAAAAAGCACTTTTGCCAACAGGTCTATTGTTTTGACCCTTGCCAACCTTACCAAGGAGATGTGCCGCAGGTGGTGGGATTTTTTACTATGCGTATTCATAAATAATTAGTATCAAAATAAATGTAATTATAATTAGAAATAATTAAGTTTTTCGGGCAATACATAAATATCTTGATATATTAACTAAAAATAAATTCCGTAAATTCCCCCTTGCTACTGATATTTTAGATTACTTAAAAGTAAAAGTTAGTGCAATAAGCCCTGAAAATTCTAGAGAGTTAATAAGTGGAAAAACAGCACCGATATTACTGGTTCAAAGCTGTGAGATTTTTTCGTCAACAAGAATTACTTGCCCTGTTGCTGGGGATTTTCTTCTCAATCTCTGTATTCCTACTCTGGCAGAGACTTTTAATCCAAAATCCGAGGTTATTAGCACAACTAGAATTGATTGCAGGGTTATTAGTTGTTATCACGCTGACATTATCAATTTATTTTGCCTTGGCAATGAATGCAAGAAACCAACAAATAACAGCAATCAATCAGGAGTTAACTCATAGGATTTTTGAACAGAAACAGGTAGAAATTGCCCTGATCGCCAGTGAAAATCGTTTGCGACAGTTGGTGGAAACTGTCAAAGTCATCCCTTGGGAATTGGACTTGAAAACTTGGCGATTTATTTACGTAGGGCCACAAGCGGTAGATTTGCTAAATTATCCGATCGCAGAGTGGTACGAGGAAAATTTTTGGGTTAATCATCTGCATCCAGATGACTTGGAAAACTCTGTTCGTTTTTGTCAAGAAGCAACTGCTAGGTGCGAAAATCACGAATTGGAATATCGGATGTTAGCTGCTGATGGGCGAGTTGTTTGGCTGCGAGACATTGTTAGTGTCGTTGAGGAAGCCGGAACTGCGATCGGGCTGAGGGGATTTATGTTTGACATTACTGATTTGAAACTGGTTGAAGAAACCTTGAGGCTGAGGGAGAGGGCACTAGCCGCTACCAGTAATGGAATTATGATTGCCGATGCCAGAATCGCCTACAATCCCATTATTTACGTCAACCCTGCCTTTGAGCAAATAACAGGCTACAGTGCTACTGATGTAATTGGGCAAAACTGTAGATTCTTGCAACGCACAGATACCCAGCAACCAGCACTTAATGAATTGCGCTCATCTATTCAAACTGGAACAAGTTGCAAAGTTGTTCTTCGCAACTATCGCAAAGACGGTACTTTGTTTTGGAATGAATTGAGTATTTCTCCGATTCATGATGACAATGGTGAGTTAAGCCACTTCATTGGTATTCAGAGAGATATTAGCGATGTCTACAATGAGCTTTGTTTACGCAAGCAAGCCGAAGCCAATCTACGTCGGCAAGCCCTCACCTTTGAAAATATGCATGATGGCGTAATTATCACAGATTTAACTGGAAGTATTATTGATTGGAATCCTGCTGCCGAAGGTATGTTTGGCTATACCAAAGCTGAGGTTTTAGCTAAACATCCCAGTATTTTGCATCAGCCGGAAGTAGCCGCAACATTAAGCGCCAACATTTTGTCAACAGTCACCCAGCAAGGACGCTGGTCAGGGGAAATACACTTTATTCGCAAAGATGGCAGTGAAGGAATTTGCGAAACAACCGTAGTCCCTCTACAGGATGAACAGGGGGAAACTGTTGCGACTGTCGGCATCAATCACGACATTACCGAACACAAACGAGCTAAAGAGGCACTGCAACGGCAATTGCATCGCACCCTACTACTTGAACAAATTACTCAAGAAATTCGTCAAAGCCTTGACACCACCAAAATCTTTAAGACGGCTGCTACCCAAATTGGACAAGCATTTGCAGCCGATCGCTGTCTAATCCACTCTTACATTAGTAACCCCACACCACAAATCCCTTTAGTAGCAGAATATAATACACTCCCTGGTTACTGCTCTGTATTGAAATTGGAAGTTCCCATGACTAACAATCCTCATGCCGAGCAGATGATCGCCCAAGAAAATGCGATCGCTTCTCCAAATGTCTACGTTGAGCCTTTACTGCAAATGGTTCAGCCTATCTGCCGAGAAATTGGGCTGAAGTCTATGCTGTCAATCCGCACTTCCTATCAAGGAGAACCCAATGGAGCGATCGGTTTACATCAATGCAGCTATTTTCGCCAATGGACACAAGACGAAATCGAATTACTAGAAGCGGTGGCGGCTCAACTAGGTATTGCTCTAGCACAAGCTCACTTACTGGAACAAGAAACACGCCAACGTGAAGAACTTACTTTGAAAAACTTTGCCTTGGAGCAGGCAAAACGTCAAGCAGAAGCTGCAAATCGGGCAAAAAGTGAGTTTTTGGCAATGATGAGCCATGAAATTCGGACTCCAATGAATGCTGTTATTGCCATGACAGGTCTATTGCTGGATACTGACCTTACACCTCAACAGCAAGACTTTCTGGAAATAGTTCACAGTAGCGGAGATACTTTACTTACCATCATTAACGATATTCTAGATTTCTCCAAAATTGAATCGGGCAAACTGGAATTAGAAGAACAGCCTTTTAATTTGAGAGCTTGTGTGGAGGAGGCTATTTCCTTTTTAGCTCCGAAAGCTGCCCAAAAGGATATCGAACTAGTTTATCTGATCCAGCCCCAAGTTCCCATTGAGATCGTCGGTGATTTGACTCGTCTGCGCCAAGTTTTGATGAATCTTCTCAATAATGCTATCAAGTTTACCGAAACTGGAGAAGTATTACTCTCTGTTGAACTGGGGAGCAGGGGAGCAGGGGAGGCAGGGGAGCAGGGGAGCAGGGGAGCAGGGGAGCAGGGGAGCAGGGGAGCAGGGGAGCAGGGGAGCAGGGGAGCAGGGGAGCACAGGAGAAGAAGTAGCAGTAAGTCTTTCCCCTCTGCTCCTCTGCCCCTCTGCCCCTCTGCCTCTTATGCCCAATCCCCGATACCTGTTGAAAAAGAACAACTTCTCTACGAAATTCAATTTGCAATCAAAGATACAGGTATTGGCATCGCACCAGAGAAAATAGAGCGATTATTTCAACCTTTCACTCAGGCTGATGTCTCCATGACTCGACGATACGGTGGCACAGGGCTAGGATTGGCGATTAGTAAGCGGCTCAGTAAGATGATGGGCGGCACTCTTTGGGTAGAAAGCCAGGGGTTTGTTGGTGGTAATTCTAGCCCTAGATGGGATAAGAGAAAATTATTATCATTTCCTGACTCTTCACCAGGTTCAACATTTTATTTCACCATTATTACCAAAGTGGCTGCTCAACCAGAACAAGCTGTAAGCACTTCAACCCTGCTTGCATCCAAGCGACTATTGATTGTGGATGATAATCTAACCAATCGCCAAATTCTTAGCTTGCAAGCTGAGTCTTGGAAGATGGAAACTTATGCTGCCAAATCTGGAAAAGAAGCTTTAGTTAAACTTGCTCAGGGAACGCAGTTTGATATAGCTATTTTAGATATGCAGATGCCAGAAATGGATGGCATAAACCTAGCTCGTCAAATCCGCAAGCAATCTGGTTGTCAAAATCTGCCTTTGGTAATTATGACCTCTTTAGCGAAAGTAGAAACTTCTTCTGACTTTAATGATGTCGAGTTTGCTGCTTCTTTGAGTAAACCCATCAAACACTCTCAACTCTACGATGTTATGACTCGTGTTTTGGGAAATCAGCCGATCCTCAACAGTATTTCTCATTTTCCTTTGGTAGATCGGCATTTGGGTCATCGACTGCCACTGCGAATTCTTTTGGCAGAGGACACGGTTGTTAATCAGAAAGTTGCTCTATTGATGCTACAGAAAATAGGTTATGGCGCAGAGGTCGTCAGCAATGGGCTAGAAGCGATCGCAGCTCTGCAAAAACAGCGATTTGACGTAGTGTTGATGGATGTTCAGATGCCCAAAATGGATGGTTTAGAAGCAACTCGGAGAATCTGTCAAGAATGGGGGATAGGTTTTCGTCCCCATATCATCGCCATAACTGCCAATGCCATGCGGGGCGATCGCCAACTTTGTCTTGCCGCTGGTATGGATGACTACATTAGCAAACCCATTCAACTACAAGAGTTAGCTCAGGCACTCAGCAAATGTCCACCCCAAAGAAATTTTGAATTCACTTCCATCGAACAACAAGGGGAAGTAATGCGCCCAGAATTGCAACCTTCGTTAAATATCTTACTATCAGGGCAAAACCAGACATTAAAAAGTACCAAAATTGATGCCAAAATCCTCCAATCCTTGCAGCTTATGCTTAGAGGAGATCGTGTGGCATTTGCTGAACTAATTGAGTGTTATCTTACAGAGACAGCCAGACTAGTGCAACATATCAGCACAGCGATCGCAAGTCAGGATATCCAAACTATATGGAAGACAGCACACAAACTCAAGTCCAGCAGCGCTTCTATTGGAGCGATCGCCTTGGCACAAGTTTGCAAGGTGTTAGAAGTACAGGCACGCAGCAGTAACTTAGAAAACAATTTAGAATTACTTTCACTACTGTATCAGGAATATGAACAAGTTAAAACTGCCTTAGAAAAAGAACTCGCGAAGGAAGCACTATGAAAGCCACTGTTCAAGAAAGCCAATCTTTAGTTTTAATTGTTGATGATGAACCTTTTATTCGCTTGATACTGCGGCATTTCTTAGAGCGGGAAGGCTATCAAATAGTGGAAGCTCAAAATGGCATAGAGGCAATAAATCTTTTTAACCAACTGCACCCTGATATAGTACTCCTTGATGCCATAATGCCGGATATGGATGGATTCGAGTGTTGCACTCAGTTGGAACTTCTGGATTATAACAAGCATACTCCAGTTTTAATGATTACAGGACTTGAAGATCAAGAGTCAGTTGACCGTGCATTTGCAGTGGGAGCAATGGATTTTGTTACCAAACCGATTCACTGGCCAGTTTTGCGACAACGGGTAAAACGCTTGATTCAGCAATCTCAGTTACAGCAAAAACTAGAAGCCGTAAATCTGGAATTGCAGCGATTAGTTACTATCGATGGATTAACTCAAGTAGCCAATCGCCGACGGTTTGAAGAGTATTTTTCCCAAGAGTGGCAGCGTCTAAAACGCGAGCAACGTCCGCTTTCTCTGATTCTTTGCGATGTTGATTTTTTCAAATTATATAATGATACCTATGGTCATCGGGTAGGCGATCGCTGTCTTCAGAAAATTGCCCAAGCTATCAAAGACATTATTAAACGTCCCGGAGATTTAGTTGCCCGTTATGGTGGGGAAGAATTTGCTGTGATTTTACCAAACACAGACACCGAGGGGGCGACTCATGTTGCCGACCAAATTTGTCGTGCTGTCCAAACATTAGCAATTCCTCATCAAAATTCCCAAGTTAGTTCTCATGTAACTATTAGTGTTGGGTTTACAACAGAAATTCCTCAGCCAGATTCTGATTTAGAAGAAATGATTGCCGCAGCCGATCGAGCGTTATATCAAGCAAAGGCAACAGGACGCGATCGCTTTGTGCAAAATATTCTACTACCCGAAAGTACAAATTTACGCTAATGTGTCAACATTCAGTTATCTGCCCAATGCCCTTCAGGAGTGCTCAGTGCTGTTAGCGGAAGCGGGGCGTTTAGCCCGTGCTGAGTTGTGAATCTCACTCACTTATTTACTCGGAACTCGCAACTGTTTCGCCCAATGCCCCATTCCCCATTCCCCATTCCCCATTCCCCATTCCCCATTCCCTCATTCCCCATTTAAAAATCTACACCTCGTTTAAGTTCTACACCTTGATTAGCATAGTGTTTGTGGCAATAAACCTCTGAGTGGACGCTAGCCAAATCAAAGTACGCGGGTGGATTTTGGCAGCGGCCAGTGATAATAATTTCGGTGTCGCGGGGTTTGCGGAGTAAAGCTTGGACAATGGGTTCTACGGGGAGTAATTCTAAGTCAACGGTGGGATTGAGTTCATCGAGAATAATAGTTTTATACAATCCAGAGGCGATCGCAACTTTGGCAATTTCCCAACCTCGTTCGGCTTCTACATAATCTAATTCTTGCCGGGAATTTCGCCAGACGATCGCATCTCCACCGCAACGCTGATGATCTACCACTTCTGGATACGACTGCTGCAAAGCGGCGATCGCGGCGTCTTCTGTGTAGCCAGTACCACCTTTAAGCCACTGCATAATCAATACACGGGTAGACCCTGGATGGTTAATTCCTCTACCAATTGCCTGTAAGGCTTTGCCCAAAGCACTAGTAGATTTACCTTTACCAGCACCAGTATAAATTTCAATCCCTTCCAGGAAGAGGGCTTTGGCTGTTGGGTGGTGATGAGGTTTCATTTCTGAGTGCAAATCTGCAATATCGAGCAATTTTTGCGGTGCGGCGCGTCCAGTGGCGATGATTTCCAACTCTTGGGGTTTAGATTTTAATGTCTTTACGACTTCATCCACTGGTAGCAAACCCAAATCCAGAACTGGGTTAATTTCATCTAAGACGACAACTGAATATAAACCACTAGCAATCGCACCTTTGGCCACATCCCAACCCCGCATTGCTTCATCTCGGTCAAAAGTGGTAATTGCCTCCGGGCCAAAAAATTCGGCTCTCCCGGTGCGAACCTGGTCAATTAAATGGGGAAACCCGCGCTGTAAAGCTGCGATCGCGCCATCTTCGTCATAATCACGTTCTGGCCCTTTTAAAAATCGCAGCAGTAAAACACGATTAGAATTGCTAGGCATATTTATTCCCAAGCCAATGGAGCGCAAAACCACCCCCAAAGCCGCTTGAGATTTACCTTTACCCAGACCATCGTAGACGTGAATTTGACCAATAAGCCGTTCTTGACGTACTTGCGCCGTCCGAATTCCAATACCGTTCCTTGTCATCTCTGGAAAAGCTATAACTATGGCAGTCTTTAATCTTACCTAACCTCTTGTACTCTCAGGTAGAGAAACTGCCCCTCTAACGCCTCTGTACAAGGGTTAGTTCGATCTATTAACAATCTCAATAGAGGAATACTGGCACACTCGCATAGTAAAGGACAAGAACAATGGGATAATTTCCCCCATCACCCTTACTATCCCAGTTATACTCACTACAGTTAACCCTTACCCTTAAACATTTATGCTTGACAATTGGATGCTTCCCAGGGTTTTTCCCATTGGTGGATTTCTGTTTGACTTTTTATTTGTACTGATTGCTATCCCCATCGAAGCTTATGTTTTGCATTCTCGACTAAAATTTGACAAAAAAACCAGTACTTTTTATGCAATTTCTATCAATCTGTTTTCTAGCGTAATTGGTTGGTTCATATTTTTTGTATCAGAACCAATGTTACCAATACAGGTGAAATCAGAATTAATTAACTATGTATTTTTTAATAATTTCAAATCGACGAACACACAACCTTTTATTATTTTAACTGCTTGTATAATTTTTTTTACTACGTTTTTGATGAAATTTTTCATTTTAAGGGTCTTGTTATTCTCATTAAATGAATCATTTGTGACAAAGGAAGAAGAACCTAAAACATCTCAGCGCTTGCAACGGCGTCGTTTTATCACTCTGAATTTCCAAAATACTAATTTGGTTACTACGGTACTAATAGCAAATTCTCTAAGCTATACTGCAATAACTATTATTTTATTATTTCGTTCAAAATAGCAATAAACTACTTGTTTATTTCAGAGGAAAAATATTGATTAATCAGGTGTACGGAGGAATATGAATACGCTACTAAAAGATTTCTTTGGGGCTTTTAAATTTGTTGAAGGGCTTTATGCAGGAATTAGAAAAATATTAGTTCCACCCAAAGCTTATTCTTGGCAGACATTTATTTATTTGAGTATTTTTTCTTGGGTACTTTCATATTGTGCTACAGGTTATATCAAAGATATAATTGCCTTTTTCGGTTGGTTATTTTTAATTGCCGGCACAGCTTGGTATACAACTGAAGATCCTTTGAGGGTTCCTGGTACTTTTATGCCAGTCGGGGCAGTAATCACTGGATTCTTAGTGAGTGTTTTTGCATTTGGAGATCAACGAGATGTAATTACACCCAGAACAATTGTTTTTTGGCCGACAATTTCAGCACTAATTACGGCAATACCAGAGTTTATTGAAGGAAATGATACTGATGCAAAAGCTCGCATTCCTAAACCACAAGATCGCCAAAGAATCATAATTTTGGTTGCTAGTAGTATGCTGCTAAGTTGCTGGATTCAGTTTCACTTTGTGACGGATAATTGGTTACGACAATATCCCAGTTTGCAGGCAGATACTTTTAAACATAGTACCTTTGTTCCTAGAACAGAAGAATTAGTAAAAATTCCCCGAAACGGCGTTGTCATTCTCCAGAGACTTCAACCAATAGTAGTAGATCAAATAGCCCAAAGACCTTGGTCAGAAGTAGAAAAATGGTTGCTAGATGCGAAACAGCGGGTAGGAAATCTGGGTAGGGAAATCATTAAAAAGAACCTGAGTAAATATGAAGAGAAGGAACTATGGCGCGTTGAGCCGCGTGTAGCTAATACAAAGTCTGGATATATATTAGATTTATTAAGTATTTGGATAGGCCCAAGTTCTAACCCACGAGGCTATTACTTAAAAAAATCTTGTCGCATTGAACCAGTTGCAACAGCTACTAATTCCGAGAATAAGATTACAGTTGCAGAAATCGAATGCGATCGCGCCAGTAAATTAATTGCTGGTTCACCGCCTCCGCAGCAGTGACGAGTGGGGTAGCGGAGTAGGGAGCAGGGGGCAGGGGGCAGCACTTCTCTACGAGAGGCTGCGCCAACGGCTACGCTCAGTGACCGAGGGGCAGGGAGAATAACTAATGACGAATGACAAATGACAAATGACCAATGACAAATGACGAATGACAAATGACAAATGACTATTAACAGAATTTTTGTATTGGCAAAGAATGTGTTTCAGGAAGTGGTACGCGATCGCATCCTATATATTATTGGTTTTTATGCGCTAGTACTCGCTACTGCCTTCCGCGTCCTTCCTGAATTTGCAGCTACAGCTGAAGATAAAATGTTTTTAGACTTTGGGATGACGGCGATGAATGCCATCGGGTTAATTATTACGATATTTATTGGTACGGGACTAATTAATAAAGAAATTGAAAAACGCACTATTTTAGTATTAATTGCTAAACCCGTTAGTCGCAGCGAAATTATCGTCGGCAAATACTTGGGTTTATCCGCAGTCCTAGCTGTGCTTGTCGCCACGATGACAGTAATTTATCTGCTATTTCTGCAAATTGGTAATATTCCTCATCCTACAGCAAGCATTCTAATTGCTGCAATTTTCTTATTTTTGCAGTTGTCATTAATTACTGCTGTGGCTATTACCTTTGGTGTTTTTACTGCTTCTCTGCTAGCGACTATTTTAACCTTTGCGGTATATTTAATCGGAAATATTACTCAAGATTTAGTACAACTGGGTCGTCTGAGCCGTAACCCTGGTATGGAACGTCTAACTCAAGCTTTGTTTCTTTTCTTGCCAGATTTATCTCGATTAGATTTGAAAAATGATGCCGTTTATGGTCTGCAAGCACTACCTGACACTACTGCACTGATTATGAATGCTAGTTATGGCTTACTTTATAGTGCCATGTTGTTAGCGATCGCTATTGCAATCTTTTCACAACGTGAATTTTAGACATTGGGCATTGGGCATTTGTCATTGGGCATTGGTCATTTGTCATTTGTCATTGGTTATTAATTCGTAAAGATTCAGGTCTAATATTTAGAAAGTAGAGATGGGGGAGTACAGATAATTATTAGAATCAGCCAGTAGTGCTTGTACAAAAAAATCAATAATAGACTTGCCTTGACGACGACAAGTCTGCACCACCGTCAATAAATCGCTAACCTTCCAAATCGAAGATCTCCCTACAGGACAACTAGCCGAAGCTCAAATCACCAAATTCGACTCCTTTGGTCGCCCTAACGGCGGCACAATCCTCATCGACGACGACGCCAACGGTATCGGATGGTTCATCGACCCCACACCCCTAGACAACAGCGAATTCACCCAAACCCTCACCGATACAGCCTTCTGCGCCACTACAGGCGATGCATTCGGCAAATACGACCTGCTCACCAGCATCCTGCACGAAATGGGACACCTAGCAGGCATCATCAACGGCTACAGCTAATTTGACCGCCACATCCAAACCGTCAACGGCTCCAAATTCTTCCGAGGCGACAACTTCACCGCCACCCTTACCCCCGATGGTAGTAGTTTTGTAGGTTGGGTGCAGCGATAGCGTAACCCAACATAAATCAGTTAGTAATGTTGGGTTGCGTTTCATTCCACCCAACCTACATAAATACAGCACTTTGTGTAACGGTTTGGTACAGTAGTTGAGAAGATAAAAGTAAAAAATCAGATGAAACCCTACTCAGTAGATCTGCGGGAGAAAATGATTAGTGTTTACGAAGCGGGAAATACATCTATTCGCAAAGTAGCAGAAAGATTCAAGGTAAATAAAAATACAGTACAAGACCTCGTGAACCGAAAACGAGAAAAAAGGACACTAGAGCCAAGTGTAGCAACTGGAGGAAAACCGAGCCAACTATCTGGTTATTCTCAACAGATAGAGGAAATGGTAGCAGAACATCTTTTCTCACTGCTGCTACTGTACCAGTTAGTCGCGCAAAGTGCTGTATATCTTTTAATATTTTTTAAAAAACTCTAGGTTTCAACATAGATGAGGTTTATCTGAGGTTGCTCAATTGTGCCATCAGGCATGATAGTATCTCGCAACTTCGCATAAATCAAATTTGTCTTCCAAAGGTTTGCCTTATTCAAGTTTGCTTTAGTTAAATTTGCCCATGTTAAGTCTGCACCGGTTAAGTTAGCCTCAGTCAAATTAGCTTCGAGTAATTTTGCTCCACATAGCTTTGCTCGTGTGAGATTTGCAAAACTTAAGTTAGCTTCAATCAGGGATGCTTCAATTAATTGGGCTTCACTTAAGTCTGCTTCTCTCAAATCTACATCACATAAAGAAGCACCCCAAAGATTACTACCTATGAATTTAACTCGCCATAAGAATGTTCCGCACAAATTTGCTCGTGTTAAATCAGCATTAGTCAAATTGGCTTCACATAAAGATGCTTCATACAAATTGGCTTCACGTAAGCTAGCTTGCATCAAATTTGCGCCACTTAAATTAGCACGAGTTAGAACACAGCCAGACAAATTTGCATCACGCAAATCTGCTCCGATAAAGTTAATACCATTTAAATTAATTCCTTTCAGGTCGATTCCCCTCAAATCACATCCACTGAAATCTCGGCGCTGAAAATGTTTATTTGTGATTTGACTTAAAATAAATTCCTGTTGTTGAGCATAATTGTTCATGGTATTCACCTCTGGGTGTAATTGATCTCAAAGGTTGAGTGTGCTAGTTATCGCAATACTTCTCGGTTAGGCATTTTTAATTCGGAATCGGGTTTTGGCAAAAGGTTACTGGGTTTGGGTTAAAGGTTTTTTCTTTCCCCTTAACCGAGAAGTATTGGTAGTTACCGTATATTGAGAGTACACCGCAAACGGAGATTAGCTCAGTAAATAATCAAAAATAAATTAAAAGAAAATCGGCAATCACTTGAAAATGCGTTTTTTCAGTGGTTTCTAAAACAAAAAATGCTGACATAAGTCAGGAAATATTGATACGGTCGCAGTCATTTGTACTAATGGCAAATGACAGATGACTTCGATTTTCTCACGGCTTTTATGAAAAGCCTTGGGATAAGTTACAACTATTTTCAGGTAAATAGACCACGCGGTAGGGGCGCAAGGTCTTGCGCTCCTCCAACAGATGTGGTTCAAATACATGAAAACTGCTGTAAGATTCAAAACTTTTATTATTACTGAGTACTTACCCTCACTCAGGATTGATAGCGAAGGCATAACTCAACTTAGTTATGGCGTATCTTTTTGTTGCTTTCACTACTGTGCTTTTTGATTTACTTGTAACCAAATTTCTAAACTAGCAAGCAACCACAGCTTTACTCCATACCGGCTCCAAGTATCTCCTTGATAGTTTAACCAATTACGAATTGGCAACTGGTTTAAGTAAGGAGTAATACATGCATTTCGATTGAGCAATAAATCTCTGGCTTCTTGCTGCCAATATTTCCGAAATCCTAACTGCACTGGTACCATCATGCCACTTTTGGGACGATGAATAATTGTGTCTGGTAAGATATCTGCGATCGCCAAAGATGTACCGTAGGTAATTGCTTGCTTTAAAACTGCTTTTTCTTCTACTCCAGAAAGCTTATACTCTGGAGGTATCTCCATACTTAACTCTACTATTCGTTGGTCGAACAGAGGAGAACGACCTTGCAAAAGAGCAGCTTGAGTCAAGTTACTGACTTTCGTCAGAATTTGGTCAGCGCCTTTAAATTTGATATTCATTGCCATCAAACGATTCAGATAGCTGGCTTGGGAATATAAATCTTCTGCAAAAACCCAAGGCGCTGTTTGTACTGCTGTCCAAACTTCTGGTTTTAAAAGTTGCGGTAAGTCAACAGCACACTTTTGAAAGGAAATTAAATAAGCATACAATGCATCTTGATTGGTGACGGAGCCATATAAACTATTAATTAGCATGGGCTGATTTTTTGGCCCGCCAAAACAGGGGTCGCCACCTTCACCATTTAAAACTACTTCTACACTTTCTCTCGCCAGTCGTCCTAGCAAAAAGTTGGGAACAGTCAGTGGGTCGCCAATAGGATCGTCTAAATAAGCCATTGTTTCCGGCAAACGCGACCACATATCCTTAAAAGTAATTTCTAAAATGTGGTGCTGTGTTTGACAATGGGATGCAACGAGACTGGAAAATTCTAACTCATTGGGACATTCCGAACCAAAATGAATCGAGAAGGTGTGGACTGGTGCTTTGTGGAATTTTGCTACTAAAGCAGTGATACTACTAGAGTCCAAACCACCAGAAAGAAAAACGCCAACGGGTTCATTTGCTGGTGGTAAATATTCTTGAACAACTTGCTCTAGAAGTTCTCGCAAGCGATCGCCATGCCATGCTAAAGGTCGATCGCTTGCTATAATTTGTTCTTGAAGTTGCCAATAAGCTGTAACTTTGTGGTCGGGAAATTCTAAAACGGTTCCAGGTCGGAGTTCTTGCACCTGTTCCCAAAGGGTTCGTTCGCCGGGAATAAAAGCACAACAAAGATAATCTCGCAACGCCACCAAATCTAAATCAGATGAACGATGGGGTGATAAAGTTCTCAGTTGAGGCGCAATCCAACGAACCGAACCACTGGTAGTATAATAGAGAGTACGAACACCGATGCGATCGCGAATCAATCTCAACACCTGTTTGTCTCTATCCCAAACCACCAACGCAAACATCCCTACAAGTTGGCTGAGACTTTCATTACCCCATTGTTCCCAAAGATTGGCCACCAGTTGCAGAGAACTTGCTTGAAAGCTATCCGGTTCAATTCCCAACTTTTGCAGCAACTGCACTCGGTTAGTTAACCAAACATCACCAATCACAACAAATCTTCCTCTAGAACTGATTGCTAATTTCTCTGCCGGAAATTCCGAAGTTGTGTGTGGTAAAATTACAGAAATTTTTTCATCTCGCCAAGCTATATCTTCATAATTTGGATTAATGTTTCCCCATGCTACGCGCCAGGTTGGATTAGTTTTGATGAATTCGATTTTAGGAGATTTACGATTTTTAAACGCATCAAATAGCATGGGAAATTTTTAACGCATAATCCAACATTTTGAAACGCAGATTCCAACTGAACCACCTGCCACTTGCCTCTTGCCTACTTATAAAGATCCAGCAATCATCCCAGCAAGTAAAATAAAACCAATCCACACGTTTTGCTGAAACATCTTACCATAAGCAGAATTAGGTAAGTTTCCCTTTCTTAATCGCAGAGACTGCCAAACCCATCCGATAGTAGCAATTGCAAGGCTAATCCAGAAGGCTAAGTGTAGATGTATAACTACGCCTAACCAAGACAATAACAAAATTGTGCCAGCAAAGAAAATTCCAATGGCTAGAGGGGCATAATTACCAAAAAATAGGGCGCTAGAATTAACACCAATGCGGCGATCGTCTTCTTTATCGCTCATGGCGTAAACTGTATCAAATCCCAATGTCCACAGTACTGTCGCGCCCCAAAGTAACCAAGTTGGTTGAGAAAGATTTTGCGTGACTGCACTCCAGCTAATCAAGACCCCAAAACCCCAAGCGATGGAAAGCACCAGTTGCGGTACGGGAAACACCCGCTTTGCACCTGGATAAAGCAAAATTACAGGCACTGCTGCCACGCATAACCAGAAACTCAGGGGGTTAAGATAAAAGGCCAAGACTGCTGCACACGCTAAAGAGACGATCGCAACTACAATTCCAACTTTCACAGATAAGGCGCGAGAAGCAAGGGGGCGATCGCGTGTTCTCTCCACTTCTGGATCGATATCCCGATCCCACAAATCGTTGACAACACACCCAACCGCACTCGTGGCCAGAGTACCCAATATAATCACACCAACCAGAGGTAAAGGCGGTTTTCCTGAAGCTGCCAAAAACACAGCCCAAAGGGCAGGAATCATTAAAATTAACCGCCCTTCTGGTTTATGCCAGCGTAAAAGCCGGATAATTACAAGCCAAATTGGTGACTGGGGGCGTTCTGGCGTCGTTAGCATAGGATTGAGGGGGCAGGGGGCAGGAGGCAGGGGGCAGGGGGCAGGGGAGCAGGGGGAGATGAGGGGGACAAGGGGGACAAGGGGGACAAGGGAGAATTATTGAACCAGTTTCTTCCTTGTCTCCCCCTTCTTCCTTGTCTTCCTTGTCTTTTCCCAATGCCCCATTCCCTATTCCCTATGCCTTATTTTTTAATTCACACTTCTTTACATCTATAGAATAACGTTATTTGTTATTTGTAAAAACATAACTGAAAGTGGCAACTTTAAATATCTTTAAATAGTCACTGAGGTTATAAGTAGTAGGGTAAATATACATAGCTAGTATGGGTTAAACCCTAGCTATCTACTAACAGCACTCAGCCTGAGCAAGTGTGTTGTCATAAATATCAGTGCTAGCTACCCCGACATATCACCGTTTGCGATCATTTCTTATAAAGAGAGAAAACTAGATGCTGGATTTAGTTTCTAGCTGGGAGAGTAGTCCTACTCAACCATCTAAGCAACATCGGATTATTGCTGCCATTGATTTGGGAACAAATTCTCTACACATGGTAGTAGTCAAGATTGACCCTACACTACCAGCTTTCAGCATTATTGCTAAAGAAAAGGAAACCGTAAGGCTTGGCGATCGCAATCTTACCACTGGAGAACTCAAACCAGAGATAATTGAAAAGGCGATCGCTGCTTTAAGACGCTTTCAAGAAGTTGCCAAAACTATCAACGCTGAAACAATCATCGCTGTGGCAACTAGTGCTGTGCGAGAAGCACCCAATGGGAAAGATTTTTTGCACACAATAGAAACGGAGTTGGGTTTAAGCGTTAACTTGATTTCTGGTCAAGAAGAAGCGCGGCGAATTTATCTTGGTGTGCTGTCGGGGATGGAATTTAACAACCAGCCCCACACCATTATTGATATTGGCGGTGGTTCCACAGAATTAATTTTAGGCGATAGTCAGCAAGCCCGGATTCTCACCAGTACCAAAGTTGGTGCAGTGCGACTCACTAGCGAGTTAATCACTACTGACCCCATCAGCACCAGTGAGTTCCAATATCTGCAAGCTTATGCACGCGGGATGTTGGAACGTTCTGTAGAAGAAATCTTAGCAAACCTAGAGTCTGGGGAATCTCCGCGTTTGGTGGGTACATCCGGCACAATTGAAACCCTGGCGATGATTCATGCACGGGAAAAGTCGGGTGTCATTCCTTCCACTCTCAATGGCTACCAATTTAGTTTGAAAGACTTGCAAGAGTTGGTAAATCGCCTGCGGAAACTGAGTAATTCCGAAAGGGCTGAAATTCCTGGGATGCCAGAGAAGCGCCCTGAAGTTATCCTCGCTGGCGCAGTCATATTACAAGAAGCAATGACCCTTTTGGGTAGTGAATCAGTAACAGTTTGTGAGCGTTCTCTGAGGGAAGGCGTAATCGTAGACTGGATGCTAACCCACGGTTTAATTGAAGATAAACTACGCTACCAAAGTTCAATTCGGGAACGGAATGTCCTCAAACTCGCAGATAAATACCATATCAATTTAGAATACAGCGATCGCGTGGCAAAATTTGCCGAGAGTTTATTTGACCAAACTCAAGGTACTCTACATCATTGGGGAACTGATGAACGACAAATGCTCTGGGCAGCGGCAATATTACACAATTGCGGTCATTATATCAGCCATTCGTCTCACCACAAGCACTCTTACTATTTAATTCGCAATGGAGAATTACTCGGTTATACAGAAACCGAGATTGAAATTATTGCTAATTTAGCGCGTTATCATCGCAAATCGCCGCCCAAGAAAAAACATGAAAACTACCAGAGTTTGCTGACCAAACAACAACGACAAATTGTTAGTCAATTAAGTGCGATTTTAAGATTGGCAGTAGCATTAGATAGACGAAAAATTGGTGCAGTTGCTCAAGTGCAATGTGAGTATTATTCACAGCTTAGGCAGGTCAACCTGCTAATTTTCCCTACTCAATCAGATGATGATTGTGCTTTAGAACTTTGGAGCTTAGATTATAAAAAAGAGGTGTTTGAAGAAGAATTTGGAGTGAAATTAGTAGCGAGTTTAGAAAAGTCTAGTATTCCTAACTTCTCTTAGAAATTCGGGTGCGTTAACACAGTGTAACGCACCTGCATATAGCTTATATTTATATTTGCGATCGATAATCGGCTTGAGAAGTTAGTCTCAATATAAAAGCTTAAGGGAAAAATCAAAAAAATTATTTAATGAATTTTTAAGAAGTTATTATTAACAAGTAATATTCTCATATACAACAAAAATCTTAATTAAATTTGTAAAGTGGATCGAGCTAAAAAATATATATCATTTTGACATCTAACTTAAGGACGAATTTATAACTGTCCCAAGGAAACATTTAAAAACAGACATTAGTAATTAGAATAGAATTAACAATCTATTAAATGTAGGTTATGTTGCTAGTGGATATCTAAGCCGGGAAACTTAGATATCCTTATATAAAATCTCACTAGTTTAATAAGTAAGGGACTTCCAAAGAAAAAAACATTCAATTTTTCTTGTGGGGCGGGCGGACGAGACGCCCACCCAATGGTTAAGGCGGACAAGATGTCCACCCCACAAGATTGAATAATTTATTTCTTGGTAATCCCTAATCAAGCAGACATAATATTGAGGGCTGCAAAAGAAACTTGCGCAGAAGCTTAGAAAGGGGAAGGGAGACAAAAGCCTAGCAAGAAGTAGGGGCGTAAGGACTTGCGCCCCTACGACTGTTGTTTGCGCTCTGAAGTTATTACGAAAATACTACGCACTGCGATCGCCTAATGCGCTTTTGGAGGGTTAACAACCTGATTTGGTATAAGTATTAACTGTATCCATATCTAAAGCTAAACGACCTGAAAGCTATTAGGAGGTATTTATTAAGTGATTACACCGCACTATGTTCCATTGCTAGTGCTTTTTATCATGATTGGATAGATAATAGAACTAAGTATGAGCAAAAATAGAGAACTCACATTTAAGGAGCTTTAATGACTAAACGTATTACCAGTGCTGTAAATTCGCTAGTAGCAAACTTCTCGCGACGAAATGCACTTTTGTGGCTTGGAGGTAGTGGAATAACAACCGCCTTGATGGTGGGAACACAAAAGGAAGTGAGCGCTAAAGACAACAAAGAGTTGAAATTGGTGAACCCACCAACATTATATAATCCAACCCAAAATGGCTATAGCCATATAGCTGTGACACCATCAAGGGCGAGAACTGTCTATATTTCTGGTCAATTTGGTTCCGATTTGCAAGGGAATCTTGTCTCCAATGAATTTGAAAAGCAGTTAATACAGGCTTTTAAAAACCTCCGTTATGCCTTAGCAGCGGTTGGGGCACAACCACAAGATGTCGCAAAAACTACTGTTCTGATAGTGGATCACAACCAAAATAAATTGATCCCGTTAGGACGTGAAATTATAAATTTATGGGGGAATCAACCACCAGCAAACACTCTTATTCCCGTTCCTAGACTTGCACTTGACGGTATGTTGTTTGAAATTGATGCTTATGCGGTAATTCCAGATAACCGTAGTTGAAGACTGGTTTCAAAATTCTATCAATCACAGTCGGCGGAATAACAAACTTCCGCTACTGTC
The DNA here is from genome assembly GCF_053470285.1 of Nostoc sp. DSM 114159. Lineage (NCBI taxonomy): Bacteria > Bacillati > Cyanobacteriota > Cyanophyceae > Nostocales > Nostocaceae > Nostoc > Nostoc sp. DSM 114159. The sequence goes on from NZ_JBPFEH010000001.1 coordinate 1,722,103, forward strand.
AATCAATAATAGGCTCTCCTATTTGAGTAAGTAATTGCCTTTAGTCAGACTACGAAACCTAACTAAAAATCCCAGCAAGTACTATAGGAATCCGGTTTGATTTCTGAAAAGATACGTAGTGGCGCGGCAAGGCTAAAATGTTGCAATAAATTTTTTTGTGGTGTGGGCCGAAAAGCCCGCACCGGACGGGCGAGACGCCCATCCCACAAGACTTTGTTAATGCACAATTTTTTTGCTTGCCACGCCACTACAATACCTAATTTTGTTCAAAAATCAAATAGTAGTCCTATAGTAGTTTGCTCTTGTTAACTTGGTTCTTTAAAGTTTAAAGGGAAAAGGTGAAAGTTTTTAACCTTTTCCCTTTAAACTTTCCCTAGCCCTTACAAGCATATTTTTGAGTTAAAAAATTCCTACTTTACCTTTGTAGATTCTTAATTTACTATTGAGAACCTTGACGCTTTGTGCCAGATATTCTATCTCTGCATTGAATGCTTTAAAGCTAAGGCAGCGTGTAATGTACACTAAAATTTAAAGCTTATCTTCATAAATGGTCTGAAAAGTAAAGCCATAGTAATCTTTATTAATTAACATTAAACTGCCGTTATGAATTTGGGAATAATCAACTTATAAATTACTCGGATTTAACAGTATGTTTAGCACTCATGTTAATATTTCTGGATACCAAATCATTGAAGAAATCTACAATGGTTCGAGAACTATAGTTTATCGAGGGTATCGAGAAAGTGACTCATTACCTGTAGCGATCAAACTACTGAAAAATCCATATCCCTCCTTCAACGAACTAGTGCAGTTTCGCAATCAGTACACCATTGCCAAAAATCTCAACTCATCTTTAATCGTCCAAACCTATAGCCTGGAAGTGTATCAAAATACCTATGCATTGGTGATGGAAGATTTTGGTGGCATTTCTCTAAAAAATTATTTTCCTCGCGATCAAACACGAGACATTAGGTTTTTACAAGAGTTTTTACAAATAGCGATCGCACTCTGTAATACCTTAGAGATACTCTATAGTCAGCGCATCATTCATAAAGATATCAAACCGAGCAATATTTTAATTAATCCTGATTCCAAAGAAGTTAAATTAATCGACTTTAGTATTGCCTCTCTATTACCAAGAGAAACGCATACGCTAATCAGTCCTAATGTGTTAGAAGGAACACTAGCTTATATTTCTCCAGAACAAACAGGGAGAATGAATCGGGGAATTGACTACCGGACTGATTTTTACTCACTTGGTGTAACTTTCTACGAATTACTCACAGGTGAGTTACCTTTTCAATCAAACGATCCAATGGAGTTGGTGCATTCACATATTGCTAAGGTAGCCTCATCAATAGATGTAATTAACTTACAAATTCCGGCGGTAATTTCGGATATCGTTAGCAAATTAATGTCAAAAAATTCTGAAGACCGCTATCAGAGTGTATTAGGATTAAAGTATGATTTAGAAAAATGTTTAGCTCAACTGAAAACAACAGGTAAAATTGAAAGTTTCCCAATTGCCCAAAGGGATGTGTGCGATAGATTTATTATCCCTGATAAACTCTATGGACGAGAAGCAGAAGTAGAAACTCTGTTAGAAGCATTTGAAAATGTCAGCCTGGGAGCAACAGAAATAATCCTGGTAGCTGGGTTTTCGGGGATTGGTAAAACTGCGGTTGTTAACGAAGTTCATAAACCTATTGTTCGCCAACACGGTTATTTTATCAAAGGCAAATTTGACCAATTTAATCGGAATATTCCTTTTTCTGCATTTGTCCAAGCTTTCCGTAACTTCATGGAGCAATTACTAGCAGAAAGTGATGTCCAAATACAAAAATGGCAAAATCAAATTATTCAAGCATTAGGTGAAGACGGACAAGTAATTATTGAAGTCATTCCCGAATTAGAAAAAATTATTGGTAAACAATCACCTGCGCCAGAATTATCAGGTAACGCAGCACAAAACCGATTTAATTTATTATTTCAGAAATTTCTCCAAGTATTTACAACTAAAGAACATCCCTTAGTCATATTCTTAGATGACTTACAGTGGGTAGATTCAGCTTCATTAAAACTCATGCAATTATTAATGAATGAAGCTAATCAGGGATATTTATTGTTAATTGGCGCTTATAGAGACAATGAAGTTTTTCCAGCACATCCATTGATGGTAATGTTGGATGAAATTCGCAAAATAGGTGTCAAGGTAAATAGTCTTAATCTAAAACCACTCAACCAATTACAATTGAATCAACTTGTAGCCGATACATTAAATTGTGCAGAAAATGTGGCATTGTCTCTTTCACAATTGATTTATCGTAAAGCTCAAGGGAATCCATTTTTTGCAACTCAAATCTTGAAATCATTACATCAAGATCGACTCATTCAATTTAATTCTGTAGAGGGATGTTGGCAATGCGACATTTCTCAAATCAATCAGCAAACTCTAGCAGACAATGTTGTTGATTTTATGGTTTTCCAATTACGAAGATTACCAGAATCAACTCAACAACAATTGAAACTAGCCGCTTGTATTGGTAATCAGTTCGATTTAAAAACATTAGCGATTGTTTCTAAACAATCGGAGGTAGAAACCGCAGATTGCTTGTGGAAGGCTTTGCAAGAAGGGTTGATTTTGCCGCAAAGTGAGGTTTATAAGTTTTTTGTTGGTTCCGAAAATCAAGCAGCTACTCAAGAACAGTCTGAGATGGTTGTATATAAATTTTTACACGATCGCGTCCAGCAAGCTGCCTATTCACTCATTCCAGAAGCACAAAAACAGTCAACACACTTGCAAATTGGGCAACTGTTGTTGCAGAATACACCTAAAGAGCAGCAAGAGTCAGGAATTTTTGCGATCGTTAACCAATTCAATTACGGACTGGAGTTATTAGAAGAAGCTGACGAACGAGAACATTTATCCCGGTTAAATCTGATAGCTGGTTGTAAAGCCAAAAACTCCACAGCTTATGCAACAGCAGTTGAGTATTTAAAAGTGGCAATGCTTCTATTACCGATAAATGCTTGGCAAAGCAGCTACGATTTGGCCCTTGCTGTTTACGAGTCTGCGGCTGAGGCAGAATATCTGAATACAAACTTTGAGTCATCAAAATCATTAGTAGAGATTATCCTCAAAAATGCTAAATCTCCATTAGAAAAGGTTCGTACCTATGAGATTCAAATCCAATCTTATACGGCGCAAAATAAATTCATTGAAGCAATAGCCACAGGTAGAGAAGCACTGCAATTACTAGATTTGACGTTACCTGAAGATGGTAGCACTCAAATTATTTTTGAGGAATATGACCAATTAAAACAAATGTTGGTTCATCAATCGATTGCAGCATTGGCAGATATGCCAGAAATCATTGATCCCCAAAAATTAGTTGCACTCCGCATATTATCAGGTTTATTTGCTCCAGTTTATATAGCCAAACCGATGTTATTGCCGCTCAAAATTTTTACAATGATCGAAATTTGTATTAAGTACGGCAACTCACCACAGGCAGCTGTTGCCTATAGTCTCTATGGATTATTTTTGTGCAGTATTGGTGCAATTGAAGATGGATATCAGTTTGGTAAACTGGCAGTACAACTTTTAGAAAAATTTCAAACTAAAGAACTTAAAAGTAGGGTTTATTTAACATTTAGTTTGTTTATTAAACATTGGAAAGATTCTATTAAATCCACATTGAATCTCTTTTTAGAGGGCTTGCAGAGTGGATTAGAAACCGGAAATTTAGAATATGTAGGCTATTGTGCCAATTGCTATTGTCAATTTCTCTTTTGGAGTGGAGAAAACCTAGAAAATGCTGTCCTGGAGGCTGATAAATATTGCGATCTCATGCAGCAAATTAAACAAGAGGTATCTCTGGTTTGGGGAAATATCTGGCGGCAGACTGTTCTAAATTTACAAGGAGAAGCGGCTAATCCCTGTTGTTTAATTGGTAAGCATTTTCACGAAGTTGAAATGTTACCGACTTTAATTGAAACAAACAATATCAATGGTATTTGTTATGTCTATCTAGCAAAAACGCTCCTAGCTTATCTTTTTGGTGAGTATGAATCTGCTTGGGAATATTCCCAAAAATTTGAGCAGTATGAGCAGGGAGCAGCAGGCTTATTAATTGTTCCCTTGCGGAATTTCTATCAATCTTTGAGTTTGCTAGCTCTTTGTTCTCAAGGAAATGAAGCACAGCAACAGCTTTATCTCCAGAAAGTAGCCGAAAACCAGTCAAAAATGCAAGAATGGGCGGCTCATGCACCAGTAAATTATCAGCACAAGTACAATTTAATTTTAGCTGAACAAGCTCGTGTAACTGGCGATCGCTTACAAGCCGCAGATTATTATGAAATAGCGATCCAAGAAGCGATCGCCAATGACTATGTTCAGGAAGCAGCGATCGCTAACGAACTTGCTGCCAAATTTTACCTAGAATGGGGTAAAGAAAAAGCCGCAGAAGGATATCTGCAACAAGCATATTACAGTTATGCCCATTGGGGAGCAAAAGCCAAAACTGATGACTTGGAAAAACGCTATCCCAAATTACTCAAACCCGTTTTGCAACAGCAAGAATTCAACTTAAACCCCTTAGAAACCATAGCCAGCATTGCTCGTACATCTAGTTACACTACCAGCAGTACTAATATTTCTGATGCTCTAGATTTAACCTGCATTCTCAAAGCAGCTCAAACTATCTCCAGTTGTATCGAATTAGACGCACTGATCGGCAGTCTCACTCGCATTATCTTAGAAAATTCTGGTGCGAAAACATCTGTATTAATTCTTCCTCAAAAAGATACTTGGCAAGTGCGGGCAATTACTTTTATCGATGAACAGTCAAATTCCCAAACTGATGTCAAAACCATTCTAGATTCACAACTAATAGATGCTTGCCAATATATTCCGCGAAAGCTAATAAATTACGTTAAAAATACTCAAGAAACCGTCATCATAGACAATTGTGAAACGAGTATTCCTGGTGTAATTGGAGAATATATGCTCCTACATCAACCTCAAAGCGTATTATGTACGCCCATTATTAACCAAGGTAATTTGGTGGGGATTCTCTACCTAGAAAATCAATTGAATCAAGGAGTATTTACTAGTAACCGCTTACAGGTGATTAACCTACTTTCCTCCCAAGCAGCAATTGCTTTGGAAAATGCTCGGCTTTATCAGCAAGCTGGACAAGCTTTAGAAGATTTGCAACAAGCTCAATTACAAATCGTCCAAAGCGAAAAGATGTCTGCGTTGGGCAATTTAGTTGCTGGCGTCGCTCATGAAATGAACAATCCTCTTGGTTTTATTGCTGCCAGTCTCCAACAAGCTAAACCAACATTTATTGATGTGATCGAACACTTGAAACTATATGAACAAAAGTTTCCTACTCCCGGAGATGAAATTTTTACCCATGCTGAAGAAATCGATTTGGAATATAGCTTAGAAGATTTGCTCAAAATAATTGATTCGATGACAATAGCGTGTGATAGGCTCAAGAACATTAGCACCAGTCTGCGTACTTTTTCTCGTGCTGATAGAGATTACAAAGTACCGTTTAACATTCATGAAGGCATTGATAGTACGATTTTAATCCTCAAACATCGCCTGAAAGCGAACGAAGAACGTCCAGCTATTGAAGTAATGAATGAGTACGGAAATTTACCCAAAATTGAATGCTTTCCTGGGCAGTTAAACCAAGTATTTATGAACATCTTAGCAAATGCCATTGATGCCTTAGATGAATCAAATATAGGTAAGAGTTTTGAAAAGATTCAAGCCAATCCCAATCGGATTAAAATTACCACCTCTTTAAAAAATAAACAAGTTGAAGTGAGTATTGCTGATAATGCTCAAGGGATGAGTGAATCAGTCAAACAAAAGATATTTGACCACTTATTTACTACGAAAGGTGTAGGTAAAGGAACAGGATTAGGATTAGCGATCGCTCAGTCTATTGTTGTAGAAAAACATGGCGGTTCACTGGTTGTGAATTCTACCCTGGGCGTTGGAACAGAATTTGTAATTACCTTACCAATTCTGGCTCAGACTCAAAATTAATACCAATTAAAAAAAAGAATGCGACAATACCATTTGTAGAGACGCGATTCATCGCGTCTTGAAAAACCAATTATCTACAATAATAGCTGTTAACTGAATCTATAGAGAATTAAACTAGATTTTGAAATTGCAAATATTTTTTACCTCTCCATTTTTTGCAAAATAGGGATGCTCATTAGGAATCTGGATTGATACATTTAAGATGCTCACAGCCAAAACCTTGAGTCATCATTGCAGATAGCTGTGGAAAAACTTGTTCATCAAAGTTGAGTTCTCGGATGATTTGATCATAGGGTTGCCCCTGCGCTATCCGCTTTGCCATTTCCTGAAACTCTACCCAAGTTAAATTACTCTCAACAAATGCTTTAGCAAGGATAATTACCAGTTCTTCATAATCATTGTCTTCCAATTTTGTCATCATTCGGTGTTCAATGTGAAGCGAATCATCGAAACAGTAATACCAGGATTTCGGTTGCTGCTGAAGTATTCTTCGGAAAAAATCCTGCTGTTTCGAGCGACTAACAGCACCATCTGCTTCACTACATACCATTAATATTGGGGCAGATACACAGTCTTGAGCCTTGTCTAAAACCTGATATCCCAATTCGAGAAATATCCGTAAAGCCTTGAGACGAAAACCTTTATAACCAAAATTCCCAGGTGCATCTTTGTTGAACCATTCAAAGTAAATTGGCAGAATTTTGATGAGTCGATCGAATAGTAAATAGCGGCTACCTAAAAAAGGCGTAAACAATAAAGTGCGGTCAATCTCTTCAGGATGCTCCAAAGCTAACCAAGCAGCTAAAGTTCCACCTGTTGATAATCCACCAATTACAACTTGTTGCCCTAGCGTTTTGGCAATCTGCAACCATTTGATGACAAATTGTTGATAAATCTCAATATCTGTTGGCAAGGGTGGAGGATTTTGCGACTTCCAGTTACCTGAGCGTCCATGACCGGGTTGTAAAGGAATTAGAACGTTATATCCCTTGTTAAAGAAGGCTTTACCAAGCGGCTCGAATTGGTAAGGGCCTGCTGTAAAACCATGCAAAAACAAAAAAACTTTTGACGTGAAGTGAGGATGAATCAAAAATTTAGAACGGCAGGGTTCATTTTTAAGACCTAGTGTGGACTCTAATTGGTGAACTTGCTCTAGAATTTCTACTGTATTTTGAATGCCAACTTTCATTTATGTAATTATTATGTTCATATACATCTAGTAATCCTACTTGAATCCTGCTCAGGATACTGAAAAGGAAATCTTTGTCTGGCAAGCTTTTAAGCAGCTTATTTATTCAAAAATTAAATAGGAATCCTAAATATATGTTACTTTATGAATTAAGTAGTTACTTCGAGTCTAGCAGAGGACATATTGTTGAGTTGCCCTGTCAGAAGTAAGAAATGTTTTAAAGTCGGATGAGTATTCACTCCAAACTAATTTTCCACAACCCATCTAGCGGATTAGACAGTTGGAATTGACTATCATTGCTACCGAGCCAATTATTGTCATACACCAACCCCACACTGAATATTCTATTTAGAGGATATTGTCCTAGTTTTCCAAAACCTTCAATATTCTTTGAGTCAGCGATCGCTCGCTGGTTCAACTGTATAGTTGTTTGGTTGCCGTCGTCAAAGTAAATTGTGGCTCGTTTGTTGTGAAAGCGCACCTGAACTTTGTAGACCCCACCAGTTGCATAGTAATAAGCTGTAGCAGGTAGCTTTTGACCGTCAATATTTTGTCCTTTAAGCTCAACTGCCATAGCAGGACTGCATAGCAGTAACAGGATTGGCAAGACTGATCCTAAAACTTTCATTGGTAGTAACAAACACTTTCAATCAACTACTTTCTACTTTAAAACATAAGTAGAGCGACTTACAGCAGATTTCAAGTTGGTGAAGTACACAAGCTAAGTTTGTTATCCAGATATAAAACGTGTTTACTTCTGAATTCTGAATTCTGCTGTAAGTTTCACAGCCAATGCCAGAAAGTCTTCTTTCCGTACTCTTGTAGAGAGACGCGGTATATCGCGTCTCTACCCTTACTCCCTACTCATGAAATAAATCCAAGTCTGTGACAGCACCAACACTACTAGAGGAAACTAACTTGGCATATTTTGCTAAAATGCCTTTTGTATAACGGGGTGGACGGGGTTGCCATTTGGCGCGGCGACGGGCTAATTCTGCATCAGAAATGTTGATTTGTAACAAGCGAGAATTAGCATCGATAGTGATGCTATCACCTTCTTCGACTAGAGCGATCGCACCACCAACGGCAGCTTCGGGAGCAACGTGTCCGACTACCATCCCATAAGTACCGCCTGAAAAGCGTCCATCAGTAATTAACCCGACTGCATCGCCTAAACCCGCACCAATCAGTGCTGAGGTAGGTGCTAGCATTTCCCGCATACCAGGGCCGCCTTTCGGCCCTTCGTAGCGGACGATAATTACATCACCGGCTTTAATCTTACTTGCAAGGATGGCATCTAAGCATTCTTCCTCGGAATCAAATACCCGTGCAGAACCAGTAATGTTGGGATTTTTCACCCCGGTAATTTTTGCTACTGCTCCCTCTGGAGCGAGATTCCCTTTCAGGATGGCTAAGTGACCTTGGGTATACATCGGGTTATTCCAAGTCCGAATCACATCTTGATTGCTTGGTGGTTCGTCGGGGACATCTGCTAAAATTTCGGCGATGGTTTTACCTGTGATGGTGATACAGTCGCCGTGAAGTAATCCATGCACCAATAGCATTTTCATTACTTGGGGAATCCCACCAGCTTGATGTAAGTCTGTGGCAACATATCTACCACTAGGTTTTAAATCGCATAAAACCGGGACACGATCGCGGATAGTTTCAAAATCATCTAGATTAAGTTCTACACCAGCTGCACGAGCGATCGCTAGAAAATGTAACACGGCGTTAGTTGAACCACCCACAGCCATAATTACAGAAATAGCATTTTCTATAGATTTGCGCGTGATAATCTGCCTGGGTAACAGTTGATTGCGAATTGCTTCTACTAATACCTTGGCTGATTCTTCAGTGCTATCGGCTTTTTCGTCATCTTCCGCCGCCATTGTGGAAGAATAGGGTAAACTCATACCCATCGCTTCAAAGGCCGAGGACATAGTATTGGCTGTGTACATCCCACCGCAAGAACCAGCACCAGGACAAGCGTGGCGTTCTACTTCCATCAGTTCGGTGTCGTCAATTTTTCCAGCACTGTATTCACCCACAGCCTCAAAGGAACTCACAATAGTCAAGTCACGGCTGTTGTAGTGTCCGGGTTTAATTGTCCCACCATAAACAAAGATAGCCGGGATATTCATCCGTGCGATCGCAATCATTGCCCCTGGCATATTTTTATCACAGCCACCGATGGCAATGACACCATCCATACTTTGACCATTACAGACGGTTTCAATGGAGTCAGCAATCACTTCTCGTGACACTAGGGAATATTTCATTCCCTCAGTTCCCATCGAAATCCCATCACTAATAGTAATTGTGCCGAATATTTGCGGCATTGCCCCGGCTAGTTTAATTCCAGCTTCAGCTATGAGTGCTAGTTGATTAATTCCCATGTTACAGGGAGTGATGGTGCTGTAGGCATTAGCCACACCGACAATTGCTTTCTTAAAGTCTTCATCCTGAAAACCTACTGCACGCAGCATAGCCCGATTTGGCGATCGCTGTACTCCTTGTGTAACAGCTTTACTTCTAAAATTCTCTGACGTTGTTTTTTCACTCATTGCTCAGGCCTCAATCAAATCTCTGTACGAGTATGATATGTAGCCTTTTTTGATATGTCCAATATATATTTATTTAAAATTGAGACGTATAAAGTATCAAAAATATGGAACTACGAAATTTGAGCTACTTTATCGTAAGTTCAAGGGTTTAAGACCCCTACATCTATATGTAGCACCAGTTTCAGTCGGGGTTTGTCTTGAGAAATCGCTCCACTTGGGGCTTTGCCCAAGACCGCGTTTCTCGCTAAATCCCCGTCTGAAATGTCTAAAATGTTTGAATATTTCGACAAGCTCAGTACAAGTTTTGAATTTTGAATTTTGAATTGTTAATGCTGTAGCTGAGAAATAACATTTCAGCAGAACTTACACAAACATATAATTTTATTCAGCCATAAATCGAATGGCTATCTGCGTTCATATTACTCACCCACAGAAATTATCAACCCTCAACTCGCGCCACACATCAGAAGGTTGCCAGCCAGAGTTACCAACGGAACGCAAAGGGCGATAGTGTTCCCAGATGTAGTCCGATTCGGATGCTTCAATGTACACAGGTGGATTTGGTTCAACCACCGATTCAGGAATATCTTGACTCTCAGGCATCTCAATGGGTTCAGTCGATGGTGGAGTTACTTCTGTTATCTTGCGAATTGGGTTAGAAGTTTTTTTGATCAGTCGTTGCATATTCATAGTCATGATTTGGCTTTCCACAAGGTAGGATATCCCACAATACAGTAAGTTATCAGAAAATCCGAATATTTTGTTGGTAAAGTTTCAACAACCTTCTTCGTTCAAGCTCCGTTTTTCACTCACAATTGCATTGGTGGGAGTACAAGCCCCTATCAATGCCGTCTTCCCTACCCCCTACACCCTGTTTTTGACATTTTATTACATAGTTAGATTAATTCGTGCCTACCTACTTACTCTGGTCATATATGCTTTACTGACGATACGATCTTCTGGGTTAATAAAACTGAGGTAAACTTTCCATCCATCCGTCACAGAAAAATAGCACTGCCAACTGCAAAAAATGTTTTTTTATAAAGGTTGAAAAGTTTCAGCACTATGGTCTCCTAAAGACCAAGTTAAAATTGCAAAAGGTTTCCCTCCTCAAGAGAGATTGAACAACAAAATTAACTTATTATTTTATCAAAAAAATCATGAATAACATGAAATCATCTAACCAATTTAAACGCAAATTTTCCCATAAAACTGCTGTTAAAACGCTGTTATTTACAATAACACTATTATTTACAATAGTTTTATTAAATCATAGCACTCTTGGAATAAATACTGTCCCTCAAAGCCTGCGTCCTGATATCAAGGTTCGCAATATTATTAATACATCATCAGTATCTCCTTCTGTGCGAATTGCAAAAGATCCACGAAACAATACTCTTTATTACCTCAAACGAAATGGTGAGATTTATCAAGTCAATTTAGCCTCCTCTACTAGAACTCTTGTATACAACTCTAGTAATCATAATTTAAGTGAAACTCAAGGTTTGGCCATTGGCCCTAACGGCACAATTTATTTAGTTGGCAATGCAGACCTAGTGAATAACCAAACTCAAGCTATTATTGTTAAAGGTGTAATTAATTCGAGTACAAAACAGCGTATCTGGTCTATCTTAGCTAAGAGTGAAGCTTATCCCAAAAGCAAAACAGCTTATGACCATCGCTTCAACGGCGTAGTTGTTAGCCTAGATGGTAACTTTATCTATGTGAATAGCGGTTCTCGTACCGATCATGGTGAGGTTCAGTCTGTTGAGGGCCTATATCCCAATACTCGCGAAGTCGGATTAACCGCCTGTATACTCCGTCTTCCTAGTAATGGTAACAATCTCTTTCTGGCAAACAATCGAGCAACTTTAAAGACAGCTGGCTATATTTTTGCAGAAGGAACGCGTAATACTTTCGATATGGCTTTTGCATCCAATGGGGATTTATTTGGCACAGAAAATGGCCCAGATCGCGACATGTCAGAAGAATTAAATTGGCTACGTTTAGGTGGTAATTACGGCTTTCCTTGGCGTATTGGTGGGACAGATAATCCACAACAATTTCCAAATTATAATCCTGCCACTGATCGATTGTTAAGCCCTCAATTTAATGCCATCCAAAAAGGCTACTATCGTAACGATCCAACCTTTCCTATTCGGCCTACTGGAAATTTGATTGAACCAATTCCTAATCTTGGTCCGGACGCAGATAATTACCGCGATCCTGTAGATGGAAAAATCAAAGATGCCAGTGTTCTTGGGCAACCTTTGAGCACTTTTACAACACACCGTTCTCCTTTAGGGTTAGTTTTTGATACGCAAGGGGTAATGAGTCCAGAATTCAATAGAGATGGATTTATGTTGAGTTGGACAGCAGGCGATCCCACTGGCGAAAAACTGATAGGCCCTTTTAAAGATGCCAGCCAAGACCTACTACATTTAAATTTAACTAAAGTAGGAAATACCAACTATAAACTTAATGCTACACGCCTTGTCATAGGTTTTAGTAATCCCATTGATGCTGAGATTATTAGCAATAAGATTTATGTTTTGGAATATGGCGGAAATCAAGGAATTTGGGAAGTCTCTATGCCTACCAAGTAAAGTAAATTGGGTATTTCTGCATTACTTAATCGAAATTAGGCACCCAAGCTATCCTGATTGAAATAAGCTTGTACTCTTGTGTAACGCTTTCTTGCACCCCTAGTCCTAGCATAAGAAACGTTTTTTCACAGCTTTATATAAATTTCTGCGTCTCATTGACTCGTCAAGTAATTTCACCAACCGTCATGATGGAAAATGTCGTGGGCTTTAGTAGTGTTGGCATTCCTAGAGAATTGCATTACGCAAAAAAAGCGATAATGCTATAGTAGGATAGGGAATCCAGTAAGATTTCCCTAAATTTACAGCATTTGAATGTAGAATAGACACTCAAATGTCTGAATAAATAGTTGGAGAGGTGTCCGAGCGGTTCATGGTGACGCACTCGAAATGCGTTTTGGGGAAACCCAACGGGGGTTCGAATCCCCCCCTCTCCGTTCAAAAGATTACTGAAAATTCACTACAATAGACTTCTTGCATAAGTCGGGAAAAGAGGAAAGGGGAAGGGGAAAAGGTACTGCAAAAGTCCCTTTCCCCTTTAACCTTTTCCCTTTTCCCCAAGAGTGCAAAAAGCACAAATGCCAAGAGGTCTAATGTGGCTGAAATTTGCCTACCTTTAGCAAGGATCTTGAGCAACTTGTCTGTTTATTTGGAAGTTAGATAGGATTATCGCTCAATATTTACGTAGTCAAATCTTTGCCAAAAACACTAAAATATACACTGCTAATACATATTTTTGGGATAAACTAATGCCATTGTGTGAGGAGTGAACGATGGTAGATCGCAGCTTGGGGCGAGTATTCTCATTTAGTCTGATTAGTATTTCTTTATATCTGGGTATTAGTATAGGAGTCATTATCCGGCTTGGTTACTCACAGCGATTAAACGCTGCTACTATGCCGAATAAGACTATGCAGTTTCCATTAGCTATTCCTGTTACCCCATCAAAAACACAACAACAAACCTTTCCAAATACTATTACTATCAAAGCCGTTGGAGATATTATTCCCGGCACTAATTTCCCTAACTATAGATTACCTCGTTTTCGAGATCAATTATTACCAAAGTCGGTGAGAACTCACTTGCAAGGATCTGATATCTTGTTTGGGAATTTTGAAAGTAGCCTAACTAATTATCCCTATACTGCCAAAGATATTAGTCGAGGACAAGTCTTTGCTTTTCGCTCTCCACCTGCATACGCCCAACTTTTTGCTGAAGCTGGTTTTAATGTGTTCAATATGGCAAATAACCATGCAATGGACTTCGGCCCGGTAGGATTCAAAGATACAATGAAAAATCTTCAGGCTGTAGGCATTGCAACATTAGGCCATAAAAATCAAATTCTTTATTTAGAAGCTAACAATATCCCTGTGGCAATGATCGGATTTTCTCCTTATGAAATGTATAACTCCATCCATAATTTAAGAGCAGCTAAAGCACTCGTGGCAGAAGCCAAAAATAAAGCCAATATTGTAGTAGTATCGATGCACGCTGGAGCGGAAGGAACGGGGGCACTACACGTTAAGAATCAAACAGAGTTTTTTTATGGAGAAAACCGAGGTAATGCGATCGCGTTTGCTCGAAACATGATTGATGCCGGAGCAGACTTAGTACTAGGACATGGTCCTCACGTTCCCAGAGCGATGGAAATTTATCAGGGAAAAATTATTGCCTATTCTTTAGGAAACTTTTTGGGATATCGGACTTTATCTACAAATGCCCAAACAGGTGACTCCATGATTTTAGAAGTCAAACTCAACTCAGCAGGAGATTTGGTATCAAGTAAAATTATTCCCGTTCGGATGGATCGGCAGGGAATTCCTCATATCGATCGGAGTTTTCAAACTGTAAGACTTATGCGTTATTTGAATAATCAAGCTTTTCCTAAGAATCCGGTGAAGATTAATCAGAAGGGGGAAGTTGTTGTACAGAATAAACTTAATCCTTCCTAAAATAATTCGTAATTCGTAATACTTCGGCTCCCAACTCTTGGAGAGGCTGCGCCAACGACTTCGCTCAGGGCAAGATGCTCAGTACAAGTTCGTAATTTGTAATTAGTTAATAGGAGTCAGCGTGGTGCTGGACTCACTGCGCTGCTTTACCAAAATCCAAAATTGACTAGTTATTGTCATCTTGTGGCTTCTCCTCGAACTTCTGAATATTCTGGGGTTGATTATTAGTCGGTGAATTTTGCTTTTCTAATGTTGGTACTACCACAGCAGAAGGATCTGATTTTTTGGATTCTGTTGGTGGTGCTGGTGGTATAAGTAGAGGTTTTGATGGACTGACGGGTTGAGGAGAGGCAGGATTTTGACTAGAAGCGGGTAAGTTCTTTTGTGGGAATGGCAACGGTGTAGGGGCGGGGGAAGCTTTTCGAGATGAGCGGATTGCCCGTAGTTTCTCCACTAAAGAGGGTGTGGGGGAAACGCTAGGTGAAGGTGTGGATTGTTCGGAATCACCGCTTTGCGATTCTCTTGTAGGGGTACTGCTGGAAGATTCTTCTGGAGAAGAACGACGATTGCGGCGACGCTGCCTGGAATTAGAGACGGGTGCTTTTTCGGTTCTTGAAGTGGTGTTAGTTTCTTCACCTCTGGGTGAAGATGTACTATCAGAATTAGGTGTTTTCGCGGCTGGTTGTTGAGTTGGCTTTTCAACAAGTGGCTTGGCAGTCGGCTGCTGCTGAGATTTGGGTAATATACTGGCGATCCCAAAACCTGCTGTCGCAGCAACTAGGGCTACACCCATACCAATAAATACTTTAGATGACCCCAGCTTTTTAGCCAGTAGAGTTTCCTTAGCCATACCTGGGTTAGGCTGCGCCAACACAGATGGTCTATGAATAGAATTTTGGGTACTTTTCCCAATTAAAGTTGCTGCCTGCTGGGCAGATAAATTGACAGTTGGCACTGCGTAAGTGGGTAAAACTTGCGGTGTTCCATTCACCCCATTTCCAGGTAGCAATTGCAGCCACTCAGCAACTGTCGCTGGCCGAAAACGAGACTCTACCGCCATACCGCGCATTACCGCTTGGTTGACAGCAGCACTCAAATGTGGTTGCAGTTCGCGGGGGGAAGGCATTTGTTCGCGATCGCGCAATAATGCTGGCATGGGAACTTGGGCTGTCAACAGTGCATACAAAGTCGCTGCTAAACCATAAACATCCGTGGCGGGTGTACGCGCCGCTTGCGTCATATACTGCTCAATCGGAGAATAACCCTCAGAAACCAAACCTGTGTGAGTCTGTCTGACACCGCCATTAAATTCCCTGGCAATGCCAAAATCAATTAGGATTACTTCTTGTGTTCCTTGACGAAGAATAATATTATCTGGTTTGACATCGCGGTGTAACAAACCGTTGTTATGTACTACCTGCAACGCTGCCCCAATTTGCCGGATGTAATGAATTGCTGTGGCTTCTGGCAGAGTTATCCCTGGTAAAACAAATGCGTCTCCCAAGGTTTCACCAGGAATGTATTCCATCACCATATAAGGCAGTCCCGCCTCCACAAAAAAGTCACTAACTCGGACTATATTTGGGTGAATACACGTAGCTAATCGTCTGGCTTCATCTTGAAATTGGCGCTCGAATTTGGCAAAATCAGGATGTTGTCGCAGCCGTTCATTGATGGTTTTCATCACTACCTCCTGACCCAAGTAGTGATGCGTAGCTTTAAATGTAATGCCAAAGCCACCCCGCCCTATTTCTTGAATTAGGGTATATTTTCCATCCTGCAAAATTGTGCCTGCTAACATAAAGAGTCCTGAGTCCTGAGTGAGCAGATAAGTACCGAGTCCTGAGTTTTGAGGGATTTCCCAAAAATTTTCCCATATTTTTTTCGGACAGGGTTCTTGCCTGTCTATTTTACGGGATGTAGTTGTTGGAATTCCTAAAGTGAGAAAGACCTCCCCACGATCGCAACAGTTTTATCTTTCTCAGATGATAGCGCGGGAGTGCGGCAAGCTTAAAGCGGAAGAGGAGAAGACGGGCTATTTTTGAAGTTTTATAGAAAATTAGGCGAAAGTTTAGTGTCAAAACAGAATTCAGGAGTCAGAATTCAGAATGAA
Source organism: Nostoc sp. DSM 114159 (assembly GCF_053470285.1). Taxonomy (NCBI): domain Bacteria; kingdom Bacillati; phylum Cyanobacteriota; class Cyanophyceae; order Nostocales; family Nostocaceae; genus Nostoc; species Nostoc sp. DSM 114159. The sequence goes on from NZ_JBPFEH010000001.1 coordinate 1,738,594, forward strand.
CGATCTACAACTGGCGAATTTTGTGAAGTTTCTGTTTAAACTTACTAGAATCTTGCTTAATTTTGGATTTTAGATGTCTCTGAAATCTAAAATCCAAAATCTAAAATCCAAAATTCTTACAGTTGCCGCACTAATGGCTGACCATCTTTGACTTCGCCAATCAAAACTAAATCGACACAGTTCACAAAGATACCATTTTCCAGAACGCCGGGAATGTTATTCAATGTCTTTTCTAGGCTGACTGGATCTTCAATAGAGTCAAATCTGACATCTAAGACAAAGTTGCCTTGATCGGTGATTACTGGCCCAGCTTTTTTTACACCCATGCGGAGTTCTGGTTTACCACCAAGTTTTTTGATGGCATTGGTGACAGGGGTAATTGCCATTGGAATCACTTCCACGGGCACAGCGAAAGTAGAACCTAAACGGTCTACTAACTTGCCACTGTCTACCACGACGATGAACTGTTCTGCTAGGTAGTCTACGACTTTTTCGCGGGTATGTGCTGCACCACCGCCTTTAATCAAATTCTTCTGCGGATCGACTTCATCTGCACCATCAATGGCAATATCAATGCGATCAATAGCATCCAAGGTGGCGAGAGGGACACCGTACTGCTTCGCTAGCACTTCTGACTGAAACGAGGTAGGTATACCAATGATATCTTTGAGTTCGCCCGACTTGAGGCGATCGCCCAAAAACTGAATCGTATATGCTGTAGTTGACCCCGTACCCAACCCGACAATGGAACCCGACTTTACCAGGGCGGCGGCGGCTTTGCCAACTTCTTGCTTCATCAACTTTACGGGATCTGCTGCTGTCATTCCCAAAACTCCTGAAAAACTGACTATAGTCCATAGTAGTGGGCGGATAACGCCAAAACATCAAAGGAAAAAACAAGTTTTTGCTGATTTCTACTCCCTTGACGATCAAAACCAGCTAACGCACTACGTAATGGGAGCAACATTGCCTAGCCGAAATTCGTCATTAACTAAGATTAAATTTTGCGTTCACCTCAGTAACGTAGTTTTTTCAATTCCCGTTAGCAGCTAAAAGTGGTTATCATGATGCGTCAGCTTTCAATTACTCTATCTTTAATGGCAGTACTACAAAGCTTGCCAGCAATTGCTCAAGTACCAGAATCTACTTCTGGAGTTCCGGCTGATTCCATTCAACAGGTAACTGCTGTCAAATGGATGACAAACTTTCCCGATGGCAAATTTTATCCAGAAAGGTTACTGAGTCGGGCAGAATTAGCCTCGATTATGGTAAAAGCATTTCGTCTAGATAAAAGAGAAGCTGTTAACAAAGAAAATTTAACTATTCCAGATGTTCCTCGTTCTTATTGGGCATTTAATGATATACAGACAGTCCTAAAAACCGACATCATGAAAGGCTATCGGGGCAATGAATTCTTTCCTAACCAAAAAGTGACAAGGGCAGAAGCTCTGGCTATTTTCGCCCAGGCTTATGGTGTATTTCAATTTCCTGATGCTGCTGTCAATGAGATTCTGGCTTCACATCCAGATGAAAAGTCTATCCCAACTTGGGCTAGAAAAGCGATCGCTACAGTAGCTACTGAGGGATTTCTGAATACAGATGCTCAAGGCAATATTTCCCCATTAAAACCCGTAACCCGTGGGGATATGGCTTATGTATTGAGTAAATATTTGCAACGACAACAGCAACAACCCGAAACACCGGAAGTTCCGATAATTCCAAATAGCCCACAATCACCTTAGCTAGACTTTTTCTAGCCGACGTACTTCAAATCAGTTTTGACCCGGATTTTTATACTTGTCTCGAAGTTGGCGAAGAAGATATACGGAATTAGACTGTGTTGGTTGCTGCAAGACATTATTCCCATAATTAGTTTGTGGTAGTTGCGTCGGTTGCTGCAAGCCATAATTTCCATAATTAGATTGTGGTAGTTGCGTCGGTTGCTGCAAGACATTATTCCCATAATTAGTTTGTGGTAGTTGCGTCGGTTGCTGCAAGCCATTATTCCCATAATTAGTTTGTGGTAGTTGCGTCGGTTGCTGCAAGCCATTATTCCCATAACCTACAGAGTTTGTGGGTGTGACAACACTTTGACTTGGATTCTGGCTAGAGTAAGGTACAGTATTACTCGGTGCTACATTAGGCACTACTTGACCGTTATTTAAATAAGTGTAAGGATTTTGCGGTAAGTTTGTACCCGTAGTTAACCCATTATTAGGCAATACCTGACCGTTATTTAAATTACTGTAGGGATTTTGTGGTGAGTTCGTACCTGTTGACGTGTTACCTGTCCCAGCAGTTAACCCAGTGTTTGGTAGAGAATTCTGACTGGTTAAGCTATTGATGGGTGGCATTAGGGTTGTTCCTGAAGCGGAGACTTGCCCCAAGGTATTTGTCTGAGTTGCAGTGGTATCATTCAAGCTAGACAATTTCTGGTTTGTCGATTGATTAAGCGCTGCTTGCAAAGGGTTGATAGAGAGAGAATTTTGATTCTTATTGGTTTGATTATTGAATCCAACACCCAGGCTAGAAGATGTTTGGTCTCCCCCTGTTGGTTCAGATGCCGTATTAAAGGTTTTAAGACCTAGAAACGGGTTACTACTATCAACTGTTCCAGTACGCAATAAATTGTCTGTTTGTTGGACAAAGGGATTTTTCGCGGCTGCGGAAGTATCGCCGTTAACACCTGAACCAGGATTTAATTTGGTATTATTAGCAGACTTTTGTTTGTTAGTTACATCATCTAATAAGCCTTTGCTCTTTTTCGCCTCAGTCTGTTGTTCAGGCGCATTTGCCGTTGATGAGAGAGTTCCTTGCTCAAAGTCATTAAATAAAGCTGGCAGGTTATCAATATCTGCTGCAATCGCTTTGTTTTCTTCTGACAGGGAGGAATCAGCAGACTTTTGTAAAACGACTGGTTTTTTTTGCTTATAAACGAAAATATCTGGATTTGACCAGTATTCCCAGGTTGCTAGCCCAACTACAGATAAAAAAATCGCAGTTCCCCAAAAACCAGGCCGCCCTAGATTCCATAACCTGGCTTTGAGATAGCGTAAGTAAGCGGGAGGATAATGACGATGTGGCATGGGTGCTAAGTGAGATTTACTATAAATTGGTCAAATTCGACGGAAGAGGCATTGCTGTTTGATGTTTTTATTTGCCTGGGAATGAAATGTCTCAACTAAAGTTCGATTGTGATTTCATCGTAACTTCTCAAGAAATTATTAGTCATTAGGAAGTCAAAAATTTACTAATCACTGTTTTAAACTAAACGGTTTAGTCTAAAAATTAATTTTGAGTATCTTAGCTGCGATCGCCCCAACTTCCATTTCGCTATCTTGATTGTCTACAGAACTAGCCTACAGTTAACAGAAGTGGCATCTCTGCGGTGGAAATAGTTGACCGCCATTGACCAAAGCGATCGCCAAGTCTATTTTTTATACCTGATAAAACTTGATTTATGAATTATAACTGTACAGACGGGCTATGACGCTCTTTTAACTTATTCTTTGAATTATGCTATACAAACTCCCTCAACAAAAGCTGTTGAGATGGATTGCATTGTTCCTAATTGGAACATTTCTGCAATTTTTGTTTTACATCCCGACACCAGTCTTATCTCAAAATTCCAATAGCTGTAGCAATATTACAACCCCGCTCACATCTGAAGAACAAACTTATGCTCGTGGGGCTTGGCAGTATTTTGTCAAAAATTATCAGCCAGCAACGGGATTTACCAATTCTACTGGGGGTTATCCTTCAGGTACACTCTGGGATATGGGTAACTACCTGATGGCATTGAATACTGCACGATGGTTGAATCTTACCGATCAAGCAGACTTTGATTCCCGCCTCAATAAGTTTTTGACGACTCTTAGCAGTCTGAAGTTATTTGAAGATGCCTTGCCAAATAAAGTCTATAATGCGGCCACTGCACAGATGGTTGATTATGGCAACAATCCACTAGAGCGGGGTATTGGTTGGTCTGCTTTGGATGTTGGGCGAATACTGGCTGCGTTTGATGTCATCCGTACCTGTCATCCGCAATATAATGACTGGCTCAAAGGAATTATAGCGAAGTGGCAGGTGGCGCGATCGCTCAAAGATGGACAACTTTATGGCGCGACTGTTCTCCCTGACAACAAAACCTTACTGGTGCAAGAAGGACGACTCGGCTACGAAGAATATGGCGCTAGGGGTTATCAACTTTGGGGTTTCTCTGCACCCAAGGCTATTGCTTTAGAACCATTTAAATTGGTCGAAATTAATGGTGTGCAAATCCCTGTTGATACGCGTGACTTTCAAAGCACCAACGCTAATAATTACGTTGTGAGTGAGTCTTATATCCTTGATGGGATTGAATTTGGCTTGCAAGGTGAATTAGCTGATTTTGCTGCTAGGGTTTTAGATGTACAAAAACGGCGTTTTGATACCACAGGTCAGTTAACTGCGGTAACAGAAGATAATATCGACCAAGCACCTTATTTTCTCTACAACACCGTTTACGCCAACGGTACAAATTGGGCAACTATTACCGATACCAATCAACCTTACCCACAGTTTCGCAGCCTCAGTACAAAAGCTGCTTTTGGCTGGCGCTATCTATTTCCAGATAATGCTTATGCCCAAAAAGTTTTTGATGCAGTCAAGGATCTTCGCAGTCCTGATGATAGCGGTTACTATGCTGGCATCTATGAAGAATCAAAACAACCCAACAAAGCTTTAACAGGTAATACGAATGGGTTAATTTTGGAGATTTTATACTACAAAGCTAGGGGAAATCACCCTTTAATTGCTTCCACTTCTGTGAGTGTGTCTACTAGCAAGCCTAGTGAGAATGCTTCTTCTGCACCACCTGTAAATCAACCGAATTCTACTGGCAAACCTAGTGAAAATGCTTCTTCTGCAACACCTGTAAATCAACCGAATTCTCCTGTTACAACTCCGATCGCAACTTCTAAACCTACAGAAGTAGCTGTTGCACCTATTCCACCAGTGGATAGTCCCCAGTCATCATCTAACCTGAAACTAGAGCGATCGCTAACGCCTATTGAACGGCGCTATGCAGAGGCGGCTTGGCGATACTTCCAAGCGAATTATCACGCTAAGAGTGGGCTGATAGACGATCGCAGTGATTTCAAAGGTGCAACCCTCTGGGGATTGGGAGATTATCTTGCAGCACTCCATGCAGCGCGATCGCTCGATACAATTACCCCTAAAGAATTTGACCAGCGCACCCGCCATCTCTTAGGAGCTTTGACAAAGTTACCGTTATTTGCTGGGGAATTGCCAAGTCGGAGTTATGATACGCGATCGCTCCAACCAGTCGATTATGGTGGTAATCCAGTTCCTGAAGGAAACGGTTGGTCAGCTTTAGATTTGGGTAGAATGCTGGCAGCGCTGTACAACTTAAAAAGCTGTCATCCAGAATACACGACTGCGGTAGATAAAATTGTCTTGGATTGGTCATACTTGCGTGTGGTGCGTGAAGGTATTCTCTCCAGTGCCACCGTTACCAAAGAAGAAGATGGGCGATATCTCACCCGCGTTAACCCCGAAATCCGCTTGGGTTATGAGGAATATGCCGCTCGTGCTTTTCAATTATGGGGGTTTAATCTCGATCGTTCTGCTGTTGGGGGTGAATATCAAACTGCCTCAGTGGAGGGATTGAAAGTCCCAATTCAACGCCATCGCACAGATACTAACTCCAAAGTTAACCAATATACAGTTAGCAATCCTTTTGTACTCTATGCATTGGAGTTTGGATTAGATCCAAAAATGCGATCGCTCTTTGAACCAATTTTTCAAGCACAAGCTGAACGTTACCGTCGCACAGGCACGCTCACAGCCTCAGCCACTACCTTAATCGATCGTAAACCTTACACTGTCCACAGTACAATTACTGGACAAGGGGAGGCTTGGGTAGCTTTAGGAGATGATGGTCAACCACTACCAAAGGGGCGATTGGTAAGTACAGCAGTAGCTTTTGCCTATAATGCTCTGCTTCCAGACAATAAGTATAGTCAACAGTTACAAGAAGGAACGACTGACTTATATAATCCATTAATTGGATTTTATGAGGGCTTCTACGAAACCACCGGCAAAACAGCAGTTGGTTTCACCAGCAGCACCAACAGTATGATTTTGCAATCCTTACTATACAATGTGACAAATCGACAACCCTTAATTCGTCCGATTACTACTACGAACTCCCTTTGGTGGCAGACAGTTGCTAAGGGAAATTCTGGGCGAGGTCTACCAAACAGCGCCACACAACAAACCAAGTTAACTTCTGATAGTTCTGGAAGTTACTGGGTTTCAGATAGTGAAAAAACTCACCTAGTAACTGGCACAAAATAACATAACCAAAACCCTGATTTTCAGGTAGGGGCAATTCATAAAATTGCCCCTAGAGTGTGTAGTTTTGTATAAGTCCTAGTAATCCAAAATCCTTGTGATACGTAGCAATGCTACGTCTCTACATCTAGATTTGTAGCTGAATTCAGCAACGCCAATTTTGGCTCGCTCGAGAAAATTTGTTAGTCGCAAATTTAACTAGGGAATACTTATTTTGATGAGGATGCAGATACATTAACTATTGGTACTAAGATGGCTTCAGTTTCTCTAACAAACTTTCCTGGTAACAGCCGCTCATTACTCAAAAAAAGAACGCTGTTATTTCGTTATCTAGCAGAAATCAATTTAATTTTTGGTATCTGGTATTTGCAATGGCGCGTCACTCATTCGATCAATTTTGATGCCCTCTGGATTTCTATTCCTTTGCTGATAGCCGAGATTTACAGTTATTTCGGTGGCGTTATGTTTGTAATTGGGTTGTGGCGACCTTTAGTCAGACAAATTAAGTCTCTCGACCAGATGACCCCACCTATACCCAAAGCCGACTGGCCAACAGTGGATGTATTTGTCACCTGCTACAATGAGCCGCCGGAAATTGTCGAAGAAACTGCCAAAGCTGCCTTAGCAATGGATTATCCGCCCATCAAGTTACGCGTTTATGTGCTGGATGATGGCAATTCGGCTGATATACGAGCGATGACAGAAAAATTGTGTATTCAAGATTTGCAGTCACCACAATTACAGCTAGAAGCGGAACGGATTGATGCAGAACATGCTGGATTGTTGGAGCGTTTGAAGCAACTGGAAAATCTGACACCTAATACTCAAGCCGCCGAACAATGGCTGCAAACATCATCAGAATCAGTGGGAAACCAGCCTGCGGTTGGATTTGTGCAAAGTTTGCGATCGCTGATTCTTTGGCTACCTCCGATTCATCAAAGTATTAGCGATTCTTCGACAAAGACGCTACGCGATCGCTTAATTATTGAACGGAAAGCTTTAGAAGAAGCTATTTACAAAAAAGAACTAGAACTAGTTGAACTCGCTCGTTTTCGTTACATTGCTCGTCCGAAGACCCCTGGTGTTGCACATCATGCCAAAGCAGGCAACATCAATTATGCAATTTTTTCTGGAGAAACGTCAGGAAATTTTATTGTTACTCTAGATGCTGACCACATTCCCAAGCGAAATTTTCTCAAGCGAGTTCTGCCTTATTTTTACACCTATAATCTTTTAATCGGAAAATACGAACAGAATCAAATTGCTTTTGTACAGACCCGCCAAGATTTTTACAATATTCCTCCAGGCGATCCTTTTGGACATCGAGCAAATTTATTTTATGGGCCACTTCAACAAGGTAAAGATGGCATGAATGCTGCGTTTTATACGGGCACAAATGCGATTCTCAGACGTGAAGCATTAGTTAGTGTAGGACTGCAAAACTTTGCTGATGAATTTGCCAAAGATGAAAAACGTTTAGATGAATTTGATTTAGTTGGTGGGGTATCCAGTAATAGCATTACGGAAGATATGAATACAGCCATGCGTCTGCATAGTGCTGGCTGGAAATCTATTTACCACAATGAACTTTTGGCAGAAGGTTTAGCACCAGACGATCTCAGTTCTACTCTAAAACAGCGGTTACGTTGGGCACAAGGAACTATCCAAGTGCTAGTGAGGGAAAATCCACTGACAAAATCAGGGCTAACGTTTTGGCAAAGGTTGCAATATTTCAAGACGATGTATAGTTATTTCTCTGGTTTTGCAACTCTGGTTTTTATTTCTTGTCCAATTATTTATTTTTTTACGGACATTGTTCCAGTTAGAAGCTACGGAGCTGACTTTGCCATACACTTTTTCCCAGCTTTTATTATTAACCGTCTGACTTTCCTTACAGCTACTTGGGGCATTCCAGCTAGAGAAGTATGGCGTTCTGAACAATATGCGATCGCTTTATTTCCCTTATTAATTCAAGCTGTATGGAGTGTGTTTACAGGACAAAAACTCAATTTCCAAGTCACACCTAAGCAGCGGCAATCCGGGATTTATCTCCGGCTTGTTTGGCCGCAGTTGGTTGTTTTTATCCTTACCATCTTGGGGATGTTATGGAGCCTTTACCAATTCGCTATTGGCCATTTAAATAATCCTGATGTTCACCTGCTTAATGGTGCATGGGCTATTTATAATTTATTACTTTTGTGGGCGATCATCCGCGCATCTGTTTGGCAGCCTCCAAAAGAGGTTTAAAAGTTAAGTAAGAGGAGTGAGCAAAAGGAAGATGACTACTGACTTATAAATTCAGCCTAGAAAAAAACAGCTATGAACACTCATTCAGACTCAAAAAACTTTGGTCAGCGAACTGTTTTAACAATTTATGCTCATGCTGATGATGAAGTTCTACCTGCTGCTGGTACTCTCAGTCTGATGTCTAAGGCAGGATGGAATGTTCGTTGCTTAATTTTGACTGATGGTGGTCTTTCTAGTTCGCCTGTTAAGGGTACACGTCATCAAGAAGCGGATGCGGCTGGTAAAATCATCGGTGCAACTTATGAGTTTCATACACTTGAGGAGTGCAATTTCTCCACACAAGCAGTGATTAAAGTTACTGAAGAAGCTCTTGGGCGTTGGCAACCGGATCTGATTATTACTCACGCACCACAACCTGAAAAATATGGGCATAGAGATCATGAAGTGTGTGCGATCGCAGTTTCTAATGTTGCTACCCGCAAAAATATACCCTTGTGGTATTCAGCACCACCTGTTTTTTTGCGTGGTTTTGAACCCAACTTTTTTGTAGATATAACTTCTGTAATTGAGGAAAAAGTTGCAGCGATTGGTTGTTATGAATCAGAGTTAAATAAAGCATTTATGCAACTTGATGCCATACTTGTTCTGTCTCGTTTCTGGGCACGTGAGTTAGGTCAAAAAGACGGCTATTTTGAAGCTTTTGAAATTTCTCGGCAATGGGTTGATGCTAGCTTTTTTATGGCAATCGCAAATAACAGTCATCAGCAAGTAGTAAAACCAAGCTAATTACAGAGTTTCTCTATTGCGGTTTACCTTAATTCAATGCCAAAATATAACTACAGAATAGGAAAAAAAACCATGAATTTGAGCGTGAAAGTACTAGAGATATCTGGAATTTTAGATGGTATTAGAGGAAATGAATTACGTCGTGAAGTTAGTAGTATGCTGGCAAATGGCGCTGATATTTTGTTAATTGATATGAAAGAAGTAAAGTTTATTGATAGCTCTGGTTTAGGTGCTTTAGTATCAGCAATGCAAATGGTACGAACTGCTAAAGCTAAACTGTTTGTTTGTTCAATAAGCGATCAAGTTAGAATGTTGTTTGAACTAACTAAAATGGATAGAATTTTTCAAACATTTGCTGACAAAGATGACTTTTATCGTCAAGTATTAGCAACACAATAAGCTATTAAGCAATTCAAATCTAAGTATGCATAACTGACTATTTTAACCAAAGTTAACTTTGACTAAAGATAAGTCATCATCAAGATTATCTTGAGTTTTTAAGGTGAGAATTTTTGCTAATAGTTGATTGAGGTTACAGGTATTCTGACTATATTTGGTTAGTAAGTCAATGAATGCATCAATCCCCCAAATTTTACCATCTGACTGATTAATTTCATAAACACCATCACTAAAAATGTATAAAGTGCTGTTTTCTTCAACCTGAAAAACAGCATCCTCAAATTTAACTTCAGGTAAAAAGCCAATTGGTAAATCTAAAGAAGTTAGCTGTTTAATTTCGATGTTGTTTGTGGAGGTATTAGATAACAGTAAAGCTGGTGGATGTCCGGCGTTGGCATAAATGAGTTGACGTTTAAGGCGGTGATAAACTCCATACCAGATTGTAAAGTATTTATCACCGTGCTTACTCATTTGGAAGGCATGATTGAGAGCTTTTAGGACTTCACTTGGTTGACAAAAGTTAGTGTTTGGTAGAGATTGCGATCGCAAAACATTCTGTACGGATACCGATAGGAGGGCTGAACCCACCCCATGACCAGATACATCTAACAAATAAATTGCCAAATGATCCTCGTCAATCCAATAATGGTCAAAGCAATCACCCCCTAGCTGCGCTGAGGGAATAAATAGATTTTCTGTAGTTACTGCTCCTACAAGGGGTGAGGGTAAAAGCGATCGCACATAATCAGCGGCCTCAGCCAATTCGGCTTCCAAAATTTGCTTTTGAGTTTGCAAATCCTGATTGAGTGTCTCCAAAGCTTGCTTTTGACTTTGCAAATCCTGATTTAGCTGGTGTAACCTTAGTCCTGCTCTTACCCGTGCTTTCAATTCATTCATCTCTATTGGTTTGGAGATAAACTCATCCGCTCCTGCATCAAGTCCTCTAACTCTATCTTCCTCCTCTCCTCGAGCTGCTCCCCTAGCTGTCAATAGAATAAAAAAAGTAGTTGCCAATTCTGGATCTGTTCTAATTCGACGACACACTTCTAACCCATCTACCTGTGACATCATCCAATCACAGATAATCAGGGCAGGATGTAGCAGTTGTGCTTGGATAATTCCTTCTTCACCATTGCTAGCTACAGTAGTCTCATAACCCTGCCTTTGGAGTGTGCTTTTCAGTACTGCTCGCACTGTCGGGTCATCATCAATAACTAGAATTTTAAACATAAATTACAATTTACTAAGTAAAATGATTGATAAATAGTTGCTTTAATTTAAGTTATATGCAATTTAGTTTTTAATGTATAGTAAAAATACTCAAATTAAATAAACTAATTAACGAATATGATAATTTCACGATATTTTCTTAGTTAAGAAGTGAATAATAAAATTTATCTCAAAGTCAACACAGATTTGACAGTTTCACCTCAAGTTTTGTCTTGGTTCGAGCAGATGAATCAACCACCTATTCCCGATAAACAAATTTGGTGGCAATGTCAAACACTGATGATGGAAGGCTTTACTAACATTGTCGAACATGCTCACAAAAACTTACCTATTGAAACTCCAATTGAGATGGAAGCTGTGCGGTTAGATGAATACATAGAAATTCGCATCTGGTCTCAAGGTGAACCATTTGACTTAGAACAGCAATTGCGCCAAACATCTGAATTTGAGGATAACAATCGAGAGCGCGGCCGGGGTTTAAAAATTATGTCCGCCATTGCCGACAAATTAAGTTATGATCTGACAGTAGATAATCGTTACTGTTTATTTATTAGTAAATCTTACAAAAAATGCCTATGATTGCAGTAGGGAGATCGTGACTACTGACTGATGATTAAAAAATCTTGGATGCGTTTAATAAAATCTTCTAACTCTACAATTAAGTTAATAGTACCTTGACGCTCTTGGTCGATCGCTAATTGTTCTAGTTTTTCTGCTGCCAGATACATAGTTGTAACTCCTATATTGGCACTAGAACCTTTAATTTGATGGACTTGAAGCGCTATTTGCTCAAAGTCACAAGCTGCGATCGCTATTTTAATGACCTCTAAACGAGGTTGAATATCTTCAACAAATATTTGTAGTAGTTCTAATTCAAATTCTCGGTTATTTTCTGAAAGTTGATGCAAGCGTTCCCAATCAATTGGGAGGTCAACTGAGCCAACATTTGTTGTCGAAACTGTCTGCTTTGTGGCAGTTGTTTCTTTTGCTTTGAATATTACATTTCCCCAATACTCTAACGTCGCGGCTAAATTTTCTTTCATCACCGGTTTGCTCAAATAGTCGTCCATTCCAGCATCTAAACACATTTGTTTGTCTTGTTTCATTGCATTAGCTGTCATTGCAATTACTACAGGACGACGACCACTAGCAAAGCTGCTTTCTTGCCAACGATGAATTCGTTTTGTGGTTTCTAAACCGTCAAGAATCGGCATTTGACAATCCATCAGAATTAAATCATAAGGAATTTTTTCTAATAGTTGCAACGCTTCTTTTCCATTATTAGCAATATCAGCACTGTAGCCGAGACTTTTGAGTTGCTTCAAGGCTATTTTCTGATTTATCAGATTATCTTCAGTTAAAAGAATTCTTAAATTATATAGGTCACGAGACGGGGAAGAAGACGCGGGGACGCTTAATAACTCTTGACTTCTGAACGCCAGTTGCTCCACTTGTGAAGACTCGATCGCTTTTGGTATCTCCTGTTGGGAGAAGACCATACTGGCTCCTGCTGACTCCTCTGGAATAACAGAAGCGGCAATCGTAAAGTAAAATGTACTACCTGCATTCAGCTCACTTTCAACCCAAATTCTGCCACCCATTAACTCGCACAGTTGCTTACAGATAGCAAGACCTAAGCCAGTACCGCCATACTGTCGAGTAATGGAGGAGTTAACTTGACTAAAAGCTTTAAATAAACGCTCTCGGCGATCGCGTGGAATTCCAATGCCTGTATCTTTAATACTAAACTGAATTTCGTTAGTATTTGCAGCAGAATGATTAATATCGCTATTTTTGCGGGTTATAACTGAGACTTCTATACTTCCAGTTTCGGTAAATTTAATTGCATTACTGATTAAATTAATCAAGACTTGGCGCAGTCTGGTGATATCTCCCACAATCGTAGTAGGAAGTTGAGGACTATCTAAAAATGTGAGTTTTAAACCTTTTTCTCTAGCTGTAGGTGCAAGTAGATAAAGAGCCTCATGAATGCAATTTCGCAAAGCAAAAGGTTCCTCTTCGAGTTCTAAGTTACCCGATTGGATTTTAGAGAAGTCAAGGAAATCGTTAATAATTTTGAGTAAGGAATTTCCACTGGTGTAAATGGTTTCAACAAAATCTTGCTGTTCAGCAGTCAATTCAGTATATTGCAACAAACCGGCCATACCAATTACCGATGCGATGGGAGTCCGAACTTCATGGCCAATCATTGCTAAGAATTCCTGTTTAGCAAGTTCTGCCTGCTTTCGTTCAGTCATGTCTCGCAAAATGTAAACATAACCTTGAAAATGTTCAATTTCTGTCTTGACAATTGAGGATGAAAAAGCTACGGGAATTGTTTTACCACTTTTGGTATAACAAACGGTTTCTACTTCTTTTACTAAAAAATTGATGTCTTGACTGTGGAATATATCAATATCATCAACTATCAATGGATATTTATTGGCTTCTCCAATAACTTTTGCGATCGGTTGACCGATGAGTTCTATTTCGTTGTATTGCAATAAGATTTGTGCGGCATAATTCATTTTTTTGATCTCGCCTGATAGCGTTGTCACTAACAAGGCATCCGCCATTGATGTCACAATTTGGTCAATGTATTGTTTAGAAGCCTTTAAGTTGCGTAATAAAAGATTTGCTTCATTTGCACCTTGAAATAAAGATTGCTCAAGTACCATCCGTTCTGTCACGTCTTTGACAACAATGGTTAGTCGATTCCTAGAATGGTCTTCTTGGAGATTATTAGTAATACGAATATCAATATATAAAGGAGAAGATGTATCTGGCGATCGCATAATTCCTTTTAATTCAAAATTATCTTGTTCTCCCTGGAGAATTGCATCACAAACATCTTCTAGTCCCTCTAATTCTGGAAACACAATCCGAACATCCTGACCTAGCTTTACTTCATTAGGAAGCTCGGCAAAATGATTTAATCCCAAAGATATCTCTAAAATTTTGAAGTTTTCATCAATTATCAAATATTCAATCCCACATACAGCTAATAGGTTTGTAAAAAATGAATTCATCTTAATTAAATTAAACGAGTGGCTAAAGCTTGAAATATTTTATCAACATTATTACCAGTTTTAGCTGAGGTTACATAAGTGTCTAATATATTAGCTTGATTAGTAAATTGATGCATTTGCCGAATTTTTTCTAAATATTCGGCTGCAATCATATCTGATTTGTTCAGTGCAACAACAATATAGCTGTTAGGATTAACAGCTAAAAAAGTTTGAATATGCTCTTGGATATGATTGAGGGTTTCTGCTTGTGTCACATCACCGACTATCACAGCACCTTTAGAACCTTGAAAATAATTTTTAGCAACTGCTTTAAACTTATTACTACCTTCAATATCCCAAATAATTAACTGTAATTTTTGTTCAACAAGTAGCTCTTCTTTTGAAAAAACAACCAATTTACGAGAGATTTTTACTCCTACAGTTGAAAGGTATTGATCGCTAAACTGGCACTCTACAAATTGGCGAATCAGACTAGTTTTACCAACACCAAAATCACCAAATAAGCATATTTTTTTAGAGATTGTAGACATAGTTGAAGGAAAGTAGAGAATGTTCGATCGAAATCATAACTACTATAAACTTAAAATTCCTTTATCGCTTCTAGAGCGACACAGCGGCTTAACCACAAGGGTTGAGTTTCATCAATTCCTGGTGGTAAACTTGTCCTACCAATGACTTGTAGGCGATATGGCGCGATGCCTAATTTAATCAGTGCTTGTTGTACAGCCTTTGCTCGCGTCAGTGCCAATTTTTGAGATTTGTTCGCACCAGTACGGTCACTATAACCAATGATTTTTAAATGCTTATTTGGGTGCTGATTAAGGAAAAGTTTAACCTGTTGAATCTTGTGTGCTGTATCTGCTTTCATTAAACTCGCTGAGTCGGGTTGAAAGTAAAATCGAACTTCAATCTGTGGGGGTTCTACTCGTACCGCACTAGACACAGATTTTACGCCGGGAATTTGCGCAAATGCATTCGCAATAATCTGAGCATCTGCAATTCGGTTGACAGTTCCTTCAACAGCTACTTTACCAGCGATATATTGAGCGTAAATTGCTATATCGTTAGTCTGATTTAAAACTGCTGTAACTCGTTTGACTTCAGCAGCAGCTAATACGGGATCTGCTGGTACTTCTACTAATAAAATTTGATTGTCAATCAACCAATTAGGAGAAGTGATTTTAACAGTTTGCTCGGCTTTCTGGCGAAGAAGTTGATTAGGTAATCGTCCTGTTAGTTTTATTTTGTTGTGTTCTACTTGTACAGTGAGCCGATATACGGCTAGTTCTGGAACAGAAGTTAGAGCCAACGAAGTTTGATTTTCAATGGAATGTATAACTCTACTACGGTATTGCCAAATACCCCAAGGAATTAAAATGGTACCGATCAATGTTAAGACTAATATCTGTAGTGGCCAGATTTTCGCTTTCTTTTTATCCTGAATATCTGAATTCTTTAGCTTTTCTAGAAGTGTATGAATTTCAATAGGAATTAAATCTGGATCGCCGTCAAACTTTTCAATTATATTACCATATTTTTTAATAATTCTGCTGAATGTTTGCCGCATTTTCCAAATAAAGTTTTTGCTTGGTTCTCCTCGCACAACAATCGCTAAATAACAGTATCCGGCAACTTCTAAAATTATTTTGGATGTTCCATATTCAATTGCATCTAATTCTGTTATGCTTCCAGATTGATTGATACAATCATTGGCAAAGCTACGAATTGCTGTCAGCATTCCTGCTACCATTTCAGCCTCTAGCTGCTCTACATGAGAGTGCTGAATATCTGAGATAACTAAACCAGATGTTTTATGAATCAAGAAAATGGCTTGAATTGTAAATGGCAGAGCTTCTTTAAGAATTAATTCTGCTTCTGAAACTCCCTGTAGCTTGGCACGAATTTTACGTTTAATGCCTTCAACGCTGAGGGTTTCTTCAACTTGTCGGTTAATGGCACGAATTGTCTCTGCCATATATTTGGCTATGGTACTACCAATAACTGGGTAGAGTGCATCCACCACAATATTCTGCTCAATTTCAATTTGCTTTTTTATGGCTCGTCCCATTGCCGGAGCGATCGCATCTGAAACTTCTTCTGGAGCTATAATAATTTGCTGGGAAATAGCTAGAGGAATTACAGGTGCGATCGCTGTACTCATACTAACTTTATTTTGTTCAGTGCGACTGCGGATAGTCTCATCAATTATCGGAGCGATTATTTGGACAATTTCCTCTCTTGATTCTGTAATCTTCAGCCTTAAAAGTTCAGAAATCCACGGTAATAGTAGATTTATTAACTCTTTAGGGTCATAAATTTGATGCTCTATTTTTGTTAATTTTTGTTCTAACTTATCTGTAATATTGTTTATTTCTGTTAGCTCATATCCGACTAATATATCCCGTAATTTTTGCAATGCATCTTCTGAGTTATCTAATTTTTCCTCAAATTCTGTAAATATTTCAATAGATTCTTCTAATTCTTCTTGAGTAGTTTGTGAGTAATTAGATATATCTTGATGAAAATTAAAATCCGACTCTAAATAAGCTTCACATACTTCTAATGTCACTGGAGGAAGTTGTAGTAATTCAATTTCTTCTGGAATATACTCATTACTATTATCAGTTTCTAATGGTAATAAAGGAGATTGCTCAGGGGATTCGATAATTTTGAGATCGATAAGCAAATGCAGCAAATTGTCAAGCTGCACAGCTGTTTCTGACTTCAACTCAACAGATTGAGAAATCGAATTTTCCACCTGAGTTATCCTTTTTAGAGTGCTGAGTTAGAGGTTGTGAGTTAGAGGTTATGAGTTGGGAGTCATTATCTCCTTCATATCTCTTTACTTTCTGACTTGATTATGAATTTAATTCTGCTGTACTGTTAGAGTGAGTTAACACTTACTTTTGATAACTTTGTAGTTTCTAAAAGCGGTACAGCAGTATATTCATCGCTGCGTTCATTGGCTGCTTCTCGCAATTTAGGAATAAATTCAGTTTCTTTCAGACGCATTCCCAAGGCAAACAAAGTTTCAGCCATATCGTCTTTAGAAACTTTCGTGTCTGTCAGCTGTGAGAAGCGCCGATCTATTTCTTCTAAAATCAGATCCCGTAATGCCGTAACATCATCTTGTAATTGGACTTTAGTTTGAAAGATTTCATCTCGAATCAAGGTAGTTTGGCTATCTAAGGTTTCATCAAGCGACTGAACGCTGCTAGAAAACTTTTTATTAAGTCTATCAACCTGTTGCCGTAAGTCAAGAGTTTCTTCTTGAGTTGCGAGGTTCAGTGATTTCAGCTTTTTATCCAGCGACTCAAATCCTGCTTTTAGTTCGGCGGAAAAGTTGGACTTGAGTTGCTCGACATGCAATCGTGTCTGTTGTTGCAGGAGAGATACATCTGACTCCAGCTTGCTAAATCGATTTTCGTACTCTCTTAGCTGGGTTCCAAGAATAATATCGCGAATCTGATCGATATTACCAAGTCTTTCTCGTACATCGTCTCTACTCATCTGACTCATTAGGAAAACCTCACTTTTGGGTAATCAATTGGGAATAATAGATGATGTATTTAACTGACATTTAGGCTAAAAATTCTTAGCTGATGATGCAGCCAACTCACCGAATATACTTTGTTATTATTCCCAATCGGTGACAATTTCTATCTGTCAAATAGAAAATTAATAATGAGAAATATAAAATAAGTGTTTATCCAGTGAATTTATTAAGCAATATTATTTCAGGTTGTGGCGTTACTATCTTGACAATTCAAAAAATCTTGGATGCGTTTAATAAAGTCATCTAACTCTACGATTAAGTTACTAGAACCTCGACGCTCTTGCTTATAAGCTAGTTGTTCTAGTTTTTCGGCTGCCAGATGCATGGTTGTAATTCCCATATTGGCACTAGAACCTTTAATTTGATGACCTTGGAGTATTATTTGCTCAAAGTCATGAGCTGCGATCGCTATTTTAATTAACTCTAGACGAGATTGAATATCCTCAACAAATATTTGCAGTAGTTCCAATTCAAATTCTGGGTTGTTTTCCGATAATTGGTGTAAGCGTTCCCAATCAATTGGGAGGTTAACTGCACCGACATTTGTTGTATAAACTGTTTGCTCTGTGGCAGTTGTTTCTTTTGCCTCGAAGATCGCATTTCCCCAACGCTCTAATGTCAACGCCAATTTTTCTTTTATTACTGGCTTGCTCAAATAGTCATCCATTCCGGCATCTAGACACATTTGTTGGTCTTCTTTCATGGCATTAGCTGTCATTGCAATTACCACCGGACGATAACCACTAGCAAAGTCACTTTCTTGCCAACGATGAATTTCTTTTGTGGTTTCTAAACCATCAAGAACTGGCATTTGGCAATCCATCAGAATTAAATCGTAGGGAATTTTTTCTAATAGCTGCAAAACTTCTTTCCCATTACCAGCAACATCAGCGCTATAACCCAGACTTTGGAGTTGCTTCAGGGCAACTTTCTGATTCACCAAATTATCTTCAGCCAAGAGAATTCTAAGTTTAGAGGAGTCACAATAATAGTTGCGGTTTTTTTCAGAATTTTTCAGTTTTAAGTCCTGAATTCTGACTTCTGACTCTTCTTCTGGCTGCGTTCCTAAAATAGTCACGATCGTATGGAGGAGTCGGGACGGCTTAATAGGTTTGACTAAATAAGCCGCAAATCCTATTTTTAGCGCTCGTTGGATTTCATCGCGTTGATTAGTAGAGGTAAGCATAATTAAAGGTAGCCCAGCGATCGCTGAATTTGCTTTAATTTGTTCTCCTAAAGTCATGCCATCTATTTTTGGCATCTGCATATCAATCACAGCTATGTCATATAAATTTTTTTGCTTGGCAGCTTCCTGAATAGCTTTGAGGGCAGTAGTAGCCGAAGCCGCTTGATCCACCAGCATTCCCCAACGAGTAGCTTGATGGTAGATGATTTTGCGATTAGTAGCATTATCATCCACCACTAACAAGCGGCGATTGAGCAAAAGTTCGCGTTCGCCTTCTAAAGAAATAGAGTCAAGTTGCATGGCAAGAGTTACTTCAAACCAAAACTTAGATCCTTTCCCCAAGCGACTTTCTACACCCATTTCTCCTCCCATCAAGCTTACCAGTTGCTTGCAGATGGCTAATCCCAAACCTGTGCCGCCATATTTCCGGGTAGTGGAAGCATCTACTTGGGTAAATGGCTTAAAGAGTTTGGATTGATCTTCAGGGGTAATGCCAAGACCGGTATCTACGATCGCAAAATAGATGGTGGCTGTAGTCAAGGAAAGCGATCGCAATTCTGCTCGTAATACGACCTCACCTTTGCTGGTGAACTTGATTGCATTGCTAATCAGGTTCATAAGAATTTGTCGCAAGCGGCCGGCATCGCCTTGGAGGTGGGTGGGGACGTTGCTGTAAATTAATCCTGCAATTTCTAATCCCTTATGATGGGCTGAGGGAGCCAATAACTCCAATACTTCTTCTACACAGGTAGATAAGTCAAAATCTAGAGTTTCTAGTGCCATTTCCCCAGCCTCTAGTTTGGACAGATCCAAAATTTCGTTGATCAGGCTTAAAAGAGCATCGCCACTAATGCGAATTGTTTCCATAAAATCCCGCTGCTCGGAATTTAGGGGAGTATCTAACATTAAGCTTGTCATTCCTAGCACAGCATTCATCGGAGTCCGAATTTCATGGCTCATGTTGGCCAAAAAGGCACTTTTGGTTTGAGAAGCTAATTCAGCTTGGTGACGAGCAATTTCGAGTTCTCGTCGTTGTTGAGTTTCTGCATCTAACATTTGGGCTTGGGCTAAGGCAATACCTACTTGATCGGCTATTTGCCGTAAAAGATGAGTTTCAAAGCTAGACCATTGGCGGGAACTGCCGCACTGATGGACAATCAGCAAACCGCAGAGTTCTTCTTTGACAAGAATGGGTATGACTAAATTACACTGGACTCCAAATTGTTGCAGTAATTCGAGATGGTTTTTTTGGACTTCAGCTATATCCAAGTCAGCAAGCCCCAGATTCGGTTTTTGACGGTACTGTTGTAGATAGTATTGTTGGATGTATTCGGCTTGAAAGTAAGCATTGACTAGCTCTTTCTCTTTAATTGCTAGCCAGCCAGAAATTACTGCCTCAACCACGGTAGCTCCAGAGCCATCAGCCAAAGGCTGATAAATCAAAACTCGATCGCTATGGAGAATTTTTTGCACCTCGGTGACAGTGATTTGGAGAATTTCTTTGATTTGCAAAGACTGACGAATTTTGAGGGTGATTTCAGTAAATAGTTGCGATCGCAAGTTTTGGCGTTGGAGTTGTTCTTCTGCCTGCTTGCGCTCAATAAACTGCCCTACTTGCTCGCCAATCAAATTCATGACTTTTGCCAAATCTGGGTCAGCTTGCTGGATTTTATGGCTAAAGCAGGTAATCACACCGATGATTTTTTTACCACTACAGATCGGAAAACCAAAAGCTCCGTGCAGTTGTGCTTCGGCAGCGATTTGAGAGCGGATAAAACTCCGATCTTTAACGACATCAGCAATCCAAACAGGTTCAAGACTAGCCCAGACACGCCCAGGCAGCCCAATTCCTGGTGCAAATGTAATCTGCCGACTGAGGATGTCAAACTCTTGCATCTCAAAGGAGATTTTATACCATGAATTTAGCAAAGACAGTAGATTTGCTCGCCCATCTACCATCCAAAATTCACTAAAATCCCATCCCAAACTTTCGCAAATTCCTTGCAAGATTTGGGGCATGGCTTCGTTGATTGTGGTTGACTCTGCTAAGATCCGGGTTGTAACATACTCTGCTTTGAGATGCTGTTCAGTTCGTTGGCGTAAGCGAAGTTCCTCAAAGACATCGCTGATGTCAATACCTGTAGCAACAATGTATTCAACCTGCCCCTCATAGTCTTTCAAGGTAGTGTTAGTCCAAGAAATAAGTCGCCGGCTGCCATCCTTAGTTACCCAATAGTTTTCGTATTCTTTGGGCGCTTCACCAGATCGCAACTGCTCAAAAATTGCTTTAACCGGCTCTACCTGTTCAGGAAGTAGAAATAGGTTCCAGAAATGCCTTCCTTTCACCTCATCAAATGAGTAACCAGTAATTTGTTCGCAAGCTTGATTGAAGCGAACGATTTGCCCTTCCGTGTCAAGAACTATTACCAAAGCGCTGGTTGTATTCAGGACTGTTGAGATAAAGTTGCGTTCTTGATTGAGTGTTTCCTCTGTTAATTTCCGCTCTTTTCCTTCACGGTAAATAAAGTAGTAGACTATAGCCAGAATCAAAAAACTTAGACAAATCGCGATCGCCAGTGTCAAAACCGTGTTGTTAGCACTGGCTTTTGCAGCTTGTGACTGCCGTTGAAGCAACCTTCTATCCTGATTTTCTATCTCATGGACGATCTTGCGGATATCATCCATGAGATGTTTTCCTTGATTTGTCTGGATTACCTGCAACGCCGCCTCAAATCCCTGATTTTGACGTAGGTATATAGTCTGCTTGAGTATGGCAAGTTTTGCAGCTATCAGAGATTCAAGGGTTGCGAACTGCTTTTGTTGGTTAGGTTGATCTGCGATTAAATTTTTCAGTTTTACAATTTTGCGATCGATGTTTCCAACTACTGCTTGATAAGGTTCTAGATAACTTTCTTGTCCAGTGAGGATGTAACCACGTTGTCCAGTCTCAGCATCTTTCATCTCAGACAGTAATTCTTCTAGTTGATTGATTTTCTCTTGGGTTATTAGTACTTGCTTATTCGTATCAATCAATATACATGTGTTTTGATAAGAAATCACGCCAATCAAAACTAAAACTGCCGATGCTAACCCAAATCCTCCAGCTATCCTTTGAAAAAATTGTTTGCGTGTCTTCTGGGACTGTTTGCGTGTATCACTTGCCAATACCAAATTTGCTAAATTGCGGCGCATTTCTAGTTGCTTAATTACCTGGCGACCAATAATTCGTAATGCTTCAACTTGTTCTAGAGAGAGGTTTCTTGGTACACGATCGATTACACAAAGTGTTCCTAGTGCATATCCTTCAGGGTTAGTTAGCGGTACTCCAGCATAAAACCGAATATTCGGATCTGAGGTGACTAGGGGGTTTGTCGCAAACCTTTCGTCAACTGTTGCATCAGATACAACAAAAACTTCAGGTTGCAAAATAGCATGGGCGCAGAATGCCAAATCACGGGGTGTTTGTAGCGCATCCAAACCAACTTTTGACTTGAACCACTGACGATTAGTATCAATTAAGCTGATTAAGGCAATGGGAGTTCCACAAATATATGAGGCTAAACGGGTGAGGTCGTCAAAGGCTGCTTCCGAAGGAGTGTCGAGTATTTTATACTGCAAAAGAGATTCGATTCTCTGTGTTTCGTTATCAGGTAATGGTGCTTTCATTCTCCAGCCTTATACCATTTTGGATTTAAAAAACAGAATTCAGAATGGTGAATTTAGAATCCAGTAGTTAGAAGTTAGAAATTAGAAGTTAAAAATTAGAAGTTAAAATTAAAAATACTTTAATATTCAAAGTTTGTAACTTTCAAAAAATCAAAAAATCAAAAATATATAGAACTTGATTCTATATTCATTCTGAATTCTGACTCCTGAATTCTGACTCCTGAATTCTTTTTTGTTAAAACTTGACCCGCAACTGTCCTGTGAAGGAATTACCACCGTAGGCGCTTCCACCGGTTTCTTGATTGCGGACATTACTAAAGCTATAGCCCAAGTCTGCTTCTATACTGGGCGACAGTTTTACCGTACAGCGCGTTTGATAGGTATTGGCGTTGTCAAATTCTCCTTTAAGTCGCTGCCGTCCTAAATTGGCAGCGAGGCGACAGCGTAAGAATTTTGCAATATCTCCCTCCCAAGCTACCTCACCGTTGTAAACTAGAAAATCTGGTGGAGAAAAATAACCGCTAGTGCGTTCTAAATCGCGATCGTAACTCCAAGTGAATAAGTTAGCTGCCAAAGAAAATTGTCCGAACTTGCGCTCTAACCTACTAAAGGACTGTACATCGGAATTACCATCGTTGTAACTACCCAAACGCAATGACGAAAATAAGCTGGTATTACGGTCAATCTGCCAGTATAAATCAGGCCCAAATCGCCAAGCAGTAATTTGATTTTCTAAAGTTCGAGCATTAGATTTATAAGGCCCTTGTTCTAAATTACCTGATATTATTACTGCCGATAGCAATCGACCTGATGACGAAACTCGCGGCGGCGAAATGGGAGCATCCACTTTAACATTGAGATTGATAGCTGTGGGTAAACGATTGAACACATCGACTCCAGCTGCTGTTTGTAGAGTCACTTGTCCAATTTTTCCTTGCCATCCAACTTGCAAGGGAAAATTGGTAATTGATTCAATACCGCGTTGCTCAAAGAAGTTAAAACCTGTCTTGAAAAATATTTTATTGCCATTTCTCAATCGAAACTGAACTGTTGGTTCTAGGAAAAAATTAGTTTGACCAAAGTTGTCTGTCTCATAGTAATAGTCCGTATCAATACTTTCCAAAACTGCATCCGGCGTTTTTGGTTTGGTGGAAGCTGTCGGTGGACTAGAATTCTGCTGCGGTGGTTCGGGTAGCGGTGGCGGACTAGAATTCTGCTGCGGTGGTTCGGGTAGCGGTGGCGGACTAGAATTCTGCTGTGGTGGTTCGGGTAGCGGTGGTTCGGGTCGCGATGGGGGTAATCGCAAATCAGGATTGAAGTTTTCCGGTGCTGCGAGCAAAATAGGTGTTGGTTTTAATCGATAGGGGAGTGGTTTTGAGTATTGTGCTGACTCAGGATTTGCTGTGGTGACTTGCTCAGTCAATCCTAAAGGTGATTTCCAGGTCTGATGTGCTTGGGCTGCTTGTAATTTAGCTTCTGATAATATCCAAATACCTAAGCTACAGATTACTCCCAATTGAATCTGTAGGCATCCCAAAAGAAATACAGCGTACAAACTATATCGAGAAACAAAGAGATAAGGTCTAAAACTAGATACCATCGGTTGATACTATATGTTTAAATGCAAAACTTGCTGCCAAATAGTTTTCTGGCTGCTAGCTGATGTATTCGGACTGGGATTATGATGCCCATAATCGATGCTTGTTAAAACATAGGAAAGATAAAAGGCGTAAAAGCCTTAATTTGGCGGGATATAGAAGTTCCCAGGTGCATAAAGTACGTATCAAAACCTCACCCCCAACCCAATACTTTTCGGATAAGCCTAACAATCTCTCTTTTGGTCTGGGAAAAGGTTAAAGGGCAAAGGGGAAAAGGTAAATTCAAACCCTTTCCCTTTCCCCTTTCCCCCAAAACCCGAAAAGTATTGACCCCCAACCCCTCTTTTTATCAAGAGGTTGGGGGTGAGGTTAAGCTGTAGCTGATTCTGATTAGGAAACGCTATAGTCGAGTCGATAGTTAGTGTGATTTTGACGAACTGCCAACAGTGATTTTTGAGTCTGCTGTTCCCATCTCAGAGTTTTCAGCATTGTCAACCTCAAGACTTCGGAGCAACTCTCGAATTACATCTGTTGCTGGTCTTCCTGTGAGAGTACAGTATTGTTCAAGTTTCTTCATTTCCTCGGTTGTGAGATTTACTGTCAGTCGTTTAACAGCCCATTTTTTCTTCATAATTCTCTTTTATCTTGAATATGTTACTTTTCTTGAAATTACCAAGTCATTACGATTACTCCCGTAGTGCATAGCCTACACCACGGACTGTATGAATCAAACGTCTTTCATTATTTTCTTCTAACTTGAGTTGCAAATAACGAATATATACTTCAATAATATTAGAATCAGCCATGAAATTGTAACCCCAAACTTTCTCTAACATTTGATCTCTAGTAAATACTTGACGAAGATGTGAAAGGAGATATTTTAATAAGTCAAATTTTTTTGCTGTTAACTGAATGCTTCGTTTTTACCGAAATACTTCACGAGTGCGCTTATTTAAGCTTAAATCTTCAAATTGCAACAAATCCTCGTCTGTTTCTTGCGTGCGCCGCAGATGAGCGCGAATTCTAGCTAATAGTTCCTCAATGCTGAAGGGCTTAACTACATAATCATCGGCTCTTGCATCTAATCCGGCGACGCGTAGACGCTTCATCTGCTTGCCGTAGGCATCGCTCACTTCATCTTTTGCTGCCAACAAAATCACTGGTACTGTACTACCTGTTGTTCGCAAACGCCGACAAATTTCCAAACCCGTCAACCCTGGAAGCATCCAATCCAGAATTGCTAAATCTGGTGAGGAGTCTCGGCAAGATGGTAACAACAAACCTTTTTGGATGTTATTATGTTAAAGCGATCGCATCTTTATCCTTCTCTATTTCTGGTTCTTGATGCTGTGCTTCATATTCACCAAATTGCTGGATTAATTTCGCAACTAAACCTGTCCAGCCAGTTTGATGACTAGCACCGATTCCGGCTCCATTATCACCATGAAAATACTCATAGAATAAAATCAGATTTTGCCAGTGTGGATCGTTTTGAAACTTTTGCATTCCACCATAAACAGGACGTTTACCAGAGGAATTTTGCAAGAAAATTCTGGTTAATCGTTGAGATAATTCTGATGCAATTTCCCAAAGTGTCATCATTTGACCTGAACCTGTCGGACATTCCACTTTGAAATCGTCTCCTAGATAATAATGAAACTTTTGCAGAGATTCAATTAGGATGAAATTCACCGGAAACCAAACGGGGCCGCGCCAGTTAGAGTTACCACCAAATAAACCACTAGTAGATTCAGCCGGTTCATAATCAACTCGAAATTGCGAACCATTAACATCAAAAATATAAGGATTTTCAGCATGAAATCGAGAAAGTGCTCGAATGCCATAAGAGCCAAAAAACTCGCTTTCATCCAGCATTTTTTGCAGAATACTTCTGAGCTTATCTCTGGAAACGATCGCCAGTAATCTCCTCGCACCCACTCCTTTTGTTTCCATACAAGCCACATTTTGCCGCAAATCAGGACGGTTTTGGATGAACCATTCCAATCGCTTTTTAAAACCAGGAAGCAATTTTAAAGTTTCTGGTTCTATAGTTTCAATGGCAAATAGAGGAATTAAACCTACCATTGACCTAACTTTTAAGGTAATTTGTCGTTCAGGTAAATGCAGGACATCGTAGTAAAATCCATCGGAATCATTCCACAAACTGGCTTCTATTTCGCCGATGTTATTCATAGCATCAGCAATGTAAAGAAAATGCTCAAAGAACTTGGTAGCAATGTCTTCGTAAACAGGATTAGTCTTAGCTAATTCTAAAGCGATCGCTAACATATTTAAACAATACATTCCCATCCAACTCGTACCATCAGATTGGTCAATATGTCCGCCAGTAGGTAAAGCTGCGCTCCGGTCAAATACGCCAATATTATCTAAACCGAGAAATCCCCCTTGAAAGACGTTATTACCCTGAGTATCTTTGCGATTTACCCACCAGGTAAAATTGAGCATTAGCTTTTGAAATACTCTTTCTAAAAACTGTCTATCTGTTCGTCCGTAAATCTTCTGCTCAATCTTGTAAATGCGCCAAGTTGCCCAGGCATGAACAGGCGGATTAACATCACCAAAAGCCCATTCATAAGCAGGAATTTGCCCATTGGGATGCATATACCATTCCCGTGTTAAAACATCCAATTGATACTTAGCAAAATCAGGATCGATCATTGCCAAAGGAATAGTATGAAATGCCAAATCCCAAGCTGCAAACCAAGGATATTCCCACTTATCGGGCATAGAAAGAATATCTTTATTGTAGAGATGAAACCATTCCCGATTTCTTCCTTGTTGGCGTTCTGGAGGTGGTGCTGGGGTATTGCGATCGCCTTTCAACCAATCCTCTACAACATAGTGATAATATTGTTTACTCCATAGCATTCCAGCAAATGCTTGTCGTTGCACATTTCGCATATCTTCACTGAGAGAAAATGGTGTAACGCGCTGATAAAATTTATTTGCTTCCTGTTGTTGTTCCCAAAAGATGATATCGAATTCTTTGGCAAATGGCTCAACTAAATTAGGTACATCACTCAATCGCAATTTAACGATTTTAGTTTCACCCGCACCAACTTTCAAAAAATAATCGGCAGATGCTTTAGTGCCAAGTTTATTTGGATTTATTGCCTCTTTTTTACCCCGAACAATGTAATCATTAATGCCATCTTTTACATAGGCAGACGAATTAGAATAGCCAAACAATCGCTGATAATTTGTTTCGTTTTCTGTAAAGAGAATTTCGTTTGCTTCTTGACAATACAGCCACCTTTTACCTAAAGTTGGATGAAACGCCTCAATTAAATTAAAGCCATTACCAGATTCGACCTCTTTTAAAGTAGGTTTGCTGATATCCCCATTCCAACACCAAGTGTTACGAAACCAGAGAGTAGGTAATAGGTGTAGGGTTTTTGCTTCTGATCCTCGGTTGATTACTTTTATTTGGATGAGAATATCTTCAGCAGAATTTTTGGCATATTCGATAAAGACATCAAAGTAACGATTTTCATCAAATATACCTGTATCTAGTAATTCAAATTCTGGCTCTTGGCGATTTCTGCGTTGATTTTCTGCAACCAATTGGGAGTAAGGAAAGGCTTTATGAGGATATTTGTAAAGCGCTTTCATATAAGAATGGGTAGGAGTATTGTCTAGATAAAAATAATATTCTTTAACATCTTCCCCATGATTTCCTTCGCTACCAGTTAGACCAAAAAATCTTTCTTTGAGAATAGAATCTTCGCCATTCCAAAGTGCGATCGCAAAACAAAGTCGTTGATGATTATCAGAAATGCCAGCAATGCCATCTTCACCCCAACGGTAGGCGCGAGAACGAGCCTGATCGTGGGTAAAATAGTTCCAGGCTGTACCGTTGTGACTGTAATCTTCGCGCACCGTTCCCCATTGGCGATCGCTTAAATATGGCCCCCATCTGCGCCAATGAGCTTTGTGAGTTAGGGCTTCTGCTAATCTAATTTCTTCTTGGGTTAAAATTGTCATAATATCACCCTATGCATATCTGTATTTTAGTCCAGTTAATTTGCTATCTGGAGTATATAGCAGAAGGCAGAAGGCAGCTATGCTGAAGGCAGGAGGTAAAATATTACTATTCCTAACATCCACGCTTTCAAGATGTCCTAACCTTTAATTCGCTTGCTATACTTTTTCTACCTAAGATAGGGCTGAAGTTATAATTAATAATTGATAGTAAAACTGGTATACTAATAAAATTTGCGCTCGTCCGATCGCAAGTTGAAAATAAGCAGACGAGAGCGGCACTATTTATTAACCACAAACAGCAAAGGGGACTAACGCTAACTTCAACCTATTGGTTGATAGTCTCTAGATATGGTCGCGGTTGGTGAAAACCCTGAAGTAAAGCATCGACGATGAGACAAACTTCGATATGCATACCATCAGGATCGGAAAATGACAAGTTAAGTACTGGGCCAAGGTCGGCGATCGCGCCATCACTCACACCTCGATCTATCAGTTTGCGGCGGATAATCTGGAATGCTGATTCTGTTGGGGCATTCAAAGCTAAGTGGTCGATGTGTCCTCGTCCAAACATATCCGGTAATCCAGAACTATGAATATTATTAGGCATCTCTGCTGCGTGAAGTACGCTCTGCGATCCAGCTAGGAGAAGTGCGTGACGAAAGGCTGGGGTCGTCTCTTGAAAAATTACTGGCATCTCGAATACATCAGTATAAAAGTCGATAAAGCGGTCGATATCTGCTGTCACCACTGCAACATGGTGGATACCTGATACAAGGCTCATGGTGTTACTCCAGTTGGATTGTGCAATTTATTTTCTATGAATAGGGAGCGATAACTTCTCTACGAGACGCCTTAGTGAAGCGGTCGCGATCGTGCTGTTGGTCAAAATCAACGATCGGCCCCTTCGGCACAATTCGATTTGGATTAATATCAGTCATACTCATGTAATAGCTGCGCTTGGTATAGTCTAGATTGCAAGTCGCTTTGAACTCCGGACGCTGATATAGGTCTAGTAGATAATTCCAGAGATTTGGATAATCGATAATTCGCCGCAAATTGCATTTAAAGTGACCGTAATACACTGAGTCGAAGCGATACAGAGTAACAAACATACAAATATCGGCTTCGGTAAGTTGATTGCCACATAAATATCGTTGCTCGCTGAGAATGGCTTCCCATCGATCTAAACTCTCGAAGAGTTCAGTTACCGCATCTTCGTAAGCTGCTTGTGAAGTTGCAAAACCAGCGCGATATACACCAACATTGATTGGCAGATAAATTGCATCGATCGTTTCATCAATCTGATGCTGTAGGTCGCGTGGGTATAAGTTTATTTTTTGTCTTGCCAATTCCCCAAACTCTACATCAAACATCCGCATGATTTCGCGAGATTCGTTATTGACGATTGTTTGAGTTTGCTTATCCCACAATACTGGAACAGTAACTCTTCCTGTGTATTTGGGATCGGCTTTCAGATAAATATCTTGCAAATATTGAGTGTGATTTACCCAGTCAGGAATAGCTCCCGGTGCTTCAGAAAAGATCCATCCCTTGTCGCTCATAATCGGATCGACGATAGAGACTGAGATGGCATCATTCAAACCTTTGATTTCTCGCATAATTAAAGTGCGATGTGCCCACGGACAGGCTAAGGAAATGTAGAGGTGATAGCGTCCTGCTTCTGCCTTAAACCCACTAGAACCATCGGCCGTGACGCGATCGCGAAACGTTGTCGGCGTTTCATTGAACTTACCGCTAGGATCTGATTTATTCCTATCGGTTATCCATTTGCCTTCGATCATCATTCCTGACGGCATAATTTCCTCCTGACACTAAGGCGTGTCTATAAACTTTTGAGGATTACTTCAGCATTACGTCTTTCCTTTTCTGAAGGATGTTAATTTCTTAAAAATTCTTGACAAAATCGACTTTGTAGAAACACCACAGTTCGGCCTATCAACTCATTGTCGCCAACCAAGCACGCAAAACCTCTGCTACTGTCCATGCTTGGGCAATACATCCCCGTGGAGTCATCGGAGCATCACCATCAAAAATTTCGCTGAGACTGCCAACACCGTGTGCAGTGAGATGATTAGCCATTGGTTCCAAAAATTGACGAGCCTGCTCAGGATTTTTGTAGACGCGCAAGTGTGCTAAGACGAATGGCCCCAACAACCAACCCCAGACGGTTCCCTGATGGTAAGCTCCATCACGTTGATACTGATTGCCACCGTATTTACCCTGAAATTGAGGACGATCGGGGGAAAGCGATCGCAACCCATAAGAAGTCAGCAGCGATCGCCCGCAAGCTTCGACCACACCCTTCTGCTGGGTAGGTGTGAGCGCACTTTCTGGTAATGACACAGCAAATATTTGGTTAGGACGTAACAACCCATCATCACCATCAGGACTGTCTAAAACGTCATAGCAATAACTCGTCTCTTCATTCCAGAAGCGAGAAAATCTATACTTTGCCCGCTCTGCCATTGCTTCATATTCTTGGTGTGGTTTACCAAGCTGACGGGCAAACTTTGCCATTGTCCGTAGAGCATTATACCAAAGGGCATTAACTTCAATCGGTTTGCCAATTCGGGGCGTAACTACCCAATCGTCAACTTTGGCATCCATCCAGGTCAGTTGTACGCCTGCAACACCTGCATAAAGTAAGCCATCGGCGGCATCGAGATGAATATTGTAGCGTGTACCGCGACAGTGCCAATCAATGATGTCTGCAAGTATGGGAAAGAGTTCACCAAGCAAAGTATCATCGTCCGTAGCGCTGTAGTAGGCGCGGACTGCTTCAAAATACCAGAGAGTGGCATCGACTGTATTATATTCTGGTTGCTCGCCCGCATCAGGAAAGCGATTAGGCAGCATTCCCTGGTCTACATATCTGGCAAAGGTGCGAAGAATTGAGCGTGCTACCTCTGGACGACCAGTGGAAATTGTCAAACCAGGTAGACTAATCATGGTGTCGCGTCCCCAGTCGCTAAACCAGTGATAACCAGCGATGATGGTTTTGCCGTAGGGGTCTTCTGGCAATGAGCGATCGACAATAAATTGGTCAGCAGCTAATACTAGGTGGTCGATCCAGTCAGGTGATTCCTTAGTCTTGAGGGGTCGATTAGTTTTCCAAAATCCTGTTAACTTCTGCTCTTGAGCGCGACGTAACTTTAGTGCCGCTTCACCATTGAGATTTGGTTGTTTTTCTGTGCTGGCTACAAATGCGTAGGCGCAGCCCGTCGTAGACATCGCTTCCCCAGGATTGAGTGTAACTTCAAAAGTGGCGGCGTGGAGGTGGTCTTCTCGATCTCTCAATCCCCGATAGCGTTCAACTGCCAAGTCAAAGTCATGATACCAATTATGAATAACAGATGTACTAACACGTGAAATACTGCGTAGCTTGCCGCCGTAGGCATCGCCTTTAGGTGAATCACTCAGTAGATATAGTGGTACAGCACCCGGATAAGCAGTTACACAAATCCCTTGTTCCACCTCCTCAACAGACATCTGCCAACCATTACTTTGAGTGTCGCTGTGATAATCGCGGTAGTTGACTATTGCTTTGAGCGTCAACTTTAGCGGTTGAGTGGCACGACGCAAAGTATACTGGACATAAGTTGTATTCGCGCCTTGTTGCATCCACACCCGTTTTTCTAATAAGGCATCGGCAATCGCAAAACGCCATACAGGAATTGTACCTTCCAGAGAAAAACGTTCAATATGCTGATAACCGTGCGGACTGACAATACCATCTGCCCAACGATTGGTGTCTAGAGAATAAGAGCGGTTATCATACAATACAGTTTCATCTAGTTTTGTCAGCATTAAAGTGCGACCCAGAGGTGGTTTCAATGCTGCTACCAATAGTCCGTGATAGCGGCGAGTCAATAAACCAGCCACAGTCCCAGAGGCGTAACCACCAATACCGTTAGTAACTAACCATTCCCGCGATTCTGCAATGTCAAGATTACCGCAAATTTCCCGCCCAAATTCTATACACATAAGTCACACCATTTTGCTCTAAATTCAAAATTCACAATCGCCATCATGCTTTTCTCTCTGCGTTTTCTATGCGTCTACGGTTTAAAAGTCATTTATTGAATTACAGAGGCGCAGAGAACACGGAAAAAAGAGGAATTATTGTCCAAAAATTTTACCCAAATAAAAGGCTACTCCTAAGTTTTATTAGATTGGGGATTGATCCTCAGTTATTGAAGATTCATTTACTAGAGGATTGAGGACGACTTCATTAGCAACACTATCAGCTTTACGGGCACGAATTGCCGGACGCGATCGCCTATAACCTGCTCTTTCAGCTTTTTGGTGTTCGTAATCAATCAATCTGCCATAATATTCATGCTTGCTTAAATTCATCGACAAGAAAATATGCTGGCGGATATTACCAAAACCTTTGCGGTTAAAAAACTTTAATGCTGAAGTATTGGTGGGGTCAGTATCTACCAGCATAAACCGCGCCCCATCTTCAATCATCCGGGCAACAACTTTATCAACCAACTTGTCTGCAACTCCCCGACGCTGATACTTCGGACTAACTCCCAGCCATAAAATATATCCATAAGTCCAGGATGCTTTGGTGATGATAGTTCCCAAAACGAATCCTGCTAGTTCCCCGTCTGTTTCAGCCACAAGACAGTATTCTGGATCGGTGTTATAAAGTCCAATCACTTCCCATTCATCCCAGGTGCGGTATAAATAAGGATATAAATCGCTGGTAAATAACCCTTCTCCCAAGTGATAAACGGGAGCAATGTCATCAATTCCTAATTCACGTACATAAATTGCTTCAGTTTCATCAAAAGTTGACATAAATTTAGAAGTTGTGATTTATTTTCATAGATGATTGCGGAATTTTAGCGTTCTCAACTATTTCAAAAGATTTATTTTGTGAGCTAACACCACTATGTTAAATTTTGGCGACAAGGAATTTTAAAAAATGTCAATGGAGCATAAAGCATTTGTCTTTGATTACGATGCGTTTATTCAAGAATTAGCTGAGATTTTAGAAAATGCACTTGTTATTAACCAAAGAAACGAATTAATCACTTTTATTGAAAATAACTTTTCATACCTTAAAAATCCTGATGAAGGCGAACCTTTAGATTATTCATGGAAAGAAATGCTCGATACAGAAGATATAAGCCAGTATGGTGATTTTGCAATTACCAAGTATTATAATCCTCAATGTGATATAGGACTTGGCTATGATTGGTTGCCTCTCTATGATATGCTACTCAATGAACTGGATAAAGATACGTCTCCCTTATTAGGTAAAAATTTCGGCATTCCTGGAAACTATTTTAACCCTGGCCAAATAGGATCGTATTTTCAATCTCTTGAGCAAGTGAAGAATAACTTTGAATTGCTTAATTGGTTATTGAATGAAAAAAAAGAGCATTTACCGAATCTAGCTCTTTTAATAAAAATGCTTTCAAATGCTTTAGAGTCAAAAAAAGGGCTTTACATTACTTTTTGATTTTCCACAAGACTCTACAGATATAAGGAATCTGTTTTAGCAACAACAAAATCTTGCGGATCAAATCAAAGTGAGACTTCTTGAATACTGTCAAAATTTGGCAATGAGTCTTTTATTGCTTCTTTAGTTACTTGTTTGCGATCGCAACGTTTGGCAAACTGACAATAATCACAGTTTTTGCTACCCTCCACCACTTGGGGAAACTGCTGGTTATTCTGGTAATTTTCCAGCCAATGAGTTAACTGACTTAATAGTTGATTAAGTTTCTTTCCTATTTGTGCGTGTTGAGCAGTACTGTAATTAAATTTAATATTTTGCGGTTTGCCCTCAGATTGGACAAACCAATAAGTCATAGAAATCTTTTCTGGCAAATAGTCGCTAGTTTCTGCCAAGACATACATATAAAGCCGTGTTTGCCAGTTGGATTCTAACTTGCGTTTATTGGGTGGTTTAGGATAAGTTTTCCAGTCGAGAATTTGCGCTTGTTGGTTATCTGCAATCAATAAATCATAGATAACTGTGAGCAAATAATCCTGAACTTGCAGAGTCCGGTAGTGTTCGCTTTCACGGAAAGTTTGATTATCAGATGCAGCCGTTAAAATTTCTGGTGCTGCATCAGCAAAACCTAGCATCCAGCTTTGCAGTTGAGCATCTGCTTCCAGGAAACTATCAATTGGCAAACCCATTTCTCGCTGCTGCATTAGCAAGTGAAAACGACTACCCAAAGTTTGCCGTTCTTCTTGTTCTGGATTTGAGGGAGAATTAAGTTTTTCGAGATAGGTATGTTGAAATTTACGCGGACAAGCTTCTAGTAAGTTAAGTTGTCCTTGAGAGAGTCGCAATAGTTGAGTGGGAGTTGACAGCATTCTTCTATTTTAAAAGTAAATTATAATCCGCAACTCACCTTTGGCAGACTATCTGTAAAAAACAGGTATTTTTTACTGCCTTTACATCTGCTATTTCAACTCGTCTCGATTTACCTCATCGTGGGGAGCATCGGAATGTTTACTTTTTCCTTGGGACTTGATTGAGCCAAAGCTGTAGGCTATAGCTATTTTAACTATGTCAAAATATGCTGGGTGATTAGCTTTGTTAACGATCGCCAAAGAAATTGACCCTGCCACTAAAATAATTAAAAGTGGCGAAAGTGTTTCTACTCCAGAGCCGTTGTTATTAGGCATGATATAATCTCCAAGTGAAAAGATTACGAAGCCTTTGGCCGATCTTCACTCAGCTAAAGGCTATTTATGGTCAGTATGAGCCTTAACCCCAAGACTCGAAGATCATGGCGATCGCAAATAGACAGACTAGGAAAATCGCTATCTTGGCAACCCATGACCGTAGACTTGCAGATAAAAGCATCCCAACTATCGCATTTGCCCCAAAAGTGTGAGACACAACAAAGGCTATTCCCAGCCCCAGCAGCCCCAGCAGAAAATATTTCAGTCCTATACAGAACCACCTGAACAACAGATTATCGTTATCTTTGAGACTGGGTTTCATAGTTTTTTTCCTGTTTTGAAAGTTGAATCTAGGTAGCAGTTCGCGCTCCCCCGACCACACTAAAGAAACAGTGAATTTCCACAGTTTTGCTCCCACCAAGTCAAGGTAGACAAAAGTCCTACTCCTGAGTGGAGTGGGAATACCAATAAAGGTGGTCTTGATATTTGCAGATTATGAAAAATTAAGCTCTTTGATGAATTCCCAGGCCAATCTGGATATCAAAAATTAGGCGCTCAATGCGCGTAGTTGCATAGAAGGTGTACTACGCACATTGAACCCTTGAAATTCCTCCAGGTAATTTGTATACAAATTGCCTGGAGGAATTTGCAGTTCCAGCCTTTGCCTTTCTCTTCGACTCACTAAGTTTCTTTTAATTCACCCTTAACCTTATTAAGTTACCGTGGTTTCTACTGCTAACTATAAAGTAGCTTAGTTTAGTTGTTAGGTCAAGTAACAAAGTAACTAAGTTATTAAACTTAAGTAACTTAGTTACTTAAGTCAAGGTAAACTGTAGAGAAAATTATTTAAATAGCATAAGATACAATAAATCCGGCTGTAGTCTCCAAATGAATCCTCACTTTTAGCACTAAGGGACTTTCAAATAAAAAAATACTCAACTACCTATTGTGAGGTGGGCATCTCACTCGCTTGTAACTAGCCCACAGGTAACTTATGCGGCTTGGCCTTTACGGGATCACAGAGAATCCTGACAATTGAACCTTGGGTACTTGGCTAAAAAAGCTCAATTTGATATTGTTGATCGACATATCAAATTGATATATCAAAATGCTGAAGTTGGCAGTATTAGGTTTATTACAGCGAGAACCATTAAACGGTTATCGGCTCAAACAGCAACTAGAGATGTTTATGAGTTGCAGTATTTGTGTCAACTATGGCGCGATTTATCCTCTTTTGAAGCGCATGGAAGAACAAGGTGAAGTGATTTTATGTGCAGAACAAGGAGAAGAAGGTGGACATTGTGCAAAGGTATATGAGATTACACCCCTCGGCAAAAACACTTGGTATGAAGAGATGTTGGCATATCCTCATGAAAGCTGGGTAAATGCGCGATCGCGATTTCTAATCAAATTTTTTTTCTTTAGCTATTTATTACCCGAAGAACGAGTCCAGTTAATCGAACATCGATTGATGTCATGTCAGTTACGCCTTGCAGAGAAAAAAGCACTAGAAGTTACTGATGATTTATATCAAAGGAAAGTACGAAGGCGTGCGGTTGAAGTCATCAAATCAGAAATTGAGTGGCTAGTTGAGCAACTCAAAATAGAACAACTGCAATTAGCTCAAACGCCAACCTCAATCAAGAGTGCTGAGTAATGAGTGATGAGTGATGAGTAAAACAGCTTTAACACAAAAAACTTTTGAAGTATCCTAACTAACTATGTGGATCGTCAAAATTGCTTTACGTCTTCCGTATACATTCGCGATCGCCGCTTTGATGATTGCGATCCTGGGTGCAGTGACGATATTTAGTACACCAGTTGACATTTTTCCCGCAATTAACATTCCGGTTGTCAGCGTAGTTTGGACTTACACGGGAACTACATCTGAGGAAATGGCACAGCGAATCGTCACCATTAGCGAACGCGCTATGACCACAACCGTTGGTGACATCGAACACATTGAGTCTCAATCTTTAAGTGGTGTTAGCGTCGTCAAGGTTTTTTTCCAACCCAACGCTAATATTGCCTCAGCAGTCGCTCAAATTACCTCTGTCAGCCAAACAATTCTCCGCCCTTTGCCACCTGGGATTACACCGCCATTCATCATTCAATACAACGCTTCTTCTGTGCCGATTATCCAGATGAGTGTCAGTAGCAAAACCTTGCCGGAAGAAGCACTCTTTGACTATGCTACCAACTTCGTCCGCACTCAATTAGCCACAGTGCAAGGCGCGAGTGTTCCTCTGCCCTATGGTGGTAAACCTCGGCAAATTATGGTTGATATCGATCCCCAAGCGATGTTGGCTAATGGCATTTCTGCCCAAGATGTGACGAATGCTGTTAGTGCCCAAAATCTGGTTTTGCCAGCAGGGGATATGAAAATAGGCGATCGCGACTTCGCCGTACAAATCAACAATAGTCCAGATGTGGTGGCAGCCCTCAACGACTTGCCAATTAAGCAAGTTAATGGTACTGTCATTTCCATTCGTGATGTCGCCCAGGTAAGAGATGGCTTTGGCGTGCAATCGAACATTGTACGTCAGAATGGCAGGCGATCGAGCTTACTTAGTATCCTCAAGAGTGGCAATGCTTCGACGATTGATGTGATCGAGCGAGTCAAAAAAACTTTGCCTCGCATCCAATCCACCTTGCCTCCAGAACTGAATTTATCATTTTTGTTCGATCAATCTATATTTGTGAAAGCTTCTATTCAAGGCGTTCTCAAAGAAGGATTGATTGCAGCCTGTCTCACTGCGCTGATGATTTTGATTTTCCTGGGAAGTTGGCGCAGCACGGTAATTGTAGCCGTATCGATTCCTTTGTCGATGCTAGTTTCAATTATTGTGATGAGTCGTTTGGGACAAACTTTCAACATCATGACTTTAGGTGGTTTATCCTTAGCTGTTGGTATTTTGGTAGATGATGCCACAGTCGAAATTGAAAATATCCACCGAAATCTCGGACAAGGTAAACCCATCAAGCGAGCAATTTTAGATGGGGCACAGCAAATCGCCACTCCAGCACTTGTAGCAACATTATGTATTTGTATTGTCTTTGTGCCGGTCGTGTTTCTCAGTGGAGTAGCAAAGTACTTATTTGTCCCCCTAGCGATGGCGGTAGTATTTGGGATGCTTGCTTCCTATGTGCTAT
The DNA here is from genome assembly GCF_053470285.1 of Nostoc sp. DSM 114159. NCBI lineage: Bacteria > Bacillati > Cyanobacteriota > Cyanophyceae > Nostocales > Nostocaceae > Nostoc > Nostoc sp. DSM 114159. Next base: position 1,776,484 of record NZ_JBPFEH010000001.1, read on the forward strand.
CTCGGACTGTAGTACCGACAATGGCAAGTTATCTTCTACCATCCGAAGTAGACTGGCATAGAGAAAGCGAGAATCATAATGGTCATAGCGACAACCACCATACTGATTCGCCAGTTCAAAATAATAATGGTCATAGCGACAACCACCATACTGATTCGCCAGTTCAAAATAATAATGGTCGCGGCGATCGCCACAGCCATTCGCTAGTCGAAATCCACGATCGTCGCGATCGCCACACCCATTCGCCAGCCCAAAACAATAATGGTCACGATAACCACCAGCAAACAGAAGAAGCAGCAACGACAACTGCCAAATCTGTGAAGAAAGATTGGATATGGCGGCTACACGAAAAATTTAACCGACAATTTGATAAATTTCGCAGTTGGTACTATGGTGTCCTGACCTCAGCATTAAATCACCGCCGCATAGTCTTTGTGCTATTTGGTGCTTTTATCGTCAGTGCCGGAGTTTTATTGCCGTTCGTCGGTCAAGACTTTTTCCCGGAAGTCGATGGCGGTCAATTTAGCCTCCATGTTCGAGCCTTACCTGGGACTCGTTTGGAAGAGACAGAAAAAATTGTTAGCCAAGTTGAAGGCGTTATCCGCCAAACTGTACCAAAAGAGAATCTCGCTCTGATTTTAGATAACATCGGCTTACCCACCAGTGGCATTAACCTTACTTATGGCTACAACGGCGCGACAATTGGGCAGGCTGATGCTGATATTCTTGTCTCCCTAAAAGAATCTGGTGAAACTTCTTCTTACATCAAGGAACTCCGCCAAAAATTGAAAGCGACATTTCCCAGCTACACCTTCTTTTTTGAGCCGGCTGATATTGTGACTCAAATTCTCAATTTCGGTTTACCTGCTGCTGTTGACGTGCAAATATCTGGCCCTCTGAAAAACTCAAAAGCCAACTTTGAAATTGCCCAACAAATTGCCGCTCGAATGACGCGTATTCCTGGGGCTGTAGATGTACATCTCCAGCAAGTTGTCGATGCTCCCAAATTACGTCTTGATGTCGATCGCACCGAGGCTCAACAATTGGGTATGACCCAGCGTGATGTTGCCAATAGCGTCCTCACTTCCTTAAGTTCAAGCGGTCAATCTGCAATCAACCAATGGCTCGATCCTAAAAAAGGCGTGAGTTACACCCTGGCTGTACAAGTTCCCCAGTATAAAATTGACTCTATTGACAGCCTGAAAAATACGCCAGTTGGCAACGGTCAAACTGCACCCCAACTTTTAGGTAATTTGGCTAGTGTCAAACGCGACACAGTGATGCAAGTAGTGAATCACTACAACATTCAGCCAGTTTTCGATATCTACGCTAACGCCTCTGGTCGCGACCTGGGGGGGGTTGCCAATGATGTAAATCGAATCATCGCTGATTATCAGAAAAAATTGCCCAAGGGAAGTCAGATTAATGTCCGTGGGCAAGTGCAAACGATGAACTCTTCCTTTCTGGGACTTGGTTTAGGACTTGTGTTTGCAATTGTACTGGTTTACTGCTTAATGGTAGTGAACTTTCAATCTTGGCTCGATCCCCTGATTATTATGATGGCGCTGCCAAGTGCCTTAGCAGGGATCGTTTGGATGCTGTTTGTCACCCGTACCACCCTGAGCGTCCCTTCGTTAATGGGTGCAATTATGAGTATCGGTGTAGCGACATCAAACAGTATTCTCATGATTACTTTTGCTAACGAGCAACGTGTAGAAGGGGAAAATGCCTATAAAGCAGCCCTAGCAGCAGGTTATACAAGGTTGCGTCCGGTGTTGATGACTGCCTTAGCCATGCTGATCGGGATGGTGCCAATGTCTCTTGGTCTTGGTGAAGGTGGCGAACAGAATGCACCCTTGGGTCGCGCCGTAATTGGCGGCTTGTCAGCTGCAACAGTCGCGACTCTGATCTTTGTACCTGTTGTATACAGCATTATGCGGCGTCAACCACCTCGTCCTATCGATGAGGATGATGACGATTTAAATTTCTCCGATTCGCAGACAGCCTACTCGTTGTCATCATCTCAAGGCAAGTCATAGACATATTTTAGGAGCTACGGTGTACACACAAATCTTTTAAAGTTACTACGTTACGTAGGGTAGATTCATTTTTGCAAGTCGATGCAACAAAGGTGCAGGTCAATGCAATTAAGGTGCAGATCAATGCAATTAATGTGCAAGTCAATGCAATTAATGTGCAAGTCAATGCAACAAAGGTGCAGGTCGATGCAATTAAGGTGCAAGTCAATGCAACAAAGGTGCAGGTCAATGCAATTAAGGTGCAGGTCAATGCAATTAAGGTGCAGGTCAAAAACTTGTGTGTACACCGTAGGAGAAAAGAAAAAGGTTAAAGGAAAAGAGTTTTTTCTAAGAAGATGTTTTAAACGTCCTCTGGTCGGTATAAAAACGTTTTAGATCCCCCTAAATCCCCCTTAAAAAGGGGGACTTTGAGAAAGTTTGCCCCCCTTTTTAAGGGGGGTTGGGGGGATCAACAAGTGCCTAAAATTACAGCCAACCACTTTTAAAACATCCTCTAAGCTGCTTTCCCCTTTACCCCTTTACCCGAATGGCACTTCTGTAAGAAGTCTAATAATGGTAATGACTCTAGCTGCTAAATTTCTGCAAATTAAGATAATATAGGACAGTTTACCTATGGATTCTCAGCATCGTCCATCTCCTGATTCTGAACAACAAACGACTTCTAAAAAACACAGACGCGGCATCGGTGGTATTGGTTGGGCTGTAATTGGTGCTGTTTTTTTTGCTAGCTTACTGGCGATAGGTATTCTACCCCGATTAAGCCAAAAGTCAGAATTACAAGCAGCAGTCAAGGAAGCAAGCACAGTACCCTCAGTGAACACGATCGCTCCCCGTCGCGCTACTGGTGCTACCAAATTGGAATTACCTGGCAGTGTTGTAGCTTTGAATCAAACGACCATCTACGCTCGCAGTACTGGGTATTTACGGCGGTGGTACGCAGATATTGGCGATCGCGTCCGAGCCGGTCAGTTGTTGGCAGAAATTGATTCACCAGACACCGATCAGCAAGTTCTGCAAGCGAAGGCAGAGGTAGCGCAAGCACAAGCCAATGTATCTCAAACTCGTGCTAATTTAGCTAAAAGTATTTCTGATTTGAAACAAGCCCGCGCTAATCTCTTGATAGCGCGTCAGAGCTGGCAGCGCTGGCAAGTTCTTGTCAAACAAGGTGCAGTACCTCAACAAGATGCAGATACAAAATATGCTACATATCAAGCTAATCTTGCCAGCGTTGAGGCAGCACAAAACACTGTTAATTCTGATTCTGCCAACATCAAAGCAGCACAAGCTAACGCCTACGCAAGTCAAGCAAACTTCCAGCGTAATACCGTATTGCAGTCTTATAAGAAAGTCACTGCTCCTTTTGCCGGAGTGATTACTGCACGTAATGTCAATACAGGTGTTTTAATTTCAGCAGGTAATGGCAACACCAGTACCAGCAACACTAACACTAACACTAGCAATAGCAGCCTTTATACTATTGCTGCTTATGACAATCTAAAGGTAAATGTGAGTGTTCCACAAAGTTTATCACAGTCACTTCAAACTGGACAAACAGCACAAATTACAGTCAGAGAGTTACCCCAACGAGTGTTTACGGGTAAAGTAGTACGTACTAGCAACGCTATAGATCCAGCTACTCGCACTTTGCTGACACAATTAGAAGTACACAATTCAGACGCGACGCTGCGGCCTGGGATGTATGCCAATGTCAAATTTGCCATTAACCGCACTAATCCTCCTTTTATCGTGCCAGATAGTGCCTTAGTTGTTAATGCCGGAGGTACGCAGGTAGCAACTGTAACCAAAGACCACACAGTGCATTATCAAAAAGTTGCCGTTGGGCGAGATTATGGTACTGAAGTAGAAATTACATCAGGTCTGACAGGAAATGAATCGCTGATTGCCACTCCTACGGTTGATGAGACAGAGGGTTTGCGCGTGCAGCCAGTTGCACAAACTAAGTAGGTGGGCGTAAATTTGGGGGCAGGGGGCAGGGGGCAGGGGGCAGCTTTCAAGGGCAGGTTTTTAGGCTTTCGATAAATAGTTGAGAATGTTCTCAATTATTGAACGTAGTTTTAAGTTCTCAGACAATGGTTTTGGTTTTAAAATCCCAAAAATTTGTCTAATCAAAAAAACCTGCCCCAGAAAGGCAGGGGGCAGGGGGCAGGGGGCAGGGGGCAGGCTTTCAAGGGCAGGCTTTTAGGCTTTCGATAAATAGTTGAGAATGTTCTCAATTATTGAACGTAGTTTTAAGTTCTCAGACAATGGTTTTGGTTTTAAAATCCCAAAAATTTGTCTAATCAAAAAAACCTGCCCCAGAAAGCAGGGGGCAGGGGGAGCAGCACTTCGGCTCATTTCGGCTACGCTCAATGACCAACGCTCAGTGACCGAGGAGCAGGGGGAGAATAATAAATTTTTAACTCCTAACTCCTAACTCCTAAACTCAGCACTCGTTACTCAGCACTCAGCACTGTTTAGGTGAGGTACACTAAACTCATCCGTGCGATCGCGCACTTTGTCAGAGAAAAACGCCAAAGCCTAAGAAAGCATTCCCACAGCAAATGTTTACCCCGAAATGTTGAGAAGATGCTGTATTAACAGTAATGTTATCTCACTATGTGAGATAACATTGGTTTGTAATCTGTCTTTGTGTGAGTATGAGTGTCATTTCCGAAAACGTTCTTTTGGCTTTAGCCGAAAAACGGTGCTTGTCTAACAGCGAGATCGAAGTGTTTTTATATGCTGTTGAGGGACAATCGCCAAATGCGATCGCGAAAAAATTGGCAATCAGTGCCGAAGCAGTACGCAAAAGATTAAGTGAAGTTTATAAGAAATTTAATGTTACTGGTAGCGGCCCAGGTAAGCTCACTAAGTTACAGCAAGTTATAGAATCTGAGTATCAAGCATCTTCACAGACTGAGAAATCCATTACCCAAAACCGTCAAGATTGGGGTGAAGCGCCTGGTGTCTGCTTTTTTCGCGGACGCATCGCAGAATTGTCTCAGTTAACGCAATGGCTCATTCAGGATAACTGCCAACTAGTGGCAATATTGGGAATGGGTGGAATCGGCAAAACTGCTTTATCTGTGAAACTGGTAAAGGAAGTTCAGGATAATTTTGAGTATTTGATTTGGCGGAGTCTTTGCAATGCGCCACCCGTTGCAGAGATGTTGGCGAACCTGATCGGGTTTTTATCTGATGAGAGGGAAACAAATTTGCCTGAAAGCGTAGATGGTAGAGTAACGCTGCTGATTAATTATTTACGAGAGCATCGTTGTCTTGTGGTATTTGATAACACAGAGACAATTTTACAATCAGGCGATCGCGCCGGACAATATAAACAAGAATATGAAGATTACGGTCAACTACTTAGGCGGGTAGGGGAAGAACCGCATCAAAGCTGTTTGCTGCTAACATCTCGCGAAAAACCAAAAGAATTTGCGCCTTTAGAGGGAGAAGCATCACCAGTTAGAACATTATCGTTAATTGGCTTAGGAGAAACAGAAGGGCAAGAAATTCTCCAAGATAAAAAGTTATTTGGCTCACCACAGGAATGGGCCAAACTTGTTGAAAAGTATTCAGGTAATCCTTTGGCGTTAAAGCTAGTTTCTGAGCCAATTCGGGAGTTATTTGGTGGTGATATCGCTGCTTTTCTAGCTGAAGGAGAGATCATTTTTGGCGATACTCGAAATTTACTAGACCAGCAATTTGAGCGGTTGTCAGAGATTGAAAAAGAAATCATTTATTGGTTAGCAATCAAGCGCGAGTTAGTTTCTCTCGACGAATTGCTAAATGATATTGTGCGTCCCTTGACCAAAAGGGAAGTGATGGAAGCGCTAGAATCTCTGCGGCGGCGATCGCTAATTGAACAAAGAACAGCACTTTTCACCCTTCAATCTGTGGTTATGGAATATATCACCGACCAACTGATTGAACAGGTTTGTGACGAAATTACCACTCGTAATATTAGATTATTTATCAGCCATGCTTTAATGGAAGCGACGACCAAAGATTATATTAGAAATACTCAAATTACCCTAATTATTAAACCAATTATAGATAGGTTATCAACTATTTTTAGATATGCTAAAAATATTGAACATCATCTATATCAAATTTTATTGTCTCTGCGACAAATTCCCCAAACAGCAGGATATGCAGGTGGAAATCTGTTAAATATTCTTTGTCAATTACAAACTGATTTTAGCGGCTATGACTTTTCAAATCTGACCATTTGGCAAGCATATTTACAAGGTGTGAATTTGCATCGGGTAAATTTTGCCAATAGCGATTTAGCTAAATGCGTTTTTGCCGAAACATTAGTTAGTGTTTCCTCAGTCGCATTTAGCCCCAATGGAAAACTTTTGGCTACGGGTGATGCTGATGGCAAGACTTATTTGTGGCAAGTTGACGATGGAAAGCTACTGTTTACCTGTATTGGACATAGCAGTTGGGTAAAATCAGTTGCTTTCAGTCCCGATGGTCAAACTTTGGCTAGTGGCAGTGATGACCAAACAGTGAAATTATGGGATGTTCGTGATGGTAAATGCCTGAAAACCTTGCACGGACATAGCAATTGGGTAAGATCGGTTGCCTTTAGTCCCGATGGTCAAACTTTAGCTAGTGGTAGTGAAGACCAAACAGTGAAGTTATGGAATGTCCACATCGGCAAATGTCTGAGAACTTTGCAGGGGAATACCAATCGAATTATGTCAGTTGCCTTCAGTCCTGATGGTCAAACTTTAGCTAGTTGCAGTGAAAAGCAAACAGTGAAGTTATGGGATGTTCGTGATGGTAAATGCCTGAAAACCTTCCAGGGACATAGCAGTTGGGTAAGATCGGTTGCTTTCAGTCCCGATGGTCAAACTTTAGCTACTGGTAGTGACGACCAAACGGTGAAATTATGGGATGTTCGTGATGGTAAATGCCTGAAAACCTTGCAGGGACATACCAATCGCGTCTGGTCGGTTGCTTTCAGTCCCGATGGTCAAACTTTAGCTAGCGGTGGCGACGACCCAACAGTAAAGTTATGGGATATTCGTGATGGTAAATGCCTGAAAACCTTCCAGGGGCATACCAATCGGGTCAGGTCAGTTGCTTTTAGTCCCGATGGTCAAACTTTAGCTAGTGGTAGCGAAAACCAAACAGTGAAGTTATGGAATGTCCAGGATGGTAAGTCATTGACAACCTTGCAGGGGCATAGCAATCGCGTCAGGTCAGTTGCCTTCAGTCCCGATGGTCAAATTTTAGCTAGTGGCAGTGAAAAGCAAACAGTGAAATTATGGGATGTCCGTAACGATAAGTTTCTCAAAATTTTGGAGGGGCATAACAGTTGGGTACGGTCGATTGCCTTCAGTCCTGATGGTGAAATTTTAGCTAGCGGCAGTGAAAAGCACACAATTAAATTATGGGATGTTCAGACGGGACAATGCCTGAAAAAATTGCAGGAACATACCAATCGAATTAGATCGGTTGCTTTTAGTCCCAATGGTGAAATTTTAGCTAGCGGCAGTGACGACCAAACGGTGAAATTATGGGATATCTACACCGGAAAATGTCTCCAGACCTTGAAAGGGCATACCAGTTGGGTAAGATCGGTTGCCTTTAGTCCTGATGGTCAAACTTTAGCTAGTGGCAGTGAAAACCAAAGAGTCAGGTTATGGGATATTTATACAGGCGAATGTCTCCATATTTTGGAGGGGCATAGCAATCGGATCAGATCGCTTACTTTCAGCCCAGATGGTCAGACTTTAGCTAGTGGCAGTGATGACCAAACAGTGAAGTTATGGGATGTTTTCATGGGCAAGTGCTTGACAACTTTGCAAGAACATACTAATCGAATCTGGTCAGTAGCCTTTAGTCCTGATGGTCAAATTTTAGCTAGTGCCAGTGAAGATCAAACGATAAAATTATGGGATGTCTATAACGGCAAGTGCCTGAAAACTTTGCAGGGAGCTAATTGGGTAAAGTCAGTTGCCTTTAGTCCCGATGGGCAAACCCTGATTAGTGGTAGTCAAGATGAGACAATCAAGCTTTGGGATGTATCGACGGGTGAGTGTGTAAGAACACTGCGATCGCCACGACCTTACGAAGGAATGAATATCACCGGGGTGACAGGGCTAACCGCAGCGCAGTTAGTGACGCTCAAAGCTTTAGGGGCAGTGGAAAATCCAGAGCAAAGATAAAAGGTAAAAGAATGAATTTTGCCTTTTTCCTTCATCCTCTTACCTTTTTTATGTACCTGATGCTTATTTCATGTTAGCCCTTGCGTCCTTCACTGCGGCAAAGAAAAATAATCCTGTAAGTGGAATGCTTAATACCAGGATAATTGCCGTGGCTGTAAAACCAAAATCTGGCTGTCCGTAACCGAGTTCAAAAATCGAACCGACGGCGGCGATCGCACTTACACAAGAACCACCCAGAAATAAACTGCTTTTTGGAGTTAAATACACTATTGCCCCCCTATGCTATTGGTTTCACCGCTTGATACGAGAAGCCATTCTTAGATAGCTCCTGGGCTAAAGTCAAGGAGTTTTCTACACGGTCTACAAATACCACGCCGTTAAGGTGATCCATCTCGTGCTGAATGCAGCGTCCCAGGAGGTCATTAGCCTTTAATGTTCGAGGACGACCGTATTCGTCTTTATAAGCAATTTCTACGACTTCGGGGCGCTTTACGTCTAAATATACGTTGGGAATACTCAAGCATCCTTCTTGGGCAACAGAGAGGTCGCGGCTGACTTGTTTAATGGTGGGGTTAATCAACACCAAAGGCTGATTAGCTGCGTTCTCTGGTTCCAGGTCGATGACAACTAGTTGTTTGTGAATTCCCACTTGGGGTGCAGCCAAACCAATGCCATCTTTGCTGTACATAGTTTGCAGCATTTCGCGCACTATTTGGCGAAGTTCGTCATCAACTTTAGAAATCCGCTTTGCAGCTTGACGCAGCACGCGATCGCCTAAATAATGAAGCTCCAAAGGTGGATTTTTTAACTTTTTTTTCTCGACAGCAATTTCAGAGGGCATGAGTCTCGATGGCTAGATGGTGAAAATTCCTACTATTTTCATTCTATCAATCTCAGTTAGAGGATGTTTAAAAAGTCCTGGAGTATACCAAAAACCCAGTTACCATTCCGTCTTTTTGCTTGCCTTGCGGCAGGCTGATGCCACGAATCAGAGGCTGTGAAACCCTTATTTTATCGTCAGTAAGGTTTGCTAGGGGGTTAGGTCTCCGAGGTTGTATTGTTAGCAATAATACTTTTTAAATATCCCCTTAGACGTAGTACCAATCTCCAAAATAATTATTGTGAAGTCACGTTGCACCATACTTGGAGCGATCCTTTTATCGAGGCTGACATCATTAAACAGTACTTTTAAATGTGAAATCGATTGTCAGTTGTTTACCAGCCTATTTCTGACGATCTGATTGCAACTAGGATTCCTAGACAATTTTTATTAGTAAAAAGATTTTTCCAATCAATTTTTTATTGATGAAAATCTATGTTTAGCAATATTTTCTGGCATCTTCACCACATTCATTGACTAAATATAATAAACACTTAAAACGAAGACCAACTATTTGCTCATAGAGAGGGTTCAATTTACATAAAGGTGGAATGTGAAGCAAAGTCCGACCGAAAAGTTTAAGAGTTCTTTCAAAAGGGCAATTGGAAGGAATTATTTTGCACAATAGTTTGGCCAGATTATAATTATGTATTTCTACGGACTCAAGCTGAGAGCGGATCTGGTTTAATAAAATATTGTCCAAATTGGCTTTGTTTAAGAATTTCATGGTTTAACTTTCCTTGAATCAATCTGTTTCTCCTATAAATTACTCCGATATTCCGAGAAAAACATAGTATAAATACCAAACTATTTTCCCTCTTCCTAGAGGTCAAGTTTAAATAACAGTAAAATTGCTGAGAAACCAGAACAGCTAGCCAATTATTATCAATAACTGTTAGAGGCAATAGTGAGTATATCTGTGGCAAATAGTATGAATATCGAGTAAATGGTCAAGATAGCAGGATGACAGAAGAAGGAAGTAGCAAGAGATAAAAGCTGATATATTGGCAAACTTTGCACTATTGACTATAAATAGTGGTGTTATTTACGCAAAAACGCAAAAGCTGAACTTAGTGCTTTGGCGTTAAGTTCAAATTTTGAGGTGATGTGTGTTTAAATCTTTCACGAAACTTGATTATCTGCTAAAAGAAACTTTCCTCGGTTTATTGCGGGGAGGTTGGATGAATTGGGCCGCTGTCAGTACTGTAACGGTGTTACTGTTTTTATTCGGCTTGAGTCTGCAAACCTCTTGGCAAGTCGAAAAACTTCTTTATCAGTTTGGTAGCCAGCTAGAAGTCTCAGTTTATCTCGAACCGGATACACAAATCGAAAATATTGAGCCACTCATCGCTAAAATGCCAGAGGTGGCGGCGATAAAAACCATTACCAAACAAGAAGCTTGGACTAAATTAGTTAAGGAAATGAGAATTTCTGATATTGAGGGTGCTACCCAGCAACTGGGTGAGAATCCTCTGGTTGATGAGATGAAGGTGAAAGCGCGTAATTCTCAAGTTGTACCAACTTTAGCAACACAGTTGGCTAAATTACGAGGAGTTGAGACGGTGCAGTATGTGGATGAAGCAGTCAAACGCATTGCCCAGTTGCACCGGGGTCTGAACTGGATTACTTTAACAATTACAATGATTCTGACTTTAACAGCGATCGCAGTCACTACCACCACAATTAGGCTGATTGTCATGGCGCGTCGCCAGGAAATTGAAATTATGCAGCTAGTGGGAGCAACTTCTGTTTGGATTTACCTCCCATTTATTTTACAAGGAATCGCCTTTGGTTTGGTTGGTGGTGCGATCGCTTGGAGTTTCATTTCTGTGATTCAACAGTTTCTCGGTAAGTTGCTAGTCAATCAACCTGAGTTTATCCAAGTCATCACCAACAGAGTGCAACTCACTCCAGCAGAAATTTTATTATTGCCTCTGATTCTTTTGAGTTTCGGTGCAGGTGTAGGATTAATGGGGAGCTTATTTGCTGTCCGACGTTTTGCTAAAGGATAGTCATTGACAAATGACAAAATCACTATGAAATCACAATGGGAATGTTTTTTGCAGAATCTCGGTGTTTGGGAAGGTTCATTTACTAATTTTTCTCCCCAAGGAACGCTTTTGAACGATACTCCTAGCCGTCTTTCTCTAGAAGGTTTGAACAATAACCAGACAGTGCGTTTAACTCTATGCCGTTCTGGACGAGATGATTTAGTTAAAGAATATAGTTCTCTGGGACGGAGTTTGCTATTTTTTGAAAATGGTTCCTTCTCTGAAGGTGTAATTCAGCTAGGGCCATTTTCCGAATTTGGTGGAGAACTGGCTTTGGTTCATGAAAATCGCCGCTTGCGTCTGGTGCAACTGTTTGATAATACTGGTGAGCTAAAGGAATTAATCTTAATTCGAGAACATCTAGCCAGAACCCCAGCAGATGAACGTTCAACTTTACAGATAAATGATTTGTTGGGAGAATGGCAAGGCCAAGCAGTAACAATATATCCAGATTTGCGCTCGCCTGATACTTACTCTACAATCTTCAAATTACAACTTGATGATGCTGGGCGATTAATTCAAAGTACCTCTTTTGCAGAACGCACTATTACCTCAACTGCTACCATCAAAGACTCCATTGTTCTCTTTGACCAAAACCCCCAAAAGCAGGTGCAAGTATTATTTTTACCAAATGGCGCTTCTGCAACTTCACCTGTCAAGGTGCAGTTACGCCAACCATTTTTTCTGGAAGTGGGGTGGTTAATTCAGCCAAATCTGCGCCAACGGATGATTCGCAGCTACAACGAGAAAGGCGAATGGGTTAGCTTGACATTAGTCACTGAAGAAAGGAAGCTTTGATATCATCTTCGCTTGATTACTTATCAAATATTTAACTGTTGCCAAAATGTGGGTAATGACAAAGCTTTATTTATGTATATTCAAATAGCTGTAGTTGCGATCGCATTCATCTTAATAGCTGGAGAAAATCTAGAGGCCGTTGCAGACTCGCAATCTTCTACTGAAGATAGTCCTAATAGTATTGTGGCAACATCGACATTAGAGATAGAGGGAGGGTATGCAAAATATGGTTACTATATCGGATTAACTCCAGTAGATAACCAGTCTGCCGAGTTTTCCCAAATTTCTCAAAGAATTGTCAAAGATATCCAGATTCGTTTTGTTAACAACAAAGATCAATTACTCGATGAAAAAGGTCGGCCGATCAAAGGACGTACTCAAAAAGATTTTATCATTGGTCTGCTGAAACTCAAACCTGGTGAGGTATTTCGTGAAGATTTACTAGCAGCAGACTTGCAACGATTGCGGAGATTAGAATCATTTAATGAAGTCAATGTTTATCGACAAGAAGATGTCAATAGCGTTAATCTCATTTATGAAATCAAAGAGCGTAACTTCCCTTCTCTAATATTAGGAGGCGGTAACAACGACGATGTTGGATTATACGGTCGAGTGGGTTATAAAGATGAAAATATCAGCGGTCTTAACGATAAATTAGATACAATTGTGCAAATCAGCGGTAAAGATGTCCAATTTAATGGTCAGTTCACTAGTCGTTATCGTCCTCAAGAACCAAACCGCTTAGGCTACAGCATCAGAGCTTTTCGTACTCGTAATACATCGGGAACTTTCAACGACGATATCAGATTGTCTAACGGTGACAAAGTACGCGAGGGAAGGTTTGGCGGTTCTGTGGGAGTTTTAAAATCTTTCGATCGGTGGGATGCAGCTATAAGTTTGAACTATACCAGAATTAGCTTACGCGATCGCGAATATAACGTTGCACAGGTAGATAGATTAGGGAGTCCTTTATCTCTTAGCGGTACTGGCATTGATGACTTATATACAGTATTATTTTCTGTCTCCAGAGATCAACGCGATCGCCGAGAAAATCCGACTCAAGGATCGATTCTTACTCTCAGCACAGAACAAGCAATTCCGATTGGATTGGGTAATATTTCTAGCAACCGCCTACGGGGAGATTATATTCAGTATTTACCAGTCAGTTGGATCGGTAATGGTAGACCAACTGACAATCCAGAAATGTTAGCAATTAATTTCCAAATTGGTACGATTCTGGGAGACTTTCCACCAGCTGATGCTTTTAATATTGGTGGACTAAATTCTGTCAGGGGTTATGGTTATGGAAAAGTCGCTAGTGGTCGGAGTTATGGTTTAGCTTCTGTGGAATATCGTTTCCCAATTTCTTACTCAGTCGGAGGAGTTGTTTTTACTGACTTCGCCTCAGATTTCGGGTCTAGCGATACCGTGCTAGGAGAACCAGGAGTGCTACGAGATAAACCCGGAAGTGGCTTTGGTTACGGCTTAGGATTGCGCGTCAAGTCATCCTTTGGACTGATTCGAGGTGATTTAGGAATTAGCGATCGAGGAGAACTTAGATTTGAAGTTACAACAGGTCAGCGATTTTAACGAGTGGCAAAAAAGTTCTAGAAAACTACTGAGGATTGCTTAATAACACACTCAGGGTCTTGAGTGTGTCTAGTCCAAAAGGACATAATCAAGATATTGAAGATTAATTGCACATTTGTAACGTGCGGCGATCGCTAGCTGCGATCGAATTTAACCGATAAAAGTCTTGCAAAGCCAGGGAGTAAGCATAAGAATTTGACTCATCCTCACCAACCTGCGGTAGTCTATTGCTCGTAGCTACCTGATTCGATTGTTCAGAATTGGCTTCATTTGACGAAGTATTAACCGTCATTGCCAACTCTCCTGATGGGTTGATTGTACCCTGAAAACAATTCAACTCTGATTGGGGCATATACAGCGCACCCTTTACCTTGTCTTGCTGCTTTTGAAATATGATATAACCTTGACCAAGCTGGTTTGGCTTTGGGGATTGACCATAAAGGTAAATCCCATCTTTTACAGGAAAACTTCCTTTTGGTAAAACTCTTGCGCTTTTTGTAGTTCCCCCATCGCCTGGAACCAGCGCTGTGATTGTGGGTACTGTGTTTCCACCTCCAGAAGCCGCATTAAGTTGACTTCTTTGATCTCGAACTTTTCTCAGCTGCGACAAAAGAGAGTTTTCGGAGGTTTTATGAATCCGAGCCGATGATAATCGAGAATCTGTAAATGATGTTACTTGAGTTTGCTTGGCTAAAAAGCCCAAACCGAGAAGTAAGCCTAAGCCCGCGAGGGGAATTCCCCACTTTCGGGGAGATAATAACTGATGAAGGTTGTTAAGCACCCTACTTCTCCTGTTAAAAAACTAACTAAGTTCTCTAGAACTTACTTAAATCATCACCAAGTCTTAATTGTTAAAGACTTTATCCACGACTTATATTACTGTTGTCCAGAAAAGAAAACTGTCAAAAACAAAAGTTTTTATTGGATTTGGTTCTACAATCTTAGGTTACCATCAGTTAGAGTCTTTATAACAGAGGGTAGCAGGCAGTTCTTGCTGGGGCAGGAGTCAGAAGGCAGGAGTCAGCCACCTTTAAAAGCATGAGATGAAAGTAAGGAACTTCCAGAAAATAAAATATACAGGTTATAAGAATGATAATCATTCCGAGGGTTAGTGTTTGACTTTCTGATGACAAACTGCGGTCTAACGTTACCCTTGGGTGTGTAGATATCTTGAGTTTGTCGCCTACAGCATTCACGGATTCTACAGGACTAAACAGGCAGACACCGAACAAAGCGCGTAGGCGTAGCCCGCCGCGCCCGTTGTCTAAGCCATCGCTAAAAATTAGCTGTATCTCTTGCTGTGTTAGAACCTTGGCGCGACCATGACGGTTTATTTTCATCGCTAGACTGTAGACCCTGCGATCCACAGCTTACAACGATTTAACACAGATTAATCGGAATTATTTAACCGAGATTAGCGATCGCAAATTAATGAATAATTTTGAGTGCAAAGACAACCCAATTTTCTCGCATCAGCCCACAAAAGTTACATATCTCTTTGTGAAAAAATCCCCATAGCGATCATTAAAAACGTCATTTAGAATGTCATACTAAAAATTTTACTTAGGTCTAATTCTCCCGCATAAAGCTCAGTTGGTTGGATAGAAGCTTGGGGTAATCCCCACGGTTGAAACTGTGTCAAAGTGGGAGAAGTTTGGATTTTGAATACTTGCGGGCTTGAACTTACTGTCGGAGATAAAGTTATATTAAATACATAGTTTGGGGCGCCGAGAACATCAGTGCTAGGGAGGGTATTTACAGTAAACGTTTTTGCCAAGCCATATATTACATTAGTTGTAGTAGGAGGATTAATATAGCTTGGACGACTGCCTTGATAAGAAGCAAAACTAGGATAGTAAGTTTTAGTGGTAGTACTGTATTCATAAGTAGCAAAGGAAATTGCTACCACCTTTTTACCGATTACTCCCATCAACAAAGCTAACTGCGCCTTATTTGGGGTCGAAATACGCCCTGTAAGGAATATATCTCCCACTGGCGAACCATCCCATTGAACATTACTAAGCACTGCTACAACAGGGTAATTATATATCCCGGTTCCGCCAGGACTTGGGCGACTGGTGGGATCGATTACGTATTGATCTGCGACTAGAGCTAAATCACCAATGCTTAATGTCTTAATAAACCCAAGAGGTTTATAGGTATTTGGCTGGAAATTGTAACCTTGTTGTACATCTAAAGATTTGTTAATACTCACAGCGAAGACCGGAGTAGTAAAACCTATAGAACACGCTATACAGCCTAGTAATAAAGCTTTACTCAACAGCATAAGTTTTTCCAAATATTAAATAGATGGTTTGAGTGTTTTTTAAGGTATAAACTCATAAGATTTATACTTGCATGAATCATGCTACAACTCCATATTTAAACAAATTTTAATAGACATGATGTGCTACGGAATGTAGCACCAGGTTTTGTTTTTAGTGTTGAAAAAAACGTATTTAAACCAGTGATTATCGCCAAAAAGAAGGCCGAGGATTATTTGAAATAACTATTAGAAAACAGTGCAAATAAGTAAGTCGGTACAATAAAACCAAACTGTGTAAATAAAAGTAAATAACGCTCAAACTCTTTCTCCCCCTGCTAAAAGCTCTCTGCTTTTGTTTTATGCCAACAATATTTATTTACGCTGACTTACTTAAATCCGACTCTACTAACTGTAAAAGCGGATAATATTCGCCGTCTACGCGAGTTGATGAATAAGGGACTTCCAAAGAATAAATTGTTCCAAAAAACTAATCTTTTGGCAGAAAATTCAATCATTATTACTGAATTTACTACCAAAAGGAGGGGAGAAAGTGGCAGCCGATGGCTGCCGCTTTCTCCTCTATAATAATGATTATTATTATCTTAAATGGGATGTTTTATTTTTTGGAAGTCCCTAAGAAGAATTGTATCTGGCTACACTCTACTCAATATACTTCCTGCCTCAAAATGTAGAAAAAAACTTATGAGCGCAAGGCTTTTACTGGATCGATCTGGCTAGCACGCAGGGCGGGAAGCAAACTAGCTCCCACCCCCACCAGTAGCGCTGAACCCACTGCTAGCACTGCAATTCTGCTATCAAACTTATAGGGCAAGCTAAAGGTATCGGTAATTACAACAGTCAATCCATGCACTACTCCTAGAGCCGCTGTTCCTCCTATTAGACTTAAAAGCATCGCCTCTAAAATAAATTGCAGCAAGATTTCGCGTTGGGTTGCACCTATAGCCCGTCTCAAACCTATTTCAGCAGTTCGTTCATTTACAGAGGCAATCATAATATTCGCAATTCCAACACCGCCAACTAACAGCGCGATCACTCCTACTGCTGTTAGACCTTGAGAAGCCATCTCTAGAGTTTTTTGCTGCTGTATAATATCTGATACATTATTCCAAAATTTAAATTTGTAACCTGGAAATCTTTGTAACAGTAACTCCTCTGCTTGGTGGCTTAACTCTTCCACATCTGCAAGTGCATAAGGGCGCATTTGGATGCTCCCAATGTCGCGGCTACCAGTCGAAGCGTTGTAAATAGACATCGGCACATACAGTTGACCCGCCGGAGGTGCATCTTCACTTAGAATAGTTGCTACCACCCCGATAACGATATAGGGTCTGTCCTCAGCATAAATCAGCTGCCCTACAGGTTCTTGCTTTTGAAAAAGTTGTTCTGCCAGCAATTGATCGATTACGATTACCGGGCGGTAGTTGGCAAAATCTTCAGACGTGAAAAACCGTCCTGATACTAAAGATATCCCTGAAGTCAACAAAAAATCTTGGGAAACAGGTGACAAGGTTGGAGTAAATTCCTTGTCGCGAAATATAGTTGGTGTAGAACCAGCCCAATTAAAAGAACTGATCGCTTGCAAGCCCACCATTCGCTGTCGTAAGAATTCCATATCTTCCAACTTGAGTTGGGTAGCTTGACCACCAGAATCCCAATTTGGATAAACTGAAACTTGAGGCGCACCTCGTTTTGCTAATTGTTGAGCGATCGCATCTCGGCTAATATTACCAACCTGAAGTGTAGCGCTGACAGCAGCCACACCCATAAATACCCCCAGAGTAGTCAAAGCAGAACGCAAGGGGTTTCTACCTAAAGAGTGAAAGGTAATATTTAATAAGTCAAAAGCTGAAAGAGCCATAATAGTTGCTTTTCTCTAGCTTAGGTATTGGGGACAAGAAGCGGAGGTGCAGAGGTGCAGAGGTGCAGAGGTGCAGAGGGGCAGAAGGGTAGAAGGGCAGAGGGGCAGAGGGGCAAAGGTGCAGAGGGGAAAAATTTACTGCAACTTCTCCCCTGCTCCCCTACTCCCCTACTCCCCTGCTCCCCTGCTCCCCTGCTCCCCTGCCTTAACTGGCAGCCCTGGCTTGAGTTCCGACTCAACGGGTGGCAGTATAACCTGTTCGCCGGGATGCAAACCAGAGGTTACTTCTACATTCATTAACCCCTCCAATCCCAGATTAATGGTGCGTTTTTGAGCATGATTTTGGCTATCCAGAACCCATACAAACGGGCGTGGTTGCGATCGCACAATTGCCTCTGTCTTCAAAACTACTACGTTCTGGCGTTGCTGCAACACAACCTCGACATTTACCCTGCTACCAGGGAGCAGTGTGCGAGTCGGTCTATCAAGCTCAACCGTTGCGGGTACTGTTGGTTGCTCTGATTGTTTTGAACTGCTACCATCTTGTTTTTGGGCTTCAGGGCTAAGTGCTTGAGGATACAAGCTTTTTACGCGTCCAGAGAATCTCCTTGCATTCGGTCCGATCGCATTAATACGGGCAAGTTGGTTGACGCGAACTTGAGCAGCGTTGAGGGTAGAAAGCTGGAGTTTCACTAAAACTTTTCTGGGGTCGCCCAAAGTGAGCAGATTGGTACGCAACTCGACCCCATCACCGTTTTCTACATTTACACCCAAAACTACGCCATTCAATGGTGCAGTTACAATATTATCCTGGAGTTGCTGCTGAATAAGTTGGCGCTCCAATTGCAAAGTCTGAATTTTGAGAGCGGTTGTACGTGCCTCTGCTTGATTATCTCGCAGGCTAGCGCGAGCAACGCGTACAGTATCTTCCTGCGTTTTGGCTTGTTCTTGGGCAATAGCTCCCTCTCGCACCAAGGGAGCAAGCCTCTGGAGTTGTTTTTCTTCGGCTGTTAGTCGTTCTTGGGCTTCAATAATTTTCTCGCGACTACGTGCTAAGTTGAGTTGCTCTTGTTGAATTTGTAATTGCTGATTGGTAAGAGCAACTTTTCGCTCAGGGTAGCGCAGGGTCAGCAGCACTTGACCAAGTTTTACCCTCTCGCCAGGTTTTACCATGACTCGTTCTATTGCACCTTCTTTTGGGGACTTCAAGATTCGCTGTTCCCGTAACTCAACAGTACCGCTCTCATTGATTGTGGTTTCAACATTACCTCGCTCCACGGTTAACAAGCGTACTGCTACTGGTTCAGGAGGTTGATTTAGAGCGAAGAAGTAGGTTAGCCAACCGCCAGCACCGGCTAAAGCTAAAACTCCTGACCAAGCTAGCCATCGACTTGGGATATTAAATTTATCTTTTTCATATTTCCAGTTCATGACAACTCGAACCAGTGAGTTTGCAGTTAATTACAAGCAATGTCTACAACGGGTGGTTCCTGAGCGCAGCCGTACCACTTCGTGGAAGCAAGCTACGCGCAGCGTCTCCGACAGGAGAAGGGCTACACCTACGCAATTACACTAATGTTGAAGAATCTCGCAGCCAAAGATCGAACACGACGAGGCGACTATTGTTCAAAACGCGGCAAAAATTTGAACTGAGATAATTTCGCAAACCAGAGTAATAATCAAGCCACCAGAAAGCGGGCCAGGCGATGACTATGAAACTTGCTCCTGCTTGACGCATTCGTTCCAGTTCTCGGATGGCGATCCGATCGTTTAGTGGCGCTCCCCAGTATTCACCGTCCTGTTCTAAAAAGGGCAGAGCATCGTATTGCGGCAGAATCTCGCAACCCCATTGATTTTCATCGACCAAAATCAAACGCTTGCCAATGGGAATCACACATGCAATTTCCTGCATAGCAATTTGTAGGCGTTCTGACCAACTCAAATTAATTTCAGGTATCAATTCAGACGTGAACTGACTGCGGCGCATACTTATATGCAACAGGCGCTCTGCTAGCCACTGACGATAAGATGCATCCTCTGCACGCGGCGACTTTAACAAATAAGCGATCGCATCAGTACGTTCTGCCATCACACCAAGTGGGCCTGTTCCTCCAACACTGAAATTAATTTGGGAATCTTGTTCAAGATGATATCGGACTTGGGCTAATTGTTTAGCAATAAAGAAGAGATCGAATTGCGCCGCCATACGTAAGTATAAGTTCAAATCAAGCATATACTTGGAGTGCGGTGCGTCGATTCCCCCAACCATTGCCAGGGCATTAGCGCGAAACACGATCGCTGAACATAGCAAAATCCATTTCCGCCCATCAGCAATTTGGTGGATGAACTCTAGACCATCAATTGACCCTTCTGGAAAGTTATCTGAAAGCTCTTTGCCTGTCACATGCACTGGAACACCATTAGTGTCGATAATTTCAGCTTGCGCAACCGAAAAACCAGCATTTGGATGGTTGTCTAATGCTAAAACAGATTCATGGATGAAGTTGGGCAGCAGAATGTCATCGTCCGACAAGAGAGCTAGATAGGGACTAGAATTTACCTCAATAGCTCGCTGCCAATTGCGAAACATTCCAATATTCGTTTCGTTGCGTATATAAGTGATGCGCGAATCCGCAAATGAACATACAACTGCCTCTGTATCATCGCTAGAAGCATTATCTAAGACAAGAACTTGAAAATCTGGATAGTCTTGTGCCAATGCGCTCTGCAAGCTAGTTTTTAATAACTCCGAGCGATTGTAAGTTGGAATTACAATGCTAACTTTGGTTTGAAGTGCCATGTGTTTAAAATTACCGCCTTTTTAACTAAAAATGTTTAAATAAAATTAAACAGACATACGTAAATCAAAGACAACCAAGCGCTCATTATCTAAAACACAGCGAAACTTAGTACGTAAATAGCAAGCGAACTCAGCATAATAATCAAACCACCAGAAAGCTGGCCATCCAAACACGATAAAGCTTGCTCCTGCACGGTACAGTCGTTCAAACTCTTTAATGGCAATGGCATCATCTTTTGGCGCTCCCCAATACATCCCATCTTTTTCTAGAAAGGGAATTGATTGGCACTTGTCCAGAAGCTGACCAGATCCCCATTCGTTCATGTCAACTAAAATGTACCCTTGCCCCATTGGAATTAAGGGAGTTAGTTCCTGCTCCAACCTGCCCAGACGTTGGATAAACTCATACTCAGAACCTTTCCAGCGCTCAAAAGCATCTTCGATTTGAATGTCGTGCTTGTGCAAAGACTCGCGCAAGGCTTTTATATGATCGTGATATTGGCTAAGTTGCCAACTATAAGTAAGCTTGCTACTGCCATTATGACCATGAATCCGATACAGGGCTTGGTACTCAGCAATGCGCTTGATGCTACCGAAAAAAGGAGACAAAAAAGTTAAGTACGCATCAGCGTTAAGAGAGTAGTAAATATCGGGTAGGGGAAAAATTTTCTCTAAATAACTGCGTGACCAGGCATTGCCGCTCGTGGGTGAGAAAACATAGCTTTCAATGCTACCTTGAAGAAGCACATCGCGCAAATCTCCTTCTGGTAGAGGTTGATCGGGAATTAATTTTCCCAACAGTTTACCATCAGCATCTATAGCGGATAAAGGCCAGTGTACCTGTACTATATTCGGATAGCGCAGCAGTTCAACGGCTTTGGCGATCGCATCAGGCAGCAAAACATCATCTGCATCTAAAAAACAGACAACCTCACCACGGCTCGCGGCAAAACCGACGTTGAATGCAGAACCCTGTCCGCCATTTTCCTTTAGCAGAGAGATAATCTCTTTCCCATAATTGGCAATGATTTGCTGTGAGTCGTCTGTTGAACCATCATCAACCACAATCACTTCTAAAGGCTGATAGTTTTGATTGAGAGCGCTATCAATTGCCTCCTTCAGAAAACGTTCATAGTTGTAGTTGGTGATGATAATACTGGCTAGAGGCTTGTTCATGAGCGTAGGTCAAATACAATCAGATGGTCATTTTGTAATACACAGGGAAACTTTTGCCGTAAATATTCATGAAATCCGGTGTAGTATTCCAGCCACCAAAAAGTGTGCCACAAGAAAACGATCGCACTAGCACCAGTTTGGTATAGGCGATCGAATTCTCGAATAGCTGTGTCGTCATCTACTGGACGCCCCCAATACCACCCATCGCGTTCAGTAAAGGGGATTGTTTGAAAACCTTTAATGATTTCGTTACCGTTCAGGCGGTCTTCATCGACCAAGATAAAAGATTCCTGTGGCGATATCAGAGTTTTGAGTTCCTCTCTTACCTCGTACAGATGACCAATGTGATTCCGCTCTATGGCAAAACTTAAGTCTCCGTACAGTGAAACCAAGTTCCATTTTTCTTGAATACGCTCGAGGCTCTTGGCGGATTGTTCAAGATCCCATCTCATGAAAAAATAATCGAGGTCTTCTGGATGAGGAGGATAAGGGTGCCAGAAATGAACAACAGATTTCGGCTCAAAGACAACTGGAATTTTGGCATTATATAAAGCCAAACTAGAATCGAAATGATCTAGAAAAATAACATCTTCATCGAAAGGAGAAACTCGATCAAAAACACTTCGACGGTAGAGCCGACAGTGAGCTTCTCCAGCTAACTGTATCGTCCGGCGATGAGTTCCGCGATCGAGTTGCTGCTCGCTCGTGGCTGGCAGGACTTCCCATTTAACGCCGTTAGCTGTTTGTACTGACCGAACCTGACCCTGGTTTGGGTCCCAATGAACGTTTGTCGCTCCTAAAGGCCCCTCAATAATTCGGGGCACAGCTACATCAGCTGGTTGTTCTTCGCAGGCGGCGATCAGATGGGATAACCAACCTTCCTCAACAAGAACATCATTCTCAACGAAGCACAAAAAATCATCCTTAGCTTCTTGAATTACCAAGTTTCTTAACTGGTTGGGCTGCAAATAACAATCTTTGTAAATGACTTTGACATTACTGCGACCTTCTAATACCTGTTCTATCTGCTGCCAATACACTTTCGGAGTATTGCAGTCTACTACAATCAGGTTAAACGGGATGTGGGTGTAGTTGAAAATTCGCTGTAAAGATTCAACTGCTAAGGTGAATTGTTCGCGAGGAAAGAATCCGATAGTTACTGTTGACATAATATATCTCCTATACTCAATGACAGTTAATTCATTGCCGCCTCTAGCAGAGACGAAAGAACTTTATCTGAGTCAAAATATTCCTCTGCTAACCTCCGTGCTGCATACTGATGTTGCTCATAGTCAGCGTTGATGGCTTCTACACCTTTGACTGCCTCCTGTTGGTCGCAAAAAGTTAAAATCCCTTCTTTGATGGGTAGCCAATCGCTCAAACCTGTATCTTGTACTAGAATTGGCTTACCAGAAGCCAGATAACAAACGCTGCGATCGCTAAACCAGCCACCTTTGGTAGCAACATAACCCTGTTTTGCGACTCCAAACTCAGCGCGGGATGCTTGGACAAATTTCTGGTAAGACTCTGGGGTAAAGGAGGCAATCCATCCGGGAATCACCTCCCAGCCATACTGTGATAGTTCATCGGGAAAGCCACCGCTTAAGGCAATCCGAAATTGCTGTTTGGTGAGTTGCGGTATATCTATAAATTTTAAGAACTCTTTATCCTTATTGCCGTAGGTGACTCCTTCGTAGACCACCTCTCGATAACTGTGCCACTGCATAATCGAACTGAAGTGGGTGGTATGATTGTCTTCAGTTACTGGCCAGTAAGGCAGTGCTACTGGAGGTAATGTCTTTTGCCAATGCCTACCGTTTGTGGGGATAAGACAGTCTTCAGCACCAATGCGTTGCCCAATCGTGAAGAGGCGATCGCAACGTTCAATTGTCTCTACTAATTCCGAATTACCGCTAGCAATATTAATCTGCGTAAAACCGGGATCGGCGTCAATGTAGATGCGGCGCCGCGGCCATCCATACTCATCTCTCCAAACAGAAAGTGGAGAGCCACGAACAATCATTAAATCAGCCTGAGAGCAGATGTCTTTAAACTCGTCAATCTCCATCCCAACTGAATGCTCGTCAGTTCGGTAAATCCACTTGTTCTTAAAACCAAGCGGTTCTAGGCAGTTTTTAATATAATTTGTTGGATAGTCTAACTCCGTCGTGATTTGCTCGGTTTCCCAGTTGTAAACCCACGACTCTGACCCGCATTCTTCTAAGTAGAAGATATCATGCCCAAGCGCACGCAGACCCAGGAGGTATTGCAGGTCAGACCAGGCGTTGCCTCCTATGGGAAACCGACCAATAGCACTAGCAAAAATAATAATCATCCTATTTGAAATTTGTTATATGTTTTCATTAGATGTATTAGCTGATGATTTTTCCTTCTCCATAGGCAGTCAGACTCGAAATTGAGATAGATGGGCTGTGTTCGTGCTTAAAACTGTTTCCAGTAGTCGAGGTAGCACCACTTTGTAACTAAAGAATTGTTCGGCTAATTTCCTTGCTGCCTGACAGTGAGCCAGATAATTTGTATTGACGCGCTCGATGCAATCTACCGCTTCCTCCAAAGATGAAAATGCCAACACACCTTGCCCGGTCGGCAGCCAATCACTAAATCCGGTATCTTGTAAGATGGCGGGACGACCAGCTGCGAGATAACAAACACTGCGATCGCTAAACCAACCGCTACGGGTTTTGACATAAGCTTGTTTGGCAACGCTAAATTCTCCACGGGAGCTAGTCAGATAAGTTATGTAGGTTGACAGACTTGCGCTAATTTCCTTACCATCTCGAACTAACCAACCTGCTGCCTTTAAAGATTTCGTAACCTCTGCTATTTCTGCATCCTTGCCAGCAAGAGCGAGTTCGAGTTGCTGCCAACAGTGGCTAGGAAGTTCTAGCAAGCGCATGAATTCCCGATCTTTCTGCCCATAATCCTCACCTTTATAAGTCACACCTCCATAAGCATTCCAATTGGCAATTGTCGTAAATGGTAAATCTGCGCGTTCTTCACCACTATCTTCAGGAATAAGTATCGAATTCCATATCTCTGGCACAACGGGCGGTACGGTAGGGAGCCATTCAATTCCATCACTCGGTATGCTGCAATCGGGTTGTCCAATATTAACGCCGTAACTAAAGTAGGCGTGATAATCGTTACGCCCCTCAGCGGCGAACGTCCCAATCTGGGTAAAGAATGGGTCCATGTCGATTAATACTCGGTGTTTGCATAAAAGAAATTCAGATAACCAGCAAACTCCACCGATATTTAATAGCAGATCCGCCGTCTTGAGCATCTGCTTTATTTCTTGCCAATCTGCACCGTAGATATCTCCTGTATCCCGATTTACATAGCAAACTGTGGCATTCACGCCATAACTGTGCATGAGCGTTTGGACTGCGTGAAGTCCAAAGCCTGGGTCATCAGTGTAATTATGGGCGATGGGGTTATAGCAAGACCCAGCCCAGCCGCTTTCCTCTAGGTATAAGATTTCATGTCCCAAATGATGTAGCCCTAAAACATAATGAAAGTAGGCTAAGAGATTGCCAGCAACAGGATGTCGAATCATATATCCGCAAACAACAATGCGTGCCATACTTATAACCCCGCTCGTTCCATGAGACTGCCAATCACTTTCTCTGCGGCAAAGTACTCCGAAGCAATTTCACGAGCTGCCCGACAATTGCCTTCGTAGTCGCTTTTGATCGCCTCCACTGCCGCGAGAATATCTTCCATAGTGTTGAATGCAAATAATCCTTTCCCCGTGGGTAAGAACTTGCTAAACCCTGTTTCTTGGGCGATCGCAGGACGACCTGCTGCCAGATAGCAGGCAGAGCGATCGCTGAACCAGCCAGTGCGAGGACGAACATACTGATCCTTTGTAACAGTGAACTCGCCTAGAGAGGCACAAATATAGTTACGATAGGCGATCGGATCGGATAATGCCCTAGCATAAATAATCCGCCAACCGCGATTAATCATTTCAGCTTGCTCTTGAGGATTAATACCTTCAAGAGCAAGCTCAAGCGGTAGCAAAGATTTTGCTGGAAGGTCTATGAAACGCCGGAATTCTCGGTCTTTGCGCCAGTAATACTTCTCCCCCTGCCAAACGATATCATTGTCCCAATGCTCCCAGTTTGAGATAGTTGTGAGAGCCGAGTCCAAAATTGGTGGACTATCGGTAAACCACCAATCGAGGCAAACTGGCGGTCGCGTCGGATGCCACTGGTATCGATCGACGGGTACAAGACAGTCGGGCGCTCCCAGATTCTCGCCATAGGTGAATAAGTAATTGTAAGCATCAAGTTGCTCAATCTTTTGAGCGTCATTCTCGGCTACTTTGATCTGATCGACCATCGGATCGGTTTGTAAATATATCAGACAGGCAATATCGTCGTGTTCACTACGTAGGGGATGGTATCCACATAGATTGATGACTGCATCCGCTTCCTTGTATAACTTTGCCAATCCCATTAAATCACGCGCTCCCAGGGTTGCATCTCGCACTCCTGGAGGACGGAAAATCCAACGATCGCCCAAACCGATACTATCCATGTATTGGGCAAGATAGCGCACATTTGCTGAATATTCTGATGTATGCCAGCAGAAGGTAATCGGATCTAATAGTTCGCTGTCAGTATCCTCGACGTACCAGACATCGAAACCTAATCGCCGCAAGCCTGCTAGATAGTGGAGCACTTGCCAAGTCATGCCCCCAAATGGAAAGGATGCTAGCATCCCCCAGACGACGACTATTCCCCGAATAGCAGGCGGATAGTCAAAAGAAAGGATCATTTGGTTCACTCCATCCATCATTGAAATTTAAGAGCATAGTTGAGGATGCCATTCAAAGTTTGTTTAGCTTGAAAATATGTTTCAGCAATTTCCCTTGCTGCTCGACAGTGCTTTTGATAATTAGTATTTATTGTCGCTAAGGCATCAGCTGCTTCACTAAGCGTCGAGAACCGGAACATCCCCTCACCATTAGGTAGGAAGGAACTCGGTCCAGTATCTTGAACAACAACAGGTTTCCCGCTTGCTAAATAGCAGAGCGTGCGATCGCTAATCCAGGCATTTTGAAACTTCATACATGAAGGTTTCGCGCAACTAAACTCTCCTCGCGACATTTGGATGTAAGATTGATACCTATCTGGACTGCTAGCCATTTTGTAGGCATGACGCACCCGCCAACCATAGCTCTCCAGCACTTCTCGATCCTCTGCGTCTCCTTTATAATCAGTAACATCATGCGGTACGGTATTGTTGGCTTGCCAGCTTTGCTCTTTTCTGCTTCGATCGTCTTCCACGTCTCCCTCACCCAGGCACAGCGCCAGCTCAAGCACTTGGTCGGTTAAGCGCGGCAGTTCTACAAATTGCATGAAGGAAACTCGCTTGTTGTTCTCGTAGCAGATATCCTGCCCGTCCGTAATCCATTCCCCTTTGCCACCATTGCCCCACCAACCGGAGACAGTCGTAAATGCTTCGCTGTTGGGATTGTATACGTATGGCCACAATTCCAGACATACTGGTGGTCGAATTCGCATCCAAGTCAAACCACAATCCGAAAACTTAGCGCTAGGTGTGCCGACAGTTTCACCAGTACTAAAGTAATAATCGTGTGGGGGTACAACGATCTGTCCAACTGTTATCCAAAATTGTAATAAACCTGGATCGATATCTATTAAAGCAGTCCGTCGAAAACATGAAAGCAAAGCTGGATGAATACCGTAGTAAAAATTTAGTAAAAGGTCTGCTTGCCGAAAGATTGCCTGTGCCTTTGATGACCAAACTCCGATGTATTCATACTCGCTGCCACGATCGGATATCGCGTTCTGGTCTGAATAAAGGATGACCTTTCCACTAAGTCCATAGCGTTCCATACGTTGATAAAACGTAGAAAGCATAAGTTTATCCTGCTCTCGATCGCCGCTGCTGTGGAAACGCTCTAGCCAATACACCTCACATCCCAACTGGCGCAGCCCCTGTACATATTGCATATAAACCCAGAAATGACCCCCTCCTTCTGGAAAGGTGACGACGTTTGAAGGAGAGATGACAACGACAGACATAATACTTCCCTCCCAATTAAGCTGATAGGTTTGCTAGCAAATTGGCGAGTTCTCGAAAGCCTATAAGTTGGATCTGGAGTTCTGTGAGCTTGCTTCTGATGATTGGGCTGCAAAGCGTTCGTAATTCCGTTTCTCGCTCGATCGCATAGGTTGATGAAAACTCTGGATCGACGTAACCTGGATGGCAGCTCAATTCCGTAAACCCTTCCTGAACTTCGGTTTCTAGCATTTGGACTAAATTTTCGACGCTAATCTGCTCCAGGTGCGTCTCTCCATCCCATTGCCCATAAAAGCTGGGGAAATAACGAACCGGAGAGTGTTCTCTTAGTGGCAATCGATATTGCTGCGCCAAATTAAGGAAGTGGGGCAGTAATTGAGGAGAGCGGTGGATGTTATGATGCGAGTCAAGATGAGTCGGTAGATGCCCTATTAGCTCTTGAAAGCGTTTCAATTGGCGATTTAGTTCAGCACGGCATCGATCCAAAGTCGTGAGATCGAGTGCTAATTCTCCATCCTCGGTTGTGATATTTACATGCAAACCAACGCTCAGTTCGGGTAGTTTACGGCTTAAGATAGCTGCTTCCTCACTCGCTGGCATATTCACCATTAAGCTCGTGCTAGTTAGGACTCCGTTACAGTGGGCTTCAACAATGCCACTGTTAATTCCTTGACTAGCACCAAAATCATCTCCATTAACAATGCAATACTTCATGGATCGAACTCTTTAAACAAAAATCTTGCTAGTTTTTAACCGCCTGTTTGCGAATTCACGATCGCAGATCGCATGGTTGAGTTGAGCCGAAGTGTAATTTATACAGCTTCTTGTAATAGCCACTTACCGCTAGCAACTCCTCGTGAGTTCCCATCTCTACTACTTTCCCCCGATCCAAAACTACGATTCGGTCGGCTCGTTGAATTGTCGAGAGGCGATGGGCAATGATAAACGTAGTCCGTCCTGCCATCAGTCGCTCTAATGCCTCCAGCAGCAGAAACTCCGTTTGAGCATCTAGGGCGGAGGTGGGTTCATCCAGAATTAGCACTGGAGCATCCTTGAGCAGGGCACGGGCGATCGCTAACCGTTGCTTCTCACCCCCTGAAAGTGTGGCTCCGCGCTCGCCAATTACCGTGTCATAACCTTGAGGTAATCGTTGAATAAAGCTGTCAGCATTGGCAACTTGAGCGGCTTTGACGATCGCTTCGCGGCTAGCATTAAAGCAGCCATACGCAATGTTCTCAGCAATAGTTATCGGCAGTAAAAATGGCTCTTGCAACACTAGGGCAATCTGCTCGCGCAGGCTTTTCAGTTGTACGCTTTGGACATCCACCCCATCAAAGAGGACTCGTCCCTGCCAAGGATCGAAAAACCGGAGAATCAGGGAGACTAGGGTAGTTTTGCCAGCACCCGTTGCGCCTACGAGGGCGATCGTTTCTCCCGGTCGCGCTTCTAGGGTAATTTCTTGAAGGACGGGATAGTTCGGTTCGTAACCGAAGGTGACTTTCTCTAAACATACGTGTCCGCGTCCTCCTACTGGACGAACTGGCAATGGTCTAACATCAGGAGCATCCTGCACCCCATCTTGAGTATCCAAAACCTCTAACACTCTCCTAGCACTAGCAGCTGCACTAGCAAAACTAGAGGACATATAAGCCAGAGTCGCCATCGGCACGTACAAGGAGGCGAGATAAGAGAGGAAGACTAGTAAAGAACCAATTGAGAGTGACCCATCCAAAACCTGGAAGCCACCGTAAGCCATGATTGCTGCTGTTCCAACTGCGGTTACACCTCCCACCCCAACTTTGAATTGCATTTGGGCAAGGATAGAGCGTACATAAGCTTGCAGGGCTTTTTGAGACAGGTAGCGAAAGCGCTCATCTTCGTGTGCTTCACGTCCGAATGCTTGAATAATCGGTATTGCTGTCAAGGTTTGCTCGCTGAGTGCAACGATCTCACCTTCAAATTGTTGATACTGATAGGTTCGTTCAGTCATGGGCTGGTTAAAGACCCAAATTAGTAAGATTATTAAAGGAGCGATCGTCAGCGAGAGCAGTGAAAGCAGTTGATTAATTTGCCACATCACGCCGAACATTGCGACCAAATTCACCAGAGAAGTAAGCACGGGCAGAAAAACCCCCATTGCCAAATTCTGAATACAGATGCTGTCGGTCATCACCCGCCTGACCAGATCGCCAGCGCGCTGTTGATTGTGGAATCTCAAAGAAAGATGCTGTAAGCGATCGAATAGTGCTGCTCCCAAGTCATAAACCATCTGGCTGCCAACACCAGCTCCAACATATTCCTGTATCAGTCGAACTCCCTCACTGGATAAAAATAAAACGATTGTGGCAGCTACTAACCAAGCGAGTAACTGCATATCGGATTGACTACCAGACAAGGTTTTGAGCCAAAGAACGCTATTTGGTAGCGATTGGTTGTTCAAGACGCAATCAACGATCAACTTCAAAGGCCAGGGCTTGAGTACATTTAGCCCCACATTAATCAGCATTAGCAGCATGACAAAAATGAGTCCGCGCCAACGAACCAGGGCGTAACGTGCCAATCGCAGCCACCACAGTTTCATAGAACGACCTCCTGCGGCGGTTTGGGAAACTGCAAGGAGTGCAAACGATGATAGAAACCATTGATAGCCAGCAACTCCTGGTGCGTTCCCATCTCCACAACCTTTCCCTGTTCCAGAACTACAATCCGATCTGCTCGTTGAATCGTGGAAAGTCGATGGGCAATGATAAACGTAGTCCGGCCTTCGATCAGGCGATCTAAAGCTTCCAGCAGTAAAGCCTCAGTCTGGGCATCCAGGGCAGAAGTGGGTTCATCGAGAATCAGTACAGGTGCATCCTTGAGCAGGGCGCGGGCGATCGCTATTCGCTGTCTTTGTCCGCCAGAGAGGAGCGCTCCTCTTTCACCGATCGGGGTATCATACCCTTGGGGTAACTGTTGGATGAAGTCGTCCGCCTTAGCCGCTTTGGCTGCTGCGATAATCTTTGCTAAACTTGCTTCTGGACATCCGTAGGCAATGTTCTCTGCCACCGAGAGCGGCAGTAAAAACGGCTCTTGCAGCATCAGAGCAATTTGCTCGCGCAAGCTTTTCAGTTGTACATCTCGGACATCCACCCCATCAAAGAGGACTCGTCCCTGCCAAGGGTCAAAAAAGCGGGGAATCAGGGAAACCAGTGTACTCTTACCAGCACCTGTCGCGCCGACGAGGGCGATCGTTTCTCCCGGTCGCGCTTCTAGGGTAATTTCTTGGAGGACGGGGTAGTTAGGTTCGTAACCGAAGGTGACTTTCTCTAAACATACGTGCCCGCGTTCTCTAAGTGGACGAACTGGCAATGCTCTGGCAGCAGGAGCATCTTGTACGCCATCTTGAGCATCCAAAACTTCTAAAACTCTATCTATATTGGCATCTACAGACTTCAGGCTCCCGTAGATGCCAAATAGACCCTTAAATGCTCCTTGTATAGATTGTAGGTATGCTAAGAAGACGAGCAAGCTGCCGATACTCATAGCCCCCAATAACACCTGCTGCCCGCCCACATACAGAACGATCGCAGTACCAATCGTTGTCACAGTACCATTGGCTACACCGTAAACACTTTTGAGCAGAGTTTCGCGTTGTGAGAGAACAACTGCGTCTGCCGCTAAATGCTCAAACTGCCGGGTATTGTAACTCTCTCTACCAAATGCCTGAATCATCGGGATTGCTGTTACCGTTTGGTGGACAAAACTAGTGAGGCGGGATTGGGCTTCACGGTTAAGTTTTGTCCGGCGTTTGAGTCGGGAACCAAAAACAAGGGCTGAACCGCCCATTATTGGAGCCACGAAAAGCGAAAGTAGTGTTAGTAAAGGACTTAGATTCCAGGCGACGAGGCTAATAGTTGCTAGCGTCAGCAAGTATTGCACAGGTGAAATCAGCAAAGCACCGCTTAAGGTATAAACGCAATAGGTATCTCCGGCTAGACGGCTGAGGGAATCACCCACAGTCCGTTGGTTATGGAACAGCAGTGAAAGGCGTTGCAAACGATAGAACAGTCTTTGGGCCAGTTCGTAGACCATACCTTGTCCGGCAGCGCTCCAGGCCCAGCTAAGGCTAGTTTCCAAGGTAGCGTTTAAAGTATAAAGTCCAAGGCTACAAACTGCGGCGACAACAACCAGCAACGCTGGTGTGAGCGCCAAGTTAAAAGTCCCCAGGAATGAGCGAACCAACGGGGGGATGACTGCCTGACCGAGAGCATAATCTACCAAGATTTTCATTGGCCAAGGTTGAAGTGTGGCGGTGGCACAAGTGCCAGCCGTGAGACCGAGGATTGCGATTAAGGTACGCCACTGGCGCAGCGGATATCGGAGCATCTGCCCGTATCGATGCATGATTAATTTGATCTCTTGCCTCACTTGCAGATTTACCTCTCGTCTGGCCATTTGCTTACTGGAGTACCAAGACGTTTGTCATGGCTGTAATATTACACTTTCTGCGACAGACTGGTTGTTGGTGGTTTGTATTGGCAGCAAGTAAACTCTTTTGGCAACAATCTCCAGTACTTGGTAAAGAATACGTCCCAACTGGAAGTTCTGATATAAGATGACACTGGCGTTCAGCGTACCTAGTGCAATTGTGAGTGTTGCTACTTCAGGCATTCCCAGAACGATCGCCACAATTGCGAACAGACAATAGCCAACCATCGCCATCATGGCTAACTGTGACATTCTCAAGGCACACCGCACCCGCAAAACTCTTTTGTTACCTCCATGATTTTCAGCACATACTTTCAGCTGAACTTTTGACCAAATCCCCTGATAAATCTCTAAATCCCAGTCGCTCCAGCCTCGATCCATCGCAATGAAATACTTGCAAGACACGAGTAAATCCATTACCTTTTGCAGCAGGTTCTCCTTTTCGATTCCTGCTTCTGTCCAATAGGACAACTCATAGGCGCGATCGCGCCAGGAAATATTTACTTTGTGCGCTGGCAAATCAAATTGAATTAAATCTGCTTGAGTTAATGTTTGAGTCACGTCGCTTCGCTCCGAATTCAAAATTCAAAATTCAAAATTAATGATCCCCATAAATAAATTTAGAGGCTTGTATCATGAGTCGTTTTCGGTCATTTTTTTAATGCTTCTATTTTTATTTACAGTTCATCAAACTTTATCGGCTCGGCTTTCTTAAGTTCTTTAATTCGCCATTTATAGCGTTCTATACTACGTACAATTGGCCCCAGGTAAATTAGTAGCGCCACCAGTAACCGTGCCCTGCCTTTGAGAAAACGAGAGTCAATCCGCGCTTGTATAGCACCAGCTACACACCAGCTAAAAGAGATAAGGAACATTGCTGCACCCAACCACGGGCGATCGCCAGATAAAAGCGCAGACACAAATAGGATCAAAGCTGCGATATTCCACTCCAGTGTCAGCGGGAGGTAAGAAATCAGAGACGAGGAAGGCTCGTACAAGGTTTGAAACAGACCGCGACCAAACACCCCAGAGTAGATAATTGGTTGACCAATACGAAGAAATGCAGATAAATCTCCGTAGATTCTCCCCAACCAAGAAGGCTGTCCCAGAAGGTTAAAGCGGTAGGGATGCTGAAAATAAACGAGCGCTTCTGCCTTGCCATAACCTTGCTGCTGTTTGAGATAGGCTGCTACTGTGTTACGGCGAAAATGCCATACGATTGCCGCTGGGCTAAAACCAATGGTGTAACCTCGATCTTGCAGTCGCCAGCAGATATCGACATCATCCCCGGCAGTACGAAATATCGGGTTGAAGCCGTTAATTTCTTGTAGAACCTGCCGACGAAAAGCCATGTTGCAGCCAGCAATATGTTCCGCTACTTCATCACTCAAAAGTATGTGGGTAGGTACGCCAGGTGAGACAGCAACGCAGGCGGGAACAAGAGAGTCTTCCGGGGGAGATAAGTTGGGCCCGCCTACGGCAGCTAGACCAGAGGAGAGAAACTTGGCGACCAGATAGGTGAGCCAGTCTGGATCTGCCATACAATCAGAATCGGTATAGGCAACAATCTCGCCAGTTGCGGCGGTCATCCCAACGTTGCGGGCGACGCTTAATCCCTTATTTTCTTGGCTAATTAGGCGTACATAGTCGTAACGCTGAGTAATTTCTAAAGTGCGATCGCTCGATCCATCATTAACTACAATGACTTCATAGTTGGGATAGTTGAGTTCTTTGAGAGAAGCTAGACAACTATCCATCGTGCGTTCAGCATTGTAAGCGCAGACAATCACTGAGACTTTAGGATATTCAGGTAGCGCTGGCGGCAGAGGCGCTGTGTAATACTGCTGAACTGTCTGGAAAGCTGGCTTTTTGAGCCGTTCGGCGTCAACTAGACCAAAAGCCCAATCTTGTATGGCATATCCGCCGGTAAACCATTCATCCGTCCAAGAAAATATGATTGTCCCGGCTGCTCCCATCTCAAAACTAGATGACAGCTTTTGAGAGAGAATTTCGGCTTGGGCTTGGGTTCCTTCACGCATCGAGTCAACGCCAAACTCACTCAGTACTAGAGGTTTATCCTCAGCTAGATTATGGAGTCGTGAGAGGTAGCGACGAAAATCTGTTTCCCGATGCAGGTAAACGTTAAAGCATGAAAAATCAGTAAAGTCAATATTTAAATACTCTGTAGAGGGGTAATTGGCATAGCTCACCAAACCTTCGGGATCGCTGTCTTTTGCTACCGCCATTAACTCTTTAATAAAAGCCCGAACTGGTTTTGCTCCATGCCATCGGACAATATCTGGAGGAATTTCATTGCCCACCAAATAGGCAAAGGTAGCGGGATGATTCCGGCAAACTTTAACTCCTTGAACAATGCAGTTACGGATTTCTGCTTTGACAGCAGAAGAGTTAAGGAAGGCAATATGCTGAGACCAAGGTATACCAATTAACAGTCTCAGACCAGAGATTGCAGCTAGATCCAACAGCCAATCAGGTGGAACAGTATAGGTACGCACACAGTTAGCTCCCATTTCTGCCATCATGGCGAAATCTTTTTCCACAACTGATTTTTCTGGAAAGGATTCACCGTGGCTACCAATGCAGAAAGGGCCGTAACTCACTCCTTTAAGAAAAAACTTTTTATCCTTAATAAAGAAAAACTTACCTTTTACTGTGACTGCCTCGCCTTGTGCAAGTGGTTCAGCACAGAAGCCAGAAGGTGTTGAAGTCAAGTTTCGCAAATTACCCCCGACAATTCCCTGCAAATTTATTTCCTTGTTGCTGAAACACTACGTCAGTTGGCTCAAAAAAAGAAACACACATATACTTAGTTCAATGCATTGGCAGCATATTTGGCGTTAATACCACCACAATCGCCATTAATTAACAACCTTGTAATACTTAAGAGTGTGTCAGAAGTGCGTTTGCGATCGCGTTTACGAAAATGTATGAATTAACGTATATTTTCAGTCTAGTTTTGTATCCAGTTGGTCAATTAAACTCAGCAACACCAATTGCTGAGTCAGTTCAAAATCTACAGTTGAATATTGAATATATAAATATAGGGTTTCATTTCAACCAATGGAGAAAATGTTGCCAAAAATTTGATACTACATATACCCAACTGGAAATGAGTAGTTTTAAAACTTCTTACTACTATGGTTTATAAACTTGCTCTCTGCTTTAGCGGTAGGTAACAATAACGTTGCCAAAATACTCTCTGGTACGGTAGGAGTTACTTTACAAGCACTATTGAGGCAATCTACCAATAACTGGCTAGCAGTATAGTATTGTTTAAGTATTTCTTTCTGCTGCTCGCTGAACTGCCATTGATGACCAATGTTGCGACACTGAACTATCGCCAACCTCAAATTATTAGCCCAAGTTTGACCGTTAGCATTCCACCATTCTTTTAACTTTTCTCTATCTTGAACTGGGGTTGGTAATTGTTCTTTGAGTTTTTGTAAAGAATGCTGTAGCTCAGGGTGACAGACAAGAATTCGGTCATCAGAAAGAGCAAAGCTTAAAGCCAAAACTCGATCTAAAGTCGGCTCGTTAGAGAGGGCAACGCTTAAGTGAAGGGCACAGTGAAGAGTTATATCTAGAGCTAAATCAGGGGTAAGATTACTAGTAAGTCTGAGATCGATGCCAAGGGAAAAAGCCAAGTCATTATTAAAGCTCAAGTCGTCGAGAAGTTCTAGGGTTAGATAAAAGGCACGAATAGCTACTCTTTTATGAGTAGACTGAACTGAAAGAGACTTATGGTTAAGCCAGTTGAAGAAATTTTCTAATTGCCAATCGAAGGCGGCAAGCCGATCGATATGTTGCTTCATTAATTGCAACAGATAAGTCGGATTATCCAACATTCCAGTGGTTAGTAAAAATATTTTGCGCCAACGTGGTTCAGTTAAATGGCTAACCAGATCGATTAATTTTTTTTCTAATATTTGAGGGTTAGGGCTAGTAACAAGATTTTTAGCTGTTAAATACTCCTGAAAAGCTATATGTGAAAACGAGTAAATTCCCTGCGCCTGCTCTATTAGTAATCCATGTGTCTCAAGCAGTTTCAGCACTGCTTCACTGTTGAGTTGCAGTATATCAGGCTCAGTTTGGGTTATGGGTAAGTTACAGAGGTAGTCCGTAATGTATTGCTCGATAATACTTTGTGTGAAAAAGTAATGACCTTGTTTAAAGGTAATAGCAGCAATTTGACTCAGCAGTTCCAGCTTTTGAGCTAAAGAAAAATGAAGATAAATTTCATCTCGTTTAATGTTCCTCACTTTATCCCAGCGATTGAGCAAAGTGTCCAATCCTTGCTTGTAAAATTCGACCTTTCTAATTGGAAAGTCCGAGCAAGCTTGAAAGACACAACAAGCCAAATTAAGCAAAAGTGGTCTGACAGCTAGTTCTCGAATTTGTTGATTCTCTAATAACTGTAATTTTTGCACAAATCGACAAGCTAAAGCTTTTCCTTTGTCGATGGAATTCTTACTAACATTGACAAACCAATTTTGCACAAAAGCCTCAATTTGAGAACAATCAAAATCAGCAATTTCAACATCACTAAATTCCTCGAACTGATACTGTTGATAACCGATACGACATGTTAGAATCAACTTATTTTGGTAATAGTTTGCAGCAAAACTGCGAATTTTAGTGATGATTTTGGCGTTATCATCTTCTGAAATTTCATCTAAGCCATCCAGTAAAATTAATATTTTGCCACTAACTAGTAATGTTTGAATTTCTCGATCTGAAGCACCGCAATTGGCAAGCTCTTGACTAATATAGTTCAATAAACTATAATTTCCGCTTTCTCTAGCATTCTCAGCAAAGTTTTTCAAGCGAATAAAAATTGGTATCCGGTCTGATAGTAATTTGCCTTGATTGCATTGCATAGCAATATACTGTAAAAACGTAGTTTTACCAGATCCTGGTTTACCTAGTACCATGAGTTTGGGATAGGTGATAACTGCTTGGATTGCAGAAACTCGTTCTTGATAAAGTTGATTAAAAGCAAAACAGTCGAACTCTTCGGGAATGAAGCTTTGTAGGTCGAGAATATCTACCCATCTTCGACTTGTAATATGATTCAGAATATTGGTGTTGACATAAATTTCTTCTAGTTGAATTGGTCGATCGATATCTAACAACCTCGTAGTGCCACATTGGCATTTAATCTTATCACTTAGACGCGATCGCAACATTTGCACTAAGCTTTCGATATCTTGGCAGTTTTCTCTTTCCCATTCCTGCTGATTGGGTAGTTCAGCAATATCTTGCCAATCTAAACCGAGTCGAAAGCATATTTCCATAAAGTTCTGACGCTCAATCGGCTTGCCTGTAAAAAATTTCCAGATTGGTTGCCGAGTCTCAAGTCCTATCTCGCTAGCTAAATACTCTTGCGTCCATTCTCTAATTTTAAAAGCCTTTTTTGCTTTCTCAATACCTACAGTAGATGCTTTCAACGAACGTCGTGCCATAAAGCAGTTTTTTAATCTCCAGTTATTAACTTAAGGAAATATTTAATCAATTAATTAATTATTGATTCATAATTATGTCACTTTCATGTTTAAGTTTTATCAATTTTTTTTGATATATCTAAATCAGTAAAATTGTAACTAACGTAATCAATGTAGTTTTACTGATATTTATTAATACGATCGGTTTAATTACTGAGTTTTAAAACTAACTAATTTCTTTCGGGGCTTCTTCCCTCTTATGGCTTATATTTTACCTTTATTTTGAAAAAAAAATGTTTTGATGATTTGTGATTTTAAATACGAATTAAAACAATTTAATTAAAAGTAGGAAAGGTAGGAAAAGTAGGAAAAGTAGGATAGATATACAAATTAAAGCAAACTCATCTGATATAACTTATACGTTAAGTCATACATGCTCCTGAATGGGATCGCAAACAGATTTGTTGGATTCATCCCCTATTTAGAAAAACTTTGCTATTAGGTATCCCAAAAGACAGTTGCTATTTTCGCCAGTACTGAATGTAAACTTTCAGACTATTTTCAGATTGCGATCGCCTTGATAAAATTCTCAAAGGTTTTACCTTAAAAAGCTACGCCAAGGCCATCTTTAGCACCGCTATCTGCGAAACTTTATGCCAAAAGGGGGAAGCAAAAAGTCCAAAAACCTCTTTCATTTGCATCTCTGCGATCTTAATGATAAGTTTTTAAGCGGACATGGTATCAACTAGCTACGCCTACGCAGGTATATAAAAATTGTTAATTATACCACATTTTACTGCGTCTACCTTAAAAACCATAGTTTTTTGGAATTAGGGTAAAGTTCACAACCCAAGCCACAACCGAATAATACACTCTCCTTAAAAGACTTCAAGTTTCAAAATGGACGGGGTTTATAACTGGCATAGAGTAACTTTGTCTAGAAGTTGCACTATTACCAGGAGAAAACATAACCTGGCAATTAACAATTCAAAATTCAAAATTCAAAATTCAAAATTAAAGACGTTTCAGACGGGGATTTAAACCCCGACTGAAACTGGTGCTACATATAGATGTAGGGGTCTTAAACCCTTGAACTTACGATAAAACCTCTTTTTGTCAATTATGAGCGAGAAATACTCAGATTTTAACTCTGGTGGCTTTTTTATAGATAATTATAGTGGGGAATTATCAGCTAAATCCATTTACAAATAAAAAGCCATGAAAGAAAAACCTAAACAAATGCGTATATGGGCGATGTTGTGTCATCTCTCGGCTTTGCTAGGGTGGATATTATTGTGTTTTTTGGTATTTCTTGGCATTCCTTTATATTTACCTTTAAATGTTTTGCCTCCATTCATAATTTGGCACTTGAAAAAATCTCAATATCCTTGGATTGATTTACAAGGTAAGGAATCCTTAAATTTTCAAATTTCTTTAACTGTTTATACTTTTATTACAATCGCAATATCATTAATTTTAGTAGTAACTAGCTTGAGTCTAGCAGTGACTACTAATGGTTCAATTAATCAAATAAAAAATACTTTAGATAATTTATTAATTATACTTATATCATTAATTTTATTCAAACTGTTACTACAATCTTTTGTAGTGACTTTTGCTGCTGTTAAAGCTTACAATGGTGAGCATTATCGTTACCCCTTGACAATTAGAGTTTTACGATAAGCCTAGATGATAGTATACTAGATTCAAAAGAGCGATCGCTAGATGTTATCAACTCAATAGCAATCGCCAAACATGAGGAAAATATTGCCGATATTTGATGTAACTACATATTAAATGTAAATTATAAGTAAACAATAAGTTGCATAAATATGAGGATAAAAATTAGATGATTGGAGTTGCGATCGCCGGCACTGGATTTGGTCAAAAAGTCCATATACCCGGATTCCAAGCACATTCTCGCACTGAGATAGTTGCTGTTTATCACCGTGATATAAATAAAGCCAAAGCCATAGCAGAATCCCATAATATTCGTCATGCTTCCGACTCACTTGCAGATATTGTGGCATTACCAGAAGTGCAAGCCGTCAGCATTTCGACACCGCCTTTTTTGCATTATGAAATGGCAAAAACTGTACTGCAAGCTGGCAAACATTTATTATTAGAAAAACCGACAACTTTAAATGCATTTGAAGCGAAAGAACTTTATCAGTTAGCTAAAGCTAAAAGCGCGATCGCAACCGTAGACTTTGAATTTCGCTTTGTACCAGCATGGCAATTGTTTGCAGAATTATTGTCAGAAAACTATGTAGGTGAGTTACGCTTAATTAAAATTGATTGGTTAGGTTCTTCTCGTGCTGATGCTTCACGCCCTTGGAATTGGTATTCTGAAAAAGAGAAAGGAGGCGGTGCATTGGGATCTTTAGGTTCTCACGCCTTCGATTATATTCACTGGTTATTCGGGCCAGTGCGTAGATTAAACGCTCATTTAACTACTGCTATTCCTACACGAGTTGACCCGATTAGCGGGGAATCTAAAGCTGTGAATACAGATGATAACTGTATATTAACGCTGGAATTAGCAAATGGTACACCTTGCCAACTTTCTATCAGTGCGGTTGTTCATGCAGCAAGAACCCATTGGATAGAAGTATATGGCGATCGCGGTACATTAATCGTAGGTAGTGAAAATCAAAAAGATTATATACATGGTTTTCGTGTTTGGGGTTCCCAACCAGGTAAATCTTTAACAGAAATAGAAATACCGAATCGGTTAATTTTTCCCAAAAATTATGCTGATGGCCGGATTTCGGCATTTATCCGCGTAGTAGATCGATGGGTAC
The DNA here is from genome assembly GCF_053470285.1 of Nostoc sp. DSM 114159. NCBI lineage: Bacteria > Bacillati > Cyanobacteriota > Cyanophyceae > Nostocales > Nostocaceae > Nostoc > Nostoc sp. DSM 114159. The sequence continues at coordinate 1,816,959 of NZ_JBPFEH010000001.1, forward strand.
AAGGAATCGATCGCAATCAGGAAATTACACCATCACTACGCGAAGGAATTTATTCTCAGCTGTTGATGGATTTATCTCATGAATCGCATCAAAAATCAAGTTGGGTAGATGTTCCAAGCTTGGAAAGATTTCTGAGTAACTAGAAAACAGATGAGCAAAACTCCCCGCATTCGTATCCCACCGGAAGTAAAAAAATATGTTTTTCAACGCGACCAATATCAATGCCGAAGCTGCGGTAAAACTAATGTAGAAGCTAATCTCAGTATTGACCATATTATTCCCCTGGCTCGTGGGGGTCAAAATGATATTAGTAATCTTCAAACTCTCTGTTTTAACTGCAATCAGCAGAAAACAGACAATATTGATCTCCGCTTCCGGCGACATTTTCAGCTTTAGGTTACGATGGTATGAGCTATTAGTTTCTCTCTCATTTCTATGCCTCAAAATCAAAATAGCAATTCCCGAAGATTTCCCAACATTAAAACTACAATTCTTTACCTCTTCGCTATCATAGCTATTTTTGTAGTAGCCTTTCCCTGGCTATATGAGATTAAAACAAAAGCTGGGATCGACATATCACCTGGACGCCATGCAGGAACATTTTTTGAAAAACATACACGCGGACTCTTCAAGTGTGAGTGGCTTTATCCCTACCATTGCGATCGCTCTCACGTTAGGTAAAGGAAGTTATACCAATTCAAAATTCAAAATTCAAAATTCAAAATTAAGAATTCAGACAGGACAAGGGTTTAGGGCTGCCTATCTGTCGCATTCTTTTTTCAAATTGGTATTACAAGGAAATTCTGAAGTAAAACAGACTTTATTACCTGAAAAACCCAAGATTTTACCCCACCCTAACCCTCACGCCACTTGACGGCAGTTGCTCCACTTGGGGAGACCCCAAGACCGCACTGCCTCCTCCACTTGGGGAAACCCCAAGACCGCAGTGGCTCCCCTTATAAAGGGGAGCCACTGTGTTGGGCGGGCAATGCCCGACTTGAAGCATGTGGCGTGAGGGAACTAGATTTATTTCTTATTTCCCCCCTTTATAAGGGGGGATTAAGGGGGGTAAAAAGTATGTGGGACAAGCATTTTAGCTTAAGTTGATACTAATGCACCACTGTAGTGTACCTACATCTATTTCAACTGATTTGAGATCGAGCTAACATCAACGGCCAATTTTTTACCCAACTTGAGCAACTGAAGACACTGATTATCTGGTTCATTACCAAGGCTAGTAATACACATCGGTGCTATATGACTTTGCAGACAACTAAAATATAATTCCTGCGATCGCTGTAGGGAAATATGAATATTTAGTTGATCCCCGACATCAATCAATCGTTCCAACAGTTGGATATCTGCATTAAAGCTATCATTGGCATCGTGCAACAGTTGCCAGAGCGATCGCGCAATTAACTGTTCTAACATTTGCTTACCGTCGGGAATATTCAGCCGACAACGCAAATGTTTTGCTTCAGTGGCGATCGCCTCCAATTCTAAGATGTGATTGCAACTCTTTTGGGGATCGGCAATCTCTTGCTCAAGCGATCGCAATGTCATCAGACAGCGATGTCCTAAAGCAATATCTGCCGCCACCTGCAATTCTTGCGGTACTGCAATTTCATCACGATGAAACGCCATCAGCACACCGTAATTATCACGGTAGGCTTGAGTATATAACTGTCCTAAACGTGCCAGTGTTTCCTGACTCAACAGCCCCATAATCCGGTGGCGTTCTTCAGCAAATAGATTTTGCAAGTTAAAAGCTTCTTTCCCAAATAGCTGTGTCATCGCCAATATCGTATGAGCCGCACTAGCTTGTTTTAGCGCCCCAAACAGCTTTTCTTTTAATTTGCTGTAGTCACGCCGCCCAGTAAATTGTTGAATGCCACAGTGGAAATCCCAGCCTCCCAAATGTAGGACTGCAAATACCAAATGCTCACTTTCCCAAGTAATCTCTGATACCAGCTTTAAATTTCCCACAGCCAGAGTTAGCGATCCCATACGTTGCAGTTGGTAATCTAGCTCATTGGCAGCATAGCAATAAACCCGCTTTTGGTAACGCTGAGACTGTTTGTCAGCAGCATCTTTTCTCGGTAGAGAATTGTGCGTTTCTGCTGGTTTCTGATTGGTAAACAGGGAAGTAATGGCGTAATGGGCTGCAACTTGCTTAAAGCCAAGTTGGGCAGTTAACACTAATTGCCGATAAATTTCTGCACCGTGTTTGAACTGATCCACATTACTGGGGGCTAAACCTAGATGTTTGACGAAGCCTTTTTCCAGCTGCACGCCGGCCACTTCCCCTGCCAATTCCAAAGCACGGGCGGCATAGCGCAGAATTTGTGTCCCTTCTGGACGGGAAATTTCTTCAAAAAACCAGCCGCAACTAGTGAACATCAACAAAGCGTGACGCTGCATTTCTAACAAGCGCAAAGCGTCTACTTGTTCGGCTGCGGTTAGTTTGTGGGTTTGATGACGGGCGAGAAAACGGTTGACATTGGTAGCAGAGCGATCGCGTATTACTTGGATATATTCATCTCGCGCTAGCCAGGGATCGCGAAATAACTGTCTACCATGTTCTGTATACACTTCAGTTAGCCGATCCCGCAGCCAATTTAGGGCATCCCGCAGTGGACGACGCCATTTCTGATGCCAAACTGAGCCTTCCCCACCGCAACCACAGTCATCCTCCCATCTGCCGACACCGTGGGCGCAACTCCAGGCTGTGACTGACTTTAATTCCACTTCCCAACTGGGAGAATTTAAGCTCAGGTAGTGGGCGAAGTTCGTCACCGTCCAACTTTGTTGAGGAAACTCTTTGGTAAAGGCGTAGGCTAAAGTTTTCTCTGTTCCCTTTTTGTGATGTCCGAAAGTTTCTCCATCTGTCGCCACAGAAATTAGCTGTGCCAGACGATGATCCCCACGCACTGCCGAACCGATACGTCCGGTAAAGTGACTGGAATTATAAACTACATCACTAAAACCCATATCCCGCGATATCGGCCCATCGTAGAAGAAGATATCAATGTAGGGTAATTCTTCTGTACTACTATCGTTGGGGTTAGTAGCGAGCGCACTTAAAGGTGAAGATGAAGTGTCTAATGTGGGCTTCAAATAACAACGATAGGGACGGGTGGAATCAATCTGACTACCGCCGACTTCGATCCATTCAGGATGGGGACGATCTGGAGTCGGCAGGGGACGGCAACGCAGTGCTTGAGATGGTGCCAGGACAATGAAGCGAATACCCTCAGCCACAAGAGCTTCTAGGGTGGCGTAGTCTACAGCAGTTTCTGCTAGCCACATCCCTTCGGGATCGCGGCCAAAGCGGGAGCGGAAGTCTTCTTTACCCCAGCGAATTTGGGTATATTTGTCACGCTCGTTCGCCAGAGGCATGATGATGTGATTGTATACTTGCGCGATCGCATTACCGTGACCATGCAAGCGTTGGCTACTCTTGGCATCCGCCTCTAAAATCCGCTGATAAACTTCCACATCGTAGCGTTCTAGCCACGACATCAGCGTTGGGCCAATATTAAAACTGAAATACTCGTAATTATTGACGATCCCCACCACTTCACCTTGCTCATTTAAGACTCTGGCAAAGGCGTTTGGACGATAGCATTCCCAATGAATCCGCTCATTCCAATCATGGAAAGGTGCAGCGCTCGGTTGGCGTTCAATTGCGTCCAGATAAGGGTTTTCCCTTGGTGGCTGGTAAAAATGACCATGCACCGTCACATAAACACCATTAGCTTTTCTCAGGGGATCGGTTTCTTTGGTGTTATTGGGATCTGAATGTAATGTTAACGTTGAGCCAGAGCTAGCTGGCATTTCAGCAGCAGAAGTCATGTATATTTATCCAAAACAAAAAACTTGCATTTGCACCGAAAACATTGTGCATAAACTTTTCTCCAATAGTTTGAACACAAAATCCGGTATAAACAACAACTATGAAATCCAACTAAATTTTTGACAAAGCGGTTTCATTGTAGTGGGAAATCTGCGTTATCGCACAGCCCTTTCCTGAAGGCTTAAAATAATTAGCCATTGAACAAAGCCTCAGTTAGGGGTTTTCTCTTTTTCAGCGCCAATCAAAAATTTAATTGTCTTTTAATATATTAAACCCCATTTTTGATGTAATACTTTGGCTCAAATTCATACTTTTGCAACAAAAGATTACGAAAACTCATTATATCGCAATTTTGCTTTACACAACATCCACAGCGGTGAACGGAAAACAGTACAATCTCTGAATTGTTCTACAGGCGGTTGAGAGTATCCTATGGGAGTGCTGAGTGAAAGTAATTGTTAATTCAACACTCCAAATTTAAAACTTAGGATTGCTCGCTGTGAATGATACCCTCAACTTAAGACAACAAATGTCAACCAAAAACATTATTCTTTTCGCTTTACTACTGTTCATCCCGGTTTCTGTAGCAGCCCACTTTCTGGAGTGGGGAGAATTAATAGTTTTCATTACAGCTGGATTAGCCATTCTGCCCTTAGCAGCTTGGATGGGTACAGCTACAGAAGAAATTGCTGTCGTAGTTGGGCCATCATTCGGGGGCTTGTTAAACGCCACCTTTGGCAACGCTACAGAATTAATCATTGCCCTAGTAGCGTTGAACGCTGGGTTAGTAGATGTAGTCAAAGCTAGTATCACGGGATCGATTATTAGCAACTTACTACTAGTGATGGGTTTTTCCATGCTTTTGGGAGGACTGCGCTACAAAGAACAGACATTTCAGCCAATTGTGGCGCGGGTAAATGCTGCCTCGATGAATTTGGCAGTGATTGCCATTTTGATGCCAACAGCAATGAACTATACCTCTCAAGGAATTAACGAACAAACATTGCAAAATCTTTCTATTGCTGTTGCCCTAGTATTAATCTTGGTTTACGCCCTAACGCTGCTATTTTCGATGAAAACCCACTCCTATTTGTATGATGTGGGTGTAGCGGAGACAGAAGAAGAGGAAACCCCTCACGCGAAACCAAATATGATTTTGTGGGTTGGCGTGTTGCTAGTATGTACCTTGCTAGTGGCAATTGAGTCAGAAATGCTAGTAGATTCTCTGGAAGTGGCCACATCTCAGATAGGTTTGACGGCGCTGTTTACAGGGGTGATATTGGTTCCCATCGTCGGTAACGCAGCTGAACACGCCACAGCAGTCACCGTGGCGATGAAAGATAAGATGGATCTTTCCCTTTCGGTAGCTGTGGGATCGAGTATGCAGATTGCCTTATTTGTTGCACCCGTGTTAGTTATAGCAGGGCGGGTATTGGGGCAACCAATGGATTTGGATTTCAAACCCTTTGAATTAGTCGCTGTAGTTGTGTCAGTGTTGATTGCCAACAGTATTAGTTCCGATGGTAAGTCCAATTGGCTCGAAGGCACTTTGTTATTAGCTGCTTATACAGTGTTGGGGTTCGCCTTCTACTTTCATCCAGTTATGGAAGGTATGGGGTAGTACCGCAAGGCAAAAGTCAAAAAGAGGAAAAGGGGCAGTTCTTGCTGGGAGCAGGGGGAAACCCTATAAATAAATTTACTTTCTCTGTACCTTTTTATTTCTGCTAAAAAGTTCATAGTAAGGAATTTAGTGCTTATCCTTTCCTTATCCTTATCTTCTAAGCACGCTTTGTGCTTAGTACAAACCCTCAAAACGAGCTTATTGTACTAGTTAGTAGTGCGACACCAAATAGCCCGTCGTAGAGATCGCTCATATTTTAACGGATTCGCAAAAGTCTCCACCCTTAACGCCAGTAAAATAAAGAGATATAAGAGCGATCGCCTATATGAGCTACTGCCTTAACCCTCATTGTCCTAAGCCTGAAAATCCCAATCATGTCAATTTTTGCGTGACTTGCGGTTCCAAGTTACTCCTCAAAGAACGTTATCGTGCTATCAAACCAATCGGACAAGGTGGTTTTGGCAAAACTTTCTTAGCTGTGGATGAAGATAAACCCTCAAAACCACGCTGCGTAATTAAGCAATTTTATCCCCAATCCCAAGGTACTAACACTCTTGCCAAAGCCGTAGAGTTATTTAATCATGAAGCGGTGCAGTTAGATGAATTGGGTAAACATCCCCAAATTCCCGAACTACTGGCATATTTTACCCAAGAAGCTCGGCAGTATCTTGTACAAGAATTTATCGACGGGCAAAACTTAGCCCAAGAATTAGCACATAGAGGTGCTTTTAGTGAAATAGAAATCTGGCAATTACTAAATGATTTATTACCAGTATTGCAATTCTGTCACGCTAGACACGTAATTCACCGAGATATTAAGCCAGAAAATATTATTTTACGCGAGAGCGATGCCTACGGCAAGGGCGAAGCCCAACGCAAACTAGTTTTAGTAGATTTTGGTGCTGCAAAATCTGCCACTGGCGCTGCTTTAAATAAAACTGGTACTACTATTGGTAGTCCAGAATATGTTGCTCCTGAACAAATGAGAGGTAAAGCTATTTTCGCCAGCGATATTTATAGTTTGGGTGCGACTTGTATTAATTTATTAACTGCGCGATCGCCCTTCGATTCTTATGATACTAACAACGATACTTGGGTATGGCAGCAATACTTAAAAACTCCTGTTAGTAATCAGTTGAGTCGCATTCTCAACAAAATGTTAGAAAGTATTCCAATTCGGCGTTATCAAACAGTAGATGAAGTTCTCAAAGATTTAAATCAATACTCGCCAGCAGCATCCAAGCCAGCGATTCCACCAAAACCGATTTCTCAATCACCACCAAATTCTTCACCTGCTTTTGTATCGAAATCTCCTAGTCAAATTGAGAAAGAATTAGAGGAAATGAAAACCCAATTTATGGGTGGTAATAAACCTCAACCAAATAAAATACAGCTACAAAATCCTACATCTCAGCCTACTAGTAAAAGTAAAATAGATGAAGAATTAGAAGAATTAAAAGCTAAATATCTTGGAAAGAATAATACGCCAAATCAATGATAAAACCAAATATCAAAAGTCTCTATTACATCACACATATTGAAAATTTGCCCTCAATACTTCAAAGAGGTATTTTATCCCACAAAGCAGTTGAGGAGTTAGGTGTTTCATATACACCAATCTATGATAGTGGGATTGTTAGCAAGCGTAAAGATAAGTCTACACCTGGAAGGAGTAGTTTGTGGGAGTACGCTAACTTATACTTTCAGCCACGTAACCCAATGATGTATCGAGTGGTTCATGAAAAGGACAAAAGAGATATTGCTGTTGTTGGAGTCAAACCGGATGTATTTGGAGCAGCAGGAGGACTAATTACAGATGGAAATGCTGCCAATGATCCAACTCAATTTTTTGCTATTAAGGAAGGAATAGAAATACTTCAGAAACAATGGAAAATTATTCAAAATGAGTGGTGGAATGAGCTAGATGGTTCCAAACGAAAGATAATGGCTGAGTACCTGGTTCCTGAGCAAATCAGCCCAGAACTTGTTCATTCAGTTTTTGTAGCAGACTATAAGGCTAAAGAGCGAGTCGAAACAATTATAGGTTCAGCTAGAATACCTATTGTTCCTGAACCAAATATGTTTTTCCAACCTATATCTGCTGCCCGTATCGGGACTAATATTTCCTTGATTGATGGGGATATGTTTTTTTCAAATATGCAAACCTTGACGATTAGTGTTAACCTTCAAGGCATAATGGGCAAAGGATTAGCGTCACGAGCAAAATATCAGTTTCCTGACGTATATGTAGTTTATCAAGATGCTTGCCGAAATCAACAGCTGACTGCCACAAAACCCTATCTTTATAAACGGGAAGCTTCTTTAGACCAAGAACTAGCCGATCTTAGTCTTCCGCTTGTGTCCTCCAATGCTGTAAAGTGGTTCTTGTTGTTTGCTACGAAAAGACAATGGCGAGAAAACTCTCGTTTAGAAGATATTGAAGGTGGCTTAGAATGGGTTAGAAACAATTGTCATGAAATTGGTATTCAGTCTTTGGCAATGCCAGCTTTGGGTTGTGGTTTAGGCAATTTAAATTGGTCTGAAGTAGGGCCACTAATGTGTCGATATTTGCATAATATAGGAATTCCGGTTGCGATTTATCTTCCACGGGAACACCAAATTGATTCCAAATATTTAACTAATGCTTACTTGCTAAATCGCTCTTGATTCGCACATTGTCTTAATCGCCTAATTACTGTCCGTCGGCTGGGCGCATCTAATCGTTGGGGGAGTACAAGGTTAGTGTTAATGGTTCGTCAGAGAACAAAGTATCAAACCGTTGATTCACCCAAGCTAAACGCAAATGTAGAAGGTGATTGAACCCATCCTCACTCCAACGCATCCCCACACCTTTGAAACGTTGTTGAATTAACCATTTACAAGCACTTTCAACCATACCGGAGCCAATAGGCAAACCTAGTTTCTTAAAAGTGCGATACTGAATGTGTTTGAAGTGAGTGTTTAAGTAGTCTCGCACTTGGCGCAAAATGGTTTGAGTTGCTTTTGAGGTGTTTTGAGACTTACTTAACCAATTCAATTCTTGGATGATATTCTTTCCCCGACCATGACGTAATTGATGACGCATCCTTTTGAACCACATTTGAGGTGTTCGCTCAGGATTACCGTCTGAGTAAGCACTTGCAGCTTTCCATAAGTGTTGTGCTGCATGATAGAAATCTAAAATGCCAATGGCACAATGAGCAAAGGATTGCTGAAAAAGTCGCCAAAAGCCTCGTGCGCCATCGCTAATCCAAACAACCGTTTCGGCAGTAGTCATGCCTTGTTTAAAAGCTTCAAGTCGAAGACGCGGTTGCAAGTCATCGATATCACCCAAGACAGCGACTAGCCGTCGTTGGTGTAAACGAGTAACCATTTCACCAGACCGCTTTTTATATTTACCTAAGCGAGCTATTAAGGCAATCTTCACCTCGCGCCAGACAATCTTGCCTTTAGGTGTTTGTGATTGAGAACGGAAAGGAACTGTTACGCCGTCCGCTGCAATGATCAAGGGTGTATCTACAAGTGTTGCATCCAAAAATTCTAGGCAGGGTAATTGTCCATTTTCCAAATGCTGTAATTGAATTTTCAACTGGTCAATAGCGCGTCTGCCTGCGGCTTGCACCCATTTCCAAAGCGTATCTTCATCCACTGCAATGCCACACAATTGCTGTAACATCCAAGCTGCCAGTCCAAAAGGCAGAAACACTGCAAGTAGACATCCTAAACGTATGAGTTCAGATGAGGTTTGTTGATAAGGATGAATGTTTAGAACGTTATCAAAAGGAATACTTTGACTACCTGCACAGCGATTAGAACATCTACCAACTCGTCGAAGCCATTCAACTTGTCCTACAAGGGTAAGCATTTTTCGTTTTATAAACCCTTTGCTACGTAGGCGCTTGTTGCATTTAGGACAGTTCTCCCAAAAAGTCGGAGATTGGGCACGTTGTCTCAGTTGCTGCTCTACAATTGCTCTAGCGAACCACAGTCCCATCTGCCAAGCGGTAAGCACAAGTGCTGTGAGAGTTATACTGGCTTGAAGTTTTTTACATAAGTGTTGCCAATCATTATCGGATGGAAACAGTTGTTCAATTTGGTATTGCATTAATAAAAAAACTTGTGCCCTTATAAACCGGAATCTTCAAATGTTCCCATTGCTCCTAGGCGAATTGTTAGGAGTTCAACGTCTGTTATTGCTTTGTGCGGCCCCTGGCGAGTGTTGGCTGGAGTAAACCAAAACGTTAAGGCAGAGGATGTTGTTCCCCCAGTTTCCATTACCCCAGCAAGTATGTAAACATACTCATCACACGAATGGATGTGAACTGGAATTGTAGTACCAGCACTCATTTTCAAAAGATGGATTGACCCTTGTGGAACAGGCTCCGCCAAGGGTAAAAGCTGAGTTCCGGGAAATTGAGTCAAGTCAATCCACGGCTCCTCAATTGTGTTGATAAATACTTGCTCAGGCATAAGATATATCCATGATGCGATGATTGAGAGTGAATGAATAATATTCACTCGTTCACATTATCACAACCCTTCGCTCTATGGGAAAAACAACTAAACCTACACAACCTCGATATGATGTCCTTGGGCGATATACGGCTTTGTTGGATGCAGGCGAAACATTGTTCTGTATTGGCTACGAGCAAGCCCAACCTCAACTCATTGCTGATACCGCAGGTGTATCGGTTGGATTATTTTATCGTCATTTCAAAAGCAAGCAAGAATTGCTCACTGCTATCATAGTCAGGCATTTAAACAAGTTACATCTTCAAATTGCTCAAGCTCTCAGCGCCTGTTCTCATCCAATAGAGGCTATGCAGATGGTTGTTTTGCTTACATTGCGCTATTTCCATCAGCATCAAGGACTAATCAAACTATTCTTCATGCAAGTCGGTTATGGTGACATCGCAGCAACCGAACAACTTCAGTCGGCGCGACTAAACTATCGCAATATTTTATTGACCATTATTGAAGATGGTATTGCTCAAGGGATATTCCTCAATCCACCTGCACTTAATGTTCAAATTACTATTAACAGCATTATTGGTACGATTAATTGGACTCTTTACGATCTACTCGTTGTCCAAAATCAAAACCTAGAACCTGAAGTCTTAGCCACACAGATATCTTCCCACTTGCTACGGAGTCTGGCACGTTAGTTCCCCCTCCCCCAAAGGCTAGATACGCCCCCGTCGGCTCATTTTTGACATCCACTCGAATTTCATAAAACCTATATTTCATAAGGTTTTTAACTTTTATAGAGACTTTCTAATCTCCATTTTTATTCACCTCTTATAGTTCAAATAGACTACTAAATGTCTTTGATAGTTTTCACAAAAAAGTGACTCTAATATCTAGAGTCACCTGCAAATAAAATAAATTGAGACTTTAGAGGTACAAAACCTTACTTCTTAGCTTCAGCAATAGGTACCCATTCAGTGTGGAAAGTTCCAGGCTTATCAAGACGCAGGTAGGTATGTGCGCCGAAGTAGTCGCGTTGTGCTTGAGTTAGATTTTGGGGCAAGCGATCGCGGCGATAGCTGTCAAAATAATCCAAGGATGCGCTAAATGCCGGTACTGGAATTCCCAGTGTTGCAGCTGTCGCAATCACTTCCCGCCAAGCAGTCTGTCTGTCGAGAATTGTTTGCTTAAATTCGGGAGCTAACAGCAAGTTAGGCAAAGCTGGATTTTCGCTAAAAGCCTTTTTAATCTTATTCAAAAAGCGAGCGCGAATAATACAACCACCTTTCCAAATCCGCGCCATTTCGCCCAAGTCCAAATTCCAGTTATATGTTTTTGAAGCTGTGGATAGCAACGCCATCCCTTGAGCATAAGAACAGATTTTTGAGCAATAGAGAGCATCGCGTACTTTATTGATAAAGTCCTTGGTTTGCCCGTCATACTTGCCACTAGGGCCTGTAAGGGCTTTAGATGCTGCAACCCGCTCCTCTTTAATCGAAGATATAATCCGGGCATTAACTGCTGCTGTAATTGTGGGAATAGCAACTCCCAATTCCAATGCAGTTTGCACAGTCCAGCGCCCAGTTCCCTTTTGGCCTGCTGCGTCAACAATCAAATCCACCAGGGGTTTTTTTGTTTCTGGGTCAATATATGGGAAGATATTCTTCGTAATCTCAATCAAAAATGAATCGAGTTCATCGGTGGTGTTCCATTCAGCAAACACCTCATGTAGCTGATTATGGTCTAATCCAGCGACATTTTTCAGCAAATCGTAGGCTTCAGCAATTAACTGCATATCGCCATACTCAATGCCGTTGTGTACCATTTTGACATAGTGGCCAGAACCACCAGGGCCAATATAGGTTACACAGGGGCCATCATCGACTTGGGCAGCAATTTTGTTGAAAATTGGCGATAGATACTCGTAAGAGCTTGTTGTACCTCCAGGCATCAGTGAAGGCCCATTTAGCGCTCCTTCTTCACCGCCACTGACACCCATACCAAGATACCGAAGCCCAGCGGGTTCTAATTCCTGAGTGCGGCGTTCCGTATCTTCAAACCAAGAGTTACCACCGTCGATAATGATATCGCCTTCCTCTAACAAGGGTTTGAGTTGAGCAATCACCGCATCTACTGGCTTACCAGCTTGCACCATTACTAGAATTTTGCGGGGACGTTCCAATAAGGCAACGAATTCTTCCAAAGTAAATGCGGCTTTGACGTTCCGTCCTGTAGCACGCTGCGCCATAAACGCATCCGTTTTTTCTCGGGAGCGGTTGTAAACTGCAATTGGGAAGCCATTGCGCTCTACGTTTAGAGCGATGTTCTCACCCATAACGGCTAATCCAATCACACCAAAGCTTTGTAGTGTCATAAAAAATTTCTGGCTAACTCTTGCAGATCCTTTTACTTTAAGGGTAGTCCGATATTTTCCCTTCTCCCCTAAAGAAGACCTTAAGACTTCATATAAACCACAAAAATCCACAACTAACATGGATAATTAATTTTAAATTGTATCTAAATCAACAATTGACTGGCAAAATTTGCAAAATTGAAATAATCAAAAGACGCAGTAAGGAGTAACCAAATAATGCTGGCATTTGTCCTAGCTTTGGTAGTGGGTCTTGGTAGTTTAGCCATTTACATAGCAGCTTTCTTTTTCCCAGAAATCCACCGCAAGAATGACTTTATCTGGAGTGGTGTAGGGCTGTTCTACGCTTTAGTATTATGGGTGTTTGCACCACGCATTACTGGAGGTTTGTTGCTCGGTCATGTGGCTAGTGTGGCTCTTTTGGTCTGGTTTGGCTGGCAAACTCTATCATTACGTCGGCAATTGACTCCACAGGCACAACAAACCCAAGTACCCAGTGCTGAGACAGTAAAAACTGGCATTCAAGAACAGGTGAATAAGTTGTCTCTTCAGGAACGGCTGGGACAGTTGCAAAAAGGTCTGGGTAGTACCTTCAGTGGCGCGAAAGACAAGGTGCAACAGACTGTGAGTAAAAAAACACCCACAACCCCCAAACCTGAAGATATTACCTCTGTATTGTCAGAGAAACCTGCTATTGAGATTATCGACAAAACTATTGTCATACCAGAACCACCAGCAGAGGAGATTACTACTGACACCGAAGCAAAAACCGAGACTGTACCGGAAGCGATTCCTCCACATCCCCCATCTCCTGAATTGGTGGAAGCAGCACAACCAGATTTTGAAATTGAGGATAAGCAACCGATTTCTGTAGAAGAAATTGCTCCAGATGCGGTACTCGCTCCCCCAGCAGAAACGCCACCTGAGCAAATACCGCCTAATCAAGCTAGTTGAATGCTGTGAAACCCAACGTTAACCTAATATAATGTTGGGTTTCACTATTTCCATCAGACTATTTTGGGGCTAATTTCAAAAATGCAAATCTAACTTTATCAACCATATGTTGCCGCTTTTTCTTCTGCTAATGCCTTCGCTAAAACAGCAGCAGCTTCAAAAGAATCATATAAGCCAAGACTAGCTACTTTGTCCTGAGCATCCAATGGAACTAAACTTGATTCCTTCAACAATTCGGCTGCCAGGAAATGCATTAGTAAGAGTTTATCAGTGTGGGATAATTCTTTAACTAGCGGTATGAGTTCGGTAAGAAGCATAAGTTAAGGCTTTAATGAATTTAGATAAATTCTAAAGCATAGTTTTAAAAGAGAATTGAAGCACTAGAGTTGCAAGATTGGAGTCAAGCTTGACGTGTTTTGATTGCAATAAAAGTTACCCTGTCGATTTGATGCAGCGATCGCAGTAGCATCAGAATGGAATAGCGATCGCAATTTCATATCTTTGGGTTAAGACGATGAATTGCATTAGCGATCGGGGTTAGTTTATCAAGGAAATCACGCAAAAATACTATAATTTGTAAGAAGCGTAATTTATACTACTCCTAAAGACGCAAAATGGCAGATGTTTCGTTAGAACCACTCAAGGTGTTTTGTTCCTACTCTCACAACGACGAACCTCTAAAGGATGAACTGGCTAAACACCTGACCATGTTGGAACGGCAAGGTATTATTTCAACTTGGCACGATCGCAAGATACCACCGGGAAGAGAATGGGATGAGGAGATTAATGAAAATTTAAATATAGCCGATATCATTTTATTATTAGTCAGTTCAGACTTTATATATTCTAAATACTGCTGGGATGTTGAAGTTACCAAAGCAATACAACGCCACGAAGCTGGAGAGGCTTGTGTCATTCCAATTATTCTGCGAAACGTTTCTTGGCAAGATGCACCATTTGCTAAACTACAAGCTCTGCCCAAAAATACCCAACCTATTAAGTCTTGGAGTAATCAAGATGATGCATTCGCAAATGTAGCTCAGGGAATTAAGTTTGCGGCTGAACAATTAATTAAGGAACGTCAACAACAACGGTTAACCAGGGAAGCCGCAATAGTTGAGTATCGCCAAAAGGCTAAAGAATTTGCGTCTGATGGCGAGATTTCTCTTGTGGAATCTGATATATTAAAAGACTTACAAGAAAAATTAAAATTAACAGATCAAGAAGCGAGTGCAGTTCGAGAAAAAGTATTAGAACCTTACGGTATATATAAGAAAAATCTAGACAAATACAAGCAATACTTGACGAGTTTTGTAAATGAACAAGGATATCCATTGGCTGAAAAAGCTGAAGCTGAATTAGAAAAATTTCAAAAATATTATCTGCTTAAAGATGAAGATGTAGTTCGCCTAAAACAAGAACAAGAAATAGAGTATCAAAAACGACAAGCAGAATATGAGCGTCAGCAAGAACAAGAAACAGCCGAAAATCAAAGACGGCAGGCAGAGTTAAAAAAAGAACGAGAAAGGGAATCATCTTCTCCTTCTCCAGGTATTCAAACTCAGCCATTTGAGTTTGAAACCGCCACCCTAACCCCTTCAGTAGGGTTTTTGGGTAGAGGAAAAACCTATGAAATTAACCGCAGTTGTAGACGCGCCGAGTTTTTTACAGAAAACTTGGGTAATGATGTAGTTCTGGAGATGGTTGCAATTCCTGATGGTAAATTTCTTATGGGTTCGCCAGATAATGAGCCAGAAAGACTTAGCTGGGAAAGTCCACAGCACCCCGTCACTATTCAACCCTTTTTCATGGGCAAATTTCCGGTAACTCAGAGTCAATGGGCAGCTGTTGCCGCCTTACCCCAGGTTAATATTGATTTAAATTCTGACCCATCCTATTTTAAAGGTGCAAATCGACCTGTTGAACAAGTTTCTTGGGATGATGCAATTGAGTTTTGCGCTCGACTATCTCAAAAAACTCAGAAAACCTATCGCTTACCCAGTGAAGCAGAATGGGAATATGCTTGTCGGGCGGGAACGACTACACCGTTTTATTTTGGCGAAACGATTACAACTGATTTAGCGAATTATCAAGGTACTGACTGGGATTATCAGGGAACAGTATACTTAGGTAATTATGCTCAAGGGCCAAAGGGTGAATATCGTAAGCAAACAACAGATGTAGGAAAATTCTTTGCTAACCCCTTTGGTTTATTTGATATGCATGGTACTATATGGGAATGGTGTCTGGATGAGTGGCACGAAAATTATAACGGAGCGCCAAAAGATGGAAGCGCTTGGTTAGGTGATAATGATAATCAAAATCTGCTGCGTGGTGGTTCGTGGGTCAACTCCCCCAGTTATTGCAGCTCGGCGCTTCGATTCTATCGCGCACGTGACGAGAGGCACGGCTACGCGGGTTTTCGGGTTGTGGTGGTTGGGGGCAGGAATTAGTAGCCCTTTAGCACTCTGCTCTTTATTTGTTTACCCTTCTTAATGTCTCGCGCTCTGCGCGATCATTTTTTTGAGAAAATTTTGTCTGGATGAATGATTTACCTATCATACAGAAAACATACGATTTAATCAAGTGGTATGTGCCAATTTTAAACCACCTTCCCAGAGATCATAAATTGTCCGCCTCATCCAATTTCACGAAGAAACAACTTTCAAATGTGAGCCATGATGAGATAGGTAGCTGGAGTTAATCACCCGATTACGCCCAGAAGTTTTAGCCTGTAACAAACATTGATCGGCACGATGCAGCAGACTCTCTCCTTTTTCATCATCCTCAGCTTGCAGAGAGGCTGTACCCAAACTAATGGTGACATTAATTGTCAGTTTATTGTTGAGTGCAAATGGTTCGTCGCTGACTACGCGATTGAGACGACGGGCTACTAATAGTGCTTCGTCATCGGTAGTGTTAGCTAGAAGAATTACAAATTCTTCGCCACCATAGCGGAATGCTGTATCTTGGCAGCGCAAATTGTGGCGCAAACGCTGACATAATATTTGCAAGATGCGATCGCCTATTAAATGCCCATGAGTATCGTTAACTTTCTTAAAATGATCTACATCCAGAATAATCAAACTCAGGGAAGTTTTTTGAGTCCTGGCTCTTTGAATTTGCCTTGGTAAGTCCCATTCTAAAGCACGACGATTATTTAATTCTGTCAAGGAATCGGCTAAGGCGATCGCAGATAACATATCATTTGTCCGAATCAAATCTCGGTATTTTTGTGCTTTCCGCAAACCAACTGTCAATTGAGCAAGTATTAGTCCATGATTGGCAGTCAACTCTGCCAAGCTATAGTCTGTTTTTTCTTCAATAAGATGCCAAATATATGCATCGGCTCCTTGCTTTAGTGCCGCAGCACTCATTTCCAATTCCCTATGCCAACCTTTATTTCGATCGGTAAGCTGCTGGGAACGATCCTCGAAAAGAATACAATATATCCACGATAGTTTTGTTTGATCTTTCAACCAACCGCAGAGTTCCATACTACTATCCAGACTAGCCTGCACCAGAATTATATCGGGGGGTGTTGTTTTAATCTGCGACACTGCTCGATCAAAATTGTCTATAACTTCTACACTAAAAGCAGTCGCATAACGGATCTGATCTGGAAGTGTGGCGATAAAATTATTTTTTCCAAAGATCAGAATAGAAATATTCATTGCTTTATTTTTTATCCTATTTAAATTTTAAATTAAATAAATTCACTTGGGTAACTACTGCTCTTGTCGTCTAATACTAAATATTATGTTCTAGGCTCAATTATATTTGTTGCATCTTGTTTTTTGAGCATAGATTAGATAGTAAACTTCCAAGCTTAATCTGATTTTAAGATTTTATGTTTACTACTACGTTTCGGAAATATTCATTTCTAATAACTAATGTCTTCTTTACAGTTTATTTTTAAAACAGTGAAAACACTGAATATTATTTAAATGCATAAAAACTATTTTTGTCGTTTCTTAAGTACTATTCACATGATGAAACTACCGAAATTAATACTTTTTTAATAACCATTGCGTTAGGTAAAGAAATTTATTCCTCAGTAGAAAAATAAAATGCAAAGCTTTTTGAATTGAATTATCAAATCCGAAATTTTATTATGCAATTCAAAATATTATTTTCCATAAAACTTTTAGCCTTCTTATTTATAAGCTAGGCTTAGATCGCATATTAAGAAAGTGTTTAAAATATATAAAATATACACAGCAAAACTACCTACTGCTATGTACAGCAACTTTTTGGAGCTTACCTCCCATCTAAATAAAGACAGAACTTGCTGGGTAAAAATTTATAAATTAAGTAAATTTAAACCAAAATAAACAAGGCGTTATCAGAAGAAAGAAAATATTTATACCGACATTTTATCTAGATTTGCCTATTTACTTAATTCACGTCTTTTGTATTTGCTGTAACATCATAAATTTAGAAAATACAGCTAAATAAAAAAATTATGTCAAAACGTGCCACTAATTTGGGGAAGTTATTTCTATTTTGCCTTTCTACAGGCAGAAAATATAAAAAAATTTTGTTAGCGTCGCTTGAGATATTAAAGTCTAAACTTCTTCTGTGAAAAGCTGAAATCCGATCGATCGCCTTCTCCAGCGTAACCAGCAACAACAATTACCTGTTTGATTGACTCCTCAGAAGCTTCGGACTCCACCATGACAGTTTTTGCGTTAATCTCAACATCCACTTTGCTTCAGGTTATATAACCTAGTAATTATTTTTGCACATCCCTCAAAAGCAATATTTGATACTTTCAGTTGTAGTGCCATTTGCTACCTCAGTATGGGAATTTTAAACTATTTCTTAATGATTAATTTTAAGCATCGAAATGCGGTGCTTACTACGGGCTACGCCTATGCACATCCTGTCAAAGTCAGATAGTAGCTTAATAGCATCCTAGTAACTGCATATATTTCACCCAATGGCAGAATTAGCTGGCAGTAATATAAAACAAAATGCAAGAATATATAAAGCTATTTATGAAAATACACCTACCTAGTGCCGCTACGCGTAAGTCGAAAGTCTAAAGTCTAAAGTTAAAAACACCTATGTCTTCAAATCCCCAGTACCTAAGCGGTAACGAAATTCGCAACATATTTCTCGACTTCTTTGCTCAACGGGAACACCAAATTCTCCCAAGTGCCTCCCTCGTGCCAGAAGATCCAACTGTACTGCTGACGATCGCGGGGATGCTACCATTTAAGCCAATATTCTTGGGGCAGCGCACACCAGAATTTAAACGGGCTACGACTTCGCAAAAGTGTATCCGCACCAACGACATTGAGAATGTTGGACGCACCAAACGGCATCACACCTTTTTTGAAATGCTGGGTAATTTTAGCTTTGGTGATTATTTTAAAGAACAAGCGATCGCTTGGGGTTGGGAAATTTCCACGCAAGTCTTTGGCTTTTCCCCCCAAAATCTCGTCGTCAGCGTTTTTGAAGATGATGATGAAGCTTTTGGAATTTGGCGCGATCAAATCGGTGTGCCGATAGCGAGAATTAAACGTTTGGGCGAAGATGATAACTTTTGGGTATCCGGGCCGACTGGGCCTTGTGGCCCTTGTTCCGAAATTTATTATGACTTCCACCCAGAACGCGGTGACGAAAATATAGATTTAGAAGACGATTCCCGGTTCATCGAGTTTTACAACCTCGTCTTCATGCAATATAACCGGGATGCGTCAGGCAATTTAACGCCACTGCAAAACAAGAATATTGACACCGGTATGGGTTTGGATAGAATGGCGCAAATTCTCCAAAAAGTGCCGAATAACTACGAAACTGACCTGATTTTTCCAATTATCCAAACAGCAGGGCAAATTGCTGGTGTTGATTACCACAAAAGTGATGAAAAAACCAAAACTTCCCTAAAAGTCATTGGCGATCATATTCGGGCTGTTATCCACATGATTGCTGATGAAATTCGCGCTTCCAATGTCGGACGCGGTTATGTACTGCGGCGATTAATTCGGCGGGTGGTGCGTCATGGGCGATTAATTGGGATTTCTGGCGAATTTACTACCCAAGTTGCTGAAACTGCGATCGCTCTTTCGGAATCAGCTTACCCTAATGTGCGCCAACGAGAAGCAGCAATTAAAGCTGAGTTGCAGCGAGAAGAATCCAATTTCCTCAGAACTCTGGATAGAGGTGAAAAACTGCTAGAAGAAATCATTCAAGAGGTGAAACAGCGAGGGGAAACTCAAATTAGCGGTGACAGTGCATTTACTCTTTACGATACCCACGGTTTTCCCTTTGAACTTACTCAAGAAATTGCTGAGGAAAATAATCTGACAGTTGATGTTGATGGATTCCAGAAAGCAATGGAAATCCAACAACAAGGAGGTAGAGGCGCACATGAAACCATCGATTTAACTGTCCAAGGTTCCCTTGACAAATTAGCAGAACACGTTCAAGTCACCGAGTTTTTAGGCTATACCCAATCGACGGCAACGGCAAAAGTCGAAGCAATTTTGGTAGAAGGTGTTTCCCAAGAAGAAGCAGAAGCAGGGACACAGGTGCAAATTGTCCTTGACAAAACGCCATTTTATGGTGAATCTGGGGGACAAATCGGCGATCGCGGTTATATCTCCGGTGATGGTATCGTAGTTCGGGTAGAAGACGTGAAGAAAGAATCTGATTTCTTTGTTCACTTCGGACGTATTGAACGCGGTACACTGCGCGTAGGCGATCGCGTCACCGCCCAAATCGATCCAGCTTGTCGGCGTCGCGCCCAAGCTAACCATACCGCAACGCACCTATTGCAAGCGGCATTAAAAAAAATTGTTGATGAAGGCATATCTCAAGCAGGTTCCCTGGTTTCCTTTGATCGGTTGCGCTTCGATTTCAACTGTCCCCGCGCATTGACAGCAGAGGAAGTTCAACAAGTTGAAGAACAGGTGAACACTTGGATTGCTGAGGCTCATGCTGCAAAGGTGGAAGTATTACCAATAGCCGAGGCGAAAGCTAGGG
This sequence comes from Nostoc sp. DSM 114159, assembly GCF_053470285.1. Classification (NCBI taxonomy): domain Bacteria; kingdom Bacillati; phylum Cyanobacteriota; class Cyanophyceae; order Nostocales; family Nostocaceae; genus Nostoc; species Nostoc sp. DSM 114159. The sequence goes on from NZ_JBPFEH010000001.1 coordinate 1,837,221, forward strand.
GTGCTGTTGCCATGTTCGGCGAAAAATACGGAGATGAAGTGCGCGTCATTGACTTTCCCAGCGTATCAATGGAACTATGCGGTGGGACTCACGTAAGTAATACTGCGGAAATCGGCGTCTTCAAGATTATCTCGGAAGCTGGCGTGGCTTCTGGGGTGCGGCGGATTGAAGCCGTTTCGGGGCCAGCAATCCTAGATTATCTGAATCTGCGGGATAAAGTAGTTAAAGATTTGAGCGATCGCTTTAAAGTTAAACCCGAAGAATTACCAGACAGAATCACAAGTCTGCAAAGCGAACTGAGAAATAGCCAAAAGGAATTAGAAACCTTGAAGGTACAATTAGCGATCGCTAAATCTGACAGCTTGCTACAAACAGCCCAAAGCGTAGGCGATTCTAAAATTATTGTCGCCCAATTAGAAGATGTCGATCCAGAATCATTGAAAACCGCAGCCGAACGGTTATTACAAAAAATTGGTAACGGTGCAGTGGTACTGGGTTCTGTTCCCGAAGAGGGGAAAGTGAGTATAGTTGCAGCTTTTAGTCCAGAAGTGAACAAAAAAGGTTTGCAAGCTGGTAAATTTGTGGGTGTGATCGCTAAAATTTGCGGCGGCGGCGGTGGTGGAAGACCAAACCTAGCCCAAGCCGGCGGACGCGATGCAAGTAAATTACCAGATGCATTGGCACAAGCGGAAAGTGATTTAAAGTCCGCATTAGGTTAATAAGCTGCTAACGCGAAACCTAATCTCCAAGCTCCATTTTCTATAGAACTTAGGCACACGCACTCAGGGGCAATTCATCGAAAGCGACGGAAAACTCCATCCCGCAAGTGACGTGGAGAGGGATAGTCGCCCCGTCGCTTGGGGTATGGGGAAGAAGTTCCAATGCCCAATGCCCAATGCCCAATGCCCAATGCCCAATCCCCAATCCCCAATCCCCAATCCCCATTCTCCAGATATGCCTCAGACTTTTCTATAATTAAGTGATTCCCGTCATCAAAAACAGCCTGTGACTACCACTCCCCTATCTCCAAGTTCAACTGCTCAGGTTCCAGATACGTTAGGCCGCTTCGGACAGTTTGGCGGTAAGTATGTACCTGAAACGCTCATGCCTGCCCTAGCTGAACTAGAAACAGCTTATCAGCAATACCGCAATGACCCTGGTTTTCAAGCAGAACTACAGCAGTTGTTACGAGACTATGTAGGACGTGCGACACCATTGTATTTTGCTGAACGCTTGACTGCTCATTATGCTAGGCCAGATCGCAGCGGGCCACAAATTTACTTGAAACGTGAAGATTTAAATCATACTGGCGCTCACAAAATCAATAATGCTGTTGGTCAAGTATTGTTGGCGAAACGTATGGGTAAGCAACGGATTATTGCCGAAACGGGTGCTGGACAACATGGAGTGGCTACAGCTACAGTTTGCGCTCGTTTTGGGCTGGAATGCATAATTTACATGGGCGTTCATGACATGGAACGCCAAGCATTAAATGTGTTTAGAATGCGGCTGATGGGGGCAGAAGTGCGTCCGGTGGAGGCGGGAACCGGAACTTTGAAGGATGCTACTTCGGAAGCAATCCGCGATTGGGTGACAAATGTAGAAACAACTCACTACATCCTGGGTTCGGTAGCAGGGCCTCATCCTTACCCGATGATGGTACGTGATTTCCATGCAATAATCGGCGAAGAAACTCGCGCCCAAGCAATCGAAAAGTGGGGTGGATTGCCTGATATTCTCTTGGCTTGTGTGGGTGGTGGTTCCAACGCGATGGGACTATTTTATGAGTTTATTAATGAATCTTCTATACGCTTAATTGGGGTTGAGGCAGCCGGCGAAGGTGTCAATACCGAAAAACACGCAGCAACCTTGACAAAAGGACGAGTTGGTGTATTGCACGGAGCAATGAGCTACCTACTGCAAGATGAAGATGGGCAAATCATTGAGGCACACTCAATTAGTGCGGGGTTAGATTATCCTGGTGTCGGCCCAGAACATAGTTATTTGAAAGATATTGGTCGCGCTGAATACTATAGTGTGACGGATGCAGAGGCTTTGGAGGCATTCCAGCGATTAGCGAAATTGGAAGGGATTATCCCGGCATTGGAAACAGCCCATGCGATCGCTTATCTCGAAACCCTCTGTCCTCAATTAACCGGCAGTCCTCGGATTGTAATTAACTGCTCTGGACGTGGTGACAAAGATGTACAAACGGTAGCCAAATTATTATATCCAGCGTAAATATAGCTCAAATTTTTGGGAGGAAGCAATCATGAATCGACAATTCCAACACCCAATGTTACCGCAGCCCACTCACGACGAGTTGGCACGCCAAAACTTTGTGCAAACTATGAAAATGCACATTTTCAAGAATGTCACTCCTGGTAATAAAGAAATTTATGAAAAATTAGCCAAGCCGAAGTTTGAACAAGAACATCAGCGCCCTCCCCAGAATCGTTATGAAATTCGGGAAGTAATGCAGCACGAACCCTACTATCGCTGGACTAGTGCCCTGAAGCGCATCAACCAGGAAATGTTATGGGATGCTGTAAATGCCAACGTTGACAGACAACTGCCAGAGTTGATCGAGCGTGCCAAAGATAAAGGTGGTGAACTGGGTACTTTAACCCTCGACCTAAATTTTCAAATACCTGCTTATCAAAAGGCTGTAGACATTCACTGTATGCCCGGAGGATATCACGGTGAATTCACTGCTGATGATGTCGCGGCCGGTGCAACCTACGATCGCGGCGCTTACGTTTATGGACTAGGTTGGTTGGGACCGCTCAACGATGATATGGGGCTATCTATAGTCCAAAACTACCTTTTAGCAGAGTTTCCCGACTTTCGACCGAGGAAAATCCTCGATATGGGATGTTCTATTGGCAATAGCACATTACCTTATGTCGATGGTTTCCCAGATGCAGAAGTCCATGCTATAGATATAGGCGCATCTATACTGCGTTATGCTCATGCAAGAGCCGAAGCCTTGGGAAAACGGGTACACTTCTCTCAGCAAAATGCCGAACATACTAACTTCCCTGATGAATCATTTGATTTAGTGGTTTCTCACATTTTGCTGCATGAAATCCCCCCGTCATCTGTGCGTAAAGTTATGCAAGAGTCTTATCGTCTACTGGCTCCTGGTGGCATGATGATTCATCTAGAAGCACCCCTTTATCGTCACATGGATGTTTATACACAGTTTATTTATGATTGGGAAACCGCTAACAACAACGAACCCTTCTGGAGTGCTGTACGCGATTTAGATTTAGTGCCACTAGTTACTGAGGCTGGTTTTACAGCAGATAAGACATTCGAGAAATTTATCCCGAATGGGGCATGGAAAGCAAAAGAAACTAATGGCCTGGTTAAAAATGGTAACTCAGCCACCCAAGGCACTTGGTTTATGGTTGCTGCAACTAAGTAAGCAAAGAAAATTTTGTAATACTTCGGCTACGCTCAGTACAAGTTCGTAATGGGCTATGGCCTGCTATGCTAACGTGATTCGTAATTGAGAAAGTCAGATTTTATCTGGCTTTCCTCATTTTGTATGTCTAGTCATATTTTTGGAGAATTGGTATTAGGATGACAAAAATAGCCAAGGGTAAACGACCTGTTTACTTAGAAAATTCGCAAACTGATAAATTGTTAGCGATCGTCATGGCCTTGACTGGTGAGGTGTCCGTGCTGCATGAGCGACTAGACACCATCGAACGGTTGCTAGAGGTGAAAGGTATTTTATCGACTAGTGAAATTGAAGCTTACGAGCCGGATGTCCAAGTAGCTAAAGAACGGGAACAGTGGCGTGCAGAATATATTGCACGGGTGTTGCGTGTGATACAGGAAGAGGTAGAAACCTTGAAATAAAGCTAATTGAAATCACGCAGAGGTTTTGCTGAATAAATCCAGCCTATTTATATCCTACATTCCGTATTTTTCACTTTTACAATCGGTTTTTACTGCTTTTTATACGTAATAATGCTTGTGGAATATACTTAAAAGCAGTAAGATAACTGAATTTAAAAGATGAATAAGCATAATCTGGAACTAAGAAATTCAGAATAAATTCAGTAATTACACTATGTAATAACCTAAGTATGGAATGTGGGATAAAAATAATCAGACTAATGCTAGAAGTCAATTATTGAGCAAATAGTACTAATTTTGCGTTAAATCGTGCATTTAAACGTTTGCTAGTAGTTATTGAGCAAAAAAGCTCACAAATAGAGCAATTTAGACCTATAAGCAAGTTGTCACATTGATATTCGTTGGTTACATTGTCTAAAACTTTACTGCCGACAAATGATCAAACAAATAGTTTTCAGCGTTGCTTTAGGCACTATTGCTCTCAGTAGTGGAGCGATCGCTACTTCTGTAACAAATCCAACTTGTACGCCTGTGCCTTTAAACGTATCAAATAATACTAATCAAATTGCAGCATCTAGTACGGACATTGCTGCTCTAGAACAGTCGATTTTTAACCAAATCAATAACTACAGAGCTTCCCAAGGGCTACCAGCGCTGACTCGTAATTCTGCTATGGATAATCAAGTTAGGCTTCACAGTAAGAACATGGCTAATGGTACTGTTCCCTTTGGACATAATGGATTTTCAGAACGTCTTAATGCAACCGGTGTTTCTTACAGATCGGCTGCTGAAAATGTCGCTTACAACCAGGGATATGGCGATCCTGCCACAATAGCTGTTCAAGGCTGGCTCAAAAGTCCAGGGCATCTTGCTAATATCAGAGGTAATTACAATCTGACGGGGATTGGTGTTGCTAAAAACAGTCAGGGCGCAATCTACTTCACACAAATGTTCATTCGCTCATAAGTTTGACGCGATGTGCAACTTAATATTCTGATCTAACTTCCATTCCTCTTTCCTGCAAAGAGCTATCCATTACCCGGATCTTTTTCCAAATTTGCGAGAGTATTCACTCGCGTTTTTTATAACCCTGATTCGTTCGTCGTTAATTCTCAATAAAAACCTACTTTTAGCGAGAAGATTAAGCGCTAACTTGTCAAGTATGCCACACACTGAGCGTGTTTAAGATGCCTTACAAAACAAGCGTGTCAAGATTGTAAAGAAAGATGTGACTAATGGATAGCCTGCAAAAAGAGAGAGGCTTTGAATTCTACCTATTCCTTATTGTTAGGCAAAGAGATTAGGTTTGAGTAAAAATTGCACATAGCGTTAGATTTGGTATTTAGGTTTTTTCGTAAATTCCCCAGACTTTAACCTGTTAGTAAAGCTTTTGCTAGATAATTCATGAAAATCTGAAATTATTAGCCAAATTAACCATGATTTTCATGAAGCTGACCTATTGAAGTACTGACAATTGGAAATTATTGTTTGTGTTACTTGTAAAGGATGTAGCCAAATTGCCGAAATTCATCATTACTTAATAGTATTGTGGTATATATCCTTGGAACAATAGGGTAGAGTAGAAGTCTTATATCTCTACACATACGCAATTCTCCATGTTCCGACAAACTGCTTTTGGCATCGCTTTAAGTGCGCTTGTCCTTGCTAGTGGATTAACGACTGCTCCGATACCAAATCATACTTCTACGAATACATCCACCCGTAATAAGCTGTTGTCGCTTTTTTCTAGTCAGGTTGCAATATCGACTCCTACTTTTAAAACTACTGAGCTAGAAAAATCAGTATTTGACCAAATTAATCGATATCGGGTTTCTAAAGGGCTGCCAAAGTTGACTTTAAATGCAAATTTAACTCGACAGGCAAGAATTCATAGTCAAAATATGGCTAAAGGTAAAACCCCATTTAGCCATCAGGGATTTGAAGGGCGAGTCAAAGCTATCCCGATTCGCTACAACAGTGCAGCAGAAAATGTTGCTTTTAACCGAGGATATAGCAACCCCGTAGAGGAAGCTGTTACCGGTTGGATCAAAAGTCCCGGACACCTAAAGAATCTTAAAGGAAATTACAACCTGACTGGAATTGGCGTTGCTACTAATAATCAAGGCGAAGTCTACCTGACACAGATGTTTTTTCGCACCAGGTAGATTTAATTTCTGATTTTTTTGCACAATAATAATGTAGTGTCTGACAAGACTTTTTTCTGCTAGACACTGCTATTATTTTTGAACAATTGATGACATTACCAGATTTTCAGGTGAGCGATATCGCGACCTCAGTGACGCAACCCTTAGCCAGTATTTAGAATCTACAGCGATCGCAGTTGATACAGAAACGATGGGATTATTGCCGCTGCGCGATCGCTTGTGTCTCGTCCAGCTGTGCAATCTTGAAGGGAAAGTAACTGCAATCCGCATAGCCAAAGGGCAAGCTGACGCCCCCAACTTAAAAAAACTCTTGGAAGCAGCCAATGTCGTGAAAGTGTTTCACTTTGCTAGATTTGACTTGGCCACTTTGCGAGCCAATCTGGGTATTCAGGTACGGCCAATTTTTTGCACCAAAATTGCCAGTAAATTAGCCCGTACTTACACAAATCGCCACGGACTCAAAGACGTGGTACAAGAGTTAGAACAAGTGGAATTAGATAAAAGCTCTCAAAGTTCTGATTGGGGTAACGCCGTTAGCTTATCTGAAGCTCAACTAAGTTATGCTGCCAACGATGTACGCTATTTACTTAGCGTGCAGCAGAAGTTAATACAAATGCTGAAACGAGAAGAACGTTGGCAAATTGCTCAAGAATGTTTTGAGTTTCTACCAACTATAGTTTCTTTAGATTTATTGCAATTCAAGGATCTATTTGAACATTAATCGAATAAGGAATAGTGACAATAAATTTTTATTGCTCGTCAATTCCTACTAGTTATATGTCAAGTTGAAATTGATAGATAAACGGGTTCGTAGTAAGTACTAAAGTTGTTATTTCCCAACCACTAAAGTGCTTACTACAAACCTTCGTGCTAAATTACAGCAGATTTCAAGGAAAGTGAAATACACAAAAGTTCGTCTCAAATCCAGGTATATATAAAGCCTCTTTTACTTTTGGATTCTGACGCCTCGGTGGAGCGTCTTTGGCTTTGCTCCCGAATTCTGAATTCTGCTGTATTTTTTATCTAAGAGCCAACATTGGAATCATTGGTGTCTCTAGAAGTAGATTCACTAGCGCCTTCTTTGAGGTTACTTGCTTGCTCTTGAATGCCTTCTTTGAGGTTACTTGCTTGCTCTTGAGCGCCTTCTTTGAGGTTACTTGCTTGCTCTTGAGCGCTTTCCTTGAGGTTACTTGCTTGCTCTTGAATACCTTCCTTAAGGTTACTTGCTCCTTCTTTGAGGTTACTTGCTCCCTGTTTAATGGATTCGGTGAAGCTAGTACCGCCCTTTTGCAGATTTTCTTGGTGGTTTTTTAGCCGATCTACAACATTGTAGTCATCTGCACCTGCGGGAGTTTTTGATTCAACAATACCTTCTGTTGGGCCGCCGATCGCCTTCCATGCGCCAAGACCACCTTTAAGTTGGGAGACATGCTCAAATCCATTAGAACGCAGTTGTTGTGCGGCTTGGGCAGTGTCTTGTTCATTATCACCGTAAAGGTAAATGTCACGGCTCTTATCTAAAGAAGCTACTGCACGCTCTACCAACTCATCTGCTGGCATTGGCATTGCTCCCATAATGTGACCTTCGTTGAAGGTTGCGCGATATCGCGCACATCCAGGATTGTAAAAGCTGGTTCACCCCATTCCAGACGACTCTTTAGGGTATGAGCATCAGTTTGTGCTTCTATTGGTGGTTGTGGAGGAATGATGCCGCCGACTAAGTTATTAACCATAATTTTTCTTTCCTTGCTGACGATGTTAATAGTAATTTAGCGAACTGAAGATATTCAATTGATCTTTCTCTGGTATGAATATTTTCAAACTCTCTCCTCAGATAGACGAGTATTTTCCAGAAAATCAACCAATTAATCAATTGTAAATAATGCACTTTGAGAGTATGAAGAGACAATATTTTCTTTAAATCTAATCCAATATATTTTAAGTTTATATTTTTTTGATATTTTAGTTATTTAGATATTTTAGATTTTACTGAATTCCTCATCAATCGATAAAATATTAGTTTTAAATAAAAAATAGTTAGCAATAAAATAGTAAATAATACCTTTTTAATAACAGCGATCGCTAATAATGTCTCCTCATTTTCTGCCAAACTTGTAGAGTTATATACAGCAGATTAGAAGTTTGTGAGGTACATAAGTTAAATCTGTTAAGTAGGTAGACATAATTAAATATCAAATAAACTTCTAGTTTGTAGTGAGCAATTTATCGCTCAGAGCAAGGACGATCGGGACTAAAGTCCTTACTACAAACTTGAAATTTATTTATGCTTAGATATTTACCCAAATACAAAAGGTGTTTTACTTCTTAATTATGCTGTCAGCAGTACTATTGAAACAAGCTCCCAGCAAGTTATTGACATCATAATATTGCTATAGAACTCGTATTTGATTGCGTGAAATAAAACTCAGTACACATTTATTCCTTCTTTCCTATTTCCTGTTCCCTATTCCCTATTCCCTATTCCCTCCCTATCGCGCTTGCGCTGCGCTTCTTTGCGAGACGCTTTGCGAACGCGCACCACGCAAATAATTTCTCCGAATCAAAGCGGATTCCTATAGAGCAATTCTTGTTGTTATTGCTTTTGTCTGTTAAAGCTGGTTTTGACGCCCTATATACCTTCTGGCGATGCTTTCAGTCTTTTTGTCATACTTCAGACTGAAACTTGTAGTATAGTATATGCTTAAGAGGGCAGCTATATGTAAATGCACCAGGGTAGATTTTCGTAGACCTTCTTCAAGAGAACATACCTGTTGGTTCTAGTACAGTCGAGTAAGTAGGAGTTGAGAATCTAGATTGGCTGATAAGTTAGTTTCTCAGCCTTTGTAGAGACCTAATTAACCAGGGAGTGCCTTACTCTTGTAAATTTGTAGCAATTACCGTCGCTTCTGGATGTGTCTTTTGACTATTTGCGGTTACGGAGATGGTTTTTAATTACACTTATTTCAAACGTAAAATTTTAACATTATACAATACAAATTTAAAATTATGCAAAAATAATGCCATAATTATAAGTTTTATTGGCCCTATCGTGGCTGAGGTTGCGATCGGCTTCATGGAAAATTAAATGTACACAAGTACTACAGTAGCGGTGGTACTCAACAGAAACACGTAAAGTAAAGCTGGAACAACAGCAAATCGCCCAATCTACAATAGATAGCATTATGGTTATGGTTACTGCTACTACTACTCCCAAAATTCTGATCGTTGATGACGACTTCGGCGTCCGAAATCTTGTCTATCGTTTTTTAAGTCGGAAATATCAAATAGAGTCGGCAGCAGATGGTAGGACTGCTTTATCGTTGTTTGAGCAATTCAACCCAGCTTTAGTAATTCTGGATTGGAATTTGCCGGATGTTACTGGTTATAGCCTTTGCCAAGAAATGCAGAGTCGTACTAATGTTTTAGTGCTAATACTGACTAGTAGGACTGACGAGGCTGATAAAATTAAAATCTTAAGCGCAGGTGCTGATGATTTCATGACTAAACCATTTAGTCTTGCAGAAGTTGAAGTTAGAGTAGAAGCTCTTTTGAGGCGGATACGCTACATCAATCCTTCCTCAACACAACGTATCGTTTTCAAGCAGCTAGTAATTAATCCAGAGGCTCGCGAGGTAACACTTAACGATAAAACTCTTCCCTTAACAGCACTAGAATTTAATATCTTGCATTTTTTGGCAAGTCATCCTAATCAGGCTTGGAGTCGCCCACAGCTAATCCAAAAAATCTGGGGTTGCGACTACGTAGGAGATGGTCGGGTAGTTGATGTGCATATTGGTCAACTTCGCAAAAAGATGGAAGTCGACCCCAGCATACCGGAGTTTATCAAAACTGTGCGAGGCTATGGTTATAAGTTTGAAGCGCCCGACTAGAATACTAGTTTTTATGGCTACTACAGAAGTGCAAACAACACTAAAAGAAAAAAGAAATGCTTTGAACCATATTCAGAACTAATTTGGTCGTGTCTTGAAGATTTTAAGCAAAGCTGCACTTAAAGATTATTCATTATTTTTCTTAGCCAATCTTTGACTAACTAACTCAGCGGCTAAATGTATTGCTGCTTTTATACTCGTAGCATCAGCGATTCCTTTACCTGCAATATCGAACGCTGTGCCATGATCGGGTGAAGTGCGAACGAAAGGAAGACCTATAGAAGTATTAACTGCCCGATCAAACGCCATTAGCTTTACAGGAATTAAGCCTTGGTCGTGGTAAAGTGCCAAGTAGCCATCAGCTGGATTTTGTACTAAAGAATTTCCATACCAAGCTTGACCAGGTTTAACCCACATCGTATCTGGCGGTATCGGCCCATCTAACTGCAATTGTGGTCGGTTTTGCCGCTCTTGCTCTAACCAGGGAATTAACCAATCTTGTTCTTCGTTTCCAAGTTGTCCCTGTTCGCCACTGTGGGGATTTAAACCGGCGATCGCAATTCTTCCTCTATATATACCAAAATCTTTCTCTAAACACTCCACTAACAAATCCAGTTTTTGTGTCAACAAATGCGGTGTCAACACATCGGCTACTTGACGTAGGGGAATATGTGTGGTTGCTAGTATTGCGCGGAGTGTCCAATTAGTATGAGGCGATCGCGCCACAAATAACATCCCAAAACGGTCAACACCTGATTTTTCTGCCAAAAGTTCTGTTTGCCCTGGATAATTATAGCCTGCGGCCTTCCAAGCAGATTTAGCGATCGGCCCTGTGACAATACCATCGAATTTACCAGCCAGTGTTTGAGCGATCGCATATTCCATATACGCAAAACTAGCCGCACCACTGGCTGCATTACCTATTCCTGAAATAATTCGGTCTTTAATTTTTCCATCCAACTGCACATCGCTGACTGACAAATCATCTGGATTTGCCAAAGCTACTAAATTCTCAGTTAAATTCAGTTTGTAATAAATCTGTGCCAGCAAATCCCCGTTACCCACTACTGTAACGTCATATTTTTGACGAATTTCTGGATCGGCTAAAGCTTTCAAAATCACCTCCGGCCCAATTCCCGCCGGATCTCCCAGCGTCAGCGCCAAACGCGGACGATTCTTTTTTACAAAATTTATTAAACCACCTTGATTATTTTGATACATAAAAATTCTTCATAATTATTATCATCAAAATTTTCCAATTTACCCATCTTCCCTTCTACCAAGAATGGGGATTACCCCCCAAACCAGTAGGGATTAGCTGCTAAACTAGTTTAAAATTGTTTACACAGGTCTAATCCTAGCAACTGTTGAAAAGCTTTTGGTAGACCTAGTTTACACACCAATTTGCACATAAGGAGAATCACGCTAATGGGCGGCGAAATTTTGAATGCAGCTCTACTGTCTTTCGGTTTAATCTTCGTAGGCTGGGGCTTAGGCGCTTTGTTACTGAAAATTCAAGGCACAGAAGAATAATTGAGTGCTGTACATGGATAGCGGGGCGTTTAGCCCGTGCTGAGTGCTGAGTTAGGAGTAGTGGAGACGCGATTCATCGCGTCTGTACAAGAGTTATTATTCTCCCCATTCCCTACTCCCTACTCTCTTTTTTACCGAAATGAGAAAAAAGCTTGTTCGTTAATCGGACAGCTATTTTCTCATAAGTCCATCCAAATAAATTGATTTTCTGAGAAAAGATGTAAACTTTTGTTTGCATAGGTTATTCTGATAACATTCTTTTCATAAAACATTAAAATTTATTACAACCCTCATGACTTTATTAATCGTCGGTGCCACTGGCACCTTAGGAAGACAAGTGGCTCGTCGTGCTATCGATGAGGGATATAAAGTACGCTGTCTTGTCCGCAGCAGTAAAAAAGCAGCTTTTCTGAAAGAATGGGGAGCAGAACTCGTCCCTGGAAATTTACGTTACCCCGATACACTAGCAGAAGCTTTAGTTGGTGTAACCCAAGTTATTGATGCCTCAACCTCTCGCCCTACAGATTCACTGAGTATCAAACAAGTGGACTGGGAAGGCAAAGTAGCATTGATTCAAGCAGCAAAAGCAGCTGGTGTCGAGCGTTTTATTTTCTTTTCGATTTTAGATGCTGATAAATACCCAGAAGTGCCGCTGATGGAAATTAAGCGGTGTACAGAACTATTCTTGGCTGAGTCAGGCTTGAATTTTACCATCTTGCGACTAGCTGGATTTATGCAAGGGTTAATCGGCCAGTATGGGATTCCCATTTTGGAAGGACAGCCAGTTTGGGTGACAGGTAATTCTTCTCCCATTGCTTATATGGACACTCAAGATATTGCTAAGTTTGCAATCCGGGCATTGAGTGTACCAGAAACGGAAAACCAAGCTTTTCCTGTAGTCGGCACTCGTGCATGGAGTGCAGAAGAAATTATCAACCTGTGCGAACGCTTATCTGGAAAAGATGCTAGAGTAACGCGGATGCCAATAAACTTACTGCGTACAGTGCGGGGCATAATGCGGTTCTTTCAGTGGGGATGGAACGTAGCAGATAGGCTGGCGTTTACAGAAGTATTGGCTAGTGGTAAACAGTTAAATGCTTCAATGGATCAAGTATACACAGTATTTGGTTTAGATCCGCAACAAACCACAACCCTAGAAAGTTATCTCCAAGAGTACTTCAGCCGAATAATGAAAAAACTCAAAGAGGTAGACTACCAGAAAAATAAAAATAAAAAACAGAAACCTAAAAAAACTCCTTTTAAGCAATCTTCAAAAGCCAACAGTCAATAGTCATTACAAAACAGACATTAGTCGTAAAACTCTAGACTCTGGATATTTGACCTAGATTAATGACTACATGACCAAAAATGTGTAACGATTACATAATACAGAGCATCGCCTAAACTTGGATATTTGAGTGTGCCGAAAGCAGGCATTATCTACAATGACGTTAAACCGATAGCGGGCCGTGTCGCTATCGAGTTGAAAGACAAGCTAACCGCAGCCGGTTGGAATGTATGTATCACATCGAGTATCGGTGGTATATTGGGCTACCCTAACCCGGAGAGTCCTGTGTGCCACACCCCCATTGACGGTCTGACACCCCCTGGTTTTGATTCAGATATGGAGTTTGCAGTGGTATTAGGGGGAGACGGCACTGTTCTGGCAGCGTCTCGTCAAGTAGCCCCTTGTGGTATTCCACTGTTAACAGTGAATACCGGCCACATGGGATTTTTGACGGAAACTTTCCTGAATCAATTGCCCCAAGCGCTAGAACAGGTAATGGCAGGTGAGTATGAAATTGAAGAACGAGCAATGCTCAATGTCAAAGTGTTTCGGGATGATTCAGTGCTATGGGAAGCTCTATGCCTGAATGAAATGGTGCTACACCGCGAACCTTTGACCTCTATGTGCCATTTTGAAATTGCCATAGGGCATCATGCGCCAGTAGATATTGCCGCAGATGGTGTGATTGTTTCCACGCCTACTGGTTCTACAGCTTACTCATTGAGTGCTGGTGGTCCAGTGGTGACTCCTGGCGTACCTGTTTTACAGCTAGTACCCATTTGTCCCCATTCCCTAGCTTCTAGAGCATTGGTATTTCCAGATACTGAATCGGTCAATATCTACCCAGTCAATATTCCTCGGCTGGTAATGGTAGTAGATGGTAATGGAGGGTGCTATATCTTCCCAGAAGATCGAGTATATATGGAGCGATCGCAATATAGTGCCCGATTTATTCGCCTGCAACCGCCTGAGTTTTTCCGAATTTTGAGAGAAAAATTAGGTTGGGGTTTACCACATATCGCTAAACCAACTTCGGTAGAATTGCCGTAAGCATTGGGCAAGAGGCCGTGTTTCGACTACGCTCAACAACCAGGCAGAAGGTCACTGAGCGTAGTCGAAGTGAAGCAGGAGGCAGAAGTTTTTGAATTTGAATTGATTTCTCCCTCATCTTCCCACTCTCTACTCCCTACTCCCTAACTTACTGATTTCCTTCCAGAATTACTGGTATGGAGATGGAATTTGGAGTTAGTTATTAAGATTGCATCCGAGAATTCGATAGCTGACACCTGAACGTGCTAAAACATCCTTAGCAGCGCGTCAAATTAGAATTGCTACATCACTAAAAGCTCGTAATTGCACTTTATAACTGATGTAAAGATTTTCTTTGGAATATCTTTACAATCCCAAATCCAATATCCCAAATTGTTATGACAGTTGCTCAAAGTCCTTGTGTTTTGGTGATTGAAACCGATGAAAGCCTTGCAAATCAGCTTTCTTGCGATTTGCAAGAAGCCGGTTATGAATCGATTTTGGCTCATGATGCAACGAGTGGTTTACAACACTGTCGCGATCGCCAACCTGCTTTAATTGTTTTAGACCGGATGTTAGCAGGAGAATCAGGACTCTCATTGTGCAAAAATATGAGAAGCACTGGTATGCGATCGCCTGTATTGATTTTAATGGCAAGGGATACAGTTGACGATCGTGTAGCTTGTCTAGAAGCTGGAGCGGATGATTACATCCTCAAACCTTACCGCTCAGAAGACTTTTTGAAGTTGATTCGCCTCTACTTAAAACCTGATGTAGATACCACGGAGCAATTACGCTTTGGGGATTTAATTTTAGACATAGCAACTCGCCGTGCCATACACAACGGGCGACCAATTGACTTGACAATGAAGGAATTTGAACTATTAAAATTCTTAATGGAACATCCCCGTGAAGTGTTAACCCGCGAACAAATTCTAGAAAATGTTTGGGGTTACGACTTTCTCGGTGAGTCAAATGTAATTGAAGTGTACATCCGTTACTTACGGTTAAAAATCGAAGATGAAGGTCAAAAGCGCCTGATTCAAACAGTGCGAGGCGTAGGGTACGTTTTAAGAGAATCCTAGTATACTGTAGCGGGAGTTTGCTTATTTCCTTACCTCGTTCCCAGTTTCACATTGGGAATGCTTCCTTTGGGTGTTGCTACCTCCCACCTAAAGGGTTTTTCTGCCTACAACACTGTAAAATTGAAGTCTAAATAACAAAATTGAAAAGCTATATGACTCGTCGGCTAAGTTTGCTCTCGATAATGCTGAGTATTTTTCTGATGGGTTGTTCTGTGCCAACAACTGCTAAATCTCCTAGCCCCACCTCTGGTTCTAAAACTCCAGCACCAGAAAGTTTAGGTCAAAAACTACCAATTTCTGCTAAAGCTATTGTGCCTAATGGTACAACGATTCAATTAGAGGTAGCGCAGACGCCAAAACAGCAAGCGATGGGATTGATGTATCGACCAGCTTTACCAGATGACCGGGGAATGCTGTTTGGATTCCCTTCAGCACAACCAGTCAGTTTCTGGATGAAGAATGTACCGGTACCCCTAGACATGGTATTTCTACATAAAGGTGTTGTTAAATATATTCAGGTTGCTGCACCTCCTTGTGCGAGTGAGCCTTGTCCTACCTATGGTCCCAATACACCAATTGATAAAGTGATTGAACTTCGTTCTGGAAGAGCTGCCGAATTGAAGTTGAAAGTGGGCGATATTCTCAAAATTGAGTTTTGAAACCCTGGTGTTTTGCCTGGATAAAAACTTGGGTAATTACTCGGTTGAGAGCCTATACGGTGGAAATATATGTTTTTTTTGTAAAAAATGTCACTGTATGTGGTCAAACAGCACTTGTAACGCTACTATTTAAAAACTGTGGTAATAATGTAAAATTCTACTGTCTCAAACCTGAAATCGCAGTTTTCAGGTTTAGTCTCAAAAATATTCCCTTGGGCGTAAGTGTAAATAGTCGCCAATAAGAGAGTATAGGCTATGGAATCTTTATTACTACTTGTGTAATTAAATAAAACACAAAGGTAAATAAGATGAAGCCAATTTAATTAAGTAAAAATACTGCTTAATAAGCTAGCAAAAGATTTGTATGAGAATTTTTATTTCTCAGACCATCTATAAGAAGCCTCTGTTGAAGGCAGATTAACAAAAACTGTGCTGGGGTGTATAGCCGAAAACGGCACAGTGACAGATAAAATACTGGCTACTGTCTACCGAGTAATGGTGAACTGATATATGACAATACATTCTGCACAAGGAGGTGAGATACAAATGTCACCATCAAAATATTCCCGACTGATTCATTTTTTGCAAGAAGATTTAGCAATTTCTACAGCATCACTAGCAGTGGCGCTTCGGCATCGGGAGCAAGACCCAGGCCCTTTGGCAATGATTCTTTGGCAATATGGTTTGATTACTTTAGAGCAATTAGAACAAATTTACGATTGGCTGGAGACGGCGTAGGTTATACCAATTTTAGATTGGAAATTTTAGACTTTGGCTTAAAAGTTTCTACCAAATGCCTATTAGCAGAATCTCAAACAATACTATTTATACCAATTTTGGATGATACTAAGTTGCCAAAGTTAGTCTTGTTTGGTGTCAAAGATACAGTCCGACTTTCTTCAAAGCAAATAATACTATCTAGGGCAACTTGGTGTCATTTAAAAGAATTGAGGTATGTCACATCAACTCTACCTGATGCAAAGGTTTCTACTCTATATACAAATTAAAAGAGCGAGTTGATAATTTAACTCGCTCTTTTGATTTATTACTCAGGATTGACTAAACACTTTAACTGCTGCTGCTATACCAGAACCAGGGGTGAAATCTTCGTAGCCAAGTTCTGTGAGGGTAACTTCTAAGGATGCTATACAGCTAAGGATATCGCGATCGCTCACAAAACCCAAGTGACCAATACGGAAAATTTTATTGCTCAAATGGTCTTGACCACCAGCGAGGGCAATATCAAAGCGTTTTTTCATCAATGACCGAATCTTATCCGGTTCAATTCCTTGTGGTGCTACAGCCGTAATCGCCGGACTAGCGGAACTATCTGCTGCAAGCAAGGGCAAATTCAACCCTTTAATGGCGGCGCGGGTAGCATTCTTCAGCCGTTCATGTCGAGCAAATATTGATTCTAAGCCTTCTTCTTTCATGATTCGCAACGTGGTGTGTAACGCTACAATCAAGTTCACAGGCGGAGTAAATGGAGTTGTATTTTTGGCTGTAGCTTTGCGATATTTGCCTAAATCCAAATAATATTTCGGTAGCTTCGCAGTTTTGTAAGCTTCCCAAGCCTTGGGACTGACAGAGACAAAACCCAATCCCGGCGGAATCATATAACCTTTTTGGGAACCAGAGGCGACGATATCCAAGCCCCAAGCATCCACAGGTAGATTGAATGCACCCAAGCTCGTGACAGCATCAACGATAATTAAAGCTTCACCGTGTTCTTTAACGTGGCGGTTGATGGTTTCTAGGTCATTCAACACACCGGTTGAGGTTTCGCTGTGGGTAATAATTACAGCTTTGATTTGCTTTTGGGTATCTGCTTGGAGTTTTTCGGCGAATACTGCGGGGTCTAAGGGTTTTCCCCATTCCACCTTAACCTCTTCTACATTCAAACCATAGGCTTGACCAATTTCTACCCAGCGTTCGCCAAATTTACCATTAGAGCCAACTAAAATGCGATCGCCTGGAGAGAGAAAATTAATTATTCCCGCTTCGACAGCACCCGTACCACTGACATTCAGCATCAGCACATCACTTTGAGTTTGGTGCAGCCACTTGAGGTTTTCTGTCACCTCTGCCAATATGTTGCTAAATTCACTAGTACGATGCCCAATCGGATGCTTGGCTAATGCCAGTAAGGCAGCTTCTGGCACTGGTGTAGGGCCTGGAATCATCAGCATCAGCTTATCGTTCATGTTTCTATCCTAAAAGTCAAATAAAAGTCAAAATTGTGGGAAGTTGGTTAAGTCTGATAGCAAATCCTAGATATTCATCTACAAATTCCACTCAGATTATCACCAGCATTGTTGTATATTTTCCAAATTTATAGGAAAAGTATTGTGGGAGTTAACGATCGGTCAGCTTGACCTTTGCAATTTATACCAGACTCCAACTCAGATAAAACCTTTGTTCCAGGCAATCTTACCACACACCTAGACGCCAGGTTAAGGTGTCTGCTCGTAGGCGAACGGCTATTTTAGCCAAGGATGAAACATCTATCTAGATGAGGCATAGGTACGATAAATTCTTAAAATCTACCCATAATCCACCTCAGTTGTTTTTATAGAAAAACGCGAAATCTTTTTGAACATCGCGGTAATTGTCGCTGAAAAAGTTGTGTTTTGCTTCCATGAAAGAAGTAACTCCCTACACTATACAGAAGACTTGGATGTTACCGTTTGCTAAGAGATAAAAGATACCCAACTCAAACTTTTCAATCTATTTGGGTCAAAGATTTGTTCTTGGGTTGCCATTCTCTAAACAATACCTTCGTTTATGATTTATTTGAGTCAAAATCGCTTTGATACCAATATCCAAGCCTTTTCTAGGTTATTTGATAGCGACTAATTTGACGCAGAAGTTGAGATATCTATGCTACTAATTGCTGCATTTTTTGATACTGCACTTAGTAGTAAACAATGTCGGCGGCGGGTAGTAATAAACTATAAGTTTTTATACTATACTTACAAAATTGCTACAATGGTGCTTAGTCTCCTTAGTTACTATTCACGGTGAGTCGTTTTTAACTAGTGTTCAGTTCATAAAGTGTCACTCTCTAGATCCCCGGTATTCTTACAAAAGAGATATTCTTAGTTAGTGCAAGGAGTGATACCATTTCACCACATGTTTGTCACAAGTTATCCCAGTAATACTCCCTCCTCAGGGAGTGTTGCAGATTTCAAATGTTGCATCAAACGAGTGAGTTGGTATAAGCTTTTACGAAAAAGCGCTTGAGTGAGCAAAACTCTCAAGCGTTTTTTTGTGTATAAATAAAACAGTTTAACTCTCTGGACAATAATTAAAAATGTCTTTAAATACACATATACCAGACAAGGAAACTACTGTTATAAAAATTGTTGCAACATATACCTGATGACTCTAGATTTGTGCGTACCATCAAAACCTTTTTAAGTTACTGGACGTACCACACGAATTAGTTTTCCTTGCAAAGGTTCTTCTTTTGCCACAGCCTCATCTATCCGTGCTGCAAATTGTTCCCAATTACGATTATTCGTGCAAACAAAAATACCGAAGTGGTTAGAATCACGACGATGCAAACGGATAAAATCAACTCTGTTGATAGTTAATATTGAGCGTTCTTGACTTATGGCAAATGCTAGCACTTCCTCATCAGGTATACCTTGGTCTGCATTTTCTGCTTCTTGAACTGTCAAAACATCATGCCCCAAATCGCGTAATAAGGGACTTCCAGAAAATAAATTATCCAATTTACTCAGATCGTATTTTTCTTTCTCCCCCTGCCCCCTGCTCCCTGCCCCCCTACCTACACCAAGATCGGATATTTTTTTAGTTGGAAGTCCCTAATTCCACAACTGGAAAGGGAAACTGCTCATCTGCGTAAAACCGTGCCATCGATTAGGCTACCTCATTACGCTCACGCTCAATTGCCAATTCGATTTCATCGGGATGAGCTTCTGCATATACCCAAGCATTAGCTAAATCTGTAGCTGTAATAGTTGGATAGCTCGTCAAAAGGTCAGCATCACTATATCCAAGACCGCGAGCTTCCACAAGTACCCAAACGGGAATACGAGTTTTAGCGATGCGAGCCTCTCCACCACAAACTCTAGGAGTTTTTTCAATTCCTTGCCAATTGTTGCCGAGACTTTGAGCAAGTAACTGTATAGCCTGCAATTTTTCCCCAGGACTGAGGGCAAGAAGTTGTTGTTCTAACTCTTTGAGTGTCACGGATGTAAATCCTCTGATGTTTTGTCAGGCTAAATTCACAATTTTATCAATTGCTAAGTACAAGATTTCATTAATTCGTAGCGAATTCCCTACGGTAAGGCGTACCCTTCGGGAAGCAAGCTACGCGTAGCGTCTCGTAGAGAAGCGCATCTGCGTTTAAATTTCAACTCTCAATTTGCCACGATTTTATGCAAAACTGTACTTAGCTAATTACAAAATTCACCAACTTTCCAGGCACCACAATTACCTTTTTAACCTCTTTACCTTCGATGTAACGCTGGGCAATTTCTGATTCACGAGCATATTTCTCCAACGCTGCTTTATCTGCTTGTGCTGGTACTTGAATTGCGCCGCGAGTTTTACCCATAACTTGAATAACTAAAGTGATTTCATCAGCGACTAAAGCCGCTGGGTCAAATGATGGCCAAGTTTGAGTATGAACTGAATCACTTTCACCCAATAAATGCCACAATTCATCAGCAATATGTGGTGCAAATGGTGCTAGTAAAACCACCAAAGTACGAATCCCTTCTGCGTAAATTGGTGAATTTTTGCCGTCAGCATCAGTTAAGGCATTACTCAACTTCATCAATTCTGAAATAGCGGTGTTGAATTGATATTCGTCTTCCACGTCTTCTGTCACCGCTTGAATCGCCGTGTGAATCGCCCGCCGCAATTCCTTTTCTGGCTTAGTTAAATCAGATTGGGCTTTTTTATGGGATACCCCAGCAGCAATATAATCTGTCACCAAACGCCAAACCCGATTTAAAAAGCGGAATTGTCCTTCCACATCGGCTTCATCCCATTCCAAATCTTTTTCTGGCGGTGCTTTGAACAAAATGAACATCCGCGCTGTATCTACACCATATTTGGAAATTACATCTTCTGGCGCTACACCGTTACCCTTTGATTTAGACATGGTGGCATAGAGACGTTGCAACGGTTCACCTGTTTGGGGGTCGCGCGGGTCAGCTGAATTTACCAGATTAGAAGGAATCCATTTATCTTTACCACCCTTATTCGGATTTAGGTAAGTTAAACCCTGCACCATACCTTGAGTTAAGAGGCGTTGGAAGGGTTCATCAAAGTTTAACAAGCCTCTGTCCCGCAGAACCTTAGTAAAGAACCGCGAATACAACAAATGTAAAATTGCGTGTTCAATCCCACCTACATACTGATCGACTGGCATCCAGTCATTGATTTTACTGGAATCAAAAACCTGTTGTTCATTTTTAGCGTCAGGGAAGCGCAAGAAGTACCACGAGGAATCAATAAAAGTATCCATCGTGTCGGTTTCCCGCTTTGCTGGAGTGCCGCAAGTTGGACAAGGTACATTTACCCAGCTCTCTAACTGAGTCAAAGGTGAACCACCACGTCCAGTAAATTCCACCTCTTCCGGTAACTGTACTGGCAAATCTTTATCGGGCACTGGTACTATCCCACAGTTTGGGCAGTGAATCACTGGGATGGGTGCGCCCCAATAGCGTTGCCGAGAAATCAACCAATCACGCAAGCGGTATTGGATGCGTTCTTTGCCAAAACCTTGTTCTTCGGCATATTTAACTATAGCTGCCTTCGCATCTACAGAATTCATTCCAGTAAACTGACCAGAATTAATTAAAACTCCGGCTTCGGTATATGCTTGGTTATATTGAATAATAAAAATTCCTGGTGATGTGTAACCCTCCACATATTCAGCAATTTCTTCTTCTATATCTGAGGTCGGCGTTAAATCAAAATCTGCTACATCTTCTGGCGCAGCAATTACAAAATCAATCGGCAAATCATAAGTCCGGGCAAACTTAAAATCCCGGACATCGTGTGCTGGTACACCCATCACTGCTCCAGTACCATACTCATACAGTACATAGTCAGCAATCCAAATCGGCACTTCTTCCCCTGAAAATGGGTTAATTGCCTTACCACCTGTGGGTATACCCCGCTTAGGTTTGTCTTCAGCAGTACGTTCCAACTCACTTTGATGGGAAACCTCTTTAATAAAAGCTTCTACCGCTGCTTGTTGTTCTTTTGTAGTAACGCGCTTTGTTAAAGGATGTTCTGGTGCTAACACTAGATAGCTAACACCATAAACTGTATCTGGGCGTGTGGTGTACACTCCGATTTTTTCATCTATCCCAATAATGGGAAATTCTAAGTAAGCGCCTGTAGATTTGCCAATCCAGTTTGCCTGCATAGACTTGACGCGTTCCGGCCAACCTGTCAATTGATGCAAGTCATTGAGTAATTCTTCGGCGTAGTCGGTAATCTTGAAAAACCACTGGCGTAATAATTTGCGCTCAACTATTGCCCCACTGCGCCAAGAACGTCCTTCGTTATCAACTTGCTCATTTGCTAGTACAGTTTGATCGATCGGGTCCCAGTTTACAGCTGCTTCTTTTTGATAAGCTAACCCTGCTTGCAAAAACTGCAAGAAAATCCATTGCGTCCACTTGTAATAATCTGGCGAACAGGTAGCGAGTTCGCATTCCCAGTCAATAGATAAACCAAGACGCTGCAATTGTTGCCGCATCTGAGCCATATTCTGATAAGTCCATTTTGCTGGCGGTACGCCACGGTCAATGGCGGCATTTTCTGCTGGCAAGCCAAAGGCATCCCAACCCATTGGGTGTATTACCCGATACCCTTGCATTCGCTTGAGGCGGGCAATCACATCGGTAATCGTATAATTACGGACGTGACCCATGTGTAGGCTGCCCGATGGATAAGGGAACATGGAAAGAGCATAGAATTTTGGCTTGTTGCTAACTGTCGGTGTCTTATCTAAGCCAAGTTCTACCCATGTTTTTTGCCATTTTTCCTCAATTGCTGCTGGGTTATATCGGGAATCTACAGAATCACGTATTTCCAATGGTTTCATGCCTGTTACACTTTATTTCTACTAATTTTCTAGCATTTGTTTACTAGTACATTTGAACCACTATATTGAGGGAATTATCTGTCTAGTAATTTTCTAATTTAATTTACAAAATCAATTTACTATTTCTTTCTACCCCCTATTTCTATCTATCTTATATCCCTAAAGTTCAACAAGTTTAGGTATATAGTGCATAAAAAAGTCCCTAAGCTTAGGATGCTGGGGACTAGATGTATTTGGTTCTAAACTGATTTACTGGGTTAGCAATCCGATCGCCATTTCAAGGTGCATCTTAGCTTTGTGCAAATTAAGCAAATTTTCTTGGTCGTATCTGTCAGGATAGCTCATAGCTTTGCCTTCCATCGTCAGCTTAATCAGTGCTGCTTGCTCATCTGTGGGTGAATTCATCTCATCTACCACCCCTTCAAGGAATTGAATAACACTGAAACCTGGTGACTTCAACCCTCTACCCTGCCTTAGTTGAACGAGTGCTATCTGTGCAAATGCGATTAATGTGACAATCCAACTAGTCTTGTAGCCTCCATTCCCAGTAGGCTTTAATCCGTAACGCCTACATAAGTCTCTCAACTCAGCAGTGGTTTTGATTTCGAGTTCTGCACGTGTGAACATAAAATAGAGTTACCCATTTGTAAAAGTGGTATCGGTGGTGAACCATTTCCAAGGATGAAAGCACCACCGATTTAAAATCATATTTACTCGCTTCCACGTAGATCAAGCTATATTTACATCTCTCAACAATGGCTAATCCTAAAGGAAATCCAGAAAATTTAAAAAAATTCACTACTGACAGAGAGGAGCCACTGACCGAGAAAATGAATATACGCATGACTAAGACAATGAAAGAGGAAGTGCAGCAACAAGATAACCCTCCTGAATTTTGTAGAGAAGCTATTCAAGAGAAGTTAGATAGGAATAAAGGGCAAGAGTAGTACTTAATTGTTTAACTATTAATCTGAGTAAACAAAAATACCTCTAGAACTGATATCTAGAGGTATTCAACATCATAGGTTTTTATTGCTGTCAAGTTAGATGGTTAAAATAGGCGATGGTTGAATCAAATCTAAAATTTACTGATTTGGTGCGGGTTTTTGTCTACGGCACGCTCAAACCAGGTGAAGCTAACTATACAAGATACTGTGCTGACAAAGTAGTTGATGTCAAAACAGCGTTTGTACAAGGCAAATTATTTGCTCTGCCAATGGGCTACCCAGCGATGACGCTAGGGAATAGCCAAGTGTATGGATATTTACTTTCTTTTTCCAACCCAAAAATTTTAAATGAGCTAGATGTGCTGGAAGATTACCAGCCCAATAGACAAACACCAGAAAACCTCTATAATCGACAAATTATCGAGGTTTATGAGCCACAGTCGCTCTCTTATAGTTGGGCTTGGGTTTATTTAATGACTCTAGAACGAGTTGAGCAATTAGGAGGCTTCCTCCAACCTGACGGCTGGTGGAGCGGCTGTGGTTTAACCCTAGAGTACAGTTTTGAACTGTAAACTGTTAATGCGATTAGTTTATGTCCTGTTTGGGGTCGTGTCGTTGCGGCTGAACCTGATAAATTGAATTTTCTGGAGAGGCTACTGCTGCTTTCGGAATTTCAATTACCGGGTTATTTAGTCCCACCATCAGCGGGGAAGGGGGAACTATAGACGCTGAGGACGTTTGTATCGGTTCTCTTTGTGGTCGTTGCGCCAGTTGCGGCACCATCGAACCACCACCTACTAAGCCAGATATTGCACCGATCGCACAAGCAGCAACAGCTCCACCTGCCGCTATCCAGTTTAAACGGGAGCGGCGGCGCAAACGTGTCAATACTTGCTGAACTGTTTCTTCTGGCGACTGTTGGGCTGCTGGCACTGGGAGCGTCCGCAAACCTTGGCGCAGTTTTAACAGTCGGGCATACAAACATTGAACTGAGGCATCATTTGCCAGCCATTCTTCTACTTGCCTGCGTTCGGTGGCTGTGACTTCACCATCGAGGTAAGCACTCAATAACTCGAAGCGATCGCGCTTCACCATATCCATAAGACCCGTTGATTCATTGGTATGCTTGGCCATCCCATCTGACAAATCTTGAGGAAGTTGCAAAGGAGAACGGTCGTAAAACTGAGAATCAGTAGTCATCTTAACATTATTACCAATTCATACACGGGTAAACTTGGCGGGAATTTTGGGAAAATTAGCCAATTTTCCCCCTGAAGGCAGAAACAATCTACGTCTTTCTAGTAATTTTTAATCTATGCTTAAATTCTGCCATTGGGCAGAGGCAAGATACTGTAAATTAAGAAAATTAGGAGTCTAGATAATTCTGCAAGTGGGCTTGCAGCCTCGATCTAGCTCTGGCTATTCTTGATTTCACAGTTCCTAGAGAAACTCCAGTGATTTCGGCAATTTCTTCATAAGCCATGCCTTCGATTTCTCTGAGGACAATGGTAGTACGGAAGACTTCTGGTAAATCCGCGATCGCTTCCCGCAATTGCTCGTAAAATTCTCTCGTTGTTAGTTCTTCCTCAGGGCCTGGGGTATCGCCAGCGATTTCCCAATCCATCTCGCCGTCCTCTAAAGAACGGGGAGCATCCAGTGACAAAGGACTCATCACCCGTTTGCGTTTCCGTAACTCGTCGTAAAACAAGTTGGTGGCAATACGGCTTAACCAGCCCCGAAATTTAGCAGGCTCTTGTAATCGGTTAATGTTCCGATACACTCGAATCCAAACTTCTTGAGCCAAATCGGCTCTGTCAGGCCAATCTGGAGCTAAATGGTATAGAACTCGATCGACTTGACTTTGATAGCGGCGTAATAGTTCCGCAAAAGCAGCACGATCTGGTCGCAGTCCGGCTTGACAGCGCAAAATTAAATCGTGGTTAGGGAGTTTGTCAACTTGCACTGATGCTTCTGGATACTTTGCATCAACCGTTGACCAGGATACAGTAATCGATTGACTCATAGATCGTACTGGCTCTAAATCATCCCTATCCATTAGACCTGCTAATGGTACAGAAGTTCCATGCTTAGGTGACGGATTTATGACTGGAACACTGAAGCAGACAATTTTGGATATATTTATAGCAATAAGCAGAGCCACTTTTCCTTATACTGCTCCCATAGTTACCTAAGAGCGATCTGACGAACAAAGGCGCGTGTGATACACATTTTAGTACTTTTAGCAACTGGGTATATACGCTTGATCGAGATAATTAAATTTAGCTATAAAAATGAAGATAAAATTTTGTAATTCTAACTTCTTCATACCTTTAAAATTCGGGTAATAATTTCTGGAAGTTAGGTTGCTGTGGTTGCTAAGATGGTGATTTAATTTTTTGATTTCGTTACCAGAATAGTAGCTGATTGTTCTGGTTGTGAACCGAAAGCAGTACTAGAGCTATGTGGCTCTGGTACGCGAACTTGAAAAAATAAATTCAGAGAAAATGTAATTGTTACCGCTAGCAATAGTTTTTCAAACATGATTTTTCATCCACCTACACCATTAATGATTGATTGCTACATTTCAAGAGTTCCACCAAAAAGTCCGAAAAGAGGCTTACGACCCTCAAAACTTTTGAGGAATGAGGTTGCTCACTTGGAATTTTGCCACTGGGACAATTTATATAGTCTTAGTTTGCCCAGAGGTGTTGGCAGATTTACAGCGGAAATGATAAGTATTGATAAATTTTTGATAATCGGATGATGAACTCATCCAATTGCTCGGCTGGATATGTCAGGGATAAACAATAGGCGATGGCAATGGTAAGAAACGAATCTGTAGGGCGTATGGTAATGCTGCTTTGTTTTGGCACAGCATTTTTATCCTTAGCTGTCCATTGGCGCATTAGTACGGCGGAACGGCAATATGAGAAGTCTGCATCTACTTCGATGCGGCAAGATTCTACCCGAACCAATCTTAAGGGAAGCCGGACAGAGGGAGTCTACAAGAATCTTTCCCAAGTGAGTTTGGGGGAAATTGCGCTGGGTGGATCTGTGCCACCTGATAAAGTTACCCAAGGCTCGACTGCCCAGAGGACGTTTACACCAAAGTCCTCTGCTATTAAACCTAAAACTAAATCAAAAATAATTAAGAAGAATCTAACTAAAACAACTACTCGTAGGGCTTCTACTATTAATAAGTCGCAAATAATTAAGAAGAATCTAGCGAAAGCAACTATTCCTAAGGCTTCTAAACTCAAGCCTGCTACCATTCAGCCACAAACTAAGCCCCAAATTATTAAGAATAATGTAGCTAAAGCAAGTGACCTACCAACTCAGACGCAGGTGGTGGCGAAAGTAGAAAGACAAAATCCAATTGCAGATAGTTGGCCAAAAGGTCTGTGGTCTCAGGCTTCAGCCCAACAAGTACCATCTAGTAGGCTGGCAAATGTCAAGACGCAAGTGGTGGTTGATTTAAGCGATCGCCGCACTTATGTATATGCAGGAGACGAGGTGATCGCCAGCTATCCCATTGCTGTTGGTAAGAAAGGTTGGGAAACGCCTACAGGTTCTTTCCAGGTGATCCACATGCGACACTATCCAATCTGGCGTCACCCGATTACTGGCAAAGTATTTCAGGCTGGTACGGATAGTCCTTTGGGAGATAGATGGATTGGTTTTTGGTCAGATGGACGCAATGAAATTGGCTTTCATGGCACGCCGGATGTTGACCTGGTAGGAACGGCTGTATCCCACGGCTGCTTAAGAATGCGAAATTCTGATGTCCGATTGTTATATGAACAAGTGAGTATAGGGACAAAAGTGTTAGTACGTGATTAATTAGTTAAAAGTCATTAGTCCTTTGTCCTTTGTCCTTTGTCTAAAACAAATGACCAATGACTAATGACTAATGACCAATGACTAATGACTAATGACTCTTAAAATTATAATTTTTGCTCAAAGTTAGGTGCATAAGTTTGGAGTAAAGCACTAACTTGGCGTACAACCTCATTGCCAGTATTTTTACCCAAAGCTTGACGTTCTGGGAAGAAATTGGGTCGATCGAGGTAACGGTTAATTGCCTCACTTATTTGTTGAGAAATTAAGTCTTGCAGTTGTGCCTGAGCCGTTTGGCGCTGGAAGTTAGCACCCTCTTCTGTAGTAGCATACAAAGGTGGTAGCCGATTGAGAGCGTAGGCAGCAATATCCCCGACATCTAAAGAACTTTCGCTGGTAGCTTCAATTTCTGCGACTCGGGCGATCGCTTCCGTCAGCACCAATTCTTCCATAACGTTAATAAATTGTTTGCGAGGTACCGCCACTACCTCACCAGTCAATAGCGCACCCATCAGCCGATCCAACGCCATATACTCTTCAATTGAGAGTTCTGAGGCGTTATCACAGATTCTACCGACTTCTGCTTCCATTGCTGGTGTCAAATAACCATCCTGGAGAGCTTGTTCTACAATTTTTTCGATACTCATAACGCTTATCATCATTTATGTTGGCAAAGCTTGGTAGGGACGGTATCAATCCAATTTATTTTGCCTAATTCTCAGCAAAAAATACACAAATTATGCAAAGACACGATCGATTCTGCCTCTACTAGTTAACGACCTTAGTTCGCCAAGGTGTTGGATCGACAGATTGTCCGTTGACATACAGACCCCAGTGTAAATGTGGTCCCGTGGCTGCACCTGTTGAACCTACTGCACCAATTAGTTGACCAGCTTTCACAAAATCACCTTCTTTAACGTTAATACGACTCAGGTGCATGAAAATACTGGTTACTCCTTGACCGTGGTCAATGCCAACTACGTTACCGTGTATCCGAAACCCTTGGGATACCCTACCTACCAAAGCAACTCGCCCAGCGGCTGGGGCAATTACCGGTGAACCGGCAGCACCAGCGTAGTCAAGACCACGATGATAGTAGTCTTTTGCAAATGTACCATTATAGTAGCGACGTACACCATAGTTTGTACTCATCCGCCCTGCATTTGGCTTCAGGAATACTCCATTCCAATACTTTTCTGGTGTTTGTAGCGCTTTCAAAGCTGCCACACGCTTGAGTTCATACTCTGTGGCATCCACTCCAGCTTTACCAGGTGGCAAAGTAATACGTTGTACGGGGAATTTGCGATTAAGCACATTCACTGCTAAGTTTTGCACTTGCCCATCCCCCGCAACCCGAAGTGTTCTAGTTCCAGCTTTTTCTAATGGAGTTGTGGGAACAAAAGCCCGATACTGATTGGGTGCAATTTCAAAGGCTGGGTATGTATTTTTACCAGTGGCTACTGTTGGATTTTTACCATTCTCTGGATTATTTAGATTAATCTCCACCGAGAGTGTATCCCCTAATTTAGGATTAGTTGGAATCACCTTTACTTGCAAAGCATCTACAGGTAATGCCAAGGCGATCGGGAGAACAGCAAATATTCCCTTTAACACATTTTTTGCACGGCAATTGGCTGTCAAAATTTTGACATCAAAACCAAGCAACTTTTTGTTTGAACTACTAGCGCTATTCTCAATAATCATAGAATTACAAAAACCCTTGCTTGTATTGGAAAATAGATTAGCTTATTATCGCTAGTATTTCCTGTTTGAAGCCGATGTTGTTGACAACCATAAATTTTCGGAAATTCTTCAGGTATTTATGGATTGCAAGGGCGAATCATTTTATCTGTAATTTTAGGAAATTGGTCTTGACTCTAATAACCAAGGTGTATGACATTGGCAATGAGCATAAAATTTAACTGTGATTACATAAATAATACTTGAAGGAAATCTCGGAATCAACTGGACACTTTTTCAACTGGACACTAATATCACATTCTTAGGTTGAAATTGGTATGGGGAAATTACTTAAACTAGGCGAGTAAGTCAGTGAAGATAAATTAAACTATATACATACCATTCGGAAATATTATTTTAAAACTTACTGAGAATAGCGCTTTAGTTGCCAAAAGACTATGATATTAAGGCAAAAATGTGAGTCTGCCACGCCACACTTCAGATTTACTTTATAAATCAACTCTAAATGATGGAATACGCGAATTAACTTTAGGCTGATAGTATTACTTTTGACTTGAGTCTGCCATCTTCCATCTGAACTATGCGATCGGCAATGTCTAGGATGCGGTTGTCATGAGTAACCATCAAGATGGTACAGCCTTGTTCTTTCGCCAGTTTTTGCATGAGATTGACTACATCTCGTCCTGACTGACTGTCAAGGGCGGCGGTGGGTTCATCCGCGAGAATTATTTGAGGATGACTGACTAAAGCACGAGCGATCGCTACTCGTTGTTTTTGTCCCCCAGACAGTCGATCGGGATAGTAATGCAAATGATTTCGCAATCCTACTTGCTCTAACATTTGGGCTGACCTAGCTCGCATCTTTTTTAACCCAAGATGTTTGTGCAATTCTAAAGCCATTTTGACGTTTTGAAGTGCCGTTAAACTACCATGCAAGTTATGTCCTTGGAAAATATAACCGTTATGGCGTCGTGCTTTTACTAGTTCTTCAGCACTAGCACCACAAAGTTCTCGTCCCAACACCTGCAAACTACCAGATTGGGCAGAACGCAATCCACCCACTAAGGTCAGTAAGGTAGTCTTTCCAGAACCAGAAGGCCCAGTCATGATAATAATTTCGCCAGCATTAATCTCTAAGTTGATATTATATAAAACTTGCTTGCGGAGTGAGCTGTGACCAAAGTGGTGGTCGAGATTCTGAATGGAGATGATGGATTGACTAGTCATAAATAGATCGATTACTCGTGACGATCGTCATTGGTCATTTGTCCTTTGTCCTTTGCAAATGACCAATGACCAATGAAGAATGACAAATTTAAAACATATCAGCGGGATCGGTGGCTTGGAGTTTGCGGGTAGCGATCGCACCGGAAATTGTACACATAATGATGGTCAGTACTAATACCTGTAATGTCCGAATCGCGGTCATGTACATGGGCAAATTTGTCGCACTGCGAGTCAGTTGATAAAGCACTAAGGACACTCCTAATCCGGGGAAGAAGCCCAATGCTGCTAAGATCAACGATTCTTCAAGCACCACACCTAGTAGGTAGTAATTGCGATATCCCATTGCTTTGAAGGTGGCGTATTCTCGAACGTGGGCATTAACATCGTTAGAGAGGACTTGATAGACGATGATCGTGCCTACCACAAACCCCATCGATACACCCAGGCTGAAAATAAACCCAATTGGGGAATTTGTTCTCCAGAAATTGTTCTCAAATTCAATAAATTCGGCGTGGGTGAATACTCTGACATCATCTTTGAGGTAGACTTTGAGCATTGCTGCTACTTTTTTCGGTTCATAGCCTGGTTTCAGAAGAATCAAACCTAGACTGACACTGCTGGACTGTCGCCCAGAAAATAGCCGCAAAAAGTTTTGATCGCTGGTAATCAGGTTGCCATCAAAGCCAAAGGAAGCCCCGACTTGGAATAAGCCACTAATGGTAATTGTGCGCCGTTCTATTTCAGTAGTCAGGGTTTTACCTCGATCAATTTGAGCGATCGCTTTTTGATAATCTCCTCTTGCACCGCGATCGAACAAGACGGTATCCGGCATTTTGATCGCTTGTAATTGCTGGTTAACATCGGGTAAGTCAAAAGCTGGCTTGTCTGGGTTAAAGCCGATAACTAACACTCCAGTCTCACGGTGTGTTTGGGGATTCTTCCAGATTGTATTGTTGAAATACATCGGTTCTGCCGACTTCACCCCTGGTATATCCATTGCTTGGTAAAGTCGCCGCCGAGAAAATATAGACAAGCTTGCTAAGTTACGGGCTTGGGGACTGGTTAAAACAATGTCTGCTTGCAAACTGCGATGTAGTCTTGTGTTACTGTCATACAGCGCAGTTTGAAAACCTAGCTGCATGAACATGAGAAGATCCGCAAAGGCAATGCCTGATAATGCTACGAAAAGACGGCTTTTTTCATGATTCAGTTGCAGCCATCCTAGAGGGGTTCGCCGTCGCAGTTGTTTGAGCAATCCCATCATAAGAAGTAGGGAGTAGGGGGCAGGGGAGCAGGGGAGGCAGGGGAGCATACTTCGACTGCGCTCAGTAACCGGGGGAGCAGGGGAGCAGCACTTAGACTCATTTCGGCTACGCTCAATGACCAACGCTCAGTGACCGAGGAGCAGAGAAGAATAACTACTGACAAATGACAAATACAACTCTTGGAGAGGCTGCGCCAACGGCTTCGCGGTAGTTGAATCTCGACTTCGCTCGATTACCGCGCAGTCGAAACTCAGTACAAGTGACTAATGACTAATGACTAATGACTAATTTCACAATTCAATTACTGCCTTAACTTGCATATTGGTTAAGGTGGCGGCTTTTTGGCTGGAAGTTTCATCTAGTCGGATGTGGACTTCTACTACTCTGTTGTCGATATTGCTGACGGGATCTGTGTTAATGACATTCTGTCGTCGCACTTGCAAGCCTTTGCGATCTACGATTCCCTGCAATTCAATCGGGAGGTTATCACCAAAGATTTGTACTTGCTGCCCTGAATGTACTTTGCCGATATCGCTTTCGTAGACTTCGGCGATGACATACATCTGGCTGGTTTGTCCAATATCTGCAATGCCATCATTTGATACTAATTCTCCAGGATGGGTATGGATCTCAAATACCTGTCCATTTTGGGGCGATCGCACTACAGCCTGTTCAAGATTAACTTTTGCTAGATTCATGGCTGCTATGGCACGATTGACTTCTGCTTGGGCTGATTCTACATCCACTCCGCGCA
Source organism: Nostoc sp. DSM 114159 (assembly GCF_053470285.1). Lineage (NCBI taxonomy): Bacteria > Bacillati > Cyanobacteriota > Cyanophyceae > Nostocales > Nostocaceae > Nostoc > Nostoc sp. DSM 114159. The sequence continues at coordinate 1,869,567 of NZ_JBPFEH010000001.1, forward strand.
CTTCGGCAATTTCATCAAGTGTTGCTGTAGCTTGTTTAACTTGTTGCTGACTAGTTGATTGGGTACGATTTAATTGTGCTTGGGCTTCTTGCAAGCTTTTTTGGGCGGTTTCCAAGTTTAAACGCTTACTATCTCTTTGAGAGGCGGAAATTGCGCCTTGTTGATATAGTTGTTGATAACGTTCGTCTTCTGCTTGGGCATTACGCACTTCGGCTTGGAATCGCTCAATTGTCGCGGCTTGGGCATTAATATCACCTTGGCGTTCGGCTTCTAGACGAGCGATCGCAGCTTTTTGGGCAACAATTTCACCGCGTTTAGCACCTGCTTGGGTGCGGTTTAGGTTTGCCTGGGCTACTTTTACTTGTTCTTGCGCCTCTTTGAATGCTGCTTGGAGGCGATCGCGACTGTTTAAAATTGCGATCGCTTGTCCCGCCTTTACCCTATCCCCTTCCTTTACCAACAACTTTTCTACCCGACTTCCTTCCGCAGACACCGCAGCAGAGAGTTTAATTACCTTTCCCTGTGGTTCGAGTCGCCCTAAAGCTGTTACCGTTTTTAACTGTGGCAATTGTGTTGCTGGCACTTGTGCCTCTTGATTGGCATAATTTTGCCCACGTTTTACTATATAAAAACTTATGCCGCCAACCAATAAAGATATAGTTATACCTATAGCAACGGATGGGCGCAGAATAGACTTAGGGAACGTTCTGTACCCTAGCTTTGAGTTTCGCACCATAGATTACCTCTTAACTAGTGGCGCAGAAAAAAGAATAGATTAGGCTTTTCTCCGTACTTGTTTGCTAATTCCTACTTCTTGAGTCAGTGATTGTTGATTTATCACTTCCAAGTCCATAAAATAATTTGGAAATTGTTGAGATTTTACTTAGATAAAGTGATTTATCTGGCTAGGATAACAACGATTATCTCTAGCGAATTAGAGGTTTATGTTTTTAGCAAACTACTTTTATTTTATGAAAGTACTCAGGTATAGTAAACGGTTTTAAATTTACGGGTTGTAACAGCGCCAACAATCATAATCAAATTAAGTAAATAAAAAAAATATTTGGTGTGATTAAGAGCGGTGGAAATTTATATCAAATTTTGATGATAATAGCGTTTACTAATCGTATTAGGTACATCATATTCTCCTCTTCACTTGCAGGCTAGGATTTTTGTACCTCATAAAGCACAAGAATCCCTGTAATTCCATTCAAAGGTTAAAACGAAACATTAACCAAACCGCATTGAGACACCTGTAGCTTGCAATTGTCACAAATCAAATAGGATTACTGTATTAAGTTTGTTTGCTATTGGGAATTATAAAGATAGGGATACAAAATCACAATAGTTTTGACGTATTCCTTGATATAGTATAAATGTACTAACAACTTTAGTTGTACAGCCATGCAACCTCTTCAACCAGTTAGCGGATCGGATTTGCAAAGATTTTTGTCAGCACCAGAGGAGTTATTGCAACAGTCAGTAGCGTTGCAATTAGCCGTTGCTAGTTTCCATCAAACACCGCGTAGTCTTTTAGAGATTCTAGTTAATAGTCCTGATGAGCAGGTAGCAGAAGCAGCAAGTTTACACGTAAACTTTGCAGGAGAAATAACAGACGGCTGGCAGCAAGCAGTTGATGAAATCCTGCAACAGCGTCAGCTAGGGCAAAACGACCGATTGGCGGTAGAACTTCTCAAAATCGGGCCTGTACCTCCTTGCTTTCTCAGCGAATGGGTTCCATCTGAGCGACTAATTCAAGGGTTGCGAAATCCCCAAATGCCGTTGCGTTATCGGTTGCAATTATTACAACGACTGTCACAGGAACCAACTTTAGAACCAAGGTTACAGGTAGCAGAGTCGCCAGAAACGCCGTCAGCAGTGTTGGAACAGTTAGCGGGTGATTTAGAATTACCAGTCCGGTTGGCGGTGAAATTTAATCCCAGTTGTCCACCACCATTAATTGAACTGGTGGAAGGACAGTATGCCGTTGCATCTGACTGGAATACCGATAGCGAACAATTAGCGATGCTGGGGCAGAGTCGCTGGGCGTGGGTGCGGTTGGCTGTGGCGCAAAATCCCTCAGCGCCAGCAGAGACGCTGATGCAGTTGGCTGGGGATGCGGTGTACAAAATTCAGTTAGCGGTGGCGAAGAATCCAGAAACATCGGCAGATGTTTTGGCTGTGCTAGCAGAACATCAAGATAAAGCGATACAAGTAACTGTAGCAGAACATAGAAATGCAACAGAAGAGATATTGCATCAGCTGTTCCCAACTCAACAGCAGCTTTTGAAAAGAAGGGAAAATTTACCAACTAGTATTTTAGAAAGATTTTTTAATGAAGAGGCGGCAGATAAACCAGTTTGGAAAAATTCTGAACATCTGTATTTATTTATAAAACAGCCAAATACACCAACTAGGATTTTAGCTGAGTTAGCGAATGTTGATTTAGAAGCGTTGAGAGCAGAGATACTTACTAAAAGTAATTCTTCACCGATTATCAAAAGTTTAGAAACATGGCTTCAAGATGAGACAAGATTTTTAGCTAATATTGCCAAACATCCTCAAGCTTCAGTGGAAATTTTACAACATTTGACACAATATCCTAATCCATATATACAGCTAGCTGTTGCTCAAAATTCCCAAACACCTGAAGCCTTGCGAGATTTGCTATTACAACAATTGTCAGTAGGAGCAAAGGTAGATATTCGGCATCAACTTGCAAGCAATCCACAAACTCCCATTGCAATTTTGTACAAGCTAGCGGGTGCATCATCTTCCCTCAATACCATGATGGAGATGTTACACCAAATTGCCCCTGATGCAACACCATCGCTGCTTAACCGGATCAAAACATTTATCGATAATCATCAGTCACCAGAATTAATTATTTTTTGGCTGCAACAGGGTGAAGAATTTCGCAATTCTATTTTAAAAGAATGGGATGATTTAATCGACTCTCTTAATGAATCAGAACGACAAACACTCGCATACTTAGCTAGCAAAAAATCATCAATCAAATGGGAAGGTAAATTTACAGCAGAAAGACGCGATCGCCCAGGAAAAAAATCAGTGCCTAGTGATGCTAGATTAGCAGCAAATTATCAAATGCTAGACGGGCTGCTGCATTTATTAAATAGCTCTTACAACAGCGATCGCAGCAATTTAGAAGTTGTGGCAGCATTATTAGGTAATCCATCTACACCAGCAATTTTACGAGAGCGATTGTGGCAACAATGTCAAAAAAGTCCTGACGAATTTGGCCGCTATTTAGAGGATACCGACCTTCGTATGGCACTAGCTCTTAATCCAAGTGTACCTGAACCAGAGCGTAATGAATATTTACAACAACTGATTGCGACAAGCAACAACTTACGCGATAAATTAGCCAAAAATCCGGCTACGCCTGAGTATCTTCTCAGAAGAATTGCAGATGAACGCAAAGAGTATTTATGGAGAAGGTTGGCAGAAAATCCCAAGACTCCTACTGATTTATTAATGCGGTTTTTACATGAAGAAGTTGAAAAAACAGTTTATAGTAAAGAAACTATGTTTGACATAGTTATTGCTAATCCCAACTTCCCTGTTTTGGAACGTTATCGGTTGCTACTTGGCAAAGAAGAAGCTCAAGAAATTGCCAACGCTAATCAATTAATGGCGCGTCGCACTGATAGTCCTTATGCTTTGGCGCAGGTTCTAGAAAAAGGCGACCAAAAAGCCCGCATAACAGCAGCGCACAGCAACAAAACCCCGATTGCTGTGCTGGAACAACTAGCAAAAGATGCAGATGAAACTGTGCGTAAAGCTGTAATTGGCAATTCCAATCTACCATTAAATATCTTAATTGAACTCACACAAGATACAAGCGATAAGGTACGTTTGAGTCTAGCTTATATGTTGCGTAATCGTAGTACAAATCGCTCTCGTAAAGAAGAAGTTCCTGTAGTACTTCTCGAACGGCTTGCTAGAGATGAAAATAAAGATGTACGAGTAACAGTTGCAGAAAATCTCCAGTCTTCTCAAACTCTCCTTGAACAACTTGCACAAGATGCAAATGCAGATGTCAGAATTAAAGTAGCTAAAAATTCAAACACACCTTCTTCTGTTTTAGAACAACTTGCACAAGATGCAAATGCAGATGTTAGGTTTTCTGTAGCTAGAAATCCCAACACACTTCCTGCTGTATTAGAGACATTTGATATATCACCTCCTCCAGATGCACCACGTCATGCACTAGCAGGGCTTAATCAAGTTATTGCTGACCGATATAGAGAGCTATTCTATGATGCTTTTGCAGAAAATCCTAATGCTCCTGCTAGTTTGTTAGCTAAAATTGCTCGACAAAGACCCCGCGAAATAGATAAATATGTAAGTAAAGTGGCTAAACATCGAAATACTCCCGCCAGCGCTTTAGAACAACTAGCCAAAGCTGGTGATGCAATTACTCGCTCTAATGTCGCTGAAAACCCCAATACACCTATCTCGGTTTTGGAAGAACTGATAACTGATGAGTATAGCCCCGTTCTCTGGGCGATCGCTCGACGTGCTGATACTCCAACCGAACTCCTAGAACGACTGCTATTGAGATTTACAGATCCCAATAACCAAGACTACCAACAAATCAGTTACGCAATTAGCGCTCGCCGTGAACTTCCTCTCAATCTGTTAGAACTGCTGATGCAGAGTAACCTGCAACAGGTTTATCAGAGAATAGCTACTCAAGCAAATCTTCCGCAAGCAATTGTAGAACGGTTAATGGCTGTATCAAATGAGTCAGTGTTAATTAACTTAGCGCGTAATCAAAGCCTTGCTGCCGAATTTCTGACACAACTTGCTCAAAATCCCAATCCTAATGTTTGTAGTGCGATCGTTAATCATCCCAACATCACTCCTGAGATTTGGCTACAACTTGCCAACCATACAGACGTTAGTGTACGTCAGGTAATTGCTGCTTACTCGAATACTCCTGTAAATATTCTCGAAATCTTAGCGAGGGATTTAGATAACGATGTTCGTGCAAAGGTTGCTGCTAATACCAACTCGCCTGTTAATGTTTTAGAACAATTAGCACGAGATGAGGACGCATTTGTTCGTACAGCTACCGCCTCTAATTCCGATCTTCCTGCAACTGTGCTGACACAACTGGCAAACGATGAAAAAGTCGAAGTCCGCCGCGCAGTTGCTCAAAATCCCAACACCCCTGCACCCATTCGCGAAAGCCTCCGCGATTTGATTGTACAACCCACCACCCGCCAAACCAGTCCCACCTTGCGCGGACTCAGCCGCCTCTACAACCCCAGCACTGATGATTTAGTAAGCATACTTGCAGAATACGCAAGTTCAGAAAATGCCTTTGTACGGTTCGTGACACTGCTTCATCCCCTAACTCCCCATGAAGTGCTGACTCAAGCAGCGCAATCTGCATCCTGGCTGGAACGCTACGCTGTTGCTGATAATTCTGGAACTCCAAGCGTTTTACGCCAGCAACTTGCTGAAGATAGCAACCGGATTGTCCGCGCAGCCGCTAGAGTTAATACTAATTCGTAATTCGTATACTTCGGCTCCCTTCGACTACGCTCAGGGCAAGTCGCTCAGTACAAGTTCGTAATTCGTAATTAATATTCGTCAGATTTAGTGGGGGTTTTAGAGTTTGAATTTGTTGCTGGATTTTAGAGAATTGGTATAACTTGTAAATAATTGAGGATGTTGCAGATGGCATACAGTGATTTCACACTTGCCAAAGTTCGAGAAACATTTCAACTTGTAATTGATGAAAAGCGCAATCTATTCAAAGATGTGTCGCCTATTCAACCTTCTGCCACCTTAACAACGCTCTTAGAAGAATATACTCAACTAGCAACTGCCATCAACACTGAAAAAGCGCGTTCAGAATTACTAATTATGCCAGTTCTTACTGAAGTTAGACGGCAGTTAAATTATCAAATATCACTGTTTTCTGGAACAGATTTTGATGTAGATAGTAGTAAAGGATTGAATGGATTTTGTGATTTCATTCTCTGCGGTTCTGAAGAACAGTTTTATATTCAAGCGCCTGTGCTTACAATTGTTGAGGCGAAAAATGAAAATATCAAAGGTGGTTTAGGACAATGTATTGCCACTATGATAGCTGCTCAAGTATTCAATCAAAATACTCAACAAGAAGTTAAGACAATCTATGGAGTTGTCACTAGTGGAACTAACTGGCGATTTTTAATGTTGGAAGGACTAACAGCATACATTGACATAGTTGAATACTACATCAATGATGTTGATAAAATCCTCGGTATTCTGTTGCAACCATTTCAATCTGCTTTGTTAGAAGCATCGTTATGATAATCATCGTAAATAAAAAAATAATTTGCTCAAGTATCAACCTTAAAATGAATTAGAGCTAATTGTATGAATTTTGAAACCGAAAAAATCTTAGCTACTCTCGAAATTCTAACTGAGCAATACCTCAATTTCCATTTACCAAATAATGAAAATTCCTGTTTAGAACCTTTCGTTTGGGATGTAACTCAAAAAGGCGATTTTAGTTTACTTAATCTTGGATACGATCGAGGATGGATAACTCTAACGGATATTGATGTTGCTGTTAAAAGTTGGCAAGCATTAGAACGTCGCGGTTATTTAAATCCAGATGATGATACTAGCGACTATGAAGATGAAGATATTATCAGTTCTGAATTAGCTGATGAAAGAGCAAAGATATATCAGACATTGGCTGATACCATCCAAAAAAATATCTACAATATAGAAGTTTTTAAATTCAGTCAAATTCCTGCTTATTCATTTTATGTTGTGTTAGGGCAAAACCAAGAAAATAATTGGTTTTGTTTTTCTCAAACTGTTGCTAGAGAGACAAGATTAGAAGGAGAAATAAAATGCTCTAATGTACCTGATTTAACAATGCAGTTGTCTTTGGATAGCAATACCGCTAAATTGAAAGATGAATTTCAGCAAATCATCAATCAATTACAACCTATTAGTATTTATGGTTATTACGGTGGTGGTTATGATTATAGATTCAATCATTATTTAGTCACAGGGATAGCAAACTCTAAAGAAAAAGCTCTGTTAATAGCTCTACATCAAGCAGGAATGCTTGATATTGCTAGATTTCATGAGTTTAGCCCAGAAGCTTTATCTTGGAGATGGGACAAAGATGAAATGGTTAATTTTTACCCCAGGTATCAAAAAATAAATCAATTTTTGACACAAAATCTTTCCGATTTAAGAATGATTAGATGTAGTTTTTGGAATCGTGAATGTATATATGTCATTGGCCAAACCAATGCTGGAGATGTAACAGGCATTTATATAGAAAGTGATTTTGATTACAATCCTTAATTTTACATACAACATCTCAAGAAGATAAATTATGCACTCTGAAACAGAACGCATTTTTGGAACTCTACAAGTTATTGTTGAGCCTGACTTAACTATTGATTTACCAGGTCATGAAGATGGTGGTACTATTGTTCCATTTGTTTGGGACGTATCTGAACAAGGAGAATTTAATATTATCAATCTCTGTTTGGCTAATGGTTGGCTACAGCTTACAGATGTAGATAAGCGAATCAGAAGTTGGCAAGAAATGGAATATGCTAAATCGTTTTATGACTTTTATTTAGGTGTTGAAGAGGAAAATCTAAGGAAAAATACATTTGAATATTTGTTACAATTGTTACATATAAATTTACAAGGTTTAGAATCTTTTTTACAAGATTTAGACTCTTTTAACTCGATGCCTTATTCTTGTAGCAAAGGTGTTATTTTACCAGGGTTAGTAATTGGTAGAACAGGAGACGGAACTTGGATTTGTATTTGTCCAACTGTTTATAAAGAAACAACAATTCCGCAAGAGTTAATTTATCGTTCTCCTCTATCTCAATTAACCTCTAGTCAATTATTCGGAGAAAGCACACTAAATTTAATTTCACAAATTGAAGCAATAACCTCAGAACTAGGCATAATTTCTTTTGTATAGGTTTAGTTTGTTTACTCAAGAGCATATATACATAATAGGCCAAAGTAACCCTGGAGATTGGGTTGGACTATATTTAAAAAGTGAATTTGTTTACAATCCCTAGATTTATTAATATCAAAAATGAAAGTCGAAACAGAACAACTTCTTGCTACACTAGAACTGCTATGCTCAGATTTGTTTGTATGGGAGAATGCAATCCAAGGGGAGTTTAATATTTGGAATTTAATGATTTCCGAAGGTTTTGTTCATCTAACCGACATAGAACTTGCTTTTAAACATTGGCAAAAAATTGAAGAATGGGGAACTCCTACTAATCAGGAAGCTTCTGATTATGAATACGCCCCGTTGCGTTCTAAACGCAAGGACAATACTTGGAACGAAAGTATTGCTAATGAACGCCTTAGCTACTATCAACAACTCCAGCAGTTAATTAAAAATCATCTACAAAATATCCAAGCATATAATTTATCAGTTCCCAAAGCAGCACATCAAAGCTTTGAGTGGGAACATCCATATTTTTCCGTTTCCATTGTGGTTGGTGAAACTAGCGATCGCCACTGGTTTTGCCTTGCCCCTACTGTCCCCGATCAACTAAACTATAATCGCCGCGATCGCAATCACCCCAAAACACAAATTGTTTCTGAAGAATTACCCAACCAACCAACTCAAACTCTGATAACTGAAGTTCAAATTCTGCTTAATAATCTCACCCCAATTACCAACTACGGCTACTACCACGGCGGATACAACTACACTTACCAACATCAAATTGTGGGTGCATTAGCCAAAACTAAAATAACAGCAATTCAACTCGCATTACAAGCAGCAACTATGGTTTTTTTGGAGAAGCGAACAGTTGAATATGCTGATGATGGCTACAATAGCCGTAAACTCAGCCAGTTTATGAACCAGTGTTTAGCTCATCGCACTTGTTACACTATCAGTTTTTGGGATGTTGGCTATACCTACGAAGTCGGACAAACCCCAGCAGGAGATTGGATAGGGGTGCGATCGCAAGGCGAATTTGAATACAATCCTTAGAAAGAGTAGCAAAAACCGTTCCAAAATCTCTTTACTTCACAAATTTGATTTGTGAGAATTGCTCAAAAAGAATCTGCTTAAGATGCTGCAACAACAGCACGGTCATTTACTAACTTGCCATCTTCCATGTAGACGATGCGATCGGCAATATCTAAAATGCGGTTGTCATGAGTAACTAAGAGAATGGTACAATCTTGTTCCTTAGCTAGTGTTTGCATCAAGTTGACCACATCTCGTCCCGATTTACTGTCAAGGGCGGCGGTGGGTTCATCTGCTAAGACAATTTTAGGACGACCGACCAATGCACGAGCGATCGCAACTCTTTGTTTTTGTCCCCCAGATAAATCATCAGGATAATAATTCAGGCGCTCTCCTAATCCTACCTCCTCTAACATTTGGGCTGACCGGGTTTTCATTTCTGCTAACGAAATATTCTTATGCACTTCCAAGCCCATTCTGACGTTCTGGAGTGCTGTTAGGCTACCATGCAAGTTGTGCGCTTGGAAAATATAACCGTTACTACGTCGCGCTTGGGTAAGTTGTGCTTTGTTCGCGCCACACAGTTCTTGTTCTAATATCTGCAAACTGCCAGATTGGGCAGAACGCAAGCCGCCGACTAAGGTGAGAAGTGTAGTTTTCCCAGAACCAGAAGGCCCAGTCATAATAATAATTTCGCCAGCATTAATATCTAGGTTGATATCAAAGAGAACTTGCTTGCGAAGTTGACCATGACCAAAATAGTGGTCGAGATTTTTAACAGAGATGACGGGTTTGCTAGTCATAAATAGCTTGATTACTCGTGATGATTGTCATTTATCCTTTTGAGTAACAAATGACAAATGACTAATGACAAAGGACTAATTTTAAAACATATCTGCGGGGTCAGCAGACTGTAATTTACGGGTGGCGATCGCACCAGAAATTACACACATAATCATCGTCAGCGTTAATACCGTCAAGGCCCGTGCTACAGTCATGTAAACTGGCAAATTGGTGGCATTACGAGTTAAATGATAAAGTCCTAAAGGTGCGATCGCTCCAGGAATAAAGCCCAAAACTGCCAAAATTATCGCCTCTTCAAACACCACACTTAATAAGTAGAGATTGTTATATCCCATTGCTTTGAAAGTGGCGTATTCTTTGATATGGGAATTCACATCTGTAGAAAGAACTTGATAGACGATAATCACGCCCACCAAAAACCCCATTGCTACACCCAGGCTGAATATAAACCCGATCGCTGTATTTGTTTTCCAGTAATTTATTTCAAATTCAAGAAATTCTGCTTTGGTTAAAACTTTAACATCCTTATCTAAATGAGATTCTAAAGCTGCTTTCATCTGTTTTGGGTCATAGCCTGGTTGCAGCTGCACTAAACCGAGACTGACACTGCTTGCTTCTTGTCTGGGAAATAGTCGCAGAAAGTTCTGATCGCTGGTAATTAAAGTACCATCGGCTATGAAGGAAGCCCCGACTGAAAATAAGCCGCTAACGGTAATTGTCCGCCTTTCTATTTCAGTTGTGACAGTTTTACCTTGTTCAATTTTGGCGATCGCTTCATTATAATCTCCTCTAGAGGCGCGATCGAACAGAACGGTATCTGGTAGCTTAATAGCATCTATCTGGCGATTCACATCTGCTAAGTTCAACATTTGCCGATCGGGATTGAACCCCATAACTAATATTGTCGTCTTCTGATGTGTTTGGGGATTTTTCCAATCAACAATGTTGACATACATTCCTTCTGCCGACTTTACACCTGGTACATCCATTACTTGATACAATCGCCGCCGCGTAAAGCTAGACATATATGCTAGGTTACGTGCTTGGGGGCTGATGACAAACATATCAGCCTGCATACTCCGATGCAGCATTGTGTTACTTTCAAACAGGGCATTCTGAAACCCTAGCTGCATGAACATTAGAACATCGGCAAAGGCAATACCTGACAATGCCACCAAAAGACGACCTTTTTCATGACTCAGTTGCAGCCATCCTAAAGGCGTTCGCCGCCGCAGTTGTTCGATTAATTTCATAATAGGGAGTGGGGAGTGGGGAGATGAGGGAGCATACTTCGACTGCGCTCAGTAACCGGGGGAGCAGAGGAGAATAACTACTGACAAATGACAAATACAACTCTTGGAGAGGCTGCACTTCGACTACGCTCAGTGACCACGCCAACGGCTTCGCGGTAGTTGAATCTCGACTTCGCTCGATTACCGCGCAGTCGAAACTCAGTACAAGTGACAAATACTTCGACTACGCTCAGTACAAATGACAAATGACAAATTTCACAATTCAATTACCGCCTTGACTTGCAAATTAGTGAAGCTAGAAGCATTTTGGCTAGATAGTTTATTCAGTTGCACATGGACTTCCACTACTCTGGCATCAATATTGCTAGAGGGATCGGCGTTGATTAGATTTTGCCGCTTTACCTGCATACCAATCCAATCGACTCTTCCCTCTAATTCATTGCGTAGAGAATCACTGCTTACTCGCACATCCTGTCCTGGACGAACTTTTTTGATATCACTTTGGTAGACTTCTACTACTGCATACATCTGGTCGGTTTGGCCTAGAGCCACAATTCCTTCATTGCCAACAGTTTCTCCGGCTCGCGTATTAATCTCCAATATTCGACCGGCTTTAGGAGCCACAACGTATGCCTGTGCTAGTTCTGCTCTAATTTTCTCTACGGTGGCTTGAGCGCTGTCTACCTCTGCTTGTGCATTTGCTATATCTGTGGGACGGACTTCAGCAGTTTGATTCAAGTTAGCTTTTGCTTCCTTAATCTGCTGTTGCAAGCTGGCGAGGGTTTGTTGCTGGTTGGCTTTGGCTTCGTTAAGTTGCTGTTGTAGGGTTGCGACAGTTCTTGTCTGAGTGGCTTGGCTTTCAATTAATGCTTGAGTGGAAGTTTCGGCGTTTAAGCGTCTGCTATCAACTTCCTGGCTAGAAATTGCTCCTGCTTTGTATAAAGTTTCGTAGCGCTGCACGTCAGCTTGAGCATTACGTTTCTCGGCTGCTACGCGAGCCACTGTTGCTTGCAAGCTGCGTTGTTGCCCAAGGAGTTCTGCTTCTAGACGATTAATTGTGGCTTGCTGAGTTTTAATATTTCCTTGTAGTTCTACTTGCACGCGATTTACCGTAGCTTGACGCGCTCCAATTTCTCCCTGTTTGGCTCCAGCTTTTACCTGGTTAAGGCGGGTTTTGGCAACTTGAACTTGTTTTTGTGCTTCACCCAAAGTAGCTTGCAGGCGATCGCGGTTGTCCATAATCGCAACTACCTGCCCAACTTTGACGCCATCGCCTTCTTTCACCAATAGTTGCTCTACTCGATTTCCTTCACCATTTGAAGAAGGCGCTGACAGTTTTATTACCTCTCCCTTGGGTTCCAACCGTCCTAATGCTGTGACTGTTTTTACCACGGGCTGAACTGCTACTGGGGCTTTTTGCTTCTCATTAGCTGTAGCCTGAAGCTTCATCACCGCATAAACACTGATTCCACCTATTGCTAGAGATGCAATTATTGCAAGTAGAACAGGCGATCGCACAAGATTCTGAGAAGACCCTAAACTCTCTGCATTCCTGTTTTCCCTCATGCTATTCCCCCCTTACCACCAGTAGCAACTTGTACTAAACTGTCCAGTTCAATTTATGCTAAACTAAACGGACTAGTTTAGTCAATAGGATATAACTAAACTTGTCAATCAATTTGCAAAGGCATTATGCAGCGAAATGCTATTCCTACCCCCTGCCCCCTGCTCCCTGCTCCCTGCCCCCTTCAACGAAGGGTATATTTATTTTCGCCATTTTGTACTGGGGCATTTTACTGCATCTATTAATATTGTTGATAAGAGAGGATAGTTAATAAATGGTACGCATCAAAACTGACGAAGTAGATCGAGATAATTCCGTTGATAAAGTAGAGCAAATTCTGCAAGGGGCAATGCAAGAATTCCTTCAACATGGCTATGCTGGTACGAGCATGGATCGGGTAGCGGTAGCAGCTGGTGTTTCTAAAGCGACAGTCTACAGCCACTTTCAAGATAAAGAAGGACTTTTTAAAGTACTGTTAGAGCAACTTACAAGCAAAAAGAACAGCTCTATTTTTGGCACAGAACCAATTGAGGGAGAACCAGCTGTCATACTGCACCAGGTAGCAACCAAAGCATTAGATCAGATGCTTAACGACAAAGAACATAGTGCATTTATGCGAGTCTTAATCGGGGAATCTGGGCGTTTTCCTGAGTTAGCTCAAATTTGTATTCGGGTGATGATTAAGCCAGTAGCCGAAACTCTCACTCACTACTTGGCGGCTCCAGAATTAAAGATACCTGACCCAGAGGCGACAGCGAGAATTCTTTTAGGAGCATTAGTGCATTTTCATATTACTCAAAATGTGATGCATGGACAGGATATTATACCAATGGAAAGCGATCGCCTGATTGATGCTTTGACACACCTAATCACTAAATGCGCCGATTGATTGGGTTATATCCTGGCGCGTGGCGCTTGTTTGGTCGGAAATTCAAATTCACCTTGAGTAATTGACTGTTTTTTCCATAGAAGCTACAGTACTATGTTAGGCTTTTTTCGTCCCTTACAAGCTGCCACAAATACATCCTCTAGCGATCGCTAGATAACTAGGCAGGAATGACTTGAATAACTAGGGCACGTTTATCCAGCGACTGGATTTTACCTACTTTACTAAGATCGTTTGCAATTCGGTCTAGCATCTCTCCTGCTTTGTCACGATATTGATGTTCTCGGCCTCGTAAACGAATGGCAAATTTGACAGAATCGCCTTTACTCAACCACTGACTTGCTTGTTCGATGCGTAAATTATAATCAGCCACACCCACGTTTAGACCGAATCGAACTTCTTTTACTGTGGGTCTAGCACTTTGGCTCTGACGTTTTTTCTTTTGATACTGAAGCTTGCCATAGTTGAGAATCTTGGCGATTGGAGCGTCTTTACCTTGGGAGACTACAACTAAGTCAAGCTCTAAGCTTTCAGCTAGCTGTAACGCCTCATTGGTGTCGATCAGACCACGATTGTTATTCTCATGGTCAATCAAGAAGACGCTAGGTGATTTGATTTGTGAATTAATCAGTTGCTTTTGGATTGCGATAATGAATTTCTCCCATTAGTTCAATACTTTGCTTTACAAGCAGGTAATGCCAATTTAACACAACACTGAATCAGAGCAACTTTAAACAACACAATAGACGGCAATCTGATAGAATGAGGGACTGCGGCACTCGCTCTGAGTCTTTGCGTACTGCCCATACAGCTTTTCAATGATTTTTATCCCTCCGCCTAAGACTGACGCCATCATTGGCGACAGGCTGATGTTATTTTTGGAATCTTATGTCTTTTTCCGATCTCGGCTTGTCCAATGAAATTATCCGTGCTGTTACCGAACAAGGGTACACGGAACCCACACTAATCCAGATGCGCCGTTCTACTAAACGCGATCGCTAACATTCATTAGCTGTTCAATAGATTGATTTTTCACGGATTCTGGAAAAGATTCAATGTAATCTCTGTCATATACAGTTGTCGGAATGCAGTTAACAGTGTCATAAACAAAAGGTGAAGGTTAATCTGTAGGGTATAACTTACCTTAGAGTTGCTTGACCTCTAGCTTCGATGGATCTATCACACTCATGACTGAACTGACGCTACGCCTACAAGAGGGAGATACCGAAACCACGATCGCAGTTGACCAAGATGTATTTACAATTGGTCGTTTGCCGGAATGTAACTTGTACTTACCTTTTGGTGGAGTATCCCGCAACCATGCTCGCCTGGTAAAAACGGCTGACGGTGTGTGGACTATTGAGGATCTGGGCAGCAAAAACGGGACGCAAGTCAATAAATATCTAGTTAACTATCCCCAAGAGTTACATCACGGTGATATCGTTTGGCTGGGCAATGTTAGCCTGGTAGTGCTGCTCACAACCCCTGTTTCTCAACCTACACCTGAGTATTCCGGAATTTCGGACATTAATGAGCAAAGAACAATCCTTCATAATGTTGAACAATTACAACAGCAATGGATTGCAGCTGATAGCAAAGATGGCAACATCAATAATAAGGACAAAACTATTGCCCGTCTCAAAGATTTAGTCGACATAGCAAAAAATCTTTGTGCAGCCGCATCTATAGAAGAGATTTTTTCTCAGGTGCAGCAAGTAGTTTTTCGTTATCTTGATAGTATCGATCGCTTGGCATTATTAATTGATGTCAATGGTGGCGGTCATTTGGAATTAATGAATGCTGCCACTAGAAATGTTTCCCAACAGAAAAATCTTCCTTCTGATGGTAGTTGGATTAGTCGTAGTATCTGTCAAAAGGTATTTGAAGAAAAAGTCGTCATTCAAACTGGTGATACTCATCAGGATGAAAGGTTTGCTAGCGAACAGAGTATTTTGGTCAAAGGCATTCGTAGCGCGATGGCAGTGCCTTTATGGGATGAAAATAAAGTTGTGGGCGTACTGTATGCCGATGCCAATTTTTCTTCTTACCATTGGGCAAATGAAGGTGAAGAAGAATTGAGTTTTTTCTCAGCTTTAGCAAATCTTGTAGCTTCTAGCGTACAGCGTTGGTTATTAGTAGAAAAACTCAAAACTGAAGAGATGATTCGTCACCGACTAGAACGCTATCATTCTCCAGCAGTTGTACAGCAGTTGATCTCTGTAGGCGGATTACCGGGTGGTCGTTTAGCTCCCGCCGAGAGCGAAATCAGCATTTTGTTTGCTGATTTAGTTGGCTTTACGGCAATTTCTGAAAGATTAACACCAACAGCGATCGCTCAACTATTAAATAATTTATTTGAAGAAATGCTAAAAGAAGTGTTTAGTTGCGGCGGCACTTTAGATAAATATATTGGCGATTGTATTATGGCATTTTTTGGCGCTCCAGAACCGCAAGCAGATCATGCCGATCGCGCTGTTACTGCTGCCAAGGGAATGCTCACTCGTCTCGAACATTTGAATGCCAATGGTTTTTGGCTCGAACCCCTGCAATTACGGATTGCAATTAATAGCGGTAAAGCAGTGGTGGGAGATGTCGGTAGTTCCCAAAGGGTAGATTATACGGCATTAGGCGCAACAATTAATCTTGCTGCTCGGATGGAAGCAGTTTGTCCGCCTAGTGAATGCGTGATTAGTGAAGCCACCCATAAAATGCTTTCAGAACCTTCAGACTTTGAGGAAATGGGAGATTATCGTTTCAAAGGTATTGAGCGATTAGTTAAGGTTTATCAGACAAAATTGCAACCAGTGCCAACAATTATTAGTTATTAACCCAAGTTGGATATTACGCGGCTTGGATTACTAGATAAAGATTGTTTTTATGCAATTTTAGATAAAATTGGTATCAGCATCAAGGATAAAGTTTATTTTATGCATAATCTACCTTTAGCTCATTTTTAATTATTATTGTTTTCAGAGGTTTGAAAATGACAAGATTATTTGAATATATAGGTAGTGAGAATATCCGGCTTTCTGTTACTGATTGTCCAGTTGGAGTTCGCATTAAATCAGTAAAAGATTTGAAAAACTGGATAAATAAAACTATGCAGAAGCCAAACACTTGGGGACTGATTGCAGCAACTTTTGTAGTTGACTCTGAAGGCTACATTTGTCTTGCAGACCGCCACTCTGAGCATATAGCTTGTGCAGGTGGTAAATCTATACTTTCAGCTGGAGAGATGTTTTTTTCTTACAAAAAGCAGACTTTTGAAGTAGTTGAAATTACAAACCAATCAACCGGATATTGTCCAGAGCCAGAATCGTGGTCTCAAGTTGAAAAGGCACTTGAACAAATTCCACTTCCTCATCCTGGTAATTTTACTACTGAGTTTATTTTTCGTCGCTGCCCTGTATGTCGTCAATTAAACATAGTCAAAGATGATTTATTCTTGTGTGTAGTCTGCAATACAAATCTTCCAAAAATCTGGAATTGTGATTGTTAGAGAACTTACACTCAGGGAGATTGAAGCATGTCAAGTGTTGAATACGTTTGTGCGTGAAACTACTGCTTTAGTTAACTTGTATGTGGATAGAGAGGTTATTTCGACTACAGGCGAACATTCTTTCTGGATACCAGGATATGGCTGGGTCAAAGCGAAAGATTTACAAGTAGGGTTGTTGCTGCAAACTAATATTAGATGGGGCATTGGGCATTGGAATCTAGATTCTGTACCGAACCGAACAAGGCAAAAGGTAAAAATGGCTTAGAACAACTAAAT
Source organism: Nostoc sp. DSM 114159 (assembly GCF_053470285.1). Classification (NCBI taxonomy): domain Bacteria; kingdom Bacillati; phylum Cyanobacteriota; class Cyanophyceae; order Nostocales; family Nostocaceae; genus Nostoc; species Nostoc sp. DSM 114159. The sequence continues at coordinate 1,886,856 of NZ_JBPFEH010000001.1, forward strand.
TTATTTATGATAATTTTATTTTAACTTTTTAACACTACACAGCCTCATGCTCAATTTAGCTGACCGTGCCAGCGCGAAAAATTTGCTCTGCGGTCAAATTAAACTCTGGAAAAATTGATGATTCGATGCGGTCATCTCCTCGAAACTTACTAACGCGATACTCACCTTCTTCTAAACAGCAAACTAAAACAGTAGGTTGTTTGGGCTTGCCAATAAATTCTCTACCGCCCAATGCAGCATAATCGACAATCCAGTATTCAGGAATTCCCATTTCTTCATAATCGGCGTATTTTTTCAGATAATCATCACGCCAATTGGTACTTACTACCTCAATTACTAAAGGAATTGATACTGCTTGAGTAACAGTTGATTCTTTTTTCCACCGAGGTTCATTAACTAAATTAGGGAGATTTAGGAGTAATACATCTGGTGAGTAAGCTGATTCATTTTCAAGTGGTTTTACTAATACTGTTTTTGGTATACCATATAGCAGGCTAAGGCGACTATATTCTAAAGTGATTTTTGTAGATAAAAATACAACAATCTCTTCATGGTCGCCTGTTGGTTGCGGCATCTCTACTACTACCCCATCATATAGTTCGTAAAGTTTCCCTGTGTTATCTGGATATTTAACAACGAACTCATCGAATGTAACTACTTTGCGTAAGACTTGAGTCATGGCTTGATTCCTCAATTGTGCAAATTATAGCAACTTTACTTCGATTGAATTAATCAATATTAATACTTATTGTTTGGTATATTTTATTTCAAAAATAATTGCAAAATTGTAATATTCAGCAACTAATTCTGGGTTATAAGACTAGAATTTGGGTGGTAGCTTCCAGAATTGATCTGTGTAACACTAGGAAGCCTACCGAAGCTATTTTTTAACGGGAGGTCAGGTAATGGCGATCGCCACCATTAATCCCGCCACTGGGGAAACGCTCAAAACCTTTGAAGCACTCAATGATGCAGAAATTGCCGCTAAACTCGATTTAGCCGATCGGACTTTTGAACAGTATCGTCAGACTAGTTTCTCTCAACGATCGCAGTGGCTAGAAAAAGCTGCCGACATTTTAGAGCAGGACAAAGCAGAATTTGCTAAATTGATGACTCTAGAAATGGGTAAACCATTGAAAGCGGCGATCGCAGAAGCCGAAAAATGCGCCCTTGTCTGTCGCTACTATGCCGAACACGCCCCTGATTTCTTGGCTGATGTCAGTGTAAAAACTGATGCTAGTCAGAGTTTTGTACGTTATCAACCAATAGGTGCAATTCTCGCGGTGATGCCGTGGAATTTCCCTTTCTGGCAAGTGTTCCGCTTTGCAGCACCGGCACTCATGGCGGGGAATGTCGGCTTACTCAAACACGCTTCTAATGTGCCGCAGTGCGCCTTGGCAATTGAAGATATTATCCGACGGGCAGATTTTCCTGAAGGTGCGTTTCAAACTCTATTAATAGGCGCTGCCAAAGTTGCCGATTTGATGGCTGATGACCGCGTAAAAGCTGCTACCTTGACCGGAAGCGAACCAGCAGGCGCATCCCTCGCCGTCGCTGCCGGCAAACAAATTAAAAAAACAGTTTTGGAATTAGGAGGAAGTGACCCATTTATTGTGTTAGAAAGTGCTGACTTAGAGACAGCAGTTGTCACAGCTACTACAGCGCGAATGTTAAATAACGGGCAATCATGTATTGCAGCGAAACGTTTTATTGTCGCAGATGCGATCGCAGACAAATTTGAAAAATTACTTTTAGAAAAATTTGAGGCGCTGAAAGTAGGCGATCCTATGCAACCAGATACCGATTTAGGCCCATTGGCAACTCCTGGTATTCTCCAGGATTTAGACCAACAAGTGCAACGTGCTATTAGCAGCGGTGGTAAAGTCCTCACCGGTGGACATCCTTTATCAGATCGTCCTGGAAACTTTTATCCGCCAACGATTATCATAGATATCCCCACCGACACACCAATTGCCAAAGAAGAATTCTTTGGCCCGGTAGCCTTGTTATTCCGGGTTCCAGATATTGATGCAGCCATTAAACTCGCTAATGACTCACCCTTTGGCTTAGGTGCAAGTGCTTGGACAACCAATAAACAAGAAAGCGATCGCTTAGTTGAAGAAATCGAAGCAGGTAGCGTGTTTATCAACAGTATGGTCAAATCCGATCCTCGGTTGCCCTTTGGTGGCATCAAGCGTTCTGGATATGGCAGAGAATTGAGTATCCAAGGTATACATGAGTTTGTCAATGTTAAAACCGTGTGGGTTAAATGATTAGTCATTGGTCATTGGTCATTGGTCATTGGTCATTGGTCATTGGTCATTGGTCATTGGTCATTGGTCATTGGTCATTAGTCATTGCTCTTTAGCGATTAGTCAAAGAACAAATGACAAAGGACAAAGGACAAAGAACAAATGACAAAGGACAAAGGACAAATGACAAATGACCAATGACAAAGAACAAAAGTCTTATTCGTTAATAGAGTTGTCGGAAAATAAAATGAATACAGCAGAGTTATTGGTGCAGTGCTTAGAAAATGAAGGAGTGGAATACATTTTTGGACTTCCTGGTGAAGAAAATCTTCACGTTTTGGAAGCGCTAAAACATTCTTCAATTAAATTTATTACGACTCGTCACGAACAGGGTGCAGCATTCATGGCTGATGTCTATGGACGCTTAACCGGAAAAGCTGGAGTGTGTCTTTCTACTCTTGGTCCTGGGGCAACCAATTTAATGACTGGGGTAGCGGATGCTAATCTTGATGGTGCGCCCTTAGTGGCGATTACCGGTCAAGTGGGAACAGATAGAATGCATATTGAATCCCATCAATATTTAGATTTGGTGGCAATGTTTGCACCTGTTACCAAGTGGAATAAGCAGATTGTCCGACCGAGTATTACACCAGAAGTAGTCCGGAAAGCATTTAAGCGATCGCAATCTGAAAAACCCGGTGCAGTTCACATTGATTTGCCAGAAAATATTGCTGCTATGCCCGTCGAAGGCAAACCTTTGCGTAAGGATAATAGCGAAAAAACTTATGCATCTTTTGCTAGCATTCGGGCAGCAGCTGCCGCAATTTGCCAAGCAGTTAACCCATTAATCTTAGTCGGAAATGGAGCAATTCGCGCTCATGCCAGTGATGCCGTAACGCAATTTGCTACTTTGCTGAATATACCTGTTGCCAATACTTTCATGGGTAAAGGCGTGATTCCCTACACACATCAACTAGCTTTGTGGTCAGTGGGATTACAGCAAAGAGACTTCATTACCTGTGCCTTTGATAACACAGATTTAGTAATTGCGATCGGCTATGATTTGATTGAATTTTCTCCGAAGAAATGGAATCGTAATGGTGAAATTCCGATTGTGCATATTGGGGTAAATCCGGCAGAAATTGATAGTAGTTATATTCCCAATGCCGAAGTTGTGGGAGATATTTCCGATTCCCTCTATGAAATTTTAAAATTAGCAGATAGACAAGGGAAACCCGATCCCTTTGCTATTAGTTTAAGGCCAGAGATTCGGGCTGATTACGAACAGTATGCCCATGATGACGGATTTCCGATCAAGCCGCAAAAGTTAATTTATGACTTACGCCAAGTGATGGGGCCTGATGATATCGTCATCTCTGATGTTGGCGCACATAAAATGTGGATGGCTCGTCATTATCATTGCCATAGTCCCAATACTTGCATAATTTCCAATGGCTTCGCAGCTATGGGTATTGCCATTCCTGGCGCTTTAGCAGCAAAACTGGTTCATCCTAAACGCAAAGTCGTTGCTGTCACAGGTGATGGCGGCTTTATGATGAATTCTCAAGAATTAGAAACAGCCTTGCGTGTCGGTACGCCCTTTGTCACGATAATTTTCAATGATGGTGGCTATGGGTTAATTGAGTGGAAGCAAGAAAATCAATTTGGCAAAGGAAACTCATCTTTTGTGCATTTTAGTAATCCTGATTTTGTCAAATTAGCCGAAAGCATGGGTTTAAAAGGCTATCGAGTTGAATCGGCTTTAGATTTGATTCCCACTTTGAAAGAAGCCCTCGCTCAAGATGTACCCGCCGTGATAGATTGTCCCGTAGATTATCGGGAGAATCACCGCTTCAGTCAAAAAGCCGGCGAGTTGACTTGTGCGTTGTAAAAATTAGAGACGCGATTAATCGCATCTGTACAAGAGTTAGGAGTTATTTATTCCTAACTCCTGATTAATTTCTACTTCTTTAGTGTTTTGATAGGGTGCGTTAGTACTTGGTGTAACGCACCACTTGACTTCACTTTATCCTTTACGGGAGTTATTCACTTTGAAGATCCCTTTGAGCCTACTGTACCTATAAAGGATTGGGAAGTCTTGCAACGATCTAAATTGTTATTGCGATCGCACCTTAGTCAAGCTAAGCAATCCACTTTTCTAAAATAATATGTCATTGCGATCGCCCAGCGTCTTGTAGAGAAGAGGAACAACGAAGCAATCCCAGCCGCAAGCGAATTTGAATGCGATCGCACCAAGGTAAAGCATAGTAATCTTAGCTTTTGCAATTTGATGGCGATCGCATTCAATAGTAAGTTTATACTTGATAATCCGCAATTTAGGTTAATAGATACCCTTAAGCATCCTCAAAAATTCTAAATTTCAGCACCTGATTTTGCTTCAGCACCCATTGGCGCAACATAATCACGGAAAAGAGTAATCTGCTGCTCAAAGTCTAATCCTTGAATTTTGCCAAACAAAGCTTTAGCTTCGGAAGGAAGTTGATAATCATCAGGTACAGGAATGATAGTGCCATTATCCATCCCTTGAGATAATCGATACCAAAACAGGAGTTTTGTGGTATCACCCAAAGAGCCATACTCACGAGAAATTTGGGTATCCACTTTATTAATCAAATCACGCTGAACTTGTAATTGTTGTTCGTGAGATAATTCTTTAACTTGATTAAATAAACCTTCGGCTATTTCTGGAGAAACAGTACTGGCTCCAGGAGCAGCTGGAGTAATTGAACTCCCCATTTCTTTATAGATAAACCAAAACAAAGCAAGTTGTTGATCTACATTTAAGTTTTGCCAAGCTTGAACGTGTTCGCGAATAGTTGGATCGTTGGTTTGTGTATATGTCATGATTAACTTCAATTGCAATTACTTATTTATTCTTAAGTAATGTTACCAAATGTACAGTTGGAGTTTTACCCTACTGAAGACAGATGTCTTCAAATCATAAAGAAGATCGTTAAAAGCCACAATAATGCTTGACAAGTGCCAAATGAAAGAGTTAGCAATTAAAAGTCTGTTACCAAATTGAATGATTTTTAAAAGCTATTTCCCTGGATAGATGTTATTTTAATTATAATTGTGCAAACCCAGTGATAGCGAGTTTGCGAACATTATTAGTAATTACAAATCAAGAATCGTTAATCTCTACTTTTGCGGATTGCGTTGGCGTAGCCCGCCGCAGGCATCGCTCTCGATCATTCAGTTTTTCATTATTTTCTTAACTGTCTTCTTAACTGTCTTAACTGTCATTGCATTTTTTTGAAGATAGCTGGAAAATACAAACGTGATATTCAGAAGCACAGAAAGAACCCATCTTTAAAAACAGTTATTTGCTTGCTAATAATGCAATTATATCAATCAATTATATTATTTTGGAGAAGAAAAAATTGTGAATTCATTTAACGAAAGACAAAGTTACATACTAACACAAGGTCAAGGCATTTATCTGTCTGGCAATCCCGTTCAAACTGAAAATTTTTCTATTCAAAAGACCCTACGCAATGGTGGAAAAATCCGTTTCAAAATTCGTTATTCTGCTGAACTACAGGGTTTCTGTCTGCTAGAAATTTTTCTAATGAGAGCACAAAATAGAACACTAACTGCTAGCATGACTATTCCCAATAGTGGTTCGACAGCTAGTTTTCAAGAACAAGAGCAAGAATTTAGTATTTGGGAGCCAGAAGATTATTACTTCTTTTTCAAAATGTCTTCCAATAATGGAAAATTTTATATCGATGATTATCAGCTTTATTGGTCAAACAATTAATTATTTTTCATTGAAAACCTTGTTTCTAATCCCTAGAGGAGCGCTAAATAGAAGATTAAAAGGAGCCATTACGGGAAATTTCAAAAAAAGAGTCTGTGATAGTTTTTTCTTAAGCACGTTTTTGCAATGATTTATATTCCAATTCAGCAACACCTAGTTGTTTTTTAAAGTAAGCACGGTAGAGTTCACAACGCGGTAGGATGCGATCGCTTTCATAAGCGATCAAACCCAAGCTTTCGAGTTTATGAGCGTCAATGGGATTGAGAGAAATGCTTTGCTTTGTGGCTACAACATCAACATACGCCTTTACTAAATTAGGATTTTCTTGTAAAATTGTCCAGTGTCGCCATAGATGATAGCGATAAATACCGCCGTTAGCGATCGCATCTTCTATCAGCTCTTCTAAGGTCATTCTTTGACAGCATAGATAATATAAAGCAATCCGAATCAGTGCTGGATGTCCCCCTACAAGAGACATCAGTTGCTTAACTTCGTTATCATAAGTCCAATCTAAACCATGTCGTAGAGCTAAGTATTTTACTTGGTGGGCAGTAAATTCTGGCAGACGGATCGGTAGCCCAATATTAAATGGTGAACGGTTGATATCCAGCGAGACATATACTTCTGTGGAGTAAACTACCACTAGTCTGAGTTTTTGTAAGTTGGGATCTTGTCGTGCTTCTTCATACCAAGAGCGCAACAAACCAAAGAACTCTGGAGCAATTTCTGGATATTCAAAAAAGCGGTCAACCTCATTTAACACTAAAACTACTGGATTTTTGCACTGCTTGAGCAAATAAGATTGCAAATATAAACTGCAACTCAACTTACAACCTATTTCCTCATCCCATTTTTCATCTAGCTTTGGGTCAATGCCTAATTCTGTTGCAATTTGCCAACAAAGAGAACGCAAAAGTTTATTTAAGTCTGTCAGACAGCTGGAATCGATTTGGTTGCAATTCACATTCACCGAGCGATAACTTTGCATCTTGGCAAAGGCTAACAGCCGCAGCACAAGAGAACTTTTTCCCATTTCTCTTGGTGCTCGAATCCGGATCACACAGCCTGGTTGAATAACTTCTCGATAAACAAGTTCTTCTATGGGGGGACGATCGACATAGAAGGGGGAATCTACAGGTACTGGACCATCTGGGTATGACCAAAGATTTTCGAGCGGGTTATAGTGTTGAGTCGCAAGAGAATCTAAGGATAAAGACGGAAAGAATTTTTTTTCTCTTGTATCTAAACTCATTGAGAGAGTTTGAGAACCTTCACTACGATCTGGCTCACTCAGGATTGCATAGTCTTCGCTGCATAATTCTAGGTTAAAGGCGCTAAAGCACAATTTCAAGGTTTTTTGATCCACGCCTGTATTCAATGACCATAATCGGTTTAGAGTTTTGGTAGATACCTTCATGCGATCGCCTAAATCTTCTAGAGTGAAGCGATGTCCATTGTTTTCTACCTTTTCCATAGCCAGAATTGCCCCTTGTAAACGCTTTAGCCCAGCGATCGTTAGGACAAGTCCCCGCTTTCGCGTGCTTTTAGATTGCTTCATATCACTAATTATTAATCTTAGCTATTTCCTCATTGTTTCATGTTTTTGAACAGTTATCTAACAGTTACTTACCCGTTCTATTAATACTATCAAAATAGTAAAAAAATATACATTGACTATTTATAATAGTTAAATAGATGGGTATAAATAAACACAACTATATTGATTGTCATTTTTCTGTTCTACAGAAAGACGCTGACGCTTCTGCATCAAGTCTTTTTGACTACAACAAATGACAAACTGAATAGTTGACTTTATTTCTACCAATTTACTCAGTGTTACGGAAAAATATTTTTTCCCTGGTATTAATCTAAATTTTGCAGTGCAGACACAGCCCAATACTTGTCGGGTTTTGAGGAAAAGGGGAAGGGGAAAGGGAAAGGGGAAAGGGGAAAGGGGAAAGAAAAAACCTTTAACCTAAACCCAGTAACCTTTTCCCAAAACCCAATTCCTAGTTAAAAATAGACTTCTTGCATAAGTCGGGAAAAGGGGAAGGTGGGGTCCCCTCTGGGGATAAGGGGCGAGGGGAAGGGGAAAAGGTACTGCAAAAGTCCCTTTCCCCTTTAACCTTTTCCCTTTTCCCCAAGAGTGCAAAAAGCACAAATGCCAAGAGGTCTAATGCACAAAGCCAGCAGTATTGAGACACAGCCAACAAGGTGGAGACGATATAACGCGCAGTAGGGGCATACACCTAGTTGTACGCCCCTACTAAAAACCTATATTTAATGAATCTATCCCACTAATACCAGCAATGTGATAATCTACTGTTGATGACGGTAAGTTATATCAGGGTATGGCTGGGCGATTTGAAGGATTAAGCGATCTAGAATGGAGGCTATTTGAAGATATATTCCCCAAGGAACCAGAAAAGCGCGATCGCGGAATGCCACACGCTCCATTTCGCCATGTGGTTAATACCTTGCTGTATATATTGATAACAGGATGTCGTTGGTGTGATGTTCCTTCAGGAGAAATATGGGCATCAAAAAGTGCAGCGCACAGATGGCTACAACGTTGGCAAACAGATGGAACATTAGATAATTTACAAGCACGTATATTAGGCATTGCAGAAGAAAAAGGATTAATCAACTGGAACTACGGCGCGGTGGACGGGTCTTTTTCCCCCTGGGAAAGGTGGCGGTGAGGGGGTTGCGTATGGTCGTAAGGGTAAAGGGATTTTGATACATACGCTCACTGAGGGGAACGGGATGCCCTTAGCTAATTGCACAACGCCTGCTAATGGCAATGAGCGAGAGCAGGTTTTACCACTTCTAGATAGCGTCAAAGTCAAAACGAATAAACCCGGTAGACCTCGTAAACGAGTTAAAGTTATTGCTGCTGATAAAGGTTACGATTCCAAGGATAAACGTGCAGCTTTGCGTAAACGTGGTATCAGGCCGCAATTACCCAAGCGTGTTTGGAAGAACAAGAAAAATCGAGGTAGACCAATTAAAATCTCAGTTCCACGTTTTCAACAAGAGCGTTGTTTCGCTTGGTATCAAAGAAAATACCGCCGTCTGGTTGTGCGATGGGAGCGAATTTCGGACTGCTTCAACGCTTTTCTTTCTCTAGCGACAATTCATATTTGGATTAATCGGATTTTATTAGTGGGATAGATTCATGCAATTGACGAAACGCTACAATCTATCAGCAGCAAGGGTGAACGCCTTAACTAAATATTAGAAGAGTTGCTTGGTTAGATACCAGCCTTCTTAATATTACTCGTTTATTGGCGAAAAGTTATTAGTACTTACTGCAAAGTCAAAATTGTAACGCTTCAGTGTCAAACTTAGTTAAGGATATTTTTGCCTGTTCGTGCAGCACTATCACCTACATCATTAGCAGTTTCTTGAGCACCTTCTACGTACCCTGAACCAAATTCTTTAAAGGCTTCTGCTGACTCTCCTGCAATCTTCTGAAGTCTTTCACCAGGAGAATTTTTCGTTTCACGAGCTTCTTTATTCCACTGCCCTATTGTTTTCGGTCTTTGAGCATCATTTTGCTCTACCTGTTCGCGAACTCTTTCCTTTAAGCCTGTGTTATTGTTCTCAGGAGCAACATTCGTTGTCAGTACTAGAAAACCAACTAGCACAACAGCGAAAAAGCGTTTTACTTGAAGTCCTTTAAGTAAAGAACCGATCTCACTCATGGTTCTGTAAATCAAGTTTATCATGCGAATTAGCTTCTTTCTTAAGTACAAGTAAAGACTAACTATAAAAATATAATTATCCTTCTAACAAAAGGCATATTTTAATTATAAAAAAGAAATACTTTTTAAATTACAACCAGTAGCGGGATATTATCCCGTAATTGATTTGAACCAATTAAGTCAATATCCTCAAGGCTGCTTTGGACGAAAATATGCCAATCAGATGCGGATAAATCAACTAAAACCATTAAATATCAGCCCAGAACTAGAAGACATAGCCAAACGCAATCTATTTGCTCTGCGATATTTAGTCACTCACGATATTTTTCATGTATTGCTTGATTTTGATACCACCTACGCAGGATAAATTGGTGTACTTGTTGCTGCTACACAAAACTACAGTAAATCACTTCAAATCGGTTTGTGGTTGGCTAGATTGCTCTATCCCATCTTGGCTTTCCAACAAACCAAAGCAATTTTCGCCAACCTAGCAAAAGGGCGAAAACTAGGTAAAAAAGCTGATTTTATCTTGGGCTACCGCTTTGAAGATTGTTGGGAAGAACCAATTTACTATGTGAGGAAACGTTTGGGATTAGTATAAATTTACCTAATTCATCTGAAAAGAGCATTTTATTGGTAAATAACAGCTTTTTTAGAAGTTTCACTCTTTGTTCATAAATCATACTTGAGTTTTCTTCGGTTCCCAAATGTAGCACTAAATACATTTTTAATGCTACATTTGGTTTTTAATACAGATAAAGATAAAAAACATGTATCTATAGTTAGATAAATTACCTATCTTAAGATATAGATGCTTAATAGATTATTCCTAAAGAGCTACTAATAACAATCATTAGTCAGACAATTTTTAGGCTAGAGACAAAGTTTTGTCTAACTGAGTGGATTTATACCGTAATTCCTCGATATTTGAAAGGTTTACAGACGAAAAACTACTCAAAATTTTTTCTCCAAACGAGAACTGCTTCAGGTGGAAAGCCAAAGGATGAAATACTGGATAAGGAAATTAGCAGTCTGTATAGTAGTACTGTATAGCTTGTTGCTATCAAATGATTATGCAGGAGCAGAAGCAACCCAACTTTTAAACACTTCTAATATTGATGTGCAGCAATTAAATGCACTGCCAGTAGTTGAAAATGTAGCAAGTGCTGACAAGAATATTGCTGAAATAAAAGAGGAGGATTTTTGCCGATTTAATGGGATTGTTAATCGAATAGATAAACTAGAGGGATTCTTTACACTTTATTGCAACGAGGATTCGGGAAAAGTTTTTTTAGAACTGAAACCAGAGCAGCTAAATAAAGATTACTTAGCTATAGTGACATTGGAATCAGGGGTTGGGGAAAGTGGGATTTATAGTGGATTACCTCTTTCTGATTTTATATTTTATTTCCAAAAAGTAAATAATAAATTGCATTTTGTTGTGCGTAATTTAAAATTCCGTACAGATAGTATACCAGAACAGCGATCGCTTGCTCGCTCATTTAGCGATTCCGTTCTTTATTCACTCGAAATAGCTACTATCGATCCAAAAAGTAAAAATATTCTGATCGACCTGAATGGACTGCTAATGCAGGATTTACCTGGATTAACTCCTATATTAAAATATTCTTTACAAGCTGATTACCACTTAGATGTACGCAAATCATATTTTGGTGATGTTAACAGCTTCCCAGAAAACGTAGAGATTGATTCGATTTACGGTTTTTCATCACTAGAAGGCTCAAATTTGATCGCTGTACCCGATAGTAGGGCACTCACTCTAAAGGTACACTACAGTTTTTCTCAACTGAGAGAAAACAATGGTTATATTCCCAGACTTGCTGATGACAGAGTTGGATATTTTACTACTGTTTTCCAAGATTTCTCTAATAATAATGCTCGCGAATCATTTGTACATTATATTAATCGCTGGCATCTAGAACCATCCAATCCTGATGCTCCTTTATCTCCACCCAAAAAACCAATTGTGTATTGGATTGAAAATGCTGTACCACTAGAATACCGCGATGCGATTCGTGAAGGTGTTTTGATGTGGAACAAAGCATTTGAAAAAGCTGGATTTCAAAATGCCATTGAAGTGCAGCAAATGCCAGATGATGCTGATTGGCAACCAGCAGATGTACATTACAACACTATTCGCTGGTTCAATTCTTTAGATGCAGGTTTTGCCAAAGGGCCGATGCGCGTCAACCCATTCACCGGAGAAATATTGGATGCAGATATCATTGTAGATGCCAATATGGTGCGCTTAGTTCAGCAAGAATATCACGCACTGATGGAGGCAAATTCGTCACCGAATACAAACTCATGTCAAGAAAAAACAGAAGGACGTAAAGACGCGGGGAAATTCCTGGATAAATTTGCGTCATCTTCCTCTGCTCGCTTTTTCTCCTCAGAGTCTTGCTATGGTATGGAATCTTCAAATCAAGCATCTATGGGGGCGCTGGCGTTGTCAATGTTGCCAAACACTACATCTAGTAGTGAAACGATGAAGGAGTATGTGCATCAATATTTGCGTTCTCTCATCGCTCACGAAGTCGGGCACACTCTGGGTTTGCGCCACAACTTTTACGGCAGCACCATGTTAGCGCCAGAAGAATTAAATAATACTGAAATCACTCGCACCAAAGGTTTAGTGGGTTCGGTGATGGACTATGTACCTGTGAACATAGCACCACAGGGAGTACAGCAAGGTGACTATTTTCCAAGAGTTATTGGGCCTTATGACGAATGGGCAATTGAGTATGGTTATAAAAAATTTCCATCAACAGCCCTTGAGGTAACTATTCCAGAATCAGAAAAAAGTTTTTTAGACCAGATAGCCCTAGCATCGCCTCAACCAGAATTATCTTATGCAAGCGATGAAGATATCTGGGACATCAATCCTTTAGCAAATGTCTGGGATATGAGTAGTGATGTACTATTGTATTCGCAGTGGCAAATGGATAATGCTCGTTTTATGTGGCAGCGTCTTGATAAAGGTTATCTATTGAAAGGCAAAAGCTATAGTAACCTACGCCTTAAGTTTAATAAAGTACTTAAATATTATTTTCGGAATGCCACTTTGCTTTCTAAATACATTGGTGGACAATCGTTTCGGCGTCTCCATACCAGTAATGATGCTGCTTGGGCATTTGTACCAGTTTCACTTTTAAAACAACGCCAAGCATTGACAAAGTTGCAAGAATATGTATTTGCAGATGATGCTTTCAGCTTTTCACCACAATTGCTCAATCAACTAGCACCATCGCGTTGGGAACACTGGGGTAGTTCTGCACCTAATAACCGCCTTGATTATCCAATTCACGATCGCATTTTGGGTTTTCAAAGTATGATATTGCGATCGCTATTAGACAGCGATCGTCTGAATCGGTTACAAGATATAGAATTAAAAACTCTGCCTGGAGAAGCGCTTTCCATACCAGAACTGTTCGACACCCTGCAAACAGGCATCTGGACAGAAATTTTCGCCCCCGGAGAACCAAAGCCAATTTCTAGCATCCGGCGTTCATTGCAACGGGAGCATCTAAATATTTTGTTACAGATGATGTTGGGTACTACTAATACGCCTGAAGATGGTCGGACATTGGCTTGGTATAAATTGCGCCAACTCCAAAAAGCCATTGATGTCAAACTCAAACAACTTGGCGAAAGCCTTGATGTTTACACCTTAGCTCACTTAGAAGCTTCTAGCGATCGCATTACTAAAGCATTAAACGCACAATTACTTTCTAAATAGTCATTTGTCATTGGTTATTTGTCATTTGTCATTTGTCATTTGTCATTTGTCATTTGTCAGAAATTCTTATTCTCTCCTCTGCTCCCCTGCCCCCCTGCCCCCTGCTCCCTGCCCCCTGCTCCCCTGCCCCCTGCTCCCCGCTCCCCATCTCTCCACTTACCCAAGATACCGCTGCAATAAACCAATGAAAACTTCTGGTATTTCCAAATGAGGTAATATTCCGGTATCTGCGATCGCATAAAAATCTCGAATTGCTCTTGGATTTAAATTTGCCAAGCGTTGTCCTAATTTGATGTCGGTAAATTGTGCTTTTTCTCCCCAAAAAATGACGGTGGGAACTGTCAGTTGTTGGATATATAAACTCAGATCGAAGTAAAGATCGCCTCGCAAAAATGCTAAAGCAGCAAACTTGGCATTAGGTTGTTGTGCCGAGGTTAAATAAGCCTCCACTATCTCTTGAGATACTCGTTGTGACTTAGCAAAGAGAAAACTTTGTAAAAAATTTCGGACTGCGATTTCATTTTCAGCACCAAGCATATAAATAAAATTGTCCAACAGAGGCGCATTGATTACCGAAAGCGGAAGTCTGCGTCCAGCACCCTGCCCAAAATCATCAAATCCAGAGGGGGAAACCAAAAACAGTGTTTTGAATAAATTGGGTTGGACAATAGCTAGGCGAATAGCAAAAGCAGCTGTGAGAGATGAGGCTACAACCGTCACCGGCTGGCGACAAGTTTGGATGATAAACTCTGCGATCGTGCTGAGATAATCCCTAATTTTATAATCCCGCACTGGATGGGCCGACTCTCCCCAGCCGATTAAATCGGGGGCTAAAATGTGATAATTGGAGGCAAAAGCCGGGTAAACTTTAGACCATTCATAGGCAGACGCTCCCCCACCAAAGTTATGGAGAAATAGTAGTGGAGGTAAATCTTCAGTGTCAGCAATCGTCCAAGGTGCATTCGTTTGGGTATAGTAAACCATTGCTCCCAAGAATGTATGGATGACTTTATGCCCAAAGCCAGGAGGTTGAAACTGAAGCATAAAATTAAAAAGTTTAGTTTATTTGAATTTGCCTACAGTCAAACTAATTCAGGAGTCAAAATACATCTGTCTGAATAGCTAAAGAATCAGGAGAAGATTTGATGAATCAATATATAGCAAAATTCAGAAGTCAGAATGGGCTAAACCTTAGCTATCCGCTAACAGGAGTCAGAATGGACTACGCCCCATTCATAATTTACCCTTGCTTTTTTTCGGCATCTCCTGTGATTTGAACAAGTTGATGAAGGTTATCGCCACTAATATGATACGCTCCCCCAAAACCAACTACAAAGCGACCTTCACTTGGAGTTAGTCGGAAAATCCGAAAGTCAGACAAGCCGCGCAACACCTCGATAATTTCACCAAATCGCCCTTGAAATTGCTCAACAATTTGATTCCAATTGTCAGTTTCACGCTCTATCAAAGTTGCCGTACAATCAAAACTCAAACGACGACGGGCAAAAATTAGATTACTTTTAGCTTCATCCTCGATAAACAATACACTAACATGAGGATTGGCATAGAGATTTTTGGTGTGAATCGAAAGACCACTAACGTAAATGTAGATATTCTTGGAATCATCTATTACAAAGGGAGCATAACTAGCATTGGGTATTGCTTGTGCGCTCACAGTGCTAATAATTACACTCTCAAATGCTTCAGGAAACTTTTCGTACTCAGCTTGAATATTTTCAAGTTGACTCATAAGTAAATTACCACGCTTATTAGGAACACCTAATTAAGTATCTTAACGTGATTGAGCGATGTCTAGGATGGGCTACAGCTACGCATGGAATCCACAAAAAATAAAAGCGATCGCTCCCTTTAACTCAAGAGCGATCGCTAATTTTTGGATTACAGAATACAGCTTAAGCAGCAACAGGTTCCAACAATTTAATGTCAGAGAAAATAAATTCCTGAGTAGAAAATTGTCCTGCTGTCTCGGTGCGAATCTCCCGACGATTTAGGATGAAATAGTCGCCAACTTTTTCATACTCATCAACAAATTCGCTTCTACCGCCTTTTTGTTCCCCAGTTTTGGGGTCGTGGTACACAGAGTCATAGCGGTGAGACAAGTAGCCTTCGCCAGTGTCGTGACTGCTGAAGGTGTCAATGGTAACGTAAGTCCCGTGGATTAGACGGTGAACATGGCAGACTTCATTATTGCGGACTTTGTATTTATCGCCCTCAGCCTTACCACCCATTAAAAGCTCAACTGCACCTGTTTCGTCAGTTTTGCCATAACTAAACGTATTGGCGCTGTGAGTGTCTTCAAAGCTGCGGCGGACGCGGTGAATTGCTATCTCCCAGGCTTGACCATGAATTGCTTTCTGGGCTGACTCATCATCTACATCCAAAACTTCGGCTTTGAGATTGGCACTGATGATAACTTTGCCTGTAAACACTTTATCATCATGCTTATAGGTAATATTTGCAGTATAACCAGGGAAATTTTTGTCCCAAGTATAGCGGTTTTCATAAGCAGCCCGGAAAAGTTCCTGAGCAGAGAGTTGTGTAACTGTCATGTGCTTCTCCTAGTCGCTACTGTAATTAGCGTTTTAGTTTCCTTGGTATTAGCATAGAAGTAATTGTTGAGGCTTGGATAGTCCCCAACTGGGTACACTTATGGCTAATTCTCTACACGCTGTATTTCATGCGATCGCTAATGTCCAGAATGAGCAAGAGTTAAGACTCGCTCTCACGGATAAAATTAGCGAGCATTTTGGCGTGCAAAATTGGGGTATTTATCTCCTTGATGAGCAGCCAACCACTGAGATTAATCTTTCAGGCATTCCAGCAGTATGCTTAGAGAGCAATCCAGTGGGGCGCTATGTGGTTGAGCGTCATGCTCCCGCCCACGAACAGTTATTATTATCGCCAGGAGACTGGAAGCATTTTTGTTCGCGTTCTGACCACGAACACGTGATGACCGGGCCAATTGTTTGCGATGGTCGTCTTGTCGGAACCCTTAACTTGGCACGTGACAAGGGAAATCCTGCTTTTAATGGTAACGATTTAGCTGACTTGAGCGCTTTATGCATTCATTTGTCAGCAAAAATGGCAACCCTACGAACAAAACCCAAAATATCCAATTCCCTTTTAGTTAGTCCTTTGACAGCGCGTGAGTTAGAAATTGCCGAGTTAGTGGCACAGGGGTTAACGAATGCAGAAATTGGAGAAAAACTTTGGATTACGCAAAATTCTGTCAAACAAGCTTTAAAGAGGATGTTTCGGAAGTTGAAGGTTTCGGCGCGTGCAGAAATGGTAGCAAAGTTACAAGATATACAAGTTTCTTGAAGGAGGTAGAGGTAGGAGGCAGTGCATTGGTGTCAATTTAATTCGAGCAACAACCAACCACCTAAACGCCTTCTTTACAGTAATTATGTACTATATAATTGCGATCGCACTGTGCCAGTTGCGTAAGTCCTCAAGATGTTAGATGAATACCTCGGCTGAAAATGGGAAGATTCATCAGTACTACTTCTGACTCAGCACTAGCTTAACCCTAGCTATTTGCTAACAGCACCGATCATAATAATCCCTCCAATTCTGCAAACTTACGCAAACGCGGTAAACATTGGCGTTGATAAAAACTGCTTAATGTCGGAATTGACAACCTAAATTCCTCAGATAAATCTTTCCAGCTAACTTCTGGGGGTAAGCGTTTGAGAATTAACACCTGACAATTCACATCTGGACGCCCTTTAATGTAAGTACCGCGCAGTTCCCCATCGGAATCTGTCTTCGCCCATATCTCCAACTCTTCCAAAATCGGAGGTGCTTGGGGGGTAGCCTGTAGGTTATCTACAGGATCGATAGTAGGACTTACGCACTGAAGCCTGAAACCTTGATCCCCCCTAACCCCCCTTAAAAAAGGGGGGAACCTCTAAAGCCCCCTTTTTAAGGGGGTTGGGGGATCTGAGTGCGTAAGTTCTGGATAGTTTCACTTGTTCCACCGGATGTAGACTGACGAATTCTCAGAGGGACTGTTGTGGCCTGTTCTCGGTTCTGCTTAAGGTAAAAGTCTTGTAGTCTCCGTTTTAGGTAAGCATTCAGCCAGGTGATCACACTGCCATAATTTGGATCGTAGATTTGACCTGTCAAACCTTCACAAACATTGCGACAAAAATACAACCAAGTTTGTTGTAGTGCGTCTTGATAGTAGGGAGTAGTTTCCCTCCAGAGTCTATTTGCTGTCAAGCGAATAATTTGCGTGAGCAGCTTCTGACGCTGAGGGCTTCCAGGTAGGTGTCCACAGGCTTCTGTAACTAAGCGGCGTAGCTGTTCATCGAATTGAACCATGACAATCTTGGCGAAGAAAGCAAGAATATCTTAGTATTGCGTATAACAACACCTGAAGAATTACCTTTCGTCAAGATAAGTAGAAGGAGTGGAAAAAATCAAACTATGTTAATAAAAGTAAAGTAGGCTAAAATCCTCTTTCTTCCTGTCTCCTGCGGACGCTCTCTAAGAAACGACTTGCCCGATTTTATAAAACCTGTCTAGGTAATCATAGATAGCCAATGTGAGGAGTATTTTTTGAATTAACCTTACTAGAAAGGCAGAGGGCAGAGGGCAGCTATGCTGAAGTTCAGGAGTATCAATTAAAACTAAAGTTGCAGGGTATAAAGCTCAGTTAAAACTGATAATTATACCGAGACTGCTTGCAGCGAGGTATAAAACGTCCTTGTTTCAATCCCACTATGAGTAAGGGTGGGTTGCCTTCTGCCTTCTGCCTCCTGCCTTCTGCCTTCTGAATCCCCACTCTCCACTCTCCTTAATATAATCCCAGCCAGGATAGGACATTTTCCCACCAAGAATATCGCAGATTACCTACACTCAACTTCATTTTGTTGCGAATGTCTTGGATTTTCCAGTTGGTTAGTTTAGCTAGAGTTTGCGCCTCTTGTTCAAAACGTTTCGGTAAAGACTGCTTATATTCTCTACCAGCCTGACATTTGAGTTCCCCTTGGAACGGATGTTGCAAAACATAGCGTCCTTGAAAAGATTCACTGTTGGCAGTTTGTTGAAATATCAAATCTTCAGGGAATTTGTCGCGGGTATAGCGAACATGCAATCGAGAGATAAAGACGTTACTACTAGGAGAGGGACGACGAAAACTAGGTGGTACTGGCACATTGCTTGTAGAATTATCATCTAGCCAAAATACACCTGCTTGCTTGAGTTCTTCTGGAGTCAGGGGTTCAGCAGAACAAGGATCGCAACTACCCATATCCCAAGCGTATTCTAAAAAACCAACTTTTCTGTCTTCTTTGGTGTAGACAGTTTGAAACATGGATTTGTAGAATTCACCAAATTCATCTTTGACAAATAAAGGAATGTTCGCGTCGGAGGGAATTTTGACCGTCCGATAGTTAGTGATTTCTGCTTGTCCTTGGGGCGAGAGAATGTAGACAATTAAATCCTGCTCTGTCGTAGCATTGATCATGCCCAAACGAATTGGCAGCATGAATTTAGGTGATTGATAAGAAATTTGTAGCGGACGGAGAAACTGGTAGCCAGATTGCTCGAATTTATCTAAGTTGACTTTGGCAACAAAGAATTTCATTGAGGAGCGAATATAAGGCTGAAGTAACTGTTTCGCACCTCTGGGGATTTTGTAGCCATTGCGTTTAAGCCAAGTTTCCAGTCCACCAGATTCTTTCGCACTGAGGATCAAAATGTCGTATTCGCCAACGTTAAAACGTGCTTCAACCGTCACACCCAAACTAGCATCGCCCCTTGCATTCCCCGCCTCACTTCTCGGTGCTGCTGGCGCTGGTGCTGCTGATAACTCTCTATCGTACACTGGGGCACAAGGATCTGGGTCGAAATATTCAACCAATCGCGGCGCACTAAAAGCATCTAGCCGCTCGATAATCTTCGGTTCGGTGACACGAACTTGCTCTTTTTGCAGCACCGTTGGCACTGGTACTACCATTGCAAAATCTTTGACTTCGCCTTGAAAATCGTTTGCCATTGTCATAACAGTGCGATCGCCATCCCGTGCTATAACCACCTGAGAAGCTTTGTTATACAGTTTTGTATCAGCTTTGGCTACATAAAATCCACAAAATGCCCAAGCTGCGGGTGCAAAGCATAAAACAGCTACAATTGCTAATAATAATGGTGTTAAAAGCCGAAAAAATTTCATTATTTTATACCTCTACTTTTTTAGTGCTGAGTTAAGAGTAGAGACGCGATTAATCGCGTCTGTACAAGAGTTAGGAGTTAGGAGTTCTACTCCTACTTCCTCATCTTTCTCTTGCCAAGTAAACCTTGGGGCTAACCAGAAACCATCTAGGAGGATGCTCAACGGTGCAAGGGCAAATAGCGCCCAGAAAACTGCTGTGGAAACAAAGAAATAATTTCGCAGGATAAAAGTCAATCCAGCGATGCAAATTGCCCAAACTACACGCCCAATTCGGGAATTGGGAATCGATCGCGGATCGGTAATCATAAATAGGGCGAACAGCAGCAAAGATCCACTCATCAATCGATGCCAGTAAACATCCCAAGTCCAACCCAGCCAGAAATTGCGAATGGCTTCTAGCAAAGAGTAGGAACCTAAAAAAGCTGCTGTGGTGTCCCAGCGACCGATGCGCTGCAAAATCATGCCGCCAGTACCCAGAAATAATAGCCCATACCACCATTCTTCACCCCATTGTCCTGGTGAAACCCAAGCATCGGGGGTGAGAATCAAGGCAGATATAATGCCAAAATTGGCAGGATTGAAGAAATGCTTATCGCCGACTCGGAAGATAAATTTGCTAGCGATCGCAATTGCTGCGGCTATTGCCATTGTTGTCCAGTGGTCAGCCCGTAACAGTAAACTTAGTCCCAGTGAGGTAATTAAAGCACTGCGAAGATTCGGCATTTGTTTTTTGTCATTTGTCATTTGTCCTACCCTGCGGGAAGCCGCTAGCGCGTCTATGTCATTTGCTAATGACCAATGACCAATACTTCGACTTACCTCGGCTCCGCTCGGTACGAGTCGCTCAGTACAAGTGACTAATGACAATATCCATTGAGTTGTAAAACAAGTGGCGATCGCTACCCCAATCAATTCTGGTCGCAGCGTCCAATCTCGTGTACTGATTCCCAAGACTAGGAACAAGCCGAGAAATAGTATTTGATAATCTCGTATATCTTTGAGCAACATTACCCTTTTATTCAGGGATTCCCCGTAGATTTCTCATCAATTTAGACGAGTACTAGGTAAAATAGCATTGCTGTTACAGATTTTGTTACAAAATAAAGCAT
Source organism: Nostoc sp. DSM 114159 (assembly GCF_053470285.1). NCBI lineage: Bacteria > Bacillati > Cyanobacteriota > Cyanophyceae > Nostocales > Nostocaceae > Nostoc > Nostoc sp. DSM 114159. The sequence goes on from NZ_JBPFEH010000001.1 coordinate 1,907,667, forward strand.
TGACAGACCAAAGCGATCGCTCTGATGTTTGAACTTAAAGATAACCAAAAAAGGTAGGGATGCGATCGTATCCCTACCTTTTTCAAGTTAATTAGCCGAAGTATAAAGATATGGAATAAAAGGAAAAGATTTATACCAGCACAACATCTAGATTAACTGAGAAGCCAGAAGGTTTGTTCTCAATGGTGGCGAATTGATCCCCTGCGAAGAATAAGCTACCATTAGTGCTGTTGTAGCTGAACTGGCTGTTAGAGCTAGCACCAAATGCAGACTTGGAAATCTGGATTTTGTCACCCTCTCTCCACTCGAAGTCTTTGATGATATCGATACCCTCGAATTTGCTATTGAAGACAAACTTATCTGCACCAGCACCACCTGTGAGTACGTCACTGCCATAACCACCAACGATGAAGTCATTACCCGCTCCACCACTGAGAACATTATTGGCATCATTACCAACAATCGTATCGTTGCCAGCTGTACCGATTAAATTCTCAATGCTGACTAAGGTATCGGTGAGAGGAGAATTTCCCGGAAACCTAACTACACCAGTGGAGAGATTGGCATCAATTGGACCAGAGAAGAAAGCGTAAGATGTGGTATCAGTTCCAGCACCACCATCAATGGTGTCAAAACCAAAGCCACCATCGATGAAGTCATTACCTGCTCCACCGCTAAGAACATTATTGGCATCATTACCAACAATCGTATCGTTGCCAGCTGTACCGATTAAATTCTCAATGCTGACTAAGGTATCGGTGAGAGGAGAATTTCCCGGAAACCTAACTACACCAGTGGAGAGATTGGCATCAATTGGACCAGAGAAGAAAGCGTAAGATGTGGTATCAGTTCCAGCACCACCATCAATGGTGTCAAAACCAAAGCCACCATCGATGAAGTCATTACCCGCTCCACCACTGAGAACATTATTGGCATCATTACCAACAATCGTATCGTTGCCAGCTGTACCGATTAAATTCTCAATGCTGACTAAGGTATCGGTGAGAGGAGAATTTCCCGGAAACCTAACTACACCAGTGGAGAGATTGGCATCAATTGGACCAGAGAAGAAAGCATAAGATGTCGTATCAGTTCCAGCACCACCATCAATGGTGTCAAAACCAAAGCCACCATCAATGAAGTCATTACCCGCTCCACCACTGAGAACATTATTGGCATCATTACCAACAATCGTATCGTTGCCAGCTGTACCGATTAAATTCTCAATGCTGACTAAGGTATCGGTGAGAGGAGAATTTCCTGGAAACCTAACTACACCAGTGGAGAGATTGGCATCAATTGGACCAGAGAAGAAAGCGTAAGATGTGGTATCAGTTCCAGCACCACCATCAATGGTGTCAAAACCAAAGCCACCATCGATGAAGTCATTACCCGCTCCACCACTGAGAACATTATTGGCATCATTACCAACAATCGTATCGTTGCCAGCTGTACCGATTAAATTCTCAATGCTGACTAAGGTATCGGTGAGAGGAGAATTTCCCGGAAACCTAACTACACCAGTGGAGAGATTGGCATCAATTGGACCAGAGAAGAAAGCGTAAGATGTGGTATCAGTTCCAGCACCACCATCAATGGTGTCAAAACCAAAGCCACCATCGATGAAGTCATTACCCGCTCCACCACTGAGAACATTATTGGCATCATTACCAACAATCGTATCGTTGCCAGCTGTACCGATTAAATTCTCAATGCTGACTAAGGTATCGGTGAGAGGAGAATTTCCCGGAAACCTAACTACACCAGTGGAGAGATTGGCATCAATTGGACCAGAGAAGAAAGCGTAAGATGTGGTATCAGTTCCAGCACCACCATCAATGGTGTCAAAACCAAAGCCACCATCAATGAAGTCATCGCCATTACCACCAAATAGTTTGTCATCACCATCCAAGCCTCTGAGGGTATCGTTGTCACTACTGCCGAAGATAACATCATTGCCATTAGTTCCGGAAAAATTAATTGCCATGAGAGTTTATCCTGAATAAAGAGTAATTGTTAATATCAGGACTTACAATTTGCCAAAAAGACAATTATGTGAATAAGGCTGTAATTTTCTTTTCCACCTACTTTTATGACTGCGATATTTCCTGTCGATCTGATAACTAAAAAAATAAGTTGAGTCAGCTAGTGCTTCGCCACACAAACTTTGCGTGGTGGCAAGCTCTTGGGCAGAGGTGCAAAGGGGCAGGGGGGAAAGAACTTGTACAAATCTCTCCTCTGCTCCCCTGCACAAGCGCCGACCTCCACAAGCGCAATTTTAGGGAAAGCGAACTACTAGGCAGGAATAGATCGTGAGTGGAAACTATATTTCCAACTTGCAAATAGGAACAAGGGAAAACTTCTTAATATTAGAAGGAGGGCTAATTCATATAATTGTCTATTTATACAGCGTGTAAGTTCTAGATATAAGACTGTTAAGTGTGCGAATCACGCTTAACAGCCACATATTAAGTAATCAGTTTAGTTAGGCAAGATTACGGAAAAAAGAAAAAATTTTATGCAGCTAGCTCCCCTCTTCCCAATTTTCTACCGCATTCTCCAGCCGAGTTTTCCCAACTGCCTTTGGGCTGGAAATCCCGGTTCTAAAACGATCGCACTCACATTTGATGATGGGCCACATCCGCAATACACACCCGAAGTCTTGGCAGTGTTAGATCGTTACAAGATTACAGCGAGTTTTTTTTGGTTGGGTGTTTGCGTCAACCGTTCACCAGCTATTGCTAAAGCCGTTAGCGATCGCGGACACTGGATCGGATTGCATGGCTACGATCATCGCTCTTTTCCCATGCTTTCCCCAAATGACTTGAAGGACAGTTTAGAAAAAACCCAAGCTGCCATTTATAAAGCCTGCAACCTGCAACCTCAACAAGTGCGAGATGTCCGTCCCCCCAATGGTTTATTTACACCTGCTACTTTAAAATTGTTTTCTCAGTGGAATTACCGCCCAGTTATGTGGAGCGTTGTACCTGAAGACTGGGTGCGACCAGGTGTCACCACTGTGGTACAGCGAATTATGGAGCAGGTCAAAAATGGTTCAATAATTGTTTTGCACGATGGTGCTTGCGGTGGAGAAGATGTTGCTGCCACAATTCAAATTCTCATTCCGCAACTGCTACAACAAGGTTATAAGTTTGTAACTGTTGATACTCTGTGGCAGCAAGCTAAGACAAACTAAAGTACTAGCTGATAAAAATGTAGCGCTGGCGTGTTTAGTACTCAAACTTAGCGATCGCTTATTTACATATTTTGCATAGCAAATGTTTATCTGCGATTACGACATTGTAGCGGATAGCGCTTACCCCGCCATGTCGTCCAACCATCTGCTATTTTAGTACGACTGTTGTATTTGAGATACCAGTTATCTTGCTCTGTACCTAAATAACGAATACCTAAATCCTGTTTTTGTCTGCTGGAAAAACGTTTTCCTAGAGGAACCCACGCACTACCATTATCACTAAACCGTCCGACGAGACGGACACCAGAAGTAGTAGAGCAAACATTACCATTACAACTAGTTTGTGGGTCATCAACTACTTTCCACTGCATTTTTGCTGGTCTACCGTCAATATTACAATCCCAAAGACCAAAGAACCACTCACCAGCAATTTGACTGGCTTTAACATGACTAGATGCCAATACCAAACTTGCAGGAACAATCGCCAAGCCCAAAAGCCATTTTGTGATGTTTTTCATAATGCTTCACCAATTCCTTAAGCTAATCTATGCTTTCTATTCACTTACACTTTCTATTCACTTATAGATATCAGTATTACTATTTATGCAGATAATAAAAGTGTAAAGATTTTATATTTTTTGTGCATAGACTGCGACACCTTCCTATTTGTACAATTGAACGGATTAATCAATTACAAATGGGTGAACTGTTATACAGCAGATTTCAAATAAAGTGAGGTACACAACGATTCGTCTATTACGCAGGTATAAAGCTAGGACTTACGCACTGAAGCCTGAAACCCCGATCCCCCCTAACCCCCCTTAAAAAAGGGGGGAACCTCTAAAGCCCCCTTTTTAAGGGGGTTGGGGGATCTGAGTGCGTAAGTTCTGAAAGCGTGTTTTACTCTTGTTAGCGCAGCGGGGCGTAGCCCATTCTGAATTCTGCTGTATTTAACTAACGAATTTCAAAATCTATCTGACCTGAGTGCATTGCTCTTATACACTGAGGATAATTCAGAACTTCTAAAAGTAAAAATTGAATGCATTAACCTAATACCAAAACTTATCCAACTGCGTTTATTGTTTAATATGACCGCAGAATGGCATGAAGATTTTTTTACATTTTCTAGTCTGGAGTATCAGCTACTAAAGGCTGATATCCCAGTGGCTGATGCTAGTTCCTAGAGTTGATGTGTGGCGAGAAAAGCTTCGACTTCAGCAGCAGTAGGTTGAGAAGCGATCGCACCTGGTTTAATAGTAGTCAGCGCTCCAACAGCGTTGGCATAAGTGACAATGCGTTTTGCTGTTTCTGCATCCCGCAAGCTGTGGATACCATACTTACTCAGTTGGTGGATGAATCCTGCTAAAAAGCTATCTCCTGCGCCAGTTGTATCAACTACAGGAATAGAAAACGAGGGTAATTTGCCTTCGTTCTCACCTAGACAATAAGTGCAGCCGTTTTCCCCATCTGTCACCAGTACCCCCTCAATCGAAGCTAGACGGTAAGTAATAGCTCCGGGATCTGCGGTTTCAAATAGCCATTCAGCTTCTTCTTTGGAGAGTTTGAGGAAATCAACTCGCTTAAATAATTCTGGAATTTTTTGATGGGCGATGTTTGGCTCTTTCCAAAATACAGGACGCCAGTTAACATCCAGCACAATTTTTAAGTCGTAATGTTCTGCTAACTCTAAAGCGCGGTTGATTGCCTCTTCACTTTCAGGATAGGCTAATTCCAAAGTACCCAAAACCAGAAAATCTGCTTCTTGAAACAGCGAATCTGACAATTGTTTAGCTTGCAAGCGAGTATCGGCAAATTCTGCGGTATCGTACTGACCAAATCCGGCAAAGGTGCGATCGCCAGCCAGATCCCGTGTAACATAAACTTGCCGCGTTGGTGCTGTGGGATGACGTTGTACTCCCGTAGTCTCTACACCTACATCTTGTAATAGCTTGACCAGTGCATTTCCTGGTTCATCTTCGCCAACAGCTCCGATAAATCCCGCTGACATTCCCAGCTTGACTAAAGCACAGGCTACATTAGCTGGTGCCCCTCCTGGGTAAGGAGTCCAAGATTTCACTTCTTCCAGCTTTAGCCCTAATTGATCGGCTAAACAATCAAACAAAATTTCACCAAGGCACAAAACACGAGGATTGCTCATCTCATTTTCAATTTTAGATTTCGATTTGGGATTAGGAATTTACAGTATAAAATCTACAATAGTTTTTGCTAATCTGTCGCCAGTCCTTCATAGAATTAAATAGCAATTTTTACTACTTATATAGCGTGTATATGCTTCTAATTCTCGCTTTTTTATCTCAGTGCTTAGACAATATATTTGTCAAAATAAGCTATATTTATTACATGAGATTTAGCGTGGTTTAGATTTTTAGCAACTTGAAATCCAAAGAAAATATTGACAATCATATTACTGCTAACACTTGAAACCCCTACCAAGAAAAGAATCTTCTAGAATTAGAAAGAGCGATTAAGTACATATACCAAGGGAGGATAGAAATAGTCATGGCTGGTGGCAAGTCTGAGACCCCCGTTAGTCTGTCAGACAGAGAACTGCAAATTATCGACTTAGTAGCCGCTGGCTTAACTAACCAAGAGATTGCAGCAAAACTGGAGATTAGCAAGCGTACAGTTGATAACCATATCAGTAATATTCTCACCAAGACTGAGACAGATAATCGAGTAGCCCTTGTCCGCTGGGCTTTACAGTGGGGCAAAGTCTGTTTGAATGATGTCAATTGCTGTACTCTGCCTAACCAGATTGAATAAACTAATTTACTAGTAGAAGCTTAATTGCTTTAGTCTAGTAAATTACAAGCCAATTTTGAGTTTTACTGATTGTTCCCCTCCTTACGCCTAAGTTTTCAGTGTGAACACTCTACCAAAAGTTCCAAGTCCTTCACTCAGCCGGAGTTTATGTAAGTGGAGCCAGCTGACCCTCGGACTCGGAAACTAAAAAGATCGGAATTCCTTCTCAAATTCAGCAGAACAGATATAGGACTGGGGATTAGGGAGAAGCATCTACAATAGACTTCTTGGCATTTGTCGGGATAAGGGGCAGGGGGAAGGTGGGGCCCCCTCTGGGGATAAGGGGCGGGGGAAAAGGTACTGCAAAAGTCCCTTTCCCCTTTAACCTTTACCCTTTTCCCTAAGAGTGCAAAAAGCACAAATGCCAAGAGGTCTAATGCCCCATGCCCCATGCCCCATGCCCCATACCCTAACAAAACAATCATCTACAAAAATTAGCAACAATTCAGTAGTGCAAGCGTTACATTTGAAAGAAATCTATGTTGCCCCATCGGCATTGGGAGTAGTGTTCCAATGAATACTTCCGCTTCTTTTCAGGGTAGCTCGTCTCCCTTTGAATTTTTTAACTTTGGTTTTACGATACCTGTATCTGAGAAAGTTCCGAGTCTTGAAGATCGATTTTCAGACTTTCCGCAACCTACACAAGATGCCGACTTACTCAGACAGTTATCGTTTATTCCAGGGTTGAAAGAAATTTTGATGCTGCGGCAGGTTCATGCTTTAGAACATGCTACGGTTTGGGTTCTTAGCGAATCAAAAAACGCCTATCCTGCTACAGGACAAGCCACTAACGTTCAACTAGATAATGAACTATTAGGCGGTTTATCTACCGATCGGGGATTTTACCTCTACGGTGAAGTAAATATTAGTGATTTGCGGCGTGCGATCGCACTTGCTCGACATCGCATCACCAGTGGAGAATGGGATTTGGCTGTACATCCCCGTTGTGGCACAAATTTGTCAGTAGCAATGCTCTTAACAGCTGGACTAGCTGTAGGTGTGCATCTGTTGCTACCATTTCGACCAATTGAGCAACTTATAGGTTTAGGATTAGCAGCGACGACAGCCGCGGAAATCGCACCTGATTTAGGTTCTATGGCACAGCGTTACCTAACAACTGCCATTCCTTTTAACCTAGCAATTGAAAATATTACTCGTACACGCGATGTTTGGGGGCGTGAGGCACATTTTGTGAAAGTAGGCTGGCAAGAATGAAAAGGGCAGAGGGGTAGAGGAGAAATCAATTCAAAATTCAAAATTCAAAATTCAAAATTCAAAACTTGTACTGAGCGTAGTCGAAGTATTCAAACATTTTAGAACTTCTGACCCCTGCCTCCTCTTTCCCAATTCCCAATGCCCAATGCCCAATCCCCTAAAAAAATTATGAGAAAACTTTACTTCTTACTTCCCGGTACAGATAGCAAATTTGCCTGTGGTGGTCTTTGGGCTGAGTTAAAAGCACTTAATCTAGCTCAGAATTTCTGTAGTGCTGATGTTGTAACTTACCGTCAAAGGGAAAAAGATAAGCTTTTTATTGATGATTTGCTAAAAGAGAAAAATTTAAATGATGTAATTTTTGCGATCAGTTGGGGATTTGATATACCTCAACTCGTGGCGAAACTTAAGCAATACAATATTGTTTACCATGCACATAGTCCAGGTTATTCATTTAGGCTACCTGCAAGTATTCCAATCATAACTGTTAGCCGCTATACAATGGGATATTGGGGAGAAAAATCACCCCATTCTCTGATTTATTATTTGCCCAATCAAATCTCTGATGAGTTTCAAAATTTAGGGTTGGAACGGGATATTGATGTTTTAGTTCAAGCTCGGAAGTCTTCAGAATATTTAATTAAAGAATTGATTCCAGCGTTGCAAAAACGTTGTAAAGTATTGGTTGTTGACTCATACATAGAGGATCTACCTGGACTATTCAACCGAGCTAAGGTTTACCTCTATGATTCTGCTGAGTACTGGGCACAACAGCGCGTTAGTGAAGGATTTGGTCTACAACCAATGGAAGCTCTCGCTTGTGGCTGTCAAGTATTTTCTAGTGTCAACGGTGGACTAGCTGATTACTTAGATCCTGGATTTAATTGTTATAAAATCGCTGGATATTCCCAAGAGTATGATGTCCAACGGATTATGAAGGTGATTGAATCTTCAGTAGTTTTTAACTTATCTGAAGATTTTTTGGTTGAGCATCGGACTGAAAATATTATTAAGCGTTTCCAAATTATTGTGGATGAGTTAAATGATTTTTTCGATCACAAGATTCAGCAGCCATCTAATATTAAGAGTTTGACGAAAACACGGATGGCGAAATTACTTGCTCAGAAGATATACGGAAAGTTGAAGAAGAAATATTTTAAGTAATGGAAACGTAGACGTGTAGAGGCTTGTCGCAGGCTACCGCTGAGACACTGAAAACACAGAGAGAAGAGAGGAAATTGAATGAATCGGCGGTTATTAGTTACTGGGGGTGCGGGGTTTATTGGGGCAAATTTTGTCCATCATTGGTGTCAGGTTTATCCAGGCGATCGCGTGGTGGTGTTGGATGCGCTTACCTACGCGGGAAATCGTCTGAATTTGGCGCCCTTTGAGGGAAAAGAGAATTTTCGGTTTGTGCAGGGGGATATTTGCGATCGCACCACCATAGACAACCTATTATCAACGGAAAATATTGATACCATCGCCCATTTTGCCGCAGAATCTCATGTCGATCGTTCGATTCTTGGGCCAGCTGCTTTTGTACAAACTAATGTGGTGGGAACTTTCACTCTGCTGGAAGCTTTTCGACAACATTGGGAAGCGAAAGCACAACCATCCGATTATCGTTTCCTGCACGTTTCTACTGATGAAGTTTACGGTAGCCTGGGTGCAGATGACCCAGCTTTTTGTGAAACCACACCCTATGCTCCCAATAGTCCCTATTCAGCTTCCAAAGCTGGTAGCGATCATTTAGTCCGTGCTTATTATCATACTTATCAACTTCCAACGATTATCACAAATTGCTCTAATAACTACGGGCCTTATCAGTTTCCCGAAAAACTCATTCCCCTGATGTGTATCAACACATTGATCGGGAAACCATTACCTGTTTATGGTGATGGTAAAAATGTCCGGGATTGGCTTTATGTGGGCGATCATTGCCGTGCTTTAGATGTGGTAATCAATCATGGTCAACCAGGAGAAACATACAATATTGGTGGCAATAATGAGGTAGAAAATATTAACCTCGTCCAACTTTTATGTCAAATGATGGATGAATTAGCACCTGATTTACCAGTATATCCAGCCAAACAGTTGATTACTTTTGTCAAAGATAGACAGGGACACGACAGGAGATATGCAATTAACGCGAACAAAATTAAAACTCAGCTTGGTTGGACGCCTTCAGTAACAATTGCTGAGGGTTTACGTTTAACAGTTGAATGGTATCTCAATCATCGTGATTGGTGGGAACCTCTGCTGTCTGAAGAATATCAAGCTTACTATCGCAAAAATTATCTTTAACCCACATTCTGCACCCAATAGTATCACCATCGATAATTACTGTTGTTACCAGTAGGCTTTTGCGTCCTCAATGTCCTGAACCTGTGTGCTTTTGTCGTCTCCACACAGTATGACAATAATATTTTCAGCATCTTCGCCGCACTAACTTTCTAGAGAACCCCAAAATTGGAATCTTCAACTGGTTTCAATAAATTATCAGGCTGCCACAGTTTATCTAGATAATGACTATCCTTGAATATAAGGGAATCAGATCAACGTAAATTGCCAGCAGGTGTTAAGATGCTGCAACCAGAACAAATATTACAAGATCGTTATCAAATCCAGCGCCAACTCGGCAACAATGGAATTCGTCAAACTTGGCAAGCATTGGATTTACAAGCCTCTGATGGCGAAAATTCGACCGTTGTGGTCAAACTTTTGGCCTTTGGCGGTACTGTGCAGTGGGATGACCTGAAACTTTTTGAGAGGGAAGCACAAATCCTTAAACAGCTAAATCATCCCCGCATCCCTCGATATATAGATTATTTTTGTATCGACGATCGCACACTTTGGTTTGGCTTAATCCAAGAATATATTCCTGGTGAGTCGCTTAAGGATAAACTTGCTGTTGGCAAAAGGTTTAGTGAAAAGCGAGCGAGAAAAATTGCTGTTGAGGTTTTAAATATTCTCACCTATCTACATGAATTGAATCCTGGAGTGTTGCATAGAGATATTAAACCAAGTAATTTAATCTGGGGCGACGATAATCGGATTTATTTAGTTGATTTTGGCGCAGTTCAAGATAAAGCCGCAAAAGAAGGCGTTACTTTTACCGTTGTCGGTACTTATGGTTATGCCCCAATGGAACAATTTGGTGGTCGAGCTGTTGCGGCTTCAGACTTATATGCACTGGGAGCGACTTTGATTCATTTGCTGACTGGAACTTCCCCCTCTGATTTACCCCAGCAGGATTTGCGACTGCAATTTACAGACCGAGTTAACCTCAGTCCCAGTTTTGTCAGTTGGCTACAAAAGTTGATAGAACCCGCTCCCGAACAAAGATTTACTAGTGCCACCCAAGCGCTGAATGCTCTTAAATCTGGACTGACTGTCAAATCTGGAAAGAGGAATGAACTTTTGCCGCTAAAAGAAATAATCAACAATTCTGGATGCGGGATTAATAATCACAATGAAACAGTTCCAGAGGAAATTCTCGGTTGGAATTGGGGTGCTTTTCTGATGCCTTGGTTGTGGATGTGGCCGAATCAAGTGTGGTATGGTTTATTCTGTTTTGTACCTAATGCCTGGTGGATAATGGCGATCGCACTTGGTGCAAAAGGCAATGAATGGGCTTGGAAAAGTAGGCAGTGGCGCAGTATTGAACAATTCAAAGCCCATCAAAGAGGGTGGGCGATCGCTGGTATTCTACTTGGAGCACCCATTAGTATTATGTTATGGGTGCGAGCGATCGCTTTGCTGAAATCTGTATTTTAAGGCAGTCTTTTGCGTAAATATCAAGCGAAGATTTCTTAGGCAGATTATGTATAAGGGTTCAGCAAATGGTTCAAATTATTCAAGGAAAAGATATCACCCTAGCCCAACTAATTGATGAATTTGGCTTACAACTTGCAGACAACGAAGATTTTTTTTCAGAGGATGTTTTAAAAGAGAGGGGCTGTTGTAAGAAAGCTCACAAGGCTTATGCTGAGATTTGTAGAAAACAGCACCTTGTGAGCGAATGACTAAAGCATACCGTAGCAATTTGACATGGGAACAGTGGGAATTAATTGCAGACCTATTCCCAGGAGCAAAGCCAGGTGGTCGTCCCCGAAAATTAGCCTTATTTGCGGTGGTGAATGCGATTCTCTATGTATTGTGTGAGGGGTGTACGTGGCGAGGTCTACCAGGTGATTTTCCCGCCTGGTCAACGGTTTATGGTTATTTTTGGAGATGGGGTAAAGATGGTACATGGTTGAAAGTTCACGATCAACTCTACCAGTGGGTGAGAGTAGACGCGGGGCGTGAACCTAGCCCATCAGAAGCAGCAGTTGATAGCCAGTCAGTAGAAACAGCAACGATGATCTCTATTGATGTTGGTTACGACGCAGGTAAAAAAATTCATGGGCGTAAACGCCATTTGAGTGTAGATTTACTGGGTCTAGTTTTACGGGTTTTGGTAACATCGGCTAGTTTTCCAGAACGTGAAGGCGCGAAAAAAGTCCTCAGCCGAGTTCACAATACAGGCAATCAAGTAAAACGGTTGAACACTATTTGGATGGATGGAGGATACCGAGGAGAAGAATTTATGCGGTGGGTGATGGATATGTTTCGCTGGATTGTAGAAATTGTTCTTAGACCCTTGGAAAAAAAGGGTTTTGTTCATTTACCAAAGCGCTGGGTTGTTGAGCGAACTTTCGGGTGGCTTAATTGGTGTCGGCGTTTAAGCAAAGATTATGAAAGATTACCTGAAACTTCCGAGATATTTATCTATATTGCCATGATTCGTATTATGGTCAGACGACTGGCATAATTTTTGACTGGTTTTGACTTTTAAAACATCCTCTCAGAATGGCGGCATGATTTACCTGAGTTGAGTGACTTAGAAAAGCAATCTCTCAACGAAGTCAAGGCAGAATATTTGCATCTATCGAAATATCCTATTTTGGAACCTGTAGTCAAAATGGTGGTGCTATCTCCACTATTATGTCTAGCAGGTTTTTATCAATCACCTTTCTACATTGCCTCAGAACAAGAGGTAAAAATATCTTCAGAAGACGAAGGCACAATTATCAGAGGACGTATTGACATATTGGTGTTGCATCCTCCATTTTGGGTTCTCGTTATTGAGGCAAAACGAGCAGATTATTCGTTAGTGCCAGCAATTTCACAAGCATTAGCTTATATGTTGGCAGATGCAACTTCAGCTAAACCTGTTTTTGGCTTTATCACCAATGGTAATGAATTTAGATTTATCAAACTGCTAAAAACTGAAACTCCACAATATTCTCTATCTGATTTGTTTGCTTTGGATAGTCGTGATGATATATATATTGTCCTGAAAGTGTTAAAGCACCTAGCTCATTTAATTCGTAATTCGTAATCTTGTAGTGGCGTGACAAGACTAAAATAGTGCATTAGCTTGACTCTTGTGGGATGGGCGTCTCGCCCGTCCGTGCGGGCTTTTCGGCCCACACTACAAGAAAATTTATTGCAACATTTTAGCCTTGACACGCTACTACAAATATTCTTAACGACACAAAAACCGTCCCTCTCCAACTCGGAGAGGGACAGACTTGAACTTTAGTTCAAGGCAGGGAGAGGTTCGTCAAACTCACCTTAAGTTGACTACCCCACCAATTCCATTTCTAACTACTAACTTGCGATTCAATTACACCCACGGGACAAGATACGTTTGTCCCGCCTAAACCACAATACCCGTTGGGATTTTTAGCCAGATATTGCTGGTGGTAAGCTTCAGCGTAATAGAATTCCGGCGCATCCAAGATTTCTGTAGTAATCTTGCCATAACCTGCATCGTTGAGGGCTTGTTGATAAGCTTCCCGCGATGCTTCTGCTAGCTGCTTTTGATTTTCGGAATATACATAAATTCCCGAACGGTATTGAGTGCCAACATCATTACCTTGACGCATCCCTTGGGTAGGATTGTGGCTTTCCCAAAAGACTTTCAGCAGTTCGGCATAACTAATTACTTTGGGATCGAATACAACCAACACCACTTCATTGTGACCGGTTCGCCCACTACATACCTCTTCATAAGTGGGGTTGGGTGTTAAACCAGCAGCGTAACCGACTGCGGTGGTGTAAACTCCTTTAAGTTGCCAGAATTTGCGTTCTGCACCCCAAAAACAGCCCAAGCCAAAGATTGCCTTCTCTAATCCATCGGGAAAAGGAGGTTGTAAGGGATTCTTATTGACATAATGAGCGGCGGGTACTGACATAGATTGTGCCCTTCCTGACAAAGCTTCTTCAGGTGTGGGCATAACTGACTTTTTGCCAAATCCGAATAGTGCCATTGATTTTGACTCTGATATATATCTTTACCTTATTTACTATTGTAGGACTTACGCAGAAGAGATCCCCCAACCCCCTTAAAAAGGGGGCTTTTAAGATTCCCCCCTTTTTAAGGGGGGGGCTAGGGGCTTTCAAGGGCAGGCTTTTAGGCTTTCGATAAATAGTTGAGAATGTTCTCAATTATTGAACGTAGTTTTAAGTTCTCAGACAATGGTTTTGGTTTTAAAATCCCAAAAATTTGTCTAATCAAAAAAACCTGCCCCAGAAAGCCCCAGAAAGGGGGCTAGGGGGGATCAAGCTTTCAAGTTTTCAGTGCGTAAGTCCTGTATTGTAAAGATTCTGGCATCGCTTGGGATTTTCTCAGAGCCAGCCTTGGACTGTGTTGATCTTTACAAAAACAGTGCTGAAATCAAGCTCTTGCCTTCAGCGCCTGTTTTGCAATCCTACTAACCCAGCCTTGCGAATCATTGCTTAACCGCTCCAAAATTGAAATCGGTGTATTGATATTTGTGGCTACATTTGCCCGAATACTGTAGTCGGCATGAATTGCTAATTGTTCTAGCAAATAGACGGGGGTATTGGGATGAGCAGCGATAGCGCCTAGACCATCAATCGTATTTGCATGTTGCGTTTGGTTGATTTTTAGATAAAGCTTCTCTAGCCCATCTGAGGGTGTATTGGGGTTTTTAGCGAGATTTCTGAAAAAATCAATGCTTACAAATTTAGCTTGATAGTCTATAAGTGCAAGCAACATAGTGGGTGGTGTTTTCAAAGACAATGCGATCGCATCCACTACAATATATTCATTCATCTGCAACAGATTTTCTAACACTTTTGGCGTGATGTCAGAACGTTTTAGCAATTCAAGCGCACTTTCTTTATACTGTCGAATTTTGGCTCCATTAATTGGCGAGACTCGCTGACGTTGCTTAACCAAGAACTCTGCAAAAAACTCTAGAACGGTAGAGGTTGCATTGGGATGGCTTGCGGCTTTGAAGGGTACATCTTCATCTGTATCCTGCGCGAGTTTTTCTAAAACCTTTGCAGGGGTTGAGGGATGGGTAGCAACCAATCGCCGGACAGAGACTCGTCGATCGCTAGCTAACCGCTCTAGCAAGTCGATGGATGTTCCAGGTTTTCCCTCGATAAAATTGATGATGGCGATCGCAGTTTCGGAAACATTTGGATGGTTCTTGACTAGATCGCGAATTTCTTTCTCATTTTCTCCCGCTAGTTTTTCCAATATTGCGCTTGGTGCTTGAGGATTTCGAGCAATTGTTTTATGTAAACCTCTCCAATCTGCAAACGTATTGAGCAGGGATAAGGGTGTTTTGGGGTTCTCAGCGATCGCTATTTTGATATTCCAGCTTCCATCCTCGGCTAGTTGAAGCAATAACGATTCAGAAGTATTCAAATTTTGAGCGATCGCGGTAAAGAGTCCATCAAAATCAGATTCATCAGCATTTTCGTGATCGCAGAAAAGAGGCGGGCCTTCTACTACAAGTCGTTCCAGGATGTGAAGAGGTGTCTTTGGATTTCCAGCCACAGCACAAAGAATTTCCTTATCCTCGATTTTGGATAACTGAGCGATCGCACTTTCACTAGTTGTTGTGCTACGCGCTAAAGAGAGTCTAACGAAATGACTCTCAGGATTTTCCAGCAGCAAAAGATTGAAAATCGGGTTCGCCGTAATTGCGTCTGGAAACTCCTTACCTAATTTCAGCAACACTTCAGTAGGCGTATTCGGATTTTTAGCTACAGCCTCACGAACTTCTGGCTGAGGATGCAAAGATAGCTCCTCAAGCACCACAACCGAAGTTTCAACAGCCGAAGCTAATGCAAAATCGTTGTCATCAAGCATAGTAAAGATTTTTATAGATATAGAATGAGTTTTCCCAAAATCTAAGGACACTTTTAGATTAGACTTTTACGAAACTTCATCAATATTACGAATACTTTTAAAGAGGAACTTGGCGTCAGACAGCTACATTATGGATAAAATACCGAAAATTGACCGTCAAAGGGAACATCAAGCCAACGAACGGACATTTCTGGCTTGGTTACGCACTTCTATTGCATTGATTGGCTTTGGTTTTGCGATCGCGCGATTTGGTATATTTCTGCGCCAGTTGAATATTACTATTACTCAACAAGAACCTCCGGTAAGTCCATTATCTAGCTCGGAAAATTTGGGTATTGCTTTGGTAATTTTTGGAATTTCGACTATCGCCTTAGCTGCATGGCGATACAACCAAGTTTTCTGGCAAATTGAAGCAGGGAACTATAGACCAAATAGGTTAATGGTTTGGATAATGGCTGGAGTTGTAATTCTTTTGGGATTTTTCTGTATTCCTTTACTCCTATGGCGGGATAAAGTACCTTCTCGTTCTCCGCTTCCCATTCAACCACAGTCTCGAAATTTGCATTAAATACAGCAGGAGTCAACCAATTTTAGATTTTATACCAATTTTTTATGAAGCTGCATATAATTCGATCCCCCCTAGCCCCCCTTAATAAGGGGGGAACCGGAAAAACATCTATCAAAGTCCCCCTTTTTAAGGGGGATTTAGGGGGATCAAGATATATGGAACTTCACATTAAATTGGTATTAGATTTTAGATTTTGGATTAAATGAAAATCTGGAATCTAAAATTGCCACGGTCAGAATTTAGGAGTCAAAATACACTTTTTTTTAAACGCTCGCATTTTTTTGTAACTTTTTTGCCGATCCTCGATCAATATTAGCGTAGGCGTAGCCCAACCCAGGCATCGCTCTATGTCTGCTCAATTTATTGCACTTCATATCTAGCAAGCTTTTAGGCTTTTAGGCTTTTTGTAATCATCGCTTTCACCTTGGGCTGAATCGTCATACACTGATTTTGAACTAATGAAAGCGGTTGCCCTCAAAGAAACGATGAGCGAAAGTAAGATATCAGAGATATTAGAAACCTTCGAGGCAGACTTGCTGTCGGAGTGGACTCAGGAACTAGCCACTGTGAATATTCGCAGAGGCTTGATTAAAGAAGCACAGCTAAAGGAAGAGTGCCGAGAATTCCTGAGTTTGTTTCGGATTGCCGTTGGGCGGGGCAACTTTACCAATATTCAGGCAGCGCAGTGGCAGGAAATGCGGGAGATGCTCAACAGCATTTCTCGATCGCGATCGCAAAATGGTTTCACACCCTCAGAAACGGCTACATTCGTCTTTTCGTTCAAGCAACCCCTCTTCAAGCGAATGCGTCAGCAATTGAAAGACCCGATTGAGTTGGGTGAACAAATATGGCTAGCTACAAACTTACTGGATCGGCTAGGATTGCTGACAATTGAGATGTATCAAAAGACACGGGAAGAGGTGATTTTGCGGCAGCAGGAAGAGTTAATGGAACTGTCTACGCCAGTGGTGAAACTTTGGGAGGGAATTTTGGCATTGCCGATTATCGGCACTCTAGATAGTGCCCGGACTCAAATGATGATGGAATCGTTATTGCAGAAGATTGTCGAAACAGAGTCAGAAGTTGCCATCATTGATATTACCGGGGTTCCCACCGTCGATACCCTGACTGCTCAACATCTGCTCAAGACAGTTACCGCCGCCCGTCTCATGGGAGCCGATTGTATGATTAGTGGCATTCGCCCTCAAATTGCCCAAACAATCGTTTATCTCGGCATTGATTTGACAAATGTAGTCACAAAAGCAACCTTAGCCGATGCCTTCCTCACGGCGCTAAAACGGTTGGGAACGACCATTACCCGCTCTCAATCCAAATAACTGGAAGAAAGCAATGGAAAGCATTCCTATACTTAAAATGGGCAATTTTCTACTTGTGACAATCCAGGTAGATATGCACGATCGCCTCGCCATCATGCTACAGGAAGACTTGACTAACCGCATCACTCAAACCCACGCTCGCGGTGTCCTGATCGATATTTCCGGATTAGAGATTGTTGATTCCTTCATTGGTAGGGTTTTAGCCAACATTGCCAGAATGTCACGGGTGCTGGATGCTGAGACAGTTGTCGTCGGGATGCAGCCTGCTGTGGCAATTACCTTAGTGGAATTGGGGTTGTCGCTGACGGGGATTCGCACTGCTTTAAACATCGAAAAGGGGATGGCATTGTTGCGATCGTCACTCAATGGAACCACAAATCAAATCACTGCCACTAAATGGCGTGCAGATGATGATGCAGAAGACTGAAACCATCGAGATTCAATCTTCTACAGATGTAGTTTTAGTTCGGCAGTCTGTGCGCCAGATGGCCGTGGAAATAGGCTTTGGCTTAGTAGACCAAACTAAAATTGTTACCGCCGCCAGTGAGTTAGCCCGCAATACCCTAGACTACGGAGGGGGCGGCACAGTCAAACTAGAAACGCTTCAGGAAGGGCGACGACGAGGACTCCGACTGACCTTTGAAGATCGGGGGCCGGGAATTTCCGATATCGAACTGGCGCTCAAGGATGGATTCACCACAGGCAACGGGTTAGGTATGGGGCTGGGTGGTGCGAAACGACTTGCCAACGAGTTTGAGATTCAGTCTGCGGTGGGAGAAGGAACACGGATAATCATTGTACGATGGAAATAAAATGAGAGAATCTGTCACCGTCACAATTACTGAATCTAGCCAAACTGGAGAAGCCAGACGGGTAGCGATGGCTTTAGCAACTCGGCTCGGTTTTCAGGAAATAGAACGGGGCAAGGTTGGGATTGTGGCGACAGAAATTGCGAACAATTTGGTGCAGCACGCCCACGGCGGAGTTGTATTGCTGCGATCGCTCAAGGAAAATTCCAAAATTGGCATTGAAATCTTAGCGCTAGATAAAGGGCGGGGAATGGTCGATGTGGATGAGTGTTTGCAAGATGGCTTTTCCACAGCCGGAACCTTGGGTAATGGTATGGGTGCAATTCGTCGCCTTTCTGGTTTATTGGAAATTTACTCCATTCCCAACCAAGGAACAGCGCTCTTGGCTCACCTCTGGCTAAACCCAGCACCCCATCAACCTGAAAAGTTTTTAGAAATTGGAGCGATCTGTTTGCCCAAAAGAGGAGAAGATGTTTCAGGAGATACCTGGGCATCAGAAGTCGATAGTTGCCGTAACCTGTTGCTAGTAGCTGATGGTTTAGGGCATGGGCCTGCGGCGGCTTCTGCTGCTTCCGCAGCCGTAAGAATGTTTCAAGAACACATTCATCGTTCTCCGGGGGCGATCGTCGAAGCTGCCCACGCCGCCTTGCGAAGTACGCGAGGCGCAGCACTCGCCATTGCCGAAATCGACTTTGAGCAACAGTCTGTCCGCTTTGCTGGCATTGGCAACATCGCTGCCAGCATTTTCTCCTTTACTGAGCACCGCCATCTGCTATCTCACAATGGCACGGTGGGACATGAAATCCGCAAAATTCAAGAGTTTAGCTATCCCTGGTATGCCAACGGAATTTTAATTATGCATTCTGACGGATTAAGCGCTAAGTGGCAGATCGATCGCTATCCAGGCTTGATGCAAAAACATCCCAGCCTGATTGCAGGCGTGCTATACCGAGACTTTAACCGAGACCGGGATGATGTGACAGTGTTAGTCGCGAAAGGAATGGGGAGATGACTAAATAATTCGTAATTCGTAATTCGTAATTCGTAATGGGCTACGCCCCGCTACGCTAACGTAATTCGTAATTAAAGGTACAAACCTTGAAGAATGTGCAATTTTGAATTGGAGCGAAGCAACTTGACAATCCTTTTGGCGATCGCTATCCAGTACGAACAGGATGTTGTACAAGCTCGGCAACGAACTCGTGAGATCGCCGAGCAGTTGGGCTTTGATGCTCAAGATCGGGCGCGATTGGCAACGGCAGTTTCCGAAATTGCCCGCAATGCGTTTCAATATGCCCAAGGCGGAACAGTTGAATTTTCTGTGGCGGGAGAGCCGCAGACGTTTCTGATTCAGATTCAAGATCGGGGTGAGGGCATTCCTGATTTAGCAGAGGTTTTGGCCGGACGTTACACCTCTGATACGGGAGCGGGGCTAGGCATCGTGGGTACTCGGAGATTGATGGATTTATTTGAGATTGAATCGCTGCCGAAGCAGGGAACAACGGTAACAATCGGCAAAAGGTTGTCGAAGCGCACACCTACTTTCACCGATTCGCAATTGCAGCAGATTCGAGAAACCGTAATTGGGCGATCGCCCGAAAATCCCTATCAAGAAATCCAGCAGCAAAATCAGGAATTACTCCGGGCGATGGCAGAACTACGCAAGCGTGAGGAAGAACTAAGCCAACTGAATCAGGAATTGGAAGATACCAATCGCGGTGTGGTTGCTCTCTATGCAGAACTCGATGAAAAAGCTAGCTCCCTGCAACAGGTAAATGAGCTAAAAACCCGCTTTCTCTCGAACATGAGCCACGAGTTTCGCACGCCGCTCAACTCGATTTTGTCCCTCTCTCGAATGCTGCTAGCCCGGATGGATGGCGATTTAACTGTGGAGCAAGAAAAGCAGGTGACATTCATCCAAAAGGCGGCAAGCGGATTATCAGAACTGGTCAACGACTTGCTGGATTTGGCAAAGGTGGAAGCTGGAAAAATTGAAGTGCATCCCAGTTCCTTTGAAGTTAGTGAATTGTTTGCCACGCTGCGGGGGATGCTGCGCCCCTTATTAGTTCAAGGCTCCTCTGTAGCGCTGATTGTCGAGGAACCTGAAGGTATTGCGCCCCTCTTTACCGATGAGGGGAAAGTCGCTCAAATTCTGAGAAACTTTGTCTCGAATGCGCTCAAATTTACCGAGCAGGGAGAGGTGCGCCTCACCGCTGTGCAAACGGGTCACACCGTCAGCTTTTCTGTATCTGATACGGGCATCGGTATTGCTCCCGCCGATCGAGAGCGGATTTTTGAGGATTTTATGCAAATTGAGTCCTCTCTGCAAAAGCAGGTGAAGGGAACTGGTTTAGGATTGCCGTTATCGCGTAAGTTAGCGGAGTTAATTGGCGGCAGCATTTCGGTGAAAAGTCAGCCGGGTAAAGGCTCTACCTTTACAGCATTAATTCCTATCGTCTACCCAGATGCCACCGAATTGACCACCGGACTGCAACCAATTGTATCAGTTGAGACAACTCGTTTGCCGATTCTGGTGGTTGAAGATCATCCAGAAACCCTATTTATTTACGAAAAGCACCTTCAAGACTCAATCTATCAATTGATTGCTACCCGTACCTTAGCTCAGGCAAGGCTAGCCTTACAACAATTTCGACCGTCGGCGATTATGCTAGATATTCTGCTGGAGGGGCAAAATGGCTGGACGTTCTTGCGGGAAATCAAAGGAGATGAAACAACTCGCACGATCCCTGTACTCGTGATTACCATCATTGATAACGAAAAGCAAGCACTGGCGCTAGGAGCAGACGGTTTTCTAATTAAGCCGGTAGACAGATTGCCCCTGTTAAACAAACTTAATAGGCTAATTACTGAGAACAAGCCTCAAACAATCTTGTTGATTGATGATGACCCCGCTTATCGGTATCTTGTGAAACAGTTGTTAATAAATACACCGTTGAGTATTTTAGAAGCCGCGAATGGACAGGAAGGATTATATTTGGCACAACAGGAACAGCCAAACGCGATCGTCTTGGACTTGGAGATGCCAGAGATGAGTGGATTTGAGGTACTCAAGCAGCTTAAGAACAACTCCGTCACTCAGTCGATTCCGGCGATCGTCTACTCATCTGCCCAACTGGATGCAGAAGCACATAGCCGATTAGCGCAACAAAGCATAGCCATTGTTTCCAAAGAAACAGGCTCTCAAACGACGGCGATGTCTGACGACAAGCCGCTACGCATCTACGCTCAACTTCAAGATGCGCTCGTCAAAGCCGGACTTGTTCTAGAGGTTTAAGGGAAAAGTCATGTCTGAGCCACGGGTTACGATCCTGCATGTTGATGATAACGAAGCCAATCGTTACGTTGTTACCCGTATTTTGCAAAATGCAGGCTTTAGTGTCCTGGAAGCGGCAACTGGAACGACAGGGTTAGAAGCTATTGCTAACTTTCAGCCTGACTTAGTAATTTTAGATGTCCAACTACCAGATATCACCGGTTTTGAAGTTTGTCGCCAAATTAAGGCAAACCCTGAAACGACTTTTATTCCCGTACTACACCTTTCTGCAAGTTTTATCCAAAGCCAGGATAAAGCAGAAGGCTTGGATAGCGGTGCTGATGCTTATCTAGTACAACCTGTTGAACCGATTGAACTGCTTGCCACCGTGCGATCGCTGCTGCGAATTCGTCGGGCGGAGGAAGCTGCTTTGTCCTCAGCGCGGGAGTGGCAAACTACCTTTGACTCCATGAAAGACGGCGTATCTCTGGTAGACCGAGAAGGGATAATTCTGCGTTGTAATCGAGCGATGATGCAGCTTTTTGGCAAGCCCTACCACGAAATTTTAGGTTATGCTCACCATGAGTTGATGAGCGCAGAATTGGGAATCGGCGATGGCACTTGTTTTCGGCGTGCGAAAGAAACTCACCAACGGCAAGTTCTCGAATTTCAGTCGAAAGGACAGTGGTTTGCCAAAACCATCGACCCAGTATTTAATGGGGATGGGACTCTCACTGGTGCCGTTTTCATCTTGTCCGATATCACCGAACGTAAACGAGCAGAAGCCTTGCTGCAAGATCAAAACGATCGCCTCAATCAACTGATGATTTCCTTGCAGCAACAGACCGAACAAGCGCAACAAGCCAACCGCATCAAAGATGAGTTTTTGGCAGTGCTATCTCATGAATTGCGATCGCCCTTGAATCCAATTCTGGGTTGGGCAAGAATTCTGCAAAAGAGTCACCAAGATGCAGCCAAAACTCAGTACGCCCTAGAAACCATCGAGCGCAATGCGAAACTGCAAGCACAATTAATCGAAGATTTGCTCGATGTGTCGCGTATTCTCCAAGGTAAGTTGGCTTTAGACACAGTTCCAGTCGGTCTTACTTTTACTATCAAAGCTGCCCTTGAAACCGTGCGCCTTGCTGCTGAAGCTAAATCTATTCAGATTCAAACAATATTTGAACCGAACGTTGGACAAGTGTTGGGTGATTCTGGTCGCTTGCAACAAATTGTTTGGAATCTACTTTCTAACGCGATTAAATTTACCTCAGAGGGTGGTCGAGTAGAGGTGCGGTTAGAAACAATCAAGGATGAAGTAGATACTCATCTTGCAAAATACACTCAAATTACTGTCAGCGACACTGGTAGGGGGATCTCTAGTGACTTTCTGCCCTACGTCTTTGACTACTTCCGCCAAGCCGATGGGACAACGACGCGAAAATTTGGCGGGTTGGGGTTAGGGCTAGCGATCGTGCGTCATTTGGTTGAATTGCACGGCGGAACCGTTCAAGCAGCCAGTCCTGGAGAAGGGCAAGGAGCAGTATTTCAAGTTAAACTTCCACTGATCGCTGCTTCAAAATTAAATCAAGTTAATACTGCCGATCGCGATCGCTCAGACTTCAATCTCAATGGATTGCAAACGCTGCTTGTAGATGATGACAAAGATTCGCGGGAGTTCATTGCCTTCGTGCTAGAACAGTACGGGGCACAAGTGACTGAGGCGGACTCAGGACATGATGCTCTAAACAATTTGATGCAAGCAAAATTTGATTTATTAATTAGTGATATTGGTATGCCCGATATGGATGGCTACACCTTAATTCGGCAAATTAGAAAGCAGCCGCCCGAACAAGGTGGAGAAATTCCAGCGATCGCTTTGACTGCTTATGCGGGAGAAATCGATCGACAACAAGCAATAGCCGCCGGATTTCAACACCATATTTCTAAACCAATTGAGCTAGAAGTATTAATACAGGCTATTTTGACGATAGTAACGGTTTAGCAACCTGAATTTTGCCTTATCTATTGAAGCTAATCTCTGAAATCATCTTTAGCATTGTTTCTGCGATCGCGGCGTTTAATAAACCTATTTTAAGTAAACGCTCATTCGTAATAGGTTAACTTACTTCTGCTATAATCCAACATCTAAAAGAGAATAAGCTAAAACACATTTAATTTGCATATTAAAATTTTCTCAATGTCTTGTGGGGTAGGCATCTTGCCATTGGTGTTAAGTTAAGGCAGAAGCCCAAATGTCAAAGGTATGTTCGTCAAATTCGGGCAGTCGTTCATCGAATTCGGGCAGCCGTTTATTGAATTCGGGCAGTCGTTCATCGAATTCGGGCAGTCGTTCATCGAATTCGGGCAGTCGTTTATTGAATTCGGGCAGTCGTTTATTGAATTCGGGCAGTCGTTTATTGAATTCGGGCAGTCGTTTATTGAATTCGGGCAGCCGTTTATTGAATTCGGGGTGTCGTTCATCGAATTCGGGCAGTCGTTCATCGAATTCGGGCAGCTGTTTATTATTTTTGTTCAATTTTAATTTGAGGAGGATAAAACCTAAACACAAAAAGACTTTTCATCCAGTCCCCAGTCCCCAGTCCCTAGCTATACTATTTTACCCCAGTGATTTCATCTTAACTTGACACTAATGGCATCTTGCCCGCCCTGATTATGCAACTTTAATGCTGATTAGCTTACTACTTTAAATTATCCCGTGCAGCAGCACGAACAATACGATTGGGGTCTTGGGTTAGTTGTTGGCAAATATCGCGGTCAGTATTTGGATTTTGAGCGATCGCATATCTTTCTGGCCAAAACCAAGATTTATAGTATCTTGCCAGAAATGAACTCGGTATATGAGGATTCATCAGAACCAAAAAGCGAGAAAATGATGGGCGATCGGGAAATTTTAGACACCGATCCAAGAAAGGAATCGCCGCTTCTGGTTCTTGGGTCAGTAAACTTTTAACAGCAGCTAAATTGAGTGGATTAAAGTGAAATCCCCCACGTACTGCGGGTTGAGTAGCTAACTGAATTAGTAAATCTTTCGGCGCACCAGGATTTTGAGCGACTGCTAAAGGTAATCTTCGATCTGGATGCTCTATAAATTTAGTTAGAATCTTGGCTGGAGTTTTCGGATGTTTAGCTACAGCTAATTTGACAATTAACTTATCGTCAGCTAGTTTTGCCAGAATTGAACTATCAACGTTAGGATGTCGAACAACTTTAGTTTTGACAGCAGTGTACTCACTATTTGCTAGTTCTCGTAAATCTAATAGAGATAAATTTGGATTTTCCAAGCTTGCTAATTGTTCTCTAAGCATCGAATCAAGTTTGGGATTAGCCAAAGCAGCTGCTCTAACTTCTGGATTGCGATCGTCAATTAACTTGTCTAAAGAGTTTTGAGTAATATTGTGATGACTAGCTACCAAAACTCTCACTCCCTGGATTGGATGCTCCACTAATTTTGATAGGATTTGCGGTGAAGTGCTAGGAGCGCTTGCTAGAATTACGCCATAGTATTCTAAATTAGAAAATTTAATAAATATTGGACTATGGTCTTTATATCTACCTCTGTCAAAATCCTTAAGCATATTTTCTCGGTAGGATCTTCTGCGTCTCGAAACCCTATTGTTTTGTATCAAGGCAAGTAAACATAGATTAATTGTTGGGTTATTTATGGGGATGGGAATGCTTCTTACTTTTTTGCTCCAATATCTATCTTTTAACTTCGTAAACAAAGTGTCTAAATCGGTAATTACAGGGTTGGTTTGATTGGTAGAATGATTTGGTAGTTTAGTATGCCCTATTGGCAGTATTCCCGCAAGTAAATCGAAAGCTATTGATTCTCGCTGTTTTAAATAAGTAATACATTCAGCGATTAATTGAGAAACTCTGGGGTGGTTTTCCAGATTATCTAAAATCGAACGAGGTGTGTCAGTAGAAGAAAGAATCTTTAATAAAGTACTTGTATATTCGTGTACTGACTTTTGATTTAAATAAGGTAAAGTGCTTTCATCAATTGCTCCTGCGTACCACAATCGCAGTTCAATTCCTTCTTCATCATTATTTAAAATAGGCAGTTGCGCTCTATCAATTTTGCTTTCCGCTAGATCGCGCCATCCAGTTTCCAATTCTCCAGCATAATTAATATGTAGCTTTGCGGCTTGAGCAATAAAATCAAGGCTATTTTTTGCTAGATTATCGAGTATTTCTTTGGGTGTTTTCGGATGATTTGCAATAATATTGAGAATTCCTGTAAATGCCTCAAGCTGAGATGCTGCTTTTAAAAAATTTGTTGATATATCTGGCAATTGCACCAATTTAAACATCATCCTACGTGGAATAAAAAGAATGAGATTTGGTTTCTTATTTAAAGCCACCCGATCCCAGAAAGTAATATCATCATTGGGACAATCAAGACGTAACTGAGCAACTTCTGCAACAATATCCTCCCCAGATATTGATAACTCCAATAGTTTTTTTCTAGGAGTATTCTGATGACTAGCTAGAACAATTAAGATTTCTCTCCATTTCCAAAAATCTTCAAAAGAGAATATACCTAGCCAAGCTCCTATATCGTTCCGAAGACGCTTAATATTAATCTCATATTGACGTTCTAGAGAGAAGTATTGAAAATTATCCTTATTCCGAATACGCTTAATATTAGTTTCACAAATGCCAGCAGCAAATTCTAGAAAAGATGTTGGTGCATTAGATGCACAAACAAGCTTCAAGAGGAATTTCTTTCCAAAACTGTGAGGAAAGTTAAAATTTTGCAGAATTGACAAATCATAAGCCGGATTACTAAAGAATTCTTCAGGAAACAGATGCGCTAGTCCGATTAACCATTGTGTTGGTGTATTGGGATTGCTTGCGATCGCTCTTTGCATTTCCACATCATTGTTAGTTCTGGCTTGTATCGCAAGTTCTGCTAATAAACTACTATCGGCGAGAGGATTTGCAGCAACTAATCTCGTTAGTTCATCATTAATTGCAGCTAGCTCTCGTAATCTTTGTGGTGAAGTGTTATGATTTTTTGCTTCTTGCTTAAGCGAATCGAGTGACATTAACTTAACAACTTTCTTTTACTATTTCAGCAATATCATTTTTAATTTACTCGGATATTTCAGTAAGTGCTAGGTTGATTTAGTAAAAGATTCAAAGCCTCTCTCCTAAAACGAGAGAGGTTTGGAGAGAGGTCAAAATTGTACTTCACGCTTGTCGAGAACCGCTATAAAAACACTCAATTAACAGTAGATTCAGAAATAACCGTTACACAAGCATTCACTAAGGGTAACAGCGGCCCTAATTGCTCTTGTCCATTCACTGCTAAATCGCTGTGGCACAAATAAACTCTCTCAGATACACGAGACAGTAAATCTGTCAAAATTCTTTGCAGTCTTTGTTCTTCTGCCAATTTCTCATCTTCTGCTGTCCAAGGTTCGCCTAATCTATCTCGCAAGAAAAACGGCGCACCGAACAAAGTTGCTGCACCACCTTTCGCCCACAGGGGTGAACCAGCATCTAGCCAAAAATGCCACTGGTGCGATCGCCTACTAGATCGATATTGAAATATAGTTGCTAGTGTGACAGCCTTTCTCGCTCCACCAATGGGGCGCACCGGGTAAGGGTTAGCAGTAATTGTACCACGCCGCAGTAATTGAATGAATTCAATAATAGTTGTCTGAGGCGTTGTCTCCACTGGGGTAATTTGTCGTAATCTGGTGTCAATTTCCCAGTAATGTTGGGCGGTTTCTAATAATTCCCGCAATGCTGCTAGTTGTTCGTAGGGGAGATTACTTCCATTCCACAAAAAACGTTGAATTGCTCTGTCTAACAGAGAAATAGGACTAGGAATTAACCGCAATTCTTGTTGCGATCGCTGCTGTTCTAACCACTGTAATATCTCACTATAGGCTGTAGTAGCTGCATAGCCGATTCGATCCCAGCGCTCAAAGGCTGACACTGGTAGCAAGTTGGGGCGATCGGGATGGGGTACAAAGCAGTAATCTGCAATCAAACCAGCACGTACCGGGTCAATATTTGTAGAGACGCGATTCATCGCGTCTGTAGTAGATACCCGATTCATCGCGTCTGTAGTAGAGACGCGATTCATCGCGTCTGTAGAGTTTTCAGGTGATTGTTTCCTGCTCAACACAACCAGCATTTCCGCCACCGCATCCCGATCTACAAGTCGTCCCAAGCCGGGATAAACTAGTGCCAGTATGGTGAGTAAGGCGCGAATCACGGGCGAACTAATTAGGGGACGTTGGTCATTGAGCGATTCTACTGGGATATTTTGCTTGACGAGGATTTCTACTAGAGTATAACGAGCGATCGCATCTAAACCTGGTGCAATAATTGCTACTTCTTCTGGTTGCACTTGCTTTGATTGGATAGCATTAGCAATTATCTCTGCTGTTTGCCGCAATAATTGGGCGCGGGAGGTGGTTTGAATTGAATGCACTGTTTTTGGTAAACTCAACAGTGTCATTGGGGAAGTGACTAATTCCACCATCTGTTTAGTCAGTTGCTCGCTCAGAGACTCTGGAGGCGGCCCGTTCAATATTTCTACCCGACAACGCTCTGCTAACCCTTCTAAATAGTTGGGATCTGCTCCCAATCCCAATCGCACCGCACCATCAGGATTGTAGCTAAACGCGCCAACTGCACCTCGATCTAATAGCAACTCAAACAAAAGACGCGCTACGCTAGGATAGTCATCGACATCATCCGCCAGTACTGCCTGATAGCGTTTAGTTAGGTGCTGTTGGTAGTTGCGATCGCTTAATAAGTGCTGACTATAAAGTTCGGTAATAATCCCATAAGTCAGTAACCCCCTCTCTAAACACCAATTACGCCAATCTAGTAGCAAAGATGCCAAAAATTCCGGCTCTATTGTGGTATTTTCCCCAAAACCCTTGGCTAAAATTTGGGCAATATCTTCGCCAGGTATGCCACTGTAAGCTGCTAATTGTAATAAGTCTAAAATGCGACGCACCAAGCGAGATTCATTCACTCCCGCAAGACGTAAAATTTCTTCGTCTAATTGCGGACGCCAAAGTTTGGTTGCTAACTCTTGTTCGGTTTCCGGTCGCAATCTTACCGGAAACTGTGCTTTCAGGTTCAACGAGTTAATCAGCAACGGCCAAAATAAAATAACTTCATCCTGAAAAAAACCTAGTGGCGTTTTGGCACGAACCGGATATTTACCCAAAGTTGAGGTAACAATTATATCTCCTAACTCTCGACGATTATCATCATTGGCAGCTAAAACTAAAACTCCTGGCTCTGTTTGTTTAAGATATAACAATTCAGGTACATCGCCTGTTTTTTTACGCCCTGGTTTTTTTGTATAAAATGATTCAGTATATTGTTTTTCTGATTTTACCCAATTACAAAATTGTTCTACTAAGCGAGCCGTCTTACCACTACGGCTAGTGCCAACAATCCAAACCGAATGAGAAACCACAAACTTTCTCCTTGTAGATTTGTTAGTATACCTCGTGCGTTAACTTAAGGTTAATAGTCATCAAACAATGCTAAATGATTGTCTGCAATGAAAAATTCTGTTTTTAGTCAAAAAATCTATTCTTTCTTGCTTGCTGCTTTTCGATGGTACTTACAGACTCCTGAACGTTCTTTACATGAAGCCTATGATGCAGCATTAAAAATTCAGGAAATAGAAGATAAGCATTTCAATGGTAATAAAATAGACATCGACTCGGCCATGTACAGTAACAGTGTGATGGATTATTTTGAGTCAGACCTCAAAAAACTATTAAAAGTTGTCAGAATGCGGCTGACGGAGTTTAGAGCAAGTCGTTGGTTTCTAAATGAAGAGGATCAAAAAGCTGCCCAAAAAGCAGGTATAGAGTATCTAGCTCCTTCTTTAGTTTTGGAAAAGCTAAACTATATCGATCGAGTTACATCTAAATACACAACAAATTCCGATAAAACAACTTCTAACGCTTTAGTAGTACAACCTCCAAATGTACCAGTTAATGTAACATCTGACGAAAAATCCCTGCTCGTCAAAACTCCAACATTACCACCCAAAATACAAAATCAAGACTTAAACAATAAACCAAAAGCCAAGAGCAAAACCGATACAACAGGTGTTTTACCTCGCTCTATTTTAAGTACTATCAGTCGTCTGCAAGTTGAATTAGACCCTAATTCGGAACAAGAAGTAATTCAGAGTTTTCGTCAAACTCAAAAAAGAACAATAATATCTATCAGGTTTATTTTACTATTAATTATTGTACCACTTTTAACGCATCAGATAGCAAAAGCTTTTGTAGTTGGGCCAATTGTTGAGAGATTTAGAAGCAGTGAGGAAATACAGATATTTCTCAATTCGGAAATGGAAGAGGAAGCCCTTTTAGAATTAGAAAGATTTGAAGAAAAGCTCAAGTTTGAAAATTTCATTATGAAAGCTCCTCCACTGTTACCTGAGCAGATGGAGACTGAAATGAAAAAGAAGGCGAAAGAGCTTGCTGAAGAATTTCGTCACGAAAGCTCTGGTGCTATCAAAAATGTTTTTGCAGATATGTTCTCGGTGGTTGCTGTTATCTGGCTTTTGCTAGTCAGTAAGTCTTCTATTGCTGTGGTCAAAGATTTCTTTGATAATATTGTCTATGGACTTAGCGATAGCGCCAAGGCATTTATCATTATTTTGTTTACTGATATCTTTGTCGGATTCCACTCTCCTCATGGCTGGGAAGTCTTGCTAGAAGGAGTATCACGCCATTGGGGATTACCAGCAAATAGAGATTTTATCTTCTTATTTATCGCTACATTTCCAGTAATTTTAGATACTATCTTTAAGTATTGGATCTTCCGATATTTGAATCGGATATCGCCCTCTGCCGTTGCGACTTACCGTAATATGAATGAATAGGGAATAGGGGATAGGGAATAGGGCATTGGGTAAAATTTTTAGTTGTTGATTTTGGAATTTCAGCGAGGTGGGAGAATCTTAAAAATTTTGAATTTTCATGAAAAAAACACTTATTGGGTTAGGAAAGTTTCACAAAACTATCGCTATCAGCCTACCTGTGATTTTGTCGATTTTACTGGTGCGGATGCAATCTTTCACGCATCAGGAACTCATTTTGCCAGAATGTCAGGTGAAAAAGTGGGATCTACCAGTGTCCTTGACTGCTAAAAATCAAGATGCATTTTTGCAAAAACAAAAATTACCATTAATCCAGAGACTACCAATTACTTGTTGTCAAAATGATACCTCTTGTCTGGATGAAGTCATTTATGGCAAAATACCAGAGAAAAAGGCGCTGATCGGTGCGATCGCTCGCAGTCTCCAATATCTGCAAACAGCCGATGCTGCGGCTGCTTATCAAAACTATCCGGTGGCGGGGATTACGCGCGATCGCGTCATCAAAAGCTTGCAAAGATTCCGCGAACTTTTATTAAAAACTAATTCTGCCACAGAATTACATCAAGCCATTGAGCGGGAATTTGTTCTTTACCAGTCAGTCGGTAAAGATAACCAAGGTTCCGTTTTATTCACCGCCTATTATGAGCCACTGTACGCAGCCAGTCGCGTCCCCACAACAGAATATCGCTATCCCGTTTATCGCTTACCTCCCGATTTAAACTCTTGGACTAAGCCTCATCCGACACGCGAGGAGTTAGAAGGAACTGATGGTTTACAAGCTGCAAAAGGAAAATTACGAGGATTAGAGTTATTTTGGTTTCGCGATCGTCTTGAGCCATATCTAGCTCAAATTGAAGGTTCGGCGAGGCTCCAACTTCCCGATGGTACTCAAACAACAATCGGCTATGCAGGTCATACCGCTTATAATTACAAAAGTATTGGGCGAGAATTAGTAAATGATGGCAAATTACCGCTAGAAGGTATCACTCTGCCAATTATTCTCGACTATTTTCAAAAGCATCCCCAAGAATTAAATATTTATATTCCGCGCGATCGCAGCTTTGTTTTTTTTCAAGAAAATCACGGTGAGCCAGCTCAAGGTTCTATTAACGTACCATTAACAGCAGAGCGTTCTATTGCTACAGATAAATCTCTTATGCCTCCTGGGGCTTTAGCGTTGATTCGCGCTTCCATTCCCTTTGTTAATCCTACCGGAAAAATGCAAGAGCGCATTATCAGCCGCTATGTTCTCGATCAAGATACCGGAGGTGCAATTAAAGGTGCAGGTAGAGTGGATTATTTTTTAGGTACTGGGAAAATCGCAGGCGATCGCGCTGGTGTTACAGTCAGCAATGGACAATTATTTTATCTCTTACTTAAGTCCAAAAATTAAACACACTCGCATTTTAATACTAAAATTCCCGACTTTTTTAGATACAGCAGTTTTCAAATGAATAGACCACGTACAGACCTCACTTCCATTCCTCTCTCCTTGAAGGAGAGAGGCTTTGAATTTCCCCCTTCCCTTATAGGGAAGGGGGTAGGGGGTTAGGTCTTTCTTGTAGTCTACTCAACTGAAAATCGGTGTAAGTCAGGAATTTTAGCCTTTTGGCGTAAATGAAACACCGATTCCAAATCAATGGAACGCTTGCGATATAGTAATTACGAATTACGCTACTAGGCGTCTAAATCCATGTCACTATCATCATCGTCATGATCGTAAGGGATATCGTCAAGGTCTATCATTTCGGAAATTTCTTCTACTTCAGTTAGATACTCAGATTCTTGATGTTCGCGTTCGATTAAACGACCAGTTGACTTCAGCCATTCCAAGAGTATAAATTCATTACTTGTACGAATTACAGGCGCTCGCTGGTTACGAGGTTCTTCACGCAAAGGA
The DNA here is from genome assembly GCF_053470285.1 of Nostoc sp. DSM 114159. Lineage (NCBI taxonomy): Bacteria > Bacillati > Cyanobacteriota > Cyanophyceae > Nostocales > Nostocaceae > Nostoc > Nostoc sp. DSM 114159. The sequence goes on from NZ_JBPFEH010000001.1 coordinate 1,939,873, forward strand.
CTTATAGGCATAAAAAAAACTCACTTTGAATTTACAGGTTAGCTTACAAAAACGTCAAAATTGTACATTAAGCTTAAAAGTCTTGCATAACAAGTCTTTTCTCAACAGACAAAATATGACCCATTGAAGTTTTGTCTCAAGTCCATTTAACTACTTACCATTAAAATGTCCCGGTGTCCGTTTTAATAATAAATATTTCAGCGGATGCAATATATATTACAAAGCATTTGGTAGCTTGACGAGAGTTTCATACATATCAGAGGGTAATGCAGACAGTCTATTCGCTACAGCGACTGCATCAGCTAACTTACTAAATTGACACCGGACTATCTCTTGTCCATTTCCTGAAGGGAATCGTTTCCTAGCTTTATTAGAGACAGCACAAATGATTGCTAAAGCTTTGGCGAACCCGTCTTTTGTCAATATTCTTTCTTGAGCGAACCCTTCAACAGGGATAAGACAAACCTCAAACCGATAGCCAGGTCTGGGAGAAACAGCTATGTCAATATATGGTTTATCTTCTTTTCTGATTCGGCGTAAATATTTGGCTGTTGAATTAGGATCGTGCAAATCAGTCCCAAGAGCGTAAGTAAAAAAGCAATCTTCTGTGAGGGACTCAGGACGAGTAATTATATCCGTGGGCATAAGTTCCAGTAGTATCCGTATGTTGTCTGCGTGTATGACACACTAGACTTGTCCGTTCTTATTAGCACATTTTCTTTGACAGTTAGGTGTATCAGTGTCAGTGTCACGCGAGGTATTACAATACATTGCGGCTAAGTAAAATTTCAATTTTTGGAATACTTATGACATTAAACACCTTTAGAATCAAAGGGTGTAGAGATTTAGATTCAAAGAGGAGTCTATATAGTCAGTCACATGACCGAAAATATTTCTCAACAGATAAAATCATAACATAGTTGATGTCAGGTGATGCGATCGCATCACCTGACAGCATCGGTGAATGCTTAAAAGCGATCGCGAACTATCTGAATATTTAGTTATTGAGATCGAATCATCGCCTTAATAAATCCCCAAGATTATAAATATAATCCTGGGGTATAACTTTCATATCTTTGTCAAGATATGTAAAAATCTAAAGGATACAAGGGAGGATAATACCAAAAACAGTATTCACCCAATTATGGTTTGACGTAAGTATTCACAACATTTTGAGACAGAGTTTTAATTGCAGGGGGAAGAGGAGCATATCCGCGATTTTTAGCGATCGTGTCCCCGGCTGCTCCGAAAGCCCAACCGATCAATCCTTTAATACCAGCTGCTACTTTAGCGTCTGCGTATTTATTATAAAATAGCACGTAAGTTGCGGTAACAATGGGATAAGCATTTGCAGCTGTTGGATCTGTAACTACGAGTTTAATCCGTTGAGCATTTGCATCTTGGTCACTCGCACCGACAAAAGCATTTGAAATTGTAGTTGGTGAAATGGCATTGTAAGTACCTGCCTTGTTCTGCAAGAGAGCAGCTTTCAGATTGTTAGCTAACTGCGTAGCACTATCCACATAACCAATTGCACCAGGAGTGGTAGCGATGGTGGTGGCTACACCTCCACCTCCTGTAGCACCTTTGGAACCAACTGGCCAAATAACTGTATCGGTTGGTATTGTTGAGGGTACAGAGCCAACAATACTTTTTTTACCAGTTCCTCTGTTCCATGTCGGAAATGCCGCCTTGAGATGACTGCTTAAAGCAAAAGTAGTACCGCTGTCGTCACTACGATATACGAGAACGATAGGCTTATTTGCTATTGTTACGCCACCGTTATCTGCTTTGATTTTGGCATCATTCCAATTTATGATGTTGCCTTGAAGAATACCAAGGTAAGTAGCTCGTGAAAGCTTAATTCCACCAGCTGGCACGTTTAGACCAGTGGGGTTATAAGCTAAGGCGATTCCAACGGTGATTGCAGGTACTTGGACGTATGCATTTGCGGGTGTGCCAGCGTTATTGGGACTGCCACTAACTTTTTCTGTTCCTACTACGGGGTCGTCACTAGCTGCAAAAGAGACAGGGCGATTGATAGTAGGACTACCAGCTGGTACGGTTTGAGTGAAAAAAGCTGTTAAACCCTTACCACTACCAACCGAAGCATATCTAAATGTGACAGCCGCATTTACTGGGCCGGGAGGATTGAGGCTTGAAGGATTTCCAACACCGTAAGTGTTAAACCATGAGCCTTTCGGATTAAAAGGAGAGGTAGTTCCTGTACCTATAAACAAAGTAGTTATACTGCTTGCACCTGCACCATTTATGGAAGTTACTCCAGTTGGGGGAGGAGTAGTAGAGGTCTGAGCTAGAGATTTATGAGTAGCAGATTGACCTACTACTAAACCAGTTGCTATGGCAAGTACAGAAATTGAACTTGCTAAATAGGTCAATTGACGATTAGGATAAAAAGTCATGTCAAGCTCCTTCAAATTAATTTCCGGCTCAACGCCTATAAAATCAAAATCAAGTGTCAAATTGGCGATTAAAAACAACCTTATATCTGCATAAATAATTAGCATTATCAAGGTTATTAATAAATTAGAGATTGACACAAAACGCTGAAAAATGTAGAGCAAAACTAAAGCAATACTTTATATAGAGAGTATGGCTCTATTGCTAATCCACCCTAACAAATGATTATTTGCTAGTTAAAAACTCTACATTCTTAAAGTAAGTTTGTATAAATATTCAGTGGCTTTAATATAAGAGAGTAGTTATTAGTACTATGAATCAGGCTTCAATTACCATTTTCAGTCTCTTATTTCCTTTTAAAAGCCATGTTTAATTTTACCCACTTACTTATTTAGGATGGCAATTTTATTTGAATTATGGAAATCAATTTCTTCAATATAAATTACAGCAGTTTGTTACAAACTACCGCTAAGTGCGAAGTAAAGAAATTTAGGATTCCACGATTTTTTGATAACTGCTATAGGTAATAGCTGTTAAATTTTGCCAACGGAATCAACAGTATAATGTGAAGGTAAACTTTAAGTCATGATTACATTATGAAATGATTAAAAAGCTTAAATATATTTTGGGAATTTAGAGGTGTTTCAAAAGTGGTTTTTATAGCACTTTTATTACTTTCTTCAGAGGAAAATCAAGACCTTTCACTTAATATGTGTAATATGTGATTTTGCTTATTAAGATTTTTTAGAGGTTTTAATCAGTATTTAATAGAGCTTACTAATTGCTTGACAAAAAAACCATTATATGGAACTTTTTGATTCGAGTTTTGTGACTATATTTTGTCAAAATCGTGGATTTTTCACTGTTTTTTGTGTTTTTCACGACATCAAAAACACAAATAACGATCTATGCTACCGAACGAAATCATTAATTGTGCTATTCACATTATTGACTCAGTGCTAGTACGGTTTTTGTGATGTAGGTAAAACAGGCTTGTTGAGTCCTTTTCAAATAGGGCTATACCAACATTTAAGGCATTTTCTCATTAATGCCTAAGCTGACAAATTATACCAATTTTAGATAAAAATGCGCTCAATACGTAGATTGAGTCGTAGCAATATCTCGTAGATTACGGGGTAAAACTCAACATATACAAGATGTTGGGGCGTTGGGTTTCGTGCTTTAAACGCAGAAAAGCTGGGAAACCCTTCGACAGCAGTGGCTTCCTAACCTACTTTGTAGCAATCATTTTTCAAATTGGTATTAGTCAAGAATAGCAGCGATGCCGAAGGCGGGCTACGCCTACGCAAAATCCGTCAGAACTAGCTACGATTCCGTCTCTACTAAACTTTTTGAGGTATTCAATGAACAAGATTAATCTGCACAAACAACACCAGGCCAAAAATCAGGTATTGATTTTTACTTCTTTGACTGTTTTGGCTTCTTCATTAGTACTACCCATTCAACAAGCCTTTGGTGCAACATTGACTACTGTTGTAAATTTCAACGGCACCAACGGAGCTACACCAAGAGCTGGTGTACTTAAAGGCAACGGTACTGATGACAATCTTTATGGAACTACTTCTGCTGGTGGCACTTCTGGCAAAGGAACTGCATTCAAGTTAACTCCTACTGCTTACACTACTCTAACTACACTAATCAACTTCACCGGAACCTCTGGAATCAACAAAGGGACTAATGCAGTTGCGAGATTATTCCAAGCAGCCGATGGCAATTTATATGGGGCAACCTTTACAGGTGGTACAAGTGACCTCGGCAGTGTGTTTAAGTTGGCGAAAACAGCTTTTACAACCCTGACAACTCTGACAAATTTCACAGGCACTAATGGGGCTAACCCAGCAGGCCGACTGATTACAGGTACTGATGGCAATTTGTGGGGGACAAGCTCTACAGGTGGGGCTAATAATAAAGGAACTATATTTAAGGTTTCGCCAACTACCGGGGCACTCACCACCATCAGAAGCTTCAGCGGTACTGATGGAGCAACTCCATTAGCAAGATTGCAACTGGCTACCGATGGAAACTACTATGGCAGCGCCTCTGCCGGTGGAGCAAGTGCTAAAGGAGTTGTATTCAAGTTAACTCCCGCAGGAATACTGACTTCATATAGCTTTAATGGCGCCAATGGGGCAAATCCGCAGTCTGGATTAATTGAAGTTAGTGGATTCCTCTATGGGACTTCTAAACTAGGTGGAGCCAACAATAAAGGAGCTGTATTCAAGGTTCCCATCGGTGGCGGTACACCCGTTTTAGTCGCCAGTTTTAATGGCACCAATGGGGCCAACCCAACGGCTGCACTCATAAAAGCAAGCAATGGTAACTTCTATGGCACAGCTTCTGCTGGTGGGGCAAGCAACAAAGGAGTTATCTATCAGCTAACTGGAGCAACCATCACCGGCTTAATTAGTTTCAATGGCACTAATGGGGCAACACCAGAGTCCACGCTAATTCAACTCTCAAATGGTGCCTTTTACGGTACTGCCTCTTTTGGCGGTAGTTCTAATCTAGGAACTGTGTTTAAGTTTGTAATTTAGTTCCAAATCTAATCGGCGTGTAGAAAATGGTAAAACGTAGATTAGAACGTTTACCATTTTTCTACAATCGATCTAAACTTTTCAAGACAGATATTTGAATTTTGGTGACTCAATATTGTTTCATATCATGTTCGCTCCGAAGAACTTTAAAGAACCAAAGCTACGCTTGGTCTGCCCTAAGAGCAAGCCTATGGTGTACATACAAGTTTAAAACATTTATAGCAGTTCGCTCAGATACCTATGAGGTGGAGAAAGTCAAGGCTTGGAATTTGGTCGATCCAGGCTATCTGTATGAGAAGATTGAGAAAATTCTCAAAGTCGAGAGGAATCTACCAGTTTAATCTCAATATTTGCAATCCAGCTTCTCAAATCAGAGAAATTTCTTTTTAGATAAATCTTAATATCATGTTAACTTAACTTCAGAATACTGATGTAGAATATAGAACTTTACTACAGGTTTATAATTTGATTAATAATGAAATGATGTTAAAGTATGTTGAATTGTAGTAGTTGTAAAATTTGATACAAACAAGGATAAATCATAGTACACCATAGGAAAATTAGCAAATGTTTAGACAAAGTTCTCACGAGAGAAACTTTTTCAAAGCTTTAACTGGTAGTGCGGCGAAAGAATCTCACAAGTTAAGACGGGCATTTAAATCCTGTCTGACTATTCTGATTGAATCTGTACCTTTTTTGATTGCTTGTGCTGTATTGGTTAGCGTTATCAGCCTCAAAAGTCCTATCTTGCTGTTTTGTTTACTGGTTGGTAGTTTAATTGCAGTCATCATCCAGCAAATTGGTCAGCAAGTGAATTTACCAAGGCGATCGCTAATATTATTACAAATTTTAGCAGCAGCGATCGTTCTGAGTTTATATTGGTTAGACTGGTTTGCAGCCCCTGCACAAGCTCAATTTTTTGGGAAAGCTGAAACCTTTTTCAAAAACAGCTTCAGTGGTTCAGCAACCAATGGTGGTGATAGTAACACAGCAATAAGTTTGATATTTAATGTTTTGCGGGCGATTTACTTACTCTATATTGCAATTTCCTTAGTTGGTGTGATTAACGCAGTGCGTAAAGATGAAGATTGGCAAAGCATCGCTAGAACTCCTCTATTAGTGGTTGTTGCTGTTACCGTTGCTGATGTACTTACAGGCTTTGTAATTGGCGCTGGCCCTAATAAATAATTCAGATATTTCAAATGCCTCAAGAGCAGGAACAAGAATTTCGTCCAGTCAATCAGGTTCTGGGAAGCCAACCTTCACTAGGGCCAATTCCTGCCGATCAAATTCTTCCTTGGACAGTAATTGCCTTAGCTTCCTATTTTATTATCAATGGAATTTTTGGGGGTTTTTTCCAAGAAGAGTTTCAAAAATGGTTGTGGACAGTACTAATGACTGGTTGGGGAATCGGAACTTGGTGGATTTTAACTGGTGGTAAGAGTTGGAGTTTTTTAAGTAAATTTATCGGGGTTCCCACTTGGACAAGAGGCTTTGCTCGTTATCAAAGCTTATTGGAAGTTAACCATGAAGCAAAAAATCGGAAAACAAAGCGTCAGCGTCGCCGGAAATGAAAGTAGATTAACACCATTTGAAGATGCCTTGCACTTGGCGACAATGCTGCGTGTCGCCATGAATGGACGTGATATTGGCGCTTACCTGTTGACAAAAGGTACTCAAAAAGATCGGTTCTGCTTTGTTTTTGGTTTTGATTGTAAGGGAATTCATACCACCTTAAGACCTGAACAAATTGATACACTTTTTAATAACATTGAAGCCGGATTAAAAGACATTCCTAGTGGTGAAAGGATGACGCTGCACTTGGGTTCTTTTAGTTCAGACAAGGAACGCCAAAAAGAGTTAGCAACATTAATCAGAAATGCATCATCGCGAGACATCAAATATTTGTTGATGGCGGAGAGAGCCAGAATTAAAGAACTGACTATTTCTGGGATTCGTAAACCTAAATTTTTGCGGATTTATGTAACTTATACCATTGAATCTAACTCGCAACACGCAGATGATTGGATAGAAAAGCTTTTAGTCAAAGCTGAATCTTGGTGGTTGAAATTTAAAGGCGATCTTTTAGAAGTAGAAAATCAACGTATTGAAACTTTGGTTACAAATGCTTACAATCAGGGGTTTCTCCGCTGGGAACAAATCTTATCTAACAAGATGGGATTGGATATCAAACCTTTGACTGCTGATGAACTCTGGGGGGAAATATGGAAAAGGTTTAATGATACGCAGCCAATAGATATTCCCCAGTTAATGACTTTAGATGAACAAGGTTTACACGAACAAGTTAATTCCGATTTAGCTAGTACTAAATTACTTCTAGACAATATTCACGGCACAACTTTGCTGATGGAATCTAGTGTACCTTGTGCCGATCGCCGTTGGGTTAATGTTAACAATCGTTATATTGGCGCATTGTCATTTCTGGAAAAACCCGGCGGCTGGCCCAATAAATCGGCTCAACTGCGCTATTTATGGGAACTGTTGGCCAGAGAAACAGTAATAGATACAGAAATTTTTTGTGAGTTGACTGCTGCAAATCCAGCATTGGTAAAAACTACTTTGCAACGAGTGCTGAAGCAGTCAAATATGACAACGATTCTGGCTCAAGAAAAAAGTAAAACTATTGATGTCAATGCTCAATTAAAATTGAAGAAATCGGTAGCAGCACAAGAACAGTTATTTGAAGGTGCAGTCCCGATTTATACGAGTATTGCCATTTTAGTACATCGTCCAACTTTAGAAAAATTAGATGAGGCGACAAGATATATTGAAAACTGTTTTCAACGTCCAGCCAGAGTAATTAGAGAAACTGAATATGCCTGGAAAATTTGGCTGCAAACTCTACCAATAGTTTGGGAAGGTTTATTAGCAACACCCTTTAATCGTCGTCAGCTATATTTAACCAGTGAAGTTCCGGGATTAATGCCTCTAGTTTTAAGTAAAAAAGGTGATAGACAAGGCTTTGAGTTGATTGCTGAAGAAGGCGGAACACCCATACATTTAGATTTGTTTAATCAACACAAAAATTTAGCTTTGTTTGCCACAACTCGTGCTGGTAAATCGGTGTTGGTGTCAGGAATTTTAACTCAGGCTTTAGCGCATGGGATTCCGGTTGTGGCGTTAGATTTCCCTAAACCTGATGGGACATCTACTTTCACTGACTACACAGAGTTTATGGAGGGGAATGGAGCCTATTTTGATATTTCCAAACAATCGAATAACTTATTTGAGCAGCCAGATTTACGATCGCTAGAAGTAGAACAACAGCGCGATCGCTTTAACGATTATACCGCCTTCCTGGAATCAGCGTTAATGACAATGGTTTTAGGATCGTCCACTGAAAGTCAAATTTTATCGCAAACCGTGCGATCGCTGCTCAACTTGGCTTTAGAAGCCTTCTTTAGAGATGAGGGGATCAAAGAGCGATATCGACAGGCGATGGAGGGAGGATTTGGCACTCTTGCTTGGCAGAAAACTCCTACTTTAAAAGATTTTCTCTTTTTCTGCTCGCCAGAACATTTGCAGCTAAGTTCTTTAACTGGCAGAGTCGAAGATGCTCTGAGTCAAATTCAGTTGCGCTTACGCTTTTGGCTTTCTAGCCGCGTCGGACAAGCCATTTCTGCACCATCCAGCTTTCCTACCGATGCACAACTTTTAGTTTTTGCTCTCAGAAACCTATCAGATAGTGAAGATGCAGCCGTACTATCCTTGAGTGCTTATTCAGCCGCACTCCGACGCGCATTAAGTAGTCCAGCTTCCATATTCTTTATCGATGAAGCACCAATTTTATTTGAGTTTGAGCAAATTTCCGATTTAGTTGGTAGAGTTTGTGCGAACGGCGCTAAAGCTGGTATCAGAGTCATCTTATCAGGACAAGATCCTGACACCATTGCTAAATCTAAAGCTGCATCGAAAATATTGCAAAACCTGACAACACGGTTGATTGGACGCATTCAGCCAGTTGCAGTAGATAGTTTTGCAGACATCTTAAAATATCCCCGCCAAGTTATTTCTCGTAATGCTTCAGAAAGCTTTTTTCCCCGTAAAGAAGGCGTTTATAGTCAATGGCTATTAGATGATAACGGTACTTATACATTCTGTCGTTACTATCCAGGTTACGAGCAATTGGCAGCAGTTGCTAATAACCCTTATGAACAAACTGCACGTAGCCAAATGATGCAACTTCACAGTGATAAATATGAAGCAATTTCTGCCTTTGCACGTCAATTAGTGGCTACTCTACGTAGTAGTTAATTGGGTTATGTAAGTAGTTAATGGTGAATCAAACAAGTTTGGATTTTAGATTTCTGATAGTGTAGTATTAGCAACTTACCAACGTCTTTTAGATTTACTGCACCCATTTTTGGGTTATAGCTCAGGAATTTTAGATTTTAGAATAGCACCGGGATTGAACCGAAAAACTAATTCTATTATCCAAAATCCCAAATCAGCACGGCTCAAAAGCTAAATTTTTACCTCACTATATAATGTAGTTTACCTTTTTCAGGCACAGATATATGCGAAAAACTACCATTTTTACTTTTACCTTGCTATCTCTGGCAATACTACCAGCAGTAGCACAAATTCAGACGGGCGGATTAGGCCAGGTTTGGACTGACTTTCAATCATATTCCCAAGATATGCAAGATTACTTTCAACATAATAATTTGAAAAATACCTTAAATCCTTTAGAACAAGCCCAGAGTCAAATTGCGATTGACAGTGCCAAAGGAGATTTGAAGATACCTAACCCCGTTGCTGCGGGACAAAAAATTCGTGATGATTCAATTAACTACTCTTATAATTCAGATGCTAAATCAAGTCGCTTTGAGAATAATGCAGCAGTAAGGGGAAATTTAGTTAGTAATGAACTTAATCGTATAATTACCCGTGGAATAGCGGTAGGTGTTCTTGGTAAAAATGGACAAACTAGAACAAAAGTAAAGCTAGAAAATACAGAAAAAAGTCTGGAAGATATTGATGGATTGGCTCAGGAAACAGAGGGTACTAATAATACACTACTCAATCAAATTAAAAGCACTATTAAGGCAACTGATCAAACAGCAAATGCTGTTTCTGGCTTGGCACAATTGCTAGGTCTTAGTCAAGTGCAAATGATGAAAATTCAACAGGAGCAAGTAAAAATTGTAGCTGAAACATTTGCTCAGACATTACAAAATAATCAGGCTTTGCAATACTCTAACTTAAACTTAGCAAACATTTCTCAGCAGGCGGAAGAGGCGAATCGCGCTCGGAGAGTAGAAACATCTACAGAAGCAGCGCGACTTTTACGAGCGACTTCTCAACTAGATTTGTTTGGCAGAAAAGTTAATAATTTGGATTTGAAGAGAAAAAAACTCTAATCTTTTAGACCATTTTTAAAATACTTGAAATTTTGATAAACCAATAGTAAATCTAAAAAACAGTTTAGTAGGGTGGGTTATTTTCCTAACACACCTGGCAAAATCTCAGAAAATAGCCCAGAAACTCAAAATGCAACTTGCTATTAAACTAATTTTTGCCCAAGTAGGCATCGATCAGATTCTCGATAATGGTGCTGCAACTTCCCAAAGTATTGCCGAAGGTTGGGACAAACAATGGTTGGATTTATTACAAAATAACACCGCTGATAACTTGTATGGAGCGCTGACAAATCTGGGTATTTTTTTTGCTGTAGGAACCCTGTTATTTTTTATGATACAATTCCTCAAAGACTTAATATCCTACGAATACACCCGTCCCATATCAGCTTTAATTTGGCCTTTTATTGTGGTAGTCCTCTTAAGTAATTCAGGCAAAGGAAGTATACTTTCTACTCTGACACTGGGAGTGCGGGATTTTTTAAACGGTGTGAATCAGCAAGTAGTGGTTTCAGCAGATGCAGATAATATATATCAGCAAGCACTGAATATGAGTGTTGCTGAAGAAGTAGCTGGTTCTTTACTACGTCCTTGTCAATCTCTTACTGGCGAACAACAAAGCCAATGTTTTGTTAAAGCTGCCGAAAAAGTTAACGTTCTCTGGCAGAAATATAGAGATACTTATGGAAATAAAAGCTGGATAAGCAGACTACAAACAAAGGTAGATAATATCAGATATGGCACTGGCATTGTATCAGAAACCTCTTTTAATTCTCTGTTAGGTTCTACAGCCCAAACGAGCATCAAAAACTTTTTAGTTTCCTTACAATATGCTTTTCAGAATTTGATAGAAGCTACTATGTTGTTAATAGCAGTTTTAGGGCCAATAGCAGTAGGTGGATCTTTGCTACCTGTAGCTGGTAAACCAATTTTTGCATGGCTGACTGGATTTTTATCTATTGGAATCGCCAAAATTTCCTTCAATATTATTGCTGTGCTGACTGCCGCAGTGATTGTCAATGGCCCAGGTCAAAATGCTAGTGTCGATCCAGATTTAATGTGGTTCATAATTTTTCTGGGAATTTTAGCACCAATTTTATCTTTAATTGTGGCTGCTGCTGGTGGTTTTGCAGTCTTCAGCGCAATTAACAGTACGGCTTCTTTAGTAAAGGAGAGGATATAAAAAAATTAAAAATGAATAAAATTGTTGTAAGTATCGTAATTATTAAGTATATGCAAAACATCATATATAATAGCTGAAGTTTTTGCAGTAGGAGGTGAGGAAATGGTGCGTTTACTAGAAAAAAGACAAAGAACGGCAAGTGTTTTGACGTTTTTTGCGATCGCAACCTTCAGTTTACATATATTAGTTTTATTTTTATTCTTATTACAAGGGCTAAATATTCGCCAACTCAGTTTGAGAAAACCTCCTAACTTTGTGCAATTAATCAATGGCAAACCAGTAGCTAATATTGATGATTTAGCAAGAGAACCAGAAGCAATTCGCCAATTTATCAGCAAAACGATGATCTCAATGTTTAGCTGGTCTGGAACCTTACCACCACAAAATATTGAAGAAGTCGCAAACCCCAAACCAGATTTAGGAATACTGATTAATACACCTCAAGGTGGTAGCCAAAAAATTACTACCAGCAGTTGGGTAGCTAGTTTTGCCTTATCAGAAGACTTTCGCAAAGGTTTCTTAGGCACAGTTGCAGAAATGACACCACCAGAAGTTTTCTCGGAAAATCCCAACCAAGCGATGACTTCACAACTAGTAATTAAGAGAGTTTATCCGCCAAAACAAATTGCACCAGGGAAATGGCAAGTGGGTATGGTAGCCGACTTAGTTCAAAAAAACCGAGTTGGTGGTGCAAGACTTATAACTCCTTTTAATAAAGATTTACTTGTACGTGCAGCAGATTATTTTGCTAATCCCCAAGCTGACAATAGCACCGACTTGCAAAAAGCAATTTATAGTGTCCGTGCTGATAGACTAGAAATTTATGAAATTCGGAATTTATGTTTGCTAGATGACTACAACCCGAACAAAAATCAATTACAACAATGCGGAACTGGACAAACATCTGATAGTTTTATCAGATAATCAATTTCTGACGTAAAAATAGTTCAGTATTATAATTCTACGAACGATTATTAATGCAATTACTCAAACCAGAAAATAATAAAAAAAATAGCCCTTTACCCCTGTTGGCAGTAGGAACATTTGGTTTACATCTATTTACCTTGCTGTTACTAATATTTCACTGGTCTATGTTACAACAGTTAGGCCGACAACTCACACCTCAAAGTTTAGTGCAACTTGTTGATGGTCATGCGATAACGGTAGACCCCCAACCCAATTTAGAGCGGCAACCAGAGACGATTCGGCGCTTTGTGGGTGAAACTATGAGTTTAATGCTTACCTGGTCACAACAACAGCCGCCAACACAAGTCTGGGAAATTAGCTCACAACTGGTAGCTGATGATTTTAAAGAAAAACTTAAGTCAGAAATTACTAATTTAAATCCAGATAGCCAATTTGAAAATGTTAATAGAGGTGCAGAGAATGTCTTAGTAATCCAAAAAGTTTCTCAACCTCAAGAAATCAGTAATGGAAAGTGGAAAGTAGAGATACTTGCAAATCAATTAATTTTTAACAGTTATGATAAATTAGGGAAATCAGTTTCTTTTAATAAACAAATTTTAGTTAGAGCAATAGATCGACCTGTAACTTCACTACCAAATGCAGCACTACCGTCGCAGTTTGCAGCTTACCGCCTTGGAGAAGCCAGATTAGAAATTTATAATATATGTGAAATAAAAGATAATAATTGTTCTGGAAATCCAAACTAGGCTCTACCATGACCCGATACTCAATTCCTGCCGAAACGCCTCCCCAAAATGGATTTACTCTAACTACCGACGATCGCCAACCAGAAGTAGAATCTGGAGATTGGGAATCGCGGATGTCAAGGTTGGTCGGTTTTGAAGAAGAATCTTCTAGTGACACCGAAAAATCGGAAGACTCGGCAACGCCGCCAGAGTCCCTATCTCTTCCACAAGAAGTTCAGACTAAGCAAGCACTCTCATCTAATCCCTTTGCCAAGTTAGGCTTGGTAGGATCTGCTACCTTAGCGATCGTTTTGGTGGGTGGTGTGTTTTTGTCTCAGTTGATGAGTGGTAGCAATCAAAAGCCAAAAACTATTGTTTCTCCGCCAGTGCAAGAGCAGCCTACTGATGAATCCATATCTCAACAGATGGAAGCCCAAGTAGATACTCTCAAAACGAAATTAGCTTTGACTGAACAAGCACAGATGGTGAAAGATGCCCAACAACAGCTGAGAATTGCTAAATCAACACCGACAGTAGCTTTACAACAACCGTCAGTTAGACAAAAAGCGATCCCAACACCCTCACCAACAGCTTACGTACCTCGGACAGTGACAGTTGAGCGGATCGTTAGAGTACCTACTTCTCAACCTTCGCGATCGCCCCAGCTACCAGTTGTAAAGCCAAATACTCAACCAGTAGTTAATATAACTTCACCATCTATAACTCCACCATCTCCACCAAACCCATTTGCAGAGTGGGCAAGGTTAGCAAAGTTAGGGAGCTACGGTCAAGTCAATCCTAGCAATCAACCTACTAGTAACATAGCTACTTTGGAACCTGCAACCAATGCGCAGCCGCAGCAAGAAGCAACAAATTCCAATCCCGAACAAAACACCCCACAACAGGACAATTCTGCGGTAAGTCAAGCTCAACCGCAGGGAGAGAAATCTGTAGCAGTTGGAAGTAGTGCTAAAGCTGTGTTAGCGACCGCAATATTTGGAGAAACTACTAATAAATCAGGTGGTGGTGGTGATGCAGATGAAGCGAAAAACGTATTTGTGATCCGATTGAAAGAACCACTAAAATCTACCGATGGTGCGATCGCTCTACCCGCAAACACCGAATTCCTAGCTGAAATTGGTTCGCTTTCCGAACAAGGTCTTTTGCAGATGAACGTAGTCAAAGTTATCTCGCAAAATAATGGCAATCGTACAGAACGAAGCTTACCCAACAATGCAATTATTCTTCGCGGTACTCAAGGTAAACCTTTAATCGCAAATAAATATCCTGGTCAAAGTTCCTCCATAGCCTCGATGGATGCAGGACTATTTGTTTTGGGAGGTATAGGTAAAGCAGCAGAGTTAATAAATCGCCCTGATACAAAACTCGTGCCATATTCGATAACATCAACATCTCCCAACCCTACCGAAGACAACCCGAACAATACCACCAGCAGCACCTCCACTGGTCTTGTTAGTGAGACTGACAACAGACGCAATCTTGGAGCTGCGGTTTTGGAAGGTGGTATGAACTCTGTAGTACCCCAAATTGCCCAACGCAATCAACAGGCGATCGCCCAAATGTCTCAACAAGGTGGTGTTTGGTTTTTGCCAGCAGGCACAAATATTGAAATATACGTTAATCAAGCAACTCAGTTTTAAGGGGTAATATTTATAGCAATTTTAGATATTTGCAACCATGAAAAAGAATATTAAATTGTCAGGAGATAACCCAAAACGTTCTTATTTCCTACCTATAGCTTCCTTAATTTTCTCCGTTTCTATGTTCTGGTTGGTAGGTCGCGCTGTAGCTAATAACGCCGTTCTGCGTTCCATCTTTTCCTGTCAAGCACAAGGTTTAGGGGGA
Source organism: Nostoc sp. DSM 114159 (assembly GCF_053470285.1). Classification (NCBI taxonomy): domain Bacteria; kingdom Bacillati; phylum Cyanobacteriota; class Cyanophyceae; order Nostocales; family Nostocaceae; genus Nostoc; species Nostoc sp. DSM 114159. The sequence goes on from NZ_JBPFEH010000001.1 coordinate 1,954,931, forward strand.
CTTGTACCTACGGTTGATGTCTGGTATCAACAAGGAACAAACTTAAGTTTTATTCCGGCGGGAGAAGTAATTAAAAAAGTTTGGTTAAATGACCCATCACAGGTAACTATGGATTTTGATGGGCCAGTATGTATGCAGTTCGGTCAAGAAGCTAATAATAATTCAGGAGATTGTAAAAACTCCGCAGCAAATGTAATTCAACTCAGACGAATTCAAAAACTGGACATACCTGGACTTCCTCCCACTAGCAATACACTTTTAACAGTTGTTACCGAAGCGCAAGGTAAAAACAAGTTGTATACTTTTAAAGTGATATATAAAACAGATAATCCTGAATATCACACCTTAGCAATTTTTCCCGATCCTTCTGGACAAGAAGGAGCTTGTTCGAGAGTTTTACAATAAAGTTATAGCAAAATTACCTGATAGCCACAGAAGTTTCGCCTCGAAAAAAAGCATTAATACCTACGTATATCTGCATTGTGACCGCTCGAAAGCCCTGCTATAATTCCTTGCTGATAAAAAAGAGTTAGGAAAGATTTAAGTCTTTAGGCAGTTTTTTTCTTTACATAGCACCGTTAAGCTAACGTGTGGCCTAGTATTGCAGTGCAATCAATTGAAAAAGGCTATAACTTAACCGATTTAACTGATTCAGGCATTTTTAGTTTAAATATTTATAAATCTTCAAATAAAAACTAACCACAATTTCCAAATCCGTGTAAATATAAAGAAAAGCTTAAGAGGTTACAGACTCATGGTGACAGCGAAAATGATGCAACAGCTTTGGGCTGTAATCGAGTCTACCCAGGTCAACACCCTGCTCCAGTTTGATGACGCTGCTTTAGTACAATTGCTTCTCCAGCAGTTAAAAGCGAAGCAGGGGCTTGATTCCCAGGCAGATAGCACCCTCAATACTTATATAAAATCTAAACTGCCCCTAATTCGTGATACGGCTGAGGGTCGATTATCTTTAGAACAAGGCGGCAATCATTAGTCTGAAAAATCAAATAATTGCTCGCTGCCAAGCATACGCTCAAAGTTCAAACAGTGGAATATTATGAATAACTGGCTAGTAGTTGCCCTAGTAGCTTATCTAATTGGAGCAGCGATTGAAGGGGTGAGTACAGCCAGTCAGCTATCTCATTCAATGCCAGAATTAGCTAAAAACACACAAGCTCATCCTTCAAAGTCTGACACCGGGTCTAGTTCAAGTTGGCGAGTTGTGGCCGCTATCGCCTCAGTCAGTGTTTGTGGAGCTTTTTTGTGGCCTTGCCGCCTTTTCCACCGATTAATTAAAGGCAATGTTCGTTCGTAAGCCTAAAATATCAATACAGTAATTCTGGAAGAAGCTCTTTCCTTCTCAGAGAAGAGTTTTGATGGCTCTCGTTTACCTATGATGCACTTTGTTCGGGTTCTGTCGCTACAGGTTGCCCAATTTTCGGCTCCGTTCCCGCAAACAGCCGTTCAATATTAGCGCGATGGCGCAAAATCACATACAAACCACCGGCAATCCCAAAGAGAATATAGGGTAAAGGTTGATGCAAAATTACCATGAAAATGGAAACTGCGATCGCGCCTGCAATTGAACTTAAAGAAACAATCCGCGATATTGCCACAACGACGGCAAACACACCCGCTGTTGCTAAACCTACCTGCCAACTCATTGCCAACAAAATCCCCAAACTGATAGCAACGGATTTACCACCAGTAAAGCCTAAAAAAATTGATTTACTATGTCCCAGAATAGCAGCTAACCCAGATATTGTTACCAACCACGGTTGCCACAGTTGTACATCTACCGTTTGAGGGATATAATTTTTAATTGCTTCAAAGTTGAACAACCAATAAACTAGAGCGATCGCTAATACTCCTTTTAAGGAATCAAGTACTAAAACCAATGCTCCTGGCCATTTGCCCAAAGTTCTTAGTACATTAGTTGCGCCAGTGGAACCGGAACCAACTTCCCGAATATCAATACCTTTTAACTGCTTCACAGCAATGTAGCCAGTAGGAAAAGAACCCAGCAGGTAAGCTATGACCACAATTGCTCCGCACAGAGTTAACCAAATAGCCATAATACAATTCAAAATTCACTCATTCAAAATTCAAAATTCAAAAAAGTCAAGAGTAATACCTCTTGACCAATGACTAATGACTAATGACTAATGACCAATGACTCATTTAAAAGTCATCATCATAGTTTCTCACTATTTTGGGGTCAGGGGCAAAGGCTAACCACAGGGGAAATTGCAGCAGTGACAAACTGATTTGTTCTTCGGAATCGTCAATGATAATTAAAGGCAATTGATTGGCTTTCGTCAATCGGTCTGCTTTTTGAGCCAGAGCATCAGATGCCTCAAATAATACCACACCCCGGTCTGGGCCGAAATCTGGGCGACCGATTCCTAGACAATCTTGCAAGCCGCGCCGCCATTCCCCTAATCGCTCCGGTGTATTAGCTAAGACTAAAGTACGGACGCGATCGCCATAGAGCTTGTGTAATATCGAAATTGCAGCTGAGGCAATCAGAATATTTTGTAAGCGGCTACCCATTGTCCGCAAACCACCTCTTCCTCCTTGGGTAAAAAACCAGTTGGAGATTCGTTCAGCGTGGATTGGTTCAAAGGTACGGCGTAGTTGCCACGGTGGCCCGTAGTAATCTGGTTTATTACGGTATTGGTCAATGAGGCGGCGAATTTGCTTTGTCGTATCTTGAAACTGCTGTTGGGCAAATTGGGGTATTCCAGGTTGGGGTTCAGCTGGTTTAGCCTCTTTTACAGATGGTTTTTCTCGTTCCACCACACTTGGCGTTAGTTGCAACTGCTCGGCGGCAGAGGCCAAATCCTGTAAACTACCCGTGAGATAGTCTTTAAAACCCTGCACGCGAATTGCCAAGTCTTGGGATGCACCAGCAAAAGTGGTTCGCATCTCATTGCGGATACGTTCTTGACGGCGTTCTAATTGTTCTACAGAAATTTGCAGCGTTTGTTTGCGTTGTTCTAACTGCACCAGCGACTCTTGCACGAGTCGCCCTAGTGAGGTTTGAGTTTCACTCACCTGTGTCTGAAGCTTTTCGTAAGCACCTTGCAGCTTGGCTATCTCTGACTTGAGAGCTACTTCAGCACTCTGCAACTCTGCTATCCGCTGCTCTGCTTCTACATATTCTGCTTCTACATAATTTAATGAATGATTTCCCGATCCTATTTCAGACCCCAGAACGGCATTTTCCGCTTCTAACTGCGCTACAAACTCGCCATTTGAATTTTCTGTTAGCTCTACTGTAGAATCTACTACTTCTGCACTGGAAATGAGTGGCTCAAAATTTGTGTAGTCATCTGATGAGCTAATGACTTTTGTGTCTACCACTGACTCAACTGATGGATTGACTGGATGTTCAATTGCATTGTTCTCTTCTGGTTTTTCTGCCAACCGCTCATCAATTGGTTCTGGGGTTTGAGATGCCTCTGGGTTCATAAACAATAGTGTAATTCCTATGACGCGAATAAATAGCTTTCAGAAATATTACAATTGACCTGCCATAAAAGTCCTGAGCATGAGTGCTGAGTTCTGAGTCTATATCAAAACGACTCAGAACAGGTGGCAATCAGCACTAAATACGCGGACAACGTTGTTCTAAACAAGTTTTCAAGGTGTTGGGGTCAAATAAAATTGGCAAAAAGTGAATACTTTTAATTTCTTTAAAGTAAAACAAAATGGGGACTCTATTCCAAAAGATCCGCCAGTTTTGCCATTCTTGGTAGGGAAAGCGTCGAATCAATTTCTCGCCTCTGTAAATATCTAAGTCGGTAGCGGTAAATTGCAAACGCAGCGTTAACGCTTGAAACATGAGAAACAAACCAAACAGCGTGAAAACGGAGCCTACCCAAGGTTGTACCAACAATAATGGAATCGCGGCAATCACCAACACTATGGGTATATTGTAACTAGGCTTGAGTTCCACAGTTGATGTGGAGTTAGAAACAAATGAACTGGTCACAGTCTTAAATCCTGCTTTGTTTAGTAGGCATATCTCCTATTTTAGGAGTCAGGAGTCAGGAGTTAGAAGTTAAGAGTTAGGAGTGAGGAGTTTTAACTGATAACTCATAACTCATAACTCCTCACTTCTTACTTCTATAGCCCTATGAATGCACTGCCAGTCCCCTGAAACATTAACCAAGAAAGAAAGAAGTTGCTAACAAATATAATCAGCAAGGCAGTCACAACAGCTGTTGTAGTTGACTGTCCTACACCTTTGGCACCTCCGGTTGTCGTCAACCCCCAACTGCAACCAATTACAGCGATTAAAATGCCAAAACAACAGGCTTTAATCATGGCGCTAAAAATATCCCAGAGACCAAGAAAGTTACGGGCTGAGTCTAAAAATACCGTATCAGACAGGTTGTAGATACTGGTCGCAATGATGAATCCTCCGAACATCCCTGTCACTAAAGACAGAAGGGTTAAAATTGGTAGCATGAAACAGCAAGCAAGAACGCGGGGGATAACCAAGTAATCAATTGGATCTGTTCTCAACATCAACATGGCATCGATTTGCTCTGAGACTCGCATGGTACCGATTTCTGCTGCAAAAGCAGAACCGACTCGTCCGGCCAAAATCACTGCTGTTAACACAGGAGTGAGTTCTCGTGTCAACGCTACAGAAAGGACTCCGCCGATAATGTTTCCGGCACCAAAGTTAATGAATTCTCGCGCCACTTGAATGGTAAACACTGCGCCAACGAAAATAGCCGTCAATAAAGCAATAAATAAGGAATCTGGCCCAACTGCTGCCATTTGTTCTAAGGTGTTGCGCCGATGGATTTTGCCTCTTAATAGGTGAACTAGTACTTGCCCACCCAGAAAAATCGCCGCCAGCAGCCGCTGACTCCATTCCCCTAAACTGGATTTGGATGTAGTCTGGTTCAATGTTCTGTAGCTAACTCGGTAACTGCCTTAAGAATAGCGGAAGTCATGGGAATGGGGAATGGGCATTGGGCATTGGGCATTGGGTATTAAGAGTGTTGAGTTAGGAGTTAAGAGTTAAGAGTTAGGAGTTTTGTTTACCCTCTTGTCCCCCTATCTCCCTCATGTCCCGGTTGGTGAGCGCAGTCGAACCACATCTCCCCCTACTCTCCCTGCTCTCCCAAGAAGGCTGAATATTAACTTAGATTAAACATGTTCTCAGAAAATGAAGCTGTTCTTAAACGTGCTGCAAAGCAATACATAAGTATTACCCTTCGCTATAACCTTCATTGTACAAGGCTTTTGTAGATTGAAGTCGCTTTTTTTATCCACAGCATGGGCTGTAACTGCTAGCCATTTATTTTAATGAAAACTTAAGATTTTTGACAGATTGGCTGCTTTGGAGCGATCGCCCGTATTGTAGAAAATGACAAACCACTATCTTGCTTTTGTCATCTCTACTCACGGAGTTTGTCTTAAATGACTATTTTTACTAACTTTCTCCGCTCCCTACTACTCACAATCATTTTTAGTTTTGTGCTTCCCATATTTTTCGTTGGCGGCGGATTCCTCGTTCTATCCCTCATTGGTCACTTCCCCTGCTTACAAGACTTCACTGAGGCGATCGCAACTGAGATTATCCATTTTCTCGCTACCTTCGGCAGTGGAACTCCCCTACGCGGATTATTTGTAATTAGCTTAACCTGTAGTTTCGTTGGCGCACTGTTTGATATGTTTGTCTATTATCGGTATCAAATTTTACGGATAGATTCTTAAGTAGTGAAATCGCTTCATCAGGAGATTATTGGGCTGTAGAAGACAGGAAAAAGTAATATTTCTCAGAGCGAAAGTACTACTAGTCTATAACCTAAATAGAGATTAGTGTTACTGAATCAATTTTTATTAATTAAATTGAGTGTCGAAGTAATTGATTAAATATTTATATATTCATTAGTTATTAGTGATTAATTACTGACAACTAGTAAGCGTGCGCGATCGCGAGTAAAAACAGTCCTCAACCATTCAAAAAGCCGGAATAACAAGGCATTGAGAAGTTTTAATTTTGCAAAATAGCTAAAATAGCCTTTCTAAATCATCAGGTTAACGCTAAACTAGAGTTTGGCATTTTGTGCTAGCTGTAATCTTTAAGGATTTGATTAGCATTAATTGAGAATATCAAATAAAACTCACTGAAAAATATAAAAATTTCCTTAAAATATTGATGAGCACAATGGCAGCTCATGTTTCTTAACAGAGAAAAGCAGGTCGTTTGACCTTGGGGATCTTATATTGAATTTATTACGAGGTATGTTGACAGCTCATGGTTTGGCCGTTTAAGCCCAAGTTTAGAAAACAAATTGCGCGGATTGAAATTACTGGTGCGATCGCCAGTGCTACTCGCAAACGCGTCCTAGAAGCCCTGAAAACTGTAGAAGAAAAAAAGTTTCCGGCATTATTGCTACGTATCGATAGCCCTGGCGGCACAGTCGGAGATTCTCAAGAAATCTACAGTGCCCTCAAGCGTTTACGCGAGAAAATCAAAATCGTCGCTAGCTTTGGCAATATTTCGGCTTCTGGAGGAGTATACATCGGCATGGGAGCCGAACACATCGTTGCCAACCCAGGTACAATTACGGGTAGCATTGGTGTGATTCTGCGTGGGAATAACTTGGAACGCTTGCTAGAAAAAATTGGTGTTTCCTTCCAAGTAATTAAATCTGGCCCTTACAAAGACATTTTGGCTTTCGATCGGCAATTGACCGAACCAGAAGAAAGCATCCTGCAAGAGTTGATTGACACAAGTTATCAGCAGTTTGTCCAAACGGTAGCTGATGGCCGTTCTTTAACGGTGGAAGCTGTAAAAAGTTTCGCTGATGGTCGGATTTTTACTGGACAGCAAGCCCTAGCTTTGGGTGTTGTAGACCGCTTGGGCACAGAAGAAGATGCCCGTCGTTGGACAGCAGAACTGGTTGGTCTCGATCCAGAAAAAACTCTCTGCTATACCCTAGAAGAACGGAAACCCTTATTGAGTCGCTTTATACCAGGAAGTCGTCAGTTTTCATCAGGAATTGGGGCTGGTATTGATTGGCTCGAATTTGAAATGTCTACTAGTGGTTTACCTCTGTGGTTATATCGACCCTAAATATTTGTTTGTCATTAGTCATTAGTCCTTTGTCTTTTGTCTTTTGCTCACAGTCAAATGACCAATGACCAATGACCAATGACCAATGACCAATGACCAATGACCAATGACTAATTAAGGAGGATTTTGGCGTGGACTGGCAAATGCGGGCTATTCGCGGAGCAACAACCGCTTCAGAAAATACTGTTGAGACAATCCGAGAAGTGGTTACAGAACTACTAGATGAACTGGAAAACCGGAATCAATTCCAGCCAACAGACATTATTAGTGTGACTTTTTCAGTGACACGCGATTTGGATGCGGTTTTTCCAGCTGCGATCGCAAGAGCGCGTCCTGGTTGGGATAATGTGGCTATGTTGGATGTGCAGCAAATGCACGTCGAAGGCAGCTTGCAGCGCTGTATCCGCTTCTTAATTCACGCTTATCTGCCAACCTCCGCCTCAATTCATCATATTTATTTACGTAACGCCGCTAGCTTGCGTCCCGACTGGAGTTTGCCTCAGATACAAGCATCACAGCAAGTAGTTAAGTCAAAAGTGTAACAGGACTTAATATTTTTCAGATGAAATCCAGTTTTCTAATTGTAAATTAGAAATGCGGCTGTAGTGACGAGTATTGTTTGTTACTAAGGTGTAATTTTCTGCAATTGCAACACTAGCAATTAGTAAATCAAATTCAGTAATAGTTTGTCCTATTCTACGAAGTACTGTTTTTAATTCACCACACTTTCTCAGAGCAGGATCGGTTAAAGGTACAACGGGTAAGTTTTGAATAGAATAAATTCTTCTGCACGAGTTCAATTTTCCACTACTGGTTGAGAATTATAAGCACCAAAATATAACTCAGCAACCGTGATGCTGCAAATATAAATTTGCTCCTCATTTAGGATTGCTATAGTTTACAATAAGTTTTGTTACATTTTTCCATCCGGAAATAAAAATTATACAGCAGGTTGGTTTTTAAGCGAAATTAAAAATGCAGTACGGGAGCATCAGATATAAAAAGCTTCTGCCTCACTTCGACTACGCTCAGTGACCACCTGCCTCAAAACCCGTAACTTTGTACTTAATGCAAATAAAAACTGCTATATGTATATACGCAGTTGGTATGATAATTTATGACTAAATATAGCTCCTTTGGTAGTTTCATTACTTAAGTAAGAAAGCGTAAACATTACTCGTGTAAGATCAATAAGCTGATAATCTCAGCGATTGTATCAAGTAAAAATATAGTTCTATTGGATATGCGATCGCATATCTTTTTAAAATAATGCCAAACTCCAGCTTGAAAGATGACTCATTATGGTTCAAAAATGCAATTATCTACGAACTAGGTGTTCGCACATTTGCTGACAGTAATGGTGATGGTATTGGTGATTTTCCAGGGCTGACAGAAAAACTAGACTATTTACAAGATTTAGGTATTACTGCCATTTGGTTGTTACCTTTTTTTCCTTCACCACTCAGAGATGATGGTTACGATATTGCCGATTATACTAGTGTAAATCCTATCTATGGCACGCTAGAAGACTTTAAAGCGTTTTTGAGCGCTGCTCATCAGCGCGGTATTCGGGTAATTATTGAGTTAATTATTAACCATACCTCTGACCAACATCCTTGGTTTCAAAGAGCGCGCCGCGCCCCGAAAGGAAGTCCGGAGCGAGATTTTTATGTTTGGAGTGATACTCCTGAAAAATACCAAGAAGCGCGAATTATCTTTCAAGATTTTGAGACATCTAACTGGGCTTGGGATTCAGTTGCCAAAGCTTATTGCTGGCATCGTTTCTATTCCCATCAGCCGGATTTGAATTATGACAATCCCTTGGTGCGCGAGGCAGTATTTGATGTTCTAGATTTTTGGTTGGAGATGGGTGTAGATGGACTACGCATGGATGCTGTGCCTTATCTCTACGAACGGCAAGGAACGAACTGCGAAAACTTACCCGAAACCCATGCGTTTTTGAAAGAGTTGCGATCGCACATCGACGCGAAATTTCCTAACCGGATGTTACTAGCTGAGGCGAACCAATGGCCTGAAGATGCAGCCGAGTATTACGGTGCAGGGGATGAGTGTCACATGAACTTTCATTTTCCCCTAATGCCGCGTTTGTTTATGGCAGTGCGGATGGAAGATAATTTCCCGATTGTAGATATTCTTCAGCAAACTCCATCGATTCCTGATAACTGTCAGTGGGCATTGTTCCTCCGCAACCATGACGAACTGACTCTAGAAATGGTGACAGATGAAGACCGCGATTTTATGTATGGGGCCTACGCACAAGACCCGATGATGCGGGTAAACTTAGGCATCCGTCGCCGATTAGCGCCGCTTTTGGGTAACGATCGCCGCCAAATTGAGCTACTCAATAGTTTACTATTATCTTTGCCAGGAACCCCCGTACTTTACTACGGTGATGAAATTGGTATGGGAGATAACGTTTATTTAGGCGATCGCAATGGTGTTCGCACACCTATGCAGTGGAGTTCTGACCGCAATGCTGGTTTTAGTCGCGCCAACCCGCAACGCTTGTATCTACCCGTCATCGTTGACTCAGAATATCACTACGAAGCACTCAACGTCGAGGCACAACGGACTAATAGCAATTCTCTTTGGTATTGGATGAAACGTTTACTCGCTACTCGCAAACGGTTTGCAGCATTGGGTGAAGGGCGTTTTGAATTGCTACAGTCTAATAATCGCAAAGTTTTTGCCTTCAGCCGGATTACCTCTGAAGAAAATGTTTTGGTAGTAGCAAATTTATCTCGTTACGTGCAAACGGTGACGTTAGATTTATCAACTTTCAATGGGTTACTACCAGTAGAAATTTTTGGTTCCACTGAGTTTCCACCGATTACAGAATCGCCCTATTTCCTCAGCTTAAGTCCTTACGGATTTTACTGGTTCACCTTACAACGTAAACTTAGCTCAAATCAAGAGCCTAAACCCCAAGCAGATTTAGTAACTCTGCTGGTAAATGGTTCGTGGCAGAATGTGATTCAACAACGAGAGTCAAAAAGCGTTCTAGAATCAACACTGCGGGATTATCTCTATACCTGTAGCTGGTTTGGCGGCAAAACTCAGACTGTACAATCAGTACAAATCATTGAAGCGATTTCTTTACCTTATAACCAGCAGATAGCTCAAATTGTTTGGTTGCAGGTAGATTATAGCCAGGGAAACCACGAAACTTATCTGTTATTTCTCGCCTATGCAGAAGGCGATCTTGCAACACATCTTTTAGCAGAAATGCCGCAAGCTATAATTGCACGGCTTGAGGTGCAAGGCAAAATAGACACTCCTCCACCCAATACTCAAGAAGTTGGGATTTTATTTGATGCTTTAGCAGACAAAAACTTTCTTACCTCACTGCTAGATGATGCGATCGCTAATCATCACTCTTATAAAGGGACAACCGGAGAATTATTTGGCACTACTACTGATTCATTCTCCGAATTGCGCCGACAGTTAACCAATCATGAGCCGACTGTTCTGAATAAAGAAGAACAAACCAATACTTATATAATTTATGGCGATCGCTTGTTGTTGAAACTCTTCCGCAAAGTCGAAGAGGGTTTGCACCCAGATTTAGAAATCCGGCGTTTCCTATACCAGAAAAAACACTTGCAAAACTCAGTTTTTCTAGCTGGTGCTTTAGAGTACCGCCGGGGAAATAAAACAGCCAGTAAAACTGCCCAAGCCACGACTATAGGCATATTACAAGAGTTTATTTCAGATATCCGCAGTGGTTGGGATTACACCCTTGATAGTTTGCAAAAGTACTTTGATTTTGTTACCACAGAACACGCCACTATTACCGAAGTGCCTCTGCCATCAGGTTCTTTGTTGGATTTACAGAGAATTGAGATTCCAGAATTGGCAATTGCAACTATCACTTCTTACTTGCAAAGTGTTGAGCTATTGGGTAAATCCACAGCTGAATTCCATATAGCGTTGGCTGCAAATATAGATAGCTCAGACTTTGCTCCAGAATCTTTTTCATCACTTTATCAACGTTCAATATATCAAAATGCACGTAACTTAACTGGACAAGTATTTAGGTTGTTAAAAGAACGAGTAAAATCCTTGCCAACCGATACTCAACCATTAGCATTAGAAGTTCTGAATAGCCAAGAGAAAATCTTAGAACGCTTTCAGTTAGTTGTCGGGCAAAAAATTACTGCATTGCGTACTCGTCATCATGGAAACTACCATTTATCGCAAGTATTTTACACAGGAAAAGAGTTTATTATTCCTGATTTTGAAGGCAAAGCAGATCGTAGTTTTAGCGAACGACGCATCAAGCGATCGCCTTTACAAGATGTAGCAGGAATGTTGCTCTCTTTCAACTATGCAGTTAATCAAGCTCTGAGCTATCAAAAAGAATCTGGAATGATCCGGGCTGAAAATTTACCCCTTATAGAACAATGGGGACAGTTTTGGTATATCTGGGTTAGTACTAGCTTTCTCAATTCTTATTTAGAAACTGCCAATCAAGAATCTTTCCTGCCAAAGACAACAGAAGAACTAGATGTGCTGCTTTTTGCCTATCTTCTAGAGCAAGCGATTGATGCACTAGGCGAGGAACTAAATAATCGCTCCGATCGGGTAGAAATTCCACTGCAATTTATTCTGCGATTACTCAGTGAAACTGCTTAAAGAAATCGGAAGTCGGAAGTCGGAAGTCGGAAGTACAGTTTTGTAATGGGGATTTAAACCCCATCACAAAACTTGCGGATGAGAGGAAGCCAGGGACTTAAACCCGTAGAATGTTGTTAAACAGTTTTTCCTCCTTTGCAGGTTTTAAAGCATAGTACGGAAATATTAACTGTAGGTTGGGTTGAACTTTAGTGAAACCCAACAGAGGCGGGAATGTTGGGTTTCGTTCCTCAACCCAACCTACAACTACTACAACTACAATTTCATCCCATTGGGAGAAAAGAAATTGTGCGATCGCGGCTGATAAATTTATAATTACTTCAAAATAGGAGATTTTCAAAAGGATAACTTTGCTTCCAGCGATAGGTATTAAAGTCACGCCGATCTACTGAAAAAATGCGTCCATGCCCTAAATGTTCTGCTAAAATTACCAGGGAAGCATCAGCTAAATCCATTGGAAGATCAGCATATTTTTTCATTAATTCAATAATTCGAGCACTATGGTGAAGTTCTAAATTAAAAATCTTAAATAATTCTTCTTGTAGACTATTTATAAATATAATTTCAGCGTCAATTCCCTTGCGAGTTAGCAAAAGATAACAGGTTTATGTGACAACACACCATGTTGTAATTAAAGGTTCATTATATTGTTTTAAGGCTTGTTTTGCTCTTTCGTGGTAGGTGTCTTTTTTATCAATAAGAGCTAACCAAAATCCTGTATCAACGACGATCGTATTTATTATCTAATGTAATAGATAAAACTTCTTTATAGGTTGTTGATAAATTTTCGTCAACAGAACAACAACCAATTAATCCAATTTCATCAAACTTTTCATAGAGACTTTTTTCCTGACTATGATTTTCTGATTCTGATTGAGGATAACGCTTTTTGAGTAACTGAATAAAATCAAGTAGTAAGATTTGAGCTTCTTCTGGTAAAGTATCAATATCTCTATATATTTCTTCAAATTTTATAAGCATAATTAACTTCTAAGATTGAGGAAAGTTTTCAGTATGACCTTATTATAGACTGCTTTTCAAGCGATCGCGTCTGATAATCTAATTTAGAATGGCATACAGCCAAATAATATTTTAAATTTTAAAATATATTACTTGATACCAGAGGCTAGAGAAAATCAGTATTAAGAAAATTATTATACACAAGGTAAGAATATTAGCTCGTCATGAGGCAATGTGTATTACTAAATATAAAGATAGCTTTATCTTGTTATTTAGTTTTAGCTAAAAAAATAAAAAATACTTCCTACAGCAGCGCCTACTATACCACCAATTGCAGCACCGATTGGCCCACCAACTACTGCTCCAGCACTTGCACCCGCAGCTGCTAAAGCTGGAATAACCTCTATAAGTTTTTTCTTAATTAATTCTTTTTGTATGCCATTAAATATAAAATCATTAGCATTAAATTCATTATTCTTATCTTCTTTGTCTTCATTTGTAAATTTGGATTGATTATAAAAAGTCCAGTTGGGATCTGTATTAGTTTTATTAGATTGTGTTTTATTTATTCTAGGAGCGGTTGCCATCAAAAAAGGTATAGCACCTCTTTCAGACATTGTTATAAATACTTGCGTATACAATTCTTCTAACCATCTTTTGCCATCTGGTGTTGTTTGGCTTTTATTATCTACAGCAACTGAGGGGATTTTATTTGCAATTTCATTACCTGTATGTTTTGCAATTTCATCTCTAATACGCTTAGTTCTTTCCCGTAATTCATCTAAATAGTCGTCAGCTTTATTAGCACGTGTAAAAATAATTACAGAATGTTCCCAAACTTTTGGTGTAAATGCTTCTGAAATAATTTGTATACCTTTTTTTTCATCTTCACCAACTCTTGCGTCATCAAGACGAGTTACAAACCAAAGTAAATCTATTTGCTTGACTTGATTTTGAATTAATTCTATATACTTTTGGTTATTTCCTTTTTCTGGGATATCATCACACAATCCAGGTGTATCAATTATTGAACATTTAACACCATTTATTTCATGCTCGTATTCCTGAACTTCCATTGTTGTAGCATCATATTTGCCTACAGGAGCAATTTCCTGATTCAGTAATGAATTAACAGTACTAGATTTACCAACACCTGTTTTGCCTAGTAAAACAAATACGAATTTTTTGTCTTGAGATAGCTGTAATTTATCAATTAATAAACTTAACAATTCTCCAAAAGAAGAAGATATAGATTCTTTGCTTGCTGCCAAATTTTTTGTAATTTCATCCACAAGCTTTTTAGCTGTTTCATTAAGCATATAATTTATTGTTAATTAATTTTTATATATACTAATAAATTAAAATGATAAAAATAACCGTAGATATACGTCTTAAAATGCTAATCTATGGCATCTATCTGCGTGTATTTTGGGTTAAAGTTCAGACTTTTCTACTTACAAAATCCAGCTTAATGAGCTAACTCGATCGCACTTTTCCTCAAGTCTCCACATTCCCCACGTTTCCAGATAAAAATATCACCCTTCGTCCTAGCTACAAAAATCAAGTTTTGCGACTTATAAACTAAGTTTCTGACTCGTAAACTAGCTTTTGCGACTCCAAAACTAGCTTTTGTGACTTCAAAACTAGCTTTTGTGACTTCAAAACTAGCTTTTGCGACATCAAAACTAGCTTTTGCGACATCAAAACTAGCTTTTGCGACATCAAAACCAGCTTTTGCGACATCAAAACCAGCTTTTGTGACATCAAAACCAGCTTTTGTGACTCCAAAACCAGCTTTTGCGACATCAAAATTAGCTTTTGTCAAAGAATTTCAGCAAATCTACTCCCATTTTTCCTGCTTGCTAAGTTCTCTTCAATAAAAAAACGCAAATATACGCATTCCGACGCAATTTCAGCGTTTATATACGTATAAATGCGATAAAAGTAGAAGCAATTCCAGCTTTATTTAATGGGCGTTGCTGAATCTAGGGATGAAACGCAAAGGAAAATTCAATAAAATTATCCTGCATTTATGCAACATCATTTAATGCACTAAAGCGATCGCACGTTTTGTTAACGCTTCAGCAGTTAATCCATTAAAGGCCATCAACTCGCCAGCACTGGCTGTAGTTTCGCCACGTTTCCATGCAAAGGTGTCGCGCTTCGCTGTACTCCGTAACAGGATCGGTTCTAGCATCGCCGCAGCACCACCAGTCACCGCAATTAACCCATCGCCATCAAATAATTCGGCAAATTTCGCATCATCTAAGAAACCGCCTTCGGGTTCAGAACAGGTATCCCACGCGGTATCATCGCTACGATACAATTGCCGAGGATTGATGACAGAAACTATCTTCGCACCAATACCTTCAGTTTCTAAGAAAGCAGCAGCTTCAAATACTGGCATTAATGTCATATCGCCAATTACAGCAAATACAACTTGTTTATCGCCAGCAATTTCATGTAATAACACTGCACCATCGCGCAACCCTTGACGAGTTTGTTCTAAAGTTGTCCGAATTGGTAACGGCGATTTACTTGCAGTAATTACAATACCCTTATTCTTAGTTTTCAATGCCCACTCATAACAGACTTGAATACTGTTAGCATCAGGGGGAAATAATGGAAAAACATTTCCATTTCGCATCAGCGAAGCAAAGTAAGCCTCAATTTCTGGACGTTGGTGAGTCCAACCGTTGCGCCCTTGCTCTAATGCGCCTGCTGTGAATAAAGTAATAGTCGAGGGTGTGGGACGGCGTAATTCTGCCATTGCTTGAGTTACAGTTTGCCAAATTGGTAATCCGTTGATGGCAAAAGATTCGTAAGAACACCACAAAGTTCTCGCACCCATTAACGCTAAACCCGCAGCTAAACCGGCACAAGCATCTTCACTCAATGGTTCATAAACTTGCCCATTTGGTGCTTGATTATATAACTCGTCGGTTGTAGGATGGATAATCTTTAATGCTTGGTTGATGTTAGCAATTCCAGACGCTTCATTCCCATCAGCGTTGGTGACGAGAAAATCCCGATCTTTATTTCCCACTATTCCTACCAATCGTCCCATTGCAGTTGTGGAAACTTTTGGTTCGCCTCCAACTGCATATTCTTCTAAAGATAATTCGCCTAATTCTGGCAATGGAAATTCAAATTCTGTCACTACAGTTTTTGCTGCTGGTCCACCACCGGCGCGTTCGGCATTTGTTCTGACTAATTGCCAAGCTTCTGCTGACAAAGCACGGGTTTGCAATGCATTAACAATATGCGGCGCATCCAGCGTATCTTTAGGATAGAGGTTGTGAGATTTCGCACCCCGCGCATGAACTCCTGCACCTTTGAGTTGTTTAATAATAAAAACGGTAAGTTTGCCGCCCAGTGCAGAACGCGCTGCTTTATCTACACCAGAAAGTACTGCTTGAGTAAATTCTAGGCGTTTCTCAAAGGAAAAGGCAGTACTATCAACGTAATCCCCTGGTTGATCTCGATCGTCAAAATCTTTGGCATCAACTAATATGACTTCATCAAAACCGTTACCTTGCCAATATGCTTGCATCTCTGGGTTGGTTTTCAGGGAAACCATGCTGTGATGTTCTTGGCTGTAACCGTTCCACACCAGTATCGGTAAAAAATTGGTGACAGTAGGATAAGCTGTATGAAAATGCGCGATCGCACTTACAATATAAGGCTCACCCAATCCCCCATCCCCAACTGTAAAAGGGAACAACTTATCTTTGTGCAGGAGTGCAGCCGCCATTGCAAAGTGTTGCCCTTGTCCTAATGGCCCCGCAGGTGCGAGAATACCGGGAATGTAACCGGAAAGGTGTCCTAAAAGTCCGTGCTTTTCTCGAAAGCGATCGCGCAATTGTTCGACTGTAAAAATTCCCATGTCCTCTAGCGAACGATCCAAGAACATGGCACTATAAAATCCGGGGGCGTGGTGTCCGACTTCGGTAATAATATTCTTGTATCCCAGCATGACAAGAGATGCGTAAGCTTCTGCTTGGCTGGCGAATCCGCCGGGATGCCCAGAAGCCTTACTACCGGTAACTTGTAAAGTTAGGTAGCGCAGGGCATCGGCAGCTAGTAAAGTTTGATATACGGCTGCTTTATCTGTAGTCGATGCGATCGCGATTTTGCCCGACTCAATAGCAGGAGTTGCACCATAAGTTTCAAAATCTGGTAAGGCTTCACCAAAATATTGAATCCCTTCCGAAAAATTGGGAAGCGCTGAAGATGCCTTTGCGGAGATTGCAGTCATGCTGAGTACCTTTTGACGATGAAGTGAAACTGTAGATGCTTGTTGAATTTAACCAAAATTTTACATCTTCGAGGTTGTAACAGTTTATTGCTTTTTTACAACGTTAGAATAAGTACTTTAAATGGTCAGGCAATCAAAATTTCAATTAGTTGAAGTAGCAAAAAATATTTAATCGGAAAAAAATTTATGAAATTCCCAAATGGCCCGCAAACTCCAGCAGTTGTACAGATGCTGCGCTGGGTTGTTAATCCGATGTCATTTATGGAGGCTTGTGCCAAAAACTATGGCGAGATTTTTTCTCTCCGATTAGACAAAAATCTGCCTCCTATGGTGATTGTCAGCAACCCCCAAGCGCAACAGCAAATTTTGACAACTGATACCAAAGAATTGGAAGCACCTGGCGATGTGAATCAGCTGTTTGAACCGTTGCTGGGCAAGCATTCTGTAATTACCATCAGCGGCGCAGAACACCAGCGCCAACGTCAGTTGTTAATGCCTCCATTTCATGGCGAAAGAATGCGGAACTATAGCCAGGTGATTACCGATGTCACCAAGCAAGTTATTAACCAATACCAAATAGGTAAACCCTTTAATATCCGGTCTGCAACTCAAGCTATTACCCTGCGGGTGATTATGCAAGCTGTATTTGGTCTGTATGAAGGGCCTCGCGCCGAAAAACTACAGCATTTTTTGGGCGATCTTTTAGAAAAGGCCAGTTCTCGCTTAAGTATAGCTTTGCTTTATTTTCCAGCTTTACAAAGAGATTTTGGCCCGATTAACTTCTGGGGAAATCAGATGCGCCTTCAGCAAGAAGCTGACAAACTCATCTACGAGGAAATTCGGGAACGTCGAGAACAACCAGATTCATCACGCACGGATATTCTTAGCTTACTCATGGCTGCTAGAGATGAAGCCGGTCAACCCATGACCGATGAAGAATTGCGCGATGAATTGATGACTCTGTTAGTCGCTGGTCACGAAACTACAGCCACAGCCTTAGCATGGGCATTATACTGGATTCACAAAGTACCATCAGTGCGCCAAAAGCTACTGCAAGAATTAGATAGCTTGGGCGATAACCTAGATCCTGGCACCGTTTTCAAGTTACCTTATCTCAACGCTGTCTGTTCCGAGACATTGCGGATTTATCCAGTAGCGATACTAACTTTGCCCAGGGTAGTCAGAACCCCGATATCGCTGGGCGGTTACGAACTAGAACCGGGTACAGTGCTACTTGGTTCTATTTATTTGACCCACCAACGGGAAGATATTTATCCAGAACCTAAGCAGTTTAAGCCAGAACGCTTTTTAGAACGACAATTTTCTGCTTATGAATACTTGCCCTTTGGCAGTGGTGCTAGGCGCTGTATTGGGCTAGCATTCGCCCAGTTGGAAATGAAGCTAGCACTTGCTCAAATCCTTTCTAGTAAGGAATTAGAACTAGTTAATAATGGTGAAGTGCGACCTAAACGCCGTGGTTTAGTGACAGGGCCAGATCGTCCCATTGAGATGGTTGTCACGAGTCAACGTCAGGTGAAGTCTTCCATCCTCCAGACAACCTTTGTTTGATGCTGCGAGGTTTAATGGTTGCGTTCAGCAAACTTTCAATCATCTATACATTTAGATAGATTTTCAATGCTTTTAAACAATCCCCTATAGTCCTCTTTAAAAGAGGACTATAAGGGATTTTAATATATTACAACTGTAAAAAGAATGAATTTTAATAGTGAGACAATACACCAAGATAAGGCATTTTAATATCATCAAAAGACGTAAATTTAATATGTGTATCCCAAAATAATTGAGTAAGTTTTTTTTGTAAATGCATTTAAAAAATCATAAAAAATATTATTATTAATTTTGTCAAACTAATGGTGATTAATTAACACTACGGTTCACTTAGTGGTAACTAACTCCCGACTATCCCCTGAAAATATTAAAAAAGCTTGCTATAATTGCATCTTTTTTAAGGAATGTTAGTGAGAGTAAGCCTTAACCTAAGCGGATTGAATTATTTGCGCCTTGTTAAATCCTAAAAGTATTCAATAAACAATGAAACTATTTGAGAATCTCAGCACACCAGCGTTGCTACAAACTCTGCAATTAATTGCTGAACCAACAAAGTTTTTAGAAAATAATGCTGCTAAGTATGGTGATATTTTTACAGTAAAGGTAATGGGTTTAAAGTCGCCACCGATAGTATTTTTTAGCCATCCGCAAGCAATTAGTGATTGTTTTGCCATACCTGCACAAAAATTAGATTTTAAGAAAGCAACCCATGTATTTAAACCCTTGTTTGGTGAGAATTCTATTGTATTTCAAGAGGCGCGATCGCACCAACAACAACGGCAGCTATTACTCCCAGCATTTCATGGCGATAATTTAAAATCTTATGGACAAGCAATTTGTCAAATAACTGAAGAGATTACACAAAATTGGACATCAGGTACAAATATTTGTATACACAAATTAATGTCAAATATCACTTTAGAAATTATCTTACAAGTGGTATTTGGGATTACTCATGGTGCGCGTTACCAACAATTAAAAAAACAATTGAGTTCTTTATTAGAAGACGTAACTAAACCTTGGTATTCCAGCTTGTTTTTCTTTCCTTCGCTGCAAAAAGATTTAGGCGCATGGAGTCCTTGGGGAATTTTCTTAAAAAGACGAGAGCAAATTGACAAACTCATCTATGCCGAAATTTCTGAAAGACGTTGGCAAAATGATCCTGCGCGTACAGATATTCTCAGTCTGCTGATGTCAGCTTATGACGTAAATGGGCAACAAATGACAGATGAGGAATTACGCGATCAACTAGTTTCATTATTGCTATTGGGTTACGAAACTACATCTGGTGTATTAGCGTGGATATTTTATTTAATTCACTCCCATCCAAAGGTTAAACATCGGCTAATGCAAGAACTAAATACCTTAAACAATCTCACAAATCCGGAAACAATTGCTCAATTACCTTATCTCACCGCCGTCTGTCAAGAAACACTGCGAATTCACCCTATTGCTTTAATTTGCACGCCGCGAATGGTAAAAGATAGAGTGGAAATTATGGGGCATAAATTTACATCAGAAACAGTTTTAGTTCCCTGTATTTATTTAGCACATCGCCGAGCCGAGACTTACCCAGAACCAGAACAGTTTCGGCCAGAAAGATTCCTCAATCAAAAATTTTCACCTTACGAATATTTACCCTTTGGTGGAGGTTATCGCGGTTGTATTGGTGCAGCCTTTTCCATGTACGAACTAAAATTAGTAACAGCCATAATATTATCCCGTTTTGAATTAAGCCTTACTGATAAACGTCCTGTGCATCCCGTCCGTCGTGGCATTACAATTGTCCCTAGCGGCGGTGTAAAAATGGTTGTTACTAAAAAAGCAAAACTCAAAAAACAAACAATACTTTCTACTTAATTACTCAATCTTCCCATTTGCATATATCGTAATATAGAGCCGCTTGTTAGGATCTAGCCTTTACAGTAAATAGGAAGAGGACATTATTTATGAGAATTAGTAATTCATGCCTAATGAGCATCGGTTAGAAGAAGAATTTCTATCCCAAGAAGCTGAAAAACAAGTATCCAATCAGCTAGATGAAGTAGAAGAAATAGCAATAGATGTAAAAACCGATCTGTTAAAAATCCTTCAAGGACAGGCGGATGGAGTTGCAGTTGCAGGTCAAGGATTAGTTATTAAAGAAGACATTCGCGTACAGGAAATAAAACTGCAAACAGATAGTATAGCTATCAATCCCTTTAGCGCTCTTTTTGGTCAAATAGAACTCAATGAGCCAATCAATACTATTGCTAGGGTTATACTCACAGAAGTAGATATTAACCGCGCCTTGACCTCAGAGTTTGTTCGTAGCCAGATGCAAAACTTTGAGTTGAATGTAGATGGAGAAATTGTCAGTTTTGAGCCAGAAGAAATTCAGATATTTTTACCTGGTGATGGCAAACTAGAATTTAAAGGAAAGGTGCAGTTAAAGGAAATGGGAAATACTCGCCCTTTAGCTTACACTGCGATCGCTCGCCCACGAACTCATTCACAACCCGCCATGCTGGAGGCTTTTAACTGCACTGAGGGAGAGGGGATTTCAATAGAATTAACTACAGCATTGATGCAGAAAGCTAAAGAACTGATGAATATACCATCCTTTAAATGGGAGGAGATAGCTTTTTCTATCAAAAATGTAGAAGTACAAAAAGGTACTTTAATACTTATGTTAGAAGTTCAAGTAAAGCAAATACCTCCATCTTCAAGTTTAATATCTCCTTAGTAGGATTGACACGAATTAAAAATAATTTTTGTTACTGAGGGATGATGTCAATGTAATAAAAATTTTCTAATATTTTAGAAAGCTACTTATTTCTAATTTCCAACTATGCAAGAGTATGATGTTGTGCTGATCGGTGCTGGACATAATGGGCTAGTTTGCGCAGCTTATTTGCTAAAAGCTGGTTATAGCGTTCTGTTACTAGAAAAGCGTTCTGTACCAGGTGGCGCAGCAACAACTGAAGAATGCTTACCGCAAGAAGCTCCTGGATTTAAATTCAATTTGTGTGCGATTGACCATGAATTTATTCATTTAGGGCCAGTTGTTGAAGAATTAGAACTAGAAAAATATGGCTTGCATTATTTGCAGTGCGATCCAGTTGTCTTCTGTCCTCATCCTGATGGGAAGTATTTCTTAGGACATAAGTCAGTGGAAAAGACTTGTGCAGAAATCGCCCGTTACAACCAACGTGATGCCAAAAAATACGCAGAATTTGTAGACTTTTGGCAGCGATCGCTAGGTGCAATGATTCCTATGTTTAATGCACCGCCAAAATCAGTTATAGACATTCTTGGTAACTACGACGTTACCAAACTGAAAGATTTATTTTCTGTTATTGGTTCTCCAAACAAAACGCTGGACTTTATTCGCACGATGTTGACCAGCGCTGAGGATTTACTTAACGAATGGTTTGATGAAGAATTTCTGAAAGCGCCACTAGCCAGACTAGCATCAGAACTTGGTGCGCCGCCATCACAAAAAACCCTTGCCATTGGTGCAATTATGATGGCAATGCGTCATAATCCGGGGATGGCCAGACCTCGCGGTGGAACTGGCGCACTTGTGCAAGCTTTGGTGAATTTAGTCACAAGTAAAGGTGGCGTTATTCTCACAGATCAGCACGTTGAAAAAGTTTTAATTGATGATGGCAAAGCTGTAGGTGTGCGGGTTGCTGGTGGAAAAGAATATCGCGCTAAATACGGGGTTATTTCTAATATTGATGCCAAGCGGTTGTTCTTACAAATGACAGATAAAAGCGATGTTGATGGAGCCGACCCAAATTTATGGGAAAGATTGGAACGCCGCATCGTTAACAACAACGAAACCATCCTCAAAATAGATTTGGCTTTAGACGAACCACTCCATTTTCCCCACCACGCCCACAAAGATGAATATCTTGTCGGTTCTATTTTGATTGCTGATTCTGTGGCTCATGTAGAAGAGGCTCATAGTAAATGTACCTTGGGAGAGATTCCTGATGCTAACCCATCAATGTATGTGGTGATGCCTAGTTATTTAGATCCCACATTAGCACCAGCAGGTAAGCACACTCTATGGATTGAGTACTTTGCTCCTTATCAAATTGCTGGTGCAGAAGGCACTGGTTTAAAAGGTACTGGTTGGACGGATGAATTGAAAAACAAAGTTGCAGATCGGGTGATTGATAAATTGGCAGACTATGCACCTAATGTCAAAAATGCAACTATCGCCCGTCGGGTAGAAAGTCCAGCCGAACTAGGAGAAAGATTAGGTGCGTACAAAGGGAATTATTACCATGTTGACATGACCCTAGATCAGATGGTATTTTTCCGTCCCTTGCCAGAAATAGCGAACTACAAAACGCCAATTGATAATCTATTTTTGACTGGTGCAGGGACTCATCCAGGTGGTTCAATTTCCGGAATGCCGGGACGCAATTGTGCACGCGCATTTTTGCAGGCAAAACATCCCATTAGCCAAACTTTGAAGGATGCGCGGGATTCGATTAAGTCAACTGTCGAGTCAGTGTTTGGCATTAGTTAAGCCTTGCACAGATAAACCCTCATGTAGAGACGCGATTTATCGCGTCTTGATTTATCGCGTTTTGATTTATCAGGCAATCACGAAAATATTTGTATTAGTCATAGCTAGACCTATTGCTAGTTGAGCAACTTGGATTTGACTAGATGAGCCTGTACCATCAGCATCAAAGAATAAACCCCCTGTATTATTGTTGTAGATAAAGCGATCGCTACTATCTTCTGCTACTGAACCGATAAAAAATTGCGTGGCTTGAAGTATACCTTCACTAAGTCCACCTCCAAACCCGATTTGAGAAACATGAATTGTGTCATCTAAGGGCGAAAAATCTGTAATGTTATCAATCCCCTCAGAAGGGGTATTAATAGTAAAAACATCAGATCCAGTTCCTCCCGTTAGTGTATCGTTACCTAAACCTCCAACGAAAGTATCATTACCACTTCCCCCTATAAGGATGTCATTGTCATCTCCACCATTTAGATTGTTATTACTAGTATTACCAGTCCCATTAATATCATCTGCACCTGTTAAGGTAAGATTTTCTTCATTGGCTGATAAAGGGGAGCTAACGGTTGATGAAACGGTGATATCTGGCGAAGTAGGCGTATTATTGGCAACAGTGAGTAAAGTTCTAAATACCTTTTGGTTGCTGGTTAGACTTTCATCAAACTCTGGGATTGAATTAGTTGGATCTAGAAATGAAATAACATAGTAATTTCCAATTGGGATATTCGGAAACGCACCACTCCAAGTCGCTGTTCCCGAATTGAATGGATTAATCGAAGAAATAGTTGTATTACCAATTAAGTAATGAGAACCAATATTATCAGTGATATTGGCATCAGTGGAAGCATAAAAAGAAACCGAGAAAGTGCCTGTCGCGGCTGTACCATTGTTGCGAGGATAGACCGTGATGCTGAAATTTTCCCCATATTTGATAGTTTTATTATTAAAACTTCCAAGAGTGGTGTTAAACCACACATCAGAATCTACTAAATCAGCTTTGTCAGTAGGTTGGCGCGCGGTATTGTCTTGGTCGATCCAGTTTTGAATCTCATTATATCGAGTGCTTGTAATTCGGGCGAACTCGTTGTAAAGCGGAGTTTTATTGCTGGTTGTCTCATTTGAAGCTACTCCATAAATAGTTGGTTTATTTGTGTTGGAATTATTAAGCCAGAGAGGGCCTCCACTATTTCCAGGTAGGATATCTAGCTCATTACTACGCAAGATCGAGTCAGTTGTACTTGTGATTTTTCCACTTTGAGTCCACATATCATAGTTGTCAAATTTCCCATCGCTATTGGAATCAAATTTATCAGATGGGTATCCAGTGACATTCACTAAAGTTCCACTGCTGAGATTATCGTCATATCCATAGTTAAACCAGCCAGTAAAGTTTCCAATATTGCGGTCAAGAGTAACCAATCCTATATCGTATTGAAAAGTTTCGCTTTTAGTTTGATCTCCTTGAGTCCATCCATCAAAAGAACGTGTATAAACAGATTTAGCTTCACTATAATATTCATAATCAGCGCGGTTTGTACCAGCAATAATATTTCCTTTAGAACCAAGCATCACCTCAATTTTATCTGCCCAACCTCCATATCTCGTATCATATACACAGTGTCCTGCTGTTAAAAAGTGGTAGGAATCAATCATGGCACCAGAACCGTTGATGATAATATCATCAGCAGTATCAATAACCCCATCTGGGCCTTTCCAATGTATTCTCATCTTTCCTATAGCACTAAATGGAGAAGTTGTCGTGTTGCTAACTTTTGTCCGACCATCAGGGGAGAAAAGAGACATAGTTTTATATCCTAAATAAAAAATGATGAATACAAAATAGACAATTTTAATGCCAAAAATTATCTCATGGCATTATGAGTGCACTAGCAATTTTTATGGGATTTTTTCCTGTTAATAATTTTTTAAGTAAAATTAAAACTTGAAATTGCCATATATTTAATATAAATTATTTATCCGATTTATCAATATCTAGAGCTTAGTTTGAATTTTCTTTGGAAGCGAAAAATAAAACTAATTAATAGAGATAGAGGTTGGAAAAACTAACTATTCTGATATTCCTTCTGTCTTCACCTCTGCGATCCTGGCTGATTTATACCGTCGGCATTGGCAAATTGAAGAAGCTTCTCATCAGGATGAATTACTACAGGAATGCGATGTTTACGACGAGTCACAGCTACGCAATATATATAGCAACACGAATAAATTGTTTTTTGAGTAAAGCAGGTTCTAAGCGATTGCTTTATGTGTATTTAATATGATATTATTACATACGCTTGATTTTGATAAAGTTTTATGCATTGTCAACAAACCTTTTTGGGAAAAGAAATATAAGTAAATTAATGGGTAAAAACTAGTGTATTTTGATAATACTCAAAAAACTAACAAATTTGACCATCATCTAAAAATTTTTGTAGGTACAGCATGGTTTTTCGGCACTGCTTCGTTGCATCTGGCTTGATAGCTTTCTTGACATTTGGCTGTAGTGGTGGGGGAAACTCATCGGCAGAAAATACTACACAGGTTGTCCAAGAAAGCAATGTAACCCAACTTTTCATAGAAGCGAAGGCTACCCAAAAAGCAGAAGATTACTTTCATCAAGGTAACAATTTATTAGATAGACATAATTATGAAGATGCCATAAAAGCTTATGATAAAGCGATCGCCATCAAAGTTGAGAGTCCTGAAGCTTGGATTAACCGTGGCATCGCCTTAACATCGCTGCAACGCTACCAAGACGCTCTTGCATCTTACGATCGAGCGATCGCCATCAAACCCGACAAATATGAAGCTTGGTATAATCGTGGCATCGCCTTAACATCGTTGCAACGCTACAAAGATGCTGTTACATCTTATGACAAAGCGATCGCCATCAAACCCGACAAATATGAAGCTTTAATTAACCGAGGTATAGCTCTGACAAAGCTGCACCGCTACCAAGATGCGATCGCATCTTATAATAGAGCGATCGCCATCAAGCAAGATTTGCACCAAGCATATTACAACAAAGCTTGCTCTTATGCTTTACAAAGCAATCTAGAATTAGCAATTGAGAACCTAGACAAAGCAATCAAGCTTGTTCCTGATAAATACAAGAAGTTAGCAAAAACTGACCCCGACTTTAGCAAAGTGCGTAGTAAAAAGCAGTTTCAGGAATTACTGCAATAGTATTCGATCGCCACTACTCAGTGTAAAATATAAGCCTGCTGTAACAAGGATTTTTTCTTGAGCGGTTTACGATTAGACATGAAAAAATTGTTAATCACTGGGGCAAGCGGTTTTTTAGGATGGCATCTTTGCCAGCTTGCTAAACAAGAATGGGAGATTTATGGCACTTATTTATCCCATCCTTTAGAGATTCCTGGTATGAAAATTTTACAAGCGGATTTAACAAATTTTCAGGAATTGAAACGTATCTTTAATGATGTCAAACCAGAAGCAGTTATTCATACTGCTGCACATTCGCAACCAAATTTTTGTCAAACCAACCCCAAAGAATCGCACGCAATTAATGTGATAGCATCTTGCAATATTGCCGGACTTTGCGCGGATAATTCTATTCCTTGTGCTTTTACCTCGACCGACTTAGTTTTTGATGGTTTAAATGCTCCATATCGAGAAACAGATGCCGTGTGTCCTGTCAATCTTTACGGCGAGCAAAAGGCGATCGCAGAAGCAGATATGCTAGAAAGGTATCCCATGACCGCAGTGTGTCGAATGCCGTTGATGTTTGGTGCAGCAACACCCACAGCGAAAAGCTTTATTCAGCCATTTATTCAAACTTTACAAGCCGAAAAAGAACTAAATTTATTTATTGATGAATTCCGCACCCCAGTAAGTGGAACAACTGCCGCCAAAGGACTCTTACTAGCATTAGAAAAAGTTAATGGCATGATTCATTTAGGTGGCAAAGAGCGGATTTCACGTTATGATTTTGGACAGATATTAGTAGAAGTATTGCAACTTCCCGCCACTAGACTTAAATCCTGCCGCCAACAAGATGTGAAAATGGCAGCACCCAGACCAACTGATGTTTCTTTGGATAGTTCCAAAGCTTTTGCATTGGGGTATCAGCCTTTATCTGTAAGAGAAGAATTAGAGGCAATACAGTTGAGTTAAAGCTAAGTGTTAAAAGTAAAAACGGAAATAAGTTATTTTGGAATGCGATTACTCCGGCACACTAAGCTTAGGTATCGCAACCGTCACGCTTTCTATAAAACCAATACCAATCTGCAAGCAGCTCATGCAGCGTTTCCCTGGATTGTTACCTGGGATGACCATGAGGTAGAAAACAACTACGCCAACAACATCTTTAATCTCTTAACGCAGATTAGGCGTTCGTGTTTGGATATTTTAACAGGCGATTTAATTGTTTACGCCGTAACGCACCCTACAAGATTGGCGATCGCACTACGAGGTGAGCGAGCACAGTATAGCTCGATCATCGCATTTTTAAACCTGTGATTACCATTTCCAAAATTGAAACCACCATGCTTTGCTATCAACCACTCTAACTTCAGTATCACTCTTCGACCAAAAACCATTCCTACGACGATCATTGGCTTCATTGAGCATACGTCTTGCGAATGAATATGTCTTTGTATTATCTAATTCCTTTGCTTTTAAATAGTACAGCATATCTACCAAGACTGTATCGTTGTGGACAAAGCATGTACCCAAGCCATATTGGATTCTTTTATATATATGCTCGTAGTGAATGTTGGGAAGTTTTCCCGACTTTTGATCTGCCGTAGCCTCCTTTTCTAGATCTTGCCAATTTCGATCAATTGTCTGCATTTGAGTTTGATATGATTGCAATTGATTAGGACTCATCCCAGTTTCAGGATCAACAACACCCTCCGCAGGAGGCAAATTCATGTTAGCCCAAATCAATTCCCTGTCATTAACTCCATTTCTTCGGTACTGTTGTGATGATGCAACATGAGCCAGTTCATGAATAATAGCACTTGCAAAGTAATCCTCATCAAGAGAGAGTTTTTCTGCGGTGTCCCACTCTATCTTATAAGGTTTTTCTGCGTCAGGTGTTGAGGTAGCTTGAGGTGCTGTGCCTTGAACTTGAACAAAATCACACTTAGGTAATTGGGTAGCTGCGTCATTATATTGTGCGGACAGCACAGAATCTTTAAGAATATTTTGAATCTTTTCTTGCGAATAGCCACTATGGACTTCCGTCCACATCGCAGCCATATTATCGTAAACTACCCTTTGTATAATTTCTGTTTCTTGACGCTGTAAAGTAGCTTTTTGATTTTGCGAGCGCTGCACCACCCCCCCATTCTGCTGCACAACATGGGTCAACTCATGCGCCAACAACTCCTGTCCGCCCCGACTCCCAGGATTGTATTCCCCCGAACGAAAGAACACATCCTGTCCCGTCGTAAAAGCACGCGCCTGAATTGACCGATTCAACTGGTCAGATTGATTATCTGTGTGAACCTTCACCCCACTGAAATCTGCACCAAACGCCACCTCCATCGGTTTACGGATATTGTCTGCGATCGCCACTCCACCACCCCTAGCTTGGTTAATGGACGCTTCCAGGTCTGGCGCACCAACCATCCCAGCCTTGGCCTGACGCTGCACCATCGGCTTCATCTGCAATTCTTCCTCATCCTCTGGCACTTCTTGTCGTTGCAGTGTGCGATTGTCCAGAGATTTCATTTGCAATTCTTCTTCATCTTCTGACAATGCTTCTCGTTGCAGTGTGCGATTGTCCAGAGATTTCATTTGTAATTCTTCTTCATCTTCTGGCAATGCTTCTCGTTGCAGTGTGCTATTATCCAGAGATTTCATTTGTAATTCTTCCTCATCCTCTGGCAATGCTTCTCGTTGCAGTGTGCGATTGTCCAGAGGTTTCATCTGTAATTCTTCCTCATCCTCTGGCAATGCTTCTCGTTGCACCAAAGGCGTGATGGAATTTGCCAGAGGTTTCATCTGCAATTCTTCTTCATCTTCTGGCAATGTTTCTCGTTGGATAGACTGGCGATTTACAGGTTGCGCCATTGTTTGCATTACTTGCTGTGCGACGCTATCAGCTTCCTGTTCGTATTTGTCTCCAGGCTGGCTAATTGAGAGTTTTGCTTGGGTACGCAGTGGTATGCGACTGATATCGTGAGTAACTGGTTTATGAAGTGGTTGTATTCCAGGAACCGCTTGGCGTGAAATTGCCGACGACTCCAAACCAAAGCCGCGTATCGGTTGTTTCAGGGATGGAATTGAGAAGCCTGTAGTAGTTTTTTTCTGCCGACTGACATGTTCTCTCATTTTCTTCTCCAGATTGCCCAAGCAGTAGCTAGATGAATATTTTACTGTTACTTACATCTAGAGTACTGCGATCGCACTTGTAACACAATTGATCGAAAGTATAAATTTTCAAGAACCCAATTCTATGGTATCGGGCGATGCCTGCGGTGGTCACTGAGCTTCTTGCCTTGAGCGTATCGCTAAAGCCAAAGCTCCGCTGACGCGTAGCGTCTCGTAGAGAAGCCGAAAGGTGTCGAAGTGCGGGCTGCGCCTACGTCCTAAAATGTTAAGTAAATCAGAAAACGTTAACAATGCCAGCTAAAGATAAATTTCATGCTGTGGTTAGAATTGCTTTAGAAAAGCAGCAGTGGAAGATAACCGACGATCCTCTGCGACTGGAAGTTGGCGGAACTAAGTTTGAAATAGATTTAGGTGCAGAGCAACTGTTAGCGGCAGAGCGAGGTGAAGAAAAAATTGCAGTTGAGATTAAAACGTTCCTGAGTGATTCACCATTAACAGATTATCATGCTGCTTTAGGACAGTTTTTAAATTATCGGCTTGCCTTAGAAATCAGCAATTCAAATCGCATTCTCTATTTGGCAGTGCCTATAAGTGTTTATGAAGCTTTTTTCAAGCGGGAATTTGCCCAAATATCTGTAGAGAGATATCAGATTAAACAAATTATCTATGACCCAATTCAAGAGGTAATTGTACAATGGATACCCTAGAATCTTATCGGCATATCATTCAGTCGTTGTTGACGACTTATGCTGCTATCCCAATAGCGAATGGTCAGATTGATTGTTACACTGTTTTTGATACAAAACAAGACCATTACATGGTTATGAATGTGGGATGGGATGGTCATCGGCGAGTCTATGGTTGTGTTTTACATTTGGATATTAAACAGGGAAAAATTTCGATTGAGCAGAATATGACGGAAATGAGAGTGGCTCAAGAACTTGTAGAGCGAGGGATTCCAAAAGATGATATTGTTCTTGGATTTCAATCTCCTGAAATGCGGGAATATACGGGCTATGGAGTTTTTTAACGACAACATCGCGATCGCATTCACCACATAATGCACCAAAGTCTAAATTGTCCGAAAATCTATCCTATGCGATCGTCTCTCGCTGAAATTGTCTAGGCGTTGGATCGCGGCGATCGCACTTGTAACACAATTTATCGAAAGTATAAATTTTCAAGAACCCGATTCTATGGTATCGGGCGATTGCACTTCTGCTTTCTCGGAATTAACTTCTGCCAAGACGTTTCGGTGTTTCGCGCACTCTGTAGCAACTTCTGCCTTCCCTGAAGTAACTTTTGTCTTCAAGTAAGGGAACTCCAAAAAATAAATCATCCAATTTCACCGAATCAAAAGGACTTTCTCTTCCCCTGCAAAGATATCCTTGCTCCTCCACAAGAGCGGCGATTGCAGTTTAATTCAATTTGGGATAAATCTCTCTTAGGCTGCGTTAAGCGTTCGTGTTTGGATATTTTGACAGGCGATTTGGTTGTTTACGCCGTAACGCACCAAATCATCGGTTTGGTGCGTTACTTCGTTAACGCGCCCTACAAGATTCGCGATCGCACTCAACCCAACCGATAAGATTCGCGATCACCTCTGGCAAGCGGGTACGCGACCATCGCATGTGAATATCTGCTTGTGAGCCAAACTGAACCATACATTGAGCAGAGTATCACAATCTTGATCGTAACAGTAACGGTTGCTGGCTATGGCAAGTTCTCTCCCGTGTAAGGATTTTTGATTGCTTGATCGGCCGACAGAGTCTTAGGATCGACCTCAGTAACATGGACAAATGATGTGTTGCGAAAACTACCAATTTTTGTTACTTGGAATGTCACTAAATCTTTAAATAGCACCTCATGCTGACCCTTTTCCTGTCCTGAATAGTTAGCAATGTATTTACCTGTTGTTCCATTTATGATGAAGTAAACCTTAGGATGTGATGTGGTTCCATCCTCACCCCAAGTTCCGGCCGACCCAGTGATACGGAGCGCACTGGTAGACCAAAACGTCGTATCTCGAATATAATCTCTTACATTGATACTTCCTCCATAAACTGAAGTATTTGCTACACCAGCTTGGCGATAAGACATACCCTCATGGTTTGGTAGTGCATCTAATGCTCCTCTAATATCATTTCGTGCATCATTGAGTAATTGAGTACCAGCTTGTATTTTTTGAGCCGGTGAATAGTTGTTAACAAGGGTGGTATTGTTATTCTGATCGTCTAACATATATTTCAGCGTACCGATTTGCTTATATTCATCTTCGGTAAGTCTGCCGCGCAAATGCTTTCCGATCATATTCCAATTAATTCCCCTTTGCGGATCACCAGAAACCCACATTCGCAAACCGGCTTGCACAACTTCGTTAGTAGCATTTGCATTCCCATATTTGAAAATTAAGGCGGACTTTTCAAAAAATCCTGACGGTTGATTTTCTTTAACAATGTTTGTTTTTACGTTCAACTTATCATCTATAAACTTGATTAATTCCTTATTGTTATGAGTGTCTGCTTGTTTGATCTTGGTGTACAGTTCCGCTAGTGATTTTCTCCTGCCTTCATCATGCAGTAAATTGATGAGTGATTTCGCGGCATCCAAATTATTTGTATCCAAGTCTGCTGTTAGCCCTGCTACCGTATTTTGTGGGATAATCACACGCTGTATACTGCGTGTTGGTAAAGAAGTAGTAGAGAGAAAATTCAAATTCTGTATCCCCTCCTGTGTCTGAGGCGATCGCTGCACTACCCCCCCACTCTGCTGCACAACATGAGTCAACTCATGTGCCAGCAACTCCTGTCCAGCCCGACTCCCAGGATTATATTCTCCCGAACGAAAGAACACATCCTGTCCTGTTGTGAAAGCCCGCGCCTGAATTGACCGATTCAACTGGTCAGATTGACCATCCGTGTGAACCTTTACCCCACTGAAATCTGCGCCAAATGCCACTTCCATCGGTTCGCGAATATCGTCCGCCATCGACTGTCCGCCACCCCTAGCTTGGTTAATGGACGCTTCCAAGTCAGGTGTAGCAGCCATCCCAGCCTTGGCCTGACGCTGCACCATCGGCTTCATCTGTAATTCTTCCTCATCCTCTGGCACTTCTTCTCGTTGCAGTGTGCGATTGTCCAGAGATTTCATTTGCAATTCTTCCTCATCCTCTGGCACTTCTTCTCGTTGCAGTGTGCGATTGTCCAGAGGTTTCATTTGCAATTCTTCTTCCTCATCCTCTGGCAATGCTTCTCGTTGCACCAAAGGCGTGATGGAATTTGCCAGAGGTTTCATCTGCAATTCTTCTTCATCTTCTGGCAATGTTTCTCGTTGGATATGCTGACGATTTACAGGCTGCGCCATTCTTTGCATTACCTGCTGTGCGACACTATCAGCTTCCTGTTCGTAAATGTCTCCCGGCTGGCTAATTGAGAGTTTTGCTTGGGGACTACGCAGAGGTATGCGACTGATATCGTGAGTAACTGGTTGATGGAGTGGTTGTATTTCAGGAACCGCTTGGCGTGAAATTGCCGACGACTCCAAACCAAAGCCACGTGTTGGGTGTTTCAGGGATGGAATTGAGAAGCCTGTAGTAGTTTTTTTCCCTCGGCTGACCTGTTCTCTCATTTTCTTCTCCAGATGCCCAAGTAGTAGCTAGGTGAATATTTTGCTGTTACTAACATCTAGAGTACTGCGATCGCACTTGTAACACAATTCACCCAAAGTCGAAATCCAGGCAAAAACTAAGTTCGACTTTTGGCTACTTTTGATTCTGATGCACTACCTTTAGCCTGGATTTAGGGAGAGTTTTTTTATTTATGGACTCAAAACAGCAACAAAATTTTTTCACCTTCGATGGAGATGTTGGCGGGACTGCTGGCTATGCTGGGGTTTCGGCGGCATCTGATGCTACCAAGGCGGCTAAAACGGCAAGTAAATATCTCAACGACTCACTGCTGATGAACCAGCTTACAGAACACGTATATAAACTTTTGCTAGAAGATTTGCGATCGCAGCGGGAAAGGCTAGGTAATTATAATTCCCAAAGGTGGTTGTGATGGCTACAGGCGCTAATAATGGCAACATTACTCACGAATTAAATTATGTCACTACTAATCGTTTCTATGTAGAAATAGACAGTTCTATTGCTGCATCTTTCGCGGAATGTTCAGGATTAAGTATTCAAATTAAGAAAAATGTCTTTCAAGAAGGTGGCGTTAACGATCAGCAAAGAATTTATTTAGGTCATACAGAATTTGCAGACATCACTCTTAAACGTGGAGTTACCGATCATCCAGGTTTTTGGAACTGGATGAATGCAGTTTTTGATGAACAGAAGAAAACATCTCGACGCAATGTCAATATTTTGATTTTCAATCAAGCCGGTGAAACGATGATGAGTTGGACTTTGATTGGTGCTATTCCAATAACCTGGAAAACACCTGCACTCCAAGCAGATGGTAAGGCAGTTGCCATTGAAGAATTAACTTTAGCGTATGAGGGTTTACAAGTTGCAAGGTCTACAGGGGGAGGCACTTCTGTACAACGAAATCAAAAAAGTGGATATTTCGTTTCTAGCTAATTGGCTATTTCTCAACGATAACTATGCAAATTATTCAATCTCCACTAGGAAACAATATTCAGCCCCTTGGGGTAATATCATCTTTATCAAATCCTGAGAGAATGGTATTGAGAAAACAGTCTCATTCTCTGCATTCACGAAGTAATTTTCTTAGTCCCATACAAACTAAACTACCATTAGTTACATCCTCGAAATTTTTCTTATCTCGCGAACATGAACCATCGATACAACCATTAATAGGTTGGGATAGTTGGGATAATCAAGATATAAATAGTGATTTGCCATTACTGGAATCTGATTTTTTTGATTCAATAGCTCTACCAGAAAATAGTCATGTTAATCCTAGTGAAATAGTAAAAGACAGTATTCCAGAAATCCTGCCAAATCGGATTGATAAAAAAACAATTGATGATACCTCGCAACAACTAAGTCTTAAAAGTAAAAGTAAATCTAAATCACAAAAAATAAATAAATCTCAAAAGCCACTTAAGAAAAAATCAAAACCAAAATCTAAAAAAGCAGTCAAATCATCTGTAGCTAAGAATCTTGTTCAAAGCAATGTTACTATTAATGGTAATGAAGATAGCTTATTAACATTAAATGAGCCTCTGTCTGTTGGGGCTAATTTGGAAATACCCACATTGCGACTAGATAATGCTGTCGTTGAAAATTCTCTAGCTTTGCCGTCAGCACTTACCTCACCCGATCTTGATGATGCAACTACTTTAACTCATCCTTTGGCGAATGATGAAAATATTGTAGTAGAGCATATTGTTGTACCTACTTCTGAGTCTTCAGTTGCAAAAAAAACTATTGCAATCCAACAAGAAATTGATTCCAGTGTTTCAAGTGAGTCTCTAGCGAGTATACCTGTTCAGCTAACACCTACCTCAGCCGAGATTGAAGACACACCTCATTTATTCAGAAACTCTGATAATCATGAACCGTTAGTAATTTCAGAGTCACAATCTGCTATGGTGCTTAATGTCTTAGATGCTTCAGCAAATCTGACTTTACTGCAACGTGACAGCTATCTTGAAAGTACTAATACCGAGTTTACAGAAAGTCAGCCCATTTTAGTCCCACCTGAGATTGTTGAAATACCAATAATTACTCCGACATCACCTAAGATAGGTGAAACTGCGATCGCACCACTTACCGCGACGCCAGAGATTTCTCAAATACCAATAATTACTCCGACATCGCCTGAAATTGGTGAAACTGCGATCGCACCACTTACCGCGACGCCAGAGATTGTTGAAA
This sequence comes from Nostoc sp. DSM 114159, assembly GCF_053470285.1. Lineage (NCBI taxonomy): Bacteria > Bacillati > Cyanobacteriota > Cyanophyceae > Nostocales > Nostocaceae > Nostoc > Nostoc sp. DSM 114159. Next base: position 1,990,158 of record NZ_JBPFEH010000001.1, read on the forward strand.
CACCAGCAATTAGCGCCATATCGCCTGAGATAGGTGAAACTGCGATCGCACCACTTTCCGCTACATCGCCAGAGATTGTTGAAACACCAGCAATTAGCGCCATATCGCCTAAGATAGGTGAAACTGCGATCGCACCACTTACCGCGACATCACCAGAGATTTCTGAAATACCAGCAATTAGCGCCATATCGCCTGAGATAGGTGAAACTGCGATCGCACCACTTTCCGCGACGCCAGAGATTGTTGAAACACCAGCAATTAGCGCCATATCGCCTGAGATAGGTGAAACTGCGATCGCACCACTTTCCGCGACGCCAGAGATTGTTGAAACACCAGCAATTAGCGCCATATCGCCTGAGATAGGTGAAACTGCGATCGCACCACTTACCACATCGCCAGAGATTTCTCAAATACCAATAATTACTCCGACATCGCCTGAGATAGGTGAAACTGCGATCGCGCCACTTTCCGCTACATCGCCAGAGATTTCTGAAATACCAATAATTACTCCGACATCGCCTGAGATTGGTGAAACTGCGATCGCACCACTTACCGCGACGCCAGAGATTTCTCAAATACCAGCAATTAGCGCCACATCACCTGAGATTGTTGAAGCACCAATTAGCGCCATATCGCCTGAGATTGGTGAAACTGCGATCGCACCACTTACCGCGACGCCAGAGATTTCTCAAATACCAGCAATTAGCGCCATATCGCCTGAGATTGGTGAAACTGCGATCGCACCAATTAGCGCTACATCACCAGAGATTTCTGAAATACCAGCAATTAGCGCCATATCGCCTGAGATTGGTGAAACTGCGATCGCACCACTTACCGCGACGCCAGAGATTTCTCAAATACCAATAATTACTCCGACATCGCCTGAGATTGTTGAAGCACCAATTAGCGCCATATCGCCTGAGATTGGTGAAACTGCGATCGCACCACTTACCACATCACCTGAGATTTCTGAAATACCAATAATTACTCCTACATCGCCTGAGATTGATGAAACTGCGATCACTGCGATCGCACCACTTACCGCGACGCCAGAGATTTCTGAAATACCAGCAATTAGCGCCATATCGCCAGAGATTGTTGAAGCACCAATAATTACCACCATATCGCCTGAAATTGGTGAAACTGCGAGTATTTTCAGGGAAATTATTGACAATGAACAAATAGTAGAATCAGAATTTACCTCTGCGGTAACAAATGAAGAAAATCCTGAAATATTAACCTTTGTTGATACCTCAGATAATCCAACCTCCCCACAAAATGAGGTAAACACACTACCTCAAGTTGAGCAAAATGCGATCGCAGAAAATTTGCCAGCGCCTAAAGGTTATGCTACTGGTGGCCACGTAACAGATTCCCGCGTTGAAAATCGTCAGCAGATAGCATCTTCCGATACTGTACCTGCAATGCTTACGCCTGGGGAGTTTGTGATTAATACTAGAGATGCACAGAAGAATCTACCCCTACTACATCACATCAACACGGGTGGAACACCCCAAGATATTATCCTTCCAAGTTTACAGATACCCAATTCCACAGAACCAGAAGAAACAATTTCTCCAGAGACTCCGACTAAAGTCGATTCTTTTCCAGACACTTCATTACAGCTAAAAAGTGCTGAGACTGATTCACCTGAGATATCCAATTCTTTAATTCCTTCTTCCTTGGGGTTGAATTTTAATAAACAGAAACTTTCTATTCTCAATTCTCCAGAGATTCATACCCTTCACAATGAAACAATTGATGTAGGTGAATCCTCACCTCAATACTCATCACCTCCCCTGATTTTCCGCAAAGCCAATTCTCCCACTAAGACATCTTCCCAATGGTCAAAAACACCTTCTCAATGGTCAAGTGTAGAAGATTTACTCAATGGAAATGATGATGAATTTACGAGCTTTAATTTTAATGATGGAGAATCTAATAGCCAAAATTATGAATTTTCTTATGTTTCAGAATCACCACAAGTTTTTGCTAAACATCTTCCTTCACCTAGAGGCTTTACTGATGGTGGAGAAGTTACTCCACCCGACATATCCAGAGAAATAGCACCACTAACTGAGACGATAGAGAGCGCATCTTCATTTTCTCAAGAAGGTGATGAAGATGATACAGCCGATCTTGAAGCTCTAGCTCGTGAAGTTTATAGCAGATTACGACAACGAATAGAAATTGAGCGAGAACGACATGGCGGTTCCTCTGGTAGATTACCTTGGTAAATTTGTATTCAAGAATTAATTTTTGGAGAAAGACTCAAATGGCAAGTCCAGCAATTATTGTTATTCAAAAACGTCAACCGCAACTTGAGAAAGCCAAACTTGTAGCTTATAACGGTGAAGCGCCAGATATTGAATTAATGTTTAATCCTACAGATATTAGTTTCTCTCGGACTGTTAAGTGGGAAAGCAAAGATGGTAATAGAGGAACGACTCTACTTCCGAAAGTAAACTTTTCTGGCGTTGAACCTTACAAATTTACACTCAAACAGTTACTTTATGATACTTATGAAACAAAAGAGTCGGTGATGAAAAAATATATAGATAAAATTAAGAAAGGCGTAGAAACTATCAGCAAAGCAACTGATAAACGACCACCTGTTTATATATTTACATGGGGAAACGAGTATTTTTATTGTGTGATCACGAGTTTAACTTACACTTTAAATATGTTTTTGAGTGATGGTACACCAGTAAGAGCACTGGTAGATATAGCCTTGCAAGAAGTAGATAAAAATAACCTTCCTGGAGGACGTGAATCTACTTCTACAGGAGATGCTCGTGCGGGAGATCAAAAAGGACAAACACTGAGTAAGACAGAATAAGTAATACCAATTTGAAAAAAGAATGTGACAAATAGACCATTTTTAGAGAGGCGATTCATGAGCCAGCGCGTTGCGAGAGTTTCCCCCGTTGTAGAGACGCGATGAATCGCGTCTTTAGCCAAGGATGTGTTGCAATCATTAATTAAATAGGTATAAAGTGACAAATTAGTATTGACTTTCTCATTAAAAGCTGCTCTAAACATTTCATAATTTCTAAAGTAATAATTATGCCTGCAAAAAAAAGCCTTTATTTAAGCGAACCTAAAATACAGATAGATGGAAAACAGGCTTCTCCTGAATTAATGAAGGATTTGTTGCAAATCACAATCGAAGAAAGCCTTCATTTACCAGCAATGTTTACGCTAGTAATCCATAACAGCTATATTCCCGCATCCGATCGGCCAGAAAACAAAGCTTGGCGACATGAGCCTTTATTTAAAATTGGAAAAAAAGTGAAATTGGGTTTTACTTCTAGTACAACTCTAGATAATAACTTCCAAGAAGAGGTAGGAGAATTCCTCATTGAAGGCGAAATTACAGCGATGGAAGTTCACTTCAATGAAAAATCTGAAGCTGATATCATTGTTCGCGGTTATGATATTTCTCATCGGTTGCATAGAGGTCGTTATAATCGTTCTTTTTTAAATAAAACTGATAGCGATATAGTCAAGCAAATAGTTAAAGAAGTAGGCATACAGCTTGGCAATATAGAGGCAACAGGTGAAGTTCATAAGTATGTCTTCCAAGAAAATCAAACTAATATGGAATTTTTGCGAGAAAGGGCTGCTCGCATTGGTTTTGAGTTATTTATTACAGAGGAAAAACTAAATTTTTGCAAACCAAAAACTCAGGGAGCCTTATCACTTAAATGGTTAGTTGATATTAATAAATTTAGTACTCGTGTTACTAGTGCTGAACAGATAAGTTCTGTAGAAGTACGCGCTTGGGACTATACCAAGAAACAATTGATTAGTGGAACAGCCAAGAAAGAGAAGCAAGTAACCGAGACAGGTAATCGGCTAGGAAGTAGTACTAGTAATGCATTTTCTAATCTTAAGTCTCCCAAAATGATTGTTGTAGATAAACCTGTTGCCAGTAAAAAACAAGCAGATACGATGGCTCAGGCTTTGTGTGATGAACTGGGAGGAGAATTTGTTTATGCAGATGCCAAAGCAGAAGGGAATCCTGAGATTCGTCCGGGACGGGTTATTAATCTTCAGGGTATGGGCGATCGCTATAGTGGTAAGTATTATGTTACAGAAACCCGCCATTTCTTTGGTCAACGCGTTTATGAAACTTATTTCAGCGTGCGGGGACTACGTTCTGGTAGCTTATTCACAACTCTATCTCCAGAAAAACGTCTCCAGCCATCTGAGACTTTATTAGTGGGAATTGTCACTGATAACAAAGACCCAGAGGCATGGGGTAGGGTGAAGGTGAAGTTTCCCACGCTCACAGAAGAACATACAAGTGACTGGGCGAGAGTTGTAGCTGTGGGAGCAGGTCAAAATAGAGGTTTTGACTGTTTACCAGAGGTAAACGATGAAGTTTTAGTAGGTTTTGAGCATGGCGATATCCACCGTCCCTACGTTATTGGCGGGGTATGGAATGGCAAAGATGCACCACCGGAAAAAGTAAGGGATTCAGTTACAAACGGTGTAAGATTACGCACCATTAAAACTCGTGTAGGTCATACTCTACAGTTTGTTGAAGAAGATAAAGGAACTAGTAAAACAGGGATTCGCGTAGAAACTAAAGACGGTCATAAAATATATCTCAATGATAGTCAAAGGTGCATAGAAATTGAAACTAAAGGCGGTCATAGAATCAAAATGGACGATATGGCTAAATCTGTTTCAGTGAAATCAACAGGTAATATGTCATTAGATGCTCGTGGAAATATAGACATTTCAGCCACGGGTACGATTACAGTCAAAGGTGCGTTGATTCGACTTAATTAATTCGTAATTAACACAATAGGAGGTTATCGTGGGTAGACCAGCAGCAAGAATTACTGACAATGTAGCGCACCCCTTACCCCCAGTCTTGACAGGAGGGCCGGGTAGTCCCAATGTGTTGATTGGGTCTTTACCTGCGTGGCGGGGTGTGCTTGCCGCCGCAGTACCAGGTTTACAGTCTGCCAAAACCGCTTCTGATGCAGCTATCCAAGCCGCTGAGGCTGCTACTTTAGCGGCGGCTGGTACACCAGGGGCACCTGCTGCCTTAGCTGCGGAACAAACTACAAAGGCAACATCAGCTGCTACTATGGGTAGTGCGATCGCTGCTGCTGCTGCTGGTGCTGATATTCATAATTGCGCCACACCTTTACCCGTCCCTCCTCACGGCCCTGGAGTTGTGATTGACGGTAGTCAGACAGTGCTGATTAACAATTTGCCTGCTTCTCGCATGGGCGACACCGTTTTAGAAGCATTAGGGCCGCCGAATAAAATTATCAAAGGTAATCCCACTGTTTTGATTGGCGGTTGATTGGAGAGGCAGGGGGCAGGGGGCAGGGAGCAGGGAGCAGGGAGCAGGGAGCAGGCTTGCCGTGAGCGTAGTCGAACGGGAGCAGGGGAATACTGCGCCTACGAGTATTAAAGACTTGTCCGCGAGTATCAAAGACTCGTCCGCGAGTATCAAAGACTCGTCCACGAGTATCAAAGACTCGTCCACGAGTATTAAAGACTCGTCCACGAGTATTAAAGACTCATCCGCGAGTATCAAAGACTCGTCCACGAGTATTAAAGACTCATCCACGAGTATTAAAGACTCGTCCGCGAGTATCAAAGACTCGTCCGCGAGTATCAAAGACTCGTCCGCGAGTATTAAAGACTCGTCTATGAATCTTAATTTATACCAAATTACAGTTACAAATCATTCTCCCTTCGCCCCCTGCCCCTCTGCTCCTCTGCCCCCCTGCTCCTCTGCCCCTGTGCCCCCCTGCGCCCCGCCTCCTTAACCTCGACCTTTGGCGAATAGGCTTAAACCCTCTGTGCCGATATCTTTGAAGATATCCATGTAACAGCTGTCTAAGTGCCAGATATGGTTTACGGTCGTCAACGAGCCTATTTGGGAACAGGTTGGGCTTATCCACTGCATTTAAGTGTGCAAGGTGGGATACAACTTAGCCGAGAAGATCAAAAAGTTAAAGAATCTATTTGGATTATCCTCCGCACGGGAATAGGTGAGCGGGTTTATCGGCCTACCTTTGGTTCGCGCTTGTCAGAACTGGCGTTTGCACCTTTAAATAGCGATACCCTACTGCGAATCCGCCTTTATGTTTTGGAAGCTTTAGAAGTTTGGGAACCACGCATTACTATCGATGAAGTTATCACCGATCCCGATCCAGTGCGTGGCAGAGTGGACATCATCATCAATTATCGACTCAAAGACAGCCCCGATATTTATAGTTTTGTTTATCCTTATTATTTGGTGTCAGCTGGGGAGGAATCGTGATACCAATTAAAAATTAAAAATTAAAAATTAAAAATTCAGAAAGTTAAATTTCGTCTCGGTTTCTAGGTTGTATCTGTCACATTCTTTTTTAAAATTGGTATGAACTTTGATTTTTTACCGAAATTACCTTCTTCCAACTTAGACGATCGCGCCTTTGATGATTTGGTGCAAGAATGTATCATGCGTATTCCTCGCTACTGTCCAGAATGGACAGACCACAATCTCAGCGACCCAGGAATTACGCTCATTGAGTTATTTGCTTGGTTAACTGACCAAATGTTGCTCAGATTCAACCAAGTACCTCGAAAAAATTATGTTGCTTTTTTAGAATTACTAGGTATTCGTCTCCAGCCTCCCGCCCCAGCCCGCACAGAATTAACTTTTTATTTAAGCGCTGCACTACCTGAAGCCTACACGATTCCCGCCGGATTGGAAGCTTCAACTATCCGCACTGAAACTACAGAAGCAATTACCTTCAGTACAGATTCTCCTCTAATTATCGGCAAACCCCGCATCCAACATTTCTTAACTGCCCAAACTACCGAAGATATTCCCCAATCTCTGCGTGAAAGAGTCACAACTTCCTGGACTCGTCAATCTAACGGTTACTGGACAGGTAACGAACAACCGATATTTGAAGAGGAACCCCAACCTGGTAACTGCTTTTATTTAGCAATTAATTCTGACGATCCTTTAGACGCTAATGTTTTAGAAATTATTTTCCAAGGGGCTGCGGCTACTCCTGCTGGGATTAACCCCAATCAACCACCCCGGAAGTGGGAAGCTTGGGATGGGGAAAATTGGCAATCAGTTTTATTGCAAGAATCAGATGATAAAACTCGCGGCTTCAGTTTTTATGAAATCGCCCAAGAAGGTGAAAACCCCTCTCAAGGTGCAGAGGTACGTCTGCATTTACCTCAAGTTTGGCCTGTGGCTAATTTTACCTCTTACCGAGGTCGCTGGTTGCGTTGTAGCTTTATTTCTACAGAAGCCAATGAATCTGGTTACAATCGTCCGCCACGAATTATTGGTTTAGCAGTGCGGTCAATTGGCGGTACTGTTAGGGCTAGCCATAGTACGCTGATTGAAGACGAGCGATTGGGAATTAGTGATGGTACACCCGGTCAGTCTTTCCAGTTACAAACAGCACCAATTTTAGAACGTCGAGAAAATGAGTATATTTTAGTTACTCCTGCTGGTGGTTTGCCGCAAAAGTGGACTGAGGTGAGAGATTTTGCTGATTCTGGGCCGCATAACTTTCATTACACCATCGATTCAATCACTGGTACAGTCCAATTCGGGCCGCTGATTCGGGAACCGAGCCAACTTAAACAACAAACACAAGTAAGATCGAGAATTCAGCAACCACAACTAGATGACACATCTGTACAAGTTCTGGAAAATAACCAGTCGGAACATCAATATGGGGCGATTCCTCCCCGTGGTGCAGAAATTAGGATGGTTAGTTATCGTACAGGCGGCGGTAGAGAAGGCAATGTTCAAACTGGGGCAATTCAGTTTTTGAAGTCTGCATATCCATATATTACTAGTGTGGTCAATCGCGTACCAGCAATCAATGGGGCGGATGCTGAGTCACTGGAACAAGCTGTAATGAAGGCTCCCCGCATCCTCCGCACGCGCGATCGCGCCGTCACTGCTGAAGATTTTGAAGTTTTAACTCAACAGGCGGGTGCAGGTGCGATCGCTCGCGTCCGGTGTTTGCCAGCAAATTCTCGCAGACAAGCTGGTATAGTTAGTTTGCTAGTAGTGCCTTATGCAAATACAGATGCGATCGCCCAAGGCAATGGGATGACACCAGAAGATTTTGCCCTGAGTAATGCCCTGCAAGAGCAAATTTTGAGTTATTTAGATGAAAGACGCTTATTAGGGGTACAAGTAGAGTTACAAGAGCCGAATTACGTAGGTGTTTCGGTACAGACAGAAATTGCTCTAGAGCCAGCCTACAATAATCCTTTTGCCAGCGAAGAAATTCGCCGGAATTTAAGGCGATCGTTGTATAAATATTTAAATCCCTTAACTGGAGGAATCGACGGCAAAGGTTGGCCATTTGGGCGACCAGTTTATACATCAGATATTGTGGCATTACTGCAACAAACCCCAGGCGTGCGTCATTTAGGCCCTGTCTTGCTATTTCCCATCCGCAAGCAAGGAGAAAATTGGCGACGACAACCATCACCAGAACAATTGATCGATCCGGGATCGGAAGGTTTGATATGTTCTTGGGCTGATACAAATCTGCGTTCCAATCACGACATCCAAATCATTAATCGTTGATTTGTCATTTGTCACTTGTCACTTGTACTGAGCGAAGCCGTTGGCGCAGCCTCTCGTAGAGAAGTATTTGTCATTTGTCATTAATTATCTATCCTCCTCTGCTCCCCTGCCCCCCTGCTTCCTTGCCCTGAGCGAAGTCGAAGGGCTGCCCCCTGCCTCTTCTTACCCCCAACCCTCAATCCTATGGTTCAAAGTCGCTCTAGTCCAGCTGTAAGCATTCAATTAACGCCAATGCAAATTCCTGAAGCTTTACCTGCGGCAGGTTTAGCATTTGCAAATGCAGAAAACATCGATGTAGCTGGACGTAGTTTGCTCTTACATCCTGGACATCCTAGCGAGATGATTGTGCAGGTGCAAAACTTAGAACAACGTCCTTTGCGGGTAAGCTTAAGCGTTGAAGGAAACTTTCCATCCCAGTGGTGTCAAATTGGTACAGAAGGCAGTGAAATACCGCCTCGCGGACAGATGGATGCTGTTCTCCACTTCTCAATTCCCGACACATTTTTTGAAGACCAAGAAGCAATTTCCCCTGGAAAAAAAGACAAACTAACACTCAATTTTCGCAGCCTAATTACCCTACATATAGATCCAGGCACAGACAACGAACAAATCGAGAGAAGCGAGTATTTCGATTTATATATCCGTCCCTACACTGCCTACATGGAATTCTTGCCAATTTTGTATCGGGAAGTGGACTTTATTGGTCGCTTCATGAAAATATTTGAGCAAGCTTTTCAACCAATAGTTGATAGTTATAACGTCATGTGGGCAAACCTCGATCCCTTGACAGCACCGCAAGCATTATTGCCCTTTATGGCTCATTGGGTTGCTTGGCAAGTAGATTCTGTTTGGGATCTCCAGCAACAACGGCGTTTAATTCGCCGAGCCGTAGAACTTTATCGCTGGCGAGGAACTCGTAAAGGATTGCGTCTCTACTTGCATCTTTATACTGGTTTACCGCTAGATGAACATTTACCAAATGAAGCTGATAAACATATTAGTATTACAGAACCTTTTGGCCCAAGTTTCATTATCGGAGATGCACAATTAGGAAATGCAGTTTTAGCAGGTGGACAACCATATCATTTTATAGTGCGTTTGCGTTCAAATATTTCTAGTGGCATCATCAACGAAGAACTTATTCAAAGAATAATCGAACAAGAAAAACCTGCTTTTTGCACCTATGAATTATCTATCGAAAATCCCACTAATTAAATAATTCGTAATTCAGTAAAATTAAACAGACTTTTAATCCAAAATCTAAAATCTAAAATCTAAAATCCAAAATCCAAAATCCAAAATCTAAAATCCAAAATCTAAAATCCAAAATCTAAAATCCAAAATCCAAAATTGCCATGTCCCATCCTTTCCCACCACCACCAATTAAATCCTTGGAACGCCTGCAAGCCGCAGACGGCTTACTAATCAATGCGGAACGCTGGCGCACAGCCCATGAATATCACCGGAATCGGCAAAATGCTCAATATCAAAGTTTAAATCAACCTGGAATTGTCTGCGGTTTAGGCGTGCGAGATGTAACTGCCCCAAGCCAAGTTGAAGCTAGATATCGAGATGGACGTTGGGTACAAATTCAACCTGGGATTGCAATTGATTTAGCAGGTAATCTAATTGTTGTACCGACTTCTTATGATTTTCCGATCGATTTAGAAGTAGTAAGTTCTGAACCGCTCATGATCTACTTAGTAGTTAGCTATGTAGACCCTGATGAATTGCGGCGCGGACAACAAAGAGATATTGTTCAAGAAACTTATCGAATTGACCAAATAAACTCTACACCAGCCAGTTCAGAAATAGAAATATGTCGAATACTCTTACAACCAGGACATACTGACATTACCCAACCTGCGGATGCTTTTTTCCCTGGATATAATAATATTGATTTGCGTTATCGTCGTCAGGCACAAATGCGTCCTCAAGCACTTGTATGTATGGCGCAGGCGACTCATAGCGATCCTGAATGTGCGCGTAATTTTTTCAGCCTTTCATATTTATTACAAGCAGTAGAACCTCTCTACCCAAGTTTGCGGGGGGCTGATGAACCAGGTCAGGTTTCTTTAGCAGAAAACATCCAAGACTATGACATCCTTTATCTCACAGGTGGACAGGCTATCTCTTTAAATAGTCTCGAATTTGAATCCCTCAAAAATTATTTAAATTTAGGTGGTGTACTTTTTGTTGATGCGCCAACAAATGCTAATCCTCTAATTGAGAGTACTCAAGCTTTGGCACAACAATTAGAGAGTCCTTTAAGACCTTTAGAAGAATTGCAACGGAGTCATCCTTTAAGGACAAAACCTTTCTTATTTGCTGCTTTACCAATGGTTAATCAACAACAAATTAAACTTTTAATTGGTGGAGGAATTATTTTAGCCATTGGAGATTTAGCAACTGCTTGGGGGCTGGATAGAGATTTGAGTTTACCCAGATTGACCATTCGGACAGCTCAGGAATTAGGGATTAATATTCTTCACTATGCTTGGAAGCGGCGACAGTTAATTGGATTGCAACAGGAAGATAATTCAGGGCAGTGGTGAAAGGCAAGTTAGTAAGCTGGATATTGCTGTTCAAACCCAAGACTCTAAAGCGAAAGGGTGAATCTGGTGAATACGTTGGAAATCATTGTCCGTTGAGACTGCTGTTGGATGAGATTGGGTTCACCGAAGATGATGCGACTACAGTGATTAGTGTCAAGCAGATACATCAGAATTCAGCCTGCGAGCGGGTGTCATAAACAGACTGGAGACATTTTTCAAAGTCCTCACCTTGCCAGGTACCAGCAAATTTCAGCAAATCTTTAGCTTTGGAGCCACGCAGTATTGGTTCCCCATCTTGGATAATGGCACTTGCTGGTTTAATACCAGAGCTATTTTTTCTGGTTTTGAGATATTCGAGATAGTCGAGAGTTTCCTCTAGAATCGATTCTGGAGCGGTTTCGATCGCAGCAATGAGTTGTTCCTTAATAGTGGTCATGGGGGCACTGGAAGATTGATTGTGGATATCTTGATTCTGCATCATTTCCCACCATTATTTCTGAAACCAAAGATAGCGATGCCTGCGGTGGTAACAGAGCTTGCGTTGCCCTGAGCTTTGTCGTACCGCTACGGGGAAGCAAGCTACGCGTACTGTCTCCAAGAGTTGGGTCGAAGTGTAAACCTACACACTTCATTATCCAAAGGAAGCAGTGACAGTTAGTTGTTTGGACATTGCTTTGATCGTATTGAAATAGATGCCAACATTTTTAAGCAATTTCCACCTACAATATAAAGTTGGAATTATTGAGTCTGGTTATTTGCGATCGCACTATTATTTTTGTCATGTTCGAGTTCTCTCATGAGAGAATCAAAACCACTAGTATTGTTTCCACTTTGGGCAAATAAAGACCGAATTTTATTAATTATCGTACTCATACTGTTGGAGAAAAACTGACCGAGATTATTAACAAAGTTTTTCAGTTTTTCAAAAATTGTCACCTCTACAGTAGAATACTTATTAACAATTGGATATACAATTTTTCCTTTTTCTGTTTGATAGTATTCTTGTTCAGGCATCAACATTGATGTGAGTGGTTGCACCTGTTTTGCCATATCAGCTTCGGTTCGTTTATTGCTAAGGAATAAAACATCATAAATTTTTCCATTCCAGCTAGCCCAATAATGGTTTTGGAAAAACCATCGTTTTCCATCATCACAATTAGGTTTTTTACCTTGGTATGGCGTAGCTCCAGCTTCACTCAAAAAAGGTTTGGCGATACTTTCAATTGTGATTTTTTCAATGCCAAAATATTCTTCTGCAACTTTTTTAAAAGCACGAGCTAATGTCTGACAATCTCCTTCTGGAGAGCCTTTTAAGAGCGTTTCTGGACTCTTGCTTACCATTGTGTATTGAAATTGGATATTTACAAAGTTTTTGAAAAGTTGTTCCAGTATTTTATCTTGTGGCAATGTGTCATCTATACCATTGACTAGTGTTTTGGCTAGTGAATATTCTTGTAAAAATTTTTGTTTTTTATCTGCTGACTTATTTGCTGCTAATATTTCTTCAGACTTTGCTTGTTCGTTCTGATTAGCTGGTATTGTCTGCTGTGCGTCCTGGTTTTGCAGAGGAGATCGATTAATTTGGTTGACTACAGAAGTAGCGACACTATCCGCCTCTTGTTCGTATCGATCTTCTGATTGACCAATAGTCAGTTTTGGCTGTATTTCTCCTATTGACACGCTATCAACACGTTTTATCGCCATTTTGCTCAAGTTATGACCAAACTGCAAAGAGTGTTCCTTGCCTTGCTGCAAAGACTCATTCATCTTTGTTTGCAACACAGTGAGTCGCTCTTGTCCCTCTGGCGCGATCGTGCCATGCTTGGCTTGTATTTGGAGTTTCGTTGCCTCAAACTGATATTGTTGAAATTTCTGATTTTCTACCTTTGCCTGTACTATAGGCTTGTTGGAGCCAAGTTGAGAGTGGGTAGTTAATAAATGCGATTGCAACTGACTTTGCTCTGACGAATAAGCGGATGAGTCAGCTTTTTTGTGGATTTGTAGCCGTTCTTTCATCGCTAGTTTTAAAAGTCAATAGTGGGTAATCTATATATTATGTCACTTACTTAAAGATCCCCGACTTCTTAAATAAGTCGGGGATCTGCGGATTGCGATAATTTCTACTGGGTTAAGAACGCCGTACATTCAAGCAACACCATTCTTTGCGTTTCCACAGGGTAGCGACAACCCAGCCATTTTCTTCTAAAGCGTCAGCAACAGCTTTAGATTGTTCTAGTAAAATACCACTGAAAATTGCCCAAGTTTCAGGTTTAGCGATCGCACTCATTTCTGGAAGCAATTCAATAATCACATGAGCCAAAATATTGCAGACAATACCATCCACTGGGCTTTCAATTAATTTTTTCAAAACGTCTACACTTCCTTGTGCAGGCAGTAAACGTTCTGGGCTAATATGATTCAGCGTACCATTACTGATAGTTGATTGCACCGCTAAAGGGTCAGTATCCACTGCATAAACTTTCTCAGCACCCAATAACAGCGCCCCAATGGAAAGGATACCAGAACCACAGCCAATATCCGCAATTACCAAATGTTCGTGTTTGCCACTATTACCCACAAAGGACTGCGGAACTCCACTCAGCCGCATTTCCAGGGATTCCAAACATAGCTGGGTGGTCGCATGATTACCTGTACCAAATGCTACACCAGGATCGAGGCGAATTACTAATCGTTCGATTGTTTCTGGTAATGGTAGCCAAGCTGGGTTAATTAGGAAGCGATCGCCTATTTCTTGTGGATGCCAATATTGTTTCCAGCTAGTCGCCCAATCTTCCTCATCAATTAACTGCCATTGCAAAGAAGGAGATGAAACTCCTACACAGAGCGCATCTTGACGCAGCCATAGCGACAGCGCTGCTAAATCTAAAAGCTGTGTTTGAATTGTCGGCAGATAAGCCCTGACTAAAGATGAATTTCCTTTGTTTTCACTAGCCGTACCACGACAGCCAAAATCTTCCAGTCGCCAAAAGATCGTATCTTCTAGGTCTGGTTCACATAAAATATTTAGTTCCCACCAGGTGTTTGCCATATAATTTTAAATTTTAGATTTTAGATTTTAGATTAGGGACTAAGTAACGGTTAATGACCAATGCGAAAAACAATGAGCAATTAGCCATTACCAATCCAAAATCCCTTCGGGTTCGGCAGTCCCCCAGACGCTCGATGACTCGCTAACGCTGCGCTATCGACGGGAACCGCCAAGACGGGGGCTACCTCACCAAAATCCGCAATCCAAAATTAAAGTGTTACTGTATACGCGTCCCGAATACCAGGGACTTTTATAATCTCATTCAAAATGCCCTCTGGTAAAGGATCATCTATACTCAGAGCCATTACCGCATCGCCACGGACGATTTTACGACCTACTTGCATACTGGCAATATTCACATTAAAACTGCCGAGTAGGGAACCAAGTTTGCCGATAATCCCTGGCATATCGCGGTGCAGGGTAAACAACATATATTTGCTAGGTGGGACGTTAATCGGGAAACCGTCAACGTCGGTGAGGTGGATTTCCCGCTCACCCAACAAAGCACCTGTGACAGAATGAGTACCTAAAGTACCTGTGGCTTCTAGATGCAGTGTACCAGCATAGTCTCTAATCGAAGCATCGCGGGTTTCAATTACCCGAATTCCGCGTTCTTTGGCTTCTATGCTGGCATTTACGTAATTTACTCGTTCCCGCAAAGCTTGGTAAAGTAGTCCTTTGAGGGCAGCGACGATTAAAGGCTGACTTTTATTGGTCGCGAGTTCCCCTTGTAGTCGAATATTCAGTACTTCTACCCTTCCACCAGCTAGTTGTCCTACTAGATTACCGAGAGTTTCTGCTAGTTGCATATAGGGTTTGAGTTCTTCCAACACATCGGGGCCGAGTCCGGGAATGTTGACGGCTGAACGTGCTGGTAGTCCTAAAAGGACATCGCGAATTTGTTCGGCAACATCAATGGCCACATTCACTTGAGCTTCTGTGGTAGAGGCTCCCAAGTGGGGAGTGAGGATGATTTCTTTACCTAGCGATCGCAATTCCGATTCACCCAGTGGTTCTGACTCGAACACATCCAAGGCTGCACCGCCAATTTTACCCGCTTTCAAAGCTGCTGCTAAAGCTACTTCATCAATGATCCCACCACGAGCGCAGTTGATAATCCGGGCTGTCGGTTTCATTTTTGCCAGAGTTGTGGCATTGATTAAGTGGGTAGTTTCTGGGGTTTTTGGAATGTGGAGGGTGATATAGTCTGCTTGCTGGAAGAGTAAATCTAGTTCCACCAACTGACAGCCAAGCTGTTCGGCTCGTTCTGTAGAAATAAAAGGGTCGTAAGCTAGGAGTTTCATTCCCATTGTCTTAGCTACCGCCGCAACATGGGAGCCAATTTTACCCAAACCGACAACGCCGAGAGTTTTTTTGTAGACTTCCGCGCCGACAAAGCTATTGCGATCCCACGCACCGCGTTTTACCGAAGCATTAGCATCGGGGATATGGCGAGACAAAGCCAAAATCATTGCTAGCGCGTGTTCGGCAGCGGCTATTGTATTTCCCTCTGGAGAATTGACTACGACAATTCCCCGGCGGGTGGCAGCAGGAACATCCACATTATCCACACCCACACCAGCACGACCGATGATTTTTAGCTGAGTGCCGGCTTCAATGATTTCTTGAGTAACGCGCGTACCAGACCGAATCATCAGCGCGTCATACTCACCAATAATTGCGATCAGTTCTGCTGGTTTTAGACCTAGTTTGACATCAACAGTTGCAACTTGCGAAAGAATGTCAATTCCAGCTTGGTCAATCGAATCAGAGACAAGAACCTTAGACATGATTACTTCATTTAAAGCTACAGGTTTTGCTGCACAAGACTTTTTAGTTTAGTCTTTATCTGTCGCAATTGAGCAAAAATTATTCGTTTGAATATCGACTTAACCTTAACTTACACTATCTGGTGGTGGTATCAAAGCATGAGTTGCTTTTGGTGGATACTGCCTCCTAAGTATTTGAAGGTGAGTGGCTATTTGCATCATCCTGTCGCTAAATATAAAGCATGAATAGCACTAAGCACCGATATATTTATTAATAGTTAAGAGTTACCAAAATTTTATCGGCTGAAGCAACTTTCTGAGTGGGGTAAAAATGCCTGTATTCTTGACTGGGCTGCAATTTTAGATCGGGCAATGCTATAGACAACCACCAAACGAGCGAGTAACTATTATATCTATCAAATCTTGGCTATTTCTAAATACCACAAGTGGTATCCCTTAGTCAAAGCAAAATATTGCAACTTTTATCCCAAACAGGCGTTTAAATTCACCAACCGATCGGCTTTTGATTTGTTGGTATCGCATATTACCATTAGCTTTCTAATAAAACCTCCATCTTACCATAAAATATTTGTGCAAGAGTCTAAGGAAGTCGTGAAAGCTTTCTGAGTAGTTTGATGTTCTATTGAAAATGAATAAAGCTCAATGATCTAAAAATAGTTACTTCCAAAAGATTGAAGGCAAACAGGATTGTAGCTATCTTTAGAACTAGTAATTTTTGTTTTTTTATTCCTAAAGATTAAACTTAATCAATGCAAATCGTAGATAAAAATATATCAACAGCTTTGTATTATTTTTTCAGTAAGGTTAGCCCTAGAAAACAACAATAAATAAAAGAACAAATGCCTAGATTAGTAGGACAACGCTCTCATACTGGAGCGAATATCACCAGCTTAATCATTCTGCTCGCCATATTTGGGGTACTTTCCGAATACTTTGGTGTGATTGATATAGTTCCCGGCTTTGGACGAGAAGGACGATATTTTCAACTGAAGTTTCGGGCGACTAACGAACAAATAATTCAACAACCAAATCAATAAAAAGACCAGGGATATATAATGCTTAAAGGTAGTGATATTCTCGATAAAGTAGTCGTCACCTACGACACAGGTAAGAAAATTGTCCGAATCATCGATTTAATTGTCGATCGGGAACGCAATCAACTTTTGGGTTTTCTAGTTGCAGAGAAGGGACTGTTTCGAGACGCAAAAGTGATTCCTTTACAAGAGGTACAAGCCATCGGGTCAAATGCGATCGTAGTTAACTCGAAAGAATCTGTTGTGAAGGCACATCGTGTCCCTGTAATTAAAGAGATTCTGCACCAGAATATCGTGTTGAGAAAAAAGAGAATTCTAACTACAGAGGGACTCGACCTCGGTGGATTGGTCGATTTGTTCTTTGATGAGCATAGTGGACTGGTGGAAGGATACGAAGTTTCTGGCGGTGTATTTGCCGATGCTTATTCGGGGCGATCATTCGTTCCTGCTAGCGAAACACTGAAAATTGGTGATGATGTTGCTTTTGTACCTCCAGAAATTGCTCAATTGATGGAAGAACAGGTTGGTGGTATCAGAGGAGCCGTTCAGGCAACTGGAGATAAATTGCAAGACTCGGCCCAGAGTACTAACCGCAGACTGCAAACAGCAGCTCAAACTATGAATGAGCAACTACAAAGCTCGGTAGAGAAACTGAACCGAGAGCTACAGTCAGCAAGCCAGAATGCAGGTGAGCAATTCCTTGCCGCAACTGATGCTACTAGCAGCAAACTACAAGACTTCAATCGAGATGCAATTGCCTCCCTGACAAACAATTTGGTCGATCCTGCCGAACAAAAGCTATATGTGATTGGCAAGTGTGTCCAGTGCGATGTGCTGACTCCAGATGGGAATGTACTGCTACTAAAAGGTCAAGAAGTCACCCTAGTCAATGCAGAAGCGGCCGATCGCCTGGGTATCCTTGATGAACTCTATCGAGCCACGGGTGGCAGTCTGACTGCCAACATCAGCCGCAATTTACAAGCAGCAACAGAATCTGTTAGCAATCGAATTGGCAGCGTAACTCAGAGCAGCGCCGCTAGTCTGCGTCACTCAGTTGATTCCTTGGCAGCAAATGTAGCGATCCAGCAGGCAAGAGGGCGCAGAGTCCTGCGAACAGTGCGTACTGACGATGGCTTAATTATTGCCGCATCTGGGCAGATTGTGACAGAATCCCTTCTCGATCGCGCTCAGATTTACGGTAAAGAAGCAGAATTACTGAACGCTGTCGGTCTGAATCTGGCAACCGCAGTCCGTTCTACTGCAAGTGACAGATGGTTAGAAAACAAAGTTCAACTGGACGATCGAGTAAGCATCGCTCAAGAGAACCTCAACACTTTCTGGCAAGCTTTGAAAGCGCAGGCAGAAAAGTTACAAGAACGCAGCAGACGGGCAATGAAAAATCAACGGATTGAACAAGCATTGGGTCGTCCAGTTACCCGTGTCATTCTTGACCCAGAAGACAACGTGATATTGAATGTAGGTGAATTGATTACACATCGCGCCGTCAGTCAAGCTGAAACAAGTGGAGTTTTGAATATCTTACTAAGTTCGGTCTATACCAAGGAGCCACAAATCTCTGACAAAGAGTCACGTGCTTCAGAACATGGAACGGCGGCCTTAGTACATCATGGTAATAGGCGATCGCAACTTGAATCCAAATCGATCTTGTGACTTTGGCCATAAAATAATCAGGTCAAGATGGTTATTTATCGTGTGCGAGCAAGTTAGGTAGAACAAAAATATGCGCTAACGACTGATTTGTGCGATCGCAATAAAATTTCTACATCACATGCATTTTTCCTGGGATAGAGATTGCGATCGCAAAGGATTTAAGAGATGCTCTCAATCTAATGAGAGAAATTTGAGCAAGTCATGATGTTTTAGGAATTTTTATAATCACTTGAAAGCGGTTAAATTACAGCATAATTTTGAATCCTGAATTATTACAGAAAAACTATTGTTTTTTAGGAATAACGTTCCTGATTCCACTTTTAGCAGAGACAGTATCACCTTTGTAGCGAGGGATGATATGAATACTGGCGTGCATAATATTTTGACCAGCAGAGCGATTGATATTCATTCCTACATTAAAACCATCAGGTTCAAATTCTGCTTTGATAATTTCTTGGACTTTGTTCGCCATAAACCAGCAAGCAGATTGCTCTTTTAATGGAAGTTCAAAATAATTGCTAACATGAAGTTTGGGAATAACTAAAACATGACCTTTACTTATTGGATAGCCATCAAAAATAGCATAAGCTGTTGCTGATTCAGTTAATAATTTTAGATTTTTATGAGGATTACAGAATATGCAATAGTTAGATGAATTTCGCTGATGATTATAGTGAACATACTCATATATTTCTCGATATTCATCTAAGCAAATTGAAGTAAAGGGAAGTCTTGCAATACACTGATAAGTAGGCTTTTTGTGAACATAATGTTCTCGAAATCCTTCTCTTTTGATATCCCTTCTTACAGCATAATAAGCTTTGCCTCCTGGTTTTAATAAATGTGATACTTCCATTAAGACATTAGTTTGTTCTTCGGCAAATAAAACATTTAAAACATAAAAGCAAATTATGGTATCAAATTTATTATCAGGATATTCTGGAAAATAATAAGGGTCATAGCCTGTAATATCACAACCTTTTTGGCGCAATATTCTAACATCATTACCAAAGCCACAACCAAAGTCTAATATTTTACCTTGGAGAAGATTTTGATTTAATAAAAACTGTGCCGGAAATGATAAATAACTTCTTTCAATCGCAGTAAGATGGCTGAACTGATTTTTTTGCTGTTTCATAGAATGAATTTTGGTGCTGATGTACCAAAATTATTATTCCCAGCATTTGTTAGGTTATGCGATGTCTACAACGGGCTATTCAAAGTCGAATCAGGGTCAATACCTAGCTCACGTAACTTAGCTGCTAATATATCAGCACGCTGGCGTTCTTGTTCAGCTCGTTGGCGTTCTTGTTCAGCACGCTGGCGTTCCTGTTCAGCGCGTTGACGTTCTTGTTGGGCATTTTTCTGTTGACTGTGGCTACAAGTCCAAAGTTAGAGCCTATCAGCATTTGAGGTTGGATGCGTCCTGTGCTTCCCAAAGCATCGGTAAGCGTAGCAGCGATCGCAGGTTGTTGAATATTTTCCACTGGATCGTCTGGTAAAATGAAGTCGGCTGGAAGTGCTTCCCAAGTAACTATTGGTTCTTTTTGGATGGGGTTAACTTGTAGAACCATAAAATTATTCTTAATATTCATGCACAGTATATAGTTATTTTTAACAAATCTTCAGGTAGTACAGAGGTGCGATCGCAGTATATAAATCCAGATAACATTAAGTTTTGCATGAATAGACTCGCACTCCCTAAAAACCCAGAAATCTAGAAAGATTTCTCGGACTGGTGTATATACTCGTAGTCAAGTACTTAGCAGGCATGAGTATTATGCTGGAATGGTTTATTGACTGGATAGCAAGCAATGCCTTTCTGCATCGGAAATTTTTAGAATATTTCTGTGCTTGGGAGTTTGTCTGGCAGTTTGAGAAAGAAGGCAGTATTTCAATTGAGGATCTCAAAACTGAAGTTTTTGGCAAACACTGGCAAGATGAAACTTGGCATGAGGTATTGCGGCTAATTGCGGGAATGATTGATGTGAAATTTGTTGGTGAAATTCTTGATTACTTGATGGTGCAAGATGGCGAAGAGGAAAAATTTATCAACTTGTTTTTAGCGGCTAAGTGTCTTGCAGAGGTGAGAAATCGGTCGGGAATTGCGTCAGTGGCTAATAAATTATTTGGCAAGGTAAAAGACTTAACCAAATATGACCTCTGGTATTATTACAGACCCTTTGCAAATGCAGAAGAAACTAAGCTAGTTCAAGAAATTCGCATTCAAGCAGTTGTAACAATCGCCGCAATTTGGAAAGATAAACGTGATGCCTTACACTGCCTTAAAGACCGCGCCACTGTTGATAATTATCAGTATGTGCAAGATGCAGCCATCGAAGCATTAGCTAGCAATTTCAAAGATGACCCAGACACCCGCTCGTTTCTCAAAGACTTGACTACTGCTGATAATAAAAACTATGTCAGAAGTGCAGCCATCGAAGCATTAGCCAGCAATTTTTCAGATGACCCGGACACCCGCTCGTTTCTCAAAGAACGCGCCACTACTGATGATGATGATGTTGTGCGAGGTGCAGCTATGGAAGCATTAGCCAGCAATTTTTCAGATGACCCGGACACCCGCTCGTTTCTTAAAGACTGCGCCACTACTGATAATCAATGGGATGTGCGAGGTGCAGCCATCAAAGCATTAGCCAGCAATTTTAAAGATGACCCAGACACCCGCTCGTTTCTCAAAGACCGCGCCACTACTGATGATGATGAGTATGTGCGATATGCAGCCATCGAAGCATTAGCCAGCAATTTCAAAAATGACCCGGATATTCGCTCGTTTCTCAAAGACCGCGCCACTGCTGATGATGATGGGGATGTGCGATATGTAGCCATCGAAGCATTAGCCAACAATTTCCCAGATGACCCGGACACCCCCTCGTTTCTTAAAGACTGCACCACTGCTGAGAATAAATGGTATGTGGGATGTGCAGTCATCGAAGCATTAGCCAGCAATTTCCCAGATGACCCGAATACCCGCTTGTTTCTCAAAGACTGCGCCACTGCTGATAAATCTGAGTATGTGCGATGTGCAGCCATCGAAGCATTAGCCAGCAATTTCGCAGATGACCCGGACACCCACTCGATTCTCAAAGACCGCGCCACTGCTGATAAATCTGGGTCTATGCGATATGCAGCCATTAAAGCATTAGCCAGCAATTTCCCAGATGACCCAGACACCCGCTCGATTCTCAAAGACCGCGCCACTGCTGATGATTCTGATTCTGTGCGACGTGCAGCCATTAAAGCATTAGCCAGCAATTTCGCAGATGATCCAGACACCCGCTCGATTCTTAAAAACCGCGCCACTGCTGATAAATCTGGGTCTATGCGATATGCAGCCATTAAAGTATTAGCCAGCAATTTCAAAGATGATCCAGACACCCGCTCGATTCTTAAAGACCGCACCACTGCTGATAATCAATCTTATGTGCGAGGTGTCGCCATCGAAGCATTAGCCAGCAATTTCAAAGATGACCCGGACACCCACTTGTTTCTCAAAGAACGCGCCACTACTGATAATCAATGGGATGTGCGAGGTGCAGCCATCGAAGCATTAGCGAAACACTTCAGAAATCAGCCTGAGTTATTTGAGATTTACTACAACTGCGCTGTCAATGACCCCTTTGAGCGTAAGCAAGACTATGAAACCAACCCTCGACGCGTTGCATTGGAGATAATTATCAAGCAATTTCCTCAACATCCCCAGACTTTACCACTATTGCGCGACAAAGCAGAGAATGATCCAGATGAGCAAGTGCGAAAGTTTGCTCAAGAGAAGTTAAAGCATTGGGGAAAGTAAATGTAAGCTGAGTATATGCCCAAGAAAATCAGAGAATTGAAAAGCTTGTTGCTATAAGCAGGGTTTACATACCGTCCTGGGAAAGGTAGTCACACTAATTGGTATCATCCCCTACTATCTGGGAGAGTCACTATATCAGGTAAAGACGGGAATGATGCGAAAGCTTACTAAGAGAAAGATGTTAATAATACACTTCAAAGGTTAGAAGAAATTAAAAAGGCTCAAGAGGAAGAACAAGAATGAATTCTCGCTACACAATAATTATTCAGTGGTCTGATGAAGATGAGTGTTTTATTGTGAGTCTTCCTGAATGGGGATTTTGTCATACTCACGGAGATACTTACGAAGAAGCTTTCAAAAATGCTCAAGAAGTTTTAGAAATGCTGATTGAATCATCTTTGGCTGACGGTCAACCTCTGCCAGAGCCAAAAACACTAGAAAAGTCGTTGAAATAATTCGTAATACTTCGACTTCGCTCAGTACAAGTTCGTAATTCTTAATTTGTCAATTTAGAGAAGCATACGGCGATGCCTTCACAGTAGGCATCGCGGATTTTAGATTTAATCTAATCTAAAATCCCAAATCGAGTTACCGATTCACCGCCGCCGCTTCTCTTGCTGCTGCTGCTTGATCTGGGTGAATACCCAAGCGGGTGAGATTAATCCGACCTTTGTTATCAATTTCGCGCACTTTGATAATCACTTCATCGCCTACTGCCACTTCATCCTCAACTTTGCCAACGCGGTAGTCAGCTAGTTGAGATATGTGAATCATGCCTTCTTTTCCAGGCAAGAATTCCACAAATGCACCTATCGGTATAATCCGAGTAATGCGTCCTGCATAGACATCCCCTTCGTGCAACTTACGGGTCATGCCTTGGATGATATTTCTGGCTCTCTTGGCCTTGTTCTCATCCACAGCGGAAATTGTCACGGTGCCATCATCTTCGATGTCAATTTTTGCACCAGTTTCCTCTGTGATTCCCTTAATAGTCTTGCCTCCAGGCCCGATGACCAAACCAATCATGTCTGAATCAATCTTGATTGTTAACAGACGTGGAGCATAAGGTGAGGTTTCAGTTCGTGGTGTATCAATGCAGGCGAGCATTTTCTCCAGAATGTGCAACCGGGCTGCTTTGGCTTGGTGGACGGCTTGGGCAATAACCTCCAAAGACAAACCGGAGATTTTCATATCCATCTGCAAGGCGGTAATCCCAGTATCCGTGCCGGCAACTTTGAAGTCCATATCGCCCAAAAAGTCTTCAATGCCTTGGATGTCGGTCAGAACTCGTACTTCGTCCCCTTCCTTAATCAGACCCATTGCCGCGCCACTGACGGGTTTGAGAATTGGTACACCAGCATCCATCAGGGCGAGGGTGGAACCGCAGACTGAACCCATTGAGGTGGAACCGTTGGAAGAAAGTACTTCCGATACGATGCGAATCACGTAGGGAAATTGTTCTTTTGACGGTATCACAGGTATTAGCGCTCGTTCTGCCAATGCCCCGTGACCAATTTCCCGCCTTCCTGGGGCCCGCATTGGCTTGGTTTCCCCGACTGAGAACGGCGGGAAGTTGTAATGATGCAGGTAACGCTTGTGCTGATCTAGCTGCATGTCATCGTTGAGGTTTTGAGCATCCCCAGGTGTACCCAGAGTACAAGTGGATAATACCTGAGTTAGTTCCCGGTTAAATAAACCGCTGCCGTGGACTCGCTTTGGTAAGACATCAACTAAACAAGAAACCTGACGCACTTGATCGAGTTTACGACCATCAACGCGGACGTTATCTTCGATGATTTGTCGCCGCATAAAGTGTTTGGTAATATCTTTAAAAGTGTTACCAAGTGCTTTTTTATTTGTAGTTGCGGCAACTCGAATTGGGTCTTCTTCTGGCAGTTCGGTAATCGTCGCGGCAATTTCATCCTTGACGACATCTAAAGCTGCATCGCGTTCGGGTTTGCTCAAACTAAATTGAGACAGGATTTTCTTAATCTCGCCACTAGCGCGATCGCGGATATAATTTTCTAGGGTTTGGTCTACTTCTGGTGGTGCTTCTTGCACTATTACTAGACCCAGTTCGGCGATTAAATCTTGCTGCGCTTTGATTAAGTCCCGCACTGCTTCATAACCAAAGTCAATCGCCTCAAGAATATCTCGCTCTGGCAACTGATTGGCTCCTGCTTCCACCATGATCACACCATCTGGTGAACCTGCTACTACCAGATCCAAGTCTCCGGCTTCAATTTCTGCATAAGTGGGGTTAATAATGAAATCATCTCCCACTAAACCAACCCGCACTGCTGCCATTGGCCCATTAAAAGGAATCTGGGCAATCAGGGTAGCAATTGAAGCACCTGTAACTGCTAACACATCGGGTGGCACTAACTCGTCCATCGACAGTGTTAAGGCAATAATTTGCAGGTCATCCCTTAGCCATGAAGGAAACAAAGGACGCAGGGGACGATCTATAAGACGGCTGGTGAGAATTGTTTTTTCTGGTGGGCGACCTTCGCGCCGCATGATCCCGCCGGGAATCCTACCAGCGGCATATAGCCTTTCTTCATAATCTACAGTCAGGGGAAGAAAATCAATGCCTTCTCTGGCTTGCGATCGCGTAGCCGTCACTAAAACGGATGTATCCCCTGATTCTATCAAAACTGACCCACCTGCCTGGGGAGCTAGTAGGCCTACTTTCAGTCGAATATCCCTTCCATCGAAGGATATTGACTTATCAACTTCTGCCATTCAGTTTTTTTTCCTTCTCTTTCGCTATTCTCTTTCTGTGGCAATCCTAACATTTATGCCCTATGGCTGACTTCTAGTACATACAAAGATAGACAAGTCGTTTAACACAAAGTGTGATACAAGATTAGAGCGTCTACTACCTGCCCATTCTCGAGCTTTGCCGCACCCGGAATTCGCCCAATAATTTCAAATCCTAACGACTGCCAAAGTGTAATTGAAGGTATATTAGTCTCAAAGACCAAATTAAACATTACTGCTTCGTAGCCCAGGTTTGCTGCGATCGAAAGCATAGCCTCTCCCATGAACCGTCCTAAACCCCGACCGCGTAATCCAGGTTGTACAATAAAACCAGCGTTGCAAATATGGCTACACCGACCGGGAAAGTTTGGCTTTAAATAAAACGCCCCTAATATTTCTTTTGACTTGTGTGTAGGATCTACAACAGATGTCCTGACAACAAAGGCATCCTTGCTTAACCAGTAAGCTGAAAATTCTGTAGGAGATAGAGGTTGCTTTTGGGGATAAGTTTTACCTTCAACAATTACAACATTGAGTAACGATCTGACAACCTCTTGTTCTTGAGGATGCATATAATCCAGTTCCACTAACATCCCGGTTTTTAAGACTTTAATTAGGGGAAAATTCATGATTAACAATGTTTATATGAAATAATTACTGAAATATTTATTATATTATGAGAAACTTGGGCAATAAATTTTGTTGATAAGATGCAAAAAATCGAATAATTGTGATTTTAATTCTAGAGTTTTGGGAAAATCTGAGTAGTTAGCAAATGGCGATTTTACACTGTAATTGGTTACTAAAAAATCAAAATGGTAGTTTATTTATTTGGGGGGAAACTTGGCGATCGCCACGAGTGAATTTGGAGTTGAATGGATCTGGAAATATCCCAATACATCCATTGGCAATGACATCAGTGGAGTTGAGTGAGTGGTTGCGTTCCCAGAACATGGCAATTACCAACTTCATTCAGCAACCTCAAGTTGCGATGCTTGGGGCAAGCAAAGCGATCGCTACTACTGGGCGAACGCGCAAAGCCGCCAGTGCCACTGAAATCAGTTTGCCAACGCATTCCCAAATCATCGCCCTACCAACTTATATCCCAGAAGGTAGTAGTGAAGGAACAGCAGCAATTTTCCCCGTACATTCTGCTAGCTTGGGCGAAAATACAGACTCACCACAATATTTGCAACCGTGGCGAGTTGAGGGTTTTTGTCTTAACCCCAGCCAAGCAATAAAATTTCTCGCCGCGATTCCCCTGAATGCTGCTAAAGGGGAAGATGCTTTTTTGGGTGGAGATTTACGCTTTTGGTCGCAGGTTGCCCGATGGAGTTTAGATTTAATCTCCCGGTGTAAGTTTTTACCAACAATTGACCGACAATCAGATGGTGCATTTGCTGCCAAATGGCGAGTACTTCTAGACAGTGCATTAGATGGAACCCGCCTAGAAAGATTTTCTGCGAATATACCGTTGGTTTGTCGTACTTATCAGGAGGGATTGGAGACTGGGGAGGAGTTTTCCCGATCCCTACTTTATATAGACTTTCCCACAGAACCTCAAGAATTACTTTTGGGATTTCTCAACAGTACGATAGATGCCCAAGTGAGAGAAATGATGGGTTCTCAACCTCCAATAGAAGCTAAGGCGATTGCATCTTTACCATCTGGGGTGCGACAGTGGTTGCAAGCCTTAACTAGTGGATCTGGTATCAATGCAGATGCACTTGAAGTGGAACGACTGGAAGCGGCATTGAAAGCTTGGACTATGCCGCTACAATACCAATTAACTCTTAAAAGTCAATTTCGTACCTGTTTTCAACTGCGTTCTCCAGAGTCTGGCGAAACAGATTGGACATTGGCGTATTTTTTGCAAGCGGCTGACGATCCTGAGTTTTTAGTGGATGCAGCAACTATTTGGAACAATCCAGTTGAAAGATTGGTTTATCAAAATCGGACAATTGAGCAACCACAAGAAACATTTTTGCGAGGTTTAGGGGTAGCTTCCCGATTATATCCAGCGATGTCTGGCGACAAGACGCAAAGCGCCTACGCACCCAGCTTAGAAACCGAATATCCCCAATCTTCTCGTCTCACCCCCATCCAAGCTTATGAGTTTATCAAAGCTGTAGCTTGGAGATTGGAAGACAGTGGTTTAGGAGTAATTTTGCCTCCCAGCTTGGCGAACCGCGAAGGATGGGCGAACCGTTTAGGTTTAAAAATTACAGCCGAAACCCCAAAGAAAAAGCAGGGACGTTTAGGCTTGCAGAGTTTACTAAATTTCCAATGGCAATTGGCAATTGGTGGACAGACTATTTCCAAAGCCGAGTTTGATAAACTTGTGGCTTTAAATAGTCCGCTAGTGGAAATTAACGGTGAGTGGGTAGAATTGCGACCCCAAGATATCAAGACAGCCCAAACATTTTTTACCACTCGCAAAGACCAAATGGCGCTTTCCCTGGAAGATGCTTTGCGTTTGAGTACAGGAGATACTCAAGCAATTGAAAAGTTACCAGTGGTCAGCTTTGATGCATCTGGGGCATTGCAAGAGTTGATTGGGGCATTAACAAATAATCAAGCGATCGCACCTTTGCCAACACCAACAGACTTTAAAGGACAGTTGCGACCTTATCAAGAACGTGGTGCTGCTTGGTTGTCATTCTTGGAACGCTGGGGCTTAGGCGCGTGTCTCGCCGACGATATGGGACTCGGTAAATGCGTAGCCAATGATACTCTAATAAATATAAATGGGCTGTTACGCACAGCTGAGACAATCTGGACAACTCACGCCAAAGAAACAGAGTTTGACGGCGAAGGATTTTGGTCTAACCCCACTGAGCAATTACTAGTTAATTCCATAAATGAAAAAACTGGCAAAATTGTCCAAGCTAATGTCAGGCGATTGTATCGGCAACAAGTCTGCGAAAAATTGCGAAAAATAACGTTAGAAGACGGTAGCAATATCACAATCACTCATCGTCACAAACTGCTAACAAGTAAAGGTTGGACAAATAACTTACAGGTGGGTGATTACGTTTGTGTACCAGGTAAAACTCTCTGGAATGGGCAATCACAAGACCCTGATTTAGTCAAATTTATTGCTTGGCAGATTGCTGAAGGGCATGAACTACCTGATGTGGGAAGAGTCACAATATCCCAAAAAGACATCAGAGTACTAGAGGATCTACTCCAAACTTGCCAACGCATTCAAAACCGTTATAACCTCAAAATTAACAGCCCTAATATCTCTACCTTCACTAATAAAGTTCCTTGTCTTCGAGTTAACAGTCAAGCCTATCGACGATTCTTAGAAGCTCAAGGTTATGTTTGGGGTAAACTATCGGCAGAAAAATCTATTCCGCCCTTCATTATGCAGGCAGATTTGGATAGCGTGCGGATATTTTTACAAAACTATTTCGATGCTGAGTCTGCTGTTCTTTTTAGGATGCGGAGTATTGAGATTTCTACAGCTTCAACTTTACTAATTCAGCAACTTTCTGCACTGTTGCGACGCTTCGGTATTTGGTTAAGAATATCGCCCAAACTGAAGTTTGCTACTAATGGAACTCGTACTTTACGCACCTACTATATTGGTGTAATTGGTGGAAATTCTGCCCGCAGATTCTTCCAAAAAATTGGTTTTAATAACTCAGAAAAACAGAGTAAATTAGAGCAAATTTGTCAACTGGTCAATAACACAAATATTGAAGGAATTCCTGCTTCTGATATTGTTGCTCAAGCAGTCAGGGGAACGAGGCTACCGTTGCGGCATTTTGGGATGCACAACACTGTTTACATTAATGGCTCACAGCAATTTTCTAGAGATAGTTTACAGCAAGTAATAGCTGGGATGAGCCAGATGATTAGTGGAGAAGCCCAAAAACAATATCAGCTACTAAAACCTTCTAAATGGACAACTCAAACTTTGTCAGCATATAGCAACCTAGATGTAGAACAGTTGAGCTTAACAAGACAGTCTTTGCAATGTCTTCTCGATCGAGAGGTATTTTATTGTCGGATTGAATCTATAGAGGAGATAGATTATGAGGGATGGGTTTATGATTTTGAAGTTAGCGAACATCATAATTTTGTCGCTAATAATATTATTTGCCATAACACTGTCCAATTCATTGCTTTTCTGCTGCACTTGAAAGAACAAGATGCACTAGAAAATCCAACACTATTAGTTTGTCCAACTTCGGTTTTAGGCAACTGGGAAAGGGAAGTCAATAAATTTGCACCAAGCCTGAAAATTTTGCAATATCACGGTGACAAACGCCCAAAAGGAAAAGCATTTTTAGAAGCTGTAAAAAAACACGATTTAATCGTTACCAGTTACTCATTGCTTCATCGAGATATCAAGTCATTGCAAAGTGTCTCTTGGCAGATAATAGTTTTAGATGAAGCCCAGAATGTGAAAAATCCAGAGGCGAAACAGTCAAAAGCAGTGCGGGAATTAGAAGCGACATTTCGTATTGCGTTGACGGGGACACCAGTAGAAAATAGACTGCAAGAACTATGGTCTATTTTAGATTTTCTCAATCCTGGGTATTTAGGCAATAAGCAATTTTTCCAGAGGCGGTTTGCCATGCCAATTGAAAAGTATGGTGATACGGCTTCTTTGACTCAGTTACGTTCATTAGTGCAACCATTTATACTGCGGCGATTGAAAAGCGATCGCGACATCATTCAAGATTTACCAGATAAGCAAGAAATGACCGTATTTTGCGGTCTGACTAGCGAACAAGCTGCACTTTATCAACAAATTGTAGAACAATCTTTAGTAGAGATAGAATCTGCTGAAGGATTGCAACGCCGGGGGATGATTTTGGCTTTGTTAATCAAACTCAAACAAATCTGCAATCACCCAGCCCAATATTTGAAAGAAGCGACATTAGAGCAACATAATTCAGCCAAACTTCTGCGCCTAGAAGAAATGTTAGAAGAAGTTTTAGCAGAAAGCGATAGAGCTTTGATTTTCACACAATTTGCTGAGTGGGGTAAATTACTTAAACCCTATTTAGAAAAACAGTTAGGACGAGAAATATTCTTTTTATATGGCAGCACTAGCAAAAAACAACGTGAGGAAATGATTGACCGTTTCCAACACGATCCTCAAGGGCCACCAATTATGATTCTTTCTTTGAAAGCGGGTGGAGTAGGACTGAATTTAACACGAGCCAATCATGTATTCCACTTTGATAGATGGTGGAATCCAGCCGTAGAAAATCAAGCTACAGATAGAGTATTTCGCATTGGTCAAACCCGGAATGTGCAAGTACATAAATTTGTTTGCACTGGCACTTTAGAAGAAAAAATTCATGACATGATTGAAAGTAAAAAACAATTGGCTGAACAAGTTGTGGGTGCTGGGGAAGAATGGTTGACTGAACTGGATACAGACCAACTTCGTAACTTACTAATACTCGATCGCAGTGCAGTAATTGACGATGATGCAGAATAAGTTCTTAATCATGTAAAAACTAGAAAGACTATTTTGTGTTGCAAGTGATTGAGATATTGCGATGCGATCGCTTACCAAAACGACTTGCATTGAATTGAGTAATCGAATGCGAGATGCTAAAAATAGCACCTCATATCATGTCCGCCTAATTAGTTATGATTCCTGAATCTGTGCAAAAACCAGGAAAACCTCTTTCCCCCTGCCCCCTGCTCCCTGCCCCCTGCGGTCTTAATGATAAGTCTTTAACCGGACATGATATCACAAGGCGTTGCTATGCCCATCCCACAAAACTAGCAAAATCATCCCGCAAAAAATATGCAACGCCCCTCCCAAACCCCGTACTGCTTGGTGATGGCAGAGTGCTAATAAAGATTAAACAATCACAAAATTGTCTTCGGTGAGTGACAATCCAGCACTTAGTTGTGCAAATTTTACCTGAGTAAACCCAGATGTACTACCATCAAGGTCAAAGAACAGTCCACCTGTGGCGCTGTTGTAGATAAATCGCTAAGTGCTAGTGGTTGCAGATGTTCCGATGGTAAACTGACTTGTCTTAAGTGAAGGCGTTGACAACCCGCCACCAAAACCAGCAGCCGATACCCGAATCAGTTCATTAGTGGCGTTGAAGTCATAAAGATTATCAACACCTTAATTGTAACTATTGAAAGCAAAGGTATCAGTACCATCATTTCCATAGAGGGTGTCATTACCTTTTCCACCTGTGAGGATATCATTGCCATTACCACCATAAAGAGTGTTATTGCCTAATGCCTCATAAGCAGAAAGAGTATCATTGCCATCACCCCCAGAGAGTAGGTTCTTGCCTGTAGAGACAGGGGAATTAAATCTCCAGCTTGGTTAAAAAATTTGACAATTGAATACCTAAAATTCGGCGTTGTTGAATTGAAGTATGAATCTGGATGTAGAGACGTAGCACTGCTACGTCTCTACAAGGATTCTGGTATTATGCAAAATCATTTTCATACATGGAATTAGCAACGCCCAAAATTCACACTCGATATTTGGTTTCTTGCGAGCGTCTAAGTTCTAGTAGAAGAAAAAATAGTCAAGTGTTGTTCGGAAAAGATATTTTTATACCCTCCTTGTAGGCTTCTTTGCATAGATATCTAGCTTGAAAATAGAGAACATCTAAAGAACCCAACACTGACCATATACTACCATTTTTACTTAGATATCTTTGCTTAAAGATACATCTTTGTATATTCTTCACATTATTTGCTGATAAATTTATGTAAAAATACCTTGTTTATGTAGTATTAATCTTTTGATAGTCAATCTTGCCGAAGGCTATTACGGACTGATATAACGTTTGTAACCAAGAAACCTGCGAACGCAGAGATTAGTGCTTCCGGCTCTAAAGCGCAAAGCAATCAAATGACCTCTGTTCTCAAAAATTCTCAAATGCTTGAGACATTGCTAATGGATCTGATGGCTGTGGTTGAGATTAAAGGCTAATACTTCTTAGTAAAGAACAAAAGCAGGGTAAAGTTATAATTATTTTATTCGTCTAAGAAGTGCAATGCCTACGGCGGCTTGCGCCTACGGATTTTTTAACTAGTCCTCAATCTCCAGTTCTTTTTACTTTGAGTGAAGCAACCATGACCAATTATACTCTTCAAGCAAGTCGAGAATGGTGGTCGCAACAATGGCTAGATTTGCTAGATTCCTATCGCTTTAAAAAGCGTTTAGAACGTGCCAGAAATTATGCTCGTCAAGGAAATGTTTTGAGCATTGAATTTAAAGGTGCAAAAGTATTGGCTAGGGTGCAAGGTAGTGAAGTAGAACCTTATAAAGTTTCTCTTTCCCTTGAACCATTTACCGATGAACAGTGGGGTTATGTAATTGAAAGCATGTCCCAAAAGGCAATTTTTGCTGCCAAATTACTAGCAGGAGAAATGCCACAAAATATAGAAGAAGTCTTCACGGCTAATGGTCTTTCGATATTTCCATTTACCCTTGGTGATGTCCACAGTAAATGCTCTTGTCCCGATAAAGCAAATCCTTGTAAACACATTGGTGCGATATACTATCAGTTAGGCGATCGCTTCAGTGAAGACCCCTTTGTACTATTTCAATTGCGCGGACGTTCTAAAGAGCAAATTATTAGCGACTTGCGTAAATTACGTAGTGCCAAGATTGAACCTAATACTACAGAAACGGTTGATGTTCAACAGTCAATTACTAATAACAAATACTCAGTAAAAATTGACTCTTTCTGGCAATACAATGAGCCACTAGAGTCATCCTTGGTAGTGATTGTACCGTCTAGCAGCGAGACGATATTAGATGTATTGGGAGCGATTCCCTTAGCAAAGGAAGAGGAAAACGCAGTAAATTCAACTTCGAGTGATGTGGTAATGAAATATTTAAATACCGTTTACAGAGATGTAAGTCAGAAGGCTGTTTTAGCAGCAATGAATGTAGAAGGAAGTTGATAATAATTCGTAATACTCGCCTTCATGCGAGAAGCAAGCTACGTAATTCATAATTCGTAATTATGAATTAAATTGACTAGAATATTCTCGCCTTAAAACTCTATCTCTTTATGGGTAGAGTGTTTACCAATTCTGTATTCTAACTCCTGATTTATTGTCCAAACTCAAGCCTAGCCTGTTCTACCAAATCACCAGTCACAACATCTTGGCCTGCTTCACGAGCCAGCTGTTCAATTCTGGCTTTAGCTTGAGAGCGGACAAAAAAGGGAATATTTTGTAACTTTTCTTTAGCTTCAGATGTCCATCGCAAAGTATCAATAAAATTGGAATCGTTCATAAATTAGTTACCTTGGCAAGTCGCTTACTTTAATTAACGTGAGTTCGACGAGTGCTATTTTGACCTCTCCCCCAGCCCCTCTCCTACCAGGAGCTACAGTGTACACACAAGTCCTTCTGACCCCCTCTAACTCCCCCTTGGTAAAGGGAAGAACCGGATATTTCCCCCCAAAACATCGGGGGGATTAAGGCTTTCAAGGGCAGGCTTTTAGGCTTTCGATAAATAGTTGAGAATGTTCTCAATTATTGAACGTAGTTTTAAGTTTTCAGACAATGGTTTTGGTTTTAAAATCCCAAAAATTTGTCTAATCAAAAAAACCTGCCCCAGAAAGGGGGATTAAGGGGGGGTAAATTCAGGGTTTAAGCTTCATTACCAAGATATGTGTACACCGTAGCCTACTAGGAGAGGGGAGCAAAAACCCTCCTTACTCGTTACTCCTCCCTCTCCCAAGGGGAGACGCACTCGCGTTCGCCTTTTAGGAGAGGGAGGCTGTCCGGGAGAGGTCTGTCGAACTCACGTTTAATTAATAGATTACTAATTTTCGTATAAAAAAAGCCCTTGCTTTTATGCAAGAGCTTTTAAATTAATAGTCAGTGATGAAATAAACTTTACAACCTAATCTAGGTCGTCCATGAACATCACCGGCTCAGTATCACGGTTAATTCCTTTCTCAAAACCACCAGCCGCAGCCCGTGCGCGACCAGCGTGCCACAAGTGACCAACTAGGAAGAAGAATGCTAGTACGAAGTGAGAAGTCGCCAACCAAGCGCGAGGAGATACGTAGTTGAAGGAGTTAATTTCGGTAGCCACACCACCTACGGAGTTCAAAGAACCCAGAGGAGCGTGGGTCATGTATTCAGCAGCGCGACGAGCTTGCCAAGGCTGAATATCATTCTTGATTTTTTCCAAGTCAAGACCATTCGGACCACGTAGAGGCTCCAACCAAGGGCCGCGGAAATCCCAGAAGCGCATGGTTTCACCACCAAAGATGATTTCACCAGTTGGAGAGCGCATCAGGTATTTACCTAGACCAGTAGGGCCTTGGGCAGAACCGACGTTAGCACCCAAGCGTTGGTCACGAATCAAGAAGGTCAAAGCCTGAGCTTGAGAAGCTTCTGGTCCAGTAGGACCAAAGAACTCACTTGGATAAACGGTGTTGTTAAACCAAACAAAGATTGAGGCAATGAAGCCCATAAGAGAAAGAGCGCCCAAGCTGTAGGAGAGATAAGCCTCACCAGACCAGATGGATGCACGACGTGACCAAGCAAAAGGCTTGGTAAGAATGTGGAAAATACCACCAGAAATTAAGATAAAGGCGACCCAGATGTGACCACCGACCACATCTTCTAAGTTATTGACGCTGATAATCCAGCCTTCGCCGCCAAAGGGAGACTTGATTACATAGCCAAAGATAACTGCTGGGTTCAATGTCGGATTGGTAATAATCCGAACATCACCACCACCTGGTGCCCAAGTGTCATACAACCCACCAAAGAACATTGCCTTTAACACTAATAGCAATGCACCGAATCCCAAAATAATCAGGTGGAACCCGATGATGTTGGTCATCTTGTTCTTGTCTTTCCAGTCGTAACCAAAGAAAGAAGAATATTCTTCTAAGGTTTCTGGACCGCGAACGGCGTGATAGATACCGCCAAAGCCAAGGACGGCTGAGGAAATTAGGTGGAGTACACCGATAACAAAGTAGGGGAAAGTATCGATAACTTCACCACCAGCACCAACACCCCAACCCTGAGTGGCAAGGTGAGGTAACAAAATCAAGCCCTGTTCGTACATGGGCTTTTCAGGAATGAAGTGAGCGACTTCAAACAAAGTCATCGCTCCAGCCCAGAATACAATCAAACCAGAGTGGGCAACGTGAGCACCCAGTAGTTTGCCAGATAAGTTGATTAAACGGGCGTTACCAGACCACCAGGCAAACCCGGTGGATTCTTGGTCGCGTCCAGCGCCGCCTAAGATATTTGGTCTATTAGAGAGCGTTACCACGTGGTAATACCTCCTCAGGGAATACAAATTGTTCGTGGGGTTGATCTTGAGGAGCCATCCAAGCGCGGATACCCTCGTTGAGCAAAATGTTTTTGGTATAGAAGGTTTCAAACTCCGGGTCTTCCGCCGCCCGTAATTCTTGGGAGACGAAATCATAAGCCCGCAGGTTGAGTGCTAAACCGACGATGCCGACGGCACTCATCCACAAGCCGGTGACTGGCACGAACAACATAAAGAAGTGCAACCAGCGCTTGTTAGAGAAAGCAATCCCGAAAATCTGTGACCAGAAACGGTTTGCTGTCACCATTGAATAAGTTTCTTCCGATTGGGTGGGATTGAAGGCGCGGAAGGTGTTAGCACCATCACCGTCTTCAAACAAGGTATTTTCCACTGTGGCACCGTGAATCGCGCACAGTAGCGCACCACCCAATACACCCGCAACACCCATCATGTGGAAGGGGTTGAGTGTCCAGTTGTGGAACCCTTGCAAGAATAGCAGGAATCGGAAAATTGCGGCTACGCCAAAGCTGGGTGCAAAGAACCACGAGGATTGTCCCAAGGGGTACATCAGAAATACGCTGACGAATACCGCAATGGGAGCAGAGAATGCCAGAGCGTTGTAAGGGCGGATACCTACTAGACGAGCAATTTCAAATTGCCGCAACATGAAGCCAATCAAACCGAAGGCGCCGTGTAGGGCAACGAAT
This sequence comes from Nostoc sp. DSM 114159, assembly GCF_053470285.1. Lineage (NCBI taxonomy): Bacteria > Bacillati > Cyanobacteriota > Cyanophyceae > Nostocales > Nostocaceae > Nostoc > Nostoc sp. DSM 114159. Next base: position 2,026,395 of record NZ_JBPFEH010000001.1, read on the forward strand.
GGCCACAACCCACCCAATTGGAACCAACGGGTGAGGTCGCCTTGAGCTTCTGGTCCCCACAACAGCAATAGGGAATGTCCCATGCTGTCGGCGGGGGTGGATACTGCCACTGTTAGGAAGTTACAGCCTTCTAAGTAGGAGGAGGCTAATCCGTGGGTGTACCAAGAGGTGACGAAGGTGGTGCCGGTCAGCCAACCGCCTAGTGCTAGGAAGGCGCAGGGGAATAATAGTATCCCTGACCAACCTACGAATACGAAGCGATCGCGCTTGAGCCAGTCGTCTAGAACGTCAAACCACCCTCTACTGGGCGCACGTCCAACTGCGATGGTCATCGGACTTAAATCCTCTTTTTTTACTAAAATTGCAACGTTTCTAAGGCATTACGGAAAGCCAATGTAACCGACTGCCGTGAGGAATTAACGTTTTTTTGACAATCTCAACTGCTTTTAAGTAACTGAGATTCTGAGAGCTTACTGACTAGTTAAGTCATTATTTCTCAGGGTTATGACATTACACGTACCATCGGCTAGTAATTTAGCTTGTGGTAACTTAATGATTCTTAACTTATCACACTACTCAGGGTTTTTGCCTGATACGCAAAAGGAAATGAGCTATGAAACACGAACCTTATAAATAATATGAATATCAGAAATTTTACAATTTGACACAACTTTTCTCAGAAATCTAAAAAAATTTAATGCAGATGGAGGTAGGTAGAATAACTCATTTCAAGAGGTCAAAAAGAGGCAGGGACAGGAAAGCAGGGAATTAAGAGGGGCAGAGAGTGAGGGAGTAAAGAATTTTGATCGGCCATTGAGTAAAAAAATAGTACAACATTACCTGAAAAAATTATATCGGTAGCAGGAACATGGAACGGCGCAGTTGAGTTTTTGTCAACGATATTTGGTAAAATAATCTGGATAATGACTTTGCGGCCACGTCGGTGATACACCTCTGGAAAACCTATGTGAAACGTTAGACAAGGAGAAAGGAAGTTGGCATATCTTGACTAATACAAATAGCCTAAGTGGTTTGTCCCGTAGTACAAGAAAGCCAGCATTATCCGAAACAGGAAAATTTGTAGGGTACAAAGTGAAAAATTTCTAGTCTGCGGCAGGGTTCCCGTGGACTTAAAACATAGCTCTTTGTGCCTCCTAAGCAATAGCCGGATTGGCAGAGAAACCCACCACTCTATGCAAAAGCATTTAGTGTACGAGTATGTGACAGCGAGTATCTCACGGGCAATGGTAGTTCAATGACGACATCAACAACGATTAACAAAGGCGATCGCCTCCTGCACCAAAATGTTCTCGGTTCTCGTCGGTTCAGTAACTACTGGTGGGCAACTATCGTTACCTTGGGAGCAAGCGGCTTTCTATTGGCTGGAATATCCAGTTATTTAAAAGTTAATTTACTCATAGTTTCCGATCCCACTCAACTGGTATTTGTCCCCCAAGGATTAGTAATGGGGTTATATGGTACTGCTGGCTTGCTATTAGCTACATACCTGTGGTTAGTGATTTTATTGGATGTTGGAGGCGGTTACAACGAATTCGATCGGGAAACTGGCGCAATCAAAATCTTCCGTTGGGGGTTTCCTGGTAAAAACCGCCGAATTCAGATTGATAGCCGCATAGAAGATGTCCAATCTGTATTAATAGACATAAAAGAAGGTCTTAACCCCCGTCGCGCCCTCTATCTACGCATTAAAGGACGGCGAGATATACCATTAACACGGGTTGGACAACCAGTATCTTTAACAGAGTTGGAAACAGAAGGCGCAAAGTTAGCCCGCTTTTTGGGAGTATCGTTAGAAGGATTGTAAGGGAGTGAGGGAAGAAGAGGGGGAGCAGGGGGCAGGGGGCAAGGGGGAAAAGAAAAATTCCTTCTTTCCCCTCTGCTCCCAGCTCCCTGCCCCTCTGTCTCTTGTGCCCAATGCTCCTCAAAACGATAAGATACTCTGGTTAAATCGGTAACAGGCAATGCGGTTAAAAATTTCTCAATTTTTGCTTTCTCTTGTGATTATCAGTGCTTTGATCTTGGGAGGATGTTCAACACAGCAAGTCGCTTCTAATAGCTCTTCTCCAAACTCGACAGCTACCTCGACCACAACCGAGGCGAGTACCAAGACAACTACTGAAGCAACTTCTGTATCTCAAACTAGTAGTGAGAGCATTCCTGGACTGGCAGATTTACCGCGCCTCGAAGGCAAGGCTACTGTGGTAATCACGGTTAAAGGTTCGCCGATTACTATCGAAGTAGACGGTACTGATGCCCCCATTACAGCTGGCAACTTCGTAGATTTAGTGCAAAAGGGGGTTTACGATGGTTTAGCTTTCCATCGAGTTGTGCGCGAACCCCAACCGTTTGTAGTTCAAGGGGGCGATCCTCAAAGCAAAGACCCGAAAGTTCCAGCAGACAGACTGGGAACAGGTAGCTATATTGACCCAAAAACAGGAAATGCTCGTTATATACCTTTAGAAGTTAAGCCCAAAGGTTCAGATACTCCGATTTACAATAAACCATTTGATGCTACTGCTCAACCCGTCGTATTGCCCCATAAACAGGGTGCAGTAGCAATGGCGCGATCGCAATCACCAGATTCAGCTTCTGCCCAGTTTTACTTTGCTTTAGCGGATCTAGCATTTTTGGATGGTAACTACGCCGTGTTTGGCAATGTCACTCAAGGCTTTGATGTCGTAAACAAAATTCAGCAAGGCGATCGCATTGACTCTGCTAAAGTCACTCAAGGTGCTGAAAACCTGAAAACACCAGGAAAGTAGGGAAAGAGGCAGGGGAGCAGGTGGTCACTGAGCGTTGGTCATTGAGCGTAGCCGAAATGAGCCGAAGTGGGAGCAGGGGGGCAAAGGAAAAACTCTTAACTCTTGTACAGACGCGATTAATCGCGTCTCTACTTTTAACTCCTAACTCCTAAATTGGTCAAAATTGTTGTTACTGGTATTGGTTTAGTTTCCGCCTTGGGTGGAAGCTTCGAGGATAGCTGGCGAAATTTAATCGCAGGTAAATCTGGAATTCGGTTACATCAACCGTTTCCAGAACTTACACCACTTCCTCTAGGTTTGATTGGCGAACAACCATCTGAGTTGACAAGGTTAACTCAGATGGTTGTTGCTTCTGCTTTACAAGATTCTGGGTTAGTTGCACCTTTAGCTGATTGTGCTGTAGTCATTGGATCGAGTCGCTCTTATCAAGCGTCTTGGGAAAAATTGGCGCGGCAAATGTATAACGCGGAAAATTTTCCTGTGTCCTCTTTGGGAAATTGGCTAGATACATTACCTCATATAAATGCGATCGCAGCCGCAAGACAAATCGGTGCATCAGGTATAGTTTTAGCACCAATGACAGCTTGTGCTACTGGAATTTGGTCTATTGCCCAAGCAGCTATGCTTATACAAACTGGGCAATGTCAACAAGCGATCGCAGGTGCAGTAGAAGCACCGATTACACCCTTAACTTTAGCTGGATTTCAGCAGATGGGTGCTTTGGCGAAAACTGGGGCTTATCCCTTTGATTTGCACAGAGAAGGCTTAGTCTTGGGTGAAGGTGCGGCTGTATTTGTCTTAGAATCAGCAGAATTGGCAAAGCAGCGTCAGGCAAAAGTTTATGGTGAAATTCTCGGTTTTGGCTTAACCAACGACGCATATCATAGTAATTCACCAGAACCAGAAGGGAAAAGTGCGATCGCTGCTATCAAACAATGTCTAGAACGTAGTTGTCTATTACCAGGCGATATTGATTACATTCATGCTCATGGTACAGCTACCCAACTAAATGACCAGATGGAGAGTATGGTAATTCAGCGTTTGTTTCCCCAAGGCGTGGCGGTTAGTTCCACCAAGGGAAGCACAGGTCATACACTAGGGGCATCTGGAGCTATAGGTGTAGCTTTTTCTCTCATGGCGCTAAAGCATCAAATATTACCGCCTTGTTTAGGATTGCAGCAGCCAGAGTTTGATTTAGATATCGTGACATCTGCACGTATAAGTAAAATTCGACAGGTATTATGTTTGAGTTTTGGCTTTGGGGGACAGAATGCCGCGATCGCGTTAGCAGCTCTTTAGCTCCCTTGTCACCTCCTCAAGTCAAAAACGTTAAAGGGAAAAGGGGAAGGTGGGGCCCCAAGAAGGGGATAAGGGGCGGGGGAAAAGGGAAAGAAAAAACCTTTAACCCAACCCCAGTAACCTTTTCCCCAAACCAAATTCTGAGTTCAAAATGCACAAAGCGAGTAGTATTGCATCTACTTGTTACTATAGTTTTGAAAAATAAATTGTGATTAAAAGGGAATATGAATGGCGATTGCTATTCGACAAGCTCGTGACGACGAACTTGAAGCGCTGATTCCGATACTACTGTTGGCAGAAGAATCGGAGCGTGCACTGCAATGGGGGCTTGCTAACCTCGTTGATGCTGTATATCGCATGGACGACAACGAACACTTGGTTGGTGCAGCAACGATGAAATGGCGCAGCGACCCCTGCGAAATTATGGAACTTGGTATAGCCCCTGAGTTTCAAAGGCAGGGTTTAGGTAAGGAGTTCGTTGCTTGGTTGATTCAAGAGGCGAAGCAACGCGGCAAGAAACAGATGCTCGTTGGCACGTCTAACTCAAGTCTTGGCAACATTGCTTTTTATCAAAAGTGCGGATTTCGGATGGATCGTGTGCGCCATGACTACTTTTGGTATTTACCTCAGCCAAGTTACGAAAACAGCATTCAGATTCAGGACATGCTTGTATTTCGTTTCGATTTGGTGCCATCCTCAACTAAGAAAAACAAACTCAAAGAGGAAAAGCAAATTAGGTATGAAAGCTAGGGTAAAATTAGTTCTTCAGGATGAAGAGAGAGAATGGCAGCAATAATGGTTCCCACTTAATGCCTGCTCACCGAAAAATTTACAGATTAATTGAGATAGTAGCTTCGATATAGGTATAGCTACTTTAAGCTTGAGTGACTAGTGCTATGTACATTGAATCATTATCGATAGCAACCTTGGAGCAAGCAATTCACCTAAGAGAAGAAGTTTTCCCAGGCGTGAGTAATAGTAGTGATAGTCCATCGCTGGTGGCAAGTTTATATCTAGATGAATATGCTCAATGGTTTTCAAACAGTGGAATTACCCAACTCAATTACTGGGTTGCGATCGATGAGCAATCTTTCCAAGTAATTGGGCTAACTGGGTTATATTGCAAAAGCGAAGACGAACAAGAAGCTGACTGGTTAGGCTGGTTTTGTGTAGCATCACGATTTCGAGGAAAAGGAATTGGAAAAGAGCTATTAGACTTTACCATCGACTTAGCACAAGCAAAAGCAAAAAGGTACTTACGTTTGTATACTTGGGAACATCCTTCTTCTTATGTAGCCCGGATGCTTTATCTCAAACGCGGTTTTTACCAAATTGGTGAATCCCCAAACAAAAGCGGATTTAAAACTATCTATCTTGAACTCCAACTCGATAGCATTATTCACAGTGGATGAAGAAATTTTTTTATAGATTTTGTCAAAGCTTACATCATCGGCAGCTAACAAGCCAATTCCGATCGCAGGCAGAACCTTTCATCGCAACTTTAGAGGAAGAGGCAATCAACGGTGCGAAGCGATGCCTACAGCAGTAAACTATTCTCCTAGAACAAATGCACCAGAACCACAGTTACATAGATTGCGACAGTGTTGATCGCTCAAAGCCTTGACAAAACTGGGTTTTATACTTAGCACTGGCTCAACGCCCCGCTATCCATGTACAGCACTTTGCTATGGGACTTCCAAGAAATAAATTATCCACTCTTGTGGGGTGGGCGACACGAGCGCCCGTTGACAGGGGCGGACAAGATGTCATTGGTGTCAACTTAACGTGAAACCGAACGTCCGCCAGGGATTAAAATCCCTGTCTCATAGCAAAAGTCTTCTGAAGAGGACTGAAGATTACAGTCCATTTTAATGGACTTGGGTTATTAGACCGCCGTTTTAACGGTGGGCGGACTGCTTTACACCCAGATCAGAATATACAATATAAAACTGTAACAAAAACTACAAAATAAGTCTTTTACCCAAAAAAAAGGATAAGCTTAGGTACAGATGAGATCCGGTTCGCAAAGATACCGTGATTAGGAGAAAATTTATGATTTCAAGATCCTCGTTGCTGTCAGAACCTGCTTCGCCAGCGCATATATGCCCCTTTGACCAAGCGTGTAGTTACTTAGAAGCGGCAGCTAAAGAATTAAATTTAAATCAGGGTTTGCTAGAAATTCTCAGCCACCCGCGTAAGGTTGTCACGGTTTCCATTCCCGTGAAACTAGATGATGGGGAAATACAAGTTCTCGCTGGACACCGAGTGCAGCACTCTGATGTCTTAGGCCCATACAAGGGCGGAATTCGTTACCATCCGGCTGTGACATTGCGCGAAGTATCTGCTTTAGCAATGCTGATGACCTGGAAATGTGCCTTATTAGGTATTCCTTACGGTGGTGGGAAAGGTGGCATTGCTATAGATCCCAAACGCTACAGTGTTGGCGAATTAGAGCGAATCAGTCGCCGTTATATCAGCGAGTTGATTAAAGATATTGGGCCTTCTGTAGATATTCCTGCGCCAGATATGGGTACTTCTGCCCGTGAAATGGCTTGGATGATGGATACTTACTCTGTGAATGTTGGTCATGCTGTACCAGGAGTTGTAACTGGGAAACCCCTTTCGATTGGTGGTTCTCTGGGACGAGAAATGGCAACCGGACGTGGCACAATGATTATTGTCCGTGAGGCGCTAGCAGATCGAGGTAAATCTTTGGTAGGAGTGCAAGTAGCCATTCAGGGTTTCGGTAACGTTGGCTGTGCCGCAGCAGAATTACTACATGAAGCAGGCGCGAAAATTATCGCCGTTTCAACTGGTGCAGGCGGAATATTCTCCGAAGCTGGTCTTGATATTCCCAAATTAAAAGTCTACGCGGCTGAAAATCGCAAGAGTATTGTCGGTTTCCCGCAATCTGTACCAATTAGCAATGCAGATTTATTAACTCTACCCTGTGATGTCTTAATACCAGCAGCTTTGGAGAACCAAATCACTGAAGAAAATGTGAATCAGGTGCAGGCGCAAATTGTCGCAGAAGCAGCTAACGGCCCGGTTACTCTTGAGGCTAACTTGGCCTTAGAGGCGCGGGGTGTGACAGTGTTACCAGATATTTTGGCGAATGCTGGCGGTGTAGTAGTCAGTTATTTAGAGTGGGTGCAAGGTCTTTCTTACGTATTTTGGGATGAGGAGCGCGTCAACCGCGAAATGGAACATTTGATGGTGCAAGCCTATCGCAAGGTGATTCATCAGTCGGAGGTACGGCAAATTTCTTTAAGGCTAGCAGCTTATACACTGGGGGTAGGTAGAGTGGCTCAAGCGTTGACTGACAGAGGTCTTTATCCTTAATATTTGGGCATAGACAGCAGTTTTTAATTGAATAAATAACATATAAGGGCACAACTATAATATTGTGTCCTTATTATGTTATGAATAGCCGATGTTTCTGTTAAGCGATCGCTACAACATAACTAGTGGTTTATCGCATTATGACTCGCTAGAAGGTGCAGCAGCATGAATCAAGTCTGGTGTTTCCTCAACAGGAGGACGCTCAATAGTTTGAGCCGATGTGGGACGTTGATGGCGATCGCGAGTTTGGATCTGCACAGGTTGACCAGTTTCAATTGACTGATAAAGTGCTTGAATGATATTAACATCAATCAATCCTTCCGTTCCAGATGGCTCTGGGTCTTTATCTTGCAGAATACAAGCAGAGAAGTAGGTAAATTCAGCTGCTAGTTGATCGCGATCCTTAAAAGTCCGCTCTTGAGTTTCACCATTAATTGTTAAGTAATGCTTGATTTCGCCCTGCCAAGGATATGCAGGTTCTACTCGTAAATCGCCTTGAGTACCTACAATCTGATAAGTTGAAACACTTGCACCTCCAAAGCTACAGGTAAATGTTGCCAAACGCTCATTTGGGAAGCGCAAGATAACGCTAGCCATTTCTTCCACTTCGCTGAAGCGTTCTTCTCCTTTATTGGCAGCTACAGCAAATACTTCAATTGGTTCATCTTGAAATAGATAACGTGCAGCATTAATGCAGTAGATGCCAATATCATAGAGCGTGCCACCACCTGTAATATCTCGTAAACGAATATTGCCTTCTTCTACTTGCTGAGTAAAAACCGAGTTGAAAATTCGTGGTTCACCAATTTGCTTTGAGCGCAAAATTTCGACTGCTTGTAAATTAGCTTCTTCTAAATGTAAGCGATAGGCAATCATCAGCTTCACATTATTGTCATTGGCAGCTTTAATCATTGCCTCACACTCTTGTTCTGTTACTGCCATTGGCTTTTCACATAATACATGAATTGCCTGGTTAGCAGCCCGCACAGTATAGTCACAATGCAAGTGATTAGGTAGCGCAATATAAACTGCATCAACCTCGCCGCTTGCCAGACAGTCTTCATACTCCTCGTAAGAGTAAGTATGGTTAATACCGTACTTTTTGCTTAGTTCTTCGCTTTTTGTCGGATCGTCTGAAACCAGTGCGACTAATTCCGAGTTTTCAGCGTGGGTAAAGGAAGGTAAGGCAGCTTGTTGGGCAAACCAACCTAAACCAACAACGGCGTAACGAATTTTGTTCTTACCATTTGTAGTGGTCATTTTTCTACTCTTTGATGAAGGAATATTTTGGTAATTTTGATGCCCTAATTACGTGGAAATTATGGCTAACTATTTATGCTTATGCAAACATTTACAACCAAGTGCATTATTACATTGCTAATGCAGCTTCTACATTTGACACCAACTTAGCTTTAGTTTCTTGAAACTCATGTCCCAATTCAGTTAGTTCTCGATCGCTCATACATTCGCGCACAGCATTAAAAATTTCGCCTTCTTCTTCTTCTACATGATGCTCAAGTGTTTCCTTCAATTCGCTCATTTTTTCTTTAAACTCAGGTTGAGTAGGCTTAAGCACCTTAATTTCTTATAAAATAACTGAGACTTCTTCATGTTCTTCTTCAGCTTCTTCAACATATTGTTCAGTTTCTTCGTATTCTCGCAAAGCTGGGTAGAAAACTAATTCTTCAGTTCTTGCATGTAAGATCAATTCTATATAGATTTGATTGAATTGCTCAACCAACTTTGCACCTTTAGCTTTTTCTGCTTCTGCAAAAAGTTTCTCAACTTGGCGATGCTCTGCTTCAATTAATGAAAGAATGTCTGCTGATTTAGCTTTAGTTTTAGCCATTTTTACCTCAGGAATAATCGATTTCTCAGACTGATATTTGGAGGTTAATGAATGAGAACTCGTATATTCTCAATGACTTGGGAAATGAAAACCTCAGTCTTTGAGTAAGCTTTAATTTAGACTTAAGGAATATTTTCGGTATTGCACCTTAACTGAAATTCATAACCTCAGCATGATGGATGCTGAGTATGTAGCGTTAGCAGGTCAAAGCTACAACCCAAACCTCGAACACCTGTTGAAGATTCCCACACATTTGGTACAGCCTTACAAAGAAGCGGTGTAAGTCTTAAACACAACTAAGTTTTGTTTGTCTTTGATGTTACAACAGAAATGACAAAAGCTACTTAGTATATATGACAACCGACCTCCAAAAACAGGGATTATTGCTTCTGCGTCAAGCGCTTGATAATTCCACAGCCAATTTTCGCCCTGGACAATGGGAAGCGATTGAAGAATTACTCCAGCAGCGATCGCGTCTACTAGTTGTTCAACGTACCGGTTGGGGTAAAAGTCTAGTTTATTTTTTAGCAACTCGCCTACTACGCGATCGAGGCGCTGGTTCTACTCTTTTGATTTCGCCACTACTGGCTTTGATGCGAAACCAAATTGCAGCAGCCCAACGCATTGGTGTAAAAGCTAAAACAATTAACTCTAGCAATACAGATGAATGGCAATTAGTAGGAACACAGTTGCTAGCAGGAGAAGTAGATATTCTGCTAATTTCTCCCGAAAGACTAGCTAACGAAGAATTTCGGGAAAAAATTCTTTTACCAGTATCTCAACGCATAGGTTTATTTGTTGTTGACGAAGCTCATTGTATTTCCGATTGGGGACATGATTTTCGCCCTGATTATCGCCGGATTGTGAGAATTTTACAGGCACTTCCCCAAAATATCCCAGTCTTAGCAACAACGGCTACAGCTAACAATCGAGTTGTAAACGATTTAGTTGCTCAATTAGGATCAAATCTGCGTGTTTCCAGAGGAAATTTAACCAGACAAAGTTTACATCTGCAAAATATTTCTATCCCCAGCCCAGCAGCACGAATGGCATGGTTAGCTCAACAGCTTCCTAACTTACCAGGAAGTGGGATTATTTATACCTTAACTGTGAGAGATGCTGAAAGAGTTGCTAATTGGTTAAAAACTCAAAATATTAATGCTAAGGCATATCATAGTAATTTAGACGATAAAGTTCGTATAGTATTAGAAGATGAACTTTTGAACAATGAAATTAAAGTATTAGTAGCAACACCAGCATTAGGAATGGGTTTTGACAAACCAGATTTAGGGTTTGTCATTCATTACCAGCGTCCTGGCTCAGTTGTCCATTATTATCAGCAGGTAGGACGAGCAGGGAGAGCGGTAGAAAAAGCTTATGGAATTCTTCTCAGTGGTGATGAGGATGATGATATCACTAACTATTTCATCAATACAGCTTTTCCTCCAGAGGTGCATACGCAACAAATTTTAAATGCACTTAATGCAGCTTTAGATGGTTTTTCTATTCCCCAATTGGAGCAGCAACTGAATCTATCACGAGGACAAATTGAGAAAGTTTTAAAACTGCTTTCATTGGAATTTACTGCACCTGTAACTAAGCAAAATTCCAAATGGTATCTGACCCCAGTCTCTTTTCAACCTGACACTGAAAAGATTGAAAAGCTTACACACATTCGTCGCCAAGAACAAGCTAGAATGTTACAATATATGCAAAGTCAAGAATGCTTGATGAGTTTTCTCGCAACAGAATTAGACGATCCTCATCCCATAGCTTGCGGTAAATGTGCTGTGTGTTTGAATAGACCGTTATTACCAGAAGCTTTCTCAATTGAGCTTGTAAATAAAGCAATTCAATATTTACGTCGCAGCGACCAAATCATTGAACCACGTAAAAAATGGCCACCACAAGCATTGCCTAATTATGGCTTTTCAGGCAATATTAAAAATAATTTTCAAGCAGAAGAAGGAAGGGCATTATCTTTATGGGGCGATGCAGGTTGGGGAGAATTAGTCAAGCAAGGTAAATATCAAGATAATCATTTTGATGATGCACTAGTTCAGGGTATTTTTGACATGATTCAACGTTGGCAACCACAACCCTTTCCGACTTGGATAACTTGTGTTCCCTCATTGAATCGTCCAGAACTCGTACCAAGCTTTGCTCAAAAACTGGCAGAGAAATTAAGCTTACCTTTTATGCCAATTGTGCAGAAAGTTCATCAAACTGAATTGCAGAAAAAGATGAGCAACAGTTACCAACAAGCTCATAATTTGGACGGAGCTTTTGCTGTTGACTCTTGGCAAGGAATGAGTGGTTCTGTTTTCTTGGTTGATGATATAGTTGATTCCCGTTGGACTTTTACTGTAATTGCAGCACTTTTGCGTCGTGCTAACAGTGGGGTAGTTTTTCCTGTGGCATTAGCACTCAATTCATTCGGTCAAGGGGATTAGAAAATCATGTTAAATCATGTCCTGCAACCAGATACTCAAGCAATTTTGCTGTTGTGTGCCAGCTTTGGGCAAAATCGCCAAATTGAGCCACAACCCCTGACTCTGAGTGAATATAATTCACTAACAGAGTGGTTGCGGGAAAACCAGATGCGTCCAGCAGATTTACTAGAATCTACAGGCAAAGAACAGTTAGAAAAAATTACTGTTAATAAGCTTAACCCTGAAAGGCTTTCAGCTTTATTAGAACGGGGTATGATGCTAAGTTTAGCTGTTGAGAAGTGGACTAATCAGGGATTGTGGGTGTTGGGAAGAAGTGACGCAAACTATCCTAAACGTCTCAAGCAAAAGCTGAGACATTCAGCACCAGCAATTCTCTATGGTGTTGGCAATATCGAACTGCTATCTCTAGGAGGATTAGCAATTCTCGGTTCTCGTGATGTCGATGACGAAATACTTGGTTACACGCGAAGAGTTGCACAAAACAGCGCTGTACAAGAAATGCAAGTGATTTCTGGTGGGGCGCGTGGGGTAGACCAAGCAGCAATGCTAGCCGTGTTGGACGCAGGAGGAACATCTGTTGGTGTCTTAGCGGATAGTTTGACGAAATCGGCAGTGAACAGCAAATATCGCTCTAGTATTCAAGAGGGTAGGCTTACTTTAGTTTCTAGTTATGACCCTGAAGCTGGTTTTAATACTGGTAATGCGATGGGGCGAAACAAATATATTTATGCTTTAGCAGATTATGCTCTTGTAGTCAGTTCTTCTTTTGGTAAAGGCGGTACTTGGGCGGGTGCAGTAGAAGCGCTTTCCAAACTTCAAGATATCCCAGTTTTTGCCCGGTTGGATGGGTCTGTGTCAGAAGGTAATCAGCAACTCCACAATCAAGGCGCAAAAGCTTTTCCGGCTGAACCCTGGAATAATTCATTGAGAGAACTTTTGGCAAAAGCGGCTTCTTTGGTTGAATCAGTACAGGTTGAGGTAGAAACAACAACTCAAAAGACTGTCTTGGATATTCATCCACAAGATATTTATCAAGCTGTTTTACCATTTATTCTTAATCATTTACAGCAACCGAAAGATGCAAAATCTCTGGCGGAATCTTTGGATATCAGATTATCTCAAATGCAGGATTGGTTAAACAGGGCTGTAAATGAAGGTAAGGTGAGAAAAATTAATAGACCAGTGGCTTATATAGTCAATAAACCAGTGACTCAACTTTCTTTATTATGATGGTGTCATCAGGGAATTCAAAATCTTAAGCATAATTGGTGTATAAAACACCAGTGTCTAATAGGAATAATAGGAGTTTAACAAGTGTATGGTGATACAAATAGAACCAACAACTCAGACTTTATACGACCAAGATTATTACCTTTGGCTGAGGACAACCATCAACCAACTTCGCGCTGGTCAGTTTTCATCTGTAGATTTAGATAACTTAATTGAAGAGTTGGAAGATATGGGGAGGAACCACAAGCGAACGGTGAAAAGTTTGTTAATTCGACTTTTTGAACATCTACTTAAGCTTACATACTGGGATATGGAACGGGAGCGAAATGAAGGGCATTGGAAAGGTGAAATCAGGACATTCCGTAGAGATATTAAGGATGAACTCAAAGATAGTCCTAGCTTAAAACCTTACATTTTAGAAATATTTGATCAATGTTATCAAGATGCAAGGAAAGAAGCAAGCGATCGCTCTCAACTTGCCATTGACATATTCCCCTCTATACCCATTGGCTCTTTAGAACAAATCTTAGATGAAAACTGGTTTCCTGAATATAACCACAATCATCACGGTAAACCCGATTAAAATGAATACGCAACTTGGGTTTCCATAGGAGTATGCAGACGTGCAGCCGGACTTAATAGGCTTGGAAATTAGTAAGGGGGAACTGAGACGTTTGACTGGGTTCGATCCAGAAGACGTTTTTCGACCCTCGGTTTTGCGAGATGGCAAAAAGCGATTAGGGTTTTTTATCAGTGAAATGCTGGTGACGCTGGCGCTAACGCCAATAATTGTAGGCTTTGTTTACGCGTTTATTATTCTACCAACTATTGGTTCTTCAGTTCGACTAGGAATTCTTTTACTAATTTTAGTGCCAATGCCGATATTAGTGGGGCGATGGCTATGGCGACAATTAACCTGTCCCGAAGGACTGACAATACTTTTAGATGAAGTTGATAAATATCATGACCTAGTTGCTGCTATAGATATTAATGACCAATTAGCAGCATCAGGAAACGTAGAAAGCAGTATCCATGACCGAGATAAAGTCACTGCTGCCTTGCAACTAATTAGAGAAGATTTAGTTCGCGCTCTGAAAACGGAACGAATTTTGCGAGATAATAAAAAATTGCTTGCTAATAACCAAGAGTTATTTGTGAATAATTTAGCGAGTCTGCGAGCTTTACAAGTTAGTAGTCAAGCAGGCGAATATGCTCAACTGCTAAATCAATCATTGCAAATTGCGATCGATGTGCAAGCAGAAATCAGAAAATTGCAAAAAGGCTAAGAGAATGTTTGTAAAAGTGGTTACACGAGAATTTACCTGCCTCCACAGGTTAGAAAACCCTTGATTTTGGATTAGTTCACGGGAGGTGGACTTTACTCATGTAGTAGTGACTTCTAGTCACCCAATATTTTTTCAGAAAACAATCGCCCCGTTGACTTAAATGAGCAACAAACCCAAAATAATTGTCCTGGATGATGACCCTACAGGTTCTCAAACAGTCCACAGCTGCCTGCTGCTAATGCACTGGGATGTAGACACTCTACGCAGTGGGTTACAGGATGATTCGCCGATTTTCTTTGTGCTGACTAATACTAGAGCGCTAACGCCAGAGTCAGCTGCATCTGTCACCAAAGAAGTTTGCCATAACCTGAAAATCGCTTTGAAGGCTGAAGGAATTGAAGATTTTCTAGTTGTCAGCCGTTCTGATTCTACTTTGCGGGGACATTATCCCATTGAAACAGATGCGATCGCCCAAGAACTCGGCCCCTTTGATGCTCATTTTCTCGTACCAGCATTTTTTGAGGGGGGACGCATCACCCGTGACAGCGTGCATTACTTGATGATTGGCGGTGTACCCACCCCAGTCCATGAAACCGAATTTGCCCGTGATTCCGTCTTCAGCTACCATCACAGTTACTTACCCAAGTACGTCGAAGAAAAGACTCAAGGACGAATTAGTGCCGAAGCTGTAGAAAGGTTTCTCTTGGCCGATATTCGCGCTGGCAGTTTGGAACGATTGTTACAACTTCATGGTAATCAGTGCGCTGTCGTCGATGGTGAAACTCAAGCCGATCTCAACCGCTTTGCAGTGGATATATTAGCAGCCGCAAGTCAAGGCAAACGCTTTTTATTTCGCAGTGCTGCAAGCATTTTAACGGCTTTAGCTGCTTTACCTCCCCAACCCATTGCTGCCGAAAACATGGCTCAGTACGTGCGCCAAGGCAAACCAGGTGCGGTGATTGTTGGTTCCCATGTGAAAAAGACTACCCAGCAATTAGAGGCGCTGTTGCAACTAGAAGGAACTGTAGGCATCGAAGTAAATGTAGAGCGATTACTCGATGATGCAAATCAATCTGCGACATTACTAACTGAAATCCAAGAAAGTACACGGACGGCACACAAAGATGGCAAAACACCAGTGGTTTATACTAGCCGTCAGGAACTAAATTTTCAAGATGCCAAGACACGATTGGAGTTTGGGGAAAAAGTTTCAAGTTTATTGATGGATATTGTGCGCGGTTTACCATCTGATATAGGATTCTTAATCAGCAAGGGTGGCATTACTTCAAACGATGTCTTGAGTACTGGACTAGCTTTAACTTCAGCCCGTTTACTCGGTCAAATTTTAGCTGGTTGTTCAATGGTGTTAACGTCATCCGATCATCCCCAGTTTCCTGATTTGCCTGTGGTGCTGTTTCCAGGTAATGTCGGCGATGCTGATGCCTTGGGGACAGTTTATCAGAGGTTGACCTTGCCAATTTGAGATTTGAGACTTGAGATTAAATAATATTTTGGTTCATGCCAGACTAACATTTTGCTACGCATCACTCCTTGTCGGTAATACAAATCCAAAATCCCAAATTTAAAATCCAAAATCTGTGTATCCTTTGTCTTTTGGCTAGTACTCCATGACTTCTGATTCTGCGATTCCCAATCTAAAGTCAAATTCTGCACTTCCTAATGCAGAATCAAACTCTATCCTTTCTGAGATAGAGGTAAATTCTACTGTTTCTGATGTAGAGTCAGATTCTATCCTCCCGGATGCTGAGTTAAAATCTGTCCTGCTTTATTTAAAATCAAATACTGTTCTTGGAGATGTAGAGTCAAATCCTGCTGACCCAGATGTAAAGTCAACTAATACTGATGCCGGATCGGATTTTATCCTGACTGATTTAAATCCCAATGAGTTAGCATTACCAGCGCATCGCGTAAATGATAATACTCAAGTCCAGTTAAAAAGTAAGGAGGGACGATTGTTATTAATTTTGCCCTCAGAATCTCAAGTATCTGCTTCAGAACTTACTTGGTCTGATATTTGGCAGCAAATCAGACAACGTCTGAGTGCAGGCGATCGCTTTCGGGTATCTAATACACCTGTGCATTTAATGGCACAAGACCGTTTGGTAGATACCAGACAACTCCAAGAACTCGCCGAGGCTTTGAGTGAAGTCCAACTCCGACTGATATCTGTCTCGACAAGTCGGCGGCAAACTGCGATCGCTGCTGTGACATCTGGGTATTCAGTAGAACAATTACAGCCCGTAACTTCCCTGAGTTCTGAGCCAACAACTACAGCGATCCCCCAAGAAGATGCCCTTTATTTAGAAATCACAGTCCGCTCTGGAGTAGAAATTCGTCATCCTGGGACAGTAATTATCTTGGGAGATGTAAATCCAGGTGGTATTGTAATTGCAGATGGAGATATTATTATCTGGGGTCGTCTGCGTGGAATCGCTCATGCTGGGGCTGGAGGCAATAGTGAGTGTCTGATTATGGCCTTGCAAATGGAACCAACCCAACTGCGGATCGCAGATGCTGTCGCTAGAGCACCAGAAAAACCGCCAGTGCAGTTTTATCCAGAGGTGGCACATATTACGCCCCAAGGAATTCGGATCGCTAGGGCGACTGATTTTTCCAGAAACCAATTCACCAAGAGCAATCAAGAACCATAAATATTTACTTAAAGAATGAAGTATATAAGTAAAGATGAAATAAAACAAATATTTATGCCTCGCCCTCATCAGGGAGAACAGATATTTCTTCATACTTGATACGATACTTCATACTTTATACTGCAATTTACTGTTTTATATTTCCTGAACCCTCATTGACCGCATTTCTATCATGACTCGCATTATTGTGATTACCTCCGGTAAAGGAGGAGTGGGTAAAACCACAGTTTCAGCAAATTTGGGTATGGCTTTAGCCAAAATGGGGCGTCAAGTTGCTTTGGTTGATGCGGATTTTGGTTTGAGAAATTTGGATTTGCTCTTAGGGCTAGAAAACCGCATCGTTTATACTGCGGTAGAAGTTTTAGCCAGAGAGTGCCGATTAGAACAAGCCTTGGTGAAAGATAAGCGCCAACCGAATCTCGTACTTTTGCCGGCAGCCCAAAATCGCTCTAAAGATGCAGTCACACCCGAACAGATGAAGTTATTGGTGAATGCACTAGCGCAAAAATATCAGTACGTGATTATTGATAGCCCTGCCGGTATTGAAAATGGGTTTAAAAATGCGATCGGCCCGGCCAAAGAAGCGCTAGTTGTCAGCACACCAGAAATTTCCTCAGTTCGTGATGCCGATCGGGTAGTAGGGTTACTAGAAGCACAAGGTATCAAGCGTGTTCATTTAATAATTAACCGTATCAGACCCGCAATGGTGCAGGCAAATGATATGATGTCAGTGCAAGATGTTCAGGAACTTCTCGCCATTCCCCTCATCGGGGTAATCCCTGACGACGAGCGTGTTATTGTATCTACCAATCGCGGCGAACCCTTAGTGTTAGCAGAAAATCCCTCTTTAGCTGCCACAGCCTTTGAGAACATTGCTCGTAGATTAGAAGGGGAAAGTGTCGAATTTCTGGAGATCGACTCGTCCCAAGACAGCATCTTCGCCCGCCTACGAAGGTTGTTGTGGACAAAGATTGTTTAACTTACCTTTCCAGTCTCCGCCCCAGACCTATTCGTAATGATTGAACTTCTAGAAAAACTTTTTTTTCGCGGCCCTGATAGCAGTCGAACTCAAGTTAAACGTCGCCTGCAATTGGTGATTGCTCACGATCGCGCTGATATAGATCCTCAAACGTTGGAAAAAATGCGCAAAGAAATCCTAGATGTTGTCTGTCGCTATGTAGAAATTGAGACAGAGGGCTTGGAGTTCTCCTTAGAAAGCAACCAACGAACCACAGCTTTAATTGCCAATTTACCCATCCGCCGGGTGAAGGGTGCTATACCTGAATGGGAAAGAGGTGATAAGCCTCTCTAGCTTTAATTTTAAGTATTTTTATTTACGATCTAGTTAAATTGTTGGTTCCTAGTCAGGACTTTATTCCTGGCTTTGAGGACTAAAGTCCCCACTACAAACTACTTTTTATAAATGGTTTGGCAGATATTATATTGCTGATTGAAAATATGAATTTATCTCACCAAAACAGTAAAAATTAGACTTCTTGGCATTTGTCGGGAAAAGGGGAAAAGGCTCTGTATTGTCCCCTTCCCCTTTAACCTTTACCCTTTTCTCCCTCTTGCAAAAGCACTTTTGCAAGAGGTCTATTGAAGATATTCAACCTCTGTCACTCTCCGAAAACACAGATAAAAAAATCCCGTTATCAGCAGTGACGACAACGGGAGTATGTAGGGTTTTTTATAATCTATCGGTAGGCAACTTGGGGGCCTGCCCAAATTTCTGTCACCTTTTTACCAAAAGTAATCGGCCGATCGCTGTCGGTTGTAGTAATAGCCTTACCATCATTAGCAACTTGTATTAATGGCCAGTTTTCCTCGCCCAATTCTCCCGCACGGAATAACACGCGATCTGGTTGGCTTTTACTCCACCCTAACAATACAGCAACTTTTTCATGTTCTTCGTCACTAAGAGGAGCAACTGTGTTAGCGTGATTTTTTTGCCGATCCCAAATCACAGCACTATCTGTAGAATCACCCGTGTTAAATATACCATCAAACTTGCGTGCTAAGAAGCGATCGCCTTTTTCTGACCAGCTAACTGGAACTAATACTCCAATCTTACCGCTCGTATCAGTTTCTTCTGAAGACTCCGCTTTTGCAGCCTTTACCTTTAATAAAGGATCGCTAACTGGAGTCGTTGAAGCCATCACCCACAATTTCTTAGTGTGCATATCTTGGACAAACAGCACGCTGGTGACACGGCTGTTGTACATTTGGGGTTTTACCTCCAGTTGCACCCGGCTATAAACAGCATATTTACCATCTGGAGAAATCACGGGTACGCTGCGATAGTGACGCACTCCAGAACCACCATTAGCAGCAACAGCTTCTTGAGTTGCTGTAATCCATTTCCAAGGAATCGGATGAGGACTACCTATTGGGTCTATTTGTTCTGCTTGGGACTCATCAACTGGTTCCACAACAGGTATTTCCGTCGTTGTGGTTGATTGAGATTCTTTAATCGCTGGTGCTACTTGAGTTGCTGTCAATGATTCAGTCAAAGACTTTTCTCTAGAGAGATAATTTTCTTGTCCTCTTAAAGACTTGACATTAGCAGCTTTAAGTTTGCGTATTAAATTAAGTTGACTAACAGGAACATCTGTTGATGGTGCGAGTTCAACTGCTGCCAAAGAATCGGGAACAGTTACATCACTTACATCTAAATCGCTGCTTGAGAGATAATTATCTACTTCAGTTGGAGACTCAATTTTATTTGCTGGTAATACTTGCGGTTCCTGAACAGCAGTACTTTGTGTTGGCACAGAGTCAAATTCTTCTGTTATCGATTCGATTTGATCTGTTTTTAATGTTTCAGCTATCTCAGGTTCCCCAACTACAGCTATTTCCTTTGATCCAGAGTCAGATTCTTCAGTTATCGAAGTTAGTTTATGTACTTCGGATTTTACTGGGATCGAGTGAGCCGATGCTCCTAATAATGGCGCAATTAGGATCGCAACGACAACATAATTGAGAAATGGTTGGGTGCGGAACCATCCTGACAGCAAAAGGGGTTTAAGCATTTGTAGACTCTCTAGAGGGGGCAATTGCTATGTGAGAAGCAATACATCAACAGCAATGAGCAGGTGGTAGTTATATGTATAACAAGAAACTAAAACTAATGACGAAATAATATCTTCAAAGTTTGCAGAGCTTTACAAAAATTAAGTATCATTGTCTACACCTTTTCTTACCTAGATACGGAATATTTTTTCGCAAAAATATGCGAGTATAGTAAATATGCTGAGAACTCAGTAATTACTACACGATATATAATGTCCCTATACCCAAACACACCAAAAATAAGTCTTGGTTAAGGAATATTTAGGATATAGTTTGAGGAATGAGGCTGGCGAACAAGAGTTAGATAACTCAGCTATCGGGGATCGTACTAGCGATCGCTAGTACACAGCAAATAAGCTAGGTTACACACTAAATATAACAGCGCAAACCCTCATGATAGTAAACGTGAGGCGTTAATTAAAAACCTGGGAAACCGGACGCATAATACATCATACTCAGAATATATTGCTATCAGCAACCCAAAGTTATAAATTGCTATCTAAACTACAGAAGTAGTTAGATGCAATAGTTTTTCGGAAATGTAACTACATTTAAAGTTAATTTCGGGCAGACGAACGGGAACACAACAAAATTCACTCGGTAGATGCTCTAGCGACTCGCAAAGAAAAACCACTAAGTGATTAGTTTCACTAGAGGCAAATGCGGCTGATACTAGCTGTTACGCTTGTCAACTTAACCCGGTAAGTTAATCAAGCAGCCTTTGGTTTCATGAATACGAAAATATTGTACCACCAAACAGCCAATATTATTTACAGCTAACAACTGTATTTTGCAACTGCGTCTCGAATACAGAAACCTGCTAGTAGTCAGCCAACCCAAAAATGCGCTTGTGAGGATTGGGTAAAGGTTAAAGGTTAAAGGTTAAAGGGGAAAGGATAAAACACCTTTACCCATTGCCCTTTCCCCTTTCTCTTGCCAAGTTTCCTTGGCGAACTGCTAGATGCAGCTTAGTTAATTCTGTTTCAACATGAAACTTAAATGTTGTCAGTTATCAGGGGCGCACTTACGATTAACTAATGACTCACGACTAAAAACTATTAATTATTAATGAAAATTGTATTTTTTGGTACACCTCAATTTGCTGTACCCACCTTGGAAAAATTATTGAATCATTCAGAATTTGAGGTGCTGGCTGTTGTCACCCAACCAGATAAACGCCGGGAACGCGGAAATCAACTGACGCCAACACCAGTAAAAGCGATCGCCACTGCTCACAATTTACCAGTATGGCAACCCGAACGGGTGAAAAAAGACACCGAGACTTTAACTAAACTCAAACAATTAGATGCAGATGTGTTTGTTGTTGTCGCTTATGGACAGATTTTATCGGCAAAAATCTTGAATATGCCGAAATTAGCTTGCATTAATGTGCATGGCTCGATTTTACCCAAATATCGCGGTGCAGCGCCGATTCAGTGGTGTTTGTATAACGGAGAGAAGGAAACAGGGATCACCACCATGTTGATGGATGTGGGGATGGATACCGGCGCAATGCTCCAAATAGCCACTACACCGATTGGATTACTGGATAATGCCCAAGATTTAGCCGACAGACTAGCAGAAATCGGTGGGGATTTGTTGGTAGAAACTCTGTTGAAGTTGGAACGTAAAGAAATTCAACCAATACCCCAAGATAATTTAGCAGCTACTTACGCGCCTCTGATTCAAAAACAAGATTATGCTTTAGATTGGTCAAAAAGCGCGATCCAATTACACAATCAAATCAGAGGCTTTTACCCTAACTGCACCGCTACCTTTCGTAACAACCTGCTGAAAATCACTGCTTCTGCTCCTCTTGGTTCTGTAAGCGATTGCGATCTCCCACCAGAATTACAAGAATTAGTACATAAATTGCCTGATTTGTCAAATACATCAGATCGACCAGGAGTTGTAGTCAGCATTGCTAAAGGAATTGGTGCGATTGTCCAGACTGGGGAAGGTTTATTGCTGTTGCGAGAGATTCAGTTAGCAGGTAAACGTCCCCAGTCTGGATGGGATTTTGTTAATGGTACCCGCTTAACTGTGGGAGAAGTTTTTGGTACGGGAAGCTGACAGGGATGCAAGAGATGAAGGAGAATAACTTTTAACTCCTCATTTTGTACAGACGCGGTTAATCGCGTCTCTCCGAAGACTTTTCATAAAAGCGGCAAGATTCGCAAGGGCCATCGGGGTTGACTGCACAGCGAATAAGTTCTGAATGAGCATTGTAGCAGCAGGTGGCATCGCCGACTACCCAACGTCCCGCTACCAAACTTTTCTCAGATGGTCGTTTAGCAGACTGTACATAAATGGCAATATTATGCAAGCGGTAGCGCCCAGCTTGAAGTTTGTATCTATGACGGCGCTCTAAAACCGCGTAGGTTTTACCTTCAAAATCAAGATAGTTTCCGGGTTGGGGTGTCCAATCAAGTTGCACTCTACCGAGGGACTCACGCGGGTGCGTCAGAATCACCTCAGTTGGTAAAGAGTCTGGCTCCATAAGCTTATGTGATTTGATTTACATTATAAGGATAGTATCGCGATCGCTTTCTTTAGCTTATCGAATTTAAATTACAATTGATGATTAACTAGATTTGCGAGAAATATACATGCAGTAGGGATGCACTGCTGTGCTACCCTACAGTTTATGGCAGCCAAAAGTCAGGTAGGATAGATTTGCTCAATTTACGCAAAGTTTGGTTGAGCGATCGCGCCATTTGGATATGCACTTCATCCTCTTCTACAGCTAAAATCTCAGATGGCTGACCTTTTCCCAAATAAGACACTACCAAATTCGCTGCCTCCAAACCAGTAACATAAGCTTTTTCCTGCGACCAGGAACCATGACGGTTCACAATCCAATCCCCACTCATAAACACATTCTCAAAACTTGTCTTCGCGGGCAACATATAACGATAGCTACCAGGTGCAAAGTGAGTAACTGCTTGAGGTAGCCGAATTACACTGCTATCAATTATCTTTGCCTCCCGAAATGCTGGCACACAAGTTGCTAAATAACCCTGAACGATTGCTAAAATTTCCTCATCGTTCAAACCAAGAAACTGATTTGCGTGATAGAAATCAGCTTCAATCACTGTTCCCGGCTCATCTCGATATTTATCATGTAGAGCATTCAAATCAAAAAACGTCCAACCCGTACTTGCATCGAATCCAAAACAAGCATTAGAAGGACGAGGAATATCAATTTTACGGTCAAACCATAGTCGCGTGGCTAAAACATCAATTGCTCCTAAATTGCTCAAATTACGAAATTCTTCACGGCTTTGTAAACTAGGGCTAGTTGAGACAATTTTCTTCATCCCCGTGATTCCAACCGCAAAAATCACCGCATCTGCTTCAAAAACTTCATCACCGCAAACCACACCCTTGACTTGATTACTATCAACAATTAAGTCTGTAACCCGACGCTTTGGCAATACTCTCGCCCCAGCTTTTTCGATACGTTTTACCCAAGGACGAAATATCTTTTCTCCGACAGTTCCCCGACACCAAACCACATCAAAATCCGGTTGATGAGCCAGAATAAAAAAGTAAAGCATTCCTAAAGTTGCGGCGGCTGAACACTGTTCGCCAGGGGCAAATAAGCCCACTAATAACATCGGTTCAAAAGCATCGCGGTAAAGTCGGAAAGAAACGTTAAAGTCTTTGAACAATTCACGGGCAGTTACAAAATCATAGCGCCGCCAAGCTGCATCGGAATTATCAAAATCAACGACAGCATAAAGTAAAGGCAGGGCGCTGAGACGGTCAATTAGTGGCAGCCGCTTAAACTGAGTGTAGAGAAAAGTTCCTAGTGGCGAGGGGAGTCGCGGTAAATCTTGAAAAATTGGTGATTCAACTTCCAAACCGGCTGGCGAATATTGCGAAGAACGAGTCCAAGTAGTAAAAGGATTAATTTCTAATTCATTGATTAAAGAAAAAATATTTCTGTAAGGATACCAGAACCCATGAATGCCAGCTTCAACAGACTTTCCAGCAGATGTTTGCCAACCTGCCACCAATCCACCAGGATAGGGGCCTGCTTCCAGAAGTGTCACATCATAACCTTGTTTTGCCAAATGGTAGGTTGCTCCTAAACCAGCCCAACCCGCACCCACAACTACCACCCGTTTTTGTTGTAACCCTCCTACCATCGCCGCCTCCAATTGTTGCAGTCCATCAACTAATGTATACGAACTTGTGTTGCGATCGAGCAAGGGTTGTCATTATAGCGGTTTTCACTTGGATGCAATAGGCTCTTTGCTAGCACATTCCATCGAATTTAAAATAGTTATAGACTTTAAAAAAGGCTTGAGAGTTAGCCGTTCAGGAAAAATCACTTGCGGTTAATGCTGAGTTAAGAGTATAACAGAAAACAGAATTCACTATTGATGAGGATAATCATAATGTCTCAATTAGCAAATGTAAAATCCAGTCTAAATGACTTTGAATTACGAGATGGAATTTATTTTCCCAGCGACTATGAACAATTAACTAATACTCAACATAAAAAAACATGGGATGCAATTGGTAAAACATATTATGGCTCCCAAAAAATTGAAAAAGTTGCAGCAACATCGCCCATTAAACAAGATTACACTCTGCTAACTGGTACGCCTGGAGGTACTTGGAACAAATTTCCGTTGAATAAATCTGTTGGTTCTATTCTAGAAATTGGTTCTGGTTATGGTCGCGCACCTTTACATCTCTCGAAAGCGAAAAATCTCAAATGCGAGAAATATTACGGCATTGATATTTCTGAACCTTTATTGCGGCGGCTAATCAAAGTTAAACAAGAATACAATTTTTTCCCTGAAGCTGAATTTAACTTGATTTGCACTTCTGCTGAGACATTGCCTTTAGAAGATAATTCTATAGATTTGGTAATTTCTAATTGCGTTTTTATGCATATTCCAGATGCTCAATTAAGAAATTTATTAGCTGATATTTCTCGCGTGCTAAAACCTGGTGGAATTTTTGTTTTTAATCATTCCTTTCACAATAAGTCTTGTCCTTCTCATATTATCCATAATTTTATCAGAAGGCTGAACCCATTTGTGAGAAATCCAGTTTATCTCAAGCAATATTCAGCTGTTGAAATAGAAGAAATGTTAGCTACTGCTGGGATGAAAATGAAGTGTCCAGAATACATTGTCGAACCAACAGCAGAATATGCAATTTTGCCGGAAACCATCAAAGGGATTCCCGTGCCGTTTGCTAATGCTATCAACAGAAGTCTCAAGCCATCAGATAATTTAAAAGAAACTTTGGCTTACGGTTTTAGTGCGTACAGTACGAAACTGGACTGATTAAGAAACTCTCTGGTTGTCACAATAAACGGAATATAAATAATCTACATGAGCACAACATTGTTGTGCTTTTATTTTTGCAATAAATGCCTATAAACTCCAATCATTATCAACAAATAATATGACTTATAATAAAATCTATCAATCGTAGGTTGGGTTGAACGGCAGTGAAACCCAACATGAACATGGAGCAAATGTTGGGTTTCGTTCCTCAACCCAACCTACAGATATTATAAGTGTTTAACCGGACATGATATGACTTATAGTTACGGAAGATTCAAGGCTGCCCAATGAAGATTAGATTTGCCAAAACTTGTACTTTTGTTAACTCGCGCACGAGACGTTGAGCTTGATGTTTATAAAGTGGTATTGGCAATACTCTAGGCAAATTATTCATCCATTGTCTAGCGGTGGTGGAACTACAGCCCGTAATCAAAACTATCTCTTGGGCACCATACATAATGGCATTTGTAGTCAGAGCTTTTTCAATCTGCACGCTCCATTGGCGAGGCAGCATTTCACCCCATTCAATTTGCTGCAAACTACTGCTTGTGGCTAAGACAATTAAGCGATCGCCAGCATCAAGTTTAACATCATACCAGGGCATTAAAGAATAATTGTCTTGCTGATATTTCTGGTAGAGAATCGGTACAACACTGTAGCCAGATGCTATTTCAGATAAAAGCAATCCATTCAAGGTATCGCCATTTTCAATTTTGTATTCCGTCACCATGACTATTTGCTCGTTCAAGTGAAACAAGCTGAGAACATTTTCTCCAAAAGCAGCACAAGCAAAAACTTCTGCCGACAAAGCCGCACCACATATAACTTGAGCATAAGGGAACAGAGGGGCGACATTATCACTAAATTGGCGGTCTTGAGAGCGGATAATCAAGGTAGTGGCGGGATTCATTGCATGAGCCATCAAACCAATTTCCAGATTTTCCATATTGTCGTCTCCAACTAAAATGATGCTTTTAGCATGGGAGATATTCGCTTTAGTAAGTGCTTCGGTAGCATTACCAACGACAAGGGGCATATCGGGTAAAGTTTCTTGGTCGAGAGTGGTAGGATGAATTCCTACTAACGGCTGGTTGAGTTCTTGCAAAAGAGCAGCTACTTTTTGTCCCAAGCGATTTAAGCCAATAATTATTAGATGGTTGCGTTGTGGTATAGGAGGGCGGGAATTGAAAAAATGGAATCTTGAAGTGACAAGAGCATCAGTCAGCAGTGCATATAATACTCCCACGAAAGCTTGACCTGTCAACGTTAGTCCCAAGCTAAACAACCGCAACCACCAAGGGATAGCGTCTGAGGGCTTTGATTGCGCTGCAAACTCAACACCACCAAATAAATCTCCGTATCCTCCCAAGAGCAAAATTGCTGTCGCATAGAAAGCTTCTTGGATGCTGATATCAGGATAATATAAGCGGTAAAGAACTATCCCAACAAACCACAAGATGAGTACAGTAATCGCATAGATTGTTGCAATTCGCCGGATTTGATTTTGGCTTTGGTAGTAAGATTGCCAAAATTGCACTATTTTATCCTTGAGATTTATCGCTGTGATACCTTGGATAAACTGTTGCCAATGCCACTTTTGCTTATGAGATTGCCGACGTTGTTCAGAGAAAGCTAAATCGTATGCCACATCAATGTAAACTAGCGTATCTCCTACCTGTACTTCTGCCTCTGGATTCCAGCCAAACAATTCTTTGAGTGGCTTAGATGAAACAGGTGTATGACTCAAGATGCGGCGAGTTGTCAGATTGAGTCTATGTACTGGCTTGCCATTACACCAGCTATCCTTTGCTTGTACTTGGTGCTTTATGACTTGCAACAGTTGCCCTTCTAAGGTGAAATATCCAATAGCTTCAGAACCAAGGGCTGTGAGAGCGAAGGCATGAGCTGAAAGATGAGTAGGTTCAAAGGCAACAAAATTACCAAGATTTTCCCACAAGAGTTTGTTGAAATTTTGTTTGTCAGAACGTACAATCAAGCGAACGTGCGGATTAAGACGCCGTGCTGCAAAGGCAGCTTCTATATTTATCCGCTCATTTCTGGTTACTAAAAGTATTGCACGACACTGACATATACCTGCTTGCTCTAAAACACTTGGCTGGCGGCAGTCTCCTACAATTAACTTTTCTAGTAAGTTAGGTACTTCTGGGACTTCCCAATGTTCGGGCTGCACATCCTCAATGGCACTGACTTTAACATCGTATTCTTTGAGGATTGCCACGCAATGTTGCCCTAAACTTTTGAGTCCACATACTAAGAAAAGGTCTTGGGGTTTTTTTTGATTGCTGGTAGGAGGAGGATGCACTTTCTGTTGACGGTAGCATTCGATACTGCTAACAGGATGTGTTTGCTAAGGTTTTTACACTTCGGTAATTTCCAACAATTTTAGCAGTTGGTTTTAAGATGAGTATCAAATGATAATAAACCGTATCGAATTCTGATATTTGATACCTAACTGAAGGCGAATCTGATTTAAAGCTTGGATATTTTTGGGATTTCCTTGATTGATTGTGATGTAATTTACCAACTTTTTCCAACATATTAAAGCCAAAGTTGGTAAATTAGGGATTAGTTGAGCTAATTCTTCCCTACGCAACTATGCCATTGGATTTATCGCCTCTTTGGATATCACTCAAAACTTCATTACTTGCCACATTTATCACCTTCTTTTTGGGTATCGCTGCTGCCTACTGGATGCTGGGATATGGTGGCAAAGGTAAATCGTTGATTGAGGGTATCTTTATTGCGCCCCTAATTTTACCGCCTACAGTTGTCGGGTTCTTGTTGCTGCTATTTTTTGGCAAAAATGGCCCTGTAGGGAAATTCATGGGGGCTTTTGACTTCAGCATCGTTTTTACTTGGTATGGTGCAGCGATCGCAGCCACGGTAGTTTCTTTCCCTTTAATGTATAAAACTGCACTGGGAGCCTTTGAACAAATAGATGCTAATTTGCTGCGAGTAGCTAGAACCCTTGGTGCAAATGAAACCACAATCTTTTGGCGCATCAGTTTACCCTTAGCATTACCCGGCATTGTCGCCGCCACAATGTTAGCTTTTGCCCGTGCTTTAGGAGAATTCGGCGCAACCTTGATGCTGGCTGGTAACATTCCAGGACAAACGCAGACAATTCCAATGGCGATTTATTTTGCAGTGGAAGCGGGAGCAATGAATGAGGCTTGGTTTTGGGCGATCGCAATTATGGCGATTTCTCTTTTTGGAATTATTGCAGTCAACTTCTGGCAAGAATTGAGAGAAAAGAAGAGGGGAGCGGGGAGCAGGCTTGCCGTGAGCGTAGTCGAACGGGAGCAGGAGGCAGGGGGCAGGAGGTCACTGAGCGTAGTCGAAGTCGGGCAGGGGGCAGGGGGAGAAAATCTTTATACTGCGTACACTAGCTTTGAATCTGGGGGATTGTTTGTCAACATTGAAAAAATACTTCCTAGTTTTGATTTAAAAGTTGCTTTCAATACTGATGAGCAACCCTTGGGATTGTTAGGAGGTTCTGGAGCGGGTAAGAGCATGATTTTGCGCTGTCTTGCGGGAATAGAAACACCCACAACCGGGCGCATAGTTTTAAATGACAGAGTTTTGTTTGACTCAGAACAAGGAATTAATTTACCCAGTCGCGATCGCCGCATCGGTTTTTTAGTGCAGAATTATGCCCTATTTCCCCACATGAATGTGGCGCAAAACATCGCTTTTGGCTTGCCTAAAAACCTATCGGCTGGGAGTATTCGGGTGCAGGTAGAGGAGCAACTAATAGCGATGCAGTTGCAGGGATTAGGCGATCGCTATCCGCACCAACTTTCTGGGGGACAACAACAACGGGTAGCTTTGGCAAGAGCATTGGCAAGTCAACCGGAGGCATTACTTTTAGATGAGCCGTTTTCCGCACTTGATACCCATCTACGTAGCCAATTAGAACAGCAAATGACAGAAACTCTTGCTGACTACCAAGGTGTGACTTTATTTGTCACCCATAATATGGAAGAAGCTTATCGGATTTGCCCAAATCTATTGGTATTGGAGCATGGTAGAGCTGTTCATTATGGTAGCAAATATGATATTTTCCAGCATCCTGCTACCGTTAGTGTCGCCCAACTCACTGGATGCAAAAATTTCTCCCGTGCTGTTCTCCAGTCATTACAACAGGTAGAAGCGATTGATTGGGGTTGTACTTTGCAAGTAATTGAACCAGTTAAGAGCGAATTATCTCACGTCGGCATTCGTGCCCATCAGTTTATTTTTACCAACGACTCATCACAGGAAAATACCTTTCCTTGCTGGTTAGTGCGAACAAGTGAAACGCCCCATCGAATGACGTTGTTTCTCAAATTACATTCGACTGGAAAGAATTCTCAAGATTACCATCTGCAAGCTGAAGTCTTCAAAGAAAAATGGGCAACGATGAAAGACCAACCTTTTCCTTGGTATGTGCGTTTAGATCCTCTGCGGTTGATTTTGATGGAATGAATCCCCAGTAACCTGTGTTTTCCACAGTGGCAAACGCAGGTTTACGAAGCTATGAGGGTTTGAGATGTGTTCGCAGTGACGATCACCTCTAGATGTAAATTGCTAAATGGCAAATAGATTTAACTAAATGAATTTCATGATAGATACATGAATACAGGTATAAAGATTAACCTCTATTTTTAGGAGATTCGGTTACAATTGATTGTGCCACCAGAGAGCTAGGTTGTTGTGCTGCTCACGGTTATGGGTTGAGATGGTACTTCAAGGCTATCGGTGAATGCACAGTTAAGTGAAAAGAAGGTAACTAGATTATTAATTAAGTGAATGTATGAGTAAACAAACTCCAGAACATATTAGTAGTATGGATTGGCGCATTAACAATTTGACATGGACTACTGAGCCATTTCTTGTTCCTGGTTCATCAACCCCTATACCCCCTGGAACCGCAGTGACACAAGCTGCAATCATTCATCATGGGAAAGAACGTCTTGGCATCACAATTCCTAACGCTACTGCTTTGCTTCTCAATTTGTCGCAGATGTGCCATCGACAGGCTGGGCAATTAATTAGTAAGTCTATTTCTAATAAGGACAAATTTAGTCATTTACCGGAACCTGATGTATTCGCATTTTATGAACAAATGATGGCATCAATAGTTTTTGCATATACTTCATTGGAATCATTTGTAAATGAAGAATTACCAGATAATTATATTCACACAGTTGTGGAGAAAAGAAGCACTCAACAGTACAACAAAGAGCAAATCGAAAGGCATTTAAAATTGGACATTAAATTAGGAGATGTTCTTCCTGCGGTTCTTAGCATTGAAAGTCCAAAAGGCAAAAGTCTATGGAATGATTTCAATAAACTGAAAGACATTCGAGATCGCATCATTCACATGAAAACAAAAGATAGAGAGTTCCAAGGTGAGGATGAGAACTCGATATGGAATGTAATATCATGTAAGCCTCTTCCAAAGACGTATGAGACTGCTAAAAACCTTATACAGTACTTTTTGAGTGCTAAAAACCAGACTCCACGATGGTTTGAGAAGTGCCCGTTTTAAGATTAAAGTAATTCTGTAATAAGTATAGATATTAGCCAGTGCCGCGTAAGAAAGCTGAACAGCATTGGTTTAGCAAAAATCTGCCTGAGGGAGTTTTATGAGTCTTTACAGGCAGGCTTTCTTACTTTTTACTTTCCTAGAGTGAACGCAGAGATACACGAGAAGCGGCAAATTCTTCAAAAAAATATTACTTCAAGCGCCCAGACCCCAAAGAGTCTGAGCGCTTGAATATTAGGTTGCAGAGAAACTTCTGCTAGATTGTCGTAGAATTATGCGGGCATCATGTGCATACTTCTGCAAGACTCTGCACACTTACGGCAAGCGGCAGCACATTCCATCATTTTCGCGTCATCGCTCATCATCTCACACGCCATTGCAGTGCGATCGCACATTTCCGCACAAAGCATACAAGTGCGTTCCATGAACTCAGAACCGCTCATCATCATATTCATACACATCATGCACATTTCAGAGCAATCGCGCATCATGCTCATCATGCTCATCATGTTCTTATCCATGTGCTGACCACCTTTGCTCATACAATGAGTCATGGTTTCCATGCACATTTTATGACAATCCATACAAACATTCATGCAAGTCTGCATTTCTGGAGTCATGGTTTCAGTCATCATCATCATCATCGGAAATATCTCCTGATTTTTTGATGCATAAAATAGTGTCCCCGAAGGACTATTCATCACATTAGTCTTATCCTTTTAAAGAGTCAATGGGGTTTTTAAGAGAGAATTTTTAAGCCTACTATCCCGATATAATTACCGGGAATCTGAACTAATTCTACACTAATTTGGTGTTGTTTTTCTGGAAAATACTATACATTAAGGTTTAGAAACCCTCGCTTACAAGTGTGGTTTCCTTTGGCAAGTCAACTTTATATCGGGGATCAAAAGTTAGAGTTAAATTTAAGTCGAAAATAATGTTATTGTTTTTAACAAATGAATGCCTAAACTAAGCATTTGTAAATTTATATTAACTTGTATTTGATTAATTTATATTAACTTGAAGATATAGGTCTTGAAAAATTCGTAATTCATAATGGAATTTCAACTGCACTTAAAAGAAAATTTCCTCGAAAAAAATAATTTTCACAACTTACATAAGATATGATGTACGTTATAGATTTGATTGCAATTTAAGTAAGCGATCGCTCGCTGCTTGTAATGTCTCAGGTCTTTTGCTAAAGCAAAATCTAATCAATGAATGTCCTTTTTCTGGTTGGCTAAAAAAGCTGGAACCGGGAACTACAGCAACACCGATATCTTTAATTAGATGGTAAGTGAATTCAACATCTGTTTTATAGCCAAATTTGGAAATGTCTGCAAGAACGTAATAGGCTCCTTGAGGAACGAAATAGGGAATCCCAACTCGGTCTAGAATTTGTAAAATGCTGTCTCGCTTCTGGTGATAAAGTTTGGCTAATTCTTCATAATAGGATGGTGGTAGTTGCATAGCGGCAACTCCGGCTCGTTGCAATGGTGCAGGTGCGCCAACGGTGAGAAAATCATGGACTTTGCGAATCGCCCCTGTCAATTCGGGGTTTGCTAGAATATAGCCGACTCGCCATCCAGTGACGCTATAAGTTTTGGACAAACCGTTAATCGTAACGGTGCGTTCTTCCATACCGGGAAGAGTCGCTAGGGCAATATGTTGAGTGCCGTCATAGAGAATATGTTCATAGATTTCGTCTGTGAACGCTAACACATCCCATTTTTGACAAAGTTCTGCAATTAAGGTGAGTTCTTCACAGCTAAAGACTTTACCTGTGGGATTATGGGGTGTGTTGATAATAATTGCTTTGGTATTGGCATTGAAAGCTTGACGCAACTGTGCTTCATCAAATGTCCAATGGGGAGGATGCAGTGTCACGTAGCGGGGTATAGCACCAGCTAAAATCGCATCGGGGCCGTAGTTTTCATAATATGGCTCAAATACAATTACTTCGTCACCGGGATCGACTGTCGCCAGCATTACAGATGCCATTGCTTCTGTGGAACCGCAAGTAACGGTGATTTGGGTTTCGGGATTGATATCTAAGCCGAGATACCAACGAACTTTGTTAGCGATCGCATGACGAAATGGGCGATCGCCCCAAGTAATGGCATACTGATTAACATCTGCCTCTATCGCCTGATATGCTGCCTGTTTCAACTCCAAAGGACAAGGAAAATCAGGGAAGCCCTGCGCCAGATTTACTGCATCGTGTTGCAGTGCCACCCTGGTCATTTCTCGAATCACAGACTCTGTAAACTGTTCTGCCTTCGCTGATATTTTTTGGCGCTTAATCTCACTCACCCCTATACCTCCGTCGATCGTTATTGCCGAAATCCTGTGAATTTCTGTAACCCAGACTAAATCCATAAGATTGATAGATTTATCGTAGTATACTCAAATTTCTGAGCTAGAGGGAGCAAGGGAGCAGCACTTCGACTACGCTCAGTGACCGAGGAGCAGGGGAGCAGGGGAGCGGAGGAGAAGTTGCAGTAAGTCTTTCCCCTCTGCCCCTCTGCCCCTCTCCCCCTCTGCACCTCTGCCTCTTATGCCCAATGCCCAATGCCCTTATTATCTATATACTTAATTATTGAGATTAATAGTCAATTATTGAAGTATCGATCCAGAATCATCATGAAATCTTTGCACCGTCCCGATCTGTATAGCTGGTCTAATTTCAATCCGGCAAGAAATATTGATTTCAATGGGATTGCCTGGATTCGCCCAGATGGCAACATCTTGATTGACCCAGTAGCCTTATCAAACCATGATTGGAATCATCTAAAATCCCTCGGTGGTGTGGTTTGGATTGTGCTGACGAATTCTGAGCATGTCAGGGCAAGTAAAGAAATTGCCGATCAAACCTATGCTAAGATTGCTGGCCCGATTGCAGAAAAAGACACTTTTCCTATACCTTGCGATCGCTGGCTATCTGATGGTGAAGAATTTGTCCCAGGACTGGAAGTGATTGAACTCAATGGTTCTAAAACTCCCGGTGAGTTGGCTCTGTTACTAGAAGAGACAACTTTAATTACAGGGGATTTAGTCCGGGCACGCAAAGCAGGTAGCTTGACAATTTTACCAGATGACAAGCTGCTGAATCGAGAGGAGGCTGTTGCTTCTATTCGCAGGTTGGCTCAACTGAGTCGGGTAGAAGCAGTGCTGGTGGGGGATGGTTGGCCCGTCTTTCGGGATGGACGCGATCGCTTAAAGGAGCTTGTAGCGACACTGTAAATAATTAGGGTAGCACAGCTAGCTATGCTACCCTGACAATACTTTTTCAATAGCACTGAATAGAAGAAGTTATTGTCAAAAATTTATTCACTCTTGGTCAACTATGAAAATCTGATGATTTAAGTTGTGTGTGCGATGTGAGGACGGCTGTGACGCTCGATAGTGCAGCGTTAACGACACAGGAAGGTCTTGACTCGCTAATGCTACGCTATCGGTGACGCAACTTATCAAGCAGGCTCAAATTTCAGCGAAACACCGTTCATGCAGTAGCGCTTCCCAGTGGGCGCAGGCCCATCATCAAAAACATGGCCCAGATGACCACCACAGCGACTACAATGCACTTCAGTTCTGGTCATAAACAACGACTTGTCTACAGTTGTGGCGATCGCACCTTCAATTGGATTAAAGAAGCTAGGCCAGCCAGTACCACTGTTGAATTTGGTATCAGATGTAAACAGTGGTTGTTCACACGCAGCACAATAATAAGTACCCTTGTCGTATTCCTTATCTAATGGACTGGTATAAGGGCGTTCAGTCCCATGTTTACGCAATACATTAAACTGTTCTGGCGTTAAAATCGTGCGCCACTCTGACTCTGGTTTGGTAACTTCAAATCCACTCTTAGAAGTTGTCATCGCTTCTGGCTCCCATTTGATATACCTTGATAACAATGCTGTGCCGACTATGACTGCACTAGCCTGTAAAAAATAGCGTTTGTCCATATATCTATTATTTTCTATTTTCCGGTTCACTGGCCAATCAATTCCAGTACGGGATTCCCTACATGAATGACTATAATCAGCGATGTCTGGCGACAAGCCGCTTCTCTACGAGACGCTACGCGAACGCATCTACGCTCTGAATTAGCCCTAATAAACTGATTAAAATTGGCTAAGAAACAACAATACCTTAGCCAAAAAAAGAGTATGTCCCTATCCCGATTACGGTACTCTCAAAGGCGTTGTTAGCGCCATCTCTCCAGATGCCATTACACAAAATAATAATTCAGGTATGGGAACAACTGCCACAACAGCTTTGCATGAGTGTCAAGTATGGGTCGAGGAACTGGTCGGTTTCATTCGCAATAAGCAGGCATATTATCGACGAGGTTTAAAGGCTATGATGCTTATACAGCAAGCACTTTAGCTTGATTGTCGCCCCTTGAAGAGATTAATTATAGTGTCTGGTACAAGGCCATCAGCTGAATCCTTACGTTATTTACATCTTTGCATCTCAAGATGTCATAAAACTCTATTTACCGCTGTGCGATCGCTGATCTTGGTTCACAATTTTGGCTAAATTATGGGTAAAAGCACATAATATCCTATGTTTTAATCAAGAAGGATGTCAATCTTTTAATTGATATTGAACGTTTGATTCTTCTTGTACGTAATTATTATTTTGATAATCATCTTGCTTAGTAGAAGATGTGAGTTCTTCCAAAATTTGAATTGCACCACTAATCCGCAGTAAGGTATCGCGCAGATTTGCTTGTTTCGCCTCTAAATCTGCCATGACTTTTTGTCCTGATACCAATTCGGCTTTGAGTTCAGTGAGACGTTTTTCTAATTGTTCTTTCATTATTTAATTAAGTTCCTTTGACTTTGCTATTTAGGGAAATAAATGTGCCAGTACCGGAATATTGGGGGGTAGCGTCGGGTATGGGACTAGGTGCAGAGGGTTTTTGTGCGGGAACTGTGACTTGAAATTTGGCTTTAAATGAAGCACCTTTGAGCAGTACTGGTTTCCCACCAGATTTTGTCTTTTTGGCTTTTTGGTTGCCAGCAAGGGATTCAATGGACAGTATCCCAACTCCAGGGATAGTATATTGGGAAGTCATATAAGGACAACCAGGAACGATAACTTTTTTTTCGTCGCCATCTACACAGACTAGTTTCTGGTTAATTTTATCCTTACCTGTGCCAATTAGATCGCCTGGACGGACGGTGACAATGGCTTGGCCAAAAGTTTTGTTAAACATGGCTCGATCGCCAGTGATGAGAATGAAGTCAGCCATAGAGTCATATTGAATTGCAAATATATTTTATAAGCTTGGCGATCGCACTAACTAGGAGAACCAATACATCTTGCTTTCGCGACTATATCAGCACCTCCACTTCCCTGTTTTCCACCAAGATACCAATATCCGTCACTTCCTATATAAGTGAAAACTTGTTCGCCACTACCAGCAAATTTTCCTTGCGTATATGTTAAGAATGCGACGCATTTACTACTGTGTCCCATTTTGACATCAGTTTGACCATTCTTCCATACATATTCGTCAGAATACCAAATCTTTCCCTGTATTTCTCCACTAGGAGTAATGGTTACTGCATCTACAAGATTTCTTTGTGTACTACCTTGTGTTTGTGTTCTAATTCTCAAGCCAATATCTCGATTGGATGAGTCGTCTCTTGCTTGAAGAAAAGCAATATTCTTTAGTCCATATTCCTTGAGTTGGACATGACCCGATAGGTCAATATTCGTTGTACTGTTAACAGATACACCCACCGATAAAGAACCAGTTACAGTTAAATTTCCAGCAAAAGAAGAACTTCCTGTTCCTTTGACTGTTAACCCACCATCTACAGCAGTGCTTAACAACATTCTTTCAGTATTTTGATTATCTCGCCAAGAATGATTGCCGTTAGCTGTATAGAATAAAGTAGAACCATTAATACCGAGACCATATCCGCTCCAAAGTTGTAATTTCAGTTGGTTTGTAGTTCCATTATCTGAAAAAATAATTTGTTGACTGCCATCAAGACTAACTTTACCTTCCTGAATAGTCAGACTACCTTGAAGCAACTGATTACCTTGCACATTTAATTTGTAGTCACCTGGATTATTGATGCCAATGGCAACATTGCCAGTATTATTTATATACAAAGCTGTACTTTTAGAGCTACCACTTCCTACTCGGATATTTAATCCGTTAAAGACATTCCACTTGGCTCCATCCCACACTCCTTCATTATCTATGTTAGACAGGTTATTATACAGTACGTGGTTATAGTCTCCTATTGAAGCCAGAAATAATGCACCACGCTTACTACCGTCTGCTGAAATGGATAAGTTTTTACCTGTAATATTACCATTAACAGTTAAATCGCCAACAATTGTTCCAGAGGTGATTTTATTTGCTGATAAATTAGGAATTCTGTCAACATTTAATGTTCCAGAAGTGATTTTATCAGTTGATAAATTAGGAATTCTCTCAACATTTAATGTTCCAGAAGTGATTTTATCAGTCGATAAATTAGGGATTCTGTCAACATTTAATGTTCCAGAAGTGATTTTATCAGTCGATAAATTAGGGATTCTGTCAACATTTAATGTTCCAGAAGTGATTTTATCAGTCGATAAATTAGCAATTCTGTCAACATTTAATATTCCAGAAGTAATATTTTTTGTATCTATTGTTCCTGAGATTGTCCCAGTTACTGTTAAATCCCCATCAATTTTTAAGCTACCTGTCAAAACTGCTAAGTTTGGAGTGGCATTTCCTCCAGAGCGAAGAGTTAAAGCTTTACTATTAGAATTTGGTAAGGATAAACCAGAATATTCCCGAACGTTAGCATCAAGAGTAATGGTATTTTGAGCTATTGTTAGTTTTCCCAGATTGACGCTATTTTCAGGAATTGTAGTTGAAAATCCCAAAATAGGTTTTTCAATCCAACGAGTATAGCTATCTGGTACATCTTTTTGCTGTTGAACTTGTTTACCTTGAGCATATTGGATGTAGAGTACACCGTCAGTAAGATTTTTGAAGTCGGAAAATGTAATATTTTCTTTTAAAATAATTAAATCGCCGCTACTATTGATAGCCGAACCCGATTTTATTTGAACAGATTTTGTATCCTGAATAACTGCAACTTCTAACCCTTCAATAATTCCTGAAATATGAAGACTTTGATTATGATAGCGTTGGCGATCGCTAAGATATTTATGTTGAATTTCAAAGTCATCTTCTAGCAGGTATTGCCCTGCAAAATAGTTAGGACGTTCATTACCAAAGTTAGTGAAATCAGTAATTTTAGCCATGTTTGATCCTGAATTTAGTTCAATGATTGACTATTTGTTCCTAGAATGGTGTTACCAAAAACAATTTTACCTTCCTCGTTTTTACGGCAAATTTGTAAAATATTATAGGGAGAGACGGCTGTGAGGTTAAAGGTTTGCTCTAGTATTTTATAAGTAGATAAACGCTGATTAATATTTAAGGAAGCTTGAACAGTGACTTTACCAGCAATATCAAGATTATTGAGATTTTTCATTGTCACTGTAAATTTATCTATAGTTTGCATAAACTCTTGGTAGTAGAGGGTACGCTGAATTCTAATTGTATTATTTTCTCTAAGAGTTTCTGGTGTTAATAAATAAAATCCTGAAACATCATCTTGAAGGCGAACTGTGATTTGATTTAGTAAATCTGAGTTGATTGTATTTGGTTGGGTAATTTCTACAATTGCTTCAAAGTCTAATTTTTCAATAATTGCAGTTATATTAGGTTGTAACTCTTGAACTTTCGGTGGATCAAACAGTAGAAAACTATAGGGTTTAGTCCATATAGATTCTGTCAGCTTCATTCCCGATTGTTGCGGCTGACTATTTTGGTAAAAAATTGTATTTCCTGCAATAATTTCTCTTTTATCATTTTGATGACAAATTTTTAGGACTGGTGATAGATTTACAGGTTGTTCTAGGAGTGTATTGTTATATTCAACTTCATTAATTAAAAAATATAGCTTAATAGTTAAATTGCCCACGAACTGTTTATCGGTTCGGTTTGATAATATAACATTGAAACCTGCTAAATTTTCTTGTAAATGCTGATAATTTAAATTTTGTTTAATTGAAAATGATTGATTATTGATAATTATTTCTGGTGAGTAAGGGGTAATTAATTCCGAGTTTCCTTGAATCTGAATAGCTAACTGGTTCGCTAATTGATTAATGGGAATACTATTAATGTTGTTAGGAGTAATTGTGACTTCTATGGCAAAGGTTTGATTATTTGGAGATGCAAACAATTTGAAAGGATAAGCAACGTGCGATCGCTGAGTTAGCTGCATCGTTGGGACAAGGATTTTTAAGGAATAAAATGTCTGTGCAGGCTTTTCTCTATCGATAATTGCTTTAGCAATTTTAGCTTGTCGCCAATACTTATCAGGATCGCGGTCTTTGAGAGTTAGTTGAACTTGAAAATAATTCGGTAAATTATCAAATTGATCGAAGACTTCAACCTTTTCTCCAAATCCTGAATTTTTTAAATAAACACTCAAAATTTCGATTAATCCTGCTTTTGTTCCTCGTAAACCGTATAGGTGAACAATTTGTTGAATAAATGCTTTTTTGACCTCTACTTCCCAATCGTCTCGTAAACTCAAGGCTACCCAACCCGCTAACCAAGGTAAAAATTCCTTTGGAGTATGTTGAGGATTGAAATAAACATGAATATTATCAATAATTTCTTCTAATCCTGGTATATTTTGAGTCTTGGCTGTAATAATTTGCTCTTGATTCGGAGTTTCACTTAATCCACTGAGAATTTTTTCAAATGACAGCAACAACTGAGCAATAAAAACATCTTTTTGGAGAATTGCTGGTAAATATTGATGATATGTACTAATAGATTCAGATTTTTTTACGTTCATTACCAACTTCTACCAATATTGTAAATTTACTGTCTGTGAGATTGATTTTAACTAACTGATTATCTGCTAAATTAATTTCAGATTTAGAGTTATTATTCTTATCTTTAATTTGCAGGTTTTCAACATAATCTACACCTTCTAAGTCATCTAATAATTTATATAATTCCGATAGATAAACACTCCGACCAAAAGGCCATCCTTTTCCCTGCCAATATTTTTGCGATCGCAGAGGTTCAAAAAACATTTTGACTTCCTCTTCTGCCTGTGTTTTAACTGCTTCTGCTTGTGCGCCATCCTGAAGCACTAATTCTGCTTCTATAGATATGGATACATACTCAGGTTCTAAGATATGCAGGCGGGTAGTTAATAGTCTGCGATCTTCAAGAAATCTAAATAAAGGTTCATATTTATTTACTTGAGTTATTTCGTTATCTTCAGGAACAACTACTAAACTAATATGTCCTTTAGCAAAATTATCAGATGTTGACTCTAAATTACATTGTGTTAAACATTTAACCCTAGCAATTTTTAAATTATCAGCATCTTGTGATTTATTCCAATCGATAAGTACCAATTTTTCAAAATCTTCTGGAGTAACGGCACGATAAATTTTGCGTACTTCTAATAAAGTCTTTTGAATTTCTGATTGTAAAATGTTTTGTCGTTCCTGGGTAGAAATATTAATGGGTAAGTTCCATTCTTCTCCTTTAAGTAAACTCAAAAAACTAGCATAATTCTCATCAGGAATTTGATTAACTCGGTAGAGAACCATTTCTGTTAACCATGCGAATAATTCAATCAGGATAATTCCTGTATCTGTAGGATTATGATCTGTCCATTCTGGGTATTCAAGCGGAATCTGAGAAATTGCCTCTTCTAGTAAGTTGGCATAGCTGCGATCGTCGAGATTGGGTAAGGGTAGAGTCATGATTAGAGGAATGGGGGATGGGGAAATAGGGAATAGGCAATGGGCAATAGGCAATAGGCAATAGGCAAATAGGTAATAGGTAATAGGTAATAGGTAATAGGTAATAAAAAGAATAGGGGTAAAGAATAGTTTTTAATTTTTTAAATTTTTGAGAAGGGAAATAATCATTTTAGTTTCTTCTTGAAGATGTTGGAGAATCAATTCTATATCTTTTACAGTGCATAACCCTACTCTGGAAGAGAGAATAAGATGAGTTTGTAATTCATTAATTGAGCCTTGACTGATGTTTAAAAATCTCGCATAATCACCAGGCGATCTTCTGCCATAGCCTTCCGCAATATTGGCTGGAATAGAAACAGATGCTCTTCTTATTTGTTGAATCATTCCGAAAAGTTCATCTCTAGGAAAATTTTTCGTTAATAAATAACATTTTTCAGCAATTTCCATACCTTTTTGCCAAATTATTAAGTCTTTAAAATCCCGAATCCCTGACATTTTTTACTCCTTATATTCACCAACCTAACCTATTGCCTATTACCCATTCCCTATTACCCATTCCCTATTGCCTATTGCCTATTGCCTATTGCCTATTACCCATTCCCTATTGCCTATTGCCTATTGCCTCTTCCCTATCCCCTATTCCCTTCTACCTTGACGTTATGATTGCCAGAATAAATTAAAGAATCAGCACTTAGTAATAACTTGCTTTCTGTTGCAGGTAGCTCCACCTCTAGGGAATTAACATGATCTACTCCCGTAATGGATTGAATAATGGCGTAAAAATCCGATTTTTGCGGGTAGCGTCCAAATTGCCACCCCTCCCCTGTTCCTCCAGTTAAGGGATGGAGAAAGGCTTCTAAGTGTTGTCTAACGCTGTTTCTCACCATGTCTGCGTCTTCGAGCAACACAGGAGTGATAGTTGCAGTCACAGTTACTTCTCGCCATTTTGGGGCTGTAACCACTAAATCTACTGTCCCCGCACAACGGGAACGAATGTAGGTTTCGACTTGCTCTAGTAAAGCTAAACTAGGGGTTGGTTGGCGATCGCTACTGTAGGGCAGAATTATTAGCTTAACTTGCCCTGCACGGCGGTTAATTTCCCGCATCATTTTTTCAAAGTTTTCTGCTTCGGTAGCATTAATTGTCTGCAACTTTTCTCGGAGGCTATCTTCAAATAGCACATTTGGTTTAGTCGGATCGAGCCAAAGTTTTTCATTCAAAGGGCTAAAATCAGCCGTCAGCAAATCTGGTGTAACTACTTTGACTCTAGCTACATCTGTAGAAGCTTCGTAAGCTAAATCTGCTATATCCTCAAGAGTGACAGCGCGATCGCGGTGACGTAGTTGCTTTGGTACTCGTTCTTTCAGACGATCCAAAGTTTCCTGTTGCGCCCCACCTGCTGCTGCTTCCAGGTTAATTACCCGATCGATGTAGGGAATGGTAGTTTTCAGTTGGCTAATGGTTTGTGCAGTGACGTTTCCCTGTTTACCTCCTCCAGTGCGATAAAAAGATAGGCGAATATTATTGCGTCCTCTGGGGGGGATCATCCCGGCTTGTCCGTTTCCAAAGCGAATTTCGCCTGTTTGCCGATCTAAAGTGTAATGGCGATCGCTGGCACTAGAATCGTAAAAATCTGCTACTTCTTGCCAAAGTACCCAAACTTCATCAATTTCTCCCAAATTATCTTTAATTACCTTGATGCGATCAGATTCTATGTTTAGGGGAATTTGTGCTTCTTGAATTTCTAACTGCTGTCCCATCAAAATGGGAATATTATTGGCAATGAAAACCTGATTTGGATCGTAGTTACTTGAACCTAATACTTCTTCTTGGAGACTAATTGCCTGAACTGCCCATGTAGTATTAGTTAACAAGCGACGTAGACGAGGTTTAACCCGAAAATTACCTGATACCCAACGCACTCGCAACCAATATAGTTCTTTGCCAAAGTTTTCTCCTGGGCTAAAGTCTGCGGGAGCAATAAATCTAATTAAACCTGGTTGAGAAAATGCTTGAGTTTCGTCCTCTACTCCTAATGGTTGCCAACCCAGAGTACTAGAATATTCCCAAACTAATTGGGGTTGCTGCGAACGAATCACTGGGGTATTCTGAGGATAATCTTGTTGTAGAGGTTGATTAGTGGTAACTAAATTTTTACTAATATTACTAATAGTATAATTATCGTATTGTTTGGCGTTGAGTGGGTTCTGAATTTGTAGGCGATCGCCTGTTTGCCAACCAGTTACATCGGCTATTTGCAGCGTTTTCTCTCCAGTATTTACTGTTAATGCAAGGACGGTATTTGCTGTAATGTCAGCTGATAATTCATTAGGTAATGGGGTATCAAACTGTGCATAAAGAGTAACTGTTTTATTATCAAATGATTTATCAAATCCGAAATAGAGGGTAGGTTCTCGATCTATGGTAGGTGTAAAAGGTTGAAAAGATTGTGTACTCGAATTTTCTGGATGAGAATATGTAAAATCATTTTCAGCAAAATAAATAACTTTTTCTGTAAGGGTAAATTCGTAGGTTAATTTTAATGACTTAATCAGAGGTGGATCGTAAGTCGGAGGAATCGTCTCCGTGATAATTAACTTACGCATGATTCGCGTCCCAACCCCTAAAGTAGTGTTTAAAACTCCGGTTTCTAGCTTCAGCCTATTATTATCTTTAATGATTTGTGTAATTTTATTTTCTTCTGGAAATCCCTCAGTATAAGGAAGAACACGAATTGTATCGCCAGTGTTAAATAAATCTAAAGTATCAACTTCAATTTCGTTGGCTCCTTGTTTGAATTCCTTTCGCAGAACTGCTAAGTCATCATAAACAGGATACAGGCGCTCATCTGCGGCTTTACCATAATGACCTTGAGTAATCCGAGCGCGAACCCAATAACGAGTTTCTCCATTTACAGTGCTAGGAGAAGGTATATTTTCTGCATTGG
Source organism: Nostoc sp. DSM 114159 (assembly GCF_053470285.1). NCBI lineage: Bacteria > Bacillati > Cyanobacteriota > Cyanophyceae > Nostocales > Nostocaceae > Nostoc > Nostoc sp. DSM 114159. Next base: position 2,070,019 of record NZ_JBPFEH010000001.1, read on the forward strand.
GAAATTGTAACTTCGCCTGGATAGTATCTTTTTCAGTAAACTGAATTGCTGATGATTTTTCTATCCATTTTAGTTGGTTATTTTTATCTGCTATTTCTTGCCATATTTGACCGTTACCAATTTCCCAGACAATTTTTAAATTATTTATATTTACAGGCTGATGAGTTAAAATTATATCAATAATAATAGTTACATTTGGCTTCACAAATGTATCGTTTAAAGCTATATAAAATGTATCATTAAGTTCCGGCTGTTCGCCAAAGGGATAAAAATCTTTGGTAAGGTCTAAAGGAGTAGTGTTAAATAAGCAAATTTCAGGAATTAAGTTAGCTTGCTTTATATTGATAACACCTTGAATATTAGTAACTTGAGGTAAATTTTCGATTAAAGAAAATATATTATTTAAATTGGCTTGTAACCATCTTGCTGTTTTTCCTTGAAGCTCATAAGGAGCCGGAATAGGTAAATTTGCAAAAGTAAAAGTAATAGTAGATTGATTATTGTTCTGACTTTGGCTAGGAGTTTCAATGGTTTGCCATTGAGAGCTATCCCAATAAGACCAGTTAAGCGGTATTTGTAATTGATTAACACTTTCAATCGTATTATTGGTAGTAATAATTAGTTGCAGATCCTTTAAGTCTGGTAAAGTAAAAATTTCGGGACAAGTTATGTAAAGAGAATGGGTAATAGAGCGATCGCCTTCCAAAGCTAAAAAAGCTGCATCTTGTTGTCCTGTTCCTGCCAAAGTGCGCTCCTCGGAAAGGATCTCAGAGAGATCGCTATACTTATCTTGATTGGGTTCGCGCAGGAATACTGCTTGTAATTGCGTTGTTGTGACAACCAATTCTCGATCCGTTTCAAACACGATTTCTGCGTCTGTACCCTCTGCTGGTGGCGCTGAAACTTGAGTATGAGCGGGAACTAACCCATCTGTAAGGCTTCCTTGTGCCAAATAAAAGGTTAAAGGGACTTTAGCAGGTTGAGGAGGTTTGAGTTCTCCCCCAATTAAATCAAGGAAAGCCAGAAAATTTTTCTCTGGAACTTGGTTGATGCGATCGCTGACTAATTTTACCATCCGCCCAAAGATGCGAATTAATGCCCCACCCGCATCAGTTTTATTTCCAGATGCAGCTTTCCAGCCGGTAGATTGTTCTACTAACTTCTCGGTTTGCTCAACAATTTCTTCATAGGTACGCTGGTCAATTTTGGGAGGTAAAGAAGGCATATACAATTACTGCAAATAAAAAGGATAAACTAAATTAAAAATATTATTTGTTGTCCGAATTTGATAATTTATTTGAATTAAAATTACATTTGGTTGGTGAGGATCGGGAATTGTATCCACATCTAAAACATCAATGCGAGGTTCCCATTCAATTAAAGCATCTTTCACATCACTAACAATTTGTCCAACTGTTCCCAAACTATTAGGAGAAAATACTTTTTCGTGAATATCACAGCCAAAATCAGGACGCATTATCCGTTCTCCTTTGGCAGTACTGAGAATCATCCAAATTGATTGACGCACAACATCTTCATAGCGCGCCACCTCAATTTGAGCATTTTTATCAAGTTGGACAGGTAAAGCCCATCCCACACCTAAAAAATCAATCTCCATTACATCACTTCCAATGAACCATCATTTATTTTCACTCCGGCTGCACATTTGATTCCTAAGCCAGATTGCGCTTCCAATTTATATTTAGATTTAGCTTTGATTGTACAATTTGCACCTACTTCTAATTGATAATTTTGTTGAGTTTTTATTTGCAAGTTTTTACATTCAATCGAGATATCATCATCGCTACTTTTTAAGATAACTTTTCCTTTGGTTTCAATAGTTAAATCTTTTTCAACTTGAATATTCATCTTGTTATCTTTAGAATTAATCACAATTTTATTTTTACCAGTCTTGTCTTGAATAATAATTTTTTCTTGTTCTTTAGTATCATCTAAAACAATCATATGACCGCTTCGAGATTTAATGACTCGTTGATTATTTTTCCCATCTTCATTTGTTATTGGTGGTTTATCTTTTCCATTCCATACAGCACCAAGAATGTAAGGAAAATTCATATCACCTTGTTCAAAAGCAACCAATACTTCATCATTAACTTCAGGCAAAAAATAAATACCACGGTCATTTCCTGCCATGAGAGTTACCACTCTAGCCCAGTAACTTTCTTCTTCTGAAGATAGCCAAGGAAATTTTACTTTGACTCTTCCTAATTTATTTGGATCTTTGTTATTAGTGACTACACCAACAGTTACGCCGTAAAAATGATGATTTTGGTTGTTTGATAATAAAACATCTAGTCCGTTCATGTAGCATTTCTCCCTACCGTAAATGAAGTTTTATAACCTTGGTTTACTAAATAACTATGTTCGGCAGTTTTAATATAATAAAGTCCACTAAACCTTTGACCAAGCCCAAGAATTTCAACCACTTTTCCGGCGCGTAAATTGGGATTACCTTGACAAGTTCCTTCACCAGTAATGTAGGCGATCGCCATATCTTGAAACTGCCCCAATGCCATACTATCAGCTTCTTCTTTACTTAATACAGGTTGATTTACTATCGTATAGCTCGATTCACCAAAGGCTTTTTTGACTGCTTTCGTTCCAGAAGTTGAACCTCCCATTGTGCCACCTTCTTTTCCTACTCCTGCTTTACCTGATACTTCTTTTTTCTCTTTTTCTTGATAAATCCAACCTTTTACCTCTAACTGTTGTACCTGATTCATAGTACTTAAGCGTGGTAGAAATTCTTGTAAATCTTCTCCATAAGTTAGAGTCAAAGCTTTACCTTTACCATTCTGATGGGGACGAAAATAGAGAGTTTTTTGCTCTACTGCAATTTCATAACCAATGCGTTTAGCTCTCTCTTTTAAAAACTCCCAATCTGTTTGATTGTGCTGCAAGATATATTCTAACTTCACTTTACTATCAGTAACTTTTGCTGTAATTCCCCTAGTTCTAGCAATTTGACTGACAATTTCACTATCCTTAATTTTTAGGAAGGATTTTGTGTGGCTTCCTCGCAACAAACGATGGCGTAAATCATGACCACGCACCACTAATATAGGTGCTACATCCTGGCTATATTCTGGTTCTAATCCTGTAATTTCTCCCACCATGAGAGTTTTTATTTCTTGTTCATATCCCATCTGAATTTCTACTTTATTACCAACATCAAATACTTTGTTATCTACCCATGTCATTTCTTGTTTTAATAAGTCCCAAGTAATCAATCGCAGTTCAAACATACTAGGAGCTTCCAAATCCTCAGATACCAAAACTGATACTAAATCAGCTTCTATTTCTGCGGCTAAGGGTTCGTCTTGAACCAAAATTTTGACATTAGGATTTAATAAGGAAGCATCATTTGGCATGATTTAACTCCTCTGAGTCAGGCTAGTAATTCGCAAAGGAGGAATCGTCAGCACAGTTCCAGGATTTAACATCCGAGGATTGTTTAAGCGATTTTCTACCGCAATTACACGCCATAAAGCAGGATCGCCATATTCTTCAGTAGCAATACTACTTAAAGTTTCTCCTCGTTTAACGATTCTCACAGGATCATCAATGGGATTAGCAATCTTTGCCTTTTTTTTCGGTTCTTTCCACTCCTTAAATTTACAGCTTAAAGTTGCTCTGACAGGCGTACCATCTTCGAGAAAATGAGTAAGTTTTTTGGTGACACTTTCTAAAAAACCATCAGGTAATAACAAGCTATCTTTACCTGATATAGTTCCCCAAATCAATTGACAACGAGGGGGACGTTTAGGGTTTTTGCCAATACGAGGCTGAGTCAAACTAAAAATTTTGCGGGTATAGTTTTGGACATTTTCTGGGGGAAATCCCATCAACGTGGTGTCAAAGAACAAATCAAGACTGAGTTGAGTTAATTCTTTAGATGCAACTGGGCCATAGTCTCCCATCGACCAGCCTGTTTTAACAACTTCCACTTGATTAGGGTTAAAAAGAACTTTAAATTTATCAGCAAAGTCTCCTGGATTATTTTTTTCGGCTTTGATAGTTAATTTCTCTAGTGCCATTGATTTTTTCCTCTGCGTTCACTTTCAACGACTAGCCGTCGCATTAGTTTGCGTTCAACTTGACTCGCTATAGCATCAACGTCAATATTGGATTGAGTTGCTATTGGTGATACAGGACTAGCAAAAGTTATAGGAGGTGATAAAGAATCAGTATTTGATATCGAATTGCGGTTTGATTGTTGACTATTACTTTTTGATGATGAGGTATTTTTAGCTCCGGGTAAAAGCAGAGATTGAGCTTTTAAGGATGGGTTACTTGCAGAAGTTACAGAGACAAGGGGAAGAGAAGATATATTTTGCTTGTGATTAGTTTGATTATTTTGTGAGGTAGAAACAGTAACAGGTTGTGTGTTGACTAACGTTGCAGGTTGATTTTGATAACTTACCGAATTGATAGCAAATGATATTTCTTGTTGAGTCAAATTAGCTTGAGCAGTGACAATGGGAAGTTGTTTTGATTGGTGCTTAATTGAGCTTAAATTGCCTGCGTAATTATCTGCTTGCGTTTGTTGTTGGTCAGCTAAATTATTTAAATCATTAACAATAGGAAGAGATGACCGCGATCTGGAATAATTCTGGAGTTTTGCTTGAATAATAGGTAGGGTTGTATCAGTAAAGCTGGTAAATTCTTGTGATGACTCTATTTCTCCAGTATTTGGCGATTGTTCAGCAATGGGTTGTGGCAAAACTACGGGAATTTCTGATGAAATGATAGAGGCAACATCTATAATCGGTTGAGATGGGTGATTGAGATTTGATTCAGCGCTATTAGGCGAAGATGCTTGCAAGTCTGTCAAATCTGCTAACGTCATTTCTGCTGTTTTTGGCAATTGTTCGGTTATAGATTGTGACAAAACTACGGGAATTTTTGGTGAAAACATAGAATCGACATCTACAATCGGTTGAGATGGGTGATTAGGATTTGATTCAGCGCTATTAGGTGGAGATGTTTGCGAGTCTGTCGAATTTCCTAACGTCATTTCTGCTATTTTTGGTAATTGTTCAGCAATTGGTTTTGCCGAAACTACCGGAACTTCAGATGAAGATATAGAGGTTTTATTACTTTGTGTTTCTAAAGTTAAAGATTTGGCTGTTTCATCCGCAACATCCGAGTTTGAGAATTCTGTGATATTTTGGAAAGGGATAGTATTATTAACTGTTTTAGCTGCTAGAGATTGAGAAGGATCTAATTTTCTTTGAATTATATTAGCAGAAGGTTCAACTTGGGAGACAGTTGGCAAATTATGTACTCTATTCTCTACTTTTTGGTCTTGTGCTAATGAAACAGGCTGTGCATAAACAATGGGTATTGACTCAGATGATAGGCTATTAGTATTACCCCAACGTTGCATTTGTTGAGTCAAAAGAGGTAAACGATTTAAAAAACGATCGCAACGATTAATAATGCGCTGACTCATCGCCATTTTCATCATTCCCGGTTGACGTAAAGGACAATGCAGGCGATTTACCAACCTCTCATCGATTGAATCTTGCCAATTGGATAAATTTGCCATGATGCTATAACTTAGAAATTCCTTGATGCACTAATTCAATTTTTTCTACAGCAATTTCGTCGCTACTAGCGTTAAAAGTTGGCCCTTGCCACTTGACGGGATACGCTTTTTTAAACGTCCACCACATCACCGGAATTTGCCGATCGTTAAGTAAGAGAATCGTACCGTTTAACTGCTCAATCCACCCTTGGCTAGTTGCTTTATACCAAATATAAAACAAATCAATATTTACTAATCCTCGACTCAAAACTAAATTGGGATAAGTAGTATGTTTGGGAAATTTATGAACAAAATCATTTAAGCCTCCTTCTTGATAAGATTCCAACTCAATTTCACTACTTAAACCGCTAACTTCGCTAAAACCACCAACAACAACTCCTCCAATTTCCACTGCAAAGTTATAAGCCATATAGGGATCGTGTCCCAATAAACTGGCTGTTGAACCTGCGGCTAAAGCTGCATTTAATGCGATAAGTTTGGGATTCATTTATTTTCTGTTCAATCGCTAAGTCGCTGATTAATTTGTACTACCTGCGCCACCCATTGCTGACGTTCTCGGTGTTCCATTGCCATAATCTGTTCGTAAGACCAATGAAAATTGTAGGCAAGGTAAGCTACCTCCTCCAGCAGTCGTTCTGTGGGGTAGCAAACTACTCCCCCACGGGAATAGTTTCTACTTCAAACTCTCCATCACAGTGGGGACAAGCTACCCGCAGACGACTATGACCGTTTTGGTTAATCCTTTGATAAAAATCCTGTAAATAAACTAAATCTCCTGAGAATAAACCCTCAATTATTTTGGTATTAATTTGGTCTAATGTTCCTAGTTGGACTATCGTCCTTGCTAAGAGAATAATCACCAAATAACCAGGATTTTTCTGCACCCTTGGATCTCGGATGGGGGCAATTTCATCATAGGCAGTTGAAAGGCGCATAATGCCTTCGCGGTGAGTGTTACCTTCCGAGTCGAGATATCCTTGAGGCAAGATAAAAGGAAATTCGGTTTGCTGCATGATTTTACTGAAAGTAAATATTAACCAATGGTAATACCTTCATGAACTAGTTCGAGAGTTTCTATCGCTACTTCGTCTGAGGTAGCATTAAAACTTGGAGCATTCCAGATAGTAGGCCAGCTATTTTCTAAATTCCAACGAATCTTTTCTTCTCCTTGATCGTTAGCCAAAATAATAGAAAGATTGCGTCGATCTGTCTCGCCATTCTGTAACTTTTTGTGCCATTCCCACAGTTCTTTATTGTCACTAACTCCCCGTTTTAGGGTAATGTTACCATAAGTATTAAGACCGGGAATTTGACGTTGGCTTAATGCTTTATCTGTTCCTTCTCGATAAGTTCCTGCTTTACGAGTCGCTGTCAAACCGCTACATTCACGAAACCCAGCATGAACAATACCATCCCATTCCACCCAGAAATTATAACCACTGTATGGATCGTGGGGATTAGAAATCGTGGGCATAAAAGAACCTCCTGCAATAAATTTGAATTAAGAGTTATCAGTTATATAGGAATCTGCTTTGATTTTTGAACTTACTTGGGTAGGAAGGCAATGGGTAATAGGCAATAGGCAATAGGCAATAGGCAATAGGCAATAGGTAATAGGCGATAGGCAACGGGCAATAGGCAACGGACAATAGGCAAGAAGTCTTTTTGAGTTATATGGGGTTTTTTCACGCAATCAAATATGAGTCCTATATAATTCCCATTAAATTTTTGAAACACTCAACACATATCTACCTCCTTTTTCCAATTTTTTCTGTTGCCTATTGCCTATTGCCTATTGCCTTCATATCAGCGAAATTCCATTACTACTTTGAACAACTAAAATTTGAATAAATTCCCCCGGAATAGTGGGAGCTAAACCTATTTCTGCTATTACTTGTCCCATTTCTCGATTTTCAGGGGGATTCGTTTCAGCATCACATTTGACATAGAATGCCTCTTGGGGCAAAGCACCTTGGATAGCGCCTTGTCGCCATAAAGATTCACAATAAATGCTTAATTCCCTTTGCAGTCGCACCCATAAAGGAAAAGCATTTGGTTCAAACACTGTATCTGCTAAATTGCGATATACCCAGCGTCCAAAGGTGAGAAATAAACGACGTACATTGACATATTGCCATTCAGAGATTGGGCTGAGGGTACGTACTCCCCACACTCGCATACCTCGTCCTTGGAAGCTACGAATACAATTGACTCCCGCTTCATTTTTTGGATTAAGCTGTTCTTGATCTGCGGAAGTTAGGGCAAAACTAAGATCCAGTACCCCTGCAAGTGGAATATTAGCAGGTGCGCCATGTACCCCGACTGTGCGATCGCAACTTGCATATATTCCTGCAATATGACCACAGGGGGGAATAGGATCGACGCGAAATTCTACTTTTAGCCAAGGTGCATATAATGCTCCGTTTTGGCTAGAAATTCGTTTGCGTTGCTCATTTAGTTTCCCTAGATCATTTAAAGCATCAAGAATGGCAAAGCGATCGCCCATCTGTTCGCAATGTTTTAAAATAGCTTGCTGCATCTGCATAACTTCCCCATCTGAACCAAGCATGATGTCGGGAACACAAATCAAATCAACATTTTCTAAGACTTCGCTTGTCTCTAAACCTTGTTCAAGAGCCTCAATAGTATTGTCAGATAAGGCTATAACATAACAAAGACGACCTCCATTTTCAAAAAATCCTTTGATTGCATCTGTTAAATACCCTTTGGCTTGACCAAAATACTGCTGAAAATGCGTCGCCAAAGTTAGCTTTTTTGCTTCTTTCACTTCCTCTGTAACCAGACCAAAGAATACCGGAACACCTGTCAGTAACTCAGGTTCTGGAGTAGGAACGACATAGTTTAAAGAGATACCTGGTATTTTTGGCTCTAAAGTCGGCATTTGAGTATATGGCAGTCCGCTTTGATTTTTGAACTTACTTGGGTGGGGAGGCAATAGGCAATAGGCAATAGGCAATAGGGAAGGAGGCTTTTTAAGTTGTATGAAGTCCTATAGTTCGTAATTCGTAATTCAGTGAGGAGTGGGAAAAAACCACTTTCATACTTGGCTTGCCTATGAAACTTGTTTCCTTGAGATTACCTCCTACCTATTCCCTATTTGCCTATTTGCCTATTGCCTATTCCCTTTCCCCCATCCCCTACGTTCCCGTCTCAGTCCACTGGCTCAGACGGAAAATCACGAATTCTGCCGGCTTCACCACTGCTAGGCCAATCTCTGTGACAACTTGACCCAAATCACGCACTTCTGGGGGGTTGGTTTCGGCATCACATTTCACATAAAAAGCTTCTTGGGGTGTTATGCCAAACAATGCACCTTTGCGCCACTCTATCAATAAAAAAGCACTGATATTGCGGCGGATTTTTGCCCAGAGTTCGGGTGTATTGGGTTCAAAAACTGTCCATTGAGTCCCTTTATCAATGGAATCTCGCAGGTAACTAAAGTGCCGACGAATATTGACGTATTTGAACTCTGTATTTGCATCTCCGCCCAAGGTACGCGCACCCCAAACGCGGATATTCCCGTTTAATTTGCGAATAACGTTAATTCCATCGGGATTAAGCCCATCTTGTTTGGCTTTGCTGAGATTATATTTTAAATCTAAGGCTCCCAAAATAGTTTCATTGGCAGGGGCTTTGTGTACTCCCCTTTGTCCATCAACCCTTGCATAAACTCCTGCAATATGACCGCTTGGGGGAATATAAATATTGCTATTACTTGCAGGATCGAAAACTTGAATCCACGGGAAATACAAGGCTGCATAGGCAGAGTTGAAGGGTTTAAGGGTATTTACAACTCCTGTGCTGCTCAAGTCAATGGTATCTAAACTATCGAGAATCGCAATGCGATCGCCTAGTTTTTCCGCATGATCTTTAATATCATCTCTAAAGGCTAAATTTCCTGGTGCAGCAATAATAGTGATTTCATCAATAGCTTCAAACGCATCTAAAACACCAGCAAGTTTATTTTCTTCAGATATCCAGGTGACATAACAACGAGTTCCACCATTTCTGAAAAAACCATAAACTGCATGAGCTAAGGTGTTTTGCCCTTGGGTATCGCCAGTAGGTGGTAAAAAATCACCAAAGAATTTCTTAAATTCACTAAAGTTTGTGATTAATTTAATTTCCCCTTCTTGAGCGATGTTAGGATCGTTGGGAATTACTATTACAGGTAGTTGAACTTGGTAATATCCGGTAATTTTCTCCCCTGAAGTAATCGCATCTTTAAATTTTACAGTTGCAGATTTTTCGGCATCGTTATTGATAATAGGGTTTGTATCATCTAAATTAACAGGACTGCCACCAACGAAGAAGGCATAAGTCCCTACTGTGGTTACTAGTGGATAATCTCCTGATAATAAGGAATAATTTTTTTGGTTTCCACCTTGACCTTCACCAATTTCAACTGGATTTGTAGGGCTACCTACAGACTTAATTGAGGTGTTGTTAATATTAGTTGATGACCAAGCATTGGCTTTAATCGTGCCAATAAAAGCAGCAATACTGGTTCCAACTCCGACAATTGGAGCAGAACCGGAAGCTATTTCTTCGACGTAAACACCTGGGGAAAGATAGGTTGGCATTTAATTAGCTCCTTGATATAAGTAAGAAGGCAAATAGGGAATAGGCAAGAGGCAATAGGGAGTAGGGAGTAGGGAGTAGGCAATAGGCAATAGGCAATAGGTATAAGGGTTTTAGAGGATGTTTATTTTTCCTCATATAGTTGATTATTATGCCTATTTACTTATCCTAAAAAAAATGAGTATTTATTTGGTTTTTAGAGCAAAATTCTGCTCTGCAATTACTTGACCGCGTTGAATATTCAGTGACTGGGAAACTTGTTGATAACCTGTTGCAGAGACAATTAGGGTGATGTTACGCTGACCTAGTTTTGGTGATTCTAATCCGATTAAGCGATAATTGCCTTGTTGGTCGCTAATGGTAGTATCTCCACTATCTTGAATCTGGACTTTGGCATTTGCGATCAACTTTTTTGGATCGTTTGCATCAGTAATTTTTCCTTTAATTCCCGTAGGTAAAAGCACAATATCCGCCATCGTTGTGGAAATTTTGCCATTGATAGGGGAAGATACTTGAACTTTTGTTCTGACTTCGTTGTATCGAGTTAGGCTGGTAGGTAACGATGCTTCTAAAAGATATTCCCCAAGGGGTAAATTAGTAAAGTAAAAATAACCATCATTGCTGGTAATTTTGCGGTCAGGTCGCTCAGGCATTTTTTCCCATTTTGAACCGTATTGCAGTGCTTTTAGAGATAAAATAGCTCGGAATTTTTCTGGCATCTCAATAATTGCAACTATTGCACCAGAAATATTCTTTTGGGTTTCTCCTTGCAAAACTTTACCTGCGATCGCTATTTGTTGGTTAACTATAGATAGTTCGAGCATCGCTACTCCTGAAACTAAGAGTTTGGTTGATGAACTCCCACCAGTCCCGCTTCTTCACCTGCTTCATCCACAGGAACGGAGATGGTGACAGTACAATGCAAGACAACCTTGGGTCTAGTTCCTTCTTTCCCCCCCATTGCTTGCCAAAATTCACCAAAACTTTGTAAGTTACTGGGACGTAAACTAATTAGTCTTAAAGGAAGTTCTTGTGCTTCTAAGTTATCTGCAATCAAGGTTTCGGGGAGTTTTCGATGTCGCAGCAATACCTTCATCACTGCTCCTAAAAGCTGATGTTCTGTCTGGATATCCTCTTCATTTTGTGGCCAAGCAGTAATTAGATATGAACAATCTACCCTAGCTGGGGGACGTTTTCTAATTGCTCTGCCATTAGTTTGGCGTTCCACTGACCAAGCACTGCTGCGTAACTCTAGATTTTCCTGCACATCATAAAGAAATAAATTAATCGCTGGTTTTTGTTTAATTGCTCCTTGGTAAGGCGTAACAAAACTGATAAATACCTCTGTGTCTCCTGAAGGAACATCAGGTGGAAGTTCTCGCTTCAGTAGCAATTCTAAGGTAGTGTCTAGACCATCTAACATAATCTAAACAATGTTCGTTTTATGACACTGTTCATTTTGAAAGCTGATGAAAGAAAATAACTTATAGTTGAAAATAATACAACCAGTTACTAGCTTTATGAATAAAATATACATGAGTTATTGTCAATATTCTTGTAACTATTAGTAATATTTGCAAAAATTGCAATTTAGGAAAAGTCTGCTAAAATCGATTGATTAAATTTAGAATAAGGAACTTAACGTTGCAGAATCTTGCTGTGGCGCTCAATACTGGGTTGAGCTTTGCTCCGTGTTTGATAATACTAATGTAATAATTTATTCTACTAATACTATATATAATAAATACACATATTTTATGAGTCGCATAAATACTTAAGTATGTCTAATCATTATTTTTTATAGCAATCCCTAACCGAATACCGGAGATAAACTATGTACCGAAAACAAATATCTCAAAAAGCTTCACCCTCGCTGCCGTCAACGCCAATAAGTAAAGAGATTGCCCCTAGTCACAGTTATGGATCTGGATCGTTGTCTTCAGTTGTACAGAGAGTGCAACAAGATCCAAATAGCGTGAGTGGGGATGAGAGACAGGAGTTAGAGAGTGCGATCGGTACAAGGTCAACACGAGAGATTTTGGCGGGAAAGCAAACGCCGTGGATACCTGAATTCCAAGGGATTTCTGCCCAGCTTTGGGGTAATTCTGGTCAAGTTGGAGTACCAATACAGGCGAAGCTGACAATAGGGGAAGCGGGGGATAAGTATGAACAAGAAGCGGATCGAGTAGCCAAGGATGTGGTGCAGCAGATTAACACACCACAAACGAATGCACTACCAAAGGCAGATTCAACACTGGTACAAGAAAAATTGCAACGGAAACAGTTACCAGAAATGGTGCAGCGTCAAGAAGCTATTTCTGGGGGTGAAGCATCAACAGATTTGGAATCAGCCATTAATAGTGCAAGGGGAAGTGGACAAACTTTAGATGACAGTCTGCAACAGTCGATGGGACAGGCGATGGGGGCAGATTTTAGTGGCGTGCGCGTGCATACAGATGCTCAGGCAGACCAGTTGAATCAATCGATTCAGGCGAAGGCGTTTACCACAGGTCAAGATGTATTCTTTCGGCAAGGGGAATATCAGCCAGAGAGTCAAGGGGGACAGGAGTTGATTGCTCATGAATTGACCCATGTGAAACAGCAAGGTGACGAATCGATCAACCAATGCGCTGGAAACTTAGTTCAAAGAATGAAACAAGTTAAGAAAGATAGGTTTCTTGGAGTTTTATTCGAGCTGGAAGATAACGAAGCTGAACCACAAGACAATGAAGAATACACTTACGAATTCGACGACGAACTATCAGACCAGGGAAAGAAGCTATATTGGCGTAGGCCAGCACCAAAACCCGTAGAACTAGATCCAGAGGAAGTTGCAAAATCCAAAAAGAAAAGTAAGATAGCAGAACTTACAAAACCAAAACCAGAACTATTTAACGAAGAATCTGGAGGTGCTAAGGAAGGTACATTTGAATATGTAGCAAATTATCTTTTTGCAGAAGTTTGTAAAGCAGATTCCGAAACTGCTCAAAAAATTTGGTCTGATGTATGGAAAGTAGATGATAGCCAAGATGAACCAAAACTTGTACCAGCACAAGAGGAGATTCCTGACCAGACGAAGAAGGAACTATTAAACCGCATGATCGAGAAAGGCTTAGATACAAGCTGGCAGAAGCAACCTATTGAAAATATCATGCAGTTAGAAGTGAAAAATCAAAAACCTGCTTCTTCTATGGCTATACACCAAATAGATCAGAACATGCTGGACTCTCAAGGAGATGTTCTTTTTAGTAGTAGACCTTGGTTAAAATCACAAACTTTAGGAGTGGGATTCCACACTACGGATGGCGATTCGTCCAAAGTTCTTCAGAGTAGAAATCAAGGAGGTTGGGGAGGAATTACGCGTCCCATCACTGCCCCATTCTTCCAAAAACGATATGCATTAGATCAACAGTGGAATCCTTTAAACCAATGGTTAAGTGATAAAGGCCCAGCTTTCCGAAAGGGTATTAAGGATAATGAACTTTTATCGACTGTGAGTGTAGCAACTAGCTTGCATGCTTGTGTCAAGTTCCCTTTAGCAAATAAAAATAGAACACATACAAAAGAAAATAATCGTGTCCAACATGAATCATTCAAGATGACAGCATATGTTTATGCAGTTATTGTTAAAGACGGATATGCGACATTTACCAAACAAGATAATCCATTCCCTGAAATCGCCACAGGAGACATCGCTATTCAAGATATTATCGGTTATGCCAAAATAACACGTTGGCATGATTATCATAAAAAGGAAAACAACCAACAGGAAAATACAGACAACCCAGATGACTCATCATTCTATTATGAAGTTGATAATTTTGTAGAAAATCCTTTAGGACTGACGGACGAAGAAGTAGCTATACAACAAGAACTTGTAAAAAAGGCGAAGGAAGCGATCGTCAAAGAACAGGAACGAGCAAAGAATGGCAAATATACTCCAAAAGAGAACTAACTAGTAGTGCGATCGCCCCTTTTGTAGGGTGTGCTAACAGATATGACACTAACCCAACATATCGCAATGCAGTCTAACAGTTACGCATACCCTAGCCATCACTAGTTAAGTCTGTTCCACTTCTCTATGTCATTCCAATTATCAGCCGTGAATTCGATAGCAGCAGGAGAAAAAACATTTACTAGACCCATGTTTCCAGAAACAGAAATTACTCCCGATTTAAATGGGTTGCAACCTCTACTACTGCGATTAGATTGGCTGATTCAAACAGCTATTTCTACTGTGCAATCAAACCAAAAACCCGGAGGAGAATTAGAGGTTTCATGGTTACAAAAAACCGAAATATTATCAGAGCAAGCATCAATTACAATTCGGTCTGATTCGCTCTTAGCATGGTTGCAAAAAACTTTTAGCTTATCTGCTTTTGACTTGGATATACTAGCGATCGCTCTTGCACCAGAATTAGATCGTCACTATGAAAAGGTTTATGCTTATCTCCAAGATGATATGAGCAACAAAAGACCTACAGTAGATATGGTCTTAAACTTGCTCTGTTCTAGCGTTCCTGAAAAGCTATCACGACGTAAGCATTTTACTACTAACTCACCCCTAATTTACCATCGTCTGCTCCATCTCTGTCCAGAACCTCATCAGCAGCAATCTACACTTCTTTCTCATCGTCTAATACTCGATTCCCAAGTGGTGAGGTTGCTATTACATCAACCGGGGTTAGATTCCCGACTCATTTCTTGTTGTCAACTACTAGAACCAAGCATATATTTCGATACTTTATATCTCAAGGCAGATGTACAGACAGCACTAGAAGCTTTGTTGAGAGAAGACTGGCAGAAACAACAACCCCAACTACTCTATTTTCAAGGAAATGATGCCTGCGGCGGGCTGCGCCTACGCACAGGTAAACACCGCACCGCCCAAATTCTTGCTAAAGCTTTGGAAGTTCCCTTGTTAGTTGCCGATATAGCAAAGATGGTAGAAGATAAAGCCAACTTTGAGGAAAAACTGCAACTTTTATGGCGAGAAGCCTGGTTTTTTAATCGTTTGCTGTATATCGATAACTTCGATATTCTCTACCTTCAAGAGCATCAAATTCTTTATCAATCCTTTCTCAGACAATTAGAAAAAAATATAGGTATTACTATTCTCTCAGGAGTGCAAAATTGGATACCCACAGCGACGGGTGCAATCGGATTAATTACAGTTCCTTTTACAATTCCCGAATCTAGTCAACGCCGAGAATGTTGGCAAATTCACCTAAAAGCAGCCCATATAACTCTTGAAGATAGAGAGTTAGATGTGTTGTGCGATCGCTTTCTTCTGACCCCAGACCAAATTGCCGATGCTGTCGCCACTGCCTATAATACTGCCCGTTGGCAACAAATTGACTCAATTAAAGAAAAACCATTACCGTCATTTTTAAACTTATGTAGTGCAGCTCGCGCTCAATCGGGTCACGATTTAGCAACTCTCGCCCGTAAAATCGAACCGAAATATACCTGGGATGATATTGTATTGCACTCCAACCAAATAACACAACTACAAGATATTTGCAAAGAAGCAGAATACCGCAATTTAGTACATCAAAAATGGGGTTTTGCAGATAAATTATCTTTAGGAAAAGGTCTAAATGTTCTGTTTTCTGGATCTTCCGGTACAGGTAAAACTATGGCAGCAGAGGTGATTGCCCATCAACTGCAATTAGACCTTTACAAAATTGATTTATCTCAAATAGTTAGTAAATACATCGGCGAGACGGAGAAAAATATCAATCGCATTTTTACTGCTGCAACCAATTCTAATGCCATCCTTTTTTTTGATGAAGCTGATGCCTTGTTTGGCAAACGTTCTGAGGTGCAAGATGCCCGCGATCGCTACGCAAATATCGAAGTAGGTTATCTGTTGCAAAAAATGGAAGAGTATGAAGGTATTGCAATTTTAACTACAAATCTCCGTAGCAATATAGACGAAGCTTTTGAGCGGCGACTCCGATTTATTATTGAGTTTCTCTTACCAGATACAAAAAATCGTCACCTAATTTGGCAGAAAATTTTCCCAAAAAATGCTCCCTGTAGCCCCAATCTTGATTTAGAATTATTGGCACAAAATTTTGAGATTACAGGGGCTAATATTCGCTATATTGCGCTGACAGCAGCTTTTTTAGCAGCAGATGATGGGGGAGTAATTGAGATGGTACATTTAATTCGAGCGCTGCGTCGGGAGTATCAGAAAATGGGACAAGTTCTCAGGGATAAAGATTTAGGTCAATATGTAGATTTGCGTTGACTCCACTAGAACACAAAGCAAACACATCTAATTTGCAGTCACGATTCTTCAAATAAGCGAGCGCCCTGATGTAAACGTTCCGCAATTTGATAAGTTTGTCCTTGAGGGTGGCCGCCGAGATACGTGCAAAATGGGACACGTTGTAAAGTTTTGTAAAGAAACCAGGTTGAAAGCATTGATTTTAGGTTCAGTCGAGCCAGAAATTTTGGAAGCGATATCGCTCGATAGTTCTGTGTAGCGAATAGTGTGTTGAATATTCTTGGTAAGGATTCAGGTGGAACCTAGTTGACAAAGGAGACAAGAGTGCGAGAGCATCACTGTCATGAGCCAAAAGACAGTAAAAGCCATTCCAGAAGAAGAACTAAACCAATTGTCAAAGGAACAGTTGGTAGAAATTATTAAGGCGTTGCAAGAGGAAGTAGCAAGGCTCAAACAAAGCTTAAAAATTGACAGTAAAACTTCATCGTAAACAATCAGGAGCGATTACGGCTATAGTGAATTTCTGCGCTTGAGCAATCACAGTCAATTACTTTATATTTAAAAAAGCAAATTTACCATTAATACCGTTTGCTTCCATCTTTAATTGGGCGACATAAAACTGTTTTTGAACTACATCACCTTCTGGTGTAAAAGCAATTTCACCTAAAGGAGTTTGATAAGTTAATCTCAGTAATTCCTTGTTCAACTCTTGACGCAACTCAGGTAAAGTTAAATTCTTAATTCTACTTTTTTTGTCTAAAGATTGCAATGCTTCTACATATACTTGTAAAGCAGCAAAAGCTTGTGCGCTAACTTGGGGTGGCTCTCGATGATATTGCTCAACATAAGCTTTACGAAAAGCAGTGTTAATTTCATTTTTGTATTCAGGACTATAAGCTTGAGCAATAATTACACCATCACAAAGCATCCTGCAAACTGAAAATATATGAGAAGTATTAAATCCATTTCCGCCAATAATTAAGCCTCGATAACCAAGTTCCCGTACTTGTTTGACTAAATTACCTCCATCCACAGCTAATCCAGATATAATTATTAAATCTGGTTTTAAATTAATAGCACTACTGGCTTGCGCTTGAAAGTCGGTATCTGTAGTTTGAAACTTTTGGACTGTGACTAAATTTAATCCTAAATCTTTCACTGTTTTTTGAAAAATTTCGGTTTCCGATTTATTAAAGGCATCATTTTGTGCATAGAACACAGCCACCCTTTTGATTTGAGGATTTTGTTTAAGCGCTGCTTTGACTGCGTAAGGAGCGACGACTGCAACAGATGAAGAAACACGAGCGATATAATCACCAATCTCAGGAATGCCTTTAGCAGTATTTGATGCACCAATCACTGGAACCTGATTGCGTTCTGCTATCGGGTCAGCACTAAATGCCTGTTGTGACAGAGTAGGGCCAATAATACCAACAACCTTATTTTGATTAATTAAACTGCCAAAGGCATTAATTGCTCCAACCTCATCGCCACCAGTATCTTGAAATATTAACTCGATTGGTTTACCATTAATCCCATCTTTGTTATTAAAATACTTCTGGGCAATTTTAACTCCATCAGTTCCCTCTTGACCTAGTAGTGCTACATTACTGGTTTGAGCAAAAGCGATCCCAATAGGAACAGTATTAGCTGCACTTGTTACTACTGCGGAATTATTTGCTGGAGTTAATCTAACGTTGCTACTTTTACTACAAGCTGCGATCAGCATCCAGCAAATAAATAATAATGCTGTATTACGTGATATCCCAAACCAGAGTTTAACAGTGAGCGTGCTTTTCATAGATGCTCGATTATAATCTTTGAAGAATATTAGGGATTTTGAGATATTGTTCTTATATAGTACTTGTAAGCTGTTCAGCATACAAACTTCTTCTCTCTTCGCGGCAGTTACTTATTTTCTTCCAAGGAAACGAGCGCAGCTCAGAAAATAGAACCGAGTCGCCCCTCTGCTGAGTTGATAACTGAAAATTCAGTTTCGGGTGTAGAAGTCAAAACAGTTCATGAAGGTATTTATTTCGCCGTATCTGTACTAAATTCTGAAAAATGTTCGCATGAGGCGATTGTAGCGAGGTCAAATCTGCGACCGGGGCGTATGCAGAAACTCAAGGTTGCGGCGAATTCGGGGCAGAATCCGGGCTTTGACTTCTTGCGGAAATGCAGAGATTATGATCCGGCACTTGTGATAACGATCAAGAAACTGCTAGCTAAATTTCCCCAGGGGGGAATTGCAATTGCAGACGGAGTATTGATTAACTTTAAGAGTTAATGCTAAAAGGTAATTGAACGTGGATTTATTGGTTAGAGAAGTTGAACTTAACGATGCTGAAGCTATTGTCAGCATTTTGAATCCAATTATTGAGGCTGGAGTATACACAGCGTTTGATACACCCTTGACTGTCGAGGCTGAACGTGATTATATTTTACACTTTCCAATACGTGGAGTATTCCATGTAGCTCTGTGTTATCACGAGCAAAAGGTTGTAGGATTTCAAAGTATGGAACCATTTGCTAACTACACCCATGCCTTTGATCGTGTGGGAGTGCTAGGAACTTATGTTGATCTGTCATATCGACGCCAAAAAGTAGGTACAAGTTTATTTAATGCTACGTTTGAGCTTGCGCGTCAGCGTGGGTACGAAAAACTGCTTACTTATATTCGTGCAGATAATATGGCGGCATTAGCTACTTACCAAAAGCTTGGTTTTGGAATTATTGGTACAGCGAAAAGACAAGCCAAAATTAACAGCAGATATATAGACGAAATCATTGTTGAAAAATTTTTGTAGAGATTACAGATGGACACTCATGAATTGCTATGGCAATGCTGCTCGCTTTGTGCATTTTTAACTCGGAATTGGGTTTGGGAAAAAGGTTACTGGGTCTAGGTTGAAAGTTTTTTCTTTCCCATTTTCCCCAAAACCCGACCAGTATTGGGTGAAGTGGGATGAGCAACGCAATTGCCCTTCATTGCAGTACCAGAGTGCGATCGCTGATTTTGAAGGAGGCGTTGCGAACGAGGATTGGGATAAAATCACCGGAAGCTGTGTTTGTGGCTGCTTGTAAGGAGGGGAAGAAAGCGGAAGCACAACAGGCCAAATCTACTGCGATTGCTTGGTTTGAGTGGGCGAAGAAACAGCGAATTGTGATTGCAATGTCTGGTGAGATTGTGTACACGCGCTTTAAGTGAAGCGGTGGCGTTGACCGAGACGATCCAGCGGTTTGGGATGCAAGGGTAGAGTTTTGTGTCTGCCTAAAATTTTAAATAGTCGAGTAAGGCGATCGCTGCTCGTTCTCAGTGAAGCTGATAAATTTGTGCAAAAAAATCAATACTTTTCTAAG
Organism: Nostoc sp. DSM 114159; assembly: GCF_053470285.1. Lineage (NCBI taxonomy): Bacteria > Bacillati > Cyanobacteriota > Cyanophyceae > Nostocales > Nostocaceae > Nostoc > Nostoc sp. DSM 114159. The sequence continues at coordinate 2,089,788 of NZ_JBPFEH010000001.1, forward strand.
ATGCAAAAGAGTGCTTTGGGAAGGGGATCGATTATCCCATGATAGACCGTTTGTTTAGCCAAACGCAGATGAAATCGTTCTTTGAATATCTGCCCAATCTCCTCTGGGCTAAAGCGGTAAGGCCCTTGTTCTCTTGTTTCCTCTTGAGAGAAGCATTTCAGTAACAGGTAGCACTTAGGCTTTAATAAGCTTGCGACTGTTTGGACGTAAGTACCATAGCTTTGGGGTGGCAGAACATGGAAGCATCCTCTGTCGAGAATCAAATCGAAAGATTGTTGCAAACGACTGTTGAGAATATCATCTTGTTTAAACGAAATTTCTAATCCCTTTTGGTTTGCCTTTGCTGCCGCCTGACGAATGGCCCCCTCTGACAAATCTGTTCCCATCGTCTGAAATCCTCGTTCGGCTAGGGCAAGCGCCTGAGTTCCGGGCCCTGTTCCCAAATCCAGCACTGAACCATTGCTCACCTCAAGGGTAAGGAGCGCTTCTTCGACATCTGGATCTAAGCTAGGGTTGAACCAAGGCATGGTTTCAACGGCTTGTTCTTGATAGAGCGTTTCCCAGTTCGGAAATTCTCGTTCGGTCATCATTAGTTACCCTTTCTATTGAATAGGTGAATATAATAGCTACAATGTCTTGTAAAAACTCAAGTGATTAAAGTCAGCGAAATTGCTTTATGCTTTTGGCATGGTAGAGTCAATCGACTTACGTTGATGCAATAGCTCAAACCATTGGCTCAATTTAGGATACTCTTGCTGCCAATTATGGCCAAATCTGAGGCTGTAGTAACCCAACCCTGATATAGCTGCAACATCAACAGCACTCATAGTTTCATTGAATAGGTAGGCTGAGTTAGTCAACTTTTGCTCAAAAACACCTAAAAGGCGATTAATGCTGGACTGATATTTAGCTTGGGTGGCAAAATCGGCTTGATTTCCTTTACGGGTTTCGTACCACAATCCCACAACATTATCTATCAAATTGTCTGCTAACTCTTCCCCCTGACGACAGCACAAACGCTCAACGCGCGAACCTGGATAGAAACTCGGCTCAGGATAAGTTTCGTCTAGATACTCCACAATCAGCGTTGAATCCCAAAAAACGAGACCATTTTCATCTACCAATACTGGAACTTTCCCAATGGGAGATAAACTCAGAAATTCTCTTGATTTATTGTTAATGTCTATTTCTTTAGGTTCGTAAGGTAGCTGTTTCTCTGCCAGGACAATTCTCACTTTCCGAGCGTAAGGTGAACGCTGTGCATAGTATAAAATTCGCGCCATATCACTGCTATAAATTCAGTTCAATTTCAATACCATTGCCAATTTACGAGGCTTTAAAGCCCGTAGAAACGGCATGAATACGTCCCAAAGAAGTAAGCTTGGCAAAAATCTGATTTAATAAAATAGGCTCAGGCATTTCCGGAAGCATTTTTAAGATTTCATTAACATATCGAAAACCACGGTAGTGAGCCTTAAGGTCAATAATGCCGGAACCGGGATTGTGGTGACGAAAATCAGCGAGAAGATGGTGGGATAAATTAACCATGAAGAATGCGTGTTTTAGCAGCATTAGTCACAGCAGTTTGTCCCAGGTTCATAAAATCTTCCAATCCCCAGAACTGCTTGGCATCACGAAAATTAAACACGAGAGTGGAAACGGAGTTTGTAGTAGTCGATTATCTTCTCATATGAAAACTTTAGGTCACTAGAAAATAGAATTACATGACTACGAGCATTAGTTTTAAGATTTGTTTTGACTACAGTAACTATATTTAGTGCTTGAGCAAATTCCTTTCGAAGTATTCAAAATTCAAAATTCAAGCATTTTAGAACTTCTGCCCCTCTGCCTCTCTGCCTAATGCCAATACCCAACGCTAGTTTTTTGGACATTGCTTAATATACATTGTTTTGATAGGAATACCGGAGTTTTATGAAAACTTCTTGCTTACTTAAATGGAATATGTGATACTCTAAAAACTATAAACAAAGCACGGTAATTCGATAGAACTACCGTAGTTTAAAAGGACAAGACTCATGCAGCTACTATGGTTCATCCCAACCCACGGCGACGGACGTTACCTTGCAACTGCTACAGGTGGAAGAGCAGTAAGCTTTCCTTATCTGCGGCAGATTGCCCAAGCGGTGGATGACCTTGGTTATACAGGGGCATTGCTGCCTACAGGCCGCTCTTGCGAAGATGCTTGGATTGTAGCGTCAACCTTGGTATCACTGACGCGACAGATGCGTTTTTTAGTAGCGATTCGTCCCGGCTTGGTATCACCTGGAGTAGCGGCGCGGATGGCGGCGACTTTCGATCGCCTCTCTGGGGGACGCTTGCTGATTAATGTCGTGACCGGTGGCGATCCCGTGGAGTTAGCGGGAGATGGCTTGCATTTGGATCACGATCGCCGCTATGAATTAACAGATGAATTTTTGACAGTATGGCGAGCGATCGCTAGTGGCGAACAAGCCAATCTCCAAGGCGACTATCTTAACATTCAGGATGGGAAACTGCTGTTTCCACCTGTTCAAAAGCCATATCCGCCCTTATGGTTTGGCGGTTCCTCTCCTGTTGCTCAAAAAATTGCTGCCAAGCACGTAGATGTCTATCTAACTTGGGGCGAACCACCAGCGCAAGTAGCCGAGAAGATTGCAGCAGTTCGCAGACTTGCAGAAATACAAGGCCGGACTTTGCGGTTTGGAATTCGCCTACATGTGATTGTGCGCGAAACTGAGAGTGAAGCTTGGGATGCAGCGAATCAATTGATTAAGTATGTGGATGATGAGGCGATCGCCAAAGCCCAAAAAGCTTATGCCCGGATGGATTCAGTTGGACAACAGCGAATGACTCAATTACACCACGGTAATCGTGAGGCATTAGAGATTAGCCCGAACCTGTGGGCGGGAGTCGGTTTAGTGCGGGGTGGTGCGGGAACAGCCTTAGTCGGCGATCCTCAAACCGTAGCTGCCAGGATATTAGAATATGCTGATTTAGGTATTGAGTCCTTTATCCTCTCTGGCTATCCCCACCTAGAAGAAGCTTATCGAGTTGCAGAACTTCTATTTCCCCATTTGCCATTAGATAATTTACCCGCAGTGGAGAAGCAACACGTCTTAAGTCCATTCGGCGAGATTGTGGCAAATGAAGATTTCCCTAAGCAGCAACATCAGGAGAAAGCCACATCCATATCCTAGTAAAGTTTAGGGTATTGGGCATTGGTTATTTCCCATTCCCCATTCCGATTAATGCATAGGAGTTTAATTGAATGACAAATATTTTAGCGATCGCAGGTAGTCCAACACATCCATCTAGAACCTATGGTGTTGTCGAATATACTGCCCAGCTTTTACAACAAGAAGGCTTGCATGTAGATATTATTTCAGTTCGAGATTTACCTGCTGAAGATTTAGTTTTTGGACGATACGACAGCCCTGCTTTAGAACAGCCAAAAGCTTTATTAGCAAAGGCAGATGGTGTGATTATTGCCACCCCAATCTACAAAGCTGCTTACACAGGAGTGCTAAAAACATTTCTAGATTTGCTGCCACAAAAATCATTAACAGGTAAACCCGTGTTACCAATTGCTTTGGGTGGAACCATCGCTCATTTATTGGCAATTGAATATGCTCTAAAACCTGTGTTATCTGAATTAGGAGCGCGGCATATCCTCGCTACAGTTTATGCAGTAGACAAACAAATTCAACGCCAACCCGATAACAGCGTCTTGTTAGATGAGGAAATTGACCAAAGACTCAAAGACGTTCTTAAGGAATTTGTGAAAGCTGTAGAATATGATGCCGCAGCGCCTCAAGAATTGGTTCATGCCAATTAAATAATTAAGTTTATACCTCCGTTTGCTTGTAGCAGAGGGGTAAAATTTACCCATCTGTTACTTTTTTTCAAGTTAATCAGAGCCATATAACTTTACTTTCAGAAATGACACTTTTATTGCAATATTCAAATTATTTATAGATTACGCTCATACTTATCTGCCAACTTCTATAGTCTATTAAACTAACACCGCTATAATTTATTATTTTTTCTATAAAATATCTTGTATATATGCAAATTGTCTCCTAACTCTACCTATAGTAGATGAGTGAAATTTACTCATCTACTACTTTCTCCACTTAAATTTCAAACTTTATCAACAATTTCACAAAATTATAGGTTGGATAAGGCTAATACCTTACAGGATGTTTTAAAAGTATTTTTGGTAACATCTAAGTCTTAGAAACCTAACCCCCCTAGTCCCCCAACACTCACAAGATAATGGGGGTTTCAAAGCCTCTATGCGCTTGGCTAACGGCAGGCTGACGCCAACGGGGAGAGGAATGGAAGCGGGGTTTATAGTATACTTTGCGACTTTTCAAACAACCTCTTACAGCAGTTTCATATATTTGAATTCCACCTGTCGTAGGGGCGCAACCAGCTGTAAGAATTGCTTTTCATATTAAAGCCACGTGTATTAATGACAATGCACTTTTTTGGTCAGGTTAGCCAGTAAATTAGAAGTAGGGCGTAAAAAAATAAACTCAATGAAAGCGATGTCTAACGACAAGCCGCAAGGCGTCTGCGCTTCTGAACTTGCATCTATCGTCGGTGAAGAAAATGCTATTTGCCTTTGGGAAAATATCGAATTCAGTCAGCAAAAACGTATCCAACAAGCTATAGCTTCTGGAAATTCACCCAGTTGTATTGTCTATCCCCGCAGCCAAGAACAGCTAGCCGCAGTCATGACCGCGGCTCACGCCAATAACTGGCGCGTACTTCCCTGTGGTAGTGGCAGTAAACTTAGCTGGGGTGGTTTAGCAAAAAGCATTGATGTTGTAGTTAGTACAGAACGCATCAACCAACTGATTGAACACGCTGTTGGTGATTTGACTGTCACAGTCGAAGCTGGGATGAAGTTCTCCGATTTGCAAGCACTTTTGGCAAAATCGCGGCAATTTCTTGCTCTTGACCCCACAGCACCAGAGTCAGCAACCATTGGCGGTATTGTTGCCACAGGTGATACAGGTTCTCTGCGGCAACGTTATGGCAGTGTACGCGACCAGTTACTAGGTATTACCTTTGTCCGTGCTGATGGAGAAATCGCCAAAGCTGGGGGAAGAGTAGTTAAAAATGTTGCCGGATATGACTTGATGAAGTTGCTTACCGGGTCTTATGGCACATTAGGCTTTATTAGTCAATTAACTTTTCGCCTGTATCCGCTAGCCGAGGCATCGGGGACGGTGGTACTAACTGGGAAAGCTGAGGCTGTATCTCAAGCGGCTGATATCCTTCGAGGTTCGGCGTTAACACCAGTTCAGGCTGATTTGCTATCAACTAAATTGGTGTCTAGTTTAGGATTGGGTGAAGGACTGGGATTAATTGCTCGGTTTCAAAGTATTAGTGAGAGTGTTAAGGAACAATCAAACCGAGTTTTGGAAGTTGGACAAAAGTTAGGGTTAAATGGGGCAATTTTTACCGATAGTGATGAAGCTAATCTATGGCAGAGATTGCAAGAACGAATACATACTACTGCTACAGAATCGGTAATTAGCTGCAAAATAGGAGTATTACCTACTGCTGCTGTGGGGATTTTGACTCAAGTGGAGTTGGGTTTAATTCATATTAGTAGTGGTTTAGGTTTGTTACAATTAGAGAGTAAAAATCAAGTTTTGAAAATCCGCGATCGCTTAGGCTTTGCTAGAAGCAATCCCACTCAAGCGAGTAGTGGTTTTTTAACAATTCTGTCAGCACCAGTTGCGGTTAAAGAACAAATAGATGTTTGGGGTTATACGGGTAATGCTTTACCGTTAATGCGCCGTATTAAGGAACAGTTTGATAGTAAGCATATTTTAAGTCCTGGTCGGTTTGTGGGTGGAATTTAAGAAAAGAACCGCTAAGACACAGAGAACGCTGAGATAGAGAGGGGAAAAAGAGAATATATGCAAGTTTCAAAAAATTCTGTTAATAATACGGCTAGTTTAAAGAATTTGAAGGGCTTTGATGAGAGTCATCCACCCGATCCGAAGTTAATTGATAGTTGTGTACATTGTGGATTTTGTCTTTCGACTTGTCCTAGTTATCGGGTGCTGGGAAAGGAGATGGATTCTCCTAGAGGACGCGTCTATTTAATGGATGCAATTAATGAGGGTGAAATTGCTCTCAATACCGCAACAGTAGAACATTTTGATTCTTGTTTGGGGTGTCTTGCTTGTGTGAGTACTTGTCCTTCTGGTGTGCAGTATGACAAGTTAATTGCTGCAACTCGTCATCAAGTTGAACGAAATTATCCCCGCAGTTTACCAGATCGATTTTTTCGCCAATTGATATTTTCTCTGTTTCCCTATCCCAATCTTTTACGGGTTTTATTAGTTCCGTTGTTAGCTTATCAAAAATTAGGATTTGCTAAGTTATTTCGGGCTACGGGTTTCCTGAATAAAATATCGCCCCGTTTAGCAGCAATGGAATCAATTCTGCCAGAAATTACTCTCAAATCTTTTCAAGATAATTTGCCTACTGTGATTCCTGCTAAAGGTGAAAAGCGGTATCGAGTCGGGGTAATTTTGGGTTGCGTTCAACGGCTGTTTTTCTCACCTGTGAATGAAGCGACAGTGCGCGTTTTAACAGCGAATGGTTGTGAAGTTGTGATTCCCAAATCTCAAGGTTGTTGTGCGGCGCTTCCCGAACACCAAGGACAAACAGAACAAGCGAAAGCTTTAGCAAGACAGATGATTGATAGTTTTGCCAAAACAGATGTAGATTTCGTAATTATCAATGCTGCTGGTTGCGGTCATACTTTAAAAGAGTACGGTCATATTTTAGAAGATGACCCAGAATATCGGGAAAAGGCAAAGGATTTTGCCGCTAAAGTTAGAGATGCTCAAGAATTTTTGGCAACTGTTGGGTTAACAGCGAAACTTTCACCGTTGACTGATAAACCATTGAATTTAGTTTATCAAGATGCTTGTCATTTATTGCACGGACAAAAGATTAGCGTCCAACCGCGTCAGGTGTTGCGACAAATTCCAGGGGTGAAGTTGAGAGAACCAATAGATGCAGCTTTATGTTGTGGCAGTGCCGGAGTTTATAATATGCTGCAACCAGAAGTTTCTGAAGAATTGGGTCGGCAAAAAGTAGAGAATTTATTGAATACTGGTGCTGAGTTAATTGCTTCTGCTAATCCGGGATGTACTTTGCAAATTACCAAGCATTTACAGTTGCAAGGTAAGAAGATATCAGTTATTCACCCGATGGAGTTGTTAGATTATTCGATTCGCGGTGAGAAGTTAAAATTGTAGACATTTTTTGTAGAATAGACACTTGTCATTGATTTTAAAGCAAAGAGCCAAAGCTACTTTTTTACTGTCCTCCTCGCTTGCCTACCGTGTATACATAAGTCAAATTACCCCTCTTAATCCCCGCGATGTATTGGGGCGAAACAGGAATCTTGTTCCCTCCCCAATACATACGGGGAGGGTTAGGGTGGGGTAATTCGAGGACTGGTAGTGATTCGACATGAGTTCGATGAACCTCTCCCGGACAACCTCCCTCTCCCACGGGTCAAGGGAGGAGCAACGAGAAATTACGGTTTTGGCTCCCCTCTCCGTGTCCAAGAGGGGTTGGGGGAGAGGTCAAAAAAGGTCTTGTCGAACTCACGTTCAATTAATCTTAGCGTTCGCAATCCCTGCTCAGTTTCTCATGTTTCATATCTAGCAAGCTTTTCGGCGTTTTCCAACCGTCGAACTCACGTTACATCTAGCGTCCTAACCGTAATGGCGATTGCTATAAAACCAGGGCAGAAGTTGGTGATTGACAACGCTACCTTTCACAAAGGTGGACGCATTGACCAATTGGTGCAGGCTGCTGGTTGTGAAGTCTGGTACTTGCCACCTTACTCTCCTGATTTAAATAAAATTGAGCGGTGCTGGTCTTGGCTAAAAAGTCGTATCCGCAAGCAACTCGAGTACTTCCCTACCTTGCGAGCGGCGATGGAGCATGTTCTGAGTTTAGTGTCCTAACCAACCTGACGATTGCTATAACTCAACTACAAAATCGGGGCAGATATTAGCAAACGTTCCTTTTTGTGCCGAAGTCAGCGCCTGCCATCGTTTTCCACTCACCCAGGAGGCATCGGGGGAGCGAGTTGCACCATTGGTTAAAATGAAGCCTGTAGAAGAGTCAAAGACCTTACCGGGTTCGCCTGCATTACGCCACCACAAATACAATTCGCCAGAAATACTGCAATTTCGCTCTCCAGTTTCCCAGCCTGTTGGTGGGTTCACTATTAATTCTCCTTGTGCGGTTCTTTCCAGTCTCAAGTCTCGGTTGGCTGCGGCTAAAGCAGCAAACTGTTCTTGAGTAACATACAGCCCAATGGACTTAGGCAACTCAATCAATAGGGTTTCGGTTTCTGGAGTGGCGGGTGTTTGTACCATCTTGACCTCAAGGATTCGTTTAGGAGGCAGGAGGTAGGGGGTAGGGGGCAGGGGGCAGGGGGCAGGGGGCAGGGGGCAGGAGTTAGAAGGAAGCTCTTTATGTTTGATGAATCAGTCCTGCTTGTACTTCACTTACTTGCAATCTGCTGTAATTATAAGCGATCGCCATCTCAACTCTTACCCCTTTCTCCTCTTATGGGATGATGAAGTAAACTGATTTGCCATGCCATCATCAGCTATGAAACAAAAGTCAGCCGAGGTTTTTCATGGCATTAGAAGGGGTAATTTTAGATATTGATGGCACGCTGGTTATCAGCAATGATGCTCATGCAAATTCCTGGGTAGAGGCATTTGCAGGTTATGATTTGGAAGTGCCATTTGAAACAGTTAGACCACTCATGGGTATGGGTGGAGATCAATTAATTCCTAAAGTAGTGCCAGAATTAAATGGTGAAGAAGGAACTGGCAAAGCGAATCGCTCAACTACGCAAAAAACTATTATTTGACAAATATATACCGCAAATTACTGCTGCTCCTGGTAGCAGAAACTTAATATTAAAGATGCAAAAATCGGGATTGCATCTGGTTGTCGCTAGTTCAGCCAGTTCTGAAGAACTTGAGATCATGCTGAAAATTGCCCAAGTAGATGATTTGCTAACGGAAGTAACTACATCTGATGATGCTGAAGCATCTAAACCTGCTCCTGACATTGTAGAAGCTGCCTTGAACAAAGGGCAAATAACCCCAGAAAAAGTCGTGATGCTAGGAGATTCGCCCTATGATATTGAGTCTGCCGCCAAAGCAGGAGTAGGTGTAATTGCTTTGCGTTGCGGTGGCTTTAGCGATGAAGAACTATCGCAAGCGATCGCAATTTACAACGATCCAGAAGATTTACTCCAGCAGTATGACTCTTCTATTCTGGGTGCAAATGCTTAAATACTAAAAGGGTACTAAAAGGGTAGGCGATCGCACTCGATTCATTAACAAAGCTGTGCAATATTATACTAGTCAAAAAGCCTTAGAGCCATCCTACGGGCGCGACTTGATTTGGAGTTGGTGAAGTTTTGAGGCGATAAGCTAATCGGCACGTAAGTTGCATAATAAGAAGATGAAGCCGTTCAAAAGCAAGTATGCCACCAGCAGCCAAAAACTTTTTAACGCCAGAACAAATCACCAAGCTACAGGAAGCTCTAAAAGAAAGTGACTTACCACACGTTAGAGAAAGAATTTTAATTATACTGCTACAGAATGATGGAAAACCACAACACGAGATTGCTAAATTTTTAGGTTGTTCGCACAGAACAGTAGCATATTGGTGTATGCATGGAGATCCCGATGATTTAGAAACTTTACATAATAAAAGAGAATACGAACATTATCGAAAAGCCACCCCTGAATATGTTGAACTGTTATTAAAAACTGTTGATACAGAACCATCGACGTTAGGGTATGAATTTGGGAAATGGACGGCAGAGCGACTAGCTACATATTTAACCGAAAAAACAGGAATTGATTTAAGTAGTTCTCAAGTTAGGAGGATATTAAAGAGAAAAAAGTATAGTTATATCTGGTCTAAATATGACCTGGAAGATAAACAAAACCCAATCGAAAGAGCCAAGTTCAAGGAGAAACTTGCTCAATATCTATCAATCGCACGAGAGCAGCCAGAGCGTTTACAGGTATGGTTTTGGGACGAGAGTGGTTTTAGTCTACGTGTGATTCGACGCAAGAATTGGGGTAAAAAAGGAAAGCGCAAGAATGTTCCAGGGCAACGACGTTGTGGAGGTGTCAATGTGATGGGAGCAATCCGAGAATTAGACCGAAAACGGGTATGCTTCTTCGTCAAAAAAGGTAATGCAGATATTTTTTACGAGCAATTAGAACAATTAAATGAATTAATCAAACAGGAGTGGGTAAATCAAGGTAACTGTTCTGAAAATTTTGCTAAGTATGGGCCAAAAATTATTTTGATTTTAGATAATGCTAGTTTTCATAAACGCAAAGATGTTCTAGCTAAAATATCTAAACAGTTTCCGAATTTTGTTTTAGAGTTCTTGCCATCTTACAGCCCTGATTACAACATTATCGAGTTAGTCTGGCACTCATGTAAGGAATATATTGCTCATCGGTTATTTAAATCAGTAGATGAGTTAAAATCACTACTAGATAAGTTGTTGAATCAAGGCGAGTTAGTCATTAAGTGGCATCGGAAAATCAAAAACAAAGGTAATGTCAGTTATATTGCAGCTTAAATGCCGATTAGCTTATCTGGTGAAAAGCTACTTTGCATCTGCGCTTCCCACTTTTCTAGAAGACGCGATTAATCGCGTCTCTAACCTTTGGCTCAGACCTTAGTGTAATTATTGATTATATTAGCTAAATCTGGCACTGCTTCTTCTACGTGCTTTTTGGCTGAACCGCGAAGTTTTTCATAGGTTCCTCGCACAATTTGGCGGGTTGAGTTCTTGACTCTCGCATCGGTAACACTCAGTAGCGCGTCTGCTGTATCAGAGCGATTCGTACTCAGATATTCAACTGGATCGCCTTTCTCTACGCCTCTACTCCAGATGGGATCGAGAGCTGTAAAGCATTGCGGTAATATTTGCTCAACGACATAGGGAATATACCCTGGCTTAATCCCTTTCAAAGCAGCAAAGGCAGTTTTCAAAGCGATGCCGCTCATGCCTGACTTGGATGCAAGCTGTCTTTCAATCATGTTGCAACAATCATCTACGACCATAGCCTTTTTGGTCGGGTTCAAAAGTCCCTCGCTAAGTCCCATTTCACTCTTCCTTATCTAAGTACTTAATTCTATTCGGCTAATTTTTTAGCAAGCAGGAAATTACAGAAAATGGTATCAGAGTTAGAGGATGTTGTGGATAAGCTGATACGCTTTTAAACTGCATAGTTGAGAAGAAGCAAGGGGGCATTGGGCATTGGGCATTGGGCATTGGGCATTGGGCATTGGGCATTGGGCATTGGGCATTGGGTATTGGGCATTGGGCATGGAGAAGAGACAAGGTAGACAAGGAAGAGGGGGGAGACTTGGGAGAGAGTTGTTCAATAATTCCCCCTTGTCCCCTTGTCCCCTTGTCCCCTCACTCCCTCACTCCCTCACTCCCTCACTCCCTCACTCTCTTGCTCCCCTGCTCCCCTGCTCCGACTCATTACTCATTACTCATTACTCATTACTCCCCTGCCCCCCGCCTCTTAGCAGACTTAAGAGCTTATCCCATCCTCCTGAGACCTAAGTTGCGTCTCTGGCTGACTTGAGCCAGCAGGTAGAACTTCATGTCTAGTTCCGGAAGCTCCATTTGGTGAATCTGGAGGATTTGAACCTCCTCGCTTCCGAGGTAATATAGCCTGAGCCAAGCTCTTAACCAAAATATAGAGAATTGGCACTAAGAACAAACTCAAGAATGTCGAAAGCATCAGCCCGCCAAACAGCGCTGTTCCTAAAGACCAACGGCTGCTGGCTCCAGCCCCTTGAGAAATCACTAGAGGCAAAAATCCTAACAGTGCGGCAAAGGATGTCATTAAGATCGGTCGCAAACGTTCTTGTCCCGCTTTCACCGCCGCCCTTGTGTAGCTCATACCCTGCTCGTGCAGTTGATTGGCAAATTCCACAACTAGAATTGCGTTTTTCGCAGCTAGACCAATCAAAGTTACCAAACCTACCTGGCAATAGATATCATCGACCACTTTTGGGAAGAGGCTACCTACCATGAAAATATTGGAACGCAGCCAAATCGCTGTCATTGCTCCCAAAACTGCCAAAGGAACTGTCAGCAAAATGATAATCGGGTCAACGTAGCTTTCATATTGAGCTGCCAGCACCAGAAAGACAATAACGATCGCTAAGGCAAAAATCAAGCCCGTAGCTCCCCCAGATGTCTTTTCTTGGAGATAAGTGCCTGTCCACTCATAACCAAACCCTTGAGGTAAGTTTTCTGCTGCTAGTTGCTCCATTGCTTTAATCGCTTGTCCAGAACTAGCACCGGGAGCCGGAGCGCCCTGTACTTTGATTGACCTGTACAAGTTGTAATGGGCGATGGTTTTCGGCCCCACAAAGGGAGTAATTTTCACCAAACTGCTCAACGGAATCATTGCCCCACCAGCAGAGCGAACATACAGCTTGCCAATATCCTCTGGATTAGAACGGAATACTCCATCTGCTTGGACATATACCCGATACTGTCGCTGTCCCTGGACAAAGTTATTCACATATTGCGACCCCAGATAAGTTTGCAATGCCCCAAAGATGTCGTTAATTTCAACATTGAGAGCTTTGGCTTGGTTGCGGTTTACCTGAATGTCAAATTGGGGAGTATCTGCGGTGAACTGAGTGAAGACTCCTTGGAGAACAGGGCTTTTACGTGCTGCCCCAATCAATTTTTGAGCAGCATCAATTAGGTTTTCAATCGGCGCACTGCCGGTTTTGTCTTGAACGATAAACTCAAAACCACCCGTAGTACTTAATCCTCTCACTGGAGGAGCATTGACTGCGATCGCTCTGGCTTCTGTAATTGCAGATAGCTTGGCGTTCAGTCTTTGAAGTATGCCATAAACAGATTGAGATTGTTCAGCTCTCTCTTTCCAGGGTTTCAGGTTAGCAAAGGCAATACCTAAATTAGAAGCATTACCATCGAAACCAAAGCCACTGATCATAAAACTAGCTTTAACTTCGGGAGCCGATGTCACTTCTTTGACTACCTTGTTCATCACAGATTCGGTATATTTCAAAGAAACCCCGTCAGGCCCTTGGACAATGACAAAGAAGTAACCTTGATCTTCCTCTGGAATAAATCCGGTAGGTACTGCTCTGTACATCAAAACTGTTGCTAATAAACCAGTGAGAAAAACGCCAATTACAATCGGTTTGATATGGGTAAGGTAGCTAACTAACCTGACATATCGCCGCGTGAACCAAGCAAATCCCCGATTAAATTGGGTAAAAAACCACCCCAAAGGGCCGCGTGGAGTCTGAGCAGGGCGCATGAGGATGGCTGCCATACTCGGAGAGAAGGTTAAGGCATTGAAGGTGGAAATGCCAATGGAGCAAGCAACGGTTAAGGCAAATTGTTTGTAAACAATCCCAGTAGTGCCTGGAATGAAAGCAACTGGAATAAATACCGCCATGAGTACAAGTGAAGTGGCAATGATTGCCCCAGTTAACTCCTTCATGGCTTCGACAGCCGCCTGAAAGGGTCTCATACCCTGTTCTAGTTTGACTGCAACTGCCTCCACCACAATAATGGCATCATCCACGACGATCCCGATCGCGAGAACAAAACCAAATAAGGTGAGTGTATTAATTTGAAATCCTAAAACCAACAGAGCCGCACACGTCCCAATCAAGGAAACGGGGATCGCCACAGTTGGAATGATCGTGGTACGCCAGTCTTGTAAAAAGACAAAAATTACCAAGACCACTAGGACAATTGCTTCAACCAGAGTGTGTAGAACTTCTTCTAAAGAAATTTCTACAAACGGAGTGGTATCAAATGCCAACTCAGCTTTGAGTCCTGGTGGAAAACTTTTCTCTAATATTTTGATCTGTTCTTCAACAGCATGAGCAACGTTCAGAGCATTACTACCGGGAAGTTGATATATCCCCAAACCCACGGCTGCCTTGGGAGCATTTCCTGGAATAGTGAATTTGGCATCAGCCAGATAGTTCTCTGCTCCTAGTTCGACTCGACCAACATCTCTGACTTTAACTAAAATGCTATTGGTGCTATTACTAGTGCTATTACTAGTGCTATTACTAGTGCTATTAGTGCCAGCTGGAGTCACCTTCAGCACCATATCTTCAAATTCAGCCGCATCTTTAAATCGACTGGTTGCCCGTAAAGCAAATTCAAAGCTTTGATTATCTGGTGCTGGTTCCTTACCAATCGCCCCTGCACCCACTTGAATATTTTGTTGTTGCAGGGCAGCTGTGACATCTTGCGGAGTTAATTGATGTTGGGCAAGCTTGTTGGGATCGAGCCAGAGACGCATAGCATATTTGCGTTCTCCAAATACCCTGGCACTTCCCACACCAGGAAGCCGTTTAATCTGATCGAAAATATACAAATCGACATAGTTACTGATAAAAATGTTGTCATACTCATTATTTTCTGAGTAAAACCCATAGACCAGCAGCAAACTGCTCGATGCTGTTTCAACAGTTACACCTGTTCGTTGAACAGTATCTGGCAATTGAGGTGAAGCCAGTGCTTCTTTATTTTGAACGTTTACTTGAGCAATATCGCTATTGACATTAGTTGGAAACGAGACGGTTATATTACTAGAACCATCATTACCCGTATTAGAAGATATATAAGATACATCTTTAACACCATTAATTTGTCGCTCAATAATGTTGGTGACAGTATTTTCTGTTGTTTGAGCATCTGCACCAATATTGTTGGAGCTAACGTTGATTTGCACTGGGGCAAGGTCTGGTAGCTGAGAAATGGGAAGAATCGGTATACAGATGCTTCCCAGCAGCAAGATAATGAACGTGCAGACCGTCGTCAGCACTGGCCGCCTGATGAAGGTATTGACAAACATAAATCAAGCAATAATGGAATTGTTTCAGACTGGTTAGGAACGTAGTAGCTTTTTATTAATATAAGGATTTATTAAGGCTTAATGTTAGATATTTTCTTTTTCCTATAGTCAGTATAGGAATGCATACATTTATGCTGATGACTCAATGTATCATTAGAGGCAGAGCGATTAACTAAGATTTTAGCGTCAGTTTCACCCCACCCTAACCCTCCCCCCTTCGACAAGCTCAGGGCATCGCTTGTAAAGGGGAGGGAACAAGATTTCTTATTTCCCCCCTTAATAAGGGGGGATTAAGGGGGGTAATTCGACTTGTGTGTACACCGTAGCCCTGCTCTCTGCTCCCTGCCCCCTGCCCCCTGCCTTATTTTCAAGACAGGTTTAATCTAGCTCGATCGCAAGAGAGTTAGAATTTGGTCTCATCAACTGAAAAATGCGGTAATGAATCTAATTTCTAATTATCTTTGCCATTACTCGAAAAATTTAACGATTGCTCGTCATTGACCCAAATTGCTTGTTGAGGTACAGAGATGGAAATTCCCGCTTCGTCTAGGGCAACTTTGAGGCGGCGGCGAAACTCTCGTGCTACATCCCATTGTTTGAGGGGCAGTGTTTTAATCCAGACACGAATAATCAAACCGCGATCGCCAAATTGATCTATTCCCAAAACTTGCGGCGGTTCCAATATTTGACTCTGCCATTGCATTTCTTGATTCATGTTATCAGCAATAGTTGCAATCAAGTTCAAAGCCTCTTCTGTATCCGCTTGGTAGGCGATGGGAATTGTTAAATCGGCTCGCGACCAACGACTAGAAAGATTGGCAACAACTTTAATTTCACCATTGGGAATTGTAATCAAGCGCCCTTCAGAATCCCGCACTTGGGTCATCCGCAGATTCAGATTTTCTACTAAGCCTCCCACGCTTCCCACATTAATCACATCGCCTAAAGCATACTGGTCTTCTAAAATGATCAAAAAACCGTTAATCGCATCTTTAATTAAGTTTTGCGATGCCAAAGACAATGCAACACCAACTAAACTCGCACCTGCTAGTAAGGGAACGATATCTATCCCCAAGGATACCAGCGCGATCAAGAAACCTACTCCTACCCAGATAACAGTAGTGATACTTTTAGTTACACCAGAAAATGTGGAAACACGCAGTTGCAACCGCGCAGAACTTTCTGGCGTGAGGAAAGCACTACTACTAATCAGTGTGGAGGCGAAGCGGTCAATCAGGGCGTAGGTCAAACGAATTGCTACATAGGTTGCCAAGCATACAACACCTAATCGCACAGGAAATTGGGCGGCTGTGAGAATTGCTACTTGAAAACCTCGTGTATAGGGAAATAGACCCAAAATAAAGAAGCTTCCACCTGCCCAAATTCCGGCTTGACTGAGCTGAAATAATCGTCTTTTGGCTTCTTGGAGATGTTGCTGTTGTCGTTGATTTAGTTGTGTTGTAATTGCTTGATCTGCTGGTTTTGAGTAGTTGAAGAGTTCCCTTTGGGGTTGGGAGGCAATGGAGTTTTCTAAATTCTTTTGGGAACGCCGCTGCCAGCTATATACCCCCCAACTCATGACAATCATTGCTAGTCCGATACCACCAGCAATTTTACCCTGGTCGATTAAAGATTGAATTTGCCTTTCTTGCTTGGCTTGTTGCAAGTCTTCTTGTAATGATTCGGCGACTTGATTTGCCGATGTCGATACATCTACCTGTCGCAGTCCCGCATCTTCAGAAGTAACGGTCATCAGATATTGACCGTTGACATAAATTACTGGTAATTCGTTTACTTTGCGAACATCTACCTTAACTGGTGTGTTTGCTGGTGATTGAAAGTAATTTTGACCAATTTTCTCCAACTTCTTTTGAATATCTTCTGAACGCTCAGGAAAATTGGTTCTTGTTGCCGCTATTTGAAATAACCGACGACCATCTAAATAAATCCAGCCGGAAACAACTCTGTTATCTGAATCATTACTAATACTGCTGGGAGCTTGCAGTTGCGGTAACAAAGGTATCTGGGCTGTGGCTTTTGGCACAGATACAACGCCTATGGCCATTGAACTGGCGATGCCTACGGCGGGCAAAGCCAACGCCAAAAATTTAAAGCGCACTCAAACACCTCCTTGAGTAAAATCTATCAATTACTACTTTAACTATCCTGCTTAATTCCTTTGGGTAGATGTACCTATCTAAAGTTGAAGTTTTCCCTTGAGTTGATGAAAATTTGATGTTTTTTCTTTGCCTTCTATCTTTAGACAGATGACAAAAATCAGTATGTCAGGACTAAAAGAGTCTTACTCTTACCAAAGATAAAACAAAAAGGAAGAAGCTGAAGAGGAAGTTGACATTCCGGCGATCAAACGTCAAGCTAGTTTTGAGGATTCTTGACTAGTAATTTGCTTTCATCCAAGCAAAAATCGCCAGTAGTAGAATAACCTAGTAGAGTGCGTAAAACTTACGTAGCTTTTTTAATTTTTTGAGGTAACTTTTGATGACCGCAACTTCTCCCCGATTAAAGCACGAGGTTAAAGACCTCGGCCTAGCTGCCTTGGGAAGACAGCGCATTGAATGGGCTGGACGCGAAATGCCAGTTTTGAAGCAAATCCGCGATCGCTTTGCAACCGAAAAGCCCTTCGCTGGTTTACGCCTTGTAGCTTGTGCCCACATTACAACCGAAACAGCACATTTGGCGATCGCTCTGAAAGCCGGTGGTGCAGATGCGCTTTTAATTGCTAGCAATCCCCTATCAACTCAAGATGACGTAGCAGCTAGCCTCGTCGTCGATCATGAAATTCCCGTCTTTGCTCAAAAAGGCGAAGATAACGCAACTTATAACCGCCACGTCCAAATAGCTTTAGATCATCGCCCCAACATTATTGTTGATGACGGTAGCGATGTAGTTGCAACTTTGGTACAAGAACGCCAACACCAAATTGCTGATTTGATTGGTAGCACCGAAGAAACCACAACTGGGATCGTTCGGTTACGCGCTATGTTTAAAGAAGGCGTTCTCACCTTCCCCGCAGTCAACGTCAACGACGCGGACACCAAGCACTTCTTTGATAATCGCTATGGTACTGGGCAATCAACCCTAGATGGCATTATCCGCGCTACAAATATTTTGTTGGCTGGGAAGAATGTTGTTGTTGTCGGTTATGGCTGGTGTGGTAAAGGTACAGCCCTCCGCGCCCGTGGGATGGGTGCTAACGTCATCGTCACCGAAATCGACCCCATCAAGGCAATTGAAGCCGTAATGGATGGCTTCCGCGTCCTGCCAATGGCTGAAGCTGCACCTCAAGGTGATATATTTATCACTGTCACAGGTAACAAGCACGTTGTTCGTGGCGAACACTTCGATGTCATGAAAGACGGTGCGATCGTTTGTAACTCCGGTCACTTTGACTTGGAACTTGATTTAAAATACTTGGCTGCACAAGCTAAAGAAATCAAAGAAGTTCGTCCTTTCACCGAAGAGTATAAATTGAAAAATGGTAAATCAGTTGTCGTTCTCGGACAAGGACGCTTGATTAACCTAGCTGCGGCTGAAGGACACCCCAGCGCGGTAATGGATATGAGTTTTGCAAACCAAGCTTTGGCTTGTGAATACCTGGTGAAGAATAAAGGTAAGTTGCAACCTGGTTTGCACTCAATTCCGGTTGAAGTCGATCAAGAAATTGCTCGGTTAAAGTTGCAGGCTATTGGTATCACCATTGATAGCCTCACACCCGATCAAATTGAGTACATCAATTCTTGGACAAGTGGAACTTGATACATTGATTAGTTGATTTTTTGAGGGATAAGCTTTTGGGCTTATCCCTTTTTTTTGGGTTTTGCCCATATTGCAAGCTTAATCCGCAAAGTGCAAAAGCTTACTTAAAAAATTAAATTTCAGGAAAATTTAGAAAATACTGAAATTGTTTTTGATATCAGAATGCGATCGCTATATTATATTTGTCGTTGACGGCGTTTTTTTGCTATTCCACGCCGATATGCGACTTATTTTTAGAACCCCACTTCCATTCCTCTCCCCGTTGGCGTTAGCCTGCCGTTAGGCAAGCGCATAGAGGCTTTGAATCTTACTCCCCTTCCCTCTTAGGGAAGGGGCTGGGGGTTAGGTTTGAGATAAAGTTGCACACCGCGTTATTCCTAAATCTTCTATATCTCTAGCCCAAACTTGTTGATTAACTATTTCTACTAGCGGCACTTTGCTTGGGGACATCCAAGAATTAAATTAACGTAAGTTTGACGAGTGCTATTTTGACCTCTCCCCCAGCCCCTCTCCTACCAGGAGAAGGGAGCAAAAACCCTCCTTACTCGTTACTCTTCCCTCCCCCTTATAAAGCTACGGTATATACACAAGTCTGAAATAGTTTACTCACCTGGTTTTACCCCACCCTAACCCTCTCCGATATATTGGGGAGGGAACTGAATTTTCTAGTTTCCCCCCAATATATCGGGGGGATTAAGGGGGGTAATTTTACTTGTGTATACACCGTAGCCCTTATAAAGGGGGGAAACTTATACCAATTCAATTAATGATTGCAACACATCCTTGGGTAAAGACGCGATAAATCGCGTCTCTACAAATGGTCTATTTGTCACATTATTTTTTCAAATTGGTATTAAAATCTTGCCCCCTCCCCAACACATACGGGGAGGGTTGGGGAGGGGTGATTCAAGGATTTTTGCAAGAGGTCTATTTTTTTATTTGGAAGTCCCTTGTACTGGCTGCAAACTTGTATCTGAGTTTTGCACTTTGTACTTCTAGATTCTATCGGTTGTATTCGCATCAATATTGCAATATTAATCATCAATATTGCAATATTCCTCATCAATATTGCAATGTTCCTCATCAACATTGCAACTTTCTTCATAAATATTGCAATCTTCCTCATCAACATTGCAATCTTCCTCATCAACATTGCAATCTTCCTCATTAACATTGCAATCTTCCTCATCAATATTAAAGCAATTGCCAAGAAAAACAGGTAAAAACTGGAAATATAGAGAAATTACTCAAATTGATTGGAATTTTTTTAACAAATATAATTATCACTAATTTTACTGAACCAAAAAACAGCTTTAGTAAGCCAAAGTAGCTTTAGAAACCTCTCTAAGGAATATATTGATGTCTCGTAAAAAACGTACATCCCGTGTTCTCGAAAAAGCTGAGTTGAGATCCGCTGGACTAAAAGCAATTGATTCAAATATGAGTTTTGGTGATGATTGCGATTTGCAAAACTTGAATCAAGCAATTGAACAGCTAAGAACCATGCTTGATGCTTATAACACTGCCTTAACTGTAATTGATTCTTCTAAAACTAAAATTGATGCGATGGAGAAAACCCTAAGTAATCTTACAGATAAGATGGTCAGAGGAGTTGCTTTTAAATATGGCAAAGATAGCAGCGAATATGAAATGGCGGGTGGGGTTCGTGAGAGCGAACGGATTCGCAAAAGCAGATTGAGCCGCTTGAAAGCTGCTGGTGGAGAAGCATCAGATAAAAATACTAAAACTACCTAATACAGCCCAGATAAAACCATGAAACAGCAGGAAAAGCAATGTTCTTACAAGGGATCTACGGAAAGAACAAAGGCACTTGGCTGATTAAAATTATTTTCTCAATTATTGCAATTGTTTATGGTAAAGCATAACCTATTGCAATTTTTTATATTTACTAACGGTCTTTGATAAACAATAATTATATACAGCTACTATCATGCATCATCATGCATATTAGATCGGGCATTTTGTAGTTATATTTAATATTTTAGAATACTGAGACTCTTGCTGCATAGTGTTTTCAACCATTTTACTTGTCTAAATACTGATTAGAGTTTATAGTGATACGGTGTTTTCCGTTCCTTGTCTCGGCAGATTCATAACATGATTTATTCTGGCAAATTACACAAGTATTTTGCGGGCATTTCTTTGTCTGTAATTTTAGTAGGTGACTTAGTTCTCACACAAAAAACTGCTCCAGTTTTAGCTGAAACCATAAATACATCGGTCGGTGAACCTGTGACATTCAGTTGCAATGATAGTGAAGCGACAATCGCAGCTAAAAATGGCCCCAAAGTAGCTAATGGAACAGCAAGAATTTACATTGGTTATCAGCAATTCTCAAATAACAAAAACCCTATAACTATCCGCTTTAATAATGGGATAAAAGCATGGTGTCGTGATGATTACGAAACCACAGGCGATGATGGTACAGGTTACGGATTGTATTGGAATGGAAGTGATGTTTTATATGGCATTTACTCTTCTACAGGCAGTCAGACAGGTAACAATTTTAGCCGTTTTGCCAGTGGTCGGTGGTTGTCTAGCTATGGTAATGGAGGCGGGCCAAAAGCCGCAGTGATAGCCCGGATTAATCCAGCTAATGGCCAGGTTGATTATGCCACATTTTTATCTTCTAAAAAGCCAGACAATGGACAAACTAATTCTTTACTTGTCAATTCTCTATCATGGAATGGCACAAATTTAACTGTGAAAGCTCAGTCATGGTGGACTCCTCGTGGCACTAATACAAATTCCATGAATTGCTCTGGTTCATCACCTTATCAATACACAGCCGCATTTACAAGCGATTTAAGAACGATGACCTCAGCTTCAGCCAATACTTGTTGGTAAAAGGGAAAAATTTAGCTTTCAAATTAAGGAAACATATTGTTTCCAGTTGTTTAAGAATTGACAACAACCCTGGCGAATCGAATTTACAACCTTAAATCCCCAACTTCTTATGGATTTAAGGTTTTATTGTTGTTCGCAAATGATTTAAAATTGACTTTGTAGAAACAGCGATTCATCGCGTCTCTTGCCTTAACCGAATTGAAAGTAACGCTTCATTTAGGGACACGAACGAAGTTTTGCGTCGATTCGTGCCCTAGACACAATGGAATACCTATTAGACCTCTTGGCATTTGTGCTTTTTGCAAGAGGGGGAAAAGGGTAAAGGGTAAAGGGGAAAGGGACTTTTGCAGAACCTTTTTCCCCTTTCCCCTTTTCCCGACAAATGCTAAGAAGTCTATTGCTCCAGAATTCCCAGAGGTACCGATATGACTGTTATCACTCCTGATAGTCTCATCGTGGAGGAAAGTCCCTCTCACACCGCGCATAAACCAAATCGTATGCTCTGGATCAGCGAAGCAGGAGGACTTACCCAGTTCGGCGCGTTCATCGAAGTCTTGCAGCCTGGCTCTCGTTCGTCAATCAAACATTGGCATAGTGCTGAGGATGAAATGGTCTATGTCCTCGAAGGCGAGATCGTGCTCATCGAAGGAGACGCAAAGACTGTACTACGTCCTGGCGACGCCGCAACTTTTCAAGCAGGAGTGCCGATAGGCCACTTTCTTGAGAATCGTAGCTCCAAGGCAACGCAATGCCTGATAGTCGGCACTCGAGCGGAAGTAGACACAATCACGTATCCTGACCACGATCGGGTTTGTCACCGTGACCGATCGCTGCCAGACGACATTTGGACTAACGGCGCGGGAGAACCTGCCTCGAGTCCCTACTAGAAATGATTGCTGGATGCTTTTTGTACGCGCAGCGTGCGGCTGTGTAGAAATGCCCGACGATGTTCTCGCTAGGTGCGCTATCAAAGCGTCGCCTAACAAGTTGCTGCACCGGAACGCCACAAGTTGGTCGGTTGAGTTGCCAAGGTTGTCTGCGTCCGGTGAGTTTGGTCGTTAAACACCCAGATTTTGCTGTATCTGCCCCTAATTGTTTCCATTGGGACGCTGAATAATTGTCTCCACCACCCGCCGCTTGGCTTTAGGATCGATACCTACTAAGCGCACATACTCACCGCTATATTCTGCCAGAGTTGCCTCCAAATTTGAGATTGCATCAGTCTCAGCATCAATGTGGCTATGAACACAAGTTTGCCAAGAACCTGTGCGGAAGCGGCGCTCATCTACGTGTTCAATACTAATTTTGTAACCTTGAGATAATAATTGTCTAATTTGAGCTTGTGTGTCTAGGGTCAAATGTGAATTTGATGCTTCCTGTTTCTGAAATCCATTAGTTTTTACTTCTTGGGTTGGGCCATTTGACGGCTGACTAATTGGTTTAATTGGTGTTACAACAGCAGGTGGTGCTGATTGAGAATTTCTACCTCGATTGAGACGATTGTAATCATCAACCAAATGGGAATTTTCCACCCGTTTTTGTTCGCCAACCAGGAAGTTACCAGACTCGATTAAGTGAGACAGCCTGAAATCTGGCTTTTGAAATTCTGGCGGCCCTTTAGCGCTGTTAACCACACTCAAGGATATCTGCTCAAAACCTACTTTATGGATGTAGTTGCGGATTTGTTCGTCATAAATGCGCGATCGCAAAGCGCTAAAAAAGTCAATGGACTGATTGACAAAAGTATCAACTAGCTGTTCAACTTCCTTCTGTGACAGTCCATCCTGTTCAAAAATCCCCTTGACAATTCCCACTTTATCGTCTCTATTTGGTTCCCAGTAGAATTTCTCCATCCGTCCATCCCGAATTAACGGTGCATAGAGGGTAGAAAAATCATTACCTGTGACAATAATTGGCACACGATGTAAAGGTGTGGAATCATAGCTTCCCGGCAACTGCACATCTGTGGGATTATCAGCAATATTCATCAGTGTGGCATTCACCAACTGCGTGTTTACAGTATATTGAGTCCCTTCATCAAAACGTCCTGCACCGGCATCTAAATCGTTAATCATCAGTACGCACATTTTGCCGCGTACTTTGATCAGTTCTGCTGTTTCCCGATAGCGCAACCGAATCAACCGCGCTGGATCTCCCGCATCTGGACTTTCCAATTCGCCACCAGATATGTTAGTAACTTCGATACCCATTTTCTCGAAGACTAATTGACATTGAAATGTTTTGCCTTCTCCTTTGCGTCCATGAATACCCAGTATCACGGGAACTCGCACGCCAGGAAGCTTCAGGAAGTTTTTGGTAATGTGGACAGCAAGTTTGTCCAAAAAGCGGGGAGCGATGTAGTAACCCATGAGTTTATGTGATGAAAAATTAACACTTCTAAGGTTAATGTTAATTTTTTTTGGGGATAGCGATCGCTTTTCTTTCAGACAAGCTTGTGTTTGTTCATCTGTTGGGTTGATTAGACATCTCGCAAAAGTAACAAATGCTAAGATATTGAACTTCTTGGCATTGTAGGGGAAAGGGGAAGGGGTCAAGGGGAAAGGGATAGAATTAATTTCCACTTACCCTTTAACCTTTAACCTTTAACCTTTCCCCGACATCTTGCAAAAGTAAATTTTGAAAGATATCTATTGGAGAAAGGTTAAAGGGTAAGGGAAATTGTATCTACTACGTCTCATTAGGCAAAATTTCTTTTAAAGCAGACAACGCCTCTTCTGTTAATAAATCTGGGTTGTTAGGATCTTGAGGCAATATAATACCGCGCTTTGCAAGAGCAGCAAGAATTTCAGGAGTTAGTCGCGAAACAGGAGGCGTTGCGCCACCGTATACACTTTTCAATTCCTCATCATCTATTACTTCTTCAATAAACATAACTGGAGCTAGATTGAAAACGACGTTATCTTTGATTTTGTTTTTAGTCATAAACCACGTCTTAATTACGCCATTTTAACTAATCATTGAATATGTACTTAATCTATCATCTAAAAAAAGGATAAATCAAGGTTTTATCCAAAATATCCTAGTTTTATGACTAATTTTGCTATTTTTTTGATTAATCCAATTAGGCAAGGTCTGAGGACGCGGTCGCACTTTTTAGCAGTGTGCCAGTTGAAAAATGTTTAGCCCAACGCTGGCGGTGGCTTTTCATATTATGGCAAAAACGATTGTAAAAAACCTTGAAAGTGTAGTCTCAACGTTACAATTGGCCCAATACTTTATTTGCACTTGTTGTGGTTTAACATCATTTTTGATTTAATTTTACTTCTGTAATGCTGAAGGATACTTATAATATAGGAATTAAAATTTAACTATGGAAACACAACCGATAGAAGTAATTGGAGGTGGACTAGCTGGGACAGAAGCAGCTTGGCAAATAGCGCAAGCTGGAGTGCCAGTAATTCTGCATGAAATGCGTCCAAAGCGATTTAGTCCGGCTCATCATACAGAACATTTAGCAGAATTAGTGTGTAGTAATTCCTTTGGGGCAATGGCAAGCGATCGCGCGGCGGGATTATTGCATGAAGAGTTACGCCAACTCGGTTCGATTGTGATCTCAAAAGCTGATGAACACGCCGTACCTGCTGGTGGGGCGCTAGCTGTAGACAGGGGACAATTTGGCCAAGATTTAACTGAAACTTTAGCGAGTCATCCTTTAATTGAATTCCGTCGGGGTGAAGTGTCTGCAATTCCTGAAGGAATTGTGGTTTTGGCAACCGGGCCTTTAACTAGTCCCGATTTAGCAGAAGATTTGCGCCGCTTTACCGGGATGGAATACCTCAGCTTTTTTGATGCAGCCAGTCCGATTATCGTCGGAGAATCGATTAATCGTGACATTGCTTTTATGGCATCACGTTATGACAAAGGTGAAGCCGCTTATCTTAACTGCCCAATGAATAAAGAGCAGTACTTGCACTTTCGAGAAGAACTCTGTAAAGCTGAACAAACAGAACTCAAGGGTTTTGAACGAGAAACGGCGAAATTTTTTGAAGCCTGTTTGCCCATAGAAGAACTAGCCCAGCGCGGGGAAGATACCATGCGCTACGGCCCCTTAAAGCCAGTGGGATTGTCAGATACTCGCACAGGAGAACGCCCTTATGCTGTGGTGCAGTTACGACAAGAAGATAAAGCCGGTCAACTATGGAACATGGTAGGATTTCAAACAAATCTGCGTTGGGGCGAACAAAAGCGAATCTTTCAATTAATTCCCAGTTTAGAAAAAGCAGAGTTTGTCAGGTTGGGAGTGATGCACCGCAACACTTTTATTAATGCTCCCCAGTTAATGCATCCTACCTTGCAATTTAAAGAGCGTCCGACATTGTTAGCCGCTGGGCAATTGATTGGTACTGAAGGTTACACTGCGGCGGCTGCGGGTGGTTGCTTGGCGGGAATTAATGCCGCGCGGTTAGCCTTGGGTAAAGAAGCTTTGGTTTTACCACCAACAACCATGATCGGTGCATTATTAGAATTTATTAGTTCCGCTTCGCCCAAACATTTCCAACCAATGCCGCCTAACTTTGGGATTTTTCCCGATTTAGGAATG
The DNA here is from genome assembly GCF_053470285.1 of Nostoc sp. DSM 114159. Lineage (NCBI taxonomy): Bacteria > Bacillati > Cyanobacteriota > Cyanophyceae > Nostocales > Nostocaceae > Nostoc > Nostoc sp. DSM 114159. Next base: position 2,115,981 of record NZ_JBPFEH010000001.1, read on the forward strand.
AAAATCAAAAGTAAACCAGAGCGTTATGGACGTTACCGCGATCGCTCTTTAGCTGATTTGGCAAATTGGAAAGCTAATCGTAATTAATGGGCATTGGGCATGGGGCATGGAGCATTGATTATTTCCCTTGTCTCCCCGATCTATTTTTTAATAGTGACTAATCCATGTATACCTAGCGCTGTAATTACACCTCCTAGCAATCCCCAAGTACCATCGGCAAATACGTTGATGCGATGAATGTAGGTGCGATGATAGGCATACTCTAACTGTCTATCATTTACTTTTCCGACCTCTACCAGGTTTTCCACATACTTTTCGGCTTTAATCAGTGCTGCATAATCGAGATTAAACCAATACAACGATACTCCCACCACTGCCAAACCTGGAAAAACCAAGGTAATTAAGAGAATTGCTATACGTGCGTTCATACATCTCACCCGCTAATAAACCTGCTCAATGCTGACATACTTAGAATCCTTGTGTTACAACTTGGCAGGCCAATTTAATAATGCGTTGGAGTGAGTGAATCAGATTTTGGGAATAATCCTCATAGTGTTTGAAAGCATCGTTTTAGTTAGGTTCGCACTATGAGAGGGCGATTTCTAGAAAAAAAGCAGATTTATTGCTGTTTATCTATTGCATTTTGCTGTATTTTGTGGATTTGTTTGGCATTAATTCCAGCCGATGCAACGTCTACAGAGTCTATTGATACTCTGCGACAACAGCAGCAACAAATGAACCAGCAGCGTCAGGGTGTAGTTGGAGAGCGCGATCGCTTAACTAATCTCCAACAAGAGGCCCAAAAACACCTCACTGGTTTAAACCAAAATCTGCAAACTACAGATAGCTATCTTCAAGAGAGCGAATCACGATTACAACTTGCTAGCCAACGCCTCCAGCAGTTAGAAGCTGATTTAGATGTGGCAGAACGTTCATATCAGGAGCGGCAAATCGCAACAGTAGCACGATTGCGTTATCTCCAGCGATCGCCTGCTTTTGCGGGATGGGCAGTTTTGCTCGAAAGTGAAAATATCAGCGACTTTTTCAGCCGTCGTCATCAGTTGAAGTTAGTGTTTCAAGCAGACCAGAAAATTTTGCTAAAACTCAACACCCAAGCAAACTCGATTGATAAACAAAAAACGGAAGTAGAACAGCAAAAAAACGAAATTGGCTTAATTCGCGAGCAACTCTTGGCACAAAAAGCCGATTATCAAACCCAGGCGCAATCACAATCAGAATTGATTCAACGCCTAAATAGCGATCGCCTCGCCTTAGAAGCTGCGCAAAATCAGCTAGAAAGAGAATCCAAAAATCTGGAAGTTTTGATTCAACAAAAGGTAGCAGAAGCCCAAGGAAAAACCAACAGCCGAACAGGTATCATCATTCGAGGAACTGGTATAATGGCATATCCTAGCGATGCTTCTACTAGCAGTCCTTTCGGCTGGCGGATACACCCAATTCTTGGCTATCGTCGCTTTCATGCCGGCTTAGATTTTGCCGCTAGCTATGGCAGTAAAATTCGAGCAGCCGATTCAGGAAGAGTAATTTTTGCTGGCTGGTATGGTGGTTATGGCAGAGCGGTAATTATCGACCACGGCAATGGCATAACTACACTCTACGGGCATACTAGCGAGTTATATGTTTCTGAGGGACAAGCAGTTGAACGCGGACAAGCGATCGCAGCTGTCGGTTCCACAGGTTTCTCAACTGGCCCCCACCTCCACTTTGAAGTTCGTCGCAATGGTACACCCGTAGACCCAGCTAATTATCTTTAAAGCTGCGAATTCGATCGCAGACGTGCTATAATATTGAAGAATGAGGGCGCGTGGCTCAGTGGATAGAGCAACAGATTCCGGTTCTGTGGGTCGGGGGTTCAAATCCCTCCGCGCTCGTTACCTTTACAGACTAACCAGAAAATCGAGAGGTCATTTTCTCTCATGGGATAAACCTAATTTACCATATGAGACAGAATGGGAATGGATAGTCTGGAATAAAAAAATTAGCCAAAAACTTTAAACTGTGTAGGTTGGATTAAGGAACGTAGCTTGCTGCCCATACCACTTCGTGGAAGCAAGCTACGCGTAGCGTCCCGAAGGGAAGGCTAACCCAACATTTCCGGGGCTTTGTTGGGTTGTGCTTTGTTACAATTTTTCTTAACTGATTCAGTCTCTCACCCCTATCTCTACCCCGAACTTTTTAAAAAATCAAACACCGTCGCATTTGTTGGGCGAATTCCTAAAGTAGAAGTAGATGCTAAATCTTTCCTATTAGCAGCAAATGGGTATGATGCAACTAGGATTTTTGTGGAGCGCAATTAATTATGACTGCTTTAACCTTACAATTACCTGCTAATCTGCAATTTACTGATGAGGAATTTGCACAGATTGTCGCTGTGAATAAAGAATTACGACTAGAGTTAACTGCGGAAGGGGAATTAATTATCATGTCACCTACTGGGGGAGAAACGGGAAACCGTAATTTTGAACTGTATCTTGATTTAGGAGTTTGGAACAGACAGAATAAACTCGGAAAAGCTTTTGATTCTTCTACTGGGTTTAAATTACCAAATGGGGCAACTCGTTCACCTGATGCTTCTTGGATAAGGATAGAAAGATGGGATGCTCTTACCCCAGAACAAAGAAAGAAATTTCTCCCTTTGTGTCCTGATTTTGCAGTGGAATTAGTCTCTGAAACTGATGATGTAGAAGATACTAAAGCCAAAATGACAGAATATTTAGCAAATGGCTTACAACTGGGTTGGTTAATTAATCCTAAAGAGAAACAAGTAAGAATTTATCGCCCAAATCTTGTACCGGAAGTTTTACAATCTCCTACAAGTTTATCGGGTGAAGATGTTATCCCTGGTTTTGTTTTAAATTTACAGCAGATTTTTGCATAGATAACTGATTATCTTGATTTTATTTCTACTCAAATTCGCTGAAACCATCGACGCTTCCTTGAAAGCTCAAACCAGATTCGACACCGCCGCAAGTGCTGAGTGTAAGAACTTTAGAAAAGTGAAAATCTTTTTTGATTGGCGATCGCACTTCTTCAGCAAAAAAATCAACTAACTTAAAACCAATATGGTTTTTCAGTACACTAACGCATTTGTCACTATAGCATCGGTTAATTTTGAGAAGTTAGTGAATTTCTATACCAAATTGCTGGAGCAAAAGCCAGTTATTTTGATTCCCAATGTTTATGCTGAGTTTAATTTAGTTAGTATGCGTTTAGGTATTTTTAAACCAAAGAACACAAACGAATCGGAATTTGAAGCGAGCGCCAAAAGTAAGATAAGTTTGTGTTTAGAGGTGAGTAACTTAGAAGATGCGATCGCTCACCTAACTGCTTTGGGCTATCCTCCACCAGGAGACATTTCCATTGCTTCCCACGGCAGAGAAATATATGCCTATGACCCTGATGGCAATCGTCTGATTTTACATCAAGCTGCTAAAAGGAGTCATTAGTCATTTGTCATTGGTCATTTGCAAAGGACATAGACGCGCCAGCGGCTTCCCGCAGGGTAGGACAAATGACAAAGAACAAATAACAAAGGACAAATAACAAATGGCTATAACTCAAAACTATAAATTAAACCTGATTCAATGGTATCCAGGTCACATTGCGAAAGCTGAAAAGAAGCTCAAAGAACAGCTAAAGCGTGTAGATGTGGTGTTTGAGGTACGAGATGCTCGGATTCCCTTAGCAACTCACCATCCCCAAATAGGTGAGTGGGTAGAAGGTAAAAAACGGGTATTGATACTTAACCGAGTAGATATGATTACACCACAAATGCGATCGCTGTGGATCGATTGGTTTAAACGTCAAGGAGAAGTCCCTTATTTTACCAACGCTCAACATGGTAAAGGTATAGCAGAAGTAGCGCGGGCAGCGCAAGCTGCTGGGGTAGAACTCAATCAAAGAAGAAGCGATCGCGGGATGTTACCCCGTCCAGTGCGGGCTGTGGTGATTGGTTTTCCCAATGTCGGTAAATCAGCTTTAATTAACCGCTTATTGGGAAAGCGAGTTGTGGAAAGTGCAGCTCGTCCTGGGGTAACTCGTCAACTACGCTGGGTGCGAATTTCCGAACAATTAGAATTGCTAGATGCTCCTGGTGTCATCCCTTTAAGATTAGAAGACCAAGACGCAGCCTTGAAATTAGCTATTTGTGATGATATCGGTGAAGCATCTTACGATAACCAGCTAGTAGCAGCAGCCTTAGTGGATTTACTCAACTATTTAGAAGCTGTAGCAGGAGATTTATTACCAAAAAAACCATTACAATCTCGTTACCAACTCGATTCCACATCAGACACCGGAGATACCTATTTACACGCCTTGGCAGAGCATCGTTACAAAGGTGATGTAGAGCGAACAGCAAGGCAACTTTTAACAGATTTTCGTAAGGGATTGTTGGGTGAAATGAGTTTAGAATTACCACCAAATTAAATCTAAATTCAAATAGTAAAAATTAGGAAAACTATTTGATTTTTAACAGGACTTACGCAAGTGTCACAAGCAATGGCGCGGCTATGTTGTGCTGCGCACCAAACAACTAGGCGATAATGATAACGTCTTGCCTTTTAATTGCAAAGATAAATAATTTGATAAATTGTTTGACCAGTTTTATAAGCTAAATCTTTGAGCTTAAACCAAACTAAAATAGCGCAGTCAATATGATTTATGGGAGTAGCACATAGTTACTGAAAAATGCGATCGCGCGCGTTAGATATTTCCACTCACCAACTAAATTAGGGATTTCCAAAAAATAAATTATCCAAATAAACGTAGACGTATACTCCTACAAAGAAGCAAGCTATGCAAAGCGTCTGTCTGCGACACGCCGTTCGCGTTCGTAGAAAAGCGGCTACTCTACGAGAACGCCAAAGGCGAAGCCGCAGGCTACCACTCCAAGCGCAGAGAACACAAAAAGAGAAGAAATAGAAAGAATTTTGGCGTCAGTTTTGAGATATTTTTATTTGGAAGTTTCTTAATACTTTTTTAATGTTGCCTCATGCCTTTCTTTGTCAGGTCAAAAACTCTTTGACGGAGTTCTGATATTAGTTTGGGAAATCATTAAAATGCGTTCCCCACATCTACATAAAGGTGTTTGCATTCCTACTCTTGGCTCCAGTACCCCATACCAATGTAACTTTTCTAATGGTTGTTACCCAATTTATGGTAGCGGGAATTATAACACTAGTATAAAGAGATTTTCGTAAAAATTTATGAGCGCAAAAGTTGATGGAACTTTAAGGATTGCTGGCTACCAAATCATCGAGCAGCTTTATTCAGGTTCTCGTACTCAAGTGTATCGGGCAATTCGAGAATGCGATACCTTCTCTACGAGAGGCTACGCCAACGGTGGGCTTCGCCAACGCTTACCAGTTGTCATCAAACTCTTAAAACGAAAATACCCAACTTTTAGCGAATTAGTCCAGTTTCGCAACCAATATGCGATCGCTAAAAATCTAGATATTCCTGGCATTATCAAACCCTACAGCCTAGAAGCCCATCATAATGGCTATGCCCTAGTCATGGAAGACTTTGGTGGTGTTTCGCTGCGGCAATATACTCAAGGAAAAACACTGACATTAGAGCAATTCTTACCCATTGCTTTGCAACTACTAGACACTTTACACCAGTTACATCAACAGCGCGTCATTCACAAAGACATCAAGCCAGCCAACATCTTGATTCACCCTGACACGAACCAAATCAAGCTGATTGACTTTAGTATTGCCTCGCTCTTACCACGAGAAACCCAGGAACTTCAGAGCCTCAATGGACTAGAGGGAACGCTAGCCTATCTGTCGCCAGAGCAAACCGGACGGATGAACAGAGGCATTGACTACCGCAGTGACTTCTATTCTTTAGGTGTGACTTTCTTTGAATTGCTGAGTGGAAAATTGCCCTTTGAGTCCTATGAACCGATGGAGTTGGTGCATTACCACATTGCGAAACTTCCACCTAGCCTGTGCGATTTCAACCCCAAATTGCCCTTGATGCTGGGCGAAATTGTCCGCAAACTGATGGCGAAGAACGCTGAAGACCGCTATCAAAGCGCGCTAGGACTTAAACATGACCTTGTTACCTGCTTAGAACAGTGGCGAGAAACAGGCAAACACACCTGGTTTGATTTGGGACAGCGAGATATTAGCGATCGCTTTCTCATACCCGAAAAACTCTACGGGCGGGAATCGGAGGTAAAGACCTTATTAGAAGCATTTGGTGATGTGGCCAATGGTGGCTCTCAACTGATGCTAGTGGCAGGTTTTTCTGGTATTGGCAAAACCGCAGTCGTCAATGAAGTGCATAAACCGATTGTGCGCTGGAACGGCTACTTCATCAAGGGCAAATACGACCAGTTCAACCGCAACATTCCTCTGTCTGCTTTTGTACAAGCCTTTCGCGATTTGATGGGACAGTTGCTTAAAGAAAGCGATACTCAACTGGAGCAATGGCAGAGCAAGATTTTAGCGGCAGTTGGAGAGAACGGGCAAATCCTGATCGAGGTGATTCCTGAACTGGAGCAGCTGATCGGCAAACAGCCGGAGATCGCTGAACTATCAGGCGGTGCGGCACAACACCGTTTCAATCTGCTGTTCCAAAAGTTCATTCAGGTGTTCGCGACCAGAGAGCATCCGTTGGTAATATTTCTGGATGACTTGCAGTGGGCAGATTCGGCATCGCTGAATTTGCTAAAGTTGTTGATGGCTCAAAGCGATTGCAGCCATCTATTCATTATTGGCGCATACCGCAATAACGAGGTGTTTGCGGCTCATCCACTGATGTTGACGCTAGATGAAATTGAAAAAACTTCTTCTAGCATCAAAACCTTGAACCTAGCTCCCTTGAGTCAAGCAGATGTGAACCATTTGATCGCCGACTCGCTTAGTTGTGCAACAAAACAGGCACTGCCATTGACAGAGTTGGTTTATCAAAAAGCCAAAGGCAATCCCTTTTTCACAACTCAGTTTTTGAAAGCGCTACATGAGGATGGGCTGATTAGCTTTAATTGGGAGGCAGGTTTTTGGCAGTGTGATGTAGCACAAGTGCGATCGCTTGCTCTGACTGATGATGTGGTGGAATTTATGGCACAACAACTTCAAAAATTGCCCGACATCACTCAAGATGTTCTGAAACTGGCAGCCTGTATCGGCAATCAGTTCGATTTGGCGACCTTAGCGATCGTTTATGAAAAGTCGCAAGCAGAAACCGCTTCAGACTTGTGGAAAGCATTGCAAGAAGGATTTATCATTCCTACCAATGAAATTTACAAATTTTATCAGAATTCCTCATTGGCGATCGGTCATTTGCAAATGACAAGTGACAAAGGACAAATGACGGTTTACAAATTCTTGCACGATCGCGTCCAGCAAGCTGCTTATTTCCTGATTCCAGACGAACAAAAACAGATAGCTCACCTCACAATTGGGCAACTATTACTGACTCATACACCTGTTAGCAAACAAGACGAAAAATTATTTGAAATTGTTAACCAACTTAATATCGGCAAATCCCTAATTGTCGAGCTATCTAAGCAAATAGAACTCGCCCAACTTAATCTGAAAGCTGGACAAAAAGCCAGAGCCACAACTGCCTATACAGCTGCATCTGAGTATTGCACTACAGGCATCGCTTTGTTAGCTGAAGATATGTGGCAAACGCAGTATGAGTTAACCTTAGCCCTCTATGAAGCTGCCACTGAAGCCGCTTACCTGAGCGGCAACTTTGAACAGATGACACAATTGGCCGCAGTCATAATAGAACACTCTAGAAATCTGTTGGATACGGTCAAGGTCTATGAAGTTCAAATTCAAGCTGCTCAAGCCCAACATCAATTTATAGAGGCAGTGGAGATTGCTCTGAAGATTGTAGAGCGTCTAGGAACGAGTTTTCCCAAGCAACCCAGTCAATTAGATATTGCTAAAGCACTCGAGACGACTAAATCCATTTTGGCTGGAAGGCAACCGCTGGATTTAATCAATTTGCCCCAAATGTCAGACCCTAATAAGTTAGCAGTTGTACGGATTCTTGCCGCTGTTACTTCTGCTGCTTTTGTTGTCACTCCAGCGCTGTTACCGTTTATTGTCGTCGAACAGGTCAATTTATCCGTTCAATATGGCAATAGCTCATTTTCGGCAATTGGCTATGGCTACTATGGAATGATACTTTGTGGGATGACAGGAGAGATTGACTTTGGGTATGAGTTTGCACAACTAGCACACTTGTTGCTGGAACATTTCAATGCCAAAGAACTGAAATCCAGAGTCTATGTCGGAATTTACTGTTGCGTGTGGCATTGGAAAGAGCCGCTCAAGAACTCCTTACCGTTTCTCCGGGAAGGCTATGAAGTTGGATTGGAAACGGGAGATTTAGAATCGGCTGCTATTTGCGGATTCATTTACATCTCATATTGTTGGTTTATAGGCAGAGAATTAAGCGATCTCAATCGAGAGAGCGCTGCCTTCCGAGATCAGCTTGGGCAGCTCAACCAAGAAGGTCTTACCAGCCATCTGACCGTTTTTCAGCAACCAATTTTGAATATGCTTGGCGATTCTGCTGAACCTTGGCAGCTGACTGGAAATGCCTTTAATCGAGAGGAAATTGTGCCAGATCTCGAGCGTTCGGGCGATCAAACTGCGCTGTATTATTTCTATGCCAACCAACTTGGTCTGTGTTACATGTTTGGCAAGTTTGAGTTGGCGGTGTCAGCGGCGATCGCCGCTGAAAACTATACGGGTGGTGCTACAGGCTTATTCATAGTTCCGCTTTGCTACACCTATGATTCTCTAGCCCATCTGGCAATCTATTCTCAGGTTTGTGAGGCACAACAGCAAAACATTTTGCAACGGGTGGCTAAAAATCAGGAAAAAATGAAAAAGTGGGCTGACCATGCTCCAGAAAATTACCTGCACAAATTTTATTTAGTTGAAGCCGACCGATACCGAGTCTTAGGGCAGAAATCAGAGGCAATAGATTTGTACGATCGCGCCATAACTCTAGCTAAAGAACACGGTTATACCCAAGAAGAAGCACTCGCCAATGAACTGGCAGCTAAATTCTACCTCAATTGGCACAAAGAGCGGATTGCTCAGTCATATATGACCCAAGCCTACTATGGCTATGCTCGTTGGGGCGCTAAAGCAAAAGTCGCTGACTTGGAACGACGCTATCCCCAACTCCTCGCCCCCATCTTAGAGCAAACCCGTTTTTCCCTCTCAACTAACGAAACTATTTTCACCTTGGAGAGTCTCACCTCCACCAGTTCCGCCACTTCCAATAGTAGCAGCGTCTCTGTTGCTTTAGATTTAGCTACCATTCTCAAAGCTTCCCAAACTCTTTCTCGGGAAATCGAACTCGAAAAACTACTTTCAGCTTTGCTGCATATCGTCATTGAAAATGCTGGAGCTGATAAATGTGTATTCATACTTTTGCAATCAGAGCGGTTGCTAGTTCAGGCTTTAGCACAACTTTCCCTGAGCAGTCTACAGAACCAAGCTGCCAAAGTTGATTTTTACCCGATGTTATTCAACCCACAGCCTATTGAAGACTCAGTTGATGTACCAGTTGGCTTAATTAATAACGTCAAACGCAACTTACAACCAGCAGTCATTACTGATGCCACGGTGCATCCGCAATTAATTAACGATCCGTATATTCAGCAACAGCAACCCAAGAGTATCTTGTGCAGCCCGATTTTGAATCAGGGTAAGTTGTTGGGCATATTGTATCTGGAAAATAATTTGGCAACCGGAGCTTTTACAAGCGATCGCGTCGAACTGCTGAACTTACTTTGTGCCCAAGCCGCAATTTCTCTGGAAAATGCCCGAATTTACCAAAACTCTCAGAACTATGCGCAACAGTTGGCACAATCTCTAGCAAAATTGCAGGCTAGTGAAATCCGCTTCCAAAATTTGGCAAATAATATTCCTGGCATGGTGTACCAATTTCGTCTGGAGGTGGATGGTTCAACTTCAACACCCTACGTTAGTTCTGGCTGTCTCGACTTATATGAGTTAGAGCCAGAGTTGGTAATGGCAGGGACGCATAGCCTTTACGCTATGAATCATCCTGACGATCGCCCGGCTCTTGCCCAAGCGCTCGCCTACTCAGCTGAAAATCTTACACCATTTGAGGAAGAATGGCGGATTATCTTGCCTTCAGGAACCGTAAAATGGATTCAATCTGCTTCTCGGCCAGAGCGACAAGCCGATGGGGCAATCATTTGGGATGGGGTAGTAATTGATATTAGCAATGGCAAAGAGGCTGAACTATCTCTAGCCAAAGAACGAGAGTTTTTGAATGCCATCATTCACAATATTACCGATGGAATTGTTGTTTGCGATGCAAGTGGCAAATTGACTCTATTTAACAAAGCAACTCGTGAATTTCATGGTGTACCAGTAGAATCATTACCAGCAGAACAATGGGCAGAACACTTCGATCTCTATCAACCTGATGGTCAAACACCTCTATCAACCACGGAAATTCCTTTATTTCGCGCCTTGCAAGGAGAAATCGTCGAAAATGCGGAAATGGTAATTGCGCCGAAGCATGGTTCTAGGAGAATTTTGTTAGCTAGCGGACAAGCGATCTTCGATGCTTCAGGTAACAAACTCGGTGCAGTAGTTGTGATGCGAGATATTAGCGAAAGGGCGCGGCTTGAAGCCGAACGCAAACTTGCTGAACTTGCCTTGCAGCAAAAATCACTTGACTTAGAACAAGCGCTAACCGATTTGCAAAACGCCCAATTACAAATGGTGCAAAGTGAGAAAATGTCTGCACTAGGGAATTTAGTTGCTGGTGTCGCTCACGAAATGAATAATCCTCTCGGTTTTATTGCTGCCAGTCTCAAACAAGCTAAACCTACCCTTACTGATGTAATTGAACACTTAAAACTTTATCAATCAACCTTACTCAATGCAAGTGATGAAATCAAAGACCATGCCGAAGAAATCGACTTGGATTATAGCTTAGAAGACTTGCCTAAGATGATTGATGCCATGTCGATGGCGTGCGATCGCCTGAAAAATATCAGCACCAGTTTACGAACTTTCTCGCGTGCCGATAAAGATTATAAAGTACCATTTAATATTCACCAAGGCATCGATAGCACGATTTTAATTTTGAAACATCGTCTCAAGGCTAACGATCAACGTCCAGCAATTGAAGTGATAACTGAATACGCCACTTTACCTCAAATTGAGTGTTTCCCTGGACAACTAAATCAAGTATTTATGAATCTACTAGCAAATGCTATTGATGCCTTGGAGGAATCGAATATTGGTCGAAGCTTTGACGAAATTAAAGCAAATCCAAACAGCATTACAATTACCACTACAGTAGAAAATAATTTAGTTAAAATTACAATTGCTGATAATGGTAAGGGTATAGAGGAAGAAGTAAAACAAAAAATGTTTGACCATTTATTTACGACAAAAGCTGTCGGTAAAGGCACAGGATTAGGACTTGCGATCGCTCGACAAATCGTCGAAGAGACCCACAACGGAAAACTGCATTTTAACTCAGTTCTGGGTCAGGGAACAGAATTTATCATTGAAATTCCAGTATAATTTTTAGTCAAATTATTCTAGAAAAACATGGCAAAGCGATCCAAGTGAATTCTAAACTTGGCGAAGGAACTGAATTTGTGATTCAGCTACCGTTGTTGGCATAAACGAAAAAGGACTGACAAGATTGCGACCCAATACTTCTCAGGTTTTGGGGAAAAGGGGAAGGTGGGGCCCCAAGAAGGGGATAAGGGGCGAGGGAAAAGGGAAAGAAAAAACCTTTAACCCAAACCCAGTACCCTTTTCCCCAAACCCGATTCCGAGTTAAAAATGCTTTACCCGAAAAGTATTGGATTGCGACCCCAGGAAGGCAAATTCCTAACTCCAAACTTTTTACGCTTTTCCAGCAGCTACCACAGAGTTTTTCTTCAAAAGTTCCACAGCGGCTTGATATTGCAGATCCGCTTCAGTACCAATTTCTTCGCGGTTAATGGCTGGTTGGGAAATAACTTTATCTGGCTTAATACCTAGTTTGTTAATATCCCGGTGTTCAGGAGTTTCATACTTAGCAATTGTGACTGCTAAACCCGAACCATCTGATAATTCAAACAAGGATTGAATTAATCCCTTGCCAAAGGTAGTTTCGCCTACCAACTGGGCACGACCGTTATCTTGGAGTGCGCCAGCAAGAATCTCACTGGCACTGGCAGTTCCTTGATTTACCAAAATCACCAGAGGATCTTTCGTCAGGGCTGGCCCAAAGGCTTCAAAACTACCTTGAATACCTTGTCGGTTAACAGTGTAAACAATAGTGCCAGAATCTAACCAGAGACGGGCAATTTCAATTCCTGATTGCAATAATCCCCCAGGATTATTTCGTAAATCTAGAATGTAGGCAGCAGCGCCTTTTTTTTCTAGACTAGAAATAGCGTGTGCCAACTCTGTTGAAGCGTTGGCATTAAATTGTGTAAGACGTAGGTAGCCAATGGGTGTACCCTCAGCAGAAACACGCAAATCTGAAACCACAGGGTTAAGGGCAATGCGATCGCGTGTCAGTCTAATTTCCGTTTCTGCTTCTCCGTCCCGTTCGATTACGAGAGTCACAAGGCTGCCACTGGGCCCGCGCATTCTGGTAGCAGCTTCATCAAGGGTGAGATTTTCTGTGGAAACACCTTCAATTTTGAGAATGCGATCGCGTGGTCGAATCCCCGCTTTATCTGCCGGTGAACCGGCGATGGGAGCCACTACTTCTAACTTCCCATTCTCAGAATTCAAGGCAATTTGCAATCCTACCCCAGTCAGCTCCCCAGAAGTATTGACCTGCAAGCTGCGGTACTGTTCTGGATCTAAAAAGCGGGTAAAAGGATCGTCGAGGCTCTTGAGCATCTTCCCAATTGCCTCATAACTGGCATTTGAATCTGGCAGTGGTTTTTCCAGAACCTTTTGCCGCACAGCCGCCCAGTTTTGATGATTAAATGTCTCATCTAGATAAGTACGATTAACAATTCGCCAAACTTCCGAAACCAGCTTTTGTTCTCCAGTCAAAGCCAGCGATGGCTGAGTGAGCGTACCCAACGCCAAGCAAACCGCCATTAACAATGAAAATCCAACCCGAAAGACTTGTTTATTCATGAACCCCATTATCAATTCCACCTCAACCCAAATTGCCTAGATAATGCCCACTTCCTCTGTTGTTGATGAAATCTATCTCTCGATTATGTTACTTTTTTTATAGAAGTGGTGCATTTTTCTCATCAAGTTGTTCAGTCAACTGATGCATCGTATCCACTCACCAAAGGATAAAATCTACTTTGTGTCCACCATTTTGTGTGTAGGGGCGTAAAGAGATCGCAATATATTCCATCTTTACAGAGTGTAAAGTTTCTGAAGTCTCTTAGCACACTGAAAGCTAAAAAGCAAAGAAAAAAAACTCCTCTTTACTAAAATCCCAAAATTGTTAATTGGGAGAGAAGTCTGAGCGAAGGCTTCTGCCGATTCAGAACTTCGGGATTTATCAACCGCAACCGACTTTTAGGAACTTGAGATTGTATGGCTAACGTTTACGACTGGTTTGAGGAACGCCTGGAAATTCAGGCACTCGCCGAAGACGTTACTAGCAAGTACGTCCCTCCCCACGTCAACATCTTTTACTGCCTGGGTGGAATTACCTTGGTTTGTTTTCTCATCCAGTTTGCTACTGGATTTGCCATGACGTTCTACTACAGACCAACAGTTACTGAAGCTTTTTCCTCAGTCCAGTACATCATGACTGACGTAAACTTCGGTTGGCTAATTCGCTCCATCCATCGCTGGTCTGCCAGCATGATGGTGTTGATGATGATTTTGCACGTCTTCCGGGTTTATCTCACTGGTGGTTTCAAAAAGCCCCGCGAATTGACCTGGGTAAGTGGTGTGATCCTTGCTGTGATTACCGTTTCCTTCGGAGTTACCGGCTATTCTCTACCTTGGGATCAAGTTGGCTACTGGGCTGTGAAAATCGTTAGCGGCGTACCAGAAGCAATTCCTGTGGTTGGAGTTCTGATTTCCGACCTATTGCGCGGTGGTTCCAGTGTTGGTCAAGCAACACTAACTCGTTACTACAGCGCACACACATTTGTACTGCCTTGGTTGATTGCAGTATTCATGCTGTTTCACTTCTTAATGATCCGCAAGCAAGGCATTTCCGGGCCTTTGTAATCTCAGCTATTAGCGAAAGGCAACATTTGTCAGTTTTCAGATCGAGTTGTTTGTTTTAAACTTATGAAACACAAGAAATTAATTGCACATAAGTTCCAAAAAACCAATACTTGTATCTGGAGCGTAAAGCTATAGAAAACTTCAGGCGGATGACTGTAGATATAGAAACGCTGTTTCCTGCCTTTTGGTTGCCTAGTAGCTGATAGCTTTCACAAATGCTTTAATTTAACTTAAGCAGGAGAGCACATTTCAAAATGTCAACACAAAAAAAACCTGACCTGAGCGATCCTCAGTTAAGAGCCAAACTCGCTAAAGGCATGGGTCACAACTACTATGGTGAACCCGCTTGGCCAAATGACTTACTTTACGTCTTTCCAATTGTGATCATGGGTTCCTTCGCTGCGATTGTGGCTCTAGCCGTGCTAGATCCCGCAATGACAGGTGAACCAGCAAATCCTTTCGCCACACCATTGGAAATTTTGCCAGAGTGGTACTTGTATCCAGTCTTCCAAATTTTGCGATCGCTTCCTAACAAACTTTTAGGAGTGTTAGCAATGGGTTCTGTACCAGTAGGTCTAATCCTCGTTCCCTTTATTGAGAACGTGAATAAGTTCCAAAACCCCTTCCGTCGTCCAGTCGCAACCACAGTATTCCTCTTTGGTACCCTTGTCACCTTGTGGCTGGGTATTGGTGCTGCTTTGCCATTGGATAAATCTTTGACCTTGGGACTATTCTAAATTAGTCACCACAAAGTTCTTTGACGCCTGTGAGTTTCAAGAGCAGATGCAGATGTGCTTTTGAAAACAATCAACAGGCGTCAATTTTAACAGTAAAGAATTCAGAATTCAGAAGCCAGAATGGGCTAAACGCCCCGAAGAGAGCTAACAGAATTAAAACGTGAACGAAAAAGCGGATAACGCCACCCAAAGTGAATCCGTGTATCTTACAGGAAAGCAAGTTATGCATAGCGTCTTATAGATAGTGTCTGCATAAATGGGTTTAAGTTCCCCACTAAAATATGCTTTTTTTAGTGCTCAACAAGATAGTGTTGGATTTGTAGCCAAATCCCGCAGTGTATCCCTCACTGATTTCCTTCTGTTAGCGGATAGCTAAGTTTTAGCTCATTCTGAATTCTTTATTCTGTATTCTTCTTCAATCGTTCAGATTGCTTCTGGGATTTGCAGTTTTGGATAGAAAAGCTATTCCCAAATCTCAAATCATCAAAAGTCAACAAATACAAACATTTCTTACTTACTTAACGTAAGTTGCTAGTTACAACCCTCGTCAATGCCAAAATCATTCATGTTTTGTATTTTGGTACATAGAATATATCAATTTAGATTTTTTTATGTCAGAGAAATTTTGCGAACAGCGCAGAATTTAATAACTAGCAACTTGGGTTTACTTATATTCAACTCACAGTTAATGCTTAGTATAGTGCAGCAAGACCATCTGACGGTTAAGAGCGAACTCAGGCTCTTAAACCAAGTACAAGAATGGTTTGAGCAATTTTGTCTGCAACACTTGTCTCAACTTGGCTGGTCAAAAACCCAACTCGATCGCCTCAATTTAGCATTAGCAGAAGGCTTTACCAATGCTGTTCGTCATGCTCATCATGCTTTACCGCCAGAAACAACCATTGAGATTAACGTTTATCTGTGGATTGACCGACTAGAAATTAGAATTTGGGATTATGGAAAACCTTTCAATCCTGATGCGATCGCAGAGCCAGCCCCAGGTACTCTGCAAGTAGGTGGGTATGGATGGTTTCTCCTCCGGCGGTTGGCTGACAAGGTTGTATACGAACGTGGTGCGGATGGTAGAAATTGCCTACTCATTGTCAAGTACTCTGTAGAAGCACAAAAGTAACAGTGAAGTCAAGGCTAAAGGTAAAGAATAGTTCTGATGTCAATTTTGGCTTGTGAGCAAAGTGGGGCGTAGGGAAGGAGTCTCGACAAAAAACGAGGGTTTTTCTTCTCTACAATACTCTCTTGTAATAGGAGGCAAACAAATAAAACTTCCATATAGCCCTCATCAAGCTAATGAAGACTTTGCCTCAATTTGAGCTACAAACTTTCAAACAGAAGCGGTTTTTGTTAAAATACATTGTTATTTGATTGATAAAAGTATACTTCTTTTTCAATGTTATTTAAATTGGAGAAATATATTTTTTACGTGAAATTACCGATCGTTATTATGATTTTTTTGTAAAGTTTTCAGTAAAGCTTTTGTATAAAAAGAACTAGTGAATATAGTAAAAATAGCATTCGAGCTACACTAGCTGCTTTGTTAAGATTTGTCAGCAGTGTTGAGAGTCTTAATGTTTGTTCTCCAACAAGTGCCATTTCGTGATTAAAGAGATAGACACAATAGGGGAACAAAATATTATGACTAAGACAGCCCTAATTACAGGAATTACTGGTCAAGATGGCTACTATCTCAGCCATTTGCTCCTCAACCGTGGTTATCGAGTTGTCGGATTAGTACCCCCACATCGACAAACTAATTTGACAAAACTGGGAATACTGGCAAATCAAGTAGAAATTTTTACAGTTGACTTGAGGGATAGTGCAGCACTGTTGACCGCAGTTGAACAACTGCGTCCCCAAGAAATTTACAATTTGGCGGCTCCCAGTTTTGTACCCGACTCTTGGAACGACCCATTGGGAACTTTGGATTTAATAACTGGTACAGCTACTAGGCTCTTGGAAGCAGTACGAAAAGTTGGTTTGTCTACGAGATTTTATCAAGCCAGCAGTTCAGAAATGTTTGGCGATGTATTCCTCTCGCCTCAAGATGAGGAAACCGCTTTTCGTCCCAAAAATCCTTATGCTGCGGCTAAAATGCACGCTCACTGGACGATGGTGCATCATAGACAGCGCTATGGACTATTTGCCTGTAGCGGAATTTTATATAATCACGAGTCTCCTCTACGCGCACCTCAGTTTGTCACACGCAAAGTTTCTTTGGCAGCTGCATCAATTAAATTGGGTTTAACTGACACATTAGAAATGGGTAATCTGGATGCCAAACGTGATTGGGGCTTTGCAGGTGATTATGTAAAGGCAATGTGGCTAATGTTGCAAATTGATCGGCCAGAAGAATATGTGATTGGCACTGGCAAACTACACAGTGTGAGAGATTTAGTTGCCACAGCCTTTGAGTCTGTGGGCTTGGATTGGAAGCAGTATGTAGTTTTAAATACTAACTTTTTGCGACAAGATGAGCATTTTCAACTAGTAGCTAACCCCAGTAAAGCTAAAATAAACCTCGGCTGGGAACCCCAAGTAAGCTTTGAGGAACTTTTAGAAAAAATGGTAAAAACAGATTTAGAGCGGTTACAAAGCGGTGCCATCGCGCCCTTACCGCAAGTGTAAATAATCTAAGATGCAAATCACTACAGTGACAAAAAACCTGAATTTAGGTAATAAAGTTAATAAACAAACTAACCATGTCTTTGTGTTTTTAGAAATTTTTGCTCACGAAGGTGGTATTCAATCGTATATAAAAGATATTTTTCGCGCCTATTTGGGATTGGGTCAAGACTACAAAGCAGAAGTTTTTTTGCTGCGAGATAGTACTGATAGCTTAAATCCGTTTGAAGACGAGAACTTAAAATTTCATTACTTTAAAAATCAGTCTCCCTATTTGGGGAGATTGCAAATGGCAGCAGCTTTACTGAAATGTCTGTTGCAGAGCCGTCCGCAGCAGGTTTTCTGCGGTCACATTAACTTAGCAGTATTAATCCAAACACTTTGCCAGCCCTTGGGGATTCCTTACACCGTGCTAACTTACGGCAAAGAAGTCTGGGAACCGTTGAAAAATCAGGAACGTCGTGCCCTGGTATCAGCAGAGAGAATTTGGACAATTAGTCGCTACAGCCGCGATCGCGCTTGTGTTGCCAATAGTCTAAACCCAAACATGGTACAGATGCTGCCTTGTGCAATTGATGCGGATAAATTTACTCCTGGCTCCAAACAACCAGAATTAATCCAGAAGTATGGCTTAACTGATGCGAAAGTGTTAATGACAGTAGCGCGGTTATGGTCAGGAGATATTTACAAGGGTGTAGATGTCACCATTCGGGCATTACCACAAATCGCTGAAGTTTTCCCAGAAGTGAAATATTTGGTAATTGGTCGCGGCGATGACCAACCGCGATTAGCTAAACTTGCTGCATATTTAGGTGTGAGCGATCGCGTCGTGTTTGCTGGTTTCGTTGCCACAGAAGAATTAATGGAACATTATCGGCTTGCTGACGCCTATATTATGCCGTCGCAAGAAGGCTTTGGCATAGTTTATCTAGAAGCAATGGCTTGTGGAGTGCCGGTGTTATCTGGTGACGATGATGGCTCCGCTGACCCCTTGCAAGATGGTAAACTGGGATGGCGAGTTCCACACCGCAATCCTGATGCTGTAGCAGCAGCTTGTATAGAAATGCTTCAAGGGAATGACCAGCGATGTGATGGAGAGTGGCTAAGAGAACAGGCGATCGCTCTGTTTGGCATCAATGCCTTTCAACAGCACTTACACAAAATGCTGCTATCCTCAGTAATAAAGTCCATTTGAGTCCAAATGACAAACGATCGATAACTCATAACTAATGACTAAAATCGCTATCCTAGAAGGAGAGCAGGACGAAATTTATTAAAAATGAGCTTTAAGTCATTTCAATTGAATCTTTTAAATCTCCGCCCTTGGCTCACCCTGCTGGCAGTTTTTTGGCTGCTGGCATCAGTGGGCTTGGGTTGGTTAGTTAATTCACTGCTAATTATTTTCGGGTTACTGTTGTTAGCACCTATTGTGGCTTTTTTTGGCTTTCGTTGGTGGCTGCAACGCAACTTGGTTGCCGATCGATGTCCCGTTTGTGGATATGAATTTACAGGTTTAAATAACACTCAGTTGCAATGTCCTAATTGTAAGGAATTACTGTTAGTGCAAAATAGTCATTTTCAGCGCTTCACACCAGAAGGCACAATTGATGTCACTGCTGTCGAAGTTCCCGCTAAATCACTGGAAGAATAGTCAAGGATCGTTAGTCATTAGCAAAGTATAAATGACTAATGACTATTTATTTTTTTGTGAGATTGAGAGGTTGTAAGTATACTGTTGCTGGGATAGTTCGCCCACATACAGCGAGTATTTTCCTGCCTGCCAATAACCAGAAAGTTCTGACTTACCTCCAGAGTAACTATCTGCTAATACACAAAAGCGCCCTCCAGGCCCGTCGATCAGGAGTGTTGGCTTTCCTTGACTCTCTACTGTTAATCGTAAATAAGGTAGTGACTCTGTAACTTGGATAACTTGACTAGGTTCAGTGGTAATATTGCCACAATTACTTTTGACAGTTCCCCCAGACTTTCCCTTCAAAACCAGTGGATCTGGTTGGAAATTCCGACCAATTTGAATTGTTGGTGTCTGTGCCAAATTAGCCTCAGTGAAAGCCAAACTCATCGCCAAAGCTGTGGGAATAATTGCAAGTAGCCTCAGAGTCTTCATTTTAATGAATGCTCCAGATTTTTTTTAGAGCAATATTGTTATACAGTCCGATTTATATAGACGACAGCAATTCCTCTTGGTTCCAAAAGCTGCCGTATAAAGTAATACTAGTCAGTTAAGGATTATTTGTGAAGATTTGATAGGTGTATGTAGAGAGGTTGCATTGCAACGTCTCTACAATTGATGCCTGAAAGGTCTTGCATCCACAGACATTAGCTAAAATCACAAAGACAACCACCAAAAATAGAATTTGGTTAGTCTATTGTTGAATAAGTATGCTAATGAGTTAGGAAAGATTGATGAATCCTCAACCAGAAGAAGACTTACAGCGTCGTCTCAATCAGCTAGAGGCAGAGATTAATTCCCCGCCTGGGGTGGTTTCACAAGAACAAAAACAAACGCCTCAGTCTATTTTTGCCAGCTTCAACTTGCAACTAGAGCGATTTCAGATTTGGTTCAACAGCTTATCTGGGGCAAAAAAGCTGGTAGTTTCAGGTGTGACGGTGCTAGTAGGCTTGGCGATGCTGCAAGCAGTTTTTAAACTAGTTGCATCTATAATCAGTCTGGCACTTTTGGCAGTGTTAGTGTATGTTGGATACAAATTTTTTGTGTCTGGTAGCTTTCAACGTAAGCAATAAGTTGATATGCATTTACTTTGCACTCTGCCCAAAGTTATGAAAGTCAGGAGCCGAAATAAAAACGGCTTCTGACTTACAGAGGATTTCCAGGAAGTTGAAGTACACAAGCTAAGTGTCAAAACTAGGTATAAAGCCTATTTGATTTCTGTTAGCGCAGCTTATTCAGACTCCTGAATTCTGCTGCATAACTCCTAAATCCTATTTCAATATGCTTTTCTTTTTGCTGACGAGCTTAGTCTATTTTAATTGTGCCGATCGCGGCGTAGAAATAATATCAAAGGAAATTATACGATGACGTCACCAATTGTCAGAAGAACTAGTAATCAATCTGGTCAGTCAAAAAAATCGGAAAGAGCCAATTCGCTGCTACTAGGAAGTAGGCGTTTTGCTGCTTGGGCGGCTGAAATTACACTAGTGGTGACTAGTGGGTTGATTCCCTTCGGCCTTGGTGTCTATGCCAATTCTAGAAGCGATCTGAACCGAGTACCGCTTAACCCCGTGCTGGTAGTCACAGAAAGAGCGATCGCCAGACCCCTAGCTCTACCTGTGAGCTATGGCATCCGTAACGTAGCATGGCCGACTAATATTTTGTGGACAATCGCCTTGTTAGCGCCTGTAACTCTCTCGTGGTGGCAATTGTATTTATTAGCTAAGACTGGTAGCACAATTCCTAAACGTTGGTTAAAAGTGCGGGTTGTCAACGAGCAAGGGAAGCCGCCCGGATTGGGGGCAGTTGCGATCAGAGAAGGAGTTGGGCGTTGGACTGTACCCATTTCCATTGCCTATCTGCTGTGGCGCTACAGCTTTGCTTTTCCCAATTTAGGATTATTCACATTTTTGTCTTTATTAATGATTGTGGGTGAAGGGATTGGCTTACCGTCCCGTCGGGGGCGTCGCGCACTCCACGATCGACTCGCAGGTACTTATACAATTGATGCAGTTTTAGCTAGCAACAAACAAGCTCAGTCTGCTGACAGTAATGAAGAAGCAGCAGAATGGCAAGAGGGAGAAGAATTAGCGGCAGATCGAACCAGCCAATCGCATAATTTGTGGCGGCGAATACAGCAAAATCCCAATCTGACTTTGTTTGGGGTAGGGCTAACGAGTATGACTGCTGTGCTGGCAACTTTAATCGGTACTCAAGTTTATATCCAAATTCAACAATCCCAGCGAGCAACCAAGCAAATCAACAGCCAACAATTCCTCGAACTTGTCAAACAATTGACTCCCAACTCTGGGGCAACTAATGAGCAACGCCAAAGTGCAATTCTGGCTATGGGTGGTCTTAATGACCCACAATCCATTAAATTTCTGGCGGATTTATTAGTTAGCGAAACTGACCCCAGCCTTCTGGATACAATTCAACAAGCTTTAACAACTGTCGGGCCCCAAGCCATCCCAGAACTCAAAAATAAGAATCAGTTTTTGGTGAGCGAACTGGAATCTGTAGGTAGCACTGCAACCAAAGAGCGGGAATTACGCCAAGGTCGGTTACAAAGAAACCAACGAACAATCAACAAGATTCTCTCTGTTTATAGCGGTAAAAAAATCGACGGTGTTGACCTTAGTAGAACCCAATTAGGTCAAAGTGGTACTTACGGAGGTTCTTTCTTCAACTTGGTACTGGACAATCTTGATTTATCAGGAGTTAAGTTTAAATCTGCAAATCTTAACCAAGCCAGCTTTAAGGGTACCCGCTTTCGGAGTGTAGGTGAAGATGGACGCTGGGATACCTACGACGATGTAATGGCTGATTTAAGCCAAGCTCAGTTGCAGCAAGCTAATCTTACTGATGCTAACCTCAGTCGCGTCTTGATGAACCGCATCGATTTGAGTCGTGCCACTCTTAACAGAGCCAATTTATCCAACGCGCGTCTATATGATGCTAAACTCAACAGCACCCAACTAGTAGGAGCCGATCTGCGAAATGCAGTTTTGGAAAAAGCTAGCTTGACTGGAGCTGATTTAGGCGATGCCAAATTGAACGAAGCCAATCTGTATGCAGCGCGTTTAGGTCGCGCCACTGCCATTGGAACGCAATTATCTTTTGCCAACTTAACTAACACTGATTGGCAAGGGGCAGATTTATCAGGAGCTTATTTGGATCGTGCTAATCTCAGCAATGCTAACCTCAGTGCTACTCGTTTAACTGGTGTTGTTTTACGTTCTGCCCAAATGGAAAACGTTAACTTGCAAAATGCTGACCTGAGTCTTGCAGATTTACGAGGGGCAAACGTTGCTGGAGCAGATTTTAAAGGAGCAATTCTCGCTCCTAGCAAACAAGATCCAGCAGATCAATTTGTCCAAACCCCAGATTTAGGCTCAGTATCTGCCGTAGTCCAAGGGGTTGATTTTTCTCAAGCCAAAAATTTAGATGCCAAGCAATTAGCATACATTTGTACTCAAGGAGGGATTCATCCCCGTTGCCCGTAGAATGGAAGGAGCAGGGGAGCAGAGGGGCAGAGGAGCAGAGGAGCAGAGGGGCAGGGAGTGAGGGAGTGAGGGAGTGAGGTAGTGAGGGAGTTAGGGGACAAGGAGATAAACAAAACTCCTAACTCTTAACTCTTAACTCCTAACTCAGCACTCAGCACTCAGCAAGGGCTAAACGCCCCGCTATCGCTAACAGCACTCCTAACGCCCAATGCTCAATGACAAATGACTAATGACAAATTGGTGTGAGGAGTTGGTTATGAAATATATTCCATCTTTGGTTTCAGTTTTAGGGGCTGGTTTGATCTTGAGTCTGGCGAGTACGAAACCAGCACAAGCTCAAGTGGCTTATGGCAGTTATATTGGTATCGGCCCCACTGTTGGTTTGACCGATGGTATCCAATTGGGGGGAGTAATCGCGGGGCGCTACAAGCTTTTGGAAGCACCAGTATCACTCCGCGCTCAAGTGTTAATTGGTAGTAATACGGCTGTTGTACCAACGGTTTCTTACGATTTACCCCTCAACTGGCAAGCTGATGCCTACCTGGGTGCGGGATTAGTTTTAGCTGGTGGCGGTGATTCTTCTCCTGTAGGTGACAAAATTAGTTTTGCCTTACAACCGGGTATTGATTATATGATCCCAAATAGCAATACTGTCCTTTTTGGCAATGCTATTATTGCTTTTGATGCCTATCGAGATAGCAGTGGTACAGCTATTTCCGTACAAGGTGGCGTTGGTTTAAGATTTTAAGGGACATATTATCCCTAAGAAGCGTTAAACTTCATTGCAAATTAAGAAGTTAGTCCAAACAACGTGATAGTTTTTGGTCATGAAGAGAGACAGCACAGGATTAACACAGGAGAACACAGTGGCAATGGAATCAAATTTATTAACGGATGCGGGCGCAGATGAAATGAATCAAGATTTCAGTGAATATGTTGCTAACTTGCAACTTCACATGACTCTGCAAGCTCGTAATCTTGTTCCAACGCTGAAGCAAACACTGGTAGATAGTCGCCACCAATTACTCCATCAAACCCAAGCCAACTTTGAAAAGCTAGTTTCTCGGCAAGGGTTATAAAATATATACAAATTTTAATCAAAATTCAAATAAAATAAGGGCAGATGTTGTTGGGTCAATGCCAATGGTGTTCTCACAAGGTCTGCTTTTTCTGCTTTTTAAGTATTAAGTTACTAAAATCACCCTTTTGGCACAATAGTAGAGAGCAGAAACTAGTTAAGATTATTGCAGCAGTTCCTTCCTTTGAAGAGCAGTTAGTTAAGGCTAAATGGCGGCTCGAATAAAAATGACTTCATTACTTCCCAGAAACCTCAGCGTTATTATCCGACCAGTCCAATATCGGGATCTGGACGGAATTGAGCGCATAACTCAAGAGTCATTAGCAGCCCTTACTCCGAAGGGAGCAGGTTTTGCCATCAGCCAGATGCAAAGGCTGCGTCGTTGGTATGGATTACTCAAATTTTTAAGTTGGTTTCCTAACCCGCTACAGTATCGCCTTTGTGCTTTTGTTGCAGAGCAAGGGCGGACACTTTTAGGAATGATTCAAGTGTCACCCTTTAACCGCACACGTAGCACTTGGCGGATCGATCGAGTGTTGCTAGAGCGTGGTGTTGATAAACAAGGAATTGGTTCGCCACTTTTGCGTCATTGCTTTGAATCGATTCTGGAAGCTCGGACTTGGTTACTGGAAGTTAATATCAATGACATAGAGGCGCTGGCATTATATCGACAAAATGGATTCCAGCGTCTAGCAGAAATGACATACTGGGAAATTGGGTCAGAATTACTGGCTGAATTGGCACAAGCAGAGCCAGACTTGCCCAACCTCTTACCTATAAGTAATGCTGATGCCCAGTTGCTATATCAACTAGATACGGCATCGATGCCACCTTTGGTACGTCAGGTTTTTGACCGCAATACCCGCGACTTTAAAACCAGTTTGTTTGGCGCTTTAACTGATGCAGTAAAGCAATGGCTGACCAAAACAGAAGTAGTCAGTGGTTACGTATTTGAACCGCAACGCAAAGCTGCGATCGGCTATTTTCAGGTGCAACTCGATCGCAAAGGTGAAGTTCCCCATGCTGCAACGCTGACAGTTCATCCTGCTTACACCTGGCTTTATCCAGAATTACTATCTCAACTGGCTCGTATTGCCCAAGATTTTCCCCAGCAAGGATTACAACTAGCATCCTCAGACTATCAGGCAGAGCGAGAAGAATATTTAGAGCGAATTGGGGCAAAACGCATAGAACATACATTAGTGATGTCTCGCTCTGTGTGGCACAAGCTACGAGAGTCAAAATTCGTCTCCTTAGAAGGAATGCAGTGGACTGATATGCTGCAAGGTTTACAACCTACTCGTAAACCTATACCAGGTGGGATGTCATGGATACAACCAGGAAAGTTACCATCGTCAGATAAACCTCTGCCAAGCAAGCCAGAACCGATTAACTTTTCGGTAAAAAATCCTAGCATAGAAACATCACCGATTGCTGAATCAGCAGATGGACAGCAGGAGAAGTAGTGTGATATCCCAAGAGCAACCAAAACCGTTTATTTCCGCATTGGGACTAGATTTTGGTCGCAAGCGGATTGGTGTGGCTGGATGCGATCGCACGGGTTTAATTGCCACGGGTATCGCTACAATTGAACGCACATCTTTTGAGCAGGATGTCGAGCAAATCCGACAAATCGTTAATGAACGTGAGGTGCAAATTCTAGTTATGGGCTTACCTTATTCAATGGATGGCTCACTAGGATTTCAGGCTCGTCAAGTTCAGAAATTTACTAAAAGACTTGCTAAAGCACTAAACTTGCCTGTGGAATATATGGATGAGCGATTAACTTCATTTCAAGCAGAGCAACTGCTGATAGCTGAAAACCGCTCTCCATCACGCCATAAAGGTTTAATTGACCGCAAGGCAGCCGCTTTAATTTTGCAACAATGGCTGGATGTTAAACGTGCCAACTCTCCTAGCTCAGTCGCGGTTATTGAATATTGATACCTTTTAACATGATATTCTGAAAACGATTAGCCAGCAGTTGTATCTACGTATAAAGCTATTTGTTTGACATGATATGTCATTAACTATAGTTAAACGATTTTCAAACTTGCTGGTATTTATTAAATTTCTACATTTCGGCTATGTTTTCCTCTCCATTTCCTGAAGAAAATGATAACGCTCATGCGGGTTCCATCACTTTAACCGATGACAAAGGGCGATCGCTCGACTGTTATATAGAGCATTCCCTAGAAGTAGATGGACAAGAATACGTTTTGCTTCTTCCTGTAGACTCACCTGTAGAAATTTTTTCTTGGGAAGGTGATGGTGAGGAAGAAGAAGCGGTTCTGGTAGAAGATGACACGATCATTGAGCAAATTTTTGCTAATGCCCAAGCTGTACTATCTGAGCAGAACTTGGTACTGAAGAACACAGCTTATGCTTTGACAGTTGCAGGTGATTTACCACCAGTTGAAGAATCAGAACTCTTCACCTTAGAAATCGATGACGAAGAGGCAGATTTAGAGCCTGAGCAATTACAGCTACTTGCTAGCTTTTATGAGGAAGATCAGGAGTATGCAATTTATACACCCCTAGATCCCCTGTTGTTTTTTGCACGGATAACAAAAACAGGTGAGCCGGAATTACTTTCTCCAGAGGAGTTTCGGAAAGTGCAACCTCTGTTAGAAGAACATCTTTTTAATGAGGTGGAATAAGATTAAAAATTCAAAATGAAAATATTGCATTTTGAATTTTTAATTGAGAATTTTGATTGTAATCAAAATCTACCTAAACCTTTTACCATGTCCCATTAAATGTGGAAACTATGAAACATTAACACCAAATTGGGACAATTAGTATTGTTTAAAATTATGAAACAAGCATTTTGGTCGTGATTTTCAATTCCATTATCTAAATCTAAAATTGGTATGAGGTGCTGAAAATGGCTTATAACGATTTTACATTAAGTAAATTTAAAAAGTCATTCAGCATCCGCATTGATGAAGAAACTGATTTATGTGCTGACATACAACCTTTACACGCAAGTGAGAAACTCAAAAATTCTTTAGAAGAAACTACAGAACTGGCTTTAGCAATTAATACTGAAAAAGCTCGTTCAGAAATGATTATCACTCCGATATTGTTGGAGATAAGACGCAGAGCGAGTTATCCAATTAGCTTATTTTCGGGAACAGATTTTAATGTCGATGCAGAAAAAGGTCTGAATGGATACTGTGACTTTATCATCAGTCGTTCTAAAGAGCAGCTAACAATTAATGTGCCAGTGGTGGTTATTATTGAAGCCAAAAATGAAAATATTAAAGGTGGATTAGGTCAATGTGCAGCCGCAATGTTGGCAGCCCAATTGTTTAATCAACAAGAAGGAAATGAAATTAGAAAAATTTATGGTGCGGTAACAACAGGGGATATTTGGAAGTTTTTGAAGTTAGAAGAAAACGATATATTTATTGATTTGAGTAATTATTACATCAAAGAAATAGATAAGATTTTAGGGATTTTATCTCAAAATGTTCAAGGAGACATTCCAGGATGGAGTTCGACTAACTAAACTATATTGGGTTATGCTCATTTGTCTTAGCTCTCTACATTTGACTGTTGACTATGGTCTGGAACAATCTTTTACAGCCTGATTTGATTTTAGAGGGTTCAGTGTTGAACCTAACACCAGATATTATCCAAAAATACGGGCTTAAAGGGCTGGTATTGGATGTAGATGAAACTTTAGTACCTTTTACAGTCGGCATAGCTTCCCCAGAACTACGAGAGTGGGTAGAGCAAATCCGTACCTGTACTGCACTGTGCTTGGTGAGTAACAACCTGAGTGAAGCGCGAATTGGTGGAATTGCGCGATCGCTCAATTTACCTTACTACTTAGGTGCAGCCAAGCCTTCCCGACGCAAAATTAGAGCCGCACTGAGGGGAATGGATCTACCAGTGCATCAAGTGGGGATGGTAGGCGATCGCTTGTTCACCGATGTTTTAGCAGGTAATCGCCTGGGAATGTTTACCATTCTAGTGGAACCGATTGTTCATGCTGATGTAGCTCTGCGCTCTCATCCCGTCCGCAACTTTGAAGTTTGGATATCTGAAATTCTGGGAGCCTCTATTACCCCCAAGAAAACTAAAATTCACAAAAGTTGAGAAATCGTCAGGAAAGTAAATCTAAAGAAATGCTTAAGGAATCTTCCTGGAAGTAAAAAATCGGGGATCATAAGTATTAATAACATGGGGTCAGCCAAAAAAGACCCTAACTCATACTAAGTAAATATACTTCCGTAAAGCGTCAACCTTCACTATAGAGGGATTGGCGCTTTACAATTTCTTTAGTCATTTGTCCTTTGTCATTTGTCCGTTGTCATTCGTCAGTTACTAATGACCAATGACTAATGACCAATGACTAATAACCAATGATTAATGACTAATGACTAATGGCTAAAACAATTGTTGTCAAAATCGGTACTTCCAGCCTAACTCAACCAGAAACGGGACAATTAGCACTTTCTACCATCGCTACTTTGGCGGAAACACTCTGCCATTTAAGACGCCAAGGACATCGGGTGATTTTAGTTTCTTCTGGCGCTGTCGGCGTGGGTTGTGCGCGGTTGGGTTTAACTGAACGTCCGAAAGCGATCGCACTCAAGCAGGCTGTAGCAGCAGTTGGACAAGGTAGGTTAATACGGATATATGATGATTTATTTACTACTCTACAACAGGCGATCGCTCAAGTATTACTGACTCGCAGTGACTTGGTACAGCGCAGCCGCTATCTCAACGCCTACAATACTTTTCAGGAACTATTAGGACTGGGAGTTATCCCTGTAGTTAATGAAAATGATACCGTAGTCATAGACGAACTAAAATTTGGTGATAATGACACCCTTTCGGCATTAGTTGCCAGCTTAGTAGAAGCAGATTGGCTATTTTTGCTCACCGATGTCGATCGGCTATACTCAGCCGATCCGCGTTCTGTGCCAGATGCGCGGCCGATCGCTTTAGTGAGTAGTATTAAAGAATTAACTCAATTACAAATACAAACAGGTTCCCAAGGTTCTCAGTGGGGTACTGGCGGTATGGTGACAAAGATTTCGGCTGCGAGAATTGCGATCGCAGCGGGAGTCCGTACCGTAATTACCCAAGGGCGATTTCCTCGGAATATCGAAAAAATTATCCAAGGCGAACTGATTGGGACACATTTTGAACCGCAACCCGAACCAACTTCGGCGCGTAAACGTTGGATAGCTTACGGACTTGTACCTGCGGGGAAATTGTATTTAGATGAAGGTGCGATCGCGGCAATTTCTCTAGCAGGAAGATCGTTATTAGCAGCTGGAATTAAGGCGGTAGAAGGAGAGTTTCGCACACAAGATGCTGTGCAATTATGTGACACGAATGGTAACGAAATTGCTAGAGGACTTGTGAATTATAACAGCGATGAATTGCAAAAGATTTCTGGGCGTCATTCGCGGGAAATTTCCGCAATTTTAGGCTATGCCGGTGCAGAAACCGTGATTCATCGGGATAATTTGGTTTTGACTTAAAATGGAAATAAGATAAATTTTGTGACTACTAACTGAGACAGTAAAAATATTATGACTCAAACGTTAGAAAATGCTGTTAACTTACCAGAAGAACAACGCTTCTTTCGACAGGGGTTAAGTTGGGAACAGTTTAAAGCAATTCAAGCTAGCTTTGAAAATGTCCCAGGAGTGCGCTTATTTTATTGTGATGGAGTCTTAGAAATAGTGACTATTGGTAAGCCTCATGAGGCGATTAAGTGTTTAATTGCTGCACTGCTGATTATTTATTTTGAAGTCAAAGGCATTGAATTTTTTCCCAGTGGTAGTTTTAGTCAGATTATTCCCAAGATAGTTGAATATCAAGCAGATTTATCTTATTGCTTTGGAACGAACAAACCTGTACCAGACTTGTGCATTGAAGTAGTGATTACTAGTGGTAGTCCCATAAAGTTACAGAAGTACAAATTAATGCAAGTCCCGGAAGTTTGGTTTTGGGAAGATGGCACAATTGAAGTTTACTACTTACGAGAGCAAGAATATGAGAAAGTTGTTAAAAGTGAGTTTTTAGCAGAATTAGATTTATCCCTACTTAATCGTTGTGTTTTGTTATCGTCTCCCTTGGAAGCAATTAGAGAGTTTCGTCAAGATATTCAAAATTCATAGTGAAACGATTAGTGATTTTTCAATTTCACTACATTCTTAATCAGTTTTTCACAGGCGCGCTTGTTTCGTGAAGACTCCATAAACTATTCTTACCGTGCTGTAGTATAAGTATGTTTATAATTTCACTTTGCTAATCAATACACATCCGCATCTGCCAAGTATATGGATCTGAGTAATATACCGAAACCTATTTGGTACGCCCTGACTGGATTTCTCTTGTTGACTATAGGCTATGGGGCTGCAACTCACGTTCCAGGGCTGAATACCTCAGATAAAGAAAGCCCTGAAAATAAACCTTCTACAGTACTAAACTCAAGTAGTGTAAAAGTTAGCGTTTTTGATGAAGCGACTCAAGTTCCTATAGTTGGCGCAAAAGTAATAATGGAATCTGAAGGTGGGTCTGATACAGATACGACTGATAATTTAGGCGCTTTCCGAGTTCAAATACCAACTACAGACTACGTTAAAGTTCGCATATATAAAAATTCTTGTGAGCCTTATAAGCAAGACTTAAATTTGAAAAGTAACCCAGATAGACCTAAACCTATTTTCTTGAAATGCTCAGTACCTCAAAAGAAGTCTACACCTAATAGTTAATTTTTTCAGTATCCTTAAATGTTATCATTGCGCCAGCATTTTCAGCGGATTAAAGAAATAGTTGACTGGAGTTGGACACTAGCCATTTTGTGTATGGTCGGTTATATAACTCTGGGACAACTCGCTCAATTATACTGGGCTATGGTTGTGTTTGGAGGGTTAGCCGGTAGCTTCGGTCTATTTTATGAATTTTCCTGTGAAAAATTAGCAGATTTAAATGCTATTGAGGATACATACAAACTTCAAAAGGTAATTGCGACCTCAGCTTTGGCTCAAGATTTACTTGGAAAATTCGTTCACAGAAATCCTGAGATTACAAATCAGTTTCCTGGTTTTGTACTTGTCAAGCCTCATTTGAGAAACGGTCATTGGGTAAGGGGATATTACAGGCGCAAACCAAAAAGGTAATCGATTGCTTTATATTGCTTCCTATGTGTATTACTGATAAGAGTTCTCCTCACCTAATAGCTTTTAGTTAAAGAATCTAATAAGTAACCCAAAAAAACTACAGCAAAGCGATCGCCTTTTTACCTTTCAAGCCATCCCTATTTCTGCTAAAGCCACCGCCCCCCATAAAGGTGCATCATCCCCTAGAACCGCCGACACAATTTCAAAATCAACTTCTGGCAAAGCCGTCTCCCGCGCCACCTGACGCACCACCCGCCAGAAATCCTCCCCCGCTTTCGTCACCCCACCTCCTAACACAAAGCGCTGCGGATTCATCAAATTTGCTACATTGCCAATACCCACACCCAGCGCCCAAGCAGCCTTGTGTAAAACTTCCTTCGCCAAACCATCACCAGCCGCCGCCGCCTCACTTACCAACTGTCCCGTCAGCAACGTTAAATTACCCCCCACCAAACTCCTCAAAATCTCTCCATCTCTAAGTACTTTGCGCCTCTGCGGTTCCTTTTCCAAAATTTCCTTAGCATTTTGCGCCATATAAGGCCCCGAAGCCAAACGTTCGACACATCCCCGCTTCCCACACAAACAAACTGGGCCAGCCGGATCGACAACGATATGTCCAATTTCGCCAGCCATCCCACCAGCACCCCGCCAAGGCTGGCCGTTAAGTATCCAACCGCCACCCACACCAGTGCTGACAGTGATGTAAAACAGGCTATCGTATCCCTGTCCTGCACCAAAGCGGTGTTCGCCCAAAGCAGCAACGTTGGCATCATTATCTACACCAACAGCAACGCCAAACTCCTCCTCCAACAAGGCTTTGAGAGGAATATTTTCCCATCCAATCACATGATGAGAAAGTCGCACCGTCCCTGTGGAAGCATCAACTGGGCCGCCAAAGCTGACACCGATCGCAGCAGGTTTTGTGTCTTGCAGCAAAGAGTAAATGAGCGATCGCATCATTTCCAAGTCAGTGCTAGCATCTGCATTCGCTGGCGAGAGACGACGTTCATAACGCAACCACTTTCTCGAACCGATATTGATTGTTGCTGCTGCCAGCTTTGTTCCGCCAAAATCGAGAGCTAAAATTAATGTCATTCACTCACCTTTTATTACACCATCACACAACGTAGTAGTCTGTCAACCCAAAATTTTTAGGTAGAGGTTGGGTAAAGGTTAAAGGGAAAAGGGTAAGGGATAAAAAACCTTTCTTTCCCCTTTCTCCCTTCCCCTTTACCCCGCTTGCGTTACCTTGGCGTACTAGTAGTTTCTTTCTTCAGAAAGATGTTTGCACTCAAGATACATTTAACACTAGAAAAAACTACACTATTATTTAGCAACTTATGACTACTGAGCAACCCGATCCACTTATCGATTTCTCTCATGCCAAAGAACCTCCTGACTCTCTTGATATTGATACTCAAGAGGCAGATCCCATTGAACCAGAAGAAGTGAGTGGAGAGAGTAAGCAAAATCCCACTCCTGATGATTTGAATCGCGAAGATGAAGATCCCAGAATCGGGGGTAGTCAAATAATCAGTGGGAATATTTCAGCTGGGTAAATAGTTACTCACGTTTTTGTGAGTTGAGTACTCCATCAATAAACTGTTGTAATCGTTCATAATGCGAACCTTTCCAAAAAATGCGATCGCAGTCTTGGCAACGCTGGAATTCATCAATCTGCGATCGCACCTTTTCTGGCACTTGTTCAATAATGGATTGCTTATCTACAGGTTCTAATAATCCATTGCAACGCAAACACCGTTTAAATGGTGAGATTAATTCAAACAAGTCGAAGCGTTGCAGTACTTCTAGGATTTGTTGTTCGGGGTTAGTGTTTCTAACGTAATACCCATACGTTACCAAACTACGCATCAATAGACCTTTATCACGAGTCAAGAGAATCCGCGCTTGAGTGTACGATATTTGGGCTAATTTATCGTCCTCGTAGTCATTGCGGTATAAAGTATCAAAACCTAAAAGTCGTAAAGATGTCGCCAGCTTCCCTAAATGAATATCTACAACAAAACGGACAATACTGAGTGGTTTTGGCAGAAGAGAAACGCTTGGTATAATAACATTCCTAGCTGAAATTGGATAAACATTGATAGTGTCTCCATCAGAAACTATGTAAGAAAAATTTACATATTCACCATTAACATTTATCGAATCTACCTCTGGATGAGGGACACCCAACGACTCAATCATGTCCTTAATAGAGGCTTTTTCCTCAAACACATGAGATATTCTCACCTGTTTGTGATGCCGTGGTAAAAAATGATTCAATTCTGCGTGAAAGTAGAAATATGCGATCGCCATAGCTAGAGATATTTGAACTAGTAAGTGCGCCTTTACTAGCAACAATTTGTCACAATTGCAAAACTTTATCTATTATATTGAAACTCTCAATGCTTGTTGTAGTGGGCTATCCTTACTATGAAATACCTGTTCACCTTGATTTAAGCAATGTCCTAGAGGCAACAAACTATAAAGAAATCATAAAGATTATTAAAAACTTGCATTTCTTATTGACTTCAGTTACAGTCAAAGCAGATACCTATCATCAAACCCTGACACTATCTTCGGGAAGTTAGATTAGGTAAAACGCTAAATACCAAATTTGTTAATGTTAATGTCAGTGACACTGTTAATAATTAGTCACTACTTTTAATTATTAACCGATCGCAAATGGAGTATGGGGAAGTAAAGCATTTACCCCTAATTTGACTTTTTTATTTTCTTGTCCTATTGAGAATTATTTGCAATATGGATAATTCGAGAGATAAATTGAAAGCAGATAATGTGGAAGAAATCTTAAAACAGTATTGGCTTATCAAAGCGATCGCTGTTTATTAAATGTTTCCGCATCTTCCTTTAGGAATATATTTTTTAGATATCGGTACAGAGTTATATCTTTCTTTATATGTAAAAACAGGATATGTAATTAGCTATGTAGATAATTTCAGCAAAACTTTAAACAACTAGATTGCCGCTAGGAACATTTTTGATTGTAGTATCGGCTACATAGATATTGTAAGCAAGTTAATCGTCGATAACTCTCCCAGTCGCTTTGCGTTAATGTACCAGGTTTAATATATTTGATTTTGCGAAAGAGAGCAAATTCAGAAAAACTGAGTTTTTGCTAATGAAAATTTATTAAATACCAAATAACAATAAAACTAGATACAAAATTAACGCCACTCATACGGAAAAATATCTCTTGACACTATTTATCTTTATTGTGGAGAATTTATTAATCGGGAAGACCTCAATCGATAATGATGTTATAAAGTGGCTACCTAGTTTTAACTGGGAAATGAATATTGTTCTTTTTTATCTCCTTGAACTAAGGATATTGTAGCTAAGAACACAATTGTATTTTGTAATACCTTTTGTCCATAAAATATGCTAATGAGTACAGTGAGATGAATACTTTTTTTTGTTCTGATGATTCGCGGCAAGTAGGAGAAGATGTTATTGGTAGTGCCACCAATTATCAAACTTATATTTTAGTTGAGTGTCCTTTACCTTGGACATCAGAAGCCTTGAACTCCAAGTGGGTGCCTGAGAATTTGAGGATTTTGGTAGAAGA
This sequence comes from Nostoc sp. DSM 114159, assembly GCF_053470285.1. Lineage (NCBI taxonomy): Bacteria > Bacillati > Cyanobacteriota > Cyanophyceae > Nostocales > Nostocaceae > Nostoc > Nostoc sp. DSM 114159. Next base: position 2,150,582 of record NZ_JBPFEH010000001.1, read on the forward strand.
AGTGAAGCGTGCAAAATTGCCGATTAGATTTCTCCTAATTGCTAATGATTTATCACACAAGGTAAATCACACTACGCTTTTGATTTATCAAAAACAAGAGGGGCTAAGTAATGGATACCATAAGCAGGAGTTTCAGCTAGCAAATATTGAGCAAGTAGCAGGAGTTGTCCAAAAATGGATATGGGGTATCGATTCTAATTTGGAAGTAGAAACTAGTATAACTAGAGATATTTTAGTTTGTACCCACGGCAGCCATGATAAGTGTTGTGCGAGATATGGCGCTCCTTTTTATTTCCAAATAATAGCGAGTAAAGCTGATTTGTGCTTAGAGAATGTGCGAATTTGGAAATCATCGCACTTTGGTGGACATCGGTTTGCACCAACAGTTATAGACTTGCCAGAAGGAAGATACTATGGTCGTCTCGATCGAGATTCATTTAGATCGATTTTGACTCGTAGTGGTGATATTCAATGCTTACATCAAGTCTATCGAGGCTGGGGAATTCTGCCTGCTGCACTTCAAGTTTTGGAAAGAGAACTAATTCTCTATAAAGGATGGGATTGGTTTAATTACAAAGTTGCAGGCAAAATTCTAGAGCAAAGTTTAGATAATAATACTATTTTAGCTGAAATTAGTTTTGAACAACCTTGTGGTTCTCTCTATACTTACCAGGCTAAACTTGTGAAAGATGAAACGAAGACTCAACAACTGAAAAGTTCATGCAATGCGACACGAGAGTTAGTAGTTACTAAATATGCTGTTGGTAGTTTTTGGATTACTTCTAGTAAGGTGATGAGTTATAGTACACAGAAGTAGAGAGAGAGTTTTTAAACGCAGAGGGACGCTAAGAGAAGCGCAGAGGTACGCAAAGTATTGCTGTATTTACTATAACGCTGCACAAATTCTTAATAAAATCTCTGTGTTCCTCTGCGCTTCTTTGCGTTTCAATTCTAAATTAAGATGAAGCCATATTTAAGACTTTTCGTAACAGTATTTGGTCTTCTAATTTGGCTTTTAAACGACCATTCTCGATATCTCGAATCCAGCTTTGGCTTTTACCTGTGAGTTTTGCCAATTCTCTTTGGGAGAGATTCAAGTTTTTTCGCGCTTGCAAAATCTGTTCGCCTAGCAAATCGTTTGTAGCTTTGGGTTTCTTTTTGGCTTTAGCGGTTCTTGTTTTCTTTTTTTCCGATTCTGAGATTTGCTGTTCCCATTCTGGCGGGAGTTCAAAAGCCAAAATCCGCGCATTCATTAGTAGATTCCATTTACCACGGGGGCCTGTGTCTGTGAGGCGAGTTTCAGCACCACCGTCATTAGTCCAAAATTCTAATGCTTCATCTGGATCTTCGGGAAGATCGATTAATTTCGCCCACAAGGGTTGAATTTCTGGTGGATAAGTAACAGGATCGAAAAGCGGTTTCATTCCATAGTGATTGAGAATTTCTAAATCGCTTTCAAAGGTTCGCAGCAGACGTTTACGTTCTTCCCGTTGTCTGGATGCAAGGGCGACTTTTTCTTCACCGTAAGCAATACGCAGCAGGGTAGGAATGGTGATGCGTTGTTCTTTACCCATTTTGGTTTTAAACAGCAACCACAGCATTAGTCGAACTGCGCCTTCATGTTGCTGCCAAATACTCATGACTGTGGTTAGCAGTGTTTTGGGGAGACTGCCGTATTGATAGAATGCAGTTCGCTCTTTACATGCTTGTTTGTTTAAGAAATATTGCGCCCATAAGCCTGCTTTGACTTTAAAAGTTAGCCCAATCAGATATTTGCATCCGAGATTGTCTTCTTGGAAGTGGTGCTGAATATCTACTAAGTGCCATAAACGGCTACCGACAAGGGAGAATCCGTTAATTCGGCCTTGTTGGGGCCAGTCAATGGAGATAATCAGGGAGCAAGCTTGCTGAACGATATTTTTCATTAAAGCTAGCTTGGCAGCTTTGCTTAAATCTTTGCGTTTCTCCATCCCCAAATATTTTTCAATTTGTCGCTCATCGATCGCAAATTCTTGCTCCCAAGGTTGCTCTAAAGCTGTAGCATAAGCTGCAAAAATTAGATGTATGCAAGCGGCTCTGATGTCAAGCCCCTCAATTGCTGCTATATCTTTAGCCTTGTCGTTCACTTTCAAGGGATCTTGGATATGAAAAGCGATCGCACCTCGCCCTTGATTAACTTGTCGGCTATAACTGATGTACCCTTCTTCATCGGTTTCCCAGGGTAAGGATGTGCGCTGCGCTAATACATTACAAGCTTCCCAAATTGCGATCGCTGAAGCAAATGGATTATTCTTGCCATTAGAAAATAAGTCTAAGCTGCTAGCATCTCTCGGTTCAACTTTGCATCTTCCCTTTTTCGCCTGCCAAGGAATCGGAGAATTAGTTGGACAAGCTATTACACATTGCGGTTGTGAATAATAGCCCTCACAATTATTACAAAGACCAGGATCGACCCAGTATTCATTGTCTTCTATTCTGATTGCACCCGTAGGACATTGGGGGCGGCAGTTGTCACATCCAACGCAACTGTTGTTAGGAATTGTATAAGGCATTTGGCTCTTTTCCCACTCTAATCGTTGAGATGTCTGGCTCAGGTCTCCCCTGGATGAGTCCTGTTTATTCATGACTCGCTACCACACAATATTTCTAGTGAGAATAATTTTTTCTCACCACATTCCATTTCCACATCTACTTGTTAAATTCGCATCTAATTGCAAGCTATTTAAAGTTTAAAAAATAGCCTAATAAAACTTCTGATTAACTATACATTTCATGAGCAAAACAATTAATTTGTTCGGATTGAGCCTAGAAAAAATATTTACATTATTTAATTTAGTACTTGATGAACATTTTAATTTTGACGATAAAATCTTACACAAAATGTTTTTCGTCAATCTTCGAGCCTCCTATACTTGAGCTTCCTCTGATTTGTTAATAATTTTAATATTTAAGGCACCTTCGTATTCTGCCATAAACTTTACAGTTCCTTTATAAATTAATTTTGTGTATTCAGATGAAATGAAAATATTCCTTTTGTCATCATTTATTTAAATATTTAAATCAAAATCACTGGAAAATTGTTGCTTTCTAAAATACATATTGCAGATATCAAAATGTCAATGATGAACATTTATTTTGGTATATATGTATACTGTTTATCTAAATTTCTTTCCTCAAATCTATAAATATTTGAAAAAAAATATCATTATTCTTAGAGATATAGTTGCATTTGCTGTAAATAATAGTTAAATCGGCAGGTATACAATACGGTTCGGATAAGCATTTTTCACTTTCCTTGTGGTCTAGGGAATGGGTTTAGAGATATTGGGTAAAGGATGTATTCAAAACCTTTCCCCTTTCCCCTTTCCCCTTTACCCTTTTACCGATAAGAATCATTAGCAATAAGTTCGATCTATAAATTGACATAAAAAACAATTCTTCGTTGTGTTCAAAGTCATCGAAAGTTAATGTGGTAAAAGTAAATTTTGAATATAAAACAATAAAAGATTAGGATAATATGATGATTAATGCACAAACAGATAGACAGGCAAATTGCTGAGGATTTATTCATGGCACAACTAACAGGTTTGACATTTGGCGGTAAGGCATGGACACCAAAATTTGCTCAGGAAATCGACAAGGACAAATGTATCGGCTGTGGCAGATGCATTAAGGTATGCGGATACAATGTGCTTGGTTTGAAGGCACTCAATGAAGAAGGTGAATTTGTGGAAGATGAAGATGATGATGAAATTGAACGGAAAGTAATGGCAGTTACTTCTCCAGACAACTGTATTGGTTGTGAAGCTTGTTCGCGGATTTGTCCAAAGAACTGCTACACCCACGTTGCTTTAAATAATTAAGGTTTTTGGAGTTAGTCAAAATTGTTGTTCGTCACAGGAGGCACTGTTTGAATAAAGCGCAAATGCGCTAGGCAAGGTAACTTGAGGGGAATACTAAATATTTACTGGAACTGATAAAAAGTTCATAGTAAACAAATCCGTAAATCGCAAAATGTTAGCTATTAACAAATTTAAACTTGCTGCTAATATAGCCTAATCAATATTAGGTCTAACAGTGCCCTCTTAGAACAACTAGCTTTTGTGAAAGCAGGGGGCTAACTTTGTGGTATGAGTTCAACTATAATTTGTCATTTTTTGGGGGAAAGATATGGAAAAAATCTGGAAGTTTCCCCCATTTTTTATGGCTGCACGTTAGAAAGTTAATAAGTGAAAAGGAAATAGAGAATGGGGAAAGAACAAGGGAATAGGGTGCAGGTTACAGGGAATAGATGAATTCCTATAACCTGTAACCTATAACCTGTAACCTATAACCTTTCCCCTAAAACCTAAACTCAGAAAATAACACCTCAAAAGACTGTTTACACAGGTAGCATGTATGCAACAAGTTCCTGTTTCACTATGGACTCTGGTTGCTGGGATAGTAGTTACAGCAATCAGTATTTGGATCGGTCACAACCACACACTCATGCCGGTGCAGGCATCGTTACAAGCGCCTTTGGTAGACGGTTTTTTCAACGTCATGTTTACCATTGCGATCGCACTCTTCTTGGTGGTAGAAGGAACAATTATAGTTTTTTTGGTCAAGTTTCGTCGCCGTCGCGGTGATGATACCGATGGTTTGCCAATCGAAGGCAACGTTCCCTTAGAAATCTTTTGGACAGCAATTCCCACAGTGATTGTCCTCGGTTTGGGCATCTACAGCGTAGATGTTTTCAACCGAATGGGCGGTTTTGAGCCTGCTGGTCATCCTCATTCAGCTGCTCATGTTGCTCATAAGTCGGGAACTGCAATCGCTGCTACACTCAGCGATGCTTCTGAAGCAACAACTGCCCCAGCAATAGCCCCAACAATTGGTATTGGCGCGTCTCCTAAAACCTTAAACAAACCAGCCGATTTAGTTGTTGATGTCAAAGGCATACAGTATGCCTGGTTATTTAGCTACCCTGATAGTGGCATTACCTCTGGGGAATTACACATACCCGTTGGTGCTGATGTGCAACTCAACCTTTCAGCACAAGATGTAATTCACTCATTCTGGGTGCCAAACTTCCGCTTGAAACAAGATGCACTTCCCGGTATCCCTACCGAACTGCGATTTGTCGCCACCCAACCAGGTACATATCCCGTAGTTTGTGCTGAGTTGTGCGGTGGTTATCACGGTTCAATGCGGACACAGGTAATTGTCCACACGCCAGAAGAATATGATAGCTGGCGGACAGAAAACCAAATTGCTCAACAACAAAACCTAAATCAAATCGTTGCAGTCAATCCAGCCGACTTATCAACATCAGAGTTTCTCGCGCCCCACACCCATGATATGGGAATTAGTGCAGCAACTCTAGAGTCAGTAGTCATGAGTCATTAGTCATTGGTCATTGGTCATTGGTAATATTATGTCTGCTCAATTAACTATTATTAAGAGCAACTCCACCCCGCTCGATAGTCGAATTACCCCCCTTAATCCCCCCTTAGAAAGGGGAGAAACCGGAAATCCAGTTCCTTCCCCTTTGCAAGCGATGCCCTGAGCTTGTCGAAGGGGGGAGGGTTAGGGTGGGGTAAAACCTTGATGAGCAAACTGTTTCAGACTTGTGTCTACACCGTAGGCTTGCGGGGAGGGGTGCTTTTACTATAGGCGACACATAACTGACAAATGACAAAGGACAAAAAGACAAAGGACAAAGGACAAATGACAAACGACAAAGGACAAAAATATGACGCAGGTAGAATTTCCACGGAATACTCCACCAGAAGAAAATAAACCGAAAATGGTGACTAGCCACACTTCGCATCCGAAGGCGTGGAAATGGCAAGACTATTTTACATTTAATGTTGACCACAAGGTTATTGGCATTCAATACCTAGTGACGGCGTTTGTGTTCTATCTCATCGGCGGATTGATGGCTGTTGCTCTCCGTGTCGAATTAGCAACACCAGATGCAGACGTACTCGACCCTAATCTGTATAACGCTTTCATGACCAATCACGGGACGATCATGATCTTCCTGTGGATTGTCCCAAGCGCCATTGGGGGATTTGGTAACTATTTGGTGCCCTTGATGGTTGGTGCTAGGGATATGGCGTTTCCAAAGCTGAACGCGATCGCCTTTTGGTTAAATCCCCCAGCAGGTGCGCTCATTTTAGGTAGTTTCATTTTCGGCGGTTCCCAATCTGGTTGGACAGCTTACCCACCTTTGAGCTTAGTGACAGCACCAATTGCTCAAAGTATGTGGATACTTGCGATCGTTTTGGTGGGAACTTCTTCAATTTTGGGTTCGCTGAACTTTGTAATCACCATTTTGATGATGAAGGTTCCTAGCATGAAATGGGATCAAGTACCCCTATTTTGCTGGGCAATCTTGGCAACCTCTCTGCTGGCGCTTCTCTCCACACCTGTATTAGCAGCCGGTTTAGTGCTGCTGTTGTTTGACCTCAACTTTGGCACATCCTTCTTTAAACCAGATGCAGGTGGTAACGTTGTAATTTATCAACACTTGTTCTGGTTTTATTCTCACCCGGCAGTATATTTAATGATTCTGCCCATCTTCGGCATTATGTCCGAGGTAATTCCAGTTCACTCCCGCAAACCAATCTTTGGTTATAAAGCGATCGCTTACTCTAGTGTAGCCATCTGCGTTGTCGGTTTGTTCGTCTGGGTACACCACATGTTTACCAGTGGCACACCCGGTTGGATGCGGATGTTCTTTACCATCTCCACTCTTATCGTTGCAGTTCCCACTGGCGTGAAGATTTTTGCCTGGGTTGCTACCCTTTGGGGTGGTAAAATCCGCTTCACAGGTGCGATGCTTTTCGCCATTGGCTTGTTGTCCATGTTTGTCATGGGCGGCTTAAGTGGTGTGACGATGGGAACAGCCCCCTTTGATGTTCACGTCCACGACACATATTATGTAGTCGGACATTTCCATTACGTTCTGTTTGGCGGTTCCGTGTTTGGCATCTACGCCGGCATTTATCACTGGTTCCCCAAAATGACCGGACGAATGCTGAATGAAAACTTGGCACGCATTCACTTTGCCCTGACTTTCATCGGTACTAATCTGACCTTTTTACCCATGCACGAGTTGGGCTTAAAGGGAATGCCGCGAAGAGTGGCAATGTATGACCCCCAATTTATCGACCTCAATCAAATTTGTACCTTTGGTTCATTTGTTTTGGCGATATCGGTAATTCCTTTCACCATCAACATAATCTACAGTTGGCTGAAAGGGCCTTTGGCTGGTGATAATCCTTGGCAAGGTTTGACCTTAGAATGGACAACAAGCTCACCACCTGCAATTGAAAACTGGGAAGTGTTGCCGGTTGTCACTCATGGCCCTTATGACTACGGTCAAGAGCATAGAACTGAATTACAGTCATCAGCAACGCCAGAAGCTAGTGCTTAGTTCGTAGAGTGAGTGATGCGATCGCACTCAAAGCCACTAAAACTTCTAGTCATTAGATTTAAAAACTCGAAACTCCAAGCTTGGAACACGAACGCCCGAATTCAATAAGGGACTTCCAACTAAATAAAATATCCGATCTTGGTGTAGGCAGGGGGGCAGGCTTGCCGTGAGCGTAGCCGAACGGGAGCAGGGGGCAGGGGGAGAAAGAAAAATACGATCTGAGTAAATTGGATAATTTATTTTCTGGAAGTCCCTAAACGAACGCCCGAATTCAGAAAACGGACGCCCGAATTCAATAAACGATCGCCCGAATTCAACAAACGGACGCCCGAATTCAATAAACGGCCGCCCGAATTCAACAAACGGCCGCCCGAATTCAATAAACGGCCGCCCGAATTCAACAAACGGCCGCCCGAATTCAACAAACGGCCGCCCGAATTCAGAACACGAAACTCGGAATTTTCAAAATTCCTGAACAAGTCAAGAGTTTGGCTAAACAAGCGTGAGTTCGACGAGTGCTATTTTGACCTCTCCCCCAGCCCCTCTCCGTGTCGGAGAGGGGAGCCAAAACCCTAATTCTCCTCGTTGCTCCTCCCTTTCTCCGTGGGAGAGGGAGGCTGTCCGGGAGAGGTCTGTCGAACTCACGTTAAACAAGAATTTTGGATAAAGAATGGAAATTTTGCCACTTCAGACTTCATTCTTTATAGGACTGACGCAACAGACAGAGTAGATCGGTATTGTCAAAAAATCTATGACTATAGCTACAACCACAAGCGAAGAACACAGTGCAGGACACGAAGAACATCCAGATTTAAGAGTTTGGGGACTTTTGACGTTCCTCGCCTCTGAATCCCTAATGTTTGGGGGATTTTTTGCCACTTATTTGTTTTTTCGGAGCAGTACAGCCGTTTGGCCTCCAGAAGGAAGCGAAGTAGAACTACTTGTGCCGACAATTAACACCATTATTCTGGTATCTAGTAGTTTCGTGATTCACTTCGGTGATACGGCGATTAAAAAGAATAACGTCAAGGGAATGCAACTGTGGTACGCAATTACTGCAATCATGGGGGCAATTTTCTTAGGTGGTCAGGTTTATGAGTATTCAACATTAGGATACGGACTGACTACCAACGTCTTCGCCAACTGCTTTTATATCATGACTGGGTTCCACGGTTTGCACGTTTTTGCAGGACTGTTATTGATATTACGTGCATTGTGGCGATCGCGTCTTCCCGGTGAATATTCTGCAACCAATCATACTTTCATCGAAATGACAGAAATTTACTGGCACTTCGTAGACATTATTTGGATTGTTTTATTCACCTTGGTGTACATTCTCACTTTGTTTTAACAAAAGTTAGGAGTGAAGAGCCAGAAGTCAAGAGTTAAGAATTTATAACTTCTAACTCGTAATTCACAACTTCTAACTCATAACTCCTAACTCCTAACTTTCCAGGACTTTCTTATGCAAGCCAATACAAACCAATTCTCATGGTTCCAGGTTCCAGAAGACATTAAAAACTTATTAGTTTTAGCTGCACAAAACTGGGAGAATACATCACAATCAGAAAAATATATTCAACAAGCTTTAGCAAAAACTGGTGAAAATACAGATGTATTGGTAGCAGCATATAGATTTTTCTATTATAAAAATAATTATTCTCTGGCACTACAAACAACAATCAAATTATTAGATAAAATTAAAGAAATAGAAAAATTTCCTGATGACTGGGGGCAACTTCAGCCGATATTAGTCAGTCGCAAAGAAGAACCACAAATTCGATTGTACTTAAATGCTTATGCTGCTTCTGGATTAGTACTAGCAAAGTTAGGAGAAATTGAAGAAGCAAAAGAAATCAGCACCAAAGTCAAAGAGATAGATGAAAAGCATGATTTTGGTGCCGGAATTCTTCTGGATATTTTGACACGTCCAGCAGAAGAAGATGATTAATTAGTCCATGTGCTTCTCTACAAAACGATGTGTGAAAGAGATGAAGAAGCAGGGGTACAAGGGGCAGGGGACAGGAGGAAAGAGTTAGAGACAAATCATTTGTATCAAGCATTTCGTGAAATGGTATTACCTCTTTCCCCTCTGCCCCATTCCCAATGCCCAATGCCCCATTCCCAATGCCCAATGCCCTTTGGTGAACAATCATGAACAACTGGTTATCTACATCATATTCCTCTTACTCTATTTTGGGAGCAGCTAGTAATAGTAACTCTATTATTCCTGCAATTACCATACCGACTAAAATTCCTGCAAACAATATTCCTAACGTCTCTCCAATCATTATCATCCAATCTTCTCCGTTATCAATTTAAAAGTTATGAAAGGTAAGGATTGGTTACTAACGGGAGATGGTCAGCATCAAGCTTGTAAATCTGTAAGAGCCTGGGATTTATTGAGAGAAAATTACCGCCTTTATCGGTTTTTAACTGAGGTGGAAGATGTTCTCAATAATGGAGACGATCGAGTCAGTTTTCTACCAGAAATTCGGATGCTCGTAAGGCGTTTGATAGTAAATTCCTACTGGGTACGAAGTCAAACTTTAGAGCCTTCACCCAAAACAGGAACCTCTGTTTTACTCCTATACGACGAATTAGGTTTTCCCTTAACTGTGCAAACAGTAACATTTGCACCGGGAACCCGATCGAACATTCATAATCATGGGACATGGGGAATCGTGGCGGTGTTAAAAGGTCAGGAAAAAAATACTTTTTGGCAACGCACTCATAGCCCAGAATTTCAGGACAAAATTGAACCGACGGGAGAGCTAACTCTATTTCCAGGAGATATTATTAGCTTTACTCCCGATGCAATTCACTGTGTAGAAGCAGTGGGTGATGAACCAACTGTGACTTTTAATATCTACGGTGAAACCGATCCCAATGAGAGATTTGAGTTTGATCCGATTAAGTATAGTGCTAAAAACTTTTAGCATCACGCAGTAGGCACACACAGCCATCATTGGTGTCAAATTAAGCTGAAAGCCTTTTCATATCTCGTTTCCAGCCCAAAGGCTGGAAATGCACTTCAATTGGACTGCTGCCGCCAGCAACAGAGGCTCCGCCTCTAGGACAGCATTCTCAGTCGGAGACTGGGAACGAGACACAAACGAATCGTATTCTACTAAGAGGTAGTTAAATGGCAAGAGTAATTTTCTATAGCAAACCAGGCTGTAAAGGTGGTATTAAGCAAAAAGTTTTGCTCACAGCTGCCGGTCATGAAGTGATACCACAGAATTTGCTAACAGAACTTTGGACAGTTGAGCGGTTGCGTTCTTTTTTTGGCGATCGCCCCGTAGCCGAATGGTTTAATCTTTCCGCCCCTAAGGTAAAATCTGGTGAGGTGGTTCCTGAAAAAATCGATGCCCAAACCGCCTTGACGTTGATGCTGAAAGAGCCACTTTTAATTCGCCGTCCTTTGTTAGAAGTAGGCGAACGCCGTGAGGTAGGATTTGATGTCCAAAAGATTGATACTTGGATTGGCTTACAAGCTGTGGATGAATCCTTGCAAGAAATCAGCGACAAGTTGATGAAGCAAGATTTGCAAAACTGCTCCCACGGTCATGGTCATCATCACCATAATCATTAACGTGAGTTCGATGAACCTCTTCCTCCCAACCTCCCTCTCCCACGGGTTTTGGCTCCCCTCTCCGACACGGAGAGGGGTTGGGGGAGAGGTCACAAAAGGGCTTGTCGAACTCACGTTAATCATTAGGGTGGCTGTAACCATCATGGTGAACAACATCAAAAACAAGGCGGCTTATGTTTATTAAACTTCTTGCATAAATCAATGAGCTTTCACCCTAAATCCCTCTCCCGACGTTGCTGAATCAAGGGATGATTCTTGTGGGGTGGGCCGAAAAGCCCGCCCGGAAATACAAGGGACGGGCTTTTCGGCCCATCCCACAAAACTAGTAAAATCATCCCGCAATTATGCAACGCCCCTCCCCCAAGCTTGGGAGAGGGATTTTGAAATTAGCTCTAGTCTTTAGCTAACTTCTTGTTGGATGTGTAGTAAACCTTACTACCACTATCAGGTACAAAATGGCAGCTGACACATGAACGCCATAATGACTTCCAAATAGGTTCTTCCGATTTGTGGAAATACTCACCCATGACTGGTTTTATTGCCTCAGTTGCTTTCAGCAAATTGTAGTGAGGGATGTTAAGGAATATATGGTGAGCAACATGAGTACCAATATCGTGATGGATATGATTAACCAAACCATAATCACGGTCAATACTAGAAATTGCGCCTTTGAGGAAAGTCCAATCTTCTCCCCGATACCAGGGAAGCTCTGGCTCAGTGTGGTGCAAAAATGTCACCAAATCTAGCCAAATTATGAATACAAGGTAGGGCACAGCATAATATTTCAGCAACCACATCCAACCCCATTGGTATGTGAGGAAACCGAGCAAACCTACCATGCCAATCAAAAGTACAGTACTAGTGATGACATCCCATTTTTCTGATGCTTTGAAAAGCGGACTGCTGGGCAAAAAGTGAGAGCCTTCTTTATTAGGAGAACGCTTAAACAGATACACAGGATAAGCCAAGAGAAAAATATAATATCGGACTATCTTTTGGGCTAAAGGCATCTCTTTGTATTCTGATTCCGTCACAGGATACCAGCTTTCATCATTATCGAGATTGCCAGTATTTTTGTGATGGGTTCGGTGGCTGATCCGCCAACCATGATAAGGAACAAGTATTGGTGTGTGAGAAAGATGTCCAATCAAATCATTGAGCCATTTATGCTTAGAAAAAGATTGGTGTCCGCAGTCATGCCCGACTACAAACAAAGCCCAAAACATCGTTCCTTGCATTAGCCAGAAAATCGGAAAGAAAAGCCAAGAATCCAGGTAATTAGCTACGGCATAAAGCAGACCGATAATTAGGATGTCACGAAAAAAGTAAAAAAGTGATTTTGTTACATTGGGCTGAAAGCATTCAGCAGGGATTGCAGCTTTTAAATCTTGAAGAGTGAAAGGTAATTTGGTGGAATCCTCAGACGTTTCGTAGCCAGTAGGATTATTGAACGTGACGAGATTTGATAGCACTGGATTCTTTTGTTGGATATAAATCGGAACTTGATTTGAGACAAGATAATCTCACCTTTAGGATGCCCACAAAACTAGCGATCGCTAACATCAAAAAAGATAAATTTTGGCAATTTAGCTAACAACTTTATAGTTAGTAAAAAGTTGCCAAATTCTATTTAAACACAGCATGATAGACGCTCTCGTTGAGTTCAAGAGCGTAAGTCTAAATCACAGCGCTATTTATTGCTCTGTATAATATTCGTTGAAAGTTTTATAGCCAACATCAGTTGTGTATAGTTGACACTGGTCTGTAATCTGTTTCATTAAAGACCAAGAAAACTGACACTCATCATGTAGATAAGGCTGCCAATTTTCTTTGATGCTGCTGTAAGCTAACCGCAAATTATAAGAAGGAATCGCAGTGGAAATATGATGAGGGACATGAACATTGATATCGTGGCACAGGATTTCTACCCAACGCGGATAATCACAATGAATAGTGCCAAATAGCTGTGCTAGAGCTTCGTTCCACTTGTTCGCTGTCGTAAAAGGAACATCTGCGGCAGTGTGGTGAACAATAGTAAAAGTACTCATCCAAAAATGGTAAATCATCCAGGGCACTAGCCAAAACTTGACAAAGCCCCAGATACCAGTTGTGGCGACCAAAAGCGGGAAAGCGATCGCAGCAAACACAACTACTACAGCCACAGACAGCTTGATACTCGATTGGTCTTTCGTTTTGAAGTTCCGCCAATCAAAATGCACTACAGCCCAATGTCCAATGGAACCTACCCACCAGAAGCGTTTACGCATGAACAGTTCAAAAGCAGACTGTCGGGTTTTATCCCAATCTTCAAACACTTCTGGTCTGATTGGATGCCAAGCATTGTCCTCATCCAGCTTATTGGTATGAGTATGGTGGTAATTATGCTTAATGCGCCAACTATGAAAGGGGTAAATTAACGGCATCATGAAGAAATGCCCTACCAAATCATTCACCCAACGACGTTTGGCAAAAGACCTGTGACCGCAATCATGGCCAATTACAAAAAAACCTGTTAAAGCAGTGCCCGTAAAAATCCAAGCAAGGGGCAAGAGAAACCAAGGAGCGATCGCCAGGCTGTAATAGCCCAAGGCGACCGCCAAGACACTGAGTATTACTTGTGTCCAAGCTTTGCGACGGTTCTGCTGAAAACATTCCCGTGGCAGGGTTTTGACAATATCTTTGAGCCGAAAGTCGGAATTACTAGGCTCGTCACTTAGTTTCTGGCTATTAATTATTGATGTAGTCATGGACACCTAAAAAACAACAAACTCCTCCACCAAGTCACTAAAAAGTAACTTGCCGCAAAAATTCTTCACATTAGCGCTTCGGATTATAGCAACCTAACCGACACAAGCGCACCAGTAAATAGCTTTTTAAAAGGTTAGGAGTAAAAAGTGAGGAGTTAGAAGTGATGAGTTAGGAGTTTAGATTTATAACTCACACCAGATGTGAATTATAAACGCTCCTTGTCCCATAAAGATTTGTAGTTTCCAAAATTATGGTTTGAGAAAAATTGATGGCATCACGTAACTCCTAACTCCTGTACAGACGCGATTAATCGCGTCTCTCCTAACTCCTGTACAGACGCGATTAATCGCGTCTCTCCTAACTAACTTTTGTTGGGGCCAACTTCACATTAGTCGCCAGACCAACTGCTTGCAGCAATTGAACTGTCATCCAAGTTAAATCGACTTCCCACCATTTCAGCCCATGACGAGCTGAGTATTGAAAAGCATGATGGTTATTATGCCAGCCTTCACCGAAAACTAGTACGGCTACCCACCAGCAATTAGTCGATTTATCACCAGAATCATAGCTTTGATAGCCAAATTTATGAGTAGCGCTGTTCACCAACCAAGTGCAGTGGTAAACCCAGACAATGCGCACAAAAATTCCCCAGACAACAAACGACCAGCCACCTAGAAGCAAAAGCAATACACCTAGAGCAACCTGGATCGAGATGAAATATTTTTCTAAAAACTGATAAACTGGGTCTTCGGCAATGTCTTTGGTGAAACGAGGAACATCAGCGTGAGCGGGACAATAGTGAATCAGCCAATCCATGTGGCTCCACCAGAAGCCTTTATTAGAATCATGGGGATCGGCATCAGTATCAGAGTTTAAATGATGAATGCGATGTGTCCCGACCCATTCAATTGGGCCTCCTTGACACGAGAGTGTCCCAAAGAAAACCAGAAGATACTCTAGCCACTTGGGAGTTTGAAAACTGCGATGAGTAACAAGGCGGTGAAATCCGAGAGTAACTCCTAAACCACCTGTTATCCAGTACAGCAAGAAACCCACACCAACTGCTGTCCAGCTAAAGTTACCAGGAACAAAGGCAAATAAAGCGCCGATGTGCAGTCCAATGAAAAACAGGGTATTGACCCAGTTAACTTGAGGTTTGGTTGAAGTAGCAATTGTCATGCAGTAACCTGAATTTGAATTTTCCAGCCTAGTCTGCGCGATCTTAAAATCCGCATATCTATAAATTAATTTTTTTTGAAAGAGGAACTGATGAACAGCTTAGAACAGCTGCGGCAAGCAGAACATGCACTATTAGAAATTTTTTCTGGAATTGACGCTCAGGTCAAGCATAATCTAAAACGAGTGCTGGATGCTTTTCGTAATCACCGTGTAGGCGCACACCACTTTGCTGGTGTAAGTGGTTATGGTCATGATGATTTAGGACGAGAAACTTTAGATAAAGTTTTTGCCGAAGTTATGGGTGCTGAAGCGGCGGCTGTGCGGGTTCAGTTCGTTTCGGGAACTCATGCGATCGCCTGTGCTTTGTTTGGTGTTCTCCGTCCTGGAGATGAAATGTTAGCAGTGGTCGGTTCTCCCTACGATACGCTTGAAGAAGTCATTGGTTTACGGGGTCAAGGTCAAGGTTCCCTGATCGAGTTTGGCATAAATTACCGCCAATTGGAGCTAACCCCAGAAGGAACTATAGATTGGCAAGCTTTAACTACTAGTGTGGCTGAAAACACTCGTTTAGTCTTAATTCAGCGCTCTTGTGGCTATTCTTGGCGTCCTAGTTTATCAATTGCCGATATTGAAAAAATCGTTCACTTAGTCAAACAGCAAAACCCGAATACCGTTTGCTTTGTGGATAACTGCTATGGCGAATTCATTGAAACCAAGGAACCCACAGATGTAGGTGCTGATTTAATGGCGGGGTCATTGATTAAAAATCCTGGTGGCACTATTGTCAGTGCTGGCGGTTATGTCGCAGGTCGCGCTGATTTAGTGGAAGCATCCGCCTGTCGCCTCACGGCTCCCGGTATCGGTAGTTATGGCGGTGCTACTTTTGACCAAAATCGCTTGCTGTTCCAAGGTTTATTTCTAGCGCCGCAAATAGTCGGAGAGGCAATAAAAGGGACTTATCTTACTGGTTATGTGTTTGATAAACTCGGTTATCCAGTCAATCCGGCTCCCTTGGCTCCCCGTGGAGATGTAATTCAAGCAATTAAACTCGGTTCTGCCGAAAAGCTAATTGCTTTCTGTAAAGCTATACAACAGCATTCTCCCATCGGTTCCTACTTAGACCCCGTTCCAGATGATATGCCGGGGTATGAGAGCCAGGTGGTCATGGCTGGGGGGACATTTATTGAAGGGAGTACTTTGGAATTATCAGCAGATGGGCCAATGCGTGAGCCGTATGTGGTTTATTGCCAGGGTGGGACTCATTGGACTCATGTGGCGATCGCCCTGGAAGCTGCGATCGATGCAGTCGGCACTAGTAGTTTGTGATTAAGGATTGGGTTGGTAACGCTCAACTCTATATTGCCACAAGAAAAAATATCTTTATTTACCGACAACATAGGGGAGAAAAGCCCGTCGCACTTCGGATGCACCCAACAGGCTTGGCTCGATCGTCGCTGTGAACCAGGATGGATCGCCCTTTAGGAAATGGGCGTGGAGATCGACAAATTGCCCATAGCGATTAGCGATTTCTTGAATTGCAGTGTTCATGCGCTGGAGGTTCTTGCGGGCGATCGCCGACTCAACCCCTACAAAGTTGCGTCTGTCATCTCCAAAGGTAGGATCGTACACATTACCAAGCACAACGGGGCGAATTGGCAACTGCTGTACAAATGTGTCCAAAGTATTAGCAAAAGTTGCAATTCCTGCACCAGTATCTTGAATTAATCCCCCCAGGAGATCGTTACCACCGATAGTGATTAGTGCAATCGCCTTTCCTTGCACCCGCAATTGGTGAGCCTGAGAAGACAACCCATCAACCGTTGCACCATCACGCGCATGATGTTGCAGTTGAGCAGGCCCGCGTGATGTTAGATCCTGACCTTGAAATTCGGGAAACAGGCGATCGTCATTCTGGACGAGGAGTTGCCCTGGATGAACCCCAAACTCGTTATATCGTCCGCAATCTAAAATTGAGTCGCCAAAGGTATATAGTGTCACCATTTCTTGCTCCCCTCGATTGCAGCCAAAGAGAGTTAGGACACTTGCCCCGCCAAATACTTGAATAAAGTGTCATCGCGTAGGTCGAAACGCAGCCATCACACTCTCCTGTTTGTCCGACCGTAGCATGAGGAGATAGTAGACGATATGAATCAGAAGATGGATTTGCGGTTACAAGCCCTGAATCTCGAAATACTTCTTACACTGGTCGCAACCCATCTCAAAGTTGAGCCAGTAGAACTTCAGCTTGTGCGATCGCTACAGGTAAACATAATTTGTCATTCTGGGTAGTTGCTGGCTGGGCAGAAGGATTTCAAGCCTATGACACAATTAGAAGAATAAGATAGAACTACTGTCACAAACCCTGCTCTGAAGAGACAGGGCTTGTAAGAGAAAGACTAATCACCCTTCAAATACAAGACTAAAACATTGTCTAGCTTGTAGGTTCACAACCTAAACTGAATAGGTACGTAACTTTGAAGCGATTTTGAACGGAAATAAGTTGTGACTGAGATTAAAGGCTTGAAAACTGAAAGTCAACGCATTTTAGAAGATTTGTTCTGTAGACAGGAGAAGGGCGAGTAATGAGCGATCGCCACACCACAACTGCTGCACGTCTCAATGTTTACACCCAAGGTCAAGGATTCCCCATTCTGGGCTTACATGGTCATCCTGGTACTGGTCGTAGTCTTTCTGTTTTTACTAATCATTTATCAAAACGCTACAAAACTTTTGCCCCTGATTTACGCGGATACGGCAAAAGTCGCTACAACGGCAATTTTGACATGAATGACCATTTGACTGATTTAGAAGCGCTGCTAGACCGTTTGCAGATTGAAAAGTGCCTGGTATTGGGATGGTCACTTGGGGGCATTTTGGCAATGGAGATGGCATTACGTTTGCCAGAGCGCGTTACTGGGCTGATTTTGGTGGCGACAGCCGCAAAACCCCGTGGGAGTCATCCTCCTATTACTTGGCAGGATAATTTATATACTGGCATTGCTGCCCTATTAAACTATATAAAACCGAGTTGGCAATGGAATATTGAAACTTTTGGTAAGCGATCGCTTTTCCGTTATCTAATCCAACAACATACATCTACCAGTTACAATTACATTGCCAAGGAAGCAGTACCAGCTTATTTGCAAACTTCTCCAGCTGCTACTCGCGCCCTCTATAGTGCAATTCAATCAGGATACAATCGGCTTCTAGATTTAGAACAAATACAATGTCCTAGTCTAGTACTTGCTGGTGAAAAAGACCGCCACATCACATCTGATTCCAGCTTAGAAACTGCTCAACACCTCAACAATTCTCAGTGGCAGTGCTATCCCAACACCGCTCATCTTTTTCCGTGGGAAGTCCCCCAGTTGGTGCTGAATGATATTGACCATTGGCTCGAAGAACATCCGCAGGTAATTCGTAATTCGTAATTCGTAATTCGTAATTAAACTGAGAATCACAGGAATTGACCATGAAAGGTTTTGCCGTTACAGGTGGGGTCTAAATCTTCACCCGTAACGTAATTACGAATTAGGAGTTGTTAATAGTCAAAAATAGTCAAAAAATTTTGACTATTGACGAAGAAATGAAGAAGGAAGATGTGGTGACGCAATGAGTGAAAAAGACGCAAGAAGTCCTATTAAAAGGATTTTCTGTGTATTCATATCTTTACGTCCCCGTATCAGAGCATCCTTTTCATTCTCTGGCCTAAGTTAAATTTGACCGCCAAAGGCAGGCTGTACTTTGCGGTCAAATCTTTCCCCCAAGTCGTCAGCAATTGTTAAGTTACTAGGTTTGCAGCGTTTGACATTCACAACAATTCCCGTAGCTCCTTCAAGCTCCAAATCTTCTATGTATCCTTTGCTTGCTAATGTTGCATCAGAAGAATTTAGAAATGGCCCGAAGTAATACGTGCAACGGGGATTCTGCGTTACAATCTCTACCCACCAAGCCAAGCCGATGTAGTCGAACGTGTTAATTAACACTTCCTTGAGGTTATGCCAAATGGTTTTCATGGTTTTAGCCGATTTATAAACGTCTACGGGGTATTAAACGATATGCTGCTTTATTATCTGTTTACATTTCTTTATACTCTGTTACTGTTATTTTTTCAAAGAGATTTTTTGCAATTTATCTAAGTGCAGCGTATTTAGCGATCGCTGGCGATAAATTTCATAAAGCGCCATACCTGCTGCGACAGAAGCATTCAGGCTAGGAGTCTTACCTTGTAGAGGAATCGATACTAAAAAATCACACGAGCGCTGAGTCAACATACCCAGACCTTCGCCTTCTGAGCCGATTACCAAAACGATTGGGCCAGTGAAATTGACTGTATGTAAAGGTTCGCTGCCACTTGCAGCAGTACCGTAAATCCAAAAGCCAGCTTCTTTTAACTCTTCTAAGGAACGGCTGAGGTTGACAACTCTAGCTACAGCAAAATTTTCTAAAGCGCCTGCTGCCACTTTCATGACCGTGGAAGTGATCCCAGATGCCCTTCTTTGGGGAATTACTAATCCTTGAGCGCCTATTGCTTCGGCAGTACGAATTATTGCTCCTAAGTTGTGGGGATCGGTAATTCCGTCAGCTACGACAATTACAGCATCGGTTACAGATTTGCACTGCTCAATTAGATCGGGCAATTCGATGTAAGCGTAGGGAGCAACTTGTGCTGCCACACCTTGGTGATTAGCCCCGTTGGTAAGATAGTCTAAACGTTTGGGTTCAACCTCATCAATAACTGTGCCATTTTCCTTTGCTTGCAAGAGAAAATGGTGAAAGCTGGGATCGTACCGCAGACGGGTAGTAATCCACAGACGGTTGAGATTGCGCTGATTTTGCAATGCACTCAATACTGGATGACGACCGTAGATGAGATCGTTATCTTCTTCTGTCGGTGTAGATACAGACGGCTGGGAAAAGTTGCTATTTCTTTGTCGGGAGTTGCTATAACTGGGGTTGGTATCTATTTTCCTGGGATTGCGATTCGGATTAACAACAGAGATGGTGTTGCCATCTACTTTTCTGGCATTGTGAGTTGGATTCGCACCAGAGATTGGGTTGCTATCTATTTTCCTGGGCTTGCGAGTGGGATTCGCACCAGAGATTGGATTGCTATCTATTTTCTTGGGATTGCGAGTCGGATTCGCACCAGAGATTGGGTTGTTATCTATTTTCCTGGGATTGCGAACCGGATTAGTAACAACACGTTTACCTTTAATTTTTACGGGTTGTCCCCGATTTGGTTCGCTAGAAGTCAAGATTTTTTTGGGTTTATCCTGCATTTGAATTATGGATATAGCGTATGGTTGATTGTTCCGATTACCTCAATTTTTTGAATCTAATCTAGTGCTGTGGCTACTGCGAAATTGAGTTTTTACTCTTTTTCTAGATGAAGTATTTGCAACAGTTCGGTTAGACGTTGGTAATCGGTGATATATAAGTAGCCTATTAAAGTTTCTAGACTAGTTGCCTGTTGATAAATTTCGGGATTAAGTCGCTTAGGGCGTCCTGTTGCGGCGTTTCTACCCCGTCGGACAATTTCTAATTCGGTATCCCTGAGATGAGGAATCAGCGATCGCAAATGTAGCGCTTGTGTTTCTGCTCTTACCTGCTCCACTACCAGACGATGGTAAATTCCTGACCGCTGCAATGGCAGCAGATAGAACATTCTAACATACAACTCATAAATTGCATCCCCCAAATATGCTAAAGCACTAGGAGAAATTTGTTGCACTTGTGAGAGGGAAATCTGTTGGAATGGCCCTGTGGTTGCCAAGAGTGCTTCAGTCCAAGACAAGCTCTGTTTGGGAGTTTCATCTTGTCCAT
This sequence comes from Nostoc sp. DSM 114159, assembly GCF_053470285.1. Lineage (NCBI taxonomy): Bacteria > Bacillati > Cyanobacteriota > Cyanophyceae > Nostocales > Nostocaceae > Nostoc > Nostoc sp. DSM 114159. The sequence continues at coordinate 2,171,353 of NZ_JBPFEH010000001.1, forward strand.
CTAATAGCTCTTCCTCCTGTGACTTCACAAATAAATCATTCCTTGACGGGCTACATTTGGCAGGCATTCTTCGCAAAGACTGATTTTTCTGAAGTATGCCGTGATAGTATACTTAGCATCATCAATACTATCAAAATTACTTCTTAATTTCATCTTTTTGATTGAGAGTTGGCATTTAAAATCACCCTGATGTCAACATCTATAAACCAAATTTCGCCTACTTGTTGTGGTCCGCGCCTCAGATAGGGTAAAATTTTAACATCAAATTCACCCTTCTACTTGGTAGCATCTGCCATACTTACTGAGTAAACGACAACTTTTAACTATACAGCATCAAGTCAAGTCTATCTATAAACAAATCTGCTGGCTTTGTATTTCTTACAACAAATATCTCAGACTTGATTATTTATCCAATATTCTAGCCAACGATTACATACCCAATACACACCTAATAAATTGGGTCTTTATATCTTTAGTTATTACTCAACTTTAAACATAATAGCTCAACTGGCTTTATGCCTCTCCCACAAGGAGAGAGGTTTTCTGCCAGAAGTTTTAAAAATTAAGCTATCCGATTTTGAATCTAGATAGCTAAATTTAACTCTCAGATCGAGCAATCAAGACTACTTGACGTTTTCTAGAGCGTCTTCAACTGATTTTTGCAGGGAGAGAAACTTCTCTAGGCGAACAAGCTTGACCGTTTGAGTTACGCGGGCATTCGTGACAATTTGCAAAGTGCCATCAGCAGTTTGAGCCTGCTTGGCTAGCTGCACCAGAGCACCCAAGCCAGAGCTATCAACAAAGTCAATTTGCGAGAGATCCAAAATAATGTGCTTAGGACCCTCGTCTATCTTGCTGCCAAGTGTCTTGCGAAATGTCGGCTCGGAAAAAGCATCTAACAAACCTGTGAGGCGGAATAGCTGACAGTTATCCCGGACTTCACGAGTGCCTCTCAGGCTAACGGTTAGATTCAGTGGCTCAGCAATAATTCCCTCCTCATGAGTTAAAGTGAACGCTCAAGTATAGATGGTTTTTGAGCAAGTTGTCTACAATCTGCTGGAATAGGGGATTGGGCATTGAAAAGAGGCAGAGGGGCGGGGTGCGGGGGGCAGAGGGGGAAAACTCTTCTCCCTGCTCCCTATTTCCTATGCCCCATACTTCGACTGCGCTCAGTACAAGTTCTCCATTTCCCATTCCCCATTCCCTATTTTTACCTCACCTCTGCCACGGCTTGACGTGCTGTTCGCATGGCTTGAACAAATTGCTCAAACAAGTAATCAGCATCGTGGGGGCCAGGACTAGCTTCTGGATGATACTGTACGGAGAACACAGGTAGAGATTTGTGCCGTACCCCGGCAATGGTGCGATCGTTTAAGTTTAGGTGGCTGATTTCTACAACTGCCGTAGGTAAAGAATCTGGGTCAATAGCAAAACTATGGTTTTGACTAGTAATTTCTACTCGTTGTTGTAAACCGGCAGGCTGATTCAAACCACGATGACCAAATTTGAGTTTATAGGTTTCTGCTCCTAGTGCATGACCTAAAATTTGATGTCCCATACAAATACCAAAGATAGGTTTTTCACTTAACAGGAGTGCTTTAGCAGTTGCAATTCCTTCAGTGACAGCAGCAGGGTCGCCAGGCCCATTAGAAAGAAACACACCATCTGGATTGTATTTGAGAATTTCTTCTGGTGGTGTATCAGCGGGTACAACAATTACCCGACAACCATAACTTACTAAGCGACGTAAAATATTGCGCTTAACGCCAAAGTCAAGGGCAACAACGGTAAAGGCTTCCCCAAGATTTTCCGCAGTTTCAGAGTTAAATTCCCAAGTTGGAATTGTGGGATCGGACCATTCATAAGCCGTTGAGGTGGTGACTTCACGAACCAGATTTAATCCTGCCATGTTGGGGGCTGCTAGTACCTGCTCTAGCAATTCCGCTTCATCAAGAATAGTAGTAGAAATACCACCGTTCATCGCTCCGAACATCCGAATTTTGCGGGTGAGAGCGCGGGTATCAATGCCGTATATCCCTGGTATTTGGTTTTGTTTGAGGTAGTCAGGTAAAGTTTGTGTCGATCGCCAGTTACTCGGACGGTGACAAATATTCCGCGCGATCGCACCCCGCACTTGGGGCCCATCTGATTCTTCATCTTCCAGATTGACGCCAGTATTCCCCAATTCAGGATAGGTAAAAATCACAATTTGACCCCGGTAACTAGGATCGGTCAAGACTTCTTGATAGCCTGTCATGCCAGTGTTGAACACCACTTCTCCGATCGCGGTTCCTGTCGCACCGAAAGACCAACCGCGATAAGTGGTTCCATCTGCTAGGACAAGTAAAGCTGGTATTGAGTCAGTCAGGGGCATAGGTGATAGGATTGGGGATTGGGCATTGAAAAGAGGCAGAGGGGCGGGGTGCGGGGGGCAGAGGGGAAAACTCTTCTCCTTGTTCCCTGCTCCCTATTTTCTATTCCTTAATACTGCGATTGTTAATTATCCCATGAGTTGAGCAATTGGGAGTTTTTAAGATAGTTAATTAAAATTAAAAGGGAATTAAAGTAGCGGGAGTGGATTTGGCAAAGCTTGGGCAGTTAAAATTAATTATGCTTCAGTCTTTTTTATCCCGTGCAACCCTAATTTTTGTATCAAGCACTCTAGCGGTTTTGTGCGTTGCCTGTAGTGAAGACAAACTGAACACCGCTACTGGTGGCGATGAGCAACCTATGCCAATTGGGGATCTAGCACCAGTCCAGCCTAGCGTTAAACCAGTAAGACCAGCAGCTACCCCAGAAGCGCAGCCGCTAGATCCGTTTGAAAGTGAACCAAGTCTTTTTGAGATGGGACGAGACAAAGCTGTTGGCGCTTGGAGTATCAGCCAATCGGCTCAATCTCCAGATGATTGGAAATTGGTGGCGAGTCAGTATCAGGATGCGATCGCGCTGATGCAAAAAATCCGACGACAAAGCCCAGAATTTGCGATCGCTCAAACCAAAATTACAGAATATCGCCGCCAGGTTAAATATGCCCAACAGCAAGCTAATCCTCGTCCTGTTGCAGTTAGAGAACCTCAGAAAATAGTCGTTGTTGTTCCCCAAAGAGAAACTATACCAAAGCTCACTTTACCTCCACGAGAAACAAAACCGTTATCACCAGAGCCAGCTTTGCCTTCATCAGCAGTGGTTATTCCCGATGAAGCAGTATTTACAGCGCCGATAAAAAGACGAATTGGTGGTACGCCAATTGTGGAAGTTACCTTTAACGGCCAGCAACAATTTGAGATGATTGTGGATACGGGAGCAAGTGGCACTGTCATCACCCAAGAGATGGCTAATGCTTTGGGAATCGTCACAGTGGGAAAAGCTAAGGCAAACACCGCGAGTTCCAGAGCTGTAGAATTTCCCGTGGGCTATGTTAATTCGATGGCAGTTGGTGGGGTAATGGTAAATAAAATACCAGTTGCGATCGCAGGTGCGGAACTAGAAACTGGACTTCTAGGACATGACTTTTTTGGCAACTACGATGTCACCATTAAACGCAATGTGGTAGAGTTTCGCCCGCAATTGCGATCGCAAATCAATTCCCCAGAAACTTCACTAACTCCTCCAACTTCGTCCAAGCAGCCCCACTTTGTAGGATATCCTTAGCGATTTTAATACCCTCGGCGTGATCGAGGAATGCGATCGTACCCGCTACTTGCAGCGCCAACGATGCATTTAAAGCTACTGCATCTTGTTGCGCCTGAGTTCCCTTACCTTGGAGTACCGCCTTAAGAATCCCCGCATTCTCTTGGACATCGCCACCCCGAAGCATACCTATGGGAGCAGGCGTTAAATCCAAATCTAGGGGATTAATAGTAGTTAACTGTACTTCGCCGTTGGATAAAACCGCCAAGTCAGTTTCATCTCCTAACCCCGCCTCATCAAGTTTTTCTCGCCCGTGCAGCACAATCGCCTTTTCTTTGCCCAAATTCTGTAAAGCTTCGGCAACAGTTGCCAAAAGTTTGGGAGTAAATAAGCCCACCACTTGCCCAGTTGGACGCAAGGGATTTACTAACGGCCCGAGCAAATTAAAAATTGTTCGCACTTTCAAAGTCCGCCTTAATGACGCAACCGCCTTTAGTGCTGGATGCCAACCAGGAGCGAACAAGAAGGTGATCCCGACTTCTTGTAGTGCGGCTTGTACTTTTTCACTAGAGGCACTTAAGTTTACACCCAAGGCTTCCAATACATCTGCACTTCCCGTAAGACTTGATGCTGAACGATTGCCGTGTTTAGCGACTGATACGCCAGATGCAGCAGCGACAAATGCAACTGCTGTAGAAATATTAAAGGTTGATGACCCATCTCCACCAGTGCCACAGGTATCTATTACAGTAGCGAGTGGTGAGTGCTGAGTGCTGAGTGGTGAACATTGAGATTGTAATACTTCAGCCATACCAGTCAACTCGTCGGCAGAAATGCCTCTAAAGTTCAGCGCTGTTAAAATTGCTCCTGATAACTCTGGAGGAACCGCTTCACTGAGCCAACCTTGCATCAATTCAGCAGATTGAGTACGCGATAAAGATTGTCCATCTATTAATTGTTGCAGCAGCACATACCAGCTAGCAGAGGATTCTTGAGCAGGGATTGGGGGAGTTATCATAGCTAAGATTTGTATGTTGTAGCTATATTGAGAGCTATGGGGTTATCCTACCGGAAAATTGGAAGCTATCAAAGTTAGGTTTAAATCTCAAGGCTTAATTGCAAACCTGGATTAGCAAGATTCTGAACTTGTGATTTTTTTTCCAAATCAAGTTTAACTTTGTAGTTAGTAATGAATAACTCTTTTCCTTTCGCTGCACCACTCTGCTTATAGTTATTCATGCCATACTGCAATTCCCATGCTGAGATATTAGCCCATCGAAAATTTTCTCTAATTTGCGATGAGTCGTCATAGGTAATTAGCCAGCGATGATGACATTGTTGCAAAAATTCAGCAAATCTCCGATCTTCAAAAGAGGTGTGCAAGTCCCCATCTTTACCATATAGCTTTGATTTTTTAGCGCTAAAATATGGTGGATCTAAAAATAAAAATACATCTTCTCCTTCTGGCTTTAATAGGTGGCTGTAATCCAAATTAGTAATTTGGACATTTTCTGATAAAATACCTTCTAACTTTTCTAATCGTTCTATTGAAGAATCAGTAAATCTTTTATGGAAAGCTTCTTGGGAAAAACCGCCTGATTCTAAGGTTCCAGAAAAAGTAATTCTATTGAGAACGAAAAAACGAATGGCTCTTTCTAAATCAGATAATTTATTCACATCTACACTAGTCAATTCTGAAAACAATAATTTGCCATCTGTATACTTGACTTTAATATGGCGAATTTCTTTAACTAACTGAGCGATATCAGATTGGGCAAATTTCCAGAATAAGAATAGTTCAGGGTTTAAATCATTAATCCAAATTTTGAGATCGGGAAACTTTTGTCTTAAATAAATGAATACGGAACCACCACCTACAAAAGGTTCTCGAAATTCAGAAAAGCTTTCTGGTAAATATTCAACTATTTGATTTATGGCTTTCGACTTACCACCAGGATATCGTAGAGGGCTTTTTAGCATAAAAGTAGTTTTTTGTGGCTTAAAATATATTAATTTAATTATTCAAACATTTATACAAAAAGAAGATTCAACTATCTGTAAAATAGTCTGAATCTATCTTTTTGATTTCATAAACCGATACTATTGATACACCTACATTATTATCAATCATCAATTGTGCTAATTCTTGACCATCTATTAAGACAACCTTTATATCTATGTCAGCTACATAATTTTTTGCATCTTGAGTAAACTTAGAAGTAGTAATAAACACTCCTTTTTTTGCTCTTTGCCCATATAATGCACCAACAAATTTCTGGATTTCTGGTCTGCTTATAACATTAGCGTCCCATCTTTTAGCTTGGATATAAACAACATCTAATCCTAATTTATCTTCCTTAATTATACCGTCGATTCCACCATCACGACTTTTACCAATTGCTTTACCAGCATCACGCCTTGAACCTCCATAACCCATTTTAATAAGTAAATCAATTACAATTATTTCAAAAAAATCTGACGAAATAGTTTTAATCCGATTAATTAAATCTATTTCTAATTCATTGCGAATTTTTTGATATCCTAATTCTATAGACTCTTGGGGAGTTTTTTCTGAGATTTCGTCAAAATCTGGATTAATCTTATTGTCTTGTTTTTTTGAACTTTTAAAGTTAATAAATTCAGAGAATTGACTAAGAAATTGAACATCTATCTCTTGTAGAGATTGTCTAGTTACATTTATACCTTGTTCTGTAATCTCAAAATATCCTCTCTTTGGCGTTGCTAATAAACCTGCTTTCTTTAAGTATGTTCTTGCCCATCCTACACGATTATCAAATAATGGTTGTTGACCACTAGGTAATAATTCTTTTCGTTCGTCTTCACTTAAATTGAACTGGTCGGCTAAAGCTCCAATGGCTTCTCTTATAGAGTGTTCTTGACCATCAAGCGCATATTTAAGTAATGGAAGCATTATCTTTTGATAATCAGGTATTGCCATTTTTATCTATCTAAAAGTTTACAAAAATAAGACTATAGGCATTTTTAACATCCTTATCAGAAAATTGGTGAAAAATAAGTTAAGCGATCGCAAACCCATAACACAAAACTACGCACCCGTAATATATATTGCTGAATTTTATATCGAGTTTATGTTGCAATTTTGTAAAAACCTGTTACATTACTTTACAGGCAGTTATAACTGTTACAACATAAAAGCTCGGAGTATTATTTATGGCAGACGTTAAGAAGACTACGCCTTCGGTTTCGGAAGCTCCTAATGCTTTGCACTGGGGCTTCACTCCTCAGAGCGAAAACTGGAACGGTCGTTTTGCAATGATTGGTTTTTTATCTGCTGTTGCACTTGAAGTGTTTTCTGGTCAAGGGATTTTACACTTCTGGGGCATTCTCTAAATTTAAACGTTTTTAGCTTCATTAGATTATGAGGCAAGACGGGGATTAGTAAAATTGTCTGCCTTGCCTCGTAATCTCAAGAATTAGAAAACTCACCAGCAACTACCGTGATGAGCGAAATATTACACGCCCTGGAGATTCTTCTTGATTAATTCGCGCATACACTCGAAGAGAAGTTAAGACTTCGCCAGGAATACCACCACAGTCTAGTTGTAAGTCATCCTTGGATAAAGCACAGATATCTGCATAAAGTCCCGATAATTGGCGAATTCGCACTTCATTACCTGCATTAATAGCTTCATCAGCGACTTTCTTCAGGATGCGCCGTGATTCATGTTGTAGCTTTCCCCACCAAGAATAGCGTTCAGCCGGTGGTACAAATACTAGAGAATGTATCGCTTCGTCCATGTCAATCCAAGCACGGAGAATTGACAGGGGATCGGTGTTTTTCTCAGCTTTTTGGGTGCGTTGGAAGCGATCGCTTAAAGCATCAATATATCGATCGCGCTGTTCGGGTTTAGAGTGTAAGGAAACGACATCGAAGCTAAAAACACTCTTTAAAGCGTGATGTAAATCTGGGTCTATTTCGATAAAATTCATATATAAAAATAGGAATGCTGCTGGTAAATCAGATGCATTACCTTGAGTAACTAGATGATTTGAAAGTGGTTGTTGATACAAACTCAATCCTTGAGTTTGAACAGTTCCACTAAGACCGGGGTAGATAATTTCGTCGCGGATAAAAGGAAGTTGAAAAAGATTAGAATTATCTGCGATCGCACCAACTTCTTGAGCCAAATCTAAGGTGCGCTGTCGCCAAGTTGCAGCCAAATCTTCTGGTATTCGCAGCAGTTTGCGTTGAATCTCATTCCACAAATCTGAGTCTGTTTGGCTTTGCAGTTGGGAATTACCCAAATAATAACTAAGTTCTGAGTCAGAATTAAAAGCTTCTCGGAGGTGACTTAGTTTCAACTCATCTGGCACATCTTCCCAACCAGTATTTTGCTGTGGTGGTTCAGGTTGTAAGAGGTTATGAAGTTCTTGCAGCACATCATCACATATTTTAGATCCTGGATCTAGTGGTAATTCTGCGCGAGCCTGATTTAAACTAGCCTCTAGTCCATACAAACTAAACCGCAGTAATCGGGCTAACTCCGAGTTTTCTATCTCTAATAATTGACGCAAGTGCTGCATGAATCTCACCTCCAAATATTTTCGTAGCGAATAAAACTTGGCAAACCTCTGCGCCCCTTTGCATTTAAAAATATTAATTTTTTTCAACGCAGAGGAACGCAAAGGTTAACGCAGAGGAACGCAAAGGTTTAATGCAAGAGTTAATGTATGCCGCAAAAGGGATCGCGTTCTTTATCAACTTCATTAGGTTGCAATTCTAATTCAGCACGATAAACACATCCTTCTTCTTTCAAGCATTCTTGATTTGATGATGTCCAGTAAGGGACTTCACCAGCGTGCATCCTTAGAATACCTCGATCGTCGAGAGTTACACGATATTGGCAAGGGTAATCTGTAGTTACATCTGGTTTACTGAGTGCGCCAATTCTGATCCATTTTTTGCTATTGGTTTCGGCATCTGTTTGATAAACATAGAAGGTGTGCTGGCCAGTTTGTGGGAATGGAGGTAAGGGATTACTAATTAACCCAATTCCTGGTTGCGTCACCCCATCGCGCAAATAATGAAATTTGTGAAACGTTTTACTACCATCATTTCCAACTTCAAATACAAGATGATAGGCATCTGGTTGATCGACAGTTGCAGACTCAATCACATTGACGGCAATATCACCATCATTTAAGTCTTTATTGAAGCGTTCTACAGCAATATTCCAATTCAATTTACCATCAGCAAATAGCGCTGAAGTTTCTGAAACTACCGATTCTAAATCAATACCAGAAATGTCAATCAAATAATGGGGATTTCCTTGACAAAGCAATACGTTAAATTCGAGGGTTTGGTCAATCTCAAACTGGACTTTGATTTTTTTCAGAAATTCTACTTCTGGCATTTCCAGTTGATTCATCAGGTTTTTGCCGTCAAAGCTTCCCCATAGTCGTAAATCTCCCTCTTCGTAATCTTGACGGTAGATAATATTAGTTAATTGTATGCCTTGCCAATGAGTACGAACTTTAGCAACAGTTTCCCAAGGTGCAAGTTGATAGAGTTCTTGTCCAGCTTTGAATATAGTTAGTAAATCGTTGCTTTGGGTTTTGCGTTTGAAGTTGCAGGGTAAATAATAAAATAGATTTTTGACATCAATTTCTAGCTGGTTGGCTCCCTTACGCAACAAGCTTTTAGACTCTTCAGGGTCGAATCTCAATCTTCGTAACTTTTCGGCATAACAAGCACCGGCGGAGGTGGCTAGCTTGGTAAATTCCAACACAAAAGTAATCCGTTCTGGATTCCAAACAAAATATGGAGATTTACTAAATTCTTGGTAGATTTGACGCTGCACTACGTCTAAATTGCAAGTTTTACCAGACAAAATTAACCAATCAACTTTTTGGGAATTCCAAGAATCTTTGGTGAGATCGTCGGGACGCAAACGACTTTCCATTAATCCTTTGGCAATTCCGATCGCTTCTTTAATTCCCGAAGCGGCGGCTCGTTCAAATTGCTGGTTATCTAAGGTGACGCAGATGTTATTGGGATCTTTAACTTGCAATTTAATGGCGCTTTGGGTAAGCAATTCGGAAATTTGCTGCTCAGAAAGTGTAAAGGTTAATAGAGAATTCTCTGTTGGTGGCTTTTGCCCAAGTTTAAGTTTGGCGGCTTCTGCATAATCCCAGAGAATATAAAAAGATTGCAGACGTTGAGGTGCTTGTTGCCAACGAGTCGACAATACTTTCTCGGCTGTATCTAGGGCATCTTTGTAAGCAATATCGCCTTCTGGATTTTCTTTATCTAGACATTTTAAAAGACTGCCAGTTTTGAATTTGCCTTGTTCTAAAAAGCGCTCGTTTAACTCGGAGTTAATTAAATCTTCTAGCTTTTCGTTTTCAAGATCGCCTGTTGTAACTGCTGTCAATAAATAATCTGCGATCGCAACTTTTAATAATCTGAAAATTCGCAGTGTAATTAACTCACCACCTAACTGTAAATGACCGGATGAACCTAATAGTTTGGGAGTAAGTTTATAGTAACGTCCTCCTAAACCCCGGTCTTCATAATCGGCAAAGGCTGGGGTTTTATCTTCTAGAGTCAGTTCAATTAAAGCTAAGTCTGTGGTTCCCCCGCCAATATCCAAGACGAGGACATTTTGTGACCATTTATTTCCTACTTGGCGACAACGGGTTTTGAATGACTCGATCCCAATGTTGAGATTACCGCCAAATTCTCGCCATAAAAAGAATATTGCTACAGAAACGGCTTCATCATAAGCAGTTTGCACATCATCGATTCCCAACTGCTCAACCAATTCCCTAACTTCCTTGCGAACAACTGGTGGGGCGACTGTTGGGTAGGTGACAACTGCTGTTAAAAAATCTCCTTCCGAAAATCTGCGTCGTGCGTGTTGGCGGTATTCTTCAGTTAACTCGATTAAATGCGCCCAAGCAGATTGGATTAACTGGTTGGCGGTAATTGTTTCTTCTTCGCCATCCAAAATAACTGAAAACGATCGCTCCTGGCCAAAATAGCGTTTGGGTGAATGGTGAAACCTGCTAATGATTTCCTTTAAAGAACCGCTTGTACCTTGAGCGATCGCTTTTTTTCTGTTATCTCTAGCTTCCCTACCCATCCGCAGTTTTAAATCCTCTAAGTGTGAAATTTCCGCCTCGCTGGGAATTTCCGTATCGCGGCGATCGATATCCAGCACAACTGGGATCAGATTTTGCGACTCTAAGGTAGGGACGCGGAACACCTCATGATAGATTTGGTAAAGTTTTTTGCTGACAGCACGGCGGAATCTCTCGCTGTTTCCTAAAGAAAGTTCAATTTGGCGAATTGCTTCCAAAAATCGCTCTTTATTATCACTTTCAAATACTTCGCTCAATCGGCTGGGTTCTATCTCTAAATTTTTGCTAATTTCTATGATAAACTTTGCCCAATCATCAGTGCTAACATCCGGTAAAGCTACTGAGGCGGGAGAACTCAGCCATTGTGATAAGCGATCGCGCAACCGCATTTCTTGCTCTTTAGGTAAAATTTCTGCGATCGGTACTTCAATAGGATCGAAAAGTGTGACTGTCGAATTCGATGTACCAAAATCTAAAGCAAACCATCCCGGAAATCTTTTTTGTTGTTTCTCGCTTGGTTCGCGATCGGTATAGTTATTCAGTTTAAAAGGGTTCATTATAGTATCAAATAATTCTGTTGAACGATCGCTTTTTTATCTAGGGCGATGCCTACACCTTTTCATATAAAAGCGTAGGCATCGCTATGAAAATTCCATCATTTACTAAGTTTATGTTGAAGATTCTTGCTCACTTGCAAGTCTTACTTGTTCGATAGTTAAATTAAGTAATTGGGCAACCTCTTCCATTGACATACCACGAGCTAAGAACTGAGGTACAAGTTCAAGTTTTACTTGTTCTCGTCCTCGTTGTACTCCTAGTTCTATCCCCTCTTGTTTAGCTTCTTGATAAACTCTAGTTTCTTCTAACTTAACTCCTAACATTGCCTCTACCTCTTCACGACTTAAGTTTGCGAATTTATAAACTGCGATCGTTGTGATTACTCAGATGCAAGTCTTACTTGTTCAATGGTTAAATTAAGTAATTGGGCAACCTCTTCTATCGACATACCACGAGCTAAGAACTGAGGTACAAGTTCAAGTCTTGCTTGCTGTAATCCTTGTTGTATTCCTTGCTCTCGTCCTAGTTGTATTCCTTGTTCTCGTCCTAGTTCTAATCCTAGTTCTAGTCCCTCTTGTTTCGCTTCTTGATAAACCCTAGTTTCTTCTAACTTAACTCCTAACATTGCCTCTACCTCTTCACGACTTAAGTTTGCGAATTTATAAACTGCAATCGTTGTGATTACATCTATTATCTCCTTCTTAGCCAAGACAGTTATCTGCTCTTGTTGCACCCGCTCAATTAAACGTTTCGCATCCTGAACCATTTGAGTCTCTGAGGCAATAGTCAACTGCATCAAACTAATACCTACTTTGTACTCATCAGGATTACCTAACTCATCTAAATAAATCCGTTGTACTTGAGAACTGTTCAGTAACGATCTGTGAATAGTGGTTTTTTCTGGTTCCAAGCTGCGAGACTGTAAAATAATTACCCCGTACCAGTCATCGTAAAGTGACGCGTTACGATACATATACAGCATGGATTCTGAGAAAAAGCGATGGTACAGTAACTCATCCTTTTGGAATTGTACCTCAGCAAAAAAGATTATCTGAGATGTTGCATCCGGTGGAGGTAAAAATACCCCATCAATCCGAAATGTTGGTTCTTTAACTTCAACTGATTCAAAGCGATAGCTAGCAGCTTCAGGCGGTGGCTGTTCTACTAACTCGAAAAACAATCCTGGGACACGCTTGAAAATTGTATAAAAAATCGCATCACGCCTCATAAATACATCCTCATATCTTGACGCGATCGCGTCATCTCAAATCATCTAAATAAGAAACAGCAGCAAGTTCGGAAATAATCTGCAACCAAGTCGGAATTTGGATTTCAGATGGTAATTCTCCAGCCGCCAAATATCTTAGCAAATTTTCTTTTTTGGAAAGGTTTTGCAAACTAGGAATAATTTGATCCAAAATACCTTCTAGTTCGGCATTAATTTGCTGATTAACTTCGCTAACATACTGCACAAGATGGAGGCTGGCGCTAGCTGTAATTTCATCTCGCAGTCGCAGTACTAAAAGTTGGTGATTGCTCGATCTGGGTAAACCTTGGCTTTTCTCTGGTGCCCAATCAAAGATTTGACCAACATTGTGTTTATCGTCTTGACGTGCTAAGGGAAAGATAATTTCGGGCGCAACAGTTTTATCTTTACTACTGATTTCCGAGACGATTGCTTCTTTCCATTCGTTAGGATCGCATCCTAGTAATAATTTGTAAAAGAGATCGGCATCTTCAAAACCAAATTTTTCTTCAATTTCTTGTTCCATTTCTGGGTGGAAAAATGCCTGTAATTGTTCGCGTTCTGGGGCTATATAATTTGATAATTGGTTCAACAAATCTACCACGGCTTGCTGGATGCGATCGCGGGCAAAATCTTCTACTTCTTTAACGGTTTTCTCAAATACTGGATAAAAATCATCGCTCTTAGTCGGAAGGGAAGTATTTACGCGGTTTCCCCGATCGAATAATTTCCCAGCTGCACCTTTAGATTCTGCCAGAGCGATCGCTCCATTATTGGCTTTGTTGAAGAGTAAAGTCCACTGGTTCCAATTGAGGATTCTAAAGGTGAGTTCGTCTTTCACTACATCGCTGACAACAACACCGCGCCGATCTTTGAGTGGTTCTTTCCCGATATCTTTTTGAAAATTTCTGTAGATTTTATCTAAGCTTTCGATCAAAAAACGCAATTCGATAAAAGCGGGACTATCGCCTGTGGGGATACCTTGCTCGTGAATTTCATCTATGATGTCTTTCAAGCGATCTTGTTGCTGACTTACCACATCAGCAGCTCTTTTGGTATCTTCATACAGTTGCTTCAGACCATGAGTAGCTACGTGAGTTTGAATTAATTCCCGCAGCTTACTAAGTCCGCCATCTTGACTAAAGTAACCCAATTGTCTGCCCAAATAGCTACGAGTGTTAGATTCTATCAAATTTTTACTTAATAGTTCCCATTTCTCTTGTAGCCGTTTAGACCTGTCTAGGTAATCAGGATAGTCTAAGTTAGCTAAAAAGTCTGGCGAACCAGCTTTGACTTTACTAGAACGTTTTGCCAATTCAGCTAATCCCAACAGTGGCGACAGTAAAACGATGCGGTCTTTTTGGGTTGTAAACGCTGCTGCACCGTCAATGGTAGTTTGCAGAACTTTGAGTTTTTGGAGAACCGTTTCCTCTTCTAAATGGCTATCTTCAATCAGATGGTCAAGTTCTCTTTCGCCACCCTCGCTATCTAGAGGGAGTTGATCGAAACGACCCACACCAACGAGAATTAAATCTTTCAGGTCTTGTCCCGGTCGCTGTTGCTGCATCATGGTGAAGATTTTATTGGCGCGATCGCTTCCGGGAGATTTACCATTTAGCAATACCAAAATTGTCTGTACTTCTGCCAATTCCCGCAATGACAAAAAGGTATCCCTAGCCCCAGAATTAGCAGCCCCCAATCCCGGAAAGTCGATGAGAATAAATTTAGCTGCGTCTGCAAAATCCCAAATTTCCCGTGAGATTTTCACATCAATATCGACGCGGCGGATCAGTGGGAAACTGTTTTGCAATAACTTTGTTGGTAGTCTCTGGGGTGGACTCGGTAATCGGATATGCGCTGGGGGTAGATCCTCGAATTTCAGAGTTTGGATTGCCATTGGCTGCTCGACTAGCTGTAGCCCTTCGCGGGCAGTCACCGCATCAATTTGGTAGTGCCCACCACACATAACTTCCCCATAAGCTTGATAAGCCCGCAGGAATAATACCAACTCCCGGAGTAAATAACGCAACTCTAAATTGTTACTGCTATTCCATGCTTCTTCACACCAGCCAATAATATCTGTGCCAGAGTTGAGTTTCGATACTGGTATCGGAGGAAGCCCTGCTGCTGTGGTTCGTTTATTGGCTTCCCCTAGCATGAAGCGGAGACACTCGTGTACTCCCTCATGGGAAAGATACTCTACCGTAAAGTTGCTTAATTGCGTCGTTGTAAAATCGTCTTGCGGAATAATATGTATGGCGGTAACATTACCTGTAGTGGGGTTTTCACTGACTGGTAAAGCATCTGCATATCCAATTAGACTGCCTAAAAGTAAGGTTTTTCCACTACTAAATTCTCCCATCACACCAATTTTGACAGGCGAAGTTGCCAGGCCTACAGTTTTCTGGGCAGCCGATCGCAAACGCAGAAGACAGTCATCAAGACTAGCTGGAACCCAATCTTCTTGTTTAGAAGGGTACTGGGGCACAGAATCTATCTTTCGGAGAATGAATTCGCCGTACTCCTTAAAACGGCCCAGTTTATCTGGTTCCATAAAGTAGTTTCCGCCTAACATTAATTTCTGTGAGCTTTATAACATATAAAATGCGATTACCAGGCATTGTTACAACCAGTTGATATCACATTTAGCATTTCTCTCATTTAATTTGTGATTTTGGGATGAAGCATTTTGCATAGTCAAGACAATTTTGAAACATTGGATTTTGTTAGGAAAAATAAAAAAGAATACATTCTTCAAAATCAAGGTTCACGAATGAGTGAAGTTGGCTTTTATACCACTAAATTATTGAAGACCGCTTAGTAAATATGTGGGTATTCAACCCTGTTATACACATGATTTAAGGAATAAGAGTTTTAGACAATTTTTACGTAAGTCCTTTATATATAGGAATCCGCTTTGATTCAAAGAAATTATTTGCGTAGGGAGGGAATAGGGAAGAGGGAACAGGGAATAGGGAAGAAGGAATAAATGTGTACTGAGTTTTTTTCACGCAATCAAATAGGAGTCCTATACAAGGTTTTTGGTGCTAACCCAAGGGTATTAGAATATAATTCACTACTACACAAGCCAAATCCGCCTAAGCAAAAATTTTTAAACCAATGGAGGTGGGTAAAGTTTCGTGTAGCCGCGATTTCTAGTCGCCAGGACTTGGGAGCATCCCAATTTGGCAAAAATAAAATAATCTGGGGATTCAATCAAGTGGTTATTCTGACTCTTGCTCAAATCCAAAACTAATGTCTAGCAAACACTAGACTTCTTGGCATTTGTCGGAAAAAGGGGAAGGGGGAAAAGGTTCTGCAAAAGTCCCCTTCCCCTTTCACCAAAACCTTTTCCCCAAGAGTGCAAAAAGCACAAGTGCCAAGAGGTCTACTCATTGGGAGACTAACAGGTATAGATTTTTACCAAATAATAAGACCTCTCCTTAGTTGTACTAAGTGATAGAGGTCTTTGGAGTTATGTTATTTTGGCTAACAGTTTAAAAACTGCTTGTTATATCAGCTCATAACTGTTCTCTTACGCTTGAAGATGATCCCTAAACCACCCATTAACAGTGCGCCCATAATAGTAGAGGATTCGGGAACAACTTTAACCGTTGCGGCTATAACTTTGAAATCTGGCCCATTGTCGTTAGGAATACCAGGAATAAGCCCATTATTGTTAGAGCTAGTTAATCGCAGTGTTTGAGTAGTGATTCCATTTAAACTAATGCCTATAGAGCCAATATTGAAAGGCCCATTGTTAAGGATGGGGAAGACCTGAGTACTGATGTTATAGTCGGCTTTGCTGTAGTTTTGCCTCAAAATTTTGTAAGTCGCTATAACTTCATTATTTTCACCCAAAGCTTCCACCAATAAATCGCTATCGCCTGCAACTGAACCACCTGCTGTTCCACCACGCTCCCAAAAGAGGAAGGTATTCACGGGATTGGCGAAGGAGACTTCAATGCTGTCTGTATCTGCATTTTCTCGCGTCACCAGAATGCTATTTAGATTTAAGTTTCCCAAACTGTCAACAATGTCTTGAGCAGTTGGATTTGGTTTTGAGGGGCCTTCAAAAAGCAGGGTGTCATCAGGAGTATTAGGGCCTCTTCCTGAATTCAGTACACCGAATACATTTCCATCTGGAAGAATGTATGTATCATTTCGGAGAATCTTTGCTTTGGTGACAACTTCAAAGCTACTAATCGTTCTTCCACTAAATTCTACTGAATCCAACCGGATATCTCTTGTGGGATCGTTGAGTAAACTAGATGTAGGGTCGTTAGTCGGAGTAGCTGTGACATTAGTTTTAAACGAAAATTGGGTGAATGGTGCTGTCTGAGCATGAGCAGGTACTGTTAGTATTAGGGAAGCCACTGATATAGAAGCAGCACTTGTTGCGATCGCTATTGTCTTTGCAAAGATATTTGTCATTTGTATTTTCACCTTGGTAGACGCCAAAAAACTTATCTGAGTGAATCAGATAGGTTACTAGACAGAACAAATTAGTCGCACAGTCTCAAATTTGTGCAACCTCACCCCCGCTTCTGGAAAAAGCGAATTATCAGACTTTTTTACACTTCGGACAATTAACCCTTCAGTTTTTGAAAGTCTTTAATCAGATTTATGATTTCTTACTACTAAATCTTGGTCGATTTACCGTAGTTTAGTAGAACTATCCCATAGCTTTTTGTCTGTGTCAATTAGTTAAAAAAGTTTTTATAACTTTTGTGTGGGCGATCCTTTCAGCCAAAATGCTGTTATTAGATACAATACCTTAGCCAATTTACAAGAATTCAACGCCCGTAGAAACGGAATGAATACGTCCTAAAGAAGTAATTTTGGCAAAATCTGGGTTAATAAAATAGGATCGGGCATTTCAGGAAGCATTTTTGAAATTTCACGGACATATCGAAAACCACCATAGAAAGCCTTAAGATCGATAATGCCGAAGTCGGGATTGTGTTGACGAAAATCTAAGAGTTGATGATGGGATAAGCTGGCCATAAAAAATGCGTGTTTTAGCAGCATTAGTCACCGCAGTTTGACTGAGGTTCATAAAGTTTTATAATCCCCAGAACTGCTTGGTATCTCTAAAATCAAACTTGATTTAGAAGCGTAAATGCCTTGCAGAGAATCATATAGTTTTAGTGAAGCTAAATCAGGTTTTTCAGCAATGCAATTACATAGCTAAGATGAATTTCTCAGTACTTCAAAAAAGAAACAAAGTAAAACAAGCTCTCTGATATATATAGTTTAAATTTCACACAAAATGCTGAAGTTAATCTTAATGATAACTTCAGCATTTTTTCAATTTATTTACACTAAAAGAGGAATTACTGCATATAGAAAAATAAATAAAGTATTAAGATCGTTAGCAGGTTGGCATAAACAAGATTATATCCATGTATTAAGAAATTGTATTTTCAGCACATTACCTTAATAATTTAGGCAGAGCAGGCAGGCAAAAGTGTTTTCTAAAAAGGTGCAGAGCTACGTTAAGCAAATCATAGTTGAAGAGGAAGAGATACAACAGGATGAAAAAGGATTCTGCCAGCAGGCGGATATTGCTCCTCTGATGATTTGGATGTCTCGATGTAATGCACTTTACTGTTACTTCAATTCTAATTGGCTGAAATTTACTGGAACACATCTCACAAAAGCCGCGTCTGCATCTGCGCGAGCAGAGGAAATAGGCAATATTTGGACTGGCAGCGTCCATCCAGAAGATAGACAGCGATGTGAAGATATATACCTGAGAGCATTTGTGACGTATGATTCCTTCCAGAGGCAATATCGCCTGCGTCGAGCTGATGGTGAATATCGCTGGATTTTAGATACAGCCGCGCCACGATTTGCGGCAGATGGTAGCTTTGTCGGTTACATCGGTTATTGTATCGATCTAACAGAAGTGCCGATCGGGATCGGTCAACCTTCCCTAACAGAAAGCTGCTCGCTATCGACAAATTCCTCTCGTTACCTACGTAAAATTACTGAAGAAGAGCGGGCAACAGAATTAGCAAAAGCATTAGAGCAACTGCAAGCCGAAATTAGCAAACGCCAAGCAATTGAAGCAGAGTTACGCCAAAAAACCTCAGAATTTGCCGCGATTTTGCAAGTACTTCCTGATTCCTACTTTCGCATTGATGCTGCTGGAAGTATTCTGGATTACAAGCAAGGGTTGATGGAGAGTCTGTATATTTCACCAGAAGATTGTCAGGGCAAGAGTTTGCACGAATGCTTACCGACTGCTGTCAGCGATCGCTTCCATCAAGCAATAAATCAAGTACTTGAAACTCAATATGAAGTCAGTTTTGAATATACCTTACCGCAACCAGGAGAAAACAAGAATTTTGCAGCTAGGTTATTACCATTACCAGACCAGCAAATTATAGTTCTTGTTCGCGACACCAGCGACAACATCCAAGCAGCTTTAATAGAAAGTGATGCCAAGTTCCGCAGCATTGTAGAAAATGCCAACAACGTTATTTTTGCGCTGACACTTGAAGGGATATTTTCCTACGTTTCTCCTAATTGGACTGAAATCTTTGGGCATGAAATTGCAGAGGTTGAAGGCAAATCTTTTATTCCTTTTATACATCCTGACGATGTGCATATTTGTGTCGATTATTTTCAAAGAATTTTGACAACAAGCGAAAAACAAAAACCAATCGAATATCGAGTCCAACACAAAAATGGTAATTGGCGATGGCATACAAGCAACTCATCTGCTATTAAAGACGCTAATGGCAATATTTTGTACTTCGTTGGTATTTGCTATGACACCACTGACCGTAAAGAAGCAGAAATTGCACTCAGAGAAAGCGCCCAGCGAGAAGCACTCCTCAATCGTCTTTCTAGCCAAATTCGAGCTTCTTTGGATCTCAATTACATTGTGGAAACCGCAGTACAGGAGATTCGCAACTTATTCCAGATCGATCGCTGCGTCTTCTTTTGGTATCGGCAAGACGCTGATGTACCATACTGGGAAAGAGTTTATGAGGCGAAAAGTTCCTTTTTACCGTGTCTACTTAACCAACAAGAAGCAACTCATGCCGAAATCAAACTAATCGCAGCTAAAACCTTGAACGGAGAAATCATCCGCATTGATGATACTGAGACTGTGGGCGATTCCATAGCAGAGCAATTTTTGCAGGATTTTGGTTTTACTGCTTTTATGGCGCTGCCTGTACACACCCAATCTGGTGAAATTGGTGTATTTAGCTGTGGTTATTGTAGTGGCTTTCGTCCTTGGCAGAACAACGAAGTAGAATTACTACAAGCAGTTACAGTTCAACTAGCGATCGCCATTGACCAAGCTAAACTTTACAACCAAAGTCGCATTACCGCCCAAACTGCCCAAGACAAAGCCCAGCAACTAGAAGCAGCACTGCTAGAACTTCAACAAACTCAAACGCAACTAATTCAAACTGAAAAAATGTCCAGTTTAGGACAATTGGTTGCAGGTATTGCCCACGAAATCAATAATCCTGTCAATTTCATCTACGGCAATATTAGCCACGCCAGTGAATATACTAAGGATTTGCTGCAATTAGTAGAACTTTATCAACAAAGCTACTGCCTACCAACACCAGAGATCGATCGACAAATTAATACCATTGATTTGGAATTTCTCAAGCAAGATTTACCCAAAATTCTGGAGTCGATGAAGATGGGATCTGAACGCATTCGGCAGATTGTCCTATCTTTACGCAATTTTTCTCGCCTTGATGAAGACGGTACAAAAGCAGTGGATATTCATGAAGGAATGGATAGCACTTTACTGCTATTGCAAAATCGCCTCAAAGCCAAACCAGGACATCCCGAAATCCAAGTAATTCGAGACTACGGCAATCTACCACCAGTAGTCTGTCACGCCGGACAGATGAATCAGGTGTTTATGAATGTGTTGACAAATGCGATCGATGCTTTAGAAGAGTCATACTCTGTGGGAAGGCGAAGCGCCTATATCAATAGTCATACCCCGCAAAAAGGCGTTTGCGTAGCGTCTCCAAGAGTTGCGCCTATATCATTAGCAAACAACACTGAACAAATGACTTTCCCACAAATTTACATTCGCAGCCTCATCCAAAAAGACTATGTAATCATTAGCATTGCTGACAATGGCCCTGGGATGAGTGAGGAAGTACGCAAACGCCTATTTGACCCCTTCTTCACGACAAAACCTGTGGGTAAAGGTACAGGTATGGGATTATCAATTAGCTACCAAATTGTAGTCCAAAAACACGGTGGAAAGATCCATTGTATTTCAGCACCAGGAGAAGGAGCCGAGTTTGTTGTAATGATTCCACTAAAGCAAGAACCCTCAACCTAGATATCACGCAATAGAGATAAAAGTGAAAAAATGTAGAGATGTAGCACTGTTACGTCTCTAGAAGGGTTCTGGATAACGCATATTTAATTTCTCGATATGTGTAATCTTAATCTAAACTTAATCAAAGCTTAACCTAATAGTTGTTAACTAAGATCAACTCACTTTTTGCTGCAACATTTTAACCCCCTCAATAACCTAAAATTTACAGGAATTGAGGGGATTATTTATTCTAATATAGGAAATTAGGTTTGAAAAACGTTGTAATGGTAGTACTATCTTTGCGTAGGCATAGCCAATCCAGACAATAGACTTCTTGGCATTTGTCGGGGTAAAGGGCAAGCGTAAAAGGGTAAAGAAACTCAAAATCCTTTCCCTTTAACCAAAACCTTTTCCCTAAGAGTGCAAAAACATATTTTTGCAAGAGGTCTAATGTACATAATGAACTGCACCTACTGGCGTGGCAAGCCTTAAATGTTGCAATAAATTTTCTTGTGGGACGGGTGTCCTTACCCGTCCGGGCGGGCAAGATGCCCACCCCACAAGAGCTAAATTTTATGCACTATTTTAGCCTTGCCACGCCACTACGCACCGAACAGAAAAATCTCTGAGTACAAATAAAATAGAAGGCTGGGATGATACAACCCCAAAGTCAAAATAGTATCACCTATACACGCGTTATCCACCTAAGTCATGTAATTGACATAGATATTCCCCAATGGTCTGGAGATCCCACAGTAGAATTTGAAACTGTGGCTGAACTCAATAATGATGGTTATTACTTGCGGCGTTTCTCCTTGGGGGAACATAGTGCTACCCATATCAACGCCCCTAATAGTTTTCATAGTTCTGCTGTAGGAATTGACCAATATCCAGCCCAGTCTTTAATTGTACCTGCGGTGGTTATAAACGTTTGCCAAGCCACAGCAGTTAATCCTGATTATGCTTTGACTATTGCTGATGTTTTAGCTTGGGAAAAAGAATACGGTGAAATTTCTCCTGGTTGTGTAGTTATATTGAATACTGGTTGGCAAAAAAAGTGGTCGGATAAAAGTGCATTCCTCAATCATGATGCTCAAGGGATTCCCCACTTTCCGGGATTTGGCAGCGATGCCACTCAATTTTTGCTTGATGAACGGCAAATAGTTGGGGTAGGAATTGATACTCATGGTGTAGACCCCGGACAGGATAACAGTTTTGCGATTAACCGCCTAGTTTTAGAACAACCGCGCATTGTGTTGGAGAATCTAACAAATTTGGATCAACTGCCACCGAAAGGTACTACTCTAGCGATCGCAGTTCTTAGGTTACGTGGTGGTTCTGGTTCTCCTGTGGGGGTGTTGGCGTTCGTGCCTTAATTTTTATATCGATATTTGCCGATCGCGCCAATTTCCTAAACTTGAGGATAACCTAGAAAGCAAGCAAACTTAATACACAAGTTTCAGTGGATCATCGGAGATTTTCCAAATGACAACTCCGCTATCTTGCCGTAATTATATAGACGGTCAATGGTTGAGTGCTGTAGGAGAAGCAACCCTAGAAAGTCGCAACCCTGCTGACAAAACCGAAGTCGTAGCCACATTTCCCCGTTCTCAAGTTCAGGATGTAGATACAGCGGTAGCCGCCGCCCGTAAAGCCTACCGCAGTTGGCGCAAAGTTCCGGCCCCAGCGAGGGCAGAATACATCTTTCGCGTTGGGGAAATATTACTCCAGCATAAAGAAGAACTTGCCCAATTAATCAGTCGGGAAATGGGTAAACCCTTGACGGAAGCTAGGGGAGATGTCCAAGAAGGTATTGACTGCGCCTTTTACAGTGCTGGCGAAGGACGGCGACTATTTGGGCAAACCACACCTTCGGAAATGTCCAATAAATTTGCCATGACTGTACGGATGCCCATCGGAGTCTGTGCCTTAATTACTCCCTGGAATTTCCCGGTGGCAATTCCTTGCTGGAAAGCTATGCCAGCCTTGGTATGTGGCAATACAGTTATTCTCAAACCTGCTGAAGATACTTCTGCTTGTGCAACTAAATTGATTGAAATTTTTCAACAAGCAGGTTTACCACCAGGAGTAATTAACTTGGTGCATGGTGTGGGAGAAGAGGCGGGGAAAGCTTTAGTTGAGCATCCCAATGTTGATTTAGTATCTTTTACTGGTTCTTCAGAAACGGGTGCTTTTGTCGGCGCGACTTGCGGACGCACTCACAAACGTGTCTGTTTGGAAATGGGTGGTAAAAATGCTCAAGTGGTGATGGAAGATGCCGATTTAGAACTTGCTCTCGATGGGGCAGTGTGGGGAGCGTTTGGCACAACTGGGCAACGGTGTACGGCTACTAGTCGGCTGATTTTGCATCGTGATATCAAGGAAAAATTTACCGCTATGCTTTATGAGCGTACCAGTAAGTTACGCTTGGGTGCTGGCACTGACTCTGATACAGATATTGGCCCGATAGTCAATGAAAAGCAACTCAAACAGGTGAGGAAGTATTTGGATATCGCTCGTGAGGAAGGAGCAAAGGTTTTAATTGGTGGGGAAATCGCTAGTGAAGGCTCATTAAAAAACGGTTACTTCTTTCAACCAACTATTTTGGATGATGTAACTCCTGATATGCGAGTTGCTCGTGAAGAGATATTTGGGCCAGTGGTGGCATTAATTGAGGTTAGCTCCTTTGAGGATGCGATCGCAATTCTCAACGATAGCAATTATGGTCTTTCTTCTTCAGTTTACACCCGCGATATCAATCGGGCTTTTACTGCTATGCGCGACATCGAAGCAGGTATCACCTATATTAACGGCCCGACTATTGGTGCAGAGGTACACTTACCCTTTGGTGGTGTGAAACAAACCGGTAACGGACACCGCGAAGCTGGAACTACTGCAATGGATGTTTTCACAGAATGGAAAAGTGTTTATGTTGACTTCTCTGGAAGTTTGCAACGCGCTCAGATAGATAATCGCAGTTAATTGTTTGCAAATACACTTCAGATAATTAACTACCCCTGGCTGTGCGAAAGTTTAAGCCAGGGGTATTTCATAAGAATTCTTGGCATTTGTCGGGGTAAAGGTGAAGGGGAAAAGGGTAAAGAAACTCAAAATACTTTTCCTTTACCCTTTACCCTGAGAGTGCAAAAATATATTTTTGCAAGAGGTCTATAGTAAATTTGGGTCAATTCCTTGTTGTTGTAATTTGGCTAAAAGTTCTTGAAACTGCTGCTGAGTTTGTTCTAGCTGTTGTTGCTGTTGTGCGTTTATTTCTTCTGGAGTTTGGTATCTGTTACCATCTTGGTCATACCAAAATAGCCATTCTCGTGTTCTTCCTTGATAAGTACCCTGTTCTCGTCCAATCCCTAAACCAATTTCTGGCATCCAAATTTGATCGCCGAGTTGTAAAGTGTACTTACCTTCAATTAAGCGATAAACTTCTAAACGTTGACGCTTACGACGTAGCCGCGTTGGTGCATAAATGACGTAATATAAAATGCCTAATTGAGCATAATCTATTTTCTTTTGTTCATATTCGCCATTGTAGGTTTGAGAAACCACCTCTAAAGCTAAAATGGGCGTAATTCCTTCTTCTTCCCAGAAAACGTAACTAGAACGTCCGTTTTCTCCAACAAAACGTTCAACACCTAAACTCAAAAACCCATCGGGGACTATAGCAGGTTGTAATGGTGTATAGTAAATTCCCATGTTGATACCGAAAAACCAGTCATCACGAGTTTGCCAAATCGAGGCTAAGATGGCTAACAATAAATTAGGAATTAATATTTGTAGTTCGTTATCCACAGGGGTATCATCAGAATCTGGTAATTCCGCCGATGAAGGTAGGCAATCTAAGGGATTGTAATTATACATACAGGACTTTTCGATTCATTAACCAAATCAAATAATCTGCTTTAATACAAGATAGCCACTATTTCGCATACCTGCTATGTCCGCCGACTACCTGACACCAGAACAACGTGCATTCATATCCCGATGTCGAGAAAAATGGCAACACATTGGACTATCTACCGAACCCATCAACCAACAACAGGCTACGGATGCAGTTCGAGCAATATATACTGCACTCGAACTCACTGAACCTGAAATAATTATCGTTGATAGCCCTAACGCTGGGTTCGAGTACATCTGGAATTTGCTCAAAGTTGAATCTCAGACAATTCTGGGTGATGCTATAGATAGTTCCCACTGGAGTAAAATCTACAGTAAGTTGCAATCATATTTGCTCACGCGATTACCCGTTGATTTACAAACAAATTTACATTCTTTGTTTGACAATCATCTGGCAAAAGAATATGCCAAATTACTCCAAGAACAGTTAGAAATACAATGGGGAGATGTTTTGGAGGAACATTTTGGTAAACGCAATAGCCAGTTGATTAAAGATATATTCTCTTCTTGTCGCAAACCGGAAATTTTAATTGCAGGATGCAGTTATTTTGACTTTTGTATTCAGAGTTTCAACTACCAGCAATTTGAAAACCAACTATTCATTTTAGAAGATTTTGTTAAAAATTGCGGCTGGACTTTCTTCTTTAAAAATATCGCGATTATTTCCAACCATTGCACCACAATTAATATTGATAGCAACAACCATCTCTACGGTGAAAATACACCTGCCGTAGCCTTTACAGATGGGTATAGCCTGAATGCACATCACGGTAAAATAATCCTACAACGCAAGCGTAAACTCGACGATCTCGCCTGGACAAAGTTATTTGAAAAAATGAACGCAGTCGAAATTGACTCTTGGGAAGAATACAAATTGTTACGTACCGTTGAAGAAGGAATTAATGTCCGGCCTAAGCAGTTCCTTAAAGTAACAAATCCGCATACGGGAGAAGTGCGAGTTTTTGGAGTGTCTATGCGGTTCACATCTGCTATTGAGGCGGCACGCTGGGTAAACCAACGCAAAACTTAAAAGTCATGAGTGAGAATAAGCTATTTCATAATTATTTGTTGTTCGACAAAATTGTTCGACAAACTCAGAAAAATTTAAATTAAAGCTGATGCCAATACTGTGTTTGATTACCATTTCCCAAACACTGGCAATACTTAGGCAATTATCATTATTTTCAATTTGGTCTCGCAAGTTATTACTAATTCTTGGGTGCTTTCAGCCGCGCTAGTAGCGACTGTCAAATTTCCGAGTCAAGCGTTGGCTAGCAAATACCGCAGGCATCGCTGTTTGATGGCATTTTTTCAGATTAACGTGAGTTCGACGGCTCTAAAAACCCCACTTCCATTCCTCTCCCCCACTCTTCGAGAGGCTTTGAAACCCTAATTTTTTCATTGTCAACTAAAAATATTTCTGCCCCTCTCCGCCTCGGAGAGGGGTTGGGGAGAGGTTCATCGAACTCACGTTAGATTAGATGCAGAGTTGACGGGAGTGACTACAGAGTTGACGAAAGTCACTACAGGGTTGACGGGAGTGACTACAGAGTTGACGAAAGTCACTACAGAGTTGACGGGAGTGACTACAGAGTTGACGAAAGCCACTACAGGGTTGACGGGAGTGACTACAGGGCTGACGAAAGTCACTACAGAGTTGACGGGAGTGACTACAGGGTTGACGAAAGTCACTACAGAGTTGACGGGAGTAACTACAGAGTTGATGGGAGTGACTTCAGGGTTGGTTTTTGTTTGGTGCGATCGCCTAATTATAAAAACTCGTTGCCAACAAAGCAATCTCTGAGTGTTGCGTTGGCTAGCAAATACCGCAGGCATCGCTCTTTGATGGCATTTTTTCAAACTAGATGCTTTAATAAACCGCTTTCAGCCGCGCTAGTAGGAGAAAATAATCTTTAAACTGTTGCAAACTCAGTATATTTCCTCACTTCGGGAGGCTGAAAAGCCAAGACAATATCGCTTGCAGGAACACCTAAATTCATTAACTCAGTTGCCATTCCTTCTTCAGTCAAATCTTCTTCGATGTAAATTTTTTCATTTTTAATGCGAATATAGACAGAAATTCCTTTAACTCTTTTCCCTTGTTTCCAACCAATATTGAACCACAAATATTGACTTCTTTCATCATCAAACATTAATACTTCATCCACATCAACAATAGTTACTTGTGAAGATATTCTTTGATACTCTGTTAATATTTGCTTGATTAGATTTTGGTATTGAGTTAACTTATCCATTTCACAATCTCCTCTTTCTTCATATTAATAACTAATAAATAAACTTGATACTTTGCCAAAATTAGTTGAATTGCAACTTTTTGGAAGAAATCTTCATAAATTACTTCTCCTATCGCCAAATATAATTCTTGCTCGGAATATTCAATAGAAAGTAGAGCTTTATAAATGAGATACTGACCTAATGCGGTTTCAAAATCACGCATAGGAGAACGGCTGAGAAAACTTTTAATTTCAATAACAATTTGTTTTCCTTCTCTACTAGCTGCAATAGTTTTTTCACCAGCCAAATCGGCAAACAATTTAACTTCTTCATATTTTATTGGATAAGGATCGGCTGTAATTATCCAACCATCCTTAATTAAGGCATTTTTAACTGCATCATGGTATATATCTTTTGCTGGCATTTTCTCCCTGATAATTCAGACAAAGTAACTATTGAGACTAGTTAATATAATTTTACTAAGGGCGGTTATGTTTGCGATCGCCTAATTATAAAAACTCATTGCCAGCAAAGCAATCTTTGAGTGTTGCGTTGGCTAGCAAATACCGCAGGCATCGCTTTTTGATGCTGTCATAAATTAATATTTATCTCCAGATTATTGCTAAATTTAAAGTAAATCCTGGTAAAATATCTTCACCTAATAATTCTTTTGGATGTTCTAATATTTCCACTGGTTGACCAAGACGGTAGATTTCTACCTGACGTAATTTTGAATTAATTAACCAACCTAATTTAACCCCGTTATCGATATATTCCTGCATTTTCTCTTGGGTTTCTTTCAAAGAATCGCTGGCTGACATTAACTCTAAAACGAAGTCTGGTGCAATAGGTGGAAACTTTTCTTGCTCTTCAGGTGTAAGTGTATCCCATCGTTCTTTTCTAATCCAAGCGACATCAGGAGAACGGTTTGCACCATTAGGCAATTTAAAGCAAGTGGAAGAATCGAAGCAAATTCCTAGTTGAGTTTGACGATTCCAAATCACAAAATCTGCCGCAATTTCAATATTACGATTTCCAGTCTCTCCGCCTGTGGGTGGCATGATTAGAAGTTCTCCCCTTGCATTGCGTTCAAATTTGATTTCAGGGTTTTCACGACACAACTGATAAAATTGATTGTCGGTAAGTTGGATGATGGGGTTTAAGTTGATGGCGATCGCTGTCATAGTAACTATATTGGGGATGACATCAAAATTTAATGAAGCTTTTTACCACAAACTAATTGTATCAAGACATCTTAGTAATGAATTTCAGAGTCCAGCGTAGGCGTAGCACAACCCAGGCATCGCTCTTGAACACCATTTTTTCAAACTAGATGCAGGGTTCGTCTTTGTTTGGTGCGATCGCCTAATTATAAAAACTCATTGCTAGCAAAGCAATCTCCGATAAAGAGCGATCGCTCTTTAACACCATTTTTTCAAACTAGATGTAGGGTTTGTCTTTGTTTGGTGCGATTGCTTAATTATAAAAATTCATTGCCAGTAAAGCAATCTCTGAAAACAGCGTTGGCGTAGCCCGCCGCAGGCATCGCTCTTTGATACCATTTTCTCAGATTAGCTGTGCGATCGCTTAATTATAAAAACTCATTGCCAGCAAAGCAATCTCTGATCGCTTTGCTCGCTCTGACAAATAAATCTTTTTGTTTTGCCCATAGGCGCAAAGAATATCGCAAAACAACTACTTTTAATCGAATAATGATGTAGAAAAAGTTTGCATCAAGTTGTATTGCAAGATTGGGTAGAAGTAAAATGCAGCCCAAAGTATTCACTTAGCTGGTTCTGGTGGTAAACCGAGCTTGGCACGAAAATCCTCGTCATATTCTGCCTCGTTCCAAGTATAAGCAGATCTAACTTGCTCAAGAGTAAGGTATCTGGCAAAGCTGAGGTCGGCACCGCTGAGGTAGGCACTGCTGAGGCCGGCACTGCGGAGGTCGGCACCGTTGAGGTGGGCACTGCGGAGGTCGGCACCGCTGAGGTTGGCACTGCGGAGGTCGGCACTGCGGAGGTTGGCACTGCGGAGGTTGGCACCGAAGAGGTTGGCACCGAAGAGGTTGGCACTGCGGAGGTCGGCACTGCGGAGGTCGGCACTGCGGAGGTCGGCACTGCGGAGGTCGGCACCGTTGAGGTTGGCACCGTTGAGGTTGGCACCGCTGAGGTTGGCACCGTTGAGGTGGGCACCGCTGAGGTAGGCACCGCTGAGGTCGGCACCGTTGAGGTGGGCACCGCTAAGGTAGGCACCGCTGAGGTCGGCACTGCGGAGGTTGGTGCTGCTAAGGTTGACACCGCTGAGGTTGGTACCGCTGAGGTCGGCACTGCTGAGGTCGGCACCGTTGAGGTCGGCACCGCTGAGGTCGGCACTGCGGAGGTTGGCACTGCTGAGGTTGGCACTGCTGAGGTTGGCACCGTTGAGGTCGGCACCGCTGAGGTCGGCACTGCGGAGGTTGGCATCTCTGAAATCTGTGTTAGCTAGACTCTCACCAGCTTGGACTAGTTTTTCAAGTGCTTGAATTCTTACTCGACTATACTCTTTTCCTTTAATAGCATCTACTTGCTGCCAAAGTTGGTTTATCCTAATCTGTTTCTCAATTACAATACCCAGAACTACTGACGCAACCAGCGGAATAATTAAAAAAAACCCAACGGATCTAAAGCGATTATTCTGTCTTTGTCTGACACTTGCTTGAATAAACTCAATAGCTAAGTCAGATAATCTTAAGTTCTCAGTTTGTTGCTTCTGAAAATCTACTACCTCTCTTAACCGCTTCCCCTGAAGTAGATAATCTTTCGCCTTTCCCCTATCTCGCCATTCAATAGCTGCTGCTTCAATTTTCCGCTTTTGTCGCAGTATGTCCCGACTTTCTTCAATCCATTTGCGTAATAGCAACCAATGGCGAATCAGCGCTTCATGTGCCACATCTACCACAGCAATTTGATTAGATAAGGTACTGGTGACAACTAGCTTCTCATCAGCTAACCGTTGAATTATTCTATTAATCACAAATTCTGGATGCTGTGAAGTAACTAAATCTCGTTGTACAACCTGTCTACGTGTATCTTCTGTTCCTTCTCCCAACTGCGTCAATTCTAAAAAAATTCGCTTGGTTGCTTGCTGTTCCTCTGGTGATAATGACTCATAAACTTCTGTAGCGCGTTTTTGCAGGGTTCCCCTGACTCCACCGAGTTTGCTATATGTAGTCAGGGTTAACCGTTCTTCAGTTCTTTGCTGCCATAATTCTGTTAGCGTGTACTGCAACAACGGTAAACTTCCCGGTGAATTTTCTACATCTGCAATCATTTGAGAAACTAATTCCGGTTCTACTGCTAAGTTCACCTGTTGGGCCGGTTTGATAATTGCTGTTTCTAATTCCTCCCGATTCATCGGTGTTACTGTTACTAAACGCTCTTGAATTTTTTTAGCTAGTCCACCATACTCTTGTTCTAGACATTTGCCAAAAAAATCAGCCCGCATTGTGATTATTAGGCAGAGTTTATTGTCATCCCGTTGCAAAGCACCTAGCACACATTCAAAAAACTGCTGTCGTTTTGTAATGTCTTGGCATTGAGTAAAAGCTTCCTCAAATTGGTCTACCACTAGCACTACGCGATGAGTTTGGCTAGCAGTAATCAACTGTCCTAAACCAACTGCGCCTTTGGCAATTAATTCTTCAGCTTTTGCTAATTGTGATGCGCGTTCAATATCTGATAATTCTGATTCTACAAATGCCAGTGCTAAATTTTGTAAGGGGTTAATCCCTGGTCGAAATATTTTCAACTGCCAAGTATCGCTACCTGATAACCTACGTCCTAACTTTAATTGATAAAGTAAACCGGCTCTGACAACACTAGACTTACCACTTCCTGATGCTCCCAACACAGCGAGGAAATTACCCGATCGCACTTTTTCTAATAATTCATCAGTTAATGCTGTTCTGCCATAAAATAATTTGGCATCTGCTTCTGTGCAATCAAAATAAGATAACCCTTTGTAAGGACAAATAGCTGATATTTGTTCTGTGGAGTTAACAACAGAGGAATTCCATTTACGGGTGAGATTAATTGCTTCACCAGAGTTAGCAAAAATGGGACGCTGGGGAAAGGGATGATATTGTTGATTGAGCGAATCTACTAAAGTGTAGTTGCTCACCCAACGGTCTTGTTTTGGTTCCAAACCTTGAAGCAGTGCGGCGGTGAGAACGCTGTGTTGGCTGTTAATCTCTTCAAAAGCAACTTCAAAATCACGAGAAGCCGCAATAAAACACCTGTCTCTTCCTTTACCGCGATCGCCTGGATCTGCCTCTGCAAAATTTAGCACTTCTCCGCTATAGCAGCAATCCAAAATCACAATTTGTTGTCTTACTTCACTTTCTTGCAGCAGTCGCCGCAGCCATTGCAAAGATAATCCCCAATTACCCGCATCGGGGTTGACTTCACTTGTCGCTAAAAAGCCTTCCTGAATCCCTAGATTTTTCCGCAAACCATGACCAGAAAAATACAGCAGCGCTGTATCTGGCGGCTTTCCATCTGGCTTAAATAATTGGACGATCGCTCTTTCTAACTGAGTTAAACTAACTTTAGTTTGCTTACCAATGCGAATCGTCTCATTTTCCTTGTCTTTGACTGCTGGTAGCCGCGTTACCCGAAACTCCCCATATTGTTGTAAGATTTGAGCGATCGCTTCACCATCGGCAGCAGGAGCATTAAGACTCTTTAAGCGGTCATACGTATTAATTCCCACCACCAAAGCGTCTCGACTCATATCAGCAAGCTTTATGATAGTTTAGTTGCATTATTTCCAGCTTCTACAAGAAATTTACCGCATTTTCCGTAAAAATGTGTAAGGTAGCACAGCTGTGCTACCCTGACTTTTCACGTTATGTGAAAAAGTCCACGAAAAACCTAACCCCCTAACCCCCTTCCCGATGCGGGAAGGGGGAAATTCAAAGTCTCTCTCCTTTTAGGAGAGAGATTTAGAGAGAGGTTTTCCAGATGCCGTGAAAAGTCAGCTGTGCTACCCTACGCCTAATTCTTTTAAGCAAGATTTATTCCATGACTCAACTCACACCTATTTATTTAGAAGATGGCACGATTATTTACATTGAAGCTACAGATAATATAGATGCACCGCCAGTTAACATCGAAGTTTCTCCAGAGGGAGAAGAAGCGCTAATTGATAAGGGATGGGATGCTGATGCTGCACAAAAACAGATAGTGCAAAATTTTCAAGCGATTGAAGGTACAATTCGGGCTTACACTGTTTATTCACTTAATGCTTTTAAGAAAATCCCTGTTGCTAATATTGATAAAGTAACTTTAGAATTTGGCATCAAAGTTGGCGGTGAAGCAGGTATACCTTACATAACTAAAGGCACGGCTGAAAGCAATCTGAAGGTAACAGTAGAGTGTTCATTTCCTGACCAATCGGAAAAACAAACTCAGCAATCATGAGTCAAAGTATTGGCGCTGCTAAAATTTCTATTATTATTCCGGCTATTAATGAAGCAGGAAATATTAAAAAAGCCATTGCTACTACTCAAGCCAATCTAAATATAGAAGTCATTGTAATCGATGGTGGCTCTAGTGATGATACTGTAGCGATCGCTCAGTCTTTAAATGTCAAAGTTATCTCATCATCTCCCGGTCGTGCTGTGCAAATGAACGCGGGTGCTGTAGCAGCTAGCGGTGAGATTCTGTTATTTCTCCATGCAGATACCCGTTTACCAACTGGGTTTGATGAGATGATTCGCACGGCACTACAACAGCCTGGAATTGTGGCTGGTGCTTTTAAATTGCGGATTGATGCGTCACTTTTAAGTTTACGATGGGTGGAGTGGGGAGTAAATGTGCGATCGCATTTTTATCAAATGCCCTATGGCGACCAAGCAATTTTTTTAACAAAGGAAGTATTTCAAAAAATAGGCAGTTTTCCCGAATTGCCTATCATGGAAGACTTTGAACTCATGCGTCGTCTAAAACGCATCGGACGCATTGTAATTATTCCCACACCAGTTGTCACTTCAGCCCGTAGATGGTTGCAAAAGGGAGTATTAAAAACTACGCTACTTAATCAAATAGTAATTATTGCTTATTTGTTCGGCGTTTCACCTGAGCGAATTTGTCGCTGGTATCGCCGAGAAAAATTTAAGAGGCTTTAAGCTGTTTTTCATGTAAATGCTATATCTTAGGGGCATTGGATTTGAGGTGTAAATTTAAAAGTTGAGCCTCAGAAAGTCAACGTTGAGCCTCAAAAGGTCAACGTCGAGCCTCAGAAGGTCAACGTCGAGCCTCAGAAGGTCAACGTCGAGCCTCAGAAGGTGAACATTGAGCCTCAGAAGGTGAACATTGAGCCTCAGAAGGTCAACGTTGAGCCTCAGAAGGTCAACATCGAGCCTCAGAAGGTCAACGTCGAGCTTCAGAAGGTCAACATCGAGCCTCAGAAGGTCAACGTCGAGCTTCAGAAAGGATGCTTGAAAAGTAGTATGTTGCGATTAAAATCACATTATTACCCCCCTTAATCCCCCCGATATATTGCTACGGTGTACACACAAGTCCAAGTAAAGTAATAAGGGAAGGAGTTGTGGGGAGAAAAAGGTGATGGAAAATCCAATCAAAAGACACGCGCAAGCAGTTGAGGGAAAAGCATTTGGAGACCCGCGACTCTCTAAAAGGGGGCAGCATTGTACGAAGCTTTGGGAAAAAATCAATCAGTGAGCATTCGCCAAATAAGTAAAAATAGAGCCGAACAAGTAGGATACTATCGGTTTTTGGAGAATGAGAATGTGACAGTAGGGGAATTAGTGCGAAGCCTATCAGACGAATGCGTAACTCATGTAGAAGGAAAGCATATATTAGCTATCAGTGATACAAGCGAAATTAACTTGCAGTCTCATGTAGGCAGGTTGAAAGCAAAGGGTGTCGGTGTAGTCGGAAACAACACGGATGTAGGATTTTATATTCATCCAACACTAGTATTAGATGCAGCAAATGGATTTCCCTTGGGGATAAGTACAGTACAACTGTGGACGAGAGATATTAACCATCAGGATAAGCATGAGCGCAATTACAGCCGATTACCAATAGAAAAGAAAGAATCATACAAGTGGCTACGTTCTGCCGAAGAAACGCAAAGATGTTTAACTATTGGCAATGCCAAAATAGTGACTCACATCGCCGACCGCGAAAGCGATATGTATGAGGAATTTGCTACAGTCCCAAATCAAGACAATCATGTGTTGGTGAGAGCGCGCATTGACCGTCGCCTTGTGGGAAAAACCCAATCACTTTATACATACTTAAATGAACAGCCCAGTGAGGGTACTTATACAGTCAATGTGCCGTCAGATGCACGCCAAAGTAGAACAGCAAGGGAGGCATTATTAATTGTTCGCCGTGCGGTAGTGAAAATTCAACGTCCAGATAAGTTGAATGGGCAAGATTATCCCCCTAGTGTGACACTTTACGCAGTGGAAGCAGTTGAAGTCAACCCACCATCAGGTCAAGCACCGATTCATTGGCGATTACTCACTACCCACCAAGTCGTTTGTTTAGAACAAGCACTACAGGTGATTCGATGGTACACATGGCGATGGCGAATTGAACAACTGTTTGCCACACTCAAAACTGCCGGATTAAATCTCGAAGCCACCCAATTAGAGTCGGTTACCGCCATTCAACGATTAACTATATTAGCCTTGTCTGTTGCTGTGCGAATTTTACAACTGATTGGTGGACGGGATCATCCTGATTTACCGGCAAATATTGCTTTTTCTCATGAGCAACAGCAATATTTATCTACTATTGCTCCTACTTTAGAAGGTAAAACTCGACTGCAACAAAATCCCTATCCTCCTTCAACTCTTGCTTGGGCGACTTGGATTATCGCTCGGCTTGGTGGTTGGTCTGGTTACAAATCCCAAAAACCTCCCGGTATTACTACTTTGAGCCGCGGACTTGAGCAATTTGAATCCACCTTTTTTGGCTGGAAGCTCGCTCTGGGCAAACTTGTGTGTACACCGTAGCTTTCCAAGGGGAGGGTTAGGGTGGGGTAAAAACCAGATTCGTAACTAACTACTTCAGACTTGTGTATACACCATAGTGCTAAGGGGAGGGAAGACAAAGCATAGCTTTTGCGGAGTGGGGTTCTTGTAGCTCACCCAATCGAGAACCGCTATAAACAAGCATAAAAAAATTAATCGGGATTCTTAATTTTAAAAGAGGTTTCGCCAATGACCAATTCAGATTTAGAAAGAGTCAC
Source organism: Nostoc sp. DSM 114159 (assembly GCF_053470285.1). NCBI lineage: Bacteria > Bacillati > Cyanobacteriota > Cyanophyceae > Nostocales > Nostocaceae > Nostoc > Nostoc sp. DSM 114159. The sequence continues at coordinate 2,206,641 of NZ_JBPFEH010000001.1, forward strand.
AGTTCGCCCAATTGACGAGTATAACCAAAAGCTGGTGTCTTACGCCCATCCGCCAAATTGGGTTAATCCTCAGCCTGCCGACGTTTACGACTTGGTAGTTATTGGTGCTGGAACGGCGGGATTAGTCGTGGCGGCGGGGGCTGCGGGTCTGGATTTGGGTTTAAAGGTGGCGTTAATTGAAAAGCATCTCATGGGTGGAGATTGCTTAAATGTTGGTTGCGTACCATCTAAAACTATTATTCGCTCTGCCCGCGTTGTTGGCGAAATCTGGGATGCTAAAGACTTGGGAGTTAATATTCCCCAACATAATATTGATGTTGATTTTCCCAAAGTTATGGCCAGGATGCGGAAGATAAGAGCTGATATCAGCCCTAACGACTCGGCGGAACGGTTTCAAAAGTTGGGTGTCGATGTCTTTTTGGGTAGCGGTCGATTTGCAAGTAAAAATACGGTGGAAGTTGGCGATAAAACCCTTAAGTTTAAAAAAGCTGTGATTGCAACTGGCGCAAGAGCTGCCCAACTGTCGATTCCGGGAATTGAACAGGCGGGTTATCTAACCAATGAAACGGTTTTTTCTCTAATTCAACGACCGGAACGTTTGGCGGTGATTGGTGGCGGGCCCATTGGTTGCGAATTGGCGCAAGCTTTCCGGCGTTTGGGTTGTGAGGTGGTGCTTTTCCATAGCGGTTCTCATCTCCTAAATAAAGAAGACGCACAAGCTGCTGAAATTCTCCAAAAGGTTTTGATTAACGAAGGAATTCGCCTAGTACACGATTCCAAGCTGGAAGAAGTGGTAACTGTCACCGAAGGCAAACGACTTTACTTTTCTTCTAACGGTCATCGAGATTCGGTGACAGTCGATGAAATTTTAGTCGGTGCGGGGCGATCGCCAAATGTCGAAAATCTAAATTTAGAAGCTGTGGGTGTAGAATATGACAAGCACCTTGGCGTGAAGGTAAATGATTACCTGCAAACGACCAATCCCAAAATTTATGCAGCTGGCGATATCTGCATGAACTGGAAGTTTACCCATGCTGCTGATGCCGCAGCGCGGATTGTAATTAAAAATACCCTGTTTTCTCCCTTTGGCTTGGGACGCTCGAAACTCAGTAATTTGGTGATGCCTTGGGTAACTTATACTGACCCAGAAATTGCCCACGTAGGGTTATCCGAACACGAAGCGCAGAAATTGAGTATTGAGGTGACAACAATTGAGATTCCTTTTAGTAGTGTAGATCGAGCGATCGCCGATGGTGAAGAGTTAGGATTTCTCAAAATTCACCATAAAAAGGGGTCTGATGAAATTATCGGTGCAACTATTGTCGCCAGTCACGCGGGTGAGATGATATCAGAAGTGACTACGGCAATGGTGAATAAGATTGGTTTGAGCAAGTTAAGCAGTGTAATTCATCCTTATCCCACTCAAGCCGAAGCAATTAAAAAAGCAGCTGATGCTTATCGTCGAACGCTCCTAACATCAAATACCAAAAAATTGCTGGGATTTCTGACAAAGTTATCTTAAGCAAAATCAGCGAACGGTCAGATAACTGTTCGCTGATAACTGATAATTTTTATGTCACTGCTATATCTCTACACAGGTCGGAAACGATCGATCTCGCCTCCGGTCAAGTTTGCGTAATACAGATTACCATCAGGGCCAGTGGTGATTTGTGTAGGCAGTCCTAGATTAGGCCTGTCTGTTTGGGAAGCAAACCGCTTAACTGAGGTAACTTTACCTTGACTATCTAATATCAAAGCATCGATAGTTCCTTGACTGAAATCACCAATGAATAAGGCACCTTGATAGATTGCAGGGAAAGTATTACCTGTGTAAAAGTCACCCACTAGGATCGAATTAGAACCAGAATGCTTGTAAGTGTACAGTGGTTCTGTAACAGATGAGCCACTATTATAGAAGGCTTTTGCTGCATCTAAATTAGCGTAGACTGGTTGTTTCAGACTGACGACATTACCATTTGCATCAAGGCCACCTTCATAGAAGGGCCAGCCAAAGTTAGCTCCTGGTTTTCCGACATTCACCTCTTCGTAAGTACCGAAGCCAACATCGCCAATATAGGGGGTATTGGTCTTTTTATCAATTGTGAAACGGAAGGGGTTACGCAGACCGTAGTCATAAACTTTGGAAATATTGCTATTGGCGTCACCGTTGTAGAAAGGATTGCTGGATAAGCCTTTACCCGTAATCGGGTCAATCCGCAGAATCTTGCCGGATAGATTATTTTTATCCTGGACGCGAATTGCTCGCGGGTCTACTCCATTGTAGGAAGTACCATCTCCTAAGCTCACAAATAGAGAACCATCAGTACCAAAACGCACAGAACCAACTGAGTGAGATTCACTATCATTGGCTATAAAATTCTGGATATTTTGGACTTTATCGAGATTATTGAGATAATCCTGCAAGCTAGTAAACGGCTTACCAGTATCTTTGTTGAGAATTCCTGATGGTGCATAGCCAAGTGAAACATTTGTGCTATTTCCATCTGGGTGGCTGATATTTGCCCAAGTGCCATTTGTGCCGAGTAGTACAACTTCGCTGCCAGCAATTGCAGTAGTGTAATTAGTATTGGGGTCAGCTGTAAAGCGACTTAGGCGTGCAGTACGATTCCCATTTTGATCGGGATCGTCCAATGTGCTATTGGGATTATTATTAGGATTGCTTGTATTAGTTTCTGGTGGATCGTAGGTATACAACAGGTAAACATAGTTGTTGCCGTTTGGACTTTTACCAAAATCTGGATGTACGGCAATGCCTAAAAGACCGCGATCGCGCGTATCATTTACTTGTCCGCTAATATCAGTAAACGGTGTTGATAATAAGCTACCGTTTTTCATGACTCGCACTACCCCATTTTTCTGGGCAATGAACATACTGTTACCATCAGGTGCCCATTCAAAAGCTGTAGGTTGATTCAAACCAGAAGCTACCTTATCTAAAGCAAAATTACCAGAGTCATTATCAATAATAGTGATACTTGTCTGTTGATTAGTTAACTGCACTCCAACTGGGTTACTTAACTTCAAGGTAAATGTTTCATTTGATTCCCCAATGTTGTCATCAACAATGGGGATAACAATGGTGTTACTGGTTTGTCCAACTGCAAAACTCAAGTTTCCAGATACAGTTTTGTAATCAGATCCAGCTTTAGCAGTCCCATCTTCGGTCGTGTAGTTGACGCTAGCAGCCGCCGAAGCGTTGCCTCGTGTAACTATCACCTTAGCATTACCGTCACCTTCATTAACTACTGTCTGACTAAAATCGAGGCCGGAGCGATCGTTGTCTTGAATTGTAATTGCGAGAGTTCTTTGGACTCCTAGTGTTGCCCCCTCTGCCTGATCGATGACAAAATTAAAGGTTTCATCTCCTTCTATCAAGGAATCATCATTGATCGGAATCGATACCTGTGCGCTACTTTGTCCCGGCGCAAAAATCAGTGTTCCAGCAGTTTCAACGCCTTCACTGCCATAGTCAACTCCTTTTGTAGCAGTATTAGCTATAGTCGCATACTTAATTGAAGATGTACCACTTGTATCTCCAGTTCTAATTAGTTTGACGGTAACACTACCACTGTCTTCGTTCACAGTCATCGAAGACGAACCTAAGGTGATAGTGGTCGGAAGAAATGGTGAATAAAGTTGAGACTGAGGAATGATTTCCTTCGCCTGAGAGGCGCTTGACCAACGCAGTTGAGAAACGGCATTGCCTTTATTTTCGTAGTACTCAAGTTTAATATCGTACTTCTGACCTGCAACCAATGCGATCGAGCCACTAGATTCAGTGGCAGCTTGATCGACAAACTGACTGATGATTTGTTGACCATTCACCCACAGTCGCACACCATCATCAGCAGTAGTGTAGAACTTGTAAGTTTCGCTGTATTTGGCTTCTACCTGACCTGTCCACCGCACTGAGAAAGTATCTGCATCAATCGACGGAGCGGGAGAATCAGCGCCCCAGTTAAAGTTCACCGTCGGATTTGTAGTAGTTATCTTCAGATTGGTGAAGTCGATGTTGTCGTAGTACTCTCCTTTGAGTCCATTGCCACTACTAGGTGTGCTGACATTACTATACAGTTGCGACTGAGGAATGATTTCCTTCGCCTGAGAGGCGCTTGACCAACGCAGTTGAGAAACGGCATTGCCTTGCTTTTCATAGTACTCAAGTTTAATATCGTACTTCTGACCTGCAACCAATGCGATCGAGCCACTAGATTCGGTGGCAGCTTGATCGACAAACTGATTGATGATTTGTTGACCATTCACCCACAGTCGCACACCATCATCAGCAGTAGTGTAGAACTTGTAAGTTTCGCTGTACTTGGCTTCTACCTGACCTGTCCACCGCGCTGAGAAAGTATCTGCATCAATCGACGAATCGGGAGAACCAGTACGCCAGTTAAAGTTCACCGTCGGATCTGTACGAGTTACCTTCAGGTTGGTGAAGTCCATGTTGTCGTAATACTCTGCCTTGAGTCCATCTCCTTGAGAGAGTAGGCTAGAGCGAGCAGAAATGCTGGTTTGTCCTTGGTCAATACTTTCTAGAGATGATTTAGTAGTAATTACTGGACTTACAGATGTTGATAAGTTTTGATTTGATGCCATAATTAATGTTTCAAGATTAATTTTACATTGAATATTCCAGCAAAAAATGCATCATGAAGCTTGATATAAATATACTGATAAGCTAATAATTGATTAACTTATAAATATATATTTAGTAATTACTAATCATGAATAATTAATTGAAGAATATATTAGTCTTTGTTTTCTTTCAAAAATTTAGTAAATTTTTGATACCTTCTAAATTTTATTGATGTGCAGATGCATATCAGCAAGGCAAGCAGTGCTTAAGAAAGCAAATACATGCGTAATTAGTCAAATGCAATAACTTTACATAGATTACTTAAGTATTCTTTTAGTGCTTACACATTTGACAATAGATGGCGGTGTTATGTCTATCTTCTGTATGGAACTTTGTTTAAATATTCATATTGATATATCCTTTTTTAAAGGAATATAAAAGTTTTGCTGATGTTTAAATAAAAAATGCCAAAATATCGGATAATCTAATGTGCTTATCTACAAATTTATTAACTATATAAAATTTGTATAAAGAAAAATTTTAATATTTAAAGATTTGAAAAATTAATATTTATCTATACTTCATTTTGACTATTACTTTATCTTTTTGTTACCAGAACCAGCAGAAATATAGTAATAACCTAAAATCAGTGGAACAAAAACTTTTATCAGAGGGGGGGAAAGGGTAAAGGTTCAAGGGGAAGGGGACTTTTGCAGAACCTTTTCCTGACAAATGCCAAGAAGTCTCTTGTTGTGAGTGGATTATCCTGTAAATCGCTATGGGACAGTTTCTCTTCTCTACAAGAGGCTACGCCCTAAGCGTTCGCGTTGGCGTTCGCGTTAGCGTCTCTGAAAGAGAAGCCTCTCGTTGGCGCAGCCTCTCGTAGAGAAGAGAAGCTATGCCGCAGGCTTTACGAGGCGCTGCGAGCAAAGAATTGTCAGCATCCGAAACCCTCTGTTTCGTTCATTTACAAAAGTTTTCAATTTACTCTAAGTCAGAAAAATTATAAGTTTGACGTTGCACATTCCCACTTTCCCCTAGACTAAGGGCAGCAACCTTGTTCAAACTGGCAGAGGAAAGTGGACTTTGACTGAGACAAACAATTTAAACTCTACCATCCAGAATCTTTCACGCAGGGAATTGCGGGATTTAGTGCGGACTCAGCTGCAAATGCTCCTAGAAGCAGGAGACTTGCAAGGAGCAAAATCAATTCTCGTACCCGTGCAGCCTGCGGATATCGCCGAGGCGATTGAGGGTTTACCAGAAGCGATGCACGCTTTGGCTTTTCGCTTGCTTTCTAAGGATGAGGCGATCGAAGTTTATGAATATCTTGACTACAGTGTTCAAGAACGGTTAATTGAAGAACTTAAAAGCCAGGAAGTCTGCGATATTGTCGATCAAATGTCGCCGGATGACAGAGCTAGGTTATTTGATGAATTACCGGCAAAAGTCGTCAATCGCTTGCTAGAACAACTGAGTCCAGCTGAACGTCAAGCTACAGCCCAACTATTGGGTTATGAAGCTGATACAGCTGGGCGAATTATGACGCTAGAGTTGATCTCGCTGAAAGAAAATTTGACAGTATCTCAAGCTCTAGAGCGAATTCGCAACTTAGCTAATGCCAGTGAAATGATTTATTATCTTTATGTCATGGATGCGGCAAGGCGCTTGACGGGGATTGTATCGTTGCGGGAATTAGTAACGTCTCAGCCTGAGCAAATGATTGGCGAAATTATGACCCGTGATGTGGTGTTTGTCTACACTGATACAGATCAAGAAGAAGTTGCAAGATTAATTCAAAGATATGATTTTTTGGCTGTGCCTGTAGTAGATCGAGAACAGCTTCTAGTAGGTATTGTTACGGTGGATGATGTAATTGATATTCTGCAACAAGAAACCACCGAGGATATCTATGCTTTGGGTGGTGGCGTGCAGTCGGGGGGCGACAATTATTTTCAAATGAATTTGCTGGAAATCGCTCGGAAACGGGTTGTCTGGTTATTGGTCTTACTTGTAACCAATACCGTTACAGGCACAATTATTAAGTCGCAAGAAGATATTTTAGCAAAAGTGGTGACACTGACGGCCTTTATTCCCTTGTTGACTGGTACTGGGGGTAATGTAGGCGCTCAATCTTCCACAGTGGTGATTCGCGGGATGAACACCGATGAAATCCGATCGCGTGGTGCATTGCAAGTAATCAGCCGAGAAGCGATCGCAGGCGCTTTATTGGGAGGAATGTTAGGTGCGATCGCTACTGTCTGGGCTTATTTTCTGCAAGGACGATTAGAAGTAGCGATCGCTGTCGGCACTAGTTTGGTAGCTATTTCTATTTTGGCTTCGATCTCCGGTTCAGCACTGCCATTTCTATTTCGCTATCTGCGTTTAGATCCGGCATTAATGTCAGCGCCGTTCATCACCACAGCAGTTGATGTCGTAGGTGTTTTGATTTACTTCAATTTGGCGCGGATAATTTTAAAGTTATGAAAAAAGTCATTGGTCATTGGTCATTGGTCATTAGTTGTTGGTAACAGACAAATGACAACGGACAAAGGACAAATGACAAAAGACAAAGGACAAATGACAAAAGACAAAGGACAAATGACTAACTTAACTTTTACAATTCTGATTCCGTATCTGGAGCAACAATTTCGCCAGTACCCAATTGCAGTATCATGTCCTGGTCAGTAATCAATCCGCTAAGTTCCTTCACTTGTAAATTCATGTCTTCACAAGCTTGTCTAAGTTCTCTGGCAAATTTGTTGAGGTCTTGACCATAGCCACATTGATAAGCAGCAGTTTCAATTCCTTGCTGGGCATTTGCTCTAGCACAATCTACTAGTTCTCTGCCATTCAATGGTGTAGGAGATGCCATAGACGTAGTTATTATTTATTAAATGTTTGCTGCTAGATAGACTATCAATATTCCCACTTTTACTCATCCCTCCAATGGAAGACCATCAGGGTATAATTTAGAAGTAATTATTTTTTCTAATTAGTCATTAGTTCTTTATTCAAAGTGAATAACCAGTGACCAATGACTAATGACTAATGACTAATGACTGAACTTTTTACTTACCCATTGACAACATCTCCACCATTGACATGTAACACTTGTCCAGAGACATAAGAAGCATCATCAGAAGCTAAATATACGTAGCTAGGAGCAACTTCTTCAGGTTGTCCGGCTCGTTCCATTGGTACTTGTTTACCAAAAGTTTCAACTTTCTCTTCGGGGAAAGTTGAAGGAATTAAAGGTGTCCAGATTGGCCCTGGGGCGACAGCATTAACGCGAATTCCTTTGGATACCAAATTTTTTGATAAGGAGCGAGTAAAAGCAACGATCGCACCTTTTGTAGAGGAGTAATCTAGTAGTTGTGGGCTACCTTTATAAGCTGTTACCGATGTGGTATTGATGATAGCACTGCCCGTTTGTAAATGCTTGAGTGCAGCTTTAGTCATGAAAAACATTGAGAAGATATTAGTGCGGAAAGTTCGCTCTAGTTGCTCTTCGGTGATTTCTTCAATACTTTCTTTCGGATGTTGTTCAGCAGCGTTGTTGACGAGAATATCGAGTTTGCCAAACTCACCAACTGTTTGTTGTATGGCTTGCTGACAAAAAGTTTCATTGCCAATATCACCTGCAATTGTTACTGCACGACGCCCTTGTTTTTCTACCAAATGTTTTGTTTCTTTGGCATCATCGTGTTCATTAAGGTAAAGAATAGCTACATCTGCACCTTCTTTTGCAAATGCGATCGCAACAGCACGACCAATCCCACTATCTGCACCCGTAATCAATGCTACCTTATCTTGTAACTTCCTACTACCCCGATACTGAGCATCATCTGCTTTGGGTTTGGGTGTCATTTCTGATTCAACACCTGGTGTTTCTTGTTGCTGTGGCGGTTGTAATTTTTGCTCTTTTTTCTCTTTTGGTTCTTTTGATTTAGCCATCTGTTTTACCTTAGTCATTGAGTATTGAATGAGTGTTGAAAAATGGGAATTGGGCACTAGTTATACTCCATCTTTCTCCTATTCCCTATTTCATAACTAAACCTTGGATCGAAAATTCAATCCAAGGTTTATTTTTTGCTTTGGCTCTCACTAGCCATTCGCAATTTTAGGCATTTCTATCCTGGATGTTTGCCAAACTTACTTATTCCTAGCAACTGTACGCGACTTACATTATTTATCCTCACGCTTGACCATGAAATAAGTACACAACTGCGATGCGATGAAGAATTTCTCTTTTTCACCTGCTTTCAAATTAACTATTATGTTGCTCTACTTTATCGCCCCCTAGAGGTAAACTAAGCTGCAACTAGCTCAACCTTAAGAGGGAAAAGAAATTAAAGAAGTCAGCGATTTCCGAGTTGCTATAGCTCGATCGCTCTTTGCGGACTTCCGGAAATTTTTTACAAAACTACCTGAATCTTGACACGGCAACTATACATCGTCCAAAAGGGTGCGTGGTGCGCTACATTGAGATTATTAGAGGGCATGGGTTATGGCAACATTAAATATTTCCGAGTTAGAACAGGTTGAAAAGTTTCGCCACTTACAATTAACCCTGCGCGATCGCTGGAAAACCAGCGAAATATTTGACAATAGTGAAGCGGATATTTTAATTATTCCCTCCTTGAGTCTTGACCAGGGAGAACTCCAAAAGATCGAAGGCTGCGAGCATTATGAAGAAAGATTACTATTTTCCTTAATTCGGTTGCGGAATCCCCGAACTCGACTGATTTATGTAACATCAGTACCGCTGCATCCGAGTATCATTGATTATTATCTGCAATTGTTGCCAGGAATTCCCTTTTCTCATGCTCGCAATCGCTTGCTGTTACTTTCTACTTACGATTCCTCTTTTAAGCCTCTGAGCCAAAAGATTTTAGAACGCCCACGCTTGCTAGAGCGAATTCAGAAATCTTTGAGGCTAGACAAATCATTTATGATCTGCTACAACTCTTCGCACTGGGAAGGCGAATTGTCTTTAAAATTGGGTGTACCACTGTATGCGGCTGCACCAGATTTACAGATTTGGGGAACAAAAAGTGGCAGTCGGGAAATCTTCAAGGAAAGCGGAGTACCGCATCCAGATGGCAGCGAAAAAGTTTGGAACCACAAAGATTTAGCAGAAGCTACCGTTGATTTGTGGGAACGCCAACCAACATTAAAACGGGTAGTAGTAAAACTTAACGAGGGCATTTCTGGAGAGGGGAATGCATTGTTGGATCTTAGACCGATTGAGAATTTAGCACCAAACACTGGTACTCATGCCGAAAGGATAGCAGCAATTAGCGATCGCTTATCAACGATGCGCTTTCAAGCAAAACAAGAGACTTGGGATAGTTTTTTGGGAAAAATGCCTGAGTTAGGGGCAATCGCTGAAGCATTCGTGGAAGGGGAAATTAAGCGATCGCCCAGCGTTCAAGGACGGATCACGCCCCAAGGCGAAGTGGAAATCCTTTCAACTCACGACCAAATTCTCGGAGGCCCAGACGGTCAGATTTATCTTGGTTGCAGTTTTCCTGCTGATGAAAGATATCGATTGCAATTACAGCAATTGGGACTTCAAGTTGGCAGAAAGCTAGCAGATAAAGGCACTTTGGAGCGGTTTGGTGTAGATTTTATCGCCGTTGACAAGGGTAATGGAGACTGGGATATTCAGGCGATCGAAATTAACCTGCGTAAAGGCGGTACAACGCATCCATTCATGACCTTGAAATTATTAACGAACGGTCGCTATGACCTTTCCACGGGTTTATTTTATAGTCAACAAGGTCGTCCAAAATACTATGTTGCCACTGATAATCTGCAAAAAGAGCGCTATCAGGGATTATTACCCAATGATTTAATGGATATCATTGCTCACCACAGACTGCACTTTGACAGCGGTACAGAGACAGGTACAGTCTTTCATCTTATGGGCTGTCTTTCGCAGTTTGGCAAGGTGGGATTAACCAGCATCGGTGATTCACCGCAACAAGCACGAGATATTTATAACAAAGTTGTCAAAGTTCTCGATGAAGAAACCCGCAACGACAATTGTGATTTCTCGGCGTTTTCAGATTATTCCTTTCCTGTAGTTTGGGATGAATTATAAGCTAACGCGCCTACATATTGCACAAACTCCGTGTAGACCGTCATTTGTCATTAGTCACTTGTACTGAGCGACTTGCCCTGAGCGTAGTCGTTGGCGCAGCCTCTCCAAGAGTTGGGAGTCGAAGTATTTGTCATTAGTCATTGGTCATTTGTCATTTGTTGGGATAAGGGGCGGGGGAAAGGGGAAAGAAAAAACCTTTAACCTTTACCCTTTAACCTTTACCCAAATCCAATTCCGAGTTAGAAATCCACAAAGCGTGCAGTTAGGGGCATATGTTGTGCCCCGCTGATTAGTTCTAAATGGGCCGATCGCTGTTAGGTAAATTTTGCTGGTTGTTTTGCGGTTTACCAGATTGCAATTGCGTATATATATAGGTTACTACTGCTAAAGTCAGCCCAATAGCCAACACCACCCCTACGATTCGCAAGAAATTGGGAGTAATTCTCGTAGTTAGCTGTTCACTTAGCCTTGGTTGGTAAATAGTATCATCCGTTCGTGCTTGTGTTCTGCTTTGATTAGACGCACGTCGTGGCTGATACAACGTCACATCTGATTGCACTGGCGGTCTACTTTGATTAGATCCTGGTCGCGGCTGAAACAACGTCTTATCTGGTGGAACTGGCGGTCTATTTTGATTAGATCCTGGTCGTGGTTGAAACAACGTCTTATCTGCTGATACTTGTTGACCACCTCGATCGGCTCCTGGTCGTGGTTGAAACAACGTCTTATCTGCTGGTACTTGTTGACCACCTCGATCGGCTCCTGGTCGTGGTTGATATAACGTCACATCAGGTTTGCTGGCGTTCGGATTATTCACAGGACTCTGTTGATTTTGCTCAACTGGGTTAAATGGTCTGGGAACAGTTTCGTGATTTGAGCCTTGGTTCTGTCCCGCCTGAATGGGAGGAACGATTTGCTCAGATTGGTTTTGCTTAATCGGGTCAAATGGTCTGGGAACGGTTTCGTGATTTGAACCTTGATTGAAACCAGATGGAGGGCGAATAACGGTATCGTCGTTTGATTGTCTGGGAACAGTTTCGTGATTTGAGCCTTGATTGAAACCAGATGGAGGACGCAGAATCGTGTCGTCGTTTGATTGTCTGGGAACCGTTTCGTGATTTGAACCTTGATTGAAACCAGATGGAGGACGCAGAATCGTATCGTCGTTTGATTGTCTGGGAACCGTTTCGTGATTTGAGCCAAGATTTGAAGAAGTTTGCGATCGCCCAGTAATTTCTCCGGGTACGCTAGATTCGGTAGCAAATTTGGCAGCAGCTTGCAAAGCCTGATTCAGTTCTTCTACGGTTGCAAATCGGTTGGCTGGGTTCTTGTGGAGGCATTTCATTACCACGGCTTCTAATTGTACGGGTAAATGCTCGCACCCTGGTTGCTCGCGCAGTGGTTTTGGTGGCTCGTAAGCATGAGCTAATACCCAAGAAGCCTCACTCACATGACTACCCTTAATGCTGATTCCAAATGGGTCGGCTGCACTCAGCATTTCATAAAGGATAATCCCTAAGCTGTAAATATCACCTCTAGCATCCAGGTTGCGATCGCTTTGGATTTGTTCGGGAGGTGCGTAACGAAATGTCCCAATAAATGTACTAGTTATATTTGTAATATTGGAATTTTCTGAAGATTCACTACGAATTTTGGCAACACCAAAATCTAAAACCTTCACCCATTCTCCTAAATCTGTGGGCATCAAAAATATATTATCTGGCTTCAGGTCGCGATGAACTACCTGAATATGTTCAGTAGTTTTGCCGCCATCCCGTTGGAGAGTCACTCCTTGATGGGCAAGCTGTAAACCTTTACAAACTTGCGCCATAATCTTCACCGTCCGCTCAACAGACAGCCGCTTTTCGCGCAGCAGTAATTGCCTGAGCGTTTGCCCCCGCAAATATTCCATTACATAAAATGGAAAACCTTCCGGGGTTACACCACAATCACTAATCTTAACAATATGGTCGCTTTGCAAAGCAGCACAAACTGCCACCTCCCGCTCAAAACGCTTTCTCATTTCCAGTGATGCCACTAGCGTATCTTTGAGCAACTTCAACGCTACCTGCTGACCAACACGGGTGTCCGTTGCTAGGAAAACTTCTCCCATGCCACCCCCGCCTAACCGTCTGTCTAAACGGTATCGCTGGTTATCACCGACGAAGCGACCATTCCAAGAATTTGAAGAAGGTGGGGATTTCATCTGGGGCAACCCATCCTAGTTACTTTAAGTGTTAACTTTATTCAGAGATAATACTAGTATTACAAATATGATTGCTTCATAACTTAGATGAATATTAGTAATATATACTACTAGTACTTGTCTAATTATACTCAGCTTAACATATTAGTAACTTAAAGTAATATGATAAATTTGATAAAATGTTTAAACTTTAGACCTAATAGCAGTTTAAATTTGTTCCTGATATTAAGTTAGCGCAAGTTGCCGAGAATCGTCACTTCAGTAGTACTGAGTGACTAAAAGAGTTAAACGGTAGAGCGCAAACTAGGAACCTAGTGCCGCAAGGCGGAATTCAAAATTCACGCATTCAAAATTCAAAATTAATACAGCATAAGCGTTTTATTGATTTTGAATGGGTGGTTTATTTACGCTGTGTTGTCTAGCAAGTCAAACTTTACGAGACAAGTAATTGAATTTAAGACTCTGATTAAATTACACTGCTAATTTTGCTCGGCTAATCAGGAGGCTAAGATGGAAAGCAACACCACAACATGGTGGATATATGCATTATTGTCAGCTAGCTTTGCAGCATTGACAACTATCTTTGCCAAAATTGGGATAGAAAATGTGAATGCTAATTTAGCAACAGCAATCCGAACTGTTGTCATTTTAGTAGTTGCTTGGGGGATTGTATTTTTTCAGGGGAACGTAGTTAATATCTTAGCTTTACCCCAAAAAACCATGATTTTCTTATTATTATCTGGAGTATCTACAGGGTTATCATGGATTTTTTACTTCCAAGCCTTACAAGCAGGAAAAGCTTCCCTTGTTGCACCAATTGATAAATCAAGCTTGGTATTAGTTTTATTATTTTCAGTCATTTTTTTGGGAGAAACATTAAGCTGGAAAATCGTTTTAGGAACTGGGTTAGTAGTCATCGGTACTTTAGTTTTAATCATTTAAAATCTTAATTAAGCTCGACTCACTCTAAAATTAAGAACTCGGTTTTCTTTATCCGACAAAACCTAGCTTTTTAGCAAATACTTTTTCCACATCACAGATTATCGATGAAGTGAAAAAAGTAAAACTAAGCTAACGCGCCTACATATTACACAAACTCCGTGTAGACCGTCATTAGTCATTAGTCACTTGTACTGAGTTTCGACTGCGCGGTAATCGAGCGAAGTCGAGATTCAACTACCGCGAAGCCGTTGGCGTGGTCACTGAGCGTAGTCGAAGTGCAGCCTCTCCAAGAGTTGTATTTGTCATTTGTGTTTACCAACTGGACTTTGGACAATTGACAAAGAACAACCTCTCCTGAAGGAGACGCTGCGCGAACACCAGTTAATGTGCTTTTCTTTTTACGTAACAGCTTACTATCCCATAAAGGTTTAAGTTTAAGCATTCGTGCTGATAGTCTTGGCGACAACAGGACTTAAAGTTTTGCAAAATATATTCTATTAATGTACTCTGGCGTACATGATTAATATGTGCTATTGCCATGAGGAATCAGGATGAGTAATGTGCTCTCGATAGCCGCAGTGACAGCAGTACTAAAAGTCTTGCTGGAAAATGGTTTAGTCAGCGATCCGATCGCTGCTAGTGTTGGTGATGTGATTGTAACTGCCTTACCGCCCGATCGAATTTCAGTTGAAGCTGACGAACGCGCCCAAATAAACCTTTTTCTCTATCAAGTGACGCAGAACCGCAATGTCGATTGGGTATCTCAAGAATTTCGGAGCAGGCACTCACGGATTAATGGAAACCCACGCTCTCAGACTCCACCACTAGCTCTTGACCTTCACTACTTATTAACAGCTTACGGAGCTAAGGATTTTCAGGCGGAGCTTTTACTCGGCTATGCAATGCATTTATTACACAAAACACCAGCGATCGCATCTGATATTATTGAAAATACTTTGATAAATGCATCTACAACCAATACCTCAAGTGCTTTTTCCCAAGCCGTAGCAAGTGTGTCTGTATCCGATTTAGCAGAACAAATTGGGCAGATCAAACTGACTCCAGAGTTTTTTAACATGGAAGAAACTTCTAAGTTATGGTCTGCTTTACAAACACACTATCGACCTTCAGCTACCTATTTAGCATCAATGATATTGATTGAAAGTAGTAAATCTGACAAAGAAGCAGGTTTCTATATGATGCCCTTGTCTCAACCGAATATAGAGCAAGTTATAGCTCAGACTAAAACTGAACAAATGATTGTTGCAGGTACAAAATTAGTAATTCGTGGTAAACGGTTACGCGGTGAAATCACACGAGTTCGTTTTAGTAATACGGAAACATTACTAGTACCTCAAGAAGTCAAAGAAACGCAAATCAGCTTATTAGTCCCCCCAGATTTATACGCCAGCGTTCAGGGTGTCCAAGTTGTACATCTAACAATGGGCTATGCAGAGCAAACGAATTATCTAGTTGAATCAAACGTGGCGGCTTTTGTCTTACATCCAACAATTACAGCATTCGTCACTCAAGTAGAAAATAGCGGTGAGAATTTACGCGCAGCAGAAATTATCGTTAAATTCCAGCCGAAAGTAGGTAAAGAACAGCGGGTAGTTTTGCTACTTAATCAGGTATCAGGTGAGAATCCGGTAGCTTACTCTTTTTTGGCTGCACCACCTACCCAAGACACTGATGCGATCGCAATTCCGATCAAAAATGTCAAACCAGGAACTTATATTGTCCGAGCGCAAGTAGATGGCGCCGAAAGTCCACTTCACAAAAATCAGTTAGGGGAATATGATTCGCCACAGGTGACAATTTTATGAATGCTACAACAATTAATCACAATTGGGATGAGGCAAACTACCGCTACCTATCAGCAGCTCTGGCTGTAGTGCGTGATATTTTGGAAAATCATACGGCAAAAGAGCAAAATCAACCACAAGAGAACCACCAAGAGCATTTACAGCAGGCGTTACAGGAAGCTGTTGCTGCTATGCCTGCACCATCGGCATTGGAGAGAGTCTGCAAAATGTTTCGCCTCTCATCCTTTGAACGTAATTTGTTGCTGTTGTGTGCAGGTATGGAATTAAATGGAGATTTTGCCAAATTGTGTGCCATCGTTCACGACGATTCACAACGAGCTTACCCAACTTTGGGTTTAGCTTTGGCAGCTTTACCTAACGTCCATTGGGATGCGATCGCTCCAAATGCTCCCTTACGTTATTGGCGGTTAATTCAAATTGGTGATGGTCATGCCCTAACTCTTAGTCCCTTGAGAATTGACGAGCGGATTTTACATTATCTCACGGGTATTCAATATCTTGACGAACGGCTAGCTAGTATCATTGAGCCATTACCAGAGGTTAGCGATTTAGTACCCTCGCACCAAGATTTAGCAGAGCGAGTTGCAGCAGTTTGGTCGTCAGCTTATAAGGTTGATAGCTTACCAATTATCCAGTTATCTAGTGGTGAAACTGCCAGTAAACGTGCCATTGCCGCCACAGTTTGTCACCTTCAGGGTTTAAGCTTGTGGGTAATGCCTGCACAAGTCATTCCTTTAGCACCTGGCGAGTTGGATAATCTCATTCGCCTCTGGACTCGCGAGACGATTTTAAGTAAGAGTGCCTTACTGATAGACTGCAACGAACTGGATACTAATGATACAGCGCGGCTGAATGCGATCGCTCGTTTCATCGAACGCACAAAGGGCTTTTTAATAGTTACGAGTCGGGAACGGATCGGCTTATCACAACGCCTAGTAGTTAATTTTGACGTACATCAACCAACTAGCAAAGAACAAGGTGCAGTTTGGCAAGATGCATTAGGAGCGAGTGCATCGCAAATGAATGGGCAAGTCAAAACCTTAGTGGATCAGTTTAACCTTAGTGCTGCAACCATTCGCGCTGCTTGTGCAGAAGCCGCAGGACAATTAGCACAAACACCAGAAAGCGATATCACTAGCATTTTATGGGATGCCTGCCGCGTGCAAGCACGTCCGCGCTTAGATGAACTCGCCCAACGGATTGAGCCATCTGGTGATTGGGATGACTTAGTATTGCCAGAGGCACAGAAACAAGTTCTCCAGGAAATTGCGGCTCATGTGCGCCAACGTAGTACTGTATATAATAATTGGGGTTTTGGGGGCAAGAGTGCTAGGGGATTGGGAATCAGCGCTCTATTTGCAGGTAGTAGCGGCACTGGTAAAACCTTGGGAGCAGAAGTACTGGCCCATAAATTACGCCTCGACCTCTATCGGATTGACCTATCATCGGTAGTCAGCAAATATATTGGCGAGACAGAGAAGAATTTGCGCCGAGTATTTGATGCCGCAGAACAAGGTGGAGTGATTTTGTTATTTGATGAAGCCGACGCTTTATTTGGTAAACGGAGTGAAGTTAAAGATGCCCGCGATCGCTATGCCAATATAGAAGTTAGCTATCTATTGCAACGGATGGAAAGTTACCCAGGTTTAGCAGTATTGACTACGAACTTGAAGAGTGCAATTGATACAGCCTTTCTGCGACGGATTCGCTTTGTGGTGCAGTTTCCCTTCCCCGATACTATGCAACGAGCCGAAATTTGGCGGCGTGTGTTTCCAGCCGAAACCCCAACCGCAGATTTAGATGCTCTGCAACTAGCACGGCTCAATGTTGCTGGAGGTAATATCCGTAACATAGCTTTAAATGCCGCTTTCCTCGCTGCCGATGCTGGGGAACCAGTGCAGATGAAACACGTATTGCGAGCGGCTCAAACAGAATACAGTAAGTTAGAGAAACCCTTGACTGATGCGGAAGTTGGCGGCTGGATGTGATTTTACAATCTTGAAATGGATGTTACTGATTTTCAAAATTTAGGATTGAATGCGTCCCTGTTGGCGAATTCTCAACTAACAATCGTCTCACCAGTCGCGATCGTCGTTGAGGACACTTCCATCCTCCAAAACAAGACCTCTGACGCGAGTACCAGTCCAGTCAACATTACTCACATGCTTGGCGCCACTCATATTTGTGTTACCCAGCCAAGTTTGGGTGATAGAAGCGGATCGCAATTCAGCACCACTCATGTCAGTATCCATGAACTCAACAACATCCAAACAAGCTTTAGTCAAATTGGCTCCACTCAAATTAGCACGAATCAATTTGCACTGGCCCAAGTGGGCACTAGTCAGATTGGCGTTACTCAAATTGGCATCAGTAAGATCGGCACCAGCCAAGATAGTATCAGTCAAGTTAGCTCCACTCAAATTGATTCCACTCAAGTCAATATTAATAAAAACATCTTCCATTGGTTCAGAGCCGCTGATATTAACACCCCTCAGATTGAGACCGCTAAAATCTCTTTCCCCAGCAGCATATCTTCTTCTCAATTCTTCTCCATCCATCATAGTAAACAAAATTACTCTGGTAATTCACCAAATCTTTCTCGATAGCGAGCAAGCATGGACTCCATTTGGGCAAGTTGCTGTTCGGCTTGTTCGCGTTGCTGCTCGGCTTGTTGACGCTGTTGCTGTTCTTGGTGTGCTACTTCTTCTGGCGTGGGCATTAGTTGTCCATCGGCAGTGAAAAAGCGCAACTTCGATTGATAAACTCCCAAATATAACTGCAATTGCTGACTCCATAACCAACCAGTTTCATTTGCTTGCAGTTCTTGATAACGGCCATCTAATAAATGAAATCCTTTAAATTCTAAACTTACCGGGTCAAACCAAAAATAATCAGGAGTCCGCCAAATATCTTGATAGATTTCCTTTTTCAACCCTCTATCAGTAGCAGCTGTTTTGTCAGAAAGAATCTCTACAATCACATTTGGGTATTTGCCATCTTCTTCCCAAACTACCCAGCTTTTGCGTATTTTACGTTGGGTATTTAAAACTACAAAGAAGTCGGGGCCTCTAAATTGCTCGGACTTACGCTGACGCGGACTGTAATAAATCGTCATGTTACCGCAAGCGTAAAAATCTTGACGCTCCTGCCACAACCATTCCAAACACTGAATTAACAGCAGTATTTGCCGTAAGTGAAGTTCTGTTTCCAAAGGTGGTTCATCACTGTATAAATCACCAGGGGGAAATATAACATCTTCTGGTGTGTCTTCTAAAATTATTCCTAAATCTTGAGCAGAAGACATAATAATTTCTATTTTGACAAGATAAATCTAACTTAACCCAATTCATTCACCTGCAAAAGTGATCGCTCCAGCTTTTCATTCCAGCTTTCTAGAATTATAAATCTCGCTTACACAGAGTCACTGCTGGCACAGAATAATTTCTACTTAAGTCGATAGCGATCGCCACGAAACAAATTGTATAATTTGATTCAAAAATATGCTTGAGGATGTGAGATGAGCGATCGCATATTTGGGTCTAAGAAACTAGGTATATCCACTTCAAATCCGTCGCTGCTCTCAGCAACAACTCCAACGCTGGCGAATCCAGTGCGCGGCTTTGACATCGCAAAGAAAGCTCCAATCCAAGCATCCTCTGAAGTATCAACAGACATGCAAGCTGCACAATCTGCTGGCGAACAATCCTGGGAATCACAAGCTATCAAAAAAAGGCCACTTCACGACATTAGTAGCATGGCGTTGCGTCGTCCACAAGCAAAACTGACGGTTGGAGAACCAGGAGACCAGTATGAGCAGGAAGCCGATAGGGTGGCTAATCGAGTCATGTCAATGCCTAATACTGCGATGCAACCGCAGATGACACCAGAAGAACAGACTCAAGAAGAAGTGCAAACGAAGCCTTTCGATGTTTACTTTGGGCAAAGGAAACCGGCAGGGAATAATCAGTTGCCTCATGTAGTACAACACAAAGGTGGAGTATTGCAGAGAGATGTGTTGCAGAGAGCGCCAAAAAACCCAGTAGTAACAGAACTTTCGTCAAAATTGCCACTGACGGAAGCTAATGCAAGATTAATTGACGCTTGTCATAATTTAGGTAGTATTTATGTGGATTTATCTGTAGCAAATACTGACTTAATCAGTACAAAATTAAAAATTTTCTCTATAAATTACGATATGGCTTACAGCAATTACTCAAGAGTAATTGGTCAAGGAAGAGCAGAAGCACAAAATCAAACTCTTTGGAGAGGAATATTTTTAGGAATAGGAACGGGTGTTTTAGCAGGTCTTGCCGCCGCCTATATTGCTCCTTCTACTGCTGCCGGATGGTTTGCTCTCACTCTCGCTGATGCAGGTACAGCAGCCGGTTCTTCATTTTTACAAGGTGCTGCATCTTCAGCAGTAGCTCTTGCTGTATCAGATGCCATCACAACGCGAGGCAGTGATTTACAACCTAGCGGTCTTTCACCTGATATGCTGCGAAGTAATATTTGGCAACACGTTGCATCAATGTATCGTGGTGCATTGCAAACCAATAAAGTATTAGCAAACTTACATAAAAATACCGTTATTCTTGAGCGATTAATTGCAGAAATTAGGGTACAAATTGCTGGTGGTGCATCGTCATATTCGCCAGCAGATATACTAACAGCAACTAATATTATGAACGATCGCATTAATGGAATGGCAAGTGTCTTTAGCGAGTTGAGACAAAAAGCAACTGCGATGAGTGCCTTTGGTAATTCTATTTTGGCTTACGATCCTACTAAGCCCGGAGTCGATCAAATAGAAAAAGATATTTGGATTATGTGGATGGGAACTTTAAGTAATGATGACTCTGACATTCTTGATTTAGATAATATTGAGGATCATTTGAAGAGTATCGGGATTTTAGGTAATGGTGGTTTATTAGGTGTAGATTTTGGAGACTATACCTCCGAAGACGATGAACTAGCGGCTTTAGCAGCAGCTCGTCCTCGCGCTGCAACCATACGAGGTAAGTACGATCGAACCGCTTCTCAATGGACTGCACCAAGTCCCTAAGTTAAATTTTAATTATTTACTTTGATTTGTTTGCAAAGCGTCTACTCAATTAAAGATTTTTACATCGTTTCCAATCTCCGACTGGTGAAAATACTTGTCAGGTTTTGGGGAAAAGGCAAAGAAAAAACTTTAACCTTTCCCCTTTAACCTTTTCCCCAAACCAAATTCTGAGTTCAAAATCCAAAACCCAAGTAGTATTGCGACTGGTGACACCGATTTAATTAGCACACTTTAAAACTTTTTCAACTTGTTTTGGTGCTTTGATTTCAGTAAATAGCTGAATCGCTCGATCGAAATTTATTTGACTTTCATCAGGTTTTGACATCCTTTGATTAGTTAAACCCAGTTGAAAATAAGCTTCAGCTAAATCGCATTTAGCACCTATTTTATCCAAAAGTTCAATTGCTTCTGTATGATTAGCAATAGCTAATGCAAAATCTGTTTGTTGCCGATGGATTTCTGCTAAACCATTGAGTGTTTTTGCTTTTACTTGCATATAATGACTTTCTTCAGCAAAAGTCAAAGCTTGATGGAATATTTGATTTGCCTGAGAAAATTCGCCTAAATTGACGTAGGTTTGACCAAAAATTTGCATAAAATAAACAAATCTGCCAGTCTGTTCGATCAGTTTTTCGTTCGTAATATTTTGATACGCTACATCTGCTAATTGATATGATAAATCGCACAAACCTAAATAAGAATACACCAAAGCTAAACAGACTGAAGCTTTCTCTGCCCAGCGATGATGCTCGGTATTTTGAGCTAAATAAATTACTTGTTGAAATAACTTGGCGGCTGCCTCTAGTTCCCACAAATCTATTTTGTAAAGACCAATACTTAATAAAGAATCTACCTCTAGCATCCTCAGATAGTAAACTGTATGTTTATTTTCTGGCTGAGGTACAAGTGATTTGAGTGCTTGGGTTGCGAGTGTAATAGTCTTTTCTTGACAAGCGATCGCTTGACTAATTTTACCTGTTATCCAATATAGATCGCCCAATATATTATAAAGTTCGCTGAGATTTTGGTCATCTTCCAGATTGTTAACAACTCGCTCAATTGCCGCAAGTATCGGTTGAATTAAACCCATCCGATACAATGTACTCCCAAGAGGTAAAAACTGCTGCCATTGATTATTTCGGCTTTTTAAAATGACTTTACCTGCTAACTCAAATTCATGAATTTCTATATAATGATAATATGCTTCTAGAGCTTGTAAAGCATCTTTAAAAGTTTCAATTTGTTTAATACTAGCTGTCCAAAATTCTGCGGCTTTGTGGTTGGCAATTTCCCATTCATCGGTGAGGCGTAAACGCGCGATCGCTTCTTTCCGAATCACCGGATGCAGCCAATATTCACCTTTTTCACACTCTACCAAAGATCGATTTCGCAAGGAGGCAATAATTTGGCGATGTTGATCGGCTGGAACATCCCACAGTAAACAAAACAATCCTTGTGATGAAATGCTGGGTATATCTTGGTAACGATAGCATCCCAAACGGCAAAGTAAGCGATACGCTTCGGGATCGAGGGCTTGCAGACGATTGATTTGACTAACGGCTAAATTTTTTAAATCGGTTGCGGCTAAAGGATCGGCATGATTTTCTTGCCAATAAAGAGCCATATCACCATCAAAATCCTCCTGAATCGAACCACAGAGAATCCCCATTGCTTTCGCATTACCGCCATAAGTGCGATGCATGATTTGCAAGATTGGTGAGTCGATGGCTAATCCACGGCTACTAAAAAACTGTTGCCATGCGCTTTCATCTAAACCAGGAAGTCGATAGTGATTCACATTTAACCCCGGTTCACAAAGGCGATCGCGGCTAGTAATCAAGGTAACAGATTGCACTTTGGCATCAGCTAAAATCCGCAATAGTTCTACATAATTGCGGTGAGAAGCAATTAACCCACCTTGTCGATCTAATGCAGGTTCGAGATTATCAATTAACACCCCAATCCGCCGATTGTGGAGTTGGCGCTTGAGTCGCGCCAAAGTTACCCCAAATTCTACCCCAGGTTCTTCGTCAAAATCTTGTTTAAGCCATTCCTCTACAACTCGTTCAGCAGGGGTGATATTCTGCGTTTCCTTCGCCATCAGCAGTTCCAAAACCAAATCAAACTCTTGATGGAGATATTGCTGCGCTAGAGTAGTTTTGCCTAAACCGCCTTCACCTTGAATGACAATGACTTTTGAACCTTGATTTACCAAAGTATTTAGGTGAGCGATCGCTTCTGTTCGGCCAATAAAATTGGTATCCTCTAATTTTGGGGTGGGGTGTGGCGTTCTGGAGTAATCAATCAGACTTGATATCGCAGTAGTTTTTCTCAGAACCCGTTCCAAAGTAGCGCGACAATTACTTTTGGTTATCTTTTGGCGCAATACTTTAGAAAGCAACTTCCATAACTGAGAACCAGCATCCTTAGCGTGTCCTTCCGTACAACCGTAAGCATGAGCGATATCCAAGTATTTTCTACCCAACCAAACTTGCACAAGAATCACTTTTTGCAAATCGCTCAACCGTTCCCCAGTCTGAGGGGGAATTATGGCGTCTAACCATGCTAATGCTGCTTCAGCGTCCATTGGGTAACGACAAGGCTAGTTCAGATTTTAAGGACAACTATAAATTACTTTACAGTTATATTGCTGGAGTTTTTGGATAAGATTCTGTAAACCCGACTTTTTTCCCGACTTTTCCGACATTGGCTGGAAGCCTCTAGCGAAAATCTTCTAAGTGTCACCGTGCCAAAATGGGAAAGAAGTTGCACAATTGGTGTTGAAAAACATACAAATTGTTCTGCATATAAACTAGATTCTTTAGTTTGGGAAAGTTTGAGCGTAAAATGTCAGAACTAACTGAAGGACTAAAACGAATTCATACATGGTTTACCAAAAATAGACCTGAGCAAATTTATTGTCTAGCTCCAGGACTTTCGCGTGAAGATATTGAACAAAGTACTAGATTTCTGCCCTTTAAATTAGCTGAAGAGGTTTACGAACTGTATCAATGGCGTAATGGTTCATCAGGATATAATTTCCTATTTGAAAATTATGAATTCATGTCTTTGAATGCAGCTGTAAGTGCTTACCACGAGCAAATGGGTGAAATTCGCTATCACGAGCGTGAAGAAGCATACTGGTTTGAACATAGTTTCCCTATTTTCCAACTTTGGTGTAACGGCGGTGTTTTGTATACAGTTGTGCCTAATGCACAGAGAAATAGCATCATACGCATATACGACTCAGAATGTAATGACTATTCACTGCGTTACGACAATTTGACTAACCTAATTTTGCATGGAGCAGATTGGTATGAAGCAGCTTACTTTGTGGAGAAGGAAAATGCTTGGGATATTATAAATGAAGAAATGAACTGTTTGCTTAATGTCAAGTATATGGCAAGAGATTATCTCGCAAATTCAATTACCCGAAAAGGAGCAGCAGTTTCAAGAATATGCGAGGAAATATATCAGCATTACATTAATGGCGATATTTCATCAACCAACACCTAAACTCTTTGAGATAAATTTAATCCTTAGCGATCGCATTTTGCCCTCTGCCTTTCTTGATAAAATAAAACTCATTAGGTAACATCAGCACCATCATTACTTATGGTGAAGTCAGACCCCCACCAATTGCCTAGCAGTGCTGAACTTCCTTGTTCAGACGATACTCCTGTGGATAACGAAGACCAGAATTTTATTCCTAACCTGCTTCTCTTCTTGCTGCAATATATTTGGGCAAATCGTAATGACTGGTTTTTCAGCGTGGATATGGGCGTTTACCACACCACAGGGGTTAGTCCACTTGTGCCGATTGTACCAGACGGATTTTTGAGCTTAGGTGTAGAACGCCGCAAGGAAGGTAAATCTCGTAAAAGCTATGTTGTTTGGGAAGAAAACAACATTGTGCCTATCCTGGCTTTAGAAATTGTCTCCTTAACTCCGGGTGGAGAATATGACAAAAAATTAGACACTTATGCCAAGTTAGGGGTACTGTATTACATTATTTATAATCCAGAGTATTGGCAACGCGATCGCCACCAACCTTTTGAAGTTTATCGCTTAGTAGATGGTAGCTATCAATTGCAAATTGGCGAACCCTTTTGGATGCCAGAAATTGGTTTGGGAATTGGTAGAGGGCAATACATATCTGGTAATATCCAGCGTCAGGTTTTGTATTGGTACGATCAACAAGGAAAGCGCTATCAAACTTCAGAAGAACAGCTTGAGTTAGCGCAGAAACAACTTGAGCGTTACCGTCAGCAATTTGGAGAACTGCCAGAAGGTTAAGCAGCTATTATTGGTTAGTATAAAATGCTTAATTAGTAAGAATTATTCCCCTTGGTGAACCATACTTTTGAGCGATTTCTCCTACTAATTTACAGTTTTTACGAATTTTATCATCATAATCATCAGTACCATAATCTTCATCATCATAGTTCCTGGACAACTCTGGCAGAATTGTCCCTACTGTCTCTAAAGCCTCTGCGATCGCTAACATCATATTCGTCAAACTTGGAAACCATAACTGATCTTTGTCTTCTCGTTGCAGCACTGGAGAAGTCTCAATCTGAGTTTCTGAACCAACAATAACTAGCTTGCCATTCTCATAGGAAACGAATGGCAAGCACTTTGGGTCATATATATCTGCATCTCTTGGAGAATAATATTTCTCAGCTTCCTCTAAGGATAGAAAATGAATTAAATCATCTGCGCCTTCTAACAGCTGCTCCAAGAAGCAATAATAAGTTGAGTTGTCGTTATAAGAACCATCCCAACCGTCAGGCATTCGATCCCCAGTAGGTGCACCAGCCCATTGATAAAACTCGTAAGCTTCATCAGACAGCCGGAATGGGAAAAAACTAAGTCTTCTTTCAACTTCTTCAAGACTCATGCCCTGTTCAGTAAAACGAAAACCACTACTTATTCTTTCAAGCGCCTCAGTCAAAATCGACATTACCTTAGTATCCTCATGAATTGAAATCTACTTATTGTTAGGGGTTGTCAGGGATTGCATTGTTAGAATATGACCAGAAGACAGGTAACTTTAGTAAAAATAATTTGAGTGTATTTTTGAGCTAATTAATTAAGAATTAATTGCTGCGGTAATGGCATTAGTCGAAGTATTCATATTCTTGAACAACATCCCCTTCTTCAGTCGTGGTATTACAGAAGAAAGCTCCAGCAAATTCAGTTTCGATAGTTCTAGCACCGAGCAAAGTAGCATTTTCCAAATTCGTTCCTTGCATAGCAACACTTTCTAAATTAGCATTGCTCAGATTAGCTCCACTCAAATCGGAACCCATGAGGCTCCCACCAAGCAAATTTGCTCCAGAAAGATTAATATTTCGGAGATTACATCTGCACAAACCAATTTCTGACAAATTAGCTCCACTCAAATCAATACCACTGAGATCGACTTCAATAAAGCGTCTTTCACCAGCAGCATAACGTTGCAACAGTTCTTCAGCAGTCATACTTTAGCTTCCAAAACACAGCATTTACTATTTAAAAAGCACCATTATAAAATATCTAATATAAAATTGCTAAGAAAAATTTTTTATCAATAATAACTTTCATTCTCCCCTTCTATAAACTTCAATTTCTGCTGCTATTTCTTCATCAGTCAGGGGATTATCTGCGTGCATCGCTTGTATTTCTTTGAATAACTTTTTTACTTCTTGTGCTAAAGTAACTTTTTGATTATCCTCTGCCAAAATAATCACCTCAACTCTCTGTCCTGCTTTAAATGGTAGATCGGATAATACTAACTGCTTTTGATCTGTAATGGTGATATATGTTTTATAAGCGTTCATGATTCATCCTATTACTCAACTTTTATTTACCCTTGTTCTAACAATTTCGCCACATTCTCTGCAATTCTCTCTTTTAAGTTTATAACGCTCTAGAAGAGTGAGGTTTTAAACCAAAATTTTCTATAGCCAACTTTTTCCCCGACTTTTGCAGCTGCATCAGATAAAACTGCCGACTTCAGCCGACTGACAAAAGGAAGTGCGATCGCTTAGGCTATTGGGCATAGAGATAAAAATTTAAGTATAAAAATATGCTTAATACCCTTAGCCCAATTGCAGAAGACTTAGCAGATAAAAGCTATCCTAGTCCTCATTATTTGCAAACACAGCGCCGCATTCGTTCCCTCATAGACAAATATCTTGCAGTCGAAAAACTACACGATCGCCTACAAGATTTACCGCTACAGTTTGTCAATCCCCAACCGCGTCCCTGGAAACCCATCGATTGGCAGACGATTAACCGCAATCAAATTATCGGCTTAGACGCAGAGGTATTTCTATCTATATTGATCGGTGCGATGGACACAGAAGCGCCCATTCGCGGTTATACCCAAACCAGTCGCCAGTATTTGGAAAAATTGCATCCTCAGATGGCTCGGTTTGTTGGTGGAACAGTCGGTGAAGATGGGGAACTGCTGAAACTTGGTTTGTGGGAAAAGGAAGAACGTCAGCACACACCAGCATTAATCAAAATCTACACCCAATTAACAGGCGAGAAAATTACCCCAAAACTTCGGACAGTTAGAGGCTATCTCCCTACAGATGACGCCAAAGAAGACTTATATCGCCACGGCTTACACCGCATTGCCACAGAATACGGTGCTACCTGTCTTTATATTTGGTTGATGGCTCACACCACAGGCGCACTCCAGGATGTTTTAGAGGAACTAGCGCAGGATGAAATCAACCACATGACCAAATTCTGGGGGTTTGGAGTCTGGGCTTTCCCTGATACTGGTTTGATGCGAATTGGACGGACGCTAATCAAAACGCGATCGCCAAACTATCAGCGTAACAACCTCATGCGTACTCTTCGCCGCATGATGGGTACTCTCAACTGGGATGCTTGGTCATTAACCAACAAAACAACTCTCCTATTTACCTTCACTTACACAATGCATCGCTTGTGGAGTTGGAACAACACCCTCACACCAGAGTACTTACAAAATTTATTTGAAATTACTCATTAACGCGATGTCCAACTTATTCTTAGAACCCCACTTCCATTCCTCTCCCCGAAAGGTCGATAGGCTTTGACTCTTGCTCCCCTTCCCTTGCAGGGAAGGGGCTGGGGGTTAGGTTTGAAAGAAAGATTGCACACAGCGCTCATTAGTAAAAACAAATGACAAATGACAAATAACAAAGGACAAATGACAAATGACAAATGACAAATCAGAACTACCCATCGATTTAAACCCCCAAAAAATCCCCCAACATATCGCCGTCATCATGGATGGTAACGGCCGATGGGCAACCAGTCGAGGATTACCGCGCATTGCTGGACATCGCCAAGGAGCAAAAACGCTCAAAGAACTATTGCGTTGCTGCAAAGATTGGGGAATCAAAGCGTTGACAGCATACGCTTTCTCAACAGAAAATTGGCAGCGTCCTGTTGAAGAAGTGGATTTTCTAATGCATTTGTTTGAGCGATTACTACACCGCGAGTTGGCTCAGATGCATCAAGAAGGTGTACGCATCTCGTTTATTGGAGATTTATCGGCTTTACCCAAGTCTCTACAAACGGAAATGGAACGTTCAATGGCAGAGACATTGAACAATCAAGCAATCCACTTTACTGTTGCAGTCAACTATGGTAGCCGCAACGAAATTACCAGAGTTTGTCGTCAAGTAGCTCAACTCGTGGAACAGGGCGGACTCAGCGCCCAAGAAGTGAATGAAAGTCTTGTAGAACAACATCTCTACACAGCAGATACTCCAGAACCCGATTTGCTGATTCGTACCAGTGGTGAGATGCGATTGAGTAATTTTCTCTTGTGGCAAATGGCGTATACAGAGATGTATTTCACCGATATTCTTTGGCCAGATTTTAATCGAGAAGCATTTCATCAAGCTTTGTTGAGCTATCAAAATCGCGATCGCCGTTTTGGCCAAGTTAAAGCTTCATTATCAGCTTAGTCTACCAAACACCAGACATCACGTGAACAAGGCAGGAGGAAGGAGGAAAGGGGAATATCTATCCTTTTCCCTTTAACCTTTTCCCTTTTCCCCTCTTCTTCTGCCTTCTGCCTTTCTTGATAAAGTAAAAGCACCCACATTACCACGATGGTATATGAGCGCTCACAAATAAAACATTATCGAGGATAATCTATCTGCTATGACAGACCGAAGTAACTATAAGAATAGCAGGCACTGGGTAAATAAACTGCAAGGGTAGTTACAAATGTTTTGTTAAAAATATTACTTACCGTAAATGTGATGCTTGATTTAGGCAAAATCCAATCGATTGCGGAATCCTATTCTCCCCAAGAACTCTTCGCTGGCTTGGTTTGGCAGCGTCGGTTCAATGAGTTTGATGGTGAAGAAGTGATTACTGACCTTTCCAACCACAGAAATTTATGGTCAAGCTTTCTGTTTACAAAACCAATCTTTGCACCAGATGAAAACGGTTTAAGCTTTGGTGGTATGGTCGATACCCTACTTGCAATGGCAAATTATCGTCCCATGCCTGAAAGCAGCATTATCCATTTTATTGCCTATCCTGCCGATACACTATACATTCTGACAGAGAACCAAGACACAAAAGTGTCAGAGCTTTTAGACTTGGGCAAAAAATGGCGGGCTGACTCAGTAGAGATAAGTGATAGCACGAATGAAGACTACGGTTTGCGCCTGAAGCGCCGACTGAGAACTAGACTAGAAGGGGCGCTATCAGGTGAAGATGTTCATCGGTATTCTGATGCGGTCATTGTTTGTTATTGGTGGGATTGAATACTTAAAATATCTCAATTGGAGAAATTGTGTGCTATAATGTGCTATTTTTTTGCGCCGATTTTAGCCTACACCTAAATTGAGCAGCGATCGCGGTCTCTTAATTTTTTTAGTAATTCTTCTCTGGTAGGTATTGAACCGAAATCCTCGGCTCAATATTTATATTCGTTATCACAAAATGAGACTTATGTAATTATTGTTTTATCAAAATAGCAATTCGATTTTATTTTTGAACAGAGAAAATCTGAAAGGCTTATGAATAAAGCATTCTAGGAAACGTACTGTTCACAAACCATTGGGTATTTACTATAGTAACTATAGAAACTCTTAATATAATTTATTGTTAATTATTTCCAAAAATAGTATTTACTATAATTTAATACTTGCAATATAAGCTGATTTCCTGGTAAGCAAATTCAGAAAAAATCCTGAAATGCAAAATTTAAAGTTAACAAGATTCTCTTGCTAAATATACTTTAAATTTACTTATCAATCCATTTGGAAATCACAATTGTTTTTTCACGATTTTATTGGTGTTGGGAGTTATGATGGCAAAATATCTACTAGCTTCTGCTAGTGGGATGGGATTTTTATGTTTAATTGCCGGGTTATCACCTGTGCAAGCCCTTCCTAGTCTAGAAATTGCAGATAAAAACTTAGCTGTTAATCAAAATGATGGCAGCTTTCAAAAAAATGATTCTCATCAAAGCAATTTAGCAAATAATATCTCCAGTAAATTGTTGATAGCTAATGAGAGTCAAAAAAACTTATCCTCAGTCAATCAACAGCTAAAAAATCAAAATTTAGAAGTAAATTCTACTGGTAACTTTTGGCAGCCAATCACACCACAATCTGCAAGTTCATCTCAAGCATCAGACAAACTTGCACAAGTAACATCTGTATCCCAATTGTCTGATGTACAGCCGACTGATTGGGCTTTTCAGGCACTCCAATCTTTAGTCGAGCGCTATGGTTGTATCGCAGGTTATCCCAATCAAACCTATCGCGGTAATCGGGCGATGACTCGCTATGAATTTGCTGCTGGCTTAAATGCTTGTTTAGAGCGAATCAACGAACTGATTGCGACTGCAACTGGTGATTTGGTCAAAAAAGAAGATTTAACCACGTTGCAGAAACTACAAGAACAATTTGCGGCGGAATTGGCAACATTGCGAGGTCGAGTAGATGCTGTAGAAGCTCGCACAGCAGAACTAGAAGCAAATCAGTTTTCTACTACGACCAAACTCAGTGGAGAGGCAATTATTGCTGGTATTGGTGCTAGCGGCGGCGCTCCTAATCAGAGTGACCCGAACATCATCCTAGTCAATAGAGTGCGGTTAAATCTCACCACTAGCTTTACTGGTAAAGATTCATTGATTACTGGATTGCAAGCCTATAACTTTTTGGGTGGAGCCGATGGACAGGGTAGCCTGCAACAAGGTTTAGGATTAGCTTCGCCACTCTTAAGTGCAAGTAGCGCCCGTACCAGTTTTGAGCCGCAATTTCCGGGGTTAAATGTCAATACTTTGTCGGGTGTTGGCGCAAACAGCGTTCAGATTTACAAATTGCTGTATATCTTTCCCGTGGCTAGTAAATTAACCTTGTTTGCGGGAACTGCGGCGGAGACATCAGATGCTTTCCCAACAATTACGCCTTTTTATGGTGAAGGACAAGAGTCAATTTCTCGTTTTGGCAACTTGAATCCTGTGGTACGGGTTTCTGGTGGGACTTCGGGTACTGGTTTAGCATCGGCGGCGGGATTTATTTTTAACATTTCGCCAAATTTAGATTTCAGAGCTTTATACGGCAATCCAAATGCCAATTTAACCCAAAAATCTGCCGCTGAGGCAGTACCAGGAGTTTCTACTACACCTTTGGGAGCAGGTTTATTTAGTGGTAGTAATGTGATTGCCACACAGTTGACTTTCAAGCCAAGTACCGCTCTGGATATTGGTTTAAACTATGCCCACAGTTATCACGAAATCAATATTTTGGGTACAGGATTAGTTAGTAGTGATATCGGTGCTTTAGTAGGAGCAGGGCTTGGAACTGAAACACCGGTCACACTCAACTCTGTTGGCGGTACGCTAACATGGCGACTGTCTCCCAAGATAGCCTTATCTGGCTACGGTGCAGCACTATTTGTTGACGCTGCTTCCAATAACGTGAATGCTTCCACCACATTTACTAGTTGGATGGCGGGAATTCACTTCAATGATTTATTCAAGTCAGGGAACACTGCTGGGATTCTTTTTGGTCAGCCGCTTTTCCGTAGTGATGCTGGTGGTTCTGCTCAACTTACCCCCACAGGCGAGAATCGGGCGACTCCTTACCATTTAGAAGCCTATTACCGCCTTCAAGTTAGCGATAATATCAGCATTACCCCTGGTGCATTTGTTCTCTTTAACCCAGAAGGTAACAGCAACAATGAGACTACGACTGTAGGCGTACTTCGGACTACTTTTACATTTTAAGAGATTAGACTTCTTGGCATTTGTCGGGAAAAGGAGAAGGGAGAAGGGGAAAAGGCTTTGTATTGTCCCCTTCCCCTTTAACCTTTTCCCCTTCTTGCAAAAAGCACAACTGCCAAGAGGTCTATTGAGATTAGGCAGTCAAAATCCCCTAATAAATTGGGGGATTTTAAGATTAAACCTCATCTATGTTGAAACCTAGAGTTTTTTAAAAAATATATTTTTGTAGGTTGGGTGGAGTGAAACGCAACCCAACATTACCACCAAATTTTATGTTGGGTTACGCTATCGCTGCACCCAACCTACAAAACTACGGTTTTCAAGGTAGACGAGGTTTAGATAACAAAATTCACAGCAGACCTCTTGCAGCATAAATCAACAATAAAGAACCTCACCCCGATGCTTTGGCTATCCATTAGTCACATTTTTAAAAGGAGTGTCGAGGATAAAATAATGACTAATAAATACGTATAAATTCGGTGGATATTTATTGAATAATATTGTTTGGTTTTTGACAAAAATATAGTCCCATTGCCCAAAATTTGTTGTGCAAAACTAATCTGATGTCTACGTTGGTGACTGAGTTGCACTGAGCGCAGTCGAAGTAGCTTATCGAATGGGCGAAGTACGGGCTACATTAAAAATAAACTGTGTAGGTGTAGCTTATCGTAGATATCGCCCCACAGATAAGCTAATTATTTCTTTTACCTGATTTAGGAGTTTGATTTGAAAGGTGATGCTTTTGTATAACTCGCTCAATCTGGCAAGTCACCGCATCTATTCTATTTTTAACCTTATCAAAATCAATATTCACCCAAATATAGGCTTTGTCAGGTCTTTGCTGCCTTCTATTCATATATGGTTTGACTTGTCAACAGATTTTGTTATATCTATACAATATAGTCTTCTCAATTTCTAAACTACTTTCTCTAGACATATAAGTAAATATGCTTAACATTTACTTAAGGTTTTATCGCAATCCGATTTTATTTTTAAACCTATTTGCGCGATCCTCAAGTACAGCGTAAGCGCCAGAGGCAGGGAGTAGGGAATCAGCCTTAGTTATACAGAGTTTTTTCACGCAATCAAATAGGAGTCTTATAGCTTTTAGAAGTTCAACCAAACAGTGATTTGATTAATATGGGCGCACATGATTATCTATCTATTGAAAGAGACGCGATATTTCGCGCCTCTAAGAACCAAAATCAAAATTATAAGTGTTATTAAATCTTTGTTTGTAGATATTGCACCAACTGCGGTGCTTGCATTACTCCCTCTATCCGATCCACAGGCTGACCCTGCTTAAACAGTACTAAGGTTGGAAGAGAAGCAATTTTATACTCAGTAGCCAAATCTGTGTATTTTTCTGTGTCGATTTTGACAATCCTTAAGCGATCCTTAAGTTGGGCATTAACTTGCTCTAAAATTGGCACCATCATTTGACAAGGACCACACCAGTCAGCATAAAAATCTACTAATACAGGTACATCAGAAGCAGACAGCATATCTTCAAAACTGTTAAATTGCTTTTTGGTTGCCATGTGACACACACCGATTTTCAATTGTTTGTTTCAATAGTAGTTCTTATAAAATAAAATCGGTATAGGTTCATGGGTTTTTGTTAGTAAAAGATTAGATTAGTTAATATTAGAATGATTCGCCAGCCAAAAATCTTAAATAATTATAATAAAATACGTATATTATGTTAGGTTGTGCATCTGTATTAAATATGTATTTCAACCTATCACGATCGACCAAATCATTATAGAGGCTTTCACAAGAATGATGTCTACAAAGGCTGTAGATGCAACACTTTCCAATACTTATCGGTTAAGAGGGAAAGGAACTCATGTTAAAAGGGAAAAAACCTTATATATCGAGCCTTCTACTCCTTTTCCCCTTAACCGAGCAGTATTGCAACACTTTCTAGTCTATCTAGTCAGGCAAATATATTAGTTATAGTTATTCATTTATTTACAGAGAAGTAACTATAGATATTTAATCAGAGTAAAACGTTAATTATTGTTATTCGAGTTATATAGGAATCTTATTTGATTTGTGAGAATTGCAAACCGCAGCTTCTCGATCGCTTTTATGAAGGCGGGGATCTGGTTTTTGCGCCTTTGATTCAGCATAGCTATATCTAGTTAAATACGAGGTATAACTTTATCTACTAGCTATCTAACTTGCAGCATGACAGCAAGATTGTCACCCCGCAAGAGTTAGATATTATCCAGACAATATTCAGATGTTCCCGAAATCGCCATAAGATAATTAGCGCGGTATTTCTAAGATTGAGGAACATTAAATGACGCTATTACAAGATAAAGTCGCAATTGTCACAGGTGCATCAAGAGGAATTGGCCGAGCGATCGCAATTGAATTAGCCTCACAAGGAGCGATCGCAGTTGTCAATTATGCCAATTCTAGTGCTGCGGCTGAAGCAGTTGTAACAGAAATTACAGCAGCAGGAGGTCAGGCGATCGCGATCCAAGCAGACGTTTCTAAAATTGAGCAAGTAGACGCACTCGTTAACACCGTCATGGAAAAGTTTAAGCGTGTGGATATCTTAGTCAACAACGCCGGGATTACCCGCGACACACTGCTTTTGCGTTTGAAGCCAGAAGATTGGCAAGCTGTGATAGACCTAAATTTAACTGGTGTTTTCTTATGTACACGCGCCGTCAGTAAAATCATGCTCAAGCAGCGATCGGGGCGGATTATCAACATTACCTCTGTTGCTGGGCAAATGGGCAACCCAGGTCAGTCCAACTACAGCGCCGCCAAAGCAGGTGTCATCGGCTTCACCAAAAGCGTTGCTAAAGAACTAGCTACTCGCGGGATCGCCGTTAACGCCGTCGCCCCTGGATTCATCGCCACCGACATGACCAGCGATCTCAACAACCCCGAAGATATTCTGAAATACATTCCACTCGGCCGCTTCGGTCAACCCGAAGAAGTCGCAGGAATGGTGCGCTTTCTCGCCGCCGATCCCGCCGCCGCCTACATCACCGGACAAGTCTTTAACGTCGATGGCGGCATGGTAATGGCCTAAATAGTTGAGCTAAATAATTGAGGGGTAGCGATTTTTCGTAGTTGGCGCTAAAGCGCCAACTACGAATTTATTAAATAATATTTGACAGACTAATTATGAAAACAGACTCTATTTTTTATCGTTTATTTCAAACTTTCCCCAGTGCTTTTTTTGAATTAATTAATCTGCAACCATCAGAAGCAAATGCATATAATTTCGCTTCAGTAGAATTAAAGCAAACAGCATTTCGCATTGATGGAGTCTTTCTTCCTGTTGCTGACACTAATCATCAGCCGATTTATTTTGTAGAGGTTCAATTTCAAAAAGATAATGAATTTTATGCTCGTTTATTTTCAGAAATATTTCTGTATTTACGACTTTACGCACCTACTTCAGATTGGCGAGCAGTAGTTATATTCCCTCGCCGCAGTCTTGAACCAACCCAAGTCCAACCTTATCGAGTTTTACTCGAAAGCCAACTTGTAACGAGGCTATATTTAAACGAGCTTGGAGAAGTAACTGAATATTCCTTGGGAATTGGGATCATCAAATTAGTAGTTGTAAATAAAAAACAAACTCCCATATTAGTCAAAAGTTTGATTACAAAGACACGTTCGGAATTGAGCGATAAAGCACTTCAAAAAAAAGTGCTAGATTTAATAGAAACAATTGTAGTTTACAAACTACCGCGTATCAGTCGTCAGGAGTTGGTAAAAATGTTTGGACTCGGTGATTTTGATATCAAAACTACCAGAATTTATGAGGAAGTGCGTGATGATATCATTGAAGAAGTCCGTAATGAAGTCAGGCAAGAACAGACTCTAGAGGTAGTAATGCGCCAGTTACGACGACGCATTGGTAATTTGAGTCCGCAATTGCAAGAGCGTATCAGCCAGTTATCTATCGAACAGCTTGAAAATC
The DNA here is from genome assembly GCF_053470285.1 of Nostoc sp. DSM 114159. Lineage (NCBI taxonomy): Bacteria > Bacillati > Cyanobacteriota > Cyanophyceae > Nostocales > Nostocaceae > Nostoc > Nostoc sp. DSM 114159. The sequence continues at coordinate 2,242,583 of NZ_JBPFEH010000001.1, forward strand.
TAGCCGAAGCACTGTTGGATTTTTCCATAGAAGGAGATTTAGTTGCTTGGTTGCAAGACAATTTAACTCAAGCTTGAATTTTTGATCGACTGAATAAACATAGTAGGGCTAGCACTGCAATGCCCACCCTACAAGTAACTAAGGCTGTTGGCGTATCCTTTGCCAGACTGTAAAGCCCAAAAGCAGGATAATGCTACTGGCGGTAGCCAGCATCACAGCCAAACTCATACCTTGTATTCTCATCGCCAGCAAGTTGAAAACTAAGGTAATTGACCAAAGGGTAAACGCAGCATGGCGCTGGGAGAGTCCCCAAGCAAGTAAGCGGTGGTGCAGATGGTCTTTACCAGGAGTACTCAGAGGGTTATTTCCTGCTAGTAGCCGCCGCACAAATACTTGAGTGGTGTCTAGCACCGGTAACAACAGAAATAAAACCGTAGGAATTAGGGCATAAACTGTGTTTTGTTGCAGTTTGCCTAAAATACTAGTTGCTGCCAGGACATAACCGAAAAAGTATGCTCCGGCATCACCCATAATAATTCGTGATGGATGGAAATTATGGCGCAAAAATCCTAGTGCAGCACCTCCCAAAGCTGCGAGGACTAAGATTGCCGCCGCACGATTGTTAAATTGGGCACCAACGCCCAATAAACTCATGGCGGTAATAAAGCTAATTCCTCCTGCCAAGCCATCCATACCATCCATCAAATTGATGGCGTTGGTAATCCCTACTACCCATAATACTGTTAGCAACATGGACAGAAGTGAATCGATGGGAGTGCCAAACAGGACTTTGACACTGATGCCATTAGCTACCAGCAAAAGTGCCGTGACAATTTGCGCCCACAATCGCACAGAGGGCGGTAAGCCAAACTGATCGTCAATAAAGCCCACAAGGACTAATATCGAACCCCCCAACAGAATAGTGAGCACCTGAGCCAATACGTTTTGGAGTTCGATCGGTCGTAAAAGGCTAGCTAGTACCAGCGCGGCAATCACGCCCGCGTAGATAGCCAGCCCCCCTGCATTGGGTAAAGGTTCTCGGTTGAGTCGCCGTGCGTTAGGTTGGTCAGCCCAACCTACCCGCAAGGCGAATTTGCGTACTGTCGGAATTAAACGCCAAGTTACAAGCCAAGCCAAGAGGAACGTAAATACTACTGCCAACCAGCCGGTGCCGCTAGGGTCGGCAATACCAAGGGACTTAAGGGAGTTGTCTAGATTCATCTCCCAATTCAAGCATTACTGCCAGTATCTAATATGAGCATCACCTGTATATTAATCAATTTTTTTATTTCCATTTGTAACTTGAGCAGCCTGAGAGATTAGCACTCTGGCGCTGTGAGTGCTAAATTGTCTAATGGAAGCGCTGGAGAAATGAAACATGGCGAAAATTATTGCATTTGACGAGGAATCGCGGCGATCTCTAGAAAGGGGTGTTAACGCCCTTGCCGATGCCGTAAAAATCACCTTGGGGCCCAAAGGTCGCAATGTCCTTTTAGAGAAAAAATTTGGCGCACCTCAAATTGTCAACGATGGTATCACTGTTGCCAAGGAAATTGAATTAGAAGATCCTTTGGAAAATACTGGTGCAAGACTCATCCAGGAAGTGGCCTCAAAAACTAAAGATGTCGCTGGAGATGGGACAACCACCGCCACAGTTTTAGCACAAGCCTTAATTAAAGAAGGTTTGAAGAACGTCGCCGCAGGTAGTAACCCTGTGAGCTTGAGACGCGGGATCGACAAAACTATTGAGGCATTAGTAGAAGAAATTGCCAAAATAGCCAAGCCAGTAGAAGGAAGTGCGATCGCTCAAGTTGCCACTGTCTCTGCTGGTAACGATGAAGAAGTTGGTCAAATGTTAGCCCAAGCAATGGAAAAAGTCACCAAAGATGGTGTAATTACCGTTGAAGAATCTAAATCCCTGACAACTGAATTAGAAGTAGTTGAGGGGATGCAGATTGATAGAGGTTATATTTCTCCCTACTTCGTCACCAACAATGAACGGCAAATCGTCGAATTTGAAAACGCCCGGATTTTGATTACTGACAAAAAAATCAGCAGTATCCAAGATTTAGTGCCTGTGTTGGAAAAAGTTGCCCGTTCTGGTCAGCCGTTGCTAATTATCGCTGAAGATGTCGAAGGTGATGCTTTAGCAACTTTGGTGGTGAACAAAGCGCGGGGTGTACTAGCCGTGGCAGGGATTAAAGCACCTGGGTTTGGCGATCGCCGCAAAGCTTTGTTAGAAGATATTGCGATTCTCACTGATGGACAGTTGATTTCGGAAGAAATCGGCTTAAGCTTGGATACCGCTTCTCTAGAAGCGCTGGGAACTGCCCGCAAAATCACCATTGACAAAGAAAACACCACAATTGTTGCTGGTAGTGTCACCAAGCCAGAAGTACAAAAGCGGATTGGTCAAATTCGCAGACAGTTGGAAGAAACTGATTCTGAGTACGATAAAGAAAAACTTCAAGAACGCATCGCCAAGCTTGCTGGCGGCGTGGCAGTGATTAAAGTGGGTGCGGCAACCGAAACCGAACTCAAAGACCGCAAACTGCGGATTGAAGACGCGCTCAACGCGACTAAAGCTGCTGTAGAAGAAGGTATTGTTCCTGGTGGTGGAACAACCTTAATTCACTTAGCTAAGGCGGTAGCAGCGATTAAAAACACCCTAGAAAATGACGAAGAAAGAATTGGGGCTGATATTGTCGAACGAGCGCTAGAAGCCCCCTTGCGCCAAATAGCAGATAACGCTGGTGCTGAAGGTTCTGTGATCGTCTCTAGAGTCCGCGAGAGCGACATCAACATTGGCTATAACGCCGCTACTGGCGAATTTGAAGACTTGATTGCTGCTGGTATTATCGACCCTGCCAAAGTTGTACGTTCAGCTTTGCAAAACGCTGGTTCCATTGCTGGTTTGGTCTTAACCACCGAAGCGATCGTTGTTGAAAAGCCAGAGAAGAAATCTGCTGCTCCTGCCCCTGATATGGGCGGTATGGGCGGCATGGGCGGTATGGGTGGCATGGGCGGCATGGGTATGTTCTAATTTCTGCTGACCCAGATAAATATTTTTTAAACAGTTTGTCTTGCCAAGGCAAACTGTTTTTTTGTAGCATTGCTGATTCAAAGGCAATATGTTATACCAATTCGTAATTCGTAATACTTCGGCTACGCTCAGTACAAGTTCGTAATTCGTCAGATTCAATCTGAGTGACGATCAAATTAGCAACCTAAATAATTACACAATTTAGAAATTACCATCTTTATATTAATTTTTGTGAAATAACGTGTAAGTTATTCTTATGTCCTTTGTTATTTACTAATGACAAATGACTAATGACAAATGACTATTAGGTAATATTGCATGGCACGAAAACTACGTCGCCTTCCTAAAATACTCACCAAGCTGTATGAAGACGAGTTCCATCACCAACCAGGGACTATACCTGGAACTATTTTTATTGATGCAGATGCTCCACCGCCAATAATTTTTTTGATTGACTATAACCAAACCAATTTCATCCGCGAACAAATAGAAACTCCAGAGGAGTGTGTCTCTTATCTGGAAGCGGAATCGGTTTCTTGGGTAGACGTACAAGGTTTAGGTAGTCAAGATATATTACAACGATTGGGTAAGGTTTTTAAGTTACATCCTCTAGTTTTAGAAGATGTAGTCAATGTACCGGAGCGTCCCAAAACAGAGGATTATGAAGAGCAATTACTTTTCATTGCTCGGATGGTAGTACCAAAGGAAAGAATATGTGGTTTTTATAGCGAGCAAGTGAGTTTGATATTAGGAAAAAATTATTTACTGACAGTGCAAGAGGAACCAGAACATGATTGCTTTGAAGCGGTGCGATCGCGAATTGAAAAAAATAAAGGTATCATCCGTAAACAGGGAGCAGATTATTTAGCTTATGCTCTATTAGATGCAATTATTGATGGCTTTTTCCCAGTGCTGGAGCTTTATGGCGAGCGAATCGAAGAGTTAGAGGAGGAAGTAATAGTTAAACCTACTCCCCAAACACTGCAAAATATTTATCAAATTAGACGAGAATTACTGCAACTACGTCGTGCTATCTGGCCCCAGCGGGATGCAATTAATTCCTTAATTCGAGATGCTCCCGATTTGATTTGTGAAGAAGTGCGAATCTACCTGCGAGATTGTTATGACCATACAGTGCAAGTGATGGATATGGTGGAAACTTACCGAGAACTATCATCTGGATTAATGGATGTGTACCTTTCGGCAGTAAGTAATAAAATGAATGAAATCATGAAGGTGCTAACGATAGTTTCAACAATTTTTATTCCCCTGACTTTTGTGGCCGGAATATATGGTATGAATTTCAATACTGAAAAATCACCATATAATATGCCTGAGTTGAATTGGTATTGGGGTTATCCACTTTGCTGGGCATTGATGTTAGCGATCGCAGTTAGTTTGCTATTCTTTTTTTGGCGAAGAGGCTGGCTACAAAATTCTGTAGTAATCAAGCGCAATTAAAAATTGTAAATTAGCGATGAGTCAAATATATATTCATTAGCACCGGGAGTTAAAATTTTTGAGTTATGAGGAGTAGCGACCAGAATTTAGTAGTTTTGACGATTTATATTATCGGTGTCTCTTATGTTTTCAACCGCATGATTGAATCCATCGATGACCAAGTTAAATTTGAGTTTAAAAAAGGAATCGTTGACGAACAACTCAAAGAACAAAATCTCGACGATAAAATTGGAATTTCCTTTAAACTCAAATCCTCATACCCAATTGACGATTTGAAAGATTTAGGAATTAGTATCGAAAATAAATCGGATAATGTTGCCCTATATGTTGACTGGGATAACAGTTCTTTAGTTGTTGAACATAGTAAGCAATCGCGCCGCGTAATTCGGAAATCACCAGACTTAACCCGCGACTTAGCAGTACCCCAAAGTCCTAGCCTGATTGCCCCCAGGAAAACACTTTCTGAAACAGTGACAGCAGAAGATGTTTTCCAGCGCGATCAAGTAGCTGGAACCTATTTAGCAAAAAAACCACTAATTGATATCAATGGGCTACAAAAAGGGCAAAAAAAGTTGTACAACGACTTTTTTAACAGAAAAAAAGAGTTGGATTTTTCTCTGCAATTAGTGCTGAGGATATCTGAAGTGCGTTTAGGTCTAGCCCCAGGTCGTGATTTTCCTCCCATTAGCATTATTAATTGTCCTTTCACAGTCAGGAAACTACCTTGGACTTACGCTCTACCTTGGAATAAAAAAAAGTAATGCCTGTCAACCCCTTGTGTTAACCGGGTACACTGGATTTAAGGAGAGAGTAGGCGCAGGCGGTTGCAGATCGGTCATAGTTACTGATTTGAGGAAAGTCCGGACTCCCGAAAGACCAAACTTGCTGGATAACGTCCAGTGCGAGCGATCGTGAGGATAGTGCCACAGAAAGATACCGCCAGGACAATTAAAAATTAAAAATTAAAAATGTAAAATGAGTAATTTTTAATTTTTAATTTTACATTTTTAATTGATCTGGTAAGGGTGCAAAGGTGCGGTAAGAGCGCACCAGCAGTATCGAGAGGTGCTGGCTCGGTAAACCCCGGTTGGGAGCAAGGCGATAGGAACTACGGTTGGTCTTTTACCAGTTCCGCTCAACGAGAGCCGCTTGAGGCGTTTGGTAACAAACGTCCCAGATAGATAACTGCCCTCGCAAGAGAACAGAACCCGGCTTATGTCCTGCTCTCTCCCCTTTAATGGAGTATGAACCTTTCACGGTTTGTACTCTATTATTTTTTGTACGGGTTTTGGGCGTAAGCGTACCCTTTGGGATCTTGCTACGCGTAGCGTCTCGTAGAGAAGCTCGTCGTAGACATCGCTAATTCATCATCTAAAGCATTTAAAGCATTCCCAATATCTCTAATGCTGTATCCAAATGCCATTTAACGCGATAGAGTCCAAACAGCTTCTCTTGACTGTATCGTGCTGGATACTCTAGTTTCCTCCCCTCCATCGTTACCTTGAGCAATGCTGACTGCTCAGGTGTAGGTGTTCCCATAGCCTCTAGCGTTGCTTCTAACGCTTGTACTTGAGAAAGCATAGGAGACTTCAATCCTTTATTTTCTGACACTTGCTTGCAGGCTATAACAGGAAAAGTCAGGAGTGCGTTAATGTAGGATGCCTTATCCGCAGGGTTTCCTATTGCTTGGATGCCATACTGTATCAGACATAAATCGCGTAACGCTCTCAAGCTTTTAACTTCTAATTCTGTGCGCGTAAACATAAAATAGAGTTACCTCTTGTAAAAGTGGAAATCGGTGGGCAACAAGTTTCTCAGGCTAAAATGCCCATCGATTTAACATTCTCCACTGATATACACGTGGAGAAGAAAATTATTTGTATTTCTATACAATGTCTAAAAATAAAGGTAATCCAGATAACTTAAAGCCATTCACCACAGACAGAGAGCGACCACTAACTGAATATCTACATTTGCGTGTCACCAAGGAAATGAAGGAAGAAGTAAAAGCTAAAGACGATCCTCCTGAGTTTTGCCGTCAAGCTATTCAAGAGAAGCTAGATAGAGAGAAGTAGCGAAAAGTTGTTAAAGTGATAGTCCAAGAACTTTAGAGATATAAGATAGATAGCTAGTTACCTTCCCTGCCCCCTGCCCCCTTTCCCCTTCCCCCTGCCCCCTTCCCCCGATTGCGTAATGCCCCTCGCTTATCCACGCCGTCAACGGCAACTTGAAAGTTTAGTCCAAAAATTTGGTTTGTCGCTAGAAGCACCTATAAAGTGGGAACTGCTGGATTTAGCGCTAACTCATCCCACTGTCTCTGATTCGGCAAATTATGAACAACTGGAGTTTGTTGGCGATGCAGTGGTGCGGTTGGTGTCGGCTGTTGTATTATGGGAAAATTATCCCGATTGTTCAGTAGGGGATTTTGCGGCAATTCGTTCGGTGTTGGTGAGCGATCGCATTCTCGCCCAATTAGCCAGAGTTTATGGTTTGGAGTTATACTTACTAGTCGCTGGTAGTGCTACCGCTGATAAAGTTGGTCTAGAGTCACGACTGGCAGATGCTTTTGAAGCAGTTTTGGGTGCGCTTTACTTAAGTACTCAAAATCTGGAATTGATTCGCTCTTGGCTAGATCCCCACTTTCACCAACTAGCCACAGAAATTCGCCTCGATCCTGCCAGACTAAATTACAAAGCTGCTCTCCAAGAATGGACTCAGGCGCAATTTAAAGTTTTACCAGAGTATCGGGTTGTAGAAGTTACTCAACCGCACCGCAATCAAGAACGTTTCCTGGCTGAAGTGTGGCTGCACGGAAACAAACTCGGAGAAGGTAAGGGGCGATCGATCAAAACCGCCGAACAAGCCGCAGCTAAAGTAGCTTTTTTAGCAATTCCCAATCCGCAAATACCCTGAGCTTAAAAGAAGGGTGATTAGTCGATAATCAGTTGATTGTCAGTGGTCATTTGTCCCTCGTCCTTTGTATACAAATAACTAATGACAAATGACAAATACTTCTCTACGAGAGGCTGCGCCAACGGCTTCGCTCAGTACAAGTGACAAATGACAAATACTTCGGCTTCGCTCAGTACAAGTGACAAATGACAAACCAAATTAAAATTGCTGTTATCGGAGTTGGGCGTTGGGGAGTGCATCTGTTGCGGAATTTTTTAGCACATCCTCAAGTAAATGTAGTTGCTGTAGTAGACCCTCATCCAGAACGATTAGCAGCAGTAAAGCAGCAGTTTAACTTAGGCGGAAATGTACTATTAACAACCCAGTGGCAGAATTTAAAGACAGTGCCAGGGTTGACAGCAGTGGCGATCGCTACTCCAGCTACCACCCACTATGCTTTAATTAAAGATGCTCTCCAACAGGGATATCATGTTTTGGCAGAAAAACCCCTAACTCTTGATCCCGCAGAATGTCGGGAACTTTGCCAGTTGGCAGAGCAGCATAATTTAATACTCATGGTTGACCATACCTATTTATTTCACCCAGCAGTTGAGCAAGGAAAAACTGTAGTACAAGCGGGGAAATTAGGTGATTTACGCTATGGCTACGCTACCCGCACCCATTTAGGGCCTGTCCGGCAAGATGTTGATGCGCTGTGGGACTTAGCCATTCACGATATTGCAATCTTTAACGCTTGGCTGGATCAAATTCCTGTGCAAGTACAAGCAACGGGTACTGTGTGGCTACAGGGAGCAGGGGAGCAGGGGAGCAGGGGAGCAGTGGGGCAGAGGAGCAGGGGGGCAGGGGAGCAGGGGAGCAGGGGAGTAGAGGTGAGTCCATATACAGAGTCTGTGCCTCAAGGTTTGGCTGATTTAGTATGGCTGACACTTACATACCCAGATGGCTTTCAAGCTTATATTCATTTGTGTTGGCTGAATTCTGATAAACAGAGACGGCTGGGGATTGTGGGTAGCCTTGGCAGCTTGATTTTTGATGAAATGTCAATATCATCACCCCTAACCCTGCTACATGGTGAGTTTGAACAGCAGGGGAATCAATTTATTCCTGTGAATCAAAGGCAGATAGTGCTGGAATTAGAGCCAGGAGAACCATTGGAGCGGGTTTGCTCCTCCTTTGTTGTCTCAATTCTTAACAATACTCCCTCAGAGATTTCGTCTGGCTGGGTAGGCACTGAGTTAGTAGAAATTCTTGCTGCTCTAACATTATCTCTTAATCAAGGCGGTAAACCTGTTTTTTTGAGCGATCGCATCGTCAAGGAGCAAAAGTCTTAGGAGTGTTGATGAATATAGACTTTTGACTAAATTACTTCTTGAAAGTCCCATTTGCACAAACTCCTCCTTTTGGAAGACTTACCAAGATAGTTTGCAGGGGTGAAAGACGAATCTCGCAAGTCTCATTTCCAAAAAGCAACTGGGACTTCGGGAGCTTCTCTTTGTCTAGCTCTACTTTTACAGATTTGTTGATCCCCAAAGAGGAACTTCCCCCAGACTCCTGTAGGCTGGGATAGCGGCTTGCTTTTATTGGCTCATTCCCAGAGGAGAACCCCAAATCCCCGACATTTGCTTCTTGATTTGGAACAGCTAACAGCGAGATATCAATCAAAGGTAAGGTAATTTTCAGTGTCGTACCTTGATGAAGTCCCGCACTCTCAAGAGTAATAGTGCCTCCCATGAGTTCGATTAAGTTTCGTGAAATCGCTAATCCCAGTCCAGTACCTTCAAACTGGCGTGTGGTAGTGCCATTCACCATTACAAAGGGGCGAAATAGTTTATGCTGTTGAGTCGGATCGATGCCTATACCTGTATCTTTGACAGCTACTACCACCTGAGATTTACCATTAATAGATTGGATTTCTGTAGCAATGGTGATGCTGCCGGTGTCGGTGAACTTGGTGGCGTTGCCGATAACATTAATCAGCACTTGCTTCAGTTTTCCCGCGTCTGCCTTAATTGGTATCACTTTGGAAGTTAACTCACATTTCAATTGCAAGCCCTTTTGTTGGACATTAACTGATTGTAAATTAATTACCTCTAACAATAGTTGTCGGAGGTCAATTGGTGTGGAAACAACTGAAAGCTTACCTGCTTCGATTTTAGAAATGTCGAGTAAATCATTAATAATACCTAACAAGTGAATCGTTGTTTCATCGGCACGTTTGAGAAACTCCATTTCTTCTTCCCGGTCATCACATAAACCTTCTTCAACCAGGCGAATACAGTTAATAATAATATTTAATGGGTTTCTCAATTCATGAGAAGTCGTAGCTAAAAACTGGCTTTTAATTTGGTTAGCGCTTTTTGCTTCTTTCCAAGCTATTTCTAATTCTTCCGAGCCAGCTTTCAGCCGTTTTACCATTTGGTCTAATGCTTGGGCTAGTTGATTGAATTCCCGAATTTGAAAATTGTGCGGAACTGGTTGTGCGGCATGATGAGAGTGAATATTGAGAGCGTAGTCTCGTAATTCTTCTACAGGACGTGCCAAGTAAGGAGCTAAATATAGAGATGCTAACAAACTTGCACCAATCAAACCGACTGTCAAAACGATCAGAATTAATTTGATTTCCTCTAAACCAAAAAGTGCATTATCAACGCTAGTAACAGCTAAAACTATCCATTTTTGCTGCTGCTGCTGGGTGAGTGGATTTGGAATTGCTGTATAACCAGCGACTAATTCTTTTCCTTCAGTAAAAGAGAAATTTATCGAATCGTTTTGTCCCGTAATTGCATTTTTAATTATGCTTTTGATTTGGGAAGCATGAGGATGCTGAGTGATATTAGTTCCCACCCAATCTGTCAATGGGTGTGCCAAAATTGTGCCATCTTCAGCAATCACTACCATAGCGCCTGTGAGCGATCCCGGCGGATTTTTGGTTTGTTGGGATAATGCAGACTGAATACTTAAGCTGTAAACTGAATTTCTTCGGCTATCAAAGACTGGTGCAGATAAAACTAGTTGCAACTGCTGATTTTGTGTGTTTCTTTTTCCAGTCATTCCTGCTTTTGGCGGTAAGATTGCTTTGACATCAATTCCCTCACTAGGGAAAGGTAATCTCAATTCGCCAATTTCTCGATCCCCACAGCTACTGGCAATTATCTTGTGGCTTTGGAGATTTGTTAATTGGATGCACTCAATACTAGCTGGAAGTTGTTGCCTTAACTGCGTGAGAATTTCTTGCTCTTGTATAGGCGAATCCGATGGAATAACCGTTGTTTTGCTTACACTCTGCAAATTAGCTTTTAAGATTGCGATCGCATCACCAATTCTCTCTCCTTTACTGATAGCGCTTTCTGTTAAGTTTTGCCGTGCAGTTCTCAATATACTAGTACGTGCCTTATTCAAGGCAACAATTTCGCCTACTAGTAAAACTGGAACAAACAGCAGCAATATTCTTGTTACTAAAATTCGACGGAAGGAAGATTGGCGGGAATTAGTCATCAAGTGTCTCACTTTGCACCTGCAATCTACAACACCAAAGATATGCAATTAAACTAGCTAGATGAGACATTTTCTTAAATTATCAGAATTTTATTTTCAATGTTTAAAAATAACAAATTGCTATAATTCAAAAAGAAACGTGGTATACCAAAACTCGTATATGCTAGATGTAGAAGCGATTTATGTTGCATATCAATACAATGGTGAAATATAAAACAGTAGGTTGCAGGTATGGTTTAAAGAGAATCTACATACGAATAAAGTAAATATTAAAACTATCAAATCAATTTAATGTTGCAACATCGTCCTCATACTACAGTTGTTTTAGCAATGAGTGCAGATGGCAAGATAGCAGATTTTAAGCGATCGCCTGCTAGGTTTGGCTCAAAGGTTGATAAAGCGCACTTAGAAAAACAAATTGCTGCCTCTGATGCCGTTTTGTTCGGTGCTAGGACTCTGGATGCTTATGGAACAACACTTACTTTAACCGATCCAACTCTAGTGCAACTCCGGGCGCAAGCAGGGAAGCCTCAGCAACCAGTTCATATAGTGATTACAAACTCTGCAAACCTTAATCCGGAAATTCACTTTTTTAAGCAACCAGTTAGACGCTGGCTACTCACCACAACAGCAGGGGAATTTTCGTGGAAAGAACGCTTACAGACACTTCACTCAACTCTGGGAATCGGAGTACAGGAGTACCCTTCAGAATTTGAGAAGATTTTGGTTTTTGAAACACCAACGCAAGAAATTGACATTCTCGCAGCTTTGAAGTATCTAACCACTCTACATATAACACGCTTGGCGATCTTGGGTGGAGGTGAATTAGTCGCTTCTTTGGTGAAATTAGACTTAATTGATGAATTATGGCTAACTGTCTGTCCACTGATTTTAGGTGGTAATACTGCACCCACACCCGTTGAAGGGAAAGGATTTTTACCTGATTTGGCTCCCAAGTTACAACTTATAGAAGTTCATACAGTTGAGCAAGAAGTGTTTTTGCACTATCGCCTGCAACGACCAGCAGATTAGATTACGCTAAGTTAAGTTATTTATTGGGGATAGGGCGTTAGGAGTGCTGAGTGCTGAGTTAAGAGTAGAGACGCGATTAATCGCGTCTGTACAAGAGTTAGGAGTTAAGAGTTAGGAGTTTTGTTTATCTCCTTGTCCCCTAACTCCCTCACTCCCTCACTCCCTCACTCCCTCACTCCCTGCTCCCCTGCTTTCCTGCTCCCCTGCTCCCCTACTCCTCTGCTCCCCTGCTCCCCTGCTCCCTACTCCCTACTCCTCTAAGATGGTGGAACAACTTAAGCCTCGCTATTGTGTCATTTGGACGAATAAAATCGCTGAAGTACCCCAAAATGCTTGGAATGCTTTGGCAATGCCACTCAAAACGCCATTTTTAGAATGGGAATGGCTGAATAATCTCGAAACTTCCCAGAGTGTTACGGCTAAAACTGGTTGGTTGCCAAATCATTTGACATTGTGGCGAGATAAAACGCTGATTGCTGCTGCGCCACTTTATCTTAAAGGACATAGTTCTGGTGAATTTGTTTTCGATCATCAATGGGCAGAGTTAGCCTCCCGCATCGGAGTCCAATATTACCCAAAATTGCTGGGAATGACACCATTTACCCCAGCAGAAGGTTATCGGTTCTTAATCGCCCCAGGAGAAGATGAGGATGAAATCACAGCGCTGATGGTGCATGAAATTGACACTTTTTGCTCCAAAAATCGGATTTCTGGATGTCATTTTCTCTATGTCGATCCCCAATGGCGTCCGATGCTGGAACGGCATGGCTTTACAACTTGGCTGCACCACAGCTATATCTGGGAAAATGCTGGCTTTAAAACTTTTGATGATTACTTGAAAGTTTTCAATGCGAATCAGCGCCGTAATATCAAGCGGGAACGCAAAGCTGTAGAAAAAGCAGGTTTAAGATTGCAACCTCTAAGCGGGGATCAAATTCCTCAGTCTTTGTTTCCCTTGATGCACCAATTCTATGCTGACACCTGTGATAAGTTTGGCTGGTGGGGTAGCAAGTATCTCACACGGCGGTTTTTTGAGCAGCTAAACACCGATTATCGCCATCGAGTCTTGTTTGTTGGCGCATATAGCGAGGAAGATAATTCTCATCCTTTAGGAATGTCCTTTTGTTTGTTTAAAGATGATAGACTCTACGGACGCTATTGGGGGAGTTTTCAAGAAATAGATTGCTTACATTTTGATGCTTGTTATTATGCACCGATTGAGTGGGCGATCGCTAACAATATCCAAATTTTTGACCCTGGTGCGGGCGGGCGTCACAAAAAACGGCGCGGTTTCCCCGCTATGCCAAATCACAGTTTGCATCGCTTTTACAATAATCGTTTAGGACAAATTATTCGTCCCTATATTAAGGAAGTGAATCAACTCGAACAGCAGCAGATTGAAGCAATTAATGCAGAGTTGCCATTTAGTGAGAAAAATGGTTGAGGAAAAGCAACTACTCGATAATCAACACAGCGTTGATGTTGTAAATAAGTTCAAGAAAATATTTATGAATCGTGATGAGTTGATTAAAAGATATGCTGCTGGAGAACGTAACTTCGCTCTAGTTAAATTTTCCGATCCTGGCTTGGACGGGATTGACCTGAGTGGCACTGACTTGACTGGGAATAATATGGAGGAGTTCTATCTTGCTCGTGCTATTTTGAAGGCAGTTAGTTTGGTTAATGCCAAATTGTTTGAAGCCTGCCTGGATGGTACTGATCTGACCGAAGCCGATCTTAGAGGAGCTGACTTGCGACGTGCTCGTCTCGATGTTGCTAACCTGACTAATGCCGACCTTAGACAAGCGAGATTCCACAAAACTCGTTTCTATAGGGCTAATTTGATAGGGGCTAACTTGAGCGGAACTGATTTAGGGGGATGCGACTTCTGGGAAGCTAACTTGACTGGAGCTAATTTGGAAGGATCTAATCTGCATCGCACTACTTTTCGTAACACCATCATGCCAGATGGCACTATTCGGAATAGTTGAGTCTAATTCTCTAATTTTATTTTAAGTAAAAGGGATCAAAAATATCTGAAAGATATGAAGAAGACTAAGGAGGATAGGAATTACACTTGATATAGAGTGTAAAAACCCTGAAAAAAGAAAATTTCTTTTTATAATGCTTATGGATTTAATAGTTGAAGATTTAGCCGCAATTGATGATAAACTTTCCCAGCGTCATATTGACCTCGATCCCGGTGGATATTTCATTATTTACTTGGATCGAGACGCGGGGTTAATTTATGCCAAGCATTTTACAAATGTGATTGACGATCGCGGTTTAGCTGTCGATCCTGAAACGGGAAAGGTAATTCCAGCGCGAGAAAAGGTAGAACGAACTCATACAACAGTTTTTAGCGCCAGAACGGCAAAAGAACTTTGCGTGAAGATTTTTGAAGAAACTCAGCCTTCTCCTGTAACTCAATTAGATCATGCAGCTTATTTAGGTCGAGAATTTGTCCGGGCTGAGGTAGCTTTAGTTACAGGGCAAGAGTATGTTCAAGATTAAAGTTAGGAGTGAGGAGTTAAAAGTTAAGAGTTAGAAATTCATAACTCCTAACTCCTAACTCCTAACTCCACTCCTAACTCCCCACTCTACCATTACCCATTAGATGAAGGCTGATTTATCTGATAGATATAGTAAGTTGCCATTGGGATAACGGTGGCGGCAATTAACAATCCTACAACCCAAGCAGTAGCGTTGCCTTGGTTGGTTTCTTCTGCTTTCTTGTAAGTGCCTCCAACCTGCACATTGTCAGTTATTTGGGGTGGTCCTGGATCGGTTTTGCCAGAGAGAACGGCGACAAGGCGATCGCTTGCATCAAGAAATGCCTGATTATATTTGTCACCATTGCGTAACGGCACACTTACTGTTTCAGTAGCTATACTCTCGGCAATAGAGTCAGTAAGCAAAGGCTTGACTCGATCCCCAGTAATAATGGCAGTACCATTGGTAACTGTATCAAGAACCAACAAAGTTTGATTAGCTTGGGCTGCTTTTGTCGGAAACCATTTTTCAAACAGTTCTTTAGTAAAGCTTTCTGGTGTTTCGCCATAGTCGAGTCGGCGAACAGTAACAATTCTGACTTCCTTATCTGTTTGCTTTGCCAAATCCTTAAAAGCACTGCTAATCTTGCCTTCATTCAGACGGCTGATGACTTCACCTCGATCTAAAACCCAGGTGTCATTCCCTGCTGTCAGACTGGGTATTTGATACACACCTGTGGCTGAAGCAGGTGTGGCAAACAGCGAGGCTGCGAAAATAATCGTCACCAAAGGTAGAATTAGCCGGATGAGGTGTTTTTGACTGCTAAAAACTTGTTTGAGGAGCTGTTTCATCGTGTAATCCCTAAGACAGACTTGCACCAAAAATACTACAGAAACACTGCAAAAATCACCTCGTTCCCGATTTTCTTCAGTGTAAAATTTCTGATATTCCCAGCAAATATGTATATTGTACGGGATTTTTGATTACACAAACTTGTCCTGAGGGCGGTTGCAAGCATTAACCTGACGCTAAACCCCCTTACTAGTTACAAGAAATACCGCCCATTTTGGGAATTAACCCAAATACTGAGGGCGGAATTTGCAAACCATCTAGAAATCATATCGCATGATTCATATTTTGGTTCAACAACGCCATATTTTTTCATATCTGCGAGTAGCTTTTCTTAACGTACTCATTAGATATCTGAGTAAAAAAGAATGTCAAGACGTTATACTGCTAAGTCTCTACAAGGGTTCTGGACAATGCATATTTAGTTTCTAGAGATGTCTATGTGATGGTTTATATCTGCATTTTTCTGATATTTTAGCTAAATCAATATCATATATACATGACTATACTTTTAACTAACGACGATGGCATTGATGCCCCTGGTATCCAAGCGCTGCTCAAAGCTGTAAACGGCAGAAATTCTATTATCGCTGCTCCTGCCGATCATCAGTCTGGCTGTGGACATCAAGTTACTACTACTCGTGCTATCAACCTCCAGCGACGTTCTGAGACTGAGTATGCGATCGCAGGTACTCCCGCTGATTGCGTGAGAATTGCTTTAACACAAATTGCCGCAGATGTCAAATTTGTACTTTCAGGCATCAACGCTGGGGGCAATTTGGGAGTCGATGCCTATATTTCTGGCACAGTGGCTGCCGTGCGGGAAGCCGCGATGCACGGTATTCCCGGAGTTGCCATTTCCCACTATCGTAAAGCCAAGCTGAATTTTGATTGGGATCTAGCTGCCAAATTCACAGCTGAAGTTTTAGCGGATTTACTCAAGCGTCCCCTAGAACCAGGAAGCTTCTGGAATGTGAATCTGCCGCATCTGCAACCAGGAGAACCACATCCTGAGATGGTATTTTGCCAAGCCTGTACCAAACCTTTGCCTGTGAACTATCGAATTGAAGGCGATAATTTTTATTATGTAGGAGAATATAGCAAACGCGATCGCACTCCTGGCAGCGATGTAGATGTCTGTTTTTCTGGTAATATCGCCGTCACCCAGTTAAGAGTTTGACATCAGCCATCAGTTCATAGTTAACTGTTACCACCTTTTAGTGGATATTGAGGAGAGCTTGTAGGGCTATTAATTAATCTTATGGGTATGTGGTGCGATCGCGATCGAAATCTTCAAGGATTTGAAATCTGGTAAAGTTTCAGTGGTACTGAACATTAATTTCAAAAAAAAGGAGAAATTTATGCAGTTTCTCAAAATTGTTTTTGTTGCGCTCGTATTGATGGTGAATCTGCTAATTGCTCAACCCTCTTGGGCAGGTAAGGATTTCACTAAGGGGGCTGACTATGCTGAGGTAACTCAGGCACTCAATCAACTTCTAACTGTAAAGAATACACCTGAGCAAGCTGGCTATACACCTGAGCAATTCCAGCAGCGACTAGCACAATTGCAGTTTCAGAAAAATGTCATAGAAACAGCTAGAAAGCGGGCGCAGTGCCGCAATGAAACTGGAAAGACTTTGGCTGTCTATGCCAATAAACCAAAAAAAATTCCAACCCAACTTTACTTTCTGGGCGCAGGAACAATCACCGATGATGATTGGGATTGCGATGGTATTTACTTACCCGCAGGTTCTCAAGTGGTTTTAGGCCCAAACGCTCAACCACAACAACTGACTCAACCCATCGCTGTTAAGTTTGTCGATGGTACACAGTCTCTTGCTAGAACCAATCCAGCCACTGGTGCAATTGAATTGAATGTTGAACCTGCGAAAGTATTCAAGGCGGGTGAGAGTACCTGGTTGCTCCCTAATTTTTCCCAAGCAGATATCGATACGCAAATTCCCACCCCACAACTCATTGACTAATCTCATCTAGATAATTCAACTTTTATGCGGTAAGGCATTAAGCCTTACGCCTTTCTTGCCAATCAACATAGAGAAAGAGAATTGCTTGCATTACATAGCCAATAGCCCAAGGCGGTTATTATTTAATACTTTCATCTAATCATCAGAATATCTTCTTTTTTCTGATTTCAGATATACTCTCGAATTTTTCCTTCTTCACTTCCGAGGGTGAATACAAAGTATCCTCTAGCCCAGAAACTTTCTTTGACGAAATTCCCTACCTCCTACCATCTTCGATGGTGACCCCATCCGTGGAACCCTCCTCCAAATCCGAAGTGGAACCCTCTTCCAAATCCGAAGTTGATGCCATAACTAGGATAGGGCGACACATAGATGGGATAAGGGTTGTAGATGTAAACAGGAGAAGGCGCTACGGTGTAAGCATCATCATCACAAATCTGAGTAGTATGTTGCACAATTGTTCTAGGTACAACATTCTCTTGCCCAGCATAAGGTAGATTCAAATAACCATCCTGAAAACCACGAGCGAATTCGCCTCCTGCACTCCGAGGTTTATAAGCTTCTCTGTTCCGAGCGCTTTGTTGTCCTTCTCGAAAACCATTTGTATAAGCATTGGGGTGGTTAGCCGCCGATGTGAGTACCCTATTATCAATAACAGGATGACAGTAAACAACCCTATCAGCTTTAGCGGCTTGGGGAAAAAGTAAAGACGTTGAGCCAGCGATTAAGCTGAATAAAGTAGCAACAACTATTTTCTTCACAGCTTTTAACCTCATTTATGCTTAATACTCTAAGCCCTTTAACTATAATTATAAAACCTGAATTATCAGGTGAGATCGGCCAAAAATCATAAATCCTTTGTCAACACCCCTGCCTTGATGCTAGGGGATTCTAGCCTAAAGTCTTAGGAATACCACGACGCAATAGAGCTTGGATGTTGTTGTTTTAGAAATATAAGCGATCGCCTGACTGCATATCTCCTTCAACAGCAGGTTAGGTAGTTGATTATTATTGGTCTTAATAGTTATTATTCTGGTTTACCGAACAGAGAAATTAGAGTAAACCGTAATTTCATTTTAAGTCTAATTAAGTGCGGTAATCATCATTTAATTAGGTGATGATAACCGAATTTACACAAGTTGGAACCATATTTATTATGAATACATAAGCACAAAGGTAAGTGCAAAAACGATTAAACAATAGCTGAATTTTTCCGAGAAAGAGTTATGGTACTAGTTCGTTACAACCCCTGGCAAGAATTGAACGCTTTAGAACGTCACATCAACGGCTTATTGGGAGATACCAAAGTCCCATCTGCACGGCTTGAAAAAGGCTTTATCAGAGTTCCGGCTGCTGAGTTACACGAAACCGATGATGCGATTCATCTCAAGCTAGAACTGCCAGGACTGGAAGCTAAAGATTTAGATATTCAAGTCACCCAAGACGCAGTTCACATTAGCGGTGAGCGCAAATCCCAAACTCAAACCCAAGACAAGGGTATTACCAAGAGTGAATTTTACTATGGCAAATTCCAACGTGTAATTCCTCTATCTGCTAGGGTTCAAAATACCAATGTTACCGCAGATTATAAAGACGGTATCTTGAATTTGACACTGCCTAAAACCGAGCAAGAAAAGAACAAAGTCGTCAAGGTTAATTTAGAACAACCTGCTGCATAAGTGCGAAACTTCTCACCTCCAATAATTGATTGAGATAGCTAAAAGCCCAGTTAAAAATACTGGGCTTTTTTGTATGCAATCTCTACTTTAAGGCGCTGCTCGGTGTCGCTCTGAGAGTTTCATCAAGACGATCCCTGATTTTTGATTTGTTTAGATGTAGCTTCCATAAAGTCGATAAAAACTTTTATGAGCTTATGAATTCCCTCACTACCTCCTGCAATTAAACCTCCTGTCAGCAATGCATCTAAACAACGGAAAATAATTACTTGTATGGGATTATCTAAATCAATAACTACAAGTGGTTCGATTGAGCGAATACCTATTGCGCTCATTAAAAGACCGAATAAAAGAGATGTCCATAGAGCAATTATTCGTGTATCAGATTTATAGGCTGTTCTTTGGCGCTCTTTTTCATTTATATCATCCATTTGTGGCTGGAAAAGCTTTAATGAATTTTGTTGATTTTGTGTAAAATTTTGGATAATTTGCTGTTCTAAACTCATTCCTTCTGGTGGAAGTCCACTGATTTGATTTGATTCCAAAGAAGGAAATTGTTGCTGTTGTCCTTCCATAAGTTTTATTTTCTCAGAGATGAGAGCCTTTTCTTGCTGAATACTAATATCTAGTTGTTCGACGAATGGGCCACGCCAAGTAGTTATAAAAACTTCTAAAGAACGCTCTAACAACAAAGAAATAAATAATTGTAATGTGAGTAGCTGGACAATATCATTAACTCCAAATGGTTTTAAAACGAATGGTTTAGATGATAACCAAGTTGACAAAGTTACTATTATAAAACTAATAATGATTAATACAATAAATAAAGGAGATTCGGGAGAAAGCTTTCGCAACGTATCTATACTCCTGTTTCGCATCACAATAATTAACACAGCCTGGAGGTGAAAACTACACCTGCTGAGTAACTTAACAACGTTAATTTGATAGAACAGTAAATAATTTATGACTCGTCCCTTATTTCTAAAAGTGTGATGAGTCACGCCGTTGTGGGAGCAGAAAGCATTCTAGTGCTACTGTGCATAGGACGACGCTAGAGCAAGTAGCAACCGTAGCACCAACTAAAAACCCCTCCAAGGTGTTGGAGGGGTGAAAGTAATTTTTGCGAATGATAATGGTAATTAGGGGGAGACAGCAGCTTTTCCTGCTCGGTTACGCATTTTTTTGTCAAAGCAACCAGATGATAGTACAGCATTTTATAAATCCATTACGAACCTCTGCAAGTCTGTACTTAGTAAGATAAATCGTTAGTGCTGTCGTCTGATGTCAACTGCAACTCGACAGCGTTTAGATAACCTTTATCATTCAAAGCTTTTTGTACTGGTAACTTTTTAGCGTTAACAGCAGTCTTAACCACATTTAATGCAGTCAGGTTTCCTGTTTGGGATTGAGATACCAAAGCGCTACGGGTAAGACTACCCTGTGCTTTCAGATTACCTTGATAAGCTAGAAATACAGCATCAAAGGGTTTGAGGTAGTTGACGTTAGATGAATTGTTAGAATTGATAGCTATAGGTTCGCCACTATTGTTAGTAGCTATTTGAACGCCACCGATTCTAGGCAATAAAGCAATAGAAGTAACAATGAGTACAGAATCAATCAAGATAGAGAGTTTCATCAGATTATCCTTAGTTATAGTAAAGTGCAATGAGTGTTCTTGAGTAATAGAGTCTTATTTTTTATTTGTCTTAACTTCCTGCACTCAGTTCACCTGAACGGTTGATTTGCTCCTCACCCATTTGGGTGATTGCATCCGACGATTCATTCAAATTTGCTAAGACCCATCATCTGATAAGCAAGAACAGCAGTATCAAAGGTTTTGAGGCAATTGATATCTGTGGAATCGTTGCGTAAAGTATTAGATTTGACAGCTGTGTTGATTGATGTGCCACTTTTGCCATGAGTAGCTATTTGAGTCCTAGCGATTCTAGGCAGGACACTAGAATCAACAATGTGTGCAAAATTAAGCCAAGGAAAGAGTTTCATCATTGATGCTGTGTTGGTTAATAAATCGAGAGCTAAGTTCAGGACAAACTTGAACAGATATATATTTAACTGAGGTTATCTAAAAATTTATGCAACGCTATTACTCAGTTGTAGATATAGCCCAACTGAGGCATCGTATTTCTAGGCTATCCCTTCAACAGCAGATTTCTTGATTTAGTATGATTGAATCTAATTTGTCTATTCGGGTTTACCGAATAGACAAATTAGAGTAAACCGTCAATTTTTTTCTATCTAGTTTAGTACGGCAATCATCAATTAATTGGTGTTAAAAACCGAATTTACAGCAGCTTTCACTCTGCATAATATGAATATGTAAGCACAAGATTCAGTGCAAAACTTATTAAAAAATACTAACTAATGCGAGGAAGAGTTATGACACTAGTTCGTTGGAATCCTTGGAGAGAAATTGACACTCTACAACACCAAATCAATAGTTTATTTGAAGATACCAGACTACCATCTGCATTGTTTGACAAAGGCTTAAGCAAAGTTCCGGCTGCTGAAATTCAAGAAACTGAAGATGCGATTCATCTGAAGATAGAACTGCCAGGAATAGAAGCTAAAGACCTGGATGTGCAAGTCACAGAAAATGCTGTTTACGTTAGCGGTGAGCGGAAGTCTGAAACGAAAACAGAGGAAAAAGGTGTTACCAGAAGTGAGTTTCATTACGGTAAATTTCAACGCGTAATTCCTCTATCGGCTCGGATTCAAAACACTAATGTTACGGCAGATTATAAAGATGGCATCTTGAATCTAACACTGCCTAAAACTGAGCAAGAAAAGAACAAAGTTTTCAAGGTGAATTTGGAACAATCTGCTAATTAATGGGTCGTACTCAGACTACTCTACCTCCTTTGAGAGATTGAGATAACTAAAAGCCCGGTTACTTTCGTGACCGGGCTTTTTTGTAACAATTTTCAATACTATTACAAGTTCAATTTCTTCTTAGGAGCCAATAATCATAATAACTAATACTCCACTACACCTCTAACCAAAGGCTAGATGAATATTAAATTAATTTGTAATCTAAAACACAAAAAAATATCGTTATTACTCGAATAAGTTTTATCGAAACAGAGCTAGAGACTTACCTTAATAAGAGGAGGATTCATACTATAGTATCTCTAGATACCTAAAATAATACAAAAAACCCTTAAATTGACTGAACTGTATTGCCTGCTATTTAGGTTTTTATGTAGAGTTTATTTCTGATATGACAGGAACCTTTGCTTTCAAAAATAATACCGATGCTGCTACTAATAAAGGACTTTATGGGACAACTTTAGTTGCCTAAAATACCTTTATTAGTAATGTAATAGATACCTCTAAATCGATTAATAATCTTGAAGATGGTAATGAAGTCCATGTATAACTTTTTGGTTAGCAGAGCCTACAGAGTACTAAAGACTTTCGAGATTTTTAAGCACCTCTGCGGCTGATTGATATCGTTGAGTGAAGTCGAAATGTACCATTTTATTTAAAATCATCACAAACTCGTCTGTAGCATCAGTGAATTCGCGCCAATGTTGCCAAATCTGTTGATTAGCATCAGCTTGGCTTTGGATAATTATTTCACCAGTATTTGTGTCTCTACGAAACTCTCTGGGTTCTACGCCAGTTAAGCCTTGTATTCCCATAATTCCCAAGGCATAAATATCACTGTTGAGTTTTGGCAACCCGCTCATTTGTTCCGAAGGTGCATAATTAGGAGTCCCAATTGAAATTGTTTGAGCTTCTTGTTGCTGAGGTTGAATCTGCTTAACAGCGCCAAAGTCAATTAAAACAATGTGTCCATCTGATTCTCGCCTAATTAAATTACTAGGTTTGATATCTCGATGGATTACGCCATAGCTGTGAACAAAAACTAGTACATTTAAAACTTCTTTGAGTATCTCCACAACTTCAGCTTGTTTTAGTCGCTTTCCAGCAGTTAACTCTTTATCCATAGCGTGCCCTCGAACAAATTCTTGCACTAAAGAGAATTGCCGATTTTCTTCAAAAAAAGCTAACAGTTGGGGAATTTGTGGGTGCTTACCCAAAGTTTCTAAAATTTCTGCTTCCGCGTCGAATAAACGTCTGACAACATTTAAATATTCTGCATCTTGGCGGGGAGGTCGCAACTGTTTAACCACACACTGCGGATTACCAGGACGCTGGATATCGTCAGCTAAATAAGTATTGCTAAATCCTCCAGAACCCAAGGGTTGAGTAATTTTATAACGATTGTTTAGTAGCGTGCCTAGTGCAATTTCTTGCCCGATAGAATCAACAATTACAGTTGGTGCTTCATTTGAGGCGTTGCTGCGCTGCCGTAAAAGATTTTGCAATTCTAGAATTAATTGTTGGTGTTCTTGAACCCGTTGGGTAATTTCTTTTTGCTCTTGCTGGGTTTGATAAGCACTATAGGCAAGGACACTGGCGGCGGTAAATAGTAACCCCAACGCCGGAGGTATGACTGGGAACCATGCAGCTTGGGTAAAAATGACAAAATTGGCTCCAAATAATACTGCCAGGGCTGTTACTGCTGCCAATCCTAAGCCTAGCGGATGTTGAATTCGCCATACCAGCAACCCACCAACTACAGTCCATCCCCATATCCAAAGGACTTTACCCCACTCAGGCAAAAACCAAAATAGAGGTTGTTTGTTCAGAACAGCACTGAGAATTTGACTAACGCTGTGGGCATGAATTTCAATTCCGGCCATTTTGCCAGAATTATCTGATTTCCCGCTAGCAAAGGGCGTATTAAAAATATCATTTAAACTATTAGCTGTTGAACCAATCAAAACGATGCGGTCTTTAACTAAATCTGGTTTAATTTGATTTGCAAGTACTTCTGTAATAGTTACCTGCTGGGCAACCTGATGACCAGAACGGTAATTAAGCAGGATTTGGTAGCCATTGGTATCTGCTTTTTCATAGCCGCCAGCGTTACTTTGCAGGGGTTTAAATACAGTATTACGTAGTTGTAGTTCTTTTTTGGGGGTAAATTCTAGTTGGATGCCTCCAACTTCTAAATATTTGAGCGCTAGTTGTAAGCTAAAGGAATAGGTACTTTGACAAGAATCAGACTCCTCTGCACTTACTAATAAGAGGTTGCGGCGAATTGTGGCATCAGTATCTTCGACGACATCATTAAATCCTACTCGCTCTGCTTCAACGCCTTTTGGGGGTGCTATTCCCGGATTGTTAGAACCAGAATGTTTGCAAATAGGAATGATGATATCGCTCTGTTGGAGGCGTTGCAGTAGCTTGTCATGACCAGGCGGTACTGGTAAGTCACGAAAAATATCTAGACCAATGACTCGCGGTTGATATTCTTCAAGTTTGCCTAATAGTCGGTCTAGAAGTTCGCTAGACAAGGGCCAATTCCATTTTTGGATATCTTTTTCACTTAAAGCAACAATCAACAAACGAGTGTCTGGGCCTGGGTCGGCACGTAATTGCATCATTTGGTCGTAGACTTTCATTTCTAGAGGCTCAAAAACCCCCAGTTTTTGAATTCCTACTAACAGAAGTGTTGCGATCGCACTTGAAAGAATAACTGGCTGTCTAAATAAACTTTTAAAAGTTACAACCATTTTCTTAAATAGATTTTACTTTAAAATATACGTATATTTTTGGATTAATTTTTAATATCGAAATTATTCTACGCAATTTGCAACTTTTCAAAAAATATAGTCATCATATTTTACTTGTAAACGCCAATAGACTCAAATCCCCGACAACTTTTACAAAGTCGGGGATCTTTTTGTTCATAACTCATTTATCATTGCTAGATGTGTTTCAGATAATGCACAATTGCCTCTGCTGTTGACAAATTAGTAGCCAATAAAACTTGATTAATAGTGCATAATCTTAACAGTGCTTCTTCATTTGCTTGACCAGGCTGAGGTTGCAGCAAATCTCGCAGGAAAATAACTGCTACAATTTCTCCGGCTCCAACCAATGAAGCAATTGTTTGATATCCTCCAGAAGTTGGTGCGGGAGTTTGTTGACTAATCGTTATCCCTGCCTGCTGATGTAAAACTTCACTAACAGATGGCCAGGTAATTGTAAAACTCTGCGAGAAAAATTCTTGATGTTCCAAAACCAATTCAGCAAGTTCTGATTTTTTGCTTTCATGAGCAATCAGCACTATGTTTCTTTCAATGATTGCTTGAGGAGACTCACTAACATTTGTTTCTTCTGGAGTTTCATCAAAATGAGCTTCTTCTACTTCAGGAATTGCTTCAATAGTTTGATTGATGTTCTCAGTAGTTCCACTTTCTGTTGTTTCCAAAGATGGAATATCAGCGAAGTCAGAAATTTCGCTTATTTGTGCAGCAACACCATCAACATATAGACTAACTTCTTCAGCACTTGCATTATTCAAATCAATGTATTGATTGCTTAAAACTTCCGCAACGGCATCATCAGGTGTAGTTGATGCTTCAGGAACTTCGCTTATTGTTTCATCCACCGCAGAAATAGGTTCTACTTCCTCAACATCTGCGCTGTCTGCTGCTGTAACTGACCTATCCCAATCTATTGCTTCATCAATGATATCCCGTGTAACTTGGCTCTGCTCCTCTGCTGCTTGTGGCTGAATTTCTTCGTTTTCAACAACTTCACTGGTTTCTTCTACTACTGGCGTATCTAAATTCACTACTTCATCGTGAGTAGTTTCATCAATGATATCCCGTGTAACTTGGCTCTGGTCCTCTGCTGCTTGTGGCTGAATCTCTTCATTTTCAACAACTTCACTGGTTTCTTCTACTACTGGCGTATCCAAATTCACTACTTCATCGTGAGTAGTTTCGGGAATGTCACTTTCCTCCTCAGATACATGGTGGAAAATATCGCGCGGCTGGACGGAGGTAACTTCTGCTGCTAGTGCTGCCTCCAACTCTGCATTTTCATCGTAGGTAGCTTCAGGAGTGGCGCTTTGTACAGGAACTTCGTTCAAAATATCACGTGGCTGTACGAAGGTAACTTCTGCTGCTAGTGCTGCCTCTAACTCTGCATCCTCGTCGTAGATAGTGTCTGGAGTAGCACTTGTATCACGCTGTTGTACGAAAGTAGATTCTGTCGCCAGTGCTGCTTCAAAATCTCCAGCCTCATCATGGTTAGCTTCTGGAAGAACACTTTCCTCTTCAGGAGTTTCAATGATGTTTTCAGGTGCAGCTATGGCGTTATCAGGTTCAGTCAAAGAAACTTCTGAGGCTTCGCTGACTTCTGGAACTTCGACTTTCTCATTATCGGCACTGACTTCTGGTGTAACTAATGTCCGCAAATCCACAATATCATCACGAACATCGTGTGGAACTTCGCTAACTGCTGCTGGTGTCTCAACAACAGGAATGACATCATCAGGTTGAGTCGAAACAACTTCTGAGATTTCGCTGATTTCTGAGGCAGGCGGTGCTTCTACTTCGGAACTAATTGGCGGTGGAACTTCGCTAACTACCTCTGGGGTTGGGGCTGGATTAACAACATTGGCAGCGTTGACATTTTCAGGCGATCGCGATCGAGAAAATAGTGAAGGATCTATAATTCTAAAGACTGTCTCTGGTTGCTCATAAGCAGGAGCAACTGCTTCCAAAATCAAAACATAATCTGCAATCCGAATAATATCTCCATCACTCAAAGAATATGGTCGATCTTTTTCAGCCTGTTTCCCATTAACTATTGAACCATTTCTACTGCCAAGGTCAGAAAAGTAGTAATTTCCACTTTTAACAAAAAACTTAGCATGTACCCGACTGATATCAGGGCTGTCTAGGACTAAATCAGAATCAGGAGAACGACCTATTACCCATTCTCCTCTTGTTGGAGTTTCTGTGGTCAGGTCAACTTCATTGACTTCACTTAAATTTGGTGAGTAGCTAACTTTAACTTTCATATTAATTTTTGGTTAATTTTATTGATTTCTGCTACCCAACGCTGACGGGTAGTGTGTTCTAAATTTAAAATATCATCTTGTGACCAGTGGAAATGATAAGCAATAAAAGCTACCTCCTCATATAAAGTATCAGAGGGGTAGCTTACGACTCCCCCGCTAGTTCTAGCTCCACTGAAAATTGAGTATTGCAGTGGGGACATTGTGTTGGAATGTGTACATTGCCTTGTTGATTGATTCGATTGTAAAATTCTCGGAGATAGGCAATGTCATGTAGGAGAAGTCCTTCGAGTAAATCAGGACTAACAGAGTTGAAACTGCCCAAGCGAGTAATAACCCGTGCCAGCATCACCAAAACACCGTAAGCCGGATTTTCTTGAACTTTGCGCTCTTGTTGCACCAAAATTTCATCTTTGGCGGTGGCTAAACGCATCACCCCATGACGATGTACTCGTTGTTCGCCATCACTCAATCCTCTAGGAAGAGTGAAAGCAAATTCTGTGCAGAGAGTATCTTTTTTACGGCGCATAGGTTAATTTTATTTGGGCATTAGGCATTGGGCACTTGTACTGAGCGGAGCCGAAGTATTGGGCATTAACTGGTTCCCAGCCTCCAGGCTGGGAACCCATTCTGGGAGGCTCCGCCTCCTCTTTGTTGACAAGAGGTAGAACCTCTGAGAATACATTCCCAGCCTGGAGGCTGGGAACGAGGCTAAACTCCATTAATGAGTCTTTGCTCTCTGCTCCCAATGCCCAATGCCTCATTCAATTATGAAGAAGTGCTTCGGGAGAATTTACTGTATCTTCCGGTATGGAAGTTTCGCCTTCCAAGCCATTGATTCGACGGTAAAAATCTTGGAGATAATTTAAATCTTGGGAAAAAAAGTTTTCCACGATTGCAGGAGTAACTTCTGATAAAGCACCCAAACAAGTAATCACTCGCGACAAGATAATAATTGTGGCATAAACGGGATTCGCTTTAACGCGGGGGTCACGCAAGGGTGCAATCTCGTCTATCGCCGTTGATAACCGCATTACACCTTTGCGGTGGAGGTTGCCTTCAGAGTCTAGATACCCCTTTGGCAGTGTAAATTCAAACTCTGTGGGAAACATAATTCTCCTAATTATTTCACGCGTTTAAATTCCTCAAAAGCAACCTCTACCTCCTCAATTTCGATGTCATGGCTGCGGGCGTTGACATCGGCAATTTTGTAACTTGCAGGCCAAGCACCGGCTAATTCAAATCTAGCTACTTCTTCATTTGCCTGATTATAAATAGACAAAGCAACAAGTCTACGTTGCTGTGACCAATTACCTTTTTCGACTTTTTCAAACCACTTCCAAAAATCCATAGAGTTGGTAGTACCTCTACGCAGAATGAGATTACCACTCTTGGAATTGCTAGGAAGCTTAGTTCTCACCACCTGACCTTTTGATTGCCCTTTTGTACCCCAGGTTTGAGAAGTGACTTCAGTAATTTCAATAACCTCTTGTGTTCTTTTGAAGCCTTGACACTCCAAAAAGAAACAATTGGCATCGTTTTGACCTTCTAGCGTCAGTTCTAAATAGAACCGATGGGCTGTCAAAACTTCTGGAATTCGGCTTGCGGATTGTACCACTGTTAATTACTGCAAATGCTAATTATTTGATTCGTTTAATTCCTTCGTGAACCAATTCAACTGTTTCATTTGCCATATCACCACCAGAGGCTGTTAAGGTAGGCCCGGTGTATTTACACGGATAACAATTGACAATGTTCCAACGTGCTTTTTCTGAGCCTTGTTGGTCATAAGCAACTACTGAACCAGTTTTACGATTCTGTGCCCACTTCCGAGGGTCTCCCATGTCTTCGTTACAGTCTTGATACCATTTATAAAGGTCTATATCATCAGTGGCGATGACTTTTACTGTAATGTTGGTAAATTTAACAACAGTTGGTGTAGCTTGACGCATGAGTTTAGCGCCTTTAGATGAACCGTGAACTTCTTGCGCTGGTGTATTTTCAACGCCTAGTCCGCTAATTTCTTTGATGAATTTATCAGTAATTCCATCAGCCTCGAAGTAAAACTTACAAGAGGTTAGAAATTCGCCTGCCATACTTTTAGACTCCTTTGTGTGTGGTTAATTTGGGAATGGGGAACAAGAATTTTAGATTTTAGATTTTGGATTTTAGATTGAAATTTAATCCAAAATCCGCAATCCAAAATCCAAAATTGAATTGCTCTATTCGCTATCTTCAATGCCATTCCATTGGCTGATGCGGAAAACAACAAATTCCGCCGGTCTGACGGGACAAACACCGACTTCAATATATAAACGTCCTAAAATTCTGGTTTCTGGTGGGTTCAATTCTTCGTCGCACTTGACATAGAATGCTTGGGCTGGAGATGCACCAAATAAAGCACCTTCACGCCAGATACGTTCTAAGAAGTTACTGACGGTGCGGGTGACACGCGCCCATAAATCTTGGTCGTTCGGTTCAAAAACTACCCACTGAGTCCCTAATTCTAGGGATTTCTCGATATAGCTAATTAATCTACGCACGCTGATGTAACGCCACTCTGTTTTATCTGGCTCAACTAAAGTGCGTGCGCCCCAAATGCGGATACCTCGATTGGGGAAGCTGCGAATACAATTTATCCCCAAGGGGTTTAATAGTTCTTGTTCGCGGAAGTTGGTGTCATAGCCCAAACCAATTACGCCTCTGGGAACTTCATTTGCTGGGGCTTTGTAAACTCCTCTGGTTTCGTCGGTGCGGGCCCAAACACCCATCACATGACCGCAAGGAGGTACTAAAATTGGATTACCGCGATCGCGTGGATTAGGTACTTTAATCCAAGGATAATAAAGGGCCGCAAACATGGAACGACGGTTAAATCTATTCAACCATTCCACTACTTGTTGCGGTTTGACGGCTTCCGGTGGCGAATCAAGTACAACCATGCGGTTGGGTGGGTTGGGAATATCGCCACTGGCAGAACCCTCGCACATACTAATCATCAACTCGATGATACCGTGGACTTGATCTAAATTCAGTACTTGCTCTTGATAAGCCCGCATCACATCAGGACAAGCCAGCATTGTGATTTCATCAACTTCAAAGATACCGCGTACCCCGGTGCGATCGTCTCGAACCCCTTCTAAATTTTGTGAAAATCTATCGGGTGTGGCAGCGACAATGGGCGGTGCTAATTCGTATTGACCATTCACCGGACGACGAGCTAAAGGTTGTCCGCTTTGAGTGATGTCTTCTACAGTGACATACATCGAATTTCTCAATGCTGTCAGTGCATAAGTTGCTACTTGAGCATTAGGGTCGCGGTTCATGCTCAAGTTTTCGTATTGCTCTAAAAGTTCATCTCCCCGACGAATTTCGATGGTGAAATATTCGCCTGTATTGGGAGGCGCTTCTCCTTCAGTACCTTCGGGTAGAGGGCGGGGCGAACCATCAACAATTACAATATTTACTAATCCACCTGATGCTTGCTCAGGGCGCAATGTAAAGCGCAGGGCTGGACGATTACCTCTAGCGTTGATTCTGAGGGTAGCCGGTTCTGGAGTTGCAGGTCTGGGTGCGCCTGGTAACTGAGTCCCAATGCTTGTTACCCAGCAACGACCGCCACCATTCATAAAGTAGCCGTAGAC
This sequence comes from Nostoc sp. DSM 114159, assembly GCF_053470285.1. Lineage (NCBI taxonomy): Bacteria > Bacillati > Cyanobacteriota > Cyanophyceae > Nostocales > Nostocaceae > Nostoc > Nostoc sp. DSM 114159. Next base: position 2,273,080 of record NZ_JBPFEH010000001.1, read on the forward strand.
TGAAAAGGGTAAATAGGCGTTGAAGTCGGTGAAGCCGTCAGAATTAGGACGAGCAAAGTAGTTTAAAAATTGCGTCCAAGTGGTTACTAGCATGGGCTTGTATAACTCAGCCCCACCGCGAACGTCTTCTGTAAAGCCTACAAATCCGGCAACTGCTGTGCTAACACCTTCAATTGGTCGGCTACCCCGGTCAATTTCTTCGATGTAAACACCAGGAGCAAAGTAATCAAGTCTAGCCATGAAAGTTTCTCCAAGTCAGTAAAAATCTAATTATTCAGGAGTTAGAAATATTTCTTTGAAAGTATTACTTTGGTTATCTACCAATGCATTGACGTTTTGAGGTAAATAGCCTGGATGATTCAGAGTCAAAACATAATTACCTAAATGAAGGTCTTCAAAGAAGAACAGCCCTTCTTTAGTAGTTGATATGGACTTGTCAGTTCCCCTCACAGCCACTTCTGTCGCTACCAACGGCAGATTTGTCACCGCACTTTTGACAATACCCGCGATCGCAACTCGCCTGGTTAATACTAAACTGTCACTATCGCGAGACAATTGATTTCGCAAATTGAAAATTCGCTCCCAAACCAAAGGCACTGGAGCCGGTTGTGGCTCGAAGGGTATTGTAACTGTCAAATATAAGGCTGAACGCAATGGCACATTGAGAGCGCTCCATAAAGAGCCAATCTCAATTGGCGGCTCTAAGGCAACTGTCATGTTCAAATTACCATAGCCCCGTAATTCAGGAACCAAAAACTCTTCTTCCAAGGTGCGATGGCGCAACAGCACAGTCAATGCCTCACTAATAAAATGATGCTCACCTAAAGCTGTTCTATCCCAGGCTGTTAATAGCAGCGAAACATCAAACCAAGCTGGTGCCCAATTTACAGTGGCAGGTTGTAGAGCGCGTGTTAGCTTGCGTTCTACTTGCCTGCCAGAATGTTGTACCTGCTTACTCTCACGTATATCAAAAATATATAAATTGAGAGTCGGGCCTGCTCCCTCTTCCCTACGATTACCAGGATGGCTAAAGTCAATTTGCTCTGTACTGGTAAGTGAGGTTCCTCCAGCGAGAATTTCGGCTAAAGTTTGAAGAACGAAGATAAGCATGAAGGTGTGCTGCTGGTAGCTAATCCAGATGCATCTACAGTATATGTATCGGGCTTCTAAAGTTAATTAGACTTTTGTCGATATTTTTTAAATCAGGTATTGGGTCAAGAATCCGTAAAGCAGCAACTTCAGTTTGTAGATTAATCTGGAGCAGTTCTTCAGTGGAGGCACTACATTTTTTTCTTGTGAGGTGGATTGAAAAGCATTGGTGTCAAGTTAAGGCAGAAGCCCAAATGTCAAAGGTATGTTCGTCGAATTCGGGCAGTCGTTTATTGAATTCGGGGCGTCGTTTATTGAATTCGGGCAGTCGTTTGTTGAATTCGGGGCGTCGTTTATTGAATTCGGGCAGTCGTTTATTGAATTCGGGCAGTCGTTTATTGAATTCGGGCAGTCGTTTATTGAATTCGGGGCGTCGTTTATTGAATTCGGGCAGTCGTTTATTGAATTTGGGCAGCCATTTATTATTTTTGTTCAATTTTAATTTGAGGAGGATAAAACCTAAACACAAAAAGACTTTTCATCCAGTAAAGAGCGATGCACTGAGCCGGTCGTTGTGTCCCTAGCTATACTAGTTGACCCAATGATTTCATCCTAACTTGACACTAATGGCTGAAAAGACATCCCAAGTAGTCCATTAAGCTAACGAAAGCTTGGGTACGTAGTCAATACTACTCGGGTTTTGCATTTTGAATTGAAAGTTTGGTTTTGGGAAAGGGTTAAAGGGTAAGGTTTAAGGGTTTTTTCTTTCCCTTTTCCCCTTTCCCCCAAAACCCGACAAGTATTGGGTACGTAGTAAGCATTTCAGTGCTTAACATCAGGACTAAAGTCCTTACTACAAACTTGTTTACACAGCAAAGTTAGCTTGATAATACACATGTGAATACAAACCTTAATAATTATTTGTATGAATTATCTCAAAAGAGAACTTAACAAAAAAATAAACATTCCTGAAACTGCATAATTTTATACTGGTCAGCAGAAGAGTAAAAACATTTAGTTGCAAAAAGCGAGTGAAGCTATGACACTAGGCTTTTCTGTACAAAAACTAGACAATGGCTCTAATTATTTGAGTTACTCAGACATCCAAAGCTTTTGTCAGCTTGAGTCTGAGCAGTTAACTAGTCAGTATCCAATTTTTTTCGCTCGGATTGTCTATCATGATTCATTATTGAGAGCTAATCAAGAGGTAATAAATTATGGTCAAGACCAAGTTCCTTTTTCTTCAAAAACTTTAGCTTATTTGCGCTCGGAAGCATGGCTGACAGATTTTCCGCCTGTTTTGACTTTACAAGAATTTCATCTGAAGGACTTTTCATCTATTTCTTACATTTGCCCCATATCCTATAGAAATCAGAAAACTGAGTATATTCAAATCATTACTCATGAACCTCTCTCGTCGAGTTTACAACTATATGTAAAACGCTCTGCTATGCTACTGAGTAAATATGTAGATATTTCCTTGGATTATGGCAGACAAAAAACTGAAATTAAACTTCTAGAAGATATCTTGCATCGAGTCGGTCATCAATTACGTAACTCTTTAGGACTCATAGGATTGTATGCACATAATTTATGCTTAGGTTTAAAGGATAGCCCTTGGCAAGAGCAAGCAACAATCATCGGCGAAAGTATACAAGATTTAGATACTAATTTAAACGAACTAATTGATTGCGGCCAAAGTTCAAAGTTAAGGGTAACATTTCAAGATTTAAGAAGTTTAGTGCTTGAAAGTCTCACAAATTTAGAACCTCTAATTAGTCAGAAAAAGCTTAAAATATTGATTCCCGATACATCGACAATACTGAAGATAGACAAATTACAAATGAAACAAGTTTTTGATAATATCCTCAGTAATGCCGTTCATTTCAGCCCTCATTCAGGAACTATTACCTGTACCTGGCAAATTTTTCAAGATGAAGTTTTAATTAAAATCTCCGATCGAGGACCAGGATTGTCTCAAGAAGACTTACAAAAAATATTTACCCCATTTTATTCCCGACGCCAAGGAGGTACAGGACTGGGTTTAACTATTGCTAAAAAAATCATTTTGGATCATCAAGGAAGTATCTGGGCACAAGTTTTATCAGAAAGTGGGGCACAAATTTCGATGATTTTACCTCGACCAAGGAATGTGAATTAATTTATAATTCATCAGAAAAATATGATTAATGATAATAATAAACTTTCGGTTTTACTCGTAGATGATGAAGAACGCTTTCGTCAAGGTTTACGTACTCTCCTAAATTTTTATAGTATTAATTCTGCGTTACCTGTAGAAGTTATTGGTGATGCAGATTCTGTTGAGCAGGTTTTAAAGTTTACAACTCAGAAGTGTCCAGATTTAATTTTGCTGGATATGCAATTGAAAGGATGTGATGGAATTACAGTTCTGGCACGTCTAAAAGAAGCTGCTTACAGTGGCAAAGTTTTAGTATTGTCGGCTCATCAAGAAGACGATTGGATTTTTAGAGCGATGCAGGGAGGAGCCGCAGGTTATGTGTTTAAAAATCGTGTAGCAACCCAATTATGTGAAGCTATTGACACTGTAACTAGGTCAGAAATTTATCTACCTTCAGAAGTTGCTAGTCGATTTTTCCGGTTTTTTCAGGCTTATTCAGATTCTTGTGTAAAAGCATGTCATGAGGTGCATTTAACCGAAAGAGAGCAAGAAGTTTTGTACTGGTTAACTCAAGGTGCTTCTAATGAAAAAATCGCTAAACATTTGTATGTAACAGTTGCTACTGTTAAGGCGCATCTCACCAGTATTTTTGAAAAATTAAAGGTTACTAGCCGGACTCAAGCGATTGTAACTGCCCTCAAGCTAGGATTAGTTCATGCTTGAGCGCGACGGAAGTAATCGGCGCAATTCACGAAACTTTTTGGATATGGCTTCATTTGAATCTTTTTATCAAGAATACCCCTGCTCGTACAATTCTCCCTTAAGTTGCGATCGCCCCTTCCAAACGGCGCAGCAAATCAAGGGCGCTAAGTTTTGCTTGGAATGTGGTTTTCCAGCAACTTTACCACAGGAGGGTGAGATTAAAGGAAATCAGGGAACTTATCAAATAACTAGTTTTGTCGGTGTGCGCGGTTTAGGGCGCTTATATTCAGGTGTTCAACTTAAGGACAAACAACCTGTAATCATCAAAGAATACCTGCTCCCGAATCGTTCTTTTAATGAAAGTGAGACTCAAAAGCGGAAAGAGACTTTTAAACGGGTAGGTGGGGTAAGTTTAGCCGATAGTCGAATTCAAAACTTTCGTCTGGTGGAAACGAAAGAAGCGATCGCAGATGAAAAAGGAGAACGCTGCTATCTTATTACTCAAGGAATCGAATCATCCCAAACTTTAGGTAAATATCTCATAGAAAAGGGAGCAATGACATCTCTTGAGGTGCGGGAAGTACTAAATCAAGGTTTACAAACTCTCCAGTTTCTCCACACTCAAAAGCTGCGTTTTCCCTCCAATCAAACACAACTAGGTATCACTCACGGCAATATCAATTTAGATAGTATTTTAATTAAAGTAGAAAATAATCAAAAATTTTCTATATACTTTTGTGATTTAGCAATCTGGGAAAACTTATTTATTCCCCCAATTATTCCTCAACCTGCTGCCGCCAGACCCGATCAAGATTTAGAATCATTAGGATTATTAGCCTTTTATTTATGGGTAGGTCGGACAACTAATTTTTCATCTAACCAGCCTCTCGACCCTAGAGATAATCAACAATGGCCGGATACTGATAGCTATTTAAGGCAATTTATTTATCGCTTAATTGGGTTGGAAACTCCTTTTGAGAGTGCAGAAGCGGCTCGTAAAGCACTGCTAGAACTTCCTCAAGAAGATCGTGCTAAAAGTTTAAATTCAGCGCGAGCGCCAGGTTCTCAAGAAATAAAAAAGCCTTTGCCAATGCCCTTACTTTTACTAATAATCCTATTTTTATTACTACTTGGTGGCGGAATTTGGTATTGGCTATGGGGTAGGAAAACAGATAATCCTAATCAATATATCCAATGGTCTAAACTTGTACGTAATTTTTCCGAAGTCCCCAACGTTCCTTCTGGACAATTTACTTATACAGGAGAAAAAGATAGTACATGGAGTTTTGTTTTAACGCAATTAGTGGACAACAGCCGTTTAGCAGATTTATTGACCAGACCAAAGCCAGATGCAACCGCAACATTTGACTATAAATCTGTTTTGTCATCAAATATAAATAATCCGATTAAAAGTATCGAAGAAGTTCAAACAAACAAAAAAGATTTTGCCATTACTAGTTTGGTAGATAACATTACAGATAAACTTGCGAAAAAAGCAGTAGCCTATGATGGTTTACTTGTTTTTGTCGCATTTAATAAAAGAGACTCAAATCTTGCCAATGCTCTTGGGGGGCAAATTAATCTTGAGCAATTGCGTCAAATTTACACAGGTAAAATTACTAATTGGCAGCAGATTAATCCTAAACTGCCAAATCTGCCTGTGAAACCTTTTGCCCCAACCGAACCGGAAGCAATCAGTAAATTTCAACAAATAGTTCTGCAAAATGCTCCTCAAGACGAAGCTTTATTTGCAGCGAAAGTTACTAAACTTGATACAACAAAAACCCAAAACCTGATACGCAGTGAAACTTTAGATGGGCGAACTACTGGTATTATCAGTTTTGGGATTATCAGTAAAACTTCGAGTCAGTGTACTGGCTATCCTCTAGCGATCGCAGATGCTAAAAAGTCCGCTATTCAACCTCTGTTTCAAAAGCGCGATCGGCGCTCAATTAATCCCTCAGATGATTTGTGTCAACATGATGATTATTATGTTGATGTCACAACTTTCCAAAGCTACCCCTTGGGATACCCTATTTTTGTAGTGTACCCTAAAGACAGCAACCGCCTACCTGGTGGTTCTACATTTGCCCAGATGCTAACTACTCGTCAGGGTCAGTGTTTACTTAGTAAAGTAGGTCTTGTAGCTTTACAACCTATGCCTGATGATATAAAGTCTTATGCCTGCAAATCGGTGCCCTAATCCTAGTTGCGAATATTTTAACCGCGCCCTGCCTAACAATGCTAAGGTTTGTCCCTGGTGTTCTACCCCGGTGGGTAATGTAGTTTCTGCTACACCACAATCACCTAGTCAACCTCCACCTATTCAACAACAACCTAGTCAACCACCTGTTCAGTATCAGCGGCCGCCTACAGACCAACCTTACCAAGCTCCCCAACAAGCCCCCATTGATTATTCAACAGTCTATCAGCCACGAGTTTCCTATCAACCAACGCCACCTGTTTATACCCCCCCGCCTCAAAGAGCGCCAGCCTTAAAGCTGATTCATAGCACCGGCAGAGAATTTCACCTCATTGGGGAAGGAGGTTATATTGGTCGCCGCAGTCAGAGTCCAGGCATAGCGCCGCCAGAAATTGACTTGACCGGCATTCCTAGTGAGGGAATAGTTTCTCGTCGTCATGCGCGAGTCGATTGGGACTGGTCGCAAAATTCTTACATGATTGTTGATATGAGTACAAATGGTATTTATTTAAACAACAATCCTTTGACTCCCGGTATGCAGTATCGTCTGCTTAATGGTGATTCACTGCGATTTGGCCAAGACAACCTAGTTAATTTCACTGTATATGTAGTGTAGTAAAAAGCTAATTTGGTCATCAGCATTCTTTGTTTTGGAAAGAGACAGCGATTCATCGCATCTTTGTGATTATTGAGAATTTTAACGTGAGTTCGATGAACCTCTCCTTCCCAGCCTACCTTTGGGTTTCCCAGAGGGAGGAGCAACGAAAAATTCAGCTTTTTGCTTCCCTCTCCGTGTCGGAGAGGGGTTGGGGGAGAGGTCAAATAAGACTTGTCGAACTGACGTTAGAATTAAGTCAATCAAGCGCTATACATCTTACAGCGATTTTCAATCGCGCACTTGGCTTTTATTGTTTTGCAACACTGACCTTAATTTTAATACCGTCCTCTTCTTGCAATGCTTGGCGTAGACGATCGCGAACCTCTGTCAAATCTGGCTTTAGTCCGATCGCTCGCTGATAGTATTTGATTGCAGCCTTAATATCTCCTGATTGGTGGTGAACCTTGCCCAAATCGTAATTGAGTCCAGCATAGCGATCTCGATCTGCTGCGGATAGCTTGTCTTGTGCATAGAGGACGGTTGCGATTCCTACTTCAGCTTCAAGGTAGTTAGGTTGCAGGGCTTGGGCGGTTTGGTAATGTGCGATCGCCTTGTCCAAGTCTCCTTGTTCTTGTAGGACAAATCCTAGATGATAGTGAACTTCTGGTTGGTTTGGATTGAGGACGAGAGATTGCCGATAGTATTCCGTTGCAGTTTCAAAATCATCTGCCTGTTTGCAGTGGTTGCCTAATTTATAATTGAGGGTAGCAGAATGCGCTTGTTTTTCTAAGGGCAGCTTTCCTTGAGCATAAAAAGCATTTGCTAAACTCACTTCGGCTTCAAGATAGTCGGGTTGCAGGGCTTGGGCGCTTTGGTAATGTGCGATCGCTTCGTCCAAGTTTCCTAGTTTTTGGAATGTGATGCCGAGGTGATAGTGAGCTTCTGCTAGAGTGGGCTGCATTATGATGGATTGGCGATAGTATTCGATCGCAACCTTGAAATCACCTACCTGTTTTCGTTTGCTACCCAGTTCGTAGTTGAGGGTGGCGTAATGCAGCTGTTTTTCTGGGGGTAATGTTCCCTGAGCGTAGTGGGCATTTGCCAAAATTACTTCTGCTTCGATGGAGTTGGGCTGGAGTTCTTGGGATTTTTGGTAATGTGCGATCGCGGCTTCCCATTGATTCTGTTGTTGCAACGTATAGCCAAGATTATGATGGATTGCTGATGAAAGTATTGAGGATTCAGAGGGGAGTGCTAAAGCTTGCTGATATGCTGCTTCTGCTTCTGGTAATTGATTTTGAGCTTGATGCAAGTTGCCTAAACTAAACCAGGCTTTCACATATTGAGGTTGCAACTCAAGGACATTTCTGAACAACTCTTCAGCGATCGAGTACTTTTCTTTGCGGTGCATCAAGACTCCTAACCGATAAAGTGCGTCTGGGTGTTGAGGTTGCACGTTGAGAATTTGACGATAACCTTGCTCTGCTAGATCGAGTCGGCTGGTTTGTTGGTAATGGATAAAACGGTGGAGCGCTTGAGGAATTGTTCTTAAATTTAGCGCTTGATTTTGGTGCGATCGCTTGGGCTGGATCGCCATAGTTTTGATCTGACGGGCTTTAGCGCCAAACGAAAACTTGTATGCCTCGTTGCCTATCAGGAAATCATAGACTTTAAATTTATTGTCGATCGCATGTTGAATCCCATAGGCATGAAGAACCAGACCAGAAGAAAACTCTTTTACGGTGTCGTCGCGACCTGCAATGAAGAAGAGAGCCGTTTTGCGATCGAAATCCATTAGGTTGGCGATCGCACCTAGCGGTTGGTTTCCTCGCCAGAGAACTGGTAAGTATAAGCTTTGGTGTTCAAAGCAATGACGCAAAACCAACCCAATACTCTCTGTAGCTTTTTTGCAGTAGTCTGCGCCTTTTCTGCCTTCCCAATTGGTTTGCCAAAATCCTAAGAGGATCTCTAGATGAATATCTAAATTCTCTGCGTTGACCTGAGTCAGGTGGAGCTCGTTGGAGCTTTCAACTTTTCTCAAGAGGCGTCTAATTTTCTGTCGAGTGTTGGAGCTAACGACGGTTTGCAGGTACTGTTCCCAGTCGTCTGGTAAAGCGATGTACGGAACAATACTATTGTCGATTTGATCTACTAAATCGCTCAACCGTTCCTGTTGTGCCAATTCAAAGGCTTCTGTGGAGAACTGATCCAAAAATCGGTTCATTCGACATTTGCTTGTTTGAATATTTGCGACTTCAAAAATAGACCAAGTTTCCTGTTGTTGCTGAAGGAATTGGGCAAGGGCAGAAGTGACTGCTACTTCGTACTCTGGCAAGCAAATAAACCCAAGATGCTCTGCATCTGCAACTCCCATCATCGACAGACGACTCTGGAGCCAGCCTTCGGGATGTTCTGCGATCCCAATTTCTAGCGGAAAAAATGCCACATACTCTGAAGTTGGGGTAGTTGATTTTGCCGCTAATATAAACCACGCGGCACGGGAATGGCTGCACAATCTTTTCACCACACCAGATAGCCAAGTCCAAGACAAAAAGAATTGAGCTTCCGGATCGGTTTTGTATACGGAGTCCCAATGGTTTCTGATCGTTTGAAACGTTTCAAAATTATCAATGATCTCAATTTCGATGTCTTTCATATTGACTCTCTAGCAGATGGAAGGTGACGCAGTTGCCAAAAATCTCCTAGCTGAAAGCAGCCAAGTTTCGCTTTCAAGAGCCAGGAGATTTGTGAACTATCAAAAGCTAAAGTGGAAGAACCCAGGTTTGCAAGTATGAGGTTGCGGCGATTCCGAAATGCTAGAAAACGTAATCCGGCACGCTGGGAAGGTTATACAACCATTTGGGTTCCACAACACTCACTCAATTTCTAGTCTTTGCCGTAGTATTTGCCGTGGTCTTTACCGTGGTCTTTGCCCCAGTCTTTGCCTCAGTATTTGCCATAGTCTTTGCCATAGCCTCCGCCTATTAAAGTGTTTGCGGATTCAGCTTGCTCTAAGTAGGTCAAGTCGTTAATAATCATTTAGATTTCTCTCCTGAATCAAAAGTGATTTTTGTTAACTGTTTTAGTCTTGACGCGTCAACTTTACTTGGACTTAGGACAAAAAATTTCTTTTCTTAAAGTGTAGAAAAAACCTGGATTGTTGCGGCGGCGACCGCGCTTACACAAATGATGTGCTAAAATTACTTGCCCTCAAGCGCCTGTTCTTTTACAACTACAGTAATAAAACATGTAATACAATCTATCTAAAGAGGTAGAAAAATTTTGGTTCTTCAGTAGATAGTATGCGAAAAGGTTTGCAAATAGCCTGAAACCTTTGCTTGATAATGAAATTAATGCTAAAACTGCCTATAAGTCCTGATTATCAATGTATTTTACGGACTTTAGACATCGTAATGTTTTCAATTTTATCGTCAAGTTAATTGCGGGTTTTACTGCTTATACTTATACCAATTTGAAAAATGATTGCGACAGATGGGAAACTGAAACACTTATCCAATGGATGTTTCACAATCCAAAATCTAAAATCCAAAATGGTATTATTTGCCTTAACAACAATTTATTGATATCTACCCCCAAGACTTACCTGCTCAACATCCTACTATCTTTAGTTAGTCAACTCACATTTATTAAATCCAAAATCCAATATTCGGCCATTAGTCATTTTCGGTTATCCCAAAAGACAAAGGACAATGGACAAATGACGATGGACAGAGGACAAAGGAAAAATGAGCAATGTATTTCGGGAATTTCTGCAAAAAGTAGGCAGCGGAAACCACACATCTAAGAATTTAACTCGTATTGAAGCAGCCACCGCTACTCAAATGATGCTGCTGGGTGAAGCGACACCAGCCCAAATTGGAGCCTTTTTGATTGCTCACCGAATCAAGCGTCCTACGGGAGAAGAGTTAGCCGGAATGTTGGATGCTTATGAGGAACTGGGGCCAAAACTGCAACCCATAGCCTCTGGGCGACCTGCGATCGCTCTTGGCATTCCTTATGATGGTAGGACACGCACAGCACCGATTAGTCCCGTCATAGCTTTACTACTCGCCGCAGTGGGACAACCAGTGGTAATGCATGGTGGCGATCGCCTACCAACGAAGTACGGCTTACCCCTGATAGATATTTGGCAGGGTTTAGGAGTCGATTGGACTACTTTACCCCTAGCCCAAACTCAACAAGTGTTTGAGCAAACGGGAATCGGCTTTATTTATCTACCTCAGCATTTTTCCTTAACTACAAGTATTTGGGAGTACCGCGACCAACTTGGCAAACGTCCGCCGTTGGCGACAATGGAGCTAATTTGGTGTCCTTATGCTGGGGATGCTCATGTAATTGCTGGGTTTGTCCATCCACCTACAGAAGGGATGTTTCAGATAGCTTTTGGACTGCGGGGAGTGACAAAATTTACATTAGTCAAAGGATTGGAAGGTAGTTGCGACTTACCGCGCGATCGCACTGCAATCATCAGTTTATCTTCATCCGTAGCACCCCAAGAGGTAGAACGATTACACCTCGTACCGCGCGATTACGGCTTTACTACCAAGAACGTACCCCTTGGAACTACTGAAGAACTGGTGGCGGATATTCAAGAGGTTTTGGCAGGTAAACCAGGTGAATTGATGCAAACAGCCTTGTGGAATGGCGGATTTTATTTATGGCGCAGTGGTATTTGTTCAGATATGCCAGAAGGTTTAGCTAAAGCAGAAGAATTATTAACCAATGGTGTAGCAGCAGCTAAACTCCAAGAACTGAGCCAGGTAGTAAATTCAGTATCAGCAGATGTACCCTTTAGGGTGTCAACGACTTCTCCAAAATAGATTTTTGTTCCAACCAATCTTTACCTACTTGGATACTGATATCCGATGCAAGGTTGCCAGTGCTTTCCACCCGCACTTCTCCAAATCCCAAAGTGCTGCGAATTGATTCGGCACTGTCACCATCTCCTTGTTGGGCGACAATATGAGTTACATCTAGAGGTTCACCCCATGCCTTGGCCACATAGATATTGCGATATCCAGATTTTTCCAAGGCTCTTATTAACGGTTGCAGGTTAGAGCGATCGCCACCTGTACTATCTTGAATTGCTACACGCAAAGAGCGGGGGTTAGTTGTACTTGCCAGCTGTTCCTGTTCTGACTCCACACCAAAGTGTTGAGCCATCAGTTTCGCAATCCCATCTTTGTTGGGCAACCAATAGCTAGCATCAAACTCATTCTTTTCGCTAAAGCGACCTGGCAGCATTAACATTTGCATATTAGAGCGATTTGTCCGCACCCCAAAACCCATTAGTGCCACTAACTCTTCAACCGTCAAGTTAGTATCAATGTGGTCTTTCACGACATCAAGAACTTTAGGTAATTGAGCAACAGTCGCTGGGTTGAGTGTTTGCTCCATCAAAGCGCGGATGACCATTTGCTGGCGCTGAATCCGACCAATATCACCGAGTTCGTCATGGCGAAAACGCAGCAATTGTAGTGCCTGATCGCCGTTGAGATGCTGCTTACCCGCCTTCAAATTGATGTACAAATGCTGAGAATCATCTTGATATTTCATATCTTTAGGGACGTAGACAGTCACGCCACCCAAAGCATCAATCAGCTTGGCAACTCCCAAAACGTTAATTCGGATATAGCGATCGATTCCCACCCCACCTAAGAGATTACTGACGGTTCTAGCAGTCAAAGCTGGTCCACCGTCAACATTGGCAGCATTAATTTTTTTCACTCCATATCCCTCTATTTGCGTGCGGGTATCTCTGGGAATGGAGAGCATATTTATTTTTTTCGTCTCTGGATCGAATTTGACCAAGAGCATCACATCGGAAAGACCATCAAAAGAGTTGACTTGGGGCAGGTATTTGAGATTTTTGGTATCTTCAGGAGGGTTTTGGATATCTGGCGGAAGTACGCTCATTCCCATCACTAAAAGATTCACTGGACGAGTTAATTCTGAAAATCGCAGCACACCTCCAGAAATGCGCTCGCTATCAAAGGCCGCCTCATCCTTTGGAGTTAGCTGGGCTTGTTGCAAAGGCGTACTCGTCAAAGACACCGCCAAAAGCGCCCCCGCAGTTGCAGATACCATCGCAATACCACCCATACCTACCCAAAACCACAGCCACCGTCCTGATGTCGAGCTTTGGGGAATTTTTTTATTGGACTTTGAGGCTTTTCCCGACTGGTTTTCTTCCGCCGAACTTCTTTGAATGGTCACAGACTTCCTCACACTTACTCACTAATCAAATTCAGTAATTTTGCAGACTAAAAACACCCAAACAAATCAACCCATAATAGCTAACTCTTAATTATCGGTGCTAACTTTTTTAATGTAGTGTCAACCACAACACTTATAGCAGCATTTATTCTTTTTTTGGGACAACCTGGAGATGTTTTACTGAAGTATGGCAATAATAAACTGGATTTGACTAGATATATAAATAAATCTGCCAGAAATTTTCTAAAATTCAGTAAAAACACCGACAATTTATCGCTTTAAAAAATTAAGATAAATACTTGCCAAGCACTCGTTCAGCTAAACTACTAAACCCTGGTAAACGACTAGATTTGCCCTGCATTAGGCGCAAAATCAACCAAATACTTACTAAAAAGTAACCTGACGTAAGAAAGCTATTGAGGATAAATAGACGTAGCGGAAAAAAATCTGAAGTTGCTGCCCCGGTGGCTAATAATAGATAACTCAACAGCCAAGTAAGTGCCAAAGTAATAGACAGACGACTAATAGCAAGTTGTTCCCGATTACCCTGGCCTCGATAGAGCGTCCACAAAGATGGAAAAAAGCCGACGATCGGAACTAAATGTAAAAGCAACTGTGTTTTAGGCATCGGGGATGGGGCATCAAGAAGAGACAAGGTAGACAAGGAAGAGGGGAGAGACTTGGGAGAGACTTGTCCCCCTTGTCCCTCTGCCCCTCTGCTCCCCTGCTCCCTGGCTCCCCTGCTCCCTGGCTCCCCATTCTCTTTTGGTTCAAAATTCTTCATTGGGGTTAGTCTAACTCCTAAACTAGAAGGATGAATAAGACTCATATAGTTAGAGATAATAAGCTGTAAAGAAAAATTTCATTTAGTTCTATTCCGCAATCAGCTCAAAATGCAGACACGTAAGCTACTCGACTGGTGGCAAACATTTACTCCAATAGCGCGAATCGGGGCGATCGCGCTATTCGCTCCGCTGCTAGTTCTCAATGGTTGGGCAATTTCGGTATTTTTCAATTATTTCCATTCTCTCATAGTCATTTTAGTCGGAGCCTCAGTGCTAGCATTTCTGCTCAACTACCCCGTGAGTTGGATGGAGCATCATGGTGCTAGGCGAGAGCAAGTTGCTATTTTAGTATTTCTCTTGGCTTTATCGATTTTATTGGCGTTGGGTGTGACACTTTTTCCCTTGGCTCTTACCCAAGCACAACAACTGGTGGCGCGTTTGCCAGATTTAATCGACTCTGGACGCTCTCAGTTGATGATCTTAAACGGAAAAGCTGAGACTTTTGGCTTACCGATTAACCTCGATGCTCTGGTGGTGCAAATCAACGATCGCGTCAAAGGACAATTACAAGCGATCGCTGGACAAGTTTTAAATCTGGCTGTACTGACAGTTACTAGTCTGCTAGATATTCTCTTGACGATAGTTTTGACTTTTTATCTTTTACAGCATGGGGGTGAACTCTGGGAAAGTTTAGTTGAATGGCTACCTAATAAATTTCGCGAGCCTTTCTCCAAAACAGTCCGCCTCAGCTTCCAAAATTTCTTCATCACCCAGTTGATTTTATCTACCTGTATGGCTTCAGCCCTTATTCCTACCTTTTTGTGGCTAAAAGTGCCCTTTGGATTGCTATTCGGACTAACTATTGGCCTGATGGCTCTCGTTCCCTTTGGCGGTTCTGTAGGCATTGCCCTAACTACACTATTGGTAGCGTTGCAAGATTTTTCAATGGGTGTGAGAGTGTTGATCGCAGCGGTAATCGTACAGCAAATTCTCGAAAATTTAATTGCCCCCCGAATTTTAGGCAATTTTACTGGTTTAAATCCAGTTTGGATTTTAATTTCGGTCTTAACAGGGGCAAGAATTGGCGGACTGTTGGGTGTAATTGTGGCAGTACCTACAGCTGTTGTGATTAAGACTGCTTTAAGTGCCTTGCGTCCTGGTACCGCAACAAACGACAGCGCCATTGGGGAGATAACTGCATCCGTTCCAGGAAATGAGTCATCGAAAGCCGACGACAACAAAACTTTGAGCATTTCTGAAGCAACATTGCCTTAATACAAGAAGGCAGGAGCAGGAAGTGTATCATCAGTTATTTATCAGGAACGGTAAGGGGCAAGGGAAAGGGTAAAAAGCTATTGCTTCTATGGTGGGAGACTATTATTAACCTTTTTCCCTTTACCCCTCTTATTTTTGAAATTCTGTTGCAAGCGATCGTTTAATATCAAAATTTTCCAAATACTGTGAAAAGTCAGCCTTTACCACCAGAAATGAATGCCAATTGATGTTTGCTTCAATATTCTAAATAGCTTTTAAGCTTTTAAATAAATCTAACTTTCAGAATCATTATCTAATTTAGAATTTAGGAGAGGAAACTACTTTGCAAGAAGTGCTTTTAAATTGCAGCACGGGTGAAATTGCTAGGTTCTGCACTTGCCGATCGATACCATCTCCCTGAATAATCACCTGGGAACGTGATTGAATTAATTCCCGAATTTGTGGACAACCTAGAACAGAATTCAGTTCTGTTAAAGCAAAGAGAAGTTCTATGTTTAATTTATCTAACGATGGTCGCAATGTCTGGTTTAAGTCTGGCACGTTAGG
This sequence comes from Nostoc sp. DSM 114159, assembly GCF_053470285.1. Classification (NCBI taxonomy): domain Bacteria; kingdom Bacillati; phylum Cyanobacteriota; class Cyanophyceae; order Nostocales; family Nostocaceae; genus Nostoc; species Nostoc sp. DSM 114159. The sequence goes on from NZ_JBPFEH010000001.1 coordinate 2,288,655, forward strand.
AAAAGATTTAATACCTTGCTTTTGCCAGTTTTGAAAATCAGTGGTTTGGATGAGTTTTCCGGCTTTTATTTGTGCTTGAAAAAATGCTGCAACTGTATCGGGTTCTAAATTATGGATTGTTGCTTGCTGCCGAACCTTTAATAGTAACTCTTGTTCGCGCTTTAGATCCTCAATAGGACGTTTGTGATTCCATTTCCATCGGGCTACATCATGTGCGATTAACAATCGGTGCTGGATCAATTTTAGTAATTTATCTACAGGCAGTTGTTGTTCATCTACCCTAATAGCTTGGAGATTTACTAATTTTACTGGTTTATAGTTTTGAGCAACGAAATATAATTTGAAGTTTGCAGCAACTACTGTAGTACTGAAAAAAATTCCAAAGAAAATTATGATGACAAACAACAGTGGATGCTTTCTAAAAAAACTTAAATTCATAGAAAAAAGCTTATATACCATGCTAATTAGCACAAATCATCAGTAAGTAAAACGCTGTGGAAAAACAAAACTATGTTAATAAAAATTAAATAGACTCAAACCCTCTTCCCTCCTGCCTCACTTCTCCTGTCGGAGACGCTCTTGCTAGCTTGCTTCCACGAAGTGGTACGACTAGGCTCAGTGACCACCTGCCTCCTGCCTCATCTCAACGATAAATATTCACGCCGACCTACTTAAATCGATAAAAATACAGTATTTTCAATTTCAAACAAAATATCTCATAGTTACTGACAAAAAGCAAATTCAGGCTTATAGGGGTATTCTCGCATTTCTCACAAGCTTGAGGTGCAGAGAGGTAGAGGGGAAAGAACTTGTACAAGAACTCTCCCCTGCTCCCCTGCACAAGGTTTTGAGAGATGTGGTGAGACCGGGTTATTGTCTCCGTCAGCAGGGATTACGTGCTGCTCAAAGAGATGCTAAACGCGGTCGTAAATTGTTCCAAACAGAAATTCAGCGGATTTGGGCATTGATAATGTAGGTAGATGTAGAGCCGATTTCTTTGTTAAAGATGACTTTTCTCAGCACTGAAGATAATTCACGCCTTGAGATTACAGCTTGAAATGAACTCTGCAAGAATTGCTATTTGCTGAGTAAATTGGGATATAGATGCGGAAAATTTTTCTGGGTAAACTTGACCAGCAAATGGTAATGAAAAACTATTATCAAGATTTTTTAATTCGTGATTGGGTGAAAAGCGATCGCACAAGAGCCGCCGAAGTCATCAGTTATGTATTATCAGAATACGGTCTGGGTTGGGAACCCAAGGGTGCTGACCAAGATGTGCTGCGAGTCGAGGAATGTTATTTAGCTACTGGGGGAGAGTTTTGGGTAATTGAACACCAAAGTCAGTTAGTAGGTACTGGAGCATACTACCCCATACACCGAGGTGAAAAAGCTGTAGAAATCCGCAAAATGTATCTTTTACCCAGCATCAGGGGTTTAGGATTAGGGAAATATTTGTTACAACAGCTAGAAGCAGCGATCGCAAAGCGTGGTTTTCAACAAATTTGGATTGAAACCGCCAGTGTTTTGGTGGAAGCAGTCAAGCTGTATGAAAGCAATGGCTACACTCCAGCAACAGGAGTGGAAACAACAAGGTGCGATCGCGTCTATGTTAAGTCATTGGTCAATAGTCATTAGTCATTAGCTAAAAACAAAGGACAAAGGACAAATGACAAATAACAAAGGACAATTCTAAATGCACCCTTGGATTCAAAATTTTAAAGGCTTACTCAATCTTTTTCTCCAATCCCATTGCCCTCTATGTCAACGCGCAACTTCCCAAGAATTCTGTCAAAACTGCACCAGACAACTGCAAAAATGTCAACGTAAAGACCCGATTTCTCTATGGCAAGAGCCTATACCAGTGTTTGGCTGGGGGGAATATGGTGGCCCGGTGAAACGAGCGATCGCAGCGATGAAATACGAAAATCAACCCCAAATAGCTCGTCCTTTGGGTCAATGGTTAGGAGAAGCATGGTTGTTAAATTCACCGAAGCGAGATAGCCAACCTGTAGTAGTTCCCATCCCACTCCACGCTAGCAAACAAAAGCAACGTAAATACAATCAAGCCGCACTAATAGCACAAAGCTTCTGCGAAATAACTGGATTAAAATTGAAACTAAACGGTTTAGCAAGAGTGCGAGAAACTGAAGCGCAGTTTGGTTTATCGGTATCTAAACGAGAGAAAAACTTGGACAACGCTTTTGCTATTGGACAAGAATTTCGCCATCGTCCCCCAAATGTTCCAGTGCTGTTGGTGGACGACATTTATACTACTGGTGCTACTGCCAGGTCTGCTGTGCAAACACTTCGTCAGTATAAAATTGTGGTCTTAGGATTAGTAGCTGTAGCTACTGCTGTCAAAGACGGATAAATCAAGAGTTAATAATCTAACTTTGGCAGATAAGTGCATAAATTGACCTAATTAACCTATTTTTGTAGAAAAATTGCTTGAAATGTATGAATAAAGTTTTTGCGGCAGGTTTAAAACAACTCATCATCATTCCTGCCACATTGCTGGCAATAGGCATAAGTACAAGTGCAGTTGCTCAAAATAAGTTGTATAGTCCAATTCCTTTATCTAACAGTACTGAAATTGACGATCGCCTTTCAGACAAAGATATCCCCACAGGTCAAGGTGGGTTTGCCCGTGATTACACTGTGAAGTTGCAGAAGGGCGACAATTTAGCAGTTGACCTGTCATCGGAAAACTTTGACAGTATCATCACACTGCTGGCACCTGATGGTTCGACTTTAGCAGAAAATGATGATGGCCCTGATGGTAGTAGCAATTCCTTACTCTTTACTCGCATCGTAGAGACAGGGAATTATGTTATTCGTGTCCGGTCTTTTGGGGAAACTGGGGTTGGGGCTTTTAAACTCAAAGTCACAAAGTTGCAACCGATTAAATGAGTGCTGAGTGCTGTTAGCGGTAGCGGGGCGTTTAGCCCGTGCTGAGTTAGGAGTTAGGAGTTAGGAGTTAGGAGTTAGGAGTTTGGAGTTTTAACTCCTCACTTTTCACTCCTCACTCCTAACTTCCTACAGTAGTCAATACACAGAGAAATAAGGCTTCAGTCCACTCAACGACTGCGCCGTAGGTATCTCCAGTGTGTCCGCCTAGTTTATGGTTGAACCATGCACCAGTTAAAGTGGCGATCGCACTTCCAACAACTATGATTGTCAGTGCGAGAAATAGCTGCTGGTTATCTATTAGCCAAAGTAAACCACTCAAACTAAACAACAACAACAATCCCGGTAACAAATCTTTGTAAGAACGAATGGCTTGTTTGTGAAGCGCGCCTTTACCAGTTGCTTTCAAATAAGGATATCGGGCGATCGCTAGTTGTTGTCCCCAACGTCCCCAGCCGCAAGCAGCCATCAGCAATAACCAACGGTTTTCTGGCATATCCGTCAAAGCTGTTATTTTCAGTAGTACCAAGGCGATCGCAGCCATTGCTCCAAAGGCTCCTGTAGCACTATCTGCCATTACCTCCAGTCGCCGATCTCGGTCGCCTACTGCTAAACCATCGGCAGTATCCATTGCCCCATCTAAGTGCAATCCTCCAGTTATGGCAATCCAAACACTTACTACCAAGGCACTACGAGTTAACACGGGCATACCAATATAATCCATCCCCGTATCTAGCAACCCTAAAATTCCCCCAATTATAACTCCAACAAGCGAAGCAAGACGTGCTACTCTTTGAAAGTCCAATCCGTTCAAATACGGTAACGGAATACTTGTGTAAAATATAATACTAGCTGCCAGCTTTAACAGCAGCTTTTTCCACCACTGTTGCTGTTTCGTCATCTGAATTACATTAATTTTTGGTAAATTGCTGGATAATAGTCATAATTTCGGTAAAACCGACATCAGTAGACTTTAAAACTTTAAATAAGATTTACTTCTATTAAACATTCTCGTTGAAAATTTTGTTATGCTGGTCTAAGTGGTAAACAAATAGTTTTGAGTATTTTTTTATACAAAAGCGATAACTTAGGAAGTTAAAATTCCATCAAAGAGCAAAATTTGTATTTTGTATTCGTTAACTAAAAACTTACTCCAAATTATTAGACGATTGCCCCATAAAATTGATATTTTTTTAAATGTAGGGAGTAAACAAGCTATTCAATTATGACAGTTTAGCTATGTTGTTGCCCTCCTTAGCTCAATCGCAATTTTCCTATGAGTCACCATCTACCCGACACCAGGATACCAGCTCCGTGCATTATTAACACGGGCATCATTGTGAATAAGCTCGACATCCGGCGATTGCTGGCAGATTTAGGTCGAGTCCACTACATCTACACCCAAGAAGATAAGGTACTGAGCGAGGGTGAAGGGGATGTGATGGAAGTTTTTGCCAATCCGCAAAGGTCTACCTTAGTGGCTAACCGCGCGCTATATCTGAATGTTTGTAGTTTTGATTATTTAGAACTAAAACAGTCGTCGCAACAAGAAACCTACTTCGATTTGATGCAAGAAGGATTGTGTCTGCGGTTAATTCCCCGATCGACACCTTTACAAGAGCGACGAGAGCGAAGCTTCAATGTCAGCGCTATAGAAGCGATGATGGAACAAGTACTCTCAGCCAAGTGGGATGCAGAAATTGACGATGACTGTTCTGATTCTTTCTAAATAACAATTGTTTAGAGTATACACTCGTAAATTTGGTAACTAGGTTAGTAATGAATGCTTAAGTGTTCGCTAAAACTCAACTACCAATATTGATGTTTGTCCATCATTTAGCCAAATATGATTAATTTTGCCCTAATACCATTTGGTTTTATGGCGCTAGTACCGCAAGGCAAAAGCCAAAAGTCACTCATGCTTGAATTTTGGGCTTTCTGGCTGTAATGAAATGGTAGGTTTATTTCTGCTGCGTTGTACTAAGTAGAAGGACTAAATTAAACCTAACTTGAGATTAGCGGGTTTCGACTTCGCGGAAGTTGAATCTCGACTCACTTCGACGCCGCTCAGTGCAAGTCGCTCGATTACCGCGTAGTCGAAACTCAACCCTCGTCTTCTCAAAGGTCGAGCATTGAGCGCAGTCGAAATGCCTCTTCTAAATAATTGTGTCCACTTACTTAGTTATGGATTTTTGAAACTCTTTATCGATTAGTGTTTCACAATCCAAAATTTAAAATCTAAAATTCCAAATGGCATGAGTGCGAATTTTTCTTTTCAATGTCTTGCTTGCTGTAGTCAGACAAAAGCTAGAGCAGGAGTGTTTTTCACCCCTCACGGTCTTGTAGAAACGCCCAGATTTATGCCAGTAGGAACGCTGGCAAATGTCAAAACTATTACTCCATCTCAGCTACGAGATACTGGGGCACAAATGATCTTATCTAATACTTATCATCTTCACCTACAACCAGGAGAAGCGATCGTGGCTGGGGGCGGTGGGTTGCATAAATTTATGGGTTGGAATGGTCCAATGCTCACAGATTCGGGTGGATTTCAGGTGTTTAGCTTAAGCGAGATGCGAAAAATTACTGAAGAAGGCGTAACTTTTCGCTCGCCTCATGATGGACAAATTATTAACCTAACACCAGAGCTATCCATTCAGATTCAAAATACTTTGGGGGCTGATGTGATTATGGCCTTTGATGAGTGTCCGCCCTACCCAGCGACTCGCCAAGAGGTTGAAACTGCAACTGAGCGCACTTATCGCTGGTTAGAACGCTGCATAACGGCTCATCAACGCAGCGATCAGGCGTTGTTTGGAATTGTGCAAGGGGGGGTGTATTTGGATTTGCGTTGCCATGCGGCGGAAGCTTTGGCTAAGTTAGATTTGCCCGGATATGCCATTGGTGGCGTGAGTGTAGGAGAACCGCCAGAATTGATGGCTGAGATTGTCAAAGTGACAGCACCGCTTCTACCCCGCGAAAAGCCGCGTTACTTGATGGGCGTAGGTACTTATCGGGAAATGGCGATCGCGATCGCATCTGGTATAGACTTGTTTGATTGCGTCATTCCCACCCGCTGGGCAAGACATGGTACAGCGATAGTTCAAGGCGGACGCTGGAATTTAAAAAATGCGAAGTTTCGTGAAGATTTTACGCCATTAGATGAAACTTGCCCCTGTTATACTTGTCAAAATTTTAGCCGTGCTTACATATCTCATTTGGTGCGATCGCAGGAAATTTTAGCTTATACCTTGTTGAGCATTCACAACATTACCGAACTAATTCGCTTTACGCAGCATATTAGAGAAGCAATATTGAGCGATCGCTTTGTTGCAGAATTTGGTCACTGGCTTACCGAAGAAAGCAAAGATGCAGAGGATTAATGACAAATGACAAATGACAAATGACCAATGACCAATGACCAAACCATGTTAAGATACTTCTCAATTATGAAAGCTGTGTTGGATAGGTGGATTTAAACAAACATGGAAGCAGCACTTTTATTAGCAAAACTGCCAGAAGCTTACCAAATTTTCGATCCTTTGGTAGACGTTCTCCCAGTTATCCCGGTATTCTTCTTGTTGCTTGCTTTTGTTTGGCAAGCAGCTGTGGGATTTAGATAAGTTAATCTATTGTTCAATTTATAGGACAGGTAGACTACCTGTCCTATTTTTTTGCAGTGTCGTGTTTGAGAAAATTAATATTTATTAATATTTTGCAATGAATTATTATAATAAATAAGATATTAATCAAGCTATGTCAATATGAAGCCTTGAAAGCCAAGCTTACAGTCAAGGAGGAATCAGTTATGGGTAATATCAAATTCGTTAAAGAAAATAAAGAAGTAGTGGCAGCAGATGGTGCTAATCTCCGGCTCAAGGCGATACAAAATGGCATTGACATATATACATTGATTGGCAAAATGACCAATTGCGGTGGTTATGGACAGTGTGGTACTTGTGTTGTGGAGATAGTCGAAGGACTAGAAAATCTTTCCCCCCGCACAGATGTAGAAAACCGGAAATTCAAGAAAAAGCCAGAAAATTATCGCCTTGCCTGTCAAACTTTAGTGAATGGCTCAGTCAGCGTAGTCACGAAGCCTTAAGTTCTCAAATTTGTCATGTATCCAGTCAGTAGTCAAAATACTTACCAAAATTGAGTTTCTTCTCTACAAGACGCTACGCGGACATTTTGAATACTTCGACAAGCTACCTCGGCTACGGTTCCATCGAGCGGAGTCGAGATGCTCGGCACAAGTCAGTACAATTTTTGAATTTTGAATTGGTATAACTCTGTCATCGATAATGCTATCCTAATGTTGTTGACTGGAAATTTAAGAGAGGCTTTCTTGCCATGCAAGTTAATGACCTGGGGTTCATAGCGAGCATTTTGTTCGTACTAGTCCCCGCTGTGTTTTTACTAATTCTTTACATCCAAACTGCTAGCCGCGAAGGTGGAAAAGATAGTTAAGAGTTTGTGTATAAAATAAATAACCCCTGCGCCAATAGTGTAGGGGTTTTTATTTATCAACTATCCATTTAGTGCTGTTAGCGTAGCCTGTGCTGAGTGCTCAATAGTAAAGACAAGAAAAATCTTACTTCTTTACTATTTTATTACAACAATTATTATACTCAGCACTGTTTACTTTAAGCGATTGTCCGCGCTAACAATACTGGACAAGTGGCATTGACTCGAACATAGTCAGACAAAGAAGATCCGATGAGCCGATCTATATCAACAAAACTCTTAGCGATCGATGGACGACGATCTGGAGAACCGAGCAATAATAAGTCTATATTCAACTCTTCTGCCAATCGACAAATTTCTTCACCAGGTTTGCCACTGCTGATATAAGAACGAGATTGGATGCCTTGTTTTTCAGCTTCGGCAACAGCTGCTGCTAAAACTGGATTTTTGTCTGGGTTAACCTTAGTTATTTCCGATTTTTTACCGCCGAAATCTGTACTAATATTTGCCAAAATTAATTCGCCACCTGGAATATCTCGCAGTAAAAACAATGCCAATTTCAAGCAATTTTTTGCTGAATCAGAATTGTCTATTGCCACCATAATTCGCTTAATTCTTTTAACATAAATGTCATCTTTTACCAGCAACATGGGGCGAGAAGATAGCTGGAAAACATACTGACTGACTGAGTTCGATAAAATCGATTGCAGCCGCTTCAGTCCGCGTGAACCCATAATAATCAAGTCAGCATCGATTTCATCAGCGACCTGGCAAACCACATCTTTAGGGTCGCCTTCACGCAAAATTGAAGAAACTTGGCTAGGATCTAAGTTCAAGGTTTGAATGGCATTTGCCAGAATTTTACCACCATTTTCCCATTTAGCTGTCATGGTAGTAGCAGCATTTTGTGCTTGAACAACATGCAAAATTGTAACTTTCGCAGATTGAATTGAAGGGATTTCTTTCAGGGTTTTGAGCATTTCCTCTGCGTGTCCCAATCCCGATACAGCCAGCAAAATTCTTCTGATCATCTTACGTAATTTTTGTGAAGTTTACTTTTGTTTTCGCTGTTGGTACTTGGTGGTCGGATTTTCAGCACCTTGCTTGATAACCTAGTTAGTAAGTCGGTACAAATAAACTTTATTTTTTAGTATTTAACACTCAAACAAACAGCAAAGGATAAAAAACTAAACAAATATTTAAGTTTATTTGCACTTAGTTACTTAAACTTTCAACTAGACTTCAACTATTCAGCATACTCTCAACTTAGTCTGATGAACTTAATAAATTACGATGTTAGTTATTATTTTTAATCTATGTTTACTTTTGTTAATTAGAAGTTAGTTAAGTATTGCAAATAAATGCCAAAATAATTCTATAGTAAAATCGATTCAGTATAAGCTTTGATAGACGATCGCTTCCCACTTAATATAGTCTATACTCCTTTTGAGTTTCCCATATTCTCTAGCTTTTTGAAGCCTTTTGCAGTTTTGGTAACTCAGATAAGATTACTTTATTGGAACACCCGCAAAATGTGGGATAACAAGATCCGAATTTAGATATTTTAATAGTCGAAATTATATTTAATATTATATTGAAACCCTCCAGATTATATTTGGAGGGTTTGTTTGATGACTTGTGAGATTTGCTTAACTTAGAAGTGCCCCTGGTTTTCCGTTCTGGACTACAAAAGAAGCTAGGGTTTTGACTGAGGCATTCAAGTCAACGATGCTTGATACAACGCGATAGTCACTTTGCCAGCGTTTTGGAGTCAGGTTGCAGCGGACGTATCCTCGGTAAGCACCGTCAAAGAACTTAGTATGGGGATTGTTGCTTAAGGAAGCTTGAACTGCTTCTGTAACTAAAGATTGAGCCATGATGTTTTTCCTAATCGTCTAAATATTTCCCGCTTAGTCACCCAGTAAAGACATAACCTCTTCTAGTTTCTGTTTTGCCTTGTAGAGGTTGATAAGCTTCTCCTGTTTCCATCTAGCGGGTGACTGCATTCTCCTACCTTCCAGAGAGACTTTAATCAGTGCCGCTTGCTCATCAGTGGGTGAATTCATCTCATCTATAGCGCTACTCAATGCTTGCATAAAAGCAAAAGTAGGAGGTTTCAACCCTTTACCTGCATCGAATTGAGATAACGCCATTTGAGGAAATACCATTAAGGATGTAATCCATGAGGTCTTGTACCCTTTATTCCCAGTTGGTTTGATGCCGTAGCGTAAGCACAAGTCACGAAGTTCTTTGATGGTTTTGATTTCGAGTTCTGAACGTGTGAACATAGAGTTACCATTTCTCAAAAGTGGTATCGGTAGGTAACAAGTTTGTCAGGCTGTGATACCTGCCGATTAAAGACTTTAATCGATGGCTTCCTATCGATTCAACTTATATTTATATTTCTATACAATGCCTAATCCCAAGGGAACACCTGAAAATTTGCAACCAGGAAAGAGGAGAGGTGAAGAACCACTGACCGAGAAAATGAATATACGCATGACTAAAGCAATGAAAGACGAAGTGCAGCAACAAGACGATCCTCCTGAATTTTGTAGAGAAGCTATTCAGAAGGCACTAGATGAGAAAAAACAGAATCGGTAGGTTGCTTCAATCACTCGCACTTTCCCTTTACCAGTCAGATGAGCAATTCCCGGTAGACCTTGATGATGCGTGGCAGTGGTTAAAGTACAGCAAATTGAAATTGTACTCGGCTAGCATGGTCTGTTGAGCAATCACATTCCAGCGCGATCGCGATTGGTCTAACCCTTTTTGTAGGCATTGCTCTTGTTCTGAGCCGATCGTGGTAGCATTTGTATCAAAAGCTTGGGGACAGCGAGGCTTGAGTCCGTCATCACAAGGTTGATTAGTGCGATACTGCCTGGTAATTAGGACTAGGAGAATTTTATGGGTAATTTAGAGGTTGTTTGAAAAGTCGTGATTGATGTATCAAATATTTTTTTACCCCACCCTAACCCTCCCCCCTTCGACAAGCTCAGGGCATCGCTTGTAAAGGGGAGGGGACTGGATTTTCTGGTTTCCCCCCAATACATCGGGGGGATTAAGGGGGGTGATTAAAATCACAGTCAAACACTTTTCAAACATCCTCTTAGACCCACCACCAAAATAGTAAAGAATTTATGATAGTTGACAATATAGTTTTGGGAGGGATTAAAAGAGTTCAGCAATTGCTGGCGTATGGAAAGGTTGAACAAAAAATTGATGCCCTTCTAGATTCTTTTGAGTATGGAAAAGCTGGCTTAGATTTGATTATTCAAGCTTTACAAAACTCAGAAGTTGATGTTCAAGAAGCAGCTTATTGGTTACTTCAAGAAACTACAGAGCCAAAAACTAAACTGGCATTACAGCTATACAACCCATATTTATTTTTTGAGTATCTTTTTACTATTGAAAGGTATACAGATGAAGTTCGCAGGATAGCTTCTGTAGATATAAGCCAAGAGTTACAAACTTTAGTTACTGGTAATTATAACAACACAATTCAAGTGTGGAATATGCAAACGCAACAAGTAATATGCACATTCCAGCCAGAAACTACGAAGGAATTCGATCAAATCGCGATCGCACCCAATAATCGCGTTTTAGGACTTTGGCATTGTCTTGATTTGGCTGAAGTGTGGGATTTAAAAATAGAGCAGAAGATTTTCAGTACAAATATCCAGTCTGAGGAATTTTGGAGAGTTTCTTTTAGCCCAGATGGTCAAACTTTTGTAAGTACTCGTGATGGCTATGAACTAACATTTTGGGATGTTAATGAACAAAAGATAACACCTTCTATTTTTATCCCCGAAAATATTCATCGCCGTATTCCCATCTACTCAAATTCGCAAATATTAGTGACTGAAGAACAAGGCTTTGACCAAAACTATGAAATATGGGATTGGCAAACCCAACAAGTAATTTGCACCTTAAGTCTTTCAGGGTATATGCCTGTAATTACTGTCAGCCGCGATCGACGTTTTTTACTTAGTGGTAGTCGAGAAAATGGAATTATTAAAGTGTGGAATATTCTTACAGGACATGAACTTTGTAGTCTCACAAGTCATTCATCGTCAATTACTCGCCTTACAATTAGCTCAGATGGACAGAGACTATTTGTTTGGAGTGGAGACAGCACCGTTGAGGTGTGGGGAATTTAATTTTTCACGGTGATTGAGATAGTTTTACTTCAAAATTCAGGATTATATTATATAAATTACGAATTATTTAAAATCTGCCATTCCCCTGAACAATGTGCTTAACGGTGGTCAAAGTTTCCAGGCTGATAAATCCTCGGCGATGACCTTTTTGATTAGACATACCGAGAAATACTGAATCTCCCCGCGAAGGGTTGCGAGAAAAACGCGGGGAAGTGTTGATGTAGGTAGAGGCGCTGTTAACTCCCAAGGCAAACTGCCGACTTTCCTGGTAGGATTCAGTCACGATAGAGTCGGCATGACCACTGCTGTATTCATTAATCCAAGCGATCGCACTCTCTAAGCTATCCACCAGTTTAAAAGCTACTGTCCTCGTTAAATAAGGGTTTCCCCATTCGCCTTCTTTTACCAGCTGCAACTGAGGAAAGGCTTGGACTAGTTCTGCATCTCCTTTAATTTCAAAGCCTTTTTCCATCAAGCTGTTCCACAAGACAGCTAAAGATGATGGCAAGGCTTGACGATGAATTAGTACTTTTTCAATGGCGTTAACTCGATCGGGTTCACTTTGATGACTATTAAGAATCATCCAGCGTACCATTTCTAAGCTGCTATTGGGCGACCAATAAAGGTAACAGTTACCCATCGCCGACTTTAAAACTGGGCAAGTTGACTGTCGGACTACTTGCTGCACTAAGCTAGAACGTCCGTAAGGAATAACTAAATTCACATACTGGTCTTGGGTAACTAGATCGCGAACTGAAGCCCCATGTTCTGCTGTAATCATTTCTAGACAGCCCTGAGCTAGACCAACTTCTGCGATCGCATTTTGCAGTACCTCAGCGATCACCGCGTTAGAATGGCTAGCTTCGGTGCTGCCTTTGAGAATTATACAATTACCAGTTTTGATACAAAAACCTGCTGCGATCGCTCCTAAATCGGGAAAGGCCTCATAAATAAATCCAATCACTCCCAAGGGCATTAACTGGGTGTAACTTTGGGAATCTTCTAGTTGATAATCAGCGGTTCTGACGCGTCGCAGCGGATCTGATAATTCCCCCAACCGTTGTAAAATGTCTACTGTCATCTCTAGTCTTGTGGGAGTCAGCTTCAGCCAGTCCAATATCAGCTCAGGCACTGCCATTTCCCGACTGGCTTCTAAATCCAAGGTATTGGCTTCTAGAATGTCATCAAATGAGCGCTCAATCGCCTTAGCCATTGCCAATACTGCACGACTCCGGTCTGCTCCCTTTGTGAGCGCCAGCTTTAGGGAAGCTTGATAGGCTCGTTGGGCACTAGTAATCGGTTCGGGGTGGTCATCCAATTCAACAGTCATTGAGTTAACGTCTGTAGGTAAGCCAGACCATTAGTGCTGGTAAGATAGCCAATAGCACCGCCACCATTGCCCAAGCAATAATGCTGGAACCATTTGCCAATCGCAGTGCTAATGGCAGCCATATAATCACTAGCACGAAAATAATCCCCAGCGCTATAGGCAAATAGCTTTCTCCCAAGCGGGGATGGACAACATGCCAACTATTTCCCATCCAACGCCAAGCCCGTTTGTAGGGATAAGTGGTGGAAAGCTGTTCTAGGACATGACCATTATCTTCTACAACAAAGATTTGCTGACAGCGATCGCAACCAAATGCTTCTGTCAGCGTAATCGGAATTAACTGACCCCGGCGACGACAGGGACAGGGGTATTCGGTATTGAAATCGATTTTTTCGGGTTTTTGAGATTGCACAAGCGTTCTAATAACTTGAGCGTGTTTTACACGAACTACAAAAATATAATGCCTTGGTAAACACCTTAGAGGCTTCTGTCTTTATATACATAAAAAGGTGATGCAAACATTGCCCTGATTACCAACAGTAGATGCAGTTAACTTTAAGTATCCTACTAATGGCCACAGTACGGAGTTATCTATTTTTAATCTTTCCCCGTAGCTGGCGATCTTGTTTAAAAATTTCCTTCTCTTCATCTGTCGCTTTCAAGGTAATGTGGTTGCGTTTTTGGGGATTTATTATGCTGACACACCTGATACAATTTTTAGCATAGGTGGCGATCGCTCCTAAAGCCAATCCTTTGGGAAGGCTAGGTCTAGGTTCGTAAACAACACGCATCAACAAACCCGCTAATTTCCCTTTGGGTCACTATATATTACAACCAGTTATCAAGGTTAGATCGGGATTATCTCCAATCTCTATGCCTTGGAGTTCACAGGCGTTTCCAGAGCGGAAATTGCTAAAACATATTTAGTGTCTAACTCTTTGTCCAAATATATAGATTGTGGCTAATTTTAACCGATCTGTCCACATTTGGAGCAGTTTACAAGAGTGCAGAGCTAATCTCCGAACACTTCAACGCACCCTAAAAGCACTAAACCTCTTGGAATTGTTAAATTCAAGAGGTTTTAGTTGGAAGCGGGTAACGCGATTCGAACGCGCGACATTCACCTTGGCAAGGTGACGCTCTACCACTGAGCTATACCCGCGATCGTCATCCAAATACCAATATCTCAGATTTATCTGTAATTGTCAACCCCTTAATTTAGTTATTGGTCAGTAGAGACGCGATTAATCGCGTCTGTACAATGGTCATTAATGAATAACAAAGGACAAACTAATGACGGACTAGCCGAGTTCTTCTGACTCGATAGTTAAATTGCCGACGCTGGCACTTGGAAAAGAGGGTGGCAAAGACTGGCTATTACGAGAATATGGTTCTGCTAGGTTAGAACGCAGTTGTCGCATCAGGCTAGCCATTTCTAAAGCATTCAGGGCGTAATCCCAGCCATGATTACCTTTTATGCCTGCCCGTTCTAGGGCTTGCTGCATAGTATCTACTGTCAAAATGCCAAAAATGACTGGCACCCCAGTTTGAAAGCTAGCGGCGGCAATGCCTTTAGAAACCTCTGAGGATACGTAATCAAAATGGGGTGTTTGTCCTCGAATGACTGCGCCAAGACAAATTACAGCATCATAACGATGGGAAAGTGCCAATTGGCGAGCTACTAAAGGTACCTCAAAACTTCCCGGAACCCAAACATAGTCCACCTGATTACCTTGGGGATTAGGGTCTACACCGTGGCGTTTTAAACAATCTTGACATCCCTCTAGCAGCTTTCCGGTAACGAGGTCATTGAATCGACCAATCACCACTGCAAACCGCAAAGGCTCCGTTTGGGTAAAAGTTCCCTCGAAAACTGCCATGACTGCCTCTTTATCAACTATACTTCTGGCCAATATACATTTCTTATTTAAATGTAGAGGAGCAGGAAAGCGCAGTCAAAATGAAGTTAGTAGGAAAAAGAAAAAATCCTTTGTTTCCCTTAACCTTTGACCTTGGCTTTTCTGCCCCTCTAGTTCTTATATTATGTGCCTGCGCCAGAGCGAAGCCGTCGCCTAAACGACAAAAAAGTTTAACAAACCAACTAAAAACACCAAACCAATCCAAACCCCAGAACCAACCCAGAGCAGTTTTTTAGATTCATTCCAGTTTTGGGGAGTGGCATAAGCAACCGGAACGCCTACAACGAGGACAAAAGACAACAGTACTAGACCTATCAAGGCAAATTGGAATATTATGGTCATTTTTGCTTCTCCCAATACAGCGAAATACTAAGGATAGAATATCCTAAAGGGCGACACTGACACTTTCTTATTATTTTTAAGCTAGCAGAAATTGCAACATTTTAGTCATTAGTCATTGGTCATTAGTCATTTGTCTGTTACCAATGCCCAATGTCCAATACAACTCTTAGAGAGGCTGCACTTCGACTACGCTCAGTGACCACGCCAACGGCTTCTCTACGAAACGCTGTTCGCGTTCGGTCAGTACAAGTGCCCAATGACTGTATAACTATGGATTTAATTCTTTGCCACACTACAGCAGATTTTGACGCATTAGGAGCAGCAGTAGGGTTGACACGCCTACTATCGGGAAGCAAGATTGTGCTAACTGGCGGCTCTCATCCTCCTGTACGGGATTTTTTAGCATTGCATCGGGATGAATATCCACTGATTGAACGCCGTTCGGTGAATCCAGAAAAAATTCGTTCTCTGACTGTGGTGGATACACAACACCGCGATCGCTTGGGTAAAGCTGCCCAGTGGTTAGATTTACCTACTGTAAGAGAGATTATAGTTTATGACCATCACTTAGGACAAGAATCAGATATTCCGGCGACGCGATCGCATATTGACTCGGTAGGAGCCACCACAACTTTAATCGTCGAGCAGTTGCAACAACAGGAAATTTCCTTGACTGCTGCCGAAGCAACTGTGATGGCTTTGGGTATCCACGTTGACACTGGCTCTTTAACATACGATCAGTCCACAGCACGAGATGCCCTAGCTTTGGCTTGGTTGATGCAACAAGGGGCTAGTTTATCAGTAATTTCCACCTACCGCGATCCCGGATTATCTTTGCAATTGCAGCAGCTATTAACTAAATCTCTGGAAAGTTTAGAATCTCTCAGTCTACATGGATATACGGTTGCTTGGGTAACTTTGAAAACTGAGGCTTTTGTGCCAGGGCTATCGAGCCTAGCTTCGGAACTTGTAGAATTAACTGAAATTGATGCCCTACTATTGGCTAATGAGTATCCTTTAGGTGAAGAGGATTCACGCTTAACGGTAATTGGGCGATCGCAAATTCCCAAAACAAATCTTAACCTATTATTCCAACCTCTAGGGGGTGGCGGTCATTCGCAAGCCGCATCTTTAAATCTAAGAGAAGTTGATTCGCAGGCAATATTAAAACAACTTCTTGACGGGATAAAAGCACAAATTCCCCATCCCCTAACTGCGAGGGATTTGATGTCTTCTCCTGTCCGCACGATTCTGCCTGAAACGACAATTGCCGAAGCCCAGCGCATTTTATTACGCTATGGACACTCTGGTTTATTCGTAGTCGATACTCAAGGGCAACTAGTAGGTATTATTTCGCGGCGGGATATTGATATCGCCTTACACCACGGATTTAGTCATGCACCAGTTAAGGGCTACATGACCAAGAATCTCAAAACGATTACACCAGATACGACATTACCACAAATAGAGTCGGTGATGGTGACTTATGATATCGGACGCTTACCAGTATTGGAAAATGAGCAGTTAATGGGCATTGTCACCCGTACTGATGTCTTACGCGAATTACATCAAGAAAGGGATGAAGACCAAGAGGGAGAGCAAAAATTCAAAATTCAAAATGACGCTTACAGAGTCGCTAATGCTGCGCTAACAAAATTTAAAATTCCTCTCAGCACTGAATTGCAAAATCGCCTTGCTCCCCAACTATGGCAATTACTCACTACAGCATCGCAAGAGGCAGAAAAACGGGGTTGGCATCTTTATCTAGTGGGCGGTGCGGTGCGGGATTTGCTATTAACAGAAGCAGTAGCGGGCACTTTGATGATTAAAGATATCGATCTTGTGGTTGATGGCTTTCATAAATCAGCAGATGTCGGTGCTGGTGTGGAATTAGCCAAAGCACTCCAACAACTTTACCCTATGGCTCGCTTAGAAATCCACGGGGCTTTTCAAACTGCGGCTTTGTTATGGCACAAAGACCCAGAATTAGATTCTCTCTGGGTAGATATTGCCACTGCGAGAACAGAATTCTATCCTTATCCAGCCGCAAATCCAGAAGTTGAGGCGAGTTCTATTCGTCAAGATTTGTATCGCCGAGATTTTACCATCAACGCCCTCGCCTTGCGCCTGACTTCCCCTCGTACTGGTGAGTTACTCGATTTTTTTGGGGGATTACTAGATTTACAAGCTAAACAAATTCGGGTTTTACACGCCAACAGCTTTATCGAAGACCCCACCCGCATTTTTCGTGGCGTGCGCTTTGCCGTGCGCTTTGGATTTCAGATAGAATCGCAAACTGAAGAGTTTATCCGCTATGCCATCAACAGTGGTGTTTACGATCGCACTGCTCAAGAGAATAGCAGAACTCCAGCCCTGCAAACTCGACTGAAAACAGAACTAAAACACATCCTAGAAGTCACCTACTGGAAATCAGCTTTACAGTTACTCGATAACTTAGAGGCATTGCAATGCATCCATCCTACCCTGAAGCTAGACGCAGAACTCTTGCGACAATTACGTTTGCTAGAAAGCTGTTTGCGGCGATTTGACCCGCAACCAACCCTCATTCATTGGGAAATGCGTTTAGAAGCGTTAATTGCCCATCTAGCACCACAATATCGAGCAAAAGTGGCAAAGAATCTACAACTGCAAGAAGATGGCGTTAAACGCTTGCAAAACTTGGCTTCTGCTCAAACTGAAGTAATAGAATCTTTGCCTAAGTGTCAAAGTCCTAGTCAAGTAGTACAGTTGTTGCGACAGTACGATTTACCAATGCTGATTTTAATCGCTGTGCAAAGTCCGCGATCGCTTAGACATCAGATTTGGGAATATTTAACTGTTTGGGCTAATGTGCAGCCACTACTGAATGGCAATGATTTAAAGAAACTGGGTTACACACCAGGGCCCCAGTATCGGCAAATATTAGATAATGTACTTGCTGCTACCTTAGATGGAGTAATTAAAGATAGGACTGAAGCTGAGGAGTTTTTAGCACAACACTATCCTAAATGAATTAGCCGTGGTCTAAATTGTATCTGGATCGATATTTAACTCACGCAGTTTTGCTGTTAAACGTTCTGCCTTTTGTTCGGCTTGTTCTGCCTTTTGTTCTGCTTGTTCTGCCGTTTCTTCAGGTGTTGGTACTAGTTGACCATCTTTTGTATAAAACCGCAATAATCCCCGATCGACTCCCAAATATAACCCTAGTTGTTGACTCCACAAATATCCTTGTTCGCTTGCTTGTAGAGGTTGATATTTTCCATCTACTAAATGAAATCCCGCAAATTCTTGTGTATAAGGGTCGAACCAAAAATAATCTAACGTGCGGAAAGTATCTTGATAAATTTCTTTTTTTAAACCTTTATCTGTATTCGCTGTTGAGTCAGACAAAATTTCTAGAATTACATTCGGATATTTGCCATCTTCTTCCCAGACTACCCAACTTTTGCGGGTTTTACGTTCGCATCCCAACACTACAAAAAAGTCTGGGCCTCGGAAGTATTCTGATTTGCGTTGATGTGGACTGTAATAGATAGTCAGATTTCCCGCCGCATAGAAATTATTCCTATCTCGCCACAACCATTCCAGACATGTTAAAAGTAGGATTATTTGCCGTAAATGCAGTTCGCTTTCCAAGGGAGGTTCATCACTATATAAATCGCCAGGGGGAAATATAACATCTTGGCAGATGCCTTCTTGAGAATCTAATTCTTGAGCTATGGTCATAAGAATGAATACGGCATCAAGTAGTGATTAATTTATTTTAGCAGTGTTGTAGTTAGCGATCGCATCCTCGCTTTCCGAAATACCTTAGTGCTACACTGTAGTCAATATCAAACCTCATCACAACTCCAATGAGATAGCACAAATGAAGTAATACCAAACACCTGTTGCACTAAAGCAACAAATGTCAACGAAGAATAAACGCAACTAGTTTGACACGGTTACTTCACATAGTCATGCACTACAAATATTGTCATCACTCCTATCTACATAGAATCGCTTGACGATTGTCTGCGGCTGGTTTTTTGTGTCTAATCTACCCGCAGCTTTTGGAAAAACGCGGGTGGAATTTTGCGAATTGAGGTTTGATAAGAATGCCGAAAAAATCAATATTATTAGCTGAGAATTTAGCCTACGAACTCAGCTTGGACAGAACTTTGTTTCCAAAAATTCAGGTGAGTATCGAAGCAGGCGATCGCATTGCTTTAGTCGGTCGCAACGGGGTAGGAAAATCAACCCTTTTCAAGATACTTGCAGGTCAAATTAACCGATATACAGGTTCAGTTTGCTGTAATGGTATTGTCTATTATTTGCCACAAATCAGCACTATCAGGCAAGAAATTACAGCAGAGACAGTACTTAATTTTTTGATTTCTATCTCTGATGAATGGTGGAAGATTGAGGATATTTTGCAAACACAATTTAACACCAAAGTTGACTTATCTTTACCAATTGCTAACTTGAGTGGTGGAGAACTTACTAAACTGTTTTTGGCAATCGGTTTAGCTCAAGAGCCAAACTTGTTATTGCTCGATGAGCCAACTAATCACATGGATTTGCAAGCATTAGAAAGCCTAAGACAGTTTCTTTTGAATTTCACAGGTGCGTATGTAATTGTCTCTCATAAGCCTTTTTTCTTAGACCAAGTAACAGAAGTTACCTGGGAACTTACACCTGTTGGCTTGAAAATATATGGCGGTAATTTCTCGCACTATCGAGAACAGAAAGCAATAGAGTTAGAGGCAGCATTGCGATCGCACGAAGTCGCCAGAAAGGAACTCAAACGCGCTCAAAGTGCTGCTATGCAAGAACAACAGCGTGCAGCCCAATCTCAGCGCAATGGTCGTGCTAAGTTTCTCGATGGTAGTATCGACACAACAGCAGCCGGAGCGATGAAAAGAAAAGCTGAAATATCAGCCGGAACTGCGAAAAAGAAACATGAAGCCGCAGTGGCTAAAGCTAATCAAAAAGTTGTAGATACCAAGGTAAAAACCACAAAAGTAACAAGTATCCAACTAGAAGAAAAAAGCCAAAAGCGCAAAAACTTAATTGATATTCAAGGTGCAAATCTTAAGATATCAGAAAGGGTACTTTTACACAATATTCAGTTGCATGTTTCTTCTGGCGATCGCATAGCCATTATCGGCGCAAACGGTTCTGGTAAATCGAGTTTGGTCAAAGCAACTTTGGGAATGGAAAACCAAACGGCGGTTTTAGAATCTGGTGAGGTTTTGCTTGCACCAGCGATGAAAGCTGTATATCTCGATCAAACCTACGAATTAGTAAATCGTAAATACACAATTCTGGAAAATATGCAAGTAGCTAATCCCAATCTCAGCTATCAGCTTTTACGCCAACAGCTAGGACACTTTTTGTTTAAATACGATAATGTTCATAAAAGCGCCTCTGTACTGAGTGGAGGTGAATTAGCAAGATTAGCGATCGCTATAATCAGTATCTCAGAAATCGATCTACTGATTCTTGATGAGCCAACTAATAACCTAGATATTGAAACTGTTGAACAAATAGTATTAGGTATCAATGATTACCAAAGAGCGATCTGGGTAATTTCCCACGATATAGATTTCCTCAGCCAGATTAACATTACCCAAGGTTTCAAGTTGAGGGAACAAACTTTGCAAATGACAACTTATTTACCAAGTACACCAGAGCAATATTATCAAGAGTTGCTGGAATACGCTCAATAAAGCGATCGCCTGATGTAAATTTCTAGTAAATTTCTACCTCAACAACAGAAGCCGTAAAGCATACAGGCAAGTTATAATTCTCTTGCGGTGCAACGTAACAAAAATTTATGAGTAACCCCCTTGTACAAGCCTTTTTCGTAGGCAGAGCGGTAGCAGAAGTAGTTAATGAGCGTTTAGAGGTCGCCTTGACCGATGCTTTGAGCGATCTGGGCAAATTTGATGCAGAAGCTAGAGAGCAACTGCGCCAATTTACAGAAGAAGTTTTAGAGCGAGCAAATCGGTCAGCAGAAGCAGCTAATGCAGGTCAAACTACCCCAGGTACTGGGCAAGCCAGTTCTGATTCAGGTGATTTGCAAGCAGAGATTGATGAATTACGAGCTGAAATTGCCCTGTTACGAACAGAATTGCAACATTATCGTAGAACTTCTGCATAAATTTTAGTCATTGGTCATTGGTCATTAGTCATTAGGCTAAGAATTATGCACAAATGACAATTGGACTTTGGACAAATGACACTTAAGAAAGAATAGTTTAGGAGTCAGAGTGTCTTTTCTTCCAAGTGATTCGATCGCAAACCAACGGTAAACAAAGTATATGGAACAAGGTTATTCAGAGAAGGCATACCGTTGGAATCGGGAAAAATACTCTAGCAAACGGCGTTTTGTGGACATTTGGTCTTTTGTCTTGACCTTATTGTTCAAACTTTGGCTATACAACAAATCTTGGAGTTATGCAGGTGGTGTAACTGATGTAAAGCAAGCTGCAAGACGCAAAACCCAAGCAGTCTGGATTCGCAATACTCTATTGGATTTAGGACCAACCTTCATCAAAGTTGGGCAACTGTTTTCTACCCGTGCTGATATATTCCCTGGTGAATATGTAGAAGAACTAGCCAAATTACAAGACAAAGTACCCGCATTTAGTTATGAGCAAGTAGAAGCGATCGTTGAGAAAGAACTAGGCAAGAAAATTCCTGAACTTTTCCATAATTTTGAACCTATTCCCTTAGCTGCTGCTAGCTTGGGGCAAGTACACAAAGCTGTACTACATACTGGAGAATCAGTTGTTGTTAAGGTGCAACGTCCTGGGCTAAAGAAGTTATTTGAAATAGATTTACAGATTCTCAAAGGAATTACCCGCTACTTTCAAAACCATCCTAAATGGGGACGTGGACGAGATTGGTTGGGTATTTACGAAGAATGTTGTCGGATTCTTTGGGAAGAAATTGATTATCTTAACGAAGGTCGTAACGCCGATACTTTTCGCCGGAACTTTCGCGGCTATGATTGGGTGAGCGTCCCCAGAATATACTGGCGTTACGCTACTTCCAGAGTTCTGACTTTGGAATATCTCCCTGGAATTAAAATTAGCCAATACGAAGCTTTAGAAGCAGCGGGTTTGGATCGAAAAGCGATCGCTCGTCAAGGCGCTCAAGCCTACTTACTACAATTACTCAATAGTGGCTTTTTCCACGCCGATCCTCACCCAGGTAATATTGCCGTCAGTGCAAATGGCGCTCTGATATTTTATGATTTCGGCATGATGGGGCGGATTAAGTCCAACATCCGCGAAGGATTGATGGAAACACTTTTTGGCATTGCTCAAAAAGATGGCGATCGCGTTGTGCAATCTCTGATAAATTTAGGTGCGATCGCCCCAACTGATGATATGGGCCCAGTACGGCGTTCCGTGCAGTATATGCTGGATCATTTTATGGATAAGCCCTTTGA
This sequence comes from Nostoc sp. DSM 114159, assembly GCF_053470285.1. Lineage (NCBI taxonomy): Bacteria > Bacillati > Cyanobacteriota > Cyanophyceae > Nostocales > Nostocaceae > Nostoc > Nostoc sp. DSM 114159. Next base: position 2,311,224 of record NZ_JBPFEH010000001.1, read on the forward strand.
AAATCAATCAGTCGCAGCAATCAGTGACGACCTTTACGAAATAGCTTATAATCAGCCATTTAGATTTCCAGCAACTTTCACTTTCGTGATGCGAGCCTTTTCTACTTTAGAAGGAGTAGGTAAAGGCTTAGATCCAGAGTTTAACTTTATGGAAGTTGCCCAACCATATGCAATGCAGCTTATAACCGATATGAATGGTTCTGAGGGGAATAGCTTTCTTAACGAATTAAGTCGCCAAGCAGCTCAGGTAAGTAGTACTGCGTTGGGTTTACCACGTAGGTTAGAGGATACGCTAGAAAAGCTAGAACGGGGAGATATGCGCTTGCGCGTTCGGTCTATAGAAACCGAACGCCTGCTGCGGCGGCAGAGCAGTATTCAGCTTTCAATAAGTTATGCTCTGTTAATCAGCGGTTTCACGCTTTCAGCTACTATTTTAGTGGTTAAGGATTATCTCTGGTTGGCACTGCTGCCTGGTTTAATTGCAGCGGCGCTTTCAGCGATTCTGATCCGATTACTTTTACGCCTCGACCGTTACGATCGTATGTATTAATTGTTGCAAAAAATTTATGAAACTTAATTTCACGGGTTTTAGCGATCCGGGACTTATTCGTTCTAATAATCAGGATGCTTACTATATCGACCCAGAAGGACGATTTTTCGTTGTCGCCGATGGTATGGGTGGTCATGCCGGAGGTGAAGAGGCAAGCCGGATTGCTACTGGAGAAATTCAGGCGTATTTGGTAGCAAATTGGGAAACTTCTAAATCTTCTCAAGAATTACTAGAGCAAGCTTTGTGGGTTGCCAATGAAGCGATTTTGCAAGACCAGCAAAATCATCCCGAACGCGCCGATATGGGGACAACTGTTGTAGCAGTAATTTTTCGCTCCCCAGAGTCGCCTTGGTGCGCTCATGTTGGCGATTCACGGCTGTATCGCTTCCGCGAGTCGCACTTAGAACAGGTGACGGAAGACCACACTTGGGTAGCACGAGCAATCAAAATCGGTGACATCACCTTAGATGAAGCACGATTACATCCTTTTCGCCATGTATTATCGCGCTGTTTGGGGCGTGAAGACTTGCATCAAATTGATGTGCAACCACTAGATGTAAAAGTTGGCGATCGCTTGCTCTTATGTAGTGATGGTCTTACAGAAGAACTTGTCGAGCAAAAGATTGCTAACTGCCTCCAAGATAGTCCTTGGCTTGATAAAGCCGCCATCTCTCTTGTTGAGGCTGCCAAAGAGCATGGAGGGCACGATAACATCACAGTTGTCATCGTCTCGCTTGAAGAAAATAGTCATTAGTCATTGGTCATTGGTCATTGGTAACGGACAAATGACAAAGGACAAATAACTAATCTGGTAAATATACTCAGTAATTTGTTCAGCGTGAGCATTTTTCCTTTTTACAATTTGATACAAATATTTTTAGCCTCTAAAATCACCCAAAGAGGCTAAATTTGTATAAATTGGGAAATTGACATCTTGCACCTAATAAGGTAAAGCGACTATAATTCACGCTTATTACCATTAATTCCCCAACCTCCTTACAATTTCCCTCACCGAAGCTTATTCCACGCTTGCGGAGACAGCATCTTAGGCTTTTTAAACACAAAGACTAAGACAGGTTTTGCATAGCACCAAATATTCTCTTTAAAGGATATTTGTGCAAAGCAGGAATGAATGAGGGAGGTAGTTATACTTATCTAAGACCAAATAGAGCTTATTTTCCGGAATATGGTTCAGCTGACTTGGGTGGTATATCAGTAGGATTAGATGCAAGATATCAAAGCAGAAAAAAGTCCACACTTTGGATGTGGGCAATCTGTCAAACAATTGTTATCTTTCGTAATACGGAGGAACAAATGTTGGACAGATATAAGTCCAAATATTATCCCATTTGGACTTCTGTAAGCGATATCACCTTTACACGTTGTTTTTTCGGAGTAATTATGAATCAACCAATGAAACTATCCTTGGAACAGCAATTCAGCATCTGCTCATTTGCTACTCAGGTGCAAAATATGAGCCACGATCAAGCTAAAGATTTTTTAGTCAAGCTCTACGAGCAAATGGTCGTGCGCGAGGCAACTTATCAAGAGCTTCTTAAGCATCAGTGGGGCTTAGATTCAGGTTCCACTATGGCATAGAGTCGTTCTAATGTCGCAGTGGGCGACCTCCTTCTCTTGCTTGGTTCCAAGGAGGAAAAGAGCTGGGGATGCCGGGGCGTCAACTTCGATAACTAATTCTACAAGATGGCGCAAAAGTTCAATTCCCGAAATTAATTAAGAATGAATAAACACTGTCTACGGCATATCTGATGGAGTCTAGACTAACTTTAGCATTGCAGGCTAAAACTGTTGTTTGCTTTAGCCAAACTTATTGTTGTTTCGTCTAGTGAGGAAATCAAACCTGCACAAATTGACAATCCACTGGAATATTTGCAGAGGAAGATTCAGAGATAATTTGTATACCACTGCTTCAGCAGCTAGTGATTTCACTCTTTATACATATAACTAGAAGTTAGATATTTATATATATTTTGTTTATAAAACGTTACATTCTGAGAGCGACCACCTATGAAACACGTAACATTAAGAAATTATGCCTAGCTGGAAAGATCGTATGGAGAATCTGTATCTATACTTTCCAGTTTTGTTATAATCTGAGGCTTAATCTTTTCGTACTCGTTTTTGAGTAAACTTTTACTAATTTGCGGGTCGGCAGAGGACATCAACGTATTGCTCATTGCGACCCACTCTTGCAGTCGTTGCCGTTGGGCAGAAGCGACGCTGGAAAGTAAGATGTGGGTACAGGGATTTGGTGCTTCTCGTGCAAAGAATAGGAGGCGGTAGTAACCTGTGTGCTGTAGTAACCGGGCAATTTCTTGACCAAGGCTGGTTTTGAAATCGATATAATAAGGCAACCATTTAGCGCCATGCTTGCGATTGTAGATGACAGTAATCCATAGCAGCATGGGATGGGGGATAGAGATGAACAGAAATTGGTTATAGCGGGTACAGAGTAAGCGTTTTTGAATTTCCTCTTGCGGTAGCATCACCCACAAAGCTGGTAAAACCTCCCCATTGGTATGAATGGGCTGGGGAAACACAATATCGGCAATTGGTTTATTTTTGGGCCAGGAAATGGCACGAGCAATTTCATCGTTTGACCAGGATGCCCGCAAATCGGCTTTGGTCTTTTGTTCAAGCTCGCTGCTAGCTGTAGTAGTAGGAACTAAAGAATGGCTGGCTTGCTGAATTTTGCGTGTATGCTCAGGCTTTTCTAAAGATGCTAAAACTCTGAGGATTTCAGTAATACTTTGAGGGCGATCGCGTGCTACTTTAGCTAGACAACTCATCACCAAATTTTCAATTTCTTTTGGTAGTTCTAATCCAGGCACAGCCTCAGCAAAAGAACGTGGTTTTTGATAATGATGTGTTTTATACCACGCACCAAAAGAGTGAGTTGGTGCCACCAGTGGCATTTTGCCTGTGAGCATCTCAAACATCATGACACCCAAACTATAAATATCAGCACGATTGTCTAATTCTTTACCCTCCATCTGTTCGGGAGAAGAATAAGCCAATGTCCCCAAATAAAATTTTGTATGGTCGCCATCTGACTGTAATAACTTAGCAATACCAAAATCTAGAACCTTGACCAATTCTCCAAAACTGGGATCTTGAATCACCAGCATATTGCTTGGCTTGACATCGCGATGGATAATTGGGCAAATAGCGCCATCAACTGGGATGCCATCATGGGCGCACTGTAACCCCAGGCTGAGTTGACGCGCCATACTGAGGAATCTTGTTAAAGGTAATCGTTGCTTGCGAATAATATTGTTCAGGCTTTGTCCTTGTAAGTATTCCATAACGTAGAATGGGGTGTTATTGTCATCTACGCCGTAGTCCATAACTCGGACAATATGGATACTTTTTTGCCCTAGTAAAGCACAGGTTTTTGCTTCTCGCTCAAAACGGTCTTGCAATCGCATCTTTTCATTTTGGATTGATAGAGCCAGAAACTTAACTGCAACAGGTACACCTCCCAACAATGTATCTTTAGCACGATAAACCCGACCCATTGCTCCAGTACCGATTAACTCTTGGAGTTGGTAGCGTTTGCTGAGTAAGCGACCAATGTTGGGGTCTGACATAGAAAATTCGACTCCAAAAGCAGGTTGTAAATGTTTGGGAGGACAAGTGCATTCAAAAATTGTAGTGTAGTTTTAGTTTGCCCAATTTTGACTAATGCGCTATCACTCTTGGCATCTCCTCTTCTCTACGAGACGTTGCTTTGTGTTGAGAGAAGACGGCATTAGTTTGGCTACACCAAGACTTACGCAACTGGCATAAGCAATAGCGTGCGGAGCGCGCCGACTGCCTAAAAACTAAGCAATTGACATAGCAATATCTGGACGTTTTAACTGCCCAATTAAATAATTTGACAACAAACCATGTTTAATTTGATAACTTGATATACAAGCCCTTGCTGCAAATTTTTCACAGGTTAACAAACCCTGAAATTCGCATTACTTTACGAAGTAGACTTAGTTTATGTAATAACGAATTATATTCATCCAATACTTTTAAAACATTTTCTGATTACCTAACAATCTTTTTAACCTTCCAGCTAATTATTACTATGTAATGATGCATTATTTATAGGTAATCTGTAATACTTTAAGTGTGATATTTTCGTTTTTTGTGCTGATTAGGATATATATCAAAACTTGATTTATTATTCATCAAATAGTATTGAATTCGACGTTCGACAATACCATTAAATCGTGACATAAAATCATAAAAGAAACCCGGATATTTCCTGATTTCTGTGAATGCTGTTAACCATTTTCTTTGTTTTATAGGTTCTACAACTTGAAGATAAGCTAGATTTTTCTTATAGACTGACAGATTATAAGATAGAGCACGCATTAGAGTAGGATTCTTTTTCACAATGTCTTGTTGCATGAAAGAAGTAGTAGTTTTGCAGTATTGAATTAGACGTGGTAATTGGCTTTGATATACCAGAGAACCAGGGCGTGAACGGTAGAAATAATAGGGTTTTGGCTCAATAAAAAACCTAGCTCCTTTGATTAAGCATTTCATGTCAATCCAAAAATCTTGACCCATTCTAATTTCTTCATCGTACTCGATGCCGTTCTTAATCAAGAATTCTCGTTTGAATAGAGGCTTGCTTAAGCCAAGATGCAACCCTGGTTGCCCATAGACATCAGTTTCCACAAAATAAACGATATCAATTTGGAAGATTTTATCTATACGTTCTCCACTTTCTTGAATCAATGTACTCCAAGGAGATGTTGTACCGTCTTTGATCAAATAAACATCATCAGCAATCATATCTGCATTTGTTTGATTTGCCAGAGACACAAGATTTTCTAATCTTTTGGGAGCATACCAATCATCTGAATCAAGTACAGCAATCCATTCTCCTTGGGCTGCTCTGAAAGCGCGATTACGTGCCGCCGCAGCTCCAAGATTTTGCTGATTAACTATCACTTTGAGACGTCGATCGGTGAAACTTTTAGCGACTTCTACAGTTTTATCACTTGAGCCATCATCGACTATGATAACTTCAATGTCAGTGAGTGTTTGCTTTAAGGCTGACTCTATTGCCTTCCCAATATAAGTTTCAGTATTGTAAGCAGGGATAATAACGGAGACTTTAGGATTCACGAAACTGAACTCCTGACTACATGGTTAGGTAAAAAACTAAAATCCTGACCATAATTTAATCGTTTCTTTTTTACTATACAACTCAGTAGGTCGGTAAGAATAAACAATGAGTGGTTAAAGTTGGGCAGGAGATATTAGGCGTTGGTAAACCAGTGCGTTGTCAGAGTTCTTTGAACGGCGGTTTTTGGCTTAGAAGAACAGCAAAGGGTGAGGTAGGGCTGCTTTTAAGCTGACTGACGCTCTAGGCTAGCTTCCATTGTGTTAGTTAAAAAATGACCAGCTAAGATACCACTACTGAGATAATATGTATCTTGCGAAATCCGGTGTAGGGTTTCAAAGCCACTACGACGCTGACGATCGCCTAGTACCCAGTAACGCTGTACGATCGTATCCAGACCAATCCAGCCTTCACCTTCAACCTGCCCCAAAATATTATGTTGTAGTAAAAAAGTATACTGACGCTCTCCATCATGCAACCGCCCCTTATATTGCAGAGAGATTTCAGAGCGATCGCTGCCTGGGAATATCAGTTTTGTGGCCATAGTAAACCAGTTATCTCGATTCCAAGCGACCAACGTCATACCCTTGACGCTGATTGGCATACCGTTACGTTCTAGCCAATTTCCTTCCATTGCCCAGCGTCCTGGTTCCAATAAAAAAGTATGAGCCACCTTTTATTCCCTGTCTTGCTTGAGTGCCGCCAAAACTACAGTTATAGCAGTGCTAAGTTACCAGTGATGAGTTCGAGAAAAGAATGAAGAAATTTTTTATCTTGTTTATTGTTCTTGACTCAAGACTGACCTTGGTGAATTTCTCCCAAAAGTACTTCTTGAGGTGCACCTGTGGCTGTAGGTAAGTTGCCAGGAATACCTAAATGTCGCCAGTAGGCTAAAACTGCGAAAGCGATCGCTTCTTTAAAATCTGCACTCAAGCCGACTTCATCTGTTGTCGAGACTGGTATCGATCCTAACAACAACTGTAACCTTTGTTTCAAATAAAGATTGCGACTACCACCACCACATAATAGTACTCGTTGTGGCATTTCTGGCAAAAAAGTGCGGTAACTATGAAAAATTGAAGCAACTGTAAGTTCTGTGAGAGTTGCCAGTACGTCAGCCGGATTGAGTTGGTATGCTTGAGCATCTTTTAAACACTGATGCAAGTAAGTCACACCAAATAATTCGCGTCCAGTGGATTTGGGTGGCGGTAGATGAAAGTAGTCTTGGTTGAGCCATTGTTCTACTAATTGATGGCAAGGAGTACCACTTGCTGCCCAATTGCCATCTTCATCATAAGTTTTAGCACCACCGCTTAAATGCTCCACCGCTAGATCCAACAGACTATTTCCTGGGCCAGTATCCCAACCACGAATTTTTGAGAGCCAGTCTCCATACCGAGGCGGAATATAAGCAACATTGCCAATACCACCAATGTTTTGAATACAACGCCCCTCCTGGGAATGACTGAGTAAATAAGCATCGACTCTGGGCACGAGAGGCGCACCATGACCACCAATAGCAATATCAGCAACGCGGAAGTTGCTCACAGTCGCAATGTTCGTAAGATAGGCAATTAATGCACCTCGCCCTAGTTGAAGACTGTAACCCAAGGGACTGCCCAGTGCTGTTAACGGATAGCTAGAGTTTAGCCCGTGGGTAGCGATCGTTTCTCTCCCCCTGCTCCCCTGCTCCTCGGTCACTGAGCGTAGCCGTTCGCGCCGCGTCTCGTAGAGAAGTGCTGCTCCCCCTGCTCCCTCTTTGGGTGGTCGATGATAAACCGTTTGACCGTGGGAACCAATGAGAGTGGCGCGCTGATGACCAATTTGAATATTTTGAGCGGCTTGGGCAAAGACTTGGGCGATCGCATCATCTATTTCCGCTAATTCTGCCATTGAGATGGCAGCGCCTGCACCAACTGCTAATATTTTTTCTCTGAGTTGGGCTGGATAAGGATATGTTGCCCCGGCTAGCAACTCAACTTTGAGATCCAATTCTGTACCGGAAACCTCTACCAACGCAGCGTCTATGCCATCTACGGATGTGCCACTAATTAAACCAATAACGCGAGTAGGGACAACAGCTTTTTCAGTTGGATGCATCGCTCGATATTCTTTTGTTGATTGCAAGAGTTTAGTTTAATTCATGTTAATAGCTATGTCAAAACACTCAGGTTGCATAGTTGATTACAGAAGAAAAAGTAAATAGAGCGACGGAAGAATCTCAAAATCAATAGCAATGACCCCGAATCTATTTATATTGACCAGCAAACAAATAATTTAAAACAATTTTGTTTGTTATCTTGATCGATCCTTAATCAGGACAACATCCGAATATACAAATTCTTAATATATGCAGGCTAACTTTACAACTTTTTTACCTTCAGATAAATAACAGATATCCTATCCACTTTTCCTGCAAGTGAAACTACTGATTTCTGTTCAAAAATAGGGCAAATTCTTGGCTAAATCTAGGGATTTTTCAATAAATCCAAATCCAGTAGTTTCATCCTATTGTTTCTTCTATAAGACACTACATAATGAATCCAAGTCGCAAACGAACTTTTCAACAATTAAAAATACAGAATTTCAAGATTATGTCTCTTACAAAAATTGCTTGTATCGCTGCTCTATCCTTATCTGCAATCTCCTCATTTATCTATGCAGGTTCTGCCCAGGCTATTTCCTTCCAAATAACCACTGGCATTGCAGGCCCTAATGGAGAAACTGACCAAGGTGCTTTTTCTGAGTTTACTCAACTTCCCGGTACGACAACTGTTAACTTCAATAATGGTCAAGCACCAACCACTGGTTTTGCTAAATACTCATTTGAGAATAACAGTGGAACCAGCAGTGTGAGGTCAGATGTATGGGCACCTGCTGGGGCAAATGGTGAAGTCAATAATGGGAATTATTTGGCAGTTTTCAACGGCGATAAAGTCACAATTAACCTTGCAAGTTCCCTCAATTATTTCGGTATTGACTGGGGAGCTATTAGTTCTGGTAACGTTTTTTCCTTCTACAATGGCGATAATCTAATCAAATCATTTACAACAGAGGATGTGAACCCAGTTGCTCCAATTCGTGCATCACAGCATGGCGGTGAAGGAAATGGCTACCTTCACTTCTACTCAGATAGTAGCAACGACATTTTCAACAAGATTGTCATTACCCAAACAGGTGGTGGTGGATTTGAAAGCGACAACCATTCTTTCCATCTAGGAACTGACAAATTTACAGGTTTTGATCCTAAGTCTGTTCCTGAGCCTAGTATTACATTAGGTATGCTGGCTGTAGGTGGTATGTTTCTACGCAAGCGCAAGAACGAAAAGTTACAAACTGTAAGACAATCTCATTAAATATATCAATCTGAGCTCAGTAAGATTTTCTCTATAGTCTAACCTTAGCCTGTAGAAGGATTTCAAAACTTAGTTAATATTAAATACAAATCAGGGCGAGTTTACTTAGGTAAACTCGCCCTAATACATTTGCCATTTATAATCAGGGCTTCTTCTACGGTCAATGCTACGCGCAGCAAGCTGAGAAAATTTTCTTTAACTAGACTTTTTATTCATGCAAAATTGGGAGAAGGGGTTGAGGGATGTAGCAAGATCCGGTAGGGTGGGCAAATTTTACATTTCATTTGTGCAAGAGGTCTACTCAATACTGCTTAGAGCTTAACCAAACTGTATTGAGAGTGAACCGTAATTTTGACTCCTATAGGTTATTGCATGAATAAAATATACGTGGATTAGTTTAGATATAATAATGACTCATTCTTTGTTGTCCTAACTGGAGAAATTAATGGGTCGCGCCAAAAAGGTTGTCCTGGCATATTCTGGCGGAGTGGATACCTCAGTTTGCATCCCCTACCTCAAGCAGGAGTGGGGTGTGGAAGAGGTGATTACCCTAGCAGCAGATTTAGGTCAGGGAGATGAATTAGAGCCAATCAGAGAAAAAGCTCTGAAATCGGGTGCAAGTGAATCCCTAGTGGCAGATGTCAAAGACAGCTTCGTTAAAGATTACGCCTTTGGAGCGATTCAAGCCAACGCCCTTTATGAAAATCGTTATCCTCTAGGAACCGCCCTAGCTCGTCCACTGATTGCCAAAATATTAGTAGAAACAGCCGAAAAATATGGTGCTGATGCGATCGCTCACGGTTGCACCGGTAAAGGCAACGATCAGGTTCGCTTTGATGTCTCTGTCACCGCCTTAAACCCCAACCTGAAGATCCTCGCACCAGCCAGAGAATGGGGGATGAGTCGTGAGGAAACGATCGCTTATGGGGAAAAGTTTGGTATTCCCTCACCAGTTAAAAAATCTTCTCCCTATAGTATTGACAAGAATTTGCTTGGTCGGAGTATTGAAGCTGGTTTACTCGAAGATCCGTCATTTGAGCCACCAGAAGAAATTTATGAGATGACCAAAGCGATCGCTCAGACTCCCAACGAGCCAGAGTACATCGAAATTGGTTTCCAGGGTGGTATTCCTATAACCCTCAACGGTATAGCCAAAAAGCCAGTTGAGCTAATTGAAGAACTCAATCAGATGGTAGGAAATCACGGCATCGGCCGGATCGATATGATTGAAAACCGTCTGGTGGGGATCAAATCGCGGGAAATCTACGAATCACCCGCAATGTTGGTGCTAATTCAAGCACATAAAGATTTAGAAAGCTTGACTTTAACGGCAGATGTCACCCATTACAAGCGTGGGATTGAAGAAACTTACAGCCAAATAGTTTACAACGGTTTGTGGTACAGTCCACTTAAAGTTGCACTCGATGCCTTTATTCAAAAGACACAAGAGCAAGTCTTTGGAACTGTGCGAGTGAAGTTGTTCAAGGGCAACTCTACGATAGTTGGGCGTTCGAGCGATAATTCTCTCTATACTCCTGATTTGGCAACCTACGGAGCCGAAGACAAATTTGACCACAAAGCCGCTGAAGGCTTTATCTATGTTTGGGGACTACCGACTCGCATTTGGTCAAAGCAGATTAGGAGTTAGAAGTAGAGACGCGATTAATCGCGTCTGTACAGGAGTTAGGAGTTAAAAAAGCAAAATACAAAAGTAAAAGTCAAAAAAATTCACTTTTTACTTTACTTTTCACTCCTGACTCCTGACTTAGTTTATGCTTGACTTACTCTTCTGCTGCACCTTTAACCTGGCGAGATTCCAGCCACAGGGGCACAATAATTAAGGCAGCGAGGATTAGTAACGCTGCGATCGCAAATTGACCCACCCAAGCAACCAATTGTTCTAAAGAGACTATTTTGCCAGCAAAAAAAGCTAAGGTTACCATCAAACTAGCCCAAGCAACTGCTCCTAAAAAGTTGTATAAAAAGAATTTTCTAAAGGGCATTTCAGCTATACCAGCTAGTGGTGCAGCAAAAACTCGTAACAATGCCAAAAAACGCCCAAAAAACACTCCTTTAGCAGCGTTTTGACTAAATTGATCTTTAATACTCAGCAGCCGCACTTCAGAAATCCGAAATATGCTGCCAACTTTTACTAGAAAAGCCCAACCGCTAACTCTACCAATCCAATAGCCACAAGTACCACCAATGACAGCACCCATAATTGCGTCACCGAGAACCAGCCAGAAATTTAGTTCATCGCTACCAGCTAAAAACCCGCCTACTAAGGTCACGGTTTCACCAGGAAGGGGAATGCCTAAATTTTCTAGCAAAATTCCGAAAAAAATTGCCCAATACCCGTAATTATGAGCAATTTCCTGGATATTTTGTAGTGAAATCAACTCTAAAGACATTCCACACCGCCGTCTTTACAAATTTTTACTTTTACTATATTTTTACTATATTTTTACTATATTTTTGCTTGTTTTTGGGTGGAGTGTCAATCAAACTAATACATAACTTCTACGCTATGGTAACTATTAACTTATGACTATTAACTATCCAATTTTTGGGATTAGTACCACATGTTCATAATCTATTAAAAAAAGATTAAAAATTTTATAGAAAATTTATAAATATCCGTTTAAATTGTGAAAATCTTGTAAAAGATACGGTTGATACCGAAATTGTTAGGCGCTTATGCCTATATTGATGAAAGTTATCACAAATTATACGACATGAATACTGAAATAATCTCTCTCAACTGTAGGACTAAAATTGCCCAAATATCTGGGTAAAAGGTCATTTTACCGTTGAAAAAGAAGAAGTATTGATGTCTTTTTCAATTTTTTGTCAAGTGTTCCAATTACCCTGTTAAATTCATGGCTTTCACACAAGAACTTCAAGTGATTTTGTTTAAACCCCAAGGAAGCATAGATTTGCAAGGCGGTAAGGCTTTGAGCGAACAGATGGCTGGAGTAGTCCCTCAAGCTTATCAACTCTGGGTTATCGATCTAGCAGAAGTTAACTTCATGGACAGCTCTGGGTTAGTTCCTTTAGTAAAAGGCTTAAAAGCTGCACGTCAGAGTGGTTGCCGTTTAGTTCTATGCAACGTACAAGCTCCTGTACGGTTGATTTTGGAACTTACCCAACTCGATACAGTGTTTGAAATTTTTCACACTTACCAAGATATTTTTACCAACGTTAAAGATAACAGTCTGATGCTAGCAGACTAACTAATAAATCTACCTACGGGAGGATGGCGGAGTCAAGCAATATTTGCATTTTTTCACATTCTCTTTAAAATAACAGTCTGGTGCTAGCAGGCTGATTTTCTTTATTGGCAAGAGTTGAATGTTGAGGGAAACTCATATCTTTGAGCTAGGTAGTATAAATCGCATTATTGGAAGTCATCTACCTAAAGCAGTAAAGTCAGAAATTGCCAAAATGGATCAAAGCAAATGCAACTGTTTGTGACACTCCCCAGCCTTTTAAATCCAGGGTTGTGCAAATTACTCTAAGCTAATTGTTTTATCTGGGACGTAACTAGTGAAAGGAAGCAGGAGGTAAGAAAGGTTAGAATCTCGGCTTTTCGGTTATTTCTAACTTTATAGTTATTTTTGCCTCGATCTAGTACTTGGATGCCTCCAAGATGTTTTGATGCACCAATTTCTTACCTCTTAAATTCCACCATAATGATAATTTTAGGCATTCTGGGGAGTCGAAATATTAGTTTGTTCCGATGCTGGGCGGGGAAAATTTGGTAAATCAATACCGCTGTGACTAGCATTGCGAGTTTTGAGTGCTAAACGGTAACTCACACTTTGCAGTTCTGCTTGCAGTTGGCGGTTTTCCCGTTGTAGCGTTGCTACCTTTTCTCTGACTGGCGTCATCCGCTCCTCAAACTTCCGACGGTAAATTTGAGGCAACTCTTGTACTACTTGCTCCAACATCCGAGTGCGATCGGTAAGTTCTTGAACTGACTGTCGCAATTGATAAATTTCGGAGTCACGAGTTGTAATTTGCTCTTGGTAGAACGCCACCTGCTGTTCCACAGCTTGGAGTTGTTCTTGTAAAGCGTGTAACTGGGTCAGATCGCGCTCAAATTCCGGCTGCTGTGGCATAAAACTAGTGTTACCCTTTACCAGCCGGAAAAGTTCTTGAGATAGTTGTTGCACTAATTGATCGCGAAGTTGCAACTCCTGGCGTAGCTGCGATACTTCCGTCGAGAGAACTTGAATATTAGGTGTCTCAGATTGGCTCACAGTAGCTTAAAGCTCCCATTCAGAATCTTGTCCACTCTTAGGTATAACTGCGGGAGTACTACCTTTGGCAAGTATTTGTTAATTTAGCATTCCCAAACAAGTGACGAAAAAAGAAAAAGACAAAATTTTATTGAATGGGAGTGGGGATTGGAGAGTTAGGAGTTAGGAGTTAGGAATTCTTCTCCTGCTTCCCCTACTTTCTCATCTCCCTCATCTCCCTACACTGTTGCAGGTGCAGCTACTTTAGTAGGTTTTTCTTTTTCCTCTTTAGGGGGTTTTTCTTCTTCAATGTCCTGCTTAATTGTCAAATAGCGAATCACTTCTTCACTCAAACGCATAGCGCGTTCAAAAGGAGCGATCGCAGTTGCAGGCGCGCTGTAGTTTAACTGGATGTAGATGCCATCCCGATGTTTTTTGATTTCATAAGCCAGACGGCGCTTACCACGATTTTGAATTTGGATGTCCTGGGCGCCTTGTTCGCGAAGCAAATTCTGATATTTAGTAACTGCTTGCTCTACCTGTTCCTCTCCCAAGTCAGGACGGAGGATGTACATTGTTTCGTAATTTGTAGTCATATTTTTCAGTTTCCTCATGGACAAAAGTGGCTGCTGATATCAATTTATACCTAAGCTTTATTTAAAATGCCAGTATTAATCAACATCTGAAGCAACAAGGAACTATAATCTTACCAGTTTTCAATTTGAATCATTAGCCAAATTGCCAAAGAAAGTTTGGATTTTTTGGATGTCCCTAATGAAAACTAGGTTGAGAGGCAATCCTGATATTTCTTTCACAAGATAGATCGAGCTATCAGCTTCGCTAAGGGGTATCTTTCTTTAAAGGGCATCTTAATAGCGATCGCTTTTTTGCTCAAGGCTCAATCGGTTGGCTAAACAGCTAACTGACGATTGCTAGGTACTCACAGCAACTAAAAAGCAGAAAAAAGGTATTTATCAAGGTTATGGCGCAGCGCTACGTGCGAATTCAAAATCCAGAAGGACAGATTTACTATGGGTTACTACAGCTATCCCTGAATGTACAGGTGCTAGATGCTCCACCCTGGTTACAAGGACAACCCACTGATTTAACTTTGACACCAGAAAATTACCAAATTCTGGCTCCCTGCGCCCCCTCAAAAATTGTGGCCGTGGGTAAGAATTATGCGGATCATGCAGCTGAAATGGGAACCCCAGTACCTTCTGAGCCATTAATCTTTCTGAAGCCACCTACGTCGATCATTCCATCTGAAAGAGAAATTAAGTATCCTCCGCAGTCACAGAGAGTTGACTATGAAGGAGAGTTAGCTCTAGTGATTGGCGATTACGCTTTTGAATGCACGCCAGAGGTAGCCCAAACCAAAATTTGGGGCTACACCATCGCCAATGACGTAACAGCGCGGGATTTACAAAAACAGGATGGTCAGTGGACGCGAGCTAAAGGTTTTGATACTTTCTGTCCTTTGGGACCTTGGATTGTGCGGGAATTAAATCCAGGAGCGAGATTGCAGACTTTTGTGAATGACGATGCTAATCCAGTCCAATCTGCCTGTATCGATCGGATGGTGTTTTCCCCCGATGTTTTAGTTTCCTATATCAGTCAGGTGATGACGCTACTCCCTGGTGATTTGGTGCTTACAGGTACGCCTGAGGGTGTAAGTGCTTTGCATCCAGGCGATCGCGTCCGCGTAGAAATTGAAGGTATCGGTCGCCTGGAAAACACCGTAGCGACCCGTTAACTTCTAACGCACTTGCATATACACTGCATCGGAAATCGCTGGAATTTCTGCATAACGTCCGCTCACAGACTGGATGACTGAATATGCGACTGCTCCCACTATGCCGATAAAAATGGTTGTGGATAGAGTTTGGATTGCAAAACCACCGGAAGGAACTAGTCCCACAACATCAGTTAGGATGCTAAACAAAAAGATAATGATATCCAAAAGGATTGCTTGCATGGTGTTGAAACGAATAAAGTGACTAATTTTTTCGTTTCTTACTACCAGCAAAAATAAAGCAAAGAAAATAATCATTCCTGCATAACGCACGCCGTAGTAAATTCTCAATAATGGCAGAAGCGGTAAAAACAGTAGTTGTAACGGTGGAAACTCTGAGAGTAAATATCTACCAAATACAAAAACTTCAATTAGAGGAAGCAAATAAGGCAAGGAAGCAAAAATCCGATCTGAAACTGTTGTAGACCCGCGCCAAGACATTATGCGTTCTCCTGTGGTTAAATTTTAATAGTTACTTGAGCTTAGGATAACGCAGTTACTGGTCTTGCTGAGAAATTCAACTATTCTATATGGGCGATGCGAAAGCCCATCATACATTCATATTGGTCTGGCTGCTGTTGAGTAAGTTTGCGAATGGCTTGACCACAGCGCAGTTGACCTTTACGCCAACGGGGTTGACCGCTCCCGTCAGCAAGTAAACAAGACTGGCAAACTTGCTCAGGGGCAAGGATTTGCTCGTCCATTAAAATGACTAGCATCGAATCCCTCCTGTAAATCCTCATTGTCAACCCACATTTCACTCAAGGGAAGACGTGTTTTGTAACGGTTCAAATAGCCACTTCAGATAGATTGGATGCGTTTTGCGTGGTTAAGTGTTGTGATTTGCAATCTCGCTTTGCGCCTAACTTGGGCGATCGCAGAGGACACTTAAGAACCACATCCTACCTCTTTGCAGCAAAAATGTGGGTAATTATGATTCAATAACAATTCTCAAGTGAATTTAAATTTATTGTACGTTGTGTCTATTGCAAAGTGGAAATTCTAGTAAAAAATAATACAAAAATTTTTGCACTAAGTTGAGCAAAGACAACTAACGGTATCCATTGTATCTCTGTTAATTTAGCACTAGGATGTGTCAAACTTAATATTCAGAAAACAACAAAAGCTTTACGCACAAGCAACACGGCGACTTATTGAAATTCCCTTGAGGTGAGTAGTTAAAGTGTGTGAAGTCAAGTCAGTAAAACTGAGTTAACTTGATAGTTATTTAAGTGAGGCATTTCTAAAATACTGAGGTAAACTTGCAAGCAAGTTAATACACAATATTACTCAGCGGCTCGTCGGTCTGGGCATCACTTACAATGGAACACTGGCAATTTCTGATACAGAAACAAGGCGCTCGCTCGTGGCATATCCTAGAATCGCCAAATTTGGAAATCTTGGAAGGGCAGTATAGAGTTTTGGCTCGTTCTAACCTTCTTAATACAGACGTGGAAGTGCGAGTAACTCACTCTTCAACTGAGGAAGTTCAACCAACGCGGCGAATTTTCAAGCGATCGCGTCGCACTAATTCAGAAGGCATAATGGCGGTAATTCCTTTTACCTACTTCCAACCGGGAGTTTGGGAGTTGCGGTGTTCCGGCGATTTGATGTCGGATCTGCTCGGTAAATCTTGGCAATACAGCGTGCAAGTACAAGTCTTCTCGCTGTTAGCAGAGAGAGAACCGAGGAAAAATTTAGACTCAAGTTCATCCAACGATCGCCCAGATCCTGTTTCTGGAAACTTGGAATATAGTGCTTCAGCAGAAACTGCAATCACGTTATTTACGTTTGAGAAAGCGATCGCAGTTTCTGAAGGACTGGCAATTACTACAGATAGCAACCTCACTGTTGCACCAGATGAAGAGAACTTGGAATCTAATGCCCCAGCAGAAACTGCAATTGCGCTAGATGATAATGCGATCGCAGTTTCTGAAGGACTGGCAATTACTACAGATAGCAACCTCACTGTTGCACCAGATGAAGAGAACTTGGAATCTAATGCCTCAGCAGAAACTGCAATTGCGCTAGATAATGCGATCGCAGTTTCTGAAGGACTGGCAATTACTACAGATAACAACCTCACTGTTGCACCAGATGAAGAGAACTTGGAATCTAATGCCCCAGCAGAAACTGCAATTGCGCTAGATAATGCGATCGCAGTTTCTGAAGGACTGGCAATTACTACAGATAACAACCTCACTGTTGCCTCAGATGAAGAGAACTTGAAATCTAATGCCCCAGCAGAAACTGCAATTGAGCTAGATAATGCGATCGCAGTTTCTGAAGAACTGGCAATTACTAAAGATAGCAACCTCACTGTTGCAGCAGATGAAGAGAACTTAGAATCTAATGCCCCAGCAGAAACTGCAATTGAGCTAGATAATGCGATCGCAGTTTCTGAAGGACTGGCAATTACTACAGATAGCAACCTTGTTACCACTGTTGCACCAAATGAAGAGAACTTGGAATCTAATGCCCCAGCAGAAACTGCAATTGAGCTAGATAATGCGATCGCAGTTTCTGAAGAACTGGCAATTACTACAGATAGCAACCTTGTTACCACTGTTGCACCAGATGAAGGGAACTTGGAATCTAATGCCCCAGCAGAAACTGCAATTGCGCTAGATAATCCGATCGCAGTTTCTGAAGGACTGGCAATTACTACAGATAGCAACCTTGTTACCACTGTTGCCTCAGATGAAACGGAAGAAGATGAAGATATAGTTATCGATCGGCCTGTAAGTCCTGTATGGCTCAAAGGAGAGACGGCAGAGCAGATTTTACAAAATTTAATAGATTTAGCTTTACCCACCTCTGAACTACTGCCGCAAGATGAAAAAGTTACAGATTCTTCGGCAACACAACTACCGCCACCATTACTGCTAATTTTAAGTCAGGATAATTATATTGCTCGTTGGGGACAAGCTCTTATAATCAACGGGTACATAGAATTCCAAGAAAAGACAAATCTAGATTGGGATGAAACATCATCTTCAAAAAGCTTGCGGGCGCTTGCAGTAGAAATTGAACTGCGATCGCCCAAGAACTCGAAAATATTGACCAAAGTACGGCAAACCTTATCAGATAAAGTGTTGCCCTTTACCATCAATACCTCAATTGATATTCCTGCTGATTGTGAATCTAAGCTAATTTTGGCAGATATCAGTTTGTATGGTAAATTCGCCGATGCTGGTGAAGTCATGCCGTTAGCCACCCAGTCCTTCACCATTACAGCAGATGTAACAGAATTACTGGCAATTACAGCCGCAGCAAAATCCAACATATTTTTAAATGATCTCATAACACCATCGGACTCATCTGCTGCTTTCACAGAAACAGAGACACCTGTTAAACTCGATTTGAAACTATTAAATCTGGTCAAAACTCCAAAAACAGAGCAGTCTCAGATAGTTAATCCATCCCCAAACACACCTTTACCACCGCAAATTAACCTGCAAGTTTTGCGAGAAGCTAACTTGCGGACATCTAAGCTCAAGAATTCAAGTATTTCGTTGCCTCAATTACCGAAACTGCCCCCTATTCAAAGTGATGCCAACATTCCCTCAGATGTTGTTGCAGAACCACAGACACCAGAGAAGCTTGTAGAAAAGGATGCTACTATAGCCACCATCAATTTGGAGCAGTTGGTCATCAAGCAACGTCGAATGCCAATAATCGAGACTACTTTGCCATACTTGAAACGGCTACAAGCTTTACCAGATGATGCCGAAGAAAAAGTAGAAAATAATGTTCTTCCAGATACATTAGAAGTTAAAGCGGCTGAAGACTTACCAAAGTTGGACGCAACTGTGGCTGAAGATGAAAATATACCTGAATTAGGAGTAGATGACGCACAATTTCAGGAAGAATCTGTTGCTGAAGTTGAAGCCCCGCAAAATTCACAATTCCAGGAAGAATCTGTTGCTGAAATCGAAGCCCCGCAAAATTCACAACTTCAGGAAGAATCTATTGCTGAAATCGAAGCCCCACAAAATTCACAACTTCAGGAAGAATCTATTGCTGAAGTTGAAGCCCCACAAAATGCACAATTAATTACAACAGGAAACCTTTATTCATCTCCCCTGCTCAGGAAGTGGATGCAGAGCCAAGGATACTCTTTGCCTGAATCTATCAACGATCTGCAACCTCAAGATTACAATAACTATGTTCCACCACAACAGATACCCCTTCCTCCTAGTGCAGAAAATGCGAATGTTGATGTTAACTTGTTGTCATTAGACCTAGATGCCAACACGGAGAAAAATCTGAACCAAGATTGGAGCAGTTCACAACTTCTCTTGGCTGAAACGCCCAAGGGACAAGAAACATGGCAAGAAGTCGAAGGATTGGCTCCTGAACAGGAGAACTTTGGGGAAGATATAGACACAGCGCAGGAAATAGAACAGGGGATTGGAAAAAATACGGAAATAGAAAAAGTACTAGAACCAACAATCTCATCGGCTCTGTTAACACAACTACCGCCCCCTCCTCCTCCGATAAAAATAAATATAGCGTCAGCTTGGTTGGCGCAAGAAATCGTTGTAGATGATACAGATACCGAACTGGAAGGCGATGCAAAGGAGAGTGACACCTTTGAAGAAAAGGAGCAACCACTTTTATATTCATCTTCTTCCTTACCTCTAATTGCGGCAGCCACTGAGCCTTTGCCAACTCCACATTTGTATGTGCCAGAAGGCGAATTAATTGCTGGCAAGTCTGTCATAGTGCGCGTAGTACTGCCGGAAGTACCTCTGCAAGTTGTTGTCAAGTTATGGCTTGAAGATTATCAAACTCGCTACTTACTAGATGGGCCTCATTTATTGACAAATTTACTTCCTAATGCATCAGGAGGGTTGGAAGTGATGACACAATTAAACATTCCCTTTGGCTGTTTGGAAATTCGCTTAGGAGCGATCGCACTCGATCTAACAACCCAACAGGAAAGTCACAAAGTCACAATAGTACGAACCGTGATTCCTCCAGACTTGCCAAGCTTGCAACTAGATGAGCTCCTGGGTATGTAACTCAGGTATGAGGGACATTGGGTATGGAGAAGAGACAAGGTAGACCAGGAAGAGAGGGGAGACTTGGGAGAGACTTGTTCAATAATTTCCCCTTTGTCCCGCTTGTCCCCCTTTTCCCCTTGTCTCCTCTGTCCCCCTGCTCCCCATCTCTAATTTCCCCTGTGTTAAAAATATGAAAGAATTTCAAAAATCTGGCAGAATTTGCAGTAAGCTCATCTTGAATTGTAGTGTGATTTCATAGGAACCTTTAACTATGGCAGCATCTTTTTTGCCTACTGTCTTGGCTAGTACTTCGTACTTGTCTGCGATCTTCGTGCCCATAATTGGTTGGATTTTGCCAGGTGTGGTCTTCGCATTTCTGTTTTTATACATTGAAAGCGACGATATCAGCGATATCAGCTGATACTGATGTAGTCATTAGTCATTAGTCATTAGTCATTGGTTATTGGTCATTAGTCATTTGTAAAAAACAAATGACAAAGGACAAATGACAAAGGACAAAGGACAAATGACCAAAATTAATACCGCCCATCTCATAGAGACAGGCGGTTTTTTTAACGTTGATTTCTCAACAAATGCTAGAAAGTTCTAACTTATAGTATTCGGTTCAAACTAACTAATGTTAAATCGAAGAACCGAGTCCGGCGTAGGCACCATAAAAGAAAATGCCCAAGACTGTAATTATACCTAAACCTGCGATCGTAGCGACGACCCACAGGGGAATTCTCCCACTTCCAGACACAGCTTCTCTCCTCCCTTAACAACAAATCAACACACGTTCATAAACCAAGATTAACAACAGTACTTCTAATTAGTTAAAGAAGTAACTGGAAAACAGAATACCCAGAACGAAAATTAGTAGTAATCCCAGGTATAACGAAGTCCGGTTTAGTTCAACCGGTTGATTATTGGGATTGGGCGATCTTTCTACCATAATTGCTCCTAACGTTGAATAAATTGCATTGCGGCGATCGCGCCCAAAAAGAATACAGTTGGTACACCTAAAGTGTGAACTGCCAGCCATCTAACGGTAAAAATTGGATAGGTAACTGGTTGATTGATGTTGTTGCCGCTAGTCATGATCTCAAACTACTTTCCAATAAATTGTTCAACTTGTTTTTTAGCTTCAAAACGGTTCTTCACAATGGGCACTTCTTGCCGCGCTGGTGTGAAATACTCGTTGGGACGGGGTGTACCAAAAGCATCATAAGCCAGTCCGGTGCTGACAAATAACCAACCAGCAATAAATAATGCCGGGATGGTGATACTGTGAATTACCCAGTAACGAACGCTAGTAATGATGTCCGAAAATGGACGTTCTCCAGTGGTACCTGACATTTAGATCCCTACCTTATACATAGAGTGTTATTGAGTTTATTATCCTACAAAGTTAAGAAAGAGTTACAAGTTGCAACGTTCTTCTCAGAAATTGTACGTTGGGAATGGGGCATTAGGAGTGCTGTTAGCGATAGCGGGGCGTTTAGCCCGTGCTGAGTGCTGAGTTAAGAGTTAGGAGTTAAGAGTTAGGAGTTAGGAGTTTTGTTTACCCCCTTGTCCCCTTGTCCCCTTGTCCCCTTGTCCCCTCATCTCCCCCTACTCACTAAGCCGCCTCTGGGGAAGCTGTTTCAGGATTTGGTAGATATTTGAGCAAAACGCCGCGATCGCCAATTATAAATCCCCGCTCTGGCTCTAAGAACACAATCTTGTACAAATTAGCCGCAACTTCTTCCACTTCACGGTCTTTTTCCCAGGTTTTGCCACCGTCGGCACTGCGTAGCAAATTACCACTACCGCCACCTACCCAAATTTCATTGGGTGTGCGATATGCCAAATCCAGTAAACCCCAACTGGTAGATAACTCTGGATATTGTGCCTCTTGCCATTCTTCAGGTTTAGTTGGGTCACTAAACTGAACTTGACCTCCTCTAGCTAGCAACCACAATTGCCCATTATCACCAAAGCCCATGTTTTCTACTCGCCGAGAACTATTGCGATTATGGGGAACCCAAGCATCTTGGCCTGGTTCCCAAGTCGAGTAGAAACTACCTTTAGCCGAAACTGCAACATACTTACCATCAGCAGAACGCTCTAAGTTACGCACCACACCCACTGCTGATTCCACCTGGGCTTTCCAGTTTTTGCCGCCGTCTGTGGTCTTATATATGGCTCCCACATTAGTAGCCATTTCCGCTGTATTGTTTGCTAGCGCCTTAACTGCGATCGGACTACCTGGTAACTTTTCGCTCAGGGGGATACGCGACCAAGAAGCACCTTCATCGGTTGTGTGTAGTAATAGTCCAGGCTCTCCGGCAATCCAGCCTTCTTTACCTGCAAAACTTACTGAGTCAAAGCGATACTTCTGCTCATCCAGTTGCAGTGTTATTGGTTTCCAGGTATTACCACCGTCATTGGTTTCCAATAGGGTGGCATTGCTACCAACTAAATAACCATGCTCAAGGTTATCAGTAAAAGCAATATCCAATAAATTTGAGTCTGTTGGCACAGAAATGACTTTCCAAGGGTTGTAGCTAACAGAGGGAACTTGGCTACAACCTATGCACATCAGGACTACTATTAACAAGGCAAATATTCGTTGCCAACCTTTGACAATTGAATGCATCAGTATTTCTTAGTTATTTCTAAATTTTTGTAGGAGTTGGCAGCCAGGATACTGGAAAATCCTGGCTTTTTCATTTTGAATTTTGTTAGCGCAGTGTCAACCCTCTGGTTGAGAGCGTTATTTGAAATTGCTTAAAGGCTGTCATTGTAAGCCGTAAAGACTGATAAAAAACAAGAAGCCAAGAGCCAAAGCACCAAAAATTAGGATATTTTTTTGGGTTGGCGTTAGGTTGTTAACACCCAAACCATAACCGAGATTTTCTTTAAAGCCGGATGCAGTACCGGCAGGGCCGATGTTGGCAAAAGCAGTCTTTTTTGCAGAACAAACTGGACAGCGCCAATTTATGGGCAGTTCTGCAAAGCTTGTCCCTGAAGCAATATCATCTTTGTCGTCTCCCTTTTCGGGTTCGTAAACATAACCGCAGGCGCGACACTCGTAGCGGTCTAACACCGTAGTCTCAACAGCTGGTTCGCTCATGGCTAAGGCCTCGCAAAGGAGAAATCTTAAATATACGTTAAAAATTATGACATAATTGTTAGACTTTTCTATCACTAGCAAAAGCGAATCAAATACCTGAAGTCCGTCTGTTTCCCAGATTTCAGAAAAACCAAACAGATATAATGTAAAAGAAAGTTACGCAGTTAAGGGATTGGGCGTTGGGTAAAACAGTTCCGAGTTCCGAAAGTTCTGAGTAAAGAAGTGAGATTCCCTACTCAGCACTCAGCACTCAGCACTCAGCACTCAGCACTCAGCACTCAAAACTCACTACTTAAAATACTCCATAAGCGGTAGATACTCATTGTGTTTGTCCTCAGCGGTTACGAGTACCTTCTAGGTTTCTTCATCATCTGTAGCCTAGTACCTGCCTTAGCGCTCTCAGCTTCCAAGCTCCTACGACCCAGTGGTTACGCCCCAGAACGTCGCACCACTTATGAATCTGGCATGGAACCCATCGGGGGAGCCTGGATTCAGTTCAACATCCGCTACTACATGTTTGCTCTGGTCTTCGTCGTCTTTGATGTGGAGACTGTTTTCTTGTATCCTTGGGCGGTAGCTTTTCACCGTTTAGGGCTATTGGCTTTTATTGAAGCGTTAGTCTTTATTGCAATTCTTGTAGTCGCTTTAGTTTACGCATGGCGTAAAGGAGCTTTGGAATGGTCTTGAATTCTAACTTAACAACCCAGGGTAAAGAACGAATCATCAACCCCATTGAGCGTACTAATGTCACTCAAGACCTTTCAGAAAACGTCATTTTGACGACGGTTGATGACCTCTACGACTGGGCGCGGCTTTCTAGTTTGTGGCCGTTGTTATTTGGTACTGCTTGCTGCTTTATTGAGTTTGCAGCTTTAATTGGTTCCCGGTTTGACTTTGACCGTTTTGGGCTAATTCCCCGTTCTAGCCCCCGCCAAGCTGATTTAATTATTACGGCAGGGACTATCACGATGAAGATGGCTCCGCAACTGGTGCGTCTTTACGAACAAATGCCAGAGCCGAAGTATGTAATTGCGATGGGTGCTTGCACAATTACTGGCGGTATGTTTAGCGTTGACTCTACCACGGCAGTGCGCGGAGTCGATAAACTGATTCCTGTGGATGTGTATTTGCCTGGTTGTCCTCCCCGTCCCGAAGCAATTATCGACGCAATCATTAAGTTGCGGAAGAAAATCTCCAACGAGTCGATGCAAGAGCGGGGTAAAATTAAGCAAACTCACCGCTATTACAGCACGACTCATAACCTGAAGCCAGTAGAGGAAATCTTAACTGGTAAGTATTTGCAGTCAGCAACTCGCTCTGCACCACCGAAGGAATTGGCGGAAGCAATAGGTATGCCAATACCACCTGCACTGCTGACAGAAAAGGCGCAAAAGGAGGAACAACCCCGTGGCTGAAGAAGAATCTAAACCAGTACCAGCAGCGAAAGAAGAAGCATTGGTACAAGCGGGTAAAGTTTCCCAATGGTTGACGGAAAATGGTTTTGACCATGAGTTTTTAGCACCAGACAAAAATGGTGTAGAGATAATTAAGGTAGCGGCAGATTTTTTGCTTCCTACCGCTACAGCCCTTTATGCTTATGGGTTTAATTATCTCCAGTGTCAAGGTGGTATTGACCTTGGTCCAGGACAAGAATTAGTGAGTATGTATCACTTGATTAAAGTCGGTGATAATAGCGATCGCCCCGAAGAAGTTCGAGTTAAAGTGTTCTTACCACGGGAAAATCCTGTAGTGCCTTCTGTGTACTGGATTTGGAAGACCGCAGATTGGCAAGAACGCGAGTCTTACGATATGTTCGGCATTATCTACGAAGGGCATCCAAATCTCAAGCGGCTTTTGATGCCGGAAGATTGGGTGGGTTGGCCTTTGCGGAAGGATTACGTCTCACCCGATTTCTACGAGTTGCAAGACGCTTATTAGAGATTGCTGAGTTTTAGCAGTAATTAACCCCTTTCCGGTGTCGGAGAGGGGTTATGTTTTTGGTGTTTCATGTCAGGGATTTCCAAAGAATAAATTTTTTTGTCAGCTTGACCCCAGTTTCATAGGTTTGAGTGACTAATTGAACAAATTGTTAGTGGCATAGTTTATTTTCTGGAAGTCCCAATTTAATCGATTGCAGCACATTAATCAAAATTTGCAGTAAGAGATATTCGGCAAGACTCAGTTAACTTTTCAGATGTGTTTAGTAAAATCATCAATCTTATTGGTCTTATTGACAAAAGTAGACCTATCTTTTTTTACCATATATTGCTGCACTCTTTATTTGATAAGCTTTTTAGCCCATTTTGTCGCCCCGTCAGCAAGCGGATATGATATTATTCCTCAATCAACTCAAAATTCACCCGTTCGTAAATATCACGCAAGGTAATTTGAAATTCGATAGAATCTAAGACTAAAACTGCATCTTCACCTTCATATTCCTTAAAAATCCATTGACCTTCTGCTTGCTTTGCAAATTGTTCTACAGCAAAACTATACTGGTCAATCATAATATATTCCTGAAAACCAGGAATTGAGCGATAATATTTAAATTTATCTGTTTTGTCATAATTTTTAGTTGAATTTGATAAGACTTCAACAATTAACAAGGGATTAGTAATAATTGTTGTACCTGTTCCCTCATAAATAGGCTTACCTTTGATGACGATTACATCAGGATAAGTATAAATGCGATGACGAGGTATTGATAATTTTACATCCCCTATGTAAATCTCATAATCTTGTCCTTGCACAGTCAGGGGAAACTTGCGACAAAAATTAAGTGCAATCTTATTGTGGTTAGTTGTCCCCCCTGTCATAGGTATAATCTCTCTATCTCTGTATTCATTTTTATATTCAGCCTTCTCTTCTAATTCCAAATATTCTTCTGGGGTGTAGCGCTTTTCTGTTTGTAAAACCATATTAATTAACTGATAAAATGGAGGAATGATTCTGTTATCAATAGCGTAACGTACCCTATTGATAGGCAAAATAAATATTTTTGTTATACAAATACGGTTGCAGACAATGTAACAATAGCGATCGCAAGCCAATACTTTTAGCCATACCCACCAGTGAACGCCCCTACCAATATCTCTGCACAAACTCAGAATCGCAAAGCCGATCACATTCGCATCTGCTTAGAAGAAGATGTTCAGTGCGATCGCATCACCAATGGATTAGAACGTTATCGTTTCACCCATTCTTGCTTACCCGAACTCAATTACAACGATATTGATATCAGTACAACTTTCCTGGGGAAGCACCTTGGCGCACCTTTATTAATTTCTTCCATGACTGGCGGAACAGAACAAGCCGCAATCATTAACCAACGTTTGGCCCAAGTCGCACAACACTACAAAATTGCAATGGGTGTTGGTTCTCAGCGAGTAGCAGTGGAAAAACCCCAGGTGGCTGATACTTTTGCTGTCCGCAAGTATGCCCCTGATGTTCTGCTACTTGCAAACTTGGGGGCTGTGCAACTTAATTACAAGTACGGCTTAGATGAATGTTTGCGCGTAGTTGATATTTTAGAAGCTGATGCCTTAATTTTACACATTAACCCTTTACAAGAGTGCATTCAACCCAAAGGTGATACTAATTTTAGAGGTTTGCTTGACAAAATTTCTATATTATGCTCAAAATTGCCAGTACCAGTGATTGCGAAGGAAGTTGGTAACGGCATTTCAGCAGCGATCGCCCAAAAACTTCTTGCCGCTGGGGTAGCAGCAATTGATGTCGCGGGTGCGGGAGGTACTTCTTGGGCAAAAGTAGAAAGCGAACGGGCAGAAAATCCCTTACAACGTCGTTTAGGGAGAACTTTTGCCGATTGGGGTTTACCGACGGCAGAGTGCATTACAACTATTAGAGCGATGTCTACGATGGTCACTGAGCCTTGTCGAAGTGCGGGCTACGCCTACGCCAAAGATGTGCCTTTAATTGCTTCGGGAGGTTTGCGTCATGGATTGGATATTGCAGCTGCGATCGCCTTGGGAGCAGATATAGCTGGTTTAGCAATGCCTTTCTTGCAAGCAGCAGCAATATCAGAGACAGCAGTAGCCGAACTCGCTGAGGTATTAATCGCTGAAATCACCACAGTCTTATTTTGTACTGGCAATGCTACCTTGTATCAGTTAAAGCACTCTGGCTGTTTACAGCGCATAGAATAAGTAAATAGGTCATTAGTCATTAGTCATTTGTCCTTTGTCATTTATAAATGCCCAATGCCCAATGCCCAATGCCCAATGCCCCATGCCCCATGCCCAATGACTAATAACTAATGCGTAATTTTATCAAACAAACTTTTGCTAGTTTAGTTGGCACTTTACTAGGACTAATTATTTTCGCTGGTCTAGGAACTACTGGACTATTCTTGCTGATTTTTGCTGCTAGCTTGTCTAAAGATACTGGGCCTTATGTGAAAAATAAGTCAGTGTTGGTTTTTGACTTGTCAATGAAAATTACTGATGGCGAACCTAGTTCAGACCAACTGTTTCAGAACACAATCTCAGGTGTCGATGAAGATAGAATGGCACTCCGCAAAGTTGTGGAAACTTTGGAAAAGGCGCGGCGCGATCCGCGCATTGTCGGGATCTATCTGGATGCAACCAACACAAGCCAAACTGGTAATGTCGGCTATGCCTCCCTGAAAGAAATTCGGAAAGCGCTTGAAGAGTTTCGCGCTGCGGGGAAAAAGATTGTTGCCTATGGCAGTGATTGGAGTGAAAAGGAATATTACGTTAGTTCAGTGGCAGATTCCATTGTCCTTAACCCTCTAGGAATGATGGAAGTCAACGGTTTGAGTTCACAACCAATGTTTTTAGCGGGAGCATTGCAGAAGTATGGCATTGGCGTTCAAGTCGTGCGAGTAGGGAAATTTAAAGGAGCCGTTGAACCATTTATTCTCAACAAGTTGAGTCCAGAAAACCGCGAACAAACTCAGAAATTGTTAGATGACGTTTGGGGAGAGTGGCGCACTGCTATAGGCGCAAGTCGGAAAATTGAACCCAATAAGTTGCAAGCGATCGCAGATAATCAGTCTTTACTAGAAGCCACACAAGCTAAAACTAACGGTTTAGTCGATCTAGTACAATACCCCGATGAAGTTGTCGCTGACCTGAAAAAGTTGACAAATAGCGATAAAGAAGATAAAACATTCCGACAAATTAGCTTGAATAGCTACGCCCAAGTTTCTGGTAAATCTTTGGGTGTAGAACGTAACTCCAAAAATCAAATTGCTGTTGTTTATGCTGAGGGCGAGATTGTCGATGGTAAAGGAGAAGATGGACAAGTAGGAGGCGATCGCTTTGCGAAAATCTTCAACAAGCTGCGACAAGATAAAGATGTGAAAGCTGTTGTATTACGAATTAATAGTCCCGGTGGTAGCGCTACCGCAGCCGAAGTCATGCAGCGAGAAGTGAAATTAACTCGTGAAGTAAAACCAGTTGTGGTGTCAATGGGTGATGTCGCCGCCTCTGGAGGTTATTGGATTGCTAGCGACTCTAATCGCATTTTTGCAGAACCAAATACTATTACAGGTTCTATAGGAGTGTTTGGGATCTTATTCAATGGGGAAAAGCTGGCCAGTAATAATGGTATTACTTGGGATTCAGTGAAAACCGCACGCTATGCTGATAGTCAAACAGTTTCGCGTCCGAAATCGCCTCAAGAGTTAGAAATTTATCAGCGCAGTGTTAACCGGATTTATAATATGTTTCTGAATAAAGTTTCTCAAGGTCGGAAACTCCCAGAACAAAAAGTAGCAGAAATTGCCCAAGGAAGGGTTTGGTCGGGTGAAGCGGCTAAAGAAATTGGTTTGGTGGATGAAATTGGTGGTTTGAATACTGCGATCGCATACACTGCCAAGCAGGCGAAATTAGGAGACGATTGGGAAGTACAAGAATATCCTCGCACTAGCAGCTTCGGAGAACGCTTTTTTGGGCGTGCAACAGAAGAGGTGCGGACTGCTTTAGGGATTGAAGGGACGCAACTCAAACAATCCAATCCCCTCACCACCGAATTCCAAAAATTGCAACAGGAAGTAGAGATTTTACAAAAGATGAACGATCCACAAGGGGTTTATGCCCGCTTGCCTTTCAACTTGAAGATTGAGTAGATATTTTTTGAGTATCAGTGGGCAACAACTGACCGAATACTACGTCAAACTAGTTTTGAGGATTTGTAGTAAGGATTTTAGTCCTTGTTTTCTCAGAGCTAAAGTCTTTGCTACGAAATTGTGTACCAATCAATTTAAAGATAGATTACTAGGACGAAGCACATGAGTTTACCTCGCCAGCCATAAACCAGCTGACATTTGCTGCTCGGATGTGTAAAGTAGTTTAAAGTCAACTACAATTTCTAACCTTTGACAGAATTTTAGATTTGGAATTTTGCTGAAGCAGCCTGGTTAAACAGTGGCTCAAGTATGGAAAAATCTAAAATTTTTTATCTAGACCCAAGTGTATTTACATAGGAATCCAATTTAAAGTCTAAAATACAAAATTGAGTAAAACATCCATCTATGGCTAGAAAAACACAACGTCTTTTACTGCTAATTGTTTCTTGTAGTATCACTGGTGTAATTTTAGGAGGTACTGCTGGTTGGGCAGAAAGTAGTCTCTGCTTGGAAGACAGTAAGGTTACAAGTGAGTGCCTAACTCAAGATCCATTCCAAAAAACTATCCAAGGAATGAGTACTGGATTGTTAGCTGGGGCTGGGGCTGCTTTTGGTGCAGTCTGGCAGTTACGCAATGAAGATTGAGCATGAACTACGACTAACCCGGAACTCCGGGTTAGATTAGGTTTTTGTACTAATTAGCCAGTGCCTCCAATTTTACTTTCGCCCAGCATAAGGTCTTAACTACCCTTTTTACACCAGAAACGGCTGAAACTCTCCCCAATAGCCATCTGATATCTACTGCTTTAATATCGATCGCCAAAGATGCGATAAATCGCCGTCTCTACAAAAGACTGATTATTGTAGAGACGGCGATTCATCGTGTCTCTTGCCTTAACCGAACAGTATTGCGTCAAAACCCAGGATCGTTGTCTAACTATGCTATGCGTTGCAGCTAACACTTCGCTGCAACAGACTGAATCGATATCTGGATTGGGATGCAAAGAACTATGCCTATGGGCGCATTTGCTTTCTTGGTAACTTATAGAGAATAATCACAAATAAAGCAGCTTTGGCATCTTCGTGCGAGAGAATAAATATAAAATATGGCGATCGCAATCGATTTTGGTACTAGCAACACAGTCATTGCTCGTTGGAACCCTGTAACCCAGCAGCCAGAAACCCTGACTCTACCAGGCTTATCAATTAAACAAAGTCTCAATCCGCCACTGATTCCCAGCTTGGTTTATGTTGAAGACGCAGCCCAAAATAAAGTCTTAGTCGGGCAACAAGTACGCGATCGCGGTTTTGACCTCAAAGGCGAAACGCGATTTTTCCGTAGCTTCAAACGCGGTATTGGTGCAGATATTCAAGGTTTCTTACCCGAACTAGATGGACAAATTGTCACCTTTGAACAAGTAGGGCAATGGTTCCTTACTCAAGTAATTGAAGAACTAGCGCCCCTAGAAGGTGGGTTAGATTCTCTGGTGTTAACCGTACCTGTAGACAGTTTTGAAGCCTATCGTCACTGGTTGGGAAAAGTTTGTCAAGCCCTCCCGGTCGAACAGGTGCGAATGCTGGATGAACCCACAGCCGCCGCCTTGGGTTATGGCTTGGCAGATCGAGAAAATCTTTTGGTAATTGACTTCGGTGGTGGTACTTTGGATTTATCCCTTGTCCGGTTGGATCAAAGCGTGCAGGCAAGCACAAAGCCCTTGGGATTTCTCCTCAAATGGGGTAATAAGTCCCTGGCTGAAGATTCAAAACAAAAAGTCAAAACTGCCCGTGTCCTGGCGAAAGCTGGGCAAAATTTGGGTGGTACTGATATTGATAATTGGTTAGTAGATTACTTTGCTAAAACTCAAGAGTTGGCGGTAAGTCCCTTGACAACACGATTGGCAGAACGGGTAAAAATTCAGCTATCAACTCAAAACCAAGCTAGTGAAGTTTATTTTGACGATGAGACATTTGAAAGTTATGAACTGGAACTAAACCGCGATACTTTTGACGATATCCTCAAAGAACACGCCTTTTTTGAGTTATTGGATGATTCGATGACCACACTGTTGCAGCAAGCAAGACGGCAAGGGATAGAACTTCCAGATATTAGTGCAGTTTTGTTAGTTGGTGGCACAGTGCAATTACCCGCAGTGCAGACATGGATTAAACAGTATTTTGAGCCAGAAAAAATCCGTTGCGAACGTCCTTTTGAAGCGATCGCTCAAGGTGCATTACAGTTAGCACAAGGGATACAAATCAAAGACTTTCTCTACCATAGTTATGGTATCCGCTACTGGGATCGCCGCAATCAGCGTCACAAATGGCATTCTTTAATTAAAGCTGGACAAGCATATCCAATGACTCAGCCAGTGGAATTAGTCTTAGGTGCTTCTGTAGAAAATCAGCCCAGTATTGAACTAATTATGGGAGAATTGGGAGCAGATACGGGTAGTACTGAAGTTTATTTTGATGGCGATCGCTTAATTACTCGCCGTCTGGACAATAGTGAAACCAGCGTCAAACCCCTCAACGATCGAGAAGGTGCGAAGACAATTGCCCAACTGACACCAACCGGATATCCTGGAAGCGATCGCATCAAAATCCTCTTTCAAGTTGATGAGCAACGCTTTTTGCGAATCACTGTTGAAGACTTGTTAACTAATGACACGCTGTTGGAAAATCAACTTGTGGCACAGTTGAGTTAATTAACTAAAAGGATTTAAAAGTGGGATACCGCAGCCATCGAAATCCCGGATGTTGCGCGTTACTAAAGTCAATTGATGAATTTGAGCAGTAGCAGCAATCATCATATCTGCTTGGGTGTGTGTTTTCCCACTTAATCTTAGTTGACCTCGCAATTCACCGGAGCGCTTGGCAATTTCAATGGTGATAGGCAATACTTGACAATTATTTCCCAAAAAGTTCTCAAACCATATTTGAATTCTAGGGTTGGGCTTGGATGTCAGTCCGTAAAATATTTCTTCAACGGTGATGGCACTCAGAACTATTGAAAAATCTCTTTCTGCCCATTTCAGTACACCAGAGTTAGGTTGAAGTTTTACTAATTCGCTGATAATATTGGTGTCACAAAGAAAAGTCATCGATGGCATCAGCGAAAGGGTTAGGACGGTCTTGGCGGGAGGGTACTTCGAGAATATAATCTTCCTCAGCAGCTATCTGACGTAGTTCTTTGAAAACCTCAGCTAAAGAAATCTTTTCGCGCTGCTTGCGCCACGTCAAAAATTCTTCAAACATCTCAGCTTCAACAACTACAGCCACCAGTTGATTTCGGTTGTAGATGAGTTGCGGTTCTTTGGTGACAGCATGAATTAGTTCGGAGAACCTCTGTTTCGCTTCTGCAATTCTCCAGTTCATCTAAAACCTCTTTTATTCATAATCATGTCTATTATAGACATAACTAATGTCTATATTCTCATCAAAAAGCATACACTTAACGACAAATGTATATTTTTAATTGCCCATTTTTAATCATCCAAAAACTTGATTGACAGTTAATGCAAGTTCAATTTCTGGTAATACAGGTAAAAAATCTTCTCCCTGGAGTAGCACTGGCTGCTGCTTTGGTAGAAATACCAAAATACTAAGGTCATCAGGGCAGTAGACTTCTTGACATTTGTCGGGTAAAGGGTAAGGGTTAAAGGGAAAAGGGATAGAATTAACATTCCCCTTTAACCTTTCCCCATTTCCCGACCTCTTGCAAAAGGCACAAATGCCAAGAGGTCTAGTATATATGAACAGGTGCGCTGACGCATAACCCACCTGTCCATACATCAAGGTAATGATTGCAGCAACGATCGATTCACGATCATTTATGCACTACTACTAAAGTTCCCGTTGAAGCCCATCTGTAAAGATTGCCAGCTTGCTTAACAGGTAAATTTACGCAACCGTGGCTGACTGGAGTGCCAAAACGGTTATGCCAATAAGCTCCGTGGATGGCATAGCCTCTGTAGAAATACATTGTGTAAGGAACGTCAGGAATGTTGTAGCCTCTGCCTCGCATCCGATGAGTACGATACTTAGAATTAATCCGAAATCTACCTATGGGTGTAGGAGTCGATCGCTTACCTCCCGAAATGCGGTATGAATGAACAAGTTTATTACCTTCCCATGCACGTAAACGTTGTTCTGACAAGTCAATTTCAATCCAGCGAGGTTGGCTAATATTATTAGTGCTGTTTTGATCTACTGAGGTGGCTGTTGCTGTAGTCGAGTTTGGTGTACCTGTTAACGGCGATGACCAAGAGAATAAAGTCATTACCATCAATGCCACGCCAGTACAAAAAGTTGCTGAAGAACGAATCCCACTGCGGCGAATCCAAGTTTGCATTATGCCTTATCTTCTAAACTACGCAAAAATCATCAAGTGAAGTAATTTTCTGGAAAACTACAAATTTCCAAAGTGACTTCTAACTTCCTGTCGAGGATTTACGCAGTTCATCTTTTATTTGTCATTTGTCATTTGTTAAATGATGACCGATGACCAATTACAAAGGACAACCTTTACAAAGAATCTGTCATTTAAATGTCTAAATGCAAACTTTCCCCGAATTCATATTTGCATTTGTAATTTCACACAGTAATTGTCAGGATTTCCGCTTATTTTTTAGGCAAATATTTAATGCCCTTTTCTATATTTTATTTCAATTTCCGTAATTACGACTCCGAATATTCCCAGCATGATTTTATGCTGGGAATCACTTAATTGTCTTGATTTGTTGTTATTTATGATTTTACCTAAATTGCCTTTTGGCTGCTTCACATATTATTTATGAATGACTATTGGTGTCCCTACGGATGCCCACTCGAATAGCCATTTAGCATGTTTAGGTGCAACATTCACACAGCCGTGGCTCACTGGAGTGCCAAATTTTTTATGCCAATAAGCTCCGTGAATAGCGTAATTACCTTGGTAAAACATTGCATAAGGAACGTTGGGAACATTGTAGTCTTCTCCCTGCATCCGGGTAGTTTTAAACTTAGATTGAACTTTAAAAGTACCGACAAGAGTAGGAGTAGCTTTTTTGCCAGAGGAAATAGCACTTCCATAAACCACTTTGTCACCTTGCCAAGCTATTAATCTTTGCTTGGAAAGATCAATTTGAATCCAGCGCTGATTTGATTGTTGTAATGTCTGAATTTTTTGTGCAATCACTTGATTTTTGGAATTCGCCCAAACTTCACTGGTTCCAGTAGTAGTAAAAACACTTAGGGACAGTACTGTACCAGTGAGAATTATTTGTAAGCGACGCACCCAGTCAGGAGAAATTTGTCTTTTCATTTTAGATACACTCACACTCAAATCATGGGGTCTTGAGAAACCGATCGGGTTTCACCTTTATTTCCCTATCTATTACTTTAATAGACGTGAATTTTGATGATTTGATTCTAAGTTAACCTAACTGTTGCATCAGGTTTTTTGCCTGAGTTGCGATCGCTGACCAATTTCTCTCTATGACAAGCTTTTGGGGAAATAATTCTCCGCTCAAACCGACAGCGATCGCTCCAGCTTGCAAAAATTCTTTGGCATTTTCTAGAGTCACGCCGCCAGTAGGAATTAAGGGAATCTCACCCAGCGGCCCTTGCAAACTTTTGATATAATCAGCCCCTCCCACTGCCTGCACGGGAAACACTTTTACACAACTAGCGCCTTGACTCCAAGCGGTAACAATTTCTGTAGGAGTCAGCGCTCCTGGTATGATAGGCACATTTTTTTCTTGTGCTGCTTGAATCATTGCCGAATCAACGTGGGGTGTAAAGAGGAATTGCGCCCCAGATGCGATCGCATCTTGTAACTGCTGCACATTAAATAGCGTACCAGTGCCAATAATACAGGCTGGTAATTGCGAACGTAGTTGACTGATTAATTCCCCAGCGCGATCGCTATTCCAGGTAATCTCAATTAGCTGCACTCCCCCAGATGCTACAGCCATTGCCATTTGTTGTCCCAGTTCCATTTGAGGGGCGCGGATAACTGCGATCGCTCGGTGTTTTTCCAACTGTGATAACCAAATTTGATTAGGCATTTTGACTAAAGATTGGAGACTAGGAGTAGGGATTGAGACTAGAGAATAGTTTTCAATCTAGTAAATACTAATTTTTAATACTAATGCCCAATGCCCCTCAAGAGTGCTGAGTAATATTAGCACAACTGTTTTGCCCTATTCCCAATGCCCTGAAAACTTGCTTATTGCATCAAGCTATGAGATATTAAATACAAATAACACAAAACCTATAGTGTTACCGTAGTTTATAATTAATACTTCAGCATTTAGGTTTAAAGGAGTAATAAAAATGACAATTGCGCGACAAAACACAGCAGCATTCTTACCCATCACGATTCACGATTCTGAAAGTGCTGATATAGCAGCTAATTTATGGAAGGTTGTGCGACTAGGTGCGAATGGCTTTTGGTGGCGCACTAAGGCATATACAACGATTCTGGGCGTTATGCTGCTAATCTTAGTAAGTCTGATTTTTCTAAGTATGCATTGGTCTTACCGCAGATTGTTGCCTTTTATCAACCATCAAGTTATTGGTAGCGATCGCGGGATAAGCAATTAAAAGTTAAAAACTAGACATGAACTTGCAAAGGGATAGGCGATCGTCTCAATCGCCTGATTTCGCTTCCTTTACATTACTTTAGAGACAGTCCCTAAAAACTCAGCTTAATTCTTCTAGTAGAGGAGAGAGCTAATTAAAAATGCATATACTGCAATTACCAAGCAATAGTTTATGTAAGCCCCTAGTTAAAGACCTACTAGGAGCTTTTTTTTAATTGACTATCTACCTCAAATGGGTCACATAGCAGCGATCGGACAACTTAGGACATTGGCATGTCACACCTATTCATAGCCGACTTGTCCTAAGCAGGATGGTAGGCGCAATATAAAAATCTAGTAGCAATTAAACTATTCCTAATGGATATTCATAATTAATTCTGATGGTAGATTAAGTCAAAAATGAAGATCGTTAATATGTACTTGTAAGTCAAAAACGTTTACCAACTTAACAACAATGAATATTCTTGCTTGGATTGTTTTAGGTCTAATTGCTGGTGCGATCGCAAAAGCTATCTACCCCGGTCATCAAGGTGGCGGAATTCTAGGAACTATATTATTAGGAATTATCGGTGCTTTTGTTGGCGGTAGTTTAGGTGTATTTTTCAGTACGGGAACTTTAACCCTAGCAGCTCCTAGTCTGAGCATTCCAGGTATTGCAGTAGCAGTTCTTGGTGCAATTGTTGCAGTCTTCTTGTGGAATTTATTAACTAACCGCAGTGCTGTATAAAAAATTGCGGTCAATCAATGACAAAGATTTAACAAATTCATTTAACTATTTTTAACTGTGAATTAAATTCAAAAAATAACGTCACCAAAAAATTACAGGTAGGCGTTATTTTTTTGATTATTTTGCAATAAAATAGTCAAAATTAGCCTTAGTAATGGGTATTCTGGCTTAGAAGGGGTTTGAAAAATCCATTAGGTATGTAAGAAAAGCCCTCAGTTTCAACACAGGTTTTGCTAAAAATTATATAGGAAGACTAGCGATCGCTAAGTGCAAACTTATCTTAAACAGTCTTAATTAGCTCTAAGAATTCCTATACCAGCTTCTCTTTCAATGTAATCTGCTAAGTTGATAAAATCTTCACGCGGGTAGCATCTTCCGCCAACTAGATCAAAGGCTAATCTACTGGCAGGATTTTCTGGATTTTCGAGTATATGTATACCCCAGTAGTAAAGTAGATCGCTAGTCCGAATACAAACTTCTTCTGGATCTATACAATGAAATTTATTATCTATCTTACTAATTTCTTTATAAGCATTAGAATAGACTTGTTTTAGAAGTTTTAAGCGCTTAATACCAGGGTCTTTAAAGTTGTTAACTAATACAAATAAATGAGCTAAATTATTGATTTCACGTATTTCTTTAACAGTATCTTGAATAACTTTACCGTGCTTACTTATTCCCAATGGATTGAAGGTTGTTGGGATAATACAATAATCTAATCGCTTAACTAGCTCTGAGGGATTACGCTCTAATGCTGGTGAGCAATCACAAATTACTATTTGACAGTCACGGGCAGCATCTTCATCCCAATCATTTCCATCAAAAACTTGAATAGTTGTACCTACTCCTTTAGGATTGGGAACAAAAACCCCATCACCTACTAATTTTTGCAGATTTTGTTCCGGGTCTAAATCCACAAGTGCTACATTAAATCCTTGCAGTGCTAATGCTCCTGCTAAATGACCTGCTACAGTTGTTTTTCCTACTCCGCCTTTACAGGTAAAAACTCCAAAGTAAACTTTTTTTTGAGGTTCTGGCGGAGGGTCAGGATTAATTGGGCCATCAATCCCAACCAGCTTATTTTCATGGGCAATCCCACAGCGAACTTTAGTATCTTTACCCCAAGTTCTAATTAATGCCAATGCTGGGCCACCAAATCCTTTTGTAGTTATGAACCAACCAAAATTAAATTTTTTGCCTTCATCAGAATCTAAAAAGTCAGCAAACTTTAAAAGCTGTGGCGCTGTCACGTTGCTTTTTAGCCATTTTACCTGAACAACACCAACTAGGTTTCCTTTTTTAACCACTAGATCGTAGCCAGGTTGATTAGTCTTTGCAGTTTCAACTGTCCAATCTGCTTTATGGATCAATTTTGCTACGTGCTGCTCAAAGTGGGTAAAATCCTGGATAAATTGTGGCTCTAATAATGACGACATAAACAGCTTTAGGTGTTTTGGTTAAATGTGGTAATATGTAATACAGTATACTCTACCAAAATCAACCCTGACCGTATAGTTGATTTATATACGTAACATGAATCACTATCTCTCTGTCTTTGAAAGAAAAAACCATACTCTGACATAAATTAACAGCAAAGTTACGTCTGATTTTAACTGAGTATAAATACTCTAAAATATACAGCTTTCATAAAATTTCCAATAAGTTGCACTGGTCGCTACACACAAATAAACAATGTTCAGTTAAGCTGTAAGCGCTATGATTGAGCTTTATTGAACGTCTTATGCATTGGTTATTATCTGGGCCGTTAAGTATAGAAGCATTGACGGTTAACATTGCAGGTTTGCCTGCATCGTTACAAGGTAAGAAGCTGGTGCAGTTGTCAGATTTTCACTACGATGGTTTGCGGCTGTCGGAAGATATGCTGGAAAAAGCGATCGCACTTACTAACAAAGCTGAACCAGATTTAATTTTATTAACTGGTGACTACGTAACTGACGATCCCACACCAATTCACCAACTGGTACTTCGACTCAAACATTTGCAAAGTCGCAGTGGTATCTATGCTATCCTTGGCAATCACGATATATATAAACACGCAAAAGCAGAAGTTACAGAAACCCTTACTAGCATTGGAATTCACGTCCTTTGGAACGAAATTGCCTATCCACTAGGAAAAGAATTACCACTCGTTGGACTGGCTGATTATTGGTCACGGGAGTTTCACCCCGCACCAGTTATGAACCAGCTAAATCCCGACACACCCTGCATAGTTTTATCCCATAACCCAGATACTGCGGAGATATTACAAGCATGGCGAGTCGATTTACAATTATCTGGTCATACTCACGGTGGTCAAATCTTGATTCCCGGAATTGGCCCTGCGGCGTTGTTTTACGAAAAGCTTGTAGAAAAAATACCTAGAAAAGTGCGGCGTCGAGTCCCATTTTTGGAAGAAAATGTTTCTGTAGTCAGACATTGGGAATGGGCACAGGGTTTGCATCGGCTAGGAAAAAATCAACTATATGTCAATCGTGGTTTGGGAACTTACCTCCCAGGACGCTTATTTTGCCGCCCAGAAGTTACTATAATCACGCTACAAGGTGAGTAGGTAATTACCAAATTTAACAAAAAAGAACGCAATTTCAGCAGGTATTCTGGCTAATGAGTGCCTGCAAACTTAGACATAACCTGCTACTCTCATCGCCAAAATTAAATCAGCAAAATTAAATCAATGAATTAATTGTATCTGAAGTAGATGACATAAATTATTGCATTTTATCAAGTTACATTTTGATTTTTGGTAAGCTGTAAGCGCTGGTATGAGGAGTATCGGTTAACTTATGCATTGGTTGTTTACGGGACATTTAAGAGTAGATAAAATAACGGTTAAGATTGCAGAACTTCCTGCATCTTTACAAGGTACAACATTAGTACAGTTGTCAGATTTTCATTACGATGGTTTGCGACTGTCGGAAGAGATGTTAGAAAAAGCGATCGCACTTACTAATGAAGCTGAACCAGATTTAATTCTATTAACTGGTGACTACGTAACTGACAATCCCACACCAATCCATCAATTGGTGCTTCGACTCAAACATCTGCAAAGTCGCTGTGGTATCTACGCCGTACTTGGGAACCACGATATCTATTACAGCCACTCCAAAGCAGAAGTTACACAAGCGTTAACCAGCATTGGGGTACATGTGCTTTGGAATGAAATCGCTTATCCACTAGGAAAAGAATTACCATTGATAGGACTAGCTGATTATTGGTCGCAGGAATTTTACCCTGCACCAGTAATGAATCAACTAGATTCGCTTACACCGCGCATCGTTTTATCTCATAACCCAGATACAGCCAAGATATTGCAACAATGGCGCGTAGATTTGCAACTATCTGGTCATACCCACGGTGGTCACATCGTCATTCCGGGCATTGGCCCTCTAGTACTCTATTACAAAAAGCTACTTAAACAAATTCCCAAAAAATTGCGGCGTTGGGTGACATTTTTATTAGGAGACTGCTCGAAAGTAGTTCGATATTGGGAGTGGGCGCAAGGGTTTCACAAGGTGGAAGAAAATCAACTATATGTCAATCGTGGTTTAGGAACTTATAAACCAGGACGTTTATTTTGTCCGCCTGAAGTGACTGTAATTACTTTAATTAGTCATTAGTCATTGGGCATTGGTCTAAATAAAGGACAAATGACAAATGACAGAAACCGCCTGAAGCTACGATGGATAAATCTCAATAGCTTGCGGCGGTTTCTTGAAGATTGAAGAATTCAGAAATGACTAACTCAAAATAAGGTGGACAGTATTCGCGATCGCTTTATTCAAAATTGCACATCCTTATATTCCAACTAGGCAGGCATTTTCTGGCTG
This sequence comes from Nostoc sp. DSM 114159, assembly GCF_053470285.1. Lineage (NCBI taxonomy): Bacteria > Bacillati > Cyanobacteriota > Cyanophyceae > Nostocales > Nostocaceae > Nostoc > Nostoc sp. DSM 114159. The sequence continues at coordinate 2,351,707 of NZ_JBPFEH010000001.1, forward strand.
TGCGTTCTAAAACCTCCAAAACAACTCATTGAACTTAAGGCAAAAACACATTCAACGGATGTCACAACCAAGGATAGCGATCGCAATAAGATTAGAGCAGGAGGCACAGGCTCTAACTTGAAACTTTTTGTTTAACTTTTAACCTGTTTGTACCTTGGTCTTAATCTAGCATTGTGTTTGTTTAGCTACAAGACACCTTTACTAAACTTGAATCCCATTAATTTATCGCAACAATTCAGAAATATTGCTTAAAATTTGTCCCACTTGGTAATATTGGCATTCACGCCAACATTACCAAGTGGGCTGAAAGTTCAGAAGGCGTTATTGGCCAGAACCGCCTGCGGTAGAAGAATCGCTATTAGATGTACTGTTTGACTGGTCTACTCCTTGAGGTGTAGTACTTTTAGAGGTGTCACTTTTTGTACTAGGAGCAACAGTATTAGTAGAACTATCGTTCTGCGAAGCCGGAGTATTAGTAGTTGAACTCGTCGCCGGACTTTGTGTCGCTTTAGGGGCTGACTGGGTTACAGAAGGTGCTTTTTCTGCCGCAGGCTGCTGGGGTGGAATAGTAATGTTAATATCCGGTTGGCGAGGTGCAGACGGAGGTGTAACTTGCTGTTGGGGAACAGGAACAGCAACAGGTACAGGTACTTCCCTAGTTCTTTCTTCGATTATCGTCTTTTGTGGTTGAGGAGATGCACTGGGAGTTGGCTCGCTCTTACTTGGTACAGGAACCACGACCGGCACAGCATTGTTAACTGCTGCATTATTCTGCTGGTTGAAGTACCAAACCCCACCTATAACTAAACCAAGCAGGGAAGTAATGATAATACCCAACAGCAACCCACCACTAGCATTGTTTTCATCACGTTGGGCTAAATCTGCTTGCTGGTAGCTACGCTCAACATTTCGACCATGTACGTAACCGCTAGTGTAAGAGCTGGGATTAGTTGTATTGTTCTTGACTGTTTCACTAGTTTGTGTCAAATGGGTTTGAGTATTGCCATTAATATCAGTGTAAGATTCTTGTCTAACTTCACTATTTTTGATTTCGCGTTCATTGGGAATAGACATAGCCGTTGATTTAACTCCTCAGATTAAGATATTGACGAACTAAAGCTTTGTGAAAACAAAAGGTTTTAATGAACTGAAAAATATATGTTGCTGATAAATATTGAGTTTTATTTGCTACTCAACTGTTGGTAATCTCAGAATAACCTCTGCCCTCAAACAAATGGCTCTATCTCCAGGGAGTTAATACTTAATCTTTAGAGAGTTAATACTTAATCAACAGAAAGAGTATCCCAAAGATGGATGTTATTTAACTGTCAGTTAATGGATCGATCGAAAAATCTAGCAATTTGCTTCAATTCTCTAAGTAGCTAGACGTAAATAAATTAAAGTTTGTAGTAAAGACTTTAGTCCTATAATCCTTTCTTTGAGCGATGAATCGCTCACTACGAACTAGGATTTTACTTTATGTTTAATTATGTCTACCTACTTAAATTTTTAATTTATTGTTAGATATCGCATCGCCAAAGCTTGATAGTCATATCTCGACTACCGCTAACCAAAGTTTTGCCATCAGGACTGAAAGCAACAGAGTTAACCCAATCTGAATGGTTATCCAAAGTGTAAAGTTCTTGTCCCGTGTTAACATCCCATATCTTCACAGTACGATCTGCACTACCGCTAACAAGATGCTGACCATCGGGACTAAAAGCGATCGCACAAATATAGCTGCGATGTCCGGCAAGAGTGTTAATTAGCTTACCTGTACTAATGTCCCATAGCTTGATAGTTTGGTCATAACTGCCACTAGCTAAAATTTGCCCATCAGGGTTAATAGCAACACACATCACCCAACCTGAATGTCCGTTGAGAGTTTGCAGCAGTTTGTTACTCTTCAAATTCCACAGCTTAATGGTATTATCCGCACCGCCACTGACAAAAATCTGTTGTTTTGGGCAAGTGGTAAGGGAATAAATGAAGGAAGAATGACCTTTGAGGACTTGCAGTAATTGTCCTATTTCTATATGGGAAACCTTTATATAGCGTTTCCCTATCTAATGAAGTACACTTAATCAAATAAAGCTGTGTATCTTAGTTAAGGATGAAAGTGAAAGCATATTCCCTCGATTTACGTCAAAAAATACTTGATACATATTTGTCAGGTGGAATATCACAACGTCAGTTAGCAAAAAGATTTTGTGTAACTTTAGGCTTTATTGAGAAACTACTTAAACGATATAGAGAAACAGGAAGTATCGCGCCTAAAATCAGGACGCAACAAACTCCACCAAAGCTAAACGAAGAACAATTTAATGTTCTTAAAGAAATAGTAGAAGCCAAGAATGATGCCACCTTAAAAGAGATTCGGTCAGAACTCAAAGAAAAGACAGGGATAACCATTGGTATTTCTACAGTAGATAGAATGTTACAGAAGATGGAAATCAGCTTAAAAAAAAACATTGCACGCCACGGAAAAAGAAACTGAAAGAGTTCAATTATTAAGAGTCCAGTTCTGGCTGCAAATTCACTTAATACCTGCGGGGAAATTGATATTTCTCGACGAAGCCGGAGCTAATCTATCTTTGATAAGGCACTCCGCTCGTTCCCAAAAAGGTAAAAGAGCGCATGGTACTCGACCTCAAAAACGTAGTAAAAATGTCTCGATAATCGGTGCAATTGGTCTTCAAGGCGTAATTAGCCAATATAGCATTTTAGGCGCAACTGATGGTCTGACATTTCAGGCTTATATTTCTCAAAAATTAATCCCAAAACTTAAAAAAGGTAATTATGTAATTATGGACAATTGCTCAATTCATAAAGGCGGAGATATTGAACAATTAATTGAGGCTGCCGGAGCTAAATTGATTTATTTACCACCATACTCTCCTGATTTCTCCCCGATTGAAAATTGTTGGTCTAAGGTTAAGAACATACTACGTTCTCTTGGTGCTAGAAGTTATCCAGATTTAGCAGAAGCCATTGAAACTGCTTTTAACCAAGTTTCTTTGAATGATATTCATAATTGGTATACCCACTGTTGTTACTGTACTTCACTAGACTGAGAAACGGTATAGTAGTGTCTGTACCGCCACTCAAGATAGTTTGACCATCTGGACTAAAGATTACAGAAAAAACTGGGGTTGAATGTACTTTCAGGGTCTTGAGTAATTTACCTGTAGATACTTGCCAAATGACTATGCTGCTATCATCACTGCCACTAACCAGAGTTTGGCTATCTGGGCTAAAGGCTAGGCATCTTACCCATTTGGTATGACTAGTGAGAGTATGTAGTAATTTCCCTGTGTCGAGATGCCAAATCTTGATAGTATTATCACTACTTCCACTAGCCAAAGTTTGTCCATCTGGACTGATTGCAGTTGTAAAAACCCAGTTTAGATGAGTTAGGGTGTGTACACATTTCCAGGGTGAAGGTTGAGACTGTGATTCAGGTGGTGGCGTTGGTGGCTTTGGCGGTTGCGATATCGGTTGGGGTGGTGGTGGCGGCGTTGGTGGCTTTGGCGATGCTTTTTTCTGTTTCAGTTCCAGTTCTCTGGCATTTTTAAAATCTGACTTGGCTCTATTTTCATATCCTAGTTTCGAGCAAGCAAGCCCTCGGTATTTGTAGGCTTCAAAATAGTTGGGGTTGAGACGAATCGCTTGGGTAAAGTTTTCAATTGCTTCAGTATATTTTCCTTTTTGAGCTTTCTCCATGCCCAATTTGTAGAAACTTTCAGCATTAGATGCAGTGAAATCAATTTTGGTAAAAGTGGAAGCAGATTGATTTGTCTGATTTGGCTGATAAGACTTTAATCTTGCATAAGCTTGATTGATTTCTTTGATTTTTTTTTCTGCTTCTAGCTTTTGCTGCGGTTCAATAAAACAATCTGGATGCCAAGTCTTAGCCATCTGGCGGTAAGCTTGCTTGACCTCATCAGCAGATGCACCTGGTTTCAACCCAAGAATATCGTAAACATGATTTATATCAAAGCGATCGCTCATACGATGAATACTAAGAAATCGGCAGCAATTCTTACTACACTTAGTATTCCCAAGTATAAGTATTATCTAACTCCATCTCTAATGTCTTCAACTATATTCGCTCCTTATCTCCAACGCCGATTTAGCCGCAGTAAACTTTTTATCTTTTGACAAAATCTTTCTACTAGAGGTCTAGGTTTTGATGCATCATATCTGGGCGATCGCGATCTTTGCGTACTCCCCGGATTTCTTAACTCTTCTTCTATTTGTGCAGCTTTATTTAAATCTGAAGCGGCTCTATATTCGTATCCCAGTTGTGAGCAAACTAGCCCACGATATTTATACGCGTCAATATAATCAGGATTGAGACGAATTGCGTGGGTAAAATCTGCGATCGCATCCTCATATCTTCCTTGTGTAGCATTTTCTACTCCTAAAGTGTAAAAAGTTTCTGCATCCCAACGATTGACAGATATTTTTGGGGGATTTTTAGGCGAAGATGAAGATGGATTTTTAGGAATAGGAGGCTCAGATGGAATTTCGGATTTGAGCCTGTTGTAAGCTGCGTTGATTGATTTGATTTTTTCCTCAGCTTCCTGTTTTTGTCTTTGCTCGACAAAGCGATCGGGATGCCAAATTTTAACCAGTTTACGGTAAGTTCGCTTCACCTGTGCTTGAGAGGCACCGGGTTTCAGCCCAAGAATTTCATAAGCATCATTAATATCGAAGCGATCGTCGCGCATACTGAAAAAATCGGCAATTAGATAAATCTATGTTAACTATTCCCCTAAATTCTCTCCAAACGCCCCATTCTGGCTATCACTGGGATGGCAGTAGCCGCCGCTTCTTTGAAGGTTGGTATTATCGCGTCACACTACCGGAAATTAGGCAAACATTTGCCTTTATGTACTCTATTGAAGATCCCATCGGCGGTAAACCTCACAGTGGTGGTGCAGCCCAAATCCTCGGCCCGGATGATGAGTATCTCTGCCGTACTTTTCCTGATGTCAACAAATTTTGGGGTAGTCGGGATGTTTTGGCTTTAGGTCATTGGGGTAAAAATAATTTGCAAGTTTCTCCCCTATACTTACTCCCAGCAGAGTTTGAGTATCACGTCCAAGAAGGATATCAAGCTACAGCCACCTTGAATCAGGGAATAATTCGCGATCGCGCCACCAATAATTATTGCCGTTGGCAGTATGAAATTCAACCAGTATACGGTTGGGGCAATCAAAATGGCATTCAGCAATCAACCGCAGGCTGGCTGTCATTCTTGCAGATTTTTGAACCTGGATGGCAAATTTTGATGGCTCACGGTTTAGCCAGTGGAAAGATTGACTGGAATGGCAAAATCTACGAATTCACTAACGCCCCAGCCTACGGCGAGAAAAATTGGGGTGGTGCTTTTCCTCAGAAATGGTTTTGGATAAACTGTAATTGCTTCGAGGGCGAACCCGACTTAGCATTAACTGCTGGTGGTGGACGGCGGGGTGTGCTGTGGTGGATGGAATCTGTAGCGATGATTGGACTGCACTATCAAGGCAAGTTTTATGAATTTGTTCCCTGGAATTCCCAAGTTGAGTGGGAAATTCAGCCTTGGGGTAGGTGGCAAATGAAAGCTAGCAACTCTAATTATGAAATTGAATTAACAGGAACCACAGATTTATCTGGTACACCTCTACGTGCGCCGACAGTAGAAGGTTTAAGATACTGTTGTCGGGATACTATGCAAGGAAAACTGAATTTAGAGTTACGAGAACTAAATGGCAGAAAATCTAAAGTAATTTTAAAAGCAAAAAGTTTTCTTTGTGGTTTAGAAGTAGGCGGTGGCTCTTGGGATAATTTTTGGCAGTCTACCTAAAACTACTGCTATAATTATATATGCTTCGCAGTTGGGGTTGTAGCTCAGTTGGATAGAGCGGACGCCTCCTAAGCGTCAGGTCGTGCGTTCAAGTCGCACCAGTCCCGTTATGTTTAGACAATTCATATATACAGCAATTAATATGGTAAGAGCATTGCTGTACCTATAAAAGTGGTACGCCAGTTCTCACAAGTCGGGATATCCGCCCATGCGATTGGCTCCAGTATTCCGTGCAATTGAGAACAACTATATAAAGTGGTTAAAACCCTTTGATGAATCGTCCGATATCGGTTAGGATAATCCATCAATTAGAGGAAAAACTCCAGGCACGCTTAATCGCGCTGTTACACAAAAACTAACCAAATTTATATTTGGGCAGTATTTGGGCAGATTCTTGGGAAGTTTGCTACTCTACTATCAATTGTTTTTTCTTATAGCCAGAGAAAATTGTGTACCAAGTAAATTAAGTTATTGAGCCTTGAATAAGCTACTCTTTACAAATAAATCTTTTCGTTTTATGGCTTTTGTCCTACCAATATTTATGTGGTTAGGATACAAAGAAGTACAAAACCAATTTGTGCAGCCGCAAGCAGTCCTAGTCTTAGGTGGTTCAACGAGACATTTAGAGCGAGAAAAGTTTACAGCCAAATTCGTTCGCGAGCATCCAAATATACCGATTTGGATTACAGGCGGCAGTCCACGTACATTCACCCAAAGAGTGTTTACCAAAGCTGGTGTCGATCCTCAACGTTTACACTTGGATTATGAAGCAGTAGATACAGTTACTAATTTTACTACTTTGGTAGATGATTTGCAAGCTCGCGGCATTAAGAGCGTTTATTTGATTACTTCAGATTTTCACATGCGTCGGGCTTGTGTCATTGGCGAAATTATTTTGGGTAGTCGGGGTATTTATTTAAAACCAGTGCCAGTTCCTTCCGAAAAACCCCCTGAATCTATCGAAAAATCTATTCGTGATGGAGCTAGAGCGATAATTTGGTTAGCAACTGGTTACACTGGTGTGGATGCCGCTAAAAATAAACGGTAAATCAAACTGATTTTGGATTTTTAATCGGTCAAAATCCAAATGACTAATGACAACCATCACTAGTCACTTATATGGTTAGGGAAAAAACGCCCCAAATTTCCCCACAATTTGATACCCTAGCTTAAACAGATTTGAGTAAAGTTAAAGCGTGGAAATTCAACTTGGGCGGGGAAAAACAGCTCGCAGAGCTTACGGAATAGATGAAATTGCTCTAGCCCCTGGTAATAGAACGCTAGACCCCAGTTTGGCAGATACTAAGTGGCGTATTGGCAATATTGAGCGAGAAATCCCGATTATTGCTAGTGCTATGGATGGCGTAGTAGATGTTCGTATGGCTGTACGTTTGTCACAGTTAGGAGCATTAGGTGTCCTCAACTTAGAGGGTATTCAAACTCGTTATGCCGACCCAGAGCCAATATTAGATCGGATTACCTCTGTGGGAAAAGATGAATTTGTTGCCCTCATGCAAGAACTCTATGCCGAACCAATAAAGCCTGAATTAATTGAACAACGTATTCAGGAAATTAAACAACAAGGCGGCATTGCAGCGGTGAGTGCGACTCCAGCCGGTGCAAGTAAATACGGTGAGGCAGTGGCAAAAGCTGGGGCAGATTTATTTTTTGTCCAGGCTACGGTAGTTTCTACTGCACATCTGTCACCAGAGTCTTTAGTACCACTCGATTTAGCAGAATTTTGCCGTTCCATGCCCATCCCTGTGGTGTTGGGGAATTGCGTGACTTACGAAGTTACGTTGAATTTGTTGAAAGCTGGGGCGGCTGGGGTACTGGTGGGAATTGGGCCGGGTGCTGCTTGTACTTCTCGTGGAGTGTTGGGTGTGGGTGTGCCACAGGCGACTGCGATCGCAGATTGTGCCGCAGCACGAGATGATTACTATAACGAAACTGGCAACTATATCCCCATTATTGCTGATGGCGGTTTAATCACTGGTGGCGACATTTGCAAATGTATCGCCTGTGGCGCTGATGGTGTGATGATTGGCTCCCCCTTTGCCAGAGCCGCAGAAGCCCCAGGACGAGGTTATCATTGGGGTATGGCGACTCCTAGCCCAGTTTTGCCCCGTGGCACCCGCATTCGCGTTGCCACCACTGGTAGCCTAGAGCAAATACTGATTGGTCCAGCAGGATTAGATGATGGTACTCACAATCTTTTAGGAGCCTTAAAAACCAGTATGGGCACTTTGGGAGCGAAAAATATTAAAGAAATGCAGCAGGTGGAAGTTGTGATTGCACCTTCTTTATTAACCGAAGGCAAAGTTTACCAAAAAGCTCAACAATTAGGTATGGGTAAGTGAAGGGAGTAGGGTACAGGTTAGAGGTTACAGGCTACAGATTATTTCCTATCACCTGTCACCTCTTCCCTAATCCCTAATCCTTCAATAAATTTTTCTGGCCCCTAAAACAATTGCTGGAAAAATCCGATATGTCGCTTACAATAGAGATAGCGGAGACGCATGTTTCCGTTCACTCCTCACACCACACTCCGCCCGGACTACTGTTCGGGCGGTTCCTTATGTTTGTAAATAAAATAAGAGAGCTTCTTTGCAAATGTACATCCTCGCACTCCCAAGCTGAGGTTTTTGCTATGGTAGAATTTTCACCAAGCTCAGATATTATTGGCGAAGGTTTTAGGCATGTCAACAGCCGCACAAGTTACCGATTCTAGTTTCAAGCAAGAAGTACTCGACAGCGATGTACCAGTTTTAGTTGACTTTTGGGCACCCTGGTGCGGACCATGCCGTATGGTAGCTCCTGTTGTCGATGAAATCTCCGAACAGTACAAAGGTCAAATAAAGGTCGTAAAAGTCAACACAGATGAAAATCCGAATGTTGCTAGTCAGTACGGCATCCGCAGCATTCCCACATTAATGATTTTTAAGGGTGGGCAAAAAGTGGATATGGTGGTCGGCGCTGTGCCTAAAACTACATTAGCTTCCACTCTCGAAAAGCATCTTTGAAACTCAATCGGTAATAAAATCCTCTTGAGTTATCCATTTTGTTCTAACTTTAAGTTAATTTTCATAAACAAGTTTGAGAGCCGCGAATTTCTCGTTTCTCAAACTTGTTTACATTTGTATACAGTTTCTGAATACTTTAGTGTGAGTTCTACAAGCCCTTTTTTCACCTCTCCCCCAACCCCTCTCCAACACGGAGAGGAGAGCCAAAACCCTAATTTATCGTTGCTCCTCCCTTGACCCGTGGGAGAGGGAGGTTGTTCGGGAGAAGTTCATCGAACTCACGTTATTTTAGGAGTTTTCTACCTCAAAAACAACTCCCTAATTCCTGTACTACCAATTTCCACCGCTAACGCCGCCAACAGAAAACCCAAAAGTTGAGTCACAATTACTCCACCTTCTGCACCAATCCAATGGTCAATCAGATTTGCTAAACGCAAAATCAACCAAGTGATAAACATTGCCCCTAAGATACCCACCACCACAGCAATATGCGGACTCTGTGATTTCGACATCAGCAACATTACCGTCGTCAAAGTCCCCGGCCCTGCTAGCAGCGGTAAAGCTAGTGGAGTAATTGCGACATCGCGTCCTTCTTCAAGAATTGGCCTATCTAATTCTCCCCGCAGCATTTGCAAAGCAATTAACAGCAACAATATTCCTCCTGCTATTTGCAAAGAGCCGATACTGATTTCCAAGTAATTTAAAATTATTTGTCCTGCAAAGGCAAATAGCAAAAGAACTGCGATCGCAATGATAATTGCTTTATCTATAACTTTGTTTCTTTGGTCTGGCATCATGCCCTTAGTCAAAACTAAAACAATCGGTATATTGCCCACAGCATCCGCCAAGACAAACACAGCGATAAATGTTTGAATGAGAATAGAAATATCCACAGTAGACAGTTTTTATCAAGGTTTGATCGCAATCTAATCTTTATCTTGCTCAGTTTGCTAGAACCCAGAGGAAGATTAAGATCGACAATAAAACAAGTCTGTTAAAGAAAATCTTGGCTGATGGATTTCTAATTAAGTTCCACAGATTTGGAAGTAGCGATATATTTTGATAATCTATCTTCCATAAATCAACTATTCATTGTTGAATCTATGAAGTCTTATTTAGCCGCCGCTATTCAATTGACCAGTGTGTCCGATTTACACAAAAATTTGGCGCAGGCAGAAGAATTAATAGAGCTTGCCGTGCGTCAAGGTGCTGAATTGGTAGGTTTGCCAGAAAACTTTTCTTATATGGGAGAAGAAAAAGATAAACTCGCACAAGGTGATGCGATCGCTCTTGAAAGTGAAAAATTTCTCAAAAAAATGGCTCAACGCTTTCAAATTACCATCTTGGGCGGCAGTTTTCCACTTCCGGTAGACAATACAGGCAAAGTTTATAACACTACTTTACTCATTGACCCAAACGGTCAAGAACTTTCCCGCTACTACAAAGTACACCTATTTGATGTTGATGTTCCTGACGGCAACACCTATCGCGAATCCAGCACGGTTGTGGCTGGTACGCAACTACCACCCGTCCATTTTTCAGAAAAACTCGGTAATTTAGGGCTTTCTATTTGTTATGATGTCCGATTCCCAGAACTGTATCGTCATCTAGCAGATAAGGGAGCGGATGTTATCTTTATTCCCGCCGCTTTTACCGCCTTTACAGGTAAAGACCACTGGCAAGTACTACTACAAGCCAGAGCCATCGAAAACACCGCCTACGTCATTGCTCCCGCCCAAACGGGGAATAACTACGCCCGTCGTCTAACCCACGGCCACGCCGTTATTATCGACCCTTGGGGTGTAATTTTAGCCGATGCTGGAGAGAAACCGGGAATTGCGATCGCAGAAATCAAGCCCACAAGGCTAGAACAAGTCCGGCGTCAAATGCCATCTTTACAGCATCGCGTGTTCTAGGGAGTAGAGAGCAGGGGAGGCAAGGGGAGCAGGGGAAGAAGCAAGGGAACTCTTAGCTGGGAGCAGGGAGTGAGGGAGTGAGGGAGTTAGGGGACAAGGAGATAAACAAAACTCCTAACTCTTAACTCTTAACTCTTAACTCCTAACTCAGCACGGGCTAAACGCCCCGCTATCGCTAACAGCACTTCTAACGCCCAATGCCCAACCTTGATAAATAAAACAAAAAACCGGGTGTTTACCCGGTTTCTGACAACATTAAAATCCTCAGTTTTTTAGCAGCATAGTTTTCCTATGCTGCTATTTATTTGCTGTCAAAATTAAACTTTAGCAGCTGATTTGGTAACAACGTTAAGTTCACCTTTAGCATACTTAGCAGCAAAATCTTCCAAAGAAATTTGCTTAATCTTGCTTGCATTGCCGGCTGTGCCAAATTGTTGATAGCGTTCAGCACAAACCTTCTGCATGTATGTAATAGAAGGCTTGAGGAAGTGACGGGGGTCAAACTCCTCTGGTTTTTTAGCCAAAGCTTCACGTACAGCAGCAGTAATAGCCAAACGGTTGTCGGTGTCGATGTTTACTTTACGTACACCACTCTTGATGCCTTTTTGGATTTCTTCTACAGGTACACCGTAGGTTTCAGGAATTGCACCACCATACTCGTTAATCAATGCAAGCAAATCTTCAGGTACAGAAGAAGAACCGTGCATTACCAAGTGGGTGTTAGGCAGACGGCGGTGAATTTCTTCAATGCGGCTGATAGCCAAAATTTCACCAGTCGGCTTGCGAGTAAACTTGTAAGCACCGTGGCTTGTGCCAATGGCAACAGCCAAAGCATCTACTTGAGTTGCTTCTACGAAGTCAACAGCTTCATCGGGGTCGGTTAGCAATTGGGAGTGGTCGAGTGTACCTTCAAACCCGTGACCATCTTCAGCTTCACCAGCACCAGTTTCTAGAGAACCCAAACAACCAAGTTCACCTTCAACGCTGACACCTAAAGCATGAGCTACATTTACAACTTCGCGGGTAACACTAACGTTGTACTCGAAGCTAGCAGGAGTTTTCGCATCAGCTTCTAAAGAACCATCCATCATCACACTAGTGAAGTTGTTCTTAATCGCTGAGTAGCAGGTAGCAGGCGCATTACCATGATCTTGGTGCATGACAATGGGAATGTGAGGATAGGTTTCTACCGCAGCCAAAATCAGGTGGCGGAGGAAGTTTTCTCCTGCATAATTACGAGCGCCGCGTGAAGCTTGTAAAATTACAGGGCTATCTGTCTCGACAGCAGCCTTCAGGATCGCCTGAATCTGCTCCAAATTGTTAACGTTGAAAGCTGGGATGCCGTAACCGTTTTCAGCTGCGTGATCCAACAGCAGCCGCAGTGGTACAAGCGCCATAGATAGTCCTCCTAATGTGGTTGTCAGCTAGTCGGTCTGAGAGAAGCGTAATCATTACGCTAAATCTTAAGAGTTTTTTCAACTTACTTATAGGAAATTATAACTAGTGTGGTGTATCTATGTTGAAAAAGTTTACGCCATAGTTATTATAAATATGTTCTATACTTGCTTTCTACTGCTGTACTATGTCCTATAGTTGCTCTGTATTGCTGTACATTTAGCTACCCTAGAATTACTAGCTTTGGTAGCTTATTATCCCAAATGCTTCTTTGTGCAATTACTAAGGCTTCTTTACATCATTTAATAAACTTTTATATGGGTCGCCCGGGATTCGAACCCGGAACTAATCGGTTAAAAGCCGAGTACTCTACCGTTGAGTTAGCGACCCTTTCTTTGCATTTCGCAACTTTGCCATCATAGCATAGACATCTATAGATTTGTAAATAGGTTTAGAAAAAATTTGCCGTAAACCTTACAGATGCCGTATAGTTGCTTCCTGGTTCTAATACAGTCAGGTTTTCACCAGTGTTCAGGGAGTTACGGGGAGCGCTCCACGGTTCAAGGCAGTAGAAATCTTTGCCTTTGAGCGTCCAAAACACCAAAATCGGATATTTATTCCCGTAATCTAGAGTTAGTTTTAACTTGCGGCTGTTGTCTATGACTGCGGCTGATTGACTGGTTAGCTGCTTAAAGGCAACGTCAATTTCATCGCGGTTAAAGTCAAAATTACCATCAAAGGGGTGAATTTCCTTGCTTATCTGGTCTTGATACTGTTGGGAAGGAATTTCAAACTTTAGGGCAGCTTTATCATTTGTCAGAAAATAAGGATGGAAACCTGTAGAAAAGGGCAGTGATGTGGATGAAAGATTTTTATACTGTTGCCGAATTTCTAAGGTATTACCTTGGAGTTCGTAAGTGAACTGCACTTGAAAGTCAAAAGGATAAACAGCCCGTGTTTTCTCGTTGCTGTTGAGGACGAGGGTGAGGCTAGCTTTATCTTCAGTTACTTGGTCAGTTACTTCCCACGGCAAGTCACGCGCAAAGCCGTGTTGTTTCAAAGTATATTGCTGACCATTATGAGTATAAGTATTATCAGGTATATTGCCGCAGATGGGAAACAAAATAGGATTCCCACCTCTGACACTCAAATCAGGATTAGCAAAGCGTTCAGTATCTAAATAGAAAATTTCTTGCCCCTGTATACGCCAGCGAGTGATGATACCACCACGTTCTGGAACAACTTCCAGTTGAGAACCACCGTTTTCATCTGAAAGGATGTAGGTTTTGTATTGTTGCTGTTGAAGTGCAATGGTAAACACAAATTTAGTCCTAATTGGGGATTGGGGATTGGGAATTGGGGATTGGGGATTGGGCATTGGTTATTCTCTTTGTCACCCTTACCTCCATGCCCCATACCCTATTCCCTAAAATTTATTCGTCTTCTGCAAACACGAAACGATATAACTCGCTGGGGTCTGGTTCGGGACTGCTTTCGGCGAACTTAACGGCTTCGTCGATTACATCCTGAATTTTACGATCGATTGCTTTAATTTCTCCCTCATCCGCTAGGTTTTGCTCTAGCAAATAAGCTGCCAACTTCTTAATTGGGTCGCGGGCGAACCAAAATTCTTTCTCCGCTTTGCTTCGCATTTCATCTGGGTCTGCCAAGGAGTGACCCCGGAAGCGGTAGGTAAGCGCCTCAATTAATGTTGGGCCTTCACCTGCACGGGCACGGGCTACAGCTTCTTGAGCGACGGCTCGAACTGCTAGTACATCCATGCCATCTACTTCCACACCCACCATGTTAAATACGCTGGCTTTTTTATAAATCTCTGGCTGGGAAGTAGCGCGTTCGTGAGACATCCCAATGGCCCACTTATTATTTTCGACTACGAAAATAATTGGCAGTTTCCATAGGGCTGCCATATTTAGTGTCTCGAAAAACTGACCGTTATTAGCTGCACCGTCGCCAAAAAAGCAAGCTGTCACTTGGTCAGCGTTTTTATCTCCCAGCACTTCGCGGCGGTATTTGGTTTGAAAAGCCGCCCCAGCTGCTACAGGAATTCCCTCAGCCACAAAAGCATAGCCACCCAACAAGCGATGTTGAGCAGAAAACATATGCATGGAACCACCGCGCCCTTTGCTGCAACCTGTGGCTTTACCAAATAATTCTGCCATTACCTCTTTTGCTGGTACGCCTGCACTGAGAGCATGAACGTGGTCGCGGTAAGTACTACAAACGTAATCTTCACCCGGTCGCATTGACTGCACAACACCACTGCAAACGGCTTCTTGACCGTTGTACAAATGGACAAAACCAAACATTTTACCTCTGTAGTACATTTCAGCGCATTTGTCTTCAAACAAGCGCCCTAACACCATATCCTCATACAACCGTAACCCTTCTTCTTTTGTAATTTGCGTAGTAGCAGCATTAAAAGTGGGTAAAGTACGCTCTTGAACCATTATTTTTGAGTATCCCTGTTGTACAACTTAAAGTTACGGTCTTAAATAAGTTGGTCTGATAACACCTCAGCTTTTAACAGGCTAGCGTTTGTAAGACTCAACAATCAAACTTTATTTATGCACCAAAAAAGGGTCTTAGGGAATAGCTGAATTTTTAATTTTTGATTTTTAACTTTTCAGCTGATGCCCCGTGAGGATTTGACTCTAAGGGCAATATCTAGCGCTTTCGGTTTTCTCCCTCACCAAAACAGTGCTGAGTAGCGTTAGCGGATAGCTAAGGTTTAGCCCGTGCTGAGTAAAAAGTAAAATTAGACCGATTAGGCATCAAATCAGTTACGAGTAGTGAGTACTTAGCAAAAGATTCACAAGTACTACGTCTTACTCATTACTTCTTACTCAAAACTCAGCACTCCTGAATATTCCCCTTCACAGACTAGCAATCAAGATAGACTGCTTTCTGCATATCCATTAACAATTTAAAAAAAAGCAGGCAAAAATCTATAATACCGAAATAGGTAATTGTAATGAAGGGTAAATTATGATATGATTTTTGTCTCCTGTTATCAGGGTAAAACCCTCAATAGTGGTATTTTTGTTACTGCCTAGTAGGAAAGTACCAAAAAAATCAATCATCATATAGATTCTTCCAGCCACAACAATTATGCCGCGATTAAAAACGGTAGTTGTGGTTTGTGGTATCGAAGGCTGATAATAGTTGTGTTAAACAAAAATACTAAGAATTAAAACAAACAATTGAGGCTTTCTAGGCGAAAGCAAAAAATTAGTACTAAAATGTGACTCAAAATTTCGGGAAGGTACAAAACAAGTTGTTGCAATATACACTTGTAGAGTAAATTCTATACGGCATTTTTATGGCACGGTTTTACGGCCTGGAACGCTCTAGGTAAATTATGTTGATCGCGGTGCAGGGGAAGTAGGCTGTGCGAATTCCGCTAGATTACTACCGAATTTTAGGACTACCGTTGGCGGCAAGTGATGAACAATTGCGGCAGGCATATAGCGATCGCATTGTACAATTGCCGCGACGCGAGTATTCTCAGGCAGCAATTTCTTCTCGTAAACAACTCATAGAAGAAGCTTACGTGGTTTTATCAGATCCAAAACAACGCAGTACCTACGATCATCTCTATCTTGCTCACGCCTACGATCCTGATAACCTTGCTGCTGCCACGGTAGCACTGGAAAATCCTCCAGAAAGCACCAAAAGGGGTAGTGACACTCAGAGTTTGGGTATCGAAATTACTCAAGACGAATTAGTAGGTGCTTTATTAATTTTGCAAGAGTTAGGGGAATACGAACTTGTATTAAAACTAGGTCGTCCGTATCTGGTAAATAAAAATAATGCTACAAGTGCAAGAAAGGGTAATAATTTAGCAGAGGAAGAAATACACGAAAGTGCTGAATACCCAGATGTTGTTCTCACTGTTGCCCTTGCTTGTCTAGAATTAGGTCGCGAACAGTGGCAACAAGGTCACTATGAAAATGCCGCCATATCCCTAGAAACTGGTCAAGAACTGTTAGTACGCGAAGGGTTGTTCGCCAGTGTCCAGGCGGAAATTCAGGCGGATCTTTATAAATTGCGACCATATCGAATTTTGGAGTTGTTGGCACTACCTCAAGAAAAGACTGCCGAACGAAGCCAAGGTTTGGAATTATTGCAAAATCTCTTAGAAGATCGTGGCGGGATTGATGGCACAAACAATGATGATTCTGGTTTAAACATAGATGACTTCCTGCGTTTTATCCAGCAGCTACGTAACCACTTAACAGTCGCCGAACAGCACAAGTTATTTGAAGCCCAAAGCAAACGTCCTTCTGCTGTTGCCACTTACTTAGCTGTTTATGCCTTAATAGCGCGGGGATTTGCTCAACGGCAACCTGCTTTAATTCGTCAAGCAAGGCAAATGCTTATGCGTCTGGCCAAACGCCAAGACGTACATTTAGAACAGTCGTTATGTGCTTTACTTTTGGGACAAACTGAAGAAGCAACTCGGGTTTTAGAACTTAGTCAGGAGTACGAAGCTTTAGCTTTTATTAGAGAAAAATCTCAAGACTCTCCAGATTTGTTACCAGGGCTGTGTCTATATGCAGAACAATGGTTACAACACGAAGTATTTCCCCATTTTCGAGATTTAGCAAACCAGCAAGCTTTTCTAAAAGATTACTTTGCTAACCAACAGGTACAAGCTTATTTAGAAGCACTGCCAACGGATGCAGAAACAACTAATGAGTGGGCTGTAATTAACCCCCAAAATTTTCCTCAGCCGCAGACAAATAATTCGCCTTTTCCTAAGAATTCAACTAAAACTCCAACGCAATTTAACCACAGCAGAACACCTGACTTAAATTTGCCAGACACATCAGAATATTCAAACTTCTCACCACCTACGTGGAATTTATCTGGAAGTGTAAAATCAGAGGTTCCTGCTGCTGAACGAACGAGCAGAGGCACAAAGGAGTATTTGAACGGTTCAGCTAAAAATGCTACACCTGCTCATAACCAAAAGCGTCGGCAAAGAAGAAAATCTACTCCATCTGCTATCCGGGAGCGTGTACCGGACAATCGCCCCCATTCTCGTCGTCCTCGGCGGCGGCGAACTTTTGCTAACACCATTGAAGGAAAAACACGGCTGGTATGGAGAGTGTTTATTTCTTTAGTGAGTATTTTAGTTTTTTGGGTGTTAGCCACAACAACTTTTGGATGGTTAAAAAATCTGTTTTTTCCGACACGACCTGCACCTGTTTCACAGTTGTTTGTACAAATAAATCAACCACCAATATCTATTCCTCCTCCAAATAGTCCACCACAAGGACTAGATGGCCCTTTAACAGATACTGCGGCAGAGGAAATCATTCGTACTTGGCTATCTACTAAAGCCGAAGCTTTAGGGCCGAATCATGAGATTAATAATTTAGAGCAGATTTTAACTGGTTCAGCTTTGTCTCAATGGCGGCTGATTGCTCAACAGGCTAGGTCAGACAACCGCTACCGCAAGTACGACCATAGCGTAAAGGTGGAATCTGTAGAGAAAATTGATTTATTCGCAGATCGTGCCGCAGTGGTAGCTACGGTGAAGGAAGCGACGCAGTTATATGAAAATGGTCAGTATAAAAATTCTTCTGACGATAAATTGCGAGTTCGGTATGATTTGATTCGACAACGAGGTAAATGGCGTATTCAGAGTACATCTGTTGTGAATCAGATAATTAGATAAGTTTGAATTTTTAGGCGATGTCTACGAAAATTCAATAATATCAAGTTCGCTAATTCCAGTTTGGGAATAAAATTATTTGATTTATTCGTTTCACCCTATGTCATCAAAATCTTATTTACTGACTTCTCATCTACAAATACGTAGCCAGTTTGTAGCGTACAGAATTCACGGATTTTCCAGTCCCTAAATGTTGGTAGGGACTGGAATAGCATTACTGAGTTGATGATTCTTGCTGGCATGAGTTTTAAAATTGACCTCTTGACAATCCACTCATGCCATCTCTCTCCATCTTCACCAAAAGTTGTCAAGTACCAGTTTATTTTGCAGTTAGAATTTGGAAATAGCTTTTGTATTGGTATTCTAGTCCTCCATATGAAACGTAGCAGATTTTGTTTGGTGGATAGTATTTTCCAGGTGCATATCCCGTAGAAAGGATGGCTCTGCAAACATATAATGTGTTTTTACCATTATCTTCATTGCCCCCCCAAACTCGATCGTTAGGCAACTTCCCCGAAAAATTTATCCATTTCCAGTTATTTCCTGTTAGTACACGATATTTTGTATAATGATATTCTTTACCTCCCCACGGGATGTAGCAATATTTATAACTTGGTGCTGCCATCTTTCCAGGTGTATACTCACCATCATGTATAGCTTGACAAACATACAGTTTAGTTCCATTCTGACTGCCACCTACAACAGCACTACGAGGTAAAGTTCCGCTTTTTCCCGGAGTCCATAAAACACCCGCTAATGCAGGTACTCCTATAGAAACTGCTATTCCAACTGCTAGGAGTGTAGCGATCCGATTAAATTTTATTAAATTTGCTGCGATAGCTTTCAATTGCATATTTGATAAACTCCCAATTTTTATAGTTTTTAGTGAATTTATACAAAACACAAAATGACGTAAGAATATGAAAACTCAAGTTTTCGGAGAGTGGTGAATAATAAATTAATATTTGAAAATATTCAACTTATTAAAAACCCAATTTAATATTTTCATTTTTTATTATGTATTCGTAAAAGAAAAATAAAAAGTTACATTTATACTCAGAAACTATCCTGATAAGAGCTTAAGGGAGCTTTATCCGGTTTAGTAAAGGTTGATTATTGTCAAGCGATGCCTGCGGCGGACTACGCCTAAGCGCTTTGTAACTTAGTAGCGATAGTCGTCCTTTGATCGCCAAAAAATAACCTTTTTTGGCGTTGCATAGTTGCGGGATGATTTAGTAACTTCCAAAATTCTCCCCTTGCTTCCCCTGCCTCCCCTGCTTGCCCTGATTCATCCCACTGTTCTGCAACGCCCTTTTTTTAACTAGTTTCATCAAGTATAGATTTACAAGCTGCGCCTAATGTGATTAGTAATGCTGCGATCGCCAATTTTTTGAGTTGCATCGGCTTTTTGACCTTGCTCGATAGACCTGACGTTAAATCATTTCTCCTTTGATACAGCCAGCGTTATTCCCCAGAACTTTCCAACACCCCTAGTAAACTTTTCAACATCAAATAAGCAGAAGTTCCTCCTGGGTCTGGATGTCCGATACTCCGTTCCCCCAGGTAGCTAGCCCGTCCCTTTTTCGCCTGCATTGGTATAGTTTCCTGCAACCCTTTGTGGGCTGCTGCTACAGCTTGTTGCATAGCTTCCAGCGTTCCCTTACTTTCTTCTACAGCTTGCCCAAAAGCGGCTACAGCTGGAGACAGCACATCCACCATTGTTTTGTCTCCTGGTTGCGCTTTACCACGTTGCAGCACGCCGTCTAAACCTGCTTGGAGTATTCCTAAAACATCTTGGTCTGTTAATTCTTGCTTACCAACTACTGCTGTACTGGCTCGTAAAAACCAAGTGCCATAAAGAGGGCCACTAGCACCGCCAATAGAAGAAATCAAAGTCATACTTACAGCTTTGAGAATGCTGCTGATATCCTTGTCTTTTTGAGTTGGTAACTGAGCGCTTACTTTTTTGAAGCCACGATCCATATTGATCCCGTGGTCAGCATCTCCGATCGCAGCATCTAATTCTGTCAAATATGCTTTATTCTGCTCTATCTCGGTTGCATAAGCCTGCAACCATTGTAGTATCTGCGACTGACTTAACATAATTCGTAATACTCGCCAAAGGCGAGAAGCAAGCTACGTAATTCGTAATTATGAAATTCCCCAGCGCCAACTTGGTGTTTTGACTGGTGCATCCCATAGGCGGATCGTCTCGTCATCTAATTTCAGCAGGGTAATGGAGCAACCTTGCATTTCTAAAGATGTAATGTAAGGGCCTATCAAGTTTCGCACAATTTGCAATCCTTGCTGTTCGCAGATTTGGGCGAGTTTGCGATAAACAATATATAGTTCTGAAATCGGAGTTCCACCCATACTATTGACGAAAGCTAAGAGGCGATCGCCTTTGGCAAATGGTAGACTTGTTAGTTCTACATCTACCCATTCTCCTTTGTCTTCGTCCCATTCGCGGAGCGTGCGGGTGTATGCTGCATCTTCAATGAGCGATCGCGTTAAAATTTCGGTAATCTCATCTACTGATTTTATGCTTGTGCGTTCTGTTCCTGGCTCACCGTGGATACCGATACCTAATTCAATTTCGCGATCGCTCAATTCAAATGTCGGCGTTCCATTAGCGGGCACTGTACAAGATGTTAGAGCAATTCCCATACTCCGCCCATTCAAATTTACTCGGCGACACAAATTTGCTATTTGTGGCAAATCATACCCTGCCTCAGCCGCCGCACCACAAATTTTTTCTGCCAGTATTGTTGTTCCTACACCTCGCCGTCCTTGGGTATAGAGACTATCTTTGACTGCTACATCGTCATCAATCAAAATATTTAGCGATCGAATGCCCTCACTACGGGCTAACTCTGTTGCTATCTCAAAGTTCATCACATCGCCACTGTAATTTTTGACGATATAAAGGATACCTGAACCTCCATCTACAAGCTTTGCTGCTTCTAGCATTTGGTCGGGAGTCGGTGAAGTGAAAACCTCACCAGGACAAGCTGCATCAAGCATTCCTTTGCCCACGAAGCCAGCGTGCATTGGTTCATGTCCACTGCCACCACCTGAAATAATTGCTACTTTACCCGGAATAAGTGCATTGGCTCGATAGACAAAAGTCGGATCGTAGTTCAGTTTAATTAAATCGGAATGAGCCGCCGCCATACCTTCTAGACTTTCTTGCACAAAGTCTTCTGGCTTGTTGATCAGCTTTTTCATAATCCGTGTTTGGTTAAAAGGGTGCTAAAACCCAGGTTATACCAATTCAAAATTCAAAATTCAAAATTCAAAATTAAGAATTCAGACAGGACAAGGGTTTAGGGCTGCCTATCTGTCGCATTCTTTTTTCAAATTGGTATTATAGCGATCGCTGGTTTGTATGCAATAGAGGCTGACCTCTCTCCTAAAAGGAGCAATGGTGTACACACAAGTCAAAAAACTTCATCCACCAAAGATTTGCGGTGCGTTACGCTGGCTGACAAAGCTAAAACGCATTTGCTATTTCGGCGTACTCATTTGTTATTTCGGCGAACTCATTTGCTATTTCGGCGAACTCATTTGCTATTTCGGCGTACTCATTTGCTATTTCGACGTACTCATTTGCTATTTCGGCGTACTCAATTGCTATTTCGGAGTACTCAATTGCTATTTCGGAGTACTCAATTGCTATTTCGGAGTACTCAATTGCTATTTCGGCGTACTCATTTGCTATTTCGGCGAACGCATTTGCTATTTCGGCGTACTCAATTGCTATTTCGGCGAACGCATTTGCTATTTCGGAGTACTCAATTGCTATTTCGGCGTGTCCATAACGCACCCTACTGGCGTGTCAAGCTTTAAATGTTGCAATAAAATTTTTTGTGGGGTAGGCATCCTGCCATTGGTGTCAACTTAACGTGAAACCGAACGTCCGCCAGTCAGGGATTAAAATCCCTGTCTCATAGCAAAAGTCCTCACTCAGAGGACTAAAGATTACAGTCCATTTTAATGGACTTGGGTTTATTAGACCGCCGTTTTAACGGTGGGCGGACTTGTGTGTACATCGTAGCCTAAAAGGAGAGACTTTGAATTTTCCCCCTTCCCGCCACGAGTTGGGGGTTAGGGGGTTAGGTTTTTCCCTATCGCGTGAGAAAAGTGAGTTATCTAATGTTAATTCACAGATTCCATCCACTCGATACACTTGTGCATCTGCTGGCGTATGGTTTCTTTATCAGCATGAAACCTTCGTCCATGACCTGGTAGCACCCACTCAAAAGAGTAATTAGCCAAGTTACGCATCGATTTAGTCTGTTCTGACCAAGAATACCAGCAGGCATTGCGGAATGCAGCCAATTGGTGGAAGCTTTCTGACCAAGCGAGATGATCCCCAGTGAAGAGGAACTGATTTTTATAAAGTAAAACTGTGTGTCCTTTGGTGTGACCGGGAACTGGGATAATTAATAAATCTGGTGTCAAAGTAAATGGTTCAGAACCAGTTAGCTGTATTTCTACATTGCGAGTATCCGCAGTAATATCATCAGCATGAAGGATGCGATCGCACTGAAAATGCTCGGCAAACTTTTGATGATCTGCCACATCATCCTTATGAGTGAGGTACATATAACGAATTGGCCCCAGTTCTTCTAAACGCTTGACTAAAGGCGGTGTAAACCGGGGAGAATCCACCAAAATGTTACCTTCTGGAAGTTGAATTAAATAGCTAGCAGCACCATAAGATTTTTCCGAATGATAGCCGCAGTGGTAAACATTTTCCGCTACTAATAGAGGAAACTTTTCTTGAGCAACTTTGATATCTTTTGGTTTCTCAACAGTACCAATAGAACTAGTAGGACAAGCTAAAAGTGCTTCTAGCGCGGCTAATCTTTCCGCTTCATTGGTTGGTTGATGATAAACAGCCGATTGATCGTCTACATCATAAAAAACTTCAGGAGCCATCCAGCGACAGGTATCACAATCAATACAGGTAGTATCTACATAAAAATCGCCGTTGACATTTTGAGAGCGACGCTGATTTAAATGAGCCATATTAATCCTTTCGCTTCCAGCCACTTACTGGGGAGCGATAAACTCTATATCACTACGCTAGCAAAAGTAACTTGAGACTGTAGACGCCGCTAGAAATAAATCTGCTCAAAAATATAAAGACTTGTGAAACCCAGTAAGCATAAATTGGGAAAACTGAACATAGACACTATCTGCTGATATATTCCTAAATATGCTTTACTGTTCTAATTCCAATTGCTCAAATCCTTTTAATCCTGATAACAATAAGTTTTGCATTAAGTGTGGAAAAACACTCACACCATTATTTAGAAACCGTTTTCGGGTAATACGGCTTTTGGGTGAGGGTGGATTTAGCAGAACTTATGAAGCCAGGGATGCAGATAAGATAGATGAACCTTGCGTAATTAAGCAATTTGTCCCTCAATTTGAAGGAACGGCTGCACTTGAGAAAGCCACAGAGTTATTTAAGCAAGAAGCGAAGCGTCTGTATGACTTAGGAAAACACCCACAAATTCCCTGTCTGATTGCTTATTTTGAACAGGATAAACGGCTTTATTTGGTACAAGAATTGATTCAAGGGCAGAATTTATTATAAGAATTGCAGCAGCAGGGAGCTTTTAGCGAAGAAAAGATCAAACAGATTTTAACTGATTTATTGCCTATCCTGAAGTTTATCCATGAACGCGGTGTAATTCATCGAGATATCAAGCCAGAAAATATCATGCGCCGTCTAGATGGCAAGTTAATATTAATTGATTTTGGTGTTTCTAAACAAATTACAAAAACTTTTGTAGGTGTTGGTACAACAGTGGGAACACCTGGATATACGCCACTAGAGCAAATGCGCGGTCAAGTTTTCCCTGCAAGTGACCTTTATAGTTTGGGTGTAACTTGTATTCGCTTATTAACCCAATGTTTACCAAAAGCAAATGGTTCTGATGAACTTTATGATGCGCTCAGGGGTTCCTGGATTTGGAGAAAATATTTACCACAAAGTATTAATCCTGACTTTGGGCAAGTTTTAGATAAGTTAATTCAGGATTTTGTGAAGGAACGCTATCAATCTGCTGATGAGGTTATACAAGCTCTTAATTCTGAGAATCTAAATTCAGCAGTAGGAATAGATTATACAATTTTGCAAAAGTTACTAGCATCTGGTAAATGGCGAGAAGCCGATCGAGAAACTTGGAAGTTTATGCTTAAAATATCTCATCGAGAAAAAGAAGGTTATCTCAGAGTACAAGATATCGAAAAGTTTCCCTGTCAAGGCCTCTTAACTATTGATCGCTTGTGGGTAAAATACAGTAATGGGCGCTTTGGTTTTAGTATCCAGAAGCAAATATGGGACAGCGTTGGGGGAAAACCTGACTTAGATTTGCAAACTTGGAAATATTTTGGAGAGTGTCTAGGTTGGCGGATTAAAAATAATTGGAAGCCTTATGATTTTCTATCATTTACATTAACTGCTCCGGCTGGACAACTACCCAGAGCAGTGTGGAGTATGAGATTAGATGAAAGAAGAAAAAGACTTTCTGCCCTTACATCAAGGCTTGTGAATTGTAAAATTTATTAGTTAAGGAAAAATTCACTATGACTGAAATTGTATTTATCGTTGAAGATGATCCAGATGGTGGTTATACAGCTAGAGCTTTAACCGAGTCAATTTTTACTCAGGCTGACGATATAGAAACACTACGCGAAATGATACGTGATGCGGTTCACTGTCATTTTCCTAATGAACAAAACCGTCCAAAAATCATTCGGTTACACATAGTTCGTGATGAGGTAATAGCTTCTTGAAGCTCCCACGAGACTTATCTAGTTCAGAATTAGTTAATGCTCTTGCTCGTTTAGGATACGAGGTCAGTCATCAAAAGGGTAGCCACATTCGGTTAACTACTCAACAGAATGGTGAGCATAATATCACAGTTCCCGCCCATGACCCGATTAAAATTGGTACTCTTAACGCCATACTGATAGATGTTGCCGCTCATGCTGGTTTCACTCGTGACGAATTACTTGCGTTGCTTTTTCCATAGCTATTAAAAATAGATAAATAGGTAAGTGTAATTAATGTTTAATAAATTCACTTGCGATCGAAACTTTACTCGCGTAGGCGTAACCCATCGTAGACATCGCAAATTCGCCGCTAGCAAAAGTGGCTTGAGATTGTAGACACTCTAAAAATAAATCTAGTCAAAAATAGAGAGTGGTGAAACTGCAACACTCCAAATTCCCCGCCTGATTGCTTAGGTAATAAAAACTCTTACATACCTATATCAATACTATGAAGGCTAGCTTAAAGACAATAAATTTAGAAATTTTAAAGTGTTTGCCGTCCTAATTAGATAAACCCAAGATATATGTTTTCCTATTCCTCTAGATAGATTAACTGGAAAAATTTACTTCTGCCAAATAACTTTCAAGATTGTAATTTAACGATTAACATTTAAAGGAATAAAGTTTGTCAAAAATTTGTAACTCCAAATAATATTTTTGTAAAAGGTTATCAGCAACTAAAGACGGTAATGAGTATTACATCCGATCCCAATAGCAACCCAACAGTTCCTACCCGATCCTTTCTCCCTATAGAAGATTATGGGGTGATTGGCAACTGCCATACCGCAGCTCTTGTCAGTAGTTGTGGTTCGATTGACTGGCTTTGCCTACCTCGGTTCGATTCTCCATCTTTGTTTGCTCAGATTTTGGATCTCGAACGTGGTGGGAGCTGGAGTATTCAGCCAGCCACTGCTTGGGAAAGCGATCATCAGTACTTGAACGAAACTAATGTACTAGAAACTATTTTTACGTGTGAGTCAGGACGAATTTCGCTGCTGGATTTTATGGATATCACTAATAATGAGCAGCAGCAACGCCTTCCTGCGCCTGGTAGACTGATCCGAATTGTCGAGGTTAGCGAAGGAACAGTTGAAATTATTAGCACTTGCTCTCCTCGCCCTGATTATGGGTATACAATTCCCGATTTACTCAAATTTGGTAACGAAGTCAGGTTTGGTTCATTCACAGTTACTGGCCCCGTTGAATGGCATCTAGACACAACAAGCAATACATTTATGTGCCAGATTATCCTCCACGCTGGAGAGCAAGCCGTATTCACGCTTTTGACTGAGGAGGATGCACAACTGCCGAACCTAGCCCCTACCGATGCCCTGGCATCAACGATCGCCTTCTGGCGGCGTTGGGCGAATAAGTGTACTTATCAAGGAGCGTACCGAGATGTAGTTGTCCGCAGCGCGCTCACCTTACAGTTGATGACTTACGCTCCTTCAGGAGCAATTGTGGCTGCACCTACAACCTCGTTACCTGAAGAAATTGGTGGAGAGCGGAACTGGGATTATCGCTTCACCTGGATTCGCGACTCATCATTTACTCTTTATGCATTGCTATTAGCAGGTTACATTGATGATGAGTATCAATACTTTAATTGGCTGGCGCAGACTCTGAAGATAGAAGGAACTGGCATCAAAATCCTTTACCCGATCGCATCAAGTGGACAGGTGGTTGAGCAAACCTTAGATCGCTTGCGGGGATACCGGGAATCGCAGCCAGTTCGGATTGGCAATGGTGCATCTGGGCAAGTTCAGCTTGATGTCTATGGTGAGGTGCTTAGTGCCTTACATTTTGCTTGGAAAATTGGGAAGTACGATCCAACTGCAATTTGGGAACACATTTGCCCACTAGTAGATTGGGCTGCTGAACACTGGCGCGAACCGGATAGCGGCATCTGGGAAGTGCGTGGGGGGTTGCGGCATTTTGTTTACGGTAAAGTTATGCTGTGGGTGGCGTTAGACTGTGGGATCGAAATGGCTGAAGCGCTTGAGCTAGCTGGTGATACTAGCCGTTGGCGACAGGAGCGCGAACTAATCCGCAATCAGGTGTTTGAAAAAGGATGGAGCGAAAAACTTGGTGCGTTCAAGCAATCCTACGAGGACGAAACTCTTGATGCCTCGAATTTGCTCATGTCTAGTGTCGGCTTCATTGATGGAACTGACCCGCGTATGGTGTCAACTATTGATGCTACTATTAAGCATTTAGTTGACAATGGACTGTGTTATCGTTACCGGGATGCACCAGAAGGAGTGAGCGGTAAAGAGGCATCCTTTGTTCTTTGTACCTTCTGGCTGATCGACGCACTGATCTTGGCTCAAAGGACAACAGAGGCTCGTGTTTGGTTTGAGCAAATGTTGGGACGAAGCAGTTCGCTGGGACTGTTTGCAGAAGAAATCGACTTGGAGACAGGGGCGCATCTTGGTAACTTTCCTCAAGCCTTTTCGCACATTGGCGTCATTAACGTTGCCGTTTCCTTAGCACACGCATGTAATACCGGAACAGTTGAGCCTCAGCATATTGATGCAGCAAATGCTGCCAGAAGAGGTGGCGGTGGTATTCAAACCTGAGTTTGATGTAAGAAGCCTATACTGAACCTGTACTCAGATCAGTGTAAGAGATGTCACTGTTCAAAGACAAACCAGAGGATTAGCTATGAAATGGCGCGTGATTCAAGAATCAGACCTAGAAACAGGCGATGGGGCTGTATGGTGTCCAGAATTACCTGGTTGTACTTCAGCAGGAGAAACTGAAGAAGAAGCTTTGGAAAATATTAAAGAAGCAATTCAATTGTATTTACAGCCAGAATCAATTGAGTTAGCCCCTGGCGCGATCGCACGAGAGATTATCGTATCGTGAGCGATCGCGCATATAATTCATAACGTCTCCCATTCATCTCTGCTGATATTAGCTTGACGTAATATTCTATTTAATAAGCTTGGGCTGATGTCTCCCTGATGTGGATTGGGAATTGTCAGCTTTAATTCATCTTTTACCATGTATTGATGCTTACCACCTGGGTAAGGCCCATCAAAACCTGCATCTTTTAGATAACGAATCAGATCCCGCCGATTAATCGATCCAAAGAGTGGCATTAGGCGACCTCTTTGGTAAGATTCAGGTCAACATCATTAAGTATTGGTAGAGTATGACCCAAACGCAATCCTAGTACAATCCATCCTTCAAGAGTATCTTGCAAATCCTCCCGGCAAGCTTCTAGTGTTGTAGCGTTTGCCCACACACCTTGACATTCTAGAATTTCGCCGTAGAAAGTTCCATCCTCAAGCAACTCATAAGTTGCTTTGTGCATTGCTGTACGAATGTAATTTGTCAACATTCAGCTTTTTAATCAATTTGGTTATAACTAAAATTTTATTTTTAATCGCAAATACGCAAAACTCTAATTATGTATATTTTTTAATTTCCGAAAATGCGATCGCGCCCCTTTACCAAACGCGATCGCTAAATTTTCTATCCCCTAAACAATAAAATGCAGACGATCGATCGCTGCATTAATTAAATTATGGGTAACGGGAAGACTATCAACTACCATCCCCAGACACAACAGCATCATGTAGGAGATCGAATAGAGAAACAACTCTCTAGCGACAGTGCGATCCTCTGGATTTTGCAACAACCGCCAAGATTTGTGGATAAATAATCCTCCCAGACTGAGGGCGATCGCAGCATAAAGAATTCCACTCGCGCCCAAGGGATATACCAATAACACGGTTGCAAATACTGTTACCAGCGTGTAGTACCAAATCTGCTTTACAGTTGCCGTAGTACCTTCAATCACAGGTAACATTGGTATCCCAACTTTTGCGTAGTCATCTTTAATCATCAGAGCTAGCGCCCAGAAATGGGGTGGTGTCCATAAAAAGACGATGGCAAAAATCAGCCATGCTGACCAGCTTAATGTCCCCGTGACAGCAGCCCAACCCACTAAAGCCGGAATTGCCCCAGCCGCACCACCAACCACGATATTCTGAGGGGTGTGGCGTTTTAGCCAGTGGGTATAGACCAAAATATAAAAGACGATGCCAGAAAAGGCTAGCGAGGCGGCTAATAAATTGGCAAATACTGCTAGGAGTGTAAAGGAAAGTGTTGCCAGTGCGATCGCAAAAATTAGAGCATCGCGTGGCTGCACCTTACCGGAAGGCATCGGACGATGACGCGTCCGCTCCATGTCATAATCAATATCCCGGTCATAGACACAGTTGATCGTCTGGGCGCTTGCAGCAGCCATTGTGCCACCAGTGAGAGTTACTAGCAACAACAATGGGTCTACTTCTCCCTTCGCAGCAATCCACATACTTCCAGCCGTGGTAATTAAAAGCAACGGAATAATCCGAGGCTTGGTTAGCTGGTAGTAACTTTGAATTACCTGTAAAAATGTTCCGTGGTGGCGAGAGACATTAGTCTCAATCATTTTGGCTCTGGTTCCTTATTTTTCAACAACTTATATGCAGCCCCCGCTCAAGGTGGCTCTTTCAGGCAAACGAAAACACAGATTTTCTGCACCTGCGTGGGTCGCAATACTCGCCGTTGCGCTTTCCATCAGTGCTGTTAGCGGAAGCGGGGCGTTTAGCCCGTGCTGAGTTAGGAGTTAGGAGTTAACAGTAGAGACGCGATTAATCGCGTCTGTACAAGAGTTAGGAGTTAGGAGTTAGGAGTTATTTCTCCCCCTGCTCCCCCTGCTCCCCCTACTCCCCCTGCTCCCTCATCTCCTCCATTCCCTACTCAGCACTCAGCACTCGTGACTCAGCACTAACTGAGTCACGCAGTGCGAGAACTGTGAAAGCCACCAAAGTACCCAGCAAAGTAGCTCCTATAGCTTGGTGAGAGACTGTGAGAGGCTCGACTTGGAGGTGTAATTTGAAGGTGGCGAATCCCAACAAGATTTGTAAGGTTAACAACGCACCAGCCATATTTGCCAGTCGCCGTAAGGCTGGATGTAGTGCTGGTGTCCGCCAACAGATAAATACCATTGCCAAGGTTGCCAAGGAAGGCGGCACCAAACCAGCAATATGGCTGTACATTACCGTACAAAGTTGAGAACCGCCGAGACATTGGTGTAGCGCCCAGCGAGAGCCTACCAAAGCACCCAAGAGACTTTGCAGGTAAACCAGAACAGCGGCAGTTAAACCGACCCAAGGCAACTTACCAACAGTTCCAGTCCCCTGATAGGGTGTGAGTGCTGTGCCGATAATCAGGAGGGTGGTAAAAAACAACAGCGCCGTTCCTAAATGAGCGGTAACGATATCAAACCGCAACAGTTCGGTAACGGTGAGTCCCCCCAAGATGCCTTGGAAGACAATTAAAAACAGGGCGAATGTAGATGCCCAAGGCAGCCATCTGGGTAAGAAACGACGATGCCACCAGGACAAACCAAAGAGTGCGATCGCGCTTACACCAATTAAAGCCGCATCCAATCTGTGAAACCACTCCAAAAACACTTGGAGATTCATTTGTTTGGCTGGCACGAGTTCGCCATAGCATAAGGGCCAGTCTGGGCAAGCCAGCCCAGCATTCATCACCCGGGTGGCGCTGCCTATTGCCATCAAAATTAAGGTGGCTATGCATATTTTCCACACCAAGCGACGAATCATTTCCTTGGGCTTTTGCTGCTGAAGCGCCGCTTCATTTTGTTGTTGTAGGACAAATTCGCTCATCAATGATACCTTCTGCCCGTTCTTGGTGGCTCTCTTAAAATTTTCAATTTTCTTTTAGCGTCCTATCTTCACCCTAGCGTATAGGCTAAGGTTTTATAGATTAGCACTCACTTATACTTTGAATCACTCCAACAAGGTTTTGCCTGAAGCTTTAGGTATTTTTCAAGATGTGAGAAATTGATGAATGGCAATTAATTTAAACATCCTAAATTTTTCCTTAAATTTTTTTACTGATTTGCATCTATTTTTGGCGTTGTATGATAGTAAACTCATACTCAAAATTAGTGAAATAGCCAAAAAAATTAATAAAAATTTCAGACCTTTCTCGCCCATGTCTGACAGCCTAGACTACCTTAGTAAGTGAGCAGCTTTAAGATAACGTAGTAAATTCAATTAAGTAAGCCGTGAAGATTCCAAGTTCAATCTGGACATTACTCATTGGCATCGTGCTAACGCTCGCCAGCCTTTGGTACGGTCAAAATCACGGTCTGTTGCCAGCAGCAGCCACAGATGAAGCCGTCTTAGTGGATGGTCTGTTCAACGCGATGATGGTCGTTTCTACAGGTATATTCCTAATCGTCGAAGGTGTTTTAATTTACTCTGCATTTAAATATCGTCGGCGTGCAGGTGATAATGAAGACGGCCCACCAGTTGAAGGCAATATACCTTTAGAAATTCTCTGGACGGCGATCCCAGCAATTATCGTTATCGGTATTTCTGTTTACAGCTTTGATGTCTACAACGAAATCGGTGGCTTTGATCCCCATGCTATTCATGAAGCGCCGATGATGAATCAGGAGTCGATGAAAATGCCAGGGCATGGGAGTGCAATGGCTGCAACTTTAAACGATACTCCTCCCAGCACCGAACCCAACCTCAATCAAGAAAAATCTGATGAGGCAATGCAAGATCCAGCTACGGCAGCAGTTCGTAATGCTGACCAAATTCCGCAAAAGCGGAATGCCCCAGGTGTCGGTAGTGTTGCCCCGACGATTGGGGGAACTCCTGATAAAGCAGGCAAACCAGCACAATTACAAGTCAACGTCACTGGTCTACAATATGCCTGGATTTTCACCTATCCTGAAACTGGTATAACTACAGGTGAAATGCACGTCCCCATCGGGCGAGAAGTGGAAATCAATATGACCGCCAACGATGTCATCCACGCCTTTTGGGTTCCAGAATTCCGCTTGAAACAAGATGCGATCCCCGGTAGGCAAAGCGAGATTCGCTTCACCCCCAAAACAGCAGGAGACTATACCCTAATCTGTGCTGAACTTTGTGGCCCCTACCACGGTGCGATGAGAGCGCCAATAGTCGTTGAGCCACAAGAAGCCTTTGACAAATGGGTGCAAGAACAACTAGTTGCCAGCAAAGAAACACTAAATCAAGCCGTTGCGGTTAATCCTGCCGATCTATCCCCAAATGAATTTCTCGCCCCTTACACCAAGGACATGGGAATTCAGCCAGAAATCCTCCATCAAGTTCACAAATAGTCATTAGTTATTAGTCATTAGTCATTGGTCATTAATCATTAGTCACTGGTCATTAGTACTCATACCAATGACAAAGGACAAATGACAAAGGACAAAAGACAAGTGACAAAGGACAAGTGACAAAGGACAAATGACAAATGACCCAAGCTCAAGTGCAAGAAACTGCCAACACCCCTGCTCTTGTTGAGGAGCCAGGGATCAGAAAATGGCAAGACTACTTTAGTTTCAACACCGACCATAAGGTGATTGGGATTCAATACCTAGTCACTACATTCATTTTTTACTGTATCGGTGGCGTAATGGCTGACTTGGTTCGTACAGAACTGCGAACCCCAGAAGTCGATTTCGTCACCCCTGAAGTCTACAACAGCTTATTTACGCTGCACGCCACGATCATGATTTTCTTGTGGATCGTGCCAGCTGGTGCGGGTTTTGCTAACTTCCTCATCCCTTTGATGATTGGGGCAAAGGATATGGCATTTCCGCGCTTGAATGCTGTTGCCTTTTGGATGATTCCCCCTGCGGGTTTATTGTTGATCGTCAGTTTAGTGGTAGGCGATGCACCGGATGCGGGTTGGACTTCCTACCCTCCCCTGAGCTTGGTGACAGGTCAAGTCGGTGAGGGAATTTGGATTATGAGCGTTCTCTTACTAGGTACGTCATCGATTCTAGGAGCAATCAATTTCTTGGTGACATTGCTCAGGATGCGTATCCCCGGTATGGGGGTTCATCAAATGCCGTTGTTCTGCTGGGCGATGTTTGCTACCTCGGCGCTGACTTTGGTATCTACACCAGTGTTAGCAGCTGGTTTAATTTTGCTGGCTTTTGACTTATTCGCAGGAACGACATTTTTTAACCCGACTGGGGGTGGCGACCCAGTTGTGTACCAGCACATGTTCTGGTTTTATTCCCACCCAGCCGTTTACATCATGATTTTGCCTTTCTTTGGGGCAATTTCAGAAATTATCCCGGTGCATTCCCGCAAGCCGATTTTTGGCTATAAAGCGATCGCTTATTCGTCTCTTGCCATTAGCTTTCTGGGGCTAATTGTTTGGGCGCACCACATGTTTACCAGCGGTATCCCCGGTTGGTTGCGGATGTTCTTTATGATCACCACGATGATCATTGCCGTACCTACGGGAATTAAAATATTCAGTTGGCTAGCAACCATGTGGGGCGGAAAAATCCAGCTTAATACTGCCATGTTGTTCGCTATTGGCTTTGTCGGCACCTTTGTCATCGGCGGGATCAGTGGCGTAATGTTGGCAGCAGTGCCTTTTGATATTCATGTCCACGACACCTATTTTGTGGTAGCACACTTACACTACGTGCTCTTTGGCGGTAGCGTGTTAGGGATTTATGCAGGCATTTACCACTGGTTCCCAAAAATGACGGGACGAATGGTGAACGAATTTTGGGGTAAAGTTCACTTTGCCTTAACAATAGTTGGTCTAAATATGACCTTCTTACCAATGCACAAACTGGGATTAATGGGCATGAACCGCCGCGTCGCTCAGTATGACCCCAAATTTACCTTTATCAACGAAATCTGCACTTACGGCGCTTACATACTAGCAGTTTCAACATTTCCCTTCATCATTAATGCGATTTGGAGTTGGTTATACGGCGAAAAAGCTGGTAATAATCCTTGGAGGGCACTTACCTTAGAGTGGATGACTACATCACCACCTGCGATCGAGAATTTCGATCGAACCCCAGTACTAGCTACAGGCCCCTACGACTACGGTTTGGAAAATACTAATGAAGGTGTACCTTTATCCGATCCCAATCCCGTCTTATCTGGCGGGCCCAACTCAGTACTAAGAGCAGAACCCGACTCGGCGGTTGCTGCTAATTCCGAAGACCGGAAATAGAGTTAGGAGTTATGAGTTATGAATAATGAGTTATGACTTTAATAAAGTTGTTAGTTCAAAATTTTTAACTCCTAACTTTTAACTCCTAACTTCTAACTCCCCATTCCCCATTCCCCACTGATAAAAATTCATGCAAAGTCAAACTATTGACCCAGCTAAAACCGAACTAAATCATCACCATGCAGCGGAAGCGTCCGTCGGTCATCATGAAGAACATCCAGACCATCGGATGTTTGGGCTAATTGTCTTCCTAATTGCTGAAGGGATGATTTTTATGGGGTTGTTCGGAGCCTATTTGGCTTTCCGTGCTACCTTACCTGCATGGCCGCCAGCAGGTACTCCAGAATTAGAACTTTTGTTACCTGGAGTCAACACCATCAATCTAATTTCTAGTAGTTTTGTCATGCACAATGCCGATACTGCTATCAAAAAGAACGATGCGCGGGGTGCGCAAATCTGGTTAGCAATTACCGCTGCAATGGGTGCTATCTTCTTGGTTGGTCAAGTATATGAATATACCCATTTAGAATTTGGTTTAACTACCAATTTATTTGCTAGTGCATTTTACGTTTTAACTGGTTTCCACGGATTGCACGTGACTATCGGCGTTTTGGCGATTGTTGCTGTGTTGTGGCGATCGCGCCTTCCGGGTCACTATAGTAACGAAAAGCACTTTGGCATTGAAGCAGCCGAAATCTATTGGCACTTCGTTGACGTAATTTGGATTATTTTGTTCGGATTACTGTATCTACTGTAAGTATTAATTAACTAGTTGTTTAATCCACGCGGACAACTTAATAAGCCCCCACTAGGGGGCTTTTTTAATTAACAGAATAAAAATCTTTGTGAAAATGAGTATAAAGACGTAGAAGTGCTACCCTCATACAACAATACGCTTGGGTTAGCCCCAAAAACCTTAGACTTCTTGGCATTTCTGACTTTTGCAAGATGTCCCTTAAACTATGTAGGTTGGGGAGCCACTGCGCCCGGTTTCCCGATTTTTACCCCTACGGGGAAGCAAGCTACGCTTTTAGCGTTCCCTTCGGGTAGCAAGTGGCGTTTGAGAAACGTAGACCCGAAGGGACTTCTCGAAGAGTAACCTAACATTTGCAGGACTTTGTTGGGTTGCGCTTTTCTTAATCCAACCTACTAGCGTGAAATGCTTAAAATGTTGGGTTTAAAAAATTTAGAAAAACCAAAATCTAATCATTAACAGAATTATTCAACCCAATAAATTCAGCTTGCCGCACTAGTAAATTTTTATTGTATTGCCTTATACAAAGGTTAGAAACATAAATAAGGTATATTTATTGGCTGCCTAAAAAAAAAGTTATATCAATTCTCTAAAATGAGGCAACACTTTCAAAACCCGAAAGCCATGCCATATAAAACTTTCTTAATTACGAATTGGTATTAAATAAAAATATATAAAAATCAGCTTCGACTATTTATTCCAACTATTACTTTTGCTAGATGCAACTGAGTGATTGGAAGTGATACAAAAATTAAGTGAAGTCAAAGGTGGGAAAAGTCGGAAAAGTAGGATGTTTTAAAGAAAGTATTGAAGAACCAGTTAATATACTGTAAATTAATGTTATAAGGACTAAGTAAACCAATAAATAAAGAAAGTTAGCAAATTTATACGGATTTAATTTAATAAAATACAGTTCTAATATTTCTTCTAGTCATAAAAGTAGAATAATTTGAAGTTATTCGAGAGATTGCAAGTATTGTAATTCGTAATTTTGCTTTTTCATTAGACCTTTTGCAAAAACCCTTGAATCACCTCTCCCCAACCCTCCCCTTCATAAGGGGAAGGGGCAATGTTTTAGGTTTTCCCCTAATATATAGGGGGGATTAAGGGGGGTCTATTGAAGTATTTGATACCAATTCAAAAAATGTTTACGACAGATAACCCAACCTGCGCTGATGCGCACCCTCCCCTTGCTAAGAATAGGTAGGGATGGATTTTTTTAACAATTGGTATGACACATATTAATTGTGGCATTTTATGGAAGCGAATACGCATTAAAGATTTGCCAGAATCATTAGTAGATCGAGATCGTAAAATGTGTGAGTGATTGAAAAGTTGCACCTAACTATCTCAAAAACTTACCCAATCTTTTTTAGTTTTTTCGTCAAACTCACATCGATCTGACAACGCGATCGCAGTTAGTAACGACTACAATCCGATCAAAAATTCTAGCGAACACTTTAATTGCTATTTGTGCCTTTAAATTTCACTGCTCAAGGTTTCGTCAGTAATCAGACTTAGCAGTTAAAAGAATTAACCATCTTAACTCATAAATATTATTCTCTGTCCACAGTAGTTAAATTGTGGACTAGTGTTAAATTTACTTAAGTGGTAATATTATTACAGAAGTATTTCATAAATTAATTTTGTATTAAGATATTTGTAAGGGTATTCAACAAAGCAGTCAAGCAACTAACCACCAAAGGTATCCAAAGCATAGGTCGCGCGATGGCTAACTGCCGCAAAGATCGGCAAATCTAAGGGCAAGCAGTTATTGATAACCTCACTCAAGCTCTGAATGGTCAGTAAATTAAGAAGTAGTATACGCCACATGAGCCAGAACCCTCTAGTCAGAAAAACACTCCGAAGTCGCTTTGAAACTGTCAAAGTGATGGGAAGCGGAGAATCTGGTAACACTTACTTAGTAGGGGGTGCTATAGGTAACAGACATCGCTCCTCTTTCAACAAAAAAACACTTCGGAATCGCTTTGAGATTGTCAAACAGTTAGGAAGTGGCGGTTCTGGTGATACCTACTTGGCCATTGACTTGGATTTACCAGGACAACCTCATTGTGTGGTCAAACATTTCCATCCAAAAGATTCTAACCCTGCTGTTCTACCCATTGCTAAAAAGCTATTCGATCGGGAAGCAGAAGTTTTATACCAGCTAGGCAACAACCACGAGCAAATTCCGAGACTGTTTGCTCATTTTAATGAAAACGGAGATTTCTATTTAGTTCAGGAATATATTGACGGTCATGCCTTGACTCAAGAAATTGTCCCAGGTCAGCGTCTGAACGAGAATACAGTCGTAAATTTATTACAAGATATCCTAGAAGTACTGGCTTTCGTCCACCAGCACGATATTATTCACCGAGATATTAAGCCTCAAAACTTAATGCGGCGGTACTCCGATCAAAAGATTGTGCTAATTGATTTTGGCAGTATTAAGAAAATTGGTGCTTTGGGAGCAGGCTTAACAATTGCGGTTGGCACTCCTGGCTATATGCCAAGCGAACAGGCTAAGGGAAAGCCAAAACTTTGCAGCGATGTTTATGCAGTCGGGATGATTGGCATCCAAGCTTTAACAGGTTTAATGCCTGAGCAATTACCAGAAGATCCCACTACTGGAGAAGTTATCTGGCGCGACAAGGCAGAGGTAAGTGATGCTCTGGCAAATATTTTAGATACAATGGTTCGCGATCGCTACAACCAGCGTTATCAGTCTGCCACAGAAGCTTTACAAGCGCTTAATTCTGATGTAGCGTTATCACAGTCTTCACAATCTACTGACATCAACCACAAGGCTGATGATATTTATTTGCTAACTTATAGAAACTTTATTTTGCTACTGGGCATTGGTCTTGGTGCAACTACGAGTTTGATAGTAATAGTTTTAATCTATACATTCATTAATACGGGGACATCGCTTCCAAACCAACCTACTCCACTAAAGAGTTTTATAGAAAGGTTGAGTTCCCGTCATTAACTAATATAAGTAGTCTACTAGCTAAAATCAGCACATAACAGAAGAATCTCTCAAAGCAATTGCACCATTGCAAAAACTACCAAAAAATAAATTTAATTTCATTAAATTAGAAAAATTAATTATCTAGCAGCAATCATCAGACTGTCTATTAACTAGCTATTACAAATTTAGTTTGAATTTAAATATTTCATGATGACTGTAGGATAAATACTTAGATATTCCTGTAAGATAAATACAATGAAACAATATTTAAAAATATGGACAATACAAATCAAAGAAAAGCTTTAATTAACAGTGAAATCTCCCTCTTTCTGAGAGGTTTGATTATTGGTAAAGTTCTCACACTTATGGTTATTGGCGGATTACTTTGGTGGTTATTGAAGCCAAATTTACCGTCCTCTAACAGCGTTAATTCCTCT
This sequence comes from Nostoc sp. DSM 114159, assembly GCF_053470285.1. NCBI lineage: Bacteria > Bacillati > Cyanobacteriota > Cyanophyceae > Nostocales > Nostocaceae > Nostoc > Nostoc sp. DSM 114159. The sequence goes on from NZ_JBPFEH010000001.1 coordinate 2,389,661, forward strand.
AATCAAAATTTAAATCGCATCTCTAAGAATGAATCAACTTTTCAGACAGTTGCTGATGTTCCCACTGCATCATTTAACTACGGAGGTAGTACCGCTTGGGCATCTATTCGGCAATTGGTAGATTCTCAGATCCAGAGCGATCGCCCGGAACTACGATTACGTTACGTAAACCCTGTTAATGGTAGTCCTGGTTCTAGCTCCGGCATTCGGATGTTGCTTGATGGGAAAATAGACTTTGCTCAGTCCTCCCGTCCCCTGACGGATGAAGAAAAAGCTACGGCAAAAGAGCGAGGCTTTACCCTTGAGGAACGTCAGGTGGGTAAAGATGGGATAGCAGTGGTAGTGAACCCATCACTCAATGTGCCTGGTTTAACTGTTGACCAATTGCAGCAAATTTATTTAGGCAAAATTACTAACTGGAATCAAGTCGGCGGGCCAAATCTACCGATCACAGCTTTTTCGCAACGACCAGAAGACGCAGATACAGTAATATTTCCTAACAATAGTGACTTAAAAGGACAAGCATTTGGCTCTAATGTGCAATATGTCTACTCGGCTACAGAGGCAGTGCGCCAAGTCAGTAAAACCCCTGGTGGTGTGTATTATGCTTCTGCCCGTTCGGTAGTCTTTCAATGTAGCGTGAAGGCTTTACCATTGGGTCAGACTTCCGATCGGCTAATTACCCCCTATCAAACGCCGATGGTTTCGCCTGAAAAGTGTCCGCGTCAGCGCAACCAGCTAAATACTCAGGCGATCGAAAATGGCAGCTATCCGATGATTGCTAATTTGTTTGTGATTATTAAGCAGAATAAAGGACGGGAACAGCAGATTGGAAATGCTTATGCCAATCTTTTATTAACTGACCAAGGGCAAAAAGCAATTGAGCAAGCTGGTTTTGTTGGCGTTCGCTAGTAGATTTATTTGAAGGACAATTGAGCAAGCTTTCCAGAGATACCCGACTTGTTTCAGAGGTCGGGTATCTATAAGTATGACTTGTGTGCGATCGCGGCTAGAACTGGGAACTACCAGCTTGCAGAATCTGTTGAGCAATCAGGTTTAGTTCGGGAAAAATAGGTGATACGATGTGGTCATCGCCTCTAAATTGGGTAACTCGGTATTCACCGTCAACTAATTGGTAGATAGAGATAGTGGGTTGTTTAGGATTACCGATAAACTTTTTACCACCGATAGCTAAATAATCAACAATCCAATATTCTTTTATCCCTATTTGTTCATATTCACCTAGCTTTTTATAATAATCATCCCGCCAGTTAGTACTAACAACTTCAATTACTAAAGGGATAGAATCGGCAAACTCAACCGTAGAATATTTCTGCCAAAGTGGCTCTAATTTTAAAGCAGGGCGGTTGAGTAATAGCAAGTCTGGAGAATAGCAAGACTGACTAATAGCAGATTTAACTAATGCTGTTTTTGGGATGAAATAAGGTAGACCATTGCGAACGTACTCAACTGCAATTTTTTCAACCAAAAACCCGACGATATCTTCATGGTCTCCTACTGGTTGTGCCATTTCAACAATCACGCCATCATGTAATTCATACCTTCCACCTTCAGGGCGGCAGGCTGTAAAATCTTCAAAGGTTACTAATTTGGGTATAGCTTGAGTCATAAATTGTTTATCTTAGCTGATATATTGCGAACATTTCTAGTCATTGTTATTAGGTTTTTCATTACAGATTATTCAAATCGCTACTTTCTTTTAATTATTCTGGATTGCTGTAGTAAGTTTATCTAAATTTTGACGAATATTGACACTGCGAATATGATTCACACCCCACACTCGTTCGCAAATATCTAAAGCTTGCAAATACAGCGGTTCTGCTTCACCGTAACGTCCTGTTTCACGATAAATTTCTGCCAGATTATTCAGACTTTCGGCAACATTGGGATGATTTTCTCCCAATAGGTGCTTATCAAGCTCTAAGGCTTTTATACATAAGGGTTCCGCTTCATTGTAACGTCCCTGCTCTCTGTACATATAACCCAAAGCATAGATCGTATCTGCTAATAGCGGATGCGCTTTTTGTAATACACGCTCCTTGAGTTCTAATGATTGCAAAAACAAAGATTCCGCTTCACTGTAGCGTCCTTGAGCGCGGTATATTAAACCTAAATTGTGCAAATCTGTGGCAACATCAGGATTTTCTTCTCCCAAAAATCGCTTATCTAATTCTATTGCTTGTTGCGATAAAGGTTCAGCTTCACTGTAGCGTCCTTGATGATAATAAAGTAGCGCTAAATTATTTAGTATCAGAGCAAAAGAAAGATGATTTTCACCCAGCAGACGTTTTTCGAGTTCTAATGATTGCAAATACAGAGGTTCTGCTTCGTCATAACGTCCTTGTTCATCATATAGTAATGCCAAATTGTTCAGACTGGCAGCTACATCGGCATGGTTTTCTCCTAACAATCCTTTCCTCAGTTCTAAAGCTTGTTGATATAAGAGTTCTGCTTTACTATATTGTCCAGTAGATTTGTAAAGTCCTGCCAAATTATTCAGGCTAGTAGCAAAAGCAGGATGATTTTCTCCTAACAGGCGTTTTCTCAGTTCTAAAGCTTGTTTATATAAGGGTTCGGCTTCACTGTAGTTTCCTGTTGCACGATATATTCCTGCTAAATTGTTGAGGCTATTAGCTAAGTCTATCTGCAAACCTAATTCATTTTGTAACTCACTCGCTTTTCGCCAATATTTAATTGCTAATTCCTGTTCTTCTTGATAATTTTGAGATTCACCCCGATCTAATCTGCTGTGGTAAATATCGCCCAATCTTGAGTATAACGTAGCCAAGGTGGGGTCTTTAGTTCCCCGTTCTTGTTCTACTTTCTCAATTAACCTTTGTAAATCTTGAATCGGTAAGAAAAAGCGATTAGTTTCATTAGTATCTGTGCTAGCTAATTCTGTATCTCGAAAAACAAAGCGGATATTTTCTAATTCTTTACCAGGAATAGCATTTGTCTTTTGAGATTCAAACCGAAATACACCGTTGCGCCAACTCCAAAAATCAGGAGCTTTTTTAATTAAGTTGACTAAAATTTGATTAGTTACCCAAAGCACGATCGCAAATTGAAATTCGCGCAATCCTTCCCTTGTCCACTGTAAGTAACCAAAAAACTTCTCCTGTTCCGATTGCTCATTTCCTAACCTGAGAAAATACAATTGTTCAGCACCCGTCACAGTGATTACCGCCGGGTTTTGCTGACGGAGATATTCTTCTTGTTGTACCAGTTGGTTAAGAGCAGCTTTCAGGCTAGGTTCATGACGTGCTAAAGTTACTCGATATGCACCGAAGGCTGGTTGTAATTCAGCTTCATATTGAGTAATTATCTCATCGCGAAAGCTAGCATCATCGCAAACCGCAATCAGTAAATTTAATCCCCGCTTTTGAGCTTCAATAGAAACAATTAAATCATCATAGGCATCCTGATTTGCTCCTTCATCATCTAATAATTCTTCATTTAACATTAATGGCTCCCTGTCTTCTCAAGCTTTCGATAATAATGGGATGAACATCATACCAAGTTTCATCAGTGCGATATTCTAGAACATATAGCCCATGTAGCAAATCCAAAAACTCTGCTTGTTTGGGGTCGTTGGGCATAAATTGTTCATACACACTCTGCAAAATATCGATATCAGTTTTTCCTAACCGGATCGAAAAATCATTGCGAATTTTATTGATTGCTTGCAAAAGAATTTTATCATCTATAATAACTTTGGTTGAAGGATTTCGCCGGATAGTTCGCAAACATATACGGCAACATTCCTTAGAAATCCGAATTAATTCTCGTAGTACGCCACCACTATAAATTACGATTTTTTCAGCCGTCTCTGCTGCGATTAATTCATTAGGAATCCGCTTTTGTAAAACTTCACCGAGAATCTTTGTTGCTTCCGGGCGAGGTTGGGCATTTGGTAAGCGATTTTTACCTTTATCAAAAATCTTTAAGACAGGCATTGCCACAACTTGATCGTTGGTTTCAGTAGCAATTATTGTACTAATAAATGTTTCTCGAAGGACTGCGATCGGGATAGTGTAGATGATTTGAAAATTAGGTTGGCAAAGAGCTTTAATGTTATCTCGATAAATTTCGTTCACTCTGCCCAAGTCAAGTTTATCTAAATCATCAATAATTACTAAAACGTTTTGTTTAGTTGCAGCTTGAATTAGGGCAGCAATTTCATTAATTCTGGCAACTAAATCTGATAACTTGCGTTCAAATTCTTGCTTGATTTCATCCCGAACGCTAGCATCAGCTTTTAATTTAGAGCTAATCAACTTTAAAAGGTCAAAACCTATACTTACTTCTGCTTGCAAATTGGATTCTTCAGTACGAGTGCGGGTAGCGAACCACTTATAAAGAGCTTCTTTAGTAGATTGCGGAATATCAACTTTGCGGGCTTCTGCCTCTGTCATTAAATTAACTGCGATCGCAAACAGTATATTAATATGATTAACCGCCGACATTTCAATTTTATCGGCAATAGAAAACAGAACTACAAAATATTTATTTTGAATTTGTCGGCTAAATTCAGCTAACAAAGTAGACTTACCACATCCCCGATGTCCTGTAAAGACAATTTTGCCATCTCCATTAGGACTATCTTCTACTAATTGGTTCAGGTCTGCAATCAAATCATCACCATATTCGACTCGAAATCTTTCCATTTCGTTCCGTTCCATTAACGGAAACAGTTCGAGATTGCTGTATGCTTCTTGAAAGGAGTTTAATAAGTCTTGAGACATTGGATAGTGCTGTTAACGTGCTAACTATTCATATAATGGCTCATGATTTTTGAAGCACAAGTTTAGGTCATGTCTAGGATACAGTATGCCTACATAACTTCTCAAATTTCGTTAATAAATAACTACTAAGTGAGTGGTATGTTATGTCTTAAAAAGAGATACCCTAATTCTAAAATTTCAACCTATCAATGAGTAACAGAGATTAATAATCAATCAGACTGAATGATAGATTATACATTCGATAATTCAGACTGAATGATAGATTATACAGATAACATCCTAAAAGCTACTTAACATATAAATAAAATAAAATTTTCAGTTATAAAAATAAATTTTTAGTGTGTTTTGTCTCATTCCTCTCTAGCCGATGCAATGGGTAGCTGTTGTTACTATTAGTTAGTAGTCTGTCAAAGAATAATTGACGAGTACATTCTTTGTAGAGACGGCGATTTATCGCGTCTCTCTAACGTGTCAGTTTTTTAGACGCGATAAATCGCATCTCTACATGAGATAAAGCTTTGCAACATCAAAACCAGCTTTTGCGACATCAAAACCAGCTTTTGCGACATCAAAACTAGCTTTTGCAACTTCAAAACCAGCTTTTGCGACATCAAAACTAGCTTTTGCGACATCAAAACTAGCTTTTGCAACATCAAAACTAGCTTTTGCGACTTCAAAACCAGCTTTTGCGACTTCAAAACTAGCTTTTGTGACTCCAAAACCTGCTTTTCTCAACGAATTTCAGCAAATATACCCGCATCTATCTAGTTAGCTAATGCCATCCATGCTTTTATAATTCTGTAACTTCACTGTGGCTGCTGCATCCGCTTGTTGCGTATTTTGATGATATATAAATAACTCAGTGTATAACATCCGGGTTATTTATAAATTAATCGAAACAGGAAAACTATATGACGCAACGCAAACGAAACTCCATGTCGCTGACCAAAGCTGAACGACGGATTGAAGGAATGCAGACAATTAACCCTGAGTTAGACTTTAGTAATGGGTTTTCAATTGCTACTTACAACACTAAAGTAGTTGAGTTAAGAGAGAAGCTAGCCGCTTATAATCAAGCACAAACAGTAGTAAATAAGACACACAACGCATTAATAGAAGCAGAACGTGAGTTGAATACTTATTCTGAGCAAATGCTGTTAAACGTTGCATCTCACTATGGCAAAAATAGTGATGAATATGAGATGGCTGGTGGAACGCGCAGGTCAGACCGCAAGAAACCACGCCCAGTAGTAAACCAAACAGTCACATCTGTGAAGTGATTGTTTTGACTCGTCCCTTCTTTAAATAAGGGTGCGTTGACCTTTGTGACAACGCACCACGATCCTACATTCTACCGCTTAACTTCTGAGCGTCTCTAGTGACTTTTGACATGGCTAAAGGTATTGTCAAACCCCAAATTAGACTTAATTGTAGGTTGGGTTGCGCTTCGCTTAACCCAACATCAGCCTTGGGTATTATGAAGGGTAATGTTGGGTTTCGCAAAGCCTCAACCCAACCTACAAATTATTTTTTCAAAAAGTCGCAATCTCGCAGAATTAATTGAGTCGAACAACTGTTCGGTTTTGCAACCTAGCAAGCTAACCCTCCCCGTATGTATTGGAGAGGGAACTAGATTTTTTTGTTTCCCCCCTTGGAAAGCAGGGATTAAGGAGGGTAATTCGGCAAGCAAAGAGAGGCTTGTAATATTATCGATCCTTAAAACGGCGATGTTTGGGTAACAGGCTCTTTTTCGGTTTTTCTTGCAAACTGCTGGCTTGTTGGAGGACTGGGATAGATTGTTTAATCATCCAGATTAAAACTTCGATTGGGGAGTCTCCTTGCTGAAGACGGTTTTCGGCATTTACGCCAATTAATACTGTTTGCATGAATAACAACACCGTAATGATTTGGCGATAAAGCTTTTGACGTGTGCTTTGGCTTTGCTTGCGCTGAGTTTTCATTTTTTACTTAACCTCAATTTCAAATCGAGGTTAAGGTTGGGATTAATTGACAAGTAAATTTCCCAAGCGTTGATTAAAAACAGTTTAGAATCTACATAGGGTGCTTGGGAAAGATGTCTGGCTTGGGAAAGCACAGAACTTTTTGGAAAATTTTTTTCTTTTCGATGACGGTACTTACATGGAGCGGAAGGGGCGGCATCTTAGCTACAATGCTGGTAGAGAACATGCAAAAATATTGCTGTTTGCCTTACTATCCTTTGTTGAAAAATCAGAAGAATCAAAGGACTGTAAAGCCGATTGGCAAGCGGGTACTGAGTTATGGGTAACGCATTCTACACTAGAAGGGCTGGCAGAACTGACAAAGAGCTTAAATGCTCAAGAAATTAGGAATGCGCTTAACTGTCTGATAAGCTTGAAAATTCTGGAGGATAAACGAGAACAAACCAACGCCAGAACTAGAACAAACTCAAAAGTTTGGCGTTTTGCGCTCAAGTTTCCTAGCATCGATAAAGAAAAAAACCTCAATTGGTTGTTTAAGCAAGGTGGAGAATGGGATAAACGCCGAGAAGCTGAAAAAAACAACTCTGCTAAAGTTCCCAAGACTCTGAAAGAAAAATCTCAGGGTGGTGACTGGCAAGAAATCTGCCGCGCTATGCTCCAAAAGCACAAGCGTCTCACCACAAATGAGTGGCTGTTTGCTGATGATGAGATGAAATTTGAGCTAGAGGAAATTCATGTCCCTTTAGCATTGGTGGAGCGTAACAAACCGAACAAGTGCAGCGAAGATATTTCCGCAGAACAAGGTTCGCAACTTTACGAACCGAGTTATGAAGAGAAGCAGCGATTTGAACATCAGGCTTTTTTAGAGCAAATTATCCGTGATGGTGTTGGTAAAACTCAAGGACACCGCATCGCTTTAATTGGAGAACCAGGCGCGGGAAAAACTACTCAGTTGCAAACTATAGCTTTTTGGATATTAAACAAAAATCTGGGTTTACCAATTTGGATTTCTTTGGCAGACTTGCAAGGAAAGAGTGTAGAAAATTATCTGCTGCAAGATTGGCTGAAGAATGCTTTAGAAGTGGTGCGTGTAACAGAAGAACAGGAAAACACTTTTGCAGATTTATTCAAGAATAATTCTGTGTGGTTGTTGTTAGATGCAGCAGATGAAATGTCTTCACCCCAAGCATTAACTGAGATTTCTCAGCAGTTGACGGGATGGGTGAAAAATGCGCGGGTTGTGCTGACTTGTCGGGTGAATGTTTGGGAAGCCAACGCCAACGCTTTAGAAAATTTTGAGACGTATCGGTTACTCAATTTTGCATATCCGAAAGATGTGCAAGAGTTTATTCGGCGTTGGTTTCACAACAGGGATGCAAACAAAGGGGAAAGATTATGGCAGGAATTAGATAAAGCTGAACGTCAGCGCATCCAAGATTTAGTTAAAAATCCTTTGCGGTTGGCGCTGTTGTGTAGCACTTGGCAAAGTTCCGATAAAGGTTTACCGGAAACTAAAGCCGGACTTTATCAGCATTTTGTGGAAGAGTTTTACAAGTGGAAAGAAAACCGCTTCCCTACCACCGAACAGCAGCAAGAAGAATTAAACGCAGCCTTGGGACGTTTGGCAAAACGAGCAATTGATCAAGAAACGTCACAGTTTCGGCTACGACATAAGTTTGTGCGTGAGGAATTAGGGACTTCCAAGAAATAAATTATTCCAATTTCTGGACTCAACACGACTGTTTCTGCCCCCTGCCCCCTGCTCCCTGCCCCCCTGCCTAAATGCGATGGGATGTTTTTTTATTTGGAAGTCCCTTAGGTGATGCAAAACAGCAAAATTCTTTATTTTGGTTAGCGTTAAAGTTGGGATGGCTAAATGAAGTTGGACTGGCTGCGGAATCAGCAACAAAAGAAAAAGTTTACGCTTTCTACCATCCCACATTTGAGGAATATTTTGCAGCGTTGGCGGTTGATGATTGGGACGAGTTTCTGAATCATGTTCCCGACAACCCCGCGCTAGGCGTTTATCGCATTTTTGCACCGCAGTGGAAAGAGGTGATTTTGCTGTGGTTGGGACGTGAGGATGTGGAAACGGAGAAGGAAGAATTTATTCAGGCGTTGGTGGAATTTGATGATGGGTGCGGAGAATGGAGAGCTATTGATAGAGTCACAAAGGGATTTTACGAGTTTCGCGCTTATTTTCTCGCTGCTGCGGCGGTTGATGAGTGGAAAGATTATTGCAACGCAGATGCTATTGTGGCGGAAATCGTTAAATGGGGCTTTGGCGAGTTTAAAATTGAACAAAACGAGTGGGTGAGATTTCTTGAACCAATCGAAGAGGGAGCAAGAACAGCACTGTCTCAAACAAATCGCATAAAAGCGATCGATGCTTTGGTGGAGTTAATCGGTAAACTACAACTGGATGATTTTACCCGATGGCAAGCGGCATATAGCTTAGGGGAAATTGGCTCTGGCAACCAAAAAGCGATTGATGCTTTGGTAGAGTTAATCGGCAAATCACAACTGGATGATTTTACCCGAAGCCTAGCGGCAAAAAGGTTAGGGGAGATTGGCTCTGGCAACCAAAAAGCGATTGATGCTTTGTTGGAGTTAATCGGCAAACCACAACTGGATAATCATACCCTATGGCTAGCAGCAGAAAGCTTAGGAGAAATTGGCTCTGGCAATCAAAAAGTGATTGATGCTTTGGTGGAGTTAATTGGCAAACCACAACTGGATGATGATATCCGAAGACATATTGCATGTTGCTTAAGGGAAATTGGCTCCGGCAACCAAAAAGCGATTGATGCTTTGGTGGAATTAATCAGCAAACTACAACCGGATGATTCTACCCAACAACTAGCGGCATATAGCTTAGGAAAAATTGGCTCTGGCAACCAAAAAGCGATTGATGCTTTGGTAGAGTTAATCGGTAAACCACAACTGAATGATGATACCCGAAGGCGAGCAGCAGAAAGCTTAGGGGAAATTGGCTCTGGCAACCAAAAAGCGATTGATGCTTTGGTGGAGTTAATCGGTAAAGCACAAGTGGATGATAATACCCAATGGCAAGCAGCAGAAAGCTTAGGAGAAATTGGCTTTGGCAACCAAAAAGCGATTGATGCTTTAGTGGAGTTAATCGGCAAACCACAAGTGGATGATAATACCCGATGGCAAGCAGCAGAAAGCTTAGAGAAGATTGGCTCTGGCAACCAAAAAGCGATTGATGCTTTGGTGGAGTTAATTGATAAACCACAATTAGATGATTATGATCGATGGCTAGCGGCAGACAGCTTAGGGCAAATTGACTCTGGCAACCAAAAAGCGATTGATGCTTTAGTGGAGTTAATCGGCAAACCACAACTGGATGATTCTACCCGAAGGCTAGCGGCAGAAAGCTTAGGACAAATTGACCCTGTAAACCAAAAAGGGATCGCTGCTTTGGTGGAGTTAAGCGGCAACCCACAACTAAATAATGTTACCCGAAGGCGAGCGGCATCAAGCTTAGAAAAAATTCTGTCAGAGGAACAGATGCCGAGTGTTGTCACCGCGTTGAAGGATTACTTATCACCTGAAACTTACAAAAATGACTTTGAGCAATTTGATAAATGCTACGAAGTTATCTGGAAGTGCGCCCAAAGTATGCCCTACCCCGCTTTTTATCAAGCTTGGCATCAACAAGAGAAAGTGAAAGATGGAGAGTAGAAAATAAAAATACTTCCTCCAGCCAAAACATAAGCGAAATGTGTAAACAGCGATTATTTTGAACAATCCACCTTTATACAAACGCGATAAATCGGGTGTCAATACGATTGGGTTTTTGAGACGCGATAAATCGCCGTCTCTACAAGCGTTTTGGTGTGTTCGATATTTCCGCAATCTAGGGAATGCGATCGCCCCTAATAAAACAGATATTGTAAACAAAATGGAAATGCCATCATTTTTGCGATCGCTGCGATGAATTGATTAAGCGATCGCCTTTACGGTTTATATACCTCACTGCGATGAGTGATCGCCACAACAAGTACCTGCACAAGTTCATCGTCTATGGAATAAATGACCCTGTAATCCCCAATTCGGTAGCGATAGTAACCTGTATAATCTCCCTTCAGGGCTTTAATGTTGGGGTGCGATCAAGGAGTTTGTTCTAGCTGCTGCAAACATCGGGCAATTTTCTTAGCAAAAGCTTTGTCAGCATTGACATAAACTTCTTGGACATCGGGATGAAGAATAACTTCATACATCAGAGCGAAGAGTTCTCCAGGCGGTGTATTGGGCTTTAGGTGTTGCTTGATTTTGCTTAACTCGCTCTAACAATCCAGGAATTGCCAAAAGTTCTTGGGTTGCAGCTTCGCTTTCAGCATTTGCCAAATAAGCAGCAAAATCAGTCAGCACCCGTAATCGCTCTGGAGATAGTTGCTGGAGTAAGTCATTAAGCTGTTGCTGTAACTCTGCGACAGAGATCAAATCTGCTGATGACCCATCATCCATCGGAGAATTATCGGTAGTATTCATTGCCTACTTCATAATTTCAAGGTTTAGTTTTTATTATGCATCAAATCTTCCAGGTGCTTTGGTTATCTTAGGGGAAACTGCGGCAGAGGCATCGCCCCTAATAAGACAGATATCGTAAACAGAATGAAAATGCGATCGCAAAAACGATCGCCCCTTGTAGAGACGCGATTCATCGCGTCTTCTTCCTTCCCATCATTTACATAACGCGAACAATTCCGAGTTTTTTGGGTTGGCAATTACATCAATGCAAAGCAATAATTGCATAAATTTTGATATCAAAGATGTAATTATGAATCATTACGATCCTCAACCACAAAATAACAAACCTAAATACAAAGGTAAATATCGAATTGATTCAACACGCTTGCCAGCATGGAGTTATGCTAGCAATGCTGGATATTTCATTACTATTTGCACCCACGGGAAAAAATGCTTTTTTGGTGAGGTTGTGCAGGGTGAAATGCAGCGATCGCCAATTGGAGAAATTGCTCAGAAATTGTGGTACGAGATTCCTAATCATTTTTCTAATTGCCAGATAGATTCGTTTTGCGTCATGCCTAATCATATTCATGGAATTTTGATTATTAATCAAATACGAGAAGAGGACGTGATGAATCCACGAACACAAGAAGAAGACGCGATGAATCGCGTCTCTACAAAGGGGGGGGATGGGCAACGGGGTGGGGTTACTGGGTTATTTAATCCAATGTTGTCTAAAAATTCCCTTTCTAAAATTATTAGGTGGTACAAAGGACGATGTACATTTGAAATTAATCAAATTTATCAAGGTTTTGGATGGCAAGAAAGGTTCCATGACAATATAATTCGTAATGAATTCGCCCTCGATAAAATTAGACAATATATTATCAATAACCCAATCAATTGGGAACACGATGCCTACGGCGGGCTACGCCTACGCGAACAACCACCCCATCCCCTCTTGTAGAGACGCGATTCATCGCGTCTTCTTCTATTGACGGGTATAACGATGTTTCACCCCAATCGGGAAATATTCAAAATCCCCCATTGGAGCTAATGTAACCTGTGGTGTTTGATATTCTACGGGAACATAATTAGCAAACTCACTATTGAGACGTAACAATTGTGAAAGAATAGAAGAAGCGATCGCAAGTCTTTGGGCTTCATTACCCTCTACCCCTACAGCTAATTCCACAACTACAGATAAAAATCGGTTTTTATCAGCATCTTCTTTCACCTGCAACACGAATTTACCCGTCACCCATTCTTGAATTCCTGGTTGTTCTAATCCCACCGTCACATTTTCGGGATAGATATTTGCGCCAAAGTAGGAAACTGTAAAGTTAGAACGTCCAAAGACATAAACAAAAGGTAGCTGATGAATACCTCTTGGTGATTCTTGAGTATCGAAACGGAGATTTTCCAACGGGTTAAATCCCCATTCTGCTAAAAATTGCAGCATGGCATCATAACTAATTATCCCACCAGTATCCAAGATGTCATAACGCACTAAGGGAATACCATTATCTCCCGAAAACAGCAATCCGCCATCTTGAACTTCAAAAAAGCGAGTGAAAGGATCGTATTGTACTAGCGTGGGTAAACGCGATTCCCCAAATAAAGTTCTAGCTGCATCGGGATTTTCTGCCAAAAAACGGCGAATACAGATACTTAACGGGGTTTCATTACCCAAAACTCCCGCATCCGCAGTGCCGTAAAGTGATGCAAAATCATAACAAGGATTTCGCGAACCAACTCTTTCGCCAACTAAACTCCGCCATTCTTCACTAAATACTTCTCCCGCCATGACTAATTTAATCTGATATTGCTGCCACTCCACCCCACGAGCGATACCAGTGTCAATCACATCTTTTAAAAATGGCGGGTATCCTAATAACACGACTTGCTCAAAACCTGAACCAAGTTCTTGGACAACTCGCAAGATTTCTTCTTTGTTGTTACCAGGAGTAATTACAGTGATGGGATAACCTTTGCTAGCAAGATAACGACAGCAATTAGTGGTAAACATTCCACCTACCCAAGTGCCTAAAGTGAAACAAATCACTGCTAGGGTACGTCTGGTATCTGCATAGAAACTATCGTGAAAAATCTGTTCAAAGCGTGTGGCGATTTGGAGTTCATCTGTGAAAAAACGAGGCCAAAATGTCGGTTTCCCACTGGAACCTGATGAAGCAGCTATCATGTCGCACGCTTGGAGTTGTCCGTTGCGGCACAAGTCAGCTAGAGGATAACGCAGTATATAATTTTGTTTAGCGATCGCTGGTAGTTTTTGAAACTGCTCTAAGGTTTGAATAGTCGCGGGATTAATTTCCCTTTCTGCTAAAAACGCCTTGTAGGCTGGTACATTCGCCGCCACATCGTGAAATAAACTCAAAGCTGCTGAAGTTTGAGTGTTGAGATGCCTTTGCAGTAGAGTTTCTAGGGGGGTAGACAAAAAATCTTCAAATGCTTTAATTACTTGCTGCTGTCTTGATTTGCCGTTCATGACACTTGCTTATTTATCCTGAAGTAGAACCAACACCGTTTAAAATAATTCGTAATTCGTAATACTCGCCTTCATGCGAGAAGCAAGCTACGTAATTCGTAGAATATCCGAAAATGAAGGTATGTGCGTTGTAGTCATTAAATAAAACCTTAATTTATCCTTCAGCACCATGCAGCTCTATTGCAGTAAACAACACACAAATAATGGTAGTAACCGCTTTTGCACCCATTGTGGCGAACCATTACCTCTTGCTGTGGGACAGGTTGTGGATAATCGCTATCAGATTATCCGTCATCTAGGACAGGGTGGTTTTGGACGCACCTATTTGGCGGAAGATATCAATAAATCCCATCAAACCTGTGTGCTGAAGGAATTTGCACCCCAAGTACAAGAAAATCAAGATTTACAAAAAGCTAAAGAGTTATTTGAGAGAGAAGCTAATGTCCTAAAAAAACTCCAGCATCCACAGATTCCCCGTTTTCACGCCTCGTTACAAGTGAAGATAGGCACTAAAGATTTTTTCTTTTTAGTGCAAGATTATGTGGATGGTGATAACTACTACCAGTTATTAGAACAGCGTGAAAGTCAAGGAAAAACCTTTAGCGAAGAGGAAGTAATCATCCTCTTGCAACAAATTTTACCTGTATTATCCTACATCCACTCACGAGATGTAATTCACCGTGATATCTCTCCCGATAATCTCATCTGGCGGCGTTCTGATAATTTACCAGTGCTAATTGATTTTGGTGGCGTCAAGCAATTGCCAGCTTCTCAAGGTTTTTGGCGTACCAAGTTGGCTGAAAATAATACTTTGCTGGGTAAAAAAGGTTACGCTCCCGAAGAACAGCTACGGCAGGGAAAGGCATTTTTTAGTAGCGATCTATATTCTTTAGCGGTAACATCACTGGTGTTACTCACAGGTCAAGAACCGCAGAAACTATACGACAGCTATCAGGGAATTTGGAGGTGGGGAAAAGAAATTCAAGTTAGTCCCAAACTAGAAGCAGTGTTAAAAAAGATGCTGGCTTATCGACCGAGCGATCGCTACCAACGAGCCGAGCAAGTCCTCAGAGATTTACCATCGCCAACTGCAACTAAATCTCCAGGTAATTATATTACCACCAAGATCAAGACGATGGTCGTTGCTCCAGGAAGACAACGCGCCAGTGCTGTTGTGAGTAGATTCCAGAGGCAAACGCAAGCGATTGCTAAACCCGCATCTTTCCCTGTTTGGATTCGCCCTTTTGTGATGAGTTTAGGGGGAACGGCTTTAGTTGTGTTAACTGGCGCAGGTGCTTGGGCGGTAGTAAATGCAGTGATTAAGAGTGTAACTTCAATTACTATCCCGTCAATTTCATTACCGCAAATCCCCCAGTTTCCCAATCCTAGCGGTAAACCAACAGGCGACAAAGGAAAAAATAGCGACCTCCAGAAAATTATCACTCGTCGTCAAGAGTTAGAAATTACTGAAGGATTTTTTATTCGCACAGTAGACGATTTATTTTATACAAAAAAACCAGAATTAAAGGGACGTAGCCTGACATCTAAGCCTGAAGATGCTGGTTTACGAGATGAATGGTCTGATATCGCCGATAATTTATTGGATAAACTAGAACAGGCTGACCTCAGTACAGCAGCTCGTCGGAAATTAGGGAATTATAGTCAAAAAGATTACGATACATGGAGACGAGAAGCGCGATCGGGGCAGTTTGGCAACTATACAATCGATCAACTGACCAAAGACACCAATGAAAAATTCGATCGCTTGTTTCCCGATCAACAGCGTAAGAAACTAAATCAACAGACTTTTGGTCAAATTTGGTATGCGATCGCAGCCGATCGAGTCAGTAAAGTACAATCTGGCAAATAAGGCGACTGGGGAGAAATAACTTAATAACAAATGACAAGTGACAAATGACAAAAATATATTGTTCTAAAGGACATGAAAATTCCCCAGGTAGCCGCTTTTGTCTCCAGTGTGGTGAGAATTTGTTGGATACGCCCATGAGTTATAGTATCCAACCAGGAATGACTTTAGGCGATCGCTATGCGATCGTGCGTCAAATTGGCCAAGGTGGCTTCGGACGCACTTATTTGGCTGAAGATGTCAACCGTTTCCGCGAACTTTGCGTTTTAAAAGAATTTTCCCCCCAAGTTCAAACCGCTTACGTTGTCCAAAAAGCTGAAGAACTTTTTGAGAGAGAAGCGAGTGTTCTTTATAAACTGCAACATCCCCAAATTCCCCGTTTCCGGGAACTGCTGCGGCTGAATTTAGGGGGCAAAGAATATCTATTTTTGGTGCAAGATTATGTAGAAGGGGAAACTTACAATTCTTTGTTAAATACCCGACTACAACAGGGTTTGCGTTTTACAGAAGTAGAAATACGCCAATTGTTCCAGCAAATTTTGCCAGTGTTGGAATACATTCACTCACTAGGAGTAATTCATCGAGATATTTCCCCAGATAATTTAATTCTTCGGACTGTTGACAAACTGCCAGTTTTAATTGATTTTGGCGGTGTCAAACAAGTAATAGCAACCGTGGCTTCCGAATATTACCAACCCGGTATGGTTGCACCTCCGCCAGCACCAACCTTATTAGGTAAAATCGGATTTGCGCCCCCAGAACAAATGCAAACTGGGTTAGTATCTCCCCACAGCGACTTGTATGCATTGGCCGCAACAATGTTGGTTTTACTGACAGGGAAACAACCCCAAGAATTAATTGATACCTATACTCTCAGTTGGCAATGGCGACGGGAAGTTAATCTGAGTCAAGATTTGGCACAAGTATTAGATAAAATGCTATCTGCTAGACCCAGCGATCGCTATCAATCAGCCCGTCAAGTACTCCAAGCCCTCAACTCACCCCCAGCGAATTATCCGCCAACTCAATATCCCACTCCACCACAACCCACAGCCGCCACCGTCGCCGTCTCTCCACCTCCCCCAGCTTCCCCAACCCCTCCATATCCCTCATATCCCTCATCTTCCCCCTCTTCCTCCTGGTGGACGCCAACAAAAACCTTTATTGTGGCGGCGCTAGTAGTTGGGAGTGTGGGATTAATTTGGTGGGGATTGAATGGCAGGCGAGATGTCGGGCAAGTCGATCCTAATCCTACAGCCAGCCCCATTCCAACCAGCGAACAACCAACCGATCCTTTAGCGCAATATTCGCCAGCAGAACGAGAACGCAAAGAAAGATTAAGCGATCGCCGTCAACAGTTGGGTATTGACTCTAACTTCTACGTGAACTTAGTGAATCAAGTTTTTTGGGACAGAAATCCCAGTTTACGGGGACGTACTCTCAGTAATGGCCCTGAAGATGAAAGTTTGCGCGCAGAGTGGGATAAAACAGCTTCGGAATTACTAGAAAAGCTTGCACCACTGAGTAATAATGCCCGCCAAAAACTAGGAACTTACACAACTGCTGAACGCGATCGCTGGAAAGTGGAAGTCAACAAAATTAACGTTGGTAGTCGTTCTTTATATGATTTGGGAGATGCTGCATTCTTACGTGTATTTCCTGAGCAACGGGGTAAAAGTTTTCAAGGTCAGCCCATAGGACAAGTTTGGTATGGATTTGTTAGCGATCGACTCAGTGCAATCCTTGACGGTAGCGCTTTCCAGAAACTTGTCTTCGCTCCGGGAGCTACTGGCAAAACAGTCAATGGTACTCTCCAATCTGGTAGTGGTAAAGTATTCATTGCTGGACTTGCCAAAGACCAATCTCTGGATTTGAAGCTAGAAGCAAATTCCCAAGTTTTGTTATCAGTCTATTCACCCTCTGGCAAAATTCGATTTTTAGAAGATTCTACCAAGCGTAGTTTGTCAACTAAATTACCAGAAAATGGATTTTATGAGTTTGTCGTAGTTTCCACAGCAACGAAACCAGTAGATTATCAACTCACTATTACAGCGGAAAATCCCATCGCTCCCCCACCACCAACACCCACGCCCACGGAAACATCCACACCTGCACCAACTCCCACGCCAACGCCGACACCTACCCAAACACCCACGCCTACAGAAACCTCCACACCTGAACCTGAACCTACACCAACACCAACACCTGAGACAACGCCCTAGTACTGCAAGGCAAAATTAAAAATTAAAAATTAAAAATTAAAAATGAATACAGCATAAGGGTTTCGTTGATTTGGAATGATTGGTTTATTTCCGCTGTGTAGTACTAGTGGTCTGTCAAATTTAATTTGATAGTAAGCAAGTTCGTAGTAAAGACTTTAGTCTTTAATTTTCTAAGCACTAAAGTGCTTACTACAAACTTTTCTTTACTAGCTTAGACAAATGTTGGGGTACATGTTAAAGATTACTGGGTTTGGGAAAATTCCATACCTTTACCCTTTTCCCTTTACCCTTTTCCCCACAATGCCAAGATGTCTATTGTAGTAGCGTCTTTCAATCTGTCTGTACTACACCTAAACGCAACGCAATTCGCTGGTGTTTGGTTGGATCGTAAGGTCTACCTCTGTGCATCACTTGTGAGTTGTCCCAAAAAATAATATCTCCTGGCTGCCAAACATGGGAGTAGACTGGCGTGCAGTCTAGAACAGTTGCAAACAAATCCTCCCAGAAACGTTTTGCTTCCTCTGGTCGATCTTCCATACCAACTGCGATCGCAGTGTCCGAACCTAAATATAATCCCTTTTTACCAGTGACTTTGTGAGTGGACACAATGGGATGCAGTTTCTTCGGTATATCAGTATCTGCATTGGCTTTTTGAGAAAACCTTGGTGGCGAGTGATACATCGACATCTGCTCTAATTGCTGCTGATGTTGAGGATCTAGATTATTGTAAGCTTCTACCATATCGAGGAACTCAGTAGTGTGAGGTTGCCCATCTACACCTTCCGGCACTTGTATCCCATAAAGCATCACAACATATAGTGCGTTCATATCCAGTCCCTCTGTACTGGGTAGACCATCTTTATCATGATGCCATTGCCACGCATATTTCCCGGCTGGATCGGCAACCGGCCCCTTTGGATTGCCCAATATATATACATATTGGCTTTGTAAGTCTGGACTAATCTCAGGATCTAATGTTTTCGGAGGGCCGCCAAACATAAAATCGCCAAAGGTCTGCTTGGCAAATTCTTTTAATTGTTCTGCGGTAAGCTGTTGCTGTCTAACGACTATAACGCCATGTTTCCAAAGTGATTCTTTTAATTCACGCGACTCTATTTCTGTGAGGCAGTTAAGATTGCAACCGTGCAGAACTTCAATTCCGAGTCTTGGGTGGTGCTGGATTGTTTGTTGTTGAGTAATTTGAATCATTGTTATGCATTTATTTTAGTAGCAAACTATCGGATAAAACTATATAGTTAATTAGTGTAGATAGGAAATTTCTGTAGTAGTATCTTATCTAAAAAAGCTGCCCAAGTATATTAAATATTGAAAAGGCTACTAATCAAAGTCTGTCGGTAAATTTGGTTGGCGATAATGTTGAAAAAGTCGATTTATTTGTGCTGGTGTCACACGTCCGAGAGAAAGTTCTGGTAACGCATCTTCAGGGAAAAAACCTACTTCTTCAGTTTCAATACTAGATGATGGAGAACCACCAATAAGTTCGCAGTGAAAAAACAGCTTGTAGACATAAAACGGCAATGGTGGATGTCCCTGTTTGTTTCTGTCATAGACTGCTAGGAGTTTGATAGCGCGTGCTTGATATCCCGATTCTTCATATACTTCTTTCACAACTGCCTCACTGGGCGACTCACCAACATCAGCCCATCCACCAGGTAAAGTCCAGCAGCCGTCTACTCGTTCCTTGACTAACAATATAGTATCGTCACGGAAAATAGCTGCCCGGACATCAACTTTAGGAGTTGCATATCCTAGTTCACCGTTAAATAAATCGAGGACATAGCTATGTTCTACATTTGAGTAACTCGCCATGATTTCTGTGGCGATCGCTCGTAACTGTTTGTAACGTTCTATATCATAAACATTCTCAGAATAAGTCAAACCATTTTGAGCGATCGCTTGTAACTTCTGTGCCCATTCCAGCCATTTAGATTGCATATATTTTTTTTTGTAGTGGGTTAGGAATTGGGAAAAGGTGACAGGTGACAGGTAATAGGGAATAATCTGTACCCTGTAACCTATTCCCTTCCCCAATTCCTAATTACGCATCATCTAAAGCTGTAATTCCAGGCAGTTCCTTGCCTTCAAGTAACTCCAAGCTAGCGCCGCCGCCGGTGGAGATGTGGCTCATTTGGTCGGCTAAACCAACTTTTTCCACAGCCGCTACCGAGTCACCACCGCCGATAATGGTAGTTGTGCCAGTTTTGCCGATTTCAGCGAGAGTATGAGCGATCGCTTCTGTACCTGCGGCAAACTTATCAAACTCAAACACACCCATTGGCCCGTTCCAAATTACCGTTTTGGTATCTGCAAGGGCATCTTGGAAAACTTTTACTGAGTCTGGGCCAATATCCAAACCCATACCATCATCGGGGATGTTCTCAATGCTGACGGTTGTCGCATTAGCATCGGGAGCAAACTTATCTGCTGAGACAATATCTGTGGGTAACAAGAAGGTAACACCCCGTTCTTTAGCCTTAGCTTCCAAAGATTTTGCTAGTTCTAGCTTGTCTTCTTCCACCAATGACTTACCAACACTCAAACCACGGGCTTTGTAGAATGTGAAAATCATCCCACCGCCGATGATCAGCTTGTCGCACTTCTCCAGCAAAGTTTCAATTACGCCAATTTTACTGGAAACTTTGGAACCGCCAATAATTGCCGCCAAAGGACGTTGGGGATTTTCAATGGCGTTTTGCAGATATTCCAATTCCTTTTCAACCAAATATCCAGCCACAGAAGGACTGAGGAATTTTGTCACACCTTCAGTGGAAGCATGGGCGCGGTGTGCAGTACCAAAAGCATCATTTACATAAAAATCAGCATTAGCTGCCAACTTTTTGGCAAATTCTGGGTCGTTTTTCTCTTCTTCTGGGTAAAAACGGACATTTTCGAGTAACAGCACTTGGCCATTTTGCAACGCGCCAACTTTCGCTGCGACTTCATCACCAATGGAATCATCAGTTTTAACCACTTCTTGCCCCAGTAACTCAGACAGACGCTTGGCAACGGGAGTTAGGCGTAATTTGTCATCCACACCCTTGGGACGGCCAAAATGGCTGGCGAGAATGACCTTAGCTCCCTTCTGCGTCAAATCTTGGATGGTTGGTAAAGCGGCGCGAATGCGAGTATCGTCGGTAATGTTGCCTTGGTCGTCCACAGGCACATTAAAGTCAACCCGCACTAAGGCACGTTTCCCAGAGATATCAGCCGAAGATAAACTTGCTAAACTTTTTTTGGACACACCAAACTCTCCTGATTGCCTTTTTGTTATTGTTTTGAAAGTAGAACCATCAAGATTTTACCGGAGTCAGGGGTACCCAAGTGACAGATATATTTAAGACGGTATTATTTCCTATCGATCAAAGCCGGGAAACGCGGGAAGCTGCTGATGTTGTCACCAACGTAGTCAAAAAGTACAGCAGTCGCTTGGTGCTGCTGTCTGTGGTAGAAGAACCACCTCCAGACGCGCCTAGTGCAGACGATCCGATGGTGTCGCCAGAGGTAGTTGCAAAACTGCTGGAAAATGCCCAATCTTTATTTTCTGGGCAAGGAATTCAATCTGAAACCTTAGAAAGGCAAGGCAAACCAGCTTTTACGATCTGCGATGTTGCTGATGAAATTGGGGCAGATTTAATTATCATGGGCTGTCGGGGGCTAGGCTTGACTGAAGAGGGAGCCGATGATAGTGTTACTACTCGCGTAATTAACCTTTCTCCTTGCCCAGTGCTGATTGTGCCTTAGCAGCGTGTTGCTCAATACTAGTTGTAGTGCGATCGCTAATAAAAAGTTCTGCGGTTGTTGTAAAAAGGGGGCTGAGGAAGGTTGTCCTAGATTTAATAGTGCTAAATAAAGACATCAAGTTTTAGCCTTAAGCAAGCATTATTGACTCCTACCTCCTGCCTCCTGCCTTCTTAAACCTTAGCATTCGGAATTTTTTGATTATTCTCTAATTTTCTGATTCCTCCAAAAACGATTAACCAAACTACTACTACAATCCAGTGAATTAAAACGATCGCAAATAAAGATCCTGTGAGATTATATGCAACAGTACAGATAATTCCCAAAAATGCTGCTAAAACAAGAAAAACACGCTCAAAAAATGTAGTAATTCCAGCTTTAAAAAAAGTTTTAGCATTCAATGGATGATACAAAACAAATAATGATAAACTCACTATTGCCCACAAAGACCATTGAAGCCAATTGGTGATTTCGCTAGGATGAGGAAGCAAAAAAACGCGAAAAAAGAGTTCTTCAACAATTGCAGGGAAAAATAAACAACGCAATATTAACAAACATTTATCAATCCAATTTGCAGACCAAAGTTCTATCTGTAAAAATCCAAATTTCCAACCATAAGGTAGAGCAAGAATACTATAAATTATCAGCAATACAACAATAACTAGCCAATCTTTGAACCTTGGAAATACTAAGGACGCTAAAGTGCGGTTTAAAAGAATTGAAATTGGTGAAATATTAGTAAAGGGAATCTTGATTTGCCCCAAAATTACTGTTGGTGCAATGGGTGTAATATTAGGTTCCCAACCACCGACTTGATTAGTTCGCAATACTTGCATAGTTGCGCCATGTTTTAAAAATATTGCGGCCAGGTCGTCGTGTGCGAGTCTAGGCATTATTGTTCGCCATGTTGTCAAACCAGCCCAAATACTACGATCTTGAAATGGTTCCGTCGTTTTTCCTCTGCCCGTACCTGCGAGTATACCTGCTTGACTTTGCCAATCAGCGCGAACTATACCCAAGGGTGCTAACTGTTGTTCTAAAGATTGACCTAATTTAACTAGCTGCTGAAAGCGTAATGTTTGCGGGTGATTGGGGTTGGCGCGTATCCAAGTTTGAATTTGAGGAGTTATAGCAACTTGGTTTTTAATTGCCAGTATTGCCGCATAAAGTGCTTGGCTTGCGTCTTGGACGCATGAGGTAGCAGGTGATACCATTGCGCCACCAGTTCCATCACCAACTCGATAACGTGCCATTGTTACCTGTAATTGTTGCTGGAATTGCTCTAAAGGCGAAAGTTTGACACCATCAAAATCATAATCCTGCGTTACAGGGTCGAATTGAATCAGAATATCTGATACTGGACGTGTTGCTAGCCAACCACGTTGTAAATTACCCATGTAATCAGCCCATGTATGCGTTCCGGCAATAATTCCATCGGGGTTATGGGCATAAATTTGGTGGTATTTAGTCTCGAAGCGTAATTCCTTAGTAAACTCATCGCGGACAACTTCTGCAATTCCAAAAGCGAAATGTCCGGTGATAGTATAAGGTACTCCCAATGCTTCAGCTTTACGTCCGCCAATTCCACCAAATAGGTGTAAAACAATAGCTTTATTCCCTTCTTGCCATGTTGATATAGATTGATTAAGTGAATTTTGTGTTTCTCCAGGTGTTAATAATACAGTATTGAATTTACCTTTATTGTTTTCAGTATTTTGCCAATTTACCTCTTGGATGTAATTTAGACCTAATTCTTTACCAGTAATAATTTGACGGGGTTGAATTTGCAACAGAGAACGAGGTGCAAGTGCGCGTACCGTAAATACGCCCTTTGCATCGGCAGCGCCATAAATATACCACCCATCTTCACCCGCAGGCGATCGCTCGATTTGCCGCAAACTTGAAGGAGCAAAATTTCGCTTATCTATTAATTGTTGGGGAATACGAATAGTTTCTTGAAAACCATCAAATTTATTTGAATTAGCATTATAATGCTGTACTAAAAAATAACCGTTATACTGCTTTGCGTTAGAAGATAAAATAGTTTTCTCGCTAGATTGAATCGGTTTAATTATTTTTACTAACCCATAAAACCTACCCGTTGCTAAAATAGGTTCGCGTTCAATTTGCAAAATAGGTTTTTCTTGACTTGCATCAATGATTGTACTTGAATCTAAAGCCACAATTGCTTCATCATCAGGATTTGCACCAGCCAAAGAGCGTAAAATCCCTACCTGACGAACTCTATTTAGTCGAAAAGGATGAATATTTCCTTGTTTTTGACTTTTAATCACTTCAGGAGTGAAATTTATATCTCGCGTTACGGCTCGTTCTAAAGCAAGCAAATCTTTATTCTTTTTCCACTCCAAACGCACAATTTTACCTACTAATTCTTGTGCATTGGGTGGTGCATATTGCACTTCCATCCATACCCAATCTAAACCATCTTGTAATTGCTGTTTTGTTGGTAAAATTAACCTTCCTACCCAGTCGCCAATAGGTTTATAAAGGTTTGCAGATGGAATTTGTGCAATGGGATAAAAACTAGATTGATTAAAGTTTTGTCGAATATGGCTCGCGTAATTGCTTTCTTGTTGTACTAACTGGCTTTGGCTTGGGGAAAGTTGGCACAACGCAATTACTGCAATGAACACTAGCAGTAAAAATCTCGTAAATAGTAGCCTTGTTTTTTGATTCAATCCACCGAAAATCATATATAATCAGTAAGTTTTAGTTGCCGATTATCTTACTATAAATACACTGTTTTGAGTCTCTGCTGTAATCCAGGATTATTTGATTCTAAATGTAAGCGATATATAAGACATCTGGTGAAATTAAATATGCTTTACCTATAACCTTTGTAGAGAGGTAGCATTACTATGTCTCTATATTATTTTTCACCAAATATCTAATAAAAGATCGCTATTTACTCGTAACAGTCTCCAAGCTCTAGGAACACCGTGAATAGAGGATAGTTGCTCTTGCAAAATCACGTAGATGTTACTTTCTTCAGGCAATCTTCTGTCTCTCGCCTAAAAATCCATAGCTTTATACTTTATGCAAAATAAAACTGCTGTATTTTAGCCATGAGCGTAGTCGTAAAAAGCAGAGGTCTAAAGTAACGAGAATAAGACTTCTGTGTAGCTATAGGTTTTTTGTTCTAGATGCCTATTTCTAGCTTTTTCAATCAGGTAATTACCAAACACAGTTTACAGTGGAGCAGTGCCAAAAAAGACGATTTCCTCAACATTCAAGACATTAAGGGTGAACTCATCACGTTTAATGGTGTAATTATTGGAGCTGCCTAGAATGGTGTAATCAGTTTTTAAATCAGACAGAATTAGTTTATCCCATCCCGATCCACCATTGATTGTGGCATTACCGTAACCAACATCAAATGTGTCGGCTCCACATCCACCCTTAAGCAAGACATTGGCGATCGCGCCCTCTTGGTTTGAAATGGCTTTACCGCTATCATCAATTCGACGGGCTTTGAAGTAATCGTTACCGTTTTCGCCATCAATTGTGCCACCTTGGATGCCAGTATTAGCGCCATACCCAGTAAGGGTATCATTTCCTTCTCCTCCATAGATAATGCCATTAGTATTAACAATACCTATGCCTTTACTAATGCCAGTACCAATGAT
Source organism: Nostoc sp. DSM 114159 (assembly GCF_053470285.1). Taxonomy (NCBI): domain Bacteria; kingdom Bacillati; phylum Cyanobacteriota; class Cyanophyceae; order Nostocales; family Nostocaceae; genus Nostoc; species Nostoc sp. DSM 114159. The sequence goes on from NZ_JBPFEH010000001.1 coordinate 2,414,883, forward strand.
GCTATCGTTGCCATCGCCTAAACTGATCGTGCCACTGTTAACAACACCTATACCTACACTAGGTGCAATTGTGTAAAAAGGGTCATCGGACAGTCCTCTACCGCCTGTGCCTGTGCCAGAGAGGAAGTCGTTTCCCTTGCCTCCACTGATCGTGCTACCCTCACCGTTGGAGATGCCTGTACCCTTACCCGAATAGTAGTCACTGTGGAACGGATCTCCTTCTTCTGCATCACTGCCCTTGCCGATACCAGTAATAAAATCGTTTCCGTCTCCTCCATTAATGTCGCTGCCACCACTGTTGAAGATGCCTGTACCATCTCCTCCATTGTAAGCAATTCCACCAGTTCCAGTTCCGGAGATAGAATCGTTCCCTTCTCCTCCATTAATATCGCTGCTCTCAGTGTTAGAGATTCCTATAGCAAACCCGCTAAATATAAATGTTCCAATTCTACTTCCAGAGATAGAGTCGTCCCCCTTTCCTCCATCAATACGGCTATCCTTAGTGTTTTGGATGCCTGTACTAAAGGATGTCCCCAAACCGGAGATCAAATCTTTTCCATCTCCTCCATTGATATAGCCACCCTGAGTATTGGAGATACCTATACCAGCTTCATAGATGGATCGATACCCACTACCACCAGTACCTGTGCCAAAGATTGTATCATCTCCTATCCCTGTATTAATGATGCCACTGTTAGCAATGCCTGTGCCAGTGCCTGCGTCAAAGCTGCTGCTGCCGCCTGTGCCACTACCCTCGATAGTGTCGTTGCCTGCTTGAGTATTAATGACTCCATTTTTTAGAACCTCAATTCCAATTGCTGGGAATGCATTATCCTCTGCTGGGAATCCATTATCCTCTTGGCCCACCACTAGATCCGAGCCAGAGGTGCCTACGAGCGGGGGAACAGAAACAATTAGTCTGGACATAATATAACTTTCCTCAATTGAGTGTGATAAAGCTTTAATCCCTGAAAGTCTTGCTCTTTCAATAAGAATTCTTTAAGTCAGAATTCACAGATAACTCTGAGATCGGGCTTTATTCGATCGGAAGTTCACAGAGTCAGAACTAGAAAGTTGCAAACTTAACAAGTATTAATTGACGAATTTTTTGTCACGATCTCAACAACCTCTAAGAGGATGCTTGAAAAGTATTATTCCTAACACCAAAACTTCCCAAACCTAACCCCATTTTCTTGTAGGGAAAGGGGAGTTTCAAAGCCCCTCTCCATATCGGGGAGAGGTTTTGAGAGGGATCTTTAGCATACTTTGCGACTTTTCAAACATCCTCTAAGATTGTTAATGACAAAAAATAATCTTTTATTCGATATTTGAAAATAGAAACCAAATCATAACCTGATAGTACTTACATAGCGAAAATTTACTTAGATTTCTATAATTTAATAAAAATCTTTATATTATTTTCATGTTTGTTGTTGAAAAATTTATATAAGAGTAGTGTTACTTACGTATTCTTTATATTTTAACGATCGCGTGACAATCTAATGTGCAGACTATAAAATTATGGATGTTTTGTAACTCTCGGCGTAAGTGATTGTACATAAAAAGTTGACGGTCTTGAAGTGCAACTATAACTTAGAGTTAACTCAGCTTCAAGTATTAAAATTAACTTCTTTGTTTGTCATTTGTATTTACAAATGACAAACAGAAAATTCTGAGCGCTGACTTGGGGCGCTCAGAACTTTAGAGACAAAGCTTGCATATTTACACGCTTTACCTAACAGCTTAAAAGCGATAGTTGCGATCGCGCACCCACATACTAACTGGCACTGCCTTTCCTTGTGGGTCTACTTTTGCCTTGACCACAATCGGTGGTACTTGTCCTCTGCGGGCGCGTTGGGTTTGTAAGTCGTTGCGAATCTGTTGCCGTTGGTTTTCTGGGATGTAATATGTTTCTAAGCCGTAGTTAACGGAACCATCCTGATAAACACCTTTTAAGGCTGCCTGATTAGCTCTAAGAGTTGTGGGGCGATCGCTACTTACTCGTAATGGTCTCCAAGCTCTAGGAACACCGCGACCAGAAGAGAATTGCTCTTGCAAAGTCACATATATATTAGTTCCTTCAGGCAATCTTCTGCCACTTCCCCGACCTTTGCTGACTAATGTTTGCCAGCCAGGTAGTCTGCTCAAATTTGAGGTACGGGATATGTTGTAATCTAAGGCTAAGGTGTTACCTGCGATCGCATTATTAGGGTCTACAGGTACGGTTTGCAAAATCACCGTCTTACCTGTTACATCTGTATAAACTGCTTGGGCTGGTACTGCCATAATTAACCCTGTTTGCAGCGCTAGGGGAGCAAGTAACCGCCAAAAAGGTAAGGGCTTATTCGATTTTTGTTCAGTAGCAATCAAGTAATCCCGAAAAGTCACCTTACTGGAAAATTCAGCTTCCGGAGACAAGGGTTTATTCTTAGATTCAGAAGAAGTATTAGTCATGAGCGTAGTCCTAAAAAGCAGAGGTCTTGAAGAGGTTAAAAGTAACGAGATTAGGACTAACGCAGAGAAACTTTAAAAATTTTGACGCACAGAGAGTTCTCAATTTTGGATTTTGGATTTTGGATTTTAGATTTTTTATTCAATCTAAAATTTAAAATTCAAAATCTAAAATTTGCCCTACTTTTTACTTGCAGAGCTACCACCAGGTAGGCGGCGTTCAAACCAGAGTCCAGCGCTAATTAAAGCAGAACCGCACAGGACATAGACTAGCGACCTAAAAAGTAAGTCGGTGTCGTACTCCTGCACGCGACTGATAATTTGCAGTGTTACTAACAGCATACCGCCCCAAAAGGAAATTCTGTTGCTTAATTTCAATCCTTCTTGAATTAGTCCCCAGGCTAGTGTTGCAAGAAGTACATTGAAAATAAAAATGCCAAGTTCATCAATCCGGCTGATAGTTTGATGCCAAAAAGGTACTATTGCAATAAAGACAAGAAATGTACTAATGACAGCAGTTGTGAAAATCACTTCGCGGCGCGGAGGATTATTTCTTTGGCGCAGTAGAAACAACCATTGTAATACCGCCAAGCCGCTGAGAATCCCCAAATCGATGATTGGCAGAGACTCGAATAAGTTTGTCAAATTCGTTGGCTGATTATAACTATAATCTGGAGATTCCCAGACCCAACGAAAAGACAAAACGTAAAAGACGATGCCAAAGCTTAACAACGCTAAATTACGGGCTAGATATTGAAACAACCTGTAATTTATGGTTGGAAAGAGTAAATCATCATAACTCCAGAATAATGCAGGTGGCAGTGCAAAAGCAAAAGATGCCACCCAAGGGGCTATATCAGCATAATTCAGCAATGGCAGTGGATTAAGGTTAGCTTGTAAGGAACTAGCAAAAACAAAAGCTGCTAGACCAAAAATCCAACGGGAACGACAGAAGTAGGCTAAGGGTACAAATACCAGCCATGCCAACAAAGGCAGATGCTGCACTACTAACCGCGACCAAGTTAACTCTCCTGAAGCGTACCATAAGTCTTCTAGTCCAGTCCAGTAGCCGATTTCCACAAGGATAATTGACAGAATTCCTAAAGAATTTAAAGACAAACTGAAGGCCATGACCACAACACCAAATCCCCAGGCGAGAAACAGTTGGGAAACTGAACCGATGATATTGAACATCTGGGCCATCAGCAGTAAATTTGCACCGAAGATGAAGGCGCTTAAAATAAGCAACCCTTCTCCCAGTAGGCGTTTGCTTCGTTCTGGTTTCTTTCCTTCAGGTGGCCTCCAACTGTAAAATCCAGTGATGGCGATCGCAAAAAACAAACTCATCATCAAAATAATTTTGACTTCTCGCGATCCTCCCTGCCAGTTTCCTGATACAAAGGTAATTATGCCTAAGCATAAAAGTATGCTACCGATAGCGATCGCTATTGCCTTATTGCGATCGCGTGCAGCAGCTTCCAGGTTTTTAAATTGATAACGTTCTGCTATCTGCTCATACTGCGAAGAACTAATTAATCCTTCATCCCTCCATAGTTGTGCTTCTTTGCGTAATTTTTCCTGAAAACTATCTAAAAACATGACCTTCTCCGGTGCAGTGGGGTAGCTTGGCCATTGCGTTCCCAATGGCGGTCATTATATTTTGAGTATGAAGCCAAAAGCCTTAATTACATTGTTCTTGTGTAACAGTTTGATTTTGATTTAGATACAACGTACTAATTCGTAATTCGTAATTTGTAATTTGTAATTGATAATTCATCATCTACATGGAAAAACCTTCTAATTTATTACTTAAACTCTCGCGGCGTTTGTTCGCTAATCTAGATGAGCAAGAAAAATTTATTGAGGCTTTAATGAATCCTCAGCCTTTTTCACCTACTATTCTTTGGTGTTATGAAAAACCAGATATCTCGCCTTTTGCAGTGGAAACACCAACCGCTTGGCAACCACAATTTATAGACCGCTTATCTCTGGGAGAAAAACCTGGTAAACATCCTTTGCATGAAAAAGGATATTTCTATTGTTTAGATTTTTCTTCGGTGTTTGCAGCTAGTACTTTGTTAGCTATTCCTGAGTCTGTGCGTTTAGTTTTTGATATGTGTGCCGCACCAGGAGGTAAAAGTATCTTTGCTTGGAGAGCTTTAAAACCTGAATTGCTCATCAGCAATGAAGTAATTGGCAAACGTCTGGGAATGCTAATTTCTAATTTGAAGCGTTGCCAGGTTAGCCCTAGCGCGGTAGTTAATCGAGATTCGAGCATATTTGCCGAAATGTTTCCTGGCTCTAGCAATCTAGTCATAGTAGATGCTCCGTGTACTGGACAATCTTTACTTGCCAAAGGTGAAAAAGCACCCGGATGTTTTCACCCAACTGCTATTAACAAGAGTGCAAATCGGCAAAAGCGCATTATAGCTAACTCTGCTAAAATTGTTTCATCGCAAGGCTATCTTGCTTATATGACTTGCACGTATTCGTCTGAAGAAAATGAGCAAGTTTGCGAATGGTTTTTAGAACGATTTCCTCAGTTTCAAGCGATAGAAATTAGTAATTTAGCCGAATATCAATCGCATTTAACTACAATTCCTTGTTATCGGATGTTTCCTCAAGATAGGTTAGGTGCGGGTGCATTTACAGTTCTGTTTCAAAATACTAATGAAGATAAATTTGAGCTTAAACAAGTAGATATAAATACAATTTCTTCGGTGTATATCTACCAAAACTTGAAAAAGTCAAGTTAAGCTGTTACGCATTTAAATTGTAACAATATGTAAACTTTGAAAATCTTAATACCTTGTATCAATATGCGCCTTATAGTTATCGACTAATACTATATCCAGCTGGTTTAATGTTTGATGTTGAAGCAAATCGCTGCGAGTTTCTTAGAGCATGTTTGAAAAGTCATGATTGATGTATCAAATATTTTTTTACCCCACCCTAACCCTCCCCTTATAAAGGGGAGGGAACTAGATTTTCTAGTTTTCCCCCTTTCCAAGGGGGGTAATAATGTGATTTTAATCACAGCCAACCACTTTTCAAACAACCTCTTAAAGAGTCTGTTACACAGACAAATGTAACCAAGAAAATCTAAATATAAACGAGGTTTAGTAATCCTTCCAGGAGTTACGAACAAAAATATCCCCGACTTCTTCAAGAAGTCGGGGATTTCAAGCTGTCGAAATGAGAATGAATATGTGTTGAAGAATTAATTGAATTGCTGGTTTTCGGAAGTACCGAGGAAAAATTCCTCGCGAATAGTCCATCAATTTGGAGAACAGCTAGCACAAAAATCAGGACTGAATTTGCAGTATTGGCTACCTGTCAATTGGTAAGCTGTACAATAAGGAAAACTTGTAAGTTGAATTTTGGCTGTTTGTAATTTGGAACCATTCGCCAATGTTTCAGTAAGTTTGGTTTTCTCAGCCAAAAAGATAGCTAAAATCTTCGGGAACGTTATGCAAGCAACAATATTGAGCAACGTTAGCATTATACCGTCGATAAAATTCATAGGTAATCATCTCCTTTGAAACATAGGCGTAGGCGTAGTCCTTCGGCTGCGCTCAGGAACCACCCGTCATAGACATCGCTCTTTTTAGATGCAAACCAATCATTGCTTGCACTCTATGTAAATTAACTTTAACATAAATTTTTGTAAATATAAACGTGGAATTCCTGGAATGATCGTACACAGAAAGGTATGTGGATAATAAGGTTGGTTATTGTAGCAAAATAACAAAATAAGCTGGAAAATAATCAGTTTAAAATCTTTAAGTAAGGTGTTATGTCAACAACCCAAACCGCGTCTTCTTTTTTATCTAACATCAGTGAGCGAGAACGTGAGGCATTAAAGCGGTTGGTAGATTACACAAATGTGGAATCATTACCAGAAATTTGGCCTTTGGCAGCTCAACGATTTGGTGATATTGTCGCTCTCCGCAATCCTCATGCTAAACCAGAAGTAGTGATTACTTATACCCAGTTGGTAGAGCAAATGCAACTATTTGCTGCTGGGTTACAAGCGTTGGGAGTAAAGGTAGGCGATCGCATTTCCTTAATTGCTGACAACAGTCCTCGGTGGTTCATTGCCGATCAAGGCATCATGACTGCTGGAGGCGTTGATGCGGTGCGTAGTTCCCAAGCCGAAAAAGAAGAATTGCTGTTTATTATCACTAATAGCGGCAGTACAGCGATCGTCGTTGAAGATTTAAAAACACTTAAAAAACTCCAAGATCGTCTCAAAGATTTACCAATTCAAGTAGTCATCTTACTTTCCGATGAAGCACCACCAACAGACGAAACCCTAAAGGTACTCAACTTTTCACAGTTGCTCGAAATCGGGAAAAATCATAATTTTGTGCCAGTCAAGCAAAATCGTGACGCTCTGGCAACTCTAATTTATACCTCTGGCACTACGGGTAAACCCAAGGGTGTAATGCTGTCTTATAGTAACTTGATGCACCAAGTGATCACTTTTGGCACAGTATTGCAACCAAACCCTGGCGATATAGTTCTCAGTATTTTGCCTTCGTGGCACAGTTATGAACGAACTGTAGAATATTACCTACTATCTCAAGGTTGTACGCAAGTTTATACCAACTTGCGCTCTGTAAAAGGGGATTTGAGACAATTTAAACCCAATTACATGGTCGGTGTACCCCGCCTGTGGGAGTCGATTTATGAAGGAGTGCAAAAGCAGTTCCGGGAACAACCAGCCAACAAGCAACGCCTAATTAAATTTTTATTAGGCATTAGCGACAAATATATCAAAGCGCAGCGAACTGCTCAGGGATTGGATTTAAATAATCTTCATGCTTCAGCCGCCGAACGATTAGCAGCTAAGATCCAAGCATCAGCTTTATTACCCCTCCATGCCTTGGGAGAACGACTGGTTTACGCCAAAGTTCGGGAAGCCACAGGAGGACAAGTTAAGCAGATGATTAGCGGTGGTGGCGCACTTCCCAAACACATAGATAATTTCTTTGAAATTATTGGCGTGCAGATTTTACAAGGGTATGGCTTGACAGAAACTTCTCCTGTCACCCATGTACGGCGTCCTTGGCGGAATTTGATTGGCGCATCAGGGCTACCACTCCCGGCGACAGAAGCTAAAATCGTCGATCCGGAGACAAAAGCGCCTTTACCAATAGAGAAGCGAGGCTTAGTATTGTTGAGAGGCCCGCAGATTATGCAAGGCTATTACCAAAATCCGGAAGCGACAGCCAAAGCAATTGACGCTGAGGGTTGGTTTGATAGCGGCGATTTGGGTTGGCTGACACCACAAGACGATTTAGTGCTGACTGGCAGGTCTAAGGATACGATTGTATTGACTAACGGGGAAAACATCGAGCCACAGCCGATTGAAGATGCGTGTTTGCGATCGCCATACATCGATCAAATTATGCTCATCGGTCAAGATCGGCGCAGCTTGGGAGCCTTAATAGTCCCCAATGTCGAAGCCTTAGAAAAATGGGCAGCAAGTCAGAATTTAACGCTGGATACGCCCAATAATCAAGTGACTTCCTCAGATAGTCAAAAAATTGACTTGGAGAGTAGAATGATCCAGGATTTATTTCGCCAAGAATTGAATCGGGAAGTCCAAAATCGTCCAGGCTATCGACCGGATGACCGCATCGGAACGTTTAAACTCATCCTGGAACCGTTTTCCATCGAAAATGGCTTGATGACACAAACACTAAAAGTTCGCCGACATGTCGTCACGGAACGCTATCGCGATATTATTGACGGCATGTTTGCCTGATCATTCCACCTGCTAACTGTAAAGAGTGAACGTGAAATATTTATGGATGTCTCCAAATCTAATTTGCTTCTCAAACGCGTCGTTAACGTCAAAGTTATTGTGACTCCCCTCTGGAAAGAGGAAGTACAACAGCAGCTGCAAGCGCAAATCAATCAACTCGATCAGCAACTGCAACAGCTAGACGTTGAAGGACAAAGAGCGATCGCAGCAATTCAAAAGCAGAGTCTGCAACCACCTGGCCCCCAGACCCTCCAACAAATTGACAATATCCAACTCCAAGTCAATCAAAAGAAAAGTGAATTTTTAGAGCAAAAAAATCAATTGCTGCAAAACCTCCAGCAAGTGCAGTTTCTCCAGCAAGATCAAGAAGTCAACCAATTCCAAATGGAAGGCTTTTTTCGGGTGGAAATCGGTGATAACCTAATTAGCAAAATGCAAGTCGAAATCGTTCTGCGCGATGGCGTTGTCGAAGAAATTCGCGGCGACATTTAAATTTGTCATTTGTCATTTGTCCTTTGTCATTTGTTTTCTGACCAATGACCAATACTTCGACTCCCTTCGACTTCGCTCAGGGCAAGACGCTCAGTACAAGTGACTAATGACAGATATGATTTAACTTAGTGTTAGTGTGAGAGCGGCTCCCAGCCCAACATTCCACCTGGGAGCCAGCCCAAACGATTTGCCACACTGGAGGTGAGCTAATAAAAAGCGATCGCCCAAAGGTTGTCATCTTTGCTCGATATTTAACCGTCCCAACTGAATTATTACCCCGCTTGATTTGCGTAATCGTCACTAACGCCTGATTTGGTTGGGGATAAACTACCTCTATCTTTTGCGATCCTCCCACTGCTATCTCCTCAAAGGCATTCAGGGCGAGGGTAGTAGGATTACTGCCTTGAAGAGAAGAGTTAAGTTTTTCTAAAGGTATAGTTTGATAATCGGAACGCTCTGAGAATGCTGCAACTTCCTGAGACTGATGTATTCCTCCCATGTGCTGGGTTTGCTCATCACTAGTCTCAACAATCGGTGCAGATTGCTGGTGCTGGATAATATAAACTCCAGCACCAGCCGTGGCAGAGATACTTAATATCACAATCAAAAAGAATTTCAGCTTTGCCGACATAAAAGTAAACAGGAATTTCAAATAGGTTTATTACCAATTTTGAATTCTAGATTGAACTACATCCCATATCCTCTATCCGTGAGAAGCTCGTGTATCTTAAGTAGTGGTTATCAAAAATATTAAATAGCAATCCCATTTTATCTGTGAGAAACTCGTGCTGGTTTTTGCAAGTCAATGACTAAAACGAGATCGAGATTTTGGCTAACCGATTGAGGATAGTTCTGTATTATAGACCTCTAAGCTATATTTAGGTTCCTAAAGTTATTAGTCATTAGTGAATAACCAATGCCCCTCAAGAGTGCCCAGTGCTGAGTGCCCAGTTCTGAGTGGCGAATCTCACTTCCTTACTCAGCACGGGCTAAACCTTAGCTATCCGCTAACGGAACTGTTTTGCCCAATCCCCAACTAAAATATAAACAGTCTAAAACTCTCCCACCAAGATACAATTCGATCTGATAAAAACTGTTAAAGTCCATAAACCATTGATTTCCAAACCACCCTATGAGCATTCACGAAGTATTTATGCCGGCGCTGAGTTCCACTATGACGGAAGGCAAAATCGTCTCCTGGGTGAAATCGCCAGGGGACAAAGTGGAAAAAGGCGAAACAGTGGTGGTTGTAGAGTCAGATAAGGCAGATATGGATGTAGAAACCTTCTATGAAGGATTTCTTGCCCATATTATAGTTGAAGCTGGTGAAACTGCCCCGGTAGGATCTGCGATCGCCTTCATCGCTGAAACGGAAGCTGAAATTGAACAGGCGAAATCTCTTGCCAATTCTGGCAGCGCGGCTGCTACTCCTACCTCTTCCCCTGAACCAGTTGCTGCCACAGCCTCAGCCGCAACACCCGCCTTAGCGTCTCAAAACGGGTCTAACCACAAAGAAGGAAGGCTTGTAGCTTCACCCCGTGCCCGCAAGTTAGCCAAAGAACTCAAAGTTGATTTAACTACACTTCAAGGCAGTGGCCCCCACGGACGCATTGTCGCCGAAGATGTAGAAGCATTGTCTAATAAAGGCAAGCAACCTGCACCTGCCCCAGTTGCTCCACCCGCACCTGTACCAACCAGCACTCCAGCTGCGCCCCCAGTACCTCGGACACCAGCACCCGCACCCGTGGCAGCGGCTGTTCCTGGTCAAACTGTACCTTTAACTACCTTCCAAAATGCCGTAGTGCGGAACATGGTAGCCACCATATCCGTGCCCGTCTTCCGTGTTGGTTATACAATTACCACCGATGGGTTAGACAAACTTTATAAACAAATTAAATCCAAAGGTGTGACAATGACAGCGCTACTGGCGAAAGCTGTAGCAGTGACATTGCAAAAACACCCATTGTTAAATGCTAGCTACTCAGACCAAGGTATTGTTTATCATTCTGATATCAACATTTCCGTAGCAGTAGCGATGGATGATGGCGGATTGATTACACCTGTGCTGCAAAATGCAGACGCAGTGGATATATATTCTCTATCGCGTACTTGGAAGTCTTTGGTAGAACGTGCTAGGACAAAACAATTACAGCCCCAAGAATACAACAGTGGTACTTTCACCCTGTCCAATTTGGGGATGTTTGGCGTAGATAAATTTGATGCGATTTTGCCGCCTGGACAAGGCTCAATTTTAGCGATCGGGGCATCCCGCCCGCAAGTGGTAGCAGCACTTGACGGTTTATTTGGCGTGCGACAACAAATGCAGGTGAATATTACTTCTGACCACCGGATTATTTATGGTGCCCATGCTGCGGCGTTCTTACAAGATTTAGCAAAATTGATTGAGACAAATCCTCAATCTTTGACACTGTAGTTTTGAAAAAACACCAAATTTAAATGTTAGCGCTATGAGCGAACAGCAGTTTTTCGTAGAGTAGCGCTAACAACAAACAATACTTAGACTTAAATTTTTGATGGACAAACTATGTAGCGATATTACGTCTCTACATGAGTTTATGTCCAAACTGATATCACAGTGACATACGACAACACCCTGAAATATTTGGTTGAGCAGTATCCAGAAGATTTTATCCGCTACTTACTTGCATCTGAAGCAACGGATATCCAGATTCTCAAAACAGAATTAAATCAAGAACCAATTCGTGCCGATTCTGTAACTTTTTTGCAAACTGCCAATCAAATACTGCATTTAGAGTTTCAAACTTTACCAGCATCGACTCCACCCTTGCCACTGCGGATGTTGGACTATTGGGTGCGCCTATATCGACAATACAATTGTGATATCGAGCAGATAGTAATTTTTCTTAAACCGACAACTTCAGAAGCTGTCTTTGTAGATCAATTTACTGCCCGCAATACTATCCACCGTTACCGCATCATCCGAATTTGGGAACAAGATCCAGAACCCTTATTGTTATCCCCTGGTTTATTACCTCTGGCAACTTTAGCGCGAACAGATTCTCCTCAAAGGTTACTTCAACAGATAGCAGTTCAGGTGAGTATGATTGAAGAAGAAGCCACCAAGCAGAGTATCTCGGTGTGTACCCAACTTCTAGCAGGATTGGTATTCGAGCCAGAACTAATTCGTCAGTTTTTGAGGAGAGAAGATATGAGAGAATCTGCCATTTATCAAGAAATTCTCCAAGAAGGACTTCAAGAAGGGAGACAACGAGGCATTGAACAAGGTATTGAACAAGGTATTGAACAAGGTATTGAACAAGGAAGGCAATCAGAGCTGAGGCTAGTGATGCGTCTATTAACTCGTCGGCTTGGTTCAATTAATTCTCAGTTACAATCTCGCTTGCAAGAGTTGTCCCTAGCTCAGTTAGAAAACTTGGGTGAAGTATTACTGGATTTTACCAGTGAGGCTGATTTAATGAATTGGCTAAATACAATAGAAAATTAGAGTTTGCTCTAAACCTTTCTACCAGTTCCAAAAAAAGTCAAATTTTCGTACCTAGCTCCTTGCTCGGTTGCTTCTGCTTGCATTTTTTGACGATACTCTGCTTTTAATTTTGCCATTTGCTCTGATGAAACCATCCTCTAGCTTGCTCTAAATTGCCGTATAAACTTAGTTGTTGAGTCTTCACTTCAATTAGACCAACAATTGGTAATAATGACATTTTTGTTATAACCTAGTTAAAATTTAAATAAATTTTCTAGTCAGACACTCTGGTAATCGAGTGCTTGACTAGAAACTATTTATCTCTACTTTTGTTAGTAATTACTTTTTATGGCTAAAAATAAATTATTTATTCGCCTTATAAATTATTAATTTTTAGTATTGCTTTCCTGAGCTTGTTCTTGACTGGATGCTCAAGTGAAGACGGTGGAAACCAAGCGATGAATGAAAAGATAGACAGAATAACTATCAACGCTAAAAAAAAGTTAATATCAATGATTACTACTCAAGAAGCTGTTTTTGCAAAGCAGAAAAGTTTTGTGATAATTACCGATCAGAAAGGACAAGAACCATCATTCAAAGATTGGGTTATTGGCGATCCACAAAGCTGTTATGGATACTACACTAGAGCGCAAAATGTTAAGAGTAACACTAATATTAATTATATTACTGATAGTATTTTCGTCTATGCATTTCAAGATGCTTGTAAAGGTCATTGGGGCTTTCCGGGCTTTACACTTAATTTATATGTTGGTGCTGTTTTTGCAGTTAAAGTCCCTGATAGCAAGCAACTGAAAATGGTGAGTGTTATTTGCAAAGAGAATAATACCGCCTATCTTTCTAGAAAAAATTTATCTTTACCAGAGTACACAAGTGGTGTATTAAAGTGCCCTTCAAAAACAACAAAAGTGTATTTCAATGATTCAAATAATTATCCCAAATGAAAAAATATAAGAGTTTAATAAAGATGTAAATGGATAATATTTTTAGCTTACCATAAACACTAGTAATTTATCATATATTTATACTTTAATAAATAAATAAATAATACCACCCAACAATCTCTACATTAAGTAAGAATTGGGCAGTTTCAGTCATTAATTTATTTTCGCTAGCGCTAGCAGATAGCTCTATTTCTTCAGTCGATTCACTTAAAACAATCATTTATGCCTCAGCGTATCTCTGCGCTTACCTCCGCGTGCCTTTGCGTTTAAAAAATAAAAAAGGTGGACATTGCCCACCCTATCTAATTTACCCTTTCACACAAAGAACTTGCTTGAGTGTGGCGACAACCTCAACCAAATCCGCTTGATTTGCCATCACTTGTTCTATCGGCTTATAAGCACCAGGAATTTCATCTAACACACCCTCATCTTTGCGGCATTCTACACCATTTGTTTGCTCGATCAAATCATCAAGTGTATAGACATTTTTTGCCTTATTTCTAGACATCAAACGCCCTGCACCGTGAGAGCAAGAACAGAAGCTATGGGCATTACCTTTACCCTTAACGATGAAAGACTTTGCCCCCATCGAACCAGGAATAATCCCATAATCTTCAGTCTGGGCGCGGACTGCACCCTTACGAGTAACGTATACATCCTCGTCAAAATGCACTTCTTTTTCGGCATAATTGTGATGACAATTAACCTGCAATAAAGGTTTAGTTGCCTTCCCACCGGCGAGATGCTTCTCAACTATGTGCTTAAAACGCGCCATCATCACATCGCGGTTGACACGCGCATAGTTTTGTGACCATTGTAAATCGTGCCAATATGCCTGGAATTCTGGCGTACCAGCGACAAAGTGAGCTAAATCAGGGTCAGGCAATTTATTACCTGCCATTTTTGCTAATTCTCTGGCTGTGTGAATATGACACTGGGCAAGTTTATTGCCAATGTTACGCGAACCAGAATGCAGCATCAGCCAAACTTGATTCTCTGTATCGAGGCACACTTCAATAAAATGGTTTCCTCCACCGAGAGAACCCATCTGTTTCATAGCTTTACTTTGTAGGTCTTGCACGCCGCGATGCAACTCTTTAAAATCATCCCAGTGTTGCCAATTGCTGACGGATTTTTCAACGTCTTTATTTTCGTTAAATCCAGTCGGAATTGCTGCTTCAATATCTAGGCGGATTTTCTTTAGTTTACCTTCTAGTTGTTCGGCGGTAAATGCTGTTTTGATAGCGCTCATACCGCAACCAATATCTACACCGACAGCAGCTGGGATAATTGCCTCTTTGGTTGCAATTACAGAACCCACTAAAGCACCTTTTCCTAAGTGAACATCTGGCATTAATGCCACGTGTTTAAATACAAATGGTAATGATGCCACATTCTTGGCCATCTTGGTTTCTTCTGGGCCCAAAGAGTGATTTGCCCAAGATAAGACGGGTGCTGGTGTGGTAATTTCTAACTTTTCGTAGGGCATAATTTTTTCTATTTTGGATTTTAAATTTTAGATTGGGTATAGGGCAGTGATAATTATCGGTATGACATATAACCCATTACCTAGTTAGTTGTAGCAATTTATATGTTGTATTGTCTTTCATTTGGCTCCTTGAATTTTCGTGAAGCTGAAGAACTTACTTTTAGGAGTTAAACTTTGTATTATAAATGTAACAAAAATGATTACAAACGTCAATCTATCACCACAGGGAGAAAGCAAATGTTTCTCTAATGTATTAAAATTTGTAAAGAAAATCACTGTGTTTAAATAGCTCCTTAAAGTTCTGACACAATATGGCAGTGCGTCAAGATACAATCTGGGAACGTTTTTTATCCCCTGTAGTGCGTCTTTTGATTGATGAAGATGGGTTACGGCGTTACGCTGATAGTATTAATTGGGAAAAAGAGAGCGATCGCTATCGGCGAGATGATGTCATAATTCCGTCGTACTACAGTAATCAAAACTTTCACGGGATTGCTGGTGGATATCTCAATTCCGATGCAGCAGTTACTTACGATCCGGTTACTCAATACGTTCTACCGCCTAATGAAAGTATTGTCCGTCAAGCTTTAGTTGATGCTGTGCAGGTGAAACCACGACGCATACTCGATTTAGGCTGCGGTACTGGTTCCACTACTTTAATGTTAAAACAAGCTTTCCCCGAAGCGGAAGTTATTGGTTTGGATTTATCACCCTATATGCTGGTAAGGGCGGAAGATAAAGCTAGAAATGCTGGCTTGGAGATCCTTTGGCGACATGGAAATGCTGAAAAAACTGGTTTGAGGGATGCAACATTTGACTTAGTAACAGCTTCTTTGCTATTCCATGAAACACCAGATGCGGTGTCCCTAGCAATTCTGCGAGAAAGCTTCCGGTTGCTGGTAACTGGAGGACAAGTATTAATTCTAGATGGGAATCAGAAGACTCTGCGTCAGTTAGAATGGCTCAATGACGTTTTTGAGGAGCCATATATTCGTGAGTATGCTGCTAGTAGTACAGAAGCAAATATGGGTGCAGCCGGATTTGAAGCAGTGCGATCGCAGGATGTATGGTGGATAAATCAGGTAACTAGCGGCATAAAACCAATAGCAACCGAAAATGTCCGTCATTATACTCCCACATCAGTAGATAATAATGATTTGGAGGGACTTGGTTCTCCAGCGTTTGGCATAATGGCATGAGTTTAAAGGCAGTTCTCTTTGATTTTAATGGTGTCATCATTAACGATGAGCCAATCCACCTGCAACTGATCGATGAGATTCTCATTGAAGAAAATCTCCAACCCCAAAAGGTGAGCGAGCGTCAAGCTTCTTTAGGACGCAGCGATCGCGCTTGTTTTCAGCAGCTACTCGCTAATCGTGGTAGAGTAGCCAATGAAAACTATTTAACTCAGTTGCTGTACCGCAAAGCCCAAGCTTATACGGTGGAACTAGAAAAAATAAAGAAACTGCCTTTATATCCAGGTGTAGAAGACTTAATATATCAGGTGCGGTCGCGCAATCTGAAACTAGGATTAGTTAGTGGCGCGATTCGCACAGAAATAGAACTGGTACTCAATCGCGCTAAACTAGCTGAACATTTTAAAATCATTGTCGCAGGTGATGACATCACTACCAGTAAACCAGAACCCGATGGTTATCTACTGGCAGTAAAACGCTTAAATAAAGAATATCCCGACTTGAATCTCCAACCACAAGAATGTCTGGCAATCGAAGATACTCCAGCAGGTATCGAAGCGGCGAAGCGATCGCAAATGCAAGTTGTTGGTGTAGCGAATACTTATCCATTCCACATGCTTCAACGCTGCTGTAACTGGACTGTTGATTATCTCAGTGATTTGGAACTCGAACGGGTGCAAAAAGTTTATTCCCAAAAACAGCCTCAACCATCGGTAACAGAATGTTAGAATAATCTATGGCGATCGTGTTTTGAGTTAATGAGTAATATTACTCTTGACTTAGCACCGATTAAGGGGAATTAGCTCAGTTGGTAGAGTGCTGCGATCGCACCGCAGAGGTCATCGGTTCGAATCCGTTATTCTCCATTTGTGTACAGCGACAAATTATTTGTCCGTGGCGACACAATATTTGTCAAAATTTTTAGATCGACAAATTATTTGTCATTACAATTTTGCGCTACTTAACTCACTACTTCAACTGTTGTACGATCGCAGCACTCCTTTCAACCCGCCTAATAACTTAGTTATACTCTTTAACCATTTTAAAATCTGGTTAGTGCGAGTACATAGTTTTTATTGCTTATTTTTTCAACCCACCCCTAGCCGGGATGGTTATTGAAACTTCCAAAATACTCTATTTCCTGCGTTAGATTTTGTACTTTCAACCCACCCCTAGCCGGGATGGTTGTTGAAACCGAAACGATTGATGGTCACAGGCGGACTTTAACCTTTCAACCCACCCCTAGCCGGGATGGTTGTTGAAACCCCTGTGGGGAGATAGATTGCAACTATCCAGCGCCTTTCAACCCACCCCTAGCCGGGATGGTTGTTGAAACGCAGCACGTCTGGAGCATCCACGCATACCTGAAGATAACTTTCAACCCACCCCTAGCCGGGATGGTTGTTGAAACCCCTGTGGGGAGATAGATTGCAACTATCCAGCGCCTTTCAACCCACCCCTAGCCGGGATGGTTGTTGAAACAAAACCTTCCCCAAGGCGTAATAGATGCCGGGGGTACTTTCAACCCACCCCTAGCCGGGATGGTTGTTGAAACTCTACCCGTCTAGAACCCTTGCTATAAAAGCTTTCCATACACATAATTTGGCAGGTCTGCTTAAAAAGTCTCGAATTGCAAATTAAAAAACTAAATGCATTGACACATTAGTTTCTTAAGTCAAGACTGGATAAGGGTTTTAAAGTTTTGGCGGGACTCCAGGGATTTTGTCCCCGCTTTGACACGCCAAAAAAGTATTTGGAGGGTTCCCCCGGCGAAGGGGGTGATTCAGTAGCCACCACTGTGGTAATCCACACCGTTATGAATAACGACTATGGCTAAAAGCCTTACTCCTTATTGCTGGGAGCGCACCTATCCTGTCTTGCGACAGCAGCATCAGAAGCGGGCAGCTACCAGGGTCAGAAAGCATGACGGTCTGACAACCGCCAAACTAACCCAGATTTTTCACAGTACATTGGCTCAAAAGAGCATGAACTGCGGCGCTGTTATAAAAATATTATATTTTCTAGGTTCGGATTAGTGAATTAAATTTAAGCGGCTTGACGTTCTTGGTAAGCAAAGATGGCTAAATTTCCCGCTTTTTCTTGTGGACTACCTTTGATTGGCTGTGTACCAATTTCAGTAGAAATTCCGACTTTTGCAGCTTGGGATTTAATACTCTCAATTAATCGACCGTAACTCCAGCGATGAATGCTTATACGATATTCTTTAGCATATTTTTGTTGAGCTTCCTTGTAACTAGGACATTTCTTTTCTGCTCTGGATTGGATTTCGCTACTGATTTGCTCACGCATATCACGGAGTTTTGGGATAACTATGCTGTCTGCTTGATAGGTTTTGGCGATCGCAATAATTGCATCTGCTAATAATCTATCTATATATTGCCCTAACTCTGATTCACCAAAGGAGTTTGGCGCATTCTGTTTCTGAGCTTTGTGCCGTTCGTGAGATAGGCGTTGCTGTTGTTGTCGCTGACGATTGAGAAGATTGTAGTTTTCACCAAGTAGTTGTTTGACGCTGCGATAAGCTAGAACTTCATTTTTAACAACATCTACCACCGCTACTGTGACTGGCTTTTTTAAACCAAAACTAACGCCAACTAGGATTGAGGGTTGACCTTGATAATTAGGCTTGCTGGGACGAGGGAAAGGGTTATTAATTCGATCTAGCGTTGATTGCTGACGAGTGATAAAAGCTTGCTGTTGATCTTTGAGGTCATTTTTCTGTTTTACCTTCGTTAAAGTTTTGGTAATTGTGGTGACTTTCTCTTCAACTACCTGTTGAGTTCCTTCAGTAGTCCACATCCGAGTATCTAAAGAGCAGTAAAGATGCAGCTGATTTACTTTCCAGACTTTACCTTTTCCCTCACCTGGGAACCAAGCAAGCCTTCCTGAACGCAGAGTGAACAAACTGCTTGAATGTTGGTTTTTACTATTGCGTTTAATTTCTTGATCCTCTAAAAAGCGTTGAAAGCACTGCAAATGACGCTTATCACAGTAAATCTCAAAGGTCAGTTTTCCCAAGCCATTGAACCGAACAAAGAGACGACCTTTGTCATTTTTTAACCATGTCATATCTTCGTTAGATTCGTAAGCCACAGGAAAGGGGACATCAGCAGTTTTTCTTAAAAGTGCTGCTTGCCAAGCTTTTGCCTCTTTTTCATTTTGAGGTATATTAGCTCTAGCAATTTCTAAAGTTTCTAACCACTCTTCTCCTGTCAAATCTCTACCTTTAGGTATGCGACTTTGAAGTTGGTCTTTTAATCGCTCAATTTCTATTTCCTTTTTGCGTCTATTTCTAGTAAATTCTTCTGGATCTTCGTCGAGTTCACTGATTTTACACTGATTTTTGAGCAGATATGCGAGAGCGCAACGAGTAAGAGGGTCTTGTGTTTCTCCGTAAGTGTTTAAGAGAATTTGGAAAAGTGAAGATTTTTTAGACTTTGTAGATTTTTTAGTCTTTTTGCCCTTTTTCTGGTTGCTATTCTGCTCGGACTGGGGAGTAAATTTGGTAAGAATTTCGCTGGCTTTAGTACGAATTACGTTTAAGCTACATTGACTTTCTTGTTCGAGTTCTAGATCGCTTTTGAGCATTTTCAGCCAACGCTCTTTCCCTTCTATTTGGTATTTTCTGCGTTTTTGTAACGCAAACCAGGATTTATATACATAATCCACTAAAGCGATCGCAGAAGTGTAAAAGCGTCCAGGTTGATCAGCAAAACGCTCTTGAGTTTTGAGGGAGTTAACAAGTGTTTTGAGTAATTCAGTAGGTATTTTGCCTTCTTCTAGCCAGGTTTCAAATCCTGGGTGCTTTCCTACCTGTAGCAACAATTCATTGATAAGTGGTGTATTTTTGTTAGCCATCAGTTCCCACAGTTGACGGAGGGTATCTTGTTGAGCAACCAAGCGACATTGAATTGTAATAACGCTCATAGTGTCCTTCCTCAGCTTTGCAGATTCGATGAAACTGATAGGGTTTTTACTGTATTTTACCTTTTTACTATAGCGCAATTACGCAATAGCGCAATGCCGCAAATGTTTTTTTCCTAAGAGGCTGTGCAAAAATAAAAGCCGCAAACTTTAGCTTCAAATTAGGATGGCAGAAGAAACTAGAGAGGTTAGAGGGAGAGTCCCTAAAGATTTAAAAATTGCTTTTGAAATCGCCTGCGCTCGTCTGGAAGTCACACAGACAGCAGCCTTGGAGGAGGCGATTAGAGACTGGTTGAAAAAGAAAGAGTCCTTTGAAAAACAGCACTAGAAGGATTGAGGGACGCATTTGCTATCGATTTAGTTTGCTGTCAAAATACTTATACTGTTGAGGGAAGTAACAATTTTGGCGGTGATTGCTCAATTCAATAATTATTTATGATTTCGGGATGAAGCTTATACTCATTGGTATTGTCGTTATGATACTCTCCAACAAAATCCTTTAAGGATTCAAAACTTAAACTTTTGCCCATTGCCTTTCCAATTAGAGTCAGCAAATTATTTGCCCGCATCTGGAAAAATGCTTCAAAGTCATCTCGCTGTAAACTTTTTGGAGATATAGCGTGCGATCGCAACATTTCATCCAGCCTTTTTGTTGATGTCCCAGAAAGTTCAAATTCTTCTAAATAAAGGGAAGGTGCTTTACTACCAATCTTCTTGTTCGTTTTGGCACTTAAAGGCGTGCGGTTAATCAAACAGTTATACTTTTTGGGATCGATGCCCTGCTTGCGACACCATGCCACTGGAAAGATGTGGTGCGAATCTATCTGTTCTTCAAAATAAATCACATCATTGATTTGTTCCCCAGTACACCAATCAATTGCCCCCTCGCGTCGTAATAAAGCTGCCAAACCCTGATACACTGCGCCGTAACGTTTTCTAACGCTAATCAGCCTATCAAAGGAGAAATCCGCTTGAACAATGGTAAATGGAAGTGAGCCACCTGCTAACCAATTTATTACTTCTATAACGTCTCTCCCGGCTCTTGCCTCGTACCAGCGTGTATATATTTCACCAAACATCCCACACCATAACCAACGTTCCAGCATAGAACGTACCTGAAAAGAGCGGGAACGTTCTCCAAGAACAGTAAAAATTGCACTGAGAATGAGTAATTGAATGGGGTAAGCTAAATCATCAGCATCAAAAATTTTTTGACTATAAAGGAAACGAGCAGACTCTTCAAAACCTCTGGTAATTGGGTCAGCCCATTTTTGATATTCTTCTTTGGTGAGTTTTAGTACTTCAGCACGACCACAAGCAACACCTGGTAATTTATCGACATTCCACCCTTGCTTTAAAGCTTCTATCCTCTTTACGTAGCCAGCTACCAAAGTAACTGCTTGTACAAAATCAGTGCTTCGTAGCTTTCGCAACACTTTCAATGATTGGAAGCGGTTTTTTCGCTGCTTCCAATCATCTCTCAGACTGAAGTCAGCAGTGCAATAGCTGGAACTCATTAAGTCGAAGTAATTGAGGTCACAGCCAGAAGTATTTGTATCCTCAAATACTTGGCAAACGCCTTCTTTTGGTAAGGAGTCACGTAATTGGATTACAGGTATTTGATAATGCTCAAATTTCTTCACAATTTCTAGTTCTAAAGTATCAATTAGTTCTAGTTTTTGAGGATTGTATCGCCAATACCTAGAAAATTTGCTACGCCATTCAGGAAAAGAGAAAACCTTGGATAAAGGAAACAAGAACGCCTCATATTCTTTTTCAGCAGTAGAACAATCAATTAAGTTACGTGAGAAAATTCGGATAATTTTGGATTCAGGTAAGGCAACGATTGCCTTAATGCGATCGCATTCTGGGTCAAGGCATTTTTTGATATCCAGGTAGTACCACTTTTTAATACTTTTTTGGCTTTTTTGGTCTTTTATGGTGACAGGTAGTTGAGATAGTAGCACCATAAACAGAGTTGTTAGACGTTGCTGCCCGTCAAGGATTAGTAGGTTTGGAACATAATTTTCTGGTTTTAATACCCCATCAAGCGGGCGGGGTTTGAATTGTTGGCTTTGGTTGCCTTGCTGAAGCATCATTACTGCGCCAATTGGGTAAGCCAGAGATATGCTGGCAAGCAGACGACGCACATGGATATCGTCCCAAACCCAATCTCGTTGAAAATCTGGAAGTTGGATACGTCCAGTTTTAATGTCTTTCATGACATCGAGGAGAAAATATTTAGTGATGTCAAAGGTAGAGATTGAGTTCATTTGATGTTCTGCCATTTTTGTCATCAAGAAAAATGCGGCTACTCGTTACAGCTAGTACTTCGTATGTCAGCCTAAGATTCTCTTTGGGGTAACAGCAAGGGGTTTTTGGGGCAGTTGGTCGTGAGTAGCGATCGCTTATGCTTAATCTTGAGGAAAGTCTGGAGGTAAGACAATAATTCCCCTTACTACTAGCTGCTTAAATTGATTGATTAAATCAGCTTGCCGTAATATTCGGGTAACGTATCTAGGCCGTCGGCCAAAGTCTGTCCCCCAATCTTTAACAGTTTTTGGACTAGTACCTGTAACTTCTGCGATCGCATTAATGCAAGCTTTGCGATAATTACGTCCTGGTTCGTGAGTAACCCAACGACGGCAATACTCCATCGGTTCTAGGGGCAACTGACAGAGGGTATCAATTTGATGTTTATTTTGGTGGGATTGCCTCCCAGTTTGCATCTTGAGCGTTCGTGAGTTACTAAAGGTGACAGCAATAGAGAATTGTGGAGGCATCAAGCTACTGCACGCAAAACCCATACTTGCTGACCTCAACTTAAGAAATATCTGCTCTTAGCACAAGTATTTTAGTCACGGATCACGAGTAAATTATTCTTGAGGGAAGTCAGGAGGTAAGACTATTTTTTTGATTTGGTTGAGTTTATCCGCCATTCGTAAAATATGCGCTACATAATTTGGGCGTTTCTCAAAGTTGGAACCCCAATTACCTATAGTCCTTGGACTTAGCCCAGTTGCTTCGGTGAGAGAGGCTATGCAGGCTTTTCTGTACCCCCGGTCATCAGGGGACATATCAACCCATTTTTTACAGTATTCCAGAGGCTCCAAGGGCTTTTCACTAAGCGCGTTGATTCTATATTCAGCCCTTGGGCGAATGATGTCTATCACCCTACTTGATTTGAGTACCACACTTACTCACGAATCGTGACTATATTTATAAATATCATCAGTTTTAGAATGTCAACAGGTAAGGTGCTTATGGCTAGCAGGGTTTTAAGGTGTTGAAGAAAGTTTAGCTGGCGTTTAGCTGTTTGTTGGAAATGCTAGCCCAAAAGTCATCCCGTCGATCAACAATCTTATTTTATCTTTAGCTAAAACTTCAAGGGGCGACAATCGAGCTAAAGTGCTTGCTGTATAAGCGTCATAGCCCTTAAACCTCGTTGATAATATGCCTGCTTATTGCGAATGAAACTGACCATTTCCTCGACCCACGCTTGACACCCATGCAAAGCTTCTATCCAATTGAAACCATATAAACCTATCCAGAAATTACTATGACGTTTTTGAGTTCTATTTTTTTCTTCTTGG
The DNA here is from genome assembly GCF_053470285.1 of Nostoc sp. DSM 114159. Taxonomy (NCBI): domain Bacteria; kingdom Bacillati; phylum Cyanobacteriota; class Cyanophyceae; order Nostocales; family Nostocaceae; genus Nostoc; species Nostoc sp. DSM 114159. Next base: position 2,438,250 of record NZ_JBPFEH010000001.1, read on the forward strand.
CGACAAATATATGATCCTTGTTTTTGAAATTTAGTTCTTTGCCCATGTAACCAAGCACTAGTCATAGCTAAAGCAATTAAGAATATTATTCGTACAAGTCTATCAGGACTGGCTTGAGAACTTTCTAAATTGTAACCACCTGTTTTACAATCTTTAAACATCGCCTCAATCCCAAAACGTTGAGCATATATTTTGAGAGCAGTGTTTAAGTTAGGTAAATTAGTTAATAAATACCAAGCATCTTTCTCTTGTTTACCCCTATACTTTCTTTTCCAGTAGACTCCTAAATTAAACAGACCAAAGCCCCGTTTTTGAGTAACCTTGACATTGGTGTAAAATTGACGGACACCAGGATAAACCTCAATGCTACTCAAAGGCTGAAATTTCTGTCTTTTCTCTCGAAAAGTAGTATCCTTTTTTTGACGGAGTACAAAACCTATACTCTGCTTGTGGAGCCACTGTGCTAGTTCTACACTGTGAAATTCTCTATCCCCAATAATGACTAATTTGTACTTTTTTAATAAACGAATTACTGGACGTAATACTTTTTGTTGTTCTTCTAGATTGCTACTACCATCTTTTTCTAATAAGCACCAATATATAGGCCACGCTCTCTTTTGGTAAATTACACTTATCATCAACACATTATTTTCTTTCCACTGTGTTCTATCCATCGCAATAGTTAATTGTGACCCTCCCTTAAAATGTTGGTTAATTATTGCTTCAATGATAGGAAACCACAACAAGACTACACTCAATGCATTTAGCGTTAGAAATCTTTGTAAATGTCGTCTACGGCTGTTTTGTTGTATAGGTAAAGGTAGGGTCGCGGCTAATCTTTCTATCCTGACTTGCTTCTGGTTTTGGAGTAACCACACCAACATCTTTAGCGTGATTAACTGCGCTTTATTCAGGTATTTCTCTAATAACTTTTGATAGAATGAGGGCAGCATTTTTAATGACGGTCTTAATCAAATTACGAGACCGTTCTTTTTTACCATTAAACTGTACCCTACAGGTAGCTGCTTAATAACTGTACAGTTCATTCTCAATAAGCACCTAGATTTTTTAAGGGGTCTGGCACTCTCAAACCTTTAGCTGGCTAGGTTTAGCGGCGATTGTCGCCCCTTGAAAGCTAAAACACAAAAACTTAGCTGACAAAGTGCTTTTACTTTGTTGATATGTCAATAACGATATTGTCTTTCAACTATAAATTGGCACAATCTGCTTTGGACTTTACGAATCTATCAGAGAAAAGTCGAGGAAGATTGAGATAAAACAAAATATGAGCAGAATCTATCGGAAAATATTAGAAGCTAATGTTTTTAGACAAAAACAGTACAAATGAACTATAAAATGCTAGAATGGCATCAAATCCAGTCATGTGCAGTCTCTTTGAGGTGATATGAACATGAACGGCAACGCTGAAAAATTTTATCCAATAGTACTCGGATTCTTTCTCGCAATCTTAGTATATGTACTCTTACAAGGTAAAGCTTTACCTAGTGTGTTAAAAGATGTTTTTTCTGCTGCAATAACTATTAGTAGTATTTCGATAGGATTCTTAGCTACTGCAATGTCAATTCTGTTTACTATTGGTAATAGCTATATTTTGGATAAAATAAAGCAAAATGGCGCTTTTAATCGTCTAATCAATTATTTCATGGATGCTGTAAAATGGTGCTTTATAGTTGCTATTTTCAGCTTTATATGCCTCTTTTTTGAATTAAAAACAATGCAGGGAATACAATCTGCTATTTTTGCTTTATGGATATTTTGTTCTATCACTTCATTACTGAGTTCATATAGAGTAATCGATGTGTTCGCCGATATATTAAAGTCAACTGCGAATACTAAGATTTAAATATAAGCAATATTTTTACAAACAGTAGCTAATCTAGCACAAAAAGCTTTGCTACTATTTTTTTGTTTATGATTTGTACATTTTTAATATCTCATCTGATCTTAAGTTCCAAGCGTCTCTTAAAGCTTGTTGTCTTTCTGGGTATGGAACATTCCTTTTAGGGCTTGAGCTTTTAATGTCAATGCTTTCCTTCATCCTATCTTTGAGAATATCAATCATAATTCTATCGTTATCTTCATTAGTCCCATAAACTTTGAGTTGCTTAATACTTTGCTGACTACGAGAATTTTTAAACACGTTACTAATTGTTTCAAGGACATTATCACATGATAAAGAGTGATTTCTCTTGCGTCCTGATGTTAATTGTAATTTTAAATTAGGAGCACGGAGATAATCTGCAAAATCAATAAAATCTTTGAGAGAATCGTTTTTTCCAAAATCAATATTATCAATTCCAGCAATACGAATATCTAGCTCTTTAATAGTTTTAAGATTTGCCAGCCTTTCCATAAAATTTAGTTGCATAACTGGCTCTAAGTTAATAGAACTATTGGTGTCACTCATTTGTTCAAAATACTTAGCAAAAGCTCCAGGCGAGATACCATGTTGATTGTTTTGGAAAAGCAATATTTTAGTGCTTGGATTATAAAGGAAAGCTGTTAGCTCACCAATTCCTTCATTATCTGCTAAGGTTATGTCTTCTATATTACCTAAACGATCACCTTTTACAGGAATATTATCCATACGTAGACGGATTATCTCTCCTTCCCACATCTGTTGCCACCCAAGACTAGCATTGTGTAGAGATATAGATTGAAACTGAATATCCCGAAATCTGTGGTTAGAGGATAATTTTAGTATTTTTTGCAAAATTTCTTCAAACAATAAATTCTGATTACCAGAGATTACCAGTTTAAAAAAGTCAACTTTGATAGCCTTGTTCATGGTAGTAACAAAAGTCAATTTGTATTACGATAAGTATGCAAACTTGTGGACGGCAGGGGAGTTGAACCCCTTGGAGCCGAGATTAAGAGTCACGCCCAGCAACACGCGCCGTCCATAAGCTAACAAACGGAACAGTAGGGTTTACTACTGTTCCGTTTGCTTTAGTTCCTTAACCTATCTAAAGATGGAAACTGAATAATTTCGCCTAGTTCTCCATCGACAGCATTTTTAGATTCTTGAGTCAATCGTGAACGTAAATTAATAACTTCTCCAGATTGAGGATTGAGGAATCCAATGGGTAGTCCAGCACTATCTTCAATATCAAAATGGTGAATGTTTAACTCATTTGATATATCTGCGCGACTTAATATACCTTCTTTGATTAAAAGGTCTACAGCATTCTTGACTAGCTTTGGTATTTCAACTTCCAATTCATCATCAAAAGGTTCATGATTTCGCCAACCTCTCCTAGTATAACTACGCCATAAAGACTGCGCTTTCTCTTCAGTTAAAAAATCAAGGTGTTCTGCCCTTTTAATCATCATAGCTATAGATAACTTCCATCGGCGTTTTAATAGACGAAACATCTCTAAATTTGTTTTCATTACCTCTTTGCTAAACGAGGTATATGGAAATTGAATAGCTCCCGCAAATCTATTAGCTTGTTCTTCGATTATCTTGAAATATTTAGGGTTATTCAAGTAAATATCAGATATATTTCGGTGAAGTATTAAATGACCTAACTCATGGGCTAAATCAAACCGAGAACGGACAGCACAGTTTTTATCTGTTCCGAGTATTATATATGGCCGCCCTGAAAACCATAATGAAAAAGCATCAAGTGTTTCAGCTTCTAAAGAGCGTCGAACAATAATTGCTCCATTATTCTCAAGTAACCAAACCGAATTACTGATTGGCCCATCGCCAAGTCCCCAATAGTGACGTACTTTAAAAGATGCTTCTTCGATATATTCATTTGAGATTTTAGTAGGATCAGCAGGCGGATTAATATCAGGGAACTTTACAGAAGGAAATTCTATAAACATCTCTGTTAATGCTAAAAAATCTAACAACCAATGAAGTTTTTCTTCTGCCATTTCGCGGGCTGATTTTGTAGCCGCACTCATTGAACGATAGAAATAAGGCGTTTCTACCGCAGCTATTTGTTTTTTTTGTCGCAGAAAAAAAGACATAGGGAAATTGAGTATTTCACAGATTTTTTCTGCTATTTCTGGACTAGGAGTTTGCCGCCCACTCTCGTAGTTTGAAATTGCTTGCTTTGTTACTCCTAATTCTTCAGCAAGAGATACAGCCGTGACATTCCTTGCTTTTCTCGCTCTTCTTAAATTTGTTCCAATAAAGCCTGGTGTACTAGGTCTCATCGCCCTTCTTCTCCCACTTGCTTGTCAAAGCGACGGATTTGAGGTTGTTGTGGTTCTTGAATCTTCTCTTCTGGTGATACTCCGATTAGTTGAATAATCGGCTCTTCTACCTCAATCGGATCTGCTTTTGGTACATCTGTACTAATAATACCTGGATGTAGCGCTAATAAGTTAATGCGTTCAACGTATGAGTGCCAGTGATTGCTTGGGAAGGCGATCGTAACAAATCCAGGGGACACGGATTGTGGCGGCCCATAGAGTAAAATAGCGTAAATATTTGCTTCATCTATAAGATTGTTTTGTTCAAAAATCTTTAATTGACCATTTCCGTTGTAAATATCTCTAAAATATGCAGGTCTTGGCTTATTTTCAGGACTTGTGACGGCAGACGCAGTTAAAAATATCTTTCCTGCCTTAACGTATGTATGAGAGTAGTTTCCGGTTTTATTACGTCGGCTTTCTGCTTTTATACCAGGATATTGGTTTGATAATCTCCGCCATTCTGTCTCAAATACTCCTCTGCAATAGTGCGACTTCAGATCGCGTGCTTCATCTGGGCCAAACAGGGGTGGAACGCAATGTTCCCTTGATTTTTGAAAAGCTTTTCCGACGGCTTTAAGCGTGGCTACACACCAATCTTTTGAAAAAGACTCATGAAATGCTTGTTCTAGCAAGGAAACAACCATACACCCCTCATTAGTTTACTCGTATATCCTAGTAAACCAAATTGGCTTATTTTCTTATTTTAGTCAATTGAAGCTTAATATTTTGTAATATAATTTAGACGCGATATTATATTTCTTCTTATCTCACCATCTTTGAGCGTAAGTACTGAAGTGTCCATTTCGAGGAAAACTCCTCAAAGAGGAACCACTGACCAGTATTCTCTTGAACTGAGATGGAGCCATCGTCTTCCTTGCGACTACCGATTACAATCCCAAATTCTCTAGCCAAGCCATACCATTCACTAAAAAGGTCTAAGAAACAAGCAATGCAGCGCTTACCAGATTCCAAACCCAATTACTTGACGGTTACGACTTGCTGATACTGAATGTGATGGACAAAGCAGGAGTCACAAAAGTAATTACTGATGATGGTGATTATGTGACTGTCCCAGGTATTAAAGTTTTTACTGCAAATAGTGGTGCGATCGCAGCAGCGAAAAGTAAAGGCAAACTTTTGGTGAGGTAGAAGGGTGTAGACGCGCATCGGCTTTTGATATTCTGCCATCTCTGCACCAGTTAAGACCATACACTACCTTAACTTTATTGGTGAAGCAGGTACTAGGAACACAAATTTATGAAGCGATCGCTTGATGCTATAGAGTTTGGCTTGGAAAGTGCGATCGCCACATTCAGATGCGCGATCGCACTTCAGTTTTTCTTCAACTCACGGTGATTACATTGAGAATTACAGAGGAATGCCCATATAATATTTGACATAACGGGCTGCTGATTAGAGTGCGATCGCTTCGTGGCTTTGATGAATAAAATTATGCCAAATTGGAAATTTTACAAGGATGAATTAAACCGTTCCCTCCTGGGAAGTTATTGAGTTCGACTTTCCGGCATATTTTATCGCTTCGTTTTTATATAACAGTAAAACGATTTTTGTAGTCAATGCCTTAACGGTATCGCTTCCATAAACGCCGCCAAAGCAAAAGCACTAAAATAGCGATGATAAATCCACTGAAAGTGTATATTCCCTTAGTAGCTGGGATTAGCCACCAAGGTTCTTTTGGGGTTGTCTGTTGTGTACTTGTTGCTGGCTGCGTGGTTTTTATCTGTGGTGTATTTGTTGCCTTTTCTGGGGTTACTTGAACCTTGAATGTTTTGATGAGGTTAGACCTTACAGGGTTGTCGTTTTCTTTATCTAGCCCTGGTAAAGCAGCAACAAAGGAGCCAAAAGTCCATCCCGCAGCTAGAAGGCTTACGAAAGTTTGAAAGTTGCGATCGCGTTCAGCTTTTTCTACTTCGACTCGACTGCGAACTGCATTAATGGTATCTGACAGTAATTTTAAACCTCGCTCCAAGTTTTCTGAGTCTTTAGTTATCTGTAGTCGATATTTGTCTTTAACTAATTTACTAAACTCTGTTAAAAACTTAACTTCTGTTTCTTGATTTGATTGGATTTTGTGAGACTTTTGTTTAATTCTACCCAGGCGCTTTTCATAATTGCTTAAATTAATATCAATCGTACCACCTTGAAAATCAAGTATGGTTAAGTCTATTGTATATTCATTAAGTGTATTTTGCACATCAACTAATGTTTTATGCAATGTATTTAACTCACTTCCCTGACTGGTAGCTTGTTCAATAGCATTACTTCCAACTTTAATTTTAGTAAAATAAGTTTGTAGAGAATGTTTTAATAGCCGACTTTGACTATAAGCCCAAACTATTTTATGACGATAATAAAATAAACGCATCCAGTCAGAATAAAATTTGCCAGATTGGTTTGAAGTAGCTTCGTCGGGATATATAATTATAATAAAATGCTGATTATTTTGGGTGAGTTCAAAAATATTTGCTTCTAGAAAGTGTCCTTGACCTTGTAAATCTCCTTCCCAATCTAAACCAGGCATTAATGCCTGATAGCAAGCTTGAGCAATCTCTTCCTGGCTTTTGGGTTGAGAAGAAGGTAGCCAGCCAGAGAGCATCCAGGTTTGCCCAATAGTAGCTGTTTGACCCTTCAATATTCGCTCAATTTCAGCTTTGATATCTGCAAAGCATTTAGCAGGTTGAGCATTAGTTGTATTTTTGAAAGCGCACTCTACAAGTAAACCGTAACTATCACCGAGTAGCACAGGATAGAAATAACCTTCATATTGTTCATTATGATGTTTTGTCTGTGCATATACATCTTTGAGGAGATGAACGTATTCGCTTTGCAAATCCTGCCCATTTTCTAATAATAATGGACGAATATATTCAGGAATTTTATTGTAAAAAGATTGTTGATTCAGCTTAATCTCTTCTGGAGTATCGCCTAAACTATACTTCAAGTCATAGAGAAAGAGGTCGATAGTGGGATAGATGATGTCACTCATTCAAGGAAAGAATTTTAGATTTTTAGTTCTGGATGGTAGACACAGATAAATAAAATTATTCTCCTTTAAGTAAAAGGCTATTTTCTTTTCACTCAGTCAGCCAATAAATTTATCTATTGGCTGATGACTCAAGTCGATTTAAATCGATTCTCGGTGATCGGGTTAATCAATTTTTCTAAAGTTTTGCCATTAGTGTAGTCATCTATTGATAATTCCCCAAGGAAAGGTATGAATTAACCCCGCCTTTGAATTAGGAGGGTTAGGGAGAATGAAGTTAAGCACTACGGCTAAGGCAAATATATATGAATTAGAATAGTGTTATTTTTGTACAAAATTTTGGTTTAAAAATTGTTGGAATTGCTCAAAGCTGCTTAATTTTTTAGCAGTTTCAGAAGGGTTGGGAGTTGCCAAAACCTTGATAGCCATATTAGTAATTTCATTGCTTCTCAAGTCTGAGGAGCTAACTTGTGGAATTGCGCGGGTTATTGGTTGAGGTTTCTGCTTTGGTACAGCTTGTTCTAGTTCAGCCTCGCTAGGTAGTAAATTTAGCGGAATTGTATCACCTAAATTATCTAATTGAGATTTAGCGGCTTGAAACCGTTGATTTAAAGGTTCGTTAGCTTGAATCATCACCAACAAACGGGGTTCGATGAGTACCTCCCAAGCTTTTGGGTTAGCAGAAAGTTGTTCAGCAGCTTGGGATAAGTCAGATTGTTCCGTATCACTCAGAGGAATTTCTGAATCTTTCAGGGCTAGTAACAGAGCTAATAAAGTATTGTTAAGATTGGTGATTTCCATAAGGAATATTACTCAAATTTTTTGGGTACATGATTAATTAAGTTTACCTGATACTCAAATATCATTGGCGGTTATGGAAAGAGAAGCACTGGTGATCGGCATTAATCGTTATCCTACCCTGATAGAAAAATCTAGCGATCGCCCCCCACATCTCAAAGCACCAGCAACTGATGCCGAAACCATAGCCCAAATCCTCGAAACTTATGGTAAATTCCATGTCGAGCGTTTACCAGCAGCTTATAATCAGGATGGGTCTTGCTTTGTCGATCCTCAGCAGCAGGTAACACTCAAAGATTTAGAAACGGCTATTGTCCAACTTTTCAACCCCCCTAGACGCAGCATTCCTGATACAGCGTTGCTCTTTTTTGCAGGTCATGGTTTACGCAAAGATATAGGTGGAGTCACAGAAGGCTTTTTGGCTGCCAGCGATACTTGTCCTGTGATTGGACAGTGGGGACTTTCGCTAGACTGGTTACGCAAACTTTTACAATCTTCTCCGGTTCGTCAGCAAATTGTTTGGTTAGATTGTTGTTATAGCGGTGAGTTATTCAATTTCGATGATGCCGATCCTGGGAGTTTTGAGACAAAGGATAGATGTTTAATTGCCGCTTCTCGTGGATTTGAAGTCGCATACGAAGAATTGAGTGGCAATCATGGGATTTTGAGTGGCGCATTAGTAGAAGCACTAAAACCTGAAAGTCATTCTGAAGGCTGGGTGACAAACTACTCCTTGGTTGACTTAATTCAGCAGCAGCTAAAAACCGCCCGTCAGCGTCCCATTTTTCACAACACTGGCGGAGAAATTATCCTTACAGGACAAAAAGAAAAAATTGATCGTGCTGTTTTAATGTCAGAGTTATGTCCTTACAAGGGTTTAGCAGCTTTTGAATTTGACGAATCAGACCCCAAATATTTCTACGGACGCACCGCTTTAACGGATTCGCTTTTGGAGAATATCAGGCAAGGGAATTTTTTGGCGGTTGTCGGGGCTTCTGGAAGTGGTAAGTCTAGTGTAGTTAAGGCAGGTTTACTGCATCAACTGAAGTTAGGCAAAAGATTGGGAGGAAGTGACCAATGGGTAATCAAGATTTTTCGCCCTGGAGAGCATCCCCTCAAGAGTTTAGCTAGAGTATTTGGGCATCACATAACTCCCCGCCAGGTTCAGGATGCTCAAGCACAGACAGATAAACCTAAATCTGAATTAGAAAAGACAGAAGAATTACTCAACAAGGGTGCAAGCGGATTAACTGAATTAGTCCAAGCGACATTGCAATCAGTACCGGTAGGACATGAGCTAGAGCCTGATGCAAACACTCTATCCTTGCAAACCCCAGTTTCCCATCGTCTCATCCTCGTCATTGACCAATTTGAAGAAGTTTTTACTCTCTGTCAAAATGAAGGCGAGCGACAGGAGTTTTTTGAATGTTTATTCGGGGCATTAAATAGTTCTTTGTTGACGGTGGTAATGACGATGCGGGCAGATTTTTTTGGCAAATGTGCAGAACAGGAATATGCAGGATTAGCACAGAAAATTCAAGAGAATCTGATTACTGTCACCCCAATGAATAAAAAGGAGTTGACACAAGCCATTACCCAGCCAGCTTATCAAGTAGGGTTAGAGGTGCAACGGGAACTAGTAGAACAAATGCTAGCGGATGTCGAAGGCCCTGGTAGCTTACCTTTGTTGCAATATACCCTAACGGAATTGTGGCGTAAGCGAGAGGTGAATCGCTTAACTCTGGCAGAATATAGCAGACTTGGTGGAGTCAAAGGCACGCTACAAAAACGGGCGGATGAAGTTTATGATGCTCTCGACTCAAAAGAAGAACAATTGGCCGCCAAGCGGATATTCATAGAATTAACCCAGTTAGGAGAAGGAACAGAAGACACCCGCAGACAGGTGTTTAAAACAGATTTAGTCAACTCCCAGCAATCGGCAGAAGTGGTGGAACAGGTGCTAATGAAGTTGACAGATGCCAGATTAGTCGTGACATCTGAACTGCAAGCACGGGGAGAGAGTGAAAAGACGGTGACAGTGGTGGATGTAGCTCATGAAGCACTGATTCGCCATTGGCCAAAACTGCGTTCTTGGGTGAGTGAAAACCGAGCCGCCATCCGCATTGAGCGCAAGATTGAGGCAGCATCAGAGGAGTGGGAAAGTAAAAGCAAGTCGAAAGATTATCTGTTTACAGGGTCAAAATTGGCAGAGGCAGAGAATTACTTGCAAGAGTATGGGGATCTCGGTTTACTGTCGCATCTAGCATCGGAATTTGTCCAGAAAAGCAAGCAACATAAGAGAAATAAATGGGTAAGGTTTGGGGCTGTTGCTTCTTTTATAGGGGTGTTAACTATAGGAGCAGTTGCTTCCACGATTTTTGGAATAAAATCTCAAAGGCTGGCAACAGAAGCAACGTTGCGTGAAAATGCCACAAGTATTAAATCTTCACTGTCAGTACAAACAAATGTAGAGCAATTAATTTCAGCAATTGAGGCAACTGATGAAAGTAAGTCACAACTCAAGGAAGTTTTGAGTGAAGTTCAATCTAGTTTGTTGGAAGCAGTAGACGCTGTTCGTGAGCGCAATATTTTTTCCGGTCATACAGAAGGTGTCACGGCACTGGCTTTCAGTCCCGATGGTCAGTACATTGTCAGTGGCAGTTTTGACAATACGCTACGGTTGTGGGATAAAAAAGGCAACTTGCTCCACACCCTCAACGGTCATACCGATATTGTCAGGGCGCTGGCTTTCAGTCCCGATGGTCAGTACATTGTCAGTGGCAGTGATGACAATACGCTACGGTTGTGGCTTGGTGGTTGGCAAGGCTGGCTAAAAGTGGGGTGCGATAATTTACACGAGCATCCAGCACTTCTAGAAGCTAAGACTGAAGATGCAAAAGCCGCAGCACAAACCTGTCTCGACCTTGCTAACTGGAGCAACAGCGACAAAGCTCAATTTTTCGTTAATCAAGGTCAAGCCATAGCTTCAGCAGATGGAGATATTAAAACTGCTCAAGCTAAGTTTGATAAAGCCCGAAAATTGGATTCTAATGTCGCTATTCCTAGCAAAACAGAAGTAGAACAGTTAGCTGCCTCTGCTCTAGTTATTCAGGGAGAGAAACTCCTCGAAGATGGTAAAGTTCAGGAAGCTCTTGTAGCCTACGCAGATGCACAGAAATTCGACCCCAACTTGAAAATATCTACTGATTCTTGGAATAGTCTCTGTTGGGTTGGAAGTTTAAGGGGATATGCGGCAAATGTCATGTTTGCCTGTGAAAAAGCCGTGAGACTTGAGCCTGAAGATACAAATAGTCAAAATAGTCGCGGTCTTGCTAGGGCGCTGACAGGAAATACTCAAGGAGCAATTGAAGACTTTGAGGCATTTATCACATCAACTAATGATGAGCAACAAAAAGCACAACACCAAGGTTGGGTTAATGCTCTGCGTTCTGGTAAAAATCCTTTTACAAAGGAAGAGATTCAGCGTTTATTAAATCAGTGTATTCAGCGTTTATTAAATCAATGTAAGGATTCAGCTGGCAGAGTCTTGACAAAGAGAACGCTTAAGGAGGAGTATCGCGGCCCTGCCTCAATATCTAAACCCCGAAAGGTTGAATAGTGTCTACAATGGCTATCAAGCTTTTGCCCAACAAAAATGTTTAGCGCATCTACGCCGTCACTTCAAAAAATTAATTCAACTTCCTGGTCTTCACGACCAAGCTATTGGTGAAGCGTTTGCTGATTTAATTGATGAAGCCTTTAGAAGTTATGGACGATGGTTCCAGACACTTGACTCTACCAGTTACAACGTAGTGGTCAATAAATTCAAATCCAAGGTGCAACAAACACTCGATGAATGGATTGACTTAGCAAGGGCAAGCGCCGGCAAGCTTTTACGTTCTTTGCGTGATAAAGCGCATCAATGGTGGTATTTCCTTGACAATCCTGAAGTTCCTCCTGATAACAATCAGGCCGAACGCTCCCTTCGTTTGGCTGTGACAAAACGTAAAGTTAGTGGTGGTTCCCGTTCGATGGAGCAGTTTTAACACACTGCTAATTTGCTGACGGTGGTGCAGACTTGCCGCCATCAAGGTAGGTCTGTTGTTAATTTTTTGCACAAGCTTTAATTGCTGGCTCTAATAATTGTCTGCCTCGCCCTTCTTTGCTTCCCCAATATTAGACCTAAATCCTTACAAATCAGTAAAGTGCATGGGTTCAGCCTATCTTGGGTGGGTAGACGATTGTACCAATTTGCAGTTCAGTTAATTATTCTCGTTCTACATCCACATTAGCGGGCATAGGCAATGGAGTCTCGCAAGTAGTGCATTTTGATTAAAATCGCCAGTGTAAGCGATCGCACTTCAGTTTTTCTTCAACTCACTGTCATGACATTGAGAATTACAGAGGAATGCTCATACAAAATTAGACACAATAAGCTCTTGATTCGAGTGCGATCGCAATCATGTGCATTTTGTAAACGATCGCCTCCAAAGTACGATCGCACCTCAGTTTTTCTGCAACTCACTGTCATGACATTGACAATTACAGAGGAATGCCCATTTAAGATTTGACATAAGGGGCTGTTGATTTTAGTGCGATCGCAATTCTTAGTAAGCTTTTTGCCGTTTTTTCATACTTCTAAAAGGCGTATGACATTTGTTACATTTTCCCTGTTCCCACAACGCCGGGATAGCAAAACGTTCTTTGCAAAAGGGACATTCTGAAAGCAAACGCAACTTGTGGCGATCGCACCCCTGAGTCATCTTAAACTGGCACTCAATTTTGTGACAAGGCTACTCAACATAACAAACAGCACGTCATCGAGTAGGCTCAATTCTCATCCCTACACCAGCAGGTAATAACATCTGCTTTAACCTATCAGCATCAACCTCTATAACCTTAGCTAATGCCTCCAATTGCTGCTGAGAAGGAGACGGATTCAAGCGAAATTCTTATCGTGCGATCGCTCTTTAGTTGATATTACATAAAAGGGTCGATGGCATTTCTTAGCGAGATTTTTGACGCCTTGCCATCTTTGCAAAAGGCAGGGAACAATGGGTGCATTCCCCTAGCTCCCAATCAGCAGGGATTGGAAATGGTGTCTCACAGTTAGTACATTTTGTTAATAAACCCAACTGGTGGCGATCGCACTTCATTTTCTCCTTATACTGCCACTCAATTCGATGACAAGGTTGTTCTGCGTAGCAAGCAGCACATAATTTAATTGGTCGGGGCTTCATCGTGATACCCTTTAAAGGCAAAGTTTCTGTGAGTTTTTCAACTTCCACCTCAACAAACTTTGCTAATGCCTCTAATTCTTGTTGAGTTGGGAATGGATTGAGGTAAAGTTTTTTCCATCTTGTTACTATCGCACCGACTCCGGCTTCCTTACCAATTTGATACCCACTCAGCAAATTAGCCCTTTCAAAGCGACCTAAAAAGTGACTTATACTTTCCCCTGGTAATGGTTCAACTGTGTTTATCCAAGTTTCAAAATTATAGATTTCGTTTGACATCTGAGTTTATAATTTTGACGATGTATATTTTAGCTTGCTACTAATGAATAATCTCCTTCAATACTCTCCAAAAGTGATTTATCTATTTTGTTAACGCCAGATTCTAATGCTTTAACTGCTGCATCTCTAAGAATTTGATCTAATAATCTAATTTGACCATCTGTTTTTCCCTGTAAAAGAGTTATAATTTCTTGATCACTTGCTAAATTTGATGGCTCAGGTAGTCTCAGAATTTCCTGTTCCCAAATTTTGACCGTTTTTGTAAAGTTGGCTCCTAAAAGTTTTTCAAAGCTGAAGTAAGAAACAAAACGCCCAGCAACCTGCTCATCTTTACTTATTAAAGTATCTAGTCTACTACTTGTCCCTACCAATATGGGGATGATCTTCGCCTTATCAAATAAATCTCTAACATCTGCCAGTGTTTTAAATTGAAGACGATGAGCTTCATCAATAATCAATATTTCTACTTTACATTGCCTAATAAAATACCATGCTCTTTCTCTTAGTTGATTTTCAGTACCTCCCTTTGCCTTAAATTTTAGAGTTTCAATAATACTTTTAAATAAAAGCGATGGACTGCAAGAGCTACCCGTTAACTCTATATATAATACCGGAACCACTGGATTTTGATTTTGTATTTTAACCGCTCTATTCTGGTAGGTATAAAAGAGAGAAGCTGTAGTTTTTCCCAGACCTGAATCTCCTACTGCCCTGCCAGGTTTTCGTAACTTCCGCCTTTCATCTAACCAAGCACTGAATCTTATTACTTGTTCAATATTTAAAATATCTGCTTGTCTAAGACGTTCAATTTCTAACTGTATTTCTTCGTCAGTCATAGTTTACAACCCTAGTTCTTCACGCAATAGCTTGAAATCCACTTTTTCTATTGGCTCATCTACTTCCGTTTTAGACGCTAATTTATAAATCTGTTCATTTTCCTTCTCTTCATATCTTTGTGGTATAGGCTCTCTACGTTCTTGTTCGGCTCGGCGACGTTCAGCTTTAGTTTTACTTTTTTTATTTTGTAAAAAGTTTCTGCGTCTAATTGCTTCTTCTAAAATTGAAACGTTATTGATACCTTTGCCACTATTTTCTGCTTTTTTACGCGCGTATTTAACTTCCTCAACTGACAGCCTTTCTGCTTCTAAACCAACAGCATAAGCACGGGCTAAAAATATTTCTTTATTATTTTTGCGACCATACACTAACATCATAGTTATGTCTCTGGGGTCAAACCTTAAGACAACCTTTTCGCCTGCGTAAGCCCCCAAATTCTCTCCCCTGTAACGAAGACCAGAAAAATTCAGATAGCCATTGTCATACACCACCCGTTCTGCTGCCTTCATTAAGCAAATGTCAAGTTCTCTATCGTTTAGCAAAGTAGGAGTCATTTGCAGTCCTTTTTCCCAACGCTCAATCCGACTTTGCTTTGGAGTTAGAGGGTTAGCTTGACTTCGGGCATCAGGCTTTTGGTTATAGCTATCGACAATGTAACCAATAATTAGTTTTTCTAGTTCAAGAAGACTTATACAAGCTTTATCTTCAGCTCCCTCTGGACGGTCTTTAACACTTGACCCCGTGTAACCGGGCATTTCAGAAAGCAGCCCACTTATGGTTCTAAAGGGTCGTTCCACAATGCCGCCATCTGATGGTTGACTTCGCAGGATTGGCTCAAAATCTAATTCGTTAGCAATCCATTCCACTAAATGTTTTGAGCGAAAATCTTTACCACCATCGGTATAAACATATTTAGGTACACCGTAAGCACTCCACTGACATCTGAGTTCATACTCCGAAGCGTACCGTTTCGGCATAATTGCATTACGCAGTGCCAAAGCTACAACTTGAGAACTAGGTGCAGCCAAGCCTAGACGTAATCCAACAATACAGCGAGAGTAACAATCTATAACCGTCGTTAATTGAGGACGGCCTATCTCCTCACCATCCTGATCCACTAATAAGATGTCAGCTTTAGTATGGTCAATTTGCCAAACCTGATTACTGTACTTAATAGATATTTCTTGACCATCACGGGTTTTAATTATATGTTCGGAACCGTGCCATCCTGGGCTAAGGCTAATGCGAGATTTATGCCTTTTCTCCTCAACTGGTTTGAGCCATCTTTCTACTGTTCTAGTGCTGGGAGGTTTTCCATACTTTGACCAATACTTAAATCCTTCTGCTTTTTCCTTTATTTTTATCAGCTTTTTTAACTGCCGATCTAAGTCGTCTTCCCGAAATCCCTGACTTTCTAACCTTGATATTTCTGCTTCTAATTCTTTTTTGGCGAATTCGTAAGCTTGAGTCTCAATCTTCTCGGCGACCTGAGTGCGAGTCATGCGATCGCTTCCTTTATTTCCTTTTTTATCAATTTTTAGACTCAAGTTATACCAGTATTCACTTTTTCGCACCTGTCCTTTGTCTGCTCTAGGAACTTCCGCTAAAGCAGCCATACCTTTTTCTTCCCAAGATTTAATCAAACGTCTAACGGTTCGTTCAGATTTACCAAGCTTTTTGGCTGCTTCTTTCAACCTTTTGCCGTAAGTTAGGCGATCGCAGGGTTCACGTAGATAGCGAATTATCTCCAGATTGAGTCTTTGTTCACCTGAGAGTCTGAGTTCTGAGTCCTCTAAAAATCTCTGATCTAAAAACTCAACTGATTTGTCTTCTTCTACAGAGTTATCATTCTCACTCAATGGCTCAACTTCCATTGAAAAGTCGAGTGTGTCTGTATACTCGTCATCCGATAGGAAGCTGTCTTCATCTTCTAGTTCAAACTGGCCATCTACATCTAAAGGACTCATAGATGTAATTTTTCATTGATTATTTGGGTACATTTATACTACTATGAAGGTGCGA
This sequence comes from Nostoc sp. DSM 114159, assembly GCF_053470285.1. NCBI lineage: Bacteria > Bacillati > Cyanobacteriota > Cyanophyceae > Nostocales > Nostocaceae > Nostoc > Nostoc sp. DSM 114159. Next base: position 2,454,660 of record NZ_JBPFEH010000001.1, read on the forward strand.
AGAATTGACATTTAATTCTTCGCTAAATTAAGAATTGTCATCTAATTAGTCGAAAAGCTTAAAAAAGGACGCTTAATTTGTCGCCAAAGCCTGAATTAGCTTTTTACGGGTTTAATTCCTGAAAGCCCTGATATATAAGGATTCGTAGTTAATAAAATTTTTTGACAAATAATTTGTCGCTGTGGTCAAATAATTTGTCGCTCTACATCATTAAATAATTATTGTCAGTTTTAAAGAATTAATGTCCAGTTTTACGAAGTATAGGGACATAAGTTACGTATTTTCGTAGCTTTCAACAATCAAATCACTTTTAAATAATTATTGTCCAAAATCAACGTGTAAAACTTCGATATATATTTAGCCTTTAATTTAATATATTAAAGCAAGCCAAGGCTTTTTAGTTACAAAAGTAGCTTAAAAGCACTTTATTTTAAGTGTAATTACAAAAATCTACTACCTCATGTTTTGCTATTTTCACCTAACCAGAGGCTACATTACTATAAAATAGCTGTATTTTGCGTGCGATCGCAGCACTCCTTTCAAAACAGCTTGAAAATACGTCACCCATAAGGGAGAACGCTTAGTTATTATGTATCCTGCAACCCCTCAAACATTTGAATCACGGATTCTCATGGATTACGAGATGACACAGATTATAACTCCGTGCCATCCTTAAATCGGTGACGTGCATTTGTATGGGGCCCCAATCTGTAATGACACAGATTATAACTCCGTGCCATCCTTAAATCTGTTTAAACGGATTCTCATGGATTACGAGATGACACAGATTATAACTCCGTGCCATCCTTAAATCGGTGACGTGCATTTGTATGGGGCCCCAATCTGTAATGACACAGATTATAACTCCGTGCCATCCTTAAATCTGTTTAATCTGTGATTAAGACGATGAGTAGCCTAAAATACGCTGACATCACCCAAAAAATTATTGGAGCTTCATTTGAAGTCCATAAATTTCTAGGCAACGGCTTTCAAGAAGTAATCTATCAACGCGCCCTAGCCTACGAAATGCGTCAAGCAAGACTAGAATTTGCCCGCGAAATAGAACAGCATATTTACTATAAAAACCTACCCGAACCCATCGGTACACGCAGAGCCGACTTTGTAGTTTAAAACAAAATACTCGTTGAATTAAAAGCCGTCATTCAACTCGAAGATGTCCACCTAGCCCAAGCCCTCAACTATCTAAAAGCCTATAGATTAGAAGTTGGATTACTGATAAACTTTGGTAGCAAAAGCCTAACATTCAAAAGGCTTGTCATGTAAAACACGGATTAAACTGATTAAAGAATCACACCGAAAAAACTTACACAGAAAATAATCTCACTAATAACCTATCTACTCTACTTCAGTAGCTACTTCCTTTTAATCATCCGTGTAATCTAGTAATCCGTATCAATCCGTGATTCAGACAATGGGGAAAATGTGATGAACCAAGTCGGACAACCAGAACGCTAAACTCAAAACAACTGATACCATTTCTTTGTGAGGCTGTGCTAAACCTTTGAAAATAATTGCCTACTCTTACACCGATCCGCTATTAGAATCTTCTCCCGATCGAGCCGATTGGGGATGGGAGGTGGATCGGGTTTATGAAGATTTGGGCAAGCCAAACTCTTCTGAACGATCGCAATTACAACAATTATTCAAAGATTGCCAAACTGAACCAGCAGATTATCTCCTGATTCGTCGGTTGGAAGAATTGGGAGATACTGTAGAGGAAATTAGCGATCGCCTCAATCAACTCGAAGTCATGGGAATCGCAGTAATCGCCACTGAACAGCCCTACACTTCCGAAAATTACCCTCTGGGCGCTGACTTGCTGAATTTGCTACACGCAATCCAACGTCAGCAACGCAGCCGCCGCATCCGCCAAGGACACGCCCGTAATCGTCTTGAGGTTGCACCGCCACCCGGCAAAGTTCCCTACGGCTATCGCAGAGGTAAGGGAAAATATACCATTGATCGCAGTACTTCACCAGTGGTAAAAGATTTTTTTGAACACTTTTTACTTTATGGTTCCCTGCGGGGTTCAGTGCGTTACTTGGCGAAAAAATACGGCAAGAAAATCTCTGTCACTACAGGAAGACGCTGGCTGACTAATCCAGTTTATCGCGGCAATACAGCTTACCAAAATGGTGAAATTATCTCCAATACCCATATTCCGATAATTTCTAAGGAAGAAGCAGCCCAAGTTGACCGACTTTTGCGCCGTAACAGCCGTTTACCATCCCGAACTGCTAGCGCACCGCGTTCTCTGGCTGGGTTGGTTGTCTGTGCTGAGTGTCAGTCGCATCTGACAGTTACCCGTGTTACTCAACGCAACCAAGATAAGGAGTATCTTTATTTACGTTCTACTAGCTGTCCCCAAAGCCCCAAATGTAAGGCTATTCCCTATCAAGAGGTGTTGGAATATACCATTGAAACCGTTTGCCGTGATTTACCTCTGGCGGTAGCAGGAATGAATTTTCCTCAGTTGGATGCATTCAAGAATAGCTTAGGGCAAGCGATCGCTCGTCAGCAAGAAATACTTGCTCAGTTACCCGCTTTAATTGAAACTGGAATTTTAGATGACGAAACAGCAAAGTTAAGGGCTTACAAACTTCGCACAGAAATTTCTGCACTCGAAGCAAAGTTGGCAATTCTCCCTCCAGTTAACTTGCGTTCTGTTGCTCAAGCTGTTTCCATACCACAATTTTGGTTAGATTTATCGGAAACAGAACGAAGATTTTACTTTCGAGAATTTATTAGACAAATTGAGATTGTTTGTCAGAATAAAGAATTAAAACTCCAAGTTATTTTTATTTTTTGATTTAATTGAAACACTATTTTTGAGACGGTTGATCTTTAGTATACGCAACAGGTTTTGGCCCTGCATTCCGCACATTGATAACTTTATTCAGGATATCAAACCAAAAAGGCGCACCCATAGCAATAGCAAAACCACTCACTATCCAACCGCAAATTAATTTAAAAACCTGTGAAATCCTGATGTAAATTAGATTCGATTTATTCGTATCTAATAACTCAAACTGTTGATTAATATTTTGCCATCCAATTGGTATAGAAGAATTTCCTAATAGTTTTTCAATATTTTTTCTGGCTGCTTCATCATTGATATAATCGATTCGTTGACTTGCACTTTGAGTAATAGTAGAGCGGATAACCGAATCCTCCGATAGTCTTCTAACCAAGTGGAATGTATCAGTATTAGTTAAAAAGGCAACTAATATTCCAATTAAAATAGCAACTCCTTTGGCATTTCGCTTATAAACACCGCTCGCTCGATCCATCGAGCGATCGAACCATGTTTCTACTTCATTTTTAAATTGATTTACTTCTTCGTTGAGATCGCCAATCTTTATCCTACTACGTTGAGCAATTACACTAAGGCTCTTAATTAAATTATTAGGAACTTCATCAGGTAACTCATTATTAACAAAATCTATAAATTTCTGGTCAATCTCTCCATAAATTTCTTGAATTTTTGTGTAACTTGCACTATTGGGATTATTAATACCTTTTTTAAGTTCTTTATAAGAACTTAATATCATCTGCAAGTTGGTTTTTGTTTCTTCACTAGGATGTTTAACGTAATTAATTAGCTGGGGAATTTTTAAGGTATCTAATAAAGTTACTGCAAATGTTTCAGAAGGTAGATAGGAAGGGCCGCTTTGTTTTTCTAGCACTATTTTATCAGGTTTTTTAGTAATTTCCTGGAAATGCTTTTCTAATTTACCCTTAGCTTGTTGATTCAAAGTATTAATTAAAGGATCGTTATAAAGTTTCTGTACTAGATGGATTGCATTAATAATATCTGATTTTTCACTTTCACTACCACCTGATAAAAGTAATTCAATTGAAGTTCTTAAATGTTTAACTCTCCATTGTAATAATGTGGCAATTAGTTCTTGAATTTCCGAAGCTAGCAAGCTCAAAATCAAGTAAATAAAAACCAAACCAAGAGTAATATCTACAACTACAGGTAAATTCATTGACAGTCTCCAATATTTCTTAGCTATTTATTGTTATCAAAAACTCTTAAAGTATTGTAGATCGTATATATTAAAATTCAATAATTGCTTAATTAAAATTAAAAAATTAAATTAGTATATTTAAATAATTTTATTAAATAATATTTTATTAACAATTTTTGAAAAATAAATAATTATGTTTTTCGTAAAACTACTATTCAAAAATTTTATAAATATTTTTTTTCGAACATTAAGTATACTATTTAATAACTGTAGCAATTAGTTCCAAATTTTAGGAAATTAACCAGGAAAAAATAAGTAAATAAAATTTCAACTAAGCATTACCTTCAAAATACCATACAAGTTTATTTACGGACTATATAGTATGTAAAAAATTATTGATTACTTGTATTATTTTTCTCAGTTGTTAATCTAAATGTTATTTAAACAACCAATATAATTTTTTCAAAAAATAGCGCTAATTAGAAAAAATTGAGTTAATCTTGGAAACTAGCAATTGTTAAAAACATACGTTGTTACTGGGTGGCAACATTGGAGATTCGCTAGATGTCTCTATGTAATCAAACCAGCAAGTAAAATGATTACCAGAGAATATGCAAGAAGGAAGCTTTATTTGGAGTCATCTGGAAAGACAGCATCGCACGGTTGGAAAATGGATTGATTGGGTATGGCTAATAGTATTGCTGTTGGCAGCAGTATTACTGTTTAGCATCAATCTGGGAGGATTGCCACTGCGAGATTGGGATGAAGGTACTGTGGCACAGGTTGCTCGTGAAATTTGGCACGCCCCAGCAGGTTCAATGCGTTGGCTTTACCCAACGTTAGGAGGCGAACCATATCACAACAAGCCGCCTTTGATGCATTTGCTGATAGCTTGGGCTTATTCTCTAGGAGGCGAAAATGAGTTGACAACGCGCTTACCTGGAGCAATTTTAACAGCAACATCTGTACCTTTACTGTATTGCATTGCTCGAGAGATATTTCGCCAACGTTGGGCTGCTATTTATAGCGCCTTGATTTATCTAACAATGCTACCTGTGGTGCGTCATGGGCGGCTGGCAATGTTGGATGGGGCGATTGTAAGTTTTTTGATGGTGATGATGTTGTGCGTGTTGCGATCGCGCCGAGATTTACGTTATTGTCTTGGTGTTGGCATTAGCTTTGGGTTTATTTGTTTAACTCAAGGACTGCTAGGCGTATTACTCGGTGCGATCGCAATTGTATTTCTATTTTGGGATACGCCACGATTGCTCACTTGTTACTATCTCTGGATCGCAATTTTAATTGGCATTCTACCTGTGGCTGGTTGGTATGGTGCCCAACTAATTCACTATGGTTATACTTTCGCCCAAATTGGTATTGCCAACCCATCACTAGGCCGAGGCTCAGTTGTAGAAGGTAATTCTGAACCACCTTGGTACTATGTAATTGAACTTCTCAAATACACATGGCCGTGGTTATTATTCTTACCACAAACTGTCCGCTTAACCTGGGAAAATCGCAACCTTAGCTGGGCAAAACTAGTAATGGCATGGAGTGGGGTTTATCTACTGGTAATTTCCTTCATGATTACCAAAGTTCCCTGGTATCTATTCCCGATTTACCCTAGTTTAGCTTTAGCTTTTGGTATCCAGTTATCAGATACGGAAAATTCGCCTTTACTCTCATCTTATCCCCGTGCTTGGGTTGCTGGTTTGGCAATACTTGCTGTGGCTGCTTCTACTGGTAGTATTTATTTCAGTTCGGGTACAACACCAAAAACAGACTTACAACTGATTTTTGCCGCTGTAGCTTTAACTATGACTTTAGCAGCCATATTGGCAGAACGAGGTGACGGACAATTTTTAAAGATTTTGTTTTGGGGAAGTTATATTTCGCTGCTGCTGTTAATGAAATCTAACTACTGGGTTTGGGAATTATCTGAAGCTTATCCAGTTAAACCAGTCGCCGCTATGATTGTCCGGGCAAATCCAGCCACGAGGAAGATTTACACATCTTTTCCTTACCATCGTCCCTCGTTGGATTATTATAGCGATCGCACCATCATTCCCGCTTCTGTTGGTGAACTAGAATATTATTGGCACTACAACGGCCAACCCTACTTCCTGCTGAATCTATCTGATTTCAACAATCTTCAACTAGAGTCGATGAAGCTAATTGACCAAGCTGAAGGTTGGAAATTAGTCACAAAAGATATCAATAGATTGTAAGTATGGGGCATGGGGCAAACAGGGCGTTAGGAGTGCTGTTAGCGAAGCTCGGCGTTGAGCCAGTGCTGAGTTAGGAGTTAGGAGTTAACAGTAGAGACGCGATTAATCGCGTCTGTACAAGAGTTAGGAGTTTTGTTTATCTCCTTGTCCCCTCACTCCCTCACTCCCGGTTGGTGAGCGCAGTCGAACCACATCTCCCTGCTCCCCCGGTTACTGAGCGTTGGTCATTGAGCGTAGCCGAAATGAGTCGAAGTATGCTCCCCTGCTCCCCTGCTTGTCTCTTTATCAGGAAAAAATCAGATCGTTGCCCAAAAGGTAACGATCATCTTATAGCGATCGCGTTCTTCCAAAAAGTGTAAAAAACCTGCGACTTACTTTGAAGAAATGATAAACTGCGTAATTTTGCGGTTTTGCTGGCGAGATTGATTTCTCTATGCTTGAAATATTTATTACGAAATATTTCATTCATTAAATTTAGCAATTGGGTGTTTATAGTGCCGCAAAATCTTTCATCGTTACCAGAACCAATCAGAAGGATTGAGATAGAAGCAAATCAACCATTTTCAGAAGCGTGGGCGAAGAAGTATTTGCGAAATTTAGCTGAACAGGACAATCGCATCGAAGTTCTCAAGGTCAGTGAAATTGCAAATGAGGTTGCAAAAACGTTAACGCAGGCACTGCGAACCACAAGTCTTCAAGCGTGGGGAAGAACAGAAGCGCTTTTGTCTCAAGAGGTGATTCGGCATCAAATTGACCCTGAATTAATCGATCCGTGGGAAGTTGCAAAGGATACCCACCAGATTTATCAAACTGCCCTCTCAGCCTATGCTGAACAGATTTCCCCAGCAAAGTTTTCTACATGGATTGCTAGGGATTTGGGGAAAATTCGACACAAATACACAGTAGACGATCCTAGAGTAATTGGGTTCATTAGTATGCAGTTTCACTACAGCGGACAAATACTACTGAACTTAACACCACCAGTGCAGCAAGCATCGCTGAGGGATTACTTCAAAGTGATTGACGATCATCTCTATATGCCGCTCCAGCGTGCTTACCAGGCAGCAGCAGAATATGCTTACGACGCGCCACCATTACAAGCTGTCCAGCAACTTTTGCCCTTGTGCAGCGAGATTGCGACCAAGATTGCAGAACGGGTGATGCAGATGTATCCCAACTATCAATGCCATACAGGTCGCTTAAGCGATACTAACATTAACATTTCCAGTGTCCGTGATATAGAGATGTTCCAGGTATATCTATGGGTCTGTATTTTAGAGAACAACATTAGTGCTATACAACAAGAGCTATTTCCCCTGTGTGTCATGTTATATCCTCGATTAAAGGTGCGCTGGGAATTGGTGCGGCAATTAATTTACTTGCTCGGTACTGAAATCCGCTCTCGTTTGCAACCAGAACAGGCTGCTTATTTTTTCGCTTACTATGAGTCGTTGCAGGCAATGTTTTCACCCCAAGTTTTGCCGGACAGTAAATCTTAGATCCTGTAGTGTCCCGATTTTCAAATCGAGATGATAATTAGATAAGCATAAATAAACAATAGTTTGTAGTTAGCACTTTAGTGCTGAAACTACTTACCTAATCAGCGATCGCTCTTTAAGCAGACATCATATAAAACCGCGTCTTATTTGGGGCAAGAAGACACGGTTTGCTCGAAGTATTTAGTTATAATATTACAAAAATCAAAGTAGAATTTGATTTATACCAAAGTAATCGATTTACTGGGATTTGTTTCCTGGTTCATTAACTTTCTCTGTTGTGGGAAGAATTTGGCGGTCGTAACTTGTCTTTTCTTGGGTCAGAGCGATCGCACCAAAGAAAATCGCACTACCTACAGCCAAGGCTACCATCGGACGCTTGAGTAGGATAAAATCTCTGAGAATCCTCGCTAAAGGTCGGCTTTGACGACGTAGCGATGAAGACATCATCAATTGTCTCCAAGTAAACGGATCGCGGACATAATGACCACTTTGGCAAACTACTAGCCTTTCCTGGCAATAGGGACAGCAAAACAAACCCATGCGTGTTTTAACTGGTTTTGGCGTGGCATTTCTTTGGCAAATTGGGCAAGTAACATAATGATTATCAAAAGTGTGTATATTCATTTACCTCATCCGCCTAGTCCATTTACTCGCTCTATAACAATAGCTATATTGAATTGGGGTCAATGTCCGATCTGACATCAGGCATCAATCATACATACATTCTATTACTACCAAGGATGCCTCAATAGTCGCAACACGAGTATAGCTAGATTTAAACAAGGATGACTCATGGTTAATGTTTACGGATATGTCCACCCAATCGAAAAAACTTTGTTGTCTCTAGAAAAAATAGTGTTGGTGCTCGTTCGCACTCTATTAGCCGCAGCTACGCCCAACTTAGGCATTGCTGACCCCTAAATAATAATTCTCTCTCATTTAACCGTTCTCCCCACACAAATTTTGCACAATGACATTTTTCGCTAAAGCTTTGTAAGTTAAGCAAATAAAGTCTACTTGTCCGGTTGCTAAATAATGGCTCACAATGATAAATAACAGATAAAAATTTAAATTTTTTCTTACATTTACCCCGCCTCTCAATGACTCTCTTGCCTCCCACTCAACTGAGGAAGGTAACGGAACAACCTGCCTTTCCTACACCTTCCGCTCGTTTAGCTCACTTAATTAATCGTTTTCAACCATCCCCAGAAACAGTTGTGCTGTTTTTAGCCATGCTCATTGGCGGTGGTACTGGTATGGGTGTAGTCACCTTTCACTATTTAATCCAGTTGGTTCACCAGTTGATGCTGGAAAATTTAATGGGTCAAATTGGGGCCTGGGGTGCATGGACTTTAGCCTGCGTTCCCACCCTTGGCGGATTAATTGTTGGCTTGATGCGCTGGCGCACTCAAGACTTTGGGCCTGGACTTTCATCTCTCATCGCCGCTTCTCAGGGAACAGAGATTAAGCGACCACTAAGACCAGTTACCAAAATGCTGGCTGCATCTGTTACTTTGGGGAGCGGTGCTTCTTTGGGGCCAGAAGGGCCGAGTGTCGAAATTGGCGCAAATTTTGGGATGTTGTTATCTGTGATCCTAAATGTATCTCAGGAACGACAACGTTTGCTGTTGGGTGCTGGCGCGGCGGCGGGGCTGGCGGCGGGATTTAATGCTCCCATCGCTGGCGTATTTTTTGCTCTAGAGGTGGTGATGGGAGCGACATCTTTTGCTACTTCTGCTGTCAGTGTGGTACTCTTAGCTGCGGTGGTAGCAGCATTAATTGCCCAAATTGGTTTGGGGGCCCAACCTGCTTTTGATTTACCTGTTTACCAGGTTCGCAGTCCTTTGGAATTACCTCTTTACCTTGGCTTAGGTTTAGGGGCCAGCCTAGTTTCTCTGGCTTATACTCAATTAATTCGTTTGGCAAAAGCTTGCTTTGCTGGGAAGGTTCCAGGTTTTGCCTTTTTGGGACGAATTCCTGAGCCGATTCATCCAATTATTGGCGGTGCGATTATTGGCGCTGTTGCTTTACACTTTCCGCAAATTCTAGGCGTTGGTTATGAAACTGTAGAAGCAATGCTTCAAGATGTGGAGTTTCCACTCTATTTATTGGTGGCGTTGTTGGTGGTGAAATTATTGATGACTGCAATTAGTGCAGGTAGTGGTTTCATTGGTGGTTTGTTCGCACCAGCAATGTTTTTAGGTGCTTCTTTTGGATCGGCTTACGCCAAAATGTTGGCTGTAGCATTCCCGACAATTTGCGATCAAATGGCGGCTCCCCCAGCTTATGCAATGGTGGGAATGGCAGCAGTATTAGCTGCTAGTGTGAGAGCGCCGTTAACGGCTATTTTAATGCTGTTTGAATTAACCCGCGACTATCGAATTGTTTTACCGTTGATGGCAGCTGTGGGTTTAAGTGTTTGGCTAGTAGAAAGGATTAAACCAACTTTTAACTCTAACTCTAATCTACAACAAATTGGTCTTTCGGAATTGAAAGATGAACAATCGGAAATTGTGCAGCAAATTTTGGTAGAAGATGCCATGTACCCTTGTCCCAAAAAGTTACCTGCAACTTTGGGAGTATTAGATGCTGCTGTGGAAATGACCCGCGATCGCGTTCGTAGTGCTTTAGTATTCGATCAAGCAGAGCAATTAGTTGGTATACTTTCTTTGGAAGATATTAACCGTGCCCTTGCTATTTGGCAAACATATCCAAATCCCCTAACCGAAATTCCCGATAATTTATCTAGTCAAACCCTCATAGACATTTGTACTACTGAAATTCTCTATGCATGGCAAGATGAACTTTTATCTGAGGCTTTAGACCGGATGAGTCTTCGAGGTCTACATCAATTACCAGTGGTAGCACGAGACAAACCCGATCGCATTTTGGGTTTATTAGAAAAAGAGCAAATTGCATTAACCTGTAATTTAGCAGTTACGCGCAAGGCACTTCGCCACTATTTACCAGTCTTACCTACTACAGATATAGTCATTAGTCATTAGTCATTGGTCATTGGTCATTAGTCATTAGTCATTATTTTTCACAAAGGACGCTTGACTAATGACTGTTTATAGTCATTGTTTTTCACAAAAGACAAATACTTCTCTACGAGAGGCTGCGCCAACGGCTTCGCTCAGTACAAGTGACAAATGACAAAGGAGAATTGACTAATGACCATTTATTAAGCCGTGGCTTCTATGGCTTCATCATCTTCACGATCTTCTGGATCTACCTGTCTCAGACGAATGTGCTTTTTGCCTAAAGTGATCAGAAACTCATCTCCTGGTTGAAGATTCATCTGTTTTGTATAAGCTGAACCTATCAGTAAGTTACCATTCGATTGCACACTAATTCTATAGCTAGCACTACGTCCACCACGCCCATTAGCACTGGGTGTACTGTCTAACTGAATGCCTTCAGCATCAATTAGGGCATTTAAGAACTTCATCATATTGACGCGCTCTATACCATTTTTGGTAACGGTATAGTAGCCGCACTTCTTAGCTTTGTCTTCTTTGCTCTCGTTCTCTAGCTCTTTGACTTTTTTGAGCAGTTCTTCGCCGAGTAAGGGTTCAATTTTTTTCTGTTTAGGCATCAACTTAGGTCGAAAATGAATGTTTGAAGTGTTTGAATCGATTTTATTTTAGCTGAGGTTGAGCTAACAGGAACATAATCCTTTAGTTTTTATCTCAACCTAGCCAAGTATATTACACTCAGATGCACAATTGTTATGCCATTACCAATATTGGCAAGACAATCTATTTTAGAAAATGCTGGCAATGCTGATAACTTAACTATATATATAGTTTGTGAATTACTGCTAGACCATATAAGTTTTAAGTTTTCTAAACTAACCTCAAGAGGTTTTCTATTTCTGAAGGATGAGAACTGAGTCACAAAATGATAAGCAAAACTGATCCTTAGTGATTGGTCAATGGTAATTAGTCATTGGTTATTTAGAAACGACAAACTAAAGAAGTCTCAGAGTCGGAAGCCGACCATCAGAATTTCTTTTCAGGGAGATGCAGTGCCAACAAAGACAAAGGACAAACAACAAAACTTGCCAAAATGAAATTAACTACCAGAGGACACTATAGTGTAAAGGCGTTGCTAGATTTAAGTTTACAGCCAAGATATGGGCCTGCATCTGTGAGAGCGATCGCAAAACGCCAAGATATCCCCGCTCCTTACCTCGAAAAACTACTAATAGAAATGCGTCGTGCGTCAATAGTTAAATCAATTCGTGGTAGCATCGGCGGATATCAATTGGCAAGAGAGCCTGCACAAATATCTATAGGAGAAATTTTAGAAGCTGTTGGCGAGACTAGCCATTTACCTCATCACACCCCAGCACCGACACAAGCTGAAGATTGGGTAACGTTTAGCCTCTGGCACAGACTCAACCAAAAGCTCAAAGAAGCTTTATACAGTATTACCCTGGCAGACCTTTATTACGATGCTCGCAGTCGGCAAGCTTCCCTTGGAGAAGAAGCTAGTTTTGTGGTTTAGTCAAGAGCAAAGCAAAGACGCTCCGCCTCCGGTCAATAGTCAACCAATTTTAGATTTTGGATTTGCGATAGTGTCGGCGGCAAGCGAGTCCGCGTACCCTTACAGGGAAGCAAGCTAGCAAGAGCGTCTCGTAGAGAGCGTCTTTTGGATTAACCTCGCCGACAACTTGTACTGAGCGTAGTCGAAGTAGGGGACAAGGCTTGAAGATTTTGGATTTTGGATTTTGAATTTATTCCGCTTGACTTCTCTACGAGACGCTACGCGAACGGGCGGGGCATGAACCGAAACAATCTAAAATCTAAAATCTAAAATCACTAGGTCTAAATATTGACCCTTGACTTTGAACCTAAGACTTGTGACTTATGACTAATAATATCTATATCTTAATAATTGCAGCATTTTTAGATTACTTAATTGGCGATCCTTGGGATTGGCCTCATCCAGTGCAAATTATGGGGTGGGTAATTTCTCGCCTGACCAAGTTTTTTCTCCACTTCTGTCAAAATTCTCTAACACAACGCCTAGCTGGAATTGTACTAGGCATTATCTTGATAATTGGTAGCGGTCTTGTTGGCTTTTTGATGATTCAAATTGCCAGATGGGTTCATCCACTTTTAGGAATTGCCATAGATAGCATTCTTTTGGCTAGTTGTTTTGCTGGCAAAAGTTTGCGAGTAGCAGCGGAGGCTGTTTTACAACCTTTAACAGTCGGAGATTTAGAGAAGGCTCGAAAGATTTTAAGTAATTACGTTGGTCGAGATACCCAAAACCTCTCACAAGCAGAAATTTACCGAGCTGTTTTAGAAACGGTTGCAGAAAATGCCACCGATGGGGTAACGGCTCCGCTTTTTTATGCAATTGTTGGTGTCTTTATACCAGTTGTGGGGCCAACTCCTTTAGCTTTAGCATATAAAGCCAGCAGTACCCTTGATTCAATGGTGGGCTATCGGGAAGCACCCTATACTTATTTAGGGTGGTTTTGTGCGCGGTTAGAAGATTATTTGACTTGGCTACCTTGTCGGTTAACAGTCGTGACTGTGGCGCTGCTATCAGGTAAACCGATGCATATTTGGCAAATTTGTCGTCGGGATGCAATTAAAGATCCTAGTCCCAATTCTGGCTGGAGTGAGTGTGCCTATGCTGCATTTTTAGGTGTGCAGATGGGGGGTACAAATTGGTATCGGGGGATAGCTAAGTACAAACCACTGCTAGGAGATGCTCTTTATGCCATTACTGCAACTTCTATTCAGAATGCTTTACAGCTGACTCGATATTGTTTTTTGCTATGGTTAGGGATAGCGATCGCAATATTCGTAATGTTCCCAAATAGGTAATGAGAAATATAAAGTTAGGAGTTAGAGACGCGATTAACCCAAGTCTTTCCAGGAGTTAAGAATAAAAACTCCTAACTCTTAACTTATCACTCCTAACTTATCACTCATTATGTCTGCCAAAGTAGTTGAAATTCTCTCATCAGAAGAAATCCGTCGTACCTTGACTCGTCTTGCTTCTCAAATTGTCGAAAGGACGCGTGATTTGTCTCAACTGGTGCTTCTTGGTATTTATACCAGGGGTGCGTTATTAGCCGAATTATTGGCGCGTCAGATTGAGACGCTAGAAGGTGTAGCAGTGTCAGTGGGTGCTTTGGACATTACATTTTATCGAGATGACCTCGACAAAATTGGATTGCGGACTCCAACGAAAAGCGAAATTCCTTTCGATCTTACGGGGAAAACGGTTGTACTGGTGGATGATGTGATTTTCAAAGGACGGACGATTCGCGCGGCTTTGAACGCAGTCAACGATTACGGTAGGCCAGAGGTGATTCGTTTAGCTGTGTTAGTAGACAGAGGCCATCGAGAATTGCCAATTCACCCAGATTTTATTGGCAAGAGGTTGCCTACAGCTAAAGAAGAAATTGTCAAAGTTTACTTACAAAATAGTGATGGACGAGATGCAGTAGAGTTGATTGCAGATTAGGCTATAGAGGGCAGGGGGCAGGGAGATGTGGTTCGACTGCGCTCACCAACCGGGAGTGAGGGAGTGAGGGAGTGAGGGGACAAGGGGACAAGGAGATAAACAAAACTCCTAACTGCTAACTCTTAACTCTTAACTCTTAACTCTTAACTCCTAACTCCTAACTCAGCACTGGCTCAACGCCCCGCTATCCATGTACAGCACTCTCGATCTGATCTACTTGAAAACTGCTGTCAGTAATCAAGCAAAAAGGATACTACGGGTAAAGGCAACTGTGAGAAGTCTGTAAACCTTGTTAAAAAATAAAGATTGTTTGGCTGCCTTGCCAGCAAACTACAACTCCTAATGAGAAAATAAGGCATTACAACCAAGCGATCGCGATAAAATTGTTGACAAACCTGTTAATCAGACCCAATTTTTTTGAATTTTAAGCAAACAAAAGCATTATGGGACATGACCTAGAACATTAGTGCCTTAAAATACTCCTGAAAGCCAGTCCTTGTTTTATAAGTTTTATGTAGAATTTGGTGGTGAGGTTATTTACTTGATTCTCACTTGCAGCAATCCAGGTTTCATTTATGAGTCAGTCTTTTTCTCAAAACCAAGCAAGACGAAATCGTCAACAGAGACTCTGGCAACAAAAATGGAGTTTAAAGACTAAAGCAATAATTTGGGCACTAAGTATCAGTGTCCTTCCTGTAGTTGCAATTGGAACAGCTACTTACAACTATGGGATTAATTTAATTAACATACAAACTCCGCAAATCAGACAAGAGAATACAGAAAGTTCAACAGAAACTGAACTTGCTCTACAAAGACAATTGTCACTCTTGTTAACTGGTATGGGGGTGACAGCAATTGTAGCAGGTGCGATCGCTGTTTTTGTGACGAATCGAGTTATGAGTCGAGTCAGCAAGGCAGCTACAATTTCTAATAATATTAAAAAGAGGCTACGTCCAGACAGCGAGTTTACTCAAGTCTTCATCGCTAGCCAAGATGAATTAGTGATGTTAGAGAGAAACATTACCTTATTCACAGACCTGCTTTCGGTTTTGGTACAAGACAAAGAAGCCGAAGCCGATTATTCCCAAATATTAATCAAAATTACCCGTTGGGTTCGAGAATCATTCAATCAAGAAGATGTTCTCAAAACTACCTCAGAAGAAATTCGTAAAGCTTTAAGCATCGATCGCGTTACCATCTTTTGCTTCGACTCCAACTATAATGGAACTGGAACCTTTATCGCCGAATCAGTAGCACCTGGTTTACCAAAAATATTAGGGTTTACAGTCTTTGAGCCGGGATTTGAGGCAGGGTATATAGACAAATATCAGAATGGTAGCATCCATGCTATTGATAATATCCATCAAGCCGATCTCAGTGATGCTGATATTGAGTTCCTGGAGCAATTTGCTGTCAAATCTAATTTAGTCGCACCTATTCTCAAAGGCAAACAGCTATTCGGTTTGTTGATTGCACATCAATGTTCTAGAATTCGCTCTTGGCAACAATCTGAGATTGATTTGTTCTCTCAGATAGCCATGCAAGTAGGATTTGCCCTTGACTACGGCAACCTTCTACAAAAAGTAGATACTAAGGCAGATAAAGCTCAAGTATTTATCGAAATTACCCGCAGCATTCGCCAATCGCTCAACGAAGAGGATGTCCTCAAAACGACGGTGGAAGAGGTTCGCAAAGCTTTAAGTACCGATCGAGTACTGGTTTATACTTTTTACCCTAATTGGTCTGGAATTATCATTGCTGAATCAGTGGTTCCAGGTTATCCCAAAGTTTTGCGGTCTGAAATTCAAGACATCTGTTTCGGTCAGGGTTATGTAGAAAAGTATCAGTCTGGTCGCGTTGTAGCCACAAACAACATTTATGAAGCTGGTTTGGCTGATTGTCACATTAGCCTGCTCGAATCCTTTGCTGTGAAAGCAAATTTGGTCGCCCCAATTCTCAAAGATGAACAATTATTTGGCTTATTAATTGCCCATCATTGCTCCAGACCCCGTGATTGGCAACAATCTGAGATTGATTTATTTGCTCAGATAGCGATGCAAGTCGGGTTTGCTCTCGACCATGCAAGACTCCTGCAACGAATCGAGGCTGAGGGTGTGCAAAGTCAGTTGTTAGCAGATACTATCGGCATTATTCGCCAATCTCTCAACGAAGAGGATGTCCTCAAAACCACTGTGGAAGAGGTTCGCAAAGCTCTGAGTGCTGACCGAGTGATGGTTTATAGCTTTGATGGTAATTGGTCTGGAACAGTGATTGCTGAATCAGTTGTTCTCACCTACCCAAAAGTTTTACGAGCTGAAATCCAAGACCCATGTTTCGGTCAAGGCTATGTAGAAGAGTATCAGTCTGGTCGCGTTCTGGCAATCAACAACATTTATGAAGCAGGTTTAGCTGATTGTCACATTCACCTGCTCGAATCCTTTGCTGTGAAAGCAAATTTAGTAGCCCCCATTATTAAAGATGAACAGCTATTTGGCTTGTTAATTGCACATCAATGCTCCAAACCCCGCGATTGGCAACAAACTGAAATTGATTTATTTGGTCAGATAGCGATGCAAGTCGGATTTGCTCTCGACCATGCAAGACTCCTGCAAAGAATCGAAGCAGAAAGAATGCGAAGTCAGTTACTAGTGGATATTATCCGCAGCATTCGCCAATCCCTCAAGGAAGAGGATATCATCAAAACTACTGTGGAAGAGGTTCGCAAAGCACTTAGTACTGACCGAGTTTTGATTTATAGCTTTTACGCTAATTGGTTCGGAATTATTATTGCTGAATCAGTGCTTCCGGGTTATCCCAAAGTTTTGCGGTCTAAAATTCACGACCCTTGTTTTACTGAAAGTTATGTAGAAAAGTACCAATCTGGTCGCGTTGTCGCAATCAACAACATTTATGAGTCTAGTTTGGCTGATTGTCACATTAAACTGCTCGAATCTTTTGGTGTGAAAGCAAATTTAGTAGCACCAATTATCAAAGATGAGCAGCTATTTGGCTTGTTAATTGCACATCAGTGTTCTGAACCCCGCGATTGGCAACAATCTGAGATTGATTTATTTGCCCAGATAGCGATGCAAGTCGGATTTACTCTCGATCATGCTAGGCTCCTACAAGCGTATCAAACTGCTGAAGCTAACTCTGAGGAATAGTAAAGGCGCGCAGCTAGCTGTGCGCCTGAATTGATATATGTATTTTTACGTTACGCTTAGTGTAACTTTTGACGAAGCTGCTAGAGCGATCGCTAATGGTAAAATTCGATGTTCCTGAATTTGAATCCTGGCGTGGAGTGTTTCTGCTGTATCATCCGGCAGTACTGGTACTGCGGCTTGCATTAATATTGGGCCGCTATCCATTTCTAAGCAAGCTATATGCACTGTACAACCAGTAATTTTTACCCCAGATGCCAAGGCTTGTTCTACAGCATGGATTCCTTTGAAACTAGGTAACAAACTAGGATGGATATTGATAATCTTCTCAGGAAAAGCATCAATGAAAACTGACGTTAATAGTCGCATCCACCCTGCCAAAATCACCCATTCTACATCGTAGTGCCGCAATGTCTGCACAATTTTTTCGTCAAACTCTTCTCGGTTTTGATAGTTGCGGTGATTTAATAAAACAGTTTCTACACCTCTATTCGCTGCTCTGACGGCTGCTCTCGCCGAGGGGTTATTGTAAATTAAAACTTGAATTTGGGCATTTAGCCGCCCATCTTCGATAGCTTGGGCAACTACATCAAAATTGCTGCCATTTCCAGAAGCCATAATTCCCAGTTTTAAAGGAGCGACTTGTTGATACACATCGCTAATACTGGGAGACACCAAGCTAAGGGTAGAATCAGGGCACAGGGTCATAAACAGCTAAGAGGGAAAATTATAGATGCCAAAAATATATACTAAGTCGTGATTGGATAACGATACAGTAGCATCCGAGATTTTTATTACATAAATAGAAATGGGTAAATTTTCATCCCTAGCAAATTTTGGGGCTGCGGAATGAGGACACGATGCCGATTGAGGCACTTAAAAAGACGCCAACTAGAGATAATTATGAACCAAGAGCTTACCCAAGCGATCGCCTCAGAAGTTCAGCTATTCCACAATATTGCTTTATTGACTATCGATGAGCTTCCATATATGCTCGCAATAAGGTATTTATCTGCGTTTGATAACCCCGTCCTTGCGACTTAAACCACTCTAATACATCGCTGTCAATGCGTAACGTCACCTGTGCTTTATTTTTGCCCCAGGTAAACCCCGTCGGACTGTTGCCTTGGCAAACAGTTCTGGTGTAATTTCCGGGCAATCTGATAAATCAATGTCTTCATCGCTCATAACATCAAGCCGTTGCCAATCAGTCTGAGAGTTGGTCGAAATAGATTCGTTGCTCATATTTGGTTGCCTTTCTTGCAGAAATAATGCGGGTTAAATCATCACGATCTGTATGTTACAGCCACTTAGCCAAACGGATCGATCTGCTAGGCTTTGAGATTAGGCTAGTATATTAGTAGGAATTATTTTTGCTACTTATTGGTAGGAAGATGAATGTAGAAAAACTCTCTATTTCCTTGCCACCGTCTTTAGTGGAGTTTGTCGAAAATTACAAGCTCAATAAAGGCTGTAAATCTCGTTCTCAAGTAATTGAAGAAGCATTAGAATTGCTGCGAAACCGAGAATTAGAGGCAGCTTACCGAGAAGCATCTGCTGAAGTTGATAACGATTGGGATGTGACAGTGGCAGATGGTTTAACAGATGAAACGTGGTGATATTTATTACGCAAATCTTAGTCCGGTGATGGGTTCAGAAATGGGTAAACGTCGTCCAGTGCTAATTGTCAGTAATAATATAAGTAATAGTGCTGCTACCACTGTGACAATTTTACCGCTTACTTCTAATGTGAGCCGTGTTTATCCCTTTGAAGTTCTGCTTAATCCAGAGGTTAGTGGTTTAACAAAGTCTTCTAAAGTACAGGCGCAGCAAGTGCGAACAATTTCTAAGCAACGAATTACTGGTGAAGTATTAAGTAGTTTAAACGAAGAGATGATGGTACTAATTGATGCAGCGTTAAAATTGCATTTGGGATTGGTTTGAGTTTGCAGAAAAATAGCGATGTTTAAGTAAAGACTCCAAGTAGAGATAATTACAGCGGTTTTCATATGAATAGACCACAATGAGCGAACCAGCCCCAAGCATCATCAGATGAGATTTGCTTAGTAACAATCTCGGTTAAAATTTGGTTAAGAGCTTGGTGGGTTCGAGCTTTTGCGGTACGCAAACACTGCTTCAGTTTTGACCAGCATAATTCGATGGGGGACAAATCAGGTGAATAAGGAGGCAAAAATACAACTTTTGCACCCACAGATTCAATTACTTCTTGAATCACCTGTGCATGATGCACTGACAAATTATCCATCACTACAACGGCTCCCGCCCACAATTGAGGTGCTAAAATCTCCTGAACATAGGTCAGAAATACATCGGTGTTGACACTACCTGAAATGCTCATCGTAGCAATCAGTCCATCCAAACTCAGTGCCCCGATTAAGGATATGTTTTGTCCTCGATCCCGAGGACAAGAATCATACAACCGTCGACCACTAGAAGCACGTCCATAAAGTCGCGTCATCCCCAAGTTAAGACCAGACTCATCTACATACACCAAATTGTGTGGATCAACGCCCAGTACCCAATCTCGATATTCAAAACGCATCCGTTCGACTCGTGGGCTATCTTGCTCACTAGCATATAGCGTTTTTTTTAGTGGTCAATCCTAAGCGATGAACTGCGCGGTGCATGGTTGGTACGCTGACTGTTAATCCACTTCGTTCCACGAAGCGCTCGCATAATTCTGCCAATAAAGCATCTGGCTGTTCATTTACTAACTGCTGCACTATTGGTAAACTCTCAACTGTTATTTTGGCGATCGCTCCACCTCGATGAGGCTTGGGAGCTACTTGCCCAGTGGTTCTATGGCGACGTATCAACCGTTGAACAAACGACAAGCTTACTTTGAAACGGTCGGCGAGTTGTCGTTGCGAACCTTCATTCGCTTTATAAGCCTCTATCACACGTTGGCGTAGATCAGTTGAATAGGCAGCAGGCATAAGTTACATGAGTATTTTTACTGCCTCTCTAGTTTATTATCTTTGTAGTCTACTCAACTGAAAACCGCTGTATGAACCAAGAGCTTACCCAAGCGTAGGCGTAGCCCGTCGTAGACATCGCTAATGTTTGGGAGAAATTAAGCTCAGGGTAGAATCAAGCCAAAGAGTCATAACAACTAGAAAGGTTAATTATAGATGCCAAAAATATATACTAAGTCGTGGTTGGATAATGATACAGTAGCCGCGTGGATTTTTCTCACACCAGCATTAATTTTGCTGGGTGTTTTTATCATTTGGCCGATTGCCTATTTGTTCTATCTCAGTTTCACTGCTGGTAGTTTCACCTTAAAAGGTATTTATTGGATAGGCTTAAAAAACTATTGGCGCTTGCTACTCAACCCCGACTTCTTGCAAGTTCTAGGTAACACCTTCTATTTTACCGTTGCCACCATCATTCCTAGTTTAGTTATCTCCTTAGCATTGGCAATACTATTAAACCGCTCCATTCCCTTGCGGGGCATCCTGCGAAGTACTTATTTTTTACCCTCAATTATTTCAATTGTGGCAGCGGGTTTGGGGTTTCGCTGGCTGTTTCAGACATCAGGGCCAGTTAACGGACTTTTAGATTTTTTTGGCATTTCAGAAATACCTTGGCTAGGAGACACATTTTGGGCAATGCCGGTAATTATTTTAATGAGTATTTGGAAACAACTGGGTTTCAATATGGTAGTTTTTTTAGCAGGGTTGCAAGCAATTCCTCCCAGTCGTTATGAAGCAGCAGACTTAGATGGAGCAAATGCTTGGCAACAATTTTGGTATATTACTCTGCCCGGATTGCGCCCGACTATAATATTTGCAGTCATTACTACCGCAATTTTTACATTGCGGAGTTTTGAGCAAGTTTTTGTGATGACTGGCGGTGGACCACTAAATTCAACTAATCTGCTGGTTTACTACATTTACCAAGAGGCTTTTGGTCAATTTGATTTTGGTTATGCAGCAGCAGGAGCGACTGTATTATTAGCAGTGACGCTGGTACTAGTTTATTTGCAACTGCAAACTTGGGGAGAGGAGTAGGGGAGGCAGGGGAGCAGGGGAGGCAGGGGAGCAGGGGAGGCAGGGGGGAATGAAAGGAAGTTGCTAAGTTATTGCGCAAATATGCAATGCCGAGTTTCTACTTCTTATATAGACTGCGATATTCCCAAGGATTTATAAATTTAGTATCGCTCCAAACGCCGAGCCGTTGCTCCTTAGCCTTAGCTTCGGCTTGTTGAACTAAATCTTTACTAGGACACTTGTTTAAATAGGGACGATAGACTTTTGCTAAACCTTCTTGCAACAATACCTGTTGCACAAAAGTACCATTTTTTAAACGGACTTCGGCAATTTTGCGTCCATAACGATCGCTATCGGTGATATTCAAAGTTACGCGCGAGCCTCCTTGTTGCACCAGTTGTTGCACCCGTTCTTGAGCTTTTACACCCCAAGTAAATTGATTGCGATCGCTAGTACGTTTACTCTGCTTTTCTTTGTTAGTATGAGCTATTTCTGGCGCGTCTACACAAGCAAAGCGGACTGTCAGATTTTTACCATCAGCATCTTTTACTACTAAAGTATCGCCATCACTGACTCGCTCAACTGGTTCTCCAGAATTCCCGATAAAGCGATCGCAGCCCATCAAATTTAAAATTATGATAGTTGCACAAAGCCAAAATCGCACTGGTTTAATTAATTTCTCCATCCAAAATTACCAAATTATCTCTGTGGGATGATACTAACAAAATGAAAAGATATATTTGTTAACTGTTGAGATACTCCCACAGGCAATTCAAAATGATAAAACCCTCTGGCGGCAAAGGAATAGAAAATGCGGATTAGTATAAGAATTGTAACCTTCCAATTGTCGGCGGGAATTTCTGATGAACTTCTTGACTAACCTTCTGCATCTAGCTGGTTCAGGTGTCTTTGCCTATTACTCTGCTGCTCAAATTCGTGATTCTAAAACCCGTCCCAACATCCTTGCGGGGTTTCAGTTGGCGGAATCTGGCTCTGTGCCATTTTTATCCGCACTTAGCGATCGCGCAGCTGCTGAAGGCGATACATGGCTAGCCGAAAAACTAGCAAAACATGCATCAGATGAAACTAGGCATGGTCAAATTTTTGCCCACGCCTTACAACAGCTGAATAAACAAGTTATAGATTTTAAGCGTCAACCCCAAACTACATCTACAAAAAAATCACAACAGCGTAGTCCTTTTTTCGCAGCATTCTTTGAAGGCTACACCCAAGAACAGCTAAAACCGGCTGTCATTGACTGGGATGTGTTTATGGCTAGCACATATATTCTGGAGTTAGATGCTAGTAAAGACTTTGCGCGAATGGCGAAAGTATTACCTGACAACGAGTCAACCGCTCGTAAATTGAAGTTAGGAATGCTTTGTATTGCTCAAGATGAAACTGGACATGCTGCTTATCTCTACGAAGCGATGATGCGCCGGATGTCTGCAACTGAAGTGCAAAACCTCGTAGATATGTGGCGAACCCGCAAGGTGAATGCTTTGTTGGCAATGGTTGGCGGTATCCTCCAGCGTAACGGCGAAACGCGATCGCTAGTTCAAGATAGTGCGCCGTCGGAAATTGATTCTGAGTTGGTAGCTACGTAACTATAGATATCTTGAGTAGACCTGCCTTGAAAATAGGGAATAGGGAATAGGGAATAGGAAGAAATATTTTCATTGTTGCTTGTGAGTTCCACTCATGGAGTCTTTTGCAAAAGTTCCTAACACCCCTCCCTGAAGCTTTAGGACTATCGTGTACACACAAGTTGAATTACCCCCCTTAATCCCCCCGATATTTTGGGGGAAATAAGATTTCCGGTTCCCTCCCCAATACATACGGGGAGGGTTAGGGTCGGGTAAAACCTTGGCCATCTGACGACGAACTGAGAAAGAAATTTGCAATTATTTAACAACAGGCAAAGCAGGAACAAGTCTAGCCTTGTGAAAACTTTTCATATTCCCGCAGCTGCTACACTAATTATGAAAGACATAAATAAAACAAGTAATAATCAGATAACTAGCGGTACTACCGAGCAAACCTTCCTTCTGGTTATTCCTATAAAAAAACTATGAAAGCTGAAGCAGAAAACCATCTCAGGCTGACTTGTGAAGTAGAAACTACCCTAAAAGTGATTGGCGGACGCTGGAAGGTTTTGATTATTAGAGAATTAATGACTGGTGTCAAACGCTTTGGTGAACTGCAACGGGCTTTACCTGGAGTTACGCAAAAGATGCTAACCCAGCAACTCAGAGAAATGGAGGAAGACGGTATTATTCATCGAGAAGTTTATCCCCAAATTCCACCCAAGGTAGAATATTCACTAACGCCTTTAGGAGAAACTTTGCAACCAATTCTCTATGCTATGCATGAATGGGCTGTCCAGCATTTAGCTAGAACAAATCACCATTAATATTAATTATAGTGAATAAACAATAATTGCTAACTTAACTTTGATATGTATGGTAGTTTATGGCTTTCGTAACTCACCATTTGAGGTTTTTGGTGCGTTACGTTAATGCGGTACAGCCAACACATCTTCTAATACCAATTCAATTAATGATTGCAACATATCATTGGGTAAAGACGCGATGAATCGCGTCTCTACAAATGGTCTATTTGTCGGATTCGTTTTTCAAATTGGTAGAATTATTTGCGCTTACTTTCATTAAATTTGCTAATTTTCAATTTTAGCGAGCAGATTTATCTATGGGGTTTTAAATTTTGAATTTTAAGTTTATTCATTGCTTTTTAAATATTCAATCGCTGCCTCTAATTTTGAAGGGTAACTTTCAGCAAACCTTTCAAACCAAAGTCCTTCGGATGAAAGTGGATCTACTTTGGCTAGCCATTCTTTTGCTTGCACTTTCAAAGCCTCTAGTTGTTTGGCTTTGAGTTGTTCTTGTCGAATCCTTTCTTGTTCTAGTTCTTGCTGTTTTTTTAATTCAATAGCAGCATCCTCTTGGGCAAAATCAGCCTGAACTTCTGCTAAAAGTTTATCCATGAAAGATGCCGACTTGGGCAATGGTGGAATAAACGATTTGGCTGTGGCTGATTTTGATTGCGGTTGGGGTTGTACTTCTTTGTATTCAGTTTCGAGTTGGGCTAACAGCTTATCAAGGGAATCCATTTTTGCAATTCCTAAAAAATAGTATAGCTAGTCATTAATAGCATTGAGTAGCACTTCCGATAGACTCAAATCTTCCATGTCTTCCATAGTAATGGTGTCACAGATATCAAACTTAGCACCAGCACTTTGGAGTTCATCATCTAAGACTTTGAGAAAGCGGGTAGCTTGTTGATCTGTGCCAACTTGAATAAAAGAAATAGCTAATTCTTCATCTCGATCGATGCGGCGAGAAGCTTCAATAATTACCCTCATGACTGCTTTGCGATCGTCCGGCTCACCATCAGTAACTACTAAAATTGTTTCACCATTTGGTTTGGTTTGACCGGCTGCTTTGCGTTGAAGGTAATCATCAGTTGCATGTTTTAACACACCTGCTAAGTCAGTTGTACCAGAGGGATCGTTCTCTCGAAAAATTTGTGACACCTTGCTGGAAGTGACATTTTCGTATCGCTTAAATTTGCCAGAAAATACATAGATAGTAATGCCATCTGGGTCAAATTGCTCACATTTACTAGCTAAAGCTAAAGTTGATTCTTGGGCTGCAACCCATCTAGTTCTACCACCCTTTTGATCTTGGGTTGCCATACTACCGCTTTTGTCAATAATCAAGGTATAATCACGATTTTCTAGCATTATTCGGTTCTCCAATTAAGAATTAATAGTTACTGAACTATGGGCGATCGCCAAACATATTAGTCAGTTATGGCGTTCGTCAATACATCTACAAGACTCATTTCTTCTAAGTCGTCTAAAGTGACGGTATCGCAAATATCAAATTTAGCGCCAACACTTTGTAACTGGTCATCCAAGGCTTTGAGGAATTTAGTTGCTTGGGCATCTAAACCTACTTGAATAATCGAAATTCCTAATTCTTCATCACGTTCCATTTGGCGAGTAGCATGAATTATGACTTCAAACACAGCTTTGCGATCGTCTGGTTCACCATCGGTGATCACTAAAATTGTCTCTCCGTTTGGCTTGGTTTTACCAGCTGCTTTGCGTTGAAAGTAGTTATTGAGGGCATCCTGGAGTACACCAGCTAAATTTGTTGTGCCAGCAGGGTCATTTTCGAGAAATATCTGGGCGACTTTGGCTGAGGTGACATCATCGTAGCGTTTAAATCTACCAGAAAACACGTAAACGGTGATGCCATCGGGGTCAAACTGTTCGGCCTTTCTGGCCAAAGCAAGAGTAGACTCTTGAGCGATTTCCCATCTACTTCTACCACCCACTTGGTCGGGTGTAGACATACTACCGCTTTTGTCAATGATTAAGGTATAGTCGCGATCGCTCATCATAATCTTCCTTTGATTGTTACCCTGTGGTTCTAGTCTAATCTACGAATTTGACGATACCGCAAGCATTTTAAGGTTTTGTATCAATTGTGCTACTCCCAAAAGCCACGCCATTGCTTATCCCAGTTGCGTAAGTCTTGGTAAAAACTGGTGAAGTTCGAGTAAGAAGAGTAAAATTTATACTTAATCAGCCTCGCCACTGATATTATGTTCGTCAACCCCAAATAACCATTGAAATTAAAATTAAAAAAGTAATTCAAAAAACAAAAATGAATTTATATCTCCGAGTTAAAACTATTGTTTTAATATTTTTTTCATGCATTAATAATCACCATCCAATATTTGCCCAATCTACACCTCCATCAGGTGTAACTATTCCTCCTAATACTCCCGGTAAAGTCGAACAAACAATTCCCCAATCGACCCCATCACCAATTTACACTCCCCCATCTCCTAGTAATCCCATTCTATCTCCAAATTCAACTGAGAATCCATTGGATATAATTCCCACAGGTGAAAGCTTTTTTGTGAAAGAAATTCAAATTATCGGCAATACTGTTTTAAAAGAAGAAATCACTAAATTAAAACGATCCCTAGAAAATAAATACATTCGGTTCGAGCAGTTGTTAGAATTGCGATCGCAAATTACCCAACGCTACATCAAAAAAGGTTACATCACCAGTGGGGCATTTCTCCTTAACAACCAAAATCTTAACAGTGGTATAGTTAAAATCCAAATAGTCGAAGGGGAATTGGAAGCTATAGAAATAAGCGGACTGCAAAGGCTTCAAGAAGGATATGTGCGTTCTCGAATTGCTCGCGCTACGCAGATACCCCTCAATCAGAAACGACTTGAACAAGCATTGCAATTATTACAAATTGACCCTTTAATTGCACAGGTTAAAGCCGAACTGACAGCTGGAAGTACTCCAGGGCGCAATATTTTACGCTTGCAACTCAAGGAAGCACCTGCATTTCACGCTGGAATGGAAGTTGCTAATAGCCAATCTTCCAGCATCGGTTCTGAACAAGGAAGTGTATTCATCGAACATGAAAACTTACTGGGTTTTGGTGATAAATTCTACGCTGAATATGAAATTACTAAAGGGTTAAACCTCTACGATTTCAGCTACAATGTTCCTTTTAACGCTTTAGATGGAACAATTGGTGTCCGTTATAACAACAGTGATAGTAAAATTATTGAAGACGACTTTCGTGATTTAAATATTCGCAGCGAAAGTCGTACCCTTTCATTTAATATTCGTCAACCGTTACAGCGTACTCCCAATAGCGAATTTGCCCTTGGTTTAGCATTTGATTTACGTCGCAGTCAGACATTCTTACTTAATGATATCCCCTTCTCATTTTCTGAAGGCCCCAAAGAAGGAGAATCGAAAGTTACAGCAATTCGGTTTTCTCAGGATTGGTTGCAGCGAGATGCAAATAGGGTTTTAGCTGCGCGATCGCAATTTAATATAGGTATAGGTGCATTCGACGCAACAGTAAATGATACAGGCACAGACGGGCGATTTTTCACTTGGTTGGGGCAATTTCAATGGGTGCAAAAATTATCTCCTCGCACGATTATACTAGCAAAAATTGACGCGCAACTAACTGGTGACTCTCTACTTTCTTTAGAAAAATTTAGCATTGGCGGAGTTGAAACAGTTCGCGGATATAACCAGAATCAAGTCGTTACTGACAATGGGATAATTGCCTCTATTGAAGCTCGTATTCCCCTGACATCTAACACTAATACCCTACAGTTAGTACCATTTTTCGATTTTGGTACTGGGTGGAATAATCGCATGAGTAATCCTAGTCCTCAAACCCTTACAAGCTTGGGTTTAGGCTTGCGATGGCAACCATTTCAAGGCTTAAATTTACGCGTAGACTACGGAATTCCACTATTTGGAGTCGATAATAAAGGTGACTCTCTGCAAGATAATGGATTTAATTTCTCATTGCAATATCAACCTTTTTAAGTATTTTAAATTTTCAAAAACTTGCCCAACTATTTATTGCTATTAAATATTGATGTGCATAAAATTGCAGTTAAAGTAGTAAAGTTATGCACATTAATAAGCAGAAATTGTGCATGAATTTATTTGCCGATAACTGTAATCTACAAGTAAAGCAAAAACAATTGAGTTGCTAATTAAATTACTCAAATCAAAAAGAAACAAATGTCAACTCAAACAAGCCATTCTGTAATTTAGAGATATTACTGTTTATCAGTATCGCTAAGTGCGATCGCATACTAAAAGAAGCTAGTCTCGATAAAGAATACAGCCTCTAGAAGTATATTTTCAGCAAACTAATTGCAAGCTTGAATGAAAATAGATAGGAACTCAACACAATGGAAAATTTAACCGATTTCGTTAATATGTCCCTACATTGGCTGGTCAGTGCGTTGGAAAGTATATTGAGTTGGAGTATTATTTGTGTACAGGCGATCGCTTCTATAGTTTACTTTCTATATATTGTTGTAGTGAGAGTAGCGATCGCAGCATATTACTGGTTAATTACTTCCTTACAGTGGCTATTCAATGGCATTGCTACATTCTGTCACTGGCTGATCGCATCTTTGGGAATTGCGGAAAATGGGCTTCCATATATTTTAGGTCTGATAATAGTTGCGATGATAATTATGCTTTCCCAACTCAAAGGTAAGATGGCTTACTTACAATCGGAGAACGATCAACTTAAAGCAGATAGACAGGAACAAAAAGCACAACAAAATAGAAAAGCTATAATCGACGGTGCTATAAAGCTTATAGATTGGTTTGTACGACAATAGTACGAAGACAAACACAATGAAACTCGAAGAGATTAGCTTTGGGCGGTTACTGCCAACTAATTTTACGTAATAATAAAATCCTTGCAGAGACGTTATATGTAACGTTTCTGCATCCTAATTCTTACTTCGATTTAGTAACGTTTATAGTAGGATGATACTTTATCAATTATTTTGACATTCTCGACTCATTACTAATTGACCATTTGAGAGTCGATATACACCAGTTGGTTCAATAATTGGATCGCCTTTTTTCCAAGGACGCGATGTATTTTCATTATTGACACCGCGCACTCTATCTGTAGAATAGTTGGACATTAATATATCACCGGGACGGTTAGGTAAAGCACCTCCACCTGTAATGATGAAGCTATTTTCTTGTTTTTTATTGACGCGGGCTACGCAGCTATTAGCAATGAGCGCGTTGGTGTCAATCGCATTTGTAGGGAGTTCGGTAAGGCTATTTTGAATTGAACTGTTGTCGGGCGAGTTAACATTAACAGTTCCTGATAAGCCGACCCCAGAAGTGGCTGTGATGTATTTTGAGACATCACTGGGTTGAGTACCGACAAATACGCCTTGGGCGTTGATTTGAACTCGACCACCACGAGAATTATCTGAGTTAGCGCTAATACGGCTATTTTCGAGGGCGATTAATAAATCAGTGTCGATGTTAATGTTACCACCAATGACGTTTTCGCCTGTGGCCTCGGTAGTAATGCTGCTGTTGCGACGGAGGGTTAAATTTTGGGTGTTGAGGTTGATAGTTGCTTGTTCACGGTTGGGGTCTTTATTTGGGCTGCGGGTGTTAGCGTTGATGGAAGCTTTGTTGTCGAGACGGATGGTATTGGTGTCTAGGGTCATAATACCTGCGTTACCCGTTCCTTTAGCATTGGCTAACACCTCTGCACCATTCCTTACAATTAATTGGGGAGTTTTAACTACCATATCTCCTGCATTTCCAGTTGAATTTGGCTCGGCAGAAGCGATTAAACCACTGGGAAAAATATTATTGCCAGACCTACCGATTAATTCAATTTGACGTGAAGCATTTACAGTTAAATTTCCCGATTTTCCCGCACCAAATGTACCATTAAATACCTGTGCCCCATCTCGTGCTAGCAAATTTTGGGTATTGACGACAATATTTCCTGCATCTCCCGTGGAATTGACATAAGAAGCTGCTACTAAGCCACTTACAGAATTCGGGTTACTAAGGGATGCGCCAATCAATTGTATACTATTGTTTGCATTGACTGTTAAATTTCCTGCTCTACCCGTACCAAGTGTTCCAGTAAATACCCTTGCTCCATCGCGCACGAGTAAATCTTGGGTTTTGACCGTTAAACTTCCTGCATCTCCCGTTATACCAGCTTGAGCAGAAGCTCCCAAACCACTGAGAATGCGACCATCAGCAGATGTACCAATTAGTTGTACTTTGTTTGCAGCATTAACAGTTAAATTACCGCCTTTACCTCTACCGTATGTACTAGCGTCAATTTGTGCCCCATCACGCACAAGCAAATCTGGAGTATTAATTGTCAAATCTCCTGCATCTCCAGTTGAATTTCTTGTTGAACTACTCAATCCACTCAAAGTTTGACCATTTGGTGATGTACCGATCGCTTCAACTTTTTCGGAAGCATTGACAATCAAATCTCCTCCTTTACCAGCACCTTGTGTTGCACTAACAACAATTCCTCCATTGCGAACTAGTAAGTTTCGAGTATTAATTGTCAAGTCTCCTGCATCTCCACTCGAATTTTGGCTTGCACCAGTATTCAAGCTACTGATAAAACCATTCCCTGATGTCCCTATTACTTCTACTGCATTACTTGCATTGACTATCAAATTACCTCCTCTACCTCTACCAAAAGTTGAAGTAGCAACTTGCCCTCCATTAATAAGATGGAAACTACCAGTGTTAATTTTTATATTTCCTGCACCTCCAACAAAAGCAATAGCAGAGATAATACTGGCACCTCCAATAACCTCTACGGAGTTTTTCGCATCTATACTTAACTCTCCAGCTTGACCTGACCCTCGTGCTAAGGTTGTAATTGTTGCTGCATCGCGGATACTTAATCGATCGGTATTAATTTTGAGGTTGCCAGAATTCCCAGAACCAACTGCGCTAGTGGAAACAGTACTCGAACCACTGGGGGAACCTCCAACTACTTCCATCGAATCTCCGATATTTAAAGTTAAATCTCCCCCTCGACCAGATTGAAAGCTAGCAGTGGTAATATATCCGCCATCCCTAATCCTCAATCTTGGCGTATTAATTGTTAATTTGCCACCACTCCCAGCAGCAAATGCACTAGTCGTTAATCCACTTCCTATAGTAAATTCTCCTCCAGTTTGTGGATTTATTAATGTTGCTATTCCACTCAAATTAATTGATTCTGATGCATTAACGAGTAAATCACCACTGTCGCCACCTCCAGATGAGTCAGTTCCAATTTTTCCACCATTGGAAAGTGTAAGCGATCGCGTATTTACATCAATATTTCCACTTTTGCCTTGACCATCACTAGAAGAGGAAATTGAAGCGTAATTATTTAATAAAATTGAATCATCTGCAAAAATTCTAATATTACCACCACTACCGCGATCAAGGTTTGAAGAGCTAATAAAAGTGTTATTACCATCAAGTACTAGATTTTTTGTTTTTATTTCAATATTTCCACTAGGTAAGTTGTTAACTCCACCGACTGTAGATGCCGCAGAACTACTGTTAATATTGCTTCCGTTACTTAATAAAATAGAATCTTGAACTGTCAAAGTAATTTTTCCCGCCTCTCCCTGACCAAGGTTTGCAGAACTAATTATAGATTGATTATTTAAGCTAATATTACGCGCTCCAATATTAATATCACCTGATTTTCCTGACGCATTTGATGTTCCACCAGAAACAACTAAACTATTCTCAGAAAGATTTAGATTCTCTGTATTAATGGCGATCGCACCTCCTCCACTTGTCACAGCAAACGAGTTATTTTTCAGCACAATATCCGCTTTTGATATACCTTCATAAAAGCCTAACTGCATTTGATTCCCGCTACCAATCAAATCAACAGTTCCGGTTCCTGCAACCGCACCTAATTCCAAACGATTTTCAGTTGAACCCGCTATACCACTGTCAAACGTAATATCTCCCCCAACTAAGTACAAACTTCCCGGTATGCCAATTTGAGGACTGCGGTTGATGATTTCACTGCGGGTGATTTGATTGAAAAACAATGCACTAGGATTCACCGTCAATAAACCTGGAGCTTGGGGATTTGTTGCGCTAAAATTTCCTCTCTCTCCAAATCCAATAGCATTAGCTGTAGTCGCAACAAACGAACCCTGTAAATCTAAACTTGCATCCTGACCAAAAATAATTCCATTGGGATTCATCAAGAACAAATTGGGTTTTGATTCTCCCAAAATACCCAATCTTCCCAAAATCTCGCTGCGACTTCCTCCCGTTACCCGTGCCAAAATATTCTGAATATCTGCACTGGGACTGAAAAAATAAGCTCCCCGTCCCTCGCTGACGTTAAATTCTCGGAAGCTATGAAACAGATTGATTCCACGAGTTGCACCACCAGTAATTACTTCAACTGGGAACCCGTTAAAATTAGTTACAACTTGAGAATTTTCAGATCCTAATGTGTTGTCGGGGGCGATCGCACTTTGGGCAAAAACAGGAGTTGGAACAAATGCGGCTATTCCATATAAACTCCACGCACTTACTATTTTCAAACACAGATTAAAAAATTTTTTGTCGCCCGCAGCAGTTTGATTAAAAGATTGTGTTGTTATCAATGGGGATAGTTGCACAGTAATAACTTGACGCTGTGGCGATCGCTTTATCATATGTGATGAAAATAATTAATTTGATTTGTAGTATACCGCTATTTAGAGAAGAAATTTATGATTTTCTTCTCGGAAACATTCATGACAGAAATTTTCTGCGCATTTATAAGTGCAGTTTTATGCAGTCTGCTTAGTCAAAATCTGCAATTACATGAGCAACGAGTTGAAGGATTTTTTTTGAAAATCAGTTTAATCTAAAAACTATCAGGAACGATTAATAAATCATTCTAATTTTAAATGACTTAATCGTTTTGGAATCACTCTGTTTACTTCAATTTTCTCTGGTAGCAATCCATTAGACAACTTAAATATCAAAATTGGTTGATTTTGCAGACTTGTCTTTAGTTGTTGCTAATATCTGATTTTTCTAAACATGAGGTACATTCACTATGGCTTTGCATTTTAATCATGTCAAAAAAACACTAGTTTTTTTAGCAACTATTGGGATTTCTTTTAATATGCAAATGTCCGCAAATGCACAAACTGTTACACGCGAACAACTTGATAGACTATCATTGCAAGAATTAATAATCTTGAGAAATGAACAGTTGCGACAAGCAAATATTGTAGTAGCAAATTGCTACAACAGCCCTTACATTCCCGATTCTACTTGCTACGCTATGGAGTTACAGTATACGAACTACTTTGCAAATCTAAATAATTACATTGCTCAAAGACAAGTGATTGGTCAATAGTAAAGATTCTAAAGCAGCGTGTGCTTCGCACTCATAGTTTACTACATTTTCTCAAAGTGACGAATATTCACCATGAATTCGCAATTCAATCATTGTAGTACTAAATGCGATCGCGCTCAAGAATTAGAAAACAGTCATTTGCATAACGCGGACGTTATCCCTTAACCAGTGAACGGTTTAGATACAACAACCCCTGTTCATCAAGTAATGAGGCAATTTTCTATGAATAAAACATACGTACCTCTAGCCATCCTTGCAGTACTCCTTGTGTGGTGGTTCTTCTTCTACAATAGACAATCAGAATTGTGCAAGACGTTTGGTTCAAATTCAGCAACTTGCGAGTTGGACAGACAAAGCAATGAATGGAAGTTTCAGAAGTATTAGTAACTTTACCTTAACTGAAACAATTTCTCTTGAACTTTGAAACATATCATATCCCTTAGTCCTCCTTTTTTAGGGGAACTGAGGAAAATAATAAGTATCAAATATTTGGAAAAATGCTATGAAAGAAGAATCTAATTGTTGAAATGTTGCTATTTAGGAGTAAGTGAATGCTTTACCAGTTTTTGATATGGCTTTTCGGAATGCCAATTATCGATCTAATTTTGGCTATCTTAACCATAATAGGAATAATTATTCCGCCATTACTATTGATAGCGACAACATTTGTAGTAGTATTAGGACTTGTGTATTTTCTGCTAGTTCTTTTCAGTCCAGCCTATGCGGCTCATGCAGCAATTATATTGTTGTTACAGATAGCCTCATTATTTCCCTAACACTGGTAATTCTTGAGCCGGATCTATAGCGTTGTTGATTTGAAGTATGAATCTGAGTATGGAAACGCAAAATTTCATGTTTCTGCAAAGGTTTGGATATTCTGAAAAATCCTGAATCATATATAAATTCAGCAACACCCAAAAATTTGGTATTCTGTTAAACAAGAATTAATACTGAATGAATGAGCTTGTAAACAACAAGATTCCTGACTTCTCAAAGAAGTCGGGAATCTGAGGTAGGATATTGCAGGAGTTAGGCTGTGTCAAATCGCGATCGCCAATTGAACAAGCGTCGATTTCTCGGATTTCTCTTCTTATGTAGCCTCATATTTTTTACTTGGTTGACTCACCTACCTTTGATGGCAAATATTGCAACATCACAAAATACTGATATTAGCCAACAGGTGGAACAAGGTGTTAAAAGTTATGAAGCAGGAGATATTGGGGGTGCTATAGAGACTTGGCAGAAAGCTTTAGATACTTATAAAAAAGCTCACAATGTCCAGAATGCAGCGATTGTCAGCGAAAATCTTGCTAGGGCTTATCGGCAATTGGGTGATATAAAAGAGGCGATCGCATTCTTCAATGAAGCAATAACCCACTACAGTGCAGCTAAGGATTTGCGTCAGGTAGGACGAATGCTGACGGAAGTAGCGCAGACATACAACAACCAAGGACAAGTAAGAAAAGCAATTTCTTTATTGTGCAGTAATAAATTTGATATTAAGTCAGATAAAAAACAACCCTGCGATGCCAATAGTGCATTACAAATTGCTCTGAAAAATAAAGATAGACATACAGAAGTTGCAGCATTAGGTATTTTAGGTGAAGCACTGCGTTTAGTAGGTAGTTATGATTTAGCGATTCAATATTTAGAATACGCAGCAAAAGTCGAAGATTCGGGATATGAAATTCTCATCAATAATAGTTTGGGAAATGTCCATATCAATTTAGGACAACTTTGGTATATACGGTCAAAGTCCGCAGAACAAACTAATGGTTACAAAGCTGGAGAATTTAAACAAAATGCTATAGTAAATTTTAAGAAATCAATTAGCTATTTTAATATTAGTTTAGAATTAGCACGCAAACAAAACAATTCTATTGGGCAACTTCAAGCTTTACTTAACACAATTCAAGTTGGTTATAGAAGCCACGGTTTAAATATTATCTCTAACGCGACAATTGATAGTAAAATCCGAGAAGCTGTAAGTTTAATTGAACAAGTCCCCGATTCTTCGACAAAAGTCTACGCAGCAATTGATTTAGCTCTATTACCAAGTGATTTCACAATTACTTCTGCGATCGCTCAATGCTCGAAAACAGGTGAATTAGGTAAACTATCAAATACAGAATCTATTGATATTTTAAATAAAGCAATTACTATCAGTAAAAAAATTCAAAATTCCCGTATTGAATCATATACTTACGGTGCATTAGGACATTTCTGGGAATGTCGAGGTGATGAAGCACAAGCACTCAAGTATACCAAACAAGCACTGATAGCAGCAGACCAAAAATTAGCAGCAAAAGATGGCTTGTATTTGTGGGAATGGCAAGCAGGAAGAATATTGAAAAAGCAGAATCAGGAAAAAGAGTCACTAGAAGCATACCAAAGAGCATTTAAAACTTTAGAAGCAATTCGCAGTGATATTATGACAACTACACGTGATGTTCAATTTGACTTTCGTGATGTTGTTCAACCTTTGTATCGCGAACTGGCAGAATTTCAACTTCAGCAAATATTGCAAGCATCAGTAAAGTCAGATATATCAAAATCTGATGTATCGGATGCTTTAGAAACAATTGATTCTCTGAAATTGGCAGAATTACAAAATTACTTCGGTGGTGATTGTATTATTAATGTACTCAATCCTCAGAGAGTAGATGAGATAGTAGATAAGAACACCGCAGTTTTGAGTTCAATTATTTTTGATGATAAGATAGCACTGCTGCTGACTTTACCACCAGGGGAAAATCAAGCGGGAAAAACGCTGACTCGTTGGGTGCAAGCAAATAATCAAATCCTCCCAAAAGAAGAATTACAAAACCAAATTAAAGCATTTCAAAAGTCGCTAATCTTAGGTCAAGCTCGTCCCGATGGTTACGATCGCACTTTAGCAAGTCAACTCTACGATTTGATAATTCGCCCTTTTGTAAAAAATTTAAAAGCAGCAAATATCAAAACATTAGTGTTTGTTCAAGATGGTTTTCTACGTAGCATTCCAATGGCTGCACTTTACGATGCTCAAGCACAACAATATTTAATACAACAATACGCAGTTGGAACTACTCCCAGTCTTCGCTTGACTGCACCAAAATCGAGCGATCGCCCCCTAGAACAAGCTCTAATTTTGGGTTTAACGAAAGCAGCAATTATAGATAAACAAGAGTTTCAAGCATTAGACTATGCCCAGAAAGAAATTGAAGCAGTAAAACAAGTTTTTCCCAAAAGTAGATTTTTTATTGATACAAAATTTACTCCAGAAACTCTTAAAACAGAACTAGGTAATAAAAACATTTTCCCTGTCGTTCATATAGTCAGTCACGCACAATTTGGCACAATTCCTGAAGATACATTTATTGTCACGGGAAATAATAGTAAACTCACAATTAGCGAACTCGAAGCTGCTTTAAGTAACCTTCGCGGTCAAGCAAATGCATTAGAATTGTTAGTACTCACAGCCTGTCAAACAGCACTAGGAGACGATCGCGCTACATTGGGTTTAGCGGGAGTTGCATTACAAGTTGGTGTTAAAAGTGCAGTAGCTTCATTATGGTCAGTTCAGGATAAATCAACAGCGCTTTTAGTTGAGGAATTTTATCGTAATTTGAAGAAGCCAGGGATGACAAAAGTTGAAGCTTTACGTCAAGCACAAATTAAGATGATCGAGTTAACTGGAGAGCAATCGGTGTTTGCAAGTCCAGCATTTTGGTCGCCGTTTATTTTGATTGGTAATTGGGTTTAATTGATTAGCGATCTTACCTATGTAGAGAATTTACATTGCAACTTCTCTAGAAATAACGCGATCGCCATCAACTTTATTGCTGATAAATCAGTTGTAAATTCTTGATAAACCTATTAACTGCTTCCCTATCATTAGGTTTATCTTCTACCCTTTCATTCTCAATTAGTTCCTGGATTAAATTAGAACCTAATTTACCTAATTTACCTTGACTGGAATATTTCAATGCTTCTGCAAACGCATCATACCAAAGTCCCTGTTCTGCCAGATAGGTAACTTTTTGAGTTGAATTCCTAGCAGATTTAATACTTCCTTTGAATGCCAAAGGTATGTCTATAACTTGAAAATCTGCACTTTCAAAAGCTAAACCATTGGGACAAAGCATCGAAATTCGCCAGAAATATTTTTTTCCTACCGTAAGTTCCGGTTGCGTAGAAGGAACTACAAATTTATTCACTCCTGGTAATGAATTTAATTCCTCTGCTTTCATTACTATCTGCGGTAGTTGCTTTGGTTTCACCTCAAACAACATGAAATCAACGGTACCTGCTGTTGACATAAACCACGCAAATGTAGGACGCTTGGATACAGTTTCACTCACATAAGTCTGCGGTGCTAGTAAAGTCAGAGGAATTCCTCCATCACCAGGACATCCTCGCGAACCACCACCACGAGAGTATGGGCTAGGAGGATTACGAGTGCGAGGTTTAAATTTAGCGATCGCTTCTGGCGTAACCCACAGAAACAAGCTCAAAGTAAAAATACTTACCAGTCGCCGTTGGTTAGCTTTTGCAGACAACGATTGAAACAACGAAAAATTACGAAGTTTCATAGGTATTGCTTAGTTTTTTATTTGTTGTTAATTATCAAGCTAGTAGACATGAAAAATTTAAAGCAGAACTCAGAATTTAATTCTGTATTCTGAATTCTTTCTTATTCAAATCAGGTTTTTGAGTGTTTATTTGCTGGACGTTTATAGTTAATTTCCAAATCAATTCACACAGTGTACCTCGTGGTTTTACAGTCTCGCGTTTAAAGCTGCCATTTAATTTTCTAGCAAGGTTTTGAGCCTGTTTTGTACCCTTGTTTTCGCTGTGTGCAGTTAACCCAGAACCATCATCTTTGATACAGAGTGAGTATTCACCGTCTACGCAAATCCCAGATGCTTCTATAGACTTTACTCCTCGTGCATGTTTACCCACATTACATAAACTTTCTTCTAAAAATAAGCATAGTTCCCTCTTAAGTTCCATATTTAAATATTTATCATTAATTGGCTCAAATGTGCGCGTTTTTATTTTAAGAGTTTTTAAATATTCTAGGTCGTAGCGTTCAAGTGTGCTGGAATATACTTCGTAAAATAAATCATGTATCTGACGATTTAAATCTATTTTTAATCCACTTCCTAATCTTAAACTTTCATAATTAGTCAGTGCTTCTACTCTTAAATATTCACCAATTTCACGAATCTCAGAATTAAGCTTTTCAAACTGATAAATTAATTGCTCATTGGGTAGATTCTGCTTCCTTAATTGTTGTAATCCGTTGGCGAGGGTTTGCAATGGTCCATTATGAATAAGATTAAATGTATATTCAATTGTGCGCTTTTGTTGATCATTTTTTTCACGCAACAGTTTATCATGCTGAAAAAATGCGAATGCACTTAATCCCACGCCATTCATTGCCAAAGTTAGCAAACTAGGAACCACAGGAATCCAAACTCCCCATAATAGCAAACTGATGTAACCGCTACCAGTAACGCCCAAACCCACAACTGTCACAGCCAACAGATTTTTCATAATAGATTGGGTAAAGCGTCCAATTGCGATCGGAGTAATTCCCCAAATTACTATCCATATATATTCCCAAGGTTCTGTCCAAGACTTCAACATCGGGCGATTGTTTAAAACAGCATTAACAATTTGGCTAGTTGCGTGTGCGTGGTACTCAACTCCATATATTTGTCCAGTTATTTTCCTTCCAGGAATTGCTAATGTATACAAATTATCTCCGACACTGGGAGATAAATTACCAACAATAATAATCTTGTCACGCAACCAACTAGGGTCAATCTTACCTTCTGATGTCTGACCTGTTTTAATATCATTTAGTGAAAAAATGCGAAATGGCTGATTTCTCTGTCGAAAGTTGATTAATATTTGTAATTCACCTGTAATTTTTTTATCAATATATCCACCAAAGTTTGGTATTACACGGGGTAATTCAGTATTACCAAATCGTATTGTATCTCGGTCTTTTGCGCCATCTTCATCACTAATTCCTCGTGATTGAAGGTAAAATTGGGCAAGTTTAAAACCTAGAGAAAAACGGTCTTCTTGAATATTATTGAAGTTTGGTGTCCACAAGATGTAGCGTCTATTTTTACCATCATTATCGTTGTGAATATCTACTATTCCAGTTCTTTCTTGAGGAATAAAATTGGGTGCTGGAATCTGAGGTTTCTGATTTTTTTCAATACCAAATATATTAGGATGAGCCTGAAAAGTTTTCACAAGTTGATTGTGACCTGGTTCAACAGGGACATTCTTGAAAAGGTCGAGTCCGATCGCACGAGGTTTGTAAGTTTCCAACTTGTTTAGTAAATATGCAATTTCACCATCAGGTATAGGATATCCTCCGGCTTTAGCAATATCGTCTTCATCAATGCCAATAATTACTACATGTTCATCAACAGGTTCGGGTGGACGCAGACGTAAAAATGTATCGAATAACATCCATTCTAGAACTTGTAGCGAACCAACCATACGAGCAAGGATAACCAGTATCAACACAATAATTCCTGGCAGTGCTGCATAGCGCCATATCTTTAATTCTGTGATAATTTCATCCCAACCTCTACGCATTTACTCTCATCTCCTAATCAATTAATCCTTCTTCACGCGCCCGGATTTCTGTTTGGATTCTCAAACTTTTTCCACCTTCCTTACAATCTTCTGGGTATACACCAAGTACATCCTGAATCTTCGTCCAGTAATTGCGAATAGCACGTTCCGATTTATACATCCGGTCGGCAATCGGTTTATCCATTAATCCTTCGTCAAATGCCAGACGCAAAACTTGCAACCAGTCCGGTTTCAGTTCAATCGCTGTTTTAATATCTTTAGTATGAGTTCCACCTTGGAGTGCTAAATTCGTGCGGATTAACATTTCCGATTCGGGCAAATTTTTATCTGCGATCGCAAATCCCCCCTGATGATTG
This sequence comes from Nostoc sp. DSM 114159, assembly GCF_053470285.1. Lineage (NCBI taxonomy): Bacteria > Bacillati > Cyanobacteriota > Cyanophyceae > Nostocales > Nostocaceae > Nostoc > Nostoc sp. DSM 114159. Next base: position 2,494,791 of record NZ_JBPFEH010000001.1, read on the forward strand.
TCGATTTCATGTTTGATCCGCACTAAAGCTTTAACATAACTGCTTTGTACCAAAAAATTCTGCTCTGGATATTGTTTGAGTAGCTGCTTGATCAGTTCAATTCCAGTATCAGTAGTCGCAGTAATTCCCTCACTCGCAGGAATCGATAAATCGACCACAATCAAATTCAAAGGTGCTTTTTCCTGCTCTTTATCTTCCTGTTTTACTTGTATTTGAGCTATTTTTTCTAAAGCATCTCGTGCAGTTTTCACCTGAAGAAATTCTGTGTCTGGATATTGTCGCTTCAGTACATCGAGGGTCCCAGTTAAAATCATTTGATGGTCATCGACAACCAAGATTTTTTGGGATTTGAAGTTTTGAGACTCTAATTGTATTTGGTTCTTTGCTAACTTATTCACACCAATTTCAACCATAAATTTTATACTCCTACTTTAAAAATTTCAGTTGAATATTCTGTGTAACTAGTAAATCACAAAAGGGTTTAATATCCCTGACTCTATAACGGTATACAATTAAGCGTGGTGTAAAACCATACTAAATTGATTCTGACCTGGGCAACGGAAACGTCTCCGGCTTTGCTCCTGAATTCAGAATAACTGAATTCTTCTTTATCTCAATAGCTTATCGGAGATAAACTTAACAGCGTATGCACAAAAGTGCATTTTTTACACTGTTACCCCAACACAAACACCCATTGTGTATGGGATTTTAAACTTCTTTGAGTAGGATAAAAATTGTCCTTGAAGAAGTTCACAAATTTGGCATAAAACATATTGACAACTTGGGGAAAATTTGGGAGTATCAATCTACGGCAAGTAGGTAGATTTTTAGTATTTTATAAGATTTAAATACATCTAAAACCCTTACAGAGGGCTGGTTTTTGTCGAGTGCAGTCGGTGGCTTGAATATGTTACCAGATGTAATCGCCTCAAGGCTGGAAACATTCTTCAATTTTGCAGTGCTAAAGTCGCGTCACCTAGAAATTAGCAATTGCCTCACCACTCACCAACATAGATTTTCCACAGGATATTCGGAGATAGAAACTAATGATTAAAAGTCCAGAGAAACTTGCAGATACGACAATTCAGTTTTCAGCTCCGGTGAGAGCAAACTCGCCGGAACTCCAGCAGCTTTTTGATTTCATTGCTATAGGAGCAAGTGAGCGCGATCGCGATCGCATCCTTCCTTATAATGTGGTTGAATTGATCCGGCGTTCCAGATTAGGTGCATTGCGAATCCCCGTAGCTGAAGGTGGTGGCGGTAGCACCGCACGCGAACTATTCGAGGTCGTAATTCGCTTAGGGGATGCCGATCCGAACGTCGCTCACATTGTGCGGAATCATTTCTCTGTCACAGAGCGGATTTTGCGTTCAGAACGCACCCCAAGGAATCGTCGCTGGCTCAAAGCCGTTGCTGATGGCGCGATTATTGGACTCGCTTCCACCGAACTAGAAGTCAAGCGATCTGGTGGTGGTCAAGTCGCGAATACAAAATTAACACCCGATGGCAACGGCTATCGTCTAAATGGGACGAAGTATTACAGCACTGGCAGCCTTTATGCAGACTTGATTTTTGTGCGTGTACTAGTACCTGATGGCACTAAAGCGTTTATACTGATTCCTACTAACCGCGAGGGGATTGACCTTGTGGACGACTGGGACGGCTTTGGACAAAGACTCACAGGTACGGGAACGACTACCTTCACGAATGCACGTGTAGAGGCAGATGAAGTAATTTTTGAGACAGATACAGACAAAGACAACCTACCCTACAACATCGTCCCGCAATTATTTTTAACAGCAATCAACGCCGGCATTATTCGCAGCGTTCTGCGCGATGCAACAACCCTCATCCGTACCCGAAAGAGGACTTTCTACCATGCTGTATCCGAGCAAGCCTCAGAAGACCCAATCTTGCAACAGACTGTCGGGCAGATTGCCGCCAATGCCTTTGCTGCCGAAGCAATCGTTTTGGCAGCAGCTGATGCTCTCGATCGCCTCCCTGCTGCCCAAGCTCAGGGTGAAGAGGCAGAAACGGCTGCGGCACTGGCAGCTTCTCTGAGTGCAGCCAAAGCCAAATTGATTGTCGATGATTTGGCTCTACGTTCGGCTACTTTGTTGTTTGAAGTGGGTGGGGCTTCTACAACAAAGAAAAGCTCCAACTTTGATCGTCATTGGCGCAACGCCCGCACTTTATCCTCACACAACCCAAATCATTTTAAGGCTCGTGCGATCGGCGACTACGAGATAAACGGTACACCATTGCCGCAACGCGGATTCTTCTAATTTTGTTCAGACCCCTGACTTCTAACTTGTAGCAATTGATCGGAAGTCGGGGATCTTGCTGGCAACCGAAACCGTTGAGAGGAACTATGAGTGCAATTGATACTACTTCTTTGAGAGCAAGTAAAGAGGCGATCGCTAATGGTAGACTTGTCCGCACTCTCCTAAATCCGCTTATTGTCGTGCGGGAAACTGAAAAAGAGGCAGAAGAATATGCTCAGGCGATTATCGATCGTGCCGATTATCAGTCAATTGCTGCACGTTCTAGCATTAGCAGCGATGCACATGCCTGGAGGGGGCATCAAAAGGGAAATCTGCGTCATGGCTTTGGTAGTGCGATCGGCGGTAATGTGCAGTTAATCGGTTTACCCAAACAAATCACCGAACAACTTTTGCAACTAAATAAAGCTGGTGTCGATGGTTTCCAGCTTGCCTTTTATGATTTTGAACCCGATCTGGATTTCTTCGGTAAGTGCGTTCTACCACTATTGAAACAGGCTGGACTTAGATTTTAAGGGGAATTGGGGGTTGAAATTTAACCTGCACTAAATTCTTATAGTCAAAGATAAAGAAATATTGATTGGATTTGAACAGCCCATTAAAAGGTGGTATTTATATCTTATACTACGGTAAGTCAGTCGACTTAGTGTAATTTAGTCCCTATCATCATAGATATGGCTGCTTAAACTCCTAAAAATTGATAATTGATATCAAGGAGTCCATTGTGGGGAATTATTTCAATGAACACCGTTTTCAGTACAAAGAAAAATGTTCTGCTAGTACAATCTTCGTAGTTGCAGTGTCTCTTCTGAGTTTGATAGCTTCTGGTTGCAGTCAACAAAAAGCTATCAACGTCGTAGCAAACTCAGATTCCTCCTCAAAAACTCTCACTACCAAAACTACAGAGAAAAACAATGTGATTCGCTTGGGCTACCAAAAAGGCGGGATTATTCCCATTGCGCGTCAACGAGGTGAGTTAGAGCGTCAGTTAGCCACGCAAAATATCAAAGTTGAATGGAGTGGCCCATTTGACCGTTGTGCTACGCTTTTAAGTTCTCTCAATGGGAATCGGGCAGATATTGGTGGATGTGGTGATATTCCTTCGATTTCTGGAATCGCTGCCAGACAACCTCTTTGTATTGGCTCTGTACAGCGTCCTAGTCCAGATTCTTTGAGTAGTGCCATCTTAGTTCGTGGTGATTCTCCTATTCAAAAACCGACTGATTTAGTAGGTAAAAAAGTTGCTGTTAATCAAGGTGGTGCAGGCGAATATCTGTTATTAAAAGTTTTGGAAAAAGAAAAGATTCCTTCATATAAAGTTCAGCGAGTTTATCTATCACCGAATGATGCTGCACCTGCTCTATATCAAGGTTCTGTTGATGCGTGGGCAGTTTGGGAACCTTATATTTCCATTGCAGAATTAGAGCATAAGGCACGGAGAATTACCACTACACACCCTGCTCCTACCTACGGCATTATGATTGTTCGTACTGATGCAGCTAAAGAAAATCCTGTAGCTGTAAAAGCTGCTCTTACTGCTTTGAGTCAGGATGGTGAGTGGTTAAATCAACATACTAATGCTGCATCAGATTTTTTAGTTAAAGAGCTAAAAGTCTCTGATGCGGTAGCCAAGCAGGTGACTAAAAATCGAGGCCCAGAGTCTTACGTATTTCCTAATACTGAAGATATCGCCAAGCTTCAGAAAACAGCTGACTGGTTACTAGAGCAAAAAATTATTCCGCAACGAGTAGATATTGCGACAGCAGTGTGTCCGTTAGAAACTACCGCCGCTAGGTAGGAAAGATACAGTATTTGATCCATATCGTAAGTAATGATACTGGTAATATTTGGCGACATTATTATCATCCCCAACAAAAGAGTCTGCGGTCTTTACGCTCTGGATATTCCAATGTACTTATAAAACAAGAAAGAGAAAATCATGGCAAATTTCACTAGACCACAACCGCCAGTCTTTGAACGAGTTGAAGAAGAACGACTCTATCGCAAACAACGCCTTGCGGCTGCATTTCGGCTATTTGCTCGTTTTGGCTTTAGTGAGGGAATCGCAGGCCACATCACCGCTAGAGATCCAGAGTTTACCGACCATTTTTGGGTAAATCCCCTTGGCAAGTACTTTGGTCACATCCGAGTTTCTGACTTGATTTTGGTCGATAGAGAAGGCGAAGTTGTCAAAGGTAATGCTCCTGTCAATCGCGCCGCTTTTGCGATTCATTCCCAGGTTCATGAGGCGCGACCTGATATAGTTGCAGCTGCTCATGCTCATTCTCTGCATGGTAAATCTTGGTCAAGTCTTGGTCGCCTGCTCGATCCCCTAACTCAAGATGCTTGTGCTTTCTATCAAGACCACGCTCTATTTGATGACTATAAAGGAGTAGTTTTAGATACTTCAGAAGGTAAAAGAATTGCTGAATCTTTGGGAGATAAGAAAGCTGTCATCCTGCGGAATCATGGCTTTTTGACGGTGGGACAGACAGTAGACGAAGCTGCTTTTTGGTACATTTCTTTTGAGCGATCGGCTCAAGCCCAACTGCTTGCAGAAGCAGCTGGTAAACCACTTCCCATTGACCACGAAACAGCAACTTTTACTCATAACCAAGTAGGAACCCATTCCGGTGGTTGGTTTAGCTTTCAGCCGCTCTACGACCGAATTGTAGGCGAAGAACCAGGCTTACTAGAGTAGTTGATGGTTATTTTTCTTGATTGTCTTTTTATACCCAAAAATTAACGTGTTTACCAATTGGCTGCGGCAAAATTTTTTCTTCTCTTTGGGTTGCTTGTTAATAGCAACAACAGCTTGCTCAGAGGTTAAGTCTACCAGTCCGGCAACGATCGCTACTAATCCTAGTGCATCCCAAGTCGCACTATCGAATACAACTCAACTGCATGTTGCTAAATTTAAAGGTGGCTGGGACTTAAATTTAAAGTTAGCTAAACTAGATAATTTCCCTTACACAACTCAATTTACTGAGTTTACTGGGGGTAATTTGATGGTACAGTCAATCAATGCTGGTGCGATTGACCTGGCTTCAGCTAGTGAAATTCCGCCGATTTTTGCGATTGAATCGAAAGCATCTGTAAAAATTATTGCCACTCTCAAAGGGCCCACGGTTGGTCAAGTTGTACTCGTACCCAAAAACTCGACTGCCAAAACGATCGCTGACCTCAAAGGTAAGAAAGTGGGTTACGTTAAAGCTACAACTGCCCACTACTTCCTGATTAAGATGTTGGAAAAAGTCGGGCTAACGATGAAGGATATCAATACAATTCCTTTATCGATACCCGATGGACTAGCTGCTTTTCGTAAAGGACAGCTTGATGCTTGGGCTACCTACGGTTACTCCATCCCCCAAGCCAAAAAAGAAGGGGCGCGGGTGCTGGAATCTGCAAAAGATATTTTGAGCGGTAACTTCGTAATTATTGCTTCACCCAATACGATCGCCGATCCCCAAAAGAAAGTTGCAATCGCCGATTTTCTCTGTCGTTTGCAGAAATCCCAAACTTGGCGGGAATCTAATCTCAAGCAATGGTCGAAGAATTATGCAAATACCATTGATGTTGATGAAGGCATCGTTTATCAGGATGCCAAGGAAGGACAACAACAGCGTCGTCAAGAATTACTTCCTGTTTCTGACGAGGCTATTGCTTCTCAGCAAAAGGTTGCTGATACCTTTTTTCAAGCGGGTGTAATTTCCACAAAAGTTGATGTTAAACAACTTTGGGACAGCAGTTTTAACGAAGATATCGCCAAATGCCAATAATTGCAGCAATAAGTAAAAAGCTAAATGTCAACATCACCTTATTTTTCATCAGGGTAAAAATATGTTTCATGGAATAGAAAGAGAATTATTAAATGGAGTACCTTGGTTATTTGGGCAACAGTCTCAATTCCCACATGATCTGCAATTATTAGATGAGCAAGAACATGAGATCCGTGATATTTGGGAATTTCCACCACAAGAATCTGCCGATCGCGAGCGTGTTTTTAAGCAGGAGATAAAACAGTTTGGGATTTTTAGCAAACTAAAAAGTTTTTCTTTAAAGGCTATCGCCAATAAATAAAGATAAGCATTATCAGCTACTCAAACTAATAGAAAATTTCAACTAATTTGCAATGTGCAGTACACCTTTACCGGGGTAGCTTCTTTCAAGTATTGGGATGACATCAGCACCGCTTCGCTAACAGTCAATCATTATTTATTCGTAAAACTGAATATTAGGTAAGCTAATTATTAGTTACTCATGATATTATGCTTTTCAGTATCTACTAATCTCGATAAAATCTCATTTCATCTTCAAATACCGACATGACAACAACGACTGACCTCGATTTTGCTGCACGTGAGGCGTTGCGCCTACTCGGCCCCGATCCCGAAAACTGGGTGAGCGATCGCGCAGATATTGACCACAATGTGACAATAGTAGGCGGTAGTGGCAGTGGCAGCACCTTTGCATTTGCCCTGCGGCGTGTCGGCATTGGCCGCGTGACAGTCATCGATGAGGCTCTTGACGAAGCCCATGCAGGCGTGTGGCTGACGCGGGCGCGGATGAAAAAGCTACGCACACCGAAAAACCTGCCAGGGCCAGAACTGGGCATTCCGGCGCTGTCATTTCAAGCTTGGTACGAGGCGCGGCACGGTGTTGAGGCATACGCAGCCATTGACCGGATTCCACGAGTGGCGTGGGCTGAGTACCTCAGCTGGTATCGGCATTTTCTGAGCATTCCAGTTCGGTATCAGACGAAGTTGGTGCGGATTGAGCCAGACGCAGATTTCTTTCGTCTACACCTAGAAGTGAACGGTATCGCCCAAGTGGAGACCACACGTAAAATTATCTTCGCCAACGGTGTAGCTGGCACTGGTGGCCCAAACATACCGCCTGTATTGGCATCTCTGCCACGCACCTTATATGCACATACCGCCGATGAAATCGACTTCAACAATCTGCGTGGCAAAACAGTAGCAGTGCTGGGTGCTGCGGCCTCAGCCTTTGATGCGGCAGGAGTGGCACTTGAATCAGGCGCTAAAGCAGTACATTTGTTCGCACGACGGTCAGCGATCGCATCTGTAGCAGTGAATCGCGTGCGAGGTTATCCTGGCGCTTACTATAACTATCCGCAACTACCTGATGCAGCTCGCTGGTTCCAAGCTTGGCGCTTTCATCAAGTTGGCTCTACGCCACCACCAGATGCAATCGAGCGGGTAATAGCGTTCTCTAACTTCCACCTGCATCTATCCGCACCGTGGAAATCTGCTCATAACCAGGGGGATCGCATCGTCGCTCAGGTAAATGATGATGTTTTCGAGTTTGATTTTGCGATCGCTGGTACTGGCTACTTTGTTGACCCGACAAAGCGCCCGGAACTCGCCGAATTTGCACATCATATCGCACTTTGGCGCGATCGCTATGAAGCCCCAGCCGACCAACGTGACGAGCGACTCAGCACCCACCCTTACCTTGGCAGCGCCCATGAATACCAAGAGAAAGTACCTGGCAATGCCCCGTACCTGAAAAATATCCATGTGTTCAATCCTGCTGGCTTCGTAAGCTTCGGTCTGCCCATCGGCGACGTACCCAGCATCCGACGCGATGTGCCAGCAGTAGTGGCAGGCATCAGTCATGACTTGTTCTTCGCTGACTGGTCATTACACGAAGCCCGGATCGCTAGCGGCAACATTTCGCCGGACTTCGACACGTTATTGTATGCAGACGCGGTATGGCAACAGCAAGCCAAGGTGGCAGTCAGCTAAATTTGCGTAGCGTTTATAATTCATATCAAAGTAGTAATTACGAATTACAAATTACAAATTATCTAAATGCTTCCACTTCTTCAGGAACCTTCATTTGGTCGAGAATTCCCCAGATTTCTTGTAACATCGGCTCTAACCCGGTGCGAGTAACTGCTGAAATCACAAAAACCGGCGCGTAGGAAAGATGATTAAGTTGGGTGGCCAACGCCTCCAAATCGACAGTTTCGCGATCGACTGCATCAATTTTATTCAGCGCCAAAATTTGCGGACGTTCTGCTAAACCCCGTCCATAAGCTTGTAATTCTTCCTTAATTGTGTTGTAGTCTCTAACCACATCATCACTAGTAGCATCAATTAAGTGAAGTAACACTCGCGTGCGCTCAATATGGCGCAAGAAATCGTGCCCCAGTCCTGCACCTTGAGACGCGCCCTCGATTAGTCCGGGAATGTCGGCGAAAACAGTACCATCGCCTGTAGGTTTTTGCACTACACCCAAATTTGGGATCAGGGTAGTGAAGGGGTAGTCTGCGATTTTCGGACGTGCTGCTGATAAAGATGAAATTAAAGTGGATTTACCAGCATTTGGTAAGCCAATAATCCCCACTTCTGCCAAAAGTTTCAACTCTAGGCGCAGCTGCTTTATTTCTCCTGGTAATCCTGGGAGGGCATATTCTGGGGCGCGGTTACGGTTGCTCAAGAAATGCTGATTTCCCAGTCCGCCTTTACCACCTTGGGCAATCAGCAAAGTCTGCTTAGGTTCAATTAAATCCCCTAGCAGTTCGCCAGTTTCAGCATCATAAATGGTTGTACCGCAGGGAACCTCAATAATTAAATCCTTTCCGGCTGCCCCAGTGCAGTTATTTGGCCCGCCACGAGTACCCTTTTCTGCCTGGAAGCGATGGTTGTATCTAAAGTCCAACAAAGTTTGTAGATTTTCTTCGGCAACGAAAAATACCGAACCACCTCTTCCCCCATTACCACCAGAGGGGCCGCCAGCCGGCACGTATTTCTCTCGCCGGAAAGCGACAATCCCATCGCCGCCTTTACCAGCTTCAACTTCAATTTTTGCTTGATCGATAAATTGCATCTTTCTAGAGTCCTGTTAGCGGATAGCTAGGGTTTAGCCCGTGCTAAGTTATAGGCGAGTTATAAATTATAAGTTTTAAAATCTTATTCCTCACTACTTTACTTGTAACTCACACTCCCTACTCCCCTGCTCCTTTTGCTCAAGATATGGGAATATTATAAAGTTGTAGCTAACTGCCTACGTAGAGGTTTAAAGTGGATACCATTGCAATTCCTGCTCTAAATCGGCCAGTGGATGCCACGGTAGAAATTCCTGGTTCTAAAAGTCTTACCAATCGGGCGTTGCTTGTCGCAGCTTTGGCGCAAGGTGACTCCATTTTAGAAAATGCCTTATTTAGTGAAGACAGCGAGTATTTTGCTAAATGTGTAGAGCAATTGGGCATTCCCATTACTTTGAATCCTCAACTGGCGCAAATTCAAGTGGCGGGAAGAGGAGGCGAAATTCCAGCTAAACAGGCAGATTTATTTGTGGGTTTGGCAGGTACAGCAGCACGCTTTATTTCGGCGCTGGTGGCACTGGGGAATGGTGAATATCGCCTCGATGGCGTTCCCCGGATGCGAGAACGACCGATGGGCGACTTGTTGACGGTACTGCAAACGGGTGGAGCAACTGTTAACTTTGAAGGACACTCAGGGTTTATGCCCTACACCGTCTATAGTCGGCAATTCGCTGGCGGAAATTTTCGCTTGAAAGCAAACCAAACAAGTCAGCAACTTTCGGCATTACTGATGATTGCGCCTTATGCTCAACAAGACACAATTGTTGAGGTTGAAGGTACGCTGGTTTCTCAGTCTTACGTGAAAATGACCTGTCGTCTGATGGCAGATTTTGGCGTGGAGGTGATGCAAATTGGCGATAATAAGTTTCAGATTAAAGCAGGTCAACGTTACCAAGCTCGACATTACACAGTCGAACCCGATGCGTCAAATGCTTCTTACTTTTTTGCCGCCGCTGCTGTCACGGGTGGACGGGTGCGGGTAAAACATTTGACCAAACAATCTTGTCAAGGTGATATTCTCTGGCTGAATGTTTTAGAACAGATGGGTTGCGAAATTAAGGATGCGGATGATTACACCGAAGTGACGGGGCCGAAGCAATTGCAAGGCATCGACATTGATATGAATGATATCTCGGATTTAGTGCAAACATTAGGAGCGATCGCCCCCTTCGCCAGTTCACCAATTACCATTCGTAACGTGGAACATATTCGATATAAAGAAACCGACCGAATTAAAGCTGTGGTTACAGAGTTGCGGCGGCTAGGAGTTGAAGTTGAAGAATTCGCAGATAGACTGAAAATTGAGCCTGGCCCAATCACCCCAGCAGCGATTGAAACTTATCACGATCATCGAATGGCGATGGCTTTTGCTGTCACTGGCTTGAAGGTTCCAGGGATTGTAATTAAAGATCCTGGTTGCACAGCCAAGACTTTTCCAGATTACTTTACCCGATTTTCCCAAATGTTAGAGCAATAAGAGCTATTTTCGCTAAACGCATACCAATTCAATTAATGATTGCAATACATTCTTGGGTGAAGACGCGATGAATCGCGTCTCTACAAGAAATGGTGTATTTGTCGCATTCTTTTTTTTATTGGTATTACTTTTTCAATGCCAGAGTTAAGCCATCGGCGATCGCTACTACACTAAGACTAACTCGCTGGTCTTGATGCAGTTTTTGATTAAAGGCACGAATTCTTTTAGTTCTATTATCTTGCACTTCGGGGTCGGCAACCCTACCTGACCAGAGAACATTATCGATCGCAATCAATCCCCCCGGACGCACTAATTGCAGCGATCGCTCATAATAGCCATCATAGTTGCTCTTATCTGCATCGATGAAGACAAAATCAAAAGTTTCTCCTTCTCCTGTTTCCAGTAACCGATCCAAAGTCTGCAAAGCTGGGGCAATATGCAGTTGAATTTTATCCGCCACTCCAGCTTGTTGCCAATAACGTCTAGCGATCGTGGTAAATTCCTCACTAATATCGCAGGCTACTACTTTACCGTCATTCGGTAACGCCAATGCCACCACCAGGGAACTATAACCTGTAAATACCCCAATTTCTAAAGTTTTCTTAGCTCCTAGCAACTGCACCAGTAATGCCAAAAACTGCCCTTGTTCGGGAGCAATTTGCATTCTACCTATGGGATACTGGGCTGTTTCGTGTCTGAGTTGGGTTAAAATTTCCGGTTCTCGAAGAGAGACTGACAGTAAATAGTCGTGGAGGTTTTGTTCGAGTCCTAGTGTTTTAGTTGTCATGGAAATTGGGGATTGGGCATTAGGGATTGGGCATTGGGCATGGAGAATAGCGAATGAGTTTTTAATACTCGTGGACGAGTCTTTAATACTCGTGAATGAGTCTTTTTTACTCGTGGATGAGTCTTTGATACTCGTGGACGAGTCTTTGATACTCGTGGACGAATCTTTTTTACTCGTGGATGAGTCTTTTTTACTCGTGGACGAGTCTTTTTTACTCGTGGACGAGTCTTTGATACTCATGGACGAGTCTTTGATACTCGTGGGCGAGTCTTTGATACTCGTGGACGAATCTTTTTTACTCGTAGACGAGTCTTTGATATTCGTAAATGATTTTTTTAAAGCCAAAATTATATTTAAATGCAACTCAGTATGATAAACAAAACGATGTCTACAACGGGCTACGCCTACGCTCAGGATATTTTAAATCATGCCAAACCTTAAAGAAGATGATAACGCTCTGCGCGAGGTGTTGACCCAAGCCAAAATCATCGCTGTTGTGGGTCACTCTGATAAACGCGAACGCACCAGTTATCAAATCGCCCAATTCTTGCGGCACAAAGGCTATACAGTTTATGCCGTCAACCCGCAAATTAAAGAAATTGACGGTCAACCCAGTTATGCTGCACTCCAAGAATTACCCGAACCTGTGGATATTGTTAACGTGTTTCGTCGTTCTGAGTACTTGCCAGAAATTGTAGATGAAGCAATTTCCATCACTGCTAAAACTGTGTGGACACAACTGGGTATCTGGCATCAACCATCAGCACAAAAAGCTATAGATGCAGGACTTAATGTGGTTATGGATGCTTGTATCAAAATTGAATATCTGCGGCTGAGAGTAGGATTAACAGGGAATATTTAGTTTTTATGCCTACAGATATTCTAACAATCATTTAGATTGTAATTCTTATGCAAAAAGCGTAATTTACCGCCGTAGGCATCTCACAAACATTAGACTTCTTGGCATTTGTCGGGAAAAGGGAAAAGGGGAAGGTGGGGTCCCCTCTGGGGATAAGGGGCGGGGGAAAAGGTTCTGCAAAAGTCCCTTTCCCCTTTAACCTTTACCCTTTTCCCCCTCTTGCAAAAGTGCTTTTTGCAAGAGGTCTATTCTATGTATGTGTAGAGATATTGCATACCAAGTGTTTGTTTGAGTTACTTGCTTAAACCCTTCTAGAATAAAAACTATTGTAGGTAATTTTATTACTAAAGTTGTTTTTATTGTGGGAGGTTATGATGAGCCGTCCAATAATTCTTGGTATTGTCGGTGACAGCGCGGCTGGTAAAACAACGCTAACGCGAGGAATCGCTCAGGTACTCGGCCCAGAAAATGTCACGCTCATTTGTACAGATGATTATCACCGTTACGATCGCCAACAACGTGCAGAAATTGGCATCACTGCTCTCCACCCCGATTGCAATCATTTAGATATTATGCAGCAACATCTGTCGCTGCTACGTACAGGACAACCAATTCTTAAGCCAGTTTACAGCCATAAAACCGGCACATTCGAGCCACCGCAGTATATCAAGCCCAATAAATTCGTAATCATTGAGGGGTTACTCGGTTATTCTACCCGTGGTGCTCGTGATTCCTACGATGTGAAAGTTTACCTTGCACCCCCTGAAGAACTACGCAGAAAGTGGAAAGTCAAGCGGGATACCCAAAAGCGCGGCTACACAGATGAACAGGTGCTAGCAGAATTAGAAAAGCGCGAACCAGACTCAGCAGAGTTTATCCGTCCGCAGCGACAATGGTCTGATATAGTCATTAGTTTTTATCCACCCACTGGGGAAGATGATGAAACCAATGGACACCTGAATGTACGTTTGGTACTTCGTCCAACAATTCCGCACCCAGATTTTACCCAGATTGTCAACTCTGGCTATGGTAATTCTGACTCAGCGATCCGTCTAGGGTTAGACAGGGATATGAGTAAGCCTGTAGATGTCTTAGAAGTTGATGGTCATGCCACCTTAGACCAGGTGAATAAGCTAGAGCATATTATTTGTTCTGATATGCCCCATTTAAGAAGTATTTGCGATCGCGAAAGTAACCCAGAACTGGGTAAAATTGCTGGTACAACTGGAGAAACACTGCAAAGTTATCCTCTGGCTTTGACTCAGTTGATCATTACCTACCACATGCTCAAAGCAACGCAAATTCATCAGTAATTAGCGAAAAGAAAGGGGTTTAAATGGTTTGCGATCGCGTGTGTGTTGGGCTATTAAATTATGCGAGCGTACTATTAATCTGTCAAATTTTAATTGATGGTAAGCAAGTTCATAGTAAGGACTAAAGTCCTTATCTTCTAAGCACTAAAGTGCTTACTACAAACCCTCAAAACTATCTTGACAAAGTAATATAATTGTGATTCTAAACTTAGATGCTCATAATTGTGACTTGACAGGGGCTTGCAGCAATTCAATATCTTTAATTTGAAGAATGCCACTACTCTCAAATTGCACGCCTATTTGAATCTTGGAAGCATTCGCTTCTTTTTTAAAATAGGCACGCACTTTGTAAGGCTGAAAATTTTCCGTTGGTGAAACTCCTGTACCCCATGAAATTGCTCTCATTCCGCTCGATTCTGGTGGTCTAGCTACACCCAAACTTACTGCAATTGATTCTTCTGTGTTTAGCGCTTTCGCATTAAAGTGACAAGCAAGAACACACTCTTGGACATCGGGTTCTGCAACTTCAAACAAGATGACTTTTCGCAAAGGATCTGTACTATTAGTTAGAAAGCGCTGACTATTATCGTCATAAGCTTCAATTTGCCAACTTTCTCCAACAATTGCAATGCCTCCTTGTGTCACTATGGAATCGGCAGATGTGAATCGACGAATCAATACAAATGGCTCTGCGGGTTCGGGAATAGCAAAGGGTTTTTCTAGCTCCTTAAGGGTTTCCTTAGCTTTAGAGAGAATAAAACTTGTCAAATTGTTGAATAGCTCGTCAAACATAGCGTACTTTGCTAATTACTTAAATTTCAAGTATTGCTTATGATTGTTACTTTACAGACGCTTGCAACAATTCAATATTTTTAATTTGAAGAATGCCACTACTCTCAAATTGCACACTGATTTGAACTGTGGCAACATCTGCTTCTTTTTTAAAATGGGCACGCACTTCGTAAGGCTGAAAATCTTCCGTTAGTAAAACTTCTGTAAACCATGATGTTGTGGCTCTTCCGCCCCATTGTCCCGTTCTTTGAAAACCTAAGCTAACTTTAATTGGTTTTTCTGTGTTTAGCGCTTTGGCATTAAATTGACAAGTAAAAACACACTCTTGGACATCGGGTTCTGCAACTTCAAACAAGATGACATTTCGCAAAGGATCTGCACTATTCGTAAAAAAGCTCTGATTATTATCGTCATAAGCTTCAATTTGCCAGCTTTCTCCGACAATTGCAATACATCCCTTTGTCACTGTGGAATCGGCAGGTGTGAATCGACGAATCAGCACAAATGGCTCTGCGGGTTCGGGAACGCCGAAGCGTTTTTGCAGATCGTTACCGACTTCTTGAAGTTTAGCGTCAATAAAACCTTTGAGATTGTTGAATAAATCATCGAACATAGCGATCGCCTATGGCAGCAGGTACATAATTGCACTTATTAAACTTGGTAACAAGCATATTTTCACTGAAAGTCTACTGTCGTTAGGGGTAAAGCGAAAAACCTAATCATTAAACTCTTGACATCAACTTAGCAAATTGCTAAGTTTGAATAACTACGATTTGACACTTCGAGAGACATTATTATGAGCTTTATTTTGAAAAAATTCATTTATTATGCATATTATTTCCAATACAGCACTAAAACTTTTTTATCAAAAGTATCCCGATGCTGAATCTAGTTTACGTGGTTGGAACAAAGTTGCAAAATTAGCCAAGTGGCAAAGTATACTTGAAGTTCGTCAAGCTTTTAACTCTGCCGATCCAGTAGGTGAGCTTACAGTTTTTAATATTCAAGGAAACAAGTATCGCCTTATTACCTATATTGACTATCAAAGTCAAAAAGTATTTATTCGCAACGTATTAACTCATACAGAGTACGATACAGATAAATGGAAAAATGACCCTTGGTTTAAATAAACGTCCTACCTACATTGAATTGCTGCAAGCATTTCCTCCTCGTCCTATCAAGACTGAGGATGAGTTATTTGCTACTCAAAAAGTTATTAATTCTTTGATAGATAGCGCTCCGCTAACATTAGATGAAAAAGATTATCTTAATATTTTAGGCACTCTAGTTTACGAGTTTGAACAAACACAAGAGCCTGTGCCTGATATTTCTGGAATAGATTTACTTCAGGTTTTGATAGAAGAAAATGGGCTACTTCAAAAAGATTTAGTACCCATTTTCAAAACAGAATCTATTATATCGGCCATATTGAAAAAGCAGCGTAAATTAACAACTAGACACATTGAAGAACTGGCGAAATTTTTTCATATTTCACCTGCTGCTTTCTTCCCAAATAATCTTGAGTAACTTGTTATTGGTTGCTTGTGGAAGTGCGATCGCCTACGGCAGGCGGGTAAAATTAAAGATTTTCTCAAATAAAGATGATTTTGAGAGCAAACGAGGGATAACTAAGGATAGTTCGATGTGTGGTGCTATTTTCTTAGTTTAATATGACCTATTGCCTCAGAATTGCCGACTTACCTACAAATGAGCGTCCGCGTGAGCGATTAATGACGCATGGTGCAAAAATTTTAGCCACAGCGGAGTTAATCGCAATTCTTTTAGGCACTGGTCAAGGGCCAGGAAAACTATCTGCTGTGGGTTTGGGACAATATATCTTGAGCGAATTAGCCAAACACCAACGCGATCCTTTAATAGTTCTGCGAGAAGTTAGCCCTGCTGAATTGATGCAAATTTCTGGTGTTGGCCCGGCGAAGGCGACAAGTATCTTAGCAGCAATTGAATTGGGTAAACGTGCCTTTCAATCACGTCCCAATGATGGCACATTAATTGATAGCCCACTCGCTGCTGCTGCTACCCTCAGCCAAGATTTAATGTGGCAGATACAAGAACGTTTTGCAGTGGTGTTATTAGATGTCAAGAATCGCTTATTGGGTACGCAAGTAATTACCATTGGCACTGCAACCGAAACCCTAGCCTCTCCCCGTGATATTTTTCGAGAAGTTATTCGTCAAGGCGCAACGCGGGTAATAGTTGCCCACAACCATCCTTCTGGGAACCTTGAACCCAGCCAGGAAGATATAGAATTGACGCGTCAGTTATTAGCAGGGGCGCAGCTTTTGGGCATTCCGGTACTAGATCATCTGATTTTGGGCAATGGCAATCATCAAAGTTTACGGGAACTGACAACCTTGTGGGATGAGCATCCACAGGGGGATTAGTGAAAAAGCAGGGGAGCAGCACTTCTCTGCGAGACGCTCCGCGAACGGCTACGCTCAGTGAACGAGGGGCAGGGGGGCAGAGGGGCAGGGGGGACAAGGGAGACAAGGGGGACAGGGGGATAAGGGGACGAAAGGTGAGAACTTGCAACAAGTCTTTCCCCTTGTCCCCAATTCTCCTTGTCTCTAAGTCCTCTTCCCCCTGCTTTAATTATTTACGCCGACCTACTTATTACTTACTTTCCTGCATACTTCTAACTAGTTTAGTCACTAGCTTTCTGGGAGTAAATCTTACAGATTCAGCAAGTAACTTATTTTTAATTCCAGGAACGACAACAGTTTTGTTTTCAAATAGACCACGATAGCCGATTTCGGCTACTGTTTCCGCAGTCATAATTTTTTGACCGCTTACTAGCTTTGAGTCTTCCATTGCGGCTCTTTGTTGAAAACCAGATTCGGTAGGCCCTGGACAAAGCGCCGTTACAGAAACGCCTGTACCTTCTAATTCATTTGCGATCGCTTCTGAAAATGATAAGACATAAGCTTTACTAGCGTAGTATACTGCCATCAGCGGGCCCGGTTGAAAAGCAGCCGTGGAAGCCAGGTTTAATATTTTTCCAGACCCCCGTTTAACCATACCTTTGAGAAATAACTTGGTTAAATGTGTCAGACATAAGATATTGACTTGTAGCAATTGCATTTCAGCATTCAGGTCAATTTCATTAAATAATCCGTAGGTAGCAAACCCGGCATTGTTCACCAACACATCAACATTAATCGATGCTTGTTCTAGCTCAGCGAAAATTTCTTCTGGGGCTGATGGGTTAGACAAATCCTTGGAAATAACTTTGACATCAATGCCAAATTTCTTTTTCAATTCATCGGCAATTTTATTCAGCTTTTCCAGGCTTCTAGCTACCAACACAAGATTGTAACCATCTTGAGCAAATAATTTTACAAATTCATAACCGATGCCGCCAGATGCACCAGTAATAAGAGCCGTTTGTTTGCGATTAGTCTGCATAATTTTTCCTTTTGTTATTTGTTATTTGTCATTTGTCATTTGTCATTTGTCATTTGTTATTTATTATTCTCCCCTGCTCCCTGCCCCCTGCTCCCCCTGCTCCCTGCTCCCTGCTCCCTGCCCCCTGCTCCCTTCATTGCCATTGGGAAATTTCCAAGCGAACTGCTGCATTTGTTCCTAAAACTTTTTGACCGCGTTCAGGTAAAGAAACATACGCAACATATACATCTGAACTAGATTCTGAAGTCGGATTTAATTTTGTTACTGGCTCTTTTTCTTCAGAATTCCAACTGTATTTAGCCTCATAAGTGCTATTTGATTCGGCAACATCAGTAATTAGATAGTCAGACCACAAAGGTACTTGGTCGAGATGATGGTCGCGTAACCAATTCGTCTCTTGTTTTGTAAAGGAATGCAGTGCTAAACGCAGGGCATATCTACAGGTATTATCATCATTGACTGAGTTTCTGGGGATTAAGAAAGCTGTAAATAGCGGAATAGGTTTATCTGTTCGGGTTAACTCTTGTGTAATTGGGCAATAATGAGCGATCGCTTGCTCATATATTGGAATAGGAAGACCACGCAAAGCCACTCTAGTTTCCAGTTGATAAAAGTTTTTGTCCAGGTCTTTTAACTCAACATTGCTCAAAGAGAGTTTTACCTGGATATCACCAAACAAAAATCGTTGCAGGTTTTGATAACCTTCTTCGGAGTTCAATATGCCATAAGGCCCACCATGAGAGCGATGAACATAAGCACGATGAGATCCAAGGATATAAGCTTTATCAATCTGAACTAGACCATCACTTTTCACTCCAACAAGATTGCGTGAAAGACCAAAAGCTTCTTCATAATCATGTGCATTCGTGCCGATTAGAGAAAAAACGCGGCTTGGCGAAAATGCAGGATCTATACTTTGTAATTGTTGTAGCTGAAAGTTATCGGGTAACTCAGCTGTTGGTTTAATATTAGGTGTTAAATACTGGTACATCCGCTGAGGGCCAAAGTCATCAGAATTATTCAATTGAAACCTGTCCCTAAGATTTTCAATTAAGCCACCCCCGACCTCAAAATAAATACCGCCATGAGGTGTAGCGTAGGTAAAGAATTTGTCAATGCTATCGCCAGCTTGCTCGCCTTGTTCTGGATAAATCTTTTCAATCAAACTGCGACAAACAAGGCCGCCCATTGAGTGGGCAACCAGATAAATTTTATCAGCACCCGTCGTTTTTTTGACATTCTGGATCAAGTCTCTTAAACCCTTAGCTATCTCCTCCATCTCCTGCCGGACTACACTTGAGGAGCCAAAGCTAGGTGTAGATATATCATAAAATCGATAGATCCAAATAGTTTTATGAAGTCGATCGGACAATCTTTTAATTTGATTGCTCACATTCTGATTATCAACAATCGGTTGATAACCATGATCGGTCATTAGCCGCAGCAATGGACTCTCGAAAAAAAACTTCTGAGGATTTTCCTTCTCATCTACTCGAATATGAGTTGAACCACTATTGAATCCATAAAATGGATCGTTGACTGTTTGCTCAACGTCTTTTTGTGTACCTGCATATCCACGAACGAAGACGATTGGTAAATACTGCATATATATCCTTGCTATTTAATCAATATTTTTTCTCGTTCCCAGATTCAACCTGGAAACGAGTGCAGAATATCAAGACAAGTTGTCTTAGTACAAACATTTTATTAATTCGTAGCGAATTCTCTGCGTTTAAAACACTACGATATTACATGGGAGCTGTACTTAGAAAGTTTTCACGAACTCAATTAGGGCTTTCTTGTCTTCATCTGGGAGATTTGAGCCAAAATAATGACCCTCATCTTCTACAAAGTCAGGAGATTTGTTGGCTCTTAAAAGTACGCGTGCCAATTTACCCTTAATTCCACCGCCTGGTTTCAAGTCTTGAAAAAGGTTGCCGAGATTGAGAGATGTAATCGCTTCTCTCATATTGATGCTTGCCAGCAAATTCACAGGTGTACCTTTAGGAACAGGAAGCTTAAATCTCGGATTCGGATCTCCTGGGGGAAGCTCTAATTTAGTATCTTGAGATGTTCTGCTGATAATTCCCTCACGCTTTTCAGGCCACAGCAGCTTTTCCATCGCATCCGTATAGGCTTCTACACGTCCTTTCACTGAAGGATCTTCGTTGTAAAGTCCTAGTGTGTTGTTGTGAAGAAGTGGTGCTGTTGCCCAAATGCTCACTAGTGAAGGTGTACGGTAATATCCCAAACCGCCATCAGGTATCTTAAATTCGATGGGTTTTTCCCGATCGAAGGGGTTGTACAACGTCAAAGTCCCTGGTGATGGCAGTTCTTTGAACGTCTTCGAGGAGAACTGATCCCAAATATGCCCCTTAGCGGCATTTGTCCCTAGCGATCGCGCCGCATTAGTACCAATTAAAGTAACTGGATAACGCTGGTCATCAGACAAGAAGTTGTGGTCGAGGAAATTACTACTGAGTACAGACTCTTCGTACCATTTTTGAGCCTGTTCGGGGTCAGCTGCGATCGCAGCAGGTGGCTTTTTGCTGGAATGGCAACTAGCACAAGTGCTGGCAAAAACTAGCTTGCCACGTTTGAGAACTTCTTCATCTTTAGTCAAGAACTTTTCACCATCTGGTGCATCTTTCAGGTGCATCGGCTTGATGGTTTTTAAGAATGCTTCGGCATCAGCCATGCGTGCTTCTGTCTGTCTCCAGCCTTCGCACTCCTTCCGCGCTTTTTCGATATCAAAAGGTTTTTGGGGAGTTCTGCCTAATAAAGGCTCATGGAGACTTGTCCAGTAATCGCCGCACATCCCAATGTTGACGTAAACGCGTAGTGAGGCATTTGCCACTCCTGTAGAGTCCGCACCATCCTTGAGAATATGATTAACATCCTTGGTTGAACCATCGTTCATTACCTCTGGATATTTGGGGCGATCGCCTAAATTAAAAATGGCATTAATCGCATTCGGATTGTTAATATGATCGGTGGCAATCCGAGAAGTATCAGATGTACCAGGTTTTTGAGAGTCAAGTACTTGCTTAATAAAACTATTATCCGCAACGCTGCTTCCAAATAATTTGTTTTCCTTGATGTACTGATTACCCAATGCTGGTACCAAATTTTCCCATCTTGGATGTTCCTTGTCTTTGGGTGGATTGAGGGGATTTAATGCTACGTGACAGATGGCGCAGGACTGCCCGATTACGTATGGAGGCTCAACTTGTGAAGTTTTGGCATATTCAACAGGGTTCCATTTTGTCGAGTCGAAGTTGGGGTTTTGGAACTTACGCAACCCAATAACGCCAGTTGAGAGCGGATCTTTACATTTATCTAGCCACAAACCGTATTCATCTGGTGCTGTCGCCTTTTCACATCCAGGATCGTTAATTGCACCATAACGTTGCAATCGCTCGTCATGCACGCGCGAGTCAATCAGCTTTAACAGATCGACACCACCATGCGTTCGCTTGGCTAAATCGCGATAGTACTTAGAATTACCGCCAGTCCATAAGTACCAAGTGCAACGACCCCGTTTCTCGGCATCTGTCAAATTCTCCTTTGTGTACTCTGGGAGATAACCGATACCCTCGCAGTTATCAGGATATTCAGATACACCCGTATCTGAATACTCGGTACTTATGGACGTAGGTATTTCACTATACTCATCGGCTAGAGCTGTAGGCGTTCCATAAAAGCCGCAGACTATAAACACAGTCACGAATAGGAGGAGCAGACAGCCCTTAAAAATTAGACTTGTCTTTTTCATAAAACTCTCTGGTTATAACACCTAAACCTTTTCCATTGCACCTCACATTTGCAGAGGTACACTAATGCTTCATCACCAATTTCCCATTTTCCAGATTTAGTCTTGGGATATTTTGATGATTAATGTACCTTACTGAGGTTCGTTATATATGAAGTTACTACACAAATTTGTAAAACGTCATCAATAAACTTTTATACATTTCTCAATCAAAACTTTAAAAATTTGTAAATTTACAATGGTCTTCAATAACCAATTTGCTATGGTTATATCGATTTCCTACCTACTTGGTTAGGTTTGTAACAAATTGTTAGCAGCTACTTTTAGTTACTTTTAAGGTTGCCTTAACCTTTTAAGAAAAATAAAAGACGGAAATTTTGACTTTTTTTAAGAATTGCTCTGTAAATACCGTAGGTTTACAAATTGCAAAAGTCTTTATATAACTGTAAAAACCAATAAGGATAAATATCCATGCTGAAACTGGTTAAGTAAATTTAAGTAACAAAAACTTAATATTTAGCGCTCCCATCCGAAAACTTCCACTGTAGATTTGTAGACATAAAAAACTGCTCTCCCAGAGACACTAGAAATAATAGTTCTCTGGCGAGACTGTTAGCGCTACGAATAATTTCGATATGTAATTTTATTGCCGAAACAACAGAGAAACACAGAGAAACACATGGAAAACGATATTATATTTGAGCCATTGAGATTCCGTAATCTCACAGTAAAAAATCGGATATTTCGCTCTAGTATTTCTGGCAGATGGGATAACTATGATGGTTCAGGTACTCAAGCCCGAATCAACTGGGAAGAAAAGTTTGCTCGTGGTGGTGTAGGAGCGATTATTAGTTCCTTTGTCCCAGTCGCCATCCGGGGACGAATTATGCCCAATTACGCCACCATTAACTGTGATGAGCGCATTCCATTTTGGCGAAAAGTAGGAGAAAGAGTCCACGAATATGACTGTAAATTTATTTTGCAATTAAGTCATTCAGGGCGACAGCAAGATATTGGTGGTGTAGAAAACTTAGGAAAAAAAGCCTTAAGTTCCACTAGCCAAACTGAGCCATTCCACGGCTTTTTGTGTCAAGCGATGACACTAACAGAGATTAAAGAAACAATTCAATATTTTGCCGATGGTGCTAGACGTGCCCGTGAAGCAGGTTTGGACGGGGTGGAATTGCACAGTGCTAATGGATATCTTTTTAATCAATTTCTCAGTTCTGGAATTAACGACCGTCAAGATGAATATGGTGGTTCATTAGAGAATCGAGCGCGGTTTTTGCTAGATGTAATTAGAGCAATCCGCAAAGAAGTAGGCAACGACTTTCATCTGCAATTCAAAATTAGTGCCGTTGACTATAACAACGCCGTCACCTTTTGGGAAAAACCAGGTAATACCATAGAAGATTCTATCCAAGTTTGTCAATGGGCAGAAGAAGCTGGGGCTGATGCCGTGCATGTGTCAACTGGTAGCTTATTTCCTCACCCACTCAATCCCATTGGTGATTTTAATTTCGATATCATTACTAAAACCTATGATTCCATGTTGTCAAGTGGTGTCGAAACTACACGCAACTACATTTTATTTCGCAAAGCATTTTTGCATCCACTGTTTAGTTTTTTATGGAATCGCGTGAAAAAGCAATTGCCTCCTCAAGCATTTAGTGGTGACGATGTAAAAGACCCTAAAATCAAGCAGCTACTAATAGAGAACCAAGGTAGAAACTTACTAGATTCCAGAGAAATTAAAAAGCACGTTAATATTCCGGTATTATGTACAGGTGGTTTACAGCAAGCTTCTTATATTCGTCAGGCAATTAGCGAACATTATTGTGATGGGGTGACAATGGCTCGTACCCTAATTGCTAATAATGACTTAGTTAAATCTTTTCAAGCAGGTAAAGACTTGGCAGATAAACCCTGTACTTATTGCAATAAATGTCTGCTAAATGTCATTGAAAATCCCTTGGGTTGTTACGAGCAGGATCGCTTCAATAGCTATGAGGAGATGATGGAAGAAGTAATGTCAGTCTTTCATGAAACTCAGTTTGCAAATTTATCTAGATAAAAAAGCGATGCGTATCGCATCGACAATTTCGCTTACAAATAATCTCGAAAATATGGGGAGTGTTTCATGACTGAACAAACAAACCCTACCCTACTTCCAACCTCAATCAAGGGAATCTTCCAGCGGATTTGGGTTGTAATTGTAGGTATTGTAGCAGTAGCAGTATTTTTCCTTTGGCCTGTTTTGTCCAACTCCCCAGTGGATTATGCTGATATTGAAAACCATTTTAAATATGGTTCAATCGGTAGCGAACCGGTCAATGGCATCCCTTACTGGATTTGGAAAGTTTTACCCGAATTATTCCCAGATAAATTACCTGGAAAAGATTATACTTCTCTGGGATTTATCAAAGAAGCTGACAAAGATTTACCTATAGGTTTTTCGCAACGGCGAGTCTTTATCGACCGAGTTGGGTTGAATTGTGCTGTATGCCATACAGGAACGCTGCGAAATACCCCTAATAGCGAACATCAAGTCATCACGGCAATGCCTGCGAATGTAGTTAATTTGCAGGGATATATCAAATTCTTATCAACAGTTGGTGTAGATGAGCGCTTTACTGCTAACCGGATGTTGCCAGAAATTGAAAAAATCAGTGGTGGTCTTAATCCCATTGAAAAATTACTTTATCGCTTCATTGCAATTCCTCAAACCAGAGATGCACTAATTAATCAGGCATCTCGACTTAAGTTTGTTGAAAAACAACCAGATTGGGGGCCAGGAAGAGTAGATACTTTTAATCCTTATAAAGCAATTCAATTCCATTTCCCAATGGATAAATTGCGTGAGGATGAACTGATTGGTACTTCTGATTTTCCCTCAGTTTGGAATCAAAAACCCCGTGAGGGATTGCAGTTACATTGGGATGGTAATAACACTTCAGTTGATGAACGAAATAAGAGTGCAGCTTTAGGCGCTGGAGTTACTCCGACAACAATTGATTTGCCTCGAATTCAGAGAGTTGCTGATTGGTTATGGGAACTACCACCACCAAAATATCCCTACGAAGTGAACGAAACTACAGCAGCGAAGGGAGAACAGCTTTTTGAAAGCAATTGTGCTAGTTGTCACGCTTTTGGTGGTGCATATACAGGCAAAGTTGTCCCAATTCAAGAAATTGGTACAGACCCTCATCGTCTTGACTCATATACCTACAAAACGATGTCTAACCAAAATACTCTGTATACAGGGTATCCGTGGCGCTTTAAAAATTTCCGCAAGACGAATGGCTATGCAAATATGCCACTTGATGGTGTTTGGTTGCGTAGTCCTTATCTGCACAATGGCTCAGTTCCGACCTTACGGGATTTACTAGAAACACCAGAAAATAGACCTAAAGAATTCTATCGTGGCTACGATGTGATTGATAGAGCAAAAGTTGGCTTTGTATCCGATGTCGGTGTAGAAAACGGTAAGCAATACTTTAAGTTCGATACTACAAAACCTGGAAATAGTAACAGCGGTCATTTATATGGTACCGATCTTCCTACAGAAGATAAAAATGCACTAGTTGAGTACATGAAAAAGCTTTAAAAGGAGAAAAAAATGAATAATTACGCTAAATGGTTTAGTCGTGTTACTTGGGTTGGCATTATTGTTAATATGCTTTTTGTCATTCCTTCTTGCTTCTTTCCAGAATTAATGCTGACGTTCCTTAAAATGCATATACCAGAGCCAATTATCTGGGTTCGCGCTGCGGGAATGCTGTTGTTTATTATTAGTGCATTTTATATTCCTGGGGCACTTGACCCGTACCGATATCAGGCAACTGCCTGGATATCAATATTTCCTTCAAGAGCTTTTGGTTCAACATTTTTCATTTGTGCAGTACTTTTCTTTGGGCAAGATAAAGGATTTTTATCCATTGCCTTTGTAGACCTGTTTTTTGGATTAACGGAACTAATTCTTCTGACCTTAGCAATGCGTAGCAAAATGCAATCGCTGCAATTCCAGTGAAGCAATTCTCCTAATTTTATCCCTAGTCTAGTGTGGGTATATTTCCTGCACTACAAACAGATTCTTCTGCAAAGGAGCAAAAAAGTGCCATGACAATACTCAAAAATAAAATAGGTAGGGTAATCACAAGCATTGTTTTAATTGTGGTTCTTTTAGCTGGTGTAGTTGGGTATGTGGGATGGTACAACCTTTTTCGAGAGGTTCCCACATATTATGAATCGTCTGAAGAACACTTTAAATATGGTTCTATTGGCACAGAAGAAGCGCAAGGTGTTCCCTATTGGATTTGGCTGGTATTACCACGAATATTCCCTGATAAATTACCAGGAGCAGGTGGTTATACTTCCTTGGGAATCACATGGGAAGAGGGTAAAGAAATGCCAGTTGGGTTTACGAAAAAAACCATTGGCTTCCCTCGTGTCGGTATAACTTGCGCTGTTTGCCATACTGCTACCTATAGAACAACAGAGAAAGATAAACCCACAATTGTGGCCGCTGCTCCTGCTAATAAGTTTGATTCACAAGGCTATTTACGATTTTTGAGTGCAACTGCTGGTGATGCCAGATTTACAGCAGATTATATCCTTGACGAAATCAAATATAATTACAACCTTTCTTGGCTAGAAAATTTACTTTATCGCTATCTGCTAATTCCTCAAACTAAGAAAGCACTGCTGCAACAAAAAGAAGACTATAGTTGGACAGATTCTCGTCCTAACTGGGGCCCTGGTCGAATTGATCCTTTTAATCCAGTTAAATTCAATACTTTAAAGTTGCCCAAAGATAACACTATTGGCAACTCTGATATGATGCCTCTTTGGAATCAAAAGATGCACAAAGGGTTTGCACTCCATTGGGATGGGTTAGAAACTTCACTAACAGAAACTGTTCAAACTGGAGCAATTGGTGATGGTGCTACTAAAAAATCACTTCCTGTAGCAGATTTACAACGAGTAGAAGATTTTATTCAAGAACTACCACCTCCTAAATATCCATTTGCGATTGATGAGCAAGTGGCTGCAAAAGGAAGCCAAATTTTTGCTAATACTTGTGCATCTTGTCACGCTTTTGGTGGGGAAAGAACGGGTACTGTTATCCCTGTGGAAGAAGTGGGAACTGACCGCCATCGGTTAGATATGTGGACGCAAGAAGGAGCAGATACTTACAATCATTTTGGTGATGGCTATCCTTGGGACTTCAAAAACTTACGCAAAACCAATGGCTATGTATCTGTTTCCCTAGATGGATTATGGTTAAGAGCGCCATATTTACACAATGGTTCAGTCCCATCTCTACAAGATTTGTTAGAAAAACCAGAGAATCGTCCTCAAGTTTTCTATCGGGGATATGATGTCTACGACCCGAAAAAAGTTGGTTTTATTACTGAAGGAGATGAAGCCAAAACTATAGGTTTTAAATACGATACCAAGGTAACTGCTAATTCCAATCAGGGACATATTTATGGCACTGATTTATCTGATGAGAATAAAAAAGCTTTGATTGAATATCTGAAAACTCTGTAATGAAGTTTGTTTGCTAAATCCTGACGTTAATCATTTACTAGCAATCGCTCAAAAACCGAATTGGAGATCATCGTGAAACCATATTTACCACAAAAAGACCCTGATGTTAATGTCCGAATCAATTGGCTAGATAAAAATCGAGAAGAGTACAAATTTAATTACGATTATCTAGCTCCTCTACCAGTAATTGATAAAGTTCCTCATAAGGAAATATTCTCGGCGGAATATACTGCTAAACGTTTGGCAAGTATGGCAACTCTTGCGCCAAATATGCTAGCTGCCAAAGCCAGAAACTTCTTAGACCCACTAGATGAATTGGAAGAATATGAAGAACTTTTGTCACTCCTACCAAAACCCGATGTCATAAAAAATTACAAAACAGACTCTTGTTTTGCAGAACAACGACTCTCTGGAGCGAACCCATTAGCTATCCAAAAAATTGATGTATTACCTGAGAATTTTGCTGTCACAGATGCACATTTTCAGAAGGTTGCAGGAACAGAATTTACTTTAGAAAAAGCCCTCAAGGAAGGTAAGCTGTATTTCTTAGATTATCCTTTGTTATCTGAGATTAAAGGTGGTGTCTACGAGAATGTTAAAAAGTACCTTCCCAAGCCACAAGCTCTATTTTACTGGCAAAGTAATGATAGTTCTAATGGTGGTTCTCTAGTACCTGTTGCGATTCAGATTAATCATGACTCTGGCGCAAAAAGCGTAATTTATACACCAGATGACCCCCATTTAGATTGGTTTTTGGCAAAAACCTGCGTTCAAATTGCTGATGGCAACCATCAAGAATTGGGTAGTCATTTCGCCTATACCCATGCAGTTATGGCTCCGTTCGCGATTGTTACTGCGCGACAACTAGCAGAAAATCATCCCATCGCTTTACTGTTAAAACCCCACTTCCGTTTCATGCTATTTGATAACGATTTAGGACGCACTCAGTTTTTACAGCCTGGAGGCCCGGTTGATGAGTTTATGGCAGGTTCATTAACGGAGTCTCTTGGATTTGTGGCGAAGGTTTATGAAGAATGGAGTGTTGAAAAATTTACCTTCCCTCGGTTAATAAAAAGTCGCGGAACGGATGACCCAGAACTTCTACCGCACTTTCCTTTCCGGGACGATGGTATATTAATTTGGAATGCCGTCGAAAAGTTTGTGGCTGAATACTTGCAACTCTATTACCAAACCTCACAGGATATCAGTGACGACTATGAGTTGCAAAATTGGGCTAGAGAATTAGTAGCTCAAGATGGTGGTAGAGTCAAGGGAATGCCAGCCAAGATTGAGACTCTAGAACAACTGATTGAAATCATCAGTGTGGTAGTATTCACTTGCGCTCCTCTACACTCTGCTTTGAATTTTTCTCAGTACGAATATATGGCTTTTGTACCCAATATGCCCTATGCAGCCTACCACCCAATTCCAGAAACTAAGGGTGTGGACTTGGAAACTATCATGAAGATACTTCCTCCCTTTAAACAAGCTGCCGATCAGGTGATGTGGACTGAGATTTTAACATCGTACCACTATGACAAATTGGGTTTTTATGATGAGGAATTTGCCGATCCCTTGGCGCAAGAAATTGTGGTGCAATTTCAACAGAACTTGCATGAAATAGAACGGCAAATAGATATTAGAAATCAAACTCGTCCCATACCTTATAACTACTTCAAACCTTCGGAAATTATTAATAGCATTAATACTTGAACTGGGGATTGCGAATCAATACTTTTTGGTTAAGGCAAGAGACGCGATGAATCGCCGTCTCTACAATCATCAGACGCGATGAATCGCCGTCTCTACAATCATTTTTTTAGAGATGGGGGTTTAGCGAGCTAGAATTTTCATCAAAAACCTTAACCGAACTGTATTGGATTGGGAATTAGGAATTGGGGACACTTCGATCCAAAACTTTTCTTCGCTGAAATTGGAGAATCTTGAAGGCGGCCCGTTGAATTAATCTCAGAAAAAAGAGGTATAACAATGTCAAATCAGCAAGTAACAGTCACCGCTCGATTAAAAGTAAAGCCAGGTTTGGAGGAGGGATTCAAACAGGAATTTCAACCTGTAATAGCTCTTACACTTGCAGAAGAAGGTTGTATTAATTACGATTTACATCAATCTGTTGAAGAGCCATCTTTGTTTCTGTTGCATGAAAACTGGGTCAGCCAAGAAATTTTGGCTCAACACTTAGAGCAGCCGTATATTAAAGCTTTGAACGAAAAGTCAGGACAATTTTTGGTTGAACCACCTGAAGTCAGGTTATGGCAGCAGATTGCGAACAATTAATTCCTAGCTGGTGATAAGAATGACATCAAGGGTGTTATTGTATGGTGCAACTGGCTATGCTGGAAAACTCATTGCTGAATCTGCTAAAAATAACGGACTGGAATTAATTTTAGCTGGACGCAATCAAAGTTCACTAGCAGCTGTAGCCAATGAATTAAGTTTGGACTTTCGGGTTTTTGGCTTAGACGATCCGCGATCGCTCGCTCTCTCTCTTGAGGATATAATTGCTGTCATCAACTGCTCTGGGCCTTTCTCCAAAACCTCAAAGCCACTTGTCGATGCTTGCCTCCAAACTAAAACTCACTATTTAGACATAGCTGGCGAAGTACCTGAATTTCAGGCGCTACAAGCACGAAATGCTGAGGCTAAAAGTGCAGGGATAATGCTTCTCCCTGGTGTGGGATTTGGAGTTGTCCCTACTGATTGTGTAGCTGCTTACCTCAAAGATAAGTTAGCAGTTGCAACGCGACTGATTTTAATCTATGAAACAGTGGGCGGTGTATCTCAGGGAACTGCAAATACAGTACTGCCAACTTTACATCATATCGGGGTAGTCCGAGAAGCAGGTAAGCTCATCCCATCTCGTCCAGCATCGAAAAGACGTAAAGTTGATTTTGGTTATGGACCCGTGACAGCAGTAACAAACCCTTGGCGTGCTGATATTATTACTGCGTTTCAGACTACGGGTATTCCCAATATTGAGGTTTATACCGTATTTCCTAATCCCGTGCGCTTCCTGATGGAGTTGAGCCAGTATTTGGAATGGTTATTTAACTCGTCTTTATTCCAAAGTGCTTTAGCAAGTTTAATTAAAACTCTACCCACTGGGCCAACGGCAGCAGAACGAGCCAAGGGGCAAGTTAGAGTAATTGGTATTGCTGAGGATGAAACTGGTCAACAAGTAAGTGCAAAACTCTTAGGGCCGGAAGCATACGATTTTACGGCATTGGCGGCTGTAGCAGTTATCAAACGGGTAATTAAAGGCGAAGTTAAGGTAGGATTCCAGACTCCTGCATCTGTATATGGGGCAGATTTTGTCCTTGAAATTCCGGGAGTTATTGGGTTCGAGTAAAATTAGGACTGACGCGAAACTAAATACCAATTCAATTGATGATTGCAACACATCCTTGGGTAAAGACGCGATTCATCGCGTCTCTACAAATGGTCTATGTGTTGCATTCTTTTTTCAAATTGGAACTATACGCGCTCTGGGGCAATTCATGAATAGGTTTGATATCTTTTTCAGTCCAGAGGATAGTTTGTTTTGGTAAAAAATTTCCGATTTGGTGATGCTAGTACTCAATTTGCTGAGAATGTAAATACCAACTGCCCGCATCACAATTATTGCTACGACTGTTACCATTATGTGTGGCGAACTGCAAACATAAATCATCAAAACTGCAATCAAGGCAAATTTGAAACCACAATAAATTGCAACTAGAGGTGGTCTCAAAACCACAATAATTGCGGCCCAAACCACAATAATTGCAACGAAACTGCAAACAAGCATTCTGAAATCCACCTCAGCGAGATTACTGGCAATCCGTCAAGTATCACAGCTTAACGCTGGGAAAAAGACTCCAGGAATTGATGGCAAAACAACCTTATAGCCGTCCACGAAAGCTGCCACAATTATATCCACATTTAGCATTTTGCGAAAACGCTCGAACATCGCTAGTTGGATGCCTAAGCCAGAAAGTTAGTTGCATTCCAGCAAGCTTGCGATCGCCCTTACTAGCTCTTCTGGCTCGACAGGTTTGGTCAGGTGAGCTTGAAATCTGACTTGCAGTGTCCGCTGCCGAGCAACGTCTGAGGCATAGGCGGTTAGCGCGATCGCCCGTCACTTAGTTGAACTCCATAACGGTACAATTTCTGCCGAAAGTGCTGGATTATCTGTTCGTAGGTATCACAATGAAGTCGAAATCTCTCAGAAGCTATCCGAAAAACCTTGAGGAGTCGAATCAGATGTTCAACAAAAATCCGATTACTAGAAAAAACTTTATTTTCGGCTTTTTGCTCTGCACTTAATTCTCCATTCCGGGGTTTCTTATGTTGTCGTTTCTAGCAGTTGGTTGGTGCCGAGATAGCACTTGTATTGTGTTTCAACAGGAATAATAACGTGTGAAGCAGCGACTAAGCTCATAATGCTTAGAATTCCTAGAGAAGGCGGGCAATCAATCAAAATATAATCATACTGGGCTAGGCGGCGAGAGAACATAGGCGATAGGTAAAATTTACCATTTTCCCTATTCATGCAACAACGCCCTTTCGATATGCCATAGGCTTGCCAGCCGTCATAACCAAGCATAAAATCTCCGGTTGAAAATTGGGGATGGTTAGATTTCATCACTTGGCTAACTGTGCCACCGACCATCACAGACCCCAGACCCCAGTTCTACTGGAGCAGCATAAGACTCGCGGTCGTATGAGCGATCGCGCATATAAGGGTCAAGGGACAGACAGATCGTCCGATTAAGAACTTCGCCTTCCCCTGGTTCTGGAATTGGTGTTTCGACAAGGGCGAAGTCGCTTTCTTTCGGTTCTCCAATCGGACGGCTTTTGAGTAAGATTTGTTGGTTAATTGAACTAGTCATTGGTTGTGCGTGCTTATTTGCTGGTTTTTTCTATCAAAACTCCAAGTCATCTTGAAAGCACCCTTGTTATATTAGCTTGTCTAATGTAATAGGCAGATCGCGAATCCGTTTGCCTGTAGCGTGATAGACCGCGTTGGCGATCGCGGCTGCGGCTCCAACCGTGCCGATCTCGCCAATTCCTTTGGTGCCAATCGGGTTGAGATGCAAAGCTTCTTCCTCGACAAAAAAGGCATCAATGGGGGGAATATCAGCATTCACCGGAATCAGGTACTCAGCGAGATTCGAGTTCACAATTCGTCCCGAATGCGGATCGACGATGCTCTGCTCCATCAATGCCATACCGATGCCCCAAATAATTCCGCCAATCAACTGGCTGTGGGCAGTTTTGGGGTTAACGATCCGTCCGGCAGCAAATGCGCCGACATAACGGGTGACTCGTAGTTCG
Source organism: Nostoc sp. DSM 114159 (assembly GCF_053470285.1). NCBI lineage: Bacteria > Bacillati > Cyanobacteriota > Cyanophyceae > Nostocales > Nostocaceae > Nostoc > Nostoc sp. DSM 114159. Next base: position 2,527,236 of record NZ_JBPFEH010000001.1, read on the forward strand.
CCTAATCCTGGATGAAATTGTACTTCGGCAAAATGTGCGCCGAAGGAGTAGTGAGTAAATTTCTTGGTTTCTTCATTAGGCTGAACCTGTTCCTGTGCTGAAATCGATTCCATTTGGTGCTGCTGCAAAATTTCTACATAGGTCTGTCCTTGAGTAGGATTATCCTTGAGGTAGCAACGTCCATTATCCACCGTCACCTCAGCTTCGGTATGCCCGTAAAGAGGAGAGTTGGGATTGTTGAATGCTAAATTGAGCAGTTTACGCTGTAGGGATGTGGTAGCAGCATATACCGCAGACCCAACGCTAGCAGTTGTCTTAGACCCAGCTGCAACAGGAGCTTCGGGCATCTGAGTATCGCCTAGTTCAAACCGAATCGATGCCACCGATAGCCCTAAGGTATCTGCTGCAATTTGCTGCATGACCGTGTAAGCACCTGTGCCTGGGTCGCAGGTACTACTCTGCACGAGGACATTGCCATCAGCAAACAGTTGAGCCGAGGCAGTCGTCCCAGAAAAGCGGGCATCATAGGCCATCGTTGCCATTCCCCAACCTACAAGGCGATCGCCATTTCGCATAGAACCGGGTTGTGGGTTGCGCCGATGCCAGCCGAATCGCTCTGCGCCTTGCTGATAGCACTCCTTGAGCGACTTACTAGACCAAGGATCTCCCGTTTCTGGGTCAACGTCGGCGTGATTACGTAAGCGTAGTTCGATTGGATCGATTTGTAAGGCGTATGCCAGTTCATCCATTGCCGACTCGATGGCAAACAACCCTGGTGTTTCTCCAGGCCCACGCATAGTATAGGGGCCGCTAAGATTGCTGGGAGCGAGACGGTAAGTAGTGGTAACGTTCGGGCAAGCGTATATTTTGCGGCTAGTGCGCTCGACTGGTGCAACGACCCGATTATCAAAGGTTGAAGTGCGAGCGATCGCGTGATGTGTCAGCGCTGTCAGTTGCCCAGTTGAGGTTGCACCTAACTGAATGTGGTGTTGAATGAGCGGACGGTAGCCGACACCTGCAAATTCCTGTCGGCGAGTCAGAACCAGCTTGACCGGGCGATTGACCTGACGAGCAGCGATCGCTGCTAGTACTACGTGCGTCCAAGCAGGGCCTTTGTAGCCAAAGGAACCGCCCACAAACTGCTGAATCACGCGGATTTTTTCACGCGGCATTTGCAGCCACTGTGCGACTGCATTCCGAATGCCGTAAACCCAGGTAGTCGGTTCGTATAACGTCAGGAAATCACCCGACCAAACTGCGATCGTGCCATGAGGTTCGATGGCGTTGTGGTGCTGCATAGCGGTAGTGTAAATCTGGTCGATCCGAACAAAGGCATCTGCCAGTCCCTTTACTGAATCACCTTGGACGATATCTGGTGGTTTTCCCCAAACGTTATCGGGTGGAAAGGCACGTTCCATCGCTTCTTGCATCGTTACCGTAGGTGGTTCTTCTTCATAACGAACCTTTACTAGTGATGCGGCACGATCGGCCTGCTCCAAAGTTTCTGCAACCACAACCCCAATGTGTTGCCCACTATAATAAATTCGGTCATCTTGAAGCGGAATATACTGCTCTCCCGCACCTCCTCCTTGACTGGCACTATCTAATGTAACTCTTGCAGGTGCAATTGGCGGCGCATTCAGATGTGTGAGTATTGCCAGTACACCGGGAGAAACTTTGGCTGCTTTTGTATCTATCGACACAATGCGTCCGTTGGCGATCGTGCTGTTAATTAAGACTGCGTGAACTAAGTTAGGAATCGGCATTTCGGCACAGTAATGTGCGCCTCCGGTCACTTTTAGCCGTCCGTCTACGCGATCGACTGCTTTTCCAATTACCGGATTCATTGCTCACCTCCTGTAACCTTAAAGAATGCCTGTACTAGCGTGCGCCGCAGCAGTTCTACTTTAAAGTGGTTGTATTGCTGTGGTTTAGCATCGTGGATTGTTGCAAAAGCGGCTGCTTCAAAAGTGGATGCATTCGCAGGTGAACCGATGAGAACTCGTTCTGCCTCAGTTGCTTTCCAGGGTTTTGTACCAACTCCACCCAAGGCAATCCGTGCATCGGTAATTTGACCATCTTGAACGTCCAAAGCCGCAGCTACTGAAACCAGAGCGAAATCATAGGAGGTGCGATCGCGCACTTTCAGGTAATGTGACCTAGCCGCAAAGGGTAACGGCGGTAATTCAACGGCGGTAATCAGTTCTCCGGGTTCCAAGACGGTTTCGCGATCGGGAGTGTCTGCTGGCAATAGGTAAAAGTCGGCGATCGCAATCTGCCGAGTTCCATCCGCGTTTTGCGTGTGAATAATGGCATCCAGGGCAACTAATGCCACCGCCATATCAGAAGGATGGGTGGCAATACAGCAGTCGCTGGTGCCGAAAATGGCGTGAATGCGATTGTAACCCCCAATGGCAGCACAGCCTGAACCGGGGATACGTTTGTTACAAGATGAAAATCCAGCATCGGTGAAGTAATAACAGCGAGTTCGTTGTAATAAGTTTCCCCCGACGGTTGCCATGTTTCGCAGTTGGGGAGATGCTCCAGATAAAAGTGCTTCAGACAACACCGGATACTGTCGCTGAATATTCTCGTCGTATGCAACATCACTATTTCGCGCCAGTGCGCCGATGCGAATTCCGCCGTTGGGTAAGCGTTCAATTTGCGATCGCGGCAAATCATTGATGTCGATCAACTGCTGTGGAGTTTCCACACCTTCCTTCATCAGATCCAGCAGATTCGTGCCACCTGCAATAAATTTTGCCTGATGGTCTTGGATCGCAGTTCTCACCGCGATCGCTGCGTCTGATGCACGTAGATAGTTAAATGGTTGCATCCCCCGCCCTCACGCTTGCTGCTACAGACTGAATTGCTGCGACAATATTTGGATACGCTCCGCAGCGACAAAGATTGCCACTCATCAGTTCTCGAATGTCTGCATCCGAGTCTGCTTTGCCTTCACTTAACAACCCGATTGCCGAACAAATCTGCCCAGACGTACAATAGCCACACTGAAAAGCATCGTTTTGGATAAATGCTGCCTGCATCGGATGGAGTTCGTCTCCTTGTGCCAATCCTTCGATCGTGGTAATGGTTTTTCCCACCTGCATCACTGCTAGCGTTAAACAGGAATTCACCCGTCGTCCATCAATCAGCACCGTACAAGCACCGCACTGACCACGATCGCAGCCTTTTTTACTTCCTGTAAGTTCTAACCGTTCTCGCAATAAATCGAGTAATGTCACACGCGGTTCAATTTCGACCGTGTAAAGGCGATCGTTAATTTGGAGGGTAACTGAGACTGTTTCTCTTTGCAGGCGATCGGTTGGTAGAGAGAAATTTGTTGATGTCATCATCCTTATTCCTTCTGGGTTAAACACTCCTCAATCGGCCATCCGAACTGCTCCCACATAGAAAGTTTGTTCCATTCCTTGATGAACTCGGCTAATTTCCCGTTCTCTACCCTGAATAGCTCAATGTTTTTCTGCTCTTGCGGTGTATAGTTGTTTATCATCTTCCCCATGCTTACACCCTCCTTGGATTTTTAGAATTATGATGTCAGGACTCATAGACTCCAATCAGCCGTGCTTGCTCAATCACATGGTCAGCGATCGCATTAAGCAGTTGCTCGCGGTTGATATTTGGCTTCAGGTCAAGCTCTGCATCTAGGGCATACAACCAGAAATAGTAATGGTGAGGCCCATGTCCCTTTGGTGGAGCCGGCCCGGTATACCCTGGCTGATTAGTACTGTTCATACCTTCAGTAAATTTACTACCACCCGCCTCGGCAATCTGGTTAACCGTTGGCCCAATCCCATAGATTAGCCAGTGAGTAAACCCCTGTGGCAGGGGCGCATCTGGATCGTGGCAGATGAGTGCTAATTGCTGGGTTCCGGCTGGCAGTCCACTCCATTCCAAGGGAGGTGAGATGTTTTCACCGTCGCTGGTATACTGTTTCGGGATACGCTCACCAGAAGTAAATGCAGGACTGGAAATCTGTAAATCCTTGATATTCAACGCCATTGTCTATTTCCTTTGGCAACAATCAGTGCACCTGTTACAACGGCCAAGGGACGGGTCAACGTCTGATTCATAATCTTCAAATTACAAGCTTTTAACTCTTACCATCCTACGGAAGCAATAGTGCGATCGCGTCTTCCTAGTGAAAGAGAACAACGGGAGCAACGCGAAAAAGTGAGATCCTCGTGAAATAAGCAGGGGGAGAAAGAGTTTGAGCCTTATTTACTTTTCTTTACATAGTTTGGTTTTATTGCATCGACTTACTTAATTGCTGAGATAACCAGTCCAAAAACTGTTGAAAATATTCTCCATTAAGTTTTGGATATTCATGTTGAAAATGTTTTCCCGTTAAGGGAGCGATCGCATCATCATTTATTTTTCGGTTGGCACCTGAGCTACAAACAGACTTGCTGGCAGAATCTACCCTAGACTCATTACATAATTTTGATTATTAGCTCCTGCGCAATCGCTACTTTAGGTTTATTCCAACAGTGCAGCCGTTATTATCGGTGCGACGATCGTTACCCCTCTGATGTTGCCAATTCGCGGGTTAGCTTTTGGTGCTTTGCAAGGGGATAATTGCTGTAGCAGTAGGCACGATGTTAGCGGTGGCGATCGCCTTGATTCTGGGTTTGCTGGTGGGATTGCCCAGCTATGGTAGTGAAGTGTTAGCGCGATCGAGACCAACGCTGTTAGATTTGGGAATTGCGATAGCGGCTGGTGGTATTAGTGGCTACGCGAAAATTGAGACAAAAATCTCTGGTAGTTTAGCGGGAACTGCGTTTGAGTGTCCGAGCAAGAGAACCTGTCACACCTCGGCAAGTGGAGTTATTAGAAGAATTTATCAAACGAGAGATGAGGCAACCATTCACTCTAATTTTTGAAGTTGGTCAAGTGGAGGAAATTAGAAATTCTGAACCCACACCCTGAACTTGCTAATTTGGCATGAATGAAGAGAGAATCTATCAGTCAAGTCAAACTAACTCTCTAAAACGCAATAGTGGATGTTACCGAATTAGTCAAAGTTTCAATTATTCTCTTGGTTGTGGCTACAGGAGTAGCTTTGCTGTCTCGAAGGTTGGGAATCCCTTATGTTACTGGTTTAGTATTAGCAGGTTTGCCCATCACTGAGTTATTGTCTCGTCGGATTGGTTTAAATCCAACCCTTGTTTTGGATCTTTTCTTACCAATTCTGATCTTTGAAGCTGGTATTAATACAGATGTCAGCCGCTTACGCAGTACCTTTAAACCAATTGCCTTACTAGCTGGCCCAGGGGCTGTGATTTCCAGTGTGATTATTGCCGTCCTATTGAAATTTGGGCTGGGACTGAGTTGGATACCTGCGTTATTTGTCGGAGTAATTCTGGCAAACACTGATACTGTTTCCATGATTGCTGTATTTAAGGAGATACCAGTACCCTCGCGCCTTTCCACCATTGTTGAAGGAGAAACTTTATTCAATGACGCTGCTGCCCTTGTTTCCTTCAACTTGATCGTGCAAGTATATTCAACAGGCTCACTCACATTTATCGAGGGAATCCAACAGCTGCTATTTATCTCTTTAGGAGGCTGCGTTGTCGGGTTAGTCTTGGGCTACTTGAGTATACCTGTATTCGCCCGTTTAGATGATGCCCTTGGCAGTCTTTTACTGACAGTCGCAGTTGCATTAGGAACTTTTCAGGCTGGGCAATTTCTCGGTGTATCAGGCCCTGTGGCTGTAGTTGTTGCTGGATTGATTTTCGGGAATTTTGGGCTTTCTCGCAATATTTCTGCTTCTAGCCGCATCACCTTGTTGAGTTTCTGGGAATATGCCAGTTTCACTGTCAACACCTTTATTTTTCTGTTGATTGGTGTAGAAATAAATTTGGTAACGCTTTGGAAAACTTTACCTGCAATTCTACTTGCAGTTTTGGCTTTTCAAGTCGGGCGAGTTCTTACAGTTTATCCGCTACTAGCAGTGGTTCGTTGGATTGACCGCCCAATTCCGCTGCGCTGGCAACATTTACTGTTTTTAGGCAACATCAAAGGTTCACTCTCAATGGCTCTGGCATTGAGTTTACCTATAACACTGCCAGGGCGAGAAGTCCTGATAGCTATAGTCTTCGGCTGTGTGCTGGTGTCGTTAGTGGGACAGGGTTTAAGTTTGCCTTGGGTGGTAAAACGTTTAAAATTATCTAAATTTTCCGAAATTCAACAACAAGTTGAAGAGCTGCAAGCCCAATTGATGACGGGTAAAGCAGCACAAGATGAATTAGATAGTCTGTTGAAATCAGGGGTATTACCAAAAGCCGTTTATGAAGAGATGCGTTCAGCTTATCAGGTACGAATTGCCAGTGCAGAAAAAACACTGCGGGAATTATATAATCGTCGCCCTGATGAGGTGGAAGGTAGAAGTGGCAAGAGCAGTAAACTTGAAGCCATTCGCCGCCGTTTACTGCTGGCAGAAAAAGGAGCGCTCAATGAGGCAATGCGGAAGCGAATTCTATCAGAAGAAATTGTGCGTGGACGGATACAAATTCTTGATGAACAATTGTTGAAATTGGAAGACGATTAAATATCAGTAAATCGCAAAGTTTTTTCCAAGAGAGTGAACGTCAAGATTTTGTAAATTGAGATACATTTTTTGCTGAACTATCTGAAATCGGAGGTGAGGAGTAATTACTTTTACTTATATGAAAGCAACTTCTCAAGTGTTCTAACCACATGAAATATAAATACCTTTAACAGTACCAAAAAGTTTTCAGACATCCTCTTAGCTCGACTTTATCCATTTTTTTCACAACGCGATATCGCTTAAGCTGAAACCTTTGTAGGACAGTAGTTTTGCTTTTTTAACTTCATCGATAATCTGTGACGTTGAAAAAGTATTTGCCGAAAAGCTAAGGTTTTTGTCGGATAAAGAAAACCGAGTTCTTAATTTTGGATAAAGTCGAGCTTAGAGGATGTTGGTGATTGCGGAGGTGTATAGATGAGAATAACTGTTGAGGAGTTGTTGGAGCAGTATGCTGCTGGGGAAAGAGATTTTACTGGAGTTGACATTTTTCTGGAATTGAGGGAGGAAGGAATGTATGGCATCAATCTGAGTGGAGCTAACTTCAGATATGCCAACTTGCAAAGACTTATTACCTGTAGCCAAGGAATCAATTTGAGTGGCTCTGACTTGAGAGGTGTCAACTTGGAATACGCTCATTTTGAACGAGCCAACTTGAGCGGGGCTGATTTGAGTTACACCAACTTGCGGCGAGCTTGTTTTGACAACGCCAATTTGAGTAGAGCCGATTTGAGTGGCGGCACCTTGGATGAGGTTATTTTCTTCAAAGCTAATTTGAGGGAAGCTAATTTGAGCGGTTCTAGCTTGAGCCAAACTTGTTTCCTTTGTGCTGATTTGACTGAAGTTAACTTCAGTTTTGCCAGGTTTTATCAGACCGACTTCTCCGAAGCTAATTTGACTAGAGTTAACTTCAGAGGAACTCAGTTGGAAATCATCGATAATATCGAAAGTCTTGTACTCTGTGAAAGAGTTGTTTTCAAAGATACTCTTTTCAAAGATACCATCATGCCAGACGGTACTATCAGAACTAAATATATTGACTGAGAAAGCTATCAATTCTGTGTCGCCTAGAAGATATGTAAATAATTAATATTGAATGCTCAAATTAAGAAAATTCAGGACAAAGTTTCTTACTTTAATTGCTGTAAACGAGCAATGTCAAGAGGAATATATTCCCATGCGGAGCATAGGAACGAGGAATTAACTTGATTAGGAATTACGTTAACGTCCCGTAAAGCGAGTCCGCGTACTCTGTAAGAGTTGCAAGCTACACTTTTAGCGTCTGGTAGAGAGCGTGATTACGAATTATTTTAAAAGCGATCGCTTATTGTTATTTTGACTTTTAATTACCCTACTAGGACTGATAAAAGAAATTCCTTGTTGAAAGTCAGTACCAATCATCACTGCCTCTACTATCGGTTCGGATATTTCGGTTTGGGCTACCCACTCGACAATGAAGTTTGCGCCTAAACCTCCACTGGTGTCATTTCTATTGATAAAAAAATCTGTAGAAGCTAGGGCATCAAGTTGAATAGGGCGCTCCAAATACTGTTTAACTAGTTTCCCTTCTGAGTTATAGTAACGCACAGAAGTAATAATAATTGGATTAGTCAAATCTGTATTCCGAATACTAAGCGTAACTGCTAACTCAAAAATCTCTTGGCGATTGTGATGATAGATATGAGAGTAGACCGGAACATAAAGAGTTTCACCGCTTGCTATCTTAAAATTCTTATCCAGCGTCACTGTTTTTTGCAATGGGACTGCTGGAATGGCATTGGGTTGTGACTTGGGTGTTGATTGACAAGATACAAGAAAAATAACAGCGATCGCTAAAAAAATATATCTATACAGCTTCATCAAAATTCACCAATTTTTTTATATGTGTAGCTAACCCTACCTAATAAACAGTTTAGGTAGGAACTGCGCTCAACATTTTTGTTCAATAAAATCAATGACTTGATGTAAGCATCTTGGTTTAGTCACAATCAGCACAGTTGAATGAGGTTCCAGTATTGTACTGCCGTTAGGAATGATTAAATCTTCGTGGGGATGGGATTGATAGCCAATAATTAGCGAACCAGTAGGGAATTGGGAATCTTGAGCAATTTCGGCAACGCTACGACCAGCAACATAGCAATTGTTGGGGATGGAAAGTTTCAGAACCTCAATCTGTCCCTGCTCAAAATGCATCATTGATTCTACTTGTGGATACTCAATGGCGTTCACCATTGTTGAAACTGATAGTTCAACAGTACTGACAATATGGTTAGCTCCAGCTATCCGCAATGGTTCGACAAAATCGGGGTGGCGCATCCGACTCAAAATATGGGTGACACCGTAGTGTTTCGCAAGAGTTACCATTGCCAAGTTTAAGGCATCACTTCTCAGAACTGCTGCCAAGGAACCGGCTTTGCGAATCCCAGCTTCTAACAATACTTCTGTACTCACAGCACTGCCTTCAAAAGCCATTGCTCCTACTTGTTCGCGGGCGTAGCGGCAAGCAATAGGGTCAATGTCAATTACAGCAACAGTATGCCCTAGTTCTACCAGTTTTTGCGCTAAACTTAAGCCCACTAAGCCCGCTCCACCAATCAGTACGTACATAGCTGTTCTTGATACTCTGTAACTTCTTGTTTCACTTTATAGATTAACAAGCAAATGAAGATGTAGCTTTGTTCCCAATTGCTCTGAACAAAATCCCAGTAAATCTTTTTTATAACAGGGATTTACAAATGCAGATTATAACCTTACAGTCCCACTGCATCCACGCATCTACAGCCTATCACCGAGTGGCAGGAGCATCAGGACAACCAAATGACATTGGTAATGGCATTATCCTTAAATATCATTACCATTGCGTTCCAGTGATTGCTAATTTTTGCGATCGCCTGTGCAATTCGGTATCGGTATATTTTTTAATAAAACTCTTTAAGAGCCATAAAAGTCTATGACTGCAATCAAACACTTAGCAGTGGCAACAGTAGTTGGTTTTTCCCTGAGTTTGCTTACCACGGGCCAAGCCTTGTCCGCCTCCTTCACCTTTACAAAAATTGCTGATACTAAAGGCCCGTTTTCCTTACTGGAGGGCGATCAAGGGTTAGAACCCTCTATCAACGATGTAGGCACAGTGGTCTTTCGGGCTAATCTGAAAGCGGGGGGCAGTGGCATATTCACTGGTAACGGCACAACGATTACTACCATTGCTGACTCGCGCAATCTACCAGTTAAAGAATTCCAACGTCGTCCCTCCATTAACAATGCAGGTACAGTCGCCTTTTCTGCTTTATTAAATACAGACGACATTAATGGTGTATTTGTCGGTAACGGTGGAGCGATTACTACTATTGCTGATTCCAATGGTCCCTATGGACTCAGTAGGGGTGGTGGTTGGTTTCCGTCTATTAACAACTCAGGCATAGTGACATTTACTGCTTCTTTAGATGCAGGAGGAGCTGGTATCTTCGCTAGCGATGGTGGGGCAATCACTACTATCGCTGACAGTAGCGGCTTTTCTGACGTTGGGATTAGCGACATCAACAACAACGGCGCAGTTGCCTTTCGGGGTGTCCCTGTGGACGGTGCTGAAGGTATTTTCCTCAGCAATAACGGGACGATTACTACTATTGGTGACTCTAGTGGTCCCTTTAGCTTTTTAGTGGAGCTTTCTTTAAACAACAAAGGCACAGTAGCCTTCAATGCTTCGCTAGATGCGGTGGCTAGTCCCGTATTTACTGGTGATGGCATCTTTACTAGTAACGGTGATACAATTTCTACCATCGTTAATTCCAATGGAGCCTTTACAGGCGTTACTTCTCCTTCAATCAATGACAGGAATACAGTAGCCTTTCAGGCTACTCTAGCAACCGGGGGCGAAGGCATTTTCATCGGTTCAGACCCAGTGGCAGATAAAGTTATCGCTACTGGCGATTCTCTCTTCGGTTCCACGGTGACATATCTTGCTTTTAGTACTAAGGGGCTGAATAATTCTAACCAACTCGCGTTTGCAGCTGGTTTGGCTGATGGGAGCTTCGGGATTTTCCGTGCCCAGCTTGAAACTGAACCCCCAGCTTCTGTCCCTGAACCCTCTTCTGTTTTAAGTCTATTAGCTTCTAGTGTATGTGGTACAGGTCTATTGCTGAAGCATAAACAGAAAAAACAAAAATAACATAAATCATCTTCGCTCCCACATCCGTTCTGCCACATTATTCTTACACTAGACCTATTGCAAAAGTCACGTCGCTTTGCTCTGAATTCAAAATTCAAAATTCAAAATTATTATTCCCATAACCTCAGTTCGGGAAAAGTCAGGTTTATTCACCTCTAACTAGCTAAAACAACACAAGCACGTTAATATATCCCAAAATCAAGCAACGGTGTAATGAGGGTTTCAGTTGAGCGTTTTTTCTGACTACTTTTTATCTAAGTCGCATTAAAATGTCAAATTCACAAATTCCAAAGAAGGTATTTTCAATTGTAATTTTTGAATTGGTATTTTTCGAGTAACTCTTTAACTTGAGCGGACACTAAAGGATGTGGATCTTTTTGTAACTGGGGGAGGATTTGCAGGAGAACGCGATATGAAACCATATTTAAATATGCGATCGCAGCTTCTCTGACAAAGCCGGTGGGATGACGCAAACTCATTAGTATCTCAGAACTGGTCAGTCGGATGCGTGTCACTTGAGCATAATGAAAACAACAAGCTAGACACCAATCAGAAAGAAAATTACCTAACATCAGCAATCTGTGGAGGCGATCGCTAACTATCATGTTCTCATATTCTACGATCTTGGCTTCGACAAGATATTGCAATTTTTCTGTTTGTGGTCGGTTGTCTAAAATATTCAGCAATAAAGATTTTGAAGGCAAAGTTATGGTATGCTCTAAGATTTCTAACCCCCGCGCTAAGTTTACCACTGAGAGCGATCGCAGATTGAAGGATGCTGCTTGCATCTTTTCTGGCGAGTAAAGCAGTTTCAGTAAGAGTAGCAGCCGCTCTTTGACATCTAATTCCAATTCTAGAAGGGCGCGTTGCAATAATTCCGAGACAATCACAATCCTTTGATTGGATTGATAATTTTCTTTTTGGTCTAGTGTTTGGAAGTCAATGTATGCGGCGTAAATTTCACCTAAAAATTTTAATTCCTGCTTAATTAAATTTTCTACCCGACTTTCATAAAATCGATCTACTAAACCTTTAATTCCTGGTTGTTTGTGGATTTTTAGTAAGCTGCGGAGAATATGATCTCTAGTAGTACCCCAAGAGATTTCCAAGTTTTCCCATAAAGTCTCCAATGCTTGCTGGGTTCCGACTTGAGCAATGGTACGCCAAGCATACATCCGCACTACTTCTGGTTTGTAAATATTGGTAGCCAACCGCAACAGCATTTCTAAAGCTTCATTTTCTAGCCGCACTAGGGCTGACATGGCTGTGCTGCGGGTTGATTTGTAATAAAGTGCTGCAATCAGTGCCGAATAGTACTCTTCTAAATGAGTGGCTGAAATCATTTCTAATACGGCACAGCGCACCCGTAACGACTCATCTTGTAATAAATTCGGGATATGAATCCGCAATGCTTGCAAATAAACTGCTTCTCTGAGCGCTCTGACTCCATTCATCCGTTCCCGTTCTTGCTTATGAGTCAGCATCCGACGCATGGTTTGAGTAGCTGCTACCTTTTGCATCGGCGTTCCCTGGCGTAAGACTAAAGCGGCGGCGGTGGCGCGGATGAGTGAGTTTTGTCGGGGATGTAAATATCCTTCTAAGAGGCTTAAATTGGGATTTGGTTCAGCCAGCCAAACGTAGCGCAACGCTAAAGCAAAAACTTCGGGGTTCGTTTCTTGGGATTCTTCTAACAAAGGACGGATGGCAGCTAAATAAACCGGGTTTACGCCTCCCATCAGCATCACTTCCAAACTTTGGCGCTGCAAATCTGGAGTTAACTTCACTAGTAGCGGGGCTAAAACTTCCGCCGCGCCTTGGGAGTCAATTTGGGCTAAAAGTTCAATACAAGAGCGTTTATCAGCCTCAGAGCCTTTTTCTGCTAAAGCTTTGACTACACCCTGTTTGAAAAATCGCAAGCCGACATTGCTTGCACTCAAGTGACCCCGCGCCACACTCAAGACTAACAGTTCCACATAGCGCGATCGCAATTCCCAAACTACTGTTAAACAAGTGCCAGTTATCAGCATGGTTTCTGCTACTAACACCCATTTTTGTAGTGATACGGGTACAAACCGCCCACAAACCAAGATAGTTACAAAAATTAGCGCTCCTGTCAAACCTGTGGCGATCGCTTCAGCAGTTCCGCCAGATAAAGTCTGCATCCGGCTACGAATTCCCTCTGGAATCGGTTGGTACAGAATGGGACCGCTACTCATAACAAAGGTGTAGCGCAGAAGTTCATCGCAGAATTTGACAGTTATCAAACCCCAGAAAAAGCTTTGCGATTGGATGGCTGGAATTAAATGCAGTAATACCAGCACTCCTGGGAGTGAAAAGCCGACGGTGATTGGTAAAAGCGTCGCAGTGAAAAATACCCCCATACGTTCGATCAGTCGGCTGGAAAAAAACCACTGCAACAACAACTCACACAGTCCCAACATCCCACCAAAAAGACCCAAAAAGCTCGCAAGTTCTCGGTCGCTCAAATTGGATTGGAGTTCGCGCAGATACTGAAAATCTATTAACAACCCAATAACTTGCAACAGTCCCACAAAAGCAAACAACTGCCAGACGTACCGCTTCAGCGGACTTTTAATGAAACGCTCTCGTGAAGCTTGTTGTTCAGGAGCTAGTCTTTGTGGGGTTTCAGGAAAAGCTGCTCGATAGTGATGAGTTAAATAGAATAGAATTCCCGATCCTAATAAAATCACCATACAGGCGATGAGGACGATCTTATTCAGCGTGGTATATTGCAATAGCCAAGGTAAACTAAAGCCACTGATCACATCTGCTACTAAAAGCCCACTACTCACCAGTGGGTAAGTCCGTTTAATCTCCCGAATATTAAATATTTGGTTGGCGACGATGGAGGTGTTGAGGTCATTGACCACATAAAGTGCATCTACCCATAGCCGCAGCAGAAAAGCCGAAATCACTGCCAGATAGGAAAAATGCGATCCCCAACGTAATACAACTAATAAAACTAATGGCATCAACATGCAAGGTGCGATCGCCACAATTACCCGACGTAAGGGAAAAATCTTTTGCAGCCAAGAGTATAAAAAAACCAGTCCGGCACTCATTGCCGCACTAGCAATGTACATCCACGGCAGTAGATGAGTCCCATATTCATCCAAAAACAGCGCCACCGTACTGTCTTCTGCCCACCGCAATCCTACACAGACAATTGTGTAAAAAAGAAACATTATTTGGGTGCGTTCGCTCTCCTCTGGTCGGAGATTCACCCACTGTAGTAGTCGTGGTAAAGCAACTTTATTTGCAGCCAACCAGTGATTTTTCAGTTCCATGCAGTTTTATTTTCTGGTAGTATCACCGCGCATTGGGAAGCGGGGCAGGGGGCAGGGAGCAGGGGGCAGGGGACAGGGGGCAGGGGGCAGGGAGCAGGGAGCAGGGGGACAGGGGGAGAAAAATACTTTTTGTCTTCCTTGTCTTCCTTGTCTCTCATTTCCTGGAAATAGCAAAAGTCCTGAGCAACTGAGTATTATGTTTCCCATTCAGTCTTCAGGACTATCGATTTTAGATAAATTTAAATAACCTCAAAACTTTGGGCGCATATTGCATCGAAAAGAAACATCAAAAAATCCCCTGGCTAGAAGTCAGGGGATTTTCAAACTTGGTCTATTAAACAGTTAGAGAATTATTTTTTAGGCGAGATGAGCATCATCATGTTTCGTCCTTCTTTTTTAGGCGCTTGTTGAAGCTCACCAAAAGGCTCTAAATCCGTTGCCATTCGCTTGAGCAAATCTTCTGCTAGGTCGCTGTGTTGAATTTCTCGACCCCGGAACATCACAGTTGCTTTGACTTTATCGCCATCTTTCAAAAAGCGCTCTGCTTGCTTAACACGCACATTGTAGTCGTGTTCTTCTATTTTGTAGCGCATCTTAACTTCTTTGACATCAGCCGTGTGCTGTTTTTTCCGGGCTTCCCGCGCCTTTTTCTCCTGTTCAAACTTGTATTTCCCGTAGTCCATAATCCGACAAACCGGCGGGTCAGCTTTATCGCTGATTAGCACCAAATCTAGCTCTTTTTCTTCTGCTAGTTGTAGTGCTTCCTGTGGGAGCATAATTCCCAGTTGGGCACCGTCAGTGTCAATGACCCGAATTTTCGGGAAGCGAATTCGTTCGTTAATTTGGGGCAGATCGCGAGTTCTTTTCTTCTCAATCACAGCCATTATGATTTGTAGGAGCTCTTAAATGAAGGATTTAGTGTGGTCTAAATTGCTATGCCTCAGAGGCAAAATACAGAAGTAACTCAGGACTGAAAACATAGTCTCCAGTTCTAGGGTAACTAATCTATAAAATAGTTGCCTCGTTGTATTTGTCATTTTACTCAGTCTGAGAGAATTTCTCTGCAATAGTTAATCTAAATTACACAACCTAGACTCATATTAAATATTATTACAATTATTTAGCAAGACTTTTGGCGATCGCGTAACCGCTCACTGTAGGCGATCGCATTGAGCAACATCATCATAACTTGCCCTTAAGCGTTTTCATTAAAGAGTCCAGTCTTGGTGATGGTTCGTGGGCTTTTAGAGAAAGCATTATCTCCCCAACCCCAAATCTTTGATGAAAACCTACAGCTGATAAGAAGCCGTCAAAGCCACTGCCAAAGCATCCGCAGCATCATCCGGCTTAGGAATTTCATCTAAATCTAACTCCCGCGCCACCGCTTCTTGCACTTCTGACTTATCAGCATTGCCATAGCCTGTTAAAGCTTGTTTAATTTGAGCCGGAGTAAACTCTACATAAGGAAGACGACGCTGCCCCAACACTAAAATGACTATACCCCGCGCCTGTGCAACCAGGATAGTACTTGACATCCGATAGAAGAAGAGTTTCTCGATTGCCACTAAGTCTGGTTGAAATTCCTCTATCAGGGTGTGTAAATCATCAAACAAGGTACATAAGCGCTGGCCCATTTCTACATCTGCTGACGTTTTAATTACTCCAAAATCCAGCATATTTACTGTAGTCTCTTGCACCTTTTTGAGGTTTTGTGTACAGCTAATTGCCCCAAATCCTAAAATTGCCAGTCCTGGATCTAATCCTAAAATTCGTTTTTCCATTAAATTCACTTTTATCAAGCCAGGGTATTGTTTAACTAGAAATCCTGGCAATGTTCACGACTTGCTCTTAGTCTAATAGGATTGATAAATATAATAGTTTCACGCCTGGTTTTTTAAACCAAGCGGTGTAAATTTTCTGTTAATTATTGTTTGTAGCACTGCTCCAAATCAGGTATGTCAATTGGTTTTCTCAGACAAGCCCTCAACGCCCTGCAAAAGCAGTCGCGCTCTCGTACTTCCTATCGAGTTAACCAGTGGTTCAAATGGTTATCCCCTGGACTATCGGTAAAACGTTGGTTGTTAATTAGTGTTGGGGGTGTACTGCTGGCGAGTTTGGGGTTAGCCATTTGGATTAAGCTAACCCCAATTTTTTGGATGATTGAGTTGGTTAGAGGTTTCTTGGGAGTAATCACCAACCTCTTACCGAACTATATCAGTGGGCCTTTGGTACTGCTTGGCGGCTTGCTGTTAGTGCTTTGGGGGCAAACTCGGACTGTCGGCTCAATTACTAAGGTACTAAGAGCAGAAGGCGGAGAGGAACTCATTGATGTCTTGCTGGCCCATCGTCGATTGTACCGAGGCCCAAAAATAGTGGTAATTGGTGGTGGTACGGGACTTTCTACGTTGTTGAGAGGACTGAAAACCTACAGCGCTAATATTACCGCGATTGTCACTGTCGCCGATGATGGTGGATCTTCTGGGCGTTTGCGTCAAGAATTTGGAGTGCTACCACCAGGAGATATTCGCAATTGTTTGGCTGCACTAGCAGATGAAGAAAAGTTATTAACAGAATTGTTTCAATACCGTTTTCGGGCTGGAGATGGGTTAACTGGTCACAGTTTTGGTAATTTGTTTTTAACAGCAATGAGTGATATTACTGGAGATTTAGAACAAGCAGTTGCAGCCAGTTCTAAAGTTCTAGCGGTGCGAGGACAAGTACTACCAGCAACTCTCAGTGATGTTCGCCTTTGGGCAGAATTAGCCGATGGTCGTCGGATTGAGGGGGAGTCTAGTATTCCCAAAGCTGGCGGTAAAATTGTCAAAATTGGCTGCATTCCGGCTAATCCTCCTGCGGTGCCAGCAGCTATTAAAGCAATTAAAGAAGCTGATTACATTATTATTGGCCCAGGTAGCCTTTATACAAGCTTAATTCCTAATTTATTAGTACCAGAAATTGCCGATGCGATCGCTCAATCAGATGCCCCCCGTATTTATATCTGCAATATCATGACTCAACCAGGAGAAACTGAAGGCTATACTGTTGCCGATCACATCAGAGCAATTGATGCTGCTTGCGGACAAAGACGACTATTCGATGCTGTATTAATACACAAAAAATCTCCTTCGGAGCAATCACTTATCCGCTACGCCCAACAAAACTCTCATCCCGTTTTCCTCGATAGAGAAGCCGTAACTCAACTAGGGCGACGGATTGTTCCAGCTAATGTTTTGTATGAAGATGAAACAGGTTTTGTACGTCACAATCCGCAGAAACTAGCACAAGTGTTATTACGGTGGTACGGTAGAGGTCATCACTTAAGATAAAAAATTAGTCATTTGTTCTTTGTTTAGACTAATGACTAATGACTAATGACTAATTATGAAAATTTTTCTTGCAGATACAGAAGCGACGCTGCGCTTAGGTATTACTCTTGGCGAATCCCTGACACCTGGCAGCGTGATTTTACTAGAAGGTGATTTGGGCGCTGGTAAAACTACTTTAGTTCAAGGCATTGGTAAAGGTTTAGGAATTGCTGAACCCATTGTCAGTCCTACTTTCACGCTGATTAATGAGTACACTGAAGGACGCTTTCCCCTTTACCATCTGGATTTATATCGCTTGGAACCGCAAGAAGTCGCAACCCTAAATTTAGAAAGTTACTGGGAAGGTGTTGAAGTGATACCAGGAATTGTGGCAGTTGAATGGGCAGAACGATTACCCTACAAGCCAGATAGTTATCTGAGCGTGAGTTTGACTTATGGATATGAAGGCACTCGTCAAGTCGAACTCACACCATTCAATTGTGCCATTAGCAAAATCATTGCCGCAATTTAAGCTCATCTCCCGCCTAAAGTACGAGGGATTTCAGTTTTTTGACCGCAATACTCAAAAATTCCTGCAAATAATCGAGAGAGAACTTTACACTCGTCCTATCTGCCACTACCACGTTCGCCACCGTCAGTTTCTAACATTGTTATCTCAACCAAAACAAAAATATTTAATCAGCTTTTCTTCAATAGAAAACTGGTAGTCAGCTTTGCTGACACCTGCTCCTATAAATTTAGGAGAGTTCCCAACACACTGGCTTTCTTTAAAAGGGAGACTATTTTTTCTTTCACTCCCTCAAATCCAGGCGGGGTTATCTTATCCGAATAGTATTGAACCTAAAGTGATTCTTAACTAAATAGGATATATGAATCAAGCAAGTGTAAATAAACTGTTGTTGGGGTCAATGAAAGTTTTGAGAGAACTTAGTCAGCTTCGATTGAATCTGATTAGTTCCCTACGTGGTTTAAAAAAGGAATCTAGATTATTTAGCAGCGAATGCTAGTAAAAAAGTTAAACAATCATCAGTTTATGTATAATTTTAACTTTTCTCACACTTAGTATTCCCAAGTTAAGTTCACAATCTATACAAAAAAATAAAGTATTTTATAAATTCACAAAATTAGTTCTAATAATTTTAACTAGCAATAAATTCTTATATTCACATCTGTAATTAACACCGATTTCAATAAAATATTTAACTAAAATATCTCGTATTTATACATATTTTATCTAGAAATACAAGACACAAAAAAAGCAAACCATCTAAAAATACGGGGTTTTATCTGTGCACTGAACTTTTTGTTACACCTATCACTTCAGAATCAAGTAAAAATGCTTAATTTACGACTAAACGCCGTAGATTAAGCATTTTTGCAATGGGTAGAGTCTTAATGCTTGTCGGGTTTTGGGAGGGGAAAGAAAAAACCTTTAACCTTTAGCCTTTAACCTTTTCCCCAAATCCAATTCCGAGTTAAAAATCCACAAAGCGTGCAGTATTGGGTAGAGTCTTTTGTCGAACAAGTGCAGACTCTTAACTAGTTGATGCTACTTTTGTTACAAATCTTAACCAAAATTCTATTCCGATATATCGCGATATATTCCGATATATCGTATATTAGAGAAAGTTGATTTGAGATTTACTTATGTTTAGACATTTTCGGTCACGTTTTGGCGCACCTGCATGGGCAGGAGTTAGCGAAGAGGATTCATTGCTTGTCAGGTCTTGGTTTGGACATGGCAACCATCATGGCAAGCATCATGGTAGACATCATGACAAACGCTTTGATAATGAAATGTTTGGTCGTGGTTGGGGAGATGAATACCGGACTCGTCGGGGTGACATCAAGTTCATTCTGCTGGAATTGTTATCTGAGCATCCTAGTCATGGTTACGACCTGATTAAAGAGATGGAAACTCGCTACGGCGGTTTCCGTCGCCTCAGTCCTGGCTCAGTTTATCCAACACTCCAATTGTTGGAAGAAGGAGGTTATCTCAAGAGCGCACAGGAAGGGGGCAAGCGGATTTATACGATTACGGATGAGGGTAAACAATTATTGGCAGAACGTTCCCAACAAGAACCTTCAGACACTCCTTGGGATACCTTCAAAAGTTTTGTTACAGGTAAGCCCCAAGAGTTTATTGAGTTGCGGAATGCCGCCACAGAGTTAGCTGCTGCGGTGGCGCAGGTGGCTCGTAGTAGCAATATGGAGCGGATAAATCGGGTGCGCGAGCTTTTAGAGCAAGTTAAACGGGAAATTTACGCGATTCTGGCTGAAAAATAAGTAGAGGCTCGTAGTAAGACATTAGTCCTTAGTTTCTAAGCAGCAAATTGCTTACTACAAATCCTCTAGTACTTTGCTCACCCTGTCGATCGCATTAGCGTTCGCTGTCCAACATCTGCATTTGATGTCGATCGTAACGAGTGCCTGCGATCGCAGATGCAGGAATTGCTGCTTCAATACGGGTTAGTCTTCTGGGGATAGATTTACATGGAGCTAGGGGAAAAATAGTTAGACCATTGAACCAAGTTGGCGATGTTGAATTTTATTTTGGGTAGTCATATAGGGCTTCTCAGTTGTTTTACTACTAGCTTAGATTCAAAATTCTTCGCATCTTTGCGTAACTATACGCTGCCTGTAGGACGCACGATAATCTCATTCACATCAACGTCATCCGGTTGTTCGATTGCAAAGGCGATCGCTCTGGCGATCGCTTCCGCCGGAAGCGCAATCTTGCGGAATTCCTCCATACCTTTGCCAGCTTCGGGGTCAGTAATGCTATCGGCTAGTTCCGACTCCGTTACACCCGGTGAAATAACTGTAACGCGAATGTCAGTATTTTCCTGACGCAGCCCCTCCGAAATTGCCAACACCGCGAACTTAGTTGCTGAATAAACAGCGCAGGTTGGCCAGACAGCATGTCCGCCGATGGAGGACAAGTTGGGGACTTCCAAAGAATAAATTGTCCCAAAAATTAATCTTTTGGCAGTTACTCAATAATGATAATCATTATTAAGGGGAAGAGAGCGGCAGCCGTCGGCTGCCGCTCTCTTCCCCCCTTTGTAAGCATGAAAAAATCTACACTCGCACGAGCAAGCCGCAAAGTGAAGTTATGTTTATTTAAGACTATAAAGCTGTAAATTACTATTTATAACTTACGTTTTGGCAAAATTAATATCAATAAACCAATTACCCAGATTGGGAAAAAATTCGTTTTGAGAATGAGTCAAACGCTCAATTTGTTTCTCAATTTCCGACATAGCTTTTTTTGTGAGTTTCACTCCGGTGGCGTAAGTTTGAGTAACTAACTTAACAATTGGATGTTTACCCTTCCATGTCATACTAGCAGCCAAGTTTAAAGCCGTTTCTATTTCATCTAAGATGCTGCCGTTCCAATGATTTTCTAATACTGCCCATGTTCTTTCTATGGGATTATATTTGCTATGGTAAGGCGGATAGTAAGCTAAACGTATATTCAATGAGTATTTCTGGGCAAACTCTACTATACGTTTCATAAACTGGGTGCGTCGAGAACTATTCTCTGGCCCATTATCTTGATTGAGCAGTAATGTTTCAACGTGAGAAAAACGATGTTTCTCACTCATCCAAAAATCCTCTAAAATATCAACTATAAAATCGCTTGTAACTTTCGATTCCGTAAAATATAAAAAAAGTTCATCAAGCTCTGGAAGGAATATCCCATAAGGAGTTACGGTTGTTTTAGGATGATAATCATGGTCATCAGCTTCGACCTTAGCCCGGCTTTTACCTCCTCGGTCAAATGAGCCAATTTTGACGCGAGCTTTTCCATCCAGCGACAGACGCAAGACACTTCCGTCAGAAGATGCATTTTGATTTACTATATCTAGTTGCTCAAAGATTGCGTCGGTTTGGGGAATTTTTTTTGAGGTTGAACTTTAGCTACTCGTCTCAAGTTATAGCCTAAGAGGTTCAGTTTCAGACGAATCGTTTCTGACGTAGGTAAATCTTCATTCCTATAATCATACTTTTCTATTAATTGCTTTCTCACTTCGGTAGCACAGAGACGAGTATATAGTCTTTGACTTTTAAAAGTTGGGTCTGTCTGGCTTTGGGAATCTACTAAATTTTTGATATCTTCTAGGAGATTTGGTAAATGTAATTCTGCTTTATAGCGACCTTTTGCGCTCATATTGTCAATACAGGTAACACCACTAGTTAATTCTTTCATCCCTTTACGGATAGTACCTCGATTCCATCCTAATTCCGATTCTGCAAGTCTCTGTCCACCTACACCCAAACCTTGGACTGTTGACGCTATAAACTTACGTTTTGCAGCACCTTTTAATTGAGATGCTGTTTGTTTTAATAGTTGTTTCAGTGAAGAAGTTAATACTATAGACACCTCTGCTGCACCCAAAAATTCATCATTACTGAATTTACTACAAAAAGGAGGGGAGAAAGCGGCAGCCGATGGCTGCCGCTTTCTCCCCCCTAAAATGATTATCATTATCTTAAATGGGATGTTTTATTTTTTGGAAGTCCCTTGACGAACTGGCCAAATCCCTGGCGTTTCATCAGCGGTAGCCCAGCAGCGATGCCATTGAGTACGCCACGGATGTTCACATCAATCATCCAGTCCCATTCATCAACTTTCAGCGCTTCTAGCTTCGAGAGCGGCATAACGCCTGCATTGTTAACGATGACATCAATGCGGCCAAATTTGCTCTGAGCAAATTCTACAAAGGCTTGGAAGTCGGCGCGATTAGTAACATCAAGAGTCTGATACTCCGCCGAGCCTCCCTCAGCGCGGATTGTAGCCACGAGCTTTTCTAGCCGCTCCGTGCGTCGTGCGCCCAGGATGACGTGGATGTCCTTACGAGCGAGTAGACGTGCTGTCGCCTCACCGATACCGCTACTTGCGCCTGTAATTAGTACGACTTTCTGTTGGTTGGTAGTCATAAAACCGGATCTCCAAGTTGTTGTATTCTCTAGCACACTCTTAATCTAAGGGAGTCAAAGCTTGATGCGGTAATCTGAACCTGCGAAATTCTTGCCTAATCCTGCATTTTTATTCATGTTTATCATAAAAAGATAAACTGACCTCAGCGGCTAAATAGATTGCAGCTGCCCTGAATGTTAGTTTAATAAAGGATTTCAAACAACATTATGGAACAGACTGTTAGAAAGCAGCAGTCCGAGCTAGCCGCTCTGATTGCACAAAACAGTAATGGAGATGGTGTCCATCCCACAGCGATCGAGCGGTTATTCCTGATCCGTTCATTACAACCTACTGCCCCTCTCCATACCCTGCATGAGCCTGCCCTTTGCATCGTCGCTCAGGGCAAGAAACAGGTAATGTTGGCAGACAATCTGTATGTTTATGGTCAAGACCAATATCTGGTGGTGTCGGTCGATCTGCCTGTCGTTGGGCAAGTGATTGAAGCGACACCAAGCCTTCCGTATCTGTGTCTTCGGCTCGATTTAGATCCCGGAGAACTCAGCACACTGATGATGGAGGCAAAACTAGACGCTCCCACTAACCAACCACTAAAACCGGGTTTGTCTATTAATCCTGTTAGCCCACAACTACTTGATGCTGCAATCCGACTTGTACGGTTGTTGGAAACGCCCCAAGATATTGCCATCCTCGCACCTTTGATGGTCCGAGAAATTTTCTACCGTTTGTTATCTGGCGAACACAGTGCTAGATTGCGACAGATTGCTTTAGTCGATAAACAATTCCAAGCAATTAGCAGAGCGATCAACTGGCTGAAATGGAACTACGAAAAACCATTTCGGATCGATACGATCGCTCGTGAAGCGCGCATGAGTCCCTCGTCGCTTCATCATCACTTTAAGTCTGTCACCACCATGAGTCCTTTGCAATATCAAAAACAACTTCGGCTTCAACAAGCCCGTCGTCTGATGCTGGGGCAAGGTATGGATGCAGCAACAGCTAGTCATTATGTGGGTTATGAAAGTCCCTCACAGTTCAGCCGTGAATACAGTCGCTTGTTCGGCGCACCACCGTTGCGTGATATGGCTCGGTTAAAAAGTGGAGTTTTTGGGGATGGGGGGTGAGGGGTAGGGGAGTAGAGGGGACAAGGGGGACAAGGGGGACAAGGTGACAAAAGTTAGAACTTACAACAAGTCTTTCCCCTTGTCCCCAATTCTCCTTGTCCTCTTGTCCTCAACAATTTCTGGATTTAGCCTTCCACTAATTCGGGATTTATAAAATGTTTCATCTATTTCTATGCTGTAATTTAACAGCATTTCCCGCCAAGCTCGGTAGTGTATAGGATCGGTATTGACAATAGTGCCGTCTAGGTCAAAAAGAATTGCAGCCAGCATGATTTTTGGGTAAAATGTAAATAATTGTTAACTTAATTTAAATAGTTTACATTGTTTTTTGCCTTTAGTGATTGTTCCTTTGTTAATACGGGGATTGGGGACTGGAGAAGAAAATTTCAAGAGTCACAAATTACTTTGCTAAATCCTAAAATCTATACTAGATAGGGCATATAAGGGTAGACAGGTAAAACCTCTGGGCAAACTGCCGTATAATTGATAACCTTCTTCGTAAGCAAATGGTAGCCGCCACAAACTTTTTTCGCGTTGACGATTTATTAGTGCAGATTTACAACTCTGAAGTCGAAATGGCCGAGGATGTTGCCGTAATCGTGCAAAAGTATTTACAGCAAGTTCTTAATCTTCAGGATACAGCTGCTGTATTGTTAGCTACAGGTAACTCCCAACTCAAATTTCTTGATGCTTTGATTGCATTGGGTGATGTAGATTGGTCGCGGATTATTGTGTTCCATCTAGATGAATATTTGGGAATTACTGCCGATCATTCTGCTAGTTTTCGGCGTTATATGCGAGAACGTGTAGAAAATCGGGTTAATCCTAAGAAATTTCACTATATAGAAGGTGATACATTACAACCAGTAGCAGAGTGCGATCGCTACACTAAATTATTGCAAGCACAACCGATTGACTTATGCTGTCTTGGTGTTGGCGAAAATGGACATTTAGCTTTTAACGATCCAACTGTAGCAAATTTTCAAGATCCTTACAGCGTAAAACTGGTAAAGCTGGATACTGTAAACCGTCAGCAACAAGTAAGTACAGGTCACTTTCCGAATTTAGAAAATGTTCCACAGTATGCTTTTACTGTCACCATCCCAACAATTTGTTCGGCTAAAAAAATTATCTGTCTTGCTCCAGAAAAACGTAAAGCGAATGTGGTAAAAGATATGCTGCAAAGCTATATCGGTACAGACTGTCCAGCTTCTATTCTTCGTCAACAACCACAAGCAACGTTGTTTTTAGATGTTAATTCTGCTAGTAGACTAGAATAAATTTTGACTTATTAACACCTAAATATTCCAAGCTAATTATTGCAGCGATCGCTGGAATTGCAATTCAGAAGCTTTGCAAAGTGGCAGATTTTTCTTAGCTGACATTCAAAACAACCAATAGATGCTACTGGACAAGCTATTCTATGTTTTATCGCCGCTCAAGGGGAAGGGGCTATAGTCAGGCGCCAAACTCTATTGCAACAGTTCCCTGATGCTGATATTATTTTCAACTTGCTGTTGCAACGGAAGTTAATTGAGGAAGTTGACGACGGCTATCGCTTCCAAGTGGAGTTTATTCGTCGCTGGTTTATTTGAATTATGTCTGATAAGTTAACTTCTGACAAATACTACTTGTGCTGGCGTAATTGCTCTACTATATAATCTTCTAGTTCTTGTTTTTCTCTGTTACTAGCATTTCGTTGATAAGTTCTTCCAGTTTCTTGAATAAACCTACGTTTCTCGCTGGGAGAAGATTTGAGTTTACCTCCAGTTCCTTGCAACTTTTGCTGTAATTCTTCCCAAGTTTTTTCACCCACACTTTCACCTAGTTTGACCAGTGCCTTTGGGAGTAACATTTTTGCTTCTCTTTGAAAATCTTCTTCTGTCTCAAGGGAAGCTAAATCTATATTGCTAAAGTCGATATCGATTTGAAACTTATTCATACGATTGTATTTATTTTGTTCAAAATTATTATCAAAATCCGGTAAAGATGGGTTTTCACTTTTCAGTTACGATCGCCAGATAGTATGATTGTACTGTTTGATGTTGGTCACTGTTGAAAATATCAATTCCGAAAGTTGATTTAATACTTCCGGTAGTATAGCCTTACTTAATCATTCATCACAAGATTCTCGGCTTATTGAAACAAGTGGGAAATCTCAGCCTTTTGGTTTTCATTTATAAAAGAAGATTGCTATATATTCAAAAAGAATACACATAACTAATGACCGTACAACCAAGTTAGCAATATTAGAAATGCTATCTTAAAAACAAGGTCATTTGCTCAGTTTTTGAGGATAATACTATGACTACAACGCTCAAAGAGCCTAATTCTATTGAGTCATTGCTAGGTAAAGAGGCTGAAGACCTGCTTACTTACAAAGCAAAAGTTTCTCGTGATTTAATACATTTGCCGGGCCCAGACTTTGTAGATCGCATCTGGCTCAACAGCGATCGCAATCCTCAAGTATTGCGTAATCTCCACTTACTTTACTCTACTGGTCGTCTGGCAAATACAGGCTATCTCTCGATTTTACCAGTAGACCAAGGGATTGAACACTCAGCTGGCGCGTCTTTTGCGCCCAATCCAATTTACTTTGACCCAGAAAATATTGTCAAGTTAGCGATCGCCGCAGATTGCAATGCTGTTGCTACTACTTTGGGGACATTAGGTATAGTTTCGCGCAAGTATGCCCACAAAATTCCCTTTATTGCCAAAATCAATCACAACGAATTGCTGACTTTCCCCAATCAATTTGACCAGGTATTGTTTGCGGATGTCGAACAAGCTTGGAATTTAGGGGCGGCGGCGATAGGTGCGACAATTTACTTTGGTTCGGAGCATTCTACCAGACAAATTCAAGAAATCAGCAAAGCTTTTAAACGCGCCCACGAACTCGGTTTGGCAACAATTCTCTGGTGTTATCTGCGGAATAACGCCTTTAAACAAGATAAAGATTACCACCTTGCGGCTGATCTTACCGGACAAGCGAATCATTTGGGCGTAACGATTGAAGCTGATATTATCAAACAAAAGTTACCCGAAAATAACAATGGTTACGGTGCAATTGCCAAAGCCAGTGGTAAGAGTTACGGCAAAACCGATGAGCGGGTTTACACAGAGTTGACAACCGATCACCCAATTGATTTAACTCGTTACCAAGTACTAAACTGCTACTCTGGGCGTGTCGGGTTGATTAATTCTGGTGGCGCGACTGGTAAAAATGATTTCGCCGAAGCAATACGCACCGCCGTAATCAACAAACGCGCTGGTGGTTCAGGATTAATTTCTGGGCGAAAAACCTTCCAACGTCCTTTTGAGGAAGGTGTAAAACTGTTTCACAACATTCAAGATGTTTACTTGTCGCCAGATGTGACGATAGCTTAAGAAGTCAAAAGGTAAAAGGCAAAAGTAAAAAGAAAAGAATCTTTTGCCTTTTTACTTTTTACTTTTCAATGCCCCATTGTCCTACTTCAAGCCTAGAATATTCAAGACTATATACAAGCCACCTGCGTATGTAGCAGAACCAAGCAGTACACAAACCGGCAGTGTCAGCACCCAGGCTAGGAGCAGATTTCTTAGAGTATCCATTTGCAAACCCGAATGGTTCGCCGCCATTGTACCCGCTACACCAGATGATAGTACGTGAGTGGTGCTGACTGGTAGACCGAAATAATCCGCAGCACCAATGGTTGTCATAGCTACTAACTCGGCGGAAGCTCCTTGAACGTAAGTAAGGTGGTCTTTGCCAATCTTTTCACCTACTGTTACTACAATCCGCTTCCAACCAATCATTGTGCCAAGACCCAGTGCAATGGCAACGGCAAATTTTACCCAATTGGGAATGAATTTGGTTACTTTATCCAACTGCGTTTTATAACTGGTAAGCACCTCTTCTTGTTTGGTATTAGTTAATTTTTTCTGTTTGTCCAACTTTGCAATTGTTCCAGCTACTAGATACATATCAGTTCGTAATGAGCCAAGCTCATCCTTTGAAAGCTGCTTGAAACTAGTCTTATCAGCAAGCTTATCTTTGATTGTACGACTCTTAGCAGCAAGAGCTGGTAATGTTTTTTCGGTGGCTTCGTTACTTGGTTTGAGGTAGTCGGAAAGCTCATCTGAGACGTTTTGGTTGTTTAAGAATGTTCCAGGTAGTGGTTGTTGCAGCACTGAAATCACAGAGTTGGACGTAGCGGCCAACTGAGCGATCGCTCCTGCATTGGTATCTATATTCAGTGCAAACATACCTGGTAGAATGCCTACCAAGATGAGCATGATCAAACCCATACCTTTTTGACCATCATTTGAACCGTGGGCGAAGCTCACACCAGTACATGTCAAGATTAACAAAGCACGTATCCAAGGCGGCGGTGCTTTACCATGATCCGGCGCACGGTATAACTCTGGTCGTTTAATCAGTATCTTCGCTAGTATTAACAGCAGTGCGGCGCAGGTGAATCCAATAATTGGCGAAATCAGTAAAGATGTAAAAACTTCCTGTGCCTTTGCCCAATTCACGCCCTCACCAAAAATATGACCCGAAGACAACATTGAATTTGCTAAACCAACACCTATGATCGAGCCAATCAATGTGTGTGAACTGGATGCAGGTAAGCCCAAGTACCAGGTTCCCAAGTTCCACATGATCGCTGAAATCAAAAGTGCAAAGACCATTGCGAAGCCTGCACTTGAGCCAACATTGAGTACCAACTCAACAGGAAGCAGGGCAATAATGCCAAAAGCAACAGCTCCGCTTGATGTCAGCACACCAATTAGGTTCCAACAGCCTGACCAAACAACGGCAATATTTGGCTTTAGGGTGTTAGTATAAATGACCGTGGCAACTGCATTTGCAGTATCATGAAAACCATTGACAAACTCGAAGCCGAGTGCAAGACTCAGCGCCAAAGCCAGAAATAAATATTCCATTTAGCACTCCTAGTAAAAGACAAGAATGCACCCTGACTAAAATAATTTGTGTTGCAAAAAACTATTAAAACTGGGAAAAAACTTGGAGTTATTGCAATTCAGTGAGCTACACAAAAAGTTATAATTAAAAATACAACTTTGTGCTAAATAAATTTTCTGATTGCATCTGTTATTTCAAAATAAGAATAGGTTCTAATTACAATTAGAAGATTAGAATAAATAGGTTAAGGAATAAATAAGAAACAGTAAAAAATAAATTAAGGAACTTCAAATCATAGTTACGGGGAGCAGGGGAGCAGGGGAGCAGGGGAGCAGAGGGGACAAGGGGAATAAGAAATAACTAATGACTAATGACTAATGCCCAATGCCCCATTCCCGATTTTTATCTAACGTTTCGCAGTAAGAAATCTGGCTGGCCACAACTTTTTTGCGATCGCTTCAAAATCTCGGCGCTACAAATCCCAGGTTCACCATTTTTGGAATAACAAAAGAAGACTTCTTGCAAAAATCTTCCCGAACCAGAACAAAAAGGTGCTATTCCATCAGCAGTAATTTGATTATTAGCACTCACAAAGGAATTTTTAAAATTTGTAATTGTAGTACGCAATGGTTTTGCCGGACGATTATAAGCTGCGGGAATAGCGATCGCATCTTTTAACCTTTTACTCAATCCCAAGTATTCCGCAGGAGTTTTCCCCGAACAAGTACCATGTTTTTCCCATTCATGATCGTAAAGTTTATTACTAGGATACAAATTTGGAAATTGTCGCTTTACTTCCGACGGTAATTTTTGTGTAGAACAATTAGCAGGATAACCAGTTTGATACTGCGGCCACAAACCATGTAGTACAAAACCAAGTTTCCTTCCAGAACCACACTGCTGCTTGTCACGGCTACCATTTGCCGCACAATAATCTGGCGACCAAGAGAGTGTCAGTACATAAAAATCAAATTTACCCGGAGTACCGCGATTTTGAGCAATGGCAGCATTAGGTATAAAAAGACCAGTAATTAACAGAGAAGATGCAATTAAAAGTTTCTTAATCTGCATAAAAACAACTAGTTTACCTAAAAATAAAGTTATACATAATACATGGTTAAGAGTCAATAATCAAACTGCTTTGCGGAGTCATTTGTCATTTGTCACTTGTACTGAGCGACTCGTACCGAGCGGAGCCGAGGTAAGCCGAAGTATTGGTCATTAGTTATTTCTTATTCTCCCCTGCCCCTCAGCTCCCCCTGCCCCTCAGCCCCTCTGCTCCCCTGCTCCCTCATCTCCCCGATTCTCAACGAATTCAGAAAAAGCAAATCTTGGTAGGGATTCTGGGATATCCTTAGATAAGTGAAAGATTTGCCAAAAATAGTAAGAATGAAGCTGGCAGCAAGAGTAAGTCAGGTAACACCTTCATTAACCTTAGCGATCGCAGCCAAGGCTAAGGCACTGAAGGCGGAAGGAATAGATGTTTGTAGTTTTAGCGCTGGAGAACCAGATTTCGATACCCCAGCGCATATTAAAGCCGCAGCAGTCAAAGCTTTGGATGAAGGCAAAACCAAATATGGTGCAGCAGCCGGAGAACCAAAGTTAAGGGAAGCGATCGCCCACAAGCTTAAAACCGACAACGGTCTTGATTACAAGTCGGAGAATGTC
Organism: Nostoc sp. DSM 114159; assembly: GCF_053470285.1. Classification (NCBI taxonomy): domain Bacteria; kingdom Bacillati; phylum Cyanobacteriota; class Cyanophyceae; order Nostocales; family Nostocaceae; genus Nostoc; species Nostoc sp. DSM 114159. The sequence continues at coordinate 2,557,252 of NZ_JBPFEH010000001.1, forward strand.
ATCGTCACCAATGGCGGTAAGCATTCTCTGTACAACTTAATCGTGGCGCTAATCGATCCAGGTGATGAGGTAATTATCCCTGCACCCTACTGGCTAAGTTATCCTGAAATGGTGACTTTGGTAGGTGGAGTTTCGGTAATTGTCCCTACAGATGCCACGACTGGTTATAAAATTACTCCCGAAAAACTCCGTAAAGCGATTACGCCGAAGACGAAGTTATTTATCCTCAACTCCCCATCTAATCCCACTGGGATGGTGTACACGCCAGATGAAATTAAAGCACTGGCGCAGGTAATAGTTGATGCAGATATCTTTGTTGTCTCTGATGAGATTTACGAAAAGATTCTCTACGACGGTGCAGAACATATCAGCATCGGTTCTTTGGGTCAGGAAATTTTTGACCGGACTTTGATTAGTAATGGGTTTGCGAAAGCTTATTCTATGACTGGGTGGAGACTTGGTTATTTAGCGGGGCCTGTAGAAATCATTAAAGCAGCAAGTTCCATCCAAGGACATAGTACATCTAACGTGTGTACCTTTGCCCAATATGGTGCGATCGCGGCCCTACAAAGTTCTCAAGATTGTGTCGAAGAAATGCGCCAAGCCTTCGCCAAACGGCGACAGGTAATGCTAGACAGACTCAACGCCATTCCCGGATTGAGTACTGCAAAACCAGATGGCGCTTTTTATCTGTTCCCTGATATCAGCAAAACCGGTCTAAAATCCCTAGAATTTTGTGACGCTTTGTTGGAAGAACATCAAGTTGCTGTCATTCCCGGAATTGCTTTTGGCGCTGATGACAACATTCGCCTTTCCTACGCCACAGATATGGCGACGATTGAAAAGGGAATGGATAGATTAGAGAAATTTGTCAAGTCGCGTATTTAGTTAATTGTCAGTTGTCATTTGTCACTTGTACTGAGCGACTTGTGCCGAGCGAAGCCGAGGTAAGCCGAAGTATTTGTCATTTGTGAGGAGTACTTCTCTACTCTTCAACTTTTTAACTCCACCTTTTCGACTCAGAACTGGTGGAGTTCATTTTAAACCTCAAGTTTCATGTTTTGAAGTTCAAGTTTTGTGTTCTAAAGTTCAAGTTTTGTGTTCTGAAGTTTAAGTTTCGTGTTCCGAAGTTTAAGCTTTGTGTTCTGAACTTGAAGTTTCATGTTTTGAAGTTCAAGTTTCGTGTTCCGAAGTTCAAGTTATAGGGGTTTTTAGTAAAACATGGCTTGTTTCATTGGCTCTATGTCATCTAAAAACAACTCGCGGGATTCAAGATAATATAAGATTGCTTCAATAGGATCTCGTGCTTCGATTGGATAATACCTTTGCTCGTATGCTTTCACAAGCGTAGTTAAAACTTCCAAGCGGTCAAACTCTGGTGTATTTAGTTCTGCATCAAACAATCTTTTAATTTCATCAAGTGCAGCACGATAATCAGCTTCGGTGTGGATAAGATGGGTTTCAAGCATAGGTATTACTTCCTCAAATACTCATTGCATCTACGTTGTTGTATTCTTTAAAGAATTATGCCCGTGAAGGCAATTATGCTGCCAAGTCCACCCAATTATGAACAAAATATACGAAATCAGCTTGTCTCTCTATTAATAAAATATTAAAAAGTTTGATACCGCCAAAAGTTTTGATTTCAACTTTTGGGCTGATATTTTTAGATTAGGTAACAATCGGGGAGAACTAGGGGAGGCAAGTCTTGAGACTATAAATCAATACAGTTAACTTAAATGTATTGAACTATACTTAAGTCTGAGTTTTGTGTTTCCAGCTTCAAGTTTTTGAAGTTCTGCATATTCACACAAACAACCGCGCTACAGTGCAAACAAAATTTGGTAACAGAGGTGAAGAGAGGTCATCTGTTGCGAATAATGTTGCTACTAATTTCAGAACTGCTTTTTCTCGGCGATACACTTCAACCTGTTGTAATTGCCAGTTTAAAATCCAATATTCTTGAACTCCTCTAGAAGCATATAATTTTAGCTTGACTTCGCGATCGCGCCGCTCGTTTTGGACTCCAGGGGAAAGTACTTCTACAACCAGTTCTGGCGCTCCCGTTAAATGTCCTTCATTATCAAGTAAAATGGCGAGGCGTTCTTTACTTACCCAAACCACATCGGGAATAACATTATCTGCATCACTAAAAATAATTCCTGGATTAGGAACAGCTTCACCAAGACCTGATGAGAGTGACCAAGTTCTTAATTCTGCATAAATATTACCAGTAGCTTTTTGATGTCCCCAATGCGGTGCCCTAGTCACAAATAATTCCCCATCGATAATTTCGTAGCGATTACCGTTATCTGGCAATAACTCTAAGTCTGCACTTGTCCAGCGTATCCGTTCATCAATGCTTTGGCTCATCGAAACCTCTGAATTTGTCATTTGTCATTTGTCATTTGTCATTTGTTATTTGTTATTCTCCTCCATACCCTATGCCCAATGCCCCATGCCCCCATGCCCAATGCCCTATATCAACTGCATCTCTTGCAATCCCTGGCGTAGTCTCTTCGCTTCTTCGGGATTATATCTTTCGTGAAGGGCGATCGCTTTTCTAAAAGCTGCTAAACTATCTTGATGATTGCCAACTTTCAGCAACACTACCCCCAAATTTTGATATGCTTCGGCATAGTTAGGATTTAAGGTAATTGCATGTTGATAATATACGATCGCATCTGCAAATAAACCCAAAGCCTTAAATGTCATCGCCAAATTATAATGTCCAAAAACAAAAGTGGGATCGATTTTCAAAGCTGTGATATAAGCAGTTTTCGCACCGTTGAAATCTCCTGCTGCTTTGAGTAAGTTACCCAAGTTGTTGTATGCTCCTAGTTTGAGCATGGGATAGATTGGCAATTTGATGGCAGCTTGATAGTGATAAATCGCCTGTGGGGATTTTTGCAAGCGACTGTAGGCAATGCCTAAATGATAGTGGAGTTCATATAAAATATCGTAGTTGTCTTCAGCAACGGTGATTCCATGTCTTAGCAAATCCATACCTTGAGAAATTTTCCCAGTTTGCACATACAACGCTCCTAATTTACTGCAAACATAGGGATCGTTGGGATGAGTTGCCAGAAACCCTTCCATCGCTGTAGCGGCTTTGGCATATTTGTTATTTTGAGCGATCGCACTTTTTTGATATCCTGTGTGTACAAGGGCAACCCCAGGTAAATAACCTATTTGCCAGTGGGGTTCTCTGGTTAAAATTTCTGACACACTATCATCTACCAAGGCATGGTAAGGACGGTCAAAACGAATATCTGGATGATTGCGGAATAGCCTGGAAACCAGAGAATAGGGAGATTGTTCTGCACCAACTTCTTGGCGGACGAGGTTGAGGAGCAAATATTCATCTCTTGCGATCGCCTCTTGTAACTGCGGTACAATTGCTGAAGTCAGAGTTTCATCAGCATCTAATACCAAAATCCAATCACCAGTGACATATTTGAGAGCTGCATTGCGGGCAGCACTGAAGTCATTACACCATTTAAAATGATGGACTTTTGCACCGAGTTGTTGGGCAATATTGGGAGTGCGATCGATTGAGCCTGTATCCAAGACTATCATTTCATCCACTACTTTTCTCACACTGCTTAGGCATTTAGGCAGTGTTGCTGCTTCGTTTTTCACAATCATGCATAGACTCAAACTCATAATTTAAAACTTGGGAGTGGGGAGTAGTGAATAGAGGGATAAGGGAGATGAGAAAACAACATCTTTACTTCCTATTCCTTTTAACAGTGATAAACTCTGCATAATGGAAAATTTGCTTTGATTGTGAAATGTTACAATCAGGGCTTTTGTATAGACCAGAAATACTGACATGTAGTGTCAATAATGACAGTGTAATGGATAAACTGCCAATCTATGCCGATCCATCTGAGTTTACAGGTAATATAAAATTGCTAGCGTAGACGTAGCCCTTCCTAGACATTAGACTTCTTGGCATTTGTCGGGGTAAAGGTGAAGGGGAAAAGGATAAAAAAACTCAAAATCCTTTCCCTTTACCTTTTTCCCTTTACCCTGAGAGTGCAAAAATATATTTTTGCAAGAGGTCTATTGCATCAGGGAGTATTACCTGAATCTGGATTGGACTAACTATTTAGCTGTATTACCCATTTTTTATGATTATATAACTATAATACACATTATCTAAAAGTCATATATGTAATGAAAAACTCACTTACCAGAACATTCCAAAAATATTTGCGATCGCTTAAGCGTTGGTTTTCAGATACGCCAGAAAGGGCACTTTTAGAAGCTTATCAAGCAGCTCAGAGAATTAAAAACATTGAGAACGAACATTTTGATAACAAAAAAATATCTTTACAATCAGTAAATTATACTGAAAATGTAATGTCTTATTGGCAAGTGTATCTTAATAAGAACCTAACTATTATTAAGATCAGGCTTGCAGAATTTCAGCTTAGTCGGGGAATTATCAATATTTCTAACTCTGTTTTATTAGAAAAGTTGAAGATTATTGATGAAGTAGTAGAGAAGTATGCTATCAAAGATGAAGTAATTAATAAGACTTCCTTAGTGCCCACTTATCAGCCTTTAAACATTAATGATAACGAAATCAAAAAACAGCTAAATTCAGCTAATGTAAACGATCCTCAAATTAACCCTCCAATTCCAAAACCTAAATTGCCTAAGAGTTCTATCGGCAGAAGGATTAATAAAATTCAAGCAGATTTTGCACCGCAGACAGAAGAAGAATTTGTCAGGAATTATCGCCTTTCTAAAGGTAGAACAATAATTGCTCTGCGATTTTTGATAGTTCTCATTCTTGTACCGCTTTTAACTCAATATTTATCTAAAGAATATATTGTAAGTCCAATCCTAGAAAGGGTTAGAGGAGATAATGCAACTACAATATTCATCAATTCTGATATGGAAAAAGAAGCTCTCCATGAATTCCATAGTTTTCAAGAAGCATTGAGATTTGAATATTTTATTAATCAAGCACCAGCACTTTCTTCAGAGTTAACACAAGGAAAAATTAAAAGTAAAGCAATTGAAATCTCGGAAGAATTTAGGAGAAAAAGCAATAGTAGTCTTAGTAATGTTTTTGCTGATTTAATATCACTATTTTCTTTTGGTATAGTTATCGCCATGAGCAAAAGAGAAATTGCGATCCTTAAGTCTTTTATGGATACCATTGTCTCTGGTCTGAGCGATAGTGCCAAAGCTTTTTTAATTATTCTGTTTACTGATATATTTGTCGGATTTCACTCACCAGACGGTTGGGAAGTCCTGCTTGCAGGATTGGCAGAACATTTAGGTCTACCACCCACTAGAAATGTAATCTTTTTCTTTATTGCTACATTTCCTGTGATTTTAAATACTATTTTTAAATACTGGATATTCCGCTATCTCAGTCGTTTATCTCCATCGGCATTAGCTACATTAAAAGAAATGGACGAATAGTTTTTCAGTAAGAATTCAGCACTCAGATGGTCGCCGAGCGTTGGTCATTGAATTTCGACTACGCGGTAATCGAGCGAAGTCGAGATTCAATTACCGCGTAGCCGAAATGAGCCGAGGTGAGTCAGGAGTCAGAATTTATCAGTAATGTAGAATGATTAGTATTTTCCCAAAAATCAATTAATTACAAATTACAAATTATTTTCACGCATTTGTCTTTTGATTCGCTAGGCTATGTATATCCTGGTTTTTCCGAAGTATACTATGGATTTTGAAAGCAAAGCTAATGCCTCAACTCCTACAGAAAACATAGAGTTTGCTCAACCAACTACTACCCGTAAACCACTAGAATTGCTGCGAGATACTGAGGCTTTACTTCGTCGCCCAACTGTAGCAAAACTGTCGCCAATTTTGCCATCAAAACTGAGTAATAGATTTCAAGCAGCCTCATCTTTAGCGGATGACTCCTTTAAGGAACTGGCAGAAATTGACCTAAATACTATTAGTGATTTTGAACTGCGTTCTGCACGAATTTTTATTGGCTTGAGCCTTGTTGGTTTTGGGGCACTGATGATATTGATGCTGCTGCTATACTTAAATACATTGCATCCAAAAACTAGTACAGTTGTACAGATTCGGCAATATTGGTATCAATATATTTGGTTTGTCTGTTTAGGTATCACAGGGATGTTTATCTTGGGACGTGAAGCAATGCGTCCGATGCCAAAGCGACGGAAGTAAGTAGATGAGAATAAATCGAAGTAGATTAAGTAATGTAATAAATCTTGAGATTAGTTTGCAGAGAGGCTAAAGTCCTCACTACAAACTTTTAATTATTTACGTTGCTTTACTTAACTTTCAGGAATCAACGCTTCAAAATGTGCTTTTGTATTAAATAGCTGTTAGGAGATTTGATAGATGAATCATGATGCTTTCATTGTTCCACCTGGTTCAAAGATTTCTTTGAAAAAAAACTATGACCCAGCTTATAAAACTGATTTCCATCAAAAAAGTGATGCTGCAACCAAATTAAAAGTAGATATTGAACGACTAGCTAATTACCAAAATATTCTCTATGCTCAAAACACCTATGCTCTGTTGATTATTTTTCAAGCAATGGATGCTGCTGGCAAAGACAGCACTATTAAACACGTAACTTCTGGTGTTAATCCACAGGGATTTCAGGTGTTTAGTTTTAAGGGCCCCAGTGCGGAAGAATTAGACCATGACTACTTGTGGCGCTCAATGAAAGCTCTGCCAGAAAGAGGAAGAATTGGCATATTCAACCGTTCATACTATGAAGAAGCGCTAGTGGTTCGCGTCCATCCAGAAATGCTTCAGAAACAACAACTTCCTCACATTCCTAATGGAAATAAGATATGGAAACAGCGTTTTGAAGAAATCAATAACTTTGAAAAATATTTGGTTGATAATGGCGTCATCATTTTGAAGTTTTTTCTAAATGTCTCTAAGTCAGAGCAGAAAAAACGCTTTTTAGAACGGATTGACTCTCCTGATAAAAATTGGAAGTTTTCAGATAATGATGTCCGAGAACGAGCTTTTTGGGATGATTATATGAATGCTTATGAAGAAGTTTTTAATAATACTAGTACTAAATGGGCACCGTGGTATATCATTCCTGCCGATCGCAAATGGTTTACACGGCTGATCGTTGCCAATATTATCTGCACAAAATTAGAAGAACTAAATCTGCAATACCCAACAGTTAGTGAGGAACATAAGCAGCAACTTTTGAAAGCGAAATCTATTTTAGAGCAGGAAGATTAACCTGTGAATTTGATCGGTAAAGGCAAAAAATACTGAAGTAGTTAAAATATATTGTATGATATATGTAAATAAGAAAAAATTGCAACTTAATTAATGTAATACTATTTGTAACTAAAGAAGTTATGCAGATAGTCATAGGGGCAAAATCATGATTGAAATGGCAGAAAATGCCAAAAATCATCCACCTCACTTTACTAATGCTGCCTTTGATATAGTGGCGATCGCAGCCTCGGCAGGCGGACTGACTGCTATAATTCAAGTGCTATCGACTCTAAAAGCAGAATTTCCTGCCGCGATCGCCATTGTGCAACACTTGGCTCCGGAACATCCGTCGTTTATGGCAGAAATTCTCAGTCGGCGCACAGACATTACTGTCAAACAGGCACAAGAAGGAGATTCCCTGACCCCAGGAACGGCTTACGTTGCTCCACCCGATCGTCACTTGTTGGTTAATGGTGACGGTACACTTTCTTTATCACAATCTGAATTAGTACATTTTTTACGTCCTTCGGCTGACTTATTATTTGAATCGGTTGCAGCCACTTACAAAGACAGAGCGATGGCCCTTGTGCTAAGTGGAACGGCTAGCGATGGCGCAATCGGAATAGAAGCAATTAAAAAAATGGGTGGTACTGTCATTGTCCAAGACGTAAAAACCGCCGAATTTGCAGGGATGCCCTCCGCCGCAATTAACACTGGCAATGTAGATTTTATTCTACCTCTTGATGAAATTTCTACCACCTTGGTAAGTTTAGTCATGGCAAAATTTAACTAAACTGAGAGGCATAGGGACAGGGGAGTAGAGGAGATATGTATTAAAGTGCAACCAACTTAGTGTCAACATAGTTTAATGAGGCTTTGAACTCCATTAATGAAGCTCACAACTCCGTTAATGAGGCTTTAAACTGCGTTAATGTGGCTCAGAACTCCATTAATGAGGCTTTGATACTCGTGGAAGCATAATGAACTCCACTCCTTTGTTCCTGCTCCCTGCCCCCTTAAACTATGACTTCCGCAGAAAAAGATCCTAAATTTGAAAATTTATTGGTTTATCTCAGACAAAGCCGGGGATTTGATTTTACAGGCTATAAGCGCTCGACTTTGATACGTCGAGTACTCAAGCGGATGCAGTCATTAGCCATAGAAAGTTTTGAAGAGTATCAAGACTATCTAGAAGTTTATCCAGAAGAATTTAATCATCTTTTCAATACGATTTTAATTAACGTGACCGCTTTTTTTCGAGATTCATCAGCTTGGGAAGAGATAGCAGAGCAAATACTGCCTAATCTGATTAACAATAAACAAGCTGCCGATCAAATCCGTATCTGGAGCGCTGGCTGTGCTTCTGGAGAAGAAGCTTATACCCTGGCAATGTTGATGGCCCAAATATTGGGAGCAGAGGAATTTCGTCAACGAGTGAAAATCTACGCCACAGATGTAGATGAAGATGCTCTCAACCAGGCTAGGCAAGCTGTGTATTCAGTAAAAGATGTCCAATCTATACCAGATGAACTGCGGCAGAAATACTTTGAACTTGTGGGGAACCGCTATGTTTTCCGCCAAGACTTGCGCCGCTCAGTGATTTTTGGTCGTCACGATTTGCTTCAGGATGCACCCATTTCGCGTTTAGATTTATTAGTCAGCCGCAATACATTAATGTATTTTAATTCTGAGACTCAAGGGCGAATTCTAGCCCGGTTTCATTTTGCACTAAATGATAATGGCTATCTGTTTTTAGGAAAAGCAGAGATGCTATTGATGCATTCTAATTTGTTTATGCCGCTGGACTTAAAAAATCGAATATTTACTAAAGTATCGACGGTGAATTTACGCGATCGCCTCTTAGTTATGGCAAATCCCGCAGATGACGAATCTAGCAACCGTTTGGCTCGAAATCTCCGATTGCGAGAAATGGGTTTTGACACAACTCCAATCGCCCAAATAGTCATTGATACCAATGGCACTCTGGTAATGATGAACGAGCAAGCGCGGATTTTGTTCGGTCTTTTCCCCAAAGATTTAACTCGTCCCTTCCAGGATCTAGAACTTTCCTATCGACCTGTTGAATTGCGATCGCTAATTGAACGGGCTTATACCGAACGCCGCCCTGTGAGCATAACAAATGTAGAGCGCTATGTGTCTAACACAGAAATTCAATATCTAGATGTACAAATTACACCTTTACAAGATACAGATGGCAGCTTTTTAGGAGTCAGTATTTCTTTTCATGATGTCACCCGTTATATTAAACTCCAAGATGCCTTGAAACGTTCCCAACAAGAATTAGAAACTACCAACGAAGAATTACAATCTACCAATGAAGAGTTAGAAACTACCAACGAAGAATTACAATCTACCAATGAAGAGTTAGAAACTACTAACGAAGAACTCCAATCTACCAATGAAGAATTGGAGACGATGAATGAAGAACTCCAATCTACTAATGAAGAATTACAGACAATTAATAGCGAACTGAGCCAGCGCACCACAGAACTTAATCACACAAATATTAGTCTCATTTCTATTCTCAGAAGTCTGCAAACGGGAGTAGTGGTAATTGACGGCAGCTTTAATATCTCTATTTGGAATTACATGGTCGAAGATTTATGGGGCTTGCGGACTGATGAAGTGATCGGCAAGTCTATCTTCAGCTTAGATATTGGGCTACCCGTCGAGCAGTTGCGATCGCCTATTCGTGAATCTCTATCCGGGAAAAAGCAGTTTCAAGAAATGATCCTCGATGCTACCAATCGTCGGGGTAGACAAATAAAATGTTACCTAGCAATTACTCCCCTGCTTGGAATTGAAATGCAAGGAGCAGTTTTGATGATGGTAGATGTAGAGAAAGTCAACAGTATGATTTCTACTCAAGAAATGGAGAAACGGCAGCGGCAGGAATGAGGGAGGCAGGGGAGCAGGGGGCAGGGGGCAGGGGGCAATACTTGTCGGTTAAGGGGAAAAGGGGAAAGGGGAAAGGGGAAAGAAAAAACCTTTAACCTTTACCCTTTAACCTTTTCCCCAAACCCAATTCCGAGTTAAGAATGCACAAAGCGTGCAGTATTGGGGCAGGGGGCAGGTGGTCACTGAGCGTAGCCGAAGCGGGAGTAGGCAAGGTAGGGAGAAAAGAACTTGATTTTCTGACGATAAATCCCGCAAAGTTTCTTTGGCGGACTAATAGTTTAAACTATTGAAAAATCCAAAATCCAAAATCCAAAATCCAAAATTGATTGACTCTGTGCTTACTCAGTTATCGACTATCAACGCCCTGAAACAGCCCACTAGTTCTGCTTGGTTAGAACAAGCGATCGCTAATTTAGATATCATCTTACTCGACCACTCCCACTGCGAACGCAAAGCAGCAGGGGTAGCCTTGAACATGATGTTTCGCTACCCTTCCAATACTAAAATGGTACGGGAGTTAACTGCGATCGCTCGCGAAGAACTAGAACATTTTGAGCTAGTTAACCAATGGTTAGAGCGCCGGAATATTCCCCTAGCTCCTCTACCACCGCCTCCTTACGGCGCTCTTTTAAAAGCTCAAGTACGCCCCAAAGAACCTGAGCGATTTCTGGATTCCTTACTAGTCACTGGTTTAATTGAAGCTCGCTCTCACGAACGCCTGGGACTATTAGCTGCTTACTGTCCAGAGCCAGAGTTAGCAAAATTTTATCGTGGGCTAATGGCATCCGAAGCGCGTCACTACGGTATATATTGGGTTTTAGCTGCTACTTATTTCGACAAAGAAATTGTTATGCAGCGGCTTGATGAATTAGCAATTGTCGAAAGCGAGTTGCTGGCGACTTTGCACCCAGAACCTAGAATTCACAGTTAGTAGACTAACCCAACAGATATGAAGCTTCAGCTAACACACCTGAGACTGCTTGTCTCCAACTACAAAGATTCTTTTCTGTTCTACCGGGATCTGCTGAAATTTGATGTCGATTGGGGCGATGAAAATACCGGATATGCTGAGTTTAATACCGGATATCTCAAGCTGGGTTTACTCAAACAAGAATTAATGGCTGAAGTAGTCCCAAGAATTGAACAGCCTTCATACGTTGTCAATCGAGATAAAATAGTCTTGATTTTGGCAGTGGATAACGTGGATGAGGTCTATGAGCAAGTAAAGGCTCAAAATGCGCTCGTTGTGACTCAACCACGAGATCGCCCAAGCTGGGGAATCCGCACAGCTCATTTGCGCGATCCCGATGGCAATCTCATCGAAATCTACAACAATCTCGGAATTATCAGTTAAAAGTTCCTGCCAACAACGTTATGAAGTAATTAATCATGAATTAGCATGATACAGAAATGGCTTTCTATTGTTGGCATTGGGGAAGATGGATTACAGGGGTTAAGCGCGATCGCTCTTTCTTTACTCGATCGAGCGAAAGTAATTGTGGGAGGCGATCGCCATTTAGCAATGCTTCCTACAGACGATCGACGTGAGAAACTAGTCTGGACATCTCCCATTAGTGCTTCAGTAGAGGAAATCATTCAGCGCCGGGGTCAGTCAATCTGCGTACTCGCAAGCGGCGATCCGATGTGTTACGGCATTGGTGTCACCTTAGCGCGGCGAATTCCCGTCTCTGAAATGACGATTATCCCCGCACCTTCAGCCTTCAGCCTCGCCTGTGCTAGGGTGGGATGGTCTTTGACTGAGGTAGAAACCTTGAGTTTGAATGGTCGTCCATCCTCCCTACTCCAGTGTTACATTTATCCGGGAGCGCGACTGTTGATTTTGAGTGAGGGGAAAGATACACCAGCGATCGTTGCTCAAATTTTGACAAATCGCGGCTATGGTGGCAGTAAAATCACCGTATTGGAGCGTATGGGCGGCGCTCATGAAAGAATTGTGGAAGGTACGGCTGCATCCTGGAGTGAAATCGAAGTTGCGGCTTTGAATGCGATCGCAGTTGATTGTATTGCTGATACTGGGGTTATCCCATTGCCAAGATTACCAGGATTACCAGATAACGCCTACCGCCACGATGGACAGTTAACGAAGCGTGAAGTTAGGGCAATCACCCTAGCAGCTTTAGCACCCACACCAGGAGAGTTATTGTGGGATGTGGGCGCGGGTTGCGGCTCAATTTCAATTGAATGGATGCGGAGTAATACGCGATGTCGAGCGATCGCGATCGAACAAAATTCCTCTAGACTACTGTATATTGCTGACAACGCTGCTACTCTCGGTACTCCAAATCTGCAAATCATTGAAGGTAAAGCGCCCCATACCCTGAAAGATTTGCCAGCACCAGACGCTATTTTTATTGGTGGTGGGGTGACAGCAATCGGACTTTTTGATGTTTGCTGGGAAGCACTGCGGCCGGGTGGACGTTTAGTGGCCAATGTTGTCACAGTAGAGGGCGAGCAAACTTTATTTCAATGGTATGAACAAGTCGGTGGCAATTTAACTCGTATTGCCATTCAGCGAGCGGAACCTATTGGTAAATTTTTAGGTTGGCGAGCAATGGCGGCTGTGACGCAATGGGTAGTAGTGAAGTCTTAAAAATTGAATAAAGTTATGAGTGCGATCGCTTTTGTAATTTGGTGATAACTTACGTAAATTTTAATTGTTTTATACACATTATACTCTGTCAAATGTATCTTGCTGTCAAAACTATGAACAATTTTGAGTATATCCTCTACCTTTAGATACAGCAAAATGAATATCTGTCTGCGGTTAAAATGTCTAATATTTATGTGCGATCGCAGCATTTTTCAATTTTCGCTTTTTGAAGAAACTAAACATAAATAGCCACTCATTACCCGTTAATACACTGATCTTCTTATAGCTCAGTTACCTACAATCTGCTGCCAATTGGTGATTAATAATTCTAATTTTTAGCACATTACAAAATTACATGACTCACTGATAGTAGCTACTATGCTCTGGGTATACTAAACCAGAGAAAGAAAATTATCATAGCTAAATGCAATGTTAGTAGAATCAGATAAATTATTTTCTATACTTGGCTATCGCATTATTAAGCAATTATATTCAGGGAAAAAAACCTTAGTTTATCGAGCTATCAATGAAAAAGATCGGCAATCAGTTATTTTAAAATTGATGCGTAATGAAGATCCTAGTTTTGCTGAAATTAATCAGTTTCATAATCAGTACACTATTACCCAAAATCTTCAAATTCCAGGCATAGTCAAACCAATAAATCTAGAAAAATATCACAATAGGTATGTGATAGTAATGGAAGACTTTGGTGGTATTGCCCTGAATCTTTGGCAACAAGAAGAGCAGAAAAAAGGAAATCATTCTGTTTCATTGAGTGAGTTTTTCGATATTGCTATTGAAATTAGTGCAACTTTAGAACAATTACATCGCCATCGCATAATTCACAAAGATATCAAACCCGCTAACATTTTGATTCATCCGATAACGGGTAAGACTAGAATCATCGATTTTAGTATTGCAACTCTATTACCAAAAGAAATTCAATTTCTCACAAATCCCAATGTCCTAGAAGGTACTCTAGCTTATATTTCCCCTGAACAAACAGGACGCATGAATCGAGGTATAGACTACCGTACCGACTTTTATTCCTTGGGTATCACCTTCTTTGAACTCCTGACAGGGCAGTTACCATTTAGTACTACTGAACCGATGGAGTTAGTCTACTCTCACATTGCCAAAGAGCCGCCAAAAGCTAGTCATATTAACTCTAATATTCCCACAATTTTATCTGATATTATCAGCAAGCTGATGGCAAAAAATGCCGAAGACCGATATCAGAGCGCTCATGGATTTAGGCATGACTTAGAGAAATGTCAAAACCAATGGCAAGAGAAACAAAATATTACAGCCTTTGAATTAGGAAGTCGGGATATCTCAAATCATTTTGCTATTCCTGAAAAACTTTATGGTCGTCAAAGAGAGATTGAAATTCTCCTTACTACTTTTGACCGAGTGACAAAGGGAAGCACGGAAATGATTTTAGTCTCTGGTTACTCAGGGATTGGTAAAACTGCTGTGGTTAATGAAGTCCACAAACCCATTGCTAGACAGCGTAGTTACTTCATCAAAGGTAAGTTTGACCAATTCCAACGTGACATTCCGTTGTCAGGATTGGTGCAAGCCTTGCGAGATTTAATTAGTCAAATACTCTCCGAAACAGACGCCCAAATTCAACAGTGGAAAACCAAAATTTTATCGGCATTGAGTACGCAATCTCAGGTAATAATTAATGTAATTCCTGAACTGGAAATAATTATTGGCAAACAACCCCCATCTGCTGAACTTACTGGTAGCGCCGCTCAAAATCGCTTCAATTTATTGTTTCAGAGATTTATCCAGGTCTTCACTACGAAAGATCATCCTCTAGTCATTTTTCTAGATGATTTGCAATGGGCAGATACGGCTTCTTTGAAATTTATTCAACTATTAATGGATGGAACTTCTTCTCACCTTGCTAAAGATACAGAGAAAACATCTGAAAGTCAAGGTAGCTTGCTACTAATTGGTGCCTATAGAGATAATGAAGTTTCAAATCTACACCCTTTAAATTTGACACTGCAAGAAATTGCCAAAGTTGGAGGAGTAATTAATACATTTAAACTCTTACCTTTAAGTCAACTTGATTTAAACCATCTGATTGCCGATACGCTACGTTGTCCAGAAGTCATTGCTGTACCTCTGACTCAAATGGTGTTTTTCAAAACTAAAGGCAATCCATTCTTTACATCTCAATTTCTCAAATTATTATATGATGATGGACTAATTGAATTAAATTTTGATGCTGGCTATTGGAAGTATGATATTACCAAAATTAAAACCTTATCTTTTACAGATGATGTAGTAGAGTTTATGGGCATACAAATAGGAAAGTTGCCCCAGAATGTACAAAATGTATTAAAAATATCTGCTTGTATTGGTAATGAGTTTGACTTAAAAACATTATCACTTGTTAATGAAAAATCTGTAATAGATACAGCATCAGAATTATGGCAAGCATTACTTGAAGGACTGATTATACTTCAAAAAGATAGTTATAATTTGGCACCAGAAAATGATAGACAACTATTAAGCTTTTCAAGTAGAGAATCAGAAAATTTCTCAGCAACTAATTCTCAACTTCCCAGATATAAATTCGTACATGATAGAGTTCAGCAAGCAGCTTATTCTCTAATACCCGAAGACCAAATCAAGCAAATGCACTTAAAAATTGGGCTGCTTCTCTTGAAAAATACCCCAATTGCCGAACGGGAAGAAAATATTTTTGAGCTTGTCAATCATTTGAATATTGCAGCTGAATTTATCATCCATCAAGCTAAACGTAATGAGTTAGCTGAAATGAATCTAATCGCTGGACGTAAAGCTTTAGTATCAACAGCTTATTCATCGGCACTTAAGTATTTAACTACTGGAATTGAGCTACTAGCAGATAATAGTTGGGAGATAAAATATGACCTAACTCTAGCTTTGTATGAAATAGCAACAGAAGCAGCATACTTGGCTGGCGACTTTGAGCAGATGGAGAAATTGGCAGAGGTGGTATTAGTAAGAGCTAAAACACTCTTAGAAAAAGTGAAAGTCTATGAAGTAAAAATTCAAGCTTATGGCGCACAGGGTCAAGCACTAGAAGCTGTTAATCTTGCACTAGGATTTTTAAAATTATTAGGAGTAGACTTTCCCTGTAATCCTCAGCAGTCTGATATTGAAATAGCATTAGCAGAAACAGCATCACATCTAAGCGGCAGGAGTATTGAAGATTTAATTAATTTACCCCAAATGACGGACTCTCGGTCATTAGTAGTGATACGTATATTATCTAATATAACTGCTTTTACCTACACAGTTGTTCCCACATTGTTTCCATTAATAGTTCTGAATCAGATCAACTTATCGATTAAATATGGCAATGCATCTTTATCTGCATTCGTGTATGTTGCTTATGGGATTATATTGTGCAGTGTAGTGGGAGATATTGAGTCTGGCTATCGATTTGGCAAACTGGCTGAAAGTATGTTGAGCAAATTCCAAACTCAAGAAGTTATGTTGAAGGTAATTCAAACATATAATCAACTGATCAAACCCTGGAAAGAACATGTTAGAAATACTTTAAAACCTTTGATAGAAGTTTACTCTAACAATTTAGAAACAGGAGATTTAGAATTTGGGGCTTATTGTCTTTATACATACTCCTATTATGCATATTTTATTGGTAAGGAATTAGTTCCTCTTGAGCAGGAAATGGCAACGCATAGCAATGCTATCAAACAAATAAAACAAGAGCGGGTTTTTCATTGGAATGAAATATATCGCCAGATGGTATTGAATTTGTTAGGTTCTTCAGAAAATTCTTGTTGTTTAATTGGTGACGCATATAATGAGCAAACAATGTTACCGATTCATATGGCGGCTAATGATGGAGTTGCAATTATTTGCTTGTTTATTTGTAAACTGCAACTATGTTACCTATTTACAGATTATTCCCAAGCACTTGAAAATTCTCTGAAGGCAGAACAGTATTTATCTGCTGGTCTAGGAATGATAATCAGTGCTCAATTCTATTTTTATGATTCATTAGTACAGCTTGCTTTGTATCCTGATGTTGATGAAGATCAACAAGAAAGAATTATCAAAAAAGTTAGAGAAAATCAGGCAAAAATAGCACATTGGGCACATCATGCTCCAATGAATTACTTACATAAATTTCATTTAGTAGAGGCGGAACGGCATCGAGTTCTTGGTCAATATCTTGAAGCGATAGATAATTACGAGAAAGCTATTTCCCTTAGCAAAGAAAATGAATACATTAACGATGAAGCTCTGGCTTGTGAATTAACAGGAATATTTTATCTCAAATGGGGTAAACAAAAAATTGCTCAATTATACCTCACTGATGCCTATTATTGCTATGTTCGTTGGGGAGCGTTAGCCAAAGTTTATGATTTGCAAAAACGCTATCCTCAATTACTTCTCCCCACGATTCAGCAAGAAGAACTTAGCTATTCTTACAGTGAAAATAATTTACCTGAACTGAGTCTACACCTATCTACACTTAGCAATAAATCTACTTTGGTGACGAATGAAACTGTCATTGGCTCCAACACTAGTATTTCAGATATGTTAGATTTGGGAACTGTCATTAAAGCTTCTCAAGCTGTATCTGGAGAAATTGAATTGGAGGCACTTCTTTCTACTTTAATGGAAGTTGTGATGGAGAATGCAGGAGCTTCTAAATGTGTGCTGATATTGAGTGAAGCTAATAATTTAGACTTAACTATTGCTGCAATTAGTTCTGCTTCAACTTTTAGAGATACTCACACAGAGTTTTTATCTATTCCTTTCGAGTCTAGCGATATTGTTCCTATTTCTCTGATTAATTATGTCAAACGAACCCAAGAAATATTAGTAATTGATGACATTACAGATCGAGCTTCTTTTGCGATAGATAGTTATATTAACCGCGAGCAACCAAAAAGCATATTATGTATTCCAATGCTTAATCAAGGGAAATTGCTGGGGCTAATCTATCTAGAAAATAATTTAACTACAGCAGCATTTACACGCGATCGCCTAGAAGTTCTCAAGCTTTTAACTATCCAAGCTGCAATCTCTTTAGAAAATGCCATTCTCTACAATAATTTGGCTAAAGCGAATGAGCAGTTGGAGGAATACAGCCATATACTAGAGAAAAAGGTGCTAGTAAGAACAGCAGAACTAAACGAAAAAAATCAGCATTTGCAAGAAGCTCTAGAAGAATTACAAAGTACCCAAAGTAAATTAATTCAAAGTGAAAAAATGTCTTCGTTAGGGCAAATGGTGGCGGGAATTGCCCATGAAATTAATAACCCTATCAATTTTATTCATGGTAATATCACTCACGCAAGTGATTATGTTCAACAATTGCTAGATTTGATTAACATTTATCAGCAACAATATCCCCATCCCTCAGCAATAGTGGAGCAGAAAATCGAGGAAATGGATGTAGAATTTCTGAGAGAAGACCTGCCAAGGGTTCTCGATTCGATGAAGGTGGGAAGTTCCCGTATCCGAAATATTATTCTGAGCTTACGTAACTTCTCTCGTCTAGATGAATCGGAAATGAAGCCTGTCAATATCCATGAAGGCATCGACAGTACCCTAATGATTTTGCAGCACCGACTAAAAGAAAATAATAATCGCGCGGAAATTGAGGTATTAAAAGAATATGCACAACTGCCGGATGTTATTTGCTATGCCGGTCAACTTAACCAAGTGTTTATGAATATTTTAAGTAATGCGATCGATGCTTTAGAGGACTACAACAATGGAGAAGATTCTCCAAGGAAAAATCCTCAGATTCGTATTCGTACTGAACTAGGAGAAGTAAATACATTGAAGATTCGGATTGCTGATAACGGTTATGGGATGACTGCACAGGTACAGCAAAAAATATTCGATCCATTTTTTACCACTAAGGCAGTAGGAAGTGGTACGGGGTTGGGGTTGTCAATTAGTTATCAAGTGGTAGTGGACAAACATAAAGGTCAGTTAAGCTGTGAATCAACTCCAGGAAAGGGAACTGAGTTTGCGATCGAGATTCCAATGCAACAGTAAAACAAGCTGTTAATACTGAAAAATTTAGGTTCTTTAGTACTCTGCACTCTTCATAATACAGTTCGGTTTAGAACTTCATCGAACCGTATTATGGAGATATCAAAGAACGCTTTTTACCTTTACACTTGCCGCGATCGCAGAATCATTAAGAGATGGCTGTTGTTTTGCCTGTAATTCCTGTCGGAGATTCTTGTAGGCAGATGGATCTGCTGGCATCATCAACTCTCCAAGCAGGTTTCCTTGTTTGCGGCGGGTGCCAAGACCCATATCCTGAAGCAACTCATCAATGTAATGGAATGTAAAAGGAGTCACACATGCTCCACTAACGAAAGCATAGGGTCTATCTTTCCTCCTCCATTCCAACTCTACTGTTACATCCTCTAACATCTGTTGCGGGGATGGTAAAGGTAAATTTCCTTTGACATACTCTGATAACCACCTAGCACCAATTTCTGCTGATAACTGGGCACAGAAAGTATAATTATAACCAACAAAACCCATCTGGGGAACATGAGGGTGAATGAGATGGCGGTAAAGATGGATAGTGCCTTGCTCATCAAATACGTGTCTGCGATACTTCTCTTCTAAAAAGGGGATATCTTGAAGAAACCCTGTGCCAAAGACAACCACATCTGCCTGTATTTGCTCCCCGTTATCCAATTCGACACCACTAGCAAAAAACTTGTTGATTTTTGTCTTCACAGCACGAATTTTGCCTGCGCGTACATGTTCAAAAAAGCCTTCAGGCACCAAGCCGACACTACAACCAATCAATTTGTTCATCGGCTGTTTGGGCACCATCCCACAAGCATCAAGAGGAAACTGTAAACGCATAATAGTCTCATTCAGCCGCCAGAATGCCCACACTAGTGGCTTGCCAAAACTATGCAGCCACTTTTCCCATCCTTGAAGTTTATGATAGGGCATCCAAGTTTCTGCAAACCGAGTCAGGAAAATATACTTGATGTTGAACAAACCGAGAAAGAAGTTGGGAAATTTCCACAGCGCTTGACGGAACACAAGGGTACATTCCTTAGCCTTGCTAGCTGCGAAATTTGCCAAATCGGTGGCTGACTTGCCAAAACCGACAACAACCACGCGCTTACCCTCAATTACAGAGGCGTCATTAAAGTTATTACTATGTATTACCTTACCTCCGGCGGCAATGAACTCTTCCATTCCCGGCAAGTTAGGAATGTAGGGAATATCATAAAGACCATTGCACACAATCACAAAGTCGAAGTTATAATTTTGTTTTCCGATCTCCTTACCATTTTCTTGAAAGCTAACACTAACTATCCATCCAGGAGTATTTCCTGATTTGCGCTCCACTTTAGTTACGTTTGCACCGAATTGAATTTTTTCTGTGACACCAAAGTGTTGGGCATAGGATTCAAGGTAAGCGCATATTTGTTCTCCTGAAGGCCATTCTGGATAAGAGGCAGGCATAGGATAGTCTGAGAAAGCATAGGTGTCTCTGGGATTTTGGAGCGACAGTCCTGGGTAAGCTCTCGACCTTTCCCACACACCGCCAAGTTCCTGCTGCTTCTCGAACAATGTAACCTCGTAACCTTCTTCAATAAATGTCTTGGCTGAGACTAATCCGCTCACTCCTGCCCCAATCACGCATATTTGTTTCGCTGTCATCTTGGATTTTCCTTAATTATTATTGGACTTACGGAAAAATACACGCAGTAAGGGCAATTCATGAATTGCCCTTACTTACCTGAAAATTAAAGTTTTGACTATTGTTTGCGTAAGTTCTATATTAGATTGGCACAGGAATTTGATATGCGCTATCGTTAACTGATGAAGTCGGAAAATGATTGTCTTTGAGGTATTCTGAATGTTCTTGAGACTTGATTACATAAGTTAAGTATTCATATTGAGAGGGTAGATTTGTACTCAGGTAATTGGCTTTTTCTTTAATTGCCTGAAATTTAGCTAGCGCCTTCTCGTCGTCAAGATGCTCCAGCAGAGGTAAACTAGCTTCAGGCTTATGATTGAGTCCAAGTAACATTACCGAATAAGAGTATGTCTCGAACCCATGAAAATATGGATTGATATTCTTTTTATTTGGTAATCTGCTTTTCCACAACTTTAACTTTTCTTGCAGTTCCGTAGGAACTTTAATTTCTTGCTTAGTTGCTTGCCAAAACTTTGTATCTGCTCGATCGCTGGCACGGTAATGGAGTACCAAAAAGTCCCGAACACCATCTAGACAGTTAGCGATCGCTCTATTATAGTTGCGGATCAACTCTTCATTGAACGACTTCCCTGGAAAGTGATTGACTAACTCTTCAATTCCATGCTGAATAAAAAATATGCCAGTAGATTCTAATGGTTCAACAAATCCACTGGAAAGCCCTATTGCTACACAGTTTTTCACCCATGAGTTTCTGTTACGTCCAATCCTCATTTGGATATGAGAAGCTTTGCAATTATCAGCGACATTTCCTAGATGCTGGCGAAATTCTTGTTCTGCTTCCTGTGCAGAGATGAAGGCGCTGGAATAAACATATCCTGTACCATCTCTGCCATACAAAGGTATATTCCAGACCCAACCTGATGAGAGAGCAGTTGCAGTTGTGTAAGGGTTGATGCCATTTTTCTGAATATCGCTTGGTATCTGTATGGCGATCGCGCGATCGCACAGTAGCGACTCTGAATAAGAAATGAATGGCTCACCAAGAGCTTTGTTAATCAAAAGACCACGGAAACCACTACAGTCAATGAAAAGGTCTCCACTGATAATGCCATGCTCGTTAGTGTTGAGACTATCTATGCTTCCATCTTCGGTTAAATTTACATCTACCACATCATCAACAATTTGTTTCACGCCCCTCTGTATTGAATAATCTTTCAAGAATCTAGCAATTAGATTTGCATCAAAATGGTAGGCGTAAGGATATTGACCTTCAGCATCAGCAAGTGTGATGAGATTTTTGTCAGAAAAATGTTTCTCTGAGAATAAATGTTCTACTCTATCATCAAAGATTTTGCCATTAAGATATCTCGGAGACCTTTGGCGATCGCACAGCGTCGGTGCCATGAAGCAGGAATAATCAAATGCCTCATTGGCACTCTTAAGTTTTAACCACCATTCAGAGATACTGAATCCATCAATAAAATCAAATCTTTCAAAAGGGTGGTAAAAGTGTCTTCGATCGGAATTCCAATCAACAAATTTAATCCCCATCTTATAAGTAGCATTGCATTTTGGCATCCATTCATATTCTTGTAATCCCAGAAAATCAAAAAATGACTTGATGCTACTAAAAGTTGCTTCGCCAACTCCAATTTTTGTAATATTAGAAGACTCTACCAAGGTAATCTGAACATTTTTTTTCAAGGCTTTGCTCAAATAAGCTGCCGTCATCCAACCTGCTGAACCACCACCGACAATTACAACATTTTGTACGTGCTGTGACATAGTAAAATTTCTCTTTGCGGCTTTAATTAAGTATTAATTGTCCATTTCCAGAAGCTAGTTAATTTATCCAGCTTTTAATAGTTGCTCAACTTGATGGTTTTTCGCATATACCAAAAGACCATTTGTAAATTGGGTAAAAACTGTAAATAAGTTTTCAACCAGTTCAAAAGCTTCTTGTTGGGCTGCTTCTGATAGTGGAATATCTTGTAACAATTGATCTATTCCAGATGAACCTGTCATGTGACCAGTTTCAACATCCAAATGGAAATCTGCAAAATATCGGCATGGTTTTTGGGTAATTGCTTTAATTTCTTTGCCAATCTCTGCTGCTATAGAAAACATTATATTACCTGTTGCTTCGGTAACTTCAATGACTATTAGTTTTTGAATAGGAGTAGCTTGCAAAGTATATCGATAGAGTTGATAGCTCAACCAGCGAGCATTCTGAGTTTCTTCACTCCAAAGAAATTTCAATGCATCACTAAATTGCAAGGTTTTGTCAAATTCTAAATTCTTCAAATCTTCCAGAAACCACAACCAATGATGGTCATCTTCATAAGTATGTTTGTTAATTAATGTCTGAATTGGATCGTTTGTTGGTTCTACTCGCAAAAAATACTTATTCAGTTCTCCGAAATTCATAATAAAATGAGCAGCACATGGTGCCCAAGCTAACCTTTGTCTGGGATTTATACTTTTCTGTTGCATAAAATTAAACAATGGCACTTGAGCAAATTCTTGTTTTTTTTGTTCAATCAATGCTAGTACTTGTTGCATTTTTAATTGTGCTGAGTTTCAATGTTTAATATTCAAGCAGAAGTAACTTTCCGACTTTGTTGTGGGAAGGTAATCTGCTTAAGCTTTGGTTGTTAAATTCTCAAAGCTTTTTTGATAATCATTAGCTCAAAACCCACTATTTGAATAGCAAATAATGTCTAATTTGTGATATTGCAGGTTTAGTTAAAAGTGTGTAGATAATTGGTCTTTGAACACACGATAAATCTCACCTCTACATCAGGGCTTTAGGTATATTGTGTTATATCGTATTGAGGCTAACGCTAAATTGTAACCAGGTAATTTACTGTTATTGTTTTTACTTTAACTTCAACATATCTATGTAATAAACGTAGCCTTTACTTAAGTACGCTTGTTAAGAAAGGGTCTTATATGAGCGTTTCCTGCGCTCATAAAAACCAAATCGGCTAGTTAGACCTTCTACCCTAGCCAAAATTTGAGTATATACTTGGAAAGATTTTTAGACTTGTTGTAGCTAAAGATAGTATAAATAATTACTTTATATCCTCAAGTATTAATGTAGACTCAGCAGTACGCCCAAATTCTTCTGGCGCATATTGCAAGTGAACTTCTGCACCAGGCCAAGAAAATGTCCCAGGTGTCACAGAACGGACTAAGTAATGCAAGCTATAAACTCCTGGTTCCAGGTGGTCGGCGTAGGCGATAATGCGATCGCGGTACACATTCTTAAAACCAAGTTCCCAGCTATCGGCTTTTGCTTGTAATGCAGCTGTAGCAGTTTGAAAACTCGCATCCACCGCCTCAAATCCTGCTGGTAATGGATCTTTAATCACCAAATGATCCACGGGGCGATCGGCGATGATTTCTAAATCAATATCAAACACTTGTCCAGAGGCTAAAGTCAAGGGTTTATCGAAAGCATAAAGACCTGTTTTTTGCAAAACTTTTTCTTTATTTACTTGACTAATTTCTCGTGTTATGCGTAAACCATTAAACCTGCCTGGTTGATTACCTTGCAAGCGATAATTATAAGCAACCAGATAGTGTAAAGTGCCATTACCTGATTTTTGCAGGGTTAAATCATTACGCCCACGAGGTAATTTATTCATCGGCACATTTAGCTGTAAGCTGGGATTTTGATAGCCATTAAACTGATTTTCTCCTAACTTATTACCAGCTAATTCCACTGTGGCAACAAAATTAGGTGGTGTGGGTTGCAGTTGACTATAATCTACCAAAGCTGTTAAAGCTTGGGCATTATTATAATTGGTTTGCCACGTACCATCCCGGCGCAATGCCAGAAGACTTTGGAATAATTTATCTATAACTTCGGGTTTACTTTGTTTGGCAATAAATAAGCGTAAAGCTTGCGCTTGCGTCGTAGTAGATGAACTCATCCATCCCCAACTAGTTGGTAAACTCACAACTGCTGTGCGACCAGTTTCATAGATATTCTGTTGCAGCTTGTTCACTAATTGTTGAGATTCATCTTGCCATTCTGGGAATTGAGATAAGTATCGCGCTAGTTTAATTTGAGTTGCTACATCAAAGCTATTGCGCTGTTCATAAATATCTGCGAGGAAAGTATTGCGTTTGTCTCCTAATTCTGCTAAAGAGATTAAAGCATTAAGTTGCAGTTGCCTTTTACAGAGTAGTTGTTTGCAAAAGTCGTATTCTCCGGGGTTTGCTAGAACTTTTTGTAAATAAGGTTTGAGGCGAGACACTGTTGCAGAATCGACTAAATTAGGGAACACCTGACTAGCTTTAGCCAAAGATTCACCCGTATAGGAAGAAACCCAAGGGTCGGATTTTTCTTGTCCGGGGAAAGCAGCAAAACCACCATCTACTATTTGGAGTTTTTGTAATTTTTCAATTGCTTGACTTGCCTGTTGGCTAGGATTAAATTCTGTAAATGTCTGACCATATTTCTGTGCAATAATTTGCAAATTAGCAGCAATTATTAATTGACTCGCCGCCGGTTCTGTAAATGGTAAATCATCATCTTCTACAGTCTGTTTTGCTGGTGCTTTAATTTCTGGAATCAAAGTACTCGCCAACTGAATATCTAAACCTCCCGCATCAGGGAAGGTATTTTTATCAACATTTAAGGGAATCTTCACCTGTTTTTCAGTGACACCAGATTCAACAACTTGTTCGGTAATTTCAATTGGCTTAATTTCCAAAGGTACTTCAAAAGCATCTGCGGCTGTACCATTTAACTGAGTCATAAAGCGAACTTTACCAGTTCCCACACTATCCGCCAGCATGGGAAAACGATAAGCGTGAGTTGCGGATTCAGCTTTGGTTTGCAAAGAAGTAGCTGTGGAGTTTTTGTCAGCAAACTTCACATTACCGCTAAGTTCGCCATTTATTGAGAGATTTCCTGTATTTCCAGTGTTGTTAGTTACAGATAAACCGGCGAGAATGCGATCGCCTGGACGGGCAAACTGTGGCAAGATGGCATTAGTTAGCAGTGGCTTAGTGCTGATAAAGGTAGCGTCCCCATTCCCAAAACGCAGATTTCCATCAGTGGCGACAGCCATCACCCGCCATGTAGTTAAGTCATCCGGTAATTTAAAGGTTATCTGTGCATTCCCATTTGCATCGGTAAGGACAGAACCGTTGTAGTAAGCTAAGGCTTGAAAATCGGTGCGAGTGCGAGTATTGGCTGCACCAGTTGAAAAACCACCGCCATAACCCCAACCTTTCGGTTTAGCTACATCTTGTGCTTGTAATATGACATCTGGGCGATTATCGCTAAAGCGCGTAGAAATTGGCTGTTCTGCATAAACTGTATCTACCAAATCTGGCGGACGATAACCAGAAAGTTGTAACACCGCCTCGTTTACCACCATCACTGTAAACTGTCCTTTGGCGGGGTTTCCTTGATTGTCCTTCAGTTCTAGTTGTACCGTTTCCTCTGCACCAGGTTCTAATGATGCTTGCACTGGCTTAACTTGCAGTTTTAAATACTTATCTTCTAAATTAACTTTAAAAGGTGTAAAACCAATCTTCACCAAGTTTTCTAAACTTCCCGCTTCTACTTGATTTATGGGTTTACCTTGTCTGACTAATACAGCTTCAATGGCTGCATTTGGCAGCATTTCTGGCGTAACTTGAAACTGTATTTGTGGTGCGCCTCCCTGAACTTTGATAATCTGCTGATAAAGGGGTTTATCTTTAATCACAGCAAAGTACAACTCTGCATCTGCATAGGGAGATTGAATTAGTGCAGTAGCAGTTTCACCAGGTTTAAACTCTTTTTTATCTAATTTAACTTCTAAAACATCTTCTTCTCTAGAACCCCAAAATACTGGATTTTCTCCAGTTGCCCAAATTTGTAAATCTGTGGCACTTAATTCACCTTTAGCATCGCTAAAATTAACTCTAATCCGATATGAAGCGGATTCTGGTGCTGTTAAATTTACCGATTGTGGATTACTTGCAGATGTAATTTCTGTTTGTCCTACTGTTTTATATTCAACTTGATTTTTTGGAGTTCGGCTACCTTCCACCAATTGGGTAACGCTGCTATATTTAATCTGTTGTAATTCCACCCTTACTCGTTGACCTGTTATCGGTTTTCCTGTAGGGTCAGTAACAATCACTTCAACAGGAAAAGCCTTACCAGCATCAGCAATGAAATTACTTTTTAATCCAATCAGGCGATTACTCGGTAAAGCTGTAAATGTTTTGGAATTCGCTACAGACAAATTAGAAACATCTGCAACTTGCACATCTACTTGGTAAGTCATCGGATATGGTAAATCATTAGCCACATTTACAGTTTGACTACTTTTACCATTAGCATCTAGTTGGGCATTAGTTTGCAATACATCAGTAGATATAGTAGGGGTTTCCTCCGGCCATAACCATTGTCTACCAAAACTAAATCCCTCCCAACCTTTAGGAACAAAATCAGCCTGCTGGCGAGTAATAAAATATTTTGCTTCTCCACCTTCTACAGGTGCGCCAAACAAATAATTGCTTGTAGCATTAATATTAACTTTTTCGTCAATGAGAGCAAATTCTTTATCTAAGTTAAGTTCGGCTTTAAAGTTGGGTGGCTTAAACTCAGCTACCCGAAACTCTCCAGAAATTTCTTGTCCATTTTTACCTTTCGCCTGGATTGTATAGTAGCCTAAGCGCTGAGTAGTTTTAATTGGCAGTTCCAGAGAAAAACTGCCAAATTCATTTGTGGTTTGCGTACCTAAGCTGGTTTTTTGTCCATCGGGATTTACCAAAGTTAATTGGTAAGCAGCATTTTTATCTTGCTGAATTGCACCATTTTGTAAATAGTCTGCAAAACCAGTCAACCAAGCCTTTTCGCCTGGTTGATATAATTGTCTATCCGAGAAAATTACCCCGCGTGATTCTGGCTTCTTATCTTGCCAACCTGCATCAATGCCGTAGCCATAAACGCCGCTATATTCTTCAGTTCTAGCAAATGCCCAATCTTGATTCTCACGGGCAATTACTAATAACTGTGGTGATTTACTAGAGCTTTCATTGCCAGAATAACATTTCTGTAATCCTTCACGAGCAATTCTAAAAATTCCATTGTCATCAGTTTTACCTGTTGCACAAGGTAAAGCTTCTGGGCGAGATTTTGCTTGTAATTTTGATTGATAAATTTCAACAGCAGCCGCTTGAACTGGCGAACCATCTGTAAGATGATTGACACGAATTAACCCTGACTCAGGAAACCACTGAGTAAATACGCCCAAATTTGTCAATTCAACCATGCCATAAGTCGTAGGTTCGCGCCACAGTTCCTTCCCATTCTCCTGATATTTATTCGTGCGGGCTTGGACTCCATAAGCTAACATCCCCGTAGTAGAATTTATTTTTTCCCGCAGAGGAACAGCAATATCAACTGATTGATTTTTCTTACCCGATACCTTAAAGCTTTGCCATTCAGAAGGTTGTGGTAATAAATCACTACTATTATTAAAATAAACTAAATCTGTCGGTTGAACTACTCGATAAGCTGCTTTGTATTTGGATTCTGGCAGATTTCCCGTACTAATATTTAACTGTAAATCTTTACTTGTAGGGAAAATATTCAAATCTGATGGTACCCAGATATCTCCAGCTAAATCTCCAGTATCATATTTAAGGGTGACGGGTTTACCCAAAGTTTGCCCAAACTTATCTTTGAGATTTTCGCCGATAGTAATTGTATAAGTCTTGGCAGGTTCTAGTGCATAAGGATTAATCCCGACAATTTTATCTTCATCATTAACTTGCAAAATTCTCGAAATTTCTTTTGGTGCTGGATTAATAGTAATGTTTTCTTTAGCTGAATCTGCTAATAAAATATTATTAAATTCTAGCTGCGGACTGCCTTTAACAAATCGTCCAAATGTTCCGCCTGAATCTGGCTGTCCGTAATAGTTAATTTTTTGAAATGCTAAAGGCGAATAAGTTGCTAATTTACTGGCAAATTCTTTTTCTGTCGCTAGATTGCCATAAGCAGGACGTATTCCTGGAGAAAATACCAGGCGATAACTGGTTGCTTTTTCTAAATTTTGCTGTGGGATGAGATTATAAATCCAATTGCGTGCTGAAGGGTCAAATTTTTCTAAAGGATCTTCTTCATTTTTTATTGGTTTTTCTTCTTTGTTTAATTCAACTTTAAAACCTATACCCTTTTTTTGACCTTCTGGAATTAGCTGTAAATGTTCTTTGACAGAAGCTAAATCCAACTCGACATTAGAAGTAAATTGTAGCTTCTGTTGTAAATCAATTGGTTCGATATCAGCCTTTTCTATGGGATTGACACCGGGTAAATTAGTTAATTTAATGGATTCAGTGTTGAAAGTCCAAGGTAAATCTTTGTCTAGGCGATGATTTTTTAAATCGGCTAAACCTGCTTTCAGAGTAACTTGAAACCTTGTCGCTATTGGTAATGCTTTTTCAGCTTGGAATCCCACCATACGCGGTGTTAAAAAGCGAAATTGTCCGGGTAAAGGCGGCCAAAGAGCAAATTTTTGTAATAATTTTTGTTGTTCTGGACTATCAAGACTTTCAACTGGGATTAAAGCTTCTTTAAAACGGATGCGGATTTGATTGAGGGGTTTTGCATCTCCAATAGGACTTATTTGTTCAATCCAGTCTGGTAATTTTGGTGGTGTGAGTGGGGATACTGCTGGGAGTTGTTCTTTACTTGAGTTAATACCAAAAAAATTACACCCTGCCATCCCTAATATAAATGTAAAGAGAAGGATAAACTGTATTGTTCTCTTCCGGCTTGAAGAACGCCTAATTTTTTTTACCGAATTCCTAATAATCCTAAGAACGCGATAGGTTATTTTATGCTGGAAACGCATTAAAACTCTGATAATCATTTTTCTAGTAATTAAAAATAAAAAATTTACACGCTATAGCAAATAAAGACTTGCATTACCTGATGGAGCCGGAAATGCCAACATTAATAAAGGACGCAAGATAACTAGTTATTTTTACACCAGCTGCGGAGGTAACGTCTGTTTATTTACATAGATAACTAATCTAGTGTTATTGTTCCAAAAATGACTACAATTCTTAACTATAAAGAAGTATTTAAATTTCGCAAACATTAATTTACATCTGCTGAGTTAGTAAAAATTAATTATTAAGGATTTGAAATATTTACTGATGTAGATGTAATTGCTGCGTCAAGATTAAGGTAGGTTTTCTTGGACAGGGGATTCCCTGATGAAACTAATTTTACGATCGCTACTCAAACTTAAGCACACTAGTAAAGTTATCTTAGCTGTGCTGCTAATCTGTCTGCTGGTACGCTTACTCCCTTATTTTGCGCCCATTCGGGCCGCAGATATTGCCCAAAATCAGTTGGCAATGCAATTTAGCGATCGCAATGGTTTACCATTAGGAACATTGCTCACCCGCGATCAAGAACATACATCAGTAGTACCCCTAAATCAGGTTTCGCCCCAATTTATCCATGCCATTTTAGCCGCCGAAGATGGCAGCTTTTACCATCACGGGGCGTTGGATATGAAAGCTATTATCCGCGCCAGCAAAGAAGCCATCCACGCCAAAAGAATTGTTTCCGGCGCTTCCACTATTACTATGCAGTTAGCGCGAATGTTAGATCCAGTACCGCGCAGCTTCTCTGGTAAACTAAGTGAAATTTGGCTAGCTTGGCGGTTAGCAGCAGGGATGAACAAAGATGAAATTCTGGCTGCATATATCAATCGGCTACCAATGGGCGGGAATATATATGGTGTGGAAGCCGCCGCGCGGACTTATTTTTCCATTCCAGCTAGTGAGTTGAATCTTGCTCAAGCTAGTTTGTTAGCTGCTATTCCTAATAATCCCACATATTTTAATCCTTACGAACATTGGGAACGGCTGAAGCAGCGACAAAAATACGTCCTTAATCGGATGGTACAGGAAAAGTATATTAATGGAGCGAACGCAACCCGAACACACACCGAAAAGGTTGTGTTTCAGTCTCGCCAAGGGGGAATTATCGCCGCACCACACTTTTTGTTTTGGTTAGCCAATCAGTTTGATAAGACGCAAACAGAACAAAATTCTCCCATCCGCACGACTATCAATCGCCCTTTGCAGCAGTTTGTCGAAGCACAGGTACAACAGGTAATTTCTTCCCTAGCCGCTAACAATGTCCATGATGCTGCTGCGTTGGTGATTGATAACCACACTGGTGAAGTTTTGGCTTATGTCGGTTCACCTGATTACTTTAATGAAGCCAAACTGGGACGCAATGATGGAGTGCAAGCACTACGTCAACCAGGTTCTACCCTCAAGCCTTTTGTCTATGAATTAGCTTTAGAAAAAGGTTTAATTCGGCCAAACAGCATTTTGGCAGATGTACCCGCCCATTATGCAATTCCCGGCGCGAAACTTTACAGCCCCACAGATTACACCGAAAGATTTCTTGGCCCTGTGCGGGTACGAATCGCTTTAGCAAATTCTTTAAATGTACCTGCAATAAAGGTGTTAGAAAAAGTCGGTGTGGAAACTTTCTTAGAACGATTGCATCAACTGGGATTTGAACACCTCAATCAAACTCCAGAACATTATGGTTTGGGGTTGACTCTAGGTAGTGGCGAAGTCAGTCTTTGGGAATTAGCCCGTGCATACTTAACCATAGCACGACAAGGAGAGGCGATTCCTTTAGTAAGCACATTTTCCGATTCCCCAATCCAAAATTCCAAATCTCAAATCGTTCGACTGAGCGAAGTCGAAGTCCAAAATTCAACGACAATATGGCAATTAATCACCAATATACTCAGTGACAGCTATGCTCGTGCAACAGCATTTGGTGTAAACTCGGTGTTAAATTTACCCTTTCCTGTTGCTGTTAAAACTGGCACTTCTTCCAATTTTCGGGATACTTGGACTGTTGGTTTCACTACAGATTACACCGTCGCTACTTGGGTAGGCAACTTCAACGGCGAACCGATGCGACAAGTTTCAGGTGTGACAGGTGCAGCACCTTTATGGAATCGAATTATGTTACATCTGCACGAACATCAAGAACCAGCAGATTTTCCATCTCCAAAAGGTTTAGTGCAATTACCTGTTTGTGCAATTTCGGGATTACGACCCACCCCAGATTGTACCTCAGTGGTGCAGGAATATTTTTATCCTGAAGATAAAAGTAATTACGAACGCGAGCATCAATTTAATTTGCCACCAGAGTATGATGAATGGTTAGCAAAACAACAGCAATCAAATTTTACTTCTACCAGTTTGAGAATTTTATCTCCCCATCATGGCGATTTATTTTTAGTTTATCCTGGCGAACAAACGCAGCAAAAACTCGAATTTAAGCTAGCGGGAAATAAATCTGCACCAGTGGAGTGGTGGTTAAACGGCGAAAAGTTAGATACAAACTCAGCTAATTCTTTATTTTGGAATTTGCGTCCTGGTAAGTGGGCTTTGGAAGCGAGAAGCGGGGAAATGATGGACAAAGTAAGTTTTCAGGTAGAGTTAGCTAATGTTAAACCTACGCGTCGAGGATTTTCTATTAGTAATAATTGAAATAGCAAAGATGGCTCTCTGTCAATGTGTAACTATTGAACGTGTCTGTTTGATAGGAATCTCAATGATAAACTCTGTACCCTTACCAGGTACAGAAATACACTTAATTTTTCCTTGATGTTTTTCCACTATAATTTCGTAACTAATAGATAATCCTAAGCCAGTACCTTTACCTATAGGTTTAGTAGTAAAGAAAGGGTCAAATAATCTAGTTTGATCTTCTTCAGTTATTCCTAAACCATTATCTTTTATACTAATAATTACGCATTCTTTATTTTTAACTTGAGTATGGATAATAATAGAATTAAGCTGTCTTTCAATATCTCCTTTTAAACACTCTACTTCCCGTTGATGTAAAGCATCAATAGCGTTACTGAGGATATTCATAAATACCTGATTTAACCCTCCTGCATAACATTCAACAAGAGGCAAATTTCCATAATCTTTAAGAATTGCAATTTCTTGCTGTTTATGATTTTCTTTGAAACGATACTGTAAAATTAATAGGGTACTATTAATTCCTTCATGAATATCAACAAATTTCATTTCTGCTTCATCAAGGCGCGAGAAGTTACGCAAAGTTAGTACAATTTCACGAATCCGTTCAGTACCAACTGCCATTGATGATAAGATTTTCGGCATATCATCAACAATAAACTCTAAATCTATCTCATTAATTAGAGTAGTTATTTCTGATTTCTTACTAGAACAGTGCTGCTGATACAGTTTAATTAAAGTTAGTAATTGCTGACTATATTCTCTAATATGTATCAGATTACCATAAATAAAATTAACTGGATTATTGATTTCATGAGCAACACCAGCAACTAGCTGACCTAATGAAGACATTTTTTCAGTTTGAATAAGTTGTACTTGAGTGTGTTGCAATTCTTGCAGTGTATTTTGTAGCTGAATATTTTTATGTTTTAATTTTGCTGTTCTCTCCGCAACTTGCATTTCCAACCGACAATTCGTTTCTTCTAAAGCGGCTTGAGCAATTTTTTTAGCTTTTAAGTATTGTTGTAATAAATGCAATACTAAAAGCCATGCCGGAATCAGCATTACTAAACTTATAATAGACTCCGAAATTGCCCATAGGATTCTTTGATAATATTCATCAACCTTATGCTGTAATTCCAATGAGATATTATACTTTCTTTTCATCACCCCATCAGCATAAATTTGCTTCTGAGTTTCATATTCATGGCTAAAAAGTAGTTGTTGTGCTGTCTCTTTTTGATTTTTATTAACTAAGTCAAAAGATTGATATTCCATTGTGACTAGGCGCTGATTAGCAGCATCAATTTTCTTGGCATCCCCATTTTTATATGCTTGAGGAGCTAGTTTAATTGATTCTTTAATAGCAATGTCAAGCTTAGGTTCAAATTGGCGATATCGTTGTTCCCAAATAGTGTTTCCTGTAGCAGCATTCATGCGAGCTGACATAGTTAGTACTTCATCAAAATAAGTAATTTCATCACTTAGTTTTTGAAGTTTAAATTCATTTTTAGTAATACTATTGAAGTTATAATATGCTTGTAAGTTGAGCCAAATTTGAGGAATGAATAAGAGCAGAGTAAGCAGTACTGTTACAGTTATTAGTTGAGAAGAAGCAAATCTCAGTTTATAAGGTAGATGCATTTTAATACTATTTTTTTAGATATATTTTAATTCATTCTTGTCGCCATTAATCCTCTTGCATAACTTGAGAATCATCAGTATTGATACCGAAGAAATTTCTCAAAAATCCTATGGTTTCATTTTGGTAAATTTCAAAGTCAATTTCATTTATTTGTTTAGTTTTAATCTTTCTGCCATAGATAAATCCTAATTTAAAACTCATAAAGTCTAGCTTGGAAAAATTATAAGGAACTGGATATATAAATTTAGCAAAAAATTGATAGATGAATAAATGTAGTTGATTAGTCTTTAAGTCATTACCCATTGTAAATCCTATGACAAAAGCTTCATCTTGTGAAGAAATCCCTCTATCTAAAAGTATGTGAATATAATCATGATGGAGTAGACTAATTTTTCCAGGTAATGCCATTATGCTATTAGGATTCTCTAGCAGCCAAATGACAAAAGGCATTTTCGGCTCACCATGTAACCTAAATACTAATGAATGTGCTTTTTTCAAATTCATTTGAGCGATATCTATTTGAAAAGCTTTATCTAAATCAAAAGCCATATTTTGTATATTTATAATCAAACAATTAACTTATTAATATTTGTTTTTCTGCTAATTTGTCTATAATTATCGACAAAATTATTTTTATTTTTATAATTAAGTATATAAAAAATAATTTTACATAAAATTACAGTATTATCACTGAAGCTTGTGCTAAGAGCAAAAGCATCTAAATGAAGAATCATCGACTGAGATAAATTGCTGCAATGCTGTGAAAAAAGATGTTGCAGCAATAGCTCGATCGCGCTTTGTTGATGGACTATTTCTCACAGTCTTGAGTTCGATGAATGCGTTGCTCGATACCAGTAACGAATTAGATACCGGAAAGTGTCAAACTAAATATGAAGTTTATAGAAAAACTGCAAACTCAAACCATGACTCAGCAACCAACTGATTTAGATAATAAAGCTGTATTTGAGCAGTTGTGGGAGATTACAAAGGAACTCCGCCAAAAATTAGAGGCTCGTTTTCAGTTACATCCAGACCCTTCTGTAGAAAATTTACAGCAATATAGCAGTCTTGATGGCAACATGAAAGGTTCGCTGACTGCTTTTTCTGGGGAAGAAATTGACTGGCTAGTGCATTCGTGGTTAGGAAACCCGGAAAAATCAAACTTTGGGACTATGCGTCTTACTACTTGGTTGAAGTCCCATATTCAGGTTCCTCATTTGGCCTTTGAGTTTGGCACACTTCCAGATGGAAATATTTTATTTTATATAGATTACATTGCTCGAACTGAGCTTCTAACTGATTTGGCATATCTCGATCGCTACTATGAGCCAGTTAATGAAACATTTTTAAAGTTACAGTCAGATTCTAAACTCAAGGTATTTACCAGCAAAAGTGCCTATATTCGTCTATTTCAATCGCCTGTTAGCTTGTGTTACACAGGCGCGCCTACTTTTGAAACTCTCGAACTAACTCGCACAGTTGCACACGAAACACTCGATCGCTGGTTAACTTGGGTAGATGTAGCTGAACCTGTGCCAGAAGATGCACGAGAAACTTTAGCGGCTCGTGATTTAGCGCTCCGCCGTATCAGTGCTGAACGCGATCCAGGTAATAAATTTGCCGCACAGATGTTTGGCTCGGAATTGACAGATAGACTTGTGCGATCGCTCTGGGGTGGCGATCGGATTCTCTAAATTGGTCATTTGTCATTGGTCACTTGTACTGAGTTTCGACTGCGCGGTAATCGAGCGAAGTCGAGATTCAACTACCGCGTAGTCGAAGTATTGGTCATTTGTTATGACCCTCAATTTTCCATGTCCACTAATTTAGAATCGTGCTGCGCTTTAGCATCGCAAGTTATCGGTTGTGCAATCAACCTTCACTCGCGATCGCCAATCACACTTTTACCCTGCTAATACTATGCTGGAAAGAAGTAGACCGCAAACACTTCCTGCAAACACAGCAAACCACCATTGAGTGCTTCACCAATTTGGGGATGATTTGAATTTGAGAATGGAAATTGGGGATTAGGAAGTAATAACAAATGACAAATGACAAATACTTCGGCTTCTCTTCGAGACGCTACGCGAACGCTCAGTACAAGTGACAAATGACAAAACCAATAGAAGTCCGCAATCCCCGAACTGGCAAATTTGATTACGTAATTATCCCGCCGCCTCCAAGGTTGGTGGTACAGCAATGTAAGCGGACGCGCCGGGCACAAGTTCGCTGGCAGCAGTTGGGCTTAGAGGGGAGAATTGAAGCTTTACAGCAGTGGAAAGATGCGATAATATCTGGACGCGATCGCCTCACGGAAGCTTTGGTAAATGATACAGGAAGATTGTCAGCCTCGGTATTAGAAATAGACTCCTTCCTCTCCAGCATCGATCGCTGGTGTCGGTTAGCACCGGAATTACTACAAGAATCGGCAAAAAATACAGCGATTTCCTTTATTGCCTTGCAACAAACATCTGTTCCTTATCCCTTAGTTGGAGTAATTAGCCCGTGGAACTTTCCCCTGTCACTGTCTACTGTTGATACCATTCCGGCATTGTTGGCAGGTTGTGCTGTCATTGTTAAACCCAGTGAAATCACTCCCCGCTTTGTAGCGCCACTAATTACAGCACTCAACACTGTTCCCAAACTGCACGAGGTATTAACTTTTGTCGAAGGAGCAGGCGCAACCGGATCTCTTTTAATTGAAAATGTAGATTTGGTATGTTTTACAGGCAGTGTAGCCACAGGGAGAAAAGTTGCACAAGCGGCTGCAAAACAGTTTATTCCAGCTTTTTTGGAATTAGGAGGAAAAGATCCGGCGATCGTTTTAGAATCAGCCAACTTAGAATTAGCAACTTCAGCAATCTTGTGGAGTTCTGTTGTCAACACCGGACAGTCATGCCTCTCAATTGAGCGAATTTACGTTGCAGACTCGATATTTGAAAAGTTTTACCATCAACTAGTAGCCAAAGCACATCGCCTGAAGCTAGCCTATCCCACAGTCGAAAGTGGAGAAATTGGGCCGATTATTGCCGAAAAACAAGCAGCCATCATTAGCGATCATCTTCTAGATGCAGTGGAAAAAGGAGCAGTAATTCACTGCGGTGGTGTCATCGAGGATTTAAGTGGGGGTTGGTGGTGTCGTCCAACAGTGCTTACCCAAGTTAATCATTCCATGAAAGTCATGACTGAAGAGACTTTTGGCCCGATTATGCCAGTCATGCCTTTTTCTGGAGTAGGTGAAGCAGTCTCTTTAGCCAATGACTCAATCTATGGATTAAGTGCTGCTGTATTTGCCTCAGAAACAGAAGCCTTAGAAGTTGCTTATCAAATAGATGCAGGTGCTATTAATATCAACGATGCTGGACTCACCGCCATCATGCATGAGGGAGAGAAAAACGCCTTCAAATTCTCCGGTTTGGGACAGTCACGCATAGGTGCAGCAGCGATGAAACGATTTATGCGAAAAAAAGCTATTTTGATTAAAACTAATGCTACTAATGACCCTTGGTGGTTTGAAAATGGGGAGTGACCAATGCCATTATCACTATGCAACTGATTACCGTAACCAATGGCGTAGCTTGCTGCCGTACTCCTTTAAAGAAGCAAGCTACGCAAAGCGTCTCCAAGAGTTGGCATTGCATTCGCATCTTCTTCAAAATATCTATTTTAACGTGAGTTCGACGGCTCTAAAAACCCTACTTCCATTCCTCTCCCCCACTCTTCGAGAGGCTTTGAAACCCTAATTTTTTCGTTGTCAACTAAGAATATTTCTGCCCCTCTCCGCCTCCAAGAGGGGTTGGGGAGAGGTTCATCGAACTCACGTTATTTTACTAGAGGCGATCGCCTCTGCCACAGTTTCGTCCGCGATAATCAAAGCATCTGGAAGAATTTTGATAGTTTTGGTTCAGAACTACAATGTTTCATGTCTGGAAGCAGATTATGCGCGATCAAGGACGGGAAGCCAGTCATCTGTTTACGGCTAAACCAAAGCCGCCAGAGTGCGATGAGTATGTCAAGGAAAAGGTATTTTCGATTGATTTTGATGCCAACCATCAAAAATATGTATATTCCACTTGTTACCAAAGATGTACAACTTTTAATAGCTGAGAAAATGCAAAATGGGAAAGATGCAAAATCTAAATCCAAGCAACTACTAGAAATTGCTAAAACCGGAGTAGAAAGAGCGATCGCAACCGATGAAGCGACAGCAACGGCTTGGATGAACCAGCAGCTTGAAGCGTTAGGAATCAATCTATCAAACTCAAACTAACCTAATGAGGCATAATGTATGAGATTACTATAAATTCAGAGCAACTTAAGGAAATCTTCAAAAGCGCGATCATTGAATTAATTCGTGAAGTCTCGGAATTTATAGCATATTGATGACAATAAAGCAAGCGATCGCTGTTTCCCCACACTCCGCCCCAACAGTTCACAGACCCAGTTGTCTGATTCTTGCCTAGAGACAGTTATATGACGACTACGACTCAAAAACTCACCTTTGAAGAATACCTTGCCTACGATGATGGCACAGATACCCGCTATGAACTGGTCGATGGAGAACTGGTACCCATGAGTTTAGGAACTGGCAAACATGGGGCAATCATCCACTTTGTTGCACGGCAGTTTGAGGATGCACTGGTGCAATCTGGGGAACCTTGGGTAGCACTTCCTGCCCTCGTTGGTGTTCGCTCTCCGCGTGGGCGAAATTGGGATACTTCCCGTATTCCTGATGTCACTGTTCTAACGGTTGCCCAATGGGAAGCTATGAGCGATCGCGAAGCTGTAATTAATCTTAATGAGCCACCTCCGATTCTAGTCGTCGAAGTCGTTAGTCCCTCGACCAAAGCTGAAGACTACCGCTCAAAACGAGCTGAGTATGGGCTGCTAGAAATCCTTGAATATTGGATCGTTGACCCGTTGGAAGGGAAAATCACCCTCTGCATCCTGGAGCATCAGTTTTACGACTCCACTGAATTTCGAGGAAATGAAGCGATTCCAATCCCCCACCTTTCCAAACCTCAATCTCACAGCAGCTCAAATTCTGGCAGGCAAACTCTAAATTGCGTATCCCAGTGGTTCAACTTTGGGAAGGGCTAGAAAATAACTGAATTCGTGAGAATATGATTTCTGTGTAATCACGCCTCTCTCGTCTTCATGCCAACAAATGATTCTGAACTTCAAAGTCAAGAAAAGGAAAATTCTGGATGCGATCGCCTTAATTCCCTTTGAACAATGCCAACCCTTGACTCGTTCGTGATTTTACGAGCATTCCGGCTAGTCCTAGCATCTATGCAATCAGGCACAGGACTGAAGGATTGCTGTACATCGGTAAAACCAAGATGCGGGGGCGTTTCAGTGGTGGACATCAAGCTTTTTTGTGAGCGTGGCTCGATAAGTATAACGATGAAGATGTGCGAATCGCAGTGCAATTCATTTCATATTGGGAAAACCCTACGTTACTATTGGAGCTAGAAGCCATTATTTTAAGAGCCACCGGAACCTCCTTACAACGTCCTAATTCCAACCGAAGTCAGGATTTTGCCACTAATTAGCGTGAGTTTGACGGATAAGACAAGAAGAACCGCTAAGATAGTAATTTCTCCTTTCAGAGATAACCACTGATTATTCTCCAGTCCGCGCAGGCGGACTTTGTTTGTGTAGCCACGACTTCCAGTCGTTAAGCTTTGATCTCAAATCTTAACTTAGTAAGGTACACGCATGGCCAAAGGTGACAAAATAAACTTTTCTACCCCTAGCGGGTTTCCAGAATTTCTTCCTAGCGAAAAGCGTCTAGAATTATATTTGTTAGATATCATCCGTAGAGTTTTTGAAAGCTATGGATTTACGCCCATCGAAACACCTGCTGTAGAACGTTTAGAAGTACTGCAAGCTAAAGGTAATCAAGGCGATAATATCATTTATGGAATTAATCCTATATTGCCACCAAATCGACAAGCCGAGAGAGATAAATCGGGCGAAACTGGTTCGGAAGCCAGAGCTTTAAAGTTCGATCAAACAGTTCCTTTAGCGGCGTATATAGCGCGTCACCTGAATGAATTAACTTTTCCCTTTGCTCGTTATCAAACCGATGTAGTTTTTCGGGGAGAACGGGCAAAAGATGGGCGTTTTCGTCAGTTCCGCCAGTGCGATATTGATGTAGTTGCGCGTCGCGAACTCAGTTTACTCTATGATGCTCAGATGCCTGCAATTATCACTGAGATATTTGAAGCAATTAATATTGGTGATTTTCTGATTCGCATCAATAACCGTAAAGTTCTTACTGGTTTCTTTAAATCATTAGGTATTGCCGAAAATCAAATAAAATCTTGTATTGGTATTGTTGATACTCTAGAGAAAATTGGTGAAAGTAAAGTCAAACAAGATTTAGAGAAAGAAGGGATTGCAGCCGAGCGATCGCAAAAAATCATTGAATTTATCAAAATAGACGGTTCCGTTGATGAAGTCTTAGATAAGCTCAAGCACCTCGCCCAAAATCTGCCAGAAACCGAGCAATTGAGTTTAGGAGTTAGCGAATTAGAAACAGTAATTGCAGGCGTGCGTAATCTTGGAGTTGCCGAAAACCGTTTCTGTATTGATTTATCCATTGCCCGTGGTCTTGATTACTATACTGGTACAGTTTACGAAACAACTCTATTAGGACATGAAGCTTTAGGTAGTATTTGTTCTGGCGGGAGATATGAAGAATTAGTCGGGGTCTTCTTGGGTGAAAAAATGCCTGGTGTCGGCATTTCTATTGGCTTAACTCGCTTAATTAGTCGCTTGTTAAAAGCTGGTATTCTAAATACCTTAGCTGCTACACCAGCTCAAGTGATGGTAGTGAATATGCAAGAAGATTTAATGCCCACTTATTTAAAAGTTTCTCAACATCTACGTCAAGTAGGAATTAATGTCATAACTAACTTTGATAAACGTCCTTTGGGTAAACAATTTCAATTAGCAGAGAAGCAAGGAATTCAATTTTGTGTAATTATTGGTTCTGAAGAAGCAGCAGCACAAAAGTCATCGCTCAAAGATTTGAAAACAGGCGAGCAAGTAGAAGTACTACTAGAAAATTTAGCTGAGGAAGTTAAAAGAAGGCTTACCTAAAAGTTGATTTATCAAGTAGCAACTGTCTATCGTGATGCGTTATAGCTTTCGCCTCATATACCTTACTTATTTGGAAGTATTTTATGAGTTTGTCCGATATCCCTAATCTCTGGGTTCCTTTAGCACTTTTAGGTTTAATTGTTATAGCTGCTGTATTTTTCAGCCGCAGCAATTGATATTTAAACGATTACAAAAACTAAGTACACGTCAACGTAAAAGGGGTCGGAAATATCGAGGGTTGATGTTGGGTTTCACTACGTTCCACCGAATCTACGAATGATTAAATTTCATACTCTTTTTGTGGTGGGCTGTACTAAGTAAGGTAAAGTAGGAGAGCCTTGTGCTGTCTGACAGCACTCTGGTAATAATCAACAATTTCGTTGTAGTAATCTGTCATCCAATCCAACATTTCTTCTTCAGACCAGTCAATCCAGGGTATTGGTTCTGATTTCTGTGATTCTCGGATGAAACGATTCTGGAACCCCTCTTGTGAAAGTTCTAATAACCCATCCAGAATTTCTCCAACTTCATCACCTGGCGATAGATACCTCATAGGGCCATAACTCGTTGTATTTTTATCACCGATTTCTTTACCAGCACCAAAAGCATTAATCAAAGGCATACTATCCCACGGAGAATTTTCTATCACTGAAAATGGTAGAAAATCTTTTTTATATCCTTGATCTACTTTCAATTCTGGAATTTTTCCTTGAGATGTCGCATAATAACCTGGAACATAACCAGCTAATAGAAATGTCAGTTCTATCCAATATTTGTGTAAATCTAGTTCGGGATTTTCCCATTCTGCGAGAAACCGTTGTTCTAGCGCTTGCCAAGCATAATTCTTTTTCCACTGTCGGCGATTTCCAGGAATAAACCTACTTAAACCCTGACTTGTAGGCAATTTATCAAACCGCGCCCTCGCTTTCTTTTTGATTGTTTCATATCCTAACCCATAAGTTTCTCGTTGCCAAAGAGCGGATTCTGGCAACCATTGAGCATCACGAAATACCTCAACAAGAAGTGGATCTTCTTTCAATAATTCAAGTGTCGATGCCGAAATCTGCTTAATCTCACCTGTGATTCCCATAAAACTAAAACTTTGTTTCAGCCTTTAACAGTTATTATCCTCGAAGTATAGCTACAGTTTATCCAAAGCATTACAGTTGAGGTGGAGGTTCAGTTGTATGTTTGCTGTTGTCACACCCGATACAATCCATTTGCCCCCAGGTGCGGTAGTACGCTTACCTGGAAGCTGGCAAGATTATCAAGCACTCAATGAACAACTAGGCGATCGCTCCTCTCCTCGCATTAAATATCGAGATGGAGAAATTATCTTGATGGCACCGCTACCAGAACATGGGCGTAAAGTAAGTGTAATTGCAGATGTAGTCAAAGTTTTGCTCGATCGTTTGGGACGAGAATACGAGGCATTTACCCCAATCACAATGGAACTACCACAGGAAAGTGGTATAGAACCAGACTACTGTTTTTATATTGAAAACTGGCAGGCAATCGCAGGTAAAGATCGAATTAATTGGGGTGTCGATCCATCACCTGATTTGGTAGTGGAAATAGACATCACCAGCTATACCGATGTCAATGACTACCTACCTTATCGAGTACCAGAAGTTTGGTTGTTCAGGAAGAACCAGCTTGTAATTTACAGATTGCAGGGCGATCGCTACACTGTTGAAACCAGTAGCCGTTATTTCCCTAACATCAATGTGTCAGAAGTAGTCACAGAGTC
Organism: Nostoc sp. DSM 114159; assembly: GCF_053470285.1. Taxonomy (NCBI): domain Bacteria; kingdom Bacillati; phylum Cyanobacteriota; class Cyanophyceae; order Nostocales; family Nostocaceae; genus Nostoc; species Nostoc sp. DSM 114159. The sequence goes on from NZ_JBPFEH010000001.1 coordinate 2,599,751, forward strand.
TCTAAAAATTGCCTACGAACGCAATACTAGCGCTGCTATTCGGGAATTACGGCGGAAATTCGCAAGTGAGAATTAAGGATTTTGATTTTGCGATGCCCTTGGCGGGCTACGCCAACGCCGAGAATCTTCATCAACGGCGGCTACTTGGTACGATAAAGTACAGAGTCTCACAACTTAACTCTCAAGTAAATAGAAAAGGAATGCCTACATGGGAAAAGGGAGATTAGAAGCATTCAGCGATGGAGTGATTGCCATCATTATCACTATCATGGTGCTAGAAATCAAAGTGCCGCATGGATTCGATCTAGCCGCGCTACGTCCACTAATCCCAGTATTTCTCAGCTATTTGTTGAGTTTTATTTATATCGGCATCTACTGGAACAATCACCATCACCTACTACAAGCAGTCCGACACGTTAATGGGCGTATCCTTTGGGCGAATTTGCATCTGCTGTTTTGGTTGTCGCTAATCCCCTTCGTCACCGGTTGGATGGGCGAGAATCACTTTGCCGCCATGCCTGTTGCCCTTTATGGTACGGTATTGTTGTTGAATGCGATCGCTTACTTCATTCTTACCCGCACGCTGATTTCTCACCACGGCAAAGATTCGACTCTAGCGATCGCAGTTGGTGAAGACTTCAAAGGAAAAATATCAGTAGTTGTCTATGCTGTGGGAATTCTACTTGCCTTTGTAAACTCATGGTTTGCTTGTGCATTGTACGTTTTAGTCGCAATCATGTGGCTGATTCCTGACCGTCGCATTGAGAAGACTCTCACTTCCTAAAGGAATTACGAATTACCTCAGCTGTTACGCATTTAATTTGTACGTATAAAAAATCAAGAACGCGAAGTATCTTTTAAGACGCTTCGCGTTTAGTTGCTAAAAAAGATTGCCTAACTGATTGTCGTCTTAAGCTGCAACTTTTTCCTCAAATGGTTTAAAGGTTTTTTTGCTAGCACCGCAAATCGGACATTCCCAGTCTTCAGGAATTTCTTCAAAAGGTGTACCTGGCGCAATTCCCGAATCAGGATCGCCAGCAACGGGATCGTAAATCATGCTGCATTGTTTACAAATCCATTTCCGAGTTTTAGGTTCTTCACCAGCAACTCTAGTTGCTGCTTGTCCTCCATTTAATACTTCTAAGGCTTCAGCGTAGCGATCGGCGTGGTAATTTTCGATGAATTTTAACAAGTCAAAACGGTGTGCAGCTTCCCGAAATGTATTGGCATGATCGGTAGATTCTTGAGCTTGTTTGAGAAATTCTTCAGCTGCCGGATTGTCGCGGTCGCGTTGGGCATCTGCGGCAAACTCTGGATACATTGTGGTATATTCGTAAGTCTCGCCTTCAATTGCCAAAGATAAACAGCGAGATACAATTTCCCGCTTTTGTTCATCAGTTAAAGCAGCTGCATTTTCTACTACAAGTTCTGGATGTAGTAACTTAAAATGTGCAAAAGCGTGTTCAGTTTCTTGATCTGCTGTTTCTTTAAAAAGTTTCGCCAAGTCTGTAAACCCAAGTTGACGCGCCACCTCAGCAAAAAACAGATACTTACGATTTGCCATCGATTCGCCACCGAAGGCAGCTTCTAGGTTTTGAAGTGTAGTAAAGTTGGACAAATCCATAATTTTTTAATGCCTGATAAGTGATGTTTAGTGCAAAAGCACAGACTCTACAACCGGATACAGAAGCCGTTATTTGTATAAGTAATAAATGCTTTATACAAACTTTGTCATCCCATATTTAGCAATCCGTTTTAATCGGAAGCTAGCACGGCTGTGTTCTCCTACTTGGACAATTATAAAACCGAAAAATTGTGCATCTGACAAATTATATTTTTGATTTAGAGATGACTGTGATTGCTTTAATTTGTCTGAAGTTCTAAAAATGGATAGTCGGTGTATCCTGTAGCGTCAGGGGCATAAAATGTTTTTGGATCTGGAGCGTTCAAATGGGCGTTAAGTTCTAAGCGTTTTGGTAAGTCAGGATTAGCAAGATATAACTTGCCAAAAGAAACTAAATCTGCATTGCTACTAGCAAGAATGCTATCTCCTGTTTGGCGATCGTAGCCACCATTAGTAATCAAAGTACCTGGGAATATTTGCCGAAAGTAGGGTGTAACTGGGTTCATGACTTCGCGGGTTGCTAAATCGACTTCGTTCGGTTCCATCAGGTGAAGATAGGCAAGTCCAAAGGAGTTAAGAGCATTGATAGCATAACCAAAAGTTTCTTCAGGATTGGAGTCATGCATTCCATAAAAAGTGTTACTTGGCGAAAGTTTGATCCCAACCCGATTTGCACCCCAAACGCTAGCGACTGCTTCCACAACTTCTAAGAGGAATCGGCTACGCTTTTCTATTGAACCGCCATACTCATCTGTGCGCTGGTTCGAGCCATCTTGGAGAAATTGGTCGATTAAATAGCCAAATGCACCGTGAAGTTCAATCCCATCAAAACCAGCCGCCAAGGCATTTTCGGCACCTTTGCGAAATTGCTCGACAATTTCAGTAATTTCTGGAATTTCTAAAGCGCGGGGAGTTTCCAACGATACTTTACCTATGGGTGTGTGGAGTGAGCCAATCCCTGCGATGTCTAACGACAAGCCGCTTTGCGTCTACGCACTGGGAGCAACTGGCAATTCTCCATTAAGTAAAGCTGAGTGAGAAACTCTCCCAGAATGCCAAAGTTGCAAAAAAATTCTCCCCCCTTGTTCGTGTACTGCATTAGTTATCAACCGCCATCCTGCCACTTGTTCTTCTAAGTAAATTCCTGGGCAGTTAATGTATCCTAAACTCAGAGGTGAAACCATTGTACATTCAGTAACGATCAGCCCAGCACTGGCGCGTTGGGTGTAGTAAGTTGCCATTAGCGAGTTGGGGATGCTTGCAATTGCCCGTAAACGTGTCATCGGTGCCATTACAATTCGGTTTGGTAGGGTGTAAGGGCCAAGCTGAACTGGTGTGAAAAGATTGATATTGGAATTCATGAATTAAATTTCTATTACGGCGTTGCACATTACTGGCTGAGGTTTGAAAACGGGGATCGTTAGCAGAGCTTTTCCTCACGCAATTCCACCGTTGACACGAATGTTTTGCCCAGTAATCCACCTAGCTTCATCGCTAGCGAGAAACGCTACTACATCGGCGATTTCTTGCACATCTCCCAGTTTATTAAAAGCAGCCATTTGGGCTAAACGATCTATCTGTTCTTGTGTTTTACCTTCTCGGAATAGTTCTGTATCGGTGGGGCCAGGAGAAATAACATTAACTGCGATCGCTTTTGCACCTAATTCTTTAGCTAGTACCCGTGTGATTTGTTCAACAGCACCCTTGGTTCCGACATAAGCACTATAAGTTGGCAGCATCATCACCGTGGTTGATGAAGAAAAGTTGATAATCCGTCCGCCTTCTGTCATGTGCTGCGCGGCTTGTTGACAAGCAAAAAAAGTGCCTTTGACATTAATGGCAAAAATCGCGTCGAAATCTTCTTCACTCACCTCAGTAATTGGTTTATAGAAAGCAATTCCAGCATTGTTGACCAAAATATCGACTTTACCAAAACGTTCAAGTGTTTGTTCAAATAACCTTTTGATGTCGGGTACTTTGCTAATATCAGCTTGGATAGCGATCGCTTCTACTCCCAACTTTTCAATTTCTGCAACAACTTCTTGTGCTTTGCCTGCATTACCTGCATAGTTAACGACAATAGATGCGCCGTTACCAGCTAACTTGAGTGCGATCGCTCGTCCAATTCCCCGCGATGCACCAGTGATAATTGCAACTTTTCCGGTTATTGATGCCATAGATTAATCGAGTTTTATTTTGGTTCACCAAAGTGATTATCTGCTTTTACAGTACTGTTCCAAGGTTAAATTTAGCGATCGCTGCTAAAACTCCCGACTTGATTCCAGCTAAAATCCCGCCAGTGAATTCAAGTAACTCTCAGGCGGGAGAAATGAAAATACTTTGCAAAAGGTAAAGATACGTGCCCTCTTGGCGGCATCTTCACAGCAGATTAAGATTTGCTACGGCTTGGCGAATATTAGACCTCTTGGCATTTGTGCTTTTTGCACTCTTGGGGAAAAGGGTAAAGGTTAAAGGGGAAGGGACTTTTGCAGTACCTTTTCCCCAAAACCCGACAAGTATTGAAGCTCATCTGGTCGATCGTATCTGCGTAGATTAAATTATTTGAAGAAGGGATTTTCTGAACCTATCACGGATTCATTCTCAATTGGACATGTTGGCTCAGATAAGAGTGTTCCATTAAATGTATAAGTAGTGTTCTTGGAATTGATAGCATTACCACTTATCCTCCGATCTGGAATAAAGTCTCCTCTTACTTGACCGCTAAGTGCGATACTTACTTCTGAACCTGGATTTGTTACTGCTTGCCAATTTCTCTGATCCCGACCTAGATTTGTACGGCTATAAGTAGCATCTAGCCCAACAAAGCGAAGGCTGTTACCATTGGCGTTAAATTCAAAACAAGCAGTAAAATTATCTCCCTGACTTGACTGAACATTGACATCGTAGCTTTTGCCCTCCACTCCAGCTTGTACTGGCGCAGCCAACAACATTATTTGTCCAAGTAAACAAGTTAAAACTAAACCAAACTTAGATTGGATGATTTTCACTGACATAATTGTTTGCCTCTGTTACGTAATCAAGTAATTGCTTACTTTTACTCATTGGTGACAGGTTAAGATCGTTAACCATTTGCCAATAAGTAGTGGTGATTAAATTTAGTCAAAATCGAGGTTACAAACGTAAATTTCCAGCCTGTGATGCCTTCGCATAGCGTTTCATAGACAAGACTAGCTACGCCTACGCATATTTAAAAACATCGGTCATCCTTGCCATAAAATTTAGTATAAAGCTTAATTAGATACTCGATAGCATAGATAATTTACAGCGTAATCACTATTGACAAAACGAGTTATATCTTAAAATGTTATGAATGCTTTTTTGTACGAGAAAAGAATGGAAGTGAGTTCAGAGTGTATTGCATAGATAGACACTTAGAGACTATTTTGCCAGTTCTCTAACAAAGAGCGATCGCTATAGTAACGCTCTTGGGTGAAAATTGGTAGGAGACAAGATTGAGACTTCTTTCTTGCTCCTCGGTCACTGAGCGAAGTCGAAGTGCTACTCCCCTCAATTAAAATTCTGGAACGATCGCAACACCATCTCTGAGATTGAGCAACCCTGAAATAATCACTTTATCTTCTGGCTGTAATCCTTCAATAACTTGGTAATTATTACCTTTGATCTCGCCTAGCTTTACTCGCCTTTGCCGAGCTACTTGTTGGGATACACCTTGGGGAGATATCTCTGTTTCAACTACATAAACAAAAGTGTCTCCACCTATACGAGTCATTGCTGTTGTGGGAATCAAAACTCCGGGGCGCTGATTCCAGAACACTCTAGTCCTGACCAATTGATCTGCACGTAGCTGGCCGTTTTTGTTGTCAAAAAGTGCTTTGATCGATATCGTTTGTGTTTCATTGCTGGCATTAGGTGCAATAAAAAATATCCTACTTCTACCAAGCTTTTGACCTTGTGTGTTCATCACCTCTACTGGCATACCTTTACGCAGTTGGGGCCCTTGTTGTACTGGTACAGAGATATTCACTTCTAAAGGTCGATTTTGCGTGATATTAACTAATGGTGTAGAAGTATTAACTAAATCACCGACTTTCACAGGGATGTTACCAACTGTGCCACTAAAAGGAGCGGTAATTTTGTCAGACTGGAGCTGTTGTGTTTGAGGATTTACATTCGATTGGTGCAAAGATTTTTCAGCCTGCAAGATGGTGGCTCGTTGTGCTTGAATTCTGGAATCTATTGCATCCAGACTAGTCTTAGCATTAGCAAGACGATTAGCAAACAGATTGCTAGTCTGTCGAGACACGGCTCCTTGTTCAGCTAGGCTGACAAACTTTTCGTAGTTCTGCTGGTACAATTGCACATTCGCAACGTAGGATGGTCGTTCTGCTTCTAAAGATTTGAGCGTGGCGCGAGCATTTGCCAGTTGCACTAAAAATGCTTGAGGCACAGGATTATTCCTAGCGATCGCTGCCTGTGGTGTAGAATCTACTTGGAGAATTGGCGCTCCTTGGACAACTGGATCTCCAGATTTGACAAGTATCTGGGTAACTTGACCCTGAATTCTCGGCTGAAGCGTGACTGAGCGCAGGGATTTTAGACTAGCAATAAAATCTGAACTTTCCTCAATTATGCCGCTTTGTACTGTTGATATTTTGACTCTTACCCCTTGAGGTTGAGCGTTAGCATTTGAAGGTGCTGAATTTTGTGGAGTGAGTAAACGCCATAGAGTTGCTCCGCTTCCTAACAATAAGAGTGCGGCTAAACTCAACCAAAGCCACCGCCGTTTTCCAGAAGGTGGCTCAAATGACGTTTCTGGAGCTTTTTCTCCCAAATCAGTTTGAGGCTCAGGGGATGTCATGGCTTTTGAGGAACTTAAGGAACAAATTAACTAGAATTCAATCAAAATTTCATCTGTCGTTCTTGAAATTACTGATTTGGCATGAGGTTTTGCGGCAAATTATATGTTATCCCATCCAAATATACAGTTTTGATGATTCTGTCTAAATCTACCGAAAGGTGAATCCGCTCCTGAAATTTCTGACTTCAACTGTATCCTTCAAAAAGTTAGGGATAATTTTATCGGAATCACTTTTATTACAGCAGATTTCAAGTTCGGGAGGTACGCAAATTAAGTCTGTTACCCAGATATAAAGCGTATTTTAGTCCTGAATTTTACTGTAAGTATAAATCAATACTAACAGTTCGTTTGTATCAGACATTGAAATTCAAACTAGCTACCACAATCAGCTCGCCGCATTGAACTCATATTGTATTAAGTAGTAAGAATAACTGTTAAATATTGATGCAAAATCGGGCAATTTCTTGAATTTGCTTCGGAAAGTTTCAGATTATGTTTTCAACCATTAATAAATCTCAGGAGCAAATCTAGGTGTTGACCTCAACCTTACTCGCTGCTGCAACTACACCTCTGCAATGGAGTCCTACAGTTGGACTGATTATGATTATTGCTAATATCATTGCCATTGCCTTTGGCAAATCTAGCATCAAGTATCCCAATGCCGAACCAAAACTACCCTCAGCCAATTTCTTTGGTAATTTTGGTTTACCAGCCCTTTTAGCAACTACCGCCTTTGGTCATATCTTAGGAGTGGGTGCTATTTTAGGGCTGCATAACCTGGGAAGAATTTAGGTTCTTACCCAAGTTAGCCTTTATTTGATGATTCTTTTGTCTCCAGCTTTGAGCCAGAGAGTTAGAACTCTCTGGCTCTTTTTTATGAGACACTAAGTAATATCAGTATCTCAACGGTATGACAGATATAACAGATTTATCAAAAAGAATTGCCAGCAAAGGCGATAATCCGCTAAGTTTGTCACCTGTCAACTTGCAGTCACAAGAAGATGTAGAACTTGAGCGAAAACTACGAGAACTCAAGTTTAAACAAGAACTAAGAAAAGATTGGATTTTATTTATTGTTAGAGATGTAGTAATTTTTCCTGCCGCCATCCTTTTTATTTTTGCTGTCAGTGGTTATTCCCTATTTATGCAGATTCATAGGTAATATATCTGGCTATAATTTTTAATCGACTACAGAGGCGCAGAGTACACAGAGAAAAGAGAGATGATAATTAGGTAAATAGGTAGACATAATTAAATACAATAAAATAAACTCTTAATTTGTAGTGAGTGATTTATCGCTCAGAACAAGGATTATCAGGACTCAAGTCCTTACTACAAACTTTAATTTATTTATGCCTAAATACTTAGACACAAATAGTTTGGAATTGTTGTAAATTATTTCACTCTGCATTCTCTGCGCCTCTGCGGTTATTTAAAAATCCTACATCAGTAAACTTGCGTAACTAATTCTACAGACGACGAAGCCAACTTGCTACAAGTAGACTCATCTTTATATCCACACTAATTTTGCTGGATATCAGGATTACCGTGTTTGGTAAATCTGCAAAAAAGTAAGTACCTGATGGAAATAATCTAAAAATATGGGGCTTTTAATATTTTCTGTTGCTTTAGTTGCCATTGTTGCTGTAATTATCATTAATGCCTACAACGATTTAGTTAAGTATCGCAACCGTTACAAAAATGCTTATTCTCAAATCGATGTTCAATTACAGCGCCGCTATGATTTAATTCCCAACTTGGTGGAAACTGCCAAAGGGTACATGAAACATGAGCGAGAAACCTTAGAAGCAGTTATTGCTGCCCGAAATTCTGCAATTAATGCTAGCAGTCGGGCGGTACAAAATCCTGGCGATCCCCAAGCGATGCAACAGTTGGGCAATGCTGAAGGGGCGCTAACGGGTGCGTTAAGTCGGTTGATGGTACTTTCAGAATCTTATCCAGAATTGAAAGCCGATCGCGCCATGACTCAGGTAATGGAAGAATTATCTTCCACTGAAAACCGGATTGCTTTTGCCCGTCAGGCTTTTAATGACGCGGTGACACTTTACAACACCAAGAGCGAATCTTTCCCCAGCAACCTTGTGGCAAATACTTTTAACTTTACTGTTGCAGAATTGCTCCCCGAAGCTACTCCAGAAATTAGAAATGCTCCACGCGTATCTTTTTAGGTGTCTATGAACTTCTTTGAACATCAGGATCGGGCACGCCAAAATACGCAACAATTAATCGGGTTATTTTCCCTGTCGATCGCAGTCATGATTATGGCAATTTATATTGCCAGTTTATTTCTGTTTCGCATGGCTCCTCGTGTTTGGTGGCATCCAGGGTTATTTCTCTACGTAGCTGGGATTACAATAATTGCGATCGCAATCGGAAGTCTGTATAAAATTGCTTGTCTCCGGCAGGGCGGAAGCGTCATTGCCCAAGAGTTAGGAGGAAGACTCCTGCTACCAGAAATAGCCGATGAACAAGGGCGACAACTATTAAATATTGTCGAGGAAATGGCGATCGCTTCTGGTATTTCCGTCCCCCAAGTTTATCTCCTCGATAGAGAAACCAGCATTAATGCCTTTGCTGCCGGATTTACGCCCAATGATGCTGTCATTGGAGTTACCCGTGGAACTTTAGAAAACTTGAGCCGGGATGAACTACAAGGAGTCATCGGCCACGAATTCAGTCATATTCTCAATGGAGATATGCGGCTAAATTTGCGTTTAGTGGGACTACTGCATGGGATTTTATTCATTTATTTAACCGGGGAATTGCTCTGGCGCCTTCGCGGTAGCTTCCGTTTAGGAAAGGAAGACAAGGGTTTACCTATCTGGGCATTTGGCTTGGCACTAATGGCCATTGGCGGTATCGGATTACTTTGCGGACGCTTGATTAAAGCCGCCGTCTCTCGCCAACGCGAATTTCTCGCTGATGCTTCAGCCGTACAGTTCACTCGCAACCCCAACGGACTTACCGGAGTCTTTCAAAAACTCCAACAGATGGATTCACGCCTGATATCGCCACGTGCAGAAGCCTCTAGCCACATGTTTTTTGGCAATGCCCTCAACCCCTCTTTTTGGGAAAATATGTTTTCTACCCACCCACCCTTAGCAGAACGTATCCGCCGCGTTGGGGGTTTGAACGTCAGAAATTTAGCAGCAATGCCATCTCCCAATCAAATGCGTTCCCCTTCCCAAGAATCCTTAACAATGGGCTTTGCTGGTGGTGGCAACACCATACCATCACAGGTTGTAAACCAAGTTGGAAGCGTTACACCAGAGCATTTTGCCCATGCTCAAGCGCTGTTATCGCAGTTACCAGAATCCTTGCGTTTGGGTGCGCGGGAGCAACAAAGTGCAATGGCCCTAGCTTTGACGCTAGCTTTAGATACGGAAAATCTCCAAATTCAAGAACGTCAAATTGCTTGGTTACGCGAGGTACAGCCTGCTGAGTTGGTAGACAAAACCTTGGAACTAAGTAGCGAAATTAGTCAGTTAGATCCTAGAATTCGCTTGCCGCTTGTGGATTTGGCAGTGCCTATATTGCGCCAAAATGCCAAAGAATGCCAAAGGCTATGCAAATGCGTCCACGGTTTAGTTGTAGCCACGGGAAGTTTATCGCTGTGGCATTTTGTATTGCAGTTAATACTGTGGCATCGTCTGCAACCTAGTATAAATCCCACATCTACTACAACCGTAGAATTCACCTCCATCGAACAGATTTGGCCAGATAGTCTATTAATATTGTCCGTAATTGCCCGTGTCGGACACTCCCAACCTGATGCGTCTACTGAAGACATCGCCTATGCTTTTCGTTCTGGAGTTTTTCGACTTCCCAAAGCCGGAGAGCAAGAAAAACCAGAAATGCCATTAAGTTGTAATTTTACCGAACTAAAGAAAAGTATTGAGCGCCTGCGTCTTGCCACTCCCAAACTCAAACAAGCTATTGTTGATGCTTGCGCCCACACCGTATTATTAGATAACAAAGTTACTTCTTCAGAAGCAGATTTACTCAGAGCGATCGCCATGACGCTAGAGTGTCCCATCCCCCCATTTTTAAATCCTCAGCCAAAACGAACTTAATGTAACGAATAAGACACAATGATTTAGGGGTTGCTGAAAAATAAAAAGAAGCTCACACTATTTAGATTATCTAACTAAGGGACTTCCAGAGAATAAAATAAATAATGCTAGAGACGGCATATTTCTGACCAAGATTTAACTTAGACAGATAAAAGTACTTGGTATCGGTACTTTTGTCTAGATTAGTTACTACCACAAAAAAAACTGTCATAATTACAATCAGGTAAATAATTACTTGAGAAATATATTAAGAATAGTGATTCAATAATTTTTTCACGCTAATACTAATTCTGCATGAAGAAGCACATAATAAGACCCCCCTGTAGTCCCCCGATGCCTTGGAGGGACAGCGTAGCTGGGGGGTAAATATATGCAGCTTTACAAAGAAACGGTATAAAGTCTTAAATGTTATTAGAAATTGAACTATTTTCTGCAAACAACAATTTCAAAAAACGTAAGATATATTTTTGATGTATTTTTTGGTAGTTATAGTTGAAATTGTTAGGTTTTATGTTGAAAATAACAGTGTTTATTTTTGTAGTGTTGTCTATGTTTTATCTTCTATTTTTAAAAGAGGCTGACACGTCTATGGTTTATATGCTTGGTGCAATAGTTTGTACACTACTATTAATAAATACTAAGCTCTAAGAGGATGTTTGAAAAGTTTTGAAAGGTCACGTCGATTTTGGATGCAAGGATTAACCTCTTCTTTAAAGAAGAGGCTTCAATAATGATTTTTTTAAATATTCTCCATAAAGGAGAGGCTTGAAACGAGGTGTCCAAAAGCACAAACTTTCAAGAAGGCTAAAAAATTGGTGTTGCTAGATTCGCATGATGGATGATGATACCATGCTAGAAGGAGCGGTGGAAGCCGCAGTCTTTCTTCAAGAGAGCAGCTAAATTTCTTTGCCCTAACTTAGAGCGATTGTCCAAGGTTTTTCAGATCGTGAAAAACCATAAGTAAAAATCCCAATGAACTACGACATCAAAGACAAAACCATTTTGGTTACGGGCGCAAATCGCGGCATCGGCAAGGCGATAGTTGAGTCGTTTATTGAACACGGAGCCACTAAAGTCTATGCGGCTGTTCGTCAGCTCAACAGTGTCTCCTCATTGGTTGAACAATACGGCTTACGGGTAGTACCAATTCAGGTTGATTTAGGCGATCGCCAATCTATTGTTGCTGCTGCTCAAACTGCCCCAGATGTGCAAGTTGTTATCAATAATGCAGGAGTCTTTCAAGCTGGAACTCCCTTAGCTGAGAATGCGATCGCCGCTCTCGAATTTCAGATGAACATCAATGTATATGGATTGATCTACATGGCTCAGGCGTTTGCCCCGGTACTCAAAGCCAATGGAGGTGGTGTCTTTGCCCAAATCAATTCTGTTGCTTCGCTCAAGGCTTTCTCCGACTCTGCTACTTACTGTGCCTCAAAAGCTGCGGCCTATTCAATCACCCAGGCATTACGAGAACTATTGAGTGAGCAGGGCACGATTGTGCTAAGTGTTCACCCTGGCCCGATTGCCACGGATATGAGCGATGCAGCAGGAATGAGTGAGGTTGCACAGTCACCTGCACTTGTGGCAGACGGGATAATAAAAGCTCTCAAAGCTGGGGATTTTCACGTCTTTCCTGACTCGATAGCTAAACAAATGGGCGATGCTTATAAAAGCTTTGCCCAAAATGTCATTGAGGTGTCATCAAGTTAACTACATTGCCGGGTAACGCTCTAGACAAGGGTATCTGGATATTAAACAGCAAGCCAAAACTCTTCTCGATTGTATTGATTCACTACTCCTCCTAATTCACCAGCATCCCATTTACGCAAGCGATACTCCACTGCGGAAACTTCGCCACCAGTTTCTTAACGACAATTTGCAAAACCGGATAAGTATTTTCATTGTTCCTTGTGAGTTCCACTTATGGAGTCTCTTGCAAAAATATATTTTTGCACTCTTAGGGAAAAGGGACTCATGTTAATGTGAGTTCGACGAGTGCTATTTTGACCTCTCCCCCAGCCCCTCTCCTACCAGGAGAGGGGAGCAAAAACTTTTCTTTTCTCGTTACTCATACAGCCCAGTAATTCTCGCCTTCAGGTAAGGTAAGGATTTCAACCCCATCTTCAGTTACAGCTAAGGTATGCTCGCATTGAGCAGAAAGCTTGCGATCGCGCGTTACCGCCGTCCACTTATCGCCCAGAACTTCGACTTCGTAAGTACCTTCATTAATCATTGGCTCAATGGTAAAAACCATCCCTGGTCTGAGACGCTTGCCCTTACCGCGTGTGCCATAGTGGGGAACATCCGGCGCAGTATGGAAAATATTACTGATGCCGTGGCCAACGAAATCTCGCACTACAGAAAAGCCTTGTCCTTCAGCATACTCTTGAATGGCTGCACCAATATCGCCAATGCGTGCCCCAGGTTTAACTTCAGCAATACCTAGACGCAAACACTCTTCTGTCACCTCTACCAGCTTTCTCGTTTTTGGGGAAGGAGAACCAACAAAAAATGTCTTGGATGTATCGCCGTGATAACCTTCAACAATTGGCGTCACATCAATATTGATGATGTCACCTTCCTTAAGAATTTGCTTGGCGTTGGGAATGCCGTGACAAATTACCTCATTTACACTGGTACAAATCGATTTAGGATAACCCTTATAGCCAAGGGGTGCGCTTTTTGCTCCATGCGCTTGCGTCCAACGTTCGGCTTCATCATTTAGTTCGAGAGTGCTAACCCCTGGTTTCACAAAGGGTTCTAGATGCTGGAGAAGTTTAGCAGCTAAACGCCCAGCTTGACGCATTTTCTCTATTTCTCGTTGGGATAAAATAACAATTAGTTCAGTTTTCATTAACTTTTATCTAAAGTATCTTTCATAAACATAGTTAACCCTGTCTGTGCAGCTCTTTGTGCAGTATCAGCAACATGCAGGGTATACAAGCTTTCCTCTGGGGTAACGTACAAAGGAGTCCCGTCAAAAAGATGGTCTAACACCATCCTCGTATCTTTAGCGAACAAACCCCGGCGAGGCCCAACCTCTATAGGTGTTGTTTCCCCTGGCTGCACGAATATTCCGGTGTCGCCATCAAAAATTAAACCACCTTTTTCACCGTGAACTTCAAACTTCCGCTCTGATTGCCAAATACTTTCGCCTTTGCCATACACTACTTGGGCTAAAAGTCCACTGTTAAAGCACAGTTCACTATTGCAGAAACAGGTTTGGTAGTATTCCGGTTCTATTTCCCAATATCGCTGGTGACAGTTAACAGTAAATACTGTACCAAATAAATCGATCAGGCGATGTAGGCGAGACAAGGCACCAATTAAGGGAAAGCCGAACAACTCGTGGTTATAAGTCCATTTGCGGGGTGCAGGATTTTGAGGATTGATGGTGCTGTAGCGAACATAAAATACCTCACCAATTTTGTCTAAGTTTTGCTTCAAAGCTTGATGCAAACCACCCAAAAGTTCCAGATGTTCAACGTGCAGGAGTTTTTGTTGTGTTTTGGCTAAGGCAATCAGTTCCTCGGCTTCAAATACATCCAACGAAAGAGGATACTCTACAATTACATGTTTGCCGTTGGTAAGTGCTGCACGAGCGATCGCCCCATGATCTCGATTAATAGTGGAGATCGCTACTAGGTCTATATCTTCACGCTCTACTAGCTCTTGCCAAGTACTCAAGACTTCAATCTGGTACTCTTTGGCAAAGCTTTCGGTTTTTTCTCTTGTATGACCAACAACTGCGACTATGTGCGATCGCTCATCATGGAGCAATGCCTCAGCCCGAAACTTTGCCGCATACCCAGTACCTACCAAACCTACACGCACTCTTGCTTTTTCCAAAGCTGCTTCTGAATTATACACGATCCTCATTAGTTCTGTTCTCGATCTTCCCACGCTTCTAGTAGTCAGATTCTCTCTTCATGGGGTTCACCAGTCTAGACTTTACAACATTCGTCCTACCTCCTCAAGGATCGATAAGACTTTAATAGAACTTACGCACTCAGATCCCCCAACCCCCTTAAAAAGGGGGCTTTAGAGGTTCCCCCCTTTTTTAAGGGGGGTTAGGGGGGATCGGGGTTTCAGGCTTCAGTGCGTAAGTCCTATTTAATAAAATTACGTGTACTCAAAAATGAAGACTTCAAAACAAAAGCCTTTTTTTATCCATAATCTCAGAAATTTGTCAATATTATGAGCAAAAAAATGGCCAAAGAAAAATTACATCTCTACTGTTATAACGGGCGCATTTAAATCAGATTAGAAAATGAAACAGCCCTATTTTTTCAAGGAGCCAGGGAATCTTTTCTACGTAAGTTCTACAACATCTCGGTAACATTAACCTTACTCATGTTTATGTTTTAGGTATATAATTTTTTCTAATTACAACCTGAATAGGGTCGAAAATAATATAAACAAAACTTATCGGGATTAAGTAACTAAATTTCATTACTAATCGCGTTCAATTTCCAGTCACATCGTTTAATTTTTCTCGTAGTATCAGAATTGAAGCAAATTTGAACTAACGGCTAATTCCACAGAACAGCCGTGACCTTTGCCTTAAGATAACTTATACTGCCGTTCGCAAAAGAGAGGATTACTCAATGCCAAGTTATAAAGTCACACTAATCAACGACGCTGAAGGACTGAACGAAACAATTGAAGTTGAAGACGATACCTATATTCTAGATGCTGCTGAAGAAGCTGGTCTTGACTTGCCTTATTCTTGCCGCGCTGGTGCTTGCTCGACCTGTGCAGGTAAACTTACCAAGGGTACTGTCGATCAGAGTGACCAGTCATTCTTAGATGATGAACAAATAGAAAAAGGATATGTACTGACTTGTGTCGCCTATCCAACCTCTGACGTAACAATCGAAACTCACAAAGAAGAAGACCTTTACTAAGAGTTAAGCGACTCAACCATAAACTTGCAAGAGTTACTAATGTTGACAAAATACAAACAAGATATCTAGAGTTAACATCCTGGCAATGCAATGCCGTGTGTACCTCTGAAGGGACTTTGACAAAAAGTCTAATTTTGTGTTGAGCAGGAACACAGTAAATGTTGTGTTCCTGCTTAATTTTTTAAGTATGAGTTTGCTCTCTATTTTTTACCTCTTCTTAACTCCCGACTCCTAGCGAAAGATGCAACTTAAATGTTAATAAGCTTAAAGCTTAGTTTTTTTGTTAAGAATTTGAATCTGAGTACCAGGATAGTAAAATTGGAGAATTTTTGGACTTGACCAACCTAGTTTAGCTAAATTTTGAGCGCCAGTTTGACTCAAGCCAACTCCATGTCCTAATCCACCACCAATAAAAGCGTATCCCCAGAGTTCTGGTTTGCCTTTGTTCAGGGGTTCGATGTAAAAAAGCGTACTTGTAGGAGCGGCAAAAGCACTGCGAACTTCGTCTTTGTGCAAAATAAAAGTACTGCGATCGGTTTTAACCGCAAGTTCTAGGATACGTCCACTCTGGCTGCGCTCCACTACTGCCATAGCCTGAATTGTCTTAAATTTGGCATGGGGACTGTTTTTCACCTGTAAAAACTTTTGCAAGTCCTTGATAATATCTTTTAAAGGCGTTTCCTTATGCCAACGAAACATATCCCACTTGCTTTCATTAAATCCTTGTTGCGTATTAATAAATTTCTGAAAGTTCTTTTCATCTGCTAAATTCTGCTTAGACAAGTCCCAAAAATTAGTCGGAGCATCCAGTACAGGGCGCAGATAGGGCCGATCTTCGCCATTCCAGACATCGCTAAAGGAAGCGGTGACGCCACCAGTGGTAGAAGAATACAGGGCGTCTATGAGTTCATTTTGATAAGTTAGTACTTTACCCTTAGTTGAGGCGATCGCTTGGTCTGTTTTGGCTGCTGCTCCCTTCAACCCATAATAAACTTGGCAGTGAGTATCAGCACACAACTGATAGTTATCGGCGGCAAACCTACGTAAATTTCTCAAAGCATAAGTCCGGGCGAGAATTGCCTGAGCTTCCAGCGCCGCTTTTGGTGCATCTGTTCCTATTTCGTAAGGTACGACCCCACGTAAATAAGTTTCTAAAGGTACTTGGTTAACGAGAGTGTATGTGCCATAAGCATTTGGCTGCAAATTCATTCGACCGGCATAAAGACGAGCAAACTCTGGTTTTTCGCTTTTATTTACCCGAATCAAGTTTTTATCAGTGCTAATTTCCAAGTTATTTGGGCTATAGCGATTACCATCCACTACCCAGCTCACTCGCGGCACTTGCTTCAAAATTTTCGTATCAAGATATACTTTATCTTGAGTAGAAGCTTGGATGTTTTGTAATAACAAGCGTCGCAGTAAAGGGGTGCTGTAAACATCTCGTTTAGCCCAAACCTGCCAGCGTTCTGGCTGGGCTATTTCCACTTCCATTCCCTGAGAACGCCATTTATTAGCACTGTCTTCCGCAGTTTCAAAAGTACGGTATGTGCCCAAAACTACTACTTCTTGGACTGCTGACTGGGGTAAAGCTTGCATGACTGTTTCCAGCTTTACAGGATTTTTCGTAAACAGGACTTGCTGCTTATTGCCCACTTGAAATTTTAGCTTTAAGCGATCGCCTTTGATCGGTTCGAGTTGCAGCTTGGCTGTGGCTTCGGCGCCAAATCGCTGTACAATCCCAATTTTCAGTTCTATATCCTGGATGTTGCTCTCAGGCCCTGATGCAGCAGTCAGTCCCAATAGACAAAATGTTGTAAGCACAGCGTGGGGAAAACGCCAAAACGAAAATTTCATGGCTATCTGATAGGGAAGCGATAGCGAGTACTCAAGCGTCTTCTGCCCCTTAATGCGTCGTTGGAGCTGATTTTCCAATTGCTTTGTAGTGCGGTTTTTTTGTCGCATGAATGCTCCAATGATACCATTACCAATTTTGCCCTAAATACTAGTTGCAAAACGAAGTCATAATGACTATGATTTATATAGAGACAAAAAACAGAACTAGTTGGATAAACTCTTTATGGTTAAAGTCCAAGAAATTCCATTAAATCAGATAAAACGGCCATTGCCGCGTACAAACGATCCAAATAAAGTACAAGCCTTAATGGAATCGATTGCGGAGATTGGGCAGCAAGAACCTATTGATGTCCTAGAAGTAGATGGACAATATTATGGCTTTTCTGGTTGCCATCGGTATGAAGCTTGCCAGCGTTTAGGCAAAGAAACCGTTTTAGCCAGAGTTCGTAAAGCACCCCGTAGCGTTTTGAAGATGCACTTGGCATAGAGAATGGGAGTGGGGAGATGAGGGAGCAGGGGAGAAATCAATTCAAAATTCAAAACTTGTACTGAGCGTAGCCGAAGTATTCAAAATTCAAACATTTTAGAACTTCTGCCTCTTCTGCCCAATGCCCAATTTCCAATCCCCCATTACATATAACCTAATTAGGAGAAAATTATGTCATCGAAAGTAACAGTCAAAAATGTAAATATCGGCATTGACGAGGCGAGTAGGGCTAAAATTGCCGATGGCTTATCTCACCTGTTAGCTGACACTTATACACTGTATCTGAAAACTCATAACTTCCATTGGAATGTAACGGGGCCGATGTTTCAAACATTGCATTTGATGTTTGAGACCCAGTATACAGAATTAGCCTTAGCAGTTGATTTAATAGCCGAAAGAATTAGAGCGCTTGGCTATCCTGCACCAGGAACCTACAGCGAATATGCCAAACTAAGTTCGATTCCAGAAACTCCCGGAGTTCCAAAAGCTGTGGAGATGATTCGCGAACTTGTGGAAGGACAAGAAGCTGTAGTCAGAACTGCACGGTCTATTTTTCCGGTGATAGAGGAAGTTAACGACGAACCTACCGCCGATTTATTGACTCAGCGGATGCAAGTACACGAAAAGACAGCTTGGATGTTGAGAAGTTTACTGGAAGAATAAAGAATAGGGAATAGGGCATAGGGAATAGGGAACAGAGAAAAAACTTAATCGCCAATGCCCCATTCTCAATGCCCCATTCCCAATGCCCCATTTCCAATGCTCCATTCCCAAAAGTTGCAAGATTTAATGCAACAGGTAGGTATTTCTAGTTTTAAAGGGCTGAGTCGCGCTGCTGGTGTCTCAGAGCGTCAACTTTTACGCTTACGCCAAGGAAAGTTAGAGCAGATGCGGGTAGATGTGCTGCTTAAGCTTTCGCCAGTGCTACAGATGCCATTGAATGAATTAATCGCAACTTTTTCAACCGTAGAGTTATTACAAGAGAAAACAGCGCCTACTCAGGAATTGTTACAAGAAATTACAGATTTAAGAAGAGAGTACGATCGCTCGCAGCTTCAATTAGAACAACAGCGAGAATTATTACTACAAGAACTCCAGCAGTCGAGTTTACAACTGCTGGAGTCTTTATTATTGCAATGGCCAACAGCAGCACAGAAAGCGCAGGAGAATCCCCAGCTAGCAGCAGTCAAAATAGTACCTTTGGTGCAGAAACCCCTAGAAAAGCTATTACAGGCGTGGGGAGTGGAAGCGATCGCCCCTGTGGGAGCAGAATTACCTTACGATCCCCAACTGCACCAATTGCTGGAGGGAACTGCACAACCTGGAGAAACAGTCAAAGTACGCTACACTGGCTACCTTCAAGGTGAGAAGTTGCTTTACAGAGCTAAAGTGAGTCCTGTTTGAGAGCGTGAGGAATAGAGACGCGATTAACCCAAGTCTTTCCAGGAGTTAGGAGTAACAAATTCATAACTCTTTACTTTTTGTATTGTTTGTCGATAAATGACAGATATTGGGAATACTAAAATAGCAAAGGCGATCGCCTTGAGAAAACTTCTTTTAAAGCCTTGGTGTCGGTTCTAGCTTGCTTGGCGCTGTTGAAACCTAAATTTTTGGCTCTAGAGCGGTAGTCCAGAGGTAAATTCTTTCAATTATGTAAGTAATTGGACATAAATAAATGTAGATCCTAGTTACTATCATAAATACTCACGGAGGAAAAGCTGCTGCTAGACCAGGTTTAGCTATACGTAAGTGTAGCTCAGACTGTTTGAATTTTGAATTGCTTAATGACAGCTACGATCGTGAGATTTATTGGAGAATCTCAGTTTTGCAAAAATTTTTGGGAAATAATCTGAAAAGCACTAACTTCAGCTTGTATATAAGTAAGTATATATCTAAATCGATAAGATGCAAATAAGTCGTCGTCAAAAAATCAACATATATGATAGAACATCAAATCAACGAACGGCTTATAAATTAGTCATTTTAACATCTTTACAAAACTAAACATACTAGTTGTTTATTATGCGAGCTTACTTAACTGGTTGATTTATAGCTGATCTATTTATAGTTAAAAAACTATATTTAATTGAACTAATAGTTTTTTAAAATTACAAGAAAATAGATTCAAATTTTGATAATTAATCTTTCTCTATCCTGATTAATGATTAATAATTATTCCATCTCTAATCTTAAATTTTATTTTACAAGCATTTTTAAATGTTCTATAATAGCGAAATCAGAGTATTATTTACATAAGTCAGAGTGACATAATTATGAGAGAACAAGTAAAAGTTATTAAGCTCAGTGGTAATTTGAATGCCACAACTTCACAAGACTTTCGGCAAAATATCACAAATATTCTAGAAAGTGGTGCGAAAATTGTGTTAGTTGATTTTAAAGATGTAACGTTTATGGATAGTTCGGGTTTGGGAGCTTTAGTATTAGCTTTTAAAACCTTGCGAGCCGCAGATATTAAGCTTGTTCTCTGCTCAATTAATGAGCAGGTCAGGATATTATTTGAACTGACTAATATGGATAAAGTATTTGAAATCTTTCCCAGCCAAGACGCATTTAATCAGGTTTTAGTCTCTAACACGTAATTAATCAAACTTAATTTGCAAAATAGATAAATCATCATCAAAAGCATCTTTGGAGTTCAGAGCTATTAAATAACTGAGTACGCGATCGAGTTGGCTATCAACAGGATCTTGTAAGCTAACTAGTAGCTGAATAAAAGCATCCAAACTCCAAAGTGTGCCGTCTGATTTAGTTATTTCATAAGCGCCATCACTAAAAATATAAAGGGTACTGAATTTTTCAATATTGCAAAACCCATCAATATATTTTGCCTCTGGAAACATGCCAACTGGCATACCAGGGGTTTTTAGGAGTTGAACTTCAGACTTTCTTGGAGATGTGCCGGTTACTAAAACTGCTGGTGGATGACCTGCACTAGCATAAATTAACTGGCGGTTGATTCGGTTGTAAACTCCGTACCAAATCGTAAAGTATTTATCATTTTGATAATTCATCTGAAAAGTGTCATTTAAACCTTTCAATACATCACTAGGTTGATAGTAATCGAAACCTTTGAGCGCACGGGAACGCAGCAGATTTAGCACTGAAACAGAAGGAAGAGTAGCTTTGAGTCCATGTCCGGCGGTATCGAGTAAGTAAATTGCTAGATAGTCATCATCGAGCCAATAGTAATCGAAACAGTCACCGCCTAGTTGTCGTGAAGGAATGAATCGAAAATTTATATTGAAGGGTTCAGTCATTGAAAGAGGTAGCAGCGATCGCACATATTCTGCTGCTTCTGACATTTCTGATTCTAGAAGCAACTTTTGAGCCTGCAAATCTCTACTCAACTGATGCAAGCGTAATCCTGCTCTTACCCGTGCTTGTAATTCATTATGCTCAATAGGTTTAGAGATAAAATCATCAGCACCAGCGTCTAGACCTTTGACGCAATCGGCAACGGAATCTAAGGATGTTAATAAAATAAAAAATGTGGTGAAAAATTTTGGGTCTGTCTTAATGTGGTGGCAAACTTCCAGACCATTCAATCCCGGCATGATCCAATCACAAATAATTAGTGCTGGACGATAAACTAATGCCTTTTCTATTCCTTCCTCGCCGCTACTGGCAGTAACTACTTCATAACCCTGTTTTTCCAACATCCTTTTCAGGAGTATTTTTATTGAATGATCGTCATCAATTATTAGTATTTGAAACATATAAATTTTTTGAAAACACTCATTAATAATTTTTTGTCAAACTAGAAAATAAAAATATGATATGAGCTAATAAGCTAGTAGTATCAATACAGAGATGCTATAGCGCTTATCGTACCCTGCGGGTACTCCTTCTCCCTTGGCGTTAGCCTCTCCCTTTGGGAGAAGGGGAGACGCTAGGACGAACAGATAACTCGTAAAGTAGCCGCTACGTGTCTATGTATGCAATAGACTTTGACTACTCTCTCTTTTTAAGAGAAAGTACCTGACGTTGGGGCAACAGGCGTAAGGAGTTGAGAGTTTGGTCTTTATTAGACTCAAATGAGAAAGAAGCACTATAACTCATTTCTATTTACTCATCAAATTTACGACTATTTAAGAGTCATAAAATATTATGGCGTTCCCAAAGGATTTAGCCATAAAAGAATGTTGCTTCTTAACTGGTTTAAGTCGCGGTATGCTTCTTGTTTGAACCATTGCCCTAAAGCATCAAAGGGGGTAAAAGATGTTCCCGTTTGCCATTTGATATCTTGACCTAAAGGTGTTGTATGATTTCCTGGTAACGTTTTCGCTGTCACCATCTCATCAAAACGTTCTTGTAAGATTTTGGTTAAAGCTGCCGATTGATCGATGGTGTCATTACTAAATTTTATTAATAAATTGCGCCGGATATTGTAATGTTCTTGGACAAGTTTGTTAGTTTCCAACGGTGAGGGGGTAAATTCAATCGCAAAAGTAGAATTGAACTGCTCTACTAGAGGGATAGCTTCTTTAGCGGCGTAGTTGTTGAAGGATATTAAAATATTTCCTGCACGTTCTACTTTAAACAGGCTACCAATCAGCAAGTGGAGTTTACAGCCCATACTGTGTCCAACGCCGTAGATAGGGAAGTAAAGCTTGCGTAATGCCCCAGAATCATGCAATCGTTCGAGGGTGCGGTCAAAGTTTAACAGCACGGATTTTGCGATCGCAGTATGATCCAATGTATTGACGAAAGGCGTAGCAATTACAACGTAGCCTTTACTTGCCAGTTGTTCGAGCAACCAGCGATAAGTGATGTGTGGTGCAGTGGCGACAAATGCACCTCCTAAAAAATGAACGATACCTATGGGATTTTGGGGAATGATTACCCAGTTCCCTCTAATTTCTTTCCAGTCCATACGGATAAGCGATCGCTTTACGATTATTCTTTATGGTAGACCGGGGATTGCAACCGTGGGAAAGATTATGGAAAAAAGCCATTAAGAATATTTTACTAGCAGATTGGAAGCTAACTCACCCAGTAACCTCTATGGATTTATCAGTAGCATCTACGCTTTCTCTCACTCTGACTGAGTACCGAGTGAATTTACGAGTGCTTTCTAAATTCCTATTACAAAACTTAATTACGAATTATCTTAACGTTGAGTCTGTAATCTTTTCATTTCGTATTGCACATCTAATGCAATTTGTAATGCTTCATTGAGTAACCTTCCATGTTCAGTAGCCTCCTCTGTTACTTGCATCGCTGTTAACGTTGCTAAATTGTTGATAAATAGTTCTGTATTACTGAGGATAAAATTCTTATTTTCTCTTAAAATCCTTTCTGTCTTCAAAGCGCGAACTAAATCAGCTTTGGTGAGTTTAAGCGCTTCGATTACATCCTCCCTTTCCTTTATAATCACTTCTGGATTACCAGCTTCTTCTATTTGGTCATTGATATCTATAACTCTAATAACAGTATTATATCTATTAACCTCATTTAACAGGATTTGCAGAGATTTTGTCATGTTAGCTTTAACAAGCTTACTTTTACTTTTCCAGACAAAATATAAAATGCTTTGCGTCAGACCACCAGCCCAAAGTCCTAAAAAAAATAATAATATCCATGATGGAATTGTTATCCACGTCACAAACATTTTAATAATTAAATCGAATAAAATATAGATAAAAATAAATGTAGAAAATCCAATAAAAACCACAGTTGCTCCTTCAGAGCTTTGAAGTTTTTGTATATATACATTTACTAATCTTTTGAGAGGATTTGTAATGATTAAAAGTTCCTCATTGACAGGTAAATTAGTCAGCTTTTGCAGATCGTTCTGACTAATTTCCAATCCCTGTAAATCATCCCGCACAGCTTTTCAACCCTTGCCAGAATAGTTATTTAATCTAATATAGCAATCAAATTTCTAGAATGCTGGCATTTTGTCTAAACTTTTGCAAGCAAATTAATACTTGTAGGCAATGTCAAGAATTTTTGTACAATATGATACTCTTTTATCACTTTGTCAATGCGTAAGTCCTAATCAACATTTATTGGATGATAAAGTAAAACATATATGGAGGTAAGATTATGATCCAAGCGTTGCCCAAATTACTCACCTTTAATGAATTTATCGAATGGTATCCCAATGATGCAAAACGCTATGAGTTGCACAAAGGAGTAATTATTGAAATGCCGCCTCCAACCGGAACACATGAAAAAGTTATTGCATTTTTGTCGCGGAAATTAACTGTGGAGTTCGATCGTCTCAATTTACCCTACGGAATTCCCAAAACTGTATTGCTCCAAACTGCTTCTGCCGAATCCGCTTATTCGCCTGATGTGTTGCTGCTAAATCTTGATAATCTCGACAATGAACCGCTTTTTCAAAAACAGTCAACAGTAAGCCAAGCTGCATCGGTTCCAATAGTCATCGAAGTTGTTTCAACCAACTGGCGAGATGATTACTACAATAAATTTGGAGATTATGAAGAAATGGGCATTCCCGAATATTGGATTGCTGATTATGCTGCATTGGGTGCAAGAAAGTTCATCGGTAATCCCAAACAACCCACTATTTTTGTATGCGAATTAGTTGATGGTGAATATCAAATGACAGCGTTTCAAGGTAACACCGCGATTTCATCACCTACCTTTCCCCAATTAAATTTAACTGCACAGCAGATTTTTAATGCGGCTAACTAATTTTTTATCTAGTCTTATAATTATCTTCCCAACTTATTAGGAATACCTTCACAACCACCAGGAATAGTACCTCTAGTTTTCTCGCCACCCCAAGTGCAACAGTAGTTACGTGTAGACTCAGACATTCGTTGTACGTTGCTGAAATCGGCATTTTCTACCACAGCGCCGGTTTGTTCGCCGGTTTCATAATCTGGTGCTTGGGTGCGACTGCGGGGTGAGGCTTTATCTACTACACCATAGAATAGGCGAATCCCGTTGATGTCAGCATCATTGAGATTCGCACCATATAAAATTGTGCGGGAGAGGTTGGCTTTTACTAAATCACAACCGCTCAGATTGGCGCGGACAAGATTAGCTTCGCTCAGATCAGTCCAACGTAAATCAGTACCAGAAAGGTCGGCTGCGGCTAGCATTACGCCTAAATCGATGACGCGCACACCTTCGAGGCGGTCTTCTGCATATCCGCCAGTTCCATCAAGAATGGCTCGACCTAATAAGCGATCGCGTTTTAGGGGTGACAGTAACTTGGAACGTGACAAAAAACGGAGAATTTTCGCTTTCCCACTACCATCGACACTACTTAAAATTGCCGCAGTGCGTCCTTCCGCGATCGCTCTTTCTTGGGGCCAATCTTCTAATAATCCTTCTTCATCTAATACCAAGTCGGAAACGCCTTGGAAGTAGGAATCAATTGTCTGTTGCTGGGTGATGATATTTTGCTGAACTGTCAGCATATTTTGCTGAATTGTCAAGTCTTTGGAAATCACATATTGTCGCCATGCTACGTAAACGGCAATGATGGCGATCAGAATTTGCCCCAAAGCGCCAAACCATTCTGCAAGGCTACCAGCAGTTTCCCAGTTAATCTGGCGTCCTAAAACAAGTAAGCGATCGCCTACACCTGTGAATCTGATCGTGCCGATAATGGCTACTATTAGTCCCAAAAAGGCCACAAACAGGGTACGTTCTTGGGGTGAAAACCATTCGTCTAAAACTTCTTGCAACCAAGGCAATAATATCGCCAGGGATAATAGCAAAGCCATCAGCGTGCCGATAATGCCGACGATCCAATTATTGAGGATAATTCCAATGAAGGTGATGGCGATCGCTATTAAAATAATCAGCAATGCCCTCGGCTTAACTGTGAATTGCTTACTAATGGGTTGTTTGAAGTCAGAACGGGCTTGTTGTAAAGCAGTTGGATGTTGCGAAGATTGCAAAGACCCAATTGCTACTAGTGCTTGTTGTGTCGCTAGTACTTCTGAGGCTAGGTTTTTCTCATTTGCACTCCCGTCAAAGTCATCCGGCTGCAAATCATTTTCGGGGCCTGGTTCTGGGGTTGGTAGATTAGAGGAATTGGATTCAATCGTCATGTTTTCTATTTTGCCCCAGTAGATTCAGAACAACATCTGTTTTATCAGAAATTGCACTCAACTCAAGACTTGTATTCCATACAATACTTCTGGAATTTTAAATTGTTAATTTCGATCTACAGTTTGAATTGTCAACATTTGAGGAGGCGTAGCATCAGGTGGGTAGAGAAAATCCACTTCTACCAGTCGGTGCTGTCTAGGAGATATTTTTAATTGAGCCAGCGGTTTTCCCATCTGTCCCCGTTGTTGAACTAAATGCCAATATTGGGTTCTGGGTAAGCCATTATCGTCATTGTAGCGAATACGAACTGTACCTCGGAAAAACACAGATGGTTCAGGTGGTGAAAAAAAGCGAAGCCCTGGTTTACTTAACTCATCTTCTTTGATAGGCGTTTGGAAAAGTACATTTATAGTTTGCGGCTTATCTGTATTGTTGAATAATGGTAGAGAGATGTTGTATTCAATGCCATAGTTGCCGTGAGCTTCGTAAGCAGTACCAGGATAACGCGCTACGAGTTTAGCAGTTTGGTTTTGTCCTGTACCCATTTTGCCAGCCAAAAGGGTACTTAAACCGTAAGAAAAAGCTTGTCCCGATCCGGGAATTGTCAGGTATGAACTATTAGAGTCGGTAACTTGTGCTTGCCAACGAGAGCCAATAGCTACCCCTGCTACCCGTCCGTAAATTTCTGTTGCCCCTGCAAGCCGATCTGGAGGACTGGGTGCAGGTTCGCGGGGCCCTGCAAAATCACCATTTTCTAATAAATTCTCCCATTCTTCTAAAGTAGGCGCTCGTTCGCTACCATCGGCATTGGGTTTGGCAAACATGGCCAGGTTCGCCAGATAAATAGGACGATCGCTATACAAACGTAACAAAGTAGAACGTCCATTCAATGGCGGCGTTAAAGTCCGCACAGGAATGGGATGATTCATTAACATCCGGCTTTGTTTTGGTGGAATTACCAACTGGGCTGGCCATCCTTGTTGTCTGGTTCGCAGCACATCATTCATTACGCGATCGCCAGGCCCGGCATAAATGTTTCCCGAATTATTTGACAGCATAGGAGGCAGCTTGACAAAAGGTGCATCGGGTTGACTCACATAACTAGCTGCTTGCAATATATTGACAGTTGCAGTGCGATCGCTGGGATTGTAAACAATCACTCCCAAATAAAGAGTCCGCAAATCATTTGGCGTCTCAATCGCTCTAGCAATATGGTGAGAAAATAAATCAAACCGTCCCTGAAATGGAAAGTTTAGGTGGGCGCTGGGAAATTTTTTGCCTTGAGGAGGAAATGTAGAAAGCAGAATTCCTTCACTTTTAACTACTTCTGGATTATTACTGTTAAATACCGGTACTTCGTCAAGATGTCCTGTTAAAGGTCTTGTTTGTTGGGGAATGAAGATTTCTTGTGGTGGAGGAGAAGGCGATGCTTGAGCTAAAAACAAATAGGAAATAAAATTAAGCATTTATTCAAAAAGCAATTTATCGCTGAAGTTCAGAATACAGCATACTTAACCTCCCCCCAAGGGTGACAAATTACAAGAGGCTGTTTGTAAAATAAAGTTGCAAGTAACATCCAGCAAAGTGACTAACAGATGTAAGATAAGCGTCCTTGCTAATTTTGACAACAAACATGAAAAAGTTTAGGGAACTGGCATTAGCTTGTAGTGCGATCGCTGCTTTAATCGGTACGAGTCTCAAGGTTCAAGCAACGTCCAAGCGGCTGATTACCCTAGACGATATGTCTGCTCTCCACCAAGTTAGCGAACCGCAAATTTCTAGCGATGGAGCCTGGATAGCCTATACAGTCAAGAGTACCGATATCAAGAATGATTCTGTCAACAACCATATTTATCTGGCTTCGTGGGATGGCTCCCGCACCCTAAAATTAACTAACAGTAAAGATAGCGAAAGTTCTCCTCGTTTCAGTCCTGATGGAAAGTACCTAACTTTTCTCTCCAGTCGTCAGTCCGACAGTGAAGACAATCAAATTTGGCTGCTGAATCTTGCTGATGGAGAAGCAGAAAAGATTTCAGATTTTCCAGGAGGCGTTTCTGATTTCGTTTGGTCGCCCGATGGCAAACAACTGGCTGTAATCGCCGACGATCCACCCCCAGAAACTCACAACGAACAAAAGACGGCACAGCCAATTGTCATCGATCGCTTTCAATTTCTAGAGGACGGGGTTGGATATCTCGGAAAAAGTCGCGAACACCTCTACCTGTTTGACTTAGCAACTCACAAAGCAGATATTCTGACACCAGGTGAGTTTAATGAGTATTTACCCAGCTGGTCTCCAGATGGCAAGAAGATTGCTTTTGTTAGCAAGCGCGGTGCTGATATCGATCGGCATAACAATTGGGATGTCTACACAATCCAAGTCCAACCAGGAGCAAAAGTACATCAAATAACTACCAATGAAGTCCCCAATTGCGATCCCTCCTGGGGTAGCCGACCTGTTTGGAGTCCAGATGGAAAGTTAATAGCCTATCTGCAAGGAGGCCCTGAAAAGCTAATTGAGTATGCCGTTTACCATCTTGCCGTTATTCCAGCATCAGGAGGTACTCCACGTCTGTTAACAGCAAATCTCGATCGCAATGTTGTTAAGCCACGCTTTACATCTGATGGCAAATCAATTCTGTTTTTGCTGGAAGACGATGGCAATGTTCACCTAGCAAAAGTACCAGTAGCAGGCGGTAAGATAGAGCGATTACTAGGTGGACGTAGAAATATCAGCGCTTTTGACTTAGCGGGTGACGACAGGATTGCCTTGTTATCCTCAATGCCACAGCAGCCAAGTGAGGTTTTTACCCTTAAAGGCACTGAGCTGCGTTCAATATCGCACCAAAACCAGGAATTGCTTGCCCAACTTCTATTAGGAACCACGGAAGAAATTAGTTTCAAGAGTAAAGACGGCACCGAAATCCACGGTTTCTTAGTCAAACCACCAAATTTTCAACCAGGAAAGAAGTACCCAACACTCCTTCAACTTCATGGTGGCCCAGTTGGGCAGTACACAAACCAGTTTATGTATGACTGGCAGCTGTTTGCAGCAAAAGGTTATGTTGTCGTTGCAGTTAATCCACGGGGTAGTTCGGGACGGGGTGAAGCGTTCTCGAAGGCTATTTACGCTGACTGGGGAAATAAAGATGTTCAAGATGTCCTTGCTGCTGTTGACTACGTTGAAGCACAAGGAATAGCCGATCCATCTCGGTTGGGAATAGGTGGATGGAGTTACGGTGGTATGTTAACAAACTATACGATTGCCCAAGATACCCGTTTCAAAGCTGCGGTAAGTGGAGCTAGTATTTCCAATATTTTGGCAGGATACGGTACTGACGAGTATATTTATGACTACGAACAGGAATTGGGCGTGCCGTGGAAAAACCTCAACACTTGGCTAAGAGTTTCTTTTCCGTTCCTGCACGCCGACCGAATCGTAACACCAACACTATTTCTGGGTGGCGATCGCGATGTTTCTGTTCCGTTGCACAACTCCGAGCAGATGTATGAAGCACTCAAAAGTTTAGGGGTTGATACTCAATTGATTATTTATCCTGAGCAATCCCACGACATTAGCAAGCCGAGTTACCTGCGCGATCGCCTACAACGCTATCTTAATTGGTATAGCAAGCATGGATTGTGAGTATAAATACATACTTTTAACTTCACAAATTATACCATTTTGAAAAATGATTGCGACAGATGGATTCACAGCAAGTTCAGACGCACCAATCCAAAATCTAAAATCCAAAATCTAAAATGGTATTACCAAGTGGTATGTCTGATTAAATATGATGAGTTTGTAGTAAGCACTTCAGTGCTTCAAAATCTAGGACTAAAGTCCTTACTACGAACTTGTTTACCCATCAATTTCAACTTGACATTCTTTCCAATCGGCAAAATCGGGTAATTTATTTGTTGGAAGTCGCACTCAATTAAGGTGCAAGGGCATTACCGCGAATTAGACTACCGATAGTTTTGGCAGTAATCTTCAGTTGAGTGATCGGATTAGCTGGGACAACCGTCTTATACAGATAGCTATCGAATGTTAGCCGTTGTACATCAAGGTCATCACACATTTCCACAAACGCTTCGCGGGTAGCATCGGAACGATAGAATACGGTTTGCAGAATGTCCAGCACCTTGTAAGTGAGTCCGTATCTTTTATCCCAACGCTTCAGGTAAACCTTCAGGTCGCCTTCTGTAGGAATACGGCTACCATTATTAGATGCTTCGACAATGGTTTCGGCACACATCCGCCCAGATTTAGCGGCAAAATAAATACCTTCACCAGAGGACTTGGTAACATAACCAGCAGCATCTCCCACCAAGGCGATGCGACCGACAACACGACGGGGACGGGGATGTTCGGGAATGGGGTGGGCTTCAACTTTGATGATTTTACCGCCTGCTAGCTTCTCGGAAGCACGAGCGCGGATACCAGCTTGTAACTGTTTGATGCTGGCTTTATTGATTTGCATCGTACCAGTACCGACAGCTACGTGGTCATATTTGGGGAAAACCCAAGCGTAGAAATCGGTAGAAACGTCATCACCGACATACATTTCGGCGAGGTCGTTATAGTAGGCCATTTTGTCTTCGGGCAAGCGAATTCGCTCTTGAAAGGCGATCGCATAATTGTAATCCCCAGCGTCCATTTCTTTGGCAACGCGGGAATTAGCCCCATCCGCCCCAATAATTAGATCCACTTTCAGAGTTTTGGCAATACCCTGTGATATCCCATCTGTGTGGTCAACGTAATGAATCGTATAGGGATCGGTATTGTTTCCTGGTATATCGAGTTTATGAACAGTGGCATTAATTAAATTTGCGCCTAGTTTGGCTGCGCGATCGCGCAAAAAGCCATCCAGCACTTCCCGGCGGCACATTCCTATATATTCTTCTTCATTTACCAGATTGATATCAACCTCGCGATTGGAAGGTGAAATCATTTTCATCTTCCGTACCCGGCGATCGATAATCTCTGGTGGTAAGTCAAATTCACTCACCATACATAGGGGAATTGCACCCCCGCAAGGCTTCGCATTATCTAGCTTGCGCTCAAACAGGTAGGTTTCAATCCCAGAGGCTGCCAGTGTTTCTGCGGCAGATGAACCAGCAGGGCCTGACCCAATAACAGCAACCCGTAGTGTCAAAGGTCTTTCTCCCAATCTTCACATTTACCGAGAGCATACTACCACGGTCTTTCTGGTGATTTGGCGCTTTACCTCCAGGTTTCTGCACAAATGCAATATTCCTTAATGTTTCGATACGAATTGAACCTGGGGTATTGAGTATTTGGTATTGAGTATTGGGAAGAATGAAGAACAGGATTTACGCAAAATCATGAAAAACGAACCTCATAGATGCAAAGCGGCTTCTTGCAGGGTATAACGCAAAGAAATAAGAGTTTCAAAGAGCTTTTGCGTAAGTACAAAAGAATATTGGTTAGTGCCAATGCCCAATGCCCCAGTTATAAAATATGCAGATTTCCTTATTCGATTCTTTTACTAGACAAATTAGTACTGCCGCAATTACTGGATATCAAAAACATATTTCTCCGCACAAAGGTTTTGCTTGTGCCCACAGAATACTATATGGCGGCGAATCTTGCTCGCAATACATTAAGCGGATAGTTGCTAAGGAAGGGTTAAAAGCAGCTTTTGTTAATTCCCGCGAACGATTTCAAGCTTGCAAGCAAGCCAATCAAATATTGCGAATGCAGAGCGAAAACTCAGAAGAATCTACAGAGGAGGAAAGAGACATGCAGCAACGACAAGCATCTGGTAAAGTTACTCAAAAATCTTCATTTATTAGTAGCGACAATACCAACTGTTTTGATTGTGCCGATTTGGGCTGTAATTGTGTCGAGATCGTTAGCATAACTCCCGATTGTGGTTCCCTAGATTGTGGTGCTGCTGATTGTAGTTCCCTAGATTGCAGTGGTGCTGACTGTAGCTTCCTCGATTGCGGTAGTTGCGGTAGCTAAATCTTGTTCATCCATAAATAACAATATATGGTATATGTAGGACACAGTAATCCTACCAAGGATCTGTAGATTTAGTTGCAGAGGTTATAGTAGCAGTGGGTATAGTAGTTGAGAACGTCTCCAAACAATTTGGGAGTTTCAAGGCAGTTGATGAGGTTAGCCTAGAAATTAAGAGTGGTTCGCTAGTTGCATTACTTGGTCCATCGGGATCGGGTAAATCTACGCTACTACGGTTAATTTCAGGTTTAGAAATGCCAGATAGCGGTAAAATCCTGCTTACCGGTAAGGACGCTACATACCAAAGTGTGCAACAACGAAATATTGGGTTTGTATTTCAGCACTATGCTCTATTCAAGCATCTGACAGTTAAGCAAAATATTGCCTTTGGCTTAGAAATTCGTAAGGCACAGCCAAAGAGGATTAAAGGACGAGTAGAACAGTTACTCGAATTGGTGCAATTGACTGGATTAGGCGATCGCTATCCATCACAACTTTCTGGCGGTCAAAGACAACGCGTAGCTTTAGCTAGGGCTTTGGCAGTAGAACCGGAAGTTTTATTGCTAGATGAACCCTTTGGCGCACTTGATGCTAAAGTCCGCAAAGATTTACGGGCATGGTTACGCCGCCTCCATGATGAGGTTCATGTTACCACAGTTTTCGTTACCCACGACCAAGAAGAAGCAATGGAAGTCTCCGATGAGGTTGTGGTGATGAATAAAGGACGTGTAGAACAGGTGGGGACACCATCTGAAATTTATGATAATCCTGCCACCGCATTTGTAATGAGCTTCATTGGCCCGGTGAATGTGTTACCCAGCAACTCGAAGATTTTTCAAAGTAGCGGGTTTGATGCGCCACACCCACAAGTATTTTTGCGCCCGCAAGATGTGATTTTAGAAAAGGCTGCTAACGGTACCACTACACCTGCAACAGTAAGCCGATTAATACATTTGGGTTGGGAAATTCAGGTAGAATTAACTTTCGATGATGGGCAAGTGGTGATGGCGCATTTAACACGCGATCGCTTTAATGATTTAGAGTTAGAACCCCTACAGCGAGTGTATGTGAAGCCAAAAGATGCAAAGTCTTTTCCAGTGTCTTATTCAATTTGAATGAGGCAGTGTTTCGACTACGCGGCAGTTGAGCGTAGTTGAAACTCAACAACCAGGCAGAAGGCAGAAGGTACGAGGTGATGTTAGCCATGTAAACAATGAAATCCCCGATTTCTTTAAGAAGTCGGGGATTTTGTGATTGCGATTTTTACCAATCAGATAAGATTGTTATTTATCTGAAATAATTAGCTACCCTTGGTTACACTATCTCCAGGCCCGGCGGTGACAATCACCAGATTTTCTGGCTTAATTAAATCTTCAATTGCCTGTTGCATATTAGCCATAGTGACTGCTTGAATCCGCCGAGGAAACTCTCGGATTTCTGAGCGTGAAAGCCCTAAAACAGCATTATCCAAAATGATACTGGATACATCACTAGGATTAGCTAAATCCACAGGGTAGCTATTGGTAATTGAGCGTTTTGCTGCGTTGAATTCAGCTTCAGTTACTCCTTGTTCGCGTAACTGTTTTAGTAAAGCGAGAGTACTGGCGATCGCTTTTTGGGCATCAAGAGGAGCAGTTTGCATTTGAATCAAGAAGGGCCCCGGATTGATCCCAGCAGCAAAACCACTATATATACCGTAGGTTAGACCTTGGCGATCGCGCACTTCTGTACCCAAGCGGCTGGCTAAGGTATCACCACCCAAAATTTGATTTAGCACCAATGCCGCATAATAACGTGGATCTTTCCGGGAGATGCCGTTGTAGCCGATGTAAGTAACAGCCTCAGCTTTACCGGGAATTACTTTATTTAGTTGTGTCAAAGTTTTCGGAAATGGTACGGTTGGTATTTTGAGAACAGGTGGCTTACCTGTGGCCTGCCATTTACCAAACACCTCATTTAGCAAAGCTTTTACCTTAACTTGATCGAAGTCTCCCACTAAGGCGATCGTTGTGGTATCCGGTCGGTAGTGTGTCTGGTAGAAACCAAGCAAATCATCACGAGTAATAGTCTTTAAACTCTCGGCTGTGGGAAAGCTGTGGAATGGATGATTTTCAGGGTAAATTGCCTGTTGGAATACTTGCCTTCCCAAACCTCTAGGGTCATCTAGCTGGACTTTCAGACTTGTCAATGCCCTTTGGCGACTTAGTTCTAACTGATCTGCGGGGAAAGTGGCGTTTTCTAACACATCTGCCAGAGTTTGAATCAATATTGGCAAATTTGCTGAAAGTCCCTCACCACTAACGCTAGTTCCCTCGCGGCTAGCGCTGAAACTCAAATCGGCTCCCAGGTCTTCTAAGGTTTTTGCTAGGGTCAGAGCATTTTTAGTCTGCGTCCCATTCATTAAGTTGCTTGCAGTTAGATTCGCTAATCCAGCTTTTTGATTGCCGTCAAATTCACTACCAGCGTCAATTTGTCCGCTTAAGTTAATAGTGGGAAGATTGCGATCGCTCAACAGCAGAACCTTCAAACCATTCTTTAAGGTAAACTCTTCTGGTAGTGATTGTTTAGCTGAATCTGTCTCTGATGTGGCAGGTGGCAAATATTTTGCTAGTTCTGCTGGATCTACAGGCTTACCAGGGCTGAAATTTTCCACCGTGCGACTAGAACCAGCGCTAGAAGTTCCTGGTTTACCATCTGGTTGAGTCGGCTCAAAGAAACCAATGGTTTGTTGAGCCGGATTGAGGTAAGTTTTTGCAGCTTTTTGGACTTGAGCAGGAGTTACTTTTGCGATCGCAGCCAGATACCTTTCAATAAAATGATAATCCCCTGCGATCGTTTGGTTATATCCCAGTTGATTAGCTTGACTAGTGATATCTTGATTACCCAAAATATACGAGGCTTGCAGTTGCGTCTTTGCCCGCTTCAACTCTTCTGAGGTAACAGGCTGCTCTTGCAATTTTACTAAAGATTCCTGGAGTACCTGGGCAATTTTCCCTAGTTCTTGACCGGGAGCCGCTGTAGCATTAATTTCATACCAACCCGGTTCGATCAGTTCGGCAGCACCACCACTCACTGAACTAGCCAGTCCAGATTCCACTAAAGCCTGATAAAGTCGAGAACTACGTCCACCTGTAAGAATGGCATCCATCAAATCAATTGCTGGAACATCAGGATGTTTAATATCTGGCAGAGGATACACCGCTTGCAATAGTGCTGTACTTCCAGGTTGCTTGAGGACAATCGGTGCTTTTTTCGCAGCAGGGGTAGATGGAGAAGCGTTGGCAACAGAAGAAGATGCCGAGGAATTATCAATCGTTCTCCTGGCATTATTGACTACCGTATTCTTTTTTGCTCGTTGCGATAACTTCCCAAAAGTTTCTTGGACAACTTTGAGTGCGGGTTTTGTGGCAAAATCTCCGGTAATCACCAATGTGGCATTTTCTGGGCTGTAGTAGGTTTGGTAATAATTCCGTACCTGCTCGACCGTGAATTTCTCGACATCGGCTTTTGTGCCTCCCACTGATAAACCATAAGCTCGATTGGGGAAAGCAGCCCGCATCACTGCCTTACTCAGACGATAACCTGGTGAATTTTCATATCCCTGTAACTCGGAGATCACCACCCGCTTTTCACTGGTGAGCTGTTCCGGCCCAATTAAGGAGTTTTCCATGCGATCGGCTTCTAGTGTCAGCAGTGCTTCTAATTTGTCTCGCTGCACTGTGCCAAAGTAAGCTGTTTCGTCATAACTAGTAAAAGCATTGAACTGGCTACCCAAAGCACTAAACAACCGTCCAAACTGTACTGGACGGTCATTTGTACCTTTGAACATCAAATGTTCTAGCTGGTGAGAAATACCATTCTCTCCCTTAACCTCGTTGCGTGAGCCAACTTTATACCAAACTTGCACGCTCACCACGGGAGCAGTATGGACTTCCTTAGTTAGTACCGTTAAGCCGTTGTCTAATACCGTTTTTTGCACTCCTTGGGTGAATGAGAGGGCTGAAACAGGTGTGACTGCTGTTGGTGTTGCAGCATTAGTGAAATTGCCATGCATTGGCACGATAGTTAAAATAAGGCTGAGGAAAAATCCTAAAAGCATCATGTACGATCGCCGTTTCATAAGCAATACAAAATTTCCAATTTTAAAATAAAACCCCAAAGGGTATTTCAAAATTTAAATCTAACTCAAGTTGCTAGTTATTGAGGGAATAAGACAAAAATGAAATCAAAATTTCCTTAAAACAAATATGACAGGGGAAGATGATATGTAAACTTATTGCTGTACTACTTTTTTGCCCATAGCATATCTGGGTGCATTTGTTAAAACTACCCAAGGGTTATCAGGTTCGCAGAGCAAACTTTTACAGAATATTAGAAATTATTGCAAATATATTAACAAGCATTGCAATGTGTTCCATTTTACACGATTGTAGCAATATCTACTTTTAAAATTGATTTGATACCTATTGTCATCCCATTCGGGTAAGTATCTCCGTCAAACTAGCAAAAACTTTTTTAGATATGCAAACAAGAAATTTGATTGGATCGTTTACATTAGGTATGCTGTTAACAGCAATACCTGTATTATCAGCTAATGCCTCAGAAGTAGTACCAAACTTATACCAGTTTCAAGGTAAGAACGTCAGCATTAGTTACTCAACGACAAGCTTTACTGGCAAGCCCCTTTTTACCTATAAAGATAAGCAACAAACATTAAACTTTCAAGGTACTGAGCAGATCCGTAGTGTAGAAACAGAAATTGGTACATTAGTAAGTGTGACTATCCGTAAGACAGTAGATACTGGCAATACCGTGTTTACTTTGATTTTACCCCGTGTAAACCTTGGAAAAACCAACTCAGCGCCAGTAGAAACTAAGGGAATCACAACAACAAATCTCTTTTCTGTGATTCCTAAATTCAACCAAGGGCAAAGACAAACTTATACGACAATCCATTTGACTGGTACAGCTCAAGCTGTCGCGTTTTAACCGCACAAGAAGGATAAAAATATCAAACTTCTTGCTCACATCGGGAAAAGCGGTAATACTGTTTGGTTAAGGCAAGACACGATGAATCGCCGTCTCTACAATAATTATTCCTTTGTAGAGAGGGTGATTTCTCGCATCTTTAATAATCTAGAATTTTTATCAAAAAATCTTAACCGAAGCGTATTGAGGGTGAAGGTAAATAATTGTTTGTCTTCATTATTATTGCTTAACCCTTTGTTAAGGTTGATATCGCATGATTTATGAAATAGATAATAATTTAAATGAAGTAAAGGTTATTTTTATCCAGGTTTTAATTAAAGATTATCAAGACTTTTAAGATACATTTTAAAAATAAGTAATTTAGGCGATGCCTACGGCGGTAAACTACGCTCTCTCCCTTGTTCTCTAAAATTACCGTTTAATTTGTCTAGGAAACTTAGAAACTAACAAAGATTGCTCTAACTCCCCTTGCTCATTATAGAATGTCATTTGACCTTGTTCATTACATAACCATACTTCCACAGCTTGAGCTTCTAAATATAAATTTCTTTTAAATTCCATTTCTTCCAAAGTGTTACCAGTTGATTTCACTTCTACACAAATTTCTGGTGCAATAGACGCTGATACTTCATCTTCAATTTGAGAAAATCGTTCTTCTGAACACCAGACAACATCAGCACCTTTCACCCCGTCTGATATATTAACAGCACATTCTGGCATTACTTCCCCTGTATTCAATAAAGATTCCAATAAACGTTGGATTCTTACTTGATAAAAATAATGTTTAATTTTGACTGGACTCATGACGATTTGACCCCATTTATTTAATTCAATTTTGAAGGGTAAATCTTGTAATTGTTTGTGTTCGCAAACTTCTTACCATTTCATAATTAATATTTGCCTAGAGTGAGTGATTGATTGAATTTTAACTCATCTATCAATATTAAAACTCACCCTCTGATTGCAGATAAAGAGAGTGGAAGCAAACTTAGTCTTACTATTCTATGGGCACAATACAATAAATGGTATCCATATCTGGTTACACTCATTGCTATGGAACGCGAAGCCTTAACAATCTGTTTTCCGCCTGACTTGCTTGCAAAAGCCAGGAAACTCAAGGAAGGTAGCGAATCATTTAATGATTTAATAGTTAAGGCTTTAGAACGGGAAATGCGACACCGCCAGAGATGGGCTGCCGATCGTCGCACCAAGGCTGAAAACCTCTTTGTTGGTGGCGGCGAGATAGGTGCATTGTTGAGATCGCACGATTGGTCGCAAACGCCGCTAGGGGCCGTCGAAACCTGGTCGGACAGTCTAAAAACGGCTGTGCAGATCCTATTGACAGAACTAGATCGAGTCCAGCAGCTAGAATCCGATCTGCTGTCGGTTAGCACATCAACAGATACCTTGCCTCAAGCTGCCCAAGCCGATGCGCTTCGAGTCAAGCTCACCAATGCGTTACGCCCCCTGACTGACGCTAATGAGATTCAGGGGATCGCTGCCCGCATTCTAGGCGAGTCTCTAGGTGCAAGCCGCGTCATTTACATCGAAGTGTTACCCGGCAGTAAGGAGATCATCGTTCATAAAAACTACACGAACGGCGTTGCCGAACTGAGCGGACTGTACCATCTAGAAGACTTTGGGCGCAACCTGACAGATGACCATCGAGCGGGGCGAACGGCGATCGTTCCTGATGTGGTCAACTACTCTAAATACACAGCCAGCGAAAAGGCAATATATCAAACGATTGATATTGCGGCGCATATTGATGTGCCGCTGATCGAGAACGATCAATTTGTCGCTTTGCTGGCGGTGCATCAGGCAAACCCTCGCCAGTGGACGAAAGATGAGGTAAGACGAGTCGAGGAAACCGCAGAGCAGACGTGGGCAGCTGTCGAGCGTGCCCGTGCTGAAGCAGCATTACGCAAGAGCCGCACCGAACTGGAAGGGCAACTGCGGAAGTTTGACGCGCTTGTCGCTGCAATTCCCGATTTTATTTACACCTTTGATTTGGCGGGACGGTTCACGTATGTCAACCCGGCGTTGCTCAATCTTTGGCAGAAAACTTCGCATGAAGCTTTGGGAAAAAACTTTTTTGAGCTGGATTATCCAACCGATTTAGCAACCCGACTTCAGCAGCAGATTCAACAGGTGATCGCCACGCACCAGCCGCTCAAGGATGAAATGCCCTACACTAGCGCAATCGGCACACGCGCCTATGAATACATTTTCGTGCCAATTTTGGGCATAAACGGCGTAGTAGATGCAGTGGCAGGCGTGACGCGAGACATCACCGAGCGCAAACAGGTAGAGCAAGCTTTGCGCCAAAGCGAGAAGCAGACTCGAAATATTTTAGAGAGCATCGCTGAAGCCTTCTTTGCACTGGATGAGAACTGGCAGTTTACTTATATGAATCCATCTGCCGAAATACTACTAGATCGCACTCCAGGCGATTTAGTTGGCAAGAATTTGTGGTCAGAATATCCAGGACTGATTAGCAATGAATTGGCCCAGGTTTACTGGAGCGCCATGCGCGATCGTGTGGCTGCGTCAATGACCGCGTTTTACCCGGATCACGATCGCTGGTACGAAGTTCGCACCTACCCGGCCCCAAACGGCATCAGCGTTTATTTCAGCAACATCACCCAGCGCAAACAAGCCGAACGACAAGTGGAGTTTTTAACCGAGTTAAGCCGAAGACTCGGCACTGTGACGGATGCAGTGGAAATCAACCGCATCGTCACGCGCGAAGTCGGAACGTTTTTGAACGGGCATCGCTGCTATTATCTTGATGTCACGCCAGACGGCAGCCAGGTAACGGTTTTACCCGATTGGCGGCTCGACGGATCGGATCTTGCCGGAACTTACGACCTTTCCCTTTTCGGCGCGAAGGAATGGTGGGAAACGGCGGCACGTCAACCGTTCGGGATTGATGACGTGAACGTGCATCCGTGGACAAAGGATTTCGCCGACAATTACACGCCGATCAATCTGCAATCCTACGTCATCGCACCGTTTGTCCGTGAAGGGCGTTGGGTAGCTTCGATCGGAGTCAGTTCCAACAAGCCGCGCCATTGGACGGCGGATGAGATGTTGTTGCTGGAAAACGTTGCAGCGCGTGTCGCTCCGCTGATCGAACGCGCCCGAACTGAAGCCGCCTTGCGCGACAGTGAAAACCGCTTTCGGATGGCGATCGAAGCTGCCCAATTAGGTACGTGGGACTGGAATTTCATCACCAACCAATTGATTTGGGATGAGGGTTGCAAAGCCATGTTTGGCTTACCACCAGAAGCCGAGAGCAGCATTGAGGTCTTTTTTGCCGGACTGCACCCCGACGA
The DNA here is from genome assembly GCF_053470285.1 of Nostoc sp. DSM 114159. Classification (NCBI taxonomy): domain Bacteria; kingdom Bacillati; phylum Cyanobacteriota; class Cyanophyceae; order Nostocales; family Nostocaceae; genus Nostoc; species Nostoc sp. DSM 114159. The sequence continues at coordinate 2,639,931 of NZ_JBPFEH010000001.1, forward strand.
TCGCGAACGACTAGAACAGGTGGTGCAATGGACTTTGAATCCGGCCAGCAACGGCAAGTATGACGCAGAATATCGCACGATTGGGATTCAGGATGGGGTTGAACGGTGGATTGCGGCCAGAGGACAGGCTTACTTTGATGCTGCCGACAATCCACAACGCTTTGTTGGCACTGTACTCAATATCACTGAGCAAAAACGCATTGATGCAGAACGAGAACAACTCCTGGTTCGCGAACAAGCTGCAAGAGAGGCAGCCGATCGCGCCAACCGGATCAAAGATGAGTTTTTGGCGGTGCTGTCCCATGAATTGCGATCGCCTCTCAACCCGATTTTGGGCTGGACACACTTACTACAAAACGGCAAACTCAGCGAAGCTCGTAGAGCTGAAGCCTTGAAAATTATCGAGCGCAATGCCAATTTACAGACGCAACTAATCGAAGACTTGCTCGACATCTCGCGCATCATGCAGGGTAAACTCAGTTTAACAGCGGCTCCGGTCAGGTTGACTTTTGTGATTTCTGCCGCAGTGGAAACGGTGCGTTTGGCAGCAGAAGCAAAAAATATTGCGATCGCGCTCGATCTTGATTCTAAGATCGCTCTGATTTCTGGCGATGCAGCCCGCTTGCAACAAGTAATGTGGAATTTACTTACCAATGCGGTTAAGTTTACACCCAACAGCGGACAAGTAACCGTTGAACTGCGGCAACTCGACGGGCTAGCTCAGATTCGGGTAGTCGATACTGGTAAGGGCATCAATCCCCAGTTTTTACCTTATGTATTTGAGTATTTTCGGCAAGAAGACGGCTCAACGACACGCAAATTTGGCGGGTTGGGATTGGGGCTAGCGATCGTGCGACAAATTGTAGAAATGCACGGGGGCACGGTGACAGCAGAAAGTCAGGGTGAGAATCAAGGTGCAACCTTTATCATCCAATTGCCCCTCATGCAGCAGGCAAGAGCGATGCCTGCGGCAAGAGCAAAGCTCAACGCATCTGAGCCAATACACACACAGATAGAAGCAGAAGTGCCTTTAGACGGCGTTCAAATTTTGCTGGTGGATGACAATACCGATACCCGCGAGTTTCAGGCATTTGTGTTAGAACAAAGCGGTGCAAATGTGACAGCCGTCACTTCTGGCTTAGAAGCTTTGCAAGCTCTAGAGCAGTTCACTCCTGACGTGCTAGTGAGTGACATAGGTATGCCTGAGATGGACGGCTATATGCTGATGCAGCAGATTCGATCTCGCCCACCGAATCAAGGAGGAAACATTCGAGCGATCGCACTAACCGCTTATGCCGCAGAAATTGACCAACAAAAAGCGCTTCAGGTAGGATTTCAAACTCACATTACAAAACCTGTAGAGCCAGAGAAGTTAGTGAGGGCGATAGTTAGTTTAGTCTCATAGGGTAGGCAATGCCCACTAAAATTTCACATCTAAAGCACGTACCAAAAAAGCCCATTTGTCTGCGGCTTCTTCGATAATTTTAGCCGTGGGTTTACCCGCACCATGTCCGGCTTTAGTCTCAATTCTAATTAGCGTTGGCGTATCACCTGTGTGAGCCTCTTGCAAAGCTGCGGCAAATTTGAAACTATGAGCAGGGACAACGCGATCGTCATGATCGGCTGTGGTAATTAAGGTTGCTGGGTAAGCTGTATCTGGTTTGATATTGTGTAATGGCGAATAAGCATACAGCGCCGGAAACTCTTCTGGATTATCCGCAGAACCATATTCAGAAGTCCAAGCCCAACCGATGGTAAATTTGTGGAATCGCAACATATCCATAACGCCGACTGCTGGTAACGCTGCACCAAACAAATCGGGACGTTGCGTTATACAAGCACCCACTAATAAACCGCCGTTACTACCACCTGCGATCGCTAGCTTCTCAGTCTTAGTGTACTTGTTAGCAATCAACCACTCAGCAGCGCCAATAAAGTCATCAAAGACATTCTGCTTTTTATCCTTTATTCCTGCTTGATGCCATTCTTCGCCGTATTCTCCACCGCCGCGGATATTAGGCATCGCATAGACACCACCCATCTCCATCCACACTAACAGACTCACAGAAAAGCCAGGTGTCATTGAAGCATTAAAACCACCATAAGCATAGAGATAAGTAGGGTTATTTCCATCTAATTTAATACCCTTTTTGTGGGTAATAAACATTGGTACTCTAGTACCATCTTTGCTGTGATAAAAGACTTGTTTTGTCTCGTAATCATCAGGATTAAAATCGACCACTGGTTGACGGAAAATCTCACTTTTTCCTGTCACCATATCGTAGCGATAAATAGTGCCTGGTATAGTAAAGCTGGTAAAGCTATAAAAAGTTTCAGTATCATAACGCTTGCCCCCAAAGCCTCCAGCTGAACCGAGTCCGGGTAGTTCTACCTCTCGAATAAACGCACCTTTGAGGTCAAAAATTTTGATTTGAGTGTGAGCATCTTTGAGGTAATCAGCAACGAACTGATTATTAAGTATACCGACACTTTCGAGAGTTTCCGCAGATTGGGGAATGATTTCTTGCCAATTTTCTGGAGCGGGGTTTTTGGTATCAATCGCAATAACCCTTCCCCGTGGTGCATTTAAATCTGTGCGAAAATAAAAGACGCTATCATCATTGTCGATAAAGCTATAATCTGCTTCAAATTGGTTAATCAGTTCTATGACTTCCGCATTAGGGTTAGTTAAATCTTTGGAAAAAACCAAATTTTTAGAGTCAGTACCTAGCCAAATTGAAATTATTAGATAGCGTCCATCTTCAGTAACGCCACCACTAAAACCCCATTCCTTTTGGTCAGGACGATGATAAATTAAAACGTCTTCTGATTGAGGTTTACCTAGTTGATGATAGTAGAGCTTTTGATAATAGTTGACATCTTCTAATTGAGTTTTTTCATTTGGTTCATCGTAGCGACTGTAGAAAAAACCTTGATTATCGTGTGTCCAAGATGCGCCAGAGAATTTAATCCATTTCAGGTGGTCTTGAAGGTCTTCACCAGTTTCAATATTGCGTACTTTCCACTCTTGCCAATCAGAACCGGAGGAGGAAAGACCATAAGCTAAAAGCTTACCATCCTCGCTAATCGATAATCCCGAAAGAGCAACAGTACCATCTTCTGAGAGTTTATTGGGATCTAGTAAAACTTTGGGTTGGTCGTCGAGGGTTTTCAAGGTGTAAAAGACACTTTGGTTTTGCAGCCCGTCATTTTTAAAATAAAAGTAGCTTTCACCTTCTTTAAAAGGAATACCGTATTTTTCATAATCCCAAAGTTTGGTGAGGCGCTGTTTAATTTTTTCCCTAGCAGGAATTTCACTCAGGTAGCCAAAAGTAACTTGATTTTGTGCCTCAATCCAAGTTCTTGTTTCTTCAGAGTCAGGATCTTCTAACCAACGGTAAGGATCTGCGACTAAAGTACCGTGGTAATTGTCAGCTTGATTGCTTTTATGGCTGGTTGGGTAACTGAGAGATTTTTCAGAAGAAGGCATAGTCTTAGGTCAAAGTGCTTCTTTACATACTACAAAGATAGACCCAAGACTTGGGGTATTCACTCTAATTTTTCTCAAAGGGAAAGCCCCGGCAGAAGCCGAAGCCAATACGTGCTATTTTAATTCATAGAACAATTGTACTATAAAAACGGGTATCAGCTGTAACAAAACGTGAGTTCGATGAACCTCTCCCGGACAACCTCCCTCTCCCACGGGGAAAGGGAGGAGTAACGAGAAATTAGGGTTTTGGCTCCCCTCTCCGTGTCGGAGAGGGGTTGGGGGAGAGGTCAAAAAAGGGCTTGTCAAACTCACGTTAACAAAGGTAGAAGCGTGTAGAGTTTTCCCTAAAATCTAAGTCTTTTGGTTGATTTAGTTAACAAGTTTCTCTCCTTTCAGCATCCGCGCTGCGGCTTCAAGTAGAGCTTCTTCGAGATAGGGCTTGGTAAAGTAGCCACTAGCACCGAGTTGAGCGGCAATCTGTCTGTGCTTGTCTGCACCGCGCGAGGTGAGCATTGCGATCGGTAAGTGGTTGAGGTTAGAGTCTTTCTGGATGCGAGAGAGTAATTCCAGACCGTCGCAACGGGGCATTTCGATATCGCAAAATACAATATCGCAAGGCAGACCTGAGCGGAGTTTATCCCAAGCTTCCTGACCGTCACGCGCTTGTTCTACGCGATAACCGGCTTTATTAAATGTCAGGGATAGCAATTCTCGGACTGTGATTGAGTCATCGACAATCAGCACTGTCGGGTCAATCTTCGCGGGAGAGGTATCTGGAGGAGTGAGTTTTTGTTGCCAAGAATTGCCACCAGCTTGTGTAGAAATCCGTCCCTGGAAGATGTCAATTATTTCTAGTACATCAGCAATGGGCATAATCCGACCATCGCCCAAGACTGTAGCACCAGCTACACCAATTGGTTTAGGCGCTGGCCCTTCAAATTGCTTAATTACAATTTCTTGTTCGCTTAACACCAGGTCAATCTGTAGAGCAATCAGGGTATTTGCCGATCGCACCACAACCACAGAAACCATATCATCATCTCTGGTGCCGCCATAGACATTACCGCGACTGATTTGGCGATTGAAGGTTAAAAGTTCCTTCAGGGGTCGGAATGGTAGCACCGTATCGCGCCAGGAAATAAATGATTGCCCATTGGCATCGTGCTGAATATTTTTGACTGGGATATCCAGCGTATCTTCTACACCATCCATCGGGAAGGCAATTCTGGAGCGATCGGAGACGCAGCAGAGAGCTTTACAAATACTTAGAGTCAGTGGTAAACGAATGGTGAAGGTGGTTCCTTTGCCGCTCGCAGAATCGGTGTTAACTGTTCCCCGAATTTCGCTAATTTCGGAGCGCACTACGTCCATACCCACGCCACGACCAGAAATTTCATCGGCTTGATCTTTAATCGTAAAACCAGACTGGAACAGCAGATCGTAGACTTCCAGACGAGACATGGCTTTTGCCTGCGCTTCTGTAATCATGCCAATCTTCACCGCCTTAGCCTTAACCTTTGCGGAATCGATACCTGCACCATCATCGCCGACAGAAATGATCGTTTGGTTCCCTTGGTGGAAGGCACGGATAGTAATGATTCCTACAGGTGGTTTACCGGCAGTTTGCCTTTCTTCTGGCGTTTCAATACCGTGAGCGATCGCATTATTCAGCATATGAGTCAACGGATCGGTCAGATGATCCAAAATCATCTTGTCAATTAAGGTATCGCCACCTTCGATCACCAACTCTACTTGTTTGCCACACTTAATGGCGTTGTCGCGCACTCCTCGCCGCCAGCGATCGATAGTTTGAGCAAAAGGCACCATTCGCGCTCTAGTTAATCCCTCTTGTAACTGGGTGGTTACTTGGCGAAACTGCCTTGCTACGCGCTCGGTTTCTTCGGTAACAAAATCAATGTCACTTGCCGACTCACGTACTCGCACAATCCGCTCAATCATCTGCTGGGACAGCGTATGGAAGGGAGTAAAACGATCCATTTCTAACTCGCTAAAACCCCTATCGGCATTGGAATCAGGGTCTTGTAAGCCGGAGTCTTTCTTTTTACGTCCAGCTAATAGAGAAGCTTCCAGTAGCGATCGCTCGTACAACTCCTGCATCCTTGCGCCTACATCTGAGAGTTGTTGTACCTGAATTAGCAAGTTATCTAATGACTGTCGCAGTCGTTCATGATCCTGCTCTAAGGTATTGCGATTTACCACCAATTCCCCAACTAAATTACTCATATCGTCCAGTTGCTTAACTGGAACCTTCATCGTTTCTTCAAATCTCGCAGCCCGACGAGTAGACGGACGGGTAGCTTGGCTGGTGTTCGATTTTACTACAGTAGAATGGGATATTGTTTGATTCGCTTCTGCCAGCAATTTCTCTAAGTCACCAAATTCATCTTTTATGGCTGGTGATGGAGTAGCATTTTTAGCTGAGACTGGTTGAGTGTTGAAGGGCTGGCGTTGGCGTAGACCGTCGTAGACATCGTTGTTGTTATCTGTACTTAGCAAGTCTTCCAAGGCAGCAAAATCTACTTCTGGTATCTTCTTAGCTTTGGGGATGGGTACTATGTCCTCTTCTAATAATGCTGCCAAGTCTGCAAATTCATCTTCTTGAGCAACTATTTCAGTGGTTTTTGTCAACAATAAATTATTTTCAACAACTGTGTTTTCTCTTGTATCAAAGGTAATTTCTAAATTATTATTTTCCTCAGTCTCTAAAACTTCTGGGCTTGTCTGGACTGAATCTGAAGTTTCCTCAAAATTAATAGTTTCTGATAGTTCGTCCACAGTATTCTCTGTGGTGTCCATTTGAATATAGGTCAATTCATTTGTTGCGACTTCAAACAGCAGTTGTGAATTTTCATCGAGAGAGCCGAACAAGTCACCTGGCTGTGCTTCGGATAATGCTGAATCTGAAGTTTCTCCAAAACTAATAGTTTCTGATAGCTCGTCCACAGTATTCTCTGTGGTGTCCATCTGAATATAGGTCAATTCATTTGTTGCGACTTCAAACAGCAGTTGTGAATTTTCATCGAGAGAGCCGAACAAGTCACCTGGCTGTGCTTCGGATAATGCTGAATCTGAAGTTTCTCCAAAACTAATAGTTTCTGATAGTTCGTCCACAGTATTCTCTGTGGTGTCCATTTGAATATAGGTCAATTCATTTGTTGCGACTTCAAACAGCAGTTGTGAATTTTCATCGATAGAGCCGAACAAGTCACCTGGCTGTGCTTCGGATAATGCTGAATCTGAAGTTTCTCCAAAACTAATAGTTTCTGATAGTTCGTCCACAGTATTCTTTGTGGTGTCCATCTGAATATAGGTCAATTCATTTGTTGCGACTTCAAACAGCAGTTGTGAATTTTCATCGATAAAGCCGAACAAGTCACCTGGCTGTGCTTCGGATAATACTGAATCTGAAGTTTCTCCAAAACTAATAGTTTCTGATAGTTCATCCACAATATTGTCTGTGGTGTCCATCTGAATATAGGTCAATTCATTTGTTGCGACATCTTCAGAGTCGAACAAGTCACCTGGCTGTGCTTCGGATAATGCTGAATCTGAAGTTTCTCCAAAACTAATAGTTTCTGAGAGTTCGTCCACAGTATTTTCTGTGGTGTCCATCTGAATATAGGTCAATTCATTTGTTGCGACTTCAAACAGCAGTTGCGGATTATCCTCAAAAGAGCCTAATGAATTAACTTCCAGATCGACAGCAGATATATCTGAGCTTCCATGAGTAAATTCTGGAACAAAATCTAAAGATTCTGGTTGTTGTGGCCTGAGAATTTCTTCTCCAGGATGCTGCGCGAACAAAGGCGTTTCAGGCGTAGAGGTATCGTTGATTATAGGAGAAATAGTTAAGTTACTTGATGTTAATTCATCAAATAAATTATCTCCCGAGTCTGATGATAATATCAAATCTAGCTGTTCTTGATGCTGGAAATTGATATCAAAATCTTCTTCTATATCAAAATTGGCTATAGGAGAAGGTATGGACTGCTGATTATCAGCAAAAATGTCATCAGCCGCCGCAGTAAACAAACTTTCATCTAACGCCCTTTCCACATTCTGCTCAATTAAGGAATCGAATTCGTCCTTTTCCTCTGTGGTTTCCTGGTTCCAGAAGTTGCTCAGATCGTTTTCTGATTGAGAAAACTCAGGTTCTGTTACTGGAGGCGTATCAAATAAATCAGTGATTTCTGGTTCACTTGTCGATAGTTGTGGCTGTTCTTCCATTTCAGCAAACAAGTTGTCCAAAGACAAGTCTGTTGGCTGAGGTAATTCTATGTAGTCACTAGGGGTAATTTCTTCTACCCAATTTGCATTTTTAGTTTCTAAAAATAAGTTATCAAAATTATTTTCTTGGTTAGTAGATAGTTCCACACTAGTAAACGGCTCAGTTTCTGGTTGAGTGACATTGCTAGTTGGCAATAGTTCATCATCATCTAACCCCAGTGTCAATAAATCTTCGACTACACTATTTTGGGCAATCTCGCTATTAGTCTGGTTTAGATCGCTAGAAATATCAATAAATTCTTGTAAAATTTCTGAAGAAGATGAGTCTAAATTTATCTCAAATTCGTTAATATCGCTCAACTCTAAAGGCGTAGCAGATGTTTGTTGATTTTGCGGTTCTGAATTATCTTTTTCTAGGAAATGGTCGCCAAATAACAAAGATAAATCTTCTGTTGTAGCGGTGGTTGTTGGATGTAGCGCGTTGCTTATATCCTCATTAAAGGAGAGTAAGTCAGATAAATCGTTATGAGCATCTTCAGCCTCAGTGCTGCTCAAATCAATTCCAAAGTCATCGATAGTAACAATATCTAAGGTTTCTTCTTGATGCCAGCTTTCATCTAGTTCGGGAGTCTCACCGTCAAATAAATCGGCAAGGGTATTTAACTCAGCTATTCCTACTTCTGGACCATTGGGATCGAGATTGTTACTGATTGGGTGTGCTTCGTCATGTGTGGTGAAAGTAAGACTAGTGTTTCTACTTTCGTTTAGTGGTATTCCTTGTAACTGAAGGGAGGGGCGTTCGTCGGAGACGTTGGCGTAGCCAGACGCTCGTGGACTCCCTAACGCTGTGCTATCGCTACTATCTTTGTCTAAATTCAGTTCTTCAGTTGTCTGGGCTAACGCCTTGGTGTCACCAGATAGAACTGACTCTGATTCTGTCAGAACCGGAGATTGTTCATCAAATAAATCAGGGGTTATTTCTAATAACTCAATTTCTGCAAAGTTTAAAAGTGCCTCTAGTTGCTGACTAATTGCAATTTCGGCTTCTCTACCTTGCAGAACTAATTCTTGAGCTTGTTTGATTTCGGTAATGACAATTTTAGCTAAAGTCAGATAAGTATTTTCGGGATTGCCGATCGCACTGGCTGCTGCTTGACACAAACCACACCAGTTGGGCAAATTCCAAGTTTCACCAAGTTTGACTAATTGGTGACAGCATTGCTGGAGGTTTTGCCGAGTTGAAGGTGTTGTAGTTTGCTTAAATAATTGCAACATTTCCCGCAGTGTTTGCAGCACTTGGGCTTGAAACTCACTCCAGTTATTATTTTCTTTAGCGGTGACTGGCGCTAGCGCCTCTTGGGGTGCTACCGAGTCTGAAGATTCCTGATGAGTGTATTCTGCCAGATCGGGAATATCTCGCCGCATGAAAATTTCTGTAAGTGTGGAGACATTCTCTATAGAGGTTGTGAGTTCTGTTGCGTCAGAACTGCTGGCTACTCCACTCTTTGCTTGTTCTACAAGTAGTTCCAGATGTTGATACAGCCATTGAAAAACTGGCTCAGTTTCTGACATCAAAGTATTAGCTGCATCTTCAGAAAGACCATAAGGCCCACTCAAATGCTCTAAAAGCGATTTTAGGGTATCAGAGACACCAAGAAATAAAGACTCTAACTTTTGGTCAATCTGAACCGGATTATCTTTGAGAATTTTGAAACAATCTTCCAGACGGTGGGAGGTATGCTGGATGCTAGTCAATCCAAGCATCGCCGCTCCTCCTTTGATGGAGTGAGCCGCCCGGAAGACCTCACTGATCATTTCCGGGTCGTTCAGGGTACCTTCTAAATTCAGCAAGCCCTGCTCAATGGTATTCAGGTGATCCCTGGCTTCTTCGATAAAGTAACCCAAAATCCGCTGTTGTTGTTCCGGCAGCATAGCAAAAGTTATGAGTTATGAGTTATGAATTATGAGTTATGAATTATGAGTTATGAGTTGTGAGATGTGAGTTATGATTTTTATTTTTAACTCCTCACCTCTAACTCCTAACTTTTTTCCAAGTTACGAGTTGTGAGATGTGAGTTGTGATTTTTATTTCTAACTCCTCACTCCTAACTCCTAACTTTTTTACCTGGTTTCCATAGTTTCCACTCGGAAACGTTCAACGGAGGCGATCAAGTCACGGGATACACCTACTAAGTGTTGTAGGGCACCTGAAACTCGCTGTGCTTCTTGGGAAGTTTCTTGGGCGGTCAGTTCTACTGATTGCATTACATGAGCAACGGCGCGGGAGGTTTCCGTTTGTTCCACAGTGTCACTAGTAATAGATCGCACCAGAATATCGATGCGATTCGCCACTTGAATAATATTTTCGAGCGATCGCTTGGCATCTTCCGCCAATTTTGTACCTTTAATTACTTGTTGTGTGCCTTCTTCCATCGCGGTCATTACAGAGCCTGTTTCGCTTTGGATTTGCATCACAATTTGTTCAATTTCCTTCAAGGATTTAGCTGATTTATCTGCTAGCTGGCGGACTTCATCTGCGACGATCGCAAACCCGCGTCCGGCTTCTCCGGCTCTTGCCGCCTCAATACTAGCATTGAGTGCCAGTAAGTTTGTTCTGGAAGCAATTTGAGAAATCAACGCCACAATTTTAGAAATTTCTTGGGAAGATTCCGCCAATCGCTTCACTTTGCGAGTGGTTTCGGCAACGGTTTCTCGAATTTCTAAAATCCCTGCTACGGTATTTTCTACTGCTTCGCCACCTTTCAAGGCGATCGTACTAGCATCACGAGCAACGGTTTCGGCTTCCCGCGCCGCTTCTGCTACCCGCTGAATCGAGTCGGTCATCACCTGTACAGAATTCAGCGTCACCGCTAACTCTTCTGCTTGCCGCAAAGCATCACTAGATAAAGCTCTCGCAAAGGTTTCAGAGTTAGTTGCACCTTTTGTCACATCCTTCGCCGCCACTTTTACCTGTTGAACGATATCCCGCAAGTTTTGAATTGTCAGGTTAAAGGCGTCAGCTACGGCTCCTAGCACGTCGGCGGTCACTTCCGCTTGGACTGTTAAATCGCCTCTAGCAGCTCCTTCTACATCATCCAAGAGCCGAATCACCTGACGTTGCAGATTTTCTTTGGCTTCCTCTTGTTCATCGGCTTTGCGTTGGGCTTCACTTGTGGTTGTGAAAATTACCCGCGCCATTTCATTAAAGCCAGTGGCTAAATGCCCCAATTCATCTTCGGAAAACACTGTAGCTTGAGCATTCAGATTTCCTTGACGTACAGCCTCAAACTGAGCTTGGAGGTCATCAGTTGTGCGCCGAATTTGTTTCAGCGCCAGATTTCCCATAAAGCCTGCGGTAGCAAAACCTGCAATCCCGGCTGCCAATGACATTGCCCAACCTGTGTTTCGTACTGATTCTCGTTGTTGTGGTGGCGAAAATGTGGTGGCAACAAAGCTAACTGTGGCTACAACCAGCGCTGAGACTATGCCCACACTCCCAGCAATTAGCCATTGTTTTCGTTCGATGGAGGCATTTTCTAATGGTGCTAACCATCCTTGCTCAATGCTGACGTTGGGTTCTAGTTTCGAGATATCTGTTTGGCTAAAGACTGGAACGGCTTCATGGGAACCAGTCATTGAGAAAAGTTCTTCTTCGCGATCGGCTGAATTACTTGCAAAAGCCTCTGCTACTTGCGGGCGTCCAGTGTCACTAGTTTCTGATGGAGCAGAATGCATTGTGACATTACCGAAGTTAGAATCTCCTTCGATCAGGTCAAACCCTGGAATATTGCCTAAATCATCAAATTCCTCAAAGTCATCTAAAAACTCGATATTGCTCTTAGAATTTTCTCCATTCAGTATGTTACTTGAGTCTTCATAAGAGTTTAAACCATCTGAGCCAAAGGCAGACTCAAATGCTTCCATATCAAAATTTTCATCATCGAAGCTATTTTTACCGATGAATTCACCTGATTTAAACTGCTTTTCTTTTCGAGGTAAATTACTATTAAAAGCTGATTCATTATCGGGTAAATTCGGCTGAAAATCTGATTTCGCTTCAACTCTTTTTGGTGTTAACCAACTATGGGATTCGGTTTCAGACAAGTTATTTTGATTGCCGTATTCCAAGTTATTTGTTGTTGGCGAATCATTTTTTGATTCTTCTGCAACAATCAGTAAAGTTTCGTCTCCAAAACTAGATTTTTTATATTCTAAATTTCCCATATTCTGAGATGGAGACTTTGGCTCACTCAACAAATCAGAAAAATTATTCTCGTTATTATCAGTTTGTGAATTAGAAGATGAAGAGTTATTATTATCAATAGTTGAATTTCCGTAAGGAGAATTTATCTCATTATCTGAGAATTGACTATTTGCTAATGATTCTTCAGAAATATCTTCTGAGATACTTTCCTGCCAAAAAGCAGGCAACTCTAACTCTGTGTTCTCCTCCCAGTTTTTATTTGACTCTTGTTCCTGTGATTCTTCATTCATGGCAAAAGGGTCATCACCAAAAGCTATAGAAGAATCTGATATTTTTTCTGTTCCAATACTATCTTCTGTGGGCAGGTCGAATGGACTTTTTGAAGATGTATCTTCAACGCCATTCATACTTTCTTGATGCTCTCCAAAAAAGTTCAAATCAAGGTTGTCGCTGTCAAACTCTTGATTAGCGTTTAAATCTTCTAATTCTGATTCGCTATATGCCAGTGGATCGGATATCTCTGAAGAGTTTATTTCCTCTTGACTTTCTGATGGATCTATCTGCCCACTAAATGACTCTAAATATTGATTGATATTGTCAATTCCATTCTTGGCAAAACCAATAATTTCTCGATCGTTAGTCAAGCCTAACACCTGTTGATATTCTTCTTTTGCTACATCATAGTGCTGTAAAACATAGTAGATGTGACCTCTCAACAAATGGGTATTGGGGTCGTCTGGTAAATTTTGCACCACTTGGTCAACTAAAGTGGCCGCAACCTCATAATTTCTTTGAACATAGGCGGTCATCGCCTGTTGATATGTTGGCTCGTAATTATCAATACTTGCTGCCATTTCCTCCTCCAATTTCATCCTGCCCACCTAGCACTTCGTACAATTGCCATTTGATCGAGCAATCGTAGACACTGATTATTTTTAGCACCTAATGACCACTCTCCACGTAAAAAGGGAGCCATCGTATCTGGAACACTAGCTGGTGGCATGAGATTCTGGACATCCAACCAGTCCATACCACCGATTTCCTCTACTGCTAAACCCACTATCGTGTCTTGCTCTTCAATGGCAATCACCGAAATTTCAGCTCTATCCGTGTTTAATGCACCTGCTTCTCCCAGAAATTGACCCAAATCGGCCACCCAAATAACTCGACCTCGTAAATTTAGAGTACCCAAAAGTAAAGGAGAAGCATTAGGAATCGGGGTGATTCTATCAGGACTTAGTTCAATTACCTCTCGGATGCCAGTTGCTTGTAGTGCAAACTCCTGATGCGAGGGAATGTAAAACCTCAAATGTAACTCACCTTCAGGACTTTCTACTTGTAATTCTGGTCGAAAGTGGTCTTGACCGCCGCCACTTAAAAAGTCCGGTTTGCTGACCATGTTGTTTTTATCCTCATCCTCGCAGCAGTTGTTTGACTGTTCCTACCAACTCGGTTGGTTGAAACGGTTTGGCTATGTAAGCATCTGCACCCTGCTTCATACCCCAATAGCGATCGAATTCTTCGCCTTTGGAAGAACACATAACCACTGGGACATTTTGGGTTTTTGGATCGGATTTTAACCGCCGACAAACTTCGTAGCCGTTCATTCGGGGCATGACAATATCTAATACCACTAAATCTGGAGGTGCTATTTGAATTGCCTCTAATGCTTCTAATCCATCACTAGCATGGGTAACTGTTAGGCCAGTTGCTTTCAGGAGGTCTGTAATCATCTCCCTTTGCGCTATACTGTCTTCCACAATCAGAACTGTGCTCATAAGTGTCTATTTACCTCCTGATTTAGACGTTCCTAATTGGAACATTCCCTGATTCCTCCGCAAGTATTAACTGTATAAATTAATTTTATGTCTTCACTATTTTCCCGGAGATTGACGTTTCACTCAGTTAACTGACTCTGTGATAACATCTTTTAACTCATCTTTTAGTAGATCAACAAATCTTTGATCTCTTTATATGCTCCATAGGTGAGAGATGAGGGAGAAATCAATTCAAAATTCACGCATTCAAAATTCAAACATTTTAGAACTCCTGCCTCCTGCCTCTTCTCCATGCCCAATGCCCAATGCGCAATGTCCAGTTTTCATTGGTTGTTGATATATTTCTCTACGAGCATCAGTAACTCAGTGTCTGTAAACGGTTTTGTTAAATAATCTGTTGCCCCGACCATCTTAGCTTTGACTCTATCCATAAACCCATCTTTCCCTGTAAGCATGATAATCGGTGTGAGCCGAAACACTGTTGAATGTCGCAGCATGGCACAAACCTCGTATCCTTCCAATTCCGACATAGCAATGTCGCATAAAATTAAATCTGGTTTGAGTTGAAAAACCAGACTCAGTGCTTCTAAGGGATTGGTGAGAGCGATCGCTTCATAACCTTGTGGTTGTAAGATGGAATTTATAGTCTCACCGATGGCGATCGCATCGTCAATACATACTATCCGCCCCATCGGTTTTTCTTTCAATTCCCAACTATCCGTGTGTGTATCTGGGTGATTAGTCTCTGAATATACTAGTTGTAGCCAACTTTGTTGCACATAAGGGTATATTGCCTTAGCGACTGTCAAAATATCTCGGTTGAGATGGCGAGCTAGTTGTCGCAAGGATGTTTTACCATCAGCCCAATGTTGTAGCTTATTCACAGTTGCTTCTGGTAAAGAAGATTGTAGCTGAACTTTGTCAGATAGCACTGGCAATTGCTCTGGAGACTGAATGTGTGGATAGAGTTGCTTCCACTGTTGCAGCTGCTTGGTAATTTTAGTCACCAATGGAGCAATCTCATAAGTGTTTAATTGCGGGGCAAGTGCTGCACCCTGATGAAAAATGAAGTTACCTTGGCGTAAACTTAGCAGGTCAAAGAGAGTTTCATGTACCAAACCGTAAATAATACTACCAGCTATCTTTGGGTTGATGATATTCCGCTCCAACAGTGCCCAAAGATAGGCATACTCTGGCGCGTCGGTTGGTGGTAGGGTGGCAATTTGTTTGTCGGTGAGTCGCATCTCAACTCGATAATGACGTAAATAATCGCTAATTCTGGATAAACTACTCTCGCCTTCTTGGCAATAGATAATTTGGCCATTCAGGAAAAAAACGAACCAAGACTGTTGTTTAGAGCGATGAATGTTTGCTCCATCTCTACCCAGTTTGTTGTTATGGTGAGAGCTATAAGCTTCCACCCATAGTTGCCCGGTTCGCTGTCCCAATTCAATCAATTGCAGGATACTGCAAATATCAATTTCATTTAAATTTCCCTGCATTTAGCTAAAAAGTACTCCTTAAGTATTGCTGAATTCTGAATCGTGAATTATGACTTCTTCTTTAAGTATTGATTATGGAGTATTGAAAAGATTTTTACTCTATGTCTGATTGTCATTAGGGAATACATTAAACTATAAACCTTTATCTTTCGTAATACACTTTGACAAAGCTAGTGTTAACACGGAAGTCATCATCACTGTCATCAGTACAAAATATAAAGGCGCGACCAGATCGCTTCTATAAGTATCAAGACGTAACATCTTGCGTCTATAGTTTTGTCTGTCTTGTTCTTCTAAACCTTAGTTCAGTGAGACAAGTTAACAGAATTATTTAAGGTATATCTCAAAACACGAAGTTTAAGTGCATCAATAAAGGACTAACGGTGTGCTGTATTTAGCAGAAGTACAAAAACAGAAAGGTGGTTTACTCAGTGGCGGTGGCAAAACCGAACTGAAACTGCTAGCTTGTCAGCGAACTGACCAGAATTGGAGTACTGTGTCGGAAGAGGTGATTGCCGCTGAGGATGCAAGCAAATTAAATGATGGTGCTTTGGTATTGGTTGAACTCAATCCCAATCGTCAAGTACAGCGGATTCAAGAAGCAGGACGTCCACTCGTCAACATTTTGCAGAATTTTTCCCGCCAGTTGGAGAAATTTAAGCTCAAGGAAGATGAAATCGATCAGTGGAAACAGTCATTAACATTTCAGGCGCAAGAGTTGAATCGCCGTGAAATGGACATGGAGGTACGAGCAGAACAGTTGCAGCAATTGGAGGATGAGGTACAACATCTAGAGGAGCAAAAACAGGAAGTTGACACCTCCCGTCAGGAAATTGAACGATTACAAGGAGAAATTGAGCGCAACCGCCAAGAGTTGGAAGGCGCTTGGGAGCATTTACGGGGTGAGCAGCGTCGCCTGGAAGAACGCCAAGCGGATTTTCAACAAGGGACGGTTTTGGATGAGGAGCAAAGTCGAGTAATGAGTGAGTTACTCGATCGCTTGTCTAGTCGTGTTACTCCTACGGAAACAATTAGAGAACACCTGCATCTAGCCTTTGAATTGGTCGAAAAGCAGCAAGCGACTCTTACCCCGCACTGGCAAAAACTGGAGGAGCATAAAAGTGCGATCGCACAACAGCAAGAAGAAGTTGAGCGTTTATCACAAACTTTTAGCGATCGCCAAAATGCATTACAAGAAGCGCAAAATTCTCTAGTACAGCAAACAGCCCAATTGCAAATAAATACAGCAGACCTTACCAGTAAGCAAGAATATGCTCGGATCGTCAAAGAGCAGTTACGAAACACTGAAGAGTTATATCAACAGATGCACTCTTTAGCGGCAACATCTGGTGATGTAGTTCTCGGCAAGCAAGCTGATGTGGAGGCTTTGGAGAAAATGCCTTTAGAAGAACTACAAAAGATAGTGCAAGACTTGCAGCATAAGTTAGAAATCGACGCTAGCTTTGTTCACGATCAAGAACAAGAACTGAAATATAAACAAGAAGCTATAGAAGAACTCCAAACTAAATTAAATCAAGCATCTGACCATGACCACATCAATTTGGAATTAGAACTAACTGATGAAAAAGACCTTTATCAGATGCTAAATTCCAGTTTGGTGGGGCAACGCCGCAATATGCTACAGCACCAGAAGTTTCTCAAGCAACATCAAACTGTACTGCTACGACGCCAAGGACATACTGTTACTGAAGAAGAAAGTAACAACAAAATTAATTTCGAGCCGATTTTGTTACAAATTGAAACCCAGCGACAACAATATTCACAGGAAGTTCAAAAGCTGGAACGTGAAATTGAGCAGATTCGTTCTGGTGTTGAGCTAAATCAGGGAATGATTGACAATCAAACTCACGATTTAGATGAAAAGCGCCAAGAATTGAAAGCGATCGAGGAAAATTTGCTATCCCTACGAAGAACAACTGCTGAATTATCTGGGCGAGTGAATCTTTATCAAGAAGCACTACAACCCATTCAGGATTCTCTAGATGGATTACGGCAAAAGCTGCAAGGAATTGCAGAATCTTTGGATCAATTCCAGGAAACTGGTGATTATCAAGTCCAAGCGATCGCTCAGTTGCGTCATACTCTCCAGAGTTTAATGCCTCAGCCGGAATTACTGGCATCTTAAGAAGTTCTAAAGCTTTGGTGAGAACAAGGGGCTTTAGTCATGCTAAAGCCCAAGTACTAACTAAATTCTTAGTTAGTATTCCATAAATAAACTAGATTCTATATGAAAAAACTCTCCTAATTTACGTGCTTGTTCTGTATTTATTTTATGTTGTCCACTTAAAATATCATCAACCAAATCTTCTGTCCCTAAAACCGCTACTAAATCATCTCTACTTCTCTCAGATTCCTCTAAAAAAAATAACAATATAGATGCAGGATTACTCTGCTGGATTGGCTGATAATATTCCTGTTCAAACTTTTCAATTAAAGTAATTAATAACTGATAAAGTTCGTCTTCTTCTGGGGTGCGTTCCCGGTGCATTAAATCTTCTACTATCTTTAAAGCTTGCTCATTTTCAAATTCACTTTTGATCAGCTTGGGAAGATAAGCTGTTAATAATTCCTTGTATTTATCTGGATTAAAAGTAAGGGTCATCTTTCCAGTTTTCCTTATCATATTCTGCATGGGTGAGGATATATTTAATATAAATTAACTGCCCTTCATAATCTATACTAACAATCAAGCGATATTTATTTCCTTTAATATTAAATACTGTAAAGTTACCAACAGCTTCAGCTTTAATAAAAATTTGCTGTACTTCAACTAAATTTGACCATTTCGCTTTAGTAGCAACCTTATACCAATTGCTTAATGCTTCCTGACAATCTGCATGGTTTTCTGCATATTCTCTTAAGATTCTAAAACTAATAATGTGCATCGTCCCTGATAACAAAAAGACTTAAAATAACTATTTAAAACAGATCCAGTCGCCTTCTACTTGAGCGATCGCCCCACCAGGAAATGGATCGGTTTGCGATCGGTTGGGCGCTATAATTAAAGCCGTTAATTTTTCAATGTGTTCAAAACTGGGCGCATCGGTCAGTATTTGCTGCAATATCTGACGCATTACCCGACGTTGCAGTGCCAATGGTGCTTTTTGTAATTCCCGACGATTTAACCGTAAGGGAAAAACAGTAAGAGAATCTTCTTCATGTTTCACGCCTAATGCCCGATCCCGCAACTGCTGGGCAGCTTTTTCCAAATATTCCACTTCCGCTTGTAAAAGTTCTGCTGTTTGGGCTAAGGCTGATTCTACTTGGGGGTTGAAATTATCTCGCAAATATGGTAATAGTTCTTGGCGAATGCGATTGCGGGCATATTGCAAATTTTGATTAGTGGAATCTTCCCAAATTGGCAATCTAAATTCTTGACAAAATTGCTCTGTTTGTTTTCGAGTGATTTCTAAAAGTGGACGTACTAACACAATGCCTGTAGTTAGAGGGCGTTGCCAAGTTAGGGCTTGCAAACCATCAGCACCAGTACCGCGAATTAAATTGTAGAGGAGAGTTTCGGCGCGATCGCTCTTCGTGTGTCCTGTAACTATATATTGATAATTATTTACCTGAGCGATCGCACTTAAAGCTTGATAGCGCCAATCGCGTGCAGTCGCTTCACTATTTATCGGTTTGTTCGCTGTTTCTAAATAAAAGGATATACCCCAAGTTTTAGCTAAGTTTTCGACGTGGTTAGCATTAGCTTCGGAGTCAGAACGCCAGCGATGATCGCAGTGAGCAATACCTAAATCCCATCCCCATTTGGATTGTAAATCTAAAAGTAATTTTATTAAACACAGAGAATCTTGTCCGCCGGAGACAGCGATTAATAGCCGCTGGTTGCGCTCAAATAAGTGGCGCGATCTGATTGTGCGATGGATTTTTGCATGTAAGGGAGTCCATACCATTTTTGGATTTGACTGATAACTGCAACTTATTTAACTATGACTGCTAAGTAGCTCGGCGTAAAAATTTGTTGTTGGGATAAGGCAGGAAGCAGGAGGAAAAAGGGTTTTAGTTTAGTTTATCTTTCTTCACATAGTTTGGTTTTATTGTGCCAACTGACTTAGTTGTGGGAAAGTAATGAAGAGATCCTAAGTATAGTTAGCGGATAGCTAAGGTTTAGCCCATGCTGAGTAATGATAATCGGACTGAAGATGAGGCGATAGAGATAATTTACTTAAAAATAATGGTGTTAACTATAACCAAGTATATTTTTCCCATCCAAGGGTGAGGGACATTATACATCATAAATTTATGTTGTAATTAGTGCCGGATAGAGCTAGCGTAAAGTGGACAATTTGACAATCTTTAATACTCAAACTACTTGGCGTATAGTCATAATCTGTCCGCACGCAAGAAGAACGTAAGACACTTTATATATGGTTCAGAATCTCGAAAGAACACGCCAGAGTGCAAGGTTTCCAGAAACTGCACCGGCTGCTAATCCCGTATTTTTTAGAACCTATAGCCGCCGTACAAAGGCGGGACTAAGGGAAACATGGGATGAGGTATGCGATCGCACTATACAAGGCTTAGTCGAGTTGGGAAAGCTCACTCAAGAAGAAGCTGCCACACTGGATAAAATGCAGCGCAACTTGAAAGCTATGCCCAGTGGGCGCTGGCTATGGGTTGGTGGTGTGTGATTCGTTGAGTCGAAACTGGCTACAGAGAGGCTTTTAGCCAATCCTTAGTCTTGGGATGACTCACTTGGTTCTTAAAAATCTGTTACAAAACCCAAACGGATAACCGAATAAGTAATGTACGGATAGCCGAACCTTGATAACTGTATAACCTTATAGGTGATGTGATAATCCATCACAAAGTCCTATCCTCCAAGCGTGGGAGTGAAAGCATTTCCCCTACCTAGTGACTGGTTATCAAAGGGTAAAGCGGGGAAAAACGCTGGTAAAACCAAACCATGAGGTGAATCCCAGCAAGCAAGAGTGCATGGACAACGAAAGTGAAGGTACGTCTGAACAGTCGTAACCCAGTAAGTAGCGAAAAGAATGGTTGATACGCTGCGGTCAAAAGACACTGAGACACATAGGAACCCGAAAGTACCTCCATTAAAGGTCACGCTTTCCTGTCTCCGGCTGAGTAGTACCGTCCTAAACACTCAAACAAAGGTTATACGGAACGAAGTAATCCTGTCTGTGGCTCTCTAAGAGGTCGATATTAGAGTAGGAACCAATCCACAAGCCCTAACAGGAAGAGATGGAATCAGAAGCAAATGCCTACCTGTAATGGGTATGGATACGCTGACAGATTCCCGATGATTTGGAAGATAGAGTTTTAACAAGCAATGTAAATGACTAAAACACGGAAAAATCCGATGGTGGTATGGACACAAGTGAACTGGCGCAAGCTAGAACGCACAGTGTTTAAGTTGCAAAAGAGAATCTATCAAGCCTCTCAAAGGGGAGATGTCAAAGCAGTGCGTAAATTGCAAAAGACTCTTCTAAATTCCTGGTCTGCCAAAATGCTTGCCATCCGTAAAGTGACACAAGATAACCAAGGAAAGAATACTGCCGGAGTAGATGGGAAAAAGGCTCTAACGCCTAAAGCCCGATTTGAGCTAGTGAAAACATTAGAACTAAACCACAAATCTACCCCCACCCGCAGAGTATGGATTCCCAAGCCTGGGAAAACAGAAAAAAGACCTTTGGGTATACCCACTATTGCAGAACGGGCAAAACAAGCACTGGTGAAATTAGCCTTGGAACCCGAATGGGAAGCCAAGTTTGAGCCTAACAGCTACGGATTCCGGCCTGGTAGAAGTTGTATGGATGCTATTGAGGGTATCAAAGTAGCAATTAAGCAAAAGAGCAAATATGTTCTAGATGCCGATATTGCAAAATGTTTTGACAAAATTGACCATAAGAAACTATTGAACAAAATCAATACGTTTCCAAAACTTCGCAGACAGATTAAAGCATGGCTTAAGTCTGGTGTTTATGATAGCGGAGCATGGTTTCCAACCGATGAAGGAACCCCTCAAGGTGGTGTAATTTCACCACTATTAGCAAACATCGCCTTACACGGAATGGAAAAGATTGTCAAGGAATTTGCCCGAACCCTTCCAGGGAAAAAGGACAACAACGAGAAGGAAATCACCTTAGTCAGATATGCCGATGATTTTGTCATCCTACATCCCAAATTGGATGTACTTATGAGGGCTAAAGCACTGATTGAGGAATTCCTTAATGATACTGGTTTAGAACTTAGACCAGAAAAAACTCGCATCACCCACACCTTGGAAAACATGGGTGAAGAAACCCCTGGTTTTGACTTCCTTGGCTTTAATATCCGCCAGTACCCAGTAGGGAAGTACGCAACAGGCAAAAACACACACGGTAAACCGCTAGGATACAAGACATACATTAAGCCAAGCAAAGAGGCTGTCAAAGCTCACTATCAAAGGTTAGCTAATGAAATTGATAAGTTAAAATCTTGTCAATCTCAAGTCGAGCTAATCAAGCGACTAAATCCAATCATCACTGGATGGAGCAACTATTACTCCAAAGTTAACAGTGCTGGAATCTTTCAAGAGCTTGACAACTTACTAACACTGAAGTTGATTGCTTGGACTAAGGCTAGACACCTTCACAAATCTACAAAACGGTGGACTAGGAAATATTTCGGCTCCAAAGGCGGGTCAAACTGGATATTCCGCGCTATTACCGTTCGCGCAGCGTCCCAAAGGGAAGGTAAAACTCTCTATCTTACCTACCACGGTGATTTTCATATCCAGAAATTTGTCAAAGTCAAGGGAGAAGTCAGCCCCTACAACGGCGATTTCATCTACTGGGCTACCCGCATGGGCAAAAGTGTCGAATTACCTACTAGAGTCTCCAAACTGCTGAAAAAGCAGAATGGAAAATGCACAGAATGCAATATGTACTTCAGAGATGGAGATGTAATGGAAGTAGACCATGTTATTCCTCGATCCAAGGGGGGAAAAGACAGCTACGAAAATTACCAACTATTGCATAGACACTGCCATGACATCAAAACCAAAAGAGACGGTACTCATGACAAGAGCCAAATCATTGAGGAGCCGTGTGATGCGAAAGTATCACGCACGGTTCTGAAGCCGAGTCACATTGGCGACAATGTGGCTTAGGGTAATACAGACTGGATCGCCAAGCCAAAGAACTTTTCCGGGGCTTATAATTGCACTTCTACCAATCTCGAAGACTGGAGTGCCTTCGGCTTGATGATGGATTTAGCAATGATGGGCTGTGGTACTGGAGCCATCTTAGAACCACAATTTATTAATCAGTTGCCTCCGATTCGTAATCAACTGAATGTCACTGTCCAAGGCGAAATTGGCAGCACTCCTGTGCAACAGCGGCGTGAATATACTGAAACTCATATAGAAGGAAATAACGTCACTATTCACGTTGGAGATAGCCGTGAAGGTTGGGTTGAATCATATCAAGCCTTATTAGAACTCTCGACTGATGAACAATTTTCAGCAGAAGTTGAAGTATTAGTTGATATCAGCGATGTCCGAAAAGCAGGAGAAACTCTCAACGGCTTTGGAGGAGTTGCAAATCCGGTGAAATTGTCCGGACTTTATCAGCGTTGTGCTTCCATCCTGAATAAAGCTGTGGGAAGACAATTAAATTCAGTTGAATGCTGTCTGTTAATCGATCAAGCTGCTGTAACAATTGTTGCTGGGAACATACGAAGAAGCGCGGGGATGCGTCAGTTTATTGCTGACGATGAACAAGGAGCCACTGCCAAAGATAACTTATGGCAGCAAGATGAAAATGGCAACTGGCGAATCGATCCAGAGCGTGATGCACTCAGGATGGCAAACCATACCAGAGTTTTTCACCGTAAGCCCACCTTAGAAGAATGTGTTGGTGCTGTCCGCAAACAATATTATAGTGGCGAGGGAGCGATTCAATGGGCTGGTGAAGCTGTAGCGCGATCGAATATTGATTTGCTGCCAACACAAGCTTTGAAAGTTGAGTTTTTACAAGCTTATGAACAAGGAACAGCAAAACAGTGGTTAGAAGAACGTTATTCAAATCTTGATGCTAATGAGCTAGAACATCGTTTAGCTCGCTATGGGCTAAATCCGTGTGGTAAGTGATTTTGCCTCACGTTAAAAACCTCGCAAAAACGGGGAAAGCTGAGATGCTAATCCCGTGGTAATCAAAGGAATTAAAAAGTCTTTGACACCGTACAGCGTAGAGAGTGAAACTAGATGACATCGAAAATTGGTATCTAGAATATAATCTCTCCAAGAGTGCGGGGGCGGATGTGAAAAACACTTGTGTTGAGCGGCTTGCCCTGAGCGTAGCCGTTGGCGCAGCCTCTCGTAGAGAAGGGAGCCGAAACACTTTTATTATCTGATATTACATCTGTAAAAGGTACGCGGAGCTACTGCGAATAATCAAGCAGTAGAACTAGGGGATAAAAAGCTTCTAGGGTAACAAAGAAAGGAAATCATTGGTAGTAATTTCCACTGTAATTTGTCAGAGGTTCACCTTAATCAAATTGACCCACGTAACTACAAAGAACAAGAAGAAGCTTTCACTGCTGGGGCGTTATCTGTAGCGGCACTTTTAAATCACAAATTTCTGGAACCACGCTATCAATACAGCCGTGAATTAGACCCGATTGTGGGAGTTTCTTTTACAGGTTTATTTGATTTCTTTGTCCATGCTTTTGGTGTTAATTGGCTGCGCTGGTGGGAAGCAGGAAGACCCGCAACGCCGCAAGGATTAGCTTTCAAGCGTGAGGAAGAGAAATACCTCAGTTCTTGGAGAGATATTGTACATCGGGTGGTTTGGGATTATTGCGATCGCCACAATCTCAAGCGCCCAAATCGTTGTACCACAGTGCAACCAAGTGGTACTAAGGCTTTATTAACTAATGCTAGTTCGGGGTGGCATCCTCCGAAAGCGCAAAGATTTATTCGTCGGATCACCTTCGGTAAAAATGACCCAGTAGCCTTAGCTTGTATTGATTATGGTTACAACGTGATTCCCTCTCAATCAGACAAAGACGAACAAGGCAATTTGCTTAACGATCCCTTCGATCCACGGGTGAGTGAATGGCTAGTGGAAATCCCTGTTTCTGTAACTTGGGCTGATTTACCAGGAGCTGATGAAATTGATGTTTCTAAGTTTTCAGTCTTAGCCCAATTTGATTTTGTCCTCCAGGTTCAACGTTGGTACGTGACTCACAACACATCAGCTACTTTGGAACTTCGCTCTGATGAAATTGAGCCTTTGGGACAGCGCATTTACGAAACCATTCAGAATGATGAGGGATATATTTCAGCTGCTCTTTTAGCGCGTTTTGACGATTTGCAATCATTCCCACGTTTGCCATTTGAACCAATAAATAAATCAACCTACGATCGCTTAACTCAAGAGGTGAAAACACGACGCAAAACAGATGATTTCTGTGCAGTACTAAGCCGCTACGATTTAGGCGAAATGACAGAGGCTGGCCCTAGTGGTTGTGATTCTGATAAGTGTATGTTTCCCGATCAAGAACCAAGCTGATAAGGCGAAATGATCGGGGAGTAGGGAGTGAGGGAGTGAGGAAGTGAGGGGACAAGGGGGACAAGGGGGACAAGGGGACAAGGGGGACAAGGGGACAAGGAGATAAACAAAACTCCTAACTTCTAACTCTTGTACAGACGCGATTAATCGCGTCTCTACTCTTAACTCCTAACTCATCACTCAGCACGGGCTAAACCTTAGCTTTCCGCTAACAGCACTCCTAACGCCCAATGCCCTTCAAGAGTGCTGAGTTCCGAGTTTTGAGTGCTGAGTAAGGCAGAGGGGAGAATAATTCTTAACTGCTAACTCCTAACTTTTAACTCCTAACTCCTAACTCCTAACTCCTAACTCTTAACTCAGCACTCAGCACTGTTTTGCCCCATGCCCAATCCCCAATCCTTTAACACGTTACGATCAATTAAGAAGTAATAATTTTTTACGGCAGTGCCAGGAGTCTTTTTATGTTCATTAATGAATTGTCACCTCTATTCAGAGAATTTACTCAGCATCCAGTCTCATTTGTAGGTGGGTTTTTCTCTGGTGTGCTTCGACTCAATCTTGCAGACGATCCCGTTAAAAGCTGGCTAGATAAACAGATCCGCTCAAATAGTTACACCAGTAGCAGCACAACAGATGCACATAACGGCAAAGCCAGTGGTCCTCAGCAGATTTCGATTGACTAGAAACTCCAACCTGACATAGTTGAATTTACTACAAAATAAGGAGTTAGTGCTGCCGATGGTAGCGCTGACTCCTACTTTTTACAATCAACATCTTGGCAAAAGTGCTTTTTGCACTCTTGGGGAAAAGGGTAAAGGTTAAAGGGGAAAGAGACTTTTGCAGAACCTTTCTCCCTTCTCCTTTCCCCTTTTCCCGACAAATGCCAAGAAGTCTAATCAACATCTTGGCATTTGTTACTTTTGCAAGAAGCGGGAAAAGGGACTCATGTTTTTTATTGTTCCTTTCCCCTTTTCCCTACTTTTGCAAGGTGTCTATTGTACTCCTGCAAAGAAGCAAGCTCCAAAGAAAGTGTGATGATGAATTACCAACTACGATTAACTGCGTTGCCAAATTTTAATTGTCTTATCCAAACTGCCGCTGACTAACATTTCACCGGAAGCTGTGAAGGCTAATGCTGTGACTATATTCCCATGACCTGTAAACGTAGCCAGCAATTCTCCGGTTTGTAAATGCCACAATTTGATGGTTTTATCAGCACTACCACTAGCGATAATTTGCCCATCTGGACTTAAAGCGATCGCATATACCCGATCTCTATGTCCTTTAAGGGTATGAAGTAATTCTCCAGTCTCCAATTGCCAAACTTTAATCGTTTGATCCCAACTACCACTCACGAGCAGTTTAGCATCTGTACTGATTGCTAAGGAACAAACGATATGAGAATGACCCATGAGGGTATGCAGTGGTTGTGCATCTTTTAAACTTTTGATTCCCGTTTGCGGTGAGGTGCGCCAAACTTTGATTTTGCGGTAGCTACCTGTAACTAAAGTTTCGCCGTCTCGACTTAAAACTAGGGAATGAGCCGCTGTATCATCTAAGGAAAGTGCGATCGCAACTTGACGATGCATCAAATCCCAAAAGAGAATTTTTCTATCATCTCCGCCTGTCGCTAACATTCTGCCATCTGGGGTGAAAGCAGCACATCGCACTACCCCATTGTGTTTGTGCAAAATATCTATCAAGTCTAAAGCGCCTACGTGCCAAAGCTTAATTGTCGAATCTGCACCGCAACTTACTAAAGTCTGTCCATCTGAACTAAAAGCTAGGGAATTCACTTCATCCACCAGCCCAGATATTACCCAAGGATACTCTGATAATGTCTCTATTAATTCGCCTTTGCTTAAATCCCAGAGTTTCGTTTCGCCACGACTACCACTTGCCAAAATGGGTAAGGCTTTGCCATTATTACACCCGGAACTGAAAGCTAGGCAATTAATTCCTCTGGTGTGTCCTTGCAAAGTCTGCCAGCATTCCCAGTCACCGATTATAGCTTTGAGACAATGTTCTGATGGTAGAGTTTGTATTGTATCTGCGATCGCTCTTTCATTAATTACTGGCGACGTGTCTTTTTTACCCATCAGTGATTCTAAATACCAACTTAACCCCCCTGCATATAACAAATTACTCGGAGTGACATACAGTTTTGGTTCGCTAAATTCAAGTTGATTTGTCGGTAAAAAGCCTGTTATGATACTTTGCTTCTCGTAACCTAAATTACCTGTAGATGGATAAAATAAACAGAGAAAAATTAATACTTGGTGATTTTTTAAATCTTCTTGAGTAACCGACCACTTAATTTTGTCTTTCTTAATACCATTAAAACTTTCTCCATCAGCAACGTAAACTTGAACACTTAACTGAGGACGATCTTTGAGTATATAAGGAAATTTACTTTCGCCACTCAAATTTCCCTCGTCATCTAAAATCATGTTTTGCAAAGTATCTTGTGACACCTTTTTTACTAACTTGCCCAAGCGTTCAGTTATTACCTTGTCAACAATATGCTCCCGGAAAAGATAATCTTGGGCTTGTTGTTGGAAGTATTTGGGAAAAGGTATCGTCCAGTCAGGAGGCTCAGGATATTCCGGCGGCGTCGGCGGCGGATTTTTGGCGAGAACTTCTGCTTGTTGACGAGAAAGTTCTTGGAGTCTAGCCAATGGCTCGCCCCAAAAGGCTATAACTTCAGTGTGGCAACCTTTAACTTGACTTTCCAGCAAAGATAAGTCATAAGTTTTAGGTTTTTTCACACGTTGAAGGAAGTCAATTTGTTGAGCTTTGAGTAAGCTAATCCAATCCATCTACATTCCTGCGGCAAACTATTGCATACCTACGGTAAGCTATACAAATGCAATTACTCAAGTTTATAACCTTAGTTAATTAAAAATTCAGTAATATTAACAGTCTAATAAAACACAGCCATTGACAAATGTTTCCGGGAAAGAGATAGATGGATAGCACTTAGACATTTCATGAACTGATGCAGTTGAAGTATATAGAATTAAATGATATCAGTCAATTCTAACGGAGATAGAGATCGAGATACTGTTTCTAGAGAAACACTTCTAGCTGCAAAAGAAAGTTGAATTTGAGACAGATTTAAAGGTTGCAGTGACGTTAAGTCAGCAAATAGCTACATAAAAATCACCTATTAACGATAATTCGCGGAAATATCCTCTGAAATCGAAATAAATGGTGAAGATTGGCTAATTTTAACCTTTGCGTTTTGGTTGTCTGGGTGTAGTACTTACATTAGATGAGTCGTCAAAAGTATCCCTTGCTTCGATTTGTTTAATTTTCATTTGTAAGTTCAAGTCATCACTGCTAACGATTGTTTCTAAATTCGCTAATCTCCGCTCTAGCAGTTCTATTTGTTGCTGTTGCAAATAGTTAGTTTTGGATTTTTGCTCATCAGAACGCCAAACAGCAACTGTACCAACAGCTGCGCCACCAATAGCAACTAAAGGAAGAATAGCACCACTTCTAGTAACGGCTGACAGTGGCACGCAAACTCCAAGAATGGCAACTGTAATTACCCAAATTCTTGTGGTAGCAGATAATCTCACATCTTGGTATTGTTCGAGATTGGGTTGAGATTTTTTAGCCATAAGTTTATCCACAGAAAAGTTATTTGCTACATTTGCACAAATGTTTACTAAAATACTTCCTACCATTGGGTTAGGTATAATTGCTATCTTATATACTTTTGTAATTATGGTTACTCAGTTATTTGCGATCGCGAGATTAAGATTGCAATGATAGCTATCTACTACTTTTGGGAGGGCAAATCACTTTTCGATGGTCTTGAGCAATTATTAAATACTGCCAATCCTCTGATAAAATCCTTTGAGCGTAAATAGTTAAATTTATTATGACAAGTGCATCTTATATTTTTCTAGCTGGGGCAAGTCGCGGTGTTGGTCGAGAAATTGCTCAATATCTCACAGCACAACAGCTAAAGGTTAAAGCACTCCTGAGAACAGCAGCAGTTGCTACTGAACTAGAAGCAATGGGTATTGAAGTAGTTCAGGGAGATGCTTTGAATCTTGGCGATATAGAACGCGCAATGGTAACAGATGCACCTATTCACACCGTTATCAGTACAATTGGCGGTTTACCATCAGATGTAGAAAGGCCGGATTACCCTGGTAACAGAAATCTGATCGATGCAGCAGTTAAAGCTGGGGTGCAAAAGTTTATTCTTGTATCTTCCATAGGTGCTGGCAATAGTGTTGTTGCTGCCTCACCCCAAGTTTTAGAGGTACTGGGAAAAGTTTTAGCTGAGAAAGACAAAGCCGAACAACACTTAATTGCCAGTGGACTTACTTATACAATCATCCGTCCTGGTGGACTAAAGTCAGAACCAGCAACGGGTAATGGCGTTTTAACCGAAGATCCGCACATTATTGGTAGCATCAATCGTGCAGATGTGGCGCAATTAGTTGGTCGCAGTTTAAATAGCGATCGCGCCAATAATAAAATATTGTCAGCCGTAGACCGAAATATGCTATTCGGACAAAGAGAATTTGCCGAATTTACTTTGGAGTAATTTAAGCACGCCAGCGCAGTATTTGACCCTTGACAGGATTAACAAATTCTCGTTTTTCAGCGACAGAACGAGCATACTCCCGCTTTAACTGGTAATACCACTGTGCCTGCATATCGGAGTCTTTAATCAGCCGCAGCACAGGATTATATTTCAAACCAATTTGCTGTTTTTCTACCACCGTTCGGTCTTGGCCAATGAAAGTCCGCGCCAGCACGTGTAACAGTGGCTTGAAAAATCCCACCCAAGGAAGTGTCCAGTAAAGAGCAAAAGTTACCTCTGTTTCGGTGTCTGAAATTGGTGTAACTGCCGTCAAATTAACGACTCGATTATTACCAATAGTGGTTTCTTCAATTCTGACTCCAGGTAAACGAAAAGAAATCTCCGTTTCCGGGACACCACCGCCAATCAGCCAGTATAATCGACCCCCATTTGCAGGTAATCGGTGTCGTCGCATCGTAAAGCCGTAGGGCGAAGCATCAAATTGCTTTACTTCTTCGTGCAATTGCTCATTTCGCCACCACCAAGCACGATGAACATAAGGGGAATGCGCCGGGTCCATCAGACCGACTACTGCATGATCTATAAAACAAGGGAATTTTACCACCTCTACGAACTGGTGCGATCGCCCATCAAACCCTGGAATTACCGGAATTTCCATATCAGATGCAGGTTGAGGGTTATCGGGATCGGGCATATATATCCAGATATTGCCTTGGGCTTCGCGAACACTATATGACTGCACATCAAAGCGACTCAAATCCATTTGCTGTTCTTCCACAAGAGAAGGTATCGCAGTACAGCGCCCAGCAGAGTTAAAGCGCCAACCGTGGTAACAGCATTCAACTTCTTGCCCATTGAATCTCCCACAACTCAAAGGCACACCACGATGGGGACAAATGTCCGTCATCGCAGACACTTTGCCATCCTGGCTGCGAACTAACAGCACCGGTTCTCCTAAGAAAATGCGGCTAATCATCATACCTGGCTTGATTTGATTGCTAGGCAGGGCATAGTACCAAGTATTACGTAATACAAAATTATCGTTATTTTTCATAACTAATGGCCTCTGCCTTTGACACAACAAAAGTCCTGGTTTGTGGAAAGGAAGGTGATGCTGGAAAACATTCTTTCAGGTTTTTAATTGCTGTAGATAAATTCAACTGATGTACTTCTTGATTGTGTTCGTAATTCTCTCAGATTTAGGTTGTTCTCAGAGCATTGCAGGTGTTAAATTGGATTATTCACCAGAAATTTGCACAAATACCGTTCTTTTACGCGGGCCATCCAACTCAAAAAACAACACAGATTGCCAGGTTCCCAAAGCTAATTTACCATCCACAACGGGAATTATCTCACTTGTGGTCAGCATCATTGCCATCAAATGAGAGTGAGCATTAATCGGCTCATCTTCTGGGACATCTCTTAAATGCAAGTCATTATGCAAATAGCTGTCTGATGCAGGTGCGATTTTTTGCAAGAATACTTTTATATCTTCTAATAATCTGACTTCATTTTCGTTGATAGCTAAGGCTGTTGTTGTGTGTCGAGAAAATACTAAAACTTGTCCATTTTTAATTGGGGTTGAAGCAAGAAAATCTTGAATTTGTGGGGTGATATTATGAATATTAATTTTTGGCTCAGTTTCAATTTCAATTAACTTATTAATAATTGGCATCTGTTGAATTTTATATTTGGAATTGCGAACGAGGTACGCTAACACAGCTTAACGCCTTTTTGAAGGAGGCAGTTCTTGCTAGAGGCAGGAATTGAATGACTTTTAACTCCTAACTATAGTTTCCAAACCTTGTACTAATCTTTCTATACCTTCTTTTGCTGTCTCTTTTTGTAAAGCCCCATAGGCAACGCGTAGATAGCATCCGTCATCTATGCCAAAAGTTGTACCTGGAATAACTGCGACTTTATGTTCCTGGATTAGTTGTTTGACTAATTCAAAAGCATCCATCTGGGTATGAATTTTGAGAAAAAAATAGAAAGCGCCATTGGCAGGGATAATGCTACATAAGCCTTGTAGACGATTAAGGGATTCTAATACTAGTTGGCGTACCTGAGCAATTGCTCCTATATGACTCTTCAAATATTCCTCTTTTGCCTGCAATGCCCCTAAAGCTGCATATTGAGAAATGACTGGCGGGCAAATCAAAATTGTATCTTGGACTTTTTTAACAGCGACAAGTAAGTGTTTGGGAATCACCATGTAGCCAATGCGCCAACTAGCAAAACCGTATGCTTTGGAAAGGCTATAGAGAGAAATGGTGTACTCGCTGCTATTACTAAATGAGCCAGGTGAAACGTGTTTTACTCCGTTATATGTAAAGTATTCATAAGCTTCATCGCTGATGTGGTAAATACTGTGAGTAGCACAAATTTGATTTACTTGGCGCAATGCGGCTTCAGAATAAACAACTCCAGTGGGATTATTTGGTGAAATCGTCACCACAGCCCGTGTTTTAGGAGTAATTGCTTGAGCGATCGCTTCTTTTCGTAATTGGTAATTTTCATCCGTCGCCACTAATACCGCACGACAACCAGCCATTGCAATCGCCATTTCGTGGTTGAAATAGTAGGGGGTATTCAGAATAATTTCATCGCCTGGGTTCGCGATCGCAAGAATGGCATTCATAAATCCCATATTGCTCCCTGCTGTCACAACAATGCAGTTTTCCCCGTTGATTTCAATCCTGTTGAAGGCTTGCAATTTTTCCGCAAGTGCTGTCAGTAGAAGGGGAATTCCCTCAACTGCTTTGTATAAATTATTGGTGGGTTCGACTAAGAATTTGGCTAAAAATTCTATGGCTTCATGTGGTGGGTTGTAAGAAACAACACCTTGTCCTAGAGAAATGGTTCCAGGAGAGTTTTTAATCAGTTCCCCAACCACAGGAATAATTGGCGATTGTACCGCCTGCATACGAGAGGTTAGGGATTCCATATTTTCTTGCCTATGTACCTGCTTTTAGTATCTCTTACTGTGTTGTTTTTTGCTGCATACATTTCTGTTTTTAACCGATTTGTACCTTTAAAATTTTCTTTTAAAGCCAATTAGGTATACTTAAACAGGTCTAAAGAACATTTAGACTAGGACTTACGCAAGTGTCACCAAAAAATCGGATTTGTAGTTTGTAGTCAAGGCTTTAGTCTTTATTTTGAAGACTTTAGTTTTCTCTTTCAGAGACGCTAACGCGAATGAGACACTGCGCCAACACTGCGAACTGAAAATAATATGCCAATTGCGTAAGTGCTGTAGACTATACTTTACGAATACTTTACACAGATTTTAAGCTGGATTGATATTAGTGGATATCTATCTTTTGGGGTGTAAGTTAGAATGCAATTAGAAAGTTAAAGCTTAAATACTATTAATTAGTAAAAATATGTTGATTTCACAACGTGGCATTATCACCTATGCTTACGGAGCATCTTATTATCTAGAAATGGCAAAGTCCTTAGCACGTTCTCTACGTCTTCATTCACCAAATATTCCGCGTGCTATTGTTACCGATCGTGAAGATGATAAAGATTTGCTAGAGCTTTATGATTGCGTTATAAATCTTAGAAAAGAATACGGTTCTAACGTCAAACAAAAGCTTCACGTTTATGATTATTCTCCATTTAAATACACACTTTGTATTGATAGTGATTGCATAGCAGTAAGGGATATTAATTTTATTTTTGATGATTTTAAAGGCAGAAGTTTTAGTGTGCCAGGTAATGTATATCTTCAAGCAGGTGATAAAGATAATTTCATTGATGTAGATGACACACTCCAACGATTTAATCTGACAAAATTACCTAGATTTAATGGAGGTCTCTATTATTTTGAAAAAAACGATACTACGAAGGCCTTTTTTGAAACAGCACTAGAATTTTCAAGAGACTGGAAAAAGCTAGGTATTAGTGAATTTCGTGGTGATGGCCCTAATGATGAACGTATTTTTGGTCTAGCTATGATGCTACATAATCAAAGTATGTTTGAAGATAAAGGTCTGATGATGCGAACACCTATCGGTCTTCGTGGTTCTTTTAATATAGATGCTATTAAAGGTAAATCTACTTTTCAAAAATACAATCAGGTGGTGTCTCCGGCTCTTGTACACTTTGCCTGCGTTTGGGGAGAGCATCCGGTATATCATCGTGAAGTCACAAAGTTAAAAAACCTAGATAAAGATGCAGCCCACCAGGTCAAGTCTAATATATTTTCCGCAATTCAGTATAAGTTTGGCTATCAGATTGCTTTATTAAGATATATAGCTAAACGTGTACCAAAAAATCCTAAATATATTCAAGCTAGAGTGAAAAAACTTTTGATACAACTGTCTGAGTTGATTAAAACTAAATATAGAATTGAGGCAGTTCAGAACAAATAAAGTTTGCTAAAACTCTGCATTCCTTTGTGCTTAATTTAAATTACTCAAAGGCTGTTTTGGTTACTTTCTGTAAAGCTTTAATAGTGTATAATGTGCTGTCTGAGGTTCAGGCAGCACTAACAAAGTGTAATAGCGATCGCG
This sequence comes from Nostoc sp. DSM 114159, assembly GCF_053470285.1. NCBI lineage: Bacteria > Bacillati > Cyanobacteriota > Cyanophyceae > Nostocales > Nostocaceae > Nostoc > Nostoc sp. DSM 114159. The sequence goes on from NZ_JBPFEH010000001.1 coordinate 2,673,794, forward strand.
CCTCACATCCTTCGCTTCTGACAGGTACTAGAAATTATATTTTTGTGAAAACTACAAGGATTGTATCTGTGGGTTTATTCTAGAAACTATACGGTACAGCGCAAATTTGTATGTACCACAAAAATCTGTATTGCCGTACTTTTATGGAAAATCAACTAGGATTAATTCTAAAACTGCTTTTACTCTCGGCTTTGTTATCGGTATTGATTAAGTATGCAGGGCCAAGTCTAGCAATTCCGGCGACAGCAACTAACGCGCTGATTATAGTATTCTTGCCGGTTGCGATTGTAGCGATCGCTCTACTGTGGCGATTTCAAGCAGAAAAACAAAATTAACTCAATAGTTTTACGCACAAGTTCCTAAAATCAGCTAACCTAGCTTAATTACAATAAAATTGCATCTTGGCAACGGTTAGGAGTTAGCCTGTGAACCTCGGTCAATGGATCGGCTTAATCGCCATAGTTCTTTCTTTATACATCTTGTGGCAAATTCGGGAAGTGCTTTTGCTGATGTTTGCCGCAGTTGTGTTAGCCACCACCTTAAATCGGCTAGCGAAACGCTTCCAAAGCTTTGGGATGAGGCGCGGATTCGCCGTCCTCCTAGCAGTAGCTATCTTTTTCGCAGGTGTCGTGGGTTTTTTCTGGCTAATTGTGCCGCCATTTGCCCAGCAGTTTCAAGAACTAACCTATCAAGTTCCTAGAGGGTTTGGACGCTTTAATAGTTGGCTTGATGCCCTGAGAACTCGTATTCCTGACCAGTTAGTTCCTTATATCCCAGATATTAATAGTCTCATCCAACAAGTACAGCCTTTCGCCAATCGGCTACTGGGAAACTCCTTTGCTTTTGTATCTGGTTCTTTAGAAGTCGTTCTCAAGATTTTGCTAGTGTTGGTTTTAACAGGAATGATGTTAGCCGACCCAATGGCTTACCGCAAAGTATTTGTGCGGCTTTTCCCTTCATTTTATCGGCGGCGGGTAGATGGGATTTTAGATAAATGTGAAGTCTCTCTGGAGGGATGGATTACAGGCGCTTTCATTGCCATCTGTGTAGTGGGAGTGATGAGTCTGATTGGCTTATCAATTTTGCATGTCAAGGCAGCACTTGCTTTAGCGGTTTTAGCGGGATTTTTTAACTTGATTCCCAATTTGGGGCCAACAATGAGTGTAATCCCAGCAATGGCGATCGCCTTCTTAGATGAACCTTGGAAAGCGATCGCTGTCTTGATTCTCTACTTTATTATTCAACAAATTGAGAGTAATTTCATCACGCCTGTTGTGATGGCGCATCAAGTCTCATTGCTGCCAGCCATAACCTTAATTGCCCAGCTATTTTTCGTCACTTTCTTTGGCTTTTTAGGATTATTTCTAGCCCTACCCCTGACTGTTGTCGCTAAGATTTGGTTGCAAGAAGTGTTAATTAAAGATGTTCTGGATGAATGGGGAAATAATCATACACAAGAGACTGAATTTGTAATAGTTTCTCAATCTCCAGAAGCCGATGAGAATTGGAAAGCAGAAAATACAGACATTAAGAAGAAGCCATCGATTGATGATGACATCTTGAAACCAGAAGATTAGTCATTCAATTTTTGATTACAGAAAAAGGCGATCGCTTTTGGTCAGTGAGACATGAGTTCAAATCTCGTCCGGGTTTCTAAAACCTTGACCTGGTAGTTTAGCGGTAAAACACCACGACTTAAAGATTAAATTTGCAGAAACCGGAAATTAATTAGGCAGAAATTGTGAAATAACAACTGAAAGTTGTAAACTTTTGGTACAAACCCTTAGAGATGGACATTGCTTATTTAAATTCAGTAAATCCACTTAATTCTAACCATACATTTGATTGATAATACAAAAACTTTTTATAGTAATTTTACTTAGAAAAAAGCATTTTGGATACAGACAGCTTGTTTGCTCCAAAAAATATATCATTTTAATTTTGCAATCCTTGAATTGTTTTTTGGAATTTTATCCTTATTCGGGGTGTTAATGTCGGGCAGAGATTGGCGATCGCTATTTGGAGATGAAATTATCCAAAAGCCTCGATCGTCTGCGCTCACAAAGAGCAATGAAAATTTCTTTTCCCTACTCCCTAGTTACAGACGCGATTAATCGTGTTTCTCCCTATTTACCATTCAGCAGGAAGCGCAAGCACTGAGAAGATGCGAACAATTGCAGAAATTAACGAAAAAATTAAGCGCCAACGTGCGGTGGTGTTGACAACTGAAGAATTAAAAGCACGAGTTGTAGAAATCGGTGTTACTAAAGCTGCTAAAGAAGTTGATGTAGTTACCACTGGTACTTTTGAGCCGATGGAATCAAGTGGTGCAATTATCAATCTGGGACATACCGATCCCCCAATAAAAATTCGCCGTTGTTGGTTAGATGGCGTGCCAGCATACTCTGGTTTTGGGGCAGTAGATTTATATTTGGGTGCGAGTTGCGCTGTGGAGACGATGGATGGGGAAGAAGTGCGAGAACGTGGTGGCGGTCATATAATCGAAGATTTGATCGCTGGTAAATCTATACACGTGAAAGCGCAAGGACAAGTAACAGATTGTTACCCCAGAGCAAATTTTGAAACTACAATTACCAGTGACACAATTAATCAGTTTTATTTATTCAATCCGCGCAATCTTTATCAAAATTTTATTGTTGGTGTAAATGGTGGCGATCGCCCCCTCTTCACCTATCTCGGCCCTTTACAACCGCGTTTGGGGAATGCTGTTTATTCTAACCCCGGTGCGATTTCCCCCTTACTCAACGACCCCGATTTGCAACTCGTTGGTATAGGGACTCGAATTTTTTTAGGCGGCGGTATTGGCTATGTCGCCTGGGAAGGCACTCAGCACTTTCCCTTACAAAAGCGTTTAGCTAATCGTACACCGATCGGGCCTTCCGCTACTTTAGCTTTAATTGGTGATGCCAAACAAATGGATGCTCATTGGGTGCGGGGGTGTTACTTCAAAAGTTATGGCCCCTCATTAATGTTAGGTGTTGGGGTACCACTACCTGTATTAAATGAACAAGTAATTGAACACTGCGCTGTCCAAGATCGAGACTTAGTAGCCCCAATAGTAGATTTTTCCATTCCCCGGCGCGTCCGTCCCACCTTTGGTTTGGTGAGTTACGCCCAACTCAAATCTGGGTGGATCGCCATAGAGGGCAAAGCAGTACGCTCTGCCCCCTTAGCGAGTTTGTTTTTTTCTAGGCAAGTCGCCTTAGAGTTGAAAAAGTGGATCGAAGCAGGTACGTTTACCCTGACAGAACCAGTTTCTCCAATTCCGATGGAGCGATCTTTTCTACCCCAAGACCGTCGAACGGATTTTTGATTGGGGGGAGTGCGGGAACAGGGGAGCAGGGAGACAAGGGGGACAAGAGGAAATTATTGAACAAATCTCCCCCATCTTCCTTGTCTACCTTGTCTCTTCTCCATACCCAATGCCCAATGCCCCATTCCCTACTCTTGAGTCGGTTTCGGTCGTTTGATAGGTTTAGGAACAGGTGTTCTTGGTATAGGTTTTGACACCACTGAAGGGTCGCCGCCTGTACTTGTTTTCTTGATGGGACGAGGGGTTTCGCCAGTGCGTCTGGGGGGGAATGGTTTTCTACCACCAGCACCACCAATGCCAGCACGAGGCCCACCTTTAAATGGTGGTTTGCGTTTTTTGGGTAAATCAGCGATCGCCTCAGCTTTTTCTACTACTAAAACGTCTGCTTCCCGCTTGGCTTGGAAGTCCCAGAATTTTCCCACTGCTTTGGTAGTTAGCACACCCCTCAATTTCAACTTAAAATATTTAGGTTTATCAGTTGATTTACGTGGAGCCTGCCTAATTTTGACTACCAAGCTTTTAGCATCAAAAGATTGGTATACTACTTCACCACGAACAGAAAAACCACCATCAGTAACTTCTGATGAAGGTCTGGGGGGAGTTGTATTTAGTTCAGAGTTCTCGGATAAGCCATCATCAAGTGTCTGTAATTGCAACTCCAAATCCGATTCGTCCTCATCTGTTGAGTTTTTAGCCAGATTTTCTGGCTCCCAAACTCCGACGATTTGGATGTGCAAGGTATCATTTTCTTGTCTGGTACGTGGATATACTACCCACAAGTGTTCTTTTTCTAAGTCTAGATGATTCTTGACTAAGCTCATAATCCGGCCTAGGAGGACGGCATTGAGTTCTACACCATCTGCGGTCAACAGCGTACCTTGAGTAAATTGTTCGCTGCTAGCATGATAGCGACCCCGGACTAACCCGATCGCTCGATACTGCATCGGTTCGCTGGGAGGTGGAATCGGTTGCTGGCGATTGATCGAGTTCCCATTTGAGTCAGTCTCGCTGGTGTTGACAGGCAAATTGTCAACTTGTTTAGAGGACTGGGCTGCTATGCGAACATTAGCGGCTGCCTCTACGTTAGTTGGGCCCTGGTTAGAGGCAGAAGAATTGGAAGATTCAGGCAACGGCATCAGGTCGGAATTCATAAAAACTCCTTGCGGCACAGACACATCCCATTGTGGGATTTTACAAAGGCAGCTGGAAAGAGCATTTGTGCGACTGATGAAAGTATATTGGCTTTTCACAAAATCACACTAGGGTACTCTATACAATCCTAAAGGCGCTAAATTTAATGTATAAACACTAAATGTCTAATTTAGCGGCTTTACACTAGTTTCGGAAGCATATCATAGCTACAATTCTGACGGCTCCTCCTAAAGTCATCACTTACTTTAGCAGTGTGGATAGTTAATTGTTATAAAATTCACAGGCAATTGGCGGTATTCCGCAAAGTTTTGGAAATTTTTAACTTTACGATTTGTGTAAATGATAATGTCATTAAAATTTAGGAGAAAGACAAAACCGTGTCTCAACCGCGCAATCGTTGGATAGTTCAAGTCGTCTTAGCGGTGGCAATTCTTGCTTTTGTGGGTGTTTCGGTGATTCCCATAATTGGAGCATTTAATAATACGCCACCCTCAAGTCAGAATACTGCTAGCACCAAAGGCAGTTTGTCCTCTGCTGACCAAAAATCAAAACTGGAAGACGAAGCACGGGGTTATGAACAGGTTTTGCAAAGGGAACCAGAAAATCAAACTGCGCTTAAGGGTCTGTTACAGGCGCGGCTGCAATTACTGAGTCAAAAAGATAAAAGTGAGGTTAAACCAGCTGATATCCAAGTTGTTATTGAACCCCTAGAAAAGCTAGCAAAACTGAATCCCGAACAGTCAGAATATTCAGTGTTACTAGCTCAAGCCAAACAGCAAATTGGCGATCGCGAAGGAGCCGCTCAAGCTTATCGCTCGGTTTTGTCCACGAAACCGGGCGATTTGAAGGCTTTGCAAGGAATGGTGGCTTTATTGATCAGTCAGCAACGCCCGGAAGCAGCCATTGGTTTGTTGCAAGAAACTCTCTCTAATGCAGCCCAAGCAAATACAATTCAGCCTGGAAGTGTAGATATAGTAGCGGTGCAGGTGCTGTTAGGTTCTGTTCATGCTTCCCAGAAACGCTACGCTCAAGCTAGCTCTGTATACGATCAGGCAATTAAGAAAGATCCCAAAGATTTCCGCCCCGTTGTGGCAAAAGCAATGCTCCTGAAACAACAGGGCAAAGACGCAGAAGCAAAACTTTTGTTTGATAGTGCCGTAGCTTTAGCACCTGCTCAGTACAAAGACGGAATTAAAAAAGCAGCAACGGCTTCCCCCCTCCCTACTCCTGCTGCATCTCCCGCGCCTCCATTGGAAAGTAAGCCTAAGTAGGGGGCATTGGGCATGGGGCATGGGGCATTGGGCATGGAGAAGAGACAAGGTAGACAAGGAAGAGGGGGAAGACAAGGAAGAGACTTGTTCAATAATTCCCCCTTTTCTCCTTGTCCCCTTGTCTCCCCTGCCTCCCCTGCCCCTGATCACGCTCCTTCAATGGCAGCAACAATACCAAAGACTAAAAATAGGCATCCGCCAATCAGGGTGAGTTGACGCTCAGAAATACGTCCGGCAATCATTTTGCCGCCGATAACTGCGATCGCAGCACAAATAGAATGTCCTAAAATCGCACCTATTGTCACTCCAATGGGGTTATTACCTGCGGCTAGGGCAATAGTGGCAATTTGGGTGCGATCGCCCCACTCTGCCATAAATGTCAACGTAAAGGCTTCTATGATAATTGCCAAACCAGTCTTTTGCTTTGGTAACTGCAAATCTGCTTGTTTCACCGCAGCTTCAGCTTCGTCCACAACTTCTGTATCACAAGCAGCAGCTGACATCTTACTAGCGTCATACAACAGCTTGATACCAAAGGCAATAAATAAAGCTATTTCGGCGTAATGAATATAAACTTTTGGCAACAAAGATACTGCTTGTCCAAATATCACCGAAAGGATTGTCATCGCCGCCAAAGCAGCTGTCACACCTGTAAACACCAGCCGCCGCGGGTGGTGCATTGCCAAAATTACAGCAATAAAAAATGTTTTATCACCTAGTTCTGAAACTGTAATTAGTAATAAACCTGCGGTAAAAGCTGTTAACACTCTCTCAAGCTCCTGAAGAATCGTTTACCGATGTGAAGCTTGATGAGAGCCAAAAGACCTCACCAAGTTTACACTTTTCGGTGTGAACTTAGTGAAGGTCTCGCTTTCAAATATTGATTACTTGCCATCTGAACCAGGCTCATCGCCAGTATGTTGATTCAGATGTACTGGCTTTCAAGTTTTTTGCCAGCAGCTACTCCCCTTCTATGCGTCCGTCATTATACATATTTTCCATGTATTAAGTCAAGAGAGTAGGCATATAGAGGTATAACTGTAGAGTGAAGCGGTACATCCAGACCGATTCAGGGCTTACTGAGGTAAAAACTCATCATCTGTGACTTCTGCTAGCTGGTATGGGCAGTTCAGAGGAAAGGATTCCATTGACAAGCCAGTTTCAGCTTTTGCTTGCTTAACCGCTTGTGTGTAACACTCAGCAAAAACTATCTCAAGATAGGATTTGAGACTAGGTGAATCATCTAGAGCTTCTTTGACACGTCTACGATGTTCAATTATGCTTCCTTCCCAGCTACCACTTCTTTTGTCCGGCTGAAATTGCCATTTGAGCAAATGCATCAGAATTACAATCAAATTACTCTTGAGACTCCGGCGTTCACTCCTTCCCATATCGGCAATTTCTTCAATTAGGTTCTCCCACTCAACGTTTGCGTAATCCTGACTTTGCAATTTTTCTACAGTCGTTTCTATCCATTGCAAGTAATCAGTTTCATATAGCGTTTGGGAATGCGCCTTTAAAGAAGACATAGCAGTTTCCATCAGAAATGTTTAGATAATTTTTCGTATCTATTTACAATTAACATCAGTGCGTTAACAAAGTGTAACGCACCCTACGAACTCTAGAAATTGGGAGGTATTAATTTTGTTAAAGGTGTAGTCTCACATTCTAGTTTGTAAAGGTTAAGATGTTCTGTTGACTCATCAGTATTGAGTGGAACGGTGAACACTAGATGAGCATAGTTTGTCTGTTTTTGTTCCATCATGCAAGTCCAACCAACTTGGCACTTAATTCCCACATACGATCGCCTTTTTCGTCATCGCGGGCTTGAGGAGAGACTTTTTGCACAAAAGACTTACCATCTTTCTTCTGGCGATTTCCCCAACTCCAATAAACACCGGATTGATTATACTCAGGATCGGCAACCACGGCAGCAACTCGTTCTCCCGCTAACTCTTGAGACACATATCCCCCAGTGATGTACTTCTGGAACAAGGGGAAGATTTTCTGAAACAGGGGATAGTGATTTCTAAATAACGGCGTTTCTGCAACACATCCCGGATAAAGAGAACTGAAGACGATACCAGTTGACTCGTGATAGCGCTCGTGCAGTTCCCGCATAGTCAGCACGTTGCAAACCTTGCTGTCTTTGTAAGCTTTAACTGGTTCAAATTTTTTGCCATCAATCATCGATATTGGCTCTTTAAATCCTTCTGCAAAGCCTTGCAAATCGCCTAAATCGGGACGTGGTGGAATCTTTCCACCTAGTTCGTCTGGATTGTGCGTGACTGTTCCTAAAATTACCAGCCTTGGCTCTAAAGATGATTTCTTCAGATCCTCCAGCATCAGGTTGCACAATAGGAAATGCCCTAGATGATTAGTAGTGACAGTTAACTCGTAACCTTCTGGACTGCGTAACGGCTCTTTGATTAAGGGCATATAAATTGCAGCGTTGCACACCAAAGCGTCTAGAGATTTGCCAGTGGCTCGGAAGTTCTTCACAAATTGTCGAACACTTTCCAAGGAGCCAAGGTCAATATGTATGCTGGTATAACTGTTGTAGGGGATTTCCACACTTTGGGCTGCTTTTTGTGCCTTTGCTAAATCCCGACACGCTAACACCACATACCATCCCCTTTCAGCAAGAGCTTTTGCAGCATACAAACCCACCCCTGAAGAGGCACCCGTAATTACAACCGTTGGCTTTTGATGTTGTTCCATTCTGTTCAGCTCACATTGACTGTCTCTAGAATCTCATACCAGCGAGCCATCGTTGTCACCAGGTTTTTCAGGGCTGTATTTAGGCTAAACTAACGACCTTCGATCGCTCTGGTGAAAACAATAATCGAAGCAGAAAACTGAAACTATGACTAAATCAAGGTTTGAGGCTTTATTTTCTAATATAAATTCACAAATGTAAATGTAGCCAAAACCTGGAAAGTGAGGTTCGTAAGCCTTGCAGCAATTGCTTTCTTTAAGAGTGATGGAAGAGCGCTAAGTAAGTGGGCGAGAAAATCCCCAAGTATTTTACGAAATGTAAATACAGCACATACTTTACAAATTCGTTATTTCACCGTTTTTACAAAACTAAATATATATTGGTTTGATCGTGCTTGCCGACTTAATCTCTATACAAAAAACCTTCAAAAAAGTAATTATAATCACATTCTTGGTATAGTGATGAATGCAGCAATATCAACTTTTTTTGATTTCAAATATTTTTTTTTTCAGAGAGATTTCAGATGTATATTGTTACCAGGCTTAAAAGTATAAGCAAATTGCCTAGCTGTTTAACAACTTCTTCTCTGTGGATAAGCTTCTACAATCTGTAAAAAAAATTCTCCAAGACAAGCCTCTCGATCCAATTCAGTGGTTCGTGCTTTCTCAATCGTGGTTGGGTAAAACTTATGGTGAGATGGCAGAGGTATCAGGCTACGGCAACAATTACATCAAGGAAGTTGGTTCTGAGTTGTGGCAAGACCTTTCGATCGCACTTGGGGAAAGAATAACGAAAAAAAATTTACATTTAGCTTTGAAGAAACACTTGCAAGACGAGATAGATAATCAAAAAAATCAGATTCAAGAAAAGTTGGGTGAAGAATCTAGTTTAGAAATGATTTCTCCAGACTTTTTTTCAGCAAGCAAGATAGAATTTCCCAGCGGCCCTGTAGCACTAAATTCTCCTCTTTACATCAATCGCCCTTCTCTGGAAGAACTTGTTTGTAATGAGATTTTACAACCTGGTTGCTTAATCCGGCTCAAAGCACCTAGAAAGATGGGAAAAAGTTCTCTACTCAATCGGATGATTGCTTATGCGAAAGAGCAAGATTATCAAATTGTTTGTTTGGACTTTCAAGAAGCTGACCGAGATGTTTTTGTTTCTCTGGATAAATTTTTGCGTTGGTTTTGTGTAAATGCCAGTAGGCAGTTAAATCTCCTTCCTTGTGTAGATGATTTTTGGGATATAGAAATGGGCAGCAAGGTAAGCTGCAAAATCTATTTTGAAGCTTATTTGTTGCAATACATTAATGATAATCCTTTAGTTTTGGCTTTGAATGAAGTCCATCGGATTTTTGAACATCCCAATATTGCCCAAGACTTTCTGCCAATGCTACGATTTTGGCATGAACAAGCAAAGCAAGATCGGATTTGGCAAAAACTACGGATGGTAGTGGTTCACACCACAGAAATTTATATTCCGCTCAAGCTCAACCAATCGCCTTTCAATGTTGGGATAACAATTACACTGCCACCATTTACCCTTAAGCAAGTACAGAGTTTAGCATTACGTTACGGACTAGATTGGGCAGGAAACTTGGAAGGGGCAAAACGCCTTGCACCCCTACAAGCAATGGTAGGAGGACATCCCTATCTGGTGAGCCTTGCATTTTATCATCTATGTCAGGGTAGAATGACGCTAGAGGTGTTATTAGAAACTGCATCTACACCAGTAGGAATTTACAGTCAGCATTTACGAGAACTGTTGACACTACTGCAAGCAGAACCAAAATTAATGTCAGCTATGGAACAGGTAATTGCCACAGATGAAAAAGTGGAGTTAAACGCGATCGCTGCTTACAAGTTAGAAAGCATGGGTTTGGTTCAACTAAACGGCAATCAAGCTAGCGCCATGTGTGAGTTATATCGTCTTTATTTTAGCCAACAGTTTGGAAAGCAAAATAGTGCTAATATTTCTTATGAATTTACCAGCTAGTTTTGAGTGTTCATACTAAACACTAAAGTTTTGACTACGAATCTAATTATTCATCGATATTATCAGAATTTTATTAACTGTCACAATCCAAATGTGTCAATTAGACTTCTTGCATAAGTCGGGAAAAGGGAAAGGGGGAAGGGGAAAAGGGACTCATGTTAAAGGGAAAGGATTTTGAATTTCTTTATCCTTTTACCCTTTAGAGCTAATTTGTCAACTCAAGTAAAACACTTGTCTAATCAGGGTTTCAGTAATTTAAGTCAATACAGCACTTATTCGCTGAAACTTAGACCTAGCAATGAGTTAAGTACCCTTCAGATTTTCTTTACGAATCAGCTCTTACCCCGACCAATGCCAAGAAGTCTATTGAGATATAGAAGAAACTTAAAATTAAAAATCAATCAAATGAAAAATTATCGATACCAAGTTGGTGGTACTCTCACTAATGACGCTCCTAGCTATGTTGAGCGCAGAGCGGATATGGAACTTTACGAAGCTTTGAAACAAGGTGAATTTTGCTACATCCTAAGCTGTAGACAAATGGGTAAATCTTCACTTATGGTAAAAACAAAGCACCGTTTGCAAAAAGAGGGCTTTAAATGTGCCACCATTGATATGACTAATATTGGTTGTGAAAATATAACTCCAGAGCAGTGGTACAAAGGAGTTGTTGGTGACTTATGGTTAAGTTTTAAACTGTTAGGAAAAATTAATTTAAAAACTTGGTGGCAAGAACAAAATGATCTTTGTTTGATTCAGAAACTCAGTCGATTTATTTCGGAAGTTTTATTAGCTCAGTTTCCTAACGAAAGGCTATTTATTTTTATTGATGAAATTGATAGTATACTCAACCTCAATTTCTCCGTTGATGACTTTTTTAACATAATTCGATTCTGTTATAACCAACGAGCAATTAATCCAGAGTATCATCGAATAACATTTGCAATTTTTGGGGTTGCGACACCTTCAGACTTAGTTATATATGGAGATAATACTACCCCGTTTAATATTGGTAAAACTATACAAGTCAATGGTTTTACCTTTGAAGAAGCTCAACCACTATCTTTGGGATTAGATATTAAAGACAATCATCCTCAGAAAGTTTTGAAAGAAATATTAGCTTGGACAGAAGGACAACCATTTCTTACTCAAAAGCTGTGCAGACTAATTGTGAGTTTATCTCAAGACGATCTAGGTAGAAAGCTAAAAATTCCCCCTGGCACAGAAGAATTTTGGATAGAAAATGTGGTGCGATCGCACGTCATTGAGAAATGGGAATCACAAGATGAACCGGAGCATTTGCGAACTATTCGCGATCGCATCCTCAGAAAAGAAAAATTTGCTGCTAGATTGCTAGGAATTTATCAACAAGTCCTCCAAGGATTGAAAGTACCAGTTGATGATAGTCGAGAACAGGTAGAACTTTTGCTGTCTGGTTTGGTAATCAAAAAACAAGGTTGTCTCCAAGTAAAAAACCGAATTTATCAAGAAGTTTTCAATTTAGAATGGGTTGCAAAAAAACTAGCTTACTTGCGTCCTTACTACGAAAACTTCAATGCATGGGTAGCCTCAGAAGAAAAAGATAAATCTCGCCTATTGCGCGGACAAGCCTTGATTGATGCTCAAACGTGGGCAAAGGGTAAAAGCTTGAGCAACTTAGATTATCGATTTTTAGCTGCTAGTGAAGAATTAGATCGGCGAGAAGTACAACAGGCTTTAGAAGCTGAACGCGCTCAAGAAGTAGAAGCACGACTTGCAGAACAACAAAAAAGGCTGGCTCAACAAAAGAAAAATGCCACAATAGTGACACTTTTGCTCGTGGGAATGACCATTAAATTAGTGATTTCTATAGTGTGGGGAGTATCGCTTTTACGAAAGATTGATGCTTTAGAATCACAGCTAAAATGCACCGATATTACTACATCCCTGCAATTTCCTCACTGTTCAAAGTCAAGAGCTGCTAGGGAAACCTCAGAATAACGCTCGTTAAAAAACTCTCAATAACGCAAGTGCAGCCGATGTATAAGTTAGTTATTACGAGTAAATTTAAAACAGCTTTCCGAAAATTTACTCGTCGTAATGCTGACTTACTCATGACGATGTTTATTAGCTCAATACAAGTGCGATCGCTAATATTGTCACGCCAGTTTTTAAAGTCAAGCATAGGCGTAGCCCGTCGTAGACATCTCTCATGTATAAAGGTTGATTTAGTGCAATAAGTTAATATGAGTTTGACGAAGCTCAAAAAGCGATAAGGATAAGACTTTTAAGTTTTTTATATCTTACAAGTTCTGTATCAACCCAAATAATTAAGAGGATCGAGCAATTGAGTAACCTAGATAAAGTTTTAGATGCCGCAATGGAGCTTACTTTAGAGCAGCAAGAAATGCTGGTACAAATTCTCAAAAGCAGAATTATTGAAAGTCGGCGAGATGAAATTGCGTCAGATGCAGCAGCTTCCATTGCTGAATTTCAAGCAGGTAGGCTCAAAGTCCAGACTGCTGCCGAAGCAATTCAAGAATTACGGGAATATCTCAATAACCCAAGTGCAGCCGATGTGTAGGTTGGTTATTACTAGCAAATTTAAATGGCAAACACAAACACAACTCTGACCAAAGCTGGCGATGATGTGAGTTAAAATCCTGATATCTTTAATAACTACCCACGCAGAACGGCTCCGAAAAAGCGATCGCTATGCTTCAGTATCCCCATCTCGAACAAGCGCTAAAATATCACTTCGGTTACGATCAATTCCGCCCTGGACAACGGCAAATTATCGAAGATGCGCTGCAAAATCGAGATTTAATGGTGGTGATGCCGACTGGTGGGGGGAAATCTTTGTGTTTTCAGCTACCAGCGTTGTTAAAAAATGGGCTAACAGTGGTGGTGTCGCCGTTAATTGCTTTGATGCAAGACCAAGTAGAGGCATTGCGAAATAATAATATTAATGCGACATTTCTCAATAGCAGTTTGAATGCTTACCAAGTGCGATCGCGCGAAGATGCCATCCTCAGCGGTAAAGTAAAATTACTCTACGTTGCTCCGGAACGTCTCCTCAGTGAAAGGTTTCTCCCGTTTCTTGATTTAGTTAAAGAAAAAATCGGTATTTCTAGCTTTGCTATTGATGAAGCGCACTGTGTTTCGGAATGGGGACATGATTTTCGTCCAGAATATCGCCAGTTGAAATCTCTGCGGAAACGCTATCCTGATGTGCCTACAGTCGCTCTCACCGCCACAGCAACCGATCGCGTCCGTAGTGATATCATTCAACAACTAGGACTAAAGCAACCAAGCATTCATCTTGCCAGTTTTAACCGGGAAAATCTTTATTACGAAGTTCGTCCTAAAACTAAATATGCTTACGCTGAATTATTAGAACTAATTCGAGAAACTGAAGGTTCGACAATTATTTATTCTTTAACTCGGAAAAAAGTTGATGAATTAACTTTTAAACTCCAAAATGATAAAGTTATTGCTTTGCCTTATCACGCCGGATTAACTGATGAAGAACGTAGTAGCAATCAAACGCGATTTATTCGAGATGATGTCCGGGTGATGGTGGCAACAATCGCCTTTGGGATGGGAATTAATAAACCCGATGTGCGGTTGGTAGTTCACTTCGATCTGCCCAGAAATATAGAAAGTTATTATCAAGAATCGGGTAGGGCTGGTAGAGACGGAGAACCATCTCGATGTACAATATTTTTCAGCTTTGGTGATGTTAAAACAATTGAATGGAGTATCGATCAAAAAGCTGACCCTCAAGAACAGTTGATTGCTAAACAACAACTGCGTCAGATGATCGATTACGCTGAAGGGACTGATTGTCGGCGAACAATTCAACTGGGTTATTTTGGCGAAAGGTTTCCTGGGAATTGTGGTAATTGTGACAATTGTCGTCATCCCAAACCCGTGCAAGATTGGACAATTGAAGCCATGAAGTTTTTATCTTGTGTGGCGCGTTGCAAAGAAAGGTTTGGAATGTTACACATAATTGATGTGTTGCGAGGAGCAAAAAAAGACAAAATTCTCCAGTACGAACACGACAAACTTTCTACTTATGGTATTGGTAAAGATAGAACTGTAGATGAATGGCGAATGTTGGGGCGATCGCTTTTACATCAAGGGTTAATAGAACAAACTAGCGATGGTTACTCAGTTTTAAAACTAAATGCCTTAAGTTGGCAAGTCATGCGAAAACAACGCACAGTTTCCCTAGCTGTAACCACAGTGCAAAAGGTTACTTGGGAACCGGAGAGTGAAAAAGCAGAAGTTGCAGAAATATTATTACAGAAGTTGCGATCGCTACGTAAAGAATTAGCTGATGAGCAATCTGTACCACCTTACGTCATCTTCCACGATTCCACTTTAAAATTGATGGTACAGGTGCAACCCCAAAACTTAGCTGAATTTGCCAAACTTTCTGGTGTAGGTAGTCACAAACTCGCTCAATATGGTGAAAAGTTTCTTACAGAAATTCGCGCTTACCGCCAAGAAAAAGGTTTGCAAAATAAATCTGCTACTTCTGTATCTTCTGCCAAATCATCTTCTTCTTATACTGAATTGCAGACATTACAATTGTATCAACAAGGTTTAAATATCGCTCAAATTGCCCAAAAGCGCAATCTTAGTCCAGCAACAGTTAGCAATCATCTGGAAAAACTAATTGAAAAAAATCAGCCAGTTGATTTAAATCAATTAGTACCTTTAGAACATCAACAAAAAATTTGGCAAGTTTTAGAAGTACTTGGTGACATTTCCCTAACTCCTATCAAAGAACAACTAGGCGAAAGCTACACTTTTGATGAAATTCGTTTAGTACGGAGTAAGTGGCGGCGTGAAAATCGCAAGAGATAATTTGTTCAGAACAAGTAATAAACAAGATTAAAGGAGTTAGCCGATGAGTGAGATGCTTAATAATGGAGTACGCTGGACAATTCACGATGTGGAACTCTTTGCAGAAAATGAGGGGACGCGCTACGAGATAGTTGATGGAGAATTATTTATGACCAGGGCACCTCACTTTAAACATCAGCAAACTTGTGGCAGAATTTTCCAACAGCTTAATATTTGGTCAGAGTCTACTGGTTTAGGAGAAGCTGTAATCAACCCCGGCGTTTTATTTTCAGAATCAGACAATGTGATTCCTGATGTAGTTTGGGCTACTAAAGAAACCTTGGCGCTAACATTGGATGAAGCGGGACATTTAACTGGCGCACCAGATTTAGTAGTAGAAGTTTTGTCTGAAAGTAAGTCAGACGAAAGACGAGATAAGGAAGCCAAACTTAAACTTTATTCTTCTAGAGGAGTAAAAGAATATTGGATAGCTGATTGGCGATCGCGTAAACTAGAGGTCTATCGGCGCGAACAAAGTCAACTTAACTTGGTAGTAACTTTATTTAGTAGCGATCGTCTCATTTCTGGGCTATTGCCTGGTTTTAGCTGTACTGTAGACCAGCTTTTTCCTGTATAAATTTTAGGTTGAATGGAAAAACAGCTTTTATTCTTTTCCCAAAACACAATCTGTATAATAAATTGTTCAGATATCGCCTTGCACCAATAACTAAGTTTTCTCCTCATCAAGGCGATATCTATAGCTCGTCAGTTTACATTAAGAAAAACTGGGAATTTCAGAGTTAGAATCTTGTGATGTCATAGCAGACTTTGAAGACTCAGTGTTTTGGTTTTTGACAGACAGAATTACAGATACCAGCTTAGGCAGTGCTAGACAGACAACAGTATTTAATATCGTCAGAAATATACCATCTATCAAACTCATATATTAATCTTCTCCGTTTGAAAATTGGTGGTGACTATCTATATTTATTAGTTTGAAGCAAAATCAGTAGAATTGCGTAAAAACAGAATTTAAATTTCTTTTAGAGAATATAAGCTAAATAAATATATTTTTATCGAAACAGAATAAAGGCGTCAGTCGCCAGAATACAAGAAGGGTCTTTTGAACGAAAAAGTAGATAGCGTCGCGTCTTGATTCTGAATCCTGAATTCTGAATTCTGACTTCCTACTCTGAGATGTGTTAGGGGGTCAAACCCCCTATTCACCAGATATATCCTCCTTTCAAGGGCAGGCTTTTAGGCTTTCGATAAATAGTTGAGAATGTTCTCAATTATTGAACGTAGTTTTAAGTTCTCAGACAATGGTTTTGGTTTTAAAATCCCAAAAATTTGTCTAATCAAAAAAACCTGCCCCAGAAAGGATATATCCTCGCCCAAGTCAGAGAACTGAGTCTCTAGGTAGAGAGCTAATTAAAATTGCCATATCTATGAAATTAGAGCTAGACATGAATGAAAAAATCTCATGTTTATCTATCAAAAGGATGAGATACGGATATAACAATTTCCTATATCTGAAGAAACTAAATGTATATTTCTGACAGAGGATGTTAAAAAAAATTAGACATAGTAAATTAAAGTCAATAATAATCAAAGTTCCTAAACAATTCTGGCAAGTGTGCTATACACGTGTTTGGAACAATCCAAAACTTTGTTAAAATCAGCAACACACAAACTATGAACTCTACCACCGAAAAACGTATCGCCTTGATTTCCGTCCACGGAGACCCAGCGATTGAGATAGGGAAAGAAGAAGCTGGGGGACAAAATGTTTATGTGCGTAATGTGGGTGAAGCACTAGCGCAGCTGGGATGGCAAGTTGATATGTTTACCCGCAAAGTAAGTCTGGAGCAAGACTCGATAGTTGAACATAGCAACAATTGTCGAACTATCCGTTTAAAAGCTGGCCCCCTTGAGTTTGTGCCGCGAGATGAAATTTTTGAATATCTGCCAGAATTTGTGGATAATTTCCTCAAATTTCAAATAAAAAACGAAATTACATACGAATTGGTTCATACTAACTACTGGCTCTCTAGTTGGGTGGGGATGCAGTTAAATAAAATCCAAAAGAGTAAACAGGTTCACACCTACCACTCATTAGGAGCAGTCAAGTACAACACTATAGAAAATATTCCTTTGATTGCTAGTCAGCGATTAGCAGTGGAAAAACAAGTGTTGGAAAAAGCAGAGCGAATTGTAGCGACAAGTCCGCAAGAACAGGAACACATGCGATCGCTAGTTTCTACAAAAGGCAATATCGATATCATTCCATGTGGTACAGATATTCAGCGCTTTGGCTCTGTTGGACGAGAAGCAGCCAGGGCTGAATTAGGGATTGACAAAGAAGCCAAAGTTGTACTATACGTGGGGCGCTTTGACCAACGCAAAGGTATAGAAACTTTGGTACGGGCAGTAAACGAGTCTCAACTACGCGACTCCAAAAATATCCAGCTAATTATTGGTGGTGGTAGCACTCCAGGTAACAGCGACGGAATTGAGCGCGATCGCATTGGGCAAATCGTCAACGAATTGGGAATGAGCGACTTTACCACCTTTGCAGGTCGTCTGAGTCAAGATGTTTTACCAACTTATTACGCCGCTGCCGATGTTTGCGTTGTTCCCAGTCACTACGAACCCTTTGGATTAGTAGCGATCGAAGCGATGGCAAGCGGTACACCAGTAGTAGCAAGCGATGTCGGCGGACTTCAGTTTACTGTAGTTAATGAAAAAACTGGTTTATTGGCTCCACCGCAAGATGTAGATGCTTTTGCCTCTGCGATTGACCGAATTCTCTTAAATCCAGAATGGCGAGATCAATTGGGTAAAGCTGGTAGAAAGCGCGTCGAAACTAAGTTTAGTTGGGATGGTGTTGCAAATCAACTGAGTGAACTTTACACCGAACTGATGCAGCCACAAACAGTAGCGTCAACAGCGAAAGAACTAGTACACTCAACCGCCGAATTAGTGCAATCAGCAGCCAAAGAACTAGTACACTCAACCACCGAACTAGTGCAATCAGCAGCAAAAGAACCAGTTTTGGCTGCTAAATAACGCTTTTGTTTAACAGATAATGGTGAGTGAGTAACTCGGATAAAATTTTGGGTTTAAATTTGGCAGCAGCGTTGGCGTAGCCTCTCCAAGAGTTGACCACACTTCGACACCTTTCGGCTTCGCGGTAGTTGAATCTCGACTTCGCTCGATTACCGCGCAGTCGAAACTCAAGGCAAGAAGCTCAGTGACCACCGTAGGCATCGCCTGAGCTTGGAAAACTCAACACCAAAAACAAACTGTATAAAAAACGAACTTATTACTTAAACGCAGAAGCTTATTTTATGATAATTTCTGCGTTTTTTGATTCGCAGCTATCACCAAACCAAGTAACCGCTATGATAGTTGAGGTCTGTTATGCTTTAACTAAACAAAAATAAAGGCATGGCGATCGCTACCATTTGAATGTTAACAAGTAATCGCTTTGCAACCAGTTGACTTTACCACTCTCACAGCTGCTTGTAGCGAAATCCGCGCTAACTGGCTACCATCACGCTTAGAACAGGTTTACCAGCGCGATCGCTATACTATTGCTGTGGCATTACGCACCATAAAGCAGCGAGATTGGCTACAGATTTCTTGGCATCCCCAAGCTGCACATATTTGCATCGGCGATCCCCCACCGCGATCGCCAGATACCTTTACCTTTAGCCAACAACTGATACACCAATTGAATGGTTTAGCACTGGTGGCGATTGAAGCGATCGCTCCTTGGGAGCGGGTGATTGATTTACAATTTGCCCGTCGTCCGGGAGAAAGCGCCCTATATCATGTCTATGCAGAAATCATGGGCAAGTATAGCAACGTCATTCTCACCGACGCTAACAATATAATTATCACCGCCGCTCATCAAGTCAGTCAGCAACAATCTAGTGTCCGTCCCATCCAAACCGGACAACCTTATGAAACACCACCGAAACTAACTAGAAATGTCCCCTACTTGAGCGAATCTCAAGAACGTTGGCAAGAACGGGTAAGTTTAGTACCAGGAGCAATTAAGCAGCAATTGCTCAAAAGTTATAGTGGCTTGAGTGCTGTACTAGTGGAGTTGATGCTGCTAGAAGCAAATATTGCACCAGAAACATCCACCCATACTCTCAACCCCAACGACTGGCGACGGCTATTTGAGCGTTGGCAAGAATGGCTGCAAGCTCTAGATTCCAAAGAATTTCAACCCGCTTGGACAAAAGATGGTTATACCGTAATGGGTTGGGGTGCAGTTGAAAAGGTCAAAAATATTCAGGAGTTACTCAACCACTATTACAGTAACAAGATTAACGAACAGTTATTTTCGCAATTGCGCCATCAGTTGAGTCAGAAATTGAATAATATTCTGGCGAAATTACACAATAAAGCTCAAACCTTTGAGACGCGCTTGCAGCAATCAGATCGAGCCGATGAGTATCGGCAAAAAGCTGATTTATTGATGGCTCATTTGCAAAACTGGGAACCAGGGATGAAAGAAATTATCCTTGCTGATTTTGAGACAAATTTGCCAGTAGCGATCGCTCTCCAGCCAGATAAAAATGCCGTCCAAAATGCTCAAAGTCTTTATAAACAGCACCAAAAGCTGAAACGCGCTCGTGCTGCCGTCGAACCGCTACTATTGGAAGTGCAGACAGAAATTGAGTATTTAGAACAAGTAGAAGCTGCGATATCTTCGATGGGCTACGCCAACGCTCAGATAGACACCTACCAAACAGCAGAAGATTTGCGAGCTTTAGAAGAAATCCGCGAAGAGTTAATTGGGCAAAAATATCTGGAAGATCCAGAATACCGCAGCCGCAGTGCCAATGAACCTCCCAGCACTAACTTTTATCGTTACCTTACGCCTAATGGCTTTGAAGTTTTAATCGGTCGTAACAATCGCCAAAATGACCAATTAACCTTTCGTGTAGCAGGGGATTATGACTTATGGTTCCACGCTCAAGAAATTCCAGGTAGCCATGTGTTACTACGTCTAGAACCGGGTGCTGTTGCCGAAGAAGCTGATTTGCAATTTGTAGCTAATCTTGCTGCATATTACAGTCGCGCCCGTCAGAGCGAGCAAGTGCCAGTAGTTTACACTCAGCCAAAACACGTCTACAAACCCAAAGGAGCAAAACCCGGAATTGCCATTTACAAGCAAGAAACCATCCTTTGGGGAAAACCACAAATGGTCATTAGTTATTAGTCATTTGTCATTGGGCAATACAGTTCAGAATGAGCAACAAAACACTTGTAGAGACGGCGATTTATCGCGTCTCAAAAACCCAAAATTTTTGCCAGTAGCCCTTAACCCAAGCGTATTGAGTCATTGGGTATTAGGCATGAAACACGGGTTATTCTCCTTGTCTCCCCAGTCGCATCAACCTGTATCAAATCCAATTCGCACTCAAAGCGATCGCTTACAGATTTTCTATGAACTCTTCCGGTGTAACTTGTGCTTGCTTAAGAATGCCGCTCAATGTTCCTACCTTCAGTTCTTGATGCACAGGTACAACACAGCCAATTGTGCCTTCTGGTGTTTGCTTCTTCATCACAACATGACTACCGTTTTGTCGAATTTGCTCAAAACCCAAACGCTCCAGTGCCCGAATTGCCTCTCTACTTGAGATTCGTGGCAACTTAGGCATAGGTGATTTCAATGCTGGTCATATATCTTGGAGATGTTTCAGGTAGAGGAAATTCCTCCAAGTAAAGCTGCGTTGCCTGTCTTAAGCTAGCAATTGCTTGTTCGATTGTCTCTCCCTGATCAACCGTACCAACTTCGGGACACTCAGCTATATACATATCGTCCTCTTTATAAATGAGGACTGCAAAGCTGCGAGTTTTCATCGTACTGTATCCTCAATCCTTTTTATAGCAAGCATAGCATCACCCTTTCTCTATAAAGATCGCCGTCATGTACATCCATCAGTGGAGCGATATCGCTTTCAGCAACCATAAAAATAAAAGTATTTGTCTTGCAAATACGATCGCTGCTAATTCAACAGCGTAATCTCATACTACTCAAGTTTTATTTTGGCTAACTCGGCAAATTCTCTACCCGCATCAAATCCAATTCCCGTTCAAATATTTCATCAATTGGCAACATTTGACCATCAACAGTCATAAATTTATGGTCTTTTGTCGCCCGAATTATTGAACCATCTTCCAAGCAATACTCAAACACCTCTTGTTGTCCGCGATCGTGCCACTGTGCTACAGGTTGCGTGTAAATATTCCCATTCTTATCAACGCTGTACACATTACATTCAATGCTTTTTTCTACAATTTTCCCAATGGGCAACAATCCATATTCTACTGTTAATATTTCCGTGTCATAGCTTAAACAATATTCCGCAAACTTTAACATTTGCTCAAATAATTCATCCGCAACTTTTTTCTGAACGCCATTTTTTGCTGCGCCATCCACGAATTTTTCTCGCTGCTTTTGCATCTCAGAAACTTTCTTTTTACCCATCGCCCGACGCAGCAAATCAGCTTGTCCTAAAGAATATCCCGCCATATCCTGAGCAATTTTCATGATTTGCTCTTGATAGACCATAATTCCATAAGTTTCGTCTAATATTGGTTCCACAATAGTGTGCGGATAATCAATCTTTTCTTGCCCATGTTTGCGTTTAATAAATTTAGGAATTAGCCCCGCATCTAGTGGCCCAGGTCGATAAAGTGCCAAAATCGAAGAAATATCTTCTATATTAGAAGGCTTCAAATCTCGCACTATCTGACGCATCCCAGAAGATTCTAATTGGAATACCCCTTCTAATTCACCTGCTTCTAATAATTCATAAGTTTTTTGGACATCTTTAGGTAAACTGCTATGTTCGCCTTTAGCTAATATTCTCTGGGCTTTTCTTTCCTGGCGGGGAATTTCATCAGGATCGACCCGATATCCTCTGGTTTCTTGAATCAAATCAACGGTCTTTTGAATCAGCGTCAAGTTCCGTAAACCTAGAAAATCCATTTTCAACAAACCCATTGATTCCAGGTCTTCCATGAAATATTGGGTAATCACAGAACCATCATTATTCTTCTGTAGCGGGACAATTTCATCAAGTGGATCGGCAGAAATTACCACACCTGCTGCATGAACACCAAAGGTTTTGTTAGTTCCTTCAATTCGCATCGCCATATCAAGCCAATGTCGAACATGGGGTTCTTTATCATATTTTTCTTTAAATTGTGGTTCTGGAGTTTTATCGGAAACCATCACCTTGAGTTTAGTTGGTTTCCCCCGCACTACAGGAATTAATTTCGCCATTTTGTCAGCTTCCCCATAGGGAATGTTTAATACTCTGGCGACATCTTTCAAAACGGCTTTAGAAGTTAGGCGGTTAAAAGTAATAATTTGGGCAACTCTATCTGCACCATATTTCTCAGTTACATAATCAATCACTTTATCCCGTTGTTCAATACAGAAATCCGTATCAATATCAGGCATGGATTTACGTTCTGGGTTCAAGAAACGCTCAAAGAGTAACCCATGATGCACAGGATCAATATTAGTAATTCGCATTGCATAAGCAACTAATGAACCAGCCGCCGAACCCCGACCTGGTCCCACAGGAATGTTATTATCTCTAGCAAATTTGATATAATCCCATACAACTAAAAAGTATTTTGAAAAACCCATCTGCTGAATCATTTTCAGTTCGTATTCCAATCTTTCTTTATAGACGGAATCAACTTCTTGGCGAGATTTGCGATTTAATCGTTCTAAAAGTCCTTGCCATGCAACATCTTCGGCATAAGTATCAGCAGTATGACCTGAAGGAATGGGGGGTGTGGGAATCTGAGGCTCACCCATGATATGGTAAGGCTCGACTTTATCAGCGACTTCTTCAGTAGTGGCTACAGCTTCGGCAATTACCTCATCCGGTAAATGGTCGCGAAATAGCTGCCGCATCTCTTCACCAGACTTGAGATACTCTGTGCCGCTATAACGCATCCGCTTATCTTCAATAATTAGCTTGCCAGTTTGAATACATAACAAAGCATCGTGGGCTTCAACGTCAAAGCAAGAAATAAAATGTGAATCATTAGTTGCAACAATTTTAATCCCTAGTTCCCTAGCAATTTTCACTATTTCTACATTCACAATCCGGTCTTCTTGGGAACCGTGGTCTTGAATTTCTAAATAATAATCATCACCAAATACATCTTTATACCACTGAGCAACTTTTCGGGCGGCATCTGGTCGATTACTGAGAATCGCTTGGGGAATTTCTCCACCCAAGCAAGCACTGGTGACAATCAAGCCTTCATGATATTGTTTTAATAAATCTTTATTAATACAAGGACGAGAAAAAATTCCTTTACCTTGAACACCTTGGAGGTGAGAAATTGTAGTTAATTTAACTAAATTTTTGTAACCTTTGGTATTTTTAGCTAAAACTACTTGATGATATTTTGGTCGGCGTTCTTGTTTTTCAATATCGCCGTTAATTACATACATTTCATTGCCGATAATCGGCTTAATATTTTGACTACGGCAGATTTTGATCAGTTCAACGGCTCCATACATGACACCATGATCGGTAAGAGCGATCGCTTTCATTCCTAGTGTGATCGCTCGATCTACCAACTCTGGTAGCTGACTTGCCCCATCGAGCAGACTGTAGTCACTGTGAATATGTAAAGGAACAAAGGACATAAGCATCTCCAACCACAAGCCAAGACACCTCTAGGGGCCTACCTTGTGGTATACCCTTTTGAGCGAGATTTTGCAAAGCAACGGAATCTTAGATTAACAGTTTTTAACCAAAATTAAAGCTGTTCTTTTTCTGGAATTACCAATATCATTAGTGTTGTTTTAATAGTTACAGCAGTTAACCAGTATCTAGCCAATGAGTCAAACAGAGAGAACTACATCGCCTGAAACCAAAGCTAGCCCTTGGTGGCAGCGTATCCCTCTCACGTTGCAAATTCTCATCGCCTTAATAGCGGCAGTCAGCGTCGGAATTGCCCTTGGTGCAGGGAATCCTAATCCCAGCAACGCTGCCTTAATCAACAATTTAGCAATTCCGGCTGAATTGGTGCTAAAGGCTCTCCGCGCCTTGGCTACACCCCTAATTTTGGTAGCGGTGCTGCATACTTTAATGACCACCAACATCCCTGGTACAGCCGGACGGCGGCTGGCAGTGCTACTTTTAACCAATACTACTGTAGCTATTTTGGTGGGGCTTTTCGTAGCGAATGTCCTGCGTCCGGGGACTTGGGGGAATGTAGCCACCTCAACAAGTACGGCAATAACTGCTCAGAGTCTCGATCCTTGGGGAATACTCAAAGATGCTGTACCAGAAGCCGTCCTCAAGCCATTGGTTGATAATAATGTCATCCAGTTGATTGTGATTGCCCTGAGTTTTGGCATCGTCCTGCGGGCATTAAAATCTGAACAAATCGCCCAAGGCAAGAATGGATTCCAGCCCATAGAGGATGTCATCGGAATTTTATTTGAAGCGGTAGTCCGCATCCTTAACTGGGTAATTGCTTTAGTACCGTTCGCAGTCTTTGGGATTGTGGCTAAAACTGTGGCGATGCAGGGATTTACACCGTTTAAATCTTTGGGTGCATTTATCGTCGCCGTATTGTTAGCACTGGTATTGCAAGCGTGCTACTACCTCACCAGAGTAAAATTTGGTTCTTGGGTACACCCACTAAAATTCCTCGCTGGTGGTTCTGATGCCTTTTTGACAGCTTTCTCAACTTCTTCCTCAGCAGCGGCAATGCCCGTAACCTTTGAGGTTTTGCAAACAAAAGTCGGTTTAAGGGAATCTTCTGCTGCTTTGGGCGCATTAGTCGGGGCAAATTTCAATAATGATGGTACTGCCCTCTATGAAGCAATGTCTGCGTTGTATATTTCCCAACTAATTGGACAACATCTGAGTCTAGGACAGCAGTTAATTGTCATCCTTACCTCGATTTTTGCGTCTGTGGGTGCGGCAAATATTCCCAATGCAGGACTGGTAACAATGACACTAGTGTTCACTTCTGTTGGCTTACCTACCCAATACATCGCTTTGCTAGTGACTGTAGACTGGTTTTTGGATCGCTGCCGCACCGCAATTAATGTTATGGGAGATATGACTGTCAGTACTTTACTTGATGGCAAAAAGCCACGTTCTGTAGACGAGGCTTAGTTTGCCAGCTTATAGTTGAGTTCAGCAGCTAGTTTTTCAAATATCTAATGCTGTTGAGGCCCTTTGGCGTCACATTCTTTAGTCCAGCAACGTTCTAAAAGTTGCAGACGCCAGACTAATACAAAACGTTGGGGATTCAGTATTAATTTAGTATCGCGACTAAATAAGGGTTGGTTCAGATATTGCCAAAGAGGAAATTTAATTTTAGTGTGTTTTGGAGTCATAAGAACAAGAAAAATAATATAAAAGTTGTGTCTAGGAATTACCTAATACTGTTTTTCTAGTTAAAGGCTACCCTGCGTTTTTGCTATTGTCTTTGTGGCAATTGCGGAATTCCAACAAGTGAATTTATGTTGTTTACGCTTTAATACTGAAATTGCACACGCGATTTTTCTGATTCCACATCACAAAGCCGTTGCTGCCGTTGAGATTAGATAGGTGAAAAATTGCTCAATTAGACATCATTGATGTTGATTTTTCGGAAATTTTGAATTGCTTTTTATCCCACCGTTATCACCCGCCGAATTTCATCGCTGCGAAACCCGATCGCCATCGGACGACGTATCCCCAAAAGGGCTACCACATCGTATAATTCCAGTACCACCCCTTCTATTCGCAGGGAATGGACAATATCACCGCTTCTCAGGTCAATCACTAGTAACCCACAGCGAGGCTCAACATTTTTCTGGTGCAATTTATCGTCCAAAGCCAAGCCGCTGAAGGTCTTGTTATGCCTGGGTTGGGAAATTCCTACTATTGCAAAGTTGCCATAAAATGCACAACCACGCAGATATCCCGGACAGAAGGTGATTGGTTCAAATACTCCCCGCTTGAAGTCGGCAAAACCAAACTCGCCCGTACCCGAATTGAGCAGCCAGAGTTTTCCCTGATGCCAGCGTGGGGAGTGGGGCATAGACAACCCCTGCAAGACGATTTCATTGCTTTCTAAATCAATAACACAGCCCCCATTTGCCCGATGCTCCCGCCAACCTTCGGCTACGTCCGATTGACTGACAGCAGTAACGTATTTCGGTTTTTCTTGCTGCATTGCCAACCCATTCAGATGACATCTATCTTCTGCCGCCAGCTTGCTGATAAAGGTTGGCTGCCATAGAGGAACGAAACTGTGGGTTTCGCTGACTGTTCCCAAACAACTAAATAAAGTATTGACAAATAATAGTTTTTGTGGAGTTGAATCTTTCTCTTCTGCTTTACTCAAAGCGATATCGTGAATATCTAAATCTCCTGTCACATAACTCATCTGGGGTAAATAGAGAGCATCATAGCCTTGGTGGTTTTCTCCAGGTTGGATAATGTTTTCAAATCGCCACAGTTGGTACAGAGAACTCATGTAGAGGCTGTTGCCATTGGCATACAACCCCATACACCGCTCAAAGGTACGCTCAAATACTGACAATTTGCCGTTTGGTTGCAAGCCAATGAAAAATAACTTCCCCGCTTGATAGGTAGTGAAGGACAAACTGAGGTTTTGCTCATACAGCCAAGCGGTAAATTGGCGAGAAGCGTTGATTTCTAAAAATGGTTTCTCAATGTTGCTATTACTGGAATTCACTTGGTTTAGACTCTCAAAAAAAACAGAAAGAGAATTAAGTTAGTCTCTTCAACACAAATTCTCTCTGTACTGGCATTGACAAACGCCATGCATGGGCGTCTACAATAAAATGGCCCATTGTCAAACCAAGTACTCCACCAGCAAAGAACTGTATCCACACAGAATCACCAGCCCACTGGCTACTATATAAAATCGCCCCACCAATAATCATATATATACTGAAAGGAATCAGGGCTTTCTTACTATCCCCAAGTGCGATCGCCCCCATAAATATGATGTACTGCAAACCATGTGCGATCGCATAAGTATAAAAACTTATGGCAATATTATTTGAAAGAAAAGCCGGAACAAAAAAGAGTGACATAACAAAAAGAAAAGGATTCGCACCTTTGAAGATTGTCCAAGCTGATAAAAGAAAAGCGCTAACAGCAAGAAACAGTCCAAAATGATACATCATATCAATTAATTGATGTAAGAAAATAGGAGCGGTTGCATAACCTACGATCTTCAATGCTGCAAATGTACCTGCTAATGTTCCTATTGTGATACACTGCCTTTCCAGCTTTTTAAGAGGTCGTTTAACCCAGAAGCTATACACACCAATGTTTTGGCGTCCGTAATGGTGAGATTGCCAAACCCAATAGAACAGCAGCAGATATATCTTTAAAAAATCCGGTGAGTAAGCATAAATAAATCCTGCTACAAGAAACAGCAGAATAGGTAAGAATATGTATCTCATCTTATTCTTAACTATAATATTTTCTCTAAATTCTCTGCACCAATAAAAATATCCAGTAGTTGCAACGTGAGCAGTTGCAAGAAAAAGAAAAGCAACCTTGATAGAAGTTAGTGGTGAATGCAGCAATTGTGAGTAAAGAGGAAAGAAAATAAAAGGTAAAAAAGTAGCAATAGCTAGACAGATTTTAAACATTTGGATATTAAAGGTCTATTTACATGATTCAGAATAGCCTAATAGTAGATCAGCCGAGATATGTGGAAATTGGAACAATTGTAAAGTTATGTTACGCAGATTTACCAAACCCTTGATATAAGGCAATATGTGTCGTCGATGCTCTAGGCAATATGCGTTTTATCAACAGTTATGAGCGATCGCTCTTGATATAGTTCGTAGTCAGTGGTTCTTTATTTCAGAAATTTACTAGAATATTGTCGGAGTCCTTTTAAAACAATAGATAAATTTGTAATACAAGGGTATATAGTGTATAATCTAAAACTTAAATAACCCTGAACATCTGTCTAAAGATCGATCGGCTTCTAGATAACTAAAATTTATTTGGGCGTATTCTGCATATCGACAAAAAATTGGGACGGGCTTTTCGACCCATCCCACAAGAAAAAAGAGAATTTTTGTTATAAAACGCCTTGGCTATATTTAAGCTAAAGCGGTTTCGTTAGGTTAAATTTCTCATTATTTAATAATGAGTGCCGGTTTTGCGATGATTGATGGCAGTCACAGCATCAGGCTTGAGTAATTTACCTTCATCTACAGTTGCATACACAACCCAATGATCGCCACATTCTAGACGTTGGTTGACTGAACATTCCAAATATGCTAGTGCATCAGTGAGGACGGTACAACCGTTATCTGCAACTGCTGTGCTAAAGTTGGCAAATCTATTTTCTCCAGGCGCGAAAGATTTACGGAAATGCTTCATGTATTCTTGATGATTGCCTTCAGGTAGAATATTTAAGGCAAACTTACCGCCTGGATACATCAAAGATTCGATCGCTCGCTCTTTGGCGATCGCCACTGTTATTCCGGGTGGGTTAAAGGTGGCTTGAGAAACCCAAGCGCCTAACATTGCGGTAGACACTTCTCCTTGTTTCGCTGTCACCACACAAACGGAACCAACGATCCGGCCAACAGCCTGTTCCACTGGAGTCGCGGCTTGTTGGGGTAAGCGTACCTTTTTAGCTTTTTTCAGTGCTTGGGCAAAGTCTGTACCTAATTCCTCACAAAACTTGAGGGTAACATCATCAGGTTTAAACTTCACCTTCAGGGTGTCAAAGCCAAAGCGATATCCAGCATCCCGGAGTTTACCTTCAATTAAGTCAAAGGCTTCGCCACTCCAGCCATAAGAACCAAAGACCCCAGCGAGTTTGCTGTTGTCACCACTCGATAGCACAATCCCTAAAGCAGTATGAATGGGAGTTGGTGCATGACCACCAATGGTAGGAGAACCAATGATAAAACCCTCTGACTGTGCGAGGTTGATGCGAATTTCATCAGGGGTAGCAAATTCGCAGTTAATGGATTTAACTGCGACTCCACCTTTAGTTAGTCCCAGAGCGATCGCTTGTGCTAAAGTCGCTGTATTCCCATAAGCTGAAGCGTAAAGTAGGGCAACGGAAATTTCGCGATCGTTGTGAGAACGGCTCCATTCTGCATAAGCTTTGGTAAGTTCAATTAAGCCGGTGCGTACCAAGGGCCCGTGTCCCACAGCATACATTCTCACCTGCAAATCTGAGATTTTTTCCAAAGCTGCTTGCACATGAGGAGTTTGGGGAGCCATCAGGCAGTTAAAGTAGTAACGCTGGTCTTCTTTGAGCGTTTCCCAGTTATCATCAAACACTTCATCGCCACAGAGATGAGTTGCAAATAACTTATCTGTGTAAAGAATTTGAGTTTGCTGGTCGTAGGTACAAAGTCCTTCCGGCCAACGCGGACTGGGAGTGGGTAAGAATTTCAAAACATGACCCTTACCCAAATCCAGAGTTTCTTTCCCCCGCATCACCAAAACATTTAAATCTTGCTCTAAGAAAGCAGCACGCAAATTGTTCGCACCAGGAAGAGAACAGACAAAAGTTACCTGTGGTGCCAGTTCTAAAATTGCTTTGAGGGTTGCAACTCGATTGGGGCTAAAATGACCCAAGATGATATAATCCAAACTTTGTAAATCTAAAGTCTGCCGCAATGCCTCTAAATAAATTTCGGTAAAGCTTTCTGGCGGTGGATCGATAAGTGCGGTTTTATCAGCTTCAATTAAATAGCAATTGGAGGTTGTACCTCTTTCAAGTGCGTATTCAATTTCAAACCGCAGACGTGACCAACTACGCGCTCTGATAGCTTTAGTATTGGTAGCAATTGGTAAAACTTGTACGTCACGTGGCTTGGAATTGGTCATAGCTGTTGGAAATAGGTTACAGAGAACAGGGGATAGGGAATAGGGAATAGGGAATAGGGAACAGGGGATAGTTTTCTCTTCTGTCCCCTGTCACCTGTCACCTCTTGCCTCTTTCTTAGTAGTAATTACCTACTTTGCGATGGCGAACAGCTGTCAATCCATCGTTTTTGGAGACACGACCTTCTTGGACGGTGCAGTATAATATCCAGTGGTCGCTGCATTCCATACTGGTCTGTATTTCACATTCCATGTATGCCAAAGCATCAGTTAGAATCGGCGAACCGTTTTTCGCGGTTTGAGTTTTCACTCCAGCAAAACGATCGGCACCAGGATGCAAGCGCTTGAGGAAGTGTTTTTTGAGTTCTTGATAATTGCCTTCTTCCAAAACGTTGAGGACGAAGCGATCGCCTACTTGCATTAAGGAATCAATGGCGCGGTCTTTAGCAACGGCAATTGTAAATCCTAATGGTTGCAAACTCGCTTGCGTTACCCAGGATGCCAGCATTGCACTTGAGACATTATCTTTTTTCGTGGTGACTATATATAGTCCACTACTAATGCGACCCAGTGCCTTTTCCATGTTGACATCAAGGGACTTGATTTGCTTGATGTTGCGATCGCGCACTAGCAATTGTCCGATGTCTTTACCCGCTTCTTCACACAACTGGAATGTTGATGCGGTGGGAGCCTCTTTAATCCGAATGGGTGGGAAGGCTTCTTTGATGCCAGAGTCAAGAAATTGTCTGCGGAGTGTATCAATGGGTTCATCATCCCCACCGTAACATTCAAACAGCCCAATCAATTGCTTGTTCTTGGCGACAGCTAGCACCGAACTGATACCAGCTTGGGCGGCGGCGGAGGTAGTTGGGGGCATCCCGATAATGATGCCAGCTGCTCTCCCGGCTAGTTCTTGAATTTCTTGGCTCTGGGCAGTACTTAGATCCAGTACTTCTACGCCAACGCCAGTTTTCAGGATACCTTCGGCAATTGCGTGACCAAGGCGTTCGCCATATCCATATTCTGAGACAAAAAACAAGCCAACTGTTGTTTCTGCTTTAGCTTGTCTTTGGCTCCAATTTTCGTAGCACCCGGTTAGAACATCTAAATGGTGGTATAATA
This sequence comes from Nostoc sp. DSM 114159, assembly GCF_053470285.1. Classification (NCBI taxonomy): domain Bacteria; kingdom Bacillati; phylum Cyanobacteriota; class Cyanophyceae; order Nostocales; family Nostocaceae; genus Nostoc; species Nostoc sp. DSM 114159. Next base: position 2,705,129 of record NZ_JBPFEH010000001.1, read on the forward strand.
ATGGTCCGTGACCATTGGCGATTATATTAATCTTTCCTAGTTCGCCCATCCGCTTCATCGCATTCAACAACGAACGAGCGTTAGGACCCATCAAGCAGTCGTAATAAAATCTAAAGTCCGCTTCGATCGCTTCTAAATCTTCGTCGAAGGTGCGATCGTCACAGAAGTGCATTCCAAAAGCATCACAGGTGTAGAGAATTTGGGTTTTGCGGTCAAAGCTAAAGATTGTATCCGGCCAGTGCAGGTTAGGCGCACTCACGAATTCCATTTCGTGTCCTTTGCCGAGATCAATGCGATCGCCAGTTTTCACAACCCGCTTGGAAAAAGGATCGTGTACTAATCCCTCAAGGAATTGCAGCGCAACTTTTGAGGCTAAAACAGTGGCTCTTGGAGCTAACTGGAGGACATCTTCTACCAAACCGCTATGGTCTGGCTCTGTGTGACTAACAATTATGTAATCAATTGTTTTGGGGTTGACAAGACTTTTGAGAGTCTCTAAATACAAATCGCGAAACTTCTGGTGAGAAGTATCAATCAAAACTGTTTGTTCGCCCCTAATTAGATATGAATTGTAGGTTGTACCGTTTTGCAATCCGAATTCGATATCAAAGCGATCGCGATCCCAGTCAAGAGAGCGAATCGCCGTTGTGTTAGGGGCAATTTCTACAGTTTGTATAGTTAGCCGATGTTGAACGTTCTCTGCGTGGGCCTTGCCGGTCGTAGACATCGATACCATTATTCGTCTCCGAGCGCAAATTAACAGGTTTTTCTTCTGCCCCCATTCTCTCTATTATTTTTCTTTGAAGTTGTAATGAATATCAGTTTTTTAAAAATTTAACTTGTATCAATTATTGCTGTTTTTTCGCAAAAAATATGATTCAAAAAATATTCTCAATAAATATTAATTTATCCCTAAGTTTTACTGAGTACTTGTTTTTGCTATTTATCTGGTTTTATCTTAATTTAAAAATATCATAGTAATTATATTCTTTAACTAAGAAAGCATAATTTTACTATGATTAGATTGTTGGTCTATCTACCAAGTTGAGATTACTTTTAATACTTCATATTGTCAAAGGATATATTTATCAAGTAGAAAAATTTATATTTTTCGGGTACTCACTTAATTAAACAAGTAGGAAAAGTAGGAAAAGTAGGAAAAGTAGGAAAAGTAGGAAAGGTAGGACAAACCTTATTAGGCTTGCAAAAAGCGTCGCATCGGCTGTTAACATTAGTTTATTCAATTGGTATTCAATATGTTGTCTTAACCAAAAATATGGTGCATAGAATATAAACTTTATGTAAAGTTGAGAAAAAAGATATTTTTTTGAAGATAATCAAGGCAAATTTCCAGAGACTAGTTGAATAAAAAGAAAGCAGGCTTGTATATATTTTTTTGCTCATCTAAAAGGAAACTAGCATAAAAATAATTTTTAAAGTTTCGATAAACCTCCGTAAGCATAAGAATAATATCAGGAATTTAATGATACAGTCCTTTATTATCGAGTTTAAACATTAACAAGATAACGCCAAAAAATTTTTCTTGTTATAGCTATAAGCTACAGCTTCAGGCTATCAGATCGCTTTACCTATATAGGTTAATGTGTAATCTCGATGTGCCGAACTTCTTATCAAAATCCATTGTTGATGAAAAAATGCAAATTTTGATAGTTTTCCCAAGCCAATACTTATCGCGTAGTAGCCTTAGAAACGCCGATATCACTAATACTTGTAGTTAAAATATTTAAAATGTATTATGAAATACCTAAGTAATTCAATATACAGGCGTAAATAGATACAAAAATTGATTTTGTAAAAGGTTATTGTTTATGGGATGCCGATTAAAAGTGTTTCTCACAGAAGAAGAAAAGCTGACTTTAGAAGAATTGAGAAAAGCCAAAGATGTTCCTCAACGTACTAAGGATCGCGCTCAAGTTTTACTGCTGAATACTCGCGGCTTAAAAAATGAGCAAATTGCAAAAGGCTTGAATTGGGCGATTTCAACAGTGCGTCAAACCCTTCATCGCTGGGAAAAAATGGGTTTAGCAGGTTTATGGGATGCTCCTGGCCGAGGAGGAAAACCACGATATTCAGAATCAGATTTGGTTTATCTCGAAAATTGTTTAGCTCAAGAGTCAGAGACTTATAACTCTAAACAATTAGCAAAAAAACTAGCATCTGAGCGTCAAGTAAACTTGAGTGCAGATCGACTACGACGTGTACTGAAAAAAAGAGGAAGAAGGTTGGGAAACGCACACAAACCCAGAAACAGCGTGATTAGCTGATTACACCATCTTGAAATCGAATCACTTGTTTCGTTTGGGTAGCGATCGCTAGATTATGGTTGAAAATCAAGATTATTTTCTTGACAAGTTCCTGACTTTTTGCAGAAATAATATTTGTTGCGCTTCTTTCTGTTAGTCGGGCTTGGGTGCTGTTGAGGTCTACACATTTTTGGTTTAAGGTTTGCCGAGAAACTTGTAGAGACACCTTAGCGCAGCAGGATAACAGTTTAGTTTCGCATCTTTACCAAAAATTTTGGGCTTCACTAAACGGTATTGCTATTTTAGCCGTTGAATGAACTCAAGTTAACTGTGCATTATAGAAAATTATGATGGAGTTTTCCATAAAACAAAGCCCACTTACACATCACAGTGTCAAGTGGACTTGTTAACTATTTTTAGTGGATCCGAGCAGAGTCGAACTGCTGTCCAAATTGGGTATTGACCCCCCGCTCATTCACAGGTTTAGCCTTTCTGACCCTCAAGGCGGGAATCGTTCATTATCCCGAACGTAGGATGCTCTGATTTAATCTTAGCCAGCAAGCCAACCAGAGAACGCTTGCTAGAGCATCCGTTGGGGTTTGGTCTTCAGTCCTTAACGGAGTCAAACTAAAGACGCTCGAACCTGTAAGAGGTGTTTTAGGCTGCTACTAGAGCATCCTTACGAGCAAAGTTAACGATGTTATTCGCATTTACTTTTTGTTTGAGCCTTTGATTTGCGAGAGGAGACTCACTCTCGACCTGAATCACAGAGCAGCGTTCGCCAACCTGTCGAAACCGTGACGGACCCATGCGCTTCATATTTCAATTATAGTACGCGATTTTTAATTCGTAATTCGTAATTCGTAATTCGTAATTATCAAAGTCAGGATATATAGCTCCCATTACTCAAAATAGCCAATCGTTAATGGTTTTAAAATTAGCGATTGGCTATTTACGACGATCCACAACAAGTATTTTTCTAAGTTAGTGCTTCAGCACCGCCCACAACTTCAAGGAGTTCTTGGGTAATTGCAGCTTGTCGAGCTTTGTTGTAGGACAGGGTTAAAGTGTTAATCAGTTCACCGGCATTGTCGCTGGCATTACTCATAGCTGTCATCCGCGCTGCTAGTTCGCTAGCTGCTGATTCTTGTAGCGCCCGCAATAGCTGGTTACTCAGATACAGGGGCAATAGAGAATCGAGAATCTGCACGGGATCTTGCTCGAAGATCATGTCAGGAGCCAACGTGCGGGCTTGGCTAGTCACTTTCTCGCGTTCGACTTCAAATTTACCACCACGGGTTGTCAAGCGGAAGATTTCATCATCGCCTGCTTCTAGACCTTGGGGATCGAGGGGCAGTAAGGTTTGTACCACAGGACGGGAGCTAACTAAGGAAATGAATCTGGTATAGATTAATTCGATGCGATCGACTTCTTCGGAAAGAAACAAAGAAAGTAGCTGGTCAGCAATCTGATTGGCTTCTGCTGCGGTGGGAATTTGCTCTAAGCCGCTGTAGGTGGCATCAATTGGCTGATTGCGGCGCTGAAAGTACTGTGTAGCTTTGCGTCCGACGAGTACAAATTGATAGTTTAAACCTTCTGCCTGGATTTCTTTAGCGCGGTTTTCTGCACGACGGATAACGTTACTATTGTAGCCGCCGCATAGACCGCGATCGCCTGAAATTACCAACAACCCGACTGATTTAACTTGGCGTTTTCTCAGCAGTGGTAGGTTTGCTTCTTCAAAGCGCAGACGGCTTTGCAAACCATACAATACTTGTGCCAAGCGATCGGCAAAGGGGCGAGTTGCTAGCACTTGTTCTTGCGCCCGACGCACTCTAGCCGCAGCTACCAGACGCATGGCTTCTGTGATTTTTTTGGTGTTTTTGACCGACTGAATGCGATCGCGTATTGCTTTTAGATTGGGCATATTCTTGAGTTAGGAGTTGGGAGTTAGGAGTTAGGAGTTAAGAGGTAGGAGTATTTCATTAACTTTTAACTCTTAACTCTTCACTCCTCACTTTAATTACGCTGCTGCTTTGAAGGTCTTCTTGTATTCGGTAAGTGCTTCCTTTAAGGCAGCTTCTTCTGCATCACCTAGCGCTTTGGAGGCTCTTACTCCTTCGGCATACTTACCAGTCTTTAAGTACTCGCGCAGACCTTGGGTAAAGCTAGTGACTTTATCTACGGGAACGTCGTCTAAGTAACCATTGATACCAGCGTATAGAATTGCTACTTGCTCGTATACTGAAAGTGGCGAATTTTGTGGCTGCTTGAGGAGTTCGCGTAACCGTTGACCCCGTGCTAACTGGTCTTGAGTGGCTTTATCTAAGTCAGAAGCAAATTGAGCGAAGGCTTGCAGGTCGTCAAATTGGGCTAGTTCCAATTTAATCTTACCGGCAACTTTTTTCATTGCCTTGGTTTGCGCCGCAGAACCCACGCGGGATACAGAAATACCGGGGTTCACAGCCGGACGGATACCAGCGTTGAACAAGTCAGAAGACAGGAATATCTGACCATCGGTAATAGAAATTACGTTGGTGGGGATGTATGCCGAAACGTCACCAGCTTGGGTTTCGATGATTGGTAGGGCGGTCATACTGCCTTTACCTAATTCGTCACTTAGCTTTGCGGCTCTTTCTAGCAAACGGGAGTGAATGTAGAATACATCTCCAGGGTAAGCTTCGCGTCCGGGTGGACGACGCAGCAACAGGGACATTTGGCGATAAGCTTGGGCTTGCTTGGAGAGATCGTCATAAATTACCAGGGTAGCTTTGCCTTTGTACATGAAGTACTCAGCAATAGTTGCGCCTGTGTAGGGTGCTAGGAATTGCAGGGTTGCTGGGTCACTGGCATTAGCAGCGACGACGATGGTGTAATCAAGTGCGCCTTTTTCTTGTAATGTCTGCACCACGTTAGCGACGGTGGACGCCTTTTGACCGATCGCAACGTAGACACAAATTACATCTTCTTCTTTTTGGTTGATGATTGTGTCGATCGCGATCGCAGTTTTACCGGTTTGACGGTCGCCAATAATCAATTCTCGTTGACCGCGACCGATGGGAATCATTGAGTCAATAGCTGTGATACCCGTTTGCATGGGTTCGTGTACTGACCGACGAGCAATGATACCGGGTGCTGGAGATTCAATCAAACGGCTGTCTGAGGATTTGATGTCTCCTTTGCCATCAATGGGGCGACCCAAAGCGTCTACAACTCGTCCAATTAAGGCTTCTCCTACTGGAATCTGAGCAATTCTACCAGTAGCGGTTACAGAGCTACCTTCTTGAATTTCTAGCCCTTCACCCATAAGCACCGCGCCCACGTTGTCTTCTTCTAAGTTCTGGGCGATGCCAATTGTGCCATCTTCAAATTCTAAGAGTTCCCCAGCCATAGCCTTTTCCAGACCATAGATCCGGGCAATACCGTCACCTACTTGTAGAACGGTACCAACGTTAGCAACTTTGACCTCTTGATCGTATTGCTCGATTTGTTGTTGGATAATGCTGCTAATTTCGTCAGGTCTAATTGATATGCTCATGTGTCTATCTTGTTTGCTTTCGAGACGGGAAAATTCAATAGTTAGGAGTGATGAGTTAAGAGTGATGAGTTAAGAGCGATGAGTTAAAAAAGCAAAGGTTAAAAGTTAAAAGTCAAAATAAATTATTGTTTACTTAACTCTTAACCCCTAACTTCTGTACAGACGCGATTAATCGCGTCTCTACTCCTAACTCTTGTACAGACGCGATTAATCGCGTCTCTACTCCTAACTCTTAACTATTAGTTAAGCGCAATGAAAGGCGGCGCAACTGACCCCGGATACTGGCATCAATTACCTGTGAACCTACTTTAATAATCACACCACCAATTAACTCGTTGTCTACCCTGGTTTCTAGTTCTACCTGGCGAGCATTAGTTATGGCAATGACCTTTTGAATGATTGCCTGCTGTTGAGCTTCTGTGAGGGGAACGGCTGAAATCACTTCCGCTAATACGGTTTGATTCAGCTGCCGCAACAGCGCCAGATATTGTTGAAAAATCGATTCCAAGAATGCAATGCGGCGTTTGTCTACTAGCACCAACAAAAAGTTGCGTAAGTAGGGGTTAGAGCCTTCACCAAGTATTTGTTTGATCAGAGCTTTTTTGTTCTCAGGCTGAATAAACGGGTTGCCAAAGAAGTTTTGTAGCTGTTTGTCTGCTTTTAACAGCCCCAGTAAAGTACGCGCATCTTCCCCGAACTCTTCTGTCAAATTTTTCGATTGCGCTATTGACAAAAGTGCCTGTGCATAGGGTTGGGCTACTTCGGCTGTTGCTACTTGACTTGTCATACATTGCCTCCCAGTTGTGCGATGCTGCGGTCAATTAAACTTTGTTGAGCATCGTCGGCAATCCCGCCTTTGAGTTGCGATTCGACTTTTTGCAATGCTAGTGCAGCAACTCTTTGCCGTAGTTGAGCGATCGCTCGCTCTGTTTCGGTATTTAAATCTGCTGCTGCTGTTTGTTTCAAGCGTTCTACGTCTTGCGCTGCCTTCGCTAACAAGGCTTCTTTCGTCTTTTGGGCGTTTTCTGTGGCAGATTGGCGGATGCGTTCTGCCTCTGCTTGAGATTGCTTCAATTGCTCTTGCGCTTGGGAAAGGGCAGTCTTTGCCTCTTTTAAGCGCCCTTCTGCTTCCTGAATTGCAGTGGCAATATTGGATTGTCGCTCGTTCAGGATATTGCTTAAAACCTTACGTCCGAAGTAGAATAATATGCCAATCAGAATCGTTAGATTGATCAGATTGGTTTCAAAAATGTCTAGGTTTAGACCGAAACCACCTTCTGCTGCGCCTTCTGCCAATTCAGAGCCAACAGCGTTCGCTTCTGCGGCAAGTAATAAGAATGTCCCCATGATACCCATTTACAAGTGCGCTGCTCGCTTGCTAATACGTTGTATTTTTCCCAAGTGAAGGAAATTTAAGTATCTTTTCCCCGTAAGGAAATCTAAGTATCTTTCCCGAGAAGGGAAAAAGTGCCTTTTTTTGACACTTAAATTTTGCGCTCTGGACTAGGGACCAGCTGCGCCTATGCTTTCACGGAACCAGTCTGGTTAGCTTATCTAACTGGAGTTGGCCCCAATAGTTTTTCTAGAATCTGCCTGCTTAGAGCATCAACTTGTTGCTCTAAGGTACGAAAGGCTTCTTGCTTTTGTTGTTCTATTTCAACAGAAGCTTGTTCTCGTTGAGACTGAGCTTCCTTTTGGGCCTCGGCGATTTTCTCGGCAGTAATTTTTTTAGCTTCCAGTTGAGCTGCTTCTAGAGTAGCTTGCGATTGTCTGCGAGCGTCTGCGAGTTGCTGCTCATATTCGGCGGCTAAACGCTCGGCTTTTGCCAAGCTTTCTTTCGCCTCAAGGGTATTCGTTCGGATATAATTATCGCGATCGTCTAGTACCTTGGTCAGTGGCTTATAGAAAATTGCATTCAACAAAGCTGCTAGTAGCAGGAATTGCAATGCCATGAAGGGCAAGGTAGCATCGAAATCAAACATTTGTCTCCTCTTTGGCTGGAGTAGCAGTTTTCATGGCTAGCAACATCATCCAACCTTTCATATTTTAGAGACCCATAGCCAACAAGGGTCAACTGTACATTACAACTATTAAGATACCCAAAATCTTTTGATTGTAGAGGCGTGATGGTTCACGTCTCCACACTCACAAAAATTTTAGGTATTAGCCGAAAGGATTAGCAAACAGCAATACCAGGGCAATTACTAGACCATAGATAGTCAAGGATTCCATGAATGCCAAGGTTAATAGCAGAGTACCGCGAATTTTTCCTTCTGCTTCAGGTTGACGAGCAATACCTTCTACTGCTTGTCCAGCAGCGTTTCCTTGACCGATACCAGGGCCAATTGCAGCTAAACCAATCGCTAAAGCAGCAGCGAGAACTGAAGCAGCCTGAACTAATGGATCCATGTTGATTTTCCTTGCTTTGATTACAAAACTAACAGACATTACGTTAACAATTAGAAACGTGGTTTTCACGCTGCACCTGAGTTCTTTAGATCGCGCTTTGCGATGTTTTGAGCGAAAATGCTCTTGGAACTGTGCTATCAACTGAGAAGTTTAACAGTTATTCAGTTACCAGTTATCAGTTGTCAGTTGCACCGCACGCTTGATAACTGTTCACTATTAACTGTTCACTGATTTAATGCTCCTCATGTCCTTCTTCACCATGCCCCTCCATTGCCTCATGAATGTATGCTCCGGCTAGGGTGGCAAAAACCAGGGCTTGAATGGCACTGGTAAATAAACCCAAGGCCATTACAGGCAGAGGTACAAATAGAGGAACTAGTAGCACCAGCACCGCTACTACCAATTCATCCGCCAAAATATTACCAAATAGCCGGAAGCTTAGGGAGAGGGGCTTGGTGAAATCTTCGAGAATTGCGATCGGCAACAAAACAGGGGTTGGCTCTATATATTTCTTAAAGTAGCCTAAACCCCGTTTGCTAAAACCTGCGTAAAAGTACGCTAAAGAGGTCAGCAATGCCAATGCGACTGTCGTATTGATGTCATTGGTGGGAGCTGCCAATTCGCCCGAAGGTAGCTTGATGAGCTTCCAGGGAATTAGCGCACCTGACCAGTTCGATACGAAAATAAACAAGAACAATGTGCCAATAAATGGCACCCAAGGGCGGTACTCTTTCTCACCAAGTTGGTTTTTTGCCAAATCACGAATAAATTCTAAGGCATATTCCATCAAATTCTGGATGCCCTTGGGAATTCTTTGTGCGTTGCGAGTAGCAGCAATTGAAGCCACTACTAGAATACTAATCACAAACCATGAGGTGAGAAAAACTTGCCCATGAATTTTAAGATTGCCCAACTGCCAGTAGAAATGATGACCTACTTCTAATTCGGCGAGGGGAAAAGAATTAAAGGCGTTTAAGACACTAAGCATTTGCATTCTTCAAGCATTTTCCCCAACGAGCGAGGATGGGATTACTATCTTTGTGAGCCTGACTTTTTAAGAATCAGGAATGAACGCAATTTGCACCATATAGACGAGGAGCGTGGCTTTGTAAGTTAGAAATCCCAAAAAAATGGGCAAAATCTGTAGCTCACGCCATCGAGTTGCTACGATCATGACTCCAATAAACAGAGCAAAACGAGTTTTGCTCAGACTGGTTTTTTCACTACCAAGCTGCTCAACATCTCTTGCCAACATTTTTAAGTAAACCACACCTGTACACGCCCCAATTAAATAATTTAGGGCAATGTTTAAGGAATAAAAAATCCACACAGAGATAAAAATAACCCCCGTCAAGACAAGCGTGATTACCAATAATCGCTGGAAGAGTTGATAGAACTCTTGCATGGAGTTACCTGATTCTGTGTCTTCAGAACCAGTTTTAGCATCTTGTTGCGTTGTCGGAGTGGGCGCAATTGATTCGTCTGACAAGCTCACGGGACTTGAAACCAGTACAGTTAAATATGATGACTGCACATTCAGTCAGCTGAATCATATCACGATCCAGTAACAATACTTTAGGAAAAAACAATTAACTTCTTGTCAACATCAGGCAGTAAGTACCGACGGACTAAAGCCTACAGCAATTTTATTAAGTCCACGTTGCCGGAATTGGTGAAAAAGTAAAGGTTTTATAGCCTATTTGTCAACTGAGGGCAGGCAAGATGCCCGCCCCCACAAGAGTTTTGGGTTAAATATACCTCGATTAAATTATTTTGGCAGTCCGTAGACCGAACAGCAATCCTACAGATAAGCCAAAGAATAAACCCAAGAAGACGATATAAGATACAATTGCAAACATTTATTGCTCTCCAGAATACTTCCTAAATCTATTGAATCATTAGTTGTTGGGTATTGGGGATGGGGTATGGGACATTGGGCATGGGGGTAGAGGAGAAATACTTACTGCAACTTCTTTGCTGCTTCCCTGCTTCTTACCAATCCCCTATGCCCAATGCCCTATGCCCATTTCGTAGATTGCGATACAATACAGCCCACAAGCGCTTGTTTGGGGTTGGGCAATGACTTCTGTAATTAATGTAAATTTACCAGAGCAGTCTTATGAGATTGTGATAACTTCTCTTCTCCCGTCGGAGACGCTGCGCGAACGAGACGCTACGCGAACGTCGAGCGACGCTAACGCACCTTCGAGTTTAGATCGACTGGGTCAACGGATGGCCAGTCTCAAGCTGGGCAAGAAGGTACTGCTAGTTTCTAATCCGACGATTTTTAAGCATTTTGGCGAAAGAGCAATTACATCCCTCAAATCTGCTGGTTTTGAAGTTGCTAGCTGCACTCTACCACCTGGTGAACGCTACAAAACCCTCAATTCCATCCAAAAACTCTACGATGTAGCCTTGGAAAACCGCCTAGAACGTTCTTCTACGATGGTGGCTTTGGGCGGAGGTGTAATTGGCGATATGACTGGCTTTGCAGCCGCAACTTGGCTACGCGGTATTAATGTTGTCCAAGTGCCTACCTCTTTGTTGGCGATGGTAGATTCGGCAATTGGTGGCAAAACTGGTGTGAATCATCCCCAAGGTAAAAACTTAATTGGGGCATTCCATCAACCGCGTTTGGTTTTGATTGACCCAGATGTGTTAAAAACTCTACCTATGCGCGAGTTTCGGGCAGGAATGGCAGAAGTTATTAAGTACGGTGTGATTTGGGATGCCGAATTGTTTACCCAGTTAGAAGCAAGTAAACGCCTCGACCAACTCCGCTATGTCAAACCTGACTTAATAACCACCATATTAACGCGCTCTTGTCAAGCTAAAGCTGATGTTGTTGGCAAAGATGAGAAAGAAGGCGGATTACGGGCAATTCTCAATTATGGACACACCATCGGTCATACAGTGGAAAGTTTGACTGGTTATCGTCTAGTAAATCATGGTGAAGCGGTGGCTATTGGTATGGTAGCAGCCGGTCAAATTGCTGTGGATTTGGGACTGTGGCAAAAAGAAGACACAGAACGTCAAAATGCTTTAATTCAAAAAGCGGGTTTACCAACTCAGTTACCAGATGGAGTAGATATTGAAGCAATTATTGAGGCGTTGCAGTTAGATAAGAAAGTCAAAGCGGGGAAAGTGCGGTTTGTTTTACCAACAGAGATTGGTGTAGTAACAATTACCGATGAAGTGCCATCGGATATTATTCGGCAAGTGTTGCGGGGAATGTGAACAATTTGAAGAAGAATTAAGGAGTCAGAATAAAAGTTAGTTGCTCTGTTCTTCAATTACGAATTAATGAGCCATGATACTCCAAGGCAAAAATCAATTAACTTTGCAAGAGTTCCTAAATCTTCCACCAAGCGAGGGAGACATAACTTATGAGCTAGTTGATGGCCAAGCAATTCCTAAAATGTCACCAAAATTTTTTCACGCGAAACTTACTCGCGTTATTCTTAATTTGATTGAGCAATCGTGTGAGGGTAAAGGAGAAGTTTGCCCGGAATGGGCTGTTGCTTTAACTCGTCGAGGACGAGATTGGATGCCAATTCCAGATATTTTATACATTTCTTATAAGCGTTTACCCGCCAACTGGGATGAAAATGAAGCTTGTCCTGTTCCTCCTGATTTGGTGATTGAGATTATTTCGCCCTTCGGGTTCGAGAGTTCGCAATCGGCGGAAACCGCCAAGACTGCGACTCTCTCACCAGGGCAAACCTTTGGACAAATGGCGGCTAAAGCCAAAGACTATTTGGATGCTCAGGTGCTGCGGGTATGGATATTAGATAGTAAAGCCAGAAGCATTACTGTTTTTTATCCAGACGCAGCGCCACAAACTTATATGGGAGAAGAACTACTCACAGATTCTTTGTTTGAGGGACTGCAATTTACTGTTGAGCGGGTGTTTCAAAAGGCGAAAATACCATTAGCTACTGAATAGCACAATTCTCTTGCTTTCAACATCCATCGAAATTTCAAGTAGCGGAAGGTTTGTCTAACTTTAACCAGTTGCTTGAGCAACTTATCTGGTTAATTTAGATAGTAGCCATATTTACGCTGTACTGTACTAATAGTTTAGCTGGTTAATTCATAATTCATCCATTTGTAGGAGGTAATTAGCAAGGAATAAATGTATTTTATTTATAATCAGACCAAGACTAATATGGTTAAAAACTGTCTTCACGCAACCGATCTATCAACGATGTTAAACTTAATATTTACCAGATGTATAAAAATAAAACCTTTGGTGCTTTCAACAGCTTTTTTACTGGCTGTACAGACTTCTGCCAATGCTGAACAAGCAGTTTCTAATTTGACTCCAAGACAAGCTCAACATTTATCCCGTGACTTGGTTCCATATAATTCTCAAGAATTTTTTAGACAAGGAAAAAATTCAATTGAGAGAGAAATTCAAATTCTTAATCAAAGGCAACAGCGCCCAATTAAACCTATTCTGAAGATTGATTCAGTACCGCAAAGCAAAAGACCACATACTCAGCAAAAACCCCAACGTCTTATCTAAGTAAGAATCATCACTCTTCTATGGCTTTTGCTTGTCTTGTTAATTTTTAAACTGTAGCACATAAGCTACATTTCCAGACATCACGATCGCTATACTTTGCTTTTGGCCAACAGAGGTTTTGTATTTCCAATTTTGCAACAAAAGTTTACAATCTTATTCGTCTAGCAAACTCATCAACGCTTGAATTTCAGCGTCTTGCTCTTGCGGCTCTGATAATTGAGACTGTAGCTTTAATAATTGACTCTGTAATTCTTCTGCTACATGAAGCATTTCAGACTCTTGTGCAATTTTTAGCTGATTTTCTTTAATTTTGATTTGTTTAAGCAAGTCATTTTCAACATGAATTGAGTTGTAATGTTGAGCAATCATAGCTTTACATTTATTATCAATCTATGGAGTGCAATTAAATTTCTCACTTATGTATTATTCCACACTTTTTTCATTTTTGAAATATCTAGGCGATTTAATCTCAATAGCTCATAGTTTTTAGTCTGTTCTCTTCTCAAAATTTTGGGAATATTGACTTCAGCTACTTCCAGTTAAAAAACATCCGATCTTAGGGATGCCCCAATGTACGCCCCTAATACAAATGTACGAATAATTTAGGATAATTTATTTTTTGTAAGTTACCAATATAGAAATTGTCATCGTGAGAACATATAGCTAGCTGTGCCAGTTTACCTCTGTAGCATATTTATATTTTTATAGGCTTTTGTAAAAATGAAAATATGAAATAAAATTGGTTGGCTTAGGGCAAATTTTTAGACAAAACATATTAACTTTTTGGTTAATTTTCCAAGTATTGTAGATATGTTAAATATTATTTTGAGCAGTATGGACTTAAAATCGATCGAGAAAAAGATTTATACCTTTATAAAAATTATATCTACAGCGCTGATAACAAGCGCAATTGGATTGGAATCGTGGAATATTTATGCAGTAATAACTAACATTCCTCTACCAAGCAGCCTTAATCCAATTTTTTTGATTGAGCGTTTTGCGATGATATGCCATTTTATTGAAAGTATTATAGCAGCTTTTTATGCACCTTCAAGACAAAAGATGCCAATAAAATATGCTATTTATACTTTTTTTGTCGGCACAATTGGGTTGTTAGAATTATTTGACCAGCAGAATGACTGTTGACGCTTCTACGCCTTGAAGGTAGGGGTTTTTGGATAGTAATGTGCGTTATGCGATCGCACCTACGTAAAAAACTACAAGTCATTAAATATACCATTACAGCAAAAATCATCTGTGGGAGTTTTCCTATGAATGTAGGTAACTAATTAATCTGACACTCAGAAGGGAGTATAGTTTGTATAGTTAGTTTTTTGCCGAAATTTTAGTTTGCCACTAAGGAATTAAAAAATGTCTACTGATACTGACATAGTTACTTACGTTGAAGAAAGTGAATTTGATGTTGTTTTAAATGGAAGTGAAGAGAAAGTTGTTGTTGTTGATTTTACTGCTACTTGGTGTGGCCCCTGTCGCCTAGTCAGTCCGTTAATGGATCAACTTGCCGAAGAATACAAAGGTCGTGCTAAAGTCGTTAAGGTAGATGTTGACAGGAATAAGCCCGTTTTCAAAAAATTCGGTCTTCGCAGTATTCCAGCAGTTTTAATTTTCAAAGATGGTATTTTAGCAGAAACTATAGTAGGGGTTTCTCCTTACGAAGACTTTAGCAACGCTGTTCAGAAGCTTGTTTAGCTAATTCGTAATTCGTAATTCGTAGAGAATATCATTAGGGATTACGAATTATTTTAACCATTTACTTTTCGCCTATAATGTGCCTGAAGTAAACCACTTGGATATTGTTGTGAGTTAATCAGCTCTAATTTTTCTTCATGGTTAGATGGTGGAAAAAGATGTATACCGCCACCTAAGATAATTGGAATCGTTGAAATAATATATTCGTCAATCAAGCTGTGCTGAAGAAACGAATTGATTAATTCTCCGCCACCAACTAGCCAGATATTTTTAAAACCTTGAGCCTCTATATCTGCTAACGCCTGTTTTACTGGGTTAGAAACAAATACAACGTCCTGACGATCGGATTGGAAATTACGCTGGGTGAATACGAAGGATTTTTTTTCTGGATAAGGCCAGCGATCAAAACCCAACCCTACTTCATACGTCTTGCTACCCAAGACGATCGCATCAATCGATTCGTAGAAATCACCATAACCATAGTCTTCATCTTCTGTATCAAGGATTGATAGCCACTCAATTTTGCCATCGTTGCGAGCAATGTAGCCATCCAAACTAGCTGCAATGTAGAGTGTAACTTTCGTCATTGTGCTTGGTGAATTTGGTAGTTTTCACTCAATGAGTACAAGCGATCGCACGCTTATTCTTTTTACAGCATTTTGGCCCTTGATGGTTTATATCACAAAAGAGCGATGCTACGACGGGCTACGCCTACGCTTACCCAATTACTTAGGTTTTTTGATTATGCGATTTAAACCGACCTGTAATAAATTCTCGCTGAGATAAATGCTTCGTATTGCGTTTGGTGACTCGTTCTCGCCACATCTTGAAACTAGATTCTTTCATTTCGCGCCTCATTAAGGCGATTACCTGTTTCTCCAACAGCCCAAACTGAGCTTCAATTGCATCAAAAGATGTTCTATCTTCCCATGCCATTTCAATGATGCGATCGATGGTTTGTGAATCAAGGTTAGGTAGCTTCATTTTTTTTTGCTGGCAATTAGTAAATTTGAGCTATATATAATATTTTACTTTTCGTTTTGAAGAACCATTGTGTCTGCTGCACCCAGTTGCAGAGCATAAAGGTTGGCATAAACACCTTGCTGATTAATGAGTTCGGCGTGAGTACCCTGTTCGACAATTTGTCCCTGCTGAATTACTAATACCCGATCTGCCTGCGTAACTGTACTGAGGCGGTGGGCAATTACGAAACTAGTACGACCTTGGAGCAAACGAGCGATCGCACTTTGTACTAGCGCTTCTGTGCGGGTGTCAATGCTGCTGGTGGCTTCATCCAGAATCAGAATTCGGGGATTAATTAATACCGCCCGAGCAATACTGATTAGTTGTCGCTGTCCTTGGCTCAGAGGCGCTCCCCGTTCCCCCAATTGAGTTGTATAACCCTGTGGTAATGAGGTAATGAACTCATGCACATTTGCTAGTTGTGCAGCCGCTTCGATATCAGCTTGGCTGGCGTAAGGAGCGCCAAAAGCTATATTTTCGGCGACAGTGCCGGTAAACAAAATATTGTCTTGCAGGACGATGCCAATTTGACGGCGCAGACTTGCTTGAGTCACGCTACGCACATCAATATCGTCAATTTTCACTGCACCGCTTGATACATCATAGAAACGCAAAATCAAGTTAATAATTGTACTTTTTCCCGAACCGGTTGGCCCGACTAATGCAACCATCTGTCCTGGATAGGCGTGTAAATTCACTCCTTTAAGAACCAGTCGATCTGGGTTATAGCCAAATTTGACATTCTCGAATGTCACTTCACCTTGAATAGGCGGCATTTCTATGGCATCAGGTGCATCTTTGAGTTCTGACGGTTCATCTAATAATAGAAATATTCGCTCTAATCCGGCAAAAGCAGATTGAGCTTGGGTGTAAAACTGGCTGAGAATTTGGATCGGGCGGAAGAACTGCTGGACGTAAAGTAAAAAGGATGTCACTACACCCACTGTTGCAGCTCCTGTTACCGCTAGATAACCGCCATAGGCTAGCACGCCAGCCGTTGCTAGTGTGTTGAGAAAATCGATAGAGGGCAAAAAGGCGGAAGTAATTGCCACAGCCTCAACGTTGGCATCTCTATTAGCGGCGTTAAGAATATCAAATTCTGCGATATTCATCTGTACGCGATTAAATGCTTGTGCTTCTCGGACGCTGCCAATATCTTCTTCTAACTTGGCGGAAAGTTCCCCAATGGTTTGTCGGGTGACGCGAAATCTGACTCTTGCCCAACGTGCAAATAAGCTTGTGGTAAAAATCATCAGTGGCACAACCAGATTGCTCAACAAACCAAGTCGCAGGTTGATTGAGAGCATGGCAATTACAATGCCCACCAAACTGAAAGTATTGCCCAGCATTTGGGCAATCGTCAGTCCAAATGCTTGATTCACGGTGTTGACATCATTCAGCAAGCGGCTCATTAAATCGCCTGCTTCGCTGCGATCGAAAAAGCTGAGTGGCAGACTTTGGATTTTAATGAAAATATCTTGTCTTAGTTGAGCCAGCAATCGCTGCATAATCCAGCCGACTCGAATAATTTGACCCCGAATTGCTAAGACACCAAGTCCGTAGTTCAGTCCTAGTAGCCCTAACAACATCAGCAGTCCTTGCAAATTCCCTTGTGCAATCAAACGATCGATCGACCAGCCGAGAAAGAATGGTCCAACTGCCTGAGTTATGGCACCAATTAATACTAATGTCAGAGCGATGGGAATTTCTTTGCGATAAAGCAGCACGTATTGTAAAAAGCGCCGCAGGGTGGAAAATTGCTGACTTGCGTTTTCCTCAGATGCAACAACGGGAATAGTGCCTCTCATAAAAATTTTAGATTTTGGATTTTGGACTTCGGCTCCTTTCGGCTCCGCTCAAGGCAAGTCGCTCAGTCGAACGATTTTAGATTAAAAGTCTTTATTACTAGGCTGTAAGCAAAATTAATTATGCTAATTGGAGATCATTTTTTCTCCTTTGGTTTTACCTGAGATTCCAAAATTACACCGTAGAGTGGACTGGTTTGCATCAATTTTTCGTGAGTGCCTTGTGCTACCAATCGTCCTTTATCCATGAGAAAAATGCGATCGGCATTTTTAACAGTGCTAATACGTTGAGCTACTACAAAGGTTGTACAAGCTTTTTGGCGCATTAAATGATCTAGTTCGGCTTGAATTTGGGCGGCAGTTTTGGCATCTATAGCCGAGGTACTATCGTCAAGTATCAGAATGCTGTAATCGGTTAGTAAGGTACGAGCGATCGCAATTCGCTGCTTTTGTCCTCCAGATAAGCCTACACCCCGTTCGCCCACAATCGTCTCGTAGCCATCGGCTAGACCGCTAATAAAATCGTGCATTTGGGCGGTTTTTGCAACTTCAATCACCTGCTCTAAGGTAGCATCAGGTTTGGCGTAGGCAATATTTTCGCGGATTGTGCCAGAAAAGAGGGTGGTTTCCTGAAAGACAATCCCAATATGCGATCTGAGGCTTTTGAGTGTGAAACTTTTTATATCTCGTCCGTCAATGCGAACTGCTCCCTTGGTGACATCGTAAAAGCGAGGAATCAGGTTCATGATTGTGCTTTTTCCCGAACCAGTCATTCCGAGAACGGCGATTAGCTCGTTAGGCTTGGTTTCAAAGGATACTTCTTTGAGAGTTTCGGTTGTCGCTCCGGGATAGCGAAAGGAAACATTTTCAAAGGTAATTCTACCACCGCAGGTGTCAAAGGGGACAGCACCAGGGCAATCGCGAATTTCTACCTCTGCATCCACAACTTCGTAGACACGTTCGGCGGAAGCAGCTGCTTGAGCGATCGCGGGTGCGGCAAATCCAATCAACAAAATTGGTTGGAGAATCAACGCTAGGTAGGAGTTAAACGCCACCAGCTCGCCAATGGAAAATCTGCGCCCAATCACCTGCGCTCCCCCATAGGCGAAAACTGCCAGTGTTACCAAATTACTCAGCAAGAATATCAAGGGAAAGGTATCGCGGATGGCGCTAATGGTCTTCATGTTTGCCTTGACTAGGCCATCATTCAGAGTTGTGTAACGCGACCTTTCGGTTGACTCCCGCACAAAGGCTTTAACTACACGGATTCCTAGCAAGTTCTCTTGCAAGATAGCATTGAGGTTGCTCAGTTGCTCTTGTACTTGCCGAAAAAGTTTGTTATTTCGGCTGACGAATAGTGCCATTAACCATGCGGTTATGGGCACTGCTGTTAGGCTAATCAGTGCTAATTGCCAGTTCATCACCAGCAAAACCACCGAAATACTCACCAATGTCACAACTGAACCGACGACCTGAATTAAACTAGTACCAACAAAGGTACGAATTTGTTCAATGTCGCTGGTGACACGGGTTAGTAGTTGGGAAGTCTGCGCCTGGTCATGAAAGCTGAAACTGAGATTTTGGATTTTGCTGAAAATTTTGTTTCGCAGTTCATAAGCAACACCCTGAGATGCTGCTTCTGCTAAATAGCTTTGTCCAAAGTTAAATACACCACGAGCGATCGCGGCAACTACCATCCAGGCGGCGCTATATAGCACAATTTGGAGATTTTTTGGCGCGATTCCCTCATCAATTCCCCACCGAAATAGTTGTGGAGTGAGTGCGTTGGCGATCGTCAACAGCAACAGGCTGACTAATGCTCCCAGTGAAGTCCACCGGTAAGTGCTTAAACTTTTAAGCACGCGCTGGGTTGCCTTTATCGACGAAGTTTCTTGGAGTTCTGGTTGCTGAACCAATGGTATTTACCCCTCTATCTTTGGAAAATTATCTCCTATTTTTGATTGTAAAAAACCAATTGGCTAGTCCATCAAGGGTGTTAGTATTATCACACTCCCCAGACTTTGATAGTAGCATCGTTAGCAAAGTAACTACTAATGTCACTGGAACTGACAATAGTTTGGCCATCTGGGCTGATAGCAATGTCTACAATTCGAGATGAATGACCTTCCAGTATGCAAAGTTTTTCACCCGTTTGTAAATCCCACACAATGATTGTATTGTCTGCACCTCCACTTACGATAACTTTAGCATCTGTACTGAAAGCCACAGGTGCGGAGCCTTCAAGTATATGTATTTTTTCTCCTCTAATTAAATCCCATAAAATGATAGTATTTATTCTATTCTCGACCCCTACACTTGCAAGAATATTGGCTTGGGGGCTTAGGAAAATAGGTTGATGACCGTGAATAATTCGATGACCTTGGAAAATATGAACTATCTTCTTTGTTTGGAAATTCCACACTTTGATGCTGGCATCCCCACTGCAAGTAACAAGAGTTTTTCCATCTTGGCTTAAGGTAGGGAAAAAAGTTTTATCCGATTTACTAAGAGGCACATTAAATGTAGCAATTCGTCGTTCACCAGTTTGTAAATCCCACATTTTAAGAACTATGTCATAAAAACCACGTGCATCCTTAAAGTGACAATACATAATAGTGAGAAACTGCTCTGAGGGGTTGACGATCAGATCGTTCTCTTCAGCTGTATTATGCCCGTATATAGTACTAACTAGCTGATCTGTCTGTAAATTCCAGACTTTAACAGGGTGTTCAGAGTCAGAGTAGTCATCATGAACGCGACGACCGAGAGAGATGGTTGTTTTATTCAGCAAATTGGTAGCGAAAGAGCCAGCGTAATTCCCTTTTAAAGTGCGAATTATCTCCTCTGTTTGTATGTCCCATAGACTTACTATACCTTCAGATGCAATGATAAGGGTTTGCGTATCAGGGATGAAAGCGATATTAACATAATCAGTAACATCATCAATATCATCATTTGGTAAATTGATATCCAAAGTGCGTATTAGCTGACCTGTTCTTAAATCCCAAAGGTTGCATTTTCCATTATCAACACTTACTAGAGTTTTCCAATCTGAACTGATTGAAGAACACAAAGACATTACAGTTTGCCCATTCCATGCATGAAGGCATTTAAAAAAATCATAGGTATATATTCTTGTAAGACCTCTTTTGCTGACCATTCTGTACTTTCTTGAAGTAGAAAATAGGCAGCTTCTCTCACTTCTATTGAAGAGTCATGCAACGAATGAATAATTATTTGTAAGCCAGCTTGACCATATTCAAAAGCATCCAGAAGAGCATCAATTTTTTGCTCAATCCTTCCATGCATCATCAACTGGTTAATTCTTTCAAGTTCTCCCAAAACTACATCATCTGCTGGGACTTTATAATGACCGCACAGAGATACATCATGCTCTTTTGGCTCTTGGGAATTATCTACCATAATGTAAGTAGACAGATATAACTAAATCTAATATCTAATTGCGAAGAGGAACGACGTTCGCGGAGCTTTCCCGTTAGCATAGCATCTCCGCCAAAAGAAGAGTAGCAAGGTTTATGTTGTTTTTGATTAAATTCTGTATGACTTGCGGCAAATTATTTGTGGTGCAAATTTCGAGTTTTGGGACAGTGGCATGGGAGAATACATTTTTAGCAAGCATTACGGCTAATCAATTTCAAGACCGAAGAAAACCAAAGAACAAGAATAATGGCTCAAAATTTTCATCGTAATTCCCAACTTCCCTCGGATATCTCAACTACTATCAGTCGCACAGCAAAGCCAAGTTCTGAGTTCTACTCTCTTTTTTCTGAAGAAGAAATTTCAGGAATAATTCATGCATTAGAAGTCAAACGAGAAATCCCTCTCAAGTATTCATATAAAGGGAGAGGTGCAAAAATTTGGAACGATTTTTATCTGAAACATGCTATTCCTAGATGGTATGGAAGGGCAAATGTAGAAATTGACCTTTTAAAAGAAAATTTTAAATACCTTAATGGTAATATCAAAGCTGGCGATCGAGTAAATATTATAGATGTTGGCGCAGGTAATTCCTATCCTGTTAAAAAGTTTATTCGCAAACTAAATAAATTAAAAAAAGTTAACAAATATATTGCTTTAGATATTAGCGAAGAATTGCTTCATGTCTCCAAAATGAATTTTAAAAAATGGTTTCCATTAATCGAGTTTATCAGTTCCACAATTGACATAGAAAGTAGTTGTGTACCCAAAAGTTTATTCCAAAATCAAGCTATCCTTGAAATTGACGACACAGCAAAAATATTTTTACACTTAGGTGTTACCATTGGAAATCATCAAAATAGAGATGAGGTGTTCAAAAACTTTAGAGATAGCATGGGAAAAAATGATCTGTTAGTATTTACCAACGAAACTGGTTCTAACTCTACATGGGATGGAATAGTTAGAGGTGGCTGCAAGTATCATGTAGAAGAAGTATATGGATGGGTTAAAAAGAAGATTGGGATAAAATCGGAAGATTGCGAACTAGTGAGAAAATACGATTTAAAAACAGATAGTATTGTTGCTAATCTGAAACTACGTCATGATTACACTATCAATTTTAGTCGGATGGGGATAGAGAAAAATATTGAAATCTCTAAAGGTGAAGAAATTACTATTTGGCGGCATCACAAGTATGAAATACCTAAACTATTGCAAGAAATAGAACGTTCTGGACTACAACTTATTCACTATACTACTAACAAATACAATTCACATATTATGGTGATTTGTAAGATTGCCAGTAACTAAGTTCTTCACTTAAAGAATGTTTGAAAATTTATGATTAACGTGAGTTAGATGAACCTCTCCCTCACAACCTCCCTCTCCCACGGGTCAAGGAAGGAGCAACGAGTAATTAGGGTTTTGGCTTTCCTCTTTGTGTCCAAGAGGGGTTGAGGGAGAAGTCAAAAAAGGGCTTGTCGAACTCACGTATGATTATGCTAAAAAATAAGTTGAACTTGCTTTGTGTATCAATTAAATGTACATCAAACGTGGTCTAGGCTCAGGAACTGGACGCCCCAAATCTTTAGCAGTTTCTATCCATTCTTGCACAACTAATTCTACATTATACAGTGCTTCTTGATAAGTATCACCGTCAGCAGCACAGCCTGGTAACTCTGGAACTTCAGCAATAAAAGCTCGATCTAATTCACTCCAGTAGAGAATAATTTCATACCGAAACATCATTTTTACTTCCTAGCTTATATTTGAGAATCACTGCCCGAACTTGTTTAATTTGATAGCTTTTGGCTTTTCCTTTTTTATGTTGCAGGTTCAATATCTCCTCAACATCGGCTTTGAAAAAAATACGATGATCGCCACGAATCCGTTCTTCAAAGCCTAGTGTATATAAAAGTTGCCACAGTTGGGCGAAAGGGATATCTGTATCAGAAGTCCCAGAGAGAATTTTTTCTAAGAGTTTGTCTTGCTGACTCACGTTTTTCTGACTGCCTTAATATTTCTATAGTCTCATATTTATTTAAAATCAGGGTATCTAAAAGCAAATCTATCATTTTGCTCCTGAGTTCAAGCATCCCTGATGACAATGACTAGTCCAGCTATAGGGCAAACTTTAGGCTTGGATACTGCTCTACTAATTGACTTGATTTTAACAAATACTAATTATTTGGATGTTACAGATGATTTTTTGGAAGCGATATTTTGCAGTGAGTTTAATTTTGTAACATCAGTTTTGCCTCTAGTAAAATGTATCATTTATCTTGACGAATGATGCTCATTTACCCTTCTTACTGGGGTTATCAATCTTAATATCGGCTCAATTTATACTTTCCCGACTTTTCTAGAATCCTTTAGCGTAAGGTTCTACAGGAAAGGTATCACCAATTTATAAGTGATGTAGGCAACTACAGAGGACAAATTATTGAGATTGCTCATATCATAATGCTGAGGTATAAATCCATCTCAGTTTATACTGTTATTGAGTAATAAATATTACATAAATATGAAGATTCAATTTCTAAGTGCAGTTGCATTTTTAACCACGATTAGTTTGACAACGACCGTACAAGCAGCTAATTCTGAACATGTTAAACAGTTATTAGCAACCAAACAATGTCAAAACTGTGATTTGATGAATGCAGGTTTAGTGATGGCTGACTTATCTGGAGCCAATTTGAGCGGTGCTAATCTCACAGGTGCAAACTTGAGCCGTGCAAATTTGAGCGGTGCAGATTTGCGGGGTGCAAACTTAAGTGGCGCGAGTTTATTTGGCGTTAACCTGAGCGAAGCTAAATTTAATGGGGCAAATTTGACGGGTGCTGATTTGAGAAATACTTATTTAGCAAATGCAGAACTAACTGGCGCTTACTTGAATGGGACTAACTTTCAAGGTGCAGTTGCGATACCATCACAAATTGCTTCACCAGCAGATTTTTATGCTTTGGGTGTAGCAGAAGGGCAAAAAGGCAACCAACAGCAAGCAATCAGTTATTTTAATCAAGCGATCGCAATTAAACCAGAATATGCAGATGCTTATCTTGCTCGTGGTGTCGCTCGTTACCAAATACTAGATAGACAAGGTGCATTCCAAGATGCTCAAGTTGCAGAAAAATTGTTTACATCCCAAAACAACAGCACTGGAACCCTAACAGCCCAAACTTTTATAAAAGAACTACAAACACCGGTTAATGAGAAGGTAAGTACTGGTAAACCCAGCTTCGTTGACTTTTTGGGAAGTATTGGCTCAGTCTTACTCCAGTTCTTCCCTTTTTAAAGGAGATAATAGTTGACAAATGACAAATACAACTCTTGGAGAGGCTCCACTTCGACTACGCTCAGTGACCACGCCAACGGCTTCGCTCAGTACAAGTGACAAATAACAAATGACTTTATCTAACGAATTATGGGCAGCAAATCAAGACTTAGCCCAAGCTTGCTTAGAGCATTCTTTCGTTCAAGGCATTGGCGATGGTACTCTTGAGCAAGCTAAATTTGCTTACTACGTAGGGCAAGATGCTTTTTTCTTAGAAGCTTTTGCCCGTGCCTACAGTATCGCCGCAGCCAAAGCACCAGACTGGTTAGGTTTCACCACATTTCATAATTTAGCTAGTGGAGTTTTAGAAGAACTTCGCCTGCATAGTAGTTATGCTTCTGAGTGGGGAGTCAATTTGTATGCTGTAGAACCTGCATCTGCTACTCGCCGCTATACTGATTTTTTGTTAGCAACTGCTTGGAGCAAAGATGTCGGTTTAACTGCTGCGGCAATGTCTCCCTGTATGCGTTTGTATGCCTTTTTAGGAGAAAAATTGGCTTGTAACGGTATTCCTAATCATCAATATGCAGACTGGATTCGTACTTATAGCAGCGCAGATTTTCAACCACTGACACAACAATTAGAAAATTTGGTTGACAATTATGCCGCTACTGATTCTGTTGTGCATTCAACTTATCGTTATGCGATGTTTTGTGAACGCGACTTTTTTCAGGCTGCGTGGATGTTCAGTTGAGCAAATTCATATCTAGCAACTTTTTTGACCTTTCCTAACTGTCGAACTCGCGTTGTTTTCAGATATCAAGCTGGGTAAAAATGCTAAGTTCTATTTTTAAACCTATACCCAAAAAAAGACGCAAAAGATAAATTTGCGTCTTCTTTTAAAATTTTAAAAAATTAGAAACTGAATGTGGTTCTTAATGCACCAATAACAACATCATCATTAGCGTCGTTATGATCTGGAGATGTTAACCAGATGACTCCAGGAGTAATGGTGATATTGTCACTCAGCTTATACTGGTAGAACGCCTCAAGATGATAGGATGTATCAGGATCGCTATCCAAACCTGCGATGTTAGAACTTGTCACTTTCGGCTCCACACCAGCGATGATACCTGCTAAGTTACCTTTTTTACCGAGGTCAGGAAAGCCCAAGGTGACAGCATAGTTCCAAATATCAACGTCTCCACGAGTTCCTCTCAAGCTTTGGCTGTTGGTGTATCCAGCCCAACCACCCAAGACAATGTTATCAGTGATGCCAATGGATGCTTCGACACCGTAAGAATTACTGGAAAATCCTACTTGATCTTCTGGTAAACCCTGGATAGCTGCTATATCCTGGAAAGTGGCAGCATTACTACCTGTGAGTAGTGGTTGATTGTAGGAATTGATGTAAGTTAAACCGATAGAAATGCGATCGCTTGGTTTAACTGTCAGCTGTGCCAACGCACCATAAGAACCATTGAACAAACCATTATTGGGCGTAGGGTCATTAGCTGTACCACTCAAATACCCTAGACTCAGTGCCAATTTCTCATTGAACTCGTGCGTTACTGCCAACCCCGCGCCATTTATCTGATTATAAATTGGGTTGCGTGTACCAAACGTGGACAAAGCACCAAAGGAGCCATCACCGTCAAAGAGATTGACAGTACTGGTAATATCATCTGCTGCGGCTGCGTTGACAAGAGCAGTAACCTCTGTTTTTTCACCCAGAGGGAATTTGTAATACAAGGCATCTATAAAAGCATTAGTGGTACCATCCTCGCCAGCAAAAAATAAGTTCCCCTCTGGCGTACCGATGTTAGGACTGAGAATATTATCAGCCTGGATTCTGGTGAACAGCGTATCTTTTCCTGTAAAGCTGGTCACGAATTGTATCCGCGCCCGTAACCCTAAAGTTGTATTCTTATCTGTAATTTCCGCACCGTTAACTGTATTTCCTGACAAAACATCGCTAGCGACTGCGACAACTTCTGCTTGCAATTTAGTTGTGGTTGAGAACTGATTCGCCTCCAATTCAGCAGTTCGCGCTTCTACTGCATCTACACGGCCTCGGAGTGTCGCCAGTTCGGCGGAAAAATCTTCTTGCAGCTTTTGTAATGTGGCTAAATCTTGTTTGTTAACTAAATCGCCAGTGGCTGTCGCAATAAGTTCGTTAACGCGATCGAGACAAGCATTCAAACCAGCAGCAAACTCATATCGCGTTAATGCCCGATTACCGCGATAAGTGCTATTTGGGTATCCTGCAATACAGCCATAGCGCTCAACCAAGGATTGCAATGCTTGAAATGCCCAGTCGGTTGGTTGTACATCAGAAAATTGAGACACGGAGGTAACTTGCGCTTTTGTCTCAACTTTTGTGTCTGGATTAGCTAAAACTTGCACTTGATTGATTTCAGACATGCTAGAAGTTTCACCTGCAAATGTAGCAGTATTCACAAATAGCATGACACCGCAGACTGCTGGACTAACTAGCAGATATTTCCAGAATTTTTGCATTTCTCTCCTCACACCGATCTCCAACTCACACCCAAACCACGTTTTTTAAACGTGTATTTTATGAGAATATTTGTCAGCAATCTTATCAGAAGAGAGGAAACTTTTTAACAAAAAAAGTCAACAAACCCTAATTATTTAGGGAAAACTAAATTGCAGAGGGCTGTACCGTCTGAAAAAGTTTTGTTGTTACTCATTACACAGCAAACTCAGAATGATATTATGTACTTAAAATGAGAATGAGAATTATTATAGTATAAAGTTGTCAATAGGAATTTTGACAGAGGCAGAGTCAGCATCCGTTTTGGAGGCAAAATACGTGATTGTGAATTGCACAGAAGTTAGAACAGGTAGGCAAAGAAGCGGCATCTTGCCCATAATTGCTCTGCTAATGTTGTCGATGGCTACTGGGTGTAGTCAATCGAATCCAAATCAGGGAACAACTTCCGAACAGTTGCCGCAAGCACAAGAAGCTGCTTCTATCCCACAGGCGCAGTCAGGAAAAACTAAAGTAGTAGCGACATTTTTGCCGATATATTTGTTTACTAAGGCAGTAGCTGGGGATGTCGCAGATGTAGAAATTCTAGTGCCACCTGGTACGGAGGTACATGAATACCAAGCGACACCAGGAAATGTCAAAGCGATCGCTACTGCTAAGGTATTAGTAAAAAATGGTTTAGGCTTGGAGGAATTTCTGGAAGGTACTGTCAAAAATGCCCAAAATCCCAAATTAACTGAAATTGATGCAAGTATTGGTATTAAACCCTTAAATGAAATTTCACCTGTCGTAAAAACAACGCCAGATGAAAAAGACCGCGAACAAAGTCAGGGTAATCCTCACGTTTGGTTAGATCCAGTTTTAGCAAAACAGGAAGTAACAAATATTCGAGATGGATTAATTGCTGCCGATCCGAGGAACAAAGCTACTTACGAAGCAAATGCTACAGCTTATATTAAAGAATTAGAAAGTTTAAACAGTGAATTTCAGCAGACTTTACAGAAAAATCCCACTTGCACCTTTATTACCTTTCATGATGCGTTTCCATATTTAGCTAAACGCTATAACCTCAAGCAAGTTGCTGTGGTACAAATTCCCGAAGATCAACTTTCACCAACAGATGTGCAAAATGCCGTCAGCGCCGTGAAAAAATACAAAGTCAAAGCTTTATTTAGCGAACCAGGAGTAGATAATAAACTGCTGAACAGCCTCTCTAAAGACTTGAAATTAAATTTGCGTACTCTGGATTCTCTAGAAACTGGCGAAACAGATCCACAGCATTATTTCAAGGCAATGAAAGCGAATTTGCAAACTCTAGAAACATCGTGTAAATAGATTTGTCATTTGTCAGTTGTCTTTTGTCTTTTGCAAATGACCAATGCCCAATGCCCAATGCCCAATGCCTAATACCCAATGACTAATGACATTCCTATTTTGAAAGTAGAAGGATTAACTGTTTATCAAGGCAGCTATCTAGCTGTTCGAGATGTTTCCTTTGAATTATTGCCAGGAACAGATACAGCCATCGTTGGCCCCAATGGTGCTGGTAAAAGTACCCTGGTAAAAGCGGTTTTAGATTTGATACCTCGAAGTGCTGGGACGATTGAAATCTTGGGTCGTCCAATTTCCAGATTGGGGCATTTACGCCACACGTTGGGTTATATGCCACAAAACTTCATTTTTGATCGTAGCTTTCCCATTTCTGTCAGCGAATTGGTGGGACTGGGATGGACTAAAGAAGGAAAAAAAAAGAATTCATTTTTCTCTAAATTGTGGAAACAAGACCGAGAAAAATCGGCAGCAGTAACAGAAGCTTTACGGCGAACTGATGCTTATCATTTACAGCATCAAGCTATTGGTACTCTTAGTGGCGGTCAACTGAAGCGGGTTTTATTGGCTTATTGTTTGGTAATGCCTCGGAAACTCTTGGTACTAGATGAAGCTTTTGCTGGTGTTGATGTGCAAGGTGCAGCAGATTTTTACGCTTTGCTAAATGAATTAAAGCGAGAGGAAGGTTGGACAGTATTACAAGTTTCTCACGATATTGATATGGTAAATCGGCATTGCGATCGCGTGCTTTGCCTGAACCAAAGCATTGTTTGTACTGGTAAGCCAGAAATTGCCCTTTCACCGCAAAACCTGTTAGCAACCTACGGCCCAGGTTTTAGCCGCTACCAGCACCAACATTAATGCCTATAAGTATGAATTTCTTCAATGATTGTCAGATAACTTGGCTTGCGATCGCCAATATTAATGATTTGGTAAGCTTATTAACATTCCCTTATATGCAGCGTGCGATCGCAGGTGCTGCATTGATGGGAATACTTGGCGGGATGTTGGGTAGTTTTGTCACCTTGCGCCAGTTATCATTTTTCAGTCACGCAGTTGGTCATGCAGCATTAGTAGGTGTGGCGTTAGGTGTACTGCTACAAATAAATCCTACTTGGATGCTGTTACCTTTTACCTTAGTTTTTGGGGTTATTGTTCTTTACTTTATCGATAAAACCGACTTAGCTAGCGATAGCGTACTTAGCATAGTGCTATCTGGGGCATTAGCGATCGGTTTAATTCTCACGAGCCTAATTAAAGGATATCGTGGCAACTTGATGGCTGTACTGTTTGGGGATATTCTAGCGATCGACACCACAGATTTGATTTTGACGCTGCTAGTACTTGTGGGAGGTGGCATATTTTTATTATCAACTCTGCGACAGCAAATTTTATTGACCCTTAACCCCGATGTCGCCCAAGTTCAAGGTGTTCCCGTCCAATTGTACCGCTACGCTTTTGTAGTCTTGCTTTCACTCGCCGTTGCTGTCGCGATTAAAGCTGTTGGCGTTTTATTAGTCAACGCCTTTTTGGTCATTCCCGCCTCTACCGCCAAACTGATGAGTCACCACTTTAGCCGCTTTCTAGTCATGTCGGTGATAGTTGGTTCCATTAGCAGCATTGCTGGGATCATTGTGTCAGGTATTTTCAACTTTGCTTCTGGGCCAAGTATTGTTCTTGTCCAATTTCTACTATTTGTAGCCGTTTTCATCTGGTTTAAGTTGAGTTTGAAAGCTGCATAACTATTTTTCTCCAAAGACTTGCTATATTCTTTTATCTTTGCTACATTGATTAATCGTGGCTCACAAAAGCCCCAGCCGGGATAGCTCAGTTGGTAGAGCAGAGGACTGAAAATCCTCGTGTCACCGGTTCAAGTCCGGTTCCTGGCACTATATTAAACCCCTTGAAATATAATAATTTCAAGGGGTTTGTGGTTTGTAGGTACTAGCTTATATAGGAAAACTGTTGTAGCTTAAACTAAAATGTGAGGTATTTTTTGATACCTTTAGATAGAGAATGAGTGTAAAACGGGTGTAAACAAGCTAAGAAGCTGGATATTTACTAAGTAGTTGAAATCTTGTGAGCTTTTATGCTTAAAATTGCACAAGAGGTTTATTTAGCATCTACTGACAGCTAAAGTTAACCCTTTGCAGGATTCACCTAAGCAATGCTGACTGAAATTTTACCTTTCCGTTTTGAGTTAGACACGATCGCGATCGCTGGAGCGAGTTTGTGGTCATTGGCGCTATATCTAGGTTTTTCCAGAGTCAATGAATGGGTAATCGAGCAACTCAATCGCTGGTTTAACTTTGCCGAGCGATCGCTCTACACCAGCCAGTCAGAATTTGAAAAGACTCGTAAAGCCAGAGAATCCCAAAATGCTTTCTACGCCTCACTGTTTAGCATTGTGCCTTTTTTGGTAGTCGGCACTTTATGTAACTGGGGTCTGGAAATTAGTTTAGGCGAGAGTTGGGGAATTAGTACAGGTATATTAGCCTGTATGGGTGCTGGCATTTATGAACTTGGGCGCAGGGATGGAGAATCTTCAGATTAAGCCAGAGTGAGTTCGATGAACCTCTCCGAAACCCAAAGGGAGGAGTAGCGAAAAATTCAGCTTTTGCTCCCCTCTCCGTGTCGGAGAGGGGTTGGGGGAGACGTCAAATAATACTTGTCTAACTCACGTTAAGCCAGAGTAAAAATTAGGGGGATGTTGCTTTGATTACTCCCTCATCTTTCCCTACTTCCCAATCTCCTCACCAACAATCTGTGCTATCTTCTGCGCTGCACCGTTTTCACCGCGAATATTACGGAGTTTAGCGCGCATATCATCCAATTTTTCTGGATTCGCCAAAAAATCTAAAACCATTTCTCCAATATCTTGTGGTTGAACTTTACCCATAATTTCTGGGACTATCTCTTCTTGTGCCCAGATATTTGGCCATGCTAATAAACCTTTACGTCTCACAAATCTCAGAAATGACCAATTGATTGCCTTAGCGCATAGCGTACCGACTACTGGCAGATTTGCCAACAATCCAGGTAAACCATCCCAAGAACGCATAGCGTCAAGTTGCTGCGTTGGTAGTAAAACAATCATTGGCACTCCTAAAGCACCAAGTTCAGCAGTGTTTGCCCCCACCGTAGTTAAGCAGATGCAGCACTGGGATAATAAGTGATATGCAGGGTTTTCTTGCCACAGTTCTACAGTTAAGCCCGTTGCTGTTTTGAGCAATGCCTTGCCTTGAGCATCCTCTGGGATAATTAAGGAAGCACCGCCAAAGCCAAAGATTTCAGCAATAGAGTTCTTTTGGGGATTGGCAAAACTAGCTAAAGTTGGTAAATCCAAAGTTGGGGCTACAGGAATCACAAATCTGATTTGCGGTCTTTTTGCATGAATGTATTCGGCAATAGCTAAACATAATGGTACTCCTTGGGCTAATTTTGCTGCTTTTGAACCAGGGAGTAAACCAATCAATTCAGTCTTTTGTCCTACGCTGTGGGAAGTCACTGACGCGTTTATGTCATTAGTCATTTGTCCTTTGTCATTTGCTAAGGACAAATGACCAATGACTAATGACTCTTGACTACTAGCTTCTAGCATCAAATCACCGACAACAGTGAATTTCTGAGCATATTTTGCTGGGACTTTGGCTGCTACTTCGGGTTTCATCACACCAAAGCGATCAATCCAGTTATGCCATCTGGCTTCCCATTCGGCGTAAACAACTGTGCGATATCCGAGCTTTTTGCCTATAATCACTGGAAAAATTTGATCGCCGCCCAAAAAAACGATAACACCGCGACTTCTCCAATCCCAATTTTCAAATGTTTTACCCCAAAGCAAAAATTGCCAAAAATGTTCTGCTCCCTGAACTCTATCTACTTCGGGGTAAGAAAGAGCGATCGCTGCTTCTTTACCACTGGCATTTGAGCAAGGCGATAATACCACAGAAATCCTCACTATAGAACGGTCATCCCCTAGTTCTTGCCGCAACGCCTTTACTACTGGACGCACCCAGGTTGTTACTTCACCTGGGCCATTTGAAAGGATCAGAATATCTACTTGAGTCATTAGTCAAAAGGCAAGTATTACCTAATTGGTTGTTATGTTACAGGTATATACTGTAGCTTGTTAATCAGATTTGATAACCTCTTTCACATTCAATTTGCATAGGGTCGGCAGTCATTTAATCGCTACCAATGTCACCTAGATGGCGACTCTTGGCTTTCGCCTGTTACAAAATAATCCAAATTTTTGATTTTAAATACCTGTTTTACTAAATAAAGTTGACTATTTACCGATACTTAAATATCAGTAATATTATCTAATTTATCAAGAAAATTATAACGAGAAATTTGATTATTATATTTTTGATAAAGTGTATTTTTTGAACTTACTCGACGATCGGCCTATACATACTTCACAATACAGGTCTTTAAAGGATAGTTAGCAAAGTTTAGGGTATTGACAATCGCAGCTATGGGTAACAATCATAATTGCGATTATTAATAATTTTTTGGGCAATCTAAATATAGCCCTTTTTTTGCTTACAAAACCCATTGTTTAAAGGGTTAAGCCTGCGATCGAAGGCAACTCCAGCCCATCTGACACCAAAATGTATTCTTCACGGAATTTACCAATCCGATTTATTATTGGCGGCACTACTCTTATTGTGAGTATTTCTGCTTATTTTAGCTATCAGGCTGCTCGAAAAATAACGCTACAAGACTTGAGAGGAAAAGCATTTTTAGAGGTACAGAGAGGAGTTGATGAAATTGAGGAGTGGTTACATATTCGCAAAGTCGAGGTGCAAACCCTTGCTCATACTTCAACTGTACGCTCCTTAGACTGGTCTTTAGCAGAACCTTATTTAAAGTCAGAAGTTAAGCGGATCGATGAATTTTTCTTTTTCCAAATAGTTACCCCGGATGGTTCGTATTTTAATACTAAAATTGGTCGGTCAAATAAGAATGTTAAGGATCGAGACTACTTTCAAAAAGCACTAGCAGGAAAAAGCAACATTTCCGATCCCTTTATTAGCCGTTCCACAGGTATTCCTTTAATTGCGATCGCCACTCCAATCTGGTCTGATTCTCCTACCAATCGTTCACCGATTGGAGTTTTCCACGGCAATGTTAAAGTCGATCGCATTGCAAAGGTGGTCAACTCTTTGCACTACGGCAACAACAGCTATGCATTTGCCCTCAATTCCCAAGGAGAAGCGATCGTCCATCCCAACTCAACCTTAATGTCAACGGTAGAAAAACCCGCACCCAGCCTGCTGAAAATTCCAGATCGCAATTTAAATGCGATCGCGCAGCGAATGGTAAACAAACAACAGGGAATTCAGTTGATGGAAATTGACGGCACTAAAAAGTATGTTGCTTATATGCCGTTACGAGAAACTAATTGGTCTGTGGCTTTGGTAATTCCGCGTCAAAACATTGAATCTCGGCTACAATTTCTCGATCTGATCGCCCTAATTGTGGGCGGATTAACAGTGACGATGATCGCTGTCTTGTGGCAGGTACAAGCTTTTGAACAAGCTCAACTGAAAAAATCTAAAACAGCGGCTGATACCGCAAACCGGGCTAAGAGCGAATTTTTAGCCAACATGAGCCATGAACTGCGAACGCCCTTGAATGGTATTTTGGGTTGCGCTCAAATTTTGCTGCGTTCCAAAGCTTTGCCAGAGTCAGAGCAATATCATGTAAATATTATTGAACAGTGTGGCTCTCATCTACTGACTCTAATTAATGACATTTTGGATCTTTCCAAAATTGAAGCGCGAAAACTAGAACTGAATCCTCAAGATGTGCATTTTCCGTCTTTTTTACAGGGTATTGTAGAAATTTGCCAGATTCGGGCAGAACAAAAAGGCATTTTGTTTGTCTATGAACCCGCAAGCAACTTACCCACAGGGGTTCATGTCGATGTCAAAAGGTTACGTCAGGTTCTTTTGAATCTGCTGGGAAATGCCATTAAATTTACTGATGAGGGTAAAGTTAGCTTCGAGGTTGAGGTAATCGATCGACTGACTGCTGATGGGCAGATGGAGAAATATCACATTCACTTTAGTGTAAAAGACACAGGAATTGGCATAACTCCAACCCAATTGGGCAACATTTTTTTGCCATTTGAACAAGTAGGTGAAAAAAAGCATCAGATAGAAGGGACAGGGCTGGGTTTAGCTATTACTCGGCAGTTGGTGCAGATGATGGGTAGCGATATCCAGGTTAAAAGTGAGATTGGTCAGGGTAGTACTTTCTGGTTTGAAATTGCGATCGCCCAAGCCAGCGAATGGGTACAGTCTGCGATGGCTGTATCCAAGGGACAAATCATTGGCTTTACAGGTAGACCCCGCACCATCTTAATGGTGGACGATCGCTGGGAGAATCGCACAGTAATTACAAATTTACTGCAACCATTGGGTTTCAACGTAGTTGAAGCCAGCAACGGTAAAGAAGGTTTAGAAAAAGCGATCGCCCTGAAACCAGACCTAGTGATTACAGATTTGCTGATGCCAGAAATGGATGGGTTTGAATTGATTAAACACCTGCGTCATACCCCAGATATCCACGATATCAAGATTATCGTCTCTTCTGCTAGTGTCTTTGAAGCCGACCAAAATCGCAGTCTGCAAGCAGGAGGTGACACCTTTTTGAGCAAACCTGTACAGGCAAATGAATTACTGCATCAATTAGAGTGCAATTTAGGTTTGACATGGATTTACCAGCAATCTGAGGAACAAAAAATTAATTCTTCGCCTACAACACTTGATAGTTCACCAGATAAATTGACTCTTCCTTCCCCCGATATATTGCAGGAACTGATGAATTTAGCCAGTAAAGGTAACTTCAATGACATTTTAAAATGGGCAGATAAACTAGAGGAAACAGACGCAAAATTCGCTCTCTTTGCTAACCAATTGCGGCAGCTAGCGAGGCAGTTTGACGAAGATTTAATCCTTAACTTTTTGAACGAAAACTCAAAAGATTAATTTCCTTAAATTTATTTATGTGGATTTTATGCCGTGAATTTTGAATTGGGAGTGTTCTCCTTTAGCGTTTTGCAAATAAGCAACGTGAATCAATATAGGATAGAAATTTTATGACAGTAACTATAGGCGATCAAAAAAATTCCCTAAATAGCGATCCTAGCAGAGGAATTATTTTAGTCGTGGACGATAACCCTGCCAACTTACAAGTTTTATCGAGCTTTTTGGATCAGTCTAGCTTTGAAGTTTGGGCAGCTCGCAGTGGTGAAAAAGCCATTCAGAGATTAGATAATGATAATTTACCTGATTTAATCTTGCTTGATATCATGATGCCGGGTATCGATGGGTTTGAAACTTGTAAATACCTCAAAAGTGAAAGCAATCCTCGTGTCCGGGATATTCCGATCATTTTTATGACTGCTCTTTCCGATACTGCTGACAAGGTTAAAGGATTACAATTAGGAGCTGTAGATTATATTACTAAACCTTTTCAGTATGAAGAGGTCTTGGTGCGAATAGAGCATCAACTGAAGCTGAAAAATTTGACGAAAACCTTGATAGACAAAAACGCCGAATTACAACAGATTCAAACCCAACTGATTCAAGCAGAAAAGGTCGCAACCTTGGGTCAAATGACAGCAGGAATTGCCCATGAAGTAAATAATCCCATCAATTTTATCGCTGGAAACTTGAATTTTATTGAAGAGTATTTCCAAGAAGTTATTAATTTGCTCGAGTTATATCAGAAATATCTACCCGATCCTCCAGATGAAATTCAAAATGCTATTAAAACAAAAGATATCAATTATTTGTTAAATGATTTATCCAAAATTATTCAATCTATGCAGATAGGTACAGCTCGCGTTACAGAAATTGTCTCATCCTTGAATAAGTTCTCTCGACACGGAGAAGCAGGTAAAAAACTAGCTAACCTGCATGAAGGTTTAGAAACTACACTACTCATTCTTGGACATCGACTGAAAGCAAATGGTCATCGTCCAGCAATTAAATTAATCAAAGAATATGGAGAATTACCACTTGTTGAGTGCTATTTAGGCGAACTAAATCAGGTTTTTATGAATTTGATTAGTAATGGAATTGATGCAATTGAAGAAATCCAAAAAAATCAGTATTTTGATGAAAACTTTCGACATAGTGGGACGATTTGGATTAAAACGGAAGCAATTGGAGAGCAAGTTATTCTCAGAATTGCAGACAATGGCTCAGGAATCAGTGAAGCAAATCGGACAAAGATATTCGATGCTTTTTATACTACAAAAGCCATCGGTAAAGGAACAGGACTAGGTTTATCTATTGCTTACCAAATTGTAGTTAACAATCATCACGGTAAGCTAAATTGCCATTCAACACCAGGTGAGGGTACCGAGTTTGTGATTGAATTACCTATTCGATAAATTAGAATCCCAAATTCTACCCACATCGGCATTGAGAAAATACTTGCAATGGCTGAATTATCGGTTAAAAGCTCAATTACTACCAGAGAAAAAAGCAAACTCTCGTTTAATATTCCAGCGCTTCCCGTCGTGAAGCAGCAAGGTTAATTTGTCAGCAGTAAACTCAAAATGCAACTGGCGATTTTCAAATTCTGGCCAAGCAGCTTTAAAATTCTGCTTTGTTAAATCCCGAAATGCAACCGTTAAATGAGGTGCAAAAGGGCGGGTTTTAGAAACCTTGTCAACAATTCTCAAGTTGCTTTCTGTATAAGCCATTAAATCAGCTTGCAAAGTTAAAAGTTCTTGACTTCTGACGACATTAATGTATATGACACGAGGTACAAAGGCATCAAACCCTTTAAGTGTAATTGCTACTGGCTGTTGTCCACTGGCAAACTCCTTCAAGGATGCTTCTAATAGTGGCAAGTTAGCATCTGCCCATTCAAAGGGCGGTTGCAGGGTAATATGAGGCGGAGACTTTAGCGCCCCGCTACTAGCATAGCGTGAGGCAAAGTATTGCTTAATCTTGTTGGCGTAGTCTTGAATATCTTGCGGTGGTAGGAGGGCGATAAAAAAACGGCTCATTCAATTTCAGATTTTGGATTTGAGATTTTGGATTATAAAATCA
Source organism: Nostoc sp. DSM 114159 (assembly GCF_053470285.1). Classification (NCBI taxonomy): domain Bacteria; kingdom Bacillati; phylum Cyanobacteriota; class Cyanophyceae; order Nostocales; family Nostocaceae; genus Nostoc; species Nostoc sp. DSM 114159. The sequence continues at coordinate 2,742,042 of NZ_JBPFEH010000001.1, forward strand.
TTGTTGTTGAGTATTGAACGGCAAACGCTCAAAGGATATTACAGATATAGCGGTGCGTTAGGCTAAAGCTATAACGCACTTCACTTAAAATTTATTGTATTTGATACTCTTTCATCAGCACTGGGTACTTTACGTAGGCTGTCTGTTGTAACTGGAGTTAAGAAGCCAATGCCGTGGTTTGTAAAAATTGAAGAAGGGAAAGTCGATAAACCTACCTTTGACCAATATGTACCTGCTCACAAAGCCTACATTCGGGAATTAATTACTAAAGGACACAAAGCGCGAACAGGCTATTGGGTAGAGCAAAGAGGCGGAATGTTACTGTTTGAGGCAGCCTCAAAGGAGGAAGCAGAAGCGATTGTAGCTGATGACCCCTTGGTAAAACACGGCTGCGTCAACTATCAGCTTTATGAATGGCGAATTGTTATGGAATGACACACACTTACTGAATTTTCATGTTATGTTTATATAAGACCTGGATCTATGCGATCGCAACACCCAAATCTTGTCAGAACCGGAAGGTAGCAGCAACACGGGAGGCTTGTGGTAGGCGTAGTCTCCGGGTCGCCCTATTTTTAGGAGCGGTCAGTAACAATGCCTGGTTTTGGAGATATTGTTCAAAAAGCTTTTTACCTCGGTGTTGGATTAGCTTCTTACGCGGGTGAGAAAGCAGGGGGAAAATTAGCCGAAGTGCGATCGCAAGTCCAAAAACTGGCAGATGAAATGGTGGCAAAGGGCGAAATGAACACAGAAGAAGCCCGCCGCTTCGTTGAGGATATGATGAAGCAAGCCCAACAAGCCCAACCATCTGTTGAAACCTCACCAGAAACGCCCCCTTCTCAACCTCGCCGCATTGAAATTTTAGAGGAAGATGAACCAACGGTGAAAGAGGCGTCAAATGATGAGAATGTAGATAAATTGCGCGATGAAGTGCTAAAACTGCAAGATGAGTTAAAACGATTGCAACGCGATCGCTAAAAAAAAGCATTCTTTGAGCGCAATATTAAGTAATAAGTGGCATTTTGACATGACACTTCGGATAAAAACTTGATAAGATACATTGCTTAGTGTGTATTTTAGTGCTTCAAGCCAGATAACACAAAGCGTCCTGTTTAGAGCCTGCAAAGGTGTCAAGTTTATGGAACAGTGGCAAAAAGATTTAGTAGAAATCGTCGAAACAGTGGCTGATGAAGTAGAGCGCTTCTTCCTGGGAATGAGTGAAGTGGTAGACGCACTTTTTGAGCTAACAGAAGAAGTCACCGAGCAAGTACATAATAATATTGTTACTGAAGTCGATCAGTATCTACAGGATTTGGCTGAACCGATGTTAGAAGCTTACTGGGAACTGGAAGACATGGTAGCAGATGTAGATCCGGGTTTTCCTTATTCAGTTGAACCTACATCTGAAAAAAATCCTGCCTGTATTGGTTGTAGTCATTACCACGGTCAAGTTTATGGTGGTAATTTATTAGTTTATGCTATGCATCCCCACGGGTGCGAAGATGAGAATTGTCCAGACTGGGAGAAGGAAGAGTATTGAAGGGGAGTTAGGAGTTTGGAGTTTGGAGTTTGGAGTTAACAAGCTACAAAATTACTAAAAGGACGTAAAGATAAGTAGAATAACTAATGACAAATGACAAGTGACAAATGACAAATGACAAACCAAGAAATGAAGTATGGCGAACGCGACATTGCCGAAGGTAAACTAATTACCTTTCCGAATCCGCGTGTGGGGAGGCGATATGACATTAACATTACTTTGCCGGAATTTACTTGTAAATGTCCGTTTTCCGGTTATCCTGACTTTGCGACAATTTATGTTAGCTATGTGCCTGATGAACGGGTAGTGGAATTAAAGGCACTCAAACTTTATATTAATAGTTACCGCGATCGCTACATTTCCCACGAAGAATCTGCTAATCAAATTTTGGATGATTTTGTAGCTGCTTGCGATCCGTTGGAAATCATTGTAAAAGCAGATTTTACGCCTCGCGGTAATGTACATACTGTGATTGAAGTGCGTCATCATAAGTACCCAGAATGAAACCTTTGGCTTTTAGAGAGGATTTTAGTCCTTTTTATAAGACGCTAGTGATACAAAATCAGGACTGAAATCCTGACTAGAAATATTTTTGAAAGAAGGTTGATTAACCGGACAGGATATATATAAGTAAGTGGGCGGCAAAATTTACAAGTATGTAACGTAAAGTTAACTAAAGCGATTAGAGTTAAATTTTACACGTTTTGTACTGTAATCTCCTTTTTCTCCCTTAGCTTCAATTTAAATATTCGTTCTTATTAGTTTTCTTGTACTATTTTATTTACATTTTGTTGATGTGTGACAGTTGGGGTGCGGAATGTGGGTTCAAAGCATCCGTTACAAATTCTTGGCCATTTGTTACTTTTATGACTCTTGGGTTTCATAGGAATTGTTCCCCCTACTCTTGGGATAATGAATCATCGACTACAGGACATAGCAGAGGGAATAGAAGAATTTTGGGGATATTGAGCCACAAGAATAACATCACCTTTACCATCAACAATCCATCCTTGAGCCTCCACAATCTGATTAGTAGATTTGGTCACAAATGTAGATAATTTATCCGTGACTCTCTGTGTTGCTTGTGGGGGCAAATCTACCCAACCAGTAATTACTGCTCGTCCCCGCAGAGGCTCGTTGGGGCTAAGGGGTAATCCACCGCGTCCTGTGGCAATAAAACGACTGGCGGTTTGTCGTCCTCTGGGAGTGCAGCCTTGAGCGATTTGTTGGGATGCATCGACCAGGTTAGAAGGTAGTTGAATTAAGCCGCGACTAGGGTCAGTATCAGGTGTGTTGAGATTTATCTCACCATTTAAGGAAGGCTTGCTTTGGGAGATGGCAGTGATGTCACTTGTTAGCAACTGACTAGGATTTAGCTTGTTCGGGTCGGTTGTTTGCAACTGCTGTTCGAGCTCTTGCCGACTGCGCGGCTGTAGCCCAAAGATGCCAGCAGAGTTGATAATAACTTTCCCGCCGCTACCCTCAAAGGCGTTGGCAGTGATATCGCTATTTTCGTTGGGAACTGCAACGATAAAGCCTCGGTAATTTGGGAGGTTATTGATAATGATGTTACCGCCATTGCCACCTAATTTGTCTGTACCTGCATTGGTGGAGATTTGACTGTTGCGGCGGAGTAAAAGTAAGTCGCTGTTGACGTTGATGTTACCGCCGTTACCGGATGCAGATTCGGCGTTGAGTTTACCTTTGTTGTCTAAAATAATTTTAGGTGAATTGATTTCGATGTCGCCTGCGGTTCCTGAACCAGTAGAACTGACAAATAAGCCACTGCTAACGCCGATATTTTCTACCCGATCGCTAAAGTTATTAACTAGGTCATCATAATTAAAATCACTACCACTAATTATTACCTTATCAGTAGCGTTGACAGTTATTTTACCTGCATCTCCTTGCCCTGAAGTACTAGCTGTCAGTGCAGCACCATCGATGATTTCTAAGGAGTTGGTGTATAAATTAATATCGCCGCCTTTACCTGTTGAGTCTTTGCTGGTAGCAGTCGTTAACAGGCTCCGACCCACAACATCGTTGAGGTTGGAGCCTTCAAGTGAAGTTCCACTCAGTTTTATAGAAGTGGCATTAACAGTCAAGGAACCCGCATTCCCTTTCTCTACACTGGTTGTTGAAACTGATGCTTGTGCCCCATCTTGGATAAACAACTGTCCAGTCTTAATTACCAAGTTTCCGGCATTTCCTTGACCTGTAGTCCCTGTAATTATACCACTAGGAAACGGACGATCCTTTACGACGTTAGAGACTAAGCCTCCACTAATTCCAATTAGTTGCTCTAAGACATCGGCGGACACTCCTTGCTTTGAAGTGCCGAGAAGTTCTACAGATTCGGAGGCGTTGATAGTTAAATCTCCGCCTTTTCCCAAGCTAGAAGTACCCGATGAGATGATTCCCCCATCACTGACTATTAACTTTTTAGTAGTAATAGCCATACCGCCCGATTTTCCAGATCCCTGTGTTCCACTAGCTAAGACGCTAGGAACATTATTGTCTGTGCCGATGCCTTTTATTTCTACTAACTTTGAAGCATTCACAGTTAATTTTCCTCCTGGCTGCTCTCCACCAGTACCTGCTGTCACCCAGGCCCCATCACGGACAATTAATCTGTCAGTATCAATAGTTAAGTCGCCTCCTTGTCCCAAACCTCTAGTTTCATTACGCAATCCACTGGGAACTCTATCGCCTATGGTGAACAGTCCTAGTCCTTGGGGAGCATCATTAGCTGAGGTGCCACTAAGTTCTATAGAGTCTTTTGCGTTCACGAATAAATTTCCGGCTCGCCCTGGGGTAGTACTCCCTGCCGATATTACTGCCCCATTAGAGACAATTAACCGCCCAGTTTCAATGGTCAGGTTTCCGGCATTTCCACTTGCAGTAGGTAGAGAAGAAATTATAAAATTTTTTAAATAAGGAGGAGCATTACGAAGATTCTGGGCAAGAAGATTCTTGACATCCAAGGAAGCGGAAAACAAGCCAATTGGAACAGGAAAATTGGAAGAATTATCGGCGGAATTAATCGGAACATTGATGTCAATTGTACCGTTTGATGAGGAACTGCCAGTTAGTTCTATTGAGTCAGAGGCTTTCACAGCCAGATTCCCAGCACTACCACTAGAAGTAGTAGCAGTCGCTACTATTCCATCTTGAATAATCAATTTTCCTGTGTCAACAAGTAAATCACCGCCATTCCCCCTATCAAAAACAGCATTGTAAACAAAGCTATTTTTTACCGTTAATGCTCCTTTGGCACTGAGCATAATATCTCCTGCTTGAGCGTCATCGATACCTGCAAGTAGGCTGATGCCAGCACGCAGGCTACTTCTGTCTAAAATATCTATATTCTGAGCGTGGATAGCAATACTACCGCTACCGCCAGAGGCGACATTAACTTCAGCGCCATTGGTAAGCGACACATCTGCTGGCGCTATGTTAGCCGGAAAATTTAAGCTGAAATTATCACCACTGATATTGAGATCGACTGTCCCCTCTTGTGCTAATCCTCCTAACTCCACTCGCCCACCCAAGGCATTCAAGGAGCCACCATCTATTCTCACGTTGCCACCTATAAGCAGCAAACTACGATTATCGTCAACCCCTAAACCAGCTGAGTTATTTTGAATTGGGGCAGCAATTTGATTGAACAAAAATGCAGAAGGATTTACATTCAACAGTCCGGTTGGCAGGTTTTTAACCGGATTTGCACTGAAAATGTCACCATTAGCCAACCCGATGGCATTTGCTGTTGTTCCTACAAACGAACCGTTGAGACTCAGGCTGGCATTTGGTCCAAAGATGATCCCATTGGGATTAATCAAAAACAGGTTAGCATTGCCCAATACTCCCAGAGTTCCTAGAATTTCAGAGCCTTTATCTCCTGTAACTCGACTCAAAATGTTCTTAATGCCGATAGGATTAATGAAATAGACTCCTTCTTTTTCTCCAATATTAAATTCCTTAAAACTATGCAAAAGATTAGCTCCTCTAGTGACTCCACCATCGATCAGGATACTAGATACATCTTTGTTTAACGGAATAATACTAGGTTTAACAATAGAATTTTTAGCTAAGGTATCATCGGCTATGGGTTGGGCAAGAGCACAATTGATAGAGGCTGAGATTGCACCATCAATAATTAACAAACTCTCTAACGCCAACAACCAGTTCCAATCTTTCCAGTTAATAAACATTCAGTAAACTTAACTCCATAAAGCAACAACGCCTAGTTCGTACATTGCATTACAAAAAAACAGAAAACTGTCCAATAGCATTAAATGGAATGTTGAATTGTGTAATGTCAATTAAACTACCCGGAATCTGCACTAAAGAAGTAACGCCCTCCACAATACCAACTAAGTCTCCCGATAATGTAGAGATGTTTAAACTTCCGTTTATTACTTGAGAGGTGTAGTTCTGTGCTGCTCCTTCTAGCACAATCTTGTCACTTCCTCGCTTAAAGTTCTGGATTAGAGCATAATCTGTATTACCGCCACCAACGTAAAATTGTTGAGGCGTGGAGGTTAATGAAGACAAAGTAGGATGGCCAAGGAGGAATACATCTTGTCCTTGGGTGCCAATTAGGGTATCAATCTGACCGACTCCAGCAACTGTCGATCCATTTGATAAAACGTCAAAACCAAGTCCAGCAATGAGTTTGTTACCTTCACCAAAGCCAGTTACGGTGTCATTTCCGTTGGTTCCAAAAAAAAAGCCAAAGCGATCGTTCTCAAATTGTCCAACCTGTTCATAGTGTTGTAGTCCTGAGGTAAAAGAGCCAGCATTAACAGCCGCCGCTACATCAGGGTATGCTAGCAAGTAAGCTTGTTCATTGAACATAGCAATAGCCTCCAGATAGTAATGGGAATATCAATCAAAAAAGTACTATTTGGTCAGGGTCTGGAGTTACTTCCATTAAGTTAGAAGCTCTGAAGTTAATTGAGCAAGTGTACAATTCCTAGCCAAAGCACTCTAAGGAGCAAAATCCAAATCACCGGACATTGCACCCTCCACCAAATAACAGCACTAAACTTCAGTCAACTAGGAATAAAGTTATTAGCTGTTTCTTATTTCATAATAAAACTGTAATGATTATTGGGTTGCTAAAAAATTTCTTATTCTTTACAAAGTTTATAACTAAACGCAATATCTGAACTATCTCCCCTGCTCCCTTGCCTCTTTTTCAACCATTTAGTCTATGTTGCATCCAAAGGAGAACTGCTATATTTATTCAGCAATTTTCTTGACAGCAGATTGCACTTGCAGCACAACTTTTTTTGATAAAGGAATATACCCAAGTTCCAAACTGGATTTTTGCCCGTCAATCACAGCCCAATTTACAAAGTTTTTTAGTGCTTGAGCTTTAACTCGGTTTGGATATTGGTGATAAGTTAAAAGCCAGCTGTAAGTGACGATGGGATAAGACTGGGTACTTGTAGGATCGGTGATAAAAGCAATCAAATTATCACTTGGTAATTTTACTGCTTCTAAAGTTTGTGCTACAGATGCTGGTGTCGGCGTAATATAATTACCGGATTTATTTTCTAAAGCAGCCACAGAAAGTTTATTTTGTTTGGCGTAAATGTATTCTACATAGCCAATAGCTCCTGGTATCTGTTGAATCAGGGCGGTAACACCTTCGTTACCCTTTCCACCAATTCCTATTCGCCATGCTACAGATTTACCAGCCCCAACTTTGCTTTTCCATTCCGCACTTATGGCGCTTAGGTGTTGCGTGAACACGCTTGTAGTTCCACTACCATCAGTTCGGTTTACAACTTGAATTGGTAAATCGGGCAAACTTACACCTGGATTAGCTGCACCTATTCTAGGATGATTCCAATTCTTAATTTTTCCGAGAAAGATATCTACGTAAACTTGGCGTGGTAGCCTGAGAGTAGGTGGCACATTCACTTGAGGCGACTGCCGTATAGATGGTGTCAGGTTATAAGCTAACACAATAGAACCAGCAGTTATTGGCAAAGCAATTACTCCCCGTTTTACCTTGGCTGCTTGTTCCCTTGTAATTCCCACATCACTAGCTGCAAAATCTACAGTCCCGTCGATGAGCTGTTGCACTCCAGCACTGCTTCCTATAGCTTGATAGTTAATTTCTATATTGGGATTTTGCTGGTTGTAATCTGAAAGCCAACGCTCATACAAAGGTGCGGGAAAACTTGCCCCAGTACCAACAAGGGAAACACGCTTGATGTTTTTTTGCTCGGCAGTGCAAGAAGCAATACTCAACAAGATAGCGATTAAAGGTAGAAGGCAAACCCGTCCTTGAGATTGAAGTTTAGCAGATATAGAAATTTTTTGTTCCAATGTTTAATAAATACCTCTAGTAATTTCAATGTTTGTAGGTGTGTGGGTGTAATTAGTTGTAAATAATTTTGAAACGCAAAGGGACGCGGAGGTTAACGCAAAGGTACGCAAAGTCATTCTCTGCGTTCCTGGAGCGATTTACTTTGCGCCCTTCTGTGTTTAAACTTCAATTGCTGCCTCTTTCTCTTCACCTTTTGGCTGGGAACTCAGCCGATCTAAAATTTCTAAAACTTCTTGTTCAAAAGCAACTTGGGCGCGATTAGTTTTGCCACCAATATACAAGCGATCGCCTTTTTGCAATGCCCAAATTTGCGAGTGTGAAAAGTAACTCATTACCACACCCAGCATGAGTAAGCCAAACCCTGTGTAAACAATTGGGATGCCTGGATCGGCTTTAATTTGTAAGCCGGTGCTACCAATTACATCCAAAATTTTCAGCTTCACGCCATTAACTTCCGCGAACATCCCCGCGCGGACTGTATCAACAAGTTTGCCAGTGGCATCATAAATTAATACCATTCCTTGCAAGTCTTTCGCTAGCAAAGAGACACCCTCACTCAAATCTGGTTTAGTCGGAACCCAGGTTCCCCAAATCCGCCCGTTACCGTTGGTGTTCAATTGCGCCATTGGCAGCTGAAATATCGGGCTGTTGTTAAATTGGACGCGAACACCTGCAATTCCCCAATCAGTTTGATAGAAAGTTATGCCATGATAGCGCAGAGGTTCGTTGACAAAAATCTTCTTATGGTCAACTTCCTCTCCTTGATTATTCAAGACAGACATATCGGAATAAAATTGATCGATGCCGCCAGATGGTGTGTAGTCAATCCAAAAACGATTGACGCGCACAGACCAATCTTTCGGGACTTGCGCTGCGGCTAAAGGTCCAGCATCGACAATATTTGTCACTTGAAATGTATCGCCACTAGCAACCATTTCCTGAGCCAGAAACCCAGTCATCGCGCCCCAAATTCCCCCTAGCAAAATAGCAACGATACCAATATGAACAATAATTGGGCCGATGCGTCCGACTATTCCCTTGCGGGCGTAAAGAAGATTTGTTTTTTCTTGATTTGGAAAAATTTTATAGTGGTGTTTTTGTAAGATTTCGCTGAGGGAATTTAGAGAAGCAGTATCTAGTTCTGCACTCAAAGCTAATTTTTGAAATTGTCGTGGTTCTTCGTAATATTTCCAGCGCTGGGCAGCTTTTAAAGCTGGTAACTGACGGGTAAATGAACAGGCAGTTAAGCTAGTGCCAAATAAGATCAGTAATGCCAGAAACCACCAAGTACGATATACGTGGTCTAACCCAACTACTTGAATTACTTTCCAAGTTAAGAAACCAAATAAAGCTGGATGTTCTGGGTAATTGGCTTGGTAAAATGCGGGTGATTGACCTTGCTCAATGACAGTACCGGTAGAGCTAAAGATGGCAATCAATAGCAGTAGTGCGATCGCTAATTTTAAGTTAGTCAGTACGGGCAAAAGCTCTTGGCGTAAGAACTGCCCAGGTATCGCCCACCATTTTATTTCTTTGGACGCTGAATCTTCTATCATTAGGTGTAAAATCTAATACAACGTATTGATATTAAAAACTGCCAAGGGGAATCCGAGAAATTAAGGAAAATACACCGAATCCTACCAATAGTGCCCCACTAACTGGGTTAATCCAGCCAGACCAGCGACGCAATTCTAGTAATTTTTTAATTGAAGCTGTAAAAGTACCCGCCAAAATCAACGGTGCCACATAACCGGCTGTATAAGAAAGTAGCAAAACAGCACCTAAAATTAAGTCTTGTGTACTAGCAATCCAACTTAACAAGCTCGCTAAAACAGGCGTGCTACAAGGGGATGCGACTAAGCCGAAAGTCAGCCCCAGCAAATAAGAACGCAATCCTGCTGGCAAATCTGGCGAAATCCAATTGGTTTCATTCAAGGATGGAAATTGTAGAGGTAGTGCTTCTAATAAGTTCAGCCCCATGAGAATGGCGATAATGCTGACGATAATCGGCAAACCAATTCCCACTTGACCGTAGACTTTTCCAACAAAACCTGCTATGATACCTAGCCCTGCTAGGGTAGTTGCTAAACCTAAAGCAAACCAAGTTGATTGGGCAGCTGCTTGCAAGCGGCTTTTGGCTTCATAACCACCAATGTAACCAATGGTAATTGGCAGCATCGAAAGCATACAGGGTGTAAGACTGGTAAGCAAGCCAGCAACAAAGATGATGCCAACGCTTACCCAGCTAAGGTGTGTCAGTTGGTTAGAAACAAGGCTGTTGGCAAATTGTTCTAGTTGGTAAATTTGGGTTTGCAGGTTATCAAACATGGGGAGTCTCTGAGCGGAAATGCTTACTCTGCTTGAATTGTAGCTTAGTTTTGGTTTTTGAGTCAGGATAACCAAAATTATCGCAACCTGATATCATCTAAATTTCATCTCCCCAAAGAAATAGACCTCTTGGCAAAAGTGCTTTTTGCACTCTTGGGGAAAAGGTTTTGGTTAAAGGGGAAGCAATACGGTTCGGATAAGCATTTTGAACTCAAAATAACGTGAGTTCGATGAACCTCTCCCCAACCCCTCTCCGAGGCGGAGAGGGACAGAAATATTCTTAGTTGACAACGAAAAAATTAGGGTTTCAAAGCCTCTCTCCCTGTGGGGGAGAGGTTTGGAGAGGGGTTTTTAGAGCCGTCGAACTCACGTCAAAATAGGGTTTGGGGAAAAGGGAAATGGGTTTGCGGTTAAAGGTTTTTTATTCCCCTTTCCCCTTTCCCCTTTTCCCTTTAACCGAACCGTATTGGGTGTGGTTCAAATACATTAGAACATTATTCCGTTAACGATATAGCCAAACACGCAATAGCGACAGCAATTGTTCAGTATCTACGGGTTTGGTGATGTAATCTGATGCGCCCGCTTCAATACATTTCTCGCGATCGCCTTGCATGGCTTTAGCGGTCAGTGCAATAATCGGCAAAGATTTAAATTGCTCGTTTTGGCGGATTAAGCGTGTTGTTTCGTAACCGTCCATTTCTGGCATCATTACGTCCATCAAAACCACATCAATATCTGGTGTAGTTTCTAACAGGATAATCCCCTCCCTGCCGTTTTCAGCATATAAAACTTGTATTTGATAACGCTCCAGCATACTTGTCAGCGCAAAGATATTACGCATATCGTCGTCTACAATTAGCGCTTTTTTGCCAGCGAGTAAGTAGTCTATGGAATGCAGTTGTTCAAGTATTTCTCGTTTGGGTGCTGGTAAATTTGCTTGGACTCGGTGTAAAAATAATGCTGTTTCATCGAGGAGACGTTCGGGCGATCGCACATCTTTAATGATGATTGTTTCGGCAATTCGTCTGAGTTCCGTTTCTTGAGCTTTGCTAATATCTCTACCTGTGTAGACAATAATTGGTAAAGTTTTACCGTGAGGTAGAAGCTTTATTTGCTCGATCAGTTCAAACCCAGTCATATCGGGTAGCCCTAAATCGAGAACGAGGCAATCAAAATGCTGTGAGCGAATAGCTTCTAAAGCTGCTGCACCAGTGCCTACTGCTGTGGTCGAAACATCGCTGTTACCAATCAACTCCACAATACTCAGCCGTTGAGCGTCGTCGTCTTCGACTACCAACAAATTTTTCACTTGGCGCTCAACAAAACCTTTAATTTTGGTCAACGCCTCGGATACGATCTCGCTGGTTAAAGGTTTTTGCAGATATGCGATCGCACCTAATTGCAAACCGCGTTGTCTTCCTTCCTCAACGGTCATGATATGTACAGGAATGTGGCGGGTATTTGGGTCATGCTTCAAACGATCTAATACAGTCCAACCATCCATTTCTGGCAACCTGATATCTAGCAAAATCGCTGAAGGTAGGAATTGCTGCGCTAGCATCAAACCTGTAGTGCCTGTTTGGGCAGCGATCGCTTTGAATCCTTGCTGTTGTGCCATATCTAGCAGGATACGCGCAAAATTAACGTCATCCTCAACAATTAGTAACACGCGATCGCCTACGCCGATAGTAGCGCGATCGTCATTAATCAGTGCGGAGTTAGGAGTTAGGAGTGAGGAGTGGGTAGAGACGCGATTAATCGCCTCTGTGCTGGATTGAGTTGATGTTGGCTCAGGACTCAAAACTCGGAACTCTGGACTCAATTGGGGGAAGTAGAATGTAAAGGTGCTGCCTTGACCTGGTTGACTGATTAGTTTAATTTCGCCGCCAAAGAGACGGGCGATTTCACGGCTAATTGATAAGCCCAATCCAGTACCGCCGTATCTCCGACTGGTAGAGCCATCGGCTTGCTGAAATGCCTCGAAAATAACTTTCTGCTTGTCGGGAGCAATGCCAATGCCTGTATCGCTGACTGAGAAGGCGATGACATTTTGGGCGCGATTCAAAGTTTCTTGATCTTTGCTCCATCCCTGCTTCGCCACCGCAATCTGTAAGCGTACCTCTCCTTTTTCTGTAAATTTAAAAGCATTGGAGAGGAGATTTTTTAAGACCTGTTGTAAGCGTTTGACATCTGTATAGATGGTTGTGGGCAATTCGGGAGCCAATTCAATTGTGAAACCAAGTCCTTTGCTCTGAGCGATTTGTCGGAAGGTGCGCTCAATCTGATCGCCCAATTCTGTCAATGGCATTTGAGTTATGTCAATCGACATAGTTCCAGATTCAATTTTGGCGAGATCGAGAATGTCATTGATTAACGCCAACAAATCAGTCCCGGCTGAGTAGATTGTTTGGCTGTATTCGACTTGTTTGGCGGTAAGGTTGCGATCGATGTTATCTGACAACAATTTCGCCAAAATCAACAAGCTGTTCAACGGTGTCCGCAGTTCATGGGACATATTGGCGAGAAATTCTGATTTATATTTTGAAGAAAGGGCGAGTTGTTCAGCTTTGTCTTCCAAAGAAAGTCTTGCTTGTTCAATTTCCCGATTTTTGCGCTCGACTTCTTTCTTTTGCATCGCCAACAACTCTGCCTTTTCTTCTAACTCAGCGTTGGTTTGTTGCAGTTCTTCTTGCTGTCCTTTGAGTAAATCTTCAGAGGCTTTGAGTGATTGGGCTTGTTGTTCTAAGCGCTTGTTAGTTTCCCTGAGTTCGCTTTGCTGGGTTTGGAGTTCTTCAGCCAATGATTGCGACTGCTTGAGTAATTCTTCAGTGCGCATCGATGCGGCGATCGTGTTGAGGACGATCGCGATACTTTCGGTAAGCTGGTCGAAGAATGTCAGATGAATTTCGCTAAAGCGGCGGAAGGATGCTAATTCAATGACTGCTGTCACTTGTCCTTCAAAAAGTACAGGTAACACTACGGCATTCAAGGGCGTGGCTTCTCCTAAACCAGAGGCAATTCTGACATAATCGCTTGGTACATCCGTTAGCAGTATTCGCTCTTTTTCTAAAGCGCATTGCCCCACTAAACCTTCACCCAAGTGGAAGCGGTTAGCTAGATGTCTGCGTTCCCGGTAAGCGTAGCTACTAATTAATTTCAAATACGGTGTATGTTCAGCAGATTCCATCAAAAAGAATACGCCATGTTGCGCTCCTACCAAAGGCGCTAGTTCTGAGAGAATTAGTTTAGATACGGTTTCTAAATCTCGCTGCCCTTGCAGCATTCGGGTAAACTTGGCGAGGTTAGTTTTCAACCAGTCTTGCTCAGTATTTTTCTGCGTTGTCTCGCGCAGATTAGCAATCATCTGGTTGATGTTGTCTTTGAGTATTGCGACTTCCCCTAGTGCTTCGACGGCAATTGAACGAGTTAAATCGCCTTTAGTTACAGCTGTAGCAACTTCGGCGATCGCTCGCAACTGAGTTGTCAGTGTAGCAGCGAGTTCATTTACATTATCCGTCAAATCTTTCCAAGTTCCAGCTGCCCCAGGTACTCTCGCTTGTCCGCCTAACTTTCCTTCGATTCCCACTTCCCGCGCTACTGTAGTTACCTGATTGGCAAATGTTGCTAGGGTATCAATCATCTCGTTGATTGTCTCTGCCAAGGTTTCGATTTCTCCTTTGGCATCTAACATCAGTTTCCGTTTCAAGTCACCGTTCGCAACTGCGGTTACGACTCTGGCGATACCGCGCACTTGTGCCGTTAAGTTACCCGCCATCGAGTTAACGTTGTCAGTTAAATCCTTCCAAGTCCCTGCAACACCTTGGACTTGCGCTTGTCCGCCTAACTTCCCTTCAGTTCCCACTTCCCGCGCCACCCGCGTTACTTCTGATGCAAAGGAACTAAGTTGATCCACCATTGTATTGGTGGTGTTCTTTAAGTCCAAAATTTCGCCTCTGGCATCGACGGTAATTTTCTTAGATAAGTCGCCATTAGCTACCGCCTTGGTAACTTCGGCGATGTTGCGAACTTGTCCGGTGAGGTTCCCCGCCATCGAGTTCACATTGTCTGTTAAATCTTTCCAAGTTCCAGCTACGCCTCTGACGTAAGCTTGCACGCCCAATTTACCTTCGGTTCCCACCTCACGGGCAACTCTGGTAACTTCTGATGCAAAGGAATTGAGTTGATCCACCATTGTGTTGATGGTGTTTTTAAGCTCTTGGATTTCACCTTTCACATCGACGGTGATTTTCTTGGATAAGTCGCCGTTAGCTACCGCCGTGGTCACTTCGGCAATGTTCCGCACCTGTGCCGTCAAGCTTCCCGCCATGAAGTTTACACTTTCGGTCAAGTCTTTCCAAGTACCTGCCACTCCTTTAACTTCTGCTTGTACGCCCAATTTACCCTCGGTTCCTACCTCCCGCGCCACCCGCGTCACTTCACTTGCAAAGGAATTGAGTTGATCCACCATTGTGTTAATGGTGTTTTTGAGTTCCAAAATTTCACCTTTGACATCAACAGAGATTTTTTTGGATAAGTCGCCATTTGCCACCGCCGTGGTAACTGTAGCAATATTTCGTACCTGTGCCGTTAAACTTCCCGCCATGAAGTTCACGCTGTCGGTTAAATCTTTCCAAGTTCCAGCTACGCCACGCACATCTGCTTGTACGCCGAGTTTACCTTCGCTTCCCACTTCCCGCGCCACCCGCGTTACTTCACTGGCAAAGGAGTTGAGTTGATCCACCATTATATTGATGGTATTCTTGAGTTCCAGAATTTCGCCTTTGACGGCAACAGTAATTTTCTTCGATAAGTCACCATTGGCGATCGCAGTTGTCACTTCGGCAATGTTCCGCACTTGTGCCGTCAAGCTTCCCGCCATGAAGTTTACGCTGTCAGTTAAATCTTTCCAAGTTCCGGCAACGTCTTTTACTTCCGCTTGTACGCCCAATTTACCTTCAGTTCCCACCTCACGCGCCACCCGCGTTACTTCACTGGCAAAGGAACTGAGTTGATCCACCATTGTATTAATGGTATTTTTCAACTCCAGAATTTCACCTTTGACATCAACGGTGATTTTCTTGGATAAATCGCCTGTTGCAACCGCCGTAGTCACTTCGGCGATGTTCCGCACCTGCGCCGTCAAGCTTCCCGCCATGAAATTCACGCTGTCGGTTAAATCTTTCCAAGTACCCGCGACACCGCGCACTTCTGCTTGCACGCCCAGTTTACCCTCGCTTCCTACCTCACGCGCAACCCTTGTTACTTCTGATGCAAAGGAATTCAGTTGATCCACCATTGTGTTGATGGTATTTTTGAGTTCCAATATTTCACCTTTGACATCGACGGTGATTTTCTTGGATAAATCGCCTGTTGCCACCGCCGTAGTCACTTCGGCAATATTTCGCACCTGTGCCGTTAAACTTCCCGCCATGAAGTTTACGCTGTCGGTTAAATCTTTCCAAGTTCCCGCCACACCGCGCACATCGGCTTGCACGCCCAGTTTCCCTTCACTTCCCACCTCACGCGCCACCCGTGTTACTTCCGAGGCAAAAGAACTGAGTTGATCTACCATGATATTGATGGTGTTCTTCAGTTCAAAAATTTCACCTTTAACATCGACGGTGATTTTTTTGGATAAATCGCCATTGGCGATCGCAGTCGCAACTTCGGCAATATTTCGCACCTGTCCGGTGAGATTACCCGCCATTAAGTTAACGTTATCGGTTAAATCTTTCCAAGTACCCGCAACTCCCCGCACTTCTGCTTGTACGCCCAACTTCCCTTCAGTTCCCACTTCACGGGCAACTCTTGTTACTTCTGATGCAAAGGAATTAAGTTGATCCACCATTGTGTTGATGGTATTTTTCAACTCCAAAATTTCGCCTTTGACATCCACAGTGATTTTCTTGGATAAATCGCCATTTGCTACCGCCGTTGTGACTTCCGCAATATTCCGCACCTGTGCCGTCAAGCTTCCCGCCATGAAATTCACACTATCGGTAAGGTCTTTCCACGTACCTGCGACGCCGCGAACTTCTGCTTGACCGCCCAATTTACCTTCTGCACCCACCTCACGCGCAACTCTTGTTACTTCCGATGCAAAGGAATTCAGCTGATCCACCATGATGTTGACGGTGTTTTTCAACTCTAAAATTTCGCCTTTGACATCAACAGTGATTTTCTTGGATAAGTCGCCATTCGCTACCGCCGTGGTAACTTCCGCAATGTTACGGACTTGGGCGGTTAAATTTCCAGCCATCAAGTTAACGTTATCGGTTAAATCCTTCCAAGTCCCTGCTACTCCTTTAACCTCGGCTTGCACGCCCAATTTCCCTTCAGTTCCCACCTCACGCGCCACCCGCGTCACTTCCGATGCAAAAGAATTAAGTTGATCCACCATCGTGTTGACGGTGTTTTTGAGTTCCAGAATTTCGCCTTTGACATTGACAGTGATTTTTTTCGATAAATCCCCATTGGCGATCGCAGTAGCAACTTCGGCAATGTTGCGAACTTGTCCGGTGAGATTACCCGCCATCAAGTTAACGTTATCAGTCAAATCTTTCCAAGTGCCAGCCACACCTTGCACTTCGGCTTGAACGCCCAATTTACCTTCGGTTCCTACTTCCCGCGCCACCCGCGTTACTTCCGATGCAAAAGAACCGAGCCGTTCTACCATCGTGTTGACGATATTTGCAGTTTGGAGAAACTCACCTTGCAGAGGTCTGCCTTCAATTTCTGTGGCGATCGTTTGCGATAAGTCACCATTAGCAACTGAGCGAATTACACGAGTAGTTTCAGCTGTTGGTTGAACTAAATCTGTAATTAGACTATTGACAGAAGTCACGCAATCTGACCAAGAACCACGAACATCTCCGAGAGAGGCACGTTCGGCAATTTTGCCTTCTTTGCCAACAACGTTACCAATCCGTTGTAGTTCGGCCGCCATCCGCTCATTCTGGTCAATAATATCATTGAGCGTATCAGCTATTTTCCCCGCCACACCAGTATGGTCTATGGGCATCCGAGCAGAAAAGTCACCCTGTTTAACAGCATTCAGCGTTCTTAGTAGCTGATTTAAATCTAGATTGTCGCTGTCTCTAGTTAACTGTTCGGTTGCCATAGCCTTATCCTTAATCTTGAATCTTGAGAAATTTTTTATATTTTTTGCACCCCGTACTTATTTAGAGTACTTTTAGCCAATGCGTATCACAATAGAGAGCAGGGAATAAAAAGTGGATCGAACTAATATTTTTATGGGTGCGAGTGTAAGCAGTCAAGAAAGACTGCTAACTAAATGGTATTGCCGTCAATATATCTGGCATACCACTTAGCTAATGATAGCTAGTTGGAATCTGTTATGCAGCATTAATTGTCGGCGATGTCTAACTTGGGCAGTAAGCGATCGCACGTAGAACATACGATGATAATTAACAGTACGTTTTATGATTTTTGGAATTTGAGGAAAACAGCAAATCAATAAATTCTAACTGATAACTGAGGTTTGCTAAAGTCAAAAATATCCGGCAACTCCAAGGATTGGCAAATGGTTAGAGAGTACTCACCCCAGAGACATCTGCCTCCGCTTGAAAGTGGCGATCGTCTAACTCGTCCTGAATTTGAACGGCGTTATGCGGCTGCACCCCATATCAAGAAAGCAGAACTGATTGAAGGAATTGTTTACATCGCATCTCCTGTAAGACACGAGCAGCATGGCAAACCCCACAGTCAGGTGATAACTTGGTTAGGAGTCTACCAATCACTGACTCCTGGCGTTGATTTGAGCGTTGAACCAACGGTAAGACTAGATTTAGACAATGAACCCCAGCCAGATGCAGCGCTTTTTATTGAACCAGACGCAGGCGGACAAACCCGTTTGAGCAGCGACGGTTACATTGAAGGATCTCCCGAATTGATTGTTGAAATTGCCGCGAGTAGTGCAGCCATTGATACAGGCAGCAAAAAGCAGGTTTATCGTCGTAATGGGGTGTTAGAGTACGTAATCTGGCAATCTTACGAGAATAAAATTGAATGGTTTTGCCTCATTGATGGCGACTATCGATTGCTATCTCCCGGTGCAGATGGAATTATTCGCTCTGGGGTGTTTCCGGGTTTGTGGTTAGCGGTGGAGGCGCTGTTAAACAATCAGATGGTGCGAGTGTTGGAGGTGGTGCAAGCGGGGTTGAAATCACCGGAACATGATGCGTTTGTGCAGCAGTTGCAGAAATACACAAGTCTGAAATAGTTTACTCATTTGGTTTTCGCCTTAATTTTACCCCACCCTAACCCTCCTTTCAAGGGCAGGGAACTAGATTCTTGTTTCCCCCCTTTGCAAGGGGGGATTAAGGGGGGTAATTTGACTTGTGTATACACGGTAGCCTTAAAAAAGGGGGAACTAGTGCCCCCTTTTTAATGGAGTTGAAGGATCTCAAACTACAGTAAATTAAGTATTTGAGCTTAAGTTGACACTAAACCCTATTGGATTTTACTCAACTCACGATCGCACCCTACACCCGATTCATAGATCCATTTGCAGAAGAAAGTTTCACAGAATCGGCTGCTAAAGAATTGGTGGGTTTGGAATTGTCTAGTACGCTTCGCTTCTTCTTGGTATTACCTCGTCTAGCACCACCCGCCATCTCGTATTCTGGGCTGGTTTTACCGTAACGGCTGCCAACTCCTAATAACATTTTTTCTGACATCGCTATTACAACCTTTTCGGCGTTATTCACGTCATCTGTGAGTTTGTCAATGGTAGATAATGCAGTGTTGTAGGCAGCAAGCTTAGACCGGAGATCGTTAATTGTCATGGTGTAAGCTTGTGTAGTCAATCCTTCCCCAAAGTCAAGTTCTACACTGATAGATTGTAAACTTTCAATCCGGCGATCGGCTCGTTCTAAAGCGGTGGAATTTCTTTTACGACGTGCCATAATGCATCTCTACTACTAAGTTATTAGTACTGTTTTATACCAAAGAATTTCTAATTGTCATGGGAAAATATAGCAAATCAGTTGCAATTACATTTCTCAAAATTTAGTTAATTTCACTTAGACTATATTCCAATACGCTTGGGTTAGCGCCAAAAACCTTGAAATGTGTAGGTTGGGGAGCCACTGCGTTGGGCGGGTTCCCCGACTTGAAGCACATGGCGTTTGAGGAACGAAACCCAACATTTTCGGGGCTTTGTTGGGTTGCGCTTTGCTTAACCCAACCTACAATTTTCTATATTCTATTTCCGGTATTAAATAGAGTCATAATTTTGTTACAACAATTGCTGCAATGACTTAAGCCTTTCTTATACATGGAAGAACATTTGCTGCACAGCATTAAACAATTGCAGCAAGGGCTTATATATTTGCTAGAAAAACTTAAGCCTTTCTTATACATGGAAAAGCATTTGTTGCAAAGTATTAAGCCTTTCCAGCAAGGGCTTATACATTTGCTAGAAAAACTTAAGCCTTTCTTATACATGAAGTAATCTTAGCTGCAAAGGTTTAAATTTTTACAGCTTCAAGCGTAATAGCGTAGGCATAGCCCGTCGTAGACCTCGCTTTCAATACGGTTCGATTAAGTGAAGACGCGATAAATCGCCGTCTCTACAATAATTTTTATTTGAACTTTTAACGCATCTACCTTCTAAACTGTCACACCTTCCAACTCCTCATCCGTTAACTCATACAATTGGCGCAACTTATCTAACTTCTCATCGTCAGCTTCCCAGAAACCCCGCCCATGCGCCTCCAACATTCTGCCTAAAATATTGCGGAAAGCTTCAGGATTTGCCTTACGTAATTTATCCGCCATCTCTGCGTCTAACGCATAAGTATCAGCCGCTTGGTCATAAACCCAATCATCGCTAAAATCGGCAGTACCACCCCAACCAATCAACGCCGTCATCCGTTGGGAAATTTCAAAAGCACCACCAGAACCTTGATTCGCCATCGCTTGCGCCCATTTGGGATTTACCAACTTAGTGCGATATTCCATTCGCAGCAAATCATCTAACTTGCGCGGTGTAGTATCTTTGGAGAAACTTTCTACAAAGCTGGTTGTAATTTTCTTACCGCCTTGTTTTTCTGCTGCCTTTTTCAAACCGCCGGTATTAGCGTAATATTCTTGAATATCAGTTAAACCATATTCTACCGAATCAATTTCTTGAACAATGCGATCGCTAGTTTTTAACAAAGTATTTAACACTTCCGGTCTAGCTTGACCTTTATCTTCTCTCCCGTAGCTAAATACATTGCGACTTTGCCAAGTATTCCCCAACTCCTCGCCAGATTCCCAGTTACCATCAACCACGCGATCGTTCACTAAAGAACCAAAATCACCCGTTGGATTAGAAAACAATCTCGCCGATGCATTTTCCACACCTTGGGCTTTTAAAGCTAAAGCGTGTTTCCTAATAAAATTTTGATCGTCCGGTTCATCAGCATCAGCCGCCCGTTGAAATAAATCATCCAACAATTCGATAATATTTACAAAACTATCCCGAAAAATCCCAGACAAATTACCCAACACATCAATGCGGGGATGTCCAACTTCCGCCAACGGCTTCAATTCATAACGAACAACTCTACCAGTTCCTTCCTTAACAGGTTCAGCCCCCACCAATTCCAAAAGAATCCCCAAAGATTCACCCTTAGTTTTAATCGCATCCAATCCCCATAACATCACCGCCACCGTTTCTGGATATTTCCCATGTTCATCCAAATGCTGGGCGATAATTTTTTGAGCAATTTTTCGTCCCCGTTCATAAGCAGCAGGTGAAGGCATCCGATAAGGATCTAAAGCATGAATATTCCTCCCAGTCGGTAACACACCAGCGCCATCTCGCAACAAATCACCACCAGGCGCAGGCGGAATATACTCTCCATTCAACCCCCTTAACAAATTCGTTAACTCATCCGTAGATTGCATCAACAAGTCTTTGATTAGTTTTTCTTCTTCTTTTTCTCCTTCATCCTCTCCAAAATAAGCTTCCAAATACGATCCTAATTCTTCCTCATTCGGTGCTTCTCCCAACGTATGCAACCCAGAAGAAAACAACCGATTTTCTAAAACTTGTAAATATTCGTACAACTCCACCAAATAATCATCAAAAGCATGATTGCTAAACATCCGCAGATTTTCAGGAGTAAACGCAATTCCCAACCGTTTAGCATCCTCAAAGGGACAATCTGCATCTAAACCAGAGTCCACAATTTTTTTACAAATCCCTTCCTTCAAAACATAATTCTTTTGTGGATCTTCGCGATACTCCGAAATCAAATCTCGCAACGCCACCAATTCCTTATACAAACCTGCACGACCATAAGGCGGTACATTGTGAGAAATCAACACACCATAACCGCGACGTTTTGCCAACATTGACTCAGACGGATTATTCGCCGCATATATATATAGATTAGGCAAATTTCCTAACAAAATATCCGACCAAGAATAACCCGTATTACCCAACGGAGAACCAGGCAACCATTCCACCGTCCCATGCATTCCAAAGTGAACTAAAGCATCAGCTTGAAACTCATTTTGCAACCATTTATAATAAGCTGCATATTGGGGATGGGGCGTTAAATCTCGTTCAAACATTAAGCGCATGGGATCGCCTTGTATCCCTAATGGTGGTTGTACACCTATCCATACATTTCCTAATTGCACACCGCCAATTTGAAATTCATCGCCATAGGTTTTAATACCAGTCCCCGTCAGAGATTTCCATTGTTTTTCGATGCGGGAAGTTTGCAGATATCCCAACCATTTTTCTAGGGTACAGGTGCTAACGGACGCAGGAATATTTTTTGTATCATCTAAAGATTCATCTGCCTCTTTCACCCAGCGAATCAATTCTTCGCCATCATCAGGTAAATCTCCCACGGTGTAACCTTGTTTTTTGAGTGCGTGGAGAAACTTCAGCAAACTACGCGGCACATTTAATAATGCAGCTGTGCCTACAGCACCATAACCAGGAGGAAAGCCATATAAAATAATGGCAATCTTGCGTTCAGATGCAGGTTTTTGCCGCAAAGCTACCCAACTTTTAACCCTATCGATTAATCGCTGCATCCGTTCGGGAACCAGATAAATATTTTCGCCCACTAAACCACCAAGGGGAACGGTATCAATAGCGCCATCCAATTCTGGTAAAGCATACAACACGACACTTTGCAATCCGCCGATACCTTGGCGCGTCCACGAGTAAATATCTTGAATTAATAGTGGTGCAGCAACAATATAAGGTACATTCTTGGCAGTGAGGATGCGTTTTGCTACTTCCACCTGACGGCCAGCTTCCATTGAACCAGCCGGGCCACCTACCAGAGGAAAGCCAATTGTGGAAACGATCGCATCCACCTTCACTGCTTCACTTGATAGTGAGGCAGTCTCTATATTACCTAGTTGTCGTTGCTGAATTTCATAGTCGGTTGTCATCAAATCTCGTACCGCCACGTGTCCTTCTACGCCGTTGATGAAGATGGGTAAAGGAGTTAAACCAGCTTTTTCAAAACTGCGAATCAGTTGGGGAATGTAGGGTTGTTTGGTGATGACGTGTTTGCGGTAGAGGAGAATTCCGATAATGGGTTTTGTAGAGACGCGATTCATCGCGTCTGTAGAATAGACGCGATGAATCGCGTCTCTACAATGGGTTTCATACCATTCCAAATATTCGCGGGGGGATTCAAAAAACCCTGGATAGTCGGGGTGGAGTAATCCGATGTTGGGGGTTTCGACTAGCGGGGGAATGTCGCCGACTTTTAAATTTAAATATTTTTCTGCCAGTGTCCAGAATAATGAAGCGACGTTTTCTGGGCCGCCAGCATTCCAGTAACCGTAGATAATTAACCAGTTGCGTAAGTCTTGGACTTTTTGTACTGGAACATATTTCAGTAGTTTGGGGCCAATTTTTAAGAAGCTGATGTAACCAGCAAGTTTGTCTTCTTCTCGTCCATTGCTAAATTTGTCGAGGATAAATTTAACTGGTTTGGGCATTCCTTTGGGTTTGTCGCCAATGGCAAAGTCGCCCAACTTGGTTAAACTTATCAATTCCAAGGCTGACTCGAAAACTAGGCGAATGGGAATTTGGGAAATGCGATCGCGCAACCACACAACTTGGTCATAATCAAATAGTAGGCTACCGAAAAACACATCAGCGCCATCAAGTGCTGTTTCTACCTCGGCGCGTTTGGTTGTAAGATCGCGATCGCTAAATACCCGAATATCCAACTCAGGACAGCGAGAGTTAGCCAAAAAGGCTGCTTTTCTGTACAAGTCAGCGTTGAATGATTCAAACCCAGCAATCAAGACGATGCGTTTCATGCCTGTAAGCTACGAAATATTTCTTTACTTAAATTTTAAACGTGCTTTCAGGCTGATTGTTAAATATCTACCCACAGATTCCGGTCAGTAGTTCCTTGAAGGGATGAGGACTTCACTATCACTACTACCTTTAGGATATTTTGATTGCAAAAAAGTTGTAATATGTTGAGTTAAATTCAGTGCATCATTGAACTCTTTTGACTGTTGTAGCGCTTCGTATAGCAAACGAATTTCTTGTGCTGACAAGTTTGTGAATGTACGCAACTCGGTAATATCTAATCTCCGGTTAAACTCATTGGCAGTATGTCGCCATTGATGTATAAGCGAAAATAACTCTCTATCTTGACGTTCTGCAAAGACATTAGATGCGATCGCTGTTTCGGTAACTGATATAATTAATCGCGGAAAAACTATCGGTCGTCCTGGCTTGTGTGAGTTTGGATTAAATCGTTCGTCAGATAAAATTACGTCATTCGATCTGCACTCATTCAGTAAAGCACGCAGAAATTCTATCCTCTTTTCGTTAGCTGATGCCCATCGTTCGCCAAAAATCCCGGTAACTGTGGCTAATAATCCCAGACCTGTTAGTATTGGTTCCAAATTTTTTTCATCTTTAGTCCACCAGACGGCGGCTAAAATAAATCCCAAAAGTAGAGGGAAAAACGTGATAAAACTCACTAGGTTTTTCATACTCATATCACATCTTACCTTTTAGACCATATATCATTTGCTACAGAAGGATTATTGTTAATTCCTGAAGAGTCAGGGGCAATTAAGATTAAATCCATGCCAAATCCATTTTTTAAACGCGGTTCCAATACTGTGTGTAGCCGATCGACAAGCACCAGGTTGCAGTCTGATATAGTTTTCTGGATGCCATTAGAAGCATATTTCCGACTCAGATATAAACGAATCGTATCTTGGTCTTCAAAATTCATTACTGACCGATCGGGTAACATTACTTCAATTTTGTTTTTAGTTAGATTGCGATACAATATTTTTATTAAAATTCCTCGATCGGCTTCTACAGTACCTTCAAAAAACACACTATTTAAGTCGATATGTAAATCAGTATTTTGCAGCAACGCACTGGTGACAAACTCTTTAAACGATTTAGTTTTTGCGTATTCTTTGGCTGCATTTTGTGCCGCTTCTTCGCTTAATTCTTCGGTGGTAGCTACTTCTAGGAGTAGTCTATCTTCAGGTCGCATTAGTTTAGAAATAGTTTGCAAAAGTTCTGTGTCTTGCTGAAAGTTAGCTAATGTGTTCCCCAAAAGCGAAAATAGCACCGGACTGTTATTGATAACTCTATCTAGTAGTTTTCGTAACTCGTCAACATTTCTCTCAATGGAAAAGTCAACTTGAATTGGCAATACATGGCTACCTTGCAATTGCGAGCCTCTCGTTGCCTGTTGCACACCTAGCCTTAACATTTCCGAACTCATATCAACTGGAAAGTAGAGTAAATCGGGATTTGCGTTAATCAATAAACTTAAAATATGTTGGTCTTTTTCACCGGTGCCTACGCCTAAACTTACATAATGATATTTTTGATCTTTGATATTATTTGTATTAATTTGATTCCATCGATATCTAAAAGATTCTATACTCTCTTTCATTACGAGATAGAAGCGATCGTTACAGGCACGATCCCAGGCGATGGTTGGGCCGATTCCCCAATAAGAAAAACCAGATAAAATCTCTTTTCCATCGCCTGTTGCAGAAAATTCTCCCCTCAATTCTTGCGTGAGTTCTGCAAGTTTGCTAGATTGATCTTCCCCTATAAAACAAAGAGTCCACCCTAAGCCGGGTTCATTGATGGAATTCTCCAGTAGCTTCACAAAATTTAAAGATCCCATGTTGAGCCTCGTTTCTTGAGCAGTTTAGTTTGTTAATCTTGCACAGGTGTGTCTAGTAGTCTGCCAACCCAAAATTGCTATGTTTGGACTGGGAAAAGGGTAAAGGGGAAAGGGGAAGGAATTAAAACCTTTTCCCTTTACCCCTTACCCTTTACCCCGCCAAGTTTCCTTGGTGAACTACTAGAAGCGATCGCGTATTCATTAATACTGTAAAGCATTATGTGTTAAGCTGCTCAGGGTTAACAAGAAGCCAAGGGTAGAGTCTGTCAAAGGTTTACGGCCTTATAAACCCAGATGCACATCAAGGGGTGCGTTCGGTTTTGGGATTTGGGCATCTAACTAAGTACATTTGTCATGGCTTTCCAGTTTTACAAAGCGTTATTATCTAAAAAATGGAGGCAATTACTAGATTTCAATTTATTGCAAAATTTTACTGGTTATTCTCGATATTGATAACTTATAATAGTTGTGTTTTTGGTTACAATATAGCTTGTAATTAATGGATTTTACCAAATCAAAGTTACTGCTCAGGTTCGCACAAAAACTTATTTGGTTTAATAGCGTAGGAATGCTGAAAATAATGCAGCCATTGCTAACAAGTATTTTCACAAAGTTATTAACAAAACTTTGTCTATATAATTAGAAAAGTTTTGAATTAGTGTAAAAACAATTAAATTGAGGATGAAATAATGAAATTCGGAATCGATAGCGGGCACAATTGTCCACCAGATACAGGAGCTAGAGGAATTAAATTCGAGGATAATTTAACTTTAGATGTCGGTAATAGAGTTATAGCCAAATTAAGAGCTTTAGGAAATGAAGTCGTAGTATGTAAACCAAGTAGTGCTAGTACAGTACGTGAATCACTCTCAAAAAGATGTTCTACAGCTAATGCGAGTAAAGTAGATATTTACGTCTCGATTCATTTTAACTCTTTTAACGGGCAAGCTAATGGCACAGAAGTATTTGCAACTAGCGATACAGGTAGAAAAATCGCTAAACCTGTATTAGATGAAATCATCAAGTTAGGATTTTTTAATCGTGGCGTTAAGAGTGGTTCCCACTTGTTTGTTCTGAAAAATACAGATATGCCTGCTATCTTGGTAGAATGTTGCTTCCTCGATTCGCAAAAAGATATGAATCTTTTTAATCCTGAAGCAATGGCTAATGCAATTGTCAAAGGCTTAACTGGTAAAGTGGCAAGTGTTCCTGTTAACCCTGTACCAGATGAAGAAGATAATGTAGATACCACGATTCTCAGACTGCAAAAAGCCTTAAATCGACTAAAAATAACTGATAAAAATGGTAAAACATTAGTGGAAGATGGCTTCACAGGGGCTAACACCAAATCTGCTGTAGAAAAATTTCAGACTATTGTTGGGGTTCAGTCAACTGGAATTGCTGACACAACTACATGGAGTGCCATAAATCAAATTTTGGCAAAACGAATACTTAGACCAAACCATGCTGGTAATGCAGTTGTCAAATACTTGCAATACCGTTTAGGTGTGGATAATGATGGTGTCTACGGGCCGCAAACAGAGATTGTAGTTAAAAACTTTCAAAAGCAAAATGGTTTAGATGCCGATGGAATTATCGGCCCTGCTAGTTGGGAGAAATTAATTGGTTAGACTGATGGAGACTAGAGACTAGAGACTGGGGTAGTAGTGCTGAGTAAAGAAGTTGGGAATCTAACATCTTTACTCAGAACTGGGAATGGGTTAAACGCCGCGTCACTGCTAAAAGAACTTTTTTGCCTAATCAATAAATGAAGGAGCTAATTTTAGCAAATTACAACCATATTTTGTTCATAACATCTTTGGCAAGTACACAAACTGCCAAAGCATTTAAGAGGTTGTTTGAAAAGTAGTTGGCTGTAATTTTAATTACATTATTACCCCCCTTAATCCCCCCTTATAAAGGGGGGAAACAATAAAAATGTGGTTCCCTTCCCTTTATAAGGGGAGGGTTAGGGCGGGGTAAAAAATGTTTAATACATCAATCATGACTTTTCAAACAACCTTTAAGATAGCATTGATATCGCTTAAAGGCATTGAGCTAAAATAATTAAAAGAAATAACCAGAGCGTAGAAAATCACCTATTCTGCTGACAAGAATCTGTTCAACTTAACCGGATTTGCATTTGATAACTATCAATCGCATTTGGTAACAGGTAATTTTCTATCGTTCTGGTGCTTTTTTGGCGGTGAAGTTTCGCCAAAGTATAAAAGTAAAGGGCTTTTCAAGCCTATAACAGTCACTACTGATTTTTTGTATAAATCAACACGTTTTAACTAAGCTTAAAATTTATTTTCTATATCATATTAATGACTAGAAATCCGCCTAATCTAATGTAGAAAAAAAGAGCCAAATTAACCTTCAGCACTTTCAGCGCGCACGGGAATTGTAATTCCTTCCCGCAGCAGTGCATTCGTAAAAATCTTCCGAAGAACGCGCTGAATCTGAAGATGTTTTCCTGGCTTTACTTTCGTTAAAGTCCGCAGCAACAAGTTAGACTCTCCCAGACTTTCGACTCCATCTATCTGTGTGCCTTCGAGTACATCTGGATAGTCTGCTTTTAACTGCTGTCCCACTTCCTCAATGACTTTGTACACGTGCGCTAAGTTAGAATCATAAGGCACGCCAACTTCTACTACTGCAAAGATATACTGTTTGGAGTAATTAGTAATTGAGCCAATATCGCCATTGCGAATAATCTGCAATTGACCATTAGGATGTCTGACACGAGTGGTTCTGAGTTCAATCGCCTCGACAATACCTTCGACAACTTTCTCTTCGACTTTTCCAGCTTCAATATAGTCACCTACTAAGTAGTAGTTTTCAAATAGAATAAAGAAGCCGCAGACAATATCGTTAATTAGTGTTTGTGCCCCTAAACCTACAGCGATGCCGACAATACCAGCACCCGCAAGTATGGGAGTTGGATCGATACTCAGGGCATAGAGAATGAAAACTGTAGCACCAAAGTAAATTAAGTATTGTAAGAAACTACGAAACAGAGGAACGAGCGTTAGGCGTCTACTTCTTTGAATATCAGTTAGATTCTGCTCTTTGAACAGCACCTCTTCAATAAGTAAGTAAACTACCTCAAACAACACGCGACTAATGAAGATGATACCGATTATCTTGATAATTCGCGTCCCAAAAGTTGCGACATTGGCAATTAACTGCACCTGCTGAATCACCAATGTTGCCATGCAGACATAAATCACAAATTCCAAGCAGCGCTTTAAAAAGGGTATTAGGTGTCGGAGGCGATCGTAGAATCTTAGCAGGTTATCAGGATTGGAGTATCTGATGCTGAGAGCATCTAGGCTATCAACGATCGCAGCGACTGCTTTGAGTATAAGCAACCCGACGGCAATGATTAGATAGATTCGCAGGGCGATATACAAATATTCCGAAACCGTAGTTGGTAATTTGAGAAACTGGGCACACAAGATGGTAGCCCAAAGCCAGATTCCACCGCTGATTCTGTCATAGAAGGCCTTAAAGAAAGCATCAATACTTTCATCGTCAGCAGTATTTTTTTCTAAGTTCTTGGCGCGAGTGCTGGCTACCTTCAGCCAATATTTAATAAATTTCAGAGCGATCGCCGCTAAAATCAAAGTGCCAATACTCTGAGCTATACCAATTCCTAGTGTCACCCAAAATCCTGATGGAATAAGCTCAATCAACAAGAGTGTGTATTGCTGAAGGTTTTCGCCCCGATAAACTAGATAACTATTAGCACCCACAATCAAAATGCACGACACCACGCAAGCAAGTAACAATAACCCTGTGATATTTCGGCGGAGGGTTTTGATACTTCTATTGTCGCTATTAGGTATAAAGGTTTTAGTAAATAGCTTGAATAATTTGCTGAAAATCCAGTTTAGTAATAAAAAAACAAAGATTATCAGGCTGACTTCAGCCAAAATAATTAATACATTCATATATGAATATAAAACTAAATGAATTTAACATTTGTATATCCAAATCTATTGAGAACATCAATCTTTTATATACATAGATGATTATTATTTCATATAATCACAACTTGTCAAGCCATTAATGTTTTATTCACACGTTCACTTTTCGTTTTATATTCACCTATTTTAAGTAAGTGAGAATAAAACGAAGTAAATTAAATAATGTAAAAAATCTTGAGATTAGTTTGTAGTAAAAACTTTAGCCCTCACTTGATTGCTAAAGTTTTCACTGTAAACTTGTAATTATTTATGCCGCTCTACTTAACATTCTGCCATCACTTTGGTCAAAGAAAAATCTCAGGCAACTTTTAAACAATAGACCAAAAGTAAGTTTGGAGCTTTATTTTCTAACAGTATGGCTAAAATGATTATTTTTGTCTGAACAACTCACAAGGGTATCAGCTTATTTAATATCAGCGTTCTCACAATCCATCTGCACCACACAATTTCTCCCTTGTGCTTTTGCCTGGTAAAGTCCTTGGTCAGCAGCAGCAATTAAGGTTGCAGGAGATAATTGGCTATGAGGAGTGATGGTTGCCACACCAAGACTTAGGGTAATGAATTTACTGACCTGAGAATGGGGATGAGGCATTTGTAATGCACTAAGATTGATCTGAATATCTTTTGCAACTGCAATGGCCCCTTCAATATCAGTATTCGGCAAAATAACTGCAAACTCTTCTCCGCCATAACGAGCCACTAAATCAGCGGGATGTTTAACTGTCTGAGAGATTGCCTTAGCAACCTGTCTAAGTGCATCATCTCCTGCCAGATGTCCATGCGTATCGTTGTAAAGCTTAAAGTAATCAACATCACACAAAATCAAAGATAGCGAACTTTGCTCTCGTGCCAACCATTGCCACTGGGTGTTTAATGTGTCATCAAAGCAGCGGCGATTTGCCACTTGGGTTAGACCATCGGAACAGGCAAGGCGCTGTAATTCTTGGTTTGCTTGTTGTAATTGGTGGTAAAGTTCTGATTGCTGAATAGCGATCGCAGTTTGACCTGCTAACTGGTTAAACAAGTTAATCTCCGATTGCTGCCATTGTCTGGAATGACGGCATTGGTGAGCAATCAATAGTCCCCACAAACGCCCTTGCTGCAAAATTGGTACGACAAGGTTTGCCCGGATTTGCAGACTTCTCAGGAGGTCAACATGGCACGGTGATAATTCCGCAGTTTCAATGTCTTCGATCGCTCTGGTGTTACCTTGTTGATAGTAAGCTGCACGCGTGGATTGAAAGCAGGTATCCATGACGTGAAATCTCAAAATCGACATACACCCTTCTGCTAAGGATTCTACAGCGACTAATCCACTCCAGTCTGGCTTAAACTGATAAATCACCACTCGATCTGCCTCAAACAGTTGTCGCACTTCGGCTACCGTGATTTGCAAAATCTCGTCTAACTCCAACGATTGGCGAATGCGCTGCGTTACAGCCGCAACAATTCGCTCAGACTCGCTTTGGTGTTGGACACGCTGCTCAACCTGCTGAGAATGTGCCGATGCTACAGTTAATGATGCAATTTGCTCAAAGTAAGGAGTTGTAGTCACAGGCGCTGCACTAGGTTTAGCAATCAAATAGCCTTGAGCAAAATTTGCACCTCGTTCTCGCAGCCAGTTCAGTTCTTCAATGCACTCAATTCCTTCAGCAACGGTTTGAATATTTAACTTTTGAGTAATCTCTAGAAGCTTCTCGGTAATCGAAGCTTTGTAAAGGTCTTGATGCACATCTCGAATTAACTCCATGTCCAGCTTGATAAAATCTGGACGTAACTGATGCAGCAAGTTTAGGCTGGAATAACCAGAACCAAGATCGTCAAGAGCAATTAAAAACCCAGCATTCCGGTAGTATTGAAGCACTGCTTTGAGGTGAGCTAAATCTTGAGGATTGTCTGACTCCACGACTTCAAAAACAACGCGATCGTGGGAAATTCCGGCAGTATCAATGGCCTTTACCGTACTACGTAGGCAAAAAGCTGGGTCATAAAGTGAAGTTGGTGCAAAATTGATGAAGATGTGCCCATTCACTTGATGGCGGCTGAATTGAGTGATTGTGCTGAGGCGAGCAACTTGGTCGAGTTGTGGTAGAAGTCCGGCTTCAGTTGCTAACTCCAGAATGGATGTCGGTAGTACTAAATTGCCTTCTTCATCTAGACCGCGCAAGAGCGATTCATATCCAAAAATTTGCGATGTATCGTTAATTGAAACAATTGGTTGAAAGTAACTGGTGAATCGTTCTGTTGCCAGCATATCAATCAACCAATCGGATTGGTTTAACTTAATGAAGCGTTGTAATGAGGCTATGTCACTAAAATCATGGAGTTGAGGTTGGAAAGTGCCTTGCATGAAAAGGACTTGCGTCTCTTTTAATTCTCTTGGTGCAAGTAGTTTGGCCAAGTTATGGGCAATTTCTAGGGACTGTCCGGGTCTACACTCTAAACTCAAACCTGGCCGCTCGTGCATCAGTTCATACTTAAGCGCAAATTGCTGTAGGTAGGAGGTGACTTTTATCAGGGTATGTGAAACGGGAAACCAGAGAAATAGCCTACCTGCCTCCTTATTCCGGCAGCGTGCAACATTGCGACAAGCACAGGTTTTGGAGATAGGACATATTTGGCTCATAGCAAAATAATTTACTCAATCCGATTTATTCTATTATTCCCATTATTTTTACTGCAAAAGATAAACTACACTTCAAAAATATGAAGATTTGATGAGTTAAGTAAACTGCATAATTTAGCTGAGTAAGTGATACTATTTTGGATTTTAGATTTTAGACTTCGGCTGCTTTCAACTTCGCGGTAGTTGAATCTCGACTTACTTCGACTACGCGGTAGTTGAGCGCAGTCGAAACTCAGTACAAGTCGCTCGATTACCGCGCAGCGATGCACTGAGCGCAGTCGAAGTGTCGAAACTCAAGGCAAGTCGCTCAGTCGAACGATTTTGGATTGTGAAACATCCATTGAATAAATGTTTCAGTTTTCCATCTGTCGCAATCATTTTTCCCGCTTGGTATGACTTTGCAATATATGCCAAAATTTATACTATAAATCCAAGTAATTGCCGATGTGTTTTGTACAATCAAGCAACAGAACCAGGAGTTATATTAACAATTTAAGTTACAAAGTAAAGGTAAAATTAGCCAGATTAGTAACAGCGTTTATCTAGATTAATTCAGAGTAAATATATCTTTTTGAAGAATGAATAGACCTCAATAAACAACAAAGCATTTGAAACAAGTTAATAAATTAACGTGAGTTCGACAAGCCCTTTTTTGACCTCTCCCTCAACCCCTCTTGGACACGGAGAGCAGAGCCAAAACCCTAATTTCTCGTTGCTCCTCCCTTTCTTTGTGGGAGAGGGAGGTTGTCCGGGAGAGGTTCATCGAACTCACGTTAAATTAAGCCATGAATCAAAAGCTCTCATCTTAAATCCCTCTCCCAATATTGGGAGTGGGAGAGTGACTTTGAAATTGGCTCCACTATACTTAGATATGTCCACTTATACCAATTAGAGTTGCAATTTCCTTGATTAATTCCTCTGGTTCGACGGGTTTAGACAGATGCTTTTGAAACCCTGATTCAAGTGCTTGTTGCTGATTGATTTCTCCGGCATAAGCAGTTAGAGCGATCGCCGGAATTTGTTTGGCTTGGTTTGCCTGCAATGCTCTGACTTGGCGCATTAGCATATAGCCATCCATCTCTGGCATTCCAATATCACTGAGCAGCATATCTGGTTCTGACTCTGCCAAAATTTGTAATGCTTCTTTTGCTGATGTCACTGCTGTCACCATTGCTCCAGCCTGTTCTAGTACAAATGTGTGGAAGTCACGGGTATCATCGTCATCATCTACAACTAAAATTTGGATGCCTGCCAGGATTTCAGTGGAAAGAGAAGGATTTAATGCAGCAACATCTATATTTGGTTTTGCAGTTAAATCTTTTTTAATTAGTGGTAGCCTGACTCGGAAAATAGCTCCTTGTCCTTCACCTAAACTTTCTGCTTGAATCGTGCCGCCATGTAATTCGGTCAAATGACGCACAATTGCTAACCCTAACCCCAATCCACCAAATTTTCGGGTTGTCGTGCCATCAGCTTGACGAAAATATTCAAACACATAAGGCAGAAACTCAGGGCTGATTCCCTTACCTGTGTCGCTGACGGTAATCTGAGCTTCAGCGTCAACGTACTCTAGTTGAATATCAATTTTTCCTCCTTCAGGAGTGAATTTAACGGCATTCGATAAGAGATTCCAAATAACTTGTTGTAAACGACCAGAATCACCTAAAACTTGCCCGAAAGAAGCATCCAGCATCGTCTGAATTTGAATATTTTTAGCTTCTGCTGCCAAACGGACTGTTTCCAATCCCGCCTCAATCACCAGTACTAGGTTGACAGGTAACATCTTCAGGTTGAGCTTGCCTTGTAAGATCCGAGAGACATCGAGCAAATCTTCAATTAGTTGAGCTTGTAATTGAGCATTCCGCTCGATAGTTGCGATCGCTTTCTTGATGGCTGCGGCGTCAAACTCACGAGTCTGCAAGAGTCTCGCCCAACCAAGAATCGGATTCAGAGGCGATCGCAATTCATGGGAAAGTACCGCCAGAAACTCATCTTTAATCCGGTTGGCTCTTTCGGCTTCAGTTCTAGCAGCTTGCTCAAGTTCTAAGAGGCGATCGCGTTCGGCTTCTGCAACTTTGCGTTCGGTAATGTCAATGACTGAGCCGATGTAACCTTTAAACTCACCGTCCACCCCAAACCACGGATTCGCGGCATCGATGCAAGAGCGATATTTGCCATCTTTGCGCCGCAAGCGGTACTCCAAACGAAAAGCCGAGTAACTGCTACTAGCTTCTAGAAAAATATTCCTGACATCATTATAGTCTTCTGGATGCACAGCATTTAACCAGCCAAATCCCAGACTCATTTCCTCGCTCTGACCTGTAAAATCGTACCAGCTTTGACTGAGATAGGTGCAGTAGCTATTGGTATCTGTCACCCAAACCATAAAGGGGGCATTATCAGCCATGTTGCGGAACTTTTCTTCGCTTTCTTGAAGGGCTTTCTCTGCTTGTTTGCGATCGCTAATGTCTGTAACAAAAATGCTTACCCCTTCTGCAAATGGGTAGACGCGGTTCTCAAACCAGCGCTGCCAAGCTGGATAAAAGTATTCAAACTGAACAACAGTGTTTTGGGCGATCGCCCGATGAACCTCAGTATCAAACTTGCTTTTAACCACATCGGGAAATACTTCCCAAACGATCTTACCTAGCAATTCTTCCTTGGGGATGCCAACAACTTCTGCTACCTGTTGATTGACAAAGCTATAACGCCACTCTCGATCCAATACAAAGAACTGGTCTTGAATACCAGCGATAACAGTCTCTAGGTGTGCTTTGGCGACCTCAGCTTCAATTCGCAACCCTTGCTCGCGTTCCATTGCCTCTTGGCGGAGACGAGCCATTTTTAAAGCTGCCTCTACTCGCGCCAACAATTCACGGGCAGAGAAAGGTTTAATCAGATAATCATCGGCTCCCGCTTCTAAGCCTTCCACCCGTGCTTCTTCTCCCGCCCGTGCTGACAACAGAATGATGGGAACTTTTTGCGTCAGCGGATCGGCTCGTAATGCTTGCAGCAGTCCAAAGCCATCTAATCCAGGCATCATCACATCTGTCAGTACTAAATCTGGGACACGTCCACGAGCCGAATCCAAAGCAGCTAAACCATCCGGCACTGATTCCACTTCATATTGCTGACTTAATAGCCGCTTAACATAATCGCGCATATCTGCGTTGTCATCGGCCAAGAGAATCCGAGCAGGAGAGGGTGACAGGTGATAGGTGAGAGGTGATAGGTAAGATTCTTCCCTATTCCCTGTTCCCTGTTCCCTATTGCCTATTGCCTGTTCCCTATTGCCTATTGCCTGTTCCCTATTCCCTTGCCCAGGTAGCCATCGCAGGGCTTCTTCTAAATAAGGTGTTGCACCTAATGCAGTTGAAGCTAAAGTTCGCGGGGCACTAATCCGGTCTGGCGGCAAATGAGCATATCCGGTTGGAATTGACACGGTAAAGCAACTGCCTGCTCCGAGAAGACTGGTAACATCAACTGTTCCACCATGCATTTGCACC
This sequence comes from Nostoc sp. DSM 114159, assembly GCF_053470285.1. Taxonomy (NCBI): domain Bacteria; kingdom Bacillati; phylum Cyanobacteriota; class Cyanophyceae; order Nostocales; family Nostocaceae; genus Nostoc; species Nostoc sp. DSM 114159. Next base: position 2,777,553 of record NZ_JBPFEH010000001.1, read on the forward strand.
AATTCTTGCACCAGTGATAATCCAATTCCTGACCCTTCAAAAGTTCGTCCTTGCGCTCCTTTGACGCGGTGGAATCGTTCAAAAAGGTGGGGGATTTCTGCGGCTGGAATACCGATTCCTGTGTCTTTGACTGCAAACTCAACATGGTCATTTGACCACTGCAAACTGACCGCAATTTCTCCAGCCATCGTGAACTTGAAAGCATTCGAGAGCAGGTTAAGAACAATTTTTTCCCACATCTCTCGATCTACATACACTGGTGCTGGCAGGGCAGGACAATTAACTGATAACTGCATCCCTGCCCGTTCTACTGCGGAACGAAATACACTAGCTAATTCTGCGGTGAAGGTGGCAAGGTTGGTGGGTTCATAAGATGCTTCAACTCTTCCGGCTTCAATGCGTGAAAAATCTAGCAAGCTGTTGACCAGTTTCAGCAGCCGAAGTCCGTTGCGTTGCACCATTTCTAGCTGCTCTCGTTCTTTGGCTGGAAGCAGAGTAGCACAAGTAGTTAAGGTGTCCTCTAATGGCCCCAACATCAGAGTCAGTGGGGTACGGAACTCGTGGCTGACGTTGCTGAAAAAGACGGTTTTGGCGCGATCGATTTCTGCCAAGGCTTCAGCGCGTTTGCGTTCTTCCTCGTAAGCTTGGGCGTTAGCGATGCTGGCTGCAATTTGAGCCGCAACTAAATCAATGAATCGTTGATAATTGTCGTCGAATAGCCTGAAGGGGTTCAAACCAGCAATTAATATACCAGCTTTTCCGGTTTGACCGGATGCGGCAATGGGTACTGCGATCGCTTGATGGGGCGATCGCTGCCAAACACCACAGGGTAGATTACTAAAAGACACTTCCAAATCAGAAATTAATTTTGGCCGATGCGTTTTGATCGCTTCCGCAAAAGGCCAAACCCCATCAGCATCAAGAGCAACTGTTTCTGGAACTGCTACGTGGTTTGGCTCGATGCGACACGTTCCAGCCAGAAAAACTTCCTGCTTATCGGGATCGACTAGATAAATCATTGCGAAGGGGAGATCGTAAGGGTTGCTCTCCAGACAACTCGCACTTAGCCTACAGGCTTCATCGAATGTCCGCGCGTCTGCTGTCCTCGCCGCTAGTTCGCGCAAAAGTGCCAACTGACGCTCGCTGATAATCCGCTGCGTGTCCTCTGTGTTGGCGCAGATGATCCCACCTGTGTCGCCCTGGTCATTAGGAACCGGGCTATATGAAAAAGTATAATAGGTTTCTTCTGGGTAGCCATTGCGCTCCATAATTAGCAGTAGCGCTTCATCGTAAGTACCCTCATTCTTCAGCATTGCTGATTCGGCGCGAGGCCCAACCTGATCCCATATTTCCCGCCATACGTATGAAGCCGGCTGTGCTAATGCTTCTGGATGTTTGCCGCCGATAATAGTCTTATAAGCGTCATTGTAAAGGTTAATCAGTTCCTCACCCCACCAAACAAACATCGGTTGACGGCAAGTTAGCATAATTCGCACCGCAGTTTTCAAACTCTGTGGCCACTGCTGTGTTGGGCCAAGGGACGTTTTTGACCAATCCTGTTCTCGCATCCTAGCACCCATTTCACCTCCACCGATAAGGAAATTGACGTTGGCATTGCTTGCTAACGTTGATTCGTTCTTCATCAATTCCTCTCGATTGGTCATGTGCAGTTACAGGCTACATCGGTGGTTGTCTTTTAGAAAAAATCCTCTAGAAATTAGACCTTTACGCTTCTAAACACTTATTTTAGAGGATATTCAAAGTCATATACAGGGTGAGATACCAATGCTGTGACTTTTCAAAGCATTAAAATTGCCTTTTCGGGGCAAGCTTTTACTTTGGTTATTTTTATTGTCTTCTTTATATCATTGATATTTCAAGCTACCAAGGGCGATTCTCATTAGACAATCCATAATGTTGCAACGGCGCTAGCCACAAGCGTTTGACACGCTGTACGAGCAAACGGGTTTTAATCGGTTGCGCTAAAATTCCCCATATCACCCAAGCTGAGACTTTTCTTTTTGATCGTAATTGCAAACTCGACTCCGGCAGCAAACTTTTCTTTGACATTGGCAAATTTACTCCGCGCTTCTAAAATCGCTTGCTGTTCTGCCAACATTTCTGGTGTCTTTGCCACTGTTTGCCAGTTTTTAATCCGCTCCTGCAATTGGGCGTATTCATCGGCAATCGATTTCACCACTGCATCTAGAACGGGGTAGCAATCTTCGGATACTATACCTAATGCTTTGTAAAGTGCGATCGCTTGTTTGACAAACTCCACAAAATCAGTGATTCTGTATGGCAAGTTTTTCACCCGCAAATGAGTTTCGTGGTTGGCGGAGAAACTCTCACGAAAACTGCGGTAGGCTGCTCTTGAATCAAACGAAACAAACCAATCTGCATTTGCAAAGGGGACGTACCGCTTTTTTTTTGATTCGGTGAGTTTGGTTGTTGTGCTAACTGTTCTCTTAGCTGTGCCAACTCTGGAGTTGTTGTTTCTGGTGTCGGTTGGGTGCTGGCTGCTGCGGCTTCATTGGAAGTAGTAACTGTCTTGAGCAAACTGTTCAGGAAATCGGTGAATCTTGAAGCTACTTCAATGGTGTTTAATTATATTAAGTAAGTAGGTTCAGCGCTTGGCAGATGGTTAGTCGTGAAGATGATGCCACAGATCGTCCACAAAGTTCAAACATTCGTCCAAAAAGTTTAAACATTCGTCCAAAAAGTTCAAACATTTGTCCACAAAGTTCAAACATTCGTCCAAAAAGTTCAAACATTTGTCCAAAAAGTTCAAACATTCGTCCACAAAGTTCAAACATTCGTCCACAAAGTTCAAACATTTGTCCAAAAAGTTCAAACATTCGTCCAAGAGCATAATTTACTAGATGCAAGAGTCCTATACCTGATTGGGGATAACCACAGCCAACAAAAAATATCTCTGTATTTAGTGCCTCATACCCCATGCCCAATTCCCAGTACTTTGTATTTGCGATCGCAAACTGACTTAACTTAAATATATACCTTTAGTAGAGGTAAATTCAAAGGCTATGTTCGATATTGAATTAAATAGTAAATATCAAGAACAACTAAACTCAGTTCTAACCTTACTTGCGATCGCCTTGTAAATTTGTCATTTGCTTATTCTTACAACAAATCTGACTTTACAGGATTGATTGCAAATGCCCCTAGATCAAGTATCACAAGTTGTCTGTTTTTACTTATATAAGCTCCTTTGCCTCATTTCAACTCTTAGAAATGAGGCATTTCCTATATTGATATACATCCACGTGTAATTTTGTCAACGGGAATAGAGGCAAAGTGTTAGTACTGCAAGGTATTTTGCTTAACCTAGTATATTGACTTATGCTTCATCTTTGTATTGCTAGCGATCGCTTTCAGGGAAAAGCTTTAATCTAGTAATCAATTCGATTAGTTAAAAATACTGAGGTCGATTAAGTAGCAAATTTGATTCAATTAATAAAACAAACGGTTTTGTCATTGTTCCCGTTTGCTTATTAAGCAATGCTACTTACAGACTGGAACCACATTTTAGACAACATTTTGCCTGATGAGAGTAGTGAGGCGTTTATAAGTGATGTCTTTGTAAGACCTCTAATAAAGGCACTTGGATTTAATCAGCAAGAGCATTTTTCACAATTTACTACGGGGAATGGGACAGTAGATTTTGCTGCGCGTAAGAATATTGATAGTGATATTTTTGCATTGTCTAGAATCAATCCATATTTATTGATTGAAGTCAAAGCACCAGCAACAGGAACAGGAGCAAAATTTAATTTATCAGAAGACACTCCTCAATACATAAATACTAGAGAGCAAATAAAAAGATATTTACTTGCTTCTAAGTGCAATACATCTCAATGGGGTCTTATTACTAATTCAGTTCATATTCAGCTATTTCGGCGACATGGAAAAGTTGTATTTCCTGCAACTCCAAGTATTTTAATTAAAAAAGATAATATTAATGCTATTGTTTCCAATGTAAAAGATTTAATTCATAATCCGCCCAAAGCTTTAACTATTTGTGTTTACAACAATAAAGGAGGTGTGGGAAAAACTACAACAACTGTTAATCTAGCAGCTACCCTTGTACAACAAGGAAAGCGAGTGTTAGTAATTGACTTTGATCCACAGCAAGGAGATTTAACTAAATCTCTTGCTCTACAAGTAAGAAAAATTAGTTTATATGATTGTCTATCCGATAGATATTTAAACATTCACGATACAGTTCAACCATTTACAGTTAAATTGAAATCTGGAAAATCATTACAATTTGACGTTATTCCCGCAGATCCCAAACTGGAAAATTTGACAGAGCATGACTTAGCTACAAGAATTGAAAAGGGGTCTGCTAGGTTAAAAGATGCTTTAAAAGCTTTTGTGTATGAATATGATTATATATTTATTGACTGTCCGACAAATTGGATGTTTTTTAGTCAAAGTAGTCTCTATGCCTGTGATGTGGTTTTAATACCTACCAAACATAATAATTTAGCATCCCTAAATAATGCAGCTAAAGTAATTAAAGAGTTAGTACCAAAAGTTAAGGCAGCTAGACGAGATGGTGGGCCAATCGCCTTACCTATATTTTTTAATGGTGAAAGTATCACTCCTCCTCAACTTAAAACAGCAACTCAGGAAATTGAAGCCATTATTACAAGAGAAATGCAAGTATCTAAGTTTAATTTACTTCCTTATTTTTGGCCAAAGACTACAAGAGCTAATATTGACAAAACCATATATAGTCTGCCAAGCTATGCGATTGTAGCAAATGCTGCATTTTCTCGAATTCCAGCAGCTTTCAAAAATTCTACGGCTGCTGAATATTATCGCGGTCTAGCTAAGGAGTACTTTATTTTATGAGTGATTTTGATAATATTGGCAAACTAATGCATCTGAAGTTGACTGATATTGAATCTGGAGATCAGTTTTCTGAATCTGAATTTATCATTAAAGCAGCAGCAGAGTCTATTTTGCAAGCTGATGGGCGAAATTGGATTCCTGTTATTGTTAAAGAAATTGGTGACTATCAATATCAAGTTATTAGTAACCACTTTATTTATATAGTTGCTCAACAAGCTAAGTTAGAGCGAGTCTGGTGCATAGTCATTTCACCAGATTCTCAAAGTATTGAGCAAGCAAAAATTTTAGCTAGAGAAGTTTTACCTAAAGTAAATTTGAATACAGCATCACGAGATACTATTCTAGCTGCATTCAGATACTTAATATCAGAACCAAGTAGTGCATTAAAAGGCGTAGATCCTATTGTTGCCACAAACCGAATTGCAGAATCTAATCGCAAAACTTGGTCTAACTTTAACCCTATTCTTACCTTGAAATGTGGAATTACTAAAGGTAAAAAGTTGGATACTCTTGCCAAAGTATTCTTTTTCTCACCATCACCAGAGCCAGAGCCTTTACCACCACCAAAAATTGTGAGTATTAAATCTGCATCAAGAGATGAAGTGTTGACTCGTTTGAGTTATTTATCAAAATTCCAAATAGATGGTTTTGAAGCAATTGATATAGAAAAATCATCTGATGTTATATTCAGTGCTAGTAAAGGCAAGTGGAAAAGCTTAAATCCTATCTCTAAACTTGAATGTGGCATTGATACTACAAAAATAAAGGCTCTTAAGAAAGTGTTTAGTCTTTAATCTTATCCACTAATTACAGGACTCACGGACACGATTTTCTCAGCTTCATTTACTGTTATTTGCGCCAGCCCAAACTGTTCAATAACTGCTGCATTTGTTGTTAAATGCCTACTTACTTCAGCCACTCGATACTGACTTTCTTGTAAAGCTAAAGCAGCCGGCAATAATAACTGATCTGCTAAATGTTCATCCACTGGTGCGCCGGTGTAATGAAACTCAAGCAGTTGCTGACAAGCAATCTCTGCAACTGTTTCCGCCGACAACCGCAAACGCCCAAATCCACCAAAGCCAGTTAAGCTATTCTGATACTCAGCAGTTAAAAAAATACCCGCCCCAGGTGCCACACCTCTTTCTCGTAAAGTCTGTACAGTAACCTTTAAATGAGCTTCACGTAATAAATTCTCCGCACGATTCGCCATCCGTTGCGGAATATGGGAAGGCAATTCTGTCACCACTGCAAGTCCTCGCACCTGTTGTAAATCGCCCCGTTCCAGCAAGTCGATCCCACCGAGTTTACCACCGCCATCCACCTGTAACTCTACCTCGCCCCCACCTTGGGGATACCACCCCCAAGCGCCTAACTTGACTTGGGCTTCTACACCCATGCGTTGCAGTATGGGCAGATAAACTTGCTCAATATACGTCGCTGTCGGGCTAAAGTTCACATGAGTTCCACCCTTTAGTGTCACCAGGGAATTGCCAGATGCTAGCGCCAAAGGTAAGAGAATTGTTTGAAGAACTAAAGCGATCGCACCCGCAGAACCACCTTGTTGTGCTTTACTAACATCAAAGGTATAAATTCCCGCTTGCACAGCACTACCTGGGATGAATTCTAGCAGCATTGAACCCAAAGCATCACCTCGTAGTTGGGCATTACAAATTCTCGCCGCCGCCCGAACTGCTGTTAAGTGTTGTGCTGCTAATCCTGGCTTTTTGCGTCCAGCGCGAATGCCTGTAATTCGTATGGGTTCGCCGGTAATGGCGGCTAGACTTAAGGAAGTGCGAAGAACTTGTCCGCCTCCCTCTCCGTAGGAACCGTCAATTTCAATCATGGGCGATTTTGGGATGTTGGATTTTGGGTTATCCCCACGGCTGTTAAAATCAAACCACAAATTATAAACGCCCAACAGCTAGCTTTTTAAAGGGAGGTTACACAAATATACAGAGAAATTTCTGATATGTGTTTCTGTAGTTTGCTAATTTTGAGTTTGGAATTGAATAACCTTGCTTTTACCGGGGTTCATCAAGCCATAAGGATCGACTATTTCTTTAAATTTTAACTGTTCGGGATCGATAAATCTTCTGCCGCCGTCTTCAATAATATATGTATGAGGATTGGCAATACTCACACCCTGTTCTTCGTGATAGCGGATAATTTCATTGAGGCGTTCTTCTGTGGTGTAGCGCACAAGTTGTAATGCACTAGGAACTACGACACCATTCACCCGAAAAAATTCTAAATGCATCATTACCTCATCGCCGAAGTAATTATACATCTGCTCTACTAGTTGCAAACTACAATCCTTAGGAAACAGACTTTGTAAGTATGTAATACCAGTATCTACACTCCGGGCAAGTAAGGTAGTGTGGTTCCAGCTAAATTCCGCTAAATGTGTACCTTTAGCTGCTTCCTCGGCTGGTTTTTGATATGTAATTTGTCCGCCGTATTGCTGCACCAAAGCTGGTAAGAATTCCAAACTTGGCTCGGAAATTATCAAAAATACTGAGTGACTTCCTTGAGGAATATACTCTTGTAGTGCGTGAAAATATTGGGGAATTGGGGATGCAAAGACAGAAATTAACTTCTTAATCATGCCATCAGCATTGCCAATTGCCTGACCAAACTTTGCTGCTGTCATAAAGTCATCAAAGGTGACAATCACTTCTGCCCAAGGATAAGCTGGCCCTAAAGGAATTTCGACTTCAGTGATGATGCCATTAATTCCCCAAGTATGATTTACCTTTTGGACATCATCGCCGCGTAATGCGATCGCACGGGGTTCGTCTTCTACAGTTATCACTCGCAGTGCTAAGATATTACCGCGATCGGCTAATAACCCATATTGGATCGAGCCAATACCGCCACTTCCCCCAGCAATAAATCCGCCAATTGTGGCTGTGCGGTACGTAGAGGGGGCCATACGAATTTCCCAGCCGATTTCTCGTGTTTTTTTATCTAAAGCTGCCAACTTCACCCCAGCTTCTACCCGCGCCACCCCCGGTTTTACCCAAAGAATCTCTTGTAACCGCGTCATATCTAAAATTACGCCACCGTGCAACGGTACACATTGCCCATAGTTCCCAGTTCCCGCACCTCGCACAGTTACAGGTATACGATGTTTTGCACACGCAGCTGCAACTTTTAAAACCTCTGCTTCATTCGCGGGACGCACTACAATATCTCCAACTTTCCCCTCTAATTTCGACACTAACACAGGGCTAAAAGTGTGATAATCCTGGGATAATTTTGCGACTTGGCTAGAATCGGTAATAGTTTCTATACCTTCTAGAGAATTAATCAGAGCATCTAATTTTCTCGTCATATATATCCTTTTTTTTACTCAGAAGAACGCAAAGGTTACGCAAAGGAACGCAAAGAATTAACTTCTCTGCGAACCTTTGCGCTTCCCTCAGCGCCCCTCTGCGTTTTAAAATCTTAACTCTCATCTTTCACAAAACTTTCATGCCACTTACTCAAAAAGTCAGATAGCAGACAAAAATCAATACTTAGTTTCCTGTGTCTGTGCGTCAATAATCACACTCCAGTCATCGTTTTTCACAGCAGCTTCAAGTTGACGTTGACGTTCGGCTTCACTCGCATCTATTGTTTCTGACTCTTTTGAAAGGGTTGTATCAGCCATTGCTTTCCGCAGTTTTAGCTTTTTCTCCTCGTAGGCTTGAAGTTGGGCTTCTGACATTACCGCCTTAGTCGCTTCGCCTACCGTACTAGCCCACATTCCGCTTTCAGTTGCATTACCAGGTGGCGTACTTTCGAGTTCTGCTATCCACGCATCTCGCAAATCTTCCATTTCTTGACGTTTGGGAAATTTGAATGCTTGCACGCGTACAAAAGCACACTTTTGCTCGCCATTTTGGCGAAGATGGCTATTTAGGGAAAGCAACACATTCCGAGAATAGCCAATATACTGCGTGCGACGTTCTGCATCTAATACTGCATAAACTCCGGCAATTTTAGCGTTCTGAGCAGCTACACTCCAAGCCTTAAACTCAATGATTTCAGTACCATTGTTTGCCAGTTCAGGAGTTATACTCACCTCAATAGCAGCGTGTTCATCATCGGAACTATACAAAAATTCATGCAGTCCACGGTGGTTTATGGGGACATTTTGATGTTCAATTGGCGGATTGTGCTGAGTTTCCATTGCAGTTAATCTCCGAGTTATTAATTAGCGATGTCTACGACGAACTTCTCTACGAGAGGCTACGCCAATGCTTACACAAGCAAATAATGCCCTTAAAATATTGAAGCTTAAATCTACTCACATCTCCAAATTCTTGTTCTGAAAAAGCAAAAACAACTATTATTCTTATGAATCAATTGATACCTAAAAATTGGATTTTCATCAAACAGCGGCTTACCCCTTATTTATTTTTACTACCCGCCTTAGTTCTTTTAGGCTTAACTGTCTTTTGGCCTGCACTACAAGCGTTTTACCTCAGCTTTACTAACTATGAAGACATTGCCCAGCCGCCACTATGGATAGGTTTCGCCAACTTCCTCAAGCTTTGGAAGGATGCAGTTTTTTGGAAAACTTTGGAAAACACTTTTTTATATCTTGTAGGTGTAGTACCAATTTTAGTAATCGCTCCCTTAGTACTGGCAATTTTGGTAAATCAGAAACTGCGGGGAATGAATTGGTTTAGAGCAGCGTACTACACTCCAGTAGTAATTTCAATGGTGGTTGCGGGAATAGCTTGGAAATGGCTGTATGCAGAAAACGGATTACTGAATCAGTTATTTAAAGCTTTAGGTCTTTTTCCAGAAGGTATTCCTTGGCTAACTAGCCCAGCAAAAATTTTTGGCATTGTACCAATTTCTCTTGCCAGCGTCATGGCTGTCACCGTATGGAAAGGATTAGGCTACTACATGGTGATTTATTTAGCGGGGTTGCAATCAATTCCCGCTGATGTGTACGAAGCTGCTGCCATTGATGGCTCTGATGGTATTAGCAAACATTGGGATATTACCATACCTTTAATGAAGCCATATTTAGCCTTAGTGGCAGTAATTTCGGCTATTTCTGCGACCAAAGTATTTGAAGAAGTCTACATTATGACTCAAGGAGGCCCACTCAGTAGCTCGAAAACGATTGTTTATTATTTATATGAGCAAGCTTTCAATAACTTGGAAATTAGCTATGCTTGCACGATTGGTCTAGTGCTATTTTTGATAATTTTAGGATTGTCAATTTTGCGATTAGCTATTAATCAGCAAGGTGATGATATCACAATTTAATAATTTTAGAAAAATCATATTTTCTCAGCCCCGATAATCTAAAAATATTCAAATATCGAGAGTGCATGAAAACAGACACGATTTTTTACACCTTATTCCAAACTCTTCCAGGTGTGTTATTTGAACTTTTGGAACAATCGCAAGCCTTAGCATTAAGCTAATCGGCATTTAAGCTGCAATATAACTGACATTACCTTTGTTTTTGATTTTCCGATGCCACTTAATGACTAACTCGCCTTGATTCAACAACTTATCTAGTAGTGATTTTAACTCATCTACTGATTTAAATAACCGATGAGCAATATATTCCTTACATGAGTGCCAGACTAACTCGATAATGTTGTAATCAGGGCTGTAAGATGGCAAGAACTCTAAAACAAAATTCGGAAACTGTTTAGATATTTTAGCTAGAACATCTTTGCGTTTATGAAAACTAGCATTATCTAAAATCAAAATAATTTTTGGCCCATACTTAGCAAAATTTTCAGAACAGTTACCTTGATTTACCCACTCCTGTTTGATTAATTCATTTAATTGTTCTAATTGCTCGTAAAAAATATCTGCATTACCTTTTTTGACGAAGAAGCATACCCGTTTTCGGTCTAATTCTCGGATTGCTCCCATCACATTGACACCTCCACAACGTCGTTGCCCTGGAACATTCTTGCGCTTTCCTTTTTTACCCCAATTCTTGCGTCGAATCACACGTAGACTAAAACCACTCTCGTCCCAAAACCATACCTGTAAACGCTCTGGCTGCTCTCGTGCGATTGATAGATATTGAGCAAGTTTCTCCTTGAACTTGGCTCTTTCGATTGGGTTTTGTTTATCTTCCAGGTCATATTTAGACCAGATATAACTATACTTTTTTCTCTTTAATATCCTCCTAACTTGAGAACTACTTAAATCAATTCCTGTTTTTTCGGTTAAATATGTAGCTAGTCGCTCTGCCGTCCATTTCCCAAATTCATACCCTAACGTCGATGGTTCTGTATCAACAGTTTTTAATAACAGTTCAACATATTCAGGGGTGGCTTTTCGATAATGTTCGTATTCTCTTTTATTATGTAAAGTTTCTAAATCATCGGGATCTCCATGCATACACCAATATGCTACTGTTCTGTGCGAACAACCTAAAAATTTAGCAATCTCGTGTTGTGGTTTTCCATCATTCTGTAGCAGTATAATTAAAATTCTTTCTCTAACGTGTGGTAAGTCACTTTCTTTTAGAGCTTCCTGTAGCTTGGTGATTTGTTCTGGCGTTAAAAAGTTTTTGGCTGCTGGTGGCATACTTGCTTTTGAACGGCTTCATCTTCTTATTATGCAACTTACGTGCCGATTAGCTTACACTACGAATTTACCTCAGTAAAAATCAAAGAACTAGCACGTCGCATTGATGGCTTATTCTTACCCAAACCTGAATTCCCAGAAGACACAATCTATTTTGTTGAGGTACAATTTCAGCGAGATGATGAGATATACTGGCGAATAATTACAGAAGCTTTCCTATATATCAATCAATATAAACCTCAACGTCGCTGGCAAGCAGTATTACTTTTTGCTCAACGTAGTCTCGACCCAGGTATACCATTCATTTACCAAACATCATTAGCTCCACAGCAAATTCGTATAATTTATTTAGACGAATTAGATAATGTACCATCATCTTCGATTGGGTTAAGCGTAATTAAGTTAGTAGTTGCAGCAGAAGATCGAGCCGTACAGCAAGCGAAAAACTTGATAAAACAAGTACAACAAACGGATGAAGCTAATCGGAGCAATCTCTTAGAATTAGTAGAGAGAATGCTTATTTACAAATTTGTAAACAAAAGTCAGCAGGAGTTAGAAGCAATGTTTGGATTAACCGATTGGAGACAAACTAAATTTTACCAAGAAGTCAAGGAAGAAACAAAGCAAGAAGTAAAAGAGGAGGTTCGTGAAGAAACAAAGCTGGAGACTATACCCCGTCTGCTTAGGTTGGGTTTAAGAGGATGTTTTAAAAGAGAGGGGCTGTTGTAAGAAAGCTCACAAGGCTTATGCTGAGATTTGTAGAAAACAGCACCTTGTGAGCGAATGACTAAAGCATACCGTAGCAATTTGACATGGGAACAGTGGGAATTAATTGCAGACCTATTCCCAGGAGCAAAGCCAGGTGGTCGTCCCCGAAAATTAGCCTTATTTGCGGTGGTGAATGCGATTCTCTATGTATTGTGTGAGGGGTGTACGTGGCGAGGTCTACCAGGTGATTTTCCCGCCTGGTCAACGGTTTATGGTTATTTTTGGAGATGGGGTAAAGATGGTACATGGTTGAAAGTTCACGATCAACTCTACCAGTGGGTGAGAGTAGACGCGGGGCGTGAACCTAGCCCATCAGAAGCAGCAGTTGATAGCCAGTCAGTAGAAACAGCAACGATGATCTCTATTGATGTTGGTTACGACGCAGGTAAAAAAATTCATGGGCGTAAACGCCATTTGAGTGTAGATTTACTGGGTCTAGTTTTACGGGTTTTGGTAACATCGGCTAGTTTTCCAGAACGTGAAGGCGCGAAAAAAGTCCTCAGCCGAGTTCACAATACAGGCAATCAAGTAAAACGGTTGAACACTATTTGGATGGATGGAGGATACCGAGGAGAAGAATTTATGCGGTGGGTGATGGATATGTTTCGCTGGATTGTAGAAATTGTTCTTAGACCCTTGGAAAAAAAGGGTTTTGTTCATTTACCAAAGCGCTGGGTTGTTGAGCGAACTTTCGGGTGGCTTAATTGGTGTCGGCGTTTAAGCAAAGATTATGAAAGATTACCTGAAACTTCCGAGATATTTATCTATATTGCCATGATTCGTATTATGGTCAGACGACTGGCATAATTTTTGACTGGTTTTGACTTTTAAAACATCCTCTAAGTATAGAGCAAATTGCGGAAGCATTAGAATTGGATGTTAAACAGGTACGAAAAGCTATTGAGAAGCAAGGAGAAGAGGGAACAGAAAGTAATTCGTAATTGAAGAGATTTATTTAAAACCGCTTTTGATATTCCACTACAGCACGACTGTCATCGGTTAAGTTAGTGGAGGCACGCACGCGAAATTCATTGTTTATTCGGTAATTAATACCCCATTGGAAGGGGTCGTTTGTTGTCAAAATTTTGATACTGGAAACAGATATTTTGGAAGAAATGTCAACCCCAGCCTCCGCTGCTAATTCTAAAGTTGAATTGCTTCTTCCAGCTTCAGGATTCTCAGATATCACGGTAGGAAATATCCGCAGTTCGCTTAAGCCAAAAGTACTCCCAATCTGGTTAAAAGCTGACTGAAAATTGTTAAACACAGCCGAACCTGCGATGTTAATCAGACCTAAAGTACTGTCTGCACGTCCTTGGGTGTCTACAAATCCACCTCCTAAAAGAGCAACAATTTCAGTTTGACTACGTGACGGACTACTTGTTAATTCTAGATTTTCATTTAGTTTGCTAGCTAAACCGTTGATAGTAGCTTCGACTCGAACACTCTCTAACGCTGATAAACCTGTAGAATTTACTCGGCTGAAGTCATTGCTTTGAGTTACATCCAGTACTTTAGCAAATAGCCGAATATCTAAGTTGGGGTCGCGGGGTTGAGAAGGACTAAAAGTTGCAGTGTGTTTATAGCCACGAGCAAGGTTAAATTGGGTAGTAAATAAATTTACCCCTCCTTTTTCTAACTGGATGGTGCCATCAGGTATAGGCTGATTGATTAAGCCGTTAACGATGAGATTACCGCTGGCGCGGAAGTTGAGAATAGGGTCACGGGTAATTTGGACGTTTTTACCTAGTTCCAAATCTAAATTATTAAATCTGGCGTTAGTATTTCCCGCCCCATTCCCAATGTTAGATTTGCTCTGCTTATTGTCTTTTGTGGGTGATACGCCAATACTACCATTTGCAGATGTCGTGGCGTCGGTAGATTCTGCCAGCAATACTTTACCATCAAATAAATTTACTCTACCGCCAATTATGGGATTAAGGGCAGAACCAGTAATCTGCAAATTGCCACTAGCGCCTCCTTGGTAAAGTCCCTTGAGATTCAACGCTAGCTGTTCGAGATTAACAGTCAGGGGATTTTTGATAGTTACGTTCTCATTGTTGAAGATGGGAATTTCTCCAGCTGCTTCTACCTTTCCACGGCTAAATCTACCTTGAAGATTTTCTACTAAGATGCTGTCAAAATTAAACAGCACTCTACCTGTGACGCGTCTGAGCTTACCTGGCAAAGCCTGGGCTGAAAAAGTGGCATTATTGACAGTAGCAATTCCGTCTAGTTGAGGTTTTTGCAGTGTTCCCCGCACTTTGAGGTCTACTTCACCTTCACCTTTTTCAAATAACACTTGATTAGTCAATGCGTTTAACAGCCCCAATCCCTCATTTTCTAACTTCATATCCAAACTGATTTGATCGCTGTCTGGTGCGACGGAAGCAAAAGGTAATTTATAAGGGATGCTGCCAGTAATATCAACAGGTTTTGGCCCAGCAACTGCTACAGTGCTACCAAAGTTTAAACGTCCATTGGCATAGCTGAAACTTGCTCTTGCTGACTCTATTTTGCTCTGATTTAGTATTCCTTCTGTGATTTGCAATTCCCCTCTAGCTTGGGGATTAGCAATGCTGCCTGCTAAAGCTGCTGTACCGTTAAGATTACCTGTGATGCCAACTGGTAGTTTGACAACATTATTCAATAGTTGTACTGGAAAATTATTCACCCGCAACTGACCAGATTGTTCATCACCGCCAACGTTACCCGTAAATGCAATCAGCCTGTTTTGAGATTCGATTCGTAATGGTCGCAAACTTAAAACACCGTTCTCAAAGTTACCTTCGGCAATCACTTTTTCGGCAGTATAAAAACGATTTCGTTCTTCTTTTTTGCCCCAGGCAAAGTCTTGTCCATTCAAATTAAAATCCACTGATAATCCATTGGCTGTAGCTGTATTTACAGCCACTTCCCCATTGAAAGTCCCCTTTAAGTCTGCCAAATCTGGTATTGGAGTGGAATTAAGTCGCTGTTCTTCCTGTTCTGCCAGCAAAGCTTCAATTTCAGAAAACCGTTGGATTTGGGTTAATAAGGGTTCATTTGGCGTTCCTTGGGGGTTGGTAGTCAGATCCGCTGCGGTGCCGTAAATTTCTGCCGAACCACCTGGCAAATTTTGTAAATCAAATACCTTGGCTACAGCTAGAACATCTTGGATCTCACCCTGCTTGACGTTCAGTTTACCTTGTAGTTGAGGCCCTTTAGGGCTTTGAGCCACAGTACCAACAAGGGCGTAGCTACTTTTTCCTTTGACAAATTCGCTACTAGTAAGTGTAGCTTTACCGTCACCGTAGCGGAATTGAGCAGCTATTCGATCGCCTTGAATTCGGCCAATTTGCGGATTAGCGATCGCTAAATTTCCCGTTGTTGCCAATGTCTGCTGATTAAACAGCACATCCCCAGTTAACAACCCAGCTATCTTACCAGCACCCAAGCGAGTAATTGGTGGTGGAGTCAAATTTAATATTTGTAAAGGGAAATTGGCAACTTTCAGCGCCCAATCATTTCCTTGAACATTACCTGTGGCTGATGCTTGCTGCCATTTGACTAAGAAAGATTTCGGGCGATTATTGGCATCTAAATTGAAGTTCAAGCGATCGCTATTACCTGCCAAGTTCAAACTCAAACCGCGTCCCTGTGCTGAATCAATATTTCCGGTTAACAACGGCTCAAAAGCAATATCTTGAACAACCAAGTCTCGTAAATTGATTTGCCCTACCACATTTGGCAAGGGCAGTTTACCAGTAATTTGACCATTAAAATCTACACTTCCCGCCACCGCAACCTGATTAGGAAGATTAATCGGTAACTGTTTTAAGTTGTAATTCTGCGCCTGGACGTTGAGATTTAGGGCAGTAATTTCCGGTATACCTGCTTGTTTTGCATTGGCTAATATATTACCAGTAACACTTAAACCGGGAGCAGTCGCTCGCTCAATGGTCAGCCTTTCACCACTCCAAGCGATCGCAGCCGTCAGAGGTCGCTCAAGACCAGGGATACCTTGAGATAATTGCACCTGTCCAGCAGCACGCACATCAGCTAATTTGGCCGATCCGATATTGCCAGCTAATTGCAACTGACCGCCAAACTGACCCCGCAATTGCTGATTTAACCGATTTAATTCCACACCAGCAGCATCAACTACAGCTTGATAGCGACCATTAGCCACTTGGATATTAGAGGCTGTAATAGTTCCACCTGCAACATTCAGCCGTCCCTGACCGTTAGCTTGGATAGTTTGTGGTTGGAAGGATTCAACAGAACCCGCCACGTTTGCTTGACCAGTTAACGTCCCTCGAAACTGTGGTGGTACTGCTGCTAATTGTTGCACAGGTACATTACTTGCCTGAACTTGCGCCTGGTATACACCATTACCCACCTGGATATTAGAGGCTGCAATAGTTCCACCTGCAACATCCACCCGTCCTTGACCGCTAGCTTGAATAGTTTGCGGTTGGAAGGACTCTACAGAACCTGCCACATTTACTTGACCAGTTAACTTCCCTCGAAACTGCGGTGGTACTGCTGCTAATTGTTGCACAGGTACATTAGTTGCCTGAACTTGTGCCTGGTATACACCATTACCCACTTGGATATTAGAGGCTGTAATAGTTCCACCCCCAACATTTATCCGCGCTTGACCGTTGGCTTGAATCGTTTGCGGTTGGAAGGACTCAACAGAACCCGCTACGTTGAACTGACCATTTAATCCCCCTTGAAACTGCTTTGGTACTTTTGCCAACTTCTGCACAGGCACATTCTTAGCCTGAACTTGTGCCTGATATACACCATTCGCCACTTGGATATTAGAGGCTGTAACCGTACCCCTGCCAATAGCAAGGCGAGCCTCACCACTGCCACGGAAGGTTTTCAGGCTGAAATCATCTCTGCTACCTGCGATTTGGAATGTTCCCGCCAAAGGATTATCTAAAGCTGGGGGAGACTGTTTCAATATTTGTCCCAACCGCACACCATTAGCTACAAGTTGAGCCGAGAAGCTTTGGTCTTGCAGTTGGATATTAGAAACTGCAACTGTGCCACCACCAATTTGAACTCCTGCACCATCACTGCGAATCGTGGCAATTGCAAATGGTGCTGTGCTGCCTGAGAGGATGAGACGACCATTGAATTGTGCCCCAGCCAAAGAGACATTTTGCAGTTGACTTTTGTCTACAAAGGGTTCTAACTTTACCCCAGAGGCAACAGCCACAGCTTGCCAACGCTCATTAAAATAACTACCAGTTGCCCGGACTGTCCCACCACTGACATTCAGAGCCACATTACGGAAAGAGACGGTGCGATTTGGAGCGATCGCAACTTCGCCAGTTCCGGGATAAGTTCCGTTGGGGGCTTGGAACTGTACCACAGTTTGGACATTGGTAGGAGCGCCAGTTAGTTGAGCTGTACCTGAGACATTGCCAATTTGAAAGGTAGGAGTTGTTTCGTAGACTTTGGCGATCGCATCTCCTGGAACATTTTTGGCAGCGAAATTTAAATCCAGTCGCGGACTCTTACCGAGTTGAATTGTACCAGCGCCGGTGATATCACCACCAACTTTAGCTTTACCTTGAATATCTTTTAAGGTAAGTAAAGAGGAACTAGTAGCAAGCTCAAACTTACTACTGATGCGATTAAAATCAACTTTGTCAATTCTGGCAGTTTGGATTGTGGCAACTGAGCCGGAGAGTATTGGCTCTTTTGTCGATCCGGTAATCTGCAAAGAAGCTTGTACTTGTCCTGCGATCGCTACAGGTAATTTTACCTTGAGAGTCTCCTGGGCATTCGCCAAACTCACCGCATTTACACGCGCTGCCAACTTCAAGCCTGCTTGAGTGTCGATGATTCCCGTAGCCACTAAAGGAATTTTGCCGTAGTTGCTAGTCACATTATTTAACTGCAACTCCGTTCCTTGGAAGTGCAGGTTTCCTTGACTATTGCTCAACAGTTGCGGGACTTTGGGTATTTGCAGCGTTACCCCTTGCACAGTAGCGTTGCCAAACAATAAAGTTTGCTGTCCTGGTGTCAACCGAACTAACAAATCGCCATTGGCTCGACCCGCTTGTAAGTTCACTGGTAACTTAATCAACCGAGTAATATTCTCAGCCAGAAAATCTTGTGCTTGCACCTGGAAAGTCCCTGCTAGCACCTTAGAACGTGTCTCTCCCTGAATGGAAATATTGCCACCACTATCTGCTTGACCCCCAACTTCAAACCGTATCAACTGGTTATTTGCTAAAAGTTGAGCAGATCCATTAAGTTGAGAAAATAGCACCGGCGATTGCTGAGTGTTGTTAGCGGTAGCAGGGCGTTTATCCAGTACTGAATTAGAATTTGGGTCTTCTCCCTTGCCCTTCTGCTCCCCTGCCCCTCGGTCACTGAGCGTAGCCGTTGGCGCAGCCTCTCGTAGAGAAGTGCTGCCCCCCTGCTCCTGTGCCCCCTCATCTCCCTCTACTCTCTCATCCGGCATCAAGGCCAGCTTGGCATTCCGAAACCGCAGGTAGTCCAAATCGGTTTTAATTGCAGTGCTTTCACCTGACGACGCGATGGTAGTGGAAACCCAACGCCCTTGGTCATCCTGGTCAATGTAAATATCTGGGTTGACTAAGGTTACATCTAGCTTTAGATGGCGATTAAAAATTAGTTGTAACAGATCGAAACCCACCTCTACAGATTCGACTGTGGCCCGGTCTGCATCTGTAGGTGTGGCTGGGATAGCTGAAGCCCCAAACTGTACACCTGTCAACGAAAATTGTGTGACTCTTCCCAGTTTTACCGGACGGTTGAGTGTAGTAGTTAGACTTTGTTGTGCCAAGGGTGTTAACTCTGTTTGGACAAAAGTCCACAACCGCCAAATACCAACGAGAACTCCTAACAGCAAAAGTCCACTCAAGGCAATGCTACCCCGGCTCAACACCTGCAACCACAAACGTTTGCGGATAGGGGAGGGGGAATGAATATCTTGATTGGTAGATTTAGTCATTTGCTTTCACTGTATTAATTGCCGGATGTCGTTGGCACACACAAGCATTAACTGGCACATTGGTTCAGTATGCCATTTCCAGGATACGCCAACTAAACTCAAGACCCCATTGGTTGAGTTACGGTATTTTCTCGATCCAATACTTATGCTGAATAATATTGGCGTTTTCAGGAAAATCTGAATAGAGTGAAAATTATTCCTGTGACTTTCCTTGAGGCACAATCTCGAACTTTAATATGAATAAACCTTAAAAAGGACAGATGATTACACCAAGGCGTGTAATGGTACTCATAAAGTATTCTAGTATTTAAGCAGTTATTCAAGAACTGAAACAATAAGAATTACTAGAAAATTACTAGATGTACTCAAAACGTCCAAACACCAAGGGTTCTAACCGATTAGCTGACGTAAACGTAGGAGTTGACAAAGGTTCTCTTCGCCTCCAGTTCAGTACTAGGGTAAGTCAGGAGTTCTACGGTAAACGTCAAGCTTATAAAGGGTTAGGCAGAAGTGATACCCCAGAAAATAGACAATGGGCTGACGGTATAGCTAGGCGGATACAAGCTGACATCGATTATCCAGACGGAGGATTATTTGACCCTACCCTGGCTAAGTACCTGGATATCAAGCCGATGGCTACAGTTACTCAGTTACCGACCGCGAGAGCATTACCTACATTAGGAGAATTGTGGAGTAAATATATCGCTTGGAAGCTACAAACACAACAAATTGCTGAGTCAACACATAGGACACTATACCAAACTACTTACACTACATTGCTAACACCTTTTCTAGATCAAGAGTTTGGAGAAGAAACAGCAAGTTTAATTATTAATACATTGAATGCAAAAAAAACTGGTAAGCACTTAATAAAAACTTTGTATGGTGCTTTATCTTCTCTTTCCTTATGGGCAATTAACAATAACTTAGGAATAAACCGAGATTATTTTAACGAGATTAAAGAATCTTATCGACTGCCTAAAAAATCACAACAGTTACAAGAAGAAGATTACAAGGCTTATACATTGGAAGAGAGAGATATAATTATCAATGCATTTTATGAATCAAATAAACAACACGAGAGAGAAGTTGCGAATTTAATTGAATTCTTATTTCTTACTGGATGTAGGCACGGCGAAGCATTCGCACTTAGATGGAAAGATATTAAATTTGATTCAGGATGGATAATTTTTGGTGAAAGTTATTCTTATTCATTGAAGAAAAGTAAAACCACTAAAACGGAAGTAATTAGATGGTTTAAAATGAAAGGTATGAATAGATTAATTAATCTATTAAAAACCTTGAAGGAAAAAACAGAAAATGATAATGAATTAGTTTTTAGTAACAAAGGCAAATACTATGACTCACCTAAGATTAGAGTAGCTTGGAACCACAATAACCGTGTAAATGAGGACGGAAAAGCCTACAGTTATCCTGGGGTTGTTAGTAGACTTGCCACTCAAGGATTAATACACGGTTATCTTAAGCCCTATTCTACTAGACATACTTTTATTAGTATTCAAGCTAACAATGGTGCTGATTTGGGATTATTAGCTGATAGTTGTGGTAACAGTGTAGACACTCTTATTAAGCATTATTTGCAACCGGATAAGGAAAGAGTACTGAAAGACATCTAAGTAAATAGAGAAGTGTAGTTGAAATTACTCCAAGTAGAGACTCCAAGTAAATTAAAAACCTCTAGGAATAAGCCTTATAGCTTTAACGTAAGGTAACGACGAAATCGGAATTAAAACGTACCAATCAAGCAACTTTATGGCTTAGGAATTTAACTAAAAAAAGCCAGCGATTTGCTGGCTTTTACCTCAAAAAACTACTCTGGATCTAAAAAAGATTATTTTGATTTATCGGTGATGGATATACAGAGGTTTTTAAAAGTCCTGTTTGAACAAGTTCATAAATTCCTTCATTTTATGCTATGTTATACTAGCTAACTTAATTTTGCATGAAAGGGTATGAAATATTTTAATTTTTGGTTGTTTTAATAAATTAGCAAATATTAAATCTGCTAATTGCATTTAGTTAAATAAATTAGCCATTTTTCAGAGTTAACCTAAATGAGGTAATGAGATGCAAACCTTCCAACTAATTGAAAATTTTGAGTTTTTACAAAATTTGCTAGAAAAAGACGAGAATAAATTAGCATTTGAATTGCTGCTTTTTTTGGCAGAGCCATACGAAACTGGCACTTTAGAATATTTGGGAGATATTATTCAAAGAATAAACAACATATCTTACGTCAACCTTGAAAGCTATCTATCAACTTTAATAAGTGAAATAAAATCACGTGTAAAACCTAAAGTTTTTTTTCTAAACCTTGAAAGACTACAAGAAAATTACATCTCATTTCTAAAAAAAACAAACCAAAATAGTGAAATAGAAAGTTATATTCGTTCTCAGTTTTCCCTATTGGAAGAGGCATATGAAGGGTTTCTTAATGGGTCTGATTATAGATCAACTATCCATTTAATTATTTGTGCAAAAACTTTTTTAAATACTTTATCTACTTTTACTCAAGCTAATAGTTTTATCATTAATAGTCTTCAACAAAATTATGATTTTGAACTTGATGAAACTTTAAGGTCTTTTTCTCTTTTTATAGATTCTGATTATACATTTAAAGAATTTATACAAAAACTAGAAGCGATTCAAGCGCTGTATTCAGAATTATGCTTTATTTCTGATATTCCTGAGGTTGATTTTCCTCTAAGAATAATTAAGATAGAATCTGGTAGTTTATGGCTTAAAATCTTTGGAGAAACTAAAGTTATAGAAACAATTATATCTTTAATAAAAGACGCTAAGGAATATGGCTATAGAAACTTAACTAAAGAGGGTAAGATTGAAGCAGAGCAGCAAAATTTTAAAGCTCTAGAATCAGCTTTAGAACTTAGAAAAAAGTTACAGGAAGCTAACATTGATGTTGAAGAATTTGATGAAAAAATAAAAAAAAGTTCTATTGTAATCATGAACAATCTTAATACTCTTTTGTCTGGTGAAAATAAAATAGAACTAAATGGTGAATTAATAGAATCAGATGACACAACTCAGAAACTTTTAAAAGGTAGTAATAAATATTTGCTTGAAGGTTCCAAAGATGCTACAGAGGATAATGAGTAGCTTAATTGAAAATAATCAGGTGTCCAAACGTCGTAGGCTGTGGATCACAGGGTCTACAATTAACAGTGAAAATCAATCAGCACAGATAGGCTAAGATTCTCACGTAGTCAGAGGTACAGCTATAAATTTAAGGCTAGAGTCAATTTCCTAACCCTAGCCTTAAATTTATTATTTATATGTATTGCTTTTCAACTATCTGTAGTTTAGACAGAATCTTAGAAATAAAGCTCTAATTACTGTTGCCTTCCTTTCTTTTCGTCCAGTGCTTTTTGAATGGCTTTTCTACAAAATTCAGGAGGATTGTCTTGCGCTTTGACCTCCTCTTCCATTGACTTAGTGACACGAATAGTAAGTTTCCCATCTAGAGGTTCTTCTCTGTCAGATTTAATTGGTTCAAAATTTTGAGGATTACCTTTAGGGTTAGGCATTGTTGAGAAATATAAATAACACTTGATTCGATGTCTACCGAAGAATAGAGTGTTTAATCGGTGGTGATACCAGTCTCGCAAACAGTTCACCACCGATACCACTTTTAGAAAATGGCTACTCTATGTTTACACGAACGGAACTCGAAATCAAAACTATCCAGGAGTTACGCGACTTGTGCCGTCGATACGGTCTTAAGCCTACTGGGAACGCTGGATATAAGACTAGCTACGTTACTTCACTTATAGCCTTCCCTGCGATCGCACTTAACCAGATGCAAGAAGGTAGGGGATTAAGACGGTTAAGTTTTGAAGCTTTCCAAAATATCGGCGCTGCACTCGATTCAAATGAATTCTCCAACTGATGAACAAGTAGCGCTTATCAAAATCACGATGGAAAGACGTTCACTTCATCCGCCTCAATCATGGGAACAGCAAAAGCTTCTCAATCTCTACATAGCTAAACAAAAGCTAGAAGAGGTTATGTATTTGTTGGGGGAATAGTTAACTCAAAAGCTTAGTTAATAGCAAGGACTCTAGATAGAGTCCTTTTTTTGTGCATATTTTGGAAATACTTAGAGTACTACTTGGAGTTTTCAGGAGATAACAGGCAGATAGATATAAAAATAATATTTTTGTACTACTTTTCTACTCATTCTCAATAGCAAACGATAATGACTCTCACGATACTTTGATTAATGCCTGAAATGCCCTATAACCGGGTACTAGTAAGGGAATGATGAAACATATCAGCAAGCGAAAATAGGGGGCATAGCGTCAAAAATAGCTGTAATCCTTGTGTGGTAATGTGTGAGATAGACTCAGACTACTAGTTAGAGAAATAAAGGAATAATAGGTATATGAATATTATTAAGAGAAGATTACTAGAGTAAAAATCATATAATTAGTAGTTCAAATGTACAAAAAAAGTTAAATACTAGAAAATTAATAGAAAATAGTAAAATTTAACCTGAAAGTATTGTTTTAACGTCATGATTACGCCTATGCGTGTTTTTGTGTTAATTTTTAATGCTCGAACGGAAAATGAGGGGATTCACACGATTCGGGAAGGCGATGCCAAAAGCGGCAAGCTACGCAATAAAATTCTGATGTTCGAGTCAGAAGACGATGCGACACGGTTTGCCCTGATGTTAGAAGCTCAGGATTTCCCCGCACCCACACCAGAGCCGATGGATGCTGAAGAAATCAAGGAATTTTGCGAAAGTGCTGGGTATGAATGGGAAATCATCCCAGAAAACAGCAATTTAGTTGTAACTCCCCCAGAACTTAACGTCGAAAAAACCGACTGGCAAGAAGATGCCCAGAAGGAGGATACTGTTGAAGACACTTTCCCTCTCAATCAACAGCCGCTAGAACAACCAGAATTGTCTGATTCTGAATTAGAGAAGATGCGTCGCAAATTGGAAGGATTGTTGTAAGTAGTCATTAGTCATTAGTCATTAGTCATTAGTCATTGGTCACTTGTACTGAGCGTAGCCGAAGTATTAGCCATTGGTCGCTAACTGACTAATGACAACGGACATAGATAGATGCCCAAAGAAAGGGCGGCGTAGGCTAGAACAAAAGACAAATGACAAAGGACAAATGACAAATGACAAATTTGCAAGAACGCGGGCATCTTTTAACTGAGCTGGTAAATCCTAATAGTCTGAACTTAGACCAGCTCAGTTCTCTGGAATTGGTGGAGTTGTTTAATGACGAAGACCAAAAGGCCGTCGCAGCAGTTGCAGCGGCGAAAATTCAGTTAGCAGAAGCAATTGAGCGCACCGCAGAGCGTTTGCGCCACGGAGGGCGCCTATTTTATATCGGTGCGGGTACAAGTGGCAGGTTAGGGGTGTTAGATGCTGCTGAGTGTCCACCTACTTTTTGTACACCCCCAGAGTTGGTACAGGGGATTATTGCTGGTGGTGCTGGCGCACTAGTACGTAGTTCTGAAGATTTGGAAGACAGCATTGAAGATGGCGAGGCTGCGATCGCAGTGCGACATATTACCCAATTAGATGTCGTAGTTGGCATTACTGCTGGTGGGACAACGCCTTATGTGCACGGTGCGCTTCATGCTGCTCGTGGGCGAGGAGCTACAACTATTTTTATCGCCTGTGTTCCTGCTGAACAAGTTAGCTTTGATGCCGATATTGACATTCGCCTATTGACAGGCCCAGAAATAATCGCCGGCTCAACTCGCCTGAAAGCTGGTACAGCCACTAAATTAGCTTTAAATATCCTTTCTAGCGGTGTGATGGTTAAGCTAGGCAAAGTTTATGGCAATCGCATGGTGGATGTAGCAGTAACAAATCAAAAATTACGCGATCGCGCTTTGCGTATTTTGCAAGACCTCACAGGTTTAAGTCGCGAAACTGCTGGTTTTTTACTAGAACGTAGTGGTAAATGGGTTAAGCTGGCGCTATTGATGCACTGGACTGGTTTGGAAAAAGACGAAGGCGATCGGCTACTTTCAGAACACCAAAGTAATCTCAGGGCAGCTGTTGTCAGTTATCAAAACCATAAGCAATCTTGAAGAAATTTTCTAAATAAATACTTTCTAATCTGGCTGCTACTTGTTTTAGTAGCACGCCTTTTTTTTTAAATATTCCTAGAAAAGTTGACATTAATTAGAATAATTAAGAATAGTAAACTTAAATAAATATTTTAACCTCTATTGTCAATTTCAATAAATAAAGCACAGCTTTCTACTTCTTTAAACAAAAATTCAGAACTTATACGGATATGATTCTATATGAAAATTATTAAAATGATCTGTTATTACACTATGATATCGACTATGGCAACCTCCTTTAGTCATAAATATTAACAGAAAAGTAAATGCCAATACAACTTTATGCTAGATAAATTCTTTGCTAGCAATAGTTTTGCTATCTTAACATCTGCCTTGCTTTTAATAATCTTGATTTAGACTGCTATATCCCAAATCCATTTGCACTGATTCACATATCTGCCAATCGCTATATAGCTAGAACGCTGTAGCAGAAGTGTTGCCTACCTTGAACAAGTGACTTAAGAAACTTGTCTGATTAATTGAGATGGTAGGTAGATTTACGCTGTGTTCTACTAGTATCGGTTTTTAATAGCTAACTTTTTAATAAAAGGAACAAACTATGCCCCATCAAGAACTTATTTCAAATAACCTAGTAAATGAATTTAAAACTTGTACTCAGTTGCAATACAATGGCAAGTTAAATATTAAAAGTTCCAAGGGCAGTCAATGGACTTTTTACTATCGATTGGGACGGATAGTTTGGGCAACAGGCGGAACTCATCCCTTCCGACGTTGGCGCAGACATATAGCCCAGAATTGTCCCCAGATTGATGTTGATAAGTTGCAGTTACGTGGACAAGACCTATCAATTGATTACTGGGACTATAAACTGATAGAAGTATTTTATAAAAAACAGAAAATTCAGAGGGAACAGATTCAATCTATTGCGGAAAATACGATAGCAGAGCTATTATTTGACCTAGCTTTGCAAGGAAACTTTGCTTCTCTAAGTTGCAATCGCAACCAAGAAGTTATTTTAGAAACTCCAATGAGCTTCACAAGTTCAGAAATGTCTGTAAAGCACATGCAAGACTCATGGAAAATTTGGTCAGAAGCAGGTTTAGCAAATTTTTCTCCTGACTTAGCACCAATTCTACGGCGACCAGAACAACTTGAGCAGATGGTAAGTCCATCTGTCTACAAAAACTTTGTGAATTTAATCAATGGCAAATTCACTCTACGAGATTTAGCCATGAAAATGAAGCAAAGTGTATTGCCACTGACCCGTTCATTGCTTCCTTATATCCTTAAAGGAATCATCGAATTGATAGAAGTACCCGACTTGCCTTTAGGAATTACTGAAGTTAATAATAACTCTACCACTACCCAACCAAAAAAACGGATTGCTCCACTAGTAGCTTGCGTCGATGATAGCCCTCAAGTATGCAAAATGGTAGAGGATATTGTCACTTCTAATGGATTGAGGTTTGTCAAAATTCAAGATGCTGTACAAGCTCTACCAACCCTAATTCAGAATAAACCAGACCTAATTTTTTTGGATTTGATTATGCCAGTTGCTAGTGGTTACGAAATTTGTACTCAGTTACGAAGAACATCTACATTTTCCAACACACCAATAATTATATTAACAGGCAGTGATGGTCTTTTAGATAGAGTTCGTGCCAAAGTAGTTGGTTCTACAGATTTTCTCACTAAACCTGTAGTGACTGATAAGCTAATGAGTATAATACGTAAATATTTACCTACACAGAGCGTATCCACTGATAAGAGTAAATCTAATTTAGAGGTTTGTAAGTAGGGAGAGTTAGAGGCAATTTTTGATTCTCAATTATTTCTCAAAATTTAAAGAGTTTTGTACCTCAGTAAGAATTAAATTATTGAGGTTCCACAATTTAGATTTCCTCTATTAATCAAATCATTTATTTGTCATTAATTTAGGCTTTTAGATGTATTATTACCTTTGAATTATTTAACTATTAGTCATGTTTCAAGTTTGAAAATTCAATCCAAACTTGAAAATTTAAATTAGGTTATTAAACTATTTTTTATTAAAAATATTATCTAAAATGATGTTTATTACGTACTTTTTCTGAGGTTGATAAATAAAGATTGAATCAAAATTAGACAAATACAATTTTTTGTATTTATAGCAGTCCTATTTGATTTGTGAAATATTGGTTAGGGCAAAGGGGTTAGGGCTAGTCTCTAGTCCCTTCCATGTCTTTTTGAGAAATCATTGAGGATTTGTATATTTTGTTTACATTTTGAGAAAAAGTTAATGAGTAATTGCCATGAATACTGTTTTAGTTGTTGAAGATGGCTTAACAGATATGGAAATAATCAGCCGTTACTTGCAACAGGCAGGTTATTCTGTGATTAGCGCCACTAGTAGTGAAGAGGCTCAAGACAAAATAGATAAAAATAAGCCAGACTTAATATTTCTTGATGTAATTTTACCAGGTAAAAGTGGCTTTGAAATTTGCCGAGAACTGAAAAACAATCCCGACACTAGCAAGATACCTGTGGTTTTTTGCTCTACAAAGAATAGTGATGTAGATAAAATTTGGGGTAATATGTTAGGCGCTGATGGTTATCTATCAAAACCGATCGATCGAGACGAACTAGTGGTAATTTTAAAGCGATTACTTAATTAGGAAAAATCTCACAATTAAACAAATCCTAAAAGTCACTATTTTTTAAATATAATTTCTCCAAAAATCAACAATAACTGCAAATAGTGGCTAGAGATAAATCATCAAGTAGAAAGGATCGATAGCTTTGGAAACCCAGCAAAAGTTTTTAAGTTTTAATTTGGGAGTAAGTGATACAGCCGTCATTTCTCTACAACACATCACAGAAGTTTTGCAAGTATCATTACCAGAAATATGTGGCGTTCCTCAGATGCCAAGCAGCATTTTAGGTATTTATAACTGGCGTGGTGAGATGCTTTGGTTAGTTGATTTAGAGGCAATGTTAGGTTATCCTCCTATTTCGCAAGGCTCAAATTTACTTTCAAGAATGATGGCAATTGTTTTGGAAAATAAGGGTAAGTATTTAGGACTTTTAGTGCGACAACTAATAGATATTGAGTGGCTAGATACTAAAGAAATGAAACCTGCAACTGCTGAATTATTTTATCCTAAATTATCACCTTTTTTACATGGATACTTTATTAATGATTCAGAAAATATAATTTTTAATTTGGATGCGACAAGTATTATTCAAGCTCCAGCATGGGGGATTCATAATTGAATATTTAGTAAAATGTGAGTTTTGAAAAGTCATAATTATTAGTCGGTAAATACCAGATAAATATCGCTTCCCATATATCTATTTATCAACGATCACAATTTTGAGGTTTAATCAAATGACATTTTTGTATAACAACAGCCATGATAACGAGCATTTAATTTCTGAATTAGAAAATCAGAATGGTAACGCTAATATAGCAAATATTGCTAGTAGTGAAATGTCTTTGTTAAGTGCGATCGCTCAAGAATTTAAAACTTGGCGGCGACAAATAAAAGATATCGCAACTCACATGCGCCAAGCCCCAAACATTGATACATTACTGAAAATTACTGTAGCACAAATTAGAGAAAAAATTAGCTGCGATCGCGCTTTAATTTATCAGTTTACTTCGCGAGAATCAGGTAATGTTTTAGCCGAATCGAGAACATTAGGTTGGACTCCAACTTTAGGCGAAAATATTCCCGGAATTATTTTTGGTCTATATACCAATCAAGACTATGTAGAAGCTGTAGTTATTGATGATATTAATCAGATTCAACTTACCCCTTATCAAAAGCAACTGCTAGATAAATTTCAAATTAAAGCTAGTTTGAGTTTACCGATTGTAGTAGAAGGTAAAGTCTGGGGCTTACTAGCAGTCAATAATTGCTACTCAACGCGGCAGTGGCAAGAAGTAGAAATTAGCCTACTATCTCAACTGACAACAGAACTAATTTACAAGTTGCAAAGCTTTGAATTCCAAAAAGAACAGCAACAGCGGCTACTAGCAAAAAAATCGGTAGCTAAAGTCATCGACAAAATTCTGCGGGTATCAAATGTCGATAAGCTTTTTCAAACCACCACTCAAGAAGTACGCCAATTACTAAAATGCGATCGCGTCGGTGTCTATCGCTTCAAACCTGACTGGAGTGGTGAGTTTGTTGCTGAGTCAGTGGGTAACGGCTGGATAAAAATGGTCGGCCCTGATTTTTACATGGTTTGGGAAGATAGCCACTTACAAGATACTCAAGGAGGACGTTATGCCAAGGGTGAAAGCTTTGTAGTCAATGACATTTATCAAATGGGCCATGCTCAATGTCACATTGACATTTTAGAGCAGTATGAAATGAAGGCTTACATCATTGCACCTATATTTGCTGGAGAAAAATTATGGGGTTTGTTAGCAGCTTATCAAAATTCTGGGCCTCGTGATTGGCAACCTTGGGAAGAAACCTTTGTAACTCAAATTGGCTTGCAATTTGGTGTAGCTATCTCACAAGCCGAATATCTCGAACAAGTGCAGACAAAATCTAACCAACTAGCTCAAATAGTTGAACAAGAGAAAGTTTTCACTAAGATAGTCAACCGCATCAGACAATCTTTAGATGTAGAAAGTGTTTTCAAAACAACCACTCAAGAAGTGCGTCAATCACTACAATGCGATCGCGTTGCTGTCTATCGTTTTAACCCTGACTGGGGTGGTGAATTTGTGGCTGAGTCTGTGAGTACTGGTTGGACAAAACTGGTAGGGCCTGATAAGCTAATCGGCATTTAAGCTGCAATATAACTGACATTACCTTTGTTTTTGATTTTCCGATGCCACTTAATGACTAACTCGCCTTGATTCAACAACTTATCTAGTAGTGATTTTAACTCATCTACTGATTTAAATAACCGATGAGCAATATATTCCTTACATGAGTGCCAGACTAACTCGATAATGTTGTAATCAGGGCTGTAAGATGGCAAGAACTCTAAAACAAAATTCGGAAACTGTTTAGATATTTTAGCTAGAACATCTTTGCGTTTATGAAAACTAGCATTATCTAAAATCAAAATAATTTTTGGCCCATACTTAGCAAAATTTTCAGAACAGTTACCTTGATTTACCCACTCCTGTTTGATTAATTCATTTAATTGTTCTAATTGCTCGTAAAAAATATCTGCATTACCTTTTTTGACGAAGAAGCATACCCGTTTTCGGTCTAATTCTCGGATTGCTCCCATCACATTGACACCTCCACAACGTCGTTGCCCTGGAACATTCTTGCGCTTTCCTTTTTTACCCCAATTCTTGCGTCGAATCACACGTAGACTAAAACCACTCTCGTCCCAAAACCATACCTGTAAACGCTCTGGCTGCTCTCGTGCGATTGATAGATATTGAGCAAGTTTCTCCTTGAACTTGGCTCTTTCGATTGGGTTTTGTTTATCTTCCAGGTCATATTTAGACCAGATATAACTATACTTTTTTCTCTTTAATATCCTCCTAACTTGAGAACTACTTAAATCAATTCCTGTTTTTTCGGTTAAATATGTAGCTAGTCGCTCTGCCGTCCATTTCCCAAATTCATACCCTAACGTCGATGGTTCTGTATCAACAGTTTTTAATAACAGTTCAACATATTCAGGGGTGGCTTTTCGATAATGTTCGTATTCTCTTTTATTATGTAAAGTTTCTAAATCATCGGGATCTCCATGCATACACCAATATGCTACTGTTCTGTGCGAACAACCTAAAAATTTAGCAATCTCGTGTTGTGGTTTTCCATCATTCTGTAGCAGTATAATTAAAATTCTTTCTCTAACGTGTGGTAAGTCACTTTCTTTTAGAGCTTCCTGTAGCTTGGTGATTTGTTCTGGCGTTAAAAAGTTTTTGGCTGCTGGTGGCATACTTGCTTTTGAACGGCTTCATCTTCTTATTATGCAACTTACGTGCCGATTAGCTTATTAAAACCGTTTTGGATGATACCTACTTGCAAGAAACCAAGGGAGGTCGGTATGTCAGAGGTGAAAACTTTATCGTTAATAATATCTACGAAGTAGGGCTAGCTCCCTGCCATATTGAGATTTTAGAGCAGTTTGAAGCCAAAGCTTATATTATTGTTCCGATATTCTTCGGAGATAAATTGTGGGGATTGCTGGCAGCTTATCAAAACTCTAGCTCCCGTGAATGGCAAAGCTGGGAAGTGAACTTTTTGGTTCAGACTAGCTTGCAATTTAGTTTAGCTAAATCACAGATAGACTATTTGGAATTAGTGCGAGTTAAATCGGAGAAACTAGCTCAAATAGCAGAACAAGAGAAAGCTGTCACCAAGATCAGTAACCGCATCCGCCAATCTTTAGATGTAGAAGAAATTTTCAAAACAACTACTCAAGAAGTTAGGCAATTACTGCGATGCGATCGCGTCGCTGTGTATCGTTTCAATCCTAACTGGAGTGGTGAATTTGTCGCAGAATCAGCAGGTCATCTGTGGGTAAAACTGGTAGGCCCCGATATCAAAACTGTCTGGGAAGATACCCACTTACAAGAAACTCAAGGAGGTCGATATGCCCAAGGGGAAAACTTTGTTGTAAATGATATCTATCAGGTAGGTCATTCTCCTTGCCACATTGAAGTTTTAGAGCAATTTGAAGCCAAAGCTTATGTAATTGTTCCTGTATTTGCTGGCGAACAATTGTGGGGATTGCTGGCAGCTTATCAGAATTCGGGAACTCGTGATTGGGAAGAATCAGAAGTTACTTTGTTAGCACGTATTGGCAGCCAGTTAGGATTGGCATTACAACACACCGAATATTTGCAACAAGTACAAGCGCAGTCAGCAAAATTAGCAGAAGCAGCAACACGAGAAAAGGCAGCCAAGGAGTTACTCCAACAACGATCTATTCAACTCTTAAAAGCCCTGAGACCTGCTCTCAACGGCGACTTAACAGTACGCGCACCGATTACAGAAGACGAACTAGGCACGATCGCAGATGCTTACAATAATACTTTGCAAGCACTGCGGCAAATTGTTGTTCAAGTACAAGGGGCTGCTCAACAAGTTGCCCAAACTTCTAGCAATAGCGAGTCTTCACTAACGGGACTAACCAATCTGGCACAACAACAGTCTGAGGACATTACCGCAGCTTTAGGTGACATTCAACAGATGGTGGACTCTACTCAAGCTGTAGTAGCGAATGCTGAGTTAGTACAACTAGCAGTGCAAAAAGCCAATCAAACTGTAGAGTCTGGCGATACTGCCATGAACCTGACTGTAAAAGCAATCCAAGGAATTCGTGAAACCGTTGCTCAAACCAGCAAAAAGATTAAACGCCTCAGCGAATCTTCGCAAAAAATCTCCAAAGTGGTGAATTTGATTGGTAATTTTGCCACACAGACAAACGTACTCGCTTTGAATGCAGCCATTGAAGCTACTCGTGCTGGTGAATATGGCAAAGGTTTTGCAGTTGTGGCTGATGAAGTCCGTTCTTTATCTCGCCAATCAGCAGCAGCAACCATCGAAATTGAAAAATTAGTTCAGGAGATTCAAGCAGAAACTGGAGAAGTTGCAGTAGCAATGGAAACTGGTATTCAGCAGGTAGTAGAAGGCACAAATCTTGTTAGTGACACTCGCCAAAACTTAAATGCGATCGTTTCTGCGACTGCCGAAATTAGTCAGCTAATCGAGCGAATTACCGCAGCGACTCAAAAACAAATGGCGCAATCTGTAACAGTCACCAAATCAATGCAAGATGTCGCAGAAATTGCCGATAAAACTTTTGCGGAATCTCAAGAGATTGCGACTGTGTTCCAAGAGCTATCAGGAATGGCGCAAGAGTTATTAACAACTGCTAGTAAGTTTAAAGTCAAATGAATTTTAGATTTTAGATTTTGGATTTTAGATTATGAATGAGGAGGATTTTAAGCGGAGAACAAAGCAGCTAGCGAGCAATCCGCTTAGTAGAAGCTCTCCCACAGAGCAGAACGGCAGATGTAATTGGCAAGCAGCTAATCCGTTCAGCAACATCTGTGGGAGCTAACTATCGGTCAGCTTGTCGTGGTAAGTCAACCGCCGATGTCATTGCTAAACTCAGTTTGGTAGAGGAAGAAGCCGATGAAAGTCTTTATTGGATGGAACTTGTTGTTGAGGTTGGTTTATTACCACTGGAAAAAGTGAAAAGCTTGATGTTAGAAAATACCGAAATTCTGGCAATGACAGTTGCATCAATTAAAACTTTACGCAACAAATCTAAAATCAAAAATTTAAAATCAAAAATCTAAAATATGATTACAGATAACGAAATTCGGCAACAAGGTTACATCTACTTTCTAGCTGAAGCCCCAGAATTAGTCAAAATTATTGAACAAGAACTATTTAGCTTGTCGGAAGATTATAGCATTGCTAAAATTCACAATCTAATGCGAGCCACTCATACACTTAAAGGTGGTGCAGCTAACGTTGGGCTGGAATTAATTAAGACGATCGCCCATTTTTTAGAAGATGTATTTAAGGCTTTATACAATCCAAAAGTGGTAGTTGATGCAGAGTTACAAACACTTTTATTACAAGCTTATGAGTGTTTGAGTATAGCATTAAATACTGAATTAATAGGTAGTACTGTTAATGACGAAGAACTGCTTTACCGAGCGACTTCAGTGTTCGCGCAGTTGCAAGAAAAGCTGGGTGATGCATTTGGATCTGAATCTCATATTCCTACTTCTGAAGAATTGGGTTTTGATATTGTACAATCTGTTTTTGAAGTAGGAGTAGAACAACGTCTAAACAGTATTGCTGACGTTATTAACAATCACCCAAATAATGACGAATTTATCGATTTTTTACACTCTCAAGCTGAAGTATTTCTGGGCTTGGCAGAATCTTTAAATTTACCTGGATTAGGAGAGATTTCCCAAACTATTCTCTCAGCGCTGCAAGCAAATCCCAGTCAGGTACAGCAAATTGCAGAAATTGCCTTAGTAGATTTACAACAAGCAAAAAAATTAGTATTAGCAGGCGATCGCACATCTGGTGGAGAACCTTCATCAGGTTTACAAAAACTCGCAGTAGTGGAAAATAATGAGTTATCTGAAGAATTTCCAAATAATTCATTTACTGACAGATTTATCATTGATGAAGAACAATTTTATCAGTTTCTCACTACATCTGATAACAATAAGAGCGAATCGGTAAAACCAAAAACTGCCAAGTTTTATTTAAAAGTAATTCGCTACATTTATGGCTGGTTTAATCACCAGATGCAAATACCAGAAGCTGAACTCAGCTTGACTTTACTAGTTCCCAGATTAGAAAGAGAAAATCTGCTTAATTATATTGAAAACTGGCTGAAAAACTTTCTTGGTTTTGTTCAAGATGAAGAAGATAGTCAAAGCCTTTGTATTTATCGACGTGGCATAATCTTAATTATTCTATTTGCCGTTGCCAAGTTTCAATATTCTCTGAAAGCATCTGATAGTTACCTTTCAGGAATTAAATTATTACAAAACCAAATTCACAAATTAGCAAAAGAATATAAAAATTATCCTCCTGTTACTAGCGAAGAGAAAAATTGGCTTGATAGTCCAAAGTTACAAAACCTGTTAGCGATTAAAGAAATTGTATCTTCTCAATCAACTGATAACTTGCTAGAAGCAATATGGGGAGAAGAAACTAGGCAAATTGCTGTTGAAGTCGTAACAACCCAGACTGATAATTATTCAGTAAAACTTGATTCATTAACTGTCAGCGAACAGGTAGTTGTAGATATTCCGGAAACAGCTATTGAAGTTATGCCTGAGATAGCTACACAAATCAACAAAGAAATAGAAGATAAATCACAGTATGTTCAAACTAAAAACTTTCGCCAACCTTCATTTATTCGGGTAGATACAGAGAGACTGCAACATCTCAATTATCTGGCAGGAGAATTGCTGATTTACCAAAAACGACGTAGTTTAAAAGATGAACAAATCAAAGAAATAATTGAGCAATTAGTACAGCAACTCACTAGACACCAAACAACTTTAAATGAGTTACGCGATTTACCTTTACAAATACAAAACATTACATCGGAACAAACGCAAAGTTTTGCAGTGGATTTTGACTCTCTAGAAATGGATGTATATACAGAATTTCACATGACATTGCATGAAGCAATAGAAGAGACACTGCAACTACAAGAAACCACAGAATCTCTTGACTTGCTTCTGACACAAGCTACTCAAATTAGCGATCAAAAAGAGAATTTAACTCTTAATATTATAGATAGCTTAGTCGAAGCACGAATGTCGCCTTTAGGCAATATTCTGAATCGTTTCCCCCAGATGGTAAATAAATTGGGGAATGTTCATGCCAAACTTGTTGAATTGAAACTTACTGGTAGTGAAGTACTGGTAGATAAAGCGATCGCCGAAAAGCTCTACGATCCTTTGTTACACTTAGTGCGTAATGCTTTTGACCACGGTATTGAAGCTCCGCAAGTTCGCCGAGAGCTTGGTAAACCAGAAGAAGGTTTAATTGAAATCTGCGCTTATCATCAGGGTAGCCAAACTGTTATCGAAGTTCGAGATGATGGTCAGGGATTGAATTTAGACAGAATTCGCAGAAAAGCTGCCGAACTTTATCCCATACAAACTGAAGAAAAAACTAGAAACTATGCTTCTAGTCTGGCTGAACCTGAACTTTTAGATTTGATATTTTCGCCTGGATTTACTACTGCAAATAAAGTAAGTGAAATTTCTGGGCGCGGTATGGGTTTAGATATTGTGCGTACTCAAATGCACGCGCTCAACGGCTCGATTTCAGTTCAATCCTTACCCAACCAAGGAACAATATTCATCCTCAAAATTCCTTTTTCTATGACTACAGAGAAGTTAATGCTAGTTCAAGCCAAAAGTGTTGTTTATGGTCTGATGTTGGACAGTATCGAAAAAATATTGATTCCTTCTGAACAGCAGATTAAAGAAATTGAAGGTAAAAAAGTCTTATATTTGAATATAGACAATGATGAGACTATGGTCAGCCTTCGTCAACTTTCAAAGTTGATTAATTATAATGGATCGTTCATTAATAATGAGACTTCATACAATACTTCAAATCCTCAAAACCCAAGCATAGCAAAGAATCCGGTGCTTTTGCTACAGCGAAATCAGGGAAAGGTTGCTTTAGAAGTTGACCAGATAATCGGCGAACAAGAACTGGTAATCAGACCTTTAGGAAATGCGATCGCACCCCCAAAATACATTTATGGTTGTAGTAGTTTAGCTAATGGTAATCTCATCTTAGTAATTGATGCTTGGTTGTTGATAAAATCTAGCGAAATCCAACAAACAACACTTGATATCAGGGCGCTACCAGTAGCTTCTGCGTCAAATATAAAAGCCTTGCCAATATCAGGGCATACTTTTTCATCTACACCATTACTTGCGGCATCGACTTCCACAACAACTATAGAAACCCAACCCAGTTATTCTCAAGAGCCAGATTATAAATCACCAAAAGTTGTTTTAGTAGTAGATGATGCAATTAGTCTCCGGCAAACTCTCTCTCTAACTCTCCAAAAATCTGGCTATCAAGTAATACAAGCTCAAAATGGTGTAGAAGCTCTAGAAAAATTACAGTTACATCCTGAAATTCAAGTTGTCGTCTCCGATTTAGAGATGCCAAGAATGAATGATTTTGAGTTGTTGAGCAATTTCCGCCAATACACAAATTTAGCAAAAATTCCTGTTGTGATTCTTACTTCTCGCAGCGCTGAAAAACATCGCCAGCTTGCTAAAGAATTAGGCGCAAAAGCTTACTTAACCAAGCCTTTTTTAGAGCATGAGTTTATCTCTAAAATTAAGGAGTTAATTAACAATAATACAAATGATTTAGATCGTTTACTTGTAGTGAAAAATAATTGATAATTTTGACAATGCGATCGCCTTAATTAAGTAAGGCTATTTCACAACAATCAAATAGCCCTACTTAATTACCAGGTAGATTATTTGGATCTACACCTAGAGAACGTAAATACTCGGCTAATTGTTCAGCCCGCGATCGCTCTTGTTGTGCCTGTTCTGCATCTGTGTTTTAATCTTCGTTATCCACTGGCGTATCGTCTGAACAGGGAAGTTCGTCAGTAGTTGGTAACGCATTTTTGAGATTGGGTGAGAGCATAACCGTTGTCTCGCTGGCGTTTGATGCCTTTATTATAAGTGAGCGACCAAAAGTTTAGCGTTTGGGTGTAGCTTCCCCAAACTTGATTAAAAGTGCGATCGCAATACTAACTAGCAAAATTAACGTCATACTCAAGGCTGAACCAAATCCCCAATTTTGCGTTGCTCCAAGAAACTGATTATAAACTAACCGCGCCGCCGTCATACTAGAAGCACCACCGAGTAATTCTGGATCGACAAAATCCCCCAAGCCTGTGATGAATACAAGCATGGAAGCAGCCGCAATTCCCGTAAAAATTTGCGGTACGGTTACTTGGAAAAAAGTTTCCACCGGATTTGCACCTAAATCAGCCGCAGCTTCTAACAACCGCTTGTCTAGCTTTTCAAGAGAAGCATATAAAATCAAAACCATATAAGGTAATAAGCTGTAACTCATGCCAATCAATACAGCTTGACTATTGTTAAGTAATTCCCAAGTAGGCAAGCCTAAATTGCTGAGTAAACTGTTTAATAAACCAGTAGGACGAAGAATTGTAATCCATGCATAAGAACGGAGTAAGGAAGAAGTCCACAAAGGTAGAACAAAGCCTAATAGCAGTAAATTTCGCCAACGCTGTGGCGCTATCTGAGCAATCCAATAGGCGACGGGGAACCCCAAAATTAAACAAATAATGGTAGTACCAAACGCAAAAAATAGCGATCGCCAAATTACTTGCACGTAAAGGGAGTCAAATATTCGGATGTAGTTTTTGAATCCGTTGGGGTTGACCAAATCTCCCGGTCGGATATCTGCAACTAAACTTAACTCGAAAATGATCAAAGATGGCAGCACCAACAAAAGTAATAACCAAATCCCAGATGGTGCAAGCAATACCAAGGGTTGCAGCCAATTTCTAACGGGGTGCTGCAATTTGTCTATTTTAGAAATTTCATTTTTTTCCAAATTAATCACTCTTAACTCCCAACTTTTAACTCCTAACTCCTAACTCCTAACTCTTTTAACTGCTAGTTAATTGAGTCCAATAACGATCGTAAACCTCTTCAAATTCTCCTACAGGTGTAACACGTTCGCAATTTTTTAACAGTGACTCTGGCGGAAACAAATTAGTGTTGTTTTGAATTGTTTTTGGTAATTGCTCAAATCCGGCGCTATTCGGCGTAGAAATATTCAGGCGTTGAGTGATTTGGGCTGCGATTTCTGGTTGCAAAATCATGTTAATCCAAGCATAGGCTCCAGCTTGGTTGGGGGCTGTGTTGGGAATTACAATAGTATCTGTCCATAATGAAGAACCACTGCGAGGAATCACATATTTGAGTTTAGGATTTTCTTGAGAGATTTTCACTGCATCTGCCGAATAACACATTGCCAATAATAAATCTCCTGCCAGAATTTGATTTTGCCAAGCGTCGGTGTCAAAACGGGCGATCGCAGGTTTTAAAACTTTCAATTTTTCATAAGCTTGTTTGATTTCTTGTTCATTTTTTGAGTTATAAGAATAACCGAGCATTCGTAAGGTTGCACCCATCACTTCTCGAACATCATTGAGCAAAGTCATTCGTTGATTAAGTTGCTCTTGATTTTGCCAAAGGTAATCCCAGTCTTGGGGTGCATCTTTAATTTTTTCGGAATTATAAAGTAAACCTGTTGTTCCCCAATTAAAAGGGATACTATAGCGGTTATTGGGGTCATAACTAGGATTTTCAAACCGAGGAAATAAATTCTCTAGACCGATTAAGCGATCGTGATTTATTTCTGTTAGCAAACCTTTGTCTACCATCTTCTGCACCATATAATCAGATGGATTGATGATGCTGTAAGTGCCACCGCCTCCAGCTTGCAATTTAGCCAGCATGACATCATTGGAATCATAGACATCTGCCAGCACTTTTATGCCAGTTTGAGCGCTAAAAGTTTTCAATAATTGATTGTCAGTATATTGCGTCCAGGTAAAGATATAAAGTTGGTCGCGCTGACTATTGGTATTAGAATTAGCACGTACTTCAGCTAGCCTCCAGCCACAACCACCTAAAGATAAGCTAGAAAGTGCTGTCACCCCTTTTAAAAATTGGCGTCTGTTAATCATTAAGTTAATAGTTAATCATCTTTTGTATTGTTGTCGATTGATTCTAAATATGCCTTTAATTGGAGTGCCCATAGGTAGCAATACTGCTCGGTTAACCATTTTTAACTCGGCATTGGGTTTGGGGTAAAGGTTAAAGGGTAAAGGTTAAAGGGTAAAGGTTTTTTCTTTCCCCTTTCTCCTTCCCCTTTTCCCC
The DNA here is from genome assembly GCF_053470285.1 of Nostoc sp. DSM 114159. Lineage (NCBI taxonomy): Bacteria > Bacillati > Cyanobacteriota > Cyanophyceae > Nostocales > Nostocaceae > Nostoc > Nostoc sp. DSM 114159. The sequence continues at coordinate 2,817,272 of NZ_JBPFEH010000001.1, forward strand.
AAAACCCGACAAGTATTGCCATAGGTAGTTTAAAGATTAACTTAAGTGTATTTAACTGTGCAACTGTTAATAAATTACCCCTGTTAGCTAGTGTTAGGCACGGTTTTTAATCAAGCTTGAGTTATAAAAATTAACAAAGCTAGCGATACCTTCTCTACGAGAGGCTTCTCTTTCAGAGACGCTAACGCGAACGCCAACGGTGAGCTTCTCTTCGAGACGCTCCGCGAACGCTAACGCCAAATTATCAAGGAAACTCAGTGTGGCAAGCTGAACTGCACTTCTGTATTAGCAAAAATTACAGGGTTTGTCGTCCTTACCTTACCAGTTAAAACTGTGACGTGTTTTGGATTCACAACAGTAAGGAAGAATTATCCAAATTCCTAATTGGCAAAATTTTTGCTTTCAATGACAAGGGAATGAATCAACAAATAAAATCGAAAATATTTGACCATTGATTTACTACAAAAGCGGTTGTAAAGGTACAGGATTGGGACTTGCGATCGCTCGACAAATCGTCGAAGAGACTCACAACAGAAAATTGCATTTTAACTCAGTTCTGGGTAAGGGGACAGAATTTATCGTTGAAATTTAAGTATAATTTTTGGCTCGTTTAGTAAACAATTTCAGACATCTGGGAATACTAAATTTGGAGTCTTAAAGATTTAGCAGCATGGTTAGCACTTTTGTAAATATTCCTGGATACAAGGTTAACGAAGAACTCTACAATGGTTCGAGAACCCTAGTTTATCGAGGGTATCGAGAGAGTGACTCATTACCAGTAACGATCAAACTGCTGAAAAATCCATATCCGAGTTTTGGCGAACTTTTGTCGTTTCGCAATCAGTACGCCATTGCGAAAAATCTCAACTCACCGCTAATCGTCCAAAGCTACAGCCTCCAACCCTATCAGAATGGCTATGCGTTGGTAATGGAATTTGGGGGGATTTCTCTCAAAGAATGGCTCCTCAGCCAAAGCCGACAATCTCTACAAGAATTTTTAGAAATTGCGATCGCCCTCTGCGACACCTTAAATTTACTCTACCGCGAGCGCATCATCCACAAAGATATTAAACCCAGCAATATATTAATTAATCCCCAAACCAAACAAGTTAAATTAATCGACTTTAGTATTGCATCTCTATTACCAAGAGAAACCCAAACCTTCGTCAATCTCAATGTGTTAGAAGGGACACTTGCTTATATTTCCCCCGAACAAACAGGCAGAATGAATCGAGGAATTGACTATCGCACAGACTTCTACTCACTCGGCGTAACTTTCTACGAATTACTAAAAGGAGAGTTACCCTTTCAATCAAACGATCCAATGGAGTTGGTACATTCTCATATTGCAAAACTTCCAGAAAAATTGACGAGCAAATCAGAAAGAGAAATTCCTCAAGTACTAGATGATATCGTCATGAAGTTGATGGCGAAAAACGTCGAAGATAGATATCAGAGTGCATTAGGACTGAAGTTTGATTTAGAAAATTGTCTGCATCAGTTACAAGTTTCGGGTAAGATTGAAAGTTTTGAAATAGCGAGTCGGGATGTGTGCGATCGCTTCATTATCCCCGACAAACTCTACGGACGAGAAAGCGAAGCAGCAACTTTACTGCAAGCCTTTGATAGAGTCGCTAACCCCCCTGAATCGGGACATAGGGGGGTAGAAATGATGCTCGTTGCAGGGTTTTCTGGAATTGGCAAAACCGCCGTCGTCAACGAAGTGCATAAACCGATTGTCAGGCAGCGCGGCTACTTCATCAAAGGCAAATACGATCAATTCAAGCGCAACATTCCTTTGAGTGCTTTTGTACAAGCTTTCCGCGACTTGATGTCACAACTATTGAGTGAAACTGATATTCAGCTAATGCAGTGGAAAGAGAAAGTCTTATCTGCTTTAGGTGAAAATGGGCAAGTTTTAATAGATGTCATTCCCGAACTCGAACAGATTATCGGCAAACAACCACCTGTTGCTGAACTCGGTGGTAGTGCAGCCCAGAACCGCTTCAACTTGTTATTTGTGAAATTCATCGCCGTGTTCGCTACAGCCGAACATCCGTTAGTAATGTTCGTAGATGACTTGCAGTGGGCAGATTCAGCCTCACTCAACTTAATACAGGTGTTGATGAGTCAAAGCGAGGTCGGCTATCTGTTCATCATCGGAGCTTATCGAGATAACGAAGTTTCAAAAGCACATCCCCTGATGCTGATGCTAGAGGAGATTGAAAAAGCCGAGGCGATCGTCAATACCCTGACTCTCAATCCTTTGAGTCAAACCCATCTTAATGATTTGATAACCGATACACTGAGTTGTTCGCCAATAACAGCACTGCCACTGACAGAGTTAGTTTATCAAAAAACCAAAGGCAACCCCTTCTTTGCCACCCAATTTCTCAAAGCTTTGCACGAGGAAGGATACATTACTTTTGACTTCAATGGCGGACATTGGCAGTGCGATATTGCAGTAGTGAAGACACTCGCGCTCACCGATGATGTAGTAGAGTTCATGGCAATGCAATTGCAAAAGTTGCCCGATGAAACTCAAAATGTACTCAAACTTGCTGCCTGTATTGGCGCTCAATTTGATTTAGCAACTTTGGCGATTGTTTCGCAACAATCGGAAATTGACACGGCTGCGGCTTTATGGAAAGCTTTGCAAGAAGGGTTGGTTTTACCAATTGGTGATGTTTATAAATTTTATCAACAACAGTCATTAGTCATCCCTACCCTTCGGGAACGACTTCGTCGAACGGCTCCGCTCAGGGCGAGTAGTCATTTGTCATTAGACAAGAGCGAACAAATGACCAATGACCAAGGACAAATGACAGTTTCTTACAAATTCTTACATGACAGAGCGCAACAAGCAGCTTATTCCCTGATTCCTGATAACCAAAAACAAACGACTCATTACCAAATCGGACAACTGCTGCTACAACAGATTTCCGCACAAGCTAGAGTTGACCGGATTTTTGAAATCGTCAATCAATTAAATCACGGAACTGCTTTAATTACCCAACAAACCCAACGAGAAGAATTAGCCCAACTCAATTTAATTGCTTGTCGCAAAGCCAAAACTTCAACCGCCTATCAAGCAGCCCATGAATATGCCACCGTGGGATTATCTTTGTTGGGACAAGCTTGGCAACAACACTATGAAATGACCCTCGCTTTCCATGAATTAGCGGCAGAAGTGGCAATGCTGGGTGGTGATTTTGAGGCGATGGAACAGTTCATTAATATTGTCATTGAACAGGCTCATGACTTACTAGAAAAGGTCAATGTTTACCGCATTAGGATTCAAGCCAAGGTTTCCCAAATGCAATTTACTGAAGTATTGGGCATCGGCATCAATCTCTTACAACAATTGGGGATAACGATGACCGAATCACCCACAATGGCAGATATTCAGCAATCAATCCAAGAAATTAGCGAATTCATTGGCGACCAAAAAGTTGAAGATTTTGCCGATCTCCCTGTCATGACCGATGCCAAGAAAATAGCCATTACCCAGATCGCCAGCAGTATCATGGCAACTGCTTACAGCTGTGGCTCTCTTTTGTATCCATTATTAACGACCTTGGTCGTCAAATTATCTCTGCAACACGGAAATATCTCTGTTTCTGCTACTAACTATGCTTGCTACAGCCTGGTTCTCTGTAACATCCAGAAAGATATAGATTTAGCTGCACAGTTTGGCCAGTTGGCATTCCATCTCGTTTTAAAATTCGATGATAAAGCGCCGAAACCTGAAGTATTTTTGCTGCTAGGTGGTTATATTCTCCACCGAAACTATCACATTGCAGAAACTTTACCCGTCTTGAAGGAGGGCTACACGCTGGGGCTAGAGATTGGCAATCTGGAATATGCTGGATATTGCGCTCAAACTTTCTGTCGGAATGCTTTTTACTGCGGTCAACCCCTTGCTGAGTTGGAGCAAAATACACGCAATTACTATCATGCTTTAGTGCAATTGAAGCAGTTAGGATCGGCAAATTCCTGTCTGATCTATTGGCAAGCAATTTTAAATTTACTGGGTTTTGCAGAACATCCCACTATTTTTTCTAGCTCTGCACTGCAAGAAACAGAATTTCTGCCTCTGCTGCGGTCTGCAAATGATTGGCATGGCTTAGAGGATGTTTTACTCATATAAGTTGACCCTTGGCTTTTTGTTTGGGGACTTTGAGGCAGCAAACAATCTTGCGCTTGAGTGCAGAAACTATTTCATGGGAGGTGCAAGTACAGTTGGCGAACCTGCATTTTATTTCTATGATTCTTTGATTGCTCTAGCACAATTGACTCAGCGATCGGGCGAAGTATCAACCGCATTAGAGCGAGTAGCAGACAACCAAACTAAGTTACAGCACTGGGCGCACTATGCCCCAATGAACTATCAGCATAAGGTTGATTTGGTAGCAGCTGAAAAATGTCGAGTGTTAGGACAAAAAACCGAAGCAATTGAGCTATATGACCAGGCAATTTCTCTTGCTAAAGCTAACGAATATATCCAGGATGAAGCCCTTGGCAACGAACTAGCAGCAAAGTTTTACCTAGATTGGGGTAAACAGCGCATTGCTGGGGAGTACATGATTGAAGCTTACTACGGCTATGCTCGCTGGGGTGCAAAAGCCAAAGTTGCAGATTTAGAAAAACGCTATGCCCAATTACTCGCTCCAGTATTACAGCAAAATCGTTCGACCCTTTCCACTCATGAAACTATCTTTGCCCTGGGGACTGTCACTTCCACTTCTGCCACTTCTAGCAGCAGTCTCTCACATACCTTAGATTTAGAAGCGATTCTCAAAGCTTCTCACACAATCTCCAGTGAAATCGAACTGGAAAAACTGCTTGCATCTTTACTGAGAATCGTCATCGAAAATGCCGGGGCTGATAAATGCGTGTTAATACTGTTGCGAGACAGTCGCCTGTTGATTAAAGGGTCAATGACTCTGGGAACAGAACCAGTAGTATTGCAGAAAATTCCTGTGGAGGAGAGTCAGGATATTCCCCAAAAGCTCATTTACAAAGTCTTGCATAATAGTCAGACTATTGTCCTGCTGGATGCAACAGCAGATCCCACCTTAGCCAACGACCCCTATATCATACGTCAGCAGCCCAAGAGTATTTTGTGTAGCCCGATTTTGCATCAAGGCAAGTTGAGAGGCATTTTATATCTAGAAAATAACTTAGCAACGGGGGCATTCACCAGCGATGGCTCCGCCAACGCCAAGGGCGATCGCATCGAACTCCTGAATTTAATCTGCGCTCAAGCTGCAATTTCCTTGGAAAATGCGCGACTTTACGAACGTTCCTTAGAATATGCCCAACAATTAGAGCGATCGCTTGCCGAATTGAGTGCTGCACAGTCTCGCTTTCATAACTTAGTAAACAATGTACCTGGAGTAGTTTATCAATACAGCATGAGTGCCAATGGGGTTATATCGTTGAGTTACATTAGTGCCGACTGTTACAGCTTGCTGGAAATTACCCCAGAGCAAGCCATATCTAATTGGCAGTTTTTCGACAATCTGGTGTATGCAGATGATGTCGTGAGTTATCAGCAGTCCCAGATTGATTCGATTCAAACCTCATCTCCTTGGCAATGGTCTGGACGAATTGTTACACCCTCTGGAATTATCAAGTGGATTCATGGCGAATCAAGAGTCCAAAGATTTGCTGATGGGTCTATGGTTTGGGATGGCTTATTTTTAGATATTAGCGAACAGCAAGCAGCACTTCACAAACGCAAAATTGCTGAACTTGCTTTAGAGCAAAAATCACTCGACTTAGAACAAGCACTAATTGATTTACAAAACGCCCAATTACAAACGATCCAAAGTGAAAAGATGTCTGCTTTGGGTAACTTAGTTGCTGGGGTAGCCCACGAAATGAATAATCCTTTGGGTTTTATTTCTGCCAGTATTAAACAAGCTAAACCCACGATCGCCGATATTGTCGAACACTTGAAACTTTATCAAGAAACTTTACCTGATAAGAGTGAAGAAATCCTCGACCACGAGTCAGAAATTGACTTGGAATATAGCTTAGAAGACTTGCCAAAAATGCTTAATTCGATGACGATGGCGTGCGACAGGCTGAAAAACATCAGCACCAGTTTGAGAACTTTTTCTCGTGCCGATCGCGATTACAAAGTGCCTTTTAATATCCACGAAGGTATTGATAGCACGATTTTAATTTTGAAACATCGTCTCAAAGCTAACTCTGAACGTCCGGCGATTGAAGTTGTCACTAACTACGGCGATTTACCGCCAGTTGAATGTTTCCCCGGACAATTAAATCAGGTATTCATGAATATTATTGCTAATGCTATTGATGCTTTAGAAGAGTCGAATATTGGGCGAAGTGGGGCAGATATTCAAGCCAATCCCAACCGAATTACTATTACTACTGCCGTGCAAAATGATTTCGTAAAAATTGCTATTGCAGATAATGGTCAGGGAATGAGTGAATCGGTAAAACAAAAGATTTTTGACCATTTGTTTACTACGAAATGTGTAGGTAAAGGAACGGGGTTAGGGTTGGCGATCGCTCGGCAAATTGTTGAATCAACCCACGGCGGCAAATTGAGTTGTAACTCTGTTGTTGGTCAAGGCACTGAATTTATTATTGAAATTCCGGTGTAAATTTTTATTCTTGTTTCTAAATAACTTTAGATATCTGGGAACACTATATCAGTAAATCATCACTTCTTCAGCAGTATGATAGCCACTTTTGTGAGAATTCCTGGATATAACGTTACCGCAGAAATCTACAACGGTTCGAGAACCGTGGTTTATCAAGCAGTTCGAGAAACTGGCTCTTTAAGAGTAGCAATCAAACTGCTGAAAAATCCTTATCCCAATTTCAGCGAACTCTTGTCGTTTCGCAATCAGTATGTGATTGCGAAAAATCTCCACTCACCTCTAATCGTCCAAACTTATAGCCTAGAACCGTACCAAAATGGCTATGTTTTAGTCATGGAAGACTTTGGGGGAATTTCTCTGACAGATTATTTCACCTCTGACCAGACGCTACATATCGCTTCTCTACAAGAGTTTTTAGAAATAGCGATCGCACTCTGCGACACCTTAAATTTACTCTACCAAGAGCGGATTATTCATAAAGATATTAAACCTAGCAATATATTAATTAATCCCGAAACCAAACAAGTTAAATTAATTGACTTTAGTATTGCATCACTATTACCAAGAGAAACCCAAACCCTCGTTAACCCCAATGTTTTAGAAGGAACATTAGCTTATATCTCTCCCGAACAAACAGGCCGAATGAATCGGGGGATTGACTATCGCACAGATTTTTATTCACTCGGCATAACTTTCTACGAATTACTCACTGGAGAGTTACCTTTTGCGTCCAACAATCCAATGGAGTTGGTACATTCTCATATTGCGAAAATCGCACCATTAGTACACGAAATTAATCCAGAAATTTCATCTGTACTATCAAAAATTGTCAGTAAATTGATGGCGAAGAATGCTGAAGATAGATATCAGAGTGCCTTGGGACTGAAATTTGATTTAGAAAATTGTCTGCATCAATTACAAGTTTCGGGTAAGATTGAGAGCTTTGAAATAGCACAGCATGATGTGTGCGATCGCTTCATTATCCCCGATAAACTCTACGGACGGGAAAATGAAGTTCAGTCTTTACTGAAAGCCTTCGAGCGTGTTGCTAGCGGCGGTTCTGAACTGATGCTAGTGGCTGGTTTTTCTGGTATTGGCAAAACTGCGGTGGTGAATGAAGTCCACAAACCCATCACCCGACAGTACGGCTATTTCATCAAAGGGAAGTACGACCAGTTTAATCGCAACATTCCGTTTTCAGCCTTTGTCCAAGCTTTTCGCAGCTTGATGGGACAAATCCTCAGCGCATCCGATACAGAATTAGCTCGCTGGAAGGAGCAAATCCTGGCGACTGTTGGTGAAAACGGACAAGTTCTGATTGAAGTCATTCCCGAACTAGAATACATCATTGGTTCCCAACCCCCGCTAATTGAATTAGTTGGGAGTGCATCTCAGAATCGGTTTAATCTGCTCTTTGGCAAATTTATTCGGGTATTTACGAAAAAAGAACATCCCTTAGCGATCTTCCTCGATGATTTGCAGTGGGCCGATTCTGCTTCTTTGAACCTTTTGAAATTGTTGATGAGCGAGTCAGAAGCAGGCTATCTACTCGTACTGGGAGCTTATCGGCATAATGAAGTTTTTCCAGCCCACCCGCTGATGCTAACTTTCAATGAGATTAGAAAACAAGGTGTCAATCTCAATACTCTCATGTTGGCTGCTTTGAATGAATTAGATATTACTTGTTTAGTTGCCGATACATTGCAGTGTTCAAATAATATCGCTGCGCCACTTTCGCACTTGGTCTACCAAAAAACTCAGGGAAATCCATTTTTCACCATTCAGTTTTTGTACGGACTGCACGAGGAAGAATGTATTTTTTTCAATCGTTCCTCCGGCTATTGGCAGTGTGACTTAACCCAGGTGACACAGTTGGCGCTGACGGATGATGTTGTGGAATTTACGATCCGACGATTGCAGAGGCTACCAGAAGCAACACAGCAAGTATTAAAGCTAGCGGCGTGCATTGGTAATCGATTTGATTTAGAAACCTTAGCAGTAGTCTGTGAAGCTACTCAAGATAGTGTAGCAGCAGACTTGTGGCGATCGCTTCAAGACGGGTTAGTTATTCCAGAAAACTCAACCTACAAGTTTTTCCAAGGCAAAGGACACGATGTAGAAGCGGTTGATAACATTACTGTTAGTTATCTGTTTCTCCACGACCGAGTACAGCAAGCCGCTTACTCTCTCATTCCTGAGACTTTGAGACAAGCAACCCACTTCCAAATTGGCAAACTTCTGCTTGCTAATGTTTCAAAAGAAGAACAAGGCAGTAAAATTTTTGCGATCGTCAATCACTTAAATGAGGGCTTGGTACTTCATCAAAGCCAGGAAGAACGTTCAGAACTTTTACAACTAAACTCTATTGCCGGGAAAAAGGCTAAAGAGTCTACTGCCTATGGAGTTGCTGTTAACTACTTTACGGTAGCTGAGAGCTTGTTACCTCCAGATAGTTGGCAGCAATGTTATGAGAAGTCCTTAGATGTTTATTTCAATCTCGCAGAAGTTAAGTATTTGTCTGGAGATTTTCAATCTTCTCTAGCCATTGTTGAAGCGATCTCTAGCTTTGCAAGACAACAAATTGAAAGAGCTGAAGCCTTTAACCTAGCGATTTTGATGTTCACATTGCAAGGTCAGTACCTCCAAGCACTTCAGTATGGACAAAAGGCATTGTCTTGCTTGAATTTTGATTTATCAGAAATAGACTTACCAGATAAACTTGAATCTTACCAACGTGAGATTCAATTGAAATTAGGCGATCGCACAATAGAGCAGCTCGTTGATGAACCAGAAGCCACCGATCCAGAAAAACGCCTGATTATCAAAATATTGAATAATTTAATCGTACCCGTTTATGTTCTCCAAAAGGCAGAACTATACTTTGTCGTCGCGTTATCGATGGTTTCAGTATCTCTCAATTTTGGCGTAATAGCTGAATCAGGAAACGGATTTTCCGCCTATGGAATGTATCTCGGATATTATCAAAGCAACTATCAATCTGGCTATGAATTTGGAGTACTTGCAGAAAGTTTAGCCAAACGATTTAAGCAAGCAGATAATCTATGCAAAGCTTGTTATATGCTGGGGAATAATCTGCTTTCATGGGTGCGTCCCTTGCGTTGCTCAGGGCCTATTTTCGATCGAGGATTAGTGGCTGGGCTACAGTCTGGGGAGATGGTTTTCTCAGGTAATCTTTTGATGTACAAGCTGCTCAATCCATTTTATGCAGGAGAAAACCTATTAGAAATTCAGCAAAATCTTCCTGAATATTTAGAATTTTGTGCCAAGAAACTTAACTATCAGCTTACTGTGGATGTGCTCTCTGGATTAAACATTGCGCTTGCTGAACTGACAGCTAGTTCTGCTCTTGATATCCCGACTGAGCAGCAGCATCTTGAAGTATGTAGAATAAACAACAGCGATTATGCAATTTGCCACTATTTGCTCCTAAAAACTAAAATTCTCTGTTTTTACGGACGCTATGAGGAGGCATTGAAATCGGCTCAGGGGGCTGAAGACCTCGTTGGTACAATTACTGGAAAATATCAGGTTGCAGCGATCAATTTCTATCAATCTATTGCTATAGCTGAATACTGCCGGAGTCATTCTCTAGGTTTAGACAATAGTTACATCCAAAAAGTTAAATCAAACCAAGCGCAACTGAGTCTATGGGCAGCTAGTTGTCCGGAAAACTTTGCTCATAAGTACGATCTCGTGAATGCAGTTTTAAGCGTTTTATCAGGACAGAAAACAGAAGCAATTGAACTATTTGATAGTGCTATTTCTCTTGCTGAAGTCAATGGCTATCTGCAAGAACAAGCCTTAGGAAACGAACTTGCAGGTAAATTCTGCCTCGAATGGGGCAAAGAAAAATTCGCCGCAGGCTATATACAAGAAGCTTACTATTGTTACGCAAAATGGGGTGCAAAGGCCAAAATTGCCGATCTGGAAAGACACTATCCGCAACTGCTAACCCCTATCCTCCAGCAAATCCATACTCCCTTCTCCACTAGAGACACAATCTTCACATTGGCAAATGTTACATCCGTCAGTTCCAGCATTTCCGACAGTAGTAATGTATCTGTTGCTTTAGATTTAGCTGCCATTCTCAAAGCTTCTCATACTATCTCAGGTGAAATCGAATTTGAAAAACTGCTTTCATCGTTACTTGAGATCGTCATTGAAAATGCGGGGGCTGATAAATGCGTGTTTATGCTCTTGCGAGACGAGCGCCTGTTAATCAAAGGAGCGATTACCACAGGTTCAAAGCCAATTGTCTTGCAGCGTATTCCCATTGAAGATAGTCACGACATTCCCCACAGACTGATTTACAAAGTCAAACATGACAAGCAGACTGTTGTGCTACTAGATGCAACTGCCGATTTGACTCTCGCCAACGACCCATACATCATGCGCCAGCAGCCGAAAAGTATCTTGTGCAGCCCGATTTTGCATCAAGGGAAGTTGATGGGCATTTTATATCTCGAAAACAGTTTAGTCACGGGGGCCTTTACAAAAGAGCGCGTCGAACTTCTCAACTTACTTTGCGCTCAAGCTGCCATTTCCTTGGAAAATGCCCGACTTTACGAACATTCCTTAGAAAATGCCCAACAATTAGAACAGTCGCTGTCAGAGTTGAATACGGCCCAGTCTCGCTTCCACAACTTAGTAGATAACGTGCCTGGAGTAGTTTATCAATACCAGATGACTCCTGATGGGGTTTCCACACTGACTTATATCAGCGCCGACTGTTACAACCTGTATGAAATCACCCCAGAGCAGGCTACTGCCAATGTAGATTTTCTCACACAAATGGTGCATCCAGAGGACTTCGCTTCTTACCAGCAGTCCACAAGCGATCTCGTTCAAACGCTATCTTCTTGGCATTGGGAGGGGCGAATCATCACCTCTTCAGGAATCGTCAAGTGGATTCACGGAGAAACGCGAACCCATCGCCAGGATGATGGTTCGATCGTTTGGGATGGATTGTTTTTAGATATTAGCGATCGCAAGCAAGCAGAACTGGCATTGCAACAAGCTCAATTACAAATTGTTCAAAGTGAGAAAATGTCTGTGTTGGGTAACTTAGTTGCTGGTGTTGCTCACGAAATGAATAATCCTTTAGGTTTTATTTCTGCCAGTCTTCAACAAACTAAACCCACCATTGCCGATGTTACCGAACACCTGAAATTATATCAAGAAACTTTCCCAAATAAAAGTGAAGAAATCGAAGACCATGCAGAATCAATTGACTTGGAATATAGCTTATCAGACTTGCCCAAAATGCTTGATTCCATGACGATGGCGTGCGAAAGATTGAAAAATATCAGCACCAGTTTGAGAACTTTCTCTCGTGCCGATCGCGATTACAAAGTGATGTTTAATATCCACGAAGGTATCGATAGCACTATTCTCATTCTCAAACATCGTTTGAAAGCTAACCCTGAACGTCCGGCGATTGAAGTTGTTACAAACTACGGAAATTTACCGCAAGTTGAATGCTTCCCTGGACAATTAAATCAGGTATTTATGAATCTTTTGGCTAATGCTATTGATGCATTAGATGAATCGAATACCGGGCGCAATCTTCAGGACATCAAAGATAATCCCAACCAAATTAACATTACAACTTCAATCGAAAATAATTTCGTGAAAATTGCCATTGCTGATAACGGCAAAGGGATGAGTGAATCAGTCAAATCAAAAATATTTGACCATTTGTTTACTACGAAATCTGTGGGTAAAGGTACGGGGTTGGGATTGGCGATCGCAAAACAAATCGTCGAATCAACCCACAGCGGCAAATTGAATTGTAATTCTGTTATCGGTCAAGGTACAGAATTTATCATTGAAATTCCGGTGTAAACTTTTATTCTGGTTTCTAAATAACTTGAGATATCTGGGAACACTATATCTGTAAATCTTCACTTTTTCAGCAGTATGGTCAGCACTTTTATTAGGATTCCCGGATATCGCTTAACTGAAGAACTCTACAATGGTTCCAGAACCCTAGTTTATCGAGGATATCGAGAAACTGACTCATTACCTATAGTCATTAAACTGCTGAAAAATCCCTATCCGAGTTTTGGCGAACTCTTGTCGTTTCGCAATCAATACACCATTGCTAAAAATCTGAATTCACCTCTGATAGTTCAAACTTATAACCTAGAACCTTACCAAAATGGCTATGCATTGGTAATGGAAGATTTTGGTGGGATTTCTCTTAAGGAATGGAAATTCAAGGGGAATCTACAATCTCTACAGGAGTTTTTAGTTCTTGCAATCGCCCTATGCGACACCTTAAATTTACTCTACCACGAGCGCATCATTCACAAAGATATCAAACCCAGCAATATATTAATCAATCCCCAAACCAAACAAGTTAAATTAATTGACTTTAGTATTGCATCACTATTACCAAGAGAAACTCAAACACTAGTTAATCCTAATGTATTAGAAGGGACACTTGCTTATGTTTCTCCCGAACAAACAGGTAGAATGAACCGGGGGATTGACTATCGCACAGACTTCTATTCACTCGGCGTAACTTTCTACGAATTACTAACGGGAGAGTTACCTTTTGCTTCCAACGAACCGATGGAGTTGGTACATTCTCATCTTGCCAAAATCGCACCATTAGTACACGAAATTAATTGCGAAATTTCATCTGTACTATCAAAAATTGTCAGTAAATTGATGGCGAAGAATGCTGAAGAGAGATATCAGAATGCCTTAGGACTAAAATTTGATTTAGAAAATTGTCTGCATCAGTTACAGATTTCAGGTAAGATTGAAAGTTTTGAAATAGCGAGTCGGGATGTGTGCGATCGCTTCCTCATTCCCGACAAACTCTATGGACGAGAAACCGAAGTAGAAACTCTATTACAAGCATTCGATCGAGTAAGTCAAAGCACAACAGAAATGATGCTGGTAGCAGGTTTTTCCGGCATTGGGAAAACAGCCGTCGTCAACGAAGTTCACAAACCAATTGTCAAGCAACGCGGTTATTTCATCAAAGGAAAATTCGACCAATTTCAACGGAACATTCCCTTCTCTGCTTTTGTCCAAGCATTTCGGGATTTAATGGGGCAATTATTAACCGAAAGCGATGTCCAGCTAGAACAATGGAGAAATCAAATATTAGCAGCACTTGGAGAAAATGGACAAGTAATTATCGAAGTGATTCCCGAACTAGAGCGCATTATTGGCAAACAACCTTCTGTAACCGAACTTTCTGGCAGTGCTGCTCAAAATCGCTTCAACTTACTATTTGAAAAATTTATCCAGGTATTCGCCACAAAAGAACATCCTCTAGTCATCTTTATTGATGACTTGCAGTGGGCAGATTCGGCATCGCTGAAGTTGATGCACCTGTTAATGAGTAAAACTGATAGTCAGTATCTCTTACTGATTGGCGCATACCGAGATAACGAAGTTTCGGAAGCTCATCCATTAATGTTGACGCTGCAAGACCTGGAAAAAGCAAAGGCAACCATTAATACTATTACCTTAGCTCCCCTGAATCTGGAATCAATAAACCAGTTAGTTGCAGATACGCTGAGTTGTTCTCTAAACTTGGCGTTACCCTTGACCGATATGGTGATGAGCAAGACAAAAGGTAATCCCTTCTTCAGCACACAATTTCTCAAAGCATTGCATGAAGATGGATTAATTACCTTTAACTTTAAGGGTAACTATTGGCAATGTGACATTGCTCAAGTGCGTTCGCTCTTGCTCACCGATAATGTCGTAGAGTTCATGGCAGTGCAACTAAAGAAATTGCCAATCTTAACCCAAACAATTCTCAAATTGGCAGCTTGCATCGGGGCGCAGTTCGATCTCAATACCTTAGCAATTGTTTCAGAACAATCTCAAACAGACGTAGCGGCGGCGTTATGGAAAGCTTTGCAAGAAGGGTTAATTTTACCAATTAGTGAAGTTTATAAGTTTTACCAACAAGAGTTATTAGTCATCCCTTCTCTACGAGACGCTACGCGAACGGCTCCGCTCAGGGCGAGTAGTCATTTGTCATTCGCAGACGAAGTACAACCAGCCGATGACCGAGAACAATTGACAGTTACTTATAAATTTTTACACGATCGCGTCCAACAAGCCGCCTATTCCCTGATTCCCGATGACCAAAAACAAACGACTCATCTCAAAATTGGTCAACTGCTGCTCGATGGCACATCGGACATAGAACAGACCAACAAACTATTTGATATAGTCAATCACCTGAACAGGGGATTGAAATTGGTCGTTGAACCCGCAGAACGAGCGAAAATTGCCCGGTTAAACGGACTCGCCGCTAAAAAAGCTCGGTCTGCAACCGCCTATGAATCTGCCATAACCTACGCAAATACGGGGATCGCTCTGTTAACCCCCAATTGCTGGCAAAGTCAGTATGAATTGGCGCTAATGTTGCACGAATTGGCAGCTGAAAATGCTTTTCTTGCCGCAGACTTCGAGCAAATGGAACATTGGGCGCAGATAGTATTGCAGCAAGGAAAAACTCTCCTCGATCGGGTGAAAATCTACGAAATTCAGATTCAAAACCATACATTGCAGCATAAACTGTTGGATGCGAGCGACCTGGCGAAACAAGTGCTAAGTCAATTAGGTATTCAATTGCCCGATAGCCCCACGCAAGAAGATATCCAGCAGGGATTTCAGCATACGGTGAACCTGTTGGCGGGTAGAGCGATCGAGGAGTTATTATACCTGCCTCCCATGACGGCAGGTGAACCTCTAGCAGCGATAAAAATTGCCGCCAGCGCTGCATCAGCTATTTATATTACAAATCCATCCTTATATCCATTACTAATTCTGTCGCAGGTGAATGCCTCGATTCAATACGGCAATGCGCCATTCTCTGCCTTCTTTTATGCCCACTATGGTCTGCTGTTGAATGGCATTTTAGAAGACATGGAAGGGGCAGAGCGGGCTGGCAAGCTAGGGTTAGCGGTCATCGAAAAACTCAATGCTAAGGAAGTTGAATGTAGAACCCGCGTTATAGCAGGGGCGCTGGTTCTGCATGGAACTACTCATCTGCAAACGTCAGTGCAAGTTCTACGGGAAGGCTACCAAATTGGATTAGACACCGGAGATTTGGAATTTGCGGGTTATGCCGCACTTCATAGCTGCAAAAATGCCTACTTCAGCAGTCAGGAACTAGGAACGCTGGAGCAAGACATCAACGCCTACAGCCAGATGCCAAAGAATCTCAAGCAGGTTCAGACGTTTAACTACTTTCAAATGCTCGGACAGGCGGTTTTTAACCTGTTGGGCAACGCTCAGAATCCCCAGCTTTCTGTGGGCGATCTGTGCGACGAGGCGCAGTTGCTACCCCAGTTGTTGGCAGCGAACGATCTGATGGGGCTTCATTTCTTCTATCTGCACAAACTGATTCTTGGCTACCTGTTTGGTGGAACGGCACAATCCCTGTCAGAGATTGCGACTGAGGGCAGACAGTATTTAACAGCAGGGGCAGGTCTTGTTACGGTGCCAATCTTTTACTTCTATGATTCTCTTGCTGCTTTAACTGGAGATTGTAGTGGGGATTCCGATCTGGGAGATCGCTTGCAACGGGTAGCAGAGAATCAGGCAAAGTTGCAGAAGCGATCGCATCATGCACCGATGAACTACTTGCATAAGTGGCATTTGGTGGAGGCAGAAAAGCATCGAGTGTTAGGTGAAAAAGCTGAAGCGATCGTACAAGTCGATCGCGCCATTGCTCTGGCTAAAGAACACGGTTATATCCAAGAAGAAGCCCTCGCCAACGAACTAGCTGCCAAATTTTACCTTGACTGGGGCAAACAGCGCATTGCCCAAGAATACATCACGAATGCTTACTACGCCTATGCCCGCTGGGGTGCGAATGCCAAAGTCGCCGACTTAGAAAAACGCTACCCCCAATTACTCGCCCCCATATTACAGCAAACCCGTTTGGCCCTCTCAACTAACGAAACTATCTTCGCTTCGGGAAGTATCACCTCCACTACATCTGCTACTTCCAGCAGCAGTGCTTCTGTAGCTTTAGATTTAGCTGCCATTCTCAAAGCTTCCCAAACTATTTCTGGCGAAATCGAACTGTCCAAACTGCTTTCATCATTGCTTTCGATCATCATCGAAAATGCGGGGGCTGATAAATGCGTGTTAATGCTGTTGCAAGACTCGCGCCTGCTAATTGAAGGTTCGATTACTGAGGGAACACAGCCCGTCGTGTTGCAGCATCTTCCGATTGAAGACTCTCAGGATATTCCAAGAAAGCTGATTTACAAAGTCTTGCACAACAGGCAACCTGCTGTAATAGTTGATGCCAGTGCCGATCTGACTTTAGCAAACGACTCGTATATCATCTGTAAGCAAACCAAAAGTATTTTGTGCAGCCCAATTTTGCATCAAGGGAAATTGATCGGCATTCTATATCTAGAAAATAATTTAACAAACGGGGCGTTCACGAGCGATCGCGTCGAACTTCTCAACTTACTTTGCGCTCAAGCTGCCATTTCCTTGGAAAATGCCCAACTTTACGAACGTTCCTTAGAATCGCTTTTGGAGTTGAATGTGGCCCAGTCTCGCTTCCACAACTTAGTAAACAACGTGCCTGGGGTGGTTTGTCAATACCAGATGAGTGCTGATGGCATCCTCTCGTTAAACTACATCAGTGCCGACTGTTACAATTTTTACGAAATCACCCCAGAACAAGCTGCTGTCGATCCCGATTTTCTCGACAAAATGATACATCCAGATGATCTGGCTTCTTACCTGCAAACTTACACTGACACCGTTCAAGCTCGATCTTCCTGGTGCTGGGAAGGACGAATCGTTACCCCGTCAGGAATCGTCAAATGGCTTCACGGTGAATCCAGAGTTGAACAGCGATCGGATGGCTCATTGGTTTGGGATGGATTGTTTTTGAATATTAGCGATCGCAAGCAAGCAGAACTTGGCTTGCAACAAGCTCAATTACAAATTGTTCAAAGTGAAAAGATGTCTGCGTTGGGTAACTTAGTTGCTGGCGTAGCTCACGAAATGAATAATCCTCTGGGTTTTATTGCTGCCAGTATTAAACAAGCTAAACCCACCTTTTCTGATATTGTTGAACACCTGAAAATATATCAAGAAACTTTTCCACATAAGAGTGAAGAAATCCTTGACCACGAATCAGAAATCGATTTGGAATATAGCTTAGAAGATTTACCGAAAATGCTTGATTCCATGACGATGGCGTGCGAGAGACTGAAAAATATTAGCACCAGTTTACGCACTTTCTCTCGTGCCGATCGCGATTACAAAGTGCCGTTTAATATTCACGAAGGTATCGATAGTACCATTCTCATTCTCAAACATCGTCTCAAAGCTAACGAACAACGTCCCGCGATTGAAGTTGTCACCAACTACGGCAATCTCCCTCAATTAGAATGTTTTCCTGGGCAACTCAATCAAGTATTTATGAATATTCTGGCAAATGCCATTGACGCATTAGAAGAGTCGAATATTGGGCGGAGTTTTGAAGATATTAAAGTTAATCCCAACCGAATTACTATTACCACTTCAATGGCAGATCAACTCGTGAAAATTGCCATTGCAGATAATGGTAAAGGGATGAGCGAATCAGTTAAACAGAAAATATTCGAGCATTTATTTACTACGAAATCTGTGGGAAAAGGTACGGGTTTGGGGTTGGCGATCGCTTTTCAAATCGTCGAATCAACCCACGGTGGCAAATTGAGTTGCAACTCTGTTCTCGGTGAAGGTACAGAATTTATCGTTGAAATTGCAATGTAAATCTTTGCTCTTGTTTATCAAACACTCAATATATCTGGGAACACTATATCTATAAATCGTCATTCCTTCAGCAGTATGGTCAACACTCTTGTTAGGATTCCCGGATATCACATAACTGAAGAACTCTACAATGGTTCGAGAACCCTAGTTTATCGAGGGTATCGGGAAGCTGACTCCTTACCAGTAACGATCAAACTGCTGAAAAATCCCTATCCCAGTTTTGGCGAACTTTTGTCGTTTCGCAATCAGTACGCCATTGCGAAAAATCTCAACTCACCGTTAATCGTCCAAAGCTACAGCCTCCAACCCTATCAAAATGGCTATGCGCTGGTAATGGAATTTGGGGGGATTTCTCTCAAAGAATGGCTCCTCAGCCAAAGCCGACAATCTCTACAAGAATTTTTAGAAATTGCGATCGCCCTGTGTGACACCTTAGATTTACTCTACCGCGAGCGCATTATTCATAAAGATATCAAACCTAGCAATATATTAATTAATCCCGAAACCAAACAAATTAAATTAATCGACTTTAGTATTGCATCTTTGCTACCACAAGAAACGCAGACAGTAATCAATCCTAATGTATTAGAAGGGACACTTACTTATATTTCCCCCGAACAAACAGGCAGAATGAATCGGGGGATTGACTACCGCACAGACTTATATTCACTCGGCGTAACTTTCTACGAATTACTGACGGGAGAATTACCTTTTGCATCAAACGATCCGATGGAGTTGGTGCATTGTCATATTGCAAAACTTCCACCGCTAGTATATGACATTAACCCACAAATCCCATTTGTACTCTCGGAGATTGTCAAGAAATTAATGGCGAAAAACGCCGAAAATCGATATCAGAGTGCGTTGGGATTAAAGTTTGATTTAGAAAATTGTTTAGAACAACTGCAAGAAACTGGGGAAATTCACAAGTTTGAAATAGCAACTAGGGATGTGTGCGATCGCTTCATCATTCCCGATAAACTTTATGGCAGAGACATGGAGGTTCAAACTCTCCTGCAAGCATTTGAGCGAGTCAGCCTTGGCGCAACAGAAATGATGCTGGTTGCTGGGTTTTCGGGGATTGGCAAAACTGCTATTGTCAACGAAGTGCATAAGCCGATTGTGAAACAACGCGGCTACTTTATCAAAGGCAAATTTGACCAGTTTAACCGCAATATCCCGTTGAGTGCCTTTGTACAGGCATTCCGAGATTTAATGGAACAATTGTTAAGCGAAACTGATGAGCAACTGGCGCAGTGGAAAGAGAAAATCCTCTGTGCTTTAGGTGAAAATGGGCAAGTCCTAATTGAAGTTATTCCCGAACTAGAGCAGATTATCGGCAAACAATCAGTAGCCCCAGAACTCAATGGTAGTGCCGCCCAGAACCGCTTCAACTTGGTATTTGTGAAATTCATTGCCGCGTTAGCTACACTAGAACATCCGTTAGTGATGTTCTTCGATGACTTGCAGTGGGCAGATTCAGCCTCATTGAAGCTCATGCAAGTGTTGATGAGTCAAAGCGAGGTGGATTCCCTGCTAACAATCGGGGCATACCGAGATAACGAAGTCTTTCCCAGCCATCCCCTAATGCTGACACTGGAGGAGATGAAGAAAGCTGAGGCAACTATCAGTACCCTTACCCTCACCCCGTTAAGTCAATCTCAGATCGATTGTTTGGTTGCCGACACCCTCAGTTGTTCCACAGTTCTAGCACAACCCCTAGCAGAGTTAGTCTATCAAAAAACCAAAGGCAATCCCTTCTTTGCTACCCAATTTCTCAGAGCTTTGCATCAGGAGAACTACATTGCATATAACCTGCAAGTTGGACACTGGCAGTGCGATATGGTGTCGGTGAAATTGCTCTCGCTTACTGATGATGTGGTTGAATTCATGGCGCAGCAATTACAAAAGTTGCCACAAGCCACTCAAGAGATACTGAAGCTGGCTGCTTGTGTGGGCGCACAGTTCGATTTGGAAACATTGGCGATCGTTTCCGAACGATCGCCAACCAATGCAGCCACAGCATTGTGGAAAGCTTTGCAGTTAGGCTTAATTTTACCCACGAGTCAGATTTACAAGTTTTTTCAGGATGCCCAAAAGTCCCAGGCAGGGGAGACAGTTAATCCGACCTATCGGTTCCTGCACGATCGCGTCCAGCAAGCTGCTTACTCTCTAATTCCTGACAACCAAAAGCAAGCGACTCATCTCAAAATTGGGCAATTGCTGTTGCAAAATACCGCACCTGAAGCCATAGAACTGAATGTTTTTGATATTGTTAATCAGTTGAACAATGGAATTGCTCTGATCGATCGGATCGGCGATCGCTATGAGTTAGCGCAGTTGAATCTGATTGCTGGCAAAAAAGCAAAAGTTTCTACAGCTTACAAGGCAGCCATTAAATACTGTGCGATCGGCATGGAAATCCTTCCGGAAGATAGTTGGCAGACTGCCTACGATCTCACATTTCAGCTTTATCGGGAATGTGCAGAGTGCGAATACATTACAGGACGCTTTGACAAAGCAGAACGACTCTTCCATCAGGCATTACAGTACGCCCAGAATAAATTCGAGCTAGCAGACATTTATGGGCTGCAATTAGCCCTGAGATCCAATCAGGGAGAGAATTTACTCGCCGCTTATGAGGCTGCACTGAGTGGCTTGAGTGTTATGGGTATGAGCATTCCGGCAACTGATGCAGGTCAGCAAGCGCTGATTGAAAGCATACTCAAGGAGATCCGCGTCAAACTGGAAACTGTACAACCCGCAGATTTATTCGATCTGCCTGCGATGACCGATCCGGCAAAGAAGGTATGTATGTCAATCCTCCCCGATCTCTGGGGGGCTGCTTATGTCGGTGGCAATCAAGCGCTAACAATTCTCAGTATCCTGTTAATGGTTCAGACTTCATTCACCTATGGCAATGCCGAAAGTTCGGGCTGCGCTTACTGTTTGTATGGGATGATGCTGACAATTCAAGGAGACTATCGCAGTGCTTATGAATTCGCTACCTTGGGGCGAAAGCTCGATCGCCAATTCAATAGCGCCAAGTTCATTCCCAAAACCAATAACGTTTTTGGTCATACAATCAATCCCTACAACAGGCCACTGGTTGAAAACCTCGCAGTTTACCAACAATCTCTTCAGATTAGTTATGAAACAGGTGATATTGGATTTGGCATCTGGGCAGTAGTATGTCTGATTTGGACGATGCTGTTGAAAGGTGATTGCTTATCAGAGGTGTATGCCGAAACCGAGAAATACTTGAGCTATGTGCAACAAGTAAATAACGCGAACATGACGCTGACATTTAACCTCCAGCAGCAATTTCTGTTGCACCTGCAAGGTTTGTTGGCCGAACCCGATCTGCTAGTCGATCGCGGCGATCGCCAGATTGTCTGTCTTGATGCTTGGCAGAAGAATAATTTTGAAGCTGGGATCAATTGGTATTACTTCTTGAAACTCCAGCTATTGTACTTGTACGGTCGCTATGCCGATGCCCTAGAAGTTGCTGCGATTGCTGAAAAAACCCTGGCTTCTAATCTTGGTCTGTTTCCGATCGTTTTATTCCACTTCTATTACCCGCTGAATTTAGCCGCGCTTTATCTCCAAGCAACCCCAGAGAATCAACAGCACTACTGGGATGTGATGCAGCAGCACCGCCAGCTACTAGAAACCTGGACACAGACTTGTCCAGAAAACTTTTTGCATCAATCGCTGTTGCTTGGGGCTGAAATGGCAAGAGTTTCTGGTAATTACGCAGATGCGATCGCCTGTTACGATCGCGCCATTATCGCCGCCAAAGAAAATCACTTTACCCAAATTGAAGCTCTTGCCAACGAACTAGCAGCAAAGTTTTACCTGGAATGGGATAAGGAGCGGATTGCTCAGGAGTATATGATTCAAGCTTACTATGGCTATGTTCGTTGGGGAGCCAAAGCCAAAGTCGCTGATTTAGAAAAATGCTATCCTCAACTACTTGCTGCGATATTACAGCAAACCCGTTCTCCCGTTTCAATTAACGAAACCATTTTCGCTTTGGGGAGCGTTACATACACCAGTTCGGCCACTTCTAGCAGCAGTTCTGATTCCCTAGATTTAGCCGCTATTCTCAAAGCTTCCCAAACTCTCTCAGAGCAAATCGAACTTGAAAAACTGCTTTCATCGTTGCTTAGAATCGTCATCGAAGATGCAGGGGCCGATAAATGCGTGTTGATGCTGTTGCGAGACGATCGCTTGTTGGTCAAAGGGTTAATTGTTGAGGGGTCACAACCAATTGTATTGCAGCGCATTCCCATTGAAGAAAGCCAGGATATTCCCCTGAAGCTGATTTACAAAGTCAAGCACAACAGGCAGACTGTTGTCCTGGTGGATGCGACAGCAGATCCCACCTTGGCCAACGATCCGTATATTGTTCGTCAACAGCCGAAAAGTATCTTGTGCAGTCCAATTTTGCATCAAAGCAAGTTGATGGGCATTTTATATCTAGAAAATAATTTAGCAATGGGAGCATTCACCAGCGAACGCGTCGAACTGCTGAATTTAATCTGCGCTCAAGCTGCGATTTCTCTGGAAAATGCTCGACTCTACGAACGTTCCTTAGAATATGCCCAACAGTTAGAGCGATCGCTTGTCGAATTGAGTACGAGTAACTCTCGCTTTGAGAAACTTGTAGATAACGTGCCTGGGGTTGTTTATCAGTACCAGATATCTGCTAATGGTGCAATGTCTCTCACCTATATGAGTAGAGAATGTTATGAACTATACGAAATTACAGCCGAACAAGCGATCGCTAATGTGCAGCTGCTCTTGGAGAGAATGCATCCAGATGATGTCGCAAGCTACCAGCAGTCTGTTATTGACTCAATGCAAACCTTAACTGATTTTGACTGGTCAGGGCGAATTATTACACCATCTGGGATGATTAAATGGATTCACTGCCAAGCCCGAATAGAACAAAAAGCCGATGGAACTATAGTTTGGGATGGATTCTTGTTGGATATTAGCGAACGCCGAAAAGCAGAACTTGCTTTAGAGGAAAAATCGCTCTTATTACAACAGGCGCTAACCGATTTGCAAAACGCCCAATTACAAACGATCCAAAGTGAGAAAATGTCTGCTTTGGGTAACTTAGTTGCTGGTGTTGCTCACGAAATGAATAATCCTTTGGGCTTTATTGCTGCTAGCCTGCAACAAACTAAACCCGTTATTGCCGATCTTACCGAACACCTGAAACTCTATCAAAAAACTTTCCCAAATAGCAGTGAGGAAATTATTGACCATGCCGAGCAAATTGATTTGGAATATAGCTTAGAAGACGTATCTAAGGTAATTGAATCGATGGCGATGGCGTGCAACAGGCTGAAAAAAATCAGCACTTCACTCTGCACTTTTTCTCGTGCCGATCGAGATTATAAAGTGCAATTTAATCTTCACGAAGGTATTGATAGTACCCTTCTTATTCTCAAACATCGCCTCAAAGCTAATCAACAACGTCCAGCTATTGAAGTGATAACTAACTACGGTAATTTACCGCAAATTGAATGTTTTCCTGGCCAATTAAATCAGGTATTTATGAATATTATTGCCAATGCTATTGATGCTTTAGAAGAGTCGAATATTGGACGCAGTTTTCAAGAAATTCAAACCAACCCTAATTGCATTACAATTAATACTTCACTTGCAGATAGTGTTGTAAAAATTACCATTGCTGATAATGGCAAAGGAATAAGTGAATCAGTTAAACAAAAGATTTTTGACCATTTATTTACTACAAAAGCTGTGGGGAAAGGAACGGGGTTGGGGTTGGCGATCGCTCGACAAATCGTTGAATCAACCCACGGCGGTAAATTGAGTTGCAACTCTGTTCTTGGTGAAGGTACAGAATTTGTGATTGAATTTCCAGTGTAATTTTTGGCTCGTTTAGTAAACAACTTCAGACATCTGGGAATACTAAATCCGGAAGTCTTAAAGATTTAGCAGTATGGTTAGCACTCTTGTCAATATTCCTGGATACAAGGTTAGCGAAGAACTCTACAATGGTTCTAGAACCATTGTTTATCGAGGGTATCGAGAGACTGACTCATTACCTATAGTTATTAAACTCCTGAAAAATCCTCATCCGAGTTTTGGCGAACTCTTGTCGTTTCGGAATCAGTACACCATAGCTAAAAATCTCAACTCACCGCTAATAGTCCAAACTTATAGCCTAGAACCCTATCAAAATGGCTATGCGCTAGTGATGGAAGACTTTGGCGGGATTTCTCTCAAGGAATGGGGAATCAAGGGAAGGCGACAATCTCTACAAGAGTTTTTAGAAATTGCGATCGCACTATGCAATACCTTAGATATACTCTACCACGAGCGGATTATTCATAAAGACATAAAACCTAGCAATATTCTCATTAATCCCGAAACCAAACAAGTTAAATTAATCGATTTTAGTATTGCATCTTTACTACCACGAGAAACCCAAACGCTAGTCAATCCCAATATCTTAGAAGGAACACTCGCTTATATTTCCCCAGAACAAACAGGCAGAATGAATCGGGGGATTGATTACCGAACTGATTTTTATTCTTTGGGTGTGACATTTTACGAGTTACTTACAGGAAATTTACCTTTTACATCAAACGAGCCAATGGAATTGGTGCATTGTCATATTGCTAAACTTCCACAAATTTTAAAAAATAGAGAAGATATTCCCCAAGTTATTTGCGATATTGTGATGAAATTGATGGCAAAAAATGCCGAAGATCGATATCAAAGTGCCTTGGGACTGAAGTTTGATTTAGAAAAATGTTTGTCTCATCTACAAGTTTATGGTAAGATTGAAGGCTTTGAAATTGGGCAACGGGATGTGTGCGATCGCTTCATCATTCCTGATAAACTTTATGGACGAGAAACCGAAATATTAACTTTACTTCAAGCCTTTGAGAGAGTCAGCCTTGGTGCAACAGAAATGATGCTGGTTGCAGGTTTTTCGGGAATTGGCAAAACCGCAGTTGTTAACGAAGTTCATAAACCGATTGTTCGCCAACGCGGTTATTTTATCAAAGGCAAATACGACCAATTTCAACGGAATATTCCCTTCAGTGCATTTGTACAAGCATTCCGAGATTTAATGAGGCAATTATTAACCGAAAGTGATGCACAAATTCAGGAATGGAAAAACAAAATATTAGATGCTGTTGGGGAAAATGGACAGGTAATTATTGAAGTCATCCCCGAATTATCAAAAATTATTGGCGAACAACCACCCGCCATAGAATTATCAGGAACGGCGGCGCAAAACAGATTTAATTTATTATTTCAACAATTTACCCAAGTTTTTACTAGTGTTGAACATCCATTAGTGATGTTTTTAGATGACTTGCAATGGGCAGATTCGGCATCATTGAAGTTAATGCAGCTATTAATGGCTGATACAGGTCATCTTTTGTTAATTGGTGCTTACCGCGATAATGAAGTAAATCCAGCACATTCATTAATGTTGGCTTTGAGTGAAATCAAAAAAAACAAAGCGACGATTAATACAATTACGTTAGCACCACTGAGTCAACTAAAAGTGAATCAGTTAGTTGGTGACACACTTAAATGTACAGAAACTTCGGCATGGACTCTTTCTCAATTAATTTATCAGAAAACTCAAGGAAATCCGTTTTTTGCAATCCAGTTTCTCAAAGCATTGCATCAAGAAAATCTTATTCAATTTGATATTGAGTTAGGCTGTTGGCAATGTGACATTACCCAAGTGATGACTCAAGCCGTTACAGATGATGTTGTTGCCTTTATGGGTTTTCAATTGCGAAAACTGCCGTTATCAACTCAACAGGTGTTACAGCTAGCTGCTTGTATTGGGAATCAGTTTGATTTAGCAAGTTTGGCAATTGTTTCTAAACAATCTCAAATCGAAACGGCTGCAACTTTGTGGAAAGGATTACAAGAAGGGTTGATTTTACCGAACGGTGATGTTTATAAATTTTATATTGGGCAAGAAAGTCTTGTACGTACACCGGAAAATATTCAGACTGTTACATATAAATTTTTACACGATCGCGTCCAACAAGCCGCTTATTCTCTGATTCCCGATGACCAAAAACAATTGACGCACTTAAAAATTGGGCAATTGCTTTTAAGTGTAATGAGCGAGACGGAAAAAGAGGAAAAAATCTTTGAGATTGTCAATCAATTAAATAAAGGAGCCGATTTAATTGTTGCAGAAATTGAACGTGAGGAATTAGCAAAGCTAAATCTAGTTGCTGCCCAAAGAGCTAAATCTGCAACCGCTTACGTCGCAGCAATTGAATACGCCACTAAAGGAATACAACTTCTCACAACAAATTGTTGGCAGCAATGCTATGAACTAACGTTAGCTCTGCATGATTTAGCCGCAGAAGTAGCCTGTCTGAGCGGTGATTTTAGGCAAATGGAGCAGATAGTTGACGAAGTAGTGCAAAATGCTCGTCAATTACTAGACAAAGTGAAGGTCTATGAAGTAAGAATTTTGGCTGAGGTGGCCCAGAGTCAACAGCCCAAAGCTATTAAAACCGCTCTTTCGACTTTGGAATTATTTGGACTATTGTTTCCAGAACAACCGACTGACGCAGATATTACTGAAAGTTTGCAGCAGACTCAAGATGTCTTAAAAGGAAAACATTTAGAAGATTTCTTGGAACTGCCGGAAATGACAGACTTCCAAGCCCTGGCAACAATCCGAATTTTAGCGGCAGTGACAGCAGCAGTTTATCAAGCGGTTCCAGAATTACTGCCATTAATCGTGTGTAAGCAGATTAGGTTATCAGTAGAATACGGTAATGCTGCGGTATCAGCACAGGCTTATGCTTGGTATGGAGTCATTTTGTGTGGTATTGGAGAAATAGATTTAGGCGATCGCATTGGCGAACTGGCAATGGGACTACTATCACGCTTCCAAAGCAAAGAATTTAAAGCCAGCACGATTAACATGGTTTATCCCTTCGTGAAGCCTTGGAAACATCATATTCAAAATTCACTTGCTCCTTTACTCGACGGATACCACAGCGGTCTGGAAATGGGTACTTTAGAATATGCTGCCTACTGTGCCTACAATTACTGTTCGCTTTCCTATTTTCTCGGAAAAGATTTGTCAATCTTAGAACCAGAGATGAAGGTTTACAATCAGGCATTGGCTCAACTCAAACAGGAAGTTGCTCATAATTATTTGAGAGTCTTTTACCAATCCGTTTTAAATTTACTCGCTCAAAGCAAGTGCCCTTGGGAAATTCAAGGTGTAATCTATGACGAACAAATCATGTTGCCCTTGCATCAAAAGGCAAACGATCTTTACGCAATGGGAACACTGTATATCAATAAATTAATTCTTTGTTACTTGTTTAATGAGTGGGAACAAGCTATCAAAGTGGCGGCTGATGCCAAACAATATTTAAGTGGAGTATCCGGCTGTTTTATGGTGCCGGTGTTTCACTTTTACGATTCATTGACTCATCTAGCGATGTTACCCAACGCTCAAGGTAAAGAATGCCTCCCCCAGCAAGTTGTTGACAACCAGAAAAAGCTCGAACAATGGGCAAACCATGTACCCAAAAACCATTTACACAAATTTTATTTGGTTGAAGCAGAGCAGTATCGGGTATTGGGGCGGATGTATGAAGCAATGGATTACTACGATCGCGCGATCGCTTCTGCCAAAGAAAACGCATATATCCAAGAAGAAGCACTAGCGAATGAACTTGCTGGCAAATTTTACCTCAACTGGGGGAAAGAAAAACTCGCCCAAGCATATATGCAACAAGCATATTACTGTTACGCACGTTGGGGGGCAAAAGCCAAAATTGCCGATCTGGAAAGACGCTATCCGCAACTGCTAGCCCCTATCCTCCAGCAAACCCATTCTCCTTTCTCCACTAACGAAACAATCTTCTCGTTAGCAAATGTTACACCCACGAATTCCGGCACTTCCCACAGTAGTAGTGTTTCTGTTGCTTTAGATTTAGCTGCTATTCTCAAAGCCTCTCACACTCTTTCCGGCGAAATTGAATTTGAAAAACTGCTTTCATCGTTGCTTGAAATCGTCATTGAAAATGCTGGGGCTGATAAATGCGTGTTTATGCTGTTACGAAACAATTCGCTAGGCGATACCAAAGGCGAACGTCTGCTAATTAAAGGGTCAATTACCGTGGGGATGCAGCCAGTAGTGTTGCAGCGCCTTCTGGTTGAGGACAGTCAAGACATTCCCCACAAGCTGATTTATAAAGTGAAGCACGATAGACAAACTGCTGTGATACTTGATGCGAGTGCCGATCCAACCTTAGCCAACGACCCCTATATCATGCGTCAGCAGCCGAAAAGTATCTTGTGTAGCCCGATTTTGCATCAAGGTAAATTGATGGGCATTTTATATCTAGAAAATAATTTAGCAACGGGGGCGTTTACTAGCGATCGCATTGAACTGCTGAATTTACTCTGCGCCCAAGCGGCAATTTCTTTAGAAAATGCCCGACTTTATGAGCGATCGCAGCAATATGCCCAACAGCTAGAGCGATCGCTTGATAAGTTGAGCGCCGCCCAGTCTGGCTTGCAAGCATCCCAGCAACGACTCCAGCTATTGGTTCAGCAAACTCCATTGGCAGTTATCGAGTGGGATACCAATTTTCACGTTACTGACTGGAACCCAGCCGCAGAAAGAATCTTTGGCTACAGCAAACAAGAGGCTTTGGGTCGTGACTTCAAATTCATCATTCCTGAAATAATTCAAGCAGAAATGGAGCGAGTCAGCGTCGAAATTATATCCCAGCAGGGCGGCAATTACAGTATCAATGAAAATGTAACAAAAGATGGTAAAATTATCATTTGTACTTGGTATAACAATCCGCTTGTAAATGCAGATAACGAGTCAATCGGAGTTGCTTCCCTAGTAGATGATATTACAGAACAGCAAACTGCGCTACGCGAACGCAAAGTTGCCGAAGCCCAACTTCAACAAAAAGCACAAGAGCTAGAAACTGCTTTACAAAACCTGCAACAAGCACAATTACAAATGGTGCAAACTGAGAAAATGTCTGCACTAGGCAACTTAGTTGCTGGTGTAGCTCACGAAATGAATAATCCCCTTGGTTTTATTGCTGCTAGTCTTCAACAAGCTAAACCTACTATCGCTGATATTGTTGAACATCTCAGACTATATCAAGAAAGTTTACCCAACAAAAGCGATGAAATCGAAGACCACGCCGAAGAAATCGACTTGGATTATAGCTTAGAAGACTTGCCCAAGATGATTGATTCTATGTCTATGGCGTGTGACAGGCTAAAGAACATCAGCACCAGTTTGAGAACTTTCTCTCGTGCCGATCAAGACTACAAAGTACCTTTTAATATCCACGAAGGCATTGATAGCACTATTCTCATTCTCAAACATCGTCTCAAGGCCAATGAACAACGTCCGGCGATTCAAGTTGTTGTAAACTACGGTAATTTACCTCAAGTAGAATGTTTTCCCGGTCAATTAAATCAGGTATTTATGAATATTTTTGCTAATGCTATTGATGCATTAGATGAATCTAATCATGGACTCAGCTTTGAAGAAATTAAAGCCAATCCTAACTGCATTACAATTACAACCTCAGTCGAAAACAATCTAATTAAAGTTTCCATTACTGATAATGGCAAGGGGATAGGCGAATCAGTTAAACAAAAAATATTTGACCATTTATTTACGACAAAAGCGGTTGGTAAAGGGACGGGTTTAGGGTTGGCGATCGCTCGTCAAATCGTTGAAGAAACCCACGGTGGAAAATTAAGTTTTAACTCGATTCTGGGTCAGGGTACAGAATTTATGATTGAAATTCCGGTATGAATTTCGGACACTTTTTGTTTGCGCCGCTAAATCTTTAAAATTTCAAGTCGTGAAGCGACGGGTTCGCTTGCTATCTGGGAACACTATATCTGGAGTCTTAAAGATTTAGCAGTATGGTTAGTACGAGAGTCAATATTCCCGGATATCAGGTTAGCGAAGAACTCTACAATGGTTCTAGAACCATCGTTTATCGAGGATATAGAGAGACTGACTCATTACCTGTAGCGATCAAACTGCTGAAAAATCCTTATCCGAGTTTTGGCGAACTCTTGTCGTTTCGTAATCAGTACACCATAGCGAAAAATCTCAACTCACCGCTAATAGTCCAAACCTATAGCCTAGAACCCTATCAAAATGGTTATGCGTTGGTAATGGAAGACTTTGGGGGGATTTCTCTCAAGGATTGGGGACTTGTACTGAGCGTTCGCGTAGCGTCTCGAAGAGAAGCCGAAGTAGTGGGGAAAAGCTTAGAATCTTTAATGGAGTTTTTAGAAATAGCGATCGCCCTGTGCAACATCTTAGATATATTGTATCGCGACCGGATTATTCATAAAGATATCAAACCCGCCAATGTTTTAATTAATCCAGAAACCAAACAAGTTAAATTAATTGACTTTAGTATTGCATCGCTATTACCACGGGAAACTCAAACACTGATGAATCCCAATGTCTTGGAAGGGACACTTGGTTATATTTCTCCCGAACAAACAGGAAGAATGAATCGGGGGATTGACTACCGGACTGATTTCTATTCTTTAGGTGTCACTTTTTATGAACTACTGACGGGTGAGTTACCGTTCCATTCAAACGATCCGATGGAGTTGGTACATTGTCATCTAGCAAAACTTCCACCACTTTTAGGGGATAGGGAACAGGGGACAGGGAATAGAGAAGAGATTCCCCAAGTTCTCTGTGATATTGTCATGAAATTGATGGCAAAAAATGCTGAAGACCGCTATCAGAGTGCATTAGGACTGAAATTTGATTTAGAAACTTGTTTATCTCAACTCCAAGAAACTGGTGAAATTAAGCATTTCCCAATTGCTCAACGAGATGTGTGCGATCGCTTTATTATCCCTGATAAACTGTATGGACGAGAAACAGAAGTAGAAACTCTCCTGCAAGCATTTGAGCGCGTTAGTACAGGTGCGACAGAAATGATGCTGGTGGCTGGTTTTTCGGGTATTGGGAAAACCGTTGTAGTTAACGAAGTCCATAAACCAATCGTCAAAAAACGCGGTTATTTTATCAAAGGGAAATATGACCAATTTCAACGAAATATTCCCTTTAGTGCTTTTGTGCAAGCCTTCCGCGATTTAATGGGGCAATTATTAACCGAAAGCGATGCTCAAATCCAGCAATTTAAAACCAATATCTTAGCGGCTGTAGGTGATAACGGACAGGTGATTATTGAAGTCATCCCCGAATTAGAAAGTATTATTGGTCAGCAACCACCTGTTACAGAATTATCCGGAACTGCTGCTCAAAATCGGTTTAATTTATTATTTCAGAAATTTACCCAAGTTTTTACTAGTGTTGAACATCCATTAGTGATGTTTTTAGATGATTTACAATGGGCAGATTCAGCATCATTGATGTTAATACAGTTATTAATGGCTGATACCAAACATCTTTTTTTAATTGGTGCTTATCGTGATAATGAAGTGAACCCAGCACATCCATTAATGTTGACTTTGAATGATATCCAAAAAACAGCAGCCACAATTAATACAATTACTTTAGCGCCTCTGAGTCAATTGCAAGTGAATCAATTAGTTGCTGATACACTTAAATGTACAAAAGATTTGGCATTACCTGTTTCTCAATTAGTATTTCAGAAAACTCAAGGTAATCCGTTTTTTACCATACAGTTTCTCAAGGCATTACACCAAGATGGATTAATTAAATTTAACTTTGAATCAGGATATTGGCAATGTGATATCACCCAAATAAATCAGCAAGCAGTTACAGATGATGTTGTTAATTTCATGATATGTCAATTACAAAAACTGCCTGATTCAACTCAAAAGGTGTTGCAGTTAGCTGCTTGTATTGGCAATCAATTTGATTTAGAAAATTTGGCAATTGTTTCGCAAGAATCAGAGATTGAAACGGCTGCAAGTTTATGGAAAGCTTTACAAGAAGGGTTGATTTTACCGATTAGTGATGTTTATAAGTTTTATCATGATTCGTCATTGGTCATCCCTTCTCTGCGAGACGCTACGCGTAGCTTGCTTCCACGAAGTGGTACGGCTCCGCTCAGGGCGAGTGGTCAGTGGTCATTAGAAAAGAGCGAACGAATCACAAAGGACATAGGACAAAAGACAGCTTATTATAGATTTTTACATGACAGAGTACAACAAGCTGCCTATTCTCTAATTCCTGATAACCAAAAACAAGCAACTCACCTCAAAATTGGTCAATTACTTATACAAAATTCTTCTCAAATAGAACAAGAAGAAAAACTGTTTGATATTGTCGGGCATTTGAATTTAGGGCAAGAGTTGATTGTCCAATCAAACGAACGAGAAGCCTTGGCTCGGCTTAACTTAGCAGCAGGAGATAAAGCGAAAAATTCCACCGCTTATGCTGCTGCTAGAGTCTATTTACAAACTGGAATTGAGCTACTTACAGCGAATAGCTGGCAAGATCGATATGAATTGACCCTGAGTCTCTATGTTGCCGCCACCGAAGCCGCCTACTTGAATGCTGACTTTGATGGTATGGAACAGATCGCAGTACAGGTGTTGAAATCAGCCCAGACGATTTTAGACAAAGTTAAAATTTACGAAATTCAAATTGCTGCCCAGACAGCCCAGACCAGAATATTAGAAGCGATCGCAGTTGGCAGAGATGCACTCTTTCAATTGGGGGTTGAACTCCCCACTGCACCTGACGAAGCCAAAATTGGCAAGGTACTACAGACTGTAGCCAGCCTTCAAAGCGGCAGAGGGATTGAAGAATTAGTCGATCTACCTATTATGAGCAATCGCCAAACTCAGGCAGCTATGCAACTCTTAGGAATATTATTTTCACCGATTCTACAGGCAATGCCTGGATTACTGCCCATACTGAGCGCAACGATGGTGAGTTTATCACTCCAGTTTGGCAATGCACCTGCATCAACGGTGGGGTATATGATTCACGGTATGGTGTTGTGTGCCTTTTTGTCAGAAGTGAAAACAGGCTATAGCTTTGGGCGATTAGCAATGAATTTGCTTGACCGATTTAATGTCGGGGAATTCAAGTGTAAGATTCTACTTCTGTTTGCGGCCTGGATTCAACATCATCAGGAATCTCTCAGGGCAACGATGCTGACGATGAAAGATGGCTATGCAACTGGTATGGAAACTGGTGATTTTCTCAACGCTGGCTACAACTCGCTCAATTACTTCATTGCCAAACTTTTTGCTGGGGTAGAACTGGACATTTGGGAACCCGAAATAGCAGGTTACAGGGCTGTCTTAGTGCAGGTAAAACAACATTCTGCCCTGATTTATTTGGATATGGTGCAGCAGACTGTGGAGAACTTGAGGGAAGCCCGTATTCTGTCGGATTGCTTAATTGGCACTGCCTACAATGAAACAGCAATGCTTCCTAAGCACCATCAAGACAAGGATCTCTCGGCGATCGCTATTGCTTATACTTACAAACTGATACTTGCCTACTTTTTTGGTAACTACAGGGTTGCCCTAGACCATAACGCCCAAGCCAAACAGTATTTGATGGCAGTATCAGGCATGATTTTTATTCCCATTTTTCATTTCTATGCAGCCCTGACGCATTTAGCGCTTTTGCTGGCACAGCCAGAGCCAAAGCAAGCCGAATTTCTCGCTTTGGTAGAAACCCATCAAACCACTTTGCACCAATGGGCGCAAAATGCTCCCATGAATCATCTACATAAATGGCATTTAGTTGAGGCTGAAAAACAACGAGTGTTGGGCAATAAAGCAGAAGCACTTGAACATTACGATCGCGCCATCTCCCTCGCCAAAGAAAACGAATACGTTAACGAAGAAGCACTTAGCAATGAACTAGTAGCCAAATTTTATCTCGACTGGGGTAAAGAAAGAGTTGCCCAAGCATATATGCAAGAAGCATACTACTGCTACGCTCGTTGGGGTGCAAAAGCCAAAATAGAAGACTTAGAAAAACGCTATCCCCAACTACTCCAATCGATTCTGCAACAGCAACGAATCAACTTCAATACCTTAGAAACTATTAGCTTTCGTGGCACTTCCTCATCTACTCGCACTTCTACCACTGGCAGTACTGGTATTTCCCAGACATTTGATTTTACCTCTGTCCTCAAAGCAGCTATTGCTATCTCTGGTTCTCTGGAATTAGATCGACTCATTGCCAGCTTGACCCAAATTATCCTAGAAAACTCTGGCGCCAAGAAAGTTGTACTAATTCTTCCCCAAGATGAGGACACTGCCGTGCGGGGGGAACCCTTATTGAAGAAAGTGTCTGGCGATAATTGGCAAGTTAGGGCAATTACCTTTATCAATCATGACCAAATACAAACCATTCTGGAACCACAATTACTCGCTAATTGTCAAGATATTCCCGCAAAAATTATCAATTACGTCAAAAATACTCAACAAACAGTTGTTATAGACAATTGCAAAACAGATACCATTGGGTTGATTGGGGAATATATGCAGCGAACACAACCCCAGAGTGTATTGTGTACCCCGATTATTAATCAAGGGCGTTTAGTAGGGATTCTTTACTTAGAAAATCAACTGACGCAAGGGGTATTTACTAGCGATCGCCTTTCTATTGTAAATTTCCTCTGCACTCAAGCTGCAATTTCTTTGGAAAATGCCCAGTTATATAATCATCTCCAGGAACGAGAAAAGTTCCTCAATAGTATTTACGAAGGTGTTGGCTGTCTTATTTTTGTGACTGAGATCCGGGATGATGGCAGGTATGAGTACACAGGATGGAGTAAATCTTGCGAATTAGCGGTTGGTATACCTGCTTCTCAAGTGCTAGGTAAAACTCCGCAAGAAATAATGGTTCCTGACGAAGGTGTAGCAGTCGAGCAAAAATATTTGCATTGTTTTCAAACCGGAAAACGCATCACCTATGAAGAATGTTTAACATTTAATGACCAGAAAATTTGGTGGTTAACCACACTCAGCCCTTTAAAAGATGAGACGGGCAAAGTTTATCGTATAGTTGGGACAACGATTAATATTAGCGATCGCAAACAAGCTGAATCAGCAGTTACAGAAAAATCTCAAGCACTCGGAACAGCTTTAGAAGATTTACAACAAGCGCAATTACAAATTATTCAAAGTGAGAAAATGTCTGCATTGGGTAATTTAGTTGCTGGTGTAGCCCATGAAATGAATAATCCTTTGGGCTTTATTGCTGCAAGTCTCAAACAAACTAAACCCACTATTGCCGATGTTGTGCAACACTTGAAACTTTATCAAGAAAGTTTACCTAATCCAAGTGCTGAAATTATCGACCATGCAGAAGAAATTGACTTAGATTATAGTTTAGAAGATTTACCCAAGGTAATAGATTCAATGGTGATGGCGTGCGATCGCCTGAAAAATATCAGCACTAGTTTAAGAACTTTCTCCCGTACCGATCGAGATTACAAAGTGCCATTTAAAATTCATGAAGGAATTGAAAGTACAATTTTAATTCTCAAACATCGCCTCAAAGCCAATGAACAACGTCCAGCAATTGAAGTAATAACCGATTATGGCACTTTGCCTGAAGTTGAATGTTTTCCTGGACAATTAAATCAGGTGTTTATGAATATCCTAGCTAATGCAATTGATGCCTTAGATGAGTCGAATACTGGGCGGAATTTTGCAGAAATCCAAAAAAATCCTAACAAGATTACAATTAAAACCTCATTGCAAGACGATCGGATTACAATAACGATTGCTGATAATGCTAATGGCATGAATGAAGCAGTAAAGCAAAAGATATTTGACCATTTGTTTACAACAAAATCTGTGGGAAAAGGAACGGGTTTAGGATTAGCGATCGCTCGTCAAATTGTTGAAGAAACCCACGGTGGAAAATTAAGTTTTAACTCGGTTCTGGGTCAAGGTACAGAATTTATGATTGAAATTCCGGTATGAATCTCGGACACTTTCTGTTCGCGCCGCGTCTCGTAGAGAAGGGATGGGATTAGCGCCGATTTTCTTTGACTCTAAATCTTGAAAATTTCAAGTTGTGGAGCGACGGGTTCGCTTTATATCTGGGAACACTATATCTGGAGTCTTAAAGATTTAGCAGTATGGTTAACACGAGAGTCAATATTCCCGGATATCAGGTTAGCGAAGAACTCTACAATGGTTCGAGAACCATAGTTTATCGAGGGTATAAAAAGACTGACTCATTACCTGTAGTCATCAAATTATTGAAAAATCCTTATCCGAGTTCCAGCGAACTCTTGTCGTTTCGCAATCAATACACCATAGCCAAAAATCTTAACTCACCTCTGATTATCCAAACATATAGCCTGGAACCCTATCAAAATGGCTATGCGCTGGTGATGGAAGACTTTGGGGGGATTTCTTTAAAAGATTATTTCACCTCTGTAGAGACGCGATATATCGCATTTTTGGAGGAATTTTTGCAGATTGCGATCGCACTGTGCAACACCTTAGATATACTCTATCGCGATCGCATTATCCATAAAGATATCAAACCCGCCAATATTCTAATTAACCCCGAAACCAAACAAGTCAAATTAATTGATTTTAGTATTGCCTCTCTGCTACCAAGAGAAACTCAAACCCTCCTCAATCCAAATGTGCTAGAAGGAACGCTGGCTTATATTTCACCAGAACAAACTGGACGGATGAATCGCCAGATTGACTACCGCACTGATTTTTATTCAGTCGGTGTGACTTTTTACCAATTACTCACTGGAAAATTACCATTTCAGTCAGAAGATGCGATGGAGTTGGTACATTGTCATCTTGCGAAAACAGCAACCTTAGTACATAAAATTAATTCAGCAATTCCATCTGTGCTCTCTGCAATTGTCAGTAAGTTGATGGCAAAAAATTCTGAAGACCGCTATCAGAGTGCATTAGGGCTAAAATATGACTTAGAAAACTGCTTGATTCAATTGAAGGAAACGGGCACAATAGAAAACTTCCCAATTGCCCAACGGGATGTGTGCGATCGCTTCATCATTCCTGATAAAATTTATGGACGAGAAGCCGAAGTATCAACCCTACTTCAATCATTTGAAAGAGTCAGCCTTGGTGCAACAGAAATGATATTGGTAGCAGGTTTTTCCGGCATTGGTAAAACAGCAGTGGTCAACGAAGTTCATAAACCCATTGTGCGGCAACGCGGTTATTTTATCAAAGGGAAATATGACCAATTTCAAAGGAATATTCCCTTTAGTGCATTTGTCCAAGCCTTCCAAGATTTAATGGGGCAATTATTAACCGAAAGTGAGGCACAAATCCAGCAACGGAAAAACAAAATATTAGATGCTGTTGGAGAAAATGGTCAGGTAATTATTGAAGTCATACCCGAATTATCAAGAATTATTGGCGAACAACCACCAGCTATAGAATTATCAGGAACGGCGGCAGAAAATAGATTTAATTTATTATTTCAAAAATTTACTCAAGTCTTTACCAGTGCTGAACAGCCCTTAGTGATGTTCTTAGATGATTTGCAATGGGCAGATTTGGCATCGCTGAAGTTAATGGAGCTTTTAATGGCTGATACAAGTTATCTTTTGTTAATTGGTGCGTACCGCGATAACGAAGTTACTCCAGCACATCCATTAATCTTGACCTTGAGTGAGATTCAAAAAAACCAAGCAACGATTAATACGATTACTTTAGCGCCATTGAGTCAAGTCAAAGTAAATCAATTAGTTGCTGACACGCTGAAATGTCCAGAAACTTTGGCATTACCTCTTTCTCAATTAATCTCTCAAAAAACTCAAGGAAATCCGTTTTTCGCTACCCAGTTTCTCAAAGCATTACATCAAGAGCGACTGATTCAATTCACTCCCCCAACTCCCCCCGATCGAGCCGGGGGATGGCAATGTGACATTGCACAAGTGAACCAGCAAGCAGTTACAGATGATGTTGTAGTCTTTATGAGTTTTCAATTGCGAAAACTACCGCCATCAACTCAACAGATATTGCAGTTAGCAGCTTGTATTGGCAATCAGTTTGATTTAGCAACTTTGGCAATTGTTTCAGAAAAATCAGAAATTGAAACGTCGGCGGATTTATGGAAAGCATTACAATCAGGCTTGATTTTGCCGATTGGCGATGTTTATAAGTTTTATCAGGGAGAAGAAAATGAAAGATTGGTAGTGTCAAATGAAAATACTACTAAACAAATAGCCAAGTATAGATTTTTACATGACCGAGTACAACAAGCTGCTTATTCCCTGATTCCCGACGAACAGAAAACGGCAATTCATCTAAAAATTGGACAATTACTTCAACAAAATTTCTCCGAGTTAGAGCAAGAGGAAAAACTGTTCGATCTGGTCGGGCATTTGAATTTAGGAAGTGAGTTAATTACTCAACCGCAAGAACGAGAAGCCTTAGCTCAACTTAACTTAAAAGCGGGACAGAAAGCCAGAAATTCTACAGCATACACTGCAGCAAGAGTCTATCTGCAAAAAGGGATTGAGTTACTGACAGCTAACTGCTGGCAAAGTCAGTATCAATTGGCTCTGAATCTCCATGTTGCTGCTACGGAAGCCGCTTATTTGAATGCCGATCTTGACAGTATGGAACAGATGGCTGCACTGGTGTTAGAAGAAGCTCAAACAATTTTAGACAAAGTTAAAATTTACGAAATTCAAATAATGGCACTGGCAGCCCAGAGCCAGATGTTAAAAGCTATTGTAGTAGGTAGAGATGCCTTGGGGCAATTGGGGGTAGAACTCCCGACTGCACCTGACGAAGCCAAAATTAGCCAAGTGCTACAGACTCTTGCGGCTCAACTAAGCAGTAGCAGGATTGAGGAATTAGTCGATCTCCCGATAATGAGCGATCCTCAGACTCAGGCAGCCATGCAAATGTTAGGAATGTTATTTGCACCCATTATCCAGGGAATGCCAGAATTAGTGCCCATACTGAGCGCGACGATGGTGAGTTTATCGCTCTCCTTTGGGAATTCGCCTGCATCAACAGTGGGGTATGTGATTCATGGTCTGGTACTGTGTGGTTTTTTGGGAGAAGTGGAAACAGGCTATAGCTTTGGGCGATTGGCACTGAATTTGATTGACCGATTTAATGTGCGGGAATTCAAGAGCAAGGTTCTACTTCTATTTGGATCTTTTATCCAACATCGTCAGGAAGCTCTGAGGGCAACGATGCTGACGGGTAAAGATGGCTATGCGACTGGTATAGAAACTGGCGATTTTTTCAACGCTGGCTATAACATCGGCATTTACTTTAATGCCAACCTTTTTGGTGGGGTAGAACTAGACACTTGGGAACCTGAGATTGCAGCTTACAGCGGCGTTATGGCAGATGTGAAGCAATATTCTGCCAAGACTTATTTGGATATGAAACAGCAGGCGATACAAAACTTGAGGGAAACTCGTATTCTGTCGGATTGCTTAATTGGTGATGCCTACGATGAAAGGGTGATGATTCCTAAGCACCATCAGGACAACGATCTTTGTGCGATCGCTCTTGCTTACTTCTACAAACTTCTCCTTGCCTACTGTTTTGGTAATTACACGGCTGCCCTAGAACATAGCGCTCAAGTCAAACAGCATTTAATGGCAATATCAGGCTTGATGCTGATTCCCATTTTCCATTTCTATACAGCTCTGACGCATTTGGCACTCTTCACCACACAGCCAGAGCAGGAGCAAGCAAAACTTCTCGCTTTGGCAAAAACCCATCAAACTATTTTGCAACAGTGGGCGCAGAATGCTCCCATGAATCATCAGCATAAATGGTATTTAGTTGAAGCCGAAAAGTATCGGGTTTTCGGCAATAAAGCCGAAGCAATTGAACATTACGATCGCGCGATCGCAGGTGCAAAAGAAAATCACTATATCCAAGAAGAAGCCCTCGCTAACGAATTAGCCGCCAAATTTTACCTTGGTTGGGGGAAAGAGAAAATCGCCGCAGGTTATATGCAACAAGCATATTATTGTTATGCCCGTTGGGGAGCAAAAGCCAAAGTCGCCGCCTTAGAAAAATGCTATCCCTTATTACTTGCGCCAATATTAAAGCAAAGCCGTTCGGTTCTTTCTACTAACGAAACTATCTTCACTTTGGGAACTGTGACATCTACCAGTTCTTCCAGTTCTAGCAGCAGTGTCTCAGATACTCTAGATTTAAAAGCAATTCTCAAAGCCTCTCAGACTATCTCTGGTGAAATCGAACTCGAAAAACTACTTTCATCGTTACTTTCTATCATCATCGAAAATGCTGGGGCTGATAAATGTGTGTTAATGCTGCTGCGAGACAATCACCTGCTAATTCAAGGCTCAATTATTCAGGGAACAAACCCAGTGGTATTGCAGAACCTTCGGGTTGAAGAAAGTCAAGACATTCCCCACAAGCTCATTTACAAAGTCAAGCACAGTCAACAGACTGTTGTCTTATTGGATGCAACCGCAGATACCACCTTAGCCAATGACCCCTATATTATCCGTCAGCAGCCGAAAAGTATCTTGTGCAACCTAATTTTGCATCAAGGCAAGTTGATGGGCATTTTATATCTAGAAAATAATTTAGCAACGGGGGCGTTCACGAGCGATCGCGTCGAACTGCTCAATTTAATTTGCGCTCAAGCCGCAATTTCTTTGGAAAATGCCCAACTTTATGAGCGATCGCAGCAATATGCTCAACAACTAGAGGAATCACTGAACTCATTGAGTGCGAGTAACTCTCGTTTCCATAACTTGGTAAACAATGTGCCTGGGGTAGTTTTTCAATATACCATGAGTGCCGATGGGGTTATATCGTTGAGCTACATTAGTGCAAATTGTTACAGCTTGCTGGAAATTACCCCAGAGCAAGCTATGTCCAATTGGCAGTTTTTAAACAATATGGTGCATCCAGATGACATCGCAAGTTTTCTACAGTCCCAAACTGAGGCCATTCAAAGCGAATCTTCCTGGCACTGGTTAGGGCGAATCATCACCCCATCAGGAATTATCAAGTGGATTCATGGGGAATCTCAAATCCAAAGATTTGCCGATGGGTCTATGGTTTGGGATGGATTGTTTTTGGATATTAGCGAACAGCAAGCTGCACTTTGCGAACGCAAACTAGCAGAACTTGCCTTACAGCAGAGATCCCTTGCATTAGAAAATGCCTTGAACGATTTGCAGCACGCCCAACTGCAAATTGTCCAAAGTGAAAAAATGTCGGCGCTGGGTAACTTAGTTGCCGGAGTTGCCCACGAAATCAACAATCCTGTCGGCTGCATTATTGGCAACGTTGATGCTGTCCAAGATTCCATCAATGACCTATTTGGGTTGATTGACCTCTACAACGATAAATTCCCCCAACCTGGAACTGAAATTGAAGAAGAATTAGAGACAATTGATCTGGAATATTTACGGAACGATTTACCCAAGTTAATCAGAGCGATGAAAGATGGTGGCGATCGCATCAAATCCATCAGTCATAGTCTTCGTACCTTTTCCCGCGCAGATAAAGATTACAAAGTGCCATTTAACATCCACGAAGGTATTGACAGTACGATTTTGATTCTCAAACATCGCCTCAAAGCTAACGAACAACGCCCAGCAATTCAAGTAATAACTGAATACGGTAATTTCCCTCAGTTTGAATGTTTTCCCGGACAATTAAACCAGGTATTTATGAATATCCTCGCTAATGCCATTGATGCCTTAGATGAGTCAAATGTTGGGCGAAATTTTGCAGAAATTCAAGAAAATCCTCACAAGATTATCATTAAAACTTCATTGAAATCTCATCAGGTAGAAATAACTATTGCTGATAATGCTAAAGGGATGAATGAAGAAGTCAAACAAAAAATATTTGAACATTTATTTACGACGAAATCTGTTGACAAAGGTACGGGTTTGGGGTTGGCGATCGCCCGTCAAATTGTTGTGGAAAAACACGGGGGTTCGATACACTGCAACTCCTCCCCAGGAAAAGGTACAGAGTTTGTAATTGCAATTCCAGTGCGGTACTAAATAGTGCTGAGTAGACCAACTTTAGCTAAGAGCAATTCTTTCTGAAGCTGCATAGAATTCGATCCCCCCTAGTAGTCTGCCAAGCTAAGTTTGATGGGTGAATAAGTTTGTAGTTAGGACTTTAGTCCTTAATTTGAGCGCTAAAGCGCTCACTACAAACCAAGCATTGTTGGGTTGGCAGACTACTAGCTATCTGTTAACAGCACTAAGTAAAGTAAATTGGAGTTGAATATGTGTACTAACGAAATCAATGAAGAGATATTGCTTTTACGTCAGCAAAATGCCCAATTGCTGCAACAGCTAGAAGCATTGCAAGACCTTTATTCAACTACACTGTTAGCCGAACAACATCAAATTTGGGAATTAGTTACTGATGAAGTCCCACAAGATTTACAACTGATAGAATTACAGTCGAAATTGGCAGATAATTCTGCCTTTGTGGAATCAGCAAATAAAATTCGCGGACGGCATCATCAAACGGCGGCAACTGCTCTGGCTGAGAGTGAGGCTAAGTATCGCCAACTCGTGGAAAATATCAGCGACCTGATTTTTTCTATGTCAGTGGAAGGTCTTTTTACTTATGTCTCACCACAATATAAAAATGTTTTAGGATGGGAACCTTCAGACCTACTTGGTCAACCCTTTGCCCCCCTGCTTCATCCTGATGATTTCCCCCTAGCCCAGAGAAAAATTCAAGAAATGGTGGAAACCAAGGGGCAGCGAATCGCAATAGAATTTCGCCACCAAAAAAAGGATGGAAATTGGTGCTGGATGAGGTCAGTGGCTTCGCCAATTTTCGATTCAGATGGTGAAATTATTGGTCTTCATGGCGCTATTAGCGATATCAGCAGTCGCAAACAAGCTGAAGAATTAATCAAAGCCTCGCAAGCAGAATTACTTGCGTTGTTCAACGCTATGCAGGATGTGATTCTTGTCTTGGATGCTGAAGGAAGATACTTAAAAATCGCTCCTAGTGGTGCGCCCTTACTCTATCAACCTCCTGCGGAACTGCTGGGCAGAAAAATATATGAGGTTTTACCCTCTGCTTGTGCCAACTATTTTCTCAACTCTATTCAACAAGCACTCTTAACTAAAAAAACTGTGAAGGTAGAATATAGCTTGCCTATAGGCGAGCAAGAGGTTTGGTTTGAGGCGAATATTGCCAGCATGACCGAAAACACCGTTGTTTGTGTCGCCAGGGATATCAGTGAGCGCAAACAGATGGAAGACCAATTGCGACAACAAACAGAAAATTTAGCCCAAACTCTTCAAGAACTCAGACAAACTCAAGCACAAATGATTCAAGCAGAAAAAATGTCTAGTCTGGGTCAACTTGTGGCTGGAGTTGCTCACGAAATCAACAACCCCGTTAATTTTATTCACGGTAATCTCACTTATATTGAAGAATATACTCAAGACCTGTTGCGAATAATTCACCATCAGCAGCAATCTGGTAATAAGTTGGAATTTCAGGCTTTGTGTGAGGAAATTGACCTAGAGTACATCCAAAAAGATGTACCAAGAATATTGAGTTCGATGAAAGTTGGCACTCAGCGCATCCGTCAGATTGTGCTGTCGTTACGAACCTTCTCACGCATAGATGAAGCCGAGTTTAAAGCAGTAGACATTCACGAAAGCATTGACAGTACTCTAATGGTATTGCAACATCGCTTCCAAGAAACAACAAAGCTTCCAGC
The DNA here is from genome assembly GCF_053470285.1 of Nostoc sp. DSM 114159. Lineage (NCBI taxonomy): Bacteria > Bacillati > Cyanobacteriota > Cyanophyceae > Nostocales > Nostocaceae > Nostoc > Nostoc sp. DSM 114159. The sequence goes on from NZ_JBPFEH010000001.1 coordinate 2,861,414, forward strand.
CATTCAAGTCATCAAAGACTACGGCACATTACCTTTAGTGGAATGCTATGGCCGACAACTCAATCAGGTGTTTATGAATATATTGGCGAATGCCATTGATGCTTTAGAAGAATGGACAATTGAGAATGCACAATTAAGAATAGACAATTTCACATCTGGGTTGTTAACTCCCACGATTGCCATTCGTACATCAGTGATAGATTCCAGTTGGGTAAAAATTGCGATCGCTGATAATGGAATAGGTATGTCAGAACAGATTCAACAACAAGTTTTTAATCCGTTTTTCACCAACAAGCCTGTAGGTAAGGGAACAGGTATGGGAATGTTTATCAGTTATCAAATCATTACAGAAACACATGGTGGCAAACTGGAATGTCATTCATCACCAGCAGCAGGAACAGAGTTTGTAATTACAATTCCAATTCAGCATTAAAGTTTTTTTGTAATTGTAAGGTTATATTCCTTATGGGGCGGTTGTCCTCCTCACCGAATTTTAGATTTTAAATTTTGGATTTTTGATTAAAGATTTAAAATTCAAAAAGGTCTGAACGCGATAGTATGTCAAAGAGTTGCCCCCGAATTTATACTCGCCCACCTAGTAGCAATCTACATAGAATAAATCTAAAATCCTTCGACTGAGCGCTCACAACTAAGTCTCAAACTAATTGACAAGCCTTTGATTTGATTGCTGGGGTCAATCTAAAATCTAAAATCTAAAATCCAAAATTGTTTGACTATTGACTAATAGCTAAACAATCAGTTTCTGCCCACCAAGCATAAATAAGTGTGTCGCGGTCTGGTAAAGTGCCCAAAGTATTAGGTTGCAACACATTAATGCTAATGCCATTTGTTAATTCCATAACATAATTAACGTGTGTGCCCAAATACATAACGTTAACCAGCCGTCCTTCAAAGCAGTTAACTGGCAAATTAGGTGGATAAAGCGAAAGCTGTATTTTTTCTGGACGCACACTCACTACTACAGCTTGTGATAATTCAGTTGGTGTATCCTCAGCGCGGCTAATAACAATTGAGAGTCCCATTTTTGTGGAAATTTTAATACTAGAGGAGTCTACCGCGACAATTTCACCACTGAATAAATTAGTATCACCAATAAAATCAGCAACAAAGGATGTACAAGGACGTTCGTAAATTTGGCTAGGAGTGCCAACTTGTTCAATTTTGCCTTGATTCATTACGGCAATGCGATCGCTCAAAGACAATGCTTCTTCTTGGTCATGTGTCACCATCACAAAGGTTAACCCCAAGTCTTTGTGTAAATTTGATAACTCAACCTGCATTTCTTTACGTAGTTTGAAATCTAACGCCCCTAAAGGTTCATCTAGTAGTACCACGGTGGGACGGTTGACTAGGGCCCTTGCTAAAGCTACTCGCTGCTGTTGACCACCAGAAAGTTGATTGGGAAAGCGCGATCGCAAACTTTCCATTTTCACCAGTTTTAAAGCTTCTTGGACTCTAGCTTCAATTTTCGATTTGGGTATTTTTTTTAGCCGCAGTCCAAAGGCGATGTTATTCCAGACATTCAGGTGGTTAAATAAAGCGTAACTTTGAAATACAGTATTGACGGGTCGGCGGTAAGGGGGCACATTAGTCATGGACTGACCCTGAATAAACACCTTACCAGCGTCAGCAATTTCAAACCCAGCAATTAAGCGCAGTGTTGTTGTTTTACCACAACCGGAGGGGCCTAAAATACTAAAAAATTCTCCTTGTCTAACATCCAAGTCAATCCCATTTACTGCTGGTTCTTGGTTAAAAAACTTGAAGACGTTACGCAGTTCAACATCAAGTGGCTGAAAACTTGTTATCCCCCTCTGATTTTGCATGACGATTTGAGCCATAATCCTCAGTAGAATGCCGCGATCTTAAGTGATTTTGTCAATTGCTCTAGTCTTTTGGGCAGACTATATTTGACACTTTGGTTTATTGTATCCGCCAAAAACAATTGTTCAAGAATATACTCGTCCGATTATTTCATACTCAGTAATAAAAACAAAAATATGGTAATTTTATATACAAAACTCATTATTTAGATAATCTGTAATTAAGTTAACAAGTCTTAAAATTGCATCTTAGCAATTGCTAAAAGGCTGGCTGGAATTGCATTTATTCATTTTGAATTTTGAATACTTCGGCTCCCTTCTCTACGAGAGGCTGTGCCAACGACTTCGCTCAGGGCAAGACGCTCAGTACAAGTTTTGAATTTTGAATTAATACTTATGTCTTCATTCCCATCACTTGGTAGCAAAAAAGATACACGTACAGTTGGACGTGGTGTCCAATCAATATTTTTAATCGTATTTACCCTATTAATGACCAGTGGAATTGAGGCTCGTTTGGCTTACTTGCAAATAGTTGATGGGCCAAAACTCCGGGAACGAGCTGAAGCAAACCGAATTCGGATGATTCCCAAGCAACCAGAACGGGGCAATATTTTTGACCGGAATGGCAAACTTTTAGCTAGCACTCGCTATCCTAGCTCTGTATATTTGTGGCCGATGGCACATACTAAGCCTTCCTGGTCTGTAGTCGGCCCGCGTCTAGCGCAAATTCTTAACATTCCCCAAGAAGAGATGGAAAAGAAATTAGAACAAGCTGGTGCTAATTCTTCTTCACTCATCCGGGTTGCTCGCGATTTAAATGAAGCAGAAATTACGGCATTAAAGGAGTATAAAAATGAACTCCCAGAAGTGGAAATTAATACAGATTCTGTACGTTATTATCCCCACGGCAAAGAATTAGCGCACGTACTAGGTTATACACGGGAGTTGACCGCCGAGCAGTTAAAAGGCAAGAAGGAGTTAGGCTATCGACTGGGAGATGTCATCGGTCAGATGGGTGTGGAAAAGGCTTATGAGAAAGCTCTACGGGGCGAATGGGGCGGTCAGCAGGTAGAAGTGGATGGTGCGGGTAGACCAATCCGAGTTATCGGAGAGAAACAGGCAAAAGCTGGTAATGATTTGCACCTGACCATAGATTTGGATGTGCAAAAGGCAGCCGAAAAAGCTTTGGGAAATCACCGAGGTGCGATCGCAGCACTCGATCCGAATACTGGTGCTGTTTTCGCGCTGGTATCTTATCCCACCTTTGACCCGAATATCTTTTCCAAACAAAAACTTTCTCAAAAAGATTGGGAAAGCTTGCAAGGTAAGGATCATCCTTTGGTTAATCGTGCCCTGAGTGCCTTTCCACCCGCCAGTACTTTCAAAATTGTTACTACAACAGCTGGACTCGAATCAGGTGAATTTTCTCCTGATACAATACTACAAACCTTTGGTTCTCTTACCGTGGGTGGGGTGACATTTGGTGAGTGGAATCACGCCGGATTTGGGCCATTGGGATTTCCCAGAGCGATCGCTATGAGTAGTGATACTTTCTTCTATCAAGTTGGCAGAAAAGTTGGCGGCCCAACTTTAATCAAATGGAGTCGCAAATACGGGTTTGGTCAAAGAACTGGTATTGAATTTCGTGATGAAGAATCAGTAGGCTTGGTTCCAGATGAAATATGGAAGCAAAAAGTTTTGAAAACGCCTTGGACTGTTGGCGATACCATTAATATGTCAATTGGTCAAGGTGCTTTGCAAGTGACACCACTGCAATCGGCGATTATGTTTTCTGTCCCTGCTAACGGTGGATATCGAGTTCAACCGCATTTGCTTAAAGATAACGAAGAAGCAAAAAGTTGGCGAGAATCCTTAAATATGAAGCCAACAACTATCAAAGTTCTCCGCGATGGACTGCGAAGGGTAGTGAGTGAAGGCACTGGTAAGCGCTTAGACGTGCCGACAATTGCCCCAGCATCCGGGAAGAGTGGCACAGCTGAAGCTGGTGTTGGTCGCCCAAATCATACATGGTTTGGTGCTTATGCGCCTAGTAATAAGCCAGAAATTGTGGTTGTGGCCTTTGGGGAAAATACTGGCGAACATGGCGGTACTATTTGCGGGCCGATGGTTTTACAAGTACTAGAAGCTTATTTTCAGCACAAATATCCAGGTAAGTATCAAAAACCTCAGCCTGACCCATCAGAAGCTAAAACTCAAAGTTCAGGACATAGCACTGGAGATTAGTACCGCAAGGCAAAAGTCAAAAGTGACGAATTCAAAAGTCAAACAGGTATACAGCGTCAGATTTTCTAGTCTATCCCATTAGTTTTGAAAGTAAAGACTTTAATCCTAGATTTTTAAGCACGCTTTGTGCTTACTACAAACTCATCAAAATTAATGGGACAGACCAGTAGTGTGCAAAGTTTAAAATTCAAAAAGCCTTTAGGCAAGGCAATAGAAGAGATGAGCTTATGGTATCAATTGGAAACAATTAATTACTGCCAATTAGTTTGCCCTTAAATACCTGTTAAAAATTTAGCAGAGTTATTTACAGATAATCTTAATTTTACAATTCTCTTTTCCTTATGACTTACCTTAAACCATCTCCACTTGGCGGACAAAAAAATACACGTACTGTTGGCCAAAGTTTCCAGCCGATATTTTTAATTATATTTACTCTATTGATGCTGACAGGAATCAGCATTCGCTTGGCATATTTGCAAATTACTGAAGGAGCAAGCCACCGAAAACGAGCCGAGTCAAATCGAATTCGGATGATCCCCAAACAACCAGAACGAGGCAATATCTTTGACCGCAACGGCAAACTTTTAGCCAGTACTCGCTATCCTCGCTCTGTATATTTGTGGCCGATGGCACATACCAAACCAGCATGGTCATTAGTGGGAGCGCGTCTATCTCAAATTCTCGACGTTCCCCAAGAGGAGATGGAAAAGAAACTAGAAGAGGCAGGTGCTAACTCTTCTTCACTGATCCGAATTGCTCGTGACTTGAATGAAGCGCAAATCACAGCATTGAAAGAGTATCAAACTGAACTTAAAGACGTAGAAATTCATACAGAAGCCGTTCGTTACTACCCCCACGCCAAGGAATTAGCCCATGTATTAGGTTATACGCGAGAACTGACCGGCGATCAGTTAAAAGAAAAGAAGCAAGAAGGCTACAGATTAGGTGATGTAATTGGTCAAATGGGAGTTGAAAAAGCTTATGAGAAAACTCTGCGGGGCGAATGGGGCGGTCAGCAGGTAGAAGTGGATGGTGCAGGTCGCCCGCTTCGGGTTTTGGGAGAGAAACAGGCGAAAGCTGGTAACGATTTGCACTTGACCATAGATTTAAATATGCAAAAGACAGCAGAAAAAGCTCTAGGCGATCGCGACGGTGCGATCGTGGCTCTCGATCCAAAGAACGGTGCTGTTTTAGCAATGGTATCTCATCCCACCTTTGACCCAAATATTTTCTCGAAGCAGAAACTCACCCAAAAAGATTGGGAATTTGTCCAAGGTGCCGATCATCCCTTGGTGAATCGCGCCCTCAGCGCCTTTCCACCCGCTAGCACCTTCAAAATTGTTACCACCACAGCCGGTCTAGAATCAGGTAAATTTTCTCCTAGCACAGTCCTGCAAACTTACGGTTCTTTGAGTTTTGGCGGCACCCGATTTGGCGAATGGAATCACGCCGGGTTCGGGCCATTGGGTTTTGTCGGAGCATTACAGTGGAGTAGTGATACCTTCTTCTATCAAATTGGTCGCGGAGTCGGCGGCCCAACTTTAATTGAGTGGACTCGCAAGTATGGATTTGGTAAAAAAACTGGTTTTGAGTTTGCCAACGAAGAAGCAAAGGGTTTAGTGCCAGATGAGGCATGGAAGCAGAAAACTTGGAAGATACCTTGGACTGTCGGAGATAGCATTAATATGTCAATTGGTCAAGGAGCTTTACAAACGACACCTTTACAAGTCGCCATCATGTTTGCCGTGCCCGCTAATGGTGGCTATCGAGTCCAGCCACATTTGCTTAAAGACAATGAAGAAGCAAAAAGCTGGCGAGCATCTTTAAATATGAAGCCGACAACTATAAGTGTTCTCCGTCAGGGACTACGGAAAGTAGTAGCTGAAGGTACGGGTAAAGCTTTGAAGCAGCCAACAGTTCCCGCAGTGGCTGGTAAGAGTGGCACTGCTGAAGCGTGGAAAGGCCGTGTTAAGCAAAATCACGCTTGGTTTGGAGCGTATGCACCTGCTGAACAGCCAGAAGTTGCGATTGTAGCATTTGCCGAACATTCCGGTGGTGGTGGTGGTAGCATTGCTGCGCCCATGATTTTACAAATTATGGAGGAATACTTTCAGCGCAAGTATCCAGGTAAGTATCAGAAACCTCAGCCTGAAAATCCAGGAAATAGCAGACGAAATTAAACGTAGGGCATGGGGCATTGGGCATGGGGTATGGGGAAAGGGGTAAGGGGAAAAGGGTAAGGGGAAAAGGGGAAAGATTAAATTTATTCCTTTTCCCTTTAACCTTTAACCTTTTCCCCTGCTCCCCTGCTCCCTCATCTCCCCATCATCAAACAAAAATTAGGTCAATTATGATTGACGACTATATTCGAGCTGTAATGACTCAAAATCAAATTCCGGGGCTTTCTGTTGCAGTGGTGCAGGAAGGTGAACCTGTTTTAGTTAAGGGCTATGGACTGGCGAATACTGAACACTCTGTTCCAGCTACTGAACACACAGTTTATGAAATTGCGTCTGTTGGTAAAACTTTCACCGCTACAGCCGTAATGATGCTGGTGGAACAAGGGGTAATTTCGCTAGATGATGCGACCGCACAATATCTTGATTGTCTACCTATAACGTGGCAAAATGTCACAATCGGGCATATTCTGTCTCATCAGTCTGGAATTCCTAGCTATACCGATGCTCCAAACTATTGGGAAATTACTCATCTTGATTTATCTAAGTCTGAAATTTTGGCTCTAGTTACTCACTTACCCCTCAAGTTCCAACCGGGTGAGTTTAGCGCCTACGACAACACAGGCTACTATCTACTGGGTTTGCTCCTAGAAAAAGTAACTGGACAATCTTATGGAGATTTGTTACAAGAGCGTATTTTTGCTCCTTTGGGAATGAATGCAACCGTGATGAATAATCCCAGTGACATAGTACCGCACCGGGCTGCTGGTTATCGGTTACTAAACAGCAAGCTTGTTAACAAACCTTATTACAGTCCCTCAGTTACCTATTCTGCTGGAGGTCAACTTTCCAGTGTGGAAGATATGGTGAAGTGGGAACAGGCGCTTTGTGGTGAAACTCTACTAAAGCAATCAACCCTGAATTTGATGTGGACTCCTCACTTTCCCAATCAGGGTGATGATTGGGAAAAATTGAGATATGTTGCAGGTTTAGGTTGGTGGGTATTTAATTATGGCGATCGCCGAGTAGTTGGTCATAATGGTTCGATACTAGGATTCGCAAGTAACATTACCCGCTTTATTGATGACAAAATTACTGTAATGTTACTTTGCAATCTCGATAAAATTTCCCGCCCAGATGCGATCGCTAAAAAAATCGCTGAATACTACTATCCAGCCCTTAAGGAAGTAGTACTTCAGCCTCCATTATGAGAAGCAGAGGTAATAATTACGAATTACGAATTACGTAGCTTGCTTCTCGCCTTTGGCGAGTATTACGAATTATTTTGGCTTCTATTGTGATATCTTAGCGGGTTTCAAGTTTCTGGCTTTGTAAAACATTTCTAAACTATTGCGATCGCCTACAAAACGCCAGTGCCAAGGCTCATAACTTACACCTTGAGCATTATCTTTGGGAAATGACATTTCAAAGCCAAAACGCGGTGCATTTGCTTGTAGCCACCGATAAGCCTTGGTATTGTCAAAGTTTGTTTGAAGATTAGTTGCTGGTACCGATCCGTCTCCAACATCCACTGCATAACCCGTGTGATGTTCGCTATGACCAGGAGGAGCGCTGAGGGCGGCTCGTTCTGCTGGCGTTTGATTTCGCTGGGCGCCGACAGCAAAAAACAACTGCTCTTGGTCTTTGACTGAGCGAAAGCCAGAAATCGGCACTAAAATTACACCTGAACTCCGGGCTGCTGCTACCATCTCCTCAAATTTTTGGGCAGCAGTTTTTCGCATTCTAATGCCCCTATTTGCGGAGATGGTTACTAGTTCTGACTCAGGGGCTTCTGGGTATGGAAAATGCCCTAACACAGTATCGCTGGAATTATTAGATGCTGGGGTCGTCGCCGGAGCAGAAGTAGCTGGTAAAGGTTGAGAATCGGCGGTTTTTTTGGGTGCAGTGACGAAAAACCACAAACCGCTAATTAAAGATAGCAAGACAAATCCTGTTACTCCCCCAATCAAAATAATTCGGGGTTGCAACCAAATTTTCGGTGCTGCAACAGGGGTATCGCGTACAGCCACTGGAATATCATCACCAAAGTCATTCGATGAGTTTTGCGGTTTTCCAGAAAACCCTGCCTTATTCAAGGGTAAACTCCTGTTTTTGTGGAATAGCCATAACAGATTTTGCACTGGACAAAAGTAGACGTAACAGGTAGCATTTTACATCTGTGGTTCTTAGGCGCAACCTTGACAAACCTTTTAGAACTATACGTCAAGCTGGGAGGATTAGTCCTAGTAGGTTTTATCCTGGGACGCAAACTACCTGTAACAGTTCCTACACGTTTAGGACTGTTTCTTTTTTGGGTGGGAGTACCCATAAGCATAGTATCGTTTTTGCGTCAATCTAGCTTGTCGGGGCAAATTTGGATTGCACCTGCGATCGCTTACCTAGCTATTTTACTAGGAGCATTTTTTGCTTGGTTAGCGATTAAAGGACAAGCCTATTTTAGAAAGACTGTTTCCCAACCATCAACTCAGGCTAGCTTGATATTAGCCGCAATGTTGGGTAATACTGGTTATCTTGGTTTTCCCATTACCTTGGCAATGGTAGGCAAGGAATACTTTGCTTGGGCGTTATTTTACGATTTGTTAGGTTCATTCCCAGGAACTTATGCTCTGGGTGTGTTGCTAGCAGCTAGTTTTGGTGGCAGTGTCCAGAATCATTGGCAGATTACTAGGGCGATTTTAATTAATCCTGCGCTGTGGGGTTTCGGATTTGGCTTGCTGTTTCGGCAGGTGACAATTCCCACAGTTGCAGAATTCTGGTTAGAAAAATTTGCTTGGAGTAGTGTAGCTTTATCCCTGGTATTAATTGGAATGCGCCTAGCGTTGCTCAAATCTTGGCGTAGCCTACCACAAGTAGGGATGAGCTTAGGAATCAAAATGCTGCTAGTTCCTTTGATATTGGGTAGCATCTTACCCCTATTTGGATTAACTGGGCCGATCGCAAAGATAATCGTGCTACAAATGGCTATGCCTCCAGCTTTTGCCACACTGGTAATTGCTGAGACATTCAATCTCGATCGCGATCTGGCAGTTACAGCATTAGCTGCTGGGGCTATAGTATTACTGGTTACTCTCCCGGTTTGGCTGTGGCTGTTTTGATTTTGGACTTATGCACTGCGATAATATCAGTTAAAGTTCTACAGGATGTTGCCCATAATATGGCAAAGCCTCGGACCAATGAGGACACTTGCCTTCTTGCCAATCGAGATTAGCTAGTTCCAAAATACTTGTCACCGTCGCTGCTAACCCAGATTGGGCTTGAATCAGCTGATAATTAGTGTTCCACTTCGCTAAAGTTTCCTGCCAAGCTTCTGGTGTCAACACTCTATCTGACAAACACACGTTTAGTTTAGAAGTATCTGGCTGAAATTGATAAATAGCAGCAAAAATTTGACCTCGTTGTGCTGGCATTTCCACAGCAAAAGTTTTTATATTTTGACTTTTACCTACTTCTGACCAAGCTACCGCAGCCAAAGTTGAAATCGCAAATACAGGAATATCTAACTGTTGCCCTAAAGTCCGAGCGGTGACAACGCCAATGCGAGTTCCCGTAAAGCCGCCGGGGCCTTTGGCAACTGCGATAAAGGACAAATCCGCCCAAGTTTGCGGTTTGATAAATTCAATTAAATATTGATGCACTAAGCTAGATAAATCGCGCCCCAGATTCCAAATTTGAGAGCGAGTTTCACCTGCAAAATTACTAATTGCCAAACCCAATTCGGGAGTGGTGGTGTGTAGTGCTAAAGCGTATTTATTTATTGCAAGGTCTTCTAGTTCCGTTGTCAAAGTTACTTAAAATATCTATTTTTATAGAGTTAACGTGATTTATTTAAGCATATAACATAGCGGTTCTTAATTGAAAAACTACTGAGTAATAATCAGTCAAACAGTCTTGTTACAAAGTTTGTGAGAGCCAATGCTGTTGACTTTCTAAAAGCGATCGCGGCTAGGATGGGGGATTTAGATTACCGCCTTGCTGTCTCAGTAGATAGTCCAAAACTCGGTCAATTCGCTCCAAGGTAGCACCCGTGGTGAGTTGAAACTCCTGAAACTGAGATTTTTGTTCTTCAAAGCTTCGGTCAAGCTTTAGCATGAGTGCTTCTAATCGCTCAGTTCGTGCCTTTGTTTCCTCTATTTCACTGCCTGCCCTTGTAAATAGGCGTTGCGTGTGAGTGATAAAACTATCAACCCGATCGGAAAGTTGGTCAACCTTTCCCCCTACCCGATCAATACGTACCTCTAGTCGATCGAGGTGAGATTGAGTACGGTCTTGTTTTATGGTCAATTCATCAAGGTGAGATTGAGTACGGTCTTGTTTTATGGTCAACTCATCAAGGTGAGATTGAGTACGGTCTTGTTTTATGGTCAATTCATCAAGCCGCCTGTTTGCTGATTCTGCGTAGCTAGCAGTAGATATTAGCAATCGCTTAACAGTTTCGAGGTCATCTTCTACATGGTCTAGTCGCTGTGCGTTGGTCATGCTGGTTTCTCTTGGCTAGCTTCTTTATCTTCTACGATGCCTGCGGCGGGCTACGCCTACGCTTTCCTGGCATCTCGTTTCTGTATCATGAATTCGCGATCGCTAATGGACAAAATCTCATTACAGCAGAAATCATGTATTTGAACCACATCTGTATTAAAGGCACAGCAATGCTGTGCCCCTAACGCGTAGTCTGTTTACCTGAAAATAGCTGTAAGATACACCAATCATTTTCTATCAAGTCGGCACTAATTCACCAGGACGCAATTTCGACCACTTACCTGTTTCTCGTTTAAAGCTCAGACAACCAACAACATCCCATTCCATTTCAATCACATCATCTTTAGTCCGAATGTTGACATTGATAGAAGGTTCATTCGGGTCAAAATTTGGTGTTTCAGTCAAGTGAGGCTGTTGGTGCTGCCCTTCTACGGCATGATAGGTAACACAGCTGTCTACATAGTGGCAATTCACGCAAATACACATAATAGAACCAACTCCAGGGGCCTTTATTGTTAATCTAACTTAAGCCCAACTGTTATTCATGAGTTGCTGGGTTGATTTTTATTACAATGCACGAATCAATTCCTTCTACCCTCGCTCCCGAAAATTGGCCTTTCAGCTTGGAATTCCTGCCACAACCCGCTTACATGGTAGGTGGTGCTGTCCGAGATGCGATCCTGGGCAGAACTCGCGAATATCTGGATCTAGATTTTGTTATACCATCTCAGGCGGTAAAGGTAGCGAGAGCGATCGCTCATCATTACAAAGCTGGTTTTGTGTTACTCGATGCAGAACGACAAATTGCGCGTGTGGTTTTTCCCCACGCCACGGCTGATTTTGCCCAACAGGAAGGAGATAGTTTAGAAGTTGATTTGCACAGACGGGACTTTACAGTAAATGCGATCGCTTATAATCCTCATACGCAAGAAATTATCGATCCTCTGCAAGGTTATATAGATTTACAACAGAGCATTTTGCGAATGGTATCACCTGCGAACCTAAAAGATGACCCTTTGCGGTTAATGCGGGGTTATCGCCAAGCCGCTCAACTAGGTTTTACTATTGAGCCAGCTACCCAAGCCGCAATTCGTTCTTTGGCATCACATCTTAGCAAAGTTGCAGCCGAAAGAGTTAGGGTAGAAATTGGCTATCTACTGGCAAATTCTCAAGGTACTCCTTGGATTACAATGGCTTGGGAAGATGGTTTACTTGCGCCTTTCTTCAAAAATGCCACCCGTGAAAGCTTGCTCAAACTAGCAGCAGTTGACACAGCTGCCGCCTTACTCACAGAAAATTGGCAACAACTAGGCGTACAACTGCAAAAATATGTTCGCGATAGTATTAAAACTACTTGGCTAGGTATTGCTAAACTTGCCTGTCTCGTCAACCCAGATCCAGAATTAGCAGAAATAGAGCTACAGGAACTAACTTATAGTCGTGCCGAAATCCGAGGTGTAACTACTGCTTTGAAACTGTTACCGCAATTTCAAGTAATTAATATGTCGTTGCGAGAACAATACTTTTTGTTTCATGATGCAGATATTGTGTTTCCGACTACGGCAGTGCTAGCTGTAGCAATTAATAATTTGGTAGAGGCAATATCTGGTGACAAGCCACTACAGACAGCAGTGGAAACTAAAGCAATGGGCTACCAAATTTTAGCACCTTTGATCGATCGCTACCTCAACCCTGATGATGCGATCGCTCATCCCACTCCCCTAGTCAGCGGGAAGGAGTTGATTACTACATTAGATATTCCAGCTTCGCCAATTATCGGTCAACTGCTCACTGAAATTGGCGTAGCACAAGCTGAGGGGAAAGTTTCAACTCCAACAGAGGCGATCGCTTATGCACGTAAGTTACTTGATGGTTAAATATACTTAATTAAGTTATGGTAATGTAATAAAAGCGATGCCTACGCAATTTGGGCACTCCTGGCTTAGGCTGGTAAATCTGCAACTTTAAGTGCCTTAAGTATCCCTTACGTACCATAACCCTGTTTTGTCACTTTGGGAGAACCCAATCGCTGAAAGACTTTCAGAGCTTGAATTTTCCGGTTTTGGCTACAAATAGTTACTATTAAAAAATAGAGGCTCAAAGGTTGACTCAATCAAAGTTTCAAAATCTTGCTTCGATTATTGTTTTCCAAGAGTGACAAAACAAGGTTAAAATACCGATCTTTAGAGCTAATTTGTCAACTCAAGTAAAACACTTGTCTAATCAGGGTTTCAGTAATTTAAGTCAATACAGCACTTATTCGCTGAAACTTAGACCTAGCAATGAGTTAAGTACCCTTCAGATTTTCTTTACGAATCAGCTCTTATGGTCAATCCTGGCAATTACATACATCAACTATGCTAATATGTGCTTGATGTTATGACTGCTTTACGAGGTTATTTCCTAATTAACGTTGATGGACAACCGAATGAACTATATATTAAGTTATTGATTTTTATGCTTTAGTTGGTCGTTCGTACATTCAATTAAACACTTGCTATAAACAAAGACTTTCAGGTTTTCCTGATGGGTGGAGTTTTGATGAATAGCTTTTTTTGGACAGAACTAACTGCTTATGAATAAACAGCCTTTAATTTTGGTTGTAGAACAGAGTTTACATGATTTAGAGCTACTTAATTCTCATCTAGGAATATTAAATTTTTCATGTATTTGTACCAAACAAGGAGTGAGGGCTGTGATGTTGGCACAAACTCATCAACCAGATTTAATTCTGCTAGATATGAAGCTATCTAATTTGAGTGCGAACCGAGTCATTGACGATCTTAAAGATGACTCAAAAACTGCTACCATTCCAATCATTGCAGTCACACCGATAACAACAGTACAAGACGAGCGCTTCACAATGCTCACAGCATTTGATGATTGCATTACTAAACCCTATGATTTTAATCAATTAGAAGTGGTAATCAGTCGCCACATCTGTCAGCTAAATTCCTAATATTTATCTTGGAAATAGGTTCGGGATTACGAAGTTCAGCTAATTCTTTGAGAATTACAACAATCCCACTACGACCTGTTGTTAAATTTGTGTTTGTCATCAGGTAAAGGACAGGTTGACCAATAATTTCCTCAATCAAATTTTTTAAATCTGGTTTAATTATTTTTTCTAAATATAATCGTACTTGTTCAGCTAAAGTATCATAACCTCCTTTGAGTAAAGTTTGTTCAGCTTGAGTAACAGAGTTTTCTATAGAAATTACGATTTCAGTATCAAAAAAATGACAAATGATTTGGCTAGGAGATTTTCCTAATCTATCATTATATAATTTTATGATTTGCTTTGATATTTCTGTTTCTAATTGTGCGATAGTCGGTTGTACCATTAGTACCTACTCTGTAATATTTATCGTTCTAATCGGGAAATTAATTAAATTATCCAACATTATAATAGATGATTATGGAATAGCTAAGAAAACTAATCACTATTTTATATAAAGTTACTGTATCAATGTGATGTATTTAGTATGTATTTATTTAAGAATATTGCCATATTTAATGAAGTAAAATTTGTTAACTTACGATTTGTGCAGTATTAGGTTAATAACTGGATTTGCTCGTCATTCGATCGGGGTAATCAGCTTATTTTGTGTTACATAAGCTTAGGTGTAGCCCACCGTGCCTGTATCTCATAACCCACCACTTAATTAGCTATGTTTATGCAAATGGTCATCAATGACAAAGGCATATAATATTACATGGGAATGTAATGTACATTACAAGACTCTCTATACCTTCTGGTGCAGCTAGTAAGCAGATAAATTTAGGTTCTAGTAAAAAGTATATTAGCCACTAAGATAATTTGTGAAAAGCCAATACAACATATTCGGCATTAATTCTTAGAAGCCCATCACATTCTTTACGGGAAAATCAGCCGCGATCGTGTAATGTCATAGCGCTTAGTAATTCCTGGTAAATACCAAACTGGCTCAACTGCGGCTTTGGTAATAACCAAATTACCGCCTGGTTTCATAATCTTGCCATCTAACTGCAAACAACCTTTGTCTAACTGCATATTACAGTTCTAGTATATTGATGTCGCCAAAGGGAACTGCTAGCTACCTTAGTCAGTTTTTATTTTTATGACTTGAAATATCTAGTATGGTATTAGTCATATTGTTGAAGACAATAAATCACACATAAATTTCATAATTGACGATTAATCAAAGTTAATTTAAAGATGAGTTGAAAAATGATTTAATTGATGTATTTTGTGAGAAAGTTAATACAAAGGTATATTCACTGATCTCAAATTCATGGATTCTTTATTTATCAATTCCTTACTTGAAGAGTTGAAAAACCCGGATGCCACAGTGCGCGACAAGGCAACCAGAAAAATCTGGCGGATCTGGTTTCAGCAAAAGGGAATCTATGGGCTGGAAATAATTGACCGCAGTCAAAAGTTACTGGATGCAGGTGAAATTGCTGAAGCTGAAACAGCGCTGACGGCATTAATTAAAGACCAGCCAGATTTTGCCGAAGCTTGGAATCGTCGAGCTTTCCTCTATTACAGTATTGGCGATTATCAAAAATCTCTGGCTGATTGTCAGATGGTTGTACAGATAAATCCAATACATTTTGGGGCGCTTCATGGTATGGGCTTATGCTATGCAGCAATAGGAGAGTATAGTCAAGCTATCCGAGCTTTTCAACGTGCTTTAGAAATTCAGCCCTATTCCCTAGTGAATCAAAAGTTGATTCTAGAATGTACATTTAGATTCAGCTACAACGGCAGATAGGAGAGAGCATCATACTGTTTTAGGAATCTGTTATCGTCCTCATCAACAACAATTCATCGCCTTACCCGCCATAGTTTTATTCAATACGCTTCTAGCTGAATTAATAGCAGTGTTATCACTGTTTGTACTAACAGCAACCAACTGTCAACTAACAATCGGTTGAATAAAGTTACCTTTAGTACAAACTAGATAGCACAAGCAGAACATGGTGGATTTTACCAAACGATGTCTAAGAGGATGTTTTAAAAGTCAAAACCAGTCAAAAATTATGCCAGTCGTCTGACCATAATACGAATCATGGCAATATAGATAAATATCTCGGAAGTTTCAGGTAATCTTTCATAATCTTTGCTTAAACGCCGACACCAATTAAGCCACCCGAAAGTTCGCTCAACAACCCAGCGCTTTGGTAAATGAACAAAACCCTTTTTTTCCAAGGGTCTAAGAACAATTTCTACAATCCAGCGAAACATATCCATCACCCACCGCATAAATTCTTCTCCTCGGTATCCTCCATCCATCCAAATAGTGTTCAACCGTTTTACTTGATTGCCTGTATTGTGAACTCGGCTGAGGACTTTTTTCGCGCCTTCACGTTCTGGAAAACTAGCCGATGTTACCAAAACCCGTAAAACTAGACCCAGTAAATCTACACTCAAATGGCGTTTACGCCCATGAATTTTTTTACCTGCGTCGTAACCAACATCAATAGAGATCATCGTTGCTGTTTCTACTGACTGGCTATCAACTGCTGCTTCTGATGGGCTAGGTTCACGCCCCGCGTCTACTCTCACCCACTGGTAGAGTTGATCGTGAACTTTCAACCATGTACCATCTTTACCCCATCTCCAAAAATAACCATAAACCGTTGACCAGGCGGGAAAATCACCTGGTAGACCTCGCCACGTACACCCCTCACACAATACATAGAGAATCGCATTCACCACCGCAAATAAGGCTAATTTTCGGGGACGACCACCTGGCTTTGCTCCTGGGAATAGGTCTGCAATTAATTCCCACTGTTCCCATGTCAAATTGCTACGGTATGCTTTAGTCATTCGCTCACAAGGTGCTGTTTTCTACAAATCTCAGCATAAGCCTTGTGAGCTTTCTTACAACAGCCCCTCTCTTTTAAAACATCCTCTAAGATGGTCACTGACTTGTACTGAGCGCAGCCGAAGTAGCTTGCCGTACCACTTGATGGAAGCAAGCTAGCAAGAGCGTCTCCAAGAGTTGTGCGGGCTGCGCCTACGCCACTGGTATTTACAAAGACTACAGTTTAGATGTAACTATCGAAACGACTGGTCTATAGGTTCTCAGTGGTACTCAATTGTTGATGGGGGTACAGTAGATTTCTTTATGAGTTATGGTATGGATGCCGTGAATGCCATAGCCACAGTTACAGCAATTTTAAAAAAAGGCCCCTGATGTCTTATTGCACATTCCAACTCAGCAATTAAAATTCTTGCCGATATTATCTTTTACTCTGTTAAACTAAAAGTTTTTCTAACTATAGCAATCCTAAATGAATTGTGAAAATCGAGAGAATAAGAGAATATAGAGGTTTTATATTATGTTGTTTACAATCCCCAACGCTGAAGAAAACTACCTTTAGAAGGTTATCGCTTTGTAAATGGTGAATATGTATTGCAACCAGGAAATTTCGTTTGGTTATCAGAGATAGGTTTAGCAATTGGTTATGAACGGGAAACCTATTAGGGAATTAGGCGGGATTGGTTGTATTGGTATGACAAACCAGGAATCACTGCTGAACAATGCACTCGAAGACTGGCACAAGAATTGCGGAAGTTGGGGATCGATCCAGATTCTTTGAGCTGATTTCGTAGGATGCGATCGGTTTGATTACACTGTTATTAATGGCTTATTTGAGAGCAGAAATTATAGATAGTTCAGGTGATTGTAGGCGAGATCATAAAAGCGTTCAAATATTCCTGCTCTGCCATTGTTTAGGATTACGTTTGACGTGGTAACAAGCAATTACAGTGATAACATTTTCTTCTACAATATAAATAACACCATAGGGAAACCTACGTATTAGTAATCGTCGCGCTTGTCGATACACCACTGGATAAGCTGAAGGGTTACGTCCGATTAATGCTAAACAGCTATCAACTGCGCGTACAAACTCCGAACCTACTCCAGATTCACGTTGTTCATACCATTCAAAAGCATCTTGAATATCCAGTTCTGCTTCTGGACTAATTATTAACTGATAGCTCATTCAGGTAAACCTAGTCTTTGCTTCACTGATTGCCAGGTTGAACCTCGGTTTGGGTTTTGGCTATGCATCTCCAAGCGTCTATCTAATTCTTGTTTTTGCTCATCGTTGAGAGGAATTTCATCAGGTGTAGTAAGAATGCTGTCCCATAAGTCTTCGGCAAGCTGTATACGTTCAGATACACTTAGTTCGGAAATATCGACTTTTAATATGGGGTGCATGGTTGTTATTAATGTAGTTGCTCAATATAATCTTATTTTAGATTATAGATGTTATCCATGTTTGTTATCTATGTTAAACGGTATATCTGTAAAATTTCTATTGCTACAGCTACCTTTGCCTCCAACCCCTCATCAGCCAACACATCCACAAAAATTACACATGAACCTACATCCTGTGCAACTTTAAACTTTAGGCTGCCAGTATATTCATACTCGAACCAAACATCTTTCTCATAATCTGTTTTTTGGACTCCAGAGTAGATTGTATCTAAATCATCTTGATCTATTTTGCAGTCACAAAACATAGCCAAAATTTCAATCAGTGGTTTGAGATTTTTATCAAAAATCCAGTTGGTAGCCATAAAGCTATTTTGTTTACACTAGGAGTGAATATTAAATAAAAAGACTCAAACTTGAAAATGAGATTAGCTACTACTACAAATAATTTGCTTTACAGCATAAATATTGTAAAACAGCCCAGAATGAACACTTACCAAAATATCAGATAATCAACTAAGTAATTAAAATTAGTTTATCTTCTTCCTGACCCAAGCGCGAAATGATTTGAGCAAAGCAATTTTACCCATACTTTTACTCTGCTCAATAAATCTGCTTATCTCACTCACCGATACTATAGGAAAGGCAATACTAAACTTACACTCGACATATTGCTCTTCTATCAACTGATAAAACTTTAAATTTTGCCCATCATATCTCCAAAGTTCAGTTACACCCAACGCTGAATAAATCCCTAATTTGTTAACTGAACTGCTAGTAATGTCAATCTCAATTGCTAAGTCAGGCGGCGGATCGTTTTCTAAATCTAAAGTTTGCTTACTCCTAATAGCTAGTTCATTCTGGATATAGTAGCAAGTATCTGGTTCTATTCCCCGCTTTGATATTTTCCGCTTCAATGTTGTAGAACCAGCGCTTCTAATTTCAATTCCTAATTCTTCAGCTAAAGCAATAATAAAATTACCAAAATTACTTTTGGGGTTTTCGTGTTCAAAAAGTGGAGTCATGATTTCTAAAACACCGCAATCATAAGCAAACCGAGAACCTCGATCTTCACCTGTATCTCTCAACAAGGCTTCAAAGGTTTCCCAGCTAATGTTATGTAGCACTGTTCTTTGTTCACCAACCGTTGACTTGACAAGCATAAATTCAAAAAATAAGCCAGTAATTATATTTATCAATTAAGTACACTTTACCCTATCTTGCCCTGCACCCAACCACGGAACGATTGCACCAAATCAATTTCATCCATAGTTTTACTTTGCTGGATAAATCTATTCATTTCAATAACAGAAATTAAAGGGAAAGCGATACTCGACTTAATTTCAATATATTCGCTTGCTACTAGTTGATAAAATTTTAAAAATTCACCGTCATATCTCCATAATTCTCCTACACCTAAAGCCGCATAAATATTAAGCTTATTAATAGAACTGCTAGTAATATCAATTTAAACTGCTAAATCTGGTGCTGGATCTGTTGTTAAATCTAATTTTTGTTTACCTCTAATTAGTGGCTCATTTTGAATATAATAGCAAGTATCGGGTTCTATTCCTTTTGTTATTGGTTTACGTTTCAATGTTGTAGAACCAGCACTTCTAATTTTAGTTTTTAATTCCACTGCTAAAGCGAATATCAAGCGGTCAAACTAAATTTTAGGATTTTCGTGTTCAAAAAGTGGAGTCATAATTTCTAAAGTGCCACAGTCGTAAGCAAACCTAGAACCTCTATCTTCACCTGTATCTCTCAGCAAGGCTTCAAAGGTTTCCCAGCTAACGTTGTGTAAGACTGTTCTTTGTTCCGCAGGCGTTGACTTGACAAGCATATTACAATACTTCTTCTGCCAGGATATTAGATAAAATTCCGAAAATTTTACCTATGTCATTAATATAATACTCGCTCAAGTCAATTTCAATCACTTGCCCAATGAGCTTCAAAAACTTCCAGTTAGTTCCAGTGGTGACAGTTCATAAATTGCCTGAATGTTATTATACTCACGTTCATTAAACAATTTAGCTGCTAACATCTCTGCTACACACTGACCTAATCCTGCATTGATATTTTCTTTTTTAGCTTCTACAATTGTGACAACTGGTGCATTCAGAATTAGTAACTCTGATGAACGGCTAATAATAAAATCGCAATTTCCATTTAAACCTTGTGCTGAATCAACAGTAAAGTCAATACCAGAAAATAAACTTATTTGATTATTTAAATATTTTCTTATAGCGATTAAAATAGGTGCAATAATCATCTTTGAACGAGATTTTTCAGTATTACTAACAAGAGCCAAAGGTACATTTTACCGCAATAGTTCTGCAAGTAATGGTGGACAGTCTACTTCATGTATAAATGGAAATATATCAATCTTATCAGAAATAGTTAAGCCAAAGGTTTTTCTAACTCTATCTAAAGTAAAGTCACTGTATGACACTTTAGTTGCTCCTGTAAAGAATCCAGATAATTAAATTGTGCCAACTATTAGCAAGATAAATTGCTGATATTTGGCACAATCACTATCGGAATATTTTGTAACTTTAAGCAAGTAAACCTGCAAAAAAATCGAGAGTTTCTTTCAGTGCTTTGATGAAAATATCAATTTCTTCGCGGGTGTTGTAGAAAGATAGACTTGCTCGTGCGGTTGCAGCAAGACCTAAGTAACGGTGTAATGGTTGAGTACAGTGGTGTCCAGAACGGATAGCAACGCCTTCTTGATCTAATAATGTAGATAAGTCGTTGGCGTGGACTTCTCCGGCTGTGAACGACGCAAGAGCGGCTCTACCTTCACCTTTTGCATTTGGCTTGGGGCCGTAAATTCTAATTTGGGGAATTTGCTCTAATTGTTGGAACAAATAAGCGGTTAATTCTGCTTCGTAGGCGTGGATTTTATCCATGCCGATATTGCTAAGATAATCGATCGCAGCACCAAGTGCGATCGCTTCTCCAATTGCAGGCGTACCAGCTTCAAATTTATGCGGTAATTCTGCATAAGTAGAATGGTCTAAATACACCTCTGCAATCATCTCACCACCACCAAAAAATGGTGGCATTGATTCTAATAATTCTAACTTGGCATACAGAAATCCTATCCCAGTTGGAGCACACATTTTATGACCAGATGCTACCAACCAATCACAATCTATCTTCTGCACATCTACAGGATAGTGGGGAACACTTTGGCATGCATCAACTAAAAATTTAGCACCATATTTGTGTGCGATCACAGCAATTTCTTCCACTGGGTTAATACAACCCAAAGTATTAGAAATATGCACCACCGACACCAACTTGGTTTTGTCAGAAATCAGTTTTTGAAACTGTTCCAAATTAAAAGTTTCTTCTGGTGTTAATTCTACAAATTTCAGTACTGCGCCCGTTTTTTGTGCCACCAATTGCCAAGGTACAATATTACTGTGATGTTCCATCACCGACAGAATAATTTCATCCCCAGGCTGCAAATTATTCATTCCCCAACTATAGGCTACTAGGTTAATCGCCTCACTTGCATTGCGGGTATAGACGATTTCCTGACGCGATGCAGCATTGATGAATTTGGCAACTTTATCTCTAGCACCTTCATAAGCATCAGTAGCTTTGGCACTCAGAGAATGGGCCCCGCGATGCACGTTAGCATTATATTGCTCGTAATAATCCCGTAGGGTATTTAATACGAACAAAGGCTTTTGCGATGTCGCCGCATTATCGAGATAAACCAAGGGTTTCCCGTTGACTTCCTGATGCAATATCGGGAAGTCAGCGCGAACTTTATCAGCAAGGGTTTTGGTAGGAGTAAAAGTCATTGGTAGATTAGTTATAAGAGACGCGATTAATCGCGTCTGTACAATGGTCAGTAGAGACGCGATTAATTGCGTCTGTACAATGGTCATTAGTCATTAGTCAGAGACTTAAGATTATTGACTGTGTTTAACAAGATTTCTCGCAGAGAGGGAACTGGTATTTGGTTGATGATTTCGGCGGCGAAAGCGTTAATTAACAATTTGCGAGCATCATTTTCATCGATTCCCCGGCTTTGGAGGTAGAATATTTCATCATCTTCCAATTGGCTAACGGTAGCACCGTGAGCGCACTTTACATTATCCGCAGTAATTTCCAGTTGGGGTTTAGTATCAACTCTGGCTTTCGATGATAGCAGCAAATTGCGATTCAACTGGGCTGCATTTGTTAACTGCGCTGGTTTGGGTACAAAAACTTTACCATTGAACACTGCATGAGCGCGATCGCCTACAATACATTTATGCAATTGATCGCTTGTACCGTGAGGATAGTTAAGTGCGATCGCACTGTGAGTATCAGCCAACTGCCTACCAGAAATAATCGTCAACCCATTAAGAGTAGTCTGTGTCTGCTCACCAGTTTGCAAAATTTCCAAATTATGCCGCGACAACTTTGCACCTAAAGTGATGGCATGACAAGTATATCGGCTATCACGAGCTTGGGTTACAGCAGTTTTACCTACATGAAAATCGATCAGATGTTCGCATTGAATGCGAGTGTGATTTACCTGAGCATTCTCTCCCAACCAAATTTCCGTTACTGCGTTAGTAAAGCCAACAAATTCTGGTGTGGTATTCTCTACAAAATTGCCTACAAGACCTGAAGGAGTTGTATACTCTTCAACTAAAATAAGACTGCTTCCAGCCTCAGCTACTACCAAACAACGCGGTAGAGAAAAAATTGAAGGTTCAGCCACAGTTACGAACTGTAAATGAATTGGCGTTTCCACTTCTACATTTTTGGAAACCCACACTACCGCTACATCATTTATACCAGCAGTATTGAGCGCGGTAAATACTTCCTGCGCTCCTTCTGTTTGAGCTAAATACTGTTTTAAATGCTCACGATTATCCGCAGACAAGCTAGCTAAATTACTCACTTTAACGCCAGGTGGTAAGTTGGCAATTGCAGATAAAGTAGGTGCAAATTTGCCATTAACAAACACTAAACGACTTTTTAGTGCTTCTGGCAGCGATAAAGGTGTACCCTCTGCATTTGATATCTCGCCTGGCTGAAAATTAAATTGAATTTGCCGCAAAGACGACAAATCAGTAAATCGCCATTCTTCCTCGCGGGTAGTCGGGATAATCGAGTGACGTACCCAATTTGCAGCACTTTGGCGTAATTCCTGCAACCAACCTTCTGTTTTAGTTGCCGTTACTTGATTCAACAACCCAGTCAGATAATCATCTCTATCTAACATCGATGTCAAACTGACTGCATTTGAATTAGGTATTGGGCTAGGAGAAACTTGAATATTCATTACACACCCACCTCAGCAGCAAATTCTTCTAGCACCCAGTCATAACCGCGAGATTCTAATTCCAGCGCCAGTTCCTTACCACCACTCGTAATAATTCGCCCCTGTGCCATCACATGCACAAAATCAGGCACAATATAATCGAGTAATCGCTGATAGTGAGTAATCAAAATTGTCGAATTTTCTGGACTTGCCAGTTGATTTACCCCATTCGCCACAATTCGGAGCGCGTCAATATCCAAACCCGAATCAGTTTCATCCAAAATTCCTAACTTTGGTTCCAGCAACGCCATTTGCAGAATTTCATTCCGCTTCTTCTCACCACCAGAAAACCCTTCATTCAAACTCCGACTGAGAAAACTGGAATTCATCTTCACCACATCCAGCTTTTCTTCAATCAAATCGTCAAAATCAAAAGCGTCTATTTCCTCTAAACCTTGCGCTTTGCGCCGGGAATTGTACGCCACCCGCAAGAAATCTAAATTGCTCACACCCGGAATTTCTAACGGATACTGAAACGCCAAAAATACGCCACTTCTAGCGCGTTCCTCCGGCTCCAACTCCAGTAAATTCTGCCCCTGGAAAATCACCTCACCGCCAGTCACCTCATACGCCGGATGCCCAGCCAACACCTTAGAAAAGGTACTCTTACCAGAACCATTCGGCCCCATGATCGCATGAATTTCACCCGATCGCACCTCAAGATTCACACCTTTCAAAATTGGTGTTCCATCAACATTAGCCGTCAGATTCCGTACTGACAGCACAACTTCGCTATTTTCAATAATCATCTTCTCTCCCTTCTCTCTTCGCCTTCTTAGCGTCTTCGCCGTAGCCTGCGGCAAGCCGCTTTGCGTCTACGTCATTCTTCCTAAAGATAAACACAGAACGCTGATGTCTCTGTGTTTATCCTTGCTTCCATTTATCCAACACTGCCTTCCAACTTCAAACTCAACAACTTATCAGCTTCCACAGCAAACTCCATCGGTAGCTGATTGAAAACATCCTTACAGAAGCCACTAACCATCATCGAAATCGCATCTTCTGCTGAAATGCCCCGTTGAGCAAAGTAGAACAATTGATCTTCCCCAATCTTAGAAGTAGAAGCTTCATGCTCCACCTTCCCAGTATTATTTTGCACCTGGATATAAGGGAAAGTATTAGCATGAGCATTATCCCCAATCAGCATCGAGTCGCACTGGGAATAATTTCTCGCGTTTTTAGCCGTCGGATTAACTTTCACTAAACCCCGATAGCTATTACTAGAATTACCTGCGGAGATTCCTTTAGAAATAATTGTACTACGGGTATTTTTACCTACGTGAATCATCTTTGTACCCGTATCAGCTTGCTGCATATTATTTGTCAGCGCCACCGAGTAAAACTCACCCACAGAGTTATCACCCACCAACACACAGCTAGGATATTTCCAAGTAATTGCCGAACCTGTTTCTACTTGAGTCCAGGAAATCTTGGAATTAACGCCCTGACACAAACCGCGCTTGGTGACAAAGTTGTAAATACCGCCTTTACCATTGGCATCTCCAGCGTACCAATTTTGCACGGTGGAATATTTAATTTCCGCGTTATCCAGAGCGACAAGTTCCACAACGGCGGCGTGTAACTGGTTGCTGTCATACATTGGTGCGGTGCAACCTTCAAGATAAGAAACATAACTACCTTCTTCGGCGACAATCAAAGTCCGCTCAAATTGTCCCGTATCACCAGAGTTGATGCGGAAGTAGGTAGACAGTTCCATCGGACATTTTACGCCTTTAGGAATATAGACAAAAGAACCATCGCTAAAAACGGCGGCATTCAAAGCGGCAAAGTAGTTGTCAGCTACAGGAACAACGCTACCCAAGTATTTTTGGATCAATTCTGGGTGTTCTTGCAACGCTTCAGAAATTGAGCAGAAAATAACCCCATCTTCCGCTAGCTTTTCTTTAAATGTAGTAGCGACAGAAACGCTATCGAAAATTGCATCGACAGCGACATTTGCCAGTCGTTTCTGTTCAGATAGGGAAATGCCTAACTTTTCAAAGGTTTCTAAAAGGGTTGGATCGACTTCATCCAAGCTGTTGAGCTTTTCTTTCTTGCGTTTTGGCGCTGAGTAATAAATAATATCCTGATAATTAATTGGCGGATACTTGACATTGGGCCAAGTTGGTTCCGTCATTTTTTGCCACTGGCGATAAGCTCTGAGGCGAAAGTCCAGCATGAACTGCGGCTCGTTCTTCTTAGAGGAGATCAAGCGGATAACGTCCTCGTTTAGTCCACGCTCAATTGTGTCGGCTTCAATATCGGTGACAAAGCCGTACTTGTAAGGTTGGTTGACTAAGGTTTTGACAGTGGCACTCATCAGTAATAATCTCTCGTGTTCGGAACTCTTTTAGGATGGGAGACGGGCTGCGGCTAACCGATTCCCATCTCCCGTTACGGAATGGTTACACGGCTGCTAGAATAGTGGTGGAGAGTAAAACAACAGCTATGTTGTTTAATCTATCTTCATTTTACGCTAAATTAACAACAACAATGTTGTCAAAGTCAAACAATTTTGGATTTTAGATTTGCAATTTGGGATTGAAAGAGGTCACAAGGGTGCTTGGCTCAAGGATTTTAGATTGACGATCGCGTAGTGGGGCACATACCAGAAAACTTTTTTAATCCAAAATCGTTCGACTGAGCTTGTCCTGAGCGTAGCCGAAGGGCGAAGTCGAAGTCCAAAATCCAAAATCCAAAATCGGCACGGTCAAATTTTCAAATAAATTTTTGGGACGTTCGCTGAACGTTTCGCACCAGAAGATGGCGACTACCCACCAGTCCTCAACCAAGCAAGATATCCTAGAATATCTGCACAAACACGAAAAAGCAACGGCTTTGGAGCTAGCTGAAGTTTTAGACGTTACCCCTCAAGCAATTCGTCGCCATCTCAAAGATTTGGAGACGGAGGAGCTAGTTTTGTATTCAACATCAGTGCAGGCGGCGGGGATGGGGCGTCCGCAGCACCTTTATCAGCTGAGTCGTCAGGGACGCGATCGCTTGCACCGAACAATGAGCGATCGCTTTGGTGATGCAAGCGGGAATTTTGCGGTTTCGCTGCTAGACACCTTAGCCGAAACGGTAGGACACGATCAATTTAAATCGATTTTAGAGAAACAGTGGCAGCGCAAAGCCAAAGAATACCGCGATCGCGTCGGTAATGGTTCGCTGCGAGAACGGGTAGCCAACTTAGTCGAGTTGAGAAAAGCGGAAGGCTTCATGGCGGAGTATCATCCTGTTGATGTGAGTGACTCCTTTGAGTGCGATCGCTTTATCTTAATGGAGCATAACTGTGCAATTTCTAACGTTGCCGAATCTTTTCCTAGTATCTGCGGCCACGAATTAGAAATGTTTGCTGCCGTATTACCAGATTGTATCGTAGAACGCACCCACTGGATTATTGATGGTCAACATCGTTGTGGCTATTTAGTACAAATTCGTCATTAGTCATTAGTCCTTTGTCCTTTGTCACTTGTACTGAGCGAAGTCGAAGTATTTGTCATTTTTTTAATAACTAATACCCAACTAACTTTGAGATAGCATTTCATTTTTTCATTTATGGATGTATCACCACAGCAACCATCAACACAATTTTTAACCCTGGAAGAGTCAGCAAAAGTAGATGCGGCGTTGTTGTCTTCCCCAGAAAAGTTTTTAACAAGATTGACAATTTCATCACTGAAGCTTTTGAAACATATTGCCCAAGAGTACGGTGTTGCTATTGAAGATTTGACAGCACAGCAAGTAATTGCCTGGTTTGAAAAAGATGGCAAAATTCGTCGCGAGCAGGGCATTGAAGGTTCATATCTGAAATGGTAATCTGCGGTAGTAAAATTTGGCGTTGCATTTACTTAGAAAAAAATAACCATAAAAATATCGCGCTTTTAAATAACAGCAATGTTTTTTAGAAGCGCGATATTCACAGATAAGAAGATATGTTGACACGTGTTGTACTAGAAACGCCAACCTGAAATAATAAACAAAAAACACCTTGCAAAAGGTGCTTTTATTAAAAAATAAATAACATTTGATTTTTCAAACAATTATTTAAGTATTGTAAGTGTTAGTCCGAGGACTACGAGCGCCAGTTACAGCTCCAATCATTGAGGCTATTAAACCCAACAAAGAACCAAACACAAACCACCACAATCCCGAACGTAAATTAGCTGCTGCATCACGAGCTTGTTGGGCACTTATATTTGCTTGTGGTACATTAACACCACCTTGCTGTTGTACCTGGTTTATGACTTCCCCAGCGTTAGAAGCAGCAACACCAAAAGCACCAGATACTCCACTTGCTAAAAGCCATGAGCTAACTGCCAAAGTCGTTGCCCAAAGAATTGCGCCGTTCAGAAGAGCTGTATTGCGGTTCATCGGCCCACAAGCACGGGTTGTAACCCAACCACCAGTAAACAGGGAAATTAGTAGAGCGATAGTTGACCAAAGCCCCGCATTACCTGCAGCGTTAGGAGCAATTGTTCTAGGCGCACCTGAACTTTCAACTGCACCTGCCGCAAACGCACCAATTATCGCACTCAAAATTAATTGTGTAGCCAAAGAAACCAACAAACCAGCAATAATTGGCCCCCAGCGAACACGGTCGTGATATTCAGCTACTCGACCTGCTACCACAGGATCGGTAGATATAACGTCATTTCCTGTCCGATTTACGTATGACATCGCTTATTTTCTCCAGTGCTATTTCAGCAACGTTTCTGCTCGGGTATATTCATCTTTATGCTTCAAATTAAATAACTAAATGTTCTGTTTTAATCTCTATCGATAGAAAGATTTAATACGTCTATCTTTAGCCAGAAAAAAACAAACTTT
This sequence comes from Nostoc sp. DSM 114159, assembly GCF_053470285.1. Lineage (NCBI taxonomy): Bacteria > Bacillati > Cyanobacteriota > Cyanophyceae > Nostocales > Nostocaceae > Nostoc > Nostoc sp. DSM 114159. Next base: position 2,889,555 of record NZ_JBPFEH010000001.1, read on the forward strand.
GTTTAACAATTTTTAATATAATTTAGTGTCTATTTATGTATTTTTTCTAAAATTTCCATCTAAAAACTCTTAACTTAAGATATAACTATTAGCTAGCTATCATAAACCAGCTTTAAAGATGTATGCCATTAGCCTTAATCTAACTAAAGCTGTGTAATGAATGTCAAAAGTAAAAATCATCAAAAACTAACGCATCCTCACAGCAGTGCCTGTGGCAGTAATCAGCAAAAGCACTCCTGACTGGTCAACATTTATTGTGCCAGTATCAATTTCAATCCCAATTACAGCATTTGCTCCTAAACGTTGTGCGCGTTGTTCTAATTCTTCTAGTGCCTTGCGTTGACCCTGCTCAAATAGACGCTCATAGCTACCAGTGCGTCCACCGATAATATCTCGAATCCCAGCCAAAAAATCTCGTAAGAAATTGCTGCCGTAGACGACTTCTGCTGTCACAATGCCTAAATATGATTCAATCACGGCTCCTTGAATGACATCAGTGGTAGTTATAATCATAAATTAACCTCCTATATGGGATATATCTTAATATTTATTATTACAGTATTTTGATAAACACTTGAATAATTGTCACTATTATTACAGAATACAGGTTTGACAAACATCCTCTCATCCAATTTTAGATTGCACTTTGGGGTTAGTCTTGTCCTAAACAGATTAATGCAACATTTGACAGTTTAAATTTATCTTATCTTTGAATGACCAAAAAAGGATGTAAATGCCTGGATGATAACTTCTCAAAGGCTAATATCAAGGATTAAAAATGTCATAACTTTGGATACAGAGTCAGCAAACTCTGAAATGAAATAAAAATAGGAATAAATTTAAAAACCTATAAGCTTGCTGTATCAGAATCTAGGATTAAGTCAGATTTCTGTTGATTTTTTCTAGGTAACACGTATAACTACTGATTAAAAAATGTGTATTTTTGCTATAGTACTGGTTTATATGTAGGTATCTTCATCTGCCTGGGATCGCTGACACTTCATCCTTCAGTAAAAACTCTGTTATGTAGTGCTAAATGTAAAAGAAAAGAAAATGAACTATTAACATCTGAATCAATACGAAGAAATACAGTTTTCAAAAGTCCATATTTTTGTTTTAATGTACAAGAAAAAAGTCCTCTAAAATTTCAGGAAATTTACTGTGTACAAGCCAACATCATTCGTGTTTAGTGTGGTGTTACTAGGATGTTTTACTTTCACCATACCTTCAGTAGCTCAGGCTCAGGTATTAGTGGCGCAAGCCAAAAACCCAGAGTTAAAGCAATTACTGGAGGAAGGACGGAGGTTAGTGAATGCTGGGGATTATGGTGGTGCGATCGCTGTTTATCAGCAAGCAGCTAGTATAGATCCCAAGAATGCTAAAATCCATTCAGGTATTGGGTATTTATACGCTCAACAGGGAAATTACCAGGCAGCATTAGCAGCTTATCGTAAAGCAATCGGTATCAGTCCTAACAATAGTGATTTTTACTACGCTGTGGGTTACATTAAAGCCAATTTGGGCGACACGCGTGGGGCAAAGGAAGGTTATCGTCGTGCCATACAGCTGAACCGTAACAACGTCAATGCCTATTTAGGATTGGCTGTGACCCAATCCCGTATGGGAGACTATAATGCTGCTACCTGGGCATACCAACAAGCAATCGACTTGGATAAAAACAACGCCCAGACTTATGAGTTGATGGGTTCGATGTATAAACAGCGACGACAAGCCAAACAAGCAAACAGCTTGCTTCAGAAAGCCCGTGACTTGTATAAGCGGCGCAATGACTCAGATGGCGTAGAAAGGGTAGAAGCCATGCTACGGCAGTTAGGAGGATGAGGTTAATCTAACTGGCGTCCCGTTAATTCCACAAAAATATCTTCCAGATTAGAGGGACGCACCATCATTCCAGTTTTATCGGGCTGCTCATTCAAGTAGATATTTGCTGCTTCCAATGATGGGAAAAAGAGATATTCCCAATTACGAGCGCTATCACTTCCCACATTAGATACACCTAATTGTTTCATCACTAAACCTTCACCGTGAGCAGAACGCAGCTGTTGTAAAGTTCCCAAAGAGATCAGCTTACCGCTATCCATAATACCGATGCGTCCTGGCTTGGTAGAGCCAAAGGCATCGCACAAAAATTCGACCTCATCCATATAATGGGTCGTCAGTAGCATCGTCATCCCTTGTTTATTTAAATCCCGAATAATTTCCCAGAGGCGTCGCCTGGTTTGGGGGTCTAGTCCTACTGTTGGTTCATCTAAAAACAAAATTTGCGGTTGATGCAATAAAGCTCTCGCAATCTGCAACCGTCGTTTCATACCCCCAGACAGGGTTTTTACCAAATCATCACGTTTTTCTGCTAGCTCAACATACTCTAGCCATTGATTAATCAATTTTTGTCGCTGCGGGTTGCTAATGTGATGTAGTCTCCCGTGCAGTTCCATATTTTCCCAGACGGTTAAATCGTTATCCACACTGACTTGTTGCAAGACTACACCAATACTCTGTTTTGCCAACGTTGCTTGGCGCATCACATCATATCCACCTACTTCTATGCGTCCTTGGGACGGTTTCGTAAGTGTAGTCAGCATCCGAATTGTGGTGGATTTACCCGCACCGTTCGGGCCAAGTAGAGCAAATATCTCCCCCGCTTCAATTTGGAATGACAGGTCATTGACTACAGGTACATTGTTGTAAAACTTGTAGACGTTTTTTAAAAAGACAGCAGCAGTCACGTCGCTTCGCTCCGAATTAAAAATTAAAAATTAAAAATTAACCAACTTTTAAATAAATTTAGTTACTCTGTATCCTTTTCTGTTCGGTCATGGATAAATTTGCTCACACCAGTTCATAATTAAGACTACCATTCTGATTACATCAAACTAAATATATTTTATTAACCCTTAGATAACTCAATCTTTACTTGTTGGCATAACAACGTGTGGTAAACACTTATCCTGTAATACTTTAGTTAAAGGTTGCTGTTATTTAGTATGGAATCCCATCACCCATTGAAGCTAAATCGGCGTCAGTTTTTGCTACATTCAGCTATCACAGCTGGCGGAATTATTTCCACAAATTTTGTCGCTAAATCACCAGTTTTTGGCAAAGCACCTGCAATTATCACCTCTGATAAAATGCGTCCTGGCATACCTTATGGCGTAGCAAGCGGAGATATATCTAACGATAGCATCGTGATTTGGAGTCGGAGCGATCGCCCTGCCAAAATGATTGTAGAATATTCTACCAGCGATTCTTTTAAAAATGTCCGGCGAGTTCTGGGGCCTAATGCTTTAAAAAATAGCGACTTTACAGCCCGACTTTATTTGAAGAATCTACCACCAGACCAAAAATTATTTTATCGGGTGATTTTTCAAGATTTAGATTATCAACGGACTTGCAGCGCTCCTTTTTATGGTACTTTCCGCACTCCCCCCAAATCTGGACGAGATATATTCTTTGTTTGGGGTGGCGACACCGCCGGTCAAGGATGGGGAATTAATCCTGATTTTGGTGGGATGAAAATTTACGAAACTATGCGCCAACTTCATCCCGATTTTTTCATCCATTCGGGCGATAATATTTATGCTGATGTCCCGATTCAATCAGAAGTAACTTTAGACGACGGCACTATTTGGAAAAACATTACCACACCAGAAAAATCAAAAGTAGCAGAAACTCTTACAGAATTTCGTGGTAACTATATCTACAATTTGCTGGATAAAAATATCAAGCGTTTCAATGCTGAAGTTCCCATATTGGCACAGTGGGACGACCACGAAACCAGAAACAATTGGTATCCTGGGCAAATTATCCTCAACGATGACCGTTATACAGTTAAGGATGTTAACTTACTAGCCGAAAGGGCAAGACAAGCATTTTTAGAATATCTGCCTATTAGATATGAAAGCAATAATCCAGATAAAGCGAAAATTTATCGCTCTTTCAACTATGGGCCATTATTAGACATTTTCATGCTGGATGAGCGCACCTACCGGGGGCCAAATTCCCCGAATAATCAGCCAGTACCAAGTAAAGAAACAGACTTTTTGAGCAGAAAACAATTGCAATGGTTGAAAAGGCAATTGCTGTCATCAAAAGCAACATGGAAAGTGATTGCTAGTGATATGCCTTTGGGGTTGATAGTTAAAGACGGTAGTACGGATTTTGAAGCTTGGGCTAATGGGAATGGCCCAGCTTTAGGAAGAGAATTAGAACTTGCCGATTTACTACGATTTATCAAAAACAAGAATATCCAGAATGTTGTTTGGTTAACTGCTGATGTACATTATGCAGCAGCTCACTATTATGACCCCGCTAAAGCACAGTTTACCGACTTTAAGCCTTTTTGGGAGTTCGTTGCTGGGCCGCTTAACTCTGGTACATTTGGGCCAAACGAATTGGAAAATACCTTTGGGCCACAATTAGTATTTCAAAGTCTTCCTCCAGGTACAAAAGCAAATCGACCGCCAAGTGAAGGTTTGCAATTCTTTGGAGGAGTAAAAATTGATGGAAACACAAAGGTGATGACGGTAACATTGCGTAACTTGGCTGGAAAGACTCTTTACAGTGTAGATTTACCGCCAGAAAAATAAATCGCCAAAATCATAGTGAGATGTAGCCAGTTAGATAAAGTAATTACGCAATTTTTTACTTTGTCTGCTGGCTTTGCTGTTTTTTGGGTAAGATTTGGAAGGATAAAAAAATTGTGCGATCGCTACAGTTAAGAGCTAAATTTAAGTAGGTAGAGTTTTGGAGTTGATCGTGCTTAAGCAACTCATCTTGGAAAATTGGAAAAGTTTCCGTTATGCAGAGCTTCCACTTGATCCCTTGACTGTTCTAATTGGTACAAATGCAAGTGGAAAGTCTAATGTGGTTGAAGCTTTTGAATTTTTGCAAAGAGTAACACAAGGTGAGAATATTGAAGCAGCTTTAGCAGGTGATAAAATACTTCCCTCGATTCGAGGTGGTGTAGAATGGGCTGCACTTAAACCAGAAACTGAGTTTACATTAAAATTTCTAGTTCAAGGTGATGATGAACATACTGATTATCTATATGAAATCAAAATACAAACACAACCTATTGTAATAATCGTAGGAGAATTCATACAAATACTAGATGTAAAATCGAAAAATTCAGATTTGTTAAGTAAATTTTCAATTAGAGAATCAGATAGTTCCCTTCCCATTAGAAGTGCATTAAATACATTAGAGGGAAGTGGTATGGCTTCAGGTTTAGGGATAATTAAGATTACTGAAAAATACAATTTAAAGAGAATTGATGATATTTCTAAAATGATTAGAAATATCACCTATTTAGTTATTAAAGCATTAGAAAAAACTTTTGTTTTAAATCCCATTCCTTCTACAATGAGATCATATTCACTACTGTCTGATACACTAGAAAGCGATGCTTCTAATATTGCAGGTGTCCTAGCAGCATTACCCGATGAACGAAAAAATGAATTAGAATCAACTTTATCGGCCTACATCAAAGATTTCCCAGAAGGCGATATTCAAAAAGTATGGGCAGAAAAAGTTGGGAGATTCGGCACTGATGCTATGCTTTACTGTCAAGAAGAATGGAAACCTGGCCATATTACAGAGATTGATGCTAGAACTATGTCAGATGGAACTTTGCGCTTTTTAGCAATCCTCACAGCATTACTTACTCGACCAGAAGGCAGTCAGCTAGTAATTGAAGAAATAGATAATGGGCTGCATCCTTCGCGTGCAGAATTATTGGTAAGAATACTGCGAGAAATTGGTAGCAAAAGAAAAATTGATATTTTACTTACTACTCATAACCCAGCTTTACTTGATGCTTTAGGCCCAGAAATAGTTCCTTTTGTAGTTGTCGCACACCGCGATAAAGAAACTGGAGAAAGCAAACTTACTCTTTTAGAAGATATTGAAAATCTTCCTCTTTTGTTAGCATCAGGGACTTTAGGCAAACTAGCAACTAAAGGTGCAATTGAAAAGAGCCTTTCTGATAATAAATAAATTTAAATATGAGAAAGGTTTTGATTATTGATACATCTATACTTTGCGTTTATTTAGGTGTACCTGGGAAAGAGACTTGCGGTTCTGATAACAATAAATGGGATAAAAAAAGAGTTGAAGCCCGTTTTCAGGAAGAAGAAAAACAAGGTGCAAAGTTTATACTACCAATAGCGACAATTATAGAAACTGGTAATCATATTGCACAAGCTAACTCTAAGCGATATGAAATTGCTCAAGCTTTTGGTAATATTTTAGTGAAAGTAGCAGATGGAGTTATACCTTGGGGAGTTTTTGAAACTCAAGTGGGTGAACTTTGGAATTCAGAACAATTGAAACAGTTAGCTACTGAATGGCCTACTCTGGCATCGAGAAAAATTTCTATTGGAGATGCGACAATTAAGACTGTGGCTGAATATTACGCCAAAACCAGTAGCACATTTCAAGTAGAAATTTTTACGGGCGATGGGGGACTCAAGGCTTATGAACCAGCTATCCCAGCTCCTACGCGTCGAAGTACTCGCAAAAAAGCCTAGAGCGATTAGTATTTACCCAAAATAGAGATTTTTTCACTAACTTGTCATGAATTAAGTTGGACAGGAATTGTAATAATAAACTCGGTTCCTTCTTTTACGCTAGATATACATTGCAGTTGACCACAATGTTTTTCTACAACAATTTGATAGCTGATAGATAGCCCCAATCCAGTGCCTTTACCGACGGGTTTAGTAGTGAAGAAAGGGTCAAATAATCGCTTTTGTATATCTTTGGGAATTCCACTACCATTATCGGCAATGCGAATAACTACTTGCCGATTGTCTGTAACTTCAGTACGAATACGAATTACAGGTGATTTGAGATTTGAATAAGCTGACTCAAAACTCGCGAATATCGCATCAATTGCATTTGATAGAATATTCATAAATACTTGATTTATTAACCCAGCATAGCATTCTACTAAAGGGAGATTTCCATATTCTTTATCAATAGTAATTATCTGACCTGTTTCTTGATTTATGAGACGGCTTTGTAATATTATTAGAGTGCTATCAATACCTTCATGAATATCAACTATCTTTTTATCAGATTCATCAAGGCGAGAGAAATTGCGTAATGAAAGAACTATTTCTTGAATACGTTCAGTACCAAATTTCATAGAATCAAGAAGCTTGAGGAAATCAGCAGTTAAAAATTCTAGTTCCATTTCTGCGATCGCAGCTTGAATTTCTGCTACTGGTGCAGGATAATGGTGTTGGTATAAGCTAATTAATTGTAGTAAATCTTGAGTGTAGTTAATCGCATAAACAAGGTTGCCAGCGATAAAGTTCACAGGGTTATTGATTTCGTGTGCAATGCCAGCAACGAGTTGTCCCAAAGCAGCCATTTTTTCATTTTGAATTAATCGCGCATAGTTATTCTTAAGGGTACGAAAACCTACTTTGGTGATTCTAGATTGTTCTTGTGCTTGCTCTAGTTGAGCTAATGTTAAAATATGAATTTGGGAATAAGCTAAAAGTAAATGATGGAAATCGAGTAGCTTATAACTACCTAACTGAGTTTCGATTAAAATCGGCTCATATACAAATTGAGGTTCTCGCTGCAATGCTACCTTATTTGCTTCTACAATGAGCGTATCCTCTGAAATTACACACACATCTGGCTGAAGAAAGTTAATCAAATTTCTTGCAGGTCGTTTAGAAAATAGTGGGAAACTATAAGGACGACTCATGTGTTCAAAAAATCTTTGCCGGGAAATCATCCCTAGATAGTCATGATTTTTCACCAGGATAATTCCTGGTAATAAAGGTTCTTGCTTAAAGAGTGTATTCAAATCATTTGCTGGACTATCTGCTTCGACATAAACAGACCAAAGTGGTAATTCTTGCAAAGTGGACTCTAATTGCAAGTTCAAATTATTAGCATTTGTCATGCTATGTATTGCCAACATAGTTTAAATCCTTAACCTTGAGTTAACATTTCTGATAACACCCCAAATCAGCATTGCGATAATTGCAAAGTTAATCAAACTTATATTTCCCTGATTACTGCTGAAAATTACAGTTATGCGGCAAAACTGCTGATATTAGTGCATTCGGTTCTTTTCTATACTGGAAAATTGATACTAATTAGAATCCCTTGTTACCTATTCGCTAATCTTGTGACGTTTAAATTATTATTTATTTAGAATATTTCAAATTATTTTGAAATAAGTTCTTACCAATGGTTAATAAAGAACTTCAACCACAGTTAGAAGCAACACTAATGAAGCGAAAGAGAAAGTAATTAAAAAGGGTTTTGGAAATTTGGTTATCTTTCAGACTGCTGCTTATGGTTGCAAGGCTACTGTTTAGAGAACGAAAGCATTATTTTGTATAATCAACAACTAATGACTCCCCTTGATGGGGAGTTATTTGATATTAGTTAGCTAGCTAAGATGAAATTGGTACATTTTTAAATGCGGCTGTATCTGGCACAAAAATGTCCAAATTATTGATACCATCGGGAACTCTTAGCCAGATATAAGCATCTGCGGAGGCTTGTGGACGTACTTGGAATAAAGAAACGCTTCCTGTTGAGCGATTAAGAGCAACTCCTTTGTAGGTTACGCTAGTGTCAGGATTGCGAGCTGTTGTACTAGCAACCGAGATAATATCGCTACCAACAACTCCGTCTGTGGCAAGGCGACGAATCCGCATTTGCAGATTCACCACATCACGGTTTCCTGTTTCCGGGTCTTTAATTCGTTTTGCTGAAAGTAACTCAACTTCTGCCTTTTTGCCAAAAGCAGGCTGCACAAATTGACCAGGATTAATTGCTGATGTTGTAGCACTAGCTGGGGATGGTGAGACAGTTGCTTGTGGAGAAGTTGTAGCTGTAGGACTTGGGACTTGAGTGGGAATGGTGTTACTGGCTGTACTAATAGTATTTAGTGTTTGCCGTAACATAAAAACTTCATAAGCTACATAGCCGCTACATCCCAAAGCCAAAGTAGAGAGTAATACAGCTACACCAGATAAAAATGTACTCACACCATTGCCTCGATTTCGTATTTCTGTATATGCAGGTTGACTCAGGTTTCGATTTTGTAGTCCCATAAATTATGTTTATGCAATCGCCTATGTATGAAACATGTGAACATCTTCCCTATACTAATTAAGTAACTTTACTGAGCCAATTCTTCTCTCTCCGGAAAGAAATTGTTCGCAAAGTAAAAATATCTGTCTTTGGGATAAGGAAAATTGGTGAGACTTAAGACTTTCAATCAACCACTGGGTGTTTTATTAATATTTTTGACTAGTCAGATAGGATTTAGTTCTAGGCTTGCGAAAGCACAAACCCCAGTTGCACCAAGAACTACCACAAAATCAATTTGCTCTAGCCAACTGGGAACAGCTATAGATGCTGTAATCAATCGTCCCTTATTTAGTCGGGGACGCTGGGGAATTTTGATACAACCTCTGTCAACGGGGCCAACTCTTTACAGTCGAGATGCTCAAAAATATTTTACTCCTGCGTCTAACCTGAAATTGCTGACAACAGCAGCCGCGTTGCAGGAATTGGGTGCTAATTTTCGGATTCGCACCTCTATTTATCAGAATGGCAATGGTATTTTACGTGTTGTCGGCAGGGGAGATCCTAGTTTAAGTGATACTGAACTGCAAAAATTGGCACAGCAGTTAAAACAGAAAGGTATTACTCAAATTCAGCAGTTGAATGCTGATGATAGTTATATTCAAGGTGATATTGTTAACCCCACCTGGCAATGGGAAGATGTGCAATCAAGTGATGGCGTACCAGTTAGCAGCTTTATTCTGAATAAAAATATTTTTAGCTTTAAACTTGCACCACAGGCTGTAGGTAAATCTTTGCAAGTGCTGTGGATCGATCCTGGCGAAGCCAAACAGTGGCGGATAATTAATCAGTCAATAACCATCCCTCAAAATCAACCGAGCTACGTCAATGTCACCCGCGAATTATCAGGAACAGTATTACGAATTCAAGGACAACTGGCAACTAATTCTGAAGAATCTTTAATAGATTTGCCTGTAGTTGACCCTAATTATTACTTCTTACGACGTTTTCGTACTGCCTTAGCAACAGAAAAAATTACTTTGGGACAGACATTAGTAGTAAATGGTGGTGTGAATCAACAGGAAATAGCATTTGTAGAGTCGCCACCTTTAGCTGAATTATTAGCAGAAACTAATTTAAATAGTAATAATCTTTATGCTGAAGCATTGCTGAGAGCATTAGCTGTGAAAAAGACTAGACTTAAAAATCAGACTACTGCTGATGTCGGTTTAGAAGTTGTCAAAGCAAGTTTAACTAAATTGGGGGTCGATCCAGCTAATTACATTTTGGTCGATGGTTCAGGTTTATCACGTCGTGACTTAGTGACACCAGAAGCTTTTGTCCAAACTCTGCGGGGAATGGCAAAAACCCCAACAGCATCTATATATCGCGCATCTTTACCCGTCGCGGCTAAAAGTGGAACTCTGAAAGGCCGCTTTCAAGATACACCTGCTGAGGGCATTGTGCAAGCAAAAACAGGTACGTTAACGGGTGTAGTTTCTCTATCTGGATATCTGAATGCGCCGAAATATGAGCCGCTAGTTTTTAGTATTATCGTCAATCAGTCGGATCAATCTGCAACAGTTATACGGCAGGCAATTGATGAAGTTGTTGTGTTGTTAACACAGTTGCAGCATTGTTAATATTAGACATCTTGCAAAAGTAACTTTGGCAAGATATTGGGGTCTATGGTAAAGGTTACTGGGTTTGGGAAAATTCCATACGTTTACCCTTTAACCCTTAACATACACCCTACTTCTGCAAGAAGTCTATTATACTTTTCACTCATAACTTTTTTAATGCCAGCCAAAATCTTACCACCGCTCCTAAAACCTGGAGACTTATTACGAGTAATTGCCCCTAGTGGTGCTTTGCGAGAATTTGAAGAATTTAAACAGAGTCTAGAAATTTGGCGATCGCGTGGCTATCAACTAGAAATCAGCCCACAGATAGATGACAAATGGGGTTATCTAGCTGGAAAAGATGAAACCCGCCGTCAACAGCTAGCAGCAGCATGGCAAGATCCTGATTGTCGTGGTATTCTCTGTGCCAGAGGTGGTTTTGGCAGCACCCGCATCTTAGAAAATTGGAATTGGGCAAATTCAGAGCCTCCCAAGTGGCTCATAGGCTTTTCTGATATCACAGCTTTATTATGGAGCCTTTATACAGCAGGAATTTCCGGCGTTCACGGCCCGGTAATGACAACTTTGGCAGATGAGTCAGATTGGTCAGTTAAGCGATTATTCGATTGGGTAGAAGGTAGTTCTTTTACCCCTCTCAAAGGTTGCGGTTGGGGTGGTGGTGTGGTTCATGGTACTTTATTGCCAGGTAATCTGACGGTGGCTACTCACCTTTTGGGTACACCAATCTTGCCACATCTTGATGATGTAATTCTGGCCTTCGAGGATGTTACCGAAGCACCTTATCGCATCGATAGGATGCTGACGCAGTGGCGTTTGAGTGGTGCTTTGTCTCAAGTCTGCGGTATTGCATTGGGCGGTTTTACTCGCTGTGAAGCGCCGCCAACTATATCTAGTTTTAGCGTAGAAGAAGTATTGCGCGATCGCTTGGGCGATTTAGGGATTCCCATTGTCTCCGATTTGCCTTTTGGCCATGATAGTCCCAATGCAGCCTTACCAGTGGGTATAGAAGTAACTTTAGATGGGGATGCCGGAATATTAGCGATCGCGCATCCCCATTAAGTTAAAATCAGATCCGCTTCTGGTCAAACAGTCATAATCCACTCACAGAATAATGTTCTAAATGCTTTGGTAAATTCCAATGAATTTTCGGATCTGGCTGATGTTTTACTGGCTTAACATTCCCACGCCAAGCAGCACCCATAATTTGCATAGTTTGGTAAATGATTGTATTCCAACCTTTTTCCTTTAAGTAGTCTAAACCTTGTGCTACATCAGGAGAAGTTAAATCATGGAACAAAATTAAAGCATCATCCTCTGCCAATGGTTCACAAACAATAGTATCATTGAGCGGAGCAGGTGCTTCATGATCGCCATCAATGAAAATCAATGACCACTTGTGTTGTAATTCTTTAGCTAACTCTTCTACCCTTTGTGGGCTATAACCAGCTACTAAATTAACTGAGTCAAGAACATTAGCAAGTCGTAGGGAATTACTTACACTTTCATAAACATCTTCTCTAGCTAAAAAAGGATCGATTACATCTAATTCCACTCCACCCAATGCCAGATGACAGGCAGACCAACCGCGCAAACAACCAATTTCTAAAGCTTTTTTCCCGGCAAATCTGAGTGCCGTATTATATAAAATATGTGCTTCATCTCTATTGAGGAACCCTATAAATGGCTCATCTATATCCACATACCATTTATGGGGAATATCTCGACGTAAATAAGACCAATAACAGTTATTAATGTCTCCAATAATCATATTGGGGAAAGCTGAATCAGGATGAACTATCTCAAATTCAGGTGAAATATAGTCCCAACTAGACAAAGAGATATTTTGAACAACTTCATTAGTATTTGCCATTATTAATTTTTCTCCCAAGATTAATTATGTACTAATTTTGTTAGCTTTACCAATTAAATTAGGACTTACGCACACTCTACGAATTCTCGGCGCTCTTGGCGGTTCGATAAATTAAGCTTTTTAGCAATTTTTGCGTAACTCCTATAAATTACGGAAATTAGCATTAACAGTAACATACTATGGTTCAATAGTTAATACTAAGACCAACTCGAATATCCAAATAAAGGTAATCGCCTCTAGTGTGGGACTGCGGCAATTAGAGCAGAGCATCGATTCAAAAATCACAAACCTAACCTTCCAGACTGCTTACTTACCAGATAAGTAGAGCAACACTTGCCTCTTGCAACCGAGCAAGGATTGGAAAATAAAATCTTTCAGAAACGCTAAATTGTCATTTTCAGCCAAGCTTAAAATAAATGCGATCGCATTATAAATACAATCGAAAATAGCTTATAATAACCAAGTCATTCTCCTGATTATAAAACTAAAGCTTTTTTATGAAAATTGCCCTCGTAGCTTGGGGTTATATCCCTGAACCCCCTCTATCACATTCTGTTTTAACTGTGATAACTGAATACAAAAATTTTTTAGAAACAATTGGACATCAAGCCGATATCTTAAACAAGAAAGATGTTAACGAAGTTATAGAATATATTAATAATAATAATTATGATTTTGTGCATTTACACGCCTACAGCTTTGTCAGCGAGTTTAATCGAAACCTTAAACAGAAGTATTGTTTTAGCTGCCATGATGGTTATTTGTTTAAAACAGATAAATGGAATGAGGAATTTAGAGAAGCATATCAACATTATTTTAATGCACCTGGAATAATTGCTCTTTCTCATTTAACAAAAGATTTTTTCTTGAACGCAGGGTATTCTGGATACATCGCAGTGCAAGTAAATGGTATTGATACTCAGAAAGTAAATTTTCAACCTAAAGGGAATAATAAAGCTATTTGTTTAGGTTGGATTCAGCCAAGAAAACAGCAGAAATTACTGGCAAAAATTATAGATGGAAAGATTGCAATAGATTTTGTTGGTCCTCTAGACGATCCTGATTTTATTCAAGGAACAACCACAAAATATTTAGGTGTATGGAGTTTAGAACAGGTTTATTCTCGGCTCACAGATTATAGCTGTTTAGTTTTAATTAGTGAAGGAGAAGTTGCACCACTCGTAGTATTAGAAGCAATGGCAGCAGGTTTATGTATAGTTGTTTCCGAATCTGCTAGCGCTAATTTGCATCACCAAGAATTCATTAAAATTTTGCCAGATAATATTTTAACTGACACCACACCAGAAGCTCACAAAATTGTTACCGATACAATTAGCGAGATGATTGAGAAAAACCAATATTATCGTGCACAAATTTTAGAATATGTTCGAGAAAACTTTGATTATAGCCGGATAATTTCTCATTATAATGATATCATGCACGATTTTATAAACTTACACAGCTAAGGAGTAATTTTTCAGCCTGTTAATAACTTGGTTCTGTTCAACACAGCTTAATACTTTACCCCTCAATAATTAAAAATCCCTCTTTTATTAGTGGGATTCTTGTGCGAACAATTACGATGATGATTTAAAAATGGAAACTGTAGTTTTTGATTTCAATCATGAAGTGTCAATTATCCTCTGTACCTATAATCGGGCAAAATATTTAAACAATTGCATTGATAGTGTGATTGCTCAAAATTTTCAAGATTGGGAACTGATTATAGTGGATGATGGCAGCCAAGATAATACTTTTGAAATTGTAAATTATTATATTCAAAAATTTCAAAATATCCGATATTTGAAACACCAAAATAGGAAGCTGTGGTATGCTAAAAATGTAGGAATACAGGCATCTTTCGGCAAATATATAACATTCTTAGATAGCGATGATGCGTACAAAGTAAATCATCTGGATGCGCGAATTGAATATATGAGAGCTAATCCAGAAATTGATTTGATTGAAGGTGGATTTGCCACAGAAGAAGAAGTTTGGGTTGCAGATTATTTTCAACCAGGTCAAAAAATTAATCTCCGAGAATGTGTTTTAGGGCCAACATTTTTTGGAAAGAGACAGGTATTTTTTGAGGTGAAAGGATTTAATAATATTGCATACGGAGAGGATACAGACTTTTGGTATCGGGCGGCAAAAATATTTAGAACTGAAAAAGTAACCGAACCCCAAACTTATATTTACACAAGAGCAGAAACTAGTATTACCAAAAGTGTTCTGGAGAATATTTCTTAATCTGATTAACTATCTGGTATGAAGATTATCCTTTTTCTATCCCAAATAAGCCATTATTCTCGCCGATTCATCGCTTCTGGTTGGCGGATATTACTTCTAGGGATTGTTCTAAGTTCGTTCCTAATATTTTTATCTGGTTGTCAGGGACTAGTACAGAAGGATGATGGAGTAATTCATTTAACCCTATGGCAAGCAATCAATCCCCCTGCTAATCGGGATGTGTTTGAAAAACTGGTAGACAAATTTAATCAGACTCATACTGATGTGCAGGTAGAATCTGTCTTTTTAGCTCAACCCCACTTGCCAAAAATATTAACAGCTGTTGTGGGTAATGTGCCTCCAGATATCTTGGCATTCTATCCGCAAATTACAGGTCAGTTAGCAGATTTAAGGGCAATTATACCTTTAGAATATTGGTTGAAAAAATTGCCTCTAAAGTCAGAAATCACCCCTAACTTACTTGAAGAATTGCAATTAGATGGTCATCTTTGGTCGGCTCCATTATATACAAGTAACATCGGTATTTTTTACAGACCTAAGCTTTTTGAAGCTGCGGGAATTACACAAACGCCCAAGACTTGGGAAGAATTGAGAGAAGTTGCCAAAAAATTAACCATAGACCGCAATGGCGACAACCGACCAGAACAGTACGGAATTCTACTGCCTTTAGGGAAGGGAGAATGGACTGTTTTTAGCTGGTTTCCTTTTTTATTGAGCGCTGGCGGAGAAGTACTGACAAATAACCGACCGAATTTAACGAATGCTGGAGCGCTGAAAGCTTTACAATTCTGGCAGCAGCTGTTGAAAGATGGTTCAGCAATGCTTTCTTCTCCAGAACGGGGTTATGAAGAGGATGCCTTTATAGCGGGTCGGGTTGCTATGCAAATTACGGGCCCTTGGACTTATATCACGAAATCTAACGTTGATTACGACGCATTTTCCATACCTACAAATGTTGGTCAAGCTACGGTGACAGGTGGCGGAAATCTTTATGTGATGAAGACTACACCAGCCAGAGAGCAAGCTGCACTCAAGTTTTTAGAATATGTTTTGAGTGAAGAATTCCAAAAAGAATGGAGTATCGGTACCGGTTTTTTACCAGTTAATCTTAAAGCTGCACAAAGTGAAGCTTATCAGCAATTCCTCAACCAAAAATCTTGGTTAAAAGTGTTTATAGAACAAATTCCTCTAGCTGGTGCTAGACCGATTATCGCCGGATATAGCCGTCTTTCTGACAGTCTTGGTCGAGCTATCGAGGCTACATTGCTGGGTGAATCTCCCGACAAAGCTCTCAAAATAGCACAAGAGCGTTTAGAAAGTATTTGGGATAACAATTAAATGGGACTGGGTAACTCGTGGTCTCCTTTGAGGTGCAGTGGCTTGAGTATATAATTAACTACCAGCATTGGTAAGAATTCCTACAAGCACTCGCACTAATTCTTCCAAACCTTCAGGAACGCGATAAAGTTTGATATCTTGCATGACCCGTTTATCTTGCCGATAAAATATTCCAAATCGCCAATCTTCTCCATTTGTTACAGCACCATACAAAGTTGGTGTTTGCGAATCTGTCCATTGGTCGAGTGCTATCAATTCAATTGCAAGTTGAGTAAATCCCCGGCTTAAATCGGATTGCTTGGCTTCAACCACTAACAGAGAATTGAAAGATGAAATATAGTAATCAAAACTTCCTTTGAGTTGTTCGCTAACATTAATGGGGTACTCAATGTTTAGTTGAGTTTGCGTTTGGTCGCAAATTTCCAACAAAATAGGAGCAATTAAAACTTCACGTTTTGCAGCTTCACTGATAGGATTTACGCGCATGATATTGCGCCGTAAGTAACGCTGTAAAAAATCTAAATAGTCAATTACGCCTGAATATTGTGGTAGTTGTAGCGATGCGCGTTCGTAACTACATCCCAGTTCCGCCAAGATATCTGCTGGGGTATATGGTAATTCAAAATACTTACTAAATGTATAACTTTGGCCGGGTTGGAGAATGCGCGGGCGAGTCATAAATATTAAGGTTATGAAATATATCGATAAAAGTCAGGAAGAAACTCCAGTTTTGGAATGTAAATTTCTTTTTAACGTACACAAACCAATTGCTGGTATAGCTCCTAAAATCGCTGCTGTCAATCCTTGTCCACTCCAATATAGTATGGGAGTACGGTAGGTTTCTGGAATCAAATTTTGCATAATAAAAAGCAACCAAACCAAAATAGTAATCCAGAAAAAAGAGATTGAGGGTACAAAATTCCACCACCAAATACCTGCTGTATATCGCCTCAACACCAGCCATTGGCAAATCCCTAGCCAAATTCCAGAAATTATATATGCGATCGCAGACAAAAATCCAAAAATCAAAGTATCTTCAGAAGCTGATGAGGCAATGGTTGAAATGTAGTTAATCCAGGCTGTAGAAACGCCGTTGGCAATCAGCCAACCGACACTAGTAGCAAATAACCACTGCCAACCCGGTAAATATCGGTAAAGGACAAGAGCTTGATCGGCAGCGAAAATCACGGCAAATACAACGTTACTAAGGCTTCTAACCAAAATGCTCCATGTTTGTGGTTGATTAGCAAGGTTAGATGAAAGACTTTGGAGAATAATTTTCTCTAAAGCGATACTGGCAACGCCACCGACAACCCATCCGATGAGGGTCATTAAGGTAAACTGAATAAAGAACCTCTGTCGCTGCGATCGCGGAATCAAATACTTTCCTGGATTAGGCTCATTATTAGCAGATGCAACACGATCGGGACTGTTAGAGTCAGTTTCCATAGGGAATTAAAAAAGTAGATAGTGGAGACAACACAAAAGAGTGACGAAATTCTTTTATATTCCACTTTCTTTATTAATTCTTGTTTTATCGCATTTCCGACCCGATTTTCCTTTGGTGTCAAGGGACTAGGGCTTTTGCTGATAACTTGCTAATAAAGCGTAATCCCAGAATGATAAGCTAAACAGTGGCATAAAAGTTGTGACTTAGGATGAAGTGATAAATGGGTGTTTATTCAACGACTCCTCATCTCTTACGGGCTGCTCGTGGTGAAGTAGTAGATCGTCCCCCTGTATGGATGATGCGACAAGCGGGACGATATATGAAAGCATATCGAGACTTAAGAGATAAGTATCCTTCGTTTCGCGATCGCTCCGAAATTCCAGAAGTAGCAATTGAAGTTTCTTTGCAACCCTGGAGAGCTTTCCAACCAGACGGAGTAATTTTATTTTCTGATATTGTCACCCCACTACCTGGTTTGGGGATTGACATGGACATCGCCGAAGGTAAAGGGCCAATCATTCACTCACCTCTGCGCACTCAAGAACAAATTGATAATTTGCATCCTTTAGAACCAGAAGCAGCTCTACCATTTATCAAAACAATATTGCAAGCGCTACGTTCGGAAGTAGGCGATAAATCAACGGTGTTGGGCTTTGTGGGTGCGCCGTGGACGTTAGCAGCTTATGCAGTCGAAGGAAAAGGTTCTAAAACCTACTCCATCATCAAAAATATGGCATTTTCAGATCCGGCGATATTGCATCAATTATTAGCTAAATTAGCAGATGCGATCGCCATCTATGCCCGCTACCAAATTGACTGTGGCGCTCAAGTTGTGCAAATGTTCGATTCTTGGGCGGGTCAATTGAGTCCTCAAGATTATGACACCTTTGCTCTCCCCTATCAGCAGCGAGTTTTCCAGCAAGTTAAGCAAACCCACCCCGATACACCTTTGATTTTGTTAGTTAGCGGTAGTGCAGGTGTGTTAGAAAGAATGGGACAATCTGGGGCTGATATTGTCACTGTAGACTGGGCCGTGGATATGGCAGATGCACGAGCCAGATTGGGTAAACAAATGAAAGTGCAAGGAAATCTTGACCCAGGCGTGTTATTCGGCTCTAAACAGTTTATCCGCGATCGCATTCTTGATACGGTTCGCAAAGCTGGCAATTGGGGTCACATTCTCAATCTCGGTCACGGTGTCTTACCAGAAACTCCCGAAGAAAATGTCGCTTTCTTCTTTGAAACTGCGAAGGAATTGAATCTTGCAGGAGTTAAGAGTTAGAAGTCATACAATTTTAGATTTTAGATTTTAGATTTTAGATTTTTCCTGCAATCTAAAATCCAAAATTCAAAATCTAAAATTTCCAGAGTTATTCAGTTGCGATTCGGAACTTTTAACTTTATTCTTAATTCTTTAGTTTTAACTCCTAACGTTTTATAAATTCTCTATGAGCCAGAAGCGGATTTTAGTGACTGGTGCAAGTGGTTGTGTAGGTCATTATTTAACAGAAGCCTTAATTAAAGAAACAAATCACGAACTGTATCTATTAGTTAGGAACCCAAGCAAACTGCAAGTTGATACTAATGCTCGTTCAGGCATCAACGTTTTGCAAGGTGATATGCAAAATATTCGCCAATTTGCCGATTTGCTATCCACAATTGATACAGCCGTACTCACAGCCACAGCTTGGGGCGGCGAGCAAACATTTGATATTAATGTCGTCAAGACTATAGAGTTACTCGAACTGCTAGATCCAGAACGTTGCCAACAGGTAATTTATTTTTCGACAGCTAGCGTTTTGGATCGCTACAATCAACCATTAAAAGAAGCTGGGGAAATTGGGACAGATTATATCCGTTCTAAATATGAGTGCTTAGAGAAAAAAGAAAAATTAGCGATCGCACCCAAAATTACCACAGTATTTCCGACTGTAGTATTGGGCGGTGATGCGAATAAACCCTATTCTGCTGTCACATCTGGTATTACAGAAGTGACGAAATATATCAATTTGATTCGCTTTTTAGAAGCAGATGGCAGTTTTCACTTTATCCACGGACGAGATATTGCCACTGTCGTGCGATATTTGATCGATCGTCCTGCTAAAGATAATCAACCACGTCGGCTGGTTTTAGGTCAAGCACCATTAACTGCTAATCAAGCAGTGAAAGAAGTTTGTGCTTATCTGGGCAAAAAGATTTACTTTCGTATTCCTATATCTATAGCTTTGGCTAATTTGATTATTGTTCTATTCCGCATTCGCATGGCTGCTTGGGATCGGTTTTGCATGAACTATCGGCATTTTACATACGAAAAATTCATCAATCCTGATAGTTTCGGCTTACCAAATTACTGTGCAACCATGAGTGATGTTTTGAAAATTAGCGGTGTTAAACGTGTATGAAAAAATATCTATTATTTGCTAATGATAGCGGTCATTTCTTGCGAAGATAAGCCGACACAAGCAGCCAATTCTTCCAATGTCAATCGTTCGCGTGTGTTTGCTTCTAACAAAGATGTTGCAGCTGCAACGTAATCAGGATTAGCAAGATGATTGACATTCTTAGGAAAATTTATTTGGGAATAAAGATTGGCAATGTCAGAACTTACAGTAATTTTTTGGATTTGATAAGTGGCAATTAAAGCTGCTTGACGGGCTTGAAGATAGGCAACATAACATTGCACGATAGCTAATCTTTTTTGCTGTCTAGCTTCCTTCCAACGAGCTTGCAAAACAGGAAGCTGCCCAAAAGTACTAATGAATTTAATCGGGTCAATTGTGACGGTTAAGGAAAAACTGTTTGAGCGCTCAGATGGGGAATCCGGTGATGTTGAGATCGTACTTAGAGCCGGAGATAATTCGATAGCTAAGACATCTTTAAAAGCATTCAATCCCATTGCAGCTTTTGTTTCCAGCACTTGGGCTGAGTTACGTTCAGCAATAGCTACTAGTCGATCGATGATTTTGAGGTCCTGCTGTGTAATCTCAGTTTGAAGGAGGTTACGTTGATTACTAGAACTAGACTTATCTTCGGATGCAACCACAGGAAATGTAGTACTGACAAAAGTAACGGTAAGGAGAATCCTGAAACTTTGTGCAAAAGCTTTTGAGAGCCATTGTGCGATCATCTGATTGATTTATTCGGAAGCCTACACTTGTTTTCTAATTTGCTTCTCTTTTCACGATACAGCTAAATGACAATAATTCTTATATATGTGGGAGTCTTTTTAAGGAAATCCTAGTAAACTGTGGCGAAAGTTTACCTACCTTTAACCAGTTGCTCAGAGCAACTTGTCTGGTTAATTGAGATGGTATTTGGATTTACGCCGTGCTGTACTAGTCGCCCATTTGAGTTAAAAATATGAATGGAAAAATAAAACAACTTTAATAAAAAGTCAATAACTCTTTATTTTCGTTAGAGTGGGATAACAATCAAAGTGTGAGGATTGATACTACATGCGAATCTTGTTAGTGTATCCAATATTTCCCAAAACCTTTTGGTCTTATGAAAAAATCCTAGAGTTAGTCGATCGCAAGGTTTTACTACCACCTCTAGGTTTAGTAACAGTAGCCGCGATTTTGCCCCAAGAATGGGAATTCAAGCTGGTCGATCGCAATATCCGCCCCGCAACAGAAGCAGAATGGGCATGGGCAGATGTAGTAATTTTCTCTGCGATGATTGTCCAGAAACAAGATTTACTTGAGCAAATTCAGGAAGCAAAAAAACGTGGCAAGTTAGTTGCGGTTGGCGGCCCTTACCCCACTTCTGTACCTCACGAAGTTGAAAATGTTGGCGCAGATTTTCTGATTTTGGATGAAGGGGAAATCACTCTCCCCATGTTTATTGAGGCAATTAAACGCGGTGAAACATCTGGCACTTTCCGCGCCACAGAAAAACCTGATGTCACCAGCACACCAATACCCCGCTTTGATTTGTTAGAGTTGAACGCTTATGACATGATGTCGGTGCAGTTTTCGCGTGGATGTCCTTTCCAATGCGAATTTTGCGACATTATTGTTCTCTATGGGCGCAAACCGCGTACCAAAACCCCAGCGCAATTGTTAGCAGAGTTAGATTACCTCTATGAATTGGGTTGGCGGCGGGGTGTATTCATGGTGGATGACAACTTTATTGGCAACAAGCGAAATGTGAAATTGTTGCTGAAAGAGTTAAAAGTCTGGATGGCAGAACATAAGTATCCCTTCCGATTTGACACGGAAGCTTCAGTTGACTTGGCACAAGACCAAGAAATGTTGGAGTTGATGGTTGAGTGTGGTTTCTCGGCGGTGTTTTTGGGAATCGAAACGCCGGATGAAGATAGTTTGCAAATGACTAAGAAGTTTCAAAATACTCGCAGTTCTCTAACTGAGGCGGTGCAAACCATTATTAAAGCGGGATTGCGCCCAATGGCTGGGTTTATTATCGGGTTTGATGGCGAAAAAGCAGGCGCAGGCGATCGCATTGTCCGCTTTGCAGAACAAGCAGCAATTCCCTCAACTACTTTTGCCATGTTACAAGCGTTACCTAACACTGCGCTTTGGCATCGCCTGAAAAAGGAAGGAAGATTACGGGAAAATCAAGATGGAAACATCAACCAAACAACATTGATGAACTTCCTGCCCACCCGTCCCCTGGAAGAACTTGCCAGAGAATATATTGAAGCATTCTGTAGTTTATACGACCCAGTACAGTACTTAGATCGCACCTATCGTTGTTTCTTGATGATGGGCTTGCCGAGTTGGAAAGCACCCGCGAAAATGCCAGAGTGGGTAGTTGTGAAAGCCTTGTTACTTGTGATTTGGCGACAAGGAATCAAACGAGAAACCCGCTGGAAATTCTGGCATCATTTGTTCAGCATTCTCAAACGTAACCCCGGAGTTTTTGAGCATTACCTCGCAGCTTGCGCTCACAACGAACATTTTCTTGAATATCGCCAAATTGTCCGCGATCAAATTGAAAGCCAGCTAGCAGAATATCTGGCGCAGGGTGTAGAAAAACCCTATGTACCAGTACAGGAAAAAGCAGAGGAAAAAACTGAAGCCGCAGTTAGTTAAATGTAGTAACGGTTAATAGGTAAAAGTGAAAAAATTACTTATTAGCCGTTATTAAAACCAGTATGCTATTCAAAGTATGATAGTCATAAATTGACACTTCCTGAATGGCAAAAACACCAATTCCACTCATTGGCAAGGTAATGCTAATTCTCCTAGAATGGAGAATGTTAGACTTAGTTAATGCACTATTTTAAGCTTGCCACGCTACTATAAAAACTATTTTGCTTTTGCAATCCCAGTTATTTGAAAAATCAACTCTGTCGCTTTACTCATTAGCGAAGTGTCAATATCAAGTTGATAATTCCCCTCTTTTAAAATCTCTATCACAACTTGACTGAAATCTGCGTTACCTTTCCTCGCACCCAAACCATTAATTGCACATTCAATTTGCCTCACACCACAACTTAAAGCAATCAGTGAATTATCTACTGCCATACCCAAATCATCATGACAGTGTACTGAAACGACAACTTCGTTAATATTGGGTACTCGATTAAAAATCATTTGCAGAAGTTGCGAAAACTCTTCTGGCGATGCCAAACCTAAGCTATCAGGAATGCTAATAGTAGTAGCACCACTCTTGATTGCAGTTTCAATAGATTTACACAAAAAATCTGGCTCACTTCTAGGAGCATCAAAAGCGCTCCATTCTACATCATCACAGTAATTGCGTGCTAAAGAAACACTCTCTTTGATTGTTGCTAATACTTCTTCTTTGGTTAATTTAGATTGATTTTTCAGATTTACCGGAGTATAAGTGTGAATTCTACCTCTGATTGCTGGTTTAATTGCTTCAGCAAGAGTGATTATTTCATTTGAATTGGAACTAGCTAGCCCACAAATAGTAGAATTTTTAATTATTTGAGAAATATTAAAGACTTCATCAAAATCTTTTTGAGAACTTGCTGGATAACCAACTTCAATAATATCGACTCCCATTTCTTCGAGCAATTGCGAAATGATAATTTTTTGTTGCAAATTCATCTTTACACCAGGCGTCAATTCTCCATCACGCATGGTGGTATCAAAAATAATTACTTTAGAGGATGTTTTAAAAGTCAAAACCAGTCAAAAATTATGCCAGTCGTCTGACCATAATACGAATCATGGCAATATAGATAAATATCTCGGAAGTTTCAGGTAATCTTTCATAATCTTTGCTTAAACGCCGACACCAATTAAGCCACCCGAAAGTTCGCTCAACAACCCAGCGCTTTGGTAAATGAACAAAACCCTTTTTTTCCAAGGGTCTAAGAACAATTTCTACAATCCAGCGAAACATATCCATCACCCACCGCATAAATTCTTCTCCTCGGTATCCTCCATCCATCCAAATAGTGTTCAACCGTTTTACTTGATTGCCTGTATTGTGAACTCGGCTGAGGACTTTTTTCGCGCCTTCACGTTCTGGAAAACTAGCCGATGTTACCAAAACCCGTAAAACTAGACCCAGTAAATCTACACTCAAATGGCGTTTACGCCCATGAATTTTTTTACCTGCGTCGTAACCAACATCAATAGAGATCATCGTTGCTGTTTCTACTGACTGGCTATCAACTGCTGCTTCTGATGGGCTAGGTTCACGCCCCGCGTCTACTCTCACCCACTGGTAGAGTTGATCGTGAACTTTCAACCATGTACCATCTTTACCCCATCTCCAAAAATAACCATAAACCGTTGACCAGGCGGGAAAATCACCTGGTAGACCTCGCCACGTACACCCCTCACACAATACATAGAGAATCGCATTCACCACCGCAAATAAGGCTAATTTTCGGGGACGACCACCTGGCTTTGCTCCTGGGAATAGGTCTGCAATTAATTCCCACTGTTCCCATGTCAAATTGCTACGGTATGCTTTAGTCATTCGCTCACAAGGTGCTGTTTTCTACAAATCTCAGCATAAGCCTTGTGAGCTTTCTTACAACAGCCCCTCTCTTTTAAAACATCCTCTTATGATTATTTTCTGACATATTGGCTAGAGATAGCGATCGCTTACATCAAATGCAATATTAAGGAATATCCTCACTTAAGAAAACTGTCTCTAAATCTCGATAACCACTGACAATACGTACAACTTCCACACCGCCATCAATAGGGCGATAAAATATTAAGTAATCTTCTACTGGAAAACTCCGTAAACCGCGGGCAAAAGTATCGGAACTTTGCCCCATATTAGGAAAATCGGCCAACAGTTTGCACTGCTGTTTAATTTTTTCGTTGAGTCTTCGAGCCGCATCAGGATTGTAGCGGATAATATAGCGATTAATCTCTTTGAGGTCTTGCTTGGCTGGAATTGTTAAAACGTACCGACTCATTATTATTTAGCGGCCTCTGCTTGTTGTATTTGAGCTTCAGCACGTCGGATATCTTCTTCAATTTCTGCAAAGACCTCTTCACCATCAACTACTTCACCACGCTCTGAGGCTTCAATACCTTCTTGGATTTTAGCTTTCAATTCTGCTAAACGTTGTTCTTGAACGCGATCGCGTTCATCTAGCAATCTCAATGCTTCGCCCATCACCTCACTCACTGAGTGATATCGACCACTATTAACTTTATCCTTAACCAACTGCTCCAATTCTGGGGTCAAAGATACATTCACAATTATTACCTCATTCCATTTACTCTATATAGTAACCGAAAGCAATTGGAGCAAGGCTAATACCATTTTGGATTTTAGATTTTAGACTTCGGCTCCTTTCGACTTCGCGGTAGTTGAATCTCGACTTACTTCGACTACGCGGTAGTTGAATCTCGACTTACTTCGACTACGCTCAGTACAAGTCGCTCGATTACCGCGCAGCGATGCACTGAGCCTGTCCTGAGCGTAGCCGAAGGGCGCAGTCGAAGTGTCGAAACTCAAGGCAAGTCGCTCAGTCGAACGATTTTGGATTGTGAAACATCCATTGGATAAGTGTTTCAGTTTTCCATCTGTCGCAATCATTTTTCACGCTTAGTATAAAATAATTCGTAATTGATAATACTAGGCGATTATTACTAATGACAAATACTTCTCTACGAGAGGCTGCGCCCGAAGCGTAGCTATGCCGCAGGCTTTACGGCTTCGCTCAGTACAAGTGACAAATAACAAATGACAAATTAGTTAATTCGCTGCTGTCTGAGCTTCTTGATAAATTATTTCTTGGAACTGGATCATATCTTTTTGTGGATCGGCGTGGCTAACTTTCACTACTATTTGTTCGCCCAACTTCACAGAACGTTTGAAAGCCATTGGCAACTGCAAGCCCAAATCTTCTAATAAAATTAGGGCTAAGTTGCTGTCTTCTCGCAACCACATCAACACTGTTACATCCCAAGTTTCCTCTGGATGACGGCGTAAATACTCTAGAGCATAATATCTATTAGTTTGTCGTTCCACCATCGTCACTTCTTGGGTGATGCTGGTGACAGTCATCATTACTTCTTTAAGTTGATCTGCGGAAAATGGCAGAACTTCACCCCGCAAATGGGCTTTAATTTGAAAGTGGGTGAGTAAGTCACTGTAGCGGCGGATGGGAGAAGTTGCTTGAGTGTAAGTATCCAAGCCTAAACCAGCATGGCGCAAAGGCGTAATGCTCATTTCACTCTTGGGCATACAACGACGCATGGCGCAAGCGCGAACGAACCCGGCTGGAAGTAGCAGCAATTCCTCATCTGGAGGTAATTCTGGTTGCGGTTGACCGCGAAAGGGCAAAGGTATGTTATGAGTTTTACCATAACGAGCCGCAACTTCACCGGCAACAATCATCATTTCTGCTACCAGTTGCCGCGATGGGGAATCGTCCAAAATATCAATGTGGATTTCCTCACCTTTGACTTTGATCGCTGCTTCGGGCATGGTGATGCTAATTGCCCCTTGAGCGTAACGCCAAGCTTTGCGCCGCTGTGCCCAAGTGGCGATCGCAGCAATTTCCGGTTCTGCTTGCACCCGCAATTGCAGCATTTCATCTACATCTTCGTAGGTGAGGCGATAAGTCGGCTTAATCAAGCTGGTATGAATGCTGTAATCTTCTACTACTCCACTTGTCCCTAAAATAATCCCGAAACTGAGGGCACAACAAACCTTTCCCTGGATCAGACTCATTGGCCCAGTTGCCAACACTTCTGGAAACATGGGAATCATTCCCGTCGGTAAATAGACTGTACTACCGCGCTTTCTAGCTTCCAAATCTAATTCATCTTCCGGTACTAACCATCTAGTAGGATCGGCAATATGCACCCACAAGCGTTCCCGTCCATCGGGTAGTACTTCCCAACTTAGACCATCGTCGATCTCTGTGGTAGTTTCATCATCAATGGTGTAAACCTTCAGGTGAGTCAGATCAAGGCGGTTTGTATCTGAGTCAATCGGCGGGAAATCCAAACGCTGTTGCGCCACTTCTAATACCTTATGAGGAAATTGGATCGGAATTGAAGAACGCCGCAGGAACAAGTTTTCATTAGGACTCCAGCAACCCAAATCTACCAATAGTTGAAAGGCTCCTTGGGGTGTTGTGGGTCGTCCCAGCATGGTCATAGTTTCTAATACTGGAGCGCTGGGCGGATAAGCGCGAGCTAAGGAGTCATAGTTAACCCCCGTCCGCACCGTGTCAGCTATTAGCGCCGCGTATTTTTCTAGTCCTTCTAAGCGCTGGCGATCGTGGCGCTGCCACTCTACTGCTTCACCTTTGAGCGCCTGTTCTACACGAGCTAAAAATTCCTGCTGTCCTTTAGCTTTTAGTGCCTCTACTTCTAGTTGGTGCTTGCGTTCTGCCACTTGAGCAGCAGTTCTTGGCTCGTAAGCGTCTCCTTTTTGCTTGAAATAAAGTTTGTCGTCTGATAACAAGCAATAGGCGGCGTAACAAGCAGGTGCGGCTGATTCTGAAAATAGCAGATTCGCCATTTGGTCTGGGGTAACTGTTTCGCCATCTTCAACCAGTAATTCCCAAGCCACTTCTAAACTAGATGGGTCTAAATAAGGCTCGATCTGCTCCAAAAAGCTGGCAATTTCAGAAGCCTTGTAAGTCTGTTTGGTAACTGTATAGGTTATTTGTCTAGGCGCGAGGCTGTGGGATTGACCGCGTTCGTCTACCACAAACCAGCGGGTTTTACCGTCTGGACGTTCTACGATGCCCAGACGGCGATCGCCTTGAACCCTAAATTCAACTAGCGTCCCCTTCTCCACAACTCTCGCACTCTAATAATTTTAGATTTTAGTCTCACCTTTGGTGCGCTGGAAGCGCAACTTGGATTTTCGATTTTATAACCGACAGCTATTAAATCCTAAGTCCAAGGGTTTTTCATGCAGCAATCTATTTTACACTCTCTGATTCAGATTTCAGATTTTGGACATTCTCTTTAAATAATCCAAAATCCAAAATTCCAAATCCAAAATTGTTTTAGCCTTCGGCATTGATAAATGGCAACAAAGCCACAATCCGCGAACGTTTAATTGCTAATGTCAACTCTCGCTGTTGCTGAGATGTTAGCCCGGTAATCCGACGTGGCAGTATCTTTCCCCGCTCGGTGACAAACTTACGCAATAAATCAACATCTTTATAATCGATTGGTTCTCCTGGCTTGATTGGAGAAAGACGACGACGGAAATAACTCATCTCTACTTAATTTCCTTGTGAACGGTATGTTTGTTGCAGTGGGTGCAGAACTTTTTCAGTTCTAGCCTGTTAGTGGTGTTGCGACGATTCTTAGTACTGGTATAACGGTTAACACCAGCAGAACGCTTATCTGAATTTGTCCGGCACTCGGTACACTCTAGTGTGATGATAATGCGGGCACCTTTACTCTTAGCCATAATCTTACAAAAAGTGAAGCCTGAAGAGAATTAACACAAATGACTATCTTCTCACATTCCGCCGTATATTTTCAACTAATCTTTTAATTTTTATATCGAGCGAGTAGCCACGACGCGACGAAACGATAAAAGTTCCACAATAGCGATCGTGTAAAGCCTGCCGCATCTGGGTATCAGAGAAGGCAGTCCCACAATCAATTGCTAGGGGAATTACTAGCAGTATAGCAGTGGGATTGGCTCTAATATTACTCAGGGCAATTGACACTAATAAAGCACCCAAGCCGATAATCGCCTCTCGCTTAACTAGTGAGAGCAAATCGGGAATTCTGCCCACTACTTCCCCATCTTCGACTTCCAGTACCTTTAAATCGAAAGCCCAACGCCCTAAACTTTGCCCTTGATTGTTGTATACCACCACTACCCGCAAAAACAGCCAAAGTATTACAAAAACTAAGATTTCAATAAATTGAATCCCAATATCGCTGCCTCCCAACAGGGAACTGACTAACCAGACACCAAGGAAATCAAGTCCCAATGCCATACCTCGCCGCCCAATCTCAGCTTTGGGATAGTGTTTTTGGGGAAGTCGTTCGATAGTCATACAAAATAGGTATTTTTATTTAGGGGTTGGGAAATAGCGATCGCTCCTGTTTTTAATATTAAGATGACGACTCGGCTAGTTGCTGCGCTGTAAAGGAACAAAAACCAGCCAACAAAATATTTGTACAACTACCAACTGCACGACTCAAAAATCGGATTAAGCAGATATAGTAATTTTAATACCCTATTAGTACTTAGTTGGCATCTCATAGAGCAGCTGCTACACGTCATGGATGCAACATACAGTAGGGTTGTACATCTATATTGTATTGTTGTAGAAACTTCATTTTAATTAATTTGGAAGTTGTATCTATGACACATCTGTTTACCAAAACAGCTATTAGTCTGGTGACGACTACTACTTTAGCATTAGCGATCGCCATAAACACGAACAACCTAGCTCATGCTGCGGAGTTCAAATTTAACTGGAAAGGAGACACAGGTTATTCAGCGAAAGGTTCGTTTAACTACGATACAAGAACTGCTCCCAGCATCATTTCTGAAGCTGGTTTGGGAGCTACGAAGAACTTGCAATCTCTCTCAATTTCCTTCTTTGATCCCTTGAGTAATCTGATAAATAGTTTCACTCCAGTGCTTAATGGGATATCTACCTACGGCTATTTGAGATTCAACTTTGATAGCACTACCGAGGAAATCTTTGGCCCCTTTGATGTTGGCAAGGATAATGAGCTTCCTGGCGACACATGGCTTAATAATAATCTCGCACTAATAGATGAAGGTTTTAGCAATCAGGTTCTAGCTAAAGAATTTCATTTGATCAATAGAGATGCAGCACGCACAGAGCAAATACTAGATTTAAGTAACAATTCAGTTCAGGTATCCAAAGTCCCCGAAGGAAGCATAATTATCGGTTTACTAACAGTGTGTAGTTTGGGATTTACCGCTTATAGAAATCTAGACAAAGCTACCCAAGAATAAAAGAAAAAAGTCGGAGGCGATCGCTATGTTATCAGTCAGCGATGCACAAGCAATTATTTTAAATTTGGTGCAGCCGTTGGATCGTCAACGGGATACAGAAGTTGTAGATTTATTGACAGCAGATAGTCGCATTTTGGCAACGCCTGTTACCAGTCCGCTAGATTTTCCCCATTGGGATAATTCGGCAATGGATGGCTACGCAGTTCGCTACGAAGATGTACAACACTCCAGCACCGAACAACCAACCGTTTTAGAAATTGTTGAAGAGATTCCGGCTGGCTATCAACCCAAGTCTACGATTCAACCAGGGCAAGCCGCACGAATTTTTACAGGTGCGGTAATCCCAGCAGGTGCGGATACTGTAGTTATGCAAGAAAAAACACGCCGCGAGGAAAACCGCGTATTTATTCTAGCTGCATCAAAACCGCAAGAATTTGTTAGACACAAAGCATCTTTTTATCAAGCTGGAACACAACTACTACCAGCAGGAATTAAGTTAAATGCCTCAGAAATTGCCGTATTGGCAGCAGCACAGTGTCCGCAATTAACTGTTTACCGCCGTCCGCGGGTGGCAATTTTTTCCACTGGTGATGAGTTGGTGACAGCTGATAAACCGCTGCAATCAGGGCAAATTGTGGATTCTAATCAGTATGCACTGGCAGCTTTGGTGAGACAAAGTGGTGCAGAACCGTTAATTTTAGGCATTGTGAAAGACGATCCAGTTGCTTTGGAGAAAGTTATTGCTCACGCCATTGCGATCGCTGATATAGTTCTCTCTTCTGGTGGCGTCTCAGTGGGAGATTATGACTATATTGACAAAATTCTAGAGTCACTACAAGCAAAAATCCACATTCAGGCTGTAGAAATCAGTCCAGGAAAACCCTTGACTGTCGCCACTTTCCCTAGTGGAGACGCGATTAATCCAACAGACGCGATTAATCGCGTCTCTACAAACTCCCCGCTTTATTTTGGTTTACCAGGAAACCCTGCTGCTGTACTGGTGACATTTTGGCGATTTGTACTACCAGCAATCAAGAAACTTTCGGGAATTACTGAAGGTTGGGAACCAGCATTTTTGAAAGTGCGATCGCATGATGAATTGCGATCAAATGGTAAACGTGAAACTTACCTTTGGGGTAAATTGCATTTAATTGATGGAGTTTATGAATTTCACAAAGCTGCTGGTAGTCACAGTTCCGGCAATTTAATTAATTTAGCTCAAACCAATGCTTTAGCTGTTCTCTCAGTGGGTAAAACATTAATTTCCCCACAAGAAGAAGTGCAAGTTTTGCACCTTAGTAATGGGTAATTGGGACAAGGGGAGCAAGGGACAAGGGGGACAAGGAGGAATTATTGAATAAATCTTTTCCTGTTCTTCCCCCTCTTCCTTGTCTACCCTGTCTCTTTTCAATCCCCAATCCCCAATGCCCCATACCCAATGCCCAATGCCCAATCTTAAAATATCTGCTCAAAAGCCTCAATCAAGTTGTTAACTTCCTCAAGGGTGTTGTAATGCACCATACTCACCCGGACTATTCCACCTTGGGATGCTAACCCCAGGTATTCAATCAGCCGTTTAGCATAAAAGTCCCCATAGCGAATCCCAATATAATGTTGGTCAACTTTTGCCGGAATGGTTGAGCTATTTATTCCATCGACGACAAAAGATATAGTTGGTACACGGAATTTACGGTCAGCCTTTGATTGACCAATCACTCGCACATTCGGCTTACTGTTGAGGTAATTTAGGAGGCGATCGCTAATATGTTCTTCATGTATGCTAATTAAATCAAATGCTTGCACCATTTTATTTCTTAAATCCGGTGCTGTTTCATTTCCGTAGTGCAGTTGTGCTAATTCACTTAAATAATCACATAAACCTAACATTCCATAACTTAATTCAAAATTGACATTCCCTAATTGAAATTTATAAGGTATATCTGTCTGGTCAATAAAATAATGGTTAAGACCAGGCAATCTTAATAAATGTTCTTCTTTGCCATAAAGTAAGGCATGGTGCGGCCCATAGACTTTATAAAAACTCAAAGTATAAAAATCAACATCTAAATCTTGGACATCAACTAATCTGTGAGGTGCATAAGCTACACCATCTACACAAATCATAGCGTTGCGATCGTGTACAAATGCAGCAATTTCTTTGATTGGGTTGATGGTTCCCAGAACATTAGAAGCATGAGTCAAGGCTACCAGTTTTGTGCGCTGACTCATCAATGGTTCTAAATCTGCTAAATGAAGTTCTAAAGTATCTGGGCGAACTTGCCACACTTTAACCTTTATTCCTTGTTTTTCAAGAGCGACCCAAGCACCAATATTAGCCTCATGGTCACAATTAGTAACAATAACTTCATCACCAGAGGTGAAGGTTTTACCGAGACAAATTGAAAGAACTTTCAACATCATTGTAGTCGATGGCCCCATGACTACTTCTTTATAAGAATTGGCATTAATGAAAGTAGCCATTTCCCTAGTTGCTAAAGCCAATCGTTCTCCAGCCAGTTGAGAGATTCCATAAGAAGCTCCCAACTGGACATCAGAACTTAGGAGAAATTCGCTAATTCTATCTACTACTTTTTTCAAGGTTTGTGACCCACCAGCATTATCAAAAAAAGTCCATTCACCAGCTAGAGCCGGAAAATATTGACGAACTTTATCAAGATTCAGGAGCATAATAGAAGTTTTCTAGAGAATGTTCTTTACCCTAGCCTACCTTCTGACAAGTCGCCCAGAGAACATCTAGATTAGACTTCTTGCATAAATCAAAAATAAAGAACCCCACCCCGCATTTGAGTAAAGCAAACGCTCCCCTATGCTTTGGGGAGGGGTTGGGGATGAGGTGTTAGAGACTTTTGCAAGAGATTCCATGAGCAACCCTCACTCCACTTGCTTTCATAGCAAGAAGGTTAAGAGCGAACAAGTCAGCCGGGACAACCAACGTAGTGACAAGCCTTATAAATGGGAAAGTGGTTGGGTCTTTGTGTATCTCATGTTAGCGTAGCCTCTGCCTCTAACACTCTGTTCGCGATCGCACGAGAAGTTGAAATCTCCTGTATTTAACTTTCAGCAACTATTAATGTCTTGATTCTTCACAATTCTCGTCAATTTTATTTGATAAGTTTAAGGGAGAGTCAAAGCAACTATTGTTTTGAGTCTTAATTCCTTGATTGAAAATAAAGGAACGACTTATGAATACTACGGTAAAATATGACATCCAAGTTATCAAAGAAGAAGCACTTCAACTTGTTAAAAAGAGACTTGTTAACCGTCAACAGCCAATTTACACCCTCTGTAAATATATTCCTCATCGTGACTGGATTAATTTTGAACTGGAGTTAGAAAAAAATGAATTTCTACTCAGAGATAGAATTATCGATTTACTGAATCACGAATCTTGGGAAGATGATTGAGGCTGCATAAGGCTAAACCCTATTAGCTGCATTCCATAAAATCAAAATTACAAATTCAGTTTTCAACATTAAAAGCTCTCGAATTAATCGGGGGCTATAAGCAAGAGATTATTAAAGTAAGCAATAAATCTTGATGGATAGCTTTGGTTTGAAAAGATAAGAGAACCATTGCTAGCGTAATAATTCTCTGTTAAATAAGTTGGTACAATAAAATCAAGCTGTGTGAAGAAAAATAAACAAGGTTCAAAGCCTAAAATCATTCGACTGAGCGACTTCTTGCCTTGAACGTATCGCTCTCATGGAAAGCTCCGCTAACGCGTAGCGTGTCGTAGAGAAGCCGAAAGGAGCGGAAGTCTAAAATCCAAAATGATATTACCATTGTCCTCTTGTTTGCCTACTCTGCATAGGAATGGTTAATTAAGGGTTGCTACCTCCAGTCAGACATAGCCTAACCTCAGAAGCAACCTCACCTCTTTGGCTGTGGGTTTGAGAAATTTTTCTGTTTTCTTTATCTAACTGTGTCAATTAATACCTAATAAATAGGCTATAGTCTCACATTCTTGAGCAATTAATTACTGAAATCAAGAAAAACAATTATACTAATCCGTTTCAGTAAATTGGATTAGGTAGATAACTCTTCTAGCCCAATCCATTCGGTAATCGATTGCCATTGGCTTGCGTAAACAATAGTACTACTACGTTTTTCTTTCTGAGGCTTTCTAGGTAGTTTTCCCATGACAACATCAGCGAATGAACTGGATTCGTTCCTATTATTCCTATTATAAATAGGCATTTCCTGCCAGCAGTGACGACAAAACCAATAAGTCTCTGCACCGCGTATATGTTCTAAAAGTAAACTTGAGCAGCAAGGACAGTAATTCATATTTTTCTCAAATCCTGTTCATAAAAGTGTTATTGCGATTCAGGGCAGCTATTTGAGAAGCCCGTAGATATTAAAAAGAAACTGTCTATATTTTGACTATAGTCTTTAAATATGAGGAAGTTGTGAGGATAGTCAAAATACTTAATGGTTTTGCAAAACTTATACACAATTCTTAAGTAAGACTTTCCGGCTAATTTAGCGGTTTTTTCACAAGTTCCTCAAATTATCTTCGTATAAATTCTTATAACTATAAATGTGGGGCTTCAGAGCGATGTTACTGCTAGCGTGCCACCTACTTATGAATAGATTGAAGAAGGCAGCTATGCTGGAGAAAAAGACATTTTCATTGTTCCTTGTGAGCGCAGCTCGTGGAGTCTCTTGCAAAAATCTTTGAATCACCCCTCCCCAACCCTCCCCGATGTGTTGGGGCTACGGTGTACACACAAGTCTGAAATAGCTGGTTAACCAGGGTTTTACCCCACCCTAACCCTCACGCCACTTGACGGCAGTTGCTCCACTTGGGGAGACCCCAAGACCGCACTGCCTCCTCCACTTGGGGAAACCCCTTGGCGCTAGCCTCTCCCCTTGGGAGAAGACCGCAGTGGCTCCCCTTATAAAGGCAATGGTGTACACACAAGTCGAAAAAACTTCATCCACCAAAGATTTGCGGTGCGTTACGCTGGCTGACAAAGCTAGAACGCATTTGCTATTTCGGGGTACGCATTTGCTATTTCGGCGTACTCATTTGCTATTTCGGCGTACTCATTTGCTATTTCGGCGTACTCATTTGCTATTTCGGCGTACTCATTTGCTATTTCGGGGTACGCATTTGCTATTTCGGGGTACTCATTTGCTATTTCGGGGTACTCATTTGCTATTTCGGGGTACTCATTTGCTATTTCGGGGTACTCATTTGCTATTTCGGCGTACTCATTTGCTATTTCGGCGTACTCATTTGTTATTTCGGCGTACTCATTTGCTATTTCGGCGTGTCGATAACGCACCCTACTAGTGTGACCGAGCTACTACTACGAAATTACTAAAAGACAGAACTTACGCACTCAGATCCCCCAACCCCCTTAAAAAGGGGGCTTTAGAGGTTCCCCCCTTTTTTAAGGGGGGTTAGGGGGGATCAAGGTTTCAGGCTTCAGTGCGTAAGTCCTAGAAGAGTTGAAACCTATACTGGTCATACTTGTGTGTACACCGTAGCCCTTATAAAGGGGAGCCACTGCGTTGGGCAGGCAATGCCCGACTTGTACCGCTAAAGCGGAACCCGCAGGGTAGCAAGTGGCGTGGGATTAAGGGGGGTCTATTCGACTTATGCAAGAGGTCTATTTTTTGTATTGTTTATTGAAGTCTTGCTGGAGTTTATTAAGAAAGCCGAAATTCTGAGCCTCTGTCAATGTTTGAGACCAAGGGTTTAATATTTGCACTCATCAATTAATTTCAAATATTTCACAGTAATAAGACTATCAAAACTATCACTTAAGGTAATATCTTGAGTTCGCAAATCATCTATTTATAAATTTGACAATAGAATGAATTTGACGGCTGTAAAATTTTATTTACTTTCTAGTTTAGTTACTAACTTGTATTGTATGTATTAGTCATTATAATAGTTCAATCCTGTATTTATCAATACAATTAATTTATAGTTGCTTTATAGTTAATTTATAATTACATTTTAGCCGCTTGCTAGTTGCTTGATAGTTATTCCGCCACAATAATTTCTGATGTTCAATAGCTGACTCGTTTTGCCTGTTGCTGACTTCTGCTAATTTGTCCTGAATGTCAAAAAGTTTATTAGTATTGATAAATTAACTATGCAATTTAACGATCGACTGATTAACTTACCTAGTTTAAATCATGTTATAAATTATTCTCCATTAACGATTAATCCTGATAGTTTTGTAATCGAAGCTATTTTATTGATGAGTCAACAAGGATGTATTAATTATGCATCTAGCAACTTAAATTCTTCGCTGAACTTAACTTTTGGAAATCAACCAAAATCTGGTTGTGTCTTGGTTATGGACGGAGGAAATTTATTAGGTATTTTTACTGAAAGAGATGTAGTTAGACTTATAGCTTCGAGAATAGATTTATCTGGGGTGACAATGGCTGAAGTGATGACGCAGCCAGTAATTACCCTTAGACAATCAGATTCTCAAGATATTTTCATCGCTTTATCGTTATTGCGTGAGCATCAAACTGGCTATTTGCCCGTTTTAGACGATCGCGGACAATTGGTAGGAGTCATTAACGAGACTAGCTTGCTACAAGCCTTTGACTTGGTAAAAATGGTAGGGGTCGTTGAAGGCTTGCAGCAATATTTACAAAAACCCAGAGATGAATTTAGCCAGGTTAATCAGTATACAGAGATACAGCAAGTGTGCTGCCAGACTCAAAATAACTTAAAGCTATGGGTTGAGGCACAATCGGCTGAAATTATGCAAGTTAATCAGGAGCTTCAGCAAGCCCTCGAAGAACTCCAGGTTGTGGAAGAAGAACTGCGCGAACAAAATGAAGAGTTGGGCGTTGCCCGCGAACTAGTAGAATTGGAGCGTCAACGTTACCGGGATTTGTTTGAGTTCGCTCCAGATGCTTATTTGGTAACTGATACAGTAGGTATTATCCAAGAGGCTAACCGAGCAGCAACAATCTTGCTCGCTGTACGCCAAAAATATTTGCTAAACAAACCATTAATTTTATTTATTCCTGAGCAAGACCGTCACACTTTTAACACTCGACTAATTAATAAACAGCAGGAACAGAAGTGGGAAGCTTACTTAAAACCACGGGGAGGTACAGCTTTTCCGGCTAGTATTAAAGCCGCTGCCATGTACGATTCAAAGGGTAAGCAAGTTGGCTGGCGCTGGTTACTCTGCGATATTAGCGAACGCCACCAGGCAGAGGAATCACTGCGCCAAGCTTACGAGGAGTTAGAACAACGAGTGGCGGAACGGACAGCAGAACTTGTGATGTCCAATGTTCTGTTGCAACAAGAAATTATTGAGCGCCAACGCGCAGAAGTTGCATTACGCCAGAGCGAAAACCTCTATCGCCAACTCGTGGAAAGCCAAACTGACATAATTATCCGCATTGATTTGCAAGGGCAGATTACCTTTGCCAATGCAGCTGCTTGTCAAATTTTCGGTTGGAAACAAGATGAGTTTCGCAGTCAGTCAATTTTCCAATTTCTTCATCCAGATGACTTGCCTGAAGCGATGGAAGATGTGGCAGCTTTAGGATCTTCATTGTATCCCTTGATGAATCGCGAGCAACGTGCATTGACAGTCAACGGTATCCGCTGGTTTCAATGGAATGCGATCGCAATTCGTAACGACAAAGGAGAGGTTGTTGAAATCCAAGAGGTAGGCAGAGATATTACCGAACAGCAATCTACGCTAGACGAACGCCAACTTGCCGAAGCAGCACTGCGCCAAAGTGAAGAAAAATTTCGCAAATTTGCCGAAAACACCCACGCAGTTATCTGGATTGCCAGCACTGATTCATTCCGAACCTTGTATGTTAGTCCTGCCTATGAAAAAATTTGGGGTCGCTCTTGCCAAAGTTTATTGGAGCGGCCTGAGTCTTGGATAGAGTCCGTTCATCCAGACGATCGCGGTCTAACCACTAAAGCAGCAAAGCAACAGCTTAGTGGTGAATCCGCTTCAATAGAATATCGAATTTTCCGACCTGATGGATCGATGCGCTGGATTTGGGATCGGAGTTTTACTGTCTATGATGACCAAGGAAAAGTTCAATACTATGGTGGTATCGCCGAAGATATCACCAAACGCAAACTGGTCGAAGAGTCACTGCAAGAAAGTGAAGCGCGATTGAGTTTAGCTACCGAAGCAGCCCAAATTGGCATCTGGGAGCGGAACTTAATCGCTAATACTGGTATTTGGTCTGCCAATATGGGGCCACTTTATGGTCTACCGAGCAACAGCTTGTGTCCAACCTATGAAGATTATCTCAATTTAATCTATCCAGAAGACCGCGAATCTGTGGCTGCGAGTATAGCGCGGATGATTGAGCAAGGAAAGGGATCTATAGAGTATCGAATTGTCTGGTCCGACGGCAGCTTACACTGGTTAAACTGCAAAGGTCAGGTTTACTATAACGAAATCGGTCAGCCGATCCGGATCGTCGGCACAAATAGGGATGTCACTGAGCGCAAGTTGGCAGAACAAAAAATCTCTGAACAAGCCGCTTTACTTGATATTGCCACCGATGCCATATTAGTTCGAGATTTCCAGTCTCAAATCTTATTCTGGAATCAAGGTGCAGAGCGGATGTACGGTTGGCTTTCTACAGAGGCGATCGGAAAAAACCTCCAGGAGATTTTTCACACAGCAGGAACTCAGCAGCAATTGGAAGTACCCCTGAAAAGAGTAATTGAGAGTGGCTCTTGGCAAGGTGAGTTAAATAAAGTTACAAAATCTGGTCAGAAAATTCTTGTGGAAAGCCGCTGGACATTGATGCGCGATTCTGCGGGAAAACCCAAATCCATCCTGACTGTTGACACTGACATCACCGAAAAGAAACAACTCCAAGAGCAGTTTTTTCGCACCCAGCGATTGGAAAGCCTTGGCACTCTTGCAGGTGGAATTGCCCACGACTTGAACAATATATTGACACCAATTTTGGCAGCGGCTCAATTGCTACAGGGAAGATTTTTACAAGATGAGGAGCGTTCTGGGCAACTTTTGGCACTTGTAGAAACCAACGCCAAACGCGGAGCAGCTTTAGTAAAGCAAATCTTGTCCTTTGCGCGAGGAAATAAAGGAGAGCGAAGAATTATCCAAATCCAGCATCTGATTTCAGAAATTGTCCAAATTGCCAAACAGACATTTCCCAAATCTATTGAACTTTCCACGTTTATCCCAGAAGAAATTTGGGCTGTAAATGGAGACATCACACAACTGCATCAAGTATTGATCAATCTGGTAGTAAATGCCCGCGATGCTCTACCAGATGGCGGTAATATCAATATTTCTGTAGAAAATAAGTTTATTGATGAAGCTTATACGCGAATGAATCTTGATGCCAAGGTTGGGCATTATATTGTGATTACCGTTGCCGATAACGGAATTGGGATACCGCCAGACATAATAGATAGAATTTTTGAGCCATTTTTCACTACAAAACAAGTCAATGCAGGTAGCGGACTTGGACTTTCAACAGTGCTGGGAATCATCAGAAACCACGACGGTTTTATCAAAGTGTCTAGCAATGTTGATATAGGCAGCAAATTTGACCTGTTTTTACCAGCAGTGGAAGCAACCCAAGCGTTCAACATAGAAGACCTGGATTTGCTTCCAGGAGAGGGAGAATTGATTTTGGTTGTGGATGATGAACCCCAAATTCGGGAGATTGTCACAATCATCTTGGAAAAGCATAACTATAAGATACTAACTGCCAGTAATGGCATTGAGGCGATCGCGCTTTACGCCCAATACGAGCATCAAATCAATGCCGTATTGATGGATCTAATAATGCCAAAAATGGATGGAATCATCGCCATTCGCACCTTGCGAAGAATGAATATGCAAGTTCAAATTATTGCCTGTAGCGGACTCAACTCAATGGAAATCTTTGCTCAATCTGCTGATGATAATGTACAAGCAGTTTTATTAAAACCCTATACGGGTAGAGAATTATTAAAAACCTTACACAATTTATTCAGAGGCTAGTAGTTCGCCAAGTTCACTTGGCGGGGTAAAGGGGAAAGGGGAAAGGGGAAAGGTTTTAAATCCCAAACCCAGTACCCCACCCCTTTTCCCCAAAACCCGACAAGTATTGGAAAGGGACTCATGTTTTTTATCCCTTACCCTTTTCCCTTTACCCAACCTCCACCTAACATTTTTGGGTTGCCAGACTACTACTAGCACAAGGCAAAAGTCAAAAGTCGCGTCTGCTTGAATTTTGGGCTTTATAGCAGACTTTGATGCTTTCCTCACAAGTTCCTCAAATTGCTTTGCTAGGGTTAAAGCTAGGGCAATGTCGGCAAAATGGAGTTAATCCGGCTGATGAACATTATTAGGGAAATTAATCATGAGTTAGCGATCGCAGGGCAAATTACACCAGATCAGCTACAACAAATAGCTGATGATGGTTATAAGTCTGTAGTGAATCTACGTATGGCTGACGAAACAGGTTTGCTGGCTACTGAACAAGAAAAAACTGAGCTTTTGGGATTGTATTATGTTAATTTCCCAACTAAATCTGAAGATATTAATCATCAATGTATGCTCCAGATATCTGAACTCATCACTGAACTACCTAAACCGACTTTGATACATTGTGATAATTCAATTCGTTCAGCTGCAATAGTATTTTTGTATATTGCTCTTAAACAGGGTATAGGCTTTGAAAAAGCCCTACAAAAAGTTATTAATATAGGCTTGATATAAGACTAGTAACGCTTCACTTAATTCGTAATTCCCATTGTGTAAGGGTTTTAGACATTTCAAATAGGTAGCTAATTTACGCCGAACTGTACTAGTAACGCCAGGTGGAAGTCAAAAGCTCAAAGTCAAAATAATTATATTTCAAGCTTACTAGCGATCGCTCCAATTTGGCTTTAGTACTTAATTGAAAATAGTGTTTTATACCTTGCCTTTCTCTACTTCCTCATCCCATAGATTTGAAGTTCTCACAGCCTTTCATCCCAGAGCTAGACGCAAAGATTTTTATAGTAATTTACGATCATTTGGGGAATATACCTCAGCAAACCGAAAACTGGAAAGAAAAATGAGGTTATCACCTAGCTAAATTTCTGGAATTCGTCATCATGTATGAACTAGTTCAAGCTCTCTCCAACGGTGATGAAAAAACTGCTCTGCATCAGTTGATTTATGCATTGAGTGTTTCAGGTAAGCATTACTTCCTAAGAAATGAGATTTTGCTTTTCTTTGCTGATTACTGTCATCAATCGCAAAAGCCAGCCTATTTTTACCACTCTTCTTCTGTTGGCAAACTAATACAATATACCCACGAAATCATTCTCGAAGAGGAAAGAACTTGGTTCGTGATTCGACCGAGGATTGCTAATCAAGAAGTTTGGCAACTGACAGCCGATAGCAGGTTCGAGCAGATGACGCCTCAAGCGCTGTTAGATGTGAGAGATCGTCTAGTCAACCGCTACCAACCCCATATCCTCGAAATCGACCTCCACCCCTTTTATGAGAGTTCTCCAAGAATTGATGATGCGAGAAATATTGGTCAAGGTTTAGCCTTCCTCAACCGTTACCTATGCAATCAATTGTTGACTGACTCTGAATATTGGGTAGAAATGTTATTTAAAGCATTACATAGGCTGCAATGCAATGGTATTCGTCTATTGTTGAGCGATCGCATTCCTTCCGGTATTCAGTTAGCCAAACAAATTAAGCTAGCCCTCAAATTCCTGAGCGAGCGATCGCCTGATGAACCTTATGAAAAATTCCGCTTTGATCTCCAAGAACTCGGCTTTGAGCCGGGTTGGGGTAATACTGCGGCGCGAGTCTCTGAAACTTTAGAACTCCTCGACCGACTCATTTACTCTCCCGAACCTGCCATTTTAGAAGCTTTTGTGGCCCGCGTCCCCGCCATCTTTCGCCTCGTCCTTGTTTCTGTCCACGGCTGGGTTGGACAGGAGGATGTTTTGGGAAGAGATGAAACACTCGGTCAAGTTATC
The DNA here is from genome assembly GCF_053470285.1 of Nostoc sp. DSM 114159. Taxonomy (NCBI): domain Bacteria; kingdom Bacillati; phylum Cyanobacteriota; class Cyanophyceae; order Nostocales; family Nostocaceae; genus Nostoc; species Nostoc sp. DSM 114159. Next base: position 2,931,572 of record NZ_JBPFEH010000001.1, read on the forward strand.
TACGTCCTCGAACAAGCTCGCAGTCTAGAAAACGAACTGCGCGAACAAATCAAACTCGCTGGACTCGACCAGCTAGGTATTAAACCCCATGTAATTATTCTGACTCGATTAATTCCTAACTGTGAAGGCACATTTTGTAACCTGCCCTTAGAAAAAGTTCAAGATACCGAAAATGCTTGGATATTGCGCGTTCCTTTTGGTGAATTCAATCCAGAGATTACGAATAATTGGATTTCTAAATTTGAGATTTGGCCTTATTTAGAACAATTTGCGATCGATGCAGAAAGAGAATTACTAGCTCAATTCCAAGGCAAACCTAATTTAGTTGTTGGCAATTACAGCGATGGTAATTTAGTAGCCTTTCTGCTATCCCGCCGCATGAAAGTCACCCAGTGTAACATTGCCCATTCTTTGGAAAAACCTAAATATCTATTTAGCAATTTATATTGGCAAGATTTAGAAGATAAATATCATTTTTCGGCACAATTTACCGCCGATTTGATTAGCATGAATGCAGCTGACTTTATCATCACATCGTCCTATCAAGAAATTGTTGGCACGCCTGATACCATAGGTCAATATGAGTCATACAAGTGGTTTACGATGCCGCAGTTGTATCATGTAGTTGATGGCATTGATTTGTTTAGTCCTAAATTTAACTTTGTGCCGCCGGGAGTAAATGAAAATATTTTCTTTCCCTACAGCCAAAAAGAAAACCGAGATTCCAAACTTGGCACACAAATCCACGATTTACTCTTTACCCGCGAAGATCCACAAATTCTTGGTTATTTAGAACGCCCCAATCATCGACCAATTTTTGCCCTTGATACCATCAATTCAATCAAAAATTTCACTGGTCTAGCTGAATGTTTTGGTAAAAGTCAGGCGTTGCAAGAGCGTTGTAACCTGATTTTATTAACTACTAAACTGCATTTACATGAAGCTAGCAACCCAGAAGAAGCAGAAGAAATTCAAAAACTCCACGACATTATCGACCAATATCATCTCGATGGCAAGATTCGCTGGGTGGGGATGCGTGTTCCTAGCCGGGACATCGGCGAAGCCTACCGAGTAGTTGCCGATTCTCAAGGAATTTATGTCCATTTTGCCCGTTTTGAATCCTTCGGTCGGAGTATTTTGGAAGCGATGATTTCTGGCTTGCCAACTTTTGCTACCCAATTTGGCGGTTCTTTAGAAATTATCGAGAACAAAGAAAACCAATTTAATCTTAATCCTACAGACTTAGAAGGAACAGCAACGAAAATCTTAGATTTCCTGGAACAATGTGATACTCATGCTAAATACTGGTACGAAGTTTCAGAATGGATGAGTCAACGAATTCATCACAAATATAATTGGCATTTACATAGTAATCAATTACTACTGCTTGCGAAAATGTTTAGTTTTTGGAACTTTGTTGCTCCCGAAAATAACGAAGCTAGAGATCGCTACATGGAAACCTTATTCCATCTCATTTATAAACCCAGAGTCGAAAAGATTTTGGAAAAGCATCAGGGGGGATGAGGAATGAGGGAGTGGGGGCAGGGGGCAGGGGGCAGAGGGCAGGGGGCAGAGGGCAGGGGAGCAGGGGAGAGTTAGAACTGGATTCATCCACCTTGGAACTCCGTTGATCCACCTCGGAACTGGATTCATCCACCTCGGAACTCCGTTGATCCACCTCGAAACTGGATTCATCCACCTCGGAACTCCGTTGATCCACCTTGGAACTGGATTCATCCACCTCGGAACTCCGTTCATCTAGCTTAAAGACTCAAAATTCTTAATCGTCCAACTTATGCAAACAAAAGGTCGTTATCGCCATTTTATCTACACAGACTGGATATTAATCGAAACCCAGTTTGACCCTGAGCAATTGCACTCTAAAGAAACCGTCTTTACAATCGGCAATGGATACCTGGGAACCAGAGGCAGTTTTGAGGAAGGTTATCCTCATGCATTGCCAGCTACTTTTATCCACGGTGTCTACGATGATGTGCCTGTGGTGTACACTGAACTGGTAAATTGCCCTGACTGGCTACCCTTAATAGTGATTGTAAATGGCGATCGCTTCCGTCTCGATCGAGGTGAGATATTGAGCTACGAGCGCCAGCTTGATTTACGCCAAGGACTACTTTTGCGTGCCTTGCGTTGGCGCTCTCCCAGTGGGAACACCATAGACATTAGCTTTGAACGCTTTGCTAGTCTTGCAGATCCGCACGTGTTGGCTTTACGCTGCCATTTAACACCAATAGATTTTGAGGGGTTAATCGAAGTTCAAGCTAGCATCAATGGCTATCCCGAAAATCAAGGTTTCAATCACTGGGAAGAATTAGACCAGGGCAAGACTAATCAAGGAATCTGGTTGCAACGCCGCACGCGCAACTCTCGAATTGAACTCGGTATGGCAGCTAAGTTGACAATATTAGGCACTGAAGCATCTTTGCAAGTCAATACCGCACCCGGTTATCCTACTTTGAGTACAAACTTCTTGGCGAAAGCGCAGCAGACCGTAACGGTAGAAAAACTTGTGACTGTTTTTACCTCGCGGGAGATTGAAGCACCAGTTTCAGCAGCTCGAGAAAAACTCGCACAGCTGCCAGACTATGTAACATTACAAAAAGCCAATGAGCAGGCATGGAATGAGGTTTGGCAGCAAAGTGACATCCTGATTGAGGGGGATAGCACAGCTACTTTTGCTGTTCGCTACAATCTGTTTCAACTGCTGATTGCTGCCTCACGGGATGATGATAGAGTGAGCATTCCTGCTAAAACCCTTTCGGGGTTTGGCTATCGCGGTCATATTTTTTGGGATACAGAAATTTTTATGCAGCCCTTGTTTCTGTTTACTCAACCAGCGATCGCCCGCCACTTACTCAGTTACCGTTGGCACACCTTGCCAGGAGCTAGACGCAAGGCAGGCCATTACGGCTCTAGAGGGGCAATGTTTGCCTGGGAAAGTGCTGATACTGGAGATGAAGTAACACCACGTTGGGCTATTGGTAGTGATTTTTATGGTGAAGACGTGCGGATTTGGTGTCGCGATCGCGAAATTCATATCAACGCAGATATCCCCTACGCAGTCTGGAACTACTGGCAAGCCACTGGTGATGATGACTGGATGCAAAAGTGTGGTGCAGAGATTATCTTAGATGCGGCGCTCTTTTGGGGTAGTCGAGTCGAATTCAATTCTGAGCGCGAACAGTATGAAATTCGAGGAGTAATCGGAGCAGATGAATACCATGAATTAGTCCACAACAACGCCTTTACAAACCGGATGGCGCAATGGCATCTAGAGAAAGCGATCGCCATCTATGATTGGTTGGTTGACAAATTCCCCGAACGAGCCACCGAACTAGAACAGAAATTAAAGCTGACCCCAGAGGAGCGATCGCACTGGCAAGAGATCGTCGCCAAAATCTTGTTTTTCTATGACCCATCAACAGGACTAATCGAGCAATTCGAGGGATTTTTCCAATTGGAAGATATCAACTTAGCAGATTATGAACCACGCGATCGTTCCATGCAACCGATTTTAGGTATTGATAAAACCAACAAATCTCAAGTACTCAAACAGCCAGACGTATTAATGCTCTTATATTTAATGCGGGAATCAGCAGATTTTCCCTACAACGAAAAAGCATTGCAGACAAACTGGGACTACTACGCACCCCGCACCGATATTACTTATGGTTCGTCCCTTGGCCCAGCAGTTCAAGCCATTTTAGCTTCCGATTTGGGCAAATCGGCTGAAGCTTACGAACAATTTATGCAGGCGTTAATGGTGGATCTTGAAGATAACCGAGGTAATACCAACGACGGAATTCACGGCGCTAGTGCTGGTGGGATTTGGCAAGCTGTAATTTTTGGATTCGGCGGCATTCAATTAACTGAAAATGGCCCTGTAGCCAACCCCCACCTACCCCCTGGCTGGACGCGTCTAAAGTTTAGACTGCACTGGCGCGGGAAATGGCACGACTTCGATTTGCATGAGGAACTGGGGAGCAGGGGAGCGGGGGAGCGGGGGAGCAGGGGAGCAGGGGAGCAGGGTAGCAGGGGAGAAGTTGGAGGAAATTTTTCACCTCTGCCCCTTTGCTCCTCTGCCCCTCTGCCTCTTGTGCCCAATGCCCCATCTCCCACGCCCAACATCCAAGGATTCATTTTCGATTTAGATGGTGTGCTAACAGATACAGCAGAACTTCACTATCTCGCTTGGCAAAAGCTAGCTGATGAAGAGGGTATACCGTTTAATCGAGAAGCTAACGAAGCCCTGCGGGGTGTATCCCGTCGTGCTTCCCTGATGCTGATTGTTGGCGATAGAGCGTATTCGGAAGCACAAATTGAGGAGATGATGGAGCGTAAAAATCGCTACTATGTGGAATTAATCCAAAACATGACATCCCAGGATTTATTGCCAGGTGCGATCGCCTTGTTGGATGAACTGCGGCAAGCTGGGATTAAGATCGGTATTGGTTCAGCGAGCAAAAATGCCCAGACAGTAATCGAGCGATTGGGCATTGCCGACAAAGTAGATGCGATCGCTGATGGTTACAGCGTCCAAGAACCCAAGCCAGCACCCGACCTATTTCTGTACGCAGCCAAGCAACTAGGAATCGAACCAGCGCAATCTGTGGTTGTAGAAGATGCCGCAGCAGGTGTTGAAGCCGCTCTAGCTGCCGGGATGTGGGCAATAGGACTCGGCCCTGTTGAGCGAGTTGGAGCCGCTCATATTGTTTTACCCAGCCTAGAAGGTATTAAATGGGCTGACCTTCGAGAGCAATTGAGTAACATTTCTAGACAAAAACAGTGAACAAATGAGAACCGCTTGATTACTTACAGCAGATTTGAAGGAAGGTGAAGTATACAACGATTCGTCTTCAAGCCAGGTATAAAGTATGTTTTACTCCTGAATTCTGCTGTATTAAGTCCTAATCAGCCCAAAGAACTAAAACTACCTAAAACTACGCTGTAATTGCTGATAACTGTTAAGCTCCAAAAGCTAAGATCGTCTAAGTAGGGAATCTAAAACAAAACCCCACTTTAGAAATTAGGAGCAAGAGCGTGAATTTGGACGATTTAGCTTTGCAGATAGAGAACATGCGTAAGCGCGTCGCCCTCTTGCAACGCCAGAGCGAACAGCAAAAAGCACAAGCAGATATTGAACTAGTTACCGCAGTATTTAAAGAAGTTTACCTAGCTTTGGAAGAACTGCAACTAGTAAATGAAGATTTAAAGCAGCAGAATGAAGAATTATCCAAAACTCAACAGGCTTTGGTAGCAGAAAGTCAACGCTACCAAGAATTATTTGAGGAAGTACCAGACGCTTATTTTGTGACTGATACAAAAGGAATAATTCAGGAAGCTAACTCAGCCGCCACCGCTCTACTTAACATTTCTAAAAGTTCGTTGTTGGGCAAATCCATAGGGATTTTTGTAGTTGAGAAAGAAATAATTGCTTTTCATTTGAAACTAAATCATCTGCGCGATCGCGCCCAATTCCCAGACTGGAAAATGCAAGAATGGGAAGTAACCCTGCGACCGCGTGACAAAACACCTATTATGGCTGCGGTTAAGGTGGTTGCTATCCGTAATCAATCTGGTGAGTTAGTTAGTCTGCGCTGGTTATTGCGCGACATTAGCGAAAGCAAGCGAACCCAAGCCAAGCTGCAATGGGCAGAAGAGGCGATGCGACAAGCGCTTGTCAAAGAAAGGGAGTTTAGCGAACTTAAATCCCGCTTGCTCACCATCACTTCCCATGAGTTTCGCACCCCTTTGGCTACTATCCACTCTTCTGCGGAACTACTAGAACATTATCGCCACCTTTGGAGCGAACAGCGACAACAGACCCACCTGCGTCGCATTCAAAAATCAGTTATGCATATAACCCACTTATTAAATGATGTATTGGTGGTGAGTCAGGATGAAACAGGCAAGTTAGAGTTTAATCCAACACCGATAAATTTAGTGGAATTTTGCCGAGATTTATTAGAAGAATTACAACAGAGCGATCGCTCCCAACATACGATCGTTTTTAGCAGTGAGTGCCAATGCACAGAAGCTAACTTAGACGCGAAACTACTGCGCCAAATCTTGAGTAATTTATTCTCGAATTGTCTAAAATACTCTCCCATTGGTAGTACAGTTAGGTTTTCTGTAACCACTGCCAACGAGCAAGCTATATTTCAGGCTCAAGACTCTGGTATTGGCATTCCCACTGCTGACATTGAACACATCTTTGAACCCTTCCATCGCGCTAGTAATACAGCCAATATCCCAGGAATGGGATTAGGGATGTCCATTGTCAAGCAGGCTGTAGATTTACACGGCGGCGAGATTACAGTTGAAAGTGCGATCGATGCGGGAACTACCTTTACAGTCATTCTGCCATTTTCAAGAAATTTCCATGTATAGCTAATTAATAGACTTTTTGCAAAAGTCGGGGTAAAGGTGAAGGGGAAAAGGGTAAAGAAACTCAAAATCCTTTCCCTTTACCCTAAGAGTGCAAAAATATATTTTTGCAAAAAGTCTAATCACTTTTATTTATCGAATTTAAAAACAAAAGTAATTGCTTGTATGCTAGAAGGTCTTTAAAGTGGAGTAAGCCGGTCAACAATAGGTTGATTGTAAAGTTTTTCTTCGCAGTAGCTTAGGGAAACAAACTCAAAGACTTTGTATCTTTAAATATGAGCTTAAAATATTACGCCTGTGGTAATCTCTAACAAATCAGAATACGCACTTCTAGCCCTGTTAGAGTTAGCAACCTGCTACCCTAAGGGTGAAGCCCTACAAATTCGAGAGATAGCGGCATTGCAAGACATCCCGAACCGCTATTTGGAACAACTCCTGGCAACGTTAAGACGTGGAGGTTTAATTAAGAGTATACGCGGAGCCAAAGGTGGCTATGTTCTGGCACGAGATCCCGGAAAGATTACAGTGTTGGATGCTTTTAGTTGTATGGAAGGGTCAGATATTGTTGTATCTCCCTGTGAACCGACTCCCAACACGGTAGAAGGTGAGCTAATTCAGGAAGTTTGGCAAGAAGCACGTCAGGCTGCTAACTCTGTTTTGGAAAAATATACACTCCAAGACCTTTGTGACCGAAGATCGAGCCGACAACAGAAGGAACTAATGTATTACATTTAGGAAGTATAATTACTAATTCGTAATTCGGAATACTCGCCTTCATGCCAGAAGCAAGCTACGTAATTCGTAATTAAAAAGGGAAGATGAAAGTAAGAACGAGCAATCTGTGACGCTGTTATATGCCTGAAGTCAATTTTCAACAGCCGATAAATAGTGCTGCTACTCTTGTGGAGAGTTATGCAGCAGGAAAACGGAACTTTAGTAAAGCAGAACTGGGTAATGCTGATTTGCAAGGCATTAACTTGAAAGGATCTGACCTGAGTTATGCTGACTTGAGTGAAGCTAACCTTAGTAGCGCTAATTTGAGGGGAACTGATTTGAGCTTTGCCGATCTTAGTCAAGCTAATCTGAAGGATGCCGATCTTAGGGGAGCATTATTGATGTCAGCAAATCTCCGCCAAGCCGCTCTTAAAGGAGCGAACCTGGAAAAAGCAGATTGCGATCGCAACACCCATTTTCCCCAAGATTTCGACCCGGTGAAAGCGGGTATGCAGATTAAATTTGAAGATTGATTAATTTAAGTTAAGCGATCGCACTTGCCTCAAGATAGAAGATATTTCTCTCACAAGAGTTGTATTTTGGTAAAAAAGCCTATCTATGAGGTTGACAATGGAGGCGAAAAGTGAAATCCTCAACCGACGCGCACCACTAATCACTGCTGGAATTTTTCTTGGTGTGGGTCTTGGAGGGTTTATTGATGGAATATTACTACATCAAATCCTCCAGTGGCATCATATGCTGAGTAACATTAGACCTCTGACAAACAGGGCGAATATAGATTTGAACATGGTGTGGGATGGATTATTTCATACCTTAGATTGGGTATTCACCGCAGCTGGACTTGTGTTACTATGGCGTGCTGGAAGACGTGATGATGTTCCTTGGTCATCACAGACCTTTATTGGATCGATACTGATTGGTAGTGGATTGTTTGACTTGATTGAAGGTTTAATTGACCACCAAATTCTCGGTGTCCATCATGTTAAACCAGGCCCAAATGAGTTAGCTTGGGATCTAGGATTTCTGGCATTCGGTGCGCTACTTGTTCTTATCGGCTGGCTAATGATAAAAAAAGAGTCAAGAGTCATTAGTCATTAGTCATTAGTCATTGGTCATTGGTCATTGGGCGTTGGGAGTGCTGTTAGCGATAGCTCGGCATTGAGCCAGTGCTGAGTTAGGAGTTAAGAGTTAAAAGTACAGACGCGATTAATCGCGTCTGTACAAGAGTTAGGAGTTTTGTTTATCTCCTTGTCCCCTTGTCCCCTAACTCCCTCACTCCCTCACCTCCCGGTTGGTGAGCGCAGTCGAACCACATCTCCCTGCTCCCCTGCTCCCCCGCTCCCCTGCTCCCCTGCTCCCCACTCTCCTCTATGACAGATACTTTTGAAAAAACTAGCTGGAGTTGGCATTTGTCTCAATTCCAACAACAAGCGGGTGAATGGTGGGAATACCAGTTTTACCGCTTTGAACGGGCTTTACCAGAATTGCCTACTGGATGGTCAATTAGTCCTTGGCTTGGTGAATTGCTGAAATTCTTGTTTTGGCTGGTACTGGGATTATTTGTAGCGTGGGTGGGTTGGCGATTATGGCGAGAATTCAGTCCTTATATATATTCTTGGCTAAATAGAAGTGGCAATCTCACTGATTTTCGTGTCAAAACTCGCTCCAATGAGTCATCCATAGCCCTTTTGTTGGAGCGATCGCAAGAATTTTACCGTCAAGGTAACTACCGTGAGGCTTGCCGTTGTGTTTATTTAGCGATGTTGCAGCAGTTGGATAAAAATGCGATCGCACCCCACAAACTCAGCCGTACTGATGGAGAATATTTGCAATTGCTGCGATCGTCTGTGACTCCCATACAGCCTTATGAAACTTTAATTACTACTCACGAGCAATTATGTTTTAATAATGCTGAGATTTTGCCAGACAATTATGAGCAATGTCGGCAAGCTTATCGAGAAATTTCCCCGGAATGAAAAAGAGACGTTGCATTGCAACGTCTTTACACAAAACAAACAATATTTTATATGAAGAATTCAGAACTCAGAAGCAAAGCCGGAGACTCGGAAAGCTCCGGTCAGAATTCAGTATGAATTCTGTACGAGTGGGTGACGAATATTGGTTAAAAGCGAGTGGAATAGTGGGCGAAAAAAATTAAAATATTCTCGCCTTAAAATTCTATCTCTTTATGGGTAGAGTATTCACCAATTCTGAATTCTGTCTTCTGACTCCTGTTTTATTTGGCGAGAATTGCGATCGCCTTGTCCACAGCTTGCAAAGCAGTATTGACTTCCGCCTCTGTAACAATTAACGGTGGCACAAACCGGACTACTTTTGGCCCGGCTGGTACCAGCAATACACCCTCCTTGATAGCAGCATTAACGACATCGGCTGCGGTTATCTCGATGTTGGCTCGTAACTCCAAACCGTTGATTAACCCCCAACCCCGAACTTCGCCAATGTGCTGAGGATATTTCGCGGCGATCGCCTTCAATCCAGATCGCAACTGTTCGCCCCTGTCTTGCACATTCTGCAAAATATTTTCCCGTTCCAATGTCTGGCAAACACTGAGTGCTACACCACACACAAAAGGATTTCCGCCAAAGGTGCTAGCGTGTTCCCCTGGTTGAAAAACATCGCAAAATTTCTTGCTCATCATTGCACCGATGGGGACACCTCCACCTAAGCCTTTGGCACTGGTGAAAATATCCGGTTCAACGCCGAGATGTTCGTAAGCCCATAATTTGCCACTACGCCCCATACCAACTTGCACTTCGTCGAAAATCAACAAAACGCCAGTTTCATCGCAAATTTGCCGGAGCTTTTTGAAATAGGCAACGTCTCCTGGACGTACACCGCCTTCTCCTTGCAATGGCTCGATCAGAATTGCTGCTACCCGATAATCGCCTTCATCCAACTCGCTAATCGCTACTTCCACAGCGTTAATATCGTTGTAATTTACATAGTGGAACCCAGGAACCAAAGGATCAAAATACTTTTGATACTTCGGTTGGGCAGTGGCGGTAATGGTTGCCAAAGTCCGCCCGTGGAAACTGGCATTGGCGGTTAAAATAATCGGTTTTTCAATGTCTAATACTGTGTGGGCGTATTTCCGCGCCAGTTTAATTGCGGCTTCGTTAGCTTCAGCACCAGAGTTGCAGAAAAATACGCGATCGGCACAGGAACGATCGACAAGCCATTTTGCCAATTCACCTTGCTCAGGAATGTAATACAAATTAGAGACATGGTGCAGCTTTTGGATTTGGCGTGTTACCGCTTCTACCATCGCTGGGTGGGCATGTCCTAAAGTACAAGTAGCAATTCCCGCTACAAAGTCCAGATATTCCTGCCCCTGCGTATCCCAAACCCGGCATCCAGCACCCCGTTCTAGGGCTAAGGGAAACCGAGCGTAGGTAGACATGACAGCTTCATTAAAGCTATCTGTATCAAAGGGACTAGATGCTACAGACCCTGATGGGGGGATGGTGGCTTGGTCAACGAGAGTTTGTAGGCTCACTACCGCTCCTCCTGAAAGTTTTTCATTATATAGTTATTTACTAGTTTCCTAGAAATCCCTAAAAAATACTTTTTATTTAGCACAACTCGTACTTCTTCTTAAGCTAACGCTTATGTAACCTCAAAGGCCTGGTGGTGATGAAAAAAACTTTGTACTCAACACTTGAGCAAGTTAAAGCCACAGCTCCCCGACTTCTTTACAAAGTCGGGGAGCTTCTCTATCGCGATTGACTGAGTAGCCCAACAACCATTTCAAGGTGCATCTTAGCTTTGTGCAAATTCAGCAGGTTCTCTTGGTCAAACCTATCGGGGTAAGCCATTCTCCTACCTTCCAAGGTTATTTTGATGAGTGCTGCTTGCTCATCTGTGGGTGAATTCATTTCATCTATCACCCCTTCAAAAAATTGAATGGCGCTAAGTCCAGGAGATTTTAATCCCCTTCCTTCTCTTAGCTGCCCAAGTGCTAGCTGAGGGAATACCATCAGAGAATTGATGTAGCTGACTTTATATGCTGCACTCCCTGTAGGCTTAACACCGTATCGACGGCATAAGTCACGTAATTCTGGGATGGTTTTGATTTCTAACTCGGAACGCGTGAACATAAAATAGAGTTACCTCTTGTAAAAGTGGTATCGGTAGGTAACAACTTTTCCAGGGATGATACCTACCGATTTAACCTTTATTTCCTTGTATACATCAAATCAAGCCTTATTTATATCTCTCAACAATGCCTAACCCCAAGGGTAACCCTCAAAATTTTGAATCCTCTCAACCAAGTAGAGAGTTAACCGATAATCTCAGTTTCCGGGTTACTAAGGAAATGAAGGAAGAGGTGAAAGCACAAGAAGACCCTCCAGAATTCTGTAGACGTGCTATCCAAGAAGCACTAGATAAGAAAAAAGGTAAGTAGTTCTGAGTTATTGGACTATTAGTATAGATAATTTTAAAGTTGGTAGAAAACTAGAAAAAGTAGGCTAAAAGTACTATTTTTACGTCATTCTCAACACTTGAGCAAAAATATCAACGTATCCAAAAAGAGTTGATGGCGGGGGCGATCGCTCTTGGTGGTGTTTTCTTGATTGGCACTTTGTGGTACTGGTTAGTGGAGGGCTGGTCATGGGAAGATGCAGCTTACATGACAGTTATCACCTTAGCCACTGTGGGATACGGAGAGACGCACCCACTCGGTAGTCGAGGACGATTATTTACAATTGCCCTGATTTTGTTGGGTGTAGTCAATATCGGTTACATTGTCAACAGATTTACAGAAGCAATTATTCAAGGGTACTTTCAAGAAGGAATTCGGTTACAGCAACAGAGGCGGTTAATGGAATCCTTAACAGAACACTACATCATTTGTGGATTTAGTCGGACTGGTCGGCAAATTGCCAAGGAATTTCGGACAGAAGGTGTAGCTTTTGTAGTAATTGATTCGGAGACGGAATCAATCCAAAGGGCGCAAGCTGAAGGTTATACAGCATACCAAGGTGACGCTACCCTAGATGACACACTCCTAAAAGTTGGTATTGAACGGGCGATGTGTATTGTTGCAGCCCTTCCCTCTGATGCTGAAAATTTATACATTGTGTTATCAGCAAAAACGCTGAATTCAGGAATTCGGGTGATCGCACGGGCAAGTACAGAAGAAGCTTTGCAGAAGTTACGACGCGGTGGTGCAGATGAAGTGATATCCCCCTATATTACTGGTGGGAAGCGCATGGCTGCTGCGGCTCTCAGACCCCAGGTATTGGACTTTGTAGATGGGATTTTGACTGGTGCAGACCGCCAGTTGTATATGGAAGAATTTTTACTCGACCCCGCTTTCTGTCCCGTTGTGGGTCAAAGTTTGCAAAAGGCGAGATTGCGATCGCAATCTGGGGCATTGGTTCTCGCAATTCACCGCATTGATGGAACTTTAATCGGTGGTCCCACTGGCGATACGATTTTAATGCCGGGGGATCGTCTAATTGGTATGGGTACAGCAGAGCAGTTGCGCAACCTAAATCAGATTCTCGGCCCAATGAATTCTAAGAAACTGCGACGACCGAAAAATATTTGATTTTATTTAATTACTTTTTTATTAATTTAGGTATTGTTTGTATAAGTAATACCATTTTGTATTTTAGATTTTAGATTTTGGATTGTGAAACATCCATTGGATAAATGTTTCAGTTTTCCATCTGTCGCAAACATTTTTAAAATTGGTATAAGTTGGCACAATAAAACCAAACATGTAAAGAAAGATAAACTAGACTAAAACCCTTTTTCCTCCTGTCTGATGCCAACGACAAATTTTTCCGCCGACCTACTTAGTCTAATTACGTAAACAGATTTAGACTTTCCCAAATCGCCGCTCCCGTTGCTGGTAGGCACACAAGGCACGATGAAATTCGGCACGGTCAAAATCAGGCCAGAGAGCATCTGTAATATAAATTTCTCCATAAGCCATTTGCCAGAGAAGAAAATTTGAGAGGCGGATTTCTCCACTTGTGCGGATTAACAAATCTGGGTCAGTAATTCCGGCTGTGTATAAGTGGTTCTCAAACACCTGTTCATTAATTTCATCGGGTTGTAGCATACCTTGCTGGACAAGTTTAGCGATCGCCTGACAAGCTTGTAAAATTTCTTGCCGTCCGCCATAATTAGTTGCCACCGAAAACCGGATACCACGATTGTTTTTGGTTTCTTCCATTGAACGGGAAATTTCTTGTTGGAGCGATCGTGGCAGGTCTTGCAAATTCCCTACAAACTTAATTTGAACATTTTCTTCAACCATTTCCCGCAGTTCTTGACGCAAAACTCTTTGAAACAGAGTCATCAAAAAATCTACTTCTTCCTGCGGTCTTTTCCAGTTCTCTGTTGAAAAAGCATAAGCTGTCAACGCTTGAATTCCCCAATCCTGACAACAGCGAAGTAAATCCTTGAGAGCATCTACTCCTCGCTTATGACCCATAATTCGGGGTAGACCCTGACGTTTAGCCCATCGACCATTACCATCCATAATCACCGCAACGTGCTGCGGCAATAATTCTCGTTTTAAATCAGTAGGTAAATCTTGCAGTTTAGTTTGTTGTAGTGTCATTTTTTATCTCGAGAAGCAGTCGATGGTAATCTGAGTAAACGTGAAACTAGTGCTAGTGTCTTCCCACCTATCCGACGAACAAAACTCAACAGACCAGGAGCAACTGCTTCCCTATCCACGGTTGGGGACAAAACAGCCTCTAATGACTCTTTCAGTTTCCTAATCGTCAGCGGTCTATTTAGGGTTCCCCGTTCCGCTAAGGAAATAGAACCCGTTTCTTCAGAGACAACAACACAAATGCAATTTTCGACCCGCTCAGTAATTCCCATTGCTGCTCGGTGGCGTGTTCCCAGCTGGCGCGAGGCTGTGCGTCCCGAAAGTGGTAAAATTATACCTGATGACACGATCCGTGAGCCACGAATCAATGTCGCTCCATCGTGTAACAAAGTTTTCGGCTGAAAAATTGTCTGGATTAGTTCTTTAGAAACTTCCGCATTTAGCTTTACTCCTGGCACAGAAAAATCTCGCTCATCAATTGGCCCTGTGGTTTCCACAATTAGTAAAGCTCCAATGCGGTTTTTTGACAATTCTTTAACAGCCTCAACAATTTCATCAATTACGCTATCAGATTTGGGGATTGCCAGACGGTCAGGTTGAAACAGCTGGCGGAATTCGCCACGCCCCAATTGCTCCAAAAACCGCCGAAACTCTGACTGTAGAGCAACTGCCATCGCCACAGCACAACCAATCACCAACTTTTCTAGTACAAAACTTAGCAGAGGTAGTCCGAATCTGCCACTGAGTGCTGAGGCTAGCATTAAGATAATGAATCCCCGCACCATCCATAGTGTCCGGCGCTCACTAATAATAACTAGTATCATGTACGTCAGCGCCAGCACTAACACAATATCCAGAGTCCCAAGTAGCAAGGACTGTGACCACCCCAGGTTTGTCAGCCATTGCTTCCACCAATCTCTCATGACATCTGGATTAAACTTTTGCCTCTAATTTACAGTTGGTCATTTGTCATTTGTCCTCTCTTACAAAGTTCTGCTCGCCGGAAGCCGGCGCTCAGACTTTGCGCTTTGTCATTTGTCCTTTGTCATTTGCAAATGACCAATGACTAATGACTAATGACCAAGGACAAATGACTATTTCTTTAGTCTTTCTGGTAGGCGATCTTGTCGAATTAAATCTTCATAAGTTTCACGTTGCAAAATTAAATTTGCTTCGCCATTTGCCACTACGACTGCTGCCGGTCGAGGCAAGCGGTTGTAGTTAGATGCCATACTGTAATTGTACGCACCAGTTCCCATAACTACGAGAATATCCCCTGGTTCAGTCTTTGGAAGTAGAGCATTTTTAATCAGAATATCTCCTGATTCACAATGTTTACCAGCAATTGTGACTGTTTGGGTTAAAGGTGAAGACATTT
Source organism: Nostoc sp. DSM 114159 (assembly GCF_053470285.1). Taxonomy (NCBI): domain Bacteria; kingdom Bacillati; phylum Cyanobacteriota; class Cyanophyceae; order Nostocales; family Nostocaceae; genus Nostoc; species Nostoc sp. DSM 114159. Next base: position 2,946,685 of record NZ_JBPFEH010000001.1, read on the forward strand.
TATTGGCAACTACAGCCCGATAAACTGATTGGTAAGTAATCGGTCGGGGATTATCAGACATTCCCCCATCGATCGCTACATAGGTACGAATTTCTGGGATAACTTTGGATGAACCAATAGTATAAGCAGTGACGCAAGCTGTGGCAATTAGCGATCGCCCCGGCTCGCTAAGTAATTTCGGCAAAGGCAGATTTTCGGCTGCACAAGCTGCTTGAATTACTTCACAAATCGCCTTCACCCACTCTTCAATGCTGGGGGGATCGTCTGATTCTATATATTTAATCCCTAAACCGCCACCAACATTTAACTCTGTAATATTTAAACCATACTTCCCGGCATCTCGGAGCCACTGAACCATAACGGCGGCCAAATCTTGATGCGGTTGGCGCTCAAAAATTTGGGAACCAATATGAGCGTGTACTCCTACGCAATTAAGCGCAGGTTGTTGACTGACAAAGGTAAAAACTTCATCTAAATCGTTGGGATCGAAGCCGAATTTGCTATCTAAGTGTCCCGTGCGAATATATTCGTGAGTGTGGCACTCAATACCGGGAGTTAACCGTAGCATAATGCGGATTGCTCGATCGGGTTGGGCGATTTCCACAAGGGTATGCAACTCATACCAGTTATCCGCCACAACGGTAACACCAGACTCGATCGCTAAAATTAATTCTTCACGAGATTTATTATTTCCATGAAGATAAATTTTCTGGGGACTAACACCAGCTTGTAAGGCGGTGTAAAGTTCGCCTCCAGAAACTACATCGATTCCCAGACCCTCAGAAGCGGCGATCGCACAAACTGCTAAACAATTCCAAGCTTTTGAAGCATACAATACTTGAGATTCGCCCTTATAGTATTGCTTGAAAGCATCTCGGTATTGCTGACAAGCCGAACGTAGGGTTTCTTCATCTAAAATATATAAAGGTGAACCAAACTGCTCAACTAGGGTTGTGACATCACACCCACCAATTTCTAAGAGGTCATGATGATGAACTCTGGCAGTCAAGGGTAAAAGTTGTTGATTAGGCGATGGATTTGTGTTGGTGTCCCAACTTTGAGGTAAATATTGACTTCCAGAATGTTGAACCCCAGTGGGGTGAGTCGATACCATAACTATAAAAGTTTTCCTTGTTCAAATTACGGGCTTTGAGTTTGTTTCCCGATTCCCAGTGTACAAAGGGTTTGTAACGTTATTCAATAAATGTGATCGCATTAGACTTAGAAATTAAATTACTGACACTAGAAAATCTCAGTGCTATTCTGGAACTCGATCGAGCTTGTTTTGGTGGACTTTGGACTCTGGAGGGCTACAAACGAGAATTGGATAGTCCCAACAGCGATTTACTCGGTTTATTTTCTCCCTCCTCCAGCACAAGTTTGCTAGGAATGGGTTGCTTTTGGTCAATTTTAGAGGAAGCTCACATTACAATTTTGGCGGTTCATCCTCAATATCACCGTCAAGGAATGGGTGCGGCTTTATTATATTCACTTATTAAGACAGCTTGCGATCGCAAAATGGAGCGAGCTACCCTCGAAGTGCGAGCTTCCAATTTGGGGGCTATATCTTTATATCAAAAATTTGGCTTCAAAACAGCTGGGCGGCGGCGGCGTTACTACCAAGATAACGATGAGGACGCTTTAATCCTTTGGCTTCCAGATTTACAACACCCGAAATTTCAAGCAACTTTAGACCAGTGGTATTCCATTGTCAGCGATCGCCTCGAAAAATCTTCTTGGCACTTGCTTTTTAAGTAAGTCCGCGAGAAGATTTACAACTATATTATTGCGTTCGCCCCTGGCGTTCTTGAAGGGTACGCAGCAAAGCAAAGTGAAGTAATTACATGGGTTTTGAAGGTTTTACATTTTGTTATATAGTTAGCTTTATTTGTACCTACCTATTTAGTTGGGTATGAGTAATTTTGAATTATTAGGGCTTGCGATCGGCTTCAGCAAAAAAATGTAACTTTGCCGCACCTATTTTTATTTAAATATTTTATCTAAAAAGAAATTTTGATAAATAAACCATATGTTAATTATTTTTGCTTGATATTAAAAAATATATATGTTAGATATAAATGTTTGGGATTGAGTCAAAAAACCCTTAATCTAAACAGTCAACTATTTATCATAAATCCCAAAAACGCTGGTAAACTAAAGCTCCTCAGTACACTAGCAATATAGAAGTAGTCAATAGTTAACAATTAGCCCATCAACCCAAGTCATAGGTTCAGGATGTCTATAATCTGTTATACAGGCATCCAAAAGCTTTGCCTGTGCTAAAATCAGCATACCGGCACGACCGCAGATGATGGGATAAAGCCATGTTTGAGCGCTTCACAGAAAAAGCCATTAAGGTAATCATGCTGGCCCAAGAAGAGGCCCGCCGTTTAGGTCACAACTTTGTCGGAACCGAGCAGATCCTCCTGGGTCTGATTGGCGAAGGCACTGGAGTGGCTGCTAAGGTGCTGAAATCAATGGGCGTCAATCTCAAAGATGCCCGAATTGAAGTTGAAAAAATTATAGGACGGGGATCGGGCTTTGTTGCCGTGGAAATTCCGTTTACGCCACGGGCGAAGCGAGTTTTAGAACTTTCCCTAGAAGAAGCACGCCAACTGGGGCATAACTACATTGGCACCGAGCATCTGCTGTTGGGCCTAATCCGCGAAGGGGAAGGCGTCGCAGCCAGGGTGCTAGAAAACCTCGGTGTGGATCTATCTAAGGTAAGAACCCAAGTCATTCGGATGTTGGGAGAAACTGCTGAAGTTTCACCAGGCGGTTCATCCGGGCGCACAAAAACTCCTACTCTGGATGAATTTGGTTCAAACCTGACCCAAATGGCAATAGACAATAAGCTCGATCCGGTGGTAGGACGCGCCAAGGAAATTGAGCGAGTGATCCAGATATTGGGTCGCCGAACCAAAAATAACCCAGTGCTGATTGGGGAACCAGGGGTTGGTAAGACTGCGATCGCTGAAGGTTTAGCTTCACGCATTGCCACCAAAGATGTCCCTGACATCCTGGAAGATAAACGCGTCGTCACCTTGGATATTGGTTTGCTCGTAGCAGGAACCAAGTACCGGGGTGAATTTGAAGAACGCTTGAAAAAAATCATGGATGAAATCCGCTCGGCGGGTAATGTCATTCTCGTGATTGATGAGGTACACACCTTAATTGGTGCGGGTGCAGCAGAAGGTGCGATTGACGCAGCAAATATCCTCAAGCCAGCTTTGGCTAGAGGTGAGTTGCAGTGCATCGGCGCTACAACCTTGGATGAATACCGGAAGCACATCGAGCGAGATGCAGCGCTAGAGCGACGTTTCCAGCCAGTAATGGTTGGCGAACCTACAGTTGATGAAACAATTGAAATTTTATATGGTTTGCGCGAACGCTACGAGCAACACCACAAACTGAAAATCTCCGACGAAGCCTTGGTAGCGGCGGCGAAATTATCAGACCGTTACATTAGCGATCGCTACCTCCCAGATAAAGCCATCGACTTAGTTGATGAAGCTGGTTCTAGAGTGCGCTTGATTAACTCTCAATTGCCACCCGCAGCCAAAGAGTTAGACAAAGAACTGCGTCAGATATTAAAAGAAAAAGATGACGCAGTGCGCTCTCAAGACTTTGACAAAGCTGGAGAATTGCGCGATCGCGAAATGGAAATCAAAGCCGAAATCCGGGCGATCGCTCAAAGCAAGACCAATGCAACTGGCTCTGAACATGAAGAACCCGTAGTTACAGAAGAAGACATTGCCCACATTGTCGCTTCTTGGACTGGGGTACCGGTGAACAAACTCACCGAATCTGAATCTGAAAAGCTGCTGCATATGGAAGACACCTTGCATCAGCGTTTAATTGGTCAGGATGAAGCTGTGAAAGCAGTTTCACGAGCAATTCGTCGCGCTCGTGTTGGTTTGAAGAATCCCAACCGACCCATAGCTAGCTTTGTATTCTCCGGGCCTACTGGTGTAGGTAAAACCGAGTTGGCCAAGTCCTTAGCTGCTTACTTCTTCGGTTCCGAAGAAGCGATGATCCGCTTAGATATGTCGGAATACATGGAGCGTCACACCGTCAGCAAGCTGATTGGTTCGCCTCCAGGTTATGTTGGTTATAACGAAGGTGGTCAGCTGACCGAAGCCGTGCGGCGGCGTCCTTACACCGTGGTGTTGTTCGACGAAATCGAAAAAGCCCACCCGGATGTATTCAATATGCTGCTGCAAATTTTGGAAGATGGTCGGTTAACTGATGCTAAAGGTCGCACGGTGGACTTCAAGAACACCTTGCTGATTTTAACTTCCAATATTGGTTCTAAGGTAATTGAAAAAGGTGGCAGCGGTATCGGCTTTGAATTTGCCGAAGATGTCACCGAGTCAGCTTACAACCGGATTCGCTCGTTGGTGAACGAAGAACTCAAGCAGTACTTCCGTCCAGAGTTCCTCAACCGACTCGATGAAATTATCGTCTTCCGTCAGTTGAGCAAGCCAGAAGTGACCCAAATCGCCGAAATTATGCTCAAGGAAGTATTTGGTCGTCTAACGGAAAAGGGTATCACTTTAGAAGTTAGCGATCGCTTCAAGGATCGGTTGATCCAAGAAGGTTACAGTCCCAGCTACGGCGCAAGGCCATTACGTCGGGCAATTATGCGCCTGTTAGAAGATAGCCTAGCAGAAGAAATTCTGTCTGGTCGTATCAAGGATGGCGATACAGCCCTTGTTGATGTGGATGAAAATGGCGTTGTCCAAGTTAGTTCTCAACAGCGTCGGGAATTGTTACCCCAAGGTGTTGAGTAAGATTTAAAATTTGGGATTTTAGTCTCGAATCAAAAATTAGAAAACGGTAAAGGGTTGAATTCCTTTACCGTTTTTTATTATTAATAAAATTTCATACTGATAAGAATAACTACAATTCAATTCCTTGTTAAGGATATATCACATGAATAAAATTGACATAGGTAAATGGAAATTACTCCTTACTCAAGTAGAAGTTATTTCAAATAATACTACTGAACTTTCAACTTTAAATGAAATAACTCTCAAAAACTTTGAATCTCAAGCTGGCTTTGCTCTTCCACAAGAATACAAAAATTTTTGTCAAGTTTTTGGTTCTGGAGAATTTGGGTTCAATCAGTTTTTTATTGAAGTTCCAAATTGTGAAGATATAGAAGGTGGATTAACCTCAAATGAAATTATTCTTGAATCTTGCAAAGATAGCTTTTCTTGGTCATTGAAAGTTCAAGAATTGCTTGATAACGCTTATTTATTTGGTGGAGGAAATAATTTTCTTTCTTTCATTTTTGACTTAAGAACTTACAGCGAACAAGATGAAAGATATGATATTTATGCACTACAATTTTATTCTGGATTTATTAGTTATCTTGGTAGAGACTTTTTCAAATTTATTTGCGATTTCTGCATTGGAGAACAGGCTAAAGAAGTTCCAGGCTTGCTAGTGCAAGTACCGCCAATGCTTGATAAAGATGACCCTCTTTATGAACCTCGTTCTCGAAGTAAAACTTTTATATCATATAATAGATTTGAGGAAGATATTAGATAGTTTTAATTAGGGCAAAACCGTTGCAAATTCAACAAAAAGCTTGATAATGACACAAATCACGTTCAAAGTCCAAGCATTTTGGGATAAAGATGCTGAGGTTTGGGTTGCAACTAGTTCAGATGTACCAGGATTAGTAACAGAAGCTTCTAGTATAGAAATTCTCACGCAAAAGCTTCGAGTCATGATTCCAGAACTTATTTTTACCAATAGCACGTACAAAGTCATTTTGTACTTTTACAGGTTTACCTAAAATTTTTTCGGAATCAGACCTAAAGTGCTTTTAAAATGAAAAAATATGAAGAATTATTGGGAGGAATCAATCGTCATGAGTTTGATTGTTGCGAAGTGGACGATTGAAGAATATCACCAGATGATTGAGGCTGGCATTTTGAGCGATCGCCTTTTATAGGTAATTAGTGCAAATACGCATCAGCGAACCAAGTTTAGAAATTGGTCAATCTACTACGTTGCTCAAATACAGGGGTAAGATAACTCTATAAAATAAATAGAAGCCGTTACTATTGACCTGGATATTGCAAAGCATTCTCTTGTAAAAATTGCTTAATTCATCACGTAAAAACAGAAAATTTCTGTTATTTTGCCTTTCTCAACAGTAAAATTTAAACCTCCAGGGCTGGGTTTTTCAACTATATAATTTAAATTAGTAACTTTACCATTTTGAGAAATTTCAGTTTTTCCATAGGTTCTAATCACTTTTGATTGTTTGTCACCTACTTTTACTCCATCTATGGTGGAATATTTAGAACGAGTTGCTTTGATTTGATAAACGGTAAAATTACCTGGTTTAGCACCTTCATCTAAATCAACTGTGATGCCTGCATATTTCAGAGTACGAACTTTACCAATAGCAGCTATAAAGCCATTTTCTACTTTTACAGGTTTACCTAAAATTTTTCTGACTTGTGCTTCGGACATAGAAAGTTTTATGCCACCTATTCCTAGACGTTCAATAGTTATTCCTGTTGATTGATTATTAAGATTCTGAGAAATTTGATAATTAGTGGTGGTAGCAGTTACTTGACTATGGGTGTAGCTAGTCAAGGGAATAACAAAAGTAGCGATGCCTACGGCGGACTGCGCCAACACTAACGAAATTTCTCTTAACATAATTGCATACTCGACTATTTTATACTTACCAAGCTGTTACCTCAGCCTGTGTATCAGTATTATCACATGCTTTCTGGCATATCTTTCTCTTTAATCAATCGACTTATTCTGAATTACACCTGAAGTGCCTTTAAAATGGGAGAATATTAAGAATTATTGGGAGGAATCAATCGTCATGAGTGTGATAGTTGCTAAGTGGACGATTGACGAATATCACCGCATGATTGACGCTGGCATTTTGAGCGATCGCAAAGTTGAACTACTTAAAGGAGAAATTGTCGAAATGTCACCAGAAGGAGAACCTCACGCTTATAGTAGTGGTGAAGCTGGTGACTATTTAGCAAAGTTATTAGCTGGACGCGCTAAAATTCGTTATGCTAAACCAATTACTCTACCCAACAACTCGGAACCCGAACCAGATATTGCTATTGTCCAACCTTTAGGACGCGAGTATCGACAGCATCATCCCTATGCAGAAAATATTTTCTGGTTGATTGAGTACGCTAACTCTAGTTTAGAAAAGGATTTAGAGACAAAAAGCAAAATCTATGCAGAAGCAGGTATCTTAGAATATTGGGTTGTCAATCTAAAAAAGTTACACTTGGTGGTGTATCGAGAAATCTTAGATGGAGAGTATGCGGCAAAACTGACATTGACCGGAGGAATAATTCAACCGCTTGCATTCCCAGATGTTTCTGTTGCAGTGGAACAAATTATTAACAGCTAAAATAATTTACAGCTTTTTTTATCTTTTTGAATCGCAAGTAGTATATAAAGACACAAAATTGGACTGAGCTTTATCTTGCTAGGTTAATGCATCTCTACAAAGATTCTGGATAACGCATATTTAATTTAACCAGATATTTAATAACCTTTCTCAAGAGATTTTATGCAGAGACACGATTTTACTCGCATCTCTACAATGTCTTTTGATGAGTTTTATTCTGCGTTCACAAATTCCAAATATCCATTGCTAAGTTCTTTAACTGCCAAATCATAAAATTGTTTACCATGTTCTGGCGTTGCTAAAGCCGGATTTGATCCCATACGTCCATCTGGATAACGTACTCGAAAGTCAGCAGCGCTATAAATCCGATGTCCGCTTGCAACTTCTGGTGAAAGGGGTGCTTGCTTAATCGCCTCTGGATAAACGTACTGGGTGAGGGCTACTTCACTTGGCGTTGCATGAGAACCTTCTTGATCCCCATATAATTCTTTAGCTAGCTTATATACAGAACCGCACATAAACCAGTTTGCCACTTGACATTGCACCTGTTGAGCATTGGCAATCTGCAAATCTTCTAAATGAGCATAAGTTTCGGAGAAAGCAGCTTTAAGGGTAGCAATATTACCGCCGTGTCCGTTAATAAAGTAGAATTTGCTAAAACCAGCTTTGGCTAAACAAGTTACATAATCTCGCACTACTTGAATTAAAGTGCTGGGACGCAGACTGATTGTGCCAGGAAAAGCAGTATGGTGTAGTGCCATCCCCACGTTGATTGTAGGGCCAACGATCGCTTGGGTTGCATCACCCACACCACGAGCGATCGCTTCTGCACAAATAGCATCTGTACCAATTAACCCCGTTGGTCCGTGTTGTTCTGTGGAACCAATAGGGAAAATAATCCCCTTTGAATGCTGTAAATAAGCTTCAACTTCTTGCCAAGTACTTAAATGCAGTAACATTTAATGATTTTTCCTCAATAAAATTGCGGTGGGATCAAACCTTTTGCTGCTAAATAGCATCTTCTGTAACTCAACTCCCACTAACACGATTATGAACTCTCTAGATTTTATCTGCTGGCGATCGCACAAAATCCCCGACAACTTTTGCGAAATCGGGGATCTTTGTTTACTGCCAAATTTGGAGAGAATTAGACGATCTATTTCTACGAATATTGTTTAGATAATGGAGTCGCAACGAGTTTTGACAGAGATTGATATAAACAATTTGCCGATTCTGCCATTTTATCCTACGATACTCGTCGGTAAGTTTCCATAATAGAAATCAAAATTGATTTATGAAATTTTGCTTTTCTGGATAATCAAGAAAAAAGTCGCTCAATTTTGATTTTTTACTACTCGAAGTAATAATGCTTTTTTACGTTCCTTGTAATTTCCTATGTACAGTACATACCAGCAGGAAAAATCACTAAATCGCCTTTACCCATTTGCACTGGTTCTCCGCCATCAGGAGTAACAACTACGTCACCTTTCAAAAAATAGCAAGTTTCTTGAGAATCATAAGTCCAAGGGAATTTGGAAACTTCTTTTTTCCAAATTTCCCATTTAAATACACCTAATTTATTGAGATATTCAAGTCTTAAGTTGCTGCTCAATTTTAATTTCCATATTGGTTATTTCTCGTTATATTCAGCAGTAAGATTGAATATCCTCTCCACACTGATCTACTAAATAACACAAAGCGCGAAAACGCAAGTAGACAAGTTCGTTATAAAGCGGATTCAGTTTGCACATTGGCGGAATGTGTCCTATTTTGCGACCAAAAAGCATGACATCACGCTCAAAAGGACACTGGGCGGGAATTAGTTTAGCAATAAATTTAGCTAATTTCTGATTCTGAATCTCAATTTTGTCAAGCCATTGACGTAATGGTTGCAGTAAATCTAATTTTGGTTGAGCAAATTGCTTTTTACTAACTGTTTGATTCTTTTCTTCTAAAGGTTTAATAAAAGCAGACAGAAAAATACGTTGATTCTGTGTTTTAAGCATAGTTTTAGGCAAGGTTAATCGTTGTGAATATGAACTATTTGCCGATTGACAATATCACCATGTAATATGTTTAGTCAATTTGCACTGTGCTTGTAGATTAAGAAGCAAAGTGAGCATAATGCAAACAATTTACATGCATCTTTGGGAAGAGAAATGGTTTAGCTAATTGTTATTTAAGCCCACCAAATCATGAAGAACTGTCCCGTTAAATACAAAATAACAAAGAAAATATAAAAATGGCATTTCTTTAACTTATGGATTTCTAATCTTAAAAATAGCAATTTTATATATTAAATATAAATGCCTGGTTCGGAAACTGACTAGTATCTAAAGATGTAGTTTATGGCACACAAACACAGTTTTGTTCTGACCCCACATACATTTCGCTAGGATTAGCCCCTAATATCTTTCGATTTTAGGGTATTGAATATCCTTCATTTTGTCTGATATGCTACACCAGCTAACCTAAATATTATCTAATAAGTAATGATAAATCGATTGATAAGCCAAAATTAATGCAATTATTTATACAAATCTAAAGAGCATTTGTACTGAAGAATTCTCCAGTTTTTATAATCCACTTTGTCTAACTACTCACAGTGAGATTTAGCCGTTAGCACAGCCTTGGTAGAAAAGTATTGGTTATTCTCCTCAGTCCTCACTCCCTGATGATGAAAAACTTAATTATTTAAAATGTCTTAACCCAGTATTAACCTGATATTTACTGATATATTCTACATTCTGTTGCTCTAATTTTGTGAGCGATTTAACTGGAAATGTCTTTGGTGAATATATAGGACGATACCAAAGTTGGTTATTAAAGTAATTTTGCAATTCAATATTATCAAAACGGCGACCATGACTGGCAAAAATCGAATTTCGCATAATATCGAGTTCAAAACCGCTTTTACCATCCAAATCTGCATCAGTTACAAGTCTTTGAGAAAGCCAGAAATAATTGTTGCTCGTGCTATCAACAGGTGGTATTGATGTAGTTGAGGAAGATGATTGAGTTGGAACAGATGGGGTCGTTGGTGTCAATGTGGGAGTTTCTATCACTGGACTTGTAACATTTGACGGTGTTTCTGAAGGTAATACCGTTTTGTCTGCTGTAGGTTGAGAAGATTTGGATAACACTTGACTAATAATCACAGATGCACCAATTAACCCACCTACAATCAAACTGCCCATGAGAATATTATTCTGACTATGACTACTTTGAGGGCTAGGCTGTGGTTTGACAGGTGCTGTCTGAGGTGGCGGTGCAGAGACTATAGTTGGTTGAGTCAACAGGGGTTGCGTCGGTGGAATTGGATTTGCTATGCTCTGCAAAGAATCCAGCATTGCTCTAGCTGTGGGATAGCGATCGCGTGGATGATAAGCGATCGCCCGATCGATTACTCTTGCCATAATTGGGCTAACATGACTGGCATATTGCCGCCAGACAATTTCACCCGTTTGAGAATCGGTTTCTAGTTGTTGCGCCTGTTTACCAGTCAGCAAATAAATTACCGTCATTCCTAAACTGTATAAATCACTAGAATAAACTGGTCTACCTGCGGCTTGTTCGCTCGGCATATAGCCAGGTGTACCAATCACAATGGAACTAGTAGGATTACCTTGAGAATTTACTACTGTTCCCATTGACTCCCGCACAGCACCAAAATCAATCAGCACTGGTTTAGCATCCCGATGACGCACAATAATGTTATCTGGCTTAATATCGCGGTGAACGATATGCTTAGAGTGAACGTAATCCAGGACAGGTAATAAATTCATAAACAATTCCTGGACACCGCCTTCACTAAATAGCCCCTGCTTCTGGACTTTTGCGGTTAAGGTATCCCCTTCAACCCATTCTTGAACTAAGTAAAATTGTCCACCAGAAGAGAAGTAAGCATATAATGCCGGAATTTGGTCATTTGTGCCACCGAGTTCTTCTAAAATAGCTGCTTCGCGTTGAAACCTCTCTTGTACTAACTGGTAAATTTGGGGATTGTTGTGAATCGGTCTTAGCTGTTTAACCACACAATGGCGCTTTGAAGGCATATAGGTGTCTTCAGCTAGATAGGTTTCACCAAACCCACCAGCACCCAGTGTGCGGATAACTTGATAGCGATCGTTTAGCAGCTGTATTGTCATGGGAGATTACAAGCGATATTCATAAGATAGTTTTCCCCAAAACTACCTTCATTTCAAATCTAGTAAACCTTCTTCTTTCAATTTAGGATTGAAGCGAATTTGCATTTGCAAACCGCGCACTTCTAACAATTGCGTTGAAATTTCTGCTTCTACTCTGCGTGCCACATTTTTAAGAACTTTTATTTGTGCTAATTCATCATTAGCTGGATTTTCATATTTTGCCTGTTCTTCAACTGTCATTGCAACTTTGACATCAATGGGATGAGTCCATTTTTCCTTTTGATCCCCATTACCCCAAGGCACACTGCCATTTTCAGCAATCCAAGCATTTTCAGTATTTTCTAAAATTGTGCGACTAGGGCGTTCAATAGTTTGAACTTTGACCCAATAGCATTGCTGTGGCTGACGAACTAAATGCTGTTTGAGGCTGAGGTAAACATCACGAGAGTATCCTACAAATTGCAGCACTTTTTCTTGGTCAAAGATCGCATATACACCGATTTTACCCTGAAATTGTTCGGGTAATTGGCCGCGATCGTCTATATAAGGTATATATTCCAGAGTTGCCAAAGAAGAAAGATTTGTTTCAGAAGCCATACATCAAATATCAAACTTATTATTTGCCTTCAGGATTGAAAATTGCGAATTAGAAAAAAATTATCTTTAAAATTATTCATTACTTAATTTTTGGTAAATTGCACAAAGGCGGCTGGGTTTAAAAATTTTAGCACTGAACATGAAATTTGGTGGCACATTAATGATGACATACTCATCAGATTCATGATATTTTTCAAATTCTGCTGGCATTCCTTTAGTAGTAGTTAAGCTATAAGGAACTGGTTGGAAAAGTAATTTTGTAAAATTAAGTTGCTCACACTCCAACTGTTGGCAAATTTGATTCAAGAAAGCAACGCTTGTCAATAAATTGAATAGAGTTTCTTGAGCTTGTGCTTCAAGAGTAAAACTTCCATCAAAGTTCTGAACAATTTTAAGGGCCATTTTCTGTATTAATAACTAGTTATTAACGACTAAGTGATGATAGAGGATAAGCAACATGTTACACATCATCCAAATGTGATGTGCAACGAAGCCTACCTTCTTGTGCAGATAAACTTGGTTAAAAATAACCACTTTAAGATCAGCCTATTGGATTATGGGACTTCTGTCAGCTACACGATAAAGCTAGCATCGTTAAGAATCATGAAGTTTAGCAATCTAGTCAAGTCTTGGGAAAATACCTCATTTCAATCAACCTATATATCATTGGTCACAAGTTAAGGTTGTGAGCAAGTTGTCAAGGGGATTTTAGAAGGTGCTTGAAAGAAAAATTATTTGGTTCCTCGTTGTTTCTCAGGGAAAGGTGCAACAATCAGCTTCATGTTTGGTTTTCGTTGTCGTTTAACAATGCAAGTCCTGATTTTCAAGAGCAGTAAAATACTTGATAGGCTCAGATGCTAGACCTTTTTGATGAGCAACGTAAAAATGATAAAGACCACGATAAATCATTTCTAAAGAAATCTGGTCAAAGGGTAAGGAAAGTTCATCAGCTACAGCATCACCTAAATCTAGCAATACAGCATAAAATAAGCATCTACCCCCTCTCTTTGTAGTAGTGATAACACGCATTTATATGATGGAAGAAAAAGTACGCCATTTTATTTTGGTTTTCCTGTGCCAACTATTTATTCTTTGGCATTAGATGACAGGAGGCTTGAGACGGAGGTGGGCAAACAAACCTTTGAACACCTTTACTGAAGCAATGGATGGCTTTAGAACGGCTATGTCTTATCAATTCTTCGATTGGTTGACCCTTACTTAACCGTGAGTGTTTACTGCTTATAAAGCTAATTTGGGCTTTATTTGGGCTTAATTTTTGTCTAAGTCCCACTAACTATCCCTTCATTTGCTATAAATAGTGGCACAGTTAAAACTTTAGGATTTTGATGAGCAACAAAAAGCCCCACGCCAGATGAGTGTGGGGCTTGATGTGAGAAAAATGAAACCTGGCATCGAGCTATTTTTGCGTAGGGCGACCCCTAAACTATCGTTGCCGCAGCAGCGTTTCACCTCTGAGTTCGGGAAGGGTTCAGTGTGGTTCCACCGCGCAATAGACACCAGGAAAACTTTGAGGGCAAGGGGGAAAGGGGAAGGGAAAAAAGGAAAAAACTTACCTTTAACCTTTACCCTTGTTCACAAAACCCTGAAGACTGCACAGGAACGCCAATCAACCAAATTATTTGTGAGGTCAAGCCCTCGGTCTGTTAGCACGGCTCGGCTACATACATTACTGCACTTCCACCTACCGCCTATTAACCTGTGTTCTTCAGGTGACCTTACCCACTAATTGTGGTGAGAGCACTCATCTTGAGGTGGGCTTCCCACTTAGATGCTTTCAGCGGTTATCCGCTCCGCACTTGGCTACCCAGCGTTTACCGTTGGCACGATAACTGGTACACCAGCGGTGCGTTCCTCCCGGTCCTCTCGTACTAAGGAGGACTCCTCTCAATGCTCTAACGCCTGCACCGGATATGGACCGAACTGTCTCACGACGTTCTGAACCCAGCTCACGTACCGCTTTAATGGGCGAACAGCCCAACCCTTGGGACGTACTTCCGCCCCAGGTTGCGATGAGCCGACATCGAGGTGCCAAACCTCCCCGTCGATGTGGACTCTTGGGGGAGATCAGCCTGTTATCCCTAGAGTAACTTTTATCCGTTGAGCGACGGCCATTCCACTCTGCGCCGTCGGATCACTAAGGCCTACTTTCGTACCTGTTTGAGTAGTCACTCTTACAGTCAAGCTCCCTTTATGCCTTTACACTCGCCGCACGGTTTCCAAGCGTGCTGAGGGAACCTTTGCGCGCCTCCGTTACCTTTTAGGAGGCGACCGCCCCAGTCAAACTGCCCACCTGAAACTGTTCCCTGACCGGATAACGGTCATGGGTTAGAATTCTAGCTTCGCCAGAGTGGTATCTCACCGTTGGCTCCATACTCCCCACAAGGAATACTTCATCGCCTCCCACCTATCCTGCGCAAGCCAAGCCCGAACACAATTCCAGGCTACAGTAAAGCTTCATAGGGTCTTTCTGTCCAGGTGCAGGCAGTCCGTATCTTCACAGACATTCCTATTTCGCCGAGTCTCTCTCTGAGACACCATCCAGATCGTTACGCCTTTCGTGCGGGTCGGAACTTACCCGACAAGGAATTTCGCTACCTTAGGACCGTTATAGTTACGGCCGCCGTTCACCGGGGCTTCGGTCGCTAGCTTCAAGGTTGCCCCCTGACCAACTTCCTTAACCTTCCGGCACTGGGCAGGCGTCAGCCCCCATACTGCGTCGATTTGACTTTGCGGAGACCTGTGTTTTTGGTAAACAGTCGCCTGGATCTCTTCACTGCGACCCACTCTTTACGGTGGGCACCCCTTCTTCCGAAGTTACGGGGCCATTTTGCCGAGTTCCTTAGAGAGAGTTATCTCGCGCCCCTTGGTATTCTCAACCTCCCTACCTGTGTCGGTTTCGGGTACAGGTAACTGTAAGTTAACGTGTTTAGAGCTTTTCTTGGAAGCTAGACTATGCCACTTCCCCACCGTAGTGGGTCGTACTCACGCCTCAACTCAAAACGTTTTCGCCGTCTCTCAACATCTTGACGCTTGAACCGGTAACCAACATCCGGCTGACACTTATCTTCTCCGTCCCTCTGCACAACTTACAATCAGTACGGGAATTTTAACCCGTTGTCCATCGACTACGCCGTTTGGCCTCGCCTTAGGTCCTGACTAACCCTCCGAGGACGAACCTGGCGGAGGAAACCTTAGGGTTTCGGGGTATTGGATTCTCACCAATATTTGCGCTACTCAAGCCGACATTCTCACTTCCGTTTCGTCCACAGCTGCTTGCCGCTACTGCTTCTACCTACGACGGAACGCTCCCCTACCGATTAATCGTTAATTATTAATCCCACAGCTTCGGTACATCGCTTAGCCCCGTTCATTTTCGGCGCGAGAGCGCTTGACTAGTGAGCTATTACGCACTCTTTCAAGGGTGGCTGCTTCTAGGCAAACCTCCTAGTTGTCTGTGCACTCTCACCTCCTTTATCACTTAGCGATGATTTCGGGACCTTAGCTGGTGGTCTGGGCTGTTTCCCTCTTGACAATGAAGCTTATCCCCCACTGTCTCACTGGCAATGTCTCCTCTGGGTATTCTGAGTTTGTCTCGATTTGGTACCGGTCTCCCAGCCCGCACCGAAACAGTGCTTTACCCCCCAGATATAATCATTACCGCTGCGCCTAAACACATTTCGGGGAGAACCAGCTAGCTCCTGGTTCGATTGGCATTTCACCCCTAACCACAACTCATCCGCTGATTTTTCAACATCAGTCGGTGCGGACCTCCACTTGGTGTTACCCAAGCTTCATCCTGGCCATGGTTAGATCACCAGGGTTCGGGTCTATAAACACTGATCGTTTCGCCCTTTTCAGACTCGGTTTCCCTTTGGCTCCAGCATTCTCGCTTTAACCTACCAGTGCCTATAAGTCGCCGGCTCATTCTTCAACAGGCACGCGGTCAGACTTTTAATAGTCCTCCCACTGCTTGTAAGCTAACGGTTTCATGTTCTATTTCACTCCCCTTCCGGGGTTCTTTTCACCTTTCCCTCGCGGTACTGGTTCACTATCGGTCACACAGTAGTATTTAGCCTTACGAGGTGGTCCTCGCTGATTCACATGGGATTCCTCGTGCCCCATGCTACTCGGGATTGAGCTACTATCCTTTAACTTTCGACTACAGGACTTTCACCTTCTTTGGTGCAGTATTTAGCTGCTTCGTCTAGCCTCCAGATTCGATCTCGCTGTCCCACTACCCCAAAAGGTAAACCCTTTGGTTTAGGCTTTTCCCCTTTCGCTCACCACTACTTAGGGAATCTCTGTTTTGATTTCTCTTCCTCCAGCTAGTAAGATGTTTCAATTCGCTGGGTTGGCTCTTGACTGCCTATATATTCAGCAGCTAGTATCTAGGGTTGCCCCATTCGGAAATCTCCGGCTCAATGTTTGCTTCCAACTCCCCGGAGCATATCGTCGGTAACCACGTCCTTCGTCGCCTCTGTGTGCCTAGGTATCCACCGTTAGCCCTTATTCGCTTGACCACTCAAATTTTTTGGTCTTTTAACTATTGCATTCACAATCACTTATAGTTAGTTCTGCTTACTTCGTCACTTCACACTGATTTTACTCAGCACTCTAAGCCGAAGCACTCAGCACTCGATAATGTCTGTGTCTGCCTGCTAATTTGCGTTCCTATGCAGTTTTCATGGTTCTGGCTGAGAATTTACTCAGCAGTCTGACAAATGTCATGTTGCTGATTTCTCACTCACTTTTGTGTTCTGGCAATCGCCATCAGGTGGAGGTTAGCGGACTCGAACCGCTGACATCCTGCTTGCAAAGCAGGCGCTCTACCAACTGAGCTAAACCCCCAGATACAATTAAAAATTGATAATTAAAAATTAAAAGTGAAATAAATTTTTAATTTTGCATTTTACATTTTTAATTGATTCAGGTGGGCCATCCTGGACTCGAACCAGGGACCTCACCCTTATCAGGGGTGCGCTCTAACCACCTGAGCTAATAGCCCATATCGAACCTTCATCATAGTTTGAAAGCTTTCTACATTTGCAAATGTCTGCGACTGACCTAAGGAATGACCAACTTAGTATCTATATAGCTGTTTGCTTTTCGATCTCTAAGGGGTGTAGGTCTCCTTTAAAGGAGGTGATCCAGCCACACCTTCCGGTACGGCTACCTTGTTACGACTTCACCCCAGTCACCAGTCCTGCCTTAGGCATCCTCCTCCACGAATGGTTGGAGTAATGACTTCGGGCACTACCAGCTTCCATGGTGTGACGGGCGGTGTGTACAAGGCCCGGGAACGAATTCACTGCAGTATGCTGACCTGCAATTACTAGCGATTCCTCCTTCACGCAGGCGAGTTGCAGCCTGCGATCTGAACTGAGCTTTGGTTTGCGGGATTTGCTTGCGATCGCTCGCTTGCTGCCCTCTGTCCAAAGCATTGTAGTACGTGTGTAGCCCAAGGCGTAAGGGGCATGCTGACTTGACGTCATCCCCACCTTCCTCCGGTTTGTCACCGGCAGTCTCTCTAGAGTGCCCAACTTAATGCTGGCAACTAAAAACGAGGGTTGCGCTCGTTGCGGGACTTAACCCAACATCTCACGACACGAGCTGACGACAGCCATGCACCACCTGTGTTCGCGCTCCCGAAGGCACTCTCAACTTTCATCAAGATTCGCGACATGTCAAGCCTTGGTAAGGTTCTTCGCGTTGCATCGAATTAAACCACATACTCCACCGCTTGTGCGGGCCCCCGTCAATTCCTTTGAGTTTCACCGTTGCCGGCGTACTCCCCAGGCGGGATACTTAACGCGTTAGCTACGGCACGGCTCGGGTCGATACAAGCCACGCCTAGTATCCATCGTTTACGGCTAGGACTACTGGGGTATCTAATCCCATTCGCTCCCCTAGCTTTCGTCCCTCAGTGTCAGTTACGGCCTAGCAGAGCGCCTTCGCCACTGGTGTTCTTCCTGATCTCTACGCATTTCACCGCTACACCAGGAATTCCCTCTGCCCCGAACGTACTCTAGCTATGTAGTTTCCACTGCTTCTATCTAGTTGAGCTAGACTCTTTAACAGCAGACTTTCATTGCCACCTGCGGACGCTTTACGCCCAATCATTCCGGATAACGCTTGCATCCTCCGTATTACCGCGGCTGCTGGCACGGAGTTAGCCGATGCTTATTCCTCAGGTACCGTCATTGTGTTCTTCCCTAAGAAAAGAGGTTTACGACCCAAGAGCCTTCCTCCCTCACGCGGTATTGCTCCGTCAGGCTTTCGCCCATTGCGGAAAATTCCCCACTGCTGCCTCCCGTAGGAGTCTGGGCCGTGTCTCAGTCCCAGTGTGGCTGATCGTCCTCTCAGACCAGCTACTGATCGTCGCCTTGGGAGTCCATTACACTTCCAACTAGCTAATCAGACGCGAGCTCATCTCTAGGCAGCAAGCCTTTCACCCCACAGGGCACATCCGGTATTAGCCACCGTTTCCAGTGGTTGTCCCAGACCTAGAGCCAGATTCTCACGCGTTACTCACCCGTCCGCCACTGTGTCCGAAGACACCGTTCGACTTGCATGTGTTAAGCATACCGCCAGCGTTCATCCTGAGCCAGGATCAAACTCTCCGTTTTGAATTGGAAAGCTCTTTAGCTCAATAGCTGCTCTTTTTTAACTTCAGCTTAGTTATTTTTATTTGCTTGACGCAATACACTTGCTGTATAATCGCTTTCAAACTATAATATTTTCAAGGTTCGGTGTTCTTTAAGCGTTGCTCTTTCTCGCTCCGCTTCAAGCACTTATTCAATATAGCGAACCTAATTCCTAGTGTCAACTACTTTTTCCAAAATATTTTTGGACGACTTCGGCATCACTATCAAAGCCTTGCAAGATAAGGGCTTTAGGCTATAGTATTGCTGGAAGTCTCTAAGGAAGCAATAAATTTGTGAGCTATTCTGCTGTTTTGCCGCCAAGACTAGTTTTAGATCCTCTGTTGCGTAGCTGGTTGCTGGAGGATATTGGCAGGGGCGATCGCTTTCCCATAGCGTAAATTATTTATAGATCAATTGCTTTGCGGCTCAATCTGACAGATGGTATCCAACGCCGAATCGTTTTGTACACACTTTTGCCCACTTCTGTATCAATGTGAATAAGAAAAGCAGTCACCATATTATATGGAGAGCAAAATTTGCTATAACCACTCAAAACAATCAGTTCCAACCTAATGCTTCACTGATTTGCGCTGCTAGTTTCAAGGGACGGAAAGGCTTGGCAAAGACAGCAGCTACATCTAAGCCAGTAAACACCTCTTGAGCGGACTCCTGCACTTTGGCAGTTAGTAAAATTACGGGAATTGACTTAGTGACGGGGTTAGCCTTGAGTTGTTGCAAAGTGGCACGCCCATCCATATCAGGCATCATCATATCTAGTAAAATTACATCAAGCTTAGAGTTGGCTGCTAGATTCAACGCTTCCCAACCAGAACAAGCAGTCAACACGTTCCAACCAGCACCCATTTCTAATCCCAATTTTGCGATCGCCTGCACATCTTCTTCATCATCAACAATCAAGATATTTCTGCTCATATTGTCACTCTCGCATGATATGTGATGCTGATTAGCTTGATTAGTATTCAGCTATTTTAGAATGCAATCGGGTAGAAGTAGGGGAGATTTGGGTAATTAAAGGCTGCTATTGAGAGTCTACTAAAGGTAACAGTACATAAAAGGTGCTACCTTTGCCTAAAATGCTCTGAACCCAGATTTTACCATCATGTTGCTGTATGATATCTCGGCAAATAGCAAGTCCTAAACCTGTTCCTCCTTTGTTGCGGGAGTCAGATGCATCTACTTGCTGAAAACGCTCGAAGATGATCTGTAATTTATCTTCAGGAATTCCTCGCCCTTCATCTTGGATCGTAATTAAAAGAAAGTTGAATGATGAAGGCTGATTTTCTTCAGACTCAACGCCTTTAGATTCTGAGAGAGTGGCACTTATCCACACAGTGTCACCTGGTTCAGAAAACTTAATTGCGTTGCTCAGTAAATTGGTGAGGGTTTGCAAGAGGCGATCGGGATCTGCCCAAAGTTCTACTGGTACGGGATTTATAATTAGTCGAACTTGTAATTTATCTGCCATTGCTTGCATTGCTTCCGTTGCCGTAATTAGCAAGTCTGCGGCGTTGCACTTCGCCTTCCGTGTAAAGATTTTGCCCGATTTCATCCGCTCTAAATCGAGAATATCGTTCACTAAACGAATCAAGCGTTCAGTATTAGTTGTGGCAATGCTGAGGACTTTTTGTCCCTGTTCGGTTAAAGTTCCCAGTTGTCCTGAACTCAATAAATCTAATGCTCCCATTGTGGAAGTTAAAGGTGTACGCAACTCATGACTAACTAAAGAGATAAATTCGTTTTCTAGGCGTTTACGTTCGGTGATGTCATTGGCAATTAATAAAGCACATGGCACTCCACCTAAGTCAATTAATTCGAGAGATATCAGTATGGTTTTGAGTTCTCCAGACTTTGTAGAAAATTCAAATTCTAGATTGTACAGCGAGCCAGTTTCCGGCAGAAGTTGAATTGTTTGAGCGATCGCGACTGTGTTTTTACCTAAATTAAGTTCGGTAGCAGTATCTCCAATTACTTCCTCTAAACAATAGCCGCTCATCTTCAAGAAGCTGGGATTGACATCAATAAAACGAGCTTCGGAAACTGTAGCGATCGCGATCGGGTTGGGACTAGAGCGAAAAACCTTAGCAAACTTCTCTTCTGCTTTGGCGCGTTCAGAAATTTCCTGCTGCAACCGCTCATTTTGAGCTTGGAGTTGTCGTTGCAGTTTCCAAATGGTCAAATGATTTTCAATTCGTGCTAAGACCTCTTCTAGTTGGAAAGGCTTAGTGATGTAGTCTACCCCACCAGCTGTAAAAGCTTTTACCTTATCTAGCACATCACCCAAAGCGCTGATAAAAATTACTGGAATTTCGCGGGTGCGATCGTTTGCTTTTAGGTGTTGGCAGACTTCATAGCCATTCATCTCAGGCATATTCACATCCAACAAAATTAGGTCGGGAGGAACTGCATTTGCTCCCCGTAAACCTGTAGAACCTTTAGTTACACTCCTAACTTTATATCCCTGTTCCGTCAACATGGCAGATAGGAGATTCAAGTTTTCTGGCGTGTCATCAATCACCAGTATGTCTGCTTTGGGGAAGTTGGGTGACTCTTTAGGCATGGAAATATCGACTTTAGCCACAATAAGCTACTAATTCTTTCTAGAGATTTTAACCTTAGTTCAATGTCTTAATAATCAGTTACAAAAAAAATAGCAATTACCTATTTATCTACCCTAGTTCTCCCCGATTAATTTCTAATGTTAAAAACATCAAATCAAGTTTGTGAATCACTTCCTACATTACACAACAAGGAGTAACTTGTATGCAAAGTACAACCGTACGGAAACCAACTATTCTTGCATCAGGAGAAGGAAATAAATTTTCAGTTATTGGTGCACAGTTCACAACAAAAGTAACCGGAGAAGAGACTAATCAAGCGTGGACCATTTATGAAATTACAGATACAGAAGAAAATGGCCCACCACTTCATACTCACCCTTGGGAAGAGGCGTTTTATATTCTAGAAGGCGAACTAGACATCCAAATTGGTACAGAAACAATTTTGGCATCACCAGGCTTTTTCATTAATATTCCTCACAATGCAGCACACGGCTTTAAGATTCGTTCTGCTACTGCGAAATTCCTGGTTTTAATTTCGCCGAAGGGTGCGAAAAACTTTTATGAAGAAATGGGTCAAGTAGCAGATAGTCCATCGCTAAATATGGAACAAGTACAGCCTGTTTTGAACAAATATGGATTGCAGTTTATTGCATGAAGTTTTCGTTTGGATGGATTTGGATGCACATTTGTGTACCCCTATTCGGAAAGGCGATATAGAAACATGCAGGGTTCGCGTTGGAAATCGCTTTCGTTGATAAATAAATCTATTTCTACAAAAATGCTATGCACTCAATAACCAATAGGCTATTCTATTCCATGCCAAAAACTGTCCGCTTTTTCGCTGCTAGTGCCCTAAGTTTGGGTTTCACCGCTAGCCTTGCTTTTTATCCAAGCGCGAGTCAGGCGGGTAATGACACTGGAGTGCCTGCTGAACTCCAGGGCGAGTGGCGGTATGGCCGGATTTCATCTATCCAATACCAAGACAGTTACACAGGGCAGTCCGCAGCCCCAAATGGCTCTAGCGACCAATTCCAACTTGCATCTAATGGCAACTACAAGCGAAATAGACTGATTCAAATTAACACCTACAACTGTGCGTCTAACCTCTTCATAGAGGAAAAAGGCAAAGTTAAGATTGAGGCTCAACGCCTGACTTTTCAACCCAGCGACAGCACATCTAAAGGGCAAATCTGCAATAGCGGGCGCACCTACTCCAGCCGCAACACAGCAAAGCCTGAGACTTACCAGTGGTCGATTGAGACGAATGATTATGGGCAGCAAGTTTTAGTACTTGAGACTGCCGATGGTCAGGGTCGCGCTCATTATGGACGACCTCAATAAGCTAATGAGCATTCAATTTGCATAGAAGCCAATACGCTGAGGTTAAGAATTTTTTCTCTCCCCTGCCTCCCCTAGTTCTACCCGATTGTTTTCTAATCTACAAAATATCGAACTGAGGTTACTCTATGATTCACCATATTTCAATTGCTGTTAGAAACCCTAGTCATGTTGCTCAAGTTCTGGGGGAAATCTTAAAAGCGCAAGCTGTTCCCTTTCCTCCTAATCCTGGAAGTTATATGGTTCTACCTTTTGATGAATACGGTACAGGTATTGAACTTTATCCTTTAGGTTCTCAAATAGAACCTGGTGAAGGTGATGAAGAATGCGTATTTGTACATACTGCTATTACTTCCAGGTATACAGATATTCATGCAGCTATCTCTGTACCAATTAGTCAGCAAGAAATTGAAAAAATTGGTGTTCGTGAAGGTTGGCGTGTAGTGCGCTGTAACCGCGATTCTTTCTTTGATGTGATTGAGTTCTGGGTGGAAAACAGGTTAATGATTGAATTGCTGACACCAGAAATGGCATCTCAATATTTGAAATTTGCTACCCAGCAAGAAAATCTGAAATATTTTTTGGCAGAACCAGCTTTAGCTACAACTTGATAAACATTTATTGCAATCCTATTTTATTTGTAATAATTGCAAACAGTAGATCCCCAACTTCTTAAATAAGTTGGGGATTTTGTCGACTATAAGTCACTAAAAAACAAGCTGAGGCTTTTGGGAAAGTGTTTTCATGTTGATGCAAGTTTGTTTATTTGTTGATTTTATTTTCCCTATATCGCCAAATCTCGACAGAACCCTCAGAGTTTTTATGAACTAACAAAACCTTTGGTGTATAAGCACTCTGAGGGTTTTACTGTAGAGAATTAGCTATATCGCTATAATTTTGCCCTCTCACAAGCAAATGTGGTGTGGGTGTTGAACCGACTTCAAAAGTACCGTAGGGAGGGCAGTTAAACTAATAATGTTTTTCCACCAATTGGTTGATGATATAAAGTCATTAGCTGACTAACATTTAAAGTTTCTACGGCATAAGCTTTTCCTGTTAAGTCGCTGAATTCTACTTCAAAAACTCCAGGTTCATATTCTTCTACAATCGTTCCTACTTGACCGCGATGCAATCCCAATTCTAATAAGTCTTCAGTTAGGGCAACCACATCTAATAATTTCATTAGTATTACCTCATTGCTTAGATTACATAACAGGTGACTAGGCGGGGGAAGCCTTCATTATTACGCACTATCCAAACGCTTTGAATAATTGCTTGTTTATCTGAACGATTCAGGGGAAAATCAATGATATATTTTTGACCGTATGCATTACTTTTACCAGGGATAGCATCATAATTTGCTACTGCTTGTAAAAGGATCGCTTGTAATTCTTCTGCATCATCTAAATTTAAGCCTAGTGCAGATTTAAATACACGGGCTTTGTGTTTTCCTTCTGGATGTTCGGGGTTGAGACAGTAACCCGCGATTTTATCTATTTCAACAATAGCGCATTCACGGTTAGGAAGTTTCATAATACTTTTGCTACAACTTTCTCCGCTTTTTTGACTTGGATATGACCTTTATGCAATGTACCCTAATTGCAAAAGACTAAGATTTCATCGCCGGATACTGCTTCAAAACTTGCTGCAAATATTGCCCAGTATAAGACCTGGGATTTTTTGCAACTTCCTCTGGTGTACCCACAGCAATTAATTCTCCGCCTTTGTCGCCACCTTCTGGCCCCAAATCTATCACCCAGTCTGAACAGCGAATTACATCTAAGTTGTGTTCAATGACTAATATTGAATTCCCCTTATCTACCAATCGTTGCAACACATCTAATAATTTATGAACATCGTAAAAAGATAACCCTGTTGTCGGTTCATCTATTAAATAAAGTGTCTTACCTGTAGCGCGTCGAGATAGTTCTGTTGCTAATTTTACCCGTTGCGCTTCACCACCAGATAAGGTAGTCGCAGGTTGTCCTAGTTGGACATAACCCAACCCGACATCAAATAAAGTTTGCAAACGCGCGATCGCTTTGGGTATATTCTGAAAAAAGTCTAAACTTTCCTCAACTGTCATTCTCAGTACATCAGAAATTGATTTATCTTTGTACTTCACTTGCAAAGTTTCGCGGTTATACCTTGCACCTTTACAAATTTCGCATTGTACGTAAACATCCGGGAGAAAGTTCATTTCAATAACATTCACACCCTGTCCGCTACAAGCTTCGCAACGTCCACCTTTGACGTTGAAGGAAAATTGTCCGGGTTTGTAACCTCTAGCTTTGGCTTCTACGGTTTGGGAAAAGACATCCCGAATCGCATCGAAAATTCCTGTGTAAGTTGCAGGGTTTGAACGTGGTGTGCGTCCAATAGGAGATTGATCGATAACGATCGCTTTATCAATCGCATTCAATCCCTGAATTTTATCCAAATGTCTGGGTAAGGGAACTTTCTTTGTTAAATGGTGTTGCAGAGATGGGTACAGTAATTCGTTAATCAGAGTAGATTTGCCAGAACCAGACACACCAGTGATCGAGACGAGTTTACCTAATGGAATGTCTACATCGATATTTCTTAAATTGTTGCGATGGGCATTTTTAATTCCTAAACTGCGCCCATTTCCTTCTCGGCGTTCTGCTGGTGTGGTAATTACTCGTCTTCCTGATAAATATGCACCCGTCAAAGAATCTTCTGCTGCTAATAATGCCTGAAAATCACCTTGGGCGATAATATTTCCGCCGTGAATTCCTGCACCAGGGCCGATATCAACTATGTAGTTAGCTGCACGAATTGTTTCTTCGTCGTGTTCAACGACAATTAATGTATTACCCAAATCGCGCAATTTCGTTAAAGTTTTCAGCAATCTGCCATTATCTCGTTGATGCAAACCAATACTCGGTTCATCTAAAACGTAGAGAACTCCTGTTAATCCAGAACCAATTTGCGTTGCTAGACGAATTCGTTGGGCTTCGCCACCAGAAAGGGTCATGGCTGGACGGTCAAGGGTGAGATAATCTAAACCTACATCTAACAAAAATTGCAATCTGGCTTTGATTTCTCGCAGGACTAAATCAGCAATTTGTAACTGGCGATCGCTCAACTTAAATTGCTCAATTCTCTCGCGACAATCCCGAATCGAAACACTAGTTAATTCTAAAATTCCATATTGTCCCAACTTCACCGCCAAGGCTTCCGGTTTTAACCGTTTTCCCAGACAAACTTCACACGGTTGATCGATCAAATACTGCTCTAATTTTTGCTTAACTAATTCCGAACCACCCTCATACTGCCGTTGCAAAATTGGAATAGCACCTTTAAAGCTCTGCTTTCTTTTTGCCTCTGCGGCTCGTTCATCTTTCTCTCCAAACAGAAGAATTTGCTGCTGTTCTTCTGTCAGCTTGCCCCAATTTGTCTGTAACTCAAATCCATAAATCTGCCCCACGCTATAGAGTAATTCCAAGTAATAAGAATTATCTTTTTCTGACCAAGGCGCGATCGCAGCGTAAACTGGCGCTTCCCAGTCAGGTACAATCAAATCTGGCGCAAATCTTCTTAAAGTCCCGATTCCATGACAGTGCGGACAAGCACCATAAGGTGAGTTAAACGAAAACAATCGCGGTGATAATTCTTCCATTACCGCGCCATGTTCTGGACAAGCAAAGTTTTCTGAAAATACTAATTCTTCTTCGTTATTAGACCCCCCGCCTTCGGCACCCCCCCCAGGGTGGGTTTCCTTAGATGACTCATGACTAATGACAATACTGGCAATCCCACCCGATTGCTTGAGACACGTAGACAGAGAATCAACCAAACGCTCCTGGATACCATCTTTTTTCACCAAGCGGTCAATTACCACTTCGATGGTGTGAGTAAGATTTTTATCCAATTCAATGGAATCTGACAGTTCGCGGATCTCGCCATCGATCCGCACGCGGACAAAACCTTGAGAAGCCAGACTTGACAAAAGCTTCCGATGTGTGCCTTTTTTCCCCCGGACAACGGGTGCAAGAATTTGGAAGCGGGTGCGATCTGGTAATTCCATGATGCGATCGCACATCTCATCGATTGTCTGGGGTGCAATACAGCGATCGCATATCGGACAATGGGGTTCGCCAGCCCGACCAAACAACAGCCGCAAATAGTCGTAAATCTCCGTCACCGTACCAACTGTGGAACGGGGGTTATGAGACGTTGACTTTTGGTCAATAGAAATTGCTGGACTTAAGCCTTCAATCGCTTCTACATCCGGCTTATCTAGTTGTCCGAGAAATTGCCGTGCGTAGGCGCTGAGGGATTCCACATAACGACGTTGCCCTTCAGCGAAAATGGTATCAAAGGCTAAGGAAGACTTACCAGAACCAGAAACGCCAGTGAATACGATTAGGCGATCGCGTGGCAATTCCAAGTCAATATTTTTCAGATTATGCTGCCTAGCACCCCGAATCCGAATGGTATTCTGGCTGTTGTGGCTGGGGTACGGAAGATGTCCATTCAAGGATGCTACTAGCTGTTGGTCTGACATATTGGGCGGCGAAGAGGGAGTTTCTGATGAAACAGTCCTTAATAATACTATCTTTAATTGGTTTATAGTAGAACAATCGTACTGTTTTAGTTAGTTATTGTTCCAGATTCATGGCGCAGACATCCTTAAGAGTCTGCTAATTTTAAAGCATCCTGATTAAATATCCTTCTGAGGGCGAAGCTATGGTATCGCAAATCCAACCGCCGACCCAGCCAGAGGTCATCTACCCAGATAGTGACGGACAACCAGTAGCTAATAATACCATACAGTTTGGCTGGATTGTAGAAATTAAGCAGAATTTAGACTGGCTATTTGCCGACGATCCAAATGTATTTGTCGCCGGGGATTTATTTTGGTATCCGGTAGAGGGACGCAACAAAATTGTTAACGCCCCAGATGTGATGGTGGTATTGGGTAGACCAAAAGGCGATCGCTTGTGCTACCAACAATGGAAAGAAGAAGGAATTGCACCACAAGTGGTGTTTGAAATTCTTTCTCCCAGCAACACCCAAACTGAAATGGACAAGAAATTACTTTTCTACGATCGCTATGGCGTGGAAGAGTACTACATTTACGATCCCGATCGCAATAATTTGCATGGATGGTTGCGTAATGAAGACGGTTTAGATGTCATCCCCCAAATGGAAGATTGGGTCAGTCCTCGGTTAAAAATTCGCTTTGCTCCATCATCAGAGGGTTTACAGTTATATCGCCCTGACGGAGAACGGTTTTTAACTTACACAGAAATTTCTCGCAACGCTGAACAAGAACGACAACGGGCTGAACAAGAACGACAACGGGCGGAACTTGCAGAACAAGCCAGAAGAGATGCCATACCCCGATTGTTGCAAATGAATTTGAGCATTGAACAGATTGCCCAAGCTTTGGGATTGTCAGTGGAAGAAGTGCGAACCCTTTCTCAGGAGTAGTGCCGCGTGAAATTTTTTAATCGGGGGCATTGCTGAATCAAGGCATGATTCTTGTAGGGTGGGCGTCTCGCCCGCCCTGAAATACAAGGGACGATGGCGAATTATTACTGTGGGGTTTGGAGTTAGCAGCAAAAAAACGGCAGCGTGCAGAGAGATTAACCGCTCAGTTAAAAGCGCTGGGAGTAGAACCGGAGGTTTAACTCGGAACTTCGACCTTTTTACTCGGCCGTTCGTGTTCAGAACTCGGAAGTTCGACCTTTTTGCTCGGCCATTCTTGTTTGGAACTCGGAAGTTCGACCTTTTTGCTCGGCCATTCTTGTTTGGAACTCGGAAGTTCGACCTTTTTGCTCGGCCATTCTTGTTTGGAACTCGAAACTTCGACCTTTTTGCTCGGCCGTTTGTGTTCAGAACTTGAAACACCAAGTTTATAACTGCGATCGCATCTCTAATTTACCGAGCGATCGCCTTTGGCTGTAGATTTCAGCTTAGAATCACTGCAACAATTAGGTTATAAAGTGCGATCGCATTTCTAATTTACCAAGCGATCGCTCTTTTTGAATATTAACTCGCCATAACTCCCTCATTTCCCCGGTTGGTGAGCGTTCGCGTAGCGTCTCGTAGAGAAGTCGAACCACATCCCCCTCATCTCTACTGCCTTGGACACACCTTAGCCGCATTAGGATGGCTAGCCAAATAACCCTTAAGCCAACTGCAACCCTGTGCTAATAAATCATCAAGATTCAGATTCCACAATTTGATCGTGTTGTCACCACTGGCAGAAGCTAAAGTTTTGCCATCCGGGCTGAAGACGACGCTGTAGACCAAACTTCTATGCCCACTCAGGGTGGAAATTTCTTTGCCCGTGTCCCGATTCCACAATTTGATCGTGTTGTCACCACTGGCAGAAGCTAAAGTTTTGCCATCCGGGCTGAAGACGACGCTGTAGACCAAACTTCTATGCCCACTCAGGGTGGAAATTTCTTTGCCCGTGTCCCGATTCCACAATTTGATCGTGTTGTCATTACTGGCGGAAGCTAAAGTTTTGCCATCCGGGCTGAAGACGACGCTGTAGACCAAACTTCTATGCCCACTCAGGGTGGAAATTTCTTTGCCCGTGTCCCGATTCCACAATTTGATCGTCTTGTCATCACTGGCGGAAGCTAAAGTTTTGCCATCCGGGCTGAAGACGACGCTGTTGACCAAACTTCTATGCCCACTCAGGGTGGAAATTTCTTTGCCTGTGTCCCGATTCCACAATTTGATCGTCTTGTCATCACTGGCGGAAGCTAAAGTTTTGCCATCCGGGCTGAAGACGACGCTGTTGACCGAATCGCTATGCCCACTCAGGGTGGAAATTTCTTTGCCTGTGTCCCGATTCCACAATTTGATGGTCTTGTCAGCACTGGCGGAAGCTAAAGTTTTGCCATCCGGGCTGAAGACGACGCTGTTGACCGAATCGCTATGCCCACTCAGGGTGGAAATTTTTTTGCCTGTGTCCCGATTCCACAATTTGATCGTCTTGTCAGCACTGGCGGAAGCTAAAGTTTTGCCATCCGGGCTGAAGACGACGCTGTTGACCGAATCGCTATGCCCACTCAGGGTGGAAATTTTTTTGCCTGTGTCCCGATTCCACAATTTGATCGTCTTGTCCCAACTGGCGGAAGCTAAAGTTTTGCCATCCGGGCTGAAGACGACGCTGTTGACCGAATCGCTATGCCCACTCAGGGTGGAAATTTCTTTGCCTGTGTCCCGATTCCACAATTTGATCGTCTTGTCAAGACTGGCGGAAGCTAAAGTTTTGCCATCCGGGCTGAAGACGACGCTGTAGACCAAACTTCTATGCCCACTCAGGGTGGAAATTTCTTTGCCCGTGTCCCGATTCCACAATTTGATCGTGTTGTCATTACTGGCGGAAGCTAAAGTTTTGCCATCCGGGCTGAAGACGACGCTGTAGACCAAACTTCTATGCCCACTCAGGGTGGAAATTTCTTTGCCCGTGTCCCGATTCCACAATTTGATCGTCTTGTCATCACTGGCGGAAGCTAAAGTTTTGCCATCCGGGCTGAAGACGACGCTGTTGACCAAACTTCTATGCCCACTCAGGGTGGAAATTTCTTTGCCTGTGTCCCGATTCCACAATTTGATCGTCTTGTCATCACTGGCGGAAGCTAAAGTTTTGCCATCCGGGCTGAAGACGACGCTGTTGACCGAATCGCTATGCCCACTCAGGGTGGAAATTTCTTTGCCTGTGTCCCGATTCCACAATTTGATGGTCTTGTCAGCACTGGCGGAAGCTAAAGTTTTGCCATCCGGGCTGAAGACGACGCTGTTGACCGAATCGCTATGCCCACTCAGGGTGGAAATTTTTTTGCCTGTGTCCCAATTCCACAATTTGATCGTCTTGTCAGCACTGGCGGAAGCTAAAGTTTTGCCATCCGGGCTGAAGACGACGCTGTTGACCGAATCGCTATGCCCACTCAGGGTGGAAATTTCTTTGCCTGTGTCCCGATTCCACAATTTGATCGTCTTGTCCCAACTGGCGGAAGCTAAAGTTTTGCCATCCGGGCTGAAGACGACGCTGTTGACCTCAGTGCTATGCCCACTCAGGGTGGAAATTTCTTTGCCTGTGTCCCGATTCCACAATTTGATCGTCTTGTCCCAACTGGCGGAAGCTAAAGTTTTGCCATCCGGGCTGAAGACGACGCTGTTGACCGAATCGCTATGCCCACTCAGGGTGGAAATTTCTTTGCCTGTGTCCCGATTCCACAATTTGATCGTCTTGTCAAGACTGGCGGAAGCTAAAGTTTTGCCATCCGGGCTGAAGACGACGCTGTTGACCAAATTGCTATGTCCTTCAAGGCGATTTTGTTCACGAATATTTAGCAGAATATTCTGTAAACTAAACAAAGGACTATAAGCAGGATAATCTGCTAGAGATTTTTGATCCTTAACCAGAGTTTTTAGTTCTTCCGCACTTTGCATTGCTGACAGCAGCCCCTCTATTTCCCTTGAAAGTACAAACTCCCGCAATGCAGCAGTTCCGTCTCGTTCCAATCGCGTAGCCGTTAAAGCAATTTTTCTGGCAGCATCTGCCTTCTTTAGTTCCTCAAGAGAAGTTTTACGGGCATTGACAGCCGCATTTAGATCAATTTGAGCTTTTTGTAATTGTTGTCGCGCCTGCTGTTGTTCTTGCCTTGCCCGATTTAATTCTGCAATAGCTTTTTCACGCTGCTGTTGTGCCTCTTGCCGTTGTTGAATTGCTTGGTTTGCCTGTACTTCAGCTTGACTAGCCTTTGCGCTAGCTGCTATCACTTTGTTTTGGGCTAGTTTCAGATTTCGCTGTGCCTGATTCACTTTGACATTTGCTGCATTCAGTTGTGAAGTTGCGTTACTAAGATTCCGTTTTACCTGTGCTGCCTGTTTTGATATGCTTTGATTGTCGCGTGAAATTTTTTTATTGTCTGCCGAAATCTGTTGGTTCTTTTGCTTAGTTGCTGCGGTTTCTGTTTTTGCTTTTTCTAATTCTGTTTGGGCTTTATCTGTTTGTGCCTTTGCTGTTCGCGCTTGCCCTAATTGATATTGAACCAATATTAATGATGCAACTGCCCCCAGCACAGTCAGTCCTAACACCACAGAACCAATGCGAATCCGTTGATTAGCTTTGTAGTTCGCCTCTGCTAAAACTTTCTTTGCCTGTTCCTCTGCTTCCAGCCTTTTCTGCACATCACGCTTTTCTAACTCTTGGCTAGCAGCTAAAAACTGATAGTCCAAATCACTCAAACTTTTACCTACTGCCCATTCTTGGGCATCTTGCAAAGTCTTTCCCCGCAACAACCGCGACTCATCTTGACGTTGCGACTCAACCCAGGCATTAAATGTATCGGAGTAGGGGCGCAAGTTTGCTAAAATCTTGTCGCACCATTCCTGCTTAAACACCTCTGTGTAAATCCGGTTATAAATTCGCAGTTTTCCCTCCCGCTTCACCACCAAACCCGTCAGCCGCAGTTCCATTTCTTCAGGACTATCATCAGCTACTATCTCTCCCTGCTGCAAAATCTGCTGATACAACCCCAACAATCGCCCAGTCCTCTGTTCCCCACTCTGCAAAATTCTGTCTCGAATTGTCTTCAAATGCTCCGGCTCATCTTGCGTCTCCCAATTCTCAATAATCCCCTCGCGTACCAACTCTTCCACCCAGTCCGCATCCCCTAGTCCCCAATTCCTAGTCTCCAGTCCCCCATGTACCAGCAACTTACAAACTTTTTGCGTCAAAAACGGCTGTCCCCCCGTCCAATCCAGCACCACTTGCATCAACTCTTGAGAATCACCCAGTTCTGCCAATCCCTGTGCCAATGGTTCCGCCTCTAGGAGTTTAAACCCAGTTAAATCAATTGCCTGTCCAATATTAAAAGGTGTCCGGCGTTTGTCTTGAATCAAATCTGAAGGTGTAGATACGCCAATCAAAGCAAAGGTGAGGCGATTATATTCAGGATGGTCTGCTCGTCGGTTATAGCAATCGCGGATAACGGCAAAAAAGTCATCCAAGTTGAATGAAAGACTCAGAATGCTGTCAATTTCATCAATAAAAATAACAATCTTTTCAGCAATTTTTTTTAATAAAATAGTTTCAAGAAACTTGCTCAAACGCTGCACTGGTGAAAGCAACCCATTATCATTCCACCAAGTATCTAAATCAAAAGTTGTAAAAATATTCAAACTTCCCACCAGAGTATCAATCACCCCGGCATACCACTGTTCTGGGGTAATATCTGCCGTCCCAATAGCTGTAAAATCAACAACAGCACAAGCAAATCCCTCTGTTTGCAACTGCTGCATTACCTGCACCCGTAAGCTAGATTTCCCCATCTGCCGGGAATTGAGTACATAACAAAAATCCCCAGCCTTCAAGCCTTCATAGAGGTCACGATCAGCTTGCCGTCTAACATAAGTTGGTGCATTTTGAGGTAGACTACCACCGACTTGATATTGGTACTGGGTCATAAACAAAAAATTAAATTATGTAGGTTGGGTTGAGGAACGAAACCCAACATTTTGCGGGGTTTGTTGGGTTTCGCAAAGCCTCAACCCAACCTACAATTATTATTAACTACAAGATTACGAATTACGAATTACGAATTACGAATTAAACCAGCTAGGCGTTTTAACACTTTTACAACAGTATGTAGGTCATCTCCACGATTGAGCGACAGTGTGTAAGATAATGCATATCTTGGTGTATCCTGTTTCGTCAACTTAATAAATTGAAATTCTCGACCATTGGTTACAAAACCAAATGTAGGTTTATCATTACCAGAATTAGCCAACATATAAGCTAATGCTTGAGAAATTCCTACCTCCAAAGAATATTCTGCTCGTTTTTCCTCAATAACGAGAACCCAAAATGGAGGATGAAACACCAAAATATCAATACGTCCTCTAATAATTGTGCCTTCGTCTTCAGAAGAAATTCTGACCTCTTCTTCCGACGCAATGTAAAAAGGCGCTTGATAAAAACCTGCTAGACGCAATAGTGGAGATAGCACCACCATTTTGACTACAGGTTCTAAAATTTGGTAGCGGGATAAATGCAAATATTCTGCCTTGACTTCGTTGAGAGATTGCTTTTCTAAGTCACTCAACTCAGGTAAATCTTGCTGCCACTCTAAAAAAAACTGTTCGTTGTCTGCACGTTGTAGCCCAAATTGATCGATTAATTGGGCTAGGGTGATATCTCTTCCTTGAATAACTTGAACCATTTTTGATCCTTTTTGCTAAATGCTAATTGGAGATGAAAGTCATATTGCACTCCTAATGTAGTTTTTTAATTTTTAATGCCCAAGCGATCGCCGAAAATATTGACGGTACAATTCACACAGTGGCACTACTTGATTACCTTGAAACTTAACTAACCCCATACTGCGGAGTTTAAATGCTTCAGTTATACCGACATCCACAGACCGATTTGCCATCATCACTTGTTTGACCGCAGCTAGCAATTCTGCATCCTCTTGCAAGTTCAGCCAATGGCGGCGCAGATGGTCACTGTAAGGGCCTTCCTCAGTTGCCGCGATTTTTTGCAAATTTTCCAGCGTTATCCGACCACGAGCAATTTCATAAAGCGCTACCCGCACTAAATAAGGATGACCTCCCACGAGTGTGATTAATTCTTCAATTTGTGAGTCAGTCCAATTGAGTCCGTGACGCTGTACTAAGTCTTGTATTTGTGTTTGATTTAAGTCTAGTAACTCAATAGGTAAACCGACATTAAAAGGTGACTGATTAATATTGAGCGGGATATAAACTTCCTTAGAATGCACAATTACCAACCGGAGATTTTTCCAAACTGTCTCATTTTTTGACCGCTCATGCCAAGCTCGTAGCAATCCAAAAAAATCAGCCGCAATTTTGGGATGCTTGAAGACTTCATCAACTTCATCCAAACCCAAAGCTACGGGGTTATTAATTGTGGGTAATAAATATCGTTGAAAGTAATTTGTACATTTATTCTTACTACCTAAAACACCTTTCCAATACTCGTCTAATTTATCGGATAGATTCAGTTCGTAGGTAATGGTGGCGCAGAACCACTGCAAAAACCGATCTAAATTGCCAAGGAATTCTGCATCGGCTGATTGGAAATTCACGGGTACAGTGTGATAGCCATGTTGACTAGCATGATGGAGAACCCTTGACATGAGCGAAGTTTTGCCCATCTGCCGGGGAGCTTTGATGCGAATTAAGGCCCCTGGTTGAAGAATCGCTTCATAACAGTCTACCTCAATAGGCGATCGCTCCACATAAAAAGCAGAGTTTAGAGATACCTGCCCTTCTGGATTTTCTAAGGAGACTGCTGGTTTTATCTCGGTATTTGGAATCGTTTCGTTAGCAGAGATAGCAGCTTGGGGATTGTTCCGACTTTTCAGCACTGGGGTGGAAGACTCTGGAATACTTTCTAAATCAATCGCACTACAGCCAAACTCATAAGCATCCTCATAAGACCTATCAGCACCCAGTGCATCATAAAAGCCTACCGCAAATTTAATTGCGGCGCGATCGCCAATTGCCCGATTCATCCCAACCACGCAATTAATGTGTTGGTGAATTGCCTCAGCTTGTACCTCGCTATAGCAAGCATTTAATAAAATACACTCAATTTTGTCTTTAAATAGTTTAAATAGCCTTGCTAGTGACTCTGTACTCACCAGCTGCATTTGCCCTGTAATATTTTCCAAGGCTAAACCTTGATTTCCTCCCCCATGTCCTGAAAAATGGATAATATGAGGATTATGATCTAAAAGCGCCCGCCGCAAGTCGTCAGGGCGTACTGCCCATTTAGTAATCAGTTCAAACTTATCTCGGCTGCGAGAGCGTTGCAACCCTTCCTGAATTTCCCTTACTTCCTCATCCAAGCGGAGTTTGTCTGTCGTTGTGGGATTAGCTGACACAATCAGGATTTTTTTCACAGCGCTATCAACTATTGAATGCAGTCTTCTGGCTTAGATGTAGTTTACTACAGCAGATAACTACACAATTACTGATAGTGCATTACCGTTAATGAGTCTTTTAGCTCCATTAATGAGCCTTTGAACTCCGTTAATGAGTCTTTTAGCTCCATTAATGAGCCTTTGAACTCCATTAATGAGTCTTTTAGCTCCATTAATGAGCCTTTGAACTCCATTAATGAGTCTTTTAGCTCCATTAATGAGCCTTTGAACTCCATTAATGAGTCTTTTAGCTCCATTAATGAGCCTTTGATACTCGTGAAAATGACAGCAATTTTTACAAGCGTGGAATACACATAATTTTAGGGGCACAATATATTGTGCCCCTACGCGTATAGTCTATTCAATTGAAAACCACTACGCACATCAAGCTCCATTTCACAGATTATACAAGTTTGATTCTGTCAAGGTGCAATTAAAAGATTAAGATCCACTCACCCAGATTGTTAGCCCCATTTTTACCCTGCCTGGGCTAAGACATATAGGCAAAAAGGTGAAATTATTATCACCTTTGCGCTAGCCAATCGACAATCTGGGCATTGACAACATCTGGAACCTCATCGTGAGGACAATGACCGGCATTGGGAATGGGGACAATTTTGATATCTTTGCCATTCTCCCGTGCCTTTTCGTAAATCTTGGCCCCAGTAATTGGTGTCCAGGGGTCGTCAGCACCCCAAATTACTAATAAAGGACGTTCTACTTTGGGCAAAAGTTCCTCTGGGCTTGGACCAGGAGGCGCTGTGAGAATAGATGCGAAGACTTGTTGCGCTCCTGGGTCGCAAGAGGGAGTATAAAGTAAATCAACTAATTCATCGGTGACGGCTTCACGGTTTCGGTAAACTTGATAGAGGGTGCGGCGAATTTGGGCTTTTTGGCGGATGCGGTTATAGACAAATTTACCTGTAATTGGCGATCGCACAAACCGATTAAAAGCTGCCATCACAATCCGTAGCGGTGGGTTCAATTCGTGAGGACGATGGCTCAAACCACCCGCAGAGTTAATTAAAATACCACCAGCAGCAATTTCTGGATGTTCTACCAGTACTATTAAGCTCAAAAGTGCGCCGATAGAGTTGCCAATAAATACAGCTGGTTCCTGGATGTGTGCTGTGCAGAAATCTTTCAGCAGTTCCACCCAAACTTCTACACTATAATCAATGGGCGCTTTATCGGAACCACCAAAACCCAAAAGGTCTATGGCAAATACCTGGTAGCCAGCATCAGCTAAAACCGGGATATTTTTGCGCCAGTGTCCAATGGAAGCGCCAAAGCCGTGAACCAGAACCAAAGGGCGTCCTGTACCCATGACAGTGTACTGAATTTTGTAACCCTGCCAATTCCAAATGAATTTTTCAAAGGCATCTTGAGTTGGAAGTTGTTGTGTAGTTACAGTCATTAATAAGATTCATAAAGTGTTTCTTCAAATATAGTAATGTTCTCTGAGCGAAATAGTGCTGAGTAACGAGTGCTGTAGATGGATAGCGAGGCGTTTAGCCTATGCTGACGACTAAAAAAGCAATAATCACACTCAGAACTCCTGAACTGATAACTCCTAACTCATAACGTCATAACTCAGCACTCACTGCTGAAAGCTGTAACCCAGGTAATTCTCCTCCTCGCGGTGGTAGTAACGATGAAGATGGACGAATTCCTGGTAAGAAGTAATACCATTTTTTTAAGAGACGCGATTAATCGCATCTCTAGCTCGCTCAACTGTAAAACTAATTTCCTGACCATAGGAAATTTCTAGTGTATGACCATCTGGGTCTCGAAGATAAGCCCAGTAACCAACTGGATAACCCCAGTCATTTGGCCCAGCCAGCAGTATTTCCTCATTGCGTGCCTCATTGCAGAGGCGATCGATTTCCCCGCGATTCTGATAAGCTACCCCAAGATGGGATTGTGGTAAGAGTGCGCCTTCTACTTTAGGTACTTTAATTAGGACAATTACAAAAGGTCTAGTCAAGTCACTAATCCAAGCAACATCTGATTGAGTTGCTCGATCGATGCGATGATGCACGACTGTCATCTGGGCATACTTTGCATAAAATGAGATACTTGCATCAACATTACTAACTGCAAGTGCAATGTGAGTAAAACCAAGATCGGACATTAAAATAACTCCGTATATAGAGGTTGACCGGACGAATGTAGGTATTGGACTGAGTGCTTACTAAGCAAGCTGACACGATTGATAATGAAGATAGGCGTTATCTTCACAAAATTTATGTTTTTAACTTGGTTCGACAGTAATTCTTGGCTGCTGGAAATCGGCGGGAAACGAATACTAATTGACCCTTGGCTGGTTGGTTCGTTGATTTTCAGCAATTTGGAATGGTTGTTTAAAGGTTCGCGATCGCAAAATCGCCCAATCCCAGATAATATTGATTTGATCCTGCTATCTCAGGGTTTAGAAGACCATGCTCACCCACCAACGCTCAAGCTGTTAGATCGCAGCATCAAGGTTGTAGCTTCTCCCAATGCCGCTAAGGTAGTACAGCAGTTAGATTACACCCAAGTAACAGTATTGGCTCATGGTGAAACTTTCACTTTAAATAATCAAGTAGAAATCAAGGCTTTCCCTGGCTCTCCAATTGGCCCGACTCTGGTAGAAAATAGTTATCTCCTCAAAGAATTGGAGAGTGGTTTAACTGTATACTATGAGCCTCACGGGTATCATTCTCCACAACTTCAGCAATCTGCACCTATCGATGTAGTGATTACACCGTTTATTGATATGACGCTACCTTTTCTTGGGTCGATTATTAAAGGGCAAAATAGTGCTTTAGAAGTCGTCAAATCATTACAGCCTCAAGTAATAATACCTACTGCTGCTGGTGGAGATGTGTCCTTTGAGGGCTTGCTGATGAAACTCATTCAAACTAAAGGAACTGCTGAGGAATTTCGTTCGTTATTAGAAAAGAATAATCTTTCGACGCAGGTACTTGAGCCAAAACCAGGCGATCGCTTTGAACTACCATTAGAAAAACGAGCATTGGCAGTTTAAATTCGAGAATAGATATTGCTTGCCATGTTAGTTTAATAACATGGCAACTACTAATTTTTTTCCATAGCTGAATTATCTTGCATATACACTTCTCTTATCGGAAAAGGAATTTGAATTCCTGCTTGCCGATAGCGTTTGTGTAATTTTTTGACAAATAGATGTTTACCAATTCGTTGATCGAAATATTCGCTTACCCGCATATAAAGCGTAAAATCTATACTAAAATCATTAAAAGTATGAAATCTGATATATGGTTCACTATCTTTTAATTCCGGTGCAATTTCTTGCATGACTTCTTTAGCAACTTCTACAGTAACTTTTTCAACTTGTTCCAAATCGCTATCATAACTTACGCCTACATCCATTGTTAAAGTGATTTCTTTTGCAGGTAAATGATAGTTGGTGAAAATAGCCGAAGACAACTTAGAATTGGGAACAATGACTACATTATTGGAAATTTCTTTAATGGTCGTATTTCGCCAAGAAATATCTATAACATATCCCTCATGTCCAGCATCTAATTTTACATAGTCACCGGTTCTAACTTGCTTAGAAATAATTAAGTAAAAACCAGAAAATAAATTTGCAAGTGTGTCTTGAAGTGCCAAACCAACTGCTAGACCACCAATACCTAAAGTTGTGACGATCGGGGTAATTTGAACACCCACAGTTTGCAGTATGATTAATGTTCCCAAAACTAAAACAGTAATTTTAGCCAGGTTAGAAATTAGTGATGTGGGAACCCCTTCGGCTCTGCGAATAAATAAATTCACAAAACCAGCAGTCAGTTTGGCTAAGACTAAAGTTATTGAATATAGAAATGCCATCGTCAGAATTTTTTGCAGTACTATGGCAACATTTGGCTTGAGGGGAGCGCTCAGAACTGCCCAAAAAAAACCGCCAATGACAAACCAAAGAAAAGTCATCCGGTGTAGAGAGTGAAATATAATTTTACTCCCGACAACTCGTTTATTAGTCACGAATGTTTCTAGTTTTTTGAAGATAACTTTTTCACCGATTATTCCAGCCAGAAAGCCAGATAGAATAAACACTATTGGCGTAATCCATTCGATCATATCAATTTTAAATTTGGAATTTTACATTTAGGATAACAGCACTATTGCTGCGATTATGGCTAAATTTTACCTTGTTATTTGCTGGATTACCTGCTTGAGATTTTCTTTCCTTATGGACTTGCCAATTATTTACCACCCAGATTATATTGCTCCCCTGCCTGAAGGACATCGTTTCCCGATGTCTAAGTTCCGACAACTCTACGAATTGCTGTTAGCTGATGGTGTAGCAAATCAAGAACAATTTCACACTCCCGAACGTCCGCCATCAGAATTAATAGAGTTAGTCCATACTCCAAGCTACGTTCAAGCCTACTGTGAAGGAACCCTAGATGCCAAAGCACAGCGACGCATTGGTTTGCCTTGGAGTCCAGCACTAGCAAATCGTACTTGTGTAGCGGTAGGTGGTACGATACTCACTGCAAAACTGGCACTAAGTCAGGGTTTAGCCTGTAATACGGCTGGTGGAACTCATCACGCCTTTCCCAGTTATGGGTCTGGTTTTTGTATTTTCAACGATTTAGCGATCGCTTGTCGCGTTTTACAAAAATTTGGACTCGTCCAAAAAATCTTAATTGTAGATTTAGATGTGCATCAAGGAGACGGTACCGCTTTTATCTTCCAAGACGACGACAGCGTTTTTACTTTCTCTATGCACTGCGAAGTCAACTTCCCCGGTACAAAACAAAACAGCGATTTGGATGTTCCTTTGCCGGTGGGAATGGAAGATGACGCTTATTTACAAACTTTAGCGAATTATCTATCAGATTTGTTGTCTAAAGTCAAGCCAGATTTAGTATTTTATGATGCAGGCGTTGACCCTCATATAGGCGATCGCTTGGGAAAATTAGCCCTTACAGATACTGGCATTTTTCGCCGGGAAATGCAGGTTTTGAGTACCTGTATGAGTAGGGGTTATCCCGTCGCCTGCGTTATTGGCGGCGGTTATTCTGATGATATGAAATCTTTAGTATGGCGGCATTCCCTCTTGCATCGGGCCGCTAGTGAAGTTTATCAGCAATACAAACTATTTTAAATCAAAACCCTTAATTGTTAACTGGATGAACAACGGCAAAATCAGAGTCTACGAACTAGCAAAAGAATTAAATTTAGATAGCAAGAAGCTATTAGTAATTTGTGAAAAACTCAAAATTGCAGTCAAAAGCCATACCAGTGCAATTCCAGAATCCGATGCAGAACGTATTCGTATAGCGATAAATAAACTAACAGCAAAATCCTCGAAAACTAAAACCACCTCTGAAGATTGGGGCTATACATTTATAGCTTCAGCAATTGATAGCTTTATCCGCCATCTTGAAGGTGAGGCTGCCTTGAAATCATATTCCGATTTTAGGGAGCGGCGCGATCGCGCCAATCAGTTAATGTATGAATGTGTCGGTAAAAAGCCTTCTCTATTTTATGTGCGTCGCAAAGGTGCGGGGAAAGAAACAAGAGAGGAAATCTGGGATTTGACAATAGCAACAGACTCCGATGATTTTCCATTACCCGCAAGACTTGACAAGCTCAGAAAAACATTAGGATTTAAAGCGGCTGTACAAAAAGATGGACGCGATGGTATAAAAATACTTTCGGCTCAGTTGTTACAACTCTCACGGGGACACGCCGACAGCTATGCTATACCTTGTCGCTTGCGTTTACTGGCTAATCATCAGCATCATCTCGATATTCCGCCAGCGACATTGAAGCGCATCGCTACCGCACCAGTTTGTGGCGACCATATACCTACAGAAGATCAGCTAAAAGCTTGGAAAGCATTTTTGCAAATTGAGGAAAAAATTGCTAAAGCTCGTCAATTTTGTGTGCGTTACGTAAATCATAACTATAACTTTAAAAGGCGAATCAGTTTTGAAATTGATGTAAACTCAGCTACCCTTGACGGCTTTTATCAAAATTCCCTTGATGTAGATAATTTTTGGGAACGAGCAATCCGCACAAAAAACGAAGATTTAAAACTTTTTGAAACTGCTCCTGTAGGCAAAAATTGGATTAGCGGTCGTCAATTAGGAACTGTTGAAGAAGTTGATATCAACCGTGGTATTATCAGCCTCAGACTAGAACGCGACTTAGCTGAATTCATGGCAACAGAGCGTTATAAATTACCAGCTAGCGGATTTTTGTGTTTCGAGGCAGTTGGTGATATTCAGCAGATTCAGCGCAAGAAAAAAGCTTTAGATGATTTGAATAATGGTTATACCCAAAATCCCTACTTAGGTAACTTTTTATTCGATGCTTCTCAGGCTAGAGAAATCAAAACAACTGTTGAACTTCAACCACAAGATTTATTATTATCTTCTGCAAATCCTGGACAGAAAGCAGCAGTAGAAAAGGTACTTGCCGCTAAGGATCTTGTTCTTATCCAAGGGCCGCCAGGTACTGGGAAAACTACCGTAATTGCCGAGATTTGCTATCAAATTGCCCTTCGCGGTGGACGCACTCTAATTGCTTCTCAAGCCAATTTAGCAGTAGATAACGCCCTGAGTCGATTAGTTCACAACCCAGTAATTCGCGCTGTACGCAAGGGTAGAACAGAAAAAGTTGGGGAAGAAGGACAGCCTTTTTTAGAAGACCAAGTGATTGGCAGATGGCTAGAAAATACTGCAACTGACTGCGAAAATAATCTGACTCAACGGCTAGAAAATATTAAAATTTTCACTCACTTACTGGCATCATCACAAAGATTCACAGCTTACTTCCAAGCAGAGGAAGAATTTAATCAGCTACAAGCGAAATTTAATAAAAATAAGTTAAAGGTAGAGACAAGCTTTAAAAATCAGGAAGAATCTTACAATGAAACTGTAGAAAAACAGAACGAGGTTGAATCACTAATTGCAAAATTAGGAGATATATTAAATACTTTCCCAAATATCAACTGGGAAGCTTCAGAAGTTACAGATTTTTTGCCACTTCTTAAACCCTACACAGAAGGTAACAGTTTAGTAGAAGAGTTTTTAGCAAATGTTCGTCAAACCATCAAATATACTAATGAACTTGGCTTTGTGCGTCCGGCGCTTGGTGCTTTTGGTTTAGCCGCTTGGTTGCGTGAAACTGTAGCAATAGAAATTTCTGGATTTAAAACTTCTTTGACTTATGCTCAAGAGGCAAGTAAAGCCATCTTAGAAGTTGCGGCATCAGTGGAGGTTGTCAAACAAAATTTCGCCTCGTTGAATCAGTTACAACCAGATTATCAGCAATATCTTACCAAACTGCAAAATATACAGCAAACAATCCAGATATGGCAAAATCGCCAACGGGAAATAGATTACATTATCTCAGCAGTTAAAGAATGGAAATCTACAGCATCTTCTCATCTCTATCAAACTTTAAAAGAATGTCATCAATCAGATTTACCACTTACAGAAAATTTAGTGGACTTACCACTAGGTTTGTTGATGTTTGCTAATACATTAAAACTCCCAATAGTACCAAAAACTTATAAAATTAACCTCCCT
This sequence comes from Nostoc sp. DSM 114159, assembly GCF_053470285.1. Lineage (NCBI taxonomy): Bacteria > Bacillati > Cyanobacteriota > Cyanophyceae > Nostocales > Nostocaceae > Nostoc > Nostoc sp. DSM 114159. The sequence continues at coordinate 2,989,938 of NZ_JBPFEH010000001.1, forward strand.
GACTGGGAAGTATTAGCAAAGGCGATCGCTTATGAAATAGATGGAGGTTTTACCGACAGGCGGGGTAAACAGCATAATTTTAGCTATTTTTTACAAGAAAATTTTAGCCAGATTCCAATGGTGCTATCAAACAGCGATCGCACCCAATGGCAAGAAACCTATCAACAATTTAACAATTATCAGCTACTCAACCCCAAACAACGAAAATTACTGGTTGAGAATACCCAGGTTTTCTTAATTAGAATGCAACGGACTTATGGTACATCATGGGAATGGAATAATATCGACTCTACTCTCACCCGCATTACACAAGAATTGTTAGATATTATCCTTGCAAATGCGCGTCAATGCGTTTTAAAAGTCAAAACGGAAACCGAGCAACAACTTCAGTATCTACAAGGACAATTAAATGAACTTCAGAAAAATAAAGTTAGCCAACAGCAAATATCTATTACTCAAGCTGAGGTAGAAAAAGCACAGCAGGATGCTAATTTCCAACTTGGGCAAGTGATTAATATCTTGCAAGAGCTTAATCAAAAAAATATCCCTTCTAAATTACGTATTCTAGTTGAAAAATATCTGGTAACACAATCAAATATTTGGGAGCATCCCCAAGAATTTGCAAATCAAGTAAATTACTGGGAAACCTCCATTCGTCAGCTTGAAACCTTAATATCATCATTAGAACCTTTTGCTGTACTGCAAATAATTAAACATTCTCTAAATGAGCATTTATCAAAGCTACAAGAAAAAACTGAAAATTCTCTACAGCATTTACAAAAGTTACAAACTAATCTATGTGAGTTAGAACAAAAATCACAACCACAGCTATCAGAAAACCTAAGACGAGAACGAAGCTGGTGGTTGACAAAATGGCAAACAATACCTGATAAGTTTAAACCAGAAATTTCCCAAGCAGACTTATTTAGTATAAATTTTTTACGCAATATCAATACTCAGTTTGAATCTTGGCAGCAAAAACTCCAGACAGAGGAAAATTATCTTAATAAATATCAGAATTTTGTTCAAGATTGGATAGGAAAATTAAGAGAGCCAACTGAAGGTGATAGGGACGATTTAAGGCGCATATATTTAGATAATGCCAATGTCGTCGGTATCACCTGTGTTCAGGCTGCAAATAGAGGTTTTTCGGAAGAATTTAAATCTTTTGATGTTGTCATCATTGATGAAGTTAGTAAGTGTACTCCACCAGAGTTACTAATCCCTGCATTAAAAGGCAAAAAGCTAGTAATGGTAGGCGATCATCGCCAATTACCACCCATGCTTGATACTAGCACTTTAGAAGAAGTAGCTCAAACAATTGGCAATACACGAGACGAACTACAATTCCTAGAAGAATCACTATTTAAAAGTCAGTTTGAATCTGCTGATGAAAGCATCAAACAAATGCTAACTACACAATATCGAATGCATCCATTTATTATGGGTGCAATCAATCAGTTTTATGACGGTAAACTAGAATCTGGGATTTTAGAGGCGGACACAAAACGCGCACATCATTTAGCAAGCGAAATTATCCAAGAATCTCAGCATCTTATTTGGGTAAAAACCCCTATAGAAAATCAGTTTTTAGAGCAACGAAATGGAACTTCATACTTTAATATTCCAGAAATTGATGCGATTGAACGTTTGTGTCATCAGTTTGAAAATACTTGGGTTTCTAAAGTTGCTAATGGAGAACCAAAAAAAGAAATTGCCGTAATTACATTTTATGGCGCTCAATTGAGAAAAATCGATGAACGTCTGCAATCTGAACTTTTTCCTTCGCTAGAAATTCGTACTGGTACAGTAGACAGATTTCAAGGTATGGAAAGACCTGTTGTAATTGTCAGTATGGTTCGCAATAATAACAATGGAGATGTGGGATTTGCGAAGAAACCAGAACGGGTAAATGTTGCATTTTCTCGCGCTCAAGAACTACTAATAATTGTGGGTTGCCATAATTTATTTACCCATCAATCAGGTAAAGTCGGAAACATGTATTCAGAAGTTTCAAATATTGTAAGTCTTCATGAAGGTTTCGTTGATGTTTCTCGCCTCTTCAGCTAAATCTGCGATCTGCTTACGCATAGCCGCCGCAGGTATTGCGCGAATCGACAAAAAACCTAAATTTCATAAACTGTAACTTAGGCTAAGTATCTTAACGGAATTTGCTCATAAACAGGACTTACGCAACTGGCACAGTGCGATCGCTAGCCAGTAGTACATAAGTATTTAATTACCCAGAATGTGTTTGATATTTACAAGCTCAAGCACAAATTGCTTTTTAATTATTTAATTGAGCAACTAAAACGTCCAGATATTGCTATGTCTTCTGTGTAGTTTTTGGGTGCTTGGTGCGCTTCGCACACCATTGCTTGTGTCAGTTGCGTAAGTCCTGAACCAAAAATTCTTAGGTCTACAAAGACTCTAAATAGTTCAAAAGATCCGCCATTTCTTGAGGACTAGGTTGGAATTTTGGCATTGGCGGTGTTTCGCCACTGATCACTTGGTGAATCAGTCCATACCGAGACTTGTGCTTTGAAACAGCTTGCAAACTGGGCCCCACTCGCCCGTCTGCTTCCAAGCCATGACAACCCGCACAGTTAATTTGAAATATCGCGTGTCCTTGAACTGGGTTTCCTGTTAGGGATAGAACACTCTTGACGTATGGATCGGAGGCTTGAACCAACTGAACACCAAAAAAGCCCAAAGGGACTGCTAGCAGTATAGCCAGCGTCAATAAAACGATCCGCTGAATCAAAATTTCAGGTTTGGTAATCTGGTTATCCAAAAGGTTTGCTCTGAAAGTCTAGGTGTGCTAAAAAGTTTTCATTTCCTACACATAGCTTAAAAGTTCTTGATTGTGTCTGCAAGCACAGAAGACTATTTTTTTGTGACCAGTCGCACTCCAAAGGGCTGTAGGGCGCAGGATTCATACGAAATTTGGTAAAATCAAAAACAGGCAACGAATATTTAATAATTACAAAGAGGAGATTTACAGTGGTTGAACCCCTGCTATCAGGTATTGTCCTTGGTCTAGTTTTCGTAACTCTCGCTGGACTTTTTTACGCTGCATATAAGCAATACAAGCGCCCCAATCAGTTGGGGGGATGAGGGAGTGCTGAGTTAGGAGTTAGGAGTTAGGAGTAGAGACGCGATTAATCGCGTCTGTACAAGAGTTAGGAGTAGAGACGCGATTAACCCAAGTCTTTCCAAGAGTTAGGAGTCATATTGTTCTTCATCTCCTTTATCTGCTCCTAATTCCTGATTCCGAATTCTGTAGAAAGTAAGTGATGTGTTGCCGTAAACTTTCTGGCGGCAAATTTCCCAAGCGGGAATCTCTGGCGGTGTCCAACCTTGTGAGGCGTGTTCAACTGCAATTTCGCCGCTAAAATCTAAAAGTTGATGGTGAGCGATCGCTTCTAATACTGGCTGGTACAATCCACTGGCATAAGGTGGATCGAAGTAAATTCTATCAAACTGTTTACCTGATAAAGTCTTTAACTGCTGGGTAATATCTCCCCGCAATACTCGAAATTCTTGGTCAGCGTTAGCTAACTGCTGCCAATTTTGTTGGATGGTGGCACAGGCTCGGCTCGATTGTTCAATTCCCACTACTACGCTGGCTCCTCTACACAAAGCCTCTGCGCCCATTGAACCAGTACCGGCGCACAAATCTAGCCAGCGACAAAGAGCAATTTCTCCTTGCCAAATATTAAAGACTGCCTCCCTGACTCGCGCACTAGTGGGTCTAGTTTCTTTCCCTGGTAAAGTTTTTAGCTGGCGATTACCGTAAATTCTCAGGCTCATTATTCATTGGGCATGGGGCATAGGCCAAATAGGGCATTGGCATTAATTCAAGGTAGATGGTCATTTTCATTTATTAACAAATGACAAAGGACAAATGACAAAATAATTAGGCAGGAATTTTTTCGCGGACTTGAGCAACGAAATTAGACAGAATTTGCAATCCGATATTAGAGGATTTTTCGGGGTGAAATTGTACTGCCATCAGGTTTTCGTGAGCGATCGCAGCTGTGACGGTTTGAGTACCGTGAGTGATAGTTGCTGCACGGATTAACGGGTCTATTGGGTCAACATAGTAGGAATGGACAAAATATACCCAAGGATCGGACGGTAAATGCTCCCACAAAATACTTTTTGGTTGAGTGATTTCTAGTTGATTCCACCCCATATGAGGAATAGTTATGTCAGCTTCTGGACGAAACCGCCGCACTTTTCCTTTGATAATTCCTAGTCCTGGTTGGGTACCTTCTGCACTTGATTCAAAGAGAATTTGTAATCCTAAACAAATTCCCAAAAAAGGCTTACCAGATGCGATCGCTTCTTTAATAGGTTGTTCTAAACCACGCGATCGCAGGTGTTGCACTGCTGGATCGAATGCTCCCACTCCCGGTAGGACTATAGCATCTGCCTGCTCTAATTCCTTTGGAGAATAAGTAACATTAGGAGTTGCCCCAGCTTTTTCCAAGCCTTTGCAAACTGAGTGCAAATTTCCCATCTCATAATCTACGACCGCAATTACTGGCATTTACCTGCTCCTTGTAAATTTATTATGGAGGGTTTTTCTATTCTAAATAATATTTGTTATGAAGAAAAGAATTCTATTAACTTCTTTTGACACTTGGCTAAAAGATCAACAGTCAAATTCTTCTGATGATTTATTACTTGAAGTGAGCAAACTTGAGTTGATACCACATGATTTAACTTTTTTACGCCAGTTACCCGTAGATGTGCAACTTGCCAGTACTCAGGTAATGGAAAAAATCAAGGCAATCCAACCTGATTACATCATCTGTTGTGGCATGGCTGCAAGCCGTACACAATTAAGTGTGGAAGCAGGTGCTAGCTGCGAAGAAATTGTTTTACAGACAGAAGTTGATTTAGAAAAATTAGTGGCGGGAGCAGCAAAAATTCAAATTAGCTACGACTGTGGGAAATTTGTTTGCGAAGGTCTTTACTATTCAGTGTTGGAATACTTAAGCCAAAATAAACTCACGGCACGTTGTATTTTTGTCCACGTTCCGGTTCTCAATCAAGAAAATTTGATGGGGATTCTTGCCGATTTCGTATTAATTATTAACAAACTGGCACTTTCATCAAGTTGTTAATGTCTGTATGGTGAAAGAAATATCTATGTATATGTTGCCATTGTTACTAATTTTCCCAATTGCCCAATCAACTCCTGCCACGCTACCACCTGAAGAAGTCGTACAACCACAAGAAGTACGTCCTTTACCAGGTCAATTGGATACAGTGCCAACCTTTAACAGCAATAGTCCAGAATTAGTTTTGAAAGAAGGAATTTTACTTTCCACGTTTCCACCAGATGGGAAAAAAGTGCCAACAGCGCATCTAAATTTTCCCTTTCGGGGACGATTTGATATTTTTGCTCATCATGTTGCGAAGGCTGAACCACCAGAGAATTTGCGTTCTCTTTATTTAGGGATAATTTTGCATAACCCTGGTTCGGAACCGGTGAAAGTAAATATTTGGCAGGCGGCGAGTTATTTAAGTCAACCGGATGCACCATTTATTCAATTACCATCCTTTAGCCAAAATCTTTTAGGTAAAATTTTTGCAGGTCCTGGCGATCGCGTTATGTCTGATGTGCTTCGGGGAGTGCGACAAGAGATTTTTCCTGCCCAAATTGAGATTCCACCAAAGCAAAGTCGGATGTTACTCAATTTACCAATTCCTGTACAGGGATTGACACCACCTTTAAATGGTCGGTCTACATTCATCCGACTGCAAAGTGATGGCACTGTCTATGCAGCTAGCCTAGCGATGTTTGCACGCGAGAATCCTGATGGCAGCGAGCGATCGCCCACTTTAGAAGAGTGGCAGAATTTACTAGATAATGGCGATTTGGCTGTGCCGCGAGATAAAACTCCCACTCCCTTAGAAGAAACTGGCAAGCCAAGAATTTATGGGCGTGTTGCGGGAGTGGTTGGTGGTTCGCGATGGAGAGCCTTATTAGTAGATAATCCTAAAGCCAAGTATTTAACTATTCCCCAGTCTGGTCAAGTGTTTTCTTACGCTCTGAATACCGTGCATGGCGGTACATTAGGAACTGGTCAAATTCAAAGTGCACCTATGCTGGTGCGCTATCCTGACACCGCATATCGCGCTCATGGTAACTATGGAATTCAATATAATCTCAAGTTGCCACTATACAACAATACTCAAAGTTCTCAAACTGTTAGTGTATCCATACAAACACCACTAAAGGAAGATCGGTTAGTCAAACCAGGATTACGCTTTTTGAGTACACCAGATCCTCAAGTATTTTTTCGAGGGACAGTGCGAGTACGTTACAAAAATGACCAAAATCAGCTGCAAACTCAATTTGTGCATTTAGTACAAAAGAGAGGTCAACCAGGGGAACCGTTAGTTTTATTAAAGATGAAACCAGGCGATCGCTCTTTAGTAGAAGTTGACTTTCTCTATCCGCCAGATGCTACACCTCCGCAAGTATTAACAGTCTTAACTCAAGCTGAACCTCGGTGATGAGTTATGGGTAATGGGTAATCTCCAAGTACCTATTACCAAAAAATAATTAAAGCCTGTTCTCAAGCTTTTCACTCCAAGTTTGTATATTTAGGCTGAATACTTATTTTGTTCTATGCATTGCAATAGAAATAGCAGACTAAGTAGATAGCTAATAAGAGGACGATATGGCAACGAATCAAAAAATCAATCAAGAAACTGAGTTAAATTCGCTTCAGCCGCTTGTTGGAATCTTGATTTTACTGGTAGAGGATGAGCCAGATATTGCAGATTTGCTCATTTTCATTTTGGAAGCAGCTGGTGCGGAGGTTATGGCTTTAACCGATGCAGAAGCAGCCCTTGCCTTAGTTGAATTGCTCCATCCCGATATTCTGGTGTGCAATATGAAGTTGCCCGATCGCGATGGAAATTGGTTAATTGAGCAAATTCGAGTACATTCTTGCCCATCCTTAAGACAGTTGCCTGCGATCGCTATCACTTCTTATACACGGGAAGTCTCAAGCTATAAAGCTTTGAATGCTGGTTTTAATCGATTTCTAGTCAAGCTTGAGAGTCCAGAAGAAATTGTAGATGAGATTGTTTACCTGTTATCTTCCGATCTTTAAATATAAGTAGCTAGCCTCGATCTCGTTTTTGATCGTGATTTCAGACAATACTCTGTGGGAGCGCACAGCTAGCTATACACTCCTAAAAACGATTTTAAGAAAAGAAACCATAGAACCCTAAATGAGTAGGGTAAAATGTTGCATATATTTATTAACCTCGTTGAAAACCCTTTGCTGGCTTTTGTTGCCCCTTACCTTTGGGCTTAGATTTGTTAACTTCTCCTAAAGCTTCCTGAAATAAGTTATGCAAATGTATGGGTACACTGGCAATGTCTGGCAACTCTGGCTCGATAGGTTTGTGGAATTCTTGCAAAAGTGTATCCAAGTCACTTTCAAGCCTAAATGGACGTTGCAAAAATGTTTGCAACACATTTTCTAATTGAGTTGGATACTGTTGCGCTAATCGATGCCAAATAAAAGCATTAATACTTTTATCTTCGAGGTAGTAGCGAATTAGTTTTTCCGCTCCTTGAACACTTTGCCAATCCTCTGCCGATAAGATTGCTTGTACTTTACTATATGTTGGTAAAAACATTTGTCCCCAACGAGGATGAGAGAGAGCCGTTACCTGTTCTGCTTTCTTGAGTTCAGCAGGCAAATCAACCTTTGGCATCACCATTTTTTTGCTGCTTTTGCTGTTAAGCATCTCAGAGACTACATTTGAATCTGCACCAAATTCTTGTGCGGCTGCTTTGATTTCCTCGTCGCCAATTCCAGCTGCTTCTGCTACTTCCGCCAGAGATTTAGAAGTATCAATTCCTGCGGCTGCAAAGGTTTTCTCAGTAATTACTTCTTGAAATTCCGCTATTTTTTTATTCAGCTGGTATCCAGGTAGTGTGATTTCATCAGTGCCAAAAAAGTCCACAAACTGCTGATGATATTTTTCTACTGACTGCCAAGCTTCTTCTAGCAAGTCTGGAGCATCGCTATAAAGATTACTTTTATAGTTTTCCTTAAAATTACCAATTGCTACGGCAAGTTTTGGTTTACCTAATTTACCCATTATTGTGTAGGGGCCAGAAAACGTCCAGTAGCTATCGGTAACGGGAGAAATGCGAGTTAGCAGGATTTCTCCAACTTTTAACCGAGATATTGCCTGTAATGTTTGAGTATTGTTTGGCTTGACAATGTAGCGTTTATCTGTTAACCAGTTTGTCAATTCAAAGCCATCAGGTAAAATATTAGTGATGGCAAACAAGCCAATAAAACTATGATGCCAACTGTTTATCAGTCTGCGATCGCTTTCTGCTAAATCTGGATGGCTTTCGATAAACAAGTCTAATGGTGACTTATCACCAACTTTCCCGTCTGTCAAAAAGCTATCGATGGTTAAGTCCTGCTGCGTATTATCCCCACTTCCACGGCGCAACTGTTCTGCTGCATAAGTTTCCAGCGCTTGTGCCAGTTCGCCTTCAGCATCAAGGACAAAATCAACTAAGGCTTGTTTTAATTCGTGCGATCGTTCTAATATGACATCCACAAGTTAATCTCTCGGTGCAACAGATGTAAATTATAGCCTTTGAGAGAATTTCAGCATCTAGCTATTGCTAGATTTATGGAAATGCACACTTAGCAGAATTGCTTTTTGGATATGGAATTGATTGGTTTTTTGTCAAGCCTGATGCGGTGCATTTGGCGTTGTTTACTGGATTGACAGTTTCAGTGGCGATGTTGTCGGCTTTAATATTTTGAAGGGTAGCCTCAGCTTTTATCTACGCAATTCCAAAGGACTGACACAACAGTGGCGAAATGCCATTCTTACCTTCAGTACTTATCGAGCAACTTTGTTTGAGGGAACGGTGAAACTACTTTTGTACACGTTGATTCCGGCTGGATTGGTGACTTATTTGCCAATTGAGGCATTGCGATCGCTATCTTTAATTCATGCTGTGCTAGCAGTGGCTGGGTCAACTACTGTGCTGTTGGTTGGTGCAGGTGTGTTTTACTAAGGTTTGCTTCGCTACTCTTCAAGGAATTTAATGCAGATGCGAGATTGAGTTCAATGTTGGTCATATTATAATATCTAGGCTTTATGTCCTCTAAAGGAACACATGAATAACCGCCCTTCATGCAAGTGTTTCCAAGCTTACTACTTGGGCAAGAAATGGTCTGAGATAAAGCTGCATCAAGAGCATCAAGATATTGAGTGCGATGCATGGAAGCGATTATTAGAGCTTGTGGAGGTTGTATCCGCAGATGAGCGAGAAGAATTTGCCCCTGGACGTGAAATAGGCTGGGATGACTGGAGTCAGATTATCACGCTGCCTTCGACAATATCGAAACTAAAATCTGTTAAGCACTTGATGCTGTACGGGAGCAATCTTGTTCGCATACCTCCAGAAATCGGTGAGATGACGAATTTAGAAACGTTTACTCCCTACACATCCCATCGATTACATTGGTTTCCCTATGAAATTACTCGTTGCAAAAAACTAAAGCATAGTACTGTCAGTACTCGTACTCTTTATGGGAATTACAAGTTTCGCCCGCCATTTCCCAAGCTTCCGGTAGGAAAAACTGTGGAGGCAGATTCCTCCATAAAGTGCAGTGTATGTAATGCTCCTGTCATAGCTCCAAATTTACATCAAGTATGGATATCTCTTCCGGTAGCTACGGATGTTTTGCCCCTTCTTGTTAATGCTTGTTCACAAATCTGTATCGACAGACTTCCTCGACCACCAAAAACCTATGTGCAGGAACCGCACACTGGAGGGCTACATATCCAACAGTCGCCAATTGATGATTTCTACCGATGACTCTAAATACTGGACTTACTCAAAATTACACACTGTAGGGCAATTAATGAATTGCCACTACCTGACAATCAGGGTTGAGGCTATCGTTTTTATAAGTCCTGTTAGATGGACATATTCAAAATGTGAGAGTACACCTCGATACAAATAAACAATATTTTGAATCTACTTAGCAGCTTTTTTCAAACCTTGCCATCTTTGGCGCAATCGCTGCAAGTTAGGTGTACGATCGCCATAACGCCAGCCAACATAAGCTTGACAAATTTCATCTATAACCTCAGCAGTTGCTATAGGATGATGCTGGTATGAGACTCTGGCATACTCTAAAGGTGTTTGTGCTGGATGTTTGCCTAAACCTTTTTGGGTTGTCCATTGCAGCATTTGTTGATAAAGGCTCTCCATCGCTGGCAATTTCTTTAACCATCGGCGGTTGCGCCACTCTCGCCACTGACCCCAACCCAGCCAAGCGAAGAAAGCTGCTGTAGTTGACAAGATTAAGCCAGTTAATACACCAAACCAACCTTGAGAGAATAAAGCTAAAAACCAAGCGATCGCTCTAATCACCCACTTAAATATTGTCTCAAATACATTATTCAACCAACCTGTCAGCGGAGAAGGTAGCCAGCCAGCAACCCAATGCCACAATTGGCGCAATACGCTAAAAGTCTGAGTATCTTCTATTGAAGGTGGTATTAGAGGATGATTGGGAATAGGATCAAAGGCAAACCAACCATATTTCGGAAAATACACTTCCGTCATCGCATAAGCGTCAGTATTACGGACAACATACAGCCCTGTAAATGGATTAAACTCTCCTGAACTAAACCCTGCTACCAACCGCGCTGGAATCCCAATGGAACGCAACATCACCGTGAGAACTGTTGAAAAATGGTCTGGATAGCCTCCTTTTTGCTTAAACAAAAAAGTTTCTACCAAGTCTTCTTTTTCACTCAAATAAGGTAGTTCTAAGGGATTTTGAGGAACAGAGTAGCGTTGCTTTAAATATTGAGCTAAATAGAGAGCTTTTTCGTAGGGTGAATCCAGGCTTTTAGCAGATTTTGCGACTTTTTCTTGATTGTAGTTAGCGAGGATTTCTTCAGTACGTTGCCGGACTTTTTCGGCAATTTCAGGAGGAATTTGCAGATAATGCTTTTTAATCTGTTGCGGATATTTAGTAGAAGCTTCACCTAATTTAGTGCGATCGCGGTATGGTACTTCAGAAATTACTGTGTAGGTGAAACCTTCTGATAATTCTACAGGCGATCGCAATCCGTCTTCTTTATCAACAGCGATTACTGGTGCTGGAAAGTAAACTTCCTTGGGATAAGTCATCGCTGGAATCAGGTTAGGCAAATCCGACACCACTGTATAAGTTTGTACTACTTCTTGGGTTTTACCAGTAAGCACAGATGGGGAAAGAAAAATTTGGTAAGACCAAGGCGCTCGCCTAACAGTCGTAACATTTTCATTGCGAGAAACTTCCCATCCCTTACCTGTATAGCGATCAAATGCTAATACTCGCCAAAAACCCTCAGCTTGCGATCGCACCCGCATCACAACCTTGGGTTTCATTTCGCCCCGCAGGTTTTGATTCATTTGGCTATTAAAGCCGTAATAAAAATTATTATCTAATTTACCTGGTTCACCTGTTTTATTTTGTCCCGTACCACCGCTACCACTGCCTTGATTCTCACCTTTACCTTGGCGGACATAACCGGGATTAATGATACTACGTCCTGTGAAATTATTTTTTACTTGAATAGCGGAACTTACAGGAAAATTCCGTAACTGATAGCCGGGGAATCTCGGTAAAACAGCAAAAATTGCCAGTCCCAAACCGACAATTAGCAAAAAAGTTAGAATTAAAAATTTAAAATTAAGACTTGAGGAATTCTTCTGATTGAATTTTTTCTTTTGAGTTTTTAATGGCTGCAAACCCAAGCGCGAACGATAATCTAATACTAGAGTTGGCAGAGCGATCGCCAAAAATAACAGCAACACAGGTGCAAATGCTAAAGTCTGACTTAGGGTTGCTGCCACACCCAATAAAATCAGTCCGATAACAATCGAATAGCCCAAATTTTTCCGGCGGGGTGTATCAAAGCTGTGCAACACCTGGAGTTGAATTAATAACTCTGCCAAACCCAACCGCGTATCATTCAACTCTCCCACTAATCGCCCAAAGAAAGCACCCAGTGCTACTAACATTCCAATGGCGATGCAGAATTTAATTGCAACATTGCGATCGCGGCGACGATAATAACTCCAAATTGCACCCACTACACTCAGGGGTAACGCCCAAAAACTAAATGAAGTTTCAGCAGCAATATCCGTCGCTACAATTCCCAAAATAACCAACGCTAGCACCAGCACCCGCAAAGAAATAGAATCTTCCACTTCAATCAAAGGCGACCCCTGCGGATTTTGCCGCCAGAAATTATCTACAGGGAGACGCCAAAACCGATTCATCCTGGATAAGTTAAACATTTGAGTCTAGTAGAAGCAATGATGTAGATGCAACAAACACAATGCAGGGGACGTAATTTGCTACCCTAGCACTGTGTTAAAAAAATCATATCTAAGGGGTAGAGATGGAAATACACGAGAAATGGGTGACGCGGCGAATCGAGAAATCAAATACTTTCTCAATATCCCTATGTCCCCGTATCCCCGTGTCCCTGTGTCTTTGTAATAACTGCTTCTCGTAGACACCCTAATGACCGTTTATTGAAAAATAGGATAAGCTTCAAAACCAGGAAAATCCTCTTAATATATATCGGCGTTGATTGAGATAGTGTGCTAGCGGTGGCAATTTCAACTAGATCGTGGGATTAATCACAAACAACAACGACTGTTCGTCTATTTCTGGAAATTCAACTTCCAGGGTATAAATTGGGTTAAGTTGCTCGCAGCCTAACTCTACATTTAAGTATCCCGAAGTCGAAGATGTTGTCATTGCTAAAGTGCCACTTCCCCGCAGCGTCAAAGTTCCTTTAACAGGTAACTCAGCTTGAACAAGCAACTTCGTAAGTTTACCTAGAGACTGGTATTCTACTCTGATGTTCAAAGCACCAACACTGGTTAGCCATTGTCTTTCTACCACCGGACTGGTTACTGAAACTGGTAGAGTCAGATTTTCTAACAGTTGTTTAGCTGCTAGCAACGACAAAGCCATCTGTTGACGCGGTTGTAAATCTGAGTAATCACTCTCAATAGCAGGCATTGTCTCCAGAGTACTTGCAGACCGATAGGTGCTTCTTAGCACCAATCCAGCTATGTCATTTAGTGCTTGAGACTCATTGGGAAAAAAGTTCTCCACCACTTGAACTAATTTTGCCCCCAATGGCACTGAAGATGTCACTAAAGCCTGACATTGTTCTAGCAATTGCTGGAAAACTCTTTCCGGTAAGCGGGTTGGCAAGGTCAACTTTGACTGTTGTACCATCCATCCCCAGCTAGGAACGAGTGTCATTGAAGGCTCATCAACAAAATCAGGATATTCGATTAATTGTGTTTCCCAAGGAAACAACGGTGGGTGTTCTTGGGCTTGGATTTGTAACCGATTCTTAAGGACAGCTTGAAAACGATCTTGCACAGTAGGAATTTCTCCCAGTTGAAAGGTCTGGGGCGTTCCTCCTAATTTTGGCTCACTGCTTTTTGAAGCAGTGGCTTCTTTGAGGAGGTTTTTTACCCCGTCATTTTCCTCACTTTCTACCGATTGCTCGTTATTTTTGACATCATCTGTCAATAACCAATCGAGACACCGGTGTTGTAAGGATTCTGAGTCACTATTCATGAGTAGATGCACCCGATCCGGAAACTAATGAGTTACGAATTTCCCAAGCTTGCTCAAGAATTTTAAACCATCGTTTTTGCAGTTGTGCCATTGACAGCCCTAAAATTTTTGCTATTTTTTCATCAGCTTGTCCTTGTTGTTTCAACTCTAATAAAGAGCGTTGCTTATTGTCCAGCTGTGCTGTGTATACTTGCCATTGCTGGGGAGTTAAACCCAAATTGGTGTGCAAAGAAGCTTCCAGCCACTCGTGAACTAATTCCCAACGGTGCAACAGGGCAAACCGAATTAAATGATACTTAAAGCGCTGTTGCAAATAATCTCTCTGACGAGGGGTTAAACCTAAAACCGATTCAATTTCCTGTGCTGATAAATCTTGGAGGCGGAGAGAAAAATAATCAGCACAGTCAGATTGTTGTCTTTGTTCGAGATAATTCATTAATTCTGTAACCACAACGGAACGCAAGGTGTCTTCTTCGGGTTCAGGTTCGGCTTGCGTTGCCATTGTAGAGCGCAATTGGTGAATTGCTGGTTCTTCCCAAGAACCGTCACCTTCATTATTGCTACCTTCTGCGGCTTGTTCTATATCGACGCTGGTTTCTGGGGGCTGCTGTTGGGAAAAAGTTTGTGCCCGCAGGATAATTAGCTGTTGCTGACGGCCTGGTAAGGGAATGCGTCGCTTGCCGTAGCGCTCGGTAAATGCCATATACTCGGACAATTCCAAGAGCGTCTGCGGGCGATAAGTGGCACCAAGTTGATTTTCTCGCCGGAAAGCGTTCAACGCTTCTAGATAAAAACTCTGGAGGAAATCTTCGATGATTGTCAGCCGCCCTTGATAGCTCAATTGTCTCTGAGGAGGATTAATGTATCGATAAATAATTGCACTCAAAGTACTGTGTAATTCGACTCTGCCCCGATTTGAACCCAACTGATAGTACCTGAGACACTGTTGCAGCCGATGCCGAGCCAAGGTCATCGCCGAGCTTTCTACAGATCCAGAAGCTTGGATACGTTTACTCTCATGACAAATCCGGTAGACTTCGGTGGTAATACGTCTTGCTACGTCGTGACAATTCTGTTCCGAAGCTTTGGTTGACTGCTGAAACTCCTTGGACAGGAGTTGAAAGATCGCCTCCACGCCTGTAGAATTTTCTCCCAGAATAGTTGCAGATGGAATAGTTGCGGTTGCGGCTGAATTCATAGTCTCAGTTTTCAAAAGACCCTAACTTAACTTAAATACAACCTGTAGGACTGTGGGTATTGGCTAGTTTGGTTTTACGTATAAGCTAAACGCAGGCCAATCCTATATTGAGGATATGGCTGATTTTATTATTCCCAATTCTGATGGGATTGTTCACACTTGATAGATGTTATTGCCATTACCCAAGAGTCGTATACAAGTCATTATGGATTTAGAAGCACAAATTCAATTGCTGATTGACAATGCACCCCGCGATGGTATTACACCACATCTTGTTGCAGCAATTACTCCTGCCCTGAGAGCGATCGCTCAAAAATTACGCTACTCCCAGTACTATATTCTCCAGAATTCGGAGTCAAGCTGGGTTTTAACTACATTGAGCAATCGTGCTAACCCAGGATTAGAAAAACGTGTGATTTACGCTTTCCCTACCATACAGGATGTCTCTCTAATTTCCCCTGATGGGCTTGACCCTCAAATGCTAGCTAAAATTACTCCTGTCACCCATATTTTGTTCCAATTGGTGGCATTAGAACCCGTAGATAGTATCGTTTTTTTGGAGACGCCGGGTAAGACCACTCATACCGTCGAAGTTCGACGAACTGAACTAGAAAAACTCATGCAGAAACAGTTACGACAAAAGCGATCGCCTAAACAGATACCCCCTGATATTGCATAGAAAAAATTTGGATGTGGGATTTTTTAGATACAACCCCACATCCAAAATTTTAAATCTCAAATTTCTTTAAAAAAGTTTTCTAAATCAGTGAAAAAAGAAATTTTTTCTTTCCGTTACACCATACGACTGACTCAACTTTTGGTGAAACCTAAAATTGATTAAAAAATAGTTATCAGTGAACATTTTTCCGTTTTTAAGTTTTAGTTTCCTAGTGAAGCAGAGTTTTATACTTAAGAACTTTCACATCAAAAAATATCTCATTCTTGATTGTGAGGTGGCCAGTAACCAAAAGCGGACAAGTCTTTAGAGTGAACGCTCAGTCAAAACTATCCACCCCAGAAGTAGTAGTAATTTATTTTTTAGAAATCCCTAAGAACTTCCAAATCAAAACCCCACTTTCTACTTGCTAAATAAGTGGATTAAATTAAACATAAAGCTACCTTAGTGTGTTAAGGCGTTGCATAACACAACATTTCAGGTTTTCCGTGGGTTACAGAAGCCACAACACACCTACATCTAAATTCCCACTTTCTATCTGAGAACTGAGAACTGATTTAATAGAGGCGACTCAGTGTGTACTCAGCGATGTTAATCAATGCCTGGTGGGATTCTGAGAATGGGAGAACTGCAAGATGTTCAATTGCCAACTTAGCATGATGAGCAGCTAACTCTCGCGCTTGCTGTATACCTTGACTATCTTGAATCAATGCTAGTGCTTGCTCTAAATCTCCTTCTTGAGCAAACTCTCGTTCAATCAGCACTTCCAAGGATGGTTTTTGGGCTAAAGCAAATAAAACCGGTGCAGTCAGATTACCACTTTTGAGATCAGACCCCACTGGTTTACCCAAGGTATCTGTTGTACTGGTGAAATCTAAAATGTCATCAACAATTTGAAATGCTATACCAAAATGACGACCGTAGCTATACAGATGCTCAACAGTTTCTCGCGAGACTTCACTAAGTAACGCAGCAGCTTTAGAACTATTGGCGATTAACGAAGCTGTTTTGTAATAACTCTTCTCAATGTACGTTTCAATAGAGATACCAGCATCAAAACGATTAAGTCCCTGCTGAATCTCCCCAGTAGCCAAATCCATAATGACTTGTGAGAGCAGTTTCACTACCTCCAAATTGTCCAAGTTTGCTAAATACCAGGACGATTGGGCAAAGAGAAAATCTCCTGCTAAGATGGCAATGCGGTTACTGTTAAAGAAACTATGAACAGTGGGAACGCCTCGCCGCACGTCTGATTCATCTACTACATCGTCATGTACCAAACTTGCTGTGTGAATCATTTCTGTAATCTCAGCAAGGCGGCGATGACGCGGTGTAATGTCTTGTTCTAACATTGTTGCCCGCGATATTAGCAGGACAATTGCTGGTCTAATACGCTTTCCCCCAGCTCCGAATAAATATTCGGCTGCTGCAAACAGAATGGGGTGGCGATTTCCAACTAGCTGTTTTAGGTTATCTGCTAGTAATCGCAGGTCTGCTTCCACAGGGGTAAACAGGGAGGTGGCTGGGGTCATGGATGGGCGGACTCTGACTTAGGTTACGAAAGTTTACATATCCTATACTCATTTTAAGATAACCCTGTGCCAGCGCAAAGTTTTCATCAGGTAATCCCGTTTTTATGAGTCTATGGGTGATAATTAAGGTTGTTAAGGTTTTTGTCAATAAGCAATTGTACTTAATTTGTCGTTACTCAAACTTTCAACTAACTTCAAAAATGAATTCTCAGTACACGGAACACAGGTTACATTAAATTGTGTCAAGTAGTTTCTCATCTCACCTTTATTGCCACAGTTCCAAAAATAATTTAGGCAATATTACTTATTGACAAAAATGAAGTAATCCAAATTTGCCGCCAAGAGGCAAGGCTAAATTTCTCTAGATTGAGGTGTAGCTCTCCAAAAAATTTGAAATTTAGCAGCCCAATAAGCTCAAAATTTAGGGTCGTTGTGTTACGCTAAAATATAGGAATTTTAAATTTTGTAAGATATTCGCAGCCTAAAAGTTAAGTCAGCTACTAGTTGATTTTACTTAATTGGGGCTGTGAGTCTAAAATAAATATTCGTCGGTTAGATTAAGGGAATAAATTCTTTAATTTTTCCTACGATATGTAAAACTCTTGGTTTGGAGCTGTGTGATATCCCTATGGGAAGCCGCTACACGTACTTAGCGCACGTAGAGCGCAAGCATTGCTCTTTTGCCAGCAGTTTGAGCAAAAATAAAGCAGATCGAGTAGACCGCTGAGAATCGTAGTTTTAGATTGCTAAACGGCAAGCTAACTGCTGTCGGATCTATGGTTTGCAAGAAATCGCATTAGGTCATAAATTCTTTGTCCGTAGAGGATTTTATCTCTATAGGTAATTTTACCATAGGAAACTACAGTCATCAAGAATGTACTTGCTTGGCTGAGGTTCTACTAATTTTATGAAATTTTATATTCGTTTAGAAGGGTGCTAGTAGAACAATGATTTACGGAAGTATACCTATGATGATTTTTATTTTAGCCTCTGGATATTTGTTCACAGTCTACCTGTTATTAGCACTGGCGAAGCGAACGGGTACAAAGACTGTTCCTACAAGTTTCCCTTCATCTACCGAAGGAAAACACAAGCAGGAGATATCAGTAAGGACAAAGGTGACTCAAGCAGTTAATAGTCAATAGTTAGGAGTTAGAAGTGAGGAGTTATTAATTCAAAACTTCTAACTCCTAACTTCTCACTTTTGAAATAGTTTTATTGGAGTTGGGAAATAGCGATATCGGTGAAAGAAACCTCTTCAACCATTGGGGTATAGCCTAGCCACTGCACTCCTGACTGAGAAAACTGTTGCGGACAACCGCTGACGGCGAAGCGAGTTGGTAATGGTAGATGAGTATTTTTTAAGCCTAGTAAGTCTAGTTCTTGCGCACAAGCTGCCACAACATGAACAGCTGGATCGACCAACTGGACTTGAGAGGGGAGGAGCGATCGCAGTACTGGTGTCAGGTGGGGATAATGGGTACAGCCGTGAACTAGAGTGTCAATTTCCTGCTCTAATAAAGGCTCTAGGTAGCCTCGTGCGACTTGTGCAGTGTAAGGATCGTGAATGCGGTTTTGCTCAATCAATGGCACAAACTCCGGACATCCAACTTGCCAGACTTGGACATCGGGAGCAATTTCAAGAATAGCGTGCTTATAAGCATTACTTTTAGCTGTAGCTGGAGTGGCAATTACACCAATCCGTTTTCCTTGCTGCACCGCAGCTTTTGCACCCGGTAGGATTACTCCCAAAATAGGTATGCTGAATTCTTGACGCACGGTTTCTAGGGCTAGGGCAGAACTGGTGTTGCAAGCCATAATCACCATTTTTACCCCCTGCTGTTGTAGCCAGGTAATAATTTCACGTGTAAATCGTAAAATTTCTGCTTGTGAACGAATTCCGTAAGGAAGTCTAGCTGTATCCCCAAAGTAAACTATTGATTCATTGGGAAGTTGTCGATAAATTTGTCGCAGTACTGTTAGCCCACCCACACCACTATCAAAGATGCCAATTGGGGCACGTTGGGGTTCTCGATTGGAAAAATCGTCAAGATTCCCTTCAAAAATGGAAGATGAATACACAGGCAGATATATTTTTAGGTTTTGAGATTTAAAATACAGAATTTAGCAGACAATCTCCAAATTGACCACTAAATTCTGCGCGTCAAAGAAGTTTAAATACCACCTCTTTAATTAGTAATTTGTACTATATTACCTCTGCTGTAAGTATTTTAGAATGCCACGAGCGATCGCTTCTGCCATCCGATTTTGATATTCAGGTGTTCCCAATCTGGGATTATCCTCGTAACCAGTCATATAGCCTGTTTCTACCAAAATCGAAGGCATGGAGCTTTTCCTCAGAACATAGAATCTCGCTTTGCGGGTTCCCCGGTCTTTAATAGTACCGATGTCCTGGAGAATGGTTTTACGAACTACTTCAGCCAGATTGTAACCACTATCGAAATAATATACTTCTAACCCATTGACATCAGGGCGATTATCAACAGAATTAGCGTGAATGCTGACAAACAAAGTCGCATTAACCCGCTTGGCAATATCTACCCGTCCCTGAAGTTCTACGAAAAAGTCGGCATCCCGCGTTAGTACCGCTTGTACACCATTTTGCTCTAAAATTGCTCCTACCCTTTTCCCAATAGGCAGAATTACATTCTTTTCTAAAAGTCCTCCCAAACCAGGGGCACCTGAGTCTTTTCCACCATGTCCTGGGTCAATAACTACTAGCAATTTCCCTCTGGGAACTGAGGGGCGTGGCTGTGGCTGGGAGATTGGACGGGGATTATCTATGGGATTTGGTAATTGTCCTTGGTCTGGTAATGGCAGAGGAGGTAAAGCAATGGGCGGTGTGATGCTGCTACTACGCCGTAATTCTAAAGCTAAAAGCTGGTCGCCAACTTGGTTGAGTTCCCCAATTTGTACTCCAGCGGCTGGTTGAACCAAGACGGTGACAGTATTGGATTCTTGTGGTTGCAGGCGTACCCGCAAAATTGGGCTATTAGGATTAAAAGTCGGGCCTGTGACTTTGGGGGCTAACTTAGCATTGTTGATAGTGATGCGGAACAGACCAGAGGTTCTATCCCATCCTCCTGTAGCAGACAAAGTTTGGTCGGCTCGAATCAGCAGTTGTGTACCATTATTAGCCAGTTGTACAGACTGAATGCTAGCAGGTGTATTACTTGGTGGTATGGGACGTGGACTTTTACTTCCAGGCAACTGGGCAACTCCACGACTGGGTAGAACCACAAAACCACCAACACTGCTAGTGGTTGCTCGCCAATTTGGACTATTTTCATCTACTTGTAAAGTCAGGCGAACAACAGATGGACTAGTTTGCAGCTGGCTGAACTGGATACGGCTAACACCATAGCGATTAATTGACAAATCTCGCTGCTCTAAACTTGGTGATAGAGTTGCGCCAGTAATATCGATGTTAATTGCCTTTTGATCGTTGCTACGATTTACCTGAATCTGAGGATTACCACCATTGGTACGGACAAAAAAACCATCACCAGTGACTTGTAAGTTCTCAATTTGAGTAACTTTGGCGACAATCATTCTGTTGTTCAGCGATCTGGTGTTCTGTGGATTTACAGAGCCACTTGTCACCACATTATAAATATTCCTTGGGGGGAATGTTGGTGTAGATGTTCTGGGTGAAGTATCAGAGGCTATAGCTTGTTCTGGTTGCCCTTCAGTGTTTCTTGCGGGTACATTGTCGGCTTCTGGCCTAGGTAATTGCACTGTCCAGCGATCGCCAGTTGTACTCACAAATTGCACTCGTTTGGGGTCTAAACTATAACCAGGAGTTAGTTCAACCACTATGCGCGTTGTTTGTTCGTCAAACTGCCCAACACGGATTGAACGAATTGCACCGCCCACCTGTTGGGTTAGCTGCGGACGACCAAATGAGGTTCCTGGTAAATCAATAACTAGACGAGTCGGGTTAAAAATTAATTGTGCTTGGGGTTGAACATCCCCTTGAGTATTAATTTCCAACTTGTTTTGATTGGCATCAAAACGCCAAGATTCAAGTCTCGCGGCCATTGCCGGCGACGATAGCATGAAGATGGTTCCAATAGTACTGGATAGTAACCAGCGTAATTTCACAGTCTTTTCTCCTGATTCACATTTATGGGAGCCGTCAACATCTCAACATATTGGCAATCCTCACACCGTCACCGCGCACACTTGAGTTTTGCGCTGTTATTAAGACACAGCTAATGGCGTAAAATATAGCACGCTCCTCTGATTTTGCCATGCCATTAGCCTATATAAATTTGACTGCCAATTTTAGATTTTAGATTCCCGATTTTAGTTTTCTGCCAGACTAGGGTCTTGCTACACTAACACCTGTTGTAAGTGATACAAATCCAAAATCTAAAATCCTTCGACTGAGCGTAGCCGTATCCTCCAAAGAAGCAAGCTACGCGTAGCATTCCGCAGGACAGTCTAAAATTCAAAATTTGTTGACTTGCAAAGTATCAAATGACAATAACAAAGAAGCTGCTCTTATTCCGCCGCAAGAATACTTAAATTGTTTTACTACTAAATTGGATAAAAATGGTAAAGATTAGATGTACTTACTCAACAATTTAGAAATTTAGACTAAATTACTTATCTTCTCTTTAGATACTGAAGAACGCCACGAGCGATCGCTTCTGCCATTTGATTTTGGTAAGCTGAAGTTCTGAGCCTAGCCATATCCTGTCGACCAGTCATATAACCTGTTTCCACGAGAATGGAAGGCATAGAACTTTTTCTGAGGACATAAAATCTGGCTCGCCGCACTCCCCTGTCTTTGATAGTACTAATACTTTGAAGAATACTACTACGGACAATACGAGCTAGATCCAGTCCGCTGTCGTAATAATAGACTTCCAAGCCATTAACATCGGGACGACTCGCACCTGCGGAATTAGCGTGGATGCTCACAAACACATCAGCATTAGCTCGCTCTGCTAATTGCACCCGTCCCGGAAGAGTAACAAAATAGTCAGAATCCCGCGTCAGAATCACTTGTACACCATGTTGTTGCAAAATCTCACCCAACCTTTTACCAATAGGCAAGATCACATCTTTTTCGCGCGCTCCCCCAATGCCAAGCGCTCCTGAGTCTTTACCACCATGTCCGGGGTCAATAATAACTACCACTCGCCCATTGGTAACTCGGCGTTGTGGTTGTATTAGGGGTCGAGGGTTTGGATTGTTTGGGTCTGGGAATGGCCCGCGGTTCGGTGGTGGTAGCCCAGGTAAAGCAAAGGGTGGTCTTCCAGGAAGGGTGACAACTCGCCGAGAACCTTGGATTGGTACCAAAAGCTGCTCGCCGATTTGCTGGGGTTGCCCAAGTTGCACTCCTCCTGCGGGTTGAACTAAAACAACCACTGTATTGGATGCTTGGGGTTGGAGACGTACCCGAAGAATGGGGCTATTGGGAGCAAAAGTAGGCCCGATAACTCTGGGAGCTAACTTAGCATTGGTAATTGTGACGCGGAAAATACCTAAGGATCTATCCCAGGTTCCCGTAGCAGATAAAGGTTGGTTGCCTCTAATTAGCAGTTGTTTGCCATTATCAGCAAGTTGCACAGACTCAATTGTTGCTGACGAGTTATTGGTAGATGCTCTATTGGGAAAGGAAACGGCTTCTGACTGATTGTCCGAATTATTACTTCCAGGCAATCTGACAACTCGACTAGGTAGAACTATCAAACCACCATCGCTACTATTACTTGCTCGCCAATCTGGGCTATTTTTATCTACCCGCAATGTGAGGCGGACACTAGGAGGTTGGCTTTGCAATGAGGTGAATTCGACGCGGCTAATACCATATTTGTTAACGGGTATATTCCTCTGCTGCATCAGACGTGATGATAAAGATGCACCAGAAATATCAACGAAGATGGTAGCGCGATCGCGGCTACGAATTACCTGAATCGGAGGATTACCACCACTGGTACGAATGAACAACCCATCACCTGTTACCTGTAAGCTCTCAATTTGAGTTGCCCCTCGTGTAGTAGTAGCAACTCTTGAAATATTAGATTGACGTTCGGAGTCTGGGGTAACTACACTGTAAGCACTTCTAGGAGATGAAGCTACTTTTTCGACTTCTGGTTTCGGTAATTGCACCGTCCAGCGATCGCCAGTTGTACCAACAAATTTCACTCGTTTCGGATCTAAACTGTAACCAGGAGTCAATTCGACAACTATGCGTGTTGTATCTGCATCAAACTGTCCAACACGAATTGAGCGAATTCCACCACCCACCTGTTGGGTTAACTGTGGACGACCAAATGTAGTTCCCGGCAAATCAATTACCAACCGAGTTGGGTTGAAAATTAGTTGTGCTTGGGGTTGAACTGCTCCCACAGTATTAATTTCCAGCCTGTTTTGATTGGCATCAAAGCGCCAAGATTCAAGTCTCGCGGCCATTGCTGGCGACGATAGCATGAAGATAGTTCCAATAGTGCTGGCTAGTAACCAATGTAATTTCACAGTCCTTTCTCCTAATTCACATTCATGGGAGCCGTCAATATCTCAACTCATTGGTAAATCATCATCACACTATCACCACCTAAACTTGACTTCTGAATCCCTTGTTTGATTTTTAAACTAGTATTTAGACACACTTAAAATCATCGATCGGGTTTCAAATTAAGTTTAAATCCCCATGCGAAACATTCCACCTTTACAGGTGGAAAACTCTGACTCCCAATAAGGCTACAAAACTGATAATTGATAGCTGTTTACTGATTAGTGTTTGTTCTTTGCTGCCATCGATGCACTGATTAAATAATTCCCATTACTGTCAAACGATCTAGCAAGATTTATGGGTGTTACTCCCCAATTATGTGGAAAATATTCATATAAAGGCTCACAAGCTAGGGGAGACTAGAAATTAAGTAACATTCTGAATGCTGGTAGAAATTATAAACAAATGATTATTCTACAATCACACGGGACGGAGATTTGAGGATAGAAGTTTCCACTGCACAATTGGGAGCAGGGCAGGGGAGCAGGGGGAGATGGGGGAGATGGGGGAGATGAGGGAGATGAGGGGACAAGGAGATAAACAAAACTCCTAACTCCTAACTCTTAACTCCTAACTCCTAACTCCTAACTCAGCACGGGCTAAACGCCCCGCTATCGCTAACAGCACTCCTAACGCCCAATGCCCCATTCCCAATAATTAACGATCGCCAGAATCTGGAGTTACTCCCAAATTGCTGCTGTCATTTGATGCTGGCACCCTCGATTGAGGTGGTTCAATTACTAATGAAGTCCCAGAGGAACCGTCTAAAATTAGTTGCTCTGAATTTCCGTCCACGGTTTTTGGATCTGGAAACACAAATCGTAACAATGGAGGAGCTAAAAAGGTTGTCAAGATAACCATCATAATAATTGCTGCCCCTAATGGTTTCGAGAGAGCGCCACTAGCAGCGCCGACGCCAGCAAACACTAACCCAACCTCGCCTCTAGGAATCATCCCCACACCGATCGCTAAACGGTTGATTTCCGGTTGACCAAACACGCTTAAACCTGTGATTACTTTACCGAGAATGGCTACTACAATCAGGAAAGTTGCCATAATTAGACCTTCTCGATTGTCGGGAATTGCTGGGTTTAACACTCCCAAATCGGTTTTTGCCCCAACAGTCACAAAGAAAATTGGCACTAACATATCGGCAATGGGACAGACTTGCCTTTGCAGTTCTTTACGCTTATCTGTCTCTTCTAAGACTAAACCAGCTGCAAAAGCTCCCAAAATTGCTTCTAAGTGGATGACGGCGGCCAGGTATGCCATAGCAAAGGCGAAAATGAATGCTGGGATAACTAGTCCACCGCGTGTTTTGAGTTGATCGGCGATCGCTACAAAGGACTTATTGAAAACATTGCCTAGTAGGATTGCTCCCAAAATAAAACCAGTGGCGCTGATAATCAAATAAATGACTTTACTGACATCCACCACGCCGTCTTTAGCTAAACTGGCAACTACCGCTAAAACGATGATTCCTAGTACGTCATCAATTACAGCAGCACCCAAAATAATCTGCCCTTCTTTAGAATTGAGTCGCCCCAGTTCTGACAGCACTTTGGAAGTAATACCAATACTAGTAGCAGTCAAAGCCGCCCCTGCAAAAATTGCAGGTACAGCGCTAATACCAAACAAAGTCATCAGTCCCACAGTCCCAGCGGCAAAGGGTACTGCTACCCCCACGACTGCAACGACAGTGGCTTGGATACCAACTGCCATTAAATCTTTTAAATTCGACTCCAAGCCGATTTCAAACAGCAGAATAATCACACCCAATTCTGCCAGAACGGAAACGACCTCGGACTGGGCTGCAAACACCGCTGGAGCAGCTTCAGGCGTTAAACCAGCAGTGGTTTGAAGAAAGGACACAATCAAAGAATTAGAACTGTCTGTGCCGCCTTCTGGAAAGACTAAAAGATGGAAAACAGAGATGCCAACTACCACACCGCCAACGAGTTCGCCTAAAACAGGCGGCAAACCCACTTGGTTTGATAACTCTCCACCAACTTTGCTGGCGAGATAAATAACTACTAAGCTTAGTAGCACTGCTGCTACTACCATTGAACTGTCTGCGGCTTGTGTTGCGCTAGCCAGCAGAGGAAAAGAGAAGTTGATTGGTTCTAACAAATGCATTAGGTTCTCTGAAAATCCTTCTCTTTGATTCTGACGCGTTTCTGAAAAACATCCTATGGTGAAGCAATCCGAATTCAAAAGGAATACAGCGTAAACGTTTCATTTACCCTGTGCAGTACTAGTGTAATTTTTTTAGTTTCAAAAAATGTAACCATTTCCGCTTTTGACGATCGCAGTGTCAAAGTAAGAACATACAAATCGTATTTAGCGATCGCACTTAAGTTGTGAAAAACTTGTGGTGGCTGTTGGCTCTCAACGACCACCAGCAGATTGCTACATACCTTTATTTAAAACATCTGTGGATACTTTGAGGAGTGCAAATATGATGACTAGAGCCGCTTTACCCGGTTCTCAATTTCCGTCTGGAAACTTGTGGAAAATACTGCCTTTAGCAATTCTTGTATGTGCAACTTTTGCACTACCTGCATTCGCACAAGAAAAAGATAAATTGTGGCGAACCCTTAGTGTCAGTGGTCGCGGAGTGGAAACAATTCCGACAACTCTGGCACAAGTCAATTTAGGAGTGGAGATTCAAGGGAAAACAGCTCAAGAGGTACAGCAAGAAGCCGCTCAGAGGTCATCGGCGGTGGTTGCGTTTCTCAAGAGCAAAAATGTTGAAAAATTACAAACTACCGGTATTCGTCTCAATCCGGTTTACAGCTACACCAATAATGTGCAACGGATTACAGGCTATGCTGCCACTAACACTGTAAGTTTTAGTATTCCTGTTGAACAAGCTGGGACATTATTGGATGATGCAGTCAAAGCCGGTGCAACACAAATTAACGGCATTAGTTTTGTTGCGAATGATGAAGCGATCGCCGCGGCTCAAAAGCAAGCATTAAAAGAAGCTACTCAAGACGCGCGACAGCAAGCTGATGCCGTTTTTAGTGCTTTGGGTTTTAAATCCAAAGAAATAGTCAGCATTCAAGTTAATAATGCTAATACGCCTCCACCACCACCAATGTTTTTACGGGCTGAGGCTGCGAAATCAGCTGATGCTTCCACCCCGATTGTTGGTGGTGAACAGCAAGTAGAAGCATCGGTGACGTTGCAAATTAGTTATTAGTCATTTGTCATTTGTCATTTGTCATTTGTCATTTGTCATTTGTCATTTGTCATTAGTCCTTTGTCCTTTGTCATTTGTAAAGGCAAAGGACTAATAATCAATTCCCACTTGCCCTGAGCTTGTCCTGAGCGTAGTCGAAGGGCGGAGCCGTTCGCGTAGCGTCTCGCAGAGAAGGGATGCCCAATTAAAAATGTTCTGAAGACATATCTCCTGTACCGCCTTCTCCATCACGCTTAGAGCCTAATAAATCTAGTTGGTCTACTCTAATAATTGGTGTAGAACGGTTTGCTCCTGTTTGGCGATCGCTCCATGTGTCAAACTTTAAGGAACCTTTGATGCCGATTAAGCTTCCCTTACGCACATAATTACCTGCTACCTCAGCCGTCTTATCCCATAACTCCAGCGTGAACCAGTCAGGTTCATCGCTGTTGCGCGATCGCCTTTTTACCGCGAGTGTCAATCTACACTTCACACTACCAGACTCAAAATACTTTATATCAGGGTCGCCACCTACACGACCCACAAGGGTGACAATATTAATACTCATGTGCGTTACCTTTCAGTACAAACGTACTTAGCAATTTCGACTTTCATCATAGCGAATTGTGAAAGACTTGAAAATAATGTGTTAAACAGTTAACAATATAATTGACTTGAAAATTTATACACATTATTTGGAGAAACACATAAAAATATACGGATATACTAATCTAACCAGAGAATATCAAAAAGTACGCGGCTTGAGACATACTAAATATTTCTGGGAATCATATAAAAATATTGTCTAATTTACTCAACTTAGGATACAAACATAATCGAATCAAGCACGATTAACTCTTACCGTTGTAGTCAAGAAGTATCGCACATAGGGGGCTTACAGACGCGTGGGTATTTTTAGGAACTTTCGCACTTCATGGGATATGGGTATCGACCTTGGTACTGCAAACACCCTGGTTTATGTATCTGGTAAAGGTATTGTACTACAAGAACCTTCTGTAGTTGCTATCGATGTCAACGAAAAGGTGGCACTAGCAGTAGGAGAAGAAGCCAAAAAAATGCTCGGTCGCACGCCGGGGAATGTGATTGCTCTGCGTCCTTTGCGGGATGGTGTAATCGCTGACTTTGATATCGCCGAGCTGATGCTCAAAAGCTTTATTCAGCGTGTAAATGAAGGTAAATCTCTAATCCTACCCCGGATTGTCATTGGTATTCCCAGTGGTGTCACAGGAGTAGAAAGACGAGCGGTGATGGATGCAGCTCACCAAGCAGGAGCCAGAAAAGTCTATTTAATCGATGAACCTGTAGCTGCGGCCATTGGTGCAGGACTACCTGTTGCTGAAGCAACTGGCAACATGATCATCGATATTGGTGGTGGGACAACAGAAGTTGCAGTGCTGAGTCTTCAAGGTACGGTAATCAGCGAATCAGTACGCATTGCTGGAGATGAACTGACTGATGCGATCGTTCAGTATATTAAGAAAGTTCATAATTTAGTCATTGGCGAACGTACTGCCGAGGAAATCAAGATTCGGATGGGTTCTGCCTATCCAACTAATGATGATAATGACGCGATGATGGAAGTTCGAGGCTTACACCTACTTTCTGGTCTACCGCGAACTGTGACAATCAAAGGGCCGGAAATCCGTGAAAGTATGATGGAACCGCTATCAGTAATTATCGAAGCTGTGAAGCGGACACTAGAACGCACACCGCCAGAACTGGCGGCAGACATTATTGACAGAGGTATTATGTTAGCTGGTGGCGGTGCTTTGCTCAAAGGCATAGATACCCTCGTTAGTCATGAAACAGGGATTATTACCCATATTGCTGCCGATCCTTTGAGCTGTGTTGTGCTGGGAACAGGTCGTGTGTTAGAAAACTTTAAACAGTTGGAACGAGTTGTTATCGAAAGCTCTCGCAATATGTAACAAAAAAAATATCAGACTTGAGTTCTATTTGAGTTCTATTTGGGTTCTATATACATAGAATCCAAGTAGAACTTAATTTATATAAGTACATACAGGTATATATGGTGACAATACGGCGTTGGTGGGATCGTAAAGGGTTGCAAATTGGGTTATTAGCTTTAGTAGTTGGTAGTGCTTGGATATTGCGACAGACTCAAGGTGAACTAGTGCTTGAGACATACCAGGCAATTACGCGTCCATTAGAGATGTTGCAGTCAGGGCCAACTCCAGAAGAACGTCTTAGAGACGCCCGGATAATGGAATTGCAAACCCGTATAGTAGATTTGGAAAGTCAAAAGACAAAGTTACAAGATTTATTAGGCTATGTAGAAAAAGAGCCGCTGGCATCGCGACCAATTCCAGCACGGGTGGTAGGACGTAGTGCTGACCAGTGGTGGCAACAAGTGACGCTGAATCGTGGTGCAAATGCGGGGATTCAGGAAGGCTTCGTAGTCAAGGCAGAAGGCGGATTAGTGGGTTTGGTGGAGAGTGTAACTCCCAATACTAGCCGCGTGTTGTTAATCAGTGACCTCAAGAGTCAAGTGGGTGTATCGGTTAGCCGCACAGCAGCTAAAGGCGTTTTACGAGGAGATTCTTCTGCTGAAGCTGTATTGGAGTTTTATGAAAAAGTTCCAAATGTCAAAGTAGGAGATTTAGTTTCCACATCTACTTATAGTCAGAAATTTCCCTCCGGTTTGGCAGTAGGACGAATTAAGTCGCTGGATTTAAAGAAACTCCCGGCATCAGTGGCAAAAATTGAGCTTTTTCCGCCAATCCGCTCTCTCGATTGGGTAGCTGTTTATCCCAAACCAGAAAACCAGGAGTCGGCAAATCAAGTGCCGCAAAAGTCTAAGTAAATTCTTTGAAAAAATAGAAAAATGAAGATTCCTGCATTTGGTGGTAGCAGGCAGAAAAAGCCAAAATCGTCACAGCAAAAATCGAAATTCCGAATTCAGCCGCTGGCTCGTTGGCATCCGGGTATACGTCAGTTGTTTGGTTGGATAGTGACGGCTAGTTCTGTACTGTTATGTTTGCTATTATTGCCAACCCGATTTCCAGGTATGGAATTGTTAGGAATTGGCCCTAACTGGCTGTTAATTTGGGTGGTAGCTTGGAGTGTGAAGCGCACGGTGTTTGCCGGAGCATTAGCTGGTATAGTTCTGGGGCTACTTCAAGATTCGATGACATCACCTAGCCCGACTCATGCCATCAGTTTAGGTATAGTGGGGGCTTTAACTGGTCTGCTCCAGAAACAGCGTTTTATCGAAGAAGATTTTATTTCGATTGCTGTAATTGTCTTTGTTTTAGCAGTTTTGGCAGAAACTATCTTTGGGTTGCAATTAACTTTGCTGGGCAATGAGCGTAAGGTGACAGATATTTGGACATATTATCAGCGCGTCGCTCTGGCCTCTGCCATTCTGAGTAGTCTGTGGGCGCCTGTCGTCTATTATCCGTTGAATCTTTGGTGGCAGCGGATGAAATTATTGGAGCAATAGTAAAGTTAGAAGCGCGATTAACCCTTGTCTGTACAAAAACTAGGAGTAGAGACAAGGGTTAACCCTTGTCTGTACAAGAGTTAGGAGTTAAGAAGGGTTACAGGTGGAGAGTCAAGAAAATTATCTTTTGTACCCTGTAACCTAAATCTTTATGGAATTTGGGCAACCTCTGGCAATATGGATTCAAGCTACAGTGAACTGTAAGTGTGAATATTACAGACTCATGTAAGTTGAGACAGCCAATAATAGCGCCTAGATATTACTGTTTAATTATCAGGAGCAAAGCGCGATTCTCTTGTGGAGAGGCTGCGCGATCGCGTGCAGAATATTTACAGTGTTGCCTAAAATTATGGATAATTCCCCAGTGGTCGCTCAAGCAGATGCATCCTTACCAAATTTCACTCAGGAAAATACATCAATAGTGGAGTCAGCAGCTGGCTCGAATTCACCACCGAAGCCAAAGGTAGGAACTGACTTTGACTCTCGCATGATGCTGCGGTGTTTAGAACTTGCCCGTCGCGCTTTAGGGCGGACTTCGCCAAATCCGCTAGTGGGAGCGGTGATTGTCAAGGATGGCGAAATTGTAGGCGAAGGATTTCATCCTCGCGCAGGTGAGCCTCATGCAGAAGTGTTTGCCTTGAGGGAAGCAGGCGATCGCGCGCGTGGTGCAACAATCTATGTGTCACTCGAACCTTGCAATCACTACGGACGTACTCCCCCTTGTTCGGAAGGATTGATTGAAGCAGGGGTGGCAAAAGTAGTAGTGGGTATGGTTGACCCCAATCCACTGGTGGCTGGAGGTGGCATCGCCCGTTTACGAGCGGCAGGAATTGAAGTATTGGTTGGAGTAGAAGAGGAAGCCTGTCGTCAGCTAAATGAAGCTTTTGTGCATCGCATTCTCTATAAGCGACCTTTGGGAATTTTAAAATATGCCATGACTTTAGATGGCAAAATTGCTACTACCTCTGGTCATAGCGCTTGGGTAACAAGTCAAGAAGCCCGCAGTGAAGTACATCTAGTGCGGGCGGCTTGTGATGCCATAATTGTCGGCGGTAATACAGTCCGACAAGATAATCCTTACTTAACCAGCCATCAGGTGGGGGCACATAATCCCCTACGAGTGGTGATGAGTCGCCATCTTAACTTACCGGCCAGTGCCCATCTGTGGCAAACCGCGGATGCTCCAACTTTGGTGTTGACACAGAAGGGTGCTAACCCCGATTTTCAAAACCTGTTGCTCAACCAGGGTGTGGAGGTGGTGGAATTAGCATCGCTGACACCGGATAAGGCAATGGCGTACTTATATGAACGAGGTTTTTGTAGCGTGCTGTGGGAATGTGGTGGCACTTTAGCTGCTAGTGCGATCGCTCAAGGAGCAGTGCAAAAAGTTTTGGCATTTATTGCCCCAAAGATCATTGGTGGTAGTATTGCTCCCACACCAGTGGGCGATTTAGGTTTTACTACCATGACTGAGGCGTTGTCTTTAGAACGTGTTCGTTGGCGTGTAGTAGGCTCTGACTGCTTAGTAGAAGGTTATTTTTCCCCAAAAGCTAATAGTCAACAGTAATAACGCTTGACGAGCGATCTATTTATCTTGATTTTGCGTTGGCGTAGCTCGCACTTCGACACCTTTCGGCTTCGCGGTAGTTGAGCGCAGTCGAAACTCAAGGCAAGAAGCTCAGTGACCGCCGTAGGCATCATGAACATTGGCGTTCATGGGCAAGATCGCGTATGAGGGCTAGCCGAGATTGAATGTAGTGGCTAAGAAAATCAGTTTCGTTAGAATCTAACAACACTTGCGTTTCGGTTTGTTTTACTAACCACTGTACCAAGCTAGCATCATCCAGTTGTAAGAGGAGCTTGGCTTGGGCGGTTTCAACCACTGACCAAAGCTGACGTATGATTGTAGGAGTCATCAGACCTCGATTGAATAATTTAGCTTTGCTGTCTTCAGATTACACAATTCCGATCGCAATTTACGACATGAATGTAGAAGCTGAGACAAGTATTATTAAAAACTTAATAATGGTATTTATAACTTTATGAAGATTAAGAATTGAAAATCGGAAATAGGGAATGGGAAAAACAGGTTTTTAGGGATTTAGTTGCAAAATCTAGAAAACAAATGCACTAATTCTAAAAATTGGCTTTTTGTGTTTGGGAAGACTGAAATTATTTCGATCGTACCTGAATAAAGTTAGTTTTTGAATCACTATGTTGAATACTAAGTCTGTCTTGGAGGATACAAAAATCTAACTTTTGAGAACAGTGTTTGCCAGAAAGTTAACACTGTTTGGCTGTAGATGGATTTACAAAATCATGTAAATCTGCATCCCAAATGCTGATGTAAATAAAATCACATTGTTGGCGGATAATTTGACCCTTGACTGAGCCATTTTTAAAACTAAAATTATCAGATTGGCGCTGTTGTACCTGTTTGAGTCCCTGCTTAATTTCTTCAGTGGCTTGCCCTGCTAACATTCCATTTAAGGTAGTCTCCATTACTTGTGGATCTACCGATTGAGCAAAAGATACCTCAGTTTGACGCAGCGTTTTAGAATTACGATCGAATAAGTAGCCAAGGTCAATTTTGTTTGGCACTAGTTTGTAAACGACAGCACGAGTCTTGCCCCATGCGCCTCTTAAATCTTGATTTGGCTTGCCGAGGGTAGCTTCTACGTCACTTCTTGATGTACCTGTAGGAAATGCGGGAACGCTTTGGCGAGTGGTAGCTAATTTACTAGGCGAGCGATCGCTGTTTTGTGGTGTGGAACGAACTTCTGGTTTGGGAATTGCGCTTTCCTTATCCTTTGGTTCTGGCTGTGGTGTGGATACTGCTATCGGTGCTGGAGTATCTAAAGTGACAGGCTCTTTGTCTGGCTGTGGTATGGGTACAACTGGAGAATTAGAGGTTGGTCGCCGTTGTGGTGGTGAGCTAGGAATAACTGGAACTGGAGACGTTTGAGAAGAAACGGGCGGTTCGGTAGATGCAGAAGTTGGAAAAGATTCTGGCGATGGCGTGGGATTTGTGCTAATGGTTGTTTCTGGTTGTTGCTGACGAATGATGCTAGGAATTGCTACTGCACCAATCAAGCCGCCTATCAACAAACTACCAACAATCACAGCAGGTTTTTGCCAGTTTCTAGGATTGGAAGACCCTGGAATCGTAGAATTATTTTGTGGAGAATATAATGGCTGAGTTTGCCGAGTCGATGCGGTGGGAGAAAAACTAACTGTAGAAGTATTTGCAGCTAACTCAGGAGGTATATTACTACCAGATTGCAA
The DNA here is from genome assembly GCF_053470285.1 of Nostoc sp. DSM 114159. Classification (NCBI taxonomy): domain Bacteria; kingdom Bacillati; phylum Cyanobacteriota; class Cyanophyceae; order Nostocales; family Nostocaceae; genus Nostoc; species Nostoc sp. DSM 114159. Next base: position 3,023,532 of record NZ_JBPFEH010000001.1, read on the forward strand.
GGCATATAGCATTTTACTGGCAGTGCTGTAGCGATCGCCAGCATGAGGTTTAATTGCCTGATTGAGTACCGCGGCCAATTGAGAAGAGACGTTACGGGCGTGCTGCTGCCAAAGTATTTCCCCAGTTTTTAGATCGGTTACTAATTCTTGCGGGTGTTTGCCAGTCAGTAGATAAATTGCCGTTAAACCTAAACTGTAGATATCAGTGGCATAAACTGGGCGGCCAACGGCTTGTTCGCTAGGCATATATCCCGGCGTACCAATGACAAGCGATCGCGTGGGGTATCCTGGAGAATTCACCACTGAACGGATTGTTTCCTTGACTGCACCAAAATCAATCAAAACTGGCGCGTTATCAACAGAACGCAGAATAATGTTATCTGGCTTGATATCCCGGTGAATAATGCCTTTACTGTGAACATAATCTAAAACTGAAAGCAGACTCAAAAGAATTTGCCGAACAGCAGTTTCACTCTCAAATCCTTTGGCTTCGACAATTTTTGTCAGGGTTTGACCGTGAATCCATTCTTGGACGAGATAAAATTGTCCATTCTCAGAAAAGTAGGCGTAGAGTTTGGGAATTTGGTAACTACTTTCACCCAAATACTCCAAGGTTGCGGCTTCCCGTTCAAACCGTTGTTGGATAAGTTGGTAGGTTTGCGGGTCATTATTGGTTATCGGTTTTAGTTGCTTGATTACACAGCGGCGGCGAGAAGGCATGTGGACATCTTCTGCTAGAAAGGTTTCGCCAAACCCACCAGCGCCGATTACCTGGATAACTTGATAGCGATTGTTCAGCAGGGTTATTGTCATGAAAAATTATAAGCGTAGACACCCAGTGCAAAGCCGGAGACTTCTTGTCTTCTCCAAACTTGTCGTCAGACATTGCCCTTTCCAAATGTACATCACATAAGCGAAGCTAGGGCGAATATACTCTGGTGAAATTAAATATGCGTTATCCAGAATTCTTGTAGAAGAGACGTAGTACTGCTACGTCTCTCCATTCTGATGTCTAATGCCAGCCGATGCATTGATATCGCAGAATCCTGCCAAATTTACTTCGCTACTTTATGAAATACTCTACTAAGTGAACTCTATAGTCTCAACAAACTCTAAAATACTTTCTTTGATGTCTTCAGCCTCTTCTTCAAGAGAATCGGGAGTTTCACCATTAATAAAACTGTGCTGACTACTAACTATATACAAAAATTCACCACTGATAAAGGTGAGCAAACCCCGGTACGCATCTAATCTGATTGCAGTTCCATTATTTTCTTGCTTAGAAATTGTGGAACCTTTGGGCATATCAATTAACACGTAGTAAGCGCCTCGCAAAGTATTTTCCAGATATTCGGTATATTCCACAGAAGCATCTGGTACATTGGCAAAAATCGCTTGGGGTACATACTTGTCTACTAAAATTGTTTGTAAATATTCTTCTTGACCAACAGACTCCAATTCCTCTAACTGTTCTAGGGGAAAAGGATAATAATCGATTCTCAGTAAAGTACCAATGTCATCAGAAAAGCCAACTACTCCTTCTTGGCTTTGAATTCTACCACCCTGCTGCGGATCGACCGGAATCGGTACGGTAAAATTACCTAAAGGAGATTGATATGTCTGTTCGCTAAAATCTTCGATGACTACTGTCTCATCTTCATCGTCTGCATATTCTTCATCTTCTGCTTCTTTAAAAGCTGCAATTACTTCCTTGATGATTTCCTCTGCTTCTTCATCTTCCAGTTCTAAGGCTGCTTGTAGCTTTTTCAGGTAGATTTGTTTCGATTTGGGGATGGCGAGGTCATCGTCTAAAAGCACTATTACCCCAGCGGCAAAACCATCTAGCACTAATTCATCTGAGAGAGATACTTTGGCGGCATTAAACAAAGGCCCAATTCCCTCTTCTTCGGCAATGGAGATGAGTCTATCAACTATTTCTGCAATATCATCTTCTGAGTATTCCTCGAAAACCTCGAATTCCCAGAGGATACCCGCCAAGCTTTCTGCATCTACCTCTTCAATAAATGAATCAGCGATCGCAGTCACAGTTGCGATCGCCGCCACCGCTTCTTCTGGACTTAGTGATTCCTCTGATGTCTTTGGTGAATTAAAAACCTTGTCATATTTAGTCATAATTGCTACCTAAATTAATTCCTTGATAGTAATAACAGATTGAAAGTGACAATGGTCAGTTTACCAATGGAGCGAATCTTCTAGAGAAAAAGTTGGCTGATAGTGGTCGAGTCAGTATTACTCAGGTGTAACTAAACCTTATTGACAACTAATCTCCAAGGAGTTGAGGTGTTCTAAAATCTTTTCTCGAATATACACCTAAGTACGAGATAAACTCAGTATTTACTACAGGTTAGTTTAATTAAATCTTGTAAATTTTTGTAACCCAGCAATTATCTTTAATAACCGCTATATTCTTTTATTTTTATCCTCTAGCAAATGAATTATATCTACCGATAGAATTATAAACTAGCTAGCGATAGATACTTACACCGTAGGCAGGATGTCACAATACCGAAGTTTGTAGCGACACACAATACTCGAAACGTTGTACTGTTGGTTCTGCAAGTGTGAATTAGATGAAATTTTGAGTTTTTTATGGTACAAACCCCACCATCTCAGTTTTCACCGGATCAATATAAAGTAGATCCTGCAAAGGAAAATGTAGAAGCTCTTATACAAGAACCGCAGTTAGATATTGAGATTGCTCTAGAGTTCCTTTACACCAGAGATATTGAATTTCGTCAGGAAACAATTTATTTTCTCGTAGTCGATCGCTTTTATGATGGCGATCCAGATAACAGCGAAGGTGCAAACTCAGAACTGTACGATCCAACTAGACAAGATTGGGGTAAGTACTGGGGTGGCGATTTGCAAGGTGTCATCGATAAATTAGATTATCTCAAAAATATGGGAGTTACCGCTCTTTGGTTAACTCCCCTGTTCGAGCAGGTTGAAGAATTATTTGTTGGCAATGCAGCGATACATGGTTATTGGACAAAAGACTTTAAACGGCTTAATCCTCGATTCATTGCGGAGGGAGAGAACCCTTCTTTAAACGCCACTCAAGAAGAAAAAAATACAACCTTCGATCGGTTAATTACAGAAATGCACAAGCGCAATATGAAGCTAGTGCTAGATATTGTCTGCAACCATAGTACACCTGATACTAGCGGTAGTAAAGGTGAATTGTATGATGATGGTGTCAAAATTGCTGATTTCAATAATGATGTCAATAATTGGTATCACCACTATGGCGAAGTGCAAAATTGGGAAGACGATTGGCAAGTACAAAACTGCGAACTAGCTGGTCTAGCAACCTTTAATGAAAATAATACTGAATATCGGCAGTATATTAAGTCAGCAATTAAACAATGGCTAGACCGGGGTGTGGATGCACTGCGGGTGGATACTGTCAAGCACATGCCGATTTGGTTTTGGCAAGAATTCACTGGCGAGATGACCAATCACAAACCAGATGTATTTATTTTTGGTGAATGGATTTATAGTAATCCCAGTGACGATCGCTCAGTGGAATTTGCCAATCACTCAGGCATGACACTTCTAGACTTTGGGTTGTGCGTGGCAATTCGAGCTGCACTAGGGCAAGGTTCAGAAAACGGATTCCAAACAATTCAATATATTTTCGATCAGGATTATCGCTACAAGGGGGCAACAGAGCTAATTACTTTCATTGATAACCATGATATGTGCCGTTTCCAATCGCTGAATCCCGATCCAGCGATGCTGAAGGTGGCGATCGCCTTAATTATGACCTGTCGCGGCATTCCCTGCATTTACTACGGCACAGAACAATATCTGCATAACGATACTGATGGCGGTAACGACCCATATAACCGCCCAATGATGGAAAATTGGGATACTGAGAGTGAGATTTATCGTTGCATCAGGCTGCTGTCTGGCTTACGACGATTGAATCCAGCCGTTTCAATGGGTAGCCACTGGCAAAAATACTTAACAGCTGATGTTTACTGCTATGTACGCCGCTATCGTGACTCTGTGTGTTTTGTCGCTTTAAATCGGGGAGGAGAAGTTACTTTACCAGAAGTAGAAACAGAATTGCCCGATGGCGAACATACCTGCGTGGTGACTCGCAACAAGTATGAAGTGAAAGATGGCAAGATTTATGACCTAGTACTAGAAGAACGGGGAGTGATTGTTTTCAGCCACGTTGGCGAACGGATAAAAGGACAAACAATTGTCCGCGTCCAACTCAATGGTGTGGAGACCAAACCTGGTGAAATCATTGTGGTGACAGGAGATTGCCCAGAGTTAGGTAACTGGGATATCGGCAAAGCCTATCCCTTAGAGTACATCAACACCAATACTTGGTTTGCTGAAATTCCCTTTAATGAGAGTGCCGGAAATCTCATAGCTTACAAATATGCCATGTGGCGGGAAGGGCGATCGCCTCTACGCGAAAATCTCGTAAATCGCCGCTGGGTGATTGCAAAAGAAGGTACTGTCAAATGGCGTGATACTTGGGCATCGGGAAGAGAATCGTAGAAATATGCAATGAGGTAGAGTGAAGGATTAAAATTTTGATTCTTCACTCTTCATTATTTTTGAATTTTGAGTACTAAAAAATACACAACTTGAAATTAATCAAAGGAGTAATTGCTAGATTCCTTTTGGAGGATTAAATAGGACAGCATAAATAATTAAAGGTTTGTAGTCAGCGCTTTCGCCCTACTTTGTTTGTAAAATGTCTAGTAAAGCACTGCATTGAGCAAAAATAGGCAAAATGCTGCTGAAAACAAAGGGGTAACTGTTGATGAGTAAAACTACACTCTACAATCAGGACTTTCTGGTGTGGACGCAGCAACAAGCTGAGTGTCTGAAGAAAGGACGCTGGGCTGAATTAGATGTTGAACATTTGGTAGAGGAACTAGAGGCTTTGGGTCGGAGTGAACAAAAGGAACTTGGAAGTTATTTACAAGTGCTTTTGATGTACTTACTCAAATGCCAATATCAACCACGAAAAACTAAAAGTTGGGTTAACACAATCTCAAACTGCCAAAACCAAATTCAAGATTGCTTGGAAGATACTCCCAGCTTGCAGCGCCTTCTAGAAAACTGGGAGTGGATACAGAAATATTATCGCCGCGCTCGTAGAGACGCAGTAAATGAGACTCAAAAGCCAATAGAAACTTTTCCCCTTGAGTGTCCTTTCACTATGGAACAACTTCTCGATTCTGAATTCCTCTAAGTACAATTTTGCTAAAAAGCGTAGCGTTTTTAATGCAGGGGGATGCAATAACATTGTATCGGGATGCAATGGCATTGTAAGGGCACGCATTAACATTGTATCGGGATGCAATGGCATTGTAAGGGCACGCATTAACATTGTATCGGGATGCAATGGCATTGTAGGGACACGCATTAACATTGTATCGGGATGCAATGGCATTGTAGGGGCACGCATTAACTGTATATTTAACATCGTGGGTGCATAGGCGAGCATTTACCGCAGGCATCGCAAACTTATAATATTGATGATATCTATCCACCTCTGACTTTTTATTGCGATAATTCCCAAGGGGGACGCGCTCTCCACTGGTCAGTTAAAGGGGGATAGATGACACTCAAGCGGTTGGTTTTATTTTTTGTGATGACGCCGATAGCAGTTCTGTTAGCAGTTTCGGCTTTATTCGGTAGTTGGCAAGAACCTCAATTTCAAAGTCGTTTGGAACTATACCAAACAAATATTGCTTTACAAGCTCAAGCTTGGCAATCAGAAGATAGCGGTGATGACAAACTCCAGGCGATTCGGGAAGCAATACTTGGCGAACAACCCCTAGAAAGCGCTACAAAGCAGTATCAGGAGGCGCGTCAATCAGTTCAAGCTAATTTAGACAAAGTTAACAATAAACTTGCACAATTACGCTCTCAAGCGGAAATAACTCCCACACCTCCGAAACCTCTACCGGACGCTCCTCCCACTATTAAAACTTCTAAACAGGGACAGCAACAGTTACAGCAGTCTTTTGAGCAATTACAAAAATTACTGGCTGAATTAGACCTGCGCTTGGGAATCTTACAAGCACAGCAGGGACAGACGGATACAGCCTTCAAGACTTGGAGCGAATTACAACAACGCTCAGATATTAATCCAGGGTTTGGGGAAACCGCCGCTGTATTGACTGGACTATGGAGCAATCCTCCGCGTATCCTCCCAAATGCTCAAGAACCAATTCAAAAGAATTTAGAAGGTTGGTTTCGCTCTACTGCTTTGGTTAAGTTATACCAACTCCAGCAACGACAAGATGCGTTATCAGCAGTAAAAGCCGCACAACAAGAATCTTCTGCTCAAGCAGTGATTAAATTGGCAGTTATTGGCACTATTCCCACCTTGGCAGCTTTAATTGGTCTAATACTGCTGATTTTATTATTTGCTCAACGCTTGTTGAAAGGAAAAGCCTCGTTATTAGCTCAAAATGCTGATATCCCTTGGTCAACGCCTTGGGGAGGTGAAACGGTTTTGCAGGTTTTTATCATCGGCTTTTTCTTCATGGGGCAAATTTTTGTGCCCTTAGTAATATCGTTGCTACCCATTCCGCGTCCCATTGTGGATGTGCGACTTCAGGCATTTTCTGTGTTGGTTAGTTACTTCTTGGTAGCATTAGGTGCGCTGTTAGTACTGTATTTCTCTCTCAAACGCTTTTTTCCACTACCAGAATTCTGGTTTCGCTTCCGTTTTCAAGATAACTGGTTTTTGTGGGGACTGGGAGGTTATTGCACGGCTTTACCAGTAGTTGTGGTGGTATCTTTGATTAATCAGCAGCTATGGCAAGGACAGGGTGGGAGTAATCCTCTGTTGCAATTAGCCCTGGAAAGCCAAGATGGTATCGCACTTGGTATATTTTTCTCCACAGCGGCGATCGCAGCTCCATTTTTTGAAGAAATCCTATTTCGCGGTTTTTTGTTACCCTCTCTAACTCGTTACTTACCCGTGTGGGGATCGATTCTGATTAGTAGTTTGTTGTTTGCGATCGCTCACCTCAGCTTATCGGAAATTCTCCCCCTGACCGCATTGGGCATTGTGTTGGGAGTGGTCTACACGCGATCGCGCAATCTCCTCGCTCCTATGCTTCTCCACAGCCTTTGGAATAGTGGTACACTGTTAAGTCTGTTTATTTTGGGAAGCAATTAATACAAGTATAGTACTGTTGCCAAAAACAGAAATATCTGATTTTATCTCCATAGATAGAGACAATTTACTAGTAACAATTGGTTATAAGCATAAATACTAGCTGAAAACCCAATTAGGATAATGGCAAAAGCAAATTAAAGAATGCTATTAACATAGACAACAAACTATCTAGTTAAGCATTTATTCTGATTCAGGTAGATTTTAGCCATTTTTCGAGATGTTAATTGTCTTCTTGAACCATTTTTAGCTGTCATAAATTGGAATGCAATTCCGGTTTGCGCTCATGGAAGTGGGGATCGGTAACTAAAAAACGGTTAGCAAAGATATAGAAGATGCCTTTTGCGCTTCTAGACTCTCACTAGCCACACAGTTGTCTTGCCATTGGTGCGATGGTATTTCACATTCGCTGGAAGCATCGCAAAAAAATCCGGAAATAATACTGATGGACTTGTAAAAAGTGGTGTATGTAGCAGCTTTTGCTGATTATTTAAGATTGATTCTGCTCAAGATAAACGCCTGAGCGAAAAATCTGCAAAACTGCTGCATCAGGGTTTGCGATCGTCAAATCCAGCAAAAGTTATCAAGGAGCGCCAGTTCGGCCTATAGCGCAAGACATCTTGGCGTCTCCTCTGGAATAAAAGCACGCTGATTTTAATTATTCATCTTGAGACTTACTCAGACTGAAAAAATTAAAAATCTATTTATTAAGCAAGTAAATGTATTTGCTTCCATTACAATAAAGACTTTATTTTTATACTCACTTATCAAGGAGCAGCACTTATATGGCAAATCTTAACCCCAGTCACCCTACCAAACAACTTCTAGCTGGTTACTGTGGCATTATTCTGGGAGCGTTTGGGGTTCATAAGTTTATTCTAGGATACGCTTCGGAAGGCTTTATCATGTTAGTGATTTCTGTCGTTGGGGGTTCTTTTACCTACGGCGTTGCTTTGTTAGTTATGCAACTTGTAGGTCTAATTGAAGGCATGATCTACTTAAATAAATCCCCTGAAGGATTTGTAAATACTTATTTTGTGAATAAGCAGGGCTGGTTCTAGTGCAAGAATAGCTTTCTTACTGAAAGCTGAGGATGATAACCGCTACCAAGTTTAGGATTGCAGCAAAAGCGCAGGGATAAAGGTTAGCAACCAAAAAAAACATCCTTTTTCCCTTTCGCTTCACCTTTTACCTTTAACAAAAGTTATACAGCACTTTTACCTTCTATATTTATTTTTATTAATATGCTCAATTTCAAACCTAAACAGCTTAACTGGGCAATCTTCTTCTTGTTAGGCTTAGGATATTTCAGCGTTATATCTCATTTAGAAATCAACTATTTCTTCAAAAACCTGATTGCGATCGCGCCAATACAGGTGGCAGCAATTATTTATATCACTTATAGACGTTGGAAATGTCAACCCCCTGTAGGGTAATTTCAAATTTCAAATTCAGAACCCTACAGAAAAATCTGAGAACTTGGAACGTTGAATTAAAATGCAGCGATAGTCTTGATGCTCAACGAAGTACGATAAATTAATAATTTTAATATGGTTGACATTGAGTCATAGTTCCATATTTAGCCTACGCTCGAATTAGAGACGCTTTTAGTCAGGCGTTGAATTTCTGTAGCGAATCTAAACACAAGCCATGCAACTTGTCCCGAAAACTAAGCCAGCCCTAGAACCTGACCCAATCCTAGAGAAGATTATTTTAGATGTTGGGGGTATGAAGTGTGCTGGGTGTGTGAACGCAGTAGAGCGACAGCTGACCCAACATCCAGGAGTCAAGAGTGCCTGTGTGAACCTGGCCACAGAGGTAGCAGTTGTAGAGTCAGAAGTTGGTGCAATAGATGCAGATGCACTGGCACAGCGATTAACAGCCGTTGGATTCCCGACTCAACCCCGAAAAGCTAATGGCACAGTAGCAGGCGAAATATCAACCTTACCAGATCCAGCAGAACGACAACGCCGAGAAATGCGTTCTTCTCTATGGCAGTTAGCGATCGCAGCAGTATTGCTGATATTGTCGGGAAGTGGACATTTTGGTAATCTTGGTAGCTCAGTGCTGCCAGTCCTAAATAACATCTGGTTTCACTGTGGACTAGCGACAGTAGCACTGTTAATTCCCGGTCGTCCAATTTTAGTAGATGGCTGGCTGGGCTGGCGGCGAAATGCGCCTAACATGAACACCCTAGTAGGATTGGGAACGCTGACAGCCTACATTGCTAGTTTAGTAGCACTGCTTTTTCCCCAATTGGGTTGGGAGTGCTTCTTTGACGAGCCAGTAATGATGCTGGGCTTTATTCTCTTAGGAAGGACATTAGAGCAACAAGCTAGAGGTCGTGCGGCGGCTGCATTTAGGAAATTGCTAGCACTCCAGCCACTCTTAGCGCGATTGATAGCCAATCCAGAGAAAGCCGGAATGGATTCTTCTAGTGTTGAGATTCCTGCTGAACAGGTGCGTGTCGGTGAATGCTTACAAGTGCTGCCAGGTGATAAAATCCCCGTTGATGGTGAAGTGGTGGTTGGTCAAACAACGGTTGATGAATCAATGCTAACCGGGGAAGCAGTGCCAATAATCAAAAAACCAGGAGATATGGTGACAGGGGGAACACTAAACCAGTCAGGAGCGATCGCTATTCGGGCAACCCGGATTGGAAGTGATACAACTCTAGCTCGAATTGTCGCCTTAGTAGAAGCCGCTCAAACTCGGAAAGCACCAGTACAGAAATTAGCAGATACAGTAGCTGGTTACTTTACCTACGGAGTACTAACAGCATCTGTCTTAACATTTTTCTTTTGGTATTTTTTCGGTACTCACATCTGGGCTAATATCACCATGTCTGGTGATATGGAAATGATGAGCCACGCTACACATGAAGCCCACCACGGGCTAAACGCCCCGCTACCGCTAACAGCACTCAGCACTCAGCACTCATCACTCCTAATCAGTTTAAAACTAGCGATCGCAGTTATGGTAGTCGCTTGTCCCTGTGCCTTGGGACTTGCCACACCAACAGCCATTCTGGTTGGAACTGCTATGGGCGCAGAAAGAGGTTTGTTAATCAAAGGTGGCGATGTTTTAGAAAAAATACACCAGTTAAACACCGTAGTATTTGATAAAACTGGCACTCTTACCACAGGTAATCCCATAGTTACAGATTGTCTGCTAATTGAGGAAATGGGGAATGGTGAGTGGGGAATAAGGAGTAGTCAACCTCACTCACTACTCCCGTTCGGCTACGCTCACGGCAAGCCTACTCCCGTTCGGCTACGCTCACGGCAAGCCTACTCCCTAATCCAACTAGCAGCCGCCGTAGAAAGCGGTACTTACCATCCTCTAGCAAAAGCGATTCAACAAGAAGCACAACGGCAACAGTTATCTATTCCAGAGGCTGTAGACTTTCACACGGAACCAGGGCTAGGGGTATCTGCTGTGGTAGAAGGCACAGTTGTATTGTTAGGTAACTGGGAATGGTTGAGTTGGCACGGCATTGCCATTAACGAAACCGCACAACAGTTAGCACAGGATTTGGCAACAGATGGTAAAACAGTCGTTTGTGTCGCAATTGGCGGAACTTTCGCCGGACTAATTGGTGTTTCTGATACCCTTAGATCGGATGCTCGATCCACTGTAGACAAATTGCGTCAGATGGGCCTACGGGTAATGTTGCTCAGTGGCGATCGCCAAGAAGCAGCTAGCGCCATAGCCAAACAATTAGGATTAGATAGCGCTGATGTAATCGCAGGTGTTCCCCCAGCTAAAAAAGCGGCGGCAATACAAGCACTCCAGTTAGAAGGGACAAGGGGACAAGAGGGACAAGGAGACAAGGAGGCAAAGAAAACTCTTAACTCCTCACTTCGTAGAGACGCGATTAATCGCGTCTCTACACACTCAATAATTGCAATGGTAGGAGATGGAATCAACGATGCTCCAGCTTTATCTCAAGCTGATGTCGGAATTGCTTTACACTCCGGGACAGATGTGGCAATGGAAACTGCTGAAATTATTTTAATGCGCGATCGCCTAAACGATGTCGTCGAATCTATTCAGCTTAGTCGCGCCACATTCAACAAAATCCGCCAAAATTTATTCTGGGCTTTTGCATATAATACACTTGGCATTCCTTTAGCAGCAGGTGTTTTATTTCCTAGTCTGGGTTTTGTGCTTAACCCATCTGGTGCTGCTGCATTAATGGCTTTTAGCTCTGTTAGCGTCGTCACCAACTCAATATTATTACGGCGATTTGCTCATCGCCCGTAGAATACTCCTTTACATATTCAATTTGCCACCACAAATCTTGGTTATCAAAGCACAATTCAGGAGTCAGTCGTCAAATTAAAACACTTACCAAAGCTATCATAGCTACTGGAGTAGAACGGCCATGTTCTACTCTTTCAAGGTATTATGCAATTTTAAAGCTTATTTAGATTAGCACCACAAACTTATGGTGCGCAAAAATGGCAAGATACGATACTAAACAAAGTTTAATCAATTACAGTTCCACGATTTGTCAATGGCAGCAGAAACCAATGAAAACCATCTACTAATTATTGAAGACGATCAAGGTCGCAAAGAATTTTCTCTGGAGCACCCTGTCTACTCTATTGGTAGAGACCGCGAATGTAATATCCGTTTGATGTCGCAGTTTGTCTCCCGCCGCCATGCCACATTAGTGAGATTGCCACGAGAGCATAATAGTCATAGCTACTATTACCGGATTGTAGATGGCGATGCCAAAGGTAAGCCTAGTTCCAATGGTTTGATGATTAATGGACGCAAGATACCAGCCCACGATCTCAAAAATGAAGACGAGATCGTTTTTGGGCCTCAAGTACGTGCCATTTATTACCTTTTAAGAAACACTCAGCGTTTAGGACAAACGGATTCGAGCGAGTACGACATTACACTGATAAACCCCGGTATGGCCGAGGATTTAGAGGACTAGGAGAGTGAATTATAATTACCAATCACAGTCTGGTACTCCCACGGTTTGAGTCCGTGGAAGTATCAATTCAATCACCAAAACTATCCTGCAATACTTTCAATCAAATGCCAATGGCGGCTACTTTCAATAGCTTGCTTGATTAACTCAAACATTTGTCGGCAGTAATTATCTAGGTGAATTGGTAGTTCTTCATTTTTAATCACAATACTCATCCGGGTTTCTGTTTCAGTAGATTTTGATTTGTCAATCAGTACTTCTACTGTTATTAATTTAGGAAAAGGAACATTTCCAGGAACCTCACGACCGATAATATATTCGGCTGTGTGATACTGAATATCCAACTGACAGTCCTGTAGAAGTTCTACAAGTAACGGCACCAGATGGTCACTAGGAACAGAAATAATAAATGAACAGGTATAGCGAGCCATAATAGCCCCAAGCCTTGCAACACTCCGTCCATCCTATAATACCGAAGTATCTAAATATAAAGTCATTAAAAAATCAAAGTTTTTGAGAGCAGGTATTACCAGATATACAGTCAGTGAGGAAGCAGGGGGCAGGGGGCAGGGGGCAGGGGGCAGAGGAGCAGAGGAGCAGGGGGAAAAGTTCCAAGCTACGTCTGCAAGTATCAAAGGCTGATTAAAGGAGTTCAAAGCCTCATTAATGAGTATCAAAGCCTCATTAAAGGAGTTCAAAGGCTGATTAAAGGAGTTCAAAGCCTCATTAATGAGTATCAAAGCCTCATTAAAGGAGTTCAAAGGCTGATTAAAGGAGTTCAAAGCCTCATTAATGAGTATCAAAGCCTCATTAAAGGAGTTCAAAGGCTGATTAATGAGTATCAAAGCCTCATTAATGAGTATCAAAAGCTCATTAAAGGAGTTCAAAGCCTCATTAATGTATAGTGACACTAACATTGCATTCTAAAACATATCTCCTCTGCTCCCCCGCTCCTCGGTCACTGAGCGTAGCCGAAGTGCTCCTCTGCTCCTCTGCTCCTCTGCCTCCTGCCTTCTTTGGTAAGCTGAAAGTTCGATCGAAAACTTTACAATAAAGGTTTGGCTGAGGTAGAAAATGAAAGTCGCAATTACCGGAGCAACAGGATTTGTCGGTAGTCGTTTGGTACAACGATTACACAAAGAAGGTCATAAGATAGTAGCATTAACTCGGAATACCACTTTTGCTCAAAAGGTTTTTCCATCTGAGGCTTTTCCTAATGTAGAAATTGTTGCCCATACACCAAATGCATCTGGTTCTTGGCAAAGTGTCATTGCTAGTTGTGATAGCGTAGTTAATTTGGCAGGAGAACCTATTGGTGAAGGACGCTGGACACCAGAACGGAAACAAGAAATTTTCAATAGCCGAAAGTTAGGTACACAAAAAATAGTTGAAGCAATAGCCAACGCTAATCCTAAACCATCAGTGTTAATTAACGCTTCAGCTATTGGCTACTACGGCACCAGTGAAACGGCTACCTTTGATGAAACCAGTCCATCTGGTAACGATTTTCTTGCCCAAGTCTGCCAAGCCTGGGAAGCTGAAGCGAGAAAAGTAAAAGATGCTGGTGTGCGACTAGTAATTCTGCGTTTTGGGATTGTCTTGGGTAATGGTGGTGCTTTAGGTAAAATGATTCCGCCTTTCAAACTCTTTGCTGGCGGGCCTATTGGCAGTGGTCGGCAGTGGTTCTCATGGATTCACGTAGACGATTTAGTTAACCTGATTTTGCAAGCTTTAACTAAACCGGAAATAGAAGGCGTATATAATGCCACTGCTCCCAACCCAGTTAGGATGGCAGATTTAAGCCAAACTTTGGGACAAGTGATGAATCGCCCTTCTTGGTTGCCTGTTCCTGCTTTTGCGATTGAAGCTCTTTTAGGAGACGGGGCAATAGTAGTTTTAGAAGGTCAACAAGTTATCCCAAAACGCACTGTGCAAACAGGCTTTGAGTACAAATATCCTAATTTGCAATCGGCATTAACACAAATTCTTAATTAAAAGGGAGTGGGGAGTAAGAATTTTAGATTTGAGATTTTGGATTTTAGATTGAAATTTAATCCAAAATCTCAAATCCAAAATCCAAAATTGAATTGCCCCATACCTGATTTTTTGACTATTGGCTAGAAAGAAATTTTTTGGAAACCCAACTGATAATACCGCTGAGAATTGCACCGCCCATGAGAATGCCAATTGCGGGGTTAAACAAGGGTTGCCACAGTTGATGCCACAAATCCAAACCCAGGTTTACTCCTGCGGCATCACCGATCGCAGCGATCGCTAACCAGCCAAAGCCAAATAAAACCAAAAAAACATCGGCGACTAAAACCATGTTTAGCCAATTTAACAATTTATCTTTCATGATTGGATTGGGTACTGGGCATTGGGAATTGGGCGTTAAGAGTGCTGAGTTAGGAGTTAGGAGTTAGGAGTTAAGAGTTAGGAGTTTTGTTTATCTCCTTGTCCCCTCATCTCCCTCATCTCCCGGTTGGTGAGCGCAGTCGAACCACATCTCCCCCTGCCCCCCTGCCTCTTAAAAGTCCCCACTCCCCATCTTTTATTTTTCAAACAGCCAACTTTTGACTTTTGTTAAACTTTGCCAATCTGGTTTTCTACTTAAACCGTCCTCAATACTATTTTTTATTTCATCACTCCATTCTTCGTTGACAAAAATCAAATGTTGTGCTATGTCAATATGTTCCCGCAAACCTTTTTGCTTTGTTTCCAACATTGCTAAGGCGAGATTGATTCTAGCTTGGGGATCTTGTGGATTTAGCTTGACTGCCTTCTGTCCGGCTTTGTAAGCCAAATTGGGTTTGTTATCGAGTAGATACAACCACGCTAAACAAACCCAAGCTGCACTAGTTTTAGGAGCGCGATCGCACACTTCTTTAAATACAGGGATTAAAGATTCTGCTGATTCTCCTGCTTTATAGCGTTCTAAACCTGTATCAAACAGGGATTCAACTGTATTAGTCATTGGTCATTAGTCATTGGTCATTAGTCATTAGTCATTAGTCATTGGTCATTTGTAAAAGACAAATGACAAATGACAACTGACAATATTACACCCCAAATGATTTGCCGCAACCACAAGTTTGATTAGCATTGGGGTTAGTAAATTGGAAACCACCGCCAATCATAGCATCGCTGTAATCAAGCATTAAACCGTAGAGATATAACAGACTCTTGCGATCGCTGACAATTTTGAAGCCATCATAATCAAAAACTTCATCATCAGGAGCGATCTTGCTGGTATCTTCAAAGTCCATCATGTAAGACATCCCAGAACACCCACCCTGACGCACTCCTACCCGTAAGCACAAGTCTGTGCCTTGCTTGTCCCGGAGGGATTTTACCTGGTGCAATGCGGCTTCGCTCAACAGAATTCCGCGTTGTTGAGCTTCAATTGCTTGTGTCATCTGCTTTTCAACTCCTTAATTAGTATAAGCGTTACCCTATATCGGCTTGTAATGCTTCTGGGTTGCTCGTTAAGTGTTTTTGTATTCATTCTAGCGGCTTAGATGTTGCTAGATACCAAATTGTAAACACTCCGTCAAAAGTAGCCAAAGATTTTTATTCTAGAATTGAGAGACTCAATGTGTTTATACATTCGGTATTCTTAAAATTCAAGCCTTACGGCAGCAACAGAAGCAACCACCCTTCAGGTGCAGCCATAAAAATTTAATCCGAGGCTAGCTAGCCCCCAAAGTTTACTTCCAAATTGCTTCTTTTGATTTCTATGACAAGTTTTAATCGCTCTACCAGTCGTCGGTTGAAGAAATTAACTCAAATTCCTTCTGTATGGGAGGGCGATCGCCGTCCGTTGTCATCACCAAACCAGCACTCAGACTCAGAGGCAAAGGGAGAATGCATTCTTTGGGTAGATTACTCTCAAGGTGTTGTTCGAGGAATGGACGTGGTAGCTTCTGATACCGGCCCAGAAGCAATAGTTCGCACCTTAATGCAAGCAATGGAGCATCCCCAAAGTCCGGCAAGACCTGCTAGACCCCAAAGAATTGTAGTCAAAGACCGCGAGATCCAATTTTACCTGCGGGGAGTGCTGCAAGATTTGGATATCGCTATTGACTACGCACCAGAACTGCCTTTAATTGACGAACTATTTCGGGGATTCGCCGACATCCTCGATAGTCAAACCCCCGATTTACCCCCACAGTATGCGCAAATCTTGCGAGAGAAAGCATTTGCAATTTGGCAAGCAGCACCTTGGGAATTTTTGGAAGAACAGCAAATTTTGTCAATCGAGATTAATCGGTGGGATGTTGGCACACTCTACGCCTCAGTTATGGGAATGCTGGGAATGGAGTATGGGATTTTGTTTTATCGCTCAGAAGAGTCTTTAAAACAGTTTCGCGCCGCAGTTTTAACGGATGAAGAATCAACAGAGCATCTAGAAGAAGCGTTCCTTAAGCAAGATTGCCTGTTTCTCACTTTCGAGAGCGTTGACGAAACCGATGAAGATGAGAATGAAGAAGATGATTTGGCGGATCTGCCATTATCAGAAATTGACCCTACTTTTGGTAACATTCATCCTTTAGAAGGGCTACGGTCTGTTTTGTATGACGAAGAAGCATTGGTAATCTTGGTTGCGATCGAAAGCCTGAGCCGCTTTATTCGCGATCACCGTCGCCAACTTCACGAACACATTTTCCCAACTCTGAGCCGTCGCTATCGCATTTCTCTACCGCAGTCGGAAGAATCAACTAAATCAGTGTCGGTAACAGTCTCTACCATGCCGCAGTTAGCAGCAGAATTAGAGGAAATGGCAGGCTTTGGTATTGATGACGAGGAGATTAACAACCCTGATTTCCAATCATTGCGAGATGACTTGATACCAGAAGATTCCTTCCTCAGCTTAGGTGTAGTGTCCTGGGAAATGTTGGATTCTCTACGAAAGGGGGTCAGCTACCACCAGGCTAGTGAAATCAAACAAGTGGGTGACGGTTTGCCGGTGATTCTAATTCAAACTTCCCGGCCCAAGGCGAAGACTGTAATTGAAAGAATTGAAGCAGCGGGCGGACTAAGAGCAATTTGCTTTAATCCAGGTGCCGATCCTTTTGATGGCGATCGCTACGACTTAGGTTTATTGCAAACTCAAAATGGCGAATTGTTCCTATTCGGGGAATTTTTAGATGAAGATCCGATTCATGTCGAAGCCCGAAAAAAATGGAATCAGCGGTGTAAAAATACTAAGGGCTACTGTGGCTTAATCATTGCCAAAGGACTAACGGGAGCCTCCCGTGGCAATCCTCAGTTACGAGATATGATGGCTTTGTTTGAAGGGCGATCGCTTTCACCTAAAGATTTAGGTATTGGCACTCTCCAACTGATGCCCCAACTTAAATTTGAGTAATTGTACGAATTGCCGCAATCCTCAATCTCAAATTATCGGTATGAGAAATTAAGTTGATGTGTATTTGATTGATTAAAACTGCATTTGAGAGGGAAAAAGGGAAGGCTTTACCTTTTAACGTTTACCCCTGTTCTTTTTACCAACAGAGTGTTGATTCACCAGTGCTGAGTACTGTCTTACCCCATAGCAAAACGTGGGGATGAAAGTAAGGGCGCATCATTGACAGCAGATTTCCAGGAAAGTGAATTAGACAAGCTAAGTCTGTTACCTAAATATCAAGCGTGTTTTACTCCTGAATTCAGAATTCTGAATTCAGGAGTAACTGTTTCAGGGAAGTAAACAGGTTCAGGATTTTCACTTTTGTATATACCCCAATACAATTCAGAATGAGCAACAAAACCCAGATGTAGACAGGCGTTTTGTCGCGTCTTGAAAGACCAATTGTCTACACCACTAACCCTTAACTAAATCCTATTAGTATGCAACCCATCCCTGGTAGGTAGTCTTTTAAGTAGAGGCAGAGTATTTCCGGTTCTACTCAGTCTTGGCGATCTGCGTACCTATCAGCATGCGGCACTTTTTCATGAATATTCACGTATATGTCAATACGAATACGCGACCAATCTTAAGAAGCTAACTTTACCTAAATTTCATGAAGTACCTATATTTTCATAGTTTTCTAGTTATTTTATCTAAGTTAGCTAAGTATAAATAACTACAACACACTAAAATTTTATCTCCAAACACTGCTTGAATCAAACCTAACTGATGCATTGAGATATTAAAATCTTTTTTTTAACTGTTATATATCAATATCATTAAGCAAAAGTTCAGATAATATGTTTTTCTTTGTAATTTTTTTATAAAGGATAAAAAATAGGTTTGCTAGTGTCTAAATGAAGATTATTTAAAGTGCGTAAATAATAGCTATAATAAACACAATGCTAAAAAAAATAAAATATACGATTCTTTTTACGGGTATACTTACCAGATAAAAATAGTTGTGACAAAAATTTTCTTTGCAGGAATTTATATCTTAGCTTACAGATGAGGAAAAATTTTTATGTCAAACTTCTAACGCCCTACTTGGCTAAAAAGGATTTATATAACCTCTAGATAAATGAAGACGATAAATCGTAAAAATCTTGCTGCTTTCAAAGCAAACTATATCGCTAGAAAGAAGATAAAAAAGATGGAATATTTTATAACATTCTGACGATGATTTATTGTAAAAATATGAAACAAAACTAAAATCTTATCGGCAACAGTCAAATAACATCACATATATTCTGGATGAATTCGTCTGTGTGAAATTACAGATGTTGTTGTCAAAAATTACCAAGATAATTGGCAATTTAGACTCAGTAGACTGAGCGTTGTCCTTTTTTTTTCGGGCTACTATATTGACAGTGAAAAGCAATCAGCTTGATCGAAGTAAGCCAAAATTGATAACAGTTCAAGTAGCTCTTAAGTTCTTGGTTACAGTCTGGTTAGATATAGGTGTTTGTTTTAAGGCGATCGCTTATTTGTCTACTTTCTAAGTCACTATTAACGCTCTACACACACCACTTCAACCCTCCTGTAAAGCAGCATTTCAGTATGATAATGATTTTGAAGCTTTATTTTTTGATGTTCTAACAGATGTTCTCTCTAACTGGGTTTGACGAACTTAGTTAAGAGTGAAGGTCAAATGCTTTCAATGGAGAATAACTTTGGAAATCTTCATTGAGTCAACAGTAGGTATCTTGAATTCCTTTATAAAATTTAATTGTTAGGGTTTACTCATGCTGTTAGTAGGGTTATTATCTTCAAAAGCAACGATGTGCTATTTATGCTGTCACAATAGTAACAAATAAAGTGTAGTATTTTGATTTTTTTAGAAAATGATCGATCCTTTGACAAAACAAACATTCTTAATATTAATGGTATTACTTGTTTCGTGAGACAAACTCTGATAATCTTATCGGTTCCCTCTTTAATTTAGACCCTTTCGACCATCTAAATATACAGCAGATAGCATGATAATGACAAATAAAAAATGGGCAGTTAAACGCATAACAGTTAATCTTGCAACGCAGGAAGCGGAAAAACTAGAAAAATATTGCCAACAAACAGGTAGACCTGCAACTGATGTGATTCGCGAACTGATTAGAAGTTTGCCTGTCTCCGACGACAGTAAAGATGCAAACAACTAAGAAGTGACTTTCACAACTTATCCAGAAAACTGCTTTGCCACCAAAAAAATATCTCTGATACTTTTGAGAGTCCGCTGCTATGGACAAAAGTTTGTCTAGATGATACAGACGCGTTTTGATCGCGTCTGGTCATTTACCGGAACTAAAAGAAGTAATCAAAGAGTTTTTAGTATCAATATTGGCAAGCATTAATATGCTGCTGGAGTTGATATTAAGTAGCAAATTCCGACACCAACCCAGTTACAATCTGTAAAGAAACTGAAAAGGAACGACGGAATGCGTGTTGCAATCGTAGGTGCGGGACTGGCTGGGCTAGCAACCGCAGTGGATCTAGCTGATGCTGGTTGTGAAATAGAGATTTTTGAATCTCGTCCGTTTGTCGGTGGTAAAGTTGGCAGTTGGGTTGATGGAGATGGCAACCATCTAGAAATGGGGTTGCATGTATTTTTCGGGTGCTACTACCAACTATTTGACTTAATGAAAAAAGTGGGGGTGTTAGAAAACTTACGCCTCAAGGAACATACTCACACTTTTATCAATAAAGGGGGGCGCACTGGTGCTTTGGATTTTCGCTTTCTTACAGGTGCGCCTTTCAATGGGTTAAAGGCATTTTTCACTACTTCCCAACTATCGTTGCAGGATAAATTGCAAAATGCGATCGCTTTGGGTACTAGTCCGGTAGTTCGCGGATTGGTAGACTTTAATGGGGCGATGAAAACTATCCGCAATTTAGATAAAGTTAGCTTTGCCGATTGGTTTCGCAGTCATGGTGGCAGTAATGGCAGCATCAAGCGGATGTGGAACCCCATTGCTTACGCATTGGGATTTATTGATTGCGAAAATATGTCTGCCCGTTGTATGTTAACCATATTTCAGCTATTTGCAGTTAAAACTGAAGCTTCAGTTTTGCGAATGCTGGAAGGTTCTCCATCTGAATATTTACACAAACCAATTCTGGAATATCTAGAAGCTAGAGGCACCAAAATTTACACGCGCCGCCAAGTTCGGGAAATTCAGTTTGCTGAGTCAGCCGAACAAACCCGTGTCACTGGTATAGTAGTTGCCCAAGGTGATGCAGTCGAAACGATCGCAGCTGATGCTTACGTTTTTGCCTGTGATGTTCCAGGAATTCAACGCATCCTACCCCAAGAGTGGCGTAAGTGGTCAGAATTTGACAATATTTACAAACTGGATGCAGTGCCAGTAGCTACAGTGCAGTTACGCTTTGACGGTTGGGTAACAGAACTGAACGATGGAGAGCAACGTAAACAGCTAAATCAGGCGGCTGGAATTGATAATTTACTTTACACAGCCGATGCTGACTTTTCTTGTTTTGCCGATTTAGCATTAACTAGTCCTGCTGATTATTATCGCCCAGGACAGGGGTCATTGTTACAGTTAGTGCTGACACCGGGAGATCCGTTTATTACCCAAAGTAATGAAGCGATCGCCCAGCATGTTCTCAAGCAAGTCCATGAACTGTTTCCCTCGTCGCGGGAGCTAAATATGACTTGGTACAGTGTGGTAAAACTTGCTCAGTCTCTTTACCGAGAAGCGCCAGGGATGGATGCGTACCGTCCCAACCAAAAAACACCAGTAGATAATTTCTTCCTTGCCGGCAGTTATACTCAGCAAGACTACATCGACAGCATGGAAGGTGCTACTATTTCTGGACGACGTGCGGCAAAAGTGATTTTGGAGAGTTTAAAGAAATAACGTAGACACGCACTGGCTTGCCGCAGGCTACTTCAAAGAGTGCAAAGAACGCGATCGCAAAGCATCTCGTAGAGAAGGAACAAAAGAAATGTCAGACTGGTTAGAGCATACTGTGCAGGTAGAAGTAGAGGCTCCCATAGATTTAGTATGGAGCCTCTGGTCTGATTTAGAGCAAATGCCCCGGTGGATGAAGTGGATTGATTCGGTGAAAATTCCGCCAGATAATCCAGATATATCTCTTTGGAAATTAAAAACTGGCAGTCTAGAATTTAATTGGCAATCCCGAATTCTCAAAGTTATTCCTAACCAAATTATCCAATGGGAATCGGTTGATGGTTTGCCGAATCAGGGAGCGATTCGCTTTTACGATCGCCACAATAGTAGCATTGTGAAAATGACTATTTCCTACGCTATCCCTGGCATTCTTGGCAAAATTATGGATAATTTGTTTTTGGGGCGGATAGTTGAATCAACAATTCAAGCTGATTTGGAAAGGTTTAAAGAATACGCGCTGAATGTTAAAGCTAATTGATATACATAGTAAAAACAGGCAGTAGAAAACAATGTGTATATGACACTTCTTAGAAAAGGTTATAATTTTTTATGAGTTTATTGTAAATTTTTGGAGAATTAAATGCGTCACATTAATTTGAACGTCATCAATGAATCTGGTGAAGTAAAGACACTTTTTTCAAAAGGAGCACTTTGCTTTAAAGCTGATACAGGAACTTACGATTTTTATATTGGTGGTAAATGCATAGTTTATCCACTCGGTAGGATTGCAACAATTCTGAAAGAGACTTCATCTCATGACGTTGTTGCTCAGTTTGATAATGGTGATATAGAAATTGTGAATTTGCACAATCTTTTTAGTGCAAGTCTTTTTGGTAGTTCAATTCCTTATAATCCAGCCTCATAAGATGGTTCTGGAAGTAACTCGCCTACAGCTTCGTAAGCAATAATTAGAGACTCTAAAGCTTCAATTCCATTTGCTACAGCTAACTCGTAAGTATCTCCATGAGTCCGCCAGCGTTGTCCTGGAAAATCAGGGAATCCTACTAAAAAGCAATCATCTTCATCAGACCATTGAATAAGCATTTGGTATTTAAGTTTACTCATCTTGTCTTGTTTCTTTTTCTCTACTTCCTCATCTGATATTTTGAACTTAGAGGTTAAAAAACTACCAAGATTGGGTTAGTGCCAAAAACTTTGAAATATGTAGGTTGAGTTGAGGAACGAAACTCAACATTTTCGGGGCTTTGTTGGGTTGCGCTTTGCTTAACCCAACCTACAATTTTCCTTACTCATCTTGTTTCTTCTCCTCTACTTCCTCATCTGACATTTTGAACTTAGAGGATTAAAAAATTACCAAGTAGGATCGCTAAACAAATTAATCGTCAATTTTTCGCGTGGCGGTACTCCGGTGATACAAGCGCGAACAATCTCTCCATCCTCTAATTCGACAGTGCAAGCGTGACAAGACCCCATGAGACAACCGGTGGGAATAAATACCCCAGCCCGGTCTGCTACATCTAAGAGGGCTTCTCCCACTTCGGCATCTACTGTGACATCATCTGGTAAAAAACGGACACGAACAATCATCAATATTACGCTTTTAATAGAGTTGTCATTTGTCAGTTGTCCTTTGTCCTTTGCAAATGACTAATACTTCGACTACGCCCTTCGGCTACGCTCAGGACAAGCTCAGTACAAGTGACCAATGACTAATGACATTTCAAGGGATTTTAGCTTAAGACAAAAACAGACTTAAGTCTAAATGGCTTTCAACTTCAATGGCTAGAGAGTCCAAAATCTGCTCTCGCTGTTCTCGATAGTTCGCAACACCGGTAGGCAAAGATTTTAAACCGCGCTGTTGACGGAGGCGATTTAACCAAGCCCGTCGCCAAGGCCCATTGTCAAAAAGCCCGTGGAGGTAACTACCCCACACCGATTGACAACTATCTACTAACCCTAAATTAATATCGTCAAATAGGGCATGGTACGATTGGGGATCTATGCCTTGCTGTTCGATACGCGATCGCCCTTGGTGGATTTCAAAGCCATTAACTGGCAAGCCTTGTTGGGGATAATTTGAGCTAACTTGGCGCTGACGGGCGATTTTTTGCCCTGTAATTACAGTTCTGATTGGTAAAAGATTTAACCCTTGAAATCTGCCAGCTTGTCCCTCTATCCCTTCTGGGTCAGCGATGATTTGACCGAGCATTTGATAGCCACCGCAGATACCTAAAACCGTTCCCCCAGAAGCAGCGTAGTTTTGGATCGCTTCTGCCATACCGCTCTTTTGCAGCAATAGCAAGTCAGCAATTGTAGTCTTTGTACCTGGGATAATTACGGCATCAGGATGTCCCAAATCTTGCTTAGGGCTTAAGTATTTAATTGAAACTGTACTTTCTGATTCCAGTGGGTCAAAGTCGGTGAAATTGGCAATTCTTGGTAAGCGGATGACGGCAATGGTGAGGTCAGTTTGGGCTTTATTCGTGGACGATTGACGTTCTAGCAGGTCAAGAGAATCCTCTGCTGGAAACATTTCTTGCAAGTAGGGTATAACACCGATAACGGGGATACCTGTGCGTTCTTCTAGCCATTTTATCCCCGGATCTAAGAGCGATCGCTGCCCTCGAAACTTATTAATTACTATACCTTTAATTAAAGCGCGTTCATCTGGTTCTAATAACTCTAGGGTTCCAACGACATGGGCAAAAGCACCACCCCGGTCAATATCAACTACTAATATGGTTGGTGCATTTAAATGTTTTGCTACCCGCATATTAGTTAAGTCGCGGTGCTTGAGGTTAATTTCCGCAGGGCTACCGGCACCTTCACAAACCACCATGTCAAATTCTGTTCCTAAATGCTGTAGCGATTCTTCAATTGTCCGCCACCCCAGTTCAAAATATTGCTCGTAGTAATCTGAAGCACTGACTTTACCTACAGACCTACCTTTAATAATTACTTGAGAAGTCATATCCCCTTGCGGTTTGAGTAGAATTGGGTTCATTTCTACCCAAGGCACGACTCCCGCAGCCCAAGCTTGCACTGCTTGGGCATAGCCAATTTCTCCACCACTGGCAGTGACATAAGCATTTAAAGCCATATTTTGACCTTTAAAGGGAGCCACTCGCCAACCACGCCGCGACAGAATGCGACAAATAGCTGTAGTTAAAAGTGATTTCCCTGCATGGGATGTTGTCCCCACCACCATAATTGATTTCATAGTTGCTATCATTTAGTTTTTCAAGATACAGGGTTAATTTTGAGAGCGAACAACAGGGGAGCAGGGGAGAAGAAATAATACACCATGCCCAACACTTTTCTACGAGAGGCTGCGCCAATGGCAACATCTCACAGTAAACAGTTCGACAGAGCTACCTGTAAAAACCTGCCGAACTGCTCAGTACAAGTGCCCAATGCTCACCATAACCATCACAAATTGCAATTAGATGGTTATGGTAAAGACTTCATGAATAGATGTGATGTTTCCGTATATATTGTTCCCTTTGATTCCCTAATCCTAACTCTTGGATTTTTTATTCTAAAAAGGTATCCGTAACCAACGAATTACAGAATCATACAAACGATCGCGCCATGAAGGAGTACGCCAATTTTTTCCCTGGTACTGTTCTACTAACTGGCGTCCCAAGGGAGTGAGGCGAAAACTATCTGTAATTCCCTGACCATCAACTTCTCGGCGCAATACACCTACTTGAATCAACCACCCCAAAGCGTCATTACAGGCTAATTCTGATAAAGGGCGTTTAGTATAGCCCTGCTTGAGTCCATTTTCCAGGGCGATCGCAGTTAATGACACACTCTGGTGTCTCATCACTTCAAATAAAGATACATTAAAAGGCGAACACACTAGCGATCGCTCGGCTCTTTCTACTGTGCTTTGAGGATAGACAAAAATATTTGGGTTTTGGGAATCAACAGCAGCCATTGTGTATTGGTATAAATTTTTCTTCTAACAAAGATTAATTTAAGAATATATTTTTTCTTGTACCAAATACCCCATTAAACCAAAATTAGTTACCTAAAGTGTATTTATCCTATTTTTTAGTAATTATATTTAAACATTATAAATTAATGTAAAATTTCAAGTGCATCAACAATCTGAAACAGGAAAGGTTAATTATGCCTCTAGCAGTTGGTACGGATGCACCTGCATTTACCGCCAAAGATACAAACGGCAACACAGTCTCGCTATCTGATTTGAGAGGGAAGACGGTTGTTTTATATTTTTACCCCAAAGATGACACGCCAGGCTGCACCAAACAAGCCTGTAGTTTCCGGGATGCCCAGTCTGAATATCAAGGTAAAGATATTGTCATCTTGGGAGTGAGTGCAGATGATGAAGTCTCCCATCAAGCATTCACCCAAAAATATAATTTGAATTTTCCCCTACTGGCTGACACCGACAAATCCCTCATCAAAGCTTTCGATGTGGATGGCGGTGGTTATGCCAAGCGCGTCACTTACGTAATTGACCCCAGCGGCAAAATTACCCATGTTGACGCCAATGTAAATACCAGCAACCATGCTAACGATATTTTAGCTGCACTTGGGCTGTAGTTTTTTACCTGATAATTCAGGTTTTTTTTAATAGTTTCAGCCCCAAGCCTCTAGAGACTTGGGGTTCTTTGTTTGATTCAGTTACCTGATGGTGGTGTAATCAATGGTGGCGTCACTGATGGTTGTCTAACCGTTGGCAAACTGAGGGTTGGTTGCTGTTGTTGACCTTGAATTAGTTTTTGCTGCCTTGCTTTAAAGGCTGCTGCTGCTGAGTTTAGTTCTTCGTTCTGTTGGTTAGAATCCCAGTTGAGAGTCCCGAAATTTGCCCGATGAATCAGATCGAACATGTTGAAATTGTCTGAATTGGAACGGGCGAAAGGATCGGTATTTTGGTCTGTTGTACTATTACTGGGGAAAGCATCCGTTGGGCTGCTGATTTGAGCAGAACTTGGTTGAGCCGCGAGCAAGGAAGCAAAGCTAATTCCTGCTGCCGTAGCTACAAAGAGTCTAGTAATTTGTAAAAATGGTTTTTTCATGGGTTTTGACCCTACCTAAAATTGATCTATTTTATCTTTTTAAGCCAGAGTACGCCGCAGTTGGGGTTGAATACTCAGCAAGGCGACTAAGGCAAAGCCAAACAACACCAGCAACGCTCCCCCAAAGGTAACATCGCCCCAAGGAGCCTGCATCACTACACTACCTAGTCCCCAATTATTGTGGAAATAGAGATAGCGAATTGGTTCGATCGCATAACTGAGAGGATTTAGAGTAGCTACAACCTGCAACCACTGAGGCATGAAGGATAGGGGTGCTAAAGCAGTACTCGCAAACAATAGTGGTAGGTTAGTGACAAAAATCACTGCAATCAATTCAATATGTCCGGGTAAAGCAAAAGCTAAACCGAGGGAGATGGCTGTTACACCCAAAGCTAAGAGTAAGACAATTAAAGCGATCGCACTTAAACCAGCTATATTGGGTAGTCCTGCGCCCAAAAATGCTGCTGCTGCAACAATTACGGCTGCTTGCAACAAACTTTGGCTGATGATGAAAATGGCTGAGGCAAAGACAATGGAAAACCGCGATGCCAACGGTGCTACCAGCAAACGATTCAAAAAGCCGAACTCGCGGTCAAACATTACAGGTAAACCAGCATTCAGCGCCCCAGCAAAGGCTGTAAACACAATAATGCCAGCCGCCAAAAATTGACCGTAATTTGTTGTATTGCCAAATATACCCTTGGGAGCATTTTGGAACAAAGCACCAAATAGCACTAACCACATTACTGGTTGAATAATTCCAGCAACCAAAGATGAGGGACGGCGTTGCAACTGAATAAACAAGCGACGAGTTAAAGCCAACGTCTCTTGTACCAATTCACCGAAAAAGTTAGGTGCAGTATTAGCATCAGCTTGCGGCGATGCTAATTGCTGCCAATTGATATCAGACTTAGGAGTAACACTCATAGCAATTTTGGATTTTTGATTTTGGATTTTAGATTGGGGATTGGGATTAGGGGAGAGGTTACAGGTGACAAGGAATAATCTGTACCCTGTAACCTGTCACCTATTCCCTTCTTCACTCCCCATTCTCTATCTCATATTCTGCTTCTTCTCAGCTTTGGGATCGCGGGTAGCTACGGCTGCGAGTTCTGCATCCAACAAGGTGCGTCCTGTGGCAGCGAGATAAACGTCATCGAGGCTGGGGCGAGATTGGGCGATGCCAAATATGGGCAAGCCAGCGGTATTCAGCGCTTGCTGTATGTTAATGAGAACATCATTTTGAGGTGTCACTACCAAGTTGAGTGAATTACCTTGAGCGCTGTTGATGATGATTTCTTGGACAAAAGGCAAAGGTTTCAGGAGGTTTTTGGCTTTTTCAGCTTCCTCAATCGGGGAAAACTCGCGGATTCGCAAGGTGATGCGATCGCCCCCTACTCGATCTTTCAATTGCGAAGGTGTATCACTAGCAATGACAACGCCGCGATCTATAATTGCCACGCGATCGGCTAAAGCGTCAATTTCTTCTAAGTAATGGCTGGTAATTACTACCGTCGTCCCAGAAGCGCGTAATTTTCTCAGGAAATCCCATACCACAAAACGGGTTTCTATGTCAAGCCCTACAGTTGGCTCGTCCAATACCAGAACATCCGGTGCATGGAGCAATCCAGCAGCCAAGTCTAGGCGCTTGCGTAAACCGCCTGAGTATGTACCTGTCTTTTTATTGGCGTATTCTTGCAAACCGAGTAAATCTAATACTGTCTCAATTCGCTGTTTGGCTACTGCGCCTGGAAGGTGATAAAGTGCTGCTTGCAATTGCAGCAGTTCTTTTCCAGTCAACACCTTATCTATAGCGACTTCTTGAGCTACGTAGCCTAGTCGTTGTCTTGCGACTCTGGGATTATCTAACACAGAGATGCCAGATACTTCGATAATGCCTGCATCCGGTGTGGTCAGCGTACACAAAGCACGTAAGGTAGTAGTTTTCCCAGCACCGTTGGGGCCAAGCAAACCAAAAATTTCTCCTTGTTCTACCTGAAAAGAAACATCCTGAACGGCAACCACTGTACCGTAGCGCTTTTGCAAATTTTGAATGAAAACGGCGGGAGCCATGACAGCCGATCCCCAACTATACAAATCTCAATAAAGTCTATCCTTATTGTAGAAGGTAGAGAGCAAGGAAATAGCGCATGAGCGAAAATCTGTAAACAAATTCGCTTCATGCGCTATGCTGCCAAAAATTTTTAATTATTCTAAACAAATTGCTCGATTGCGTTTGTAGCGAAACAAACCAAATACTACAGAAACTAATCCTAAACCTGGAAGATTTGCAGGCTCTGGAACCCTACGAATGGGAGGCTTAGGCGGAGTGTAGTACCTAATTGGGACATCTGGCAGATCGCCATTAAATAGATAGTTGTGAGACTCGCCATTTCCTGTCAAAGAAGCTACTAC
Organism: Nostoc sp. DSM 114159; assembly: GCF_053470285.1. Taxonomy (NCBI): domain Bacteria; kingdom Bacillati; phylum Cyanobacteriota; class Cyanophyceae; order Nostocales; family Nostocaceae; genus Nostoc; species Nostoc sp. DSM 114159. The sequence continues at coordinate 3,052,423 of NZ_JBPFEH010000001.1, forward strand.
TACATTGCCGTTAATTTGACCATTATTGAAATTGAAATTCGCCAAAGGCGCAAGGATACTACCTTGGATGCCAATTCCACTAGCAGTTATATTTGTCGCTTCATAAAAGTTGTAGATTACCTTTTGTTTATCTGCGCCAATGATATTAAACCCAAAGTTTTGCAGTGACACATCCTTACCGCTGATATTGACAACGATAGTTGAATTTGCGTCTCCTTTAATTTCAAAATAGTTGGTCTTGGAGACAGATGAGCCTGCAAGATTAAAAACATTGAAAGCGGTACCACTGCCACTAAGGTTAATAGCACCCCAAGGTTGAACTGTTGTGTTACCAGTAGGAGTCAAGGTTGCCAAATATTCAGATAACCCTCGCAGTTGTTTCCCTGCTTCATTGAAGTCGATGGGATTACCCTGGCTGAGAGTTCCTTGGGGAAATCCCACATTGCTGGATACATTGGCGCTGCCTCCATAGACAGCATTTCCGTGGTAGACTTGACCGTTGCTTAAAGTTAAATTCTGTCCAGCGACTACTACGTTGCCGCTATTGCCAGAAAGTCTGCTTCCAAGTCCGCCGACGAAATTGATGTTACCGCCAGCAGCAACTTTTCCTTCGATATCTGTATATTTTTGAAAGATATCTCCCAAAACAAATACATTGTAATCAGAGGCAGCGCCTAACTCAACTGCATTCGCTCTTGCTGAAAAACCCAGCGCTAAAGTGACTACAATCGGAGCTGCTACTTGCCCCCAAATATAATAGGTTTTTGATTTCATCTTCTAGTTTAGGAATCATCAAGATGATCCTATGAGTATAAATCAAAGATTGCACTAGTTAGCTAGCTATTTTATTGAAGTTTCACACTGGTAAAACTACTGTATATTTTTCCCTAAATCTATTTGAAAAGCCGCACATTTACTATTGACTTCATGAATTAAATGTCTATGAATCAGAATTCAGGAGTTATAAAGTTATTTCACAACTTTCAAAGTTTTGAGGCTAATGTCATTACAACCACTGATAAATCCACCCATAGCCTGGATTTGTTGTAGGTATTCAAGAACAGATTTGGTGATGGCTTCTCCTGGCATTAACACAGGAATTCCTGGGGGATAGGGACAGACGATTTCAGCACAGATGCGTTTATTGGTTTGTGTCAAAGGTAGTATTTCACTGACAGCAAAAAAAGCTTCGCGGGGAGAAAGTTGTAAAGCATAATCTAGGGTTCTGTCTAGATTTAGCCAAACCTGGTTTTTAACAGTCAAGTTGCTTCGGCAATATTCTTTGGCGAGGGTGGTGAAACCTTGCACTAATTGTTCAATATCGGCTGAGGTGTTGCCCAAACTAATGATAAAGGTGAGATGTTGTAATGAGGCGAATTCAGCAGTAACGGCAAATTTTTCATCCAAAATTTCATCTGCTTCAAATCCAGTTAAACCTAAACTAGAAACAGTGACAGTTAGTCGCGTTTTGTCTAAAGCTACAAAGCCAGGAGATTCCCCCAACTGAGGCATTTCCAAAACTGATAATCCCGGAACTTGACTGATTTTTGTTCTAGCTTCCTCACCAAGTTGCAAAGTGCGAGACATCAGCATTTTTCCGTGGAGTGCCATTTGCTGACGCGCTGCATCTAAAGAAGCTAAAAGTAAATAACTAGGACTAGTAGATTGTAAGAGTTGCAAAGCTTTACTGATGCGATCGCCATTTATCCTATCACCCTGGATATGCAGCATCGATGCCTGTGTCATCGCACCGAGTACCTTGTGGATGGATTGTACAGTTAAATCAGCACCTGCGGCTAAAGCTGGAGTGGGTAATTCGGGATGAAAGGCAAAGTGTGCGCCGTGGGCCTCATCTACAAGTAGAGGGACATTATATTGATGTGTAATATTGGCGATCGCACTCAAATCTCCACAAACACCGTAATATGTTGGATAAACTACCAACACTGCTTTCGCATCTGGATGTTGTTGGAGTGCAGATTGTACAGCATTGGGCGTGATGCTGTGGGCAATATCTAAAACTGGATCGTATTCAGGATTAAGAAAAATTGGTATTGCACCAGAGAGAATTAAACCTGCGATCGCCGAAGAATGCACATTACGAGGCAGAATGATTTTATCGCCTGTGCCACAGGTAGCGAGAATTGCCGCTTCAATTCCACAGGTAGAACCATTGACAAGGAACCATGTTTGCGAAGCACCAAACGCCTCAGCCGCCAGTTGTTGTGCTTCTTGAATAACGCCTTGGGGTGCAAAGAGATTATCTAAATCTGCTAATTCTGTTAAATCAGCGCGAAAGACGGCTTTACCAAGTAAATCGGCCAAAGGTTGAGAAATTCCCTCACCTAGTTTATGTCCTGGAGTGTAAAAAGGTGCATGAGGTCTTGCTGCATTAGCTTTTAAGGCATCTAATAAAGGTATTTGGTTTTGATTGAGCATTTTTGAGAAAACAAACCGTTAATGATAGAATCTTAAGTCTGCTAGGGCATATTGAGCACTCCAAAATAACCAGGACTTACGCAAAAATTGCCGAAAAGCTTAATTTATCGAACCGCCAAGACGCCAAGAACGCCAAGAATTCGTAGAGTGTGCGTAAGTCCTAATAACAAATGAGTACTCCGAAATAGCAAATGAGTACTCCGAAATAGCAAATGAGTACTCCGAAATAACAAATGCGAACGCCAAAATAACAAATGCGAACGCCAAAATAACAAATGAGTACTCCGAAATAACAAATGAGTACCCCGAAATAACAAATTGTTCAGGGTTGAGAAAAATTGGTATTGCACGCAGAGCCGCAAAGAACACAGAGGAAGAAGAGAATCGTTACGCACAATGCTATGCTTGCGTTAAAATCCGTAAGTCCTATGTAGCTGACTAGATGAGACCTTATCATCAAATCCCGATTTTTGAGTGTGGTGAACCGCTAATCAAGATTCCTTTAGAATTGTTTGCGGTGGAATCTCCCCATCCTTATGAAAAGTTAGGTGCGCCTTATGGCGATCGCTCTCCTTATTATCTCCGTCAAAGCGTCATTGAAAATTTGATTCAAGCGCAAAATTACCTGGAATTGTTGCGTCCGAAATGGCGAATTCAAATTTTTGATGCCTATCGCCCAGTAGCAGTCCAACAGTTTATGGTAGATTACAGCTTCGCCCAAGCAGTACGAGAAAGAGGACTGATTGAAGTAGACTTATCAGCAAACCAGCGCCAAGAGATTTGGGAAGCGGTTTATGCAATTTGGGCTGCACCGAGTTTAGATGAAAAAACTCCGCCTCCTCACAGTACAGGTGCGGCGGTGGATGTGACGCTGGTAGATGATACTGGCGAAATAGTGAATATGGGTTCGCCGATTGATGAAATGTCAGAGCGATCGCATCCCGATTATTATGCCAATAGCGATCGCTCAGAAACGCAAAAGTATCATACTCATCGTCAACTATTGCGAGATGTAATGTTAAAAGCCGGCTTTCAACGCAATCCTAGAGAATGGTGGCATTTTTCTGTCGGCGATCAAATGTGGGCTTGGCTGAAGAATCAATCTAATCCAGCCAATCCTACCACAGCACGTTATGGTCGGCTTGTATAGATGCGTTATTACAAAAGAATTCAGGAGTCAGAATTCAGAATTCAGAATTGAATTGGAGTCTAACTGGCAGACTTGCTCAATCTAATGCTGAATAAATGGTGATACTAAATGCGAAATCTTTCTTACGGAATCCATAAGGAATAAATAAGCGTTCATCCTACACTTTCTTCTTCTGACTACTGAATTCAGACTACTGAATACTTCTTCATGCATCTTGAGGATTCAATTCTTTTAACTCATCAGTGGTGTAAGTACCAATGGGAGTCCAAACTAGATAAGGAAGGAGTAACAGCGCCGCCACTAGAGAAATCGGCAAAACGCAGATTGCCAAAACAACGCCTGAAATCAAACCGATTAGCCCAAGAACTTCCCCAATTTTGAGGCTGCGAAACCTCAACATTGTAGGTATATAGGCGACGGTGATAATTTCCACCAAAAGGTACAAAGCCATTATTAGCCAAGTAATTAGGCTTCCGGGATTTTTTTCCCAGACAATATAAGCTGAAGCCGCACCGCAAATAAAAATCACAGTCCAGATAACCGGAATCAGCGGCTCAAAAACTAACCAGCGAGGGCGACTTAGATTTGCAAACCATTTAACATCACGCGGCGTGATGAAGAAACTACCAAGGGCGACTAAGAAAGTTACAGCCCCAATTATTATCCAAGATGGAATCATAATGCACTCAAGCTTTGTGTATTTTGTCAATTCATACACTGCAAGTGTGACAATTTAGGCTATATGTTTAATCATTCTCTGGTGCGATTCTTAGGCATCTTGAGGATTGAGACTCATCATCTGCCAAGTGGTATAAGTACCAATGGGACTCCAGAGTAAATAAGGAACTAGTAATAGGGCTGCCCAACCAGAAAAACCTAAGACTGCAAGTATCAATAAAACATCAATAATCAAACCTGTGCCACCGAGAATTGTACCCACTTTCAGACTGCGAAGCTTAAACATTACAGGCGTATAGGCAATGGTAACAATTTCTAATAGCAGATATAAACCCATGATTAACCAAGTTGAGGTGCTTCCTGGGTCTTTTTCCCAGACAATATAAGCTGACCAAGCACCGCAAATAAATATTACAGTCCAAATAATCGGAATTGCGCCCTCAAAAGTTAGCCATCTCGGTCGTTGTAAACGCTTGAACCATTGGCGATCGCTAGGCGTAATCACGTTCGCGGCTAAAGCAACCAAGAAAGCCACGCCCCCAATCACCATCCAAGATTTAATCATGCCCGTTAGTCCTTTACAAGCGCTATTTATCGGTTAATATCACTCTTTATAGTGTGATTTTGTCAATTTAATTGCTAATTACTCATCATCCCTGAGTTTGAACCCTTCACATCATTTGGCTGGATTTTAAATTCTGGGCATTGGGAATGGCACAAAAAGTACTTTTTAGTGACACGCGATTTGGATGCTATTTTTCCAGATGCGATTGCTAGAGCGCGTCCTGCCTGTTGGGATAATGTAGTAATGTTTGGATGTGCAGCAAATACACGTAGAAGGTAGCTTAAAGCCCTGCATTCGGTTCTTAATCCACGCCTATCTGCCAGCTTTTGCCTCAATTCATCATATCTATTTACGCAACGTCGCTAGCTTGCGTCCCGACTGGAGTTTGCCTCAGCTTTTACAAGCATCACAGCCAGTAGTGAAGTCAAAAGTGTAAAATACTCATATTAATAAATAGAAGCGAACTTGCTAAGAACGCCAAGGAAACGGATCGTCATCATTTATAGAGAATTGGTATTAGAGCAATGTAGATTTTATGACTCAACGCTTAGATTTCAGAGTAGATATTGAAGAAGCCATAAAAACGCTAAACCTTTCTTGTAATGATTTCAGGTTAGTTAGCCTTCATGAATACGAACAGATATTGGTGTCAATTCTTGAGCGATTCACAAGCTTGGGTAAAAAAGGACTAAATTATCCCTGGTGGTGGGGTTCATTCAAAGAACCATCTTGCTCAATTCATCTCGAATATGCACCCGATGTTTTGAAAGAACTTGTACCTTTAGAAGAGACAGTGTGGTTTGTGGCTGAAGACTGGAAAAGAACTAAACAGCATGGTAATTTTTGGCTCTATGAGGGTGAGATCGAGGTAATTGCCGACTTAATAGGAGAAATGTATGGATTTGAATATTACATAGTCTCGAAAAAGTTTGAGTGGCTACTGGGTGAAAATCGTCACGGGGTATTGATTGGTGTTGGGCAGTCTATGACTGAAAAGATACAATACTTAAAATCAAATCGTGAAAACGTCAGATAGGTTCAGCATTTTAAACCGATGCGTTAGCATTGTGCGTAAAAGATACTGCTGGTATAGCACTTAATCTGCTGACTCAGCACCCATTCGAGAACTGGGAACACGCTTATAGACCGCAAGGAGATCATACACTATGACTGAAACGGTAGAGAAACTTAGGCTTGAACTTTCTCAGCTATCCATAGAAGAGCGTGCAGAGCTTGCTTACTTTTTGATCCATTCTTTAGACAAAGAAGTGGATAAAGATATAGACCTTGCTTGGGATATTGAGTTAACACAAAGGTTGGAAGATATTAGTAGTGGAATAGTTTCTGGTGAACAGTCAGATAAGGTATTCACTGAACTGCGAGACAAGTATTCGTGAAGCCGATCGTTATCCACACCAAAGCACGAGAAGAGTTAGATAATTCAGTCGGCTACTACGAGAAGCAAAAAGCAGGTCTAGGGCTAGATTTTTTATCTGAAGTGGAACAGTCTATTAGCAAGATTCAGCAAAACTCGAACATAGGAGCGCCGTATAAAATTGTAGGGCTGCGTCGTTATGTGATTCAGCATTTTCCTTATCTCATTTTCTATGCAGAATTTGAAGAGTTTATCTGGATTGTTGCAATAGCACATAGCAAGCGCAGACCTGATTATTGGAGAAGGCGATTTCAGTGAGTGTTTGATTAAGGTTAGCGATCGCTTTTTAACTACAACAGATTGCATGATGAGGTAGAGATAATCGTCGGGGCACAATATGTTGTGCCCCTACCCGCGTACTTCATTTACTTTGCTAATCAAGTTTCACAGCGATCGCCATAAATAAGAAAATTGTGGAAGCTCAAAGGATGAGGAATGGGGATGGTAACATTAGCCTGTTAGCTTAATAGTTCATCCTATGTGTTCGTGGTTATCACCTACCTCTCGTCATGCTTATGGCTAAAACAACTAGGATTTTTAGCGCAAATTCTCTAAAGTTTAAAAGCAGGGGTCGAGAAACGGCAAGGAGGCGCTGGCTCACTCCTCTAATTCACTTTTTACGTTTGCCTTTGTACTTCCTGGTCGCTTTGCTATGCATTGTCGGTTCACCAGTGCTAGCAAAAGTTCCTGGCTCTATCAATTCTTTATCCCAACTGCCAATAAATAGTACAATATCGCAGGCTGTGCCCACTGATGCCGCCTCACTCTTACAGCAGGGCGAAGTTTTATACATTAATGGCAACTTTACCAAAGCTGTAGAAGTTTTACAACAGGCTGTCCAAATATATAAACAGCAAGGGGAGAGCCTTGGACTAGCAGTCACATTGGGTAATCTTTCCCTAGCTTACCAGCAACTTGGTGCATGGAGTCAGGCGCAGCAGGCAATTACAGAAAGCTTAAATTTACTCCAAGAACCGGATAAAAACCAAAATTTGCAAATATTTGCCCAATCATTAGATATTCAAGGTCGTCTGCAATTGACAATGGGAAAGTCCGAGGCGGCTTTGGCAACTTGGCAGCAGACAGAAGAAATTTACAAACAAGCAGATAATCAAAGTGGCGTGGTGCGATCGCTAATCAATCAAGCACAAGCGTGGCGCACCCAAGGATTTTACCCGCGAGCGATCAAAACCCTCGATCGAATCAGTCAGACGTTAAAATCTCAACCAGATTCTCTAGAAAAGACAGTGAGTTTGCGATCGCTCGGTGATGCCCTTTTGGTATTGGGCGATTTGAAAAAGTCACGCCAAGCGCTAGAAGAAAGTCTGATAATTGCTCAAAATCTCCAATCAAGCGCTGATATTGGGGCTAGTCTGTTCAGCTTGGGGAATAATGCCCGCAAACAAAATCAAAAGGAACAGGCGATCGCCTATTATCAAAAAACAGTCGCAGTATCTCCCTCACCCCTCACAAAAGTTCAAGCACAACTCAATCACCTGGGACTACTGATTAAAGATAAAGAATGGGCAAAGGTTCAAACTCTTTTGCCGTTGATTGAGTCCCACCTCAAGCAACTTCCCCTCAGCCGTGCGAGTATTTACGCTCAGGTTAACTTTTCACAAAGTTTGGCAAAAGTCAAGAGTGGTGTATTACAAGCATCGAGTCAGAGTTTTTACTCAGGATCGAGTACAAAAGATTCAGCAAAATTACTCGCTAGTGCCATTCAGCAATCCCGTAGTTTAGGTGACAAGCGGGCAGAGGCTTATGCTCTAAAGAGTTTAGGCAGCTTGTACGAAGAAACCAGACAGTTGTCAGAAGCGCAAGACCTGACTCGGCAAGGATTAGCTTTGGCACAGAGTAGCAATGCACCAGAAATTACCTATAGCTTGGAGTGGCAGTTAGGTAGATTGCTTTGGGCACAAAAAGATATTAATGGTGCGATCGCGGCTTATGATGCTGCTGTAAACACTCTTGAGTCTCTGCGGAGAGATTTAGTAGTCAATAAAGATGTAGTGAACCAGGATGTGCAATTTGATTTCCGGGACAGTGTAGAACCTGTCTACCGCCAGTCAGTAGAGTTACTGCTGCAATCTCAAAAAGGAAAACCAAATGAAGAAATATTGGATAAAGCACGCCAGCGAATTGAAGCACTCCAACTAGCAGAATTAGACGACTTCTTTCAGGAAGCTTGTCTGCAAGGTCAGAAAGTAGCCCTCGATCGAGTAGTAGATAAAGATAATTCCAAGGCTGCCATTCTTTATCCAATTATTCTTCGTGACGAACTCCAGGTAATTGTCAAAATTCCTCAACAACCTTTGGAAAGCTACAGTACCAAAATTTCCCAAAGAGAAGTAGAGCAACTCTTAATAAAACTGCGAAGAAATCTTGTCGATCCAACTGCTACTAAGATCGTCCAAACCCAATCGCAAGAAGTTTACAGCTGGCTGCTTAAACCCATTGAGTCACAATTGCAACAAAGTGGCGTCGATACGTTAGTGTTCGTCCTAGATGGGCCATTACGCAATTTACCAATGGCAGCTCTCTACGATGGTAAACAATATTTAGTAGAGAAATATGCGATCGCCCTCAGCGTTGGTCTACAACTTCTCGACCCGAAACCGCTAATTAAACAGCAGCTCAGAGCGCTAACCGCAGGACTGACTATGCCGCCGCCAGGATTTCCCAAGTTTGCACCATTGCTGGCGATCAAATCTGAATTTGACGGTATTGCCAAAGCAGGAGTTTCGACAACCAGCCTATTGGATGGAGATTTTAAGAAAAAGAATTTGGAAAGTGAAATTGACGCTGCTTCATTCAACATAGTGCATTTGGCAACCCACGGTCAGTTTAGTTCCCGCCTCGAAGACACTTTTATTTTAGATTTCGATGGTCAGATCAATGTCAAAGATTTTGATACTCTCTTCCACAGCCAGAATAAAACCGTAGTAGAATTATTGGTTTTGAGTGCTTGCCAGACAGCAACAGGAGACAGCCGTGCAGCACTCGGTCTAGCAGGAGCAGCTGTCCGAGCTGGGGCGCGTAGTACCATCGCTTCCCTGTGGCAAATTGATGATGAATCAACAGCGATGTTTGTTAGTGCCTTCTATCGAGAACTCAAAAGTGGCAAAATCACCAAAGCCGAAGCAGTCCATCGTGCCCAACTACAACTGCTGAAACATCCCAATTACAGAGCGCCAAGCTTTTGGTCTGCCTATGTTTTGATTGGCAATTGGTTGTGATTTGAGGGGCCGATCTTTGTAAGCGATCGCTCAAATTGTCCGCTCAAAATTTGGCAAACTATCTGCTAGTTGATAAGCCGCTTTTAGCAGCTTTAAGCTATTTTATCGAGGTATAAATACTCAAAATATCTATCTCTCAGATGATTTCAATATACAATCTTTTAATCGTATGGGATATTTTTACCTAATCCCCAGTCCCCAATTCTCTTTTTCCAGTATTCAGTTTTTTTTTCCAGTGTTCAGTTTTGTGGCATAAATTTATTGAATGCGGGTGATATATACATAGCAGCATTGAACCCTAGAAATTGACTTATGAATAACTCCACCTATCAGCTAGATGATTTCGCTTTAACATTGCCGATTTCCCAAACAGCTCGCATAACTGCCCAGCAATTTGCTAACCAGCAACCAAATCTTGAAAAAGCAGAGCAAGTCCGGCTGAATACTTTAGCTGTATGGGTGGTGAATGACTACTTGCAGATGATGGATATTCCTACCGATCTTCATGCTAGTGACAGTTGGAACCCAATTGTGCGCCTTTGTGGGGATGTCGCTGATTTAGAACTGCCCTCAATTGGCCGTCTGGAGTGTCGCCCTGTCCGTTTGCATCAGCAAATATGTTTTATTCCTCCAGAAACTTGGGAAGAACGGGTGGGTTATTTAATAGTTCAATTTGATGAATCGCTCGAAGAAGCAAGGCTGCTTGGTTTTGTCCCTAGTGTGGCAACTGAAACAGTTCCTTTAGCGCAACTGCAACCATTGGAAGCGTTTATTGACCACATCTGGGAACTGCGTCAATCCCCACTTAATTCATTAGTAAATTTGAGTCAATGGTTTGCTGGTATATTTGAGACTGGTTGGGAAACTATTGAATCGCTGTGGAACGTGCCGGAACTCATGCCAACTTATGCCTTTCGCAGTATTGAAACTTTGGAATTAGATACCCTCAAACAACCAGAATCAATTACTAAACGGGCAAAAGTGATTGATTTAGGTATCCAAATCTACAACCAACCTGTGATGTTGATTGTGGAAATCAGTCCCGAAAAAGATCGACAAACTAGTATTCATCTCCAATTGCACGCCACTGGAAATCAAATTTACTTGCCACCAGGAGTTCATCTCACTGTTATAGATAGTTCAGGAGCAATATTTCTTGACGCTCAATCTAGAAAATCAGACAACTACATTCAATTGCAGTTTCGTGGTGAACCTAGAGAGCAATTTAGTGTTAGGGTAGCCTTGGATAATACCAGTATTACCGAATATTTCCGAATTTGAAATATGTAACTATCTTCCTTGTTTGTCGGTAATTTATTAAGTGATAATTCATTAATTGAAAATTAAAAATTAAAAATCCAAGCTAGCTTTTGGAGACTTGTGAAGCTTGCGATCGGACATGAGAACAGGGCACGATCTTGCATGGGGAAATAGCGACGGTTATGGGTAAATTAGTGGCGATCAAATTTGGAGAGGGTAGTTTTGAGCAGGGGTTTGCTGTCACCCTCCAAATTGGTGAAGAACACGAGCGTGCTACAACCGAAATCACCGGGAGGCTCCCTTCATTCCCGGAAATGCCGCTCTATTATAGTCATTGGCAGTCTAGTTATCGGCAAATAGGCAATCGTTATCGCCTCCATGCTGACAAAATGCAGGTGACGAATGTATCAATGGTGCAAGACTGCGAAAACGCTTCTCATATTTTGCGCGCACGCTTTAATACCTGGCTGCGAGCAGAGGAGTTTCGCCCGTTGAGGGAAAAATGGTTAGAAAAATTATCATCCAGCGACGAAGTACGGGTAATTCTGCAAACAGAAAATAGCCAATTGCAGCTATTACCTTGGCATCTTTGGGACTTGTTAGAACGCTATCCCAAAGCTGAAATTGCCCTTTCTTCACCATCCTACGATCGCATTCACAAGCCACGCACTCTCAATCAATTAGTCAATATTTTGGCAATTGTCGGCAATAGTAAAGGGATTGACACCCAAGCCGATCGAGCTTTACTGCAACAGTGTAGTAACGCAAAGGTGAGCTTTTTGGTAGAACCACAACGTAAGGACTTGACTGAGCATCTCTGGGGAAAAAACTGGGATATTCTCTTCTTTGCCGGACACAGTTCCAGTCAAGGAAATGGCGAAAGCGGACGAATTTATCTGAATAGAACTGATAGTCTTACCATTGGCGAGTTAAAGTACGCTCTCAAAAAAGCCATTGAAAATGGTTTGCAATTAGCTATATTCAACTCCTGTGATGGATTGGGATTGGCGCGAGAATTAGCTGATTTGCAAATTCCTCAAATAATTGTCATGCGCGAACCCGTCCCAGACCAGGTTGCCAAGGAGTTTTTAAAATATTTTCTCCAAGGCTTTGCCGGTGGCGAGTCTTTATATCAAGCGGTACGCCAAGCGCGGGAACGCTTGCAAGGACTTGAAGATAGATTTCCTTGTGCGACTTGGCTACCAGTAATTTGCCAAAATCCGGCGCAGATACCACCGACTTGGGATGAATTAAGGTCTACAAAATCTGAAGATGAAGAGCCAGCAAATTTACCTTTGTCTAACAGACGCAAATTTAAGAGAATTGTATTATCCAGCTTGGCAGTTACAGCTTTGGTTTTTGGCGTGAGATTGGTGGGATTGCTAGAAAATCCAGAGATTCAAGCCTATGACCTAATGATGCGATCGCGCCCCGCCGAAGGACTCGATCCCCGACTGTTAATTATTACAATTGACGATGAGGATTTAGCAATTCAAAGACAAAATGGCGAGTCCTTAATTGGAGCTTCTATTTCTGAAAAATCTCTGAATAAACTCTTAGCAAAACTGAATCAATACCAACCCCGCGCGATCGGCTTGGATGTCTACCGTGATTTTCAGGCCAAAGAGCCAGATTTAATTACTCGTCTCCAGCAAACTCAGAACTTGGTTGGCGTATGCAAGGGAAGCGATCGCACAGGAAATATCAAAGGCATTAAGCCGCCACCAGAAATCCCTCCAGCAAATCTGGGATTCAGTGACTTTATTCACGATCGCGATGGAGTTATTCGTCGGCATCTTCTGTTCATGAATCAAGAGACGACATCATCGTGTTTTACTCCATATTCCTTCAGTTTACAACTAGCATCCCTTTATCTGCGCCCTTTAGGAATTCAAACAAAGTTCACCCCTGAAGGAAATTTGCAGTTGGGTAAGACTATTTTTGAGAATCTGAAGTCTCGTACTGGTGGCTATCAAGGTATCGATGCTAATGGCGGTCAAATCTTACTCAACTATCGTTCTTCAAAAGAAATAGCCGAACAGGTAACGCTAACGCAATTTTTATCTGGTCCGGTTAACCCTAACGCCATCAAAAACCGGATTGTTTTGATTGGTGTGACTGCAAAGGGGGATTCTCCAGACACTTGGTCTACACCTTATGGCATTCCTTTAGATGAGCAAATGCCAGGAGTACTAGTACAAGCTCACATGGTCAGCCAGATCCTTGGTGCAGTTCAGGATGGACGGCCGTTGCTGCGCGCTTGGTCATTGTGGGCTGAGGTCGTCTGGATTTGGGGATGGTCTTTGATTGGGGGAGTGTTAGCTTGGCGCAGACTTTCATTACCCTGGTTGGCGTTGGCAATGGGTGTTGCTTCTAGCGTTTTGTATGTACTTTGCTTTGGTCTGTTCATTTCGGGTGCTTGGGTGCCTTTCGTACCGTCGGCTTTATCGTTAGTAGCTATGGGGGTTTTGATGTCAATTTATAATAATTCAAAAACAAAAGTCCGGGCGGGGAATGGGGAAGAAGCAAGGGAGCAGGGGGCAGGGGGCAAGGGAGCAGGGGAGAAGTTGCAGTAAGTTTTTTCCCTTTGCCCCTGTGCCTCTTGTGCCCAATATAAAATCTAAAATCTAAAATCTAAAATCTAAAATCTAAAATCCTATGAGGTCAGGTTTCTATGAATTTAAATTCACAACCGATAAAACTGTTTTTAGTAGTAGCTTTTAGTTGTACAAGCTTATTAGTTAGTCTGACTCCAATACTGGCAAAAACAACTCCTAATCGCTCTGACGCTAAAACAACCCTTGCTCAAGCCACAACTTTTACTCAACCTCCAATTCCAGCTGGCTCACCTCCGGGAGGTCGCGTTCGTGGTGGAGCAAAGCGCGGGGGGCCTAGTGGATGTCCTTCACCTGAAATTGACTTGACTGCTTTAGTACCCTTTACTCAGGAAGCTAACTCAGTGATTAATGTCTGGGGACAAACAACAGTAGAACATCCAAGTTGGTTTTTCTATGTGCCATATACCAAAGATTCGCCCTATACAGTTGAATTTGTCCTGCAAGATCCAGACGCTAACGAGGTATACAAAAAAGCGATCGCTCTACCGGATAAGCCCGGAATCATCCGCGTTTCTTTGCCTAGCACTGCCCCCACTTTAGCAGTAGGCCAACAATACCGTTGGTTTTTCACCATTAACTGTGACAAAGAAAAGAATGCTCCCCCAAGTTTTGTTGAAGGGGTAATAAAACGAGTTAACCTTAGTCAAGCAACAGTCAAACAACTAGAAACGGCAGAACCTCTAAAGCGCTATGCTATCTACGCCCAAAATGGGATATGGTACGAGGCACTGACGACGTTAGCTGAACTGCGTCAAAAAAATCCTCAAGATGCAGCCCTGAAAGCAGAGTGGCGAAATTTGTTAGGCAGCATCCGCTTAGATGATGTTGCCGGAGAACCCATTGTTCCAGGAACACCTTAAACGAGGAAAAAAGAATGCAAGAAATAGACCACTTGTAGAGACGCGATTCATCGCGTCTTTACTTGACGCCAGATGTGTTGCAATCATTAATTGAATTGGTATAAGCAAAAATTTTGGTGTAGAGACGTTGCAATACAACATCTCCACAGATGTGTTACTTAGTTTGCAGCAGCACTTACTAAACCATTGTGCCTGAGCAAAGCGATCGTACTTGGTTCACGACCCCGGAAAGTTTTAAACACCTCCATTGGATGCTTGCTACCACCGAGTGCTAATACCGTATCCCGATAACGCCGACCTGTAGCTTTTATAGCTTCTTCATTTTCTAGCCCAGCTTCTTCAAAAGCGGCAAAAGCATCAGCACTAAGGACTTCAGCCCATTTATAACTGTAGTAACCTGCTGCATAGCCACCCTCAAAAATGTGCCCAAAAGAACACAATATTGAATCTTCTGGAAGTGGTGGTAAAACAGTAGTAGTCTTAGCTATGCGATGACGCACATCTGCTGGAGTTTCATTGCTGCCGGAACGATAGCGGTAGTGTAGTTCTAAATCAACACTGCTAAGGTGAATTTGCCGTAACATACCAGTACCACTCATATAATTACGCGCCGCTAGCAGCTTTTGATAATAATGCTCTGGTAGGGCTTCTCCAGTTTCGTAATGTTTAGCCATACCAAACAAAGTCGGTCGCTCATAACACCAGTTCTCCATAAACTGACTGGGTAGTTCCACTGCATCCCATTCCACATTATTGATACCTGCGGCTCCAGCATAGTCAACCTTGGTAAGCATGTGGTGCAATCCGTGACCAAACTCGTGGAACAAAGTCTCTACTTCATAGAAAGTCATCAAACTCGGCTTGCCATCTACTGGGGGAGTTTGGTTACATATCAAATAAGCCACAGGCAACCGGATGGCAGTTGCACCATTTTCAGTTTTGCCACGATTGATGCATACATCCATCCAAGCACCACCACGTTTTTCTGCTGGACGGCTATAGGGATCTAAGTAGAAATAAGCAATAGGAGAACCAGTTTCATCGGCTATTTGGAAATAACGGACATCTTCATGCCATACTGGGGCTTGACCATCGGCAGAGGTTACTGTAACACCAAATAGCCGCTTAACAAGTCCAAACAAGCCATCTAGCACTTGGGGAAGGGGAAAATAGGGACGTAATTCTTCAGCGGTAAAGGCAAATTTTGCTTCTCGTTGGCGTTCTGCCCAAAAGCTGATGTCCCAATGTTTTAAATCTTGATATTCTTCTCCATAAGATGCAGCAAAAGCTTGAAGTTCTTTTAAGTCTTTGACAGCAGCATCATAACTGGCTTGGCGTAGTTCTTCTAATAGTGCTTCGACTGCCTCAACATTAGGAGCCATTTTACTTGCAAGGCTCAACTCGGCAAAACTTTTAAAGCCAAGTATCTCTGCGAGTTCTTGCCGTAACTCCAAAATACGCACAATTAACGGGTTATTATCTAAATCGCCACTAGAAGCGCGAGTGATATGAGCTTTGTAGAGCTGTTCGCGCAAATCTCGACGGGTGCTGTGCTGCATGAAAGGGCCGTAACTGGGAAAGTCTAAAGTAATGCGCCAAGGGCCATTTTCTGGTGTGGCGTTCTCTTCTTTTGCCGCACGTGCAGCTTGAGCAGCTAAACTCACCAAACTTGGTGGTAAACCGTCAATTTCCGCTTTTGTTGTCAGGGTTAAGCTAAAGGCTTTCGTAGCATCAAGTACATGGTTAGAGAATTTAGTAGAAAGTTCTGCCAACTCCATCTGAATGGCGTTGAAACGGTCTCTGATCTCTCCTTTTAAGCCAACACCAGAAAGTTCTGCATCTCGAATGGCGGCTTCCACAATGCGCTGTTGAGCTAATTCTAAAGTTGCCCAATTATCACTGCTACGGAGTGCCTTAAAAGCATTGTAGATGGGTTGGCTTTGACCGAGTTTGTTGATAAATTGTACGACTAGTGGCTGTACGATTTCATGAGCTTCGCGCAGTTCCGGGCTATTTTTAACACCCATTAAATGATTTACCACCCCCCAACTCCAGGTAAGCCGTTCCGTCAGCTTTTCTAAGGGTTCTACTAAACCACTCCAAGTCGGCTGTACATTAGCTTCTAAAGTGGCAAGTTGCTGGTCAAGTTCTGCTAGCAGCTGATTGAAGGCGGGTACTACTCGTTCTGGTTTAATCTCTGTAAATTGAGGTAAACCAGTGCCTTGGAGTAAGGGATTATCGGAAATAATGGTACTTGCACTCATGATTTTGTGTGAACTGCGAACGAAAAAAAATCATTGTTGATTTTTATTTATATATCTTCTAATGTAACGATCGCTGTGCTATTTGGTATTGCCATTGTGGCAAAAAGCTAAAAAAAACGATAATTCCTCACAAAAGTATCCCGATACGACTATTTTGTTTAGTTTATGAACTTTGCGATCGCTTGCTCGTCGGCGCTTCGCATTGGGAACAGAGTATATTCTGATTAAAGGCGATGCCTACCCAAAAAGACGCGATCGTGTATTATGTCAAACAGGTAACTCCTCCGTCAGCATGGCCCTTACCTGAAAAGCAGAGTTTCAGCCGGAGAATTGCACGTTTTCAAGGCTCAGAAGCGTACAAATTAACTGAGCATCAGCAAGCGTCCTTAGCAAACCAAAAAGGAAGGCTCCAGATTTCCATATTTATGATATTATTTGGCAACTCATCTTTTTACTCGTAAAATCGAAGACAAGATCGAGGTCAGTAAAAAAGAGTCCCTAAATTAATGAATACGTTAATCACTCAGGGTGGAAGAGCTATCACTAAATTTCAGGTGGTAGACCGGATAAACGATATCGCTTGGCAAGCTCACCAAGGCAGCGTTGCGGCGATTATTCAGCTATTGAACGAAAAGCTAGCTCAGTCTTGTGTCAGAACTAGAGCCATTTTTTCTGATGGTGTCTTACAAATTCTGTGTGAGGCAGCTAAAGTAGAGCAACTTGAGCAATCTCCCCTGGTAGAACAAATCCAGCAAATTCTTGAGTCTATCGCCCCGCGTCACATTCGCCGTGTTAAAATCAACAGTCGGATTGTTCGAGAACAACAATTGCTATGGTTAAAAGAAATAGATAGCGATCGCGAAAATCAATTGCTTTGGTCACAGGAAATTACATTAATTCAGCCAAATGTTGTAAAGCAATTAATTAAAGATTTCACAGAAGCTCAAGCTGAACTAGGAAAACCAAATTATCCGAAAACTCAAGTTTCTCGTCCTTTAGTACTCATCAACAAAGAAAAATACAAAAATAAACCTAAAACAAAGATATTAGCAGCAGCTGGTTTATGCTCGCTGTTATTGCTTAGTTGGGTTGTTTATGCCCAGCTAGGTAATAAATTGAAAAACCTAATACAACCAGAAACTTCCAAATCTTTAACTACAGAAAACACTAACGATAGCAAAGCCCAAACATCATCTCGCGCTCCTAACAATAGCTTTTCTGAGCCTTCTGACGATCCATTTCAAATATCTGTGCGAATTGCCAACCAAGCTTCTGCATCTGGAAAAACAGCTACAACCTCAACTCAGTGGTTAGAGATTGCTGCTAAGTGGCAACGGGCTTCAGATTTAATGAGTACTGTACCACAAACCCACAGCCGTTATCAAGAAGCTAAAATTCGTACTCAACTTTATAAAAAATACAGTGAGGCGGCACAGAAAGAAGCAGATAAGAGCAAATCTTAGTTTTTTCTGATTGGAAGACTTCGATTAGTGATTAGTATTCCAGCAGTAGGGAATGGATTATTTACTTTACTTATCACGCTTCACGAAAGGGCGTAAAACTAATTTCAATGGCTAACGCTTTTCTTGGGGAATAGGAGCAAATTCCCCACTTGATAATATTAGTTATACCACCGAATAAGCGCGAAAGAGTTTTAGATAACACATATTTAATTTCTGAAGATATCTATAAAAAATCGACCTTATTGTGAATAAAGTCGATTTAATCAGGCAGATTCATTTGTGGGGCCAATCAAAAATCCAAAATGTGTATGTCCCCTAACTCAGGAGTTCTCCTGTTTCTTGTAGGGAGTGCAAGCGGCGGTAAATACCCTCGTGACGCAAGAGTTCATCGTGGCTACCCATTTCTACAATCTTTCCTTGCTCTAGAACGACAATTTTATCAGCTTCCCGGACTGTGCTTAAACGGTGGGCAATAACAATGGTGGTGCAAGTGCCTTGAATCGATCGCATCGCTAGCTGAATTGAACGCTCAGACTCATAATCTAAACTAGAGGTAGCTTCGTCAAAAACCAGCACGTCTGGTTCCACTAACAACGCTCTAGCAATTCCCAAACGTTGTCTTTGTCCTCCAGATAACCTGACACCTCGTTCTCCCACGACAGTGTAATAACCTTTGGGTAAGTGCTGCACTACTTCATCGACTCTGGCAATTCTACAGGCTTCCTGAACCTGCTCGAAAGTGGCATTTGGTCTGCCGTAGGTGAGGTTATCCAAGATAGTACCGTTGAAAACGTCTACTTCTTGGTGAACGATCGCTAGCCTTCGTCTATACTTACCCACATCCAAAGTGCGAATATCTTGACCATCAATCAGAATTTGACCTGCTTGAGGTTCAAAATATCGCAACAGCAATTTCACTAAAGTAGACTTACCAGAACCGGAACGCCCCACTAATGCTACTGTTTGGTATGGCTCAATCAACAAGTTAATATCTTGCAAAACTTGACGGTTGGCATCATATCCAAAACTAATATGAGATAACTCAACTTTTCCAGTAAATTTATAAGGTGATTCTGTCTGGTAGCTTTCTTCTAAAAGACTAGCTGAATCGGATGCAGTTGGCTCTTGGAGAAATTCGTGAAACCGCAGCATAGAAGAATAACGACGGGCAAAAACTTCTGCCAAGCTACCAATAGGTTCTAATTCGGCATAAGCCATGCTAGAAAGAGTTAAGGTCATGACAAAGTGACCGAGAGAAATTTTCCCATTTACTGTTGCTGCTAAAGTCAAACCCAGAATTGTAAACACACAAAACTGAATTACGGTTCTTTGCCAAGTACCCAATATCGTATAACCTTTGTGGATGCGATAATCAAGCACCGTTAATTCTCGATCCAAACGTTGCTTTTGCCGCTTCAGTTCCCTAGCTTCTGTAGCAAATGCTTTTACCGTTTTGATATTGGTGATTAATTCGGAAGTGCGACTTTCGGTGTCCTCTGCATACTTATCCAGACGACTTTCGTACCTAATGAGCTGTTGTAAACTCCTCAAGCTGAAGCTGAGAATAATTACAAAGGAAATTAGATATAAAATTGCAATCCGCCACTCAATGAACAAGATAAACACAAAAATACCCAGCACACGAGCCAATTTAGGAATCAACTGTCCGGTAACTTCGGGATATACCCAAGTGTGGTTAGCAACACCTCTAGCTACTCTGCCGGCAATGCGTCCAGGGTTATTTTCATCATAAAATTCTAGTGGCAGAGTCAGAACTTTAGCGATCGCTGTTTCGTTTTTTTCTCGACGCGACCTGAAAGCTATATCCCAATGAAACCAATTGGTTAACCAGGGTTGTGTTGGCGCTCTCACTACAGTGACAACGAAAATTAAACCCAGTAATACACCCAAAGATAGAGTTTTATTAACTGGGTAATTGGTAATGTCCGAAAAAGTTGCGATCGCACTTTGAAGTGGTTTGTCCAAGGGTTGAGCAGACAAAACGTTTAATATCTGCCCGATCGCATAAGGAACAACCAAATCAATAATTTCGTAAACGCTGGATGCTGTAATACTGAAAACACTCACTTTCCAGTAAGAGCGAAAGTAATTGACAATATCTTGAAATTTGGCCATGATGCACACCGTCCAAGAGCGCGATCGAAAACTTGGAATTTATATACTACAACTGTATTACAAAGCGATCAAGAGATAGATGACAAATCACTCTTTGGGAGTAGTTGGTAGCTCTTGAGGGAAAAATTCGAGGCGATAGCGATAGAGAGCAACTGGTCGAGAACCAGCTTTAAAGTAATCTGGATCTTGGGGTGAAAGATAGACAGCAGTAACTTGATCTGCTTCAATCGCCGGATTAGATGTTGAAACTTGATGATAAGCCGTAGTCGATTCTACAGAGTTTAAATAGGGGCGCGAACCGCCTTTAAATAGTTGTTGAAACACTTCTGTGGTGATGAACTTGCCATCAGGAGTAGTTTCTGTAGCACGTGCAGTCACAATAGAAACTAGTTGGCGACTGCTACGCAAGAACGTAATTTGACGATTAGGTGAATCTGGATCTACTTTGACTGATAACACTGCTTTATCCCCTAAATAAGCTCTTGCCAAATTCAAGCTATTAAACGCTCTATCCGCTACTAAAATTGGGGATTTGTAACCTATCTGAGGAAGTATTTTTAATCCAGAAATAGATGGTTGCTGTTTCACAAATCTTACTACAAAACTCACAGGTTGATTTAATTGTCGGCGATTACCTTCAAATCCTGGAGTTACAATCTCTGGTGCTAAAGGCGCAGCTAAATCTACTAAGGTACTTGTAACTTTCCAAGTTCCAGCCATCCATTCAGGGTAAACTAAATCACCTGAAGCCGGTTGCACTGAAGTTAGTTTTTCCCATTGGGGAAAATTTGCTAACCTTTGAGACAACTCTCCTGCAAAAGCTTCACCACCCCACAGAAGGAATAAAAACAGCAAGCAAAAACTCCAAATTACCTTCATTACAAGCATTAGCAGTTTTGTATTTAATGGTTATTGTTTATCGATTAAAAATTAAATAATTTTCTGTAATAAATTAAAACTTTGTAGTGAGATAATTAGCCCTATCCCGAATTTATAGTGATAGCATGACATTGGCATTAGGCATGATTGAAGTTTATGGCGTTCCCACAGCAGTGGAAGTGGGAGATGCTATGTGTAAAGCTGCCCGTGTAACCCTTGTTGGTTATGAAAACACTGATTTGGGACGAATTACTGTTTTAATTCGAGGAGCTATAGGCGAGGTGAATGTAGCAGTGACAGCAGGATTAAAGGCGGTGCTGCGAGTTAACGGTGGCGAGGTACTTTCTAATCACATTATTCCCAGCCCTCACGAAAATTTAGAATATGTTTTACCGATTCATCGCAGCGTTAATATCGAGCAGTTCAGTGCAGATATCCGATTTCCTCCACCCCTATCAGTTTAGCTGTATTAAATTTCTGCTGGTAAAGGTTGCCAAACTTCCCCATACTTCTCTTTTAAAGTTTCCCAAGCTTCCACTTGTCCTAGTTCATATTCTCCTGGTTTACCCCATTGTAAAAAGAGGCTTAAAGCATACTCCTGTTTATCATCTAAAAACCGAATGGCATAGGTTGTAAAGTTACCTCTTTTCGCTTCACCTGTTTCAAATTTCACCTGAGTGATTTTATCCATATTCAAGTGAAACTCAAAGCCTTCGGTGTGCATATTCGCATACTTACCTTTAGGTAATTCTGCATAAAATAATTTTTCTATTTTGCCTCGTGCTTCTAATACAGCAGCGCTGCTAGTCACAATTAAACGCAAAGTTCCCAAAGTCTCGCAAGCTTCTAAAAATTCTTTTAATGTTGTAGTCATTTGTCATTTGTCACTTGTACTGAGCGAAGTCGAAGTCGAAGTATTTGTCATTTGTCATTTGTCATTTGTCACTTGTACTGAGCGAAGTCGTTGGCGCAGCCTCTCGTAGAGAAGTATTTGTCATTTGTCATTTCTTAATTTTTTTACTAATGACCAATGACCAATGACTAATGACTATTTTTCATATTGTTCATAAGCAGCAACAATACGCTGAACTAGAGGATGGCGTACAACATCTCTTTGGGAAAATTCACAAAAGGCAATACCTTCAACGTGTTTTAAAATTTGTAAAGCCACTCCTAAACCTGATTGTTGGTGAAGTGGTAAATCAGTTTGTGTCATGTCGCCTGTAATCACCATCCGCGAACGGAAACCCAAACGAGTCAAAACCATTTTCATCTGGGCAGGTGTAGTATTTTGAGCTTCATCTACAATTACAAAGGCGTTATTGAGGGTGCGTCCCCGCATATAGGCCAGTGGTGCGACTTCAATCACACCGCGTTCCATTAAACTAGGTACTTTTTCTGGATCGATGAATTCATAAATAGCATCGTAAAGTGGGCGAAGATAGGGATTAACTTTCTGTTGTAAGTCTCCAGGCAAAAAACCGAGTTTTTCACCAGCTTCGACGGCAGGGCGAGTTAAGATTAGCTTTTCAAATTGGTTAGCAAGGAGTGCTTGGACAGCAACAACAACAGCGAGATAAGTCTTGCCGGTACCAGCAGGGCCAATGCCAAAGGTGAGATCGCGTTTGCGGAGTGCGTCAATATATTGGCGCTGGCGGAAGGTTTTGGCACGGACTTCTTCACCCCGGCGACTTTTGGCGAGGACATTTCGCTGTAAATCTTGCAGTTCCCCTTGCCGATCGCTATCTATGGCTTGACGGGCTGTTAAAATATCCGCACTGGAAATAGTATTGCCTTTAATCCAGAGGTCTTCAAGCGATCGCACTAATCGAGAGGCCAAATCAATTTGCTTTTCAGTACCAGAAATCACTAATTCCTGTCCGCGTAGTACTAAAGCGGCTCCTGTTTGCCGAGATAGGATTTTGAGATTTTCTTCTCCATCTCCAGCGAGAGCGATCGCACTGGTAATATTCGGCAGCTGAATTGTTAAGGCACCTGCCATAGTATTTCTTAATTGGTGAGGATCTGTATTTGACAAAGGTTAATTTTTCTCGCTAACGGCGAAATTATGCTTTTATTACCTACATTGTGAAAAAGATTTGCAACAGATTAATCGTCCGTAGGGGCGTACAGCTTGCCCGCATCCCCTAACCCCTTCTCCCATGTTGGGAGAAGGGGAACTGGAGAATTTACTCCCCTCTTCCAACATGGGAGAGGGGCTGGGGGTGAGGGCATAGCCCCTACTGGTGAAGAGTTCAAAAAAAGATTTAAAAATCTTTTTGTTACTTTCCATTTTTATAAAAATTCTGAGCGGAGGTAACAACAACCGCTCAGATTTACTCTCTGGTTTCAACCTAGCGGAGGCGTGGTTTAACAATGGGTTTAGGCCCATCATTTCGCGGTTCTCTCTTAGTCGGCGGTGGCGATCGCTCTTCTGTCTCTTCATCAAAAGACATACCCTCGCGGCCCGGCGTGGTGCTGCCGTAGATATCCAGGTATATTGATTGCCCAGCTGCGGCTGCGGCTGCGGCAATTACTGTACGAATCGCCTGAATATTGCGTCCCCCTCGACCAAACACTTTTCCTTTATCTGTGCTTTCAAAGGCGATGCGAACCCAAACCCGATTGAGGGTCTGAGAAATTTCACAATCGACGCTTAATGTTTCTGGAGATTCCAAAAACGGTTGTACCAAAAACCGAACCAGCTCAACATAGTTGGGGCTAGCTGTTGGGAGTTTTGTTTTCAAATTATGATGCGGCTGTTGCACTGACCTGCTCAAAAACATTAGCTTTTACTAGAATGCGACGAACGGTGTCAGTAGGTTGAGCGCCTTGTTGTAGTCGCTTGACGATGGCGGGAACGTCTAGTCGCACTTCATCAGTTCTGGGGTTATAAAATCCCAATTCTTCTAAGGGACGGCCATCGCGGCGAGCAAGGTTGTTAATAGCGACAATGCGGTAACTTGCTTCCCGCTTTTTACCGAATCGTTTCAAGCGCAGTTTGATCATGGTTGAAGAATCATTCTCCTGTAGTTAGATATTAGTTAGCAACTAATTGGTGAGGAAGTAACCTAAATTTGGCTGCTGCCGAGAAATTAAGGGTTAGTTTCCTCTGCTAATAAATTCTGAGGTCGAAATGCTAATTTTAGCACTGCCTAGCATTTGCTGCTATTTGTCATTAGTCCTTTGTCATTTGTCCTTTGTTATTGGTTATTAATGACGAATGACTAAAGATTGCCAAAGCCTTTTTTCTTTTTATCTTTGGGTTTTTTCTTTTTTGTGGCTGAGGCACCATCATACCCTCGCCATCCGGGGGCTGCGGGACGATTACCAGCACCAGCGAAGGCGTTGCCTATGCCGCCACCGCCGAACATTCCCGGCATTCCAGGGAAGCTACCTTGACCCATTTGCTGCATGAGCGATCGCATTTTTTGGAAATCACCCACCAGTTTGCTGACATCTGACTCTCTATAGCCTGAGCCAGCAGCAATCCGCCGCCGCCGACTGGGAGAACTGGCTAATAAATCGGGGTCGTGGCGTTCTTGGCGAGTCATGGAGTTAATCATCGCCTCACAGCGCTTTAACTGGGTTTCTCCCTGCTTGAGTTGATCGTCTGAAAGCTTGTTCATCCCTGGAATCATCTTGATCAAGCCTCCCAGAGAACCCATGTTCTTTAGCATCCGCAACTGCTTGAGAAAGTCAGTAAAGTCAAACTTCGCTGACAAAATTTTCTCCTGCATTTTCTCAGCGTCGGCTAAGTCAAACTCTTCTTGGGCTTTTTCTACCAAAGTGAGAACATCGCCCATACCGAGAATCCGCGATGCCATGCGATCGGGATAAAACGGTTGCAGTGCCTCGACTTTTTCACCCACACCCACAAATTTAATCGGCGCTCCCGAAATCTTTCGCACTGAAAGCGCTGCACCGCCACGGCTATCACCATCTAATTTGGTGAGAATCGCTCCAGTAATTCCAATCTGTTCGTGGAAGGTGCGGGTAAGATTGGCTGCTTCTTGACCAGTCATCGCGTCCACCACCAACAGAGTTTCATCGGGTTGGACGGTTGCTTTGATGCGGGCTAATTCCGCCATCATATCCTCGTCAATTTGCAGGCGTCCAGCAGTATCAATAATTACTGTGTTGACACCTTCTGCCCTGGCGCGTTCTACACCTTGCCTTGCAATTTCTACGGGATCGGCGTCGCTTCCTAGTTCAAATACTGGTACGTCAATTTGCTTACCCAACGTTATCAACTGATCGATCGCTGCTGGGCGATATACGTCTGTCGCCACCAACAAGCAGCTACGCTCTAATTTTCTCAAATGTAAGGCTAACTTAGCGGTAGCTGTGGTTTTACCAGTACCTTGCAACCCAGCCATTAACACGATGGTAGGCTGTTCCTGGGCTTCTGCGATGGGAACATTTTCTTCTCCCATCACCTGCACCAGCTCATCATGAACAATTTTGATGAACTGTTGGTCAGGTCGCACGCCGGTAATCACCTCGGCTCCTTGTGCCTTGGCTTCGACTTCGCTAATAAAATCTTTGACTACCTGGAGATTGACATCTGCTTCCAACAGGGCGCGGCGCACTTCGCGCAATGCATCTTGAATGTTGGATTGAGAAATTTTGTCCTGTCCCCGCAGTTTTTTCCAGGCGGCTTCTAAACGGTCAGATAATGCATCAAACATAATGTAATTACAGGTAGTTCGCCAATGTGGAACTCTAAACCGCCGATGAATGCGATCGCGAATTTCCGCTAAAGTTTTAACGTGCTATCTACCAGCTTAGTATTTTTCACCGCGACTGTAGCAATCAGATACCTTCCTTTATTGAACTGGCAAACTGTCCTTTAGGTGGAAATTTTGATTTTTTCAAAGGGAAAATGCCAACACTACAGATGAAGTAAGTACTTTAGTGTGAATAGTTAAGAAAGTGTAGGAGAGCAAAAATATATGAAAGAATATAGAGCATATATGTGTGATTTTGGGCATCAGTGGACTCTTTTCAAGGATAAACAAGACCCTGAAGATGAAGGAGACTGTGTATGCTCAGAAGGTCATCCCGCAGTAACACTGAGCAAGCAACCAGCACTTGATGATGTTCAAATAACTTTTAGACCAGCAGGTAGAGTAGTAGATACAGTCAAAAAGCAGGTTCATGGACGAGGTAAATACTACATAGTAATCTCCAACTTAGCAGGCACACAAGAGAGAGTTTCAAAAAAAGTATATTCTTGGGAAGAGATATATCAAATTAGTAAAAGGTTTGATAAGCGTTCATTTGAATGGGCATTAAATTACTGGGAAAGTCTTTCTCTTTGACTTGATTTTAGGTATAATTGACAAGCTTCAGCAAAAATAAATTCAAAAATTATTTATGAGTTAGGTAGCTACGGTAGCCAAGATGTCGCAGCGAATCAAAGTATACTCATACTCGATATACCACTCGTCAAATTCATATATTGGTATTGCTCTTGCCGAAAAAGCTTTGCAGGGTTTACCTGTTGATATTGAACGACGACCAATTTACATACCGAAGGAGCGCGGGATAAAGGTAGCCGATCTCCAAGGACGAAGTGAAACCGCCGTGTTATCGTCCTATCACAAAGAAGATTGTCTGCGGTGGGCGAAAAAGTACGGCATTGAAATTCGGCTCAAGGAGTTTGAAGAATTTGGTAGATGGGTCAAGCGCTGGGAGAAAATGAAGTTTGGTCGTGAAGAACTTCCCGCGAGAGCCTATTACGCTGCTTGTGGAACAGGGAAGGAGCATCTGCTTGATGCCGCATTCTTTCGAGCGACGTACATCGATCAACTTGATGTCAACGATGAGTCTGTGATTAAGAAAGTTGCAAATGATGTTGGGTTGAATGGCGATCGCATTCTTGAATTAATCCACGGCGAAGCAGCAAAACTTGCAGCAGTGGCAGCTTTGGCAGAATACGAACAGTTTGGCTGTCCCGGAGTGCCGACTTGGGTAGTCGAAGGTGAGAGGTTTTGGGGAAAGGATCGTGTTGATTGGGTAACAGAAAAGGTAAAACAATTATGTAATAATGCTGTTACTAAAACAGTAGTGAGTGCCGAGTAAAAAAGTGATAATTTTTCAGATGAATGCGTAAAAATCATCACTTTGCCTCTATACTTATTCCTGGTTTGATCCGTTGACTTTAGCTACTGTTTTTTATTTGTTACCTGACGGATCGGCAACTCAATCACAAAGTCTGTACCTTTGCCAAGTTCAGATTGACAGTATATTTTACCGTTGTGTTTTTCTGTAACTATTTGATAGCTGATAGACAGTCCCAAACCTGTACCTTTACCGACAACCTTAGTAGTAAAAAATGGATCGAACAGTCGAGAGAGGACTTTTTCATCTATGCCAAGTCCGTTGTCGGCGATGCGAATGACAATCCAATCTTTATTGAGCAAGGAGGTAGAAATTCGGATTTTGCACGGGTTTTTTGCCAGTGCTTCAGAAGATTCCTTTGTGGTTCGTTCTTCTAGAGCATCAATGGCATTGGAAAGCAAATTCATAAATACCTGATTCAACTGACCGGGATAGCATTCTATTAGAGGTAAAGTACCATAATCTTTGCTCACATGAATGGTGAGACTATCAGCTGAGGACTTCAAACGGTTTTGTAAAATCATTAATGTACTGTCGATGCCTTCGTGAATATTTGCTGGTTTGAAGTCAGCTTCGTCTAGGCGCGAGAAGTTCCGCAAAGATGTGACAATTTCCCGAATGCGTTCAGTGCCGACCTGCATGGACTGGAATAATTGAGGTAAATCCTCGACCAAATACGCTATTTCGGCTTTTTTGAAGAACTCTTGGATTTCTGGTGCGGCATCAGGATAATGATGCCAATAAAGTTGCACATAGCGAAGCAATTCTTGCGTGTATTGATGAGCGTGTTCTAAGTTGCCGTGGATAAAATTAATCGGGTTATTAATTTCATGGGCAACTCCCGCCACCAATTGCCCCAAACTGGCCATTTTTTCAGCGTGGATAATTTGCATTTGGGCAGTACGCAGTTCATTCAGTGCTTGGGCGAGTTGATTCGCTTCTTCACGAGTTTGACCCAGCAAACTGGATTGTTGAAATAAATTGGCTTGACGCAGTGCTACGCTGAGTTGAGCCGCCACTTGGGTGACAAATTCCAATTCCGCTTCTTCCCAATGACGTGTATGGGTGCATTGGTGAATGCACAACAACCCCCACAGTTCATCCCCTTCCATCAATGGCACAATAATCTGTGCTTTGACTTGGAATCGCTCAATTATATCCAGATGAGGTACTTTGGAGCCAACGCTGTTGACATCAGATATTACTTGCACTTGCCCTTGGCGATATTGCGGTGCATATTGATCGCCAAAGCAATAGTCTTGCACCTTCACGGCGAGGGCAGAATCGAACTTGGGTAAGACATCTTCAGCAATAAATTCACCGCTGCAAAAACCGACATTCGGATCGAAGCGGAAAATGCCAACTCGATCTGTATTTAGCGATCGCCTAACTTCCTGTACTGTAGTCTTAAGGATCGTCTCTAAATCCAAAGATTCCCGAATTTTGACGACTAAATCAAATAAAATTCGGCGCTGTTCAGCCGATTGTTGCAGTTCATCAGCGCGAGTTTGAATTTGAGTCACCATTTGAGAACTTTGCAGTGCCACTCCTAGTTGGCTAGCAACCTGTCCCAAAAATTCCACTTCCACACTATCCCACTGGCGCGGTGCGGAATGCTGATAGGCAGCTAACAATCCCCACAAATTCCGTCCTACAAAAATTGGGGTTAACGCATAAGCGCGAATTTTGAACTGCTCCAAAATATCGAGATGACAGCGCGAGTGTCCAGCTTGATAAATATCCTCTACAGCAAAATTTTCGTTGTTGCGGTAGCGTCCGCCTTTGGTTTCTTGAAGGTGAGTATCTTCCCAAACGAGATTTTTGCCAAAGGGATTGATACTGTCCCAGTGTGCCTCAACCATACCGAAATTACTGACGAATTCGCCACTCCAGTCTTGATTGAAGCGATAAACGCCAACCCGCTCAACTCGTAGCAGTTTACATACTTCTTGGCAAGTAGTTTTTAGAATTAAATCAATATTTAAAGAGGAGCGAATTTTACCGACTACTTCAGTTAATGCTCGTTGTCGAGCAAGCGAATCTTGTAGGGCAGAAGCCTGTTGTTTCGACTGAGCTAAATTCTCGGCTTGCTGAATCGCGACTCCCAATTGTGCCCCTACTTGTCCGAGAAACTCCACTTCGTAATTTGCCCATTGGCGCGGCCCGGAGTGTTGATAGGCTGCTATCAGTCCCCACAGTTTTGGGCCGATGAAGATGGGTGCTAAGGTATATGCCCGAATCTTAAATTGCTCCAAAATATCGATATGACAACGCGAGTGTCCGGCTTGGTAGATGTCGTTGACAACAAAACTCTCGTTATTGCGGTAGCGTCCACCTTTCGTTTCTTGGAGGTGGGTATCTTCCCAAACGAGATTTTTGCCAAAAGGATTGATTCTATCCCACTGCGCCTCTACCATCCCGAATTGGCTGACAAATTCACCGCTCCAATCTTCATTAAAGCGGTAAATTGCTGCCCGCTCTAACTTCAGGAGTTTGCAAAGTTCTTGACAGGCAGTATCTAGAATAATTTCGGTATTTACAGAGGAGCGAATATTTCCTACCACTTCCGTCAAAGCCCGTTGCCGCGCGATCGCATCTTGCAGTTCTGCTGTGCGTTGTTTGGTTTGTTCTAGGGTTTCTGTCTGCTGCATTGCCACACCAAGATGGCTGGCAGCTTGAGCGAAAAATTCAACTTCGTGAGGATACCATTGCCGAGGAGCGGAGTGTTGATAGGCTGCCAGCATTCCCCACAATTTTGGCCCGATGAAGATGGGTGCGATCGCATACGCCCGAATCTGAAACTGTTCTAATACTTCAATATGACAACGAGCGTGCCCTGCATCGTAAATATCAGCTACAGCAAACGGCTCATTTTTGCGATATCGCCCTCCCTGAGTTTCTTGCAAATGTGAATCTTCCCAAACTAAATCCTGTCCAAAGGCAGTCAATGCATCCCAAGGATGTTCTGCAAAGCCAAAACGATTGAGAAAACTACCGCTCCAATCTTCATTGAAACGGTAGATTGCAACTCGCTCAATCTTCAATTGCCGACAAATATCTTGACAAGAAGTCGAACAGAGAGATTCTATATTTACAGATGCGCGAATCTTAGCCAGAATCCTCGCCAATATTTTTTGATATTGAACCGTTAGCTGTAGCTGTTTGTGACACTCTTGCCGATCTAAGTGGTTCGACGCTTCATAACTGTTCGTTGTCATAAATTATAAATAAAATAGACTACCTATTTTCAGTATTCCCTTGTTTATTTGTAATTGCTCAACTAGTCTTAGTTATTGGAGAGTCTTGATTACTTTTAGTTTACTGTGCGTTTTTTAGTTTCTGGATTTTCTTTCATAGCTTTACTATCAAGGCTTCTTTTGCCTCGTTGATAGTTGTTTGAGGTCAGGCAGTTTTTCTATTTATTCAGTTAATCTCTATTTCGGCCTCTTGTTAAGAGTGTCGAGCAATTACAAAATCAATTCATCATTAATTTTGGGTGGAGAGCCGTCTAACTTCAATTATGAAAAATAGAAAAATGATAAGTATTTTTATTCAGAAACACTGGAATTTATCCGTAGTGTAAAAATTACATAAAGAACTCATCTTGATTGCGTCAAAAAGCTCAGTATAATTCAAAGAGTCTTTTTGCTCTTGCCTTTTGCCTAAAAAATCAAGTTAGTTCTCCAAATCAAAATGGATTCCTATATTTCTCTCTTACTAGCAACATAATTCAAAATATAGAGCAATACGCTTGGGTTACAGCTATTTTCAGGTAAATAGACCACGCGGTAGGGGCACAGCAATGCCAATGCTCATAGGTGTGAACTTAACGCCAAACCGCTTGTCCGCCGGGAATTGAAATTCCCGTCTCATCGCTAAAGTCATCTGAAGATGACTAAATATCGCCAAAAATCTCCAGTCTACTGAAGTAGACTTAAGCTAAAAGCCAGAAAATTTATTGCCGGGTGGGCATGGAAGCCAACAGATAAGCCAATACAGTTCAGTTAAGAAAAATTGTAGGTTGGGTGAAGCAAAGCGCAACCCAACAAAGCTATGAAAATGTTGGGTTTCGTTCCTCAAACGCCACGTGCTACAAGTCGGCATAGCCGCCCAACGCAGTGGCTCCCCAACCTACACAACTTAAGTTTTTTGGCGCTAACTGAACTGTATTGACCTATATTGCAACCTACTGGCGTGGCAAGGCTAAAATAACGTGAGTTCGATGAACCTCTCCCGGACAACCTCCCTCTCCCACAGGGAAAGGGAGGAGCAACGAGAAATTAGGGTTTTGGCTCCCCTCTGGGTGTCCAAGAGGGGTTGGGAGAGAGGTCAAAAAAGGGCTTGTCGAACTCACGTTAAAATAGTGCATAAAATTTAGCTCTTGTGGGGTGGGCATCTTGCCCGCCCAGACGGTTGAGGACACCCGTCCCACAAGAAAATTTATTACAACATTTAAGGCTTGCCACGCTACTACAAAAGTTTCAGGTTATGAAATCCAGATTACTTAGTAATGATTTAGGTTAATGCCAGCTTTTTTTGCCATTGCTTCTAACCCATTAATTTGTAGGGTTTTAATTGCTTTGGTAGACAACTTTAGTCTTACCCAGCGATTTCCAGCTTCCCACCAAACCCGCTTGTCTTGCAAATTAGCGTGCTGAAGGCGTTTAGTACGGCGGTGGGAGTGGGAAACAGAATAAGCGTTATTTGCCTTCTTACCAGTTAGTTCACAGCGACGGGACATAGCTACTATCTCCAGATTGTTATTTTAATAGAGCCTTTCCATTTTAGGTCTTAGGCAGCAGAAGTGGAGAGATGAGGGCAGGGAGCAGGGGGCAGGGGGCAGGGAGCAGGGGAAGCAGGGGAGAAATAACTCCTAACTCCTAATTCCTAACTCCTAACTTCCCACTCAGCACTATTTACTCGCTTGTTCCGTCAGCTTAGTGAGTACCTCATTCGATCGCTCGACGAAGGATTTCATTCCCTCAGCGTCAAATCCTTTCTGAGACATCAGCGCTAAATCGTAAACGTGTTGGCAAATCAAGTTGACTAACTGATCTGTAGACGATTCACCGTTACTTTGAATGATACTACCTTGGTTCAAATTAGCCAGATTTTGAATCAGTGGGTGAGCAGTATTCACCAGTAAAATGTGATCTTCGGGAAACTCTGCTGACTGCTGCTGCATCATGGCGTTCATTTCCCGCAGGCGGCGGAGAATTTCTGGTAAAAGCACGATCGCAGGTGGTGTTCCTTGAGGATCGTCTGATTTCAAAGCTTCGGTACGGATGTTGAGTTTGGGTTTGTTGAGGGATTTCTCAAATAATTCTTTGATTGTCTCACTGCGAGTTTTATTCGTCTTGGGATCGACAATTTCCTTATCTT
Organism: Nostoc sp. DSM 114159; assembly: GCF_053470285.1. NCBI lineage: Bacteria > Bacillati > Cyanobacteriota > Cyanophyceae > Nostocales > Nostocaceae > Nostoc > Nostoc sp. DSM 114159. The sequence goes on from NZ_JBPFEH010000001.1 coordinate 3,084,917, forward strand.
TATCTTGTTCTAGCAGAGTATTATCTAAATCTGAGTCTACCCGCGTAAACTTGACATCCTGATATTCCCGCTCTAGGAAGTTGATAAAGTGAGTGTCGATGAAGGAGTCCATAAACAGGACTTCCAAGCCTTGATTTTTGTGCAATTCTATGTATGTAGATTGGGTTGCTTCATCGGTGCTGTAGAAAACTCGGTTTTCGTGGCGTTCTTTGTTGCGTTCTAGATACTCTTTCAGCGTAGTATAGGGAGCGCTGGGTGCTGAGTCAGAACTGGATGAAGGAGTGACATCTTGCCAAGCATCGCCGTCTGAAGATTGGACTTCAACCACTGGCGTTTCAGCAGCAGGTTTTTCTGTCAACTTGGCGGTGGTGCGGAAGACGATGATATCTTCGATTTGTTTTTTGAATTTCTCGTCGTTGAGAACGCCGAATTTGACGAAAGTACCAAGATCCTTCCAGGCGCTGATGTATTGTTCGCGGTTATCGCGGAAAAGTTCTTTGAGGCGATCGCCTACTTTTTTGGCAATGTAATCACCAATTCGCTTCACGGTGCGATCGCCTTGCAAGGCACTCCGCGATACGTTCAAGGGAATATCGGTACTATCAATCACACCCCGCATCGGCATCAGAAACTGCGGGATAATTTCTTCGCAGTTGTCGCTGACAAAAACTTGATTGCAAAATAGCTTGATCTGCCCTTTGGTAACATCTACATCCGGTCGCATTTTCGGGAAATACAGAATCCCGTTGATGATGAAGGGATAGTCTGTATTTAGATGTACCCATAACAAAGGTTCTTCCTGAAAAGGATACAGGTAGCGGTAAAACTCTAAATAATCTTCTTTAGTTAGGTTATTTGGAGACTCTCGCCACGGTGCTTTTTGCTTATTTATTACTTCGCCATCTAGTTTAATCGGGACTGGCAAAAAGTCGCAGTATGTCTTGACAAGATTTTTAATTCGTGCTGATTCGAGAAATTCCTCTTCTTCTCCTTCTAGGCTGAGAGTAATAGTAGTACCGCGAGTTGTCCGAGAAGATTCTTCGAGAGTGAAAGCTGGGGAACCATCGCAAGTCCAGTGAACCGCCTGTGCCCCTTCTTGATAGGATAGGGTATCAATTTCTACCTTTTGCGCCACCATGAAGGAAGAGTAGAAACCAAGACCGAAGTGACCGATTATCGGTTGGTCTGATTTGCCTTCATATTTATGAATAAATTCTTCCGCACTAGAGAAGGCAACTTGATTGATATATTTCTTAACTTCATCTGCGGTCATTCCGATACCGTTATCGGAGATGGATAGAGTTTTCTTATCTTTGTCAATGGCGATTTCAATTTCTGGTTCGCCGATGTCACCAGCATAATCGCCGGCGCGGGATACCATTTTTAGCTTTTGGATGGCGTCTACAGCGTTGGATACCAGTTCCCGTAAGAAGATTTGGTGGTCTGAGTAAAGCGACTTCTTAATGATCGGGAAAATATTCTCAGTATGAATACTGATAGTGCCTTGTTCTAGCATAATTGGTAATTTTCGATGTTAGTATCTGAAATGATGATAGTAGGTAATACAACCTAGCCCTCTGCTTTCCAGGATAAACCCGGAGAACACAGAAGGGCATGATACCAATTAGGATTTTAAAAGCATAGCTTAGGCGATCGCACCTTTTTTGAGCATTGTTTGCCGCCATTTTCTGATTCGGATTCCCCTACTTCCGACTCGCCACTCCCCACAGATTGCTGTTTAAGTATTACTAGAATTCTTTTCCAGCACCAAAAAATAATGGTATGGATAAGTAGGATCGATAAATTCTTGCTTAACAGTTAACCCAGCTTTGGCAACAGAGTTTAAAATCCGCGTTTTCGGATAACCTTTCAAACCCATTTCCCAGCAGTGTTCGTCACAGACTGGCGTTGTACTCCAGAATTTGGGGACATTGAATAGTAAATGCCTTGGTCTACCTGAGAAAGAGGTTTTCACCTGAAACGAGAGGTATTGAGTGCAATAGGGAATCGAAATCACCAAAAATTTCTTGGTTGCAATAGCAAGTTTTCTCAATGCTTCTTCTGACTGTTCGTAGGGGAAGTGTTCCAGAACTTGAAACAGGACAATCGCATCAAATTTATCTTTTGGTAATGAAAAATCTGTAGTCAAATCCAAAATGATTTCTGGTTTGAGGCTGGGGTCAACATCAGCAGTGGAGACGTTGTATCCATTATTCTTCAAGATGTCTGTTAGCAGAGAATTAAAAATCCCAATTTCCAGAACGTTTTTTACCTGATTACCCAGCGAAAAAATTAGACGCAACTGGTGATGGTAACTGATGAGGCGATTTTTTGATAAATATTCTGAATTTCTAATATCTAAGGAGGTGATGAGTTGCATAAAACTTGCCTACCTAAGCTGAGAGATTAATAAATTTGGTGGGTATACAACTACAGGATTCCCGGAACAATCATCAAAGTAACAGTACCTTGTTTCGTTTGTATACACTACATCTCCTAGATGGCTACGGTGTACACACATCTTGGTAATGAAGGCCAAACTCTGGATTTACCCCCCTTAATCCCCCCTTGTAAAGGGGGGAAATATTTGGTTCTCCCATTTGCTAAGGGAGGAAATATTCGGTTCTCCCCTTTGCTAAGGGAGAAAATATTCGGTTCTCCCCTTTGCTAAGGGAGGAAATATTCGGTTCTCCCCTTTGCTAAGGGGGGAAATATCCGGTTCTCCCCCTTAGCAAGGGGGAGTTAGAGGGGGTGAGAAGGACTTGTATGCACACCCTAGCCTAGAAGGAGAGAGTCCTTAAAAGGGGATCTTTAAGGGTAAAATATCACTAACATCAAGCGTATTGAGTTAACGAGTAGGATTCTACGCGCTAAAGTATTTCGCTAACGGGTGATAGGTAATAATCGCAGTGGTAGACTGTTCTGGATAAAGTTGTTCGCTTTCATCCATATACAAGTTAATCCTGTCAGTCTGCAATAACTCCAGTTGCTTGTATTGGTCTTGGATGTTTGGACAAGCTGGATAACCAAAACTATACCGCGAACCACGATAGCGTTGTGCCAATATATCCCGAATATTGTCGGGTTCTTCAGCAGCAAAGCCTAACTCCCGGCGAATTCTAGCGTGTGTCCATTCAGCTACAGCCTCAGCCACCTGCACTGCCATGCCGTGGAAATACAGATAATCGGTGTATTGATTGGCAGCAAACAGCTTTTGAGCGAACTCTGTGGCAATTTCCCCTACAGTTACCGCCTGCATCGGGAAGACATCAATAATTCCCGATTCTTTTGGTGCAAAGAAATCTGCTATGCACAGCCGCCTTAATGACTTCTGTCTGGGAAACTCGAAAGTTGCAATCTGTTGTGATTGGTTCTCTGAGTCATATATATGTAGAGAATTCCCCTCGGCTTGACAAGGGAAATACCCGTAAATCACTTGGGGATGCAACAGATTTTCTTCAATAATTCGCTGTTTCCAACTTTCTAAAACTGGGTACACTTTCTCAGCCAAGAAAGCCTGATATTCTTCCTTAGATTGTTCCTTTGGTTTGCGGAATTGCCATTGTCCAGCAATTAAAGCTTGTAAATCTAAATGCCAGAATATTTCCTCGATGGGAATATCACTCGGCTGCAATAATTTCGTTCCCCAGAAAGGCGGTGTGGGACGTTCAATATCTATCGCCACAGCATCAGAACGCCGCGTATCTACTTCTTTTGGTTCAGCAGATGTTTCTTCAGCAGTCTTAGCTTTTGCTTCTTTGTGACCATTAGTCGATTCAGCCGTTTCGACTTCATTCAAAAATCCTTGCAAATCTTCCCAGTTACCAGTAGCCTTTGCTGGCATTAATTTATCCATGAAGTGCAAGTCTGAAAAAGCATCTTTGCCATAAACAACTTTACCTTTATAGGTATTTTGGCAATCTTCATAGACAAACTTGGGAGTCAATGCTGCACCACCTAATATCACGGGGACACTAATTCCCTTTTCGTTGAATACCTCCAAGTTCTCTTTCATAAAGGCGGTGGATTTTACCAGCAAACCACTCATGGCTATACAATCAGCTTTGTGCTGTTCGTAAGCGTTGATAATGTTTTCTACTGGCTGCTTAATTCCCAGGTTAATCACTTTGTAGCCGTTGTTGGACAAGATGATATCTACCAAGTTTTTACCAATGTCATGGACATCGCCTTTGACTGTGGCAATGATAAAGGTTCCTTTGGCATTGTTACCTGATTCGGATTTTTCCATGAACGGTTCGAGAAACGCTACCGCCGCTTTCATGGTTTCTGCTGATTGCAAGACGAAGGGTAGCTGCATTTGTCCAGAACCGAATAATTCCCCGACAACTTTCATCCCATCTAGCAGGAAGGTGTTGATAATTTCCAAGGGGGGATATTCTTCTAAGGCTTTTTTGAGATGTTCTTCTAAGCCAATGCGTTCGCCGTCGATGATATGACGCTTGAGACGTTCTGGGATAGGGAGACTTTCATCTAAAGAGCGATCGCGCTTAGTTGTCACCCCAGCAAATACTGTGGTAAGCTCTCCCAAGGGATCGTAAACGCAAACATCACCCTCAAACTTCCGCTCATCATAAATCAACTGACGACAAATTTCTTGATGGCGTTCGTCAATCTTCGAGAGCGGTAAAATTTTGTTAGCGCTGACAATGGCTGCATCCATTCCCGCCGTCGTCGCCTCGTGCAAAAACACCGAGTTCAGCACCATCCGCGCTGCTGGATTCAAACCAAAGGAAATATTGGAAACACCCAAAATCACATGACATCCAGGCAATTCTTGATGAATCCGCCGAATCGCTTCAATTGTGGCTTTACCGTTTTCTCGGTCTTCTTCAATTCCGGTGGAAATGGGTAACGCTAGGGTATCAAAGAATATTTCTGTGGGTGGTATGCCATATTCTACAGCTTGACGGTATGCACGTTGGGCGATCGCAAACTTTTTCTCGGCTGTCCGTGCCATCCCGTCTTCATCAATAGTACCAATGACTACACCAGCACCGTACTTTTTCGCTAACTCCAGCACCTTCAAAAAGCGCGGTTCCCCATCTTCGTAGTTGGTGGAGTTCAGCAAACACTTACCACCGGCAATCTTTAAACCCGCCTCCATCTTTTCCCATTCGGTGGAGTCAAGCATTAAAGGTAATGTCACATTATTAACAATGCGCGAAACTAATTCGTGCATATCTCGCACGCCGTCGCGTCCGACATAATCGACGTTAACATCAAGGATGTGTGCGCCTTCTTTGACTTGCGCCCTCGCCATTGACACCAGTCCATCCCAATCTTCGGCATTAAGCAAATCGCGGCACTTCTTGGAACCACTGGCGTTGAGACGTTCGCCAACAATCAAGAAAGAATTATCTTGCTCGTAAGGCTGAGTAGTGTAAATTGATGCTGCTGCTGGTTCTAAACTTGGCTGTCTAACTTTTGGCTTCAAACCTTTAGCGACTTCTGCCAATTGTTGAATGTGTTCTGGACGCGTCCCACAGCAACCCCCAATCACTTGGACACCCAAATCTTCAACAAAATGCATCAGCGCCATCCGTAATTCCAACGGTGTCAGGCGGTAGTGCGCTTGACCGCCAACGTTTTCAGGTAAACCCGCGTTGGGAATACAAGAAACTATAAAAGGTGAATGTTCTGATAGATACTTGATATGTGGTTTCATCAAGTCTGGGCCAGTGGCACAATTTAGACCGAGAATGTCAATTGGGTAAGGTTCCAAAATTGTCAGCACAGCACTGATTTCTGAACCTACCAACATTGTGCCCATGCTTTCCATTGTCACAGACACCATCAACGGACGGCGATCGCCTTTTTTGGCAAACACTTCTTCAATGGCATTCAGCGCCGCTTTAATTTGCAGCACATCTTGGCAAGTTTCTACCAAAAATAAATCAACACCACCATCCCACAGCGCCTCTGCTTGTTCGACAAAAGTTGCTTTCATGGTGTCAAAGTCAATATGTCCCAAGGTAGGAAGTTTCGTTGTCGGGCCGATGGAACCTGCCACAAACCGGGGTTTTTCTGGCGTGGAAAATTCCGCAGCCACACGCTTGGCTAATTCTGCGGCTGTCTTGCTGAGGTAATAGGCTTGGTCTGCCAAGTCATATTCTGCCAGCACCAGAGACGTGCTGCCAAAGGTATCGGTTTCAATGACATCTGCACCAGCAGCGAGGAAGTCGCGGTGAACCTTAGCGACAGCTTCCGGTTTCGTGTGGACTAAATATTCATTACAACCTTCATACTGCGGGCCGCCGAAGTCTTCAGCAGTCAGGTTTTGGGTTTGTAAGTTGGTTCCCATCGCCCCGTCGAAGACGAGGACTGGGCTATCTGGACTACGCAGGCGTTCAAGGAAAGAATGAGTCATATTTTCCTAGAATAAATGAGGATATCAAGTGAGTCATGTGATACTCGACTTACTTTATTATTTTCCAAGATTGTGATATTTTCGGCATCCTTTTAATAAAGTCTGTTTTGCTGAAACTTACTATTCGCTCATTTTGGCCTGATTTCTCAAGGTTGGCGAGGAAAGAATTATGCAAAAGCTGTCAAGGAATAATTGACGAGTCCATTCTTTGTAGAGACGGCGATTTATCGCGTCTCTCTAACGTGTCAGTCTTTTAGACGCGATAAATCGCGTCTCTACATGAGGGGTTTCTGACTTATCCCAAGCGTATTGGGATAAAACTGGTGACTTGTGTGTACACCGTAGCCAAAGCATCGGCGGGTAGGGTGTAATGACTGTGGTTAGCATAACTAATTATGCGGACATGATATTACTCTAGAGGTCGCTGGCTCACAAACAAAGCCCTGAAAATGTTGGGTTGATGAACGAAACGCAACCTACATTGGAGTTATTTTTTAGGCAAAACTTACGCAGTATTGACATAGGTAGGGTTTCACTGATTCTACACATAGTCAGATGAAATATTTTCATCAAGTTTCTTATCTTGGGATTACAGCTGAGAGTTGTTACTCCGTTCAGCTCAAAGATGCAAAAAACACAGGAGTATAACTTGAGTCCTACTATGGATCTAAATTCTTTGTTCAATCTCAATACATTTATTGAATTATTACTGGGGATTAGTTTGAGCGCGGCGGCTGGCTTTCGAGTATTTGTACCACTGCTAGCATTGAGTGTGGCTTCAGTTTTTGGACATTTAGATTTGCCGACTAACTTTGATTGGGTGGAAACACCTCAAGCTGTAATTGTATTTGCAGTCGCTTGTTCCCTAGAAATTATCGGTTATTACATTCCTTGGTTGGATCATCTGCTGGATATTGTAGCCACTCCTGCGGCATTTATCGCCGGGACAATCGTCACAGCATCTGTTGCTCCAGAGATGAATCCACTGGTGCAATGGACGTTAGCTTTAGTTGCTGGTGGTGGAACCGCAGGATTAACTCAGGGATTAACGAATTTATTGCGGATAAGTTCTACTGGCGTTTCCGGTGGATTAACCAATCCAGTTGTGTCAACCATTGAATTGCTCGTTGCCATCGGACTTTCTGTGCTGGCGCTAGCTTTACCAGTGGTAGCAGGAACGATCGTGATTGGTTTTCTAATAATAGCTATTCAAAGAATTTGGAATTTCTTCTTGAATAAACCATCTTCTCAAACTAATGAAACCGTCTCTCCATCAAGAGAATTGGGGTAAGTAGTTATGGATTTGTTTTATAGGTGCCGCAGCTACGCCCGTCGTAGACATCCTTATTATAAGGCGATCGCAGTTTTCGGGTGTGTTAGCGCGAAAGCGTAGCGCACCCTTTGAACTCCATTAATGAGTCTTTTATACTCGCGGACGAGTCTTTGATACTCGTGGACGAGTCTTTGATACTCGTGGACGAGTCTTTGATACTCGCGGACGAGTCTTTGATACTCGTGGACGAGTCTTTGATACTCGTGGACGAGTCTTTGATATTCGCGGACGAGTCTTTGATATTCGCGGACGAGTCTTTTATACTTGTGAGCGAGTCTTTGATACTCATGAATAAGTGAATGTTATTGCAAGGGTAGCGATGTCTACGACGGGCGTAGCTGCGGCACCCTACTAATTTAAACATTACAGCCGTTTTTATGGACATGAACACACAAATCCAATCTGTAATGCTTAGTTACGATATACTACTTGAGTAAATATCGCTACAGAGTTGGTGAGATTTGCTGATGACAAACGAAGAACTGTTGCAAATTATTGAAAAAGCTGCCAGGGAAAAAGCAACGCATCTAGACCTCGATAACAATCAACTCAGCAGCCTGCCGCAAGAAATCAGCCAACTCTCCAACTTGACTCACCTATACCTCGATAAAAATCAACTTAGCAGTCTGCCACCAGAAATCAGCCAACTCTCCAACTTGACTCACCTATACCTCGATAAAAATCAACTCAGCAGCCTCCCGCCAGAAATCAGCCAACTCTCCAACTTGACTGAGCTATCCCTTGAGAACAATCAACTTAGCAGTCTACCGCCAGGAATCAGCCAACTCTCCAACTTGACTGAGCTATCCCTCTCTGGTAATGAATTCAGCAGCCTGCCGCCAGGAATCAGCCAACTCTACAACTTGACATGGCTAAACCTCGATAACAATCAACTCAGCAACCTGCCGCCAGAATTTAGCCAACTTTCTAACTTGACTGAGCTATTCCTCTGTGGTAACCAATTCAGCAGCCTACCGCCAGAAATCAGCCAACTTTCTAACTTGACTGAGCTATTCCTCTCTGGTAATCAACTCAGCAGCCTACCGCCAGAAATCAGCCAACTCTCAAACTTGACATGGCTAGACCTCTCTTGTAATCAACTTAGCAGTCTACCGCCAGAAATCAGCCAACTCTCAAACTTGGAATGGCTAGACCTCTCTGGCAATCAACTCAGCAGTCTACCGCCAGAAATCAGCCAACTCTCAAACTTAATATGGCTAGACCTCTCTTACAATCAACTCAGCAGCCTGCCGCTAGAAATCTGTCGACTCTCCAACTTGACTGAGCTATCCGTAAATAATAATCCACAATTAAAATCGCCGCCGCCTGAAATTGTTGAGCAGGGAACGGAGGTAATTTTGACCTATCTTCGAGCCAGGTTAGAAGCTAAAGGATAATATTTTTCTAAACTGCTAGTAGTTGGTGAAGAGGATGTGGGTAAAACATCATTAAGAGCGCTACACGATGAAGACTTTCACACCCACGAATCCACTACCCACGGCATTGAAATTAAATAGCTTTTAACAGCACCATTGCAGGGATTATCAAGGTATATTTGACTAGAATTAAGGTATTATAGCGATTATTATTTGGATACCATAAGCGGTAGTGGTTTACAGAAGTGCGCCTCTACAACTGACACGCCAGTTTAGCTATAAATTAATATCTACGGTTTTACGGGTATTAGAAAAATGAAGTTTACAGACTGGGTGACTAGAGTACTACTAATCTGGCTAATGTTCGCCACTCTAACTGTAGTACTGCTAATTGGACGAGCAACAAAATTACACAACAATCCGACAATATCCCGTACATCCAATCCACAGGTTACAACTTTCAGTAAATATCCCCAGGCGCAATTTCAATCAGCCAAAGAGCCAGAGAAGAAATTTCAAAATGTTATCAAGTCCCCAGTCAAGACTAACCAGCCTGTAGCAAGGTACATAACCACTCAAGCTTTTGCACAGTACAGACCTAATTATCAAGTTGCTTCAGTCGATCCAAGTAACTATGGTGAACGTTACACCCAAGATGTTAACGGCATTCCTGTCAACAATCAACCAATTATCGTCATCCATGAAACTGGTTATTCTGCTTCTAGCGCCATTAATTTCTTTCAAGTAGCCCATAGCGATGAAGGTGTGCAAGCAAGTTACCACGCCTTAATCAAGTTAGACGGCACAGTGGTTTATCTAGTACCGCCAGACAAGCGGGCTTTTGGTGCAGCTAACTCTGTGTTTGATGGTTCGCAGGGAGTGGAAACTGTACAGACTAATCCGACTTTACCCGCGTCTGTGAATAATTTTGCTTATCACGTCTCTTTGGAAACACCACCAGATAGTTATGACAGTAATAGTCAACAAACCCATAGCGGCTATACGGAAGCTCAATATCATTCTCTTGCTTGGTTAATTGCTCAAAGTCAAGTCCCAGACGATCGCATCACTACGCATCATTTAGTAGATCGTTCTGGTAAAAAAGTTGACCCGATAAATTTTGATGGTCCTAAATTTCTCAGCTTGCTTAATACTTATCGTCAGATTAGACCAGTCTATCGAGTCAGCAAATAATTCGTAAAGACGCGAAAATTCGCCTCTCTACAAGGGTTATGGATACAATTTTGAATTGTTAACTTGCTCAAGAAGGCGCGATCGCGTCAAAATAAGAGTTAAAACGCTGTAATCTAACTTAACAATGACCATAACGCAGCTTGAGCAAATTTCCCCTCAACTAACACCGCCAAATGAGCAAGGATATGAATATGATTTGGTAATTGTCGGCGGTGGGATTATTGGATTAACTCTAGCCTCTGCTTTAAAAGATTCTGGTTTGAGTATCTTGCTGATTGAGGCGAAAGTAGCATCTGCGGCGGTAGCCAAAGGACAAGCTTATGCAGTTCATCAGCTTTCGTCGCTAATTTATCAAGGAATTGGCGTTTGGGACAAAATGTTGCCGCAAATCGCTAAATATTGCCGAGTCCGTCTTTCGGATGCCGATTATCCCGATGTAGTGGAATTTACCACAGATGATATAAATACCCCAGAGTTGGGTTATGTGGCGGAACACCAAGCTTTGTTGCAGCCATTGCAAGATTTCGTCCAAAATTGCCCCAACGTGACTTATTTGTGTCCGGCGGAAGTGGTAAATACGCAATACCAGCAGAATATAGTCACCATCGAGATAAAAATTGCCGATCGCCTAAAGACAGTCAAGAGCAAATTAGTTGTAGCCGCAGATGGATCGCGATCGCCAATTCGGCAAGCTGCTGGCATCAAAACTTCGGGCTGGAAGTATTGGCAATCTTGCATTGTGGCATTTGTCAAACCAGAAAAACCCCACAATAACACCGCTTACGAAAGATTTTGGTCTAGCGGCCCCCTTGCGATTTTACCTTTACCGGGAAACCGTTGCCGCATTGTCTGGACAGCCCCCCACGAAGAAGCAAAAGCTTTATGTGCTTTAAATGATGAGGAATTTTTGGCAGAACTCAGCCGCCGCTATGGCGATCAAATGGGCAAACTGGAATTACTCGGCGATCGCTTTGTTTTTCAGGTACAACTTATGCAAAGCGATCGCTACGTTCTCCCGCGACTGGCATTAATTGGTGATGCGGCGCACAATTGCCATCCCGTCGGCGGACAAGGTTTAAATTTGGGCATTCGGGATGCAGCAGCTTTGGCGCAAGTAATTCAAGCAGCGCACAAAACGGGTAAAGATATTGGTGACATTCAGATTCTCAAAGGTTATGAACGCTGGCGCAAGCTAGAGAATCTGACAATTTTAGGTTTCACCGATTTGTTAGATCGGATGTTCTCTAATAATTTCTTCCCTGTGGTGGTGGTTCGTCGTTTGGGTTTATGGTTTTTGCAGCGAGTACCTGTATTAAAAGTATTTATGCTGAAATTGATGATTGGCTTAAAGGGACGGACTCCAGAATTAGCATGGAAGAGGACAAGGGGACAAGGGGGACAAGGGGGACAAGGGGGACAAGGGGACAAGGGGGACAAGGAGACAAGGGGACAAGGGGAAAACCTCATAGACAAATCTATGGGCTGCTGAGAGATAACGATCGCGATCTTTGATACAGCCAATTTCAGGGGAAGTAAAGTACACAACGATTCGCCTCAAATCCAGGTATAAAGCCTGTTTTACTTCAGAATTCTGACTCCTGAATCTTTTTAAATTTGCAAAAAGTTAGCGATCGCCTGTGGTAATGGCAGAATAATTACAATCAACAAAGCCATTGCCAGTAACCCCCAAACGTCACGTTTGTTATCCAATTCAGTGACATCATTCAGTGCAGGTTCATCAATCAACGGCATAAATAATAAGATAATCGCCCACACCAAAAATTCTTCCCTAACTAAAGAAAGTAATAGCAACAACACGCGAGCAATTTGACCAATTACGATCGCAGTTCGTTGTCCAAACATCGCATGGATAATGTGACCTCCATCTAATTGTCCCACAGGCATTAAATTTAACGCTGTGACAACTAGTCCTAAAAAACCTGCTACTGCAACTGGATGCAGATCGAGGGCTGATTTTGCCGTTAACTGACTTCCCAAAGCTAACTTCGAGAGTATAGCCAGTAAAATTGAATACTTGGGATTGAGCGCATCAGGATTTAAAAGTCGGGTTTTTTCAGTCAGGGAAACTATATCAGAATGAGCCAAACCCCATATTAGTAGTGGCAAGGTGACAACAAAACCTGCAATTGGCCCAGCGATACTAATATCAAATAAAGCTTTGCGGTTGGGAATAGGACTACGCATCTGAATAAATGCGCCAAAAGTTCCCAAAAAGAAAGGTACGGGAATAAAGTAAGGCAATGTCGAGCGAATCTTGTAAAATTTAGCTGTTAAATAATGCCCAAGTTCGTGAGTGCCCAAAATAGCCATCAGTCCTAAAGCATAAGGCAATCCCTTGAATAGGACATCTGGGTTAGATAGAAGTTTGAACAAAGATCCAATTTGCCAGATAGGCGGCAGAGTCACACCAGCATTTTGCACTCCCACCAAGGTAGTAGTGATCAAAGTAGCTACTAGCAGCATCAGCGCTAATCCTGGTCGAGTTAATCGTTCTTGGTTGCGTCGTGGTGTATCTGTCTGTTTAGCAGCAGCTTGAGTATTGGGAACAAGGACAAAGAAAGGTTTGCCATTAAAGCCTTCTTGAAAAATCAGCAAGAAGCGATCGCCAAATTGTGCTTCAATATTAGTTTTAATCTGCTGGTAAGCGTTGCTGGCTTTAGTTCGCAACTGACCCCGGCAAATCACAGATTGGGGTCGATACTCAATATTTTGAATGTAATATACAGACCAAGGAAAACAATTTCGTAGTTGGGTTTCTTCCGTTGGTTCAATGGGACGCACTATTGGTTCTGGGGTAGGCTGGATAGTCGGTTGTGATTCTGAGGCTGGGGTTTGGGCTTCGTCAGTCTGTGTATCTCTTGGTACTTGACGCCCCCATTGAAACAACACCCAGTACAAGACTGTGCAGAAAAATACCGACCAGAGGATCAGCTCTGGCGGTGGAGGTTGTTTCGCTCCGTAGATTAGCGTCCATCCACTCAACAGAAATGCTGGTGTCATTAAAACCAGCCACAACAACCATACTGGTGTGCGGGTAATGAGAGCAACGCTGCGCTGCACCATTAGATAAGTAGCAAGCCCCAGCAGGAGGATAAACAGAAACCAAAATGCCATGTTCTCTTCAGTAATTTTGACAAAACGCCCCACCAGTAGCTTCAGCACCATAGCATTAACTACAAGGCAGACCTCAAATCTCAATTTTTTTTCACAACGGTTAACAGTGCTGGTTAACGCTCAAGTTGCAATTCTTGAGAATTTCCGCACTGTCATCAAATTGTCCACAACTCCTCAGTTTCGGTTCTTTGATTATGTGCCCTTTACCTCAACAGCCAAGTCATACAACTAAGCCACCACGGGCTGTCTTCCCTAACGAAGTATTCAGCGGAGGTTCTCTGCAATCGGACTTCGCACAAGAGAGCATTTTTGCCTTTCCACCCAATCGGGACACATTAGGGGGAACCTCTTATTTTATTGTAAGAAATGAAGGCAATATCCTCATAGATTGCCCTGCACTAGAAAAAACAAATCAAGATTTTTTAGCAGCGCATGGAGGCGTGCGTTGGTTATTTCTCACCCATCGCGGTGCTATTGGCAAGACTGCTGAATTTCAGCAAGCTTTTGGCTGCGAGGTGCTGATTCAAGAGCAAGAAGCGTATTTATTACCAGGCTTAACCGTAACTACCTTTAGACAAGAATTTACTCTTGATGCAGCTATGCAAGTGATTTGGACACCAGGGCATTCTCCTGGCTCATCTTGTCTCTACTACAGCGAATTTGGGGGTATATTATTTTCTGGTCGCCATTTACTCCCTAATCAGCACGGTCAACCAGTACCATTACGGACAGCTAAAACCTTTCACTGGCCAAGGCAAATTCAGAGCATTCGATTATTGTTAGAACGTTTTACACCAGAAACTCTCCAGTATATTTGTCCTGGAGCTAATACAGGCTTTCTTAGAGGTAAGCGAGTTATAGATCGAGCTTATCAACACCTCGCCTCTCTGGATTTACCAGGTTTGCTGGGGATACAACCACTTTAGAGGTCAATACGGTTCAGATAAGCATTTTGAACTCAAAATAGGGTTTGGGGAAAAGGGAAATGGGTAAGGGTTAAAGGTTTTTTATTCCCCTTTCCCCTTTAACCGAACCGTATTGCTTTAGAGGTAGCTTGACAAGAGGCAGAAGCCCACTTTAAATATATTCCCAGCCTGGAGGCTGGGAACAAGACGACACAAGCCTTTGGGCTTTTATTAGTGCCCACCTTTACCCTTTAACTTTTAACCTTTTCCCCACAATGCCAAGAAGTCTACTGAACTATCTTGAGGTCTAATCAAGATTTAGGTTGAGCGTGAGTGCAAGCCTACAAAAGCTCGGTGATGGAAAATAACCGTTGTCGGTCTATTTGTTGAAGCTTGATTTTTTCAGCGTAGAAAGCCTGATAATAATATTCATAGCGCTCTGGTTCCGCTTCTGGATCGGTTTGTTGCCATAGTTCCAAAAAGTGACGATAGCGTTTTTCAAGCATCACTAAATCCATACAAGCGATCGCAGCTTGAACTACTTGCCCAGTCCGCAGTATTTCTTTTTGGTTTTTTTCATCCACATGAAATAAATGAGAAATTAACCCGATTTCGCTGTCAAATTCTAAGAACCGATCTTGCAGGCGGGAAATTAAATTTGGTAAAGACGCAAAGTTTTTCGTCTCTCCATCATCGGATGAAATTTCTAAAATCTGTTGCCATAAAAATCGGTGGTGGGAAAGACTAAATTGCAAATCTCGCTTCTCTAGTTCGTCAACAATCATTTGACGCTGTTCGGGACAATGCAAGTAAATTCGCAATAATAATGCCTCTGCATGTTCTAAAAGACTGCGTTCTGTCGGGAGTGAGGAGTTGGGACTTGTACTGAGCGACGCCGAAGTAATGGACAGTGGGGATTTGCCACCTCCCCATGCTTTCTTCGCTAACACAGGCTTAGAATATGTCGCCGCAACCGGAGCAATTTGAGTTAACAGATTTTCGACTCTTAGGGGTATAAGTCTGGTATTTCCTAAACTGAGTATTTCTGCACAGTAAGAAACGTAATAGTTGCGTGTATCGCTGTTAGCGATATTTTTAAGTAATTTGACTATTTGCTGAGTTACTTGCTGAAAATCAGTAGCCTGTTTTAAATCACGGTCTTGAATAATCTGCTGAATCTGCCAGTCTAGCCAAAGTGGCGCATTTTTTAGCAGTTCTCCATAATCTTCTGGAGTGTGGCTATGCAAATATTCATCAGCATCTTTGCCATCGGGTAAATTGAGAATTTTTAGCTGAACTTCGCCCTTGTATGCCAGTTCGGCAATTTCACCAATCGCTCGTTCTGCGGCATTGGTTCCAGCTTTATCAGCATCAAAGTTGAGTACTAATTGTTTCGATTCGGTGTAGCGTAATATTAACCGGACTTGTTCTAAGCTTAAAGCTGTACCGAGTGAGGCTACGGCATTATTAATACCAGCAGCGTGGAGAGCGATCGCATCAAAATATCCCTCTACCACCACGGCTCGATCGAGTTTAGAAATACCATCTTTGGCTCGATCGAGGGCGAATAAGGTTTTACCTTTACTAAAAAGTTCGGTTTCGGGTGAATTCAGATATTTAGGCTGTTCATCAGTCAAAGTTCTGCCACCAAAGGCAATAACACGCCCTTGGACATCACGGATGGGAATCATCAAGCGATCGCGAAATACATCATAATACCCACCACCTTCCCGGCGTGGCTTAATCAATCCCGCTTTTTCCAGTATTTGCACTGGATAATGTTTATCATCCACTAAATAACGATAAAGAGTTTCCCAACCTGCGGGGGCATAACCTAAACCAAATTGCTGTATAGTTTCTTCTTTGAGTTGGCGGTTAGATTGCAAATATTGAAGTGCCTTTTGTCCTTGGGATTGTCTCAAGGCGTGTTGATAAAACTGTGCTGAAGAAGCGAGAACTTCATACAACTGCTCGCGCAAAGATAGCTGACGCTGTAATTCTTGACGTTGTTCGGGTTCAAGAGTTTGCACGGGTACTTGGTAACGCCGTGCTAAATCCAGCACCACATCAGCAAAAGAACGCTTTCCCAACTCCATGACAAACTTAATGGCATTTCCCCCAGCTTGACAGCCAAAGCAATAATACATTTGCTTGGTTTGACTAACGGTGAAACTGGGAGATTTCTCATCATGGAAGGGGCATAAACCGACAAAATCCTTTCCTCGTTTGCGTAAAACTACGTATTCCGAGACGACATCTACAATATCAGCCCGTAGTTTAACTTCCTCAATTGTGTCTGGGTGCAAGCGGGGGATTTGCATATATTAGTCGTTAGTCACTTGTACTGAGCGTAGTCGAAGTATTGGTCATTAGTCATTAGACCTCTTGCAAAAGTTACTTTTGCAAGAGGCGGGAAAAGGAGAAAGGTCAAAGGGGAAAGGTTTTTTTATTCCTTTTCCCTTTCCCCCTTACCCTTTTCACTACTTCTGCAAGAAGTCTATTAGTCATTGGGCATTAACTTTGAAAAAAGGACAAAGGACAAAGGACAAATGACTTCTGATAGCTATTATATTCTTGTTGCTAGACCAAGAATGATGTATAGAATTGCTTAGACTTAATTTTATCAGAGGAAATACTGAAAATGGGGCGTATTTTTATATCAGCGGCTCATGGAGGCAAAGAAGCGGGAGGAATAGATTGGGGTGCGATCGCAGGTGGTACAACTGAAGCAAAAGAAATGATTTTGCTGCGGGATTTGATTGTCACGGAACTGAGGGCGCGGAGTTTGGAAATTTTAGCGGTTCCTGATGACTTGAGCGCCGCCCAAACTATCTCTTGGATCAATTCCCGCGGCCGTCGGGGTGATGTCGCCCTAGAAATTGCAGCTAATGCGGCTAACAGTCCTTCTGTGCGTGGGGCTAGCGTTTTCTACATAGCTAATAATAGCGATCGCAAGAGTAATGCCGAACAATTGCTGGTGGGGTTATTACGCCGCGTACCCCAATTACCGAATCGGGGAGTCAAGCCAGATACAGATAGTGGATTGGGTAGTTTAGCATTCTGTCGTCAGACAACGCTGCCAGCTTTGGTGATGCAAGTGGGGTTTCTCAGCAATCCAGAGGATCGGGCTTTGCTGCAAACTCGTCGCCGCGATTTTGCTTTAGGAATTGTCGATGGATTGGTGACTTGGAGTCGTGTAATTGACCCCACTCCCGGAACTCCAGCTGAAGCAAATTATCCACCGATTAATATTAATATTAATGGACAAAGTTACACCGAGCAAGGAATTTTAGTTAATGGGAATGCTTACATCCCTATTGATTTAGTAGACCTTCTCCGAATTGACCTTTCAAAAGCGGCTAATGTCAATCGCATTACCTATCACAAAGTAGTTTATGTCAAAGCAATCGAACTCCGAGATTTTAATATTGCAGTTAATTGGGATGCGGCGACGCGTACTGTTAGCTTGCGCTCGAATTTGGTGGTTTGCCCTGGTCAATTTTCGCGCGTAATGTCGAACGGTAATACTTCCGAAGTCCAGTTACAATTATTCCTGAGAAATAATAATGAAAATGCGATAACAAAGTTTCCTGATATCCCCAAACTTTATCGCGAAGAAGCAGGTATAGAGGGAGTGAACTATGATATTGCCTTTTGCCAAATGTGTGTAGAAACGGGATTTTTACGGTTTGGTGGTGATATTAAACCTGAGCAAAATAACTTTGCAGGCTTAGGTGCGATCGGTGGCGGTTCGGAGGCTGCGTCTTTCCCAAGTGCAAGAATTGGAGTTAGAGCGCACGTTCAACATTTGAAAGCTTACGCTAGTTTAGAACCTTTGGTACAGGAAGTAGTAGATCCCAGGTTTCGTTTTGTCACACGCGGGATTGCGCCATTAATCGATCAGCTATCAGGGCGATGGTCAGCAGATTTAGATTATGGTACAAAGATTTCAGCAATGCTTAAACGATTATATGAATCAGCAGGACTTCTTTAAGTATTGAGTAAATTATTCCAAGTAGGTTAGCGTCAAAATTTGTAGTTGGAATCAAGCAAGAAGCAAGAGGGTTTTAGCCTAGTTTATCTTTGTTTACCGGGGTATTAACTCCTTACTCCAACTGTTTGCCGTTCTCGTCGTGCGACTTCTGCACGTACTAAAGGTATAACATCACGCCCATAAGCGATCGCATCCTCTAAAGGATCAAAGCCCCGGATTAACAAGGTAGTCACACCTGCATCGTAATAATCAACCAAAGCCTCTGCTACTTGTTCTGGTGTACCCACTAGAGCAGTAGTGTTACCTGCCGCACCAGTAGCTGCGGCGATCGGTGTCCATAAACGCTTATCATAAATCTCATTTTTGGCAGCAAAATCTAGCAGACGTTGCGATCCTACCGCCTGGGGTCTAGCTGGGGCAGCTAATTTTGCGCCTCCTCGCAACTCTTGAATTCGTGCTAAAATACTATGTGCTTTCTCCCAAGCCTCTTGTTCTGTAGCACCAAGAATCGGTCGCAGAGAGACACTGAAGCGAATGGAGCGATCGGGTGGTAAGGCAGCACGTACCTCTGCAATTCGTTCTTTAACTGCGGCAATTGGCTCACCCCACAAAGCATAGACATTACTGTGTTTGGCTCCTACCTGTACGGCTGGGCCAGATGCACCACCAAAGTAAAGCGGGATATAGGGCTTTTGCAGCGGCTTGATCGCAGAGAAAGCATCCTTGATGCGGTAAAATTCACCTTCGTAATCAAAGGGAGTGTCGCTTGTCCAGACGCGACGAACAATTTCTAAATATTCATCGGTGCGACGGTAACGGCTGTCATGATCTAGCCAGTCACCATCTTTTTGTTGGTCAACATCACTACCACCAGTAATAATATGTATTGCAATCCGACCGTTGGTAAAATGGTCAAGGGTAGCTGCCTTGCGAGCTGCCAGAGTTGGTGCGACAAAACCCGGACGATGAGCAATTAAAAAGCCCAATCGTTCGGTTGCTGAAGCAGCAAAACTTGCAACAGTCAAACCATCAGGGCTACTAGAACTATAGCCAATCAATACTTTGTCAAAGCCTCCTTCTTCATGAGCTTTGGCAAATTCACGAACATAAGCTGGATCGATGATGTCATCGCCCAGACCACCTGATGCACTATTTAATTCCGAAGTCCGTTTTGTCCGAATCAATCCAATAAATTCAATGGGCATAATTAATTCTCCTAAAAATGTTGGCGAGCAGGGGAGACAAGGGGGACAAGGGGGACAAGGGGCAATTATTCAACAACTCTCTCGCTTATCTCCCCCCTCTTCCTTGTCTACCTTGTCTCTTCTCAATGCCCAATGCCCCATTCCCTAATCAATCAAACAAATCTGGTTGGTCGTGGGTAATTTCATCCCATAAATACTGGAATCCACCCCAGCCTGCTTGGTGAGTACCACCGCGTTGTTGGATCTTTAAGGCGATGTCGTGGTCAATCAGGATGGGTTTTCCTACGGCTTCTGCTAGCAATTGCGCTTTAGCAGTATCCTCTAACCTGATGTACCACCAAGCTGCTTCATCCACACTATGCCCTACGGTCAATATTCCGTGGTTGCGTAAAATCGCCGCTTTGCTCTTGCCTAGTGCCTGAGCAATGCGTTTTCCTTCGCTTGTCTCTAAAACAATGCCTGTAAAATCATCAAATAGAGCATGATCTTGGTAAAAAGCACAGGAATCTTGGGTAATCGGATCGAGCAACCTACCCAAAGATGACCAAGTTTTACCATAGAAAGAATGGGCGTGAGCCGCTGCAATGACATCGGGGCGGGCTTCGTGGATTTGAGAGTGAATGGCAAATGCTGCTTGACTAACTTTGCCTTCACCTTGGACTACCTGACCTTCACTATTCACTAATATCAGGTCTGATACCCGAATGCGACTGAAGTGTATCCCAAAGGGATTTACCCAAAAATGATCGGTAAGTTCGGGATCGCGGGCAGTGATGTGTCCTGCCAATCCTTGAGCAAAACCCAAACGCGCAAATACCCGAAAGGCTGCTGCCAAGCGTTCTTGACGATGGCGACGCTCTGATTCAATAGAAACAAAAGTCGGTGGTTGAAAGGGATTGCTGGGGCGGACGAGAGAAGTTTGCACCATAATTTCCAACTCCTACGTATGGATTAAGTAGACCTATGCTGCATCACTGCTGCTGAAAGCCTCAAGGTTTATCGATAAACACTGCTTCACCATTAAATTAGCGATCGCAATAAAGGATTATGGCTCGGTGGGCGATGCCTACGGCGGTAAACTACGCAGTTTTTATCGCTGCAAATACGTATCATTTCATTTAATTCAGTATAAAATATTATAAATAATTTTTGGCTGATAGCCATGAATACCTTACTATTTACGGTTTTTAAACTACCTAGTGAAAACAAATTTCTTAACTAGAGTAATGATACTATCAAGTAAACTACGGTAAGTCAATCGACTTAAAGTATTTAAATTACAATGAAGCTACCACAATTCATTTAAATAAGCAAGCTCAATATGGATTTATGCTAAAAAAATATACCGGGGAAAGTTTTATCTCTTTCTTTTTACGACTCCAAGAGCTGCTTAAGAACATATCGGGCACGGTTATAAATAACACCCGGTTGTGAGCTTTCTCGTGGACCAGCAACATTCAAAATGCGAATGTTGTGCTTCTGAATCCAACTCCAGAAACGAGCAGCGTCATTTCCACTGAACGACAGCGCGTTAATAATCAGGACGGGGCGATCGTACTTATGCGCTAGGTCAGCCGTAAACTTTGTTCCTCCTTCAAGCGATCCATACGCTAGGACGAGCGTCCCATCTGAATCTCGAACGTTCCACTCGGTACGTAACGCATAGTCTGTACTCGTCGTCTCTTGAAGCGGGTATACAGATGGTATCTTTCCATCCTCTGCAAGCCGCCCCTTTGGACACCATCCACGAACTGGTAACAAAAGTGATAAAGCTGTATCGAGCGCAGCCCTATCAACTCCTGTTTGACCTCCGGTTACAACCCAAAGCCGTTGATGAGACGATATTGACTCTCGCTTCTTTGATGATGTGGCGGTCGGAAGTGCGATCGCATTTGTTGCTTTTCTTCTCAAACTTGAAAACAATTAAGTCTGAATCCTTATTTTTTTTACATATCTTGCTGATATTCTTCTAACAATTGCGGAATGTGATCGTACCCATCTACACCGATAATCGCAATAATTTTCGGGCGATGTTGCTGTAAGAACATTTGGAAAGCTTCTGCCCCGATTTGTCCTTGTAAAATTGTCAGTAAACCTGCTGGTTGACGCCACTCATTAGAAGCAATTTGCTCTAAAAGATACATTCCCAAAGAACCTGTGTAAACAGTTTTTTCAGAATTTTGCAGATGATAATAAGCTTCTGCTAAATAAGCTAAGTTCCGCCCTTGGAGATACAAATCACCGGAAACTTGCGCTGTTTTAAAACCATCTTCCAGATACTTAATTGCCGTTTGGTATTCTCCGATTACTAGATAGGCAATTCCTAAGCTACTGACACATAAAGCTTTACTTTGAAGATCGCCTAATTTTTCTGATAATTTTAAACCTTGTTCCAAATAATTAATTGCGGCTTCATATATTTCGGGTTCTAGGTTTTCCAATTCCTGAGCTTGCATGACTTCGCTGTAACCTAAATTTACCAGCGCGTTTGCCTCTCCTGTCCTATCGCCTGCTTGCCGACTCAGTATTAATGCTCGTTGACTGTAGTTAATTGCCTCAGCGTAATTTTGCTGTTGTACGTAGGTACGGCTGAGGTGGTTGAGATTGGCAATTTCACAGGTGCGATCGCCTGCATTTCTGGCTATCTCTAGCGCCTGCTGATGAAAATCAATTGAGCGCTGGTATTGTCCCAAAGCACGTTGAGAATAGCCTAAAAGGGTCAAAATCCGCGCCTTTTCCTGGGTTCCTTCGCCTCGCCGCAGTGGTTCATCTAAATAATCTAGGGCATCTCGTAAATAAGTGCCAGTAAAAGAGGCAAAAATTCCGCCGTAAAAAGGAAAATACGGACGCTGGGCAAAGGTTCGTAAAATCTGGAGCATGATTTGAGAACAGGCATCGCTGTATATTGTCCCAATGCTCCTAAAACCACTTGCTAACTGACTCCAAATCACCGCAAAGGTCAAAAAAGTGGAAATGGATAACTTTGGCCCAGCCTTAATATCGTAAGCTTGTTGGTCAAACCAGCTAATTAGTCCCCGTTGCAAGAACTGTAAAATTAATGCCATTTCCACCCAATCTCTGAGGGTAATACCACGCTGTCGTTCGGCAAACTCAATTGCGGATTCTTCCCTAGCTAAGGTGCGAAGGAGTGCTTGGGGTAATTCACTATTAAGTTGTTTCGCCCAACTTGCCCAAGGGCCGCGTTCTCCCGGTACACCGCCAAACCCCAGAGATTCTTTTTGCTCGTACATCCAACTGAGCAAGTTGTCTTGCAATCGCTGCCAAGAAGCTAAACCACGGGTAATCCCTTCGGAAAATTGTTGTAAATCAGCATCTGCCTGAGCAAATTGCAGTAATGCTTTGGACAACTGCTGTAACTGTTGTAAATTTAGCGGATACTTCTGATTCGGGTCAGTAACTCGGATAAATGTCGCTAGACGCTCGGCAGCGCTGGCTCTGGTGATTTCTGTAACTGCGGAGGCGATCGCTTCTGTTGCTTTGTTTTGCTCTTGCCAGCGTTGCCATTGATTTTGAATCGTCTTAACAGCTCTCAAAGAGCGAGTCGCCTTGGCTTTCTTGAGTTCGTCTTTTTCGCTATCTACTTGACTTTGGAGGGAATTCAGGCGATCGCTCAAAGCTAGCTCAAACACTTCCCCTGTACCGGAAGTAATTCCTTTAAGCAGCATTTGATACACCTGTTCTACAGAGCTAATTTTGCCCTTGAGGGTGGTTTCTACAATTTCATCGATTAAGGCAAGATAGCGATCGCTTAATGGCAGAGAGTCTGGCACTTTGGCTACTAGAAGAATGTCACATCAATTCTAATTCTAGTCTTGGCAGCAGAGGTAGGGGAAACAATTTGCCTCTTTTGGGCAGTCATGGTTATAACAAATGCGAAATTTAGAAAAAATTTATTTAGCGATTTGTTATCATTCCTTGAGCGATTCGCTGTTTAACTAAGCGATAAAAAAATAATGGAATGCCTACAAGATAACGGTCTGCTAGACGAGTAGGTTCAGTAATTAAGCGTGTTAACCACTCCAGACCATTATCAGTCAGCCAACGCGGGCCGCGATATATAGAGTCAGTATAAAAATCTAGACAAGCACCCAAAGGTAAAAATACAGTAGTTTCAATTTTATTGAAGTTATCTAAAATCCAGCGTTCCTGTAATGGCATACCAAAACCAATATATAAAATATCTGGTTGGAATTTATTAATTTTTTCTATTACCAAATCATTCTCTTTTCCTGATTTATCAAAATAACCATGATGTCCCTGTACGCGTAAATTAGGCGCAATAGATCCTAACTTAGTAATTGCCTTATCTACTACGCCAGGTTTTCCAGCTAACAAAAATAAAGAAATGTTTTCTCGATCGCACTTTAATGCTAAATCTTCTATGTAATCTGGTGCTGTCATTCGATGTGCAGATTGCATTGAATAACCATTGATTCTAGCTCCTACCATTACACCAAATCCGTCACAAAATACTAAATCAGCCTTATTCAAAAAATCTCGATACCAAGACTTTTCATAAGCGAAATTCATTGCTCTGATATTGACATGTCCTACAACTGTCTTTTTTTTATTTTTTGCTGCTTCTATTAAATAATCAACTAATTCTTGTACTTTAACTTTATGGAATCTTGTATCAAACAATTTAACTTCCGGGAAATTTTTCATTTCTGCACTCCTTTACTTATTAGTCAGTATACCAAGTTTAGAAGAATTAAAACAACAAAATAATAATCCCTTTATCGCTACCTTAAACTTTCCTAATTTTAAATTAAATCTCTACTTGGTAACACCTATCATCTTTGCATACAGAATAAATTACGTCGTTTTTGAATTTGGTGTTTAATACATAGGGCAAGTAACTTAAACCTACTTTCATCAAGATGGTTATCAATTGATAACTGCTGTATAAATCTCTCTTAAAGATGTAAGATATTTGTTGATGTCCAAGTGCTTGACTTTGACTCGGGCATTATTTCCCAAAGATATTCTCAGATTTTCGTCTGCAATTAAAGATTGCATTGCCTCTGACAATTGTTGAATATCCCCCGGATTAACTAATAAACCATTCTGATTTTGAGTAACTATTTCGGGTATTCCTCCTACTGCGGTAGTGATAACTGCCAAACCCCAACTCATTGCTTCTAATAGTGCCATAGGCAGACCTTCGTTGTAGGAAGGTAACACAAAGACATCAGCCTTAGTGAAAAGATCGTCACGTTTTTCTCGATCTACCCAATCAAGAATAGTGATATAGTCAGTAAGATTTAAAGTTGGGAGCAAACTACGAGCTTTTTCTACATCTCCATCCCCCGCTATAACTAACTTGGCTTGGCTTTGTTGAGCAACAGGCATAGCAGCAAATGCTTTAATTAAATCAAAAGTGCCTTTGCGCTCACCAATGCGCCCTAAAAATAAGAAAAATATCTGTTTGGAATCTATTCGCTGTGGAATTTGTGCGGGAATTTTTACTGGGTTAGGCAGAACAATAACTTGCTCAGATTTCAAGCCAAGATTCTCAATATAGAATTTTTTCCAGCTATCTGATAAAACAATGAAACGCGTACATTTACAAAACGACCAACTTAGCCACTGCTTAAGCCATTGGGGTAGTTTAGAGTAAAACAAATGAAAATCAGCACTATGAGTATGAATAATTACTGGTTTTTGAAATAGCCAACCAATAAGAGTAGTAATTGAATGACGAAAAGCGCTACCTCTATCTGAAACATGGATGTGAATTAGGTCAGTTCTTTGGTTTAATAAGTTCCAAAATAACTCACCTATTGCCTGCAAAAAAACTAACACTTTATAGACAGTAGAACCATTTGGTAAAGTCGTAATGTGTTCAATTTGAATATCAGAGGTAGTTTCTTCAAGAATCAGCTTTTCCACTGAAACTATTCCGCCTTGGCGCTCTAAGCTTTCGCCCAACATAGTAATTTTTATGAAACTCATAATTGCTATTAAATTAATATGTTTTGGAAATTGAGTATACGGCTATTTTTATAAACTATTGAACTAATTTCTTCTATTTATATCCAAAGGACTACTCCCAAGGGATCTTGAGAATTAATGCTAATAACTTTATCTGCTTGAGCGCAGATCCTTAAATTTATTTAATGTACACTTTTATGATTTTACAGGATGATCTCCATAACAAAATTCTTTCAGAGAAATTGTTATGAGGGTTATTTAAAACATTGTTGTTAATAACAGCATTCTAGCACTGTCTCATAACTAAAAGCTAAGTAACAATTTTTTGTTTAAGCTAAATCATATATTTACAGGTCGGAAAAACAATGAATTTATTTGAGCTTTTAGTAGGGGAAGACAATCATCCAGCCTTAGTTACCCCTGAAGGGCGATCGCTAACTTATAAGCAATTACGCGAGAATGTTATTGAACTGGTATCTCAACTCAACAGCTTTGGATTGAAACGGGGAGAACGTATTGCCATTGCCATGACTAACGGTTCACCAATGGCGATTACCTTTTTGGCTGCTGCTTTATGTGGCACTGCTGCACCCTTAAATCCCAAATACAAACAAGAAGAATTTGCCTTTTACTACCAAGATACCCAAGCAAAGGCACTGATTACGTTGTCTGAGGGGTCAGAAGCAGCCATTGCTAGTGTCACACCTGATATGGCGCTGATTAATGCCAAGGTAAACACTGACGGCACATTAAGCTTTGAATTAGTCAAAACAGGTTCAGAACCAGGAGAATCCGCGAATCCCACAGCCCCCAACGCTGATGATATAGCGATGATTCTCCACACTAGCGGCACTACCAGTCGTCCCAAGCGTGTGCCGATTCGTCATCGCAACTTAATCGCTTCAGCCGGCAACCTGATTAGTGCTTACTCACTCACAGCAGCCGATACTACACTTTGTCTAATGCCCTTGTTCCATGTTCACGGATTGGTGGGCTGTTTGCTGGCAACTCTGGCTTCGGGTGGTACATTAGTTTGTCCCAATGGTTTTAATGCCTTGGAGTTTTGGAAGTTGGTAGATACCTACAAACCCACCTGGTACTCCGCAGCGCCAACCATGCACCAGACAATTTTGGCGCGTGCTAGCCGTAACCCAGAAATTGTCAAAGCAAACCGCTTTCGTTTCATTCGCTCTAGTAGCGCTTCTTTGCCGCCGATTATCATTGAACAGCTAGAGGCAACTCTGAATGCTCCTGTGGTGGAATCTTACAGCATGACTGAAGCATCTCACTTAATGACTACCAATCCCCTACCGCCAAAAGTCAGGAAACCAGGTACTGTCGGTTATGGCTTCGGTGTAGAAGTGGGCATTATGGACTCTGAAGGCAACCTATTATCTAAAGGAAGCTTGGGGGAAGTGGCGATAAAAGCACCCAATGTTATAGATGGCTACGAAAACAATCCAGAAGCTAACGCCACTGCTTTTGTGAATGGTTGGTTCCGTACAGGGGATCAAGGTACTGTGGATGCAGACGGCTACCTCCGCTTGACTGGACGGATTAAAGAATTGATTAATCGGGGTGGGGAAAAAATTTCTCCTTTAGAAGTGGATGATGTCTTGCTACGCCATCCTGCCGTCGCTGAAGCTCTAGCTTTTGCCGTCCCCCACAAATCTTTAGGAGAAGATATCCACGCGGCTGTGGTTCTGAAAGCAGAAGCTGGCGAAAAAGAACTTTTAGCTCACTGTGCAACTATGCTGGCAGACTTCAAAGTTCCCAGGCAAATTCACATTTTAGATCGACTACCTCGTGGTGCTACCGGTAAACTGCAACGGTTAACGATGGCGAAATTGCTGAATATAGGGGAGTAGGGAGATAACGGAATGGTAGAAACAGCGCGGTGTTAACAGTGGGAAAGAGTTTGAGAGCGATCGCTACTTATACCAATTCAATTTTGCGACACATCTTTGGGTAAAGACGCGATGAATCGCGTCTCTACAAATGGTTTATTTGTCCCATTCTTTTTTCAAATTGGTATTATTCTACTTCACTAATACCCCTCTCCACCTGAAACCGAATTTTCAACCATCAACGTTCGCGCAGCGTCTCCAAGAGTTGCGTTAAAATCACAAACGTCTATGCAATCTACAAAAACAGAGGTTGAACAGTCAGATCCTTCTGAGTGATACTGAAGTTACGCTGTTCTGCTGTGGCAATGAATGAAACGATCGCTTCACACGTCACAGCAACGGTTAACATCACCAGGTTTCGTGCTAATGGATAATCACAGACATCATCATTCACATCGGAAGGAACGCGATAAACGTCATTCCAAATCACCTCTGCATAATCTGCTGATAGTCCAGCATGAAGACAGGGTACGCTTAATTGATCAGCATAATCTTTCACTGCTTGACGTGCCACGCTATTGTCAAAGACATCGATAATTAGCTGGCTGTCTTGAAGTAATTGATTTGTATTTGCTGGTGTTAACTCCTTTGTTTTGGCATCAACTTTAGTACCAATTGCTCGATATAAATTGTTCGCCAAGATTTTCGCCTTGAACGCTCCCACATCGGAACGGTAGTAAGGCTGAGTTGAAAGATTACGCTCCTCAATGCGATCGCGATCTATTACTGTAAGTTTATCAAAACCAGACCGAGCTAAGTTTTCCGCAATGTTAGCTCCTAATGCTCCCGCGCCACAAATGGTTACAGGATAGTTTTTCAGCTTTGCCATCACAGCATTAGTGCGGTAAAGCTGTTCGTGAAAAAAGACACTCATAATAATTCGTAATTCGTAATTAATACTCTTGTTGTTCCATCACACCTACTAAGGATTGCAAGTCAAAATCGCGATCGCGTCCACTTAAGCAAATGCCAGAACTGACAACAGTCAAGTCAGTTTTAGTGATCGCACTACTATGGCGAACACCATCAGCAGTTGTCCAATCGACTGTCCAGTAGTCGCTGCGATCGTGGAATTGATTTAAGGTACCGCCACCCATTTGCAACGCCTTTCTCAATCGCTTTTCATCCTGTTGGGGTTGAGTAAATCCCTCAATACGCCGAGTTGCTAATTCATACACTGTGCGGATTTCTGGAGTAATGCCTTTAAACTGTAATTCCTCAACTGGAATGATTTGCTTAACGGCAGATTGCAGTGTTTCAACAATTACCGGATCGGTACGGCGATCTACTTCCTCGAACCAGCATGACTGTCCATTCCATCGGGTAATGATTTGCTCAAAGGCGATACCCTCGGTAACTAAATGAACTGCGATCGGTTTAACTACCTTCAACCGTTGACGCATATCTGCTTCATTCACGGGGTATGCTAACCAAGTTTGTTTTTGCAGTTGATGTGCTAACCGCAGTCGTATTTGGGGAAAGTGTTGCAGGTATTCTGCAATTTGGGGTAAATCTGCTTCTTTTACAACCGTTGCTGTTTTCTCATCCACAGCCTGAAAGATGCCCCAACCTTGAAATTTACTAGGCTTTGGACTGAAGGTGTAGATCATCCCAGCTACCCGTGTGCGAACTCGTCCGCCTTTGACACAGGGTGCGAGAAATTGGGTGGTATGTAACTGTGCTTGTGCGATCGCAATTTGGTTGATTAGCTTACGGATGTCAGTCATCATTATCTCTATTTACGCATAATTACTCAAGATATTCCTAAAACTAGAGTATATAAAAAAACATAATTGTCTGACAGTAAACCCAATAAATAGAAAAATAATGACTACCCAAATACAACAAATATCAGAGTCCCGAAAAAAGTTAGCATCTGCTTACCGTGCAGTTTACGCAATTGGAGTTTTGAGTATTTTTCTAAGCATAATATTCTTTGTTGCTGGTAGTCGATTGCCCGATCATCTAATATTGGTTTTTTGTTCTTTATTTATTGGTTTACTGTATTTAGTTCTAGGTTTTTTTGTACAACGTAAATCAAAAATTGCACTCGGTATTGCAGTAGGATTGATGTCGCTAAATGTGTTAACAGGCATTTTTAATATGATTCAAACTGGTAAACCGTTTGGCTTGGCTATTCCCATGATATTTTTAGGTCAGACTATAGGAGGATTTAAAGCTATAGAAGTATTAAAGTCAAAAACTTGAAGTTAATTTTAATTTTGTTAATCAATAGCCTCCTACTTAGAAAGTAGTAAAATTCCTGCGTGCAAGTTGGTGGAGCATTGCGTGTTCTCAGTTACTAAAGGGACTCCGCTGGTGAGTTGTTACACACTCTTTTAAGGATGGCTACTTTTAAGCCTACCTCCCAGGTTCTTCGTACTCCCCGTTCACACACGCCCACTGCATTTGGCAGTGTTACTTTTCCTCTCGTACTAGTATGTAGGCTCCAAGAGTTGGGGCACGCAGGATATTTATATAATACAATATGCTACAAAACAAATGGAACAGCGATCGCTGTTGTCATTGCCATAAAGGAAATTAAGCTAGAATCCTTCTTAGTCAGATAGGAATCAAAGGTTTCAAGTTTGATATGCAAACAACATTCATTTAACATTCTTTCAAATCAGTGTATAGTTGGGGTTCGATTAGAGAGTGTCGCAAAAGCATTTTTACAACTAATTTTAGAAAATTTTGGGCAGTGAAATCATCTTTTAACACTAATAACTCTTTTGCAAAATCTGGTTGACTACCGTGTGTTATATTACTTCTATAAGCATAAAGTTTTTTCCAAATTGCACTTTCAGATGTATTTACAAAAAACTGAGAGTAATCCAATTGATGACTAAAACGCTTTGATAATAAATTGATTTTATTTGTAACTTGTCGCGTAATGGAGTCTCCTGTATCAATTGGCTTATGTGTAATCAAAAATTCAATAATAGTAAATAGCCCAAGAATCTTGAATTTAGAATTATGAGGAATATTCTTCAGTTCGTGTAGCATATTAACAGCTTGTTTTATCTCTGGATATTTAGTCTCATTTAATTGCTTATAATCTAAGTATATTGCTCCTATATCTTGTAATATTATATCATCAATAGATTGAGTTAAAAATAAACCACTATTCATTTCATTAAAATAATTGAAGGTATGTATTGGATTTTTCAGAATTCCAACCCCTTTTGATTCTTTATGATATAAAAACTGTAATCCGAATTCTAGCTCTATTTTTGCTAAATTTGCTATCTGTGCTAAATCATGAATTATAGAATTATTTTCCTTAAAAGTTAGTATATAGTATTTCCAATTTTGTGGTTCAAGCTGCTGACTTTTAATTCTTTTGTTGGGTGTATTCAAATCTTCAACATACACTAATTCATAAGGAGATAAATTAAATCTAGAAAGTTCATAAAAATATCCTGAGTCTAACAAAGATTTTCTAATCTGACCAATTTGGATAGAATCAGCTTTTTGAAAGTAGCAGTCTTCAATAACTTCAAAAGGTAGATTGCAGTTTACATCAAGTAGGTTAGCTACAAAAGCGAAGCTAGTATTTTCTGACATATTGTCTCAAAGCTTAGTTTTAATATCTTTATCAGGATGCGTTAGAAATAACTATGACACACCCTGATACACTCTATTTATCATCTCGCACAGGCAACGGCATATCCAGAATCTCCATTAGCAAATCCAGACGAGAGGGGCGCGTCAGGAGTGGGACGATGTTCGGCAAGCTGTAGTAGTCACCTGCAAAGGTGAACGTATCTACAGGTGCTTGCTGCTGCTTCAGTTGGCTCTCCACCCAGTTGTAATAAGTACCCACACGGACAATCACCACATTGGGCATTATCGCCAACTCCCGGCAGTAGTTCTTGTAGACTTCACCGAAATAAGGAGCAGCATTTTCGCCCTCATCCGTCACCAGGATAATCTGGTCAACTACCTGCTTCTTTTTCCGCATTGCTTCCAATGCACAGCCGATACTAGTACCACCGCCTGCTTTGATGTGCTGGAAGGCGCGTTCCCAGTCGCTCAACTCCTTGCCTTTTGCTGTAATAGCGTAAGGAATGGTATCGAAGGCGTAGACAAACAGTTCTGCTTTTGTGATACCAGAGATGAGGGCAGCGAGTTGCAAACCCGTCGCGATCGCATTTTCCATTGAACCAGATTTGTCCACCAATAAAGCAGTTGGACGAGCGATCGCACCACGCCGCTTTACCTGTTCGTTAGTCACCTTTTCCAGTTGGGCAACGGTGTCTGCGTCAAAATCTCCTGCATCTGTGGCAACCTGTGCTTTAAATGCTGAGACACGCCCACTCTTAGAAGCTGCTTCCAGCTTGGAATCAATCAGCTTCTTGACTTCTGGATGATCCATTGCACCTCTAGTCTGGAGAGACTTGAGGTTGTTGATCGCTTCTTGAGGAGTCATGCTGTTGATTAACGCCACCAAGACAACTGGAGTAAGTTGCTTGATAGTACCAACTGCGATCGTATAGGGAATTTTGAACTCCACAATCAGCCGTGCCTGTTCTGCGGCATTTTCTGCCTTAGCAAGCTGCTTCAGCACATTTGCTAAGGAACCCTCTGGAGGAGTATCACCAAACAGAATCGCATTTGCCCGTTCATTTGGCTTGATGTGCAGTGAAGCATATAAGTGCTTCATTGCTTTACGACCTCGCAAAGCGGCGCGATCGAACAGAGCCGGATTGCTTTCTCGCACCTTCAAGTAACGCCGTACCGCAGTCCGAGCCGAACGAGGTAGCTTATTCTGCTGCTGCTTCATGAAGTCCACCACACGAGCTACCTGATAGGGTGGAAACTCTTGCAGCATCATAAATCCAGCATCTCGGTGTTCAACCAAATTACTGGTTAACAAATGAGCAACAAACACCTCTTTATGATCGCGGACATCACCATGATGCTGATACCAAACTGCCAGATGTCCGTAGAATATGGGATCGAGTTCAACAATTAACTGGTGAATTTCTGCGACTTGCTCAAGTTTGCGATGAGGAGTTGTCAGCAAACTGTTGAGCATTTCCAAACGCAGATCGCGTTCTGCGGTATTCATGGGAACCTCCTTTAAGAATTTTGGATTTTGGATTTATGATTTTGGATTGCAATCGAAAATCCAAAATCTAAAATCTAAAATTGAAGGAGGCAGATGTTGCACGCGGGGCGATATCACCGCGCAAGTTGTAGAAGCATTGAGTATAACTTTTGCAAAATTATGTAAGCTTCTGCGATCGGGGCGCGGCAACAACTGCCAGTTTTGATATGAGTATCGAAATCGTTAGTACTACTCCCTAAAAGTAGTAGCTGCGTAAACTGCCATCATATCTGCCGCTATTGCGACAGCACTTCTTGAAAGCAGCGACCAGAACCACAAAGACAAAGGTCATTGTTACCAAGCTTTTCTTGTAGTTCCTTGTCGCCATGAACAAGGCGATGGCCACGTTTAACAGCTTTTTCAGATGGGAAACCACGACGACGTTTGCTCAAGGGTTCAAAAGCAGAAATCGTCGAAATCTTCAGGCTCGATGTTGAAAGAAGTAATCTTCTTCATCGTTTTCACCTCCATATTTAAATGAAATGAAATAAAATCACCTCATGCAAGTCGAAAAAGCTGTTGGTTCACACACGGGATTTGAACCCGTAGTTGCTTGATCTTGATTCAAGTGCCTTACCATTCGGCTAGTATGTAAGCTTTTTCAGTTAGGGCACGAAGTGAAAACTTTAGTTTTGAGAAAGTTGATTTAAAATAAATCGAATTTCTTTCTTATTACACTGCTTTTTACTAACAGCGTAAATTTTTCGACCTCTATAAATTGCAGCAAAATAATTAATTCTACCCTTGACAGCATCCATCACATAATGAGTGTGTACTGGCGGAATATCTTCAAAGGTAATTAAATACCAAATCTCGTTTAGCTTTTGGTATTCATGATAATTATCAATGATGAGAATATCAGTTTGTTCCGGTTTTTGCTGCTGCTTTCGAGGTATTTTCTCGACTGCACAAAGAATTCCGGTTTCAGGATGGATATAGAAGCGATCGCGGTGGCTTGCATTTAGCTGATTTCGATACCCTTGATAAGGCTTGCTATAGAAACCATCATCAATTATTTCCACATGCCGTTCAACGTAGTCCCACACATGATCGATAACATGCTGTCCTGCCATTGTACTGGGATCTAGTCGTTGACACAGTTGACTGTAAACGTCATTCCAAGGCTGTCCAACTTGCGATCGCAAAAACCGACGCAGAGGGCCGAGATGATCTGAAAGATACTTAGATTTATTTATTGGTTTAATCAGGTAGGGATTCAACAATCCATCCTGAATTGCATCCTGGGTGATTTTGTATAATTGCTTCTTAAAGCCAGTCACCTTTTTGAGGCTAATTCTCCTTCCACCGCGAGGACGCTCAATTACAATTTCGCTCAAACGATGTTCGCTCATATCTCACGTTGTTTAAATGCAGTTGTACTAATTGAGTTGTTATTAAACATGAGTTAGCTAACATCATTGAACTCACCTCCGTATTGAGTAAAGATTATAGATAAATACAATTTAAATAATTGGAATTCCGCACAAGTTAGCAAAGCAGTTTTCACAATTGCCTTTACCAGTTTGGCTACGCTCCCATCAAAGGGAGCGACAGGAATCGAACCTGCATTCCGTTGCCGGAGTGTGTGTAGGCTTTACAAGTTAGGGCGCGGAATTAAGTCTTAAATCATTCCGTGCAAGTTCAAGAAGCTTTTTACAGCTACGGTCGCTCTTACCAAATATTGGCAGTGGGCACGCACGCTAAATCTGCGAGAGACTTAGAAATCATGCTTCGCTTATTCGATCGCTCGAACTTTACTACCTTAGGGCCGTTATCAATGTGTATGTATGCTTCTTCTGTTAGGACACGGATGACTCTGAAAGTTAACCATAGACAGCTTCAGGGCGGACGATCAGATCGCCACTAGGACGGCGATCGATTACGTAAGCAGAAAGGCGATCGCTATTTACATCTAAATGTCGAGCAACCCGCTCCTTCACCGCCAGATCGTTCATCCCTGCTGCAATTCCCAATTGTGTTTTTGGCACATCAACAGAACGTCCTTCAAATCGAATATGAACCATTACAATCACCTCTTGTTTTCGTATTAGTGGATCTGATCGGGATTGAACCGATACCCTCCCTGTGAGAGTTACACTCACACCTCATGCGAGTTGAAAAAGCTGTGGTTACACCGCAGGAATCGCACCTGCAACTTATCGTTTTAGAGACGATCGCTCTACTATTGAGCTAGTATGTAAGCTTTTTCTGTCAGGGCACAAGTGACATCTGGGAACTCTACCGTTAGAGCTACAGACCCAAGAAAGCATTATTGCAATGCTTTGGAGGAGGCTGTTCTTTAATACTACAAATGTAGTACATAATTTACATAATGTCAAGTGTCGGGATGGATCTGTTAAGCTGAAAGCCATAAAAAAATAAAAATTGCAGGCTGTAAAGCCATTGAGCAGTGGTATAGTAGGATTCCACTTGTTACAACTACAACGGATAGCGCAGCGTAAAGCCTGCGGCATGGCAACTCTTGGAGACGCTACGCGTAGCTTGCTTCTCTGTAAGTACGCTTAGAGCGAGTACTCGAGCGTCGGGAATCTCCCTTTAGGTGACGCTCCTTCTCTGCGAGACGCTACGCTAACACCAGTGGCCTACGGCGGGAAACCCGCCTACAGTGCTGGATTCACCGCAACGCAGTGGCTCCCCCACAAGAATCATCCTTTGATTCGGCAACGGCAGCAAATCTAACTCTATCGACAGATATTTAAGAAAAACCAAAAAAAGATACGATGGCGAAAGCGATCGCTGTAAGTATTATGCTAAACCTCTGGTATAAAAGTGCTGTCATCTATTGCATTGATGTTGAAACGTTTATGGATGGTAACGGCGATGGCATCGGAGACTTTGAGGGACTGATCGATCGCCTAGATTATATTGCAGGCTTAGGCATTAACTGTATTTGGCTGATGCCATTTTATCCCACACCAAACCGAGATAACGGCTATGATGTTACGGATTATTACAGTGTAGATCCGCGTTTGGGAACATTAGGAGACTTTGTAGAATTTCTCCGTCAGGCAAACGATCGCGGGATGCGCGTTATTGTTGACTTAGTAATTAATCACACCTCGACTGACCATCCTTGGTTTAAAGCTGCTTGCAAAGATCCGCATTCTAAATACCGGAATTATTATATTTGGTCAGAGGAAAAACCGGCTGATGCTGAGTCAGGAATTATTTTCCCTGGCTATCAACAGAGTACTTGGACATATAATGAGGAAGCTGGAGCCTATTACTTTCACCGCTTCTTTGAGTATCAAGCAGATTTGAATATTGGCAATCCTCAAGTCCGCGAAGAATTCGACAAAATCATGGGATTTTGGCTGCAACTGGGGATTTCTGGCTTTAGAGTTGATGCGGCTCCGTTTTTAATTGAGCTAAAGGGTATTGAAAAACAGGCAGATATTAAAGACCCTTACCGTTATCTGCAACAGATGCGGAACTTTCTTTCCTGGCGGCGAGGAGATGCGATCGTTCTGGCAGAAGCAAATGTCTCAATGGAGGATGTACCGAAATATTTCGACGATGGCGATAAGTTGCAGATGTTGTTTAGCTTTATCGTTAATCAGTATCTCATGCTTGCCTTGGCTCGCGAAGCAGCGGCTCCTCTTATAGAAGGATTGAAAGCACCGCCAAAGATTCCAGACATTTGTCAGTGGGCGCATTTTATCCGCAATCATGATGAATTGTCCTTAGACAAGCTCTCTAAATCGGAACAAGAAGAAATATTGACCAAATTTCATCAGAATAAAGAGCAGGTGTGGATTTACGATCGCGGTATTCGGCGTCGCTTTCCACCTTTGGTTCAAGGAGACGAGCATCGGATTCGTTTGGCTTACAGCCTGATGTTTACTATGCCAGGAACACCAGTCCTAAAGGCGGGTGAAGAAATTGGCATGGGAGACGACTTATCGTTGGAACAACGCGACGCCAACCGCACCCCAATGCAATGGTCAGCCGAGTCTAATGGAGGGTTCTCGACCGCTCCTAGCGATCGACTTATTCTCCCGGTGATCGAAGAAGGGGAATATGGCTACCCACACCTGAATGTCATTGCTCAAAGAAGAGATTCCAACTCACTTTTAAACTGGATGGAACGAGCAATTCGGATGCTTAAAGAATGTCCAGAGTTCGGTTGGGGAAGTTGGGAACTGATTGAGACAGATAACTCAGGAGTGTTAGCTTTACACTATCAGTGGCGCGATGGAAGGGTTGTAGCCCTTCATAATCTGGCAAAAGATGGTTGTACAGTAACTCTCAAGTTTAGCGGCGATCGCGAATCCCATTGGATTGATTTGCTTGGAGATAAACCCTATGAGCCGATCAAACATCCAGAAAGCGGCATACAACTTGAAGGCTACGGCTACCGTTGGGTGCGTGTTGGTAGGGAACGCCTTTAAATAGGGGTTATAGCGATCGCCAGATAGATTAGGACATAAAATAGGTGTGGCTCAAATAATATCAATTCAAATGCCCATTCTGTCCGGCAAGAACAGCAACCCTAGCCCTAGATATTAGCATCAAAGCTGGCATTAAAAGCACCGGCGGAACTATCGCAAAAAGATAGATGTAATACTACCCAATACGGTTCGGATAAGCATTTTTCATAATCGAGTGTGGTCTGGGGAATGGGTTTGGAGGTATTGGGTAAAGGATGTATTCAAAACCAATACCTTTTCCCTTTCCCCTTGCCCCTTATCCCTAGAGCAGGGTGGTTTCATACAAGCAGAGAAAAAATAAAACTGAGTTTCAAAGCCTCTCTCCGCTTCGGGGAGAGGTTTGGAGAGGGGTCAAAATCTATGGTTGTACATGAGAAATCAAGACTTATGTATTTTTCTTTTTTTGTATGAAACCACCCTGCTTGCCCCTTATCCCTAGAGGGGGCCCCACCTTCCCCTTTAACCGAACCGTATTGTAATACTATCCACATTTCGCAGGTGCGATCGCTTTCGTGTTGTATTTTTGAAGTATGAGTATTTCAGATCGCAAATCAAAGTACAAGATTATTCATCGCTTAGGCATAGTGGCATCAAGGTAAGTCGCTTAGTGACCACCTGCTCCCTGCCGACGCTCGCGGACTCGCTAACGCTGCGCTATCCTGCCTTCTGCCTCCTTGACGGCTTTGTTTTTAATTAAAAAGTATTGAATGCAGTTGACAAATTCTTCTAATTCTAAAATTAAATTAGTAGTACCTTTAAGGTCTCGATCGCTAGCTAGTTGTTCTAGTTTGTCAGTTGCTAAGTACATAGCTGTGGCTCCAATGTTGACACTAGCACCTTTAAGGTGATGAGTTTCTCGTGCTATTTGCTCAAAGTCATCAGCTGCGATCGCTGCTTTAATTATCTCTAAACGGGGTTTAATATCTTCAACGCATATTTGCAATAAATTTAATTCAAATTCTCGATCGTTTCCTGATATCTGATGCAAGTGTTCCCAATCAATTGCTAAGTCCGTGGAAACTGTCTGTTCATACACACCTGCCTCTTGCTGGGAAACGATCGCACCTGTCCAATATTCTAGAGTCTGTGCCAATTTTTCTTTAAATACTGGCTTACTCAAATAGTCGTCCATTCCGGCATTTAGACAAGTTTCTTCGTCTTCTTTCATCACATTAGCTGTCATCGCAATCACTACGGGACGATGACCCAATGCAAAAGCATCCTCTTGCCAACGATGAATTTCTTTTGTGGTTTCCAAACCGTCGAGAATTGGCATTTGGCAATCCATTAAAATCAAATCGTAAGGAATTTTTTCTAAGAGCTGCAAAACTTCCTTTCCATTAGCAACGACATCGGCTTTGTAGCCCAAACTCTGGAGTTGCTTTAGTGCTACTTTTTGATTCACCAAATTATCTTCAGCTAAGAGAATTCTTAACTTGGATTTAGTAGAAGGATTAGGAGGACAGGAAGTAAGAATACTTGAAGTTTCTGTACTGGTAATTTCTTCTGTAGCCTCTAGCTTTCTGTTTCTACACCCTTGTTCTGATTCCGGCTGAGTTTCTAAAATATTTATGATGGTATCAAGGAGTCGTGATGGCTTAATGGGTTTGAATAAATAAGTAGCAAATTTGATTTTGAGCGCCTGTTGTACTTCATCCCGTTGATTAGTAGAGGCGAGTATAATCAAAGGGATCTTAGCAATTGCAGAATTGGCTGGAATTTGTTCTTTTATTGTCATGCCATTTGTTTGGGCTATTTGCATATCAACCAAGGCAACATGATATGATTTCCCCTGCTCGCTAGCTTGCTGAATAACTTTAACTGCCGCAGCAATACTGTCAGCTCGATCTACCTCCATTCCCCAATGAGTAGCTTGATGGGAGATGATTTTATAATTAGTAGTGTGGTTATCCACTACCAATAAGCGGCGATTTTGCAAAAGTCCGCGTTCGCATTTTGGCTCAACAGGCTCAACTTGTTTGTTAAAAAGCAACTCAAACCAAAACTTAGATCCTTTGTCCATCTGGCTTTCTACCCCAATCGCTCCTCCCATCAAAGTTACAAGTTGTTTACAGATGGCTAATCCCAAACCGGTACCACCATACTTGCGAGTGGTCGAAGCATCCACTTGGGTAAATGGTGTAAAGAGTTTGCGTTGGTCTTCAGGGCTAATGCCAAGACCTGTATCTGTAATCGCAAAATGGATGGTGGCTGTAGTCAAAGAAAGCGAACGCAATTCGGCTTGCACTAATACCTCGCCAGCGCTGGTAAATTTGATGGCGTTGCTGATTAAGTTCATCAAAATTTGCCGCAGCCTACCAGTATCTCCTTTGAGTTGAGTGGGGACGTTGCGATCGATTAGTGCGGCAATTTCTAATCCCTTGTTATGGGCTGAAGGAGCCAATAATTCCACCACGTCTTCTACACAAGTGGATAGGTCAAAATCGAGAGTTTCGAGAGCCATCTCTCCAGCCTCAAGTTTGGAAAGATCCAAAATCTCATTGATCAAACTTAAAAGAGCGTCTCCACTACTGCGAATTATTTCAATAAAATCTCGCTGTTCTTCGTCTAAAGGAGTATCTAACACCAAACTAGTCATCCCCAATACAGCATTCATCGGAGTGCGAATTTCATGACTGATATTTGCCAAAAAGGCACTTTTCGTCTGAGAAGCTAATTCGGCTTGGCGACGGGCAATTTCAAGTTCTTGTCGCTGACGAGTTTCTGCTGCTAATAGTTGGGCTTGGGTCAAAGCAATACCTACTTGGTCGGCTATTTGCCGCAAAAGATCGGTTTCAAAGCTAGACCAGTGGTGGGAATCGTCACACTGATGAACTATAAGCAAACCGCGAAGTTCTTCTTTAACAAGAATGGGTACAACTAAATTGACTTTCACCCCAAACTGTTGCATTAATCCCAGATGACTTTGTTCAACTTCCAAAAGATCCAAGTTATCCAGTCCGAAAACCTTGCCTTGACGGTACTGCTGTAGATAGTACTGTTGGAGATATTCTGCTTCAAAGTAGGGGGCGGCGTTGTTTTGCTCTTTGATTGCTGGTAAGCCAGAAACTACTGCTTCAACAACGGTGTTTGCAGACTGATCTGGCATCAGCTGATAAATTAAAACTCGGTCAGTCTGGAGAATCTTTTGTACCTCTTCAACAGTGATTTGGAGAATTTCTTCGATGTCCAAAGATTGACGAATCTTCAGGGTGATTTCAGTAAATAGTTGCGATCGCAAATTTTGGCGTTGTATTTCTTCTTCAGCCTGTTTACGCTGGATAAATTGCCCTACTTGCTCGCCGATAGAATTCATCGTTTTTACTAAATCTTCGTCAAGGGGCTGGATTTGACGATTAAAGCAGGTAATCACGCCGAGAATTTTGTTACCACTGCGGATCGGAAAACCAAAAGCTGCGTGTAGTCTTACTTGAGCAGCTATTTTGAAGTTAGGCAAATTAATATCTTTAGCGATATCAGCGATCCAAACCGATTCAGAACTAGCCCAAACCCTTCCAGGTAGTCCAATTCCGGGTGCAAAGGTGGTTTGCCGCTTCAGTATTTCAAACTCTTGCGTCTCAAGGGATGCTTTATGCCAGATATCGAGAAAATGCAGCACATTTGCTTGCTCATCTATCATCCAAATTTCACCCAAATCCCATGCCAAACTCTCACAGATTCCTTGCAATATTTGGCGAGTAGCTTCGCTAATTGTGGCAGACTCCGCTAAAACGCGGGTTGCAGCATATTGTGCAGTCAGATGCTGTTGTGTCCGTTTGGCATCGGTAATGTCAATACCAGTACCGACAATGTACTCAACACAGCCCTCATAGTCTTTTAAATTGGTATTCGACCAGGCAATCAGCCGCCGACTACCATTCTTCATTACCCAATAATTTTCGTACTCATTGAATAATTGACCAGATAGCATCTGCTCGAAAACTGCTTTGACTGACTCCACTTCTTCAGGAATGAGGAACAAGTTCCAGCAACACCTACCTCTGACTTCATCAAAGGAGTAACCAGTCATTTGCTCGCAAGCTTGATTGAAACGAATGATTTGCCCTTGAGAATCGAGAACTATTACCAAAGCACCGACCGTATCAAGGACTGCTGAGATAAAGTTGCGTTGTTGATTTAAGGTTTCTTCTGTCCTCTTGCGCTCTATAACCTCACGATAAATCAAGTAGTAGACTACAGCAAGAACGATAAAACTTAGGCAAATAGCGATCGCCAATGTGAGAATTGTGTTCCTAGTCCAAGTCTTTGCTGCTTGTGACTGCTGTCTAATTCTTCCCCTGTCCTGGTTTTCTATCTCATCGATCGTCTTGCGGATATCATCCATGAGATTTTGTCGATCGTTTCTCAGCAGTACTTGCAACGCTGCCTCTAATCCCTTATTTTGGCGCAAATCGATAGTCTGTTTTAGTTCAGTAAGTTTAGCCGTTATCAG
The DNA here is from genome assembly GCF_053470285.1 of Nostoc sp. DSM 114159. Classification (NCBI taxonomy): domain Bacteria; kingdom Bacillati; phylum Cyanobacteriota; class Cyanophyceae; order Nostocales; family Nostocaceae; genus Nostoc; species Nostoc sp. DSM 114159. The sequence continues at coordinate 3,126,326 of NZ_JBPFEH010000001.1, forward strand.
AAATTCAAGCGTTGCCATCTGCTTTTGTTGATTCGGTTGAGCTGCTGTTAAATTCTTCAGCTTGGCAATTTCTCGATCGACGTTACTAAGTGCTGTTTGATACGATTTTAGATAAAGTTTGTCTCCAGTGAAGATGTAACTACGTTGCCCAATTTCAGCATCCTTTACCTGGGACAGTATTTCCTCTTGGCTGTTAAGTTTTTTATAAGTATTTGTTACTGTACTGCGATTAAAATTACTAAATACTCTTGTATTTTGATCGGAAACCGCCCCAATCAAAACTAAAATTATTGACGACAAACCAAAACTTGCTGCAATCTTTTTGAAAAATTGCTTGCGTACCCTCTGTACCTGGTTGCTTTTCTTGGAAGCAAGTACCAAACTTGCTAAATTTCGGCGCAATTCCAGTTGCTTTATGACTTGACGACCTAAAGTTTGTAATGCCTCTATTTGTTCTAAATTAAGTTCTCGTGGTACGTAGTCAATTACACACAGCGTTCCGAGGGCGTATCCTTCAGGGTTAGTTAAAGGTACACCAGCATAAAACCGAATATTTGGGTCAGATGTCACCAGTGGATTTGTTGCAAACCGTTCGTCATTTTTTACATCAGGCACTACCAAAACATCAGACTGGAGAATGGCATGGGCACAGAATGCGAAATCTCGGTGCGTTTCTGAGACATCCAAACCGACTTTTGACTTGAACCATTGGCGATTTGTATCAATTAAGCTAATTAAGGCAATAGGAGTCTGACAAATATACGAGGCTAAACGAGTCAGATCGTCAAAGGTGGCTTCCGATGGCGTATCGAGAATCTTATACTGCAAAACTGCATCGATTCTCTGGGCTTCGTTATCAGGTAATGGTGCTTTCATCCTTGAGCCTTATCTACATTCTGGGGAGCAGGGGGGCAGGGGAGCAGGGGAGCAGGGAGCAGGGGAGCAGGGGGCAGGGGGCAGGAGAGCGGGGAGATGAGGCAGATGAGGGGACAAGGGGATAAACAAAACTCCTAACTCCTAACTCCTAACTCCTAACTCCTAACTCATTACTCATTACTCCCAATGCCTCATGCCCAATTTGGTCAATAAACTTACCTTTAATTAATGACAATAGTTTACTTAAAACCGTTAGCGTAATTTTACTGACTTATATGTTGTTAAATAATCAATCAAATGCTTAAGTCTCTGCTGTATTTTTTGTGGGCTGGCTTATTGGAAATTGGAGGCGGCTACTTAATCTGGTTGTGGTTGCGCGAAGGTAAGCCGTCCTGGTTGGGGATATTGGGAGGAATTGCTTTAGCTTTCTATGGGGTTATTGCAACTCTCCAACCAACAAATTTTGGCAGAGTCTATGCGGCTTATGGCGGCGTGTTTATTGCAATGGCAATGCTTTGGGGTTGGAAGGTAGACGGGGTAACTCCAGACCGCTACGACTTAATCGGAGTATGTTTAGCTTTAGTAAGTGTTTTAATTATCATGTTTGCCCCCAGAAGTTAAGTAAAATTTCTAGATTATTTTGAACTTTTATAGTGTTCCCTGTTAAACAAATAATAATCTCACGCAAAATTGCAAAAGTTTTTTCGCAACTAACCTGTTAGAAGCAGGTATCTAGATATCTACGTGTTTATGAGGGAAATATCAAAATTGCAAAAGTTTTTTCGCAACTAACCTGTTAGAAGCAGGTATCTAGATATCTACGTGTTTATGAGGGAAATATCAAAATTGCAAAAGTTTTTTCGCAACTAACCTGTTAGAAGCAGGTATCTAGATATCTACGTGTTTATGAGGGAAATATAAAGAGAACTCATGATGCAGCATTTTGCAACTAGATGAGGTATACTTCTCCCCAATCCTGACGCTACTTGCTTCTCTCTTCTCTAAAATGACGATCGCGATCGCACGAGTAGGGTATTTCTCTACCTCATATTGGCGTAGCCTCTGTCTTTGCACCCTGTTCGCGATCGCACGAGAAGTTGAAATTCAGTGCATATTTGGGCAAATTATCTGAAAATACTAACAATAATTTACAATACGCGTCAAATATCACAATTATTTTGGTTTGTAACAGTAAGTAACTAAAAATTCGTAATTTTGCCCGGCTTTAATAAAATACTATTCTTCTATTCTTCAAAAAAAAAGATGCAATGTAATGATTGCGTGTTTATACGCTAATTTAAATCTTGGCAACTACAAATTAGGTTTATATTTTTGTTAACATTCCAAGAAAATTCAGGTTAAGTAACTTTCAAGACAAAAATGTGTCAATAAAAGTAATCAAATGTAGTTAAGGATACAAATTGTTGGTGCTTAGGAAGAAAAAAAAGTGTTGAAGAAAGTTGTGATGATTGGAGCTATCACCCTACTATTTTTAGGAGGGCCGTTGATGGGCAATGCTTTTGCCCAAACCCCAACTGCTGCCCCGCCTACTGCTGATACTGGGGACACAGCATTTATGCTGATTTCAGCAGCACTTGTGCTGCTAATGACACCAGGATTGGCATTTTTCTATGGTGGATTTGTGCGATCGCGTAACATCCTAAACACATTGATGATGAGCTTTGTGTTAATGGCAATCGTCGGAGTTACCTGGATTTTGTGGGGCTATAGTCTTTCCTTTGCGCCAGGTTTACCATTTATCGGTGGATTGCAATGGCTGGGTTTGAATAATGTCGGATTAGAGATAACCGATTATCTCAAAGGGTCAAACCCGCCGGAAGTCGTCTCTTATGCCGGCACAATACCCCATCAGGCATTCATGATTTACCAAGCCATGTTTGCCATTATCACCCCAGCCTTAATTTCTGGGGCGATCGTTGAGCGGATTAGTTTCCGCGCCTATTCGCTGTTTGTTCTACTGTGGTCAACCTTTGTTTACGCTCCCCTAGCCCACATGGTCTGGGCGAAAGGTGGATTCTTGGGTTTGTACGGTGGATTAGGTGCGCTCGACTTTGCAGGCGGCACAGTAGTTCATATTAGTTCTGGGGTTTCAGCCCTAGTAGCAGCGATCGTCCTTGGCCCTCGGAAAACACATCCCGATCGCCTTAGCCCACCGCATAATGTTCCTTTCATTTTACTGGGTGCTGGCTTGCTATGGTTTGGCTGGTTCGGTTTCAACGCTGGAAGTGCCTTATCTGCTGCCAGTGGAACTTCTGGTAATGTAGTCACAAATTTAGCAACAACAGCCTTTGTTGCTACCAATACTGCGGCGGCGGCGGCGGCTTTAATGTGGCTAATTTTGGAAAGCGTTTTACGGGGTAAACCGACCGCAGTGGGAGCAGCTACAGGAGCTGTTGCTGGTTTAGTGGGTATCACCCCCGCCGCCGGATTTGTCACACCGCTATCAGCGATTTTAGTTGGTTTCATCACCTCCTTTGTTTGCTTCTATGCTGTGAGTTTCAAGCATAAGCTGCAAATTGACGATGCTTTAGATACCTATCCCGTGCATGGCGTTGGCGGTACAGTAGGGGCAATTTTAACGGCCATTTTTGCCACGACTCAAGTCAACGGAGGAGGTAAAGATGGAGTGCTGCGTGGTAATTTTGGTGAATTGATAGTTGAACTAGTAGCAATTGTCGTTGCCTATGTAATCGCAGGTGTTGGTACGTGGATTATTCTCAAGATTATCGATGCTACAGTCGGGCTGCGAGTCAAAGAGGAAGCGGAATTGCAAGGTATGGATATCAACGAACACGGCGAAGAAGGTTACAATTCCGAGTTTGGCGACCGTCCTACTCAGTAATGAGTGCTGAGTGCTGAGTTAGGAGTTAGGAGTTAGGAGTTAGGAGTTAGGAGTTAGGAGTTGCTTCCCCAATGCCCAATTTAAGATTGTGTAATTTGCGATCGCTAGCGTTAAAATTTGATTCAAATAATTGGTAAATTTCGCTAGTCGTGTCTACATCTCTTAAAACCTTTCCTATCTGGGCATTTTTCTCGCTGTTAACCAACGGCATCCTAATGTTGGCGGTCATTCTGCTCATTTGGCAACAGCAGAGATTGGCCGCTTTTTTTGGGATAATCGCATCCCCACAGCCAATCAACCTGAATAATTCACCGCAAATTGCTACACCTGATTTAGGTCGCCGTCACCAACTCACTTATCAAGAGTGGATAGATATCCTCAACCAAGAAGCCAAGGTCGCCGCTGACCAACATCCTCCGCATTTAACCATCCTGGCGGGAGATTCTCTGAGTTTGTGGTTTCCCCCTGAGTTATTACCCGAAGGTAAAAATTGGCTCAATCAAGGAATTTCTGGCGAAACCAGCAATGGACTCTTAAAAAGATTAAAAATATTTGACCGCACCCAGCCAGAGGTGATTTTTGTAATGATTGGCATTAATGACTTAATTCGGGGCATGAGCAATGGGGAAATTTTAGATAATCAGCGGCAAATTATCAATTACCTACGAAAGACTCATCCCACAGCGCAAATTGTTGTCCAATCGATTTTGCCACATGGGGCAGAAGCAGCAACTTGGAAAGGACGAGATAAACTATTGGCTGTTGCCAATAGTCGCATTCGCGAGTTGAATCAGCAACTACAAAGCATATCTACCAAAAAAGGTGTCAAATACCTCGATTTACATCCCCTGTTTACTAACAAGCAAGGAAATCTCCGCCGCGAATTTACTACTGATGGCTTACATTTAAGTCCTGAAGGCTATATGGTTTGGCGTTCTGCATTGCAGATTTATAGCGAGATTGAATTAAAACCCCAGCAAGAAAAAGAGGGGAAAAGGTTAAAGGATAAAGGGTAAAGGCATTAAATCCTTTTCCCTTTGCCTCTCTCTGATAATATCTTTGAAGACAACTCTGTATCAATCGCGTCTAGGCGCGAGAAAATAAGAAATAGTGAGTTTAAGTAGACAAATCTAATGGATACAAAAGCTTTTAAGCGCAACCTCCAACATTCAGAAAATTACAATCGCAAGGGCTTTGGTCATCAAGCAGAAGTTGCCACGCAGTTGCAATCTGAGTATCAGAGTAACTTGATTCAGGAAATTCGCGATCGCAATTACACTCTGCAACGGGGTGATGTAACAATCCGACTAGCACAAGCCTTTGGCTTTTGCTGGGGTGTAGAACGGGCTGTGGCTATGGCCTACGAAACTCGTCAGCATTTCCCCACAGAACACATCTGGATTACTAACGAGATTATCCACAACCCTTCTGTAAATCAGCGGATGCAGGAGATGGAAGTACAATTCATCCCCATTAAAGAAAAGAATAAAGACTTTTCTATTGTTGGAATTGGTGATGTGGTCATATTACCCGCTTTTGGGGCTAGCGTTCAAGAAATGCAGATACTTCACGATAAAGGCTGCAAAATTGTTGATACAACTTGTCCTTGGGTATCTAAAGTTTGGAATACAGTAGAAAAGCACAAAAAAATCGATTATACATCAATAATTCACGGTAAATATAAGCACGAAGAAACAGTTGCGACTAGTTCCTTCGCTGGCAAGTATTTAATTGTGTTAAATTTGCAAGAAGCAGAATATGTTGCTGACTATATTATCAATGGTGGCAACCGTGAAGAATTTCTGACAAAATTTGCGAAAGCTTGTTCAGCAGGATTTGACCCCGATCGCGATTTAGAAAGAGTTGGCATTGCTAACCAAACTACCATGCTTAAAGGCGAAACTGAGCAAATCGGCAAGCTTTTTGAGCGGACTATGTTACAAAAGTATGGCCCCACTGAGTTAAATCAGCATTTCCAAAGCTTTAACACTATTTGTGATGCCACTCAAGAACGGCAAGATGCCATGTTGGAATTAGTGGAACATAATTTAGATTTGATGATAGTAATTGGTGGGTTTAATTCCTCGAATACTACTCAGTTGCAACAAATTGCCTTTGAGCGAGGAATTCCTTCTTACCATATTGATACTGTTGAACGCCTTAAATCGGTATATTCTATTGAACATCGGCAATTAAATGGGCAGTTAATAACTACAGATAACTGGTTGCCTGATGGGGAAATTGTTGTAGGCATTACTTCTGGTGCTTCTACGCCTGATAAGGTAGTAGAAGATGTAATTGAGAAGATTTTTAGATTAAAAGCAACAACAGCACTAGTTTAAAAGTTCTCAGATGACTTTCAAATAAAAACATCCAATTACTTAGGAGGTGGGCAGCATTCGACTGAACAAAGCCAAAGTCTTGCCCGCCTTACAAAAGTATTTTTGCTGTATTATGCAGACTGCAATACATCACAATACATCATTAGACCTTTTGGCATTTGTGCTTTTTGCACTCTTGGGGAAAAGGGTAAAGGTGAAAGGGGAAAGGGACTTTTGCAGAACCTTTTCTCCTTTTCCCAACTTATACAATAAGTCTATTATCTCCAGCTTTGCTCCTGAATTCAGAATAGTTGAATTCTTCAATTGTTTGCAATTGCCAAGATAATGAATGAGGTACAATAACTGCATCCTTCACCTCTCTTTGCACATCCTTCACCTCTCTTTGCAAGCGAGGAAGGGACTATAATGTACCTTCACCATGATGAAGAAATACTATATTTATTCACACATCACGCGTTTTGAAAAAATTATAGATAGCAAGACCAATAGCTAAAAGCAACACTGCATGAATGAGATTTCCGGCAATATGAAGTGCCAGTCCTAATGCCCAAAAAGCAACCAGTATAACAACAATACCCCAAAGTATACTCAACATATTATTTGTTCTGAATTAAATCAGTTTTAATTTATTCAAAGATTTTACTCCATCGCTTCACTTTTATCTATTTGCCTTAAGAAAGATTACTTTGAGTGATGGCGCACAGTCATTTGCTATGCTTAATCTTTCGTTACTATTTAATTAGATAAAGATAGCGGTTCTGAACTGTCAGTTAACTGCCCCGATCGCTACCTCAAGCGACAGGATTGCTCTATAGTCGGAGCCTGTGCGAGTTGCACCATAATTGCTACTAATCAACCGCAACCTTACGATCGCCTGAAGCTAGCAATTCTAGCAATTATTGAGTCACATCCAAAAACGGCAACAAACCAGGGAATACCAGCAGCAGGTATCCAACAAGCGGCAAGTTTTCTTTGACTAGCTATTTTGGTGATTCTGGCATGACTTTAGAGATTTACAATAATTAACGCCTCTAGCCATTGGGATAATAAACCTCTTGCAAAAGTAATTTTTGCAAGAGGGGTTAAAGGGAAAAGGGTTTTTATGAGCCGCTTTCCCCTTTAACCCTTACCCTTTTCTCCACTTTTGCAAGAAGTCTAAGAAATATTTCTACCGAAAGAACTATAAAAATTTCATCACGATTTCATTATTCGATGAAATCTTTAAAGGATAAATTCAGTTACATGTCTTTCTTCAGCTAGAGATAAATTTTATCATATTTTTGATATTGATTTATACAAGACTCATATTGAATTTTTGCGAAGCTAGTACATAATAAGTACAAAGTCTGTTGAATATGTCAAGTCAAACCGATGTACAAGTACAAAGAATTAGAGCTATTGGCTTAACAGTGACAAACTGCAATCGCTCTTTGGATTTCTATACACAAGCACTTGCTTTTGAACTAGTTTCTGACATTACTGTTGAAGGACAGGATTACAGCGACTTAGGAGATGTGACTGGGACAACAATTCGCATTGTCACTTTACGATTAGGTGATGAACCGATCGAGTTGATGGAGTATCTTAATATTCAGGGTAAACCCATTCCCAGCGATTCACAAAGTAATGACTTGTGGTTTCAACATCTGGCAATTGTCGTGAGTGATATGGATCGTGCTTATACTCACTTGCGTTCATTTCCCATTGAATCAATTTCAGTTGCTCCCCAGACAATACCACCTGAGAATAAAGCATCTGGTGGTGTCCGCGCTTTTAAGTTTAAAGACCCTGATGGTCATGATTTAGAGTTAATTTGGTTTCCACCTGATAAAGGACAAGATAAGTGGCATCAAAATAGTCATAGCTTGTTTTTGGGAATCGATCATAGTGCGATCGCTATTTCCAATACCGAGCAGAGTATACACTTCTACTGCAACCTCCTGGGAATGCAAATTGATAGCCGCAGTCTCAACTGGGGTGCAACCCAATCTCGCTTGGATAATTTACCAGGAGCCGAAGTCAAAATTACAGCACTACGACCTGTTCAAGATGGTGTGGGAATTGAACTGTTAGACTATATTGTGCCTGAAAAAGGCCGCCCAATACCGAGTGACTGGAAAAGTTGCGATATTGCACATATCCAAATTGAGCTTGTTGTAAATAATCTTGAACAGTTTGTAGATAAGCTACGGCGTAACAAAGTTCAGTTTGTATCGTCGCGGATTGTACAGTTTAGCGATCGCTCTTTTCCTTACCGCCAAGGTTATTTAGTTAAAGATCCTGATGGACACGCAATATTGCTAATTGCGGAATCTTGATGTGGGAAGCGATGGATCGTTGATTGGCTATAATACTTGTAGTGAGGTAGGACATAAATAAAAATGTCAGAAAAAACTTTCGATATTGCTTACTTATCTGATAATTTACTTGAGTTATTATCAGATATCCAAAATAATGTTGAAATTACGCTAACTCGTCAAGGGGTTCCTTGGGCAAAGGTTTTACCTCTGTCTCAAGCAGAGTCTATAGTTGAAAAAGCAAGTTTAAATCATGGCTCGATGGTGATGATTAGTGAAGATATCTTAGAACCCAGAGTTGCAGGTTTTTGGCAAGGACAGGTTAAGATTTCTGATGATTTTGATGAAACTTCCGAAGAGGTAATTGCTGCTTTTTATGGGGAAGATCAATGAGTTTTCTGCTAGATACTCATATCCTGCTATGGTTTTTAGCAAATGATTCTAAGTTGTCAAATCAGGTACGAGAAGTAATTACTAATCCTGAAAATTTAATTTTTGTCAGTGCTATTAGTGCTTGGGAAATTTCGATTAAACAGTCTTTAGGAAAGTTAATAGCTCCTAGTAATTTAGAGGAGGCTTTGCGCTTTAGTCGATTAGAGGTTTTAGCAATTACGTTGGCACATGGAATAAAAGTTGCTGATTTGCCAATGTATCATAAAGATCCTTTTGATCGGATGTTAATTGCTCAGGCTTTGGTAGAAGGTCTAACAATAATTACTGTAGATCAGAAGTTTAAATTTTATGATGTGGCGTTGTTAATAACTGAATCATAAATATGATGATTCACCTTCCAAAAATCAAAGCATCAAGCGAATAAGCACCAGGGCCTAAAACTGCGATCGCAATTAGCATAACGCAATACATAAAAGCCTTTTCCCAACTTGGGGGTTCACCTTGTCCTAAAGCACCTTGATACTGTTCTGGAGGAATTAAGTATGGATCTTGAGCGACAAAAGGCTTACCTCCAGAGATGTGCAAATATATTGCAAAAATCATTGAGCAGAGAATAGGCAAAGTTGCTAAGAGTGTGAGGAATCCAATTATCAGAAAAATTCCACCACCTAACATCGATGCAGCTGATAAAAAGCAAAGAAAAACAGGCATTTTTAGAGACTCAGCCCACCGTCGAAGATGCGTTATCTTGGGATAGCCGTGTAGTATAAACAACCAGCCAAGGCTAACTCTGAGAAGTAAAAGTGCCAATCCTGGGAATCCGTCAGGATACACCGGAGAAAGTGAACTTAACAAGTGTGGACTGAGCTGTGGGAAATTAAATGCAGCTAGGAAAAAAGCGAGTTCCTTCGGAATAGCTCCGCTTAACGCTACACCCAACCCAAATTGATAAATCATAGTTGTACACCACGAGTATTAAGGTTGATAGCATATAACGAATGACCGGCTGTGATAAATAAGCGTTCACGAAGTGTCCCTGAAAGGGAATCGCCTTCTTGACCACCGAAAGTCAGGTTAGCTGATGTCTCCGGTACAAAAATTTTTCCTAAGCGAGTTCCATCGGGGGCGTATATCTGCACGCTATCTTGAGAGGTAGTAAAAACATTGCCATGTTCGTCAACCCGCAGTCCATCCGGTTGTCCTGGCTCAATGACTGCAAATACACGCCCATTCTTTACATAGCGCTCGCCTACAACCTTATAAACACGAATATGATGAGGCCCCCCAGGAATATTAAACGCAGCTGTATCTGAAACATATAAAAGGCTTTCGTCTGGACTGAAAGCCAACCCATTAGGGCGTACCATGTCTGTTACTACAGGATAAATCTCACCTGTTTCTAGGTCAAAGCGATACACGTAACTTCCGGGTTGTTCCTGTTCGCCGCCGTAACCTTGATTTGGCTCGGTAATCCCATAAGGCGGATCGGTGAACCAAATTGTACCGTCACTTTTGACTACCAAATCATTTGGACTGTTCAGGCGTTTGCCTTGGTAGCGATCGACTAAAACCTTCCATTCACCATTTTGTTCGCGTCGGATGATAGCACGCAAACCAGAGGAACACGCAACCAGACGACCCTCTAAGTCTCGGTAATTACCACTTTGGTAATCAGATGGATCTCGTAGGACAGTCACCTTGTCAGTGGGACTCCATCGCAACAGGCGATTGCCGTGAGCGTCACTCCACACAACACTGTCATCTTCATGGAAATAAACAGGCCCCTCGCTATGGACTGCACCGTTGGCTAGCTCCTGGAGTAAAGCATCGGGGCGTACAATAGCACGCAGGCGATCGTCATAAATCTCAATGGCTTCAGGCATAGAAATCTCCTGTTATTTAACTTGGCTACTGAGGATAAATACCAGGTCTAAATTAATAATAAAGTATTGCCAATATTTACTTAATATCGGGCAACAAACTGAGTGTAAAATTTTCAACTATTTTCATCAATTACTAAATACAATATTGAAGTTAATGATTATAAAGCTAATTCTTACTATATCGATCTCTATTAACATTGAACCATAGATATAGATTGCACTAAAATACTATTTTTGTTCAAGATAAATATTTTGTAACACAATCGAATTAATAGCTTCATCAAATGCCAAGCAAAATTCATTTACTATTTTTGTAAATATATTACATGGCTAATTCACACAATACAAATAAAAAATGAAATTAAAATGAAATACTAACCTGTCTTTAGGTATAAATAAATATTAATCCATTAGAGAGAAGTAATATTGTAATTCAAGCTTTAATCTAAGCATAATAATCTGTCTTTAAAGGGTGTTTGAAAAGCTATAGTTATTGGTCAAAGTGTCTAATATCCCCCCTAACTCCCCTTGTAAATCTACGGTGCATACACAAGTCTCAAGTAGTTGATAAATTTTGGTTTTACCCCACCCTAACCCTCCCCGATATATTGGGGAGGGAACAACATTTGTTCTGTTTCCCCCCAATATATCGGGGGGATTAAGGGAGGTAATTCGACTTGTGTATACACGGTAGCCCTTGTAAATGGTGGGGAATAATCTCTTAAATTCCTCCTTTACAAGGGGATTTTGGGGGTTAAGATCATAATTTAATGTGTTATACGACACTTTTAAAACATATTTTTAAGAGTATTCAAATTTTGAAAAAACTTATAAAGCAACTTAAAATATTGCCAAATTAATTTGTGGCATCAAAGAAATTAAACCGTAATTAATATGAAATTACCAATTATCAATTATGACTAGCATCACAGAACATTACGACATCATTATTATCGGTACAGGAGCCGGTGGAGGTACATTAGCTCACCGCCTTGCACCCACAGGTAAAAAAATTCTCGTGCTGGAAAGAGGCGACTTTTTACCGAGAGAGAAAGCTAACTGGAATCCAGAGGAAGTCTATCAAAAACACCGTTACCATACACATGAAGAATGGTATGACAAAGAAGGTAAAGCTTTTCAACCTCAGACAGGCTATTGGGTTGGTGGCAATACCAAACTCTACGGTGCAGCCCTAATTAGATTTCGGGAGCGAGATTTTGAAAGGGTAATTCATAAAGAAGGAGTTTCTCCAGAATGGCCTTTGAAGTATCAAGACTTTGAGTCATACTACACCCAAGCAGAAAAGCTATATGACGTGCATGGTCAGGAAGGAGAAGACCCCACAGAACCACCTCGCAGCGAACCATATCCCTATCCGCCAGTGAGTCATGAGCCAGATATGCAGTCTCTTGCTGATGGCATCCGGGAACTGGGTTACTACCCATTTCATTTACCACTAGGATTAAAGCTCAATGAAAGCGATCGCACCAAGAGTCCCTGCATTCGCTGCGATACCTTTGACGGATATCCTTGTCTCGTACACGCAAAAGCCGATGCTGATGTCAACGCCATTCGTCCGGCTCGTGAAAAATATGCCAATGTTACTCTTTTAACTAATGCCAAAGTCTTACGGCTGCATACCAGTGAGTCGGGGCGAGAAGTGACGAAGATAGAAACTGAAATTGCAGGAGAGCAACATTGGTTTGCAGGCGATATTGTGGTTGTTGCCTGTGGTTCTGTCAACTCAGCTGCTTTGCTGTTACGCTCTGCTAATGACAAACATCCCAACGGATTAGCAAATAGTTCCGATCAAGTGGGACGGAATTTTATGAAACAACTGGAAACGGCCATAGTTTCCATACATCTAGAGGTGAATCACGCCAACTTTCAAAAAACCATCGCTGTCAACGATTTTTACTGGGGAGAGCCAGATTTTCCTTATCCGATGGGTATGGTGCAAAATACAGGTAATGTCCTAGCTGATATGATTCCCGGAGAAGCACCGCCACTGATGGCTCCATTTATCAAGCTGATTCCTCATTTTGAGCGCCATTTGCTGGCCGAGCGATCGGTTGGCTGGTGGTTGCAAACAGAAGATTTACCAGACCCCAATAATCGGATTCGGGTGGTGGGCGACAAGATTCATGTTGACTATACACTGAACAATACCAAAGCAAGCGATCGCTTAATTCATCGCTGGACATCTGTACTCAAGTCAATTCCTGATTCTGCCAAACACGTCCTGCCATTTAGCATTTATCCCCGCACTCATATACCTGAACAAGCAGTTGCTCATCAATGCGGTAGTTGTCGATTTGGCACAGATCCCAAAACCTCAGTCCTGGATCTAAATTGTCGTGCCCATGATGTCGAGAATCTTTATGTTGTAGATAGTAGTTTCTTTCCGTCAAATTCGGGAGTTAACCCCACGCTTACGATTATGGCGAATGCATTGCGTGTTGGCGATCTGCTTGCAGCAGCGCTTCTTTGACGCATAGCTAAACGATTGAAGTAGAAAGCTAGTACACCTGAGCAAGAAGTAGTTTCATGCTGATTATAGTTTCAAGGAGAAACAGATTATGAACGAAGAACACTCTACTTCTAACCGAGAAAATGAAAATCAAACACCCCCAAATACTCATTCTATTGCAACAGGATTGGGAGCAGCCGGAGGCGGAATTGCAGGAGCCGCACTAGGCCGCTCAATTGGTGGTAAGGTTGGTGCTGCAATTGGTGGCGTTGCAGGTGCGATCGCACTTGGAGTTGCAGCCAATGAACTGGCAGGATACACCGAGCAATTCATTGAAGAACTCCAGCCGACAGTAGGCTTAGGATTAGGAGCAGATCGCAAACCAATTGAATTACCTAGTCACTATAGTTGGGAAGAACTACAAGCACTATCAAAACCTCAAGGGGAAAAAATCTAGAACCGCAAAGTTTGCTAGATCCCCGTACCTTCAGGTCGGGGAGTGTCAATCAATTACATCGAGGATAACGATTAAACAACCACAAAATTATTGTTCGTTAGTGACAATCCAGGAGATAATCCGGCAAATTGTACCTGAGTAAATGTGCCTGCACTACCATCTCGGTCAAAGAACAATGCACCTGTAGTGGAGTTATAAATAAATCGCTGGCTGGTAGTGGTTGCAGATTCTCCAAGTGTAAACTGACTTGCCTGAAGTACACCTGCTGATAAACCGCCACCAAAACCAGCAGCCGACACTTGAATTATTTCATTCGGTTCATTAATCGCCCCGAAGTCACGTATCAAATCGAGACCTTCATCGAAACTATTGAAAACAAAGGTATCAGTACCACCTTCTCCAAAGAGGCGATCGTTACCCTTGCCACCAATGAGGATAGCATCGCCAATGCCACCTGTGAGGGTATCATCACCATTGCCACCTATGACGGTGTTATTACCAGTCGCATAAGAGGCTCTCAGGGAATCATTACCATCGCCCCCATCTAATAGATTATTGCCTGTTGAACCGGAAACATCCAATGTATCGTTACCAACACCACCGTTGAGGGTGTTCTCACCAGAGGCGTCAGAAAAGACAGAGAGAAAATCATTACCATCGCCCCCATCTAATAGATTGTCGTCTGCTGAACCGGAAACATACAATATATCGTTACCAGCACCACCATTGAGGGTGTTATTTCCAGATACGCTATCCTTAACATAATTTCCGAATTCGTCCTCAATGGAACTCAAGGCCTGTAAAGAATCATTGCCATTGCCTCCATTGAGAAGGTGATTCCCTGTTGAAAGACTAATATCCAAGAAATCTTCACCAGCGCCGCCATCTATTGTATCGTTACCATTGCCTGAACGGAGCGTATCATTACCATTGCTTCCCACAAGATAATCATTGTAGTCTGTACCTGTGATATTTAATTGTTCGATATTCTTGTAGTTAAACACTGTTGTGTCTGCCGTCGAAGAAATTACTCCAATGTTAGTAGTCGCATCAAAAGTTGAAGTAATTCCTGTGGTAGCACTGCCATAACTGAAAGACAAAGTGTCGTTACCTGTTCCCCCGTCTACTGTTTGAGTCACTAACGTAGATAGGGAGTAGAAATTTAAAGAATCATCGCCATTCCCGCCATTGAGGGTGTTATTGTCGATGCCACCATTGAGAGTATCATTGCCATCGCCACCGTTGAGAGTATTATTGCCATTGCCACCCCTCAAAATATCATTGCCACTTAAGCCTTCAATAATGTCATTACCCCCTTGACCATTGATGACATCATTTGAATTGTCAAATCCACTAACATTGTTAGATAGGTCGTTTAGGAAGGTGACTGTATTTTTTCTAAACACAGTGCTTTGGGTGGAGTTGGCATCGAAGACATCAAAGCTGTCGGCGATCGTAGTTTGCCCATAAAACAGAATATTGCCCAAATCTACACTGGCTCCAGTAGATTTGGTGAGGTTATCAAGGTTGGACAGGGCAAAGTTTTCCAGGATGAATCTGGTATCACCATATCCTTGAAAGCTGATTTCTAAACTTGTGCCATTCTGGGTGAGAAGCAAATTGTCGGCAGTGAAGCCAATATTGTCCTGGAATATCAGAGTATCCACTTCGGCTATGACTGCTGCTGTGGGGTTTGTTCCTTTACCTACTCCACCGAAATCGGCAATTGTAGTAGTGCCAGTATTAATTATATCGATGTATCTGTAAGTATCAGTTGCGTTGCTTAAGCCGTTGTAAACAAATTTATCCTTACCACCGCCGCCTGTGAGGCTATCGTTACCACTACCGCCTGTAAGGCTATCATCGCCATTACCACCGTTGAGGGTGTTATTATCAGTGCCACCAGAGGCTGTTAGAGTATCATTGCCATCGCCCCCAGAGAGGAGGTTCTTGCCAGATGAGCGAGAGTTGGAGTAGTTGTCAGTATATAGGTAAACATAGCCAGAGATATCTAGAAAATCATTGCCATCGCCTCCAAAAAGCAGGTTATCGCCTGATGAACCACTAGCATTTAAAGTATCATCACCAGCACCACCGTTGAGGGTGTTATCGCCATCTGATTCAGAGTTAGACAATGTGTACTCCGCACTACTTCTACCCCCAAGGATGGAGAGAGAATCATTGCCGTCGCCTCCATCTAAGAGGTTATCGCCTGATGAGCCACTAGCATTTAAAGTATCATCCCCAACACCACCGTTGAGGGTGTTATCGCCATCTGAGCGAGAGTTAGACGATGTTTGCTCCCCACTACTGTATCCACTGCTGTTTTCCCTCCCAGAGATGGAGAGAGAATCATTGCCATCGCCCCCATCTAAGAGGTTATCGCCAAATGAACCACTAGCATTTAAAGTATCATCACCAACACCACCGTTGAGGGTATTATTACCTAAAGAGCGATCGTCGACTTTTGCGCCCTCATAGGCGGAGTAGTAGGAGTACTCGTAGCTGCCAGAGGCTGTCAGAGAATCATTGCCATTGCCACCATTAAGCAGATTATTGCCTGAGGGGAAGTTAGCATCCAAAGAGTCGTCACCAACACCACCGTTGAGAGTATTATTGCCCGCACCACCTCTCAAAAGGTCATTGCCACTTAAGCCTTCAATAATGTCATCACCCCCTTGACCATTGATGACATCATTTGAATCGTCAAATCCACTAACATTGTTAGATAGGTCGTTTAGGAAGGTGACTGTGTTTTTTTTAAAGACAGTGCTTTGGGTGGAGTTAGCATTGAAGACATCAAAGCTGTCGGTGATGGTAGTTTGCCCATAAAACAGAATATTGCCCAAATCTACACTGGCTCCAGTGGATTTGGTGAGGTTATCCAGGCTTTCTAGGGCAAAATTTTCCAAAATAATTTTGCGAAAAGTAAACCCTTGGAAGTTGATTTCCAGATTGTTGCCATTCTGGGTGAGGAGCAAGTTTTGGGCAGTGAAGCCATTATTGCTCTGGAAATTTAGGGTATCCACTTCAGCAATGACTTCTGCTGTGGGGTTTGTTCCTTTACCTACTCCACTAAAATCAGTTATTATACTGACAAAAGAACCTACTTCATCAACGCTGTAAGCAAATATATCCTTGCCACCGCCACCAGTTACGGTGGTTAGGGCTTTGTAGAAATCATCAGAAGTGCCCTGTAGGATATCGTTACCGTTGGTTCCAATGGTAATTGCCATAAGTTTTTCCTACCTGAATCGATTTTTAGAGTAACTTTAGTTGTCAATAATTGAGTTAATGCTATTAATGCTATTTGACGGCACAAATAATGTGCCAAAAGTTGCAGCTTTCGGCATACTCTATTCAGTCTTTAGATAGAGCGGCAAATTGTTCATTAAAGATTTCCCCTTTAATTCGCTTGCAAACATTACTATCCCAGTATTGAAGACTATCTAAGTCTTAAGCACTGTACAAAATTTAGTTGGTTTGTCAATGCATAAGTCTTACTAGTTTCAAAATAGGTAGGGAACACTTGAGACAGCACAAAACAGGAAATTTTTATGCATTCGTTGTCAGCATAGCTTGCCACCGTAGGCATCGCCCTGGAATTTCTATCTGGAAAATAGGAAACATCAAAATAACCTGACAATAATTAAATATCGAATATTTACTTAGATGTCTATCTTTTCAAAAAATCTTTGCATACTCTTCATATTTATAATCGTTCAAGCGGGGGTAGGAGAGCGATGTCTACGGCGGCAAGCTACGCAAACAATGGTTATCAAAATCTGATAAATTAAGTACACCAAGATGCTAAATAGATATAATCTTCTATGAGTAATGGTATAAAAAAGCTTGCTGTTGCTAAACCCAAGCGAGTTGCAATCGCAATCTTTTCTTTCACCGTCTTACTTTACAGTCAAGTTGCATCAGCAGCCTTAACTTTACCCCTACGCAGCAAGAAGGGGATGGTGGTTTCAGCCCATCCCCTAGCAAGTGAAGCGGGAATTTTGATGTTACGCAAAGGTGGTAACGCAGTAGATGCAACTGTAGCCACAACCTTTGCACTTTCTGTAGTTGAGCCTTTTTCGGCGGGAATCGGCGGCGGCGGATTTTTGCTGATGCACTCTGAGAAAACTGGCGAGATCAAAGCGCTCGATTTCCGCGAACGCGCACCCCTGAAAGCTACCAGAAATATGTATCTAGATGCAGCAGGAAAAGTCCGTCCAAATGCAAGTATTAATGGTTATTTGGCAGTAGCAACACCAGGAACGGTAGCAGGACTTTATGAAGTGCATCGTCGCTATGGTAAACTTTCTTGGCAAGAGGTAATGAAACCTGCGATCGCACTCGCTAAAGATGGCTTTATTCTTGGCAATGTGCTAACTGAGAGGCTCAACCAGCGCCAGGAAGCAATTCTCAAGAATCCCGCAGCGCGAGAAATTTTCACTCGCAATGGTGAATTTTATCAACCAAGGGAAAAACTGGTGCAGCGCGATTTGGCACGCACTTTAACAGCAATTGCCGAAAATCCCCAAAGTTTTTACACCGGAAGTATTGCTCAAGCGATCGCTTCTGATATGGTAAAAAATGGTGGTTTAATTTCTCTCGAAGACCTGAAAGCCTACAAACCAATCTGGCGTACTCCCGTTTGTGGCAACTTCCGCAAAGCTAAAATTTGCTCAATGCCACCACCATCATCAGGAGGCATTCACTTATTGCAGATTTTAAATATTATCGGTGACACCGATTTAAAATCTTTAGGATGGCATCATCCAGACGCGATACATTTAATGGTAGAAGCAATGAAGATTGCTTACAGCGATCGCTCAAAATATTTAGGCGATCCTGATTTTGTCAAAGTCCCCGTACAAGAACTGCTCAGTCCAGCTTACGCCAAAAAACGCCGTCAAGAAATTAATATGCAAATGGCTCGACCCTCCACCGAAGTCAAGCCAGGAGATTTAAATTCAAAATGTCTGCGTCTTCCTTCATCCCCTTGTCTTCCGCATGAATCTCTCCAAACCACTCATCTGAATGTTGTAGATGAACAACACAACGCCGTCAGTCTGACTTTCACCATTAATCTCAGTTTTGGTGCTGGTGTGGTGACACCGGGAACTGGAATTATTCTCAACAATGAGATGGATGATTTTGCTGCTGCGCCAGGAGTACCTAATGCTTTTGGTTTAGTTGGTAATGATGCCAACAGCATTGCACCCCGCAAAACTCCTCTATCCAGTATGACTCCCACAATTGTCACAGAAAATGGTCATTTTCGGATGGCAGCAGGTGCGCCTGGTGGTAGCACCATCATCACTCAGGTTTTGCAAGTAATCCTGAATGTGCTGGAATACAACATGGATGTTGGTGCGGCTATTTCTGTTCCACGCATACATCATCAATGGCTGCCAGATGAGTTGCGCGTTGAATCCTGGGGCTTGGATGCTTTGACTTTGCAAGACTTACGCCGTCGGGGACACAAAATTAAGGAAACTACTCCTTGGGGTAATGGTAACGCGATCGCTGTTACATCTGATGGAATTTTAGAAGGAGCCGCCGATCCTCGCGGTGAAGGTTCCCCCAGAGGTTTGTGAGGAAGACGCCAAGAGGCAAAAAATAACTAATGACAAGTGACAAATCACAAATGACTATTGATTTTGGATTGTTGACTCTGCGTAGCTGCTGCTGCCAAACTCGTTTGCCCGTGCGCTAGGTACTAGTGTCCAACCTGCTTTCAAAAGTTTTTGATAAGTTGCCCAACCCTTAGAGCCACCTGGTATTTGATAATCTGGGACTGCAAAATGTCCAAAAGCTGTGTAAGGACGCCAAGGTTGATTAGGTTCTGTCTGCAAATACAAAATTTTCTCTCCATCGCCACCAGACTTAGATAACCAGCACATTTGTCGATGCATTGCAAACTCCTTTGCTTTTAGCTAATGATGCATAATAGCTGATCTTTGTCAAGCTAATTATCACCCTTGGGGATAATTTTTGCCTAGTACTTTAGACAAAATGTAATTAAGTTCTATCCACTGCGAGATAATTGCTTAATAACTCATAGCCTGGAAGACAGCTGCTAACGGGACATAAAGATAAACAGCCTTGGCTCACCTTGTTTATTGGGTGAGATTTTTATCATGTTATCCGCGTTTTTTGCGCTCGTGTGTAACAATCACTACTATTTTGGCTGGGGTTGGCAATCAGACTATTTGTTTTTCTGCTTACACATATAAGCGTAGATTCTAGAAGTTATACCAATCAGAAAAAAGAATGCGACAAATAGTCTATTTGTAGAGACGCGATTCATCGCGTCTTTACCCAAAGATGTGTTGCAATGATTAATTGAATTAGTATTAGTTATAAAGTTCCGTTGATTAAACACTCTGAGAAAACAATAGAAAATCTATTTTGATGTTGATTGTATACAATTGTCCGTTTGATGACAAGAAACAATTTCGTATTTATCTATAAGCTAAATTTAAATCCCCGACTTTTTAAAGAAGCCAGGGATTTGGGCAACAAATTGGGTTATTAGAAGGATGGAGCATACAACATATCGCCGACAATCTCGCGAATTGTCTCTACTAGTTGGCTGTATGCAAAGTTAGATAAAACTGGTTGTGCTGTTTGCAACTGAATTTCTCGATCTAAATCAATCCATGACTTGCAGCCAGCGTATTTGGCGTAATAGGGAATTTCTAGCTCTTGCGATAGTTTATATGTCCGCAGAAGCAGAATATAAAGGGGCTGACGTGCTTTCCATTTGAGGCGATCGCTAATAAAATGCTCGTTCCAAATATGGAAGGGAAGTAAGTTGTTGACAATAGATTCGTCACTACAGGGCAAAATATCTGTAATTTCAGCCCAACTACCAATGCGAACCATTTCAGGATGCCAGCCTGATGTTACTGGATAGACATTATTGGCATATTCAGCTTTCAGCATGAAAGCTTGTTGATGTTCATAAGTAGGATAAAGCAGAATTTGCTTGTGAGCAACTTGGAAATGTCCGTTTCGTTCGTGGATACCGCCTTTGCGGAGCAACATAATTGTTTTGCCACTTTCCAAGGCATTTATGGCAACTGCCCATTCTTTGAGAGCATGAAAAGTTGTAGTCAATTCCATCGGTATCTACTGTAACTCTGATTTAATTTGAAGCTAAGACTGATAAAGTGCGAACCTGTCTAAGGCAATAAATTAGGAAAGCGATCGGTGTTTCCAATTTTTCTGGCGTCCAGTTAGCAGAAGTAGCAAGTTATAGACGTATTGATAGTTTACAACCACCCTATTCTTTATTCTGGAGACAGGTAGAACAAGATGCATTGCCCTATTGTATCGAAAACAATATTTCTATCCTTGCTTATTCGCCTTTAGCACAGGGGTTGTTAACAGGAAGATTTACTCTCGGTCAGAAATTTGACCCAACAGATAACCGTGCTAAAAATAAACTGTTTCAAGGCGAAACTTTGAACTTGCCCAACAACTGCTAGAAAAACTGCGTCCTATAACCCTTCTTAATAATTGTACCCTTGTTCAGTTAGCTTTAGCCTGGTTAATTGCTCAACCTCAAACAAACGCCTAGACGCGTCATAGCGGCTTGTCGCCAGATATCGCTAGAGGGGGTTATCCCGAACAAGCACTCTTTCAATGCATTAGCCGCCCAAATCAAGCTTTCTACAGCCGAATTGGCAGAAATTGATGCCATTAGTCCTATTGTCACCGATCATCTGGATGACAATCAGATTATGTGGAATTGATGACAATGTAGTTTGGTTTCTATGCTTAATCTATTCAAGATCCCTTTAACTTTCTTCAAAAGAGGGTCGGGGATCAAATTTATGCCTCTAGATTGCAAAATCTAACAAAACGTCAACTTTCGTAAACCAAGGGTTGCAACTCACAAATGTAAGTGATAATTTAGATAGTAGGACACCAAAAAAATAAAACCAAACAAAAGGGTCAATGACTTAGTGTCCCCTCGTCATCAGCCCAAGCAAATTTCAGCATATCAAATGTGATAAAAGTGGTAAAAAGCCTAATGTAGAAGGCAAAGCCAAATCCTAAAGCGGAAAAACGCAAGAATGCTGAGTTTGTTAGTTTTTTAGTCCACCCTAGTTATTAACCTTCAGTTAGTTAATTAGTTTAAAATTTGAAATCTGTAAACTCGATAAAACCTGGTCAACCTCGACCAGGTTTTTGGCGTTTTATTGTAATATGATTTTCTCAGTACGCCAGGGATTATCGGTGGGGCTTTGTTGGGTTGAGCGACAGATAAACCCAACAAAATCTCGATAATGTTGGGTTGAGGAACGAAACCCAACCTACATCAGTATAATTTAGTATAATTTTTAGTCTTAGCTAAACTGTATTGAAGCGTATTGGACTCTAGCTAATTTTCCAGCAGGGAATAAAATAAGACAGCAACATATCCTGCGAGGAAAATTTGATGAAAAATTATCGCTTTTTAAATAAGATTACTACAGCTATGATTGTAGCTGCCCTTTCTTTTTCTTGTAAATCTTCTGTTAGTAAAAATGCAGAACAGGCAAAAGCAACTGAGAAACCGAAGCCACAACAAAATCTTATTTATGGCGATTTAATTATTAAGGAACAATCAGATTATCTGATGATTCCTGTTAGTCTTGTAGAGCAGAATGAAGATAAAGGAATTGATTTAAACCTTTCACGTTCTTATGAAAAGGAAAGAAATAATCAATTTTATAACATCATCTTTTATCAAAAGCAAGGTGGTGAAGCTCATCTTTTATTAAATAAAAAAGCCATTATCGCTTCCTTCGATTTCTTGGAAGTAAAAGCAGCAAACAAGCCCACTACAAGAGTTTGGTTATATAAAATCATTGACCAAGATACAAATATAGATAAAAAACTTAATAGCGAAGATGCTACTATTGGCTATCTTTCTGATGTATCAGGTAAGAACCTCCAGCAAATTACCCCAAATAATACTCGAATCATCAGTTGGGTTGTTGTTCCAGGTCAAAATGCAATTTTTTTAAAAATTCTTAAAGACTCGGATAATGATAAAAAGTTTACAAAAGAAGACAAAACAAATTTTGTGAGGGTTAACCTCGATAAAATTGGTATGGGAACTGAGATTATTAGTGACCAAATAGAGCAAGAAATTAAATCTTACGTTTTTAAATAAGTTTTTCGTAGTAAGCAGCTGAAGCCGCTTACTACAAATCTTTAATCCAATACGCTTGGGTTAAGGGTTATTGGTGTAAATAATTGGTTTTTCAAGACGCGATAAATCGCGTCTCTACATGAGGGTTTAGTTGCTCATTCTGAACTGTATTAACCTTTACAAAACCCAATCGCGTAAAAGTTGGTTTACTTTATCGGGTACTTCATCGTGGGGACAATGACCTGCTGTTAAAAAATGCTCTGTCAATTCCGGGTAATATTGACGAAACTTTTGAGAACGTTCTCTAGCATTCATCCACGGATCGGCTTCTCCCCACAACATCAACAGAGAACAAGTTAATTGCTTTAGTAGTACATCAACTTTTTCTCCTTGAGGACTGCTAAAAACTGAAACAAATACATCCAATGCACCCGGATCAAAAGCAGGACGAGAAATTTCTTCTACCAATTGATCTGTAACTGCACTTTTATCAAGATATACCTTTTCTAAGGTTTGGCGAATTACCCAACGTTGTCGCACGTATTGAAATAACACAAACTGAGCTAAAGGTTGTTGAAAAATCCATTTAACTGAATCACCCAGAAGTTTCTCTAAAGAAGAGGGTTTTTTGGGTGGCTGAATTTCGCTTTGCAAAGCTTCCGGTTCCGATGTCGGCTGGCTTTCGCTAAAAGGCCCGGCACTATTGAGCAACACTAAGGAAGCCGCACTGTCAGGACGTTGGGCCGCAACACATAAGCAAGCATAACCACCAAGAGAATTACCTGCTAATACTGCTTTTTGACCAATCACTTCGCTGATAAAATCATGGAGTTGGTCGCGCCACAAGTCGCCACTATACTGCAATTTTGGTTTTGCCGATCGCCCGAATCCCAAAAGGTCGATCGCAAATACTTCAAAATCTTGACACAATCCTGTGATATTCTTGCGCCAGTGGTCTGTAGAAGCACCAAATCCATGTACCAAAAGCAAGGGCGGACGTTGCGTTTGTTTCTCTCCCGCACGCACATAGTAAACGTTGTGCCCGCGCCACTGCCAATATTTGCCAGGGATTGGAGTTGTAGAGGAGGCTGTAGTTACCTGCATGATTTAAAGAAATGTTAAGGAGCTTTTAATAATTGTAGGCTAGGTGAGGGGATTGGGGCAGGGGGCAGGGGGCAGGGGGCAGGGGGCAGGAGGCAGGGGGCAGGGAGCAGGGGGCAGGGGGCAGAGGAGAATAGCTAATGACTAATGACTAATGTGACTAATGACAAAAAAAATTACAGGCAAAACTAAGCTACTAGGGGTAATTGGGAATCCGGTGGAGCATTCGCTGTCGCCGGTGATGCATAATGCAGCGATCGCACAATTAGGATTAGATTACATTTATCTGCCTTTTGGGATTGAACCACAGAATTTAGAGGTGGCGATCGCAGGTTTTGCTGCTGTTGGGGTTGTCGGCTTTAGTGTGACAATACCTCACAAACAGGCAATCATTCCTTTACTCTCAGAAATTACACCCCTGGCTCAAACTATTGGAGCCGTGAATACTGTTAGCCGCCAAAATAACCAATGGGTAGGCACAAATACAGATATAGAAGGATTTATCGCCCCTTTGCAGACAACATATAAACAAGATTGGAGTCAGAAAGTAGCGGTAATTTTAGGCAATGGTGGTGCAGCTAGAGCAGTTGTTGCAGGTTGTACTCAGTTAGGTTTTGCCCAAATTCATGTTGTTGGGCGCAATATGCAGAAATTAGAAGAATTCCGCAATAGTTGGAGCAATTCGCCCCTTGCTGAGAAATTCCAGGTTCATCAATGGGAGGAATTACCAAAACTAATTCCCCAAGCAAATCTGCTGGTAAATACAACTCCGATTGGGATGTATCCCAAAGTCGATGAATCGCCTTTAAGTGTAGAAGAAATCGCGAATTTACCAACGGGTGCGATCGCTTACGATTTAATATATATTCCTAAACCAACACAATTTCTCCAGCAGGCACAAAAACAAGGCGCAATTGCGATCGATGGATTAGAAATGCTAGTTCAACAAGGGGTAGCAGCATTAAAAATCTGGTTGCAGCAGGAAACTTTGCCTGTAGAAGTGATGCGTCAAGCATTACAAAATCACCTGGATTTGGGGAAATGAAACTTCTATAAGACTCCTACTTGATTTTTTAACAAAATTACAATTCAACTTTATTTCTTCTTCCCTATTTCCTGTCTCTATGAGTAATTTAGGATTGAAAAAGGCAGGACGCAGAAGGAGTAATTCACTTATCGGTTCAACCCCTTTTGAATTGAAGCCACTGAACGTCATATATTAATTTTAACTGCTTCTTGACAACAGGATGCTTATTTCGTTGCGTAATTGATTCTTTGAAAGTTTCATTTAGGAAATACGTATCTACGGACGTGTAATTACTTGGTTAGCAAATCAAGAAAGTATAAAAACTCTAGTATATTTTCGCCTATCAATTCAGCATTAGCCCCAATAGGATGTAGCGGAATACATATCACTCGCCAGATTAACAGGTGCGTTCTTAGCTAAATGACTATTAAGAAACCTTTGCTAATCAAGCAACCGGAAGTTGGAAAGCTCATCCGTGAACTTTGTGGCATAACTGGTCTTACCCAAGAACAGTTTGCAGCATCTTTAGGTATAACTTCTTCGACGGGAAACCGTTGGGAGAAAGGATATACCAAGCCTGAATCTCTAGCTATGCAAAAGATTCAGGGGATGTTAAAGGAGATGGGTGAGCTGGGGCAGAAAGTGTTGGTAAAGTATTTGTCGAATTAGAAAGCAGCCAGAGAGGCTTAATTGAAGTTACTTTCCCCCAATTAACAGGTTATCGCTACGACATAACCACAAACAATTCAATTCTAATTTTAGCGATGTTTGCAGATATGCATATTTTGCGGATTACTCAACCTTTGAGTTTGAGTTTACCGTAGCCAATATTTTCTTCAATTTTCAGACGAGTTTAGCTTCAAAACGCGCAAAAACTCCCAAATTTTTTTCTTAATTGAAAACCAATATTTTTCAGTCAACCTTATCTAGGACTGTACAATGTTTGATTACTCTACCCCCGCTTTAGCTACATATCTTAATATCTCTTCGCCAAGAGCAGCTTGCACTAATGGCAGTAAAGTTGCGGTCATCAATACTGAAGGTGTATGGGAAGTAGAAAGTAATGGTACGAAAAAATTAATCCCAAACTCTAATTACGATGCTCGTGACATTGTAGCAATTGACGGCAAAACTTATGTCTTAGCTGTTCCAACAGGACTAGTAAAAATCAAAACTGACGGAACTAGGCAAAAAATAGTTAGCAATAAAGCTAATTCAAAGACACGGGTAAAATTTTTGCAAAATTGGATTATTTACCAGTCTGCAAATACTCTATCAATTTATGATAAAAACCTCAACTTTAAAGCCAAACAGAGCTATGGCGTAACTGAGGTAATGGATTTTGAGTATAAAAATGGCTATCTCTACACTAGTGGCTACCAGCAACAAAAGAGGTTAGGTATTCCCGTCCAGGTAGCTTTTCTTTACCGGATGGTTTTCGACGGAGCAAAAATATTTGCTTTGGCAAATATAGCAGGAAATAACCAAGGTAAGCTTTGGGGCTACAATTCTGCCGATCTTGCTCGCGACATGGCAGACACAAGACTTAACCGATTACATATTGTTGAAGACAAGCTTTATGTCCTCGGTTCAGTTTATGGGGGTAACTCAATCTACAGGTGGAATGGCAAAGACTTATTAACAAAGACTTTGATTACCACAGACAGCTATACCAATGCTGCACAAACCCGTGATGAGACAAAGGTTTATATAGGAACTATTAATCTGACTAATTTTACTGTCGAGCGTGGACAGCTAAGTATTCCAAGAAAACCTACAACTGCGGGGATGGGAGACGGCAGTAGCAATTTCCCTAAAACTATTTACTCAGATGGGAGTAAAATTTTTGTGGGTTCTTCTGCTGCTTATGCGATCGCCAATAGAGATAATCAAACCTTCATGGGTAAACCCATCTCGCCTTACCGTGGAGATGCATCTCTTTTAGTTGTCTCCAAAAACCTAATGACTCGCCACGCTTGGGTAACACCGGGAAATGGTGAAGTATTGCTATTTACTGATAAGTTTGCAGTAATCAAAACAGATAATAAAATTAATGACTTGCCTACAAATGTAGGAACTGCCCAAACCTTACCAACAAATACTTATTTCGTTAAGTTTTAATTAAGCAACAAGATTGTCTACAATCTCATTACTCAATTCTTTTTTGCAGAAAACTGTCAGCCAATATAGTTCAGATAAACCCAAAACCTAGATATAGAGACGCGATAAATAAATCGCGTCTGGAAAGACCAATTATCTACACCAATAACCCTGAAATTAAGCGTATTTAACTATAAGCAAGATTAATTATTAGTTTTGTTCGCGTAGAGTTTAAGCCAACAAGTTACAAAAAAGGCAGCAGTTAGGATGCGTGCATCGCTACGCTCAACAACCGGATAGGAGGTTAGGAGTATTAATTAAAACTTTCGATGCAGGATATATTATTTTAACCATTGAGGACAAGTATAGTTCTTGTCCTTTATTTTTTTGAGAAAGTTTTCGCCACAGGCTGGATTTTATTCAAGAGTAATATCAATAAATTTTAATAGCCTCTTGTTTTTTAGCACAATCTATGTAAATCTCATAAATAAATAATACGGTAAATTGATGTGTTTATCGTATTTTACCAAAAAATTAGGTGGGTTAGCCAATAAAGTCAAAATTTAGTGCCAAGTAAACTTTTTAGGAAATGTAATCGTGAGTACATATCAATCTGAGTCAGTCAATAGTTCGACTTCGCAACTGAATTTAAAAACTGATGTTCTAGTCATAAGCCGCGATCCATCAGCAACTTGGGCAACTTGGAATGCTGCTCAAGGGGTAAGAGTGATACTCGTAGATAAAGGCTACTGCGGTATCAGTGGAGCAACAGCACCTTCTGGTACTGGTTGCCTCGTAGATGACGAAGGGCGTCCTAGTCGTCGCGCTATAAGAAGCTCATGATTATATGCGCTTGATACGTAATTTCCCCAGCTTGGGAGAGAAATTTAGGGTGAGGACATTTGATTTATGCAAGAAGTCTATTCTGTAAGCTGCTAGTCAGGCAACTTTGCTGATTTCTAACCCTGGATTTGCATTTAATTTTGAGTAGACAAATTGGTAGCGATCGCGCTCATCCTTTTGCCTTTTTTCAACGGATTATTGCCCTCACAGAACGCAATATCATCGACAATATCCGTAATAAAAAGTTACTTAAATATGCACAAGTTAGAGATTTTCTTAACAAGTAGTATTCAGGGCGAATAGTACCTGTATTTTAAAGATAGCGAAAGAATGAAGAATGACAATTTTGTTACTTCGTCTTTCCTAAATTAGGAGTTACTAAACTGAAAATTGAACATTCGTGGAGGTCAAATCATGTTCTCTGGGAAAATCGAAAAAGAATTCTTTAGTGAAGAAATTTGGTCAATTTGGCAAACAACTAAATTACCAGACCATCTACAGTTATTAGTGGATCGAGAATTAGGAAAACGCGATATCTGGGAATTGCAGTCTCAAAAGCCTGACAATCGGCCTATTTATCCAAATCTCTATGATGACTCTAGTCATTCAACAAATATTTAACAAAAGAGGTAGTTCTTGCGTAAGGCAAGATAGCGTAACAGCAGCGAGTTTGCGTACTCTGTAAGAGTTGCAAGCTAGCAAAAGCGTCGGCTGGAGGAATACTGCCCGACGCAAGAACTACTGCGATACCTACGGCAGTAAATTAGGCTTTGAGAGTAAGGGTTTAAATCTCCCAGCAAATTCAAAATTTGGTAGGAAACTATCAAGTGGTGGGTCTAAATTCCTCACTGATTGCATTCTAAATTTTGACTTCTCTATTTAATTAATGCAAAATCGAATTCATGCTGTAAATCCCTCCCTAATTTATTTTACTTAGCAAGAGAAGGAATCAATATTAATGGCACATCTATTTGAACCATTCAAAATTCGTGAAGTTACCTTTCGCAACCGCATCGCCGTTTCACCGATGTGTCAATATTCCAGTACAAATGGATATGCTAATGATTGGCACGTTATTCATCTAGCTTCTCGCGCAGTTGGCGGTGCAGGTATAGTGTTCACAGAGGCGGCAGCTGTAGAGCCGCGTGGACGCATTAGCCCGCAAGATTTGGGAATTTGGTCGGATTCACACATCGAAACTTTAGCCAAGACTGTGGCTTTAATTCATAACTTTGGTGCTGTTGCAGGTATTCAACTTGCTCATGCAGGTAGAAAGGCCAGCACTGCCAAACCGAGTAAGGGAGGGAAAGCACTAGATGAATCTCAGGAAGGTTGGCGTCCCTTAGTTTCGAGTAGTGCGATCGCTTTTAGCAAAGATAACCCAGTTCCAGAAGCCCTCAGTCTTGAGGGAATTCAAGAAATTATTGACGCCTTTGCTCAAGCTGCCAAACGTTCTCTACAAGCTGGTTTCAAGGTAGTGGAAATCCATGCTGCCCACGGTTATCTACTGCACCAATTTCTTTCACCTCTTTCCAACCACCGTCAAGATGATTATGGTGGCAGCTTTGAAAACCGGACTCGTCTGCTCAGAGAAGTAGTTCAAGCAGTCCGAGAGGTTTGGCCTCAAACACATCCACTTTGGGTGCGCATCTCCGCCACCGATTGGGTAGACAATGGCTGGGACATTGAGCAAAGTATTGCTTTAAGCGACAAACTCAAGTCTTTAGGAGTGGATCTGATCGACAATTCATCAGGCGGTATTATACCGGGCGTTCATATCCCAATTAAACCTGGTTATCAGACTCAGTTTGCCGAACGCATCCGCCGCGAAGCTAATATTCATACAGGAGCCGTGGGTTTAATTACATCCCCTGAACAAGCTGACGAGATTATTCGTACAGAAGTCGCTGATATAGTGCTGTTAGGACGCGAACTACTCCGCAATCCTTACTGGCCACATCTGGCAGCCAAACAACTGGGACACGATAAACTCTGGCCTGTTCAATACGATCGCGCTTGGCTGTAAGCTTACCTCGTTCCCATGCTCTGTAGATTGGTGACAACTTAAAGCAATGTCTACGACAATATACACCTACGCCAAAATGCCAAGCAAGGTGTGGACATAAGTCTAAAGTGCTTTGGTGTCTGGATTTGGGTTGATATTTAACAAAGCCCAAATCCCGAATAAAAAAAAGCATAAGTACGAAAAAAACCGAAACCTAGACTATGTACGATGTACATATCAGGTGAATTCATTGGAGCAATTATTTGATGTTGATGTAGATTAAAACAATCTCTGAATACTGAATCAATGTTCTAGTAGAGTTTTACCCCTTGTTTATAAGCATCTACAAAGCTCCTGTAGTCATATTCGACTTGAGTTGCATAGTCCACTGCAAAGTTAACAATTTCGTCTTTGAATACAGCTTTATTACCACTTACAATATCAGTCACTTCTTTGTCAACGCTGACAGGAATAATCGCAGCATCGTAGTCTCGATCGGAGATTGCATGGTTTTTGGCAACCACCTTCCCTGCGTACCCCATCGCATCCATGAATTTTGACTTGCTAGTTAACAACTTATAGTCAAAGTCCACTTGGTAGGGTGATTTTTCACGCACCATAAAGGGGATGCTACTGACAGTAGTATAGCCAACCAAGGGATCGAGATTGGATAACATCGCTTTCGTAGTGATTGTCACCCTTGCCCCTTCTTGGTTTCCGTAGACTGAACTCGGCAGCAAACCTGGAACTGCGATCGCAACTGCGCTACTGCCTTCCTGTTTCATTTCTAAAATGCGATCGTCGTCGGTTGCTGAACTTGGCCCCTCAATTAGCAAGTAATATCGGTACTTCCCAAGACTACCAACACCTGAACCTAATTTAAGCCGAATATCCTTGAGGGTATAGTAACTGTCGTTGTAGCGCTTACTGATAGGAATTGAGGCGATATAGCTGCTCATAGCCCCAGCAATATCAGAATAGGTGCTGCTGGATATACACTGGAGTTCTGAGGCTGTCTTGAAGAGGCGATTGTTACTGTTATTTAGCACTGTGTACTTTTTTAAAAGCTTAGAACGGCTCTTATCTGATGCCTTTTGAATTAAATCTTTGACCACACCGTTCGTATTGCTAGATTCTAAACGGTATGACAGTTCATCATTGCTTCCCTTAAAGTCGTTCATTTTATTGAGGTAAGCATCCAAGAAATTTCGGACAACATCCTCAGCATCAGTTGAATTAAAACCATTCTCTTTAGCTACCAACAGAATGGAGACTGCCATCCGTCGCAAGTCCCAAACATAAGGGCCAAGATAGCCTTCATCAAAGTCGGTGGTGTCAAAAACGTTGTTGTCTTTGCTATCTCTTATCGCTCCAAGATTTTGCAGATGCATATCTCCTTCTAACCAGATGGCTGAGGTTGAAGAGTTGACAAATCGTGAACTTGGTAAGGTCTGCATATCACGATAAAAAATGTGAGCCGTCCCCCGATAAAAAGTGAAAAAGCTATCTTGATCTGCCATCTTTTGCATTTTCGTTGCTAGTTCTTGAGGCAATTGAGAAGCAAAGGGATGATTATATTGGTAAATTTCATTCACCACCCAAGTCGAACGGGGAGTTGCAGCTTGAACTGGAGATGCAAACCCCAAAATTATAATTAAGACAAATACGACGATTGCAGATATGTGGTTAAGCATGATAGTTTCTGAGGCGTAAAAAAACTCTTGTGTAGAGAGAATCATTCAACAACAGTTTTTTACCACCTTGAGCCATACTTAACAAAGTGATTTAAAGCACAATGCAATAACTATTCACCGAAGAAGCGGAAGGCCAGGGGGCAGGGCTTGCTCCCCCTGCTCCCCGGTCACTGAGCGTAGCCGAAGTGCTGCCCCCTGCTCCCCTGCCTCTTTTGACTCTCAAGTGTGGAGGGGATTCAAAAAGGTAAAATTATAAAGAATCGTTACAACATAATCATGTCAACCATCCAAACAACTGTGGTTCTGGCGATGACGGCCGATGGAAAAATTAGTGCCGTAGATCCGAAAGCGCCTCGCGAACCCAATGTAGTCGATCAAGCACACTTGGAGTATCAAGTCTCCCTTGCCGATTTAGTGCTGGTAGGAGCAGGGACAATTCGGGCTGAGGGGGGAACCTTTGCAATTAGCGATCGCGAACTGTTGGCAGCACGTGAGGTTCGCGGCCAGTCTCCTCAGCCGATAACTTGCGTTGTTTCACCTTCCCTTAACTTATCGCCGGACTTGCCTTTTTTGAGTCAGGACATTGAGCGATGGATATTTACCACACGGACTGCTATAGAGCGCAGTTCTGATACAACAACTTTGCAAAAACTGGCTGAATTAATTGATTTGGGAGATACAGACCTGAACTGGGATCGGGGCTACAGCTTGATGGCAGAGCGGGGTATTCGCAAAGTCGTTGCTTTGGGAGGTGGCTCTTTAACAGCTGCTCTAGTTCAGGCAGGACGAATTGACGATTGGTGGCTGACCATTTGGCCGCTCATTTTTGGGGGAAAGCACGCCCCTAGCCCAGTGGAGGGAGAGGGTTTTCTTCCCGATGCTGCTCCTCATCTAGAACTCATAGAAACTCGTCAGGTTGGAAGCAATCTGTTTTTACACTACCGCACAGTCAAGTGAAAACGCGCTGCCAGAATTCAGCACTACGATCCTTGATACTAGAAAGCAGGGGAAGAGAAGTGCTTTTGCCCACAATTTGACTGAGTTTGTACCTTTTACCCTACCCCCTGCCTCTAATCAACCAGGAGGCCAATTTAACTGCCGTCCTCCCAAAATATGCAAATGTAAGTGATCGACTGTTTGACCGCCGTCATCACCAGCATTGATCACAACTCGATAACCATTTTTTAATCCAGCTTCTTCTGCAACACGTTTAGCAGTTAACAAAAGATGCCCTAACACAGCATGATCCTCAGATTCAGCCTCAGCTAGTGTCGCAATGGGTTTTTTGGGAATCACGAGGATATGAACAGGCGCTTGGGGATGGATGTCTTTGAATGCTAGGGCTAAATTATCCTCATAAACAATATCAGCGGGAATTTCCCGACGAATGATTTTGCTGAAAATCGTTTCTGTAGTTTCACTCATGCCAATCTACCTACTAATCTGCTAGAGATTTTATATTAAGTCCGCCTAATTACTTATCATTGACAAAATTTGATTGTGCGGGTGATACCATTTTGGATTTTAGATTTTAGACTTCGGCTCCTTTCGACTTCGCTCAAGGCAAGTCGCTCAGTCGAACGATTTTGGATTGTGAAACATCCATTGGATAAGGGACTTCCAAGAAATAAATTATCCACTCTTGTGGGGTGGGCGACACGAGCGCCCGTTGACAGGGGCGGACAAGATGTCCACCCCACAAGAAAAGTTGTATATTTTTTTATTTGTCAGTCCCTAAGTGTTTCAGTTTTCTATCTGTCGCAATCATTTTTCACGCTTGGTATAACATCCCTATTTACTGTTCGGTTAGGTTTTTTCAGGAAAAAGCTATGAAAAAACCTGCTAATCTTTTAAAAAGACTAGCAGGCATGGCTTATCATCAATCGGAGCGGCGGGATTCGAACCCACGACCTCCACTACCCCAAAGTGGCGCGCTACCAAGCTGCGCTACGCCCCGGTCAGAATTCCTATTATATAGCAAAACTGTAGGTTAATCAAGAGGTAATTTTAAAAAACCTTAAGCATCCCACTAGCTTGCAGTAAATCTGGAACAGCAGAAGCATTCCATTTACCTTCTACACATCGCCCTGTATTTAGGATGAAGCGCAGACTATAATCATGAGGATAGCCTTGCACTTCCATCCATAATAAATCGCTTTCGGCTTCACAAGTAATTTTTTCCTCTTCCATCAATTCAGTTGCGAGTTGCTTCATGGTGTCTGCTAGCTGTGCTAGTAGACGACAAAAATCATTTAACTCAGCTTCGGTTAACTCAATTGCCCAATCATCTGTACCAACTAAACCTTTAAACTCAGGTGTATCGGGGTTCCAGCCAATACGCCAACCCAATCCGGTTTTAACAACGCGTTCCATTCAAAGAGGTTAAAGTTTTAAAAGTTATCCGCCAACTAGTAATCACAAATCATACTTGAAAAATGCCATGTTTCAAGCTTGACAAAAGTACACTTACATAAGATACGCTCATGTAGGTTTTGTTTGCGATCGCCTATAGTCATATACAATTTGTAGGTGACGAAAATAACGTAATCACAAGTTTTCCAGACATCAATTCGGAAAATTAAATCAAAAAATAATTACTAATTGCTAAAAAACTCCGGTTTTTTTGGCTTTGTGATGATAAATAAAAGTAATACTGTTGAATCACGTGCTTCGTACCGCAAAGGATTACTAAAATTCTTCGCTGCTTTCAAGATGACTACTAAACATCAAACAATATCTGCTACCAATCAGCTTTTTGCTGGGGATGCTTCTTTGCCACAAAAAAAGGCTCTACCACAAAACTTACTTTAGATGTATCTAAGTAACTATGCTGATAAAGTGTAAAGATTTCACAGTATCTTGCAGCCAATTTTAAAGGAATCGCAAAGGACTTGGTGCCAATTTGGCAAGTTTTTCTCCCAAATATGAGATATTAGTAGATTGTAGAAATCTTTATTCTTATTCACATCTCTCTTCTTGCATTAGTTCCTATCTACTAAAACTCTTAAGACCAAGCAAATTTGACACGATAAGTTTAAGTAATTTAATGAAGTAGGAAATAATACATGGTATTATCACTGTCTTCTCATAACGTTATCCAGTATCTGCAAGACGCGGGTCTGTGTAGCTCAGAAGATGGCCCATCAGACAAATCTGAGTTGCCAGGAAGTAGTCAGAAAAATTTCAATTTACTAGTGACTTTAGCAGATAATCGCCAACTGCTGATTAAACAAGAACGTAACGTTAACAACAATGACGGCGCGCCTCATGAATTGTTTCAGGAGTGGCTGTTTCACCAGTTGTTACAACAGTTTCCAGTTCTAGGTAACACTTCAGCAATTGCGCCATTGGTAGTGCATTTTGACGAAGAAAATTCGATTCTTGTCCGTAGCTACTTGAATGAATATCTAGAGCTTGCGACATTCTACCACAACAATGAGATTTTTCCACAAGAAATTGCCTCTGCCATCGGCACAACTTTGGCGGGACTGCATCGCGCCACCTACAACCGCCGAGAATATCGGGATTTTATGGCAACTGCTCCCCAAGGAGAGTTTCGCTACGGGTTTTACAATCCAGCGCAAGGGGTAGGGTCAATTGGGCCGGAGATTTTTGCGACTGTTCCCACAGATGCACTGAAATTCTATGTTCTCTATCAACAATACGAGAGTTTGTCATCTGCGATCGCAGATTTGGCATATAGCTGGAATCCTTGCTGCTTAACTCATAACGACCTGAAATTGAACAACATTTTGGTTCATTCCAGATGGGAGCAATTAGACAATTGTCTTATACGACTAATTGACTGGGAAGCTGGTTCTTGGGGAGACCCAGCCTTTGATTTAGGAACTTTACTGGCAAGCTATTTAGGAATTTGGCTTAAGAGTCTGGTAGTAGACCCCACCATTGAGTTAGAAGAATCTCTACATTTGGCGTTAACACCGTTAGAGATTTTACAACCTTCAATTATTGCCTTAATTAGGGCTTATATAAATGCTTTCCCGATGATTTTGGAATACCGCAGTGACTTTATTTCGCGGGTTATCCAGTTTGCGGGGCTGGCACTAATTCATCAAATTCAGGAGATGATTACCTGCCGTAAACATTTTAATAATGTTGAACTGTGTATGCTGCAAGTAGCTAAAAGTTTACTTGTAATGCCAGAGCAAGCTGTATTGACCATCTTTGGGATGTCAGAGTCAGAAATCCTAAATCCTGTAGCAAAGATTCATAAATTTTCTCAGCCTGTAAAGGAGCAACAGTTACTTCGGATTTATTACGAAAAAACTCGGCTGCGTGGTTGTTAGTAATAGGTTGCAGAACAATTCAAAAAGAACACATAATTCTGAATTATGTATTCCGACTCCTGAATTCTAATTTTGTTAAAGTTTGATTTCTGAATGGATTAATGCTAAATTCCTCTATCAATCAATCGCTGAATTCTCTATTTGATATTGCTCAGAATATCCAGATTGAGTCAAATTTTTGTATTTACCATCCCAATTATCAACCCTTCGGTCTGCCGACTAAAATAGCCGATAGATTTCAGCAAAATTCTGTAGATTTACAACAGAAGTATCTCACTCTCCTGCTGCGAAATTTTCTCTATGGAATCTATTACAATGGCTCCCTGCAAAGTACTTTGGCAGTCAATACTGATAATACTAATCGCCCGCAAAAGCATAATTTAGCAGATAATTCTATTTTAGAGATTGACTGGGACTTTTACGAGCAACTGCACGCCAGTAATCACGGCATAGGTTACTTTGACCCTCAATGGCAGGTGTTGCGGAAAGAACCTGATGGGACTATGGCGGTGACTAAAGGTGGTTTAACACTTTATGTTGAGCCAGATTGTCATCTAGAATCCAGTAAGAAATCTACCAAAGTTGGTGATATGGTAGCAATCTGGATGCCCAAAAATCGACTGCAAAATGGCTGTTACTTAGCAGTTAGCAATGTTGGACAGGAACGGCAAAGCAACCCAGACGCCGATTTAGGAGCAGGGCGAATCTACTTTAACTTTACGGCATCTGGTGCGATCGCTCTCATGGAAAGCTTGACGCTGCAACTAAATGCAGCCTCGATTCCCTTTAGCTTTCAAGTTCTCCACAACCCCTCTGCATACGGACGCTATGATTCGGGGCTACTTTACTTTGAACTGCCCGACTATCCAGCAATCCGCGCAATCCTTCAGACTGTTTATATCAAAAATCAATTTCATTTCCAGCCCGAAATTCCTTTGTTTACCAAATTTTTAGCTCCAGGGTTAGGTTTAGCCGAAGAACCAACCCAAAAATTTGCCGCACAAGAAAGTTTTGGGATGAACCGTTGCCAAATCGTCGCAAATGCTTTGTTGGAAGCTTGGCAAAAAGGTAAAAATGCAATGGAGGAAAGGATGAGGGTTATTGACCAACACTTTGCGCGGCATCTAATAGATTTACAGCGTCCTTATCTCAATCCCAGTTCTGAGGATATATATCAGCCGTTAAATTGATTAATTGATTGATTGGGCATGGGGCATTATTTGTCATTTGTCACTTGTACTGAGCAAAGTCGTTGGCGCAGCCTCTCGTAGAGAAGTATTTGTCATTTGTCATTTGTCATTAGTTATTCTCCCCTGCTCCCACTTCGGCTACGCTCAGTGACCACCTGCTTTCTGGTCAGTGAGCGTAGCCGAAGTGCTGCTCCTCCAATCTCCATTCAAAATTCCACAATTACCGGCACATGGTCGCTAGGTTGAGTTAATTTTCTCGGCGCGACATCAATAATGCAACTTGTAGCACGCTCATACAGGATGGGCGTGAGATAGTGATGGTCAATCCGCCAACCTAAGTTACGACGGAAGGCAGCAGAGCGATAATCCCACCAGCTATAATTTCCACCTTCTGTGGTGAATTTGCGAAAAGCATCGGCAAATCCCAATTTCAGAATATCCCGTAAGGCTTGGCGCTCTGTTTCTGTTGCCATAATGTGATTTTCTGTACTCACTTGCTCGTGAATATCCTTATCTTCCAAGGCGATATTGAAGTCGCCGCAGACACAAATTGCGGATTCTGACAACACCAGCAATCGCAAATACTCGTGTAGCGCTGTCAACCAACGCAGTTTGTATTCGTATTTCTCCGTTCCTACCGCTGCGCCATTAGGAACATATAAGTTTACAATCCGCACGCCATCAATTACACCTGTAATCACGCGCTTTTGCTCGTCCCATTCGTGATGTAAATCTGGCAAAATCGCCCTAAACCCGCTACTGACATTTAGGAGTGGTTGGCGGCTAATCAGGGCTACACCGTTATAAGATTTTTGCCCTGACATATAAAGGTTATACCCTAACTGCTCAAAAGGCGATCGCGGAAATTCAGCATCCACAACTTTGGTTTCTTGCAAGCAGAGAACATCAACAGGATTTAGGGTTAACCAATCGATAACCTGTTCAAGGCGAGTGCGAATTGAGTTGACGTTCCAAGTAGCGATTTTCATTAGTTAATTATCAGAATTTTTGTAAATTACTAATTACAAATTGTGTAATTATTGTACAGTTACTTAATATTTATATTTACTGTTATCTTTCCCAATTACCTTTAAATGAAGCTTTAATGGCTTGATCCCATTGAATATTTTAGTATTGTCAGCTACCAAATATTCAATTTTGTAAGTTCTGCTACAAAACATTCTACCTCTTTATGATCCCCAAGACAGATGCAACAAATAATAGGTTAGCTATACGGTTAGAAGTGTAGCTCAGAGTTGACTTTTGCCGATAGTCAGTTAGATTTGTTGGCAGCAATTTTGCGTTACGGTTAACCGTTATTGCGCTTTTGATAGCCTGTTAGGTTAATTTAAATGTCAAAAGAGTAAGTACAAATGCTCTTTACTCATAAAATAATGATGTTGCTCATTATGTTGAGGACAATTTCATAGACTGAACCAGAAAAACTTATGAAAATCGCTCAGGTTGCCCCCTTATGGGAAAGGGTTCCACCTCCTAATTATGGAGGAATAGAATTGGTAGTGAGTCGCTTGACTGATGAACTTGTTCGTCGCGGTCATGAGGTAACTTTATTTGCCTCTGGTGATTCTCAAACTTTGGCTCATTTAGAAGCAGTTTATCCACGTGCATTACGCTTAGACCCAAATGTGAAAGAGTATGCAGTGTATGAAATGTTAGAACTAAGCCAAGTTTACCAGCGTGCCGACCAATTCGATATCATCCATTCTCATGTAGGAATTTCGGCATTACCTTTAGCGAATTTGATAACAGCAACTGCTACAGTCCACACTCTGCACAATAATTTTACAACTGACAACCGTCACGCATTTACTTATTACCAAAAGCAACCATACATCAGCATTAGTAATTCGCAGCGTCAAATCGATCTTAATTATGTTGGCACGGTCTATAACGGAATTGAGTTAGCAGATTATCCATTTGTAGCTCAACCCTTAGAACCTCCATATTTAGCATTTTTAGGTCGTTTTTCGCCAGATAAAGGCCCCCACCATGCGATCGCCATTGCTAAACAAAGTGGTTGGCGCTTGAAGATGGCAGGAAAGGTTGATGCAGAAAACTCGGAGTTTTTTGAAAAAGAGATTGTCTCTCACATAGACAGCGAGCAGATCGAATATCTCGGTGAAATTAACCACACTGAAAAAACTGAACTTCTGGGTAATGCTGCGATAACTCTTTTTCCCATCAGCTGGCAAGAACCTTTTGGCTTAGTAATGATTGAATCAATGGCAAGTGGTACGCCAGTAATTGCTATGAATTTCGGCTCCGTACCTGAAGTTATTGCCCACGGTAAAACAGGTTTTATCTGCAATAGCTATGCAGAAATGGCGGCAATGATTCCACCAGCTTTGGAACTTAATCGTCAAACCTGTCGAAAATACGTAGAAAACAACTTTAGCGTTAGCCAAATGGTTAACGGATATGAAGCTGTTTACAGACAAATTATAAAAGACCGCATAGAATCGAATGGCCGCATTCATGCAGCTAACATTCAGTTTTAATCAACTGCTTTTTTGACTTAGTTTAAAACAACAATTTTTTAAGGAGGACATTGGTATGAGTACGAGAGCCAACACTTGCCCATGCTGCGGTGGTTCCCTCCTGCGTCATGCCCGTCATGGTGAACTCTATTGGTTTTGCCTGTCATGCCGACAAGAAGTACCGCTGTTAACTGCTACTCGCCTGCCTAATGTGGAAACCCGAAACACCGGAGTAGTTCCTCAGCCAGCGGTGAATACCTAGTTTTTGAATATATAAAAGCTACTAAAAATCAATACTGATTTAGTTTAAACCTATCAATAAGCCTCAACTGATAAAATCGGATGGAGCTAATTAATAGGTTTAAAGTTTTGTTAGCAGCGTTACTTTATGGTCAAGAAAATTTACGCCTAGAGGAAGTTTCTGACCCGACTCCGGCGGCTGGAGAGGTTGTAATCCAAGTGGGGGCTGCAACAACTTGCGGTACTGATTTAAAAGTCTGGCGGCGTGGTGGTCATGCCAGGATGCTAATCCCGCCAACCCTGTTTGGTCACGAAGCGGCTGGGCAAATTGTTGCCTTGGGTAGAGGAGTGACAAATTGGCAAGTAGGCGATCGCGTTGTCGCTAATAATTCTGCTCCATGCATGAAATGCTTTTTTTGTCAACGTCAAGAATATTCCTTATGTCCAAATTTGACCTGGAATAATGGTACCTTTGCCCAATACTTGAAAATTCCTGCACCGATAGTAGAACATAATTTGTTGCAGATTCCCGATGAGTTACCGTGGGAATTGGCAGCGATGACAGAACCTTTAGCTTGTGTGTTGCATGGTGTAGCGCGTTCTAATATTAAGCCCAAAGATAAAGTAGTCGTGTTAGGAGATGGGGCGATCGGGTTAATGTTTGTGGCGGCGTTGAGTGAGAAAGCTGAGGTTTTGCTGTGGGGAGGTAATAACCACAGACTAGAAATTGGTCAGAAATTGGGTGCAACCCAGACTTTTAATTATCATCAAATCTCAGAGATTCCCAGTGTAGTGAAAGAACTTACCCAAGGATGGGGTGCAGATGTAGTAATTGAAGCCACCGGTGTCCCAAGTGTTTGGGAAACTGCGATCGCCTGCGCCCGTCCTGGTGCAACAGTCAACTTATTCGGTGGATGTCCACGAAATACCAGCATTACTGTGAATACAGAACAGCTACACTATAGCGAACTTACTATCAAAGGCGTGTTTCATAATACACCAGAGTATGTGCGATCGGCCCTTGCACTCATAGCTAGTCGCAAAATTCCCTTTGAGTTACTTATTAGCGAACAACGACCATTAAAAGATTTAGAACAGGTGTTTTGTGAAATGAAAGCGCGTAAAGTA
This sequence comes from Nostoc sp. DSM 114159, assembly GCF_053470285.1. Classification (NCBI taxonomy): domain Bacteria; kingdom Bacillati; phylum Cyanobacteriota; class Cyanophyceae; order Nostocales; family Nostocaceae; genus Nostoc; species Nostoc sp. DSM 114159. Next base: position 3,167,185 of record NZ_JBPFEH010000001.1, read on the forward strand.
ATTAAGGTAGCAATGATTCCTTAGTTAACCCGTCTTATGGATTAATCAAATTTTTATAATAATTGCATCTCTACCACCTAATAACTAAATCCTTATGGCAAACACTATTTCAATTACCGATTCTTTAGTTCCTAATCCCGTTCCTAAATCAACAATTATTCGTTTAGAGAATATCTTTAAAATATATGGCAGTGGCGAAACTGAAGTTAAAGCACTTAGCGATGTGAATTTAACTATCCACGAGGGCGAATATTGTTCAATTATGGGACCATCTGGTTCAGGTAAATCTACAGCCATGAATATTATCGGCTGTCTAGATCGACCCACAGGCGGACATTATTATTTAGATAATATTGATGTGGCGCAAATGGATGATAAATCCTTGGCACACATCCGTAATAAAAAGCTGGGTTTTGTCTTTCAACAATTCCATTTATTACCTCAACTCACAGCATTAGAAAATGTGATGCTACCAATGGTTTATGCTAGTGTGAATCCGAAAGAAAGAAGCGATCGCGCTACAGTTGCCTTGACGCGAGTAGGTTTAGCAAATCGCCTCAACAATAAACCCACTCAACTATCTGGCGGACAACAACAAAGAGTAGCGATCGCCCGTGCGATCGTCAATCGTCCCCTGGTACTCCTCGCCGATGAACCTACAGGCGCACTTGATTCGCGCACAACCCAAGAAGTCTTAGATATTTTTGGCGAACTCAATGCCAGTGGAATTACAGTTGTCATGGTGACACATGAACCAGAAGTCGCCCGTCAAACCCAGCGCATCGTTTGGTTCCGTGATGGTCAAGTAGTACACTCCAACCTCACCCCAGCCGACTTGAGTCAGTTAGCTGTCTCGTAAGTTCTAAAAGTCCGCAGAGGCGGACTTTAGTTTGTGTTGCAGCGACTCTAGTCGCCAAGTGAAGATTATAAACTTGATGTTTTCCCAGTTTCTGCTTGCGTTGCGATCGGCTTAACATCGGTGTAACCTACTTCACCAGCTATTGTCCGAAACACTGACATTTGCTCTTCAAAATCTAGTCCTTCAATTTGGGAAAGCAGATCGTTAACTGCCTTACTTGGCTGGTAGCTAGCTGGTATTCCAACCACTGTATCTCCCATAGCTACCGCCCAAGCATACCAAACTAGCAACTGGTTATTTTCTTTTATCGCCCCATAAGCACGAGAATATTCTGTGTCTTTGCGGTTAACAATATCCCGCATAATTTCTAGTTGCTCATCGTCGGATAATTTAAAATAATCTCCTAGTAGAAGTGGTGCTAACTCTGGTTCGGCCGCAGCAGGGGCAGCTGGTGTGATAGAATCACCCATTTTTTTATAAACAAAATAGAACCAGGCTAATTTGGCATCGGTATCTAAGGCGTTAAACGCATCCACCAATTTTTGAGTTTCATTGCTCTGAGCTTGAGAAATAGTTTTATCGTAACTTGCAGTCATTATTGTTTGTCTCCAAAATAATTTAATAGGCCAAACTAAGTGGTATCAAAGTTTGATCGTCAGATTCTACTACCGATAGAAATAGTTAAATTAATTGGAAATTCTAGCTTTAATCTACCTTTTAATAGAGGTAAAAGTCTCCCCCAGGAAGCAAGAAAGCAGCACATTACTTGGCTATAATCGCTCTGAAGCAATAAAAAATTTACCTAAGGTTTTAATTATGCCTGATGAAGAAGTGAAGCCCAATTTAAATGAAGCTTCCACCCAGGATGCACAATTAGCTGCCGATAACATAGCTAGTGGTGAAGAAGAAGCGCCAACGGTGGATTTTGATGCTGATTATACAGCTGCACAAAAATTCAGCGTAAGTGAAGTCGATCGCACAGGTAAAGGTGCAGCAGCAGCCGAAGCAGCTACTGCACCTGAACAGAAAACCTCTCAGCCACAAAAGACAACAACTCAAACTCAGTCAACTGGCAATCCTGATGATTTTAAAGAGTCAGCAAAAGAAGTTGGGAATTCTCAGACTGAGGTTGTAACCGATGTTAGTGATGATTTAGTAGAAGAAGCTTTGGAAAAGGGTGAACGGAAAAATTAATTTTCCCTGATATTTTGCTATTTTGTCAGATGGGCAATGTCACCAATATGAAAATTGAAGTTCTCAGTATTGGTAGACATTGCCCACTCTAGTGTTTGGATCGATTGTTCATCCGCTTTTAACTATTTGACTATTTATTAATTAACGACTGTTCATCACTTCTAGTAGTTCGCTAGGTTGCTGAATTAAATAATCTGGATTTTGCTTGGCTAGTACTTCCGGTGAGTTAAAGCCCCAAGTGACTGCAATCACTTGGATATTTGCTTTTTTTGATGCTTCTATATCTCTGGTTTCATCTCCAACATAAATAACCTCTTGAGGTTTGAGTTGCTTTTGCCTCAAGACATTATTTATAATAGTTGTCTTGCCAAAAATTGTAATTCCTGAGTAAATAAAATCAAATAGGTGATTTAAATCATTGATTGTGAGGAATTGCGTAACATTTTCTTTAGAATTAGAAGTGATAATACCCAGTTTATATCCTTGATTTTGGAGTTCTGTTAATGCTTCCTTAATACCCAGAATGGGCTTTAATTCTGGTATTTTGTTTTTTAATTCCCCTTTAACTTGTTTAACTAGAAAAGGGATCTTAAATAGAGAAACTCCTGAGTACTTAATGATTTCCCTAGATGTTAAGTTTTTGAGAAAGGCTAATTGTTCTGGGCTTATTTGTTTATAACCAAAGTCTATAGCTAAACGATTAGCAATACTTACAAGGGCATCTACTGTATCAGCAATTGTGCCATCAAAATCAAAAATAATTACTTTCTGGGTCATTCTTCTGCTTGGATGCGTCAAGATTAGCTAGGGCGTTGCGTCGTAACATTTCTGGCTTAATCCGCCGCAAGGCAGATGCTGGAAATCGTTTATCCCACTCCCGATCTGAGATTTGGGCTAATTCTAGCAGGTGGGGAGCAATATTCACTGGATTTGGCTGAAACTCTTCAATATCAGTTGTTTGGGCAAAACGTTGATTCCAAGGACAAACATCTTGGCAAATATCGCAACCAGCAACCCAACCTTGCAAATGAGGTGCGATCGCCTCTGGCAATTCCTTGTCACGATTTTCAATGGTATGATAAGCAATGCAGCGATTAGCATCGACAACAAAAGGCTGAGTAATTGCACCTGTAGGACAAGCCTGAAGACAACGAGTACAGCTACCGCAGTGTTCTGTGTGTGGGCGATCGCTCTCTAATTCTAAATTGGTCAACACTTCTCCCAAAAATACCCAAGAGCCATATTCTGGTGTAATCACATTACCATTCTTGGCAATCCAACCAATTCCGGCAAGTTGTGCCAACACTTTATCTTGCACGGGGCCAGTATCTGCATAATAAAGAGCTAATACGCCTGGATCGAGTGATTTTAGCCAAATAGATAGCTGCTTGAGTTTTCTATGCATCACCTTGTGATAATCCCTTCCCCAACCATAACGGGAAATTTTGGCGTATTCCTCACTTTCAGGACGTTGATGTGGTGTGTAGTAATTCAGCGCTACACACACTAGCGATCGCACCTCTGGCATCACTAAACGGATATCCTGACGCTTTGGATTAGCCATCCATTTCATATCAGCGTGATAACCTAGTTCAATCCATGCTTGCAACCTCTGCGCTTCTGTGGCATTTACCCGATCTACAGCAGTAATTCCAACTTTGTGAAAGCCCAACTCGCTGGCTTTTTCTTTCACTAGACTGCTGCTCGTTACAGAATACTGATTCATTTTTTTTATCTGGATTTTGCCTAAATAAAGGCGTTTTAATTATATATGATGTAGCCAATACCTTTAATTAAGATTTTTTAACTGCCCGATATATAGCCTGTCTTAAACTGCACAGTAGTTCAAAACTTCTATCGTTAGGAAGATTTATTAAGATGTAGCAATCTATTTCAATAGCAGCTTTTTTTTTACTTATTTTTGTATTGAAATTAATATTCAGATAGGATAATACAGGTAATTTTATGACCTCTGCTGAATTTATATCGCCAGCGCAGTTTCAAGCAGAATTCCAGATTGAGGGAATTACAGAATCAAGCGTACTGCGTTATTTTGAAACCTTAAATGCAGGAGAATTTGAGGCAACTGCTGCCTTATTTGCGATAGATGGTGTGATGCGTCCGCCATTTGAATCCGATCTTGTCGGGACAGATGCGATCGCAGCCTACTTAAAACAAGAAGGTCAAAACATCAAAGCTTACCCGAACACAGGAATAGCCGAGACTTTAGAAAATGGAGATATCCAAGTCCAGGTAACAGGCAAAGCACAAACTTCGTGGTGTAGTGTCAATGTCTTGTGGTTATTTATTCTCAACCAACAACGGCAAATTTCTTATATTAGAATCAAACTTTTAGCTTCCCCCCAAGAGTTACTTAATTTACGTCGTGAAAAGTAAATAGCAAATAACTACAAAGGGCAAAGTTTTAAACCAATATTTATCACCCAGTTACATAGGATTCATGGCTTTATTCTGATTCCTGAGTTCTGAATTCTTCCTCATAAATGCATAACTTGAAAAATAGTAATACCAATTTGAAAAAAGAATGCGACAGATACATACGGACATACCTTTGTTCTGTCTGGCTTTCTTAATGCATGAATTTTGTTAGAACCAGCGGCAAGCGAGTCCGCGTACCCCTACGGGCAAGCAAGCTACGCTTTTAGCGTCTGTCTGCGACAGGCTCTTCGCGTTCGTAGAGAGCGTCATTTTGAATGCGTGAATTGGTATAACTTTTGTCTATTGGACTAATTCAGGTAAAGTAGCTTCTAACTTCAGACAGTTAGCACCATTAACCTGCAACTTGTAATCTACTTTATCCATGAGACGATTCATAATCAGCCAACCATAACCACCTTCTTGCTTTTCCATCGGGTTTGGAGCGTAGTAGTTAGACATATCAAAGCCTTCGCCGTAGTCCCAAATTTCTAAGGCAAAATCCCGGTCTTTCACTTCTAAACGCAGCAATATGGGTAAATTTGGTTGCTCCTTGTGGGCATGACGGACTGCATTAGAGTAGGCTTCCACTAAAGCCAGTCTCAAACGACTTGATTGTCGCGACCAATCCACAGATTCCCCTAGCTGAATTTTCAAACATCCCAACAACCAGTTTTCAACAATATTTAGAAAATTCAAGTCGCTTGGTACATGAAGCTCACTTTTCATGACTTACAAAATCTCCAGTGAAAGTATAGTTTGATCGTCTTCTTGAACGTTATTATCTGCCTGGATGCGAGCTAGTAAATGGTTAAGAGAAAGTGGTTGTTGCTCTTGTTGTAAGAGTTGCCAAAGACCATCTTGATTCAGCATCGAACGGTTTACTGACTCAACCCCAACCTCAGTTTTTACTGTTGAATCAGGATTATTTGATACCATTGCTTCTGTAATTCCATCGCTGGCTAGTAACAATGTGTCTCCAGCAGCGAGAACCAAGCGACCAGACTGTGCCTGCCACTTAGGCAAAATCCCCAAAGGAACGCTGCGAACTTTCAGGTAATTGGGATTTTCGACTAAAGCACCTTGGCGTGACCATAATATTGGGTAAATATGACCAGCATTAGTGTAGACCAGTTCTTTTGTGCTAGGGGTATAACAAGCTAACACAAGAGTGACAAAATAATTGTTGCTAATTAAATCTTCACTGAGAGCGTGGTTGAGGTTCTGCATGACCACATTCGGCTCTGCTGGTGTCTCTTGAGATAATTCTCGGCGCAAAACTGAAATAATACTAGCCATAAATAAAGCTGCTGGGACGCCCTTGCCAGAAACGTCACCCACCGCTAACCACAAGTCGCCTTTGGGATGGACAAAAACTTCAAAAAAATCGCCTCCTACTTCTCGCGCTGGATAACAACAGGCTTGTACCTTCACACCTTTAATGTCAGGTAAACTTTGGCGTAGCAGATTGTATTGAATTTGGCGAGCCACCTCTAACTCAGTGTGAATCTGCTGTTGCTTTTCTTGGAGGCGTTGGTAGAATTTTGCTTGGGAGAGAGCTAAGGCTGCTTGTTCGGCAACACCTGCAATTAGTTGGATGTCTTCGTCTTCCCAAGGGCGATCGCGTCCCCATTGGTGGAGGGTTAGCACAGCCAACAGATGCTGATGGTAGCTAAGTGGCACAACTAGGTGATGACCAGGATTACCGTCATATATATCTTGAGCAAGTTGATAATGACGGGTTTCCAGCACCTTTTCTGTTAAAACACTGGAGTCGAAGGAGGAATCTAATAGATCGGATTTCGGATCGCGGTAGAAAAACTCGTCTTGTGTGAGGCGATCGCCCTCTACTGGTTTGAGCAAGCAACTGGTAGCTTCAAATGTTTCTCCAATAGTTGCGACAATTTTTTGCAGCATACTATCGTAGTCTAAAGATTCCCGAATCGCTGTTGTTACCGCATTAAACAAAGATTCTCGCCGTAGGGCCCGACGCAACTCTTGGGTGCGCTTCTTAACTAGGCGATATGTATCACTAGCTTGCTCAACTAAGCTTCTGAGCCGTTCTGGATTCCAGGGTTTGGTAATGTACTTGAATACCTGACCGGAGTTAATCGCATCTACCAAATCTTCAACATCAGTAAAACCAGTTAACAAAATCCGAATCGTGTCTGGAAACCGCTCTACGGTGCGACTAAAAAATTCAGTCCCATTCATTTCTGGCATTCTTTGGTCAGAAATAATTACCGCCATTTCGCCAAATTGATTCAAGATTTCCAAAGCACCAAAGGCATGATTGGCTTTATATACTTGAAAATCTCGCCTAAAAGTGCGGTAGAGTAAATCTAGGTTATCTGGCTCATCATCTACCACCATGAGCTTAGGTTTGTCCGTAACAATCTCAGCCATATTTGACTTTTGTTTTCATATATTTGAATGGCGAGATAGTATGATGTTTATCTCACCTAATAAATAAGAGAAAATCAGAGAAGTCATTTACTTTGAAAATATAACTTTTCAAAGCTGTGAGTTTCCCTTGATTATCCTCAATCGATCCACACCAAAATTAAATTTATCCAACTAACCCAGAACGCAAGGCGCGGACTGCTGCCTGGGTACGGTCATCGGCACATAGCTTATTCAAAATATTGCGAACGTGAGTTTTAACAGTGCCAACTGTGATGTAAAGTCTTTCCGCAATTACTGCATTACTACAACCTTCGACAATCAACTGTAACACTTCCAATTCCCTTTCTGTCAGGGTGTAAGGTTGAATTTCTTCCAAATTCTCAAAAGAATCTGGGTTAGGAACAATAATCTTGGAATCGACCAAAGCCGATTCCAACTTTTGAGGATTTTGTTGCGCTTGTTGTAATACAATCCGAGCGATCGCTGGATCGATCCAGGCGTTGCCATTGTAAGTTACTCGTACTGCTTCCAGCAAATTATCAAATTTGATATCTTTCATACAGTAAGAGTCTGCACCAGCGGCAAAAGCTGCCAACACCGCTTCTTTGTTATCCCGCAACGTCAAAATTAACACTTTTGTAACTAGCTGCTGGCCATTAGTAGTAGATTTTACCTCCCGTGTTAACTCAATGCCATCTTTATCTGGTAAACCAATATCGACAATGGCAATATCTGGTTGTAGCATTTTTAACATTTTTAGACCCTCAGCAGCATTAGCAGCTTCACCTACAACTTCAATTTCATCCTTTTGCTGTAGTGCTGTACGAATACCCACACGAGTTAGGTCATGATCTTCAATCAGAGCGATACGAATTTTACTCATAGCCAACTTCAGCCCGTTACACTATAATCATAAAGTCGAGTTTCGTGACATACTCCCACACTAGCTGCAAGCAGTATAGTGGGGGCTTTTATTCCCGGAACCAGAGTTGCGAGTTGAGCGTTTTATACTGAGTGAATTTACACTTTAACAATAAAAGTTGAACTGGTTTAGCCCAAGTACAAGCGCCCAAGATTAATAGACAGAGAAGTGAAATTAATTATGTGTTATCTAAAACCCTTATATATTACGTAGCAGGGCTGCGTATATACATTCTTGTTCACTATTATGTCTATTTAGTTTAATTATGCTTACTCTCGTTGCAGGGCAAAGGGGAATCTCTTTCGCCTAAGTTCTAATATAAAAAAATTTGATAAACTTAACATTCATGCAAAATCTGGTGTGAGTATTACTTAAGAATAGGCTATGTCTAACGGCAATCAAGCATTTTCAGTGTTGGGAATACCAGTTCATGTGATGGCTGACTATCCAGGCTGGTTGTTAGAATGCCTGCACACAGGCAGAGGAACTCATGTCGTAACGCTCAATGCAGAAATGACTATGCAGGCAGAGCGAAACCAATTATTAGCTCAGGTAATTAAAAATGCTGAACTAGTTATTCCAGATGGAGCTGGAGTGGTTCTGTATTTACGGTGGCTGTTATGGCAAAAAGTGCAGCGGTTTCCAGGGATTGAATTAGCAGAAAAACTTTTGCAAGCCCTTGGACAACAAAAGACAGGGACAAAGATATTTTTCTATGGAGGAGCGCCCGGAGTGGCGGCAAATGCGGCAGATTTTTGGCAGCAGCAAATTCCAGATTTGAATATAGTCGGCACTCACTCAGGCTACCATTCTCTAGAAGAAGAAGCACTATTGCGACAAACTCTGGCTCAATTGCAGCCACAAGTGATTTTTGTTGGTTTGGGAGTGCCGCGTCAAGAGTTATGGATTGCCGAAAACCGCCATTTGTGTCCCCAAGCAATTTGGATTGGCGTTGGTGGTAGTTTTGATATTTGGTCGGGAACTAAAACTCGCGCTCCCGCCTGGTTAGGAAATAATAATTTGGAATGGTTGTATCGCCTTTATCAAGAACCTTGGCGCTGGCGGCGGATGTTGGCTTTGCCAGCGTTTGCTGTGAAAGCATTTGTTTATCGTTTGACAGCAAGAGGTGCAATTAGTTAAGAGTGCTGAGTTATAAGTTCTGAGTTCTGTTAGCGGAAAGCTAAGGTTTAGCCCGTGCTGAGTTCTGGGTGTTCTTACTTAGTTAGTATTAAAGTCTTGAAAAACTTTTAAATTTTCTTTGTTGAAATTTAAATTCCCAGGCGAAACCTGGGAATCCTTATTTTGGGGAGAATGTTACATCTAAGCAGGCAAACTGTTTAGTTGTGGGTATGAGGAAAGTTTAACAATGCCAGTATTAACAACTCAAGTTAAGAAAGACTTTTCCGTTCACGGAGAAGACAGTGAAACTCAACAGCACGGTAGCAATACTACAAAGGTACAATTGCAATCTGTAACCAAGACTTATGCTAATGGCACTCACGCCTTATTGAATGCAAACCTTGAGGTAAAAAAGGGAGAATTTCTGTTTATCACGGGGCCAAGTGGTTCTGGTAAATCAACGCTCTTGAAACTACTATATGGCCAGGAGTTTCCTACACAGGGAGAAGTAATTGTTGATGAATGTAATGTAGCGGATTTGCGGGGCGATCGCTTGTCATTATTGCGGCGACGAATTGGTATTGTGTTTCAAGACTACAAACTCATTACCCAACGAACAGTAGCAGAAAATGTCACTTTTGTGCTGCAAGCTCAAGGGTATACCCGTAAAGAAATTCAACGACGTTTAGAACCAACCTTAAAGTTGGTAGGTTTGCTGAGTAAAGCTGACTACTTTCCAGATCAACTGTCTGGAGGAGAGCAACAGCGGGTGAGTATTGCCCGTGCGATCGTTGGTACACCACCCCTACTGTTGGCCGATGAACCTACTGGAAATCTCGATCCAGATAATTCTTGGCAAGTAATCCAGATTCTCCAGAAGTTAAATTCCTTTGGGGCTACGGTAATTGTCACTACCCACGATGAACAATTGGTACGCAGGTGCAATCATCCGGTAGTGCAAGTTCGTAATGGAACGTTGTCTCGAAAATAGTTATTTGTCATTGGTCATTGGTCATTGGTCATTAGTCATTAGTCATTGGTCACTTGTACTGAGCGTAGTCGTTGGCGCAGCCTCTCGTAGAGAAGTATTGGTCATTGGTCATTTGCAAAGGACAAAGGACAAAGGACAAAGGACTAATAAACGTGGTGTTTGACTTTTGATGATACGGGTACGAAAGGTACTGCTGTTTTGGGGGGTGGGACTTGTAGGCGATCGCAGGCTTGTAAACTCTTAAAAGCTGCCTCTCGCACTACAACTTCTTCCTCTCGACTGAGTAGGAGTTGCAAGCATTGGACAATATTTTGCTGCACTGAAGAGTCAACTCGCTTACGGCTGATGAATTTACTTAGTTGACCTAGAGCAATCAACCGCTTCAATGGATCTTTTTCTGTTAAATTCATCAACAAGCGATCGAGGTGGTCTTCTTCTCGATTTTCATAGAAGTTGACAATTTGCCATACCAATAAAATTAAAGTTAACAGGGTTCCCACACCTTGAGCGATCGCACCAGCAGCAATCCAGTGACTGTGAGAGTCGGCCCATATTGCCGCTGCCATGTAAGTGCTGACAGTAGCAATACCACCACTGATGACTGCTAAAACTAACCGACGATTTGAACTATTTAAGAACTTACGTATTTTAGACCAGCGCAATTGCCAGTCCCACTCCTGCATTGAGTAAACCAATACCATTACTCCAATGCCGATCAAAAGAGCCAGTAGCAGTTTCCAGTTCCACAACAACATGGCAATGATAATTGTCAGGAACCCAAGAAAGCCCCCAGGGCCAGAGAAACGTTTAAATGTTTGCTGCTTTATGGCTCCCTTTGTCTTGAATTTTGGAAGCGACCAGTTCCAGTTGGGGATTTGGTTGATCAATTGCTGCCAAGAAGACGAAGCCTGTGCCACAGTGTTTACCTACTTGATTATGAAATTACCTATTGTATAAGTTTTACTATGGATAAAGAAAGAATGAAGGCTGAAATCACAAAATGCCCGATTTAATAGACGGATAGTAGACTAATACAGCACAGCGCCAATTAACATACCATTTTCAATCGCTCAGAGCAAGGGCATCTTGTAGGTAAGTCTTAATTAAAGACAAAAACGAAAGTTATCAAGGGTGAATTGCCCATCAAAAGTACAAAAGGTAACGCTGTAAATGTTATTCACATTTATAGATAATAAGGTATTGGGGGAAATTGGCGAGTCGGAATTGGCAAGATTAGAGCCTGGTAGTGCAGTTTGAGCGAGTAGTTGCCGATCGCGATCGTAGGCGGAAAGCACTAGCCGTTGCGAACTAGTGACAAAGGCGCTAACCGAGTTCACTGGACGCAAGAAGGTAGCTTCTAAAAATCCGCTTTTGGGCGCTCCCATTAAGACTATTAGCCCTGAATAGGTTGGAAATGCTGGATTTGATGGCTGTATTGCTAGACAATTGTGAAAAATAACTCCCCAACGTTCATATTGGCGCTCTACCGCTTCAAAACACTTCAAGTCTTCTAAGTCTAAACAAATACAAGTAGGTACAGTAAGTCTGGTAGCATCAAGAGCTGGTTCAACCTCACCCCGCCTAGCTGAAGCTTTAATTTCGTTTTGTATATTCGAGTTGTCAAGCGCAAATTTAGGGTCTTCAATCGTTGGTAGTTTATTTGATTGAAGAGTAGCCTGCTTTACCATGACATCCCGCCTTACTATTACTTAGATGAAATTAGATTATTTATACATTAAAAGCTGTAGTTTCTACATATATAAGTAGAATTAACAGGTTATTAAAATAAGCGTTTTAACTATTTTTGACGTGTTGACGCTCAAAATTATTTATCGGTTTTTTGATAGACTACCATAAAAACTTATGCTGGATTCACGCTGGAGCGATCCTCGTTACCATGAAAAACCCTTATAAAACAGTAATTTCAACGTTCCGTTACTTTATTTTTATGAAAAAAAGCACCAAATCTTTACAAGTAATCCAGTAATTTTATATCTACTTAATCTGACGCTAGCGAGAAGTCTGAGAGTGATTGGTTCGCTGATAATAACAATGAGTGGGGAGTTTGAACTAGACACATGAAGAATGCTGAGTTAGAAGACTGCCTACAAAGGACGTTGCTCTTACTAAGTACACAAATATTAAGTGCTTTTTAATTTACTCAGCACTGAGTGCGGTCAACATCTAGGGTGACTAAAGGGGAGGCGGAGAAATTATCGAATCTTCTCTTCGTGCGCCTGCGCCTCAGGTATCGTGTCTTACTTGTGCCAACGAATCACTACAGTCAACAAAAAAACTTATGTTTCAACCACTAGGATTTGAACAACGCTCTATAAATACCTCACTAGGTAGAATGGTATATTATACTGCTGCTGGAGCGCCTTGGGAGGATGATGTGACTGCCAAAGACGATCGCGAAACTTTGGTATTCTTGCACGGCTTTGGTGGTGGGTCTTCTGCTTATGAGTGGTCGAAAGTTTATCCGGCTTTTGCGGCTGAATATCGGGTCATTGCGCCAGATTTGCTCGGTTGGGGTAGGTCTGAACATCCAGCACGGAGTTACAAAATTGAGGATTATTTGATTACGATTCGGGAGTTTTTCGAGCAGACTTGTACTGGGCCAGTAACAGCGATCGCTTCTTCTTTGACCGCAGCATTTACAATTCGGGTAGCAGCAAATCATCCTGATTTATTTAAGTCTTTAATTCTTACTACCCCCGCCGGACTTTCTGACTTTGGCGAAGACTACTCTAGGAGTTTTTTTGCTCAGTTAGTTAGCGTTCCCATTGTCGATCGTTTACTTTACAGCACTGGAATTGCTACTAGTGGTGGTATTCGCAGCTTTTTAGAACAACGGCAATTTGCTCAATCCAATCGAGTTTACGAAGAAATTGTAGATGCTTATCTACAATCTGCCCAACAACCTAATGCTGAGTATGCAGCACTGTCCTTTGTACGTGGCGATTTGTGCTTTGATTTATCCCTTTACATTCAACAATTAGTCACTCCCACTGCGATTATTTGGGGACAAAAGTCGCAATTTACAGGCCCCTCAATTGGTCGCCGCCTTGCTGAAATCAATCCCTTAGCAATCCGATTTTTTCAACAGTTGGAAGATGTCGGATTGACACCACAGTTAGAATTGCCAGCAGTGACAATTGGGTTAATTCGCAAATTTTTGCCTTTGCTTAATTAACATGAGTAGTAGAGACGCGTTCGCCTCAGTGCGCTAACGCGTCTCTACATTCTTTTTCACCAGATGTTTAATAAGATTTCTAGAGAAAATATTATCAACAAAAGTGATAATACTATTTGTCTTTCAATCTGATATCAATGACAGTTGCATTGAAGTTGTAGTTAAAGCCTTCTAATTCAAATGGCATCCCAATTTTAACTTTACTGTTACCTAAAACTGGCCCGTTTTCAGTAACTTGGGCTTTGCCATCTAAAGTTAAAAGAAAATCTGTACTGTAATTATTGCTCTTAGGATCTGGCAGTTCTTTAACAGTGCCATCAGGTTGGGAAACATTGACTGTTCTAGGTAGCTGTTGAATAGATTTAATTTCAATCTGTCCGTAAGGCTGATTGCGGATAATCACATTGGTTTTCCCACCTTTTTTTAAACCATTGTCGATTAATTTTTCCGGGTCGCGTACATTCAAACCACGAACTACTAAGTCTACTTCTATGGGTACTGTTTTCGCGCCAACTTGGGCAACAGAACCAGAAGTGCCAGGAAAAATAAAGATGCCAAAGATAACTAGCAAAATTACCAGTAAAGCACCTAAATCTAGGAGATTGATTTTGCCAAACAAGCGACCTTTTGAATCTAAAATAGCCATAAAAAGTTTTCCGAGGTAATAGCGAAGTAATGGATTGTAGCCAGAAAGTTTTCGATGGAAACAGTAATTTTCCCTATTTGGTAATAACTCAAAGTATTCAAGGGTTGCAGTTATGCGACAGTTTATCACGAGTTCATAATTTCCGAAGAGCCAGCAGCTAACCCTGAAAATTTTACCTGTTATAGCAGATTTCAAGGAAAGTGAGGTACACAAGCTCGCGTCTGTTATCCATATATCAAGCGTGTTTGACTCTTGAATTCTGAATTCTGCTGTAATCCTCACGCGCCTAGAAAGTAAAATCTAGTGTTTAGGGCTATCTCTAGAGAGAATCTCTAGCCTCCCGCAGTTCGGTAGATTTGAGTCAAGATTATCTGTATAACAACTCCTTTGATATTGAGTTAAGAATGCAACTTAGAATACTTTAAATCCGTCTCATAATTTGTCCCCTCATTTTATGTTCTTCCGAAATAATCTTCAAAGCGTATTATGTTCAACTGGAAAGGTTTTGCTGCAAATTACCGTGTATGGCGGCGTCGCTGGTTTTATCCCCTAATTTCAGTGGTAGTCGCCCTGAGTCTGTGCCTGAGTACACCCTTGCCTGGAAGAACTTTAGATTTCTTACCTCTTTTACTCCAAGGAGTTCAGGCATTTCAGCTTTCTAATATATCCCCTAATCAAGAAGTTGATCTTGGTAAGCAGATTAATCAGGAATTGGTCGGCAGTCAAGTCCGACTTTACCGCAATCCCGAAGTGAATCGTTATGTAGAACAAGTTGGTCGGCGTTTAGCAGCGAATAGCGATCGCCCCGATCTACCCTATACTTTTCAGATAGTTCAAGATGAGTCTATTAACGCTTTTGCGACCTTGGGCGGCTATGTATATGTCCACACGGGTTTGCTGAAAACCGCAGACAATGAAGCGGAACTAGCAAGTGTACTCGCCCATGAAATTGGTCACATTGGCGGGAAACATGTAGTCAAGCAGATGCAGCAAAAAGCCCTCGAAAGTGGTCTATTAACGGCGGCTGGCTTAGATCGAAATGCCGCAGTGCAAATTGGTGTACAGGTAGCACGGGACTTACCACGCAGTCGTAAAAACGAATTTGAAGCCGATCAAAGAGGACTACGAACTTTGACACGTACTGGTTATGCCCAGTCAGCAATGGTCTCTTTTATGCAAAAGCTGCTGAAAAAGGGCGGTTCCACTCCGACATTTTTGAGTACACACCCCGGAACTAGCGATCGCATTGAAGCCCTCAGACGTGCAATTAACGCTCAACCTAGTAATGGAAAATCTGGCTTGGATAATGCTAGTTATAAAGCAAATATTCGACCATTAGCGAAGTCTTGAGGGAACTGGGAAAGAGGAGGCAGTGCATCGCTACGCCCAACAACCAAGCAGGGGGCAGAAGTTCTAAAATGTTTGAATTTTGAATACTTCGGCTACGCTCAGTACAAGTTTTGAATTTTGAATTGATTTCTCCCCCTGATTTCAAATATTCCTCAATTCCGATTGCGGCGATCGACTTTAATTTTGGCTGGATCGACTGTACTTACAACCTCTTCTAAAGGCAGGGTACGGATATAGTTTTTAAAGATATTAACTTGATAAACCAACTGATTTGTGACATCTAGTCCAGTCAACCAGCCACTCCGGGGATGATAAGCGCCAGTATCTATGTCTAGCCATCCCTTTCCTTGGGCCAGTTTACCAGGAGAAACACCCGGCAGGGTAAAAGTAATGGTGTGACCGATGATAATTTGTTTATCTGGAAAGTAGGGTTTTTCAATGCTGTGAAAATCCTCTCGTATCCAGCACAATTCATCGGCAGTTTGTTCTGTCACTGACTTGGAAGGGTCAACACCAGCGTGAGTTAACCAAATATCCCCCAAGTCAAGGTATGTAGGCAAAGCTTTTAACCAATCCAGATGGTCATCAGGAATGGGAGCCTCGTGGTAACTGGCCACGGTAGCTTGCCCTCCACCAAACAGCCATGCCTGCATCGTCGAGGAGGAAGTCCTTTCATTGGTCAGAATGTTTAATAACATCTGCTCATGATTTCCCAACAAACATGGGTAGTTATTTTGTTTGACAAAATTAACTACTTGTGCGCTATGAGGGCCGCGATCGATTAAGTCTCCCAGAAAATAGACTCGATCTTCTGACGTGGGGGCGATCGCCTCCAACAGTGTCATTAAACCTTCATAGTGTCCATGCACATCCCCAATTACAATTCGTCTGGGGCTAGTTTCGCTCATTGTCTCTTAGCTGCAATAGTTTTGGCTAATACTTCTGCTACAGTTTACGCTGTCTGCTTTCCGCAATGAAAGGTAAAAATACTGGATAATGCTTATTTTAATTTAATTTTTGTACGAGTAATAAACTTAACTTATCAAATATATACAACAGCAATTGTTTTTCAGATATAACTTATAATAACGATGGCGTAAGACTAGCTTTTTCTGCTAATTTAAACTACTTAGCCGAGAATTTAAGCTCTTGCCATATTCATCACTTTTAAGTTCACAATGTCTAATGGTTTTTCTGCTGAAATTAGTTCGCGCATCTGCAAGCACATGAATGACGATCATGCTGATGCTGTAGTTATTTATGCTAAAGCTTTTGGTGGTGTCACAGATGCGAACGCAGCCAAAATGCTGTCAATTGATGCACAGGGTATGGATTTAACAGCGCAAGTAAATGGGGAAGCTGTCCCAGTTCGCATTCAATTCGATCGTGTTTTAATAGATGCGGAAGACGCTCATCAAACTTTGATTGCAATGGTGAAGCAGGCGCGGGTTCAGGCTAAATAAGAAATGACAAAATAATTGACACTAAATATGCGATTAAATGTATCGCATATTTTTGTACATATAGCAATACTAGACTGGGGAAAGGTTAAAGGTTAAAGGGGAAAGGAAAATTTCATAGCTTTACCCCTTCTCCTTTTCCCTTTTTCCCAAACCAAATTCCAGTTTAAAATTCTCATCCGAGCAGTATTGAAAGCTGTGTTGTGTCGTAATTACTGTAAATACTTATACCAAGCGTGAAAAATGATTGCGACAGATGGAAAACTGAAACATTTATCCAATGGATGTTTCACAATCCAAAATCGTTCGACTGAGCTTGTCCTGAGTTTCGACTGCGCTCAACTACCGCGTAGCCGTTCGCGTAGCGTCTCCGACAGGAGAAGGGCGCAGCCGAAGTCTAAAATCTAAAATCCAAAATGGTATTACCCTGCCAGCCGATACATAATCACTTTTCCTTTCCAATTTTCTTCTACAAATACTAGATGCTCACCATTGGAACGCCGAAAAGCGCGAATACCGTAGGGTATATCAATCCAGCCACTTTCGCCGCCAACTTCTGGGCCTGGTTTTAAGTGTTGTACTTGCGCTCCCGTCTTGGCATTGTAGACATATACCTCTGCGGTTTTGACTGTCACGGCAAATACATAGTCTCCCGCCACACTGATGGCTGCTGTAGACACTTCACGCTTACCGATGCTGTCGTGGGGAATTACAATCCGCCATTTGGGAGTACGATTTCCTTTACTCCAATTGTCAAAACGGGCAATCTCAGATCCAGCAACTCCAGCATCGTCACTAAATGCAGGGCGATCTACCGTAAAGCCTGACAAATACATACTATCTGTTTCAGGGAAATATTCGATCCGGCGCAAGTCGTTAAATATTTTGGGAGTAGTTTGCTTTTCCATCGAACTATAGCTGTAGATGGGGTTGCCTTTGGGATCTATTCCCTGTAAAGAATAGTGTCGAATACCATCTTCTGTTCGCAAAGCTTTCCAAACATCTCCTTTGCTGTCTACCCACCAGCCGCCGAGATAAGGATAATCTTTGCTGCGATCGTATTCGTTCTTTTCAAATTTGCCATTACCGTTGCGATCGCGCCAGATCCATTCCCCTTTTTCTGGTTGATGTGGCGGCCAATTTCCGGTAATAAATGGTTTATCTGCGCTGTTAGTACCAACAAACATACCGGCGGGGATGGCGACTTTACCATCTGTGGCGGGATTAAAACGATAGATTTGCAGAAAGCTGTTATACATATCTGTGAGGAACAAAAACGGCTTCCCTTGAATGCGGCGAACAAAGGTTCCATCTGGCGATGTATGCAGACGTGGATCTTGAGGATATTTGAAAGGATTTAAGGTGTAGGCTTTGTAATTCCATTGCTTACCAGCAGGCTTACTATAATCCATCAGATAGTGTTCTTGTTTGGTGAATAAATCTACACCATCAGTTTTCGGATCGGCATCTGCATTATCGACGAATATCAATCCCAGCGATCGCCACATTAGTTTTCCCGATGGCGAAAATTTCCGCAAATCTGTTCCTGATTTGTTGAAACCATTACTATTTATATAAATATTGCCGGAAGCATCTGTACCGACTCCGGTAAGTCCGTAAAGTTTCAAATCTCGAACTTCACCAGCAACTCCTGCATAGATACCGCCTTTAGTGCCAAAACTACTCACCTGCACTGGCCGATCTTTGATTTCATAAGTCAACATTTGCTGACGCGGGCCATTTTCTGCTACTAACAACTTACCTTGATGATTAATAGCGATCGCAGTTGGTTCGACGATATCTGCAATCTGTTGGGGCAATTGTTTTCCACTTTGGGAATAATGTAAAATTTTTGCAGGCTTACTACCATTTTTACTTTGAATAATCCAGAGATTTTTTTGTGGATCGATAGTTATTGCTCCTGGATTAGCAACGGTAAAGCTGCGGAGTTCCTTCATCGTCTCAGTATCATAAACACGAATGCGGTTAGCAGCAAAATCACTCACATACAACTCGTTTTCCCCAGTTGCTAATCCAGTAACTTCACTTTTAGTACTGGTAATCAACATACTTTTATCCCAACCACGCCCATTCGGAAACGGCGCAGGTTTTCCTGATAAGTCATAGCGTCTAACGCTATACCAAGTTGTTCCTTCTGGTGGATAATCTTCTTTTGTATCGCCCCTCGAACCTTGAGTCATGGCAATGTAAACATATTTACTATTTGCGGTTACAGCTTTGCCACCGCCACGACTCCAGCCGTGAGTATCCCCAAGGGCAGCAATAACCTTACCATCTTTATATATTCCTGCCTCCATTGCCGCCTCATCCCAATGGCTGTTAGTATAAACTGTGCCATCAGGAGCAACATACATGGCCTCAATATTGTTTTGTACCCGCAGATTTCCACTGCCAATAGTATTACCTATCCATGATGTTTTGTAGTTAAGCGCGGGTGTTTCAGTGTTGTTTTGTACCCGCAGCTTTTCGCTGGCAATAGTATTACTTTTTTGCGATATTTTGTGTATAACCGTGGGTATTTCAGTATTGTTTTTCACCCACAGATGTTCGCTGGCAATAGTATTATTTATTGATGATATTTTATCTTTAAGTGTGGGTATCTCAGTATTATTTTGTACCCGCAGATTTTTGCTAATAGTATTATGTGTAAGCGTGCGCGTTCCAGTTGTCGCCCAGTCTGTTGTAATTCCAAGGGTAGTAACAATAACTCCAATAGTCAGACTGAGTAAAAATTTGAAAGTTTTATTTTTTTGTAAATATTTAGTATTAGATAATTTTTTGATGTGCTGATTGAGCTTATAACGTAGTTTTTTTAACTGCGTCAGTAATTTATTTATCATATAATTTTCAGGTTTTAATTATTTATATACAATCATTGTTGATGAAATCCGTAAAAAAATATAACTATTTTGAAGTGGCTAAGATACAGTCTATGTATGGACACGGCATCTGATATCACTCTGCCATAACTTTCATGAGAAAATAATCGAGTCAAAATAAAAATAACTAACAATGGCTGAAAAAAATAACTTTAAAAAAATACGAAAATATCTTGAAGAAGCTGATGTTAAATTTGTGCGAGTTCTTTGGTGCGATAATGCTAATATTATCCGTGGCAAAGCTGTGCATCTGGGAATGTTAGCTCACTACTTTGAACATGGAGTAGGGATTTCTGTAGGACAGCAGGGAATTCCCGTAATGTATGATGCAGTTGTGCCAGAAACAAATTTAGGACCAGTAGGTGAAATTCGCTTAGTCCCAGATTGGTCTAGTCTCAAGCCTTTACCTTATAGTCCTGGTCATGCTCGTGTCATGGGCAATATGATACTAGATGGTGCTGCTTGGGGGTTATGCCCGCGAAATTTTTTGAAGCGGATGATTGCAGCAGCTAAATCAATCGGTTGGGAAGTACGAGCAGCCTTTGAAAATGAGTTTTATTTATTACGGCAAACACCTGATGGCATCATTCCGGCTGACTCCACAGTTTTTGCTTCAACTCAGGCAATGGATCTCCACCGCGAAGTAATTGATGAAATCGCTGATGCACTTATTGCCCAAGGTATACCTGTCGAACAGTATTATCCTGAATCAGGCCCAGGTCAGCAGGAAATTTCCATGCGCTATACCGATGCTTTACAAGCAGCTGACTGGCAAATTGCTTTTCGAGAGACTGTCAGAGCGATCGCCCACCGCCATAACCTCATCGCTTCATTTTTACCCAAAATTTTCCCGGATGTAGCTGGTAGTGGTTGTCATATCCATCTGAGCCTTTGGCATAGGGAGAAAAATCTATTACCCGATCCTCAGAGTATCTATGGTCTTTCTGAGGTGGCATTACAATTTATCGCTGGTATTCTGTGCCATCTGCCGGCACTGATGGCACTAACTACCCCAAGTACTAATTCTTACCGCCGCATTCTTCCTCATAGTTGGAGTGGTGCTTTCCGTTGTTGGGGATTAGATAATCGAGAAGCTGCTGTGAGAGTCCCTAGCAACCCTGCTTCGGGCTGTCCCAGCCACTTTGAATTGAAAACTGTAGATGCCTCAGCTAATCCTTACTTAGCAATGGGAGCAGCGATCGCAGCCGGACTTGATGGCGTGCAGCGTAGTCTCACACCACCAAACCCAGTAAATCAAGACCCTGGATATTTATCAATTGAAGAACGCAGTGCTAAGGAAATAGACCCATTACCAAATAATTTGGGGCAAGCGATCGCTCACCTCCAGCAAGACGATATCCTATTAACAGCTTTAAATCCCCAGTTAGCCAAAGCGTTCTTAGCAGTGCGTCAAGCAGAGTGGCAAGCAATGAAAGATTGGGAATTAACGGCAGAAGTGAAAATATTATTAGAAAAATACTAGCACCCCACTCCTACTCCCTACTACAGATGAATCTGGCTGATATTCCTTTAATTGACCAACACGCCCACAACATATTAAAACCAGAAGTAGCTGCCCAGTCTCCTTATGCGGCTGCCTTTACTGAAGGCTACGAACCTGAAATCATCAACTACCATGCCCGTCATACCTTCTTTTATCGGCGTAGCTTGCGCGATATTGCTGCTTTATTGAACTGCGAAGCTGAAGAAACAGCAATTTTGGCACGGCGAGAAAGTCTAGGATTAGAAGAACTAACGCAGATTTATTTTCGGGCTGCTAACCTAGAGGCAATTTACTTAGATGATGGTTTGCAGCCAGAAACTATCCTACCTCTGTCGTGGCATGAAAGGTTTATTCCTGTGCGAAGGATTCTGAGATTAGAACTATTAGCAGAACAGCTAATTCTGCAATCTCCTGATTTTGCTACTTTCCTAGCCAGATTCAACAGTGAACTCGATCCCCCACCGTTGGGAGTAGTAGCTTTTAAAAGTATTGCCTGTTATCGGAGTGGTTTGGATATTCAATCGGTAACTGACGAGGTGGCGGCGGCTCGCTTTGACAACCTCAAGCAACAACTGCACAATCAACCTCTGCGACTGACAGATAAACCGCTGATTGATTTTCTGTTACAACAGGCATTATTAGTAGCAGCAAAATACCGCTTACCAGTGCAATTTCATACTGGCTACGGCGATCCCAGCTTGGATTTACGATTGGCTAATCCTCTAAATCTGCGATATTTACTAGAGTTACCCCAGTATCGCGATGTACCAATAGTATTGCTACACGCTTCATATCCTTATATGCAGCAGGCTGGTTATCTAGCTTCTGTATATCCCCAAGTTTATCTAGATTTCGGTTTAGCAATACCCTTTTTAAGCGTATCTGGGATGCGGGAAGCAATCAGGCAGATGTTAGAATTAACTCCCACTACTAAATTAATGTATTCTTCTGATGCCCATTCAATTCCAGAATTGTACTACTTGGGTGCAAAATGGGGTCGCCAGGTTTTAGGGGAAGTGCTAGAGCAAGCAATTACAGATTCTGATATTACTGTAGCTGAAGCTGAGGCTATTTCTGTAGCAATTTTACGTGAAAACGCCTTAGTTCTCTATCAATCAGCGCACGAAACAAGTACTAAGCGTTAGCATTATTTATTACCCCAATTACTTTTGCTTTCAAATTTGGCTGAGATTTTTCGTTGAACAGAGTGATTGCAGAGCGATATATAAAGCTCATCTATGTTGAAACCTAGAGTTTTTTAAAAAATATTAAAAGATATATTTATGTAGGTTGGGTGGAGTGAAACGCAACCCAACATTACCACCTGATTTATGTTGGGTTACGCTATCGCTGCACCCAACCTACAAAACTACGGTTCTCAAGGTAGACGAGGTTTAACTAGCAAATTATTTTTTATTTTATATAAGCCAGGACTTATACCAATTCACGAAAAGCCTGATACAAATAAAGCATCCAGAATAAAACCCCAACCTGTAATAGAAGCAACAATTGATGTGTTTAATTCCTCAAGACGTTGCCAGATAACTGTTCTTAACTCGTCCAAACTAGCAAAGCATTCCCAACTTAGATTTCTTTTGACTTCTTCCCATAAACGTTCAATTGGATTGACTTGGGGAGTATGTGGAGGTTGAAATAAGAAAATAATATTTTCGGGAATTTTAAGAGTCTGGCTTAAATGAAAAGCACCGTTATCTAATTGAATAATATGTATATCTTGCGAATATGTAGCAGCAAACTGTTCTAAAAAAATGTTAAAACAAGCTGTGTTGAGATGAGAGAATTCCCAAATATAATACTCGCCAGTTAAGGGTTCTACTAACCCGTATAAATAGAAGTTTTCTCTCTTCCATTGCATGATGCCGATAGGTTTTATGCCACAAAGCGTAATCAGCCTCCCCAATTCTGTTTTTAATCCTACACGGCTTTCATCACCACACCAATATCTAATTCTTTTGTGTTTATCTTTTGGCTCTATAGCGTGTTTTCTAATGACTTCTAGGTATTGTGGCAGTTTTTTTTAAATTCTAATTCTGCTTCTTCATTGTGTTTTATCCCTACTGCTCTTGGTACTTTTAACTTCGCTTTCATTCGATAACGTACTGTATCGTGTACTACTTTGTATGACGCTTCTACTCCTTCCACCGCTTTCAACCATGTTCGGATTTCCTCATAACTTTTAAATCCTTCTGGCTGTTCAAGTTCTTTTAAAAGTTGTTCTTTAGCCAAACCATTAATAATTGGCGGTCGCCCTGTACTCTTGTTTACTGACAACAGACCATTTATTCCTGACTTTGTATAAATTGAGAGCCATCTTTGCACCGTCACCCTTTCTCTGCCCACAACTACAGCTGCATCCTGTACCGTTCTCACCTGGCCCATTTTCAGCAAATACAAAGCTTGAATTCGTTCGCGGCTTGATGCTGTTTTCTGGTTTAAGAGCAGTTCATGCAACTCTTGGACTGATTCTTTGATTTCAACTTTGGTGATTCCAGCCATTTTCACCCGTTCATATTTATTCCTATTTTATCTGTATCACACTTTTAGTGAATTGGTATTACGCATGAGTCACGAAAAGACGAACCAAAGAGACACAGAGTAATGAGGGTTTGAGAGTTTTTTACGTAAGTCCCATAAGCTTTATGTAGCTACCCTTATTATTGAAATTTTCAGTTAATATCTTTAAAACATTATTTAAGCTCGACTTTATCCAAAATTAAGAAGTTGGTTTTCTTTATACGGTAAAAATTCTAAATTTTTGGTAAATACTTTTTCCACATCACAGATATCGATGAAGCTAAAAAAAGCAAACCTCCTTTCCCACAAAGGTTTCAGCTTAGGCGATCGCATCACGACGAAAATGGATATAGTCGAATTAAGGTATTAATATTTACTTATTTTTAAATCAAAATGGTAAGCATTAATACAAAAATATTCTAAATTTATTACTTTACAGCAGCTTTTATCTCTCTATATATAGCATTCACATTTCTGAATTGATAGGTATCATATATAGCTATCTCGGTACAGTCTAGTTAATAAACATACCGATTTTATTCCTTATTGACGTTGATATATAAATAGTTTATAAATTGGTTTTCTATACAAAAATTATTATTGGTAATGTGTATTCATAAATTCTATTGATTCAGGTTTGTATACAGATGTAAAAGCGCACAGATGTGCGCCTATTTTAGTATATTTATAGGAGATACATTAGTGGAAAATAAACTAAAAAGTTTTACTTCATCATCTGCATCTATTCTCACTCTGGGATTAGGTTGGTTTCCCAAAAGTCCTGGAGGACTAGAAAGGTATATTTACGAACTAACTCATAAATTAGCAGCAAATCAAGACCAGATTGAATTATGCGGAGTTGGTCTTCCAGAGACTGAAATAAATTCGCCGATTAAGCTGACTAACTTGGCGAGTCCGGATAGTGCTATTTGGCAAAGATTATGGTCAATTCGCACAAACTTCCAGAAAACAAGAACTAGCAAACCAGATGCTATTAATTTGCACTTTGCATTATATAGCTTTCCGATTTTAGATATTTTGCCAAAGGGAGTACCAGTTACTTTTAACTTTCATGGCCCTTGGGCTTCTGAGAGTCAGCAAGAGGTAGTTAATAAAAACCTCAGTCTTTTAATCAAGCATTGGCTAATCGAACAAAACACTTATAATCGTTGCGATCGCTTCATTGTTTTGAGTAAAGCATTTGGTAAAATTTTACACGATCAATATCAAGTACCGTGGAGCAAAATTAATATTATTCCTGGCGGAGTTGATATTAACTGGTTTCAGCCAAATTTATCACCCCAAGAGGCTTGTGCAAAGCTAGGCTGGCCTACTAATCGCCGGATTATATTTACATCACGCCGTTTAGTGCATCGAACCGGAGTTGACAAATTATTACAAGCTCTGGCTATAATTAAGCCCAGAATACCAGATGTTTGGCTAGCGATCGCAGGTCGTGGTCACATCCAAGCTGCACTACAACAACAGGCTACAGAATTAGGACTAGATGACAACGTTAAATTTTTAGGTTTTCTCCCTGATGAGCAATTACCTATAGCTTATCAAGCGGCTGAATTAACTATTATGCCTAGTCAATCTTTTGAGGGATTTGGATTAGTAATAGTTGAGTCTCTAGCCTGTGGTACTCCTGTTTTATGTACTCCAGTTGGGGGAATGCCAGAAATTTTATCAGAATTTTCACCCGATTTAATTACTACTTCAATAGACACTTTAGCTATTGCTGAAAAATTAGAACAAGCAATTTTGGGTAATATACCCATACCTTCGCGATCGGCTTGTCGCCACTACGCCACCACACACTACGACTGGAATCAAATTGCCCAGCAAGTACGGAATGTTTTATTAGCTTAAATAAGTAAGTTTAATAAATACTAGGGGCACTACACGGTTCAAATTAGATAAAAAGAGGTTTAATGAGAATTCTTTTCTTAGATCAAAGCGGTAAACCAGGCGGTGCCGAATTATGTTTAATAGATATTGCTAAACCTTATGGCGATCGCGCTTTAGTAGGTTTATTTGCAGATGGATCGTTTAAAGATTTACTACAACAAAATCATATCCCAGTAGAAGTCCTTGCAACTCAAGCAATCCAAGTTCGCAAAGAAAGCAGTTTGCTACAAGGATTCAAGAGTTTGGGACAACTTGCACCTCTGATTACTAAGATAGTTAAAAAAGCGCGTAAATACGATTTAATCTATGCCAACACCCAAAAAGCATTAGTTGTCGGAGCGTTAGCAAGTTTTTTCAGTCGTCGCCCTCTGGTTTATCATTTACATGATATTCTTTCCCAAGAACATTTTAGCCAAACTAATCTTCGCATTGCTGTTAACTTAGCTAATCGTTTTGCATCATTAGTAATTGCTAATTCTCAAGCAAGTAAAACAGCCTTTGTACAAGCAGGAGGATGCCCAGATATCATCGAAGTTGTTTATAACGGCTTTAATCCCAAAATTTATCAAACTGATGAGTCTGATATTAAACAATTACAGCAACAGTTAGGATTAGAAGGAAAATTTGTCGTTGGACACTTTAGCCGTCTTGCACCTTGGAAAGGGCAGCATATTTTAATTGATGCCCTTACTAAATGTCCGCATAATGTGATAGCAATTTTAGTTGGTGACGCACTGTTTGGCGAACAAGATTATGTCCAAAAGTTACACCAACAAGTTAGTGAACTGGGATTAGAAAACCGCGTCAAATTCTTAGGGTTTCGTTCTGATATTCCCCAGTTAATGGCAGCTTGTGACTTGGTGGCACATACCTCTACTTCGCCAGAACCCTTTGGGAGAGTGATTGTAGAGGCAATGCTATCTGGAAAACCTGTAGTTGCAGCCAAAGCTGGGGGTGCAATAGAGTTAGTAGAACATGGACTTAATGGTTTTTTAGTGACACCAGGAGAACCCCAGGAACTTGCACAAGTAATTAGCACTTGTTTACAAGAGACGGAAATAACTGCAACTATAGCCAATAATGCCAGGGCTACTGCTAGTAAGCGTTTTGATATTTCAACTATTAATCAGCAAATTTTCCAACTGCTGTCCCACAGATTATAATTACTTCCCTAATCTGACAATCACCGATTTTGTTTGGATAACCCCAGATTCACATCTGGGGTTTATGGTTGTAATTACAAACCAACTAATTCACGAGACTCAAAATCAGAGAGTTGTTGAGCGATCGCTAATCTGGCTTCCAACTTAGCTACACTAAACTGGTTACGCAGATATTCCAAATGGGCGATGGCATTTGCTTTATCAACAGTTAATCGAATTTGGGTGTCTATTGCTTTCTGATATTCCTGATTCACAAGCAGCACCTCAAAGCGGCGAGCCTTACGTTGAGCATCATTTTTCAAATCCATCTCAAAAGCGGCGGTGCGGTCTGCATTGCCTTCAAATCGGTTAACTTGATGCTGCACTGCCATCAACTGAGAATCTATTTCATTAGCCCGTTGGGCAGCTTGTGCGATCGCAGCTGGATAATGACTCAGTTGCATCATTTAATAATTTTCCTCTCAGGTCAATAATGTAGTGTTTAAGTATAAGACCAACCCTTGAATCCATTTACCAAAAGGCTATCACAGAGCAGTTTTACACTTAACTCAGCTTGGTGGAAGCTATATATATATTATAGCCAAAATGTATTGAATTAGGGGAGAAAAAGCGATGTCTGAAGTGCAGGTATGCCAATCATTTTCCTAAATTTTCGCTAAAATAAAGTTAAAATAAACTCTCAAAAATTTTTAAAGTTAAACTTCATTCATCTTTCTCTGTACTCTGTCTGAGCTAAATTTTTAAGTTTTTGAAATTAGCTTTAGACAAAGGAGTAAAAATGAATGTCGATCGTCATTCATTTCTGAAGATGTCTTTTGAATAACACTATTTATTTTGCCTTTTAAGATTAAGTCCGCCCATACACCTATGACTTATTTAGCCGTCAGACTGAAGTCTGCGGCTAATAAAGTAAGCCTGCATAAGCAGGCTAATTATTTTCTGCTAAATTCTACACTTTAGCTCAAGCTGCTTCCCGCAGTTGTGGTTGTGACGGCACACTCACCTCTGGAAATGAAAGCGAGAGTTGTTCGGCTTGAGGTACTGCCGCTTGCTGCAAAACTTGAACTTCAATATTCACGCTGACCAAATAACTACCTGTATCAGCACCAACTGCTTCGGCAATGAGTTTAGCAATGTCTGGGCGTTTGGCAGTCAGCGGGTCACGTAAAATACACCGATCCCATTCATGCTTGGCAGTCGGATTGAGGTTGAGAATATAATGCTTCATCATCGAACTAACCCTTGAATCCATCTTCCAGAAGGTTTTCACAGAGCCATTATGCATTTGGCTAGGCTTTGTGGACGCTATACTATTATAGTATATTTGTACTAAATTGGCCGATGTCCAAGTCAGAAAGTAGGAAATAGATCATTTCCGTCTAATTAGCTATGCAGAAAGCTCAAAAGTCCCTCCCCTTTCCGGTCTTAATCATAAGTCTTTAACCGGACACAATTAAGCCGTTCCACATTTAAAGAACTTGCAAAAAATAAATTATCCCTAATTGTTTCTATATCTGTAGTAGGGGCGCAAGACCTTGCGGCCCTATGTACCCCGCGGGACGCTTACGCAAACGCAAAGCGTCCCGCAGGGATGGGATATTTTTTGAACTGGAAGTCTTTAACTTGCATAATTAGCGTAGGCTTTTCGGCTTATGCCACAAGAGTTATATAAATTTTAAATTAGATATGGTTTAGCTTATAAACCATTCGTAAAAGCGCAATGTCTACGATGGGCAAAGCCAACGCCAAATTTATCTATTCTTTTCTTCTCCAATTTGGTGATGTCTCTAAATTCTTAATCCCACAAAATCTGCCTATAGATAAATTCTAATACAAAGGTATTGCAACTAAGCTTACAAAGCAGCACCTTATATTTATGTAAATCGCTATATGTTAGATATCTATATTATTGACCTATTTGTAATTGGTCTACTTTTACTGATGGTAACTTTAGGGTCGGGTTGGATTACTCGCTTACCCCTTTCTTTTGCTATCATCTACCTAGTGGTTGGTATTTTTTTAGGCCCTTATGGCTTAGGGCTGATTCAATTACGTCGAGATGACGTTTTTAACACCGAACTGCTGGAGAGAATAACAGAACTTGTCGTAATTATTTCTGTGTTTAGCTGCGGCTTAAGAATTGTTCGGCCTCTAAAGTTGGGGGTTTGGGATATTACAGTGCGATTGATTGTATTTCTGATGCCAATTTCAATTTTTGCTCTGGCTGTTGTGGGTAAATTGTTTTTAGGAATGAATTGGGGAGAAGCAATTTTATTAGGAGCAATTCTCGCACCTACAGATCCAGTATTAGCATCAGAAGTACAATTGACCAGTATAAATGACCAAGATGAGTTGAGATTTGGTTTAACCTCTGAAGGTGGGTTAAATGATGCTTTAGCTTTTCCCTTCGTTTATTTTGGCATTCATGCCTTAGAAGATGACAACTGGGGTAACTGGTTTCAACAGTGGATTACAGTTGATTTAATATGGGCGATCGCATCTGGCATTATTATGGGGATTATTGTTGCCAAATCTATAGTTTGGATTGAAAAAAAAGTTCAAAAACGCCGTGCTACCGATGAGTTAATGGAAGATTTTATTGCTATCAGCACAATTCTATTAACTTATTCATTAACAGAAATGGTTAATGGTTATGGATTTCTAGCAGTATTTATTGCTGGGTTAGTTGTCCAACGCAGTTACAGAAATCCTGAAAAACCGATAGAACAATTAGAATTTGTTGAGCAAATCGAAAAACTACTGGAAGTTGGGACAATTTTACTATTGGGTTCAATATTATTATTGAAACCAATACTTAATTATGCTATGCAATCTGTGTTAGTAATAGTTTTGTTATTCTTGATCGTCAGACCTTTAGGAGTTTGGATTAGCACAATAGGCAAACGTCCTTTAGATTCACGCCGCCGAACCTTCCACCCAGGAACTCGGTTGTTATTTGGATGGTTTGGGATTCGCGGAGTTGGTTCTTTATATTATCTAGCCTATGCCTTTAGTCATGGTTTGAAAGGTGAGGCAGCCGAACAAATTGCTTGGATAACTTACACTACTATTGTAGCCTCGGTCGTTGTGCATGGAATTAGTGCAACTCCATTAATGAAGTGGTATGAGCGCCATTTTGCTAACAAGAGAAAGACTACTCCTCCCACCACAATAGATGAATTTGAGTAAAAAGATTTCTTGGATGTAGCGACTTTCAAGACAGTCGCTACAGTTCCCTATTTACCTGTCACTTTTTCAATAACTTCTTTCGCTTTTTCCCCAAAACTTTCTGGGGGATTTTGTTTTTGTTCAGCCTTTAAATTTCTTTCATAAGTCTTCTCTATAGTATTGAGGTTTTTTGAATCTTTTTTTGCTTGCTCATAAGCTTGTTGTCTGTCTTCTTCTTGAATGCCAACACCTGGATCGTATTCGTTAGCACGATTAATTTTTTCTTCAGAATTTGGTTTATACTCTGGAGGTATTAGTTTTAATTCTTCAAGAGTAGTTGCATGACTAGTTTGCTGAACCAAAATGAAAGAACCTGACAAGCCGATGAAAACCATCAAGCTAATAACCAAAAAGCTTGAACGTAATACTTGTTTTAAACTTAATAGAATTTTTTGCATGAAAAAAATCTCCTAATCTTTTTGTTATGAGCCTTTTGAGGTAGAAGATAGATTAAATATCTGAGGCTCAAAGGCATCCTAAGTGTTTAGGTACAGTTCTTTCTTCTACCTCAAGGTATATTAATTTTTAGTTTTTATAGTAATCTGATTTACAAGACTAAAATCCTCGACTTCTTAGAAAAGTCGAGGATCTCGTGGTTCACAAATGATTTAGTAGTAACACAAAATTGTGTAATCTTACCCGTGTATCTGTTTAAAATGAGAATTGCTATAGTCCCAAATTATCGTGCTTAGTAACATCCCGTCCAGACATCAAATTCTGGAATAATAGCTCAAGTCTGCTCAAGTAGACTGATATTTTACTTTCTGATCGGATAAACACTTATGACCAACTGTGATTAATTTTTATGCCTCGGCTTTGCATTACTTCTTCAAATAAATTTGTTGGTAATGCTTCTTCTACAGGAAAAACTCCAGGTTTTTTGAGTTTACCTTCTAGCAATAATTGGGCAATAGTACCTGTGCCACAACCAGAAGCCACAGCTGTATTTTCATGCACTACAGTTGAGCAATAAACGGCTGTTTCACCATTTTTCTGCCCTGTAACCTCAGAACGAACTGCTACTCCAATTCCACTAAAATTATTAGTGACATCTGTCATTGAATGGCTGACATGAGACAGAAATTCAATCATGTAACGACGCTGCATTAACCACTTGGGGAAAACGTGTGCCGCAATCCAAGTTAGATGATTATAAAAATCTGGAACGGAACCAAACTTAGTAATTACAGTTTTCACTGATGGGAATGCATGGGGCAGTGTAAAGGTTTCTGGCATATCAAACCAGTAAACTCCGGTGCGTCCATATGGAGGTGGAAACTCAACTACTTCTCTTTCACTATAAGGCTTGACTATTTCCCATTTTCCATCTATCCAAGTCTCAAAAGGATACTGCAACCCAAGAAAAGTTGTCCGCATCACTGTAATGCCAGCACCACCAGAACCAGAAACTAAATAACTTAAATGAATCTTTTCTGGTTTATCAAATTGTTCAACACCTTGACGTACCATGCTGTTAGAAATACCAGGAAAAATGCCAGTATTAATAATTGCTGTCACGCCAGCAGCAGCAGCTTTTTCATGATAATTCAAAGCTTTGCTGGTATAAGACCGATGGTCGCTAACATCTAGATAATTAACGCCTTCAGCAATACAGGTTTCGAGAACATTAGTATCTCGATAGTGAAATGGCCCGGCACAATGGATGACTAAATTAGAGTTTGCGATCGCATCTCGCAACTTGTCAACTTCTGCCAAGTCCAATACTAAAAACTGCACTTGTCCTCCTGAAGACAAGCTTACAGCCTTCCCAAACTCCGCAGAACGTCCAGTAATCGTAATTTGAGCCTGCGTATGAGTAGCGAGATCCTGAGCAACACTGCTACCAATCCGCCCTCGTCCACCAAGAATTAAAACGCTGTCTGTCATTACTCCAGCATTCGCAACACTAACTTAATTTGACCAGTTTTGTGTGCTGTTTGCCATCGGTTATAAGTATGACTTACCTTTTAATCAAGGCAGAGTTTTCAATTATAGTTAAATCTGCCTTCTTCACGCCTCAATTTGCCTAACTACTGTTAGCGCTGAATAACTCACCCCAGCAGTACCTTCGCCGGGATGGGTGGAATCACCAACTAACCACAAATTCTCGATTGGTGTCCGATTGGCGAACCCAAAGGGACCAAAGGTGGGAATTCTTTGACCAATACCGCCAACTATACCGCGATCGCGGGCTGTGAAATGAGCAAAGGTGCGCGGTGTTGCGGCTTCTTGATGAATAATAGTTTCTGGTTTGAGATAGAAGTATT
Source organism: Nostoc sp. DSM 114159 (assembly GCF_053470285.1). Lineage (NCBI taxonomy): Bacteria > Bacillati > Cyanobacteriota > Cyanophyceae > Nostocales > Nostocaceae > Nostoc > Nostoc sp. DSM 114159. The sequence continues at coordinate 3,199,272 of NZ_JBPFEH010000001.1, forward strand.
GGGCAAGACGAGCGATCGCTTCTTGGGTAAACTTTTGTTTTAGTCCTTCATAATCATCAGTCTGCCACCACTGTGCGGAATCGACAAATGAAGAAGCAATAATTGTCGCTTTCCCCTCCGGTGCGCGACCATCTCCAGGATGACTGACGGAAACAAATAGGGAATTATTCTCGCCAATGGGGCCATTGACATCATACAGAAATTGCAGGTGGGGAGGACACCCAGGCGGAATCGCACTCGCATCTACACCCAAATACACCACAAAAGCACCTGATGCTTGGGGCAATTTTTCTACCCGATTTTTATAACCAGATGGCACTTGTCCCAACAACTGCACCAAATTTTGCACGGTGACGTTGCTAACTATGTGGTCGGCGGCTTCTGTCCAAACTTCGCCAGTTTTCTGATTTCTTATAACAACAGCAGTAGCTTTGCCGTTTTCTACTTTGATTTGTTCTACAGTGTGGCGCATCAATAGTTTGCCGCCGTCTCTCTCTAAAGATTGTACCAAGCGATCGCTTAATACTTGCATACTTCCCTGGAGGTGAAACAATCCTTGGGGCAGTTGGGATACACTCAACGCTGTGGCTGCGTAAAGTAATGCTGTTTCTTCTGCATCTACCTGGGAGTACAGCTTCAGTTGCAAATCCAAAAAAGTTCTCAGCCGTCGGTCATTTCCCAGTCCACATAACCGTAAAGCATCTCCTACCGTAAACAAGGTGAAGGGTACGGTAATTAATGTACTCGGACGCACCGCCTGAGTTAGCTGCCACAAATCCCATAAATTACGCGGTGGTAGTACCGGGTCGCGTCCTTGAAATTCCCAACTAGCAGCAAATAAAGCTGCCATCAACTGCCAAAACGGTTCGCTACCAGGAAACTGTTTTTGTCGTTCCTCTTGCCATTTGTCTTGGTCGCGCCAAACATTAATCGGTGTGTTTTCTCCAGGTAAATAGACAGCACAAGCAGGGTCGCAAGGCGTTGCTTGTGGTAAATCTATTGACAATTCTGAGAAAATCCGGTGGTGAATTCCCCCTGGTTCCAATCCCGCCACCTGAGTTGCTCCTACATCAAAGGTAAATCCCTGGCGTTTGAAGGTCGAAGCACAGCCTCCTGGTACGAGGGCTTGATCCAAAATTAAGACGCTGTAACCTCTATGAGCTAATAATGCCCCAGCAGTCAGTCCACCTATTCCCGCACCAATAACGACGACATGAGAGTTACTTTTGTCAAGAGAAATGCTGGACATTGATTATTTTCTTTAAAATTCTTAATACTTTTACTGATAATTTTACCTTACTCTCTGAGTTGAATGGGATCGACAAACCTCTTTCTGCCTTGAACTAAAGTTCAAGTCTGTTCTTCTTTGAGTCGGCTACGGTGTACACACAAGTCTGAAGTCGTTGATAAATATCGGTTTTACCCCACCCTAACCCTCCCCTTGCAAAGGGGAGGGAACCAGATTTCTTATTTCCCCCCAATGCATCCTACGGTGTACACACAAGTCCAAGTAAAGTAATAAGGGAAGGAGTTGTGGGGAGAAAAAGGTGATGGAAAATCCAATCAAAAGACACGCGCAAGCAGTTGAGGGAAAAGCATTTGGAGACCCGCGACTCTCTAAAAGGGGGCAGCATTGTACGAAGCTTTGGGAAAAAATCAATCAGTGAGCATTCGCCAAATAAGTAAAAATAGAGCCGAACAAGTAGGATACTATCGGTTTTTGGAGAATGAGAATGTGACAGTAGGGGAATTAGTGCGAAGCCTATCAGACGAATGCGTAACTCATGTAGAAGGAAAGCATATATTAGCTATCAGTGATACAAGCGAAATTAACTTGCAGTCTCATGTAGGCAGGTTGAAAGCAAAGGGTGTCGGTGTAGTCGGAAACAACACGGATGTAGGATTTTATATTCATCCAACACTAGTATTAGATGCAGCAAATGGATTTCCCTTGGGGATAAGTACAGTACAACTGTGGACGAGAGATATTAACCATCAGGATAAGCATGAGCGCAATTACAGCCGATTACCAATAGAAAAGAAAGAATCATACAAGTGGCTACGTTCTGCCGAAGAAACGCAAAGATGTTTAACTATTGGCAATGCCAAAATAGTGACTCACATCGCCGACCGCGAAAGCGATATGTATGAGGAATTTGCTACAGTCCCAAATCAAGACAATCATGTGTTGGTGAGAGCGCGCATTGACCGTCGCCTTGTGGGAAAAACCCAATCACTTTATACATACTTAAATGAACAGCCCAGTGAGGGTACTTATACAGTCAATGTGCCGTCAGATGCACGCCAAAGTAGAACAGCAAGGGAGGCATTATTAATTGTTCGCCGTGCGGTAGTGAAAATTCAACGTCCAGATAAGTTGAATGGGCAAGATTATCCCCCTAGTGTGACACTTTACGCAGTGGAAGCAGTTGAAGTCAACCCACCATCAGGTCAAGCACCGATTCATTGGCGATTACTCACTACCCACCAAGTCGTTTGTTTAGAACAAGCACTACAGGTGATTCGATGGTACACATGGCGATGGCGAATTGAACAACTGTTTGCCACACTCAAAACTGCCGGATTAAATCTCGAAGCCACCCAATTAGAGTCGGTTACCGCCATTCAACGATTAACTATATTAGCCTTGTCTGTTGCTGTGCGAATTTTACAACTGATTGGTGGACGGGATCATCCTGATTTACCGGCAAATATTGCTTTTTCTCATGAGCAACAGCAATATTTATCTACTATTGCTCCTACTTTAGAAGGTAAAACTCGACTGCAACAAAATCCCTATCCTCCTTCAACTCTTGCTTGGGCGACTTGGATTATCGCTCGGCTTGGTGGTTGGTCTGGTTACAAATCCCAAAAACCTCCCGGTATTACTACTTTGAGCCGCGGACTTGAGCAATTTGAATCCACCTTTTTTGGCTGGAAGCTCGCTCTGGGCAAACTTGTGTGTACACCGTAGCCCAATGCATCGGGGGGATTAAGGAGGGTAATTAGACTTGTGTGTACACCGCAGGTCTGAGCCGGAGAGGAAAGGTTTTGCATAGTAAAACCAGGAGAGGTCTTTTTATTCAGCCTAAACCCAGAAAATTTGAAATTAACGGCAATAGATTGCTGCATTGTTCAACCAACTTTGTAGCACTGGGTAAACTAGCGATTGTACCTTTTAAAATCTTTATAGCCGTTTTCGCTGCCTTTTGCATCGCCCCTTCTTGAGGATTTTTCCCAGCTTCTGCTAAAGCTTTCACTTGTTCTAATGCCTCAGCTTTATCTTCTTGAGCTAAGTACAACTTTGCATTAATTCGTAGCGAATTTCTCCATCATCTGCGTCACTGTATATGACCATTTTATGGGTTGTGCAGAGTCATTGTGACGACTAATAAAATCGGTGATGCGTTGCTGTAATGTATTAAGGTCAGGAAAATCATTCGGAGTCAGTAGTTTTCGCTGTAAAATGCTGAACCAAATTTCGATTTGGTCTAACCAAGAAGCGTATTTTGGCAGCCAGACAACTTCGACTGTAAAATTCCAAGCTTCCTGTTTTTGTTTCTGATTCAACCAAGCCTGTAATTGTTTTGGTGCATGAGTGGAGCCATTGTCAAGAATTAAATAGATATGGCGTACACCACGACCAATGGCTTCTGGGATTAATACCGATAGTAGAAATGTCTGAAAATCAATAAATGTTTTTGTGGGACTACAATAACCATAAATCAAACCCTCAGCAACACTTAAAGCCGCAAAAAGATGTGTTGCTCCTTCCCTGATATATCGGGCTGCAAAATGAACTGGTTGTTCTGCACCTGCTGCTTTATTCGGATGCAAGCCTCTTCGTGCTTGGATTGAAGTTTTCTCGTCTACACACACTACCCAAAATCCAGCATCAAGTAAAAATTTAGCTTGGGCATATAATCTGAGTACGGGTGTTGCTTTGACAACGAAATTATCATCAATCTGGTGCATCCAAGCATGAAAGCGCCAAGGCTTGATACTTTCGGATTTTAGCCATCGCCAAACTGTGGAAGTGGCGATGGAAACTACAATACCCAGTGTGACTAGATGTGCCGCAATATCGCTACAACTCCACCTCGCCAACGGTAGATCAAAATCTGTTGGTTTGCTGCAAGCGATCGCTGTGACTTGTGCTTTTACGAGCGCTTGAAACAGGCAAGGACGACCAGGGCGTGGAGCTTCTTCCAGGCTACGGGTTTGACACCAGCGTTTGCGCCATTTACGTACAAGAGCAGCTGAGCAGCCTATTTCTCTAGCTATTTGAGCATCCGTCCATTCTGGACTTTCGTCTACTTTTAGTAGAATTTTTACTCTTCTGGCTTTGCTTTGACCTGTTTTACGCGCAAGCACTTGTTGCTGCAACAGCTTTTTTTCCTCTTCCGTTAGCTGCACCCTGTAGGTTTTTTGACGACCAATCATAGTACTGAGTGGTTGAGGGATGTTTGTATATGCTTACCCTACACTTAAAAATTTTCCCTTGTCAATTCGCTACGAACTTATGCAAAGCTGTACTAAGTTTGTATCAGCCTCAATTACTGCTTGCAATTGCGTCAACAGTTCCTTAATTCCCGGTTTTTTTGGTTCGGGAGATGCTGGTAACTCGTTGATAGTATTTGTTACCGTACCGCTAATATCACCTAAATTCAAAGCTTGTCCACTGGCATTAAAATCTCTGCCAACACTACCAATTTCAATTTTGCGGCTGGCATCATTACTGTTAGTCATATTTTTATTCTCAACTTTATTGTCAACTTGAACATTAATCGGCTTATTTGCTAATAATTTTACAATCTCTGTCATCTCTCCACTTTGTTGGCGATAGATAACTATTTGCTCATCTTTAGCTTGTAATTGTGCTTTATATTTTTCTTCTACAGCTTGCAGTGCCAGTTGATAATTTTCCGTAAAATCGCTATGAATCTTCTCTTTATCGGCATCAATAGGTACACTTACCTTAACGACAACAACGCCATCACCTTTATTTTCAATACTCTGTAGAGCTAATTCTGTGTCTTGATTTTGGTCTTGCACTGTTTGGAAGGCGTTAACAAAAGCTTTCCAATCAATGCCATCGCGGAAAATTAAATCAACAGTATTTAAAACCTCTTCAAATAGCTTGGTAAATTCTCCTGGTTGAAAGTAGCCACTACTGGGACGGCGTTCCCGGTCATCTGTTTGTGCCTTCGGGTTTTCAAGAAGATAGATAAAGCGACAATCTACATTATCTAACTTAGTTGTACTTTCAATATTCCACGCTTCCACACAAGCACCTGTCATTTTAGCGCTGGTAAAGTTAGTACCTACAGCTTGAGCTAGAGTTAGGTTTGCCCACTCTAAATAAGCGCCTTGGAAGGTGGCTGCTGTAATATCAGCATTTTTTAAAACTGCTTGTGTTAAATCTACACCGATAAGGTTTGCGCCTTTTAAGTTCGCACCAGCATAGGATTTTCTTCTACCATTGCCAGTTACTAGCAAGTTAAAAATATCTCGTTTAGCTAATATCGAGTTGTCTACTCTAGCAAAGTCCAATTTTTTAGCTTCATAAAAACGAGTGCGTGTTAAATTGGCTTTTCTAAAATCTGTATTTTTAAGAGTCGCACCAGTAAAATCAGCATCAGTTAAATCAGCATTAAAAAAATTTGTACCACCTGTGGCAGCAAAAGCAATAGCAGTTGAGCGAACCCAGGCATCTATTTCATTTCCAGCTAGACTGCGCCACCCAATGTAAGCACCAAATTGTGTGATGACGACGGCTCCGGCTGCGGTAATGGCGACGGTTCTGGTATTAGCTCCGGCTCCAACAATAGCTCCGACGATAGTTCCAACAATACCTCCAGTAATTGCTCCAGTTCCGACGATAGCTCCAACAATGCCTCCAGTAATTGCTCCGGCTTCGACGATAGCTGCAACAATGCCTCCAGCGATGGCGACGGCGATGACTCCAGAAATGGCGATGCCGATGGCTCCGGCAAAGGTAAAGACTCCGGCGAACGCTAAAGAACTGGCTCCGAAGATGATGATAGCAACGGCAAACCCGATAGTGATGGCGACGGCGATCGCTATGGCAAATGCGATGGCTGTTAAACCCTTACGAATAGTTACAATACAAAAGACGGCCAATACAATTAGAGTGGCTACCCCGGTAATGGGCTTTTGAGTGATTCTGGTGTCAAAAATAGATGCTATCAATACACCAACTAGGGTTGAGAAAAATCCTGATAGTGCTGATAGTAGCCATGATATTATCAGCAACCCAATTACCCAACGCTTCTGTAGTCCAGCTTTAGCACCTGTGAAGTCAGCATCTTTTAAAATAGCGTTGGTAAAATCTGCCCCTTTAATATCCTGACTGCTAAAGTTGGCTCCAGTCAAGTTTTGACCTTTAAAAGAGCGACCTCGGAGATTTTGACCGGAGTAGTCTGGCGGCATAATCACTAATTCGTAATTCGTAATTAAGAAAGAAAGTCAGATGAAATCTGGGTTTGGGGGTTTGAATTTAGTGATAGATTTTAGAGAGGTGGTATCACTGAAATTTTATACAAGTTTACTATGCAATATTTCGGATTTTGACAAAATAAGGAAAATACAAAAATTTTGGATGTAATACGCAGTAGAAGTGCATGGCTGCGTGCCTTTACCTTTAAATGCTTAAGGTATCATCTATTGAAGTTGGTGTCACTATACTTAAGCTGTAGTTATCAATATTGCAACTGTAGCGGCTCCCAAACTTACGGGAGCAGTTCCTAAACTTATGGGAGCAGCTCCCGAACTTATGGGAGCGGTTTCACAACTTACGGGAGCAGCTCCCGAACTTATGGGAGTAGCTCCCGAACTTATGGGAGCAGCTCCCGAACTTATGGGAGTAGCTCCCAAACTTATGGGAGTAGCTTCCGAACTTATGGGAGTAGCTTCCGAACTTATGGGAGCGGTCTAACTCATGACGGAAGCGGTCTACTTTGCAACATTACTCACTAATTGCAGTATTTCAGTACCTTTTAATATCCATAAAGGCAACGTAAAAATATCAATTGCTGATAATGGTAACGGAATAAGTGAAGAAGTCAAAGAAAAAATATTTAGCCATTTCTTTACTACAAAAGGAGTTGGTAAAGGTACGGGTTTAGGACTGGCGATCGCTCAGTCTATTGTGGTAGAAAAACATCACGGTTCACTGGTTGTGAATTCTACGCTTGGTGAGGGAACTGAATTTGTCATTACCTTACCAATTCTGACTCAAACTCAAAATTAATTTGGTCGAGACTCTGAAATTCTTTGGTCATTATCTCTTCTTGTCAGTTAGTTGATACCATCCTGCGAGATGAAATGCAAATATTTCCAGTATCGGTGAGAGCAGATTATAACTTTTTGTAAAGATTGCATAGGAAAACACGTAAAGTTATCTGCTTGATACAGAGAAACTAATAGAGATTTCCTTTAAGGATGAAATTATATGTCAGTATCAGCTTCTTTAGACCTGTCTAAAACTTTCTTCCTCAACAGCTTACCAGGAGCTAATCAGACAATTTATTTAGATTTCGACGGCAATATCACCTCTGGTACTTCCTGGAACACAGATAAAGGTCTGGCTAACATTATCATCCCTGCCTTCGACTTCGACGGCAACATAGCATCCTTTAGCTCGGCTGAACTTGAAACAATTCAGTATATCTGGCAGCGTGTTGCTGAGGATTTCAGCCCATTTAATGTTAATGTCACAACGCAGGCTCCAGTAGATATTAACGATCTGATTAAGAGCGGCAGTAATGATACTCGCTGGGGGGTGCGTATTGCGATCGGCGGTAGCAGTTACGATTGGTATGGTGAAAGAGTGGGAGGAATCGCCAAGCGTGGTTCTTTCAACTGGAATAGTGATACTCCTGCCTTTGTTTTTGCTGAAGATGCGTTCGGCGATGAGAAGGAGACGGCTGAACTTATCTCTCATGAAGTAGGTCATACGCTGGGACTCAAGCATGATGGACAAATAACCCCCCCTCAAGAATACTATCTAGGACATCCTAGTGGAGAGACTGGCTGGGCACCGATCATGGGAGCAGCGTATTACGACGAGCTAACCCAGTGGAGTAAAGGCGAGTATGCTTCTGCTAACAATACTGAGGATGATTTGCAAATTATTACAACCCAAAATGGGTTCACCTACCGAGCCGATGATTGTGGCGATACAATTGCGACAGCAAAGCCACTAACCATTTCTAGTACGTCTATCAGTGGTAGTGGCATCATTGAGCGCAATACAGATTTAGATTTCTATAGTTTTGTCACAGGTACTGGTCTGATTAGCTTGACAGTGAATCCTTTTAGTCCAGGGCCAAACTTAGACATTTTGGCAGAGCTATACAATTCTGCTGGTACCTTAATTGCATCGTCCAATCCAACAGATTTACTATCTGCAAGTATTACAACAAATGTCGTTGCTGGAAATTATTACCTCAAAATTGATGGTATAGGAAAAGAAGATCCTCTTTCAACTGGCTACACGGATTACGGCAGTTTGGGGCAGTACTTTATCAGTGGTACTCTAAACTTTCCTAATATCCAGCGCTGGGCAACAGGCCAAGGCGGGTTTTGGGATACTCAAAAATGGCTAGTCGGCGATTTTAACGCAGATGGGAAAGATGATTTAGTCAACGTCTTTAATGATGGAGGTCTAGCCAGTATCGATACTCACTTATCTAATGGTGGGAGTTTTGATAGCCAGCGTTGGGCAACTGGACAAGGCGGGTTTGGGGATACTCAAAAATGGCTAGTCGGCGATTTTAACGCAGATGGGAAAGATGATTTAGTTAACGTCTTTAATGATGGGGGTCTAGCTAGTATCGATACTCACTTATCTAATGGTGGGAGTTTTGATAGCCAGCGCTGGGCAACAGGCCAAGGCGGGTTTTGGGATACTCAAAAATGGCTAGTCGGCGATTTTAACGCAGATGGGAAAGATGATTTAGTCAACGTCTTTAATGATGGGGGTCTAGCTAGTATCGATACTCACTTATCTAATGGTGGGAGTTTTGATAGCCAGCGCTGGGCAACAGGCCAAGGCGGGTTTGGGGATACTCAAAAATGGCTAGTCGGCGATTTTAACGCAGACGGGAGAGATGATTTAGTCAACGTCTTTAATGATGGGGGTCTAGTTAGTATCGATACTCACTTATCTAATGGTGGGAGTTTTGATAGCCAGCGCTGGGCAACTGGACAAGGCGGGTTTTGGGATACTCAAAAATGGCTAGTCGGCGATTTTAACGCAGATGGGAAAGATGATTTAGTCAACGTCTTTAATGATGGGGGTCTAGTTAGTATCGATACTCACTTATCTAATGGTGAGAGTTTTGATAGCCAGCGCTGGGCAACAGGTCAAGGCGGGTTTGGGGATACTCAAAAATGGCTAGTCGGCAATTTTAACGCAGACGGGAGAGATGATTTAGTCAACGTCTTCAATGATGGGGGTCTAGCTAGTATCGATACTTATATTTAGTATTGAGCCAAGACAGGCGTAAAAATCTGTAATCTAATCTAAACATGGGAAGTTTTGCGGTCAAAGTTTTACACTAATTGCGGTGTTTCAAGTTCTGCTAATTATTCGGTCATAATACAGGAGCGTAGGTGCAGCCCGCACTTCTCTACGAGACGCAGACGGGACGGCATAATTCGACTTTGCTTACCAGCCGCTTAGTGACCATCGTAAACATCGCTTCACCAATACCTTTGAGAAATTGTTGAACGAACTTTCGCTTAGTGGAATCAATCTCGTCGCTTGAGTAAGGATGATGAGCTTTTAGCAGAATTGCCAGGAAACCCTCTAAAAAGAAAAAACCCGCCGTAGCGGGTTACACAACAAAACTATGAACAATGAAAACTTGATTTAGCTGGAATACCTCATTTCAGCTTCCAGTTGACGAATTAACTGTTCGTCGCCTTTTGCTCTAGCTATTTCCAAGCGATGCTCTAGGCTTCTTTGAATATTCGCTCTGTGAGTTTCTCGTGATTTGCTCAAACTTTGTAGTCTATTTTGACTCATAGTGATTACCTGCTTTAGTTTTTCCATTTATGTCTTGTATTCTTAACATAGCATACATTTTGTAGCTGTTGCTACAGAAAATATATTTTTTATATATTTTTACCAGAATATGTCTAATAACCAGATAGATCGACAGCCCCTTGTGACTTTACTGAGCGATTTTGGCGATCGCGATGTTTATGTAGGCATAATCAAGGGAGTCATAGCCCAAATCAACCCCAGACTGACGGTGGTAGACTTAACGCACCAAATTCCGCCGCAAGACATCAAAGCAGCCAGGTTTAGCCTGATGAATGCTTATACCCATTTTCCAGTTGGGACAGTGCATCTGGCAGTAGTCGATCCAGGTGTGGGAAGCAAGCGACGAGCGATCGCAGTAGAATTTGCTCAAGGGTTTTTGGTCGGCCCAGATAATGGTATATTCAGCGGGGTACTCAGTCAAAGTCTGGCGATGTCTACGACGGGCTACGCCTACGCAGCCGTCGAACTTACAAATCTTAATTATTGGCGCACTCCTCAACCAAGCAAGACTTTTCACGGTAGGGATATTTTTGCACCAGTAGCAGCTAATCTTGCTAGTGGTGTCCCCCTCAAACAGCTAGGGCAAGAAATCGATCCAGCAAGTTTGGTAAACCTGGATATAGGCAACTGCAAGCAGACAACCACCAGTGTAGTGGGTTGCATTCAATATATTGACCACTTTGGCAACTTGGTGAGTAACATTCCAGCCAGTTACGTGCAAGGCAAAAGTTGGTATGTGCAAGTTGCTGGATTGAGTGTACCAGGCTGTGAAACTTACAGTGAGGTGAAAGTGGGAGAGATAATAGCTTTAGTTGGCAGTCACGGTTGGGTAGAAATTGCCATTAATTGCGGACATGCTCACTCACAATTACAGATTAATTTACAAGATCCGCTAGAAGTCTTGTTTTTTTAAGAAAATCAGACCAGTGAATCTTGCTAAAGTTAAGACAGTGAAAAATTCCCAGGCTGCAAAGTGCCTGTTGGTAATTTGTGGGAAAGTCAAAAAAAGAGGAAAATTCTAGATATAAAAAGGAGCATAGCCAACTACACATCACTTAAAAATAAGCATTTTCATTCACCGTAGGCAGTGCCGATTCGACAAAAATTTCCAGAAAGCAACTGCTAAAATATGTAAGTTTAAAAATGGTGACATGAAGTTCGCCTTATTGCTCATAATAATAAAAGTAACCCTTGAGCAATTTCCTGTTGTACTCTCCTAGAGAATCATAATTATATTCTTAGCTATGACTACACAAACACTCTCTGCACCAGAAGTTTATCAAGGTCAGTTTGGGGAATTTACAATTACTCAGAGCGATCGCACTGGCGTAATTATCTACCGTGCTGGGTTAATGGTAGCAGCACTGAGCTTTGCCATCGGCAGCGCCTTGATTTTACTCAACAATAACCCAACTGTTGTAAATTTACTGACACCTCTATATGCTTGTTTTAGTCTCGCTCTTGGTGTAAGTTTATTTACCATCCATATTTACATGGCATCACTGCACCGAGCATTGCAAGTTTTTTGGGCGATTGGTAGTATCGCATCAGTGATTCTGGCAATCAGTAGTAGTGAACCTTTAGCTCTTGCTGTTTACAATCAGCCAATTACCTTATTTGGAGTTGGTTTTATTTTCGTAGCTTTAACAGGTATTTATTTTAAAGAGGCTTTTTGCTTCAATCGCCTGGAAACCAAAGTATTAACCCCAATTGTACCGCTACTGTTGTTAGGACATTTGGTAGGAATTTTACCAACCCAGGTAGAAAGTATTTTATTAGGAACTTGGGCAATATTATTTTTAGTGTTTGCCCTGCGCAAGACAGTTCAAGCAATTCCTGCTGATATTGGAGATAAGTCTGTATTTACCTACTTGAAAGAACAACGTTTAGCTAAGGTTTAATGCGGATAAAAAATCGTCGGTGTCAAAAATTTCCCAAAATCAAACTAATCAAACGCCAAGAAATGTGGACACTTACGGCTCAAGGGTGGGCGATTGCGATCGCTTTGATTGTTTATTTAATATTTTTCATTTTTACTCATGTACACTCATTTCTCGCCGTAACTTCCCCGATCCAATCAGCAGAAGTATTAGTTGTTGAAGGATGGCTACCAGATTACGCTATAGAAGAAGCTTTGACTGAATTTCAAAACGGTTCTTATCATCAAATAATTACTACCGGAGGTACATTAGGAAAAGGAAGTTATCTTACCGGATACAAGAACTTTGCAGACGTATCGGCTGACACCTTCATAAAACTCGGTTTAGAAGCAGAAAAAGTAGTAGCCGTTCCGACACCTTTTGTGGTTAAAGATCGTAGTTATGCATCTGCTGCTGAATTTGAACGTTGGCTATCCAATTCAAATTTAAAGATAGAATCGATTAATCTTTTTTCCTTGGACGTTCATGCCCGTAGGAGTTGGTTTCTTTTTAAAAAAATACTTAACCCTCAAATTAATGTTGGTGTGATTGCTGCGACAACACAAGATTATAATCCAAACAAATGGTGGAGTTCTAGCGAAGGCGTGCGGATGGTTCTTGATGAAGGTATAGCTTATCTTTATGCACGGTTTTTGAATTGGAAAGCCTAATAGTAATACAGCAGAAATATTGGCTGCGACAGCCATTGAATTTTGAATTTTAGATTTTAGATTTTTCAGTCAATCCAAAATCCAAAATCCAAAATGGTATTACTTACCCAGGATTTGTAATAATGCTTGTCGATAAATTTTCAAACCCTCTGCATTCAGATGGTCGCCATCACTGGTGAAATTTTCTTTCAGAACATTATTTTCATATAATGGTGCTAGTCCGGCTGCGGCAACTGGCACTTTTTCTGTTTCAGCCACTTGATTAATCAGAACATTAATTTGTTCAACTCTCTTCAGTGGGGCTGCTACAGTTGGATCTGAGCTTGCTGCCACTGTCGAATAAAAAGCCGGAATTAGAAAAATCTCTTTAGTTCCCATTGTGCGCAGAAGTGCGATCGCCTCTTGGAGATTTTTGCTAAATAATTCATCACTAATTTTATACAAAGCATCATTTCCACCTACAGCAATAATGGCTTTTTCGCATTTCACCTTGGTAGGAATTAAACTTTTCAGTTGTTCTAGTAATGAGATTGTACTCAGACCATTTAACCCAAAATTAAAAGTACCACTGCCTAGGGTATTGCCAAGTCCAGCCGAAATAGAATCGCCAAATAAGCAACCTGAGAACTGTTTATCCTGGGCAGCGAGTGTTTGATATTGTAGGGCAATTTTCCCTAAAGGTGAAGAACTGACATCATCTTTCGGCGGCGCATCAGCAGAACTAGCAGAAGAATTTGCCATACCGACCAGCTTCTTAATTTTTGACACCTCAATAACTAGTCGATCGCTGGGATAGGCTTCTAGAAAGCTGGTTATTCCTAGACCTTCTGGCGATCTTGCTCCGACGATCAGGGCAGATCGTAGTGCTTGTATACTAGCCTGATCGCGACGAGCGATCGCTTGGGAAGCAAAAGATAAAATTTGCTTGCCCATTCCTGTGTTTACCAGCTTATCTAAAGCCACAATATCAAGCGACATTTTCACCTGAAGGGCTTCTTGAAATTTCTGTTTCTCTTCAGCGCTAAGGTAATCTAGAAAAGATTTCAGATCGCTAGAAACCTTTTGTGTCTTGTCATAGTTGCGTATATCTGCCACCGGAATCGATTGCTCAAACAATCCGTACCTGACGGTAACTTTTTCGGCTGCCAAACTAGGTAATAAACCAAGGCCACTATGCACCAGTAAAAATATTAAGCACCCAGATAGGCTTATTAGAAGACGATAGAAATATTTCATCACACAGGATAAGAAGATAGATAGTCAATAGTTAATAGTCAAGAGTCAAGAGTCAAAAGTCAAGGGGAATTGGGAAAGAGGTCTTTGTCTTGACGGCGATTCATCGCGTCTCTTGCCTTAACCGCACAGTATCGCCCCTACTCCATCAACAGCCAACCTTAATTTGGGAATACTCAATCCAGTAGGCGTGAGGATAGAACCGTGGTAGAAGAAGGCGCATATTGGCTAGCTTGGGCACAAATTTCGGGAATTGGGCCAGTATTACTGCGACGCCTACAACAGCATTTTGGTACGCTGGCAACAGCTTGGAACGCTACTAAGGTACAGTTAGGAGAAGTAGAGGGTTTTGGTTTTCAGACACTAGAAAAAGTAGTACAACAGCGATCGCGTTTGCACCCAGAACAACTATTCACCAAGCACCAGCAGGAAAATTCTCATTTCTGGACGCCAGCAGATGCAGATTATCCCCGTTTACTGCTAGAAACTCCGAGTCCACCGCCAATTTTGTACTATCGCGGTGAAGTCGAACTCCAAGAAAATCTCGGACAAAAACCAATGGTTGGGATTGTCGGAACCCGCCAACCCTCAGAATATGGTATCCGTTGGACTCGCCAAATTAGTACAGCTTTGGCTAAAAATGGCTTTACAGTCGTTTCTGGTATGGCAGAGGGAATTGACACTGAAAGCCACATCGCTGCTATGAAAGCAGGTGGACGCACGATCGCAGTTTTGGGAACTGGTGTAGATGTCATCTATCCCCATAAAAATCGGGATTTGTACAAGCAAATTTTGACGGCTGGGCTAGTTGTAAGTGAGTACCCGACAAAAACCCCACCCGATCGGACTCACTTTCCCCGTCGCAACCGGATTATTGCAGGCTTAAGCCGCGCCATCTTAGTAATGGAAGCGCCTTTAAAATCTGGTGCCTTAATTACTGCTACCTACGCAAATGAATTTGGTAGAGATGTCTATGCATTACCTGGAAGACTTGACGATTATCCATCCCAAGGATGCTTAAAGTTACTGAATCAGGGAGCTTCCTTCATTCTTAAGGAACTAGACGAACTGTTAACAATGCTAGGAGCAATACCACAAATTGATGCGATTGAAGCTTCTACAGCACCAGAACAGTTAATGCCAACTTTATCGCCAGAATTGCAAACAGTAATGAATGCGATCGCCGCAGGCGTGCCGGAGGCACTCGCAAGTGATGCTTTACCCTTCGATTTTATTGTCCAACAAACCGGTATGGCTGCTGGCTCAGTTTCCAGTGCTTTGTTACAGTTGGAACTTATGGGTTTTATTTCGCAACTACCAGGTATGCGGTATCAGAAAAGTTAATAATTAAAAGATAACAACATTATTTAGCTTTGTTTTTAGCAATTTAATCATCAGATTTCTGCCAATATAAAAATACAATTTTTATATAAAAACAAACTACTTAAAATAAACAATCAGCCGGCTTTTGAATACCAAGTAGAACTATTGTGCCTCGAAATACAACTCCAAGGCTAATAGTTCAAATTCTCTTAACTGGACTAAACAACAATTTATCTCAAGTTCGGTTAAAACTCGCCCGAAAATGATTCAAGTCCACTTAAGTGAACAGTAGCTCAAAGCCGCAGAACTTAAGTTATAGACAGGATGTGGTTTAGCATAATACTTTGACTGTTAGCAAAATGTGGGTAATGACGAGATTTTCAATTATGGGGATTCTCTTTTTGCTTGTTAAAGCCTGAATTGGTTCAAATGACTACGGGGATTATAAGTACGTATAGCCCGGATTTTTTCATAATATTCCCGCTCTTGTTGGCTGAGGTCTTTTGGTGGAACGATCGCCACTTTCACCAACTGATCGCCGCGTCCACCTTTAGGGAGGGGCCAACCTTTGCCACGTAAACGTAGAGATTGACCAGAACGCACTCCTGCTGGTAGTTTGACATTAACTGAACCGTCGGGAGTGGGTACATCAATAGAGGCTCCCAGAGTCGCTTCATCTGGTGTGATTGGCACTTCGCATACCAAGTTATCGCCTTCCATTTGGAAGAACGTGTGCGGCTGAAGTTCAACTTTTAAGTATAAATCTCCCCGTTGTTGAGTCATGGGGTTAATTTGACCTTTGCCTCGCACCCGTAGGCGAGTACCAGTTTTAGCTCCAGATGGGATGTTGACATCTATGGTTTCATTACCTAAACTGAAGCGCTTTTTCACACCATTAAATGCTTCAGCAAAAGTTAGAGCGATCGCAGCTTCACTATCCTGGCCAGTACCCACACCTCCATCTTGAAACCCAAAATCGTTAAAGCTGCTGCTAAAATGAGTTGAGGTACCTGGAGAAGTGCGGTAAGAGTGACTTCGTGCCTGACTTTGGCGCGCCCCACCACGAGGGGGAGAACCACCAAAGCGTCCTAGCAATTCATTAATGAACTCATCAAAATTGCCGTATTGACTAAAGTCAAAGTTACCCATATCGGGAGCAGCACCACCAGATGGGAAACCTTCACCAGCTTGTTTCCAATATTGACCGAATTGGTCGTACTTTTTGCGTTTATCTGGATCTGATATAACTTCGTAGGCTTCGCTAACTTCTTTGAAGCGTGCTTCTGCCTGTTTGTTGTTTGGGTTGACATCAGGATGGTATTTGCGGGCTAGTTTACGAAAGGCTTGTTTAATTTCCTCTGAACTGGCAGTCTTACTGACTCCCAAAATAGCGTAATAGTCCTTGAAGTCGGTTGCAGCCATCTACCAGCCTCCTATAGAAATTCCCGTTATGTTTTTTTTGAAGATGAAAGATATTTAATTTGCCTGGTTATAGTGCCAAACAAAAAGAATCTGATTTCAAATTAACAAAAAATATAGAAAATCAAGTGTGGTTCTTGCTCACCAAGGAATCGCAATTCCCGTACTCCAATTTTTCTGATAAGCGGCTCAGGCTGTCTAGTCCTTCTTCGCGGCTTGGGGGAGCATCCCGGAGTTGACGGTGCATCCGCAAAATAATTTCTTCTGGAACTTGGCGCGATCGCTTTTTATTCCGTGCTAAACATAGCCAAACTGGTGTATCTACCCAAATTCCTCTAATGTGGGTAAAGCCCTGGTTACGGGCGAAAGTAATCACTTCACGACGATGACGGCGCTGGGCATTGGTGGCATCAAAAATAGCTGTATTAGTTGTAGAAATAGCTTGCTGAAATTGCCGCTCAATTTCGCGCCAAATCAGTAGCCATGGCCCTTGAACGGCTTGGGAACCGAACAATTGCCCCCGAATGGCATCGGTAGAAATTAGCGCCATTTGGGGGCATTCTGCCAGTAATTGTTTTGCCAAAGTTGACTTACCGCTACCTGGAAGACCAATCAGTAAAATGAGTTTAGTCATTAGTCCTTTGTCCTTTGTCCTTTGTTGCTTGTAACTATTAACCAATGACTAATGACTAATGACTAATGACTAATGACTAATGACTAAATGACAGTTCCATCAGGAATTACAGCATTTTTCAGCACGACAACGATGCCACTACGGATGTAGAAACCTTGATTTTCTCGGTCAGCTTCTTGCACGTTATCTTTATTGATGATTTTGACATCGTGACCAATGCTAGCATTTTTATCAATGATAGCACCGCGAATAATTGAGTCAGTACCAATACCTACAGGAATAACACCTTGTTCTACATTAGTTTGGCGTTCTACAGAAGCTTGGTAAAAGTCTGCACCCATGAGTAGAGACTCTTCGATGACACAACCAGATTCAATTCGCGATCGCACTCCTAACACTGAATGTTGAATGCGGCAATTTTTCAAAATACAACCTTCGCCGATAATTGATTCTGTGATCTGGCAATCTAAAAGTTTACTTGGAGGTAAGTAGCGAGCGCGGGTATAAATTGGTGCGTGTTCATCGTAGAAACTAAAGGGTGGTTGAGGCTGCTGAGTTAGGGCTAAATTGGCATGATAAAATGCTTCGATTGTTCCAATATCTTCCCAGTAGTCATCAAAAAGGTAAGCTTGAACGTTGTAATCTTTAGAAGCATCAGGAATAATTTCTTTGCCGAAATCAGTCCTTTCTGTACCTTCTCTCAACAACTTGAACAAAACATCTTTTTTAAAGACATAAATCCCCATTGAAGCGATGTAAGGCTGTTGCTGGGCTTGTTCTTTTGATAATCCCAGTACACTTGTATCAACTTGCATTTGGCGTAACGCTTCACCTTTGGGTTTTTCGCTAAAATCGATGACTCTACCAGAATCGTCAATTTTCATCAAGCCAAAATCTGAGGCGCGGCGCTCATCGATGGGGATGACTGAGAGAGTAATATCAGCCCCCGTTTCCTTATGGCGTTGGATAAACTGGCGATAATCCATGCGGTAGAGGTGATCGCCAGAGAGGATGAGATATTCTTCTACATCCCATTCTTCCATTAACCACAGGTACTGACGTACAGCATCGGCTGTACCTTGGAACCAGTTAGGGTTTTCTGGTGTTTGTTGTGCCGCGAGAACTTCCACAAACCCTTCATTGAAGCCTGTAAAGTTATAGGTACGGGCGATGTGACGATTCAGGGAAGCTGAGTTGAATTGTGTCAGGACGTAAATTTTGAATATTTCGGAATTTATGCAGTTACTTACAGGGATATCGATTAGCCGATACTTCCCCGCTACTGGTACTGCTGGTTTAGCGCGGAGTTTGGTTAGCGGGTAAAGCCGAGTACCCGCGCCACCACCAAGAATGATTGATAATACTTTTTTCACAAAATTTCTCCAGACTGCCTTTCAACTCTCATCTTCAGTTTAGGACTGTCTGCCACCACAGGTAAGGGGGATCGTCTGATTCTTTGGGATGAATTTTACAGAATGCTACTAGTGATGGATGGTGCGGCTGATAAAGAGAAAAGATAGAACATTTGTATTAATTGAGATGAAAAATGGGGTGCGATCGCGCTTACTACACTCGTGCTGAGAGACATAACTAAATTTCAGGTTATGGTAAAAAAACATAAGTTTAAAGAGATTAGACCTTTTGCATAAATGCTTAAATTGTCATATTGAGCGGAGCTAAACAGAGTAGTGAGATTCTTCTGTCCACTGCGTTCCGCTCAGAATGACATTTTTAATTTTTTGACTTTTGCAAGAGGTCTATTTACTAATAACCCATTTGCTAGTTATGGTTATGGATTCAGGCGATCGCTTAAAATCCGTTAAGCAATAAAATTCCCTCCAAAGAGAATTGTACGAGAAGAATCTAACTAATGAAATAATTGCCATTTATGCGATTATCAAATTCCTGCACTGACAATTGCTTTGCTCGTCAGACGGCTACTCATCAGCTTTATGTTGTGGTCCATGTGGTGGATCAGTGTGATCGGGTCCAGGTTCTCCTGATTCTTCAAAGGGGAGTTTAGGGGCATGTGGTCCAGTGTGATCGGGTCCAGGTTCTCCTGATTCTTCAAAGGGGGTTGTATTTTTTCCTAGCATCCTGACTTTGAGGCTGGTGGATTCGGAATTATCAGAATTAGCTTCTAAGTTTTCCATACTACTATAATTCCTTATAATTTTCATCTTTATTATACACATGAAATATGTATTCTACTCATATCATATTAAATTTTTCTATTTTTTGATAGTTTCACAAATCTGACGAACATCAACATATTTTTGCTGTGCCTTATGATTATTATTTAAATATTCCGATAGCCAACTACAGCCTTTTTTTAATAAACTAGCAGTGTTTGCCTGTGATGTATTTTCAAGCTGAAAATCTAAGCTCCATATCCTTAAAGTTTGGTCACGACTAGCAGTAACAATCCATTTACTATCATTGCTAAAACTCAAATCAGTTATTTTATTTGTGTGTTTTCCTATAAAAAGAGGTTTTTGAGTGAGTTGAGCATCTTTCCATAGTTGGATATTTCCATCAACACTAGTAGCAGCAATAATTTTATAGTTTGGACTAAATTTAACTTTGTAGGGATTGTTAGCCGTCACCGATTTTATTTCTGACCATTGTTTGTTGTTATTTTTCCATTGCCACATTTTAACTGTATTATCGTAGCTAGAAGAAATGATAGTATCGTTATTAAGACCAAAAGTTGCATAACTTACTGCTGCAATATGTCCTGGTACAGCAGCAACAAGAGTACCATCTTTAGTGAATATTCTAATTTTTTCATCATCGCAAGCAGTAACAATATATTTTCCACTATTATTATGACTAAATTCTGCACTCCAAACTTTACTTTGGACATTTTGTGAAATAGTTTTATAAGGTTTTTTTATAATTTTTGATGAATTATATTCCCATAACCTTACAGTACCATTTTCCCTAGTAGTAATTATTTTATTGTCAGGGCTAAAATTGACAAAATAAATTTTTTTATCTTCTCTAATTGAATCAATCAAAGTACCATCTTTATTCCAGAGTTTAACTTTGTTCTCATCAGAAGAGACAATATACTTACCATCAGGACTAAAATTTACACTATAGACAGCAGCATCATGTCTCATAGTATTAACTAAAGTGCCATCCAACTTCCAAATTTTTACAGTTTTATCTCTGCTTCCAGAAACAATGAGGTTTTCTGTAGGACTAAAACTTACACTGCTAACAGAACCTGTATGTCCCTCTAAACGATTGTGTTCTTGCACTTTATCCATCACTAATTTAAGTCGATTAAGTGCGTTAGCATTATCTATACCTAAATCTTGAAATTGCTTGAGTACTTGTACACTTGCTATCATCGCATCAAGCTGATTCCCTGTTTGTAAAAGTAGCTCAGGCGATGCAATTAATGCTCCAGAAGCGATCTTATCCTTCAGACTATTCTTTGTGCTAAGTTGCCATGTAAACGCTCCTAATCCCCCACATACAGCTACAAGTATTGCAGAAGCGATCGCAAATCTAGTTCTTTGTGATTCAGCTTTGGCTTTAGCTTCTGCTTGCTGTTGAAGTTTTTTTGCTTGCTCTAATTCTGCCTGATTTTGGCGATCGCGTCTCTCCAAACTCTTATGCAAAAATTCTGATTCTAAGGGTGTAAGTCTTGGCTGAGTTTTATTCACCCACTCAGAAATTACAGCCAACTTTGCACCCGCCAATAGTGCTTCATCTAATTTATTAAATCTTTGTAGCCATTCTTGGCAATCTTCTTCTAAAGAACGACTCAGACGAATATTCTCCAGATTTTCAGCAATCCAAGTATTTAATAATTTCCACTCAGATAAAAGTGCTTCATGAGCAACTTCAACCGTCTTTTCATCGGTGATAATTAAACGTTGTTGAGAACCTGCCAGCAATCCTACAACCCTTTGCAGTTGTTGTGGAGAATCTGAAATTGCTTCTAATCTCTCCCAGCTAGCACGCCGCCGCGTCACTTCTCCTGTTTCACCTAAGTGCACCAATTCCATAAACAAACGACGCGTAAAGGCTTGATCTATAGTTGTCAAACTTTCATATAAAATTGTCGCTCTTTTGTCTAAAGCTCCTTTAACCCCGCCAATTTCCTCATAGCCTTTACAAATCAAAAGCGGTTGTGGCGATTCCGGTTCTTCAATGCAAACTCGCCATAACTCTTTAAGCGCATATTGCAGTATGGGTAATGCACCCGGACGGTTGATAACATCGGCAGCAATTTGCGAAACTAAACCATGCTCAAATGTTACCCCATGTAATTTTGCTGGTTTTTCTATTGCTTCTTCTAATTCAGGAAAAGACATCGGTGTAACGATGAATGATGTGGGAGGAATGCTATTGATGAGAGTAATAATTTCTAAATAGTCAGCACAACGATTTAAGAAATCACCGCGAATTGTCAAAATTATCCGCGTTTCTGCCTCACCCTTTTTTACTTCCTGTGCTATTAAGCGGATAAAAGCTTTGCGTTCCTCATCATCTTGACAAAGGGTAAATACTTCTTCAAATTGATCGATAAATAATAGATGTGGTTTATTTTGCTGCTGTTGTCGAGTCAAAATATCAACAAGTTTACCTAAAGGATGCTCTCCTGGCGTAAAAGATACGATTTCCCATTGACTGCTTCCAGGGAGGCGATCGCCTCCCAGTTGCGGTAACAAACCCGCTTTTATTAAAGAAGATTTGCCACTACCTGAATAGCCAATTACAGCTAAAAATCGACTCTCTGCTAAACGCGAAATTAGTGTGCGAACTGCTTCATCTCGTCCACAAAAATATTGCGCTTGCTCTGATTCAAAAGCATAAAGTCCCCGATAGGGATTTTCCTGATTGAAAGCAACTTTTTCTCCTGTAGGAATATCTAATTGGGGATAAGTAACCAGGGTAATCGAACGTCCCCAACCCATCCGAATCGGCTCCTGTACTGAACCTTTAAGTTCGTTGCTGACAAAATCAAACAAGCGATCGCCACTTATTCGCCTACTATTACTACTTGCATTTTCTATTGCCAATCCCTTAACAACTGCACCTGTAAAAATGCTGTATTCTTCACTCTTAATCGCTCCGGCGCGTTCAAAGCCACGACAAGCTGTAATTAAGTAATAATCTTTTTGCAAACTGAAAGCATTCAGACTTTTTTCTATTAATTGTCTTTCTAAGAAATAGCCGCTATGACAACAATCTAGTAGCATTACCAAACTACTCAATTGCGACTCTTGAATTAAATCGTTGAGGCTATCCAGAGGAATACCATATTTTTGTTCAACATTTTCATTTTCTTTAAATTCAATCTGACAATCAGAACTTGCTAAATATCCCTTTTGTTGCCCCAAATTGTCGGAAATAGTAAAACCGTGTCCGCTAAAATAAATCAGCGCTTCATTATTAGCAGCTTGCTCTAGTAAAAAAGTTCTCAAATCTTGCCCAAGTTGAGCGCCAGTAACTTTTTGCGCTGCCATTTCATAGCCGTTTTTATCTTTATTCCAGCGCTGAGGTAGTCTTTGCACAGACTGGAAATCACCATACTGCTCTAAGAGTTGCGCTACAGCTTCAGCATCATTTGTAGTCTTTGACAAACGCGTTAATGATGGGCTGACATACTCGGCGATACCAATAACAAGCGCGTACCGTGCCATTTAACACACCTTGGGTTGGTAAATGCGGGATAATCTTGACAGACACAATGATGGCTGTGTTACTAGAAACAACACCATCTGTTATTCTTCCGCAAGCAAACTGAAATTTATTCAGATACGTTACAAAACTTTAATCGAGGTAGCTTATGTCAGAAGTACAGCAACTATTTTTTGAAGCAGACGGGGAGATTGAGCAGATTGAGATTAATGTTACAGCAACCGAAATAACTTCGGAAATTGAGGAGGACGACGATGGCATAGAATACAAGGATGTGCGAACAGATGCGATCGCTCGGATGCAACAAGCTCGGCAAATGATTCGCTCTTATACTATCTATGCTCTGAGTGCTTTTAAAGACTTTAATACTGCGGAGATTGAGGAGGTAAGTCTTAAATTTGGCATTAAGCTGGGTGGGAAGGCTGGCATTCCTTACATTACCGAAGGCTCTGCTGAAAGTAATCTGGAAATTCAAGTGAAGTGTAAGTTTCCAGAAAAACCAAAACCTGATTCACAGTAACAGCAAAAAATTATCTGTACAAAAGGTAGACAATACCCATTAAACGCCCAACTTGCCTATATTTATTTTTCTATTAACCAAACTTAATTGCTGCGATCGCTTCAGACTCATCACCCAAGGTTGCTCTGATAACTGGGAAATGGCATTTGGTGAAAGTGTTGCTGTGAAAATATCTTTGCCACTGCTAACACCACTAACGCCTAAACTTTCTAAAATAGCAGTTGCAGCAGGGTTTAAAATTGGTTCAGTATGGATAAAAACTGCCAAACTACTTTCTTCGGAATCTTTAACATCATTTAGCGCTGTCGCAAGAGCGGCATCTAGTTTCTGATAATTCACCAGCAACTCCTTGGTAAACAGGGTAGGCAATAATTGTCTACCCTAAGTTATCAAATTTATAGATTTTTGTTACCTACCCTTGTACAGAAATAATATCCATCATTTTCAGTCTAATTACAGATTCAAAGCGTTAATTACTCCATAACCCCATTTGTCATCAAATGTGCCTGCGGGTTTGCCGGGAATCGCACTATTTTTACGTAGCAAGTCTTTGACAGCAGCCGGATCGAGTTTAGGATCTCGCTGCAACAGCAGTGCTACTAACCCACTAACAAACGGTGTCGCCATACTCGTACCAGCCTGCACCACAAACTTGGAGTTAATCATCGATGAGCGGTCAAAATTAGCATCGGCGGAAAGGGTGGAAACAATCATTGCTCCTGGTGCTGCTACATCAGGCTTCTGTCCATCATTGCGTAGAGGCCCTTCACTACTAAATTCCGAAATAGTATCCAATTCTAAGCCCATTTCTCGCACTTGGCCATCAATATCTGTGTACTTGGTTTTAGTAGTATAGGCGGCAACTGTAATTGCACTGCTGGCGGCTCCCGGCGAACCAATTTTTAAGGCATCTTTCACACTTTTACCAGTGAAAAATACTGATGAACTATCATCTAGTGTCCACACATTTAAACATGTGTCAGTTGAAGAAGTGTTGCGGACTCGCAACTGCCAAATACCTCCCATTACTGGCGAGGGGTCAATACCGCGTATTTGTACAAAGAAATTATGGTCGCCGTTAGCTTTATCTGGTGCTGGTGTCGCTAATTGCACTCGTGCATCTGGTAATTGGTAATCTTGGGCGGCATTACCTTCAGTAATAATTTTTTGGAAGGGAGTAACAAAACCGTTAGGACTCCGCACAGATACTTCTAATTCGCTGTCTTTGGCATACCAAGCGTTTAACCAAACGATGCCTACTTGATTCAAAGGGACATTGAAGCGCATACCACGAGTGCGTCCACTGGGTATTGTCGCTTGTCCATGAATGTTATCGTTTCCTTCGTTACCGGCTGCACAGCAAACAATTCTTCCAGGGCCAGTTTCGGCATCGATAACTTTGGATAAGGAATCGCTACCATCATGAGCATCAGCGTGTCCGCCCAAGCTGAGATTGACCACTGCTGGGCGTCCCAACTCTCTAGCAACTCGAAAAATGTAACGCACACCATCTGCAATGTGGGCATCTTGTAAATCTGACCTGACGACAACTAATTCCGCTTCTGGTGCGACACCACCATAACTAGCATCGGCACCAGCGGCAATGCCAGCGACGTGAGTACCATGACCGCCAGTATCCTGAGAAACTGTCAGTTGCGCTCCGGTAAATTCAGCCCCATAGCCGCCCTCTGTGACTCCTGGCCCTGGTAGTGTTTGATCCCAAATGTGTAAAATTCGTCCAGCAAAGGCGGGGTGTTTCGGATCGATGCCACTGTCTATAATACCGATGATTACTCCTTTACCTGTCAATCCGGTTTGATGCTTAAATTCCGGCAGTTTGACTGTTCCCATTGCAGTGTCCATCCTCAAATGAAGTTTGCGTGATGGCTTAATCCGCACAATCACATCTTCTTCAGATAAGACATCTAAACTCTCTATGGGTAAGAAAGCTGTTCGCACACTCCCGGAGTTTTGATTGACTTCAATATTATATTGTGATAGATAACTTAAGTCTGCATCAGGATCGCAGTAGATAAAAACGACGCTTTTAGTGGGCTTAACCGGGCTTTTATGGGCAATGATGCCAAGCGATCGCTTGTGTGTAACTAAAGCTCGATCTCCTTCATTTTGATAATCTTGATATGCTAAAAGTAGTCCAGGAGAAAGTTTTTCGTGTCTCATTTTTACCTTAAATTGAATTGAGTTGCCGTCAACAAAGTAGTGGTTATAGCAGGATAAGTCGCTCTAGGATTAACACAGTCTATGTAGTTTTGTCGCTTCGATTATTTGATGCGACTATAGTTATCTATTTATTTTATAGATAACATCAAATAAGTTTAGGACGTAAGAGTTATTCTTAAGACAATTGCTAATTCTTAGGGAACTCCAAAAAATAAATTATCCAATATTGTGGGGTGGGCCGAAAAGCCAGTGGTGTCAACTTCAGTTGTGCGTCCGCCCACCGTTAAAACGGCGGTCTAATAATCCAAGTCCATTAAAATGGACTGTAATCTTCAGTCCTCTTCAGAGGACTTTTGCTATCAGGGATTTTAATCCCTGGCGGACGTTCTGGCGGACGTTCTGGCGGACGTTCTGGCGGACGTTCTGGCGGACGTTCGGTTTGACGTGAAGTTGACACCAATGGCAACATGAGCGCCCAGTTCACAAGACGGGCGAGACGCCCATCCTACAAGAAATATTGGGATATTTTATTATTTGTCAGTCCCTTAACTCATATTCTGAAATTGCGTATCCCTCATAGTGATTTTCTGTGGTAACTGAGACATTTTCGCTCGGTTGCATCTAAGAATTACCGAAATCTAAGGTAACAGTAATTTTTCTGAAACTATAGTAGTCCTAAATTATTTGTGAAATATTTTTGGAGTCGGCTGTCATTAGTCATTTGTCCTTTCTAATCACAAATTACTCTTGACAAATCGCCAAGGACAACCATAACAAAAATTTTCACAATCTCATTTAAGATTGCTATACGCGATGTGCAACTTAATATTCTGACCTCACTTCCATTCCTCTCTCCTAAAAAGAGAGAGGCTTTGATTTTTGCTCCCCAACGCTAGTAGGGAAGGGGTTAGGTTTGAGAGAAAGTCGCACATGGCGTTATATTAAACTAATCCATCATCTGCCTAAATCATTACGGACAAAGTGAAGAAAATAAAATTAAGAAGAATTAAGTAATAAATAAATTTATTAAAGAAGATTTAAGACTCAGAATGCAATCAGTGACGAGTCTGTGTATATGAACTGTTAAAAACTAAAATAAATTGTAGTCAAAATAGTTAAGACTGATAACATTTGCGTATAAAACAGCATCAAAAAGGCTAAATCACTAATGAATACTGAGAAATCACAGATTCTCTATCATAAGTAAGAGCCATAAAGAAGCTAATATTTGCAACGATCGCTTCTGAACATACAAAAAATTATTCATTTCATGCAAATTCAAACACCAGACTGGGTGAAGCACGCTGTTTTCTACCAAATCTTCCCAGATCGTTTTGCCAGAAGCAAACAGCCACGCAAACGGTTATTGCAAGAGGCCCGTTGGGAAGATTGGGATTCTATGCCAACCCTTCAGGGCTATAAAGGCGGCGATTTATGGGGCATTATGGAGGGTTTAGATTACATCCAGAATTTGGGGATTAACGCGATTTATTTCACACCCATTTTTCAATCCGCCAGCAATCACCGCTATCATACCCACGATTATTATCGAGTTGACCCGATGTTAGGGGGCAACGAGGCTTTTAAAGAATTACTTGATGCAGCCCATCAACGGAATATCAAAGTTGTTCTGGATGGGGTATTTAACCATTCCAGCCGGGGCTTTTTCTTTTTCCACGACGTTTTAGAAAATGGCCCCCATTCACCTTGGGTAAATTGGTTCAAAATAGAAGGCTGGCCCCTTTCGGCTTACAATGGCGAATTCCCTGCCAATTACGTAGGTTGGGCGGGAAATCGCGCCTTGCCAGAATTTAACCACGACAATCCAGAAGTACGAGAATACATTATGGAAATTGCCGAATATTGGATTAAATTCGGCATTGATGGTTGGCGATTGGATGTACCATTTGAAATAAAAACTCCTGGTTTTTGGCAGGAATTTCGCGATCGCGTCAAAGCCATCAATCCCGAAGCTTATATTGTGGGCGAAGTCTGGGGAGATTCCCGCGAGTGGTTGGATGGAACGCAATTTGACGGCGTGATGAATTATCTATTTGCTGGGCCGACAATTGCCTTTGCAGCAGGCGATCGCGTAGTCTTAGAACAAGTCCAAAGCCGCGACTATCAACCCTACCCACCCTTATTTGCTGCCGAGTACGCTACCAAAATCCAAGAAGTACTGCAACTTTACCCTTGGGAGATTCAGTTAACTCAACTCAATTTGCTTGCAAGTCACGATACAGCCCGATTGATGACCATTGCAGGCGGCGATATCGCCAGTATAGAGTTGTCAACTCTACTGTTACTCACCTTTCCCGGCGCCCCCAGCATCTACTATGGTGATGAAGTTGGTTTACCTGGTGCAATAGATCCCGACTCCCGCCGTGGCTTTCCTTTAGAGAGTAACTGGAATCAAGAAATTTTTAATACTCACCGCCAGTTAATTGCCCTCCGCCACACTTATCCAGCCTTGCGTACAGGTGATTACCAAGTCCTCTATGCTCAAGGACAACTTTATATCTTTGCACGGACTTTGGGGACAGAAGAATTAATAATTGCCCTCAACGCTGGCACAAGTTCGGCAACAGCGAATGCAGATATCGCTACTTTGCGTACTCAACCCAACAAACTTTTATATGGCACTGCTGAAGTTGAGTGGAATAGTGAAGGAGATCGGCAGTTGTCATTAACTATTCCCGCACGCAATGGCTGTATTCTGGGAGTGGGGAGTGGGGAGTAGGGAGTAGGGGAGCAGCACTTCTCTACGAGACGCTGCGCGAACGGCTACGCTCAGTGACCGAGGAGAAGTCAGTTGCAGTAAGTCTTTCCCCTCAGCCCCCCAGCGCCTCTGCACCTCTGCACCTCTGCCCTTACTTCCCCGCCACCATTGCAGGCACCAACACCGCATCAATAATATGGATCACGCCATTGTCTGCCAGAATATCTGTTTTGAGGACATTGGCGTTATTTACCTTAAATTTACCGTCGGCAGATTCAATGGCGACAATTGACCCTTCAAGGGTCTCTGCCTCGTTAATCTGTACCAAATCATCAGACCTAACATCCCCACTAGCGATATGATACGCCACAATTTTCTGGAGCTTGGGGATATCTTGTAGTAGCGAGTCTAAAGTTCCCTCTGGCAAATTAGCAAAAGCTTCGTCAGTCGGTGCAAAGAGCGTGAAAGAACCAGGGCTTTTCAAAGTTTCGATGAAATTTACAGCTTTAGCAGCTTTTATTAAGGTATTGAAATTACCTGCTGCGATCGCAGTTTCCACAAGGTCAGCCATGAGGGTGCGTTATTTAATACTACAAGTTACTTATAAAGTGAGTAAAATACTTTTAGCTTCTATCAATAGAGAGGTTGCTGGCGATTTAACAGACAGCAGTAGACTGATTTCGTACTGTTACACTGGAGAATGACCCCAAGAACCACTGATTATGCTAAAGCGTTCTAAGTTCGAGACAACTCAATCTCAGATTATGCACCGTGCTGAGGATCTGATTAGTGCAGCCTCAAATCGATACCGCATTACGGTTCAGGTAGCAAATCGTGCTAAACGTCGGCGTTACGAAGACTTTGAAAGTAACGAAGATGCGATGATGAAGCCGGTGCTAAGGGCAATTATCGAAATGTCCGATGAGTTGACTCAACCAGAAATTATCGGCGAACTATAAGATTTAGTGCTGATTGCTGAGTGCTGAGTGCCGAATCAGGCAAATTCATCTTTTCACTCAGCAACGCCCAAAATATTGTTTTATGAAAAAGAAAAAATTTCTATTTAAATTAATTTTCTCAAAACTCACAACTCAGTACAAGCGAAACGCCCCGCTCCTGCTAACACCACTACTGCTTACCTTAATACTAGTGAGTGTAATTGTTTTAGGTTCAGGAGCGGATAAATCAATACATAGAAATTTATTTAGTATCCAACCTGCTTCTGCCCAGAGAGTCACGCCTAGTGATGTTTGGCAGCTAGTGTATCAACAATTGCCAGATTTTCCACGAGAAAATAAGTATATCAGTAAAGAAAATGGGAAAGTTGCCGAAAACAACACTTTAGCAAATCGCCTCATTAGATATCACATTTATACCAAAGGGCGGGCCCCCATTTATCGCTTAGATTGGAAGCTGACTTTAGCTGATTACCTGGGTGTGAACGAAATTATGTATGATACTACCTATCCAGGGAATGACTCACTACGGGAAAATCCGATAGAAGGCGATCGCAAAGCTATCAAAAGTCTCACCCGCAGCCAACGAGATGCCCTAGTACAAGTCTTAGTCAATATATTTAATCCTGCTTCCCAAAATACCCCATCTCCTAATTCCAATACCGCACCCAGTCCGACTACATCAACTAGCCCACAGCCACCACAACGAGGAGGTGCCGAACTACTAAAGTAGACTTCTTGGCATTTGTCGGGAAAAGGGGAAAGTGGGGTTCCAAGAAGGGGAAAAGGGGAAAGTGGGGTCCCAAGAAGGGGATAAGGGGCGAGGGGAAGGGGAAAAGGTTCTATATTGTCCCTTTCTGTGGGGTGGGCCGAAAAGCCCGCCCTAAATCTGGGACGGGTGGGGACACCCATCCCACAAGAAAATTTGGGATGTTTTTTTATTTGGAAGTCCCTAAAGTCCTCTCTGCGAGACACTACGCGAACACTACGAATTGAAAATAATATGCCAGTTGCGTAAGTCCTGTTTTGAAACAACTGGGTTTTGACTCAGCACAAACTAAACGCCTCGCTGACGCTAACAACACTCAGCTATATTTGCCAACAATTTGACTCACCTTGATAAAGGTACTGTGCGCCTCTACCCGTTTACCTTATTTAGACAGAATCGCTATAACTCATTGAGAATGCTAGAAGTTATTAGGCAAAGGTAACAAGTCACAGTAATATACATGTACTAATATAATTCAAAGCAGGGAAAGTCATGCCATACCAAAAAAAACAGGAGGGTGGTTATTGCTGAGAGACTAATGCTACCTTAAAGCCACAAATTGATTCACCATCACCGCCAATGCCAGCATACCCAAAATTGTCATTAATCCCGCAGGCATAAATTTGCGTGTTTTTACTAGTCTTAATACAAAGAAAGCTACTAGAACAGCAGTAACTAACACTGCTAAAATCGCACCCCAAGTTTGTCCTTGGAGTTGAAAGTAAGCGGCAAGTATTAGTAATAAACCGCTAATGCTACCACTTAAGAGTGAAACTTTACTTGTAGCTTGAATGTAGCCAATAACCCCACCAACAATCGCTAAAATACCGTAGGCAAAAGCAGCAATTATACTTAAATTCATTGTTAAAACCTATGTAGACTTTGACTTTACTGCCAGGGTCAGCAGACAATTTACCATAGCTATTTAGCTATACCACACAGTTAATTGATGGATAATCAAGCGATGCCAATGGCAAATACTTCTTCATATACAAAAATTCAATATCTCCAGCGCCAAGCAGCCTCACTTTTACTGTACCAATCTGTTCTGCAAGGCGAAGTCGGGATGGCATTTCTGGAACTGTTGCAAGCTATACGTTACACTGACACCGATGCACGGGGTTGTCTCCAAGCTTACGGCAATTACTTTTACGCTTTGGCTGCTAGAAATCAAAACTGGGAAGACTATTTAATTACTCAAATTCTCTTCTCTGAGAATCCCTTTACAAAGCTAGCGGGAGTGCAAGAATTTGAAGATTTGCCCCCAGCTTTAGTAACAGCAGTTCAGCATGATTTACAAGTATTGCAAAGTCTCTATGAGTGTAGCAGCGCTTCTTTGAGCGAGTGGGTACAAAGCGTAGCTCACATGCCGATTTCACCAGTAGTGTGGTATAAAGAGCAAGAATTGCTAGGAGTAGAGACAAAATTCATTACATATCTACAAGAGTTAGATAATTGGGGTGATGCTGTAGAAGAATTAGCAGCTTATTATCGGCAATGTGGCTCTGGTTTATTTGCAGAATATCGCGCTTTACGCTGGCAATCTGGGCAGTTTATCGGTATTAGGTATTCTGACCCGGTTAAACTGAGTTCGCTTGTCGGTTACGAATCTCAAAAAGATGCTTTGCTGAAAAATACTGAGTTTTTATTATCAGGAGAGATGGCACTGCATGTATTACTTTACGGTAGTCGCGGTTCTGGCAAATCTTCTTTAGTGAAATCTTTGTTGAATGAATATAGCAATCGCAGCCTCCGCTTATTGGAAGTAGCAAAATCTGATTTAAAAGACCTACCAGAAATCGTGGAACATTTACGGGGTGTGTCACAAAAATTTATTATCTTTGTCGATGACCTTTCATTTGAAGAAGATGATGATGCCTTTAAAGCCCTCAAGGTAGTTTTAGAAGGTAATTTAACGGCGCGACCGCAAAATGTAGTTGTGTATGCTACTTCCAATCGCCGCCACTTGATTCGGGAGTTTTTTGTGGATAGACCTACTCCCAAGGATAACGAGGAAATCCATGCCTGGGATACGATGCAGGAGAAGCTTTCGTTTAGCGATCGCTTCGGTTTAACCTTGACATTTGAACCAGCCAATCAGAAAACTTACTTAAAAATTGTACAACATCTAGTGGCACAAGCTGAAATTAATATTACCCAAGAAGATTTAGAATTTCAGGCATTACAATGGGCAACTCGTCATAATGGTCGTTCTGGACGTACAGCACGGCAGTTTGTTGATTTTTTAAAAGCAGATTTAACAATTTTTCATGCAAATAAAAATATATCCAACGCTTAACATTAAAATTATTTCATTAATGATTGCGCTTTTTTGTAACTTACAGAACAATGTTATGCAATATTAACTAAAATTAGAGATTTCATAACAATTCTGATACCAAAATTGAGAAAAATATCTTGATTTCCCAGATAAACCACTTGGATTAAGTATTTTATGTGTATGTGTTTTTTAATTACAAATTACGAATTACGAATTAGGAATTACAAATTACTATGAGAGCTACTTATTCAGATAATTTAACTACGCTAAAAACCAGCAATATGCAATCAGTAACGATCGGCAATAGATTTATACTAGTGATAGTTGCCTTTAGTGTGAGTTTTGGTCTTAGCCTTGTCCCAAGCTGGGATTTTAATAAAGCCTTTCTCACAGGTGTAATTACTGCCGTTACTATCCATACAACAGCATTATTCATAGATAAGCGGCGCAGAAATTATGAAATGTTTGTTTTAGGTTCTCTGCGTAAGCGAATTAAAGAGATGGAGGGATTAAAGGCTCGTGTTGTTAGAGAAATCAATCAAATTGAAGAACATCATAATTTACTTTATGCTGAATCACAACAACTGCAAAATCAAGTTATAGAAAGCCGTAGCCAAAGAGATAGTCTACATCGAGAATTAAGAACATTTGCCGGACAAAAGAAGCAATTAGAAACAGAAGTTAGTAGCCTGCAAACTGAAATTAATAATTTGCAGAACAATCAAACTGAATTGAACAATGCTTTTTCTATTCTCACAGCAGAGAAGCGCCGTTTAGAGTCAAATTGTAATGTATCTCGCGCTGAAATCACTCAATTGCAAAGTCAAATTTCTGAGCTACAACACGAGAAACAAGAAATTGAAAGTAATTTAACTCTTTTAGGCAGACTCAAACCCCAATTAGAAGAAAAATTATACGAACTGCGAATTGCAATTCAAGAGCTAGAAGTTGAGACAACCCAAAATAATCAATTGCTGGTAGCAACCAAAACTGAAAGAGAAAATATCCAAGCTATTCTTAATTATTCACAAACCCAACTAGCAGAACACAAGGCCGAATTACAGCAATTACAAGGCCAAGTTTCATTATTGCAAGAAGAACGAGACTCATTACAAAATCAAGTATGGGAATTACTACAACAAGTAGAAACGTTTAATTCAGAGCCTTTGTCTGATAATTCTCAAGAAGATGATATTGAATTGTTTCCATTTTCCGAGATAATTGAATCTTCTGATATCAGTGAAAATTCGGTAATTGAGACATCGGAAAATATCTCCGAAGAATGGACTAATTTTTTAGTAAATCTCCCTGGACATGAGTTACAAGTATTAAAAGCTATAGTTGAACAAGATAATCCTAATAGTGCTATTAAAACAATTGCCGAAGCAAATATCACTATGCCAAATTTATTAATCGATTCTATAAATGAACGCGCAAATGATACGATTGGGGAATTAATAATCAATTCTGATTCCGAAAGTCCAAAAGTTTATCAGGAGCATATAACAGATGTCAAAAAAATGATTGCAATGTATGAAGACCTCATGACCAGACATACTTCGTCAAATTAAATTGTTATTGCCGTCGTAATATTTAGTAGTAAGGTGATGTATCTTAGCTACTTACTGCGTGCTTATGAGTTTAGAATAAATCAAAGTGTAATACATGGCAAAGCTCAAAATCTCGAAGAAAATATCCACTGCTTTAATCAATTCTCTTGGTGCGGGGGTAGTACCAAGAGTAGGAGTTGAATATATCGCAGTAGGTCGAGAAAAAGAACTCAAAAGCCTATTACAAAATCTCGATGATATTGCAGAAGGTGTTGCAGCGTTTCGTTTTATAATTGGTAACTACGGTTCTGGCAAAAGTTTTTTACTGCAACTAATTCGTAACCGTGCTATGGAGCAAGGTTTTGTAGTAGCTGATGCTGATTTATCTTCTGAACGGCGATTAGCTGGAAGTAACAATGAAGGTGTCGCTACCTATCGAGAATTAATGAGCCACCTAGCTACAAAAACTCGTCCTGATGGTGGTGCTTTAGTCTCAATTTTAGAAGGATGGATTAATAAAATTCAACAAGAAGTGGTTAAAGAAACTGGAATGCGTCCCAATGACGATGGTTTTGATGACCAAGTTGAATCGAAAATTAGAGAAGTAGTTCAGTATATTGAAGACTTAGTTCACGGTTTTGATTTTGGTAGCGTGATTATCGCTTATTGGCGTGGCTACCGAATGGATGATGAGAATTTAAAAAATGCGGCAATGCGTTGGTTGCGGGGAGAATTTACTACTAAAGTTGAGGCGAAAGCAGCTTTAGGAGTACGCGTCATTATTGATGATGATAGTTGGTATGATTATATAAAACTGTTTGCTAAATTTGTCGCTGAAATTGGCTATAAAGGACTGTTAATTTTAGTTGATGAAGCCGTACATTTATATCAAATATCTACTACAGTCACGCGGGAAAAGAATTATAATCGACTCCTGGCAATGTTTAACGACACCATGCAATGTAAAGCAGAACATCTTGGCATTGTCGTTGGTGGAACAACTAAATTTTTAGAAGACCCCAAACGGGGACTTTTTGCAGACCAAGCTTGGCAAAGACGTACAAAAGAAAGTCGTTTTGTTGCACAAGCTAATGTTCAAGAACATTTAGGGCCAGTAATTCGGTTAAATCCGTTGAGTGAAGCAGAAATATTGACGCTCTTGCAACGTTTAGCCGAGATTCATGCACTCAATTTTGGGTATGAACAGACTTTGACAAATCGTGAGTTGAAGGAGTTTGTGCAAGAAATTATTAATCGTTTGGGTGCAGAAGCATTACTGACACCAGGGGAAATTGTGCGAGATTTTATGAGTGTGCTGAATATTCTTCACCAAAATCCAGGAATTGTATTTGGTGAATTAATTCATGGCTCTAAATTTAAACCTACTGGTGTAGGTGGAGATGCAGATGTGGATGAAGATGGCGCAGCAGAATTTAGTTTGTAATTAATGATGAAGAGACTAAATAATAAAAATAAGCACATTACTCTACAAAGTTTACTTTTTTGTAATTGGTAAGCCTAGCCAATCGCTAAGTTCATGAGCTAGCCAGTCTAGTTCCAAAAGAGTTACAGTAAAAATATCGAGTTCATTATTAGAAATTACATATTTTTTTATACCTGCCCATATTGTTAAATAATATTTATTGAAATCACTTTTGTTTATATCCAAACGTAAAATCTCTTGTCTAGAACTTGGAAAGGGATTGTGAAGCTCAAGCTTAAATATTTTATAAATCAAATAAATCTGCTGGCGATTTATGTAAAGTTGCTTTCGCCCAAATACACATATACAAATCAGAAAAAAAGCTACAGGGGAAATGACTAAAATACCTCTAAATAAACTACTCCCATCACCACCTAAAAGCGGAATACTCATCATAAAAAGTATAAAAAAGTAGAGAATTATAAATGTAAGTGTTTGAATAGATAATAATCCTGCCCCTGGAATGATGATATTTATAAAAGTAGCATTCTTATTCAACAAGATTTTACTACCAGGAGGTTTTTTAGGAATTGAATTAATTGCCCTACTCTCAAACTGACTCTGATTATTTTCTCCTCCTTTCTCCAAGGTTCGCATAGCATCTTCAGTAGAAGCCAAGCGTTTACTCATAATAGGTTCTGTCATCCGCCTTAACCAGCTGCTAAAACCAAGACTAATATTAGCAGCCTTTTCAAATTCAATTCGTAGGTCTGTTTGGGGTAAATCGCCTGGATGTTGACCTGTTACTAAGTAAATTAAAGTTGCGCCCAAACTGTAAAGGTCTGAAGCACGAGTAGCTCTCCCATTAAATTGTTCTGGTGGCATATAGCCGTAACTTCCCACAACTGTCATAGTGCTGCTTGTTCTGGCGATGGTTTGCACTGAACCAAAATCTACTAAGTAGACTTCACCCACACTATTACCAGAGCGATTTGTTAGTAGAATATTGCTTGGCTTGATATCACGATGAATTACGGGCGGTTGACGGCCATGCAGATATTTGAGAATTTCTAGAATGGCTTTTGCTAGTTCCTTAACTTCTTCTTCACTGAAACTACGCCCAGCTTTGAGTTGTACTTCTAGAGATTGGGCTGGGATATAACTTTGTACGAGTGCAAATCCTTTACTGTTGGGTGAATCTAGCTCAAAGTAGTCAAGGTAACGGGGAATTGCTGGGTGAGAGAGTGCTTTGAGAGTTTCAGCTTCCCGCTCAAATAGTTTGAGGTCATTCCATTCAAATTCATTACCAAAGGACAGTATTTTGACTACTACTAATTCTAGAGTTTGTAAGTCACGAGTTAGCAGCGATCGCCGTCCGGCTTTTTTGCCTAATTCCTGTTGCACTTGATACCTTTCTAACAGAATTTCTTGATTAGAATCTGGCAATTCTCGACTTGTCATTTGCTCGTGACTCCAAAGCTTTGTTGCTTTTATAGCT
This sequence comes from Nostoc sp. DSM 114159, assembly GCF_053470285.1. Taxonomy (NCBI): domain Bacteria; kingdom Bacillati; phylum Cyanobacteriota; class Cyanophyceae; order Nostocales; family Nostocaceae; genus Nostoc; species Nostoc sp. DSM 114159. The sequence continues at coordinate 3,236,104 of NZ_JBPFEH010000001.1, forward strand.
TTGCTGTTTGTTACTACCCCACTGTAAGATTACTTAAGTTAGCAACAAGCATTAGAGAAAGTATTTTTCTACAATTCGACTTACTATCTACTCAATACTGCTTAGATTTTGCCTAAAAATAAAAATGTATAGGAATAAAACTCAATCAAACCTGCAATTCTCATCGAATTCATCTGTTTTCAGTATTGGTTAAAATAGCTTTTGGTTGATTAGCATTAAATAGAGAAGCAGACAACAGAATAATCGGTTTGTTTGTTTGGTTTTCTCCATAATGAACCATTCCGGCAGATTCAATTAAAGAATCTCCCACTGTAAGCTGTATAGTTTTCCCTTTTTGAAGAATCAATTCTGTGCCATTAGCTTTCGTTACTTTAGCTTCTCCTTGCACAACAGTATAAGTTAAACTTCCCGCCTCTACTCGTTCAATCTGCATTCCCGGATGAGTATGAGTAGGGAGTTTTACTCTTGGTGCGATGGTATAGCGTACAAGCTCAAGAATTTGCTTTTGATCTTGAGCAGGATAACCACTCGCTAAAACTTCACGGGTAACAGATTGAGTGTAAGTATTGGGTGAGGAGATTTTTTGGCTCTTAACAACTACACTGCCAAAAGCTAGGATAGCTAAGGGAAGAATCAGAGACAGTTTTCTCATATTAAAAGTTTTTTGTTTAAGCAATACTTTTAATTACATCATTTTGTGTTTAGTTTGTCTAATAAGCATAAGTAGCTTAACTCACTTTAGAAAATGAGCGAAAATCATTCACTAGTACTCTCTGGAAACAACCGATTCAAATCTAATAATGTATCTTCAAATCCAGGAATTGCCACTGACTGATTCGATAAAGAAATCTGCTTGCTGAGATAGCTAAACTTATTTTGAGCATTTTGATATGGCTGGCTATGACGCTCAAGTTGACGAGCCGATAAATTCACAATCCAGTAATCAGAAATTCCGGCTTCTGCATACAAAGACAGCTTGGTTGTTTGGTCGTAATCTATTGTTTTATCTGAAATTTCAATCACTAATAAAATATCTTCGGGATAGGGATGATGAGCTAGGTAATCTTCATCTCTCCCTCGTGCAATGACAACATCCGGCTCAGGCTCACTTTGATTAGGAAGGGCGATCGGATCTTGTCCACGGATGACTGCTCCATCGCCTAGAAGCCGATCCAATTGACGGCATAGGATAGAACTACAAACTGTATGAGGCGTTCCCTTTGCTGTCATTTGAATCAGTTCTCCGCGAATCAATTCAATACGATCGCCCTCTGTGAAAAATCCGAGTTCAATCAATTGATGGTATTCTGCGATCGTAAATCGTTTAGGTGTCACAACATTCATGAGACATCTTTCCAATAGTACTTGTACACTAGCAGAGATTAAACTGACTGCGTTGTTTACCGCCGCAGGCATCACAATGCCTCAAATTGCTGCCAGCAAAGGTACAATGCACGCGGTACATGAAAACATCCTTTCCATTTGCCACCTTTGAGGTTCAACAATACTTCCCCACGCCGATTCAGGTAGCCAAACCATTCACCATACTCGGAATCAGCAAAGTGTGACCAGGCGAAATCGTGCATCTTTTGATACCATTCCCAACACACCTCACGCCCTGTCAACCGATAACCCATCGCTAATGCAACCAATGACTCTAGGTGAACCCACCACAATTTTTGATCCCATTCCAGTTGTTGTGGGGGATGACCATCTGCATCCATAAAGTAATACAATCCGCCGTACTCCTTATCCCAAGCAAAATTCAGAATATTTAGCACTATATCAACGGCTTGGTTAATAGTTTTGGTGTCGTTTTGACGACGCGCGATGTCCATGATAAACCACATCGCTTCGATACCGTGACCTGGATTAATCAGCCTTCCCTCAAAACTATCGATGTGGGAACCGTCAGGGGCAACGTTTTCGTACATTAGTCCCCGTTCTTGGTCGAGAAAATCGGTCATTACTTCGTGGACTGTCTCAGCTAGGACATTCTCTAGTGTTTCCTTTGGTAACAACCATTCCATTTCTAGAGTCAGGTTGGCTAAAATCATCGGTACAGCCAATGATTTCATCGGGCGTGTGCCGGGATAGGTTTTATTATATTTGCCCTTGGGGTTATCTTTGCGGCGTAATACGTTGTTATAAGCTTGCATCGCTACATCTTTTGCCCATTCTTCACCGCCAGCGAGTGCGTATTGACTAAATGCCATCGCTGCAAAGCAATCAGAAAAGATGTTGTAAGGGTGAACTAATGGTTTTCCTTCACGGGTGAGGGCAAAGTACCAGTTACCATCGCTATCTCTGCCATGTTGGGCGAGAAAATTAGCGCCATTGCTGGCAATTTTTAGCCAGTTTTCGCGCTTTTCTAACTGGTTGTAAAGCATCGAAAAAGTCCACACTTGGCGGTTTTGCAGCCAAATGAATTTGTCTGTATCATAAATTTTGCCTTCGCGATCGAGGCAGGTAAAATAGCCGCCTTGCTGCCAATCGAGAGAATATTTTTCCCAAAAGGGGAGTACGTCGTTGAGGAGGGCGTTTTTGTAAAGTTCAGCCATCGCTTGAAAGTCCTGCTCCATAAATTTCCTCCCTTTTTGTACTAAATCTAACAGCTTAACAGTTATCATATTTTGGCTCTAATATGGAGCGTAGGCGTAGCCCTTCGTAGACATTGTGTCAGGCTTTTACAAGATTTAGTGTAGTTTTTTAGAGATGAGGTTGTTATGAGTCAGATTGAACGAGTTGCGATCGTTGGAGGAAATCACGGCAATGAGCTAACAGGAGTACATTTAGTCAAAAAGTTTCAGCAATATCCTAATTTAATTAATAGGGCAAGTTTTGAAACTCTGGCATTACTTGGCAATCTCAAAGCTATTGAAGAAGGCAAACGATACATTGAAAAAGATTTAAATCGTTGTTTCACTAATCAAGGTTTACAAAATCCTCAACTCTTAAGTTATGAAGATATGCGGGCAAAAGCAATTCAACAGATATTGCAACCGCAAAATCAGCCCTTTGTAGATGTAATTGTTGATTTGCATAGCACAACTGCCAATATGGGGTTAAGTCTGATTTTTTGTGATATGCATCCTTTCTTGCTTCGGTTAGGCGCTTATTTAAGTTCTATCAATCCTTTGGTGAAAGTCTTTATTAATCAGGAATCCAAAGAAAATGGTTTTCTCCGTTCTTTGTGCGAATTGGGTTTTGTGATAGAAGTTGGTGCTGTAGCTCAAAATGTTTTAAACGCTAAATTATTTCAGGAGACAGAACAGCTTATTTATGCAGTTTTAGATTATTTTGAAAGGTGCAATCAGGGTAATATTCCGCAGACAAGCAACTACCTTACACTTTATAAATATATTAAGACTATAGATTATCCGAGAAGCGATACCTACAGTGGGCTGCGCCAACACAGGGAAATTCAAGCCATGATTCATCCCCAGCTTCAGTTTAGGGATTATGAACCTTTGCATCCAGGCGATCCAATGTTTTTGACTTTTGAAGGAAAAGATATTTTCTATGAGGGAGCGTCTACTGTTTATCCTATTTTTATTAATGAAGCAGCTTACTACGAGAAAGGAATTGCGATGTATTTCAGTCAAAAACAGGAAGAAATAGTTTAATTTTTTCATTGCCTTTGCCTCACTTTTATCTCTATTTTTATTTCTTAATACCTCTAATTTAGCTATCAAAATTAAGCAGACAAATATTTTTGGCAATTAATATTAATTTTCTGCCTGCAATAACCAAAAGCCACTATAAGTCATACCAGAATCATCGGGTTGAACTAACAAAAAATGCAATCCTCGGCAATGCTTTTTGCGTTGTTCAAATGCTTGGGCTGCTGTTGTAACTTCTGGATCTTCAAATGTGGCAACAATCCACCTATCCACCAAGCTAGCTTCTAATATTAAGCCATCCGGTGCGCCAGAAATGTAGTTGAAGCTTACAGGACGGGCTTGCTGCAACCACCGTGCTAGGCGCATTGATTGCCGTCCCCCATAAATGACGACACCAGGAACGGGAACTGTTGATGCCAAACCTAAATTGATGGGTTTGAAATGTTCTGGGATGTGCAAAATGGGAATGGGGCGATCGCTAAATCTCGTTTCTACATCACTAGCAGCTAAACTTGCAAAACGCCATTGTTCTCCCCAAAGGTTTTCTGGTAATGGTGCTGGAGGTGGTTTATCCAGCGTTGCGGGATATTGCTTTTCTTGTAACCACTGCTTTAACGCCAAGGTGTGGCGGGTAGGTTCGACATTAATACTTAAGTTACGTCCAGCCGCTTCAATTAAGCTTAGAGACTGAGGACGAAACACCTGAATTACATCTGGCAATTCTTCACCAGCAGCTAACTTAAGTTGAGTCGCAACCCAATTAGAATTTGCTGCTGACTGGAGACAGGTGGCTTCATACTCAAAGCTGCGAGTTGCGTCACAAATTAACAAATCCCATAAAATTTGTCCAGACGCATCTTGTGAGGGACGACGATAAAAATCAACTTGCCAAGTTTTCATAGGTGGGGACAAGGGGGCAAGGGGGCAAGGGGACAAGGGGACAAGGGGGCAAGGGGACAAGGGGACAAGGGGGCAAGGGGACAAGGGGACAAGGGGGCAAGGGGACACAAGAGTGGAGTTCAAAGACTCGTCAGCGAGTATCAAAGACTCGTCGGCGAGTATTAAAGACTCGTCAGCGAGTATCAAAGACTCATCGGCGAGTATAAAAGACTCATCGGCGAGTATCAAAGACTCATCGGCGAGTATCAAAGACTCGTCGGCGAGTATAAAAGACTCATCGGCGAGTATCAAAGACTCATCGGCGAGTATAAAAGACTCGTCAGCGAGTATTAAAGACTCATTCACGAGTATAAAAGACTCGTCAGCGAGTATTAAAGACTCATCCCCTATTCCCCATGCCCAATGCCCAATTTATAAAGCCTGAATCCATTCTTTGACAGAATATTCAGTCCAGATGCCATTTTTCCAGTAGGGGTCATTTTCAATCAACTGGCGCACAGTGGCTTCGTCTTCGGCTTCGTAAATGCCAAAAACTTTTGTAATATCTTTAGTAGGGCCGATGGTAATCAGCACACCGGATTCTTTCTGTTTTGCTAATCCGTCTAAATGAGCTTGACGATAGGGGGCGCGTTTTTCGATAACGTCTTCGCAGTAAGTTCCCCAGAGTACATATTTAGGCATAACTTTACCAATTTTGGATTTTAGATTTTAGACTTCGGCTCCTTTCGACTTCGCGATAGTTGAGCGCAGTCGAAACTCAAGGCAAGTCGCTCAGTCGAACGATTTTGGATTTTAGATTTTGCAGCCAGTGCATCGGGGAGTAAGAAATGATTAATTTCTCACTCCTAGCAAATGACAAATGACAAATGACAAATGACAAATGACTAACTTCTCAAGTTGACACCGAATTTTTCCACCAAGGCTTCGCGGACTTTATTATGTACTGGTTCGACTTCAGCCTCAGTCAAAGTGCGATCGCTTGCCCGATAAATTAAGCGGAATGCTAAACTCCGCTGTCCTTCGGGGACGTTTTCACCCCGATATTCATCAAATAATTCCACCGATTCGAGCAAATCTTTACCAGCTTTAGTAATTACTTTTTCAATTTCGACAACTGAGATTTTCACGGGTGCGAAAAAGGCGATGTCGCGATCGCTAGCTGGATATGTAGAATAAGGCTGGAATGTGGGGACGAGAACTTCATCTTCTCCGAGAGAATCTAAAAGTACATCTAGATCCAACTGAAAAACGTAAACGGAATCTGGTAAACCTTTTTCTCGTCGCAGTTGGGGATGGAGTTGCCCAAAAATCCCCAGTCTGTTACCCCGAATCCACAGGGAAGCGGTGCGTCCTGGATGTAAGCGATCGTCGCGGCGATCGGGTTGAAATTCGATTTGCAAGCTAAGTTGCCGAAATACACTTTCTAAAATGCCTTTGGCTTCAAACCAGGTGATGGGTTCTTCACGTCCACTTTTTGACCATTTGCCAAGGGAAACATCCCCTCCCATAATTCCCGCCAAGGCTTCTGTTTCTTGCAAACCGTCTTCTTCTTGCCAGAAAATTTGCCCGATTTCAAAACCGTTAAGGGCACCATTACCCTGCTCTAAATTGTATTGAAAAGCATCAATCAACCCAGAGATCAAATCGGTTCGCAGTGCTGAATATTCGACAAATAACGGGTTTGACAGTACTATATTTCTGTCTTCTCCTGGTTTGACTAAAGAATAGTGGATTAATTCTGTCAATCCTTCAGCCCGGAGGAAAGCTCGTAATTTGCGAATCACTTCCTCATCTAAAGGCAGATAGCCAGCTTCCGCTTTTTCTGGTAAGGTATCGCAGAATTTGTTGTAACCATAAAGACGGGCGATTTCTTCAATTAAATCAATTTCTCGCTCTAAGTCGCGGTAACGATAGGGTGGGACGGAAACTGACCATGTAGGTTGATGGCTGTTATCTTCTCCTGAAGAAGTTAACTGACACCCCAATGCAGTCAGGATGCGCTCAACATCTTGTTTTTGCAGTTCGCCTGTGTCCTCTTCCAAATCGATGGGCCCCAATATCTGATTAACTCGCTCTAAACGCAGGGCGATAGAACGACTCCAGGTAGACGGATCGGGGCGGGTGTCGGCAATTTCTTGCTGGACTATAATTCCACTCGCTAATTCGCTAATTAAGGATAAGGCGCGGCGATTGGCTATTTCCAGCTCCGCCCGGTTAACTCCCCGTTCGTATCTGCCAGAAGCCTCACTTCTTAACCCAACACTCCTCGAAGAACGGCGAATTGCCACGGAATCAAATAAAGCCGCTTCTAAAACTAAACTTTGAGTACCTGCATGGACTTCTGTTTCTTCTCCACCCATGACTCCCGCCAATGCAACGGGTTTTTCGTTAGCGGTGATTAACAAATTTTGGGTTGTCAGGGTGCGAGTTTGTCCATCCAGGGTTTTGAGCGATTCTCCATTATTAGCGAAGCGAACGCCGATGGTTAAATTTTCGCTACCTGCAACAGATTTTAGGCGATCGCCATCAAAGGCGTGCAGTGGTTGTCCCCATTCCAACAAAACATAATTAGTAATGTCCACCACATTACTGATAGGACGTACCCCAGCCGCCCGCAAACGCTGTTGCAACCATTCGGGAGATGGAGCAATTTTCACCTGTTCAATTACCGTACCGATGTATGCAGGACAAGCTTGGGTATCGGCAATTTTTAAAGCTAAATTTCCGGCATTTTTGGGAATAGATACTTCAGCAGGTTCAGGAATGCTCAACTTTCCACCCGTTAAAGCTGCTACTTCTCTGGCTACACCTACCATACTCAGAGCATCAGCGCGATTTGCAGTTGCCGTCAGGTCTAAAATTACATCATCTAAACCCAACAACGGCCGGACATCACTACCCAATGGTAAATCTTCCTGGGTAAAAATATGAATTCCGTCTATATCGGTGGGCAAACCGAGTTCCTTTAAAGAACAAATCATCCCCTGAGATGGGACACCACGTAGTTTTGCAGGTTTAATTTTTAAATCTATTTTGGGTAAGTAAGTACCCGTAGTTGCCACTGGGACATAGATATCTGCCTTCACATTGGCAGCACCACAGACAATATTTAAAGTTTCACCTGTACCGATATCCACTTGGCAAACACTCAATTTATCGGCGTTGGGATGGGGTTGACGCTCAAGCACTTTGCCGATGACCACGCCATTTGCCCAAGTGCGGCGGTCTTCAATCTCTTCAACCTCAAACCCCGCCATTGTCAGGGTTTCAGCTAATTCTTCTGGACTAAGTTTTATCTCTACTAGTTCGCGCAGCCAATTTAGAGAAATACGCATGGAGTGTGCTTGTTTTAGGAATCGTCTTTTGCTCTTATTTTAGGGTGCAAGAAGCGCTCGATGGCTACTCGCCCTGCAAGGTGTACCCTTTCACTTGAACAATCCTACTACGTTAGACAGCCAATGTAAAAATAAGTAAATACTGAGAATGTATCTACGCAGGGAAGTAATACCGATTTTCCAAAATCAGGCTACAGATGTAAAGCTGAAAACCCAGATTAAATCTAACTTTTTTAATTACGAATTACGAATTATTTGGTCATCTAATTTTTACTAACAACAATTTTAGCAATGTAGTCTTTGAGTGCGATCGCCTTTTTGCTATTTGGGTACGGGGAAACCTCTATTAATTTTACCGAATACTTATCTAAAAATTGAATTGGTAAAGCATCACGACCTGGTATCAAGGTTAGCGTTAATGTTGAAACTTGCTGACCATTTTTTATGATGTCTAATCCAATAATAACTTGCCCTTGCCAAATACAAGTTACATCAGAAGGACACCGAGAATCCTGGATAACTTTTGAAAATTTGATTTCAATATTTTCAGTGGGGAGGTAAGCTGTCCTTCCATATCTCAGATAAAATGGAGTATTTAAAGTAGTTCCAACTCTAGCCATCAATTGTTGATGACTACCTTGAGCAATTGATTTAACTTCTATGCTTGAAGGCTTGATATTTGATGATATTCCATAGCTAGGAAGACAATTTGCTCCACCAATCAATGTTAATATAACTGCTGCGCTTACTACACTTTTCATTTTTTATACTCCATAGTCAGGAATTTTTATTATTAGTTTAACTAGAAAGCAGACTGATAAATTATTTTGTTTTCTGCTAGAGTGAAGCTTCAAAACACAAAACGCAATTAGTTCACCTTTGTGCGTTGGTGCAACCCGTCGTAGATATCGCTTCTTACATAACCATTACGAGTGAGAGCCGTTTGCTTTCTCACGCTTAAGTTAAAATACCATAAAACCAGCAATCTAAATACACAAGTTTTTTTCTGATTTCAAAAACTTCAACAGTGCTTTGCAAGGAATTTTTTGCTGAATTTCAGTAGAACGATACAAATAAAGCTAACTAGCAATAATCGTCATTTGTAATTTGTCATTGGTCATTTGTAAGGGTTTAAAATATGTTTATGTTTATTAATATAGTTGGGTTTATTCTCCCCGACTTACTTATCTTGAAGATTCACCTAGTTTTACTTTCTAGCATTATTAGTCCATATTTTAGCAATTATTACATTATGTAAAAGGGACATTATTTTTTCTCTATTCTCAACAAGCCCAGTTTTTTGAGATGAGCAATGACCACAATTTCACGAGGCGTAGCCCTTCTCCTATCGGAGACGCTCTTGCTAGCTTGCTTCCACGAACGCGAACAGCGTGCCGTAGGCAAGTGGTACGGCTGCGCTCAGGAACCACCCATCGGAGATATGGCTTTGAGACTTGAAAAATAAATCAAATGAGAAATGCTGATTTTTTCGTTGGTTCTTAACATTGGTTGCGATCGCGAGTAATTTAGATGTGTTTGCTCTAGCGATCGCATAACTTGAATCTTTAAAACTCGATCAAACCTCACAAGTAATATTTTATAACTCAAGAGACTACAAAAATTACACTTACTCTTTTTTGTAGTGGAATTATATTGCATTGTGTTGTATAACTCCAAAGAGATAAATTTGCCCCTTTTTGAGCCGAAAAAATCACTGTATAAACTGCCTCTAAAGCCTTCTATATCAAAATTATCGGATAATTTGCTGAAATCTAACTCAACAAGATCGAAAGAATAGACAATCTAATCTAAAAAATCGGCAATCCAATCGAAATTTTGTTCATTTTAAATATAAATTTGATTTTGTACACTTTTACTAAATGCGGTGATTGCTGTTTTTATTAGTATTTTTTAGTGAAAATAAAAGTAAAAAAATGCTTTCATTCATGTCGTCGATCTTCCTCTTGATAGAGGGATTTCAGTTTGAGTAATAGGAGTTTAATTCTAATGGCAACTTCTAACAATAGCAATCAAACTGTTGGCTCACAAAGTACTAGCAACAGTTCAACTGGTAATGGCAATTTTTCTTTCAGTGATGGCAAATGGCAGTCTACCGATGGCAGTAGTTTAGATAGTGGCAGTAGTTTTGGTGGCGCTGCTAGCGGTAGTAATCCTTTCGCTTCCTTTATCGGTGGTGGTAACTCATCCACAACCAGTGAAGATGGAAAGTACAAATATAATTACGAGCGACCACTTGACGAGCGGGCTTTAACTGATACCAATAATCCGTTCAATCAACTCATCGGCGTCGTTGGCGGTGATATTAGTGCCTTAGGTGGCGGTAGCAACCCCTTTGCTGGCGCATCTAGCGGTAACGCATCTGGTGGCGGTAGCAACCCCTTTGCTGGTGGTGGCGCATCTAGTGGTAACGCATCTGGTAGTAGCGCCAACCTCCCTGGTAACTTACCATTTGGCAGCACTCCGCCCTCCAAGGAAAGTGGTAGCAACCTACCTGAAACTGGCAACGGTCAACCTGTACCTTATAAGAGCGACAACTGGATATCTGATATTCAAAAATTAGATGGTGCAGATGCTACCGATAACAGTGGCCAAGGTAACGGTAACTGGCTATATGGTAGTAACAACACAACCGACGGTAATGGTAACTGGAATTTTGGTAGCGGTAACACAACCAACGGTAACGGTAACTGGAACTACGGTGATGGCGGTAAAACCGAAGGTAATGGCAACTGGGGCTTTGGTAACGAGAATACAACCAACGGTAACGGTAACTGGAACTTAGGCAATAATAACGACATCCTTGGTAATGCCAATACACTACCTGGTAGTAAAAACGATATCCTTGGTAGTGGCAACACTGCCAATGTAACTAACAGCAATCTCCTGGGAAACCGGATTGAAGCTAGTGGTGATGACAAAACACTCATTGGTAATGAAGGCTGGAATTTCTCTGTTAGTGGCGAACTGATATCGTTAGGTAGTACTAAACCTAGCCAAAATATAGGAACTGATGTCAGCAGTTTACTCAGCAGTTCTGACCTTGTAACATCCGCCATATCAAATCCAGGCTACAACAACCCAAATTATGATTTCTCTACCATAGCCTAAAAGTTGGTAACAGAAAGGAACCTGTTTTGCATCGGTAAGCCTGTCTATTATGGCAATGGCCCTTTTTACCAACTTGAGTTGATTACATTTTGAATACAATACTTCTGGGTTAAGCTTTGCAGTTGACATTGCTCTCATTGAGCGGCGCAAGAATCAACCTTCTAGTACTTCAAGAATTTCAATCTGTTAGGACTTACGCAAACTCTACGATTCTTGACGTTATTGGCGTTCTTGGCAGTTCGATAAATTAAGCTTTTTAGCACTTTTTGCGTAAGTCTAATCTGTAATTAACCCAGAAGTATTACTCTTTTAAATGTAATGGGTAAGGTAGTTAATTTAAGTCAAATGCATAAAAACTATTTTCAGTAATTCGGCGCGAGTAAACGGTTTAGTCAGATATCCAGAAGCCCCAACTAATTTCGCCTTTACTTTGTCTACGATTCCTTTATTCCCAGTGACAAAGATAATAGGAGTATTTTGAAATAGTGAATTATTTCGTATAATTCGGCACAACTCATAGCCATCAATTCCTAGCATATTTAAATCCAACAAAATTAAATCCGGTTTGTGCCTTATAATTGACAAAACTGCTTTCACTGGATCGTTAATAGTTACTACAGAAAAGTTTTCATTTTCTAAGAAATAACTGATTTCTTTAAGAATTGTAGGGCTATCATCTACAGAAACGATTTTGTGGACTTTTTTTACTGTTACAGTAGCAGCCGTTACTCTTGGGGAAGCAGAATTTATGTTATTTGATATTGTTGGTTCCTGAAAGTTTTCTTTGGAAGGAGTAGAAATCTGTGGTAATCGCTGAACAGGCACTATTTTCTCTTCAGGAATATTTTGGTAAGAATTGACAGTGTTACTTAGTTCTTGTTTCGTGTCAATTAACCCTGAAATCAATTTTGAGAAAAGCGATTGCTCCTCAAAAATCCTTGGTAACTTATCATAAGGTGGATCGGGTTCATGAAGGATAATCGCACCCTTCAGAATGTAAGGGTATAAATTGCGAGCTAGTTGAATTTCATCTTGATTTAAAATTACAGCCAGATGACACAAGCTAAAACCCTTCATCCAGTTAATTAAATCTGGCTGTAAATTTGGTAAATCTTGGTCATCAAACTTGCTATTAATCAATAGATATGGACGTTGATATGCAGAAGAAATTTTAGGTATAAAAGCCTGCCAATTTTGTAATCTTAATTGGCAATACTCTAGAATTTTTTCGACACCTAGCCGACAAATTTTTGGCATCCTATCAAGTGATTCTGTTAATTCATAAGTACCTTCTTTGATGAGCAAAAATGATTCAATTACCTCTTTAACTAATTCTTGAACCAGTACTGCTGCTTGTGTAGAATGTAGATGTTGTTGACTAACAAGCCAGGATATAGCCTGATACTCAGGAGGGTGGCTTCTCGAATTAGTGTCATCTTTGATTAACTGACTGTGTGAGTCAGGTTCAAACATCAGCCGTACTTGATGGCGAACCTCATTAGTCAGGAGTGGAATTTGCTGGCTGAGGCGTCGCAAATGGCGTTCTAGTCGATCGAAGGGTTCCACGGAATGGGTAGCGTAAGTTATTTTGCCTTGTTCTAAGTAAATCGACCAAGAAACTGAGTTACTCAATACTTGTAAACAAGTACTGTCGGAACAATTGGATAATTGTCTTAACAAACTTAGAGGACGTAGTTTGGTGAATGTACCTGAGTTATTCATATTTTTCAAGTTTTTTGCGGAATCAACAAGCGAACATTTGTAGATTGAAAATATGAGCTATAAAGTATTCTCTTTTTTGTAATATTTTTCTAACCACAAATTATTTATTTGAAAATATGTACATATATTAAAAATTGTAAGGCTTATAAGTACTTTGTTACATTTAGCACATTTTACTTAACCTATCTCAAAAAGTAAGTAGGTATGAATAAAGGTAAGCATCTATCATAACGAGATTATCAGTGGATGTTGGTTAATTCTGGATTTTACTAATTACTGACAACTCTTGAGTGAAGACCTTAATAATGACGTTTCTTTATGCCCACTCACTTCCAGAAGCAAATTTAATTCCGAGTTCGCGTAGTTACACTGGTATCCTTCTAGAGTTAACGAGCTTAATTATGGTTAATTACTTTTCCTTCAAGAAACGATTCTTCTACATAAAATCTTTAAAAAATTATCTAAAAAAGTTTACGTATTTATTGTACTGTAGGGTTAATGGATATAACTTTTTGGTAGATACATTACAACAGGTAATGCTGGGTTTTGATAAACTCTTTTTTGCTAAACTAAGCTGTACTCAAGTTCATCTTAAATATATAGAGAACTTCATGAAAATAATTTGTTTAATAAAGATTAGAGCATCTACCAATAGATACTATATTCTGTAGTCGCCTCGGCGATTGGAACTATATACTCTGAGCAAAGGGAAATAAAGCTTTGAACTTTAACATAACACAAAAAGTTATGCATGATACATTAAGACTTGATGAAGTAGTAGAATTTGCTGAGAACCCAGAACCCCGTTGTCCTTGTGTACTTTTATTAGACACATCTGGGTCGATGCAAGGAGAGCCGATTGAGGCTTTAAATCAAGGTTTACTAAGCTTAAAGGATGAACTAGTCAAAAATTCCTTAGCCGCGAGACGGGTGGAAGTGGCGATCGTCACTTTTGATAGTAATATCAATGTAGTACAAGACTTTGTGACTGCCGATCAATTCAATCCACCGATTTTGACAGCCCAAGGCTTGACAACAATGGGTGCGGGAATTCATAAAGCTTTGGACATAATTCAAGAGCGGAAATCTCAGTATCGTGCCAACGGGATTGCTTACTATCGTCCTTGGGTATTTATGATTACCGATGGAGAACCCCAAGGTGAGTTAGAGCAAGTGGTAGAGCAAGCATCTGTGCGCCTACAGGGAGACGAGGCGAACAAGCGGGTAGCATTCTTTACAGTTGGAGTAGAAAATGCAAATATGACGCGTTTAAATCAAATAACTGTACGTACTCCCTTAAAGCTTAAAGGATTAAATTTTATCGAGATGTTTGTCTGGCTGTCAACTAGTATGTCGGCTGTTTCTCATTCCCAAGTAGACGAACAGGTAGCACTACCGCCGATTGGTTGGGGGACTGTTTAATGAAAAATCGCAGCTTGATGTTTACCCAGCTAGCTGCTTGAAAAAAATTTATGAACATATCAAAACAGATTGCTCAATGGCGGATTGTGGCTGCATCTGTATGTGGTACAAGTCACTTAAAAAACAATCAATTATGTCAGGATGCTCATCACTGGCAGATATTGTCAGATAATGTTTTAGTGGCGGCCGCAGCAGATGGCGCGGGTTCTGCTAGCCTTGGGAAAGTGGGAGCGATGGTTGCTGTAGAGACAGCAATAGAAAACATTTCTACCATTGGGCTGACCCGAAAAAGTTTGACTGATGATACATTAGTGCGATCGCTCTTAAATGATGCCATATTCGCCGCTAAAAAAGCTGTGGAGGATGAGGCGGCTACTTGTGACAAACAGCCTCAAGATTTAGCAACTACCTTAATTATGCTGGTTGCCACACCAGAAGTTGTAGCTGTAGTTCAGATAGGTGATGGTTTGGCAGTGGCAAAAGATCGTTTGGGCAATCTGCTGGCACTAACTATGCCTGACAGTGGTGAATACATTAACGAAACTACTTTTTTAACTTCGCCTAATGCTTTAGATACAGCACAAATGAGACTATGGCGCACAGACATAGTAAACGTTGGTATCATCACCGACGGATTACAAATGCTGGCTTTGAATATGGTTGTTGGCGAACCTCACAAACCATTCTTTTTTCCGCTGTTTGAATTTGTCGCCAATACCGAGGATAAGACAGAAGCAAAGGAGCAATTGGTAAAATTTTTACGCTCAGAGCGGATTACGCAACGCACTGATGATGATTTGACACTCATTATAGCTGCATTCAACGACTCATGAGCAACAAATCTACAGGTTTCTACATCTTACAATAACTTCCGTTAGCGGTAATTTCATTATGCAGGTACTACGTTGTTCCCCCAGAAAAGAAATCCTCAGTCTCAATGTCAGTTTGGGACGTGGCGGTGAAGCTTGTGTTTATGCAGTGCCATCCGATAACGACTTCGTGGCAAAGATTTACCACAAGCCAACCACTGCTCATGCAGAAAAACTCCAGGCGATGCTTGCCAACCCGCCAGAAAACCCGACGGCGAGTTTGGGGCATATCTCTATCGCTTGGCCAGAGGATTTATTACGGGCGGCAGATGGCAAAAATAGCATCCTGGGCTTTTTGATGCCACGTATTCAGGGGATGCGTCCAATCATCGACTTTTACAACCCCAGAACCCGTCGGCAACATTGCCCCCTATTCAACTATCAGTACCTGCTCCGCACGGCTCGTAACTTGGCGGCGGCTTTTGCCGCTTTGCACGCTAGTGGATATTGCATTGGTGATGTGAACGAGTCCAATATCCTCGTCAGTGATACAGCACTGGTGACCTTGATAGACACAGACTCTTTCCAAGTAACCGACCCAAACAGCAATGTTGTTTATCGTTGCCCAGTAGGTAAACCAGAGTTTACTCCGCCAGAATTACAGAATAAAACTTTTGCCCAGCACGATCGCGAAATTTCTCACGATTTATTTGGGTTAGGGGTGTTAGTATTTCAACTCTTAATGGAAGGCACCCACCCATTTTCGGGGATTTTTCAAGGTGCGATTGAGCCACCACCCTACGAAGCACGCATTGCGTCGGGTCATTTCACTTACAGCCAAAAGCGTTACGTACCCTACCTGCCGACACCCATTGCCCCCCCTTGGGAAATTCTCCATCCCAGCTTACAGGAATTATTTGTCCGTTGTTTTGAAGAGGGTCATAACAATCCCCAACTGCGCCCCAGTGCCCAGACTTGGCTCTCAGCCATCGCTGAAGCCGAAGAGTCCCTAATTACCTGCACAACAAATCCCCAGCATCGCTACAACAACCATATGCGTAGCTGTCCGTGGTGCGAACGCACCGTGCGATTAGGCGGACGCGACCCCTTCCCATCACATCGGGCTATAGAAGCTAGAGAACATCTCCAACCGCGAGTCAAAGCGAGAAAACGCTACAATCAGACACCGCATTTTCCCCAGCGAGCCATGTCACCGCAGCAGCTAGCTAATTACTGGCAGCCAATAATGACTCCCAGCGGTTCATACAAACCTTCCAAAAAGTCAAAGTTGTACCCGATTATTTGTTGTTTGCTGGGCTTTGGTTTATTGGGATATGCAGACGTGATGATTAAATTTACTCAGCCGTTGGTTTCCCAAAATGCTTACACCCAACAAACAATCAAGTCTTCCCAGCCAAATAATAAACTTAGCTTCGCTGATTCTTATCAGCAAGGTTATATTGCTTATAAAGAGCGAGACTATGACAAAGCAATTGTCAACTTTAGCCAAGCAATTGAACAAGAACCGACACATGCTAGAGCAATTGTAAATCGTGGTAATGCCCGCTATAACCTGAAAGACTACGAAGGAGCAGTTACAGATTATAGCCAAGCTTTGAAAATCAATCCCAATCAAACCAAAGCTCTGGTAAATCGGGGCAATGCCCGCTATATGCTCGCCGAATATAGCAACGATCCCGACCGAGAATATAATCTAGCGATCGCAGACTATAATCGAGCCATTGGTCTGGATAATAATGAAATTGAAGCTTATATCAGACGAGGAATTGTCCGCGCCCAAATGGCTAAATACAGCGGTGAATCTCAACAAGCTTACACAAAAGCGATCGCAGATTTTACTCAGGCAATAAAACGTAATATCTCCAAAGCCGAAGCTTACTTCCAGCGGGGTGTTGTTTATTATCAAATTGCGCAATATAGCAGCAATTATCAGCAAGAATATAATCAAGCGATCGCTGACTTTAACCAAGCATTAACTCTCAGCCCCAAACTAGCAAAAGCATATCTCAAACGAGGTATGGTTCGCTATGAACTGGCACAATATGGCGGTAGTGAAGCTAACAAAAACCAAGCGAAAGCTGTCGAAGATATACAGGCATCTGCCAAAATATTTCTTGAGCAAGATGACATGGATAATTATCAACAAGCACTCAGTAATATGTGTGTAGTCATCGAAAACAAATGTGACCCTTTATTCCAAGGCTCAAGTAATGTGGAAAAAACTAACTAGAAATGAGTAAGTTTTGTTACTAGCATCTTGTTGATTTTGATTGAAAAAATCAAGTATGACTAGGGTTAGCGCCAGCTAATCCTAGTTATTTTATAGGTGATATTTTTATTTCATTGAGTAATTTATTTCTGTATTTATAGATATTCATAGAGCTTTTATATAGAAAAGATTTTAATTTATCTTACCTTTATAATTTCATCGTAAATTACAGTTAGATTATTGACGGAGAAACAGAAATCAGAAATACATTTCTCTGCCTTAAAGTGCATCCTCTTCATCTCGCAAAAGTCGAATAATCATATCCCTACAAATCTCCGAGGTAATTGCATGAAAGCGGTGATTTTGGCTGGAGGTCTTGGTACACGCCTCAGTGAAGAAACCAGTGTTAGACCCAAGCCGATGGTTGAGATTGGTGGTAAGCCAATTCTTTGGCACATAATGAAAACTTACTCTGCCCACGGCATTAATGACTTTATTATTTGTTGTGGTTATAAAGGTTACATCATTAAGGAGTATTTTGCTAACTACTTCTTACACATGTCAGATGTTACCTTTGACATGCGCTTTAACCAGATGAACGTGCATTCTGGTTATGCAGAACCCTGGCGTGTCACCTTAGTAAATACGGGTGATAATACAATGACAGGCGGACGCTTAAAGCGAATCAGCGAACATCTTGGTAATGAAACTTTTTGCTTTACTTATGGCGATGGTGTTAGTAATATTAATATCACCGAGCTAGTTAAATTTCACAGAGAACAAAATAGCTTAGGAACACTTACAGCCGTTCAGCCAGCTGGACGTTTTGGTGCTATTTCTTTAGGATATGAGCAAACTAAAATCACTAGCTTTCGGGAAAAACCGGAAGGTGATGGAGCTTGGATTAATGGCGGTTATTTTGTGTTAGAACCAGAAGTAATCAACTTAATTGCTGATGACTCTACGGTATGGGAACAAGAGCCATTAGAAAAGCTAGCTGATATGGAGCAGCTATCTGCTTTCAAACATGATGGGTTTTGGCAACCAATGGATACTTTACGCGATAAAAACTATCTCGAAGGGCTGTGGAAAAACAATCAGGCTCCTTGGAAGGTATGGTAAGAGAAGAGTTAGGAGTAGAGACGCGATTAACCCTTGTCTGTACAAAAGTTAAGAGTCAGGAGTTAAATAACAAATGACAAATGACAAATGACAAATGACTTTATAGATTTACTGTAATTTGAAGTGCGATAATACTAATGTATGATTTTGCGATTATCGGTGGGGGAATAGTTGGACTCTCGACAGCGTTAGCTTTAGGAAAACGCTATCCCAATGCCCGCATTTTAGTACTAGAAAAAGAGAGTCAATGGGCATTTCACCAAACTGGCAATAATAGCGGGGTAATTCATTCTGGTATTTACTACAAGCCAGGGAGTTTCAAAGCTAAATTTTGTCGTGATGGTTCTCGTTCAATGGTAGAATTCTGCCAAGAGCATAGAATTGACCATGAAGTTTGTGGTAAAGTAATTGTTGCAACTGAAGAACAAGAACTACCACGCTTAGAAAATCTCTACCAACGCGGCTTAGAGAATGGCATAGAAGTCCAGAGAATTAGTCCTGAAGAAGTCAGGGAAATTGAACCTCACGTAAGATGTGTAGGTGGCATTCGGGTATTTTCAACTGGTATTGTTAATTACAAGCAAGTTTGTTTGAAATATGCCCAGCTAATTCAACAGCAGGGTGGAGATTTACACCTGAATACAAAAGTCCTGAAAATCTCTCCAAGTGGTAAAAATCAGGTACTGCAAACAAACAAGGGTAGCTTTGAAACCCGCTTTGTAATTAATTGTACTGGATTGCATAGCGATCGCACCGCTAAACTAGGGCAAGTTGAACCCCAAGCCAAAATTGTCCCATTCCGGGGAGAATACTACGAACTCACCCCAGAAAAACGCTATCTAGTCAAGACATTAATCTACCCAGTTCCCAATCCAGATTTCCCCTTCCTGGGTGTCCACTTTACCCGGATGATTGATGGTAGCGTCCATGCAGGGCCAAACGCAGTTCTATCCCTCAAACGCGAAGGTTACAAAAAAACCGACTTTGACTTACGGGATTTTATGGAAGTCATCACTTATGCCGGCTTCTGGAAGTTAGCAGCTAAACACGCTGATGAAGGCATCCAAGAAATCATTCGTTCTTTTAGCAAAGCAGCCTTCACCAGAAGTTTACAAAAACTAATTCCCGAAGTGCAAGCAGAAGATTTAGTTCCCACCCATGCAGGAGTTCGCGCTCAAGCCTTAATGAACGATGGCAAGCTTGTAGACGACTTTTTGATTGTTTCCGGTCAAAACTCCATTCATGTTTGCAATGCTCCTTCTCCTGCTGCGACATCCTCTCTAGAAATCGGCAAAGCACTTGTGGCAGAAATTCCCCAACTTTCGCATCTAGAGAGTGTAGTCACTGCATAGATATCACAGTTGTTATTTCCGGGACTGCTGAATTAAGGGATGAATCTTGTATAGTGGGCATCTTTACCTGCCTGAAAATACAAGAAACAGGTAATACCAATTGGAAAAAAGAATGCGACAAATACACCATTTGTAGAGACGCGATTCATCGCGTCTTGACCCAAGGATGTGTTGTAATCATTAATTGAATTGGTATAAGACAATACGCTTGGGTTAAGAAGAATAGTAGGTTGGGTTGAGCAACAGCGAAACCCAACAAAGCCTTGACAATGTTGGGTTTCGTTCCTCAACCCAACCTACACCAGTTTTAGTTTTTAGCCTACAAACTAAAAATATAGCGGTTCCCTTCTAGATGCAACAACACTCTAGGACATACATCTGTGCGTCCAGCTAAACGAAGAATTTAACTCATCAATACAATACAAAGGAATTAACCACAATGAAAATATTAGTAACTGGCACAGAAGGCTATCTAGGTTCGTTATTACCCCCTTTGTTAATCGAACGAGGACATGAAGTTATTGGTCTAGATACCGGCTTCTATAAAGTTGGTTGGCTGTACAACCCTAGTGGAGTCACACCCAAAACCCTTAACAAAGATATCCGCAACATCACCCCTGATGATTTGGAAGGTATTGAAGCCATAGTTCACATGGCAGAACTCTCCAACGACCCAGCCGGACAATTAGCACCCAATATTACCTACGAAATTAATCATGTAGGTTCAGTTCGTCTAGCTAGTCTAGCTAAGGCTATGGGTGTGCGTCGCTTCGTATATATGTCTTCGTGCAGTGTCTACGGTGTTGCTACCGCAGGTGATGTCACAGAAAAATCCGCAGTTAATCCTCAAACAGCCTACGCAGAATGCAAAACTCTTGTAGAAAGAGATGTCGCACCACTCGCTGACGATGACTTTTCTCCCACCTTTATGCGGAATGCAACAGCTTTTGGTGCTTCTCCCAGAATGCGCTTCGATATTGTTTTAAACAACTTAGCAGGGTTGGCATGGACTAGCAAAGAAATCAAAATGATTAGTGATGGCACACCTTGGCGGCCATTAGTCCATGCATTGGATATTTGCAAAGCAATAGTTTGCACCTTAGAAGCACCACGAGACATTGTACATAACCAAATCTTCAACGTGGGAGATACAGCGAATAACTATCGCGTTAAAGAAATCGCAGAAATTATTGCTGATGTTTTTCCAGATTGCAAATTGTCCTTTGGTGACAACGGCGCAGATAACCGCAGCTATCGCGTATCCTTCGAGAAAATCAACACAATCCTACCTGGATTTAAATGTGATTGGAATGCCCGACTTGGTGCCCAGCAGCTATTTGATTTATTCAGTCAAATACACATGGCTGAAGATACTTTCTTGTTTAGAGGATTTACTCGTTTAAAACAGCTAGAGTATCTAATTCGGACAGAGCAAATTGACAAAGATTTCTTCTGGAATAAAAAATACTAAAGCTGCCTAGCTGCAACAGAAAAAGAATCTAAGCTTCCGAATCAAATAGTATTGATTCGGGCTTATTCTATTCCTCAAGTTATTTGCAATCAGCGAGTTAAAATTTATGGCATTCATGTCAGCATTAGTAAACGAGTTAGCCATCTGAAAACTAAAGAGATTGTCGCTGGACTGCATCGCTACATTTTGAGAAAAAGCCAAATAAACAAAGTCGAAGATGAATAAATTGCTGACTATCGCAATCCCTACATTCAATCGTGCCCAGATTTTAGATAAACAACTTACTTGGTTAGCTAAATCTATTAAAGGGTTTGAGTCTGACTGTGAAATCTTTATTTCTGATAATTGTTCTACAGATAATACTCAAGAAGTTATTAAAAAGTGGCAGATAATTCTTAGTAATGTCACATTTAGATCAAATAAGAATAGTGAAAATGTTGGGGTAATGAGTAATATTGCTTGTTGCTTAAAAGCTCCAAATAGTAAATATGTTTGGACAATTGGTGATGACGACCCAATTCAAGAGAGAACCCTAGATTATGTGCTAACAACACTAAAAAAACATTCAGATTTAGCACTAATGTTTTTAAACTTCTCTGGTCGTCAAAAACAAACAGGTCAACTGGTTGTCGAACGCTGGTTGAATAGCGATAACGACGAACTAAAAGTTGATGGTAAAACTGTATTTCAAAGTTATCTGAATGAAAATTTTGGCGGTGTACTTTTTATATCAGCAGCAATTTATCGCACAAATCTAGTGCAACGCGCTTTACAAAAATGGCCGTCTGCTACTAATAATTGGGCATCTCAAGCATATTGGACTGCATTTTGTGCTGCTCATGGGAGTGTCATCGTCACTAAAGACACTTATTTAGAATGTACTATGGGCGCTAGTCTTTTGGATCTCGATCCGACATGGAACTTTAAAATGCGATATGCATACATACCTGAAGTTTATATAAAACTACTAAAAGTAGGATATCCTCATAAATTTTGTCAGGAAATGATTTGGCAGAATTTCCATCAAAAAACTGACTTGAAAATCCTATTAGGTGCTTTCAAACGTTGGCCTTTATTGACAATCAAGATATTTCTTCCTTACCTCCGTTTGTTAAGTATATCAGCTTGGGCAATTCTTTTTCCACCCAAACAGCTAGAGAGTAATTTGTAACTATTCATATATCAATTTATTAACTACTATTTCTTACCATGCAGAAATTACTAACTATTGCTATACCAACTTATAATCGTGCTGAATTGCTGGATAAACAGTTAGCATGGCTAGCTCAAGCTATCAAAGGTTTTGAAGATGATTGTGAAATTTTGGTTTCTGATAATTGTTCAACAGACAATACTCAAGATACAATCAAAAAATGGCAAATAATACTTAGCAATATTCCATTTAAATCAAATAAAAATCCTCAAAATTTAGGCGTTGTCAAAAATATTATGTATTGCCTAAATTCTACTACAACAAAATATGTTTGGACGATTGGTGATGATGACCCAATTCAAGATAGAGCTATTGCTTATGTGATTAGCAAACTTAAGCAATATGAAGATTTATCATTGTTGTTTCTCAACTTTTCCGGTCGGAACCAAATTACTGGTGAACCAGTTCATCCACCAACAATTGTTGGTAATCGCTGGTTTGATATAGAGAGTGAAGATGGTGATGGTGATGGTAAAGCTATATTTGAGCATTGTTTCTCAAAAAGTGTCGGTGCAGTCATTTTTCTGACTGCGACAATCTACCGCACTGATTTAGTGAAACGCGCTCTACAAAATTGGCAAGATGCTGAGAATAATTGGATATCTTTAGCATATTTAGCCGGGTATTGTGCTTCTAATGGTCGTGTAATTGTCACGAAAGAGACTTATTTGGAATGTGTTGTGGGTGTGAGTTATTGGCAGAAAGAACCAAAATCTGCACTTTTAATGCAATACAAACACATACCCGAAGTAATTTTGAAATTGGAGCAGAGTGGATATTCTAAGCAGTTTTGTCGGCGGATGCTTTTGCAAAACGGTAAAGAAGTCAACTTGAAAGTTTTCTTAGGTGCTTTAAGAAGATGGCCTATGTCTGCCATTAAGACAGTAGTCCCATTTTTAGCTTTAGTCGGTTTATGTGCTTTTGACGTGATGATTTCTAAAGAATTTAGTTTAGCCGAATCAAATGAAATACCTGCTCAAGAAGTACGAAGCTATAAGCCATAAGCTACTAAATTACTGAGAAATCGACATTAAAATTAGAAAGAGTTTACCACATGTTTAATGTAATTAAACGCAAAATATCTACGCTGTCTGCTGACTTTGAATATTATGTAGCTCGTTGGAAGCATAGCAGAAATCTGCCAGCATTGGAAGGGCGCGAGCGCAATATCCTCAAGGCTCTTAAAAAAGACGGCGTTTGCGTCACAACTCTAGCAGATTTAGGATTAACTTCTAGCTCCGAACTACTCAAAGCTGCTTACCAGCAATTGTCTCAGATGGAAAATCCCAACAACGACCATCTAGACGAAAAGTTGCCACAAATTTACACAGTTACAGGTTTACCAGAATTTTATGCCTGGGGAATGGAGAAAAGACTTCTCAATCTAATCGAGAATTATATTGGTCTGCCGATTGCTTTTCACGGCGTACACTTACGTAAAGATTTCCCTAGCAAACATCAGTTTGGCACGCTACTATGGCATAGCGATGCCGAAGATCGTCGGATTATCAAAATCTTTATTTACTTGAATGATGTCGAAGAAAAAACTGGGCCTTTTGAATACATTCCCCGCTCTTTAACTTCCTTGTTTAGTTGGAATTATATTCAGCTTTACTACAAACTTTGGAAATCAGGCTATATGGGCATTGATGATGAAGAAGTGAAACCAGTCATCCCCAAATCAGCTTGGAAATCCTGCCCAGGCCCAGCAGGTACTGTGATTATTGTAGATACGAAAAATGCTTTGCATCACGGCACAGTCCGCACAGAAGAACGCTCAACACTATTCTTTTGTTATACCGCCAACCCTCCTGAAAGACCAGAACTCTGTACCCAATACTGGGATGATACTTATCCCAGAGCAGAGTTAAGACAACAAGTAGAAAATAGCCGATAGTCTATTAAAGGTAGTCATGCCATGCTGCTCAAGATTAAACGCAAAATATTTTCACTGGGATCTGAGTTAGTTTACAGATTAGCACTTTGGAAACACGCTGCTAATTTGCCTGTACTAGAAGCAAGCGATCGCAAAATTCTTGATGACCTTAAATGTGATGGTATTCATGTTACCACACTTGCTGAATTGGGATTTGATTCAACAGCAGAATTGCTCAAGGCAGCTTATGCTTATTCGTCCCAAATGGAATCTGGCAATCATGACGATTCACATGAAAAAATTCCCCAAGTTTACACAGTTACATATTTACCTGAATTTGCTACTTGGGGAAACGAAAAAAGGCTCCTAAACATCATTGAAAACTACATTGGTCTGCCAATCATTTTTCATGGTGTACATCTCCGCAAAGATTTCCCTAATAAAAATCAGTTTGGTACACAACTATGGCATAAAGATGCAGAAGACCGCCGGATGATCAAAATCATTATTTACTTAAATGATGTTGAAGAAAAGCACGGGCCCTTTGAATATATCCCAGCTTCTTTAACCTCTTTATTTAAATTAAACTATTACCGTACTTACTACAAGCTTTGGCAATCTGGTCATTTAGGTATCACCAATGAAGAACTAAATGAAATCATCCCGAAACAGGCTTGGAAATCTTGTACAGGATCGGCAGGAACAGTCATTATTGTCGATCCCAAAAAAGCCATACATCACGGTACATCACGCACTGAAGATAGGTTAACTTTATTCTCGTGCTACACATCTACTTCTCCCGACCGTCCAGAAGTTTGTACTCAATATCGAGACAATACTTTTCCCCAACCAAAGTTAGCACCATATAGTTCAGTCCAAGCAAGCTAATTGTTAATCTAAAAACCCACTCAAAACTATTTTTGATGAGGTTTGTAACAAGTTTTGTTGTCCTCAATATTCTTCTCAAGGTTATTCATTCATGATCTTCACTTCAACTGCACTCAAAGACGCATTCATTATTGATTTAGAAGAAAAGCCAGACCACCGTGGTTTTTTCGCTCGGTCTTTCTGCGCTCAAGAATTTGCAGCACACGGATTAAAGCCAACAGTTGCTCAATGTAACCTGTCTTTTAATTATAAAAAAGGCACTATCCGGGGAATGCACTATCAAATTTTGCCAGCAGCAGAAACAAAATTAATTCGCTGTACGAAAGGTGCAATCTACGACGTAATTATTGATATGCGTCCTGAATCTCCTAGCTTTTTATCACATATTGGTGTAGAGCTAACTCCAGAAAATCGCCGCGCTTTATATGTTCCAGAAATGTTTGCTCATGGCTATCAAGCACTCACCGATGAGACAGAAGTTGTATATCAAGTGGGCGAATTTTACACCCCAGGATATGAAAGAGGTTTACGCTATGACGACCCATTTTTTAACATTGATTGGCCTCTAGATGTGACTGAAATCTCCGAAAAAGATTTAAATTGGCCTTTGTTGAGAATGATGACTGTTGGCGTATAGACTATTTCTCTGTGCCAGGTGTTTTCCACACAACACACTGGCTCCTCTGTATGAGGTAAGGTACTTCCAAAAAAATACCATCGCTATAGAGGCAAGGGGAGGGAATATGCAAGAGCAAATCAATAAGAAAAGTTTGCCCAAGCCTACAGAAATACTGTCAAGCAAATTATCAAAAATCATAGCCGGAAAAACAAACTGCTGTTATGGCATCTAGCAAGCAACCAGTTAGTAGCTATCATTAATGATAATTACCATGAAAATGTACTTAATGTTGAACTGTAAAAAATTATTAAGTGCAAAATTATCGAGAATTTGTAACACAACAAACAGTTCCAAAAAGGAGTTTAGTTCATGATTATTATCGATCGCGCCTTACAAGCCCGTGCAGCAGCAGGAAATCCTATCAAAGTGGGAATGATCGGTGCTGGTTTTATGGGTAGAGGAATTGCCAACCAAATTGTCAATTCAGTGCCAGGAATGGAGTTAGTTGCTATCTCTAATCGTCAGATTGGTGCAGCTAAACAAGCTTATTCGGAAGCAGGGATTGAAGATATTCAAGTTGTTGCAACTATCAGCGAATTAGAAGATGCGATCGCTAACGGTAAGTATGCAGTCACAGAAGACGCTAAGTTACTGTGTCAGGCTGAAGGCATCGATGCATTAATCGAAGTCACGGGTGCAGTGGAATTTGGTGCTGGGATCGTTATGGAAGCGATCGCCCATCGCAAACATGTGATTATGATGAATGCCGAACTCGATGGCACCATTGGCCCCATCCTGAAAGTGTATGCCGACAAAGCAGGCGTGATTCTCAGCGCTTGTGATGGCGATCAGCCAGGGGTGCAAATGAACCTTTATCGCTTTGTAAAAAGCATTGGTTTAACTCCCTTATTGTGCGGTAACATTAAAGGACTTCAAGACCCCTATCGCAATCCCACCACCCAGGAAGGATTTGCTAAACGTTGGGGTCAAAAGCCCCACATGGTGGCTAGCTTCGCCGACGGAAGCAAAATTTCCTTCGAGCAAGCGATCGTTGCCAATGCCACAGGCATGAAAGTCGCCAAACGGGGAATGTTGGGATATGACTTCAGCGGTCATGTCGATGAAATGACCCAGTTATATGATGTTGAACAACTCAAAGAACTAGGCGGTATTGTCGATTATGTAGTTGGAGCAAAACCAGGCCCAGGCGTATATGTATTTGCCACTCACGACGACCCCAAGCAACGCCACTATCTCAACTTATATAAATTAGGCGAAGGCCCACTTTACAGCTTCTATACTCCTTATCACCTCTGTCATTTTGAAGTTCCCTTGTCCGTAGCGCGTGCTGTTTTATTTGGTGATGCCGTTATGTCTCCACTAGCAGGCCCGCTAGTAGATGTTGTCACCACCGCCAAAATCGACCTGAAAGCAGGAGAAACCCTAGATGGCATCGGCTACTACATGACCTACGGACAATGTGAAAATTCCGATATCGTCCAACAGCAAAATCTTCTACCAATGGGTTTAGCTGAAGGGTGCCGCCTCAAACGAGATATTTCTAAAGATCGAGTCCTCACTTATGAGGATGTAGAATTACCCGAAGGCAGACTTTGCGACCGACTACGAGCCGAGCAAAATGCCTATTTCGCTCCAGAAAAAATCTTAGTAGCAGTTGGATAATATCGGTTCTAAAAATATTCGCCACAAATGAATTAGCTGTAGGGGCGTACAGCTGTACGCCCCTAATACGTTTCGGATAAGATCCCCCCACCTGCGGCGACCCCCTTAAAAAAGGGGTAAAGAGGAGAAAAAGCCCCCCTTTTTAAGGGGGGTTGGGGGGATCTCCGAAGCCCCTATATATTTGTCGCCAGAATTTCATCAAGAGGATAGAAAGCTATACTGCGGGACACTAAAGTTGTTGATAGTAATACCAATTTTAAAAAAGAATGCGACAGATAAACACTTCCAAACCTCCGTTTTGTCTGGCTTTCTTAATTTTGAATTTTGAATTTTGAATTGGTACAACTTGCTGGGGAGCGTTTCAACAAACCCGATCGAAACTTTAGGTCAAATTTCATGAAAATTGCTCTCGTCCATGATTATTTAACCCAGCGAGGTGGGGCAGAGCGTGTGTTTGAACTGCTTTGTAAGCGCTATCCTGAAGCAGACATTTTCACATCTTTGTACGATCCCCAAAAAACTATCGATCTAGGCGATCGCATAGTTAATACAACCTTCTTACAAAAGATTCCTGGTGCAGCAAAATATTTTAGGTCGATGGCTCCTTTATATTTTCCTGCCTTTCGTGCCTTGGATCTGCAAGACTACGATTTAATTATTAGTAGTAGCACCAGCTTCGCCAAAGCAGTACGAAAAAATCCCAATGCCCACCATATTTGTTTTTGCCATAACGTCACCCGTTTCTTATGGGATACAGCAACTTATTTAAGAGAGTACGGAGACTATAGATATTTTGCTCCTTTAATCGAACAAATATTTCAAGTAATGAGAAAGGTAGACTTGAAATATGCACAGGAGCCTGACCTTTACATTGCTAATTCTAGTGTTGTTGCCCGCCGAATTGAAAAAATTTATGGCAAAAAGGCAATGATGGTGAACTATCCAATTGATACTAGTAAATTTGTTTTTTCCGATATAAAAGATGAATATTATCTGGCCTCCGCCCGGATGATCGGTTATAAGCGACTTGATATAATAGTCGAAGCTTTTAATTGGTTAGGGTGGCGGCTATTAATATCTGGTGACGGGCCAGAATTAGCACGGTTAAAATCCAAAGCATTACAAAATATTGTGTTCTTGGGACACGTAAGTGATAGAACCCGCAAAGACTTGTTTTCCAAAGCCAAGTCTATTATTGTCGCAGCCTTAGAAGATTATGGGTTAGTGCCAGTAGAGGCTAACGCTAGCGGTACACCAGTCATCGCTTATGGAGCGGGTGGAGTATTAGATACTCAAATACCAGGTGAAACAGGAGTCTTTTTCAAAAGACAAACACCTGAATCTCTCCAAGTTGCCTTACTAGAAGCCAATGGCATTTCTTGGGATTACGATCGCATCCGCAATCATGCAGTAGCAAACTTTTCAGAAAATGCATTCTTTGGCAAGGTTGAGCAAATTATTAACCAAGCTTGTGGCGTGCAGCAATTATTCATTTGATTTCTGAATTTTCCACTATCAGATTACCTATTTATTTGTCAAAAAAATAGGTAATTTTCGGAGAATCTCTTAGCGTAAGTCTTGAAGACAAGGATATAAAAGTGGTTCAAAATAGTCTAAATCCTCATCTAGCCCTAGCTTCTGAAAGTGAACCAAGTTACGGGCAAATGTTTGCCGTATTTGTGCGGAGATTTCCTTGGTTCTTAGCAGTATTAATTAGTTCTCTTGTTATTGCCAGCATAGTAACTGTAAAAACAAAGCCTACTTATAAAAGTTCTATGCAACTGCTAGTAGAACCTAACTATCAAGGTAAAACGGAAGGTGGTGCGGGAGTAGACAATCAGTTTACTGACTCTAATGTGGTCATAGATACTGCCACCCAGCTTAACTTGATGCAAAGTTCGGGACTCATTCAAAAAGCAGTTGATAAACTTCAGTCTAATTATCCAGATATAACTTCGGCGGAAATTAAAGCTTCTTTGGTCTTAACTCAAATTAGGAGCAAAGAAGATAATGTCGCTACTAAAATCTTTCAAGTTGAATATACCGCTGGAGATCCTGAAAAAACCCAAAAAGTTCTAGATGCCATTCGACAAGTTTATCTGGAATATAACAAACAACAACAGACTGCGCGTTTACAAAAAGGTCTGCAAATCATTAGGGAACAGTTAAGTAAAGCCAGCGAAGAAGTAAACGCATCTGAGACAAATTTACAAAGATTTCGTAGAAATCAAAACTTAATCGATCCAGAGTCACAGGCGAAAGCGATTGAAACAGCTTTGAACAATCTTTCCCAAGAAAGACAGACAACTCGCGCTCAGTATGGGGAAGCTTTAGCACGCCAAAAATCTTTAGAAGAACAACTTAACCGTTCTCCCCAAAATGCTTTAGTTGCTTCTCGTTTGAGTCAGTCTACTCGCTATCAAGGCTTACTAAACGAAATCCAAAAAAGCGAATTGGCACTAGCACAAGAACGCTTACGCTTTACAGATCAAACTCCGAGCGTGCAAAAGCTCAAAGAACAGCTTCAGGGCCAAAAGGAATTATTGCAACAAGAGGTAGGAAGAACTTTAGGCGAAAAGTCTGCTGGCGCGTTCACTTCTGGAGATTCTCTTCTCGAAAAAGGGCAGTTGGGTCAAATCGATCTCAGCCTTGCCGGTCAGTTAGTAGAAACGCAGACAACTATAGTTGCTTTAACTGCTCGCGATCAAACTTTGGCTCAGAAAGAAAACGAGCTGCGTTTGGAAATCAAACGTTTCCCGCCTCTGTTGGCTTATTACAATCGAATGCTACCACAGTTGCAATTTAGTCGTGAAAGATTAGAGCAGCTTTTAAGAGCAGAACAACAATTACGGCAAGAACTTTCCAAGGGTGGATTCAATTGGGAAGTGGTAGAAGATCCTCAAAAAGGTGCAAAATTAGGCCCCAATCTTCAACAGAATTTGCTGTTAGGTGCTGTGGTTGGGTTAATGTTAGGAGGTATTGCTGCCTTTATTCGCGAATCGGCTGATGATGCAGTTCACACCACTGCTGAATTAGAGAAGCAAATGGCTATGCCTTTGTTGGGAACAACTCCCAAGTTACCGCCAGCCAAACCTAGAGAATCAATGATTAAGTTGCCTTTTGGCAAGCCAGAAGTTCTCGCTCCTTGGACGATTCAGGTATTGCAATCTCCACCGCGTTGGGAATCGCTGGATCTGATTTACAAAAACATTGAACTTTTAAATACTGTTACTAATTTAAAATCTTTGATGATTACCTCGGCTTTAGCCGATGAAGGTAAATCAGCTTTGGCGTTGGGTTTGGCAATGAGTGCTGCTCGTTTACACAAAAGAGTACTGCTGATTGATGCCAACTTACGCGATCCCAGTTTGCACCACCAACTGAATCTTCCTAATGAGCAGGGACTTTCAACTTTATTGGCGAGTGATACAACTCTACCCAACCAAATTAGTCTTCAATACTCAGGTTCCGCCTACATCGATATTTTGACCGCTGGCCCCAAACCTGCCGACCCAGCTAATCTGTTGAGTTCTCCTCGAATGATCCAATTAATGACAGCATTTGAGGAAAACTATGATTTGGTTCTGATAGATGCGCCCCCAGTTCTCGGTTTGGTGGATGCCATGCTTACTGCATCATCTTGTCGTAGTGTGATTATGGTGGCAAGCATTGGTATTGTGACGCGAAGTCAGCTGAATCAAGCGACAGCGATGCTGAGTAAGTTAAATCTGATTGGAGTTGTAGCTAATGGGGTATCAAATAGTAATAATTACGTACCTAATGTCAAACAACAACAATTGGCTCTACGTCAAGCTGTAGAAAAGTAGCTAGTACGGCTAGATGATAAATCCCCGACTTCTTAAAGAAGTCGGGGATTTTGCGTTTTGGATTTTTTTTCGTTTCTAGCTAGAGGCTAGAAATGCTGTTAATTGGGCTGCTGCCGCGAGTAAATGTCAAATTTTTAACGTAGACGCTTCTCTACGAGACGCTACGCGAACGGCTTGCCGCAGGCTACCGCAGAGGCGCAGAGGAAACAGAGAGAAGAGAAAAAATGCTTAATCTAAGCGTATTGGTTCATTGGGCTGCTGCCGCGAGTAAAAGAGGCGGAGCCTCAAGGACGGGCATTCCCAGTCTGAGACTGGGAACGAGGCAATCTGCTAAAAGCTAGTTTTTACCTTAAATTGATAGCAATGATTCATGAATTGTTTCTGCGTTTTGATGAACCAAATTTAATTTTGTTGCTATCGGGAAGAATTCAGTATATTTATGCTATCTTTATGGTTTTTCAGAGAAATCACTGACTCTTTAAAGAATAGATAAAGAAGTTATTTGAGCGATCGCTATTTCTACAGAGTCTTATATTCTAGAGATTAAAGCACCTTCATAAAGGCTAGAAGACAAGAGCAGACTGGTTTTTCAAATCTATCAAGATAATGGACACCTCAGCGTAATTCAACGTAGATATAGATTCATGGGTAATTTCTCTCTACACTTCTCTACTGTCAGTAGTTTCCGGAAAATCAAGATTTGCCCATGAATGTTAATAGTAGCGGTCACACAATTTTGGATTTTAGATTTTAGATTTTAGATTGACCCCAGCAATCAAGTCAGGGGCTTGAATAAAGAATTTTGGATTTGAGATTTATTCCACGAATAAATTCGGGGGCTTCAAACCTTTTTAAATTTTGGATTTTGAATCTTCAATCCAAAATCCAAAATTTAAAATCTAAAATTCGGTGATTGCTACTTATGTAATTAGTATCTGTCTAATTTGTAAATCTCTACACCAGCAGAATTCTACGCAATACATGCTTGGCTGAGTGGCAAATACTATAGCATATTTTTGGACTTACAACAAGATTCGGATTTGGGTCTTTGGCATTAATAGCCTTTGATAACGCCTCAGTAATTCACTCCTGTATAAACCCAAAGACATTATGACAACTTCAATAATTCCAACTCTAGAGAATTTATATGATGTAACCCAGTCACACCAAGATAATCGTGGGTACTGCACACTCCAGTGGCGACGGGGTAAGCTGTTGGTGAAGCCGCTTGGAGGAGTGAAACAACCATATCTGGCTTCATTAGATAATAAGCGATCGCTAGTAGAATGCTTACAACATTCTCCAGTAAGTTTGGTCAGCATAGATCCAAAATTGGGTGAGACTTTGCTCAAATTTTGGGCAGATGCATGTGAAGCAGCTCAAAAACCAATATTCCTAAGCATACCCGCTAGCAAAAAACTCCCTAACCAACCCTTCAGACAATTGCAGCGAGTAATTGATTGGATTGCCGCTTTTATATTGCTGCTATTAGTAAGTCCAGTCATGTTGGGATTGATTGTATTAATGCAGGTTTACTCGCCAGGGCCTCTTTTTTGTCATGAATGGCGTGTTGGGGAACGGGGTAAACTCTTTCAAGCGATGAGTTTTTGCACCGACAATACCACACCACTAGGGCGTCGGATGGGTAAATACAATCTCGACAATCTGCCACAGTTATTTAATGTGCTACGGGGTGACATGAGTTTAACCGGATCTCGTTGTTGGACTTTGGAAGATGCAGTACAGCTAAATAAATTACCAGAAATTACAACTTCCTGGGAAGTAGAGGCACAGTCTCATCTGTTACATCTCGATAGCCAAACCCTGTAATTTATCGGTGCGGTAATTGATGATTTCATTTATCGCACTGAGACTCAAAAAAATTATTTATGTAGTATCAGATTCTAGATAATTAGTTTTTCAAACGCGATAAATAGCATCTTTACGTCAGGGTTTTGAGCTTATCTGAACTGTATCGATCTATAGATGTCTATGTAACTTGCCAAAATATTATGAGAAAATTAATGAATTTACAGCTTCCTCAACCAGTCAGTAATCTGCTCAAAGCTAGTAGCTTTTGGCAGGACAACTATTTGATATTGCGAGAATTTAAACACTTTCGCAAAATTGCAATTTCAGCTCTGGTTTTCTCAATTTTGGCGGCAACCTTTGAAGGTGTAAGTATTGGTTTCTTACTTTCATTCTTGCAAAGCTTAACTAGCCCCAATGCTCAACCCGTACAAACAGGAATAGAATGGTTCGATCTTTGGATTTTAGGAGCCAAGACATCAGCAATTAATCGTTTATATCGCGTATCTTTGCTGATTTTATTGAGTACTTGGTTACGTGCCACCTTCAATTATTTTTCTCAAGTTTATACTGAATTATCTCAACTACATCTTGCCGATCGCTTACGCAAGCAAATTTTTGAACAGTTACAATCATTATCGCTAAGTTACTTTAGTAAAACTCGTTCTGGCGAACTAATTAACACAATTACTACAGAAATTGAGAGAATCAGACAAGGTTTTAGTGGCGGAGCTTTTTTAGTAACTAGAGGACTCACAACCTTTGTCTACTTAATATCAATGTTTTTGATCTCATGGCAATTGACGATAATCTCAGCATTGCTATTTACACTGTTAGGTGTGGGGTTGTCAAATCTGAATGCTAGAGTCAGAGAATCAAGTTTTGGCATGACAACTGCTAATGCTAATTTCACATCAACAGCCATAGAATTTATTAATGGCATTCGCACTGTTCATTCTTGTGGTACTCAAGAATTTGAACGTCAGCGTTACTATAAAGCTAGCGATAAAGTAATAAGTAGCACAACAAAGGTTGTATTTACCTGGACACTTGTGAAGCCAATTGCCGAAGCGGTAGCGACTACGGTATTGATCGGAATGATTATTTTGGCATTCACTAGTCTTGTGACTAATGGAACGCTACAAGTTGCTTCTTTACTAACCTTTTTCTTTGTACTATTTCGCTTTATTCCATTTGTTCAAGATATTAATGGTACGAGAGCATATCTTAGCACTTTACATGGTTCAGCAGACAATATTAAAAATCTGTTGAAAAGTGATGAAAAATATTACTTTCAAAATGGCAGAATTCAGTTTAAGGGATTAAACAGGTCAATAGATTTAGTATCTGTGGATTTTGGCTATGATGATGAAAATCTAGTGTTGCATAATATTACCCTGACGATTGAAAAGGGAAAGATGACAGCATTAGTCGGCTCGTCTGGCGCTGGTAAAACAACTCTTGCTGATTTGATTCCCCGATTTTATAATGCTACAGATGGATATATTTATATTGATGAAATCGAGATTCAACAGTTTGAAATTAACTCTCTCCGTCGCAAAATAGCTGTCGTCAGTCAGGATACTTTTATTTTCAATACTAATGTTTGGCAAAATATTGCTTACGGAACTCCGGAGGCAACGAATGAGGAAATTCAAGAAGCAGCTAAACTAGCGAATGCACTAGAATTTATTTTGGAAATGCCCGAAGGTTTTGATACCCAATTAGGAGATCGGGGTGTTAGGTTATCTGGAGGACAAAGACAGCGAATTGCTATTGCACGCGCTCTACTGCGGAACCCAGAAATTTTGATTTTGGATGAAGCAACTAGTGCCTTAGATTCCCTATCTGAGCGCTTAATTCAAGATTCATTAGAAAAGCTATCTGTGGGTAAAACAGTAATTGCGATCGCTCACCGTCTTTCTACTATTTCTAAAGCAGATAAAGTTGTAGTTTTAGAACAGGGACGAATAGTAGAGCAAGGTAAGTATCAAGAACTATTGGAACTAAAAGGCAAGCTTTGGAAATATCATCAAATGCAATATGAAGTAAGGCAGCCAGATTAAAAACAACATCCAATTACCAAAGTAATTACAACATATTAATCGGCTGTACATCTCTACAGCCGTAAACTCTCAAATATGTATCAGTAATTTTGCAAAATAGTAAAACAAAAAAATTTTAACCACTTATTCTATCTATAAATAAGTTATTAAAATTAATCCTATATACTTAAAATTCATAGAAAATATGTCCCAGGAAATCTTTGACAAAGACCTAATTTATCAATGCTCAAGTTTTGGTGTCGGTGGGAGCGGAGGTGTTGAAACTTATTTAGCTTCTCTGTTTGAACATCGACCACGTGATGTTAGCGATCGCGTGATAAAATCACTTAAAAATATCGATCAAAAACAGTTCAAACTGCTGCACATCCACAGTCCAGATTTGCTATTGCAGCTTACAGGCGAATGTCCTGCTATCTTCAGCGTTCATAATCACTCATTCTACTGCCCTAGCGGCACAAAGTATTTAGCAGAGCAACGGACAATCTGCGATCGCAACTTCTCTTATTTAGGGTGTACCTGGGGTAAATTAGCAGATAAATGTGGTAGCCGTAGACCTTTAAGAACTCTTAGAGAACTTCAAACCACTCATCAGTTTTTAGATGTCTTAAAAAGGCTAAAAATTACTTTCATTGCGAATAGCGAATATGTGCGGCAAGAGTTAATTCAAAACGGTGTATCCCCTGAACAAGTTATAACCCTACACTGTGGAATCTCTATACCAGAAACAGCAAGTTCACCCCTAAGTTTGGAAGTACATCAAAATCATCGAATTTTGTTTGCTGGACGAATTGTTTCTGATAAAGGTCTGGAATGGTTACTGAAAACCTTAATACATACAGACCCAAAAATTCAACTTGATATTGCAGGTGAAGGTTGGGAACGGCCGCGGTTAGAAAAGTTAGCAAGCACACTCGGATTGAATAAGCGAATCACTTGGCATGGTTGGTGCGATTCGGATAAATTAGATAAACTTTATCAACAGTGTTTTGCAGTCATCTTTCCCAGTGTTTGGCCTGAACCTGCTGGTCTTGTAACTCTAGAAGCATACTCTCGTTGTCGTCCTGTAATTGGTAGTGCAGTCGGAGGAATTCCAGAACATTTACAAGATGGAGAAACGGGTATTCTTGTTCCAGGCAATAATATTCAAAAGCTGGCTGATGCTATTAATGAATTGTCTAGAGATTATCAAAAAAGCCGATACATGGGTGAGCAAGGTCATACTTTATTGATGAAGGAATTTACAATGGCTGCTCATGTAAATAATCTCCGAACAATTTATGCAAAAACAATAGCTGAATTTCCTTCCCAAGCGAACAAAGTATATAGTATCTCTCCAGCTAAATAAGCTGAATTTACTAAAAACATCAAATATTGCATCTTTTACTTAGAAAATATTAAGGGAGAAAAATATGTCATTGCATCAAGAATGTCAACAACCTTTAGTCAGTATTGTTATCCCCACCTATAATCGACCAGACTATCTCAAGCAAGCGATCGCAAGTGCGATAAAACAAACTTATCAAAATATTGAAATTATTATTTCTGACAATTGTAGTTCCGAAAATCCCCAAGCAATTGTCGCATCTTTTGGTGATTCACGCATCAAATTTTGGCAGCATCCGCAAAATGTGGGGATGTTAGCTAATCAGCAGTATGGCTTTAGCATGGCGCAAGGTAAATATGTTGCTAGTCTCCATGACGATGATATTTGGCATGAAGATTTTTTAGCAACGCTTGTACCACCACTAGAAGCCAATTCTGATTTAATTCTCGCTTTTTGTGACCAATATATTATAGATGCTGATGGCATAATTAATCATGCTGGTACTGAAGAAAATACACGCGCTTACAAGCGAGACAAACTAGCCAAAGGAATTTATAAGCCTTTTTCCAAAATTGGATTGGTAGATAAAAGTATACCTACTGCTGCATCTTGCGTGATTCGGAATAATTTGGTGGATTGGTATAGTATTCCCTCAGAAGTTGGTGGGATGTGGGATTTATATTTAACCTATCTATTCTGTATATCTGGTTATGGTGCTTACTATTGTCCAGAAAGATTGACGCGATATCGTGCCCATGAGCAAACTGATACTATGCTCAGTGGTAGTCGAGATGTACAAGCAAAAATTCGCAAAGCGAAAAGCGAAATGTTTTGCTATCAAGTATTTATGGAAGATCCTCGGTTACAGGAATTTAGAACTCATTTTCAGGAGAAATGGTTAGAAGCTAATACTACTTTGGGAATTGGTTTGCTACGAAGCGAACAGATAGCCGCAGCACGCCCTTATTTTTGGCAAGCGCTGAATCAACAAAAATTTAATGTGCGAACTATGGCAGCACTTAGTCTTAGTTTTACGCCGCGATTTTTAACAAGTAAGTTAATCGGAATATCGAAATAATATCTCAATATCTCTGAGTTGAGGAATTTCTTTCTTAAAGATATCTCTTGCATAAGTCGAATAGACCCCCCTTAATCCCCCTTTATAAAGGGGGGAAACTTGAAATATTGCCCCCTACCCAATACATACGGGGAGGGTTGGGGAGGGGTGATTCAAGGATTTTATCCTTAAGGAAATAGTGTATGAAACTTTGTATTGTTACTCATAAAATCAAAAAAGGTGATGGTCAGGGGCGGGTAAACTATGAGGTTGCTAAGGAAGCAATTCGTCGCGGTCATCATTTGACATTATTAGCTAGTGAAGTCGCACCAGAACTAGAAGAAAATAGCCAAGTTAATTGGATTCAAATTTCAGTCAAAGGCTATCCTACAGAATTTGTGCGTAATTTCATCTTTGCTCAAAAAAGTGCAGATTGGTTGCGCAAACATCGCTCTGAAATTGATTTAGTTAAAGTCAATGGAGCAATTAATCTGGCTGCGGCTGATGTGAATGCTGTGCATTTTGTCCACAGTTCATGGTTGCGATCGCCAGTTCATATTTCTCGCAACCGCCGCGATTTCTATGGTTTTTACCAGTGGCTATTTACGGCTTTTAATGCCCGTTGGGAAAAACAAGCTTTCCAAAAAGCGCAGGTTGTTGTAGCTGTATCGGAAAAGGTAGCCCAAGAATTAGTCAACATTGGTGTACCGCGTTCTCGAATTCGGGTAATTGTCAATGGCGTAGATTTAGAAGAGTTTACCCCTGGCCAAAGCAATCGCCAAAAATTAGGTTTACCGGAGAATGTCACCCTAGCTTTGTTTGCTGGAGATATCCGCACACCCAGAAAGAATTTAGATACAGTACTACACGCCTTGGTGAAAGTTCCCGATTTACATTTGGCGGTGGTAGGTCATATCGAAGGTAGTCCCTTCCCACAACTAGCGGCATCCTTGGGGTTAAGCGATCGCGTGCATTTTGTCGGATTTCGCCGTGATATCCCCGAAATTATGCGGTCAGTAGATTTATTTATTTTTCCTTCCCGATATGAAGCTTGTAGCCTCGTATTGTTAGAAGCACTTTCTTCAGGACTAC
Organism: Nostoc sp. DSM 114159; assembly: GCF_053470285.1. Lineage (NCBI taxonomy): Bacteria > Bacillati > Cyanobacteriota > Cyanophyceae > Nostocales > Nostocaceae > Nostoc > Nostoc sp. DSM 114159. The sequence goes on from NZ_JBPFEH010000001.1 coordinate 3,274,673, forward strand.
CAGTAATTACTGCCACAGCTACCGGGGGTGCAGAGTTGGTGACACCAGAATGTGGCATCGTCTTAACCGACTCAAATGATATCGATGCTTTGGCTGTGGCGATGATGTCCTTGGTAAGTGGAGATATGCTCATACAGCAAATGAGTCAAGCTGCTCGTTCTGTGGCAGAACAACATAGCTGGACTACTATGGCACAAACTTATGTGGATTTATTCGAGGAGTTAAGCAATGCGGAACACTGTTCTGATACCGACTTATCGCCGTCCACAAGACCTCTCACGCTGCCTTTTGGCGCTACAGGAGCAAACTAAACCAGTCGATCAAGCGATCGTGGTTGTCCGCGATACGGATGCAGAAACTTGGGAATTTCTGGCCCAATACACAGCGCACAATTTGCCACTGCATCCCGTGAAAGTGACACAACCGGGGGTAGTAGCAGCTCTCAACGCCGGATTAGCAGCAGTGGAGGGCGATATTGTTTCCATTACTGATGATGATGCCGCACCCCATCCCGATTGGTTAGAGCGGATTGCGGCTTACTTTAGCTGCGATCGTCGCCTCGGCGGTCTGGGAGGGCGTGATTGGATATACCACGGCAGCAAATTAGAAGACGAATCCCGCCCAGTAGTGGGACAGTTGCAATGGTTTGGGCGAGTCATTGGCAACCATCACCTGGGAGTGGGAGAACCCCGCGAAGTCGATATTCTCAAGGGCGTGAACATGAGTTTTCGTACCCAAGCTATCGGACAACTACGCTTTGACGAGCGGATGCGCGGTACTGGAGCGCAAGTACACTTTGAAATGGCATTCACCCTGGCATTAAAGCGGGCGGGTTGGAAGATAATTTACGATCCTCGCGTTGCTGTAGATCATTATCCAGCACAACGTTTTGATGAAGATCAGCGAAATAACTTTAATGAAATTGCCTTTATTAATTTAGTCCATAATGAAACCTTAGTTTTACTAGAGCATTTACCATTTATCCGCCGGATTGCATTTTTGTTCTGGGCAGTATTTGTGGGTACATGCGATAGTTTGGGCTTAGTACAATGGCTGAGATTTTTACCTAGTCAAGGGCAGTTGGCGGGGAAAAAGTTATTAGCATCCTGGCGTGGACGTTGGCAGGGATATAAACATTTCAAAATTCAGAATTCGCAATTCAGAATGAGGCAGAGCCTCGAATGACTTCATTCCCAGGCTAGAGCCTGGGAACGAGTTGAACTTATTTATATGTACATCTAAAATTGAATGAATTCTAAGCAGATACTTTTCAATAGTTTTTTACAAGAAAACTATTCTCCCGAAGAGCGATCGCTACAAGGTTGGATGGCGATCGCAGGCTTTATATTACTAACTGTAGTTTGCTATTTTGGTGGTGTTACTGCCGGATTGCGCCTAATTTACCCGGCGACAGCTTTAGTAGTAGCCGTATTTTTATACTTGCGGCATCCCATTCTCTACATTGGCTTTACCTGGTGGATTTGGTTTCTCACACCCTTAGCGACTCGCTTAGTTGATTATCGGGTAGGCTGGGATGCTAGCCGTCAAATGCTCATAGCACCCTACTTGGTGGTGTTTATTACTATAGCAACATTTTTGCGACACTTTCCCCGCGCTTCTCGCCAAGGGGGTTTGCCGTTTGTTTTGGCTTTTATTGGAGTTTTTTATGGGTTTCTCATCGGTCTAATTTACAACCCACCTATCCCTGTAGCACGCGGATTAATGGATTGGCTCAGTCCGGTGATTTTCGCTTTTCACTTATTTATCAACTGGCGAGATTATCCCAGTTATCGCCAGAACATTCAGCGAACATTTCTCTGGTCTGTGTTGATTTTAGGAACTTATGGCGTATATCAATTTGTAGTAGCTCCTGAGTGGGATAGATACTGGCTCATCCAATCAAAATTATTCATGAGTTCTGGAAACCCTGTACCTTTCGGGATGCGCGTCTGGAGTACATTACACTCAGTCGGCCCCTTTGGTTCGGTTATGCAGGCTGGATTACTCTTATTATTGACCGGTTCGGGAAGCTTAATTTTTCCGGCTTCAGCTGTTGGTTATTTATCTTTTCTATTAACACAAGCACGTACTAATTGGGGAGGCTGGTTATTTGGAATAATTATGATTATGGGTTCAGTCAAAGCCAAAATTCAAATGCGCTTAATTACCATAATTGTAATCATGGCTATTTGTGTTGTGCCATTGACAACTATCGAACCAATTGCTGGAGTAGTAGCAGCACGTTTTGAAACTTTTTCTAATATTCAAGAAGATGGCAGCTTTAAAGATAGATCGGGAACTTATGACAGAAATCTTGGTTTAGCCCTTTCTAATGGTCTAGGTAACGGCTTAGGAAATATTTGGAAAGTCAACGAAAAAACTGGTCAAATTGAAGTAGTGGTAATTGATAGTGGCATTTTAGATATGTTTTTCACCCTTGGTTGGTTTGGAGGCATATTTTATATGGGTGGATTAATCTTGTTGATTATTACTGTTAGCAGCTATAGTGAAGGTCGTTTCGATAGTTTTGTCAGTGCTGCCCGCGCCATTGGCATCAGTTCTGCTTCACAGTTAGTTATCGGTAGCGGGATGTTGAGCGTCTCAGGGATGATTCTTTGGGGATTTTTAGCTATGGCTATGGCAGGACATAAGTACTATAGCAATCCTCAGATGTTCTCCAATATTTCTAACTTCTCTAATAAGTCGAGAATCTCATAAATCTTATAACTTAAATAGGACTGATATAGATTATGAAAGTAATTATTGTCATGCCACTAGCCGAGCAACGAGGCGGTGGTGAAATGATGCTTTGGGATTTGGTGCAGCAGGGACGTAATGCTGGTGTTGAGTGGCTGGTGATATTTTTAGAATCCGGCCCGATGGTGGAACAAGTAAAGTCTCTCGGTATTGATGCGCGAGTTGTAGAAAGTGGACGTTTACGCCAAATCCACCGTTTTATTGGCGCTGTTTTGCGGATAGCTGCGATCGCACGCCGCGAACGTGCAGATATAATTGTCAATTGGATGTGGATTACGCATATATCTGGAGGTTTGGCGGCAATGCTGGCAGGGTTGCCTGCTGTGTGGTATCAACTAGAAGTACCTAGCGATCGAACTTTGTTGGTGCGACTTGCTACTTTAATCCCAGCGCGGGCAATTATCACTCTTTCGCAAGATGGCAAGCAAGCACAGGCAGAGATTTGGCCGCACAGACCAACGCCTTTGGTTTATCCTGGTGTCGCATTAGACCGATTTGAGCCGAATGCTTTACCAACTCCAGAAGAAGCACGGCGAAAATTAGGCTTACCTTTACACGGGCCGTTGATTGGAATTGTGGGACGATTGCAACGATGGAAGGGAATGCACGTATTGGTGCAAGCGATGCCCAAAATTTTACAGAAGTATCCCGATGCCCATTGTCTGGTAGTTGGCGGTAAGCACGATTTGGAACCGGATTATGAGGACTTCTTAAAAGCCGAAATCACCGCTTTGGGCTTGGAAGACCAAGTAATTATGGCTGGACTACAGCGTAATATCCCGGAATGGGTGCAAGCAATGGATGTATTTGTTCATGCATCGGATAAAGAACCGTTTGGGATTGTGATTATTGAGGCGATGGCGCTGGGTAAACCTGTAATTGCTGGTAGTGCAGGCGGGCCGACAGAGATTATTACCGATGGAATGAATGGATTATTAACACCTTACGGCGATGCGGATAAATTAGCGATCGCAATTCTCCGCTATCTTGACGAGCAAGAATTTGCCCGAAGTGCGGGAATAGCTGCTAGACAACGCGCCCTCGATTTTTCAACGCAGAATTATGCCCAAAATTTTATTAATGCAATCCGCTCTGTAATGCCTAGCCCTCTATCACAAAAGTTTTGATCGGTTTGTAGTAAGCACTTTAGTGCTTAAAAATTCAGGACTAAAGTCCTTACTACAAACGCATTTACACTTCGTAATTAATATCCTCTATACATCTGCGCAATATAAAAAATATTTATGCAAAAGGAATTAAATCAATGTTGATTGATAGCCGCAAATTACCAATAGATGAAATTATCAATACGGAAGTTTGTATAGTTGGTGCTGGCCCAGCCGGAATTACACTTGCACGAGAATTAATTGGGCAAGACTTTCGAGTGTGCTTACTAGAAAGTGGTGATTTAGAATTTGATCGAGAAACTGCATCTCTTGGTAAAGGTGAAACGGTTGGAGATCCTTTTCCCCCCTTACAAGATATGCGTCATCGTCAATTTGGTGGAATGGCTAATGTCTGGAATATTGAAATTAATAAAAATCAACTTGGTCTGAGGCACGTGCCGTTAGACGCAATAGATTTTGAAAAACGAGATTGGGTTCCATATAGTGGCTGGCCTTTTAGTAAATCTCACCTCAATCCATTTTATGAGCGCGCTCAAGCAGTCTGTAAACTCGGTTCTTTTGCTTACGAAGCTGAGGCTTGGGAAAATGCTCAATCTCCTCGGACACATTTCACAAGTGACCGAGTTACTACTAGTATGTTTCAGTTTGGCCCGCGCGATATTTTTACTAATGAATATCGCCGCCAAATCAATCAATCTCCTAATATAACTACATACCTCAACGCCAATGTGGTAGAAATTGAGGCAGACGAAACAGCCCAAACAGTGAAACGCGTGCAAGTTGCTTGTTTATCTGGTAATAAATTTTGGGTTGTTGCAAAAGTATTTATTTTAGCCGCAGGTGGGATTGAAAACGCGCGGTTGTTATTACTATCAAACAGAATTCAAAAGAATGGATTAGGCAATCAACATGATTTAGTGGGTAGATTCTTCATGGATCATCCATTTATCCGTTGTGGTATGCTTGTTCCGCCAAATCGCAAAATATTTAATTCGATGGCTTTGTATGATTTACGCCGCGTGAACAATGTCACAGTCATGGGAAAATTTGCTCTGACGGAACAAGTGATGCGCCGCGATAAATTATTAAATATGACCGCGTTGTTATATCCCAGAGATGAAAGATTTAGATCGGCAGCAAAGGCTTCTGCAAAAATTTTGTTCTCTTCAGTTCGACAAAAAAAGTTACCTAAAAATATTTTTCAGCATTTGCAAAATGTCATAACGAATATTGATGATTTAGTCGCTGATTGGTATAAATATAATCTCAAAAAAGAATATTTATTCCCTGATTTAAGTCATGGAGGATGGTCTGAGCATGAAGGTAATGAACAGAAATATACTAAGTTTGAAGTTCTCAGCCAAACTGAACAAACCCCAAATCCAGATAATCGAGTGACACTCAGCAATCAACTAGATAAGCTGGGTTGTCCGCAAGCAAAATTAATTAATTATTGGAGCGAAATAGATATTTGCAGTGTGAAGCGATCGCAGTTAGTATTTGCACAAGAGTTTGCTAGCGCCGGACTGGGTGAGTTGCAAATTGAATTAGATGGAGATCGTCCAGTTGCTTCTCTTAGTACCCATCATAATATGGGAACAACGCGTATGCATCACGACCCAAAACAAGGAGTAGTTGATGCAAATTGTCAAGTTCACGGCATCTCTAATTTATTTATGGCAGGTAGCTCTGTTTTCCCTACAGGAGGCTATGCTAATCCGACGCTGACCATTATCGCCTTGGCAATTCGATTAGCTGACCATCTGAAAGCACAATTGTCTCACTAAGTATAACTTCGTGTAAAATCGTCACGTTTTAGATGTAGCGATCGCCTGAGTTTTTCTTCGTGCCATTCTGAGGATTTGTACTCGTAGCGTCACAGTAGTAGTAATTATATTTGCTTGCTCGTTTTTTTGAAAGTATTTCATCAACGAGTAAGCTTTTTCTACCTACGAGAGTTGTCTATCTGTTATCATCAGTTCTGTTCAAGTCAGATAGAAATTATTCTCGGAGATCGACAATGGGCAAGAAATATGATGTTTATGGTGTAGGTAATGCTTTAGTAGATATAGAATACGAAGTTTCTCCAGAGTTACTACAAAAGCTAAAGATTGATAAAGGTGTAATGACACTTCTAGATGAAGACAGTCAAAATCATATTTTGGAAAATCTCAAAAATCTTGATTGCCATAAGAGTTGTGGAGGTTCAGCCGCCAACACAATAGTGGCAATTAGTCAACTAGGAGGAAAAACTTTTTATTCCTGCAAAGTAGCTAATGATGAATTTGGAGACTTTTACATCGAAGATTTAGTCAACTCTCAGGTAGATACCAACTTAAAAAATGGCGATCGCCAATCAGGAATTACAGGTAAATGTTTGGTGTTAGTAACTCCCGATGCAGATCGCACCATGAATACATTTTTGGGAATTACTGGAGAATTTTCTACACAAGAATTAGTATCATCAGCGATCGCTGATTCAGAATATATATATATAGAAGGATATTTAGTGGCTTCTCCTACAGGAAAAGAAGCAGCTATAAAGGCTAGAGAAATAGCTGAAAAAGCGGGAGTAAAAACTACCATGTCCCTATCTGATTACAACATGGTGAAATTTTTTAAAGATGGTTTATTAGAGATCATTGGGCCTGGTTTAGACTTGATTTTTGCTAATGAAAGTGAAGCATTAGAACTAGCAGATACAGAAGATTTTCAAGTAGCTGTAGACAAACTAAAAACCCTGAGTAAGAAATTTGCTATCACTCGCGGTTCCAAGGGATCAGTAGTATTTGACGGTGAGAAATTAATCGAAATCGCTGCACCTCAAGTAAAAGCTGTAGATACAGTAGGAGCAGGAGATATGTATGCAGGAGCTTTCCTCTATGGAATTACCCAAGGTATGAGCTATGAAGAAGCCGGAAAATTAGCATCGGCCGCAGCTTCTAAGATTGTTACATGCTATGGGCCAAGATTAAAAACTGAGGAGTTAAAGGCATTAGTTATTGCTTAGAGAATGTTAAAAAAGTGTCCTATAGCATATTAAATTTTGACATTATCCCCCCAACTCCCCGATGTATTGGGAGGCTTTAAGAAACTATTTCCCCTCCCCTTGACAAGCTACGGTGTACACACATCTCTAAAAATCCTACCCACCCAATATTTCTGTTCAAGTGAAAGTCGCACACTGAGCAAATATCCCGCTCATAACGCCCAGAACTAAAGTTCCGGGCTGATAGCTAACAGTCCTCTTTTAGAGGACTAAACTAAATTTCTTGTTTAGTCCTCTTTTAGAGCAATACAGTTCAGTTAGCGCCAAAAAACTTAAGTTGTGTAGGTTGGGGAGCCACTGCGTTGGGCGGCTATGCCGACTTGTAGCACGTGGCGTTTGAGGAACGAAACCCAACATTTTCATAGCTTTGTTGGGTTGCGCTTTGCTTCACCCAACCTACAATTTTTCTTAACTGAACTGTATTGTCTTTTAGAGGACTTTGGTTATGAGACTCGGAATAAATTCCGAGGCGGGATAGATACACCGCACCAACACTTGTGTATACACCGTAACCTTGAAAAGGGGGTTAGGGGGGGTATTAGATACTTTGGATAACAAATATGGGTAAGTTTTTTGAGACTTAACGAGAAAAGTCAGTTACCGAATGTTGTACCAGCCAGCAATGTAAGCCCACCATTAACAGCGCCAATGGCAGCATCAACATTGGGATGATTTCTAAAGTTGTCCAACTTGCAACCCAACCGGCTCCAGTGGGTACGATCGCAGCGCCCAAACTGGCGGCACTAGTGGCAATGCTAACAGCCGCAGGAACATGGGGATCTGGTAATCGTTGAGGGATTAACCAAATGGTTGCAGGAAAGATGGCTGCCAACCCAAAGCCAATCAACGGTAAGCTAATCCATTGATCGGGCAATTGCCACCAAGCAAGCAATCCAATGATTACAAGACTGAGCGACATACTGATTGTGCGCACCGCCCCAAGGGATTGCAAGAAATAACCTAAGATGAAACGTCCTAATGTTAATCCCACCCAGTAAGCACTAACGCTGTAACCAGCAATCAGCGTGGGAGTGTGACGAGCGACAGACTGCACAGTGTATGCCCAGTTACCAATGCAGGCTTCAGTGCCAACATAAACCAGCAAAAGTAGCCCAGTTAGCAGTACTATCGGAGTTTGCAGCGCTCTGCCCAGATTTTCTAAGGCAGTTGTCTTTGATGGCAATATCCGTACTGTCATTGGTGTGTAGTTGAAGATGATAACACCCAGCACGCTCACAATTAATAGACTGACAATTCCAGCTAATACCCCATAAACTTGTCGCCAGTTCATGCCAACTGCTAATAAAGTAGTAGCGATCGCCGGGCCTGAAAGAGCGCCAATACCATAGAAAGCATGGAGCAAACCAATTAAACTGGCACTGCGGGAATCTTGGACAATGTAGGTGTTAATGCCTGCATCAATCAACCCAATGCCCAATCCCAACGCCGATCCAGCCGCAACCATGAGAAACCAGGAGGGTGAGATGGCATAGATCGTCAGTGCCATCGTCAGCGCGCCCGCAGCAATCAACAGCATTCGGGCTAACCCCAGCCGACTACTCACCAGACTGCTGGTGAATGCTGCCAGAATGTAACCGCTAATTTGACTGAGAAACAGCAGAGTGACGGTTGCGGGAGTTAGGTTATAGGTAGACAGAATCGAGGGCAAAAGAACTCCTAATCCTGCTTCAGCAATACCAATGGCAATAAAGGCATAGAAAGCGATCGCCGAACCTATCCACAGAGGCGGTAAGGTGCGTTGATAGTCTGTCATTGGCTAGAATGCTCCTGGATCGGAAAATTTGACTGCTGAGATTTACTCTAATTACAAGAAACTTATGATTGTGCAAAGTATCAATAGTTAAAAAGATTTTTATAACTACCAAATGGCATTATTAGTAATTATCTCAAAATCTCATCACTATGTTGCTAAAAAGTTTGCAATGATTTCTCTCAAATCCTTGTAAAAACTGAATTGCAAATTTTCCGAAAAGTCTATTTATCCTTAATCTTTGAATACTTTAGCTGCTAACAACGCTAATGCTGCTGTACCAGCGATCGCACCCCACTGAAGAAGCGGATTTTTTTCTAGCCAGTCGGATACGCTAGGTATAACTAAGTTACTAAAATCACCCTTAACTCTGTCGTCTTCAGGAACAGATTGGTAAAAATTATTTGGTGCATCTTCAGATTTCGCCTCAGAAGAACGTAGTAAATCAAAGCCGACGAGCAGTAACAGTGAATCTACTAATGATGGTGAGACGCGCTGTACCACATCTAATATTTTAGCTACATCCCCAACTAAGTAGTCACGAGTTGGATGTTCGGCTACGTAGAGGATAGCATCAGCTACAAGTTTAGGATCGTAGTAAGGTGGTATCCCGGAAGGCTTTACGCCTAATTTCGTCAGACCATTATTCCAAAAGGGGGTGTTAATCACTGCTGGTTTCACACTCGTGACGCTAATCGGCCATTTTTCATGTAGTAACTCAAGGCGCATGGCTTCGATAAAGCCCTCGACTCCGTGCTTGGCTGCCGAGTAAGCACTTTGGTAGGGGAGCGATCGCTTACCTTCCATTGAAGAGACGTGGATCAGTGCCCCCCGTCCCTCACGCTTTAGATGGGGTAGGGCTGCCATTGCACCATACACTTGTCCCATGAGATCGACATCAATGACATGCTTAAACTCTTCTGGTGTGATGTTGTCGAAAGTGGCAAAGATGCCGATCGCAGAGACATGTACCCATGTATCGAGTCGCCCGTACACTTCCACAGTTTTATCTGCGATCGCTTTAACTTGCTCAAATACTTCCACATCAGCTACGTAAAAAGTTGCCTCACCGCCAAAGCCGCGAATCTCCTCCACTAAAGACTTTAGCTTCAACTCACTCCGAGCCGAGACTACGACTTTTGCGCCGCGTCTAGCAAACTCAAGAGCTGTGACACGTCCGATCCCGCTGGAGGCTCCGACGACAGAAACGACTTGCTGATTGATTGGCTTTAATTGCATAAGTGTTACGTTTTAAAATAAATTAGGGATTGGGAATTGGCTTCGAGAATCTTAGAGATAGCTTCAATAGGTAATTCAGCCACTTTGTTAGTATCAGTTGTTATTAAAAATATTTCTTAATAACTCTCCTAGTACATATATACGTTAATTATTATTACGGTTGCATTTCTCTGTCTATTGGGGAATTTGAAAGCGCCACAGGAAGTAGATTTCAGGAAGCAGGAGGAACCCACGTTTAAAAAGTGGGATTAAAGTAAGGACGCTTTACCCGCATTTCTCACAAGCTTCAGGCGTTTGATGGAGCAGAGGGGCAGCACTTCTCTGCGAGACGCTCCGCGTAGCTTGCTTCCCCGGAGGGGTACGGCTACGCTCAGTGACCGAGGGGCAGAGGGCATGGAGAAGAGACAAGGAAGAGGGGGGAGACTTGGGAGAGATTTGTTCAAAAATTCCCCCTTGTCCCCAACCTGTTTAAGGGAGCCATTGTAATCCCTTATCCTGTAATTTCTGCTCGATATGCTGCATTTCCTGGATAGTTTCTCCAGTCACGATCGCATAAATTTCGGTGTAGATTTTTCCGTATTTGACCTTCTCTAAAGCGGACAGAACGATTAAGTCTTTGCGATCTAGTTCTGGTTTTAAGGTGACTAAAATTGAATCCAATGTACCTTCCATGCGGTAGCTACTAGAATATTTAGCAACTTCCTTTCCCAGTTCCAGTAGGGTGTGACGCTGTAAGCACAACGGAGTCGATCCATTGACTCGGAAATTGGCATCGATCGCATAAAATTCTCCGTCTCGATCTTCTAGCACATCGAACCCAATCACGCCGAAATAACCATGTTTGTAAGCATACTGACCAATGGCGGCAATCATTTCAAAGAATTTGCTCGTGTCAGTGTTGCGGTAGTCAATTAGTCCGCCTAAATAGTTGCCTTCTGGAGTGACGAGTTGGCTGGTAGTGCCGATGAAGGTTATCTCTCCCGCTTTGTTGACATAAAACTGTACGCAGTAATTCTGCACCTCATTCTTGACGAACTCCGAGACAATAATTCTATCGAGCGACTTAATCTTGAGATATTTTCTGATTTCCTCAAAGCAGTAGTTCAAATCGTTGAGGCTTTTGATGATATAAGTGCCTTCCCCTGAGAGTCCGTGCGATGTTTTGATTAAATAGGGAAATTGTTGTGGTAAATGAATGTCTTCTAGACTATGAGCGTGCAAATTGTAACTCTGGTATTTTGGACATTGCACTCCCAATTCGGCTAAAGTAACTTTGCTGAGTAAACGGTAATGAGTGTCTGAATCAACAGCGTGTTTTTCTTTTTTGAGGCGATCGAAGGGAAATAGAGTGATGAGTTTGTCAAAGCGATCGCTGTGGCTGAGATCGTCCAAATAAGTTAAGCGATCCATTATCAACCTATTGGAGTAGCTGAAGCCAAAATGCTCTTGCCAGTATGCAAGCAGCGACTTTGGCGGCGGATTAATCACAATTCCAGGAATGCGATCGCCTAACACAGCTAAAATTTTCCAAGGTTCCTTTTGGCAAATCTTGTCAAAGGAGGTTTTGGTGGCTTCACTACTGCCATCTTGAATAAAATATTTTTCTAGATTGGGATAAGCAGCCCAACTAGCAGTTGCAGGGTAATTGAGGATAAACCCATAAGATGCATCTGTGATATCTTGAGCAAACAGATCGGAAAGAGAACTTCCTTGAAAGTATTGAAAGTTATATTTTGAGTTCATTTAGCCCTCCCAAAAACCCCATCCTCAAACAATTGGACAGATACATTTTCTGTCTGCACTCCTGCCAGCAGAACCCGATCTTGGTTCAAGACAATTTCTTTAGTAATTGCAGCTAAGTATTTAATAAAATTCGGTAAAATCAATCTACCTTTTGGGTAAATTTGTTTAAAAAACCGTTGTAATTGTTTTGTTTTACTATATTTTCTACCCTGAAGATTGCCATATTTTGTTTGCATAAAGCTAATATTCGATAATTGGCTTTTATTTATATATCTTACTTATCTTTTAATTAACTCTATCAAACGAAAGAAGTAAATTAGTTTGTTTATTATCTGATGATTGTAGAGACGGCGATTTATCGCGTATCTTGCCTTAAACAAAATTATTTAGCAGACCCCTAATCTAAAACCTCCATACTTTAGATGTACAGGGGTTATTTCAACTGGTACGGAATGCTTTAAGGAAAAGGTTAACTTGTATTTCATCCAATTAAAAACTTAAACATAGCCATAGACAAAGCTGTACTTATTCAGGATAACTTACCCCGGTTAATGTTTGCAATTGTGAACTAACAGCACTTATGTAAGTTCGATCGCTTAAAACTTGTGCTGGTAATTTTTTAGCATCGATCGCAGCTTTGACTAAATCTTTCGCAGTAATATTTCCGCGCTGACCTTGAGAAATCAAAGCTCCTCCGCTAGGAACTCCTTGCTGTTTGAAAGCACCTTGGTAAGCAAGATTAACAAGATTAAACGGCTGAATGTAGCTGGCATTGGTAGAATTACTGCTTAATGCATCAGGATTAACTGCTGTGTTTATCGATCTGGCTGTTTGAGCGCTAGCAATGCCAGATGTGAAGGCAAGAGAGGCAATGATAACTGTAGAATTTATCAATGTTATTAATTTCATCAGGTACTCCTTAACTATAGTGAAGTGGAATTAATAGTTTCTACTAATAGATTCCCCTTATTTATAGAAATTAACCTCATACAATTGACTCACCCAAATGGTTGAATTGCCTTTCATCCAAATGGGTGACTTGTTGCCGCCTTCTCGTTTTGGCATATTGGTAGCAGTAACCACATTTCACAACTCAACGATGAAACTGTCTCGGAGATGAAAGTCAGCCTCCGCGCCTCGATGAGTTAACGCCCAGTAAGTCACTTCACCATCTCTGTGTTTGATAACGGTAGTAATGCTAATTTCGATGGCTTGGTTTGCCGAGACGATTCGATCCAAATCGACATCTAACGCAAGTACCAAAGCATCGGTTTGATTCTGAACGCTAAATGGTAGCTTTTTAAAGGCAGTTTCCTCTTGCATCCCTTGACGATATCCATCAAAGCGATAGACATTCCAGTGTCCGGCGGGGGAGAGGTTGAATTCCCAATATCGTGCAGAATCTTTAATGCCAAGAAAAAACTCGAAGCAGGTATCTTCCCAAAGTTTATGCTTGCGTGATGGTGCATTTGATGTTGGAGCAATTGCAATTTCTTTGAAGTCACCTCCAAGGTTGTAGTAGATAGTAAGTTGATTAGCATTTCGGCAGATATTGCCTGTAATTTTCAAATCAGGAAAAGACTCGGTGGAAGAAAAGGATTGCAGGGAAAATGTCTGCTTGTTCATTTCATATCTTGGATAATTTTGCGAATCTGCGTTTCTTGAGATTCAATACTTTCAGTCAGCTTAAACTGAACGATCGCTCTTGCTAAGTTATGTTCTGGGTGCTTAACTTTGAAGTAGACATTCCCTGCTAAATAATCAGCAAAAAATCTCAGTCCTAGTTCAAAAGTAATTAGACGAATGGCATCATAGATGTATGCATAATCATTTTCGGTCAGAAATGCCTTAGCCACAGCGAGATAACCCTGGAGAATTTCTTGACACAGATCGGTATCGAAATAAATACTTTCCCAATTCTCGGTTTCTTCGCCAGCCGGATTGCAACCCGATCGCAGGCAATCACCAATATCGTAATGTACCAAACCGGGTTTCACGGTGTCGAGGTCGATGACGCTGACGGCTTGCTGGGTAACAGTGTCAAACATCACGTTATTGATTTTGGGATCGCCGTGCATCAGACGTAGGGGTAGCTTGCCTTCAGCTTTGGCATTTTCGAGGATATGTGCAAAAGCTTGGCGATCGCTAACAAACTGTAAGCAATAATTCACTTCCGAAGATTGAGGCGCACTAGTTTTCGGCAAAACTTCCTCGTAATGCTGGAGATAAAACGGTGTAATATGGAAGCCTTTGAGGGTGTCAGCTAGTTTTTCTGCTGGCAAATCGCTGATTAGATTGTGAAACATCCCCAACGCATAACCGATTTCTTTGGCGTGGGAGCGATCGCGCATACTATCAAAAGACTGGGAGCCTGGAATAAAGCTGATTGCCCGCCAAAATGAGCCATCTGCATCCTTCCAGTGGTCTTGAGCGTTTTTGGTCAACAGTACGCGTGGCACTTCCCAGCGACGATTCAGGGGTGTATCCTGCAACCTTTTTTGAACGTGTTCAGTTAAGGTACGCATATTCTGCATAATCAGTTGTGGCTGACGAAACACCTGTGTGTTAATGCGTTGCAAGACAAAATATTGTTCCTTTGAAGAATCGAGAGTTGCTAAAAAAGTGTCATTTATATTACCACTGCCAAAAGCTTTAACGCCTGTAACCTTCCCCAGTGGGGCGAATTGGTTAGCGATCGCCACCAGATTCTCTGCGACCTGTGTATTGAATTCTTCTGTCATCTGTTTCATCTCTACTACTCCTCACGTACATTGCATGAAAGCAATAGGGGATATCGTAGCGCAAGTGTCAAGATAATTTGTAATTCGTAATTCGTAATTCGTAATTCGTAATTGATTACCAAACTGTCAATTATGAATTTTTCAAAGTACTAGAACAACCCTGAATCCATTCGTGAAAAACAAGCTCCCCGACTTTTTTGAAAAGTCGGGGAGCTGCGGGTTGCAATTCTCGTTAACTCCTTGCTAATTCAACAATTAGGAAATCTCATCGCTATCAACCCACTCGTCATAAGATGAGTCATAACCAACGTAGTGAAGATAGTATTGCTGGCCTTGGATTTGCTGAATCGTTGCGGAATACCAAGCCTCTTGGTCATCATCCCAACATTTTACCTTTTGACCTACTGCATATCCATTTTCATCAGTGGAGCGAAGATCGCGAGTCCGAATGTCATCTTCGCCTACCCACTCGTCATAAGATGAACCGTAACCAAGGTAATGAATAAAGAACTGGTCATCTTGGATTTTCTCAATGGTTCCCTGATACCAATCCTCTTCATCATCATCCCAGACTTCTACTGTTTTGCTGACTTCATACTGAGTCTTATCTGATTTATCTGATTTAACGGCAGATGAAACATCTTGAATCGGCTTTTGTTCTTCTTGTTTGATTTCCTCTTTTACTAGAGTGTATGCTTGCAAAATCAAACTGCGAGCGACAGTTTGAGTTCCTGTATGCTCGTAGTAATTGGTAGTTTGATCTAAGAATGCTGCAACTAAATCTAAATTATCATCAGCAATCTGAATAAAATTACCCAAATTACTAGAAATTGATTGCGGGGTTATGCCCGTCTTGGATACTAAATTATTCATCCAGCCTTGCACGGAGTTGAAACCCTGACTGATAAAACCAACTTTATCAGAAGGATTGCTGCCTGGAAGAAAGTTATTAACGGCTAAGAAAACCGGATTTTGAGTTATTGCACTAGCATCAGTACCACTAATAACTCCGTGAATTTTGCTGAGAAAGTCAGGGCCCAAGGGGAGAATTCCATCTAGACAAACTAAAGCTACCATCCGGATTAGGGATGCATTTTGATAGTTGTTAGTCAGGGAATTAGCAAACTCTTGAGGATTAGGTTGAGGAATGCCGTTTAGTTTGCAAAAGGCAATGATTTCGACGGCGATTTTTAGTACCAAGTCAATGGATTGAGTGACATCGGCTTTGGGAGTAATTTTGCCTAAAAAAGAGAGAAAGCCGATTTTTTCACTAGCTTTATTCGCTAAAGCCGCCGCCGCCATCGCTGTGTCTGCTTTATCAATTGTTTGATAAAGTTTGATGGCAAACTGGTAGCCTTGTTGAGGATCTATGTATAAACTAGCAGCGCGATCGCGGATTTTCTGAATTACCTTAGCATCGGTAACTCCTGTAATGGCGCGGATATTATTGTCAAACCCCGTCAAATTGCTCCATTCACCTGGAGCTACATAATCAAGAGCCTTTAAAACTTTGACAGTAATATTGTCAGTCGGTAACTCATCAACCAACTGAATAATTGATTTATCCATCAGCCGATCCTCAAAACTCCAGATATCGTTACAATACGGTTCAGAGCAGCCCACATCTAGCGTTGGGCAATTACTGAAACGTATTTATAGAGTTCCCCAACCTGACTAAAAAATAACGATGTTAGTAACAGACGCTACACCTAAAGATATTGCATAGGCGATCGCATCTCTGGCAAATATTTATTGTTGAAGTACGGGAACATTCTATTTAAGGGAAGATGCTGTAACACAAGTCTGTTTCTCATAACGTCAAGACGGTAGTCGCTACAGGGAAGGTGGAAGTCGCTACAGGGATGACGGAAGTCGCTACAGGGAAGGCGGAAGTCGCTACAGGGATGACGGTAGTCACTACAGGGATGACGGTAGTCGCTACAGGGATGACGGTAGTCGCTACAGGGATGACGGTAGTCGCTACAGGGAGGACGGTAGTCGCTACAGGGAGGACGGTAGTCGCTACAGGGAAGAATATTTTGATTTTTGCTTAATATGTGGTTATTTAACAGAGTATTAAAAATACCCCACCCTAACCCTCCCCCCTTCGACAAGCTCAGGGCATCGCTTGCAAAGGGGAGGTAATCATTCTATTAAAATCACAGCCAACCACTTTTAAAACATCCCCTAAGCATCACTATTTTCTAACCAACATTACCCGCAGCTAACACTTGTTCGACTGTAAGCGCAATTTCCGGGAAAATTGCAGATACAATTTGCTGACTCCCGTTATATCCATTAGACGATCGCTTTCGTCCATCTACTCACAGTTTGTATGTAGCATTCGGCTAATCTCTGTTCACTTGTAAGGTGAATAATTTATACTGAATAGACTTTAACAACACAGCAAACGCTTGAGTAATCTATGATCGCACTGGAAGGGTATAAAGTCCTGACAGAACTGCACGCAAGCCCCAATTCTCAGGTTTATCGAGGATACCGAGAGTTAGATCGACAACCAGTAGTACTGAAAGTTCTGTGGCAAGAATACCCATCCCCAGAAGCGATCGCTCGGTTTAAACTTGAATACGATCTCACACGCCGCGCTCAAGCGCCTGGAATTATCCAAGCCTACGACTTGAAAAAATATCAAAATACCTTAGTGTTAGTTTTAGAGGATTTTGGTGGGCAACCTCTACGTGAGTTACTCAATCAATCGCCTCTACCGCTAAATAATTTTTTGCAATTGGCTATACAAGTAGCGGCAGCTTTAGAAGCAATTCATCAGCAACAAATTATTCATAAAGACATTAATCCTGCCAATATTCTTCTCAATCCCACAACTCAACAAACGAAAATAATTGACTTTGGGATTGCTACTTTGTTGTCGCGGGAAAATCCCACGTTGCGAAATCTGAATGTTTTAGAAGGGACTCTCGCTTATATTTCTCCCGAACAAACAGGACGGATGAATCGCTCGATTGATTATCGCACCGATTTTTACTCTTTGGGAGTCACTTTCTACGAACTGTTGACCCAGCATTTACCTTTTATTAGCGACGATCCTGTAGAACTGGTTCACAGCCATATTGCCAAACAACCGATTCCACCCGATCGCATCAATCCTCAAATTCCACCAGCGCTTTCGCAAATTGTGATGAAGTTGCTAGAAAAAACTGCCGAAGCGCGTTATCAAAGTGCTTTTGGATTGCAGGCAGATTTAGAGCAATGTTTGGAGATGTTGCACGCTACAGGGCAAATTTCCTTATTTGAACTGGGACAGCAAGATTGCTCCGGTAGATTTCAAATTCCTCAAAAACTCTACGGACGCGAGGCGGAAGTGACAAATTTGCTGGCAGCTTTTGAGCGAGCTAGTCACGGTCAAAGTGAAGTGATGCTGATTGCAGGTTATTCTGGAATTGGCAAATCAGCCCTAGTTCAAGAAATTTATAAACCGATTACTCAGCAACGGGGATATTTTATTTCTGGGAAGTTTGACCAGTTTCAACGCAACATTCCCTACAGTTCTTTAATTCAAGCCTTTCAAGCTTTAATTCGCCAACTATTAACTACAAGTGAAGCCGAAATTGCTATTTGGCGCAAAAAATTATTAGATGCTCTTGGTGTCAATGGCCAGGTGATTATCGAAGTGATTGCAGAGGTAGAACTGATTATTGGTCAGCAGCCACCCGTTATAGAACTATCGCCCAAGGAAGCGCAAACTCGGTTTAATTTGGTCTTGCAAAACTTCATTAAGGTCTTTACCCAAAAGGAACATCCTTTAGTGATGTTTTTGGACGATCTGCAATGGGCGGATAGTGCATCACTCCAGCTGATTCAGTTGTTAATTAGTCAAGCAGACAGTCAATATCTGTTGCTGATTGGTGCTTATCGCGATAATGAAGTAGATAAAAGCCATCCCCTGCGGACAACGATCGCATCCTTAGAACAAGCAGGAGTGGCTATTCACGAACTCACCTTAACGCCCTTAGCATTGCCTGAAATTCAACAACTCCTCAGCGATACTCTCAACAATGCCGATTTAGCAGAAGTTACTCCTTTAGCAGAACTGCTTCAGCAGAAGACAAATGGCAATCCCTTCTTCATGAATGAATTTCTGAAGTCGCTGTATGCAGAAGAATTACTCCAGTTTAATTTCACTCAGCGACAATGGCAGTGGCAACTGACAAAAATCCAAGCAGCGCAGATTACCGATAACGTAGTTGAGTTGATGGCGCTGAAAATTCAAAAGCTGCCAGTAGCCACCCAAGAAGCTTTAAAATTAGCAGCTTGTATTGGCAATTCCTTTGATTTGCATACTTTAGCGATCGCTAGCTCAAAATCTCTTGCAGATGTCGCCGCCCAACTCTGGGAAGCCGTGCAAACCGGACTAATTTTACCCCAAGGTAATGACTACCAACTCTTGCAAGTTGCCGACCTAGAAGTAACAGCGCTGACAAATTTGGATGTAGTCTACAAATTCCTGCACGATCGCGTCCAGCAAGCAGCTTATTCACTGATTTCTACTGACCAAAAACAGGCAGTACACTTGCAGATTGGGCAACTATTATTACAAGGCATTACTCCCCAAAAGCAAGAAGAAAGGATTTTTGACATTGTTAATCAACTGAATTTCGGCATCGTCCTAATCGCAGATCGTCAACAGCGACAAAAATTAGCTCAGTTGAATTTAACAGCAGGTAACAAAGCCAAAGCCTCAGCAGCCTATCAGCCAGCTTTAGATTATCTGACAATGGGGATTAATTGCCTAGCAGCTAACTGTTGGCGGCAACAATATCAGCTAGCTTTGGCATTGCATACCGCCGCCGCCGAAGCTGCTTATTTGGGTGGGGACTTTGAACGCATGGATGCACTCACAGATGAAGTTCTGCAAAAGACCCGTAGCACAGTCGATCAGGTGCAGGTTTATGCCATTAAAATCCAAGCTGCGATCGCCTGCGATCAATTATTGGCAGCTTCTAAACTCGGTCTGCAAGTTCTGCAACTGCTGGGCATTCCCTTAGCCAGCAACCCCGGTCAACCGCAAATTATGCTGGGATTGCTAAAAACTAAACTTGCTTTGGCAGGTAAGCAGGTACACACCTTAGTTGACTTACCAAAACTCACCCATCCCACAAAATTAGCGGCAATTCGCATCCTGGCAAGTATTGCCTCGGCGACCTACCTCGCAGCCCCGAATGTTTTTCCTTTGACGGTCTTTAAACAGGTAGAAATATCCGCGAAATATGGCAATGCGGCAGAATCAGCCTTTGCCTACGCTACCTATGGTTTGATTCTCTGTGGCGTTGTTGGGGATTTGCAAGGGGGATATAAATTTGGTGAATTAGCCTTGCAAGTGCTAGACCGCTTCAATGCCAAGCATTTGCAAGCGAGAACTTTATTTGTAGTTAATTCCTTTGTTCGCCATTGGCAAGAACCACTTCAAAATACTATTCCTTCACTGCAAGCAGGATTTCAAATTGGGCGGGATACGGGTGATACCGAATACGCTGCATTTTGTGCCAATACATCCTCTATGCATTCCTATTTTACTGGTCAAAATCTGGCTGAATTAGATGAATGTCTAGCTATTTACGCAGATGCAATTCAGCAGTTTAAGAAAAAACCGATATTTGTTCTCATTCAACTTTCTCGCCAAGTAGTTGCTAATTTACAGGGCAAAAATGCTAATCCCTGTCAGTTGATGGGGGAATTTTATGATGCAACGGTGATGTTAGCCCAGCATATTGAGAGTAACTATCGCACAGCTATTTTTTATATTTATACTAATCACCTCACGCTGAATTATTGGTTTGAAGATTATGCTACAGCTGTCAAGAATGCTGATTTAGCAATTCCTTATTTAGATGCAGTTGTGGCTTTATATATTGTGGGATGGTTCCACTTTTATGACTCTTTAGGACGACTAGCTTTAGCTTCTGTTGTCAGTGCAGCAGAACGTCAAAAGTTACTTCAGCGAGTAACCGCAAACCGGAAAAAATTGCAAGTCTGGGCAAAGTTTTCTCCTGTCAACTATAGCCATAAATTAGCGCTGGTAGAAGCAGAATGGCATCGGGTGCATGAAGAATCTAGTCAGGCGATCGCTTGTTACGATCGCGCCATTGCCTTAGCCCAAGAAAACCAATATTTGAATGAAGCGGCTCTCGCTAATGAATTAACTGCCAAATTTTATCTAGCCCAGAACAAATCCAAGATTGCCCAAGTATATCTGCAAGAAGCCCGTTATCTTTATTTGCAGTGGGGAGCGATCGCTAAGGTAAAAGATTTAGAAGCCAAGTATCCCCAAATCTTAACGCGCATTCTCGAAAAAGCTGTTAACTCAACTTTATCAACCACTACTTCTCACCCAACAGGTCTCACAAGTACCAGCCGCTCAGAGTCATTGGATTTGGTGACAGTCATCAAAGCTTCTCAAACCCTTTCTGAAGAAATTCAACTAGATAAACTTTTATCTAACTTAATGCGGATTTTAATAGAAAATGCCGGGGCGCAACGGGGATTTTTGCTGTTGTCAACCAAAGGAAAATTTCTAATTGAAGCTCAGGGAACCGTTGGTGAGAATACTATTCAGGTGTTGGAATCACTCAGTATTGAAGATAACCAAACTCTTTCTACTGCGATCGTTAATTATGTGATTCGCACTAAAACTAATGTAGTCCTAAACGATGCCATCCACGAAGCAGTAGGGATTGGGGAATTCATCAAAGACCCCTACATTCGCCAATACCAGCCGCGATCGATTTTGTGTACTTCCTTGATTAATCAAGGAAAGTTAGCAGGGATTGTCTATTTAGAAAATAACTTGACAACCGGAGCATTTACACCAGATCGTTTGGAGTTGCTCAACCTGCTTTCCGCACAAGCAGCTATTTCCATTGAAAATGCCCGTTTGTATACAGATTTAGCTGCACTCAACAAAGCTTATGAACGCTTTGTCCCGCGCCAATTTCTGCAATTCCTCGATAAGCAAAGCATTATAGACGTGCAATTAGGCGATCAGGTGCAGCGAGAAATGTCAGTCTTATTTACCGACATTCGCGCCTTCACCACCCTTTCCGAAAGCATGACTCCCGCCGAAAATTTCCGATTTATTAACTCCTATCTCAGCCGCATGGAGCCGATCATTCTCGAAAACAATGGCTTTATCGACAAATATATTGGTGATGCGATCATGGCTTTGTTTGCAGGAGATGCCGATGATGCCGTACAGGCGGGAATTGCCATGTTGCAGACATTAACAACCTACAACGAAAAACGCAAAGCCAAAGGTTACTTACCAATTCAAATTGGCATTGGGATTAATACTGGTTCGCTCATTTTGGGGACAGTCGGCGGGTTGAATCGCATGGATAGTACAGTGATTAGTGATGCAGTTAATCTAGCAGCGCGAATCGAAGGATTGACCAAAACATTCAACGCGCCACTTTTAATTACCGACCAAACTTTTGAACGCTTACAAAATCGCGATCGCTATGGTATTCGTGTAATTGGTCAGGTGAAGGTGAAGGGTAAAACGAATGCTGTGACTGTTCATGAAGTGTTTGCAGCCGATTCCCCAAAAGTGAATGCAGGTAAAGCGGCTACTTTAGAAGTATTTGCATCAGCATTAGCGTGTTACGAACAACAACAATTTGCCGCAGCAGCCGAGTATTTTCAAGATTGCTTGCAGCAAAACCCGTGCGATCGAGTCGCGCAGATGTATCTTGAGCGCTGTCAGCCGGGAAAAGAAATAGCATCAATTTTTACTGAGGCAGTTAAATTTTAAGGGATTTACATACTGATTGCTGACTAAATTAAGAAGTACTGAGTAATTAATTACCCCCCTTAATCCCCCCTTGGAAAGGGGGGAGACCGGAAATCTAGTTTCCTCCCCTTTGCAAGCGATGCCCTGACTTGTGCTGAGCGTAGCCGAAGTAGCTTGTCGAAGGGGGGAGGGTTAGGGTGGGGTAAAACCATGATTTATCAGCTATTTCAGACTTGTGTATACACGGTAGTCCCTTGTAAACGATCTTTCAACTCAGCACTCTTCATAGTTGGATTTAAAAATCCTGAAAAAGCTGATGTTTGGACATTTGAGGGCAAAAGCTCAACTTTTAAATTAAAACCTAGTGTTATACCTAAAAGCAAAACACCAAATTAGACAATATCAGGGTATCAATTAATGAATCCTAAAATTCCCGAACCCCGATTTCCAGAGGCAGCAATGACTGCCAGCCGTCAGGAAATATCGAATTTACCGATGAATGTCATCTATGGAGATGTACCGACAGATTTATCAGGACATACGTTTATTATTGCGCCTGTAGGTAGTGTTGCTTCTGGGGGCTTACCCAATCCAAATGCAACCCACATTTTTAACGGTGATGGGATGATTTACCGCTTAGATTGGCAAGCCGGACAGGTGACTGTCAAGACGAAACTGGCACGTACACCTTGCTATTATGCAGATCGAGCAACTTTTAAAAATCCTACTTATCGCTCTCATCAATTTCGCGATTATGGGTTGTTACGCTTCTCCCCTTCCTTGGGCTTGCGAGATGAGGTAGATATTGCCTTTCTCGCCTTTAATACGGCTAAAGACAGCCAAGAGCGATTAATGATTACTTATGACGCTGGTCGTCCCTATGAAATTGATACCAATAGTTTAGAGATTGTTACCCCAGTGGGAGGTAATACTGAGTGGAAACCGTTTCTACCTTTTCCCTATCCTTTCCCCCCGGTGTTGAGTACGTCTCACCCAGCCTTTGATGGTTATACTAACGAAGTTTTTTTAGTTAACTATGGGCGATCGCTGAGTAATTTTCTTGAAAGTGCGCGTTTCATTTATGACCTAGAACAACTGCCCCAGGAACTACAGCAATTGCTAAGTGCGATCGCTCAACTTTTAGACAACAATCCTTTGCAGATTCCCTTGGGAATGTTCTCGAAGTTTTCTCAAAGTTTCTCGCAACTATTGATTGGCTGGATTGAGAAATTGTTGGGAACTGCTATGCCAGATTTTGTTCGTCTGATGCGGTGGAATGGTGTCGGTAAACTCCAGCAGTGGGATTTGATACTGCCGGATGGTTCCCCGGTGCGAATTGAACAAAGCATCCATCAGTTGGCAGTTACCAAAGATTACGTGGTGCTGATGGACACCTCCTTGAAGATTGGCCCAGAACAAATCCTGAATAATCCCATTCCCGATAGTTTGGAAACTGAGCGCCTTCTGCGGCGATTACTGACGCGATCGCAGCAGCCCAATTCTCCCATTTACATCGTGCGTCGGGCTGACCTGAAAGCAGATGTGACTACTGTCGTAGTCCGCCCAGCCGTAATTCCTTTAGAAACAGTGCATTTTTTGACCGATTACGAAAACCCTGACGGTCAAATCACCTTGCACGCTGCCCATCTCTGCGCCACAGATATTGCCGAATGGGTTCGCAAGTATGATATATCAAAATTCGATGCTCCCAAATCTGCGCCTCTGTGGTTGGGAGGAATGTTATCTAATGGGCAAATGGATGTGGGTCGTCTGGGTCGCTATCAAATAAACGGCGAGACAGGTCAGATTCAAGATGCCAAAGTAATTTACGATACTCGCCGTCATTGGGGTATAGGATTCTACGCTTGCCAGGAAAAGCTGGCCTCTGGATTGCCTCCTCAGCGGATTGATAATATTTATTGGCAATCCCTCGGTTTTTGGCCAGAATTGCTGACTGAGTTTATTTACAACTTGTACGAAGAGTATCCCTATCGGGCTGTACCACTAAAAGACTTAATGCAACGAGAAGAAGCATTTCACAATCGCCCTTCTTCTTTATTTCGGGTCGATACAATCAAAATGGAGGTGGCAGATTTTTATGATGCGCCCTCTGGTTACTTCATCAGTTCACCCCAGTTTGTACCGAGATTGAACAGCAATGGCAGTTCTACAGATGGCTATATCGTCTGTACGGTATTTGGGGAAAATAACAACGAAATTTGGATCTTCCAAGCCGATCGATTAGGGGCTGGGCCTATATGCAAATTGAGTCATCCACAACTGGATTTTGGCTTCACAATGCACACTACTTGGTTATCTGCGATCGCACCTCGCACTGCTAATTACGATATCCCCGTGCGACAAGACTATGAATCGTTACTTAAACAGCCAGCCATTCAGCAATTATTCACAGAAGCAGTTTATCCACATTTTCAGTAGAAGTTGCGATCTATCTATATAAATTAGGAGATTTTAAAAGCGTGAATGTCAGGAACAGTAACGTTCCTGCCTTCTTGCTTGGTCACTGAGCGTAGCCGTTGGTGCAGCCTCTCGTAGAGAAGTGCTGCCTTCTACTAATCGCAACATTCTCAAATCAGGGCACATTACTACTAGGAAGAACGACTATTATGACTAAAGTATCTAAAGATGCACGAATTTGTATTGTCGGGGCGGGAGCAGCCGGATTATCTACGGCTTACTTTTTGAAAAAGCAAGGCTACCGCAACGTACTTGTCTTAGAAAAAGCTGGACGGGTAGGGGGATTGTGTTGTTCCATTACTTATAATTCTCGTTCTTTTGACTTAGGAGCAAATTATCTCACCCCTGCCTACAAAGAAGTCCTCAAAATGGCTGAAGAAGTCGGCGCTCCACTTTACAGCGAAGGGCCAGGGCAAGTCTACAACCCTTTTAAATCTCAACCGGGACAACCTGCCTACACCTCAATTATGAATGCCGTTACCGAGGGAACCGACCCAGTAACGTTTTTGGCAGCCGTTGGGCGCTATTGGTGGGAGCGTCTTTGGTTAGAGCCAATTATTTCCGTTCCTGGGTTTGCCGGTATCAGTCAACATCCCGAACTCACTCAACCTTTTTCCCAGTGGTTAGCAGAGAAAAATTTGTCATGTCTAACAACTTTATTTGAAATTCCGATTACCGCAATGGGCTATGGCTATTTAAACGAAATCCCTGCTGTCTATGCCTTAAAATACATGACCCTAGAAACCTTTGGGACTTTAGTTACTTACGGTGCAGATATGCGCTGCGGTTGGCCTAAACGGTTTATTGATGGTTTCCAACGCTTCTGGGAGCGTGTTGCTTGGGGAATAAATGTGCGCTTGAATATTGACATCAAAGAAATCAAGCGTGGAGCAATTACACGGGTGCGGTTCACCGAGCAAGAGCAGATTCTTGACAAGATTGTTACCCATGAAGAAGTTTTAGAATTTGACTATCTGGTTTTAGCTTGTCCGTTGACGTTGAATGTTCTCAACACCTTTCTCGATTTGTCGCCAGCAGAGAAAGACCTATTTGAGCAGATTATTCTCAATCCCTACAGTTTGATTACCTATCTGATTCCCGAACTGGAAATGCCAACCCCAGTAACTAATGTCATTCCCTTAAATGCGGTGGGGAATCCTTGGTTTATTGCTCAACAGTTTGCTGACAATGACCTGATTGCCTTTTACACTCGCCTAGATCGTGAGGGAAAAATCACTAAAACAGATGTTCTCCAAGGGATTCAAAAGACATTAAAGAATTTGGGAGTGCAGGTAGATGATGATTACTACACCTACGATAAGTGGCCTTACTTTCCTCACGTTACTTCAGAGGTCATGCAAGCGGGATTTTACGATCGCTTAGAAGCCCTGCAAGGTCAACGCAAAACCTTCTATGTAGGAGGCTTATTGAATTTTGAGTTGGTTGAGACTATTGTGGAGTATTCAAAAAGTTTAGTCGAGAAGAACTTTTAGTCCAGAAAACTTCTTTCTCCTTTGAAGTTGTACACACAAGTCGAATTACCCCCCTTAATCCCCCCTTGTAAAGGGGGGAAATCGGAAATCTAGTTCCCTCCCCTTTGCAAGGGGAGGGTTAGGGTGGGGTAAAACCTTAGTTAATCAACTATTTCAAATTTGTGTATACACCGTAGCTTGTAAAGGGGGGAAACAAGAAAATCTAGTTCCCTCCCCTTTGCAAGGGGAGGGTTAGGGTGGGGTAAAACCCAGATTTATCAGCTATTTCAGACTTGTGTGTACACGGTAGCCTTCACATACGGGGAGGGTTGGGGAGGGGTGATTCAAGGATTTTTGCAAGAGGTCTAGTAATTTTTGGTTGGCGATCGCATAGATCGCATTTAATCGCGCCTAGTTAATTCGGCAAAACCACGCTTTGACGCACAGCACGCTTGCGATCGCTTTTACGAGTACCTCCAGCCATCTGATATTCGTGGCTATTATTACCATATTTATAAGCAATACCACGCAAAATTTTCTCAGAATAGTCTGCTAATTCCTGTTCGTTTTCGACAAGCTGGGTTAGTAAGACATCAATAGTAGAGAGGGTGGTATTGTATGCTTCTAGAGATTGCCGCACACTTTCAATTTTTTCAGTATAATCTTTGACTGTTAACCCTTCTCCGACATCAAGAGTGTGACTAATAGATTTAACGCTTGCTAGACGTAGTTCGGCTTTGCCAAGAGTACGTGAATTGCGTTTTCGCCTTCCCATAAATTAATACTCATTTTCTCAATTTCTCATAACTCTATAGTGGACAATTGTTGAAAAGGTTGTCATACGTGGAATTGTTGATTTTTCTAAAAAAGCCTAAAATTTATTTGCTTTATCCTAATTAGTAATTACGAATTTTGAATTACCAATTATGAATTGGTATAACATCAAAGCGGAAGCTGCTACAGCTTGCGCAAAACACGGAAACGTGAAAGCAGAAGTTGCTACAGCTTGCGCAAAAGGCGGAAACGTGAAAGCAGAAGTTGCTACAGCTTGCGCGAAACACGGAAACGTGAAAACGGAAGTTGCTACAGCTTGCGCAAAACACGGAAACGTGAAAGCGGAAGTTGCTGCAAGCAAAGCGGAAGTTGCTACAAGATCGGTCGCTCCCTTCGACTTCGCTCAGGGAACACCCCTCTGAATTTTCATCATCCTTGTAAAACTTGAACAGCAGTCAATGTTTAGATCGGCAAATATCAGTGAAGCGATCGCCTGTTTTAATCAGTGCGATTTCCCTGAGCAAAACGTTCCCTGAGCAAGACGTTCCCTGAGCGGAGTCGTTCGCGTAGCGTCCCGAAGGGAAGGGAACATTCTAATTGGTCTTATTACCAATGCCATCGCAGAGAGTGCTGCCTTCGACTTCGCTCAGGCAGCTTTGAGTTCCCTGAGCAAAACGTTCCCTGACCGGAGTCGAAGGGAACATTCTAATTGGTCTTATTACCAATGCCATCGCAGAGAGTGCTGCCTTCGACTTCGCTCAGGCAGCTTCGAGTTCCCTGAGCAAAACGTTCCCTGAGCAAAACGTTCCCTGAGCGGAGTCGAAGGGAACATTCTAATTGCTCTTAGTACCAATGCCATCGCAGAGGTGCTTGTCGCTCGCATTGGGATTTGATTGTAAATAACCACGTAGCCTGTTGCAACTGTAAGTGATTAAATCATCTAGGTTATTTATATTTAGGTACTGCCAGACTTTCACGGTTTTGTCATAACTAGCAGAAGCGATGGTTTTGCCATCAGGGCTAAATGCTACGCTACTGACCGCATCGCTATGCCCTTTGAAGGTGGTGATTTCTTTGGCACTCACCGCATCCCAGACTTTCACGGTTTTGTCATAACTAGCAGAAGCGATGGTTTTGCCATCGGGGCTAAATGCTACGCTACTGACCACATCGCTATGCCCTTTGAAGGTGGTGATTTCTTTGGCACTCACCGCATCCCAGACTTTCACGGTTTTGTCACCACTAGCAGAAGCGATGGTTTTGCCATCGGGGCTAAATGCTACGCTACTGACCGCATCGCTATGCCCTTTGAAGGTGGTGATTTCTTTGGCACTCACCGCATCCCAGACTTTCACGGTTTTGTCAAAACTAGCAGAAGCAATGGTTTTGCCATCGGGGCTAAATGCTACGCTATAGACCGCATCGCTATGCCCTTTGAAGGTGGTGATTTCTTTGGCACTCACCGCATCCCAGACTTTCACGGTTTTGTCATCACTTGCAGAAGCGATGGTTTTGCCATTGGGGCTAAATGCTACGCTATTGACCCCATCGCTATGCCCTTTGAAGGTGGTGATTTCTTTGGCACTCACCGCATCCCAGACTTTCACGGTTTTGTCATCACTTGCAGAAGCGATGGTTTTGCCATTGGGGCTAAATGCTACGCTATTGACCCCATCGCTATGCCCTTTGAAGGTGGTGATTTCTTTGGCACTCACCGCATCCCAGATTTTCACGGTTTTGTCATAACTTGCAGAAGCGATGGTTTTGCCATCGGGGCTAAATGCTACGCCCCAGACCCAAGAGCTATGCCCTTTGAAGGTGGTGATTTCTTTGGCACTCACCGCATCCCAGACTTTCACGGTTTTGTCATCACTTGCAGAAGCAATGGTTTTGCCATCGACGCTAAATGCTACGCCCCAGACCACATCGCTATGCCCTTTGAAGGTGGTGATTTCTTTGGCACTCACCGCATCCCAGACTTTCACGGTTTTGTCAGAACTTCCAGAAGCGATGGTTTTGCCATCGGGGCTAAATGCTACGCTATAGACCCCAGAGCTATGCCCTTTGAAGGTGGTGATTTCTTTGGCACTCACCGCATCCCAGACTTTCACGGTTTTGTCAAAACTAGCAGAAGCAATGGTTTTGCCATCGGGGCTAAATGCTACGCTATAGACCGCATCGCTATGCCCTTTGAAGGTGGTGATTTCTTTGGCACTCACCGCATCCCAGACTTTCACGGTTTTGTCATAACTTGCAGAAGCGATGGTTTTGCCATCGGGGCTAAATGCTACGCTACTGACCGCATCGCTATGCCCTTTGAAGGTGGTGATTTCTTTGGCACTCACCGCATCCCAGACTTTCACGGTTTTGTCATAACTTGCAGAAGCAATGGTTTTGCCATCGGGGCTAAATGCTACGCTATAGACCGCATCGCTATGCCCTTTGAAGGTGGTGATTTCTTTGGCACTCACCGCATCCCAGACTTTCACGGTTTTGTCATAACTTGCAGAAGCGATGGTTTTGCCATCGGGGCTAAATGCTACGCCCCAGACCTCAGAGCTATGCCCTTTGAAGGTGGTGATTTCTTTGGCACTCACCGCATCCCAGACTTTCACGGTATTGTCAGCACTAGCAGAAGCGATAGTTTTGCCATCGGGGCTAAATGCTACGCCCCTGACCGCATCGCTATGCCCTTCTAAGCGGTTCCGCTCTTGGGTATTGTAAATTGCTCGCTTGAGTGCCACTACAGCTTGTTGTTTAGCTTCTTGTTCTAAATTGGCATTTTTAATTGGTCTACCTAAAATTTGTCTACCTGACTGTGTAGCTGCAACCACAGCCTCAAGTTGTCTGTCAGAAAGTAGAGAAGCTTCAGAACTTTGCGCCAGAGAAATGGCACTTTGTTGTGCTGCTTCCTTAGCTTTGTTTTGGGCATTATACCATTGATAACCAGCAAAGATAGCTACTCCAGCTAACCCCATACTAAACAAAGTGACAACTCGGTTTTGCCGCCGTGCTGCTGCCAACTTTTCTTGTTGGCGTTCTTTCTCTTCTCGAACCAGGCGATTTTGCAGTTCTTGACTCTCCTGAATATACTCCTGGGCCACCCCATTCAGCATTTGCCAATCACCAAATCTAGCTAAATATCCCTCTGCTACTGCTAATCTGTCATCTTTTCTCAGAAATCCTGGCTTTTTCTGATTCTTTTCCCATTCTTGCGCTTCCGCTTCAATTTGTCGCTCAATCGCTATTCCCAACTTATATTCCTCTTTCCACTCACGCAACATTTGCCAGTGGCGGATTAAGGCTTCGTGGACAACATCTAAAATTACATCCTGGGAATCTGGCTCATCCGTCTTTGTAATTAATCGGGCATCTTTACCGGCTAACTTCTCACTCACGTATTGC
This sequence comes from Nostoc sp. DSM 114159, assembly GCF_053470285.1. Lineage (NCBI taxonomy): Bacteria > Bacillati > Cyanobacteriota > Cyanophyceae > Nostocales > Nostocaceae > Nostoc > Nostoc sp. DSM 114159. The sequence goes on from NZ_JBPFEH010000001.1 coordinate 3,304,994, forward strand.
AAAAGATTAAAGGAATGATGGGAATTAACCAACTCACCCAAACGCACGCGCCGCCGTATATCTGTGGTTTCTCCCATTTGCGTCAATTCCAGAAAAATCCGCCGCGCCACAGTTTTTTCTGTTGGTAAAAGACTGTCGTAAACTGCATCGGCGCGTTTTTGTAGCGTTCCTTCCACCCCGCCTAAATCCTCATAAGTTTTCAGGCTGAGAATCTCATCGCCTTGATTTCTCGACTCCCGCCATAATTCTGTCAACGTATATTGCAGCAAAGGCAAACTTCCGGGGTAATCCTCAACATCATTAATTAGTTGCTGTTTTAACCTGCCCTCTATGCCTAATCCTACCCAATCAGCCGGTTTAGTAATCGCTTCTTCAATTTCTTCACGGTTTAGGTGTTCGACGTTGATGTAAGGTTTATGGATTCTGCTGGCAAATTCGGGATATTCTCGCCATCTCGCCCGAAAATCCGATCGCATCCCAATGAAAATACAGAGGTTATCTGTACAGTCAATTAATTCCTGCAAACAGTCAAAGAATTCTTGGCGCTGGCTGTCATCGCACATAGTAAAGCATTCTTCAAACTGGTCGATAATCAAAATGACTGGTGTGTTTAATGCTTTTAATTCCTCGCCGATGACCTGACAATTTAGGTCATGTGGAAAAGCTAACGCTAAACCTAACCCCCCAGCCCCCTTCCCTACAAGGGAAGGGGGAGAATTCAAAGCCTCTCTCCTCGCAGGAGAGAGGTTTGGAGAGAGGTTTTCCAGATCCCGTGAAAAGTCAGCGCCGATAACATGGGCAATATCTGGCGTTGTCTCTGGATGGGAAAGATTAGGCAAGGAAAGTGCAAAAGCCTCCTGTAAACTGTTAACAGGAGATTCTTTCGGCGTAAACGGTGTAATATAAGTCCAGCGATCGCTCCCTGCAATATCTTGCCCTAACTTCAGCTGGTATAATAACCCAGCCCGTAACAGAGATGATTTCCCACTACCGGAAGCACCTAACACAGCAATAAGGCGATGCTTATCTGTTATCTGTTTAATCAACTGTCCAGTTAGCGCACTCCGCCCATAAAAAACCTCAGCATCTTCCTTAGTCTCCTTAAAATACGACAGGGAACGATAAGGACACTTATCCTGAAAGCTTTTTTGAGAAAACTTAGTTGTCAGCAGAATAGCGCGTGGGGAATTGGCAATTAACGGACGCTGGACTGTATTCGACATTCGGCTGATAATCAAATCTGCCAATTTGTGGCTATTAACGATCCCATCTGCGTCATTTTCCGGGTTCAATCCTGCAAGTAACGCCTCCGTCAACAACCCCTGCGTGTGGGGAATTTCGACACCAGTTTCGTAGGAACGGGTTGCAGTAATGAAACAGTAGTCTTTATCTGTGGGAATAAATTTTAACAATTCACCGCTATAGCAGCAATCTAGCCAAACAACGACTCGTTTAGCCTGACTTTTTTGCAGCTGCTCGCCCAACCAACTTAAGGGTATACCATAGATTTCTGCATCAGGTAAAACATCACTGGTAGCTAGAAATATTTCTTCTTTACCCGCCACAGTTTTGCACCACCCATGTCCTGAAAAAAAGAATAACGCTGTTTCTGGCGTGGGGTTTGGATCGGGAGGATTGAAAAGATTAGCGATCGCTTCTCTCAATTCTTGCACCTTTACTGCCCCTTGGCGGTCAATTTTACTTTCTCCCTTCGGGTTTAAAGTTTTAGGTAAACACTGAGCGCGAAAAGGTCTATAACCGTATAGTTCTAATTGTTGGGCAATTTTCTCTGCATCCTCTGCTGCTGCTGTTAGCGGCTTTAGAGTAGTGTACTCTGGGTAATAATTAATTCCAATAACTTGAGCAGCCCATTCCGATGCCATTTTTCTTACCTGACTGACTCTGATAACTTTTTGGTTAAACTGTAGGCAAAATCTGTCCACAGCATTTGTTTAGTTTGTATGAAAAATCACTAGAATACAGTGCAATAAACTAGATTAATTTACTCAAATAAAAGGTATAATAAGCAACATTGACTTTAATAATTATTTTTTTTAGAGATAGAAAATCAAAACTGAACATGAAATACATAGTGTAATTATCTCACTGAAATTACGTTTATACTATTCGTAGTGAGTTTGGTATAAAAACCTATGAATACAAAGGCTGACAATACTATCATCGCTTTTCTCTTAGCGTTTCAAGACTTAAAAACCGCCCTTGGAGAACAAGAGAAACAGAATTTAAAAGAAGTTGCCAAGCAATTAGACACCCAACCCAAAGCTTGGGAAGACTATATTAAAGAACGTTTATTAAAAATAATTACTCCTAATCCTGACTTAAATCAGTCTTATCAATTGTATAAATCTCAATTAGATAATCTCGAAGAAATTCCTCATGAATTACTTCCGACTGAAGCAGAAATTAGTAGGCTTAATACTCTTGAAAAATATCCAATCACTAGAGGATTTAAACCCAAAGATGAAGCTATAGGTTACGAAAGCCAACTCAATAATATTGTAGTCATTGTTGGTAGTTCTTCTCAACCAGAAGAAACCGTGAAACAAGTCAAATTTTTAGAAAAATGGAAACAGTTTTTATCTCAATCCAATCAATCCAATTAGTTTTGCCCTTGCGATGAGCGATTTAATCTATCCGACACTCGATTTGTTTTTATATGCTTTAAAAACTTCTTTAAACACAACTGATGCAGAAACACAAAAAAATCAAGCAGCTTTTTTAGAGCAATTCCCCTCTGGTACTCAATTCTACGATCCTGATATTGAAACTGAGTATTTAGAGATTACCCATCCTCCTCAAATTAACTTTATTTGCCACAATAAAACTTTAGAAGGATACTATTATGCTGTGAGATTAAATGACACTTATGGCTTACAAATTGATTGTTCTATTAATAATCAAACTGAAACTCAACCAGCTAAGTCTTTTGCAATCTTAAAAACTGAAATTGAACAAAAACTAAATAAAGAACTGACAATAATTGGAAAAAGCTGGTTGCTTTCTGGTTGGCTACCAGAAAATTCATCTCAGAACCATGAAGAGATTGCTAGAAATTGCTATTATGCTTTATTTAATGATACTTATTGGCAACCAGAAAAAGGTACTTTTTTAGACGGAAAAGCTTTTGAAATCGGGCGATCGCAATATATAAATCAGAGCCTAAAAAATGTAACAACGCCTCTAAATAGTAATGAACATCATGTGATTATTGCTATTTATAATAATCGAGAGAGCGCAGAACAAGCTGCGGAATTTTATAAAGATTGGATGGGTTTGTTTTGTTATCGAAGTAAGATTTCGTGGGCTTATTGGCAAAGTCGTTTAGTCAAAGAATCTCTGCTCAATCATTATAAACAGATTGAAGAAAATAGAAAAATTACCAATCAAAGCAATTCTCGGCAAGAAAAGCATAATATTACAACTTCTCGCAAGATTTTAAATAATATTGATAATATTCTTCAGCAATATACAATCGACTTACTAAACCTTTCTTTCCAAAAACAAATTATTGAAATTAATTTATCTAACTATCAACTTCGCTTGGCTTTGATTCAAGAAAAAGCGGGTCAAAATAATCAGTTAGATTTTTTAGAAAAATTTAGCGCCCTAGCGAACAAAAAATATTTACCACAAATTACCAAAGATATCGAAAATATGCAGCTTGGCTTGCAACTTTTAGAAGATACAATTAACTCTACTCGCAGTCGCATAGAAGCCGAGAAAGCAGAACGAGAGCGTAACTTTCAAGAGCTTGTAGCTGTTGCGGGTGCTGGGATAGCAACCGTATCCCTGCTAAGAGAGACGGCAAAAGATTGTAGAGATATTTTTAAGCAAGTTGACTTCTTTTGCAAGTATCCTTTAAGTGCCAGTTTAATAGTTGGAATAATTGTTGCTTTTATGGTTTGGTGGCTGAGAAAACGAGTGCGATCGTGAAATCATGTAATATTCTCAGTCGATTTTCTTAGCTGACAAACTAGCACTGACAGCACCACATCCAATACGGTTCGGATAAGCATTTTGAACTCAAAATAGGGTTTGGGGAAAAGGGAAAAGGGTTTGCGGTTAAAGGTTTTTTATTCCCCTTTCCCCTTTACCCTTTACCCTTTACCCTTTAACCGAACCGTATTGGCACCACATCAGATTCAATTACCAGTTGTTTGAATGAACTTGAAAGAAGCTATTTTTCTCCTTCGTAAGCTAGGGCTTGGTCGCCTGCTTGAGCAAATGCTTGGGCGAGTTCAACTAGCTTTTGTCGCTCTCGATCGTTAATAATACCAGCCGGAGGTGGCATTCGTTTTTCTTGAATTTGGCGTACCGTTTCGTGTCGTAAAGAGAGCGCTTGATTTGGATAACTCAGCATTACTAAAGGATTTTGTTTAGCCGCGTTGTCTGGACTATGGCAAACAATACAAGCGTGTTGACGTAAATTAACCTCAAATGCACGATAAGCAGCATCAACTTCGGCGACGTGTGGGTTTGATGCAGAAAACAAACGAGTATATAGTGTCACATAAGGTTGTTTCTGACCATGAGCATCATCCCAAACCCAATTACCATCCCATACATGATTTACTACTGGTCTTTGTGAGTCAACCACAGCTGAACGCAGCGCCCCTTTGAGCTTTTTCTGTTCTAGAAACAGAAGTAATTCAGTACTTTGCTGGTAAGAATTCCATTTTTTCGATGAGTGCCAAAAAGGATAAGGATAAGCACCAATATCAAGCTGATTGCGGAACTGAATGGGAAGGTGAATCACAATTAAATTGTTTACCTGTTCAACCTTTGGTTCACCTTTGAACATAAAAGTAGCTAGGTAAATGCGACGCCAAACTAATGGATTAAATTCAGTTGTTTGATTATCTTTGAGATTATAATTACCGACTTTGCTTTGAGCGCCCCACAAGAAGGGTGCATTCATGGTTTCGCGGAGAGTTGTAAGTTTAGCGAGTTTATCAGCGCATGAGTTGAAGGCAGCTAAATTTTTAGCATCAGAGACAACGGGACAAGCAGCAATAATTTCTTTACCGATTTTCTTAGCTAGTTCTATGTCCGGCGATGTTTCTTTTGCTGATACTATATTTTTGGGATTGAGTGCTTGTGTTGTAGATATCAAGAAGGCGAGCGCTACCGCTACGCTCAATAACATAGATCGCGACCGAGAGTAAAATCTCCGAAGATCAGACATTGTAGAGCTCTGAAACTAAATAGGATTTAAGTAAATGTAGAGACGCGAAATATCGTGTCTCTACATTTTCTAAACAGTTAAAGCCTTAAATTGTGATTCTTGTACCATCAAACTTGGTGAAGGTGAAACCTGCAAATTTTTCGCGGAATGTTAGCTTTTCATCTCTGAGAATGCTGATGGCGATCGCTTCGCCAAGGGCCAACGACGCTGCTGCATCTGTGCGCCAGTGAATCCCAGCACTATCACGACCCAAGCCAATATTTGCCGCTAGTTTGTTCAATTCGCCGCCCACGGTCAGCAGTGGGCCTTGATAGGGAATCAACTTGGTGGGATCTTTGGGATCGGGTACCACCGGATTCGGAATCACATAACTCTCATCAAATAGTGCTTTCAAAATCGTGACACTGGCACCTGCCGACACCGAAGCGCCCCCTGGATAAGAAGAGTGGAATGGTGCCCCTTCAGGAAAAGCTTGCGGTAGCAGATAGGATTTGTTTTTACTAAAGAAGCGGTCTAGTACTTCTGAGTTAAAAACATCGGGGTGAATCGGATAGTTTGTTTTATTCACCTTGTTGTTGTGAACCAACCCACCATAAGCTTCTGCTCGCAGACGACGGTGAACATAGTACTTCTGCCAATAAGCCGCTCTGATTGCATGTGGAGCAACCCAAGCGATGAGAGATTGTGAATACCCTGGGCCAAATGTCGCAGAACCACTCGCTTGGGTCTTCGAGTTGTTATAAGGATTACCGGGATTGTAAGGTGAGCCAACGCCACCAGCTAGGAAGTCATTAATGACTGGCTTGGCGAGTAGAATTAGAGCAGCATTTGTATATACGGGTGGTGGCGTGTGGGCAATCTCTGACTGGTCGCGCCCGTTGATAAAGTAGCGAGGGGTTGAGTTAAATTTAATCGTTCGACCAGAATCACCACCATTTTGCACTAGCAACCACTCGTTATAGTTGGTTTGAAAACTATTTTCGGGAATAGCTAGAGGAACACGGTTAAGCTGAACATAACTCTGTGTTCCTGCGGGCACAGGACGCAGTAAAAACTGGGAGACGTATGGTCCCACATCTACCCCTGGTAACGTGTAGTAAGTTGTTCCACCAGAGCCATTAACGTAAATCGCGGTGCCTCGAAATAAAAGTTCGGGTGTAACTCGTCCGTTCTGTTTAGGCCCTTTGAATGCTGACAACCGATTCAGATCCTGAACTGCTGCCAGAATCAGCGGGTTAGTTGTATTATTGTGGAACTCGCTAAAGGGTATATCCTGCAACAGTTGTTGCCAAGCAATTTCGAGGAATTCAGCCGCCTGCTCTGCACTATCGAGGGTAGGTGGCACTGGAATTGTCAATTGGGTCGGATTCAGCCCACTCAAGCTAACCGCTAATGGACCGAGCGGTTGTACCAGCTTCCGTTTGCCACCCAGGATGATATTTTCATACTCATTGGGATCGTCGGAGGTCAACGCATTAATAAAAGATTGATAAGCCTTCAAATCCACTTCGCCCAGCTTGTTATGGGGTAATCCTCGTGTATCCGTCGCAATTTTATTAGCATACTTCGCCTCATCTCGATTGGTGGGATGAGGAGGAATAGGAATTTCCGAATTAACCTTGGCTGCTCTTATACGTACTTGAAAAGCTCTATTACGAAAGTTGCTATAGTTAAACGTTGCAGGAGTAGACGTTACAGGAGGTCTTTGGGCCTGTACAACATTTCCTCCTTTCTTCAAGGAAAGGGATGAGCTGAAAACCCCTGCCACAACACTAGCTGCACTAAACAAACCAGCGCGACCGAGAAATAAACGTCTGCTGCCGCGACTGAGGAATAATCTTTTACTACCTGCGCTCGTTTGAGGTTGCTTAGTTTTTGTTATTTCACTATGAGCCTGAGCATTTTTTTCAGAATCTTGATGAGAATTTGGATTTACTTGCATGAGATGTTCTCCACTAGAAAAAATAATCCCAAAATTTAGTCATAAGTGAATACATGAGCATCTGAAAACTAGAACAACTAGCCACACAGAAAATGCCCACTTCTAGAGAAACAGGAAAATCGAACCAGATTTGGGATGATATCTGGGGTTACTTTACTGGTACTGGAAGGTAACTTGCATAAGAGTGATATCAGGTTCGGTTAAACACTTAATAATATCTGTAGCTTCGGTTGAAGAACCTAGAATCTAATGCGAATAGCATCTCCTAGAGAAAGGGCTTCTCGCAGTCAAACCCAACATTCGATCCTTGTTTAGGTTGGGTTTAACGGCAGTCAAACCCAACCTAAATTGATAGATTTTATTAAAAGTAATCATCCAAACTTGATATGATTTTTCGTGACAGTCATACCAGCACTGAATGCCGATATTATGCTTTCATTGCATGGCTGTTATACTTTTGTAGTTGTAATCAGTGCGATCGGATGTAGCCGGGATTAAAGCACAGCTAAAACCACCGGTTGCTTCCACTCAAGCTAAATAATACTGTAAATCTATCCATTTACCGTAGTTTATGGATGTTAAATCAGACTGTCTCACAATCGGTGATAAAAATCAAGAGGTTTTTACAATAAACTTAGCAAGAGCGTGAAACCCCTAGAGTAATAGCACACAGCGTCATATTCTCTGTTTGAGACTGTGGATGAAACGCAACGCAGTGGGTTTTGCGCGAGTATCAAAGGCGGTTGTTGTTGAAAAGTTGAGTTGAGAGAACTAAGAGTAGGCGTAGCCTGTAGTAGACATCGCTCCCAGACAACATCCCATCAAAGCGGATTTAGCCTTTATTGGACTGGGCAATTAAGCCTAACTCTGCATAAATTGGATGGACTATTTTTCTTATTTGGGGCAGTTGTCTACTAAAGAAATATGCTCCTAAAATGCAACAAACACCGCCAAATAATAAAGCATTATTAACACCAAAGTAACCTGTCAATGCTCCGAAAAATAAATTACCAAAAGGCAGTATTCCTAAAAAACCAGTTGTAAATATACTAGTTACTCTACCTCTTTTGTCTTCATCAGGAAGAATTGATTGCATAAAGTTACTGATTGAAGCCAAGGCTAGAGTATTATTCATGCCGATGATAAACATGAATAGTAGACAAATCTCTAAATTGTTTGAGCGAGAAAAAACTATTAAACCTAAACCTAAAAGTGCGCCAGATATTGCTATAATTTTTCCCAGCCCCATAACATTTTTTCTAGAGATGAGATAAATACCTGAAACTATGGAACCAAAAGCCGAAGCTGTCATCAGAAAGCCCATAGTTTCAGCGTTACCCTTTAGTACTTCTTGAGCAAAAATCGGCACTAGATTTACATGAGTCATTCCCATAAAACAAATAATAAATTGTAATATTAATAAATATTTAATCGGCAAAAATTCGTATACATAAACAAACCCTTCTTTAAGGTTTTTCCACATTTTGGGTTTTTGACCTAAGGAATTATTGATAACTGGGTTGACTTTGATAGTTAAAATTGCAGATATAAATGGTAGATAGCTGATACTATCTACTAAAAAACAAGAAGCTGCACCAGACCTGGCAATCAGTAAACCCCCAATCATTGGGCTAACAAACTTCGCTGTATTAATCAAGAATGAATGTGAAGCCATTGCACTATAAGTATCTGATTTCTTATCCAAAAGTCTGGGAATAATTACCTGGCGTGCTGGTAAATCGAAAGCTTTTACAATTCCCTGAATCGTGCCAATGACAATAATCCATGCAACATTGATGTTATCGCTAAGAGTTAAAAAGGTTAAGGTAGAAGATAGTAGAATAGATACTAGCTGAGTAGTTAATAGAACATATCGTAAGTTCCAGCGATCTAGCAATACTCCTACCAACGGTGTAATAATTAAGCCCATAGCTTGATTTGTAAATCCAGCTACACCCACTAATACAGCCGAATTAGTTAACTGATAAACTAGCCATACCAAAGCAATTTGAGTCATCCAAGATCCAAAAAAAGATAAACTTTGTCCAATAATGAAACAAGAAAAGTTTACAGATTTAAGCGCAGGTGGAAGTTCAAAAAAAACTTTGGCTTATGTTTTTGGACTTTTACTCTATTACTTGGTATCATCAGTTTTTCCCTATTTTAAAATTATTCCAATCCTGTTTAAGGTTTTCATGCTTCGTTCATTGTTAGGACTTACGCACAAGAGATCCACTAGCCCCCTTTTTTCTCCTCTTTTGTCACTTTTGGAGAATGCAATAACCCAAAATTTTATCGGGTTTTAGTTTCTACTTTTTGTCTAAAAACTTTAGTTTATCTTAAAAAATAAAGCCTCAAAGCTTGATTAAACCTAAGTCTCAGAATCTAAATTCAATTATTGTTTTCCGAGAGTGGCAAACCAGGGTTAAGGGGGAATAGACGTTTCTACTTGTTAGGTTGTGTTGCCTTTCGTGCGCTTTGCGTTCACTCTGTTCATACTGTTTTTTCCTTTACCTATTACCCTTGGATTAAGATAATTTGCACGGATTAGGACATTGGTAAAGACGTTGAAATACAATGTCTCTACTAATTTTTTGGATGAAGTTTTAGTAGACTTGCATATCACCAGCCTTGAAATAGTATTAGCAAAGCTTAATATTAGTAAAACAGAAAGTTTGTATACTTAGTATTAAAGTAAAAAAATAGCACTGTGATGACTAGAATGCATACAATACCATGTTTGGTCGAATAGCCACAACTCCAACCGCTAAACAGCAAGGGTTTGAGGTGGTTGATGCTCAATTAAACCCAGTTGAGATCGCAGCCAAGCGCGATCGCATTGACATACCAAAGTTTATCGTGTCCAAGTTGTTTAGCTGCCAGATGTAGCCAGTAAGGATTGCGAATGAGCGATAAACGCCACAGCCAACAAAAAGAATCCCAATGCACAAATACCTGATTATGTCAAACTATTTATTTAGTTACACTAATAATTAGGTATGCATATTTTCATAAAGACTGTATACTATTTTAAGTACATTAAATCGACCGATAAACTGTAGTATATCATTTAAACTGACGTAGATACCTGCCAATCAATTATTTAACTGCACCAATCAACACATCTAGCTCTGGAGAAAACAGATGGTTTCTTTCATCCATAGTGGGCGATCGCTCTTGAACAACTTCTGTTTTATTGCTTTAGGTTGAATAGTCTACATATCACGATTATTACAAGGAAAAAAATTTCATGAGCAACATCCAACTATACTTCGCCAAAGCCTCTACCTTCTCTCAACGGACTCGCGTTGTCTTACTGGAAAAAGGTATTGACTTCACCCCGATAGAAATTGATTTACAAAATAAACCAGATGGGTACACCCAGATTTCGCGCTATGGTAAAGTTCCGGCTATCAAACATGGGGATGTGGAAATTTACGAGTCCGCCATTATCAATGAATATCTAGATGAAGTTTTTCCAGAACCACCTTTGTTACCCCGCGATCCCGCAGGTAAAGCGATCGCTCGGATTTGGATAGATTACGCCAATACTCGCCTTGTCCCGGCTTTTAACAAATTTTTACGTGGTAAAGATAGCCAAGAACAAGAACAAGGACGAAAAGAGTTCACAGAAGCACTTTTATATATTGAACAAGAAGGATTAGGCAAAGGTGATTACTTCTTAGGAGATCGGTTTAGCCTAGTAGATATCAGCTTCTATCCCTGGTTTGAACGTTTACCACTCTTAGAACACTTCCGCAAATTCACACTACCAGCAGAAACACCTCGTTTGCAGACATGGTGGAACAGGTTAAGCGATCGCTCCTCAATCCAAGCAGTAGCAAACCCTGTGGACTTCTATTTGCAAAGATTTGCCAAAGTTCTCGGTGAACCTGTTCCCGTTGGTGCATCTCAAAAATAGCACACAAAGGTATGGCGATCGGAGTGAATCATTAACTGTTAAGTATTGACCAAAAATTAACCAAAATCCAAAATGGGATGACCTATGAGCTTAAATAACCAAGTTCTAGATAGACCGATTTCCCAAGAACTGCCATCCGTAGAGGCTAACCTCAGTTACCTAGTTCCAATGGCAGAAAAACCTGTTAACTATACTTACGAACCGCCAACCGGGATTCCTCGCACGAATGCAACTTATCAGACGCACAAACTGCCAATTTACAACGCTCGCTCCATCTCAGAGAACATCTCGTTAGATCGAGAAGGATTCGCCTTTACTGGACATAATACTAATGTCCGCAACTTTTACGATGAAGACGAAGTAGTCCGCGTCTACTATCCAGAAGCCGAGCAATTGTTAAAAGAAGTGACAGGTGCAACGAAGGTAGTGATATTCGATCATACCTTGCGTAACGCTGGTAACTCCAAGCCAGGTGAGAATAATATTAAAGAACCCGCTAAGCGCGTACACAACGACTTCACCGCCAAATCAGGCTATACTCGCGCCCGTTTGGAACTAGCAGCGCGAGGCATAGATGATGATGATATTGATACGTTACTAAAACAACGATTTGCCATCATCAATGTTTGGCGAGCGATCGCCCAACCAATCCAAGAGTCACCACTAGCACTGTGTGACGCGCAAAGTATCGCACCCACAGACCTTGTAGCTGGCGATCTTGTCTACCGCGATCGGGTTGGTGAGACATACGGAGTCACGTATAACTCCCAACATAAATGGTTCTACTTCCCGCAAATGCACAGGGACGAAGCACTATTTATCAAATGTTTCGACTCCGCAGAAGACGGACACGCCCGTTTTGCTGCCCATACAGCCTTTGAAGACCCCACCAGCCCAGCCAACGCTCCCCCACGAGAAAGCATCGAACTCCGAACATTAGTTTTTTACCCCGCATAGATCGCAAAAACTTGTTTCAAACTCGTACTCTCTGCGCCTCTGCGTCAAACTAATTACATCAGTTTTCGTGTATTTGAACCACACCGTTCGTAGGGGCGCAAGGCCCATTGATGTCAACTTAAGCTCAAACTCCTTTTCAAACCTCGTTTCCAGCCAGAGGCTGGAAATGCTGATCGTTACGGCTCTGCCGCAAGTCTTGAGGCGGAGCCTCAACGACGAACATCCCCAGTCGGAGACTGGGAACGAGACAACCGAGACAATATCTAAAAGCTTGTTCTCGGCTGGCTTTCACGTTAAGTTGACACGAATGCGCAAGGCCTTGCGCTCCTACTAGCGATCGCCCACATCAACTCAAAATGAGCCAAATTGTAGAAGAAGTTCTGGCAGCTAATCTTAGTTACACTGATAAATTCGGTGATAAAGGTAATCTCACCATACCCCCATCTCGTCGGTTTGCAATTCTCACGTGCATGGATGCTCGGCTCGATCCAGCTAAATTTGCTGGACTAGCTGAAGGAGATGCCCATGTAATTCGTAATGCAGGTGGGCGTGCTAGCGATGATGCGATTCGCTCTTTAGTGATTTCTTACAAGTTACTGGGTACGCGTGAATGGTTTGTAATTCATCACACTAATTGCGGCATGGAAACCTTCACTAATGAAATCATCAGTAATTTACTTTCTAGTAGCCTCAAAACAGCCAAGCTAGATGAAAGAGGTTGGTCAGATATTGGCTCTGAGTCGGGATCGGGCGAAGGCAAGTTTATCAATTGGTTAACTATTGATGACCAAGCCAAAAGCGTCTATACAGATGTCCAACGGATTCGTTTGCATCCATTAGTTCCGAATGAAATTCCGATCTATGGCTATATCTACGATGTCAAAACAGGGCAATTGATTGAAGTTCCTGAAGCTAGTAAGCTTGGTCAAGTTGTGTAGTCTCATTGTGTAACGTAAAAGTAGTATTTAATGAAGTAGCTATTTGTGTAAAAACTTCCTTTGCTGGTGAAGCATATTCGCCGATCGCGATCGGATTTCCAGTATCACTACCGCTACAAATGCGGGGATCGATGGGAATTTGTCCCAACAGAGGCGCTTGTAATTCTGCGGCTAGTTGTTCGCCACCACCACTACCAAAAATCGGTGTGCGTGAACCACAATCACCACAAATTAAATAACTCATATTTTCAATGATACCAAGGACAGGAACACCCACTTGGCGAAACATATATATATTACGTCGCACATCTGCAACAGCCACTTGTTGAGGAGTTGTCACTAAAATGACTCCACAAATTGGGCTTTCTTGGATAATTGTAATTTGAGCATCACCTGTACCAGGAGGTAAATCTATTAATAAATAATCTAATTCTCCCCATTCCACATCTTGCAAAAATTGCGTGATAATTTTATGTAATACAGGCCCCCGCCATGCCAAAGGACGATTTGCTTCTGCAAGTAAACCCACTGACATTATTTTTATTCCTTGAGCTTCTAAAGGTAAAAACTTATCACCTGTGGGAGTATTAATCACTTGAATATCAGCTTGTCCTAAACCCAACATTTGGGGAACATTGGGGCCATAAACATCAGCATCTAATAATCCTACTTTTGCACCTTGTAATTTTAAAGCTGCGGCGAGATTAACGGCTGTTGTGGATTTGCCCACACCACCTTTACCGCTAGAGATGCCTAGAGTTGTTTTAACACCGGGAATTGTACAAATTTGAATATAAGTTTTTTTACACCAAGATAAAGATGATAATAAGAATTGAATTTCTGACTGTAACTGGTGCTGATGAGAACCAATATATAAACGTAAGTAAACGTAGTCATCAACTATGCGGAGATTTCGCACCATTCCCAAACTAACGATATCATTTTTTAAAATAGGTTCGATAATTTGTTTGAGTAGTTGGACAACTTCTTGCTCATGGACTGTAGTCATATCTTCTGGATGTTAGAAGGGGTATTTCTGTACCTGATATTGGTTTAAGCTCTTGTAGAGAAGTTGAAATCTGCTGTATAACCTTTAATCATTTATGAGTATGTCTTACGCACTCGTTCATTACCCCAATATTAACACAGAGGATATCGATCAAATAAGGCAGAAATATGACCCACAATTTGATTTAATTGAACCACATATTACACTTGTATTTCCCATAATCGAGTCTATTAATGAAAACAATCTCATTCTTCATATTGATAGTATCTTGAGTAAGTGGAAAACATTTCCTATTTGTCTCCAAGGATTACAAAAATCATGGGATGAGTATATGTTTTTAATGGTTGAAGAAGGAAAAGTAGATACGATAAAACTACACAACGAATTATATACAAGTATATTAGCTGAATATTTCAGGTATAATTTACCATTCGTTCCACATTTAACGCTAGGAAAATTTACAAAAGATACAGATAAATTTTTGCAAGTGTTAGAAGAAGCACAGCATTTAGATTTAAATTATCGTTGTTTTGTCGATAAAGTCCACCTGATAAATATTGATGATAAGCAGAGGTCAATAATTTGGAGTAAAGAATTTGTATTGCGAAATTAGCAAAGCTTCGATCGGTTTGGCACTACTGAGTTAACAAGAATGATCGCTCTGATTTAGCTTCTCTGCAAAACTTCTCTCACCCAAGCTTCTTCTTCGGGCGAGCGCACTATCTTTAAGGGTTGTGAATAATCAATTGCCAAGTCAAATCTAGCACGTTCGTAAACTTCATTTAATAATCTTTGCAAGTCAACTATAGGTTCAGGTTCTCCCTCACGCAAAGGTACAGGAAAAACAGGAATTGGGTTTTTTAAATCAAAAGTATATAAATCTGCATCAGGCCTGTTATAGCTGCGACTGACCAAGATACTATAACTATAATCTGTGGTTGATGCTGCGAGAAGAGGCATTGGCTGCCCTTGTCTCAAAAGGTCAATTTCTACTAAGTTGGTTGCAGAAGCCAAAATTTTCTGTCGTTTACTTTCGTAGGTGGCTCTACCTTCTTTGGAGCGTTTATTCTTGGGGGAAAGTATTTCAATCACAGCAACTACTTCTTTAGTTGGAGTTGTTCGCACCTCTAAAAATCGCTCAGTTATCTGTTCGGGTACAGGAACTTTCACTTTACTAGGTTCAGCAAGTTTTGCAGTAGTCAAAGTTGTACTGTTATCTGTAGTGTTACGTTTGGCAACTGCTATATCAGCAATTCCTACGAGTAAGATATCATCTACACTAGTGTAAACTCGCTCTTCAATGGAAACCCGGTATTTAGGGGCGATTTGAGGAGTCAGATCATCAGCAATCGCTACAATCAAACGATTGTGAACTTGATGCCAAAGTTCAGGCTGTTCCAAATACGGGTTCATTCCAGGAAATGGATTGTCCATTAAGCTTTCCCTTAGTTATTTACTGCTCCCTTGAGACTATTGTATCTGTTTGAATCTTCTGAATTGCCCGTTGCGCTTGGATGGAAACTTCTTTGTCAGGATCGTCTAAGGCTTGTTGTAGGGGATTAATAACGTCGGGATGAGCTAAATTTCCAAGTGCGATCGCAGCTTCTTTTCTTACATCTGCATATTCATCTGTTAATGCTTGAATTAATCTCGGCATAACTTGAATATCTGGGATTTTTTGCAAAGCTTGTGCTGCTGATTTGCGCACTTGCCAATGTTCATCATTTAAAGCTATTTCTAATGCTGAAATTGCTTGATTATTTGCATGAATAGCCAGAGATTTCGCTGCATTCCGGCGAACTTGCCAGTCACTATCATTTGTAAGTGCTTGACAAAGGATTGCGATCGCTTCTGCATCTTGTAAATGTTCTAAAGTTAAAGCAGCAGCACGACGTACACTTGCTTCCTCATCAAAGATTAAATTTAAAGCTTGCGGACATTTTTCTAGTTGATTGATATATCGCAGTGTTGTAACGGCTGCTTCTCTTAACTCAGGATTTTTTGATTCTAAAAATGGTAAAATTTCGGGTAAAGATTGAATATCATGTATCTTCCGCAAAAGCACTAAAATATTTAATTGAATATTTACATCATTACTTTGGAGTTTATCTAGTAAAAGTAACAATTCATCTTGTGTAACTAACTCGTTTAATGCTGAGGCGGCTTCAGTGCGAATATCTGAATCTGCTGAACCGAGGCATTCAATTAAAGCCGGGATGGCAACAGGATTAGCAATCTCCCAAAGGGCAGATATTGCTATTTTCTGAACAGTAATATGTTCGTCTTTCAAAGCGATGATTAAAGCATCGATTGTTTCGTCATCGCCGAGATGTTGCAAGGTTTTGACAGCTACTATCCGATCGTTTACGTCAGGCGATCGCAGCATTTCTAGCCAATGATTGAGGTCATCATTCATTAATTTTACTAGAGATAGTTAACGTAACAAAAAGGGAATTTGCACAGTAATTGCATTGGTTGGACATTCTTTTTCACAAGGCAGACAAAACCAACATTCATCATATTTCATATAAGCTTTGCCTGTTTCTGGATTTTTCGCCAATACATCCAAGGGACAAACTTCAATACAGGCTGTGCATTTTTCTAAACATTTTGATTCATCAACGATCACAGGAACATCTATTCTTTGATTGATTAAAGCCATAAAATAACTCCATACTTTTGTTATCAAACTGCTAAACGGTAAAATCAATGGGATAAGCTTACATCAATTATCTCATGATTTTAGGTTGTTTATAGGCCTTATGGAATATCGCAGAGCCAAGATAGAATGAGGTACATTTTTCTTTACCGTTGTTACTCATAACCGCCGGGAATTTCTTTGTAATGCAGAGAATATTCTGCTGTTAAGACAAGCATTCAGAGAAGTAATAAGCAAATCTCCATTTCTTGTAGATGCCATTGTCATATTACCAAACCACATACACTGTATTTGGACGTTACCCCCAGGTGATAGTGATTTTTCAAATCGTTGGCGATTAATAAAAAATTATTTTACCCATCGTTGTGATATTCAATATCAAGGAAAAATCTCTGGATCGCGTCAAAATAAAGGTGAAAAAGCTGTTTGGCAGCGCAGATTTTGGGTACATCAAATTCAAGACGAAATTGATTTTATTCGTCATGTTGATTATATTCATTATAACCCTGTTAAGCATGGATATGTTAAAGCACCTAAAGATTGAAATTATTCAAGTTTTATTTTGTATGTAAACAAAGGAGTTTACGATATAAATTGGGGTTCAGGAATAGAGATATAATTTACTGAAGATGTAGGAAAGGAATAATCTATTTGTAGGTTGGGTGGAGGCGCAAGTTAGTATCTTGGCGGCACAATTAAAAATTTATATTGCGCCGTAACCCAACATCAAAGGATATTAATCTTAGTGCATAACTAAATATATAAAATAGGTTTAGCATTAATTTTTACAATAAATAGAGAGATTATTATAGTGTGAATATTTTCTGTTTTCCCGATGTCATGTGTTGGGTTCCACTACGTTCCACCCAACCTAAAGGAGAGAGCGATCGCACTGGGGATAACACTATAACTAGAGGGATATCTGCCAATTTAATTGTCTCTGATGATAGCGTCGGTATCGAAACTACTTACCTCACCCCACAAACAGTTCTCGAAGGTAACTTGGGTTATTCGAGTCCTGTGAAAGAAAGCGTTTCTAAAGTCACACTCTTCGACGATCAGTCGGTAAAAACTTCCATCGGAGAGGTCGGCATTACTGAAGTTACTTTTGGTAAAGGGAGTTCTAATGGTGATACCACTCATAAAGGCATGGGTGAAATTAACTTTGGCAGCATCACAATCGATGATACCAGCATTAATCAAGTTAGCCGCAGTAAAGTTGGCATAGTCAAGAACCGTGGACTCTATCCAAGCTCGCTCCAAATTGGCTTTTCTCAGATAAGCTCTGTTGAAGAAGCCATGCGTAATTTTAGTGCAGACCGCTTGAATGGAAGCCATTACAGCATCGACAAATTTGCACATTATAAGATCGGCACAAGTCAAGTCGGCATGGCTGAGGATCGCTTCAGTCAAATCCAATTGAGTGAGCTTGCTAAATCCCAGATTAGCTCTGGTCAAGTTAGCTCTTTGCCAATTAGATTCATGAGCTTCCAACCCTCTCAAATCGGCTCCAATCAGATTGGCTCCAGTCAGAGTAACATCGTGCATCCCAGCTTTGAGCAAGATTGCCGCACTCAAATTGGCATTGGTCAAGTTAACCGAGCCAAGCACAACTTGAGTGAGATTGGCTCCACTGAGATCGATACCAGTCAGATCAATACTAGTGCCATTGATAGGGATACTATTGAAATCAACCCCACTCAAATTAATCCCACTAAAGTTTCTTTCCCCAGCAGCATATCGCTTCAGCAATTCTTCACCAGTCATGCCAATACCTTTTTACTAATGACAGCGACGCAGACAGCAGCATCAACCCCACAACCTTAACCATCAAAACCAATCCTAGCAACGGTGCGATCGCAATCAAAGGGGATGGTACAGCAAATTACGAAAATTTTAAAGAAGATTTCCACAGATAAAAATAATTGCAGCGTGAATTTTACCTGGAGAATAGAGATATTTTTATAGTTGAAAGTTTTTGCATTTTTCTTCATGGTATTTGTTGGGTTCCACTACGTTCCACCCAACCTACAGGAGAGAGCGATCGCACTAAAACAATTTTTTATAAAAAGTTAATGATTGCTTGATGTTGGTATAACCAATTTTCTCATAAAACAAGTGAGCTTCTTTGCGTTTAGTATTAGAACGTAACAGAACACTATCACATCCAGCCAGAGAAGCCCACTGTTCAATTTGCTGCATCAAAAAACGTCCAATTCCACTATGACGATAATCTTTATCTACAACTAATCCCAAAATAATCGCTGGAGTTGGAATAACTATTGATTCACAAATATGAGCGTGCGCCCAACCAATTACATATTCATCTTCTACAGTAGCAACATATACAATATGAGCATCGTTATTTTGAATTTTAGTCAGGCGTTGCTCTATTTGTTGATTAGTCACAGAATATTCAAGTTGTTCGCAAAGACTAGCAATTCTCTCTACATCTTTAATCTCAAATTGTCTAATTTTAATTTTTTCATCTACACTAACTTTGTTTGTCATAATTTAATTTTAAATTACAATTATTTAGTTATCCAGCGTTGCACGGATAAAACGATAGCCTATATCAATCTCTGTCAAATTGTAAATATCACCATATTTTTTGCTCCATTTTCCACTACTTAAATCTGCTGCAAGTAACTTTACTCCTTGTTCTACTAAGTCTTGATTAGCTAAAGCAAAAGATGATATTCCTGCACGTACTTCTGGTTGAAGATATAACTCTGGCCGTCTCCAGCCTGCTGCTGCGAATAAATCAGATAAATCGTATGGTAACAAAAGGGGTATAGCTTCAACACGCCTTTTAGTATTACTCTGAATTAAATTAACCTGTTCCTTAAGTGGTAAAAATCGTAAGGCATCTTCCCACAAAAACGGAAAATAATCATAAAGCCATATCTTCTGAGCTAATCTAATATCAAAACTTAACAAAATTATTGCCCCATCTCTAATTATTCTGTGCATTTCCTGAAAAGCTTTTTCGAGATGAGAAAAGTGATGAATTGCTAGGATACTTACAACAGCATCAACAGACTGATCTGGTAGAGGTAAATTTTCTGCATAGCCAGTAAACCACTTAATTTGCTGATGTTCTACTGCTTGTTTTTGCATAACTACAGAAGGTTCAACAGCATTAACAATAAATCCTTTATTAGCTAGTGCTAAACTGTAACCACCAGTACCAGCGCCAATATCAGCTATAATGCTACCTTTAGGTAAATTGAGTAAATCAATTAATTTATTGACAATACGGATATCAGGAACGCGAGTTTTTGAGTATTGTTGACCAATTGAATTATATATAGACATATTAGAAAATTCTTCAAACTAATTTAAAACAACCTATTTAAAATCTAATTTTAGATGAATCAATGAAAAATCTGTTAGTTAAACAATTCCAGCAAATTTAAGAGTTCACTTATCATAAACTTTGGTTTTACTTCTTGTGGTAAATTTTGATTTTTTCTGTTGTAATAACAAAAATCCATTTTGACTTGTGTTGCTCCCGCATAGTCGTGCTTTAGAGAATCTCCAACGTAAAGAACTTCTGCTGATGTTAAATTTAACTTAGATAAAGCATGATGGAATATCTCAGGAGATGGTTTAGCAAAACCAATTGCTTCAGAAACTACAACTTCCTCAAAAAAATGCTCGATTCCAGCAGCTTGCATTCTCGGTAATTGCGCTGATACAAACCCGTTGCTGATGACAGCTAAACGATAACTACGTGCAAGAACAGTTAGCACTTCATATACATTAGGTTCCAAGACGCTTGAATGATTAAAAATTTGCCAAAAACTTTGGCTAAGATTGCTGATTTTATCTGTTTGTATATCTAATTGAGCAAGTGTACTTCGATAAGATATCTCTATCAACTCACTAGGAGAAAAGATTTCTCGTTGTCTCCAATACTGGGAATTATAAGTTTCAAATGCTTGCAGAAAAACATTTTCACTTATTTTATGTAAATCCAAAGATATTGTACAAGCTTTCAAGGCACCAAGAATAGCTTGACGTTCACATATTTCAAAATTTAACAGTGTATTATCGAGATCGAAAATTATGGCTTTATAACTCATTCAATTCTTTCGCGAAAATGCTCTATTCAATAGTTGAGAGTTTTCTAATTATTTTTAGTATCCCTCCGAAATCTTGACTATAAAGTTTATAATTTTTATCATTAGGCTTCCTGACTAAAATTGCTTGTATATCTGCCTGTAATGCTCCAGTAATATCAGCATTGTAGCTATCACCTATCATTACACATTCTGTTTTTTCAATCTTTAAATCATTAATGACTCGATCGTAAAATTTGAGGTTGGGTTTTTCATATCCAATTTTGCCAGACGTATATATTTTTTCAAAGTATTCTGTAATATTTAAATTGTCTATAATTTCGTGTAGTTCAGGTATATGATTTGAGAGAATTATATTTTTATAATTATTTTTAATTGCATCTTGCAAAGTAGGAATTACATCATCATATAAATGCCATTTTTCAATATTTTTATATTCATTCTGGACTTGGAAAGCATATTTTTTCGCCTGATTTTTATTTACTCCTACTTTTTCATATATTTCTGCAAAATATTCATTCATATACTCCCACCAACCTTTACCATTAAAAAATAAATTATGGGGAGTTTCTGGAGAGTGCCAAGTAAAGTTATTCTTCAACAATGGTCGAATATCTTCTAAATTTATATTAGAGATTCCATTCAATATTAAAATTGAATGTAATGTTTCACTCCACATTCCTTGACGATAACCTAGTGTATTATCAAAATCCCAAAATAAATATTTCATATTTATTTCACTGCTACATCATAAATTTCATGATGTAAATTGATATCCACAATATAAGGATCGATAGGACGCTTAAACAATACCATTTTCCCTAATTCATTTTTCTTTAAATTGACATGACAAAACCACTCTTCATCATTTTTATCTGGATAATCTAAGCGGTAATGATAAAGCCCCCAACGAGTTTCTTGACGATATAATGATGCTCTGGCTGCCATTTCTGCACAGTCGCGAATAAAGTGAACTTCTAGACTACGCATCAATTCATGAGGGTCACGAGCGCCCATTAAATCTAATGTTTCTTGATATTGCACAAAATGTTTTAAACCAATATCAATTTTGTTACCTGTTTTTGGTGGTTGCAGATAATCATTTACTAAGCGTCTTAATTTATATTCAACTTGAGTATGAGGTACACCATTCGGACGAGTTAAAGGTGCATAAATTCTGGCTTTTTCAGCTTCTAAAAAATCTGTGTCTGGTTCAATAAAATCCAAATTTTGGATATATTCAATGGCATGAGTTCCGGCTATGCGACCAAAAACAAATGCCCCAATCATGTAATTATGGGGAACGCTGGCCATGTCTCCGGCTGCATATAAACCTGGAATGGTTGTTTGAGCATTTTCATTCACCCACACACCAGAGGCACTATGACCGCTACATAAGCCTATTTCAGAAATGTGCATCTCGACGCCGTGAGTGCGATAATCTTCATTTCTACCTTGATGAAAACGTTCTCTACTTGGTCGTTCATTTGCCCAAAGTATAGATTCAATTTCCGCGATTGTATCTTCATCCAGATGAGTCATTTTGAGTTGGACTGGCCCTTTTCCAGAATTTAATTCTTTCCAGATTTCCAACATCATTTGACCACTCCAATAGTCACAGTTAATGAAGCGATTTCCTTCGGCGTTGGCTGTGTGTGCGCCAAAAGGCCCGGCGACATAAGCACAAGCGGGGCCGTTGTAATCTTTGATTAAAGGATTAACTTGAAAGCATTCAATATTACTAAGTTCTGCACCTGCATGATAAGCCATTGAATAGCCATCGCCGGCATTGGTAGGATTTTCATAAGTGCCGTAGAGATAGCCGGAAGCAGGTAATCCTAATCTGCCACAAGCACCTGTACACAGGATGACTGCTTTAGCTTGAATGACAATATAATCACCGTTTCTGACATCAAATCCTACTGCACCAATCGCACGTCCTGCTTTGACTAAGACGCGGGTTGCCATGACGCGATTTGTGACTTTGACTTTGTGGCGTTTAACTTGTCGGGTAAGAATCGTTTTGAGGTCTTTTCCTTCTGGCATGGGTAAGACATATTTACCCACACGATGCACTTGTTTTAAGTCATAGTTGCCTTGGGCATCTTTTTGAAATTTCACACCCCAACTTTCTAATTCTTGGATGACTTCGTAACCTAATTTGCCTGTTTGATATACGGCTTTTTGGTTGACAATGCCATCGTTAGCAAGGGTGATTTCGCGCACGTATTGTTCTGGGGTAGAATGACCGGGAATGACTGCGGTATTAACTCCATCCATACCCATTGCGATCGCACCACTCCGTCGGATGTTAGCCTTTTCTAAGATCAGCACCTCTGCATCGGGATTTGCTTGTTTGGCTTTAATTCCAGCCATTGTCCCGGCTGTACCGCCACCAATGACAAGTACATCAGTTTTTATCTGTTGGGTGTTGATGTCCATAAGCTTTTGCGAGTAGGGAGAAACTTCTAAGATTTATTACCGTTCCAAACAATATCTTTGACTTGGATTTGCTTGGGAACTAGCTTGATTTTGTAAAAAGTATCGGCAATGTTTTGTTGCTGAGTGATTACTTCATCTGTTAGCGGTAAAACACCATATTTTCGTCGTTTTTCGGCAATTTCTAATGCTGCTGCGGGAATACCTAACTCTGGTTCTAAAAACTTGGCAACTTCTTCTGGATTATTTGTTGCCCATTCATTTACAATGCTTACTTCATCTAACAGGGTTTTCAATAAATCTGGGTGAGATTTAACAAACTCTTGACGCGCAAGATAGTAACCCCGATTCGGTGCTAAATTTGTCGCATCTGTTAATTTTCTAACCTTTGTGTCGTGTTCAACTGCTGCTAGGTAAGGGTCCCAAATTGCCCAAGCATCAACGTTACCACCAGTAAATGCTGCACGGGCATCTGCTGGTGTTAGATGTGCTGGTTGAATGTCACTATACTTTAATCCGGCAGCTTCTACAGCTTTGACAACAAGATAGTTACTGTTCGAGCCTTTAGCAAAGGCTAATTTTTTCCCTTTCAGGTCAGCAACCGTTTTAATTGGTGAATCTTTCGGTACAATAATTGCTTCAGCTTTGGGACTCCAAGGATCGTAAGCAACATAAACCAAGGGAGTACCTCCGGCTTGGGCAAATATTGGTGGTGATTCACCTGTATAGCCAAAGTCAATACTACCTGCGTTCATTGCTTCTAGCATAGGTGGACCGGCGGGAAATTCTGCCCATGTCACCGAAGCACCAGCAGTCTTTAAAGTTTGCGCTAAATTGCCTCGGTTTTTGAGAGCGCTGAGAATAGTCGCCGCTTTTTGATAGCCGATACGAACTACCACACCTTGTTTTGCTGTCTGTGTTGCTACAGAGTTACCCGTATTGGTGGCAGAACACGCAGATATCACAAGGGTCAAAGTTAACCCACAGGTAAAGAATAAGGCAAATATGCCAATTCTGGATATTTCATAATTTTGAAGAAGGCTGCTGACAATCTTCATCAGTCGATGTGGTAAATACTTACTGAACATAGGTACATTTAAACTATAAGCAACATCATACTACGATAAATCAGGCAATTTACCGTATTTTATGATGGAATATTCACATATATAAGCTGCAAATGCAAGATCCGAAAAAGTATGTCTAGGGGTAAAACACTTAACCTGACCAAAAACTTGCATTCCAGGACTGCAAAGGCTTGATTCTTAGGGATTACCAAGAAATAAATTATTCAATCTTGTGGGGTGGACATCTTGTCCGCCCTAACCATTGGGCTATCGTGTCGCCCACCCCACAATAAAAATTGAATGTTTTTTTCTTTGGAAGTCCCTTAAGAGAGCGATACAACTAAAAATCAAGCCTACTGAAATTAACTTTGATAGGGGCGCGGTAGTTGGCGTAGTTTATGAGCAGTATCTAATTCACTATTATTTTTTCTGCCATATCCCCAACCCAAGATGCGACGATATTCACCCATGATGCCACTTTCAATTAATTCATCCTCATTGACTGCAACATTGGTATGAGATTGGGGCGCAACATAGAGTGCATCCGCAGGACAATATGCTTCACACATGAAACAAGTTTGACAGTCTTCTTGCCTAGCGATCGCAGGTGGTTGGTTCGGTACGGAGTCAAAAACATTAGTAGGACATACCTGGACGCACAGATTGCAATTGATACAGAGTTTATGGCTGACAAGCTCGATCACGATCCTGCTCCTATTACAACTTTGATACAGAGGGTGTGGTTTGAGAGGTTTGTACTGGTGGTGTAGCGATGGCATCCTTAATCCAATCGCGCCTCACCCAAAGTTTATCTAAACCGCCAGTTGCTTGGTAATAACGCTGATTTGGATCGGTTTCGGGATAGTCCACACGAATATGTTCGCTGCGTGTTTCCGTGCGATGTAAAGCACTAAAATACGCCCATCGCGCTACAGCCGTCAGAGCAGCTGCTCGACGAGAAAATTCCACATCGCGCACTGTATCTTGTTTCGGGTTCCCTTGTACTTGCTGCCACAGGGTTTCTAATTTGGCGAGGGAATCTAGAAGTCCCTGCTCAGAACGCAAGTAGTTCTTCTCCAACGGGAACATCTGGTCTTGTACGCCACGCACGATCGCCTCACTATCGAATGTTTCCGAAGATGGTGAAGGCGATGGGCTACGCCCCGCCATCGGCGATGGCGTTCCGCCCAGCGTAGCTGATCGCAATCCCACTTGACCAGCAGGACGTGCAACCCGTTCATTTGCTCGATCGCCCAAACTTTTGGCAAAGGTAGCTGCCCCAACTCCAGCCCATTGCCCTGTAGAGATTGCCCAGGCAGCATTAGGGCCACCGCCTCCAGAAGCTAACCCAGCTAAAAACTCCCGCGATGCAGCATCACCGGCGGCGTAGAGGCCAGGAACCTTTGTACCGCAACTATCATCGGTCAAACGGATTCCACCTGTACCACGGACTGTACCTTCTAAAATTAGGGTTACAGGCACTCGTTCTGTATAGGGGTCAATGTCAGCTTTTTTATACGGTAGAAAAGCGATGAAATGAGACTTTTCAATTACTGCTTTGACTTCAGGTGTGGCTTTATCCAAACAAGCATAAACGGAGCCTTTCAAGAGGGCATTGGGAAGGAACGATGGATCGCGACGACCATCAATATAGCCACCAAGATCGTTACCTGCTTCATCAGTGTAACTAGCCCAGCCAAAGGGAACACCCCGCGTCACTGTGGCATTAAAAGCGGTCGAAATTGCATAGTGATTGGAAGCTTCCATACTAGAGAGTTCGCCACCAGCTTCTACTGCCATCAGCAGCCCATCACCGGTATTAGTATTGCACCCTAATGCTTTACTCAAGAATGCACAACCGCCATTTGCTAAGACTACTGCACCAGCACGAACGGTATAGCTACGATGATGTTGCCTCTGTACACCTCTTGCCCCGGCGACTGAGCCATCGTCAGCCAATAAAAGTTCTAGAGCCGGACTTTGGTCGAAAATTTGTACACCAACACGCAAAAGGTTTTTGCGAAGTACCCGCATATATTCAGGCCCATAATAGCTCTGACGCACAGATTCCCCATCTTCTTTGGGGAAACGATAGCCCCAACTTTCCACTAGGGGCAAACTCAGCCAAGTTTTTTCGATCACACGCTCGATCCAACGTGAGTTAGCGAGGTTTTTTCCTATGCGATAACGCTCCGATAAAACTTTGTTCCAATTCTCTGGAGAAGGAGCCATAATGCCGTTACCACTAGCAGCAGCTGCACCGCTCGTACCCAGAAAACCTTTATCAACAATGATGACTTTGACTCCTTGGGATGCGGCTGCCCATGCTGCCCATGCTGCGGCAGGGCCACCACCAATTACCAGCACATCGGCAGATAGGTGTAGTTCATTTTCTGTTAGCAATTCCTTTCCTCCTTATTTAGCAGTCAACATATTTCTTTGCCACTGTGAGCGGCTTCTACAAGCAAAAATCCACCCACCTGCATTTTCCACAACCTCTAAGCACCACTTTTTGCTAGTAATTTGTCATCGGTGCAGTCTTCGCCAATGAGCTTCTATACTGGCGTGTTTTGCTCATCGGCTTTTTTGTCTATAAACTTGCGTTAGCGATCGCTATACCGGAGGTATCGCTGATTTGTCTGACTAAATTATGCAGTAGATAGAGTTTGCACAATATATACAAAGAGTGTGTACGGCAAATTATATTTAGCATGATACCCTAATTATTAGCTTATCAAACATTTTAGTATTACAAGTTAATTTCCGATCCGATTAGAACTGGTGTACTTGAAACCGAATGACAGAGTGAAAATAAATTCTTTCCTCCTGCCCCCCTGCCCTGAGCGTTCGCGTAGCGTCTCGCAGAGAAGTCGAAGGGCTGCCCCCTGCCTCCTTTCAGTCAACAACTAAGCAACTTTTTGCAAGTGCTGCACGCGAGGCATAACTTCTTGGGCAAAACGTGTCATCTCCTGCACAAAGGGATTAAATTGCAGCATGAAGGTGTCGATACCTGCGTCAACGAAAGCTGCAACGCGAGTTGCCACTGTATCATAGCTGCCAACCAATCCTGCGGCTGTGCCACCATTGCCGCCAACAGCCGGATTTTTGGCGAAGAGTTGGAACATAACGGCTTCTGCGTCAACTCCTTTAGCAACACTTAACTTATATTGTTCTTCCAATTTTTGCAGTGCCATGAGTCGTTCTAGTTCTGCTTGCGCTTCTTCGTCTGTAGTTCGGGCAA
This sequence comes from Nostoc sp. DSM 114159, assembly GCF_053470285.1. Lineage (NCBI taxonomy): Bacteria > Bacillati > Cyanobacteriota > Cyanophyceae > Nostocales > Nostocaceae > Nostoc > Nostoc sp. DSM 114159. The sequence continues at coordinate 3,332,459 of NZ_JBPFEH010000001.1, forward strand.
TCACAAAGGCTGAAAGACCAAAGCGGACTGGTTGGGCTAGGAAACGTGGTCGGTCTAAAACTTGTTTAATTACTTGGCGGACATCTTCAATCGGCTGACCGTTGATGAAATAAACATCGGCTTGTTGGGCTGCTAAAATTTTTGCTGGGTCTGATGCTCCTCCCAAGTAAATACGAGGGTAGGGTTGAGCAACAGAGAGAGGTCGGAGGCTCAAATCTTGAATTTTGAAATATTCACCCTTGAAGTTCACCTTCTCACCACTCCATAAAGCTCTAACAATCTGCAACCATTCATCAGAATAGCGATAACGTTCATCATGGGGAGGGAAAGGGATATTAGTACGCTCCATTTCTGGGCGAAACCAAGCACTAATTAGGTTGATAGCAAAACGTCCGCGACTGATAGCATCAATACCCAAGGCCATTTTGGCTAGAACGGCTGGATGAAATAATAAAGGTTTAATCGCGGCGATAATTTCTATGCTTTCCGTAGCCTCAGCCAACGCCGCACAAGCTGTCCAAGTTTCCAACTGTTCTAAATCTAGACTACGGGGATTAGCAAGGTGCTGTGCGACTAAGGTTGTCACATATCCTAAACGTTCTGCTTCTAATACTAGCGATCGCGTGCGTTCATAACTAGCATCAATCGGTTCATCTGGTGTATTGAGAGGGCCAAAGTTACCCCCAACAGGAACCCAAATACCATAGCGTGGTTCTGACATTCTTGCCTCCAAATTAAATGGGGACTAGGGAAATATACCTTGTTTTTTATCCTCACCTATGCAAATCTCATAGTATACTACTATAAATCTACCGACTTACAGTATATTTTTAAGGTGTAAAAATAAAGTTTTAGTGCCGACTACAAAGGTTCTAGAAAGCTATGTCTGAACCACGCTATGGGATTTGGATTCCTGTTTACGGCAACTGCGGCGTAATGAACCATCCTCTTGAACCTTGTGATGCTAGTTACTCACGAGCCAAGAATTTAATCCAATTGGCCCAAAAGTGCGGATTTACCACAACTTTAATAGCGCAACATATCATCAATCCCAGGAACCAAGAACTTGACCAGCTAGAAACTTGGACAACAGCAGCAGCTTTGGCAGAAGCAACAAACTCTATCGAGATTATTGCAGCTGTTAAGCCACTACTATTTCATCCTGCCGTCTTAGCAAAGATGGCATTAGGTATTGATGCAATCAGTGGTGGACGCTTTGCTATTAACTTAGTAAGTGCCTGGTTCAAGCCAGAAATAGAAAAGTCGGGGATCAATTTCCTTAACCACGATGAGCGTTATCGCTATTCGGATGAATGGATTAGGGTCGTTAGAGCTTTATGGAGTGGAGAGAAAGTCAACTTCTACGGTGAATATTTTCAGATCGATGATTTGAAGCTCAATCCTCAACCTGTAGCCAAACCACATCCGCGTGTGTATGTAGGGGGAGAGTCAGAACCAGCCCAAGAACTAGCCGCAAAAGAAGCGCATACATTTTTCCTGAATGGTCGTCCGATTGAAGTCATCCGCGAAACTATTGCGGCTGTTGCTCAAAAAACTAAGTCTCGCTCTCAACCTCTGGGTTTTGCTATGTCAGCTTTTGTCATTGCTCGACCAACAGACGAAGAGGCGGAAGCGGAATATCAAAGCCTTAGAGCAATGGTACTAGCACAAGACGATCGCTCAGAATTACTCAAAGGAGTAGATTTTGAAGTAGTTATGTTCAAAAACATGGCTAAGTACCCCGGTGTGGGGAGCAATGGCGGTACAGCAGCAGGATTAGTTGGTAGCTATGAAACTGTAGCCCATCGGATTGCTGAATTCACCAAAGTAGGAATTGGTACTTTCATGCTGCAATTCCAGCCCTTTACCACAGAAATGGAGCGTTTTGCTGCCGAAATTATACCAAGAGTGCGAACGTTAACGGTAAATAGTGAAGCGATGTCTGCGACGGGCCGCGCTCACGCTAATTTGAAAATAGGTGATAGAGGCTAAGAATTTTAGATTTTGGACTTCGGCTACGCCCTTCGGCTACGCGGTAGTTGAGCGCAGTCGAAACTCAGGACAAGCTCAGTCGAACGATTTTAGATTTTGGATTAAATTGTTCTCCATTACCCAAAGGAAACTTTATGACAGCAATACTTACTCGTCCAGCTTGGACTACTGATTTAGAACTAGAAATTTTTGATAAACTGCTTGATAAGCACGCCCCTCACATTCCAAAGAAGCGATCGCAAGAACCTAGACCACCAGAAACTGATGAGGAAAGAGAGAATTTTTACCGCTTCCGTGTGGCTGGTGCAGCCCATGACCTGTTTATTGTGCAAGTTTGCGCTAAGATAATTGACTCCTTTGCTGACCCGGAACTACAGTTATTTTTGAGTAGACAAATCGGTGATGATGGCGCACACGCTCAAAATACTCGTGTAAGAGCGCAGACGATATCAGGACGTGACCCAATAGAGGATATCCAAAAGCAGGTACAGAAGCATTGGGATTATCTGGGTGATTTACCTATTCGTAATTGGCAAGGCTTTTTAGCATTTGAGTTGCACTACGAACTTCATATTGTGGCTTTGTTAGGGACTTCCAAAGAATAAATTGTCCCAAAAATTAATCTTTTGGCAGTTACTCAATAATGATAATCATTATTAAGGGGAAGAGAGCGGCAGCCGTCGGCTGCCGCTCTCTTCCCCCCTTTGTAAGCATGAAAAAATCTACACTCGCACGAGCAAGCCGCAAAGTGAAGTTATGTTTATTTAAGACTATAAAGCTGTAAATTACTATTTATAACTTACGTTTTGGCAAAATTAATATCAATAAACCAATTACCCAGATTGGGAAAAAATTCGTTTTGAGAATGAGTCAAACGCTCAATTTGTTTCTCAATTTCCGACATAGCTTTTTTTGTGAGTTTCACTCCGGTGGCGTAAGTTTGAGTAACTAACTTAACAATTGGATGTTTACCCTTCCATGTCATACTAGCAGCCAAGTTTAAAGCCGTTTCTATTTCATCTAAGATGCTGCCGTTCCAATGATTTTCTAATACTGCCCATGTTCTTTCTATGGGATTATATTTGCTATGGTAAGGCGGATAGTAAGCTAAACGTATATTCAATGAGTATTTCTGGGCAAACTCTACTATACGTTTCATAAACTGGGTGCGTCGAGAACTATTCTCTGGCCCATTATCTTGATTGAGCAGTAATGTTTCAACGTGAGAAAAACGATGTTTCTCACTCATCCAAAAATCCTCTAAAATATCAACTATAAAATCGCTTGTAACTTTCGATTCCGTAAAATATAAAAAAAGTTCATCAAGCTCTGGAAGGAATATCCCATAAGGAGTTACGGTTGTTTTAGGATGATAATCATGGTCATCAGCTTCGACCTTAGCCCGGCTTTTACCTCCTCGGTCAAATGAGCCAATTTTGACGCGAGCTTTTCCATCCAGCGACAGACGCAAGACACTTCCGTCAGAAGATGCATTTTGATTTACTATATCTAGTTGCTCAAAGATTGCGTCGGTTTGGGGAATTTTTTTTGAGGTTGAACTTTAGCTACTCGTCTCAAGTTATAGCCTAAGAGGTTCAGTTTCAGACGAATCGTTTCTGACGTAGGTAAATCTTCATTCCTATAATCATACTTTTCTATTAATTGCTTTCTCACTTCGGTAGCACAGAGACGAGTATATAGTCTTTGACTTTTAAAAGTTGGGTCTGTCTGGCTTTGGGAATCTACTAAATTTTTGATATCTTCTAGGAGATTTGGTAAATGTAATTCTGCTTTATAGCGACCTTTTGCGCTCATATTGTCAATACAGGTAACACCACTAGTTAATTCTTTCATCCCTTTACGGATAGTACCTCGATTCCATCCTAATTCCGATTCTGCAAGTCTCTGTCCACCTACACCCAAACCTTGGACTGTTGACGCTATAAACTTACGTTTTGCAGCACCTTTTAATTGAGATGCTGTTTGTTTTAATAGTTGTTTCAGTGAAGAAGTTAATACTATAGACACCTCTGCTGCACCCAAAAATTCATCATTACTGAATTTACTACAAAAAGGAGGGGAGAAAGCGGCAGCCGATGGCTGCCGCTTTCTCCCCCCTAAAATGATTATCATTATCTTAAATGGGATGTTTTATTTTTTGGAAGTCCCTTATTTATCAATAGCCGTACCAGCAAAATCAATGACCCAGACTCAGCCAAGTTTGCAGCGGAAAGAATCTTGCCAGATGAAGCAGTCCACCGCCTGGGTGTTGTAGATTGGTGGCAACGTAAATTTGATAAAGCCTCGCCACTAGAGAAAGAGGATTTGATTGCACAAGTTCTAGAAGCGGATGAAGAAGGTCAACGTCGGCGCAATCATTACCTTCGGGATCATTGGCAGTTGAGTCAAAAAGCTATTGGTATTGAAATTGATGATTTGCCAGTACTTTATGATACTTGGCGGCAAGAAGTTCTTTCTTACTTCTTGGATATCCCTATATCTAGACTGCCCAAACTTGTGAGTGTGAATGATTGATGTTGAAGGAGGCAGAAGATAGAAACTTTTTAATATCTGGTTGTGAATTCTATATTTTGTAACTCTATTATTTACAAAATGCTAAATTTTATATGATTTTAAATATTACTAATTTTTTATTAACAAATTAGTAATATTTATGCTTGCGAAATAAAATATTAATTAAATATAATATATTTCATTTAGACTAGCTAGCTATTATACTAATTTTTTTATTCCTATACAAAAATTTTAAATTTAGTCGCCAAGAACACTACAATTTTAAAATTTAACTTCTATCACTTGACTTCATTGCTCAGAGGGAAAAAAGTCAGCTAGACGATCCCACTGAGCATCTGTAGTAGATTCAAACGCTGATTCGTGAGCGTAAAATTTAGGTTAACGTCCTAGCATTTTATCCCGCAGATGTTTAATGCGATCGCGCAATTTTGCCGCCTCTTCAAACTCTAGTTTCTTCGCCGCTTCTTTCATCTGCGTTTCTAACAGAGTAATCAATTGGGGAATCTGTTCTAATGGCAGTTCATCTAGATGTTCATCTACTACTTTTAAATCAGTTGCATTTAACCGTCGAGATACATCTAAAAAAGCCAAAATCGCATTACTTGATTTTTTCACAATCGGTTGTGGTGTAATCCCATGCAGTCGATTATGTGCTGTTTGAATTCCACGCCGCCTGTCTGTTTCATCAATAGCTTTAATCATGCTACCTGTCAGATTATCGGCATACAAAATTGCTTGTCCCTGAATGTGACGCGCGGCTCTACCAATAGTTTGAATTAAGGAACGCTCGGTTCGTAAGAAACCTTCTTTATCTGCATCCATAATTGCTACTAATGAAACTTCCGGTAAATCCAAACCTTCCCGCAGCAAATTCACACCAACCAATACATCAAAATTTCCCTCGCGCAAATTCTGCAAAATCTCGATGCGCTCAATAGAAGTAATCTCAGAATGTAAATATCGTACCCTTATACTGTGGTCTTGCAAATATTCGGTTAAATCTTCCGCCATCCGCTTAGTTAATGTGGTAATTAACACTCGTTCATGGCGGTCGGCTCTATCTTTAATTTCGCCTAACAAATCATCAATTTGTCCTTCTGTGGGACGCACAGAAATTTCTGGATCGATCACGCCAGTTGGTCGAATTACTTGTTCAACTACATGGTCTTCAGAAACTTCTAATTCCCAATTTCCGGGAGTTGCTGAAACAAAAATACATTGATTTACCTTTTCCCAAAATTCTTCAGCTTTTAAAGGACGGTTATCAGCAGCACTAGGAAGCCGAAATCCATGTTCAATTAAAACTTTTTTTCTCGCTTGGTCGCCATTATACATGCCGCGAATTTGTGGCACGGTAACGTGAGATTCATCAATAACTAATAGCCAATCTTTGGGAAAATAATCAATTAAACATTCTGGTGGTTCTCCTGCTTGTCTTCCTGCTAAGTGACGGGAATAGTTCTCAACGCCGTTACAGTAACCGACTTCGCGCAGCATTTCCAAGTCATAGCGTGTACGTTGATCTATACGTTGCGCTTCTAATAGTTTCCCAGCTTGTTCTAAGTCTAGTTTTTGCTGTTTTAACTCTGCTGCAATGTCATGACAAGCGACTTCTAACCGTTCTTCTGGGGTGACAAAGTGACGTGCAGGGTAGACATTTACGGCTTCCAAACTTTTGAGAATTTCACCTGTTACCGGATCGATATAGCGAATTGCGTCTATTTCATCACCAAAGAATTCGACGCGAATAATTCGGTCTTCATAAGCGGGGCCAATTTCTAAGACATCACCCCGGACGCGAAATTTTCCCCGACCCATTTCGATGTCGTTACGGCTGTATTGAACATTTGCCAAATCTCGTAAAATTTGACGCTGATTTACTTCCATACCTATCTGAAGAGGGATGGCAGCTTTCAGATATTCTGCTGGCATTCCTAAACCGTAGATGCAACTGATGGAGGCAACGACAATGACATCACGACGTTCAAAAAGCGATCGCGTTGCTGAATGCCGCAACATATCTATTTCATCATTAATCGCCGCCGTTTTTTCAATATAAGTATCGGTGACGGGAATATACGCTTCTGGCTGATAATAATCGTAGTAGCTGACAAAATACTCGACTGCGTTATTCGGGAAGAAATCCCGCAACTCGTTACAAAGCTGTGCAGCCAGGGTTTTGTTATGCGCCAGTACTAAAGTCGGCTTGCCAATTTTCTCAATAACTGCTGCTACGGAAAATGTTTTGCCAGTTCCAGTGGCTCCTAGTAAAGTTTGGTAACGATTGCCTGATTGGATACTAGCAGAAAGTTTAGCGATCGCTTGTGGTTGATCGCCTGTGGGACTAAAGGGAGCTTGAAGAGAAAATTCTGTCATACAGTTTTGCTGTAAATACCCTATCTCATGGTGACAATTCCGCTCTGTATCTATTGTAGCTGGCTGATTAGACCAAATATATAGTAATAATTATTTACAAAAGTTATTGCTTTAAATTTACTTATGTATTAGTTTTAAAGATTCTTATATCTATATGAGGTTTTTTAAGGTTAAACTCTAAGGTATATGGGAAAAAATTTCATCTTTCCTTAATTATTGTAAAATTCAGTTAACAAACTAGAGGTGTTCGTTTATGACTAATAGCAACACTGGCAAAGCAACCAGTTCTCGGCAGAAGTATGCCAAGTCTACACAGGAAGTTGAAAATCAACAAGACCAGAGCTTGAATGCAGATAAAGCCGAGGAAGTTAATGAACTGCCAGTAGGAGCTTCTGGAACACTCGCCATTTCTGGAATTCGCCCTATAGGCGCTAGCGACATAGAAGTTGCTGAACACCTTTCAATTTCTGGGGTGCGTCCTGTTAGCACTAGTAATTTGGAAGTAGTTGAAACCTATAATGCAATGGGTATTCGACCAATTGGTGCTAATAGATTCCAAATTGTTGAAAGTATGAATCTCTCTGGGATTCGTCCAATTGCCTCAAGTTCATTAGTAATTGATGAAAGCTATTCGACATTCGGTAATCGTCCGATAGCATCAAATCAGATTGACAATCCTGAAAACCTGATGGGTTTTCTAGATTAAACAACAAACATCCCCATAACTTTATTAACCCATTTTCTATAGGAAACTGGGTTTTTTTATTTAAAAAGTAAAAATTACCATTTGTAACATTTATTCTATGTCTTTTAGCATAGGTAACTAAACTATTCTCACTTTATTTTATATTCAATTAACAGCCAGAACGCTTATTAAAACTAACTTTCTTAATTATGAATTACCAATTACGAATTCCGAATTATTGAATCTTCCTTGTGGTAGAAGGCTTTAGCAAAAACTTTAAGTTAATGTGTAAAGGTAATAACAAAGAGTTTCAAAGTCAGTTGATAGCTTTGAAATGAATTTTTAATTGAATCAGGAGTATCAAAATGAGCATAGAAGATCGCGCAAAGGCTGCTGCTAAAAATGTTGAAGGTAAAGCCCAAGAAGCATTAGGAAACGTTACTGGAGATCCAGAAGATAAAGCTAAAGGTAAAGCAAAGCAAGCCGAAAGCGAAGTACGTCATGGTATTGAAGACGTGAAAGATAATGTCAAGAAAAACATTGACTAGTAATTCATGATTTTTTTTGCAGAAACTCTAGGGATATAAATGGGGTGGATTCCATTTTTGCAAGAAAAAATTACGAAATGCTAAATATTCAATGCTATGCGCCTTTATTCTATTCTTAGCAAGCGTTGAAAGATAAAGGACTAGCTTGATTGACAGAAATTTTATAGAGACGTAATTAATTACGTCTCTATATTTATGCTTAATTTCTTTTTACAGCAGATTGCAAGTTAATAGACCTCTTGCAAAAATCCTTGAATCACCCCTCCCCGTATGGGTTGGGGAGGGAGCAAGATTTAAAGTTTCCCCTTTATAAGGGGGGATTAAGGGGGGTAAGAATGTATTTCATTTAGATGCAAAATGCTGTAATTTATTTTTTATAATTATTAAAACTATAAAGCAATACAGTTCACAATGAGCAACAAAAACCTGATGTAGAGAAGCGATTTATTGCTTATTGAAATACCAATCACCTTTAATTAAACCGTATCATATTCTCAAGTTAGAACTTACACACTCAGATACCTCAACCTCCTTTAAAGTAATTTTCCGTTGCAAATCTGTCTACGACGATCGTAGCTAGACAACTTTGCTCAATATGAAAATCATTTAAAATATCAAAAATTGTAGTAATATACCACAGGCATTAACTATCTTCAGCTACATCTGATTGTTAGCGCTCTTAAATTCACAATCGATGAGAATATACCGTGAACCTAACTCTTTATTTTCTCCGTCACGGACAGACAGAATGCAGCCGCAACAATTCTTTTTGCGGTTCTATAAATTCAAAACTTACTCCAGAAGGCTTGGAGATGGCAAAAGCTTTTGCAGATACATATAGTTCTATGGATTGGACAGCAATATTTTGTAGTCCAATGCAGCGAACTGTGGAGACAGCAAAACCTTTGTATGAAGCAATAGGAATAGAACCACAACTTAGAGATGGTTTGAAGGAAATCAACTATGGCTTGTGGGAAGGAAAAACCCCAGAAGTAATTAGCCGTGAATATCACGATGATTATATTCGTTGGTCAGCAGATCCGGCTTGGAATGCGCCAACTGGCGGAGAAATGGCTGTCACAATTGCTTCTCGCGCCTTGCAGGTAATTGAAGAAATTAAACAAAATTACACTAGTGGAAAGGTTTTAGTCGTTTCACACAAGGCAACCATTAGAATTCTTCTGTGTAGTTTACTAGGGGTTGATGTCGGACGCTTCCGTTTTCGTTTGGGATGCCCTGTGGCTTCGGTCAGTATTGTAGAATTTACCTCACATGGGCCGTTATTAAAAGTTTTGGCAGACCATAGTCATTTGGATGAACGGTTACGAAATTTACCAGGAACGTGAGGGAGTTAAAAGTTAGGAGTTAGGAGTTAGGAGTTATTATTTTTGCCTTGCTCTCCCTAGCTATCTGGCTCAGTGTATTTGCAGAGAACGTTAATTCCAATTTTGATAATATATAACACGACAATTGTGGCGATCGCACCATCAATTGGTATTCCATGTACTGCTGCAACGGCAACCAGTGAGCCAATGATACTATTGAGCAAAGAACTACTACCGGGGTTATTAGTGTATTCTTTGATTTTGCCCCGTAAACCATCATCACCACAGATTTCCGCGCGGATTTCGTCGAGAGTCAGCTGCAAAAGAGATTTTTTGCCCCTACTATAATCTGTTTTGCCGACTTTCTCTTGCCAGAGTGTATCAAAACTCGCTTCTAGATTACCGTTGTGTTGTTGCAGGGTAGTAAGAGCTTGTTGCGCTGGAGTGTCGTTTGGCAGAAGTTGCTGAAATTCTTGGATTTCGCCAGGGGTTAATTGGAGATTCATGCTATATCCTTAATACGGGATAATTGGGATGCTCAGGATTTGGTGTAAGTCGCTGATTTTTACAATCTACTAATAAATCTAGCGTTTCCAGTACTGTTTGCCCAATCAGCACAGTATTGCCTGTAACTAATGTCGCTTCCGTCGTTTCTCGCCCTTCTAATTCTATAATTACAGGTTCCGTCACACCAATAGATTCTTCCATGCCGTTAGCGTATTGGGCAATCTGCTGACCCCGAATTCTCAAACCTAACTGCTGTACAATCGACATTGGTAGTACTGTACGCACAGCCCCAGTATCCACCAGTGCTTCGGTTTCATATACCTGCAACATATTGGGATTAAGCATTCCTCGACTCACAAGAGCTTCGTCTATGGCATTTGTTAGTTTAACTTTGATGCGAACTGCACCCATAGAATCATTGCTGGCATTATTGGAAGTATTAAGATTTACCATAATAGACATCTCCTAGAAAATTACCTAGAGAGAATTTATTAATTCTTGAATCAGCGATCGCAGTTATAAGTGAATGTCTTGTCGTCACCAACATTACAATATTAAGGCTTAAGGTTACAACATTAAGGCTTAAGGTTACAACATTAAGGCTTAAGGTTACAACATTAAGGCTTAAGGTTACGACATTAAGCCTTACAATTACAACATTAAGGCTTAAGGTTACAACATTTTGACAAAAGCTTATGCGATCGCTCTTTAGGGTAGTGCGCTCTGTGCGTAGGCGTAGCCCGTCGTAGACATCGCTAACAACGCTTAAACAAAACTTATTTGAGAAGCTGCGAGATCCCCGACTTCTTCAAGAAGTCGGGGATCTGAATCAACCTAGCTCATCTCGCGCTGCCCAAATTGCCTCGCCCACCTCTCCAGCGCACTCTTCACCCGTCGCCTCGCGCCAAATAACTTGAAACTGGCTTTCTCCTAACTGCTGGAGCATTCGCCCTAAACATTTGATATCCTCATAAATCCATTCTTGATTATGCTTATATGTAATATCATTATCTAAGACTTGAATATAAAATTGTAAAGCATCAGCGTAATTATTCTGCTTCTCCAAAGTTTTACCATATTCTATGAGTGTTGCCGATATTTTATTCGGGATTTTCAGTTCTATTCTAATGTCGAGAGCTTTTTTAAAGTAGGCTATTGCCTCATCAAAATTACTTTTTAGCTTTGCAACTTCACCCAAACCTTGGTACTCATCTGAAGCATTATACCAATCCTCTTTATCTTCATAAATTTGAAGAGCTTGATAGTAAAGTTGTTTCGCAAAATTGAGATTTCCTTGAAGCTTTGCTACCTCACCTAACTCATGATAAATACCAGCAGCAAAATAATCATATCCCAATTGTTCACAAATATGTAAAGCTTTTGTATAATTTAAAATTGCTTGGGTGTAATCTCCTTTATATCGTGCAACTACACCCATTTCTTGATAAACACCTATAAGTCTGTGCAAATCACCAGCATCTTCATAAATCTTAAAAGCCTTTCGGTAGTAGTGAGTTGCAGTTTTAAATCTCCCTTGTTGTCGGGCAGTTACTCCTAATTCATAATAAACTGCCGCTGCATGATAAAAATCACCAGCATCTTTATAAATTTTTAGCCCACTTTGATAATAGTTATAAGCTGCATTAAAATCATTGGTTTCTCGTGCTATAGTACCTAAATTTACATAGGCAATTGCAATTTCGCCAATGAGAGATGAATCATCTAATGCTGTATATACATCTAGAATTTCTTGATGAATCAGTCTAGCGTTATCTATTTCACCTTGTCGAAGGGCTTCTAGAGCATCAGCACTTTTTAAATATGTCCAAAATCCAAAAGCGCTTTCATCATTTGCCTTTATTTCTGCTAAGTTTGTACCAATTTGAGAAAGCGCCTTTCGTCGCAAAGAGCGATACTCTGCTGTGAAACCAAGAATATCATAAACTTGACCTAAAGCTCTTAAAATTCCTGCTGCTGCACTCCAAGCTTTTTGGTTTAGTGCAAACCGTAAATATTGCAGTAGGTTTGGCTCTTCAAGTAATAGAACTGTAGTTGCTGTATCAGCATTACCTCGGTCTTGTATATCATGAGCAGCCGCTAATATTAAATAAAATGCCATTAACTTTGTTTCAAGTTCGCTAACTGCCCCGATATTACAATATTGAGATAAATATTGCCGTAAATACCAAGGTAAAGCAGGATGAATTTCGTAAATGCCATCCCCAATATTTTCTAAAATTCCTGCTTTTGCTGCTTCATTTAGAATCTTCAACCAGTCTTCTATTTCTAAATTTTCTCCAAATATATCTTTATATTTTTGTCTAAACTCCAGCAAATTTTCAAAGCCAAAATCTTTTGAAAAATTAGAAAGTGTCCCAGCATAAATCCTCTCAGAAAACAGCGCCAAAAATGGTAAATGCTTACGTGTTCGTTCCGACAACTTCGCAAAGGAATAATCCAACGACACAGTAAGAGATTTTTCTCTACCTTCTTCCTCTTGTCCCCTAAAAGTATCCAACCCCCGCCGCAACGCCTCAATTAACTGTACAGGTGTCTGCATCTTTAAATGCGGTAACACCACCCGCAAAGACAAGGGATGTCCTCCCAACAATTTCAGCAATTCCAAATACTCTGCTGGCAGGTTCTTTCTCTCCACACCCACCGTTTGCAAAATCTTCGCGGCTAACTCTTGGGCATCCGCTTGAGACAACCCCCGCAAATTGATTAAACTATACCCACAATCCAACCAAGGTTCTTCGCGGCGACTGGTAATTAATACCCAAGATTTACCACCCCGCAATTCCTTCAGAAACCGCTTCAGCTTATTTCTCTCTTCCCCACTCACTAAAGGTTCGTTCCCCGTAGGGAAACCATTGACAGGTTCAAAGTTATCCCAAATCAACAAACAAGGATGAGTTTGCAGATATTGCCGCACTACAGCCTCTTGCTGTTCTGGCATCATTTGGGAAAATCTCTCACCGCCTAACGCCCTCCCAATTTGGTTAATTACCTGACTCAACCCCGCACCCTGTTCAAAGGAGGTAAAGAAAATACCCCCAGTCCGTCCTTGAGTATCATCCAACCACCGGGCGAAACCTGCGGCTAACTCAGTTTTACCGACACCGCCCATTCCCTGCACCAGCACAACATGATTTTGCCGAAATGCTCTCTCTAAACGCAAAATCTCATAATCTCGCCCAATAAAGCCATAAGCACTTTCATCAGGTAAACCTACAGCTTTGCTACTTTCTGAAATGTTGTCCGCTTGCGCCATCAACTCGGCAAAGCTGGGTGCTGTCTTTTGAGGAACAAAAGGCGTATAGGGTTCCTGCTGATACAGCACTGGCACAAGCCAGTCTTGTAAAGGTAAATTTCCTTTCGGACTGGGGCGCATTTTTTCAATAGACATGGACTTCCGTCCAGCTGCAACGGCTGTGGCGATACACTCTCCCCTGACTAATTCCCCATACAACCGCCCAATAAAGTGTTCTGCACCTTTGGCGTAAACTGAATACGCCATTGCTACTACACCCTTTGCCCCCAATTTCACCAACTGTCCCGCCACAGAAGAAAAAGCTTCTTCCCCTACTTGTCCAGACTTGCAAGCATTCAGCACAAAAATGGGTACGCGGCAATCTGTCAAATATTGGGCAATTTCTCTAGCGCTGACAGCTTGCTCGTTTCCCTGCTCATCCTCAAAGACTAAAACGCCCTGTGTCTGGTTGTCAAAATTCCCATGTCCATCAAAATGGACGATATGATAAAAACCCTTATGGGTTTGTAATTCTGCTTCAAACTCTTTCAAGCTAGGGGGACGCAATACCTTGAGATTGACTCGCTGACGTATCGGTTGCAACGCCGCCAGCAAGGGACGGGCAATAGTTTTAAAATTTACGTCTTGCTCATCGTCAGGACGAGCAATAACTAATAAAATATTCAGTTGGTCATCGGGCATTGGTGGCAATGGTGCTTTTACGCCCTGACTGCTGAGACTGCGATACATTCCCGCCAGTGAAGGTGCAAGAAATTGATAGTCGGGGGAATACAGCAATTCCCAAGGTAAATTCAGCACGTTGGCGTTATCAGAAATGATGCCCAGTTCGCATTTATCAAGTCCATCTCGTGTGGCTTCTTGAAAAAACTCTCTTCCTTTTTCTGTGCTGCGAAATACTAGCTCAAATAATTCTTGTCCCCACTGCTGTAACTTTTGTTCGATTTTTGCGGCGTTATCTAGAAAGATACCGTAGGGAAACTTGAGATAATCTTCTAAGTACCAGCGCAAATCAGTTAGCTTTTCTTCATCGAATGGTTGCTGAAAGGCTACTTCTGGGGCGAGGCGAGGACTTTCATATCCGCGTTGCCAAGAAAGTTGGATTGTTTCGCCTTGATGGGTGATTCGCAACCAATTTGTTGCCATTGCTGCTGTGCTGGTTACTGGGTAAATTGATGCTAGCTTAATTTGAGTAATTCACGCAGAGGCACAGAGAGGAAGATTGAGTTTTAATTCAGTACAGATACAGCGATAATGTACTCAAATTATCAGCGAATTATTTTATGCAGCCAGATATTGAGACTATTGTATTACGTCAAATGGCTTCGGGCGATCGCCTATCCTTACAACTATACAAATTCATCGGCGCTCAACCCGGTAAAAAGGTTTACATTCAATCTAATCTGCACGGTGCAGAAATTGCTGGTAATGCCGTTATTCACCAGCTAATTGAGTTTTTATTAACAATAAATCATACAGATTTAACTGGAGAAATTTGGCTAGTTCCGGTTTGTAATCCAATGGGGACGAATGAACGCGCTCATCATTTTTCTCCTGGACGTTACTGCATTTACGAAGCCAAAGACTGGAATCGCATATTTTGGGACTACGAAAAAGAAGCTGATGATTTAGTAGCTTTTACTAAATCTCAACTTCATCTCGATCTAAAGGTCGTTCGACAAAATTATCTAACTATAATTAAGCAACAATTCATGAAAATTTTAGAAAAAATTAATTCTCCTAGTGCAGTGCCATACACTGAGCTTTTTGGCTACAAACTACAAAATCTGAGTTTAGATGCAGATTACTTAATTGATTTACATAGTTCTACAAATCAAGCGTTAGACTACCTTTATTACTTCCGAAATCGAGAAGACAGTGCAAAATACTTTCTACTCGATTTTGGAATCTTGCTTAATAAATACGATGGTGATGCTTTTGATGAAGCTTTTATCAAACCTTGGTTAGCGCTGGAAGCTTGTTTTAAAGAGTTGGGTAGAGAAATTAAGTTTGATGTGGAAGCTTGGACACTAGAATTAGGCTCAGGAATGCAAATGAATCCTGATTCAGTCGCTAAAGGTGTACGGGGTGTAAAAAATTATTTAGCACAAAAAGGTGTCCTACAAATGTCTGATTTATCAAGTGACACAAAAACCCATGAAATGACTTTTGCATCTAGCAGCAACCGAAAAAAATATTATGCGATCGCAGGTGGTATGATTCAATCCAGAATAGAATTAGGCACTTCAGTAAAAGCTGGAGACAAACTCTATCAAATTCTGAGTTTTAATAAAGAAGGTAAGTTACCGAGTGTAATAGATGTCTGCGCTCAACAAGATGGATTGGTTTATGATGTGGCAACTAATCAGGCTGTGAATGAAGGCGAGTTTGTATTGGGAATTGTTAGTTAGAGGGTAACAAATATATCAAGTGATTTTAAACAATATCTTTATTAACGATCTCGCACTGCGTTTCTATTCCGTCTCAGAATGAACTCCGAGTCTCATAGCTGAAGCCCTGAACTTCACTTCTGGGTGGGATATCGATGAGTGTGACAGTTTCACTTCGTTTAGGGTTGTAGAGAGGTGCGATGCTTTCTTAAAGAAAATCAATTTAACTTCAACTACTATGTTGCTGTTCCAACCAAGTTACTAAATCATCCATCTCAGACATTCTTAAGAGCGATCGACATAAAGCCTCTAATTGTTCAATTCTCAAACTTTGAACTTTTTGATAAATTGATTCATCAATCTCACCAAAACGTTCTTCTAGCAGAGACATACATAAAGAAAAAGCTTCTTGTTGTTTTCCTTTTTGCAAAATATCTTGATAAATCACTGATTCTTGCATAATATCCTCACTTAACAATTGACGAATCAAAGTTTTGTCGAATCGCAAACCAGCTAAAATTTCTGTATACCCGGCAATATTTTGTTTTGTCTCTCTATCTGAAATTGTAGCCACTTTTTCCGCAACCTGGGACAATAAACTTTGTGGGGAATCAGTACGACTCAGAATAGCCAGAGGTAATAAATTTGCATTATTTAAGAATACACTCGAATCTTGCTCCCACATCTGTATGACTTGATAGCGGTGTACTGTCGTATCATCCACATATTCTTGAGTAAAAGCAATTTTATCATTTGTTTCTTGCAAAAATATGACTACCTGCACAACTGGACATTTATACTGACGCTTTAATCTCACAGAGTAATCTAGCATTCGGAAGGTAATTGCAGGGCTAGACTGTGTTAAAGTCTGAAACTCAATATGCAGAATCCTGTTTTTAGTTTGAATAAAAGTCACAGAATCTGCACGAATTGGTTCCAAGCTTAATTCAGTTTTTAGCACCTTTATATTTGCCGATTCCTCAGCAATTAACCACCGAACAAAATCTGCTGGATATTTTTCTGCCAGCAGCTTACAAACATTATCAAAACTCACAATATTAACAGACCTAATATTATGATTATATTACAGCTATTTTCAGGTAAATAGACCACACGTCAAGGGACGCAAGGCTTTGTGCCCCTACGACAGGGGTGGTTCAAATACATTAAATAGCATTTTTAATTTCCAACACCTGTACAATATCAAACTCTACTAAACTTTGTACTTTGATAGGCACAGTATAGCTGCGCCTCTACCATATATGTTTAATCTCCCAAATAAATACTCATACCACGAGCGGTTTTAACTAAAGTACCATTGGGATCGACAGCGCTATATTGAGCGATCGCTTCTGTAATTGGTACACTTAATACTTGGCGATTTTGCCATGTCACCATGCGATCGTATCGCTCTTCGGCTATTAGATTAACTGCTGCTACGCCAAAGGCTGTTGCAACTAATCTATCCAGTGGTGAAGCAGTTCCACCTCGTTGAATGTGTCCTAAAACTGTGACTCGCGTTTCTACACCAATGTGCTGAATAATTTCATCGGCTAAATATTCACCAATTCCTCCGTATCGAGATTGACCTAAGCGATTGGTAATTGTCACATTTTCGCCGTCTTGGGTACGAACTGCTTCAGAAACAATAATCAAACAATAGTTTTTGCCTTTTTCTTGGCGTTCTTTGATTTTGTGGCAAATGTGTTCAACTGTATAAGGTATTTCGGGAATTAAAATTACATTTGCTCCCCCCGCAATTCCCGCAGCTATGGCTATGTGTCCAGCATCACGACCCATTACTTCCAAAATCATGACTCGGCTATGACTTGCAGCGGTAAAATGTAACCGATCTAGTGCTTCTGTGGCAATATTTACTGCTGTATCAAAACCGATAGCGTGTTCGGTAACGCCAATATCGTTATCAATGGTTTTGGGAATACCTACTAAATTAATACCACCTTGTTGAGCTAGGCGACGCAAAATTGCCAAGCTACCATCACCGCCGATACCAATCAAAGCGTCTAAACCTAGTTGATGATAACCTGCAATAATTTCTTCGGAGCGATCGCATAAACTTCCATCCGCCATTGGAAAAGCAAAAGGGTCGCCTTTATTGGTTGTCCCCAACATTGTGCCACCCGCAGTTAACAACGAGTCAACTTGGTCAACTTCCAACTTGGTGAATTGTGGCGGACGCGCCATTAATCCTAGAGTCGCTTGACGAATTCCCAAAACCTCCCAGCCGTAAGTATTTACAGCACAATTTACTACAGCCCTAATCACAGCATTTAAACCAGAACAATCACCTCCACTTGTCAGAATTCCTATGCGTTTGGGTTCTCCCACATTTTTTGTTGACATTTTGATCCAAATGTATATGTTCAGCAGTCGATGAAAATTAAGCCAAAGTTAGCAGCAGATTAAACTTAAGCAAAAGTCCTCCCTGTTAATGCCAAAGTAATTTTATGTTTCTTTTGGATCTAAAAACAAAACAAAGTCTAAAAATTCCGCAACTCTTGAACCAGAAGTCATAATTTATGTGGGTTTGGTATGATTGCCGATGAAATGAGGTAAACTTGGAGTTTAATTTTTTTAATATTCTGACTACTAAATTCTGACCGAAGCTTTCGGAGTATGTGGCTTTGCTTCTGAATACTACAACTAAGGCGATCTCAGCTGTAAAATATAAGTGTAGAGCCAGTAGTAGATTAAACCTCGGCAAAAGCAATCCCTAAAAATGCCAGGGTAATTTTATGCCTATTTTGTGTCTAAGAAAAAACCAAGTTATCCCAGCTATCAAATATGAGGGTGGAGCCAAAGGTGACTAGTATTGAAAATTACAACTTCTCTTTTCCAGGAGAAGTAACAATTCCCCAGGCTCCTCCTGATTTTAAATCAGGTTTTATCGGCATTGTTGGTCGTCCAAATGTCGGTAAATCTACTTTGATGAATCAGTTAGTAGGACAAAAAATTGCCATTACATCACCAGTAGCACAAACTACACGTAACCGTTTGCGCGGTGTATTAACTACACCAGAAGCGCAGTTAATATTTGTAGATACGCCAGGAATTCATAAGCCCCATCATCAATTGGGCGAAGTATTGGTGCAAAATGCCAAAATTGCCATTGAATCGGTAGATGTAGTGTTATTTGTGGTAGATGGATCTGTGGCTTGTGGATCGGGCGATCGCTACATTGCTGAATTGCTTAGTCGCAGCAAAACACCAGTAATTCTGGGTATGAACAAAACCGACCAACAACCGGCTGATTCGCAGTTTCTAGATGATAGCTACGCTCAGATGGCCCAATCCCATCAATGGGAAATCGTGAAATTTTCTGCCAAGACTAGTACCGGATTACCGCAACTTCAAGAATTATTAATTAAACATTTAGAAATTGGGCCATTATATTATCCTCCAGACTTGGTAACTGACCAGCCAGAACGCTTTATTATGGGTGAATTGATCCGAGAACAAATTTTATTATTGACTCGTGAAGAAGTACCCCATTCAGTAGCGATCGCCATTGACCTAGTAGAAGAAACTCCCAGCATTACCCGCGTACTTGCTACTATCAACGTCGAGCGTGATTCCCAAAAAGGCATACTCATCGGCAAAGGTGGAGCGATGCTCAAAGCAATTGGTAGTGAAGCCCGCGAACAAATCCAAAAGTTAATCGCTGGCAAAGTTTATCTAGAATTATTTGTGAAAGTCCAGCCAAAATGGCGACAGTCGCGGATTAGTTTAGCAGAATTAGGCTATCGCGTGGAAGAATAAAATTAAGTTAGGAGTTAAGAGTTAGGAGTTAGGAGTTAAGAATTAAAGAGTTATGAATAGCTCCTGACTTCCTGCTTTGTTTATGATTGGTAGGTTTTTCAGATTAGACCAATTTCTTGAGTTTGAGAACCAACATAATTGTCTGAAGCCCTAAATCTCAGTTGAATAATTGAAAAGTTCCTCAATTATTTTTTGGAAACCTAAATACTTAACCTTGAAAGCTATTCTCAACCCTTAACTCCTAACTCTTAACTCCTAACTCCTAACTCCTAACTCCTAATTCCTAACTCTTAATTAATAAAAATGTCTTTAGAAACTCGCTATCCCTTAAATTTACCCGTCAATGCTCCGCCATTGCGCGTGTTAATTGTCGAAGACGATCCGATGATGCAATTGGGATTAGAGCAATCGTTAATGGCTCATCCTCAGTTGGAGATTGTCGGACAAGCTGAAGATGGTTATTTGGGAGTTCAAGCCGCACTGCAACTGAAACCTGATTTGGTAGTTATGGATATTGGGTTGCCGCGATTGGATGGCATTGCCGCGACACAGCAAATTAAGGCGGCACTGCCAGCAACTCATGTAGTGATGCTGACATCTCATCAAACAGAGACAGAAATTATTGCGGCACTATCTAGCGGTGCAGATGCATATTGTATCAAAGGTGCAAGTGTGGAAAGATTGTTAAGTGCGATCGCAGCCGCAGTTGATGGTGCAGCCTATCTCGACCCCCAAATTGCGCGGCGAGTCATTGATAATCTCAAACCGCCTTCACCCACCACCAACACCGCCAACTTATCTGGGCGCGAGTTAGAAGTGTTAAAGCTGATGGTAGACGGGTTGAGTAACCCAGAAATTGCCGAAAAACTCTATCTTAGTCCCAATACCATCAAAACTCACGTCCGAGGGATTATGAATAAATTATCAGTGGACGATCGCGTGCAAGCAGCAGTTGTGGCACTGCGTTCTGGGTTGGTTTAATATCAGAAGTAATCCAAATCTTTACTACTAAATATCTGGATTGGTGTGTATAGCGATTCCTACTCTGTATGTAATACCAATTCAATTAATGATTGCAACACATTCTTGGGTAAAGACGCGATGAATCGCGTCTCTACAAATGGTCTATTTGTCGCATTCTTTTTTCAAATTGGTATAACTTTCAAAATACTAAATACCAACCTTTGGGTATATTTCTAACTATTCAAATAGTTGTAAAACTTTTAAAGTTAGCTAATTTTTTGTTCCATGCGCTCATTACTATTTCAAAACTTGAAGCTGACTATTCCGACAGCTTTAGGATTTACGATTCTGGGCTATATTCTCAGTCTACCTCTGAGTTTACTCGTCAACTCAGAAGCAGCAAGATGGCAATTCTATCCGCAATCCAGAGTATATATTGAAACCCAAAAGCTTGATGAGCTTGGAAATTTTCAAGCTAGGGTAGCACTTGGAGGAACAGCGCTCGGAATCTTAGTAGCTCAAACAACTTTTATTGTGTATATATTTGGACTTAGCAATCGTAGCACTAAGCAATAATATCTTTGACGAGATATATGTAAATACAGCCTTTAGACCACCTGATGCAGTTGTATTTTATGGCGATCGCCACACCTTTGGCTTTCAAGTTGGCACGCATTTCTAACTCAATTTACAATTAGAGGCGTACATATATATGTACGCCTTTATAGTTGATTAATTTGTTGCCAAGATGTTGGAAAGATAGTCTACCTCAATGCATTTTAGTTAAAAGAGTTTGAGAATTCATTAGGGTCTACATTAGCAGGAAATAACAAAATTTCCTTGCCTTCTAAACTTGCCTTGTGGTGAAGCAAAATTGCCTTTTCCAAAGAACAATATTTAATTGGAACCCATCTGTCGCTATAAAAGTAGACAGTTACTCGGCTCATTGCATACTCTTTCAACAGCAGTGGAAGAGACCAGGACGAGTCCACAGTTTGAACCTTACCTGTTGAGTCCATGCTTTGAACCTCAGTTATTAAGTATATTTACTTTCACTGATTGGAATGATTTAGAGGAACTATCATAAGTAATAACAATCTGTCTTAAAACTACATCTTTAGATAAAAATTAGAAGAATTAAAACTGACTTCACCCTTAAAGGCTAAATGCGATCGCTAAGTAAAACGGTGTGGAAAAACCAAACTATGTTAATAAAAATTAAATAGACTCAAACCCTCTTCCCTCCTGCCAACTGAGCCTCCTGCCGACGCTCGCGGACTCGCTAACGCTGCGCTATCCTGCCTCATCCAAACGATAAATATTTACACCGACCTACTTACTTTTGGTATCTCATCAGCAGTCGTGACTGAGATCGCCATTGTAAGAATAAGTAGGGATTTGATAAAAGAGTGCGACAAATAGATCATTTGTAGAGACGCGATGAATCGCGTCTTCAACCAAGGATGTGTTGCAATTATTAATTGGAGTGGTATAAGTAGGGATTTGATAAAAGAGTGCGATCGCATAACCTAGTTTTTTACAGCTATTTTCAGCAAAATAGCTGTAAGCTTTATGCATCTAATTCTTAACAAATGTCCACTCTAGTACCTCGATCGGCGCTTCTTGTAGTGCTTGAGTTAATTCGGCGCTGCTCTCAAATTTCACTTGGGAGAGGTCGCAAGCTTCGACGTTGACCGTGAATTTATCGTTTTGGAAGGGCCAGGGTTTGACAACAACCAAGTTATCACTGCGCTGCATAATGTCATAGCGCTCACCTTCAGGGCCCTTGCTAATTTCTAAAAACCGCTCATCTTCAGGTAGTTCCTGCTGACAAAGAATAAGCGAAAGGCGATCGCACCATTGCATAAATGCATAGGCTGCATCAACTTCCTCCTTTTTGATGCCCAATTCTTTACGCCAACGTCGCTGATTTTGAAGTTGCTCGTTTAAAAGTTTGTCTAATTTTGAAGACTTACCCCGGCTTGACTCATTTAAACGGCTGATGTGCATAGAAATTAATAGAGCTACCCATCGTCCACGATAAAGGGCATTCTTTGCCAAATTAGCCAATTTATCGACACCTGCATCTAAATCAGCATTTGTGGAAAGCATAAAGTCCTTTGGCGCACCCGCTTCAGTTAGAATATCTTCTTCCCACTCTTTTTCTAGATCGTCGTGATGAGAAATTGCAGCTATTGTTTCATATAACCTTGCAGGAGCATCTTTACGTCGCCATTGTCCAGCCAGTTCAGCTGCTAATAAAGCATGGGCACGATGATAAATTACTTCCCAACCATTTGGCGTAGGGTTGACAATCACAAGTTAATCTCCGGATTTTTAGTTGAATTAATTTCTAAAGTCAGAAATATCGGGGTAGAAATTGAAGCAGGGGCGCAAGGGCTTGCGCCCCGACGACAGGTGCGGTTCAAATACATGAAAATTGCTGAAAATAAAAATCCCGACTTCTTAGAAAAGTCGGGATTTTTTTGCTCGCTAAATGTAGCTAAACAGCCCAACATTTTTTAAACAAGGTAAGCTATTTGCCCACCAGATTATTGGGAGTTGTTCAGAACCAGCCAAAAACCTTTTTGCTCAAAATCAACCTATATTTTGACTGCAATCTATGCAATTAAGAGTGGCTTTCTAGTGGATTAGCAATGTATTTGAATGTTGGCTCAGAATTCCAGGGCCCACGCTCATCTTGACCGTTTCCGTTTGTAGATAGATTGTAGTAGAGAGCAACAGTTTCATCTGGCTTAATATTACCAAAGAAAGGATCTGTCAGCTTACCTAGCGAATCTAGAGCTTTCATAAACATCTGAGTATGAGAAATTTCTCGTGTTAACAGATGGACTAAAGTCTCTTGGGTTCCTTTGTCGGTTGCCAACTTAATCAATTCTTCGTAAGTCTGACGAGCGCCAGCTTCAGCTGCAACGTTAGCTCTTAAATCACGTACTACATCTCCACCCTCATTCAAGTAACTTGCAGTCCAAGCATTACCTTGGCTATCTAGAAAATGAGGCCCAATTCCTCGGACTGCAAAAAGAGTACTCTTGTAAGCCTCTGTTTGATCTACATTTTTAGTATGAGCCTCAATGAGTTTACCAACCATTTCTAAATGACTGAATTCCTCGATCGCAATATCTTGGAGCATATCTTTAATGCCAGCATTTTCGACATGGAATGATTGCACCCAATATTGAAGCGCTGCGCTAAGTTCTCCAGTCGCTCCGCCAAACTGCTCTAGTAGCAACTGAGCAAAACGAGGGTTTGGTTCACTAACGTTAACTGCATGAATAGGCTCTTTTTTGTGGAAAAACATAGATTTACACTTCTCAAAATTTGGTGTTACAGAACGAATCAACTTATCTTTCAGTTTTTTTCCAGATAGAGCTAAATTTGATGTTTTATAGCTTCTTCAACTGGTGAACTAGAAGACTGAGTAAAATACAGTAGTTATCTCAGGGTTGATAACTGCCAATCAGCGGTTATACATTGCTGCTTCTTCTGATTAATCCCCACATATAAATAGCAACAATTGCACCAAGCACAGCCACTAAAATACCGGGAAGAGTTAAACCAGCGCCAGCCGCAGTAATTTGCAGAGTTCCTGTTCTTAACAAGGTAAATAAAGTTCCACCGACGAAAGCACCAATGATACCCAAAATCATTGTGGAGAGAATTCCGCCGCCTTGAGAACCAGGATAAATAGCTTTAGCAATTGCACCTGCCAAAAGTCCTAAAACTATCCAAGCAATAATACTCATAACCGCCTCAACAATCTCACTCACTTAATATCTAAGCTATCAACTCTAATTACGAATTATTTCTACCAGATGGGGTAAATGTTAAATCCAAAAGTTATACACAATACTTTATATTCAGAATTGGATGAGAATTTGCGTTTTTTAAATCTTTTTAAGGTTAAACGAAAATTTTTGCGTATTGTAAGCTAGAAGTTATTAAAAACATCTAATCATAGACATAGTTATTGTCGGCAAAACTAAATGTTAATTAAGTAATCAATATATTCTTTTTTATCTCTCTCTTAAGGTATAAAGTTCGTATCTAACTTATTGGGGATGTATGAAAAATATTTATTGATTCAACTTTTGAGAATTTTCGCGATCGCCGATCGTTAATTACCTCTATAAATAATTAACCAAGATTTTTGTTACAGATTTTTATTTAACAACTTTATTCCAATTACCTTTTGACTGGCTATTCCGCTTGCACTGCGCTTCATGCACCACACACACAAATAAGTTCAAACATAAAATCGGATTACTATAGTCTTAATAATATCCCCTCAAATTTTATTTTTCAGGTAGATTGAGGGGATAATATGTGGTAAAGATTTGCAGAAGCAATATCAAATGGCGCGGGAGAATTTTGTCTCTCGCGTTTTTGTGTGAGTATCAAAGATGACGGCAATATTTCTTACTAGCAATCTACCGATGTCGGTAATCTGAATCTGATTTTTTGATAAACTGACTAGACCATCAGCTTCTAGTGGTTTTAACGCCTCTAGTTCTTCAGAAAAATATTCATCAAAACCGATCTGATATTTGTTTTCAATATCTTGCTTATAAAGCTGAAAATGAGACATAATACTCATAATCACATCCCGTCGAATAATATCATTCTGACTTAGTTTGATACCTTTACTAATAGGTAAACTACCTATTGCCAGTGTTTGATAATAATCCTTTAACTCCTTGTGGTTTTGAGCATAAGCATCTTCTAACATACTGATGGATGTTGCACCAAAACCAAATAATTCTGTCTCGGCGTGGGTAGTATAGCCCTGAAAATTGCGTTTAAGAGTACCATTACGTTGAGCGATCGCTAGTTCATCATTAGTTTTAGCAAAATGATCCATTCCAATAAATAGATATTGGTTTTTCGTTAATTCTTCAATGGTCATTTTCAGAATCTCTAACTTTTCCTCCGCTGGCGGTAGCGCCTCTTGAGGAATATTTTTTTGTGTCGGTTTGAGCCAAGGTACATAAGCAAAGTTAAACACAACAATTCGGTCAGGATCTAACTCAATCGTTTTTTTCAGCGTTTCTTGAAATGTCTCACGTGTTTGATAAGGTAAACCATAAATTAGGTCTACATTCACACTTTCAAACTTAGCTTCTTTGATCCAACTCATGACATCAAAGAGCATTTCTTCAGGTTGGACGCGATTAACAGCTACTTGAACTTGGCGATTAAAATCCTGAATGCCAAAACTAATGCGATTAAATCCAATCTTTCTCAGAAAGAAAATGTAGTTTTTATCGATATAGCGGGGATTAATCTCAATTGAGATTTCTGCTTGGGGATCGATGTTGAAATAGCGATTGATATTTTTCCATAAAAATTCTACTTGGTGACGCTCCAAATAATTAGGAGTACCACCTCCCCAGTGGATTTGCAGCACTTTTCTATCAGAATCGATTAAAGCTGCGGTGTTTTTAATGTCTTCAACCAAAGACTCCACATAAGGTTTAGCAATATTCTTGTTGTTGGAAATTACTGTATTACAGCCGCAGAAGTAGCAAGCACTTTGGCAAAAAGGGATATGGAAATATAAACTCATAGGAGTTTTACGTTGATTTGATGCGGCGATCGCGGTCTTAAAATCAGTTTCAGTGAATGTTTCGCTTAACTCTGTAGCGGGCGGGTAACTAGTATATCTAGGTGCGCGAGTGTCGTACTTTTGAATCAGATCCAGATCGAACTTAACACCAGGTAATAGAAAAACCATTGAGTTGCTTTCCAATAAATGAAGGGAGTAATTAATGGGGAGCAGGGGAGCAGGGGAGCAGGGGGACAAGGGGGACAAGGGGGACAAGGGGGAATTATTGAACAAATCTCTCCCAAGTCTTCCCCCTCTTCCTTGTCTACCTTGTCTCTTTTCCATGCCCAATGCCCAATGCCAAAATTAATTAGCCGCAGCTATTTCAGGGCTACCTGAATTGTGAGAACGAGTGAGGCTATTAAAGAGAACTTGACCGAGTGCTTTAATTAAACTTCCCTCTAACTCTTGAGCCATCTTTAAATTGAACCCAAAGGCATTATTAGCTTCTGCAACAATCCGTTCTGCTGTTATATCATCAACAGGTAATGCATTTAATGCCTGACGATACTTATCCTTAAATGCCTTTTTGTCAGGAATTTGCTCAAAGTTGTAAAAGGATGTGCCTTCATAGCCAGAAAGCTTTAGGGCTGACTGAGCAACTTTTTGTAGCATTTGACCCCCAGAAAGATCGCCCATGTAGCGAGTGTAGGCATGACCTAGCAATAAGGCTGGTTCACTAGCAGAAATTTCCCGAATGCGCTCAATATAGCTCTGGGCAGCAGGTGAGATTGTAACTTGCTCTCTCCAATTATCCCCATAATAGAACACCATGTCTTTTTCAAGTGAGGATTGGCGATTAAGTTCCAGAAAGTAAACCGCACTAATCACAGGATGCTCTCTATGGCTCTCTAATGCCGCTTCTAGTTCGCTGTAGACGTAATACAAGTTGCTTAAGAATTTAGCGAAGCAGTCTCTATCCACAACTCCTTGCAAAAAACATTTCATGAATGCCACATTTTCCGCTGAGGTGTGGGCTTGTTGAGTTCCAGAGCGCAGTTTGACGGCTAGATTGCTACTCATTGTTGCTTCCTTCATGTTCAAACGCAAGGTTTCTCGGCAGTCACCGACTCAGGATGCCTGCCAGTACCAGCTAAAAAATTGTTATTCTAGGTTGAGAAAGGATCTGCATCACTCTATCTGGCAAATACAACTGCCATGCAAATCCCAGGTATTTTATTTCTCCTAAGATTATTTAACTCTTAACTTATATATAACTATTAAGATATTAATATTTATTTATGTTTTTATGATGCTTGTATTCAGGCACATCCCAGTTGAGTAGTAACAAAACTGATTGTGGAATAGCCATTTAAACTTTTCTGAAACAACGGATAATAAGTTTATTTATTACAATTTACTCTCAATAATTTAACTGATGTCTACAAACGACAAAAACTCAAAGCCTGGATTCGCCTGTTTTTAAAGAAGACGAGAACCTATAATACAAACTGGAACTCTTTTATAAGCAGGTGTACCGCTTTGCGGATCGATTTTTGCTTTAAATAAAACATTAGCTTCAGGATAAAACATAAAAGCTACACCTTCAAGAATCGCCCCACAAATAATTTCAATATTGTCTAATTCTTCCCGATCGCCTTTCACTATGACTCGCTGATGCTCTTGGAATCCCGCTTTTTTGACATCTAGAGAATTCATTAAAATACAGTGACGATGAGGCATACCTCGATATTTATCTTCACTGCGATAAACTACAGTATTATGTTGACCGTAGCTGCGTCCTGTTCCTAAAATTACCACAATTCCTGGCTGATTTTCTGCCACACCAAACGCTGCTTTAGTTGGTACTGATAATTGCGGTAACGGTGTGACAAACATCTGTGCTTTACCATCAGGTGTGGGAAATTTCGGTTCATCGAAAATCCGCCCTCCAATGATAAACTCTTGCTTGTTTTGGTCAATTGTGCCAATCTTCTCATAGCCAGGAATAGTTTTAGCAATTAATTCTCTAACATAAGTTGTATCTTGCAGCTTACGCCAATTTATCGGGGTTTCACTATGTAAACGATGAGCAATTTCTGTAATTAATTCTATTTCCGAAATTAGCTCGGCATTAGGCGCTTTTAAATGACTTTTACCTTCATCATTTAATCGCACAAAATTATTACCCGATTCAGTTGTTGTTTTATGAGGATTTTCAAAACGATTGAATACAGGTAATATTAAAGTTTGCTGTTTCGCTAATCCGTGGAAATGTCCTAAGTTTGGTTTGGTGGCTACATAAAATACGGTTTCTATTTGCGAGAATGCCTGTTTTGCTTGCTGTAAGTCTGGGTTAGCTGCATACAAATTTCCTCCTAAACAAAACAGCGTATCTATCTTTCCTAATTCTGCTGCTGTGATTAAGTCACGAGTATGATAGCCAGGAGTTTCATTGAGAGTTTTGCCTAATAATTGAGATAGTGCTTGTTTGATTTCTTCTCGCAAGTTTACAGTAACACCCATTGAACCAAAGCCTTGCACATTGGAATGTCCTCGAATGGGCATTGTCCCAGCACCAATTTTACCAGCGTTACCTGTAATTAAAGCTGTATTAGCAATACTAAAAATATTATCTACGCCGTTAGAGTGTTGAGTTATCCCCATTGCCCAGGCAAAAACTACGCGCGTTGATTTACCAATTATATAAGCTGTTGCTGTGATTTCTTCTTGGGATAAGCCACAGGTGCTAGTGATATTATCCCACGAGATATTATTAGCGTAATCTACAACTTTTTGCCAATCTTGTGTATAGGATTTCAGATATTCTATTTTAATTAAATTCTGTTCAATCAGAGATTTTTGTAAACCGACAAATAATGCAGCATCACTACCAGGAATTGGTTGTAAATATAAAGAAGATATATCAGAACCTCCTGTGAGTAAAGATTTGATCGGAAATGCAGGAGACGCAAATTTAACTAAACCGATTTCAATTTGGGGATTAATAATAATTACTTTTCCGCCTCTTTCCCGCAATTCGATCAATTCGTTCATCAGTCGTGGATGATTTGCAGGGGCGTTAGAACCAATTAAAACTATACAATCACTATGTTTTAGGTTTTCTAAACTCACCATCGATGTACCTGAGCCGAAAACTTTTTTTAACCCCACTGTTGAGGGTGCGTGACACAAATCTGAACAGTCTGCTAGATTATTACTACCTAGCGATCGCATTAATAATTGTAGTAAATAGGCAGCTTCATTAGATGAGCGTCCAGAACTATAACTAGCAATTCGTGCTGGTGGGAAATTAAAAGCTTGTGTAGCGATCTGGTAAACTTCTTCCCAGCTTATACGTTGATAATGGGATGAACCCGATCTGAGAATGACAGGATAACTTAATCTACCCAAGGAATCGCATTCTTGAGAAGTCAGTTTTTGTAATTCACTAATGCTATTTTCTCGGAAAAAATCTCGCTTAATTCCTGGTTGCAATTCCGCAGCGATCGCCTCTACACTTTTAGCACAGCGTTGTAAATATTCTCCCGCTTCATTAACAAACCCTCCTTTTTGTCCACCCGTGCCCCAAGCGCAGGATAAACACGCACTTTTATGATTGAGAGTTTGCCATAATTTTAATCCTTTTGATGAGAGAGTTTTTTCTACCCAATACTGAATCACAGGTAAACCACCCCCAACAGGGGAGCTAGAATCGTTTTGAGGTAAGTTATCCATACTGAGCTAAATCTCAACTCGCTTAACTTATTATTGCTAAAAATTATTCGGTAAGTATTAATTTCAATTGAAACTATTTGTAACACTTACTAGGACTTACGCAAGTGTCACAAAAAATCGTAGATATGGACATACAATTTAGCCCTGTCTCATTTTCTGACATTCGTGAAGCGGTGCAAAGCCACCTTGCGGCACCAATACTACTCGCTTTGTGCATTTTGAACTCAGAATTTGGTTTGGGGAAAAGGTTACTATAGTTTGGTTTTTTCACCTCGTTCTACTTGTATAAAAGAGAGCGATAGAACAATACGCTTGGGTTAGTGCCAAAAACTTTGAAATGTGTAGGTTGGGTTGAGGAACGAAACCCAACATTTTCGGGGCTTTGTTGGGTTGCTCAAAGCTTCAACCCAACCTACAATTTTCCTTAACCCAAGCGTATTGAGCGATAGAACCAATTTAACTTAATCTTATCCTTTTTTTGATTTGTTCTTAGTTGTGTTAAGACTTTTAATACAATAAGTTCTATTTAATCAGTATAAGATTCTTTGATAAAAATCGGATTTTAGCTTTGAAAAGGTTGCCTACTATAGCTTTGGGTGATGTAAATCAGAGCTTCACTATACTTAAAAAGATTAATACCGGATTATTAAGAGTTCTATGTGATATTCTCAAAACAGATTTCAGGATTCAGGTGACCGAAGACAAAAAGGATACAAGCCCCTAAATTTATTTATGGGGATTGTAATTTTGAATTTTGAATTTTGAATTTTGAATTCCCCGAAGGGGTTGACCGTTTGGTATTGTCCTCACTAAATCAGGATAAACTCTATGTATCGATTCCAGATCAGTGCATACACTCAAACGGGCGAATCCATTGGTCTGGTGGGTTCTACTCCAGAGTTGGGATTGTGGGATATTAGTAAATGTGTTCATCTGCGTACAAGTGGCGATCGCTATCCTTTATGGTGGACAGATGAAATTGGCATTCAAGAGTCAGGTGGTCAACAGAGAGTTGAATACAAGTATGTGCTACTCGATGTCAACGGCAACGCCCAATGGGAAAGCTTAATAGATACAAACCGCTGGATTCCGATTGACTCTAGCGATCGTGCCAGCACAATTATTGTGGATGATGGCGCATTCGGTTATTTACAAGCTTATCCGTTTGGATATATTGAGAAACCTGCTGTTAAAGTCACCTTGGATCGAGAGTCTGAAGGTTTAAAAATCGTAGTCATTGGTAGTTCCGTTGCATTAGGTCATAAAGCCTGGTTTTTGAAAGGTTGGGTTTGGCAGTTGGCACAAGCTTTACAGCAAAAATATGGGCATAAACTGGTGAACGTGTCGGAGGTGGGAGCGAATGTCAGCAGAACGATCGCTCGATTTCCCTGGTTTGTCACCCCAGAAAAACCGGATATCGTTATCATTGCCCTATCTCTGGGTAACGAAGGGTTAGCTTACTGTTCCCCTCACGAACGACGAGCAGTACAGCGACGGTTTGAAAGTGGCTTGCAGCAACTTGTGAAAATGACGCGCGACATCGGGGCAATTCCGATTTTAGGCAGTGTCTATCCCAATGGCGATTATTCCCAGGAACATTACTGGCTGCTCCGAGACACACACAACCGGATGCTAAATTGGGGCGTACCTGTACTGGATTGGTTGGCAGCTGTAGATGATGGACAAGGAAGATGGAAAGCGGGGACATCCTTCGATCCGGCTCACCCGAACACAGTTGGCCATAGCCTCATGTATCAGCAGATCGACCAGCAACTATTCGATATCGACAAAGACGAATTAGCAAAAGAAAAACAACGCTTCCGGCAACCGAATGAATTTCCTATCTACTTTGATAATGGGGGCTTTCATGTCTCCGTGTGTATGAAAGAGAGGCGTTTACGGATTGTTAATCGCTCAAAATACAGCTACACGATCGCTCCCTATTGGCAAGAACTACAAACTGCACTGCAAACTAAGGCTGGATTGATATCAGGTATTTACATTGCGAAGTCTGTCAAGCCGGGGACGCTCCCCTTCTTCGCTGTAGAGGATGGTGCGATCGCAACTACAATAAACATCCCCCCAAATACCGATTTAGAATATAGTCCCGCCTTCAATCTCTTTTCGCCGAACAACGTTTTATTCTATGACGGGCATTTAGGGATTTTGCAAACGGATGAACGCCACCTCTGGATAATCAACGAATCAGACAGCGAGTACAACATCCAGCCAATGTGGACGGAAGTTTGCAATGCCCTTAAAGCCATGCCATCGGGTGTTTATGAAGATCCGCTTTATCCCGATGTCCCTTTTCGCACAATGATGATTGGTAAAAATGGGCTAGAAAGCCGAGTAAAAGCACCACCTAAGTCTGCGGTGTTGTTCCAATACAAATGTGAGTTATCGGATATCAGCCGTGTGGCAATTCTTCCCCTTGGCGATCGCTGTGCCGTCCGGATGATGTTGTATAAAATGGAATATGATGGCCCCGCCTTTCCCTTCGATTTAACGCGCACCACTAATATTGCAGATGTTGCGGATGCGATCGAAACCGGTTTTGATGATATGTGGAACCCTGCTTTTTTGCATTACAGTCCCGATGCAGGTAGAATTTACCACAGTAAATGGTCGGGTTTATCCTTTGCCCATGAAGTCGAGGAGACAGACAACGCTGTTCAAGATATGTCTCCCGTCTATGAACGGATGCGGGTTCGTTACACAGCACGCGCTGAAAGGTTTTGGTATACACTGCGGCACTGCGACAAAGTGCTTTTTGTTCGCACAGGAATTAGCGATGCCTACGGCGGCAAGCTACGCGGTGGTGTGATCGATTTAGTGAACAAGCTGGAAAAACAATGCCAGGGGAAGCCATTTCATCTCTTGCTTCTTTCTCCCCAAAGCGGTGATGAGTTTTTAGACCTTCCCAATGTGCTGCATTACAATGTCGAGTTTAATCCCGATCGTATGTATGACGATTTGGGACATTGGATGTACTGCACAGAGGTGATGCGAGGAATTCTGGAATCCCTTGGTGTGTCTAGTAAAAACCTCTTTTGGTGTCCGCCGAAAATACCGAAGGGGTGGGAAACTGGGTAGAGGCGATCGCAATACTGTTCGGTTAAGGCAAGAGACGCGATGAATCGCCGTCTCTACAATAATTAATCATTTGCTATTTCGGCGTACTCATTTGCTATTTCGGCGAACGCAATTGCTATTTTGGCGTACTCATTTGCTATTTCGGCGTACTCATTTGTTATTTCGGCGAACTCATTTGTTATTTCGGCGAACGCAATTGTTATTTCGGCGAACGCAATTGCTATTTTGGCGAACTCATTTGTTATTTTGGCGAACGCAATTGCTATTTCGGCGAACTCATTTGTTATTTCGGCGAACGCATTTGTTATTTCGGCGAACGCAATTGCTATTTCGGCGTACTCATTTGCTATTTTGGCGACTGGGTTGTTTGAGTTTTTTAACTTCCCGTGAGTTGGTTATAGCGCAATAGGCTTGGGTTAGCGTCAAAAACCATAAACTGCGTAGGTTGGGTGGAGGAACGTAACCCAACATTTTCGCGGGTTTGTTGGGTTGCACTACATTCCACCCAACCTACAATTATCCTTAATTAAACGTGAGTTCGATGAACCTCTCCCGGACAACCTCCCTCTCCCACGGGGAAAGGGAGGAGCAACGAGAAATTACGGTTTTGGCTCCCCTCTCCGTGTCGGAGAGGGGTTGGGGGAGAGGTCAAAAAAGGTCTTGTCGAACTCACGTTAATTAAAAACCAAAGAGCGCCTTTGTGTAGCCTCGTTCCCAGCCTCCGGGCTGGGAATGTATTCAAAAGAGGTTCCACCTCTTGTCAAGCTATGGAGGCGGAGCCTCCCAGAATGAGTTCCCAGCCTGGAGGCTGGGAACCAGTCAGGATAGGGTTATAACGGTGAAGTTTAATTGCTGCCATTCCTCAATAGCCTAATGGATGGCGGAAATCACCAACCACTTTATCAAGTTCTTGAGCGATCGCTAACAACTCCATCTCGCGCCATCGTTTGCCAATAATTTGGATTCCAATCGGTAAGCCATTATGAGTTTGCCCAATAGGAATCACCACCGCCGGATGACCGCTGAGATTAAATGGCATAGTGTAAGCTCCGTTTGCCACTGCATGAGGATAGGATTTGCCCTGAATATCAATGGCGCTCCAAGCCGGACAATGGGTAAATGCAGGGGTTGCTGTCACAGGAGTGAGCCATACATCCCATACTTCTAAGGCTTCATCCATTTGGGAAATGAAGCGATCGCGCTCGGTGAGTGTCTCGAAATATCCTTTTAAGCTGGGATTCAAAATTTCTGGCAGAAAGCTGCTGAAATTCCCCAATTTTCGCAATTTTTTGTCGCCTTGAGTTGCCGTGCGAAAAAGTAATTCTAAGCTGCGTAGCACATTATAGCGATCCTTGGGTTGGGCGTAGTTGTTGATATATGCTTCCATCCGCCCGCAGAGGTTCCACACTGTCGATAAATCGAAGTCTTTGGGAAGCCAGCGTTCCACATAACTACCTGCTTGAGCGAGTTTTTGTACGACTGTTTGTATTGCGCCTCGAATTTCCGCAGCAACGGGAACTTCCACCCATTGATCGATCCAAGCAATTTTAAGATCCTGCAAGGACTTGCCTGATGGAGTATCAAGGGGAATCGGTGGCACATCTGGGCGACGCAGATCCGCACCAGCAATCAGTGAGAAACAAAGGCGAATATCTTCGAGCGATCGCCCAAAACAGCCAATAGTCAACATTTGTCGCAAACATAGCGGCATTCCCGGTACTTCAGGGATACTTCCGGCGGTGGAAATACGGCGATCTGTTGGCTTTAAGCCATACACGCCGCAGAAAGTTGCAGGTTGGCGCACAGAACCCGCTATATCGTTGCCTATATCTAATGCTGAAAGTCCGGCGGCAACAGCAGCAGCACTACCTCCAGAACTGCCACCTGCTGTATAGTCAAGATTCCAGGGATTATTTACCCGTGGAAATAGAGAATTTGTACTTTGAAAATCACCAGCCAGTTCTGCCATGTTGGTTTTTCCCAGGA
Organism: Nostoc sp. DSM 114159; assembly: GCF_053470285.1. Lineage (NCBI taxonomy): Bacteria > Bacillati > Cyanobacteriota > Cyanophyceae > Nostocales > Nostocaceae > Nostoc > Nostoc sp. DSM 114159. Next base: position 3,367,217 of record NZ_JBPFEH010000001.1, read on the forward strand.
TAACGGCTCCTGCTGCTCGCAACCTGGCAACAACGGTAGCATCCTGTTGAGGAATGTAGTCTTTGAGAGGAATGTAACCTGCTGTGGTACGTAGTCCTACTGTTTCAAAAATGTCTTTGATTGTCACAGGGACACCGTGCAGAGCGCCCCAGTGTTCTCCTCTAGCTAGGGCTTCATCTGCAAGCTTTGCTCTGGTACGAGCATTGTCTTCGTCTAACGTGCAAATCGCATTCAGTTTTGAGTTGTGTTTATAAATCTGCGCCAGGTAAGCATCGAACACTTCGACAGCAGAGACTTGGCGATCGCGAATCATCTGAGCAAGTTGATGAGCGGGTAGAAAAACTAAGTCACTCATAAATCACCTCATTTGTCCTTTGTCCTTTGTCCTTTGTCCTTAGAAACACAAATGACCAATGACCAATGACCATCCCTATCAGCAAAATAGTTCAACCACCGTCGGCTTAGTCACTTTCCCCATCGCGTTGCGCGGTAATTCTTCAACGATCAAAATTTGGGTTGGCACTTTATAAACAGCTAATCGCTCTTTTGCCCAACTCCTGAAAGCTTGTAATGTTAAAGGTTGTGAGCCTTGCAATACTAAGGCGGCACACACCCGTTCGCCCCATTCTAAATCAGCAACCCCAACCACTGCACATTCTTGGATATCTGGATGGGTTCTTAGTACTTCTTCAATTTCTAAAGCAGAAACTTTATACCCTCCAGTTTTGATGATATCCACACTCATCCGTCCCAGAATTCGGTAGTTGCTGTTCTCAACTACGGCGGTATCTCCAGTACGGAACCAGCCATCTTGGAAGGCTTTGGCGGTTGCTTCCGGGTTTTGCCAATATTCGAGAAACACTCCGGGGCCTTTAACTTGGATTTCTCCTGGTGTTCCGGCTGGAACTAACTCTCCGTTCTCATCTACTAATCTCACTTCAACTTGAGGCAGAGGCTTGCCGACATATCCAGCCAACCGTTCACCGTGTAAAAGGTTTGATAGCGCCATGCCGATTTCAGTCATACCATAGCGCTCTAGCAGAAAATGGCCGCTGATGGTTTGCCACTTTTCTAAAACTTGAACTGGTAACGCTGCCGAGCCAGAAACCATCAGGCGCATTTTAGCACAGCCTGCTGACATGATTTTTTGGCGTTCTTTAGGGGCAGTTTCCCAAGCCGCAATTAGCTTTACATAAATTGTTGGTACTGCCATAAATAAGGTTAAGTCACCATCACAAATTCGCCTCCAAACGGTTTCGGCATCAAATTTGCTCAATATATGGCACTCCGCGCCAGCCCATAATGCACAAGTCAGTACGTTAATAATCCCATGAATATGATGTAGTGGCAGAATATGCAAAATGCGATCGTCCGATGTCCATTCCCAAGCGGTGATTAAACTAGTCACTTGCGCTTGAATATTTTGGTGAGTCGTAACTACACCTTTTGGTTTACCTGTTGTACCACTGGTATAGAGAATTAAGGCGCGTCTAGTGATATCTATCTCTGGGAGGCGACTAATGTTATGTGGAAGCGTTTCTGAGGTGAGGATAAATCGTAAATTGTATTTTTCAGCTAGCGAGCGCAGTATATCCTCAAAATTAGGATGAGCAACAATAATCGATGCTCCAGAATTAGTAATTACATACTCCAATTCTGGGCGGGGATGGGAAATACACAGAGGTACAGCTATGCCACCAGCCCGCCAAATTCCCCATTGAGTCGTTACATACTCAAACCCAGGCGGAATGAGAAAGGCAACTCGCTGCTCTTGCAAATCTTCTGTATTTTGAAGAAGACTTGTTGCTATTTGACTGGAAGTGTGTAGCAAATCCCGATAGGTAAATGCTCCGTCTGTTGTCACAATTGCTGTTTTCTGGTTATATTCTTCAGCACGAATAATCAATGGTAAATTCACGTTTCTTTGCCGATTTAGGGTTGATTCAGTTTATTTAAATAATATATATAGTCATCGCATTTTAATTTATTCTGCACCAACAGACTCAAATAAATGGCTTTTTAATGAATCGATAATCTTGTTATTAGTAACTTTATATATTCTACAGCCAACGTTGTTTTTTAGCATAGGCAATACTGCCAATCACAATTAGTGCCATCATACAGATTACTACAGGGTAAGCCAAAGGTTGTTCTAATTCCGGCATATTTTTGAAGTTCATACCATAGAAACCAGATATAAAAGTAATTGGTAAAAAGATGGTCGATAAGATAGTCAGGCGATTAATTCGTTCGCCTGTTTTACTAGCAATATTATCGCGTTGAATTTCCATTAATTCTGACATCCAGGCTCTTATAGCTTGATATTCTTGCCAGAGTTTATCAACGTGATGAACTAATTCTTGATTGAATAGTTCTTTTACTGGCTGACCGATCCATTGGAAATCTTCATTATCCATAATAGCCATAAGTAACTTGATGCTTTGAAAATTACGGCGCCCAGAACGAGTAGATTGCCTCATTGTGGCAATTTTTTTGTACGTTAATTCATCACCAGAATTGTCTAAAACTTCATCTTCTAAATCATCAAGTTTTCTAGAGATATAGGTAAATACAGTTTCGTAGTTATTTAAAATGTCTTTAAATATGAGATAAAAAAGATAGTCAATTCCTAATTTCTCAATATCTAGAGATCGCTTTTGGAGATTATTAGTTAAAATAGTTAAAATTTTTAATTCTGTGATTTCAAAAGTTATGATAAAATTATTTCCAACTACAATGTTGCCACGCACCACCTCAAACTCATTATTTTTTATTTGAGAAGTTAGGATTTCATAGCTGTCAAATAAACAATCTTCTACGTCTTCATCAATTCCTACAGGGGAATGGTTGAAAATCATGTTAACACGAGATGGATTTAGTCCAAAGTGCTTGATAATCCTGGCTGTTCCAGTGCGATCGCGGAAGTGAACACAACGCAACCAAATATTGTGAGAACCATCAATTCTTTTCAGTACCGTATCAACATCTCTATGAGTAAATATTTCCAGGTTATCTGGATAAAAAGTCAGGAGAATTAGCATATAGTAATCCTAATTGAGTCGTAATACAATGCAGTGACTCATGGGAATTAATCAGGAATTTAGTCCTTGTTTTCTAAGCACTAAAGTGCTTACTACAAACCATAAAAACTAGCTTGATAAAGTAATATCGTAAATTTGTAAAATAAAACACATTTAAATAGCACAATCACTCTCTAAGAGTTTTGACCGTTGATAGCCAACACTATATTGAGTAGTAGCTCAATTTTTTTCTATTTTCCCAGATTTCGGGCGACTAGTTAGAGCTGGCGCTGAATTATTTTGTAAAATTGCAATTTCCCGCCGTGCATCTTGATAACTATCTTGTTCCCCTTGCTGTTGGAATAGTTTTGCAGCTTTTTTGAAATCTGCGATCGCACCCGATTTATTTTTCTGCTTAGTGCGAATCACACCCCGGTTATAATAGGCTAGGGCGTTGTTAGGATTAATTGCGATCGCTCGTGAATAATCCTGATTTGCAGCTTTTTTATTTCCCAGTTCCAGATAAGCGTTACCACGGTTGTTGTAAGCTGCTATATTATTAGTATCTAGTTTTAGTGCTTCAGTATAATCTTGAATAGCCCCTTTATAATCTCCAAAAGAAAAGCGGTGAATACCTCTGTGAATATAAGCTGCAATAAATTTAGGATCGATCTGTAAAATAGTGTTGTAATCTTCAGTAGCTTCTACTTGATTTCCCAGATCGCTGTAAATATCACCACGATTCAGATAAGCTTCTATGTATTTGGGATTGATGTTGAGTGCATCTGTGTAATCTTTAATTGCTTCATCTTTTTGTTTATTAAGAGATTGAGTTAAAGCCCTTTGATAAAAAGCTTTAGCATCGCTAGGATTAATCTTAATTACTTTATCAAAATCTTGGATTGCTTCAATTCTTTGTTTGAGGCGGCGGTGGAGAATACCTCGTTGCAAGTAGGCTTCGGTATACTGGGGTTTAAGAGCGATCGCTTTACTAAAATCTTCAATTGCATCTTTATTATCCTTCAATTGAGCACGAGCTAATCCTCGTCCATAGTAAGCATAAGCATCTTTAGAATTTAACTTAATGGCTTGAGTATAATCTGCGATCGCTTCTTTGTATTTGCCTAATGCCGAAAAAGCAAATCCTCGATCAAAATAGGCATTAGCATCTTGAGGATTGAGTAAAATAGCTTGGCTAGAATCTGTTTGTGCTTGCTCGTAGTCTCCTAATCGATAATAAGCATCACCCCGCCTATTATAAGCTAAAGCGTTTTGCGGATCTAATTCAATAACCTGATTGAAATCTGCAACTGCTCCTTCATAGTTTCCTGACTCATATTTATTCACTCCCTCTTGGTATAATGTCTGTTGAGCATCACTTACAGGTTTTAGCAACTTAAATTGCCAAGCTGCGATACCAAGTGCAACACAGCCAGCTATCCCCCCTATAACCAGTAATAATTTTTTTTGATGCTGTTTTTGTCGATCGTCATCAACATTTATTAACTTTTTCAGGTCTTCTAAGACTTCCGTTGCATACTGGTAGCGCTTCCGATAATCAAAACGCACCATTTTATTAATAATTTTTGCTAATTTTCTGTTAACTTTTATATTTTTATCGCGCCAAAGTATTTCACCTGTCAGCTTATTTTTATGACTTCGCAAATTAGATATTTCCTTTGTAGGTAAACCTTTCAGTGCGGCGATCGCAACAAGACCTAAAGCATATATATCACTGTTGTATTTGAGATTGCCGTTAATTTGTTCTATAGGCATATACTCAGAATTATCAACAGTATTAGCGATCGCTTCATTAAAAGTACCCAAATTAATCAAAACTAATTTTTTATCTGATTCCCGGCGAATAATATTTGCTGGTGTAATATTCCGATGAATTATGCCATAGCTATGTAGAACTACCAAAGTTTCTAATGTCTCTGACAAAAGACTAATTACTTGGTCTTCCTTGAGAAGTTGTCCCTGGATAATTTCCTCAGTTAAAGGATTACCCGGTATGAATTCTTGGACTAGATAAAATTCTTCATTTTCTTCAAAAGAAGCAATGAGCTTTTGAATTTTATCGTCTTCTTGTCCGAGTTTTTCTAAAGTTTCTGCCTTGCTGGCAAACAAGCGGCGTAGGATTGTTAAAGCTTGAGGATTGCTATTAGGAAGAGATAAATGCTTTACTATAAATTCTTGGCCATTAAGATTAACATCTTCAACTAGATAGGTTTTCTCTTTTTCCCCATCATTGAGAACTTTTAGTATTTGATAATGTCCATCTAGTAAATGACTATTCATCAATATAAAATTATAGTCTGATAAATTGTTCGATTATAGCTTACGTGTTATTATTACTGATTTTAAAATATAAATATTTATTTATTAAGCAATTTCAAATGAGAGCGATGCGCAAGCTGCTACCGCGTGTATATTGCAAAGTCCCTCTCTCAAGCTTGCTACGGTGTATACACAAGTCTGAAATAGCTGAGTAACCAGGGTTTTACCCCACCCTAACCCTCCCCTTATAAAGGCTACGGTGTATACACAAGTCTGAAATAGCTGAGAAATACACGGTTTTACCCCACCCTAACCCTCCTTTCTGGGGCAGGTTTTTTTGATTAGACAAATTTTTGGGATTTTAAAACCAAAACCATTGTCTGAGAACTTAAAACTACGTTCAATAATTGAGAACATTCTCAACTATTTATCGAAAGCCTAAAAGCCTGCCCTTGAAAGCCCTAACCCTCCCCGTATGTATTGGGGAGGGAACAAGATTTATTGTTATCCCCCCTTTATAAGGGGGGATTAAGGGGGGTAATTTGACTTGTGTGTAAACCGTAGCCCAAGCTTAAGAGAGGAATTTGGGGTAGAAAGCTCATTGATTCAGATTTTACGCTGGCACGACAAATTTCTCGCTACCAGCCAGTTCAAAGGCTGCATGAATGGCTTGCAAAGCTTTAACACCTTGCTCTTGTGCCACAACACAACTAATTTTGATTTCTGAGGTGGCAATCATTTGAATATTGATTTGTTGTTGAGCTAAAGCTTCAAACATTTTAGCCGCAACGCCTGGTTGTCCTACCATCCCTGCACCGACAATACTTACTTTAGCGATCGCATTATCTAAAACAACTTCACCCCATCCTAACTCTGCCGCTACTTGAGTAAGCATTTTTTTGGCATTTTCCCCGTCTATCCGCGAGACTGTAAAAGCAATATCTCGTCTGGGAACACCATCAATCACCCGGCAACGCTGAGATTGGATAATCATATCAACACTAATATTGTGTTGCGCTAATAATCCAAACAACTTCGCCGCCATTCCCGGACGATCTGGCAATTGGCGAATCGCAAGACGCGCTTGATTCAAATCGAGGGCGACACCGCGAACGGGAGGAGAGGGAGGAGATAAGGGAGACAAGGGAGAGGGGGGAGACAAGGGAGAAATTTGTTCAATGATTCTTCCTTGTCCTCCTTGTCCCCCTTGTCCCCCTTGTCCCCCTTGTCCCCCTTGTCCCCTTGTCCCCCCTTCCCCTGCTTCAATTTCAAAAGCAGTGCGGAGTGCCAAAACGGCGCGATCGGATTCTGCGGCATCGACTACGCAACTTACTTTCACTTCGCTGGTGGAAATCATTTGAATATTCACGCCTGCTTCAGCTAAGGTAGCGAACATCTTTGCAGCCACACCAGGGCGGCCAATCATTCCTGCGCCTGCGATGCTGACTTTGGCAATGTTATGTTCTACCATTACCTCGGCTTCGTCAAATTTGGGGTTAGATGGACTTCTCAGTGCTGGGGCGATCGCTGTTGCCACTGCTTCTGCCCGTTTTAATATTGGTGTGGTGACAGTAAAGGCAATGTCATTACTGTTACCTTCATGAACTGATTGAATAATTAAATCTACGTCTACTTTTTGCCGAGAAATTTCGCCAAATAACCTAGCTGCTACACCTGGTTTGTCGGGTACGCGCAACAAAGCAACTTTTGCTTGGTCAGTATCAAATTCTACATGATCTACAGGACGGGCAATTTCTAAATTGATTAGCGATCGCCCTTGGGGTTTGGCTGATGTCACCCAAGTACCTGGTTGATCTGTCCAACTAGACCTAACTACCAGGGGAACACCATAGTTACGGGCAATTTCTACAGCACGGGGATGCAGCACTTTTGCCCCCAAGCTAGCTAATTCCAACATTTCATCGCAGGTGATGGCATCCATCAACTGGGCTTCGGCAACTAAGCGGGGATCAGTAGTGAGAATACCTGGAACGTCTGTATAAATTTCGCAAAAATTCGCTTTTAATGCAGCTGCGATCGCCACTGCTGAAGTGTCGGAACCACCACGCCCCAAAGTCGTAATTTCCATCTCTCCGACGCTAGAGATACCTTGGAACCCAGCTACTACAACTACTTTACCTGCATTTATGTGGCGAGTTAGGCGAGTAGTTTCAATATGCAAAATCCGAGCGCGGCTGTGTTCAGCTTCAGTAACAATTCCTACCTGAGCGCCAGTCATAGAAATTGCGGGCTGTCCGAGTTCCTGCAAAGCCATACTGAGTAAGGCAATGGTTACTTGTTCGCCAGTAGAAAGCAGCATATCCATTTCCCGGCGGTTAGGATTTGGAGAAATTTCGTTAGCTAGTTTGACGAGTCCATCGGTGGTTTTGCCCATTGCCGAAACTACTACGACAATAGAGTTTCCAGCTTGAACAGTTTTATAAACGCGCTGTGCAACAGCTTGAATGCGTTCCACTGAACCGACAGATGTACCACCGTATTTCTGAACTATGAGCGCCATAACTTTTTATTTAATCAATTGTGCCTGTTTTCATCAACGCTTCCGCCTGGTAAGGAAGCTTTCAAGGCTTATCAGTTATATAGTTTACTAAATATTGCGTCGAATGCCCTATAATAATTGATTATTCAAAAACCACATCTTCGTAAAGTGCTGCCATTGTTTCCTCAAAATCCACGCTATTGAGTCGAAATGATTGATGTTCTGATGTGTAAGATTGTAAAACCCACAACCCTTGTTCATTGCGTCGAAAACACTCAACTAGCTGACGTTTTGTATTAATTAAAACATACTCTTGCAGACTTTCCAATGTTTGATAATCGGCGAATTTGTCGCCCCGATCAAAGGCTTCGGTAGAATTAGATAAAACTTCCACAATTAAACAGGGAAATCTTTTATAACCTGGCGTTTCTCGATCTCGTTGATCGCAAGTAACCATTACATCAGGATAATAAAAGCGATTCAGAGATTCGATTCGAGCTTTCATGTCAGCGATGTAAACACGACAACCACAGCCGCGCACATGATTACGGAGGAAGGTAGCAAAGTTTCCAGCTATGGTTACGTGTGGATCGAGCACCTCAGCCATCGCGTAAATATAACCGTCTATATATTCATGCTTGATATCGCTCTGTTCCTCCATTTGGAGGTATTCTTCAGCAGTAAGATAGTTTTGTTGGGGCGAGGCTATCATATTTTAAAGGTTTTATTGTGCCGATTTACCTGTGGCGGTGCATTAGGCGCAGTAGACTTTATAATCAGGTAAGGAACTTATGTAAGGAGCCTGGATAATGGCTAGTGCGACCATCACCACTAAAGGGCAAGTAACTATTCCTAAAGAAATTAGGGATTATCTTAACCTTGATACAGGTAGTAAAGTTGATTTTGTCATTGATGAAAATGGAATAGTTAAATTAATTCCCCTGAATATCTCCATCCAAAGTTTATCAGGGATTTTACACCGTCCGGGCATGAAAAGCGCAACTTTAGAAGAAATGGAAGCTGCAATTAAAGAAGGCGCAAGTGATTGGACTTGATACAAATATTTTAGTGCGCTACTTAACAAAAGATGATGAAAAGCAGTGGGAGCAAGCTGCTGAAATTATCGAAGGGGGAGAGCAATGTTTTGTTGCTAATATAGTGATTTGTGAATTGGTATGGGTTTTACGGAGTAGTACTTATCAATTTAGTAGGGAAGAAATTAGTAACACTATAGAATTAATGCTGCAATGTTCGGTATTTGAGCTAGAAAATCGCTCTTTAGTTTATCAAGCATTACAAAGATTTAAGCAGGGAAGTGCAGATTTTTCTGATTATTTAATTGGGGCGATTGCTCAAGATTCTGGTTGTAGTTCAACAGTGACTTTTGACAGAAAGTTGAGAAGCGAAAAGGGATTTGATTTATTTGAGTAATCCTATATTTTAATTAACATTGCTGTGTTTGATGAGATTTAAAAGAGCAATCGCTTATTGATTTACACTTTGTAGTTAAAAATTAGGTAATAAACCTGCTTGTTTACATATTTCATTAGCAGTAATACGATCAATGGTACGATGGCGTTTTACAGTAAGAGTTTTTATCTCATTAGTATAAATTTAATGATTTCCTCGTTCCTTTAATAAATAAAAGCCATTTTGCTCTAAGTATTTAATTAGCTCTTTTCGCTTGACTAACACACTCAAACCTCTATAGGAATTTGTTCGAGCAAAGAACCACCTGTGGGCATTTCTTTATTTTGTTGGCGATAGGCAAGAATCATTTCTTTGATTGCATCTTGTAACATAGCCCTGCATTCTTCTAAGGTTTCTCCTTCTGTGATGACTTCTTGCCATTCAATAAGTTGTCCCATATATCCGCTATTAGTTTTTGTATATTTTGCAGTGTATGTAATTAACATTGCTATGTTTGTGAAGATAATTATATGATTTATCGTAGCTGATTTTTTGTTGTGGGAGACATTGCTCTTCATCATTCACAACTGCATAATAGCGATCGCCTGTTGATTTAACTTCTTTTCTAAAGCGATGTCTCCGACGGGCTACGCCTACGCCAGCTTTTGGCTCAATGATATACCAAAACGAATGCGTGAATTACTTAAATGAGAAAGCAAACTGGGGTTTGAGAAAGTAAAAGCTGCTTTTGCTTGCGGAAAACACCAAAATGAGAAAGTAAAAGCTGCTTTTGAGTAAGTCAAAGCTTATTTTGCTTGCGGAAAACACCAAAATGAGAAAGTAAAAGCTGCTTTTGAGTAAGTCAAAGCTTATTTTGCTTGCGGAAAACACCAAAATGAGAAAGCAAACTGGGGTTTGAGAAAGTAAAAGCTGCTTTTGAGAAAGTAAAAGCTCTTTTTGAGTAAGTTGAATGGCATTTTTACTTAGTTCAATATGAATTTTAGTCTAGGCGATCGCGCTTTTCAGTTTGATCGCGGTACGCTTTGCACAAAACTAGCTTATTCTGGATTTGGAGGGAGGCGATCGCGCAAATTTGCCAGATTTTCACGGCACTTGACAGTGTAGCGATGATTCACCTCTAATTGTTGCTCCAAAACCTCCAAAGCTTGCAGATACAATGGTTCAGCTTCCACATAACGTCCTTGTAAGTGGTAGAGTTCTGCTAGATTTTTGAGGCTAACCGCAAAATCTGGATGTTCTTCTCCTAGCAGGTCTCGCCTTAATTCCAAAGCTTGCAGATGCAGGGGTTCGGCTTCGCTGTATCTTCCTTGGGAGTTGTAAAGATAAGCCAGGTTATGGAGGCTAAGTGCAACAAATGGGTGTTGTTCTCCCAGCAAGCATCGCCATAGTTCCAATGTTTGCAAGTATAGGGGTTCGGCTTCGCTGTATCTTTCTTGGGAGTTGTAAAGACAGGCCAAGTTATTGAGGCTAAGTATAACGTCTGGATGTTGTTCTCCTAGCAAGTGTCGCCTGAGTTCCAAAGCTTGCATATGCAAGGGTTCGGCTTCATTGTATCTTCCTTGGGATTCGTAAAGACAGGCTAAGTTATTGAGGCTAAGTGCAACATCTGGATGTTCTTCTCCCAACAGGTGTCGCCTTAGTTCCAAAGTTTGCAGCAGCAGGGGTTCGGCTTCGCTGTATCTTCCTTGAGAGTAGTAGAGACATGCCAAGTTGTTGAGGCTAAGTGCAACATCTGGATGTTCTTCTCCCAACAGGTGTCGCCTTAGTTCTAATGCTTGCAGGTACAGAGGTTGGGCTTTGTTGTATTTTCCTTGGGATTCGTAGAGTTTCGCCAAGTTGTTGAGACCTCGGGCAACATCTGGATGCTCCTCTCCCATTAAGCGTCGCCATAGTTCCAATGCTTGTAGGTACAGAGGTTCGGCTTTGCTGTATTTTCCTTGGGAATGGTAAAGATATGCCAAGTTGTTGAGGCTTTGGGCAACAACTGGATGTTCCTCTCCCAATCGCTGTTTAGTGACTTCTAGACACTGCTCATACCAAGGTGGTGCTTGGTCATACAATCCCAGACTTTCACAAAATTGAGCGTTACCCATGAATACTGAAACTAAATCTTCATCACTAAGATATTGAATAAAATTCTTGGCTACTTCTGTCAAATGAGGTATGACGGGACTAGCATCGGTGATTTGTTTAATAGTAGGAGATTCAAGAATCTCTTTAGTGATTGCTACTATTACTCGGCAAAGCGATCGCTTTAATTCCTCTCCCTTATCTAAACCTGTACACTTATATTGAAAAAACTCCCGCAACAGTGGATGCAATTGATAGATTCCCTCACCTTTGCGCTGGAGTAAATACAGATTCAGCAAGCGATCATCTCTAATTTCCTCTAAATCTTCCGCATCTTCTTCTGGTAAACACTGTTCCACCAACTTCCAGGGTATAGGTGCGGCGGCAAATAAACTCAATAAACAACCCAATTGTTTATCGTCGTCCTCTAATTCTTGCCAACTCAACTCAAAGGCTGCTAACACACCTCGTTGTGCTGTCATGTCAGCTTCCGACTTAGATTTAGACAGAGAACGCTCATCTAATCGCTTGTTCTCCAACCGCCGCAACATTTCTGTTAGAGATAAATCCTGTTTCCGCGCCAGATAGCGCCCGACTAATTCCACACCCAAAGGTAAATATCCCAGCCATTCACACAGATGCAATGCTACCAGTTCCCCGCGTGACCTCTCCCCTAACCCCTCCCCTACCAGGGGAGGGGAATCAAACTCCCCCTTCCCTCGCAGGGAAGGGGGCTGGGGGGTTAGGTCATTCTCTTTTTCAATTCGTTCTACGCCAATAATTGACTTTAATAACTCCAGCGCCGCCTCTGGTTGCAGCACATCCAAAGATAACTGTGCGATGCGTCCCAACTTCTGGCGCGTAGTCATCAGCACTTTAAACCGAGAAGGTAGCGACTGTAAGTAAGGTTTGACTTCCTCGTAGTCACTGACATCATCCAGCACGAGCAGCACATCACCCTCACGCCAACGCCGCCAACAATATTGCACTTGGGCGAGTAAATCAAAATCTTCTGGCGGCTTTAAATCAAGCTGCGTTCTGGCAAACTGCACAACTTGAATGCCCACATCTCCAGTTTTTGGTAGCAACCAGCAAAGTCCACCGTTATATGTTTCGCGGCGCTGGATGGCATATTGTAAGGCGAGTTCTGTTTTACCAACTCCACCCATCCCAGCGATCGCAGCAATGGCAACTTGTTTATTATCCTGCAAAAGTTGGTGAAGATTTTGCAATTCTTCCTCACGTCCAACAAATTCCACCACCCCACTCAGGGGCAAATTTTGCGGTATTTCAGTAGAGGGATTTAACTTTACCCGTTCCCGTTCGGGCGACTGTAGTCAGAAGTTAAAGGTTTGGGTTCGGTTATCATTAGAAACGTTCCCAACATTGCCGCCATAATTTTTATCTACTGTGTTCGTAAAATTCTGGATAATAGAGGGTTGAGATTTAACAGCATCCGCCACTGCCTCTACAGCTTGAGCAATTTCAGGATCTTTCTTCGCCGCTTCCTCTACTTGCTGCCCAATGAGATAAGCTTGACCGTAATCTAAAGATTGTGTTTTAGCCTGTTCGATAAGCTTTGCCGTACTAGGTTCCTTGCGTTTCAGCAAAACTAACAACTTTTCGCCTTCGTTCCAAGCCTTTTCGCCGATGATTTCCCCAGTTTTTTCAAAGGCTTTGATAATTACCAAAGTTGCGATCGCACCTGCTGTCAGTGATACTGGCTCCATAAGTTTGCCAAAGTATACGAGATTTCACTTATGGCTCTTAGTTTAACAGCCTCTCACCAGTTGTACAAAATTCATTCTTAATTCTGACTCACTTCTCTACGAGAGGCTGCGCCAACGACTACGCTCAGTGACCACCTGACTCCTGAATTCTGTTTTGATAAAACAAATTAAGGGACGACTCCAACAGGTGAAATCGTCCCTTTAAACTTATAAAAGTGAAATATTCTTTATCTGCTTACCCTAGCAGGTTCAACCCACTCATCCCAAGAGCTATCATAGCCATCATAAGTAATTTTATAAAGATCGTTGCTAACTTCTAAAACCTGCCCTGGATACCATTTTCCTTTCCACAAAATTCTCACTGCATCTCCAGCTTGAAATGATGCCCGAAAGCGTGCAGTGCCAACCCATTCATCCCAGGAACTATCATAACCATCGTAGGTGATATAGCACTTCTCATCATTAACCTTAAGTACCGTTGCTGGATACCATCTTTCCTTCCAAAGAACCTCAGCCTTTTGTCCTACAGAACAGGGTGAAGCAGCAAAAGCACTGGGAATTAATGTTCCTACCCAAGTTGCCATGAAGATGGCGCCAAACAATACTTTATTTTTCATGATTATTTCTATCCTCAAACAGTAAAACCAAATTTTGATGGTGATTTCTGGAAATCTACTTCAAAATTTGCAACTAACTGTTACTATTTTTGTGGTATTTGTTTAGCGATCGCCTCAGCAAAAATTATGAATTTCTGCCGCCAAATGTGAAGATAACACCGCAGAATTCCGCATTTAAAAATAACGGTAGTTACTGATTTTACGAATTTGACATAAATACCCCTCACCCTAAATCCCTCTCCCAAGCTTGGGAGAAGGGGTTGGGAGATCGGGGCTTTTGATTCATACAAGAGTTCTATTTTTTAATTCCCCTTTCTAAATCTAAGCTCATAAATTCCGAGCAAACCTGCTGCTACTAGCAAAGGTAAGAAATAGTAGACTCCCCGATAAGCTAACATTGAACCCAAAACTGCCGCCGCCGAAACTTTTGAAGATAGAATCAGCAAAATTATAGTTTCAAATACTCCCAAACCACCGGGAACATTACTAACTACACCTGCAAACATCGCTAGTAAATAAATTCCCAAAAAGTCTAAATATGACAAAGATATATTGCTAGGAAGTAAAGCATAAAGAACTGCTGCCGCAAGAATCCAGTCAAAACTAGAAATTGCTATTTGAGCCAGGGATATTTTCAAAGAAGGAAATCGAAATTCATGTCCCCGAATTATTAATGGTTGTTTGATAAAAATACTTCCTAGTAAGTAAACTGCAACTAATAGCAGAAAAATTCCGCCGATGGGACGCACAGTAGCAAAAGGTAAATGTAATTGAGTGGGAATCTTCAGGGGGTTGATGATAAATAAGAAACCTGCAACGGCAAACATTCCCAACCAAAAAGTAAAATTGGCGAAAGCAATTACTTGAGCGATCGCCACTGCTGACACTCCCCAACTAGCATAAAATCGATAACGGATAGCACTGCCAGTTAGCAAGGCAAAACCGATAGTATTACTAAATGCAGAGCTAATAAAATTAGTGAAAGCTATCTTATTCCAACTTAAAGAACGATTAATGTAGTTAAAACCTAAGATATCGTATCCAATCATCACTAGATAACCCAAAGCTGTTAGCCAAATTGCCCAACTTACGCGATTTTTGGGAATAGCAGCTAGAGAGTTGAGAATATCACGATAATTATACTCACGTAATTCGTTAGCGATCGCCAACAGGGAAAGCACCAGCAGCAACAAGCCAAACAAAGAACTGAAATTCAGTTGCAGCTTTTTAAGCATAGTAAAGAAACTTATCCTAACCTTGACTTTTAATTTACAACCAGTCGTAAAGTTTCCATTCTGTTGACACAGCGTTGACATATCATTTGCATAAGATTTTGAAAACAAGCAACGACTACCTCATGCTCAATTTCCTTCAAAGATGAACTACAAACAACCTAAAACTCTCTTGCTATTTTCAGTATTCACTCTAGTTAGCTGTAATTTTTACCAAAGTGTCGTTGCAAAACCACCGCAACAGCAGGATTTACAAACAACGCCTTCCGTTGTTCCAATCCAGCGCAATACTAGCAACTCACAAACTCTCCTAACCTACAAAATTGAAACCTACGATAGTCAAGCAATGGGTGCAAGTCGCACTTATGGCGTTTCTTTACCTCCTGGCTATGAGCAAAACCCCAAACAAAGGTATCCTGTAATCTTTCTCCTCCACGGTGGACATGGTAATCCCAGTGATTGGTTTATTCAGAATAAGGGACAAGCTCTCAAGACTGTAGAACAACTTTATACTACAGGTAAGTTGCCACCCAGCATCATCATTACACCAGATGGCAACGACAAACGTGGCTCTAGTCCCTACCGAGATCCAGAATATTTCGATGGCCCTAATGGTAAAGTCTCTACAGCCGTAGGCGATGAGTTAGTAAAAGTTGTGCAAAGCCGTTATCGCACAATAAATAATCCAAATTTTTGGGCGATAGGTGGTTTATCTTCTGGTGGTTGGGGAGCAATAAATGTCGGATTACACAACCTGGATCGTTTCTCGATTTTATTTAGTCATAGTGGTTATTTTAATGATAAAAGTGGCCCAGCAAATAGCCCAATATTTTATATTAAAACCATTCCTATACAAGCTCAAAAAAGGTTAAAAATCTACCTGGATTCGGGTACATCAGATATTGATGAACTCAAGGAAGCAGAACAATTTAGTAAAATACTAAATCAACTGAAAATTTATAATTCATTTCGTCAGTTTCCTGGTAGTCACACTTGGCAGTACTGGCGGAAGCATTTAGCAGATTCATTAACATTTGTCGGCGAACAATTTCGAGCTTCAGAAACAGCAAATATGGCTGATAAAACTTTAAGTATTAATCATAAAAAAATGCTCAAAATAATTAACAATCCATAGTATAGCCGCAGTTACACAGGTTAGAACCTTTGGAAAGGTGAATGCTAGAGTTAGCAATAGTTTTACCTCCAGCAAGAACTGCTATACAATGTCTAAGCTAGTAGTCTGCCAACCCAAAAATGCGCTTGTGAGAAGGAAAGAGGGGAAAAGGTTAAAGGTTAAAGGGAAAGGGAAAATTCCATTTCTTTCCCCTTTCCCCCTTCCCCTTTCCCCCTTCCACCCTCCCCTTATCCCCTTCTTGGGACCCCACCTTCCCCTTTACCCCGCTTGCGTTCGCTTGGCGAACTACTAGTAGAAATAATATTATTTTGCCAACCAGTTAATACTTTAAAACCACAGTTAAAAAGTATACTGACATTTGTAAAATATTCATTATAGTAAGTTCTAATGGAGGTAATTTTTTTTAAGTTAAAAGAATATAAAGAATATGAAAATTTCTAAATTTTTAATTGCCTTAGTAGGAGCGATCGCACTCCTGGCTAGCGCTGGTTATTATTATGTATTCATCTTAGGTGCGCCACAACTAGACCCACCCCAAGAAGAGGCAAATACCGGGCTAAAGTTTCAATTAGCAACCTTCAACTCCCAAGCGATGGGTGCAGTCCGTAACTACGGCGTGATTTTGCCCCCTAGTTATAGCAAAAATCCCCAAAAGCGCTACCCTGTGATATTCTTACTACACGGGGGTCATGATGATGCTCGTGCTTATGCTGATAAATACGCACTTTTAGATGTATTGCATGAACTTTATCAAAGTAGAAAATTACCGCCATCGATTGTGATTACACCTGATGGTAATGATAATCGCGGTTCTAGTCCTTTATACGACCCCGATTACTTTGATGGACCGAATGGCAAAATGGGGACTTTGATTGGTTCAGAATTAGTACAAGTTGTCAAGTCGCGCTACCGCACTTTGGAAGAACCCCAATTTTGGGCGCTAGGAGGTCTATCTTCTGGAGGATGGGGTGCATTTAATATTGGATTACGCTATCTCAATAACTTTCAGATTTTGTTTAGCCATAGTGGTTACTTTACTGATGACAGCGGTTCACAAAATAGTCCTCAACAAATTGTGCAACAGCTACCAGTTAAAGATAGGAAGCGATTGCGTGTTTACCTAGATGCAGGTGTGAACGATCCTAATTTGTTAGCCTCTACCAAAGCCTTTAACGAAACCTTAAATAAATTAGGTATTGCTCACGTATTTTATGCATTTCCTGGCGGTCATGGTTTGTCTGGTGCTAATGTAGGCTGGAACTACTTCCACAAACACCTTAAAGATTCACTCTCCTATGTTGGAGAGCAGTTTAAACAGTCAGAGTAGAGACGCGATTAATCGCGTCTGTACAGGAGTTAAGAGTTAAGAGTTAAAAATTGAAAACTCCTAACTCCTAACTCCTCACTCCTAACTACTAACGAAAAATGACAAATAATTTAAAAACTCAGATTGGACTTTGGAGTGCAGCTTTTCTAACAGGTTTAGTCGGAGTAGTAAATTTATTATCAGCCGTGACACCTAACCTGTATGGACGGAATCAGTGGTTAAAGGAATTTTTACCATTTGAAATTCGTGCCAGCGGTCATATATTTGCAGCCTTGACTGGGTTTGTTTTATTAACACTTGCTACTAATTTATTACGCCGTAAAAAAATAGCCTGGTTACTTACCATTGGTTTACTAATAATTTCCATTTTCAGCC
This sequence comes from Nostoc sp. DSM 114159, assembly GCF_053470285.1. NCBI lineage: Bacteria > Bacillati > Cyanobacteriota > Cyanophyceae > Nostocales > Nostocaceae > Nostoc > Nostoc sp. DSM 114159. The sequence goes on from NZ_JBPFEH010000001.1 coordinate 3,384,934, forward strand.
ATTTGCTGAAAGGACTGGACTATGAAGAGAGTCTACTCTCTGGAGTTTTGCTGCTGCAATTAATCTTGATGCGGCATTATTTCACGGCGCAATCAGACCGTCCTTCGATTGCACGGGGAGTCAGAGTGCTGATAGGCGCTTTATTATTTACTCTGGCATACGGAACTATTGGATTTTACTTGTTAGACGGGAAATTTTCAGAGAATTTTAATTGGCGAGAAGCGATAGTTCAGACTTTGGCAATGTTCTTCACCGAGGATAATTGGGGACTGCAACCAAAAAGTAGATTTGGAGAATTTTTTGCTAATTCTATCTATATTATTGCCGCAGGTACTTTTACTTATGCAATAGTAATGCTGTTGCAACCTGTGTTTTGGCGCAATCTAGCAACTACAAATGAGCGACGAAGAGTTAAAGAAATTGTCGAGCAATATGGATGTTCTTCTTTAGCAGCGCTCACTCTCTTAAATGATAAAAGTTATTATTTCAGTCCTTCGGGTAATAGTATAATTGCTTATGTTCCCAAAGGACGGGGCGCGATCGCTTTGGGAGATCCCATCGGCCCCATTGAAGACCGCAAAGAGACAATTATTGCTTTCCAACAGTTTTGTCAGCGTAATGACTGGTATCCTGGCTTTTACCAAACTATGCCCGATGATATTGAGCTTTATAAATCGTTGGGGTTTAAGGTACTCAAGATTGGAGAGGAAGCGATCGTTGACTTAAAAAGTTTTACCTTACAAGGTAAAGCTGGTAAAAACTTTAGACCATCAATCAGTCGGTTAACTAAGCTAGGATACCAAATCGACTTTTACCAACCACCAATCGCTAATGATTTATTGCATCGGCTCAAATCTGTGAGTGATGAATGGCTAAAAATGGTACAAGGTTCAGAAAAACAATTTTCTTTGGGTTGGTTTGACGAAGCTTACCTGCGAGAGTGCGAGATTGCTGTGGTGCATAATCCTGAAGGTGAGATTAGCGCCTTTGCCAACATTATCCGAGAGTATCAACTTAACGAAGCGACTATTGACATGATGCGACATCGCTCATCTCTTGAAAATGGCACAATGGACTTTCTATTTATTTCCCTGCTCCAGCATTTTAAAGAGAATGGGTACGACAGCTTTAATTTCGGTCTTTCTGCACTTGCTGGAGTTGGAGACAACCCGGAATCGCGCCGCTTGGAGAAAGTATTGCACTATCTTTACGAGCATTTGAATCGTTTCTACAACTTCAAAGGACTGCACGCCTACAAAGACAAGTTCCGTCCCCGTTGGGAACCGCGTTACTTGGTTTATCCCAGTTTAGCCACCTTACCAGATGTAGTTGTAGCATTGATTCGCGCAGATTCAGGCGATCGCCTCTTCGATTATTTCAAACCCGGAGCCTAAATCTAGACTCAAAACAAAGCAATATCTACCAGCGGCTACGCCTACACAGCTTGTTCTTTGTATGATACAATTGTACTATAAGCTTAGGCAAGGCTGTTCTTCGCGTTGCCTAAATTCCTAGCGAATAGACTCAAAACTTACTTTGCGTTCCTCTGCGCTATACTCTGCGCGACGGCAGTCGCTACAACGGTGAGGCAGCCTGGTCTTGGGGGTTCCCCCCATGAGCGACTGCCGTGGGAACCCCCGCAACGCGCTGCCTCCCCTCTGCGTTTAAACTTAAACCCTCAATCTCCACGAACTTACCATGAAATTTCACACGGTAAGAACAGTTTATTTTGGAATATTAATAAACTTCAATAACCGTTGTTATCAAAGATTATTGACCTTATTCGCAAGGTGAGAATATGAGCGACAATAAAATTTCTCTAGTAGAATTAATCCAAATTTTTGCACAATATCGCAATAACATTATCATCAATATCAAGCACCTACAAGAATATTATCAAAGAACAGGTGTTAAGCGTATTAGAGGCATTAGAAACGAAAATGGAGAACTGTTACAACCTTGGTTGACAACAGAATATATAGATAATGCTGAGTACGTCGATCTGGGAGAGTTTAAGTTTAGCCGCAACACTGCTACTATCAATATGCTTGTCAAACGTAGAGTTAAACTTATAAAATTTGAAGATCAAACTCCTACTATTGAAGTAGCAGGATTGTTAGTAAATGACCTCAAAACATTTAATAATTATACAATTGTAAGTGACGGCAAAATGAATGTAAATTCATTACAAGTCAAAATTAGCAGTAAAAAAGTCTTTGATTTACTCAAACAAAAAGGTATATTGGACGCAGAAGAATTTGATTTCCGAGCAGAATATACGATTCAGTTAAATAATTTGCCACTTGTAGCTGCTAATAGTCGTTACAGCAATATTGATGGACTATTCAATGAACTGGCAGAAATTAAAGTACTGACTAGTATTATTTCTGCTCACTTAAAAAAGGAATCAGATGTATTTATCGAGGCGCAGTTAGATGAGTTTAAAAAGCACTATCTATCTAAGAATACTTACATCAACTTTCCTACAACCAATGAATACACTGATATCAGCGAAGCTTTAGCTAATGGTACTATTGACTCCAAATTGAGTTATAAAATCGATATCGGCAATCAAGATATTCTGAATTTGAGTAAATTACCTTCTGCTAACAAGTTTCTCAATAAAATGTATCGTCTTTATCACAAAGAAACTGGAGAAATTATCATGAATCCGAGTTTCGAGATGGCATTTAATCAGAATCTCGCTGTGAGGCACAGATTACTGTCATCACGTACCAAGATTACAAAAGCTGACGAATTGATGAAACCAATTTTTGATGATTTTCTTGGGCTTGAGCAAAATGGTATTGTTGGAGGTATTCTTCAGAAAGTTGGTGCTGATAGTTTAGCGCAGTTATTACGGGACAAACAAGCTGGTAAGCAAATCGGCAAAGAGGAAATGGTTTTAGTTTTAATAGTGGCAAATAAAAAGTTAGAAAAATATGCAGAAAATATCTACCAAGATAAAATATCTCCTTTGGTATTTTACATTGGTTGTACTGGACTCTTGCCAGATCAAATGAAAGCCAAAACTATGACTGCTGACGAAGCTGCTGCGAAATACCCAAACTTACAATTTTCTAAAAATGAGCAAGAAGGCAGTTTTTTTGCAGTTGGTGATAGTATTATCAGTATCTATACCAAAACAGAATATTACAGTAAAGTTCTTTCTGCCATTACAGATAATTAGATTATTTAGCAATTCTAATTTTTGCTGATTACACAGGAGTGGCACAAATAGTTGTGTTACTACAAATATGTATTATGAATTTAATTGATAACTACTGGAAAAGCCTCATAGAAAATCCCAAAAGATTAAAGGTTTTTAGCATTTTTGCACTTCTTTATTGTCAAGCAGTAAATGTCGAATAGGAATCTCAATTATAAATGTTGCTCCTTCTCCTAGAGATGAAATACATCGCAATTGACCCTGATGTTTTTCTGTGACAATTTGATAACTAATTGACATCCCTAAACCAGTTCCCTTACCTACTACTTTAGTTGTAAAGAAGGGATCGAATAGACGTTGTTGAATTTCTTGCGACATTCCCACTCCATTGTCAGCAATCTCAATAGCAACCCAATCTGAGTTGAGTAACTCAGTGCGAATAGTGATTTGTGGATTACAACTTGACTCTTGGTTATTGACATATAACTCTTCCAAAGCATCGATCGCGTTAGTAATAATATTCATAAACACCTGGTTAAGTTGACCAGCGTAACACTCTATTAGAGGAAGTTGAGCATACTCTTTAATAATTTGAATTTGGGAACTGTCAGGTTTGGCTTTGAGGCGGTTTTGCAGAATCATTAGCGTACTATCAATACCGCTATGAACATCCACTGCTTTCATTTCTGCTTCATCCAATCGTGAGAAGTTCCGCAACGACAGTACAATGTTGCGAATGCGATCGCTTCCCATTTGCATAGAATCTAGCAATTTTTGTAGGTCTTGAATGACAAAATCTAACTCGATTGCTTCTATTACTTCCTGAATCAATGGTGTTGGATGAGGATATTCTTTTTGGTAAAGTTGCAGTATTTTTAGCAATTGTTGGATGTATTCTTTAGCATGAGTGATATTGCCATTAATAAAGCTAATGGGATTATTAATTTCGTGAGCTACACCCGCGACTAATTGTCCCAAAGAAGACATTTTTTCTGTTTGAATTAGTTGTGCTTGGGTCTTTTGTAATTGTTTAAGGGTTTCTTGAAGTTGTTGATTTTTTTGAGTTAATTCCTGCTCCCTTTGTCGCAAAGCAGCCTCGGCTTTTTTGACAGCAGTGATATCTAAACCCATTTCCACAACCATCGGCTCACCATTTATATCCTTGAATGGATAATCGTAAATCTGATATACCCGGCCTGTTTTACTATCCACCCATTCCCAAAGTTGCGGAGCATTACTATCAAAAACACGAAAGGTAGGACATTCAGGACAAGGTTGTTTTAATCCGGCGATCGCTTCGTAACAATGTTTCCCTGTGGGGTCTCCAAATACCTCGCAAAAGCGTTGGTTATAAAATCCCACCCCATAATCCTTGGGTTGCAGATAGAGAAAAGCTGGTAACTGATTGAGTAGGTTATAAAGGCTTTCCCGTTCAGTTTGTAGCGCTTCTATTCGCCGCAGTTGTTGACTAATGTCTTTACCTACTGCATAAATGAGTCCTTTTTGAGAAGTTGATAAACTCCAACACAACCACCGATAACTACCATCTTTATGAAGATAACGGCTGTCCCATTGCAACTGTTGCTGTGGTTCCGTTGGCAAGTGACTGATTGTGATATCATCTGGATGCACTAATACCAGCCACGGATGCCCGATTAAGTTTTCCGCTTTCCATCCCAATACTTGTTCCCATGCTGGATTAACTTGTTGGTAAAAACCATCTTGTCCGATGATACAAAATAGATCAGATGAAAGGTTAAAAAAGTCTTCCAGATCAAACACAGTAATCTTGCCACTCAAGTTGTGTCTTTAAGGTAACTAAGCATATCCACTAACTTCAATGTTAAGATTACTGAAGTAATCACTATCCAATATTTTTCAGTATTCTTTTAAAAGACTGTAAATATAAGCACCATTTATTAGGGATTCCCTAAAATACAGGTAGAGCTTGGACTAATTACAGAAGAAATTGACCTTGTGGGTGAAGACATCAAAACAATAACACTACCTATAATCTGTAAAGACAATAACAAAATAATACTGTAGTAAATAATTTTTAAATCTTTATTAATGATTTGAAAATAGCGCTCTACAAAGGAAGAATAACCTGCAATTCCCACAGAACCAAAACTTCCAATGATTAATAATCTCATCAATAATTCAATGGAAGAGGTAAATGGCGATCGCTCCCGATCCAAACAGGTCATAAAATTACCTTTTTCAATTACAAAATTTCCTAACACAGAGTTAAATAGCTCTGGTTGCACAACCATTAATTGTGGACTTATTTCGTGAGGATATTTAACTAAATGATTATTTATAGAATACCATTTATTACTATATTGACCTATAGATAATGTACTCGCCATTGATTCTCCAGATGGTAGAAGTATAGCAGCAATACTCAAGGCAATACTAGTAGCAGCAACCACAAATTTTTGCTTGATTTCCATTTAAATTTTCCTTGCTTTTGCCTAAATATTTGCTGTTTACATCCCCAATCCTGACCGGATAAAAAAATCAGCAATCCTACCAAGTCCGATGCCAAAACCCGGAACTATAAATAGAACCATCATGGCAAAAAGTCCAAATTGAGTATATTTCAATGGTTTTAGCTGAGGAAAAATTTCACTGAAGACATGAAAGCCGTCGAGTGGTGGAATCGGCAAAAGATTAAACAAAAATAAGGTCAAATTTATCCGAGCTGCTAGGTAAAGAAATTCGGCACTGAATAGTCCTGAAAGACTCAAATTAGCGAGAATTTTAAGCATCATAATAAATAAAATACCTAAAGCCAGATTTGATATTGGCCCAGCAGCGGATACCAAAATATTGCCTAGCTTACCTGAGCGAAACTTGGATGGATTGACGGGCATTTGTCCCCAAGCTATACCCATGAGACAGAGAAAGATGAGAGATTCTTGACCCATATGAACTACAGGATTAAGCGTCAGATGACCAGTTTGTTCTGGAGTGTCATCTCCCTGACTCATCGCAGCCCAGCCGTGAGCAAGTTCATGCAAAGTGATGGAGAATATAACAATTACAACGATTCTGAAAAAATGAATCGGGTTTGTGATTAGTGTTTCGATAAACATACGTTACTAAATTTTGGTAATGCCCTATCTGCGTAATAACAAAATAATGGTATAAATTTTACTAAAACTGGTACTTAAATAGCTACTGTAATTTTTGGTATATTTTATAAATTAAAATTTACTACTTATATTAATCTCAGTTGATTTTATAGCTTAAAAAAAGTAGTTCATAACACTTTAAGGATTTTAAAACCTGGGAATAACTACGTATTTATTTTATTTTTTAGTATCTAAAAACTTAATTGGTTAGCTATAGACTTAATTGAATGTATAAAAAAATACTTGTATGCGCAAAATCACAAATCACAAATAGATGAGCTTTATTTGTGTCTAACTGCATCTATAGTTTTATGTTTCTTGACTCAAAACAGAGTCGCTATTGTCTTGTTATTTGGGTATATCATGCAAAGTTAATTTTATTACCTGATATAGCAATAGATTTACTAATAATCTTTAAGAAAATTACGCAGAAATCAGCTTCAATGAGACAATCTGACCTAATCTTCTCAACCTAAAGGAAGACATGAACGATCGCACAAAGGCTCTCCAGGCTCTCGCCGCTGAACGTTGGCGGGTATCCCTGATTCTCAGTGGAGCCATGATGTTTATTTACTTTGGCTTTATCCTATTAATCGCGTTCAATAAACCTCTGCTGGGGTCATTAGTAGTTCCTGGTCTCAGCTTGGGAATTTTACTAGGGGCGCTGGTAATTGTCTCAGCATGGGTATTAATTTTTATCTATGTGCGTTGGGCAAATAGTAGTTATGACGACCAAATTGCAAGGCTGACACGCAAATAAAAATGGGGTATGGGGCATGGGGCATTGGGCATGGGAGCAGGGGAGCAGGGGGACAAGGGGGACAAGGGGGACAAGGGAGACAAGGGGGAATTATTGAACAAATCTCTCCCAAGTCTTCCCCCTCTTCCTTGTCTACCTTGTCTCTTTTCCATGCCCAATGTCCAATGTCCAATGCCCCATACCCAATGCCCAATGCCCAATGCTCAATAGCTATTAGCAATTTCTAGTCCCAAATTCAAAATACTAAACCAAAAAAGCATGAATAGTGTGTGGTTCGATCTGCCACTAGCGGCGGATATTACCAGTCTTGGTAAGTTTAACCCATTGGCGATCGCTTTCTTTTTTCTGTTTGTTGTAAGTTCTTTAGGCATTACCTATTGGGCGGCAAAGCTCACCAAAAATACGGCACAGTTCTATACAGCTGGTGGTAAAATCAGCGGTTTCCAAAATGGGCTGGCCTTGGCTGGAGACTTTATGAGTGCAGCTAGCTTTTTAGGTATCGCTGGGCTGGTGGCACTCAATGGCTTTGACGGCTTAATTTATTCTATCGGCTTCCTGGTGGGCTGGCCGATTGTCATGTTCCTAATTGCCGAACCACTGCGTAACTTAGGTAAATACACTTTTGCCGATGTAGTGGCTTTTCGCTTGCAGCAAAAACCTGTACGTATTGCATCTGCAATTGGAACGCTAGTAGTAATTAGCTTTTACTTAATTGCCCAGATGGTAGGTGCTGGGGAATTAATCAAACTACTATTTGGCTTTGATTATGAATTAGCTGTGGTCATCGTCGGTTGTGTGATGATGGCTTATGTGATTTTTGGCGGGATGATTGCCACCACTTGGGTACAAATTATCAAAGCAGTTTTGTTGCTCGGCGGAACTGTTTTACTAGCTATCTTGGTACTGGCACGATTTGGTTTTAACCCGATCGCTCTTTTCGCTGCTGCATCCCAGAAGTATACAGGTGTATTAGCTCCGGGCAAACTGGTTTCCGATCCCTTTGATGCTATCTCCTTGGGGATGTCGTTGATGTTCGGCACTGCTGGATTACCCCACATTCTCATGCGTTTCTACACAGTACCCGACGCCAAAGCAGCGCGGCTCTCTGTTACTTATGCCACAGCTATTATTGGCCTCTTTTATCTCCTTACCTTCATTCTGGGCTTTGGAGCGATGGTGTTAGTAGGTCAAGATGCCATCAAGCAAATTGGTACTGGTGGTAATATGGCTGCACCAATGTTGGCAGAATTTCTCGGTGGCGATGCTTTCTTAGGTTTTATCGCGGCTGTTTCCTTTGCAACGATTTTGGCGGTTGTCGCTGGGTTGACACTTTCAGGTGCAGCTGCATTGTCTCATGATTTGTGGGTAAATGTGGTGCGCTCTGGCCATGCTGACGAGTCAGAACAGTTGAAGGTGGCTCGCGGTGCAACAATGCTTTTGGGGTTAGTGGCGATATTCTTGGGTATCTTGTTTAAAGGGCAAAATGTAGCTTATATGGTAGGTTTAGCATTTGCGATCGCTGCGAGTGCAAACTTCCCAGCATTGCTCTTATCCATGCTTTGGCGACGCTTCACAACCAATGGTGCGGTTGCAAGTATGTTAGTAGGAACTGTCTCCTCTTTAGTGCTGATTTATTTATCACCTACTATTCAAGTAACGATTCTCAAGCACGCTTCTGCACCCTTTCCCCTCAAAAATCCTGGATTAATCAGTATTCCACTGGCGTTTATTGTGGCGATTGTCGTTTCACTGTTGAGTACTGAACAACAAGCACAGGAAAAATTTGCGGAAGTTGAAGATCGCATTCACATTGGTTCTGGGATGTGATTTTGTCATTGGGCATTGGGCATTGGGCATTGGGCATTGGGCATTAGGTTTCCCCTGCCCCCTGCTCCCCTGCTCCCCTGCTCCCTGCTCCCTGCCCCCTGCTCCCTGCCCCCTGCTCCCTGCCCCCTGCTCCCTGCCCCCTGCCCCCTGCCCCCCTGCTACTGTCCAAGTTCTTTGATATTATTCATCACTTGTTGGTATAAGTCGTTGTTACCTTGACTTTGAAAAATACTTGCTGCTTGTTGTAAGTCCCTGAGTGCCCCCTGTTTGTCTCCATTGGTGGCGCGGGCATTTCCTCGGTTATTGTAGGCAGGGGCAAAGTTACGATTGAGGCTAATGGCTTGATTGTAATCTGCGATCGCACCCTGGAAATCTCCATTGGCAGCACGAGCATTTCCTCGATTATTATAGGCGATCGCATATTTGGGGTTGAGGAGAATCGCTTGATCGAGATCGTCTATTGCCCCTTTTTTATCTCCATTGGTGGCGCGGGCATTTCCCCGATTATTGTAGGCTTCGGCATAGTTGGGATTTAGGCGAATTGCTTCACTGTAATCTTTAACTGCTTCTCTGTTGTTTCCCAGTGAGGCGCGGGCATTCCCTAAGTTATTGTGGGCTTCGGCATCATTGGGGTTGATGCGGAGTGCTTGATTGTAATCTGCGATCGCTTTTTCCTTGTCTCCCAAATCAAAATAGGCTAATCCCCGCGCGTTGTAAGCAGCGCCATACTGAGAATTTTGACTAATTGCCTTACTATAAGAAGCGATCGCAGCTTGCAAGTCGCCGTTTAAATGCTGATTCTTTCCCTGAAGATAAAATTCCCCACCAATGGAAGTTGTCGCTGAACCACGGCTAGGTTGACTAACTCCTATTTCTGTTACTAATACATTGTCATTCTTACTACAAGAAATACTGCTAGTTGCTGTCAATGTAGTAAAAATAGCTATGGTAAATAAAGTATTTACCCTTGTTCGCTTTCGCCCAAATAAACGCCGTTTCATAAGTTAATATAAACTGCCATAATACCTGAATGGAATTAGTACCAAAATCTAGATTTTAATTCTTCAACTCAATAATTATTCTAACTTTTGATAGTCCTTTCAAGTTAATTGACAAATTTCCCTAATATTTTATAGATTTCTCAGATAAGGGAGGAGGAAAGAATTATTAAATTTCAATATTTATTCTTCACAATCACTCTATAAAATCTGACATTTGTATCAATATGAACAATTTACTCATCCTCTGTTTCACTCTCTAGAGTTTTAGAAGTTAGTCGCCAAGAGGTAGTTTTGTCAATATCTACAGATAGTTGTTCTAGATTTTCCCCTAAATCTTTTTGGAGTTTCTGAGTTAGCGTAATCGGAAAATCTAAATCAATACCTTGAGTTTGTGCTAGCTTTGCCAATTCTGTAAATGCAGCTTTGATTGTAGTTCGTTCATAACTAGTCAGTTTATAATCATAAGTTTCTGATATATTCTGAGCTTGCATAGCTTTTTTTATACGTTCTTGCAAATGCTCAAATTCTGAATTCAACAACTTCCACTGCTGCTCAACTTGCGAGTATCTAGCACTTAGCGAGCTTAAGTCTTCTGTTGCAGGTTCGGGGCTGGCTTGGGCTTGTAAGCCTAACAAGTTTAGGTGAATTTGAGCAAGATAAATGCAGTCTAGGTAAGCATACTCTATCTGTTCTTCAGTCAGAGGGCGTTTTGCCCAATCACTTTTTTGTTCTTGTTTATCGATATTATTAAAGCTACAAAGTGCTGTAGCTATTGTTTGGAGTTGGTAGTTGGGTAATGGCAAAAGATAATAAGGTATTTTTTTAGCCATTTCCAAAGTGCAAGTAATATTTTTGGCTTTCTTGCTACCGAGAAATTTTAGATCGTAACTCGCGTTGTGAAAAACTTTTTCAATGGCAGAATTTATCATAATTTTTTCAATAAATTCAGCTATAATATTAGGCTGGTCTAATACATCTAAAAGATAGACGCGATCGCCACTCATATCTTGAGGATTATCTAATACCTGAATCAGCGATAATCGGGGATTACGACTTTTATAGTCAGCGACTTCTGTATCTATCCACAATGTTTTAGCGTTTGTATATTCAGCGACAATGGCACGAATTTCGCTAGCCGAAGTAAGGTAGGGCATTGACTAATATTTCCTGATATTTAAGGCATTGTAAGTAAGCCATAGTTTTATAAAGTAACATTTTGCTGGTAAGAATGCTTATACAGGATTGCAAAAAGGCTGAAGTTTGAAATTCGTCATAGACATCGCCAAATTAATTCAAATCTGATAACATCGAGTCACTACTGTGGAGTGGCATAGTCTACCATCAAAAGAGCTACTGTGCATCTACATTAAATTCATCGAGAGCCACAGACTGTGTGTAAAGCCATCCTGGTTAGCAGCCGTCAGAAAAATTGAATTGAGATTTCTCAAAACCGGGTGCAAAATCTTAGCTTCAAGAAATTGCCCAAATTTCAATTTTCAGTAACCTGAGCTATTGCTGAAGCACTTTTGCGACTTCACTTTTAATTGTTTTTTTAAATTTGCTCCTCACCATGACACACATCTCAATTAATCGCTTCAAGTACTCAATTCGGAGATAAATAATGAAAAAACTAATTCTATTATTAGTTAGTAGCATTTTGGTAGTTGGTACTTTTGGCTGCCAAGAGGCTCCTAAAACTAGTTCAGAAACTCCTAGCACAACTAATGAAGCCGCTCAAGCACCAGCAAAACCAGCTTCACAGACAAATCAAACTGTCAAAGTTCCAGAAACACAAACTACTCCTTTAGCAGCTAGTACAGATACTAAAGTTAAAACTGATGCTGAAAAAACAGCAGCAACAAAAGCTAAGAGCGATTTAAAAACTGAAGTTAGCGCCAAGTTAAATAAAGGCTTACCAGGCAACAAGTTACAAGTTGAAAACAAACAGGGTGAAATTGTTCTTAAAGGTACAGCCAGTTCTGTTGAAGAACTTAAGAAAGCTGAAACTTTGGCTAAAGAAGTTCAAGGTGTGAAGACGGTGAAGGTAGAAGCAAAAGTTGATGCTGTAAAAAAGCCATAAAAGAATAATTGAAGCTTTCAGTTAGCATCGACATGGAAACCAAATAGAGACTTATACAGACGTAAGTCTCTATTTTTGACTTACTTAAATAAAAGTCAGGAATAGGTAGTTAATACCCATCGATCTCGTTCCCAGTCTCAGACTGGGAATGCCCTTCATTGAGGCTCCGCCTCCCAACTCGCGGCACCGCCAAGAGTAACATTTTCAGCCTCTGGCTGAAAACGAGATTTTAAAAGGGTTTTGGCTTAAGTTTACACCACTGAGCATTGCTTGTGCCCCTACCGCGTAGTTTATTTACCTGAAAATAGCTGTAAGGTACAAAAACCTCACCCTCAACCCTCTAATAGAATGTTTGAAATTCTATATTTTTATCTTTCAACTTCCATTATTTGAACCTCGATAAATTCGCTCCATCTGCTCTGGAGAAAGTCGTCTCATTGGAAACCATTCAAATGGAGAAACAGACTGTTTCTCATAAGGTTGAACATCATCCTGCTGGTTTTGAGGGGAACGCACTGCTACATTGGTATTTGGAACTCGATCCTTGAACGACTCATCTATTTCTGATTCTGGAACCAAAGCTTGAGGCAAAACATAAGCGTGCTTTTGGGGATCGTATGCGAAAACTTCTCCTGTTTCAATGTGATAAATCCAAGCATAAATGCTGAGTTCCCCCTGATAAAGCTTAGAGTGAATCACTGGATATGTCCGCAAATTCTCAATTTGAGTAAGAACATTTTCGGCAATCATAATCTCTAGCAGTTCTTCTCCGTCGTAGTGGCTATAGTGGTCTATAACTAGCCTTCGAGTTGCTTCTGCATATTTCAGCCAATCATGTACAAGTGGCATTTCATCGCTGAGATTGTGTAACTTCATTAATCCTTTCATTGCACCGCAATGAGAATGACCACAAATAATAATTTGGCGAACATCTAAAGCTTGAACAGCATATTCAATTGTCGCACCTTCACCGCCATTACTTGCCCCATAGGGTGGAATGATGTTGCCTGCATTGCGAATGACAAATAATTCACCAACTTGAGCTTGTGTAATTAGATTTGGATCGAGACGAGAATCAGAACAGGTAATAAATAATACTCTGGGCTTTTGACCATGCGAAAGTTGTTCAAATAATTTTTGATGTACCGAAAAATAGCTAGATTTAAATTCGCGCAGACCTTTAATTAATTTCTTCATTACTAAGTTCTACAAATATTTGCGGGTTAAGAACTAAATCACAGACAGTAGATTGGGGTAGTAAAGAGGACTTTCTTTCTACGTTTTTCCAATTGTAAAGATTACTATATTATAAATTCATTTGGTGCTTTTAATACCCTCTACCATTTGGTTGAGTTACTTTTTTTCCTTACTCCTTCCTGTTCCTGAGCAGGTCACATTACGGTGTGAGAATGCCTTGAGCCGATTTCAAACTAGTTATATCTTGAAATAAATTTTTGAATTACAAGTAATTAGTCAGACATGATATTATCTGCTCTGGGAAAATTTTGATGTTCAGTTTGCGACATCAAAATTTTTGTCGTACACTGAGCGATCGCCTGTGGTAAGGCTTTTGGGTGAAGCTTGCAGGCTCATCGCAGTGCGTCTACAATAATCCCCAATCCTCCCTCCTACCCTCTTGCGAATTCTTAATTAGTTGATACACTTGTTCTTCATTAGCCCAGCGAACCAGCGCCTATGGTGCACATCAAGCGCGTGGAACTTACGAACTTCAAATCCTTCGGTGGCACTACTTCTGTCCCTTTGCTACCGGGGTGTACTGTCATATCTGGGCCAAATGGTTCGGGTAAGTCTAATATCTTAGATGCACTGCTCTTTTGCCTGGGACTCTCTAGTTCTAAGGGAATGCGAGCCGATCGCTTACCGGATTTGGTAAATAACACTCAAACGGCTAAAGGACGTGCCTCGATTGAGGCTAGCGTCACCGTAACGTTTGATTTGTCGGATGAAATTTCACACAAAGACGCAAAGGCGGAAAGGGAGGAAGTAGAAGAGGCAGGGGAGGCAGGGGAGGCGGAGGAAGTAGAGGAAGAACCAAAATCCAAAATCCAAAATCCAAAATCGGCAGAGTGGAGTGTTACTAGAAGGCTACGAGTCACTCACCAAGGGACTTACACATCGAATTATTATATCAATGGTGTACCTTGCACGTTAACAGAGTTGCATGGGGAACTAAGTAATCTACGGGTTTATCCTGAAGGGTACAATGTAGTACTGCAAGGGGATGTCACCAGTATTATCTCGATGAATGGGCGGGAACGGCGGGAAATTATTGATGAATTAGCTGGGGTGGCAGCGTTCGATCGCAAAATTGTCCAAGCCAAATCAACTTTAGATGAGGTGAAGGAAAAGGAAGATAGCTGTCGGATTATTGAAACGGAATTAACTGCACAGCGCGATCGCCTTTCCCAAGATCGGGCGAAAGCTGAGAAATATCAAAAACTCCGCACAGAATTTCTCGCTAAACAATCTTGGGAAGCTGTTTTATCATGGCGTTCCTTGCAAACACAACAAGAAAAGTTAGTTCGCGAAATTCAAACAGGCGATCGCAATTTTACCGAACTCACTACCCAACTCACCAACCTAAATTCCGAAATCGTTCAAAAAACGGCTGAACTCGAACAACTCAATGCCCACGTCAAAGCATTGGGAGAAGAGGAACTTTTGGCAGTACAATCTACCCTCGCCACCCAAGAAGCAGAACGTAAACAACTCCAGCGTCAGCTAACCGAATTACAAACAGCTTCCCAAGAAACTGCCAAACGTCTAGCTCAAACTCAGCAAGAAATTCAAAAACACCGTCGTTCCCTAGAAGAAATTGCCGAAACACAAATTGTAGAGACGCGATTCATCGCGTCTTCCCAGCACCAAAGAAATGAAGCCCACCAAGCCTTAGAAACCTCCCGCGAAGCCGCCGCAGAAATCGCCTCGGCTTCAGAAGCTTGGGTGCAGCAACAAACAGCATTCAACCGTCAAATTGAAGCTTTGCTGCACACTCTAGAACCGCAACGCACCGAACAAGCACAACTCAGAGAACGCAATAATCAGTTACAGCAGCTTATCCAAGAGCAAACCCAGTTAATTGAACGCGACGAACCCCTACTAGCTCAAAAACAAACTGAATGTAATCAAATTGAAACAGAATTTAACGCCTCTAGCGAACCCATCCAAAATTTAGCCCAAAATCTCTCAGCCACAGAACAAGAACTGCAAATCCAACAGGAAACCCAAAAACGGTTACTTTCTGAACAACGAGAAAAACAACGTCAGTTGGATAAAATCGAGGCGCAAGCGCAAGCACAGCAAGAAGTCCAAGGAACCCAAGCTAGTAAAGTCATTTTACAATCAGGAATGCCTGGTGTTTGCGGTTTAGTTGTGCAGTTGGGACTGGTGGAACCCCGCCATCAGCTAGCCTTGGAAATGGCTGCTGGTGGACGCTTGGGACATATTGTGGTAGAAGATGACAGCATCGCCGCAGCCGGGATTGAACTGCTCAAACAGAAACGTGCAGGGAGAGCGACTTTTTTACCACTAAATAAAATTCACGTTCCCAAATTTACCCAAGATGCAACGCTGCGTTTTGCTAGCGGTTTTGTGAACTATGCTGTGAACTTAGTTGATTGCGATCGCCGTTACAAAGATGTATTTAGCTATGTTTTCGGTAACACGGTAGTATTTGCCAACCTAGAGACGGCGCGGAAAAATTTAGGATTGTATCGCATCGTCACCTTAGACGGGGAACTTCTGGAAACTAGTGGCGCAATGACTGGTGGTAGTAATACCCAGCGTTCAGCGTTACGTTTTGGTACGGGTGAAGCGGCGGAATCTGATGAAGCGATCGCTTTAAAAAGTCGCTTGGTGGATATTGAGCGAATTTTAGAGCGTTGTACTGAAGCGATCGCTACTTTGTCAGCTAGAGCCAAAAAACTCACCCAAGAATTAACAGAAGCGCGTCAAGCACGGCGAGAACAGCAGTTGCAATTGGAACAGTTGCAAAAAGATATTAAGAATTTGACAGCGCAATTAGAAGGGACGCGATCGCAACTCGCCCAAAACAGCGAAAAATTAGCCGCTGCTCAATCCCGATTAGAAATTTTAGAGCGGGAATTACCTGGGCAAGAAAATGAGTTGCAACAATTGCGACACGCATTAGCAGAGTTAGAAGCATCCCAAACCCCCAGCGAATGGCAACAAATCCAGGCGACAATTAAAATTCAAGAGCAACAATTGCAACAACGCGAAACAGCATTACGGGAAGCAGAACAAAGATTAAAAAATTTAGAGAATCAGCAACAACGTTTACAAGAAAAAATCCAAGAAGCAGAAACGCGAATCACCGAATACGAAACCCAACAAACCTCTTGTAAAGACGCAATTCATCGCGTCTTTTCACAAACCACAACGATAGACGAGCAAATCACCCAAACCCGTTTATCGTTGAGTCAAATGGAACAGAATTTAGGCGAAGAGAAACAAAAACGCGACGCTACAGAACAAGAAGTGCGATCGCATCTTTTGCGCCAACAACAATTGGAATGGGAAATCCAAAAACTCCAAGAAACCCAAGAGAAGCGGCGAGAAGAATTAATTGCACTGCAAACTCAATTGCAAGATGTAGGAGCAGAATTACCAAATCCTTTGCCAGAAGTTCCAGATAAAGTAGATTTAGAAGAATTGCAGAAAGAATTGCGATCGCTTACCAAACGCTTACAGGCAATGGAACCTGTAAATATGCTGGCGTTGGAAGAATACGAACGCACTCAAAACCGTCTCCAGGAACTCACGCAAAAATTAGAAACACTAGAAGGAGAACGCACCGAACTACTTTTACGAATTGAAAACTTTACCACATTGCGGCAACTTGCCTTTAAAGAAGCTTTCGATGCTGTGAATGAAAACTTTCAATCAATTTTTGCCATTCTTTCAGATGGTGACGGCTTCTTGCAACTCGAAAATCCCGAAGATCCCTTTAATAGTGGGCTAAATTTAGTCGCACATCCCAAAGGTAAACCCGTACAGCGCCTAGCTTCCATGTCTGGGGGAGAAAAATCACTCACCGCCTTGAGCTTTATTTTTGCCCTGCAACGCTACCGCCCATCGCCCTTTTATGCCTTTGACGAAGTAGATATGTTCCTAGATGGAGCAAACGTAGAGCGATTAGCTAAAATGATTAAACAACAGTCACAACAAGCGCAATTTATAGTTGTGAGTTTGCGTCGTCCGATGATAGAATCAGCCGAACGCACAATTGGCGTTACTCAAGCACGAGGAGCTTACACTCAAGTTTTGGGGATTAAATTACAATCATCCAATACATCTGCTTGAGTTTTTGTTAATAATAGTGTATAGATAAACCAAACCGGATTCGAGATCAGGACTCGGTATAGAATGACCTCTGAACAGATAATTAGGCGTTCCGACATATTAAATACCCAGGTGATTACCCGCGACAACGGCAAGCGGCTAGGCATCATCAGTCAAGTCTGGGTTGATATCGATCAACGAGAGGTTGTGGCTCTTGGTTTGCGAGACAGCCTGATCTCTATTTCGGGCATACCGCGCTATATGTACCTCAACAACATCAGCCAGATTGGTGATGTCATCCTGGTTGATAACGAAGATGTTATTGAAGATATCGATGTTGAATCCTTCAGTAATCTGATTAACTGGGAAGTAATTACAGAAACAGGTGAAGTCTTAGGCAAAGTTCGCGGTTTTAAGTTCAACGGCGAAAGTGGGAAGCTTGAATCTATAGTCATTGCTTCTTTAGGATTGCCCCAAATTCCCGATCAATTTGTGAGTACTTACGAGTTCTCAGTGGATGAAATTGTCAGCACTGGCCCCAATCGGTTGATTGTGTTTGAGGGAGCCGAAGAACGAGTGAATCAATTAACAGTTGGTTTACTAGAGCGCTTGGGTATCGGCAAAGCACCTTGGGAGCGAGATATAGAAGAAGAATACGGCTATACTCCACCACGTACAATTGCACCACCCAATCAACTGCCTAGTGGAGTGCCATTGCAGCCACCCAGGCAAAAAGTTCGCGCTCCCGAACCCGTAGCGCAAGAAGAATGGAATGAAGACTATGTGGAAGAAGAAAGGCCACAGCGTCAGGTAATGAAAGCGCGGCAGTATGAATCTATTCAATACGAAGAAGACGAGGAAGAAGATAACTGGAGCGAGGCAACGGGCAGCGACAGGTATCAACAACCGCAGCCGCTAAAGTATGAAGCCCAGCCCTATAGCAAGCCATACGTTGACGAATACGATGATTATGACGACGTAGACGGCGATGCTTGGGAAGATGCACCGAAGCCTGTGAATATTCCTAAAAAAGTCAAGGAAAGACAGCCAGAATACGAAGAAGAAGGCGGATATTAAGTAGTTCGTAATTCGTAATACTTCGGCTCCCAACTCTTGGAGAGGCTGCGCCCGAAGCGTAGCTATGCCGCAGGCTTTACGGCTTCTCTCAGAGCAAGACGCTCAGTACAAGTTCGTAATTCGTAATTAAACCGGAAAATTACGAAGTATTTTAAGATTAATTCAGCCTTTTCCTTACTTACAAGGAGAGGGCTAATTTTTTAGAACACAGTAGAGAGCGTTAGCAACAGCACAACGCACTGTCTAAACTAGAGGGTAATTTGAGTAAAAGAGTTTCTGAGATCCCTGAAATCAGCTATAGCAAAAAAGATATGCGTAAGGTTGAGCAAGTAATTAAGCAAGCTGATAAAGAGTTATGGATACCCTACATAAAAGAACTTCAAGAAATTAACACACGAATTGTTGAGAAACAGCAAAAATTATCTTAGTAGGCAGGGAAGTGAGGGGTGGAAGGGTGAGGGAGTGGAGAATGGGCTATTGGCTCAGGGGTAGATATTCAATTCGATCCTGGTATTCATCCTCAAACGAAGCTTCCACAATGAGAATTAACTCTTCAACAGTTTGTCCGATGCTTTGGTTTGCATCGATGGTGAATATTCCAGGTATATGGCGACCTGAAGCTAAATGGTCAGCCAAATGTCCGGGCATAGACTTACGGTTGTTTGTCACCAAAATAAATTCATTGGTTTCGCACCAAATCAAAATCTCTGGATCTGGAGTGCCTTTGGATGGCACATCTAAATCGCCAATGATTCGCACGATCAATTCAGGGTTGCGCCGCACAAGTTGGGAGCGATATGTAGGATTCAGATGTTCATCCAACAGATACCGGATTGCCATTAGCTTTCCTGTAAATGCTTTGGAGCGTTTTCTTCCTGCATCCGCCGAAACCTCATCCTGGCAGGAGAAGGATTGCGCTGTTGTTCTTCGCGCATGGTTCGAGAAAATTCTAACCAATTTACCAGATACGCATCAACCTCTGAACGATGATGCAAGTAATACAAAATCGTGGCATAAACCTGTTCCAGCGTCACCGTATGAAATTGTCCGGCAATTTCTTCTGGTGTTTTGCAGCGATAGATATACTCGTAAAGAATGCTCTCAATCCCAATGCGGGTTCCTTTGAGTCGAATGTCATCTGGTGCAAGGGTGTTGAAATACTCTTCCAGTTTCATAAAGCAAGACCCCACGAATGAACATTCCACTTCAATCATAAAAGAACGAACGCTCAAACAGTGTGTAACTAATTAGTTAAGTGTTCAGAAACTCCCCAAAACTGCTAGCGTCAAACAAAGTAAAATATCGCTGTGGACTTTCGAGCTTGAAAACGCGTTCTAATTACTGGCAACTACTGCCTTATATCCAGCTCCAGTGGCAAACCATCACCAAGGGACTTATTGGGATCTTGGGATACGTACTAGCGACTTTAGTGTTGATTAATCTTGCCGGGAAATTGGCAACTCCCTTTGCCCAAGGTAATGTAGTAGCGATCGCTCAAATAACTGGCAGTTGTGCTTTAGTATTTCTTGTTAGAGGCTTGTTTCAGTCTATACAAGATATGTACATGGCGAAAGCTGCTTTGCAAGTTGCTTTTCATCTCCGTCAGCAAGTCTACGCCCATCTGCAAAAGCTAAATCTCAGCTATTTTGAAACCGCAAAAGCAGGTGATTTATCTTACCGTCTCACCGAAGATGTTGACCGCGTTGGCGAAGTGGTAAATAAAGTATTTCACGACTTTATCCCCTGTATTTTGCAGTTGCTAGCAATTCCGATTTACATGATTTATCTGAATTGGCAACTGACATTAGCAACAGTGATAGTTGCACCACTCATGGGTATTTTAGTTGGCTGGTTTGGCG
Source organism: Nostoc sp. DSM 114159 (assembly GCF_053470285.1). NCBI lineage: Bacteria > Bacillati > Cyanobacteriota > Cyanophyceae > Nostocales > Nostocaceae > Nostoc > Nostoc sp. DSM 114159. Next base: position 3,405,166 of record NZ_JBPFEH010000001.1, read on the forward strand.
AACGGTTACGTAAGTATTCCTTAAAAAGTCAAAATCGCGTATCGGGTTTATCAGCGATCATCGCGGAAGTTTTCAACGGGATTCGTTTGGTACAAGCTTTTGCTGCTGAAAATTACGAAATTGCTCGTTTTGGCCATGAAGCAGAACGCAGTCTCAAAGCCAAATACTCAGCCGAACGCCTGAAAGCGATTCAGATTCCGATCGTGGGATTTTTGGAAGCCTTAAGTGCGTTATCGTTACTGATTGTGGGAGCTTGGCAAATTTCCCAAGGTAACTTAACAGTGGCGAATTTTTTCAGTTACCTGGCGGCGGCGGCGCTGTTAATCGATCCCATTGGTCATACTACTAACAACTACAACGAATTTAAGCAGGGTGAAGCATCTGTTGACCGTGTTTTTGAATTGATGGCAATTCAGCCGACGACGATCGAAAAGATCGATGCGATCGCTCTCCCCCCAGTCAAAGGCAAAGTAGAATATCGTCATATTTCCTTTGCTTATAAACCGGGTGAACCTGTATTAAAAGATATCAGTTTATTGGTATCGCCAGGTGAAGCGATCGCACTTGTGGGTGCTTCTGGTGCTGGTAAAACTACATTTGTGAATCTTCTCCCGCGTTTTTACGATCCCGAAGTTGGTCAAATCTTTATTGACGATGTTGATATTCGAGATGTGAAATTGCATAGTTTGCGGCGACAAATTGGGATTGTTCCTCAAGAAACCATCATGTTTTCGGGGACGATTGCTCAAAATATCGCCTTTGGACAATATATTTTTGACATAAAAGCAGTTAAAGAGGCAGCAAAAATTGCTAATGCCCATGAATTTATTAGCCAACTACCAGAAGGTTATAAGACTTGGGTAGGCGAACGTGGGGTAAACTTATCAGGTGGACAAAGACAAAGAATTGCGATCGCTCGTGCTGTTCTGCTCAATCCTCAAATCTTGATTCTTGATGAGGCGACATCAGCCTTAGATTCCGAGTCAGAAGCACTGGTACAGGAAGCGCTGGAAAGATTGATGGAAAAACGGACAGTATTTATTATTGCTCACCGTTTATCGACAGTTAGAAGGTGCGATCGGATTTTAGTTCTCGAACAAGGACAAATTGTCGAATCGGGAACCCATGAAGAATTATTAGCCCTAGAGCGTCGCTATGCGCGGTTTTATGCTCAACAGTTTAGTTAGATGCAGGGAAGTTTGAGGTTTTGAGACAACCGAATTAGTTTTTGAGTTCACAAATTCGGTTTATGAGCTAGAAGAATGAGTATCTATACTCGATGAAATTTGGGGTTCCAAAAGAATGAAATTGCTAATTTGGCAAAGTTAGAGGCGGAGATTCAGCAGGGGATGGAGAAATTAGAGGCATTGTTAAAATAATTCGTAATTGATAATTCGTAATTCCTAGTTAAAGACCGTTTGGAACGGGGATTTAGACCTCGATCCAAACAAATTCACGTATAGAAGAAGGAGAATTAAACCCAAAAATTACGAATTACATAGCTTGCTTCTCGCTTTTGGCGAGTATTACGAATTAGTAATTAGTTAAAATAATCAATACAAGCTAACTATGGGAGAAAAAGCAATGACAGTTGCAGCCACTAAAAAGATGACTTTGGAAGAATTTCTTCAGTTTGACGATGGAACGGATAATTTATATGAATTGGAGAATGGAAAATTAATTCAAATGCCATTAGAAAGCGAGCTAAATCGCCGGATAGCTACGTTTTTATTAATCTATTTTTCTAAATTAGGTATTCCTTATTACCGTTTGAGTATGAAAACAGAAGTTTCTGTGAATAGCCGGCAGGTGGGGGTGCGTGTTCCTGATTTGGTGGTGTTTTCTGAGGAGTTGGCGACTGTAATGCAAGGGGCTACACGATCGCTAATTTTGATGGATATGCCACCACCGTTATTGGTGGTTGAAGTGGTGAGTCCAAATCAGGAAAATCGGGATTATCGTTACAAGCGTTCTGAGTATGCAGCGCGGGGAATTGTTGAGTATTGGATTGTCGATCCGATTGCCCAAAAGGTGACGGTTTTGGAGTGGGTGGAGGGTTTTTATGATGAGCAGGTGTATGTGGGAGATAATGCGATCGTTTCCCCTCTATTTGCCGATCTCAAGTTGACTGTTGCTGAAGTTTTGCAAGGATGAAATGTGATGAAAACTATTAATGAAATTCGACAAATTTTATCACTACCAAAGCAATCTCTCTATGAAATTTATCAAATTACAGAAATCGGTATCTTTAGTTCTTATGCTAGAGAGAGCAGACAGAAGTAAGTGATTGATATAGATATTCTGGTTGATTATGAAATAGCATCTACTTTTATTATGTTGGTGGAACTTAGGGATTATTTAAGTCAGCTTTTTGGGTTGAAGGTAGATATTATCACTAAGAACGGTCTTAAACCTCAAATTCGCGATCGCGTTTTGGCTAAGACAATTTATATATGAAGGTTCCAAAAGAACGAAATATATGCGGACAGCAATATTGTATGGTCTTCAATACCCAATACTGTCGTACCAAATATTTCCATCTTCCATAATGGTATTACTGAAAATAGCCTCACGAATGTTATAGAAGCCCTCAACCGAACGCAAATCGGCATTGGTGAAGTTAGCACCACGAAAACTAGAGTCCTCCAGAATAGCGCCCCTGAGAATAGCATGGCTGAAATTAGCACCATTAAAAATACATTGGTTCATTTCAACCCCGCTCAGGTTAGCCCTGACAAAAGAAGTATCATAGAAACTAGCTTCAGCCCCCTCAGCCCCAGTCAAATCAGCACCATTAAGGATAGCCCCAGTCAAATCAATTTGATGCATGTTGCTTCCCCTGAGATTAGCCCCACTGAGATTGGTATTAGTCAAATCAGCTCCTTCCAAAAAGGCTCCTTTCAAGTTGATCCCACTCAGGTCAGCCCCACTCAGATCGACCGCTATCATGAACAAACCAGTTCTGCTGCAATTAACACTCCAAGCGAAGTTTCTTTCTCCCGCTTCATATCTATCCAACATTTCTTCAATATCCATAAGGGACTTCCAAGAAATAAATTATCCATCTTGTGAAGTGGGCATCTTGCCCGCCCTAATTATGCAAATTAAAGGTGGAACAGCTAACCACTAACCAAGCACAAAAAGTCATAATATAGCGGTTCTCAATTGCATGGAATACAGACCTAACCCCCAGCCCCTTCCCTACAAGGGAAGGGGAGTAAGTTTCAAAGCCTCTCTCCTCTTAGGAGAGAGGAATGGAAGTGAGGTCAGAGTGTATTGCATACAAACGAGAAGTACTATATTAAAAAGAAAGTAGCTGTAAATTGACTACTTCCTAGACTGAATTGCCTTGATTAAATCATAAAAAGGTTGCCAATTATCTTCCTGAGTAATTGCTTCCCAAACCGACTCAATTACAGGTCTTAATAATGCCGTTTTGGGATTATTAACAGCTAGAGTTTGGGCTATTATATCAAGGCGATCGCTATCAAAATCATTCAATATTTTATGGTATGCTATGCACCAATCATCAAAAATTGCTGATGCGCCCGGTGCTGGTACAATATCTGAACTATTCATTACAAAACCTGGTTCATCTCGCCATTTAGATGAAAAAGTACGAGCCATTTCATAGAAAAATTGGTGATAACCAACTTGACTTGTTTTCAAGAATTCAATCGTGAGATTTAAGAGTTCTTCAGCTTGGGGATTTTGCAACTCCACAAAACCCAACTTTTTCAACATCAAAGAATTGTATTCAGCTTGATAATATTCATCAAACCTAGCTAAACTATTCTCCATATCACCTTTATCAATAATTGCCTTTAAAGGTTCCTGGAGCATTTCTAAATTCAGCTTGCAAATAATTGGTTGATTACTGTAACAGTAGCGTCCATAATAATCAAAATATGCAGCGATAAAGTATGGGTCATAAGTAGGGATAAATGCATAAGGGCCATAATCAAAACTTTCTCCCGTAATCGACATATTGTCAGTATTCAGGACTGCATGACAAAAGCCAGCCGCCATCCACTGCGCTACTAGTTGTGCAACCCGTTTAACTAATTCGGCGTAAAACAGGATATATTTATCTTCTTCAGCATTTAAGTGTCGATAATACTGCTCAATTACGTGGTCTAATAACTTCTGAGTTAAATCTGGACGCTGAAAATAGTGCAGTCGCTCAAAAGTGCCAAATCGAATATGAGAACTGCTCATCCTAACCATCACAGATGAACGGGTAGGCGAAGGTTCATCGCCCCGCCAGAGTGGTAAACCTGTTTCAATCATGCTCAGACAGCGCGAAGTACGTACACCCAAGTAGTGCAGCGCTTCCGCAGCCAGAACTTCCCGCACCCCACCTTTGAGCGTGAGCATACCATCACCACCACGGGAGTAGGGCGTTCTCCCAGAACCTTTAGTGCCAAAATCGTATAATTCGCCATCATTGGCGCGGACTTGCCCGTAGAGAAAGCCTCTACCATCACCCAACTGTCCGTTATATTCACCAAATTGATAGCCGTGATAACGCAGTGCCAACAAGGGTTTACGCCCCTGAAATTGGCCAAAGGCTATGATGAAATCTTCGTCTTTGACTGCTTGGGGGTCTAGACCGAAACGGGGTAATAGTTCATCGTTACGCCAACGCAGGAGGTGTTGAGGAAATTCTGCCGCTGCAACCTCATCGTAGTAGTCGCCTCCTAGAGATTCTAAGGCGGTTTCGTAGTTGAGGGTGAGAAAAGGATTGCTAGAATTCTTGTCGTTTGGAGTTTCAGCCAGAGTCATTACGAGCAAAGCTAATTCATTCTTTCTTTAATACTACCTCTGGCTTCAGCATCATCAGCATAGACGCAAAAAGCGATCCAGATCAAAATGGGGAGCGCTTCAGCAGGCAGAAGTAAGCCACCTTGAAAAACGTGGAATTGAAGCAAGAACGCTGACTAATTTGTAGTTGTATCAAACTGCCTAATAAAATCATCAGCGATAAATTTCAGTTTTGTATATTTTATTACTAGCAAACTTTACATTAAACCATGCTTTATCTACCTGAAATTATTCACTAGATAGAAGAAGAAGTTTAGTAATAAAAAGTATTCTCTTAAAAACAAAACTAAATAATTTTTTTTCTAAATGCCAATTAATTTCTTTACGCCAGTAGAAGAAAGAGAAAAAATCTTTTGTTCAGAACTGGTTCAGTGCGGTGTGTTATATGAAAAAGCGGTTACTGCCGCTAAAATTTTAGCTTCTGGTCAGCCAGATGAGGTTTTGTCGTCTGAAGAGAGAAAAGTGGTCAAAGATGCCTGTGAAAAGTGGTTTGTACAGAATAAGCCCCCTCAATGTTGAAGCTTATACACCTGTATTGGGTTAGGCAACTCAGAATAATTATAACGCTGAAGCTGGCGTAAGTTCGTAGACGCGTGTCAATCGCTCACGAGTAAATTTTTACCTCTGCCATGAGATATGTTGATTCAAAAATTATAGCCTTTTTTTTAACTTAAACTAAATAATGAGCAAAATGAGCAAAAAAAATATTTGATACATCAATCATAAATTTTAAAACATCCTCTAAAATAAATAAAGTTTTGGATATTAAAAAAAATCAGACTGGCTTAACCGAAGTTTGGATAAAATCCGCCAGTCTTGCAAAATTTAAACTTAATGAAATAAAACTGATTTTTTATTTTTTAATTGGTTGTGATGTTGGTGAAGCAATTTCTCCTGGTTTTGATGTTGTTTGTGATACCTGTGAAGCTAGAATTTTTTTCACTTGCAGGTTATAAGCTTGCAAAATTGATTGAACCTGTTTCTGTTGATCTGGATTCAGATCCAAAGATTTTAACACTATTCTGATTCTCTGACGGGATTGCAGTGCTGCTTTAAATTTAGTATCTTGGGACGGGTTTAATAGAGCCTCAATATCCTTGTCTCTTTGCTGGCGAGCCGCTTGGATTTGTAGACGCTGTTGATTTGTGAGTTTGATTGGCTGGTGTGATGCAGCACTAGTCTGAGTTTTTAAGGCTGGTGTAGTGGCGGAATTTGGGCCTGGTGCTGCCAAGACAACTCCGTTTAAGATGGTAGCAAAAGCGAAGATAGTAGAAAAGACAGATAAGCGCTTTATAGAATTAATGAGCATTTTAAAAAACTCCTCAACTGTTTAAGAAAATTGGACACATTGGCTAAAGCTAACTTTAGTAACTAAGCTTGTTAGCGAACAAGTATTACTATTGCATTTGCCTGTGGAGTTGTTGTGTATTTATGATGAATTTACTATGAATTTGTAAATGTTACAACTGATATATTAAACTCATTCTCATATAGATATGATAAGATTGCGAATAGCTGTAAGATAGGGATTACTCAAAAATTACAAATTAGTATTTGAGTGCAATTTAAAAAATACTTGCTTCTATATATTGACTAAACAAGGTTGGTAATTATGAATTATAAATTAACTGATTTAAAAGCAGCTTCAATAGATAATTGAAATAAATAATATTGGCAATAATTCTCAGATTTTTAAATTTTAGGTTCTTTCCAATAAGGATTTGTAAGACTTGTCAAAATATGATCTTCCCATTGCCCATTAATTAACAAATAGTCTCTAGCGTATCCTTCAACGACAAAACCGAGTCTTTTGAGTACATTACCACTGCGCCGATTGTGAGGCATATAGTTAGCCATAACTCGGTGAAAATTTAACTCTTCAAATAGATATTGAGTTGCAGATTTTAAACCTTCTGTCATATATCCTTTTCCTTGTTTATTTTCAGCAAGACTATATCCCACATAGCAAAAATGAGCGGCTCCTCGGACAAAATTGCTAAAGTTGATCGTTCCAATAACTACGGTAGGATTTCTTTTGGTAAAAACAAATAGTTTTAACGATTGCCCATTGATAAATTCTAGAAAACTATTCTCTATCTGATATTGCCAATATTCTTCAGTGAAAAAACCATCAGCCCAAAGAGGGTAAAATGGAGTGAGATAAGTTTTGTTATCAATGAAGTATTTGAGAATTTGGGGTATATCTTCATGGATCGCTGCTCGTAATAATAGGCGATCGCTTGCAATTATTGGCAGTTCTGATATCATAAATTACTTAATCGGCGGGATCTCTTCTCAAAATATTCTCTAAATGTTATAAATTCTCTCACAATCTGCGGTTTAGCAGCAGTTAAATTAGCTGTCTTATTATCAGCACTTACGCAAGTGTCATAGTTTTTTCATAAAGTTTGTTAATAGTCAGGGGTCAATTAACTGATTTTATATAGACTTTGAACTCTTGACCAGCATGACAAAAGATATATGTATGCCCAATGCCCTTTGCAAAAGATGGGGTGAGTATTTTTGCTCTTAATCTGCCATTCAACCAAAATCTTGATAAGCTGATGTCTAATATCTAGAGCGGAAAGATTGAGAGCCAATGGGTGATAAAGCACATTCCAGGGTACAACTTCGATAAAATAGCTTTGCCCAAAGGCTGTACCGCAGCAGATTTAAGCAAAAGACAGCTCAAGACTTAACCCAGTTTACAAGAAGGATAGTGATGTGGTGGGAATACGCTACGATTGGCAGGAATTAGAGATTCGGGCGATATACAATACGCCTTTGCTAGAGCTGATTTATCAAGCTGCTAGCGTGCATCGCCAATATCATGACCCAACAAAAATACAAGTTTGCAAGCTCATATCTATCAAAACGGGAGGTTGTCCAGAAGATTGTAGCTACTGCGCTCAATCTTCCCGCTATAAAACAGAGGTAAAGGCGCAAGCACTTCTAGAAAAGGAAACGGTAGTTAACATCGCCCAAAAAGCTAAAGAAACTGGTGTTAGTCGCATTTGTATGGGTGCAGCTTGGCGCGAAGTCCGGGATAACTCACAATTTGAAGAAGTCCTGGAAATGGTCAAGGATGTGACTGCAATGGGTTTAGAAGTGTGCTGCACTCTGGGTATGTTGACGGCAAATCAAGCCAGAAAATTAGAAGAAGCAGGACTTTATGCCTACAACCATAACTTAGATACCTCGCAGGAATATTACAGCACAATTATTACCACAAGAACATATAGCGATCGCTTGAACACAATCGAGAATGTCCGTCAGACAAATGTTACTGTCTGTTCTGGCGGTATCCTGGGCTTGGGCGAAACAGTCGATGACCGGGTTGGGATGTTACAAACTCTGGCAAACTTACATCCTCATCCAGAGTCTGTGCCAATTAATATTCTTTCCCAAGTACCGGGCACACCCTTAGAAAATCAGCCTGATGTTCCCATTTGGGATATTGTGCGGATGATTGCTACAGCCAGAATTTTAATGCCAGCTTCCGATGTGCGTCTTAGTGCCGGTAGGGCGAGACTTTCTCAAGTTGAGCAAGCTTTCTGCTTTATGGCAGGGGCCAATTCTATCTTTTCTAGCGACGACAACAAGATGTTGACGGTGACAACTCCCTGTCCAGATTACGATACTGACCGAGAAATGCTGAATTTACTTGGTTTGGGAATGCGTCCGCCTTCTCAAAGACAGGAGAAAGTAGCAAGTTCGGCTGTTGTAGGGTAAATATCTAATTGTGGGATAACCGAAAGGCCATCCCACAATAAATAATTGGATATTTTTTACTTGAATTCCCTAAGCAGGTGTCAATAAAATCAGCTGCTGTTGCAAAAGGCTTCTTACCTTATCCAATCCCAGTTCTACATTTGTCAGTATCTCTGCAACTGTGGCATTAGCATCACATCTTTGCATAAACTCAAATTCTGCTACAGATAAATTCACAATTTGATAATCGTAATTAAAGAAACATTGACTGGGAAATCCCTCAATACAAGGATTCAGTTCGGGAATCGCTGCTAGTAGAGCGTTATCATCTGACCAGTCGGCTTTGATTAAAGGAGGACGACCGAGGAAAAACTCGTAATGAGTTACTTCTGGGTCTAATAATTCTATCAGGCGAAAAAGCTGGCGATCGCTCAGTTCTTTTGCCCGTTCTACTAACTCTGGTGCTTTGCCTAAAAGTCTCTCCAAATCCCAAAAGCTCGGATTCGAGAAACCAATAAATTCCAATCCCGAAGCATCTATTAATTCAAACAGCGTTTCAATGTTGTAGTCAATTTCTTGAGGATGAACGTACATATCAGCAAAGTATTCATCCTTGTTGTTTTCTAGCGACCAACGTTGTTTATCGTATTTGACAATTCGGTTATTTTCTGGTAGGGAAGCAAATATTTGTCGCCCGACTTGGACACCATCGCGGTAGTCGCCTTTTTTGTCACCTTGAAGAAGTGCGATCGCTTTTTGCATGAGTTGGATTTCCCAACGTCCCAACTCCCCGTACACAAAAATGTGCATTAAGCCGCCTGGGGCTAACTTCTTCGCCAAAGCTTGAATCCCACGAATGGGATCGGGGGTATGATGCAAAACGCCAACACAGTTAATTAAATCAAACTCACCTGTTAACTGTTCTACATCAAACAAGCTGAGGTGATGAAATTCAACGCGGTTAGCCCCAGAACGCTGACAACGTTCTTTGGCTACAGCTAAAGCACCAGTACTGAGGTCAATTCCCACAACAGAAGCTTGAGGATTGAGGTGAACTAAGTACTCTGTACCCACACCAGTACCGCAACCTGCATCTAAAATCCGAATATCTTGCTTTTGGGGCTTTTGACCGGTGCAGAAGTTATGAGCCGCTAGCCAATTCCAGCGCCAGTTATAGCCTGGAGGTGGTTCATCCAACAGGGCTTCTGGCGGAAAGGGGTAGGTATTGTAGAGTTTGGCAACAGCAGCACTAACAGTTTGGGAATCGGACATGATGAGGAATAACGCAGCATTTCTGAGTTTAACGGATAGTGGCTGATTAGGGCAAAGATTACTATTGCTTATTTCCTGCTACTTATCCAATAGCAAAGTCAGTAAATTGGCGTTTATAAGGAGCATGAAATCCTAATACAATATCTTCTTTAGGTACTCCAGCAGCAATTAATTCATTAGCGATACCGATTTCTGTACCATCTCTTTGTATCCAAATTTTTTTGTCTTTGATATCAACATGAACGATCACTCCATAAATTCTCCGTTGTTCTTTCCAGCCAATATTTAAGACTTGATAATGATGGCGTTCCGCGTCAAACAACAATTGAACCTCTGTCCCATTAGCCACATCATTAGCTGAATGGTTATTTAAAATATCTTGAATGATTTGAGAGTAATTTTTTCCTTCCATAAAACAATGTCCTGACTTAAGGAATTAAATATTAAAAGTTTAATTTGATATTCTTTTAAAGAATCTTGAATAAATTGACGTGAGAAAAAGTCTTGGTATGTATCTTGGCTAATAGCTAGATATAAAATACGTTCTGGTTCTTCTTTTTTTAATGCTAGCCGATAATTCAAGGTTTGACCTAAAGCGAGATGAAATTCCGTTACTTCAGATGCACCTATAAAGGATTTAATTTCTACGGCTATTTTTTGACCTTGTTTTTGTGCTGCTAATAGTCTTTCTGCTCCTAAATCCACAAAAAATTCAATGTCATCAACCTTCAGATGCAGTGGATCGTGGGTAATCATCCAACCATCTTTTTCTAAAGCAGTGCGGACAGATTGATGGAATATATCTTTAGAAGGCATAGGTATCGTAAAATCTGGTAACAGCAGCGCTAATAGTTTGGGAGTCTGACATTTCAGAAGCAATATTGCAGCAATTCTGAGTTTAGCGAATACGGAACACTTCAGGTATACAGATAATTGCGTAGGCGCAGCCCGTCATAGACATCGCCATCACCCTATATATTTTAGTTAGGGAAGTTGTTTCAGTAAAAACACTACTGTTTAAGTATTTATTATCTAATAAACTTAATTGTAATTTTGTATAAAAATTTACTTATTTAGGAGCATTAAATGGCTGTAGGAATGCCAGAATTCGTTGAAAATCCAGAAAATCGTTGCCCTGTAATTCTGTTACTCGATACTTCTAGCTCGATGTCAGGTCAGCCTATCCAAGAGTTAAATCGAGGACTTGCTGCTTTCAAAGCAGATGTACTCAAAGATTCACAAGCATCGCTGAGTGTGGAAGTGGCTATGATTACATTTGGTCCTATAGTTAAACTCACGCAAGACTTTGTAACGATTGACCAATTTACACCGCCTATATTGGAAGTAGGTGGTTTAACCCCAATGGGTGCGGCGATTGAGTATGCTTTAGATTTTCTAGAAAACCGCAAACAGACTTATAAAGACAACGGTATTCTCTATTATCGCCCTTGGGTGTTTTTGATTACAGATGGAGAGCCAAACGACTCCTGGCAGCCAGCCGCGCAAAGGTTGAGAGAAGCAGAAGCACAAAGCCGACTGTCATTTTTTGCGGTTGGTGTACAGGGTGCTGATATGAATATTCTCAAACAAATTTCCCCACCTGAACGTCCACCAGTTACGCTAAACGGCTTAGATTTTCGTGAGATGTTTGTCTGGCTTTCTGCTTCAATGAAACGGGTTTCTAGTGGCAAAGTGGGGCAAGCTGTAGCTTTGCCGGCTATGGGGTGGGGTCAAATTACCAGTTAGAGGAAATTTTGTGAATTGGAAAGCTGTTGCACGTTACGAGATTGGAACGAGTCATCAAAAACAGGGGATAGGTTGTCAAGATTATGGGGATTATCGCATCTTGAATGATGTGATTGTAGGCGCTGTTGCTGATGGCGCTGGTAGTGCTAAACATTCTGATGTTGGTTCTCGCTTGACAGTAGAAACGGTACTCAAATGCTTTTCTGAAATTAATGAATTTCCTCAGAAGCAAGATTCTCAACCACTATGCAAAGAAGAAGCTCAGAAAGTGTTTGCTGAGATTGTGAACAAAGTTATTACAGAATTACAGAAGCAAGCAGATGAAGAGGATTATTCTGTCAATGATTTAGCTTGTACGTTGTTGGTTTTCGTGGCAACTCCTGACTGGGTTGCAGCTATGCAAATCGGGGATGGATTTATTGTAATGCGTTCCCAAGAGTCAGAATATCAACTGTTGTTTCAGCCAGATAAAGGTGAGTTTGCTAATGAAACAACTTTTATCACCTCAACAAATGCACTAAAAGAAATGCAGGTAGAGGTTATCTCCGAAAAACAAGAGTTTATTTGTGCTTCCACTGATGGACTAGAAAAAGTTGCAATTCGCTTGAGTGACTGGCAACCCTTCTCGCCTTTCTTTAAACCTTTAGAGGAATACTTGCACGAACCTGTTAATCCAGAGGATGAAGATAAATATCTGATAGAATTCCTCAACTCTGAACGGCTAAATTCTCGCACTGACGATGATAAAACCTTACTTTTGTGCTTGTTTGATAGAGAGTAAAATTCGATGACAGTTCTCACCTGTTCCAGTACGGGGAAATCAATTACTCTGCTGGGTGAACCGATAGCTGATAGTGGTGAAGGTAAGGTTTGGCGAACTAATCACAATGGTTACTTAGCAAAAATTTACCACTCACCAACTCCTGAGCATGTGCAAAAGTTGGCGGTGATGATGGCGCACCGTCCCAAAGAGCCAAACTCTCACCTCAATCATATTTCTTTTGCTTGGCCTAAGTCAGTACTGAAAGATGCTCAGGCTAATTGTGTGGGCTTTTTGATGCCGGAAATTAAGGAAGGAAAAGAACTTATTGATATTTACAACCTCAAGCGCCGTAAGACTTTGAAACTTGATGTTGATTGGCGTTTTCTCCACACAACGGCGCTAAATATCGCTTCAATTATTGAAGCAATTCACATGTCTGGCTATGTTTTAGGTGACATCAAGCCGCAAAATATTCTTGTAAACGATCGCGCCTTACCTTCTATTATTGATACTGACTCCTTTCAGGTTCGGAATCCGAAAACTAGTAAGGTTTATCGTTGTCTAGTTGGTTCAGAGGGCTATACACCACCGGAACTGATTGACAAAGATTTTTCTACCATTGATCAAACCGAAGTAGACGATCGCTTCCGGTTAGCAGTCATTATCTATCAGTTGTTGTTTGGTGGTCAAAGTCCTTTTGCAGGAAAGTGGATAGGCGCGGGGAAAGACCCAGAAACTAATGATCGTATCCGTCAGGGTTTATGGCTGTATGCACCAAACAGTTTGATTCAAGCTGTAGATATGACAATTCCTCTTGAGATTATTCACCCAGAGGTTCAGCGATGTTTTCTCAGGTGCTTTAACGATGGTTATAAAAATTCTAACTTGCGCCCAACTGCTGGGGATTGGGTAAAGGCGCTCAGACTTGCTGTTAATGAGTTAACTATCTGTGGAAAGGTAGACAGCCACTACTACAGCCGAACTTATGGTAAGTGTTATTGGTGCGATCGTTCTACAAAACTTGGTATTGATATATTTCCTGGCTTTGCTAGACCAAAACAACAATCTGCTTTTGCTATATCAGCATTACAATCTAAAGCTTTTGCCGCAGATAAAATTATAGAAAATGTTGCAATAGGAGGGCAAATCTATATCCTCCAAGGGCATTCCAACAGTGTTAGTTCCGTAGCATACAGCCCAGATGGCAAAACCTTCGCCAGCGGGAGTTATGACAAGACTATCAAATTGTGGGATGTATGCACGGGAAGAGAAATCTACACCCTTCAGGGGCATTCCTCCTATGTTAGTTCTGTAGCTTTCAGCCCAGATGGCAAAACCCTTGCCAGTGGGAGTGGTGACAAGACTATCAAACTTTGGGATGTCACAACAGGAGCGCAGATCCGCAATATCCGGGCACATTCCTCCTATGTTCATTCCGTAACTTTCAGCCCAGATGGCAAAGTCCTTGCCAGTGGGTGTTCTACTATGACTATCAAACTGTGGGATGTCATAACAGGAAGGAAAATCCGCACTATCTGGGCGGATTCCGACTCGGTTCGTTCGGTAGCCTTCAGCCCAGATGGCAAAATCCTTGCCAGTGGATTTTCTACCATGACTATCAGACTGTGGGATGTCACAACAAGAAGGAAAATTTGCACTATCCAGGCGCATTTCAACTGTGTTCGTTCGGTTGTCTTCAGCCCAGATGGCAAAATCCTTGCCAGTGGGAGTTCTGACAAGACTATTAAACTGTGGAATGTCGCAACAGGAGCGCAAATCCGTACTATCCTAGGTCATTCCAACTGTGTTTGTTCGGTAGCCTTCAGCCCAGATGGCAAAATCCTTGCCAGTGGGAGTTCTGACAAGACTATTAAACTGTGGGATGTCACAACAGGAGCGCAAATCCGTACTATCCTGGGGCATTCCGACTCGGTTGCTTCGGTAGCCTTCAGTCCAAATGGCAAAATGCTTGCCAGTGGAAGTGGGGACAAAACTATTAATATTTGGCAGCTTGCATCACTACCATCGGTAACATCCAATATTACGACTACTTTATCTTCAGTTCAGCCAACTCAATCTCAATTTTCGCAATCATCTTTTGATATGCCTGTTATGCCTCTTAAGCGTGTGTTGTGGTGTTATTTGCTTTTATTGTGTATTCCATTAGGTTTTGTTAGTTTTGCCTTTGGTTTTGTTGGTGGGTCTTTGGTGTCCGTTATAGGGATTGCGTGTTGTTGGCGTTTTTATCGATGGTTTTGGCGAGTTTCATAAATTTCTGCTTCCTGGGCAAAATTACGAAATTTACTATATTGCCAAGCCGATTTACCTTGGTAACTAGAATACTAATCAATAGAAATAGCGAATATGGAGTAAAACATTATTAATAATCAACGTCAACTTCTTCCTAGAGAGAGCAGTATAGGTACTTATGGGGGCTTACTCAAACTAGGACGTAGAGGCGATAACCTTACACCTCATCATATACCTGCGGATGCTTTTATGAAAGCTAAAGTTCTTGGTTATACTACAGATAAAGGAATTGCCATTATGATGGAACATTTATCACTAGGAAAAGGAGGTCGTCATCGGCAAACAATTTCTTACGGTAAATCTCCTAATTTAAGCTTATCAGCAAGAGAAACATTAGCCCAAGAAGTTTGGGATGTGCGTTCTATTTATCTTCGTCAAGGTTTGTACAATAGAGAAATCAAGAAAAATTTACAAGGTTTAATTAACCTGAATAGACTAACTTGGCAAGGTATTTTTGATAAAGTAGGTTGAAACCCATGAATCAAAACAATCTGTTGGCTATTTTAAGAGAAAATCGCTTGATGCAAACTCAACAGCAAGTTACCGACTTTGAAAATAGTTTGGCTGAAATAGCTAAGAATCCTGATGGGCAAAATTTATCTGCATATCATCTTGTTTTAGACGATCGATGTCAACAGCCAGAAGTGATGTTCAGCTTAATTCATTTTCTCGAATCTTTTGATATAGAAGAACAAATTGCATCTTTTATTAAAGTTGTACCTCAATTAATGATCGATGCCCCTGAATGGACAAGAATCATTCATGACAGGATTTTAAATGATGATTCATCTTGCCAAGCTTATCAAAAACTTTTACATTCAGCTAATTTGAATACACCTTATTTTCTCTATCATCTCTTGGAAGAAAGCATTGTAAAGAAACTAAAATTTAAAGAAACTTTGTCCAGCACAACTCAATAAATATTAAATTACTTTGGCGATCAAACTCAGATTAAAATTTAAGGAGTGCTAGATAACACAGCTTTTTAAGTGATATATTTTAAAATACAGTCCAATCTTCTAAACGCAAATTAGGCACTTTTTCAAAATCTTTGCGGTTCCGAGTAACCAAAATCCCATTCACTGACAGTGTAATTGCCGCAATGCGTAAATCTTGAGTACCAACGCGAGTTTTCTGCTTAACTAATTCAGCGTAAATTTTACCAGCATCGTGACTAAATGCTAGGACATTGAGATTATTTAAGTCTTCTAATGTATCTTTTAATCTGGCATAAGCAAAGACTAAATCATTTGATGAAGTAGACCTGTTGATAACATTGATTCGTCCCACTAGTTGTTCTGTTGCTGTAATAATAGTGATGGCAATATTTTGAGGATTCGATTTATTTAATCGCTGGATGATAAATGGATTACCTCTTTGCATCAAAGATAGGTGATCCGTATCTAGAATTTTTAAATCATTCAAGTCTAAATTTCCTTATCTTCATTGCCTGCATCCAATTCACGCCGATATTCTTCTATATATTCCAGCATCTCATCAAATTGTGGATCATCTTTATATTTACCAGCTATTTTCAACCAAGGATTTTCTACTTTGGGTGCTTCAATTTCTAAAGTCACAATCTTTGCTGTTTCTAACCGAGTTTGCAAATTTCGACTGAGTTGTTCTATTGCTTCCGTTTCTGTATTTCCTAAACCTTGACAGTCTGGTAAACCTAACAATATTGCTTTTACTGTGCCATCTTGTTGATTTTCAATCAGCACATCATAAGTTAACTTAGGTACAGTATTGTTAGGATAATTTTTTATAGTTAAATTCATAACATTTTTAACCTTGAAGTTTTATATTGATTATAACTGCTGATCTACTTACTGCTAACATTTAGTTTGTACGTCTTAGCGTAGGGTTTCATAGAGATGCTCAGACTCTCAAATTAGCACGTTTTGTGCTGACTAAAAACCTTTAATAATTTATACTGGCTTATTTATCTATGGTTTGATTTTGATCGTATTGTCTTTTGCGATCGCACCAATGATTTACAACCAATCAGAGTTCAATTTACGCTGTGAATGGGGGCCGCAAGGAGTTGCTGAACTCGCTCCTATCAGTGATGTAGTTGTGATAGTTGATGTTCTCTCTTTTTCTACTTGTGTAGAAATTGCCACCAATAACGGCGCGATAATTTTTCCTTACGCATATAAAGATGAATCAGCCATAGATTATGCCAAGTCAGTGCAAGCAGAATTAGCAAGTCATAGACAACGTTGGACTACAACTGGATATTCTCTCTCACCAAAATCGGTGGCTCAGATTCCTGCTGGAACCAAACTAGTTTTACCATCACCTAATGGTTCTTTCCTAACCTTACATACAGGAAATACACCAACTTTGGCTGGCTGCTTGCGAAATTGCCAAGCTGTGGCAGAATTTGCTCAAAAGTATGGCGATAAAATCGCTGTGATTCCGGCTGGTGAGAGGTGGAAAGAAGATGGTAGCCTCCGACCTGCATTTGAAGATTTAATTGGTGCTGGGGCAATTTTCAGTTATTTAGATGGCAGTCTATCACCAGAAGCCGAAGTTGCTGTGACAACATTTCAGGCTTTTCAGCAAGATTTATTGGGGTACTTGAAAAAATGCAGTTCTGGTAAAGAGCTGATTGAAAAAGGTTTTGAGTCAGATGTTGAACTGTCCGCCGCCTGCAACGTTAGTGATTGCGTGCCTTTGTTTACTGATAATGCTTATATCAACGTAAGTTCGACGAACCTCTCTCTGCCTTGAACTTTAAGTCAAGTCTGTGCTTCTCCGATTCCAATAGGGACGGTTTTGTGTAGTAAAACCTCTAAGAAGTTTTGTGATTGAGTCAATTATAGGGACACTATATGAGCCGTCGAATTCACGTTATCTAAATTGCAAAAACAAGGTTAATTAGGTGCTAAGTTCTAATTATGCATATGCCATATTGATATGCCTTTGACTTGCCAAGTTACTCTTGTGTTTTTCCCAAGCAATGGTTGTGTTGATAATCTCATCTAAATCATTGTGTTTTGGTTGCCAACCCAAAACCCTATAGATTTTATCAGCACAAGCTGCAACACAGGCAGGATCGCCTGGACGACGTGGTGCGGCAATAACGGGAAAATCTACACCAGAAATAGCCTTGACTCTTTCAATAACTTGTCGCACGCTGTATCCTTGCCCATAACCGCAGTTGAAAATTTGGCTTTCCCCTCCTTTTTCTAAGTAATCCAAAGCATCTAAGTGAGCAGTCGCCAAATCTTCAACATGGATATAGTCTCGAATTGCGGTTCCGTCGGGCGTAGGAAAATCAGTACCAAAAATTCGGACTTCTGGCTTGCGCTTGAGTGCTGCATCACAAGCAGCTCGAATCAAGTGTGTGGCATTCGGTGACATTTGCCCTAATAGTCCACTTGGTTCCGAACCTGCTACATTAAAGTAACGTAAAATTACGTAGTTGAGTGAAGATACTGCTGCATAGTCCTGGATCAGCCACTCACTCATCAACTTTGAACGTCCGTAAGGATTAATGGGCTGTGTAGGATTCGACTCAGTAACAGGATTGTCTTTTACTTCTCCATAGACTGCGGCTGTGCTGGAAAAAATGAACTTGTTAACACCCATGACGCTACAGCAACGCAGCAAATTTAAGGTGTTGCGGGTGTTGTTGGCGTAGTAGTCGAGGGGATGAGCTACTGATTCTGGAACAATCAGACTAGCGGCAAAGTGTAAAACTGCGCTGAATTTATGCTGGGCAAAAACTTGATAAAGATGTCCACTGTCTACTAAATCACCAATAATTAGTTTCCCGTGTAGTACTGATGCTGGTGAACTTGTAGAGCAGTTGTCGTAGACTACGACATCATAACCAGCTTCCCCTAGTTGGCGAACTACATGGGAGCCAATGTAACCAGCACCGCCAGTTACCAATATTTTATTTTTCATTTCTTTTTCCTTATCTACCTTTACCTAACAAAACAACTCGAATCGTTTTGAAGGCGATCGCTAAATCCAACCAAATGGAATAATTTTTGATGTAGTACAGATCGTATGACAGCTTTTCGTAAGCATCCTCTATAGATGCTCCATAGGGATACATAACCTGTGCCCAGCCTGTAATTCCAGGTTTGACCAAATAGCGAACTTCATAGTAGGGAATCGCTTCTTTGAGTTTGACATCAAATTCTGGTCGTTCTGGACGAGGCCCAATCAGACTCATTTCACCCCGTAGGACGTTCCATATTTGCGGTAATTCATCAATACGCAACAAACGTAGCCAGTATCCGACTCTGGTGATTCGTGGATCGCGTTGACTAGCCCACTGCGCCCCCAACTTTTCTGCATTCTGATACATGGAGCGAAATTTATAAACTCTAAATGGTTTACCGTATAACCCACTTCGCTGCTGACTGTACAATACTGGCCCAGGGCTATCTAGCCTAACTAGTAATGCAACCAATAATAAAAGTGGTGCAACTAATACTAGTAAAAAGAGGATCAAGATGAGATCGATAACTCGCTTCAGTTTCATACTGAAGTAACCAGGCATTAAGTTAAAACCATCACTAAAAGCCAACCATTTGTCTTGTAACAGCGACGAAGGTAGTTTATACCAAAATGTTTCGTAAACGTCTGGCAATGTATAAACCGGAATGCCTCGCAACCGCATCTGCATTAATTGTTGTGCTTGTGACTTGGAAAAGTTTATCTGCGCTGTCACTATAACCCCAGACCAGGATTCTTGACTCCATTGCGACAAATCGCTCAGGCTTCCTTGATAACTCAGATTTCTTTTTGGTAAGTCTATGGTTTTTTGGTTTTCCTCTGCTAGAACAGTCAACTTTCCTAAGGGATTAAGTTCTAGCAATTTTTGTGTAAATTTGATGGCATTATCCCCGCCTCCTAGTATTAACCAACGGCTTTTCAGAGCGTGCGATCGCACCCATCTCACTGCTACCACGCGCAATATTATTGCCCAGATAGTAAAGATTCCTAAGCTGGGTAAGAAGACACTCCGCCACGATATCGGGTTGTATTTGGCAATATCTGACAAGTAAATTAGTGAAGAAATCAACAAGGCGATCGCAATGTTACAAACAATAATTCGAGCGGGCGCTCTTAAACCTGAAATTTGCCGATCTGGATGATAAGCATCTGCTAAATAAAATGCTGCAAGTATCATGCAGACAAATGTATAAGGTAACGGATTTAGCCAATGTAAGGGTTGATCTAAACGCAACCATTGTGCGATCGCTAAACAAATTAGCAATCCAAAAATATCCCCTAACAAGAGCAATATCGGTAGGCTGCGGACTATATTTGGCAGCCTAGTATTGATAGGTAAACTGACATAACTTGTGGAAGTCATTGGTTTTTATTATTCTTCAGTATCCTGATATCGATTTCTTCGTTAAAACCAGCAACCGAGTCAAATAAGGGAATATTAAAGACTAGCCGTATTGTGCCAAAGCATACAAAAATAAGAAAGTTTGTATGCTCTGTTTGTCAAAGAAATTGGAGATTATGTATTACAAACTAGGAGGGGAACTATCTGTGCGTCGGTATAGCATATCTGTAGGAGATACATCTTAACTTGCATTGGCTGTACGAACTACACTACGGCTTCAAGGTTGTTCTTTTGACATTTGCATTATGCCATGAGTGTAGTCAATCTGAACTTTATATTTAATTTTTTGATTAGCGTATATTAGCTGTTCAAGTAGCTGTTCACAAAGTAACAAAATAAAGAAAAAGCTTATGCAAGCTGTTGAAATGCTGTTAGTAAATTAATACCAAAGAAGTAAGTGGGTAAAAAAAAACATAATCATGTTAACCCAGATAAATGAGGCTAAAAGCTTCTTCCCTCCTATATCTTGCCTTCTACCTCCTGCCCGACCTCAACTATAAATATTTATGCTTTTCTACTTAATGAGTTAAAATAAATGCTTTTTAATGTAATTTAAAATTTTAGAAAAAAAATTAAAAACACCTTGACATTCAGATAATATTTCTGGGATAAATCTAAGGAAATCTAATAAAAAGCAAACATTTTAAAAAATACGGATACTTCGATTATGATTTTTTATACAAACAATTAGTAATTAATCCTAATTATGTCCAAATGGCTATCTTGGACTACCAAAATTGTGACGCAAAATTAGTAAAAACAATTTCAGGTATTCGTAACATACTCCATGCCCTCTAACCAAGAAGACCAAAACTCCTTAGATTTGCAGCAATACTCGCTACTTCTGAAAAGGCGTTGGCTAATTATAGCTGCGGTGACTGCCTCTATTTTTGGGCTTTCAACTTTAAATGCCATCAAGCAAAAACCAATTTATGAAGCAGAAGGTAAGTTGCTTTTCAGTAAAACTGACCGCGTTTCTTCGCTGACAAATCCCTCGGCACAAGTTGGGGAGTTGAGAAGTGTGACTGAAATCAACAGTCCGTTGGATACAGAAGCAGAGGTCATTCGTTCTAATCCAATAGTTGAGAAAACTATTGCTAGTCTCAGGTTGGTAGATAAGCAAGGAACACCCTTGGAAATAAATGAGTTTCTCAAACAAGTCAAAATTAAGAGTGTTCGGGGTACAGATATTTTGGCGATTTCGTATAGCAGCAGCAATCCAAAAGAAGCCGCAGATGTTGTGAATTCGCTGATGAGATATTATCTGGAGAACAATATTCACGTTAACCAAGCCCAAGCGACAGTGGCAAAGGAGTTTTTACGCAAGCAATTGCCTGAAGTTGAAGCAAGGGTAGCTACATCGGAAGCAGCTTTGCGTCGATTTAAAGAAGAAAATCGGGTAATTGCTTTAGAGCAAGAAGCAGCAAAAGGAGTGGATAAACTCGCAAACTTATCAGACCAGATTACCCAAGTCCAGGCAAATTTAACGGATGCTGAGACTCGCTCAAAACTTCTGCAACGTCAATTGAGATTGAATTCGCAGCAGGCTGTGGATATGGGGAATTTAAGTCAATCAAAAGCTGTGCAGGAAGTATTAACACAATACCAACAGGTACAAAACCAGTTAGCAGTAGAGAAGACTCGTTATACAGACAAACATCCTACGATCGTTAATTTGTTAGCAAAAGAAGCAGCCCTCAAAAAGCAGCTAGAGACGCGAATTTTTGAGAATGCAGATAGAGAAAAATCTGTACCAGCCCAGAATTTAGGGATGGGAGAACTCAAGCAGACCTTAGTGGCCCAACTGGTACAGTCGGATGTAGAACGTTCAGCATTAGCTAACCGAATTACGGTTTTGCAGAATGCATACACACTTTCTCAAAGACGATTGAGTGTTTTACCGCAACTGCAAGAAAAACAGGAGCAGTTAGAGCGACAGTTGCAAGTTGCTACATCTACTTATGAAGAACTGCTAAAGCGATCCCAAGAAGTCGATGTCGTAGTAAATCAGAATGTCGGTAATGCCAGGGTAATATCTGCGGCTTTACTTCCTCAAAAAGCTATTCCTTCCAAAATTGTCTTTCAGCTAGCACTGGGTGGATTTTTGGGAATTTTGCTGGGTGTAGGCGTAGCTTCGATCTTAGAAGCTATGGATCGATCCCTGAAAACTCTTGAGCAAGCCCAGCAGTTATTAGGTTACTCTTTACTCGGTACGATTCCTCGCTTGGATCGAAAAGCTAAAAACAGTGGGGAAGGTCTAGTCGAACTACCAGTCAAAGATAATCCATGTTCAGGAGCAAGTTCAGCCTTTGAGATGCTTCAGACGAACCTGGATTTTACTATCTCCGATCGACCATTAAAAGTAATTGCCGTAGTTAGTTCGGCTCCAGGTGAAGGCAAATCATTTGTGGCTGCAAATTTGGCAGTAGCTAAAGCACATATGGGGCGCAGAATCCTATTAGTAGATGCGGATATGCGTCACTCCTCTCAACAGGAAATCTGGAAATTATCTAATCCAGTCGGACTAAGTAATGTTTTGGTTGGTCAAGCAGAGTTTCGCAACACCACTCAAGAAGTATTAGTTAACTTAGATTTATTAACGGCTGGGACAATCCCATCTAACCCCGCAGCATTGCTAGATTCGCAGCGTATGGCTTTGTTAATTCAAGAGGCAGTCAAAGAGTATGATTGTGTGATTATTGATACTCCTGCCTTGAGTTTGTTTGGTGATGCACTCATACTGGGCAAGATGGCAGATGGGATATTGCTAGTTGTACATCCAAAAGTGCTTGACCGTGCTGTTGCTAAGAGTACGAAAATGATGCTAGAGCAAGCGCGATCGCATGTTTTAGGAATGGTGGTAAATGGGGTTACTGCTGAAAAGGGATCTGATTACTATCACTCTAGAGGATCTGATGGTGGAAAAAGGTCTACTTTGAGTCAGATAAATTTGCCTGGGATTAAGAGCTTGATGAAGTTTATTTATTGACTTGACTATAGGTTAACTGTGCGGATAGGTGTATTTTTATGATCGGAAAACAGACGCTCGAGCCTCGGCAGAAATTAGTGATTAAGGCAGGGCAAACCGAGCAGCAGTACTGGCAGGATATCTGGAAGTATCGGGAGTTGTTTTACTTCTTGGCTTGGCGAGACATCTTGGTGCGCTATAAGCAAACGGCCATCGGGCTGGCTTGGGCGTTGCTGCGACCTTTTTTAACAACAGTTGTGTTTACGGTTGTATTTGGTGTTTTACTCAAGGCTCCGTCGGCGGGTGCGCCTTATCCGATTGTGGTGTTTTCGGCGATGCTACCTTGGCAGTTCTTTTCCAATGCCTTGAGTGAGTGTAGTAATAGCTTAATTAGTAATTCTAATTTAATTTCTAAGGTTTATTTTCCGCGTTTGATTGTGCCAACGAGTGCGGTGATTGTGAGTTTTGTCGATTTTATGATTTCTGCAATCATCCTATTGGGATTTATGGCGTGGTATAACTTTGTGCCGGATTGGCGAATTTTAACGCTGCCGTTGTTTATTGCGATCGCGTTTGCGGCGGCGATCGGAGCCGGATTATGGCTGGCGGCATTAAACGTGGAATATCGGGATTTCCGGTATATTGTGCCGTTTCTTGTGCAGTTTGGACTCTATATCTCGCCAGTGGGTTTTAGTAGTAGCGTCGTGCCAGAACAGTGGCGACTACTTTACTCGCTAAATCCAATGGTGAGTGTGATTGATGGGTTCCGGTGGGCAATTTTGGGTAAAGACTTTGCTATTTATTTACCAGGATTTCTCTTGTCGATGGCGTTAGTGATATTAGTACTGATTACAGGGATTTACTATTTTCGCCGGATGGAGCGCAAGTTTGCGGACATTATTTAGGCACAGGGCTTCAGGAGTTGTTAGCAGAGTTTGGAGGATCGATGTCGGATACGGTGATTAAGGTTGAGAATTTAAGTAAAAGCTATGTGTTGAGCCATCAGCAGGAGGGACGCAGTAAATATAAGTCGTTGCGGGATGTGATGGCGGATGGGGCAAAGTCTTTATTCAGCAAAATCCAAAATCCAAAATCCAAAGTCCAAAATCCTTCTCGTGAGGAGTTTTGGGCGATCAAGGATCTGTCCTTTGAAATTAAGCAGGGCGATCGGGTTGGAATTATTGGGCGAAATGGTGCGGGCAAATCGACGTTGCTGAAGCTATTGAGCCGGATTACGGAGCCTACTCATGGCAGTATTGAGATTACGGGGCGGGTGGCGAGTTTGCTAGAAGTGGGGACGGGCTTTCATCCAGAACTGACAGGAAGGGAGAATATTTTTCTTAATGGCGCGATTTTGGGGATGGAGAATGCGGAGATTAAGCGAAAGTTTGATGAGATTGTGACGTTTGCGGAGGTGGAGAAGTTTCTGGATACACCAGTGAAGCGCTATTCCTCTGGGATGTATGTGAGGCTGGCGTTTGCAGTTGCGGCGCATTTGGAGCCAGAAATTTTGATTGTGGATGAAGTTCTGGCGGTGGGGGATGTGCAGTTTCAGAAAAAATGTTTGGGTAAGATGCAAGACATATCTCAAGAGCAAGGTCGAACTGTGTTATTTGTAAGCCATAGCATGGAAGCAATACAAAGGCTATGTTCTAAGTGTCTAATGCTTAATAGGGGTCAACTAGTTTCCTATGGAGATACAGCTAGTATTGTTCCACTTTATCTAGCTGGTAATTTTTATAAATCTTCTCCCGGTGAATGGATTAATTTATCAAATGTAAGTCGAAGAGGTAATGGGCAAACTCGCTTTTTAGCTGTTAATTACAGTAGCCTCAATAAAGAAGTTGCATTTCAACCATATTCAGATGGTTCTCTGGAATTTTTATTAGATATTGAATCAGATTTATCACAGTCTATTGGTAGTCTTGCCGTGACTATATATAGCCAATTAGGAACTATTTTAGTGAATGCTGATATTTGTTCATTAGGTAAGACAATATTCCTCCGAAAGGGCCGTAATAGATTACAACTAAAAATAGATAAATTGTATATTACACCAGGAGTTTATATAGTTGGATTGTGGCTTAGTAAAACTGCAACTGATGAGCCTTTAGATTATTTAGAGTCTGCATTTGAGATAGAGGTAACTAATATTGTATCCGAGGCATTGGGAAGCAGTTTTCATGGTTTAGTAGCTTGTAATTTTAGCATTTCGGAGTTGGAATTAGCAAAATTATAACTCTTTAAATTTAGATTTGAATCAGCAAAATAGGATATTTATCCGACATAAAAAACCATGTATATAAAAGAAGAAGTCACAAACCCTAAGCTTCTGAAAGCGCTTAACAAAGCGCTATTGCCTTACCGTAATCCTAAAGTCTACTACCCGTTAAAAAATCTTGACTATTGGAAGAACCGTATGAAAAGGATTGTGAAGTCCATTGCATTTCAATCATTACCTGCTTCTGTTCTAGCTATAGCGGTTAAATTATGCGGCGACGAATACCAAGTCTTAATGACTGTTAGAGCCGTAAAAGCTGAGGTAGTATCATGAACATCAGCTTGGCGAAGAAATTACCAACTCCTGTATATCGTTGGCTGCAAAGTATACGGCGCGGTCGTCCCTTAATAGGATGGGTACACCTTGGTAGCTTAGAAAGAGTCAACCCTATTAGCAGAGATTTTGGCTTCGACCGAGGTTTACCAGTTGACCGATACTACATTGAAAATTTTCTTGCTTGTCATGCAAACGATATTCAAGGGCACGTACTAGAAATTAAAGAACCTCTTTATACCTACAAATTTGGTCGCGATCGCATCACTAAAGGCGATGTCCTTCACGTAGAAACAGGTAATCCAAAAGCAACGATTGTAGCAGATTTAACAAACGCTGACCATCTGCCCTCAGACACTTTCAACTGCATTATCCTCACTCAAGCCCTGCAATTTATTTACGATGTTCGAGCCGCAATTAAAACTCTCCACCGGATTCTAAAACCAGGAGGAGTTTTACTCGTCACCGTTTCCGGTATAAGTCAAATTAGCAGCGAAGACATGGAACGGTGGGGACAATACTGGAGTTTTACCACTCTCTCAACCCAAAGGCTATTTAAGGAAGTTTTTGACCAAGACAAAGTAGAAGTTACAGCCTACGGAAACGTGTTAAGTGCGATCGCTTTTCTGCATGGCTTGGCAACTGAAGAATTGCAAAAATCAAAGCTAGACTATCACGACCCTGAGTACCAGGTCTTAATTTCAGCTAGAGCTATGAAATAGGGAAAGTAATTATGTTAGGCAGACTCAGCAACAAAGTGGTACGTACAGTCTCAAAGCTAAAAAACCAAATTTTTCCTGGTGCGCTCATCTTAATGTACCACCGTGTAGCTGAAGCAAATTCAGATCCCTGGTCACTATGTGTAACACCAAAACACTTCGCTGAACACTTAGAAGTTTTACGAGAATATGGCTATCCACTGCATTTACAGGAATTGATAAAAAAGCTTGACGATCGCCAACCAGTACATCGGTCGATTGTAGTCACATTTGATGATGGTTACGCCGATAACTTATACAATGCCAAACCCTTATTAGAAAAGTACGACATCCCAGCTGTAGTTTTTGTGACTACTGGTGGGATTGACCAGAAGCATGAATTTTGGTGGGATGAGTTAGACAGACTGTTACTACAACCTGGTACATTACCGGATTTACTCCAGTTAAATATTAATAGTAGAACCTACCAATGGGAATTGGGGGAAGCAAAACATTACAGTGAAACAGATTTTCAGCGAGATCGCCATTGGCGGATGGACAGAGAACCAGGAGAAGATTCTACACGCCATACCCTCTATCGCTCGCTGTATCAATTGTTGCAGTTTTTGTCTGTCTATGAGCGCAGTAAGCTGCTAGAAGAATTAGTTATTTGGGCAAACACTGAAGCTGTAGGTCGCTCAACCCATCGCTCTCTTTCCAATGAGGAGATGCTTGTATTAGAGTCAGGGGGACTGATCGAAATTGGGGCTCATACCGTAACACACCCGTTTCTTTCTAAACTTCCAATAGCTTCACAACGAGATGAAATTCAGCAAAGTAAAGATTATCTGGAAAAAATTCTCGGACATCCAGTCACGAGTTTTTCCTATCCTAATGGTAGTTATATAAGCGATACAATTCCTCTTGTTCAAGAAGCAGGATTTAACTGTGCCTGTTGTAGTATTGCTGATCGAGTTCAGCAAAATAACAACCGTTTTTTGTTACCCCGTGTTGTCGTTGAGAATTGGGACGGCGAAACCTTTGCCCGTTGGTTGTCAATGTATTGTCAATTATGACTAGCAAACCCCTAATTTCTTGCATCATCATCTTCTTTAATGCTGGTGAGCAGTTCTTTATAGAAGCTATCGAAAGCATATTCACCCAGACTTATGAAAACTGGGAACTATTACTGGTGGATGACGGCTCTAGTGATGGTAGTACAGAAATTGCCTTGGGATACATACAAAAATATCCGGAAAAAATCCGCTATTTGGAACACGAGGGTCACCAAAATCGCGGTATGAGTGCAACTCGCAATTTAGGTATCCGCCATGCCAAAGGTGAATTTATTACCTTTTTAGATGCCGATGATATCTGGTCGCCGCATACTTTGGAGGAACAAGCAACTATTTTAGATTTCCATCCCGAGGCTGCTATGGTTTATGGAGCAATAAAATGGTGGTATAGCTGGACTGGAAATATTGAAGATACAGGGCGGGACTTTGTAGATACCCCTAAAGTGTTTTTGCAGAACCCAGGTGTGTATCTCGACACCGTAATCCAGCCACCAACGCTATTCCTGTTGTTATTACAAATGAAAATTAGCATATCAGGAATGCTGGTGCGACGGCAGGTAATAGAAAAAGTTGGTGGTTTTGAAGATACGTTCCGAGGCCTGTATGAAGATCAAGTCTTTTGTGCAAAGATTTGTCTCCAATTCCCTGTATTCGTAGCCAGTCAGTGCTGGTATAAGTATAGACAACATCCTAACAGTTGCTGTGCGATCGCACAAAAAACTAAAAAAGAATATCGGCACCTGCAACGTCCAGTTTTTTTGAACTGGTTAGAGCAATATTTATCCGAAAAAGGGTTCAAGTACACTGAAGCCTGGGGGGTAGTCCAAAAGGAGCTATGGTCATATCGTCACCCAATCTTAAGCTCTCTATTAAATACTCTGTATATTATGAGCCGGATTAAACAGAAATTAAAGCGCATAGCCTTACAAAAATTACTTATCAAAGCAGAAAAATTGGGAGTATGAGGAACATTCTTTATGAAGAATCAACCATTAATCTCCTGTATCATCATTTTTTTGAATGCAGGAAATCAATTCTTTATAGAAGCTATAGAAAGCATATTTGCCCAAACCTACGACAACTGGGAGCTATTGCTGGTAGACGACGGTTCTACTGATGAAAGTACAAAAATTGCCTTACAATACGCAAAAAAGTATCCTGAAAAAGTACGCTATCTCGAACATGAAAGTCACCAAAATCGTGGTATGAGTGCTGCTCGCAACTTGGGAATTCGCCATGCACAAGGAGAATACATTGCTTTTTTAGACTCCGATGATGTTTGGCTACCACGAAAACTAGAGCGACAAGCTGCAATTCTAGAATCCCAGCCTGAAGCAGCAATGGTTTGTGGTCCCAATAAACTTTGGCATAGCTGGACAGGGAATCCTGAAGACAAAGAAAGAGACTTCATACATATTTTAGGTACTGGAGTTCAACCGAATCGGCTCTACCAACCACCAACGTTAGCTGCACTTATTTGGCGTAATCAGGCCCGTACCCCTGGCACCTGTAGCGTTTTAATCCGTCGTGGAGTATTTGAAGAAGTTGCTGGATTTGAAGAGTCCTTTCGGGGCATGTACGAAGATCGAGTTTTCTTTAACAAAGTGTATCTTCGTTTTCCTGTGTATGTGATCGAAGAGTGCTTCGATCTGTATCGCGCCCATTCAGAATCTTGCTGTGCAGTTGCGGATAAAGAATATAGCCCTTTCAAACCGGAGCCTGCTTACTTGATTTTTTTGGATTGGATGGCAGATTATTTGTCTGAACAAAGCATCAAGGACAAGGAAGTGCTAAGAGGGTTTCGAAGGACAAAACTAATCTACAACAACCTGTTTTTATTTCTTCTGTTGAAAGTTAAAAATCGATTACTGAAACTTAAAAAATCGATAAAGCCTCATGCACTCACTTGCACCAGCGATAAGGGTGAAGCTACTCAGCAATTGTCTCGCCACAATTCTCACATTCCAGGTGCTGGTTCGGATAAACCGACACCTCTGACTTGGCTAACAATACCTGAACGGAAGTACAATAAATAGCTAAACGTATTTGAGTAGTCATCAAAACCTTTACTCAAAAAATAATCTCTAGGAGAGACACTAATTTATGGAGCAATTAGCTGAAGTCAGCCTTGCACAACCACTGAAGAAGGAGCTTCTAAGGCAACAATTCTCATTATGAGAATAATTATAGTCAATTTGACTTCGGTCAGCTTCTATGCATTCCAGCACCTCAGGAAAAAGAGGATTATCTTTGTGCATTCCCGCAAATTTCATCCAAGGATGTTCGGTTTGGGGAGCTTCAATTTCCAAAGTTACTATTTCTGGTTTTCGCTCTTGTAAAAGTTGAATTAGTTTCTCTAGTGCTTCTTCTTTAGTCACACCAAAGCCTTTAAAATCTGGCAAGCCTAGCACTGTCGCACTAACTCCACCATCTGGTTGATTTTCAATCAGCACATCATAATTGAACTTTGGTGCAGTATTGTTAAAATAAGTTTTTACAGTTAAATTCATAATATTTCCAACCTTAAAGTTTTATATTGATTATAACTGCTGACCTACTTACTGCTAACTTGAGAGTTTGTACGTGTTAGCGTAGCGTTTCGTAGATAACTACAAACCTTTAAGAATTTACACTGGCTTACTTATCTATGGTTTGATTTTTATCATGTTGTCTTTTGCGATCGCACCAATGATTTACAACCAATCAGAGTTTAATTTACGCTGCGAATGGGGGCCGCAAGGAGTTGCTGAACTCGTTCCTATTAGTGATGTAGTTGTAATAGTTGACGTTCTCTCTTTTTCTACCTGTGTAGAAATTACCACTAACAACGGCGCGAGGCGTTGCATATTTGCGGGATGAATTAGACCGGAAGGGGTACAGTACCGTCATGCAGGTAGTGCAGTAGCAATTTGATTGAAAGTCTTAGCATTTCTTCTGATTTTGAATAACATAATGTTTTACGATGAAGCCGGGCTAAATAATGTCTTAATCTTGTATTCTCTCCTTCGACTCTGGTCATATAAGTTTTTTTAACAATATGGTCTCCGTCATCAATAAAACATGGATAAACTGCGAAGCCTCACGTGACATAAAAATAACTTTTCCAGCATCTTATAATTCTCCATAGTTTTTCAAATGTTTTAGCACTACGGTCTCCCAAAACCCAGGCTAAAATCCCTGGATATCTTTTATTCACGGCTGTCCACAGCCATATCTTGTTTTTTTTTAGCAACAAAAGTTTCTAGTTCATCTACTTGGGTTATTTCGGGAATTTCTGAATGCTCAGGTGCATCTGCTAATGGTTGAACCGCCTTTTTAACCCACTGTATGATCGTGTTATGGTTAACTCCCGTTTGCCGTTCTATGGCACGAAATCCCGTACCGTTAACGTACATTGTTAAACATTGTTTTTTAATTTCATTTGAATAACCTCATTTTGAATATGATTCTATAAATTGGCGATCGCATGATACGCAAATGTAATTTTGCTTACCACGTCGATGCCCGTTCTTACGAATATGGGTGGATGCACAATGAGGACAGTTCATCCCTTAATTATGCAACGCCTAACTTGCATTGGCTGTACGAACTATACTACGGCATCAAGGTTGTTCTTTTGACATTTGCATTATGCCATGAGTGTAGTCAATCTGAACTTTATATTTAATTTTTTAATTAGCGTATATTAGCTGTTCAAGTAGCTGTTCACAAAGTAACAAAATAAAAAAAAAGCTTATGCAAGCTGTTGAAATGCTGTTAGTAAATTAATACCAAAGAAGTAAGTGGGTGAAAAAAAACATAATCATATTAACCCAGATAAATGAGGCTAAAAGCTTCTTCCCTCCTATATCTTGCCTTCTACCTCCTGCCCGACCTCAACTATAAATATTTATGCTTTTCTACTTAATGAGTTAAAATAAATGCTTTTTAATGTAATTTAAAATTTTAGAAAAAAAATTAAAAACACCTTGACATTCAGATAATATTTCTGGGATAAATCTAAGGAAATCTAATAAAAAGCAAACATTTTAAAAAATACGGATACTTCGATTATGATTTTTTATACAAACAATTAGTAATTAATCCTAATTATGTCCAAATGGCTATCTTGGACTACCAAAATTGTGACGCAAAATTAGTAAAAACAATTTCAGGTATTCGTAACATACTCCATGCCCTCTAACCAAGAAGACCAAAAACTCCTTAGATTTGCAGCAATACTCGCTACTTCTGAAAAGGCGTTGGCTAATTATAGCTGCGGTGACTGCCTCTATTTTTGGGCTTTCAACTTTAAATGCCATCAAGCAAAAACCAATTTATGAAGCAGAAGGTAAGTTGCTTTTCAGTAAAACTGACCGCGTTTCTTCGCTGACAAATCCCTCGGCACAAGTTGGGGAGTTGAGAAGTGTGACTGAAATCAACAGTCCGTTGGATACAGAAGCAGAGGTCATTCGTTCTAATCCAATAGTTGAGAAAACTATTGCTAGTCTCAGGTTGGTAGATAAGCAAGGAACACCCTTGGAAATAAATGAGTTTCTCAAACAAGTCAAAATTAAGAGTGTTCGGGGTACAGATATTTTGGCGATTTCGTATAGCAGCAGCAATCCAAAAGAAGCCGCAGATGTTGTGAATTCGCTGATGAGATATTATCTGGAGAACAATATTCACGTTAACCAAGCCCAAGCGACAGTGGCAAAGGAGTTTTTACGCAAGCAATTGCCTGAAGTTGAAGCAAGGGTAGCTACATCGGAAGCAGCTTTGCGTCGATTTAAAGAAGAAAATCGGGTAATTGCTTTAGAGCAAGAAGCAGCAAAAGGAGTGGATAAACTCGCAAACTTATCAGACCAGATTACCCAAGTCCAGGCAAATTTAACGGATGCTGAGACTCGCTCAAAACTTCTGCAACGTCAATTGAGATTGAATTCGCAGCAGGCTGTGGATATGGGGAATTTAAGTCAATCAAAAGCTGTGCAGGAAGTATTAACACAATACCAACAGGTACAAAACCAGTTAGCAGTAGAGAAGACTCGTTATACAGACAAACATCCTACGATCGTTAATTTGTTAGCAAAAGAAGCAGCCCTCAAAAAGCAGCTAGAGACGCGAATTTTTGAGAATGCAGATAGAGAAAAATCTGTACCAGCCCAGAATTTAGGGATGGGAGAACTCAAGCAGACCTTAGTGGCCCAACTGGTACAGTCGGATGTAGAACGTTCAGCATTAGCTAACCGAATTACGGTTTTGCAGAATGCATACACACTTTCTCAAAGACGATTGAGTGTTTTACCGCAACTGCAAGAAAAACAGGAGCAGTTAGAGCGACAGTTGCAAGTTGCTACATCTACTTATGAAGAACTGCTAAAGCGATCCCAAGAAGTCGATGTCGTAGTAAATCAGAATGTCGGTAATGCCAGGGTAATATCTGCGGCTACTATAGTTCCCAACAAAGCAACTTCCAAAATTACACTCTACCTCGCGCTGGGTGGATTTTTGGGAATTTTGCTGGGTGTAGGGATAGCTTTGATGTTGGAAGCTATGGATCCATCCCTGAAAACTCTTGAGCAAGCTCAACAGCTATTTGATTATCCTTTGCTCGGTACAATTCCTCACTTGGGTCAAAAATCTAAAGGTGGTAAAGAGTATTTAGTAGAACTGCCAATGAGAGACAATCCTTACTCCGCAGCAAATTCAGCCTTTGAGATACTTCAGACGAACTTAGATTTTACCGTTTTTGATAAACCGCTAAAAGTAATTGCCGTAGTTAGTTCAACTCCAGGTGAAGGCAGGTCATTTATGGCAGCTAACCTGGCAGTAGCTAAAGCGCATATGGGATGCCGAGTGCTGTTGGTAGATGCAGACATGCGTCACTCTTGCCAACAAGAAATCTGGAAATTACCCAACTTGGTAGGACTGAGTAATCTTTTAGTCGGTCAAGTAGAGTTTTCCCGCACTATCCAAGAAGTATTGGTTAACTTGGACGTGCTAACCGTTGGGACAATTCCACCTAATCCGGCAGCACTACTAGGTTCGCAGCGGATGTCTTTATTAATCCAAGAGGCTGCTAAAAAGTATAACTATGTAATTATTGACACACCTGCACTCAGTTTGTTTGGTGATGCCTTGATATTAAGCAAGATGGCGGATGGGATATTGCTAGTTGTACGTCCCAAAGTGCTTGACTTAGCTGTTGCCAAGACTGCGAAGACGATGTTAAAGCAAGCGCGATCACCCGTTTTGGGAATGGCGGTAAATGGAATTGCGAGTGAAGGTGGTTCGATTTACTACAGTCACAAAGGTTATTACGAGAAAAATAGCAGTGAATTGCAATGGCTTGGGGGAAGGAAAGTTCCCTAATATACATATTTCCTATGCCTTAATATTTTCACGGAAAGTAATTATATTAAACGAGAATATACAAGGGTGAAAAACAGCTTATTAAAGAATGGTTTTTACAACTCAGTAGCGGGATTAATCAGAATTGGACTGGGTATACTGATTATCCCCGTATTAATTCGCATACTTGGAATTGAAGAGTATGGGTTATGGACTCTGGCTTCTGCGGTAGTGGTAATGGTTACTTTAGCAGAAGCGGGTCTTTCGACAGCCACAACTGTATTTGTCTCCCAGGACTTAGGAAAAAAAGATATTGATAATCTGTCGCAAACCTTGACCGTAACTTTTGGGGCAATGCTGATATTAGCAACTTTAGCAGCAGTTGCTCTCTGGATGGGTGCTGAAGGAATTATCAATTTATTTCCCAAATTAGGGCAAGAACAACAGCTAAAAGTTATACAGGCTATTCAAATTGGTGGGTTAGTAGTAGCAGCGCGATTGCTGCAACAAGCTTTGGTTGGTGTCGAACAAGCTTATCAGCGTTATGACTTGATGAACGTGCTGAATACAATGCAGTGCGTGCTACTGAGTGTGGGAATGTTGGCAGTAGTTTGGCTAGGGGGTCGCACGGTTGAGTTAATGCAGTGGCAGGCTTTAACCAGTGTAGTGAGTTTGTTGGGTCATATTTGGATCGTGCGATCGCTACTTAAAGGTGTCAACCTTCGCCCTCGTTGGAATCAACAAAAAGCAATGGCAGTGGGAGGTTACAGCTTAATGATATGGCTGGATACATTAGGAAGTACGCTTTTTAGTCGAGGCGATCGGTTGATTGTCGGCAGTTTGCTAGGTACTCAGGTGGTTGGGGTGTATGCAGCAATTACTGATATCACCGCACAAATCAACTCATTTTCCGCATTACCTGTACAGCCTTTACTCCCAAGTTTAAGCAATCTAATAGAACATCAGGACATTAATAGGTATAAACTAAAACAGCAAGTTAAACAGGCTACCCAAATCAACGGGTTAGTTGCTTTAGGAATGGGAGCTAGTTTAATTACCCTTTCTCCATTAATTGTCAGGATATTCTTTGACCAGCAAACTACAAGCGAATACATAACTTTGTTTTGCATTGCCACAGCAATTTATGCATTTTATTCATGTCATGCGGTTGGTTACTACTCTTTGTTAGCAACAAAGGCAGTTAAAACTTGTGCTTTTATTCAGTTATTGGGTAGTTTCTCTTCACTATTACTAATTGCTTTTGGTGCATATAATTTTGGCTTAATCGGAGCAATTTTCGGAAATTGTGGATATTTAACAACATTCCTCGTCACTGTATTTGGCATGAAGCGTTTATCGATTCGGGCTTATTTTTGGTTCAAATGGTTGTTATTTCCGCTTTCGTGGTTTTCTCTAGTAATGTTAATCCATTTCCTACTTCCTAATAATTACATAGCTCAATCCATCATGTTTTTAATACAAAATATGATTCTCTTATTCTGGTTAGCAAAGACTCATAAAAATACAATCTCTGTGCTGCTAAGTCGGTATGCGACTAGCAAAAGATGACATTTGATAACTAAACTTATTATTTAATTGAGGCGATCGTCAACTAATGGATATTATAATTTGCACTTACAACAATGCTAAGTTACTAGACCGCGTTCTCACGAAGCTTTCTTTACAGAAAGTGACTTCCAATCAAAAATGGACAGTTTTAGTAGTAGATAATAACTGTACAGACGAAACTGCTGATATTGTTGATAAGCACATTAATTCACGATTAATGCCTAACTTGCGTCGGATAGTAGAGACAAAACAAGGACTAACTTATGCGCGTTTATGTGGAATTAAAAACACAACTAGTGAATGGATTAGTTTTGTTGATGATGATTGCCTTTTATCACAAGATTGGGTAGATAAAGCAATACAATTTGCTGCATCTCATCCAAACTGTGGTGCATTTGGTGGAAAAATAGTATTGGATTGGGAAACGACTCCTTCCCCTATACTTATCAAGGAGTCAGTGAAATTTGCCGCTTGCGATCGCGGAGACGATGCAAAACAGTTATATCGCAGTAATTTTCATATTGCCGGTGCAGGTTTAGTTATTCGCAGAACTGCTCTTGAGAAAAGCGGCTGGTTAAATAAACAATTTCTCACAGGTAGAGCAGGAACAAAACTAACAGCAGGGGATGATTCTGAGATAGTTTTACGAATTCTCAACGCAGGTTATGAACTTTGGTATACACCTGATTGCGTGTTACACCATTTTATTCCTACAAAGCGCATATCAGAAACTTATCTCGCGGATATGGTTTACGGCTTTGGTATTGCAGCTCCTTATATAGCTACTCTACGTTGGAATCGTTCTTATTTTGTCTGGCTAGCTGTATCCATACTACGTATTTTAAAATATTTATTGGAAACAATACTTTGTGCGATCGCAGCTTTCATCAACGAAGATAAAAAAATAGAAACTCTCATTAAGTGGAAGTGGACTAAAGGTCAAATTGACGGTTTGTTTGCCATACTCACGATGCATAGTCAAGAGCGCATTATTTGGTTGAGTATATTCGAGTAATCATTTATTTGCTTAATACTATAGTCAACTTCAGTTTGCCTATTATTCTTTATACCTGTTACTTTTGGTTAACATAAGTAAGAAAGCAAACTCTTATGAATATAATTTTGTTCTTCATTTGCATTCCAATTCTATTTATTGTCCCAATTCTCTATCCTCCACTAGCTTGCTTTACATCAATTTTTTTTCTACAAAAAAGATTAGGTTATATCGCTTTATTTCTAATTTTTTCCTCTGCTATTGTCACTTCGTTAATATCAGCAACTATTATACCTGTCGCTGATACACAAGTATATATTGACTCGTTTAAGAATATTCATCTATTTGATTTTACTCAATTAAAATTAGATAATGACGGATTTGAGCCATTATATAAAGTATACGAATATCTTTTAAGTATTTTTATAGATGATAATCAAGAATTTTTCCTACTTACCACGGCTCTAATATTTAATACGTTGTCAACTATTGCAATTTTGAGAATATGTTTTAGATTAAACCAAGCACAGCTAGCATGTATAATTTTGGCTGTTTATTATAGTCTGGTTGCACCCGCTTTGGGAGTCCCGCTTTTTCTCTTAAGATCGAGCTTGTCATTATCTATTCTTTTTCTAGCAATTAGTTTTTATAATCAAAAAAATATTGTTTTTTATGTATTAGGAATTTTATCTATATTTATACATTCTGCAAGCTTCACTATTTTTGCTATAATAATATCTCAACGTTTCGTGTATTTTTTAAGTAAAAAACTCAAACAAATCGGATATAAAAAACTCATTTCACTAAGCAGTAAATTAGTTTTTAGATTTTCTTTAATTATTTTAGTTGTCAGTTTCTTGTTACTAATATTTAATCAGAGTTTATTAACCTCAATTACACAAAACTTTCTTATAGGCTTTAGTGTAAATGGCGATTTGGCATCAAATAAAGCTAAGTCTTTTTTAGACTCTACAGATAAGGAAAATTTTGTAGATTTTCAAAATCCAGTGTTTTTACTTCAAGTTGCGCTTACTTTACTATGTTTTCTAAAAATCCAAAATCCTTTATTCTTTACACATAATGAGATAAATGAAATTAAGAATAATAAGTTATCTAATCTTTTAGAATCATTAAGACTTGTTGGAAGATTGCAAATCATAATGATTGTACTAACTGGACCATTCAATTTCTTACCTTACAGACTTGGATTATATAATTTTTTATATTTTCCTTTATGGCTTGTTAATATTCCATATTTATCTCTATTAGTACAAAAAAACATTAAAAAAACCTCAAAATATTTGATATTATTCGCCTTAGTATCTGTCCTTACCTATACATTTTATTGGATGCCGAAGAGACAGGGTAATGAATACTTTATTGTCGTTTTGGAAGGTAAGCCATTGAGCTATAATCTCAGTCAAGTGATTGAACATTTTTTGCATTAACCTAATTTCAAATACAAGTTTATTTTTAGTTACAAATCAGCAATATGTTTCAGGATAAATTTATGATTAATTGTTTAGTTTCGATAGTAACTATATCAAAGAATTATTCAAATGGCTTATACAAAACTTTGGAGTCAGTAAAGGAACAAGATTATAAAGGTATACAGCACATTATTATTGATGGAAATTCTGATGATGGGACTAAAGAACTTTTAAAGTCATATTCACATTCCAAGATGTACACTTATTCCTCAGAACCAGATAATGGTATATCAAATGCCTTTAATAAAGGTCTGGAAAAAGCTAATGGAGATTTAATTTTATTCTTAAATTCTGGAGATGTATTTTTTTCCACAACAGTAATTTCTGAAGTTGTGGAAAGCTACCTTCAGCATAAATGGAAATGTGCCATAGGTATCACAGTTACTACAAGCTTTGCAGGAGAAACTATACTTTATCGTCCACCACAACTTTCATCAAAGTTTCTAAAATATTTTATGTTTTTACCCCACCAGGGTTTTTTCTGTGAAACTTCTTTACATAAGAATTATCATTATAATGAATCTCTTAAAATTTCTATGGACTATGAATTGTTTATCAGAATGCTGAGAAATGTAAAAATATTTTATTTACCTTTAGTAGTATCAATACGGGAACCTGGAGGAGTTTCTAGTCAAACTCAGAAGAGAATTATTGAGCATTCAAATATACGTTTGAAATATGCTGAAAAAATCCACGATAAATTAATTATTAGGATTGTTAATGCTTTAATAAGGTTAAAAGGTTATTTAAAGATTGATTCACCTTTCGTTTTAAAAAAGAAATGAGTAATTTAATTAATATTCCTTTATTGATAAATAATACCATCGATACTTTACAATATTTTTATCTGAATACAGTGTGAAAAATGCATATAATATATCTTTTTAGACCAAAAAACCCGATGTTACATCATTGCTCGGAATCTTTTTGTAAAGCAATGAATTTAAATGCTGATTGTGATAAAGAGAATAATCATATAAATTACTTATATTCTATAAATGTACAGAATAGTTGGTCGTTAATCAAAAGTTTGATAAATTTGAAAATAGAAGATAAAATATCAGTTTTTTTCTTTCTAATTCAGTCAGATTACTTGGTTTTAGCCTTTGTTTTAAAGGTGATTAGCCGAATATTTAATCAGCAATTGAAAATATATTATCTAATGCATGAACCTAAATTTGAAAAAGCAAGAATTAACCCTTTAAAAGCTTATATTATATTTATTTACCATTTATTATTTGGCTATATAGCAGATAAAATTTTAGTACCTAGTAATGAAGCTCTTTTGAAAGCTAAAACTTTTATTAATTATGATAAACTTTATAAGTTGAATTTATCCTTTGTTTCTCCTGATGTAAACATATTGCAAAGTAATTTAAAACAATTAAAGTTAAGTTGGGATAATGCCAAAACTTTTTCATTACTAGGTCGGTCTGATATAGATAAGAATCCTCAAGGTTTTTTGAATTTGGTAAATATTATAAACAAGCATTATCCAGAAAAGGTTAGATTCATTCGTGGTGGACGTGACAGAAATGTTCAAGTTCTCTATGATGAAGAAGTGATAATTAGATTTAATGGTTTCATTTCCAATAGTGCTAAAAAATTTTTATTAGGGTTAACACATTTTGTTGTTATTCCCTACTCTTACTCAACTCAAAGTGGTGTGGTAGCTGAAGCCTTGAGTTATGGAAAATTGTTAATTGTTAATGATATTCCTACATTTTCATATCTTCAAGGTTTGAAATTTGTCTATTTGATTGATTTTAACGATCAAAATGCAATGTTAAAATGTATACATAATTTATTTACTATGGATGTCAATGAATACGAAAACCGATACTGGGAAGCAATAAGATACTTTCAAGAAAATCATTCAGATACTTATATATCAAAAGTTTTAAGAGATTTATTGGAAATGCATTAACTGATAAACTAAACTTTTTACGTTTTTTAACAAGCAATCAACCAATAACAAATGAGCGCTGAAAATTATGAAACTACTTTTTGTTACTCCACGATTTCCTTACCCTCTTTTGCGAGGAGACCAAGTTGTTTCTTATCATCGTCTTCGTACTTTAAGTCAAAGACACGAAATTACGTTACTTACTTTTTATGAAGATCCTTCAGAACTAAAAAATATTGATTACATAAGCCCTTACTGCCAAACAATACACACAGTCCGCCTTCCTAAGTGGCAGTCAATTCTTAACGTAGCTAAAGGAATATTTAACTTTCAATTACCACTACAAGTAGCTTATTATAGTTCTAATCATTTTCAATCTAAAGTAGATTCAATTTTATCAAAAAATAATTTTGATTTAATACATATATTTTTGCTTAGATTATCTCCTTATTTTCAGAATATTTCGATTCCCAAAGTTATAGAAATCATAGATTCGATGCAACTAAATTTAGAGCGTCGTGTTGCTTTAGAATCTTTGCCCCAACGTTGGATTTTTCAAGAAGAACTTTCTCGTATCATTAAATATGAACAGAGTTTGGACGTTTTTTTTGATTCTATAGTTGTTGTATCTGACAAAGATAGAAAAGTTATCCCTAGTGAGCGGGTAACAGTTATCCAAAATGGTATAGATACTGAATTGTTTAGCTTACAACAACAACCACCACTCAAACCAACTCTAATTTTTTCGGGCAATATGAGTTATGCTCCTAACGTTCATGCAGTGAAGTGGTTCGTTAAAAAATGCTTACCAATAATTCAGCAAACAATTCCTGATACTTCTCTTATAATTGCTGGTGTTAATCCCTCTAGAGAGATTCGCAGTTTAGAGCAAATACCTGGAGTAACAGTTACAGGTTTTGTAAAATCTATGCCACAAACCCTGAGGCAAGCAAATGTTGCAATTGCTCCTATGCAATCAGGTTCAGGCATTCAAAACAAAATTTTAGAAGCTATGGCATCAGGACTACCTGTAGTTACTACCACTCTTGGACTGGGTAGTTTGAAAGCAGAACCTGGGAGAGAAATGCTGCTAGCAGACAGTCCAGAAAATTTTGCAAAAATTACAATTAGTTTGCTACAAAATGCTGAATTAGCTAGACAAATTAGCTATAAAGCAAGAAAATTTGTCGTTGAAAAACATAGTTGGGAGGTTGCATCTTATCAAATGGAAAAAGTTTATACTCAGATTCTAAGTAAGGAAAAGATTAGCCAAATTTATTAAATTAGCTAATTTTGATATATTAACATTTCATATTCAATCTTATAAAAGAGTAGTTTATTACTGGAGATATAACTATGGAGTCCGACAAATCCGTAATACTTTTAGAATTTAATGAGCTTTGTCCTTCATTGATTAAACGTTTTATTCAAGAAGAAAAGTTACCTAACTTTAAGCGACTTTATGAAGAGTCAGCAGTTTACACAACCGATGCGGAAGAACAACCACCATTTCTAGAACCTTGGATTCAATGGGTGACAGTACATTCTGGTTTACCTTATAGCGAACATCAAGTGTTTCTTCTTGATGAAGGATATAAACTAAAATCAAAATCTCTCTGGGATATTCTTTCGGAAGCCGGATTAAGAGTCTGGGTTTGTGGCAGCATGAATGCGAACTATAATTCTCCATTAAATGGGTATATTCTGCCAGATTTTTGGAGTACGAAAGTAACTCCTAATACTGCTGAATTATTGCCATACTTCCGATTTGTACAAAAGCAAGTGCAAGAACACACAAATGATTCTGTTCCTGTCAGCCGTGCAGATTATCTTAGATTTTTGACCTTTATGAGTAACCACGGACTTTCACTACAGACCATCGGTGCTATTGTCCAACAAATAATTCGTGAGAAAATCACAGCAAAGTGGCGCTGGCAACGTGCAACTATTGCAGACAAACTTCAGTTTGATTTATTCAGTTGGTACTACCGAAAGTTTAGACCTCACTTTTCAACTTTTTTTATCAATAGCACAGCTCATTTTCAGCACATGTACTGGCGCAATATGGAACCAAATAAGTTTCAAGTTAAGCCGTCAGCAACAGAGCAGATGGAATACGAAAAAGCCATTCTATTTGGCTATCAAGAAATGGATAAGTTGATAGCTAATTTCTTAAGCTTAGTAGATAGCAATACGACTTTAATGTTGTCAACAGCCTTAAGTCAACAGCCTTGCTTGACTTATGAAAGTTCAGGAGGAAAACGCTTATATCGACCGCGCAAATTTGAAAATGTATTAGAATTCGCAGGTGTGAATAGCAAGTATGTTTGCTCTCCTGTAATGGCTGAAGAATTTTATATTCGCTTTGAAAATGAGCAGGATGCAACTGAAGCTGAACAAAAGCTTTTAGCTTTGCAAGTTAATCAGCGTTTGATGATGCGATTAAAGCGCAATGGCAAAGATGTTTTTGGTGGCTGTGGTATTTTTGACCAATTATCAAACGATGCAACTCTGAGTATTGCTAATAGCGAAAAATCAATACCATTTTTTCAAATTTT
The DNA here is from genome assembly GCF_053470285.1 of Nostoc sp. DSM 114159. NCBI lineage: Bacteria > Bacillati > Cyanobacteriota > Cyanophyceae > Nostocales > Nostocaceae > Nostoc > Nostoc sp. DSM 114159. The sequence goes on from NZ_JBPFEH010000001.1 coordinate 3,447,321, forward strand.
CTACCAAATAGAAGATATTAAAAGTGGTATGCATCATCCCGATGGCTTTTTATGGATTCGCAAACCAAGCTGTCAGCATTCGATTCATGAAGATAAAGTCTCTCTGCTTTCTATCGCTCCAACTATTTTGGAATTATTAGACATTCCCAAAGCAGATTTTATGAAGGGAACTGCACTAGTTTAAAAACAAAAGCTAATAAGTAGCAACGACTAATTAAATTGTAAATTACGTAGGTTGAGTTGAGGCGCGAAACACTACACTTGTATGGGTTACGCGATTCGCTAGCCCATTCTACTACAATAGACAAACGTCCTGTGTCGTGTCCTGCGTCGTAGGGACAATTCATGAATTGTCCCTACACTCGTACTTGAGGCAACGCATAATTGTTTTCCACTCAATTGTTTATTAACTTATTCTATTTGATACAGCCGAACTTCATAAGGATTTAAAAGAGTGCTGAAACTTGCCTCACTGGATAAGTTAGTAATAGTTTTTTTATTAAAAGTAACTATTTTACCAGCTAACATCTGAGTAAGTTTTACTGTGAAATTTATTTGAGTCGGATTGTGATTAACAGCTATCATTAATGTTTTTGTACTATTAATAATAGGGAATAATTTAACTTCTACATCTGAGTTGTTTACTTGTACTGGATTGCTTAAACTGTCTCCTCTAATGATTGTAGGAATGTAGTCTCGAAATTCTTTAATAGTAGGATACAAAACTGACTCTTTCCAGGAAGGTGGAGAGAGATAGTGTATCCAAAATAGTAGCCCATCAGCCCCTGTCAGCACTGATAAATAAAATATATAGCGAAATTCTAGCTTAGTTGGTAATCGTTTCTTGGACTGATTTTCGCTATAAGCTTGTACTACGTTCCAAAATTTTTTGTTTTTAACATCAGCTAGGGAAATGACTTTGTATAGTGCATTTCGGTAAGATGATACCCATTGGAATTCTGCAACTCCCTCTTCGCATGGATAACGATCCCACATCAATATATCCATTGCATCAGTGTAGGGTTCAATTTTTTTTATGTCAGCAAAAACTAACCCCACTGGCTTCGATTTATCTTCTTCCTTAATAGCTTTGTATATCTTTTTTAATAAATCTGGAGAAAGTGGTATAGGTTTTTTTATTTCTGGTTCATCATAAAGATACCAAGCATAAACGGAGGGATGGTTTTTATAAGTACGAATAAAGTCTTTTACTCCTGAAATATTTTCTGATTCGATTAAAGGACGAGGAATCTCAAGCAAGATTTTTATTGATGTTTTTTTAGAAGCATCCAAAAATGCCTGGATTTTTGCCTTGCCTTCTTTTTCAACATAGGGCATTAATAAGTCAATTCCTTTAGAAGATGCTTTGAGTGGTACATCTATATTATTGATATTGTCATACCATCCTAAGAAAAAGGGTAAACTTCGTTTTCGATTAGTTAAATATTTTTTGGGATTTAAACTGACAAGTATGCTGCTAGTAGTAGCTAATAAAAAACCAGGAATTAAAGCTAGAAATTTACGTCGCGTTATCATTCTCAAATATTAAATTTCAGAACAAGCTTAATTAAACATCACATTGATTGGTTTGGCAATATTTGCTATTATCTATGAACCATTGCAACTTAATTCAAGGACATTTGAGTACCTACCTCATACCTCAGCAGCGATGTAAGCAACTGTTTGTCCGCGATCAAACTGGTCACGTCTAACTTTGGTGATATATGCTGGTTCTATGAAAATCATTCGCAATATTTAGAATTATAAATATCTTGTAACAGTTTCACTGCGTTAGCATTTTTTGTAGTCAATTTAAAGCGATCGCTACCACTAACAGTTATGCTTTCTTTAGTCACTGTCCCTTTTGAAAAAGTGACATAAATATAAGTATAAAATTATACATTTAATTTGGTATCGTCGTAGTGGTGGACTTCACTGTTGTATACCAAAGTTGGTATTTGAAATCTAGTCTTTGCTCACTTGACAACGGTGCTGATATTTTCTCTGGAAGCGCATTTGCGGAGTGACAGCGAAAATAATTGCGATCGCACATAAATTAGCATTGAATCAATAGTTAAATTTAAAACTTTTGTTCTTAGCATTTACCCTTAATCTTAATACTGACTATTTCCAGATTAAACTACCACACATTAAAATTATTTATCCTTTAGTGTCAGTTTTAACATACCTTTACTTGTAACAAAAATCACTTAAAATCAACGAATAACCACTGGACAGTGACTAAGTGCAACCTTTAATTAATGCATATAGCCAATTCTTTGCCTGCCTCTGTGCTTCCCTCTGTGCCCCTACCCTTCCAGAAGGCGAAGTGCCTATGCCTTTAAATAAAAAAGAAATCGGTAGACAGTTTCTAACCTACGACTAAGTTACAAAACTTAGACTTAATCTCAGATAAACTGGGGTATGCACTTTTAAGACTGGAGATGAAGATACAGGTTCTACATACTTCTTAATAAATCCGCCTTGAGAACGCAAAACGTTCTAATCTAAAAGCTAACTGGGTTAATTTACTGGCAGTTTTGCAGGCAATACTCTCAAGCTCATAAAGCATAGACACGCCGATGTGTCAAGCCTCAAAACAATCCAGACTTAACATATAAACGCTTATGATGGGAGTTTTACAAATCCGATGAGTGTTAAGGCGAGTGGTGGAAGCTCGGTTGCGCGTCCGCAACTATATCAAACCCTAACTGTATCCACAATTACCCAAGCGGAGCAGCAAGACCGTTTCCTGGGAAGTGGTGAACTAAATGAACTGGCAAGCTATTTTGCATCTGGTGCAAAACGTCTAGAAATTTCTCAGACGTTGACCGACAATGCCGAGATTATTGTGTCTCGAGCTGCTAACCGAATTTTTGTCGGTGGTTCGCCAATGGCTTTTTTAGAAAAGCCCAAAGAAGTAGAAATAGTACCTGTTAGTGCTGTTGCCGGTGCTAATGTTCAGCAAGGGATGCAACTGGGAACTGTAACCTACGTTGAAAGTCGTGGCGGGTTCTTAGAAAATTTACGCTCAATATTTAACTCATCCCCCAGCGGCCCGACACCTCCAGGTTTCAGACCAATTAACATTGCTCGATATGGCCCAAGCAACATGGCCAAGAGCTTGCGGGATTTATCCTGGTTCTTGCGCTACGCTACTTATGCGATCGTTGCTGGCGACCCCAACATCATAGCGGTGAATACAAGGGGTTTGCGGGAAATCATTGAAAATGCCTGCTCTGGAGAAGCCACGCTAGTAGCTTTACAAGAAATCAAAGCTGGGGCACTTTCATTTTTCCGCAACGATGCTGAGGGTACAGAAATTGTGTCTCAGTACATGGATGTTTTGTTAACAGAATTCAAAGCAGCCACACCTTCAAATAAACTGCGCCAACGCCCTTCTAGCGACCAGCAAGGGTTAGAATTGCCGCAAATCTACTTCAATGCCTCAGAACGTCGTCCCAAGTTTGTGATGAAGACTGGGTTATCCAGTAGCGAAAAAAATGAGGTAGTGAAAGCGGCCTATCGACAAATCTTTGAGCGCGACATTAGCCGTGCTTATAGTTTGTCCATATCTGACCTAGAATCCAAGGTGAAGAATGGCGACATCTCGATGAAAGAGTTTGTCCGTCGTTTAGCTAAATCTCCCCTTTACCAAAAACAGTTTTACCAGCCTTTTATTAACAGCCGAGTCATCGAACTAGCTTTCCGTCACATTTTAGGACGGGGCCCAAGTAGCCGAGAAGAAGTACAAAAATACTTCTCGATTATTTCTAATGGTGGTCTACCAGCCTTAGTAGATGCCTTAGTAGATTCTGCTGAATACGGCGACTATTTTGGCGAAGAAACAGTACCCTACCTGCGGGGTCTAGGTCAAGAAGCACAAGAATGTCGCAACTGGGGGCCTCAGCAAGACCTGTTTAACTACAGTGCGCCTTTCCGCAAGATACCTCAGTTCATCACCACATTTGCGGCTTACGAGCAACCGCTACCAGATCAACATCCCTACGGTTCTGGTAACGACCCCTTGGAAATTCAGTTTGGGGCGATTTTCCCGAAAGAAACTCGCAACCCCAGTACCAGTCCGGCTCCTTTTAGCAAGGATACCAAACGCATCCTGATTCACCAAGGAGCAGGGATTAATAACCAAAATAGTAATCCCAAAGCGCGGGGTGAAGCTCCTGGTACCCTTGGTCCCAAGGTGTTCAAATTAGACCAACTGCCTGGTACTAGAGGTAAAAAGGCTCCCAAAAGTTCTAGTATCAGATACTCCGAAAGCTCCACGCAAGCAGTAATTAGAGCTGCTTACCTGCAAGTTTTTGGTCGCGATGTCTACGAAGGTCAGCGCCCGAAGGTATTAGAAATCAAGCTGGAAAATGGTGACATCTCAGTACGGGAATTTATCCGTGCTTTGGCTAAGTCGGATGTCTTCCGCAATCTGTACTGGTCATCGCTGTATGTTTGTAAAGCGATCGAGTATATTCACCGCCGCTTGTTGGGTCGTCCGACTTATGGTCGTCAAGAAATCAACAAGTACTTTGATATTGCTTCAAAACAGGGCTTTTACGCGGTGGTTGATGCCATTATTAACAGCGTAGAATACAGCGAAGCCTTTGGTGAAGATACAATTCCTTACGAACGGTATCTGACTCCTGGTGGTGTAGCAGGGCGACAATTACGTGTTGGTAGCATTCGTGATGATATTGCCGCGAAAGTCCAGAAGGAGGTAACACCAAGCTTTGTGACACTGGGTACAGTGACAGAAAAGCGGTCAGAACCAGATATTCAATTCCGCATTAACCAAGGTGTTAGCAAGCAACGGGAACAAACCAAAATCTTCAAATTGGTGGCGAATACTACTGACAAGGTTGCAGTCAAAACTTTGATCAGCGCTGCCTATCGTCAGATATTTGAGCGGGATATTGCACCATACATCGCCAAAAACGAATTTAGCAAATGGGAAAGCAAGCTGGGGAATGGCGAAATTAGCGTGAAGGAATTTATTGAAGGTTTGGGTTACTCTAACCTCTACCTGAAAGAGTTCTACACACCTTACCCCAACACCAAAGTGATTGAGTTAGGAACCAAACACTTCTTGGGACGTGCGCCATTAGACCAAGCAGAAATCCGCAAGTATAACCAAATTTTGGCTACTCAAGGTATTCGTGCCTTTATTGGTGCTTTGGTAGATAGTGTGGAATATAACCAGGTGTTTGGTGAAGATACTGTTCCTTACCGCCGCTTCCCGACCCTGCCAGCGGCAAACTTCCCGAATACAGAGAAGCTTTACAACCAGCTGACCAAGCAAAACGATGACGTGGTTGTACCAAGCTTTAAGCCAGTACAAGCCCGTGTCGGAGTTAGTAACGATACACCGCTTTTGGCACAGGCGATCGCAGATATCGCAGCCCAAACAAATGGTCAGCCATCTTTTGCTGAACTGGGTCGTTCCTACAACGATGCTAGCGGACAATCCGTGGAACAGGGTGTGCGTAAACATGCACGTATTTACCGTTTAACAGAAAACACCAACCAAGACGAAAAACAACAGGCAATCAACGCCATTTATCGTCAAGTCTTGGATATATTTAGCGGTGAAGTGCCTGATAATTTCCGTCGCACTGACCTAGATAGCAAACTCCAAAATGGTGAAATTTCCGTGCGGGAGTTTGTGCGCGAACTAGCTAGTTCCCAAATCTATCGCCAGCGCTTCCTATCACCTTATCCTCATACCAAGGTCATTGAGTTCCTCTTCCGTCATCTGTTGGGGCGTACACCCGCAACTCAGGAAGAAATTGTGCAATACAACAACTTGCTAACCAATAGTGGTTTGTCAGCCGTTGTAGAAGCAATAGTCGAAAGCCCAGAATATAGCCGCTACTTCGGTGAAGATGTTGTACCTTACAACCGCTTCCCATCTGTGCCAGTAGGTAACTACCTTGGCAGTGTAGCGGTTGATTAAGGAGTAGGGAGTCCAAAATAGGGAATAGGGTACAGATTATTTACTGTTCCCTATCCCCTGTAACCTATCCCCTGTCCCCTTCGTAACCTTTCGTAATCCCGCTCTCAGATTGCAGTTAGAACAGCAAATTCTGAAAAGCAATATTACAAAGTATTAAGAGCAGTCATAAATGCTCAACAGAATGCCGGAAAATGTTTTGCGGAAGGTAACTGAGTTTGAAAGCTTGTGTACTTATGTTGACTCAAGCAAACTCGTAATTTATTAGCCGTAGCAGTTGTAAAATTGTTGTGTCTAAAAGGACGAAAAAACAAACTCAGTAAACCAAACTCAAAGTCGCACCAGTTTAATCAAATCCTGGTTTCATTCGTATTGGAGGAATCCATTAATGAGTATCGTCACGAAAGCTATCGTGAATGCTGATGCAGAAGCTCGCTACCTCAGCCCTGGTGAGTTAGATCGGATCAAGTCCTTTGTTACAAGTGGTGAGCGCCGGGTGCGGATTGCTCAAGTTTTATCAGAAAATCGCGAACGGCTTGTTAAACAAGCTGGCGATCAACTGTTCCAAAAGCGTCCTGATGTTGTATCTCCTGGTGGTAACGCTTACGGTCAAGAATTGACTGCTACTTGTCTGCGTGACCTAGATTATTACCTCCGCCTCGTTACCTACGGTATCGTTGCTGGTGATGTCACCCCCATCGAAGAAATTGGTGTTATTGGTGCCCGTGAACTGTACAAGTCCTTGGGAACTCCTATCGATGGTGTTGCTGAAGGTATCCGTGGGCTGAAGAATGGCTCTGCGTCACTGCTCTCTGGTGATGAAGCTAGTGAAGCTGCTGGCTACTTCGACTACCTAGTTGGTGCCCTTCTAGGATAGGGTAAAGCTGTTTACCTACTTAAACAGAAGTATTGCAATACGGTTGGAAATAAGGAATTAACAACATGGCTCAAGACGCAATTACCGCTGTCATTAACTCCGCAGACGTTCAAGGTAAATATCTAGACTCTTCTGCTTTAGAGAAGCTAAAAGGCTACTTCTCTACTGGCGAACTGCGGGTACGTGCTGCTAGCACCATCAGCGCTAACGCTGCTGCGATCGTCAAAGAAGCTGTAGCAAAATCTTTGCTATACTCTGACATCACCCGTCCCGGCGGCAATATGTACACCACCCGCCGCTATGCTGCTTGCATCCGTGATTTGGATTATTACCTCCGCTATGCCACCTACGCTATGTTGGCTGGCGATCCTTCGATCCTAGACGAGCGTGTGCTCAATGGCTTGAAGGAAACCTACAACTCCTTAGGTGTTCCCGTTGGTGCTACCGTACAAGCTATCCAAGCAATCAAAGAAGTAACCGCCAGTTTGGTAGGTTCTGATGCTGGTAAGGAAATGGGCGTTTACTTAGACTATATCTCCTCTGGCTTAAGCTAAGAACTAGTTTGCGCTTAAGAATTTAGGTGCGGCTTTATTAAGGTCTGGAAATCAGCCGTGAGTGCTAGAACGTTATATTGCTTATCTTGGTAAATTATCAGTGATGAGTGTTGGTGGTCTAGTATTGATGTTTGATTTCCAGCCTTTGAATGATTAAAAGATTTGCACTCAAGATTTTGAGATAAAAAAGTTTTCACAAAGTATACAGGAGATTTTCAAAATATGTCCCGTTTGTTTAAAATTACTGCTCTAGTTCCTAGCCAAACCCGAATTCGGACCCAACGCGAACTGCAAAATACTTACTTCACTAAGCTAGTTCCTTATGAAAACTGGTTTCGCGAACAGCAACGCATTCAAAAAGCAGGCGGCACAATCATCAAAGTGGAACTGGCAACTGGTAAGCAAGGCGCTAATACTGGCTTGTCGTAATTCTGTAAATAGAATATTATTTTAGGGAATTGGTAAGAGGTCGAGAAAGACCTCTTTTTTATGGCTCAGATTTTATGCAAATCAAAAGTTAAACATATTTAAAAGACGATACCCACGAGTATAAAGTGGAACTGGAGCGTCAGCATTCTTTCTATTCTTAGCTTGTTCAACAGTTTCATCAAACACAATTAGCGTTTCTTTCCCAACCTTCAGGCACTCTTCATAAGGCACACTCATATCTTCTTCAATACCAGCAATATTAGGTGCGACCATTGCCCGATAAGCTTCATTGAAAATTTCTTGCTGGGCCAGTTTCTCTGTATCCTTCAAAGTCAGAATTCTTAGAAGATATTTTTGAACAGATGTTGTCGGAGTTAATTAACCTGAGTTCGGGATAAGGAAAAGGACAGGTAGTAAGCTGAAAATAACAACAAATCCAGCAACCTGTCCTATGTTTAGTTTAGATGCTTTGTTCTGTCATGTAGATGATTTCTGTAAAGCGTTTGAAGCTCAATGGCACAGAAAACTGTTAAATCATGGAGGAATAAAACGTGTAAGAGCGAAAAGCTTGTGTTTAAGTGAAATAATGACAATTATCATCGCTTTTCATCAAAATCACTACCGAAATTTCAAACATTTTTATTTGAATCAGGTGAAACAGCAGTGGAGTTCTGCGTTTCCAGGTCTTCCTTCTTATCAACGATTTATTGAATGGATACCATCAACTTTAATACCTTTATGCGTCTATCTGAAGCATTGTTTCGGACAATGTACGGGTATCGGCTTTATCGATTCAACCTGCTTGAAGGTATGTCATAATCGTCGGATTTCTCGGCATAAGGTATTTAAAGGTTTAGCCGCTCGTGGCAAGACTTCCGTGGATTGTTTTTTTGGTTTTAAGCTTCATATTGTTGTCAATGAGCTTGGTCAACTCTTAAATGTGACTCTTACTCCTGGTAATATTGATGACCGTAAACCCGTACCAGATTTACTGTGTAAGCTTTTTGGCAAAATATTTGGCGTTAGCGAAGCTTACCGAAGGTATCGCGGCTATGTTTCTGAAAAACTTGCTTCTCAGCTTTTGGAAGAGTTCGGAATCCAATTTTTCGCGCTTACCCCGTCGCAATATGAAGAATAGGCTGATGCGTCTTCATGACAAACTTTTGTCCCGTAAACGCTCAATTATTGAAACGATTAATGATCAACTCAAAAACATTTCTCAGATTGAACATTCTCGACACCGAAGCCCCGTTAATTTTTGCGTTAACGTTCTTTGCGGATTAATCGCTTATTGTCATCAACCTAAGAAACCTAGCCTTCAACTGGAGTGGCTTTTACCTCCTTATCTTTAACCCGAACTCAGGTTAATTAATGACATTTTGAGCCAGTAATTTTAGAGCAAAAGATCGCAAATTTGACCATAATTATTAATTTTTGTCTCTAAAAGTTAAAGATAATCTTAAAACGGGAATTCTCTATATAGATAAAAAAAGATTTGTAAATAAAAATAAGATTTATGTTGACGATCGCTGGTTATCGCATAAACGAGCTAATTTATTCGAGTTCCAATACCCTAGTACATCGCGCTCTTAGGGAATTAGATCGAAAACCAGTCATTATTAAACTACTGCGACACGATTATCCCAGCTTTAGCGAATTGGTGCAGTTTCGCAATCAGTATGCGATCGCCAAAAATCTCGACATCCCAGGCATTGTCCAACCGCTCAGTCTAGAACCATACCAAAATGGCTATGCTTTGGTAATGAAAGACATCGGTGGCATCTCCCTACGCGATCGCATCCAGGCTGCCCCTTTGAGTGTCGAACAATTCTGGCCCATTGCCCTGCAAATTGTAGATATCCTCCACCAGCTATATCAGCAACGGATTATCCACAAAGACATTAAACCAGCTAATATTCTGATTCAACCAGAAACGGGGGAAATTAAGCTGATTGACTTTAGCATCGCCTCCCTATTACCCCGCGAAACCCAAGAGATTCAAAACCCCAACGTTCTAGAAGGCACACTCGCCTATATCTCACCGGAACAAACCGGGCGGATGAACCGGGGAATTGACTATCGCAGCGATTTCTATTCTTTGGGAGTTACCTTTTTTGAACTACTCGCGGGACAGTTACCATTTCCATGTGACGAGCCAATAGAAATGGTTCATGCCCATATAGCGAAACAACCACCCTCTATCTGCGATTTCAATCCCGATCTACCCATCATGCTCGGTGAAATCATTCGCAAGCTGATGGCCAAAAATGCGGAAGAGCGCTATCAAAGCGCTCTCGGTCTGAAGCACGATCTGCTGCGATGCCAAGAAGAATATCATGTTGCGGGCAAACTCGCCTGGTTTGATTTAGGGCAACGGGATATCAGCGATCGTTTTTTGATTCCCGAAAAACTCTACGGACGAGAACAAGAAGTTCAAAGCTTGCTCGATGCTTTTGGCCGAGTTGCCAACGGAGCCTCCGAACTGATGCTGGTAGCAGGTTTTTCCGGTATTGGCAAAACCGCCGTCGTCAATGAAGTGCATAAGCCGATTGTACGTTGGTATGGCTATTTCATCAAAGGTAAATACGACCAGTTCAACCGCAATCTGCCATTTAGTGCCTTTATCCAAGCCTTCCGCGACCTAATGGGTCAACTTCTGAGCAGTGATGACGCACAGTTAGCTGATTGGAAAGCGAAAATCCTGGCGGCAGTAGGTGACAATGGGCAGGTACTCATCGAGGTGATTCCGGAACTCGAACAGGTCATCGGCCAACAACCCCCAGTACCAGAACTCTCCGGTAGTGCGGCTCAGAATCGTTTCAATCTGCTGTTCCAGAAGTTCATCACGGTGTTCACCACGCCAGAGCATCCACTGGTGATTTTCTTAGATGATTTGCAATGGGCTGATTCGGCTTCGCTAAACTTGCTGAAGCTACTGCTGACAGAACGCGATCGCGGTTATTTATTCGTCATCGGAGCTTATCGGGATAACGAAGTGTTCCCGACTCATCCCTTGATGCTGATGCTCGATGAGGTCAAAAAAGCCCAAACCTTTATCCACACCCTCACCCTACAACCCCTGAGCCAAGCCTATGTAAATCAGTTAACAGCAGATACGCTCAGTTGCTCAACCGAACTGGCTCAACCGCTTTCGGAGTTGGTCTATCAAAAAACCAAGGGAAATCCCTTCTTCCTCACCCAATTTCTCAAAGCACTGCATGAGGACGGCTATATTTGGTTTGACTTCCAAACAGGACATTGGCAATGTGACTTGGCAACGGTGAAGTTACTCGCGCTCACGGATGATGTCGTCGAGTTCATGGCACTTCAGTTGCAAAAATTGCCGATTGCTACCCAGACTGCTTTAAAATTGGCGGCTTGCATTGGCGCTCAGTTCGATTTGTCTACCCTGGCGATTGTCAATCAGCGATCGCCCGAAGATATCGCGCTCGACCTCTGGAAAGCCTTGCAAGAAGGCGTGATTCTGCCCATCAGCGATGTCTATAAGTTCTACCAACTATCAGAACTTCAGGTAGCAGAAGTCCAGCAGCCATTAACCTTTAACTGTTCCTATCGCTTTCTCCACGATCGCGTCCAGCAAGCCGCCTATTCTCTCATCCCTGACGAGCAAAAACAAACGACTCATTACCAAATCGGACAACTTCTGCTGCAACAAGTTTCCCCAGCCGCTAGAGAAGAGCGCATTTTTGAAATCGTCAATCAGTTGAACTATGGCACTACGCTGATTGGAAAACAACAGCAACGGGACGAACTCGCCCAACTCAACCTCACGGCTTGCCGCAAAGCCAGAGCCGCAACCGCCTATCATGCCGCCCGTGAATATGCCACAGTCGGGCTGCAACTGCTGGGAGGAGATGCTTGGCAACGGGAGTACGACATAACTTTATCTCTGCATGACTTAGCTGCCGAGGTTGCTTTTTTGGCTGGTGCTTTTGAGCAGATGGAGGAGTGGATTGAAGCGGTAATCGATCGTGCAAAAACGCCTCTAGAACGAGTGCCAGTCTATCAAGTCAGAATTCAGGCATTAGTCGCCCGCAATCAATTTGTCGAGGCGATCGCGATCGGTCAATCAGTCTTCCGGATGTTGGGCGTGAACCTGCCAGACGAACCAACCCTAGATGATATTCGCCTCCTGAAGCAAGAAATTGATGCTTTAATTGAGGGTCGCGCCGTTGAGTCATTCATTCATCTGCCGAAAATGACCGATCCGCAGCAATTAGCAATTATGCAAAATGCGGCGCGGCTGACACCAGTTTGTTACATGTCCGGCACAAAGCTTTATTTCCTAGTTGTGGCACTCCAGGTCAAATTATCGATTCAATTTGGCAACAGTCCGGTTTCGGCGTTTTGCTACGTAGGTTACGCCTTCCAACTGAGAATGCTGTGGAGCGATATGTCAAAAGTGCCTCAGTTTGGGCAATTAGGATACCAACTCGCCTTAGAACCCGATGCCAAAAATATCCGAGCCGCGACTGCTATGTTAATGGGGGCTTATGTGGGTTCTTGGACAATCCATCTGCAAGACACCCTGCCCATTCTACTAGACGGATATCAAGCCGGGTTGGAAACTGGCAATCTAGAATTTATGGGTTACGATGCTCAGTTGTACTGCTTCAATGCGTATTGGTACGGTCAACCGCTCGCTGAACTCGAACCCCAAATTCGTGCCTATTACCAGCAGTTGTCCGACCTCCACCAAGTCACGGCAGCAAACTGTGTATTGGCTTACTGGCAAGCGGCGCAAATTCTCTTAGGTCAGTCAGAACAAGAAATTCCCTTACGCCAGGATGCCTACGAACAGAAAGTTCTGGATGAGGCAAAAGTCGATTTTTACCGACTATCCTTCTTTTACCTTTATCGCTTCACCTTAAATTACTGGCTGCAAGACTTTGCCAAAGCCCAACACGATGCCGCTCAAACGCGACATTATTTAGCCGGCGGGATGGGAAGTATCGTTGAACCAATCTTTTATTTCTATGATTCTCTGACCATGCTGGCTCATCCTGGTGAATCAATTTCCCCGTCAGAACCGCAATGGCAGCGAATGGAAGAAAATCAAGCTAAGTTAAAAGATTGGGCAGATTATGGCCCCATGAATTACTTGCACAAATATCATTTAGTAGAAGCGGAAAAATATCGCGTTCTCGATCGCAAAACCGAAGCTATAGAATTTTACGATCTGGCGATCGCGGGTGCCAAAGCCAATGGCTATTCTCAGGAAGCAGCCCTTGGCAATGAACTGGCGGCAAAATTTTACCTGGATTGGAACAAAGAGCGAATCGCCCAAGCTTACACGATCGAAGCTTACTATGGCTATGCTCGCTGGGGGGCGAAAGCCAAACTCGCTGACTTGGAAACTCGCTATCCCCAACTGCTAACTCCCATCCTCCAAGGGGCGCAGACACCACTCTCTATTGACGAAACCTTATTTTCCACTGCAACTGTCACCTCGACTAGTAGTTCCTCCACGAGTCTTTCTGATTCCCTGGATTTGGTTGCCATCCTCAAAGCGTCGCAAACTCTTTCGGGTGAAATCGAGCTTGAGCCGTTAATTGCTACTCTCTTGCTGACGGTAATGCAAACCTCTGGTGCGACGCAGTGCGCTTTGATGTTGAGTGAGCGGCAAAATCTCACAGTTCAGGCGAGGGCAGAACTTACGGCATCGCGCCAAATCGAAACGCAGATTTTGCATCCAACCCAGTCGCTTGTCGAGAGTGGTATAGTGCCGATCGCTCTGGTAACAAAAGTCAAACGCAGCTTGCAGCCTGCTGTAATTAGCAACGCTGCACAAGAGCCGCTATTGCTTGGCGATGCGTATATCCAAAACCAACAGCCCAAGAGTCTGCTGTGCAGCCCAATTCTGCAACAGGGCAAGCTGCTGGGCATAGTCTATCTAGAAAATAACCTGACAACAGGAGCCTTTACCCGCGATCGCGTTGAGGTGCTGAATCTGCTGTGCGCCCAAGCTGCGATTTCACTGGAGAATGCTCGTCTCTATCAGCAAGCCCAAGCATATACTCAACAACTGGAAGAATCTCAGCTTCAGATTGTGCAAGGCGAAAAAATGGCGACTTTGGGTAACTTGGTGGCTGGGGTGGCTCACGAAATTAATAACCCAATTGGCTTTCTCAACGGTAGTATTAACAATGCCAAAGATTATGTAAAAGACTTATGTGATTATTTACACATTTATCACCAGCACCAGCCACCTACGGATGCGGTGGCCGAATTAGCCGAAGAACTTGACCTGGAGTTTATGTTGGAGGATTTACCCAAATTAATTGACTCGATGAAAGGTGCAACCGATCGCATCAAAAGCATTAGTACGAGCCTGCGTACCTTCTCTCGTGCCGACACGGAACACAAAGTTAAAGCCAACTTGCACGAAGGGTTAGATAGTACGCTGTTGATTCTCAAGTATCGACTCAAAGCCAATGAAAATCGGCCTGCCATTAAAGTTATCCGCAACTACGGTAATATTCCTGAAATTGATTGCTTCCCCGGTCAACTTAACCAGGTGTTTATGAACATTCTGGCTAATGCGATTGATATGTTCGATGAAATAGCACAGCAAACAAGCTTTGAAGAGTTAGAAAATCATCCCCAACAAATCGCGATTTCCACTGCATTATTATCCGAACAAAATGCGGTTGAAATTCGTATTTCTGACAACGGTAAAGGCATGAATGAATCAGTTAAATCTAAGATTTTCGATCGCTTGTTTACTACTAAAGAGGTTGGCAAGGGAACGGGGTTAGGTTTAGCGATCGCCCGTCAGATTGTCGTCGAGAAACATGATGGTCGGCTGGAAGTTCAGTCCCAATTGGGACAAGGCTCTGAGTTTTCTATCTCCCTCCCGGTTCGGGGTTAAATCAACCATCGCTGCGGCACAGTACAACAACTGTGTTGCAGCCGACAGTTTATACCATTTCACTGATGCTCTGCTATCACGCCACCACCAATCATCGACACTAAAAAGCGCCCCCCTTTCTGGAGAGCGCCTTTGATTTTATTTGACGCGATCGCTGCTATTAACCGTTGATCGCAGGAGCAGTCAGAGCAACAGGAGCGGAATCGCCAGCAGCCAAATCCAGAGGGAAGTTGTGAGCGTTACGCTCGTGCATAACTTCCATACCCAAGTTAGCGCGGTTGATCACATCAGCCCAAGTTGAAATCACACGACCTTCAGAGTCAATTACTGATTGGTTGAAGTTGAAACCGTTCAAGTTGAACGCCATTGTGCTTACACCCAAGGCGGTGAACCAGATTCCGATTACAGGCCATGCTGCCAGGAAGAAGTGCAGTGAACGGCTGTTGTTGAAGGAAGCGTATTGGAAGATTAACCTCCCGAAGTAGCCGTGGGCTGCAACGATGTTGTAGGTTTCTTCTTCTTGACCGAATTTGTAACCGTAGTTTTGAGATTCGGTTTCGGTGGTTTCACGAACCAAGGAAGAAGTTACAAGAGAACCGTGCATCGCAGAGAACAAGCTGCCGCCGAATACACCTGCTACACCTAACTGATGGAAGGGGTGCATCAAGATGTTGTGTTCTGCTTGGAAGACGATCATGAAGTTGAAGGTTCCACTTATACCCAAGGGCATACCGTCGCTAAATGATCCTTGTCCGATCGGGTATACCAAGAATACTGCACTTGCTGCTGCAACAGGTGCTGAGTAGGCGATCGCAATCCAAGGGCGCATTCCTAAGCGGTAGGATAGTTCCCATTCACGACCCATGTAGCAGAATACGCCAATCAGGAAGTGGAAAATTACCAATTGGTAAGGACCACCGTTGTACAACCACTCATCAAGAGATGCTGCTTCCCAAATGGGGTAGAAGTGCAAACCGATGGCGTTGGAGGAAGGTACTACTGCACCAGAGATGATGTTGTTTCCGTAAATCAAGGAACCTGCTACTGGTTCGCGGATTCCATCGATGTCTACTGGTGGTGCGGCGATGAAGGCGATTACGAAGCAAGCGGTGGCGGCTAGTAAGGTGGGTATCATCAATACGCCGAACCAACCGATGTAGATCCGATTGTTGGTGCTGGTGATCCATTCGCAGAATCGATCCCATACATTGGCGCTTGAGCGCTGTTGTAAGGTTGCTGTCATGGTTTTATGATTGCGGTTGTTTATGAATCAGGCGGTAAAGTTTTCGCCTGTGAAATTACTTTACACCGCTTTACAAAAATTAATCAAGTGCTAAGAATTTTGTAGAGTCAATAAAAATCATTAGCTTTACTTATTTAAGAGCTAGATGAGTGTCCAGAATCAGAGATAAAAAAAGAGCGATCGCTGCTCTACTCCATGATGCTATAGTGCATTATCGCCACCGCCCATGTAGACTCGTTCTCGACAGACGTACCGCTAGAACCCAACATCAGGGAACCAAACCGTAAAAGCGCCACCTACAGACAAATCTTCGACTCACTGACGACACAATCCGAAAAATTCTTCTCTCGCCACAAAACTATCTAAACCAACACTTGATGCAAATGGTTAACTCTAGTAAGCAAGAAGAATCTCAGGTGACACAAGGTAGATTTGGGCGTTAGTCGTGGCGAAATATCGCATACCAGTTCAATTACATACTGGACTTCTTGGCATTTGTCGGGGTAAAGGGGAGGGCTTTCAAGGGCAGGCTTTTAGGCTTTCGATAAATAGTTGAGAATGTTCTCAATTATTGAACGTAGTTTTAAGTTCTCAGACAATGGTTTTGGTTTTAAAATTCCAAAAATTTGTCTAATCAAAAAAACCTGCCCCAGAAAGAAAGGGGAGGGTGGGGTCCCAAGAAGGGGATAAGGGGCGGGAGAAAAGGGTAAAGAAACTCAAAATTCTTTCCCTTTAACCAAAACCTTTTTCCTAAGAGTGCAAAAATATATTTTTGCAAGAGGTCTACTATTTATTATGTAGTCTAGTTATTAATCTACACACTACTAAAAAAACAGAGTATGACAATCTTACAAGTTGTAGATAAAGAGTTTTCAGAAGTTCCCGTCATTGATATTAGTCCATTGGTTTCTCAAACTAGCAACTCCAGTGATGTAATTGCAGACCAAATTAGACAAGCTCTCCATGATTACGGTTTCTTCTATATCGTCGGACATGGAGTTGATGAGCAATTACAAAAGCAGTTAGAACATCTCAGCCAACAGTTTTTCGCGCAGGATATAGAAACAAAACTGAAGATTCGTATGGCTCTTGGTGGTAAAGCATGGCGAGGATATTTCCCCGTGGGTAATGAGTTGACATCAGGTAGACCGGACTTAAAAGAAGGTATTTACTTCGGTACAGAACTAGAATCAGACCACCCACTTGTGAAAACTGGTGTACCAATGCACGGTCGAAATCTTTTTCCATCGAATATTCCCCAATTTCGGGAAACAGTGCTGAATTATATAGATTCAATGACCAGACTTGGACACACCCTAATGGCTGGTATTGCTCTAAGTTTGGGGTTAGAAAAGTCCTACTTTGCAGACCGTTATACAAAAAACCCATTGATATTATTTCGGATTTTCAATTACCCTCCTCATTCATCATTATCTGAATCTAAATGGGGCGTTGGCGAACATACAGATTATGGAGTATTAACTATACTAAAACAAGATAATGTCGGTGGATTACAAGTCAAATTAAAGTCTGGTTGGATAGATGCACCTCCTATTCCTGGTTCATTCGTATGTAACATTGGGGATATGCTCGATCGGATGACACGAGGACTGTATCGCTCAACACCCCACCGCGTTCAGAACCGATCGACAAGTAGTCGCTTATCATTTCCATTTTTCTTCGATCCCAATTTCAACATTGAAGTCAAACCCATTGAATTGAACGGCATAGTAGTGAATGACGATCGAAGCGATCGCTGGGATAAAGCCAGTGTCCACGAATTTCGCGGGACTTATGGCGATTATCTTCTGAATAAAGTCTCCAAAGTATTTCCAGAATTGCGCCAAACAGTGTTCTAGAGTGCTGTTATACCATTTCACGAAAAATCTAACTTGATTCAAATGTTGAGCTATTTTTGCTTGCTTTAGTCTAAACTCCAGGATGTAACACTATGGGCAATAGTGTTATATCTATCTTTTGCGCTAGTCAGCCAGTCGGTTGCTGAAGAGTGAAAACCGCTAATTGAGCGGCGAAAGCCCGCTTGAAGGCGGGCCGCGCTTCGCCACGGGCGACATAGGTAGAGAGATTCGGATAGTCGTCGAGCATACCAGAGTCTTTCAACCTGAGCAGCACTTCCACCATCATCAGGTCGCCTGCGCTGAATGCGCCATCAAGCCAGTCGGCATCTCCAAGGTGACTGGAAAGTTCTAAGAGCCGGTCGCGGATGCGACCTTCGACGACACGCAAGCGCTGCTCATACCAAACTTGATCGCGCTCTAAGTACGTGGCGATTTCCCGATCGACGATTGGCGGCTCCATTGTGTTAAGTGCGGCAAACATCCAGGCGATCGCTCGCGCTTGACTATTGGCATCGTCTGGCAACAGCCCTGTATGGCGCTTTGCGATATGGAACACGATCGCCCCCGACTCGAACAGGGCGAGATCGCCTGACTCATAGGTTGGAATTTGCCCGAAAGGATGAAGCGCACGGTGCGCGGGTTGCTTCATCTCACTGAACGAAACAAGACGAACGTTGTAAGGTTGCCCCACTTCTTCGAGCGCCCAGCGAACGCGCATGTCACGCGCCAGTCCCTTGCCGCCATCAGGCGACCGTTCAAAGGCGGTAATAGTGGGTGTCATTGTCAGGGTCATGGTGATTTCTCCTTTGGGTCCAATTTTCTGCTTTGGGTGTGTGTTCTGTCCGGCAAGAACAACGCTACACACGGTTACAGCAGAGGTTACTTCATGTTGGACTGCATTGGTAAGGGGAGCAATCTATCAATTTATTGGTAATATTTTATCTGGTAATTGTCACTGAACACAAAAGTGGGAAAGACATAGCAAGACGATCGCCAGTATATTTAACTGAACTATCAGAGCGATCGCTTGAAGGTTGGTATTTTCTCTTGGGCGAAGGTGGCAAGACCAGCTTCGGGTGCGATCGCTCAACAGCCTGTGGTGCGAACTCCACAATTCCGTAATCTGAACTGATAATGCTGGCGAAGCACTCTTGAACATAACAGGATAAATCGCATTGCTCAAAAGAAATAATTGCTACGCCAAGTACCCGATTGTTAACAATTCAATAACTAATTACAGGTGAATATCCACTTTTCAGATATTCACCTGTTCACTAATTCAAGCATTAAAGCTATGTATTCATATCTGGTTTTTGTTGATGCTGTTCGCAACGTTTTTAGTGACATTTGTAAATCAGCTTGGCGTTAAAGTATTGTGAGAAAATTCCCGAATTAAAGAAGGAGGAAAACTATGGGAAAGGTCATTGTTAGCTCTTGGGAGTCGGAGGAGTATGGACACTCTACCCATCTGGAGGAGGAAATAGTTTTCTGGCTTAGTTGATATTTTCGTAAAAGAGTTAGCCACCCTTAAACCAATTCGCAATTCGCAATTACGTTTTGTAACGTGGATTTAACCCCAACACAAAACCTGTTACCCTTCTTAGGCAGGGGAATTAAACCCCAAACTTTGTTAAAAATTAATCCGACGATAGATTTCAGTCAGGGGAATTTCTATGTTTAAACTGTGCAGAACAATCGTCCGCTCGAGGTGAGAGTGAACTTGCCATAGCCAGCGATCGTTACTATTACGATCCAAGTTGTGATACTGCTCAATGTAGGGTTCAGTTTGGCTTACAAGCAGATATTCACAAAAGCTGGCAATCGAGCGATATTTTCTGAACTTTTCGCCGCGATCGTATGCCTCGGTAGAGGGCGATAAAACTTCGACAATAAGCATTGGATTAAGAATTTCATCATTGCGTAGACGCTCTTGCGGCTTGTCGTAGACATTGCCATTGAACTCTGGTTCACCATTAACAACCATCAAATCGGTATAAGTCCCACACTGATATTCAGGAATCCAAACTCGCAAGTCGCTATTATACAAGCGAAAATCGGTGTCTCTTAGTAAAAATCCCAAGTAAATTAAGAAGTTGCTGGCGATGTCTCACGACAAGCCGCTTCGCGTCTACGCACTGTGAGATTCCGACCCTCCCGACATAGTAATAATCTCTCCGTTACGGTATTCACGGCGTTCGGGGTTGGTTTCTTCCATAGCCCGATACTCGTCTAACGTGAGGCGAGTTGTTATTACATCACAGAGACTGGTTTGAGCAAAGACCACAATCAACCTCTTAGATAATTAGCTCTAAAACTATTATCAGCAACAGGAGGAAGAATTGCCAATTTCATGAGAAATTATGATTTAAAGCACATTTACTAACTTAACGAACAAACTTGAGACTTTCGACACTAAAGCTAAACATATCAAAAAAAAGTAGCTTTTTACCGAATTTGAAATGCTACTGTGAAAAATAGTTATATTGCGATCGCCTTCGGTGGGTGGTTACGCCATCGCCAAATTCTTGGCAATTCTTCGTTATGTCTATATTTGAATATGGTATTAATTAATGCTCATCTCTGCTAATAGCCAAATTCCTTTTCCCCGTTCCCTGGTTTATGCTACCTATCGGGACAAACTAGTTGAGCTAGTTCCCTATATGCCAAACGTGCGCGACATCGAAGTTAAATCACGTAGTGAAGTAGGCAGTAATATTTATACTGTTAATGAGTGGCATGGTGGTAGCGAAATTCCAGCAGCAGCAAGAGTTATCCTTAGTGAAGAGATGCTCTCGTGGACAGAATATAATACGTGGAATCAGGCTCTGTTTACAGTTGAATGGCGTATTGAAACTCATGCTTTCACAAAAGCAGTCAAGTGTTCTGGCAAAAATCGCTTTCTGTCAGATGGGAATACGACAATAATTGAAAGCCGTGGTGAACTAGCGATCGACCCAAAACAAATCAATGGAGTACCATTCTTTCTCACAAGTACAATTGCTAATGTAGTTGAAGATTTTTTAGGAAAAAATATACAACCTAATCTACTAGCAATGAGTGCGGGAGTGTGCCAGTATCTAAAACAAAATGCCAGAGATTAAAAGTCAGGATATCAATTAGTAGAGTGTTGATCGAGAAGCTAACTACTGTACCTTTGCTGTACTTGCCAATTCTAGCCATCGACTCAATTCTTTTTGGTTGATGATACGTAATTTAGAAAAAGTCATACGGCGTTTAGATGCCCAACGGTATCTGACTTTTCCCGTTAAGTCATGAAACAACGAAGTAGCAGGAGTTTTAGACTAGACTTTATTCTGAATAACTTAGTATTAGTGATAATAATTCACGAGAGAATAGGGCTTTGGGCTAGGGGTGTAGTAAGCATTGGCGCAGCCCGCACAACTCTTGGAGACGCTACGCGTAGCTTGCTTCCACGAAGTGGTACGACAAGGCTCAGTGACCATCGTAGACATCGCT
Organism: Nostoc sp. DSM 114159; assembly: GCF_053470285.1. Taxonomy (NCBI): domain Bacteria; kingdom Bacillati; phylum Cyanobacteriota; class Cyanophyceae; order Nostocales; family Nostocaceae; genus Nostoc; species Nostoc sp. DSM 114159. The sequence continues at coordinate 3,468,611 of NZ_JBPFEH010000001.1, forward strand.
CAATCAAGGAGATAACGGGAAACGTATTATGTTTACGTCGTCTATAAGACTCGTATTTGATTGCGTGAAAAAAACTCAGTACACATTTATTCCTTCTTCCCTGTTCCCTGTTCTCTCCCTATCGCGCTTGCGCTGCGCTTCTGTGCGAGACGCTTTGCGAACGCGCACCACGCAAATAATTTCTCCGGATAAAAGCGGATTCCTATAGTCGTCTAAAGATTTACTTTATAAATGGTCTCTTATGGTTGTAAAGCCTACTTATGAGTTATAAGTTATGATTTATGAGTTTTATTTCTAACTCCTAATTTCTAACTTTTTACCTGTACCGATCGTGAATCTACGCTGCCTGATTCCAATTTTTGATAGTTCAGTCTCCAACTGGGCATTAGAAGCGCGGTTGTTGCGCTGGTTAACGTTGATTTGGCTGTTCGTCGGCTTGATCATGCTATTTTCAGCATCATATCCTGTTGCTGATGCTCGTCATAATGATGGTTTGTACTACTTTAAACGTCAACTGCTTTGGGTCTTAGTTTCCTTAATCGGATTCAATATTATTGTTAATTCGCCGTTGCAGAAAATTTTGGGACTATCCCATTGGTTTTTGTTGCTGTTTTTGGGGTTAATTTTTGTCACACTGATCCCAGGATTGGGAAGAAAAGCTTTTGATGCAGCGCGTTGGATTGCGATCGGGCCAATTCCGATTCAACCCTCAGAACTAATTAAACCCTTTTTGGTGCTGCAAAGTGCGCGGCTTTTTGGTCAATGGGAACGAATTAGTTGGCGGGTTCGCTTCGCTTGGTTGGGCGTTTTTGGTTTGGTACTTTTAGGAATTCTTGCCCAGCCTAACTTGAGTACAACGGCACTTTGCGGCATGACTATCTGGCTAATTGCTCTTGCAGCTGGCTTACCCTACAAATACTTGGGAGGAACAGCAATTGGTGGAGTGATGTTGGCAATACTCAGTATTAGTATTAAAGAGTATCAGCGTAAGCGGGTGATGTCATTCCTCAATCCTTGGGCAGATGCTACAGGAGATGGCTACCAGTTGGTGCAAAGTCTACTAGCTGTGGGTTCTGGGAAAACTTGGGGAGCTGGATATGGGCTTTCTCAACAAAAGTTGTTTTATTTACCAATTCAAGATACCGATTTTATTTTTGCGGTGTTCGCTGAAGAGTTTGGCTTTGTTGGCAGTATGGTGTTGTTGGTACTTTTAGCTACATTCGCTACTCTCGGATTAGTTGTGGCGCTGAAGGCTAAAAATATAATACATCGATTAGTAGCGATCGGTGTGACGACTTTGATGGTGGGACAATCATTGCTCCACATCGGTGTTGCTACAGGTTCTCTTCCGACTACTGGCTTACCTTTACCGATGTTTAGTTATGGTGGTAATTCTATGATTGCCAGCTTAATAGCTGCTGGGTTGCTAATTCGGGTAGCACGTGAGAGTAGTGAAGCTGAGGTAGTACCGTTGCGAAAACCTCAAGTTGAAAATGGGCGCAGGCGCCGAGCTTTTCAGAAAAATAGGAATTGAGCGAGCAGGAAGCAGGACGGCAACCTTGATGCTTAACTGTGGTAAGATGATGGCTCTCAGTTACTTAAGTCAAAGAATCAGCTGTGAGTAAAATCATTTTTGTGTGAATAAAAAATGACTAAATTAATGCGTAATGTATATGACACTAGTCTTACTGACTCCTGGGCAAGTAGACTTAGAAAGAAACGTTTCTCTTTGTTCACATCTATATTAGACTCACTACCCTCTGATATAAAAATACTCGATGTTGGAGGAACAGTAAGCTTTTGGGAGAATTTAGGTTTTTTGAATGAAGAAAATAAACAGGTAAAAATTACTCTACTAAATATAAAATTTACTGAAACAAGCTCAACACACCCACAGATCAACCAAGTTGTTGGAGATGCTACAAACATGGTAAATTTTCAATCCGATGAGTTTGATATAGTCTTTTCAAATTCAGTGATTGAACATGTAGGAGATTATGATAAACAGTACCAAATGGCCACTGAAGTAATGCGAGTAGGAAAAAGATATTTTGTTCAAACACCTAATCTTTTTTTTCCGATTGAACCCCATTTTGTTTTTCCTTTATTTCAATTTCTTCCTATAAATCTTCAGGTATGGCTACTAACCAATTTTGCTCTTGGATGGTTTGACAAGGTATCTGATAAACAGCTGGCTAGAAGGATAGCTAATTCAATTAAGCTGCTGAGTAAGAGAAGATTCCTGAATCTGTTCCCCAAAGCGCAACTTTATGAAGAAAAGGTTTTCGGTTTAACTAAGTCTTTTATAGTCTATGGAGAATCTCCCTAAGAGGATGTTTTAAAAGTATTTTTGGTAACATCAAAACCCTCGTAACCTAACCCCCCAGATCCTCTTCCCTACAAGGAAATGGGTGTTTTAAAGCCTCTCGACCTTTCGGGGAAAGGAATGGAAGTAGCGTTTTGAGTATACTTTACTACTTTTAAAACAACCTTTATAAGCCTAACAAAAAATCTTGGACGAAGGGAAAGTGATATAGTGGTTCTCGAGCAGATGGGTGACAAGGTGCAAAATATGAGCTTTCCCTACTTCTTATTTTCAAGACAGCCTTCCTTCGATAAACCTTACCTCAGAGGTAAGGGAGTCTTAAATGGGCTATTATTAGGTGGAATTGGGTTAAAGCTAGGTATAGGAGTAGGCTCTACTTTTTTGAGGACTGTGATTGCAAATCCTCTTTGCTGGGGTTGTTGCTTACCAGATATATCATTGACTAGCAGTCCGATTTGAGCGGGGAAGGCTTGATTTACTGGAAACTTCGTTGAACCAACTGCTGGAACGTCATTGCCGTATGGTAGAAGTTTAACCTGAATATTTTCTCCCTCTACTCTCCAACTCAGAATAGCAGATGTTCCTTCATTGAGAACCAAATTTGGTTGTTCGCTACCGTTAATTTTGAAATAGACAATCTTAAATGGTTTGGGTAATATTGGAATTTTTGATTCAGCTTTTTTAGAACTGATTTTATCGCTTCCATTGTTAGAAACAGCTTTGATTTCAAATGCAAAACTTCCCACTTTATTTGCTAACAAAGGAATATTTTTACATTGCAGTTGTTGATTTTGCTGTATACATAGTTTTTTAATTTTAGGGTCTGTAATATTGCCTTGATTAAATTTGTAAGTAACTGGTTCGCCATAAGATGTTCCATCATCTGCATTGCCAACAACTTGTAGTTGTGACAGCAATAATGGGCGTGCAATTGTCCAACTAAAAAGAATATTTTCACCTTTTGTGTACTGGGGCTTATCTAGCTGAAAATTAACTACTGATGCAATTGGTTTTTCTGCAATTTCTACTTGGGTAGTTTGCGCTACTACTTGGTTAGTTCGGGAAAATATTTGTATACCATTGCGATAAAAGGCTTGTAATTCAAAAGTGTAATTACCTTTTGTTTTCACTCCAGTTTTTACGTTGCTACAAATTAACTCTTGTTTGTCTTGTACCTGACAAGGAGGGATTTCATTAGCACTTCCTTTACCCAGTGTTTCAGGAATGCCATTGTTAAAGTCATAAGTAATAGGCGCAATAGGTTGGGAACCTTTAGCCGTCAAAACTAACTTTTTTAACTGTTTATATTGATGAATTTCCCAGTTTAAAGCTACCTCATCACCTTCAGTAATTTGAGAGTCATTTGCACTAAAATTTTCTAATCTTAAAGGATCGGGGTTTAAAATTCGCCAAATAATAAATCCTATGCCTCCCAATAACCCCAAAATTGCTAAAATTAATAGAAGAAATTGCCACCAAGGACGGGGTTTCCATACCAAAGTTCCTTGAGGCAGTGTGTTCGGTAGGGGTAAATTTTGTTGGTCTTTGACATCGAGTTGAAAGTTGATCGCTAGCCCTGTACCAAACCACGGTCGTCGCCACCAAGGTTTGGGTTTGACCGTCAAATTAGCCACAGCACTTCTATTAGGTAATAATCTGACTTCCGTAGGATCGAATTTGTAAGTATATAGTTCTTCTTCGTCTCGACTTTTTAAGTTTAATATCAGTTCGCGGACAATATTGCCCTGGTTAGCTAGTGATAATTCGTACTTGCCAAGACTACGGCTAACTTGTCCCAAGATGGTATTAAGTTGTATATCTAAGCGATAATTTGTCGGAATTTGGATATATACCAAATCCAGTAGTACTAAATCTGGAGAGTTTTCTGAATACAAGCGGATTGTCGGAGAATAGCTTCCCGCAAGGGTATCCCCAGGTGGGTGAAATTTCAATAATATTTGACCTTGAGTACCAGGATTGAGTTCTAATGCAGTCACGTCAGACACTAATCCTGGCCCCTCAAATCCAGTTGCAGGATAATTAATTGTGAACCAGTCATCGTCTAAATCTGGACAACTCAAGCGGAATCTATCTACGAGATAAGAGCGATTGTCAACTATTATCTCTACTTGCAGATACTCACTAGAATTGAAAATTAACGGTTTGTTGGGGTTGGTGTTAGGTCTAATGGAAAATGTCGGGTCGTTCACCCGAATTGCGGTCTGTTCTTTTAGCAGAACCTTAATTTGGTTTGGGAAGGTTATGGGAGTATCTTGTGGATAATGTAGAGGAGAATCTACGACTAGTGTATAGTCATAGGTTCCTGGAAGAGCATTTGCGGCAATTTGAAACTCAAATCTTACTTCGTCACTATTTTGCCCTGGAGCTAATGCTAAACTTTCTCTAGGAGAACTAGACCAACCAGTTAAATTTTGAAATACTTCATCAAAAACAAAATATAAGTCAATAACCGCGCTTTGATTTCCCTGATTGATTACAACAATATAAAGTTCAATGGTATCTCCTGGCATCCCAAATTGAATTCCAGGTGGGTTGATAATAACTTGCAGTGGATTGAATTTAGCTTGCATGTCATTGATTCCCTTATTTGATGCGGTGTAATTTGACCTGAAAATCTTCACCACCACTCACAATCATGGTTCCTTGATTGGTTTTCAAGTCGATACTATTGATTTTTTTAGAGCTTTGGTAAATTGTTTTACCTTCTGCTGCTCTTGTTTTGTCAAGCTTATGTTCGGGAGTTAAGTACCACACTACGACTCGTCCATCATCGCCACCACTTACTAAGAGACTACCATCGTCACTAAATGCTAGAGTTCGCACAGATGTTTTTGATGCTGACCAACGGTCTAGTTGTAAACAATTAAGCTCATTTACTTTTTCTAGCGGATTCGGATTTTTGATAGTTTGACACTGATTTAAATCCCAAATGGTAATAAATCCCGCAGAATCAGAAGTTGCGAGGATTTTTCCTGTTGAGTCAGGAACAAAAGCTAATCCCCAAATATAATCTTCAGGACCAACTAATGGGTCTAGTTTTTCTAGATTTTGCACCGATAAACTTGGGAATTGTTTATCAGATTGAGTTTGATTCCACTGCCACAATATAAAACGCTTAAAGTTTCCAGCAATTACTAGAGTTTTTGCATCTGGGCTAAGATTTAATGCCCGGACTTGGAAACCTGAGAGTTTCAATCTACTTTGTACGTCAATAACTTGCGGTTCTGGCAGAAAATCGCTGTTAGGCACTGGTCTTGACCATAGTCTCACTTTACCACTGCCATACCCACTGAATAAGTTAAGTGAGTTTGAGGTGAAAGCTAGGTCAAAAACGCGATCGCCTTTTGCTTTAGGATCTTTAAGGTCTTGAAGTTGGCTAATCTTGGCACCTGAAGGAACATCTCTAAGTTCAATTACACCATTATCTAAACCAACAGCAACACGATTATTTTGTAACGGCATGAAGCGCAAGACTTCTACAGCATCATCGGTAATGGTCATCAAGCCTTTGGGCTGTTGCAGTTGCTCACAAGCAAGGGGCTGCCCAGCGTATCTTACTGTATCATCAGGGTCTAAACTATCAGCACCAATTCTCCAAAGTCTTAAGGTGCAATCATCTGACCCACTGACTACAGATAAACCAATGCCACTAAAACGCACTGAGTTTACAGAACGCGTATGCATTACACCTCTTGGTTGCAGGATTAATGCGAGAAGTGCGGCTAATAGTGCGATCGCAGCCAATTGTAGCCATAAAGGTATAATTGGCAGAGTCTTGACTTCTAATGTCTGCGTGGCTGGGTCTGTACTTCCTAAACGTTGGTCGGATAATTCCGATTTAGCCTCCAGCAACAAAGTTTTGCCGATTCCAATCCAAGGACGTTTTGTTTTAACATCGAGGATGACTTTACTTGTCTCTCCTAGATGAAGATTGGCAGTTTCGGGAAGCTTTTTAAAAGTGCATTTTCGCCAGTCTCTACCCTGCACCTGCACATTAATTTGTTGATTGAGGTTGCTAGCGTTTTTAAATAGTAATTCAAAGGAAGCTGTATCAGATTTCCAGTCAGGCAACCATGCCGATTTACTGGGAATTTTCAGGTGTTTTTCGGTGGTAGTAAAGTCTATAAAACCCACTGGCAAAACTTCAATATTGCCTTCAGCATTAGTTGGATAACCATTATTGCTAACAGCTTCAATAGTAAAAGGATAATTTTGACTGGGTGCTTGCACTACAGAAGGAGGTTGGCATTGGAATGTAGCTTCTGCTAAACCACCTGCATCTAAGGGTAATCGCCGTTCTGCACTGCCAGCCAGCCAAGACGGATCGACGCCTGTAAAACGTAGCATTACCTCAGTTGGTTGTTGCCCCAAGTTCCGCACCCGTACTGGTATATCAACAGAATTACGGGGATAAACTTGGAACTCTCGTACAGGTAATTCTACACTTAAATGTGTTGGTCTGTTGTCTCGCTCGATTTTCAGGCGCAGCACAAGTCTGGACTGTTGTGCTAATTGCGGTGAAAAAATGTTTACCATCAGGTTGACAGTACCAACAAATCCCGGCATGGGTGTATTGAATACGAACACTTGGAAGATGGTACTACTGCCCGGTGGTTTGGCTGCCGCTACCTCTGGTTCGAGTCTATACCAGCGATATCCTGTGTTGCGGATTTCTCCGGCGGCGGTAATTTCTATTTGAAAATTGACGAAGCGATCGCTGTCATTATTGACAGTTACCTCAAATGATACAGGAGTATCACCTGGACGAAAAGTTAGGTTTTGAGTAGAAAGGCTGGCATTAATAACACTTTTTTCCATGTTATTACTTATAATATTTTTTTATATTCTGCATGACTAGCGCTATTAAAAAATTAATGTCTCATAAAAACGTGACAATAGCTTTTTTTCTTTGATTATTGAAATTTATATACTATTAAATATTGTGTAATAAATTGGCCAATTTATAAAAGTCATTTTCAAAGGCGATCGCTAATAGAGATACAGCAGAATTCATAATTCAGAATTCTGAATTCAGAAGTAAAACACGCTTTATACCTGGGTAACAGACTTATTGCTTGTGTACCTCACCAACTTGAAATCTGCTGTATGAGCCAAAAAGAATGTAGAGACGTAGCACTGCTACGTCTCTACAAGGGTTTTGGATAACGCATATTTAATTTCTAGATATGACTCAATACGGTTCGGATAAGTATTTTGAACTCAGAATAGGCTTTGGGGAAAAGGGGAATGGGTTTGCGGTTAAAGGTTTTTTATTCCCCTTTCCCCTTTTCCCTTTTCCCTTTAACCGAACCGTATTGGCAACGCCTAAACTCAAATTAAAATCGCTGCCCAATTCCCAGATGCACTTTGCTTTCTCCCTGGTCGTTAATGCCATAGTCAGCCCGAATTAAGCCTAGTGGTGAATTTAATCGCACTCCCGCCCCATAACCAAAACCATAACCTGGTTTATCCCGTACACCTGCCGGATCTCCTAATACAGTATCACCAGAGCCTAAATCTGAGGCAAAGTCGGCAAATAATACACCGCCGACGATTGGTAAAACGGGAAAACGGTATTCTGCCGAAGCCAATACATAACTGCGACCACTGCCAACTTCTCCAGAATCGTAACCGCGCACTGAGTTTGAACCACCCAAGTTAAAACTTTCGTAGGGCGGTAAATTTCCAAGGACGGTACCGGCTTGCACATTCACCGCAAATACTTGTGGCTGTTTGCTGTTAAATAACTGCACTGGTAAATATTGGCTGTAGTTGGCTTTGAGGCGATTGAGGGAAATATTACCTTCGCCGATGGGTATAGATTGTTCTGTACTCAGACTTAGAACGGAACCTTGAGTGGGATTGAGGGGATTATCTCGTTTATCTTTGGTAGCGGTGAAGGATACAGTAGTTAGGTCGTCAATACCGGTTCCACTCGCAGAGAGGGGATTGCCCTGAGCGTCGGTTGGGGTAATATTACCTTGGCGATCGCGAATACTAGTTCGGGTATAGTTTAATCCTAATGAGGTATTCCAATCGTCAATTGGTCGCTGCAAGCTGACACCACCGCCAAGTTGACCTTCTCGCACTTTGTCGCCGTTAGCTAGCTTAATCTTGTCATCAAAGGTTTCCGAAAGTTCCTGACTACGAAAACCATTTACAGTGTAGCCCAAGCGATCGGGGTTAGTTATCCGATAGGGACTGACAAATTTGCTATTAAACTGCAAGTCTCGGCTACTTACCCCAACATTCACACCTAAAGTATCATTAACACCACCGACATTCTGATCTTGATAGCTGATTGTACCTACCAATCCTTGATCGGCATTGTAACTACCACCCAAGTTAACACCACGCGCCCCAGTTTCTTTAAGTTGATAGACTAAATCAAGTTTTGTCGCATCTCCTTCTAAGGCAACATTCACAGTTTCAAATAAACCAGTACGATATAGCTGTTGGATGTCTTGTTTAACGACATTTTCTTGGAAAATTTGACCGGGTTTCAACTTGAGTTGTTGTTGTAAGAAATCTGGTTTGGTGCGTCCTCCAATGGGATTACCCTTGCTATCAACGGTTTTACCCTCATCGTTGACAAAGCGAAATTTGATATCACTTACCAAACCTTCAGCGACATTCACAGTGAGAATGCCTTGAGAACTAGGTTTAATTGATAACACCCGTGCTAAGTTATAACCATTGTCGGCGTACCACTTGTTAATTTGTGCCACTGCTTGTTGCAGTCCACTGGGACTAATGGTGGTTCCAATTTGAGATTGCAAACGTTGTTGAGCAACTTGATAGGTAAGTACTTTAGCACCAGATAATTGCAGCGATCGCACAATCACTGGTTGGACTTGGTATACTACATTCAATCCAGCCTGAGTGCTAAAGCTATTCACACTGACACTACTAAATAAACCTGTATTTAAAATTGCTGTTACATCTTTTTGTAGCTGGCTTTGACTGGTTTCTCCACCCACCTGGGTTTTAATTACCTGGCCAATGATTTGCTGTAATTCTTGATTGGCTCCCACCACCTGTACATCTGTAGCTCTGACTACCAAATCGCTTTCAGTAGCAGGAGTTTTGGGGGATAAAGGGGAAAAAGAGGGAGTGGGAAGAAGCGTTACTGATGAATTTCCCTTGTCTGTTGATTTTAAGACTACTGGGGAATTTTTGTTTGCACTTGTTTGCACGGCGACAGGATTTTGAGAAAATTGTTGTGCAACTATAGTTTCTGGTGAAGCAATTGTCTCTACCCGTGCGGGAGTGTCTTCAATTATCGGTACCACCAAGTTACCAGCTTTTGCAGTTGGAGTAACGGTTTTAGCAGGTGCAGCCGTTGCTTGCCCAGTAACATTGCCAGCAGCTAATGTAGCTAATGTAAAAATTGCAGTAGCAGAAACTCGCATAAATATTTAACCTAATTAACTGGGAGTTATACTAATTTTGGATTTTAGATTTTAGATTTTTGATTAAAAGTATTGACCAAAAGGCTGTTCTAGAAATTTCAAACAATTACATTCCTATCCAAAATTGGTATTAGTTGTAAGGAAGTAAAGGAATAGGGAAATACTAACTTCCAGCTTCCTTGTCGATTTCCCTATTTATACCTCTTACCCAAACAGACAGTTAATTTTGATATTTTGTTTCTTATGAGTAATTTATCTCGGTCATCTCTAGCTTCTGATTCTCAATCTGCAATTTCTCCTTTGCGGTTACTTGTATTAAGTAATGGTCATGGGGAAGATGTGATTGCACTTCGGATTTTGCAAGAACTCGTACGACAACCAAACCCACCAGAGATATTTGCTTTACCTCTGGTGGGTGAGGGACGTGCTTATGAACAGTTGGATATCCCCTTTATCGGTTCAGTCCTGAATATGCCTTCTGGCGGCTTTATTTATATGGATGGCCGCCAATTAGCGCGGGATGTACGCGGTGGTTTATTGCAACTTACCCTCAGCCAAATTAAAGCTATCCGCCGTTGGGTAAGTTCTCAAAAAAAATTAGGTAATAGGAGAGCGATTTTAGCAGTGGGAGATATTTTGCCACTGTTGTTTGCAACATTCAGTGGCGCTAATTATGCTTTTGTCGGTACGGCAAAATCTGAATATTATGTGCGAGATGAAGCTGGATTATTACCACGAAAATCTAAAGACGCAGGTTGGGAAAACTTTTCTGGTTCAGTTTACCATCCTTGGGAACGTTGGTTAATGAGTCGTCGCCGTTGTAAGGCTGTGTTCCTGAGAGATGCGCTGACAACAGAAACATTAAAACAATGGCCAATTCCAGCTTTCTATTTGGGTAATCCGATGATGGATGGTCTAGAATCGAGGTTTTCACGCCAACAATTTTATAGTCAGAATGTCCAACAGCAAGAGACAGTTCGACCTTTTGTAGTGACTCTTCTTCCTGGTTCTCGTCCCCCAGAAGCATACACCAACTGGGAAACAATTATGATTGCCGTATCTGCATTGATGACAAGTTTTCAACAGCGAGATTCAATCTTTTATAGTTCTAACAAAGTAGTGTTTTTAGGTGCGATCGCTCCTGGTTTAGACTCTAATATTTTATCCCAAAGCGTGCAATCTCAAGGCTGGCGCGCTGAATCAGCATCTCCTATCCAACTTGGCGATCCAAATATATTGACATTTAAACAGAGAAATGCTTATCTACTATTAACACAACGAGCCTATAATGATTGCTTGCATTTGGGAGATTTAGCGATCGCAATGGCAGGTACAGCCACAGAACAGTTTATCGGTTTAGGCAAACCTGCGATCGCAATTCCCGGTAATGGTCCACAATATAACCTTGGCTTTGCTGAATCTCAAAGTCGTCTTCTGGGATCGTCTTTGATTTTAATCGATCGACCAGCAGATGTAGCGAAGGTTGTACAATCCTTGTTTAAAAACCCTGATAATTTGCAAATTATTGCTGAAAATGGTGGGCGACGTATGGGAAAACCGGGAGCAGCACTACGTATTGCTAATTGCTTGCGGGAAAAATTGGGATAATGAGGCAGTGGGCAAAACAGTGCTAAGTTAAGAGTTAGGAGTTAGGAGTTATTCTCCCGATCTCCCCATCTCTTTCTTGTCTCAATTCTTCACGCTACTAATCCAGAACGTAAGGCCCTGACAGCAGCTTGGGTACGGTCATCAGCACATAGTTTATTTAGAATATTACGAACATGGGTTTTTACAGTACCAACTGTAATGTAAAGTTTCTCGGCGATTTGACCATTGCTACACCCAGCTACAATCAACTCTAGGATTTCCAGTTCCCGTTGAGTCAGAGGGTATGTTTCCAAAACTTGCTCGTATTCTGTCGCCAGCGCTTCAATTTTTACAGTCTTCGGCTTGTCAGAACCTTGACTTTCTCCAGGAATACCTTGGCGCATCTTCCGCAATACCACGTTGGCAATTGCCGGATCGATCCAAGAGTTACCGCCATGAGTTGCTTGAATTGCCTCGGTTAATTTACTGATACTGGTTTCTTTCATATAATAAGAATCAGCGCCAGCTGCGAAGGCTGCAAGTACAGCATCCTCTGTATGATCCATTGTCAAAATGAGAATCTTCGTAGTAGATTGCCCATTTTCAGCCTGGGAGCGTTTGAATTTACGAGTGAGTTCGATGCCATCCATGTCAGGCAAGCCGATATCTACTACCGCGACATCTGGCTTTGCCGTTTCTAAAAGTTTTAACCCTTGGGTAGCATTTGCCGCTTCTCCAATTACTTTCAATGCACTATGAGACTGTAATGCTGCTCGTAGCCCCATTCGCGTTAAGTCATGATCTTCAATTAAAATAATACTAATTTCATTCATCGCTACACTCACTCTTGCGCTGTTTGCATCTTTCAAAGTATTGCCTTTTGTAACTATTATCTATTATTTTCCCAAACTCAAGATAGATGATATTTCAACCTGTCTGCATCCACCGATAGAAATAACAAGTAGCCAAAATTTTTATATTTAGATAGACGACAAATCTAGCTGGAGATATATAGATACTTACACAAAAAGTATGAAATATTGAAACGAATGCCAAATTGCTCTTCCTTGCTGATAATTCAGCTTTGAGTTGTCATGTTCCATCCGTTAATTAGTATTATTTGGGAGCAAACTTTAAAAAAAGCTTACGAAAATGAAAAAATTACACTGTGTAAAAGTTGCTTTCCGAGAAAGTAAAAGATGGTTGCGAACGATTTTTAATCAAACCTTTGGATTCATCCGATTGATAGAGCCAATAGAGATCCTCATGGAAGGGAATCAACCAGCGTTAAAACTCACTGAAATCAGAAACAGCAAAGTAATTCCTAGTCCTTTGTAACAAACTTGTCCGTCTGACTCACAGGATATAATACAAGCCGCTCTGTACTAACCTCTCCCCTTTTAGGTTTTGAATTTTGCCTAACTTTTGTCGGGAACTTTTCTTTGGAATTAAGCTTTGGTAACTTTGCGAACATCCATAAGTTCGATATACTTAAATAAATACTAACACAGATGTGGCGATCGCTAAGAAAATTGTTGAAATTTCAGGAGGTAGGATTACTTCAGATTCACAAATAGCTATAGATATTACTTTTTTATTTATCTGGTCTAACTAACCTGATAGGTAAAACAGTTCAAGCTTATGGTACACGATAATGGGATGCAACTCTCACCAATGACTGACGACGGTGGCTTCCTCACTCATCTACAATTGTTTTAAGCTTGGTAAAGTATTTTATTTTACTTTCTATCAACGGTGTCTGCTTGTTAATGACTAATTTTTTGCCAGACATTAGTCATTTGTTAGGAGTTTAGTTACCATCTGGTAAATTAACCAGATTGAAGATACAACAGACTCAATTCAACCCAAGGAAAGACCCGAAAGAGCGAACGACATACTACTAACGGAGGAGAACGAAGTTGTAGAATGTGATGAATGTCAAGCAGGTATTAAAGTGGATCTTTATGCAAAATATCTTAATCAATCAAATTACAGGTTTTAAATGTCCGAAAATCTTATATTCTTTAGTTGGATAATCTAAAAAGATAAATTTTATACATCAACCTATGTTTGGCGGCGAAAATTAAAACCGATGGAAGAGACGCTGAAAATTTTGGTTGTAGACGATGACGAAGTAGACCGGATAGCAATCTGTTCTGCCCTGACTAAAGCAGGTGTTCGGATAGAACTGTCTGAAGTAGGCAATGGTAATGAAGCATTCTCTGTCTTAAGCATTACTACTTACGATTGTGTTTTCCTCGACTATCGTTTACCAGATCGGGACGCACTAACCTTGATTCAACAGCTACGTTCTTCAGAAATTAAAGTTCCTTTAGTAGTTATAACTGGTCAAGGAGATGAAGAAATTACTCTTCAATTATTGAAAGCTGGTGCTACAGACTATCTCTCTAAGTCTAAAATATCCCCAGAAATTTTGTCGCAGGTTTTGCGGAATGCAATTCGGATTTATCGGGCGGAAATACAGGCAGATTTGGCAAATCAGCAGCTTAGAGAAACTCACGAACAACTCATTTTTAAGAATCAAGAATTGGAGAGGCAACAGCAACAGATTCAAATGCAAAACTTCAAGTTATTGGAGGCATCACGTCTAAAATCACTTTTTTTGGCAACTATTTCCCACGAACTTAGAACGCCGATGAATGCGATTATTGGTTTTTCCCAAATACTCTTGCGTCCTAAGTTCGGTCAACTAACGAATCAGCAAGCAGATATGGTTGAGCGCATTTTGAATAATGGAAAGCATTTACTGATGCTACTCAATGAAGTTCTCGATTTTTCCAAACTGGAGGGAGGAGGATTAGATTTAAAGGCAGAAAGATTTGATATATCAAAGGTAATCAATCTTGTTGTCAGTGAAATGCGTTCCCTCGCTGATGCTAAAAATCTTTCATTGTTAGTACAAACTGATTTGCAAAATCCTTTGATATTTAACGATCCGGTTCGTGTCAAACAGATTTTGATTAACTTGCTTTCCAACGCCATTAAATTTACAGAGTCTGGTGAAATCTCGGTTGAGGTTAAGGAATTACCTGGAAATCGAGTAGTAGTTATCGTTAAAGATACAGGTATTGGCATAGCCCCCAAAGATTTTAAACATATTTTTGAAGCATTTCGGCAAGTCGATCAAACTATCACTCGCAAATATCCAGGTACAGGTCTGGGTTTGGCAATTATAGATTCGCTAGTGCGAATGATGGGCGGTAAAATATTTCTTGAGAGTAAATTGGGGGTGGGTTCAATTTTTAAAATTGAATTGCCACGTCAAATTACATTACCGACTGTAGCAGCAAATGCTCCAGCTTCACAGTTAGATCGGGATGATTTTTTTTCTCCTGCACAAAATCCTCATCATTCATCTCCTCAAGCCAGAAAAATACCAATAGAATATCCTAAATTGAAAAATTACTTCCAGAAAAACTGATAAAAATTTATAAATCATGTCTGTAGTTGAAAATAATAAAGTTTATCGGATATTAGCAGTTGACGACACTCAAGATAATCTGATTTTGGTTCAAGCAATTTTAGAAAGTGAGGGGTATGAAATTGATTTGGCTTCAGATGGAATAAAAGCTTTACGGAAAATTGAGCAATCTCCACCCGATCTGATTCTGTTAGATGTAATGATGCCGGGGATAGATGGTTATGAAGTCACACGTCGGATTCGGAATAACCCTGCTATCTCTTATATTCCAATTCTATTAATTACTGCCTTTCATCAATCCAGCGTTGTCGAAGGTTTGGATGCTGGTGCTGACGATTTTATTCGTAAACCATTTGATACTGATGAACTACTGGCAAGGGTGCGATCGCTATTACGTCTCAAGCACAGTCTGGACGAACAACAAAAAATGGCCCGCCAACGGGAAGATTTTGTTTCCCGTCTGACTCATGATTTACGAACTCCCCTAGTAGCCGCCGATCGGATGTTGAATTTGTTTGAAATGGAAACATTCTGCAAAATTTCGCCGGAAATGAAACAAGCGATCGCAGTCATGATTCGCAGTAACCAAAATTTGATGGAAATGGTCAACACCCTATTAGAAGTCTATCGCTTCGAGGCGGGTAAAAAAACGTTGAATTGGGAGGAATGCGATTTATGTGAAATATCTCAAGAAGTAGTCAACGAACTAAGTCCTCTAACTAATGAAAAAGGCTTGACTCTGGAAATTGATACCCGTCAATTAGATCCACTGAGTCCAAATGCTGCTATTATCATGGGCGATCGTTTGGAATTACGGCGAGTGTTAAACAACTTGATTGCAAATGCCATCAAATTTACAGATACAGGAGGCATAACAATCCGCATTTATGAAACATCATCTAATCCAGGAGATCCAGATTCGGTAGTAATTGAGGTAGAAGATACAGGATATGGAATTGCGCCAGAAGATCGGGCAACAATTTTTGAGCGATTTCGCCAAGGCAGAAATAAACGATCGGGTAGTGGCTTAGGACTACATCTATCCCATCGCATTATAGAAGGGCACGCAGGAACTATCAAGGTCGCTTCGGAAGTAGGGAAAGGTAGTTTATTTACTGTGCAACTACCTAAAAATGCTTAAGTTGTTCTCCTTCACCACCGATTATTTTGCGGATATCTCCCAAGAAATTACATTTAATTTTGAATGTATTTTAATGCGCCCAGCAAAAATAAAATTAGCTTAAATTAATATGGATTAATTACAGCAGCATTTGAAGGTTAATCCAATCAGAATATTCCGGATAACTTGCCTCTTCCAATATTTGTATACTCCCAACGGTAGATGTATCGCTCGATTAAAATAACTAAATCTACTTTTGTATCATTCTATAGATAGTAGAAATAACTATTTTACAAAGTTATTATTCAACCTATTAATGCCTGAAAAACGTGTATGCACCCTGGAATCATAACCCAGGGTCTTTTTTATAAAAACCTAAATAATCATCATTTTTTCATCATTGACTACTGTCCATGTCCACCCTCAACTCTTAATAGGGTGGACATGGACAGCAGTTAAAAAGGATTATAAAGTAAACTAAAATACAGACCGTTTTCTTGTAATGTTCTCTCATTTGAGTTAACAGATACCAAAGGAATACCCCAGTCAAGACGAACACTGAAGCGATCGCCCTGTGCCCAACGCAACCCCAGACCAACAGCAGCTAAAGTATTGCGATCGGGATTCTCTCTATTAGAACTGTTCCAGCCAACACCAAAATCCACAAAGGGGATAACCTTTAAGGTGCTATTTATCTGGGGTAAGCGCAGAATTGGGACTTGAACTTCCGCAGAAACAAAAGTACCATTATCTGTGAGCAGATAATCTTGACGGTAGCCGCGAACGCTATCCTGCCCACCTATGCCAAATTGCTCAATAGGCAGAAGTGTTGTAGATGCAAGTTGCGTATTTAAACGAAGTAACAGTAAGGTTTCAGGAGCTAAAAGGCGGGCCCACTGTGCTTGCCCTTGCCAAGCAAAAAAACGGCTATCAGGAGCATCTTGATTAACTGTGGCATTCAACACATCTATGCCCAAACTGAATTGAGAGCGTAGGGCGATGACTTCCCGACTGTTACGACTCGTCCATTCTTGAAAAAATCGCAACGCAGATACCCTAGTGCGTCCCTCTTCATCAGCACCAGGTGAAAGTAGAGAGGGGGGAAACCCTCCTTCGCTCTCTTTTTGTAGTTTCCACGAAATATCACTTTCGCGTCGGGAAGCTGTTAACCCCAGAGCAAACTCTTGTGTAGGAGTTTGAACTATGGGCTGGCGGAATGTCACTTCGTAGTAGCGAGAAGCCGATTCGATATCTAAAGTGTCGAAAGGAGGCTCAATGACATTACTCGACGTAGTGCCATAGTTAAAGCTAAGAGTTCCGTTGCGGGGATTAAGAGGCAATGTGTAACTAGCATCAAAGGAGTTGCTACCATCAGTATTGGTGTAGCCTACACTCAGACCATCCCCCAATCCAAGTAAGTTGGCTTCATTCAATCGTAATCCGCGTCGAAAACTGCCAACACTAGGCGATCGCCCATTATCAAGAATTATTTGACCACTAAAGGTTTTTGCCTCACGGATTTTAACTTCCAAAAGACTCGTACCCGTTTGCGATCCTGCTGAGAGTTCAGCAGTCACGTTTTTAATCAAAGGATTAAGTTGCAAAAGTTGCAAGGCTTCTAATAGACGCTGGCGATTCAGAGGTGGTGATGTCGCAATTGCTAGTCGGCTGCGGACATAATTCGGATTCAGCCGCCGAGTCCCAGTTACCTGAATATCTTCTAATTTACCTTCAACCACCTGAATTTTGACAACACCAGATTGGATTGTTTGAGGTGGAATATAGGCGCCAGAAGTAATGTAACCATTTTTGACATATAGATCGGTGATTTTAGAACGTGCTTGATACACTTGGGTCAGTGAGATCGGTCGTTTGGTAAATTCAGCAGTGGCTTGGGCTAACTCTTGGGCGCTAAAAACTGTGCTACCAACAACTTCAAAGCGTTCAACAACAATAGTTTGAGGAAAGTTGCCAGGGAGTGGTGTTTCAGGTGTGGGAGTTGGGGCAGAGGGTGGAAGTAGTTGTGCTGGTGGGGGGAGTGGCTGTGGCACTTCCGGTGAGGGAAGTGGTGAAGGTGTGGGTGGTTGGATATCCTGTGGTGGTGGAATTTGTTGTGATAGGATGAAATTACTAGTTGGTAATTGTGTAGTATCAACAGTCTCAGCTTTCAGTGGACTTAAAGATGTACTGCCAAGTAATAGAAGCATACTCAGCGGTAAGCAGGACACTATAAGATTCTGAGGGTATTTATCAATCATCGCGCTGGACTATTTTTGTCAGTAACTATGGGATTATACCGGGACTGCTTCAGATGTGAATCTTACTTCATCTTTTGTCGCTAAAGTTGATATCTTGAGCAAATCTCAATTTAAAAGCTAAATCATCTGATGATTGCAGACTTAAAAGTATTAATAAGATATCTGGTGAAATTAAATTAATTATGCGTTGCTCGAAATCCTTGGTAGGCAAAATTTATGTAGTCAAAGGCTTCCCGTACCACTACGTGGAAGCAAGCTACGCGTAGTATCTCCGTGCTTTTTTTACAGTTTAAATCTGATACCAAATTTCTGATGAGAGTGTGCTGCAATCAGTAGACATCTTGGCATTTGTAACTTTTGCCTTGACGTTGGAGTGGATGTGAAAGGTTACTGGGTTTGGAAAAATTCCATCCTTTCCCCTTTACCCCATTTCTGCAAAAAGTCTAGTGTAGTTTCCCTTGTGCGTCTCTGAAAGATAAACCTACACCGCTCATTGAAACCTCCTACTTGTTGCCTTCTTCACTCCATACCACTTTCCTTAAACATTCCTATCAATTTACGTTTACGAGCGTGAGTTTGCATCAAGTTTTCCCGATAGCTTAACCAGTCAGCTTTCTTCCCAGATTTCAAATAGGCATTACGCGCCTTTTTCAACCATTCAACCGCGTAATAATAGTATTCGGCTTTACCTGCATCCATAATCTTTTCAGCACGGCGACGAGCATTAGCAATCACCCAACCAGGATTATGAGGGATAGCAGCATCCATGACTCGGTGAATTAACTCTGAACGATCAGAACTTAGTTCGCTAGCGATCGCAATTGCATCATCAATTAGCCCCTCATGCAAGAATATATCTACCTTGGCTGATTCTGTTCCCCAACCATTACAAGTACGGACAATTCTCAGCAGGTCTGTTTTGACACTTTCCCAGTTTTCCCCAGCGAATTCTGCCATTTTTTGGTAGTCCACCAAGGAGGGCTTTATTTCAAAAGCCGCCTTAATTGCTAATAAAGCAACTTCATTATTACCCAACTCAACAGCTAAATCACTTGTCCAAATTCCCAATTCATACTGACAATTACCCGGTAAATTTAATCCACTCTGGGCTATATCTAGTGATTGCTGTAACGCCCCCTGAACGCTGAGTGTTTTCGCTAGGGCAAAGGCTTCTTCCATTGAGTTCATCTGGGTATGAGCAGCATCAATTGCTTCTTCTACCCTGCCTAAACGCCCCAACATTGTCAGATATTGCTGAGTTTGCCCTTCCGCTTCTGCTAAATACAGGTATTCTTGATAACGTTCTTGACGTTCGAGAATTTTCAGGCGAATTAATGCCAAATCATCAGCATAATCTGGTACGTCTTCTTCCCAAGCTCCCCTTTCAGTAATGTTACCTTGGAGAACTTGTACCAGTGGCGGATAATCCCAACCTTGGCGTAAAGCCTCCATAACTAGACCAAAATCAGCATTCCACTCATCTTGCCAAGCTTCCAAATTTATTTGAATATCAACTTTTTCTTCTGGAGTAAGTTCGGTGCTGAGAATTGCTTCACACCAAGCATTATTTAATTTTGCGACAACTTCATCATTTTCAGCGCCATATTCGGCAACATCATCCCAATTTTCCGCACAGGTAGAAGTAATCGCCTCCAAAATAGCGATCGCATTTTCACCTTCTCCCCGTTCGCTAAAATTTACCGCAGTTTGCACTACACTCAGCAAATCTTCGCCAATTGGGTCTTCTTCGTATCCCTCCTCAAAGTAGCGCACGGTATCCTTGAGAATCTGCCGTACTTGCCGCCGAAACGGAGCCGGATCGAGAGTATTGCGGCGTACAAATTTTAGGGTTGTTTGGTTATCAGCAGGATTCGTCATCCAACTTACATGACGGTCAATCGCCTCAATTAGGGGGGGGTATTCTGCTACCAACTCTTGCAGCAGCCTTTGAGTTTGGATATAATCCAGGCGATTTAGTAGTTCCTCAAGGGTGGGGCGCTGCTCAATATTTTCTGAGTTACGCGCACAAACGAGCATCGTGGCGACAATGTGTTTGCACCACCCTTCATAGTCGTAGGCACAGGTACATTTTACTGAGGTTAACCCACTGCTATCGAAATTCAGGCTGACATGATAAGGTCTAGCTTCGGTGCCTACAACATCTGCCTGAAGCCGATGACCACGTTGGATAACGGCATGAACAGCACCAGCATTATAATATGCCTCGCCCCGCTGGAAAGATTTGGCGTTGGCATGACGGCGGATAGTAAATTCACTAATTTGAGGAATAGACATCGAGCGATCGCCTGCGTAAATCTTCTGGATCAATCCTAAATCCAGCTTAGTGTTACGCTAACGCGCTGTAAAGAAAAAGGTGTGGCGATTCTGAATGAGACTGCAATTTCTATTCATTAACTAGCTCATAACAGGGAATCAGTTTCATTACCCTGCAAATACTCACTTCATTTCTTGTCGCTTTTCTGGGAAAACCAACCCATATAATGAAAATATCCATATTTTCGCCAGAAGTGAGTGAATCATAATTTGAGTTAGCAATACCCAAACCTGAAATCAGTGAACAGTCAACAGTAAACAGTCAGGGTAATGTAAGGTAAGGGATTTAGAGTTCAGCGATAAAACTGATAACTGATAACTGTTAAAAGGGTTGCGCTGATTGTCGGTCAAGTTGAGAATAAATAGGCGAAGCAGACGGGGAAACTAACGTGAGTCAAGGATATGATTACGATTTAGTAATTATCGGCGCTGGTGTAGGCGGACATGGCGCAGCCTTACACGCCGTAAGTTGTGGTTTGAAAACAGCAATTATTGAAGCTGCTGATATGGGAGGAACCTGTGTTAATCGGGGCTGTATTCCTTCTAAAGCGCTGCTGGCAGCATCTGGACGTGTGCGGGAGTTACGCAATGCCCACCACCTCAAGTCACTGGGAATTCAAATTGGTAGCGTAGAATTCGATCGCCAAGCGATCGCTAATCATGCTAACGATCTCGTCTCGAAAATTCAAGGCGACTTAACCAACAGCCTCAAACGTCTAAAAGTCGATATTATCAGAGGTTGGGGAAAAATCGCTGGGGCACAAAAAGTCTCGATCGTCGGAGACGGTGGCGAAAAAACCATCACAGCCAAAGACATTATCCTTTCGCCTGGTTCAATTCCTTTTGTGCCTCCAGGGATTGAAGTAGACGGCAAAACTGTCTTTACCAGCGACCAAGGTGTGAAGTTGGAATCACTACCAGAGTGGGTAGCAATTATTGGCAGTGGTTATATCGGCTTAGAATTTTCTGATATTTACTCAGCTTTGGGTTGTGAAATCACCTTGATTGAAGCCCTAGATCAGTTAATGCCAGGATTTGACCGCGATATTGCCAAACTTGCCGAACGGGTGCTAATTACTCCCCGCGATATTGAAACGAAAGTCGGGATATACGCTAAAAAAGTCATTCCCGGTTCACCTGTGGTAATTGAGTTAGCAGATTTCAAAACCAAGGAAGATATAGATGTCATCGAAGTAGATGCTTGCTTGGTGGCTACGGGACGCATCCCGGCGACCAAAAATCTTGGTTTAGAGTCTGTAGGCGTAGAACTAGATCGACGGAATTTTATTCCAGTAGACGATCGCATGGCAGTGCTATCAGCAGGTGAAGTCGTGCCACATTTGTGGGCAATTGGCGATGCTAATGGGAAGATGATGTTAGCCCATGCTGCTTCTGCTCAAGGCATCATCGCGGTAGAAAATATAGTTGGGAGGGAAAGAATAGTAGACTATCGCAGCATCCCCGCAGCGGCATTTACCCACCCAGAAGTCAGCTATGTAGGCTTAACTGAAACAGCAGCTAAGGAGTTGGGACAAGCTGAAGGGTTTGAAATTGCCACCAGTCGGAGTTACTTCAAAGGAAATTCCAAAGCGTTGGCAGAAAATGAAGCTGACGGTATTGCCAAGGTGATATATCGCAAAGACACCGGGGAAGTCCTGGGCGTCCACATTTTCGGACTGCACGCCTCAGACTTAATTCATGAAGCCTCAGCTGCGATCGCCAACCGTCAATCTGTCCAAAGTCTCGCACATCTAGTTCACGCCCATCCGACACTCTCAGAAGTCCTAGACGAAGCTTATAAACGAGCCATTTAGTCATTTGTCCTCTGTCATTTGTCCTTTGTCAATAAACAAGGACAAATGACTAATGACCAATGACAAATGACTAATGACCAATGACTAATGACTATTGACTAATTATGCAAATCCGTCGCCGTTCACCTAACCCAGCTATTTCCGTGTCCATGTTACGTTATCAGGCTGCCGTACCTGATGCAGCGCCAAACAACATTTTGGAAGAAATTGTCTGGCATAAAGAAGTTGAAGTTGACCAAATGCGTGAAAGGCTGCCTTTACGGGAATTGCAACATCAAGCACTCTCTGCGCCACCAACCCGTGATTTTGTTGCTGCTTTGCGTCAAGGTAAGACAAAGCCAGCATTGATTGCCGAAGTTAAAAAAGCTTCACCGAGTAAAGGCGTTTTACGAGCAGATTTTGACCCAGTAGCGATCGCCCTATCTTATCAGCAAGGAGGTGCTAGTTGTCTTTCTGTACTCACAGATGTCAAGTTCTTTCAAGGTAGTTTTGACAATTTAGCCAAAGTCCGGGCTGCCGTAGATTTGCCCCTACTGTGTAAAGAGTTTGTCATCTATCCTTACCAGATGTACTTAGCACGGGTTCAGGGTGCAGATGCGATTTTGTTGATTGCAGCTATTTTGAGCGATCGAGATTTGCAATACTTCTTGAAAATTGCTAACAACCTGAAAATGGCAGCCTTGATTGAAGTCCATAGTTTGGCAGAACTTGACCGTGTGTTAGCCTTAGATGGAGTCTCCCTGATAGGAATCAATAATCGCAATTTGGAAGATTTCTCTGTCGATCTGCAAACTACTTGCCAACTTTTGGCTGCAAGGGGTAGACAATTGCAAGAGAAAAATATCCTTGTTGTCAGCGAGTCAGGACTACACAACCCAGAAGATTTGAGTTTAGTGCTGACAGCAGGTGCATCTGCTGTACTCATTGGAGAATCTTTGGTAAAACAACCAGATCCCGGCGCTGCGATCGCCCGTATATTACCGAAGAATTTTTGAAATAAACACCCCATCTGCCCTAAAAGGCGCAGGGCAACTGCACATAATAGTTGAGCAATTGGGCATACTATGCGTATACACGCAGCACTTTGCTATCAAATATCATCAATATCTTTGCTAAATCTTCATTGCTAATCAAACCAAAGCCATAAGCAACTAGTTATTTATTATGTAACAATTTATTAACAAGAAATAAACTGTGACTAATACACAATCCCAAATATGAAATCAAAAGTTAACTTCATGGAGCAAATTCCTCTACCTTCGCCTATTCACTACGAACTTATACTTCAACTCTTAGAAAGACAAACTATGTTAGCAGTCAATGATAATCCAGATTTACGGCATCAGGTGAATCAGCTAATTATTACTCTCCGTAAAGCTGCTGTACAGCAAAAGCGACTAGAAGAAATTTGCGAGTTTTCCTCTGTAACTATCGATCACCGTTGGTCAATTAACCATCATAACGATAGCAAAGTTGTTGCCCCCGATTGAAAAAAATTGTCATCTTTATCAGATTTTAGTTTTGAGAAAGTTCATCTTGATTTAGACAAAACTGGAGATCGGTTAAAATAAAATATTGATGAGATTCTCTCTCGAAATTGACGAAAGATGAAATACAACAGCATTGATGAACTCCTCAGAAATAATCAGGCTTGGGTTGCCGAAAAGCTAGCTCTAGATCCAACTTACTTTCAAGAATTATCTAATGGACAAACACCACCTTTTCTATACATTGGCTGTTCTGATAGTCGTCTGGCATTAACAAAATTTACCCGTACAGAACCAGGAGAGTTATTTGTACATCGTAATATTGCCAATCAAGTTTCTCTAACGGATATAAACTTTTTAGCCGTTTTAGAATACGCAATTTTACACCTGAAAGTGGAACACATTATCGTTTGTGGTCACTACGATTGCGGAGGAATTAAGGCAGCTTTAGAAGGGCGAACTATCGGAATTCTTGATAACTGGGTAAATCCGATTCGGGAACTGTATTTAGAGAAACAAGAAGAAATTGATACTTTGCCAACAAGAGAAGAACGTCTGAATCGCTTGGCAGAAATCAATGTTGTGGCGCAAGTGAAAAATCTTTACCAAACTTCCGTCATGCGTCAAGTACTCCATGAGCGAAAAGCACCTATGGTTCACGGCTGGGTATTAGATATAAGCACTGGGTTAATCAAAGATTTAAACGTTTCAACTGTGCAATGGCAATTGCACATCTGCCCCTTGCTTCTAGAATTTAGACTCTATGCCATGTTAAAAAGTTAGAGTTAATTCGGTATTTACCGCCACACATAAGCCGACATTAAAGACTTGATAAATATTGTTTTTACAACTTTTATTTAGATATCGCGTTTTCTTAAGTAGTGTTTATATATATTTCAAAAATAAAATAGTATTTTTAGAGCTTTTTGTTTAATTAAAGTTACGAATACAAAGTAGTTAAGTTCATAAAATTTTTTATAGAGGCAATTTATGAATCGCCTCTATAACAATCACTAACACAGATATTGGTACGCTTAACCTACTTCTACAAAGAATTATTTCTTAGCAATTATCCATACTGCATGAATAATCCCAGGAATGTAACCAAACAGCGTCAAAAGTATATTAATCCAAAAGTCTATACCAAAACCTACTTGTAAAAAAACTCCCAAAGGCGGCAGAAAAATGGCACACAGAATCCGAACTAAATCCATTTAAACCTCCTGTTAATCTCAGAAAAGACAGCTTGTTGGCAAACTAATTTACCACTGTTCAAGCATATTTGTACTTCTCAAAGATAACATTCCCTCTCTTAATCTAGATAGCGCTTAAGATACGGTAAACCGCACTCAAGATTAGCCACCGCTAATTTTGGCTTTGTAACCTAGCTTGGTCAAAATCTCAACAATTTTCTGTTTGTGTTCGCCCTGAATTTCAATTTCGTTGTCTTTAAGTGTCCCACCTGTCCCACACTGGGTTTTCAACTGCTTCACCAAATCTGCTAAGGTTTCCGGTTTGGCTTGAAAACCGCTAATTACTGTGACGGTTTTGCCTTTGCGTCCTTTGCGGGAAGCTTGTACTTTCAAATTTTGTTGTTGTGGGGGTAGTTCTGGAATCGGTCTTTCTGTGGCGGCGGAGTTGTCATTGCCAAATTCGCGGTAGACAAAGCTTTTGTCAGAAGATTGAGACTTGGAAGAAGACATAAAATGAATGTTTAAGAAAAATTTCAAAAGCAGTGGAAACTTCTACGCAACCATTCTGCTGGGATACAATTTCTAGGCTAACATTACACATCCATACATCATAACCAAACTGACGTAATACTTGAACTGATTCAGGAAAATGGCTTGTCTATATCTATAATTAAACTAATTTTACCTAAACCATCTCAAACTCTAATTGATGACTCTTAAGAAAATCATGGGTGAAATGATCCACCATATTGGTATCAGCTAGTTCCAAATTATAAAAATCCACAGCTTCATGGTCAAAATGGGGGCCAGCGTGCCAAGTACCCTCATGTAGCTTGATAAAACAATTTCCCGGAATGCGGAAAGCAGCAATATCTTCTAATGCTGGTTCATTCACATCATTATGAGGAGGACAAACTGCAATTAACCAATCCTTCCCTTCCAAAGAACCCAGACATTGAGTGCATTGCACATGGCGAGTAATTTTGTGAAACTTTCGTCCTATTTTCTCCAATCGCATAAGATAAAATCGTGGAATCCCGTTTTGCAGGTTTAACTGGGCATCTTCCCCATCGTAAGTTTTGCCATCAAGACTTGCAAAAATAACCTGTCCATAAGGCCGAAAGTTTTCAGGAGTCACCCATTGCACTTGCAACTGTTGCACTGTCTTTGATGTGCTCATATCAAATCATTAAAAGTGATTATCTAAGTTTATTTTCGCCCATAATGACTGAATTTTACACAGTTATGATAGTGACTTCCTGAGTTTAAATGCCCTAAATTATGAAAAAATAACCTCAGCTAGCTAGATAACTACGTACTTGTTCTTTTTGGCGCCGGAGGAGACTAAGAGCTTTTTGTTCTATCTGACGCACCCGTTCTCGACTAATACCCATGCGATCGCCAATCTGTGCTAAAGAAAGTTCATACCCATCCGTTAGACCAAAACGTAGGGTTAATATTTCTCGCTGCTGGGGAGACAGCTTTGCCAATAAGTCTTGTAAGTCTTGGTGGAGAGATTCTTCAACGGCATAATCTTCAGGAGAAGGACCATCATCCTCCAGTATGTCTTGCAATTCTGTATCTTGTTGTTCGCCAACTCTCGCCTCTAGAGAGAAGGGCTGACGGGCCAAGTACAAACACTCTCGAACCTGGCTAGCTGTCAAAGATAAGGCAGTGGCAATTTCAGCAGTAGTAGGAACGCGACCCAACTGTTGAGATAATTCTCGCTGCACCCGTTTAATTTTGTTCAGTTTCTCAAAGATGTGGATCGGTAAACGAATTGTACGTCCTTGTTGAGCGATCGCCCGTGTAATTCCTTGACGAATCCACCAGTAAGCGTAGGTAGAAAACTTATAACCAAGGGCGGGATCAAATTTATCTACCCCTCGCTCTAAACCTAAAGTACCTTCTTGAATTAAATCCATAAATTCCAGGTTGCGGTGCTGGTATTTCTTTGCCACAGCTACCACTAACCGGAGATTAGCCTGAATCATTTTCTGTTTGGCGTGGTGTCCTAAATTTAGCTGTTGCTCTAGCACCTCCACAGTTAACTCCACCCGATCTGCCCATTCTTGTAGCGTGGGTTCGTGGTTTAATTTGACAGCCAATTCATCCTTAGCAGCTAATAAATTCATCATCTGCTGCACTTGTTGGGCAAAAATAACCTCTTGTTCGCGAGTCAACAAATCTACACGTCCGATATCTTGCAGATAACTACGCACAATATCATCTGTAGATCGAGGCTTTTTATCTGCGGTTAAACTTTTTTTCTTCGTTTTTTGAACTTCGGTATGTGGAGATGTTAAGTTGCTCATGGTTATTTGCTCCTCTGTAACCTCATCAATTTATTGGTATCAAGTCTAGATATTCAGACCCACAGCCATTTCACACTGCTAATCATAGATATCTTGCAAAAGTACTTAACACCCCATCCTTTAATTTCCTTCCCGCTTTTGGGGGAGGTAGACAAAGCAACGCTTTGCGAGGTGGGTTTATTAATTTGTAATTTATGCAAAAGGTCTAATCAATTTGCAACACTGATGAATTCTGATCTATGATACATTACAAGTTAATTCTTGGAGATAATAAACCCAAAATCAACCTACTCCTTAATAATAACATCATCATCAGTCACAAATCAATTACCTAAAGTATCATTAGCATATCCTTGGAAGTAATTACATTCCTTTATTATTGATTTTTGCATTTTCTAAAATTCAATTAACAATTAAATTTAGTCTAGTTATCCAATGCGCTTACTGGAAAAGTAAAAAATACTGAGCTACGATTCCATTATCTAAAAGATAAATTATTAATAGCAACTCTGAACAATCACAAAAAGTTCATTTGTGTAATTGTTCATAGTCTAATTATCAATAAATGTAATTCATGAAATAAAAACTCATTAAATATAAAATATGCATTTTTTACCTCATTTTTTTGTAATACAATCTAAGCATATCAAGCCAAGTACATAGTGGGCGATCGTTAAATATGAAAGAAAGAATTTCTCCTGCTTCCCCTCTTTAATAACCGCTTTCTTTAAGAATCTGGTCAAATACTTTAGTAATGAGGCATCTACTGAAATTAATTATACGATATCCAGAACACCTGCACAGACGTAGCACTGCTACATCTGTACATTCATTCTTACTCATATCTCTTTCCTGAAATTTAGGACGATCCAGAAGACGCAGATATCTGTGACAATTGCACTTGTGTCATAATTTAACGCAGACATCTGTATTGGATGCGGTACAATCAACTCGATTACTACTAGAGAAATTTTATGGACTAAAAGTACTAACAGTGGTAGTATTAACATCAAGGATGATACTTGGCAAGACAGCAACACCCGCGATCGCCCTAACTAATATTCTCTTGAAGCGAAAAGATTTTTGTGTAAAAGTATCTAGTTGATTGCTGTGCAGCATTGCTTAAACAACAACATTCCCACTTTTTGGAGAAGTCGGAAATAGTCTAAAACTCCTAATGAAGGAATATCTCACAGCTTTATCGCTTACTAGTTTTAACTTTTAGTTGCACAAAAGCACAATTATCTATCTACATAAATGATTGGCTTATTGCAAAGATTTTTGGGAAAATGGTACTATATTGAAGTTTTAATCTAACTCTTCAACTATGACTTTAGTAGATATTGGTTAAGAAAAGCATTCACCTCATTGGCGCATAACCCAACATTAACTATTTTTCCTGCAATTCTTGAGAATGTCTAATCCTTTACCATTATTGCAGTGGTCTGGATCGAGTATAGATACATATATTTCATGTATCCGACAATCTTTAGCGATCGCTAAAGCACATACAGGTGTGCGTCCATGAAAAGAACAAGGTTCAAGAGTTATATCATGTCGGCTAATCACTTATGATTAACGTATCTGTGCAAAAATCCCAAAAGTCTCTTTCCCCCAGCTAATAGCCCCCAGCAAGAACTGCCCTCTAAATAATAAGTCTTCAACCTGACATGATATTACATACATTTTCAACAAGTTGAAAGCTTTACCTTGAATCTGTTTAAGTGCGTCAGCTTCAGCATGGTGTTTTCCTGGTGCTTGCGTGTATCCTTGAGCTACTATCTCTTGGCCATATACGATCGCACAGCCTACTGGTGGGTTCGGCAAACATTCCGGCAAAGCTTTTCTGCTTTGAGCTAAAGCAGCCAGCATAAATATTTCATCCATATTTGAGCGTAAATTATCTAGATAAATCACACTACCAAGAATTAGCTATTTTTTGTTAAAAAAGTTCCTAATATCAAAACTTAGTAACTGTCACACTAATACCAGAATCCAGTTTCGGAACTTTGAGATACTCAATTGGTTCAGTACTTTGAGTCTTGATTGGCTCCTGACATTGCTTAAAAAAAGCGCTGGGGTTATTGATGAACTCAAGCGGGTTAATTTTTTGGCATCCTCGCTCCTGCATTAGCGAAATTGATTCAGCAGTTTGTTTGGAATTATTAGTCTGTCCGATCAAATTACTCCATGTAGTATTAATCGTAGCTGGTTCTGTCAATAAAACTCCAGCCCGATCGCGATCGCCTATTTTTATGGGAACATTCTCTTGATTAGCATAGGCACTTTGACTGAGAGTGAATGTGCTAATCACAATGCCTAAGATCATAAAAGAGGATTTCATAATTCAATCTCTCAACATTTAATGTCAGTTTAATAATTACAATTGCCTAAATATAAAAACCAAGAAATAGCAGGCTAGCTTGAGTACCTTAGATTAACACACGTAATAATAAATATAGGGAAACTTCATTAAAAATATGTGAAATCTAGTAGAATCTGACGGGAGTTTGCCTACCTTGAACAAGTTGCTTGAGCTATTTGTCTGCTTAATTGAGATAGTAGCTGGATTTTTGCTATTTTGTACTAGTCTGATATAGACTAATTTCTCGATTTAGTCACGCTGTTATTTGATGCTCGTTTGTTGGACTGCGTTAAATTTAAGCTGGAGCCAATTTACTTAGTAATCGTATATAGTTCATTTGTGTTACAAAAATGAATGTATTTCTACATAAAGGCAAATTAAACTGATTGCGAGTCTTTATAGGTTCAATACCTAAATCATGCAATTTTATGATTGCTAGTACCGTATTATTACCAAACTTGACTATTATTTAGAGCAAAAATAAATTGTTAATTAAAGTTTTGAAGTAGCTTCTGTAAAGATTCATCCAGTCTTTCTAGGTATCTTTTTCACTGTCTAAAGCCTATCTCTGAAGTGCTTCCATTGCTTATATACTGACACAATTCTTCTATTCCTTACCCGGAACGAATTAACTCCTCTTGTCTTTTAAGAATTAGCAGACTGAGAATGAATATATTAGTCTATTGTATAAATTTTTTGTAAAGTTATAAAAATCAATGTTTTTACATAATATGATAGTGATTGTTAGCTTACTAATCAATACTTGCATTAGTAGTAGCATAAAACGAAGTTAACTAAAATTAAGTAAGCCCCAAAAATGGAAAGCGACTAAATCAGGGATAAATTTGTGATTTATCCTGTTTTTGCTCTCATTATAGTATCAGTATAAGTTAAAATTACAGCTTGCAAAACTATTAGTTAACTTCAGATATTGAAGAAACTCAGCAGCAAGTTATTAGCTACGAATTCATGCAAATATTAATATCGCAAAATAGACTTTATTAGGAATGTAGTCACAATTTTAAGAACAATTTGCTGTAAGTAAATAGTCTTTTTATAAAAGTTTACATATATTATGACAATGGAATCTTTACCAAATTTTGAAGAAGTAAATATTCAGAAATACTTAGAAGTTCTTCAACGGCGTTGGCTACCTCTAGTTGGAATTTTCGCCATATCTGTTAGCCTTGGATGCTTGTATGCATTTTCACTAAAACCTTCATACAAGGCAGAAGGAAGTTTAATGATTAAAACAAATCGCTCTTCCTCACTCACAGGCTTACCGGATGACATAGGACGCCTAGAAGCTTTGAATGTGAACGATAATCCCCTGGAAACTCAGGTGAGAGTTATTGGATCGAATCCAGTAATTGAGAAAACGATTAATTCCCTCAACCTTAAAGATAGTCAAGGCAAACTGCTCTCGATTCCCGATTTGGCAAAACAACTGAAAATAGAAGGAATTAAAGGTACTGATGTTGTACAACTTTCTTATAAAGGTGGCGATCCAGAACTAGCTGCCAAAATCGTTAATGAAGTTATTGACAGTTATATCGATCTAAATATCAAGGCTAATCAGAATGAAGCGCGGACAGCCAAACAGGTTCTTGTAACGGAAGTACCTAAAGCTGAGGAAGTTGTCAGAAGAGCCGAATCAAAACTGCGGCTATTTAAAGAAACGAATAAAGTTGTTGTTCTGGAACAAGAAGCAGCCGCAGCAGTCGATACCATTTCTAAGTTAGGAAATCAAATTTCTCAAGCTTTAGCTCAACTAGATGATGTGAAGGGTCGTCTAGAACAGTTAAGCAGTGAAGCTCAGATAGATTCACGGCAAGGTGTAATCGAATCTGAATTGAGTCAAGCACCTGGAGTTCAGAAAGTGCTAGCTCAACTTCAAGAAACAGAAAGCCAACTTGCACTAGAGCGTACCCGTTTTTCACCTGAACACCCTACAATTACTAACTTAGAAGAAAAAGTCTTAGCTCTTAAGAACTTGTTAAAAGAGCGGACAGGACAAGTAGCTGGTGGAGCACAGATAACACAGGGAAGTTTACAGGTTGGACAACTACGGCAAAGCCTAATTGCAGATATTACTCGTGCTCAGGCAGAACGTGTTGGTCTGGAGAGACAAATTGCCACACTCAAACAACAGCAAAATGCCTATATCAAACGAGCAAATAATTTGCCAAGGCTAGAACAAAGCCAACGAGAGCTAGAACGGAAATTGCAAGCAGCTCAAACGACTTACGAAACACTCTTAAAGAAACGCCAAGAGATTGATATTGCACAGAATCAAAAGATTCCTAATGCTCGTGTTATTTCCTATGCTTTAACCCCTGATAAAGCAGAAGGGCCTCGGAAAATGCTGTTTATTATTGGTGGAGCAGGAGTTGGTTTTTTCTTAGGTATCATTGTCGCCTTTACTTTAGACTTGATAGACCGCTCGGTGAAGACCGTCAAAGAAGCCAAAGAAGTCTTAAGATACAGTGTTTTGGGAGTAATTCCTACACAAGGTAGAAATGGTAAAGATCATTCTTCTATACCAGGGCTGGATAGAGCTATTCCCAAAATTATTGGCAGAGATATTCCTTACTTCCCTGTTGGTAATGCATATCAAATACTACAAGTAAACTTGAAGTTCCTCTGTTCTGATAAACCGCTCAAAAGCATTGTAATTACAAGTTCCGTTGCCAAAGAAGGAAAGTCTGACGTATCTGCAAATTTAGCTGTGACTATGGCTCAGGCAGGGCGTAGGGTGTTGTTGGTGGATGCAGATATGCGTCATCCCATACAGCATCATATCTGGGGGCTAACAAATACAATGGGACTAAGTAATGTGATAAGTAATCAAGCTTCTTTAGATACAGCTGTTCATGAAGTCATGCCTAATCTGGAAGTTCTTACTTCTGGAGTTTTGCCTCCCAATCCAGTGGCAATGCTAGATTCTCAACGTATGGCAACATTAATTAGTAACTTTGGGAGAGATTACGACCTTGTAATTTTTGATACTCCTCCACTATCAGGAATAGCAGATGCTGCTGTTTTAAGCACTTTGACTGACGGTATCTTATTAGTCGTTCGTCCTGGAGTGGTTGACTTGAACAGTGCAAATGCAGCTAAAGAGTTTTTAACTCAGTCAGGTCAGAAGGTATTAGGGATAGTCATCAATGGTGTGAATACTAAAAATGAACCTAATAATTATTTTTATGACACCAAAAAACGACAAATTGAACAAGATTTGGTATCTTCTAGCAGCTTAACTAAATTTCGCAAAGAGCGTTAAGTTTTTTTAGAAATTGTGAAAGCTATCATCACTAAAACTATCTAAACCTAATTTTGTGACTGTAGAAATAATGGATAAAACTAAAATTAAAACTTCTTGTTTAATTAACAATTACAATTATGCTGAATTTCTATCTGAGGCAATTGATAGCGCTTTAAATCAGACAGTCAAATTTGATGAAATTATTATTGTTGATGATGCATCTACAGATAATTCTGTGAAAATCATCAATAAATTTACTCAATTAGCTAATGTTAAGTCAATTTTTAAAGAACAAAATCAAGGACAACTATCATCTTTTAATGAAGGATTTTTAGCTGCTACTGGTGACATTTTATTTTTTTTAGATGCTGATGATATTTATGAACCTCAGTATTTAGAAAACGCTCTAAATTTTTACAATAGACGCAGTGAATGTGATTTTTTATTTTGTGCGTATAAAAAATTTGGAGCAGTAGAAGGCATATTTCAAGACGATGTAGTTGATTTAGATTTAGGTTATTCAGTAATTAGAACTTTATATAATGGTGAATGGATTGGTTCTATAACTTCAACATTATCAATACGTAGAGAAATAGTCAGAAAATTTTTACCTATTCCAAATTTAGAAGATTGGCGTGTAAGGGCTGATGACTGTTTGGTATGGGGAGCTTCTTTGGTGGGGGCTAAAAAGTTTTATATGTCTAAACCTTTAGTAAGGTATAGAATACACGATCATAATAAATATCATAATAAGAACTTTTTAGATGTAGACAAAAACTATGAATACAAAAGATTCTGGAAACGTAATTCTCTCTTTAATTACATCCTGCAAAAAAACAATTTTAGCTCTCCATTATTTTTAGCTTTTACATCTATCAATGAATTACAAACAATACCATGCCCAAAATCTCAAGATTTTGTTACTTATTTGAAAATAATATTTTTATTTGAGCATAGTTTGTATTGGAAAACTAAGGGCATTATTTTCCTATTTAACTATTTTTTGAAAATTTTGATTATTGGTAAATTCAAAATATCGTCAACGCTCAACAATATAAGTTCTAAGTAAATACACTTTATTTCGTATTTTCAAAAATTGAAAACTTGCACTAACAAGATGGATAAGTACAAATAATTTCAGATGATTAGTTCATAAAAATAATGTTAAGTAAATTAAAAATCAAAAATTTATCGCAATTTAAATCTCGTTCTGGTCTGCGTGCAATTATTGCTAATACAGGTTGGTTATTTGCTGACCGCATTCTACGTATGGGTGCAAGCTTAGTTGTAGGAGTATGGGTAGCACGTTATTTAGGAGTACAACAGTATGGTCTATTTAACTATGCTTTAGCTTTTGTTGCCTTATTTAGTCCAATTTTTACTCTCGGACTAGACGACGTAGTAGTTCGCCATCTTGTGCGTCAATCATCAAACAAAGAGGAAATTTTAGGAACTACTTTTTGGCTAAAATTTTTGGGTGGAATTGCTTCTGTTTTATTGGCAGTTAGCACGATGTTTTTCTTAGGTGAGCATGAAACACTAAAGATATGGCTAGTTGCAATTTTAGGAATAGCAGGAGTTTTTAGGGCATCTGATACTATTGAACTTTGGTTCCAATCACAGGTGCAGTCAAAATATACTGTAATCGCTAAAAACACGGCGTTTCTGCTAAATACTCTCATCAAAATCGCACTGATTTTAACAAAAGCACCGTTGCTAGCTTTTGCTTTGGTAACATTAGCAGAATTTGCAATGAGTGCGATTGGCTTACTAATTGTTTACCAAGTCAAAGGGTCTTCATTGTGGTTATGGCGTTGGAGTATGGCGGCTGCTAAAACTCTTCTGAAAGAGAGCTTGCCTCTAGTTTTTTCGGGGTTTGCCATCATGATTTTTATGAGAATAGATCAGGTGATGTTAGGCCAAATGATCGGAGATAGTGAGGTTGGTGTTTATTCTGCGGCTGTGCGTGTTTCTGAAATTTGGTATTTTATTCCGGGGGCTATTGTTTCTTCTGTTGCTCCGACAATTTATGCAGCAAAAGAAAAATCAGAAAGTCTTTACTATCAGAGAATAGGACAATTACTCAGTCTCATGACATGTATATCTTTAGTAATTGCTCTTCCAATGTCCTTTTTATCTGACAAGATAATTATGGTGATGTTTGGAAGTGGATATGCAGATGCAGGAGCAATATTAGCAGTTCATATTTGGACTTCTTTGTTTGTATTTATGGGTCTTGCAACATCACCTTGGTTTATTGCTGAAGGTTTAAACCACGTTTCTTTAGGTAAAACTTTATTTGGAGCAATACTAAACATTATTCTTAATTTATTACTTATTCCTAAATATGCAGGACTTGGAGCTGCGATCGCAACAATAATCTCTCAAGCTGCTGCTGCTTTTATATGCAATGCATTTGATTCAAGAACACAAAAGCTCTTTAAGATTCAGGTGCGATCGCTTATTCATTTTTATAGATACTAATCGTTGTTACTGAAATTTTATTATTATGCAAACACCCGTAACTTTTATTATTTTTAAACGTCCACAAACAACAGAGAAAGTTTTTGAAGCTATTCGCCAAGCCAAGCCAACAAGACTTTTTGTAATTGCAGATGGACCCCGCACTGACCGCGAAGGTGAGGCAGAAAAATGCGAAGCAACTAGGGCAATTATTGAGAGAGTTGATTGGAATTGTGAAGTAATTAAAAATTATTCTGATATCAACTTAGGTTGCGCAAAACGAGTATCAAGCGGCTTAAATTGGGTCTTTAATAATGTTGAAGAGACAATTATTTTAGAAGATGATTGTATTCCTCACCAAACTTTTTTCAGGTTTAGTCAAGAGCTGCTGGAAAAATATAGAAACGATACCAGAATCGCCACAATCTCTGCTCAAAATCTTCAACTAGGAAAAAAATGTACAAATTACAGTTACTATTTTTCTCGCTACAACCACTGCTGGGGTTGGGCAAGTTGGAGACGTGCTTGGCAACATTATGATTTGACTATCAAACTCTGGAAAGAGGTGCAAGCAGAAAATCTTTTACATGACATTCTTATAGACCAAAAAGCGGTAAATTCTTGGCAACGAATATTTCAATCTGTTTATGACAATCCTACAGGTATAACCTGGGATTATCAATGGACATTTGCTTGTTGGATGCAGGGAAGCTTAAGTATTATTCCCAATGTCAATTTAATCTCTAATGTTGGTGTTGGTGCAGACGCAACTCATTTCACTTCAAATCAAGAATTTTCCTTCATCAATATGCCCATACAGGCAATGGAATTTCCCTTAAAGCATCCACCATTTATTGTCAGGAATGTAGAAGCAGATAATTTTATCCAAAAAACAGTTTATAAAGCAACTACATTAGATATTTTTAAAGAAGAAGTGAAGAAAAGATTGAATTACTTAACGATAAAAAATAGGTCACTTAAATCTCAGAAATGAAAATAAAACTAACAGAAAAAATATTAACTATCTTGCTACTACTAATTTCTGTAGGGGCATTAACAATACACCCCGCACAAGAAGTTTCAATGTCTACACTTGGAGGTGATAAGCTAGATACTTTGTTCAATATAGTTTCATATTTAATCCTATTTTATTTTCTAATTTCATACTGGAAAGGTTTTCTTTATGTAATTATTAGAAGTCCACTACAGTTTTTATTACTAGCAATAGTTATATTTTCTCTTTTATGGTCAGAAGACCTAAGTTCTAGTCTTACTTATTTAAGAGGTCTAATCAGAATATATTTTCTTGCCATCTATTTAGCAATGCGTTATCCCCTTAAGGAACAAATTAAGCTGATAGCTTGGGCACTTGGGGTAGCTGCATCATTATCTATGCTATTTTCTGCATTTGTACCAGGTTATATTCACGAATCACCTGAGTTACTAGGTATGTGGAGTGGAATTTATGGTCATAAAAATGAATTAGGTTACATGATGGCTTGGAGTGCAGGAGTTTTTTTGCACCTGGCTCTTAGTGGTCATCGATATCGTTGGTTGATGTGGGCACTATGTGGGATATCTATATGTCTAATTATCCTTTCACGTTCAACAACATCTTTAACGATTTTATTGACAATGATATTGCTTTTACCTGTCTATAGATCCCTGAAGAAAACTAATTATAAGTTACAAGTTATTACGATAACTTCAACTTTGATGTTGCTGATGATTTCTTCAATATTACTTCTCAATAATGCCGAAACTGTAGTTGGTACTTCTGGTAAAGACCTTACCTTCAATGGACGCTCTGACCTCTGGGAGCTAGTAATTTCTAAGATTTTGGAGAGACCTTGGTTAGGTTATGGATTTTCGGGATTTTGGACTAGTAATGCTGCATCCAAATTAAGAGCTACTTACGATTGGGCAAGTAACGCCCATAATGGTTTTTTAGAATTATTGTTAGAATTGGGATTCTTAGGGTTTTTGACTTTTGCAGCAGGGTTTGTCCGGTTTTTCGTAATGGCATTGACTCGAATTATTTCTGTCGCTAAAAAGCCAGAGGATTATTGGCCAATGCAAATGTTAATTATCATTGTCATAGTGAATTTTTCAGAAGCCAGATTATTAACTCCTAGCTGGAATTGGTTAATGTATATCACCACGTCATTATCTTTGACTGTTGAATCTCAACGGAATTATAAAAAGATTTTATTCAATTAGTTTTTATGGCAGTCAGAAATAGTTGTAGTGAATATTAAGTTAATCAAAATGAAAATTTTACATATTAGTACCCATGATATTAGTGGCGGTGCAGCTAGGGCTGCATATCGTTTACACACAGGTTTACAGAATATAGGATTACAGTCACAAATGTTAGTACAGGAAAAATATAGTCATGATAAAACAATAATTGCACCTAAAATTAGACTGTTTCAAGGCATCGCTAAAGCAAAGCTGACAGTTGAAAGTTTGCCATTAAAGCTTTATCGTCAAAAGAAAAATACCCCATTTTTTACTCAATGGTTGCCAGATAGAGTTATTCCTAAAGTTGCTCAGATTAATCCAGATATAATCAATCTGCATTGGATTAGCGGAGGTTTTATGCAAATAGAAACCTTTGCTAAACTGAAGCGCCCTTTAGTTTGGACTCTCCATGATATGTGGGGGTTTACTGGAGGATGTCACGTTACTGGAGAATGCGATCGCTACAAAATATCCTGCGGGGCTTGTCCTCAACTTAATAGTGGTAATGAATGGGATTTATCCCGCTGGGTATGGCAGCGCAAAGCAAAAGCTTGGAAAAATTTAAATTTAACTCTAGTTTCACCAAGTTCTTGGCTAGCAGAGTGCGCTCGTTCTAGCTCTTTATTCCAAAATTTGCGAATTGAGATAATTCCCCACGGATTAGATACTCAAAAATATCGACCGATTAATCAACATTTTGCCCGCGAAACACTCAATCTACCTCAAAATAAAAAGCTGATACTATTTGGAGCTATAGAAGCAACAAGCGATAGAAATAAAGGATTTCATTTATTGCAACCAGCTTTACAAGAATTGAGTAAATCTGGCTGGAAAGATGACTTGGAAGTTGTGATTTTTGGAGCATCTCAACCCGAAAATCCACCTAATTTAGGCTTCAAAACCCACTATTTGGGACATTTACATGATGCTATATCTTTAGCAACTGTTTACTCAGCTGCTGATGTAATGCTTGTACCATCTCTTCAAGAATCTTTTGGACAGACAGCTTCAGAATCATTCGCTTGTGGTACTCCAGTTGTGGCGTTTAATTCTACTGGCTTAAAAGATATTGTCGATCATCAGCAGAACGGCTATTTGGCTAAACCTTATGAAGTTGAGGATTTTGCCAAAGGAATTATCTGGGTTCTTGAAAATGAACAGAGATTGCAAAAACTGTCATTTTATGCACGTGAGAAAGCCGAGCAAAAATTTACCCTGGAACTTCAAGCACGTCGTTATTCAGCCTTGTTTCAGGAAATATTGATGATAGCAAAGAAATCTTCATTGAGTAATTAACTTATTAAATCAATACTTCATACTATGTCAATACCTATAGCTTTTATAATTTGTACAGAACCTGGTCGTTTAGAAGGTCAATCTTTGATGCTTGCAGAAAGTATTCGTAAGTTCTGCGGCGAATTGAAAAATACACCTATATATAGTTTCCATCCTAGAGTAGGTGAACCGATTTTAAAGCAAACCCAACAAGCCTTTGAAGCATTGCAGGTGACTCATCAACAAATCCCGATAAATCGAGAATTCCATGAATATTATTTAGCTAATAAGCCCCTAGTTTGTGCCTATGCAGAAGAAAATATCGATGCAGAAATATTGGTTTTTTTAGACAGTGACAAATGCTTTTTTTCTGAACCGAAAGAATTTTTATTGCCCGTAGATTGTAATGTGCGAATGCGTCCTGAGTATGGCCAAGGAATTGGTTCTACAGGTTTGCAAGATCCTCAAGAATGGTATTGGCAAAAACTATATGAAGTACTAGGAGTAAAGCGTGAGGTATTTGTTGACACGCCCATTGGTAATAAAAGAATCAGAGCCTACTGGAATTCTGGTTTGATTGCTGTAAGAAAAAGTGCCGGTATATTTAGAACTTGGAAAGAGAATTTTGAAAAAGTAATGCGCTTGGATATTACTCCTCCCCAGGGTATTTATTTTGTTGAGCAGTCTGTTTTGTCTGTAACTTTATGTGCCTTGGAAGAAAACGTTGAACATCTTCCCCCTAATTATAGTTATCCATTACCTTTACATAACCGTTTATCAAACAAACTACAAATTAAACATTGGGATGATATTGTATCCATTCATTATTTCAACTTATTTTTTTATAACGATTGGCATGGACAAATAAAAAGATTGAAAAAGTTGAATGTCAATTCTAAGAAATATCAATGGTTATCTGAAGAGGTTGTCAGACTTAATATGCCTCGTGTATCAGTTTGGCATAGATATTTGTTGGGAGTCAGAAGAATGGAACAAAAACTAAAAAGCTTTAACTTAGATATTAATTTCAGTGGATGGATAGAAAACAGAGTTAAATTTTAAACTGACATCACTATATATGAATATATGAAAGTTAAAATTTTGATAATTAAGATTGAATAAAATCCATCCAAAACGTCTCTAAATTTATTATTTAGATTGACTGCTTTTGTACATATTATTATGAGGGAAATGAGATGAAGAAAGCGAATATAGCTGTAATTATGACATGTTATAACAGACGGAATACAACTCTTGCCTGTCTAAACGCTTTATATCAGCAAAAAAATTGTTGTGATGTTTATTTAACCGATGATGGAAGTTCTGATGGGACTACAGAGGCTGTTAAAGCAGAATATCCAGAAGTACAAATTCTTCAAGGTAATGGCAATTTATTTTGGGTGGGAGGAATGCGTCTAGCTTTCAGTGAGGCAATAAAATATCAATATGATTATTATCTGTGGTTGAATGATGACACATTTTTGGAAGCCAATGCTGTGAGTAAACTATTACAGGTTCATCAAAATTTGACAGAACTTGGTTATCGAGACTCAATTGTAGTTGGTTCAACTAAAGACTCAATTACAGGAAAAGCAACCTATGGAGGAGCGGTAAAATCTAAAAAGTGGTATTCTAATAAATTTGAATTTTTAGAACCAAGCTCCGTTATCCAACAATGTGATGCTATGTATGGTAACTGCGTGCTAATTCCTAAAAGTGTTGCCGCGAAAGTTGGTAATATTGATACAGCTTTTGTTCATAGTTTAGGAGATTTAGATTATGCCCTGAGAGCGCGTAAATTGGGTTGTAAAATATGGGTAGCTCCTGGGTATATTGGTACTTGCACTAAAAACTCTATCCGCAATAGTTGGGCAGATACCAATTTAAATATCTTAGAACGCTTGAAAAAAGTACTACAAATCAAAGCCTTTCCATTGAAATCATGGACTATATTTTGTAGCAGACACTCTGGGCCATTCTGGATATTGTACTGGTTCTTACCCTATATTAGAGCAATTATTGGTTACAAAGATTTAGCAACTTCTCCGACATTTTCTGAGGATATTAATCAAAGTAACTCAGAAGTTTAATAGTTGCACGATAGTTATTGATGCATGGTATTTAGATAAATTGTAACTATCTTAATAATTTGACAAATGTAATTTCAAATTATAAAATAATCAACAATTATTTTATGGGTAAACGTTTACTGATTGTCTCAACACTCGATTCTAGTCAGCCATTTGGTGCATTTACTAGACCTTTTTATCTAGGACAATATCTTACTAAACATTTTGATGTTTTTCAACTAGGTTTAGATTGCTCATCTGTTAATTATGCACCTTCTCTTTCTATTGGCTCAAGAAGCTTGAAGTCATATATTCAATCCATAGAAAAGTGCATCGACGAGTTTTGTCCAGACATTGTGTATGCTCAAGAAACACTACCTGGATTGGCTGCTTTAATTTCACTAAAGCTTAGAAAACACAGTAGCTCCTCTCTTGTCTTAGATTTTCATACATTTTCGCCTTATGAATACTGGATGCGCTTGTTTTCAGTTGCCAATCCTTTCAAAGAGTTTGCACAATGTATTAAGACATATATTGCTCAGGGAATTTTAATATTTTCTGGTAGTCCAATTATTGCAGCAGGTGAATCAATTTCTAAACTAATTTCCCAATGGTATGGAAAAACTCCACAACAAATTTATTCTATCGGGAACGGAGTTACTGAAGACTTACTCAATACTGAAGTTTTTCCAGATAAAGACCCCTATCAGGCATTCAGACCAGCTAAAATAGTCGTTATCATTGCTCCCAAGACATTTCAATTTCCAACTAATGATATGTCTGTATCAATGGCTATTGAAGTTGCTAAATCCCTTGAAAATTATCAAGAACAAGTACATTTTGTTGTCATTGGTAGGGATAGTAGTGATATTTCAGAAGCAATACCCTCTAACATTTCTTTTTTAGGGTTTTTACCTAAAAGGGAAGATTTTATCGTCCATCTTAAATATGCAGATATTGCTTTATTGCCATTTTCAAAACAAGCAGTAGCAGGTGGCGCTCGCAATAAAGCACTAGATTATTTCGCTAGTAGAAAATTAGTTGTATCAACGCCAGAAGGTTTGCGAGGTTTAGAAGAATTTCGCCACTTGGAACATCTGTTGGTAACAGGATACTCTAGCGAAGAAGTTGCTAACACAATACTGGATGCTGTTTCCAATATTGATAAATATCAATCACTTGTAGATACAGCATATAGTTTAATTACCGAAAAGTATTCGTGGAATGCAAAAGCACAAAATATCGCAGACATCCTCATAAGAATAAGTGCTTTTTAGTTATATTTAGATAATAATTTTAACTAAAAAACTTAGGTGTTTCAATATTTAAGTACTTTTGTATTGAAATATTGCTGATTGATTTTACAATACTCACCTTGACTTTGAGATAACATCTCATATTTATCAAAATAAAAATAAGATATGAAAAAGCGATTTTCTTATAAAATTATTGGTGCTCAAGTAGATGCACTGTCTATCCTTGACTTAAATTCATTGATTGAAGAATCTATTGATCGG
The DNA here is from genome assembly GCF_053470285.1 of Nostoc sp. DSM 114159. NCBI lineage: Bacteria > Bacillati > Cyanobacteriota > Cyanophyceae > Nostocales > Nostocaceae > Nostoc > Nostoc sp. DSM 114159. Next base: position 3,511,118 of record NZ_JBPFEH010000001.1, read on the forward strand.
GATGAAAAATGGATTATTGCTAATCACAACTTACATAGTCTTTATCTCTTCCATAACGATCTAAAAATGCAAGCTTTTTATTCAAAAGCAGAATATACCCATATTGATAGTATGCCTTTGGTGTTTATTGGAAAGCTGTTGGGTTTTCCAATTAAACGCGAACAAAGAGTAACCTATGCTGACTGGGTATGTCCTCTGATGGCAGAAGCTGCTACTAAAGGCTGGCGTGTATTCTATTTAGGTTCAAAGCCAGGAGTTGCTGAAAAAGCAGCAAATATTTTATGCCAAAAATTTCCTGGTTTACAGATTGCTTGCGCTCATGGCTATATTGATATAAATAAAGATAGTCAAGAAAATCTCGCCACTGTAGCTGCAATTAATGCTTACAAACCTCATATATTAATGGTGGGAATGGGTATGCCACGCCAAGAGTATTGGATTTACGAAAATCTTGAACATCTTCATACCAATACTATTTTGAATAGTGGAGCTTGTATGGACTATATAGCAGGAGCAATACCTACTCCTCCTCGCTGGATGGGAAAGGTGGGATTAGAATGGTTGTATCGCTTGTTGTCTGAACCGAAAAGACTTTGGAGACGTTACTTATTAGAGCCTTGGTTTGTTGGCACATTATTTTTACGAGAAATTTGGAGTATCTCAAGTAAACGAAAAAAAAATAACCTTCTGGTATTGATAAGTACGAAATTTCAAAAGTTTGTAGCTTGATCGAGTTTCTCAGACTCTTACCAGTAGGTCGCTCAATTCGTCACGAATTTATGAAATATTGTACTAAGATTTAATGATTGATTAGTCAGGAAGTCTTATTCAACTTTCATATTCGTGAATAACTAAAAATATTTGCATTTATTTTGCTTAGATTAATACTTAAAAATACAATACTATAGTAGTTCCCGGCATAGTGAGGTACATTTTCAAAGCTACTAAGCTTGGTAAACAAGATTTGGGTGTACCTCAGTTGCTGAGGAAATACTACATTTATGCCTTAGTGGAGTATTAAGTTGATTCCTGAAAAGCCTGGGCTATAGCATTGCGAGCTGGTTTAGATTGCAGGTTCTCATCGAAGGGAAGCGGACGCAGAAATTTCCAGAGACTTGGATTGTTTCTAAAGGTTTTTCTTGGCATCCACTTAGGGTGACGTATCCAGGTATGACGGTCGGTAAGTCCCCATGTAATCACAGTATCGACTTGATTCTCAAAGCATAGGTCAAGATATCGCTTGTAACTATCGGCTACCATTTGGTCTAGGCTTTTGATACTATCGGGTAGCGGGGTATCAATGATAATATCTAATTCTGTAATTATTGGTTTCACTTCAAGATCGTTAAGCCGTTTTAAGACCGAATTAAGTCCTTTCTCGTCAAAAGGATATGAAGTAGAAAACCATAGATGTGATTGGAGACCTGCCCCGTCAATTTTAACGCCACTATTCTTCAGATATTCGACCATTTTTAAGAAACGATCTGATTTCCATGTAGCGCCTTCGATGCCGAAATCGTTTAGGTAAAATTTCTTGCTGTTATCTACTGTTGCGGCAATTAAAAATAAGTCTCGAATTAATTCTGGTTTTACCCCTTTACGCAAACCGATTGTTGCATTATCAGTTTCATTTTCACTATCAGCGATAATTTCATTGGCAATGTCCCAAGACTTTAAAACCGGACTATTGCGATAATGCCCCATGACTCCTTTGACATGGCGTTCGATCATCTTAAGTGTAGGCGGGTATGTTGCCCAGTCTGGTCTTCCCATGTGCCAGAAAAGGGTATGCCCGTGCATATCTATATTATGCTTTTGGCAAAAATCAGCGATCGCATCTGCTGATTCAAAGGTAAATTGTCCTGGCTGTGGTTCAGTAGCGTCCCATTTTAATTCACCATTCGGTGTCACAATGGAACATTCACGAGCTATTAGGTTAGCGTAATCTTTCTCTGTTTGCAAAAATTCATTAGAAATTGCTGCACCATAACGCTTTCCTTTGGCGGCAGCTAATTGCCGAAGGGGAGAATTTAAATTTTTACTTGTATAATCTGCTGCAATAGAATTCGTGTTTTGGTCTTGTTTTTGGTTATACTTTTGTAAAAACCCCATAGTTAATAAGGCAGAAAGGGTTGTGTATCCTGCTCTCCTTAAAAAATTTCTTCGATAAGTCATAAATTACACTTAATAAAAAATCCATTGATTATTATTTTACCGTATAAAAATACACTGGTTCTTATTTGACCATTCTACCTCCAGAATTTACGGAGTTTTTCCAAATCAAATCATAGTTTCATACTTAAGTGGCAAAGATGAAAATTGAGAAATATTACATCTAGGGCAAAACTAGATTAAACTATATCGACGCCAAAGCGATCGCTATTTTGGAAACTGTCGGTTTAGCATATCGTATAAATTATTACCCAAAAAACCTATCTGGAGGGCAAAAACAACAAGTTGCGATCGCTCGTGCTTTAGTTAGCCATCAATGAAGATTACCTGTTGAATGAAAAAGCGGGCGAGCGCAATTGCTAATAAGTTTGCTATTTGCCCGCAGAACTATCAACAGCGGGTTGAGCGAGCGTTTGCACTTTTAGCTGCCGATGCAAAATCAATAACTGAGGCGATCGCGATTCTTGAGGCGATTGAAGATGATTTAAGTCAATGGTATGGAAATCGGCGATTAGCAATGTAATATTCCCGTCCCTGTACCCCACAAAAAAGAATAAATTATCTAAAAGTCTTTTCAAACAAAGACTTTTGTCATTGAGTACATTATTAATACATATTAATAGATGCAGTATTGCAGATGAGATATTAATAGATGCAGTATTGATTGAAAGTTAATTTAAAAGCCTAAAGGTATTAACAAACTATCCTTTAAACACGGAGTAAATCCTACCGTGAAATCTTTAATGCAGATAATACACTTACTTTCTAGTACTGGCTATTTCTGATTCTTATATTCACCTGTTCTGATAATGCAGCTTAGAGGCGGGGACAAAAATCATATTATGAACAAAACCTTTGCAACCATCGACGGGAATGAGGCTGTTGCCCGTGTTGCTTACAAATTAAATGAAGTGATTGCCATTTATCCTATCACCCCCTCTTCAGCGATGGGTGAATGGGCAGATGCTTGGTCAGCAGAAAGTCGTCCCAACCTCTGGGGTACTGTTCCCAGCGTCGTGCAGATGCAGAGCGAAGGGGGAGCGGCTGGTGCTGTGCATGGAGCATTGCAAACAGGCTCCCTGAGTACCACTTTCACGGCATCTCAGGGATTATTGTTGATGATACCCAATTTCTACAAAATTGCTGGTGAGTTGACTAGCGCCGTGATTCACGTTGCTGCCCGTTCCCTGGCTACCCACGCTTTATCAATTTTTGGCGACCATAGCGACGTAATGGCAGCTCGTGCGACTGGCTTTGCTCTGCTGTGTTCGGCTTCGGTGCAGGAAAGTCAAGATTTTGCTCTTATTGCTCATGCTGCTACCCTAGAGACGCGAGTCTCCTTTATGCATTTCTTTGATGGCTTCCGCACATCACATGAAGTGCAGAAAGTCAAACTGCTTTCAGATGATGATTTGCGATCGCTCATCCACGATCATCTCATACTTGCCCACCGCAGCCGCGCCCTCACCCCAGATCGTCCAGTATTGCGGGGTACTGCCCAAAACCCCGATGTCTACTTCCAAGGGCGTGAAGGCGCGAACCTTTATTACAACGCCTGTCCAGAAATTGTCCAGCGAATCATGGATGAATTTGGAGAACGCACGGGAAGGCATTATAAAATCTATGAATATTACGGTGCTAAGGATGCCGATCGCGTTATCGTTCTTATGGGTTCAGGCTGTGAAACCGTCCATGAAACAGTAGATTACCTGAACGCCCGTGGTGAAAAACTTGGTGTAGTGAAAGTGCGACTTTACCGCCCTTTTGATGTTCAAAGGTTTGTTGCAGCATTACCAACTAGTGTAAAAGCGATCGCAGTTCTCGACCGCACCAAAGAAGCAGGTAGCGCTGGCGAACCTTTGTATTTAGATGTAGTGGCTGCTATTCATGAAGCGTGGAAAGAAGAGGCAGGGGGAGAAAATACTTTCTCATACCCTAAAATTATTGGTGGTCGTTATGGTCTTTCATCTAAGGAATTTACTCCGGCGATGGTGAAGGGCATCTTTGATAATCTTGCCCAAGCTAAACCAAAAAATCACTTTACGATTGGGATTAATGACGACGTTAGTCATACTTCTTTGAGCTATGACCCTAATTTCTCTACAGAATCGGATAATGTTGTTCGGGCAATGTTCTATGGGTTAGGTGCTGATGGTACTGTTGGCGCTAACAAAAACTCTATCAAGATTATTGGTGAAGAAACTGACAATTACGCCCAAGGCTACTTTGTCTTTGACTCCAAGAAATCTGGCTCAATGACCGTCTCTCACCTCCGCTTCGGTAAAAAGCCAATTCGCTCTACTTATCTAATTGACCAAGCTAACTTTATTGGTTGTCATCACTGGGGATTCTTAGAACGCATAGATATTTTAAAGTCTGCTATTCCTGGAGCAACTTTGCTGCTTAACAGTCCTTATGATGCAGATACCGTTTGGGAATATCTGCCGTTGAAGGTACAGCAGCAAATTATCGACAAGCATTTGAAGTTATATGTAATCAATGCTAGTCAGGTTGCCCGTGAAAGTGGTATGGGTGGCAGAATTAACACCATTATGCAAGTATGCTTCTTTGCCTTAGCGGGTGTCTTGCCGCAAGAAGAAGCGATCGCTAAAATCAAACAAGCGATTGACAAGACTTACGGTAAAAAAGGCGCAGAAGTTGTCCGTATGAACCTGCAAGCTGTAGATAATACCTTAGACAACTTGCATAAAGTAGACATATCACAGACAATCAATAATCTAAAATCTAAAATCCAAAATCCAAAATTGCTCGATTCTGCTCCCGAATTTGTGCGAGAAGTTCTGGGTAAAATCATGGTGTGGGAAGGTGATGACTTACCTGTTAGCAGACTACCATTTGATGGCACCTTTCCTGTAGGTACTGCCAAGTGGGAAAAACGTAACGTTGCCGAAGAGATACCTGTATGGGAACCGGATGTCTGCGTTCAATGCGGTAAGTGCGTCATGGTTTGTCCCCATAGTGCCATCCGTGCCAAAGCTTATCAAGCGGATGAGTTAATTAAAGCACCAGCAAGCTTCAAGTCAATTAGTGCAAAAGATAAAGACTTTGCCAATCAAAAATTTACCATTCAAGTTGCCCCAGAAGACTGCACGGGATGCACGATTTGTGTGCATATTTGCCCTGCTAAAGATAAATCTGAGCCATCGCTCAAAGCGATTAACATGGCAAAGCAGTTGCCTTTACAAGAGCAAGAGCGGAAAAACTGGGATTTCTTCTTGAGTTTACCTAATCCTGACAGGCGATCGCTAAAATTAAACCAGATTCGTCAACAACAACTGCAAGAACCTTTATTTGAATTCTCTGGTGCTTGTGCAGGTTGTGGTGAAACACCTTACTTAAAATTATTAACACAATTGTTTGGCGATCGCGCCGTCATCGCCAATGCCACAGGTTGTTCCTCAATATATGGTGGGAATCTTCCTACAACTCCTTGGACAACCAACGCCCAAGGACGCGGCCCCGCATGGTCTAATAATTTATTTGAAGATAACGCCGAATTTGGTTTCGGCTTTCGCCTCTCCCTCGACAAACAAGCTGAGTTTGCGGCAGAATTGTTGCAAGAATTGGGGAGTGAAATAGATGAAAACCTTGTCTACTCCATCCTGAAAGCTGAACAAAAATCTGAAGCTGACATTTGGGAACAGCGCGAACGGATAGAACTGTTGCAGCAAAGGTTAGATGAAATTGTAACTCTCGATTCTAATCGTTCGACTGAGCGTAGCCGAAGTCTCAAATCCAAAATCCAAAATCTCAAATCCCTTGCAAATTACTTGGTGAGAAAAAGCGTCTGGATTGTTGGCGGTGACGGTTGGGCTTATGATATCGATTTTGGCGGTATCGATCATGTAATTGCTAGTGGTCGGAATGTCAATATCTTGGTAATGGATACAGAAGTGTATTCTAATACAGGCGGTCAATCTTCTAAAGCGACGCCAAAAGCCGCAGTTGCAAAATATGCCGCCAGTGGTAAGCCAGCACCAAAGAAAGACTTAGGGATGATTGCCATGACCTACGGAAATGTTTACGTAGCGAGTGTAGCCCTTGGTGCTAGAGATGAACATACCCTGAAAGCATTTTTAGAAGCAGAAGCTTATGATGGCCCATCAATAATTATTGCTTACAGCCATTGCATTGCCCACGGCATCAACATGACCACAGGGATGAATCATCAGAAAACTCTGGTAGAATCAGGTCGTTGGTTGCTGTATCGGCATAATCCAGAGTTGCTTAACCAGGGTAAAAATCCATTGCAATTGGATATGCGATCGCCTACGCAATCAGTAGAACATTCGATGTATCAAGAAAATCGTTTCAAAATGCTCACTAAGAGTAAACCTGACGTTGCCAAACATTTGTTAAAACAAGCCCAAGCTGAAGTAGATGCACGTTGGCAGATGTATCAATATTTGGCAAAACGCGAGATTTTCTGAACATTAGCTCTGATTTTAGTTATAAAAATTGCGACTTTACTAACTCAAGTCGCAATTTTCGTTATAAAAACCCATTTTTTTTGTTACAAACATCATTTTCGTTACAAAAAACCATTTTGGTTACTAAATTCATTATTTTTGTTACAAACATTATAATTTTTGTGAGAAAAAAATCATTTTGGTTAGTAAAATTGTTATTTTCGCTACAAACATTAGAATTTTCGTTACAAAATTATCTTTTTGGTTAGTAAAATCGTTATTTTCATTACTAACGCTGTAATTGTAAGTTGTATTAAACCCAAACTTTAGTCAACAAAGGTGCAAATGTTGGGTTCATTTCTGAACACAATCTGTAAAAAGCAGTGCGATATCTACGACGGACTGTGACGCTCGAACGCAAAAGCCTGTTACAGACAAGACTCACTAACGCTTCTCTACAAGACGCAGCGTGTAGCTTGCTTTTCCGTAGAGGTACGCTATCGGTGACGCAAAAACTTTATATAGCACTTCCTAAAATTTACTCTAACTTTATCAGAATGATACCCAGCTTCTTACTAGAGAGAGAAATTATGGCAAATTCAGTTTTCAACTTATCTGACCTCAACGGCACTAACGGCTTTGCCGTCAACGGCATCAATGCAAATGATCGTTCAGGCTATTCTGTCAGTAATGCAGGAGACATCAACGGCGACGGCATCGACGACTTGATTATTGGGGCATCTGGTGGCGACCCCAACGGGGACAGGGAGAACTCAGGGCAAAGCTACGTGCTATTTGGTAGGAAAAATATCGGTAGCATCATTAACCTCATGGGAACCAAGAGTGCAGATACTTTCAAAGGCACACCCAGCAACGATATCATCGACGGCAAAGCTGGTAACGATACCCTCACTGGTAACGGTGGTCAAGATATATTTGTATTCCATCCTGGTGATGGCAATGACATTATTACAGATTTTGGTGGCGTAGGTAAAGGTTTAAATCCACTTCAGGCTGTGATTAGTAAAGTTGACACGTTGCAATTTACAGGGAGTGGATTGACTGCTCAAAATCTGCAATTAACTCAAAACGGCAACAATCTAGAAGTGACTTTTGAAAATGTGGCTAATACCAAAGTCACTTTGCAAGACTTCAAATTAGAAAACCTGGATAATTTACCTGCATTGGGTTGCAGATTAGCACTTGGTAATATCCTGTTTGATAACCAAACCAGCATTACTGACAGTTTTGATGTCTTGGATGCCAACTCAAATCCTAGCAGCATCTTCAATAAAAATACAGTTACATTCCTCAATGACTTGAATAATAACATCGCTGGTTTTGATAACTCCAATGATGTGATTAATGGTCAGGGGGGTAATGACAAGATTGATGGTAAGAGCGGCAATGACTATCTACGTGGAGGAGCAGGTAATGATACCCTCATTGGTGGTGCGGGTAATGATATTCTCGTTGGCGGTGCGGGTGCTGACAGATTCCTTTACAATACTAGTGCTGCTTTTAACGGCTCTGCCATTGGTGTAGATACCATTAGTGACTTCAAACACTCTCATGGTGACAAGATTGTACTGGATAAGACTACCTTTAGTGCGATCGCTTCTACTCTCGGAACAGGTTTTAGTAACGCCAATGATTTTAAAATTACAACTTCCGCCGGGACTAGCACCGCAAAAATTGTATATGACGCTGTGAGTGGGCAATTGTTCTACAACCAAAATGGCAGCGCAGCAGGTTTTGGCAGTGGTGGTTTATTTGCAACTCTAACTGGTGCGCCAACTCTCACGGCATCTGATTTTGTGTTGCAAGCGTAGTTTACCCAAAATACCGAATTCCAAGTTTGGAACAGCAAACTTCGAGTTCCAATTTGTACTACTGTAACAACCTGTGTTTATTGTTTAAATTTTTACTTGTAGAAACAAAAAGACAAACTCATGGCAAATTCAGTTTTCAACCTCTCTGACATCAACGGTATTAACGGTTTTGCCATCAACGGCATCAATCCAGGTGACAACTCAGGCAAGTCCGTCAGTAATGCGGGAGATATCAACGGCGACGGCATTGACGACCTGATTATTGGCGCACTCAATGCCAACCCCAACGGCATCGGTTCAGGGCAGAGCTACGTAGTGTTTGGCAGCAAGTCCGGTTTTGATGCCCAACTTAACCTCTCCACCCTCAACGGTACTAATGGCTTTGCCATCAACGGCATCAATAAATATGACCGTTCAGGCTTCTCAGTCAGTAATGCGGGAGATATAAACGGCGACGGCATCGACGATCTGATTATCGGCGCACCCTTTGCCAATCCCAACGGTGAGGACTCAGGGCAGAGCTACGTGGTGTTTGGCAGCAAGGGGGGTTTTGATGCCCAACTTAACCTCTCCACCCTCAACGGTACTAATGGCTTTGCGATTAACGGCATCAATGGAATTAACAAATCAGATTTCTTCAGTATAGGTGACTTGTCAGGTTACTCTGTCAGCAGTGCAGGAGACATCAATGGCGACGGCATCGACGATCTGATTATCGGCGCAAGGGCTGCCATAGAGCAGTTAGGGCAGAGCTATGTAGTTTTTGGGAGCAAGGAGAATTTTAATGCCAGTTTTGACCTCTCCACCCTTAACGGCACTAATGGCTTTGTGATTAACAGCTTCAGTTTGGGTGGTAACTTAGGTCGGTCTGTCAGCAGTGCAGGAGACATCAACGGTGACGGCATCGACGACGTGATTATCGGGGCACCCTTTGCCTCCCCTTACTTCGGGGAATCAGGAGAAAGCTATGTGGTCTTTGGCAGCAAGGGGGGTTTTGATGCCCAATTTGACGTATCCACACTCAATGGCACTAATGGCTTTGCCATCAATACCGGCACTGAGGGAGATAACTACTTTGGCTATTCAGTCAGCAGTGCAGGAGACATTAACGGCGATGGTCTTGACGACCTGATTATCGGGACACTTGTTACCACCCATACTTACGTGGTGTTTGGCAGCAAGGGTAGTTTTGATGCCCAACTTAACCTCTCCACCCTCAACGGCACTAACGGCTTTGTAATCAACGGTGTTAATAAAGATGACCGTTCAGGCTTCTCAGTCAGTAGTGCGGGAGATGTCAACGGCGATGGCATTGACGACCTGATTATCGGCGCACCCTTTGCCAACCCCTCAAACAACTACTCTTACCATTCTGGGCAGAGCTACGTAGTGTTTGGCAGCAAGTCCGGTTTTAATGCCCAACTCAACCTCTCTAACCTCAATGGTACTAATGGCTTTGTCATCAACAGCATCAATGCAGATGACTCTTTAGGCTACTCAGTTAGTAGTGCGGGAGATATCAACAGTGACGGTTTTGACGACCTGATTATCGGGGCAATAAGTGCGTCTCCCAACGGTACCAGTTCAGGACAGAGCTACGTGTTATTTGGCGGAAAAAATATTGGCACTAGCAGCACCGCTATCTTAACGGGAACCTCTGGTGCAGATACTCTTTTCGGCTCAATTGGCAACAACACCATCGACGGCAAAGCTGGTAACGATACCCTTACAGGCAACGGTGGTAAAGATACATTTGTATTTACCCCTGGTGATGGCAATGACATCATCACCGATTTTGATGGCGTAAGTAAAGGCTTAAACCCATCAGCAACAGCGATCGCCAATGTTGATACACTGCAATTTACTGGTTCTGGCTTAACTGCCCGAAATTTACAATTAACTCAAAATTGCAAGAACTTAGAAGTAACTTTTGAAGGTGTCGCTAATACCAAAGTCATCCTCAAAAACTTTCAACTAGAAAACCTGGATAATTTACCCGCATTGGCTAAAAGAGCAGCTATTGGGAATATCTTGTTTGATGGACAGACCAGTATCGCTGACAGTTTCGATGTCTTCGATGCCAAGTCTACTCAAACTCATTTGTTTAACAAAAACACGGTGACATTCCTTAATGACTTAAACAATAAGATCGTGGGTTTTGACGACTCTAACGATGTGATTAATGGTCAGGGAGGTAATGACATTATTAATGGCTTGAGTGGCAATGACATACTCAGAGGCGGTACTGGCAATGATACCCTCATTGGAGGTGCGGGTAATGATATTCTCGTTGGCGGTGCTGGTGCTGACAGATTCCTTTACAATACTAGTGCTGCTTTTAACGGCTCTGCCATTGGTGTAGATACCATTAGTGACTTTAACAGATCCCAAGGTGACAAGATTTTACTGGATAAAACGACCTTTGGCGCGATCGCTTCTACTCCCGGAACAGGTTTTAGTAACAAGAGTGATTTTCAAATAACATCTTCCGCCGGAACTAGCACAGCGAAAATTGTCTATGACGCTGTGAGTGGGCAGTTGTTTTACAACCAAAATGGCAGCGCGGCTGGTTTTGGCAGTGGCGGTTTATTTGCAACTCTAACTGGTGCGCCGACTCTTACAGCATCTGATTTTGTCTTGCAAGCGTAGTTTGCCCAAAACACGGTGTACCTACTTGAAACATGAAACTTCAAGCTTGGAACACCGAACTGAATCCTTTACAGAACAATCTCTAGGCTATTTAGATAGACGAGTCATTTCAAACAATTGCTGGGCATTACTTCCTAGAAAAGCATCAAAAAGCTGCTGCTTTCCAGATTCCACTTCTACTAGATAGCGCTGGGCAATTTCATAATAGGCGTAAGTCCAAGGAATCTGAATTTTTGCACCACTGTTATCATCTAACACCGTCACCATTTCTGTTACTGCTTGAGTTGCAGTTTGCCGCAAACCATAAGCAACATTTCCCTCTATCTCTGCTTTCATTGGTACACCCAGGTTAGCCAAAGCATTAGCAGTAGTATCAATGTCTGGATATTCTGGGGTATTCTGTCCATTAACGTAACCTGTAAAGTGGTTGACAGCATATCCGTGCAGTAAAACCCAAGCTCCATACTGAGTAACCCGATTCACCTTTTCGACAACAGAACGCTGCGGAGGTTGCCAAGGACGGGTAAAAACTTGCTGGAGTTGTTTGGCGATGGTTTCAAAGTCTGCGTCTTTTTGTAGAAGAGTAAGGGGGGAGATGAGTTTGTTGGGGATTGAAGATACTGTTTTAAAGATGAGTTGGGCAATATTAGCAGGCAATTCATCGACAATCAACTCGCTGATAAACAGCTTGGGTAAATTAAATTCCTCTTGCTGTGGATGACGATAATGACGGGCGTACAAATGAGTTTGAGCAAAGGTATACTCTCCAGCCGCCACATAACCTAAAGCTTCTGCAAGTTGTCCGAGGTAGTCAATTCCTAAGTTAAGTTTACCTTGTGGAGTATCTACTAATAAACGCAAAGACCGAAAGGCGATGTGGTCGTTGGCGACAGTCCCACCCGCAGTAGTAATCATTTGCTGGTAGGTACGAGCATGATTGACCCTGGCGCTATATTCTTGCCAAAGTAATTTCCATAAATCAAGGGCTATTTTATTTGTCATTTGTCACTTGTCATTTGTTATTTGTTACACCAATTCAATTAATGATTGCAACATATCCTTGGGTAAAGACGCGATGAATCGCGTCTCTACAAATAATCTATTTGTCATTTCCCCATTTATCCTGTGTTCCCCTACTCCTCATCTCCCTGATATTTTAAGAACTTAAAATCTCACTGATAATCTGAAGGGCTATCTGAATTTGGTCGCTGTCGATAACTAGAGGGGGACAGAAACGAATTGCTGCTTTACCGCAACCTAGCAATAATAAACCGCGTAAGAAAGATTCTTGGATAATGCGATCGCGCAATTTATGATCGAGATTACCCTGTTCATCCAATAAATCTACCGCTACCATTAAACCTTTACCTCGTGGCGGCGATACTCTGGGAAATCTTTGATGCAACTGGGTAAGACTAGCTTGTAAGAATTCTCCCATCTGGGTAGCGTTGGTCATCAAACCACTTTCTAGCAATCGCAGTGTGGCAATACCAGCAGCACAAGCTACGGGATTACCGCCAAATGTAGTAGCGTGAGAACCAGGAGGCCAAGTCATTAACTCTGGTCTAGCAAGTATCGCTCCTAATGGCAGACCACTGGCGATACCTTTAGCAGTAGTAATGATATCAGGCATTACATTCCAATGCTCGATCGCAAATAAGCGACCAGTCCGCCCCATTCCTGCTTGTACTTCATCCACTACCATCAGAATACCGTGGCGATCGCATATCTCTCGAATCCGCTGCAAGAAACCATCTTCGGGTACGATATATCCACCTTCTCCTTGAATCGGCTCGACGACGATCGCCGCCACTTCTTGCGGTGGTAAAATCGTGGTAAATAGCTGTTGTTCCAAGTAATCTAAGCTAGCGTGAGTGCCATAAGGAATATGAGTTACCCCAGGAACTAAAGGCCCAAAGTTAGCTCGCTGCACTGCTTTGGAACCAGTCAGAGACATCGCTCCATAAGTGCGTCCGTGAAATGCCCCTAAGAAGGCTACGATTAGCGATCGCTTGGTGTAATATCGAGCTAGTTTGATTGCTCCTTCGTTCGATTCTGCCCCGGAATTGGTGAAAAATATCTTTGCAGGAAACCCACTATCACTCTGTGGGTGGGGAAAGGGAGCGCGAATTGCTAATTGTTCCGCTAGTTCTACCATCGGCTGATAATAGAAATCTGTGCCTGACATGTGCAGCAGCTGCGCCGACTGTTCTTGAATTGCCTTGACAACTTCCGGGTGAGCGTGTCCGGTAGCGGTAACGGCAATACCTGCGGTCATATCCAGAAATACATTGCCATCCACATCTTCTACCATACAGCCCTGACCGCGAGATACAACTAACGGATAATCGCGGGTGTAAGAAGGAGAAGTTACGGCGCGATCGCGTTGTACAATTGCTTGAGCGCGAGGCCCAGGTAAGGAAGTTACTAGATGGGGTATACGAGGTAAATTTAGGTTAATAGGAATACTTAACATAATATTTTTCTATTTAAAGATTACTGATGATTAAACGCTAAAGCTTGATTGCCGACAGTAGCATTTGATTCTATTACTGTAAGAATTACGCATTTACCGAAAAATTAGAGTATGCGTTAGCAATCGTGAAAAATTACAAATACTTTTTCCTGAATCATTAGAGGTATTTAACGAAAAAGCTTCATAGTAAAGACTTTCGTATTTTTTTTAAACTCTTGCCCGCTTTTATAACACACATTTTCCAGGTGCGTAATCGTAACCCGCCGTAGGCATCGCATCCACAGGAGAATGGCTATATGCAAAAATTAATATAACTCTCTGAGATAATCAACCAATGACTTGGGCATCTGGACACAAGTTACACCGCGATCGGTATGAAATTAAACAAGAGTTAGGACAGGGGAACTTCGCTATTACTTATCTTGCTGAGGATCGGGATGGCAAGAATGTTGTGATTAAAACATTGAATTCCAATTTGCTGAATCAATTAAGTAACGAAGACCGCGATCGCTTAAAATCAGGTTTTGCTGATGAATCCCGCAAACTAGCAATATGCATACATCCGAATATTGTCCAAGTCATTGATACCTTCGAGTCAGGTGATTTAAAATGCATGGTCATGGAGTATATTCAAGGAGATAATTTAGCTAAGATTGTCCAACCACGAGGATTTTTCCCTGAAAAAGAGGCTTTAGATTACATCCAACAAATTGGAAAAGCACTCATAAACCAGCACCCCCGACACAACAAACCCCATTGTCTTCCACTCAACCACAAAATAGGTAGTAGGCCACGTCTACGCAAAAGTTAGTTTTGAAGTCACATTTGTTGCTTTTGCGACTCCAAAAGTTAGTTATAAAGTCGCATTTGTTGCTTTTGCGACTCCAAAAGTTAGTTTTAAAGTCATATTTGTTGCTTTTGTGACTCCAAAAGTTAGTTTTAAAGTCGCATTTGTTGCTTTTGCGACTCCAATAGTTAGTTTTAAAGTCACATTTGTTGCTTTTGCGACTCCAAAAGTTATTTTAGCAATAGCCAGAAAACCTCAATCTTCGTCTCTGCGCCTCTGCGTGAGCGTAATACAACTAAATTGAATACCATAGGCATTAGTGAAAATGACCTCTGGATAGCTGCTACAGTTTTACGTCATTCATTGACTCTTGTTTCATCTGATAGCGACTTTGAGCGAATGCGACAAGTCAGAGAAATTTCTTGGGAAAGTTGGGTGTAAATTAACCAAGGTAAAAAAACAGCTAATTTACACCCACTCAATTAAAAACTTTTCCACGCATCTAACAAATATTTCCACACCCATTCCCAACGCCGTACTTGTAGAAAATATTCCCCATACTTCGACTGCGCTCAGTACAAGTTTCCCATTCCCCATTCCCCTATTCCCTTCTTCCCTATTCCCTCTATGGAAATAACCAACTTCCCCTATTGCTATAGAACTGAAAGCGTCCAAAGCCAAGAAATTGACCGTGAGATTTTTCACCCACAGGAAATGCTGTAACACCCAATAAGTAAACACCAGAAAAGCTGGGATTACTTACAGGGCGGAGGGCGATAGTAATTGTCTGTCCTGGAGTCACAGGTGGATCAAAGATTACAGAAACAGTGCGTATCTTGCTCTCGTTTATGACTGAACCTAGATGCAGTTGCGTTTCTTTGCGATCGCGTGTGCCGACAAATGCATAAGTATCATCAAGATTGTAGCGGATGTTTTCTGAGCCTTCTTTTTGGGCGATCGATACCTTCTGAAGCGATTCTCCAGCATTTTCCGGCAGATTGATAGTGAAATAGTAAGTTGCGCCCCAAACATTCACCTCTTTGTAAGTAGTTGTCGCCTTAACAAGTGTCGGCGGTTGGACAAAATAGACCAAGCCATCTCTAAGCTGCACAGCTTGAGTTACCGGCAGCGTAACTTCTCCAATGCCTATTGCTAACGAGAGTGTTATTCCAAACAAAGTTGTGAGGCGCATGATTCAAATATAAAAAAACGCACTTCTTCTCATTCTAGTTCCTTGGGAATCAATGACTGAGGAACGATCGAAGCTTGTTTTTCCCCAAAGGAAGATTTTGTATACCACCAAGCCCAAGCAATTAAAACAGCTTGCAAGGGAAGTCTAACTACGTGTACCCAAGGTGAGTTTGGTATATGTTCAATCTTAATCAGATTAGCTGCCATGTAAATATTCGCTGGGTAAACAGCAATAAAAAGAGCAAGAAGCCCCCAAGCAGCAGCTTGACTTACAGGCGGAACTAATAACCCGATACCACCCAAAATTTCATAAAAGCCACTGAGATAAACTAATCCTAAAGGATAAGGTAGTTGTGGCGGCACAATTTTGACATATTCTTGTGGAACAAGAAAGTGTGTTATCCCAACCACAATGATGGATATAGCAAGGATGACACGTAATGTTTCTTTATGCTTATTCATGGTTTTTGCCTCTATATATACTTGCCCCTATTACTTCAGTTTGACTGATGGATGTTAATCTGCATTGAGTCAATAGGAGTAAAAATCAACAAAATTTTCCCAAGTATTTACCAAAACGGCATTGCTGAGTAAAAAAGCAATAATTGCACTCAGCAGGGGCTAAACCTAGCTATCTGCTAACGGAACTCACAATTGGGCACTCTTGAAAAAAGTGATTGCAACTATAAATAAAACTGATGCACCGGACTGTACTAAAGGATTTATTAACTATGCCACGGCTCGATTAGTAAAGCAAAACAACATTTTTATCAAAAATTTTCTTAACTACGCTTGCAATTTTAACTACTCTTGTACTAGTATAACTACGACAGCCCAAAACAGTAACATTTGCTGCTTAACAATACTTTTGCCAAAATAGCCTAAGACAAGCGCTTGCTTGAATATGAGGCAGAAACTATAATCTGCACTCAGACTTACACGACAGTTAAAACTACTTCTGTAAAACCATACAGAACAGAATTTTCTTGACGAAATTTTTTGTTACATGGTAGAAAGAAGCATTTAAAATCTTAGGTTTGTTCGATGTCAAGCCTCGTAATTTGGCAAAGGTATTGTTAATTGTGCGTAATTTTTTCCGAATCAAATTGGATTGCTACAGATTCACTTTGACTAAACAATCAAAATTTTGGAGGAAAACAATGACAGCTACAACAACTACTAATGCTAATAATCTATACAATGTACAAAATCAGTGGGGTGGTGCCTCTGCTCCGTGGAATCCTGGTGGAGTATGGGTAATTGGAGCTAGAGCAGATCAGCGCATTGTCGAACTCAAAGTTTCATCCAATGACAACGGTAAGACACTTACTGGAACCACAACATATTCTGGTGAAGGCCCGATCGGTTTTAAGGCTAACTTAACTGGGAGCGACACCTACAATGTAGAAAACCAGTGGGGAGGCTCATCTGCTCCGTGGAATCCCGGCGGGACTTGGGTACTCGGCTCGCGGGGAAACCAAAATGTTGTTGCGATTGATATTACATCAAGCGACGGCGGTAAAACCCTGACTGGAACTATCACTTATGCTGGTGAAGGCCCTATCGGTTTTAAGAGTGCTGCTGTTGATGGCCGTGTCTATAATGTGGAAAACCAGTGGGGAGGCTCATCTGCTCCGTGGAATCCTGGCGGGACTTGGGTACTTGGCTCTCGCGCCAATCAAAATGTTGTTGCGATCGATATTACATCGAACGATGGCGGTAAAACCTTAACTGGAACTATCACATATTCTGGTGAAGGCCCCATCGGCTTTAAAGGTAACATTGTTGGCAGCAACAACTACACAGTAGAAAACCAGTGGGGTGGTAATACAGCGCCGTGGAATCCTGGTGGGACTTGGATAATCGGTAGTCGTGTGGAACAGAATGTAGTGGCGCTCAACCTCACATCTAGTGATGGTGGGAAGACCCTAACTGGAACCACGACCTATGCTGGTGAAGGGCCTATCGGCTTCCGATCGCACCAAATCTAAAAAGGCGATCGCCCTATACCCGTTCTCAGTTAAGTAAGTACTGAACCGCACCCCTAACCCCCTGCCGGCTGTTTCGTGGCAGGGGGTTATGATGTTAAAGCTAAATCTAATTTTTCTCGAACTATTCCCTCATCTCTAAAGCCGACCAGCACAGCTGTTCCATCTTTGACGAAAAGTGGACGTTTGAGCAGCATTGCATCGCGAGTGAATGCATCAACCCACTGTTCATCAGCCCAAGTTTTCTTTTCATCTCCTAAAGCGCGGTAGGATTGACCAGAGGTGTTTCGCATGGGAGCAAAACCCAAAGACTTTACCCAGTTTTGAATCATCTCACGAGTCGGCGGAGTATCTTTGGTGTTGATAAATTCATGGTCAATGTTGTTGTGTTGGAGCCACGTCAAAGCTTTTTTGCAAGTGCTGCAATTGGGAATTCCGTAGACTTGAATAGACATAAAATAATTAAAACAATCTTCATATATGACATAGTAGGTGGAATTTCTGCCATCAATGCTCTTGTCGTTGAATCTCTACGGCAGAAATTTAAGAGTAGCGATCGCTTTTAGCAATCGGTAATTCCAAGCATGGAACTCGTCGATCCATGATTCGAGGATTCTGAAATACCAAGGAGTAGTTTTACTAACACTTTTATCCAGAAACAATATGAGCGATGCCTTTCGCCGACTTGCACCCTTCATTCAAGAATATATTTATCATCACCAGTGGACTGAATTACGACCAGTTCAAATTGCCGCTTGTCAAGTTATATTCGACACTGATGCTCACTTGCTAGTTACTGCTGCAACTGCTGCGGGGAAAACAGAAGCAGCTTTTTTACCAGTTTTGACTCTATTACATGAAAACCCTGCTGCCACAATTGGCGCATTATATATTAGTCCAATTAAAGCTTTAATTAACGATCAATTTGAGCGTCTTAATGATTTACTAAAAGAAGCAGATATTCCAGTTTGGCACTGGCATGGCGATGTTTCGCAAACTAGAAAAAACAAGCTTTTAAAGAATCCTCAAGGGATTCTGCAAATTACTCCAGAATCTCTGGAAAGTTTGCTAATTAATAAAAATAACGACTTACTTCGCTTATTTGGTGATTTAAAATTTGTTATCATTGATGAAATTCACGCCTTTATGGGTTCAGAACGCGGTTGTCAAATTATTTGCCAATTACAACGTTTAGCAAAGTTGACGCAAAAACAACCGCGTCGTATTGGTTTATCGGCAACTCTTGGGAATTACTCAATAGCGGAAAATTGGCTGCGATCGGGAACAGATAAACCAGTAATTACACCAAAAATTGATGGTATAAAACGGCAAATAAAACTAGCTGTAGAACATTTTTATATTAATGATGAAGTAGATGAATCAGAGGCGACAGCTGATGAGCAATATATTTTCAACCTCAGCAAGTCTCGCAAATGCTTGATATTTGCTAATAATCGCACGCGAACCGAATCTGTAATTGCATCTTTGCGACAAATTGCCACAAAACAAGGACTACCAGATATATATCATGTGCATCATGGGAGTATATCTGCTAGCTTACGGCAAGCTGCTGAAAATGCGATGCGTGAACCCAACAATCCAGCCGTTACCGCCGCCACTCTGACTCTAGAATTAGGCATAGATATCGGTCATTTAGAGCGAGTGATTCAGTTAGAATCACCCTTGTCTGTAGCTAGCTTTTTACAACGCTTGGGACGAAGTGGTAGAAGAGGAGAAGCTGCTGATATGCGTTTTGTCTGCGCTGAAGATAAGCCATTAGCAGAAGCTTCTCTACCAGAACAAATCCCCTGGCAACTTTTACAGTGTATTGCGATAATTCAACTTTATTTAGAGGAACAATGGATTGAACCAATTAGACCAATTAAATATCCTTTGAGTTTGCTTTATCACCAAACTATGAGTATTTTAACAGCAGCAGGGGAAATTTCAGCTAATGCTCTAGCTAAACAAATTTTTAATCTGTCCCCCTTTACTGCTCTTTTAAAAGAAGATTTTCAACTATTACTACGTTATTTAATTGATATTGGTCATATTCAGCAGACTGAACAAGGTAAATTAATCCTGGGTTTGGCAGGAGAAAAAGTGGTGAGAAAATTTCAGTTTTATGCTGTTTTTGCTGAACAGCAAGAATATATTGTTAAGCAAGGTACAACAGAAATTGGCAGTATTGTCACACCGCTTCCTGTTGGCAATCAATTTGCTTTAGCTGGTAGAAGTTGGGAAGTTGTAGAAGTTGACTTTAAAAAAAAGGCTATTTTTGTTAAACAAGCTGAGGGAAAATCTAGTATTTATTGGCGTGGTGGTGGTGGGACTATTCATACCAAAGTTTTACAACGAATGCAGCAAGTATTATTTGAGAATATCCAGTATAGTTACTTACAAAAAAATGCTTGGAAACGGTTATGTCAAGTTCGCCAAATGGCGCAGCAAGTTGGATTAGATCGGCAGAATATTTTGCAATTAGAAAAAGGTAAATGCTGTATTTTTCCTTGGATGGGTACGGTTGCTTATCGCACCTTAGAAAGATTACTCAACTCATACTGTCGGGAATCGTTGGAAATTACAAGTATTGGCGGAGTAAATCCCTATTATTTGACAATTAAATTAGGCAAGGATAAATTTAAATATCTTTATCGTGAAATTAGTTCATTATGCGAACAAAGAATTATTCCAGAAGATTTAGTCAGTAGCTCAGAAGCACCGGAAATTCAAAAATATGATGCTTTTATTCCTCATTCACTTTTACGAAAAGCTTTTGCTAATGATTATTTGGATATGAATGAACTCAAAAAACAAGTGAAGTTGTGGGGATAAAAAGATAATTCGGAATTATTTCAAATTAACTATTTTTTAATTAATTTGTGGAGCGATCGCAAATCATAATTATAAGATTTTTCAGTCTTCAAAAGTTTTAAATTGGAATTTGAATCCAGAATTCTGTGCCTTTTCCTGGTTCTGAGAGACAATTCAAAATTCCACCATGTTTTTCTACTATAATTTGGTAGCTAATTGACAATCCTAAACCTGTTCCCTTACCTACCTGTTTTGTGGTAAAAAATGGATCGAATAACCGCTTTTTAATATCTTCTACCATTCCTAATCCGTTGTCAGCAATTCGGATGACAACAAATTTACTCTCTAAAATTTCAGTACGAATTACAATTTGCGGTTTATAATTTGTTTTTATCTTGACCATTGACTCTTCTAAGGCATCGATCGCATTAGTTAAAATATTCATAAACACTTGATTTAACTGGCCAGCATAACAATCAACTAGAGGCAAATTGCCATATTCTTTAATTATAGATATATCCAAGCCAATTCCATTGTTTTTCCACCGATGATGCAAAATTAATAAGGTATTTTCAATTCCTTCATGAATGTCAACTAATTTTTTATCTGCTTCATCATGGCGAGAAAAATTTCGCAATCCTAAAACAATTTCACGAATACGATTAGTACCCATATTCATCGATGATAGGAGTTGGGAAAGGTCATTGGTAAGGAATTCCAAATCAATTTTTTTAGCGAAATTTTCAATTTCTACTTCTGGATGGGGATAATGTTGCTGATAAAGGTGCAAGAGAGTTAACATCTCTTGAAAGTATTCATTAGCAAAGGTTAAGTTACCATGAATAAAATTAACTGGATTGTTGATTTCATGAGCAACTCCAGCGACTAATTGTCCTAAGCTAGACATTTTTTCATTTTGGATCAGTTGAGATTGAGTTTGTTGCAATTTATGCAAGGTTTCGGTGAGTTTTTCAGCTTGAGTTTGAGCTTCTAAAGTAGCAGTGCGACTTTGGGTATAAAGTTGTGCATGATCGATCGCGATCGCTAGTTGATCGCAAACAGCTTGTAACAGGTTAATTTCACTGTTAGTCCAAATGCGATCGCCACTGCAATGACTGCACACAATCGCTCCAATCTCTCCAGAATTACTTTTAACTGGTAGCATTAGTTGAGATGTAATCCCAAACTCAGTTAAAAGTTCTTGCATATCATAATCAAGTGGTGATTTACTATTAATATTTTCTATACAAATTAGTTCTTGAGAGAGAAGGGTTTGAGTCAGAAAATTACTTTTTTGCAGTGGAATACTGCCTAACATACTTGTCAAGTTAGGGTTTCGCGCTTCATAGGTAATAGTCAGGCTTGGTTGAGATGGGTGCGGTAAATAAGAAAGAAAGTAGCAACGGTCAATTTGTAATAAGCTGCGAATTTCGTTCACAGCTGTTTCTAAGATCATATCTAGGTTAAGAGAACTGCGGATTTGGCTAGCTAAACGCAGTAATAAGGCTTCCCGACGGCTGAGGAGTTCTTCTCGCGCCCAGATTCGGTCAATAGCTACAGCAATATTATTAGCAATCCAATTTAATAAGTTATGAGTTGGTTCGGTAAATAATTGCTTGCTGAATAAAGCAATGATGCCGATTAATTGCTGCTCTACTATCAGAGGATAAGCGGAAAATCGAGAAATTGAAAATGTAGACTCTATAAGCTTTACTGAATTACTAATTGATAATTCTTGATTAAAAATAGCTTGATGGTTTTGAATCATTAAGCCAATAGTATTATTAACTAAAGCGATATGATCTGGGAAATCTTGAGTATCGCTCAAAGCACTACAAGTAATCTCTGTGCAATGAACGCCAGCTTGCAATTGTAGCTGGTTTGTCTGGCGTTCAAATGTCCAGATACAAACGAAGCCGATATCAAGGTATTGGGAAATAGTATTTGTACAATTTTGCAGAATTTCTGGAAGTGTGCCACTTTGAGATAAGGCTAAACTGACTTCTGCACTCAAAACTGACAAGCGCGATCGCTCCAATAAAGCTAACTCTGAAAGCTTACGCTGTGTAATATCTGTACGAATTGATACATATTGATAGGGCTTTCTATCTTGTCCCAACATTGGGGCGATCAAAGTATCAACCCAATAAAAAGTTCCATCCTTGGCTTTATTTTGAATTTCTCCCTTCCATATTTTTCCTTGAGCAATAGTTTTCCATAAATTTGCAAAAAATTCTTTTGTGTGGTGTCCAGAATTGATAATCCGATGATCTTGCCCTAGAAGTTCTTCTGAAGAATATTTAGAAACTTCACAAAATAGGTCATTGACATAGGTTATTTTTCCAGATTTATCAGTAATAGCTACCAGGGAATGAGCATTTAAGGCAAATTTAAAAGCTTCTAATTCTTTGATAGATTTTTGTAGCGCTATCTCATTCTCTTTATTAAGAGTTATGTCACGAGCTACTGCATAAATCAACTTTTCTTCACTGAAACTAGTTGCATTCCATGACAGCCATTTGTAAGAACCATCCTGACAAAGATAGCGGTTTTCAAAGCTAACTGCATCTACAGATTGTGCAATTTTTTCAGCTGCAACAATAGTGGATTCACGGTCTTCAGGATGAACAAATTCGATAAAGGGTTGAGCAACAAGTTCCGGAATTGACCAACCTAATATTTTTGTCCATACCGGATTTAAATACTTAAAATAACCATCAAAGTTAGCAATACACAATAAATCTAAAGAAATTGAAAAAAAACGGGAGTATTTTTCTTCAGATTTGTTGAACTCATATTTAACTAGTTTCATCAGCTTTTTAGGTATGAATCTTTTTTGAAAAAGGTTAAATCAGTTAATACGTTTATTTATTGAAGTTTAATTACCATTTTGATGTCATCTATCAACCCAGGAACTCACGTAATGCCAGTTCTAACCAAGACTGTTGAGCTTACCAATAAAAACGTAATTAACTTGATGTAGAGCCAATAAGTATCTAGTAGTTTCTACTGAGGAAACTAGCTAGTTATTGAGTTAATTCTCTACTAAATAAAGGTTTCCCTAAAAAGCTGTAAAGTAAACATTTAGATTTTAAATTTAAAATAAGAAGTGTTACGTAAACTGAATTCATCAGAACTTTTATCTGTAATTGTCCTTAAGTAGCTAAGGTATTAGTACCGCAAAGCGTAATTTGTAGTTAAGAATTCAATTACGAATTATGAATTACGTTAACGCAGCGTTAGCGTTAGCGAGTATTCGAGCGTCCGCAGGAGCGTGATTACAAATTATTTTAAGCAATACTCCCGCGCTTTCTGGCTTCTTTGTAGGAAGTTCCCACGTTTTTCAAACCAGCTTTAATCATTTGTTGTTCAAGTAGAGCAAAGAAACGCGCTTTATCGCCACCTTTTACTACTGCTTGATTATGCGCTTCGGCGATCGCTACAGGATAACCATATCCTTTTTGCACTTGTGCTAACATCAGTCCCAGTGCTTGGTCTAACATGGTTGCATTCTCGGCTACCCATACCGGAACTTCGATGCGGGCGATTTCGGTGCCAACGTGGACGTAGCAAAAGTAAATTGTTTGATCGCCATAAAGTTCCAAAATGGGGGAATTGCTGCGCCACAAGGTACTGCGTTGTCCTGGTTTGAGTCGGTTTGCCCAAACAGAAGTATCTCGCAACTGTTCAAAAATTTTACAAGGTACTTTTTCTAGTTGATTTGGGCAATGACTTTTACAGTCTGGCGCTGGATGGGGACAAGCTAATAACCGTAAAAAGTTCATTGTTTCGATGCTGCGAGAGGCGCTAAGATAACCCATTAAAGGAATTCCAGCATCACGCATCTGCTGCCAAGCTTCTAGGATGGGGGGTAAAATGCGATCGCGTGCATCCATCGGCAATTGTTCTAAAAACCAGTAAATTAGCGAACCATCTACCATCGCTAGCGCTGGCGTTTCCGCTTGTGCTGCATCACACGCAAGTTCTGCTAACACCGTTGTTTCGGAAGCAGTGCGGCGAAAACTCATCCATTCCTCGGTTCTAATTCCCCATTGCCGAGACATATATAAATCTTCTGGGCGATAAAATACTTCTGGCAAACTATCGAGTAATGGATGGCGATTTTGTCCGTAGTGCAAGACGACTCTGCCAATATTTAGCAGATAACAGTAAGCAATTTCATGATGGTTGGGGGCAATTTGGGAACCATCGGTAGCGATGACAGTATGAATTTTTGGGGGAACTGGGATATCGATGCAGGTTTCTAGCGGCTCGATTGGGGTAGCATTAGCAAAGAGAATGCGATCGCGCCATTTTTCCTGGCGATCGATTAAATCTTGTTGACACTCGTAAGCATTTTTTAAATGTTGTTGTGCCAGGTCTAAACGCTGACGACTAGCAGCAGCTTCTAAAGTAAGATGCTGACTTAAACCCTGCATTTGTCGCGCCAGTTTTGTTAGGTCAAGCATAAAAGTAAGTGCGAAGTGAGGAGTGAATACTTGTGAGTTATTATTTCACCTAAATTGACATACATATTTTTTTTATATAAATACGTCAGAAATTAAATATGCATTATTCAAAATCCTTATAGAGACGTAGCAGTACTACGTCTCTTTTTGACTAGATATTTAATATATTAAAGCCAAGCTGAGAAATCTTTGGCAAACTGTGAAAGTGATAACAACTGAATTCGCGGATCGTTTTGAGCAGTTTCTCTTTCTGCTTGGGTATTATAACCCCAGTCTGCAAGGAAAAGTTTCACATTTTCAAGGTCTGCTTGCTGTTGGACTAATTGTAATGTCTTGAGTCTATCTTCTACAAACCACAGA
The DNA here is from genome assembly GCF_053470285.1 of Nostoc sp. DSM 114159. Classification (NCBI taxonomy): domain Bacteria; kingdom Bacillati; phylum Cyanobacteriota; class Cyanophyceae; order Nostocales; family Nostocaceae; genus Nostoc; species Nostoc sp. DSM 114159. The sequence goes on from NZ_JBPFEH010000001.1 coordinate 3,536,286, forward strand.
CTAACAGATTTGTCTTCTGATGACTGAATTAATTCCCGCAAAATTTCATATTTGGGACGCTTAACTTCTTTCCCAAAGATTGATTCTGGTGGGAAATTTACTCCTTCTTGTTGTAACAACTGCTGTACAAAACGACCTTCTTTCGTTGTCACAATGTATAGCTTAACTCCACTGTCAATAGTTAATTTGATTTTTTCTACTACAGCCGGATAAAATTTATGCAGACTCAGCCAACCACTTAAATCCGTGGTAATCCATTCATCTCGTTGGTTATCTAGTTTTGCACCAATTTCTCTTGCTTGGAGTTTATCGTTTAACAAAATTTGTGGAGCAATGCTCACCCATTCATGAAGAATTTTTTCGTCAGAAATTCCATCTATCAAGGCTTTAATTAAAATAGGCATTTCCCAACCTGTTTCAATAACAGGTCTTAATCGATAGAATCTTAAAGCCAAATCATCTGGCGGTGTGTCGTTAGCAGAAGACCAAATTTCACAGTAGGTACGCCATGCTACCTCAAAATATTCAATTAATCCGTCGCAAATCACTCCATCAAAGTCCAGGGCTAAAATTTGGGGACTACTTGTGGTCATTGGTTTGAGAATAAAACTGCTGTTGTCAGCTTACCCGACAAATTTAAATCATGCAGTAATTTTCGTTAGTCTTTTATAATTCATAAATTTGCTGAAAAAGTATGGTGGCATTGTAAAATTTGATTTGTTAATGGTAGGTTAACGAGGATCTACAGCAGGTTTGCCATCGACTAAACGAATTTGATTTTGCTTGACTACTACGGTGATTAGTGGTAAGTAACGTTTAGCTGGGCCACGAACAACTCGGCCCTGAGAATCATATTGTGAGATCCATGACAAGGACACATAAAGTTATTCTTCTCAAGATCCCACTCGACTGTACATCCTAAATGGGTACAGATTAAACTGATAGCGTACTCAGCAATTTGCGGCCCGTTTTGAATAATCAGATAATTTTACCAGAATCGGAATTTCTGACTTTGCGGTTGCTAATAGTGCATTAGCCTGAATTTGTTTGCCGTCTTCAGCCAGTGCAACCGATCCTAGAAGATAATTTTGACAGCGTGAATACTTGCGATCGAGTGAAGCATTGGGTTTCTAGGTCTATCTCACGACTTTGGCTGACTTTAGTAGAATAATCTTCCATGATGATTGGATTTACCCACAAAGGTTTACTAATATACTACGGTGCGATCGCATTAATATTAATATGTACATTTGTGTTTACTGTAGGTTAATTTTAATAAATTTGATTTTTTAAGAGTTGCGCCTGAACTGTAATTTTTAATTATTATTTATTTCTGGAGTAGGAGGTTATTTATAAACCTCAGAGCTAGGCTATAACCTAAGATATGTTCCTCACAAAATCTATTCAAAATATATTCTTAAACTCTCTCCAGAGAAAGAACTCTTTATACCCTTGATTTTTTAAGCTGTTGTTAGTCGAGTTCCATATTTTAATAACTGAAAGCGCCATGAGTGATAAAAATCAAGAAAATCAAATTAATCAACCAGTAAGCGAAGATCGGGATTCTCGTGAAAAGCCGGATGTGAACGAAAGAAACCTAACCGCGAATCCAGGAGATAGAATTTCTGATAAGCCTCAATCAGTTGAAGAGAAGGCTAAACAGGCAGCTATTGATGATGTACCAGATATTACAGGCGACAAAATCACAGTACCTACTTACTTCGTTGTCGATGAACCCGACGGCGAAAAGAAAGCACTCCATCACGTTAAAGATGCTGAAGAAATTTCCGACGTAATTCGGGAAGCACGAGTTGACGAAAATGGAAATCGAGTTTGGTGGTAGTTGTTTATTAAATACGCACAGAGGCGGAGAAGTTATTAATAAATACTCTCTCCGTTTCTTTGCGTTTCCCACCCACTGTATCTTCTTTTTGCTTGCACAAATTCCTCGTCTGGATAAGCTTCGGCAAATGTCCGCACATACTTGAGGTTGCGAACCGGAATCTCTTCATCTCTGGAAAAGCTTTCTGCGAGTCATCTGTGTCCCAACCCGACTACTGTTGCCGATTAGAATATCTCGAAATTATGGTTTCCATGCTCAAAGGCTGCGATGGGAACTCAAATTTACACTTTATCAAAAAGCGATCGCAATAATCCAGATAACTTAAAGTTGTCAGTACTTACACAAAAGCGAGTGCTAAAACTTCAAGATATTTTCATGTAAAATATTTTTTTGCGTCCACAAATTAAAAATTATAAGAAGTCGTCACTTGTACCTTTGACATCAGAGTGTATAGCCTGAATAATATTCTTACGTAAAAATCCATACTTATATAAGACTCATATTTGATTTTTGCTAAATATACTGAGAGCAAAACCCGATCGGGCTTGCTCTCAGTTAGCTTGGCTATTAAAAATCAAATTTGATTGTTATATAAACTGGTATTAATAGGGTTGCATTATGCATTTCTCGAATTCAAAAACCAGCTTAAAAACTCGTCAAAAAAACAAGAAAATAGGTACATTTATTTTGACTCATAGCAACATTGTACTCCTGAGTGCATATTTAATCACTCTACCGATTTGTACATTAATAATTTTATCTTTATTATTACCCTTATTCAGTGCTAGCTTATTCGCTTCCATTGGAAACTCGTACCACTCTACATCGATTCCTTGGATAGATAATGCATCTGAATGCGAACATACTGGCAGAAATTGGAGCGATCGCAAGTGTTGGGATAATGAACACAATCCCATGTTTTGAATGGAGATTGTACTTAGAAGGTATACAAACAATTAGAACTATTGCCTAATTTGACAAAAAAGCGTAGGCGTAGACATCGCTCTCATCGATGAAACTGAGTAAATTCCTATTTAACTCGCTAATTGCAAAATAATCATCATTGATATGCAATTATTGCATTAATACGGATTTACTATTGCTTCATAGATGCGATTCTAAATGAGGGAATAAAGATGGATACCCCTGGTAAACACCAGGGGCTTTTTCTTTAACTGTAAAGTAGCACGATCACATCACATTGCTGAGATGGAAGCGCGATGTCTCTTGACTCGCTGCTGTAGGTCTATCCACTTATTGTCCAGTCAAAGGTAAAGAGCTATGTCTACGATGGGCTACGCCTAAGCTATTTTAAGAAGATGTAATATTTATTACATATTATATTCTAATTTTTTAGTTAGTTCTAGGGAACTGAGCAATTTTCCACATTGCCTTTCTAATTAAATGATGCTGAATTTATTCCCTTAGCACCAACAGGTGGAGTTACAGTGAGATTACTATAACTTAATCGTTATGACCGAGTTAAGAAAAAAACTATTGATTGATAAAAGCTAAGATGTTTAATGTGTCAAGTTAGTATAATAAATGAAAGATTACAAGCAATCTTACTCGTCTGAATTATCTGGCAATACGAGCAAGTAAGCACTGAAATAGACCTTCTTGAGCCAATTTTTCAGTATCAATACATGCTAATAAGCTCCTTGCAAGAATCTCTGAATTGTAAGAATTCTTGATTTCTTTCCCAAGATAGGGTCTGATGTACCAACACAAAAGCTCAGTAAAATCATGCCCATGAATTTTATATCGTATTTCTATCAGTTCTTTTGCACGTAATTCTTCGAGTTTAGTTATGAATCTCGATTCTTGTGAGCGATTACTATTGCTATTTAAATATTTAGTAATGAAAGTTTTTAAGTCGAACTGAACCTGATAATTATTTTTATTCAATTTACAACATTCACTAACTTTTTCGAGCCATCTCATATTTAATGAGAGTGCTTCATTAGTAGCCCTAATTAAAAATAAATCCTCCAATACTCTAGATAATTGATTTAGTACTTCCCTAGCCTTGGGCTGAGATAAACGTAGTGCTAAACGCAGGTATTTATCTAAAACAGCCTCATTAAATAGGTACATCTCAAGACACGAATAATCAGTAAATAATAGTAAATCACACTGATACTCTTTGCCAAATAGCCAATCAAAATCCTTATCTGCAACACATGTAATATGTAGAGGAGTTTCTGAAAGTTTATCATTTATATAAAGGGCAAGAGCAATCACACGACTTCGATTATTGTCTTTTAATCCTTGTTCAAATAATAATGGAGTAGGAATTTCAACAGTATCAATTTCATAAACAGCAAAACCTTGATGTTCTTTTTGATCTAAAAACCATTCTATTAATAGCTTATCTGTCTTACCTTCAACATATATATCACACAGTTCAGGCTCAAGTTCATATCTAGTTACAAGTTCGTCAAGCGTGCGTCGTCTTTCATTCTCCATTTTTCAATTATTTCTCCATCTTCACAAGCTTAACGACATTGTTGTTGTACTGAGAAAGTAATTCAATTGAATGAGTAGCTAATATAAATTGAACTTGGCTTCCTTTTGTCAGTTCAAGCAATGCATGAATAAGTTGACGCTGCCATTTTACATTTAGTGATATTTCTGGTTCATCAATAATAAAGATTGTTGCTTTATCTCTCGCTGTCAGAGTATTACAAAAAAGCAGTAAAAGTTGCTTTTCTCCTGAAGAAAGGGTTTCTGGAGACAATTCTTTTCCTTCTTCAGTAAATATTTTTAGTCCGTCTCTGACATGTAACCTTATATATTTATCACGAAAAAATAACTTATTGATTGTCGTTTCAAAAATTGCCAATAAATTTTGTGTATCCTGTAGAGCATCAAAACGTGCCGCTACACTATCTAAGTATGGTTTTAAAACTCTTGATATAATCGAGTAATCAGCTTGAGCGTTAGATTGTAGTATCTGAACAATTTTCTGAGCCTCTAATGGTGGCATTAACCCGAAGCGAGAAAAATCTTTGCTGCGATTCTCATGAGTTTTGAGTTCTTCAATTAGCATTGCAGATGATTGTGGTAGTTCTTCAACTATCTTGCCTGAACTTTGAATAATTGTTAGAATAATTTGCTCATATATACTATGAACATTTTCTGCCCCCTGGTTAGCGCCTCTTAACGCCTGTTCACGAATCCATTCTTCAGTTCTATGAATAGATGTTTTAAGAGCATGTTCTCTATTGATGCTATATTTATCTTCAAGTGTATCGCCAAGATTTGATAATACTATTCGCCTTAATCTTTTTTCATTTTCTACATCTTCGTTTTCAAAAATATCACTATCTAAAACTCTATTATCACCTAACAAAAATACACTTAATTGAAGTTGCAAAATATTCTTATAAAATTCATATATTGGTAGAGAATCTTGTATTGCTTTGACGCTATTATTAGACTCAGCCTGGATATCTTGAGTAAATAGAATGCTATTCCCTTGTGAAAGCTGAAGTCGAAATGAGCCAATTAAAACACCATTTTCTCGACTAGCAATAATACTTGTTTTATCAGCTAGAAAGACTGAAAATTTGGCAAAAGGGGTTTTAGCTAAAAAAGTGCGATGACCGCGATTGTGACTCGTTGAGAGCAGATGAAATAAGAGCTTGAGGATAGTCGTCTTACCAGAACCATTGTCACCATAAAGGATGATTAGTGAAGAATCTATGTAAGGATTATTATTTTTCTTTTCCAAAGTATATGTATACTTACCAAAGAGTCGTTCTACTTCAATACGAACTACAGATAGGGCAAGGCTAGCTGTATTTATATCGAGTATCTGCATAACAATTGCTGTTCCTTATTTCAAGAGATAGGGTTGTAAAAGCTAAAATTTCTTTTACTCCCCTAATTACACTTTATCGTTCAATCGGGTGGCAATAAACTCTTGAGCTACATTTAGAGAAATTTAGCTGGAATAATTCATTTTCTTTGACTAATTCACAATCTCTTACGCCTTAAACGTCAACACCGGACTCAATCGCGCCACAACGTCCACCATTTCTGCCTCAACTTGCACATCAATTACAGACTGAATCGGTTTGTAGGCAGCAGGTGCTTCCTCAATTCGGCGTTCTTCACGCAAGGTGATGCAGTCTACTCCGGTTAATCCCAGTTCTGCCTGACTTTGAGATGCACCTTTGCGACTGAGGTCGAAGCGAGAACGAATTCTTCCCGCCCCATGTGACGCCGAATTACAAAATGCTGGATTCCCTTTACCCACCATCAGATAAGAATAAGCACCCATCGAACCAGGGATAATCACTGGTTGTCCAAGATGGGCAGGACAAGCGCCCTTGCGTGTTACCCATCCCTGACCTTCTGGTAAGGTGATGTTATGGGGTAAGTCATAAACTAAAGGTGCTTCGACATCTTTGTATACTTCTCGCAAACGCAGACGTAGCAATTCTGCTAACAACAGGCGATTGACAAAAGCGTAGTTAGCAGCAGTGGCCTCAGCTTGTAGGTAACTGGCAACTAGTTCAGGATGAGAAGAAGTAGAGAGAGGAAAAATTTGAGAATCAGGGTACTTTAGACCTTTTTGCCAAGTCGCCTTCGCTCGATCTCGCCACATTCCCCCAATATACTTACCCACGTTTCGAGAACCAGAGTGAATCATAAAAGCTAGCTGTCCCTCGCGCACTCCCCAGGCGTGGGCAAGTGGGCGATTTTCAACTTTATCAACCCGTTGCACTTCGACAAAATGATTGCCGCCGCCAATGGTTGCCAGTCCGCCATCGCGTACTAGTCCAGCATCGGGAACCAATTCTTCAGGTGCTAGTTTCCAGTCACCATCCATTGAACCACCTAAGAAGATGCGTTCGCTCTCTTGGGCAAGTTGTTGTAAATCAGATTTGATTACACTCCCTGTAGGCTCGTCTAGCATGGCATCCAGCCAACCGGGAACTCCGTACTGAAATAGCGATCGCATTGCTTGAGCAGTCATTGTCACATCACGCGTACCGAAGAAGTAATCCCCCTTCATCCGTTCTACGAATTGGTCGCGCTTTGCCAGGAATTCCTCAATTGTCAAATCAACAACATGCAGGCGCATCCCACAATTGATGTCAGAACCGACAGCACCAGGAATGACTTGACCCACAGTTTCTACGACTGAACCAATGGCAACACCCGCATCACCTGGGTGAAAATCAGGTGTAGCACAGGCGCGACAAACGCATCCACCTGACGGGTGACGGACGCTTGCTAAATTTGCTAACTGCTTTAATGCCTTAGCTTCTACGGGGAAGTCTTCTGGCAGCAACACTTCTGCTACAGGGGCATCAGGAGAATTAACTAAACGAACTGAATAAGTGCGATTGTTATAAGTTACATCTAAATCTTGCCGCTCTAAAGCACGCAGGAGACGTTTGAGATTTTTTGGCTGCATGAAAACTCCAAATAAGGTCTTAAAGAAGACCCTTTGTTGTGAAGAGAGGAGGAGACTTGGTTCAGCAGCCGCGTCTCAATTAGTGCAGAAGGTCATTTTCCCAGAACTGTGGGGAAAACAACAGGTTAATTCTGACTAATGTGGTTATATAGCCTTAATAACACACAGTTTCATCAAATGACAAGTGTTTTGTAGTACGTTGTATTTTTGATGGGCAACGGTTACTCAGTCAAACCCAAGTTGTAAAGAAATTTGAAGTTTAGCGAAAAACTTTTAAAAATCTCTAGACTCTCCAGCCGGCTAGAGAGTCTAGGATAAATTCAAGGCGACTCTCTTTCCAGTTATTTCTAATGTGTGAGAGATACGTCTCAATCATCCGTTCATATTATCCCGTAAATCTATGACTCTCCAACTCACAGTTCCCAACATGGCTTGTTCTGCTTGTGCAAGCACCATCACCAAAACACTTCAGGCAGTCGATGCCAATGCTAGCGTTCAAGCCGATCCAACAACCAAGCTTGTCAGTGTTGAAACTCAAGCATCAGAAACAGCAATTAAGGAAGCATTAGCTGCTGCGGGTTATCCAGTTGCTTAATTTTTAGCAAGAAAGGCAGGAGGCAGAAGGAATAATTCTCTGGAGCCTCCTGCCGCGATCGAAGACGCTCCTCTCACACCAATCACAGGGGTTCATCTAGTTATGGATACTCTCACACTCAAACTTCGAGGCATGAGTTGTGCCGCTTGCGCCAACAATATCGAAAAGGCAATTCGCTCTGTTTCTGGGGTAATTGACTGTAACGTTAATTTTGGAGCAGAGCAAGCTACGATCGAATACGATCGCTCTCTAGCGAATTTAGAGAAAATCCAAAGTGCGATCGCAGCTGCGGGATACTCTTCTTACTCACTTCAGGAAGAATTGCTCACCGAAGAAGATGATGCAGAGATTGCGAGTAGGCAAGCATTACAACGCCAACTTTCCCTCAAGGTAGCGGTGGGAGGTGTAATCAGCATTTTCCTATTTTTGGGGTCATTGCCCATGATGACTGGGCTAAATTCACCCTTGATTCCAAGTTTCTTGCAAAATCCTTGGATACAGTTAGTGCTGACAACACCTGTCGTATTCTGGTGTGGAGGATCTTTTTACCGCAATGCTTGGAAATCCCTCAAGCGCCATACAGCAACGATGGACACGCTGATTGCTTTGGGCACAAGTGCAGCGTATCTATATTCTTTGTTTGTCACTATTTTCCCCAAATTTTTTATTGCTCAAGGCTTGATACCTCATATCTATTATGAAGTTGCCGCCATTGTGATTACCTTAATTTTGCTGGGGCGGTTGTTAGAAAATCGCGCTAGGGGACAAACTTCCGAAGCTATCCGCAAACTCATCGGACTGCAAGCTAGAGATGCCAGAGTTATCCGTGATGGTAGAGAAATTGATGTTCCCATCGCCGAAGTCAGAATCAACGATGTGATTTTAGTGCGTCCTGGTGAAAAGATTCCAGTGGATGGCGAAGTGATTACAGGCGCTTCAACGGTAAATGAAGCGATGGTGACGGGTGAAAGTTTGCCAGTCAAAAAGCAGCCAGGAGATGAGGTGATTGGGGCGACGATTAACGGTGCGGGTGCATTTCAGTTTCGGGTGACACGAATCGGAAATGATACGTTTTTGGCTCAAATCGTCAAACTAGTGCAACAAGCACAAGGTTCAAAAGCACCCATTCAGCGCTTGGCAGATCGAGTTACAGGATGGTTTGTACCAGCTGTGATTGCGATCGCGATCGCTACTTTCGTCATTTGGTTTAATTTCACTGGCAACCTTACCTTAGCAACAATGACAATGGTGAGTGTACTAATTATCGCTTGTCCTTGTGCTTTGGGTTTAGCTACCCCCACATCTGTAATGGTGGGGACGGGCAAAGGTGCAGAAAATGGCATCTTGATTAAGGGTGCTGACAGCTTAGAACTAGCACACAAAATTCAAACCATCGTTTTAGATAAAACCGGTACTTTGACTCAGGGGAAACCTACAGTTACAGACTTTGTAACAGTCAACGGCACAGCTAATGGTAATGAAATCCAGCTTTTACAGTTAGCAGCAACGGTAGAACGCAATTCTGAGCATCCTTTAGCTGAAGCAGTTGTAAAATACGCCCAGTCTCAAGAGGTGAGTTTAATAGATGCAAAAAACTTCGTAGCTAATGCAGGTAGTGGTGTGCAAGCAGTTGTGGCAAATCAGCTTGTGCAAATTGGTACACAACGTTGGTTAACCGAACTTGGAATTAACACCATCACTCTCCAGCAATATAAAGATGCCTGGGAAGCTGCTGGTAAAACAGTTATTTTGATTGCTGTAGATGGCGAACTACAAGGAATAATGGGTATTGCCGATGCCCTAAAACCTTCATCAACAGCAGTGGTGAAAGCCTTACAGAAGTTAGGTTTAGAAGTAGTAATGCTCACCGGAGATAATCGTAAAACTGCTGATGCGATCGCTAGACAAGTTGGCATAGAGCGAATCTTTGCGGAAGTCCGCCCAGATCAAAAGGCAGCGATTATTCAATCTTTGCAAGGGGAGATAGAGAAATTTCCCAAATCCAAAATCCAAAATCTAAAATCTAAAATTGTCGCAATGGTAGGTGATGGCATAAATGATGCGCCAGCCTTAGCACAGGCTGATGTGGGAATTGCCATTGGTACGGGAACAGATGTAGCGATCGCAGCTAGCGATATCACCTTAATTTCTGGAGATTTGCTCTTAATTGTCACGGCTATTCAACTTAGTCGCGCTACCATCAATAATATTAAGCAAAATCTCTTCTTTGCCTTTATTTACAACGTCATTGGTATTCCTATTGCGGCGGGAATTTTGTTCCCTATCTTTGGTTGGTTACTCAATCCAATTATCGCCGGGGCGGCGATGGCACTTTCTTCACTTTCTGTTGTTAGCAATGCCCTGAGATTGCGTAACTTTCAACCAAAAAGAATATTCTCAGCCTAAATAGGCAAAATGGTCAATTATTACCTATTCACGCAACAACGCCCTTTTGGGTGAATTATTAAGTTCGCCAACAGTATCGGTTGCTCATTTCACCCCGGACACCGGACGCACATTCAAACAGAGATAACGACGCCCAGCCGATCTGTTGCAGCGTGTGGTTATGCCTTCAGGATACTGCTTCACACAGCTTCCAAGAGTTCGATCATTTTTTCGGCAACGCCTTTGGCAGAAGCGGGATTTTGGCCGGTGACGAGATTTCCATCGGCAATACTGTATGGCTGCCAAGGTGCGGTCTTATGGAAGATAGCGCCTTGTTGGGTGAGGGCTGTCTCCAACTCGAAAGGCACATCAGCTTTAGCGTAGTTTTCTTCTTCGTCATTTGTAAATGAGCTGATATTTTTCCCGGCCAGTAAAAAGGTTCCGCTACTCAGCTTGACGTTGAGCAGCGATACCGGGCCATGACAAACAGCCCCAACGACCGCCTTTCGCTCGTACGTCTCTTTGATAACCTTCTTAAGTAGCGGATGTTCAGGCATATCAACCATCGGCGCCAAACCGCCAGGTATGAAGATGGCGTCATACTGACTAACATCCACGTCTGACAGTTTCTTGGCTTTCTGCATTGAGGCCCATCCTTTTCCTACCAAAAAGGCCAGATTATCGGGGTCGTTAGCTAGATTGAGCGCGTCCAGAAACGGAGTATCTCCGGTAAGACTTGCAAAGTCGATTTGGTATTGTGCTCTGTCGAATTCAGCATATGGATGCGCGACTTCCGGCAAAAAATTGCCTGTCCTTCTGTTGTGTGGACCAATGACGTAAGCATTTGAAACGACGATCAATACTTTCTTCGACATAATTGCTCCTTGGCGCGGTCAGTTTCAATATTTGGTTCAAAAAGCAGGCTTAATCCCTAGCCTCCCCAGCTCCTTCTGTGCCATCTCACAAAATCGCGTTGCTTTCTCGTAATGCTCGAACGGATAAGCGTGCGATCGCCAATGATATTGAGGCGAGAGCCAAAAAGCCAGAGACATTAGACTTCTTGCATAAGTCGGGAAAAGGGGAAAGTGGGGTCCCAAGAAGGGGATAAGGGGCGAGGGGAAGGGGAAAAAGGTACTGCAAAAGTCCCTTTTTCCTTTAACCTTTACCCTTTTCCCCAAGAGTGCAAAAAGCACTTTTGCAAGAGGTCTATTGTATCATTCGATTGCTGCTGTTAATTAACTGCTTGCGTAATCAGCTGTAATTTTAGTTATGTGATTAAGAACGAAGAAACTTAATGACTTGCAGTGATAATAGCTGCCATCAACTGCTCAATATTCCGAACAAACCAGTCAATTCCAAAGCAAAGAGCAACCTTTAGGCTTGAAAGTTAATGTTGCGATCGCAGGTTTAGCCTTAACTGGATTAGAGTTGTATTGGTTTCTTCTCTATAAAAGTCGTGATTCCTGATTAGTGTCAGCCCTGAGAGGTGTTTTGAATAATCGGACAAATTGTCTTCTCATGATGGTCGCTGGTATTCTTCCAGCCTGAAAGTAATCCATTAATTTCAGAGCGCAAAGTTAACAGCTGATCGATTTGGCGATCGATCTGCAAAACCTTCTCTTCAAGTTTTTCTTTGATTTCACCACAAGGAGTTTGCCCTCGATCGTAAACCTGAAGAATATTTCCAATCTCCTCTAGGCTAAGACCAAGATTTTGTGCCCTTTTAATGAATGCCAGACGAGTTAGCACATCCAATGAAAACTGGCGAAAGCCTCCGTCTGTTCGTCTGAATGAATTGATTAAGCCTAAACTCTCGTAATAACGAATTGTCCTGATGGGTATTCCAGTTAAATCTGTTACCTGACCAATTAAAAGCAGTTTTTTCTCTTGAGTTAACATGGTAGATTTTCCCAATTCTTGTAATTATTATTACATATTTTCTGAAATATTAAGTAGTTTGCGAGTTGAACCAAATATTGGCATCCGTATTGGCAATTTTTATTTAATTAGAGATTTTACTAAGTTTGAAATTTTCAAATATCTATTCTAAATGGATATTTGGAATTTAGCTAATATTAAATTTGCATAGCTTTAACATTTTTTATAATATTTTTTCCAGATTTTACTTGATGATTTTTATCTATTTATTGGGTAGCTGTTTCTCATGGTACTGAAAGTAACTGTTTTTTTGAAGTTGCCATGTTATTTCTAGATCAACTGCTTCACTTCAAGTGAAACCATAAAAATGAATCTCAACTCGCAGACTTTTAGCTCAATCCGTAAACCTAAAATTTTCAATAATCCAGAGCGTTTTATTGAGGGATGGTATTGGGTAACACCCTCTCAAAATCTGCGGGTGGGTGAAGTAAAACCTGTCACGATTTTGGGTAGAGAATTAGTAATTTACCGTGGGAAAGATAAAAGAGTAGTTACCTTAGATGCTTACTGTCCACACATGGGCGCTCACCTTGCTGAAGGCAAAGTTGAGGGTAATGGACTACGTTGTTTTTTCCACCACTGGAAGTTTGATGCTGAGGGGATGTGTATTGACATCCCGTGTTTAGATATACCACCTTCCCTAAAATTACAAACTTGGCCCACTGCTGAAAAATATGGGATGATTTGGGTTTGGACTGGAGAAATACCACAGCAACCCCTACCTTTTGTTCCAGAATTAGAGCAAAAAGAGTGTGATGTCGCCATCCATTCCCACTTCTTGCTGAACTGTCATCCCAATGTGGTGATGATTAATGCAATTGATGCTCAACACCTCAATACAGTTCACAAATTGCCACTAGAAATTATTTTTGAAAGACACGAACTAAACGAGAATGCAATTATCTTCAGTAATACTACACCCATCAAAGACAATTTCTTTTTGATTAAGCTCATCCGTCTTTTCTACAAAAATGTCATAACTTACAGTATTTGCTATTGGTACGGTAGCATTGGCATTGTAACACTTGGTCCTGATTTCTTTCATGTCCACATGATGGTTGCAGTTCGCCTCTACGAAGGGGGAAAAACTGAAGGTCAAGTTCTATTGATGACTAAAAAACGTAAAGGAGTTTTTGGTTGGTTATGCAATCGAGTTGTGCTATGGCTGACTAAGATTGCGGCTAAATACTTTCTCATGGGTGACATCAAGATTCTTCAAACAATTCAGTTTGATTTGAAAACCCCCATCAAAGCAGATTACTCAATTATGCAGTTTATTAACCATGTTGAAAAACAGCAATCTCTAATGTGGGGGACTTGGCAAGAAATGCGATCGCGCGATGTGGAGAGCAAGCTCAGGCGTGAGAGATGGGAAGATACAATGAGTAATGACTAACATCATGTTTATATGACCAAAATTCCGTCAGACTGCTTGGCCAATTAAACGCACACGATATCATAACTATTGTCAACAATCTTTGCAAGAAATGAATCGTTTGTAGGGGCGTATAGATGTACGCCTCTACCAATGTATGTCTAGCAAGTATTTTCTGAAATGATATAACACTTAATAAAAATTAAAAGTTTAACAAAGTTACTTTTTTACTGGATTACTAGATAAATAAAAGAAGTGGCAAAGCCACTTCCTAATTCCCAGGTAGAACCTAAGTTATGAGTATAACGACTACAAAAAAATGAAATAGTATAAACAAACACCAATTAACTGAATATCTCTATTTTCCTTGTTTATAAGTGAGTAAATCCTGATTTTTATGTACCAAATAACTGTATATTTACATAAGTCTCATGATTGTAATGCAGACTCAAGTTTATCAAGCTCATCGTTAAGATATGCTAGTTTTGCCTCTTCATCAAGAAGTTGATGTTCTAATTGAAACTTGACTGCCGTACCAGCCTCAATAGCCAAAGCTTTGTTCATCTGCTTAAACTTCTCGCTGCGGATGTCAAATTCTGCCTGAAGTGCGTCTAGTTTTTGTTGCGATCGCCGTCGTTGTCCAGGAGTTAAGCTAGTAGAAATTGGACTAGTTTCAATAGTTGCTGCTTCACCAGATAAAAATTTACTTCCACCTGCGTAATAGCAAAGGGGAAAATTATCGCCCAAATCCAGCACTTTATTTACAAACGGGTGCTGCGGCCCTGATGCTCTTTTTGGCACTTGGTCAAACAAGTAAACTAAAATATCAAGAATACGTGTATAGCCATCCTTATTCACGGCTGCTTTACCTTGCAAAGCTTCCAACAAGCAATCTGTAAAAGCACTGTAGGGTTGACCTGTGTAGGAATATTCGTCTTCTCGTGAAGAAGCAACCACAACTCGACCGCTTCCTGTTCCTAGCACATTTAACAGTTCCGGCGGTAAGGGTGATTTTACAAAGGTTTCTCCTGGTTCCTTCAAAGCTGGAACGCCGCTTGCATGACAGCAATCTAATAAAACTACGAGTTTACGCGCTGTAATTGCTTCAATTTTTTGGGTAAATTCTACACCTGAGATAGCTGTGTCTGCGCGTTGACTGGGGTCATAGCCGAATGGTACAAGGAAGTATTCATTGGTGCGCTGGATGCGTCCACCGTGACCAGAGTAGTAAATGATGACTATCGCATCAGAATTTTGATTGACCTGGGCGATGATTTGGTCAAAAGCTGCGAGGATATTTTGCCGAGTTGCAGAGGTTTCGGTTAGCAGTGTGACTTGTTCTAGTGGATAGGCGGCGCGATCGCTATCAATCAGTATATCTCGTAAAGCCGTTGCATCTTTGACGGTGACTGGTAAATCAGCACCTACGCCAATAAGTAATGCATAACCGTTGGTAAAAGTTTGGTTTGTCATGCGGTACATGAGGAATGCGATCGCCTTTTATACTGTATAACTTGTGGGAAGGTGCGATGAAATTTTACTTTGCTTATGTACTTGTTCAAGAGACTTAGGATGCTTTCCTATCCTTAGTTATGCAAAAGCACTAAAATTAAAAATCAGATTAGTTTTTCTTTGTCAAATTATTGGGTAGGTTATTTTTGTAAGATTCCTCAGTTATTTTACTAGCTATTCGAGCTTGAAACCTTACATAGATCATTACGCTTGTGCTAGTCAATACTAAAGCTAATGCTGGTGGGATAATTGGTATCCAAGCAGCTTGGAAAAAGAGCGTAATACAAAAGCCAGATAGGACGACCATCGCTATTCCACTTGCCAGTGATAAAAAAAGAGGATGATGTATGCGCCATGCTATAATCCCACCTACTAGTGACCAGCCCCACACCCAAATAAGTTCTGCCCAGTTTGGCCAATACCAAATCAAGGGTCGCCCATCCAACACTGTACTGATGAGTTGACTTGCTATCTGTGCATGAATAAACAGAGCAGGCATTCTAGCTGGTTGATCTGGTAAAGCGCTGTAGGGCGTATAAAAGCCACTTGGAGGGATATTAGCTGCTGTAGTGCCAATAATTACCAGACGGTCTTTGAATAAACTGGGGTTGACTCGATCGCTAAGAACATCTGTGAGGCTTACTTGGTCGGCGAGGCTATTGGGGTGACGGTAATTTAATAATATTTGATAGCCCTGTGTATCCAAATGTTGGTAGCCACCAGAATTAGGTTGTAAACGCACAAACAAGGTTTTACCTAAGATAAAATCTCCTTTTTTAGTGAAATCGTATTCAATACCTTGTTTTTCTAGATAATTAATTGCAATTAATGCACCAAATGCAAATGATGTTGTACATTTCTTGTCTGTAGAGTTGGCAAATAATAAAATGCGGCGGAGACTTTGGTCGTTTTCATTGTCAGCGACCACATCGCTAAACCCAACATTATCAATAGGGACATTCGGCGGCGGGGGAATTTCATCTCTACCCAAACTGCTGAACAAACAGGTAGTGACAATGTTATCTTGATTTTGGAGATTAGCCGCTAAATTCTTGTCTTCTGGTCGGAAAAGATATAAACCAACAATTCGCGGTTGATAAGACTCTATTTTCTTTAATAGCTGATTGATTGTCCCATCTGATAGAGGCCATTTCTCTCGTTTGAGATCCTCATCAGTGATTGTTACTAGCAAAATCCGCCGATCGGGTGCTTCTGCTGGACGCGATCGCAACATCTGATCGTAAACTCTTAACTCCCAAGGCTGTAACCATTTGAGTTCCCGAACTCCCCAGATAAAGGCGGTGACTCCTACACTTGTGACCAAAAGAGTTTGCAACCACCCTCTATTAGTAGCTGTATTAAAGGGATGCCTAGTATATGAAGTTTCGCGATTGTTAATTAACTTTTGTCCACTTGCGACTTGTCTACTAAATACTTTAAGGGTTGAACTTAGAATTTTTTGTTTTTCCGATCGGCTAATGTCGTTTCTAGAATGCTCTGTTACTATCTCTGTTGCTTTGATAATTTCTTCAGGAACGAGTAAATTTATTCCAGCAACTTGTATTTGATTATGATAAATAGGAAGTTTTATAAACTGAGTTGCCGCGCTTTCTAAATTCCCACGGAAAAAGCTTACCATTCCACGGGTGTATATTAATAATGGCTCAAATTCTGCTAGTGGTTCGGCAACTGTTTCTACTAATGAGGCTAATCGTAATATTTCTGCTTTTTCTTGATTTTGATCCAATTTTGAGAAAGTCAATGCTAGTTCGCGAGCTGCTTCACTAGGAAGTACATAAGCTAAAGCAGTCCATCGTTGAGCTTGGGCAAGGTCTTGAATATCAGGATCATTGTTACAAAGTTGTGGGTGAATGTAATCGAGTAGAAAGTTAGCAAGTTCATCAAGTCGCTGTTTACCAAAATCTGGGTCTTCCTTCAAAGATTTAAGCAGTTCCTTTCGTATTGCTAAATCCATCTCGTAGAGTTCATGCCCAACTTCGTCATATAGGCTAGAAAGCAACAGATCCGCTACAGCTACCCAAGGGATATTTAGCACTTGGCCATGAATATCTCGCTGGAAATTAGCCCACAAACGATATAACAAATCGGGTGTGAGCGCTAAGGCAAAAGCCGCATGATAAGCTAAATATAAATGCGCTTTTCCAAAACGTTTTTTAAAAGACTCAATGCGTCGGTTAGCCACTTCAGGTTTGATTTTACTCATTTTATCCGCTCCTGAAAGTTCCCAGAGCGTCCACGCAAGACATCAATTGCTTCCTGCATACCTCGGCGGTTGACTTCATACATCGGGATTAGATGGACAATTTCTCCAGCTGTAGTGCCAAGCCAACGCGATCGCGGCATTGGATTTAGCCATACGATATGGCGAACATATTGCTTGAGTTGTTTCACAAATGCCCCAGTTAAATCAATACGTTCTGGATTGAAACCACCACGAGCCGCACCTGCATCACTAAAAATGAGTACAACAGTTCGTTCTTGACGCAGTTGGACTAAAACATTTTCAATCAGTTCAGCTTGTTGATGATTAGGGTCTTGGTAAAGATATTCTACTGGACAGTTATGAAAGTAATAGATATGGGATCTTCCTAAACGTCCTCCTCGGAGAGCAGTTTCTACCAAACGTTGTGATAAAGAATGAAACGGTACCATCGAACCATCTTGGTCAATAAGTAACAGCAATTCAGTTCGGTTCACCCGACGCGGTACAATTATAGGTTCTAAAAAAGTGCCTTGGTATCCAATTTGTTTGATTGTTGTTTCGACATCCAACTCAGTTGGCACTCCCTCCCGGCTCATCCGGCGCAAGTGCCGCCACAACTGCTTCATCTGCCGTTGAGTGACAGGTAGGTAATCAAAAGAAAGAATAAACTGATTGTCAGAAGTTTGGTTGTTCCTGCTGGTTGCTTGCAAAACTGCTTGAGCGACTTGTACTTCATCTTCAATTACTTGAGTCAAACTTGAAGAGATATTTGAAGTGGGTGTGTCTATACTTGCTTGGAGAAGGGAGTTATCATCATTGGCTGTTTGTTTAGATAATTGCTGAGTCAGCCATCTAATAATTGTATATATAGCAGTTAAGACAGATACAGAAGCTAACCCTATTCCAACTACTTGAAAACCGAGAGTTATAAATGGGGCGATCGCTTTCCAATTACTCTCACTCTGGGTTTGATTCGTCTGCGGTGCTGTAGTCGCAGTAGGATTAGTTCCTGGAGTTGAAGTTGAATTGTTTGATTTGGACGGCTGAAATTGAATTGCTGAATCTTTGGTAGTCTGATTTTGATTTCTGCTTGTTATCCCCCAAATAATCCCGGCTCCTATAATGCAAGCTCCTGCTAAAGCTACATAGCGAGTTATTTGAGAAAGCTGACGCTGCCGAGTTGTAGTCAATGTTGGCAAGATTGTCAAGACAGCCTTACTGCCTATCACTTGCTCAAAGTGATATTCAAATAATCGCAACTCCTCAGCAGATTTGATCCACAAAGTCTGGCACAGACGCTTTAAAGCAGCTTGGTCATTAATTCCAAAGCCAGCTTGCATAGCTTGCAAAACTAACTGATACTCATCAATTCCTAGCGGTAAGCCAGCTTCGCGCAGTTTAGTAAAAAGTTCTAGTAGAGGCAAATCATTCACGTCCACGGCTCTGTCTCAAATAGCGTATATGGTCATCCCAACTTTTCAGCAACACGCCAGCATAAGGTATCTTGCCATCCAGTTGTGCCAGAGCCTCATCTTGAGGATACCGACGCAGGACACGAAACCAGTCAATTAATTCGCTGGTACTAACTTTCTTGCCAGCCTCCCCTTTATCTTTTCGCATTTCTTCGCGCAGCAGTAGGAAGCGAACTATGGCTTTATCCACCAAAGCTTGGGATGAAGTAGGAAATAGAGCGTTAATAATCTGTATCAACCGCTCACGGCTAGGAAATTCAACATAGTGAAACAAGCACCGACGCAAGAATGCATCTGGCAAATCTTTCTCATCATTGCTGGTGATTAAAACAATTGGCGCTGCCTTAGCCTCAATTTCCTGACCTGTTTCCTCGACAATAAACCGCCGCTCATCTAATTCCAGCAGCAGGTCGTTGGGAAAGTCAATATCAGCTTTATCAATTTCGTCAATCAGTACGACAGTGCGATTTTCTTGCTGAAATGACCGTCCTAGAGGCCCCCAGCGTACATACGTAGTTGGGTCATCAATTCGCTGGATTTGTTCTACTGTAAGGCGATTGGAAGCAGCTAGCTGGGCATCCCGCAACCGTCCAACGGCATCGTAGTTATACAAGCCATCCCTTGCCCGACTAGTGGATTTGACATACCAAGCTTCCAAGTTCAAACCTAGCTCGTAAGCAACTGCACTTGCAAGTTGAGTCTTACCGCATCCCGGTTCACCTTTCAGGAGTAAGGGACGTTCCAAGTAAATCGCTAAGTTAACTGCTTCTACCAGTTCAGGATTAGGTAAATAGGGATATAATAGCTGTCCGTTTGCCCCCCTTTCTCCTAGCTGGGGCTGCACTTTACCTGTATATTCCAAGAGTTTTACGCCTACAGCCTTAACCATTTTTCCTCTTCGTCATACCAATTACAGCCAGACAGGTGACAAATTTCGCCTAATGCGGGTTCGGGAATGCCATTATCACTATTTTTCAGTATTATTTGTACTGTTTCATCTAACTGATCTATGAGTTTAGTAGGCAATTCATCTGCTGCATACTCTAGCCAGTTAGTCAGTTCCTCGTCAGAAAACTGGTTAATCTCAGGCAGTTTCACAGGGTTATCTGGCTTCCAAGTAGAGTCGAGTCGTTCTACAAAAGGAATATTCCAACTACCTACGCAGCCGTCATAATCTACTAGGAACATTAATAATTTGAATTGACTCGCTTGCGGGCTAGCCGTCTTAACTTTAGCCGCTAATAGTAACCAGAAATCTCGGATCAGATCGTGCAAAAGACCTTCCGAAAGACAATCGACATCATATAAAATTAGCAGAACATTTTGAGTGAGCCACCATTGATAAACTCGTTCGGC
Organism: Nostoc sp. DSM 114159; assembly: GCF_053470285.1. Classification (NCBI taxonomy): domain Bacteria; kingdom Bacillati; phylum Cyanobacteriota; class Cyanophyceae; order Nostocales; family Nostocaceae; genus Nostoc; species Nostoc sp. DSM 114159. Next base: position 3,556,417 of record NZ_JBPFEH010000001.1, read on the forward strand.
AATTTCAGGAATTGAGCTTTGTCTACCCAGACCAACTCTACCACTAAGTTCCCGCCACAATGCAGCACTGTCACTTCTCCGAGCAATGCGACTGAGTTCAATTCGCACAACCTTTCCCGTCATAATATTGGGAAGATTTTGTCGCATTAACCGATTTAACAACCAGCGTTGACCATAATAAAGTGAACCGTGGATTAGAAAGGCTCCTACTGAATTAGTCTCAATAAATCTCCGAAATGCTCGCGTCTGCTCTCGATAGCCCAATTTCAGCAAAGCACGATACACTTTTTCACTAGATAAAGTTTGTTCGAGATCATCAAGCTGCCGATCCAATTCTTTTAGCTCACCTTCAGTTTGTTCAATTTGCTTTTCTAATTGGAAGCGAATAAGAGTATCTGTTGCGATCGCATAATCGTGACGCAACCTTTTTAACTTCTCGGCTACTAGATAATCTTGCTCTTGTAATGCATCAATTTCTTGTTGTAGATGCTGCTCGGAAGACATGCAGATACTTTTTGAGTTAACTAATCTTTACTCACTACGACTAGCCAGATTATCGATCTACAAATCTGGTTTAATGTGTTTGATTTCAATAGCTAAAATATTATTGCGACAGGAGATGTCATTTGTATAATTTATTACTTATGTAATTTACCAGTTATAAAACTAGTATAAAAACTTTATCTCCATAGTCTTCCTACATTCTAGCAAGCAAACTGATGTTTAGCATACCACTACTGACTTGAATTCAATACAACGATAATTTCTGCAAGCCTAATTCCCAAAGGTTTCCAGTGGGGATTGCTGGAGGAAAAAGTACTATCTCCAGACACCGCTTGATAGTCATTGGGGAATTTTTCAGAAGCATTGGGAGCAGCGTCTACTCGTAAAATGATTTTGCCTTGATAACGGGATAATTTACTACTATCTAACAAAATCGTGCCGCCGTAATCCCAACCCAATCCATAGAGTTTAAAATTACCTAATTTTTTACGTAACTCGCTCAATGGGGTTCCCACTCCAATACCTTCGCGGGTTTTCCAAGCCCAACCCAGGTTACGCACATCTAAAGGTTTGGTACGAGTATTATCACTCCAAACTACCAAGAGCGATCGCCCCTGATTTAGATTTACCTGAGTAGCTGCAAAACTACCTATTCCTTCAGCACCAGAAATTGTTTTATCAACGAGATGGGATGCACCAAACAGTTTGACTAAATCCTGTTTGGTGGTTGTGCGTGTTATCGGGCCAACTCTTTCCCCAGGAACAATTAAGGTATCTTTTAAGGGTTGCGATTTAGCAACAGTAATTGGGTGATTGATTTTCTGGGGTAGTGCAAAGGCTGGGTTTGCTGAATAGTTTAGCAGTAAAGCTAAAGTAGCTGTAGCAATGCCTTTGATTGATGAATTCATGGGTTTTACTATTGGGTAGCAGAATATGAGTGAGAAGTACTCATAGTTTAACTACTACAATTTCCCAATTACAGATTCCCAATTTTCCCAAAATTTTATTTCATCGCTCTAGTTGCGTTTAAAATTGCCAGCATTGCTACTCCGACATCAGCAAATACAGCTTCCCACATTGTCGCTATCCCGAAAATACCCAATCCAATAAATACACCTTTAATTGCTAACGCAAATCCAATATTTTGCCAAACAATTTGTCTTGTTTTTCTGGCGATTTGGATTGCTTCTGCCACTTTCGATGGTGCATCTGTCACGATTACAATATCGGCAGTTTCGATCGCTGCATCTGAGCCTAATCCACCCATTGCCATACCAACATCTGCTCTAGCAATCACTGGGGCATCATTAATTCCATCTCCAACAAAGGCAACTTTACCATGCTTGGCAGCGGTGCTGAGTAACTTTTCAATGGCATTAACTTTTTCTTCAGGTAATAACTCTGCTTCGTAGGTATCTATACCAAGCTGTTGGGCAATTCGGGAAGCGATCGCTTGATTATCTCCTGTCAACATTACTGTTCTCTCTACACCTATTCGCTTGAGTGCTTGAATAGCAAGTCTTGCATCTTCTTTGAGTTCATCAGCAATCACAATATAGCCAGCGTAAATATTATCCACTGCTAGGTGAATAACTGTTCCCTCTAACTGGCAATTATCGTGAGAAATCTTCTCTCTATGTAATAAGCGATCGCTTCCCGCTATTACTACCCTATTTTCAATCTTGGCTCGAATTCCATAGCCTGCTATTTCTTCATAATCTCCGATCTCAAATTCATCGATTTTTCCACCATAAGCCTTGCAGATAGATTGAGCGATGGGATGATTTGAGTGCGATTCTACTTTAGCAGCTAATAGCAGCAGTTCTTGTTCATTCCAGCCATTTAATGGTACTATCTCTACTACTTTGAATACACCTTGAGTTAACGTCCCAGTTTTATCAAAAACAACTGTATTAACTGCATTTAAAGTATCTAAAAAAGTAGAGCCTTTAACCAAAATCCCACGTCTAGCTGCACCTCCCACACCTCCAAAGTAACCTAATGGAATACTGATAACGAGTCCACACGGACAGGAGATAACTAGCAAAATCAGGGCCCGATAAACCCATTCGGAAGAAGTTGCACCCGAAATGAACAAAGGAGGCAATATTGCAACTGCTAGCGATGTAAAAACTACGATTGGTGTATAATATTGGGCAAATTTATTAATAAACTTTTCTGTTGCTGCTTTTTTACTTTTGGCATTTTGTACCAAATCTAAAATCTTGGCAATAGAAGATTCATCAAATAGTTTTGTGACTCTAATGACGAGCGCACCTATTTTGTTAATCGTCCCAGCAAAAACTGTTTCTCCAATTCTTACCGTTCGCGGTACAGATTCTCCAGTTAATGCAGATGTATCAACTTGCGAATTACCATCTATAATTTCGCCATCTAAAGGAATCTTTTCTCCCGGCTTTACAACAATAATATCTCCAATGTTTACTGTTTCTGGCGATACTTTCTTCAGTTCTCCTTCTATTTGGATATTTGCATAGTCTGGGCGGATTTCCAATAATGATTTGATCGAATTACGAGAGCGACTGACGGCAATATCTTGAAACAATTCTCCAATTTTATAAAATAACATAACTCCGACAGCTTCGGGTAATTTATGAATTGCGATCGCTCCTAATGTTGCTACCGTCATTAAAAAGGTTTCATCAAATACTCTACCTCGGACTATATTGCGTCCAGCAGTTTTTAAAACACTCCATCCACTTAATAAATAAGCAGGAATGAAAAGTAGATATTCTCCTATTGAGTAGAATGTATTGTGTAATTGATTTTCAAAAATCACACCAGGCGCATATAAACTTAAAATTGCTACCAAAGGCAATAGCTCATTTTTCAGATTGAATTCTCCCCCATGTTCATGATTGTGGTCATGGTTATGATTATCATCATGATTATGAACATGGTTATGATTCTCGTGATGGTCATGTTCACAGCTGCAACAATCTGAAGATTCCGAATGTACTTTCTGCTTCATTTTTTATATGTAGGCTAGTAAATTAATTGAGATATGAGCCTTTTTTTAAATGTAATGAAAAAAAGAAGTTTTTACAAGTTCATATTTCAAGAACGATAATCTATCTCAATCCGATTCGGTTAATGTTTTTTGATGAAAATTTGAGATCGCTAAAGATGCCATAAATTGCCATCAACACGAAAGACTGATTATTGTAGAGACGGCGATTCATCGCGTCTCTTGTCTTAACCGAACAGTATTAGAATCTATCTCAAATTTATTGCTAAATACATCAACTACCTTTTGATTAAAATTAAAATTTTTAATTTTGTAAAGATAGCTATAGCGGCTTTCAATTGTATATAATTTGTAAAATATAACTTTTGTTCGTAGCGAACAATTTATTGCTCTGTATAAGAATTTAAAGGGCTAGAAGGGCTAATTACTAGCTCTAATTTAATTAAGCTTTTATACTTAGAGCAAGCAAATAATAACCGTCTTGGCAATATACAGCGGATTGAAATTTGCTCAATTGTATAAGGTTGCGTCTAAAAGCGATATATCAAGCCTGTTTGATTGCTGAATTATGATGTAGTAAATAATTTCCGGTCGAACTGGTGTAGAGATGGAACTTTTTTGGGTAACAAGTGTCTATCTAGCTATTCTCAGGGAAAATTCACTTGAAGTTTGAAAGTTAATCGAATACCCTAATCTAATAGACAATTTTCTCAAGGAAATCTATGAACAAAAAAATTCTTCTGAATTTGCTTTCCAGTTCCTCAATTTTTGTGTCAATGATGTCTACGCTGGTAACATTTCATCCTGCCCATGCTAGTGGTAGCATTACACAGAGATTACTGCACACACAAGACGGTCGTACCTGTATCACTAACCCACATGGCGGACAAGATTTTGTGTGCATTCGAGATTCGGAGAGAAAACGTCCGTATACCTCTAAAAGTTCCTCAACAATTGTCACATCAGTATCAGATCGGAATGTTGCCATGTTGAACTTTACTGAAGAGGAAAGCGATGCTGCAATTAGGGTATTTGGTTGCGACTGTCCATTATGTATAAATTCTTTGCGTCAGTTGCAGGGTACTGGAAACTTGGTGTACTAAGATTGAATAGCGCTGATAGCGACTATAACTTTTGTTAGATACCACGATTAATCACGCATAAAAAATATACGAAACCAAAAAAGCATTTTTAACTAAGTACCACTACTATTATTTGATAATATGTAAGTTCATTGCTGGGGCAATTTATGAATTGCCCCAACAGCAACTATTTTTGCATAAGTACTGAGAGAAAAAGACGCACAGAAATTGCCACTTCCTATTTATTCAACCACCTCATTCACAGGGAATCTATCAATCAACTGCATCGCCCGATAGGCATTACGCAAGAAAGAGTCTCGCAAATGGGGAATGTGGGGTATCTGCGACAATAAATCCAAAGTCCGGCGTAAAATTCTCACTACATCGCCTTCATCCAAGGTAGTGTTCTCGCAGAGTTCTGTCCACTCCATTCCCAGCGCCCATTGTTCGACTATGGCAATCAACTCAAATTCCAACCATATCGGCAGTGCTACGTTATAGCGTCGTTGTCGTTGGAACATTTGGTGGCGAATTCCCCGCAATTTTTTCAAAGCTTCTGTCACTTCATTACTTAGATCAAAGTTAACCTTGCTATCTGGACGGGGCGTTTCCATCACCAAAGCCGCTGCTGCTGCTGCTAAATGATGCGGGTCTAAATTGTCCAATTCACCACTAGCGAATACTAAACCCAACCACAATTCATTTTCCCCTCGAATGGCGGCAGCGATTTGCCCTAATTGTGTGGGAACTAAGTTATCCAAAGCGTCAAAGTGTTGCAGAATGGCGATTAAATTGAGAAATTCTTCCCAATGACGTTGTGACTGTTGCTCTACATGCCCTTGCAACTGTTCGAGTTCGGCTTCTAGTTCGACATAACGGGCCCGACGTTTGAAAAGCGTTGCCGCATTGCCTGATTGATGTAGGGGATGAGCTTCTAATTGCTCTTGAACAGCAGTAACGTGACTGAGTTGTTCTGCTACTTCTGGTGCTAGATGCAAAGATTCTATCGGATTGGGAATACGCACGGCGATCGCAAAGCTTTCTTCGTTACCACGGCGCGATTGTCCTGGCTTCAAAGGCATCTCTGGCGGTGGTAATACATCAGGCGGCACTTCAATTCGCGGCAGTTCGGCATACAAATCGACTACATCCCCTGTGGTTGCCACATACCAGCGGTTATCGTGCCCCAAGCATACCAAGTAAGGAGCTTGACCAGAACCGGGTGATTTCCCCACTAAAACTGCCGTTACGGGTGAAGACACTGTGATATTTTTGCCTTTGAGACTCAATAGAGTTCCTGACACTGCAAAGCCTAACATCATCACCAATTCCTCTTGGCGGTCTTCCTGTGCTTGCTCTTGCAAAGTTTTCAATATCTGGCGTTCCACCTTCAGGCGTTGCCGCAATTTTTCATAAACAGCCAGTTCATTTTCATTAACTGCGGCGATTTGCTCATGAAGTTGAGCTAATTGGGTTTGCAATTCGGCAATCTCATCGTATTCTGGCCGTAAATGCAAGGTCGCCATGTACTGCCCAAAACTGCGCTCTATCAGTTCCCTGGTTTGTTCTAGGGTATGGGTTTGCAGCAAGTTGAGTACCATGCCATAACTGGGCGTAAACTGGCTTACTAGAGGGTCTGGCTTGGATGTTCCCAAATACGCGGCTTCTTTGGCTCCTTCAAAGGGAGTTTGGACTGTCACCACATGACCTTGTTTGTCCATTCCCCGGCGGCCTGCTCGTCCTGCCATTTGTAGGAATTCGGAAGCGTTCAACAGGCGGTGTCCGGTATCAGTCCGCTTGGAAAGGGTAGAAATTACCGTTGTCCGGGCGGGCATATTAATTCCTGCTGCTAGTGTCTCGGTGGCGAATACTACTTTAATCAGCCCTTGCTGAAATAGTTCTTCTACCAGTGCTTTCCAAGCAGGTAAAATCCCAGCATGGTGGGCAGCAATTCCCCGATACAGAGGCGCAATTTGTCCAGAACGTCCAGCTTCGGGATTGCGAGCTAAAAAGTCATCAATCTGTTGCCGCAAAATCTGAGACTCTTCATTATTTACCAGCCATAAATCACCCACTTCCGCCACCGCTTTATCACATCCCCGGCGGCTGAAGATAAAGTAAATTGCTGGTAGCATATCCCGTTGCTCTAATTGGCTAAGGATAAAAATTATACCCGGAGCTTCCGGTCTACCATTTCTCCCCCTATCTCTTTCTCCCCCTTTCCCTTTTTTCTTCTGAAGGCGGGGGTTAATTTTGGTTTTGCTATCATTCAGCAGGGGAAATAGCCCTTTGGGATTGCAAAAGTGAAATTCTAAGGGGACTGGGCGAAAATCGGAGTAAATCAGGTCAGTTGGTCCGTGAACGCGGTTTAGCCAATCGGTGAGTTGATCGCTATTGGCAACCGTTGCTGAGAGGGCTGCTAGTTGCACTTCACGGGGACAATAGATGATTGATTCTTCCCAAACAGTACCGCGCTGGCGATCGTTCATGTAGTGGCACTCATCAAGGATCACCGCTTCAACGTCTACTAATGAGATGCCGATTTGCCCAATGGGTGTGCCATAGAGCATATTTCGGAAAATTTCTGTGGTCATCACCAAAATCGGTGCATCCCTGTTAATGGAAGCATCTCCAGTTAACAGCCCGACTCGATCGAAGCCGAATTTTTCTCGAAAGTCACGTAATTTTTGATTCGACAGCGCCTTCAGGGGAGTAGTATAAAACACGCGTTTTCCTCGCGCTAGGGCGCGATAAATAGCGTATTCCCCGACTAATGTTTTCCCCGAACCTGTGGGGGCACATACAACTACAGAGCGCCCAGCGTTCAGGGACGCGATCGCTTCTTTTTGAAACTGATCCAGTTCAAAGGGAAATATAAACCCTAAGTCAAGTTCTGGAGACGGTGCAGGATAATTCACTCAATCACATTTGCAACCAGATTGTTTACTATACTAACGAGTCTTTTGTCAACTTCGTTAGTGGTCATTTGTCATTTGTCCTTTGTCCTTTGTCTAAAACTAATGACAAATGACTCTTATTTATTTTCCCAGTTCTTGCGATCGCTCTGTGGCAGCTTTGACTGCTTCAATTAAAGCGGAACGAAATCCTGCCTGTTCTAGCTTGGCAATCCCCGCAATGGTTGTACCGCCGGGACTGGTAACGCGATCTTTGAGTTCTGCTGGGTGTATTTTGGTTTCCTGCAACAGTTTTGCTGTTCCCAGTACGGTTTGCAAGGCTAGTTGATTAGCAATTACTCTAGGTAAACCTGCGGCTACTCCGCCATCTGCAAGTGCTTCTACCATGAGCGCCACGTAAGCGGGGCCGCTACCAGATAGCCCTGTAACTGCATCCATCAGCCCTTCTGAAACTTCCACCACTTCACCCACAGCAGAAAAAATTTGCTGTGCTATTTGGTGATGCAAGGCATTAGTATATGCACCTGAACAAATCGCGGTAACTCCTGCTCCCACAGTGGCCGGGGTGTTGGGCATTGCTCTAATCACTGGCAATTGCACAAATGCAGCTTCTAGCTGACTTAAGGGCACACCCGCCAAAATAGAAACGATCAGAGGTGAATGTTCTCTATTAAGAATATCAATATCTGCTAATTCTTGAGCGATCGCGCTAAACACCTGCGGTTTTACTGCCAAAAATAGAACTTCTTTTGCTTCGGTGAAAACCTGGCTATTATCTGTCGTCACAGCAACACCGTATTGCTGCTTTAAAAAATCTAGGCGTGAAGATAATGGTTCGCTAACTATGACTTCTGATGATTGATAAATTCCACGCGCGATAAGGCGGGATAAGAGCGCTTCTCCCATTACCCCACCACCAATTAAGCCAAATTTTATAGTCATTAGTCATTAGTCATTGGTCATTAGTCATTAGTCGTTTGTCATTTGTCACCATGAGCAAAACTCAGGACAAATGACAAAGGACAAAGGACTAAATACTAATTTAACTTTATTGTGCCATCCGGTTAGTTTCGTTGCCCCAGGTTTGATTTGGAGTACCTGTTGTCGGACGAGAGGGACGTACTGGTGGTTGTGGTACTTCATGAAGAACGCCACCTTGGGTGCTAACTTGGACACAACTTGGTGTAAACAAAAAGATGCTCTCACCGATGCGCTCTTGATGTCCATCTAGTGCGTAAGTACCACCTGCAACAAAATCTACTGCTCGTTGAGCTTGATCTGGGTCCATGATTGTCAGATTTAATACCACTGACTTGCGTTCGCGCAACGCTTGAATTGCCTGGGGCATTTCTTCAAAGGTGCGTGGTTCGAGTACTAAAACTTCCGAAATTCCGTTAATTGCTCCTGGCATACCAATCACATTCCCCATTGGCTTTGAACCTGCTGTCATATCATCTCCCATTGTAGGCACTGGTTCCCGCCAGCGTCGATTTTGAGCGGCTGGACTCTCTTGTGGTGCTGGCTGGGGATTTTCTTGCTGATACAGATTTTGGTAATTATTATTATCTGTTTCTGGTTCTTCTTCGTAATACTCGTATTCTACTTGCTCATTTAGACCCACAAAGTCTCTGAGTTTGGAAAAAATGTTGTTCATTGTGTGTGTACTCTCCTGGTGCGAATAGCCTGCATTGCCTTGGCTGAGGATTGATTGAGCTAGGAGCAATCGCTACATCGGTGGATACTTCAGCAACTGTATTCCTAGTTGTAGCCTATACTACGGGTTTTGGCGATGAACTGACACTTATTGGAAAGGTCTGTGCATCGCCTAAACACAATAATGAGTAAAGATTATATCCTAAGGTTTATCCGAAGGAGACTTCTTTATACCCCATTTTCTTTTGGCGATTGCTCTTGTCAATACTATATCCTTTGTTTCCGATTGCACCAGTCTGTTACAAAATTCTTGTCATCAAATCTTTAGCTTCTATTAATACCCAAGAGTAAGACTGATGATTAATCGGCTAATAGCGATCGCCAAACAATATGGTTCCTAATCGTACCATCGTTGCGCCTGCTTGCACCGCCAGTTCGTAGTCGCCTGACATACCCATAGATAGGTGCTGCATTTTAATATGCGACCAGTTTTGCTCCTGGATTTCTTTGGCTAGCTGACGATTGCGATTAAACACACTGAGAATTTCAGAATCATTTAATCCTGAAGGCGGAATTGTCATCAAACCTTGAATTTGTAAATTTTTGTAAGAATTGAGTGTGGGTAAATCAGCCAAAAGTGCTGGCACACTCCAACCAGACTTGTTGGGATCGGGGAGAATTTTCACTTGCAGGCAAACCTGGGGACTCACTCCTAGCTGTTGCGCCAATTGGTCTAAGCGCTGTGCCAGCTTCAAATTATCTACGGAGTGAATCCAAGGAAAATGCTCGATGGCTTTTTTGGCTTTATTGCTTTGCAAATGTCCAATAAAGTGCCAGGTAATATCCGGTAAGTCTTGCAACTCGGCTTGTTTGCTGGCAGCTTCTTGGATACGACTTTCCCCGAAATCACGAATTCCTGCGTTGTATGCAGACCGAATGGCCTGGACAGAAACTTGCTTGCTAACAGCAATCAATTTGACTGAAGTTGGCAGTGAGGAACGAATGGAAAGAATACGTTCGGAAATCGAACTGTTCATTGGAAGGTGCGCTGGAAAACACTCTGAAGCTGATCGTACTCCTGAGAATGCCCACTGCGCCGCAGAGTACGTAAGCGATTTTCCAACATCATCCTCGCCTCAGTACGTCCTAGAGACTGGAATTTAACACCTTTAACGTCATTCGCCACCAAAAAAAATAAGCGCTGGGCATAAAGTGTGGTGAACAAATCCTGGTTCTCATCAACCATACAGATTTTGTAGAGTAAACCCCAAGTTGGATGGTTTATGTAAGTTTCTGCGTTTTCTGGATTCATTTAAGAGTCAAGGTGTAGTCAAGGTGGAAGTATATATATCTTTTCGCAGTGAATTCCAAACATTCAGACGTAATACCAACATTCGTCAGAATATTTGGTTAAAATGCGAAGCTGCGGTTACGAAGACCTCGATCTAGTTCCTAATGGGCAGATGAAGCTAGTGGTAGTGAAGCGCAATGGTACAACAGAAGCCGCGAAGCATAGATTCAAAGAGTAGAGGCTGTTTGACAAATATCACCATCTGCTTTGGTGACTTCAATTTAGCAATCTGTAGGGACAAGGCACAAAATATTGCCGCTCCTCTGGTTGAAAGTTCGACGTGAGAAGGAAAAACACCCTTTGAAGTTCCCAACGGCAACGGCGAATTTTTCAACTTCTTTCCATACTGCCACAACTGTCGCCCAATGGCACAAAATTAGGTACTGGAAAGAAAACTACTATTTATGCAAAAGGTTTATTAACTATCCAGTATTTTCAGTGGGGGAATTTGTGCCTGAACATTGTGCAGAGATTCATAAGGGTACTCGGTCAAAAATCTTCAGATTAGTTTGTAGTGTTCGCGTAACGCTGGTTAATATCAAAAATCTACAGGAAATGCTAGGGGATCAATTTTATGGCTGGGTAGCTATTCAAATTACCCTACCATATTGTTACCCATAGCTCAATACTGTTTGGTTAAAGCAAGGACGCGATGAATCGCTGTCTCTACAATAATTAGTCTTTGGTAGAGAGGGCGATTTAATGTTTTACTTCTGACGCCTTGGCGGAGCGTCTCCGGCTTTGCTCCTAAATTCTGAATTCTGCTGTATTACCTCTTACCATTTTTTCGGTGCAAAATTACGCTTGAGTTCCTATAGCTAGCCGTATTCCCCAGAATAAGATTAAAGTTGCGATCGCCAGCCAGTCACGCCCTTTTAATCGTAAATCGTGCCACTGGACTCGATGCTCATTGGGACTGGTAAAACCCCGCACCATCATGGCATTTGCCATTTGGTCGGCTCGTAAGAGCAGATTTTCCAAAAGTCTCTCTGCAACTGTCATCCAAACCTTGAATGCTCCTTTTAATCCCAGCTTTTTCCAATTAATTGCTCTTGTCATCACGGAGCGAAATAAATTTTGCACTTCTTCCAAAACCAAGGGAATGAAGCGCAAAGACAAGGTTAAAGTTAAAGCAATTTCTGTGACAGGCAACTTGAAGCGTCGCAAGGGTTGCATTAAGCTTTCTATACCAGATGTGATTTCTTCTGGTGCGGTTGTCAGCAGATAGAGGTTGGTGCTGTAAATAACCGTAAATATAAGTGTACTCAAGCGTACTGCCAAACTCAAGGAGTAGCGAGTTACTTTAACCGGGCCTTTGTGAAATAGCACGTAGCTGTAAGCTTTTTTCTCGGCTGCTGGCTCTTGAATATTATTAGAGTTTGCTTGCTGGGTTAAGATTTGTTCGTTAGCTGGCAAACGTGACTGATAATCTATACCCAGACCATCAGGACTAATGGCTGCGATCGCTAGCACAAAAAACGAAAGCATTAATAGCCAACCCATTTGCTGTTGCCATACGCGTCGAGGAATTCTGGCAATCAAGGTGGCAATAATCAAAATTACCACCAGCAGCACCCGCCAATTGTTGTTGGCTAACACATAACTAGTTAAAAAGCTCATCAACCAAGCGAACTTGACTCGCGGATCGATTTTATGCAGCCAAGTTTGGGGTTGTTCTAAATAAAGTCCAAGTGGCAGCGATCGCAATAAATCCATGTTTTGTCATTGGTCATTAGTCATTAGTCATTAGTCATTAGTCATTAGGCAAAAAACAAATGACTAATCATAAGTGAAAATTATTATACGTGATTTACTCGATTAACATTAGTCATTATGCAAAGGACAAATGACTAATGACAAGTGACAATCATTACACGCGAGTTGCTCTATTAACACCACTTTCGGCATCACGGACTTTCTTGCTCCGCCACAGTAAAATAATTGGCGTGCCTTTAAATCCTAGCTGTTGACGAAATTGCCGTTCAATGTAGCGGCGGTAGTTGTCGTTGAAGCGTTTCGAGTCGTTGACAAATAGGGCGATCGTTGGTGGTTGGCTGCTGACTTGTGTACCATAATAAATCTTCCCTTGACGCCCACCACGGGATGCCGGCGGTGAATGCCAACTCACAGCATCTGTTAAGACTTCGTTAATAACTGATGTGCTGACACGGCGTTTGTGTGATTCAGCTGCCGTTTTCACCAATTCTAAAATCTTTTCTACTCGTTGTCCTGATAAGGCACTCACAAAAATTGTTTCTGCCCATTCGGTAAAATGTAACCGTGATTGCAGAGTTTTTTCGTAATCGTAAATTGTGTAAGAGTCTTTTTCGACTGCATCCCACTTATTAACGACGATGATGCAAGCTCGGCCATCTTCGATAATCCGCCCAGCTAATTTTTGGTCTTGCTCAGTGACTCCATCTAAAGCATCTATTACTAATAAAACCACGTCAGCGCGACGAATCGCTTTGAAAGCACGGTTAATACTAAAAAATTCTGTGCCGTATTCGATGTGTTTCTTTTTACGAATGCCGGCGGTATCAATCAAGCGGTAGGTTTGTCCGGCTCGTTCAATGACAGTATCAATAGCATCGCGAGTTGTGCCGGAAATGGGGCTGACAATTGCCCTTTCTTGCCCGACAAAAGCATTGAGTAAGCTCGATTTGCCCACATTTGGGCGTCCTACAATTGCTACTTTGATTTCATTCGTTTCTGGAATGTCTTCAATAGCAGGGATGTGATTAACTAACTCGTCGAGTAATTCTCCTGTACCACTGCCATGAATCGCGGAGATGGGGTAAGGCTCGCCCAATCCCAATTCCCAAAATTCGGCAGCTTGCATTAAGCCTTGTTCTGGCGATTCACATTTATTTACAGCTAGTAGTACAGGTACCGGTTGTTGGCGCATCCATTCGGCGATTTCTAAATCTGCCGATGTGGGGCCTGTTTTACCATCGACGACAAAAATAGCGGCACACGCTTCTGTAAGGGCTGTCATTGCCTGTTGGCGAATCAGTGGTAAAAATTCGGTATCATCATTAAAAACTAAACCACCAGTGTCTACCACTAAAAATTCGCGACCATTCCAGAAAGCTGGAAGATAAGTACGATCGCGTGTCACTCCCGGTTCATCATGGACAATCGCCGTTTGTTCCCCGGCGAGTCGATTAACCAGGGTGGATTTGCCCACATTTGGGCGTCCGATAATTGCAACAATTGGCAGTGCCATAAAACCAGGGTAAGTGAGAGACGTAGTATATCACGTACTTACATTTTACTCACTTTAAACTTGAAGTTTTAATAATTTCCCATCATCTGAGGCGATGTCTACGATGCAATAGGGTTCGGGTTTTGGGGTAAAGGGGAAAGGGGAAAGGGGAAATTCAAACCTTTTTCCTTTACACCTTCCCTTTTCCCAAACCACAAGGGAGGTGAAGAATTCTTATCTGAACCGTATTGGTCTACGATGGGCTGTTTGGTAATGCCATACTTTGAAAAATAAAAAAGGTAGGAGGATGTCCTACCTTTTACCCAAAAAAAGCATTTTGTAACCAAATACCAAATTAAATATCACACACGCTTTTGACGTATCTATTGCAAACCTATGACGAGTGTATGACGTTTAATTTGTAGCTGATTTCGCGATTACTCCCAGTTGCAACCCAGGCGGATAGCTACCTTCTTCCTTGATGCGCTTAATTTCAGCATCGGTTATCTGCAAATTTAACTTTTGTACGAGCGATCGCACAATATCTCCCCGATCGATTACACCAGCTACAGCACCAGCCGGAGAAAGGACAGTAATTCTCGGTAACTGCTCATTTTCTAGCTTGTTAATTACCTCAGCGATCGCTGTGGATTCTGTTACGGTAGGTATTTCTGTCAGTGGATGCACTATGCTGTGTAAAGTTTCAGTTTCCCATTCACTCCTTTGGGTTAAACGGAAATCGTCAATGGAAACTAGACCCCGGTAACGTCCATCAGAAGCGGCAAAATAAACTTGTGAGGGATTGGTTTCTAAGAGGTATAAATCGGCAAAGGAACGCAATGTTTGGTCGGCATCAATTACCCGAAAGTCACGAGTCATCGCATCGGCAGCCACCACCTTGAGTAGGCTTTCTTGCAATGTGGTCATGTTGTCATAGGTGTTAGCGTTGCGGACAGCAAACCAACCTAATAGTGCAATCCACAAACCAAGTACTAACTCTCTGGTGACGAAATCTACAACAAATCCGAAAGCGATCGCAGCATAACCCAATATTTGCCCAGCCCTTGCAGCCCAGTGTACGGCTTGAAAACGATTACCTGTAATTTGCCATAGTGCTGCTTTTAACACTTGCCCTCCATCTAGGGGTAAGCCGGGAATCAAGTTAAATAGAGCTACTACTAAGTTAATTCTCGCTAAATCTCCAACCATGACACTGAGGGGATTAGTATCAGGGATCGCAAAAGCTGCCAGACGGAGCAGGACAAATAGGATGATACTCACCAAAGGGCCAGCGATCGCAACTTGAAAGGCTTTAAAAGGAGTTTTAGATTCTTCTTCAATGGCAGCAATTCCGCCAAACATAAATAGGGTAATTGAATTAACTCTAATGCCTTGCGATCGGGCTACCAAGCTATGACCCAACTCATGCAATAGCACCGAAGCAAATAGCAGTAGTGCCATAACTATTCCAGCACTCCAAGCTATAACAGGCCCCCATTCCTGGTAAGCTACCCCAAAATTCAGGGTTGCCAACCCTAAAATCACAAACCATAACGGGTCTAAAAACAGGGGAATTCCGAATAATGACCCAATTCTCCAATTTGTTTGCATTACACTGCCCTAAAACTAGATATCGCCAGTACTTTTTATACCGAAATCCTATGCATATTCGTATACACATTTATATTGAGCATCAATTCGGTAGTAACAAGTGACGAAATGCTCTTATTTCTAGAATAGACAATTAATGCCTGTGGGCAAAACTTTGGAATTGGGAATTGGGCATGAGGTTAGGGTAAAGTTGAGAGTTAACAGGTGACAGGGAATAATCTATACCCTTTATCCTGTAACCTATTCCCTTCTTCACTCCCTACTCCCCTTGCCCAAAATCATTTTTAGCAGTTTTGCATTGATAGCGGGGTTATAAGTAACACCTCTGCGATCGCAAAACTATAGACGACCGATGTTAGTCAATCCTAAAACGATGCCAACGCCAATAATATGACCAAAAGCCATCGCTGCAACGAATGTTGGAATACTAACGGGCAGGATGGGGAACTTGGGGCCTACTAAAGGTTTTTCAATCCTCGTACTTAGCAAAAGAACTACTAAGCTACTAATGCTGATGATGATGCCCACTGTAGGATTCCACGCAGGTGTTGCGGGAACAGTTTCAGCTGCTGCTAATAAAATAGATGAAATCAAGCTTTTGTCTCCTAAAATGTAGACCTACAAGATTATAAAATTACCAAGGCACAAAAGTTTTTCAGATAATTTAGAATTTGTTGATATTATTTTAAATTTGTTAAATTTTTATGCGCGTTAAGATTTGCGGCATTACTCAACCACAGCAATCTATAGCGATCGCCTCTCTAGGCGCAACGGCACTAGGATTTATTTGTGTGCCAAACTCACCTCGTTACGTGACTACATCCCAAATTCGGGCAGCAGTGGCAGAACTCCCGGCAAATATTGACACAATTGGGGTTTTTGCCAATCTTAGTATCGCTGAAATCAGTCAGATAGTTGCTGATTCTGGATTGACTGGTGTGCAGTTGCACGGAGATGAATCACCAAATTTTTGCTACCAATTACGTCAAGCTTTACCCAATGTCGAAATTATTAAAGCACTGAGAATTCGCAGTCTTGAGCATCTTGACACAGCGGTTGATTACACCAAATTTGTAGATACTTTGCTACTTGACGCCTACCATCCGCAACAACTAGGTGGTACAGGCAAAACTTTAGATTGGACGATGCTAGAGCAATTTAGCCCTAGTTGTCCTTGGCTTTTAGCAGGAGGATTAACAGCCGATAATATTGTGGAAGCCCTAAATCAGGTTAATCCTAGCGGCGTTGATTTATCTAGTGGTGTAGAACGGACACCAGGAGATAAGGATTTAGACAAAGTAGCACTGCTATTTCACAGTCTGAAGAACATTGAGTTACTTAGAAGTTAGGAGTTATCGGTTGTGAATTAACTCCTAACTCCTAACTCCTAACTCCTAACTCCTAACTCCTAACTCCTAACTCAGCACTTAAAAAAATGCTGGTTGGTGGCGAATCAAGTTAAAAAATTCTTCACGGGTTTTTTGCTCCTCTTGAAACACACCAATCATTGCGCTAGTAACAGTCCAAGAACCTGGTTTCTGAACGCCCCGCATTACCATGCACATGTGGCTAGCTTCCATAACTACAGCAACGCCTTGAGGTTGAAGAATCGTCTGAATTGCTTCAGCAATTTGGCGGGTTAGTCTCTCTTGTACTTGTAAGCGACGGGAATACATCTCAACAATCCGGGCCAGCTTACTCAGTCCAACAACTTTTTGGTTGGGGATATAAGCAACATGTGCTCTACCCATAAATGGCAGCATATGATGTTCGCACAGACTAAAGAAGTTAATATCTCTAACAAGTACCATCTCGCTATGCCCTTCATCAAAGATGGCATCGTTAACGAGTTCTTCAAGAGATTGGTTGTAGCCACTGGTAAGAAACCGCATTGCTTCGGCTACTCGTTTGGGTGTTTTCAGGAGTCCTTCGCGTTCGGGATCTTCACCAACTCCCAATATTAGTGTCCGCACGGCATCCTTCATTTCCTCCAGATGTTCCTCTTTTGGCGGGGACACATCCGCTTGTCGCCCGTTGTGGGTGTTGCGATCGGGTCTAGGAGTTATGGCTTCTGCCAAATCGGGAATCAGAGGCGATTGAGAGCAATTGGAACCGTTGGAACTAGCAATAGTCATGATTCAGTCTTGGTTATGGTTTAGTCATTAGTCATTAGTCATTAGTCATTAGTCATTGGTCATTTGCAAAAGACAAAGGACAAAGGACAAAGGACGAAGGACTAATTAGAGTGCGCCAGCGCTGGGCATCAGAGTCAATTCATCAATCACTGCCTGTTGTGGTAACAGAACTGTGTTGAGAATTGATTGAGCCACAATTTCCGGGGTTAACATTTTAGAACGGTCTAAGTTGACATGGACTGTTTCTGTATCCCAAAGTTCGGTATTGACTGCGCCAGGACAAATAGCTGTGACACGAATGCCGTGAATGCGTTCTTCTTGTGCCAGGGTTTGAGAGAGGGCTATCAAACCAGCTTTGCTGACGCTGTATGCTCCCCAACCGGGAAAGGGTTGCTTGGCGGCAATTGAGGCGACGTTGATAATTGTGCCTGTGCCCCGATCGCGCATTGAAGGTAAAATCCCCACAATGCACTGAAACACACTGGTGAGATTCAAGTCAATTACCTGCTGCCAGCCCTCTAAAGGTATTTCGCTTAAAGCGCCTGTATAAGCTATGCCAGCATTGTTTACCAGAATGTTTAGATCACCAAAGTCAAGGGCGATCGCTTGGATCTTGTCTTTGACTTCCAAAATCCGCGCTAAATCTACAGCGTAAGCTTTCGCTTCCACCCCAGTATGCTCTACGGCTTCTCTTACCGCCTCCAACTTATCCAAAGAACGGCTGACTAAGGCAACATCTATTCCGGCTTTGGCAAAGGCTAAAGCCGTTGCTTTCCCAATTCCACTACTTGCCCCAGTAATCAGGGCGCGTCGTTTTTGCTCAACACTCATGGTGTCTCCCAATTTTTTGACAGTTCCCAAAACCTATTACCACCCCATTATTCACACTTCTCGGTTTGCATAGATTAAAGGAATCTAAAAATCTGATGATTTTCATTAAGCAGATGTTATGATTCAGCACAATAGTAACCATCTTGTGGTTTTTAACAGTAAATACAACAAATTGTTGCCTGGAAAACCACGCGGTACATCGTACATTCAAATTAGATTATTTACATAATACAAAACCCACTCAATCAAATTGAGTAGATTTGCAAAAAATGCAAATGCCTATGGCTAGATTGTTAAAAATCTTTAAGCACATAGGCAATTATAACATTGCTGTTTTGCTAATCTATCATTATAGAGTTGCTTTAGTGGGCAACTTCTGTAAAAACACCAATTTTGCGGAATTTTTCATAGCGCAGTTGGCGGCGTTCTGGAGCAGTTAAACGATTGAGTTCGTCTAAGTTTTCCATCAGCACTTGCTTAAGAGTAGTAGCGGCTTTTAAGGGGTCGGAATGAGCGCCACCAGTGGGTTCAGGCAGTATTTGGTCGATAATTCCCAACTTTTTCAGGTCATGGGAAATAATTTTTAGCGCCACAGCGGCTTGGGGGGCCTTACCAGCGTCTTTCCACAAAATTGCGGCGCAGGCTTCGGGAGTGGCGACGGTATAAACGGAGTGTTCAAACATGAGTAAGCGATCGCCGACACCAATACCAAGTGCGCCGCCAGAACCACCTTCACCGATAACTGTGCAGATAATTGGCACATCCAAACAGAACATTTCCCGCAAGTTGTAAGCGATCGCTTCTCCTTGACCTTGGTGTTCTGCTTCTACCCCAGACCAAGCTCCTGGTGTGTCGATAAAGGTTAGTATCGGCATACTAAATTTGTTGGCGTGTTCCATCAACCGCATAGCTTTGCGATAGCCGCCAGGGTAAGGCATTCCAAAGTTACGGGCAATATTGTCTTTGGTATCGCGGCCTTTTTGATGACCCAACATTACCACAGGTTGTCCACTCAGACGACCAACACCACCAACTAAAGCCGGATCGTCACCACCACAGCGATCGCCATGCAATTCCATCCATTCATCACTAATTGCCTGAATGTAATCGAGAGTACTGGGGCGACGCGGATGACGAGCGACTTGTAATCGCTGGGACGGAGATAGACTAGTGAAAATTTCCTCACGTAGTTGCATGGCGCGTGCTTCTAGTTGACGAATTTGACCAGAAACATCGACGCCATTTTCTTCTGCAAGTTGCCGAATTTGATCGATTCGGGTTGCAAGTTCTGCTAGGGGCTTTTCAAAATCTAACAGTAGCGGTTTACGCTCGGTAGTTGCCATCGTAGGGTTTATAAGTACGAGTTATCTATTTTTTTGTCCTTTGTCATTTGTCCTTTGTCCTTTGTCCTTTGTGCAAATAACAAATGACCAATGACTAATGACCAATGACCAATGACCAATGACCAATGACTAAACCAACAGCGGTCTAAATCCATGTTTCACTGATACCTTACCAATCTGCTCCATTTTGTCTACGGTAATCTGATTCCGTCCCCAGGAAAAGTTCGTGTATAACTTCTCAAATTCCAACAGCATTGATTCGGCAAAACAAGCAAACAACTGGCGGGCTGGCACGTCCATATTGACGATTTTCATAATTTTCCAGTCAATATCCAAGGAATGCTCGACAATCCCACCATTTAACACATATACACCAGGATGCTGAACTTTTGTTGCTAAGTTTTTCGGATAGCCACCATCAATCAATAAACAGGGTTGTTTCAAAGTGGCTGGGTCGATTTCCACGCCTTTGGGCATACTCGCAACCCAAACTACAATATCAGCTTCAGGTAGTGCTTCTGTCAAACCCATGATTTTTCCTCGCCCCAGTTCGCCTTGCAGTTCTTTGAGGCGTTCTTGGTCGCGGGCAATCAACAGAAGTTCTTTGACATCTGTTTTCGCATCTAGCCAGCGGGTAACTGCACTACCAATATCTCCAGTTGCCCCACATATAGCAACAGTCGCTTTTGACAGATCGATTCCCAATTGTTTTGAGGCTTCTTCCACCTGCTTACAAATAATGTATGCAGTATGTGTGTTTCCTGTAGTGAACCGTTCAAACTCTAGTTTAATGTTGCGGACTTGGCTAAATTGGTCTAACTTAAAGTTTTCAAAAATAATCGAGGAAAATCCGCCTAAAGCTGTAATGTTAATGCCATGCTTTTGTGCATGAGCCATCGCGTTGAGGACTTTGCGTGTTGCGGCTTTGATGCGGCGACTAGCCAGCATCTCCGGCAAAAAGCAAGATTCTACATATCGTCCTTCAATTTTTTGCCCAGTTATACTGGTGACAATAATGGTATCGACAATTTGCGGTGGGGCGCTGCACCAAAAGTCTAGCCCTTGATCGGCATATTCTGGGTATCCCAATTCTTGAGCCACCGCTTGAGCGTGTTCTAAACTAGTCAGATGTCCAATTAGACCAAACATGTAGTGATTATTAGGCTTATGCGTCTTGAGGGCGGGGAAATTTTGTAGAGTTAGGAGTTCTGAGTTCTGAGTTCTGAATTTCATCGACTCAGCACTCAGCACTCTTGTACAGACGCGATTAATCGCGTCTCTACTCAGGACTTTTTTAAGCGGCGATGAGTCCGTAGGCTGACAAGCGCATGATGTCGCGAGTCGTGAAGCCTATGTTACTTAATGCTTCACCGTATTGAATCATAAAGTCTTCAACTAAAGCATCTTTTTCCATTGCCATTGTCTGGGCATCACCCTCTACTTGGTTGAGCATTTTCCAGACGATGGGTAGGTTCTGGCGATTTGCTAGTTCAAGTTCAGCTTTGGATTCTGTAAAGTGTTCTTTCAACCAAACTTCTCCAAAGTTGAGGTGGCTATACTCATCTTTTACTACTCCCTCCGTGATTTTGCGGGCAAAAGCGTCGGCAACGGGGATGTAAATGTTATATGCTGCGATCGCAAAACATTCGATAATCAAAGATTGAATCAACAGACAAGTGACGACTTTGCCGGACGCTGCTGCTGTTTGGAAATTTTGGTGTAGTCCAGAGAAAAATTCCTTGGCAAATTGCAAATCTGGGGTAACTTCCAAATTCCGCCCACAAGCTTCAAATCCTTTCTTGTGTCGGCTTTCCATCTTGGAGAGGCGAATCAATTCATCATGAGATTCTGGCAGCAGTTGGGCTAATGTGATGTAATTTTCATGGGCTTCTTGTTCCCCTTCAATCACGATCGCATTAATCCGGCTATAAGCATCTTTGTATGTTTCGCTCTTGAAATCTAATTCTTTAAATTGGTCTGCAAGCTGCTGCATAGTTATCTTTACTCCTGTAAACCTGAGTTATTTGACACCAAGTATTGATTTTCCCTATGAACTAAGAGTAACAATTACTGTGGTTTAATTTAACTTAACAAGTAGACTATGTTTATAGATTAATTGTTGCTGGGGGGCAATGTTCTAGTACTAGCGAAATAAATGCTTTGCAGTTTAAGTTTATGTTCAAATCAAACCCGAATCTGAAATCTAGCGATTTTTTGAGCCTAGTAATCTTACTGCTAGGGGCATTTATCGTTTTACTACCATTGTTTGTGGTCTTTCTCACCTCCTTTGCACCGACATCCGCTAGCCCAGAAAATTTGTTCAAAAATAACTGGTCTTTAGCAAATTACCGCGTTGCGTGGCAACAAGGAAAATTTTTGCTCGCGTTTGCTAATTCTACCTTGGTAGCGATCGCTGTGACGGCGTTTCAGATTGTCACTTCTGCTTTGGCTGGTTACGCCCTAGCACGATTAAAGTTTCGGGGACGCCAAGCACTGCTATTAGTCGTTTTAGCAACTTTAGTGATTCCCTTTCAGTTATTGGTGATTCCCATCTTTTTGGTGTTGAAGTGGGGACACCTGATAAATACATACTGGGCGCTGATTTTACCCACTGCGGTTAGCGGATATGGGATTTTCTTATTACGTCAGTATTTCCAGACGATTCCTGTAGAGTTAGAGGAAGCCGCAGCGATAGATGGGGCGAACCGACTGCAAATTTTGTGGCAGGTGATGTTACCTTTAGCTCGTCCGGCCTTGCTAACGCTGTTTTTGTTCACCTTCATCGGTGAGTGGAATGATTTATTTAAGCCTTTAGTATTTACGACAAGACCAGAATTAAGGACAGTGCAACTAGCGTTGGCTGAGTTTCAGGAGCAATTTACGAATAATTGGCCCTTGATGATGGCAGCAGTGACAATAGCCACAATTCCAGTGATGGTATTATTTCTCATCGGTCAGCGTCAATTTCTTCAAGGTATTGCTGCGACAGGGATTAAGAATTAGTGGGGAAGGCGGTAAGTGGAAGCCCGATTTTAGTTACTAGACGAGATGCCCACTCGACAATAAATAATTTGAATTGGTATTAGTTAAAAATAGCTGTAAATAAAATCCCGTAGGTAAATTATGAACTTTTGTGACACTGACCGTAATCATTGCTAACTAAACTGAAGCAATAATTATCCACCTCCCGTCAGGAACGAAAACACTCATGAGTTCTCAACAAGTTATAGATCCTCAAATATTACAGCAGTTACAAGAAGAGATTCAGCAGAAAATGAATGAAAGCCTAGAAAACGCTGACTTACATTCAGTGCTTGAAAAGTACGGCTTATTAGAATATAGAGTCTTGAGAATTCATTGGCAGTGTAATCTCGATCCCAATCAACTCAAATCCGATGATGCAGTTGATGAACAGCAACCCAATACATTATTGGCAGAAACTTCAAGACCTTCAATACCAGAAATTGTGTTAGTCAAAAAAGCATTGTGTATCCCTTGCCCATCAACTGGTAGCCCTTTAGGCTGTAACTGCTAAATAATTTAATCTTCGGACTGTAAAGAGTTTATTCTAGTGAATGTAAAAATATTAAACTTTGCTTTTATGTAGTAGTTAGGTTACAGAGATAACATCAGCGTACTAACATCACTAACTAGCAAAAACAATATTTTAATAAACTCTGATGTTTTGAGCGCCAGTTTTTCATGTCTCAAAATCGAAGCAGTTGCCACTGGAAGTTAAAAATAGTGAGTACTTTAGTAATTGCTAAAGTGCTCATTTTTGCTGAGAGTTATGCCTTAGCTCAAATTCAAAAAGATGCCACACTTGGATCTGAAAGTTCAATCATTACACCAAAGCTCATCGATGGTCAGCCTATAGACCAGATTGATGGTGGAGCAGTTCGTGGTACAACCTTGCTCCACAGCTTTGAACAGTTTTCTATCTCTGCGGGAAGGACAGCCTATTTCAACAATGCAATAAATATTCAGAACATCATCAGTCGGGTGACAGGCAATTCTGTTTCTAATATAGATGGCATTCTCAAAGCTAACGGCACAGCCAACGTATTTCTGATTAATCCTAACGGCATTGTTTTTGGACTCAATGCTTCTTTAAATATTGGCGGTTCATTTGTGGCGAGTACGGCGAGTAGTTTGAACTTTGCTGATGGTACAAAGTTTAGTGCTACATCACCTCAAACTGCACCTCTACTCACAGAAAGTGTTCCTATAGGTTTACAATTCGGAACAAATGCGGCGCCCATCCGCAATCAATCCCAAGCAAGTCCCAATAATGCAATTAATACCTTCGCACAAGGTGTTGGTCTACAGGTGCAGCAAAGCAAAACCTTAGCACTGATCGGTGGTGATATAACCCTAGAGGGCGGAAATTTAACGGCAAGTGGGGGAAGAATTGAGTTAGGAAGCGTTGCTGGCAATAGTTTGGTTGGTCTGAATTCAACGAATCAAGGTTGGGCATTAGGATATGAGGGTGTTCAAAATTTTCAGAACATCAAACTCACCCAGCAAAGTCAGATTCCATCTACTTTAGATACCAGTGGCAAAGGTGGCGGTAATATCCACCTGCAAGGACAGCGCGTACTGGTAACTGACGGTTCACAACTTTTGGCTTTTACTCTGGGAGCGCAACCGGGAGGAAATTTAACAGTGAACGCTTCCGAGTCTGTAGAACTTGGGTTAAATGCGTTCTTGTCTACTGGAACTTTCGACGCTGGAAACTCTGGAAATATAAATATCACTACCAAAAAGTTGATTGTCAAAGATGGAGCGCAAGTCTTAATGTTCAATGTTGGTTCGGGATTGGCGGGACAATTGACCATCAACGCCTCAGATTCCGTAGAACTAATTGCAGGCATCCCCATTTCTCCTTTGGCAGATGGTAGTGATTTAATATCGAGTGGATTATTTAGTGCAACTTATGGCGCTCAAAATGCTGGCACCATAATAGTTAATACTGGAAAGTTACGTATCGAGGGAGGAGCAGCAATATCAACAAGTTCTGAGGGTATACTTGGGCGTTTTTCTAACCAATTTATACCAGCTACAGGAAATGGAGGAGATTTGACAGTGAACGCCTCTGAGTCTGTAGAATTAATCGGAACCTCAGCAAATGGTTCTAAGCTCAGTAGCTTGTTTGCTGGCACTCAAGGGCCTGGAAATGGCGGCAACTTGACTCTAACTACAGGGCAATTGACGATCAAAGATGGGGCGGCAATCACTGTGAGCAGTGAAGCTCGAAAAAATGTTAACTATCAAGGGGGTGTACCCAATTTCGGTCTAGCAGGCGAACTCAATATAAACGCTCGTTCCATCCTGCTGGATAAAGGAAAACTCACATCTAATAGTGAGTCAGGTAAGGGCGGTGACATTGGGGTACAGGTGCGAGATTTATTACTGATGCGTCGCAACAGTCAAATCTCTACTAATGCTGGAGGTGATAAAACTGGCGGTAATATCACCATCAATGCACCTAATGGCTTTCTCGTCGCCACTCCTTTGGGAAATAGCGATATTACTGCTAACGCCAACTTTGGCTCTGGTGGTAAAATTGCGATCGCCGCTAAGAATATCTTTGGATTTGTGCCACGCACCCGTGCAGAAGTGGAGATATTCGATCCCAAAGATATAAACCCGAATAACGTACCAACAAATGACATAACTGCATTTTCTCAGCAAAATCCTTCATTAAGTGGCACTGTACAAATCAATTCACCAGATGCTGACCCTAGTAAAGGATTAGTGCAACTACCTGTAAATCTGGTTGATGCTTCGCAGCAAATTGTTGCTAGTTGTAGTTCTGGTGGAAGAATAGGAAGAAGTTCATTTTTTACTACAGGGCGTGGAGGAATACAAGCCGATCCTACAGAGCCACTGATAGCTGATGATGCAGTGCTAGCAGATTGGATCGCGCTCCCTCCAGAGAGTCAGAATCGTGCTGGCGGTATTCAGAAAAGAGCCGTTATTCAGGCGCAGGGAAACACAGAAGAAAAATCACAGAAAGTAAATTCTGTCAATGAACCTACTCAAATTGTAGAAGCCCAAGGCTGGATTATAGATGCCAATGGGAACGTGGTTCTGGTTGCTCAAGTACCCACTGCATCGCCTCATAACTCCTCGCTCGTTGCTACATCTTGCGGTGCTAATTAAAGATTGAGATTCTTATAACTTTTCTTGCTGCGTCGGCGTAGACACCGCTTCTTTGCAATGAACTTTATATGAGCGATCGCTTCTTTTACTCAAATAGGTGTGAGTGCGATCGCTGATTGGCTATGGACTTTATGCAAGCGATCGCCTTAATAAAGCTTCTAAGTTTATCCAAACCGTAAGCAGAGTGTGAGACTTGAGGAGATATCAATTACTCAATTCTCTTGAGCAATCAACGGTCAGTAGCCAGATTTATGAATGCTTTAAGCAAATCCGGCAGAAATATATGAAGTTTTGTAACACCATGCGTAATTATAACTAGTCAAGCTGAATTCATAATTATCGAAGTTCACAAGAGCGTTAGAAACTTAATGCTTTCGTACCACTCTAGACTTTGTATTATTGATTCCTTCGTTACCAAACTGTACTAATCAAACTCACGTTAATTTAGTACATCACAAAATAAATTTACACATTGACCAGTCTGCAAGGAGAGCAAAATTCATGGAATCTAAAACAGTACAGTCAACAGTTATAGATACTGAAACATTACAGCAGATACAATACGAAATTCAGCAGGAAATAAGTGAGATACTGGAGAATTCTAAATTCCACAAGGTACTCGAAAAGTATTCTATATCAGGAAACAAAATTCTTAAAATTAAGTTTCAGTGCAGTATAGATATAAATAAAATTCAAGATGGTGATGCTGTTGATAATGAGCAAGCAAAGAAAATTTTGCCAGAAATTACCGGAGAACTAGGACAGGAATTAGTGCTAGTGAATAAATTATTGTGTATCCCTTGCCCTACAAACCAAAGTAAGAGAGGCTGCTACTGCTAAAGGATGTGGTTTTTATAGAGCAGCTAAAAGCCCCATCCAAGTGAATATGAAAATCCCGATTTTTATACTCACAAAGTTAGGCTGAATAGATCATCTCACAGTTTCATTATCATAATTAGTAATGAGCAGTAATTCACTAAACTATTGTTTTTTGGTGCAAATTATATAATGGCTCAAAGCCGAACTATTTGGTACTGGAAGTTAGGATTAGTGAGTGCTTTAGGAATTACTGGAGCGCTCACCTTCTCTGGGAGTTATGCTTTGGCTCAGATTGTTAGAGATGACACTTTGGGCTCGGAAAATTCAGTTGTTACACCTAAGCTAATCAATGGTAAGCCTACTGACCAAATTGATGGTGGAGCAACTCGTGGCACAAATTTGTTCCATAGCTTTGAACAGTTTTCTGTACCTACTGGAAGTACAGCTTACTTTAACAATGCGGCAAATATTGATAACGTCATTGCTCGGATAACAGGCAAGTCTATTTCTAATATTGATGGTACACTTCGAGCTAACGGTAAAGCCAACCTCTTTCTAATTAATCCCAACGGGATTATTTTTGGCCCCAATGCGTCTCTAGACATCCCCGGTTCATTCGTGGCAAGTACAGCAAGTAGTCTGAATTTTGCCGATGGTACTAACTTTAGCGCTACAGATCCCCAAACCACACCCCTTCTGAGAGTCAGTGTTCCCGTTGGCTTACAATTTGGAGCTACACCAGGAACGATCCACAATCAATCCCAAGCAAGTCCAGGTGGCATAACCAGTTCCTTCTTAGAAATGCCTGTTGGTCTACAGGTGCAGCAAGGCAAAACCTTGGCACTTGTAGGTAATGATATCACCCTGGATGGAGGAAATTTAACAGCAGAATCGGGACGAATAGAGCTAGGAAGTGTCGCTGGCAATAGTCTGGTTAGTCTGAATCCTACAAACCAAGGCTGGAGTTTAGGGTATGAAGGTGTTCAGAATTTCCAGAATATTCAACTCATCCAGCGAACTGATGGTTCTAACACATATCAATCTATTGTAGATACTAGTGGCAATGGTGGCGGTAATATCCAAATACAAGGCAGGCGCGTACTGCTCAATGGCGGCTCAGAGATTTCTGCTAACACTTTAGGAGCGCAACAAGGAGGGAATTTGATAGTGACTGCCGCCGAGTCTTTAGAACTTGACGGTAGTGCAATATTGTCAAGTGGGACTTACTCAACTGGAAACGCTGGAAACATACAGATCGCTACCGGGAAGTTGATTGTCAGGGGTGGAGCACAAGTATTAATGTATAATCGTGGTTCGGGTTTACCGAGTCAATTAATCGTAAATGCCTCAGATTCGGTGGAACTGATCGGCGGCACTATCACGCCATTGCCAGATGGTACTGATTTACTACCCAGCGGATTGTTTAGCGCTGGTGAGAAAAATGCTGGTGATATAACTATAAATACCAAAATGTTGCGTATCCAGGGGGGAGCAGGGGTATCAGCAGAGTCTTCGGCAATACTATTTATTAAGTCAAATCAATTTATACCAGCCACAGGATATGCAGGAAATTTGACAGTGAACGCCTCTGAATTGGTAGAAGTAAGTGGAACTTCACCAAATGGTTCTAAGCTCAGTAGGTTGTTTGCTGGAACTAAAGGGTCTGGAGATGGCGGCAACTTAATAGTAACTACAAAGCAATTGATTGTCCGGGATGGAGCTGCAATAACTGTGAGCAGTGAAGCTGAAAACGATTTCAACTCTCAAGGGAGTGTATCCAATTTAGGTCAAGCAGGCGAACTCAATATAAACGCTCGCTCTATCCTGCTGGATAAAGGAAAACTCACATCTAATAGTGAGTTAGGTAAGGGCGGGAATATTTCGCTACAGGTGCGGGATTTATTACTGATGCACCGCAATAGTCAAATATCCACTAATGCCGGAGGTGATGGAGATGGCGGTAATATTACCATCAAAGCACCAAATGGCTTCCTTGTTGCCGCTCCCTTAGAAAATAGCGATATCACCGCCAACGGCTTCTCTGGCTCTGGTGGTAAAATCACAATCACTGCTAAGAACCTCTTTGGTTTTGTGCCTCGCACAGGTGCAGAGGTAGAGAGGCTTGATCCAGAAGAAAAAGACCCGAATAACCTGCTAACAAATGACATCACCGCATTTTCTCAGCAAAACCCTTCATTAAATGGCACTGTACAAATCAACTCACCGGATGCTGACCCCAGTAAAGGATTAGTGGTACTGCCCGTAAATCTGGTTGATACTTCGCGGCAAATTGTTGCTAGTTGTAGTTCTGGTGGAAAAATAGGAAGAAATTCATTTATTACAACTGGACGCGGAGGACTAGTAGCCGATCCCACGGAGCCATTGATAGCTGATGATGCTGTACTAGCAGATTGGATCGCGCTCCCTCCAGAGAGTCAGAATCGTGCTGGCGGTATTCAAAAAAGAGCCGTTGTTCAGGCGCAGAGAAACACAGAAAAAAAATTACAGAAAGTTAATTCTGTCAATGAACCTACTCAAATTGTAGAAGCCCAAGGCTGGGTAATGGATGCCAATGGAAACGTAGTTCTGGTTGCTCAAGTACCCACAGCGACGCCCCATAACTCCTCGCTCACCTCTAAATCTTGCCCTGCTAATTAGGCGTGAGTTCGACAAACCTCTCCCTACTTTGAACTATGGTTCAAGCTTGTCCTTCTTTGATCTAAAGAGGGACAGGTTTTGCGTAGTAATACCAGAGAGAGGTATTTGTTTTTTAAGTTGTTTTAGGATAAACGCAATCAGCAAATACGTAGGTGTAGCCAGCCGTAGGCATCGCCGAAATAACAAATGAGTACGTCGAAATAGCAAATGAGTACGCCAAAATAGCAAATGAGTACGCCAAATTAACAAATGAGTACGCCGAAATAGCAAATGAGTACGCCAAATTAACAAATGAGTTCGCCAAAATAGCAATTGCGTACGCCAAATTAACAAATGAGTTCGCCAAAATAGCAATTGCGTACGCTAAATTAACAAATGAGTTCGCCAAAATAGCAATTGCGTACGCCAAATTAACAAATGAGTTCGCCAAAATAGCAATTGCGTACGCCAAATTAACAAATGAGTTCGCCGAAATAGCAATTGCGTACGCCGTAGCAAATGAGTTCGTAGCGTCTGGGTAAGGAGAGGGAGGAGTAACGAGTAAGGAAGCTTTTTGCTCCCCTCTCTTGGTAGGCTACCGTGTACACACATCTCTAAAAATCCTACCCACCCAATATGTTCAAGTGAAAGTCCCACACTGAGCAAATATCCCGCCCAGAACTAAAGTTCCGGGCTGATAGTTAAAGCCCTCTTTTAGAGGACTAAACTAAATTTCTTGTTTAGTCCTCTTTTAGAGGACTTGCGTTATGAGACTCGGAATTTATTCCGAGGCGGGATAGATACACTGCACCAACACTTGTGTGTACACCGTAGCCTGGTAGGAGAGGGGCTGGGAGAGAGGTCAAAATAGCACTCGTCGAACTCACGTCATATTAGATGACCCACAAACCCAAACTTATCCCAGTGAAGGGAAAGAGGAAAGCAGGAGGAGAATAACTCCTAACTCCTAACTCTTGTACAGACGCGATTAATCGCGTCTCTACTCCCCACTCCCTAATTCGTCTCTTGAATTTGCAAACGAACAGTGTGTTCAGTCGCACCACTCAGTTGCAATTCCATGATTTCACCACCTAGAGGTTCCAAGCAAGTAAGGAGCGATCGCAGGTTGGGTGTACTTGCACCAGTATCTACATATAATCGATCTGCTAAATTACCGATCCGTTTCCAAGTCATGTACAATTTAGCGATCGTTTGTTCAATTTGCGATGCCTGATTTACCAAATCAGCAGCAATGCTCAAACAGCCGACTCTTTGCGCTTCTTCTAAGGCTGTTTCAATATCAACATTTTCCTGGGTTAGCGCCTGAACTTGAGCCGCCCCTTTGAGATATTTCGCCAAGTTACGCGCTTCGCTAGTTACCTGTTTCAGAGTATCCACATCAGGATTGGCAGCTATTTCCTTTTGGATAAACTTTTGATGCGATTCTGGCAGTTTTTCCATTTCCTTCACCAGTGGGGCAATGTAGCGCGGGGGAAGGGTGTTATCTGCGGCTTTTTCTTTAACGGCTTCGGGTAATAAATCTGAGGACATGGCTGTCCATTCATCATTGAGTTGACGCACTTCCCGCCTTGTGATGCGATCGCCTTTTTGGGCGGCTTCACTCACCATCTGTTGCACTTCTGGGACTGCTTTGGAGGTTTCGACAAATGCCCGTTTACTGAAGTTATTCACAGATCCGGGGTCAAGTTTACCGTCTTCGATGAGAGTATCAGCACTATTTGCCAGTTGAATCCAGGAGTATGCTTGACTTTTACTGATTTCCCGCTCTTTTAGCCATCGGAGAAAGCCAGTACCGCGGCCGTCACCACCCACTTTTTCTCTGTCGCGGATCGCCCGTAAAATTCGCCCCCGCCAGATTTCAGTTTGCAAATCAAAGCGATCGCATACCTGCCAAGCTACTTCTAGCTGCTGTTGAAAATCTGACTCTAGAATCTGTTCATCTTCTGGATCGGGCAGTTCAAAGCTGATATCGGCTGGCTGTTGTAAAGCAGCAGCAAGGTCGTTGATGGAGTCGGTATCTTGCACGATTGATGACTAACTAGT
This sequence comes from Nostoc sp. DSM 114159, assembly GCF_053470285.1. Taxonomy (NCBI): domain Bacteria; kingdom Bacillati; phylum Cyanobacteriota; class Cyanophyceae; order Nostocales; family Nostocaceae; genus Nostoc; species Nostoc sp. DSM 114159. Next base: position 3,587,724 of record NZ_JBPFEH010000001.1, read on the forward strand.
GGATGCGATCGGCTTATTATGCCACAATCTGTGGACTCTCACTTAAGGGGGAGTACGGTATTTTGAGTTACAACAAAGATAGTAGGAAAGGGGTAAACCCAATACTGCTCGGTTAAAGGGAAAAGGGTAAGGGGAAAAGGAGTAGAAGGCTTGATATATAAGGTTTTTTCCCTTTTAACATGAGTCCCTTTCCCCAAAACCCGATAAGTATTGGGGGTAAACCACCTTTGTAAAGTCAAGAATAAAGGCGTCAGTCGCCAGAATGGGCTAAACCTTAGCTATCCGCTAACAGAATTTAATTCTGTGTGATGGTTACTGAGCTTGTCGTACCACTTCGTGGAAGCAAGCTACGCGCAGCGTCTTGTAGAGAAGTACTGGCGGATAGCGCAGAGTCTTGTAGAGAGTGTCTTGATTCTGAATTCTGAATTCTGAATTGTGCATTCTTCTTTAATTAATCAGAGAGAATAAAAATAAAACGATGAACCAGGTAGACTACCTCCGCATTAGCTTAATCGATCGCTGCAATTTTCGTTGTCAGTACTGTATGCCAGAGGGAGTAGAACTGGACTATATTCTCAAGCAACAGTTATTGACTGATGAAGAACTACTCACCTTAATTCAAGAGGTATTTATTCCAGTAGGCTTTACCCGATTTCGTTTGACTGGAGGTGAACCCTTATTACGTCCGCGTGTGGTGGATTTAGTCGGTGCGATCGCAACTTTACCCCAAACTCAAGATATCTCAATGACCACCAACGGGTTTTTGCTGGCTCCGATGGCAAAAAACCTTTATAATGCTGGTCTGCGACGAATTAATATTAGTCTAGACTCTCTCGATCCCGATATTTTTGACCAAATTATTGGTAATCAGGGGCGTTCTCGTTGGCAACAAGTTTGGCAGGGGATTCAAGCAGCCCATCAAGTCGGATTCGACCCCCTGAAGCTGAATGTGGTCGTAATTCCTGGCGTTAATGACCACGAAGTTCTCGATTTAGCCGTCCTAACAATTGATAAACAGTGGCACGTTCGCTTTATTGAATTTATGCCCATTGGTAATGTGCATTTATTTGGCGATCGCGGTTGGGTATCTTCAGCCGATTTACGAGAACGTATTCGCGATCGCTGGGGCTTGACAGAATCACAAGTTCGTGGTGCTGGCCCTGCCGATGTTTTTCAAATTCCTGGTGCGAAGGGGACACTAGGATTTATTAGTCAGATGTCGGAATGTTTTTGCGATCGTTGTAATCGGATGCGCCTGAGTGCTGATGGCTGGCTGCGTCCCTGTCTATTGAATGAAACTGGTCAAATAGATTTAAAAACTGCCCTGCGTTCTGGTGTCAGCACCGCTAAATTACAAGAGCAGGTCAGAGATTTACTCGCAAATAAGCCAGAAATTAACTTTAAAGGGCGTGATTCTGGCATTTTAGGTGCATATACTCGCACCATGTCGCAAATTGGCGGTTGAAAAAAGTTAGGAGTTAAAAGTGAGGAGTTAGAAATTATCGTCTTGCAACTCCTAACTCATAACTCCTAACTCCTAAGTGTTTAAGCTTGTCGTGAGTAGTATTCCACCACAAGTAGTTCATTAATTTGTAATGCCACCCATTCGCGCTCAATAACGCTATTGACTTTACCAACCAATTTATTTTTGTCAAACTCCAAATGACTGGGGAGGTTTGCCAAACCGGGATATTGCAAGTTAGCTTCCACCAATTTCCGTGATTGTGCCCGATCTCTGACGGCAATTGTTTCACCAGGACGGCATTGGTAGCTGGCAATATTCACCACACGACCGTTAACAGTTACGTGACCGTGATTTACCAATTGACGAGCGGCTGGGATAGTTGGAGCTATACCTAAGCGGAAAACGGTATTATCCAAGCGCATCTCTAGCAATTGCAACAGTACTTGTCCCGTAGAACCAGTAACACGTCTGGCTTTCCGCACATAGCGGAGCAATTGCTTTTCAGTCAAACCGTAGTTGAAGCGGAGCTTTTGCTTTTCCTCTAGACGGATAGCATATTCAGAGCGCTTCTTGCGATTCTGGCCATGCTGCCCAGGTGGGTAAGCGCGTCTGGCACTTTTACGAGTTAATCCTGGTAAGTCGCCCAAGCGGCGGACAATTCTGAGGCGGGGCCCTCTATATCGGGACATGAGTTTCCTTAATCTAATCCTGTTTAAACTTTACCGAAACATTCCATTTTGACACTCCCCTAATTGTTAATCAGGGGATTCTTGGTTTTTTGAAGCTGCTTACCGAGGTAAGACGTATCTCACCAAGGTAGACGCATCGATTTTTGCGCCAGTTGCTTTTAATCGGTAAACCCGACAAACTAGCCTCCAAGCCTGAATTCCGACCTGTCACGCCGTACTTCTGCCCATAAGTTTTTTGTGTTTATTTAGTTTCGTAGGCTACTCAATCATCAGATTGGTTTACGCAGTATTCTTACTCTGAAATACTTTTTACGTTGCCTACTTATCTTTCAAACAGCTATATTAACACAATTTTCGACATAATTAATTATGTCCATACTTTACTACCTCTGAAATTCTTAGATTACAGAGGATTTTTAAGATATTTGAGTTAGCATAACTTTGGGTGTTTGGAGAATGGCAATGTCAATGAGCAAAAAAGTGGTTAGCAGAGTTAAGAACAAACAAGGCAGTTCCACCTCCAGGATTTTAACATTACCAGTTTTGGCTATAGCTGGATGTTTAACAATCTTGCCTAATGTGGCTGTTGCTGCCTCTTACAGGAATGATTATAGTGTCTGTGCGGGTCGCCTACTGAGTGTGGGTGTAAAGGCAGAAGCGGCATCAGCAGGTTGTGCAGCAGCATTGCGTCCAAGAGATTTGGCTGCTTGCGTGGTGAAAATTGATAAGGAAACCCAAATTGCTGCAACGGATGCGCTTTTTTCTTGTGGGAAGGCCCGGCGTCCTGAAGAGTTAGCAACCTGTGTAGTTGGTGTTAGCTTAAGTACTAAGGAAGAAGCTAATCCGACAGTTTTAGATTATTGTGGACGCAGTTTGTTACCCGTGCGCTTTGGTCAGTGTGTGGTTGGCTTGCGTAGCCAAATCAACTTTCCCGCTACTCAAGCGCTAGATACTTGTATCAGTGCTGCTGATAGTGTTATCGGTGCTTCATCTTCGTCTACACAGCCAACGATAATTCCTGAGGGTTCAAGTCCAAGTTTAGAAACTACCCCATTTCCAAACCAACCGGTTGTTCCAACTCAACCAGTTATTCCAACTCAACCAGTTATTCCAACTCAACCAGTTATTCCAACTCAACCAGTTATTCCAACCCAACCAGTTGTTCCAACTCAACCGGGCACTAATTAGATTACAGTGCTTTGTGTAATTGATATACAGGTTGAATTTAGAGTGGCTATTTGCCAACCTGATTCAGGGACTACCAAAAAATAAATTATCCGATTTTAATTTGTAGGTTGGGTTGAGCAACAGCGAAACCCAGCCTTATATATTTACAATGCTTCAACCTGACTGGATAATTTACCTTTGCTGACTGTATAGCTTTGGTTAGGCAATGACAGTAATATTTACATTAGTTACTATTGCTTGATTCGAGAACTAGGCGATTTGAACTTGTGCAGCTTTACCAATCCCATCTGCGTCAAAAAAAAGATTACCGATCGATACGCTTGGCTTTGTGAAAAATTGTAGGTTGGGTGAAGCAAAGCGCAACCTAACAAAGCTATGAAAATGTTGGGTTACTCTTCGAGAAGCCCCTTCGGGTCTACGTTTTTCAAACCCCACTTGCTTCTCCCTTAGCGCAACGCCTCTGTCAAAAGGAGAAGGAGAGACGCGCAGCGTGAAGCTTGCTTCCCCAAAGGGGTACAAGTCGGGAAACCGCAAAGGCGCAGTGCCTCGCCAACCTACACAACTTAAGGTTTTTGGTGCTAACCCAAGCGTATTAAATTATCGGTAGTTCGATCGTAGAGAAAGCGATCGCTTTGTCGCACTAGTTCCAAGTCGGAACAAGCTGGAATTAAAGCAATAATAGTTATTATATTTCTTACTTTGGTGTTTATATCATCATCGAAAGGTTGAAGAAGTTTCAGCATCTCGCCCAAAAAAGCCGTCTTTTTGCCCTTCTCAATGATGCCAACACCCGATCTTATCTAGACTACAAAGATATCACGCGAACCTTCAGGCGGATTGTACACTAATGCAACTTTTGTCAAACGTTGTATTAAGTAGGATAAACTTCGGTAGCACTTCTGCCACTTGTGGGCATACGATACCTAGCACTGTTCCCATGTCCACTGACCAGATAAGCATTTCATTCAAATAAATGAAAAACATTATAATTCTCCTCTCCAACGCAAAGAGGAGTTGGAGAGAGGTTAGTTGAACTCACGTCAGTTTTTCAGCTTTGGGAATTTAGGATTTTGCACAGTTTGTACAGTTAGTTGTACTAGTCTTCTCTTTCACCAAAAGCTGTCTGTAAAACCACTGCAATACCACCATCTTGATGATATTTGTCTGCCCAGGCACGGATAACTTCATCCAATTCTTCCATAGCCCGATCCATTTTTTCTGGGAGGATATCAAGTTCTTCCAGCAAGCGCATGGCATTTCGTCGCCGTTCTGCCCAATTTTTCATCATGCGAAAATACCGAGCGGTATCTTCCACGGTGATGTGTGTACGTTCTTCATCGTCTGTTGGGGTATAAGAAAGACGGGTTAGCGCGTAGAAGGGCATTCCCCAAGGAGAATCAATCCGTGTTACCGTTCCTGAGTAAAGCAGACGGCGCTTAATATGCTCGCCCAAAGCTTCACTCAAAGGCATTTGGTGTTCTGCTGGTAAGTCTTCTTGCGATCGCTTGTGTAAAAACTCGATCAAATCCAGAAACTCAAAGGAGCTAACTAACTGAGCATCAGGTAGATTACTTGGTAGTTTCTGCTCAATTTGTCTTTTTTCTTCACTTGTCAGATTAGTACCAGGAACGCGCGATCGCCCCGGTTGCCAAGGATATTTTTCTAGCCAGACATAAGGCAATTGAATTAAATAGCGAGGTTCTTGAGAACCCAGCATTTTTAACAGTTTGCCTTCTGTTAGTGCCTGCCTGACTTCTTCTACAATAATTTTTACTCGTTTTGGCTCCAAGTGGTGCAAATGCCCTGTCATCCGCAGGTTTTGTCCCTGCTCTAGATAGGTCATGTAAATTGCACACTTTGCTGCTGTTGCGGCTGCGTCTAAAAATGCCCCATGCCTGTGCCCACTCGTCCGCATGGCACTAAAAGCCAGATAAAGCATGATCTGATCCATCGCACTGGGGTCAAGACGTTTGATCAGATCTATGTCGTTACTCATATTACAGACAATTGAATAGCACGTTTACACAATTTTAATCGAGTGAAAATAAGTAGTACACACCTGGCTGAAAGCTGTCTTTACTTCAAACTATATTAGTATGCGATAACGATGATATCGGTGGTAGCGCAAACTACCATTTTCGCATCTTTCCTGGTTAAAAAGCAGAGTTGCTAGTTGTGACTATAACTGTCTGAAGCATTTAACCGGGAAATTAGAGACACCACCAAATCTAGTTTAACGGTGGTTTATGTCCCAACAGTCAACTATGCTGCAATTCATCTCCAAAGCCTTTCAGTTTTCTGGTTTTTTTCATCTTTCAAGAGCAACAACGTCAAGCTGCTTACACCTAATGATGGTGCTGTGCCGATTCAGAATAAAAACTAGTTTGCACAGTTAATCTGGGATATTTGTTACTAGAAAAAGATGCTTTTTTGCCACTTTGGCGAATTATTTGTAGTACACAATTGACTAGAAATAATTGGGAATTGTCTCAAAACAAATCGCTTACCAGGTGTAGCCACATTTAGAGGTTGAGCTATACAGCCCGTTGTCAACTATCATTTTGTTCACAACCTCCAGTGATGTCTCGGTAATATGAGCCGTTGGCTTGAGGAAAGATAGTAGACATCAAGTAGAGCAAATAATTCCAATTTCAAAATACCTGTTGTTTTTCAAATATTGTTCTATATCATATCACCATTTTTTCGTTTTGAAATAAAATTGTGCATTTTAAAGTTTATAAATGATGACTATTTAAATATTTTATATTCTGCTTAAATCAAGGTTTGATGATATTTTATATCTATCCTAAATCCCACTTTTATTTATTATTTTATATATGATGAGTGGACACAAAAAGCCGCGATTACTTCCGACTCAATCGCGTAGATATAAGGCTTTGCTGCTCGTGCTAATAACCGAAAGATTAGTTAATAGCTATACATATAATAAGACATCTTGGGTTCCATCCGATGATTGTTTAGAGTTTTTTTTGCCATAAATTTATATTTCTTTCATGAAAGAATTTTAAATTTTGATGATTTAACTAATTTCTTGGCTACTTTCAAGTATGTTTTACCTCGCTATTTTGTATATTTCAGAGACTTAAATTACGTAGATAGTTTGTCGCGAGAAAAGAGTGAGAATCCGTAGTAAGCTACGATAAAAGCTTCTTTTTCTGGGTGTTTTGGCGATCGCAGATTAAGTTGACTTGTATAAAACGATAGAAATAAAGATACCATTTTACAAAACACAATTAGTAAGTGGGTGTGAATAATTAAAGATTTGTAGTGACTTAGTGCAGTCTGGGAGGCTTCCTCATTAAGGACAAATAAAACGGAACAACAAGGACTTTAGCTCTCACTACAAGGCAATTTCATGTAATTTACATTGCTTAACATAAGTTAGTCTATTCTTGCCCACTTACTTTGCCTCCTATACTGAAAAAACAGGTAGGCCGACCGCCTAATATCAACTAAGTACGTTTGGCTTGAAAAAACGAGTTCCTCTAAGCATTTCTGCGACTTCTCCATCTCTTAGTTCCAAAATATGCTGCAATAGTCTTAACTCCTTGCGAATATTCTCTCTGAGCAAGTACTTATGCTCGTACTACTCATGTTGCTTACATATACGTGTTTTCCCTACCTGTATCAGGCTAAATTCCTAAAAATATATTACAAGTCGATTTATTCTGAATACTGCTTGCCGATCTATTAAGTGTTATAGCAAGAGGCAGCTTGGCAGGAGGCAGTGTTTCGACTACGCGGCAGTTGAGCGTAGTCGAAACTCAACAACCATGCTGGAGGTAAAAACCTTGCTATTTCTGAGATTTACGCTTGTCATTATTTCCTAATCTACCTGGCAACTGCTATATCTGCACCCAATACTGCTTGGGTTTGGGATTTTAAACTGGAATTTGGTTTTGGGAAAAGGTTACTGGGTTTAGGTTAAAGGTTTTTTCTTTCCCCTTTCCCATTCCCCTTTTCGCGTTAACCGACAAGTATTGTATCTGCACCTATACAGCATTCTGAAATTATTCGTAAAAACTTAAATCCCCAACTTCTTTGAGAAGTCGGGGATCTTGAAGTTACAAGTGAGTGCATTAGCGTCAAGATTGATGCTGAGAGTGATGGGGAGTAAAGTAGCTCCTATCACTCTTAAGCTGATTGAACTCGCCATTTAATTCGTGGGACTAGAGGATTTAACCTGATTTCGCATTGTTTCAAAGCTGAAAGCAGCCGCGCCAAAGGTTACAAATAACACTCCCAGAATTTGCACAATATCCAAATTTTCTTGAATGATTAACCCAGCGAAAATCACGGTTAAAACTGGGATGCTACCACCGATGAGCGCCGATCGCGAGGCACCTAGTTTACTAATACCAACATTATTGAGCAAATAACCTGCAAGGGTCAGCACGCCTAAAATAAACGCGCTTAAAACCAATTCCAGCATTTTCGAGGGGTCAACTACTACCAAGTTCCAACTGCTGGGCAAAGGTAGCATCAAACAGATAAAGCTCAACAACAACATGGTAGTGAAGTTGATTAAAGTAAAAGTCACCGGATGGAGTTTGCTAGCACAGACTCGCGTCAGAATTATGTAGGCACCAAAAGCCACACCCGAAAGAATGGCAGTGCTGCTTCCTATTGAAGTATTACCGATACCGATGCTGGGAGAACCTCCTAAAACCAACAATTCACCGCAGCAAATCGCGGCGATCGCGGCGATGCGGAATAGAGTGGGGCGATCGCGAAACAGAAACCACGAGAATAGACCACTAACCATTGGATAGATAAAGAACAGTGCGATCGCCATTCCCGTTGTGACTTGAGCGATCGCAATATAGATTAATACCTGAGATAAAAACAAAAAGCAGCCACTCACAATTGACAACACCAAAATCTGCTTGGTAGCGGCATTGGCAGGTGTGGAATTTCCTCGGACTGAAGCAGACAAGTTATCCAAATCTTGCCACAGTCTTGGATGCAATATCGGAGACAAAAGTACCATTAGTGGTACGACTACCATAAACCGTAGCGTCAAAATTAACAGAGTATTGCCCAAAGTCGGCGGTAGCAATTGCTCTACCTCTAATACTCCAAAAATCTGGGAACCTTCGTGGAAAATCACCTTGATGGCTACGTTGTAAAGTGACGACACCACTGCCGATAAGACGATCAAAAACAAACCGATTCTGAGTGCCGATAACCCAGAGGAATTAGGCGATCGCGATTGTGGGGGTTTTGCTTCCACCTGCGCTTCTGGCGCAGTGGTCGATGAGGATTCAGCTGTACTTTGCGATACGTTCTTACGGCGGACAGAAAGTGGTTCAGTAGGAATCTTGAGAGAAGGTCGGATTATTCTCGGCTGTAGCACAGATGTGAGCAAAGACTCTGATTTCGTTTCGTCTTCCGGCGATTCCTGATTGAGGACAGAAATTGGCTCGGTGGCATTATCCTTTGGTGGCGGAACTACAGCCGCAGTAGATTCTGATGGCGTTTCTCTTACCGACAAATCCTTGCTTGGATTCGCGGTATTTTCTCTAACAATCGGCGGCTCTAGTGTTGTTTCTTTTGGCGACAAATCCTTACTGGGAGAAGAAATTGGATTCGCGGTATTTTCTCTAACAATCGGCGGCTCTGGTGTTGTTTCTTTTGGCGACAAATCCTTGCTGGGAGAAGAAATTGGATTCGCGACGTTTTCTTTAACAATTGGTGGCTCTGATGTTATTTCCCTTACCGATGCATCCTTGCTGGGAGAAGAAATTGGATTTGCGGTGTTTTCTCTAACAGTCGGTGGTTCTAATGTTGTTTCCCTTGATGAAAATTGATTGGAGATCGGGGAAATTGGCTCAAGGGAATTTCTTACTACTTGCTCAAACTCTGGCAAGGATGTTTCAACAGAACTGTTTTTTTGTGGCTCCGTAAACTGCAAAACAGTAGGTATACCTGCTGTTGCTGATTTGCGTGAAGTTTCTTCTATAGTTTTTTCTAGTTCTCCATGCAGGCGGTTAACAAACTCCGCCAAAATCGTTTCCCCTTGCTGCTGCTGGCTATACATCCGTGACAACTGTTGGGAAAGATTACTTTGATAGTTCTTCAGCTCCTGTTGTAAGGAATTAAAGGTAACTGTAACGGTGTCATCGAGACTGTCAAACATGTGTTCAACTTTTTCATTGATTTCACCGACTACATTGCTGCTCACTTCAGCAGACTTCAACGCCGCTTGTTCGTAAGATTTGCCCTCCATACTTTGATTAGCTAAAGTTGTCAGAGAGGATTGCAGTTGTGAAGATATATGCTTTGCCAGAACTTCTGCCAGTTGCCGAATTAATACTTGCTGCTCGGTGATTTGGCGCACTTGTTGTAAATGCTCTTTTTCCTCTACCAAGCTTTGAATCTCATCAGATAACCGATTTTTTTCTGACTGAAGCCGCTTTACGTCTTCCTGCAAGCCTCTGAGGACATTCTGCTGAAGATTTTCTAAGTCTTCAACTAAAGCCCAAAGAGCATTTTCTGCTGCTCTAGATAGCTCCCCTCTGACTCTTGGGTTTTCTGGTTGCTTCTCGAATCGCCCCATTAGCTTCTAACCTCTAATACTTTGACGATAAAGCTGCTTCCCGTACACTTTATTGGCGGTCATCCTAATTTCCTGTATTTTGTCAGATAAATTAAAAATTTTAACAGCACTTCCGCATTTCAACGTAATTCTGTCATACTAGACACAAGTTAGCAAAGCATCTAAGTTTGCCAACACAGCTGACTACACCGTGTTCTCTTCAGTATTGATAAGTATTTAACCATTAGATTTGGAATTTTGGTGAGGTAGCACCCGTCTCAATACTGCTCGGTTAACCATTTTTAACTGGCCATTGGGTTTGGGGAAAAGGTTAAAGGGTAAAGGTTAAAGGTTTTTTCTTTCTCCTTTTCCCCAAAACCCGAAAAGTATTGGATCGCCACGCCTGGAAGTGCCTTAAATAGGGACTTTTTTATTTTTGGTCAGTTTAATTTTCATAAATTATTTGCCAATGAAATTTTACTTTTAAAGAAATCTCACTCCAAATAAATATTTATTGTTTTGCTGCCAACAATAATTGTCAAAGATTCACAGATGCGTGTGCGTAGGCGACTTGTCGCTAGATATCCCCACCAAATTGTCTGACTTGCGAAACTAACTGTAAATTTGTGTGGAATGTAACTGGTGTGACAGTTTATATCTCTAAATGGAGATTAAAGTATCCTTCTGTGGAAATTCTAAGTTACGTTATCCCCTGCACAACATTCTAATGAATGAGCAACAATTCTGCAAAAGCACGCTTTTTTTGGCGTTGTTGCAGTCTGGGTTTTGCTTTGAGTAAATTCCAATAGAGGAAAAGTTGGGAAAATATTAATAATTCTTAGAAGAATAAAATTCGGGCGATGCTGAAAATGGCAGCGCTAAGGACAGCACTCACGGGGATTGTAATTAGCCATGCGGCAGCAATACCTTTTAGTGTTTGAAACTTAATCGACTTGAGATTTTGCACTAGTCCAATACCAACTACACCGCCGACGAGAGCGTGGGAGGTGGAGACTGGTAAACCTAGCCGGGAAGCAATAAGTATGGTGGTAGCAGTTGCCAGTTCGGCACAAAATCCACTACTGGGTTGCAAGGCAATGATGTTTTCGCCAATGGTAGCAATAACTTTTTTTCCCCAGACAGCTAAACCACCAACAATACCAGCACCACCAAGGATTAAAATCCAAAGCGGGATAGTTATACCATCAGTAGGTACGCTACCAGTGCGATTGATGTAAACGATCGCAGCTAAAGGAGCGATCGCATTTCCCACATCATTAGAACCGTGAGCAAAGGCGACAAAGCAAGCACTTAGGAGTTGGAATCGACCGAATAATCTTTCTACGGGATTTGGGAGTATTTCTCCCTTGTCTCCCTTATCTCCCAATTGTCGCCAACTAAGGATTGTGAGTCCAACGGCTGCGATTGCACCTGTTAACAGCGGGATGTCGTAAGCAGGGATTGTAAAACCAACTTGCTCAATGACAAAATTGGTTAGCGGTTCTGTAAGCGATGGTAAGACAATCACGCCGAATACACCTAGCAGCGCAGTGCTTAACCAGGGAATCCATTCTTGTAACTGGACTACTTGATTGGGTCGATCCAAAATCCAGTGCTTGATTTGACTGTAAAATAAAGCGGCGATCGCACCACTAATTAATGGCGTTAAAATCCAGCCAATGGTAATTAAGCCAATTGATGACCAATCAATTGCATTTACTCCCAAAGCTACCCAACTAAATCCAGCGATCGCACCAACAACCGCATGAGAAGATGAGACTGGTAAACCGCGTGATGTGGCAATTTGCAACCACACACCACAGGATATTAATACCGTTACCATCCCAGTAACTAATATTTGGGGTGTAGCTGCGAATAAAGCGGGATTAGCAATTTTCGTTGCGAGAGTTTCCGTTACCTCATGTCCAAACAACACAGCACCCGTAAACTCTAATACCCCAGCAATTATTAGTGCTTGTTTGAGAGTGACAGCTTTGGAACCTACAGAGGTTCCCATCGCATTAGCGACATCGTTTGCTCCGAGATTCCAGGCGACGTAGAAAGCTAGTAGAGCGACGAAAAGTAGAGTAATAAGCATTTTGTTGCGGACAAGGGGAAAGTGAGAGAGATAAGGATGAAACGTGAGCTTGTAAGGGTGAACTTTGAACCTTTGAGCTTCATCGTCGAACCTTTGAGCTTCACCGTTGAACCTTTTAGCTTCACCGTCGAACCTTTGAGCTTCACCGTTGAACCTTTGAGCTTCACCGTTGAACCTTTGAGCTTCACCGTTGAACCTTTGAGCTTCACCGTCGAACCTTTGAGCTCCGTCGTTGAACCTTTTAGCTTCACCGTTGAACCTTTTAGCTCCATTGTCGAACCTTTGAGCTTCACCGTCGAACCTTTGAGCTTCACCGTTGAACCTTTTAGCTTCACCGTTGAACCTTTTAGCTCCATCGTTGAACCTTTTAGCTTCGTAGCTGAATCTCAGACAGAACTTTAAACTTCTAGTTTTAACACTCTCCTATCTCCCTAATCTTCCTTTTGCGGATAAATTAAGATTTTATAAGTATCCGGTGTGGGTGCGATCGCAACTTCCACGGCTGCTGATAAATCTTTTAATGGATAGCGATCGCTAATCAACGCTTTTACATCAATTCGCTGATTAAACACAATATCGGCTGATAGATTCTGAAGCCGATAAGATGAGCTATAACTGCCGATCAAGTCAATTTCTCGACGGTAGAGGATATTTGGGTTAATGGGAATTTCCACCTCATCAGGAAATTCGGCGAAAAACAAGATTTTACCGCCTTTGCGGGTACTATCAAGTGCTTGAAAGAAAGCTTTCTCACTCGGAACCGCCAGCAAGGTGACATCAACGCCTAGTCCACCAGTTAAGGCATGAATTTTGGCAGATAAATCGGGATCGCGAGCATCAAAAGCCGCCTCTGCACCGACACTCAAGGCTTTATCAATTCTAGAGGGTAGTAAATCAGTAGCGATCGCTTTTGCTCCGAAATACTTCACCAACATAATGAACATTAACCCAATTGGCCCAGCACCAGTAACTAATACAGTTTGTCCTGGAGCAATTTGAGCTTTTCTCACTGCCTTCAAACAGCAGTTAGTTGGTTCTACAAAACTGGCTTCTTCAAAACTAATATTATCCGGGATGGAAATTAACCCACCGTTTTCCACAATATGTCCTGGAACTTTGACATAATCAGCAAAACCGCCACCACTGGCGTTAAAGCCTGCGGTAGTGGAGATGTTTTTGTAAACATCGCACATCGAGAAATTATCATTTAGGCAATAGGCGCAACGCATACAAGGGATGTGATGCATCACTGCTACCCGTTGTCCAACTTGCCAACCTTTGACATTATTGCCTACTGCTGCGATCGTGCCGGCGGTTTCATGTCCAAAAATGCGCGGCGGTTCATACAGTGGATAACGAATTTTTTTTATATCTGACTGACACAATCCCACAACCCGCACCTGTACCAGCACTTCATCTGCTTCCAGAGTTGGAACTGGGATATCTTCGTAAGACAGTTGATTAACGCCTCTAAATACCTGTGCTTTCACGTTGGTTTTTCCCCGCTTAACGATACTAGATGTAACATTAGCAGTCAACGTTAGGCTATCACACCTGTGATTTTTGTGTGTTGGCTTGTTTTAAGCGTTGTTCAAATTTTTAAAGTTGGTCAATAGTCAAAATTATAGTTTTTTGAGCCAGTTGGGTGGGCGGGTTTTCCGGCTTGAGCAAACTGGCGTGGACTGTGAGCTATTCACCATTGACAAACAAAAATTATGGGAGAGTGGTAAAAAGGCTCAACACTTAGCATCTGTAAGAGTAAGGTTAAAATATAGACATTCTTCATGGTAGGCGATCGCCTTTAAGCCTTGATATTGGGTCAGTCACTAAAGTGAGATTATAAAATCATTCGAGTCTTGGGAACTGGTAGTTTTGGTCAAACCATCAAAAAAAATTTTAATTTATATAAAATAATTAATTTCCTTTTGTATCCTTAGTAAAGTACGAGGAGCAACACCAACTTGTTTAGCTTTTTTTAACCAATCTTTGACCTGATTTTCATTGCCTAAAAAATAATCTGCTTTAGCAATGTAGCAACAACTATATGCGATATCAATGAGATCGTTACCTGATTCCGTTAAAGGTAAAAGCATTTCTTTACCTTCACTATATCTACCTAATTCTATTAAAATAGCTCCTCTAGTTCCTTGAATAGTTTTAATATCACCAGCTAATGCCAGTGCTTGAGCAGACCAAGCATCAGCTTTTTGCAAATATTGAATTTGTTCATGCTCAATAACAATCGAAACTAAAATATCAAGAATATATAGTTTATCTCTTACAATCAGACAATCGTTGATTACAATTGCCTCCAATAATTCAATTGCTCGATCAAAGTTTCTTTTCTCGAATTCTACTTGAGCTTCATATAGTATTTGTAATATTTTCAAATTATTATTAAAGAACTCAATTAAAGAATCATTTTTATTAATTGTGTATCTAGCTAAACCTAACTTTTGTTGAATAAATTCTGCCTGAGTTTTAGTCAAAGCATCGAGTACTTGCTGACCATCGTTGGAATGCTTTTGTCCGTATAAAGTTAATTGTGATGGACAAAGATTTCCAATAATTAATAAAGATTCAAAAACAGCAAAAAATATTATAATATTTAGAAAGCTTGTAAATTTATAATGTAAAATCCTCTGATTGTAAATATTAATAATTAATCCAAATAATAAACAATTAATCATCGGCCCGGCTAAATACACAAATATCAACTTAGGTTTAATGTTATGCAAGCTTAAATTAGACATATAAGTTATACCACCATTTGGGAAAATATTAAGTTCAAATATACAATTAAATAATTTAAACTTTAACATTCTTTTTCCAGTTCCAATTTTTACTGAATATGGATTAAAACCAATCATTTTAGCTACTGTAAAATGTCCCATTTCGTGACAAGAAATTGAAAAATAAGCCCAAGCATAAATCAATAAAACTTCCATTTTAATCACAAGTTACTCTTTATTTATTAGTATTCCCAAATAATTACTAATTATTTTCAGTAAAAATACGATAAATAGATAATCAATTTGACATTCTAATTATTTAATCATTAGCTAATACAAACATTAGATAATAATAAAAGACTTATGCAAGAGGATAAAATCTCATGTATCTCGTCAACAATACGTAAATTATTTATGGTTAATCAAACATATATAGCTGATGTTTTAGTTGTCGGCGGTGGAACCGGAGGCACTGCGGCTGCTATCCAAGCGGCGCGACGGGGAGCCAAAACCATTTTGGTGAGTGAATTTCCTTGGTTGGGAGGAATGCTAACTTCGGCTGGAGTGTCTGTACCCGATGGCAATGAATTAGAATCCTTTCAAACAGGGTTATGGGGTGCGTTTTTGCAGGAATTGCGACAACGACAGCCTGGAGGATTAGATAACAGTTGGGTAAGCTTTTTTAGTTACGATCCCCGAATTGGAGCAGAGATTTTTGCAGATTGGGTGCAGGAATTGCCGAATTTGCACTGGATTTCTGGACAAGTACCTTTAGAGGTATTTCGACAAGGTAATTTGATTACTGGTGTCCGCTTTGCTGATTTTGCTGTCACAGCCAAGATTATTCTCGATGGCACAGAATTAGGAGATTTATTAGCTTTAGCTGACATACCTTACCGTTGGGGCTGGGAATTGCAATCTGAGTGGGGAGAACCCAGCGCCCCAGTGACTTTTAGCTCTTTAACCCACAAATATCCTGTGCAAGCGCCCACTTATGTAGTGATTATGCAGGACTTTGGTGAAGCAATAGCACCAGAGATTCCAACTGCGCCTAACTATAATTCATCGCAGTTTACAGGTGCTTGGGATGCCTATGGAGCAGAGACATTTTTAAATTATGGACGTTTGCCCGGTGGCCTATTTATGATCAACTGGCCAATCTGTGGCAATGACTACGGCGAAGGGGTAGGGCGATTGATAGAGTCAGATGTATCCAGAGGTGAATTCATCCAAGAATCTCGCTGGCACAGCCAAAATTTTGCTCATTTTATCCAAAAACAGCTTGGTCGTCGCCATGGTTTAGCAGAAAAAGTATTTCCTCACACTTCTACAGCTTTTGCACTGCATCCCTATTACCGGGAAAGCCGCCGCTTGGTGGGGCTAACTACTGTCCGAGAACAGGATATTTTGCCGATCGCAAAAGGTAGAGTTGCATCTATATTTAATGATGCGATCGCCCTACAGCCCTTCGGGCATCCTACGGCAGGCGTTTGCGAAGCAATCGCAATTGGTAATTACGCCAATGACCATCATTATCCTGGTGTTCAATTCCCACTGCAACCTAAATCGATCCGTTGGGGTGGACGTTGGACTGGAACTCCTTTTACAATTCCCTACAGTTGTTTAATTCCAGCCACAACAGATGGTTTCTTGGTGTGTGAAAAGAATATTTCTGTCTCCCACATTGCCAATGGCGCTACCAGATTACAACCTGTGGTGATGGGCATTGGTCAAGCAGCAGGGATGGCGGCGGCGATATGTGTTGAATTAAACTGCCAGCCGAGGGATTTACCTATTAGAAAGCTGCAAACGGCTTTATTAGAAGATAATCGCTCAAAAGCGCTAATTATTCCTTTGTTTAATCTTCCCCCCAATCGTTCGGATTGGCGGCACTGGCAACTGTATTACTTAGATAACCCACAAGCCTATCCAGTTAGTGGCGATTGCCCTAAATCTGCTTTTGGCAAGCCATTAATTCCGGAAAGTAACTGTTTCAAAGGGATTTTTTACCGCTTAGAACAGCAGGAATACAAATTCACTGTCACAGCACCAGCCGCGTATCAAGGGCAAAATTGGCAGCTTGTGACTTTGCGATCGCATATCGACGAGCAATTACGCGCTTATCCCCACGAACAATTAGTTACATTGTGGGGTCATTACAATCACTCTGGTAATTGGTTATTAGTCGAACATTTAAACGGAGGATAAGAAGAGTTTATTTTCAGTAAAACAGAATACTTTTTGATGAATTGTCCGGATATTAATCAAAAAGCTAAGTATCAGTGAAGTGGAGAGTTCCCAAATAGACATTTGCTATGCGTGCTGCCATTTCACTTTTAGTCTCGAGTCTGGTGTTCGGCCCCTTAGCTTTTAACTGCCAAGCAATGGTCAATCACTTATCAACAGGGCTGCCTTCCACGCCTACTTCGTCACAGTGGCTCTCGGCGGCATCTGAACAAGCTTCAGATGATGCGCCACGTCATCGTGGTAGTGGGCGCAGAGAAGTGACACAAAAAGTCCGAAATATCTATGCTGTGGTTTAACTACTGTAGGGTAATGCCTCTTTTCCCAAAGGAACAGAATTACCAGGAAACAGGATATTGTGTTAACGTTTTTTACACAGCTTTTCTGGCGGAAATATATACAGTTGACACACGAAAGTCTTCAGCGATCGCTTAGTATTTCAACTGCAAACTTTGTATATATATAGTTGGTCTCAATTCTGCCGATCGAAAAGCAAATCAAATTAAGTGCTTTGATTGATAGCATTACCAACTCCTCAAAAGCTCTACAACTGTTGCTCATTTTCGGTGGAAAGCTTTGCATCTCAATCCTCAACGGCTCTAGAAATAGATGTTATTTAGGCTACGAGTTAATCTAAAGCACATCTAATTCAGACATTTTGCTTGTTGAAGAAACAGCCTTAGGGCAACTTCACTTTATTCCCCAATAAATTTTCTTCTCATACATCCAGTAGCCGATTATCTACAAAAGAAAGCAACCGCTCTTCGCTCTGACATTTGTTTAGCGCCTTTTGCCGAAGCATAAAATCCCTTTCGTTTCATCTCTTGCTTATCTAGGTAGGGATTCGCATAAGTAGTATAGGTTTATTGCACTTGCTAACAAATTTATTATTCTTGACCTACTTTTACCCCTTGGTTCGTTCTCCTCGTAGATGGCTCCCGACAAAATAAGTGTTAAGAAGGATCTGCCAGATCATCTTAGTCTTTTTAATTATTTTACACCCAAGGCCAGATGCAAAAATTTGCATTTGGCTTTTTTATATGAATTTTTTTTAAAGAAACGTGAGTTCGACAAGTCTTATTTGACCTCTCCCCCAACCCCTCTCCGTGTCGGAGAGGGGAGCAAAAAGCTGAATTTTTCGTTGCTCCTCCCTTTGGGTTTCGGAGAGGGAGGCTGGGAGGGAGAGATTCATCGAACTCACGTTAAAAAAAAGGAGTGGGAGAGATGAGGGAGAAAAACTATTAATTATTTCAATGCCCCATACCCAATCCCCCATGCCCTTTTACACCGTTGTTTTCTTGCGGCTACTTTCTGTATCCTGGATGCCGTTGAGGAACATTGGCACAAACTTCTCAATAAACGCCTGTGGATCGCGCTGCCAAGCCTTTTGTGCAGCCTGAATTCGAGTAAATTGCAACTCCGGCGCTAGCAAAGTCTGGGGTAAGCGTTCCATCAAGTATTGAGGACGTTGCCAAAGCGGCATAGTATTTGCGACTTCCACCAGGTTGGCAACTCGCCGTAGTTCTGCACCCAAGGTGATATCCATTCCTGATTCAAATGCGGCTTGTTCAATTACGGTATATTTTCGCTTGGCTTGCTCTACCTTTTGCTGATGTTCTGGACTCTTACGCGCAATTTCTCCTAGCCAACGATTACCCCAGCGGACGTGTCCTGCTTCTTCTGGGAGAATTTTTTCAATCGTTTCCCGAATTTTGATGTTTTCTTCTGTCTGAGGTGCTTGTTTAAGCGCGTGAATGTGGGCAGAGAAATACTCACAACCCCGCTTTTCGGTAATGTTAATTGCGGCCAAGGCAGCAATTATCCCGTCCTCTAGGTTATGTTTTGGATCGTAGGTGTCTTTGTCGAGCAGCCGATCAAATTCATCAATATAGGAAGTCCCGGGGGGAGTTCCTATATCGCTTCCCAAATCAATCAACAAGTCAGTTAGCCACATGGCATGACGAGCTTCATCTGAGATGTGATGAGACAAATCCCGTACCAGTTCCCGTGGCTGTCCATTCAGTTGTTCAATTACCTCAGTTAGGTCTTTGCAACTACGTTGTTCGCTGTAACGGTAGCGGTTGAGAGTAATTAGATGGATTTCGCGATCGCATACCACTCGTTTCAATATATCTCTCGCACTCAAAACATTTTGAAATTTGCGTGGGTAGGTAACTGTCATAACTTATGTAAAGTTTTGTAAATCTTTATTTAATGCTAACTTAATTTTTTCAACTGTTGTATTTATGCCGCTTCACCTAAAAAAACAGTAAAAGTTATAAAAATTAGTCACTTTTTAGTCACTTTTGAACTGAAGTGTCAGACCTTTTAAATGTAAACAAAAGTAACGAATAAGTGTTCTGTCTTGAGAGAGGTGTGTTTTTTCAGGTGAGACAATCTGAAGCCAGATGATTTTAGCCGTCAAAAGTGGCTTAGGGAGATTTTTCCAGCTCTGGGAAAAAATAGCTGATATTGTCAGCAAAAGCAAATATAAATTTTTTAAAACAGTAGCTTATGTTACAGAATTTTTGTTATAGTAGTCTCAGGAAAACAAAAATTATATATTCACAAAATAGAGAGGGCTATGGTTATGTCTATTGCAGATAAATCTCGGGCGTTAATGGCGCGTGAACACCAACAAGTCAAGAATCGCCAACAATCAATGCTGATGCGTGCGGCACAAGAACTTGGTCTTCCTGAAGAAGCATCCCACTACTGGAACCCAATTCAAGGGAAGGTTGATGCTAACACTCGGATGATTTATGGGCCGAGTCATGCTTCCATGAGCTAAGTTTGAAGGTTGATTTTTTGAGTGAATATCTCAACCGGCAGCTCTAAAAAAAGCCACCCTTTATCTAGGGTGGCAAAACTTACTTATGACTTTTTAGTTAGATACGACTCTTAATTAAGCGTCGTAATAGAGGTAAAACTCGTAAGGATGAGGACGCAGCTGCAACTGTTTGACTTCGTTACCTAGTTTGTAGTCAATCCAATTTTCGATAAAGTCTTCCGTGAAGACGCCTGATTCGGTCAAGAAGGCGTGATCTTTTTCCAGTGCTTGCAAAGCCAGTTCTAAAGAACCTGGAGTTGAAGGAACCTTTGCCAGTTCTTCTGGAGAGAGTTCATAGATATTCTTATCTAAGGGTTCACCAGGATGGATTTTGTTCTTGATGCCATCGAGACCAGCACAAAGCATTGCAGCAAATGCCAAATAGGGGTTAGAAGTAGCATCTGGACAACGGAATTCCAAACGTTTGGCTTTGGGGTTAGTACCAGATAGAGGAATACGGATAGAAGCGGAACGGTTCCCTTGGGAGTAAGCCAAGTTAACAGGAGCTTCATAACCAGGTACTAGGCGCTTGTATGAGTTGGTGCTAGGGTTGGTGATTGCCAACAGCGCTGGTGCGTGTTTGAGAAGACCACCAATGTAGTACAAGCCCATTTCGCTCAAACCAGCATACTTATCACCTGCAAACAGAGGTTGGCCATCTTTCCAGATGGATTGGTGACAGTGCATTCCCGAACCGTTATCGCCAAAAATTGGTTTTGGCATGAAGGTAACGGTTTTGCCGTATTTCTTGGCAACGTTCTTGATGACATATTTGTAAATCATCAACCAGTCAGCCGCTTCGATCAACTTACCGAAACGAAAACCTAGTTCGCACTGACCACCAGTAGCAACTTCGTGGTGATGTTTTTCAATGGGCACACCTAATTGTGCCATTGTCAACAGCATCTCTGTACGGATATCTTGAAAAGAATCCGTTGGTGAAACTGGGAAGTAACCTTCTTTGAAGCGTGGTTTGTAACCCAAGTTGGGTTTGTTATCTGTACCAGCTTTACCGGAATTCCAAGCACCTTCTTCGGAGTCTAAGAAGTAGTAGCCTTCGTTGGCGGTTTGGGCAAATCTAGCATTGTCAAAGATAAAGAACTCAGCTTCAGGGCCAAAGAAAGCTGTGTCACCAAGACCAGTGGAAACCAGGTAATCTATTGCTTTTTGGGCAATAACCCGTGGGCAACGGTTGTACCATTCTCCCGTGCGGGGTTCTTTAATACTACAAATTATACTTAGCGTTGGCACTTCCATGAAGGGGTCGATCCAAGCAGTGTTGGGGTCGAGTACCATCGTCATGTCCGATTCGTTGATCGCTTTCCAACCTCGGATGCTGGAACCGTCAAACGGTACGCCATCAGTGAATGCAGTCTCATCGATTTGGTTTTGGTACAGTGTGAGGTGCTGCCAAGTCCCTACTGTATCGATGAATTTGAGATCGATCAGCTGAATTTTTTGGTCTTGGATCAATTTCAAGACTTCTTGTGGTGTTGTCATTGTTACTCCTTCTCTACCAATTTCCTAAAGTAAACCAGAATATTACATTGCATCCTAACCCTGCCGATCTCAATCAGGCCGTGACACACCAGAAATATCTTAAATACTAGACATTAGCTGATTTTGTAGCTTGTACTACAGATATCTGGATTATCAGGTTATATTAACCTTTCGGCGATCATCTGTACAAAACTGGAAAGTTCATCATATAGGGGTCAACTTTGGCATAGAATCCATAGATAGTGGATAGATTGTTTTTGTGCCGAATCTATTTTTAATAGCACAAAACTTTACTGGTGCATAAGTGCAGCCAAATAAATATCAAACCATAAATAGCAATGATTGGGAGAAGAAGGAATGCGCGATGCGGTAACAAGTTTAATTAAGAATTATGACCTAGCTGGTCGATATTTTGACCGGAATGCGATCGATAGCCTGAAGTCTTACTTTGATAGTGGTACAGCAAGAGTACAAGCAGCGGCGGCGATAAATTCTAATGCGGCTGGACTTGTCAAGCAAGCTGGTTTACAGTTATTTGAAGAACTGCCAGAATTGATTCGCCCTGGTGGAAATGCTTATACAACTCGTCGTTATGCAGCTTGTCTGCGCGATATGGACTACTATCTGCGCTACGCCACTTATGCGCTGGTTGCTGGGAACACCAATGTGTTGGATGAACGAGTGCTGCAAGGGCTGCGGGAAACTTACAATTCTTTAGGAGTACCTATTGGGCCTACGGTTCGCGGTATCCAGATTCTCAAGGATCTAATTAAGGAGCAAGTAGCAGCAGCAGGTGTGGTTAACAGTGCTTTTGTAGATGAACCATTCGATCACATTACACGTGAGTTGAGCGAGATAGATATTTAGATTTTAAGTGGGCCAGGTGTCTACCTCGACATAAACATAAATAGCGATCGCACTTTGGTTTAATGGAGCGATCGCTTTTTTGTGAATACCAACTATTGATGGATTCTCTTTCTGGGGATGCTTGATAGTCAGTTTGGACATCTGTTAACTTTTGTAATTGTGTCATCATTGTATTTATCTCCCTATATGGGGGTTTACGAAGCGATCGCTTTTCCGTGCTGGGGGCGATCGCTATTTTTTTGCAGATTCTGTAGTTAAAACCTGCGTCGGTTTTACAGAGATAATATCATTAGTGCTGCACCTGGATGCACTTATTTGGTAAAATTTTGGCAGCACAGTGAGGCACTATATAGGGGGTGTAAGTATGGAAATATTTGAAATGCCGTCGAGATGGAGATTAACAGTAAACCTGACAGAAGAAACACTAAAAGGACTGGAGGAATGGGCAAAAACTCAAAAACGTACTACCAGTAATCTAGCCGCAGCAATACTTACGAGGGCATTGGAGGCTTATGAACAAGGAGTTTACACTGACCCTGCTGCTACTCTTCCTAACTTTCAACAGCAGGATACAAATAGCGACACTTCCTCGTCTAATTCTGAAGATCGGCAGGATTAGTCAGCTAATTCTTAAGAGCATAGGAATAAACGTCATAAGCCACAATAGAAGTTGCCGATGTTTGAGGCGCTGATGATGGAAGAATTATTAACCCTGAAAGACTTACTTGTTAAAGGCGATGTTCAAGGAGCATTGATTATAGTTGAAGAATTAACGGAAATGAGCCGAAATGACATCATCAAGACGATTCGTAGCGATGCAGTGATTCTGTTGTTGCATCTGATTAAACAACAAGCTGAAAATCGCACGACTCGCTCTTGGGAAGTCTCAATTCGGAATTCGGTTCGGGAAATTCAACGAGAAAATAAGCAGCCCAAAGCTGGGGGCTATTATCTCACCCCAGAAGAATTGTTAGAAATTTTAGCAGAAGCCTATTTAAATGCCATTGATGAGGCTTCCTTGGAAGTAGAAGAAGCTCGTTATGAAGTCCAAGAATTAGAAAAGCTGGTTAACCAAAAACAAATTATCAATAGTGCTTTGGCTTTAATTTTACCAGGAGAGTCTAATTAATTGGCGAAACAGCGACTCGACACACTATTAGTAGAGTTAAATTTATGTTCTTCTCGTGCCTTAGCACAACGGCTAATTCAGGCGGGGGAAGTTACTGTTAATCAGCAGTTAGTTGATAAACCTGGAACAGAAGTTGATATTGCAGCTCAAATAAATATTAAAAAGCGATCGCCTTTTGTTTCTAGAGGCGGTGAAAAACTCTCCAAAGCTTTGTCAGTATTTGCCATTCCCGTAGCAGAGCGCATTTGTTTAGATGGTGGGATTTCTACTGGTGGTTTTACTGATTGTCTCTTGCAAGCTGGAGCAAAACAAGTTTACGGTATTGATGTCGGTTACGGACAAGTTGACTGGCGGTTGCGGAACGATCCGCGAGTGATTTTGCGGGAACGCACCAATTTACGGCAACTACGACCGGATGAGTTATATGGTGAAAATGACCCGATTCCTGATTTGGCGGTGGTTGATGTATCGTTTATTTCTTTAAATAAGATTCTGCCTGCTTTGTGGCAACTAACTCAAGCTAATCGTGAAGCTGTGTTGTTAGTCAAGCCACAGTTTGAAGTCGGCAGATCCCGTGTGGGTAAAAAAGGTGTTGTGCGCGATCCAAACGACCAAGCTGATGCCATTTTCCAGGTTTTGCAAGCTGCTCACGAATTAGGATGGAAATACAAAGGCTTAACTTGGTCGCCGATCATTGGGCCTGCTGGGAATATCGAATATCTGTTGTGGTTGGCAATGGAAAGTGAAACACCACCACTTGATTTA
This sequence comes from Nostoc sp. DSM 114159, assembly GCF_053470285.1. Taxonomy (NCBI): domain Bacteria; kingdom Bacillati; phylum Cyanobacteriota; class Cyanophyceae; order Nostocales; family Nostocaceae; genus Nostoc; species Nostoc sp. DSM 114159. The sequence continues at coordinate 3,611,790 of NZ_JBPFEH010000001.1, forward strand.
GAGGCAATTAAGCAAATAACGCAATCAGCAACAACTGATTTACGGAAGAATTAAAGGTCGTAGATTAGACATTCTACGGAATCTGGATGGCGATCGCAGTAATTTTCCAAAGAGGTTTTTTTGGATTTTGCTTGGTGTTGATGAGATTTTTCGGCTTGCAATTCTTCTACAATGTCCCACGCTACAGCACAACCAGCAGAATTGCTGCCATCTAGATCGCAAGTTGTCCGGGCTTCAGTAATGGCATTAGTAATGGCTTCTTCTAGAGTTTCTGCCCCAGCAATTTCAATTTTTAGGGTAGTTGTCATGATACTTTCACCTTTAATTTACAGACAGAGTTATTAGCTGCAAGCTTTTAATGACCTCAGTCAGCTCACATTTCTAGTTTAGATACGCTTCCCACAAAAAGTAGTGGTAAACACCGCCATCTTTTTCGCAAAATTGAGTGGGATTACCCTCTTGGCATCTTTAGATTCAAAAAGGTATGGGAATTCTACTAGTTGCGATCGCAAGCAGAGGTGGTCATGTTCTCAATCTTGCATCCCAAATTGAGAATGTCAGTTAATTGTCAGAAGACTTTGATAGAAGTTGATAAACGCTTATAAACGGTAACAAAAAGATAGCAGTTTTTAATTATTCTCAATACTTTATGTTTAATTCTTGTCGCAAACGATACAGAATTGTATTTTGATCGACTTGAGAGAGAATTTCTTGAATGACACTGCTAGCGCCTAATTGTCCCCAAGTGCAGCCTTTTTCGAGATAGACTTGGGCAGCTTTGCCAACGGAATATGCGCCATAACCTGCGATACCAGCTTGAGCGATCGCACTGCCAGCAAAAGCAGTAATATTGCTGGGATTGTCACCACTGGCGATTGCAGCCGTAGTTTTACCTAAACCTAAAAGAAAGCTACTACCTAATTCTCCAAGTAGCAAGCCGCCAGAACTAAATAAAATCGTTTTTAAAATTTTCCCGGCTTCATAGCTAGTCATCGGCAAACCATACAATCTAGCGAGAGCGCGAATTAAAGCTAAATCAGCAACAGTTCCGCCAAGGATATCTAAGAAGGCGATGGGATTGAGCATTACTGCCAAGGCTTTGTATTTGGTAAATTGCCAAATAATTTCTTCGGCTTCCTTTTCGCGTAAATCGATAGTTTTTTGAGCGATTCGCGGTTTCTGCATCCCGTGCTTGGATCAGTGCATTTAAAGCCAGAAGCGATCGCCCTTCTCGATTCAGAATATTCAGAATTATCTCTTTGAGTTCGTCTACTTGCGGTGGTGGTGTTTCCCATTCATAAGTGACACGCCCATCAGGCCATTCAACCCGGACTTCCATTGCTGCTGGTTCTGCTGCCACCATCACAATTTCATCGGGTAATAGAGGTTTCGCTTCTGGATGCCCTGCACCCAGTTGTTGTAAATTTTGGTAAATTGCCCCTTGGTCTGTATCTGGGTAAAGGTCTATTTTGTTAAACACTAAAATCAGGGGTTTTTGCGATCGCCTTAATTGCAGCAGCGCTTGATACTCAGTGCGCGTGATATCACCAGACACGACAAACAAAATCAAATCCGCCTGATGTACTACTTCTCGTGCCATATCTGCCCGTGACTCCCCCTCAATTTCATCTAATCCAGGGGTATCAATTAACTCTACTAGCACCTTATCACTGGGCTGCCAGCGCACGGAACGGGGCCATTGGGTGACACCATTCAGGGGCCCAGTTTGCAAAATCTTGTCTCCCAACAAGGCATTTAAAACTGCTGACTTTCCCCGACTCACCAAACCAAAGACAGCAATTCTAATGACGTTTGAATCTAGCTTGTTGAGTGTGGCTCTCAAAGCTTCCAATTCTGGTTTCATCAAACCTACAAATTCTGGGTTAGATGATAACTGTCCTGACTTGCGAAGATATCCATACCAAGAAAGCGCTTGTCTGAGACTGGCGCGGGCACGATTTAAGTGAGTTTCTTGCAGATTACGATAAACCGACATAATGTCAACACTTCAGCCTTCACTCTCTCTAAAATGCTCATCCAATGCTCAAAACACTTACTTTCAGCATTCGATTGTGAATAATAGGTATGAATTCGTACTCATTAACCATACTTAACTAATGCTCACTTTTTCAACCCAATTATCAAGGGAAGAAAAGTTAAACATACCTCTCTATCTTATATCCCTAAGTTCTTGGACTAATAATCTATATATAGGACATAAAAAGTCTCTAAGTTTATGAGGTCGGAGATTAGGTATTTTATAAAGTCTTAAAAAAGATGTGGCTAATGGATAGCTGCAAAGAGAGATTAACGCCAAAATCTACACTGAGATCGAAGGCGCATTGGCTCTGACTTTGTTCAGTTTTAGTCGGCTTTGGAATTTTCTTATGTAACTCTCTTCTCTACAAGAGGCTGCCGCAACATCACGTTACGCCCAGCTTGCTTCCCTGTAAGGGTACAATTTTAAAATTTTAATTTTGAATTGTTAATCTGGGTATCCTAAGAAAGACAAGGTTAAATGATATAGATGAAGGAACAAAGTTTATAACTTATCTATGAGTAGAAAAAAAACTATAATTTCTACTACAAAAACTGATTGAACAATTAGCCAACTCATTCTATAAAAAGAAGAGTACTGAGTGCGGTCAATCATGAAGGTAAAAGCTGGTTTACACCCTCATACCAATTTTGCGATGCCTGCGGTAAATGCTCGCCTACGCAAATGGTGAGAGACATAAATATTAATTATATAAAAAATTTGAGGAACAGCCATGCAAGGAAATGAGCGGGAAAAAATACGCCATCTGTTGGTCATCCAAGACCTAGAAGGGCGGCGAACTGTCCCCCTGCAAGAGACTACTTATTCTCTGGGGCGGCATCCTGCAAACACTATTGTCTTGGCTTCCCGATCGGTATCAATGCAACATGCAATTTTATTGCGAGTCACTGTTCCAGAAACTGACCAATACGGCTTCCAGATTATTGATGGTAACTATAAGGGGAAAGGAAGTACTAATGGCTTATTTGTAAATGGCACTAAATGCTTTTCTCATAATCTTAGGCATGGAGATGTCATTGCTTTTGGCAGTAATAAAGCTCAGGCTAAATATTATGCTATTTCCAACATTTCCGAACAAGCATTTTCTGAATCTTTTGATGTTGAAGACTTATCTGGTTTTTTATCAGAGCAAGCCAGTCCTGCCAATCCGTTTCAAACCTTAGCCATCGATCCCAGCTTTGAAGCAGCTAGTGAGTCTGCTCTAGCTCGCCTAGCATCCTTCCCTGAACTCATCCCCAATTCAATTATTGAAATGGATTTTGAGGGAAGAATTACGTATGTCAATCCAGCCGCAGCGCTCAAGTTTCCCAATCTTAGGGAAGTTGGGACAGAACACCCAATTTTAACGGGACTGTTGATTGGAGCTAAAAATCTAGAAAACAATTCTTTTGTGCGCGAGGTGGAAGTAGGCACAGAAGTTTTTGAACAATCCGTTCTTTATCTTCCAGAAAGTGATTTAATTAGAACTTTTATTATTAGAGATATTACAGAGCAAAAGCAAGCTACAGCCGAACTCCGGCAGCGCGATCGCTTGCTACAAGCAGTTGCAGAAGCTGCCAATTATTTGCTAGGAGAAATGAATTACGAAACTGGTATCGATCTAGCTCTAGCTGTAGTGGGTGAAGCTGCCAAAGCAGATCGTGCCTATCTCTTTCAGAACCATCTCCATCCTATTACAGAGGAAATGGCAGTCAGCCTACGGTTTGAATGGACACAATCTGGGATTAAATCTACCCACCACCATTGGCAGAATCAGCTTTATCAAGCTCCTGAATTAGCCCGTTGGTACACAGTTCTCTCTAGCGGGCAGTCGATTAGCGGCATCACTCAAAAATTTCCTGTCGCCGAACAAGAATTCCTGATTCGAGATGGCATTAAATCCCTTCTCTTGGTACCTCTTCGCTTGGATAATCATTTCTGGGGGTATCTTGGCTTGGCAGACTGCACCTTTGAACGTCATTGGTCAAAGCATGAAGAATCTACTCTTTTGACCATGGCCGCCAGTATCATTGGTGCGCGGCAGCGTCAGCAAGTAGAAGAAAAAATTCGCTATCAAGCCCTTCATGACTTGCTGACAGGGTTGCCGAATCGTCTCCTATTTAACGAGATGCTCAGTAAAACTCTGCCCAACGCCACTCGAAATGGCGAAAGTTTAGCTGTGATTTTCCTCGATTTGGATCGCTTCAAGGTAATTAATGATACTCTGGGTCACACTCTGGGAGACCAATTGTTACAAAGCGTCTCTCAAAGATTAAAAAACTCACTCAGAGATGGAGACACTGTAGCCCGTTGGGGAGGCGATGAATTTACTATTTTACTTCCACGAATCAATGATATTGAAGAAGTAACTTTAGTGGCGCAGAGAATCTTACAAGCCTTAGAGGATGCTTTTCATCTCCAAGAGCATGAACTTTATGTAACTGCTAGCCTCGGTATTGCCTTACTCGATCGCAACAGCCCTGACACCGAAACACTAATCCAGCACGCAGATGCCGCTTTGTACTACGCCAAGGACAAAGGGCGGAATAACTACCAATTTTACAGTGTTTCCCTAAGTGCTAAAAATCCTGAACTCCTGACTTTAGAAAAGAGCTTGCGCTATGCCCTAGAACGCAATGAATTTAAGCTTTACTATCAGCCTCGTGTGAACATTGCCACAGGAGAAATTACTAGTATGGAGGCTCTGTTGCGTTGGCAACACCCAGAGATGGGATTAGTTGCCCCCAGTGTATTCATTCCCTTGGTCGAAGAAAGTGGATTAATTGTCCCCATCGGTGAATGGACTCTACAGACGGCCTGTAGCCAAAATAAAGCATGGCAAGATGCTGGATTGCCACCGATTAAGATCGCTGTCAATCTTTCTCTGAAGCAGTTCCGTCAGCCCAAATTGGTAGAGACTATAGCTAAGGTTTTAGAACAAACTGGTCTGGAGCCGCGCTTTTTGGAATTAGAAATTATGGAAACCACAGCGATTGAGGACTTGGGTTTTACCAGAAGGGTCTTAGAGGAGCTACAGCAGATGGGTGTTTATATCTCCATCGATGACTTTGGTACAGGTCATTCCTCGCTCTCGCGCTTACAGCTTTTGCCACTCCACAATCTGAAAATAGATAAATCTTTCATTCAATATTTGACGCAGGATGCCAAAGTAGCTCATATTATCCAGGCCATAGTTACCTTAGGACACAGTTTGGGATTAAAGTTAACAGCCGAAGGGGTAGAGAAGGAAGAGGAATTGCAGTTTTTGAAATCTATCAACTGCGAGGAGGTACAGGGCTTTTTATTCTACCGCCCACTTCCTGAACAGAAAGCAACAGAAATCCTTGAAAGTAAACGACCAACAATCTAGAGCATCGATTCAGTAATCAAAAACCTAACCCCCCAGCCCCCTTCCCTACCAAGGAAGGGGGAGCCAAACTCCCCTCTCCTCGTAGGAGCTACCGTGTACACACAAGTATAGACCGCAAGGATTTCAACTCTTTAGTTGCCGATAAATCCCCAAATTGTAGGCAACTTGAAACTCTATTTATCCCCCTAATTTTAGAGCTAGGGCGACGAAACCAAGTTTCAGATAGGATTTCTCGACTTGTGTGTACACCGTAGCCTCGTAGGAGAGGGGTAGGGGGAGAGGTTCTTTCAAGATTACTGAATTGGTGTTCTAGTACAAGGGAAACTCTTTGTACCAGTGAGGATACAATAAAATTCATTGTCTTGCTGCCGACCTTTTTCGTCCTATGCTACCAGTCATTTATTCCGACGAATTTTTAGATCACAAGACTGGAAAATACCATCCCGAAAAACCAGAACGTTTAAGTGCGATCGCAAATGCCCTAAAAGCAGCTACATTCGCCGATCGAATTACCTGGCATTTGCCTACACCAGCATCAGAACAGCCATCGCTGATGTCTTCGTTGCTTAAAGCACATAGCCCAGCCTACATCAAAAAACTATGGCAAATCGCTTCTAGTGGCGGCGGGCCATTGGATGGAGATACGCCAGTTTCCCCACGCAGTTATGATGTAGCATTATTGGCAGTCAGTGCATGGTTGGATGGAGTTGAGGTTGTGTTAAGGTCGGCTAATCCAGCTTTTGTACTAGCGCGTCCCCCAGGACACCATGCTGAAAGTGATGCAGGGATGGGCTTTTGTCTATTTTCTAATGCCGCGATCGCCGCTTTATTTGCTCTAGAACAACCTGGAATTAACCGCGTCGCCATCCTTGATTGGGATGTACATCATGGTAATGGTACTCAGGCGATCGTGGAAACTGAAGCACGCATCGCCTATTGTTCTCTACATCAGTACCCATGCTATCCCGGTACGGGAAGATCGACAGAACGAGGTTTTCACAATAACGTATTAAATTTACCAATACGCCCTGGTAGTGATATTGCCATATATCAGCCACTATTTGAAAAACAGGTAGTACCGTTTTTAGCCAACTTCCAGCCAGATTTACTAATTGTCAGTGCTGGTTACGATGCCAATGCGGAAGATCCTTTGGCAAGTATTAATTTACAGCCAGAAGACTACGCTTTATTTACTGATTATTGTCTGGGGATAACTCGTAAAATTCTGTTTGGCTTAGAAGGTGGTTACGACTTCGATACTCTTTCTCAATCAGTTGTAGCGACGATTGAACGCTGTTTACTTTAAGCTTGTCTTGTTTATCCCAATTTCACAAAATACCTGATATATATACCGACGATCGCAGTTACCGAAGATAATAACCTAAATTCTTTGCAAAAATTTGGGAACACTGAATACTGACACGGTTATAGCTGACATACAGTTATGAAAATTTCTCACAAACTGGTTGCAAGCTTTGTTGGTGTTTCCTTGTTAAGGATTGTAGTTGGTGCGATTGCGATCGCCGACAATGGTTGTGCGATACCTGAAACAGTGCGATCGCGCATTTTTGATCCTTTTTTCACCACGAAACCCATCGGCAAAAGTACTGCTATGGGCTTATCCATCAGCTACAAAATAGTCATAGAAAAAAATCGTGGCAAGATATGGTGTGATTCCACCTAGTAGTCTGCTAACCCAAAAATGCGCTTGTGAGGACTGGGGAAAGGGAAAAGGGAATTCATGGTAAGGGATTTAAACCCTTTCCCCCTGCACCTTATCCTCAGAGGAGACCCCACCTTCCCCCTTACCCTTTACCCCGCTTGCGTTTCCTTGGCGTACTACTAGTGCATGTCATTAGTTGAGCCAAATCGCGGTAGGAGCAAGGTAAATTGCAGCGAGAAAGTTGTTTTGCCCAATCCCACTTCCTCTGAGCGAACGCAAGTGCGTCTTGTAGAGAAGGAGAAGGGATGCCCCATTCCCCATTCTCTTTTTTATAAACTTCATAGAATCTTCAGAAAGAAAAATTTTCAGCGGGGTTCTGAAAGAGCTAAAGTTTTGTTAAGATGCAATTGCTAGAAGTTTCTCAGCGAAATTCACCTATCCGGGTGTGGAGAAATAAAAAGCACAAGCAGCACAAATTTAAAAAGGTGAAGCAATGACCACCTATATTTTTTTCGACGAAGCCTTACGAATGCTGACCAATGCCTATCTGATCTCAGTAGTACTGTTAATGGCAGCTTCTGGTATAGGTCTGGCGGTAATTGAGACAATAGAAAAGACCGGAGAACGCTAAGTTTAAAGATGGCAATGTAGTTCCTGCCAAAAACCTTTGGATACGAGTGTTCGCCGTGAATCAATCCTGGGAACACTAAAGGATGAAAGTCTCAAGCGTCACAGTCCTACCTGTAAATCTACCAAACATACAGGTAACATTAACGCTATTGGGACTCTAACCAAGGAGCTACTACAATGGGTCTATTCGACGCTGTGTTGGGTACAGATAGCCAAGCCCAAGCAGCACTCAGTCCAGCGGAAGCTTTTGCTGTCATTATATTGACGGCAACGGCTTCAGACGGTTATCTTTCTGTTGAGCAAGCAAATTCTATCATTTCTGTGCTGTCTCGGATGAAACTTTTTAAAAGTTATTCTAATGAAATGATGAACAGGCTGTTTGAAAAAATTTTGGGCATTCTCCAAGGTGATGACTTTAATGCTTTGTTTAATGCAGCCAAAGATTCTCTATCTCAAGATTTGCGGGAAACAGCCTTTACAGTAGCCACCGATTTTGTCCTAGCTGAAGGTATTATACCTGAAGAAGAAAAAAACTTCTTAATTGATTTATATCAAGCTTTAGGGGTTCCGAGTGAGATAGCAATACAAATTGTGCAAGTAATCTTGATTAAAAATCGTGCATAGGGCGATCGAACATCACTTGTTATGCCCATTGTCCTTACTTGATTAAACTGTATAAGTAGCTTATAAATAAAGCGTGGCACGGAAGTTAAGCTTCTTTGCCACTATTTTTTGCTTTTATGATTTTGAACTTTAAATAAATTATCAATTGCTTATGCGTTGTTCTGCCACCCTAACCCAACTGGTTGAAGTTATTTTGGCTCATTCTGTAAACTTATCTGAAACTGCTTTAACACAAGTAACTAGTGGTATCCAAACAGATAGCCGTACCTTGAAGCCGGGTGAAGTATTTGTCGCTTTCCGAGGCGATAAGTTTGATGGACATGAATTTGTGCCAACTGCGATCGCAAAAGGGGCAATAGCTGCAATCGTAGATTTTGAATACGAAAATCCGGGATTCCCTGTACTACAGGTAAAAGATACTCTCAAGGCATATCAACAAATTGGCAGATGGTGGCGCGATCGCTTTAATATTCCTGTAATTGGTGTCACCGGTTCGGTGGGTAAAACTACAACCAAAGAATTGATCGCCGCAGTTTTAGGAACAAAGGGACGAGTTCACAAAACTTATGGAAATTACAACAACGAAATCGGTGTTCCGAAAACTCTTTTAGAACTTGGTGCAGAACATGACTACGCCGTGATTGAAATGGCTATGCGCGGTAGAGGACAAATTGCCGAACTGACGCAAATAGCGCGGCCAACAATTGGAGTGATTACCAATGTGGGGACGGCGCATATTGAGTTACTCGGTTCCGAAGAGGCGATCGCTGAGGCAAAATGTGAGTTGTTAGCCGAAATGCCTGCTGATAGTGTGGCAATTCTCAACCACGACAATCCTTTATTAATGGCCACAGCAGCGAAATTTTGGCAGGGAGAAGTTTTGACTTACGGCTTTTCTGGTGGAGATATTCAAGGGCAGTTAATTGATAACGACCAGGTGGAAGTTGCAGGAATCCAACTACCTCTACCTTTAGCTGGTCGTCATAATGCCACTAATTTCTTGGCAGCTTTAGCGGTGGCAAAGGTTTTAGGGATCGATTGGGCAACCCTCAAATCAGGTGTAATGGTGGATATGCCCACAGGGCGATCGCAGCGATTTACCTTACCCAACGATGTGGTAATCTTAGATGAAACTTACAATGCTGCACCAGAAGCTATGATTGCAGCATTGCAATTATTGGCAGATACACCCGGAAAGCGAAAAATTGCCGTATTGGGTGCAATGAAAGAATTGGGAGAGCGATCGCAGCAGTTGCACCAGCGAGTGGGAGAAACAGTACGAAAGTTGAATTTAGACGGTTTGTTGGTTTTGGTAGATGGACAAGATGCCGAAGCGATCGCTCTTAGTGCTGAGGGTATTGCATCGGAGTGTTTTGCAACTCATGCCGAGTTGGTGGCTAGGTTGAAAACATTTGTGCAAGCAGGTGATCGTTTATTGTTCAAAGCCGCCCATTCTGTGGGACTAGATCGGGTAGTCAATCAGTTACGTGCAGAATTTCCCAAATGATACCACTAGAAACCAAACGTCTTATACTGCGAGACTTTGTAGAATCAGATTGGCAAGAGGTTCATCAATACGCTGCTGATGCTGAAGTTGTGCGTTACTTGACTTTTGGCCCGAATACCGAAGAAGATACCAAAAACTTTTTGCAAAGAGAGATTTCATTGCAAGGGGAAAAACCCCGTCAGCATTTTGCCTTGGCAGTGACTTTGAAACCCCAAAAGCAATTAATTGGTATCTGTCGTATATCCGTTCAGGATACTGACAACCAAATAGGCTCTATTGGATACTCTTTTACTAAGGAATTTTGGGGGCAAGGATATGCAACTGAAGCTGTAAAAGCCGTTGTATCATTTGGTTTTCAGGAGTTAAGTTTGCATCGCATCTTTGCTACTTGTCACCCAGAAAACATTGCCTCAGCAAGAGTGATGCAAAAAATCGGAATGCAGCAGGAAGGATATTTGCGAGAACACCATTGGATTAAGGGAGAATGGCGAGACTCTTGGCTATATGCCATCCTTGAGCATGAATGGAGAGGCGTCAACATAATTCGTAATTGATAATGACGCTCCTGCGGACGCTCGAGTACTCGCTACCGCTTCGCTAACGCTGCGCTAACGTAATTCGTAGTTTAACTTCATAATTACGAATTACGAATTAGTAATTATTTGGTCAAATGATGATTGATTTTCTGAAAATATCATCCATAGATGCCCGATAGACTTTAATTGGAAAGACTAGGGCTGTTGCTGTAGCGTCTTTGAAAAAGAATTGCTGCAAAATTAGTCACTAAGCAGGTGATTGCTAGCCACATCAAGATATAAGTAGGAGCCATCACCACACCAATCATGAACCAAGTATATACGTGCAGTATCATTACAGAAGCGAAAAAGCTAGCGATTCCAGCAGATTGCCACACTTGAGGCGATGGACGACGTAAGGCAACTAGGCTCATCGTTAAAATTGTGACAAGTAAGTTCGCTGGTACGAGAAATGCACAAATACTTACGCAATTGCCACGAGAGAACTCAGCCAAGGTGTTAAAATCGAGCATTAATTTCCTGGGATAGATGTTGGCTTTTTAAGAATTTAATTTATTTTAAAACAACGAAATTTACATTAACATAACAGTGAGTACTCACATTGCAAACATAACACAAACTAAACTTTTGAGTTGCGTTTTGATAGTACCAATAGTTAGTTAATTATAAAGATTTTGGATCGGTAGGGTGGAAAATACCCACCCTAGCCAGAATTAACCCGGTAAAATTACCGTATCGATAACGTGTACTACACCATTATCAGCTTCGATATCTGCTGCTAAAACTGTGGCATTTTTAACTTCAAAACCATCAGAAGAATGAATTTTAATGGGTGAACCTTCCACAGAATTAACCGTACCGAGTTGTGCCAAATCAGCCTCTAGCAGCTTTCCAGGAACGACATGATACTTTAAAATCCGTGTTAGCTGGGGAATATTCTGTAACAGAGTTTGGATAGTTCCCGCTGGTAACTTGGCAAAAGCATCGTCATTTGGTGCAAAGACAGTGAACGGGCCAGGACTTTTTAATGTTTCTACTAAACCAGCAGCTTGTACAGCCGCTACTAGTGTTTTAAACGACTCAGACGTAACTGCAATATCAACAATATCAGCCATATATCTTACCTAAATCTCTGCAAAAGATTTTAAAGGATAATAAACCTGTTTTAAGTTTTATTAAACAAAATAAATTTAAAATCAGGCGTTGAATAAACTACAGCTAGACGCGTACCCTTGTCAGACATCACCTTATGATGTTTCTAGGAAAATTCCGTTATCAAAGAAATGTCCGATCGCACGTATGCCATTCTGGGAACTGGAGCATTAGGTGGGTTCTATGGCGCTAGACTCCAAAAAGCTGGGTTGGATGTCCACTTTTTGCTCAAGAGTGATTACGAACAGGTAAACAAATATGGTTTAGTGGTAGAGTCCAAAGACGGTGACTTTACCCTTCCCGAAGTCCACGCCTACAACGACGTAGAAAAGATGCCACAATGCGATGTGGTGGTGGTGGCACTAAAGACGACGCAAAACCATTTACTACCAAAGATGTTGCCACCTGTAGTTAAAGACAATGGGGTGGTGTTGGTATTACAGAATGGACTTGGTGTAGAAGAGGAAGTCGCTGAAATAGTTAGTAATGTAACGGTTATCGGTGGATTGTGCTTTTTGTGTTCTAACAAAGTGGGGCCAGGGCATATACACCATCTAGACTATGGACAAATTAACTTCAGTGAATATACCCCTAACTATCAGCCTAGTGGGATAACTCAGAGGATGCAGCAAATTGCTGATGACTTTGAAAGTGCTGGTATCTCAATTGAATTAGCTGAAGATTTACTACTAGCACGTTGGAAAAAGTTGGTGTGGAATATCCCCTACAATGGGCTTTCTGTGATTCTCAACGCTAGAACTGATGAATTAATGGCGTATGAGTACACCCGCAAGTTAGTCGAACAGTTGATGTATGAAGTAGCGGCGGGGGCGAAAAGTTATGGGCGGATTATTAGCGATCGCTTCATTCAAACAATGCTCGATTATACTGTCAAAATGACACCTTACCGCCCCAGTATGAAAATTGACTACGACGAACATCGTCCTTTGGAGATAGAAGCAATTTTCGGCAACCCATTACGAAAAGCCCAAGCAGTAGGTGTGGATTTAGTGCAGATTAGCTGTTTATACCACCAGTTGAAGTTTTTAGATGCCAGGGGAAAGTGATGGAGATTAGAGAGATAAGGGAGACAAGAGAAGCAATTCTATTTCTAACTCCTAACTCCTAACTTACCACTCCCCCAATTTTTAACGCAGGGATTCAAAAATGACTGCTATTGTCATTAAACACAACAGGATAATTCCCAGTGGAAACAAAAACTGTTGTAAAAGGTACAGCAGTATGGGTATGATTTGTAAGATACCTAAACCACTTGATAAAACGTAAGCGATCGCAATGCCAAATAGTACCAACAAAAAATATTTCAAGGATTTAGAGGCAAAACGAAATAAAAGCGTATCCTGATTTGTGTCCATGTTTTTACTCACGAAATTAGCTAAATTTTTGGCAGTGAATATTTTTTGTGATTCCCCTACACCTCTAAAAATATGAGGCTATGGAGAATCAACAGTATTAGTTTTATAAGTGGATAATTGCGTTGTTAGGTGAATTATTCCAAGACTGTTGTTGTCTTTGTACATTGTTTTGCTTTTCATAATTAACTAGTAGTTGAAATGCAATAAACAAGCTCAATAACAACAGCAATAACGAGCCAAAACCAGAAGAACACTGATTTATTTCTCGCTCAATACCACATTTGAGGCAGACATATCTATTGAGATTACGCGTATCTTGGGCAAAAGGGCACTGATTCTGATTGCAATCATGATGACAATCTTTGTCTAACATCATTGAACCTCCTGTAGGGTAAAGACTTACATACTTAGTTGTAAATACGCTCTACAGAATCTAGTTAGTTAATACCCACTGCCTGTTTAGTAGACACCACTTTCATGAGTAATTAATATGGGACAATAACATTTGTGATTTACTAAGCTTGCAGTAGTAACGCTCTCTAAACCTCTCCTCAACCACTTTGGCTTGGCGCTTAACTTAACTTCGCCTGTATTAATTACAAGAGTAATACAGCCGAAAATGCTTTGCAGTCGGATAAAGTAAGTTTCCTACCGAGTAGGAAAAAGTATTTTGTACTATGGAAGGTAGGAATAAGTAGTAAAAATATAGTTATAATAAACTGCAAATGATACATCAAGTTCGCAAATGGGTGCAGAAGAAGCCTTAGAGTTTGTAGATAACTTGGTTTTTCTCAAGACGGGAGAACACTTAGATAAAACTCAAAGGATTATCTTGCGGCATTTGTGGGAGGATGAAAAGCGGACTTACCAGGATATTGCCAGTAGGCGTGGTTATACAGAAGCGCATTTAAAATCAGTTGGTGCAGAACTTTGGCATCTACTGTCAAAAGTGCTAGGAGTGAAAGTCTCTAAATCAACCTTCCAAGGGATAGTTCAGGGATTTAGAACAAGCCAACAGTCGCAAAAAATCCTCCATATTGCCAATTTAGCGACTAATGGCACTAGACCCCAAGATTTAGATTCTAACTTTGTAGGGCGCGATCGCCAAATAGCCGAACTTCACACCCTCGTTAGTCGGGGAGCAAAAGTTATCCTCATCCAAGGTGAAGGTGGTGTTGGCAAAACCAGATTAGCACGCAAATATTTTAAAAGTCAAAAATTTAATTTTGTCCTGGAACTGTGGATGGCTACAGAAATCCAAAACCTCACGCCAGTGGAAAGTGTGGTTGAAGAATGGCTGCGGCGATACTTTAACGAAGAACCAGGAGGTGACTTCGGTATCAGCTTAGAACGACTACGGCGCAAACTCCGAGAGCAAACTTTTAAAATTGGGGTATTTATCGATAATCTAGAAACTGCTCTCGATAAAAATGGCAAGTTCCTAGAAGATCGTCGCCCTTATGTTGAGTTATTGAGAGTATTAGCAGATTCAGATGTGCATTCAGTTACTTTAGTAACAAGTCGTGAGCGTTTGCGGGAGTCTAGTGTAGAAGTTCATCTCTATCCACTCGAAGGTTTAGATGATGAAGCATGGCGACAGTTTTTCAGCCGTCACCATATCAATTGTGATTCTACTATTCTCAGTGAAATGTGTAGAGCTTATGGAGGTAATGCCAAAGCAATGCAAATTCTCCGAGGAGCAATATTGACAGATTTTTCTGGTGATATACACGCCTATTGGCAGGAAAACTGTACATATTTATTAATAGAAAGAGAGTTAAAAGATTTAGTTGCCAGTCAATTTACGCGACTCCAAACGAATGATTTAGAAGCCTATTGCCTCTTGTGTCGCTTAGGATGCTATCGTTATCAAGATATTACTTCAGTGCCTATTGAAGGAGTTTTATCTTTGCTTTGGGATGTACCAGAACAACAACGTAGACGGGTAATTAAAGCTCTGCAAGATTTGTCTTTAATAGAAGCAAAAAAAGGACAATATTGGCTGCATCCGGTAATTCGTGATGAAGCAATTAGCCGATTAAGGTTAGTCAGTGAAGAATGGGAATTAGTCAACCGAAAAGCCGCAGAATTTTGGACGCGAAGAGTTACAGATATCAAAAATATTACAGATGCTTTGACTGCTTTAGAAGCTTATTATCACTATGTAGAAATTAATGATTTTGAGCAAGCTGGTGATGTAATTTTACAAGGACGAGGTAAACAGTGGAGTCTAGGTTTGCCTTTGGGTTGCTCATTTTACCAACTGGGACTGCTCCAGAAAAACTTCTCTGTCATTAAACGGATAATAGACGATATAAAATCGCAAGAAAGATTAATTAGACTTTACAATATCCTTGGCTATACATATCGAATTATCGGTTGCATTAGAGAAGCTATAGAATGCTATGAGAAATCAGAAGAAGTATTAGGCAAATTAGATGTCAAGCAAACAAAAATATCTATTTTGTTCAATACAGGGCTTTGTAAACTAGAATTATGGGAAATAAAAGCAGCCGAAGATTGTTTTAATTCTGTTTGTAGCCTTGCTGAAGCAAATAGCAATCTTGATGATTACATGGCTTATGCTCAATGTTGTTTAGCTTTGATAAAATCACGTTTTGGTAGCAGAAAAGATGCCTTTTATCTTGCTGAAGATGCCTTTTATACTATGTCATTGTCAAGTAGAGTGACTTTATGGGGAATGGGGCATAGTTTAGTAACTCTCTGCATAACTTATATAAATTTAGGTAATCTAAAAAAAGCCTTTAAGTTCTGCCAACAAGCTATATTTCATGCTGAAGAAAACAACTTTACCCAGATTAAAGCTAAAGCTATAAGTTGTCTGGCGGAAATTTTTCGAGAACAGAGAGAATTTACTATAGCAATTTTTCATCATTCAAAAGCAATAGAAATTCTTGATAAAATTGGTGCTAAATCAGACTTAGCTGAGGCTTATTATCAGTTGGCATTGACTCATAAAAAAATGGGTGAAATTGAGAAAAATAGGGAAAGTTTTGTCCAAGCGATGTCTGCGATGGGCTACGCCTACGCCCTCTTTAACGAAATGCAAGCACCCAGACAAGTTGAGAAAGTACAAACAGCAATGAAGTATTTTGAAAAATAGTAATAGTATTTGATTTTAACTGACGATTTTCCGGCTAATAGCCTCTCCAATCTGCATCAGTATCTCTTTCTCTTCGGCAGTAAATTCGTAGGTAACTGGCTTTGCAATGCCCAAGATACCATGCAATTGACCATTCAGCATCAGCGGTACTGCCATAGAACCTTCTACCTTCGTTTCTTTTGCTGAGGGCCTCGCCACTCCTGATTCGTCGGTTTGCAGGTTGCAAATCTGTACGAGTCGCTTGCGTTCGGCGGCGACACCAGCCATTCCTTTGCCAATGGGAATTATCGTCATTTTAGGCAAAAGCAATTCTGGAATGCCTTGGTAAGCCTTTAGGTGCAATAACTGACTGTCTTTATCTAGGGTATGGATGCTACCTG
The DNA here is from genome assembly GCF_053470285.1 of Nostoc sp. DSM 114159. Lineage (NCBI taxonomy): Bacteria > Bacillati > Cyanobacteriota > Cyanophyceae > Nostocales > Nostocaceae > Nostoc > Nostoc sp. DSM 114159. The sequence goes on from NZ_JBPFEH010000001.1 coordinate 3,628,190, forward strand.
TAGAGCAGTTGAAAGCGGTCAGGATTTCGGTAAGTAGTTGGTTCCAGTCGATGGCAGACCCTTTATCAGTCAAGATAGCAAAAATGGTTTTGGTATCTAAAGTCATAGTCGCAGGAAATAAAGTTTGATTGTAAACGTGGAAAATAATTAGGAAATTCATTTAGTAAAATCAATGTACCCTTTCTAAATTCCGTAAAAAGTCAAGGTAATTCATGGAGCGATCGCACCTAGAGAGGTCTGTTGTCTCCATAATTAATATAGAAACAAGGCGTGTAATTAGAGGTTTTATGTCCCTAACGCTTGAAGACTTGGAACAAATGCAGCAACAGCACCCTGACTTTCGTATGGAACTGGTTAAGGGTAATATTATTGTTATGAGTCCATCAGGATACGAATCAGATGAAGTCGCAGCGGCAATGATTGCCCAGTTACATAACTGGGTTAGACCGCGCAAACTAGGACGAACAGCGGCTTCTAGCGCCGGTTTCAGGTTGCCTAATTCCGATTTGCGCGCACCAGACGCTTCATTTGTTTTAGCCGAACGCTTGCGTCGTAGTCCCAAGTCTTTTGCTCAATTGGCTCCCGATTTGACTGTAGAGGTGAAGTCCCCTAGCGATAATTTAGAGGATTTGAGAGCCAAAATTCAAGAATTTCTGAGTTTGGGAACTAAGGTAGGAATTTTGCTCAATCCAGATGAGCGGATTGTTGAAGTTTACAACTTTGGACAAGAGGCAATAATACTTCGTGATGGCGATATTTTAACAGTTCCCGAACTGCTCCCAGGATGGGAAGTACCAATCGCAGATTTATGGCCTCCAGAGTTTGACTAGGATAGTGGTAAAAACCTTACAAACGTAGATAAATGGATGGAATTAGAAGTTGATGCGATCGCTTTCAGTACAGATGGCAAAACTTTGATCGGTGGCGCTAAGGATAAAATTATCAAAAAACTATCAATATTTGGCAACTATCATACTGATTTAGTATCTCATCAACTGAGGGACGGTAGAATATACCTAATTTTCGTAGCTTCAAAAGCCAAACTATGACGATGCATTCCACACTCCAACGTGCATTTACTAACCGCTGCGTTCTAAAAGTGATTAGCGGTTTGAATAACTTCGACGCCGCTAGCGTCGGTGCTACTGTCAAAGCTGCTGAATTAGGCGGTGCAACTTTTGTCGATATTGCCGCCGATCCCGCTTTAGTCCAACTAGCTAAAAGTTTGACAAATTTACCTATTTGTGTATCAGCAGTAGAGCCAGAGAAATTTGTGCAAGCAGTAGCAGCTGGTGCTGATTTAATTGAAATCGGGAATTTCGATTCCTTTTATGCTCAAGGACGCCGCTTTGAAGCTCCAGAAGTGCTAGCGCTGACTAAGCAAACTCGTGCTCTCCTCCCGGAAATCACCTTATCTGTCACCGTTCCCCACATCCTGGAACTAGATCGACAAGTACAGCTAGCAGAAGAATTGGTGAAAGCTGGAGCAGATATTATCCAAACCGAAGGCGGTACTAGCAGTAACCCAGTTCACTCCGGAACTCTAGGATTAATTGAAAAAGCTGCTCCCACCTTGGCAGCAGCTTTTGAGATTTCCCGTGTAGTGACAGTGCCCGTATTGTGTGCTTCCGGCATTTCTAACGTTACCGCACCATTAGCGATCGCGGCTGGTGCTGCTGGTGTTGGTGTTGGTTCCGCCATCAATCAACTCAATAGCGAAGTCGCAATGATTGCTGCTGTGCGTGGACTAGTAGAAGCCTTAGCGAGTGCAAATACAGTAAGGAGTTAAGAGTTATGAGTTAAGAGTTATGAGTTAGGAGTGATGAGTTAGGAGTAATGAGTTATGAGTTGAAGAAACTTATTTATTCAAAACTTTTAACTTCTAACTCCTAACTCCTAACTTCTAACTCCTAACTTCTAACTCCTAACTTCTTTCAGCGCATAAATCACCTGGTCTTGCTGTTGTTGTGTCAGTTCTGGGAACATCGGCAAGGATATAACCTCATGACAAGCTTGCTCTGCTATTGGAAAGTCCCCAATTTGATAGCCCAGACTTTGATAAACTGGCTGCAAATGTAAAGGATGGGGGTAGTAAATCATTGAACTCACGCCCTGTTCTTGCAATTGACTGCGCACCCAATCTCGGTATTTGGCGCTAGAACCATTTCGCCCTTCGCCTGATATACGAATAGTGTATTGATTCCATACTCCAATACCCCCAGGTAATTCTTGGGGCGGGACAATTCCCGGAAGTTGACTGAGGAACTGATAGTAATAATTGGCAATATCTCGACGGCGATCGTTCCAAATATCCAAATAACGTAGCTTAATCTGCAAAATGGCTGCTTGGAGAGCATCCAAGCGGCTATTTACACCGATTTCTTCGTGTAAATATCGAACCTTACTACCATGATCTCGTAGGATTCGCAGTTTAGTGGCGATCGCTGGGTCGTTAGTGGTTATTGCTCCACCATCGCCGCAACCACCAAGATTTTTGGTAGGGTAGAAACTAAAGCAACCAATATGTCCAATACTTCCGACTTTTTCACCGGCCCAAATCGCGCCTGTAGACTGAGCACAATCTTCAATTATGGACAAATTGTGAGACTGAGCGATCGCCATTAATGATGTCATATCCACGGGTTGTCCAAAGAGGTGAACCGGGATAATCGCTTTAGTTCTGGGTGTAATCGCCGCTGCGACTTGCTCTACATCTAAATTAAACGTAGTCGCGTCAATATCAACGAAAACAGGCTTTGCGCCAACGGCGCTAATCACTTCAGATGTTGCAATAAAGGTAAAAGGCGTTGTAATAACTTCATCGCCTGCACCAATGTCCAAAACTCGTAACGCTAAGTAGAGCGCATCAGTACCAGAATTACAAGCCACACATTCAGTAACAGTATTATAAACGGCAAACTGTTGTTCAAAGCCTTCGACTAAGGGGCCGCCGATATAGCGGCCAGAAGCTAAAACCTCTAAGACGGCTGCACTTATTTCTGCTTCGATGGTGGTATATTGCTGCTTGATATCAAAGACAGGGATGGGATTTACACTTTGGATCATGAGTTCTCATTTTATCGGGAGATACAAAGGATGCACTTCAACAGTCAATTTTTGCTGATTGAATTGTTAATCAAAGAGGAGCTACTAAAAGACTATCGCCCAAGATACGCATCTATTAGGGTTTTTACTTAAATTGTGGTACAGGAAACCACCGCACATTTAATTTACAGATGTAGGCATACTAGGTGTTTGCCATGTTAAGGTCGTACCATTTTGAATTGATGAAAGTGATATATATCAACCAAGATCCAACACATCAGGTCAAAGTTCCTCTTGTGTGGGCTGCTTTGAGCAGAAAATACCAGGAGATAGAGAACCTATGCAGGATCTGATCGAGCTGGATTTCGTGGATTTAGCTATTGGTGTGGGATTGATGGCGATCGCCATTGGTTTATCTGCTTGGGAAAAATTAGGATTAGAGTTGAACCTAGCCCTTGCTACTGGGAGAACCATCTTACAACTTCTTGTATTGGGATACATTTTAGATTTCATCTTGGCTTTAGACAATCCTTGGGCAGTTTTGGCGCTATTAGCAATAATGCTGACAATTACGGCGATTGTCGCACGAAATCGCATTACTCCAAAAATTCCTCATCTGTTGCCTTTGGTGTGGGGTGCAATTTTAATTAGTACCGCCGTGACAGTGTTTTACATCAACTTGTTAATCGTTCAACCAGAGAGATGGTACGAACCACAGTATATAATTCCCCTAGCAGGGATAGTCTTAGGAAATGCTACCAATGCAGCTGCGATCGCAGGCGATCGCCTTGTCAGCACGATTAATTCCAGCCATCTCGAAATAGAAACCCATTTAAGCTTAGGTGCAACTCCAGAGCAAGCAGTTAGCCAGTATCGCAAAGACGCCATCAAAGCCGGATTGATTCCTACTCTCAATCAAATGATACTCATAGGTATGGTCGCAATACCAGGAATTACCACCGGACAGTTATTAGCTGGTGTCAAACCTCTAGATGCTGTCTCCTACGAAATTTTGATTATGTTTATGGTTGCTTTTGCTAACTTGTTGACAACAGTTTTAGTCACGAAGGGGTTGTGTCGTCAATTTTTTAATTCTGCGGCGCAGTTGGTGAGATGAAGAGTGCTGAGTGCTGAGTGCTGTTAGCGGAAGCGGGGCGTTTAGCCCGTGCTGAGTCAAGAGTAAGGAATTAATCTACTCCAAAATAAGTATTTCATTTCTTTGTGGGGGCGCATAGCTAGCTGTGCGCCCCTACGAAGTCTCTACACAATTGAAATATAAAGAGATTTTGGAAACGCATCTATCCTATGAGGTATTTTATGCAAAGCATAAATAAATATTTATATGGTTATTTAAAAATTATGTGATTTCAGTATTCAAACCTGACGCTGTAAAGCTGAGAACTCAACGTATTGCCGTCTATCGGAGGTAACAGAACCAAAAGAGGAATGTCATCATTATGAGATGTACCTTTAGGTAGGGATGTCAAGTAGGTGAAATATTTATTAATATTATTAATAGATAGTAAATGTAAATTCAGCGTCAGGAATCGGAAAAAATTCCTAATGGCAGGTATTGAGCATCAATCACTAGATTGTTCACCAACGGAACAGAAGATTATGAAAGATCAAAAACGATCGGACTCTAAAGAATTCGTCGGAAATCTCAAGAATGGGATTTGGTTATTTGGCCTGTCATCCTGGGTATTTGGCATTACCGATCGCAGCATTGCTTCATTTGCAGATGGCTATCTATCTGCTTTGGATTTAACGCAACTATTTACGGCGGCTACATTCTTTGTGGCGTGGCTATTTTTGAAACCGACATCCAGAGCGTAAAACCAACTGATTAGTATCCAGTCACTCGTGATGCTAGTCCGATCGAGATTTAGAAAGTTATCTATTTGATGCCATGAGGGGTGTACGACAGAATGCATAAATTCTTTTTGGATCGATCGCAATCAAGGTAATTCGTAAAATCTCCGAGTTACCCTGATTTCGAGTGATTACGGGAGAGAATCAGGATCGATACCAAGTTCGCGTAACTTCTGTGCCAACATTTGGACACGTTCTTCCGGCGTTAGTAATTTGATTTTGGTGTATCTAAAAAAAATTTTTCTAATTTTCCGGAACTGATTATGCTCGTGTGGTAGTCTTTATCATCAGATTAGCGATTTATACTGAAACTCTATAACGAACCTTCGGGGAATATAACCCCATTACGGATTAAAAGCCCGGTCTTCATGACCGGGCTTTTGCCAATGAATTAAAAAAAATTGGGGTAACTCTGGAAAATCCCAGAATTACCCAATTTTTAAAAGTTACGGATTGTTATTAACTCCTAACTTTTGTAAAGACGCGATTCATCGCGTCTCTACTCCTAACTACTCATTAAATTAGGCAAACGCTGCGGTTGTCACATCGTTGTTCGACAGAATTTCTTGCAACTCTTCAGCGTCTACTGTTTCTTTATCAACCAACATTTGCGCTAGCTGATCTAAAATGTGACGGTTGCCCACTAACACTTCTTTAGCACGTGTATAGGCTACATCTACAAGTTTACGGACTTCTTCATCAATAGCAGCAGCGGTTTCTTCAGAAAAATCGCGCTCTGACATGATATCCCGTCCGAGGAACATATTACCTTGTTGACGACCAAGGGCAACAGGGCCTAAGCGATCGCTCATCCCAAATCGAGTAATCATCTGACGCGCAACCCGTGCTACTTGCTGCAAGTCATTAGAAGCACCAGTGGTAACTTCTTCTTCACCAAAGATTAATTCTTCAGCAATCCGACCACCCAAAGCCACAGCCATCTGATTTTCCAAATAAGCGCGGCTATATAAACCAGTGTCCATCCGGTCTTCACTGGGGGTAAACCAAGTTAAACCACCTGCGCGACCGCGAGGAATGATGCTAATTTTTTGTACTGGGTCATAGTCTGGCATCAAAGCACCAACTAAAGCGTGACCAGCTTCGTGATAAGCCACCAAGGTTTTGCGCTTTTCGCTCATTACCCGGTCTTTCTTCTCTGGCCCAGCTAATACGCGGTCGATCGCGTCGTTGATTTCATCCATTGAAATTTCAGTCAAATTCCGGCGTGCTGCCAGAATTGCGGCTTCATTCAACAGGTTGGATAAATCTGCGCCAGTAAATCCAGGGGTACGACGGGCAATTTTATCCAAGTCCACATCTTTCGCCAAGGTCTTGCCACGGGCGTGTACCTTGAGGATTTCGCTGCGTCCGGCATAGTCGGGACGGTCAACCACAACTTGACGGTCAAAGCGACCAGGACGCAACAGTGCTGCATCTAGGACATCAGGACGGTTAGTAGCAGCAATAATGATGATGCCAGTGTTGCCTTCAAAACCATCCATTTCTGTGAGTAACTGGTTGAGGGTTTGTTCCCGCTCATCGTTACCACCACCTAAACCTGCACCCCGTTGACGACCTACAGCGTCAATTTCATCGATGAAGACGATACAAGGAGCATTGGTCTTAGCTTGTTCAAATAAATCGCGGACGCGGGATGCACCCACACCGACGAACATTTCCACAAATTCTGAACCGGAAATTGAGAAGAAGGGCACACCTGCTTCACCAGCTACGGCACGAGCTAGGAGGGTTTTACCTGTACCAGGAGGGCCAACTAACAACACACCTTTAGGAATTTTTGCACCAACGGCGGTAAAGCGATCGGCGTTTTTCAAAAAGTCTACGACTTCGTTTAATTCCAACTTGGCTTGGTCAATACCAGCGACATCGCCAAATGTCACCTGAGTTTGAGGTTCCATTTGCACTCTGGCTTTGGATTTGCCAAAGTTCATCGCTTGGCTACCCGGGCCACTTTGAGCGCGACGTAGTAAGAAGAATAAGCCAACCAAAAGCAATACAGGGAAAAATAAGCTGCTCAGTGCCTTAAACCAAAATCCTTCGTCGGTTTGGGGCAAAACAGAAATATCAACGCCTTTAGAAGTCAGAGTATTAATCAAGTCTGGATCGTTGACTAAGGTAACAATCCGTTTAGCTGGGTCATATTTGGGTGTAACCAGTGCTGTAGAGCGGTCTGCACTCAAACTGACTTTTTCTACTCTGCCTTGCTGAACTTCTTGAATAAAGCGACTGTATCGCCATGTTTCTCTGCTTTGGGGTTGTTTGTCAAAGAATGCTGTTCCCAGCGCAATTACGACAATAAACAGCAGCGCGTACAGCCCTGCATTTCTCCATCTTTTATTCACTAAGGTCTATCCTCCGGTATTTTTCGCGCAATCGCCTAGCTTCTCTGCTCAAAAAGGTGATTATTAAGAATTATGTTAACTTATCTTAAGATATAACAAATTTGGCGTGGTTGTCATGCTAAAAAAAGCTCCCTTATTAGCTGAAAACTATCATGGTAGGGATTACATTGTAGCGACCCTGAAGGCAGATGAACTGTATGAATGGGAATAATTTCGACCACACTATTAGTGTAGGCGATCGCTTCAAATCTCTGGACTAGCTCGGCACTCCAAGTTTCTTCTCGCACTGGCTGTTGATGGTTTTGCAGCCAGTTTACAAGTTGCGATCGCATAATTCCCGGCAAAATTCCGGCCTTTATTGGTGGCGTGTACCAACTGCGATCGCACCATCCCCAAAGGTTGCCTGTACTGGTTTCTAGCCAATTTCCTTGAGCATCGACTAATATTGCTTCTTGAGCATCTGAGCTAGTTTTTGCCAACCAAGCACTCAAATAATTTCCAGTTTTATGAGAAGGGAGAGAGCGAGAAAATTCTGAACTAGCAACGGCACACACAACACCAGTTTTTTGTTTTTCTATCAAATTTTGTGGTAATAATCTACCAGTTATCCATTCCCGTCCATCGGGAAAAAGGGTAATTCGGAGAACTGGGAAGTATGCGAGGAGAATTTGGGCACCTTGACGCACGCGGTTCCAATCTGGTTGCTGCCAGCCAAAAGTTTGTAGTGAGAAAAGTAAGCGATCGCAATGTGCTTGCCAATTAGTTAAATTACTATCTAGCGAGTTCTCATAAACTCGCAATGTCGTAAAAATAGTTGCCCCATAAAGTAAACCCGGATCGTCAATGTTTAATTCTAGGGTTTGAGAATGAATTAATTTGCCGTTATACCAAAAAATACTATTTGTCACAACCAAATTGCTTGTAGCTACAACTCCATTGAAAAGTGATGACTTGTAATACTCATACGCTGCATGAGATAAAATCTATGGGCTGCAAATCGCTGAACACCAGAATCTAGACTCAGGTGCTTACACTCATGATTTCTGGCATATTCAATTAGCCACTGAAATAATTGTTGACCATAGCTGTGTGACCGCTTCAACTCATCAACAACTAAATCATCAATATATAAAAATTTTCCCAATGCTAAACAATTAGAAATACGAAATCCAGCCACTGCTACAGCTTGCTTTTCTACTTCCAAGAATGCAAGTTGATATCCTTCTTTCATTTGATATCGAACTTGTTCTACAAAATTATCCTGCTCCAGGTGAGGGCGCAACTGAGAAATAACAGGAAAACACTTTAATATTTGAGAGTTAGATTCTGCCAATTGTATTAACATCAGTATCACCTTACTCAATCATGTATGATAAACTTGAAACTAATTGAGTCAATATAATCTTCAATTACATTTGCAATAATTTAATCTTTAGGTGGAAATATAATTTTATTCGTGCCTTCAGGAGTCGTAACTATTTTTCCTCCCAAAGCTTCGATTTCTCTAATGGCGCGTTTCTGAGTTCTTTCATCAGCATGATTATTTAAAACCATTGACCATGTAGAAATTTGAGCATATTTACTGTTAGGATTTCGGCTCAGGAATTCCGCAGTTCTTTGGGAAGTATTAGCTATAAGTTGACTCTCTGGATCTGAAAATTTACTTGCCCAATTTGCCGCCGTTGCAAAAGACTGTTGAGCAGCTTTCGCGTTGCCTAAAAATAATAACTCATCAACTCCTTTATAACGCCATATATAATAAGACTTTTTGGGAACTGAGGGAGATATTGATTTTAAGCCTTTCTCTGATATTGCGATCGCACGTTCTGGCATACCAGCATATAATGAAGTACTGATCGAAAGACTGTGATAGGCTGCTAAAAATCGCGGGTCACGTTCTAAAATAACTTCAAAATATTCTGGACTTAAACTGTAACCTGTTTTATCCCGAATTTCATCATCTCCAAAATATTGGAGAAAATTGAGATACACCAAATCTGCGATGAAGTTATCATAACTAAAACTAGGTGTTTTTTTGAGAAATTTTAGACGAATATTTTCAGATTTTATTTCTTGTTTTAAACTTTCTATAGAGGCAGATTGTTTTCTATTTATTAGTTTTTGCAATTGGGGGAATTGAATCAAGCCAACTCCTAAAATACACATAGAAATTACAAAAGGTGTAGCAAAAGCTTGACGAGATAACAACATATTTTCCTTTGCTTTGCGATCGCAGTCATATCATTGTATACATAGTGCTATAAGAAAAGTCAGGTCTACTTGTGCGTCTAAGCTTTGCTAGGTAAGATAAAAAAGTTGACTTAAATAAATTAATCTTATTATTTTGTGCTTATTAATACCTTAAATTTATCTTTGCCTTGAAAAATACTTAGGCATTCTTTGTATAAAAGCAATATTTAATTTATACTGATTGGAACGAAACGCCCAAAAGCTAATTAATTAAATAATTATTTCAGAATCACGCTACTTAGGATAATAGGGAAATCCTACGGTAGTGCTGGATTCGCTGCAACGCAGTTCTTCCAAAATCTAAAATGGTATTATTCTTTTTTTAAGATAAATTTTGCTTTAAGAAATCATAATTTTTTTAGTAAAAATTTCTTGAATATTAAGTTGTTTTGACTTTAATTACTTTTTTTTAGTAAAAGCCTGAAAACTTTTGACATCACCTATAGTTGTATCTTGTTTATATTTACATCTGTCTTTAACCTCTAAAACATCATGGTGAATAATACTCTTAATGAAAACACAGAAACTAATGGTCAAACCATAGAAAATTGGGATAATAATAGTCAATATAGCAAACCAAGTAGTGAATTTAAAATCAAAGTTAAGAAACTGAATAGTAAGGGAGAAGGATTCAATATTGATGAAATTATTGATACTATTCAAACAGCAATAGTTGAAGTTATCGAGCTAGAAATTACCACTTGGGTTCCAGAATCATCTACTCACTTAGAAGAACTACAAGGGCAGCAAATTCCTCAAACAGGTAATCGAATGCACACTATAATCAATCTAATTGATGGTGATATAACTAATGAAGTTGGTAGTCAATTTGTTGGCAGTGGGCCATATACAGAACTTCGCGAATTTCATCTAACTCAAATCAAAGAAAGTCGGGAGATTATGCAAAAAAATATAGAAAGTTTGCATAAGTTGTATGGATTTTTTATCGAAATTATGAAATCTCGTAAAACTTCACAACAATCGCTATCTCGTCCCCAGTAGTTAATATTTATTAGATTAATTAATATTAACCCAAAAATACCTACAGGATATAAGCTTATCTTAACCTGTAGGTTAATTTGCTTTAGATAAATCCAGAAAATTATGACTATGCCTAACAAAATTCAAGAACAAGCCAAAGATTTGCTAGAGAAAGTAGTCTCATCTGTACATGAATTAGTTGACGATATTACAGCTTTAGAAATAAATACAATGGTTGTGGAGCAAATTACTGGCGCAAAGTTTAATGCTTGGCAAGCGTATGAAGAGATTTATTCAATAAATGACAAAGACTACTTTGATGTCAAAGGAATTCCAAATCCAGACGATTTACCAGAACCAGAAAAAACTCAAGCTCAAGAATTACGCAAGCGTTATACAAGTCTATTTTCGCAACTTGAAAGAGAATATTTTTACATTCTCCTGGAAAAAAGCAATGAGAGTAGTGAGCCAGACTCCAGAATAATCCAATATCAAGAGCGTCTTAAATATCAAGTGGAACATAAAGCGAATATTCTTCCAACTGACGAGGTATACATAAAGTTAGCTCGACCAATATTGCCTGCTCCCACTCCTGTTGCAGATCGAGAAGAAAATAATCTAAAAAGTTTGCAGCAAAGGTGGAAAGAGATTGAAGAACTTTTAAATAATGATAAATTTATTCGTACTTTGCGAAAAATGTCTGAACTAAAAGCGGCACTTAATAGTGGCAACATTACTAGCGTAGATATTGATATTATTTATGCTCAAACTGTTATGCAGTTAGATGGGGATATTATTAGTCGTTATCATAAAAAGCTATTTCAATTATCTGAAGGAGATAGAGATTTAATTCTAAAAATACATAATGAAGGGGTAGTTGCTGGAGAGAAACAGTGGCGTGGAACACTAGATTTTCTGATTGGTATTATACAAAATATCGCAAAATTATCCCGACAATGAACGCCGAACAAACACACACAGATAATCAAGTTGATGTTCAATTCTCTTTCTTTGTACAAATACCTCAAGGCACTCCTATTGAACTTAAAATTAAGGTTGAACCAGGACAGTATACTTTTTATCTAAATAAGACCATTTTAAAACAAATTGCGGAAGCGCGAGAAATAGGCTGCTCTTTATACATTCCTCCAAAGTTACTAGCTTATCTTTGGTACTACAATTGTTTTAGCGATAAGATTTGCTTGAATAAGAACGTTACACCATACACTAAATTAGTAGTTGCTAAAAATAAATTGAAAATATTTGACAATACTTTTATCGGAAATTTTATCAAATTATTTTGGAGCAAATCATTACAAAATAAATCGAGATTACAGTATGGACTTACTTTTAATTCTTATTATAGAGAAGATACATCAGCTTTATATTTTTGGAAAGAACAAGATATTATTGTACAAAGCAATATCTTGTTTTATGGCGACATAATTCACAAAATTAGGAGTGATTTTATCCAAAATTCTCAGTGTTTAAATATTGTTTATGTGCATTATTGGCTTATTGAGCAAATACTAAGCTGTCTGCGGAGTAAATTAAATCTGCTAGTTTGGGAGATAGCTTCTCTCTTTCCTGCTGGTTTTCTAGTTTACAATCTCCATCCAGCAAATTGGATGCTAGTAATATTTGCTTGGTTAGGGTTAACTATATTATTTGCTACTACTCGCTATATAGTTGTTAATCAATTTCAAAGTCGTACTTCCATAAATTCTAAATTTATAAATAGGTTGATATGGACGCTGATTTGTTTCATCCCTAGTGTTTTTGTTGCTAGTACTAGCTTTCGTAACCTTACTGCCTTATTCTTACCGCTTTTTTCACTAATCGTCCCAAAACTTGTAGAGTACATTTTAAGCTTTACATGGGGGCGAGTTGTTAAATTGATTATGCGTCCCTTATTAAGAAATTTAAATTAAATAAAATTCTTTTAACTTTCTTTTTTTCACTATCACTAGAGTAAAATCTAAAATCCTTACTCAGAATTGAGCTTTGAATATTCTCTCCCGAAAGTGATTAAAAAGTATGAAGCTGAACATTTGGCTTGTAATCTTGCCTTGTCAAAGATGACAATGCTTCCTGTGATTAAATTTAGTATGTCTAATTTATTGATGAAAATATAATTTGTATTCTTGATTACAATCTAGCCCACTTTCATAGTTATCACAGCAAGACTCATATCATGGATTTTACCTAAAGTCAAACTCTTAGACTGCAAACAATCCATGAATAAATCTTTTGAGAAAAGCAAAAAATTAGTCGAAGTTTTTGTGATCGCATCCGAAATTATCTTTCATGCACTTGAATCATTAAGTATTGCTCAATCAGACGCGGCTGTACTGCATATATCCAGTATATCTACAGCTGAGTTAAATTTGCCAGATTAAAAGTTATTACAGTACGATATCTGCGACTTTCTCTCAAACCTAACCCCTACTTACCTTATAGAGAAGGGGAGCAAAAATCAAAGCCTCTCTCTTTTTAGTATAGAGGAATGGAAATGAAGTCAAAATATTAAGTCGCAGATAACGTTACAGGAAAATCCAATAACTTGAGCAGTAAGTAAATATCTTAAAGGAAAATTTGTATGATTGATAAGTCTTTTTCCAATGCTTTTGATGATTGGTTTCATTTTGAAGCGGAAACTAATATAAAGGATAATTTCCTAGAAGGAAGCAGCGATAATTTAGAACCTGCCTCATATTCATTTCAGTATTATAGTGAAGCATCAGAATGTGAGGAAGATTCAAATTATTTAGGTTCTTCATTGGAAGAAGTTGTTATTGATGGTGTTCCAGAAGCGATAAATACCGCTGTTGTTGAGACAATTCAGATTGTTGTTTCAGGTGTAGTAGAAGCTGTCAACGATCATTTTTTTCAAGCAGAAAAGACAGATGATAGTGTTTATAAATCTGTAGTAAATGCTAATATTATCGAAACTCAAAGACCATCACCTGCACCTTCAGAAGATTTTCATAACTTGAGTGAATGGATTCGCCTCTGGCTTGATGAGTGTTTGCTATTATCCAATTTATCTGATTGTGAAGATATTACTGCTGAGTTAAAAGTACTAAACTCACGGTGGGAATTGCCAGGTTTCCGTCTAGCGTTTGTGGGTGAGTTCAGTCGTGGCAAAAGTTCTTTAGTCAATCGCTTATTAGATGCAAACATCTTACCTGTTGGCGATCTTCCAACTACAGCGACCTTAACCTCAATTGTCGCAGGGTCAGAAGACCGTATGGAAGTTCAATCTTCCAAAGATGGATGGGAGACTCGTCCAATGGAAGCACTATCTTGGAGAGATTTAACAGCTATCGATCGCAATGGTAGCGAACAAGAGGTGGTTGGCCAAGTCCGTTTAACATTAGCCAATCCCTGGTTACAAGCACTTGACGTTGAATTAATTGACACACCTGGAGTAGGAGACTTAAGTGGTCGTCGTGCGGCTCTTGCACTCGATCTGTTGAGCCAGTGTGATGCATCTGTCTTAGTTGTCAGTGCTACATTACCTTTCAGTATGACAGAAGCAACCTTTTTAGAACAGGAAGTAATGGGTCGCCATATTCCCAGAATTTTGGTTGCTGTTTCCAAGCTTGATACTATTGCTGAAGAGGAAAGGTTAGAGGTATTTAATAGTATTCGTAAGCGAATAGCAAAAATTTCCTCAACAATTCCTGTTTTACCGCTATATCCTGTCAGCAATCGGAATTCAGAAATTGAAGTATTTGCAGCAATAAAAGCTGAGATTGAGTCAATGGTAGCAAAAGGCGATCGCCGGATCTGGCGTAGCCGTAAAATTGCAGGTCAAATAACAGATTATCTTTCACATCTAATCAAAGTTGGAGAATTAGCAATCTCTACTACTGCAATGGATGCAACAGCGAAAGAGAGCGCTTTAATGAAGGTCAATCAGGAAATCCAAAACTCTCAAACTGACTGGGAAAGAATTCGCCTGAATTTGGATCAAAAACGCTTATACCGTACTAAGGCGTTACACCAAAAAGTTCTCGAAGCTAAAACAGAGTTATTAGAAAATCTTTCATTGGAACTCAAAAGAACCCAAGATCCTAAAACTTGGTGGGAGCAAGATTTACCATTTAGATTAAGACGTGAGCTTTTCAGGTTGAGCCGACAATTAGAAAGCGATATTTTAAAAGCTTTGGCTCTAGATTTTGAGTGGCTACAAAATGAAGTATCGAAACAGTTTTCAACTCGGATAAATACAGAAGATATTGATACTTCAGAGATAGTTAAAATCGATTTAGATTTACAAGCTATTTCCCTGACTGAAATCGAAAAATATCGACTTCTCACCCGCCTTGGAGGTAGTGCTGCTACAATCTGTGGCTGTGTTTTTGGTGGAGCAATTGGAGTAGCTGTAAGTACAACAGTATGGGTTGTTGGTGAGCGAGTTATTAGGGAAAAATTGCAAGAGCAGCGAAAGTTACTTAATCAAGAGCTAGAACATAGCCTTGACCGTTGTATGGATGAGTATTTTAAACGTTTAGCAAATCGTTTTCAACAACTATATAACCAATTGAGTGAAGAAATGGAAGAGGAAAAAATTGCTTGGCAATCTGCCTATAAACTTGCTTTCAATAATAAGCAAGAACAACCGGAAAACCATTGGACAGAAATAATCTCTCAAGCTTCTACTTTGAAAAAAGAAATTTCACGATTGTTATTGCCCTAAATTACATTTCTTTCAAGTACATAAACCCAATAAATCTGCAAGGAAATTTTTATGGTAGTTCAAACTGTTAAATACCAAAACTATGAAGCGTTTCAAGAGAAACAAAATGTGCTAGCGAGTTTAATTCAACGCCACTTGAAGCTAATTAGTTCGCTAAACATGACTGAATCAGAAAAGTCACTTAAACAATTAGAATATCTAGTGCAGTCCAATAGCTTTAAGGTATTAGTTTTAGGTGAATTTAAGCGTGGTAAGAGTACTTTTATCAATGCTTTGCTGGGTGAGAAAGTTTTACCTGCGTATGCTAGACCTTGTACTGCAATCATTAATGAAGTGAAATGGGGAGATAGCCGTCGGGCTTTATTACATCCTGCAAAGTCGGTAGATACTCCTATGTCTTTGCCTCAAGAAGTTCCTATTAATGAAATTGAAGAGTATGTTGTAATTAAAGATGATGTAAGTGAAATTAATAGCAATCCCTACGAAAAAGTTGAATTGTTTTGGCCTCTAGAACTTTGCCGCAATGGAGTAGAAATTATTGACTCTCCTGGACTGAATGAACATGATACTCGCCAGAAAGTAACAATGGACTATTTGTCTAATGTTGATGCAATACTCTTTGTACTTTCCTGCGAAGCACTGGCTTCTAAGTCAGAAATGGATGTGATTGACAATACTTTAATACCTGCTGGACATAAAGATATTTTCTTTATCTGCAATCGCTTCAATATGATTGAAGATGAAGAAAAAGACAGCATTAAGCAACTTGGAATTAACAAACTAGCTCCGAAAACAAAACGTGATAAAAAACGGATATTTTTTATCGATGCTCGTGGTGCTTTAGGAGGAAAACTCAAAGGCGATAAGGGGCAAGTTGAAGCTTCAGGTTTAACTTTGGTTGAAAGAGAACTAGAAAAATTCTTAGCCAACGAAAAAGGTAACATCAAAATTCTCAGAACTGCGGCAGAACTCCAGAGAGCAATTTATGAAGCACGAGGAGTTATTCCTCAGCGGGAAGCGATGCTAAGAACTGATTTAAAAACCTTGGAAGCTCGATATGAAGCTGCTCAGGAGCCACTACGGCGTTTGGAAATGCAGCGAGAACAGATAGTGCGACGTATCTCTAATTTTTTGGAAGATATCAAACAGACTATTAGTGCTGAAGGTTCTAGTTTCTATCGCCGTCTGGCTGACAAAGTTGTGAGCGAATGGGTGAAAACGTTGGAAACCCAAACATCAATGGTGTTAACTAAGTCGCAAATTGAAAAGTTAATTAAGGATGTGACTAACCAACTTTCCAGCAAGATGGAAAATGAATTATTAGTCTGGCAAAATGAAATATTACAACCTTTGGTTAGTAGCCGTCTAGAACGTCTTACCCAAGAGATAGATGAACGTGCCAACGAATTTGTACATCAATTAGATAGCCTGAAGATTCAAGTTGCAGGTGGCATAGTTTCCATAGATGACCTTAACATTAAAAAAGTTAGTGTCATCGAAAGAGTACTGGCTGCGAGTGGAGGCTTTTTGTTAGGAGCAAATATTGGATTAGCCGGGGTTGGTGCTGTTTTTGGCTATCAAGAGATGGCAAAAGCTATTATTCCTCAACTAATAATTAGTGTGGCAGCAATTACTCTAACTGCTGCAAATCCTTTGTTGATATTTGGAGCTATGGCTAGTGGTGGACTCATTCAGGGATTGTTAACTGCAAAATCTACAAATAACAAGATTAAAGAAGACGCTGCTAAACGATTTGCAGTTTCAATTCGTGATTCAGCAGACCAACGAGGCGATAAAATAGCAGATGCGGTAGTAATAAAGCTAATTGAAATTCAAAAATCGATAGATGAGAGTCTTGGTCAAGAGATTCAAAAGTTTCGAGAACAGATTGATTCAATTCTAAAAGAAAAACAACAAGGACAATCTGACGTTGACGCAACAATTAGAGAGTTACAATTACTTAACAGAAAATTAGATGCTATTGACCAAGAATTAGATACTTTTGTAGCGCGGCTTGCGATTACAGATTCTTAAGAGTTTCCTTTCAAAGAAAGTTACAGTAGAATTCAGAATTGGCTACGCCCCGGTGCGCTACAAGAATTAAAATAATCTCTGTGTCTAGCTTTAAGACCTAAATACTCTACTTCACTAACTTGAAATCTGCTGCAATTTAGCCAACTTCTAAAAGGGGTTGGCTTTTTGATGATTTTTACTTTGTCAATATTTGCCAACAATGCCCGGCGATCGCCCAATCTTCTTGAGTATGTATGACTAATATTCTCACTGTTGAGTCAGGTGTGGCAATATCTTCATCCACTGGCTGCTGTTGATTTTTCTCAAGGTCTATTTTCAGTCCGATAAATCCAAAGGCTTCACAGGCGGCTTGGCGAATTTCTGCGGAGTGTTCACCCACACCTGCTGTGAATACTAAAGCATCTAATCCCCCCAAACTAGCAAGCATTGCGCCGATACCAGAACGCAAGCGATGTACGTAGATATCCCATGCCAATTGAGCGCGGGAATTATCTTGAGCGATCGCTTCTTTCACTTCACGCAGATCGCTAGATACACCCGAAATTCCCTTTAACCCAGAAGCTTTATTTAATAACTCATCCAACTTTTCGATAGAGTAATTGCAGTGCCGCAACAAATAAATCAAAATCCCCGGATCGACTGAACCAGAACGGCTACCCATCATTAATCCGTCTAAGGGCGTGAATCCCATAGTAGTATCAATACTGCGACCGTTTTTTATCGCTGCTAAAGAGCATCCATTCCCCAAATGGCAGATAATTAACCGCTCAGATGCAACATCTCGACCGAGTATTTGGACAGCACGTTGAGAACAGTATTGGTGACTGATACCATGAAATCCATAGCGACGAATACCTTGCTCTACCCACTGATATGGACCGGGATAGATTGCTGCTGCATCGGGTAAGGTGGCATGAAATCCAGTATCAAAGACTGCTACTTGAGTGACATCTTTTAGGATGTTTTCAATTGCTTCTATGCCTTGTACAGCCGCGGGATTATGTTCGGGAGCAAGATTAGACATATCGGCGATCGCCTTTTTGACATCCTCCGTAATTACCACACTATCTCGATAAGCCTCTCCACCATGTACTATCCGATGCCCCACCACATCGATTTCTGACAAGCGATCGATTACCTTGGTATCATCACGATCGAGTGTATTCAGCATATAGGTGAGGTGCGCCTGTGGAGAATCACCAGAGATTGATTTTTGCAGCGTTCCACCCGTAACAGTTTTCACCTCAATTTCTGCCACACCCCGATCTTGAGTCCAGTTAATTTTCCCTTCCCAAAGAGGTTGGGGTGGTTGGGTAGGCATTTCATCTGCAATTTCGTACAAACAACTCTTTTGGCTGCTCGATCCGGCATTCAGTACTAATATCTTCATAGTGACAACAGAAAAAAACAATCTCTTTTGATCGTGTCACTAGTTGTAGCTTCATGCTTAGTACAGTTTTGCGTAAAAGCATAGCGTTTTTAATTCAGGGGAACGTATTAACAATACAAGCTGACGCATTAACAAGGCGGCCATGGCATTAACAATACAAGCCGATGTATTAACAAGGCGGCCATGGCATTAACAATACAAGCTGACGTATTAACAAGGCGGCCATTGCATTAACAATACAAGCTGACGTATTAACAAGGCGGCCATTGCATTAACAATGCAAGCCAACGCATTGGCATTGCACGGTATTGCCTTTCATGAATTCGCTATAAATTAATGAAATTCTGTACTGAGTTTTCTCAGGGCACAACAAGACTTTGAAGCTTCTAAATTTCAGAGACTTGGAACTAGGAAGCGAAAAGAAGTGCTCGGTCAATTATCATTTCGTAGTTTGATTGGACGGATGTCGCGGATCTTGAGGGTTCTTTTGCCTGCGTTATCGTCGTCATCAATTGTTACCAGGTATTTCACGACCGTATGGTTTGCATTTCCACCAGTCACGGTGACAACAAATGCTGAGTAACTGTTAGTGTTTGTGCCACAACCACTTCGGTCATGGAAGGTTTGATTCCATTCACCAATATTGACACCCTCGCCTCGTGGCTCATCACCACTTTGTTTAATTTCATTGAGGAGAGCTACTTTCAGTTGAGATAGCTTTGATTTTTTATCAGCAAGCATAAGTTTAAGAAACTTATCGCGATTAAACTGGTCAAGGTTGCCACCGTTGCTGCATTTATCTTCGTAGTTGGCCTCAGCTGAATTTGGGCTGGTCATCACCAGTGCTGGAATCTTGGCAGACTGAGCGGCGTGTCCAGAAGTTGTCGCTAGTGCGAGAACACATAAAGTCAAAAAACCAAAGCGCATTCAATTCTCCGAGTGTGAATTAGTGTGTCCAATCAAGATTAACTGCAACGGACACTAAAGGAGAGGATTTGCTCGGTAGGTGTATGCAGCAAAGGGGTGAAATGAGCAGTAATACCGAAAGTTACGAGTATGCAAGAAAGGAAACCCCCAACTGAAATCGTTATACTAACTGTGGGAGGCTGTTTATCTATCCAGCCAGATTCCATAGTTGTATTTTTTTATAGCTTGTTGCACTATGTCCTTCTTCAAAACCCCGCTGATTGGTTTAAAAGCTGACTCATTTCGTCATCCATTAGACCTGGAAGCTACCAGAGCGCTCAAGCAGATACCAGGCATAGATATGTTGGTGCGAAATTGGCTTGGGCCAATGGCAGAGCAAGTTTTTTATGTGGAAAATATTGCCTCTAGCATTTTGGTGGGTGAAAAGCAACTACCCGATTTATACAAGCTATTGTTAGATGCCTGTAAAATCCTGGATATAGATCCTCCCCAGTTGTACGTCCGGCAACATCCGGCTCCCAATGCTTATACTTTTGCCGTGCGGGGTAAGCAGCCTTTTGTGGTGGTACACACTTCCCTGATTGATATCCTCACACCAGAGGAAATACAAGCAGTAATCGCCCACGAGTTGGGACATCTCAAGTGTGACCATAGCGTTTACTTGACTCCTGTAAATTTACTAATATTAGCTGCGGCGATTGTGCCCAATGTCGGAACCTTTGTGGCTCAAGCTATACAGGCGCAACTTTTGGAATGGGTACGTTGTGCTGAGTTTACCTGCGATCGCGCCGCATTACTAGCAACCCAAGACCCGAAAGTGGTCATGTCCGTGTTGATGAAGTTGGCTGGTGGTTCTCCCACCTTAGCGCCCCAACTGAATCTCGATGCCTTTGTTGCCCAAGCCCGCGCTTACGATGATATTAGCAAGACAGAACTGGGTGAAATGGTCAAAGCTGCCCGTACAGCCCAATTAACCCATCCAGTGCCAGTACTGCGGGCGCGAGAAATTGACCGTTGGGCAAGCAGCACCGAATATCAAACTCTGTTGCACAGTCACGGACTGAAGTCTACTAATAATGAAGTTGCACCCAAAGGTGGATGGCGCAATTGGTAGAGCTTCTATTTACAACAGCTTTTTTGCTATATTAAGCACAAAATTTTGAATAGATCGTGAGAAGCGATCGCTAAAGTGCGATCGCTTCCCCTTTTATCCAAAAATGCAAACTTTCCCTAGACTACATACAATACAGTTCGGATAAATATTTTGAACTCAGAATTACCTTTAGGGAAAAGGTTTAGTGGGTTTGGGTTAAAGGTTTTTTTCCCCTTTCCCTTTTCCCTTTCCCCTTTCCCCTTTAACCGAACCGTGATTACACTACATATCCCTTTTGTCAACTAGAAGCTTTCACCGCTGCTTCTGCTTGGGAATGTAACAACAAACCGTATTCCAAGCCCTCTACCACCGCTTGATAGGAAGCCGCCAAAATATTGGTAGAAACTCCTACCGTCGTCCAGCGTTGACGACCATTGCCTGATTCTACCAACACACGAGTTTTCGCCGCAGTGCCCGTATGTCCGTTGAGAATTCGCACTTTGTAATCTGTCAAATCAAAGGTTGCAATCTGAGGATAAAAGTTCACCAAAGCCTTGCGTAAAGCTGCATCCAAAGCTGCCACAGGCCCGTTACCTTCTGCCGCTTCTAAAATATTTTTGCCGTCAACAGCGACTTTGACTGTAGCTAGGGCATTGCTAGTTTCTTTCCCCTCAATCAAGTCGCAGTGGACTTGAAAACCTTTGACTTCAAAAAACTTCTGGCGGCCTCCCAAAGCTTCGTGCATCAATAGCACAAAACTGGCCTCTGCTGCTTCAAATTGAAATCCTTCACTTTCCAAATCTTTGAGGCGCTGGAGAATTTCCCTAGCCTCTGCTTTTTGTTGATCCAATTCAATCCCAAAACTGCGGGCTTTGGCTAAAACATTGCTCAGTCCAGATTGTTCCGAAATCACAATGCGCCGACGATTCCCGACTTGTTCCGGCTGAATGTGTTCGTAAGTTAGGGGATTACGTTCTACAGCTGATACATGAATACCGCCCTTATGGGCAAAAGCCGAACGTCCCACAAAGGGAGCGTGTTCATCTGGCGCAAGGTTGACGACCTCACTTACAAAACGACTAGCTTCTGTAAGTTCTGTGAGCTGGTCTTCTGTGATACAACTGTAACCCGCCTTCAGTTGTAAATTGGGAATTAACGAACAGAGGTTAGCATTACCGCAACGTTCACCGTAACCATTAATTGTGCCCTGTACCATCTTTGCCCCTGCCATCACGGCGGCTATTGCGTTAGCAACCGCCATTTCCGAATCGTTGTGAGTATGAATTCCAATTTGGGGCATTGTCCTTTGTCCTTTATCCTTTGTCATTGGTTCTTGACGAATGACAAATGACAAATGACTAATGACATCTTGAACAATTTGGCTAATTTCGTGGGGTAAAGTGCCGCCATTGGTATCACAGAGGACTAGCCATTCCGCACCAGAGGCGATCGCAGCCTCTAATGTCTGTAAAGCATAATCTCGATTGTGCTTATAGCCATCAAACCAATGTTCGGCATCGTAGATAATCCGGCGACTCTGAGAACGGAGGTACTCAATGGTGTCGCGAATCATCGCCAAATTTTCTTCTAATGTCGTTTTGAGTCCGGTTGTTACATGTAAATCCCAAGACTTGCCAAAAATCGTTACCCAGCGAGTTCCCGCCGCCAAAATATCTTGTAGCATCGGTTCGGTGGCGGCAGTGGAATTGGGGCGGCGAGTCGAGCAAAAAGCGACAATTTCAGCCTGTTTGAGCGGATCTTCTTGGAGTTGCCAGAAAAATTGTACATCCTTGGGATTGGCACCAGGCCAACCACCTTCAATAAAGGGAATTCCCAGTTGATCGAGTCTACGGGCAATGCGTAACTTATCTTCTATCGATACAGATAGCCCCTCGCGCTGAGTGCCATCCCGTAATGTAGTGTCATAGAGCCAAAGTTGAGGTAAAGAATTTGTGGTCATAAAACTGGGACCGACGAGACAACTTTCGAGGCAATGTGTCAATATACAACAAAAAGCCGGTTTGGCAACTTAAAAATGCCTAAAGTAATAGCTGAAGGTAAAACAATTGATTGCGAGCATGGAAGCAATCTCCGCAAGATTTTGCTGCAAAATGGTATTGACCTCTACAATGACGGTGCTAAGGTAATAAACTGTCGGGGCATTGGCAGTTGCGGTACCTGCGCGGTTAAGGTAGAGGGCAAAGTCTCAGCAGCGAATTGGCGCGACCCTGCGCGGCGTTCGCTTCCTCCCCATTCTCCTACAACAGACTTACGTTTAGCCTGTCAAACTCAGGTTTTAGGCGATGTGAAAGTGACAAAGTTTGATGGATTTTGGGGACAAGGTTCTCGAATAGTGTGGACACCAAAAGGTTAAAAAGGAGTTAAGACAAGATGGGTAGATGGACACCCTTAATTTTAATGGCTGGAGGTTTAGCCATTCTGCTTGGTACATTACTAGGCATCAACTTTCCGATGGGCGTACAAACTGCTAACGCTCCTAGTGACAAGAAATCAGAAGTCCTGCCAGCTAATATCAATGTTAATAGCAGTGCTGGCAGCAAGAATGAAGAAACTGCAACAGAAGGAAACGAAACAACTCAAACAAACGAAAATAGGCGCTCTATTGTAGCCCCAAGACCTGACAACAGGAGTAACGTTGCCCAGAATTCTAGCGATGACTCAACTGACAGTACAACAGACGGCAATACAAATTCTTCAGAAACAAGCACACCATCTAGCAATACAAATCAAAACAACGAACCAATTCGCGCCTTGTGGTAACGATCAGATCCGTCTTCAGACCCGTCTTTAGTTACAAGTTATAAGTTATAAGTTATGAGTTATGAGTTATGAGTTATTAGTTATGTACTAATGATAAATGGCTAATGACAGATGACTAATGACTAATGACTAATGATTAGTGAGACTGTGATTATTGGTGGTGGCGTTATTGGTTTAGCGATCGCCATTGAACTAAAATTGCGCGGGACAAATGTCACCGTGCTTTGTCGTGACTTTCAGGCTGCCGCTACCCACGCCGCCGCCGGGATGTTGGCACCAGATGCGGAAAACATTGCTAATGAAGCAATGCGTTCCTTGTGTTGGCGATCGCGTGCTTTATATCCCGACTGGACGCGCAAATTAGAAGAACTGACCGGCTTAAATACTGGCTACCGCGCCTGTGGTATCCTTGCACCTGTTTTTGAAGAAGCAGGGGGGCAGGGGAGCAGGGGAGCAGGGGAGGAGGGAAAACTCCTCTCCTCTGCCCCTCTGCCCCTCTGCCCCTCTGCTAGCGAAGAGTCCCCGGCTTACTGGTTAAACAAAGAGGCAATTCATCAATATCAACCAGGATTGGGAGCCGAGGTAGTTGGTGGCTGGTGGTATCCTGAAGACGCTCAAGTTGATAATAAAGCTCTAGCTCATGTATTGCGGACGGCTGCTGAGTCTGTTGGTGTTGAACTCAAAGACGGTATTAGAGTAGAAGCATTTTTACAGCAGCAGGGACAAGTGGTTGGCGTGCAAACCAATGCTGGAATAATTCGCGCCGCGCACTATGTTTTAGCTTCAGGTGCTTGGTCAAATGAATTGTTACCGCTACCCGTGCTACCCAGAAAAGGACAAATGCTGAGTGTGCGGATACCAGAAGTTTCGCCGGAATTGCCTTTGAAGCGGGTTTTGTTCGGGCAGGATATTTACATCGTACCAAGACGCGATCGCCTGGTTATTGGCGCAACCAGTGAAGATGTTGGCTTTATCCCCAACAACACCCCAGAAGGTATTCAAAAATTACTACAAGCTGCCATTCGCCTGTATCCCCAATTAAAGCATTATCCCATCCAGGAATTTTGGTGGGGATTTCGCCCAACTACCCCTGATGAATTACCCATCCTGGGCACTAGCCACTGTCAAAATTTAACCTTTGCTACGGGTCATTACCGCAACGGAATTCTACTTGCGCCCGTAACTGCCGCTTTGATTGCCGATTTAATCTTAGAACAAAAATCTGACCCCTTACTTGCTGATTTTCACTATTCGCGTTTCCAGTCCAAGTCATCTACCTCCACCGCAATGCTGACTCACTCTGCCAATTTCTCTAACGGACATCACTCTGCTATATCCCCACTCCCCACAGACGCGATTAATCCCGTCTCTACCGATTCCCCACTAATTATCGCTGGCAAAACCTTTCAATCCCGCTTGATGACGGGAACTGGTAAGTATCGCAGCATTGAGGAAATGCAGCAAAGCGTCGCCGCTAGCGATTGCCAAATTGTCACCGTAGCAGTACGACGGGTACAAACCAAGGCTCCGGGGCATGAAGGTTTAGCGGAAGCCTTAGATTGGACGAAAATCTGGATGTTACCCAATACCGCAGGTTGTCAAACTGCTGAAGAGGCAATTCGGGTGGCGCGTTTAGGGCGAGAAATGGCGAAATTATTGGGGCAAGAAGATAATAACTTTATAAAGTTAGAAGTAATACCCGACCTTAAGTATTTACTCCCAGACCCGATTGGGACATTGCAAGCAGCAGAACAACTAGTTAAAGAAGGCTTTGCAGTATTGCCCTATATCAATGCTGACCCGATGTTAGCCAAGCGTTTAGAAGAAGTAGGTTGTGCTACAGTCATGCCTTTGGCATCACCAATTGGTTCTGGACAAGGACTGAAAACAACTGCCAATATCCAAATAATCATCGAAAATGCAGGTGTGCCAGTGGTGGTAGATGCTGGTATTGGTTCACCCTCAGAAGCCGCCCAGGCAATGGAATTGGGAGCAGATGCCTTGTTGATTAATAGTGCGATCGCTCTTTCTCCAAAACCAGCAGCAATGGCTCATGCGATGAATTTAGCGACAGTCGCCGGTCGTCTAGCATATCTTGCTGGCAGAATGCCCATTAAAGATTACGCCAGTCCTAGTTCACCTCTAACTGGGACGATTACTAGTTAGGGAATGGGGACTGGAGAGGCAGGGGAGCAGGGGAGCAGAGGAGAAGTAGCAGTAAGTCTTTCCCCTCTGCCCCTCTGCTCCTCTGCCTCTTGTCCCCAATCCAAAATGTAACGATTTATCTAGCAGTTTAAGACCAGATTTAGCATTTATGTAACATTAAATTAACGATAAAGATAAAGGAATTCATTCATGCCCTATACCAATGAAGAAGGCGGTCTTCTGAATAATTTTGCCCGGGAACCAAAGGTTTATCAAGCAGAACCTCCCACAGAAGGGCAAAAGCGAACTTATCTCTTACTAGGAATTGCCGCTACAGCTTTGGTTGCCGGCTTGATTCTAGTCGCCTTCTTTGTTTCTAAGAGCAGCTGATCGTAAAACATTTTAAGAAAACTTCATCTTTTGTATAGTTTTTCAGGTTCCGATTTTAAGAGGGGCCTGCTTTTTTATTTTTTGTTAAAATTGAACTAGGAATGAAAGTATATAATTATACTTTATTTTTCCAACTATAATTGAAGGCTCAATATATCCACAGCAGCACAACATCTACTTATTAAAAATCATTTTTATTATGACTTTAGCCCACTTGAATGCACCCAGAAAGGTGATATGTACTATGTTTTGGCTTTTTAGCCGCTATGAGCGTGAATGATACTGCACCCAACAATAATTCTACTTGGAATCGGCAAGTATACCACCGCCTGAAACTTGCCTTAAGTCTTGGCTTACGACGACAAATTCTTTTGGCAGTCTGTGATGATTTATATTTAAGAAATCAGGTAGCAGCCCGTTTGCATTCTACATTGGCTTATCCTGTTGGCCAGGTACTATATCAATCATCAAATGCTCAGGAAAATAGCACTCCAGCTTATCCGCGATTAGTCACGTTGCGTTTGAATTTAAACGATCCGAACCCCATAATCCAGATTAATCAATGGTTGACTAATTACCCACCGCCAATTGTTGAGGCATCAAAAGATACTCCTGGAAGACCTTTTCCAGTACCAGCATTTCAGATTGTCGGCGTGGAACATCTTACGAAGCAACCAGTTGCAACACAGCGTTTATTTTTGCACTATCTCCGCTTAAGCGAACAATATTTCTCTACACAAGAATCCAGCCGATTCCTAGAATCTAATTTGCTTTTGTGGATACCACGTCCTTGGTTGTCGGCTATTAAGCAATCAGCACCACAGTTTTGGCGTTGTCGTACTGGCGTATTTGTGTTTGCTGGAGAACCCACACCAGCAACTCAGAATTTGGCCTATCCAGAACGTTTTTCACGTTCAGGAAGCTTGGATTTAGGGAATATTGAGCAGTCGATTCTAGATGAATCAGCTAACCAAGCAGAACTCAGAACCGCAGCTACTGAGTTCAAGTTTGAGAATAATTCTGATTTTCCAGTAGAGATACAAGGGAATCGCGTACACCAAACTGAGGAAGTTTCACCATCAACAGCAGATTTCTTGAAGGCTACGCCACAACAACAGGAATCTACAAATCGGTCTGGTAGTGGGAGTAATAATCAATCGCTATCGTCTTTATCTCATATTAGCAGTGAGTTAAGGGAGCTAGTAACAGCAACAATAAATACAAGTACTACCAAAAATACAGAGGATTCCTTACAACCACAGCAGATTTTATTGGAGATTGAAGAATTACACGAAAATCTTGTTTCAGAGGAGATACTGGCAGAGGCTTATCATCGCTTGGGTACTTTATACCGTCTTCGCATTGAGCAAGGAGAGGCAACTCTAGAAAACCTAATGGTGGCAATTATTGCCTATCAGGAAGCAATTAGCTATGACGAAAGCTCACCGCAACTCCCAGATATCTTAAATGATTTGGGTACACTCTACTGGATGCTATACCGCACACCACCCAATTCTGAAGAGGGACAAACTTATATAGAGCAGGCAATAGAATTTTATCAGTTGGCGTTAAAGATAATTTCGCCTCAGACACATTCGGAAACTTACGCTCGCGTACAAAATAATTTGGGGACAGCCTATGGTGATTTAGCTCGTTTCTCTCACCCATCGGAAAATTGGCAGCAAGCAATTTTGGCTTACAGTGAAGCACTCAGCTACCGTACAGCTGAAATGGATTCATTAAAGTATGCGGCTTGCCAAAATAATTTGGGTACTGCTTACTGGCATTTAGGGCAATACAACCAACCGATTGTGCATTTAAAGAAAGCGATCGCAGCTTACAATGAAGCACTTGCACACTACAACCCGGAAGCCGAACCGCTCAAGTATGGCATGATTCAAAACAATATCGGTACTGCGTTTTGGAATCTGGCACAATACGAACAACCTGCCCAAAATCTCCAGCTAGCCATAGATGTTTATAGCGAAGCTCTCAAGTATCGCACTCCAGCTAATGTTCCCAGTGCCTGCGCCGCTACACAAAATAATCTGGGTACTGCCTACTGGCATCTAGCAAACCTATCTGAAACTACCAAAGAGGCACGGCAAAAATATCTGCAACTATGTATCAACGCTTACGAGGAAGCTATAGCTTTGGCTCACTCACTTAGCGGTACTTCTTTAAGTTTTGATTTGCTTGCCTCTCACAATAACCTGGGACTAGCACATTATCAGCTAGTAATAGATAAGTCTTTTAATATTGACAAAGCGACACGCTCTCAACACTTAGAAGTAGCATTAGATAACCATTTGCAAGCCTTAAACGGATTAAGTAAACAACCAGAGGCTTATCAAACAACCTTTGCTTATGTGGTGAAAACTATTCGTGCTTTTCATAATGAGTTAGGCATACAGGGACAAAATCTGGCTTTATCTAAAGTTCCTAGCCAGTTGTTACCAGAGATTTTGTCAAAATTGTGAATCCCATTCCTCCCCATAGTGCGGAGAATGTCAAAAAACTGTAACTTCATATCAGCTTGACAATTTATTGGTAAGTCAAGTAAGGTAGCGATGTTTACGACGGGCTACGCCTACGTAATTGCCTGCGTAATTACTAGACTTCTTGCATAAATCAAAAAAGAACCCTAATCCGCCTTTGACTTCCCTTAAAGTCTCCACTCTTGCTGAGAGGTAGCGTGTTAGGGAAATTTTACAATCGGTTTACTGTTTTACTAATTACAAACTAGTGAAATATATTTTAACAAGTCATAATTTTAACTTCATAAATATAAATTATTCATTAAATTATTTTGAAATACACATAAATATTTTATAAAAAATACAAGAAGACATTGGCGTATTTTCCGTAAATTTACTAAGGTAGACTGAATACCTACTTGAAAGAAGCTCCAGAATGAACGTTTAAACCTAGAATTATGAAACTAAGCTTTGTTTTTGCTACTGCTATATCTAGTTTTTTTGTGAGTTCGGCCACAGGATTTAGTTTCTCTGGTCAAGCACAAGCTCTAACTTTTTCTGGCATCTCTAGTGCGACATGGGGAAATCCTACTCCAGGAAGCACTGATACTAATCCCATATATACAGGTGTGGGAAGTAACGCATTTACTTGGGGTAAAGTTAATTCGTCGTCATTGTCAGGACTTCCAAATAAACTAACCTCTAATGGAACTTCATTTGCTGCGGACATTAACTCTGTATTCAAAATAGCTGATTTGACTTACTTTAATGGAACAGTAAACACTGGTTCAAGCGTTGAATTTGTACCTTTAAATCTCAATGTATCTTTCAGCCAACCTGTGGGAACCAGCCAAGTTTTTGACTTCAATTTACGTTTAGTAAATACACTTAACGACCCAAAAGACCCTGAGAAGAGTGCAGACTTGGTATTTTTAGACACAAAGTTGAGTAATCGCAGTTTCACCTTTGGAAGTAATAAATATACCCTTGAGTTAATCGGTTTTAATCTAGACGGTCGCCAGATAAGTATTAAGGCTCTTGAAGAAGCTACAACTACAACAGCTATTTATGCCAAAATCAAAACTATACCCGAACCTGCGTCAGTGTTGGGTCTATCATTGCTAGGGATATACCTGCTATCTCGTAAAAATCCTTGGAAAATAAATACAGGGAATAGGGAATAGGGAATAGGGAATAGATATATACTGAGTTTTATTCAAAAATTAAATAGGAGTGCTACATAACAATCCGATTTGATTTTTGAACTTAATTTACGGGGACAGATAAGAGGCAACGGTCAAGAAGGCTCTTTCAATTGTATGGAGTTTTTTCATGCAATCAAAAATTTGGGTGATAAAAAAATATAGAGACGCGATTTGTTGCGTCTCTACAAGGTTTAGGGTTTTTTGATAGACGCGATGAATTGCGTCTTTATGCAGGGTTAGGTTGGGTTCGGCTTTGAAGTAGCTGTATAATTGCAGCTTTTTCTAAGATTCCAACTAGGACACCATTCTTGCGAATCACGGGAAGCACAGATAATTTTTGTTGTTCGAGTAACTGCATGACTTCCAGCAGAGGTCGATCTGATTGGACTGTGGTAGATTCAGTAATTGGTCGCATGACTTCTTTAACTTGAGTGTCTGACCACAATGCTGTGGGGATGGTTCTTAAATTATCAATTGCGATCGCACCTACTAATTGTCCATCATCATCAGTCACTAAGAACCGATGCCAGTTTTGCCCGCTGATGACTCGCTCATCGGCAAACTCTCTCAGGCTAAGATTACCAGATACTATCGGACTGTCATGAGTTACAGCATCTTCAGCAGTCAAACCTGTAAGTTTTTCTTGGACTCTGGCAAATTGAGCCGAATTACCAGCATTTTGCAACAAGAAGAAGCCAACTAACAAATTCCAGAAGTTACCGGCGCTGCCAAATAATAGTAGGGGAAGTACGCCTGAAAGAATTGCTACCCAACCAAAGATTTGCCCAACTCGACTCGCAAAGGTTACACCTTTATAAGGATTACCTGTAATTTTCCAAACGATAGCTTTCAGTATATTTCCGCCATCTAATGGCAAACCAGGAATCAGGTTAAATAGGGCTAATGCCAAGTTAACAGAAGCTAGAACACCAAGAATTGCAGCTAACGGCCCTGATGCAGATGTAGTAACACCAATCGCTGTAACGATACCGCAGAGTAGTAAGCTAACTAAAGGCCCGGCGATCGCAACCCAGAAAGCCTCACCTGGGGTTTTCGACTCTTTTTCTAAGCTAGCCAAACCGCCAAAGATAAACAGAGTGATGGATTTGACATCAATACCCTGACGAATTGCAACGAAACTGTGGCCTAATTCATGGGCGACGACAGAGGCAAATAACATCAGCGCTGTCATCAATCCTAGTAGCAAAGCCAATCCCGCAGACAATTGGGGAAATTGCGCCGCCAGTCCACTGCTATAGCTCCAAGTTACCAAACCTAGAACTAAAAACCATGACGGATGGATATAGAAGGGAATTCCGAAGAGATTACCAACGCGAATTGTGCCATTCATGTCGTTCACCTTTGATTTCAGCTTCGAGAGGTTTGCTTTCGTCCTTCTCGATGTCTCTAGTGTAACGAAAGGTTAAGAGATTTTAATCTCGATTGCGGTAGTGGTGTCCGTCTGTAAAGGTGCGGTTATTGGGATTATTGAGAGCATCCAAATTCAAGAAGCAGGAGAAACGTTAGATCGCGTCGATAGCGCATCTCGATACATTTTTTATGCTAATGCTGCTCTATACCCACAACTTCTGTCCGAAAATGGGGCGATCAACGACCCTCCCAGCAATAGAAAGGACAGTCCACTGTACCCTCAAACGAGCCAAACATGAATAGTCCACCAAGCAGGATCGTTGAACTAAGCAACCCCAATCGTTAATAACTGAGCAATCAAGCAGAGGTTAAAGACGATTTAAGTCGTATAAAAACGGATTTGTATCCAACGTGTAGAGAACACGTTCAATTTCCGAATTTGTGGTCATGTCAGACTGCCTATTTTACGTTTAAACCCAATGTCCCCGTAGCATATAACATTGCTTTATTGACTAACTCAGCCCCCGCTTTTTCGGGTGAACCGACATCGAATGGAGGGGCTGGATCGTACTCCATTAATAGTTGAGCGATCTTGGCGGCTTCGTCACCACAAAGCACTTCAGCGATCGTTAGACCAAAATCAATGCCTGCCGTAACCCCCCCACCAGTCATACGATTTCGGTCAATCACAACTCGCTCCGTTCCGACCTCAACGCCCAACGTTGCGAGTTGTTCACGCCCCATCCAGTGAGTCGCCGCTCGATAGCCTTGTAGCAGTCCTGCCTTCGCTAAAAACTCAGACCCGCTGCACACAGAGGTGATGAACTTTGCTGTCCTCCCCTGTTTCTGGAAAAACTCAAGTACTTCTGGATCGTTTACTACTGCACTCTGTCCTAAACCGCCGCCGACGCAGATCGCGTCTAAGGGTGGGCAATTTTCAAAGGTGGTATCAGGCAAAATCATCATTCCGTCATCGGTTTTGATCGGGTCTAACGCTTTCCAGATGCGGTGGATCTGGACACCAGGAAGCAAACTAAAAACTGTCTGGGGCCCTACAATATCAAGTGCCGCCATCCCAGGATAAAGTACCAAGCCAATAATATGTTTTTGTGAGTAAGTCATGAATCAATCTCCTGATGACAGTTGCTATGAAATCTATCCTTATACCTAAAAGAATTGAAAGTTAAGGATTTAGTCTTGGTTGTGGTTGGGAAATACAATGCGAGATGTCCGATGAACTAGGGTTGTAGAAATAGAGAATAAGGAAAAGCCGATGAGTGGATGGAAGACTGCTAAAGGAAAAGAAGTCTTCAAGTGAATTGTGAGAAATTGCAGTCCCAACAACACTGGAATACTTGCAGTAAGATTCTGGACTCTTGAAGGAAACGGCATTAGAAACACCCATATCAACAAAATTAGCGAGAGTCCGCTATATCCTCGCACGAGCCAGATATGTAGGTTCCACCAATTAGAGTTGTAAAAGTAAGCCAGTCCAACGCTGAATACTTGGGTTGCTAAACAGAGATTAAAAAACACTACTGCGATAAAAAAACTAATTTGAATCCAGCGCCCAGATATCTGTGTATCATCAATGCCAGGATTTAGAGTCATAGTTAAGTAATCCAAAAAAAGCAAACAAAGGAAAAGACTTGGTGTGACTAAAGCTAAGATAGGTCTGGTTGCTATACTGCGCCTAGACCTCGAAAGGGTACAATTTGCCAATCATGATTGCCTTACAAGCTCTATTTCATGCAATTGCTCAAGCTAAAGATGAAGAGACATTGCGATCGCACATATCCACAGAAATGAGTGAATATTTTTCAGCTACACGAGGTGGGCTGTTTTTCTTTGCTCAAATTTCTCTAGCTAACAGCAAGCTTCAAAAAGCAGTGGAAATCGCATTATCACCCCAACACAACCCAGTTGCACGCTATTTGCTAGAACATCATGCCCCTGTTCATGAAGCTTTAGTAGTAGAACCTAAGACGTGGAGGTTGATTTGTCCTCGCGCCGATCACTGGCACGTCATGGCAGGGCCAATTGTCAGTAATGGGCAGTTAGTAGGCGTGGTAGGTTTTACTCGTAAGCAGGGAATGCCTGCATTTGATTCACAAAATCTTACAGATTTGAGTGCACTTTGTCTGCATATTTCTACTTGGGTGGCAATGACGCGATTGCAACAACCACTATTACAGACAAAGCGTTTAACGGCTCGTGAAATGCAAATTGCTTCCTTGGTGGCTCAAGGACAAACCAATGCAGAAATTAGTGCTGAACTTTGGATTACTGAAAACTCTGTCAAGCAAGCTTTAAAAAGGATGTTTCGCAAGCTTGAGGTTTCATCTCGTGCTCACATGGTTGCAAAGCTTTCTACAGTTTCAAAATAAATAACCTTTTATTGGTCTGATTAATCCTGGATTTCTCTGCTTATGTCACCGGAGAAAAACAGGAGGCAGGAAGCAGGGGGCAGGGGGAAGGAGGTTTTAGAAAAGAATTTTCTCTGGAGGCAAAATGGTCTGAGAGCAACTAAATTTATTTATGAAAAATAAAAAAATATGTATTTTATTAACTGGGCGCAAGAAATACAGTGTCCTTGTTAAATCTCCGTTCGGCTGAGGCTCACAGCGTCAGTGTAAATTTATTTATGGGGATTCCTTCAGTATAGCTGCCTCCTTAACCTGCCCCCTGATAATCATTTCTAGCAAATATTTAAGTGAAACGTTATCAGGGGTGTATTTTCTGGCTTAGGCATCCACTTGTGCTGGAATTTTCTCCATCTGCTGAAAAGTTTTCTGCAACATCGGGGTAATTAGATCGGCTGGTACAGGACAACTGAAGTAGTAACCCTGACCTTCATCACATCCCAGCATTTTCAGGTAGTCAAGCTGTTCTTGGGTTTCCACACCCTCTGCCGTGATGTTCAACCGCAGACTTTTTGCCAGGGCAATAATTGCATTCGTGACGGCGGCACTATCAGGATTAGATGTGACATCCTGTACAAATGAGCGATCGATCTTGAGCATATTCACAGGAAAGCGCTTCAAGTAGTTGAGGGAGGAATAACCAGTACCGAAGTCATCTAGAGCCAAGCATATACCCAGTTCTCGTAATTGTTTTAAGGTTTTAACCGATCGCTCCATATCAGCCATCAAGAAGCTTTCTGTCACTTCCAATTCCAGGTAAGATACTTGGAGTCCAGTTTCCTCAAGAATTTGACTGACAACCTCAACCAGATTCGGTAGTTCAAACTGTCGGGCTGACAGATTTACAGACATCCGAATTGGGTTAAATCCAGCAAGCTGCCAAGCACGGTTTTGGGCACAAGCAGTTCGCAAGACCCACTCACCAATTGGTAGGATCAAACCATTGGCTTCAGCAATGGGAATAAATTTTGTTGGCGAAACCAAACCTAATGTAGGATGCTGCCAGCGAACCAACGCTTCCATAGCTGTAATTTGTCCGCTGTGTAAATCAATCAGAGGTTGATAATAAACCAGCATTTCATTGCGCTCAAGCGCTCCACGTAATTCATTTTCTAAAGTTATTCGCTCCTGCAACTGAGCATTAATTTCTGGTGAATAGAATTGGTATTTGCTACGCCCTTGCTGCTTCGCCTGGTACAGTGCGATATGAGCCTGTTGCAAAAGTTGATCTACGCTATTACGCTCATTTATTCCATTAATTGTGATGCCGATGCTGGCGGTAATATGAATCAAGTTACCCTGTATAGAAAAAGGTTTGCTCAGGGTACTTAATACCATCTGAGATAGCTTAATCACACTTTCAAAAGAAATAATGTCTATATGGGCAATGGCAAATTCATCTCCACTCAAATGGGCAAAAATATCTGTTTGTGTCATACAGACTGATAACCTCTGAGCTACTGCTCTTAACAACAAATTTGTTGTTTCATGCTCCAAACCATGACTCATAGCAGTGAAATCATCAATACCCAACAAAAAGACTGCTACAAAGCGCTGATTATTTTCAGGTTGAGATAGAGTCTGATGGAGGCGATCGCGAAATAGATCGCGATTGGGCAATCCAGTTAGATCGTCATAATTACTGATGTAATGAATTAATTCATCTAATTTGTAAAGAGTTTGTGAAGTATCCGCCATCAATGTACCGGCTTCATCAGCAAAATCTGTGGGCAATTTAGGTAAGGTTTTGGTGTTTAGATAATTGTGCAATGCCGCAGATGTCAAAATAACTGGTTTGAGCAGGTGGTGTAGTGCGTAGAGGGTGGCGGCTGTACCCGCTAAGGTAGCCAACAGAGCAATAAGCATAACTCGAATCGCCATCTCCAAGGAATAGGAGTTTGAGATCACGAAACTCAAGAGTAAGCTTAGAAGTGGTATGTGAGTACCCAAAAATGCCACCAACATGATTTTAGCAGTGTAGCTTTTTTTGAGTAATGGAAAACTAGCTAAGAACGAGTATAGATTGAGCTTGTGATTGAGCTTCATAGATTTTGTTTGATAGTTGGTAAATTAGTTCCGAGCTATTCTGAGAAAAAAGTATTTTTAATTCACATTCCAGTAAAATTAGCTCTCATGGAACCCAACCCTGACAAGGTTATATATTATGTTTCCCAATCTAGACTCTTACTTAATATGCATTATGATAAAGTTTTTGTAAAACTTATTTTATAAACTATTTAATGATCGTAATTCTATTGAACTTTATACTGTCAGTAGTTATTCAAATTTAATATTAAATTGTAAAAAAAGCTTGATAATACGATTTTTTAAAAGCAAAATTTAATTGTTATATCAATTAATCAATCAGCTAGTTATAAATATTTTTTCCATCAATCTAGACGTATATAAATAATAAACTCTTAGTTTCTTTGGTCTTTTTGATAGATATTGCATTCGATTAATCAAATGCAATTAATGTTATAAATAAAGTCAAAAAATGCAAGCTTATAGAGACCCTGAACTAAGGTTTTAGTAAATTAAAGACGCGGAATAAAGTTTTCTTATTAGCAAAGGTAAGCTGTTACGCAAAAAGAAAAGCGCATTAACTGGTGAAGGTTGTCCTAAGTCAATTGTCATTTGTCATTTGTCCTTGGTAAACACAAATGACTAATGACTAATGACGGTCTTAACGGAGTTTGTGCAATATGTAGGCGCATTAGCTTAACATAGAAGCTCAGACAGGAATGGTACTAAGAAAAGATACAGCCCTTGATTTGACTGGTTCCCAGTTTTTAAGCTCTTAACTCATTCTTGGAGGCTCCGCCTCCAGTAGCTTGACAAGAGGCAGAGCTTCTTTTAAATATATTCCCAGCCTGGAGGCTGGGAACAAGACAACACAAACCTTTGGGCTTTACAAGCGTGCCATTCGGCTCAGACGGTTAATGCCGATGGCCTCAGTTAGCTTTATAAGGGATGCTCCCAGATAGTCCTTGCGCCAAAACATGTGCAAAGCTTGCTCTCAGGCTTCGTCAATATCGAAAGCGCAAGGAAATCCTTGCGACTTAATTAGATTTTTCCGCTTTCATACCTATAAGTATAAAACTTCCTTGACACCAAGACTTAATCAAGGGATACTTTTTGTATCGATTGGTAAATAAGCATTTAGTTGGTAACTATTATGCCCACCAAAGCACCTGATGCCAGCCATTTGATCGATGGTGGGTTTACAGCTTGAACGATATGCGATCGGACTCACAATCACTAAACCTTATTCAAAAGAACATCGTTATGTCACAAAAGCTCTCAGAAAAAGTCGCGCTCATTACAGGTGGCACCAGCGGTATCGGTCTTGCGACTGCCAAGCGATTCGTCGCCGAAGGTGCGTATGTTTTCATCACAGGTCGTCGTCAGCATGAACTTGATGCCGCCGTCAAAGAGATCGGTAAAAACGTCACTGGCGTTCAAAGCGATGTCTCTCTTCTTGCAGACCTCGATCGCCTTTACACCACAATTGAGCAAGAGAAAGGTCGCCTTGAGATCATTTTCGCCAATGCTGGAGGTGGGGAACTTGCCCCGCTTGGATCGATAACTGAGGAACACTTTGACAAAACCTTTAACACCAACGTCAAAGGTCTGCTTTTCACTGTGCAGAAGGCATTGCCTTTGTTGTCAGAGGGAGCTTCAATTATTCTCAATGCTTCGATTACTTCTATTAAAGGCAACCCAGCATTCAGCGTTTACAGCGCCACCAAAGCCGCCGTGCGCTCGTTTGCACGCAACTGGACACTCGACCTCAAAGAGCGCAAAATTCGTGTCAATGCTATCAGCCCTGGTGTTGTGCCTACTCCTGGCTACAATCTTCTGGGACTGACCGAGGAGCAAGTGCAGGAATTTGTAGCAAGTCAGGCTGTCAATATCCCCCTTGGGCGGGTGGGTACGCCAGACGAGATTGCCAAAGCTGTTGTCTTCCTTGCATCCGATGACAGCAGCTTTGTCAACGGCATCGAACTCTTCGTCGATGGGGGCATGGCGCAGATTTGAAGTGTTCTCAAAACAGTCAGCAATGTAAAAGATAGGCTGTTTCTAGTTTGCTGAATGCTCAACTCAAATAACTGTGTGCCATTAATTCTGCAACAAATTATTCCAGCTGATTGCCAGAAAAGAGCCGATTTGTAACTTGCTCTAACACCTTTAATGCTGTCAATGAACCTCGAATCAACCGAGTAGCGGCAAAAGGTTGTCGAAGCATGGCGATCGCTAACGGCAAAGGGTTTAGAGAGCCGTCAGAGTTAATTGCTGGTGTAAGATCGGGGATATTATGCTGACAATCGTCGCTAACTACTCGTAGCATTGCCACAGACATCCCAGCCGCATTGAAAAATTCTAAAGCGGTAAATCCTTCCATATCTACAACATCAGCCGCCAAAGTCTTACCTAAATGACGTTTTTCGGCAGCAGACCAAATTACGCGATCGCTTGTTAGTGACTTGACTAATGAGCCTTGTTCTGGTATGAAAGAGTGCAATTGTGCTGTGAAAGTGCGATCGCATTCTTGCTGTTTCTCCTGATAAATACAATTTTGATACAGCACAAGATCGCCAACTGTATAGCGATCGCTCAAGCTGCCACATATACCCATAATTAGGACTCTGGATTTTGGAGTCAGAAATTGTCCTTGTTGCAGGTATTTGAGTAAAGGTTTCATGCCAACAGGTATGGCTAATACTGTTGGCATGAAGCCAGTAACGCCGCTTAATCCGCGACACACAGCTTTATATTCTGCTCCTTGAGGCACCAGAATTGTGTTGATGGGCAAAAAATTAGACACTAGCTCTCTCGATAGTTTCAAGTTTTAAGGGACTTCCAAATTAGATCCCCGACTTCTTTGAGAAGTCGGGATCTGAACACCGCCCATTTTCACAAATCAAATAGGATTGCTATCTCTGAGTGATAATAAGTAATATTGCCGTTTAGTAGTAACCAAAAATTAGCAAACCGAAGATGATTGCTGTAGCATGACTAAATAATTGTGTCATCCACACGATAATTTTCCAAGATGGTAAAGCTTCATAACTCCAAATCCGCACGAGAACTCTTCAATATTTCCAAATTGGCGATTCAATTTTCGTGGCTGACGGTGAGTTTTTGGATTGCCGTAACGGTAGCTGGTGTTCTGGCTTTCAGTTCCCTTAAATATGCCTTGTTTCCAGATATTACTTTTCCAGTAGTGGTTGTAAATGCTACAGCTCCCCTGACAACTGCCCTGGATACAGAAGCGAAGCTCACCAAACCCCTAGAAGAACGCCTCCGCTCCCTTGAAGGACTGGAGGTTATCCGCTCATCCACCTATCCTAGTCAAACAGCCGTTAGCCTCTCTTTTGTCGTTGGGACGAATTTAGAAACATCAACCAAAAAGGTTGAAACTGCCCTGAAGCAGTTGGCTCTACCTCAAGGAGCGACTTCTAAAATTATTCCCCTGAATCTAAACGAGTCAGCCGCCATTAGTTATGCCATAGAGAGTCCTACACGGAATCTCAAAGATTTGACGAAGTTAGCGCAAGATGAGATTGTTAGTGCGATCGCTAAATTACCAGGAGTATTAAAAGTCTCACTACTAGGCGCTGCGACTGCAACTCCTCCGATAAATCCAGCGAATGCGAGTGCAACAATCCCCCAAGGTGGGGCGACATTAGTCCGGTTTAACGGTGAAGATGCACTCGCATTTCAGGTAATCAAACGCGGTAATGCTAATACTTTGGAAGTAGTGAGTCGGGTTGAGAAAGAAGTTCAAAGGCTACGCTCTACCCTTAAAGATGTCAAACTTACCTTAGCTGCCACCCAAGCAGAATATATCCGCCAAGCCACCCAGTCAACCATCGATGCTTTGCTGGAAGCCGTCTTGTTGTCAATAGTGGTAATTTTTCCTTTTTTATGGAATTGGCGGGCAACTCTGATTTCTGCCTTGGCGATTCCCACGTCTTTGTTGGCGACATTTATCGTCATGGCGATTTTCGGCTTCAACCTAGAAACAATCACCCTGCTGGCTTTAGCTTTGGTGATTGGTAGCATTGTTGATGATGCGATCGTGGATGTGGAAAACATCATGCGACACGTTGAAGATGGAGAAACTCCTCGCCAAGCAGCACTTTTAGCGACAAATGAGATTGGGTTGACAGTTACCGCCGCCACTTTAACAGCAGTAGCAGTTTTTCTACCCATAGGTTTAATGGGTGGGGTAATTGGTCAGTTCTTCAAGCCTTTTGGCATCACTGTATCTGCGGCGATGCTTGCTTCTATGCTAGTTGCTCGGACTTTATCTCCAGTTCTGGCTATCTACTGGCTCAAACCGAAATCCTCGCTCTCCCCGCGTCGAGAAGCAAAAATCTGGGTGGCGTTTACCCAATCTTACAGAAATTTGCTCAGTTGGTCTTTAAATCACCGCAAGATAGTTATCGGGTTAGCTGCACTCAGTTTCATCGCAGGTATAGCACTGATTCCACTAATTCCCAAAGGATTTATTCCCAAACTCGATCGCGGCGAATTTAATATTGCTTATACGGCTCCTTTGCCGAGTATCCCTGATTTGGGCAGAGGGGGACAAGGGGGACAAGGGGGACAAGGAGGACAAGGAGGACAAGGAGGACAAGGGGGACAAGGAGGACAAGGAGGACAAGGGAGTGATATTCCTAGTCCCCAATCTCTAATCCCCAATCCCCAATCCCCAATTCCCAATCCTTTAAATGATTCTCTTGTGGTTGCGAAGAAACTAGAAGAGGTTGTGAGAAAATCATCGGCAGTTGAAACGGTATTTACCACTGTTGGTTCTCGTGAGGGTGAACCAAATAAAGGGACACTATACGTAAAGTTAAAGGAAAATCGCACGATCGCAACTGCGGAATTACAAGACCAGTTGCGCTCCTCCTTACCTACTATTTCTGGGGTAACTACTAGTGTTGAAGATATTCAATTTGTCGATTCTGGCGGTCAAAAACCCCTGCAAATAGCATTACAAGGTGATAATCTCCAAGCTTTGAGCAAAGCAGTCAAAGCCATTAAAGAAAGGATTCAAAGGCTACCGGGATTCGCTGATGTCACAGTTACAGGTGAAACGAATCCACAGGGCACGGTTTTTCAGATCGAGCGTCTGAATAATCAGCGCGTAGCCTACATCAGTGCTAATCTTGGCAAGGATCTGTCTTTGGGTGATGCCACTGACAAAGTGGTAGCTGAAGCAAACGCGGTGTTACCCTCTAATGTTTCTTTAAATTTAGGAGGAGACTCTGCTAACCAAAATAAGGTTTTTAGCAGTTTCGGCAGTACTTTAGCTCTATCTGCCTTGTGCATTGTTGTGGTACTAATTTTACTATTCAAAAGCTGGGTAGACCCTTTAGTTATTGGTGTCTCTTTGCCTTTAGCACTAGTGGGGGCGATGTTGGCGCTACTAATTACCAAGAGCGACTTTGGTATGATCTCATTGATCGGTTTCGTCTTTTTGCTGGGGCTGGCAAATAAAAATGCGATTTTGCTTGTAGATTATATCAACCAGTTACGCAATGCTGGCTTAGACCGTACAGAGGCGATTCTCAACACCGGACTAGTGCGCCTCAGACCAATTATGATGACCACGGCCTCGACTATTTTAGGGATGCTGCCGATCGCTTTGGGTTTGGGTGCTGGTTCCGAATTGCGATCGCCGATGGCTGTAGCGATCGCAGGTGGATTAGTAACTTCAACTATTCTCAGTTTGATTGTTGTGCCAGTAGTCTACACAATTTTGGATGATTGGTTTCCCCGA
The DNA here is from genome assembly GCF_053470285.1 of Nostoc sp. DSM 114159. NCBI lineage: Bacteria > Bacillati > Cyanobacteriota > Cyanophyceae > Nostocales > Nostocaceae > Nostoc > Nostoc sp. DSM 114159. The sequence continues at coordinate 3,669,437 of NZ_JBPFEH010000001.1, forward strand.
TTTAAGAAGGGGAGCAGGGGAGCAGGGGAGCAGGGGGCAAGTTGATGCAGGTTTTTGTCACCGGGGGGACGGGTTTTATTGGTGCTCATTTGGTACGGTTGTTGCTGCAACAGGGATATGCCGTCAAAGCACTGGTACGCCATAGCAGCAATTTGGAGAATTTACGCGGTTTAGAGGTGGAAATTGTCAAAGGCGATTTGAACGATCCAAATCTCTGGCAACAGATGGGAGGTTGTCAATATTTATTTCATGTAGCAGCTCATTATTCCCTCTGGCAGACAGACCGAGAATTACTCCACCGTTACAATGTTCTGGGTACGCGCAATGTGTTGGCAGCAGCTCGCAAGGCTAACATTGAACGCACTGTCTACACAAGTTCAGTGGCAGCGATTGGGGTAGGATCGTCAGGGGAAGTTGTGGATGAAACACATCAGAGTTCCTTAGAAAAGTTGGTGGGTGACTATAAAAAGTCTAAGTTTTTGGCTGAACAAGAAGCTATGCAAGCCGTTGCTACAGGCCAGGAGGTAGTTATTGTCAATCCCAGCAGTCCGATTGGCTCGTTGGATATCAAACCTACCCCGACGGGTGATATAATCTTGCGGTTTTTACGACGGCAAATGCCCTTTTACATGGATACTGGTCTAAATTTTATCGACGTGCGGGATGTGGCATGGGGGCATTTACTGGCTTTGCAACGGGGTAAATCTGGCGATCGCTATATCTTAGGTCATCAAAACCTCAGTCTCAAGCAACTACTCGAACAACTCGCTGATATCACAGGTCTGAGCGCACCTCAACAAACAGTACCCGCTTGGTTGCCCCTAAGTGTTGCCTGGGTTGATGAAAAAATTCTCGCACCATTGGGTAAATCGCCCTCAGTACCATTAGATGGCGTTCGGATGGCGAAACAACCTATGTATTACAATGCTTCAAAGGCTGTACGAGAATTGGATCTACCCCAATCTTCGCTCAACGCCGCACTCAATGACGCTGTGGATTGGTTTGTTGCTCAGGGATATGTCAAATGAAAAATATAGCGATTTACGTGTGGATGCAATAGACAGTAGGGGTGTGCAAGGTCTTGCGCCCCTACAAAGGTTTTATGTTTTCCAGTGGTGTATTTATCTTTAAAAGAGGAGCGATCGCAACAATGGCAGTTAATCTACAACAAGCTATGGATATTGGGAAGTATCTTGTTACACAGCGTTTGAAAGGACGCAAACGCTTCCCCTTAGTGTTGATGTTAGAACCTCTTTTTCGGTGTAATCTCGCTTGTACTGGTTGTGGTAAAATCCAACATCCGAAGGAAATATTAAAGCAAAATCTCACCCCAGAACAGTGTTTTGCCGCTGTGGAAGAGTGTGGCGCACCAGTTGTCTCCATTCCTGGTGGAGAACCTCTGCTACATCCCCAAATTGATGAGATTGTCCAGGGATTAATTGAGCGCAAGAAATATATTTACTTGTGTACTAATGGTTTGTTATTAGAAAAGAGCCTGGATAAGTTTCAACCTTCTCCTTACCTCACTTTCAGCGTGCATTTAGATGGAATGCGGGAATTACACGATCGCTGCGTCGATCGTAAAGGTGTTTTTGATATTGCTGTCAAAGCCATTCGTGCCGCTAAAGCTAAAGGCTTTCGTGTTACAACTAACACCACTATCTTTGAAGGTACTGAACCTAAAGATATGCAAGAGTTCTTCAACTTTCTGGAAACACTAAATACTGACGGGATGATGATTTCTCCCGGTTACAGTTATGAGTGGGCACCAGATCAAGATCATTTTCTCCACCGCGAACAAACCCGCGCCCTCTTCCGGCAAATTCTGGCTCCCTACAAAAGTGGTGAAAAAAATTGGAACTTCAATCACAATCCGTTGTTCCTAGATTTTCTCACGGGTGATAAGGACTACGAATGCACGCCTTGGGGTAGCCCTAGTTATAGCGTTCTCGGTTGGCAAAAACCTTGCTATCTGCTGAACGAAGGTTATTACTCTACTTTTAAGGAATTACTGGCACAAACTGACTGGAGTCAATACGGCCAGAAGAGTGGTAATCCTAAGTGTGCCGATTGTATGGTTCATTGTGGTTACGAACCCACCGCCGCAATGGATGCAATGCAGCCGCAAAATATGGCGCGTGCCCTTGGCAGTGTGTTTGGTAGAAACTAGTAGTCTGTCCCAAAAGTTTTGAGAGATTAGTGGTGTTCAGATCCCCGACTTCTTAAAGAAGTCGGGGATCTAGCAGCTCTTCAATGCAACAACATCCAGTGAGGATAAAAAGAGGATGCTTATTTAGAGATATTGCGATCGCTTCTTGAGCCAAATTCGCCGAATTTCATCAGAAAAAATACTTATGCCATTTGTATCTGTTCGCGACCTGCAAATGTATTATGAGATTCGTGGCACTGGTCAACGCCTACTCAGTATCAGTGGTACTGGAGGAGATTTGCAGCGATCGCCGACTATTTTTGACTCACCACTAGCCCCACACTTTGAAATCTTAGCCTACGATCAGCGCGGTCTGGGTCAAACTTCAAAACCTGATATTCCTTACACCATAGCAGATTACGCCGCTGATGCAGACTCTTTGTTAAATGCAGTTGGGTGGGAAAGCGCTCATGTCATCGGAATTTCCTTTGGCGGTATGGTAGCCCAAGAGTTGGCACTGCGCTATCCACACCGCGTTAAACGTCTTGTTTTGGCCTGTACTAGTAGTGGTGGTGCTGGTGGCTCGTCATATCCACTACATGAACTCGCAAACCTTGCTGCTGAAGAACTAGCTCATCGGCAAATCACAATTGCTGATACTCGTTGGCAAGAGGAAGCTTGGCTCTCTAGCCGAACTACACAATTTCAGGAATTAGTAAAGCTGACACTAGCAGTTTTTCAAGCGGGTACAAACGAACCAAGTCGTGAAGTTGGGCGTCGTCGTCAGCTTGAGGCTCGTGCTGCTCACGATACATATAATCGACTTTCTCAACTGCATATTCCTGTCTATATCTGCGGCGGCCATCACGATGGCATATCTCCACCTGTCAATCTTGAGGCAATGCACAAACAGATACCAGGTTCGTATTTAGAGTTCTTTAAGGGCGGTCATGGTTTTCTTTACCAAGACTCCCAAGCATTCAAGCGCGTTATTGCCTTTCTCCAAAATAAATTTGAGTAATTTTACATAAGACATATAAGAAATCACTACAAAGTGACATTAACTACAATATCTATTGCCCTCCCACAACAGCAGCGATCGGCTCGTAAACTAAACATAGTCCAAAATGTGAAGTTATGTAAATAATTTTCACAAACATAACAATAATTTGTAATAAAATATGATGCAGCAGCATTGTATAAAGAGAACTTGGAAGTAAAAAACAACATCTTAATCAGGTTTTCCAGTCGTTCATAGAAGTTTGAAGTTTTTTAACAAAAGTTTTAATCTGAAAGCCTGGAGATCGTAAACTTATTTCTTGGATGTCTGTTTTAAACCTTTCGTAACTCGTCAGGCAGTGCTGACATCAAAAATCAACTGAACCATTCAGTTTTGAGTCCAATTATTCTTAACCAAGCAAATTAGGAGATTTAACGCAATGGTTTTAGATGCATTTGCAAAAGTAGTTTCCCAAGCTGATACACGCGGCGAATATCTCTCTGATGCACAATTAGATGCATTGAGCGAACTAGTCAAAGATGGTAACAAGCGTGCAGATGCTGTTAACCGTATTACCAGCAATGCGTCAGCTCTTGTTGCTGCTGCGGCTCGTGATTTGTGGGCAGAACAACCCCAATTGATCACTCCCGGTGGTAATGCATACACCAGCCGTCGTGCAGCTGCTTGTATCAGAGACTTGGACATCATTCTTCGCTATATCACCTACGCTATCTTTGCTGGCGATTCTAGCGTACTAGACGATCGTGCCCTCAATGGATTGCGGGAAACCTACTTGGCATTGGGAACTCCAGGAGCTTCAGTTGCTGTTGGTATTCAAAAGCTGAAACAAGCTTCTTTGGCAATTGTCAACGATACAAACAATATCACCAGAGGCGATTGCAGTGCTTTGTCATCTGAAATAGCTAGCTATTTCGATCGTGCTGCTGCTGCTGTAGCTTAAGCAAAGCAAGCATTGCTGATGTTGACTAAATAATTGTCCTGTCTATTAGGACAAAACAAAATTTCAACCATAACGTTTGTAAAAGGGAAATACCAAAATGACAAAAACACCTCTAACTGAAGCAATTGCATCGGCTGATTCTCAAGGACGCTACCTCAGCAGCACCGAAATTCAAGTTGCTTTTGGTCGCTTCCGCCAAGCTCCTGCTAGCTTACAAGCAGCAAAAGCTTTGAGCGCCAATGCTCAACGCTTGACCGAAGGTGCTGCTCAAGCAGTGTATAACAAGTACCCTTACACCACTCAACAACAAGGCCCTAACTTCGCGGCTGATGCACGCGGTAAAGGCAAGTGTGTACGTGATATCGGCTACTACTTGCGGATTATCACATACGCTTTAGTTGTTGGTGGCACAGGTCCCTTGGATGATTTCTTAATTTCTGGCTTGGCTGAAATCAACCGGACTTTTGACCTGTCTCCTAGCTGGTACATTGAAGCTCTCAAGTACATCAAAGCTAACCACGGTCTCAGCGGCGATCCAGCTGTTGAAGCAAATTCCTACATCGACTATGTAATCAATACTCTAAGCTAGAGTGTTTCTTTAGCCCGGAGAGGAAATCAGCTCTTATGACAAGTGAGTTCTATGAGTTGTTTACCTCTCCGGGCAGTTTTTTAAGAAAAGCTAGCTGAAAACCTTGGAGAAAGAGGAACGTAGTTCTGTATTTTTTGCTTTAGAACAGGGATGAAAGCTGCCGACGTAGCACGGTATTTGCTACAAATTTGGGAAAGTTCACAACCCAGTGCCTCGTTTAAGCTACCGTCAATTGGCACAATATTTTTGTCAGTACAAGATTTAAGAACCTACCCTCGGACTGGGGGAAAGTATACGCCCGAAATAACGTAAGGAGATATCACTACGCCCTTATGGCAAATGTGGTGAGGTAGCGATCGCAATGTTCTACCTTCTCTTGGGAGACGCTACGTGTTCGCGGAACGTTCCGTAAGGAAGGAAAGATGCTAGTGCAACGTTAGCGAGTCCGCGCCCCTACAGGGAAGCAAGCTACGGGCAGTGTCTGGCAGAGAACGTCTAGAGGTTTCTCCCCTATGAGGGACTGCCAAACCGATAAGGTGAGCCTGGGAACCTGTGGAAACAGGATATTAAGGCAGCTATGTCTTAAAAATCACCTGATTTCAAGTAAGGTGAGTGTCAATTTCAAAAAGACTGTTAAAAGACTAGAAAAAATTTTCTAAAAAGTTTTCAGTTTTGCAGTTAAAACTGAGGAGGTTAAAGATGGCAGCTTTGGGACAAGCAGCAAGATTAGGGATTGCAGCGTTTGAAAATTCAGCACCAGTAGAACTACGCCCTGATAGAACAGAAGCCGATGTGGCAGTGGTTATCCGGACGGCTTACCGTCAGGTTTTGGGTAATGCATATCTACTAGAAGGAGAGCGTCTAGAGAGTGCAGAATCACTGTTGCAACAAGGTGAAATCACCGTAAGAGGATTTGTGCTAGCCATTGCTCAATCAGAACTCTATCGGGATAAGTTTTTCTACTCCAACTCCCAAACTCGGTTTATCGAGTTGAATTATAAGCATTTATTGGGGCGTGCCCCAGAAGATGAGTCAGAGATTTCGTACCATGTTGAGCTTTACAACTCACAAGGTTACGAAGCTGAGATTAATTCCTACATTGACTCATTAGAATATCAAGAGAGTTTTGGCGAAAATATTGTGCCCTACTACAGAGGCTTTAAAAGTCAAGTAGGACAGAAAAATGTTGGCTATAGCCGACTGTTCCAACTTTACCGGGGTTATGCCAATAGCGATCGCGCTCAAGGACAAAAACAAGGACGCCTCACTTGGGAAGTGGCTAAGAATTTAGCTTCACCCATTTATCCAGTCTCTGCTGGAGCCTTAGCAGGTCTTTCTAGAGGCGATCGCGGCGAAACATACCGGATCAGAGTACTACAAGCAGCTTCCCCAAACTCAGCTGTAGTACGGCGCGGTACTGCGGAATTGATCGTACCCTACGAACAACTTTCTAGTAAATTACAGCAGTTGAATCGCAAGGGCAGTAAGGTTATTAGCATTACAGCCGTATAAATAGGGAATCGGGAATTAAGTGAGGAGTTAGGAGTGAGGAGTGAGGAGTCAAGAGTGAGGAGTTAGAAGTTATGAGTTTTAAACTCCTAACTATATTCCTACCCTTAAATCCTAACTCTTAACTCCTAACTCCTAATTTTTCCAACTATTAATTACAAAAGGAAAATTACCAATGGCCGTTACAACAGCAGCTTCTCGTCTGGGAACAGAACCTTTTAGCGATCAGTCTCCTGTAGAATTGCGTCCGAATGCAACCAAAGAAGACATTGAAAGAGTAATTGCTGCCGTCTATCGTCAAGTTTTGGGCAACAACTACATTTTGGCATCTGACCGCCTGACAAGTGCTGAATCTATCCTGCGTGATGGAAAAAGTACAGTGCAAGAGTTTGTGCGTCAAGTAGCTAAATCAGAACTGTACAAATCCAGATTTTTCTACGACAACTTCCAAACTCGTGTCATCGAACTGAACTACAAACATTTATTGGGTCGTGCCCCTTATGATGAGTCTGATGTCGTCTATCACTTGGACTTGTATCAAACCAAGGGATATGAAGCCGACATTGATTCTTATATCGATTCTCCAGAGTATCAATCTAACTTTGGTGAAAATATAGTGCCTTACTATCGCGGCTTTGAAACCCAAACAGGACAAAAAACTGTCGGATTTACCCGAATATTTCAACTTTATCGCGGCTATGCCAGTAGCGATACCTCCCAACTCAAAGGCAAAGACTCCCGCCTTGCTAGCGAACTAGGTCGCAATAGTGCATCTGTCGTTGTTCCTCCCTCTGGTGCTTCTTCAGGCTTTTCATACGTTGCTTCTGAAAAAGGCGTTACCCCCAGCAGCACTTTTGGTGGTGCGGGAACTTTTGGTAAAGAAGGCAGACTTTACCGCATTGAAGTAGCAGGTGTTTTTGGAGCTGGGTATCCCAGCACACGCCGCGTCAATCAAGCGGTGGTTATACCTTATGAAGAACTATCTAGTTACTTCCAGAGAGTGGTAAAACAAGGTGGTAAAATAGCTAGTGTGAAACCCCTTTAGGATCAATAGTCAATAGTCATTAGTCAATAGTCATTATTAAGGACAAAGGACTAATGACGATCTAAAATTGGAAATTAATTTTATGGTTGGAGCAATTAGTAGTACGAGTAGTCGCTACTTTCGGTATGAAGTGGTGGGTTTGCGCCAAAGCGAAGAAACTGAAAAAACCAACTATCCGATTCGTTCTAGTGCTACTGTGTTTTTCACAGTACCAGAGAACCGGATGAATCAAGAAATGCAGCGGATTACTCGCTTGGGTGGCAAAATAGTCAGCATTCAGCCATTGAACGCTGAAGCTAAAACAAATAGCGAACAAAGCGATCCTCCTTCTTCATAATGAATTCTAGTTCGCAGAAATTTGAAGATTTATCACCGACAGGTAACTCTGGCGATGGTGAATCTTTAACAGTAGAGCAAGCGATCGCTAATCTTGAGAGTGCAGATTTAGGTCTGCGCTTTTATGCTGCCTGGTGGTTGGGTAGGTTTCAAATCTGTGAAGCACCTGCGGTAAGAGGATTGATTAAAGCGCTAGAGGATGAAGCCGACAGAACACCAGAAGGCGGATATCCTCTGCGACGTAACGCAGCTAGGGCTTTAGGGAAACTAGGCGCTCGCCAGGCAGTCTCGCCTTTAATTGGGTGTTTAGACTGCTCAGATTTTTATGTCCGGGAAGCAGCGGCACAATCCTTAGAAATGCTGGGCGATCCGGTTTGCATCCCCGCTTTGATTGAGTTATTACAAGTAGGTTTGCAGGGAGAGCAGCTGAGATCGCAGCCTGATTTATCTCAACCCTACGAAGCCATTTTAGAAGCCTTGGGAACATTAAGGGCGACTGAGTGCATCCCCTTGGTAAAACCATTTTTAGAGCATCCAATCGAATTGGTGCAGTATGCTGCCGCACGAGCGATGTATCAATTAACCCAAGAACCAGTTTATGGAGAACGGTTAGTTAAAGCTCTGGCAGGAGATAAATTGCAATTGCGTCGAGCAGTGTTAGCAGATTTGGGAGCGATTGGGTATTTACCCGCAGCAGATGCGATCGCCGAAACTCTTGCTGAAAATAGCCTGAAGCTAATTTCTCTGAAAGGATTACTAGAACATCAAGTTAAGCACACAGCAACAAGCACTTTGTCAGATGGTGCGATGAAAGTGATAAATTTGATGGACTCGCTATTGTAGTCATAATTTCCCAGGCATTAGTTGTTATTAATACGCTTAAATCAACTATTTACCACAAATAAACCCCTAACATAACTGCGAGATAAGGGCTAGGGGGTTTATGTCTGATGTCAACTACGGAGGGCTTAAGCTACAATTGGCAGATCCCTAATGACTGATGGCTTATTATGAATAACAGTGACCTTGCCCAAATATTAATTCGTGCTGTGGAAGAAGCAGACTCTTCGGATCGCTTATTAGACGCAGTTCAGGAGTTAGCGGCAGCTGGTATTGAAGAATCTGTTCCCACTCTGATTGCAGCTTTGGGCTACAACAATCCAGGGGCAGCAGTGGCAGCAGTAGATGGACTAATTGCGATCGGCGAAGTCGCAGTACCATCACTATTGGAACTAATTGATGACTACAACTACAGTGCGAGAGCCTGGGCGATTCGTGCCTTAGCGGGAATTGGCGATGTTCGGGCGCTAGATACCTTATTAGAGGCAGCAAAAAACGATTTTTCCTTAAGTGTGCGGCGAGCAGCTGCTAGGGGATTAGGCACTTTACGTTGGCAGCAACTACCTGCTGAGAAAGTGGAATCTGTTCAGACTCAGGTATTAGAGGCACTATTAGTAATTTCTCAAGATCCAGAGTGGATAGTGCGCTATGCAGCAGTGACGAGTTTAGAGGCACTAGCAATTGCCATAGCAGTCACTTTACCAGAGCAAGCATCGCGGATTACAAATCAACTTCAGCAAATACTTGATACTGATGCCGATGTGGGAGTTCGTACCCGCGTAAAATTTGCACAGCAAAAAATTCAACAGCAACAACATCAAGAAATGTTTGCACCAAAAAGAAAGCTAGAAAATACTGAAGTGCCTGAAGTACCTCATCGTGGTGGTGGCAGACGGTAAATTACCAGACACCAACCGCGCTTGCGGTATGGTGTTAGGTCTGCCAATTCATCAGGGATAGCCTTCAGAACTCCTTGTTTTATTGGTCTTACATTCGCTGCTTTGATAGGGAGTCCTGGTTCCCAAGACTTGAAATTTTTATCAAACTAACCAAGCGATAAAGATTGAATTTCTGCCTGGATATTGCCACGAGCAGATGGTTCGGCAAACTCTGACATTAAAGGTGTAAGATAAATACGCGATCGCTGTAAAAATCGTTCTAAAATTTTCTGACGACCTGTGATATAATCTGCCTCTGCTACCCAGCCATATTCCTGACGAATAGCATGGGCGTATTCTTTATAATCAACTGGGTTAGTAGCCAAAATCGCTAAATCTGCATCAACTAGGACTTGGCTATCATAGTCATTTACCGCAGCTTGGTGGTTTTTAGTGTTCAGAATCAGACGGGTGACAGTAATTATGATACTTTCTGGAATACCCAAATTATTCAGCAATTCAAAAGCATAGTCTGCACTTCGTTCTTCGTTATCTTTGGCTTCAGTGTCATACACTACATCGTGAAACCAGGCAGCTAGTTGAACAGCAGCTAAGTTGTTGGCATAGCCTTGCAAAATCTCAATTGTGCTGAGAACGCGATCGATGTGTTTCAGTGTATGGTAATAGCGACCAGGGGTAGAGTAAGCTTCTACCAAGAGATTAAAGGCTTTCTCAGCCGCTACCTGGTCAACGCCAAAGGGTTGGAGTGTGTGTTGCCAGTTATAAAATAAAATATCCATAAAGTTTTCTGTAGGCATAGAGGCAGTATACCCATTCTGAGTATTGGAAAAAATAAGTACATACTGTTAAAACAGCAGTAGAAGACTTCAAGTAGAACCTCATCTTCTAACTCGGCTACGAGAAAGAGGGGAAAAATTTTCTTCCCCTTACTTGTAGTAAAGGGTTAAGAGTGAGTTCACGCGAATATATTTACAAGTTATAAATCTAGTTATAAATCAATGAAACTTTGGACGCCCAATCAACATCTGGACAACGGAAGATTCATTATACAAAAAGTCCTTGGTGGCGGTGGCTTTGGTGTCACCTATAGCGCCATAGAACAGCATACAGGTAAATTAGTTGTTATTAAAACCCTCAACCATATTCAACAAAGTAAAGAAGACTTCCAGCAGCGACAGGTAAAAGTTTTATGTGGGGTTTTAGGTGTTTTCTTTTTCATCAAGATTTGTAATCAGTATTCAACCGGATTTAATCTCAGATACTTTGCGGGACATCAGTGGTTCACTACTGTGATATCTGATACAGGTAAGTTATGATTGTGGGCATTAATTTTTTATTGTTCAGATGCCAGCTAAAATCATCCTTACCGTTATTCAAGGACAATTATTAGGACAGCAATATATTTTTGATTGCCGCAGTAGCTGCATAATCGGTAGAAGTTCAGATTGCAATCCTCAGTTACCAGATGATCGGAATCATCGGGGCATCTCCCGCTATCACTGTTTACTGGATATTAATCCTCCTGATATTCGGGTGCGGGACTTTGGTAGTAAAAATGGCACTTACATTAACGGTAAAAATATTGGACAACGCCAACGAAATCAAACGGCTGAAGAAGCTGTAAAATGCCACTTTCCAGAGTATGATTTACGAACAGGCGACGAAATTAACTTAGGTCACACTGTCTTTAAAGTTAGTATAGAAATACATCCAGATGAAGTAAATCTACCAACCTTCATCCCTGACGATGTTACTGTCAAAAATAACCCAGTACAACAAGTTTATTGCTTAGACATCATCAGATACTTTCTGAAATTGGCTGAGAGTGGCGATCGCAATCTCAAAGCAATTAGCGGTTATAATATTGTCAAACTTCTCAGCACGAGTGAATTCGGAGAAGTTTATTTAGCACAGCACAATCAGTCTGGCAAGTTCATAGCCTTAAAGGTCATGTTACCAGCAGTGGCGGCGAATGACTTCGCTGTGCAGATGTTTCTCCGGGAGACTGAAAACACTAAGGCATTGCAACATCCTCATGTAGTGCAACTCATGGATTCTGGCTTCTCGGAAATTATCTTCTTTTTTACAATGGAATATTGTGAGGGCGGTACTGTATGGGATTTCATGCAACAACTGGGTGGGCGATTGTCTGTTGATATTGCAGTACCGATTATTCTCCAAATTTTAGACGCTTTAGAATATGCCCACAATGTTGAACTTCCTTATGTCAAACTGGCTGATGGGAAGTTTGGCAAAGGTAAAGGTATAGTTCACCGCGACCTCAAACCGAGTAATATCTTCTTGACTAAGATTGACGGAAAGCTGGTCGCAAAAATCGGTAATTACGGCTTATCTAAAGCCTTTGACTTGGCTGGTTTAAGTGGTCAAACTTTGACTGGGACTCAAGCGGGTACTCCTGTTTTCATGCCGCGACAGCAGGTGCTTAACTTTAAATATGCCCAACCGGAGGTAGATATTTGGGCAGTTGCGGCTTGTCTCTACAATATGCTAACAGGTTGTTTCCCCCGCAACTTCACAGGCGATCCTTTTCTGGCAGTTTTACAGAATAATCCCATACCAATTCGCCAACGAGATGCAACAATTATGCAACCCCTAGCGCAGGTGATTGATTTGGCGTTGGTTGATAAGCCAGAAATTCACTTTAAGAGTGCAGCTGAATTTAAGCGGGCATTGTTAAGTGCGTTGTCATAGTCGAGTTTATAGCAGTTTTTATCTATTTAATCCACATCTGTCGTCGATTACGAATTCTACATAATGGTGACAGCTAGATGAAAGCGTCAAAATAGAGACACAGGCTTTGTACAAAAAGCCTTGCCTTGATTAACGGAGTTATTATCAGTGGTATTACAAGTACAAACAAGCACCTACGAAGCTAAAACCCAAGAAATTGCTAAACAACTTCTAGCCGCAACGCAGGAAAATCGTTCGTTTTTTTCTTCCCTGCGGGATCAAATGCGTTGGGATGATAAATTACTAGCTTGGGCCATGAGTAACCCTGGCTTGCGGGTGCAACTATTTCGCTTTATAGATACGCTACCTGCTTTGCACAGTAAATCAGAAATTGCCTCACATTTACAAGAATATTTAGGCGATGAATCTGTAGAATTGCCGGCAGCTTTGAAGGGAATGCTAAACTTTGCTAACCCCGACTCGATGCCTGGACAAGTTGCTGCTACAACTGTTGGGACAGCAGTTGAGACACTTGCCCATAAATATATTTCTGGGGAAAATATCAAACAAGTCATTAAAACAGTTGAACGACTGCGAAAAGAAAAAATGGCTTTCACCATCGATTTACTTGGTGAAGCTGTAATTACCGAAGCGGAAGCGCAGTCTTATCTAGAACGCTATCTAGAATTAATGCAACAATTGGTGGAAGCATCGAAGAATTGGGCAGTTATTCCGGCGATTGATGAGGCTGATGGCGAACCGATCCCAAAAGTTCAGGTTTCTGTGAAATTAACGGCATTTTATTCCCAATTTGACCCATTAGATGCTAAAGGTAGTGAGGAACGAGTTAGCGATCGCATTCGGATTCTCTTACGTCGTGCTAAAGAATTAGGCGCAGCTGTACATTTTGATATGGAACAGTATGCTTATAAGGACATAACTCTCAGCATTCTGAAAAAACTGTTACTAGAAGAAGAATTTCGGCAACGCACAGATATTGGCATGACAATTCAAGCATATCTGCGTGATAGCGAACAAGATGCCAAAGACATAATTTCCTGGTTAAAAGAACGCGGTTATCCCCTAACAATCCGCTTGGTGAAAGGCGCATATTGGGATCAAGAAACGATCAAAGCAGCCCAAAAGCATTGGCCACAGCCAGTTTACAACGACAAAGCCGCAACTGATGCTAACTTTGAAACCATCACTCAGTTATTGCTAGAAAATCATCAATATGTCTATTCTGCCATTGGTAGCCATAATGTGCGATCGCACTCTCGCGCTATTGCCATCGCTGAAAGTTTAAATGTCCCCCGCCGTCGCTTTGAGTTGCAAGTCCTCTACGGTATGGGTGATAAAGTTGCCAAGGCTTTGGTTGATAAAGGTTATCGAGTCAGAGTTTACTGTCCTTACGGTGAATTATTGCCGGGGATGGCGTATTTAATTCGCCGATTGCTGGAAAATACCGCTAATAGTTCTTTTTTACGGCAAAATCTTGAAAATCGGCCGATTGAAGAATTATTAGCACCGCCGATTGTCAAAGAAGAAAAAAACTCTTTAACTCCTAACCCTTCTCTACGAGACGCTGCGCGAACGGCAGGCTCAGGGCATCGCTCCTCACTCCTAACTCCTCACTCTCATTTCCTCGGTACTGCTGATACCGATTACGCTGAAGAAGAGGTGAGAAAGAAGGCGGCGCAAGCTTTCCAAAGCGTTCGTCAACAGTTGGGTAAAACTTATTTACCACTGATTAATGGCGAATATGTTAATCCGCCGGAATTTGTTGATTCTCTGAATCCTTCTAAGTTCAGCGAGGTAATTGGTAAAGTTGGGTTGATTAGCGTTGAACAAGCAGAACAGGCGATGCAAGCTGCGAAAGCGGCGTTTCCTAAATGGAAGAAAACACCAGCTAAACAACGCGCTGATATTTTGCGGAAAGCGGGTGATTTGATGGAACTCCGCCGCGCTGAACTTTCAGTTTGGATAGTTCTGGAAGTTGGGAAACCAGTTAAGGAAGCTGATGGAGAAGTTTCAGAAGCGATAGACTTTTGTCGTTACTACGCTGACGAGATTGAACGGTTAGATGAAGGTGTGAATTATGACATACCTGGTGAAACTAATCGTTATATTTATCAGCCACGAGGAATTGCTGTAGTGATTTCTCCTTGGAATTTCCCGCTAGCGATCGCTTGTGGAATGACTGTTGCAGCTTTAGTTTCGGGCAATTGCACTCTCCTCAAACCTGCGGAAACATCTTCTGTAATTGCAGCAAAACTCGCAGAAATCTTGGTAGACGCTGGTTTTCCCAAAGGTGTATTTCAATACGTACCTGGTAAGGGTTCGCAAGTTGGCGCTTATTTGGTAAATCATCCAGATACTCATGTAATTGCTTTTACGGGTTCCCAAGAAGTCGGCTGTCGAATTTACGCAGAAGCCGCAATATTGAAACCCGGACAGAAACACATGAAACGGGTGATTGCGGAAATGGGTGGCAAGAATGCCATTATTGTCGATGAAAGTGCTGATTTAGACCAAGCTGTTGTCGGAGTGGTGCAGTCGGCATTTGGTTACAGCGGCCAAAAATGTTCTGCTGCTTCCAGGGTGATTGTGCTGGAACCGATTTATGATACCTTTGTGCAACGGTTGGTAGAAGCGACAAAATCGTTGAACATTGGGGAAGCAGAGTTACCGAGTACCCAAGTTGGGCCGGTGATTGATGCTAATGCCCGCGATCGCATCCGCGAGTATATTGAAAAAGGTAAGGCAGAAGCAGAAGTGGCGTTGGAATTACCAGCACCCGAACAAGGCTACTTTATTGGCCCAGTCATCTTTAGTGAAGTATCGCCCAATGCGGTAATTTCTCAGCAAGAAATTTTTGGCCCTGTGCTGGCGGTAATTCGGGTGAAAGATTTCCAGGAAGCGTTAGCAGTCGCCAACGGTACAAATTACGCCTTAACTGGCGGACTTTATTCTCGAACACCTTCGCACATTCAGCAGGCACAGACAGAATTTGAAGTCGGTAATTTGTACATCAACCGCAATATTACCGGAGCGATCGTTGGACGGCAACCCTTTGGTGGATTCAAACTTTCGGGAGTAGGTTCTAAAGCAGGCGGCCCTGATTACTTACTGCAATTTTTAGAACCACGCGCGGTGACAGAAAATATTCAACGTCAAGGTTTTGCACCAATTGAAGGAGCAGATTAAACTAATGTGAAATCTACGGCTCATATCGTGTCTGTCTAATTAGCACAATCAAAACACCTGTTCCTGATTTGACTGCGTAAAACGCTCCCTCTCCGACTCCTACGGTGTATACACATCTTGGTAATGAACCCCCAATCCTGGATTTACCAACCTTAATTCCCCCGATGCATTGGGGGAAAATTATCCGGTCCCCCTTACCAAGGGGGAGTTAGAGGGGGTCAGAAGGACTTGTGTGTACACCGTAGCTCCGACTACGAGAGGGACAGGCTTGCACTTTCGTTCAAAGTAGGGAGAGGTACATCAAACTCACGTTAAACTACAATAGGTAGTAACATCAAACAGAGTTTAATGAGTAATTTAGTTATAAAAGTTGCTGAATTACCTAAAGATTTTCCGGCAATTTAAATAATTAGAAAATTATACCAATTTTAAAAAAGAATGCGACAAATAGACCATTTGTAGAGACGCGATTCATGAGCCAGCGTGTTGCGGGGGTTCCCCCCGTTGTAGCGACTGGCGTCGCGTCTTTACCCAAGGATGTGTTGCAATCATTAATTGAATTGGTATTAGTTTTTCAAAAAGAATAAGGGTAGATCCCGCTTGATAATTTGATGGCAAAGATGAAATATTCGAGCGTCTAATTGCTTCTTTAATGTGGAAGCTGTAGGTACTGCTAGAATCAGATATTTAGATGATAAAACTGCCAAAATAGAAAGATTAGCTGTTTTATCGACAATTAGAGAGCAAAGTATTGGTAAGAAAATTATTGAAAATGTCCTAGTGATAGCTAAACAACATATTCCAGAAGTCGTAATTCATGCTCAATAATATATGAAATATTTATACAAAAAACTGGATTTTCTAGAACGATAAATATTTGAATAAGCTGTATTTGCGATGTGAAAATGAGAAAAGTATTTTCACATTTTAATTACAATTATATAGTGTTTTTTCACTAATTGTTCAAATGAAAATGTATTTTATGAGCAATTAACTAAAATATTTCATTAAAATTGACTCTAGCTGGACTATACGAATTGGCTTGATCAGGTAGTCATCAAAACTACCTGGTAGCATGGCGATTTCCTCCTCTAAAGGTTCGCTAAAGGTCATCATCACAATCGGTAAATGTTCCCGATAAGGCTCTTTTCTAAGGATATTCAGCAAATTCCAGATATGAACATCTTTTACTAACTGCAAATCAAAAAAAACTAAATCTGGTTGGAAGCTTTGTATCTGTTTCAAAAAGTCGTTAGCATTATCTATCCACTTGACTTGGTAGCCAATTGTGTGGAGATAATCTTGCAATACTGTTGCTGTGTTTTCCTCTTCTTCTACAAGCAAAATAGTTTTATTTGTGGAGATGCCTGAAGAAGAGGAGGACGAGGTATTTGCTTCCTCTTCTGTCTCATCGAGATGATTTGTCTCATCTTCCCCATTTTCCGGATGCTCTGGATTTGGTAGAAACAGAGTGAACTGACTGCCCTTTCCTAAAGTTGATGTCACGGTAACATCTCCACCATGTAAACGCGCTAATTTCCGCGTCAAAGCTAAACCTAAACCAGTGCCTTCATACTGCCGATTTAACCGACTGTCAAGCTGTTTAAACGGTTCAAATAAAAATTGAAACTGACTTGAGTCTATACCAATGCCAGTATCTGAAACTGTAAACGTTATCCCTTGTGGCACTTTTTTGACTACCAGCGATACTTCGCCTGCTGGGGTAAATTTAATAGCATTAGTGAGCAGGTTGAGTAGCATTTGCTTGATGCGCCGCTCATCAGCAATGCAAATATCAGCTTCTTGGTCAATTTCATGTGTGAGTTGCAATCCCTTTTCTGAGGCGCGATCGCGCACTGTCCAGATGGCATAATTACATATATCTGCCACTGATAAAGATGATAGTAACAGTTCCTCTTTGCCTGCTTCTACCTTTGATAAGTCAAGAATATCGTTAATCACTGCCAGCAGGTGTTCGCCACTACTATATATACAACTTATATATTCGTTTTGCTTTTCATTCAGAGAGCCAACTATTTCTTGTTGCAGTAACTGTGACAAACCCATAATCGCATTGAGAGGTGTCCGCAACTCATGGCTCATGGTTGCTAAAAATTCAGTTTTTGCTCGATTGGCAGCTTCTGCTGCTTCTTGAGAGGCACGTAGTTTCAACTCTGTTTGCTTACGTTCAGTAATATCCTCAATCATCGCTAGAAAAAACTCAGGTTTACTATTGCTGCCTGGTATAACAGAAACAGAGATATGAGTCCAAAGTAAGTTACCATTTTGATGCTGGCAGCATCTTTCTATCTCAATACGATGTCTTTCAACAAGCTGTTTTTGATGTCTGGAGGGTTGTAAACCGTCCCTTGAAGTTCTCTTTAAGTCTGTGCGAATTCCTGACATCAGTTGTTTGTAAAGTTTTAAATCCTCCTTTTCTATGGAAATGTAATCTGTAAAGCATTTGCCGTATAACTCTTCTCGGCTGTATCCTAAAATCTGGCATAATGCCAGATTGGTATCAACTATCTGCCCTTTCATATCTATTAGGCCAATGCCGATAGAGGAACGCTCAAAAATCGCCCGAAATTGTGCCTCACTCTGTCGCAGTGCTTCCTGTACGACGTTTCGCTCGCTCGCTTCTATAGCCAGTGTCACAAAATCTGCAATTGAGCCAGCAAAACTCTCTTCTTCTAAAGTCCATTGGCGACCTTCACCTATGTGTTCGTGACAAACTACGCCTATCAAATGACCCTCTAGCCAAATTGGTGCGTCTAGTATAGATGTGATGCCTAAAACTGAAAGATAAGACTCGGATAATTCTTGGGTTCTGGGATCGTTTCTGGCATCATCTGCGGCAATAGTACGCTCCTCTTCTAAAGCCTGGAAATAAGCAGGAAAATTTGTTTTTAAAAGCAAGTTACCAAAGGTATGCTTCTTAGTCCTGACATTATACAAATCAATGCATTCAATTTTTGAACGTTCTTCATTATATAACCATACCCCAACTCGCTCTACTAACAGCGTCTGAGCAGCAGTTTCTGTAATTTCCCTCAACACCGCATTGAGATTACCTTGCTGAAATGTCTTGCTTCTTGCCAGTTGCACCAGCATCTGGCTTTGTTTTCGCCGACTACTTTCTCTGATTCGTAAAGCCTCTTGGGCCTGGTTGTGCTCTGTTATATTTCTAGCTGACACCACCTGCATTAGTTGCCCTCAAGAAGAAATAATTTGGACTTGCAGTTCTACGGAAAAAGTAGAACTGTCTTTGTATAACTACAATTACTTGCTATGGTTTTTCATAACCGGAAAGTATAATTTTTCTAACTAAATTTTATGATTCTGGCTAATTAGTTATAAGCTAGATTTTGCTGATTACTTCTGTTACTTCATACCAATAATTTTTGCCAGGGGGTAATTAGCATTTCTAGTAATTTCATTATTAAGTAATTTTACTATCAAGTAGTATAAGTAGTATAGTATTTTTTATTTGAAACTGGGGAGTGCTAAAGACTTTTCTCAATACCCAATCGCTAGTACAATTTCTTGCTGAGTACTGATTAGCAAAATACCCTTGATTCTCCTAGAGAAAGATACTTAATGGCTCAAATTCTGCCAAACTTAAGGTAACGGCAGCTTTTGCGGAGGTGGAGCGATGACAGATAGTGATGTAAGAATTGTTTCCCTAATTCCCGGTGGAACGGAGATTTTAGCGACACTAGGGTTGGTTAATGCTATTGTGGGGCGATCGCACGAATGCGATTATCCTCCAGAAATCCTCAATCGTCCCATTTGTACCCAAGCACGTTTAAATAGTGATGCCTCCAGCAGCCAAATTCACGACGACGTGAACAATTTATTGCAATCTGCTCTGAGTATTTATGAAATCAAAACAGATGTTTTAGAGCAATTGCAGCCTACCCACATTCTCACTCAAGACCAGTGCGACGTTTGTGCTGTCAGCTTACACGATGTTGAAAAGGCAGTTGCTACACTCATTGACAGTAAACCTCAGATTATTTCTTTACAACCCAATATTCTCCAGGATGTTTGGGCTGACATTGAACGAATCAGTAACACCTTTGGCGTAGACTCGGTAAAAGTCTTAGAAAATTTAGAAGCTCGCGTCAAAATTTGTCAGCAAAAAATCCAAGGACTTTCTTTAGATGAACTGCCTACTGTCGCTTGTATCGAGTGGACCGATCCTTTGATGATCGCTGCTAATTGGATTCCTGAATTAGTTAACTTAGCAGGAGGACAGTCTTTATTTTGCGCTACAGGTCAGCCTTCTCCGATCTTGCCTTGGGAAACACTAGTAACAACTAATCCCGATATAATTATTTTTATGCCTTGTGGCTTTGATTTAAACCGCACTCGCAAAGAAGCCAATTTATTAACTCAACGTCCAGAGTGGGAAAAACTACACGCTACCGAAACTGGTAGAGTCTACATTACCGATGGCAATTCTTATTTCAATCGTCCAGGGCCGCGACTGGTAGATTCGCTAGAAATTTTGGCAGAAATTTTGCATCCAGAAATTTTTCAATACGGCTACAAAGGAACTGCTTGGGAACGTTTGTAAAAAAGAATTCAGAACTCAGGAGCAAAGCCGGAGACGTTTCCGTTAGCTCCGGTCAGAATTCAGTATGAATTCAAGTCTGGTTAAGTGAGATTGGTTTAAAACCTTGGCGCCTTCCAATCGCCCACAAAGACTAATTCTGATTCCTGGATTCTGAATTCTTCTTCAAGGTGTTTGTTCAGAATCTGCCGATGGTTCATTGTTAAATAACAGCAGACGTGCAGCAAGAATGGCAAATCCTACAGCCGCGATCGCTTTTAAAACCCGTGTAGGTAATAATTCGGCTACTGCACCCCCTGCTAACGATCCCAACAAACTTGTCAACAGCAATGCGCCTGCTGCACCAAAAAACACTGCACGTGGAGAATTAGAACGTCCTGAAAGTGCGATCGCCGCTAGCTGACTTTTGTCACCCAATTCTGATAAAAAAACCGTAATAAAGCTAAGTCCTAAAAGATGCCAATCCATATAATTGATGGGGAATGGGGAAGATGAGGGAGAATAACTACTAACTTCTAATTCCTAATTCTTGTACAGACGCGATTAATCGCGTCTCTACTCCTAACTCCTAACTTGTAACTAACCTTGGAATACATCCCAAAACAGCATTAGAGAAATTACCAATAACATCACGCCAGCTGATTTTTCTACAGTTTTTGGGCTGAGTCGGCTGGCTATCCAACTACCTAAAAGTACACCTAATAAGCTGGTAGTTATTAGCGCTGCCGCCGAGCCGATAAATACCGCCCACGGCGAATGAGATTGTGCGCTCATTAACAAAGTGGATAGCTGAGTTTTATCTCCAATTTCTGCTAGAAAAATGGTTACAAAAGTCGTACCAAAAACTACTAGCGTTGATTGCTGCTTTTGAGGACTATCAGCAATTACAGGCCGAACCAAGGGAGCGATCGCAGGAGTTAAGTTAAAATCATTGCTGTCTTCCAGTTCTAGCTCGATCTCAGTGTGAGATATGTCAGAAATCTCCAAAGGTGCAGAATCAAGTTTCACAAGCAGTAGTTTTGGTTGCTAGGGTGTTTTCATATTTCTATCATTTTCTCAGATTTTTGTCATAAATTGCAATCTCACACAAAAAAAGCAGGGTTGGATGTCAAAGGCCAACAGCTTGGTCGAAGCGTATTATTTCTAAACTGCGATCGCCATAAACTCCTTCTATTTGCTGGCGACAGCAGTCAATAGCAAAATCGTTGACTTCTTCTGGTTCAATCCCATACATATCTTGAAACACTTCTGATTCCACACGGCAGAAGCGGGGACGATTGGGGTAAATGCGACATTCTCGCGTGGTATGGTCGAAATTAACGCACCATCCTCCTTCGCCTACCATGCTGAGGTAGAGTTCTAGTTCTGATGGAGAGAGGTACTCTTCCAAGTCTGGACGCTCTGCTGGATCGAGATTACAACAGGCTCCACATTGCTTTACACATTGCCAAGTTGACATTTTTAATTAGGGATTGAAGAAGGGAATAGGGGACAGGGAATAGGGTACAGATTATTTCCTGTCACCTCTCCCTTAATCCCAATCCCCCTATTTTACGTTTTTATATCTTTTCTTATAATTTTGTTAAGTAAATTAAATTTAACAGTCCATAGCCATATATGATCGATTTCGGGTTTTCTAATTTAAGTTATTGAATTTTTTAAGACTATTGGCAGGAGAAAAGGAAAAATGTTTGACGCTGTGTCTGACTTGTTTAACGCTTTTACCAGTATCAATTGGGAAGTTATTTTCCAATTGTTGTCCGTGGCGCTGATCGTGATTGCTGGGCCAGCAGTAATATTTGTGCTGGCATTTCGCAACGGCAACCTATAAGAGTGCTGAGTGCTGACTAAGGAGTTAACAGTTAAGAGTTAGGAGTGAGAAGTTAATTAAGAATTCATAACTCATAACTCATAACTCAGCACTCAGTACTGATAACGCCTGAAGGGCAGCTTGGATAATATTGTCATACTGTGGTTGAGAAATATCAACTTCTTTAGCGTTTTGACGATTAGTGCCCAGCAAACCAATTATATGTCCTGGCTGCATGGCTAAGACTTTGCCTTCAGAATTTCTAATTCTTAATTCTGCTTTAATACCATTTTTATAGAAACCACAAGTATATTGTCGCTGGTTGTACTCAAAGGTGGTGCTTGACTGAATAGGTGGCGAAGCAAAAAATTGTTGAATCTGAATTGGCAGTCTGACTCCTATCAACTCTAGCTCAATGCTAGTGTTACCGTTAAAGTAATTTTCTCGCAGTTTATAAGCGATATCCACTCGCGATGGTAAGCGGAAGTAGTCGCCCCAACGCCAAGCGATCGCTTTGATTTTATACTCCTGATTATCAATAGTTTGGGCAACGGTCAGTTTGATGTGACCTTTACCAACAATTTTTTGCTCAACCACTTGAACATTAGGTGTCCAGAAAACTGGATCGGGGTTGTCCATACCGCAGGGATGTAGAGCATTAAGCTGTTGATAAAGCTGTTGATTGATGTGATTAAGGTTGACTTCGGCATCAATTTTCAGCAGAGGTTTGAGATGCTGGGGTTCAAGACACTGGTTAGCAAACTCAATCAAACGCGATCGCAACACCTGTAAATTTTCTGCTGGTAGAGAGAATCCCCCGGCTGCTTTGTGTCCGCCAAATTTCCCTAGTAAATCGTGACAATATTCCAAAGCTTCAAACACATGAAACTCTGGAATTGAGCGTGCAGAACCGCGTATATGTCCCTCATCTTCATAAGTTCCAATAAATACAGGAACACCGTAGCGTTCCACCAAACGAGAGGCGACAATCCCAATAACGCCATGATGCCAATTGGGTTGAACAACAACTAATACACGGTCTTTTTGTAGAGACGCAACAAATTCTGTCTCTACATAAGCGATCGCTTCTTGTTCAATTTGCTGACACATCTCCTGGCGAGAAGCGTTGATTTGTTCGCACTGCATTGCTCTTTCCAGCGCCACTCCCATATCATCTGTAGTCAGCAATTCAATCACAGTCTGGGGATTACCAATCCGACCAATAGCATTAATGCGCGGCCCCAGACGAAACCCGATATCTTCAGGCTTGAGCGATTTTGGATTTGAGGAGTTAGGAGTGAGGAGTGAGGAGTTAGGAATATTGAATTTTTTCTCCCCTGCTCCCCCTGCTTCCCCTGCTCCCCTGCTCCCCTGCTCCCCGTCTCCCCTCGCCTGCACGCCGCCTACCTGAATCAATGCCTGTACACCAGCTAAGTTGGATTTGGGTAAATGCTGTAAACCACGTTTTACCCAGCGACGATTTACGCCAGTTAAAGGCGCTAAATCTGCGATCGTTCCCAATGTAAATAGTGCTAGCATCGGCTGGATCAAGCCCTTAGTCTGCCCTAGCTGTTGTGCTAGAGAAACTGCCAAGATGTAGGCAACACCAACACCAGCAACACCCCGATAAGGTGAGGATTCAGCTATCAATTTAGGGTTGAGGATAGCGTTAGCTGGCGGTAATTTTTGGGGTATATCGTGATGATCGGTGATAATCACCGCAAGACCAAGTTCTCTAGCTCTGGCGACTGGTTCAAACGCAGAGATACCATTATCTACAGTCAGAATTAATCCCACACCTTCGCTGTGGAATTCTTCAACTATGCGTTTATTAATACCATAACCTTCGTGTATCCGGCTGGGAATAGCATAATCTACTTGTGCGCCCAAAGTGCGGAGACTACGCAAAAGTAGAGCAGTGCTGGTCATCCCATCAGCATCATAATCACCACAAATAGCAATTTTTGTTTGAGAAGCGATCGCATTTTGCAACAACTCTAAACTAATCGCCAAATCTGGGAAATCTTCTAACGGCGAAGGCAAAACTAAAGACTCTGGATTTAAAAATGCTTGTACCTGTTCTGGTGTTTCCATACCCCGATTAATCAATAACTGGCTGACAATCGGGGAAATATTTGTCAAAATCGCCAGATTTTGGGCAAATTCTGGTTTTTGTGGATAAATTTGCCAACGTTGATCGGGTAAGCGCCTGCGAGGCTTTGATAGTTCAGATACAGCTCGGTCTAGCACAATACAAGTTAGGAGTTTTCAGTTATGAGTGTTGAATTGAAAGTTATTTCTTAACTCATAACTAATAACATTAATTTGCTATCTAAAACACGTTTATCCTACCATCATCCATAATATATAACGAGCGATCGCCCGGAGAGCGCCAAGTCGGACGGAGTTCCAGCCGCAATGTGCCAAAATTAAGTTTCGAGACAATTGCTTGCAGTGATAAACCCTTTTCGCTCCAAAATATCAAAGATGTATTTGGCTCCGTACCCTCTATTTCTTCTAAACTCAATTTCTGCCCTGGACTCAAAGATATTGCATCAGTCCCAGAGGGTTTTTGAATTTTGATCGGGTTAGGTGTGCTATTTATAATTTCAACTCGGATATGTTGCCCAGGTGTAAATTGAATTTGGTGTGACCCACACTTAGAGGCACAAGTTCGAGCGAAAGTGGCACTGGGATTATTGATTGATGCAACTAGAATGGTAGCTGCAACTAAAGCAAATGACAGAGGCTTAAACATAATACATAGTATAAGTACTAAACTAAAATGTTACTTCAGTTTAGTACTTTCAAGCCTCAGTATATTTTCCAGAATTACTTTGGTAATTCCCAGTTATTAAATTACTAATTACGAATTATTTTTCTAAACATCTCCTCTCGTACCAATAGCGTAAATTTCGATGTCTTTGGAATTAATATCGACTGTAAAAATAATTCTGTTTTTACCTATACGTAGTCTGTAAAATCCCTCCCAATCACCTTTCATCTTTTTGATATCTAGTTCTGTAAACGGGATAATACCTTAGTCTTCGACAGCAATAAAAATTTGCTTTATTTGCTCCCGAATATTTTCGACATCTTCGGGATTTGCTTTTTCTAAAAATTTAATCGCTTTTTTGCGAAATTTTATTGCCATATCTTACCCAATCGGTCATATCAATTACTTCATCCTCAGCATCATCTGAAGGTACACCAAACTCAGCTTCAAGTTCGCGTTGCTCATCATCATTTATGTAAGGAATAAGAATTTGGCAAAGGCGAAGTCTTTCTTCTTGCAGAACTTCACGCATAGTTTCTTTAATCAATGCTTTTAATTCTTGAATTTCCACTGTATGCCTTTAATTCGTAGTTAGATGTATATATATTATCTAGTCTCAGCTTGTACGGGAGGGAAAGGTTAAAGGGCAAAAGAATAATAGTAGTTCACAACTGAACTTGACTCTTACCTTTCCCCTTCTACTGTGATGCCTCTTTAGCCAAACCGTCCACTGATATAATCCTCAGCTTCTTTCGTTTGAGGAGAACTGAACATTTGCGCTGTCGGATTAAACTCAACTAATTTTCCGCGACGTTTGCCATGCTCGTCAATTTCTGTATTGAAGAAAGCCGTGTAATCTGCGACTCTAGAAGCTTGTTGCATGTTGTGAGTCACCATAATGATGGTGTATTGCTCCTTGAGTTCTAAGCAGAGTTCTTCTACTTGGCGGCTAGAAATTGGGTCGAGAGCAGAACAGGGTTCATCCATTAATAATACATCTGGCTTCATGGCGATCGCACGCGCAATGCAAAGCCGTTGCTGTTGTCCGCCAGATAATGCAGTACCCTTCTCTTTGAGTTTATCTTTCACTTCATCCCAGATAGCAGCGCGTCTGAGGGAATCTTCCACCAATTCATCAATGTTACCTTTATAACCGTTAGCCCGCGGCCCAAAGGAAATATTTTCGTATATTGACTTGGGGAAAGGATTCGGTCTTTGAAAAACCATTCCCACTTGGCGGCGTAATTTTACAGAATTGATCTTAGGATCGTAAATATTGCGATCGCGATAATTCAGTCTACCCTCAACCTTTGCTCCAGGGATTAAATCATTCATCCGATTGAAGCAACGCAGTAAGGTACTTTTACCACATCCTGAAGGCCCAATAAAAGCAATAATTTGTTTTTCAGGAATCTTAAGATATACATCTAAAAGTGCCAGAAATCCTCCATACAAAACCTTTACACCTTCAACATTGAAGACGCTATTATCTTGGTCAATTGTGGCACTATCTGATTTACTTCTACTATTGCTATAAGTCATTTGATTGAACTCCAATATCTGTGAATCTATCCAAATTAGATATTTAATTACCTAATTTATTGAGAAGCGTTGGCGAATATAAATTGCAACACCATTTAAAGCTAAAATCAAGATTAACAACGCAATAATTGTGGCTGCTGCTGCACTTGCAAAACCCGGTTCAGGACGAGTTATATAACTGTAAATTTGAATGGGTAATGCCATAAACCTCTGAAACAAACCAGGGTTAAAGGTGAGAAAACCCACAGCACCAACAACAATCAGAGAGGCTGCATCACCTATAGCGCGGGATACAGAGATAATCACCCCCGTCAGAATACCGGGAACAGCATAAGGTATGACATGATTGCTAATAGTTCGCCATTTTGTGACACCTAATCCGTAAGAAGCATTTCTCAGGGAATCTGGGACAGAGCGAATTGCTTCTCTAGCTGTCACAATAATTACTGGTAAAGACAACAAAGATAAAGTCAATGCACCGGAAATCAAAGCAGGGCCAAACCCAAGCAAATAATTGAAAACCCCTAAACCCAGCAATCCATAGACAATAGAAGGTACACCTGCCAAATTACTAATATTAATCTCAATAATCGCTGTCCACCAAGCTTTAGGTGCATACTCTTCTAGATATAAAGCTGCTCCGACACCAATGGGGACAGTAACTAAAATCACAACCAACCCTAAAAGAATGCTGCTGACAATTGCAGGACGGATACCACCTTGGTCAGGAAAACGAGAAGGAGTTTCCGTGAGAAAGCCGGGTGATAAAAATCTGCCTAATCCGTCTTTCAAAATATCAAAAAGTAGCAACGCTAGGATAAATAAACCAATCAGCAATCCTAACAAAAAAAGTACTTCAAATACTTTACCCAATGTTTCTCTACTTTCAACATTATCGGTAAATTCTGCCGCAGAATCTAGAGAATCATTTTGTTGATAACTTGTAGCCATATTTATTTAGTCGTATTTTTCCTTAAAGCGATTAGCAATCCAGAAACTAACAATATTCAAAGCAAGGGTAAGTAGAAATAAAACAGCACCTACAGCATATAATGTTTTGAAATTCAGGCTACCACGCGGACTATCTCCACCAGAAATTTGTGCCATGTAGGCTGTCATTGTTTCTACTGATTCCGCAAAGTTGATAGTTAGTCTTGGTTGCTGTCCAGCGGCGATGAGAACAGTCATTGTTTCACCCACAGCTCGAGAAATACCCAAAATAATCGAGGCGATGATTCCAGAAAGTGCGGCTGGTAGAACTACTTTAAAAATGGTTTCCAGTTTAGTGATACCTAAAGCATAAGATCCTTCTCGCAAAGAACGCGGAACTGCTCGGATGGCATCTAAGCTGATAGAACCAACAGTAGGAGTAATCATTACCCCCATCATTAACCCCGCACTCAAAGCGTTGAATATTTCCAGAGGGATAACATTTCGCAGCAATGGTGTTAGGAACAACAGGGCAAAGTAACCATATACTACTGTAGGTACTCCCGCCAAAAGTTCCACTGCCGGACGTAAAATAGCTGCTACTTTGGGTTGAGCATACTCACTTAAATAAATCGCAGAAGACAAACCTAGAGGAATAGCAACTGCCATTGCAATAGCTGTAGTCAATAAAGTGCCATTAATTAAGGGCCAAATGCCAAAATGTTTCTCTGCAAATAGAGGTGTCCATTTAGTATCAAGAAAGAATTTGGCAAAGGAAACTTCTTGGAAAAAACTGAATGTCTCCTGAAAAATAATTACGACAATACCAAAAGTAGTCAAAACCGAAACTAAAGCACAAGCAAATAAAATTGCCGCCACAATCTTTTCAGATATATCTTCAGATGGATTTTTATCCAGTGATTCTCTGGATTGTAGATAAAGACCATCTTGAGAATTAGTATTTTGCATAAACAATTAGCTTCTCACTAAAATTAAACTACTATGCCTGAGACTTAAATTAAATAAAGTTTGTGATTGGTTCACCTGGTTTTGCTTTTTTAAATTTTGTCCCAGTTTCACCAGTAGCAAATTTTTGTTTGACTTTGAGATAAGCTTCATCAGGTAATGCTACATAACCTACACTATCTACCCACTTCCAAGAATTTTCTAGATAAAAATCTACAAATTCTTTGACTGCTGGCTTAGTATCTAAAGATTTTTTGCTGACATAGATGAAGAGAGGACGAGACAAAGGTGTATAGATGTTTTTAATTACATTATCTACCGGAACTGGTTTTTCACACTTTCCTGTAAGACTTTCTACAGCAACTAGATTCAGTTTTTCTTGATTTTGAATGTAGTAAGATATCCCAACATAACCCAAGGCTGTTACATCACCTGACACCCCTTGTACGAGAAGGTTTTGATTCTGAGTGGCAGTGTAGTCTGTACGGCCATTCTTGGCTTTGCCAGTTACAGCTTGAGTCATATAATCGAATGTTCCCGTATCAGAAGATGGAGCATATAGCTTCAGCTTTTCGTTAGGAAACTTGGGATTAACTTGATTCCATGCCAATATTTTGCCGTCTGATTTGCCGCCCCAAATCTTGCCCAGTTCCTTAATAG
The DNA here is from genome assembly GCF_053470285.1 of Nostoc sp. DSM 114159. Classification (NCBI taxonomy): domain Bacteria; kingdom Bacillati; phylum Cyanobacteriota; class Cyanophyceae; order Nostocales; family Nostocaceae; genus Nostoc; species Nostoc sp. DSM 114159. Next base: position 3,697,926 of record NZ_JBPFEH010000001.1, read on the forward strand.
TTAGACATTTGGCAAAGTTATTTTTACGGTTGGCAATCACGGCGATGCCATCTAAAGCTACAGGCAACTCGACAAATTGAATATTCTTACTTTGACATTTTTTGATTTCTTCATCTCTAATGGTGCGAGAAGCACCAGCTATATCAATATCGCCATTACAAAATTTACTGAAACCACCACCAGTGCCACTTGAGGCAACGCTAACTTGAGCCTCAGGCTTAACTTTACCGTATTCTTCTGCAACTGCTAAAGAAATAGGAAAACCTACAGCTGCACCATCAATACTCACTTGACTTTTCAATTCTTCTCCACCGCTACAACCACTGATACTGCTGGCAATAAGCATTAAAGATGTTAGGAAAAAGCTATCCTTAAATCGGCTACGAAAGCTCATAAATTATCAATTTAAATAAAATGACTGTGAATTGCTTATGCTTGGCTATCTGCAAGTAAAGAATGCTGCATTAGAAAATATATATCATGCTTTGTTTGCAGCTTGCACTTTGTCAAAAATTGCTCCATCTCCAAAAAACTTTTTCTGGATAATATCCCAGCCACCTAAATCTTGAGATGTGAATAAAGTTTTAATTGGCAGATGTTGTGATGCTACTTCTTGGCTAACGGTGGGGTTAACAGGACGATATTGTAATTTGGCAAATTCCCGTTGAGCTTCTGTAGAGTAAAGAAAATCAACAAATGCTTGTGCAACTTCTTTTGTACCGTGCTTATCAGCGTTTTTATCAACTACCGCTACAGGATTATCAATGGAAATATTGACTTGGGGTACAATATAAGGCAACTTAGCCCCATTTTTACCCGCCAAAATTACCTCATTTTCGTAGTTAATTAAGACATCTCCCTGACCTTTTTGGAAAAATAAATCGCTTGCTTCACGGGCATCTTTTGTCAGAACAGGGGTGTTTTTATAAACTTTAGTGACATAATTTAACGCTGTGGCTTCGTCGCCTCCCGTTAGACTCACCGAACCCCAAAAAGCTAAGAATTCCCAAATAGCAATACCAGAAGTTTTTGGGTTAGCTGCAATCACTTTCACCCCATCTTTTGCCAAGTCTGCCCAAGTATTGATACCTTTTGGATTGCCTTCGCGAGTAACGATCGCAGCAACCGATTTACTAACAATACCATTTCTGGGAGCTTCGGTTTCCCAACCCGATTTAATCAAACCTGCTTGTTGAATTTTGCTGACATCCAGGGGAAGTGCCAAGTGTACTATATCTGCTTCTTGCGAACCGTTAATGACAGCAGCCGCTTGAGCGCCAGAACCTCCATAACTTTGCTCAAATGTGACGTTTTGGTTATGTTCTTGCTTCCACTTCTGGATAAATTTGGGAATTATCTGGTCATGAGCGGCTTTGGTGACAGAGAAAGATACAAGTTTTAGCTTAACATCATTTTTGCTAGCTGAACTGCTTCCAGAACAGGAGGCAACTGCTATACTCAAAAAAATACTTGTTAAAAATAGACTCACAAAGCTTTGTACACTGCGTCCATTCAACCAATTTTTAATTGCGTGTTGATACCGGAGTTGTATACTCTGCAAAGCTTTCATGACATAAGGCTGTATTCCTTCACTTAGAAATTTACTTAACTGTGTCGGTTGTTGCGACTTGCTCATTAGAATCACCCCTAAATCTACGGTATTTCTACACGCATACCGTGATTAGGAGAATTATAGGGTATATAGAATAATATTTATCATCTGAATTAATTTTTTTTTACTCAATGAGCAATTAACGATCGAAAGTAGCAAATAAATCTGATTTACCAAGGCATTTCAGAAGACAGTTTTTTTGCTGGATAGAAAAACAATCTGATTGCATACATAATATTTGCTAAAAAGATGTGATTTTTAATACAAAACAGTAGTGTAAATTCGACTTTTTTTAGCCAGTAAAGCTGTTTTTAAAATAAAGTAGCCGCACTATAGCATCTTGAGTATCATATTGAGCGATCGCCCTCATTAAGACTATCAATTATCTGAATTTATACTATATTAATTATTCTCTCATTATTGAAAGAGCGATCGCCAATCAACCGACTATTTACGAATCGGTTTAATCGTGTGGACATATTAATTATTCTCTCATTATTGAAAGAGCGCTCGCCCCTGTTGTGAGAATATACGAGCGGGCGATCGCTCACTTGTAGAAATACTTATATATAGCTTTTTTGCTATTCTAACCAGTTCTCTAATTGCAAATTAGGTATATTTTCAAAATCTTTAATATTGTTTGTAACCAAAATATCATTACGAGAACGGACAACAGCAGCAATTAGTACATCTACTTCTCCTGTTGGTCTACCAATTTGCCTCAATTCACTTTGGATTTTACCAAATTGTCTGGCAGCATCTATATCAAATGGCTCAATAGGTAATAGTTCAGTTAGTTGTGCTAGTGTTTCTAAATTTTTTTCAACTTGTTTAGAACAGTAAACACCTTTGTAAAGTTCTGAAACTACTATTGTAGATAGATAGCATTGGCTGAAATAGCGATTAAATACAGGTACTACTTTGGAATTACCGTTAAGCAATGCAATACAAATGTTAGTATCTAAGAGATACATTAGTCTTTATTCTATTTATCTATTGAGTTTATTACCCTTCCTTGGTAAGTATGACGCTGCTGGTTAATTTCAGCAAAGACATCTATCAACTCTGTTTGGTCTTGCCAAACTCCAAATAATTGATTCAATTTTGCTAATCTCTCTTCATCTGTTAAGTTTAGTTTTGCTACTACAGATTCAGTATCAGGAAGTTCTAGATTAACGATTATTTCTGCTCCATCGGGAATACTGTGAATTTGCTCTAATAATTCAATAGTTTGACCGCGTTTAATTCCTCTAATCTTCATTGTATGATTACTCCTGTAATCCCTACTACTCAAATCTTAGATATTTTCTCATTGTAGTTATTTTAACCTACTCATTAGTTGCTGCTTCCAGCCAAACTTCCACATCATCTGCTAGCAACTTCTGTGCTGCATCCATCATTGATGTTGCAATATCTTTGAGGTCTTCGCGATTGTTCAAGTAAGTTTTCAACGCTTCCATTGGGTCGATGCTGCTACTTGCACTCAATTCAGGAATGCGGGGCCTGGCTAATTGACTCACTAATTCTGCTTGCATGGTGTAGGTGTGAGCGGGACTTAAAGCAGTATGTAGAGAGGAACTGTCAATTAAATCCATCTGTTCAGAGCGGAGTTTGTAAATTAGCCGCACTACAGCATCTTGAATATCATACTTGGCGATCGCTTTCATTAACATCGCCTGCGGATCGTCTGCTTTTGAGACATCCACTTCAATGGTGCGGAAAGTCCGAACTGTTAAAGGGCAAAATTCCCACTCAGCGCTTCCCCGCTCCAGTTCTATCATCACATAGCCTTTGTCTTCTTTTTCTTCACTAAAATCTACCCGCTCAATACTCCCTGGATAAATCACCGGCGGGTTGTTAGATTTATTCAGATTTTGGTGGCGGTGGACGTGTCCCAACGCTACATAATCAAAACAAGGTCGCGTCAGCAAAGATAAGGGCAGAGTAAAACCTTTACCCACCGCCAAAAATCTTTCTGCGCCCAAGCTAGCATTGTCAGCCATCAAGTGAGCCAAAAGGATAGTAGGTACATCTGGGTCAAGACGGCGAACTTCCCCTTCTAAAACAACTCGCAGACGTTCCGTTAATAGTTGGTTGACTTCCGCCAAAGATAAACCTTCAGTCTCTTGGCGAGTCATCAGGGTGGAACGAGTCAGCCAAGGCAGGGTAATTACCTGCACTTTGCCATTACGCGTTTCGATACAGTGCGTAGTTAATGTATCACCAACAACAAACCCTGGCACTCCCAAAGTGCGGTAAATATTTAAACTTGCCCCTCCCTGTCCTTGGGAATGTTGGTCGTGGTTACCTACCAACAACACTGTCGGAATATTGGCATCCATCAGACGGCGAAATTGGCTGGCAAACGCTTGTTGTACATAAGGCGGTGGTGTAGCATCCGGGAAAGCATCGCCACCAAATATCACCATATCAACAGCATCTGTTAGCGCTCGGTCAATACATACAGACAATGTATTGACAAAATCCTCCAACCGTGTATTTAATCCAGTCTCAGGATTAATTCGTCCGTGGGAGAAGCCGCTTCCCATGTGGATATCGGAGAGATGGAGGATTTTTATCATATTTGTCCTTTGTTCTTAGTCATTTGTCCTTTGTCTAATACTAATTACAAATACAACTCTTGGAGAGGCTGCACAACTCTTGGAGACGCTTTGCATAGCTTGCTTCCCCGCAGGGGTACGACTACCCTCTGTTACCACGCCAACGGCTTCTCTACGAGACGCTGTTCGCGTTCGCGGTAGTTGAATCTCGACTTACTTCGACTACGCTCAGTACAAGTCGCTCGATTACCGCGCAGTCGAAACTCAGTACAAGTGACAAATAACAAATGACAAATGACCAATGACCAATGACTAAATATGAATTCCACATTCTGTTTTATCACTTCCCCGCCAACGTCCGGCGCGTTCGTCTTCGCCTTCAGCTACTTTGGTGGTGATGGGTTGGTCGCCGATGCTGGGATAACCTTTATCGTGGAGGGGGTTGTAGATGACTCCATGTTCAGCCACATAAACCCAACTATCTTGACGAGTCCAAGTAGCGATGGGATTTACTTTCAGCCGACCTTTACCGTCTAATTCAAATATGGGCATATTTGCACGGGTTACTGCTTGGTCGCGGCGGCGTCCGGTAATCCAAGCAACGCTGTTGAGTTCGTCTAAACCCCGTAGCAGTGGTTCAATTTTTGTAATCTGGTGGAATTTAGCAATATCCGTATCCCAGAGTTTGTCGCCGTATTTGGCTTCAAAGGCTTCGCGGGTGTCTAGGTCTGGAGTTTTGAAAGTTTGCAAATCCAGGTTGTAGATTTGTTTGGCTTTGGCAACTAATTCTAAGCTTTCAGGGAAATGGTGCAAGGTGTCGAGAAAGATTACAGGAACGGGATGCTTCAGTTCGCTGTAAAGAATATGGGTAATTATCATGTCATCCACGTTAAAGGCACTTGTTTGCACCAGTCCCGTTGGGATATTCTCTATAGACCATGCCAGTATTTCTTTGGGACTGGCAGTTTCAAATTGCTCATTTAATTTTTCTAAGTCAAAAGCGATCGCTTGGTTTCTAGATGCCGTGGAGACTGTCATGATAATCTTCTATTCAAATATTTCTACCTTGATTAATATCGATCTTACTCCATGAAGACGCCTATTCCGCTCGGAGATAAGGTAATTATTTTGGGTGGAAATTACTACATTTTGAAAATGGGGAATGGGAGAAGAAAATAACTACGCTATATACTTACTATAAATTATACAAAAGTGTTTGTGATAGTTTTTATTAAGAAACTTTACAGTAATTTAAGTTTTACAATACTTTTATAGATATTTATACTGATTTTGATATGGTTAAGGAACTATTAATAAAAGGGATTTTACTTAAATGAACAATGCAAAATTTAGCAACCCATTAGGCCAATCTATAATTATGGGTGCTTTAATGATGTTAACCAGCGTTGGGATCATTACAATAATGAACTTTTTCTAAGATTAAAATTTCTCATTTTAGCAATAAGACTTTACATAGTCCCGCTCAAAACTGAGTGGGACTTTTGCTTTTTTCATCCCGAACAATCCGTGTGTATTAATTTTCTGCTATCACTTTCGGCAGAGAATCATCTAGAAGCCGTGTTATTACGTAGTTTTGCAATCAAAAAATTTAGAATAGGGATGCGATCGCTATTTCCTTATTTTCTTTAGCCTAGTGCCCGACTGGCGCTTTCACTCCTGCACCGCCTTTACCCAAGAATAATAATAAGGGTAATGAGCAAAGAAATCCTATGCCTACGACTCGAAAGCAATCTGCGTAAGACAAAACAGCAGCTTGAATATCTACTGTTTGACTTAATAAAGCTAGTGCTTGTTGTTGCGCTGTTGCCGCATCCATGCCTTGGCTTTGAAGTGCCCCATTAAGCAAGTCGAGACGTTGATTGGTTTCTGGGTCATAAGGGCTAAGTTTTGCTAACAGAATAGCTCGATGAAAAGTCTGTCTTTGGTCAAGCAGAGTAGTAAGTAGGGCAATGCCGATACTACCACCTAGTTGTCGAGTCAGGTTATAGAAACCAGAACCAGCAGAAATATCTTTTTTGGGTAGCGGGCCTAAAACTGCCAAACTCAAAGGGAGAAACATAAATACAGTAAAAGCTCCGCGCCATACCAATGGCCAAAATAAATCGTCTGTGCCGCTTTGTGGGGTAATTGCTGCTAATTGAAACATGACTCCAGATGAGCCGACAGCGCCGATCGCAATTAAAAATCGGGCATCAACTATACTAGTCAGTTTGCCTAATAAAATCATCCCGATCGCAGACGCTAAAGCCCCAGGTGCTAATAATAGTCCTGTTTGTGTAGCCGTAAATTGCAACACGCTCTGAGCAAATATCGGCACAGCAAACAGTGCGCCATAAAGCCCCATACCCACCACTGCTGAAAGAACGCTTCCCGCAGCTAAAGAACGGTGACGCAAAACTCTCAAATCCACAGCCGGGTGATCTGTTTTCAGTTCTCGCCAAATAAACAACCCCAAGCCGATAATACCGAGGATAGTCAGAGAGACGATGAAATTAGAGGAAAACCAGTCGTCTGTTTCCCCTTCTTCTAATACAGTTTGTATGCTACCCACAGCCACGATTAAAAAGCCAATTCCCCACCAATCAACAGCTTGGTTTTTTGTATCGCTTTTATCCTTATTTTTTGGCAAAAACGCCAAAGACATCGCGACTGCAACGATCCCAAAGGGAATGTTGACAAAGAAAATCCAGCGCCAGCCTAAACCATCTACTAAAAATCCTCCTAAGGTTGGGCCAATTGCTGGCCCAGCAATTACACCCACGCCAAAAACTGCTTGGGCCAAACCTTGTTCAGCTGGCGGAAAAGTCTCGAACAAAATCGCTTGGGCTTTCGCTAGCAATCCGCCACCGCATAAACCTTGGAGAATTCGAGCCGCAATCAACATCGGTAGATTGAAGGACAGCCCACATAAAACAGAGGAAATCGTAAAACCAACTAGCGAGAAGATAAAGTAGGTTTTACGCCCAAAGTAATCTCCCAACCATGCAGATAAAGGAATTAAGACGACGTTAGCGATCGCATATCCGCTAACTACCCAACCCACCTCACTGACAGTTGCACCCAAGGTAGCTTGGATATCAGTAAGAGCGACGTTAACAATACTAGTATCAATTACTTCTAATATCGCACCCAGAGAAGCCGTAAAAGCGATCGCCCACTTCAATGGACCGTGGACATAACCAAATTGGTCAAAACTAGAACCTTTAATGTTGGTAGCCATTATTTAGCACAAATAATATTTGAGAGATGTCAAGCAATGCCTTAGCTAAAATTAAGTATTGTATATATACGCTACGGTAGCGTATCATATAAAAACGGTCAAGAGAGTTTTTTCTGAAAAGTGGCAGAAATACCTATGCTAAAGATGGATGGTTATTGCTGCTGTTTTAGTGCATGAGAATTGGGTTATCAGGCAATACAGTTTAGAACGAGCAACAAAAAAAACACTTGTAGAGACGGCGATTTATCGCGTCTTGAAACCCCAAAATTGTTGCCAGTAGCCCTTAAATCAAGGGTATTGGGTATAAAGCTTATTTGTTTCCCAGAAGCGATGTTCTATGCCCAACAGTGGAGTAAATGACCAAAAAGATATTGCTTGGGGATGATATTTTTATGAGTAAGCAAATCAACAGCACCTCTGGACGCCCACGCAGCATCCACGCCGACCAAGCGATTCTGCAAGCAACTTTGGATCTGCTTGCAGAGGTAGGATATGAAAGCATGAGTATAGAAGCGATCGCTTCTCGTGCTGGAGTTGGTAAAACAACCATCTATCGGCGTTATACTTCCAAAGAAGAACTAGTTGCAGACGCGATCGAAAGTCTCAGAGATGATTTAGCGATCCCCGATACCGGCAGCTTTTGGGGAGACATGGATATCCTGATTAAGAATGCCGCCAAAAAAATAGATAGTCCCCTTGGTCGTCAGACACTTGCGCTGATTATTAGTACAGCCTCTAGCAATCCTCAGTTTGCCGAGGTCTATTGGACAAAATATACAAAACTCAGACGTGAAGCCTTTTCTAAAATACTTGAGCGTGCCAAGTCCAGAGGCGAAATTCACAAGGACGCAGACGTAGACTTAATTATCGACCTTGTAAGCGGTTCACTATATTATGCACTGATCTTCAAACCCACAACCGAGCCAGTAGAAGCATACATGCGCCGCACCATGAATCTTCTCCTCAAAGGTATTGGGAATGGGGTATAGGGCATGGGGAGATGAGAGAAACGGAATAACCAATGACAAATGACAAATACAACTCTTGGAGAGGCTGCACTTCGACTACGCTCAGTGACCACGCCAACGGCTTCGCGGTAGTTGAGCGCAGTCGAAACTCAGTACAAGTGACAAATGACAACTTGTTAGCAAAATAACTTTCCATCATAGGTCATAAATGAGATGATGGAGAAATTAGAGAAAAAGGTGAACAATTGTTATTTTTCTCCTTCCGCTTCTGGTTGCAGAATGGCATCACAGTATTGAATGAGGGTTGTCAAGCGATCGCTAATCGTTTGAAGTCTCGTTTGTACAGTAGATGCTTGCCGCGCTCCTTGGAAAAACATCACATCTATTTCCAACAGGCGCAATTGCTTGCTCATCTCCGTTTGATAAGACTGCACTCGCCAGTTTTCATCAGCCAAAGGCACAATCTGTTGCCCAAAAAATTGCTGCAACGTGGCTACACGCTGCCGCAGTTCGGGCGCAGCGATTTGGGTAGTTGTGGCATCGGAGCGTAATTGCTCTAATAAAGTTACGAATGCCAGATATTTCTCAGGGTTTAAAGACATCCAGTGCTAATTAAGATAGTATTAATGTCAAGTAATTTTTCTTCTACAATAAACTTTCTTAAACACTTATCAGTACTAAAAGCCTCAAATCGTGATTTGGGGCTTTATTTGCCATCAATGGATTTTCTTTAACGATCCTTGAAATTCAAACTGGATGACTACCACTGGCAATTGGAGAATCGTCCTTACACTGCTTTTTCCACCCTTCTTTGGGCAACAGCATCTTTATCAGGGCGATGCTGCTAGTTTTATTTATCATTCACTTATCTACCGATCCATTCAAACCCAAATTGTATGAGCAGTATAGCGATAAATTCATCAGTTGACCTTGCCATTCCCGAATGGTTAAAAAAATGTTTGAAGGAGTCATCGACAACTAGCGGCGCAGCAGAAGATGACCGAAAACATAATGATGCCGTCTTAATTGGTCGAGCATTTGAATTTGCTTACCAACTGCATGAAGGTCAATATCGCAAATCGGGAGAACCATACATTGCTCATCCCATCGCTGTGGCTGAATTGTTGCGTGACTTGGGAGGCAGTGCTGCTATGATAGCAGCTGGATTTCTCCATGATGTCGTTGAAGATACAGAAGTTACAAGTCAAGAAATAGAAGAACGCTTTGGCCCAGAAGTGCGACAATTGGTCGAAGGTGTCACCAAGCTTTCTAAAATCAATTTCACCAGCAAAACCGAAAGCCAAGCCGAAAACTTCCGGCGGATGTTTTTGGCAATGGCGCAAGATATTCGGGTAATTGTCGTGAAATTGGCAGATCGTTTGCATAATATGCGAACTTTACAATATATGTCAGAGGCCAGCCGCCGCCGCAGTGCCCAGGAAACGCGAGATATATTCGCACCCTTAGCCAATCGCTTGGGGATTTGGCGAATTAAATGGGAACTGGAAGATTTGGCTTTCAAGTATTTGGAACCGGAAGCTTACCGCCAAATGCAAGAGCATGTTTCTGAAAAACGGACGGCGCGAGAAGAGAAATTGGCCAAAGCTACAGATATTTTGCGAGAACGTTTGCAGCAAGCCGGAATCCACTTTCAGGAGATTAGCGGTCGTCCCAAGCACCTTTACAGCATTTATCAAAAAATGCACCGCCAGCAAAAGGAATTTCATGAAATTTACGATTTGGCAGCGCTGCGAATAATTGTTCAAACCAATGAAGAATGCTATCGGGCGTTGGCAGTGGTTCATGATGCTTTTCGCCCAATTCCTGGGAGATTTAAAGACTACATTGGACTGCCAAAACCTAACCGTTACCAGTCATTGCATACTGGGGTGATTGGATTAACTGGCCGTCCTTTAGAAGTGCAAATTCGCACAATCGAAATGCATCATATCGCCGAGTATGGGATTGCCGCCCACTGGAAGTACAAAGAAACAGGTGGTTCTAGCATTAGCCATTCGACAGCGACAGATGACAAGTTTACATGGCTGCGGCAACTGCTGGAATGGCAAACCGATCTCAAGGATGCCCAAGAATATCTTGATAGCGTCAAAGATAATTTATTTGAAGATGATGTCTATGTCTTCACCCCTAAGGGGGATGTTGTGCCTTTAAGCCCTGGTGCTACCACTGTAGATTTTGCTTATCGCATTCATACAGAAGTCGGAAACCACTGTTCAGGGGCGCGGGTGAATGGGCGAATGGTGCCACTGTCAACGCGGCTGCACAATGGCGATATTGTAGAAGTTCTCACCCAAAAGAACTGCCATCCGAGTTTAGATTGGTTGAACTTTGTCAGAACTTCGGCAGCGAAATATCGGATAAAACAATGGTACAAGCGATCGCGCCGGGAAGAAAATGTCGCACGTGGACGAGAGTTGTTAGAAAAGGAACTTGGCAAAACTGGTTTTGATAGTCTGCTGAAGTCAGAGGCGATGCAGATTGTCGCGGAAAAGTGTAACTACCATAGCGTGGAAGATTTACTTGCTGGGTTAGGTTACGGAGAAATTACGTTAAACCTAGTGCTAAATCGTTGGCGAGAAGTAGCGAAGGGACAACAACCAGTTGCCACTGTGTCACCATTTATCCCTAAAGAACCAAGTTCAAAAGCTTTGCGAGATGCATCTCCAACTACTTCACGCTCCAGTGATTCGCCAATTATTGGGGTAGAGGGGTTGGTATATTATTTAGCTGGGTGTTGTACCCCGATTCCTGGCGAACCAATTATTGGTGTGGTAACGCGAGGTAGGGGGATTTCAATTCATCGCCAAGGCTGCCATAATCTGGAGACTGTGGAGTATGAACGCTTAGTACCAGTTAGGTGGAATCCAGCCGCCGAAAATAGTGGTCGTCCGCATACTTACCCAGTGGATGTTCAAATTGAAGCTCTTGACCGTGTAGGGGTACTAAAGGATATTTTGTCACGGTTGAGTGACCAAGGAATTAATGTCCGTCATGCTCAGGTGAAAACCTCTGCTGGCCAACCTGCATTGATCGATTTAGGAATAGATATACGCGATCGCTCTCAACTAGAGCAAGTGTTCGTCCAAATTAAGAAAATGAGCGACATTTTGAATATTCGCCGCGTCGGTCAAATTGATGAGTAATCGGGGTATCAATATCCCCATCACAAAAAACCTTCTCTTGCTTACCTAGCAGCCTGTCTGGGAACTCAATATGACGGCTATAAACTGCCTCTAAAGAGATAAAACCTTCCCTGGCAGGTTCGTCAACTATTGATTTGACCTATCATGAGTGATATTATTTTGGCGAGCTAGAAAATATGAATAAAACCTTCCCTGGCAGGTTCGTCAACGATTTTTTGAGTTTAAAATTGTTAGGAGCAATCAAAAATGGTTTCAGAGAAGTTTTTAGTAGTAAAAGGCAAAGCAGGTATGGGAAACCGTTTTCTCGCTCTCTTGGACAGTATTTTATATGCTCAACTTACTAATAGAAAGATAGTTGTTGATTGGAGCGATGAGGTTTACTCAAATAATCGCAACAATGTTTTTCCTGACTTTTTTAATCTTCATAATGTTACTCAAGCTTCAGAAATACCTTCTACTCAATCTGTCTATCCAAGTATCTGGAAGAATAGCTTAGATAAATCTGTGAATGAAGTATTGCTCTCATACGAATCTCCAGATGATTTGCGATATAACAACCCGAAAATCTGGTCAAAATATACTACTAATATGTCCCGCATAGATTATAGTGAAGATATTTTGATTAGATGGTCGTATGTAACAGAGACTTATAAGCTAAGACGACATTTTTTAGGTGATTTCGCTTATCTACAAAGTCTGAGTAATGAAACTATTTTAAAAAAGATAATTAGAGAAAATCTGAGTTTACACCCTAATATTGAAGCAATTGTTAAAAAAACTGTAGATAGTTCTTTTGAAGATATAGTAATCGGCGTTCATGTTAGATATACTGACAGAAAAACTTCCAAAAACCTCTATTTAAAATTTGTTGATAAGATTCTTGAAAAACATCCTAAAAGTTTGATATTTTTAGCTACTGATAATCCAGCAGTAGAAGATTTGTTTAGAGATAAATATACTAATATTTTAGTGACAGATAAGTGGTACCCTGCCTCAGGATCTTCTTTACATCAGAATCCTGAATGTCCAGATAGATTTGAAAATGGTGTTCAAGCTTTAATAGATATCTATTTATTAAGCAAATGTAATTATCTAATATACAATAAAACTTCTACTTTTGGTGTAGTTGCAAAGTTGATTTCTGATATCCTAGAAGCTAATACAATTGATACTTCTCAATATAGCTTAAAAGGAAAAGTTAAAAACTTAATTGCTTGGGTCAGAGAAAAAACAGTTCTTTCGTGACCTTTTTTCAATTAAAAGTTAAAAATTAAGAATAATAATAATTTGTAATTAATTTTGGGTACAATTTCCCAATGATAGAATTTTTAATTAATAATTTTTAATTTTTAATTGGAGCGAAGCGACTTGACTATAGTAGTTTTCAATTGAGGTGTAATAGATTCTTAATTTTTGATGATGTCACATCTTTAGAAGGTGTCCCCAAAATTGCTTGGGAATATTGATTAGTGTATATATTAGTTCCAATCCCTATGCAACAATTATTTCCCGGAGAGGTATTTGCCAACTGTTACCGCGATACGATGAGATGTTGGAGGTAATTGCCCGTTGTCTACCTTCCACAAGTCGGCGTATTTTAGAATTGGGCTGTGGTACAGGCGAACTTAGTCTCAAGATACTCAACCGTTTTCCAGATGCCCAAGTAATTGCTAGTATTCGTCCAAATTAAGAAAATGAGCGACATTTTGAATATCCGCCGCGTTGGTCAAATTGACGGGTAGATGTGCCAATTTTAGGTGCGTTAACGCAGTGTAATGTACCAGTTTATGCAATTTTAGTCTCAAGTTTTGAATTTTAGGAATAGCAACAGTCATACCTGAACGATTGCTTCTAATGGCAAAATGACAGTAAATGTAGATCCTTTTCCTAGCTGTGAATCTACTTTAATTTCACCATCCATTAACTGAACCAATCGAGAGACTATTGCTAAACCTAATCCTGTACCATCAGAACTTTGCACTTGGGGAGCAGTTACTTCCCGAAAATAAGGATTGAAGATTTGTGCTTGAGCATCCAAAGAAATACCAATACCACTATCAGTAACAGAGATAGCCCAGTGCTGTTGAGATATCGTCCAGCACTCCAAATGAATTGAACCAGATTCTGTGTAGCGAATTGCGTTACTCAGCAGATTTGTCAGAATTTGCTGAAGCCGAAGCGGATCTGTGTTAACTTGACTGGGGGCGCGTTCGCATTCAACAACCAAGGATAATTCTTTCACACGCGCTAATGGCTCAATCATCTCTAAAATAGAGTTGATTAAACTACGGACATCGGTTAAAGTCGGCTGCAATTTCATCTGTCCGGCATCGTAACGCGAAATTTCCAGAGTATCGTTAATTAACCGGACAATAAGTCTACCACTCTTAAGAACTCGCTCGATACTTTCAAGATTTGTATAGGTGTCTTTGAGTTCTGATTGTTGACGCTGCTGGCGCAGAAATAAGTCTGCATAACCGATGATTGAAGTAAGAGGCGTCTTCAGCTCATGAGCCAAATGAGAGAGACTTTCTTTACTAGCACGAACCAAACGAGTTAGCTCTTGGTTAGTCAACCGCAACTGACTTTGGAGTTGTTTAAGCTCTTGTAATCGTCCTTGAGTATAACTATTAAAGCATCGCGCCATCGCTTCATCAATTACTGTATCAATCAAGCGAACAGCCCTTAGCACTTCTTGTGCAGATCCTTGTAATAAATCTTCTTCTAAAAACGAAAAAATTACAAACCGAAGTAAACGATACTCTCGCGCAATTTCCTCTGGTTCAAATCCCTGTTGGGCACGAAGTGTACCGTGTTCCAAACTTGCATCTACTACTGTCTGTAAATCGCTAGTTGCAGATTCAGAAAGTACTGTTGCTAATGCTTTCAAGATGCGGGGTAAGCTATCCCGTACAGCGTTGAAAGTAAGTTCATTAGTAGCTTCAATTTGTTGATCCTGGTAAACTGCTTCTACCCATTGATCGAGAATGGCATCACTTTTTGCAATTAGAGTCTGACTAAAATCCATCTTTTGCTCAACCAAACACAGCGAAGCCTGTTCCACTAGAGGTAGATTAGTACGTTTGATGTCAGTTCGCACCTGACAGAAGATAGAGGTTAGTGAAAAGACAAGAATTACTTCAGCTTATTTCACCATAAACGCAAGAGCCATCGCTAAGAAGACTGTCGCAGAGAAATGAGCGATGCGGAAATTATTACAACGGCAATAATCGCGGCAATGTTTTTTGATGGCAATCATAGTAAGGCTTGTAGCTATATGAAAGACCAAAACTTCATCCTATATGTTAGAAAAATCACGATTTAATCGGCGATTACATAGAATTTCGATGCTAATTAACAATTTGTTTCATCTGGAAACATATCGTTATCTGTTATATCAGGCTGCTCAGAATTAACTTTGCTCATCCTCACTCTGAACGACTTTAGCAATCTCTCAGCAAAATTGTACGTTGTTTTTGAAAAAATAGATTTTAGTGTATATATTTTAATACTAATAGTTCTTCTTATCGGTGTAGCATATACCCCAGTAATGATGGATGATTAATATTGATTAATTTGTCTATTTTTTCCAAATCTTATGCAGCAGGTATTTCCCGGAGAGGTATTCGCCAACACTGCGGATTTTGACACTGGTATTCGCCAACTGTTACCGCGATACAATGAGATGTTGGAGGTAATTACCCGTTGTTTAACTTCTACAAGTCGGCGTATTTTAGAATTAGGCTGTGGTACAGGCGAACTTAGTCTCAAGATACTCAACCGCTTTCCAGATTCCCAAGTAATTGCCCTAGATTACTCACCTAGAATGTTGCAATTTGCTCAAGATAAAATCACAGCAGCTGGATATCAACAACGCTGGACTGGTATACAAGCAGATTTTGGCGACTGGGCAGATAATCCAGAGAACTTGGATATTGGTAGCGAATTTGATGCCTGTGTCTCATCTTTGGCAATTCACCATCTCCAAGATGAGATGAAGTTGAAATTATTTGAGCGAATTGCTGGTAGCCTCACTCAAGACGGCTGTTTTTGGAATGCAGATCCTACCTTACCAGAATCACCAGCCTTAGCAGAAGTTTACAAAGCAGCACGAGAGGAATGGGCAGTTGAACAGGGAATTAATTTGACAGAGATCCGCACTAAACGTGCCACTAGCACTACTCAAGGTTACTCTAGTCAAGACCAGCTAGCTAGCTTAGATGCTCATTTCCAAATGTTGCTCGAAGCAGGATTTAAGACAGTTGCAGTACCTTGGAAATATTATGGTATAGCGGTATTTGGTGGCTGTTTGTGAAAATTATCGGTTTTGGATGCCTAGATTTGAGATTTCCCTGTCTCCAATAGGCATTTATAAAATTAACAGCTTGATAGTAACAAAACAGCAATAAATAATATTATTTCTGTTGATAAGAACTAATATATAAACTCAATAGGCCTGTAGAGGAAGTCTTGCTAACTCACACAAGGGTCTTGACTGAAACTTGCGTTAATTAAGCTGGCTTGGTGTTTTTATACAATATTTCCACATCATAAGTACCAGCGAGCATCCTATCAATCCTCTACAGACCTATTCAAAAATGCAGAGTAGAAAATTTTCTTCAGAAAAGAAACCAGGAACACGCGATTTGGACTCGTTTTTCTGCTTTTTTCTCCAGTGGAGTTAAAGCCACTGTTTGCCATCACTTAGTTTCAAAAGGAGAATATCTTGGATGGCTCGAAATAAAAAGAAATCAGTCAGTTTCAAGCATGAGCAATCACCATACTCTAGATGCCCTATTTGTTGTATTATCCCACCCCATATACTAAAAAATGTCGTGGTGAATGGCAATCCTCAGCAGCGTACTTGGGCATTTCATACATTAAATATTTCGGCACAATTTTTAGGACGAAGAAATGTTGTAGGTAATATCTCGTTTGCGCCTTCTCCTGGTGAGAAACGCCGCACCATCTACGATGCCAAAAATGGGCAGCAACTTCCTGGTACGCTGGTGCGTGCTGAGGGCGATCCTCCTAGCAGCGATCCAACAGTGAATGAAGCCTATGATGCTGCTGGTGCAACTTATGACTTGTTTCATGAGATGTTCGATCGCAATTCCATTGATGATAAAGGACTACGTTTAGACTCCACCGTGCATTATGGTGTCAAATATGACAATGCCTTTTGGAACGGCGACCAAATGGTTTATGGTGATGGCGACGGAGAACTATTTCAACGCTTTACGAAATCAATTGATGTGATTGGACATGAGTTAACTCACGGTATAACCCAGTACGAAGCAGGTTTACAGTATTATGGCGAACCTGGGGCACTGAATGAGTCATTTTCTGATGTCTTTGGTTCCTTGGTGAAACAAAAGACTAAAAATCAGACTGCACAAGAAGCAGATTGGCTGATTGGTGAAGGTCTTTTAGTACCGACTGTCAAAGGTGTTGCCCTCCGCTCCATGAAAACACCTGGAACAGCATACGATGACTCTGTAATGGGTAAAGATCCGCAACCTGCCCATGTAAAAGATAAATATACTGGTACTGAAGATAATGCTGGAGTACATATCAACTCAGGAATCCCTAACTATGCCTTTTATCTAGCGGCTGTTGAGATTGGTGGCTATGCCTGGGAAAAAGCTGGCAAAATATGGTATATAGCTTTACGCGATCGCCTACGTCCTAATGCAGATTTTAAAAAAGCTGCCAACGTCACCATTCAAGTTGCTGGCGAACTCTACGGTAATGACAGTAATGAGCAAAAAGCTGTGCGAAATGCTTGGCAAAAGGTAGGAGTTATTTAAAGTGAGGAATGAGGAATTAGGAGTTAGGAGTTTTTTCTTAACTTCTAACTCCTAACTCTTGTACAGACGCGATTAATCGCGTCTCTACTCTTAACTCCTAACTTTTAGATGTGTTGTTTGTTGTTGCTAAACTGGGAGTTGAGAACTATCATCTCCCAGTCTTAGTATGTATTTCAACTAAATAACACAACGGAGAGCGAAAAAATGCGGGTATCATTTGAACGCACGGGCGGTTTTGCTGGAATTACCAAGAAGACAACCGTTGATACAGATACTCTCCCACCACATGAAGCTGCCACACTTCGCCAACTAGTGGAAGTTGCTGATTTATTTAGGCTACCGGAACTAATTACTTCGCCAAATCCCCAGAGCGATCGCTTTCAATATAAATTAACAGTAGAAGATAACGGCAAGCAGCATACAGTGACTGTCAGTGAGTCAGCATTGCCAGGAACCTTAAGACCCCTAATTGAATGGCTACAGACGATAGCACAGAAAAGATAAAAAGTAAAAATAATTACTTATGACTCTCTGAAGCTAAGTAAGTCGGTGAGAATAAATCAAACTAGATTAAGTAACGTAAAAAATATTGGGATTATTTCGTAGTGAGGACTAAAGTCCTCTTATGAGGTCTGAATCCTTACCTACAAACCTTGAATTATTTACACCTCTCTACTTATAAAATATCTTCTGAATAGTCAAAATTGTGGCAAAGTGATAGTAAAGTAATTCGTAATTATGAATTAAATAATTCATTTTTATTAGTTACTCTCAGGGTTGAGTTCGTTGATTTCTTTGCACTTAGCCTCTGCGGCTTGATATGCTGCCAGATAGTCTTGACCACCCAACATTACATCACCGTAATATTCATAAGGTGGATCGCCATAAATTGGTAATGGATCGTCTTCTGGATAATCTTCTTTTGATTCTTCAATGATAGCTTTCAGTTTTTTAACCGTCAGACTATGTGCTGCAAAATACCAGATTTCTTGAGGATTTTTGTTCAGGTGAGGTAAGGTGGGATCGATAATCCGAACATCAGAGGTATCGTCTAGCTCAATCCAACTGTGTTCAATCGGTCTATATGGCTTCCCAGCAAAAGCTAGAAATCCCTGAATATACCTTGCTCCTTTTGTAGATAATGCTGCTTTATAAGCATTATCAAACGGAGTGCTAGCTCTGCTGTTTATCTGTTCAGCAATTTTGATTGACAGCGTTTCATCCAATAGTTTGTTCATTAATAGCAAGGATTAGAGCAGTCATAAAAACATATTACCACTGCTACTGACCATTTTGCTTGGGCATTGGAAATTGGTTATTCACTAATGACTAATGACTAATGACTAATGACTAATGACAAACTCTACTTTGTGCTAATCACCATCTGTAAGTTCATTAACAAGTCGCTTGAGGTGTAGGGCTTGGATAAAAGGGTTTTGACACTATTACCAAGGTTTTTAATCATTGTATGATTGGAGGCTAATCCACTAAGACCAATAATTTTGATATCTGGATTAATTTTTTTCAATACATTGATAGTTGTTGGTCCATCCATATATGGCATCATCATATCAATCAACACCACACTAATTTCTTGTTGATGTTTTGTATATAGTGCGATCGCATCAATACCATCACTAGCCACTAAAACTTTATAGGCATTTTGTTCTAACCAGGTTTGAGTAACCTCTCGAATTGAATCTTCATCATCAACAATGAGAATTAATTCTCCATGCCCTGCTGGTAATTCCTGATATTTAGCTAATTTACTATCTGCATCAATTGTCTGCGTTACGGGTAAGCAAACTTGAAACTCTGTACCTTTGCCCACTTCACTAACTACATTCACAAAACCGCTGTGGCTTTTGATAATACCAAGGACTGTTGAAAGACCAAGCCCTGTGCCTTTACCCACTTCTTTTGTTGTGAAAAATGGCTCAAAAATTCTATCTATTATTTCTTTTTTAATTCCTATACCTGTATCGCGCACGGTAATCATCACATAAGAACCGGCCTTAGCATCAATATTCATCCGGGCATAATGGCTATCAACCCAGAAATTCTTCGCAGAAATCTTGAGGATACCGCCATGAGGCATAGCATCACGAGCATTAATGCAGAGGTTCATCAGCACTTGGTGTATCTGAGTTGCATCACCAAAGACATCCCAAAGGTTTTGCCCAGGAACATCAATGTGGATTTCAATAGCTCTGGAAAATGTTTGCTTAACAATATTTTCGATTTCTAAAATTGAATTCCGTATCTGTAAAGTTTTAAAGTTACCTACAGATCCGCGGGAAAACCATAGCACTTGTTTAACTAAATCTGCTGCACGTTTAATATTTGTTTCCATAATTGTCAGCCATTTCTGACTTTTTTCATCCGGCAGCTTTGCCTCTAAAAGTTGTACTGTCATCATCATCGGTGTCAGTGCATTGTTAAGGTCATGGGCGATGCCACTTGCTAGAGTGCCAAGACTCTCCATCCGTTGGGCCCGGAGAAACTGGGCTTCAAGTTGCTTTTTCTCTGTGATGTCGGAGTTGACAATCAGGATGGATTTGGCTTGCCCCCAATCGTCATTTACTAGTGTCCAGCGGCTAGCAACGATGATTTCTTTGCCTTGTTTTGTGACTTGATATAGTTCACCTTGCCACGAACCACTCTCAGCTAAAGTTTCCTGGATGTTTTTCAATTGCCAAAAACTTTGCTTTTGATAAAAAAGCTGATTGACATTCCTGCCCACTACTTCTTCTGCCATCCAACCGTAGAGATGTTCAGCCCCTTGATTCCAAAATTGAATTTGGTTAATCAAATTTTGAACGATAATCGCATCTGTGGTGATGTTAAGCAAAGCAGCTTGCTCGCGGATTTTCTGTTCTGCATCTTTGCGTTCGCGTAGCGCAGCTTGCTGTTCGGTAATATCAATTACAAAGCCTGCCATTCGAGCAACTTTACCTGTAGAATCTAAAAAGATATACCCGTTGTTCTCAACTGTGATATAAGTGCCATCTTTACGACATACACGAAATTCAAGATGGAATCGCTCTTTTGTGGATAAAACGCGGTTAATCTCTTTGTTAAAGAAGCTGCGATCGTCAGGATGAATCAATTCTAACCAGCGGTTCAAACCTCCCAACATCTCAGGCATAGAGTAACCTAATATTCGCTCTACATTGCCATCATATTTAATCTCGTTGGTATGCAAGTGCCAGTCGTAGAGAATCTGACCACTTGCTTGAATTAGTGCTTGATAGCGATTGTTCCACTCATCTAATGCATCTGAATGACATCGTAGTTTTTCCTCTACCCGCTGGCGCTCCAAGATTTCGATCTCTAAACGGTTATTTTGCTCTGTAAGTTTTTTTGTGAGATTCCGTAAACGTAAATGGGTATTTATCCTAGCTAAAACCTCTTGAGATTCTAAAGGTTTGGTAATGTAATCTACAGCCCCAAGATTCAAACCTTTAACTTTATCTACCTTGTCACTCATGGCAGTTATAAATATTACGGGAATATCTTGAGTGGCTGGATTTTTTTTCAAAAGTCTACAAGTCTCAAAACCGTCGATTCCCGGCATTAATACATCCAGTAAAATCAGGTCAGGTGAAGCATATTCTGCTATCTGAACGGCACTTTGACCATCTTCAGATACTAAAACTTGAAAGCTGTAATACTCTAAAAAGTTAAATAATACTTGTAAATTAACAGGAGTATCATCGACTATTAAAATAACAGGTTTTCCATTTGTATTAAAATTCATACTTCCCTCTTATTAAATTTTTTTAAAACTTCTATAATTTGTTTTCCTTGAAAATAAAATTTTTATAAGATTTTCGTAAAATTACAAGTGGTAGGGGCAATTCATAAATTACTCCTATCTAAAAATCAGGGTTTCAGTTATTATTTGCGTAAGTCCTGCTTTAGCAAGTTAATGAAGATGTGTGGCAGATGGCACTCGATCGCCTACTTGTTGGAATGGCAAAAATAATTTTGCTATTTAAAATATCTCTTGGCTGATTTGGGATACCATACTTTCTGCCAATTTTTTTAGATACACACAAATTTTAGACTTAAATTAAAAAGATTTGATTAAATAAAAGTAAACTATTTCCACAAAATAGCGGTTTCCAAGTGATGAAGTATATATAACAATCTTGAAGCATTCGTAAAAAACAAGATCCTCGGTAACTTTTAGGAAGTCGGGGATCTACGGGTTGCAATTCTCACAAATCAAATACTAGTCTTATACCTCATTTTTATTAGAAAAAGCTATATAGCGATCGCACTTTTATTCTCTTTCCAAAAACAAATATATATATGGAAAAGTTAAGGGCGCACAGCTAGCTGCGCGCCCTTACTATATTTATCTATAAAAAATCTATGGAGTTGTGGAGGGATCGAGTTTTAGCCGAGCCGTTTTGGGGTGACAAGGGCTTCCCCAACAAACCTGTCCAGAAGGCATATTAGTAAAAACACTACTCCGAGCGCCAATCACAGCATTAGCCCCGATTTGCACCCCTGGCCCAACAAAACAATCTGCGGCTACCCATACACCATTTTCAATGGTGATACTCGCTGTTTTCAACCCAAAGGCCGGATCTTGGAGATCGTGAGTACCAGTACACAGGTAACTTTTTTGGGAAACTACGCAATGTTCGCCGATATGGATTTGATCGAGGCTATATAAAACTACGTTATCTCCAATCCAACTGTAGTTACCAATGGTAACTTTCCAGGGGTAGGTAAATCGGGCTGTGGGTCGAATTAATACACCTTTGCCGATACGAGCGCCAAATAATCGTAACAAAGCACAACGTAGAATATTTAACGGTTGAGGAGTTAGAGGAAAGGCGATCGCTTGTACAAACCACCATAATAAAACATACCAACTTGGACGCCCCCGGTCAAACCAAGATTGGTCATATTTGCGTAAATCTACAAAAGGTTGGTCATTGGTCATTTGTTATTGGTCATTGGTCATTTGTCATTGGTCACTTGTACTGAGCGACTCGTACCGACTTGTGCCGAGCGAAGTCGAGGTAGCGGAGCCAAGGTAAGTCGAAGTATTGGTCATTGGTCATTTGTCATTAGTTCTTTATCAGGAATCAATGGTCAATAGCTTTGCTTCTGCTTCTCTGCTCCCCTGCTCCCCTGCTCCCTCCTTCGGCGTAGTTGCAGTATTTAAGTGACCACCACAATTGCGTAATTCGTAAAGTTTAACGCCAATTTGATATTCATATTGACTCAGTAAACGTGCATAGATATATCCAGCTTTGCCATCTAAAAAACCGCGTTGAATTATATAAAATAAAACAAACCGCAAAATCGGTTTAAATGGTAGGTGTACCCAGACTTTTTTCAAAAATCTTTTGCGTTGTACGGCATCACCAAATAGATTAGCGCCGATAGTACCGCTATCATCTTTACCTGTAAGAATATTAAAATAAACCCTAGCTTCCCAGTTGGAATATCTGTTGTGCCGTTCTAACCAGTGGTAAAGGTCGCGAAAGTCTTCGTGGAGCATATCATTTTTGAGATATCCAACTTTCCCTTGCAAAATCACGTGTTCGTGAACTTCGTTATCACCAGTATTAGGAATATCTTCTGTATTTAGATTTTCGTAGCGACCTTTTTTATGTTGAAATAAACGTAGATTCCAATCAGGATATTTACCGCCATAACGAATCCATTTTCCTAAGAAAAATACGCGGCGGTTGAGATAGTAACCTGTATATTCATCATTTTGAATTGCTTGCTCAATCTCTTCCCAAAGTTCGGGGGTGATGCGCTCATCACAATCTACAATTAGCACCCATTCATTACGAAAAGGCAAATTATCTAAAGACCAATTTTTCTTTTTAGGCCAGCGTCCATTGAAGTTGAATTGTACGACATTTACACCGTAACTTTTAGCAATCTCAATGCTGTTGTCGGTACTTTGAGAATCTACTACAAATATTTCATCTGCTCTGCTGAGGCTAGTAAGGCAAGCAGGCAAGTTAGCTTGTTCGTTTTTTGCCGGAATTAGTACTGAAACTGGTATTTTAGATGACATATTGAGTAAAAATTATGTTACTAGTTATTTCTTATTTGATGTAAATAAAAGACCCTGAATAGCAGCATTTAAGTAACCAATCTGACCGTAAGCATACACCAGTTTGTCAAACCGTTCTGCGGGATCGGAGAAATACTGTAAAGCTTTATATAAGCCTCGCACAAACCGTTCGCTACCTCGCTGTAATTGAGCGATCCCAGCTTTACCAGCGAGTTGTTCTCGATAGCATTCACTGATACCCTGCCACCAACCCCGGTTTAAAAACCAGGAGCGTTGGAGGCGTTCTGGGGCTACATTGTGAGCGGCGAGTGCTTCGGGAAGATAAGCGACTTGCCAACCACGCTGTAGGGCGAATTCGGTCATTTGCAGTTCTTCGTTAGATAATAAATTTTTCCCCACTCGACCGAGATGAGGATCGAAACCGCCAATTTCTTCTAAGAAACTGCGGCGGATAGAGTAATTTAAGCCTCTGGGTGTTAAGCCAGGTTGCTCAATGTAAACGTTACTGTCACCTAAGTCGTATGCACCCAAATTTGCAGCTAGCCCTGGAGATAGCCACCGTGGTTGTTGAATTCCTGGAGGCCACAGGAGAGTGACTTTGCCACCTGCGATCGCTAGCTTAGAATTATTGTAATAGGCAGAATATAAAACTTGTAGCCAGCCCTTACTGGCAACGGCATCGTCATCCAAATAAGCAAGAATATCACCACTGGCTACCTTTGCACCTGTGTTACGGGCGACAGATAAACCAATGGTGGGTTCAAAAACATACTTCAGGCGCGGATCGTCGGTTCTTTGTTCTACAACCTCACGAGTGCGATCGCTAGATCCATTATCAACTATCACAATTTCAAAGTCAGCAGCAAAATCCTGTGCTAAAAGACTATCAATTGCAGCCCCTAAATAGGTATCTCGATTGTGAGTACAGATAATGGCAGAGATTTGGATGTCTGGCATAGATTGAATTTTGGATTTGAGATTTGGGACTTAGGCTACGCTCAGTCGAACGATTTTAGATTAAAATCTAAATCCAACGCATAACTGCTGAGAGTTAATCTAAACCAAAAGTTACCGACCTACCAACCGAGTTTCTTCGGAAATAATCTTTAAAACTTTACGTTTGTTGAATATGACTGTGTAAAACTACAAGAGTTTGCGCCAGTTGACTAAGGCGAGTTTCCAAAGATTGCTTGCGCCCTAGCAGTTGACGTAACTTTTGGTAACGAGCGATCGCCATACTAACATTGGGAACCTGATCTGGTGGACATGGACGCGACCAAACTTTACCAGTATCGTCTACACCACAGAGGCGATAGCCAGTAATAGATGATTGATAAGATACTTTTCCACCAGTAGCACAAATTTCTTCTACGTAGTTCATCAGGCGATCAACTTCTGCATGGCGCAGTGTCGCAGTTCCTCCTGGTTCTGGTTCGGTGGGATTGGATTCTAACCAGCCATTGACAATTGGCCCTTCTAAGTAAATATCCTGAATTTGTTTTAAAATATTTTGCAATTCTGTTTGCCAACCAGCAACAGTTTCCTGAATTTCTTGCAATAGATTCATCGCCAATGCAGGATTGGCACCGTGACGATGGTTACTAAAGGTCGGAGTTTTCAACTTGGGTAGGCTGGGTGTTTTGTTACCATTCTCTTCTGCTTGAAAGGTCTGCACAGATTCATGGTGAGGAAAGAAATTTTGGTCAGAAGGATAATCAACCTCAGTATTTACATTTAAATCAACTGTTTGTCCTTGTGACTTAACTTCCCCATTCTGAGAGGATGGAACTTGTGTACTTTCTGTAGGTTCGTTAGCGCCGACGCTGATTCTAAAGGAGAAAGGCCGTTTTGTTGTCGAATCAGTTGTTTCGGCAGTAGAGGCAGTGCCGCGATTCCCTAAATCGTGTAGAGTTGCTTCAATGCGTTTTAAGCCTGCGTTCATAAAGACATCCTAAAGTTTGCTGTCCCCAGTAGTATTGAATAATTAAGAATGGGGTAGTTGGGATTTTTGGCTTTTGCCAGTTGTAACATCTAATGATGTTGGTGCTAATTTTATCCCTTAAAAGTTATTTGAAACCAAAAATCTCACCCATTAAGTAAAAAATGTGGCGATCAATTGTAACCGTGGGTATGTAGAGGAGGCAGGAGATGGGAATTTATTTGTTGCTCTCAACCCCATCTAATTCCAATCTACGATTTTGTAGATTTTGGTGGAGGACTTAAATCGCAAGCTCACTTGCAATAATAACTACAGGAGGCTACGGCAATATTCCAACTGAGCCTTCTACCCGGTTGTTGAGCGACTTGCCCTGAGTTTCGACTGCGCGGTAATCGAGCGAAGTCGAGATTCAACTACCGCGTAGTCGTTGGCGTGGTCACTGAGCGTAGTCGAAGTGCAGCCTCTCCAAGAGTTGGGAGTCGAAACACTGCCTCCTGCCTCTCTTGTTAAAATACTCAGTAAAAAACTTTGGGTAAAATCATCTTAGTAACAGGGCCAGCACGATCTGGTAAAAGTGAATGGGCAGAAACTTTAGCTATGCAGTCAGAAAAAGCAGTTATTTATATAGCAACAGCCACCGATAACCCAGATGACCAAGAGTGGCACCAACGCATTTTAGAACACCAAGAACGTCGTCCCCAAGACTGGGTAACTCTATCTGTACCTATAGAACTGTCTGCTACCCTCGCTGATGCCAAACCCTATACTTGCCTCTTAGTTGATTCTTTAGGGACTTGGGTTGCTAATCTCCTAGAACAGGATGAATCTAGCTGGGAAAATACCCTTGCAGAGTTTTTAGAGACGGTGGAATTGGTTGCTGCTGATATGCTGTTTGTAGCAGAAGAGGTCGGTTGGGGTGTGATCCCAGCTTATCCCCTTGGAAGGGCGTTCCGCGATCGCCTCGGTTCTTTAGTACGCCAGCTAGCAACACTTAGCGAAACTGTTTATTTAGTGACTGGCGGCCATGTTCTCAATCTCAGCATCCTTGGTTCGCCATTGCCAAATAGAGCTGATGCTGGAACATTCAGGAGTCAAGATTCTTAACTGTTGATTCAAATTAATCCAAAATCTAAAATCTAAAATCTAGAATTGTAATATGGCAACCAAACAAGAAGTTAAAGGATATCTTGCCTACTGGTTTCAGTTGGGTAAGAGGGTGATTACGGGCAACGGTGAGGCAAGCTTTTTGCCCCAATCGGTGCTAAATGGCGATCGCTATAGTCAAGAATTTGAAGAATGCTGGCAAAAAATTATTTCACCGAAATCGGGTGATTGTTACCTTGAGGGTACACATGAAACTATTGCTGAATTGTTGACACCAGCATGGAATATGCTACCTTGCAGCCGATGCAATATGCCAGTAGCCGCGCGAAACGTCGGGATGCCAGCGTTGTTATGTCCCTGCAATGATTTACCTAACTGGCCAAATACTGAATTGCCAGCACCGCGAGAGCCAATTAAAACTCAAGACCAACTCCAAAGAATTTGCAATCGGCTCGTAAAGAATATTACATAAAAAAATTGCTATGGGACTTCCAATTTAAGAAGGCAGGAGGCAGTGTTTCGACTCCCAACTCTTGGAGAGGCTGCACTTCGACTACGCTCAACGACCACGCCAACGACTACGCTCAGAAAAACCCATCTGCTCAATTTCTTAAAAACGGAGGTCTAAAACTCTTCCCACCAGGATAGAGTTAAGACCTATGTATTTTTTTTAGTTGCAGTAGGTTCGTTGTGGCAGGGTAGAATCTAACACAAAGGGATTATCATTACCCTGGGGTGTTTTAGCGATCGCATGACTGCGTGCTACCTCACCAGCATCAATTGGATCGTCTGCTTGCCATTGACAGAGAGTATCCTTTTGTGCATCAAAGAAGCTTGCATTCGCCAGTTCTGGGTAGACTGTGCGGAAATAGAAAATTACCCGAGCAATATCTCCTTTCTTCGCCTCCCGTGGTTCAAAGAATCCCCGTTTGAATTCACTGTATTTGTCAATATCCTGCGGACTTGGTTGGAAACTTAGTTCATCATCATCGAGATACCAAGACGTAGTTTGATTATCAGGAATATCTCCAAATGGAAAATTGGCGCGATCGCTGTTAATTTCTACACGTGAAGCAAAGAGGTTATGCAAATCGCTTTTTGCTGGGCCTTCAGCTCCCACGCTCTGCGGCCAAACGTGTTCAGCATTGATTCTGCGTTGTGCTGCTTCCTCTCTGGGTTTATCTGAATTTGGGTCGATCGGAACACTGTAACCAGCGTAGATGTCTGTTACTATACCGCCTTGGTTATCTATTTTGGTGTAGAGCAAATCACGGGCGCTACCATATCCGAGGCTAGCACGAGGGGAGTAAAGGCTATCTAGTTTTTTTAGTAAATCGTCTCCTGTAACACCAGAAAGAATTGTGCCTGGTGTAACTGGTGGTTCAGGACTGCTAACTGGGACTGATGGAATGGGAGTAGTCTCACCAATAGCTGATAGAGTAAATCGAGCAATCACAGGGTCGCGATCGCTGGCTGAGTTAGAAATCCCTGCGTTAACGTGAACAGCATCGATCTCAGGATTTCCATTGTTAAACAAATTTGGGGTAATCAGGATTTGATCGATTTGTTCCTTATTCCCTTGAAAGACATAAGAGAAGCGGTCATCTTGAGGAATTTTGTTTACCAAATTTTTCAGTTGATTTCCTTCAAGGGTTTCGATCGCTTGGGAGTCTGGAGTATCGTTTAGATCGCCAAGAACGACAATATTTGCATTTGGGTCAGTAGTTAAGCGATTTTCGACAAATTTGTTAACAATTGTTGCCTGCTGTATCCGTTTCGGGTTGGAAGCTGCTCCTCCGCTTTTGGACGCAAAGTGATTGTTTATCAAGGCGATAGGAATATCGTTGAAAGTAAATTCACCCACTAAAGGTTTACGACTTTCTAAAAAAGCTGGATCGTCCGCAAAGCGTTCAAGCTTTTGTAGCTTAACTCGTTGAGGATTGAACAAAAAGCCTACCCGAATATTGCCACCTGGTTGGCCTCCATCAAGTCCGTTCTGAGGAGGAATTTCCCGATATTCATAGGCTGGGCCTCCTACAGATTGGATAGAACTGATGAGAGTGTCAGCAGTTAGAGTAGCATCAACTACAGAACTTAACTCAGCTCCATCATTGTCTTGTACTTCTTGCAAAGCAATAATGTCTGGTGCTTCAAGATTAGTAACAATCTGGTTTGCCAAAGCTGTAAACTTACCGTTTTTCACATCATCATCGACGTTTCTGGGCGACTTATTATCAACCTTAGAGATGTTTTCCTTTTTAGGATCGAGGTTTTCGACATTAAAGGTGCTAATCGTTAATTGCGTAGGGCTTCCTACCAAAGATGTAACTTGTACACCATGAGCGATTCCTGAAGGAAGCCAGAATACAAAAAAAACGATAAAGCACAGTGTATGCAAGACTTTTCGGAAAGAACTCATGAACATTCTCCTTAATTGCAAATAGAGACTTAACTCAGTTGGAGCGCCATTCCGAAAATATGAGAAGCAAAGAAATTGAAGTTTTTCTAAAGCCATTTGACTCAGAAAAACAATCTATCTGTTTCAGTCCAAAATCAAGTATTGAGTGCAAGCTGATGTTTGTATTAAGAGTACTTCGATTCCCAAGAAGAAGTCATAACACAACCAATAATACAGCAGTAATTTGGTATTTATCAACTTATTATCTAGTCACTTGCGGATACTAAATTGCGAGAATAACTAGTAACCAATGACCTATGCCACTCAAGAGTGCTGAGTGGGGAATCTTACTTTTTTACTCAGGACTGAGAACGGGCTAAATGTCCCGCTAACAGAACTTTGAACTGTTTTGACCCATGCCCAATGCTCAAATTCCTAAATATTTTGCTCAATAACCGTGCCACTATAGAAAATAGAGCTGCAAATTGAGCAATAGGAAGACTAAAGAACACTGTGCAGATAACATTCTTAGGGACGAGTTCCGGTGTACCCACGCGATATCGCGCAATGTTTCCAGTGTCGCTCTGAGATTACCCCAAAGGGCAGAACTGTGGTTATTCGACTGTGGCGAAGGTACTCAGCATCAAATTATGCGGAGTGAACTGAAAATCAGTCAACTCTCCCGAATTTTTATCACCCACATGCACGGCGACCACATCTTTGGCTTGATGGGACTTCTTGCTACTTGCGGCTTGGCTGGCAATGTGGAACGAATTGATATCTATGGCCCACCTGGATTAAATGATTACATTCAATCCGCCTCACGTTATTCCTACACGCATTTTTCTTACCCGATCAAAGTTCACGCCATCCGTCCAGGGATAATTTATGAAGACGATGACTTCACCGTTAGCTGCGGTAATTTGCATCATCGGATTACAGCTTTTGGCTACCGCGTAGCCGAAAAAGACCGAGCCGGACGCTTTGATGTGGAAAAAGCCAAGGCGTTGCAAATTCCTCCTGGTCGGGTTTACGGTCAACTCAAGCGGGGTGAAACAGTTACGCTTGTGGACGGACGGGTGATTGATGGCACTCAATTATGCGGCCCTACAGAAATTGGTCGAAAGATTGCCTATTGTACAGACACAATTTATTGTGATGGTGCAGTGGAATTAGCTCATGATGTCGATGTATTAATTCACGAAGCAACCTTTGCCCATCAAGATGCAGATATGGCTTTCCAGCGGTTACATTCGACTACCACAATGGCAGCACAAACAGCTTTAGCTGCTGGGGCGCATCGACTGATTATGAGTCATTTTAGTCCCCGCTATGCTCCGGGAAATACTTTAGAGTTGAAGGATCTCCTCAAAGAAGCTCGTGCTATTTTTCCCCGTACTGATATGGCTTACGATTTTATGATTCATGAAGTACCCAGACGACGGGAAGTAGAGTTAACCAAGGTAGGCGTTTAAATTTTGGACTTTCCTGCAAAACGCTACGCCTAGCTTGCTTCCCCAGAAGGGTACGGCTACGCTCAGTCTAACAATTTTAGATTTTAGATTTTTTATTGAACGCTTCTAATCTAAAATCTAAAATTAAGCAGGTTCTATCTTAGATTTTAATAGTCTCAATCATAAAATCAAGCAAATAATCAGTAGCTTCGTTTTGGAAGTAAGTCAATTATTTAACCAACAATTTACTGTTAACTAGATGTATCAAGAATATACAAATAGTATGATTTAAATATTTTTATCAATGTGTTTTTTTTATTACAAGTTATCAAAATAACTTTAATATATCTAGTATTCTTGTGAGTTGGATAGTTTTATACTCAAATACTTAGGAAAAATCATTAATTTTTCGTCAAGATTTTTATTGATTAAATAAAATATTTATGAAAATTTTATCCTTCTCACACTGATTCAGAATTTATATGCATGAATTGATGAACATGAAAGCGCCAGTTGGCATAATGTTGTGCCAAATTAGCTTGTCATTGTTGGAAGAAGAATTAAGTATGCGATCGCAGCTATTAGGTGTAAAAAAAATCATTTCATATTTCTCATAAATCTTCCAAATAAATATAGTGTTTCGATATTAGAGGAGTTTAATAGTGGCTAAGACTAGTCTGAATCAAGAGCAACAGATTACTACTTCAACACAAGGCGCAGTTGACATCAGACAACTATCTACTATTTTGCTTCGCCGACGCTTTCCGATCTTTGGGGTTTCCTGTGTAGTTATGTCAGTTGCTAGCCTCTTGGCTATCAATGCCAAACCTACTTACCAGAGCAATATGCAGATATTGGTGAATTCCAATTTATCTGAAGGGTCACAGTCAAATTCTCAACTTGTTGATTCCGCTACTCAGATGAAACTGATGCTGAGTTCTAAGTTGCTTCAGAAAGCTGTAGATTTACTCCATTCTGATTATCCTGAGCTTACTTTACAAGATATCAATGGTCAAAAACAACATAACAAAAAAGCACCTTTAGAAGTAACTCCAGAAGCGGGAGGTATAGGAGCAAATAAAGTTTTTAATCAGTCATTTAAAGTTTCTTTTCAGGATGACGATCCAGTAAAAGCACAAAGAGTACTTCAAGCGCTACAGAAAGTCTATCAAAACTACAATAAACAGCAGCAAAAAGAACGTCTGAATCAGGGATTAGCTTTTGTAAACACTCGCCTACCTGAGGTCAAAAAAGAGGTAAGTAAAGCTGAGAAAAATTTAGAACAGTTTCGCAAAAAACATAAATTACTCGATCCCGAAGTCCAAAGTAAAATTCTGCTAGAATCTCTAGCCGATATTCAACAACAATTACAAACCACTCGTGCCAACCTTCAAGATGTAAACGCTCGCTACGATAATCTAGAGCAATTAATAGCATCTTCATCCCAGCAGAATACACTACTTTCTTCTCGTTTAAATCAGTCAAGCCGCTATCAAGCATTATTAAGTGAAATTCAAAAGACTGAACTAGCGTTGGCTAAGGAGCGGCTCCGGTATACAGATGATTACCCATCGGTACAAAAATTAAAACAGCAACGCCAAAGTCAACTTTACCTTTTACGAGAAGAGGTAAAAAATATTACTAATACTAGTAAAGAAAAACCCTTATTCAAAGGACAAATGTTAGGGGTCGATCCAACACTAGTAGATGAGTTTGTTTTGGTACAGACAAGTGTTTTAGGACTAACTGCCAATGAAAAGAATTTGGTCGAATCAGAACAGCAACTACGCTCTGAGCTAAACCAATACCCAAGCTTAATAGCAGAGTATAATCGTCTACTGGTAAAGGTAGAAACTAGTCGTAAAAACCTTGAACAATTAATCCAGGCGCAACAGTCATTAGGATTGAAAATTGCTCAGGAAGGATATAACTGGCAAGTTTTGGCAGAACCTTCTCCTGGTATTTATATGGGTAACAATAGATTATTCATTTTGGTTGGAGGAGCAATAATTGGGCCGATTTTAGGTATCTTAGCAGCTCTGATTTTGGAAAAATTTAATGACGCTATTTATTGTGCCGAAGATTTAAAGAAAGTGACAAATCTACGTGTATTAGGATCGGTACCAAAACTACCGTCACGTGGTGTCAAAAAACGGCGGCTTGGCCTGCCTTGGAATTTCCGAGTCAACTCAAATTCTTCTATAATAGAAGCCAGTAATAAATTGCCCGTCCATGAAACTTTGGACATGATCTATCAAAATATTCAAATATTAAAATATCCCTTACCATTCAAGTCGCTGATGTTCACTTCAGCACTACCAAGAGAAGGAAAGACAACCTTAATATTAGGACTTGTAGCTAGCGCTGCCCGGATGCATAGACGGGTATTAGTAATTGATGCTAACCTACATAATCCTAGCCTACACAAAATCTTGGAACTATCCAATGATTGGGGACTGTCTCTATTATTAGTTGATGAGACAACGACTCATTTTCAAGATTACATCCAGCCGATTCACCCCTCTATTGATATTTTGACTGCTGGACCAGAACCAGAAGACACAGTGAAGTTGCTCAGTTGTCAACGGATGAAAGAACTAATAGAGCTATTTGAGCAAAGTTATGACCTAGTACTAATAGATGCCCCATCTATTTTAGGCACGGTTGATGCCAGGATTGTGGCATCTTTTTGCAGTGCTATTGTAATGGTAGAGCGTATGGGGAAAGTGACTCGAACTGAACTGACTCAAGCAACAGAAATTTTGAGTAAGTTAAATTTAATTGGAATTATCGCTAATGAAGCAAGCAATTCTCAAAAGGTATTGACATCGTAAATCGGAGAATAAAAGTTTCTCTTCCACAGCAGTCAGGTTTAGACGATTCACTTTCCCCAATTTCTGATTTCTAGCTAATTAGGACTTACGCAAAAACTCTCTCAAACTCTTATTACTTCTCTGCGAGACGCTGCGCGAACGTGTACTTTGCGTCTTTGCGGTACCCTTCAAGAAGCCACTTCGTGTCTACGTTTTTTCATAATTTTGCGTAAATCCTACTTATATTTAAAGCAAAATGCATAATTAGTAGGAGGTGGCAACCTCCTGCGTTGGAGAACTGTCTCATCTTAAAGTAGTAGACGCCATAATCCAGAGCGTCAATTAGATACTAGTGTGATTAGATGATCGGTATGAAATTCCAACTTTACTTAGGCTCTTTATTTTCTCAGATTAAAGTACGTTATTGGTGGGTAAGTATCTTTTTGTGGATAGCTTTGGTTGCCCCAGCCCAAGCGTCTGTAATCCTACGCGTGGCAATCGAGAGAGGCGTTAATCAGGTAAAAGTGGGCAGTTCCACCACTGGGATCGTTAAGGATAGTACTGGTCGGACTCTTGGACAGTTGCCAGCAATGAGCGCATATTATGCCCAAGCCGTTCCTGGCGGAGTTGCTTTAGATAAGTGGCAGTCTGGTTTATTTTGGATTGAGCCAACTGGTAAAGGATTTGTTTATATTGGCGATCGCTGGTATCGAGGCAGAACTCTGGTTGTCCCCACAGAAAAAGGCTTAACTGCTGTTAACTGGGTTGACGATCAAGAATATCTTTACAGCGTTCTTGGTGGGGAGATGGATGCTAGCTGGCCCCAAGAAGCTTTAAAAGCCCAAGCGATCGCAGCCCGCACTTACGCCCTCTACGAACGAGAAAGACAACGCAATAATCCCGTTTATGATTTAGGCAATACCCCCGATCGCTGGCAAATTTACAAAGGTGTCATCAGTGAATCTCCTGCTACTTACGCCGCAGTGGATTCTACTCTAGGGCAGGTACTAACTTACAAAAACCGGATTATTCTCTCAGTCTTCCACGCTTGTTCTGGGGGACACACTGAAAACGTAGAAGATGTTTGGGGAAGCAGCGAACCTTATCTACGTGCTGTTCAAGACTACGATCAAAATATCCGCGAGTGTAATTGGGTGAAAACCTTCTCGCCCAGTGAAATTAGCGCTAAATTTCCTGATGTGGGCAGTGTAACGGCGATGACTCCAGAGACATACTCACCTTTTGGCAGTGTTAAAGTTTTAAAAATTGTCGGTAACAAGGGCACAAAGGTGCTACAGGGTGAAGAAGTGCGAACAGCCCTCAAGTTAAAAAGTACCAAATTTAGCGTCACCAAGGGGGCTGATGGTAGTTTTGTACTGCAAGGGCTTGGCTACGGTCATGCTTTAGGTATGAGTCAGTGGGGGGCGTACAATCTGGCTCGGCAAGGAGTGAACCATCTGCAAATTTTGGGACATTATTATCAAGGTGTAGCTCTAACACCAATTCAGGCGAAGTAATTAGGGATTGGGCATTGGGCATTGGGCACTTGTACTGAGCGAAGTCGAAGTATTGGGCATTGGGCATTGGGGACTGATTATTAATTCTTCTCCCCCTGCTCCTCTGCCCCCCTGCCCCTCCTTTCTGGGGCAGGTTTTTTTGATTAGACAAATTTTTGGGATTTTAAAACCAAAACCATTGTCTGAGAACTTAAAACTACGTTCAATAATTGAGAACATTCTCAACTATTTATCGAAAGCCTAAAAGCCTGCCCTTGAAAGCCCTGCCCCTCTGCTTCTTATTCCCCACTCCCACGTTCTAAGCGCCGTTGCCACTCAGCGTCAATTTGTGCAGAACGCTCAACTTCTTGGTCGAGTAAGTCAGTTTCGCTAGAATACACTAAATCTTCGTTGCCAATGACTTTTTCTGTTGCAAATTGTTGAGCATAGTTGATTTTTTGTTGCAAAAGTGCATCAGGACTTGCCAATACCCTTGCTCTGGAAAGGCGATCGCGGTTGCGATCGCCTATTTTGCGATTACGCCACCCAATCCAGAAATAACGCAATAACGGTATACCTAAAAAACCTACTCCGTAAGCCAATAGCAGCCAATAAATTCCTTGTACAAAAGCTACCAGTCCACCTAATTGGACGGCAACAGTTCCATCTCTCAATAAACTTCCCAGTACTAAAGCACCAACAAAATTTAGTATCCCTAACCCAGCACTTAGCATAATTTGCCCGGAACTTGCGGCGCTAAAACGCCAAGGAAATTCCTCTAAACGATCTGATATTGCATGACGGCGCTTTTTAACTGCACTCACCTGCAACTCTGGGAAATAATAAACCATTTGCCCTTCTGGGCTTACTCCCGGTTGCCCATTAAACCGCGTTAGAACGGGCAGCATATAATCTTCGTACTCTCTTGTGTATCCTTCGCCAAGGTCATCCAAATATGGGGTAATTTGTTCTGCTACCACTGCACCACGGTTACTCCGAATCACCGTAGCAATCTCTTGCCAGCGACGTTCTTCTAAATTTGCGTTAGGATTACCATCGCCAAATAAAAACGAAAACACAGCTTCAAAGAAATTCAGATTGCTTTCTTCCCGGCTTTCACGTCGTCGTTCTTGGTAGTGGGTGTCATAATTTGGGCTAAGATACCAAAATAAATTTGGAAAATAGAAGAAGCCCCCACCGCCGGAATTACTGCCTCGATTGTCGCCGTCACGGTCTGAATTGATAGAGGTAATGATAATGAAGATGGTAACAGTTATCAGGGCGATGGAAACAGTTAAGAAAATTCCAAAAGAAATGCGAATCAGGTAAAACAGAACACTCCAGACTTTTTTCCACCATTCCTGCAATCGTAGCCGGAAGTATTTATTACGCAAAATTGCTCGAAAATTTTGTGGAAAAAGGAAAACTATATCACCTGAATCCGCTACCTGTAAATGCCCGCCAGCATCAGATGCCAGAGCTAACAAGCTTTGATTAGCTTCAGCGACGTTCAATCCTGCCTGAGTTGCGACATCACCAACGGTGACACGGTAGCCCAGTTGTTCCACAGCCTGCATGATGGTGGGACTGGGAGCCATTGCTCTCCCCTCCTATTGAAAATTATTCCTTTTCTTAAGTATAAAGTTTTATTTTGAGCGACTTAGCTTGGGTAGAGGTAACAATTCAAAATTCAAAGTGTTGACGTTCGGTCTTCAACTCTTTAATTGACTAGACAATCAACAAACGATCGGACACGCAAAATGATATAATTACTTGCCTCAGCTTGGTTAAATCAGCAAATTTTCTGCTCAAATATGGTTCAATACACTCTCGCTCAAAGCCCAGAAATTATCCTTACTGTTTCTGGAAAAGATTCAGCCAAAGCCCGTGATAAAGCAATGGATCAGCTAATGGAACTGATGGATGCAGGTAAGCTACCCACGGAACTGGAAGAAGGATTTGGCCCTCAACAATTAATTGAGGTAAAAGAGTCAACTATTGATACTGCTAATGGTGAGGATACGATTACACAAGCTGTTCAGATTCTGAGTAACCTGGCTACGCTCAAACTGAAAGTTCAGGAGTCACGATCTGAAGCGTTGGAAATTCGTAAAGCTGTTGATATTCTATTTACCGATGACTCGGTGACAGAAGAGGAAATGACTCGACTCAAGGAAGGTTTTAAAGTTCTCAAAAACTTTGCTCAAGCTAATGTGCGTTACCAAGAAGCGCGAGCTAAAGCAGAACTAGCTAGGCAGACCCTAGATCAAGCTCTCAAATCCCCTGATAAGTAACATTTACAGAATTAGATGCATTGAGATACATCTTAAAAATTCAATTAAATACTCTAAAAGACAGGCTATTATGCCTGTCTTTTGGTTAACTGGGGCGCTAGGATTCGAACCCAGGGATGGCGAGACCAAAACCCGCTGCCTTACCACTTGGCGACGCCCCAACAATTTCACTACGGTTAATATAACACTTCGTCCTGGGTTAATGTCAAGTACTTTAATAGTTGATTTCAGATAATGGGTTTTTACAGCAGGATAATGATTGGTGGGAATCCTTGTACTTGAATTCTTTCATCACTTTCAGGTGAACCGTTGAATCTTCGTGCTTCAAGCAGAAGATTTTTTCTTGAGCATCTAAAGTCTGGTTCTTTTGATGATGAGCCGCTTTGAGTCTGGTCTTAACCTATTTCTTTTTCTTTAGTCTCCAGTCTCGTGAAGGAAGACCCCTGCAATCCGACTTGATGATAGTAGTTGCTTAGTAGCCAACCATATAAAGAGTGGAATAGTCTTAGCATAGCGGCCGCAAAGTCGGCGCGGTTCTTGAATCCATCGATATAGCCATTCAAGTCCTAAGTCTCGAACCATGCGGGGTGCGCGCTTATGAATTCCGGCATAAACAGGGAAAACTCCACCCAGTCCAATCATTACAGCTTGTATTTTGCCCTTATGTTGAGCTATCCAATTTTCTTGTTTGGGACATCCCAAAGACACTAAGACAGCGCTAGCACCACTAGAGTTAATCTTTTGAACCAAGGCTTCGTCTTCAATTTCAGTTAGGGGACGAAAGGGTAGAGGTTCCATTGCCGCAATCTTTATCTGTGGAAATTCCTTCTCTAACCTGTTTTGCATCCTAGACAGAATTTCTGTTTGGGAACCTACAAAGAAAATGCTCAGATTGTGTGTTTGAGTTAGCTCGCACAATGCAAGAAAAATATCCATCCCTGCTACACGGTCTTGGTAAAGCGCTCCCATTTTTCGCATCATCCATACCAGAGGCATACCATCAGGAGTAACTATATCTGCATTTCGCAATACGGTGGCAAACTCTGGATTCCAATGGGCTTCAATGAGCATGTGTACATTGGCTACATATACAGTTTTACTCTCACGCCTACTCGCCCACTTCACTACTGTTTGTATCTGCTCGTCAAACCGTAAAGCAGTAATAGGAAAATCAAGCACTTTTTTAGTAGGTAGAAGCACTCTTGCCACCATCAATAACTCCTGTATCCAAGAAAACAATTCATAGATTACCTAGACCAATCCCAACGATTTAATATTTGGATTGGATAACTCCTAACTTTTTGTCGGCTTGTGTGATTGTTGGAAGTTAACACGTGGAGGTGCAATTGCCTTTTTAGTATACTTTTGGCTTAATCGGTAATACTACAATTATTTACTGTTGTGTCCTAGCTTACTGTTTTATGTTAAGGATTTTAGACACTGCTTGACAAAATTCATACTTCCTTCATAATTAATTTTTGGTTAGTTCATCTAAGCATTATAATTGCGATAAATTCCTAAAGAAAAGCTGAATTTTAAAGTAGTATATACTACTTGACAACTTAAGTATAGATGTAAAATGCTAACCACTTAATCAGCGGGTTTTATACGTCAATATGCGCTTAAGAAGTTGAATTAATTTAGTATATTTTAATGAATATAATTTTTTATTATAATTTCCAAACTGATTACAGATTTTTTAATGTAGTGTCTGTATTGAAAAATCTCTAAATTTTCTTTTTTTCTGAAATAAAAGCCCAAAAAATAAGGGAAAGATAAATTTATCTTTCCCTGGTCTATCGTTTTTGTTAAAGTCTTGCTTGTTACTTTCTTTAAGTCTTTGGCGTAACATTTGCCTTTGTTTTTTTAGTTGACGCTTCCTAGCAGAACCGCCTCTACCTTTATCATTTCTGCCTTCTTTACGGGGAGATTCCCATCTTTTTAGGCGCATAAGTTTTTAACCTCTTTATCACTTGCTTGGTAGTGGGCAGGAGGAGAATCGAACTCCTATGACCGTAAGGCCGCCACATTTTGAGTGTGGTGCGTCTACCAATTCCGCCACCCGCCCTTGTATCTAACCTTAACTAGTATACTCTAATTAAGAGATTTTGTAACAAGTCTGAAAATTATTTCTCAAAGTTTTGCTGGAATCACATTTCTAACAGTTCTCCGACTAAAAACGTGGCAGGGTCAATAAACTAGGGTCAATATCCTGCATTTTGGCGCAGCCGCTAAGTGCCATTGCCACATTTAACTCATCTTGTAGGAGTGAGATGACATGAGAAACGCCGATTTGCCCTGCTATCGCTAGTCCCCACAAAATAGGTCGTCCGATTAGTACTGCTTTTGCTCCTAATGCCAGAGCTTTGAGAATGTCTGTGCCTCTACGAATGCCGCCATCCAACACTACTTCTACCTTACCATCCACTGCGGCTACTATTTCAGCGAGGGCATCTAAAGAAGCGATCGCACCATCGAGTTGTCTACCACCATGATTGGAAACAACAATTGCTTTAG
The DNA here is from genome assembly GCF_053470285.1 of Nostoc sp. DSM 114159. NCBI lineage: Bacteria > Bacillati > Cyanobacteriota > Cyanophyceae > Nostocales > Nostocaceae > Nostoc > Nostoc sp. DSM 114159. The sequence goes on from NZ_JBPFEH010000001.1 coordinate 3,737,352, forward strand.
CTCCATATTCTACAGCCCGCACAGCATCATCTGGGCGTAAAACTCCTTTGATAACTAAAGGTAGTCCAGATAAAGACTGCAACCATTCCAAATCGTCCCAAGTGACTGCTGGGTTTAGTTGTTGAGCAAAGTAGGTAAATAATCCAGACTCACCTTTTTCATGGGAAATGTCTAGTCCTGAGATACTAGCAAGATTAGCCAGATGTAAGTCATGAGGTAAGGCAAATTCATTACGTCTATCTCTCTCGCGCTGTCCGAGAACGGGTGCATCCACAGTAAGACAAAGTGCTTTGTAGCCTGCTTTATAGGCTTTTTCTACCAAAGCACGAGTTAATCCCCGGTCTTTATGGATGTAAAGCTGGAACCACCGCAGAGAATCTGGAAACTGATTACATGCAGTCGCCACTTCTTCAATGCTTTTTGTTGCCATTGTACTTAACACCATACCCACACCAGCTGATGCAGCAGCTAGGGCGGTGGCAATTTCTCCATCTGGATGGGCTAGACATTGAAAAGCCATCGGTGCAATTAACAAAGGTAATTGCAGGGGTTGTCCTAAAATGGAGGTACTTAAATTACGATCGCTCACATCGACTAATATCCGAGGTCGCAGCTTGACTCGCTCAAAGGCAGCACGATTATCTCGTAATGTGATTTCGTCCCAGGCACCACTGCTATAGTAATCAAGTGTCGTTTGAGATAGATATTCTTTTGCTAGCTTTTCGTACTCAAAAAGATTGATCGGTTGAAAGCGATCGTCAGTGGATAAGTCGGTAGACATAATTAAATCTAAAATAAAACTTTTGTTCGTAGTGAGCGATTTATCGCTCTGCATAAGATTTTAAATGGCTAGAGCCGCTGACTACGATTATTCTTTGTCAACGCTTGCAAATGTATTTATTTTTACTTAGTTAGCGATCGCTCAACAAAATTATCTGCCGAGGCGTTGTTCAAACAGTATGAAGATCGATCGCAAAAAAAAGACCTCTATTTTGCGCCAAAGGTCTTTCTGTTTCAGAACATTGTAAAATTCATAAGCAACGTAAAACGCTGATATGGTTCATTTAGTAGCTTCTGTGCCATGAACGCAAAAATAGCAACCCAATTGCCAATCCCATACTGACCATTATTATTACTACAATACTGAAAATGCATAGGCGCAGCCCGCCGCAGGCATCGCCAACATTTAGTACAGACCCAGAAATCTAATGCTGCGACCAAAACTTCATCTTATGCAAGGTTTTAGGAGAACTTTTCCCAGCATTGGGCAACTAATTGGCTTAACCAGCGACGTTGTTCCCGATCCAGCAGCGGATCGTCTGCTAACAACTGAGCGGTTAATTCTTCCAAAGATTGACCCTGAGCGCGGACAATTTTAATTACTCCAGCGATCGCACTGGCAACTAGTTCTTCGTCAATTGGCTGTTGTCGTAGGTCAATAATTTCTTGGGGACTGTCTGGAATGGGATAATTCATGGCGTGGGTTTACAGAAATACAAAATGAACAATAAATTTGACAAACTCTTAAAATTTCTTCACTGAATCTTTATGAAACTAATAGGGCGGAGTTTACTTTACTTTATGCCTTAAGAAAATCTGTCTAAGTGAGTAGATTGATGGGAGATGTCAGGAAAACATGAAAGAAATCCTTTATTTAGAAGTTCCAACTCCAGAAACAGAAACTGTGCGTAGTTGGTTACAAACAGATTTTGAACCTGGAAATGGAGAAAAAGTGCTTACTTCGGAAGGCTTTCGCCTGAGAATAGCTAGTGCTACTACAGATGCTGGAGTGGCTCCTTCCGAAAACTTGCCTACAGAACTTTCGGTATTTGTCTGGTCGGTACAACGAACTACCTATCTGAAAGTGTTTCGCTGGGCAGAACAACCTTTTCCTAGTGAAGGAAAAATTCTGCAACGCTTGACCAAGGAAATCAGAAGCCGTTTTCCGCATCATTACCCAGAACCGCCAGCAATTGATTTATCCCAGCAATCAATATTTGCCGCACTAGGTTCTACTTACCCCCTTACCGTCAAGTATTTTCAGAAAATGCCCAACGGTGAATATGACCTAACTCGTGCCTATTGGTGGGAAAAACGATGGCGCGAAGGGGTGCGAAATCCGCAGCAGCCGCGTCAAGTGGTGTTTTCCAATCAAGGGGACACGGGACAGGGAACAGGGGACAGGGGAAAAGGTAATTCCGATACTCAATCCCTAATTACTAATGCTCAGTACGATATTATTTATATCGGTGGCGCACTCGGTGCAATCCATGCAGCATTGATGGCAAAACTCGGATATAAAGTCTTGCTGGTGGAACGAATGCCCTTTGGGCGGATGAACCGAGAATGGAATATTTCGCGCGACGAGATTCAAAGCTTGGTTAACTTGGGTTTAGTCACCCCCGCTGAGTTAGAAACCATCATTGCCAGGGAGTACAAAGACGGATTCAATAAGTTTTTTGATGCTAATAATCCAGCCAAACTGCGATCGCCTGTCCTTCACACACCCACAGTCCTAAATTTAGGCTTGGATTCCGAAAAATGGCTCCAAATGTGTGGGCAAAAACTGCAAGCGGCAGGCGGTGAAATTTGGGATGAAACAGAATTTATCCGTGCAGATATTGATATATCACAGGTAGTTTTGCAAGTCAAGCACTTGCCCAGTCAGATTGAGAAGCAAGTAAGTGGACGACTGCTAATAGATGCAATGGGAACTGCGTCCCCCATCGCTTGGCAATTAAATGGTGGTCGTGCCTTTGATAGTGTCTGTCCGACAGTGGGAGCGGCAATTGAGAGCGGATTCGAGCCGGGAGTATGGGATTCCCAATATGGAGACGTTCTTTACAGTCATGGGGATATTTCGCGAGGAAGGCAGTTGATTTGGGAATTGTTTCCCGCAGCAGATGAGGAACTAACGATTTATTTATTTCATTACCACGAAGTCAATGCTGAAAATCCCGGTTCTTTGCTGGAGATGTACGAAGACTTTTTCACAATTTTGCCAGAGTATCGCAGGTGCGATATGGACAAATTGGTGTGGAAAAAGCCGACATTTGGATATATACCAGGGCATTTTAGTGTGGGAAGTCGCGATCGCACAGTTGCCTTCGATCGATTGATGGCGATCGGCGATGCTGCATCACTTCAATCTCCCCTTGTTTTCACCGGTTTTGGTTCCCTAGTTCGCAACTTAGAGCGCTTAACAACGCTGTTGGATACTGCTCTCAAACATGACTTGTTGAGTTTTTGCCACTTGAACCAAATTCGTGCCTATCAAAGCAACGTTTCCGTGACTTGGCTATTTTCCAAAGGGATGATGGTTCCTACAGGGAAATTTTTACCACCCCAGCGGATTAACTCCATGCTCAACACCTTTTTTGGGTTGTTAGCAGACGAACCGCCAGAGGTGGCAGATAACTTCATCAAAGATCGATGTGATTGGTTAACCTTTAACCGTTTAGCACTGAAAGCCGCTAAGAAAAATCCTGCCTTGCTTTTATGGATTTGGGAACTTGCTGGGCCTAGAGATTTAGGGCGATGGCTTGGTAGTTATTTCAATTTCGGTCGTCATGCTCTGATTAGTGCTTTACTAAGTCCGTGGTTTTCGCACTTCTTAAACCGGGTAGGTTTTTGGCTAGAACCCCGGAATCCAGGCTTGTGGCTGTGGCTATTGGCGATTAATTATGCGATCGCCACAGGCAAACCGCGATCGCCAAGTCAGGTGGCAAAATCCAACCCAGAGGACATAATTCCCAAGTCAGAAGCAAGGATTCTGAATTAGTAATGGGGCATAGGGCATTGGGCATTAATCACTTGTACAGACGCGATTAATCGCGTCTCTCCTAACTCTTGGGACGAAAATTCGGCAGTTCTACAGATGCCAATGATTTACGCCCCTTGGGTGGACGCTGGGGATAAACTACTGGTGAAGGTGAATTGTCATCATTGGTGTTATCACCTAATGACTCTGAGGACAAATCACTTGCTGACAATTGGGAAACTTCTGACCAGTAGTCTTCAGTTTCTCCAACAGGCGTTTCGGTGTGAGATGGATTAGAGGAAAGCAGTAAGTTATTGGCTGGTGAAAGCACAGAATCCGTCGTCCAAGAAGTAGAGGTAGTTGCAGAAGGATTAATTTCTGCCTTCAAATCTTCTTCCTGTGGATTTTCTAGTTCCTCATCGTCTTCTAAGATTGTTGCTAAAGTCTCCCAAATAGGCACATCACTAACATCCGTTTTCGCAGCAGGTGGTGGTGATGTAGATGCAGGCTCGGAGGTGAAAAACATTTGGATTAAACTATCTAATTGCCGATCTAAATTTGATGAACCTGAAGGTGAAACCGCTTCACTTGTATCTGGAGAATCATCAATTTTTGGAGATGGCGCGGATTGTGTTGGTGTTGGCGTGTCTTTCTTAACTGTCCAATTCCAAGGAGATGATGGCGGTGTCGCAGGAGCTTCATTTCTTTGGAATGGGATTGGTGCTGAGGGTTCACCCCAAGAATTATCAAAATCGTTACTTAATGATTCTTCTTCTGCTGACCAAGGTTGAATTGGCTGGGCGTTAGGAAATAAAGACCGAGCTTTTCTAGAAAATCTTCCTTGGCTAGTAGTTATGTCTTTAGGATGTTTTGCAGCATCTTCTAAGGAGTCATAGTTAGGAACGGATGTATCTAGACATTTTTCCAAAGCTGCTTTGAATTGCAGCGTCTGGCGTTGTTGTCGCATCAGTCTAGTACGTAACTCCCGACAAACATTTTCTGATTGCAATAACTGCTGAGATTGTTCGTTGTTATTAGTGTGTAGCAACGTACATTCTCGCTCTAACTGGGCTAGGCGTTGTTGGCTAATTTGTAGCTGTGCTTTATAAGTATCGGTAAAAATTTCCTGACGTTGAACAGTCTGTACAGCAGTTTCTAATTGTTGAAATAAAGATTTTATCTGTTCTTGAGCCGCAGCTAGTTCCTGAGTGTGTTGGTTGAGCATCGACTCACTAACGCTGGAGCGCGTTTTCTGCCACTGCAAAACCTTTTCTGACTCAGCTAGGTTGTCTTTTAGCTGCTCCACTTGTTCATACAATTTATTGTTAGCTGTACGTAATTCTTCGTTCAATGCCAGCAATTTCTGAAATTCCGAGTCAATAAGTGCTTGTTTGCCGCTTTCAGGCTCTGCAACCCAGTCCTGCTGGGTGGTATCTTGTAAAAATTGTGTATCTTCAGCTGGCATGAGGAGTGGCAGTTTTTTAACTGTCATATTGTCATTAGGCACAACTGAGTAAAAGGGACAATTCGCCTGCTCTGATTGTGGCGAATTAGCAGAATTTAGGGATTCCATCACAGCCCCCTTGTTTGAGGTGTCAGCTTCATTCATCACTCTTGACTCACCTGCTTAAAAATATTCAGCAGTGCTGGCATTAGCATTGCTTATCAACTGTGTCTAATCAGGGTTTGCTCTAGAAGCTAAGTTTAACTCTCTCCAAGCACCAGCAATTAATCATCAATTGGTGTTCCCCATTTTGTATCTAGACTGATGCCGTTATAACATTATGATGCTCTGCCCCGTCAAGAAGAGGTGGAAGGGGAACTCTGGCCGCCTTTGAAGATAGGCAAAACAGAGCAGAAACCCGATACATTAAAAATTAAACTGTATTGGCTGGCTGATGAAGTTTTTTACATGAAAAATTGCCTTAAATATACTTTATTTTTTAATATCGCATCTTTCTTAAGATATAAATTATGAGTTTCTCCTGAAATACATTTTGTAATTCCTGATTGAGTACTTAGATGATGTCCGTACAAGTATCTACTCTTCAATGATAATTCTCTCATCCGAAGCGATCGCTATTTAATGTCAGCAAACAACTAAGAGCTTTCGCTATAACTGCAATCTTAAGAGATCCTGTTCAATACGAGTAAATACTTATAAAGTCTTAATAAAGACGTAACAATTCGTTTAAGTAAAATATAAAACTTTTTTAAAGAGTAATCTCAACTTAGTCAGGGCTTTTTTCTGGATAAATACCTTGCCAGTAAGGAATTGCAGGTTTTATTAGTTATAAGCTTTTCGATCGACTTATCTTCAATACGTCAAGTTTGCTTAATGACTGGAATAAAATCGTTTAAAGTATACTTTACTACTTAATAATATTATATACACTGTATATTAATTTACGATAAAAATATTTAAATTAAGCATTAATACGGATACTATTTTTAATTATTTTATTAAAGAATAATTGTAATAACCGCGGTTTCTACTAGAAGTCAAGTAATTATAAAGACCATAATTACTGAAAATTAATCTGGTTGTAGCGCGAAATAAAGTGTTGCAGCAGTTAGGCTTTTTCAAAAAAATCAAAATTTAAAATCGGGGTGCTAAAGATGACTGATATACTTGCAATGAGCGCAAATATCAAGCAAGAGACTGCTAAATTACCGCTGTTTGTAGAAAATTGTGACAGCTTTTGGGACAAAGAAATCAGACCGTTATTTACAGATGAGTCTCTATCTTTCAAGGTGAAAACTCTTAACGGAAACTATGTCAAGTACGTGAACTTGGATAATGGAGCTACAACCACACCCTTTGCAACCCTCAAGCAGTATGTGGACGAAATGCTTGACACCTATGGCAGCGTACATCGAGGTTCTGGGCAAAAATCCATCATCACTACACGAGAATATGACGCCAGTCGAAACATCATTCGGGATTTTGTCGGGTCATCTTCAGACAACTATGTAATCTTTGCGAAGAATACAACAGAAGCAATTAATGGAGCCGCCACACTTTGGGCAAAAAAACCTGGCAAAATCTTAGTTTCTGATATTGAGCATTCATCTAACCTACTGCCTTGGGTTACTAGAGACGAAGTTGTGCAGTACAGAACGCAACCAGATGGAAGTGTAAGTATTGCAGAAATTGAAGATCTTTTCAAGGCACATCAAAATCTCCCCGAAGCCGAGCAAATTAAGTTAGTAACTATTACAGGTGCTTCGACAATTACAGGTTATAGACCACCAATTTACGAAATCGCAGCTTTAGCACATCGGTATGGTGCGAAGATTTTTGCCGATGTGTGTCAGTTAATTCAGCATGAACGAGTCGATATGCGTGCTGATGACGATCCATGTCATTTAGATTTTGTAGCTTTCTCTGGACACAAGATGTACGCCCCTTATGGAACCGGGGTTTTGCTGGGGCCAAAGGAATTTTTTGATAGCTCCTACCCTTATCAAATTGGGGGTGGAAACCTGCCTTATATCACCAGAAACCTAGAGATTAAGCGTTTTTATACAGAACGGGCCCACGATCCTGGAACACCAAACGCAATGGGTGCGATCGCTATTGCCAAGGCGATTGAAATTATCGAAGCAGTAGGATGCTCGCGCATTGCTCAGTATGAACACTCTCTAGTTGAATTTACATATACACGGCTTGGGCTGATTCCTGATGTCAAAATACATATTCCCGGAGATAATTTAGCCCATGTTATTCCCTTTGATATTGATGGATTTGACGGACGCTTAGTAGCAGAAATTCTGGCACAAGAATACGGTATTGGCGTTCGGGCTGGGGCTTTCTGCACTTATGAATACATTCGCAAACTCAAGAATATTTCAGACGAGCAAGACTGTGAGATTGCTCAAGAAGTAGATAGAGGAATTACACGGAACATTCCTAGTATTATCCGAGCCAGCTTTGCTGTATATAATACATTAGAAGATTGCGATCGCTTTATAAATGCGATCGCTCAAATAGCTAAAAACGGATTGTCTCACTATTTGCCCAACTACACACAAGATCCGATAACCGGTGTTTGGACAGCGATAAACAGCTAGTTTTTTAGGGCATGGGGCATTGGGCATGGGGCATTGGGCATTGGTTTTTCTCCTTGTCTCCCTCATCTCTTTCATCTGCCTTTGCCCCTTCATTTTCTGTGCCTTAATTACAAATTATAAGGAGGTATAGCTTGAGCGATGAAAACCTCTTTGACCAAGAGGACTATTTACAGGCACAGGTTGAACAGTGCATCTGGCAAAAAAGTACAGATGCAGGTATTTCGCGCCAGCGCTTTCTGAAAATACTAGCTACTATGGTTGGCGCCACAGCCATCGGGGGATTAGCTAAACCTGCGCCTGCTCACAGTCAGGCAGCTATTAAAACTAAAGGCAGCAAAATACTTAAGCCATTGCCACCAGGATATATCTCTCATAGCAAAGGCACATTAGAGATGAACTGGGAAGCGATGTATGGGCGTGGTTATTTAGTACCAAATGATTGGTTCTATGTTCACAACCGCAGCGCACCACCGACCTTTGACCCATCTACATGGCGTTTGCAAATTCATGGAACTGGTGTTTCTGCACCTTGCGAGTTTACTTACGATGAAATCATCGCCATGCCATCCATCTCAGTCACTTGCGCTATTGAGTGTGCTGCTAATGGTCGGCGTTTCTTTGAAGAAGCTTACAACACACCACTCCCTGGAACACGGTGGAGACTTGGGGCTATTGGTGTGGCTGAGTGGACTGGTGTACCACTTGGTATGTTATTAGAACGAGCTAGACTGAAATCCACAGCAAAAGATGTACTCGTTGAGGGTGCAGATGTGGATTCGCTGGATTCAAAGGAAACAAATAAATCCAAGTTCAGTAGTGTAGTTCCAATTAGCAAAGCATTAGCAGATAACTCGCTCGTCGTCTACGCAATGAATGGAGAAGCATTACCTCCAGATCATGGTCAGCCGTGCCGTGTCTTATTCCCTGGTTGGGGAGGAAACGCCAACGTTAAATGGATTGAGCGGATTGAGGTTTCTGAAACACCGATATATACGCAGTGGGTAACGGAGCAGATGGTTCTAGTTGGTGCAGATTACCCAGCGATCGCACCGTATAAAGGTAAGCTGATTACCTATCAAAATGTTAAGAGCGCTTTCGAGTTGGCTTGGCCAGCTACGCTTTCTGCTACAACCCACTTACTACGCGGACGTTCTTGGTCTGGGAAAGGAAAAATTATTCGTGTGGAAGTCAGCCTAGATGGCGGTAAAACTTGGCAATTTGCACGACTGAGAGAACCAAATTTTCCATTTGCGTGGGTACGCTGGGATATTGAATGGAACCCACTTCCTGGAGAATATTTTCTCCAGGCTCGTGCTACTGACAATTTAGGTAATACACAACCGAGTACAATTCCGTGGAATGACTCTGGATTGCTTTACGGAGGTGTTGTTAGCCATCCGGTGACAGTACAAGGTTAATCACACCAAATCAGTCTTTAGAAAAAGAATTATTTATGATTCATTTTAGTTGGTTGATTTTAGTGAGTGGAGGTTTAATATCTGGAGTCATAGCTGGACTTTTAGGAATAGGTGGCGGTATTATCACAATTCCTCTTTTAGTCACATTAGGTTATACTCCCGTTCAAGCGATCGCTACTAGTAGCCTTGCTATTGTGATTACTTCAATTTCTGGAAGTTTGCAAAATTGGTGGATGGGCTACTTTGACTTTAAACGAGTAATTTATTTAGGAATTCCAGCTTTTCTAACAACTGGAATAGGTGTATATTTTGCCAATAAAATTCCATCTTATATAATACTTTTTACATTTGGCATCATACTACTTGCTAACATCTATCTGATTGAGCTTCGCAAGCAACTGTCCTTCCAGAAAAAAGAAGATACAGCCCCAGTATTTAACCCCTTCGTTTCTAAAATTGGTACTGGGGGAGCAGCAGGAATTTTAGCAGGTTTATTTGGCTTAGGTGGCGGTACGATTATGGTTCCGCTGCAAATGCTGCTACTGGGAGAAGAAATTAAAGTAGCAATTCAAACTAGCTTGGGCGTGATTGTTATCACTGCTTTAGCTGCCTGCACAGGACATACATTAGAAGGCAATATTCTGTTTGCTCAAGGTATAGTTTTGGGATGCGGCGGTCTTTTAGGTGTTCAAATGAGTACTCGCACATTGCCAAAACTACCTGATTATACTGTAAGCTTAGTGCTTCGCATCTTCTTAGGAATACTATCAATTTATATTTTTTGGGAAGCTTGGATAAATTATCAACAAATCATTATTAATTCATAATTTGTAATATCAGGTTTGTTTGATTACTTAATTAACTCAAGACCCAGGTTAATGCACCCTAGTAGCGTGGCAAGACATTAGATTTATACTTTATTTTTGAAGCTAAAGACAACTATGAGCCTTTAGCTTCAAAAACTATTTTAACCTTGCCACACTACTACAAAAGAGTCCAAGTCTAGTTTCAGCTTTAATTTGACAAGTATGCACCGCTAGCTACGCGTACATACTTTGTAATAAATTTAGAGTTTTTCTAAAATAGATTTTTTTGAAAAGAGATAAGCTATGAGTATTTTTAAAGTTGAAGTTGTCAAAATCAATAGTATTAATCCTCATCCCAATGCCGATCGGCTAGATATTGCCTCTATTGAAGATATGGGGTATCAGGTAATTATAGTCAAAGGTAACTTGAACCCTGGAGATTTAGCTTTTTACTTTCCTATTGATAGTGTTATTCCAGAAAACTTTTTAGATGAGTTCGGTATTCGTAACTACTACTCAAAAAAACTGCGTGCTGCAAAACTTCGTGGAATTTTTTCTGAGGGTTTGCTTATTCCCGTTGGTAAAAACTTTACGGGAAATGTCGGAGACGACTACACGGAGTTTTTTGGTGTAACAAAGTACGAATATCCAATTCCTCAAGGAATGAGTGGGGATGTAGAGAGTTTTATTGGACATTACAAATTTCCCAGTCCAGAAAATCTGAAACGTTATAAAAACATCCTAATGGAAGGTGAAGAAGTTGTTGTCACAGAAAAGTTACACGGAACTAACTTCACTGTCTTAGTTGATGCTGATGGCACAACTAAAATTGGCAGCCATAATTACTTCTGGAAAAACAGCGAAGTAAACAAAAAATTAGTTTATATTCGTGCTTACAACGAAAACGAAGCTTTCCAGAAACTTCCACCAGGAACTCAGATTTTTGGTGAAATCTATGGCGTGCAAGATATCAAATATGGCTTGCATAATGGCAATATTGGAATTGCTATATTTGCTGTGCGTCGGGGCAGCTATTTTCTCAATTACAGCGATTTTGTGGCTTTTTGCGAAGAATTTGCTTTGCCGAGAGTACCTGTACTTTATATCGGTGCTTATACTTGGGAAGCAGTGTCTCAGTTCAATAATGCCAATAGTGTAGTCAGTCCCAATTGCATCATGGAAGGTGTTGTTGTGCAACCGATCATTGAGAAAACGCATCCAGAAATAGGTAGAGTAGTCTTGAAGTTGATTAGCGATCGCTATCTGCTCCGTAAAGATGGAACTGAACTCCATTAGATTCAACTTGATTTTTGGTGGCGACACCTTAACTAACCTTCCAAAGTCGAATTAGGAATTATTCTCTCAAGGTAGCCAGCGGGGATGAAATCCGGCTAAGGGGAGTTGTTCTGGTTTAATTTCAACAGTCGTAGTATCAGCGATGGGCAATAGAGGCATTAACCACAGGCTACTGGTAGCGATTGTATCTCCATCATCGGTTTTCAAAGTGTTTGTGGGTAATGATGCTGGGGGATTTGTCTGCGGTACTACTTGGTCAAATAACAAGCCTAAACCGTCAGCAGATAAACTCATTTGCACATTTCGTTGAGCGGGAGGCAGTACTAACAGTGGTTTCTGTTGCCCAGTTTTCAAATCAATTGCCACCACATAGGGCTGTTCTATGTATTGTTCTTTGGATACTAGCTGTGTTAGCAAGCAGTAGAGGGTGGGTGAAGCGATGTCAAATTGGCAACTGAGAATTGAACCTGTTGTTTTTAATAGCTGTTTCTGCACACCTTGGTTTGTCACCAAAAATAAATCCCGCGTGTAATCTGTATTAAACTTTACCATTGCTGCTTGAGAACCATCTTTGGAGAAAGCTTGTACCAAACCAAACTGCGGCAGAAAATCCAAAGGTTTACTTGCATCATCTTGCAGTGGTAAAATTGCTGCTCCTTGCCCTTGAGCAACTGCTACGGCTTTACTATCTGGTGTCACCATAAAGTCACCTCCCGGCTGGCTTTTTAGGCGTTTCGGGGTGGGTTTTTCTGCTGAACCATCACTGGTTGCTGGCATAAACCATAGTCCAAAGTCACCAGGATTAGTTTTATTTCCTCGCTGGATGACAATAGTTTGCCCATCAGGTGATAAGTCAAATTTCAGGTTTTGATAATCTTTACTATCTAAAGTCAGGTCAACTTTGCCTTCTGGTTCTGCTTTTTGTCCAGATTTAGCAGAAACACCTGTTGTCACTGTATAGAGTTGAGCTGAAAGTAAGTCTTGATTGTTTGCGGCGCGAGCAGAAAATAAAATTTTCTCCCCATCAGGAAATGACTCAAAGTCGATTACTATCAGGTCTTTGGGAGTAAGTACCCTTTTTTGCTCTTGGGTTAAGTTGTAAAGAACTAACCGTCCCTGTTCTTCTTTGTCGGTTCCGATGTAAAGGATAACGCGATCGCGTGTCCGAAAGCTACCTGTAAAGGGCTGTATCAGCCGATTTGTACCTTCTTGCTCTGCAAATTTATCTTTGGCTCCTTGTAACTGCACTTTATAGTTTGTGCCATAAGGTGCTGGTGTCACCAGTGTATAAACCATCCGCCGCCCTGCCCAACTGAATTTACCTGCTAGGGGCGGTTCGATTTTCAAGTTATCCTCGACGCTTTTTGTTTCCATTGGGCGGCTGAAGGTGAGGGTGAAGGAATTATCTTCTGCCCCAATTTGTTGATTTTGCCAGGTAAATTCCCGGACACGAGCAGTTACCACATCACCTTGCAAGATGATTAACCCAATCAGCACACTCAACAGTAACATTAGTGCGATCGCTATACGATCCAGTGGTTGGATAAATGCTTTAGATTTAGTCATTTGTCATTTGTCATTTGTCACTTGTACTGAGTTTCGACTGCGCTCAACTACCGCGAAGCCGTTGGCGCAGCCTCTCGTAGAGAAGTATTTGTCATTTGTCATCAACAAATAACTAATAACTATAAGGATTTTGGGGTTGAGGAATCTTTTTGAGAGAGGTAGCGGCAATAGTAAGTTGACGTTTACCTGCCAAATTTTCTGTCACCATTTGTCCTTCTACTTCCAGCCATGTATCAGCAGGATAAAGCTCTTGATTATTTTGTAGTTTGACGGGCAATCCCACAGGGTAAGCATCTGCTGCACAACAACTTAAGACAAATCGTGCTAAAAACAAATATTCTTTTCCGATATCGGGCGGGTGAATCACAAATCCCTGCACCTTGACTTTTTGCCCTGTATATGTATCTGGTTCAGGATAGACATTGACAGTGCGTACCCAGTCTACAAGCGATCGCTCCTCTGGACGAACAGTAACCCGAAAAGCTTGGGGTTTGACACGTGTGCTTCCCAGTAAATCAGCCGTCACGCCCCTTTGGAGTGCTTTGTCACTAGCAAAAACTTGCGGTGTAATCATAAAACCTAGAATCGCTGTAGTCAACAATAAAGCACTGCCCCAACCAGGGGGAAATAAACTAATATGCTGGGTGTTTGGCGTAACATCGCGGCGGCGCCGTTGCCAAAGTTCCTGCATCTTGAACAAACCAATAACGATCAAGCTGATACCAGTTACAACCACAAACCAAATGTAATTTGGATGAATCAACAGGTTCAGCTTATTAGTTAACCAATATCTCAGCATCAAAATACCCCAAGCCGTAATTGCTAGAGCATCCAGCCAAGGAAGTAACAGATTTGGGATTTTAGATTTGGGATTTTTGTTAGTCATTAGTCATTGGTCATTGGTCATTAGTCATTGGTCACTTGTACTGAGCTTTGCCGAAGTATTGGTCATTAAACAAAGGACAAAGGACAGATGACTAATGACAATTATTTTCTTAAAAGACGTGCAAGTTCAGGAAAAGAGTAAAGACAAATGTCAATTGTGCTGCTAAAGCAAATAAGTAAAAAATAGTCTTGGGTTTAAAAATAGATAACATCAAACCAACACTTTTGATGTCAATCATTGGCCCAAACACCAGAAATGCCAATAATGAACCGCTGCTAAAGGTTGAGGCAAAAGATAGGGCGAAGAAAGAATCGACTGTAGAACAAATTGATACTATTACAGCTAATATCAGCATGACCACAATTGAGGTAATGGGTCCAGCACCCAAACTGAGAACTAATTCACGGGGAGCTAGGACTTGAATAGCAGCAGCGATCGCACTTCCTAAAATCATCACTCCGCCCAATTCCCGCAATTCTTGGATGCTATTATCCACAACTAGACGCAGTTTAGCTGCTAGCGGTTTATCAGCAGTAGAGACTGAGGTAGGCAGTACTGAATTAGGATCTATCCGTAGAGGGATACCTGCTTTTCCTCCTAAGATATAAGTCCCAGATTGCAACAGATTCGGTACTGTTTCTTCCTGTTGTCCTTGGTAAGGCTTACCACGGCGTTTGGTTTGGGGCTGCGCGGGTGGATTAAACTTCATATAACGAGCGATCGCAGGTTGGACTATGGGATTTAAGTCCTTTTGAAAACTGAAAACATAGCCGATAATTGTGGCAATTGTTAAGGAAAATACGACTCGTAAGACTACTATTTCTGGCTGATCTCGAAATGCTGTCCAAGTGGCCCAAATTACAACTGGGTTAATTGTTGGTGCTGCTAACAAAAAACCAATTGCGACTGGTGTGGGTACTCCTTGAATCAGGAATCGCCGCGCTACCGGTACATTCCCGCACTCACACACCGGAAACAAAAAGCCGATCGCACTGCCAACTAAAGCACCCAACAGCGGATTTTTGGGCATTTTTTCTACTAGTTTGCGCTCATCAACAAAAAACAGCAGCAAACTGGAGAATAAAACCCCAAGAAGCAAAAAAGGCATCGCCTCGACTAGCAGACTTAAAAATAGCGTAAAACCATTGTTCAGTTGATTCATGAGCGTCGCAGTCAAAAGCGGTTTTTAGTTTTAGGGTTCTGCCTAGTCATTCTATCGAAATGGGGATCAAAAGCAGTTCGGGAAAATTAAACATTATTTAAGTAACAAGTTATCCTATCTTCAAAATAGCGGTTAAGCGCTACAAGCCTTGACTTCACACGAGTTCGTGAATTTTAACTGAGTGCATTTACTGACGACGATTATTTCTAAGATTGTCTAAGTTCAGAAATTGTTCCCATCTAGAGGGCAAGTAACTGCACAGATGATTTGAAATTACCTATGTTTATACTTACAGTAATTTGCTGGATCAGATATTAGTTCGGCTGTATTTTCATCAAGTATTCACAGTTCTTCAAAATTTGGGGTAGGCGTAGCCTGTTGTAGACATCGCTGTTGGTTGCTACCATCATTGATTTTGACTAGTTATAGCAAAATTCGATCTGAGCTTTGGTTGATTTTTTACTACAAAAACTTTAAAAAGGCAAGACCAAAGTTTAGCAGAAACAGGAAATAATTGGGGGAATTTTTCGGCGTTAGCGATATTAAGTTTCTACATGAAGTGAGAATTTGAGCTATGGCAAGTCACAAAGCCTTGAAAGGAGCGTCAAAATGATATCCCCGACTTCTTAAAAGAAATGGGGGATATAGTTTACTCTTTGACGATTATTTTGTCCGATCGCTGTTACTTTCGTTTTGTTGGAATCCCCCAAATCTTGATTTGTCGATCGAATCCACCACTGGCAAGAATTTTACCATTGGGACTAAAAGCGATCGCACTTACCCAGTCTGTATGTCCATTCAGTGTATTTATTAACTCACCTGTAGTTAAATCCCACAATTTAATTCCATCTCTACCGGCACTAGCAAGGGTTTGTCCATCGGGATTAAGAGCAATCGCATTTACCCAGTTATTATGTCCTGTAAGGGTGCGGACTAATTCTCCAGTATTAATATTCCACAGTTTTATAGTGCGATCGTGGCTAGCACTAACTAATGTTTGTCCATCTGGTGTAAAGAGCACAGCGCTAACAGCACTAGAATGAGCTGCCAATTCACTGATTAATTTACCAGTACTCAAATTCCACAGCTTGATTACACCCTTATTATCACCACTAGCCAAGGTCTGTCCATCAGGACTAATAGCGAGAGTATAAATCAAATTATCAAAGCGTACTATAGTCCCTAGAGGACGCTGCTGTAGCAAATCCCACATCCGAATCCCATCTAAAGCTCCACTGACGAGAACTTTACTATCAGGAGACACCGCTAAAGATAAGACGTTACTGGTATGTCCGACAAAAGAGCGGCTAAATTTTAAATTTTTTAGGCTCCAGAGGTTAATCGTGTCGTCATCACTACAGCTAGCGAGGGTTTGTCCATCTGGCGAAATCACTAAAGATTCTACGGCTGCTTTGTGTGCTTTGTTAATAGTCGCCAACTTTTTGCCCTTTGCTAAATTCCACAGGCGAATTACACCCTCGTTTTCTGCACCTCCACTCACCAGAATTCTGCTATCTGGAGTGAAAGCAAGGGATTTAATGGTTCCGTTATGTCCGATGAGTGTGTAAAGTAGTTGAGCATTAGCAAAGTTGGTGTTAGCTGGGAAGTTTGGCGTTACTTCAATGGCAGCATGAGCTTGATGAATATAAAACCCTTCCCAGGTACTCACTGGAAGGGCAACTGCCATAAATGCCAGGATAATATACGGCCGCAGAAAATTACTGCCACCTCTTCCCTCACTACTCACTCTTTTTCCTCACTTTTATAGATACAGTTAAACCCAATAAATTTTGCAGAGTTATTTTAAGTCATAACTCTGCACATCTTAAAGAGGTGGTTTTTTCTTAGAAACACTTAACATTGGTAAAGGCGCACTAGAAGAACGAGAGGGCAAATAATGTTGCACTACAGGCTCCTCTGGTAAAGAACGACGCTGCTGGAGACGCCACAACTTAAAGCCTAGCGCTATCCCTGCCGTTCCCAAACCAAAAGCAAACAACGACCAGCTATCATTCAATCCGCCAATCAGGGCATCCATAACGCCCATCGTCATCAGTACACTGATTAGTGGCTCTTTTCGGTAGGTTGACTTCAAAAAACGAGGTAATACAGCATTCATCACAGCTTGGTTGGTTCCAGTTCACCTTTTGTGTATATTTACCAAGAATACCTCACCCATAATTTGCCTTTCTCATTCAAGGCAGACACTAAGTTATGATTTTTTTAGTAGGGGGAGGAAATTTACTCATTAATCGCCTTGCACATATTAGTTGCAAGTCTATGATATTTCAATCGCTAATAGGTATTTCGATTCCTCTCTTGCTTACATTCTAGGGCAGTTATTTATGAATTAAGTATAATTAATCTATCTAGGGCGAAGTACTCCGCTATCAATTATAGAAGTCAAAACCAACTGGTTGTTCCAGCTGGTTGAAACTCTTTTAATTACTAGCTTGCAACTTTAGGATTGTGCTTATTGATAGCACTACTTTAGACCCAGCCATGATAGCACCCCTTGATTGGTGACGTATTCAATCACCAGCATCAAACCAAAGCCAATCATTGCAGCTCGACCATTCAAGCGTTCGGCATATTCGTTAAAGCCAAACTTAGGCTCTTCTAGTTTAGGTGTAATTGTTGGTTGTGTTTGTGTCATTTTTTAAGAAACCTTATTTTTGGCAAACGGGACTTGATATCAAACTTCTGGTAGAAGTCGCAGAAAGTGGGGATAATTGCTACTTACTTTTTATGGTATCTGGAAAACCCCTTTCTAAATCTCTCTTGAAAGAAGAGAGACTTTGAAATTTTCAGATGACGTTGAAAAGTCAGGTTAACTTAAAAGCTGATTGCAGTGCTTGAATGCCAAGATGACTTGAGAAATTCAGCAAAAGCTTCCTAAGTAGGGAGCTATACAATCGCTCTTTTAATAAATTGTTACTATTCTTTATATATTGTATAAATACTGGGGCAATAGTCAAGGGTAAGAGTTTGGGCTACTCAGATTGAATTAAGAAAGTTAGAACAGAAATTAGGTATCTCTAATCCAGCTATCTCTAATACGGAACTAGGAAGACGGAAGTAGCAAGCTTGAGATTGGAAGGCTACAGTTAAACAAAAAAATTATCAGAGGCTATATATGGAAATCGGCGTTCCCAAGGAAAATAAGGATCAAGAATTTCGGGTAGGGTTAAGTCCTTCTAGTGTGCGGGTGCTGCGAGAAAATGGTCATAGCATCTTCGTCGAGACACAAGCAGGTAATGGTGCTGGATTCTCAGATGACGACTACAAAAGTGCTGGAGCCGAAATTGTCCCCACATCAGAAAAAGCTTGGAATCGGGAATTGGTTGTTAAAGTCAAAGAACCGCTGACATCTGAGTATAAATTTTTGCAAAAAGGGCAGGTATTATTTACTTATTTACATTTAGCAGCCGATCGCAAGTTGACAGAGCATTTAATTGATTGTGGCACAACTGCGATCGCCTACGAAACTGTAGAACAACCTGGAGCAAACAGATTACCCTTGCTCACCCCCATGAGCGTAATTGCCGGTCGGCTAGCAGTACAATTTGGGGCGAGATTCTTAGAACGCCAGCAAGGTGGTAGAGGTGTACTTTTAGGCGGTGTCCCTGGAGTCAAACCGGGCAAAGTAGTAATTTTAGGTGGCGGCGTTGTCGGTACAGAAGCAGCTAAAATTGCCGTAGGTATGGGTGCGATCGTGCAGATTTTAGATGTGAGTGTCGAGCGTTTGTCTTACTTAGAAACACTGTTTGGCTCTAGAGTCGAATTGCTTTACAGCAACTCTGCTCATATTGAAGGCGCAGTCCTTGAAGCCGATTTGCTCATCGGTGCAGTTTTAGTGTTAGGACGTAGAGCGCCAATACTAGTATCCCGCGAATTGGTTAAACAAATGCGTCCTGGTTCGGTGATAGTTGATGTAGCCGTTGACCAAGGCGGTTGTATAGAAACCTTACACCCAACATCCCACACAAATCCCGTATACCTTGAAGAAGGTGTAGTGCATTATGGCGTTCCCAATATGCCAGGAGCAGTACCTTGGACAGCAACTCAAGCACTTAATAATAGTACATTACCTTATGTTGTCCAGTTGGCGAATTTGGGAATTTTGGCACTGGAGGTTAACCCAGCCTTGGCTAAGGGTGTGAATGTGCAGAATCATCGCTTAGTGCATCCTGCTGTGCAAGAGGTGTTCCCTGATTTGGTCAATTAAGGTGTGCCAGGATTAGGCGATCGCTTATTGTAATGGTGGTAGCGATCGCCAATCAGACTAATTTTCTTGCCTTATGCGCGGATGGGTAGGTGTACAAAATCAGAAGGAGCGAAAAAGGCTGTACGCTCCTTCTATACAAGACTTTGAGGGTAATTGTACTTTCAAACCATCCGCGCACCTTATGGGGACTGGGTTTCAGCGATTTGCATCTTGTGACATGACGATTCTCTGTGTTATGATTCACTCATTCGCGCAACTGAACCTTGAAAACCAAATACAGCAACGCTTTCAGAAGCCAGCGATTGCAATTAACTAAAATCCCTATTAGGGATTGAAACAGCTGATATTTATCGCCAATTAGCACAGGATGAAATTGCAATTAACTAAAATCCCTATTAGGGATTGAAACGCTGTTGCATAATTACCTCAAAATAAAAAATTCTCAAATTGCAATTAACTAAAATCCCTATTAGGGATTGAAACAAAATCAAAAGACAAGTCAAGACCGATAAGTATAATTGCAATTAACTAAAATCCCTATTAGGGATTGAAACGGCTTTTCCCCTCGCGCTGCGGCACAAAGCCAATATTGCAATTAACTAAAATCCCTATTAGGGATTGAAACAAAAAAAAAGACCAACGCAAGCTTTCCAGCCTCCGCTGGCGCAAATTGCAATTAACTAAAATCCCTATTAGGGATTGAAACATTTGCTGCGATCGCACCCCTCCACCCCTGCACCCCTAAATTGCAATTAACTAAAATCCCTATTAGGGATTGAAACGCTTTCACCTCATCTTTGGCAGTATCAGCAAATTGCAATTAACTAAAATCCCTATTAGGGATTGAAACAGCTACTTTGCCCAAGTAAGTTTTGTGGGAGCGATGAAATTGCAATTAACTAAAATCCCTATTAGGGATTGAAACTTGTAAATAATGCGTGGACACCACGGACAATTAATAATTGCAATTAACTAAAATCCCTATTAGGGATTGAAACGGGAATTTTCACATTTGACAATCCAAATGAATCAAAATTGCAATTAACTAAAATCCCTATTAGGGATTGAAACATTAAGCAAATGTCTGACCCAATCTTCTAACGCCTTTACTGATTGCAATTAACTAAAATCCCTATTAGGGATTGAAACCTTCCCATAAGTCTCAACTGCCGTGTAACACGGCAAATTGCAATTAACTAAAATCCCTATTAGGGATTGAAACTTGTAAATTTCCCTCTTTAAGACCCAGTGCTGAAATATTGCAATTAACTAAAATCCCTATTAGGGATTGAAACTACCAGAATCCAGAGCAACAGATACTAAGGATTGCAATTAACTAAAATCCCTATTAGGGATTGAAACAACATTTCAAGTAGCTCCATAGGCACTTGATAATAATTGCAATTAACTAAAATCCCTATTAGGGATTGAAACCCCCGGTCGCCGTTGCGTTTCAGAATTCATCTCAAATTGCAATTAACTAAAATCCCTATTAGGGATTGAAACCTCTGAATAACCAAGTGTTTCTAACGCCTGGAGCATATTGCAATTAACTAAAATCCCTATTAGGGATTGAAACTAACTTTGCGGCTTTCCGCGTTGACCACGGCGGATTGCAATTAACTAAAATCCCTATTAGGGATTGAAACACAATTCCTAGTGATATTTTGGCATCAGATGAAAATTGCAATTAACTAAAATCCCTATTAGGGATTGAAACATCGCTTCTGCTTGGGTGTGTAGCTTGGCGTTGTATTGCAATTAACTAAAATCCCTATTAGGGATTGAAACCCTTGACTGATGCCGTGTTTGAGGTTGAGCGCAAGGATTGCAATTAACTAAAATCCCTATTAGGGATTGAAACGACCAATATTGAAGATAAACTAGCACTTATCCCGAATTGCAATTAACTAAAATCCCTATTAGGGATTGAAACGGTTAGGATTTGAAGCTGAATTAGGGGTTGTTGTGAAATATACCTCTGTTTGAGTACCAAGTGCATCCCGACGATTACTTCCAGTATTGACAATGACGTTATATAAATTAGTCATTGGTAGTGGAGATGAAACAGAAAGATAAATTTTATTATTGATTATTATTTTTCCCGAAGAAATTTGTTCTACCTTTTTGATAGGCTCAACATCAACATCTCCATTGCGATAGCAAAGTCTGCTAAAAGCCAAGGCTGTTGCTTGTGCAGGAACTTCAAGCAAATAAAAATAATCAGGATATAACCATTCTTTCCAATCATCATCACCACCTTGGCCTATATATTGAATTGATGATTGGCTCACTTTTGACCAAATCAAAGAAGAAAGCGCTTTGGGAAAAATGATTATGTTTAGTTTTCTAGTGCTATCAAAAGAGATTTTTTTAGTAAATGTTCCTTCACGTAAGACAATTCCATTAATATCATAATTATTAACTTTGACTTGAGTAAGAGGTTCGACACTACCACAAAATTTTGCCCGTTTATTATCTGGTTGTTGAAAGTTAACCAAGATGATAATACATATCAAAGTTAAACAAATGGGAATAGATATTTTGAAAAATCGATGAACCTTTATCACATTAATAGCTCGATGAATTGCTGTTTTTATAAGATAGATTGTTTAGAGGATGTTTGAAAAATCATGATTACCGGATTTTATTATTTCCCTCCTTTATAAGGGGGACTAAGGGGGGTAATAATTTGATAAAAATTACAATATAGCATTTTTCAAACAATTTCTTAGTCCTGTAAACTTATGAGCAAAAGTAGCTTTAATACCGATTGCAAATACTCCTGCGCTTTGATAAATAATTCTTTAGCTAAATCGGTGGGTGAAACTAGTCAAAGTAATTTGGCGAACTACCTAGCGAATATCCTTAACTTCCATCCAATGCATAAAATAAAGTACGAGTGTCCAAGCGATCGCCTCACTTTTAGCAACCACCAATATCACCCCAAGCTAGGTTAAAATCAACTTCTTAAAGCATTACCAAACTACCTTCTGCTTCTTCCTCTAGTTCATAACCATTAGCTAATTTTTCAATTGCTTGGTCAATCATTGCCAAACCTTGATCTACTCTTTCAACTAAACTTAACTGTCCTCGGAGTTCGGCAGCACCGACGAAACCTTTAGCATACCAAGTCATGTGCTTACGAGCTTGACGTACACCGCGATCGCCTTTATATTCCCACAAGGCTTGTAAATGATCTCTTGCACATTCCAAGCGCTGAATCGGGGTTGGCGATGGTAATATCTCTCCTGTTTTCAGAAAATGATCGATTTCTCCCACCAAAAACGGATAACCCAAAGTTCCACGCGAACACATCACACCATCAGCGCCAGTTTGTTCTAAACATTTCACTGCCGCTTCAACCGAAAAAATATCTCCATTCCCAATCACTGGGATAGAAAGCACTTCTTTGACACGCGCAATCCATTCCCAACGAGCATTGCCATTGTACCCTTGGGCGCGGGTGCGTCCATGTACCGTAATCATTTTTGCCCCGGCATCTTCCATCCGCTTGGCAAAGTCGAGAATAGTAATTTCGTTGTCATTCCAGCCAATACGAGTTTTTACTGTCACAGGTACATCAACAGCTTTTACCACTTCTCGCACAATTGCTTCTGCTACTTCTGGTTGCCGCAACAATGAAGAACCGCCACCATTTTTAGTGATTTTATTAACCGGACAACCCATATTAATATCAACAGTATCAGCACCTTCGGCAACTGCCTTGATTGCTGCTTCTGCTAAAAAATCTGGACGGCAATCAAATAGTTGAATGCTAATTGGGCGTTCGTTGGGATCTACCTCCATGATTTTGGGTAACTGCTTGACATAATGCAACCCCGTAGCATTCACCATTTCGGTATACATCATCGAATCTGGGGCATAGCGACGCACTAGACGGCGAAACACCATATCTGTAACCCCAGATAGAGGCGACTGGAGAACCCGACTTTTCACCTCGAAAGAGCCAATTTTGAGGGGTTGGGAGAGTCTAGCTTGGAGAATAGGAGAGAGCGAAATCATACAAAAAATTAAAAATTGTGTAAATGGAAAATAGTCGGAATGTTAGGGTTATCTGCGAGCAGTGCTAATTGTAGGTTACATATCCTGACTTGGAGGCTGTTTTTGCATTTCTTGCTGAATCTCTTCTAGGCTCAAACCTAACTCTTTCGCGGTTTCTTCAAAACTCAATCCCAGCCTCAACAACAAAGGGATCGTTCTAAACTTTTCCTCACGCACTCCTTCTTGTTTGCCTTCTTGCTTACCTTCTTGATAAACTCGTGTTTGTTTCAAATCACTTAACCCAAACATACCTTCAATCTCCTCTCGACTCATCGTTGGAAACTTATAAACTAATATTGTCTCTATCAATTCTAGTAACTGCCGCCGTTGTGATTCGATGTTGATTTCTTGCTGGGTTCTTTCTATTAACTGCCTAGCAGCTATAATTGCTGTCTCCTGTTCATCGACCACTAATTTCATCGTAGCAATTCCAACTGGCAATGATGCAGTCTCACCTAATTCATTAAGATAAATGCGACTGACGCGCTGACTGGTGAAAAATTCACTGTAATTATTGATATCTGCTGTATCTAAACTGCGATTGGGATAGATAACTACTCCTCGCCAAGAATTTTTCGGTTTATTTTGGCGTAAGTATAAATAAATTTCTGAAAATAAGCGGGAATAAATTTCTGTGTCAGTTTGAAACTGGACTTCAACAAAATAAATCGGATTTTCTTCTCCTTGTGTTGGCAGAAAAACACCATCTATACGGAATGCCGTTTGCTTGATTTCAATTGAAGAGAATTGATAACCCTCTGCCGTTTGCGGTGGATTGCCAATTAATTCAAAAAAGATGCTAGGAAGTTCTTGAAAAAGGCGATAAAAAATGCTGTCAGTTTTCACACTTGATGTACTACGGTGATTTAATCCGTTAGATTTTACCGTGAAACACTACTGATAAAAATTAGTAAGCCGACTGCAAGAAGCAATCGGCATAACAAATTCACGATCATTTAATTGCAATTTAGCCGTGAGTTGCACCTTGAGGGGGACGCGAGACAACTTTTTTAGCTAAACCCAAAGTCTGCAAAACTAAAATGCTCCACCAAGTAACATCAATTTCCCACCAAGAAAACCCAGATTTTGCCATGTGGGGATAAGTATGATGGTTGTTGTGCCAGCCTTCTCCATAAGTGACGAGGGATACCCACCAAAGATTACGAGCGCCATCATTGGCATCAAAGGTGCGATAACCCCACAGGTGTGATGCTGAGTTCACAAACCAGGTTGAATGCCAAAGCAAGACACATCTGAGAAACACTCCATAGAATACAAAAGACCATCCTCCTAATGCATATAGGAGCAGTGCGAAGGGTATTTGCAATAGCAAGAAGTAGCGATCTAGCCAACAATAAAAGGGTTGTTTGGCTAAATCAGGGGCATATTTTTTATAGGTGTCATAGTCAAAAAATTCTGGACGTGGGTAGAAAATCCACAATATATGGCTCCACCAAAAGCCTCTTTGGGCAGAGTAAGGGTCTAAATTGATATCTTCTGTGTGGGCGTGATGTTGGCGGTGTCCACCTACCCAAAAAATTGGCCCGCCTTGTAAAGCCAACGCTCCAATCAGGGCGATCGCATACTCTAACCACTTAGGAACTTGGAAACTTTTATGGCTCAGTAGTCGGTGATATCCCAAGCAAATACCAATGCTCCCGAATAACCAGTGCAGAAACACTAGCAAACCTAATGCTGACCAGGAGAAAAACCAAGGAGACAGAAGTGCTAAGGCATGAAATGTAGCAAAAAATACTACATTCGTCCAACTGAGTCGAGGTGAATTGCCTCTCTCAGGGGCGATCGCCCCAAAATTTGCGGTCATAAAAATTCCTGTTGATGGATCATGAAGTGATTTACTTTTTCTTGGGCATAATCCGACTAAGGATTTATCCAACCTCTTACTAGTTAGTTACAGTGAGCCAGCGCGGTCTTGGGGGTTTCCCCCATTAGCGACTGGCGTTAGCGCAGCGCTAGCGACGCAGGAGCGTCACCCGTAGGGTAGAGTAAAGCAAGTATCACTTACATTTGTTATGCTAGCAGAACTCTGATACCCCTGCAAGTGCCACTTGCATTTTTCTATGTCATCTCAACTCATTTCCACTCGTCAACGCCTGATTCAAGCTGCACTTGAGTTGTTTTCTGCTCAGGGAGTAAGCGCTACCACAACCCGCCAAATTGCCGAAAAAGCCGAAGTCAATGAAGTGACACTATTTCGGAATTTTGGCAATAAGCATGGATTACTTTTAGCTGTACTGGAAGAGTCCGCAGCCTTCAAGGATTTAGGTGAATCGCTGGTACGGCGGGCAACACCTCCCGGCAATGTTTACCAAGCTCTGAAAGATTATGCAAGTGATAGCTTACATGCATTAGAACGAGTACCAGAGTTCGTCCGATCTGTGGTAGGTGAAGCCGACCAATTCCCGGCAGAAAATCGCCGCGCACTAGGCAGGGGAGTCACAGAGGCAAACCGTTATGTAGCTCAGTATTTAGCTACTGTAATTCAGCAAGGACACCTAAATACTTATTTACCCGCAGAAAAATTAGCCAGTTTGCTGAATGGGATGATTTTGGGATATGCAGTAATTGAGTTCACCAGCGAATTTCACGAACTTTGGGAGGATCGGGACGATTTTCTGGAAAATTTGGTGGAGTTGTTTTTACATGGAGCCATGTCATCTTCAACAGAATCAGCAATAAACTCCTTACAAGGAGGATTCACTACCACAGAAGTAGCTGATTTACCAGCTAGTTTGGTTCACGAAATTCTGCAACAAGCCAGGAAATTCGGAGTACGAGATTATGCCTTAGCTTACGTATTATTTGGGGCTGGGTTATCCGCTACAGAAATAACTAGCTTGGAGCGATCGCACCAAATTTACGATAGTCAAGGGCACTTCCTGCAAATCACAATCCCCGGATTTGTTCGTCAAGTGCCTGTGAATCAATGGATTTTGGGCAAACGCTACGGTTCCTTTACTAATAATCCCTTACTCAAATGGCTGAAAAGTCGTAAAGATACTCAAACAGCGATGTTTCTGAATGAAACAGGTACACCCATCTCAGAATCAGAACTTGAGACACGTTGGCAAGTATGGAGCGAGGGATTGTTAACTCCCCAAGGACAAACGCCAGCGATCGCCCAAGCACAACAAACTTGGCGCGTAGAAATGTTAATGCGGGGGATCACCTTAGAAAATTTGAGTATTTTTACAGCTTGCGATCGCACCCAATTACAACCCTATGTCCGCCGAGCCAAAGAAAAAGCCGCCCTAGAGCAAGCTACCCGTTTGGATCATAAGCCAGGATAGGAAGTGGGGAGATAAGGAGTATCAGGTGGAGTTTTCCGACGCAGAGCCAGCGATCGAATAATTCGTAATTCGTAATACTTCGGCTACGCTCAGTACAAGTTCGTAATTCGTAATGTGCTACGCTAACGTAATTCGTAATTCGTAATGACGCTCCTGCGTCGCTAACGCTGCACTAACGTAATTCGTAATTAAGAATTCATTATACCAATTTGAAAAAAGAATGCGACAAATAGATCATTTGTAGAGACGCGATTTATCGCGTCTTTAGCCAAGGATATGTTGCAATCATTAATTGAATTGGTATTAGCATCATGCAGTTAAACAATTAAAATCAAACAATAGAGGTTCTTTTACCATTGTTTGCACCATTCAAGGTTGTAGCTGTACTCTCAGATGGGGATTGGGTGTTGCTCGAACGGCGTGATAATTTCTTGCGTGGTTTGCCTCCCGCCTGGATATATTGCAAACTGTCTTTGCCATAATGGGTTGCTACACTCATTAACATATTTTCAGAGTAGCCACGCAATTCTTCTTCAATTAGAGAGAGGCGACCTGCCATTTCATCCAGAGTAGAGAGTAAAGTGTTGTATGTAGATAGCTGGGTTTGCAAGTTTTGGATGCGGCTGTCGTAGTCTGTCAAATTTAATCCGTTGCCAAATTCTAGCGTCGGGCTAATCGATCGCATTCCTGCAATTCGACGGAGAGCGTTTTCGAGAGTGCGTGAACTGCGTTTTAGTCGTGCCATAAAATGCGCTCCTGAAGGAAGTTATAGGATTACTGCATGTACTCTAGCCAATGCAACAATAAACTTCTCTGAGAGATAATTCGGAAAAATTAAAGCAAACTAAGAGCGACCTAATTATTTTTAGTTGATTGTACTGAGGTTTTTATTAAACTTGTCAAAAAAGTGACATTAAATAAGCAATAGATACCTGAAAGTCGTTTTGAGGTACTTAAAAGTCGTTTCGAGGTACCTGAAAGTCGTTTCAAGGTACTTAAAAGTCGTTTTGAGGTACCTGAAAGTCGTTTCGAGGTACTCCAAAGTCGTTTTGAGGTACCTGAAAGTCGTTTCGAGGTACTCCAAAGTCGTTTCGAGGTACTCCAAAGTCGTTTTGAGGTACCTGAAAGTCGTTTCGAGGTACCTGAAAGTCGTTTCGAGGTACTCCAAAGTCGTTTCGAGGTACTCCAAAGTCGTTTTGAGGTACTTAAAAGTCGTTTTGAGGTATTAGATGATGAGTTTTCTGGCCTTAACCCGATTTACGGCGAAGGCGATCTTGGTTGAGGGAAGGCAAAAGGCAGACGTGATGATTTGCCCATATTGTCAACACTGTATACATATTGCTATATTGAATGTGTACATTGTTGACAAGGTAGAAAGATATGGGAAAAAAAACCAAGGAATCGCCTATTGTAAGCTTCCGTGTGCCACATTCTGTTGTCGAAAAGTTAATTACAGATGGTAGATTGAAGCCTAACTATATAAAATCAGAGTTATCCAACCTAATCAAAAATGACTGGTTAGCCTCTGTTGATGCTGGTGTAGAACCGATTGTGAGTGTAAATACTGTTTATGAGCAACTAGCAAAAATAGATAGAGTTCTAGAAATACTTGAGGACAATAAGCCGAATGGTGTTGTTGATGCCAATGTAAACAGTGTTGACAAAATCAGCTTACCTCAAAGCATAGACTCAATCTCGTCGGATAATCAGCTTGTTGAGGTTGCCAATAGTAATGTACACCCCGTAGAGGAAATAAATGGGGATAATAAACCGAATGGCGTTGTTGATGAAAACAGTATTGAGTCATTGAATTTGAAAAAAAATACTTATACGGCGCTTAAAGAAGCACAAGTTAACACAATAGAAGATTTAAAGAAATATAGTGTCACAGGCTTGCGAACGCTGAAAAATCTGGGAAATAAATCTGTATCTCAGATAGTTGAAGCACTGCAAAGCCGAGGGATTGAGTTACCAGTTCCAGACCTGGAACATACGCTTTCTCTGTGAGCAGTGATTCCGAAAGTTACGCGCTTTGAATTGTAAACATCTGCCTGCATTTGGTCTAAAAGGCGCTCTTTTTGGCTTTCAGCTTGTTCCCAGCCTCCTAATTGCTGATGTCATCAAATTCCACTTTCCCGACATCTTCCTTAACTGGGGACAGCCTCGCCAAACTTGCCGCCGCTCCCACGTCTAATCAATTATTCAGTTACGTCTTTGTCATCAGTTTGTAGCGCCTTAAAACTCAGTGTTAACTTCTGCCAGAGTGACTCAATTTCCTCATAGCACTCCTGTGAAGAAAGTTTTCCCAAAGTCTGTAGATTGCACAGATAACAAACACGTTGAGAAAATTCTTGAAGATTAGCATTGAATAAAAAACTTTGAGGCGTAAACTTACCAAGATATCGATAGCGCTCGTAGAGGAAATTGTTTTTAGCTGTCCGATCGTAGTCATCCATATAAAAATCTTCTTAGCTAAAATTGAAACTTGATTTTTTTAAGGTTGTTCTTTAAATTAACATCTAAATTACCTGACCTGTCCATCGCTGCGATCGTAAAACAGATAAATCTCTTCTGGGAGTGAGTAATATTCACTCAAGAATTGTACTACACGATTGGGCTATAAGGTGGAACACACCCCTAGAACGGTTTACATTTCGTCGGTTCGCGCAGTGAGCTTATCGAAAATAACCCGCCATCATAGATTAATCGGGGTAAGGGGCAAGTCTAATAGGGCAATCACTTTCTCAGTAATTGGTAAAACGGAAAAAACTGAGCCTGCTGTATCCAAAAGCAAGTCGGCAAATCAGCACAGATATAAGGGTGTGCGATCGCGGGAATATCGGCGTTGCTGAATAAAGGCAAGTCCCAAAATTCACATTGAGTCAAGCTGCTAAATTGAAAAAACCCCGTTACTGGAATGTCAGTAACGGGTTTTATGTTAACTAGCTTGATTAATACGCCGTTTTAACTCAGCCTCTAATTGAGGTGCATTGCTTTTTCACCAATTTTCTCAAACTCCTGACTGAGGAATGAGCAGAGGAATTGGGCGATCGCGATTCTTGCGATAAATTTGAAAATCACTATCGAGAGTGAAAACAAAACTATTGGGATAAAGCTCTGCCATTCTTACTAATTCCGCATCTGCCAAAGAGACTGGCACAGATTGATAGCAAGTCAGCAATGCCAATACTGTTGTCAACTCCGCATCCAAATTAAATTGAATCACGACTTGCCGTTGAGCCAGAAGTTGAAGCAGCGTTTCCCGACCATTATTCACCCGTTGCAACAGAAACCAGGCCTCTGAAATCACAGCCTCACAAGTTAGCAAAGGTGGTGCAATCTGAATCAACTGCTCTGTTACCCAAGTGTGATAGCGATCGCGTCGATCAATTAAAGCCACCAAAACACCTGTGTCAACAATCACTTGATGGAGCATTACTGACCGTAGCCGTGCATATAGTCTGGATTTGTTGAAAGATCGCCAGGGCCTTCCCCCGCCCCAATTGCAGCTTGGGCAACTTCAAAAAACGATTGGGAAGCCATTTCAGATTCCATAGTTTTTGGCTTGTGACGTTTTGCCCGTAGAAACTCTACAAAGTCCAAAACCTGTCGCTGCTCTTCTGCCGATAATGCTTCTACTGTTTGTAAAATTTGCTCACACAAATGAGACATTGCCATCAGATATAAAATGGGCGATGATTTTATTGTATAGTGAATAATTATAGGACTCCTATTTGATTGCGTAAAAAAAACTTGGTACACTTAGCAGATATAAGGGTGTGCGATCGCGGAAATATCTCTTCTCATATACTGTGCGATCGCTCCTTTGATGAAACCGCGATTGCCTCCTCCACATTAGAAAAGCGATCGCTCTCTCAAATCGATTGATTTTATTTTGACCTGCGATCGCCGATGATAATCAACAAAAGGAATGAAAAGGATTTGACCTTCAGATTCGCCAGGTTGACTGCAACGAATTAATAAATACAAGTTGTCAAGAAGTTAAGAATACAAATGCGGTATTAAGGTGAAGGGGTAATAAGCCGTAGATTGGGAATTTCTAGGAAGTCTTTGATGTTGTGAGTTACTAGCGGTAAGTCGTAGCGTAGAGCCGTTGCGGCAATCCAAGCATCTTGTGGAGATATTGGTCGTCCCGCGCTTTGTCGATTGGCACGAACCTGTGCCCATTCTCGACAAAGGGATTGATCGACTGGAACGATCAGGTAATTCGACAGGTATTGTTCTAGCTGTGTGAGGCGACGATCGCCCTACTGACGCAAAATTGCCCACTGAAACAGTTCAGCGACGGTCATGAATGACAGTGCCAATTCCTGACCACTCAAAAGTGGCAAGTAAGGGTCGGCATAATCACTACCTTTGAGGATGAAGGAAGCGATATCAGTATCAATCAGGAGAAGACTCATGGCAGTTTGGTTAGATCGCCTCTTGGCGCTGCTGTCGCAGGAAGGTGAGAAAATCCTCAATGGAATCTTCTTCAGGCCAAAAGTCAGCAGCGAGATATTTGAGGTTATCAACGGTAATAGGGGTCTGGGTGGCGAGTAGCTGCTTGAGCGTGGTGTCTTGCCAAAACTGATTACTAAGATTTTGAAGATCGGTTTGAGAGTGTGAGGATGAATTGCTTTGGGTAAGGATTTGCAGCAGTTGTTGACGTTCTGTAGATGAAAGCAGTTGGATGGCAGCGATCGCAGCTTCGAGTTGTGGAGTCATAGTGCGTCTTAATCTCAACTATCTCAATATATATCGAGATGCCAGCGATCGCAGCTTCGAGTTGTGGAGTCATAGTGTGGTCTTGTGGTTATCGTAATTTCAAGGGTTTAAGAACCTGCAATCTATATTTAGCACCAGTTTCAGTCGGGGTTTGTCTTGAGAAATCGCTCCACTTGGGCTTTGCCCAAGACCGCGTTTCTCGCTAAATCCCCTTATGTAATGTCTAAAATGTTTGAATTTTGAATTTTGAATTTTGAATTGTTATCTGGTTCTATGCTATTTGAATTCAGGGGCGATCGAAGCGTGAAAGTATCCTTCACCTCTTTTGCCCAATGCCCCATACCCAATTAATTCAACGGCTCCATAATCGCTCTTAAACCTTTATTAGAGAGTGTTTTCAGCATTTCTTTAGCGTTATATTCACTGCTAAATACTCCTGCTTGCATAACTCTTTGACCATCCCAAACTGTGAGAAACGCACCAGGAGCAAGCGATCGCACTAAATCTCGATCCCGATCGGTTGCTAGTGGCACTACTACGCGATAACGTATACCAAATTGTCTTGCAGAGTTACCACCATAGGCAATACTTGCAGAACTTGTTTGCAGATTGCGAGTATTAACAATGGGGATATTGGGATTGGGAAGTGGTAAAAGTTCTGATGCACCAGGAGCAGCAGTTTCTAGTATTGGTAATGGCTGCTGTTTTTGATTCCTCATGCTTGCAACTGGTGGCTCAGGTGCAACTGAATTGGATGGGGACTCAGGGGCAGTAAACTCAACGGTATTAGGATCGATCCGCACGTAATTTAACTGTGGTGTATCAGGTGGCTGTGCGTTAATTGGTATTTGTCTACCTGACAAGCTGCTAGGAGTAGGAAATCCGGCGACGCTAGAAGTTGGTGGTTGTTTGGATATAGGGGGGGGAGGCGGTACATTATTGGCTGGCCTTAATGGCAGCAGTTGACTATTTAATTGCCCAGAAACAGGATTATTTACTGAAATGCTGCTGGTTTGCCCATTAGTAGTTTCAGAGGTTTCGGGAGCCGAGAAGGTGATTTCTCCACTTGGTGGTATTTGTCGTAATACGTTGTTGGGAACTGGTTGAGAATTTGGGGTTGCTAGTGCTGTTGTACCATTAATATCTAC
The DNA here is from genome assembly GCF_053470285.1 of Nostoc sp. DSM 114159. NCBI lineage: Bacteria > Bacillati > Cyanobacteriota > Cyanophyceae > Nostocales > Nostocaceae > Nostoc > Nostoc sp. DSM 114159. The sequence continues at coordinate 3,769,800 of NZ_JBPFEH010000001.1, forward strand.
CTTACCAGTGATGCGATCGCTCACAAGGTTGTTACCAGCAGCAGAAATCATTTGTTTAGCAGCACTGGCGTTAATGTCGTGGCGGCCGTTATTTTGAAATGTATTACCTCCAGGTTCGGATGCACTACCCAAATCTGGCATTGCTTGAGCGATCGCAACTAAACCATCTTCTTTATTATCTTGAATAGAATTATTCCGCAAAATCGGGCGGGCATTTGCTTGTACGATAATTCCCGATCTATTGTTTTGAATTTGATTACCTATAACTATAGGAGCAGCATTTTGGGCAATATTAATTCCAAAACCTGTTTGGTGAAAGACATTTTCCTTGACTTGGGGACTAGAGTTACCAGCAATTGTGATCCCATTGGCTCCATTGCGATCGAAGTAATTCTTGCTAATGGTAGGTGCAGCATTACCACTAACGGAAATTCCATCTTGAGTATTGCCAGTAAATGTATTTTCTGCGACTACCGGATTGCTAGATTCAATCCATAAACCGTAACCACGAGGATTAGAGTTCGTCACCGTTACCCCAGTGAGCAAGGCTTGGTTTGCTCCAACAATTGTGACGTTTTGACCGCCAAAGCTTCGACTCAGGTAATCACCGCCTCCCTGAATGATAATGTCTTTACCTTGATTGCTGGGGTTGCCTTGAATTGAAATACCCGGTTTCAATATTAAGGGAAATTCCTCTCCTGTCTCGGCGCTATAAGTGCCCGTAGAGAGCATAATTACAACATTGGCGTTAGCTAATCGCAATGCATGGGTAATCGTTTTTACAGGAGCGGATTCGCTGCCATTGCCTGTCTTGTCATCTCCAACACCAGGATTGACAAATAGCACATTAGCCTGAGAAGGTGTTTTCTGATTTAGAGGTGCTGAATTTGGTGTCGATGGAATCTGAGCAATCGCACTATCCAAACTGATACCCAGAAACGCTATACTTGCCGCCCCCATCCCTAGAATAAAAGATAATACTGAAAAACTAAAAAATAAAAGCCTTGATGATTTCAGAAACTTCAGCTTTGCCAACAGAATATTTACTCTAGGGTACTCAGTAAACATACGAGTAAGAATCATATTTAACACCACTCCTTATAAGTAATCATAAATTCTTATACTCCCTAGAGAGTATTATGTCGATAATATTACTCATATATTCACCGATTGGCGATATTTAATACATAGTAATAAATGATATTAGACATCTCCAGAAATTAATTGTGCGTTGCCCAAAATAATTTGTAGGCACAATTCATGAATTGTGCCTATATCATTTATTTAATAGATATCAGGACTTACGCAACTGGCATATTATCTTCAGTTTGTAGTGAAGACTTTAGTCCTCAAAATAAGGGCTAAAGCCCTTACTACAAACTACAAATCCGATTTTTTTGTAACACTTGCGTAAGTCCTAAGATATAAAAGTGAAATTAAATATGTGTTATCCAGAACCCTTGTAGAGACGTAGCACTGCTATGTCTCTACATTATTTTTCAATTGTGAATTTTCTGGTGTATTCCCTTTTGCCAGTCTTTTGTAAGCTCGTTGTCTATCGTAAAACACTTGACTAAGCTCAGTGCGAAACTGTAGCCTCAAACTACCCTTATCACTGTCTATAGGAACATGGGATAATTTACCGTAACCCTCACTACTACGTTATTTTGCGTAGATTCCGCAAAAATTAGTAAAAAAAGCAATCTTATTTAACTTATGGTTACTAGGACTTATGATAATTCACACTTCGATGAAAGCACTAATGGGGTTGTTGTGATGGTCGAGCCATACAGCCAAAAAGAGCAAACACAGCAAGTTGTTTACCGCATTTTAGATGCCAATTTAGACCGCGCTCGTGAGGGCTTGCGAATTATCGAGGAATGGTGCCGATTTGGTTTGAATAATGCCCAGTTGGCTCTTGAATGCAAACGGCTGCGACAAGAGGTCGCCAAGTGGCATACCCCAGAATTACGAGCGGCGCGAGATACACCAGGCGATCTTGGGACTGAGTTAACCCATCCTCAAGAAGAACAACGAGCTAGTATAAAATCGGTTTTGCAAGCTAACTTTTGCCGGATAGAAGAAGCATTACGGGTGTTGGAAGAATACAGCAAGCTTTACCAACCAAATATGGCTAAAGCTTGTAAACAGATGCGCTATCAGGTTTATACCCTAGAAAGTAGTTTAATGGGTCATCAGCGCCATCAATTGTTGTGGCGATCGCGTTTGTATCTTGTGACTTCCCCTAGTGAAAATTTGTTGAACACTGTCGAAGCTGCACTCAAAGGCGGATTAACACTTTTACAATACCGCGACAAAACCGCCGATGATTCTTTGCGTCTAGAACAAGCGAGAAAATTACGGCGGTTATGCCACATCTACGGTGCTTTGTTTATTATTAACGATCGCGTGGATGTAGCTTTAGCTGTCGATGCTGATGGCGTGCATCTGGGACAACAAGATATGCCTATTGCTGTTGCTCGGCAATTACTGGGTTCGCAACGTCTGATCGGTCTTTCTACCACAAATAAAGAAGAAATGCAAGCAGCAATTGCTGAAGGTGTAGATTATATTGGCGTAGGGCCAGTTTATGAAACTCCCACGAAAGTAGGTAAGGCAGCAACAGGGCTAGAATATGTCAGCTATGCCGCCAAAAATTGCTCAATTCCCTGGTTTGCGATTGGGGGAATAGATGCCAATAATATCAATGATGCGATCGATGCTGGAGCCGAACGTGTAGCGGTGGTGCGATCGCTCATGCAAGCCGAACAGCCTACCCTAGTAACGCAATATTTGCTCTCTCAACTCAATCGCATTAAACCAGAACTTTAAAAGAGTCATTTGTCATTTGTCATTTGTACTGAGCGAAGTCGAAGTATTTGTCATTTGTCATTTGTCCAAAGTAAGTAACCAATACCAAATACCCCATTCTCTAGCCCCCAGTTCCCACATATTATGTCTAATGAGATTACGATTCAGGTAAATGGGGAAACCCATAACTGTTCGTTTCAAACTTTTTTACCCGATTTGCTTCAAGAGTTGGGTTTTAACCCCCGCTTGGTGGCTGTGGAGTATAACGGCGAAATTTTACACCGACAATTTTGGCCGCAAACAAAAGTGCAACCAGGCGATCGCTTAGAAGTGGTAACTATTGTTGGTGGTGGTTAGTTGATTTGAGCTAGCAAGCCTAAATCCTTAAGGCTACGTCGTGTAATCTCAATGCGGGCGGGTGCATCTTCCGATTTTTGCATATCAAGGGTTGTTGCGAAAAAATAGACGTTTTTGTTTTGCTCTAAATAACCCACAAACCAACCAACATTCGGTTTAGTACTCGTTAACCATCCCGTCTTTCCTCGCAGTGTGTAGTCTGGAGTTTGTTCGCGTACCATAATGTCTTTGACAAGACTCATTGTCCGTTGTGAGAAAGGCAAATCGCTTTGATATAATCGTTGCAAAAACTTAATTTGCTCTTGGGGTGTAATTTGTAATAACTGCGGTTGTAACCAAAAACGATCGATGTCTGCAACAGTGCCAATCTGACGGTTTCCGTAGCCTACTTTATTAATAAATTGCTGCATCCGTTCATATCCAGCCCTACGTGCTAGTACTTGATAGAACCAAACAGTTGAATCCTTAAAGGCTTGACGCAAATTTGTATCATGATTCCAGGCATCAATCTCTCGGTGAATTCCATCCCAAGTGAGAACCGCCACATCATCAGGAACTACACCTATTTCTAGTGCTACTAGCGCGTTAAAAATTTTGAATGTTGAAGCTGGAGTAATGGCGGTTGCATTACGTTGAGGATTGTGTTCATAGATGCGGTTATTTTTTGAGTCGTAAATCAAGATAGAGCCTTCACGCCCAAATTCTTGAAAGTGTCGCCCGAAATTTGGTGCTTTCACAGCGGGACGTTCAGAGGAAGTTGAAGCAGGTTGAGCTACAACATACATTGCCCCAAAGGTAATCACACTAACTACAGCAAGACATCCAATGACTGTAAACACGAAAGATTGCATTCGGTGCTTTGCGTAACGCCGAAGGAATTGCTCTATGTTAAACCAGATATTTTTCATGGCACATTTAATCGCATCACAAGCGAGATTTTACACTGTAATCTCGCTCTTTTATGAAGCAATTGGTTAAAGGTTATGCAGAAATATGACTTTTAGTAAATTGCCCTTTTTGGTATTTTTTGAATTGGATGATTCAATCCTGTTTATTTAATCAAATCATTTCCCCAAATTGCATTTTTTCCATCTTATTTATAAAGCGATCGATGGAGAGTTCTACGCTTGGCTAATTCTTTACCTTTACGACCGAGTTGCTCGCGTAGTTGTTGGTCTTTGCACAACCGATTGAAAGCTTGAAAAACTTCATAACCAGAATTGGGATTAACCAGTATCCCATTTTCTTCATGCTGAACTGTATCTAGAACACCACCTAAACGAGGGGCAATTATCGGCTTGCCGAAGTAACTTGCTTCTAAATAAGCCATACCAAAACCTTCCATATTATTAGGTTTAGTATCTGATAAAGTCAGCATAGCAAATATGTCGCAAGCTGCATAATAACCTGCTAATTCCCGCTCTGGCACATATCCAGCAAAGTGTACGCGTTTATCTACTCGCAAACGATGCGCCAGAGATTTCAGTTCCGACTCACTTGGCCCTTGCCCGCAGAGTATATAGTGGACATCGACCCCAAAAGTTAGCAATATTGGGATGTTATCAATTACTCGGTCGAAACCTTTATGTTTTACTAACCTGCCGATGGAGAGAATCACTATTGCTGTTTCGGGAATGTTGTACGTCTGACGCACGCGAACCCGTAAATCATCAAGGCTACTGGGACTGGCTACATTATTACCAAATTTTTCTGGTCTGATTACGGGGTTAATGACGTGGGTAGGAGTATCTAATCGGAAAGCAGTTCTTAGGTAATCTCTTGTATAAGAACTGTTACAAACAATGCCTTCAGCTCTATGAAGTGTTAATTTAAATAGCGATCGCAGCACGGGATTGTGTAAAGTGCAAAGAAGATCGTTGCCGTGCAGATAGATAAAAAAGCGAATAGGTAACAAATAGCTCAATAGCAACAGTGAAGGGAAATCATAACCGTGGCCCCACTCTATGTAACGATAGTGATAGCGAAAATAGAGTTTAATTGCTAGGACAAATGAGCAAACGATATTGACCAAAGGTTTTAGGATATTTCCCACATAGCCACTACGCCAATATTTAGGATAATACCAGCGATACACAGGAAACTGTTGACTCTTATCAAATACTCGATCTCCCGAGCAACTAGCTGCCAGTACAATTATTCGTTCTGGATCTTGCAGACAACGATTGTAGATATATTCCCCAATTACAGCTTCTTTCGGTAGAAAGATCCGGGATATGACTAGGATATCTGGGTATGCAGCTTTGTCTCTGATTTCGGCTGTTAGTTGAGAAATATGTTCCATAATCAAGTTGATGACTATATTTCAAATAGTTTTTAATATTTACAATTAGAATTACTTTCAAAGCCATCATTATTATTTTATTTCTTTTAAAACGAATTTGGTAGACAAATTTGAAGCCTATTTCAGAAGATTAGCCAGAAAGATTGTTTTTTATTGTGTTAATTTTATTTTTGTTGCACATTTCTCATTCTTTGAGAGTTTCTGTGCATAATGAACAAAAAATCAAAGCTAATACTTGTAGCGAAAATGCTCAGTAAACATCTGCGGCGAAAATTCCGAAATTTAGCTACGTTTAATAAAATATCCTAAACACTTAAACTCCTGTGCCAAAATGCCAAAATTTTTCTAACTACTTAGTCGCAACATGATGTCTATTGTGAAAAATTATAAGGATTACAGACACTTCCTAGCTTTCTACGCACACGTAAATTAGAAGCCTCCAAATGTATTAATGAGTGCTGTTGGTGCTAGCTAGGCGTTTTGTCCGTGCTAAATATTGAATCATAAAATAAGTTCAGAAGTAGTACTTATTCAGTGAAGGATTAAAAAATTAGTCAAAATAATCACTAAAAATTAAAATCATCTGTATAATTCAAAACTGTAGTCTGAAACTAGTCTGAGGCATAGCAGACCATTGCCCGTAGGCGTAGCCCGCACAACTCTTGGAGACGCTCTTGCTAGCTTGCTTCTTTGTTCGCGTAGCGTTCCGCAGGAAAGGAGTACGACAAGCTACTTCGGCTGCGCTCAGTACAAGTCAGTGACCATCGTAGACATCGCAATTTCTGGGAAAATAAACATGTCTTCAGGTACGGTTCCCCAGTCGAGAAATCCCCCCTGCGATCGCTACTTACCCAAGATAAGACGCGGTAAATTGAATATGTAGCCTCTAAAAGGTAATACTACGTGAATGCTACAAACTTGCTTGTTACGGGCTAGCGTTAGCAAGATCCTGGAACACTGCTCCCACCATCGGGAGAAATCATAAATAATAACTTCGTTTTTCAAGCGATTGTCTTATGCGTAAAAAACTACAACAAACCATCAAACCGCTGTTCAAAACCTTCCTAGCCCTAAGCTTGGTGTTAGCTTTGGCTCTTGGTCACGCTGACGGCGCGTTAGCAGCCCGCAGTGGGGGTCGTATCGGTGGTGGCTCCTTTAGAGCGCCTTCTAGCCGTACCTATACACCGCGCACTTATGCACCTCCTGGCGGAGGCGGATACTATCCCGGTGGTTATGGTGGTGGCTTTGGTGGTGGCTTTGGCTTTCCCTTCCTACTTCCTTTCTGGGGTATTGGCGGAGGATTTGGTGGTCTGTTTAGCATCTTAATTTTCTTTGCGATCGCTAATTTCTTATTGCAAACTTTCCGCCGCGTTTCTAGCGGTGAAACACCAGAAGCAGATTACAGCAGTAACTCTCCTGTTTCTGTAACTCGTTTGCAAGTAGGTTTGTTAGCTCAAGCCCGTGAATTGCAAAATGAACTCAACCACATTGCTGAAACTGCTGATACTAACACCCCCGAAGGCAGAGCAGAAATTCTCCAAGAAGCCAGTCTAGCTTTACTCCGCCATCCGGAATACTTTGTATATGCAGGCGGTGGCACTCAACAAGCCAGTTTAAATTCAGCTGAAGGTCAGTTTAATCGGCTGTCACTGGCAGAACGCAGCAAGTTTAGCGAAGAAACTCTTTCTAATGTCAACAACCAGCTAAGAGCAGCCCTTGCCAAGGATGCTTTACCTCCGGCTGGCGAACTCGACAACCCCACCCGTCTATTTACCGAAGGCCCTGGTGAATACATTGTTGTCACCTTACTGGCGGCGACACTAGGTAAGTTTGAAATCCCCACAGCTATTAATAGTGCTGATGATTTGCGTCAAGCTTTACGGCAAATTGGTAGTATTCCTAGCGACAAGCTTCTAGCAATTGAAGTTCTTTGGACTCCGCAAGCTGAAAATGATACCCTCACATCTGATGATGTGTTAGCGAATTATCCTGATTTGAGACTTGTTTAATCTCTGAGAAATTTTGCATCTTAGTGCAACGAATAAGTTCCCCTTAAGAACAATAACTAGAAAACCGTTTGTCAATGACAAGCGGTTTTTTGTAGAGTTTAGATCGTTTCCAGATAATTAGTTATGATTCCCACAGCCATTTCACCCCACCCGGCCCCAAGAGTTTGCAAACAGGGGATTAAAGGGTGGGGTTTTGGGAGGTTAATAAGTAATTAAGCGGACATCATAGATATATTTAAGTATGATTTTAGAAACATTTTGGTAGTATTATCAAAATGAATTATACGCAAAGTGTTATCTTATGCCTAGTGTTGAAGCCGACGAAAACCGAGAGCATCGCATTAAAACGGAGATCGTTGTAGATGCCGAAGACAAAGAAGACCGAGCTATGGGTTGGTACTACTACCTCGAAGAGACTCTGAATTTTCCCTTTTTGGCTACATGGACTAAGAAGGGACGCAAATCAGGTGCTGTCGAGGAGAAACAAGTGGAAGTATTGGGAATGGCCCCAGATGACGAGTGCTTAAAAGATATGTTTGTCGAAGTGGCTTATATTAATGGTAAGGATGAAGATGTATATTCTGCGAAATTATCTGAAATAGCAGCCATTGATGTTGACAGTGAAACTCAAGAAGCGATCGCAGACTGGCTCTATTGGATTGCTAGAGGTTATAAGTTTTGAAGAAGAATGCAGAATTCAGAATGGGCTACTAACTCCTGAATTCTGTTTTTCGGTTTTTTCCATGACAGAATTATCGGGCTTCTCGATTCATACCATAACCTTAGTAGCGCCTAGAGTGGCATATTCTATTCTTAACTAAATATGGCATAAGTAGCTTTTCCCTGCCGTTTAGCTTGGTACATCGCAATATCAGCATCCCGCAGTAGAGTTGCAGGCTCCTCATAATTACTAAAATTCCAAGTAATACCAATGCTAGCGGTAGCAGATAATTGATATCCATTCAGGTTAACTGGCAATCTTAAGGAGTCTTGAATACGTTTGGCAACATTGGTAGCATCGGAAATGTCTTTAATATCCTCCAAAAGAATAGTAAACTCATCACCACCAAATCGTGCTACAGTATCGCCACTACGTAAGCATGACTCTAAACGTCTAGCGATCGCTACTAAAAAATCATCCCCTATTCCATGCCCAAAGCGATCGTTAATCTCTTTGAAACCATCTAAATCTAAAAATAAAACTGCAAAATAATAGTCGCTTCTGCGTTTGCTACGTTCAATAGTTTGTTTGAGCCGATCTAAAAATAAAACACGATTCGGTAATTCTGTTAGCCCATCATAAAATGCATTGCGGATCAGTTGCGCCTCTGTCTGCTTACGTTTAGTAATGTCTTGAAAAACTAAAACCGCGCCAGTAATATTGCCATCTCGATCGCGGATAGGTGCAACATTATCCCCAATCGCTACTTCTTTACCATCTTTGGTAATCAATGTACAGTTTTCTGGTAAATTTAAAATTTTACCTGCTTCGATTGCATAAGTGGCCAAATTTTCAATTTTTTCTCCTACATCTTTATTAACTAAGTTAACTACTTCTATTAAATCTTTCCCCAACGCTTCACTTTGCTTCCAACCAGTGATTAGTTCTGCTATGGGATTCATCATTTCAATACAACCATTTGCATAGGTAACAATCACTGCACAACCCATACTATTAATAATTGTCATCAACCTCTGTTTTTCTTCGTCTAATATTTTTTTTGTCTGATGTTTGTACAGTGTCATTTCAATCACAAAATGTAAATCACTTTCAAGAAATGGTTTGGCTATGTAACTAAAAGGCTCACTTAGTTGATTTTTATGTAATGTTTGATATTCCGAACACTCTGTTAGATATATTACAGGCACATGAAAGTGATTCTGGATAATATCCGCTACGTGGAGATTATCTATTTCTCCAGCTAGACAGATATCAATTAATACTAAATGTGGATGAGTTTCTGCTACCTTTTTTATTACTTCTTCACCATATTCAGTTATTTCTGATACTAAATAACCTAATTTTTGTAAACTTTTTCTAATATTTGAGGTTAGGTTTTTTTCATCCTCAACAACTAGGATTTTGCGGGCGAACATGTTACAATAACCTGTTTGCTAAGGTTCAGATTCTTGTTGTCAGTGTCAACTCAAGTCAAAAGTGCTTATCTTATCATAAACAATCTCTAACTATCCTGTATTCTTGCTTGATATTAATACTGACTAATGAGTAAATAGCATCATGTTATTAATCTCCGGAAATTTCTATGCTTATCAAAACTAATTTTGATTAATTTATGTAGCTAATATGATGCTACTAACATCAAATTAAAATTAGAATGCAATTATCAAGCACTCAAAAACTGATTTTAAAATGTATACAAGAATTTTTCTTGGGAAAGTATAAATACTAAGTATAATATCTATATACAAATTAATCAAGAAAATTTATCATAAAATCACGGGAGATTACTTTAATATTTAAAAAAAAATCTAGAGTGTTTTGGATGTCATATATTAATCTACATTCACTTAATTAGTAATAATTAATCTTCCCCTATAATTAAAAAGTTTAATGCTGCTTTACCTGCAAATATATTTTATATCAGATGGGTCTAGATTACGGTCTAAAGCTATCTGAAATATTTAATTAACAGTCAACTCGGATTAATTAGAAAGATTAATACAATAATCATAATTAAAAAATATCAGGATTATTGTAATAGCATGGTAAGCCTAAATATGTGCAAGATAAAATTAGTTAGGTTTCTCAAATATCAATAGCTGAGATATTTTTAATGCACTATTTTAGCCTTGCCACGCCACTAAGCGTATTTTAAAAATAAAATACTAGCTCTAGAGCTTCTGGTTAATACTTAATCACAATTCCTCTCCTCTGAAAATATGTAAGTTAAATGTTCATCAGCCGCTCGCGGGATTTTTTAGTTTTTTGGTAATCAATAGGTACTGGTGCCAATGGCAGGAAAGATTCTCATTGTGAGACACTTCCAAGCTCCACATAAACCTCCCGTTCTTTGCTATCTGATAGATATTGAAAAAAACACATTTTGTGAATTAAAGGTTGGACTTGATTTTAGTCAGTTCAATGCTAATTTTGCCACCAAAGTCTGGAATAGGTGCGGCAGGTTTGCTGAGAGTGACTTGGACTTTTGTTACACGATCGCACTCTTGGAGGATAGAATCTGCGATCGTTGTTACCAATTTCTCCACCAAAACAAATTTAGACGTTTTGATCAGATGTTGTGTCAAGCTAATGACGCTGCGATAATCTAAAGTGTCTTCGATCGCGTCAGTCTTGGCCGCTGTGGAGATATCCAACCATAACCTCACATCTACCTCAAACCATTGTCCTAGCACCTGTTCTTCTGGTAGATACCCAGTGTAGCCATAGCCGCGAATTCCCGTTAAATGAATGCAGTCCATAAAAGTTTGAGAGCAAATTGTGCATTTTGTAGAAAGTTCAGCAAGTTTGCTTGGAGATTTTCTTTCCCAGAAACTCGCGTGGCGGTGATGGAACCCAACACCGCATTGATGGATTTTAAATTGAATTTCCCTAGACAAAATCTAAAATTTAAGATTGTTTTATAGCTATGTTTGATTTAATGCCGATCGCTTATAGGAATGTTAATCAACTTTGGGCTTATATTTTAACAGAGACGCTAAAGCGATTGGGATTGACTTGTGCCATCATTTGTCCTGGATCGCGCTCTACACCCTTAGCGATCGCCTTTGCTCAACAAGCACCTGAGATTGAAGCAATTTCCATTCTCGATGAACGTTCCGCCGCCTTTTTCGCCTTGGGACAAGCTAAAGCAACCGGACGGCCAGTGGTACTAGTTTGCACCTCTGGTACAGCAGGAGCAAATTTTTATTCAGCAGTCATTGAAGCCTCATATAGTCGCGTACCACTGTTGATATTAACTACCGATAGACCGCCAGAATTGCGAGATTGTCACTCTGGGCAAACTGTAGATCAATTGAGATTATATGGAAACTACCCAAATTGGCAAACAGAGTTAGCCTTACCCTGTGCCGATCTGGGAATGCTAGCTTATCTGCGACAAACGGTAATTCATAGCTGGGAAAGGGCGCAAAATCCTACAAAGGGGCCAGTACATTTGAATATTCCCTTTCGCGATCCCTTAGCACCTCTGCCTGATGGAAATGATTTGAGCTATTTGCGATCGCAGTTTCACCCAGAAGAATTTTTCGCAGGAATAACAAGGACTACCCCATTCCCCATTCCCAATTCCCCATTCCCCATTCCCCAAGAATGGAAAGAATGCGATCGCGGTATCATCATCGCAGGTGTTGCCCAACCACAGCAACCAGAGGAATATTGTAGAGCGATCGCGCATCTTTCCCAAACTCTCAAATGGCCTGTGCTAGCTGAGGGACTCTCCCCAGTCAGAAATTATGCCGAACTCAACCCTTATTTGATTTCCACCTACGATCTAATTTTGCGAAATCAGCAACTAGCAAAGCAGTTAGCGCCCGAAATGGTGATTCAGGTGGGAGAAATGCCTACGAGTAAAGAACTACGTAGCTGGATAGATGCAGCCCAACCGCGACGCTGGGTAATCGATCCTAGTGACCAAAACCTTGACCCTTTGCACGGGAGGACGACGCATTTACGGATATCTGTAGAAGAGATAAAGGCAGAGGAGATAAATTTATCTTTCTCCTCAGACTATTTGCAGCAATGGTGCGATGCGGAAGCTAAAGTCAGGTTAGTTGTTGACCAGACGATGGCGGAGATAGATGAAATCATTGAAAGTAAAGCAGCTTGGTTAATTTCTCAGATTTTACCGCCAGAAACGCCTCTGTTTATTGCCAATAGTATGCCTGTGCGAGATGTGGAATATTTCTGGAAACCAAATAATTTAGGAGTGCGATCGTACTTTAACCGGGGTGCAAATGGCATTGATGGCACATTATCCACAGCTTTAGGAATTGCCCATCGCCAGCAAAGTAGTGTGATCTTAACGGGAGATTTAGCTCTGTTGCATGACACTAATGGTTTTTTAATCCGCAATAAGTTTGTCGGACATCTCACGATTGTCTTAATCAATAACAATGGCGGTGGGATTTTTGAAATGTTACCCATCGCAAAATTTGATCCACCATTTGAAGAGTTTTTTGGCACTCCCCAGGATATTGATTTTGCTCAGTTGTGCGCCACTTATAATGTGCAGCATGAATTGATAACTTCTTGGCAGCAATTACAGCAAAGATTAAACCCGCTTCCAGCTAAGGGAATTCGGGTTTTAGAGTTGCAGACAAATCGGAAAAAAGATGCCAAGTGGCGACAGGATAATTTACGGAAGTTTGGCGCAAATATTGCAATTTAACTATATTGTAAGTGAAGATAATAATTCAGCGTTAGAAAATTAAAATCAAAAAGTCATGATAGATGAAAGAATTTTGATTGGAAAAACAGTTGAAGAAGCTACTGAATATGTAAAAGGCAGCGGTTACGAATTGTTTATAGTTCAAGACAAGTGGATGGTACAAAATCTACTTATTAGAGGAGTGTATGTAGTTGTAGTGGATAACAAAATAACTAAGGTTAAAGATGTTCGTCATTAAGGTTGAGGCGAAATAGCTATACATTCTGTAGTTAAAGCTTATTTGAAAGATGAACCCCAACTAAAACAATCAGTCTAGACAATCACATATTTTGAAAGTATAGAAAAAATTAAGCAAAACCACCATCCAATCTTGCTCTGAGGGCGCAAATATAAAGAATAGCTGGAATAACTCTCTTATAACTAGGGCCTGCCAACTGCCATACTGTGAATAATCCTGCACCTATCCAACCAACTGGCCCGATAATCACAGCTATTGCACTTGACATTGTTGTATAAGCAACAAAGGGTAAAGTAACCCCTATTACTCCGGTAAGTGTACCCAATGTTGTTGAAGCCAGTAAGTAAATACCAAAACCAGACAATTGAGCGCCTGTCAAAGCAAGAAAAATACTAGTACTTCCTAATAATTCACCTCCTTTATCAAATTTTGATGCTGTTTTTCGTAACTGCTGTTCTATTTCTTGCTTTTGCTCTGGGGTCATTTTCTCCAAGATTGTTTCCATAACTTTCTGTGCAATTTTGATCTCCATTGCACTAGCAGATTCATATTTACTACATTTTATGTTTAACTTTTTAGCAGCACGCCTAACTATTTTTTGATAACTTGGACGCTCATCAAATATTTCATTAAATACATAACTGACAGCATCTTGACTCTTTTCACATAGACGATCAACGATAGAATCGGCTGTTGGTTGTTTTGCCTTAAGAATCTCTGCCAATGCTTTCCTCTCCTCAAATGAGGCACGATTTAGTAAAATTTTAAGGTCATCCATATATTTAAATCCTTTTACTAAGAAAATAAATCCTAATAATAGTATTCCCAGTAATATTATTTTTATATCGATGAACTGAAATAAAAAGGATAATGAAATTATGGCAACAAAACTAAGTGATGTAATGGAAAAACTTCCACCAGCACGTCTAGCAAAAATTCAAGCTCGCGCTCAAGAGCTTATTGCTGAGAATATGAGGCTTCAAAATATTAGAAAAGCGAGAAAATTAACTCAGTAATTTACTGATTGATTTTGTAACTACCCTTCCAAGTCAGCGATCGCAATCTCAATTCCAATAATGCCAAAGCTAACGTTTCCACAGTTCCTCAGCAATTTCATCAAATAGTCGTTTTAACAGTTGCAGGAGGAGCGATCGCACTCCTCTTTCCACCGCTTCCTGATATACTCGTGTTTCTTCCAGCCTCAGATTTAGCTATGAGAATTTTAGCGGATGCGATCGCCCTTCTGCTGTGCGTGAAACTTACCCGCTTACTTCACCTTGTAACCATCCTTCTAAGTCAGCAAGAGTAGAGAAATCCAACAAAGCATCACCTAAAGCTTCCAACTGTTCCACCGATAACCCTTGAATCTGGAACAGAAGCGCATCAGGAATTGTACCCACAAGTCGCTTTAACTGTCGTAAAACGACCTTTCTTTCTCCTTCTTCCTTCGCTTCCCGAATAGCCCGTGGTTCTTCCAAATTCAGTCCCAACATCGTTGCAATCTCCTCTCGACTAAGGTTAGAAAACTTGTAGACAATTATCGTCGTCACTAAATCAATTATCGCTTGCTCCGATTGTTGCTGTGCTTGCTCCAACAAAAACCGCGCACCTTCAACTGCTTCTGTTTCAGAAGTAACATTTGTCAGCAACATCAAACCCAATCCCAAAGGTTGTTGTCGCAAATCTCCCAACTCATCCAGATAAACCCGCCTGACTTGACCACTTTCCAGCAAAGCGCGGTGAATCGAAGGGGAAGAAGGTTCTAGGCTGCGAGAACCAAAAATTATTACTCCAAACCAGTCATCGTAACGAATCGAGTGTCGGTAGAGAAACAAAAATAATTCGCTAAAGAAGCGGTGATATAAGTCTTCGTCCTTCTGAAACTGGACTTCTGCAAAAAAGACGGTTTTGGAAACTGCATTCGCGGGGGGTAAAAACACTCCATCAATCCGAAACGCGGTTTCTTTCACTTCAACCGATTCAAACTGGTAGTTTTCTGCTTCTGGGGGTGGTTCATCTACTAATTCAAACAGCAAACCGGGAAATTGTTTAAATAATTTGTAGAAGATGGTGTCACGTCGCATTTATATTCCTTAACACCCAGACGATTACCAGATTGTAAAGGCTTGGGATACCAATTTTAACGTAGACGTAACCCACACTTCGACTTAGCTACTTCGACTGCGCTCAGTACAAGTCAGTGACCACCGCAGGTATCGCTTGTCCCTACGTCCGCGATAAAATTCTCAAACAACAGCGCACCCCATACCAATGCAAATTAACTGGCAAACTGCCAAAACCTACGAAGATATTCTGTATCAAAAAACTGATGGCATTGCGAAAATTACCATCAACCGTCCCCATAAACGCAATGCCTTCCGTCCTGAAACAGTCTTTGAACTGTATGACGCTTTCTCTAATGCTCGTGAAGATACTAGTATTGGTGTTGTCCTATTTACTGGATATGGACCACACACTGATGGTAAATATGCCTTCTGTTCTGGTGGCGATCAAAGCGTGCGGGGACATGCGGGTTATGTGGACGATACTGGCATCCCTCGCTTGAATGTGCTGGACTTACAACGGCTGATTCGTTCCATGCCGAAAGTGGTGATTGCTTTAGTAGCTGGATATGCAATCGGTGGTGGACACGTCCTACACTTAATTTGCGACCTTACCATCGCTGCCGATAATGCCATTTTCGGACAGACGGGCCCGAAAGTCGGCAGTTTTGACGGTGGTTTTGGAGCCAGCTATCTTGCCCGCATCGTGGGACAAAAAAAAGCTAGAGAAATTTGGTTTCTCTGCCGCCAATATGATGCACAGCAAGCTTTAGAAATGGGCTTAATTAATTGTGTCGTCCCAGTAGAACAACTAGAAGCGGAAGGGATTCAATGGGCGCAAGAGATTTTAGAAAAAAGTCCGATCGCAATTCGATGTCTTAAAGCTGCTTTTAACGCTGATTGTGACGGACAAGCTGGTTTACAAGAACTTGCTGGCAACGCCACCCTACTTTATTACATGACAGAAGAAGGAGCTGAGGGCAAACAAGCTTTTCTTGAAAAGCGTCCACCAGATTTTCGCTCTTTTCCTTGGCTACCTTAGAATTGCAAAAATCGCACCCTATAGTAAGGTGCGATTTTTGTATATATCAACTTTTACAGCACTAAAAATCTTAAAAACAAATCTTATTTTAAGCAGACTACAAACTCAGTCCAGTAATAATGGATGACTAAATAACCACTGCTTTAGTTTTTACCTGTTCAGATATGGAGGCAGCTATTTCCTCTAGAGGAGCAACAGCATTATCGAAATCTGAAGCTAAAGATTGACAAGATGTTAAAACTGGAGCTGCATCTGGTAAACCCCAAGCATCTTCTAAGGTTTCCCAAGAAGGTGCAAAAGGTGGAAGCGCCAAAGAGCAAGCTTTCCAAGTCGCTTGAACTGGTGCGCCCAACTGCTGGCACGTTCCACCACGGCGACCTTCTGGCTGGTAATGACGGCAATATCTACAGGCAGATGCTAAAACTTTAATGGGTTTCATTCGGATTCATCTTTAGTGTTGTTTCTGGCTGAATTTCATCTTTATATTCTGCTTCTATATATAAAGACGGAGAAAAGCCAAAAAGTCATTATTTTCTATAGGTTTCAGCGATCCCAAGTAAAAAATAAACTTCAGGATATTTTTATAATCTTGTTATATATTTAAATAATTCCTAAAGCAGTTATATATAGGTATCGTCTAAAACTTATTAGGGATCAAGACTAAAACTAAAGCTTTTGATTTATTCAGCCTTTTAAATTCCTCCTTAAGGATGGCTTAAGGCATAGAATTTCACATAAATAGTCTGCTTTGCATACCACATTTGGCATATTTCAGCGGCAAATTATACTTTTTCTCAAGAATCATAAAAATTTGATGTAATAGCAGCAAGTTATTTCAGGATAAACTTTGCTCAACAAATAATCGCTCAACTATTTTGCTTTGAAAACTGTTTAGCAGCACAGACAGAACAGACTTCCCAGCGCTGGAGTTCACCGGGAGGGGTGGGAGATTGGCACTGGGGACAAAAGGGTAAGCCATGCGATCGCGATCGCACAATCTTTGTCCAATATCCAAAAGCCGCATTTACATCCTTGGTAGGTATAGGATCGGGGCGGTTAATCTCATCACCAAGGTAACTGGGATGCTCATGAGGCGAAACCGTTTGTTGCTGTTTTCTTTCCACCAACGGATTCTGCCAGCCAGCAGTAGAGAAGCGAATATCAACCAAAGGCGTTGGCAGCTTTTTATTCAACTTTAAAAGTAGAGATGTGCGACCAAAAGTCAGGTTTTGCGCCCAAGCAGCACTAGAAGTTGCTACCGACAAAACATCACGCTGAATTAATAATGGTCGAGTATTTGCGGCAACTACTGGGCCAACAACTTCTGCCCAACACTTGAGCAGGCGTTGAAATGGTTGCTCCTGCCATTTCGATTGCTTTTCCAGAATCCTTAAAACATCATTAATTGATTTCAACGACATCGTTCAAAGTGGGGAGTGTGGGAGTGGAAAGCACGGGAGCAGGGGAGACAAGGGGACAAGGGGACAAGGAGGACAAGGGGAAATTATTGAACAAGTCTCTCCCAAGTCTCCCCCCTCTTTTTTGTCTACCTTGTCTCTTCTCCATGCCCAATGCCCAATGCCCACTCTATCTATTTAAATAATTTCCGCTACTATTATCACAAAATATATCTATCTAAAAGTTGATTCCAGTAATCTACGTTTGAGGCAAAAAGGCAATGACTCAAAACTCCCTGAACGACTCCAGCACTCATCAATCGTCTAAAACACCTGGATTGAAACCAGTACTAGCAGCAGCACTAGCAAGTTTAGAGGTGCCACTAGATCAAGAGTTAGCTCGATACCGACGCACGCGAACTGGTTTGGTGTCATCTAAGCAGTCCCGTGTTGCAAGTTACATCAGCGGACAACCCCAACCGTTAAGTACCATTTCGACAATATTGGGCGCAACTCAGTCATCAGCAACGGAAATTAAAACCAACGTATCGCCTGTATCTGTACCCGTGAATCCTGAGATGAATCCAGCGCCAGCTACGGCAAAAATTGATGTTTCACCCGCATCTGTAGCTGTGAATCCTGAGATGAATCCAGCACCAACTACGGCAATTGAGGAACTGAATAATCTGAATGCGCCCTCTACCTCCAATGCAGCCAAAACACAAACTCAACTTCCACCACCCCCACCCAACTTTAATAGCAGTATCGTGCCAGCAATCGTTAAAAATACTAAAAGCGAAAATCACTTGCAGACAGATGATAGCCCCAAGCACCCAGATGACTATTTAGAGTCTAGTGAAGCACTGCTGCGAAGTCTGACAGAAGAACAACCAGAAACCACCAAGAAACCAAGCAATTCTAACGATAGTCTGCTATCACCTTTGGGTATTGGCTCCATGTTGCTGCTATTGGTAGCTAGTCTGATCTTGGGTTATGCAGTCTTCAATCCCAAAAGCTTGCCACAATGGAATTTAGGCAATTTATTTAACGGCAACTCCTCCCCCACACCAGAAAATACTGAGGAAGTTGGGAGTAATGTCCAACCTCAAATTCAGCCACCAAGCACATCTATACCCAAATATCCCAATCTAGCTACTGAAGAGTTTCCTGAAGTAAGAGATCCCAATGATGTAGTTGGCTTAAAACCCAAAGTCCAACCAACCCCCGCAGTAGTGCCTAATCCAGTTGTTCCCCAAAACCCCGCAAATCCTCAAGGGGCATTGTCTAACCCCAATACAGCCCAACCGACCAACCCGATCGCCTTAGCACCAGTACCGAGAATACAATCCTTGCCTCCTCTTTCTTTACCTTCCACTTCACCGACAAAAACCTCGCCCAAGCCAATCGCAACGTCACCAAAGCCAGATACAGAAATCAAACCAGGAACAGATGGGTTTTATCATGTAGTGATAGATAATAAAGGAGCAGCTTTTGCCTCAGCACGGCAAATAATTCCTGATGCTTATTTATCGCTTAACAAAGAATTGATTTATCTGGGTGCTTTTAAAACTAAAGAGCAAGTAAAACAACAGATGAAACTGTTAGAAGCGAAGGGAATCAAGGCACGAGTTCAGCAGCCATGAATTGCAAAAATCTACGATACCATGAGATAACAGTCCTGAGCCAATAAGTGCTGAGTAGGGAGTGCTGAGTGCTGAGTGGTAGCAGGTTTAGCCCATGCTGAGTGGTAGAGACAAAGAGACAAAATATTGTTTGTTTACGACCTCACAACAAAAAATATTATACTCAAAACTTTAATTAGGCACTCAGTACTCCATAACTCATAACTACCCTGTGACAAAAAAGAATAATTATACTCAGCACTCAGCACTCAGCACTCAGAACTCAGCACTCAGAACTGGATTTCGTTGGAGAGCCGATATGGAATTAATCAAGCGTATTCTGCGGGTGATTCGCGCTAATCTCAATAGTTTGATCGGTGGTGCAGAAGATCCAGAAAAGATTTTGGAGCAAGCTGTCCTGGAAATGCAGGAAAATCTGGTGCAGTTGCGGCAGGGTGTAGCACAAGCGATCGCTACCCAGAAACGCACCGAACGACAAGCAGCGGCCGCTCAGTCGCAAACGGAAGAATGGTATCGCCGCGCCCAATTAGCGCTGCAACAAGGCAATGAACCTCTAGCACGTGAAGCTTTGACTAAGCGCCAAGCCTATAAAGAAACTACTACAGCCCTCTGTTCGCAGATAGAGCAGCAAAACGAGATAGTTGCTAGGCTAAAAAAGGATATGCGATCGCTAGAGTTAAAAATTTCCGAGGCGAAAACTAAAAAAGATATGTATATTGCCCGCGCGCGTTCTGCTGAAGCGTCTTATCGCCTCCAAGAAATGCTCGGCGGAGTTTCTGCTAATAACAGTCTGAGTGCCTTTGAGCGTATGGAAGAAAAAGTTTCACAGATAGAAGCTCAATCAGAAGCCATAGCTCAACTTAGTAGCGACGACTTGGAAACACAATTTACTTCTTTAGAATCTAATGATGTAGATACCGAATTGGCAGCGATGAAGGTGCAGGTTTTCAAGCAGTCAGAAAACACACAGCACAAAATCCTAACTGAGGACCAAAAGACAGAGCAGCCTCCCCAACAGCAGTTACCCAAAACTCAGGATTCTTGAAGTTCGACTAATTACCCCAGTTTGGCATATCTTAACAATTAAGAGTTGTTAGGAGGTACTGATTCAAACTGGAAAGATTACATTGAAATAGGTAGCTATAAAAAAGTAAAAAAGCTAACTGTCCAACAAAGAGCGTAAATCACACAAGGAAAAACAAAGTTATGGGATTATTCGATCGCATTAAGCGAGTAGTTAGTTCTAACCTCAACGACCTGGTTAACAAAGCCGAAGACCCCGAAAAAATGCTAGAGCAAGCCATCCTGGAAATGCAGGAAGACTTGGTACAGCTGCGTCAGGGAGTAGCTCAAGCGATCGCCGCCCAAAAACGCAGTGAGAAACAGTACAATGATGCCCAAAATGAAATCAATAAGTGGCAACGCAATGCCCAACTAGCGCTGCAAAAAGGTGATGAGAATCTTGCACGACAAGCTCTAGAGCGTAAGAAAACTTATACTGACAGCAGCACATCTCTCAAAGCTAGTTTAGATATACAAAGCACTCAAGTTGATACCCTCAAGCGCAACTTAATCCAGCTGGAAAGCAAAATTTCTGAGGCTAAAACCAAGAAAGAAATGCTCAAAGCTAGAATCACCACTGCCAAAGCCCAAGAGCAACTCGAAGGCATGGTGCGTGGGATGAATACTAGTAGTGCAATGTCTGCCTTCGAGCGGATGGAAGAAAAAGTCTTGATGCAAGAAGCCCGGGCCCAGGCAGGGCAAGAGTTAGCAGGTGCCGATTTAGAAAGTCAATTTGCTAGATTGGAAGGTAGTAGCGATGTTGATGATGAATTGGCAGCTTTGAAAGCCCAGATGTTACCACCTGCCGCTCCCCAAAATCAAGCCCAACTGCCACCGCAACAACAAACCACTGCTCCTAAATCTAATGAGGTGGTTGATGCTGAGTTAGATTCCTTACGCAAGCAATTGGATCAACTGTAAAATTGACAGAAAACTTATTTGAGCTAGTCCCACACCTGTTGGCTGTGGGATTTTACGTCATTAGTCAATAGTTAACAATCCTAATAACTATAAATTATTAACTATGGACTATTGACAACTTTGGGATAAAGTATTGTGTGTGCCAACTTCGATCGCCACCTGATGGAGACTACAATGAGTAAGGCTGTAATCACCATAACCGATGCTGAGTTTGAAACCGAAGTGTTAAAAGCCGAGCAGCCTGTATTAGTTTATTTTTGGGCTTCCTGGTGTGGCCCTTGTCAATTGATGTCGCCCCTGATTAACTCAGCTGCTAGCAAATATAGCGATCGCCTCAAAGTCGTTAAAATGGAAATTGACCCCAACCCACTGACTGTTAAGCAGTATCAAGTGGAAGGTGTACCCGCCCTCAGATTATTTCAAGACCAAGAAGTTTTGATATCCACCGAGGGAGTCATCGGCAAAGAGAAATTACTTGCTCTCCTAGATACCCACTTAAATAGTAATTAGTCATTGGTCATTGGTCATTAGTCATTGGTCACTTGTACTGAGCGACTCGTGCCGAGCAAAGCCGAGGTAAGTCGAAGTATTGGTCATGGGTCACTTGTACTGAGCGTTCCCCTTGATGCAGCCTCTGGTAGAGAAGTATTGGTCATTTGACAAATGACATAGATGCGCCAGCGGCTTCCCGCAGGGTAGGACAAATGACAAAGAACAAATGACAAAGGACAAATGACTAACATACAGTTTGCAAAACGTTTACAACCCCTAAAATCGAATGTATTTGCTGATATGGACAGAGCCAAGGCTGTCGCTTTGGCCGCTGGCCGAGAGGTAATTGATTTATCCTTGGGGTCTTCTGATTTACCAGCCGAGTCCCACGTTCTTGAGGCGATCGCCCAGTCTCTTGGCGATCGCACTACTCACGGTTATCTGTTGTTTAACGGTACCCTTGGATTTCGCGAAGCCGCGGCCAACTGGTACGAACAAAAATTTGGTATCAAAGTCGATCCTCAAACTGAGGTACTACCTCTAATTGGTTCTCAAGAAGGCACAGCCCATTTACCCCTAGCAATACTTAATCCAGGAGATTTTGCCCTGTTGCTCGATCCAGGTTATCCATCCCATGCGGGAGGAGTCTACCTAGCTAGCGGTCAAATCTACCCGATGCCACTACTGGCAGAAAATGGTTTTTTACCAGTTTTTGCTGATATTCCTGTCCCAGTTTTGGCGCAGTCGCGAATGATGGTATTAAGTTATCCTCATAATCCCACCGCTGCGATCGCACCTTTATCTTTCTTCCAAGAAGCTGTCGCCTTCTGTCAACAACACAATCTCGTGTTGGTTCACGATTTTCCCTACGTAGATTTGGTATTTGGGGAAACTGGGGAGTGGAGCAATTCTTTTCCCAATTCAAAATCCAAAATCCAAAATCCAAAATCCCTAGTCCCTTCAATTCTGCAAGCTGATCCAGAAAAAAGCGTCTCGATTGAATTTTTCACCCTTTCCAAGTCCTACAATATGGGCGGCTTCCGCATTGGCTATGCCATCGGTAATGCTCAGTTAATTAACGCCTTACGCCAGGTAAAAGCCGCCGTTGATTTTAATCAGTATCGGGGAATTTTGAATGGTGCGATCGCTGCCTTAACTGGCCCTCAATCTGGCGTAAAATCTGCTGTTATCACCTTCCAGAGGCGGCGTGATGCTTTCATCAATGCTTTACACCGTATTGGCTGGAATGTTCCTACTCCCGAAGCCACAATGTACATCTGGGCAAAATTGCCCTCACCTTGGAGTGAAAACTCTGTAGAATTTTGTACCCAGCTAGTCAAACAAACTGGTGTAGCAGTTTCTCCAGGTGCTGGCTTTGGCAAATCTGGAGAAGGGTATGTCCGTTTTGCCTTGGTGCATGAGCCACCTTTGTTAGAAATTGCTGTAGAAAGAATGGCTGAGTTTCTTCATTAAATTTCTTCTCAAGCTCAACGCCAAGGATTTGTAGTGGCAAAGTTTACTAATGGAACATACGGTGGGGACGCACATTTATGTGTCCCTACCGTATTGTACTGAATTTGAAAATATTATGTAGTAAATTTTGTAACTATGCTAAATGCTTAAAATAAGTAATTAAACTTATAAAATTATCAAAACATTCTTCATCTTTTTATTGAGAATCGGCAGTAACTTCACCCAATCAGGTCTCTCAGTTTCTTAAACTGGGTTTGTACGCTCAGATACCAAAGACGGCTAACAATACAGGTCGTGCTTTTAAGCAGCAGTATTGCCAAAAAGCCCGTGGTCAAGACAGCCCAAGCCTAAAAACGACAGTAGTTTAAAACTTAACTTCCAAACTGACAGAGACTTGAAAACAATGAAAACGACTTTTCAGACACTTGTAATTGGTGCCTCAATGGCTATTGGTGTGAGCGCTCTTGCTACTGCCCCAGCACACGCTACATCTTTTAGCTTCGATAATAATGGAGAAATTAACACTTACACTGGTGGCTCAAATGGTACCTTCATTAAAGGGAATGCCCAAGGTGGTACTAAAGCTGCGATCAAAGCTTTGACAGATAACGACTCCAGTTCTAACGTTGAGCTTTGGTATAGTAGCGAAACCCCAGGTTCTAATGTTGGCTTCACCGCCACAAAAGGAAACTACAGTGCTACCGTTAGTAGTGTCACTGCTAATGACTGGAATAGTTTTGGTTCGCAATGGCTAGGCGATTTATTGAGTAGCTACACACCATTTCAATCAGTATGGAACGGGTTTTCAGCCGACAGTAAATCACTAGTAACTAGTTATTTTCCTTCCTTGGGCATGGGAGATCCTAACATTGGTGGTTTCCAATTCGGTCAAAATGGCGGGGTGGAACTGAAGTTAGTTGGTCACTTGGATGTAAAGACTAAACTTGCAACAACTATTTCTACTAAAGTTGATGAAAAGTGGAATGCAATTAAATCACAGTTTCCTCAACAAACGACTTCACCAACCCTTTCACAAGTTGAAAGTTTAATTCCACAGCTACAAACACAACTGAATGCAATTCCCGGACAGATTACCACACTGCAAACAAAACTGGATGCAATTCCCGGACAGATTACTACACTGCAAACACAACTGGACAAAATTCCCGGACAGACTACCACACTGCAAACACAACTAGACAAAATTCCCGGACAGATTGCACCACTACAAACACAACTGGACACAACTGCCGGACAAATTGCACCACTGCAAAAACAACTAGACACAACTGTCGGACAAATTGCATCACTACAAACACAACTGAACACAACTGTTGGACAAATTGCATCACTGCAAACACAGCTGAACGCAATTCCTAACACTCCAGCCAATGCAGGAACAAGGCAAACACTGACGAGTCAAATCACTTCACTAAATACCACCAAAACTCAACTGACGAGTCAAATCACTTCACTAAATACCACCAAAACTCAACTGACGAATCAAATCACTCCACTAAATACCACCAAAACTCAACTGACGAGTCAAATCACTTCACTAAATACCACCAAAACTCAACTGACGAGTCAAATCACTTCACTAAATACTACCAAAACTCAACTGACGGGTCAAATCACTTCACTAAATACCACTAAAACTCAACTGACGGGTCAAATTAGTGACTTAAATACTTTCAAAAATCAGCTACCAGGTCAAATCTCTCAACTCACATCATTTAAAGATGTACTGACTCTGCAAGCTGCATTAAATGCATATAAAGGTGAAATTGCGGC
Organism: Nostoc sp. DSM 114159; assembly: GCF_053470285.1. NCBI lineage: Bacteria > Bacillati > Cyanobacteriota > Cyanophyceae > Nostocales > Nostocaceae > Nostoc > Nostoc sp. DSM 114159. The sequence continues at coordinate 3,794,773 of NZ_JBPFEH010000001.1, forward strand.
TAGTGAAATTGCTAAGGTAGTTACTGGTGGTCAAACTTACTATGCCTATAGCTTTAACCCCACAGCATCCGGTATTACTGCTTCTGATGATGGCGTATCCTATAGTGCAATTTATACTTGGTCAACACCTGAGTATGTCTCAGCACCAGAACCATCAGTAATACTTGGTCTTATGGGTGTTGCTGGTGTCTTTGCTACCCGACGCAAATTGAAAAAAGTATCTGGTTGAAACTCCGGTTTCCATTCCAAAAAATAAGTAAGGGAGCTAACAGCTCCCTTTTTTGATGAATAATTTCTTGCAGCTATAATAAATTTAATCTTCTAGGTTATACTATTTCTAAAAATACTTGCAACAAATGAATCGGTTGCAAAATTGTACATCTGTATGTGCCTAGCGAGTTAATTTGTTTATAACATGGATTTTGCACAACAATAGTATTGCTTACCCTCACAGCTTCAGCAAGGGCTGTTACCATAATATTAGTACCAGTATTACTTAAGTAGTTTTACTCATAAAATTTAGGCAACTAAATTTGTAAAAAAGAAGTTAACTTAATACTCTAGATTATAAAAAATTAGTAAAAAAAAGATTAATTTTCGATTTAATTACATTTAATAATACTATCATTTTAGTATTGTATATGACTCGTGTTTGATTTTTGAAAAAAACTTAGTACACTTTTATTCCTTCTTCGCTGTTCCCCGTTCCCTCCCTACGCAAATAATTTTAGGAATCAAAGCGGATTCCTATAGTGCAGCTAAATTTGATTGATTTATATTTTGGATTTAAATCGTATAAGTACAATTTCTATTTGTTTCACTCTTTAAATGCACTACTGTTTTAGTTTATGGTAATAATTACTAGCTTTTAATTAAGATAATCAGATAATAGGTAGCAATGACAGTACAATTACTCAATATAAATCAGCCATTGCAGTCACACAAAGTTAGACGAATTTTACTAGTTGAAGACCATTACCTTAATCGGATGTTGCTTAGTGACTATCTAAGTTACTGTGGTTATGAAGTCCAAAGTTTATCAGAAGGTTCTGCTTTTTTCTCAACCATAGAGAAATTCGAGCCTGATTTAATGTTATTGGACTTGAAATTGCCAGATATTGACGGTTATTCACTCTTAAAACAAGTCCAGCAAAAACCTGATTTGTCAAAAATACCTATCATTGTGGTTTCAGCCTTTGCTTTTAAAGCAGATCAAGAACTAGCTCTGAGTTTGGGTGCATGTAGCTATTTTGTCAAACCTTTAAAACTCAAGGATCTCATCCTTGCAATTGAAGAACAGTTTTCTTGTCGCCACAGATAAACTTTTTTGCTAATTGTGTGTTTATTCCGCTTTTTGTTCGGCAATAAACTCTTCAACGCACTCGCTAAGACTTTGTACAGAACTGCCAATTGTTGAGATTTTCTGTTGTACTTGCGCTAATAACAAAACTGCTGTTTGCAGTTCATTAAGAGTTTCAGCCATAGCTTCACGATACTGGATTTCAAAGTCTTGTAAATTCATAATTTAGCTCTTGTATGAAATCATCATAATAAATATTTTTCAATCATAATCGTAAAATTAACTGACTAAATCCGTTAATTCGCTTAATATTATAAATTCAATAAATAAACATAAATATTATCAATAAATAAAAATTTTATGTGATATTTATACAAGCAATATACAAACATATTATTGATGAATAAAAAACTGAAGTCAATATAGAAATACGAGCATCTAATCTAAACTATAAAGTTTCAAATAATAAAGTACGATCGATTTAAAAATATTAATTATAAATTCAAAAAGCAAAGTTTTTATTCTGACAGTAGCAGCCAATGGCTAAGGCCGCAGCTAGACAAACTCTCGTCCGCTCCAAAGTTATACTGCTTGCAGTAAGTTTTTTGGCAAGTGAGCCTCTACCTTGGAAGCCAAAGAAGTGACTACAACAGACTTTTCTTTATGCGGGCTAAAAGCCTACCTGGCTTGAGAGTGATGAGTAAAGAGTGCTGAATGCTGAGTTAGGGGTTATTATTCTCCCACAGTCCCCAGCCCCTTTTTCATCTGTTCTGGTAGATGCCACTCATGACTACTACTTTATATTTACTTGATAAATAATTTATTAAATCGGCACAAAAAAATAATTTTTCTTAAAATAGAGAAAGATTACCTAATTTTGGTTGTGACAATATCTACTCAAATATTACCACTGGTTAAAGAGCCAGAACGACTAGAAAACCGTCTAGCCGAAATTCCACCGGAACCGGGGGTTTATTTCATGCGGGACAAGAGCGATCGCATTATATATATAGGTAAATCACGTAAATTGCGATCGCGTGTCCGTTCCTATTTCCGGGATGGCTACAACAAGACTGAACGGATCGCCACGATGGTCAAGTTAGTGACAGAAATTGAATTCATCGTCACTGATACTGAAGCTGAAGCTTTAGCGCTAGAAGCCAATTTGATCAAGCAGCACCAGCCATACTTTAACGTGTTGCTCAAAGATGATAAAAAATATCCCTATCTCTGCATTACTTGGTCAGAAGATTATCCGCGAATTTTTATTACCCGTAAACGCCAATTCGGTAAAGAAAAGGATAAATTTTACGGACCTTATACTGATGCTGGTTTATTGCGAGAAATTGTCCGCATCTGCAAGCGTATTTTTCCACAACGACAACGACCTCAACCACTTTTTAAAGACCGCCCTTGCTTGAATTTTGATTTAGGGCGTTGTCCAGGTGTTTGTCAACAGATGATTTCACCAGAAGAATATCGCAAAATTGTCCAAAAAATAGCGATGGTTTTTCAAGGTCGAACCCAGGAATTGATTGATATTTTGACCCAACAGATGAACGCAGCCGCTGAGAACTTGAATTTTGAGTCAGCAGCGCGGATTCGCGATCAAATTTCTGGGTTAAAGTCGCTGACAGCTGATCAGAAAGTTTCCTTACCAGATGATACTGTTTCGCGGGATGCGATCGCACTAGCGGCTGACGAACAACACGCCTGCATTCAACTATTCCAGATTCGCGCTGGGCAATTGGTTGGACGTTTAGCCTTTGTGGCGGATACTCACGCCGAACCAGGAGCTATTTTACAACGAGCTTTAGAGGAACATTATCAAACTGCTGATTCCGTAGAAATCCCCTTAGAGATTTTGGTACAACATGATTTACCAGATACTGAGATATTAGCGGATGTCTTAACTCAACGTAAAGGCAAAAAAGTCACAATATTGACTCCTTTGCGCCAAACTAAAGCAGAATTAATTGAGATGGTAGAGCGAAATGCTCAGTATGAATTGCAAAGAATGCAGAAATTTGGCGATCGCAATCACCAAGCAATGCAAGATTTAGCCACCATTCTCGATTTACCAGATGTACCTCACCGCATTGAAGGTTATGACATTTCCCATATTCAAGGGTCAAATGCTGTAGCTTCGCAAGTCGTGTTTATCGACGGATTACCAGCAAAGCAGCACTATCGCCACTACAAAATTAAAAATCCTACGGTGACAGCAGGACATTCAGATGATTTTGCTAGTCTTGCTGAAGTCATCCAGCGGCGGTTCCGTAAATATGCGGAAGATCAGCAATTAGCACGTTTGGGTAATCCTGACTGGCCTGATTTAATCATGATTGATGGTGGTAAAGGTCAGTTATCATCGGTTGTCGCCGTTTTGCAAGAGATGAATTTATTAGAAGACTTACGAGTGGTAAGTTTAGCAAAGCAGCGAGAAGAGATTTTTTTACCAGGAGAATCTAAACCCTTGACAACTGATGCAGAACAACCAGGGGTACAGTTGTTACGGCGACTGCGGGATGAAGCGCATCGGTTTGCAGTGAGTTTTCATCGTCAACAACGCAGTGATAAATTGAAGCGATCGCGTTTAGATGAAATTCCTGGCTTAGGACATCATCGACAAAAGCAGCTACTAGGGCATTTTCGCTCAGTTGACTATATTCGGCAAGCGACAACCCCGCAACTTGCCGAGGTTCCAGGAATCGGGCCGCGTTTGGCTCAAGAAATTTACGACTATTTTCATCCTGCTTGAGGAGATTAGTAGTTTGTCAAATTTCAATTGATGTATGAATAAACAAGTTTGTAGTAAGGGCTAAAGTCCTTACTACAAACCTTTCAAACTAGCTTGACAAAGTATTAGTTCCACTCTCGCAGAGGATTCTGTTAAGGTTGTCTGCGAGAATTTAAGATGTGTAAATACCGTAAATTTACGGTATTTCGTAACTATGGTAATTTTGATTAAATTTTCATACCAGAATTTCACCTCATAAATAGACCTCTTGCAAAAATCCTTGAATCACCCCTCTCCAACCCTCCCCGTATGTATTGGGGAGGGGGCAAGATTTTAAGTTTCCGCCAATATATCGGGGGGATTAAGGGGGGTCTATTCGACTTATGCAAGAGGTCTAATCTTGCTAGCAAATATTAACTAATCCTTAAGATAAATATTTTGTTACTAAATATACAGTATTTTCTGTAGTTTAATTTTTGAATACAAGAACGGCTTTTTTTTGCATCTGCCCAAGATGACTATAAATAAGCCTCTCTCAAGGCATTCGTCATAGGGATCAGTAAATCTCTAAGCAGTATCTAATTTAAAGATAATTTATGTATCTAAAGTAAGAGGGTAAAATCACTTAAATCATAGGATAATATACAAAGATATCAAAAAGGATATCGAAAACTTTTTCAAATCTGAAATTTTGTTTAAAATAATTAGCCAATATTAAAGTCGTTTGTTAAGTTGGTTCAAACCAAAATTATTGCTACTTTAACTGGCAGTTCTCTCCAATAAAAAATACTTACAACCAGGGGTTTTAAAATGCAGACAGTACAAAAGATTTACTGCCCAAATTGCGGCTGCCAAGCAGAACGTTATTATATTACTGATAGTCAATTAACTCGAACACAATGCTCTAGTTGTGACTACTTGATGATTAGTTGCACTCGCACTGGCAAAGTAATTGAGGCTTATGCACCAGGAATTTATGCACAGCGCTAGATAATAAAAATTAAAAATTAGAGAATGTTTTCTCTAATTTCTAATAATAAAGTTACTTGTCAAAAATTTTAAAGACTTTACAGATTATTCTGTTATCTGAGTTGTTGCTGTCGGATCTGTTCTTGTAACCTAAATTGTTGCTGTTGTCTAATTTGTTGATCTTGTCTAAGTTGTTGCTGTTGTATTCTTAGTTGTTGCTGTCGTGAAAAGTCTTGCTGTTGTAGTCTTGTTTCTTCCTGTTGTAGTCTCAATTGTTGCTGGCGGAAGATTTCTTGCTGTTGTCGTGTAAATTCTTGCTGTTGTATTGTCTGTTGTTGTTGTAGTTGTTGTGGCTGTTGAAAATTTTGTCGTAGCCATATTTCATTCATTCGTTCTTGTGTTTGCTGATTTTGCCGATCCTGTTGTTGTCTGACTCTTTCTTGAAGTGAATCTTGCGTCTGGGGATTCGTCCGAATTATTTGGGCATTAACAGGAGAATTAATCGATAAAGCTTTGGCAAGCACAATCAATGGTAGCCATACTTTAACCAACGATAAGCGATTCAACATACAATTATTTCCTCAATTGTTATAAGTTAGGTTGAGCGATCGCTAAACCCTTAAAATGTCAACAAAATTTCCCTATACATCAATATAGGGGCTTGCAATAGTTAACTGAAGCTAATGTCTTATTTAGCGTTATGGGCTTACGCGATACTTACGGCTGACTACGCCAACATTCTTCAGTCGGCGACGTGTTCTAAATATTAGTGCGTTGGGAATAGCTTTCTAAATCAAGGTTATATCCAGTGCATTCTCTTGATTTTTCATAAAACTCTTGCTTATTAGATATTCATTAGATATTCATTTTAATTAAATTATACATTGAAATTTTTTACATGGTTTGCCGGATTACCGTAAATCTACCTGCGGTGGGTAAGTTAACAAAGGGATCTCAAGCGGTTTTACGCCATAGATAAACAGAGATGTATCTGAAGACATATCTCTGTTTATCTGCGGTTTGATATTCATTCATAGAATAGACTGCAACAAGTTTAATTTTTACTTGCTCTCAATTGTCCGCAAGCAGCATCGGCTTCTAAACCACGGGAATAACGGACACTAACAGCAGTATTTTGTTGCTTAAGAACGTTGACAAATGCTTGAATGCGATCGCGATTAGGGCGTTTGTAATCTACTTCTTGGATAGGATTATAAGGAATCAAATTCACATGACTTTGGAATCCTCGCAGGCATTTTGAAAGTTCCAATGCGTGTTCTGGTAAATCGTTAACACCAGCCAGGAGAATATATTCAAAAGTAACGCGGCGGCCAGTGATTTCCACATATTCCCGACATTCAGCCAGTAAATCTTCCAGAGGATAGGCACGGGCGCTAGGGACGAGTTTTTCTCGTAGTGCTTGATTGGGGGCGTGGAGACTTACAGCCAAAGTGATTTGCAAATTATTTTGTGCGAACTGACGGATGCGATCGCGAATACCCACTGTCGAAACTGTAAGCGATCGCTGCCCAATACCGATATCTTGATTGAGACATTTCAAAGCTGCTAAAACATTCTCAGTATTCAACAACGGTTCGCCCAGTCCCATAAACACCACATTGCTAACCCGTTGCTGAAAATCTTCTTGCACAGTTAACACCTGATCGATAATTTCATGCCGTGCTAGGTTGCGTTTGTAGCCTCCCTTACCAGTAGCACAGAAATCACACGCCATTGGGCAACCCACCTGAGTAGAGACGCAAACTGTCAAACGGGCTTTTGGGCCTTCTCCTCTTTCTGCAAAGGTGGGGATACCTACAGTTTCAATAATCTGCCCGTCTGTTAATCGTAAAAGATATTTCACTGTACCATCGGGAGCCTCAGAGCGGTAATGTAAAATTGAGCGCCCAATTGGAACTTCTGCCACTTCTTGCCGCCATTGCTTGGAAAATACAGAAATATCAGCTAGCGATCGCACCCCTTTGTCGTAGATCCATTCATGCAGCTGCTTTCCTCTGTAAGCAGGTTGTCCTTGTTGCTGCACCCAAGTAGTTAACTCTGCCAGAGAAGCACCTAGAAGGGGAGGGATTAATTCTGATTTTTCTGAGTTGAAGTCAACCTGAGATACAAGAGGCGTAGCAGACATAAAAAAATCAAGAGTTGATGTAGGATCTCTATCCTACACCTGCTAGATAAAGTTAGCCTTGACCAAAGAAGACGGTAAATTAGCCAAAAGTTGTGCCGTTCCAGCCCCACATTGCCCCTTTAGCGTCTGCAAACTCTATATAAATGCGATTTTTCGGCACACCTAGAGTTTGGTTAATCTGCTGGCAAAAGTCTTGACTCATTGCTGCCGTTTGCTCTGGCTTCATCGTGCCAATACTCTTAATTTCAATGTAGCAAACTGGGTCTGTATTTCCTGCAAAAGTCATAGGAACTTCTGGCTCAAAAGCAGTCATTACATAAGATTCTGGTTTTCCCAAATGTTTCGCCAACTTGGCTGATAGGTTTAAAAGCATCGACTCAATTTCAGCTTTTTGAGGAGCAGATGCAGAAGTTTGCACTTTAATTAATGGCATAGTACCAAATTGGAATTTTGGATTTTATTACACTCTTAAGCTTATCTAAAAGCAGAGTACAGTTTAATATTCTAAAAGTTTTTGCTAATAAAAATTTAAGGGTATTTTTTCCCTAGTTGCAGCTTTTTTCATACTACTGCCAATAACGTTAACCTTAAAGGTTATACCTGACTTTCTAGGCAACCATCCTATTTGCATAGCTTGTTTTATCCATAACGCTACGTCTTTTGGTGTAACTGCGGTTATTTCATACCTCCGCTCAATTCTCCAAACCCGAACCTCTCCTGATGCATCTTGAAGTTGTATTGGCACGAGATTGCTATTAATAAGGCTGTACCCTTGTGGATGAAGCGTATCAGTAATAATCACTAATACTGAGCCAGGCTCAGTAGCGTGTTCTACGGCAACATGGAGATGTCCATCAGCATAGTCTGCTTGAGAGTTAGTAGCTTGTCTTCGGATTAGCCAGATGAATGGTTCTCCATCAATTATTATTTTTCTTGTACCTTTTTTCGGTATTGACATCTCTGTTGCTATATTTTTTGGACTATTCTGAGCGAAATAGGTGACTATGTTCGGGATGATATAAACGCGATCGCCCTTTTGTTGTCGAGAGGGCTGGACTAATTATATAAAGTGTTGTGCGAATTAGTTTTTCTTGATGAGTACATTCAGCCATTTGATTCAAAGGGACAACCTTGATTTTTTCATCAGGCCAGCCGATGCGAAAGCAAATCGCAATTAGGGTTTCGGCTGGATAGTGTTCGAGTAGTTTAGCTTGGGCATTTTCGACGTGACGCGCACTTAAATACAAGCAGAGGCTAGCCTGATGTGCTGCAAGAGTGGCTAATTCTTCAGCGATGGGGACTTCTGTACGTCCGCTGATGCGTGTCAAGATAATGGTTTGAACTAAACCAGGGACAGTCAGTTCTACTTTGAGTTTGGCAGCAGCAGCTTGAAAGGCACTAATACCAGGTATGACTTCAAAAGGAATATTTGCCTCTCTTAGGAGGTGCATTTGCTCGTGGATGGCGCTGTAGAGACTAGGATCGCCAGAATGGAGACGGACGAGAGATTTGTGTTGCGATCGCACTCTATCGAGAGTAATCGCCAAAATTTCTTCTAAAGTCTGATTCGCAGTCCTAATTATCTCCGCATCTTTTCGGCAAAGTTCTAAAATTTGTTCGGGTACTAAAGAATCAGCAAATAAAATTACATCAGCAACAGCCAGTAATTTCTGTGCCTTCACGGTTAATAAATCAGGATCTCCAGGTCCAGCACCGACAATATACACAGATGGTTCTATACCATATAGTGTTTTTTTATCACTCCCATTTTCTGTATATTCACTTTTAAAAGAACACACGGCAATCCCTCAAAAAATCTTTTTGATATTTTCTCAGTATCTTTCCGGATTTACCCTCTTTCCCTAGTAGAGAGTAATGGTAGATGCACCCTGGTTAAGCCCTAGAGAATACTCTGGGGCATTTTTTATTTTTTAGTCATTGGGAATTGAGCACTTGTACTGAGCGACTCGTACCGAGCGGAGCCGAGGTAAGCCGAAGTATTGGGCATAGGGCATAGTTATTCTTCTTGTCCCCTTGTCCCCTTGTCCCTCTCATGCCCCCCTCTCCCCATTTCCCTTAGCAGTAGGAACTACATCGGGTAAAGGGCGTTTGAGTAAGTAAAGCCAAGCTAATCCAACTAATCCCAATAGAATTCCTAGACTACTGACTACTTGCGCCATCCGTAATGGCCCCAGCATCAAGCTATCAGTGCGAAAGCCTTCAATCCATAGGCGTCCTAAGCTGTAGGCTGGCCAGTAAATGAGAAACAGTGTGCCTACCTTCAGACGTGGCTTACCGGATAAAGACCGGAAAAATAACGTTATTAGCAGCGTAAACACCATTAAATCCCATAGAGATTCGTAGAGGAAGGTGGGATGAAAGTAATCGAAACTAGCATATTCTAAAGGACGATGGTCTGGTGGAATATAGAGCTTCCAGGGTAAATCAGTCGGATCGCCAAAAGCTTCAGAATTAAAAAAATTGCCCCAACGTCCGATCGCTTGCCCTAAAATCAGCGAAGGTGCTACTAAATCTGCCAATTGCCAGAAAGAAACCTGCTTGATTTTGGCAAAGATTAACGCAGCCACAACGCCACCAAGAATCGCTCCATGAATGGCAATACCGCCTTCCCAGATCGCAAAAATTTTTCCTGGAGTTGGGGCATATTTTGACCACTCAAAAAAAACGTAATATAGCCGTGCGCCAGGAATTGCCCCAATCAACAACCAAAAGAACAAATCGCCTAGCAACTCAGGATTAACATTGCGGCGCTTTGCCAAATTCTGGGAAAGGATGACGCCAATTAAAACTGCTGTGGCAATCAACAAGCCGTACCAACGAATACTTAGTGGCCCTATTTTCACCAGAATCGGTCCTGGAGAAGTAAATTGAAACGCCAAGGGCAAAGTGGGAAAATCCAGTGCCATGAAAAATTACCTAGAAAAGTTCGTTAACTACCCGCGCACTTTGCTAAGTACGGAGTTTCTTGTGTCTCGAATACTGTAACTACACTTAAATCTTCCACAATATTGTGGGGACGTAGGTAAAAATCCAGTATTCATATTTAGGAGTCTAGTTCCTAACGCTTAGTTGAGCATAACTTGTGCCACTAAAACAATTGGGTTTACCATCCTTACTGAGAGCGCAAGATGGTAGATTTGAGTAAGTTACACAAAATAGTTTCGATATAATCACCTAAACAACTTTGATATATTTAAAATTGTGATTGCTATTTATCCTGGTAGCTTCGACCCCATTACCTTGGGACACCTCGATCTCATCGGGCGCGGTAGTCGGCTGTTTGAGCGGGTGATTGTCGCCGTACTACGGAACCCTAACAAAATGCCACTTTTTAGTGTGGAGCAACGGCTAAATCAAATCCGTCTTTCTACAGAACATCTACCTAATGTAAAAGTAGACAGCTTTGATGGTCTTACCGTCAATTATGCTCAAATGCAACAAGCACAAGTTTTGATCCGGGGTTTACGGGCTGTGTCAGATTTTGAAGTGGAACTGCAAATGGCTCACACCAATAAAACTCTTTCTACCCAAATAGAAACAGTTTTTCTCGCAACCTCAAATGAGTATAGTTTTTTAAGTAGTAGTGTGGTAAAAGAGATTGCAAGGTTTGGTGGCTCTATCGATCATCTCGTTCCCCCACACATTGCCCTAGATATATACCAATGCTACAATCAGAAATCTCCAATGTTGAACCCAATCTCAACGGAAGCAATCCCCCCTCTCAAGAATATCTCGGTGGAGAGGGAAGCATAGATATTCAGCAGGAACTCAACCGCCTAGAGGAAATGGTTCTCTCTAGTCTCAGAATTCCGCTGACGGGACGCACACTCATAGATGAAGAAAAGCTGCTAGATCAGCTTGATTACATTCGGCTGGCTTTACCATCACTTTTTCAAGAAGCAGCAGCAGTTCTCGACCAAAAGGACGAAATTCTGCTAGAAGCGGAAGAGTATGGACAGCAGGTTGTTGAGGCTGCACAAGCCAAAAGAGCGCAAATTTTAGCTGAAAGCGATATTATTCACCAGGCGGAACAAGAAGCTGAACGACTGCGGCGACAAGTGCAACAAGAGTGTGAGGGAATAATGCAAGAAACCCTCGCCGAGATTGACCGCAAGCGGTATGCTTGTCAGCAAGAGTTAGAGCTGATGCGACAAAATGCGATCGCTCATGCTCAAGAAATTGAAGATGGTGCTGATGCTTATGCCGATGGAATTTTGGGAAATATCGAGCAGGATCTCAAACAGATGTTGCAAGTTATCACTAACGGCCGGCAACAATTGCAAATTGATAACCTCACTCAGCGCAATTCACCTCCAGGTAAGAAAAGATAAATTGTAGTCGTAGCATTTACCAGTTTGGGCTGACAGGATTGTAGAAAGACGGTTTGATGTATTTTTCTCATAGAGAGGCAATTTACACATCGCGTTTGTAGAAAAGAAGCTTTGCTAGAGGCGCAACAGCTGATTGAGCTAGTTGCGGGTATCACTATATAAGCAGGTTTTATCCAACCAAATCCAAAATTTCTCAGATTGTACAGTCAAACTAGAACAAGAAGGTCTACTCTGTTTGTGAGCCACGTCTGCTTGGCACATTTGCAATGTTTTCTGCCAACAGAGGAATATTATGCTAACTAGGTTAAAAGTTTCTGGTTTTAAGAACCTCGTCGATGTCGATGTTCGCTTCGGGCCATTTACTTGTGTAGCCGGAGCTAATGGGGTCGGTAAATCTAACTTATTTGATGCTATTAGGTTCTTGAGTGCGATCGCCGATCGAACGCTAATTGACGCTGCCTTATCTGTGCGAGATGAAGAAGGTCGAACAGCGGATGTGCGTAGTCTATTTCACCGAGTTAGTCATGAATATACAGATAAAATGTCTTTTGAGGCAGAAATGATAGTACCAGAGGAAGGCGTAGATGATTTGGGACAACAGGCAAAAGCTAGTATTACTTTTCTTCGTTACTCTCTAACTCTAGCTTATCGTTCAGATGATAGTTTACGGTCTTTAGGGTCGTTGGAAATTATCAAAGAAGAGTTAGTTCACATCAACCTTGGTGATGCAAGAAAAAACTTATTGTTTCCTCACAGTGTTGAGTGGCGTAAATCCGCAATTAAGGGACGAAGAACTTCACCATTTATTTCAACTGAGACTGATAAAGATAAGACTGTGATTAAGCTACATCAAGATGGTATTAAAGGAAAACCTCTATCTCGACTAGCTGCAAATCTTCCTCGAACAGTACTTTCTGTTGCTAATGCTGCTGAAAGTCCAACAGCCTTACTAGCGCGAAGAGAAATGCAATCTTGGCGATTACTTCAATTAGAACCTTCAGCACTACGTCAACCAGACGAATTTACAGCGCCTACAAAATTAGACATGGATGGTTCTCACTTGGCTGCAACACTCTATCACTTAGCAAGGTTAAATAAAAATTATTCTCTAGATGGAGTTTCTGAGGATGAGGCCGAAGCACAAGTTTACAGCCAAGTTGCTAATCTTTTAGCAGAACTAATTGATGATGTGGGTGAAGTAGGAATTGATCGAGATGAACGTAGGGAACTTCTCACATTAATGGTGATTGGTAGAGATGGTACTTCACATCCAGCGAGGGCGTTATCAGATGGAACCCTACGATTTTTGGCTTTGGCAGTTTTGGAATTGGACTCACAAGCACAAGGTCTTTTGTGTTTAGAGGAACCAGAAAACGGCATTCATCCTGAGCGTATTCCCAAAATACTGAAATTGCTTCAAGATATCGCCACTGATGTTAATGAAGCTATTGGTATAGATAACCCACTCCGCCAAGTGATTATTAACACTCACTCACCATCTGTAGTGATGCAAGTACCTGATGAAAGCTTGTTAGTTGCTGAATTAAAGGAAACAGTAGTTTTGGAAAAACGGTTTAAACGTGTTTCTTTTGGTTGTCTTCCTGATACTTGGCGAGAGCAAGAGCCTTTAGGAACAACACTTGTTCCTAAAGGGAAACTTCTTGCCTATCTAAATCCGGTAGTAATTGAGAAATTAGAGCCTGATAGCAATGGAAAGATAAAAAGCTCCCAAAAATCAAAACTAATACCAATCCCAAAACGCCGAGTTATAGATAGAAATGATCTTCAACCACTAATTCCTGGTTTCCCTACTCAATTGACATGAAAGAACTTTGCTACACCTTTCTGTCTGACGGTAGCTCAGACAAAGCACTGATGCCTATTCTCAATTGGTTATTACGGGTAAATCAGGTTGAGTGTGCTATTCAATCTAATTGGGCTGATCTGCGACGCTTACCTAAACCACCTAAAAAGTTATCGCCACGTATCATCAAGAGCGTAGAACTCTATCCTTGCGATCTTTTATTTATTCACCGAGATGCAGAAAAAGAACCACGCGAAAATCGTGTGGTTGAAATTCAAGAAGCAGTAGAAGTAGTTAAACAATCACTGATAGTACCACCTCATGTTTGTGTTATTCCTGTACGTATGCAAGAAGCATGGCTTTTATTTGACGAAGCTGCTCTACGGAAAGCTGCGGGTAATCCTCGTGGGCGTGAGCCATTAGAATTGCCAAATATTCATAAACTTGAACAATTACCTGATCCTAAAGATATTCTTCATGAACTTCTATGTAAAGCTAGTGGGTTAACAGGTCGGCGGCTCAAGCAATTCTCGTCGGATAAGCTTAATGGATGTGTTCACAGACTAGCAGAAATCATCAATGATTTTTCAGCGTTACGGGCTTTGTCTGCTTTTCAAATATTGGAAACTGAAATTAAAGAAGTTATAGAAATACAAGGTTGGTGTTTTGAGTTAGAAGATAATTAACTATAATAATTAATATTAAATGATTTGAGTATTTGCATTATATTCAAAAATAGTAAAATTAAAATCATCAAATCAAAATTATTAAGTTAATCTCATACTAAGAGGCAAATAAGCTAATAATTTATCTGCATCTTTGTACGATGTACTTACAAGGTATAAGTAAAATCTTTTACCAGCATACCGGGAACTAAACTACCTCCTAGCTGGCGACTTTCATAAGTTCCTACTTCGGGAATGAATTCTTGAAAATTGGTCAAATCTACTAGCTTATCTCCCCAGAAGCGATAGAGACTTTCATCAAAACGCAGGTTTTCAATGGGTGCAATAATTTCTTCATTTTCCACCCAAAAACAAGCATAACGAGTCATACCTGTAATTCTACCAGTGTGGCGATCGCTCCAATTCAAGTAATGCAAATTAGATACATATAATCCTGTATCTAAACTCGGAAGAATCTGCTCAAATACTAAATTTCCCGGACTCACTTCTGGCGCTCGTAAAGTCTCTGAACCATTAGCGCCATTGGCAATTTTTTGATATTCCTTAGCAGTGCGAGAATTCACCAAAGTATTTACCAAACGTCCTTTTTCGATTACAGGTAACTCCGGTGCTGCCATTTCTCCCAATTCATTAAATCGCGGCACTAATCCCTGCTGAAAATTTTCTTTTAAACTAAATCTTAGAGAAAGTTGTTTTTCTTGACGCGATAAAGCAGCTAAAGCACTGTTTCCTTGTTGGATATCAGCTTCGCTTACCGCTCCCCAAGAAAGCATTAATAATAAATCTGCAACAGCAGCAGGTGCAAAATAAGTTTTGTATTGTCCCCGTGGCAGTTCTTTTGTTGGGTGAGCAAGCAATTCTAGTTGTTTTTTAGCTTCGCTAATTTTGGCTATATATTTAGATTCATCCCAATTACTCCCGGCAAATGTGCCCTTAACTGCTTGTCCAGATGAGGAAAATAGAGAATAATCTAAGGTAAAAGAATCAGTAGCAAACCAATGTTTTTGACCGCTAGAATCACCATAAGCTTTAATTATCACTCCCCCTGCATATATCCCTGTAAAATCCAATTCAGCAACTAGTTCAAGTACAGTCGGGACTACTGCCTTAGCCGCCAATAAATTTCCAGAATGTATTTCTCTACTGAGATTATTTCCTGATGGCAAAACTAGATATGGATCGACAGGTAGTAGAATAAGTTCGTCACGTAGTTCTTGCAAAGCACTATATGCTAACTGCCAGTCTACCTCCCAATTTCCAGTAAAAGGAAACTGCCGAACACTATTGCGCTGATTTTGCATCAAAGTTAGTTCTATCCAACCATCAGCAACACAACCAGTCTGACGCACTTTCGCATGATTAAAACGAGTAAATTGACTTATTTCACTACTAAGTCTTACAGTGAATTGTTCATTTTCTGCTTTTTTGATCAGCAGACTTTCAATCAGTCGATTAAAGCTGACTTCTAACGCAGATAATTCTTCAATTTTCATGGATATTAAAAATTAATAGGGAATAAAGAGAGGGAGAAAGTTAGGAGTTAGGAGTTAGGAGTTAGGAGTTAAAATAATTTTTAGAAGTAGCTAGGCGGAAATAAATTAAAGTTTGGAGTAAGGACTTTAGTCCTGATAATCATTTTTTTGAGGGATGAATCGCTTACTACAAGCTAGGATTTTATTTGATGTTAATTATGCCTATTTACTTAATTTAAAACTCCTAACTACCAACTCATAACTATTGTATTTTTCAAGTTCCTCCACCAAAAACTTCGACATTAGCAAATACACAAACAGGTGAACCGTGTCCTACCCAAATGGCCTGATTTGGTTCTCCTTTGCCACAATAAGGAGTACCATACATTTGCCAGTTTGTGGCATCTCCGACTTTAATTAAACTATGCCAAAACTCTGGTGTTGTGGCGCGATAGTTGGGATTACGAAGGGTTTTGGTAAGTTTACCGTTTTCAATTAATTTAGCGTACTCACAACCAAATTGGAATTTGTAGCGGCGATCGTCAATTGACCAAGAACGGTTAGATTCCATGTAAACGCCGTGTTCTATCTCGCCAATAATGTCTTCAAAAGTGCCGTTTAAAGGCTCTAAATTCAAGTTACCCATGCGATCGATCGCTGGTCGATTCCATGAGCAAGCACGGGCACAGGCAACTCCTGCTACACCTGCTCTTGCTTGACTTTCCAGACTGCCTAAACCCCGTTGCAGTACACCTTCTTTAACCAAATACTCCCGCGTTGCTACAGCACCGGTATCATCAAAGCCGTAGCTAGAAAATTCACCAGCCACGGTAGGATCAAAGGTAATGTTCATCAACGGCGAACCATATACGAGGTTGCCAAAATCACTTTTATTAACAAAGCTGCCCCCAGCATAGTTACGCTCATCTCCCAAAATTCGGTCAATTTCTAGGGGATGCCCAACACTTTCATGGATTTGCAGCATCATTTGATCTGGGGCTAAAACTAAATTGGTACGGGTGGTTGGGCATTCTTCTGCTGTCAATAGTTCTACTGCTTGTTCGCCTATTTGCCGCACCCGATGCCATAAGTTTTCTTGTTTTAAGAGTTCGAGTCCGCCTTGGTAACAGTTTGCTTGCGAGCCGTTGTTGCTGCGCTGTTGTACAACCGCTCCATCTTGGGCAGTAGCTCCGTAATTCGTGCCTATAGATAGGATTTTTTGATAGACTTCTGAGCCGTTACTGCTAATAAACCAAGATTCTCGCTCAGTTGTGCTAGCACTAGCTATGGTTTGCACAATTTTGTCGTCAACTTTGAGCGTTTGGCAAATACGAACCAGTAAATCGTTGATTTCCCCTGGACTTAGAGCATCCAATGGCTTAAGAAAGGGAGATTTATATTCACCAACGACTTTAGGGCGCTCACTTTCACGGAAGGGATGTATCCACCATTCACTGGCTGCTAATGCCTGGTTATAGGCTGTTTGAGCAGCAGTTTGCAGGGAAGATAATTCTAGGGAGTTAGTAGCTGCGTAACCCAGACAGCCATTCACCAAAACTTCCAGCATAGCTCCGACGGTGAAGGATTTGCCGTTTAGTTGGGGTAAGGCGTCACGGACTGAACGGGTAGTAGAAGTCTCCTTTACGGCTCTAATACCAATCCAATCTGCGGGAATATCGAAACTAGCGATCGCTTTTTTGAGTTCAGACCACATAAAGAATGGGGAATAAAGAATAAAGAATGGGAATGGGGAATGGGGCATGGGGCATGGGGAATGGTACAAAGGAGAGGATATTTCCCTCCTACTCCTACTCTCCACTCTCCCTAATTCCGATGCCAGCGCGTGCCATCACGACTATCAATTAGCGTAATACCTTGTGCTTGAAGTTCGTCACGAATGCGATCGCTTTCGGCAAAATTTTTGCCTTTACGTGCTTCTTGCCTTTGCTGAATTTTCGCCTCAATTTCTACATCGCTTAAACCATTAGTTGTTTGAGTTTCGGCTTCTATCTCGGCTTCTAAACCCAAGACTCCAGCTAAAGTGACGAGAGTTTGCCATTGACGCTGTAACTCATCAGGGGAAGTTTCGGTTTTCCCTTCATGCACAAGAATATTTCCCTCACGGCGCAGTTCTTTGGCTAATTCAAACAGCACTGTTAACCCACCAGGAAAATTAAAGTCGTTATTTACGGTTTCTTGAAAGCGTTCAACAGTTTCAGGAAGTAGTGAGGTAGTCTCCACTCCCCATCCTAGTTTTTCACCGTATTGGTGGCCGAAGAGTAAACCTTCTTTAATGGTGTGCCAGCCATTGGTTGCTGCGGCGATCGCTTCGTCGGTAAAATCAATTGGTGTGCGATATTGAGCGGTCAGCACGAACAACCGTACTGCCATCGGGTCAACTCCTCGATCCAGTAAGTCTCTAATAGTGGTAAAGTTGCCCAAAGATTTGGACATTTTTTCACCATCTACCTTCACCATGCCGTTATGCAACCAGTAACGCGCTAAGGGTTTTCCTGTTACAGCCTCAGATTGGGCAATTTCATTTTCGTGGTGAGGAAAAATTAAGTCAGCACCACCAGCATGAATATCGATGGTATCACCCAAGCGATCGCGCACCATTGCCGAGCATTCTATATGCCACCCCGGACGACCTGCACCCCAAGGTGATTCCCAAGCTGGCTCTCCTGGTCTTGCTGCTTTCCACAAAGCAAAATCAAAGGGGTCTTTCTTTTTCTGGTACTCTGGATCTTCTACATTGACGCGCTCGCTTTTCCCAGCTTGCATATCCTCTAACTTGCGTCCAGAAAGCTTGCCATACTCAGCAAACTGCCGTACTGCATAATACACATCGCCTTCAGATGGGTAAGCAAAACCTTTATTTTCCAACTCATGAATTAACCGTTGAATGCCATTCATCGTGTGAGTAGCGCGGGGATACTCATCGGCTTCTTTAATCCCCAACCGCGCCATATCCTCAAAATATGCTTTGATAAAGCGATCGGCTATCATATCCATTGATGAATGTTCAACACAGGCTCGATTAAGAATCTTGTCATCAATATCAGTAAAATTTTGGATATATCGGACTTCATAGCCGATAAACTGGAGGTATCGGCGTACTACGTCCCAAACGATGCAAGCTCTAGCATGACCCAAATGGCAGTAGTCATATACCGTCACGCCGCAGTAATACATCTTAACCTTGCCTGTTTCGACTGTTTCAAACGGTTCTTGACGACGGGTGAGGGTATTGTAAAGGGTTAGGGTCATAACAGAGTAATGCTGAAATAGAGAGATACGTAATAATAAAGTAAAGCAGCTGGGATGACAGTCCAGCATCCCTATGCTAGTGTTTTCTGGACTATCTGCGCTACATTACTATTTTTTGACTATTTGATAACAGCGCTATGCAATCAGCAGTTACACCCGAATCTTCGGCAATGGATACGCCCAAACAAGGAATGCCAGTAACAATTATTACGGGTTTCCTCGGTAGCGGCAAGACGACTTTACTCAATCATATCCTCAACAACCAACAGGGTTTAAAAACCGCTGTTCTAGTGAATGAATTTGGCGAAATTGGCATCGACAACGAGCTAATTGTTTCCACTGGTGAGAACATGGTGGAGCTAAATAATGGTTGTATCTGCTGCACTATTAATAATGATTTGGTAGATGCAGTTTACAAAGTTTTAGAACGCCAAGAAAATCTAGATTATCTAGTAGTGGAAACAACTGGATTGGCAGATCCGCTACCAGTAGCTTTAACATTTCTCGGCACAGAATTGCGAGATTTAACTCGCTTGGATTCAATTATTACCGTGGTAGACGCGGCTAATTACAGCCTAGATTTATTTAACTCGGAAGCAGCATACAGCCAAATTGCTTATGGTGATGTAATTGTGCTGAACAAGGCAGATTTGGTTGATGAAGCCACTTTGAACCAGTTAGAAAGAAAAATTAACGAAGTCAAGGAAGGAGCAAGAATTATCCGCGCGACGCGATCGCAAGTGCCACTTCCTTTAATTTTGAGTGTTGGTCTGTTTGAGTCTGATAAATATTTTGACACAGTGGTGGATGAACACGACCATCACGATCGTCACGACCATGACCATGACCATGACCACTCAACATGCGGTCACGATCATCACGACCATGACCATGACCATGACCATGACCATCACGGTCATCACCATCATTCTCACCATTTAGAAAATGATGGTTTTACTTCCATCTCTTTCCAAAGTGACAAGCCTTTTTCTATTAGGAAGTTTCAGTATTTCTTAGATAATCAGCTACCCTCAAATATCTTCCGAGCCAAGGGGATTATGTGGTTTGATGAAAGCCCGAAGCGTCATATTTTCCACCTTTGTGGTAAACGCTTCACCTTGGATGATGATGAATGGAAAGGCCAACTGAAAAACCAGTTAGTACTGATTGGTCAAAATTTGGATCGTGAGACTTTAATTAGTCAACTCGAAAACTGCATTTGTCTACCTTCAACCTCTCGCGGTAAAGGGTTTGGCAAATAAAAGTTAGAAGTTAGAAACTTACTACTCGTTCCCAGGTGGAACCTGGGAATGTATTCTCAATGGCTCCGCCATCAATTTTAAGTAAAATGAGAGAATAGCGATCGCTTTCTGAATACAGAAAGTTTCAGCAAGAAACTCACAAGTTTTATCGAACATTAAGAATTTTTATCGGGTGGTAGACACTCGTTGTTTTTACAGCAGATTTCAGGGAAATGAGGTACAAAATTTCATAAAAAAGTCATATACCAAGAGACTTGAAACCTTATTCCCCATTCCCTATTCCATGTTCCCTGTTCCCTATTCCCTATTCCCTACTGTATATATTGCTCTAAAATCAAAACGTTGATAAATGTTCTGATTAAAATGCGCGTTGTTATCCAGCGAGTCAAATCATCTCAAGTTACAGTGAATGATGAAATTGTCGGTAAAATTGGGCGGGGGCTAAATTTGCTCGTAGGTATAGCCAATACCGATACTGATGCTGAAATTGACTGGATGGTGCGTAAGTGCTTAGAGTTGCGGCTGTTTCCTGACGAAGGAGGAGACGACCGTTGGCAAAAATCTGTACAAGAAATTGGCGGCGATTTGTTAGTAGTCAGTCAATTTACCCTTTATGGTGACTGTCGCAAAGGTCGCCGTCCTTCTTTTGACCGTTCAGCCGCTCCCCAATCGGCAGAAGATTTGTATAATCGTTTTGTTATCAAGTTAAGAGCTAGCGGGTTGCAGGTAGAAACTGGTAAATTTGGTGCAATGATGCAAGTTATCATTGAAAACGATGGCCCCGTAACTTTGTTACTTGAAAAAGAAGCAATTTAAGTATATACACTAAAAACTGAATCACAGTAGCTTCTAGACCGTGGTGTTCTAATTGATGAGAGAATATTAAATTAACCATCACCAAAGTTTAAATTCATTCATCATGGCGAAAATCCAGTTTTCTAGAGGTCTTGACGAAGAGGTAATTCCAGATGTGCGCTTAACGCGATCGCGTACTGGAGATAGTGGTACAGCGACCTTTATTTTTACGAATCCGAAAATTTTAGATCAAGGTACTACCGAAGATATTACCGGAATGTACTTGATTGACGAAGAAGGCGAGATAATTACCCGTGAAGTTAAAGCTAAATTTATTAACGGGAAACCGGAAGAATTAGAAGCACTTTACATAATGAAATCTGCCCAAGAATGGGATCGCTTTATGCGCTTCATGGAGCGGTATGCTGAAGAAAACGATCTGGGATTGAGTAAAAATGAGGCATAGGGCATAGGGCATAGGGCATCGGGCATCGGGCATTGGTAACTGTCAATGCGTCATTTACCATGCCCAATTATTCATTATTAAAAGTTCATGAGTGACATATAATGCCACAACCCCATCCAGACTCGCCTGGAGTTTTAGTAACTTGTGCTGTGGTTACTGTCAGCGATACACGCACTTTGGAAACAGACAAAAGTGGCCAGCTAATTCAGCAGTTACTCCTTGGTGCTAACCATGCTGTAGGAGCCTACACGATTATCAAAGATGAACCGACACAAATTCAAGAGCAGATAGAAAATCTGGGCAAAAGCGCAAATTTGGATGCTGTAATTTTTAATGGTGGTACAGGTATTGCACCAAGAGATACCACCTATGATGCTATTGAGAAGTTACTAGAGAAAACTTTGCCGGGATTTGGTGAGTTATTTCGTTTTTTAAGTTATCAAGAAATTGGTTCGCGGGCGATCGCTTCTCGCGCTGTTGCTGGTGTTTATCAAGATAAATTAATTTTCTCGCTTCCTGGTTCCAGTAATGCTGTGCGACTGGCGATGGAAAAACTGATTTTACCCGAACTCACTCACCTGGTAAGTCAGGTTTGTAAGGGTTGAAATGAGCAACCTTTCAGAAAGCTACCATAAAATTTAGGTATGAAGCACTGAAATCATCCTTTATCCACTTACACCTTGAGACTACCCAGAATTATAGTGAAACGGATGAAATTTTAATATCAGGTCAGCAATGGAACCTATTTACTGGAATTGCATAATTGCTCATAGCATTACTGCATTTTCATACTTTGGTATCCCCATAATCATAGGGGTTTTCTTTGCCAAAACTAAGGCAACTATCCCTCCTAAGTTTTGGCTAGCCTTTTTCTTATCAGGTGGATTCGTACTATTTTGCGGATTTCATCACCTTCTGACGATCTTCGAGCCACATATGGCAGTGTCCCTGCTGCACTTAGGTGTGCTTGATGTAATGGCATTTATTTCTTTATCTGCTTTACTCTACCTAATGCCAACCGCTTATCAAATTGTAGAGGCGATCGCCAGATATCAAGAAGATACCCGCGAACTGCAACGTAGCCAGCAGATGCAACGGCTATTCCTAGATCAGGGGCCATTTGCAGCATATATCAAAGATGAACAATCTAGAGTGCTTTACTACAACCAGGAAATACAGTCTAGATTTTCTGTAGATTCACAAGAATGGTTGGGAAAAACTGATAGTGAATTCTTGCCAGATCCAGAAGAGGGGCGGCAGGTTATGGAGAACGATCGAGTTGTTTTGAAGACTCTACGTCCTTTGAAGCTAATTGAAGAGGTAAAAGTATCTAGTAACAATCAGCCGTGTTACTGGCTATCGTTTAAGTTTCCGTTTAGTGATTACGCAACGGGTGCTTACCGGATTGGGGGAATCAGTATTGATATTACAGAATCCATAGAAGTACAGCGATCGTTAACTGACTTAAATCGGCAGCTAGAAGAAAAGACACTGAAATTGGAAGCAAAAAAACGAGAACTTATATATCTCTCAGATATGGCGGAGATGCTTTATTCCTGCGAGTCTGAAGATGAGGTGTATCAAGTAGTTGCTTTAACGTGTTCCAAGCTATTTCCGAATATGAGTGGTTCTATTTATATAATTGCTAATTCTAAAAATTATGTTCAGATGAATAGTTTTTGGGGAGGTGAAAGAAGAAGTAAAGAAATATTTTCACTATCCGATTGTTGGGCTTTGCGGAGAGGAAAATTAAATCTTTTATCGCCTCGTAATTCAGGACTAATATGCAGTCACTTAATACAGCCTGTTAGCGGCACACATTTGTGCATTCCATTGTTTGCACAAGGCGAAGTAGTTGGCAGTTTACACCTCGATGCGCTTGAAGAAATCAGTCTAGAAGAGCGACAAACTTCTGAGATTATTGCTAGAACATTAGGCATTGCACTGAATAATCTATCGATCAAACAACGTCTAACCTATGAAAACTTGCGGGATGGGATGACCCAACTATTCAATCAAAGCTATATGGAAACCATAACGGAACAAAGATTAGCTGAAGCGGAACGATCGGGACAACCTCTTAGTATTATTTTTCTTGATATCGATAACTTCAAATCTTACAATTCGCGCTACGGACACGTGACTGCCAACATTGTTCTCCAGGGATTAGCAAAGTTACTGTTAAAATCTATTCGCTCCTTTGACATTGCTTGCAGATGGGGTGGTGAAGAGTTTGTGATTGTCATGCCTAATATGACACTGGAAACGCTCAGAAAGCGAGTAGAACAATTAAGGGTAGATATTGAACAAATGCAATTGAAGGACGGCGATCGGCTCCTCGAAAGCATCACCGCTTCTTTTGGAATAGCTGTATCAGAACCAGGAATTACGGTTAAAGATTTTCTAAATCGGGCAAATCAAGCGATGCTTGAGGCAAAGCGAACAGGAAAGAATCGAGTTAGAGAATATATAAATACCTATAATTGAAGAATAAAGAATTTAGAATACCGCAAGCAGTCAAACAATTTTAGGTTTTAGATTTTAGATTTTCGATTGACTCTATAACTATCCTTTGCGCTTGTGTTGGCATAGAAATCAGAAACTTATAAATTTGCCTATAAAAAAACAACTCCCTGAAGATGTGGGAGTTGTTTTTTATATTCAAGCAGTTTTTAAAACATTTAGAATGGAGCGATCGCTAAACAAATAGTAGCTAATATAGCAGCGATTATATAAAACACTCCAACCACTTGTAATTCTGACCAGCCAGTAAGTTCTAAATGATGGTGTAAAGGTGCCATTTTGAAGAGGCGTTTGCCTTTGCCATCGGGGCCCTTCGTGGCTTTGTAATAAGTTACCTGTGCCATCACCGAAAGGGTTTCTACAAAGAAGATACCACTGAGAATAAACAGACCTACTAAGGTATTTGTTAATAGTGCTACAGCAGCTAAAGCTCCTCCTAGTGCCAGGGAACCAGTATCTCCCATGAAAACGCGGGCTGGGTTGCGATTATGGGCTAAGAAACCTAAACACCCACCACTTAAAGCAGCACAGAAAACCATCAATCCTGGTGCTGTTGGTGCGACTAAAGCACCTAATGCCAAAAGTGCGATCGCTACTGTTCCTGCTGCCAAGCCATCAATACCATCTGTTAAATTAGTCGCATTACTTTCTGCAACTAGCACAAAACCTGCTAAAGGCCAAAATAGAAATCCTAATGGTAGTGTGAAGCTCACCCAAGGCAAAGCAATATTTGTAATATTAGAAGGTTGATTAAACATCAGCCATAGACAAAACATAGCCGCAAAACTCACCTGCAAAGCCAGTTTTGTTTGTGGAGATATACCTTTATTTGATTTCCGGCGCAGAATTTGCCAATCGTCGAGCCAGCCAATCAATCCATAGCTGATGGTCAAAGCCGAAACTGCAAGCACCTCTTTAGAAAAGTTAGACAATATGCAGGCAAGCAACACAGATACAGGTATAAAAAATATACCACCCATTGTGGGAGTGCCTGCCTTTTTGAGATGAGCTTGAGGCCCATCTTCACGAATTATTTGTCCAGTTTTAAGTGCTTGAAGTAAAGGTATTACCCAATAGCCCACCACACCTGAACCCAATGCACACAACAGTAATGGCAGGGTTAACGACATACTTTGCCAAGGTAGCCGATTGGCCATCGAATCCAAGAAAAATGCTGTTGTACCTAACCCTACGGCTAATAAAGAGGCTAGAGCGATTCCAGAAATGTTTAATCCTTGCTCAGGAGATAATTTAGCGTCCACAGAAGTTTACCTTCACTCCACACTTATAAAATTGAATACCATTAACTAGGGATACTACCAATTCCATAGCCTGAAAAGGCTAATTCTCAGCGATTCCTATATCATCATCTTCATCATCATCGAGGTCGTAGCCAATTCCATCTTCTACACCCATTAAGGAGTCTATTCCTTCTTCGTCAGCTTGAAAATCCGGTTCGTGAAGGTCACGCGCGATGATGCGACCGTTGTTTTGTAACCAGTCCAACAAAGAAGATTCTGGCTTTAGGGGGATGACATCGGCTCGCTGGTTACGGGGTTCTTCACGTAATGGAGAGTTCAACATATCGAGTGAGGACAAGAAAAGGTTTACGTAAGTTGACATTTAGAGTCTATCACTTGACACGGATTAATTTAGTTATCTTTTCAACCCTTTAGTTGATAAATCCGCATTCAGATAGAAATTTTTTTATTTAATAAGCATAAGGCTTAAGTCAAGCGATTCTTAGTAATTTTTATGGCTGTACATATATGTCATTAATATCTTGTTTATGCTGATGGAAAGTGAGTGATTTTTGAGGTGACAGGCGATGATGCCAAAAGCGGCTCTTATGGATGCGATCGCACTTACTAATCGCGGTTTACTGGCGACCGAAGAACAGAAACAGGCTATCTTAATCGCGATCGCCTATTTAGAAGACTTTAATCCTACACCCCGTCCGGTGGAAGCTAGTAATTTGCTAGATGGCAATTGGCGATTACTATACACCAATAGCAAGGCTCTTTTAAACTTAGATCGTTTACCTTTATGTAAACTAGGTCAAATCTATCAGTATATCCGGGTAGATACTACCAGTGTTTACAACATAGCTGAGATTTATGGCTTACCTTATTTAGAAGGATTAGTCAGCGTTGCTGCTAAATTTGAGCCAGTTTCAGGTCGGCGTGTCCAAGTAAAATTTGAGCGTTCTATTATCGGCTTACAACGTTTAATAGAATACAATTCTCCGGTAACTTTTATCCAACAAATTGAAGCAGGTAGAAAATTTCCCGGAATTGATATTGCCATAAACAGTGACAAACAGCAAGGCTGGTTAGATATCACTTATATAGATAACGACCTACGGATCGGCAGAGGTAATGAGGGAAGTGTGTTTGTCTTAACTAAAACATAAGCTTTTACAAAATAGCTATTTGCGAATGAAGGTACACTATAACGTTTACCTTGTCAAGTAGGGTTTAATACCTTTTGTAATTTTGGATGTGGTATGGAGTCGGGAGTGAAGAAGGGAATAGGGTACAGGTTACAGGGTACAGATTATTCCCTATCACCTTTCACCTGTAACCTCTCCCCTAATCCAATGCCCGCTCCTCAATTCAGACAAATAACTTAACAAAGACTCTTGCTGCGACCTTGAGGTTGTAGAGTGAAATCAATTAGCCCTCTAGATTGGCGATTGATAACTAAAAGGGAAAATAATCATGGTTCAACGTGGTTCTAAAGTACGTATTCTCCGCCCTGAATCCTACTGGTTTCAGGATCTAGGAACTGTGGCTTCCATCGACCAAAGCGGCATCAAATACCCTGTAATTGTCCGCTTTGAAAAGGTCAATTACTCTGGTATCAATACCAACAACTTTGCCCAGGATGAATTAGTCGAGGTTGAAGCACCAAAGGCTAAAGCACCGAAAAAATAGCAGCAAAGCTACAAGGGGGTTGTTTGATGCGATGATGAAGGGTAGTCTTAAGTCTGAAGTATGAAGTCTGAAAATTTCAGTTCATTCATTCTTTGTCCTAGCCTACCCTAATCTACGAGAGCCGCCCTGCGGGTATTTACGGTTTCTTTTGGGTAGTAATACGAGCCATCTACGGCTATGTAAGTTACTACCCCATCTTTTCTAGCTCGAACCCTCAAATAAATCACAATTGCCTGCTTAACTCAGCTTGAATGCCCGAACTGCCTGAAGTTGAAACAGTCCGAAGGGGTCTAAATCAATTGACCCTCAACCAAGAAATTACGGGAGGAGATGTGTTGCTCGATCGCACCATCGCCTACCCGTTTTCTGTTGGTGAGTTTGTTAATGGAATTAAAAATAATGCGTACCCCGGAGGGGTTGGCGCAGCCATCGCTACTTGGCATCGTCGCGGTAAATATCTCCTCGCCGAACTCTCCTCGTCTTCCGGCTGGCTAGGGGTTCATTTGCGAATGACCGGTCAACTATTATGGCTGGATAGAGATGAACCATTACACAAGCACACGCGGGTTAGATTATTCTTTGGGGATCGACAAGAATTACGCTTTGTTGACCAGCGAACCTTCGGTAAAATATGGTGGGTTCCGCCTGGTGTTGCTGTAGAAAGCATTATCACTGGTTTGGCAAAACTGGCAGCAGATCCATTTTCATCAGAATTTACTGTTGAATATCTAGCAAACAAACTCCAAAACCGTCGCCGTCCGATTAAGACTGCGCTACTAGATCAATCCGTGGTGGCGGGATTAGGTAACATCTATGCTGATGAAGCATTATTTAAGAGTGGAATTTTACCTGAAACCTTGTGTATAGATTTGCAGCTAAAGCAAATTGAACGTTTGCGAACAGCGATAATTCAGGTGTTAGAAACCAGCATTGAGGCTGGTGGTACGACATTTAGTAATTTTTTGAATGTTAAAGGTACTAATGGCAATTATGGTGGTGTAGCCTGGGTTTATAACCGCGCTGGAGAACCCTGTCGAGTTTGTGGTACAGCAATTCAACGGATCAGGTTAGCTGGGCGATCTAGTCATTTTTGCTTTGAGTGTCAAACGCTAGGGGGAGTTAGGAGACGCGATTAATCGCGTCTGTACAAGAGACGCGATTAATCGGGTCTTTACAAGAGTTAAGAATTCTAACTCGGAACTCTTTTAAAATGCAGGTGAAAGACGTTAATTTGAGAGAGGAACTTATGGCAGTTAAAAAAGGAGATATGGTTCGCGCTGTGCGCGAGAAACTAGAAAACAGTCTGGAGGCTAAAGCCAGTGATGCTCGCTTTCCTTCATATTTGTTTGAAACCAAGGGCGAAATTGTCGATATTAAAGGTGATTACGCCTTGATTAAGTTTGGGAAAGTGCCAACACCTAATATTTGGTTACGTGTGGATCAACTCGAAGAGTTTAAATAAGTAAAAAGAATTCAGGAGTCAGAAGTCAGAATTCAGCATTTATTCTGACTCCTGAATTATTGCTGAGAAAAATCGCATCTTATTTATTAAATCAGTCGCGGTTGTTGCCTGTGGCGGCGTATCTGCAAGGTGAATACGGTTTAGAAGATGTTGTAATTGGCGTTCCTTGTCGGTTGGGATGCGGTGGAATTGAGAGTATTTTGGTATTGACGCTGACTGATGAAGAAAGAGAGGGTTTGCATACTTCGGCTCGATCTGTGCGTCAAAATATTGAGCGATCGCAAGAAATCATTCGTAATTCGTAATTTGTATAAATAGCAGCCAAAATAAAAGACAGTAGGTTCTAATCCCACTGCCTTATTTGTTATTCCAAACCTTATGAAAACCAATATCACCAGATTGGTTTTGCGTTAACGGCGGTAATCCTGATCTGCGGGGTCGCCGTAGGGGTCTTCGCTGGCTGGGCGGACATCACCAAACTCCCCTGTGTCTGCGGGGTCGCCGTAAGGGTCTTCGCTAGCTGGGCGAACATTGCCGTAAGACGCAATATCTGCGGGATCGCCATAAGGGTCTTCGCTAGCTGGGCGAACATTGCCGTAAGATGCGATATCTGCGGGGTCGCCGTAAGGGTCTTCACTAGCTGGGCGAACATTGCCGTAAGATGCCGGGTCTGCGGGATCGCCGTAGGGATCTTCGCTAGCTGGACGTACATTGCGATCGCGGAATTCGGCATCTTGATCGGCTTGCTCGCTGTTCGATCCCAAAAGTAAGTCTTTCGCCTTTCGGAAAAATTCATTTACCATAATCTGTCTCCTGATTTAAGTTCGTGTTTCCGACGGGCGCGATCGGCGTTATCCTCCGGGAAACCCGCTTTATACACACGCTTCACCGATCTAGAGTGCTGGAGCTGCGGATGAAGTTATACCAGTTAGATCGCGACCTGTAGCACTCCGGTTATAGCCTTGGAATTCCCGATACTTTTGTGCTTCAGATTCTGGTACTCGAATTCCTTCTGCTGGTGGCGTTACCCAGTGAGCGCGATGTTCAGCATCACGGTAATATACACGTCCGTTCTTGGAAAGATAGTACTTACCTTGCGCTCCATCTTGGGGAGCATTTTTATGTTGGTTATAGAGGTAATAAAGTCCCGCAGCACCCGCCAAAATAGCAACTTTCTGTCCTGTAGACAAGCCCTTTTTCGCTTCGGTTTGGCGATCGCTCACTGTTCTACCGACGGTATCATCAACAGGTGGTGGTACATTAGCTTTTTGGGAACCGCCTCCGCAGCTACTCAGCAAGGGAACCATTAGCAATGCCGAAAGCAGCACTGCAAATAGACGCGAAACTATTTTACGTTCTTTATATATTGTGTTCATTGGATTTCGTTCTCACCTGTATTTGCTAAAAGCCTTGCTGTTGCAAAAACAAAGTTGGAATTCCTGTTATTTCCCTGGGAATTGAAAAAACATATACCACTCAATTTACAACTGCGCAGCTACAGCGTTTCTCTGTTCATAATCGGCGATTTTCTCAAGTATTCCATCCCGCCTTTGAGAGAAACTGCATTCATCCTAAGGAAATATATTGTTGATTCTTTATTAATCTATTTAGCTGAAATATTCAGCAATTTCTCGGTTATTTTTTGTGCATAAATAATTTACAAAGATACAGTTACTATGATGCTTTTTGTCAAAAAGTACACTCAATATGACATCAAAAAATACTAGCACTCGTCTTCTTTTGGCTTTGTGGGATTTGGGAGGAACGCAGCAGGAAGTTAAGAAAAGTCAACTCACTAAGCGAATTGTAGCCAAAAGCCAGAGGGTAGCAGATTATCAGGGCATATTCGAGGAATTACAGAAGCAGGGTGCGATCGCAATTTCCAAAAAGGGATACTCTCTGACATCTGGCAAAGGTTTAGAGGTATTGGGTGAGGGTTTGAGGAGTGGCAAGTTTAAGTTTGAAGGGACGATTGTCGGAACTTGGGCGGCGAATGCGTTGGTGAAATGGATTAGTCAGATTGATGTTGCGGTAGTTGGTGCAGATGTACCAGTTAATCGGAAGGGTGCGATCGCTTCTTATGACGAGTTTAAATCTGTGGCGTTGGAAGTCTACGACAAGTTGAACCGAAACTACAACCTAGACGATCTGGTGCCAATTTATCGCATCAGGAGAGAAATAGGCGATCAGGTCAGTCGTACAGAATTCAGTGAGTGGCTACTGGAAATGCAAGCTGATGATATTTTTCAGCTGATGACTGGAGAGATACAAGACTTTAATTCTGATAAACGTGACGACTCAATCACCATACCTGGAGTAGGATTGCGCTCTTACGCCAAGCGCTTGAATTAATCAGATTCTTACTAAACCATTCCCTGTGTACTAACTCACAACTTACAGAATCACTATGACGAATAACCCTACGTCTCCCATAGAAGCTGTCAATGCTGCTATTCAAAGCCATAATCCATTTATCAATGCTGGCATTGTCAAAGAACAGGATATTTGGAAAAAAAAATCGCCAGATGTATCTACCTTAAATGCCCATGCTTCTGATGCAGTTTTTCGAGCAATTGAATTAGTGCGAACAAGTCAATCTAGTCAAGACAAGGTGACTTCAATTGCTATAACTGCACAGCAGGGAGTTGGTAAAACCCACCTCCTTAGCCGTATTCGTCATCATCTCGAAAAAGAAGGTGGCGCTTTATTCGTCTATGCGGGCGGTAATAACTATACAGATTTAAATCTGGTTAAGTACCAATTCCAGCAAACCTTGGCAGATAGTTTA
Source organism: Nostoc sp. DSM 114159 (assembly GCF_053470285.1). Taxonomy (NCBI): domain Bacteria; kingdom Bacillati; phylum Cyanobacteriota; class Cyanophyceae; order Nostocales; family Nostocaceae; genus Nostoc; species Nostoc sp. DSM 114159. Next base: position 3,825,744 of record NZ_JBPFEH010000001.1, read on the forward strand.
AGCAAAACTGGTAGTCAGTGGGTTATGCAGTGGCAAGAAGTAGCAGCAGCCATAGCAAACGAAGGTAGAAGTGAAAATTCTCCCACTCCAGCAGAGTTAGTCAAAAGATTTGATCAAGCCTATGCAAATAGTTTGGCCCAAAATAAAAACTTAATGAATGCTCTGCAAAAACAAGTTCTTAAAAACAAACCTAATGCAGACCTCTATATTCTTTGGGCTATTTTGTGGACGCTTTCAGAAACTCAATTACCTTTTGCAATTAAATGGTTATCTGGTGAAGAATTAGCTGAGTTTAATGCTGAGGAGTTAGGATTACCAAATCCTAGCAAAACAAATCAAGATAGAGAAGCTGAAGCTCTTAAAAATATTCAGCAAATTTTAAACTTGGTTAGTTACCATAACCCAGTTGTCATTTGTTTTGACGAAATAGATGTTAAAAACAATTCTACTGATGATGGATTGCCAACAGAAAGCGTCATTGCTAATTTAGTCAAAATTCTTCATGATACTCTCGAAAATTGTGAACTTAGTCAAGGGATTGTTATTCTGACAGTAATGTTGCCAGAAACATGGAGAGACAAGGTAAACTCAATGTCAGGTGGTACACCTGATAGAATTTCAAAGTACACACAAAGAAAACCTATAGAATTAAAATACATTAGTGGTGATTCTATAGTTGAATTAGTTACTGTTTGGTTGCAAGAGTATTACATCTCAAAAAAATTAATTCCTCCTTATCCACTCTATCCATTTGAAGAAAGTAAGCTGAAGGAATATGGCAAAGTAAGTAAACCAAGCGTAAGGGAAGCTTTGCGATGGTGTGCAGACAATTTTAAAATTTATGAAGAACCTCTTCCATCTGATCCATTTGAGAGGTTTGAACTGGCATTTCAAAAGGAATGCGAGTCAGATATTGGAGATTATATAGAGGATAGTTCCTTAATTGCTGAAGCTCTGTACTTCGGCTTTGATACTTTGAAAGGTCAGACTTTAGAAGGAGTTTTGATTGAAGAGATTACAAGCGATATCCAACATAAATCACAGAATAAACCTAGATCACAGGATAAAATTTTTATAAACTTCAAAATTATTGGTAGTGAAAATGCGAAACCAGTAAAAATAGGGGTTTCTGTAATACAGTACTCTCAGTTTACATTAACAGCTGCTTTAAAACGCTTGATTGACTATGAAACATTTGAACTTACTCGTGGTTGTTTGCTTCGTTCACAATCCAAGATAGAACAAATGAAGAAAAATTCAGAAGCATATAAACTGCTGAACGAACTTATATCAGAAAAAGGTGGTGAACATATCGATTTGATAAAAGAGCAAATTCGTCCAATTATAGGACTTTTAGCTGTCTATCAAAAGCGGTTACATTATCAATTAACAGAAGATCATATTTTTGATGTTATCAGTAAGAATAAGATAACGTTTGATAATGTTTTGCTTAGAGAAATTTTAAGTAATCCATCTGGAAATATACCTACCGTTGATGATGAAGAAGATATCCAACTAATAGATAATTTCCTCAATTATTCAAATATGGGTGAAATAGATGACTCAGATGAATTGAACGAGTTATTTAGTTAAACATGAGTGAATTAATTTTAATTTATAATGCCTTGTGTTTACCTGCTGCCGATATTGAAGCTTTAATACAAGGTCGAATCATTGTGGCAATGCCTCGTAAATTGCTTAACAATGGGCAAAGATTTGCTCTTTACCCCCTTGATTATTCAACAAATCAGCTTTCAATCAAGCAATACTACCACCCAAATTTTTTACCTATTGCCCAAAGTGCTTTGACACAGTTAAATAGCAAAGGTATTTTGTTACAACCTAAGCAAATAAGGTTGCTTCAAAATCAAGAACAGTTACAATTACCCCTTTTACCTCATAAGACAGTTTCAATTAAAGCTTGGGCTAAATGTGAAGGTTGCCAAATACTTGATAAAACTAAAAATTTAGATATTTTGTCTCAGCTAACAATATGGAAACCAGAAGCATTTGAGGCAATATTACAGAAACAACCGCATATTTTTTTGGCTTACTTACGTGTTTATAATTTGCCTGAGTTCTGTGAAGTTGCAGCTAATCCAAATATTGAAGAAAAACTAGGTAAATTTGTGGGTTTACCTAATATTGGTGCTTCTGACGCAATACCAGTATTAAACGATCGCACCTTCGCCCAACGCAAGCATCAACTAGAAAAGCTAGAACCTCCACTCCACCCTAAATTGGAAGAATTGCAGAGTGCGATCGCATCCCTAACCATTAGCCAACCAGCCGCCAAACAATTAGACGACGATATCAAAGTATTTTTGGGTTGGAGTAGTGACAAGCTAATTAAACAACCCAATGCAAATTTAGCTTGGATAAATGATATTGCAAAATTGGGCGATCGCAGTATCGAACAAGATGAGAAAAAAAGCAACTACCAAGCTGGTACAGATTTTGAAAACATCGCACGTCAAAGCCTGGAGTTTTTAGGCTTCAAAGTTGAAAGTGCTTTCAAAGGTGGCGCTGGAGGCTTAGATTTATATTGTTCAAAACCTTACGCTATTGTTTGTGAGTGTAAAGCGGGTAAGCTTATTCCGAGTCGTACTGTTGAGGAATTACTCAAACTTGGTGGAATGCACTTAGGTAAAACTCAAGTATTAACTTCAGCTAAGTTAGTAATTGGCCCTGGTAATCCATCGACAGATACACTAAAAGCTGCTAAAGAATGGGAAGTAAGTATTATAAATGCTATGACTTTACAAAAACTCGTTGAATTAAAAGCAAAATATCCAGGTGCTATTAACTTAGTCGAATTACAGCAATATCTAGAACCTGGGCAAATTGACTATAAAATTGATGAATATATTGATAAAGCTGAGAGAGAGATTAAATTGCGATCGCAGATCATCACAGCAGCCAAAGAACTCTCTGAACAAGACAACGAAACTTCAAAAGCTACACATCCAAGTTTCACAGTTACAGAAATTCGTGTTCATTACAATGCTACTCATAATCCCCGCCTAAATGATGAAGTTGTTCACGATTTACTGATAGAACTTTCCTCACCTTTAACAGGTTACTTGGGGCGAATTAAAGGTAGTAGTGGGAATAGCGATCGCTTTTACTTTCTCCGCGATTTACTTATTAACTAAAAATAGTACAATATATCTCTTTTCTTCCCTCTAAGTTCTCTGCGTCTTCTCTACGAGACGCTCTTGCTAGCTTGCTTCTCCGTAGGAGTAGGCGATTCGTTTAAAAATAACTGAAGTTTGAGCGATCGCGATTCTATTTATCTCAAAGTTAATATACACAGCCTGATAATTCAATAATCCCATTTTTTAATGCTGCCTTAACTTTATTTTAGAGGAAGACAAAGGCGAACGCTTGATTTATCTATGTAATTATACCTGTACATAAATTTAAAATATACTTAATCTTTTTTCTACAAGATGCTATACTTAGCTTTCTTCCCCGTAGGAATATCTGATTCGCTTCAAAATAACTAAAGTACAGATTGCTTTACAATTAATTGCTTCATGAATAATTAATACTATCTCTTGACTTAATTTTATTTTATGAGAAGCAATAAAAATCTTAGTTGCAGACCGCCCCAAGGCATCGTAATCTTTCATGTTTCCCTCAGTAAATATTATTTATGGTGACAAACTTTACAATAAGTTCATACTTAACCACTGTGTAATTTCATTTACAGATTTAGTACTGTCGAAGAAACACATTATACTTACTACACTGGTGTTCATTAATCATAAACCTCTACCAAGTTTACAACTTAGGCAAGATGACCCATGTATTATCAAATTTGGAATTTCTTTCTTAAAGAAGATAAATACATCTATTGGAAAGAAAAAATAAAAGTTAACAAAAACTTTGACAAAGTGACATGGCAAAAGATTATTGATTTCTTGTCACTAGTAGAGCAAACTTTCCAGTTGAAAAGTCAACTAGCAGAAACCGATAGCCTTGAGCCATTTCTCAAATTAGCAAGAGAAAACGGTTATAATTTGACCGCAGAAGAACTTGGCTGGTTTCTAGTTACGAGAAGACAGATTTGGGATCTTTTCGATGTTGCCCAAAAAACGCCATCTCTCAAAGAAGAATTACTAATAGCTAAAGATCCGCAGCAATTCGTCGATATTGCTGCCGAAAATGGCTATTACTTTTCTGCTGATGAGTTAGCTTGGCTGCTAATTGACATCAAATCATCATCAGATTTAGTATCTATTAACAACAGCGTTGGAGAAATTCTCACAGTATCAAGCTACGGCAGAATTGAAACAGGATACTGGATTTGGCTAGCAGAACATTGGGGAATCGTGCCACCATTTTGTCATCGGGATAAACCCAGCACTTTCTTATGTCAAAATCTCAACAATCCTTTTTTACCCGATCGCTGTTTTTTACCCAAGAGTTACTTTAATCAACGCCTGATGGCAATTCATAATTAAAATAATTCGTAATTAGGCAAAGGAAGAGAAGAAAGCAACACTTAGACGAAACGGTATTGAGTGATAAAACTTAATTACGAATTACGAACTTGTACTGAGCGTAGCCGTTGGCGCAGCCTCTCGTAGAGAAGTATTACGAATTATACGGTGAAGCATCCTAGACAGAAGATATATCTTCTATTTAGGATGCTTCACAATAAAAAATTGTTGTCTCAACAACAATTCTAGACAAAATCTAAGATTTAGATTAGAGTTATCAGCTAGCAGAAACGGTCAAACTACCGGGTTTCTGAAGATTGCCTTGTAAAACTACACCCCGCTGATTGGCATGGATGTGACGCAAAATCTTGTAAATTGCTTCAACTTGGTCTGATGCGCCTGCTTTCTCGGCGAGTTCGTCAAGAGTAAGGGGAGTTTTTTCTTTTTGTAGCACTGCTATCACTCGTGTTTGTAAATCAAGAATGGAAGCAGCAGCTTTTTTGCCAGCTTCTACGCCTGGTTGATGATAGGCGTTGACGTTGACCAAACTACCATATAAACCAACAGCACGCTCATACAAAGCAATTAATGCCCCTACAATTCGAGGATTAACTTGGGGAATCGTGACTGTAATCGAATCGCGGTGATTTTCATAAAGCGCTTGTCGGGTTCCTTGGAGAAAACCGGAAAGATAATCGCCTGATGTAACTCCTGGATCTATTTCAGTGGATGGGCCTTGACGATCTTCCAACACTTCGATGAAGGTAGCAAAGAAATTCGCTACACCCTCGCGTAACTGCTGGACATAAGCGTGTTGATCTGTTGAGCCTTTGTTGCCGTAAACGGCAATACCTTGATGAACAACGTTGCCATCTAAGTCTTTTTCCTTACCCAAGGATTCCATCACCAGCTGTTGCAAATAGCGACTGAATAAAAATAAGCTGTCCTTGTAAGGTAGAACAACCATATCTTTTTCGCCTTTTCCGTTACCTGCAAAGTACCAAGACAAAGCAAGCAAGGCTGCTGGGTTATTTTTTATATCTGGGACGCGGGTAGCATCATCCATCTCTTTGGCGCCATCTAGCATAGCGCGAACATCAATGCCTTGTAATGCTGCTGGTACTAGCCCCACAGCAGACATTTCTGAGGTGCGTCCTCCTACCCAGTCATACATCGGAAATCTGGCCAGCCAGCCTTCTTCTTTGGCCAGCTTATCGAGGTTGCTATCAACGCTGGTAATTGCTACCGCATACTGGGCAAACTCCAAATTGTGTCCGGCGTAAGCTTTTTTAACTTCAATCATGCCGTTACGGGGTTCTGGTGTTCCCCCAGATTTGGAGATTACCAATACCAAAGTGCTGGCGAGGCTATTCCGTAGATGATTGAGAACGCGATCGATACCTGCGGGATCGTTGTTATCGATAAAATGAATTTTCAGGGGCGGAAAATCAGGAGCGAGAGCTTCTGCGACGAATTGGGGGCCGAGAGCGGAACCACCAATGCCGATGGAGATAATATCCGTGAAGCGGCTTGCTCTAGGAGGATGAATAGCACCTGTTTGGACTTTTTCCGCAAAGGCTTCGATTTGTTCTAGAGTTTGAACTATTTCTTGTGTAAGTTCTGGAGCTGGCGCTAAATCAGGATTTCGCAGCCAGTAATGTCCAACCATGCGGTTCTCGTCAGGATTTGCAATCGCACCCTTCTCTAGTTGAGCCATATCTGCAAACGCCTTGTCAAACTTCGGCCGCAACGAATCCACAAAGGCATCATCGAACCGCATCCGACTTATGTCTAAGTACAGTCCCAATCCCTCGTGGAAATACAACCAGTTTTGGTATCGTTGCCAAAGTGCCCTAGCATCCATAGGGAAATCTCAAATAAAGTGTTTTTCAAAAACCAGTTTAATGTAAGGTTATAGCGATCCCTGCCTAGCCTTATACAGTTTACAGTTTTAAGTGTTCCCTTGACCGTGCCAATTTTAGATTTTAGATTTTAGATTTTAGATTAAAAATTATTTCGGTTGATGCCCCGCACTTCTTTACCAGACGCTACCGCGAATGTGCCAAGAAAGCGAATGTGGGTGGAACAAATCCAAAATCCGCAATTCCAAAATCCAAAATTGATTGACTTTTGACTTTAAACATCTGGCATAGGGATGACACGCAGAAATTTCACAATTTCACCCCTAATTTCTATACCAATCAGATAATTGTCTAGGGTGAAGCGGTGAAAAATGCCTTCACTATCAAGCTGTCGCAGTTCTTTTAGATCGCTCAACTGCCACTTTTGGGCTAATTCAATAAAAACAAAATCATGCACCCGCTCGTAGGCGGCAGGTTCTAAATTCTTCAGGTCTAGCAAAAAAGACCTGGCATAGCGCATTTCCAGACTCACTGGGCGTTACCTTCACCAAAACTTGAGGGGCCACTGGCACTAGCTCAAAAGCGCTGCTGAATTAAAAAAACATCAACAGTCTTACAGCTTCTTCATGGGTTAAGATATCCCACGGTTGCTGCGATCGCTTGACTTTTTGTATCGCTTTGAGCATATAAAAGTCATAATATAATGCTTCAAGAACATTCCAAATGTCTTGCAAATCGTCATCGCCTAATTGCTCGATTAAGTGATGCATTCTAAGTCGCAGTAAATTCATACGTTAATTATTCCCTACCACCAAACACCAACAATAAATAGTATTCCCATAAAATTAGCTCCGCTCAAGCTACGCTAAAATTTATTCGCCCGGCGCGGGGGGCAGAGGAGCAGAGGGGCAGGGAGCAGGGGGGCAGGGAGCAGGGAGCAGGGAGCAGGGGAGAATAATAAATAACTATTGACCAATGACAAATGACAAATACTTCTCTACGAGAGGCTGCGCCAACGGCTTCGCTCAGTACAAGTGACAAATGACAAATGACAAATGACAAATGACAAATGACCAATTCCCAAATAATTTAATATGGTTGACTATCTAATTTTCTTAGCAATTTCTACGGCGCTTTTTGCTCTATTCGCACTAGGACTGAATTTACAGTGGGGCTTTACGGGATTAATTAACTTTGGTCATATTGCTTTCATGACTCTGGGAGCATATACAACGGTATTGTTAAGCTTAAAGGGTGTACCCTTACTTGTATCAGCACTGGCTGGGGCAATTGTCGCTGCTTTGTTGGGTTTGATAATTGGTTTTGTAACTCTCCGCTTACGAGAAGATTATCTAGGAATTGTCACCATTGGTACGGGCGAATTAATTCGTTTGGTGGTGAATAATCAGGAATTACCTGTGGGTGACACCTGGATTTCTGGGGCGTTTGGTGTACAAAGTTACCCCATACCCCTATCCACAGAGCCAAGTTTGTTTGTCAGATTAATCATGATTGGGCTTTTAACCCTGCTGGCTGCTGTAACTTTCTTTACTTTGTGGCAATGGATTCGCACCACTCAAATATCTCGGACTACTGATTTAGGCAAAAGGACGACTAGCAAACAAGAATTTATATCCCGCTTGGGTGTGGGAATTGTGTTAGCAATTTTGGCGGTAGCGATTTATATTTCTGGGGCGATTGGACTGTATAATTACAACCCAAAAGCGGGTTTAATGCTGGTGTTGCTGTTGGTTTTAGCATTTGTATACTGGCGGTTAGAAATTTTGGTGCGATCGCCTTGGGGTAGAATTCTCAAAGCCATCCGCGAAGATGAAGAAATTCCTAAAGCGCTGGGAAAAAATGTTTTTTGGTATAAATTACAATCTCTGATGTTAGGCGGTGCGATCGCAGGTATCGCTGGTGCTTTCTTCGCTTGGCAACTGGGCGCTATCTACCCTGATAATTTTCAACCGCAGATCACCTTTGACACTTGGATTATGGTGATTTTAGGCGGTTCTGGGAATAATGTTGGCACAATCTTAGGTGCAGTAATTTTCTTTGCTTACGATGCCCTGACGCGAGAAGTCTTACCCAGAATCGTTTCCCTTGATGAAGCACGTTTGGGCGCATTTCGCATCATGGTAATCGGATTAATTTTGATGGTACTGATGATTTGGCGTCCTCAAGGTATCTTAGGGAAAAAAGAGGAACTCACCCTTGGTAAATAACTATTCATCTCCACTTCCCCTTTTGGCAGCCAGTGGACTTTCTAAAAGCTTTGGTGGTGTCAAAGCAGTTAATGAGGCCAGAATCGAAGTTGCTAAAGGCAGCATTACGGGCTTGATTGGCCCCAATGGCGCTGGTAAAACTACTTTATTTAACTTACTCTCAAACTTCATCCGCCCTGATAAGGGACGAGTCATTTTTGACGGCGAACCGATTCACAACTTGCAACCATATCAAATTGCCCAGCAGGGAGTAATCCGTACCTTTCAGGTTGCACGAACTCTCTCGCGGTTATCGGTGTTAGAAAATATGCTGCTGGCGGCGCAAAAACAAACGGGTGAAAATTTTTGGCAGGTGCAGTTGCAACCGCACATCGTAGCTAAGGAAGAAAAGCAACTGCAAGAGCGGGCAATGTTCCTGTTAGAATCAGTAGGCTTGGCAAAAAAAGCACACGATTACGCTGGTGGCTTGTCTGGTGGACAACGCAAGCTGCTAGAAATGGGACGGGCGCTGATGACTAATCCCAAGTTGATTTTGTTGGATGAACCGGCGGCTGGGGTGAATCCGAAACTGATTGATGATATTTGCGATCGCATTATTACTTGGAACCGCCAAGATGGGATGACGTTTCTGATTATTGAACACAATATGGATGTGGTTATGTCCTTGTGCGATCGCGTTTGGGTACTTGCCGAAGGACAGAATTTGGCTGACGGGACACCCGCAGAAATTCAAACTAATCCCAAAGTTCTAGAAGCTTATTTGGGAAAATAGAATGTGATTAGCTTTCTGTTTATGCAATGTATTTAGTGATTTGACTTTGGACAAATAAAAGTACATAAATACTGTGACTTGTCCAAAGTTCAAGTTAACACTATTAATGGTGTTTAGATTAGAGTAAATATTATGGGTATTACAGCTAGCTATAAACGCATTACGCCACAAAAGTTTGCAGAAATTCAGAATGATACTGAAGCAGCAGCATCTTTTTTTAATCCTGATTTAGATAATTTAGTTTTTGATTTTAGTAATCCACAGGCAATGATTGCCCAATTACAAGAGCAACGAAGCGATGAACATTACTTCAGCCTTGAAGATTGGCACGCACTACATTTTCTTCTCACTGGAGAGTCAAGTTTGGAAGGTGATACCCAAGCATTACCGCCTCTTTGTAATGTAGTCATGGGAGGTACGCCGACACAGTTTGAAGCGGGTTACGGATTTGTACGCTATCTCACACTTGAAGAGGTTCGAGATGTTGCCAATGCTTTAAGTCAAATTTCTGTTGAAGAATTGAAGAGGCGATTTAATTCTACTGTATTTAATGAAGCGGAAATTTACCCAAATCCTAGCCCTGGAGGATGGGAAGAAGAGGAGATAGAGCCATTGTTTGAACTATATCCAAAATTGGTAGAGTTTTTTCAGAATGCTGCAAAAGAAGGTGATATTGTTTTGCTCTCATCTAATTAATTTTTTTGCAAATTTGGCTCTTGTTAAAATCGAGTTGTATATCTCAGTGGAAAAAGCTTTTTATGTCAATGATGACAGTCAAAGATTTAGAGCAAGTTCAAACCGCTTTTACCGAAGCAGGTTTAGATTACCAGCTGGAACTCGAAAATGGGAAAATTTCAGTCATGGGCCCGTCAGATATTGTATCCAGCGAAATCAGTAGTCGTCTCATCGCCTTTCTCTTTGCTTGGATAAATCCTCGTCGCTGGGGAAGAGTCTTTGATTCTGCTGGCGGTTTTATCATGCCAGATACAAACCTCAAAGCACCCGATGTTTCCTTTGTTCGTGCTTCCCGACTTCTCCAAAGTCCTCGTTACTTTGGAGAACTTGTCCCTGACTTGGTGGTAGAAATTAAATCTCAGAGCGATAAAATTAAACTTATAGTAGCCAAGATTTTAAAATTTATAGAACTAGGAGCGATCGTCGGTATTTTAATTGACCCTGATGAAGAGACAGTTACAATTTATCGCTCTACAGGTGAACCGACAGTTTTAGAAAATGGCGAAATTTTAACTATACCAGAACTTTTTCCCGGTTGGGAATTACCCATTACTGAATTGTGGCCTCCTATCTTTACCGAGGAAGAAATACAAATTTAGTGAAGGATTTTGGTAGCTACTCCCTAAACAATTCCAAGTTAATTTTGTTGGATAAATCAGCATCCGGGGTGAATCAAAGCTTTATTTTTTAATCTTCGTTATTTTCTGCAAAATTGACTTGCTCATAAAGGTCGCGCAATTCAATTTGAAAATCAACTGTTTGCAGCGATAAAATTGCAGATTCATGTTCAAGTTCAGTAAATAACCATTGACTTTCCGCAGTTTTTACATATTGCATCACATGATATTGATATTGGTCAATTAAAATATATTCCTTGAATTCGGGAATAGAGCGATAATAAAGAAACTTATCGCCTTGGTCATAATTTTTAGTCGATTTAGATAAAACTTCAGCAATTAACATCGGGTTCATAACCGTTGTTGTGCTGGTTCCTGTATAAATAGGTTGTCCTTCAATCACCATCACATCAGGATATGTATGCTGCCGATAACGGGGTATCCATAAACGCACATCACCAATATAAACATCATAATTATTGCCTCTCAACCCAAACTTCAAATAAGCATAAAAGTTGCCTGCAATTTTATTATGATTTGTAGTGCCACCCGTCATTGGTACAATTTCTCCATCACGGTATTCGCTTTTGTATTCTGCCTTTTCTTCAATTTCTAAATACTCTTCAGGTGTGTAATATAATTTTTGTGTTTCTAATTGCATAAATATACGACCTATGATTATGGGGTTGCTTATTCATCTTTCATATCTACGTTATACGCCAATAAATCCCATTTTCTCGCTGCATTAACTGGCAAGCAATCAACTCTCGTCGCAGGGTGGCGCAGTCGATATGGTAGCGTTTGAGAATATCATTTACCAGGCGTTCAGGGTAGTTGACTCCTATATCAAACTGGTTTGCTAACCATTTGAGAATTACTAAGCGCTTTTTCCGACTAGCAGGAATTTCTTTGAGGCGATTACCCTCGAAATAGTTTTTCAACACTTTGCTTTCCCAAGCTTCAGTATCCACATCCTCAATCAAGGATGCTATCTTCTCAGGTGTGAAAATTTCCTTGCTAATGCTTTGCAAAGCCTCACTATCTAATTGATATAGACGGCTATTACCTTCAGGACGCATTGTCACCAAATTTAGCTCTTTAAGTTTCGCTAAATGATGGGATACCGTCGGTTCCTTAAGTTGCAGTAGCGCCGCCAATTCTTCAACGCTGCACTCCTGATTCGCCAAAATACCTACAATCTTCAATCGGCTATCATCCGCTAATGCCTTGAAAAAGCGCAGTAAGATATTAAATTGCTCTGGTTGCATAACTAACTTCTAATTAGATAGATATCTAATTAGAAGTATATCTAATTGAAAGCTCAGATCCCCAACTTTTCACAGAAGCTGGGGATTTTGTTGTTAAATTTAACTAAATTGTTCTTCTGCATCGAGGTTGAACAGCATTTGCAGAGTTTGCATACAGCGCCGTCTAGCTTCAACATCTTGCTGCGATCGCAATTGCACCATCGGGTCATGTAAAATTTTATTGACAATTCCCCGTGTTAATGCTTCAATCACCTCTTGATGTTTTTCGGCGAATTCCGAACCCAATCTCGACAAAGCTTTTTCTAACTCTTGTTCGCGGATGGTTTCTACTTTATTTCGCAGACAGCTAATAGTGGTAACAGTTTCTAAACTGCGCCACCAAATATCAAAGGCTTCCACTTCTTCTTCTAAGAGTCGCTCGGCTTCTTGTGCAATCTTGCGACGGCTTTCGTAGTTTTGCGCTACAACAGCCTTCAAATCATCCACATTAAACGCTTGCACATTTTCCAATTCATTTACATCCGCATGAACATTACGCGGCACAGAAATATCAAATAACATTAAAGAGCGCTGAACTTCTAAAACCATTTCTAATTTGGCACGGTCAAGTATTGGCTCTGTTGCCGAAGTACTTGTAAACACTAGATCGCTTTCGGCAATTACGCTCATCATTTCCGATAGTGGATGAATTTTGATCGGTTGTTGAGGGAACAGCTTTGCTAATTCTTGGGCGCGATCGCGAGAGCGATTTACAATACTAATTTCCACAGCACCTTTAGAAATTAGGTGTTGCACCAAGAGGCGCGACATTTTACCAGCACCCAGAATTACCACTCGGCAAGCTGCCAAATTTGCCACTTTTATCTGTGCTAACTCTACAGCTGCCGAACTGATAGAGACAGCCCCAGTACCAATACTCGTTTCAGTGCGAACCCGCTTACCAGCTGTCAGCGCTTGTTTAAATAATCGATTCAAAATGGTTTTTATACCGCTATATTGCTGTCCCAGTTTGTGAGTAGTCTTCACCTGAGCCAGAATTTGACCTTCTCCGAGTACCAGACTATCTAAACCACCTGCTACCCGCATAACGTGCATCACTGCATCATCATGTAGCAGCATAAACAAGTGTTGTCGCAGAGAAAGCACGGGTAATTTACTGTATTCCGCAAGAAACTGCGTTACTTCCCGAATACCTTGGTCTGCTTCACTGGCAACAATGTAAATTTCCAGACGGTTACAAGTACTAAGAATTGCAACTTCATCAATATGGGGATAGCTGGCCAGTTGAGCGATCGCACCTTCAATTTGTGGTTCTGGAATGCTCAGTTTTTCCCGGACTTCTACTGGGGCTGTTTTATGGCTTAACCCCACCACTGCTATATTCATTTGCTAAATCGTAGTTACTAGTTGGTAGTTGAAAATAGGGCATTGAGTGAGAATAGGGAATGGGGAATTTTTGTTTATTGGTTGATAATTTTTCCAACTAATAAACAATAACTAATCACTAAATACTAACTACTAACTAGTGTAACGATGAAGCATTTGGTTGACTATTTTTCCATTTTCTAGAAAGATTTATTTCCTAATGCTTCACCTCTACTTTTACCATTCCCCATCCCCTAAAAATTAGTTCAGTTGGAGAGTCTTGCCTTCACCAAACATGTGAATTGTATCAACAAATCGAGCAGTTTTTGACTGGTTAGAAATTACCAAGCTTTGAGTTCTGGCTCCGCCGTTGAAGAAACGTACACCTTGCATGAGATTACCACTGGTAATGCCGCTAGCAGCGAACAGAACAGTTTGACCAGATGCCAATTCATGAGCATCATAGACCTTATCGGGGTCATTGATATTCATAGACTTTAAGCGATCGATATTGGCTTCTCTGCTTTCTCCAATCAGACCTGTTTTTACGATTGCGGGATCGTAAATCAGTTGACCTTGGAAGTGTCCACCCAAAGCACGCATTGCAGCTGCCGAGATTACACCTTCAGGAGCCGCACCGATACCCATCAGCGCGTGGATATTAGTTCCAGCAAAACCGCAGCTTATAGCTGCACCCACATCACCGTCTGAAATTAGGGTGACTCTCGCTCCAGCCTCACGGATTTCTTTAATTAAATCGTTGTGGCGTTCGCGCTTCATCACCACGATCACGAGTTCTTCAATCGAGCGATCTAGACACTCAGAGAGAATCTTGAGGTTTTCTGTTGCTGACTTGTTGATGTCTACTTTGCCCTTAGCGGCGGGAGGTGCTGCTAACTTTTTCATGTAAAAGTCAGGAGCAGCAAATAATCCACCTTTTTCAGAAATTGCCAAGACAGCCATCGAACCAGGTTGTCCATAAGCTACCAAGTTCGTACCTTCACAGGGGTCAACGGCGATGTCAATTTCGATTAATTCATCGGGGTTACAGAGAGCTTCGGCATTTGGTTGGGTACAGATACCAACTTCTTCCCCGATGTATAACATCGGCGCGTCATCGCGTTCGCCTTCCCCGATCACAATGCGACCCCGCATATAGATTTTATTCATCCGCTCCCGCATAGCTTCCACAGCTACTTGGTCAGCAGTGTTTTTTTCGCCTTTACCCATCCACTTTGCGGATGCGATCGCCGCTTGCTCTACTACTTCAATAATCTCTAACCCAAGTGTATTTTCCACAGAGTCTGCCCTCTCAACTGCTTGAATTTCCGCTGCTTTATCTGGCCATTTCAGTTTTCAAGTCTACCAAAGGGCGGATACACGTGGAAGAAAGTTAAGTTTTACTGCTAACTCGTTAGAAAAGTGCCAGTTAACACATCCTCATTTTTCACCCCTAACTACTCCAGTATAAAGCGTGTTCAAAAGCAACTAAGTTAAGAACTAGCACAAATAGGTAGCAGTGTATATCTAAAACATTGCTTTTATTCAGTGTTTATCTTTAGGTATAAAATAATAAAGAAAAAAAGCTGGTGAATTCACTAAAAACTAAAAAACGAGACGCAAAGTAAAAAGCTTGTCAAATTCAGAGGTTAATCGTGTTTATCGACTACATCACACTGATGTTAATCAACATGGTAGCTGGGCTATTTCTACTGGCTGACTATGTGTATCGTGGTATAGATAGTTCTAATCAGAGACAGTGGATTCCCGGTTTCGGAATTACGGGTGCGATCGCACTCACAACTGGTTTACACATGAGCTTCACCTGGCCAATAATGGGTAGCTTCAATATTGCCTTCGGTGAAACAAGTATCCTATTTGGAATCTTGTTTGTGGCGGCTGCGATTTCTCTTGCTCAAAGTTGGGATTTGTTGACAATCGCAATTTACGGCTTCTTTGCTGGTGTAGTTGCGATCGTAGTGGGTATTCGCATCATCAACTTGAATTTGACTAAGCAACCGCTTTTATCGGGAATCGGCTTTATTTTAACTGGCTTAGGTGGTATTTTTGCAGCGCCAACCCTCTATTGGAAACCCAACCGAACCTGGCGGTTAATTGGCGTAGCAGTGCTGATAGTAGCCGCTTTAATTTGGGCATTGACTGGATATTTGGCTTACTGGAGTCATTTAGAGGGTTTCCAAAAGTGGGTTCCAGCGCCGATGCGGTAAGCAATGTTCTAGGCTAGAGACATAGTTAAAACATTGCTTAAGATCAATATGCTGGACTTTCTTAATCCCCTCTTAAATCGCCATCCAGAGCGATTCAAAGCCAACGTCGAACTTTATACCTGACAAACTTGCCCCTACTGCATTCGTGCCAAAATGCTGCTGTGGTGGAAAGGTGTAAATTTCACTGAATATAAAATCGACGGTGACGAAGCAGCCAGAGCTAAAATGGCAGAACGCGCTAACGGAAGACGTACCGTACCACAAATTTTTATCAATAACCAGCACATTGGCGGTTGCGATGACCTCTATCAGCTAGACACACAAAGTCAACTCGATCCCCTTTTAGCCCAAGTCGCTATTTAGAAATCAATACGGTTCAGTTAAGGAAAATTGTAGGTTGGGTTAAGCAAAGCGCAACCCAACAAAGTCCCGAAAATGTTGGGTTAGCCTTTGGGATCTTGCTACCTTCCTCAACCCAACCTACGCAGTTTAAGATTTTTGGCGCTAACCCAAGCGTATTGATTTAGAAATCAAATTAGCCCCCAATGGCTGGCTTGGTAACGCTAAATTTAAGAATTTTGATTTATAGTTTAGCCCCAGACTTCTAGCTGCGGGCTATATGCTTTTTATTTCTTGTTAGATAGGAGAGATACTCATCCTAGAAAATGTGTGGAATTTTGAAATTTTTATATTGATAAGAATATGCTAACTAAATACACAGAATATCTTATACATCAACAATGGATGAGTTATGCCTTAGAATTAGCAAAAACAGCAGGAGATGCAGGTGAAGTCCCTGTAGGTGCTGTTATCATTGATTCAACAGGCAAATTGCTAGCACAAGGAGAAAACAGAAAAGAGCGTGACAAAGATCCTACCGCTCATGCGGAAATTCTCGCTCTCAAGAGAGCTGCAACAACTTTACAAAATTGGCATCTTAATGAATGCACCCTCTACGTAACTCTCGAACCTTGCCCGATGTGTGCAGGTGCGATCGTCCAATCACGACTAGGACTACTGGTATATGGAGTAGACGATACAAAAACTGGCGCAATTCGTACAGTTATTAACATACCCGATAGCGCTGCTTCTAATCACCGTCTTCAAGTAATCGGAGGCATTCTAGAGTCAGCTTGTCGTCGACAATTACAAGCTTGGTTTGCTACTAAGCGAGGTAAAGTAAACTAACGGACAGAGGTAAAACTGTCCATCTAGTACCAGACAAGTCACGCAAGAGAATCTACGGTGTAACTAATCAGACTTTTCGTTAAATTTTACCCGTCAATCAGCTGCATCAGTCATGATGGAATTTTACTCTTCATCCGATACCTGCCAGCACACACCAGCAAATCATCAGGTAGCTGGTACTACCTCAAGGGTTTCTCCTTGGTTAAGTCCTCTGGCATATTTATTAGGGCGTCACTGCCTATTACCATTATTCTTTGGACAAATTAGAATAACCGGACAAAAAAATATCCCCACAACTGGGCCTGTGATTCTCGCGCCTACCCATCGGGCGCGTTGGGATGCCTTGCTTGTACCCTACGCTACCGCTTGTCTGAGAAAGCAAGACTTGCGATTTATGGTAACAGTTGACGAATGCCAAGGTTTGCAAGGCTGGTTTGTCCAACGTTTGGGTGGGTTTCCTGTAAATTCTAAGCATCCATCAATCCGCACGCTACGACATGGAGTAGAGCTACTTCAGCAGCACAAAAGCCTGGTAATCTTTCCAGAAGGCAACATTTTTCGTGATGGCCAAGTTCATCAGTTGAAACCGGGAATTGCTCGTCTTGCTTTGAGTGCTGAATCTAGTCATTCCGGGCTGGGAGTGAAAATTATACCCATAGGAATTAACTACAGCCAACCTTATCCCAATTGGGGTACAGATGTTAGTATTGACATTGGCTCCCCAATTAGAGTCGCAGATTACATGAATGGCTGTATAAAACAAGATGCAAAAAGCATCACAACTGATTTAGCAAAGGCATTGCAACAATTGAGCCATCAAGAAACAAAAGTTACTAATCACGCATTTGCAGAAATTACTAATTCTTGATTTAGTAAAACCTCATAATTATTGACCGTGCATAATTAAGAAACTGCAAAATCCAATATTTGACACTAATTACTAACTGCTATATTCATCCTGAGTAAGTCACAAAACATCAGTAGTATTTTGCAACCTTTGAGGATGTATATATATAGATTACGCTCTATTAATAATATATTCAGCCAAATTGGCATTTTTTTGAGCCAATAGCTAATTAATTGTCTGCAAACTACTGAATTGCTTGATGATAAATATTTTCACATTCGGTCAGACAGTTAAATAAAAGTTAGGAAGCGCCGACTGAAGACATCGCTAATCTGAAATAATTTGGTGCGATGCCTACGGCGGTCACTGAGCGCAGCAGAAGTGCGGGCTACGCCTACGCAAAAACTTCAAGCAATGCTTTGGAAAAATTCTCCTGCCAAATATCCCAGTTAACCAGAGATAATATACCTCTTGGCATTTGTGCTTTTTGCACTCTTGGGGGAAAAGGTTTTGGTTAAAGGGGAAGGGGACTTTTGCAGAACCTTTTCCCCTTCCCCCTTCCCCTTTTCCCGACTTATGCAAGAAGTCTAATTATTGGGGAGGAAAGCTGGTAGTTAAGCAGACGGTGACGCACTCTCCCGTAGGTATCACTTATCACAGCGATATAAGTTTATTAGTATACAGGGGTAATGGGAACTCTATTAAACTGATTTTTAGTCTAAATCAGAGATACTTAGGATGTAACTTTGCTTTGTCCAAGACCAAAACAGAGTTAAGATACCCGAAGTTTCCATAACTCTTTTGTATAGTTGTCGCACTAATTGATCCCATGAACACTGCTGTCGCTGTTACCTTGATGCACCGTACTGTTTTATCAGTTATAGCAGTCCTCAGCCTGCTATCACCTGTGAATGCTCAGGTATTACAGTCACCAGGCACTACCAGCCAACCACAACTCATTGACCCCAACGATCCTAATAACCTCCGCCCCATAACCGAAAATAACAGCCTTTTGAGCATTGCAGGTGGCGATCGCTTAGTAAAAGATGCAGAACAAGCTGTTTCTGCTCAAAACTACACCTTAGCTGCTAAGAAACTGCAAGAAGCACGTCAAGTTTATAATCAGCTATCTAATTTTTATCAAGAGTTAAATTCTAGCTTTTCGGGAATTGACAACAGAGTTTCTGATTCTCAGCGTCAAAAAGCTCTATTAACAGCCCAAAAGCGAGATGAAGCCACTTTTCAGCTAGCATTGGTACATCGGGCACAAAATCAGCCAGAATTAGCTGTACCATTGTTGATTCAAATAATTAAGAGTCAAAACCCGACGCGGGATTTAGGCAAGAAAGCCTATAAACAGTTATTTGAGTTGGGTTTTGTTGATTCTCCCTATCCCAGAGAAGGTGGTAGTTCATCTTCCTCATCCCCAAAAAAATAAATTAAATTTTTGTTACCTGTTTTTCCCTACCCACATTTCCTTAACCAGTCGCTTGGGAACGCCCCAGTGCTAGGATAGAGCTATCCGCCGCAGCCAAAACCTGAGCGTTCTCAAAAATACACCTTAGAGGCGCGTGTATCTACAGCCTTGCCAAAGCCTGAAGTTGGCACAGGCATTTGCTCTATATCTGTTAATAATAGAAAAGTAAGTTTTTTCAGGAATTGCGATGATTAGTCCGCAACAGGTTGAGGAAATGATCAAGGCGGAACTGCCAGACGCACAGGTTCAGGTGCAAGACTTGACTGGTGGCGGCGACCACTATCAAGTAACAGTAGTTTCATCGCACTTTGCAGGTAAAGGACTAGTGCAACAGCACCAGTTAGTTTATGGTGCGTTGGGTCAAGCGATGTCAACTGAAGCGATTCATGCCTTGGCGGTGAAAACATACACTCCCGAAGCTTGGCAAGCAACAGCAAGTTCCTAAAGTTAGGAGTTGGAAGTTAGAAGTTAAGAGTTATGAATTATGAATTTTTAACTCCTCACTCTTCACTCCTCACTCTATTAATGCAACATAGGAAACATAATTACCATGACACCAGAACTCAAAGACAAAATTGATAGCTTGGTACAAGAAAACAAGATTTTAGTTTTTATGAAGGGAAACAAGTTAATGCCCCAATGTGGTTTCTCCAACAATGTTGTGCAGATTCTCAATACCTTGGGAGTTCCCTTTGAGACGGTTGACGTTCTCTCAGACCCGGAAATTCGTCAAGGTATTAAAGAATACTCTAGCTGGCCGACAATTCCCCAAGTATATATTAATGGTGAATTCCTTGGCGGTTCTGATATCTTGATTGAACTGTACCAAAAAGGTGAATTGCAAGAAAAGGTAGAAGTAGCATTAGCTTCTTAAGCTCTCTTTAGCCAAACTAAAGGGTATGTTGCTGAATTTGCACTTCGCAATCGAGTTAATGTGCCGTTTTTAATATCCTTGAAAGGAGAGATACTATTTATTTCCCCTTTCAAGGGTTTTTTAATCGGTTTATGACAAAAATACTCTTTGTTGGACTTGATTTTATTGCTAAACAACAATCCCCTCAGTCTAATTGGCAAAACCAATATAGGGCTGAGGGGATGCGTTTAATCAATACAATATCTCCAAAATTTCACACCACGACAACCCGTTGACGAATACAGATAATATGCTATAATCATCTGCGGTAATTAACGGTTACTATCAACGACCAGGCAAATGGTACTTAGTAGTAATCGGGTTGTGGCTGTGGTTGCGGTACTGCAAAGTTCGATCCATCGTACAAGAAGCGGCTGGCCTCCTCTTCTAGGCGATGAATCAGATAAGGTTCAATGACATTGCTATGTCGCAGTGCGGCTAGATATCCATCCAAATACATCCGCATATCATCCGTGCGATAACCGCGATTCCATAGCTCGATGAAGGCATCGGTAAGTCTTTGGTAATAGCGGATGGTTTGTGTGTCTTGGAGCATAACTGCTGTATTAATCTCTTTGGAATGAGAATTGTAAATGATTCACGCTAAAAAGTGAAGTGTAATTTCACTTTGGCATCAACTCAAGGTCAACACATCTACTTTGGGTATTACCCTCATAGCAGCTACAAGCTACTTTAATCCTATTCCAGAAAACATCGATTCTAGTTAACTGCTAAGTTATTTTTTTGATTTTCACAATCAACAGCCCAATTGTATTGATGTTATATTCCTGGATGAAGCACTAAATTTTTGCGATAAAATTGACTTTCATCATCAAGTTGAAAAGCTGTTGTAGCAGGGTTAGCTAGTTGGGTTCTAGATATTTGTCATATAACACCCATCTAAAAGCAAAATGTTAAGCTAAAAGAACTTTTTATAAGTCTAACAACACTTTCGAGAAATTTAATAAAAATTTAATAATATTTCTAATCGCCTATCAGCAAGGCATAGATTAAAGATATTGCCACTCATTTTATTAGGAAATGTAAAGTTAATTGCAATTGAAGTAACAAAGGCTACAAAACCTTAGAGATGGGCTTGTTACTTTGAAAGTCATCGACGCTAAGGGGTCTTGCCGCCGTGGGTTCGGTTTGTATAGAAATCATTGAGGGGAATCCCCATTTGAGATCGTTGTTGGGTTGGCACTTGCAACAACTGGAATACCGCGTGCATCAAGCTGCCAGTATTTATCAAGCAAGGGAAGTATTTTTAAGCCATCAACCAACACTGGTAGTTTTAGATGCAGACCTGCCTGATGGTGATGGCATTGAGTTTTGTCGTTGGTTGCATCGTCAGCAGCAACCTCTAATTTTAATGCTATCTGCGCGTAATAGTGAAGCTGATATAGTTGCAGGTTTAAAGGCGGGTGCAGATGACTACCTGAGCAAACCTTTTGGAATGCAAGAGTTTTTGGCACGGGTAGAGGCACTGATTCGGCGGAAGCGCACACCTATTGCACCAGCTTATTTGGATTATGGCACTTTGCAAATAGATTTAGTTCAGCGTCGCGTCCGCTTTCAAGGGGAGTTTATTGACTTAACGCCTCAAGAATTCAGTTTACTGTACGTTTTAGCACAAGCTGGAGGAGTACCTCTAAGTAGATCGGAATTGCTGCGTCGTGCTTGGCCTGACGCTATTGATAACCCTCGTACCATTGATACTCACGTTTTATCGCTGCGGAAAAAGGTTGAACTCGATCCCCGGCAACCCAATTTGATTCAAACTATCCGTAATGTTGGATACCGTTTTAACATGGAAATTTTGAATACGAATATTTCACTGTCACAAACAACAAAGTTAGCTAGAGAGAGATTTAATAATCAACGTTCAACACTTACTAGTAGTCAGGTGTGAATGGGGCATTGGGCATGGGGCATTGGACATTGAGTACTGGGGTGAGGGGGAGTAAGAAAACGATTCCTGATTCCTGTCTCATCCAAAATTTAAAATCCAAAATCGTCTTGAGCTGCTGCTTGAATCAGGCTTTTTCGTAATTCAATCCAGTCTATCTCCGAGGCTCTTTGATTTGCGAGTAAATGACCTTGTTGTAGGTGTAATAACCGAGTGCAAAACATCTGGGCTAACTCCAGTTGGTGATTTACCATCACAATCGTGGTTTGATGAGTTTGACTCAACTGGATTAAGACTTGCATTAGATGAGAAGCCGTACCAGGATCGAGGGCAGAGGTTGGCTCATCTAATAGTAATATTTTAGGCTGGATGACTAAGGCACGAGCGATCGCTACTAGTTCTCGTTGTCCCGCAGAAAGTTGCACCTCTGTTCGCCCTAACCATTCATGGGGAATGTGCAGTTGGTCTGTCCAGTGATTGACTCGTTCCTGAATTGTCTGTTTGGGTAAACCACGCAAAACTAAAGGATAAGCCAAGGCTTGCCCAACTGTCATCCCCAACAGCTTTGACTCTTGCAATACAAGTACAAGCATCTGCCGTAGCTGGATGACGGGAATTTGGCGATATTCTTGATTTTCAAGATAGAGTTTACCACTCGTGGGTTCAATTAGGCGATTGATGAGGCGTAATAACGAAGTTTTCCCAGCGCCTACTGGGCCTACAATGGCAATGCGATCGCCCTGAAATACCTCCAAGTCAATATCTCGCAATATGGGATACCCTTGCTGATTGCCGGGAAGTTGGGTTTTCAGCTTTGTAAACAGATTAACTTGCTCTAGCCTGAGTGTGGCTTTTGCTGTATTCAACGGGACTGAGGATTGCAGAGAAATAACCTAAGTTAATTGTGTACTAGTTAAAGCTGTAGCGATCGCCCAGCCATCGACTAATAGTAGCAGCAGAGTGAATACTAGTAAAATCAGGTACATCCAAGGCTGCGCTAAAGGGCGAACATCTGTGGTGTCAATACTCGTCTTTGCTTGGACAATTTGCACCAAACGGGCAAATCCAGCTACACGCATCGGTAGTAAATAAGCTTTCCCATCCTGGCTGAGGAAGTAATAAACTAGCCCTCCTTGGCCAGTACTGCGGGGTTTTAACTCTTTGACTTGTGACCAAGGTAAAGACCAGCCTTTACGAAAAAAGTGAGGCACCCAGGCGGGGTAAGTAACTTGAATTCCCTCGTCATCTACCATTACTTGTTCAGTTAATACCGCGTACAAGGCAACTAAACCGATGCCAATCCCTATCCACAATAATTCTGGAGGTACGGGTGCAGCTGTTACCTGCGATAAAAAGGGTAATGGGACTGTGAGTGCTATGTATAGACTCAGCAACGTTATCCGAATCAAAGGAGATAGACGAAAAACAGAAGCTGAGATATAGGCTGAGTTTGCTGTCACGGCTCAATTACAATGCTTTTCTTCATTGTAGGATAGGTCTATGTCCCTGGTAGTTGATGTATGGCAGTTCACGGTAAATACTTCTGCACTACAATCCAACCAGTAAGGGATACCCAGGCAAATCCTATAAATAGAATAATATTTACGCCGATGTGTAAGGGTCTAGCCCAAGGTCGTCTAGCACTAATTTGGGTGGCGCTAAAAGCAGATAGTAAAACTAATGCTACCACTATCAATCCTGAGACCAGGTGTGACGAGTGACCTAAAGAACCAAAGTGCCCTAAAGTGCCAACAATGCCGATCGCTAGCAGTAGTAGCACTAAACTTACCATGCTGATGCCCATTGTATAGTGAAGCGATCGCACCCCTTTATTACCGCCCATAAATGGCGTAATAAAAGGAAATTGTTGCGAAGTTCTCGCCCGAAACATCCAAACGCCGGTGATTGCTAACATTAGATATGCCAGCAGGGACAACCCCATCGACCAGGCGGCTATTTTCCACAACCAAAGAAATGAAGGCAGATTCATAAGAATGATTGTAGATGAGATGAGGGAGACAATGAGAATAACCAATGCCCCATACCCAATAAATAATAAACAAAAAGTAAACAAAAAGGGCTGCTAAATTAGCAACCCTTAAATTTAGATAAAATTGTTTTTTTAATCAACCGAGGCTAAACCAAGGATTTGCAAGGGTTTTGTAGTATCTCCAATTTTTGTATTAATTTGCTGCACCATTAGTTTGGTATTAAAAGGGTCTTTTTCATCTGATGAGTCTGTATCAAACTCATTAGTACTGGGTTCTTCGAGCATCAGGCGATCGCACGGAATCTTATCGGATAAAATTGCACTTGCCATCATCCCTGTATGAATCTCCACTTGACCTTTTGGTGGAGCTTCAAAAACTAAACGTTGTCCAGGGAAAACAACCCTTTCAAAATACCAGTTGGGAATATTGGAGATGCGAGCTACCTGTATTTTGCTCGTGGCATTAATGTAGCAGCAGAGAATTTTTCCTGATTGCTCAGGTGGTAGAGGATCTAATATTTGAGCCATAACTGCTGAGGAGCTTTACGCCACAATTTTACATTACACTAGCCAAGCCTAACACCCACTGATCCCCAGTTGTTGTAACTGCGAATACCAACTGAGTCTTTGTAGATTATTTCTGTCTAAAGATATATTTTCAGTTATGAAAATTTTGTAATTATTCACACCTTTTTCGGAATTATACACTATAAAGAAAAGTTTTTGAGATTTTTTGCTGGTATAAAAGTTTCTATTCTCTGAAAGCAGATTGTTAGGGAATTGACATAATAACGATCCCCTAGCTTTTAGCATAGCGAGGAAGTGAGTTTTGCTCTTTCATCTATCCCAGGATTAATCGGCAGGGATCATCGCTTAATGAATAAACTCAATGTTATGGTAAAGCTATATGAAAAAATGTCTTCAGAAAGCTCTCTATAGATTCCATGTATGTTTTATGCACAGCAATTTTAGCGTTTTTGGCAGTTGTTAACGGCAGGTTAGCGGCTATCAATAATCGGCTGAAATGTCAAGCATGATTGCGATCGATAAAACCAAATAAAACAAGCACACACTTGAAAGCTGAATGTTTTTCTCGCTTTCTCCACAGATTGGCAAGATGGAAGTTAAAACACAGATGATGGAAAATCGAATTCTTTACGTTCGCCTTCCTTGTAACCCCATCTTTCCTATTGGGGTTGTCTACCTAAGCGATCATGTGCACAAGCAGTTTCCTAATATTGAACAGCGCATCTTTGATTTGGGAACAGTGCCACCTTTAGATTACAGTTCAGCTCTGGATCGCTGTATTGATGAATTTAAACCGACACTGCTAGTATTTTCTTGGCGGGATATTCAAATTTATGCCCCAGTTGGCGGACGTGGTGGCAACCCGTTGCAAAACGCCTTTGAATTTTACTATGCCAAGAATCCTTTATTAAAACTACGCGGCGGATTGGGCGGTTTGCGAATCTTCATCGCTTATTATGTAGAGTTGTGGCGAAACCAGAGCTTAATCAAACGCGGTTTAAAGCGTGCCCAAAAATATAATTCCAATGCTCGCGTAGTTGTCGGTGGTGGTGCAGTCAGTGTATTTTATGAACAATTGGGTAAAAGTTTACCCCAAGGAACAATTATTTCTGTGGGTGAAGGCGAAACCCTGCTGGAAAAACTTCTAAGTGGCAGAGATTTTCGAGATGAACGCTGTTACGTTGCCGGAGAAACTCAACCACGTCAACGGCTAATTCACGAACAACCCACCCCAATAGAAAAAACAGCTTGTAACTACGACTATATCGAAAGCATCTGGCCGGAATTTAACTTTTACCTGCAAGAGCAAGACTTTTATATAGGTGTACAAACTAAACGTGGTTGTCCCCACAACTGTTGTTATTGCGTCTACACCGTCGTCGAAGGCAAACAAGTACGCATCAACCCAGCAGATGAAGTAGTTGCTGAGATGCGCCAATTATACGATCGCGGCATTCGCAATTTCTGGTTTACCGATGCTCAATTCATCCCCGCGAAAAAATTTATCGCCGATGCTGTAGAATTGTTGCAAAAAATCGTCGATTCTGGTATGACAGATATCCACTGGGCAGCATATATCAGAGCCGACAATTTGACACCGGAATTGTGTGAGTTGATGGCGAAAACCGGAATGAACTACTTTGAAATCGGGATTACCAGTGGTTCTCAAGAACTTGTGCGGAAAATGCGGATGGGTTACAACCTGCGAACCGTCTTGCAAAACTGCCGTGACTTAAAAGCCGCTGGTTTCAACGACTTAGTTTCCGTCAACTACTCCTTTAATGTGATTGACGAACGTCCCGAAACCATCCGCCAAACCATCGCTTACCACCGCGAACTAGAACGGATTTTTGGTGCTGATAAAGTCGAACCTGCTATCTTCTTTATTGGACTACAACCCCATACCCATTTGGAAGAATATGCTTTCAAAGAAGGCATCCTCAAGCCAGGGTACGATCCAATGAGTTTGATGCCGTGGACAGCCAAAAAACTTCTCTGGAATCCCGAACCCCTTGGTTCATTCTTCGGCGAAGTCTGCTTGCAAGCTTGGCAACAAAATCCCAACGACTTCGGACGCGAAGTCATGAACATCTTAGAAGAAAAGCTGGGTTGTGCTGACTTAGAAGCAGCACTGACAGCACCATTAGAGACGAAAGAAAAACAGTTAGCAGGTGTATCCTAGAAAACACTAAAATATGAAGAAATTCAGAATTTTGAATTTCTCCCTCTTTCTTACTCAGTGCCTCTGCGGTTATTTTTACCAAATCCCATGTTAGAAGGTTCAATACTACAAAAGCTAGAAACAGCCCATCGCCATACCACCAGGCCAATTCGATTCGGTGTTTACTATAAAAATACCTTAGTTGCTCTGTGCCACGCTTTAGAAGATCATATCTTAGCCGATGACGGTACACCCTTAGTCATCACAGCCTTTCAACAGGGGAAATGGTATCTACAAGAAGCTGAACGATATGCAGACATCGCCCAGTACAGCCGCCATATTGCCATTATGGCTGCTGCTGAATCTGGCTTTGCTGAACATCCTACCAGCCAGCTCCCCAATGTAGACTTAGTGGGATTAGATGCAGGCGATCCAGTGGCGCAAGAGTGGCACTTAATTATTTTATCGCCTAAATACACAGCAATGGTAATTTGTCAAGAATTATCAGAGGCTGACTATGGCAGCGCTGGAGTACCGACATCGGACTTAGAGCGTAAATTCTATGGCTTGTGGACATTTGAGCCGGAGTTAGTACAAGAGACAGCAGAAATAGCGATCGCTCACATCAAAAAATACAACCCAGAACTGGCAGAAAAACTCACAGCCGACAAACAACAAATTGTCCCGTCAATGGCGAGATCGGAAAATTTAGGTGCAGTTGTCTCACGTGTAGTAGATTACCTCCAGACTGGGCAAGATAATTTATCCATCCCAACAGCGTCTCACCAACAAACCCTAGATCGCAACTTGGTTTCCAACGAAATCCAAGCCTTTTTGCGAATGGCGCAACTAATGGATATGGCAGATGTCAACAATCCAATGGCAGCTGCGGAAGTGGTAGGACTTGCTGAAGCGATCGCCCAGCTTTTGGATCTTCCCGCATGGCAGATTAAAAGATTGCGCTTGGCGGCTTTGTTGCATCGCATAGATCCGTTACAGAAAGCAGAAAGCGTTCTCACTGACGGTATATCCACACGCTACCAAGAAGATGCCCCTAGTTGTCCCTTAACTTGTCCCTTAGTACCAGGGGCGCAAGTATTGCGAACCATGCCACGATTACGAGCAGTTGCCCAAATTATTACTCACCAAAGCGAGTGGTGGAATGGCACAGGGGAACCAGCAGGTTTATCTGGAGATGAAATTCCCCTAGAGTCGAGGATTTTGGCATTATTGGCAGACTTTCAGTGGCGAGTCAATGAGCGAAAATCGTCAAATCAAAGCCGGGAACAGATATTTACTCAAGCTTTAGATGAGTGCAGACAGCAACAATCTACCCGCTTTGACCCTAAACTTGTAGATACCCTAACTTTATTGGTGATGGGTTTACAACAGGGACTCGACTTACCTATCATGACACCCAAAGTCAGCGCCGGCATTTGGATACTTGATTCTCAATGGGACAGCCACAGCAAGATAAGTGAGCAGATTGGTAGTTACTTTACATGAACATTGAAGCCATTAAATTAGGAAAACTCAAACAACTTCCAGGGGCAAATTTAGAAGACGAGGAACTCTCTCGACTGGATTTAAGCCGGATTAATCTTGCTGGTGCTACCCTTGTTGGCACTAATTTTGCTGCTTCCAAACTCGAAGGAGGGCATTTGGAGGGGGCAAATTTAATGGGGGCGAACCTCCAACAAACTGACTTGCGGGCGAATTTAATGGGAGCAAACTTGATGCAAGCAGATTTAACCGGTGCTGACTTGCGGGGTAGCAATTTGCGTGGCGCTAACTTGATGGGAGCCAGACTTAGTGATGTGTCATTGGTGGGTGCTTTCTTGAGTGGTGCTAATTTGATGAATGTGAACTTGCAAGGCGTTGATTTGCGCGGTGCTGACTTGCGCGGTGCAAACCTGACAGCGGCAAATCTCAAAGGTGCAGATTTGAGTCGCGCCGATTTGCAAGGGACGTTGTTGAGTGAAGCAAACCTGGAAGAGGCTGATTTGCGGGGGGCGAATTTGGCAGGGGCGAATTTGACGGGGGCGAATTTACTCTGTGCAGAGTTAGAAGGTGCAAATTTGAGCGGCGTTAATTTGAATAAGGCGTGTGTAGTGGGTACTGTGGTTGAGACATCGGCGTAAATATTGCATTCAAAAACTACCTATGCCGATTAGTTGTATTGTTGAGGACTACCCAGAATGACAACCGTCGCCTCCCAAGTTTCAATCACCACCATGATTTCCATGTTGACTGCGATCGCAAATCGGCAATGGGAACAGTTCAAAGAACTGGAGGCAGATTTTGTATCCCAGTATGGTGTAGAGGTATGGCAAGAGGTTTTTAATTTCCGTCTCAAGTCAGCACTGGATAAAGATTCTGACAGATGGTTATTGATTCAGTGGTGTGGTGAAGGAATTATCTCAGTCAAAAATGTGGCGTAGGTGCGATCGCCCAATGTGAATTATGGCGATCGTTTTATTCCCATCCGAAGGTTATTGCTTCGCCGTTTTGCAGTATTCTTAGGTATTGTTAAAATTTTTGTTCGCAAATAATTCTAATATTCTTTGCACTTGCTGCTGTTTAATAGTGTTAGATTGCGTCATCGTTTTTCTTATTAAATAATTCAGTTTCTAAATATACTTTTTCGGCTTTTGGAGGGCAATCTACTAAACCATTTGTATAGTATGGTCGATAATTTAAGGGTGCATATCCTGGCCCAGTACTTTTACATACGATATTTACCACTTTTATTTCTTTAGCATCAATAACAGGAATTACAAAAACACCACCGACATAAGAACTCAAATCTATGCCCCAATTGCCATCACATGCTTCCTGTCTTGCATAAATATAAATACCGTTTACAGTTGATGTACCATTAATTTCAGGAATAGTTTTAGTGTAGTAACCATAACATTTTTCAGTTTTGAAAAAAGATGAATTTGATTTTAATGGTTTATCAAGTGGTTTCAGGAAAGTTTTATGGGTTGAAAAGTAGTTTTTTTGAGTCTGAATCATAGATATAATATTATCTTCTGCAATTTTTTCATATTGTGGTTCCTCACCTGGTGAATATATCTCAGCACATCCAGCGACAAGCAAGTTAATTAAAATAATATTATAAAATAACATTAATATTTTGATTTTCATATATGACGCGATCGCTCAGTCCTTCCTCGCGTTAATATACTTTCGTTGTCTTATTGGGGCATTTTACTATGCCGTTAATGTATTTTGGGCGAGAGGGTGGGGCAAAACTTTCAACGCTTTTACAAACAATACTTAGCGTTTTCAGTTGTTTATCTCCAGTAATGGGAACAGCAAAGACTGCTCCAACATACGACTTAAGCTCAAAGCCCCACTTTCCATTACAATAGTCTTGAACGGCATAGCTATAAACAGCATCAGTAGTTGTCTTAGAGATAACGTCAGCATTTATCTCAGTATAGTAACCATAACAAATTTCTCTTCCGAAAATTGGTGGAAAGTAACCATATTTAGTTCCTGGTTCATCAGGAGGTTTAAAAAAGGTTTTGTGTTTGGAGAAGTAACTCTGTTGCTCCTGAATCTTATATATAATATGCTTTTCTGCTTCTTTCTCAAGTTTTGATATCTTTTCATCCATTGCCTTATTTTCGTCTTTATTATTACACCCAGTAAAAAGGAAGCTTAGTGGAATAATTAGTACTAAAGCTGATACGATTAATATTTTTATTTTCATATATGACGCGATCGCTCAGTTCGCCCCCGTATCCCCAAAGCTAGTACACTCATTAACAACACCCCCATCACTCCTTGTAGGGGATTATTATTCACACCAGTTACCCAATCAGGAACTTCACCAGAATATTTCACTAATTTACCTACATTAATAATGTAGTAACCCCAAACTAAACCACCATGTAAACCAATTGGAAAACCCAAGCGTCCCCTCCGCCAACGCTTTCCCCATACTTGCGTTAATCCCAGCAGTACTAAAGCTGGAAATTGCGGCAGTGTATGAATAATTGCCTCCAAAGGTTTAATAAAGTGCAATGTAGCAAACGCAGTTGCATCTGTCCACAGTGCCACACGCAGACTGTAATCTCGTTGTAATTCATCTAGCAACCAGCCTCGGAATAACAACTCCTCAGCAAATCCAACACCTAAGCCAACAAGTAAACCCTCTAAAACAACTTTCAGCAAAAAAACTTTCGGTTGTTGCCACACCAACCAACCCAACAAACCTTCTACCCCAAAAAGTATCAAAATATTAATTATCCCCAGAGCCAAGCCACGCATTAAATCCACACCGTTTTGCCGCGTGAATTCTAAGCCATAATGCCGCAGAATTTGGGGCTGCTGGTAGACATATTTACCCGATAATCTCAGGAGGAGAATAAATACTGCATATAATATCACTAATGTCAATATACTTTCTAAGTTTGAATCATCCACTAGTAAGTATATTGGTGTAGCCAATGGCAACCATAGCAACAATAAAGTCAAAATAAAAGCACCCAGCCTAATAGGGGCAGGGCGTTCAGCTAAACGGACAAGGTTTTTTTTCATACTAATATCAGTCACCAGCCAACACTCTATATTTTGACTAATGACCAATGACAAATGACAAATGACCAATGACTATTCATCAGGTTCAATCGTGCTACTTAAACCGTGACTTATCAATGTTTCGCAATAAAACTCAGCGTGTTCCAAGGCGCAAGTAATGACTAAAGCTAGCCCGTTAGTATGGGCTTCCATCATGATGCTCACAGCTTGGGGTTGGGTAAGGCTAGGTACAGTGGCTATTAGCGACTGTACAACATGCTCCATAGAGTTGTAGTCGTCGTTATGGAGCAAAACGCGATACCGAGGCGCGAGCTTGCGGGTTGTGGAAGGCTTTTGAATAGTTTCAACTGACACGGCTCTTTGCTCTTTTCTCGTTACTTCACTACAACAAAGTCTCTGTTTTGCGATCGCTCAACAGTTGTTTTCCTATTCTATAGTATTTCTGCTCAGATACTATGCTAGGAAAACCCTTTGCTGCCAGGGATTGGTTGTATTAGTTTTGCGTAGCCACTTGCTAAGGCACACGTCTAAGACATGGCTGCCGTAAGAGTGCTACCCTAATCTTACAGAAGCTTTTCTTAAACGTAGCGCATTTTCACTTTTAAGATTAAGAAAGTTGCAAGCAAAACAATCCTTGCCCCTGCCCAAGATGGACATGAGCCTAGATTTTCTTCAAACGGGACAAATTGTATCTCTAGAGTATGGCGACAGGAACCTGTATGCAGAAGTCATTCAATTTGTAGTTTCCCGCCAGTTGTGCTGGGTGCGTCCTTTATTAATGGTTACTTTCATAGAAGAATCACCCCTAATTACCGATTTGCGAGACGCATCTGACTTACTTTGGCCTGCCAATTTATTTCGCCCAGCATTAGACACAGAAGTAATTACCTTCTTGAGCCAACTTTTAGCGAAAGAACCAAAAACTGAACCTGATTCAGCCGCCAAGCAGCAACTTAATCAGTTTATTCACCAACTTTGGCAAGCATATCAAGAGGGATTGGTGATTGGGGATTAGGATGGGGCATGGGGCGTGGGGCACTTGTACTGAGCGGAGCCGAAGTATTGGGCATTGGGAATAGACAATATAGAGACTTCTTGAATAATTCTTCCTTGTCTTCCTTGTCCCCTTGTCCCCTTGTCCCCTTGTCTTCCCAGCCCCCAGTCTCTAATTCTCAACATCTTCCTCACTGTAGCGAATACCAGCATTTTTCATGCGTTGAAGACTGTGAAATTTGATCGCTACATCCTTCGCACCAGAAATTATTTCGTCCTTGTCGTAAGGTGGATAATTGTGGTTAGCATCGTCGTCAATCGCTTCATGCATCACCTGAAGGATATGACTAGAAGTCAGTTTATCTGGCTCGCCAGTAGCCATATTGATGATATCAACTCCCTTAGCAACGACTTCATTCCACTTGTAGACAAATTCAGCAAACAGATTGGGAGGAATTTTTTTAGGCATTTAGCGAACTGTATGGCGATTTTCGATAGAATGCACAATGTAGAGGTTTTTTAGTACAGTTTACGCCACTTTAAGTATTTAAATAATCAACCTCATCGAAAAATACTAGCTAATCATATCGCCCTTTTATCCCCCTTGCTAGATTTAATTACGAATTACGTTAGTGAGTCCGCGTCTTCTTACAGAGAAGCAAGCTACACAGAAGTTCTGTCTGCGACACCCTGCACGAACGTAGAAAGAGCGTCATTATGAATTATTTTAAAATCCCAGACTAGGAACCAACTGGATTCGCCCAGCATCCATCTCTGCCATTAATAATTCTAAGGCTTCGTAATCAACATCAGAAATGTACCCTAATTCCGTCAGTTCTGAGTTGATTTCATTCTCTATCTCAGGAGTTAGTTTTTTAATGTCAAGAGCTTTTTCTACCAATTTACGAATAGCGTACTGAGTTTTCATAAGTAATAACCCAACTGTAATATGACACTAATAATCCCAGATTGGCCTCAGTATAAAGAGCGATCAAATACTAACTTAGTAGTGATATATATCACAATTTAATTAGTTAGAGAGATAATTCACTATGACTTTGCTGTATGCCATCAGCAACGCTAAAGTGTAAGATTTAACCTACTGTTAAGACTTGGCTAAATTAGCTTTAGTTATAGACTAAGCAAGCTTTCTCAGCATAGTTACTGATAGATTGTCTGCTTTATGGCCGTCTATAGTTGATTGTTTTTGAAGTGACATAAAAAAAAAGTATATATAAACACATTTTAACCTGGAATTATAACAATCTTTAAACAGACATCCTAAAGCAATAAAGATTCAGCAAAGAGAGCTAAGACGTATGGTCGATGCAACAAAATAGAGTTTATGTTCAAATAATCCTTAGCTTGACGCTTCAAAATTCTTAATAGGATGTAACTATGCAGGCAGTGCTTAACTATCCCAAGATTGCAGTTATTCGCCCCCAAGGGTGTTTAAATGCTGCAAACGCCTTGGAATTTGAACGAGATATGGCTACAGCGTTGGCGCAAAATGGTATTTCCACCTTGGTAGTAGACCTCGCAGCAGTAGAATCCTTAGACAGCGCGGGGTTGATGGCATTGTTATCTACACACAAGCTGGCTCTTACTTTAGGAAGAAGTTGTCAACTTAGCGCTGTTGCCCCACAAATTAGAATGATTTTTGAACTGACGCAACTCGATAGGGTATTTGAAATATTAGACGCTGAAGCCAAATTGACCCAAATATAACTTTATGTAAAAGACAAAGGTTCGAGCAATAATTAAGTGGACTTTATGTAAAGGAGTTGTAAGTTGCAACGATAAAATCTGTTAGAAGACCTAATTCAATGCTAATGTTGGGTTTAGGTAGCTGTAATTAAGGTAGCTAGAAGATAGCACAGTGGTTGTTGCAGTTGAAAAATTAATAACGTCGGATATTTTAAAACCAGCACGTTACTTAGGTAACGAGCTGTTAGCGGTACACAAAGATTGGGATACGACAGCAATACGTTGGGTTTTAACCTACCCAGAAGTATATGAAGTCGGTGCATCTAATTTAGGGCACATCATCCTTTATAACATCTTGAATGCCCAACCGCGTCAATTGTGCGATCGCGCCTACCTCCCAGGAAAAGACCTGGCAGCCAAACTACGCGAAACTAATACGCCATTGTTTGCGGTAGAGTCAAAGCGATCGCTGACAGAATTCGACATTTTAGGCTTTAGCCTCAGTTACGAGCTGGGTGCAACTAATATCCTCGAAATGTTGGATTTGGCTGGAATTCCCTTGACATGGCAAGAAAGGCAGGGAAGCAGAGGAGCAGAGGGGCAGGGAGTCAGGGAATCTATCGATACCCAGTCATACTTTCCGTTGATTTTTGCTGGTGGGCAAACAGCGACATCAAATCCTGAGCCTTATGCTGACTTCTTCGACTTTATCGCCCTTGGAGATGGAGAAGAACTGCTGCCAGAAATTGGTTTGGTGTTAGAAGAAGGCAAACAAGCAGGATTAAGTCGGGAACAGCTGTTACTGGATTTGGCACAGATACCAGGTGTATATGTGCCTCAGTTTTACGATATGGCAGAGGATGGCTCAGTTCACCCTCTTCGTCCAGATGTGCCG
Organism: Nostoc sp. DSM 114159; assembly: GCF_053470285.1. NCBI lineage: Bacteria > Bacillati > Cyanobacteriota > Cyanophyceae > Nostocales > Nostocaceae > Nostoc > Nostoc sp. DSM 114159. Next base: position 3,860,426 of record NZ_JBPFEH010000001.1, read on the forward strand.
AAGCGAATTCTGCGACGGGTTGCAACTCCCATACCAGCATATTCCATTGGGTTAGTTCCTTATGTAGAAACGGTGCATGACCGTTTGACCATTGAGATTCGGCGTGGTTGCACTCGTGGCTGTCGCTTCTGTCAACCAGGAATGCTGACTCGACCAGCACGGGATGTAGAACCCGATAAGGTTGTAGAAGCAATTGAACAGGGTATGCGGGCAACTGGTTACAATGAGTTTTCCCTCCTATCTTTGAGTTGTTCTGATTATTTGTCCCTACCAGCAGTGGGGATGGAAATCAAAAATCGCTTAAAAAATGAAAATATTTCTCTGACTCTACCAAGCCAACGGGTAGACAGATTTGATGAGAATATTGCCAATATCCTGGGAGGTACGCGCCAAGGTGGACTGACTTTTGCTCCAGAAGCTGGTACTCAGCGGATGCGAGACATTGTGAATAAGGGGTTGACGAATGAAGAATTGTTGCGGGGAGTAAAAACCGCTTGGGAGCAAGGGTGGGATAAAATCAAGTTGTATTTTATGATTGGCTTGCCAGGTGAAACCGATGCTGACGTTGTGGGCATTGCGGAAACGGTAAGCTGGCTACAGCGAGAATGTCGGGGTAAGGGCAGAAAACCCCTGAACTTTAACCTGACAATTTCTAACTTTACGCCCAAGCCCCATACACCATTCCAGTGGCACTCAGTTTCTACCGCTGAATTTAAGCGAAAACAAAACCTGTTGCGGCAAGAATTCCGCCGAATCAAGGCAGTGAAGGTAAATTTTACCGATGTCCGCATTTCGGCAATGGAAGATTTTGTGGGACGAGGCGATCGCAACTTGAGCAAAGTAGTCCGCCTGGCGTGGGAATTGGGTGCAGGTATGGATTCCTGGTATGAAAATTTAGATCGAGCTTTTAGCGCTTGGGGATCTGCGATCGCCCAAGCTGATTTAGATTGGAAATACCGCCAAGTAGAAAATGGCGAATGGAATTTGTTTCACGCAGAGGCGCCCAGGAGCACAGAAGATGAAGAAAATACCCAACTCCTAACTCCTAACTCCTCACTCTCTAGTACAGACGCCATTAATTGCGTCTCTTCCCACTCCCTCGATATTCCCCTACCTTGGGATCATATTGATACCGGGATTGACAAAAAGTGGCTCCAAGAAGACTTGCAACGCGCTCTAGAAGCTGCAATTGTACCAGACTGCTCTTTTGAAGGTTGTTCTCATTGTGGCGTCTGTGGCACTGATTTTGGGCACAACGTGGTGATTAAATCACCTGTTATCCCAAAATTTGCTGGCGAATTTGTCCCCAACACAACTAAGGCGCAAAGACTGCGAGTTTGGTTTGGGAAACAAGGTAATATGGCTTTAATGAGCCATCTTGATTTAATCCGTCTGTTTGACCGAATTGTGCGGCGATCCGGCTTACCAATTGCTTTTACTGGTGGGTTTCATCCAATGCCACGGATTTCTCTAGCAACTGCTTTGGCTCTAGGGGCTACTAGCAGCGGTGAAATTGCAGATTTTGAGTTAACTGTGCCAGTGGAAGTTGATACTTTCTTCAGAAAGTTGGCTCATGAAATGCCCACAGACATACCTATATATAATGTGGAGCAGATAGATTTAAAAGCTAGTGCCGCTACCCAACTGCTAGAGTCCGCAGAGTATTTAATTACTGTAACAGCACTAGCAGAAACAACACCCATACAATGGCAAACCTGGATTGATACAATCAAAGCAAAAGAGGAACTTTGGTACGAGCAAACAACTAAATCAGGCAAGAGCCAGTTAATAAATCTGCGCGATCGCTTATTTGAACTGGAATTAGTAGAAACCCACAATAGCATTGCAGAATCTATGTCATCTGTAATCCGTTATTTAGGTAGCTATCGCCAGGACGGTTTGCTGTTGCGTCCCGAACAAATCCTGTTTATGCTAGAGACAGTGGCTGGTGTAGAATTTCAACTCCTGCACATCCACCGCAATCGGCTAATTTTAGGGGTATAATCCCTGTAGGGCAACTCGCTAGTAGTTGTCCTAAAATGGCAGCTCACAGGAATTGATTTTTAGCAAGGTTGCGTTAGAATAGGGTGAAGAGAAATTTTCTGGCGCTGCATTGAATTAGCTGGTTCACTACCCTGGTATTCAGGGGGCGAAAGTAAAGATATTAGAGTGCAACTTCTAGGATTTTATCCTAGACAAACAAAAAGCAGATAAAAGAATGCACATCTATATAGCTACCTTGTGAATCAGTAACTAACAGCAGGCTCGGTTAGCTTCTCTAAATTCATGCTTTTTAAACAACTGCTGAATGTCTAATCCACGTAGTGCCCAAGAGCTAGTGCATTACTTTTTTAGAGTTAAAGCAACTGCTGTCGGTTCTGCTTACTTGTAGACGTTCGCGAGACGCGCAAAGCGGTGCTTGTCTTAGTTTAGAGCGGCTCAAGGCAGGGTAGCAACTGTGTCTGCTGAGTATAACCCTAAGATAAATCCAGGGAATGGAAAATAGAAATAGTTTCTTTTTCTTAACGAATTCAATAGGTTACTCTCAAAGAAAACATCCTGAGTTACAATGCTCACTCAGGATTTAGAACTTCAACTCAGAACTCTCAAGATTTGAGAGTATTGCATCACAAATCAACCACGAACGGTTGATTTAATAGCTTAAACGATATGCAGCAGTTCTGGAATAATCAGCCGTAAAAACGCTCTTAAGAGCGCCAATAGCTATTTAACTTAGAAGCTCAGATTTGCGATTTTTATTATCAGTAGCGCCTTTTGAGGGTTGCGAGGACAGCGAAAGTATAATATCAAACCGAGAAAACACTGGGAATTCAAACTGATGCAAAGACGCAATTAGTTTTGAATTATTAAGTAATTAACCGGACTTGATACAACAAACCTCAAACCTATAAGTGCTGCCAATTTTTGAGGAAATTGAATGCCGAAACAAATTATCATCGCGGAGCAGCACCAAATTGCTGCGGTTTTTTCTGAAGATCAAATACAGGAACTCGTTGTTGCTACGGGTCATCATCAAATAGGTGATATCTACTTAGGAGTAGTAGAAAACGTATTACCTGGGATAGATGCGGCTTTTGTGAATATTGGCGACCCAGAGCGCAACGGTTTTATTCATGTTACCGACTTGGGACCATTGAAGCTCAAGCGTACCGCAGCGGCAATTACAGAACTACTTGCACCACAACAGAAAGTTTTGGTGCAAGTAATGAAAGAGCCAACGGGGACAAAAGGTCCCAGGCTCACGGGGAATATTACTTTACCCGGACGCTACGTAGTACTGATGCCATACGGCAGAGGCGTAAATTTATCCCGACGGATTAAAAGTGAAAGTGAGCGCAACCGCTTGCGAGCGCTGGCGATTTTGGTCAAGCCGGCGGGAATGGGTTTGCTTGTGCGTACAGAAGCAGAAGGTAAACCCGAAGAAGCGATTATGGAAGATTTGGAGTTGCTGCAAAAGCAATGGGAGGCTATCCAGCAAGAAGCCCATTCTACCCGTGCGCCAGCACTGCTCAACCGAGACGATGACTTTATCCAGCGCGTATTGCGGGATATGTACGGCGCGGATGTCAATCGGATTGTGGTAGATTCCAGTACTGGTTTGAAGCGCGTCAAACAGTACTTGCAGAATTGGAGTGGCGGTCAAACACCGCAGGGATTGTTGATTGACCATCATCGCGATCGCTCCCCAATTTTAGAGTACTTCCGCATCACTGCTGCCATTAGAGAAGCCCTGAAACCAAGGGTAGACCTACCTTCTGGCGGTTACATTATCATCGAGCCGACGGAGGCATTAACCGTAATCGATGTTAACTCAGGTTCGTTTACGCGATCGGCAACAGCTAGAGAAACAGTTTTGTGGACAAACTGTGAAGCAGCAACAGAAATCGCTCGCCAGTTGCGTCTGCGAAATATCGCTGGGGTGATCGTCGTTGATTTTATCGATATGGAATCGCGACGCGACCAACTACAAGTTCTCGAACACTTTAATAAAGCACTCAAAGCAGACAAAGCTCGTCCCCAGATTGCCCAACTTACCGAACTGGGTTTAGTAGAACTGACCCGCAAACGTCAGGGCCAAAATATTTATGAATTGTTTGGTGAAACTTGCCCCACCTGTGGCGGTTTAGGACATACCGTGCGTCTGCCTGGAGAACTCGAAAACCGATTACCGATACCTACAGAGACACCAGAGCGCGAGCGTTTTGTATCCTTGCCTCACCGAGAACCACGTCAGCCATCTGCGCGTATCCCGGAACCACGAGAAACCTATGATGGATTTGGGGAAGGATTTGACGGCGACTCGGAATTGAGCAACCTAAATCTGATCAATCATCCTAGTTATCAGGAACTTAATGATAAGCGCCGTACCCGAACTCGCCGCAGTCGAATTGGTGTCAATGGGTTAAACGGGAAAGATGAAGCTCGGATTGTTCCCAATCCCCTGGCTTTTGTTAACGAGCCAGATTTAGACCTGGATGTAGAACCAGAACTAGGAGTTGCACCAGAAATTCCCTCGCCCACCCTTGGTAAACCAGGCTGGAGTGAAAGAGTAGAGCGCACTAAAATTATCAAGGCAGAACCAGTTAAGCCAGTGGTAGAACCACCGGAGATTAGAACTGTAGAAATGAGCCTCCAAGAACAGGATATATTTGCCTTGATGGGAATATCTCCCTTAGTGAAGTTAGAGCAAGAGGTTAAAAATACCAAGTCTGTGATTATTAATGTGATTCAGCCCGGTCAAAAACCAACGACCCCAATTGAATCAACCTCAGAATCAACTATTGTCCAAAAAGCAACACCTGAAATAATCACTATTGCCCAAAAGGCAACACCTGAAATAACTGCAAGCAAAATACCGACACCAAAAGTTATTGAGCCAGAACAAAAATCTTTGCTCGAAGAGACAACTGAACCACCATCGGAGTTAACTGTGAATCCTTCGGGACGCTTGTCTGCAAAAGCTGCTGCGGCCAAAGAAATCGCAGATGAAAGTGAAGCTAATAGTAGCGCCACAGCCAGCCGTCGCCGCCGCCGTCGTTCTTCAGCGATCGAGGATAATTAATTTAATTTTAATTAATTTAATTTATGGTAGAAACATCGCCAACGCCTTTGGAACAATCCACTTGGCTAGAATTTTCTACCTTGTCAGATATTCCAGGGTTGGTTGCAGGTGTGGATGAAGTAGGGCGAGGCGCTCTGTTTGGGCCTGTGGTGGCGGCAGCAGTAATCCTACCAGATCGCGCTTTGCCAATACTGATGGCAGCTAAAATTAAAGACAGTAAAAAGTTGTCTAGTTCTCGGAGAACTCAGCTAGCGCAGCAAATTTGTGCGCTGGCTATAGATTGGAAAATTGGGTTTGCTTCTACTGCCGAAATTGACAAGATAAATATTTTGCAAGCGACGTTGTTAGCAATGAAGCGGGCTGTGCTGAAGTTAAAGGTACAGCCTGCACTCTGCTTAATTGACGGCAATCAGTCAATCAAAGATTTGCTATTGCCGCAACAAACAATAGTTAAAGGGGACGAGCGATCGCTCGCTATTGCCTCTGCTAGTATTGTTGCTAAAATTTGGCGTGACGAATTAATAATGCGTCTAGCATTAAAATACCCTATGTACAACCTGGAGTGTAACAAGGGTTATGGTAGCCAGCGGCATTTGCTGGCTTTGCAACAATACGGGCCCTCACCCCTACATCGTCAGTCTTTTCGTCCTTGCCAAATCAAAAATCTGAGTGTTGAGTGATTGAAGAAGAATACAGAATACAGAATACAGAATAAATTAGTTTAGTAGGGGATAAGCTGTGGGAAGCAAGCTACAGACTTTCTACTAATTACAGAGTTCAATTCTGTAGCTTGCTACCCTGAAAGGGTATTCTGGCTCGTGACTCCTAAATTCTGTTTGTTAACAAATTACTCAGCATTCAGGATTGGTAATTCAGTACTATCACTGTCAAGTCCTCTATCTTTGGTTTGTGATATCACCCAGTAGCGATAATCCGTCAAAAGTTGATTCAATAACCTTTGCTTGACCGACAACAGCACGCTTTTGAGCAAACCATTACCAGTCGTTTCTAAAATCGGCTTAGGAGTAAAGGAAAATGGCGGTGGAAAATCCACCACTACTTCTAAATCAGCTTTTCCTTGCAGGCGTGTGCCAGTGCTAAACTCTTTGGGAGACAAATAGCCTTTTAAATTGAGAGCAAAGCGCTGGTTAATATACTCGAAACCTAAAATTTCACAGTTTAGCGATCGCAAATAAATTATTCCATTTGATTCTGCCCAGACTCTCATGTCTACAGTAGGTTGAATACTCAATGACATAAAAGTCAGCGGACGCATTTTCAAGCGAAATACTTCCTCAGAAAGCTGCTGAATCCGGCTATTGTCAACCAAAGCCTTAACCAGACGTTGAGGCTGACGCAAGTAGTGCTGAATGGGAATAGGCTGCTCTGGAACAGCGATTTCAACCGATTGGGAGGCAGTAAACCGGGTAGCCATGAGCTAATAAAAATATCTGTTTCTTAATTTTAATATTTTTTAACAACTTAGTTTTGATTATTAGAAAATTACAAAATTTATTGACTATAAAAACGACTGTTGCTTATCAGCTATACTCATTAGCACAAAGTTGTTACGCTCATTCTATCTTGGTTCAAGAAATATAGATTATGATTTAAATATTGACACAAAAACAATAATGTGCTCTTTATTTTGGGTAGAAACCAATATCATTGCTTTTAAATCTTTAGAGGGATTTAGTAAAAAACTACTAGGAAATCTATCTGCCAGAAGACTGATTTTCATAACTTGTTTTCTTGGATACATATTTCCTTCTATCCCTTTAGTGCGTAAATTTTAGAGATAACAGTGTTTAGTAAGAATAAATGTTGGATATATTTGCCAAACCAAAATATCATAATCTTTGTTTAGGCATTAAACTCGCAACTCAAGGCTAAAAGTATGACTTTATCGATCGCACATTTAGGGCCTCCCGGCACTTACACAGAACAAGCAGCTGTTTTTTATGTCAACTGGCTAACTAAAAGTACGGGAGTTGAAGCTAGGTTATGTCCCTATCCCACCATTTCCCAATCACTGCACGCCGTTGCTGATGGTCAAACCCACCTGGCTGTTGTGCCAGCAGAAAATTCTATTGAAGGGAGTGTTACAACAACACTGGATACACTTTGGCAGTTAGACAGTTTGCGAATTCAGTTGGCTTTGATATTACCCATTGTCCATACGTTAATTTCTTGCGCGTCTAGCTTAGATATAATTAAAACTGTTTACTCTCACCCGCAAGCTTTGGCACAATGTCAGGGATGGTTAGAGCGGTTTCTCCCGACTGTACAGATTATTCCCAGCAATTCTACAACCGAAGCACTACAGCGATTGGAGCAAGAGACAACAACAGCAGCGATCGCTTCTAGTAGAGCAGCTCAACTCTACAACCTGCCGATACTTGCTAGTGGTATCAACGACAATCCAGAAAACTTTACTCGTTTTTGGGTAGTAAGTCACGGTGAAGTGGAGGCTGGATATCAGGTAAGAAAAGCGCCTGCTAGTCACACATCACTGGCTTTTAGTATGCCTGCTAACACACCCGGAGCATTGGTCAAACCTTTGCAAATATTTGCTCAACTAGGGATTAACCTCAGCCGAATTGAATCTCGTCCGACGAAGCGATCGCTAGGCGAATACTTGTTTTTCATAGATTTAGAAGCAGATGCCAAAGAAGCACAAATGCAATCTGCTTTAGCAGAATTAACTACCCACACAGAGATTTTAAAAATTCTTGGCGCTTACAATGTTTTACCGATCGCCGCCATTACTTAAAAAGTTAGAAGTTCTTTTTTAAGAGTTATTATTTAGGATTTACCAGTTATCAGCTAGTAAATATAAATTATAAGTAGTCGAGCTTTTATTTTTGTTTTTCTTCCTAACTCCTCACTGTACAGACGCGATTAATCGCGTCTCTATTCCTCACTTTTCACTAAATGTATCTTTGAGAACAGCGCGAGCTGCCAAGTGATTCCGAGTAGAAGTTAAAATTTCTGCTTCCCGCTCTAGACGAGTTACAGTATCTTGCATTTCTAACAATAATTGCTGCTCTGCGGCGACACCATAAAGATTACTGGCTACCCAATAAGATAACTCTGTTGGTAGATCGGGCAAATCTTCCGGCAATTCAATATTTTGTTCGGTTAATTTGGCTGACAGACGCACCACATCTCGCAGTAGTTGTTCTACTTCAGTTGATAAAGGCCGCAAATCTTTAGTCGGTGGTTGGTCTTCAATCCATTCAACTAAGCCAACGCGATATGGCTTTTCACGAACATACTCTAAGACACGAAATCTTTGCTGCCCTAAAGTCATCATCTTGATCCGATCGTCTGGCAGCCTTTGGTGATGAATGATTTCGGCACAGCAGCCAGTGTTTGCAATTGTACCTTTGACTGGATCGAACATCAAAACACCGAACCTGCGATCGCTCTCCAAAATCGTGTTCATCATGATTCGGTAGCGAAATTCAAAGATGTGCAGGGGTAATGGTCTGGTAGGAAACAGAACTACTTCGGGTAACGGGAACAGAGGTAGTTCGCGAACTGCAATTTTAGAAGATGATGTCATTGTTACTTTGGTATAAACTTAATCTTTAAAATTTCTTTTTCTCTGCTTTTCCCGTACTTTATCTACATTCTATCATTTGTTTCCTAGCTAAATAAAAGCCCTGAGATATATTTCTTCAGGGCTGTGTAAATATTCATACTAATGTAATTTGTCTTTTGTCCTTTGTCCTTTGTCATTAGTAAAGGACAAATGACCAATGACTAATGACTAAATTAAAGTTTGACTTCAATATCTACACCCGATGGTAGATCCAATTTCATCAGGGCATCAATAGTCTTAGAAGAAGGCTGGTAAATGTCTATAATCCGGCGATGAGTACGGGTTTCAAAGTGCTCTCGTGAATCTTTATCTACGTGAGGCGATCGCAGCACACAATAGATCCGGCGTTTTGTTGGTAAAGGAATTGGGCCTATGGCTGTAGCGTTGGTGCGGTTAGCGGTGTCTACAATCTTCTCGCAAGATGTATCTAATAAGCCCCTGTCAAAGGCTTGTAAGCGAATTCTAATCTTCTGCTGCTGTAGAGTTGCCATCTTTAATTTTCCAGGTTCTGCGTAATTAGGGGAGTATTTACAGGTTAAAGGTTACAGGGTAAAGGTTACAGAAAACTATTACCTGTCCCCTGTAACCTATTACCTTATTTATAGAGGGAAGAGAAAGGAGCAGAGAGGCAAAATATATACCATCTCTGCTCCTTTGTTATGAGCAAAAAGGTGCTACTTGATAATTTTGGAGACGACACCTGCACCGATGGTGCGACCACCTTCGCGGATAGCGAAGCGCATTCCTTGTTCAATCGCGATCGCGTTGATCAATTCTACTGTCATTTTGATGCGATCGCCTGGCATCACCATTTCTACTTCTTTGCCTTCATCGGAGGTATAGGCTTTGATAGTACCAGTTACATCGGTTGTCCGCACGTAGAACTGGGGACGGTAGCCAGCGAAAAATGGAGTCTTACGACCACCTTCTTTTTCTGTAAGGACGTACACTTCACCTTCAAATTCATTATGAGGTTTAATTGAACCTGGTTTGGCAATTACCATACCCCGTTCAATATCAGTCTTCTGAATACCCCGGAGTAGTACGCCAGCGTTATCTCCAGCCATACCTTGCTCAAGACTCTTCTTGAACATTTCAATCCCAGTTACGGTAGTAGCGCGAGTATCTCTGATACCTACTAGTTCAACGTTATCGCCTACTTTGACTACACCGCGTTCAATCCGACCAGTGGCTACAGTACCACGACCTGTGATTGAGAACACGTCTTCTACAGCCATCAGGAAGGGTTTATCAACATCCCGCTCTGGTGTGGGGATGTAAGAATCTACAGCATCCATCAGTTCATAGATTTTGTCTACCCAAGGATTTTCACCGCGTTGGGTCTTGGGATTCTTGGTCATTGCTTCTAGAGCTTGCAGACCAGAGCCTTTGATAATAGGGATATCATCGCCAGGGAAATCATAGCTGCTTAACAGTTCTCTCAGTTCTAATTCCACTAGTTCCAAGAGTTCTGGATCGTCCATCAAGTCTTCTTTGTTCAAGAAGACTACCAGACTGGGAACGCCAACCTGTTTTGCCAACAGAATGTGTTCGCGGGTTTGAGGCATAGGACCATCGGTAGCAGCAACTACAAGGATACCTCCGTCCATCTGTGCAGCACCAGTGATCATGTTCTTCACATAGTCAGCGTGTCCTGGACAGTCTACGTGAGCATAGTGTCGATTTGCAGTTTCATACTCTACGTGAGCGGTATTGATGGTAATACCCCGTGCCTTTTCTTCTGGGGCATTATCAATTTGGTCGTAGCCTTTAGCTACAGCCTGACCCATAGCTGCTAAGGTCATGGTGATGGCTGCTGTCAAGGTAGTTTTACCGTGGTCAACGTGGCCAACTGTACCGATATTGATGTGGGGTTTATTCCTTTCAAACTTTGCGCGTGCCATGAATACTCATTTCCTTATTTTAACTAAGCGTTCCCTTTGCTTTTTGCAATGATAGTTTCAGCTACGCTGCGAGGCACTTCTTCGTAGTGGCTGAACTCCATCGTGAAGATACCCCGACCTTGCGTTTTTGACCGGATATCAGTGGCGTAGCCAAACATGGTCGCCAGCGGAACTTTGGATGCGACCTTAGCAAGTCCCTGTTCGGTGCTTTGGCTTTCAATCTGCCCTCGGCGAGCAATGAGGTCGCCAATGACGTTCCCGATATAGTCTTCAGGAACTTCAACCTCAACTTTCATCATAGGCTCTAAGAGGACGGGTGAAGCTTTCAGCACAGCTTCTTTCATCGCCATTGAACCAGCGATTTTAAAAGCCATTTCCGAAGAGTCTACATCGTGGTATGACCCATCAATTAGCGTTGCTTTAACGTCAATCAATGGATATCCAGCTAGAACACCTGATTCACAGCTTTCTTTCATTCCTTGTTCTGCGGGGCCAACGTACTCTTTCGGTACTGAACCGCCGACAATTTTGGAGACGAATTCAAAGCCAGTACCAGGGTCTCCAGGCTCCAAATTGATCACAACGTGACCGTATTGACCTTTACCACCACTTTGGCGGATAAATTTACCTTCAATTCTGCTCACAGCTTTCCGAATTGTTTCTCGGTAAGCTACTTGCGGTGCACCTACATTCGCTTCAACCTTGAATTCTCGTAACATCCGGTCTACTAGAATTTCTAGGTGTAGCTCTCCCATCCCCGCGATTACGGTTTGGTTTGTTTCCGGATCGACACGGACACGGAAGGTGGGGTCTTCTTCTGAGAGAGATTGCAGAGCCTTGGACAGCTTGTCCATGTCGTTTTTGGTTTTGGGTTCAACCGCTACCGAGATTACAGGCTCAGGAATGAATAGGGATTCCAGAATTACCGGCGCTCCCTCATCACAGAGCGTGTCACCTGTCAAGGTGTCTTTCAATCCCAAAGCTGCTCCCAAATCACCCGCTCGCAGTTCATCGACATCTTGCCGTTCATCTGCCTTCATTAGAACTAAGCGGGAAATCCGTTCTTTTTTATTCTTACTAGCGTTGAGAACGTAGCTGCCCTTTTTCAGGACACCAGAATAAACACGAACAAATGTCAGGCGACCATAAGGGTCAGCCATAATCTTGAATGCCAGAGCGGCTAGGGGTTCGTTGTCATCAGCCCGCCGCTCAACAGTATCGCCATTCGGCAGTAAGCCTTGAATTGGTGGTACTTCACTTGGTGCTGGCAGGTAATCGACAACGGCATCCAGCATCAACTGTACGCCTTTATTTTTGAATGCCGAGCCGCATAGTACTGGTACAATTGTCCCGGCGATTGTGCCTGTACGCAGAGCAGTCCGAAGTTCCTGTTCTGTAAGTTCTTCGCCCTCGAAGTACTTAGTCATCAGAGCATCATCAGTTTCTGCCGCAGCTTCTATTAGCTTGGTGCGATATTCGTCTACCTGCGCTTGCAACGCTTCCGGGATATCAGTTTCCTGGATATCAGTTCCTTGATCGTTTGCGTAAATATACGCACGCATCCGTACAAGGTCAACGATACCTTGGAAGTCATTTTCACTACCGATTGGTAGTTGAATGGCGATCGCATTTGCCCGCAGGCGATCGCGGATTTGGTCGTGAACTTTATAAAAGTTCGCTCCCGTGCGATCCATCTTGTTGATAAAGACTATCCGAGGAACTTTGTAGCGTTCTGCTTGCCGCCACACTGTCTCAGACTGCGGTTGCACGCCACCCACAGAACAAAATACTGCGATCACACCATCCAACACGCGCATGGAACGCTCAACTTCAATTGTGAAGTCTACGTGACCCGGAGTATCGATAATGTTAATTTGATGATCTTTCCAACTGGTACTGATCGCAGCGGCAGTAATGGTGATTCCCCGTTCCCGCTCCTGCTCCATCCAGTCTGTGACGGCAGTTCCTTCATGAACTTCGCCAATTTTATGAATTATCCCAGAGTAAAATAATATTCTCTCTGTTGTTGTTGTTTTGCCCGCATCTATATGCGCCGCAATACCAATGTTGCGTACTTTCTCTAGCGGGATCGTGCGTGCCACAGCTACCTCCTATAGTTTTTGCCTCATGATATCTTGTATATTACTCTTTGTTAAGATTCTATACTTTTACGGAAAACCGTCTTTTTGTGTAAATCTACGATATACCGCTTCGGCAAAGCGATATATCGCTTTTTTACTTAATAACGATAGTGTGCGAATGCTTTGTTAGCTTCCGCCATCCGGTGCGTTTCTTCGCGTTTGCGAATGGCATTGCCAGTTTCGTTGGCAGCATCCATTAACTCATTTGCCAATTTGCTGGCCATTGTCCGGCCTGGCCTGGAGCGAGAATATTGCACTAACCAACGCAGTGCTAAAGTAGTGCCCCGTTCTGTACGCACTTCCATTGGTACTTGGTAGGTTGCTCCACCAACTCGCCGAGCCTTTACTTCTACTAAAGGCGTGGCATTTCGCACTGCTCTTTCAAAGGTTTCTAAGGCACCAGCACCAGTGCGTTCTTCAATAGTTTTTAATGCATCATAAACAATGCGTGCGGCAAGTGATTTTTTGCCATGACGCATGATCCGTCTGATAATCATGCTCACAAGGCGACTGTTATATACGGAGTCAGACGGAACTGGGCGCCTTTGAATAACACCACGACGAGACATACTTCACCTTTAATTCGGAATTGGCAACGAAATTATATGCTATCAGACACCGGAAACTAAAAGCGGTACAACCCAACCCTCAGACTTCCTCAGTTTTTTCGACCGTTACAGCAAGTCTGACTTATTTACTGCCAATTTTGGATTTTGGATTTTGGATTTTGGATTAAAAGTTTTTGGTATCTATTCCGATCCCAAGGATCTGAAAAAATCAAAAGTCTGTAAGCCTAATTCCCTGCTGGGTTCGACCAATCCAAAAGACGCTCGATAACTCACTAATGCTACGCTATCGCAAATCTAAAATCAAAAATTGTTTGACTTACTATCTGCAACGAAATACTCAAGGCGACAAGATTATAAACTTTAATGTTCAGATGAGAAATTCGCTGTGGGTTACAGCATTTTCTTCCTCAGAACTTCTACACTTGCTCGCTTAGTGTAGATGTAGTTTGCTTGATTTTTGGAAACAGACTTTAGTAGCCTCGATCGCAACTCCTAGAACAAAGACGGCGCTCCTTCTTTTGCCCTTGGGCGCTTTTAAGATAGACGATTAATCGTCTTGGATGCGATTAATCGCCTAATCCTATTTTTTCGCTTCTTTAGGACGCTTGGTTCCATACTTGGAACGGCCTTGCTTGCGGTCTTTGACTCCGGCTGTATCTAGGGTGCCACGGATAATGTGGTATCTCACGCCTGGTAGATCCTTAACCCGACCGCCACGAATCATCACAACTGAGTGCTCTTGTAAGTTGTGACCAATGCCTGGAATGTAAGCTGTGACTTCAAATCCAGAGGTAAGTCTGACTCTTGCTACTTTGCGTAGGGCTGAGTTAGGCTTTTTTGGTGTGGTCGTGTATACTCTGGTACAAACTCCCCGACGTTGGGGACATTGTTTCAGAGCCGGGGACTTGGTTTTCTGACGCGCTTGTTCGCGCTCATTTCGTATTAGCTGCTGTATTGTTGGCATGAGTTACAGCGCGTAAAGCTGCTTATGGTCTAAGTTTTAACAAATCCTGATTATATCTTTTTTTACGGCTTTATGTCAATTGTTATTTGTCTTTTGTCATTTGTCCTTTGTGAGAACCAATGACTAATGACTAAAGGAGAAGGAATTGCCACAGCCACAGGTAGCGATCGCCTGGGGATTGTGGAAGCGAAAACCACCACCCATTAAGTCTTCTGAATAATCAACTCTCAAACCGTTGAGGTAATTTAAGCTTGTGGCATCGATGACGACTTGAATCTCATCCAAGTCGAAAACCCGATCGCCAACTTTTATTGTTTCATCGAAGGACATATCATAAAAGAATCCAGAACAACCACCTGGTTTTACTGCCAATCGAAACAAGACATTTGGCTGCTTGGACTTTATTCGCCCAATCTCACTTACGGCTGCTTGACTCAGATGAATCATGGAACTCGTTTTTTGCAGTTGAATACCCCATCTTCCATTTTACAGATAGGTTGACCCTTGCTTGTGCAAAAAAATTCCAAATCACCAAAGGCATGAGCGCGATCGCTATTACTACATTTATAACACTAACATGCTTCAGTCCCCACCTAGTCAAGGTAGGGACTTCTGGGGTGTAGTAGTTCGTTCACAAAGACGGTTTACACAAACAAAAATGTATTCAGCTTTGGGATTAGAGCATTAATAGCGTTCTTTTGGTTTTAATCTTTGGTACGGGCATAGTCATCTTGGTAGCGAATAATATCATCTTCTCCCAAGTATTCGCCATTTTGGACTTCAATCAATACCAACGGAATCACGCCAGGATTCTCTAAACGATGAGATGTACATTGGGGTACATATGTTGATTCATTATTGCTCAGTAGTACTTCTTTCTCACCACAAACTACTCTAGCTGTACCAGAGACGACAATCCAATGTTCGCTGCGGTGATGGTGCATTTGTAGACTGAGGCGGTGTCCAGGCTTAACTTCGATGCGCTTAATTTTGTATCCGCGCCCTTCTTCTAA
Source organism: Nostoc sp. DSM 114159 (assembly GCF_053470285.1). NCBI lineage: Bacteria > Bacillati > Cyanobacteriota > Cyanophyceae > Nostocales > Nostocaceae > Nostoc > Nostoc sp. DSM 114159. The sequence goes on from NZ_JBPFEH010000001.1 coordinate 3,875,707, forward strand.
AACTGTAAAAGCACCCCAAGGACGTAATTCTGTTGCAGCAACGCCCCTGGAAGTTATGTTTGGAGGGAGGTGTAGAGTTTCAGTCTGTGTAGTTTCTTGATATCGAGCCATAGTTACCTCATTTGAAGACATAACAAACCGTTGGTACTCTTAATTATTGATAAAAAAATTTGGCGCTATCTTGCAACCTTGGAAATCAGCAATTTTGTCGCACTTTGATAAACATAGCAAAATCAAACCTTATGGTGTAAACGATCACTACTAAAATTCTGATGTCTACACCAAGTCTTCATCAAGCAAAATGATAGGTTGTTCTAAACTTTAAAAAGTGACTGGGATTGAGGATTAAGTTTTTCCCTATTACCTCATTTTCGTGGTTGCAGGAAAATACCAATTCCGTTGTGAACACGAGCAGCGGTACTGGGCGATCGATCGAGTAGTTGCCCTCCTAAATAAAGGCTGGTAGAGCTACCGCCATCTAAATTTAAAGCATCTACACAGCCCATCTGTTGCATCAATTGAGCATGTTCTGCCAAATTAGGCCCATAACCGCCGACACGATTATGTGTGGCAGTAATCATTAATGTCCCTGTTGCCGTTGTGCAAATACCGCTGCGAATAGCCTTTTCGGCAATAAAGGCGTTGCTGAATTTTTCACCTTTGGCATCAAGGACAATTTGACGATTTTGGACTAATAGCGGTCCCGCTCCGATAATGTGGGGATAACGACTAAAATCAACTGGAGTAGTGGCGCTGGAAATACTTACTGCGCTTCCAATAGGTAGCCCAGAGGCAGCGCTAGCAGCGTTAGCGCGTAAAGTTAGTAGGTAGCCATCCTGGGGAATGGGAATCGGCGTCTCACCAACTTTGCCGCCTGGTAACTGATTAGTAATTTGGTTTTTTTGTACCACTAAGATAATTTCGTTATCCGTCAACGGCGTGTAAGTCGATCCCCAAGCTGGGGTGTAACGAGCAATGCCACTTTGAATGTAACCACTATTGAGAAACAGAATTGGTAGGCGCTGGTCATTTGCCGTAATTAAAGTTTCTTCCAAGGTGAGACGACCGAAGTAAAATTGACCTGAATCATTCCAAGCGATCGCACCTCGGTTAAGAATCGGGCCTGATAACCACTGATTATCTCGACGAATCGCACCCAATGGCAATCTGTTATTACGGTTAAAATAACCACCGTTAATTCCAGCCACTGCTAAGTAACGTTGTGCTGTTTGAATTAAGGGAGCAGTACCCGCAAGTCCATCAGGACTAGCCCACATCGGTTTCAATGTTAGCCCAAATTTGCGGGGATTAACTTCTAGCCAGACCACCGGAAAGCGTTCTGTGCCTAAGTTGACATAATGCTGTCGCCAGCGCAATCCTGGGGCCCAAGTAATATCTCGTTCTTCTAAAGGATCGGGTCGAATATCGATAATCAGGCGATTGGGGTTAGCAACAGTACTAACTTGAGGTGATAAACCAAAGGGAACGCTCAGACTAATAATGGTTTGGTTTTTCACCACCTCCACTTTTTGAATCAGTGGTTCAGGGGTTGGGGCTGGTGCTGCTGGTATTGGTTGTGTTGGTGTAACTGGTAATAATTGTTTGAGCAAGTTTGGCAACAATGGTGGTGCTATTGGTGCTACTGGTGGCTGGGGAGTATAGCGTTCTATCAAAATGGGATCGGCGATTCCATCAAGAGTAATTGTCCACTTCCGATTTGGCGGTACAGTGGATTTTGGGGTTGGCGTATCTGGATCGAAAGATGGTGTTTGCGGTTTGGCGATCGCCGATCCTTGTGCAAGTTGCCAGGGAGTGGGACGATCTAAATCGACACGAATCCGAGTCTGTTGCAAAGGGGCACTCGCTTCTAGAGGTTCCTGGCTCTGAACAATATTTGTGATTTGTGTTTTTGGGGTAGCAATCACCAAAATGTTGCCATTGGTTCGGATTTCCCATCCAGATGTTTGAGCAAAATTGCTAATATCCAGATAGCGATATGCTCCTAGTAGTCTGGTAGATAAAACCAGTGGCGTTGTCAGCGACGAAAACCACTGTATTGGTTGCTTCGCTGAATTACTACTGTTTAAGAAATTTACTCCAATTAATTGCTTAAATGCCCCATCACTAATATTGGTTGTCACCTGTCCAGATTTTCCAGGTCGCTGTAACCAAGTTCCTGGTAAAGTACGACAATTGAGGGAAATTTGATTACCAGAGGATGCCACACCTGGTAAAGGAGGTGCAGCTGACTGTGAGATTAACCTGGGTATAAATTTGGTGGTTTTCGGGGACTCCTGGGCGTTGGTAGCATAAGTAGTCGTTAAGCACAGTACTGTTAAAAGTATTGGTGACACAGTAGCCCGGAAAAATCTGCGATCGCCCTTGGCATTTGTAAAGCCGTCGCTAATCTCTGATTGGCAACAATTCAGCATTTTTACCATAATTTACTAGATATTTTTGAAAACTATCACCAAGGTTTAAACTAACCAATTATTTGGAAATATAAAGGAAACATGACTTTTTTTTGGAATAAATATGATAATCTATATATTGGCTAGTTATCTCTTGTAGATACACATTAATTTATTTAGACGCTAAAGCCACTGCAATCAAGTTTTTTAACTCCCACTAATTCTAACCACACTACATACGGTAGTTTTGGTTATCCAAATTGGATTAAGATATTTAATCCAAGATGAACGTTGCTACTGTTATTACTTCAGTAATGTCTAGTTAATAGTAATACATACAGCAACTGGTAAGCGGCAAAATTCTAGACAACAAAAATATTTGGGAATTGTCAAATGGGTATATATTGTAATACGCTGATTTTATTGCTGGATCGGGATAACCAAATAATTACTAATTCGTAATTAAAAGGGTACACCAGATCAGACTCAATTTTTAATTCAATGGTTAACAAGACAATGGAGGGTAGAACCCCTCACTGATTGCAACCACGAATTAAGGTAGCGTAGCGTAAAGCCTTTAGCATAGCTTCTTTAATAAACGCAACGCGACTGCTTAGAGTGAGTTCTTGATTGTCGCGATCGATTACAAATTATCTGGGCTTTGGCTTGAAAAAATAGTGCAGCGTTCAGTTTTAGTTTTGTTTCAGGTGAGCCGAAATAGGCTCCATGAGTAGCTAGTGTGCATCTGGAAAAAAGAGATTGAAAAAATACTTAACTTCAAAATATAAAAAAGAAACTGTCAGGGCAAAAATAATGTCTTGGCGGAGGTAAATTGTCTAACACCGCATAAACACATAAAAAACACGCAATTATTTTAACACGGGAAAACTGAGAAAGTAAAACCGAAGTTAAAATTTTTTTTCCCTAAATTTCGGTGCTTATATATTTTCCATCGCTGAATTTAGAAATTTTTTCCCACAATGTAGTGGCAAAATTGGTAACTCAATACTTCAGGAACAGGGTATGAATAATAAACCGATGAATCAAGGACAGAAAATCACAGCGGATATCAACTCAAGAGATACCTATCAGGGGCAAAAGTGGTTAGTAGAGGAACGAGATGCCTGTGGTGTCGGTTTTATTGCTCATCGCCAAAATCATACCAGCCACGAAATTGTCGAAAAAGCCTTAGCTGCTTTAACCTGCTTAGAACATCGGGGAGGTTGTAGCGCCGATCGCGACTCTGGTGATGGTGCTGGAGTATTGACAGCTATCCCTTGGGAGTTGTTCCAACAAGACTTTGCCCAAAGGGGGAAGGAATTTCCATCTAGCGATCGCATAGCTGTGGGGATGATATTTCTACCACAAGACCAGCAAGCAGCACAAAAAGCTAGAGTGACTGTCGAGCAAGTAGCTGCTGAAGAGAAATTAATTGTATTGGGTTGGCGAGTAGTACCAGTGCAATCTGATTTACTGGGGGTACAAGCAAGAGAAAATCAACCCCAGATTGAACAAGTTTTGTTAGCTTCTGTTGACAAAAGCGGTGATGAATTGGAACGGCAGTTGTATATTACCCGCCGCCGCATTAGTAAAGCTGCAACTGATATCTCAGAAGAATTTTATATCTGTTCGTTGTCGAGTCGCACAATTGTCTACAAAGGTATGGTGCGTTCTGCTGTCTTGGGCAGCTTTTATGACGATTTAAAAAATCCAGCTTACAAAAGCGCCTTTGCTGTTTATCACCGCCGCTTTAGTACCAATACCATGCCCAAGTGGCCGCTAGCCCAACCAATGCGGCTTTTGGGTCACAACGGCGAAATCAATACCTTATTGGGTAACATCAACTGGATGATGGCACGAGAGGCTAGCCTGAATCATCCTGTATGGGGCGATCGCATCCAGGAACTCAAGCCATTAGTTCACATTGATAATAGCGACTCAGCTACCCTAGACAACGTAGTGGAATTGCTGGTTTGCTCTGGACGCAGCCCCTTGGAAGCTTTAATGATTATGGTTCCAGAAGCTTACCAAAATCAGCCTTCTTTACGTGAATCTCCAGAAATTGTTGATTTCTACGAATATTACAGTGGTTTGCAAGAAGCTTGGGACGGGCCAGCACTTTTAGTATTCAGCGATGGCAAAAAAGTTGGTGCAACACTAGATCGTAATGGTTTAAGACCCGCTCGTTACGCGATTACCAAAGATGATTACATTGTTGTAGCTTCGGAAGCTGGTGTGGTGGATTTCCCAGAAGCCGATATTGTCGAGAAAGGTAGACTTGGCCCAGGGCAAATGATTGCCGTGGATTTAGAAAATCATGAAGTGCTGAAGAATTGGGATATAAAGAGGCGCATCGCCAAGCAGCATCCTTATGGAGAATGGCTACAACAGCATCGTCAAGAATTAAAGTCATTAGTCATTAGTCATCCGTCATTAGCAAATGGCAATGGCAATGGACAAATGACAAATGACCAAGCACAAGTGACAATTGACAAGCAAACCTTACTTCAGCGTCAAACTGCCTTTGGCTACACCACAGAAGATGTAGATATGGTGATTCATCCAATGGCGATCGCAGGTTCAGAACCGACTTTCTGCATGGGTGATGATATTCCCTTAGCGGTGCTGTCGCAAAAGCCCCACCTGCTTTATGACTATTTCAAACAGCGCTTTGCTCAGGTGACGAACCCAGCGATCGATCCCCTGCGAGAAAAGCTAGTGATGTCTCTAAAAGTTGAACTGGGTGAACGGGGTAACTTATTAGAACCTAAGCCAGAATATGCTCGGAGATTAAAACTCGAATCGCCAGTGTTAACTGATAGTGAATTAGAGGCAATTAAGCTGTCAGGATTTGCCACGGCTGAGTTGTCAACCCTATTTGCGATCGCCACTGGCCCTGAAGGATTGAAAGCCGCAGTGCAATCTTTACAAGCACAAGCAGCTGAGTCAGTCCGGGCAGGTGCAAAGATTTTAATATTAAGCGATCAAGCTAATGACAGTCTCAACACAGAATATACCTACATTCCTCCCCTATTAGCAGTAGGTGCGGTGCATCACCATCTGATTCGTGAGGGGTTGCGAATGAAAACATCCCTGATTGTGAATACTGCTCAATGCTGGAGTACCCATCACTTTGCTTGTCTGATTGGCTATGGTGCTGGTGCAGTTTGCCCGTACATGGCTTTAGATACGGTGCGTGATTGGTGGTCCGATCCCAAAACTCAAAAGTTAATGGGTGTGCAAAAAATTCCCACCCTCACCCTAGAACAAGCTTTAGGAAACTATCGCAAAGCAGTAGAATCAGGTTTGTTAAAAATTCTCTCCAAGATGGGAATTTCTCTGCTTTCCAGCTATCAAGCAGCCCAAATCTTTGAAGCTATTGGCATTGGTGGAGATTTAATCGAACTGGGATTCCGTGGGACGACTTCCCGCATCGGTGGTTTGAGTGTTACCGAACTTGCTGATGAAGTGCTTTCCTTCCACTGCAAAGCTTTCCCAGAACTGACGGCTAATAAGTTACAAAACCTGGGCTTTGTGCAGTACCGTCCTGGCGGCGAGTACCACATGAATAGCCCCGAAATGGTTAAGGCGCTGCATAAGGCTCTAGATGACAAAAACTATGATCACTACGAAGTTTACAAAAAGCACCTCCAAGGCAGACCAGTAACAGCCTTGCGCGATTTACTAGATTTCCAAGGCGATCGCACCCCAGTTCCTCTAGAAGAAGTGGAATCAGTATATGAAATAGTCAAACGCTTCTGCACAGGTGGCATGTCTTTAGGCGCTTTGTCAAGAGAAGCTCATGAAACTTTAGCGATCGCTATGAACCGCATTGGCGGTAAATCCAATTCTGGAGAAGGCGGCGAAGATCCAGTGCGCTACACAGTTCTAGATGATGTAGACGAATCTGGTTACTCGCCAACCCTACCTCATTTAAAAGGATTGCGAAATGGCGATCGAGCTTATAGTGCCATTAAGCAAGTTGCATCGGGACGCTTTGGTGTCACCCCAGAGTACTTAGTCAACGCCAAACAAATTGAAATCAAAATTGCCCAAGGTGCCAAGCCTGGTGAAGGTGGACAACTCCCAGGGCCCAAGGTGAGCCAATACATTGCAATGTTAAGGCGCTCCAAACCAGGTGTTACGCTGATTTCGCCACCACCACACCACGATATCTATTCGATTGAAGACCTAGCACAACTGATTTTTGACCTGCACCAAATTAACCCCAAAGCAAAGGTGTCGGTGAAGCTAGTTGCAGAAGTTGGCATTGGCACGATCGCAGCTGGTGTAGCCAAAGCAAACGCTGATATTATTCAGATTTCTGGACATGATGGTGGTACAGGTGCATCGCCACTCAGTTCGATTAAACATGCTGGTTCCCCTTGGGAATTAGGTTTAAGCGAAGTGCATCGCGTCTTGATGGAAAATGGCCTGCGCGATATCGCGTGATTTTACGCGTAGATGGCGGACTCAAGAGTGGTTGGGATGTGGTAATGGGTGCATTGATGGGCGGTGAAGAATTCGGTTTCGGCTCCATTGCCATGATTGCTGAAGGCTGTGTTATGGCGAGAGTTTGCCACATGAATACCTGTCCTGTGGGTGTTGCTACTCAAAAAGAAGAACTCCGCAAACGGTTTACGGGAATGCCGGAACAAGTTGTCAACTTCTTCTACTTCATTGCGGAAGAAGTGCGGAGTTTGTTAGCCCGACTTGGCTACCGTTCTTTGTCAGAAATCGTTGGACGTGCAGATTTGTTAAAACTGCGCGAAGAAGTAAATCTCACCAAAACGCGATCGTTGAATCTTGACTGTTTACTTCAGCTACCAAATAGCAAAGACAATCGTAGCTGGTTGGTGCATGAAGAAGTTCATAGCAACGGCGTGGTTTTAGATGACAAGTTCCTTGCCGATCCTGACATTCAGGCTGCTATTAGGGATCAGTCTACTGTCACCAAGACTTACCCAATTATCAATACTGACAGAACAGTGGGCACAAGATTAGCGGGTGCGATCGCTTCTCAATACGGTGATAGTGGCTTCGAAGGACAAATTAATCTCAACTTTACAGGTAGTGTTGGACAAAGCTTTGGTGCTTTCAACCTCCCAGGTATAATTCTCAGGTTGGAAGGAGAAGCAAACGACTATGTAGGTAAAGGGATGCATGGTGGTGAAATCATCATCAAACCTCCAACAGATGCTACCTATAACGCATCACAAAACGTGATAGTTGGCAATACCTGCCTCTATGGTGCTACTGGTGGCATATTATTTGCCAATGGTCTAGCAGGAGAACGCTTTGCTGTGAGAAACTCCAAAGGCATCGCAGTAATTGAAGGTGCTGGAGATCACTGTTGTGAATACATGACAGGTGGTGTGATTGTCGTCCTTGGCAAAGTAGGACGAAACGTAGCTGCTGGAATGACTGGTGGACTCGCATACTTCTTGGATGAAGACGACTCATTTCGTGAGTTAGTCAACCCGGAAATAGTCAAAATACAGCGGGTGATTACCGAAGTAGGTGCAAAGCAACTGCAAGAATTAATCCAAAATCATGCAGAACGCACTGGTTCACCAAAGGCGAAGAAAATTCTGCAAAACTGGCAAGAATTTTTGCCGAAATTCTGGCAGTTAGTTCCGCCTTCTGAAGCTGATAGTCCAGAAGCTAATCCTGAAAAAACAACTGAGTTCAGTTTAGTGACTAGTCATTAGACATCGGAATTAAAAAATGAAGTAGGCACAATTCATGAATTGTGCCTACTAAGAATTTACGGCAGCGTATGCTTGATAATTTTAATTAACGTGAGTTCGATGCACAGGATTTTGACCTCACCCCCAGCCCCTTCTCATCATAAATATAGCTATACTTGCACCTATTGCCCCCAACATACTCGGAATAAAAAATTTAAAATATCTAAATTAATCATTATTACTTTTTGGTAGCAAGCAACTTTTGGTCAGCATCTTCGATTTCTAAAAGTTCTGGAATAGTCACAAAGCGATAGCCTTGCTTCTTAAAGTTGCTAATAATTTCTGGTAAAGCTTGCACAGTTCTAGAACGATTACCACCACCATCATGCATTAGCACAATCCCACCAGGTTTTGAATCTTTAATCACGTTATCGATCAACTTTGGTACAGCTGGTAACTTGTAGTCTGTGGAATCAGCCGACCACATCACCACAGCATACTTTTGTCCTTTTGCATAACCAGCTAATCCATTGTGTAGCATACCACCAGGCGGTCGGAACAGATTTGTTTTGACACCTGTAACTTGATAAATTAAGTCTGTTGTGCGCTCAATTTCAAAAGCAGCTGCTTGTTGATTAAAGAAGTGATACCAGTGATGCCAAGTATGGTTGGCAATGACGTGACCTTGAGCGACAATCTGCTTTCCTAACTCTGGATAATTTTTGAGGTTCTGCCCAACTACAAAAAACGTCCCTTTGATATTATTTGATTTCAGAATATTTAGCACTTGCTCTGTAGTCTGAGGCCAAGGACCATCATCAAAGGTAAGAGCAATTACTTTCTCACCCTGAGTGAGTTTTGCAGCATTAATTATTGCTCCTTGAAAACGTGATGGTATGGGGTAGGCTAGACCCTTTGTTTGTGCTTCTTGCTGCCAACTTGTAAGCATCGCCGCCTTTAATTTCTCAATGCGTTGCTGAGTTCCTACGTTTGCAGATACATCCTTGATATTTATACTTGGTCTACTCTGAGCATCCGAAGCATTTGGCCTTAGAAGCATCATAAAAGCAAGACTAAAAACACCACCTAAAGCAAGTAGCGCAATTAATATTCCTTCTGGCCACAGAAACGACTTATTGTTTTCCACCTCAACGCTCCTTCAAAGATCGAACCATCACCACAGTTATGACGGTACGTTATAGCACATTTTTATTAGATATTTAGATACCAGCTGCTTTCTGGTAATCATGAAAATTAGAATTGGTACTAACGAGAATTCAGAATTGATAAGACAGACTATATTGCTTTAACTGAAATCTATACGTTCTCGATTTGGACAGCGTTGAATATACAATATTTGCTACTGTTTAATTTCAACCCAGTCATAAAAGGTAAGCTTTGCGCTTCCACATTCTCACCACTAGCTCAAAGAAGAAGAGGAACACAATCAAATAATTAACCACACCCCAAAATCCTTTTAAATAGGAGTTCTGAATTAGTGTTGTTTTTCGCTTCACCGCTAAGGCAGCATTATCCTTTCAAGTTTTATAGCTTTTCAAATAAGATGAACTTAGTTGTCATACCTACAATTTGCACTTTTCGCAGACTGAAGTTTTTTTAGTCAGACTTTCTCACTGTAAAACTGCATAGTTTACAACTTAAGTGTATTGTTTGATTAACATACAAAATTACTTAAAAGGGTGCGGTCTCTTTAAAATAAGAGTCTGGTAAACTATTAGTTCTATCTTGATAAGATATATTTTACTGCCTGTTGCCATTGTTTCCTTTTTAAGAAAAAGTTAAATTTTTAACTGACAGAATGTTACCTTGTACTTTCTATGAAATAGACCAGACGAAAATTGATTCAATATAGTTTCTCATTGGCAAGGGGCATTTATTGTTTCAATCTAGTTACCTTTGACTTATTCAAGAAAAATAATTCTATCAGCAGCTTATTTCTCTTTCGGATGCTGATACTTTAGCTCAAATTGCTAGTAGCTTTCTGTCTGTGAATGTTTTTTTCGATAATTAAGTATGTTTATATCTTAATTAATAGTACAGTTTAATATGCACTGTCACCGTGTAATTACGGAAATTAATTTCGTAAATATAGGCAAGTGATTAAAATCACAATAGAATAGCATTTATCCATTGAAGTAATAAAGTCTAGATTTCATCTTTAAAAGTAGTATTTTTTACTAAAAACGCTGTTTTGAACTATATTTATGCATTTAAAAATACATTTAAATTTTGGTTAAATTTATGTAATTTTACTTAAAAAATATATTTTCTTGTAACTCAACCTCCAGCAAAACTGCCCGACGCTCTCTGCGAGACGCTGCGCGTAGCTTGCTTCTCTGTAAGAGTACGCAGACTCGCTCTCAGCGAAGCCATGCCGTTGGCGCAGCCTCTCGTAGAGAAGGCTTTACGCTGCGCTATCTGCCTTTTTTCAGTAAAGTGAGGTAGATACTATCAAACATCAGGTAGATTATTTTGCAACTATACGACCAATTTTCTGTTTAAAGAAAAACCTACTGGTTGTATCGCTTTAGCAGTCTGTAACTAGCTTATTTTGCAGGAAGAAACAAAACTTACAATTATCTCATAACTTGCTTTATAATTACAGCAATTAGAATTTTTTATTTTTAATTATCTATTTAGCAATCCTAACTATTAGCTTATATTACCTTAGACAAGTCATAGTTTCTTTACAGTACTTTTGCTTATCTTTAGCAAATGGGTAAGTGTATTATTTAATGTCTGTATAGGTTGACCTTAAACCCTGTTTTCCTATTAATATAACTTTTGAGTCAAAATAATCAAGGTATTTGTCTCACTTCTAAAACTGGCTAGAAACTTTTATGATTCCTCACGAAAGTGATGCAAAAAAAGAGCGTGCGTCGTTAAAAGTATGGCGTAGTTCGCAAGAAAATCTGATCTTAATTGCGATCGCACTGTGTTTGGCATTCTTAATCAGGACTTTTATCGCCGAACCGCGCTATATACCTTCTGACTCGATGTTACCCACCTTACATACTGGCGATCGCTTGGTAGTTGAAAAAATCTCCTACCATTTTCACCCTCCCATAACTGGCGATATTATTGTTTTTCAGCCACCCGCAGAACTACAACGTCGAGGATATCCCAAAGACCAAGCGTTTATCAAACGAGTTATTGGCCAGCCTGGTGAGGTAATTAGTGTTGCTTCTGGCAAAGTCTACCTTAACGGTCAACCTTTGGCAGAAGACTACATCGCTGAACCTCCAAATCAGCCATATCAAGCAGTGAAAGTCCCAGAAGACGAGTTTTTTGTTATGGGAGATAATCGCAATGATAGTAATGACTCTCGCTATTGGGGCTTTTTACCCAGAAAAAATGTCATCGGTCGGGCAACGTTTCGCTTTTGGCCTCTCGATCGCATTGGGTTTATTTAATCAGTTTTGGATTTGAGATTTTTCTTTCAATCCAAAATTGCCAGAGTTAGGAGTTATTTTAAGACTTCTAACTTTTAACTTAAAACCTCAAATAATACATTATCTGGGCGATCGCATCACCAGTTAACTCCAGCCGTCGCTGGAAATCAGCCAGGTTACGGTAGGGACCGGCTGATTGCCGATTTTGCACCACTGCTTCCGCCAAAGATAAATCTACAAATGGAATTTGTGCTAATTTTTCAACGGTTGCTGTGTTCGGGTTGACTAAATGGGTAGGATTTTCTAAAGATTCGTGGTCATAATAAATAAAATTCAGCAGAGGCTTTAATGGCTCTAAGCGCGGCGCTGGCATACCCAAAGCCGCAGCGATATCTTCAATACAGTAAAATTTCACACCTGAATGTGAAAGTTCCACAAGCGATCGCGCTTGGTGAATTGACAAACCTGGTAGGCGTAACCAATCATCTATAGTGGCTTGATTAGCATCAATGCGGATACCTAATTGGGCCGCTATCTGAATTTCTTCCCCAGATTGTAGGCGATAGTAAGGATCGTTGAGGAGCTTGGCGCGGAGTTTTTGCAGCCTGGAATTTAAAGGTAGCCAGTTATTCATGATTGTCGCTTACCTCAAGAAATCTGGTCTAGCAATTGGCGGCGCTTTTGTTCAAATTCATACTCCGAAATCAGTCCATCTTGGCGCAGAGCATCTAATTCCCGCATTGCGTCAGCGATCGCTCCTACTTGATTAATCGCCTTTTGTGAAGTCCTCGCTGCTGACTTGCCGAGATTAAAATTGCGATCGAAAGCTTCTTCGTCTTGGGCTAAATACCAAACTCCCTCAATCGCACTAGCTACTTTGGGGATCGGTGTCCAGGAAAGCAACACATACAAAATACCCCACAGAGGCTGTCCCAGGTAGAATTTATGTAATCCTGAAATTGTTAGCGTGCCAGAAAAAGCTAAAACAGCGGCAACACTTCGACTTTTGCGCTTAGTCAACATATTTCTAATAAATATACGAATACCATAGTTCCTACAATAAGACAGCCAAAAGGCAGAGAAACAATTAAAAATGTTCGCGTAGCGTCTCGTAGAGAAAAACGCATGGCTGCCCCTAAGCTTTAAGGAAAACAAATTGAATAAATTTCGCCATGTCGAGCATATACACCAAAACCATCAGCAAATTGAATTGCAGGCTCTTCATCGGCATGGAGTTTACCTCTATCGTCAAGCAGTAATTTTGTTGGCCGATCGCAAATTATGTAATGTCTAGGTGATGGTAGAAACCACCAGCCACACTCACTACATACAGCTTGGTAAACATTCCATTGCTCTTGATCGTGTTGATAACTTAGTTCGTTGATACAAAAATCGAATAACCCAGCGTAACTTGCCCATTCTGAGTCACGATCAATAAAGTTATCGTAAAAACGGGAATATGCATTAGGAGTATCTTTCAACTCACTCCATAACCTTTCAGTAAGCCAATTCCATAAAATTTCCCACAACTGTTCATGAATTGTCATACCTATTTCATCTACAAGATTTTTTGTTAAAACTTCCCAAAGCTCCTGATTAATTTGGGGATTTAATTCCATAGGAGATAAATACATATGCAAATCAAACCATAAATCAGTTCTTACCTGACCTTCACCACGAAGAGTTTGTAAACTAGCTACTTCATTGATTACTTCATCATCAGTCAGACCGTTAAAGTTAGCTGTTGCAAGTATCAACTCAGCACTAAAAGCACCATAAGGACTCTCAAAAAAAATGACTTCAGGCATTGGGCCACCTTCGGGATACAAACTATATACTTCCTCAAGTACAGCTAATAGTCGTTTGCGGTCGATACGCTCTGTTGATAAGCTAATTGCTCTCCATTTTCGCTGATATGATGCAATCAACTCTTGTTGTTGAGGTGTAAATTTTGTAATCATTATTTGAATTTATGTTCTTTCATTTAGCTCGACTTTATCCAAATTAAGAACTCGGTTTTCGGTATCCAGCAAAAATCCTGACTCATTTATGTTTTGCGGATGAGTCTATTTTAGTCAACCACCCTGTTTTGCCCTGCCGACTTTTGGGTTGTAAGCCCCACAATTTAATATTTGAAGAAATTTGAGTAAGTTTCACATGACTGTGCATTAAGCTTTGATGCTAATTTTAAATTTTTAACCGATCTAGACTACTACGATGTCACAGACCTTCCTACCGGCAGAATGGCTTAAACAGCTTTGCGATCTTTACGCTGTGCTAGGAATTTCTGTGAGTGCTGACGATCGCCAGATTTTTAAACGCTATCATACTTTAGCGAAGCTGCTACATCCCGATCGCTATGCTAAAAGCTGCAATTCCGACCAAGAATTAGCAACGGCAATACTGAGCTATTTAATTAATCCAGCTTACGAACAACTCAAACATCGACACAAACGCTTGATTGCTATAGCTATGCTGCGAGCGGACGCAAGAGTACTACAGCAGCAAGCTTTATGTGGGCAAAGTGCCATAGCTCAGGAAATTATCGAAATGTCTGCACCCCAAGCAGAATTGTTTTATGAAGAAGCGATCGCTTCCTATGCAGAAGCTCAATACAAATCACTCCATCAGTTTTATCAAGTTACACAACAAATTAGTATACTGAATTTAGTTTACTTACAGTTGCATAAACCTGACTTGTTTCTACCACAAAAAGCTGTTCGCATCATCCCTGAAGTAGAAGTCAAGCCAATTGAATTGACATTTAATCAAGAAACTAATGTCAAACCAGTTTTGACAAATTACGCCCAACGTCACTACCAGCGAGCCATTGAGTACGTCAGGCTAGCCAATTGGGCCCTAGCCGTACAAGAACTGCGCGATGCCATCAAGTTAGAGCCAAATAACAGCGACTATTATGCTTTATTAGGTTTAGTACATCTAAAACAGAAATTTATCGGGATGGCCAGGGTTTATATCCGTCAAGCATTAAAACTTAACCCGCAAGATTCACTAGCTCAGAAATACGCTACCAGACTGAAAATTGAACCGGGTGAAAATACCAATCCGAAATCAATGGCTAAAGCTCTGAGTATTGCGAGTTTATTAAGTCGATTTAACAAGGGGAAACCTTCTCAAGTCAAGTGTTGAAATTTCGGTAACAAACCGTACCAAAACCGAAGCTTCGTGACTAGATTACTCCCCTAGACTAAAATAATAAATAGAAGTAAAACTATTAAGCTACTGAGTCTGGGCGCTCAGTTTAGTATAAGCAATATGGGATTCTTCGATTCTGAAATAGTTCAGCAAGAAGCAAAACAGCTGTTTGAGGATTATCAAGCGCTGATCAAGCTTGGCAACAGCTACGGCAAATTTGACCGCGATGGCAAAAAGCTGTTTATTGAGCAAATGGAAACCATGATGGATCGGTACCGCATCTTTATGAAGCGCTTCGAGCTATCAGAAGATTTCATGGCACAAATGACAGTAGAACAACTGAAAACCCAATTAGGTCAGTTCGGTGTCACTCCGCAACAAATGTTTGACCAAATGCACCTCACTTTAGAACGGATGAAAGCCGAGCTAGAAAAACAGCCCTAGCAAAAGTTAGAAGTACAGACGCGATTAATCGCGTCTGTACAGGAGTTAGGAGTTGTCAATCAACTCATAACTCATAACTTATCGCTTCTAACTTTAATTTGACTTGGGACGAGAAAACTGCGAAGGTGGCTTGAAGTTTTCTACGGGTACGTTTTTAAGTGCCTTCTCCATAAAATCTTTCCAAATGGGAGCAACCATGACACCACCTGTGGCATGGTCAGCTAATTGTCTATTGTCATCTCTCCCTACCCAAACAGCAGTTGTCAACTGTGGCACAGTGCCAACAAACCAAATATCTTTTTCTGATGATGTTGTTCCCGTTTTCCCTGCGGCTGGGCGACCGATCGCAGCACTTTTACCTGTACCTTCAGTGATTACCGATCGCATCACATCGATAATTGCAGCTGATGCCCAAGGATCGAGAACTAGTTGCGGTTTCGGGGTATTATCCAGCAACACATTACCACTACTATCGGTGACACGGGCAATTACAGTTGGTGGAGATTGCCAGCCATAATTAGCAAAGGTAGCGTATGCACTAGCCATTTCCAGAGGGGTGACACCAATTGCACCAAGTGGCAAGGAAGTCACAGGTTCCATCGGACTCGTAATTCCTAAAGTCCGGCAGGTTTCTATGACTCTATTCATCCCCACAGCCTTACCAACCTTGATCACAGGAATATTTCGCGATTGGGCTAAAGCTGTGCGAATTGGCATTGCTCCCCTAAAACTACCATCATAATTTCTGGGAAAGTACCAACCGTTACCATCTCGATAGCTGACTGGAGAATCATCCACCGTTGAGTCTGGTGCATATTTCCCACTAGCGAAAGCAGTATAATATACAAACGGTTTAAAAGAAGATCCGGGCTGGCGCTGAGATTGAGTCGCACGATTGAATTCACTGATCTTCGGATCTATACCCCCCACCAATGCTTTAATAAAATGCGTGCGTGGATCGACTGCTACCAGGGCCATTTGATTCTTAGATAATCCCTGCTCTAAAAGTGTTTTATGCCACTTCGTAACAGTTTCCTCAGCCATGATTTGGAAGTTGGCGTCAACTGTAGTTTGCACCCGCATCCCGCCTTTGAGTAGTGTCTCACGCCCAAACTTCTTAGCCAACTCCTGCGCTACGGTATTGGTTACATAAGGTAGGGCACTACCTTGAAAGGATTTGATTTTACCAAGTTTGATTTCTTGCTTGAGGGCATTATCGTATTCTGACTGGCTAATCCAGTTCAATTCCAGCATCCGTCCCAGCACTTCTTTTTGTTTCTGTTTTGCCAGCTTCATGCTCACAAACGGGCTAAATTCTTCTGGTGCTTGGATCAAACCCGCCATCATTGCTGACTCACCCAAGCTTAAATATTCTGATGATTTATTAAAGTAACTGCGGGCTGCCGTTTGTACACCATAATTGTTATGACCCCAATAAACTTGATTGAGGTACATTTCTAATATTTGGTCTTTAGTGAGAATTTGTTCTAACCGGATTGCTAGCACAGCCTCTGCTAACTTACGGGTAAAGGCCCGCTTTTGAGACAAAAACAGGTTTTTTACCAACTGCATAGTAACAGTGGAGCCACCTTCTTTGACTCCACCTGCTACAGCGTTAACTACTATAGCCCGGCCAACACCAGTAGGGTTAATACCGTGGTGATCGTAGAAGTGGCTATCCTCACTTGCCAATACTGCCCGTTTTAAGTTCGGGGAAATTCTATCTAGGGGTACGACTTCCCGATTGGCTTCCCCGTGAATACTCGCTAAGAGTTTGCCCTTAACGTCATAAATGTAAGTAGTTTCTGAGGGAAAGAAGTTACGTAGCTGTCTGACATCTGGCAAATTACGGAAACTGATGGCTAAACCAACCAGTCCTCCGGCTACAATGGAACTTGCCAGCATGGTGATTGAGAGGAGAGTACCGCCAGTTACCTGACCGACTCCTTTCAAAAACTCAAAACCTGATGAAGCCCGACGCTGTGGCTGTTTATCTTCAAAAGTCCTAGACGACGACACGGCTATTTCACTTCCTCATTTGTAAATTTAACTGTAATTGATTGGGTGAAGCAAGGCGGTTAGTTTTTTGCAATTATAGTAGTTTGGCGGATGAGAAAGTGGATAAATTGCAAGTGTTTATAACCAACTTAACTTCTAGTGTGCAAAACATAGGTAATAATGAATCTCTTAGCATGACGCCAGATTTTGCTTGGTTGCGTCGTGGTGTAGTAGAAGTATTCCCACAATCAGTTGATGTTAACAGCGAAAGTCTAGAAAGGCTCTTACAAACTACAAACAAACCTTTAAGGGTCAAATTGGGGATTGACCCTACTGGTACTGATATTCATCTTGGTCATAGCATACCAGTACGAAAACTGCGAGGATTTCAAGATGCAGGTCATACAGCAGTTTTAATTATTGGCGATTTTACAGCGCGTATTGGCGATCCAACTGGTAAATCTGAAGTGCGTCGTCAGCTTACAGAAGCAGATGTAGCTCAAAATGCTCAGACTTATTTAGATCAAGTACGTCCTATCTTGGATTTTGACACACCAGGAAGGTTAGAGGTGCGCTATAACTCCGAATGGCTCTCTAAGCTCAACTTAGAGAAAATTTTGGAGTTACTCTCGACGATGACGGTGGGGCAGATGTTAGCGAAGGAAGGATTTGCCGATCGCTATAAAAAAGAGAATCCGATTTTTATCCATGAGTTCCTGTACCCGTTAATGCAGGGTTTTGATTCGGTTGCAGTTGAGGCAGATGTAGAATTAGGCGGCACCGATCAGAAATTTAATATTGCTGTAGGCAGAGATTTGCAGCGCCATTTTGGTCAAAAGCCCCAATTTGGAATGCTACTGCCAATTTTGATTGGCACAGATGGCGTGCAAAAAATGTCTAAGTCTTTAGGTAATTATATCGGATTGTCAGAACACCCAGGACAAAAGTATCAAAAGTTGCAAGGAGTTCCCGATCATCTCCTAGAACAGTATTTTGAACTGTTGACGGATTTACCTTTGGATCGACTGCCAGAAAATCCCCGCGATCGCCAAACACTCTTAGCATGGGAAGTTGTTAAACAGTACCACGGCGAACAAGCAGCTCAAGAGGCGAAAGAAGCAGCCCAAAGTGGCGGTAAAGAAGGTGCAGTTCCAGAATTTTCTCTAGCTGAGGTATCGCAGTTCCCTACCAAGTTAGCGTATATTCTCAATGTCACTGGCTTGTGCAAAAGTACAGGTGAAGGAAAGCGGAAAATTCAAGAGGGTGGAGTGCGTTTAGATGGCGATCGCATTACCGATGCTGATACCACTTTCGATGCTCTTGGTGAATTACAAGGTAAAGTTTTACAAGTTGGAAAAAATAAGTTTGTGCGCTTAGTACCCTAAATTGGGAGTAAGAATGAAAAAACTAATGACAAATACAACTCTTGGAGAGGCTGCACTTCGACTACGCTCAGTGACCACGCCAACGACTACGCTCAGTACAAGTGACCAATGACTAATGACAAAATAATTGTGGCTTTGGATGTACCGGATGAACAAAGTGCGATCGCCCTTGTAGATCGACTTGAGGATGTTACTTTCTTCAAAGTAGGTTTAGAGTTGTTTACCAGCACTGGCCCGAAAATTCTGGAAGTGCTAAAATCCAGGCAAAAGCGGATTTTCCTGGATTTAAAGTTTGATGACATCCCCAACACTGTTGCAGGTGCTTGCCGTAGTGCAGCTCGTTATGGTGTGGATTTATTGACAATTCATGCTACGTGTGGTAGAGAAGCTCTCAAGGCTGCAACAGAAGCGGCACAAGTAGGAGCAGCACAAGCGGGTGTACAACCACCAAAGTTAATAGCGATTACTCTGTTAACGAGCATTTCTAGTAAGCAGCTGGCATTTGATTTAAAAATCCCCTTAGAATTGCCAGAATATGCTCTAGAAATGGCCCTGCTGGCTCAAGAATCTGGTTTGGATGGGGTAGTTTGTTCGCCTCAAGAGGTGGCACAGCTACGACAAACTTGTGGAAATGACTTTTTGCTAGTTTGTCCAGGGGTTAGACCAACTTGGGCTGATATTGGCGATCAAAAGCGATCGCTCACTCCAGCTCAAGCTATTATTGCCGGTGCAGATTATCTAGTGATTGGTCGTCCCATCACCACTGCTACTGAGCCTGAGTTAGCCTGGAAGAGAATTTCTGAGGAGTTAATCGCGGTGGCATGAAGCTAAGAGTCAGTGAGAAACTCAGAGTGCAGGGTGTAGAGAAGAACAATCTTGCCTCTTCACTCAGTCAGAAACATTATAGTTTCCTGTTTGCTTGTGGCTTCTGGGTTGTAGTTTCAAATAGCTTTGCTTACCCAGCCTTCTCGATAAACCCTATCCCTAAACCCTCGACGCTTGCAGAAAGGGAAAATGCGAACAGTGGTGCGAAGTCTTTGTGTTCTGAGCAAAATTTAGAAACATTAACTATACAGCTACTGCAAAAATTACCTAGTTATACCAATCGCGCTAGTCAACGCGCCCGCCGCCTCAGTAGAAGCAGTCAGGTTTACAGTTATATGTTAGTGGCAGGAAGACCTGAGTTTAATCCTCTGCCCCTTAACCTGGAAGAATATAGTGCAGATGTGTCTAAAAGTGCTGCATCAGGAGTTAAGCAAGTTTTCTTTACTACCTTGGAGCGGCAGTACATAGATCGGAAAGTTGTAGAATTGCAAGAATTTCACTGGCTGTTATTGACTAACACTAAAAGTGGTTGGCAACTAGTGATGATGTTTTCTCAAGCAGGTTCCTATTCACAACAGCAACCACTATCTCCACCACGAGATAGTAGTAACGGTACTGTTGCCCAAGGGGTTAAAGCTTGGTTGCGCGATTGTGAAGCTGGAAGTTTACGTCAATAAAACCTAATTCCCAATCTTCGTAAATTAGAAGAATATTAAGTAATATCTAAAAATACTTACTCAAATTCTCTATAAACAGGATTATCACTTGTGGTTAGAAACTACATTAAAATAATTGCAATAACAAGATTTAGAACATCTTGATCAGGATCGTTTGATTGAGGAGATTCAAAGACTGAATAATGAACAACAACACAAGTTTGAAAATTATTTACTTTCTTTGAAATGCTCTGGCACGGCATAGCCCCTTTTTAAAGGTAAGCTAACTTTTTACAGCACGGCGTAAAGAAACTACTCATTTCAAATCAGTAAAATGCTTACGCTGTATACCTGTTTGAATTTTGTTCGCGAGTTTGCAAGCGTCATTGTGAATTTTGAATTCGCCTCTTGCAGTACTAATTATTTTCATAGAAGATACATTAGCTAACTAGCTCCTATCAGTATGATTTTACCTGTATCTTTAGGAATATTTTTAGGAAAAATAGCTAATAAATAGCTAAAAGAAGCAGACATTATTTAAAAACGCAGATTGGCTTAAATTTAAGCGTTGTAACTCCCGTTTTTTGGCGATAACATGGAAAGAAGTTTATTTCAAGCTTTATCAAACCGCCTTTAGCGTCAGTTTTTTTATGGACATTCAGTTAATTAACATCGGGTTTGGTAACATCGTCTCTGCCAACCGAGTAGTTGCCATTGTCAGTCCAGAGTCTGCCCCAATTAAGCGGATTATTACCGATGCACGAGACAGAGGTCAACTGATTGATGCAACTTACGGTCGTCGGACTAGAGCTGTAATTATCACCGATTCCAGCCACGTAATTCTGTCAGCGATTCAGCCGGAAACGGTAGCAAATCGCTTTGTGATTTCTCGCGAGCATCAAACTGTAGATAATTGACTAGCAGGGGGTTTTTCCTACTCCTCTTTGCACCGTATCGGTAGTACCATGTGAATTAGACAAATTTTTTGTCACTCTTGCTACAAATTCCTTAGTCACCAGTGGACTAGACCAGGAATACAAGACTAATGAATAATATGTATTGATTGATTCACAGGTTGAAGGGATGATGCCAGTTTTACCGATCCAGAGTAGTGCGACTACCGAAGAATGCTTACATTTAGGCAAATTAATTGTTTTAACTGGCCCTAGTGGGGTCGGTAAAGGCACTTTAATGCGATCGCTCCTAGAGCGTCATCCAGAACTCTATTATTCTGTATCCGTAACAACTCGTTCTCCCCGTCCAGGGGAAATCGATGGCAAAAGTTATTACTTCATCAGTCGCAGTAAGTTTGAACAATTAGTTGCTGAAGGCGAATTTTTAGAATGGGCAGAATTTGCTGGTAACTATTACGGCACACCCCGTGAAGCAGTACTTAACCAAATTCATTTCGGTAAGTTGGTGGTGCTGGAAATTGAACTAGAAGGGGCAAGACAAATTCGTGCTTCCTTCCCCAGTGCCCTCAGCATTTTTATTTTACCGCCTTCCTTTGATGAATTAGAGAAACGAATACGCTCTCGTGCCCAAGATTCTGAAGAAGCGATCGCCCGTCGTCTGCTCCGCGCCCAAGAAGAAATTCAAGCCGCAGATGAATTTGATATTCAAATCGTTAATGACGATTTTGAAACTGCTTTAAATGATATTGAAAGAGTTTTGTTTAAATAAATTAGGAGTTAAGAGTTAGAAGTTATGAATTTAAACTCCTAATTCTTAACTCCTGTACAGACGCGATTAATCGCGTTTCTACTGCTAACTGCTAGTAATTAACCAAATAGACCTTGAATTAGTGCCAAATTACTGGTCAAAAAGTAAGCAACTACTGCACCACCAATACCACCAATTAAGAAAGAACTGCCGAAGTTGTTCCAGCTTTCTTTAGAGTTAAAAGCATCTGCTGGAGGCTTGGGTACGGTAACACTAGGAAGTGCTTTGGGTGGATTGCTATTTGCATACAGCGATAGAGCGCCTGTGAGAACTACAACCAAGCCAATAGCTGACAGTAACCCAGCTAAGTTAGCATTATCTGTGTCCCGCAGTGGGCCTAATTTGGCAAAGGGGCCAAATAGCCAGTAACCATGAGCCATACCAACTTCCAAACCGCGTCTAGCAGGAGCCAAACCTGGGCGATAGGCAGGTAAATTATTAATAAACCCCTTGATCAAAGGAGAAGAATTAACCGGGGTTTCTAAGTTGCCTAACTGTGGATCGCCAAATGCGGGAAAAACAACTTCCCGATTTCTAGGATCGCTGGGAAGATTCTTTGATGCATCTACTGCTTGTGCCATATTTTATGTTCGCCTCTAAATTAAAATGGTGGCATTTTTATATTAATAATAATTGTCGCTAAAGAAGCATTTTGTTTAGGAAGTTTAGAAAAATTAATTTAGCTGATTTTAAAACCGTGAAACTCGCGATCTGTAAACAGTATCACGAGTTTCAAAAAACTATTTTTGCCGGCTATTTTAGTGATAATTCTGCCTAACTAAGCTGAAAAAATCAACTACACAATATTAAGCAAAAAACAAGACATTGATTCAACAGTCCTAAGTTCTATTTGACACTTATGGTAGTGGGTGGAAAAGTAGGTCGGGGAAAAAGCGGTTGAATTCAATCAAGATACCTGCTGTGATGAACAGCCATATCGTAGCGGCTACGGGCGCTGTGGAAATGAATTTAATCAAATAAGCTGATTGATCGCCTTTGTCTGCCATAAATTTAGTCTCCAAAACGAATGAATTAGTTAAGCTGATTTAGCGTGGGGAAATGGGGATTTCTGTATCCTTGGCTGCTAATTTTCCAGAGAGAAATTCTTGGACTGCTGCTACTGGCCAAGTAAAGCCTGACGCTATGATAGGTAGTGCCAAACCAAAATCGATTTGGATTTCTTTTTGTTCAGTATTCGAGTCTTTTTTGACTGCTTGCAGATAGGCACGACCTACCCAACCAATCCAACCAGCAATATATAGAAACAAAATGCTAGGGATCAAAAAGTCACCAGCACGATCTAGACGACCATCAACAATCAAGTGGGGATATCCTTCAGGACCGCACAGCGCCTGAGAATAACGCTCAAACCGCTTTCTCCCAGATTCAGGATCGGCAGTGGTATTACGGGCATTAGCTGCTAGCTCTTGAAAAGCGGGATTGTCTTTGCACGGTGTCAAATTAGCCCCTAAAGCTTGTGCTGGGGGGGCAAAATTGAACCAAAGACTAATCGCTAACATCAAAGCAAACAATCGTCGCATAGAGTTGTTTCCTTTTATTACAAAACAAGAAGTTCTTTGTACAAAACGAAGCGGCTTGTACAGTTGTTTATTTGCATAACTAGGAAGTCATCATACTCTTGGGTGGGAACCGAGTAAAGTTTAAGTAAATAAAAGTTAAAGCTTCTCAACCAAAATTAGTGCTGAGTGCTGAATTCCGAGTGCCGAGTATAAGAATTGTTGTTGTAGGGTAGTAAAGAAGCAAGATTTTTTCTCTACTATTCAGGATTCAGGACTCACAACTCAAAAACTCAGCACTCAGCACTCTCAATGACAACCGTTTTAGCAATAGAAACCAGTTGTGATGAAACAGCCGTCGCAATTGTTAACAATCGTAAAGTTTGCAGCAGTATCGTAGCCTCGCAAATTCCAGTCCATCAGCAGTATGGCGGGGTAGTACCAGAAGTAGCGTCTCGCCAGCACTTGGAAACGATAAATGTTGCGATCGCACAAGCCTTAGAGCAAGCCCAACTAAATTGGGGACAAATTGACGCAATTGCCGCCACTTGTGCCCCTGGACTTGTAGGAGCGCTATTGGTGGGATTAACTGCTGCCAAAACTCTAGCGATGGTACACAATAAGCCATTTTTGGGAGTTCATCACCTCGAAGGTCACATCTGTGCAACTTACTTGAGCGAATCAACTTTAAATCCCCCTTTTCTTAGCTTACTGGTTTCAGGCGGACATACAAGCTTGATTTATGTCAAAGATTGTGGTAAATACGAAACTCTGGGACAAACCCGTGATGATGCTGCGGGTGAAGCCTTTGATAAAGTGGCGCGATTGTTAAAGCTGGGTTATCCGGGTGGACCAGCGATCGACAAGTTGGCACAGCAGGGTAATCCTCAAGCCTTTGCTTTACCGGAAGGAAAAGTTTCTTTACCTGGTGGGGGGTTTCATCGTTATGATGCAAGTTTTAGTGGGTTAAAAACGGCTGTATTACGTTTAGTGCAGCAGTTAGAGAAAGATACTGGACAAGTACCAGTGGCAGATATAGCAGCGAGCTTTCAGGATGCGATAGCGCGATCGCTAACCAAAAGAGCGATCGCCTGTGCCCTTGACTATAGTCTAGACACAATTGCCATTGGCGGCGGTGTAGCAGCTAATAGCGGCTTGAGAAAAAATCTCCAAGCCGCCGCCGTTAAACATAACCTACGCGTCCTCTTCCCTCCTCTAAAATTCTGTACCGATAACGCTGCCATGATTGGCTGTGCCGCCGCTGACCATCTATCCCGTGGTCATACGTCCCCCCTGACACTAGGCGTTGAATCTAGATTAGGGCTTACTCAGGTGATGAAATTGTATCAGCCTGTTGAGTAGTCATTAGTCATTAGTCATTAGTCATTTGTCACTTGTACTGAGTTTCGACTGCGCTCAACTACCGCGAAGTCGTTGGCGCAGCCTCTCCAAGAGTTGTATTTGTCCTTTGTCATTTGTCCTACTCTGCGGGTTCGCCCTTGGCGTTCTCGTTCGCGCAGCGTCTCCGTCAGGAGAAGAGTAGCCGCTGGCGCGTCTATGTCATTTGTCCCTTGTCATTTGCAGTTGCCCAATGCCCAATACTTCGACTACGCTCAGTACAAGTGACCAATGACTAATGACTAATGACTAATGACTATTGATCGGATGTGATCTGCCACTGCATCCGGCTGTTCTAACATAGCCAGGTGTCCGCAATTAGGAATTTCCAGAACATTGTCACCACAATATTGAAAAAGCCTGTGAAAGCTAGCTAAATGGCGCACATACTTGGGTTCCATAACCTTGTCTTCCGCGCCAGCCAAAAAATAAACTGGCTGCTTCAGTTGGGATACTAGCTCAGGTAAACGATTGATTTCTTCTTCAGTTGTAGAGTCTAACAAAGTCCCCAGAGCCGCTTCTGGATCGGCCACAACGAAATCTATTACTCGCTGACGTGCCCAATAGCGCTCTAAAGGACGAGCCACACTAGCTCTAGTAAACAATAAATCAATCAAAGGCACTTGGGACAGCCAGCGCGGACGGACTTGCAAAAATTTCTGACCCGCCGAGCGAAACTGCTCAAAGGCTTCTTTGAGGTAAATACCACCGCCAGCGTTGATACAGATAACTCCCTTAACACGCTCAGGCATTTGATCTGCTCCCCAAAGAGCGATCGTCCCGCCTAATGAGTGACCAATTAGCCAAGCACTTTTAATATTCAACTGTTTCAAAAGAGCTGCTAAATCTTGAGTATACGCAGCAGGAGTATAAAGAGAATCGAAAGATGAGTCAGCCGTACTACTGGAGATAGGCATCATACTCAAAGACGTTTGTGCTCGACTAAAATCGGTTTTTATCTGGGATTGGGATTCACCAAAACCCCGCAAATCATAGGACAGGCACTGCAAATCATCTGATAGGCGGGAAATCACAGGTTGCCAATATCCACGGCTATTGAGCCAACCGTGGATAAATACTAAAGCATGGGGGCAGGAAGTGGGAGCCGTTAGCTCGTATGCGTGTGGAACGCCCAAGATTTCAATAGTTGCCATACTTGTATCGTACCCTTAAGGACGGGTGCGACTAAATACTAAAGTAGAAAGAGTTAGAAGTTAGGAGTGAAGAATTTTTAACTCATAACTCATAACTCATAACTTTTTACTTTTTTTATTTACCCAGCAACCTCTGTCGCACTCCTTCAGCAATTTTGTGACCCAGATATTCAGGAATGAGACTTTCATTCGGCCCTAACAAGTAGAGAATTAGCCGTGTACGTCCGCGCCAAACCAGTAAATTGGCATTGACGACTAGAAGGTCTTCCTGCCAGATAGCATACATCACTTTGTAAAATAATCCTGGTTGATTATCAGCTTCAATCACTAAGGCAGGGAGATGAAATACCGGATCGACATAAAACTCAGTTTGTACCTGCTCTAAGCCAGTGTCAAGATTAAATTCTACTGCCAGCATCTCTTCTACCTCAAACCGACCTCCTAAAGCCTCGCGAATAGCGCGACAGACATTTTCTGCGGTTTTCTCGGTCAAGGCTTTACTACCACGAGATACCAACAGTTTGATAAAAACTAACATTGGCGGACGGATTTGACCGTATAGACTTAAACCGTGGATAGTCAACCCATAAGCTGCTAGTACACCAAAAATATCGCTGAGGAGAAAAGACTGGTTGCGGTAAGCAAAATGCAGGGCACTTTTGCTACCTTCCGGTTTCAGTTCAATCACAGCGCGTCTACTTTTATAGAGACGGTAGGCTAGCCGCAAATTTTGCAGTTGAATTTCACTACTGACGAATTGCTCATAAAACTGGGGAAACGCTCGATTAAAGCGCTTTAGGAGTTCCAGTGTCGAAGATTTTAAACCAGAAGCCATTGTTAAGGGTAAAACTCGCTTGCTTTCGTCATCTGGGGGCTGGGTGTTAGGGGTTAGATGTTAAGGACTGGGGACAAGGGGACAAGGGGGACAAGAGAAGAGTGTTCTCAATGTTCCATACCTTATACCCAAATCCCCTATACAATACACTCCTAAGCTAACGTGCATTTAAGCTCTATACGAGCAATTGCCACGATTAGGTTTTTTCATTTGAATGCGTGAATGCGTGAATTTTGAATTAGTTATATCCTTACCCTTTTGGTGAATTTCTCCTAGCCTTTACAACAAAATGCTAAAGTTGAAAATGATTGGTGTGAAACACGCTCTAACTGGCTGTTACCATTGCAAATCCCGAAAACAACCGAAAAACTTTGAGTGTAATAGGGTAATAAATGGGGGTAGCGATGTTAAAAGTGAATCAACACTCCTAAGAGTGGAAACCAATTCAGTTATACTACCCGAACCGCGTTGGCATGGGTTTTTGGAAAACTTGGTTTAGTACTCCTGAATCTGTAGGGACAACTAGGACAAATCTCTTTGAAGAGCATACAGCAGAAACTGCGGGCAACTCTAGCCCGAGTAGTATTAGCGAAGCTGCTTCAAAGGAGGCTCGGATCGTCTTCAGCACGGAACGAGATATTGACCTATATGAGTTAGAAGAACTCTGTGATGCAGTTGGTTGGTCGCGTCGTCCTCTAAGAAAAGTAAAAAAAGCTATTGAGCATAGTTTTCTCGTTGCTTCAATGTGGCAAGTGAGAGGAAACCAAAAGCGGCTCATTGGTTTTGCCCGTGCTACCTCAGATCACGCCTTTAATGCCACTATCTGGGATGTAGTGGTTCATCCAGACTTTCAAAGTCAAGGACTGGGCAAGGCGCTGATGAAATACGTTCTCAAAAAACTTAGGAGTGAAGAAATTAGTAATGTCACTCTCTTCGCTGACCCCCATGTTGTAGATTTCTACCGAACTATGGGGTTTATGGCCGATCCAGAAGGCATCAAAGGCATGTTCTGGTATCCTCACTAATGCTCAATCCAAATAAAACCCGATTCGCACAATAAAATCAGGTATAGTAGTACAAATCTATTATTGAAATTTGGTTTGACAAGGTTTAGCCGACGAACGCACAAGTAATATCTCTTGTATAACTAAGTCGGCAGACAAACCTTTAATCTTTATCAATCCAAATATCTAATCTAGCTAGTATTTGCAGAAGATATAAATATAACGTGAGTTCGACAGACCTCTCCCGGACAGCCTCCCTCTTTTAAAAGGCGAACGCGAGTGCGTCTGGGTAAGGAGAGGAAGGAGTAGCGAAAGTAGAGGGTTTTTGCTTTCTCTCCTGGTAGGAGAGGGGCTGGGGGAGAGGTCAAAATCGCACTCGTCGAACTCACGTTAAATATATTAGGCATGAGCAGTGTTATGTGATATGATTGCCTTAACGCTTTTGTGAAAGCGCGATCGCTTTGATGGGGAGCTAAAAAGCAAACCCAAAAAAGCGGATGAGTATAACGGGATGTAGCGCAGCTTGGTAGCGCGCCTGCTTTGGGAGCAGGATGCCGCAGGTTCAAATCCTGTCATCCCGATTTAATTAATATAGTTAACAGCTAGGGTAGTTAGTTAAGTTTTATTTACTAACATCTGCAATTTAATTAGATATTTTTACGGTGAAGACCAATTAGGCTGTTCTGTGGTTGAAGCCTAACAGACAAATTTCGTCATTCAGTAGTAAGATATTCTGAACACTGAGCTTTGTATAGATTTGAGAAGATATTAAAGCAATCGCAGATGGAACGTTGATTAAGTAATAGCGTCAACCAATATTAGAAAAAGTCGATAAAATAGCATTTATCATCTCCAAGGTTGGAGAGATGGAGAAACTTTTTGCTGTTTGAGAAGACATATAATAAGCATCTACGGCATTTCGCGGTAAATAGCGAAGCGAAACCTAGAAAAACACAACGTTAGCACAGCCAATTTGTGAAAACGATACTATAGCAACTCTAAATAGTTAGGGAACATTGGATTTTGACCGTTGAAACTCCGGGTGACGCTCCTGTGTCGCTACCGCTTGCGCTAACGGCAGTCCCTCTTTCTTGGAACAACAAGACTGGGCTGCCTCACGCTTAACACTCAACCTCAACGCGCATAATGAATTTTTCAAAACTAAAATGAATTGCTATATAACTAAAGCTAGTTGGTGCTGTGCAAATCCAACCATTTGTTTAATTTAATTGGACTATTGATGCGAGGAGCAGTCATGAAATCATTTATTCGCTTAGGCGCAACATTGGGTATAGCTGGCAGTGTATTTTTAACAGGGCTTTCAGGAATAGGCAATATACCAGGAATGGGCAATCTAGAGGCGATCGCTCTGCCACAAGATCAGGTAGTGAAAAAGCTCCAAGAAGTACCAGTATTCACGCTCACCAATCCTAAAGGCGAATTCGTAGTTCTTTCGAGAAACAACGCATCCAAGCCGATCTCGCAAGTAGGATTTTTTATTAGCAAGCAAGATGCTCAAAAATTCCTTGACAATCGGCTCAAAAAAGAAAATCCTCAGTTAGCAAGCACTCTACAGGTTAGACCTTTGTCCTTGGCAGACTACTATAAAATAGTTCAAGAAAGCAAAAAGAAATCAGATTCTGTGATTTATACTTTAGTTCCGACGCAACAGCAAGTAGCCTCGGCAACAAGTATGCTCAATCAAAGTGGTAAAAAGGTAGAGCAATTCAACGGTATTCCCTTATTTGTACCCAAATTTAAGAAAGATAATAGCTATCTGACTATTCCCCTTGCTAAAGGTAATGAGCGATACATCCCTTTCTTTTTTGAGAAAGAACAAGCAGTGGCTCTGTTAGAGGAATTCAAAAAAGCCGTGCCAAAGGAAGGAGCCAATACTGAAATTCAGGTGGTGGATTTGTACGGTGTTATGGAAGCTCTCAATAGCAGCAGCGATCCTAGTATCAATAAAATTGTTCTGTATCCATCACGGGAGTCGATCAACTTTATTCGCTCCCTGGCACCAAATCAATCACCAGCAGCCAAGCCAGCTGCTGCCCCCGCTCCGAAAAAATAACGGATATGCGCTCCAAGGTTGAGGTATGGGGGAGAAACATCTGATAGTCTCTGGTTTACAACTTTGGCAGTGGCGGAATGCAGCTCAAGAAGCAGCGATCGCCACTGATGTCCCACCAATGGAGGTAGATTGGTTGCTCCTCGAAGTTGCTGGATTAGACCGCTTGGCACTGCGTTTAGAGTCTTTTAAAAACTGGCCGCAAATTCAACTGCAATTGCCGCTAGAAGAGTTAGAGCATCTGTGGCAGAGGCGATTAAATGACCGCTTACCAGTGCAGTACATTGCCAAAGTTACACCTTGGCGTCAGTTTAAAATCGCGGTGTCGAGTGCAGTTTTGATTCCTAGACCAGAGACAGAGTGTTTAATCGATTTAGCTGAAGCATCTACTAGCAATACTTCAGGACATTGGGCGGATTTAGGGACTGGGAGTGGTGCGATCGCCATCGGATTAGCAGATGTCTTGCCAAAAGCCACAATTCATGCAGTTGATTACAGTTTAGAAGCTCTGGCGATCGCTCGAACCAACGCTGATAATTTGGGTTTTGCTGACCGGATTCAATTTTATCAAGGTTCTTGGTGGGAGCCACTGACATTCTTAAAAGGTCAGTTCAGTGGTATGGTGTCGAATCCCCCTTACATACCCACCAACACCTTACTGACTTTGCAACCAGAAGTCGTTAACCACGAACCACATCTGGCTTTGGATGGTGGCCTTGATGGCTTAGATTGCATTCGTCATTTGATCGAAATCTCCCCTAGTTATTTGCAATCGGGTGGCGTGTGGCTGATTGAGATGATGGCTGGACAAGCGGATGCAGTGCGAGAACTTTTACAAAATCAAGGTAGCTATTGTAAGATTCAAATTCACGCTGATTTAGCTGGAATTGAACGTTTTGCCCTGGCCTACAAAAGTTAGGAGTGATGAGTGATGAGTTATGAAATTCCTCACTCCTAACTTCTAACTCCTCATTTTGTAAATATGACCCAAGTTTCTTTAATAAATCTAATAGCTGGCGCACGTGCTGGTGTTTTGGTGAGCTTTCCGACGGATACTGTTCCGGCACTTGCAGCGATGCCAGAAAAAGCAGGATTAATTTTTGCGGCGAAACAACGCAGTCAAGACAAACCTTTGATTTTGATGGCGGCTAGTGCTGAAGATTTGTGGCCATATGTCAAAGGTAGTGAGAATGAATATAAAGTTTGGCAAGAAGTAGCAGATAAATATTGGCCAGGAGGGCTGACATTAGTTTTGCCAGCGAGCGAACGCTTACCAAAAGTTATGAATCCCATCGATCCAACAACAATTGGGATTCGAGTACCGAACAGTGCGATCGCTCAAACTATTTTGGCGCAAACAGGCCCTCTTGCCACCACTAGCGCCAATTTTTCTGGTCAGCCGCCTTTGCAAACAATGGCAGAAATTGAGACTCAGTTTCCTAAAGTTCTTACTTTAGCAACGACAGAATACCAGAGTGAAATACCAGGGATGGGTATACCTTCCACCGTTGCGAAATGGACAGGGATAAATTGGCAGATTTTGCGACAAGGTGCCATCGAGTTAGATTTATCGAGTGATAACTAAGTATAGGTAGTTATAATGTTGTTTTCGTGGTGTTAACAACAGAGAAATCTGAAACTTTAGTTGGCGCTGTTGTACTTAATTAGCAAGTTAATAATTGCCAGATATGAATTGGAGCAACTGGATATATCTAGGAGTAGGAATAGCACTAGGTATGGTTTTTCCTCAGTTATTTGGGCGATGGCTACGCCCAAAGCAGGCATCGCCTAATGTTTCATCTAGCTCATCCCCAGTAGCGCCATTAGCTCAACAGGATATGTCGCTAATATCACAACAGCTACAGCAAACACAGCTGGCATATTTGATGGCAAAGGAAATGAGCCAGTTTAAAGCTGGTTTTTTGGCGCGGACTACCCATGAATTGCGATCGCCTTTTAATGGTTTGATTGGCTTACATCAATTAATTTTGTCAGATTTGTGTGAAAATCCAGCTGAAGAGCGAGAATTCATTGCCCAAGCTCACGAGCGAACGCTGAAGTTGCTGAAGCTAATGGATGAAATTCTCAATGTTGCTAGAACTGAACACGGCACCAATAAATTAGATATTCAGCCTAGACCCTTAGCCCAAATTTTAGAGGAGGTTCATGACTTAACTTATATGCTGGCGGCAAATCGCAATTTTCCCTTAAAATTATTACCCCCAGACTCCGAAATTTATGTTTTGACAGATTACCTCTGGCTCCGCCAATTATTGATAAGTTTAATAGACACTGCGATTACTCAAATGGAGGAAGGCAGCATTTGTATTTCCACTAGCACTCTACCTACAAACAATTTTGTAAAAATTTGGCTAGATTTACCAACTCATGCTGTACCTTTGAGTGAGCCGATTGATTTGCTCAAATTTGAAGAGCGGTTGACTCCGATTGACCACAAAAACGCTACTCTTTCCCCAGGAATGAGACTATTAATCAATCAGACTTTGGTGGAAGTTATGGGAGGAAAGTTAGAAATCTTGCCCTCGACTATTGTCAAGGAACCACTCTTGCGTACCAGAATACAAATATCTATCCCTTTAGTGAGTAGTGCTGAGTCCTGAGTAGTAAATAGGAAATCTTGCGCCTTGACTACCCTACTACAGTTCTTATACTCAGCACGGGCTAAACCCTAGCTTTCTGCTAACAGCACTCATTGCTCGGAACTATTTCGATGATTCTTGAAGCTGAATTTCTGTAGCAGCAAGGAAAGTACGGTTAGCTTGATTGTGTAGCACCATCGTAGTGGTAGTGTTGCTTTGAAAACCAATCTTTTCGTAGAAACCCTGTTGGTAAGTAGTCATCAGGTAAACTCGCTCAACCGACTTCATACGAGGATGTCTTAAAACGGTTTCTACTAAATTGCTTCCCAAACCACTATGTTGATACTCTGGATGAATCACAACATCCCAAATTGTGGCGCGATAGATGCCATCAGATGTTGCTCTGGCAAAGCCAATGAGCCGATTGCTATTCCAGACGGAAATTACTGGCTCACTGTTGGCAATAGCGATACCTAAGTCTTCAATACTGCGTCCCTTTGCCCAGAAAGCGGAAACGTTTAACAGTTCTTGGAGTTGATAAAGGTCAATTTCAGACTTGCGATCGCTAAACTTAATCTGAAGATCGTTCATGTATGGCATCCACTTTTAGCAGTATCTTTGAGCAGACATTTAATGAAATTAAATATGCATTATTCAGAAGTCTTGTAGAGACGTAGCACTACTAAGTCTTTACATTCTTTTTCAGCAGATGTCTCGTACAATGTCTAAGCTAGCTAGTAATGAAAAGTTTGTAGTAAGCACTTGAGTGCTGAGAAAATTAAGGACTAAAGTCCTGACCCAACGGGAAAGTTAGTCGCTCATGGGGGAAACCCCCATCGCCCTTGGCGTCTCCCCTTGGGAGAAGACCGCGCTAACTCACTACAAACTTGCTTACCCATCAATTTAAACTTTGATTTCAGTCATATTTTGCTATAAATTTCTGTACGTGTAGAGCAAGAAAATTTAATGACAAACCCACTTCCATAGAGGATGAGTTGCTCCCTGTTGACGTATCCGATAAACTTGTTTTTCTAAACGTTGTTTTTCCTGCGGTGGCAGTCCAAATAGAATATTCCGACTTTGCCAAACTAAAACAGCAGCAGTCATCCCCAGACAAAAAGCGAGACCGAAGGTAGACAGTGGATGGTAGAACAATCCAAATCTCACTGCTACCCAGGTAAAATATTGTTGCCACAGAGCAATTTCTGCACGTAGACCCCACAAGGAGACAGGCGCAACAGTCAGCCATAAACAGCCCACAAACAGCCACCTGCCATATACTGTCAGCTGATGTAGCCTTTGTACTTGTTGAGCAAACGATGGGTCAGATTTCTCAAAGTCTGGGACAGTATTTAATCGTTCTTCCGGTTGATCCATAGGGGAATAAAATTGCAAGGCGTGGGTGAGCAATTAAAAATGCTTTCACCCAATTTTGAAATATACACAAGTTTAACTATCCTGGGAACTGGGAGATGTATCAATCGAATCAGCGTTGTCTAACACCTGGGATTCCCCTTGACGCTCTCGCCACCAAGTTAGAAGAGTACTGGCGATGAAAATACTCGAATAAGCCCCCATTGTGAAGCCAACAATCAAAGCCAGGGAAAAGTATTTCAGTGTTTCTCCGCCAAATAGAAAGATTGCAGATAATGTCAGTAATACGGTTAAGGTAGTGTTGATCGATCTTGTCAATGTTTGGTTAACCGCATCATCTACAATTTGGGCAATTGGCTGTTCGGGATGGATTTTCAGGGTTTCCCGAATGCGATCGTAAATTACCACTGTATCGTTGACTGAAAAACCTGTGATCGTAAGTAAAGCGACGATAAACAGGCTATCTACTTCGATGCCTGCCACCAAACCCAAAATTGAAAAAGCCCCAACTGTGATCAAGATATCGTGGAATAGGGCAACGATCGCAAACACAGCATAATCTAACTGGAAACGGAAGCTCATGTAAATAGTAATACCGATGAAGGAAACTATCAGAGCTAACATCCCAGATGTAAACAGTTCTTTTCCCAAAGTGGGGCCAACGGAGTCAATCTGGTTCTTTTGTGGATCAAAAACGCCGATTTCTTCGCTCAAAGCGTTTTGTAATTTGGTACGCTGATCGACACTCAAATCTTTTGACCGAATTAGTACA
This sequence comes from Nostoc sp. DSM 114159, assembly GCF_053470285.1. Classification (NCBI taxonomy): domain Bacteria; kingdom Bacillati; phylum Cyanobacteriota; class Cyanophyceae; order Nostocales; family Nostocaceae; genus Nostoc; species Nostoc sp. DSM 114159. Next base: position 3,910,132 of record NZ_JBPFEH010000001.1, read on the forward strand.
CCATTTTCTACACCATTTTCTGAGACAAGTTGGATACTGCTATCACCTAGTCCCTGCGCTTTTGCTACTTCCCGGACAGCGTTGATATCGATTGGTTTGTCGCAGTTACCGGGTTTGGTGCAATCTCGGACAAACTGCAACCGCGTACCACCGATAAAATCTAAACCGGGGCGTAAGGGTGCGCGAATACTGGGTTGTTGCCAAGAAATCACCATTGAGATGATACCAGCGATGATGATAGCAGCAGAAATAGTCCACCAAAGCGATCGCGATTTATTAATACTTAGTTTCATTGAGTCACCTCTGCCTTATTCGATGCTGGCAGGTTTGGACAGAAAAGTTCTGTCTTGCGCAAAGAGTGAATTGAAATTGCCAAAAACAGCAATGTCCGACTACAGGTAATTGCAGTAAACATACTCACAGCTACCCCCAAAGCTAAGGTTAGAGCAAAACCTTTAACTAAACCAGACCCCAGCCAAAATAGGGCAGCGCAAGCAATCCATGTAGTAACGTTGCTATCTAAAATACTAGAAAATGCCCGATAAAAACCCGATTCTACAGAACGATACAGAGATTTACCTGCCCGCAATTCTTCCCGCGTCCTTTCAAAAATTAGCACATTGGCATCAACTGCCATCCCAATACTGAGAATAAAACCAGCAATTCCCGGCAAAGTTAAGGTAACGCCCAACAAAGCAAAGGTTGCCCAAGTTAAGAGAGAGTAGATCGCTAGTGATATATCCGCAATCAATCCTGGTAGTCGATAGTAAACCACCATGAATATTAATACTAAAGTCAAACCACCGACTCCAGCATAAATACTACTTTGAATGCTATCTTTACCCAAGGTAGCTCCGACTGTCCGCCTTTCTGCGATTTCTACTGGTACGGGTAATGCGCCACCACGTAACTGCACGCCTAAGTCATTGGCTTGCTGGGCGGTAAACCGTCCTGTAATCACGGCAGAACCACCTGTAATCCCAGTAGCGGCAAATTCTATACCTACAGTAGGAGCGCTGATCAGTTCATTGTCTAGAAAAACACCAATGCTACGCCCAGTACCAGCGAGATTTTTCGTCAAATTGGCAAACAGTTCACCACCCTTTTGGTCGAAGCGAATGGCAACATTCCAGTTGTTACCTTGAGTGGGTTCACCATAGGCATCCTTGAGGTATTTGCCAATTAGCGGTGGATTAGTGCTTTCAAACAATTCTGCGATCGCTTGATTATTTTTTTGTAAGTCTTCTTGATTCTTGACAATTGCCGCTTTGTCGGTACTCTTTCTTAATTCTTCTTGCTTAAATTTCAATTCGGCTCTTGATGCTTGAAAAGCAAGCAGTTGAGTTTCTGTATTCGCCTTTTGGGTACGAAATTCTAACTGTGCTGTACCCCCTAGCACCCGTTCAGCTTGTTCTGGATCGTTGACTCCTGGTAGTTGCACCAATATTTTATCTGTACCGACTGTTTGGATTACTGGCTCAGAAACACCTAAACCATTAATCCGGCCTTCGACAACTTTCTTCACACCTTCCAATTCGCGTTCGGTGATTTTGGGGATATCCGCTGATGGTTTCACCTGAATTGTGAGCTGTGAACCTCCGCGCAAGTCCAGCCCTAGAGGTATCGGAATTGTGGCAATCACCGTAATAGCGGCGATTATCAGGACTAAAATCAAAACTAATAGCGATTGCTGTCTTTGCATACCATAACTCGCAACTGACAAACGCTATAATAGCGTTCTTTTGAGGAGTTATGAGTTGGGAAATGGGGAGTGGGTAGAGACGGGATTAATCGCGTCTGTACAAAGTAGGGAGTAGGGGTTGAATTTATTCCCTATTCCCTGTTCCCTTTTCCCTTTTCTCTATACTCGCAACGCCACCATTTTTTCCACAGCTTCTACTATTTGCTCTGGTTGAATGATTGTTAGTCGTTCCAGATTGCCGTTGTAAGGTGTGGGGATATCTTGGGAAGAAAGCCGTAGTACTGGCGCATCCAATTCATCGAATAAGCGATCGTTGATTGAGGCGATGACTTCTGCTCCAATACCCGCAGTGCGCATCGATTCTTCCACAACAATGACTTTATGGGTTTTACGTATTGATGCACCAATGGTATCAAAATCTAATGGTTTGAGGGATATTAAATCGATAACTTCTGGATCGTATCCTTGTTTTTCAAGAGTTTTTAGGGCTTGCACTACATGATGGCGCATCCGGGAATAAGTAATAATTGTAACATCTTTCCCTGGACGCACAATTTCTGCTTTATCTAGGGGGAGGAGGTATTCTTCTTCTGGTAAATCTTCTTTCAAGTTGTAAAGTAAAACGTGTTCAAAGAACAACACCGGATTATCATCGCGGATAGCGGATTTCAGCAGTCCTTTAGCGTTTCTTGGTGTGGAGCAGGCAACAATCTTTAACCCTGGCACAGCTTGGAAGTAGGTTTCTAGTCGCTGGGAATGTTCTGCACCTAGCTGCCGTCCTACACCTCCAGGGCCGCGAATTACCATTGGAATTTTAAAGTTACCGCCAGAAGTATAGCGCAGCATCCCAGCGTTGTTGGATATTTGATTGAAGGCAAGCAGTAAAAAGCCCATGTTCATGCCTTCAATGATCGGACGTAACCCAGTCATTGCGGCTCCCACAGCCATCCCAGTAAAGCTATTTTCAGCGATGGGGGTATCTAGAATGCGGAGTTCGCCATATTTTTGGTACAGGTCTTTGGTAACTTTATAGGAACCGCCGTAGTGTCCAACATCTTCACCGAGAACGAATACGCTGGAGTCACGCGCCATTTCTTCATCAATGGCTTCCCGTAAGGCGTTGAAGAATAGTGTTTCTGCCATTTAGACCTTTTAGTACGATTATGGTTTTAGAATTTTATCGTGCTGCTGTCGCAAATACAGTGAGCGATCGCACTAGTTAGAGTTTAGGTTTTTTAAATAAACGGCCCCTAGCATAGAGCGAGTGATTGCCATAACTATATCAAAGCTATTTAATTTAGATTTTAGAGCTTTTATCAGCGATCGCCTCTGACTCTACCAAATGCGGCTGGTTTCTCTATGTAATAAAACGTAGAGTTATGTTTAAAATATACTCAGATATTCACGATTGAAATATACTAACTTAACTTTAATCACGTTAGAGTAAAAATTTGTTGTAGCAACAATTTAAATATCCCTACTGTAGAACAATTGAAAACGTTGTTTATCTTAAGTTTTTGGGCTACTAAAATGTATTTACCTGTGTTTTTAGTGCGAATCGATGAACGAACAAAAAATCTTGTGATTCTCGCTGGTGAAGAAAATGAAATTCTAATTTACCTAGACGGGAAGTAGAGATATGTATGAGTAAGCCAGATTTTATGACAATGCCCCGTGTCCAATTGCGTCAATATATTCTTGACCACAGAGAAGATGATGAAGCTTTTCAAACTTATCTAGATAGATTCACCTCTGAAGACGCTGTAATCTTCCCTGCACCGCAGTCAATAGATGATTTAGAAAACTTCCCAGAATTGCATCAACAAAACCTAGAAAGACTACGAAAGCAAGCTTGAGCGATCGCAACCCTCAAACCAAATTTTAACAGCGATCGCCTCCCACTCTGGCAAAGAAGGGAATTCTCTATTTATGTACTACACACTTGACAATTTACCTATCATGTAAATAGCTAACTTCAACAAATCAACCATTTTGTAGGACACGCAAGATGCGTGTCCTACAAAATTCAAATCACCAAGGATTAATTACCAGCAGCCAACTTATCCAAGAAATCGATTTTTACAGCCAGATTGGTTATATCCCAATACGGTTCAGTTAAGGTTTTTTGATAAAAATTCTAGATCGCTAAAGATGCAATAAATCACTGTCAATACGAAAGACTGATTATTGTAAAGACGGCGATTCATCGCGTCTCTTACCTTAACCGAACAGTATTAGGAGATAAGGAAGGAGAAAAAGGTCTACCTATAATTGTCTAAATACAAGCGATTCTTTATTTACACCCCAGCCAAATGCCATAAATAAAAGGATAAAATCGAATTAGACTCAAATATGAAAATTATGAACACAGCTATTATTGCCAAAGTAACGGCTGATGGAAAGCTAGAAATTCCTCCAGAAGTGTTAGCACAGCTTCAACCCTCTACTGAGTATGAAGTCTCGGTTACAGAAGATGAAATTGTGTTGAAAAAAATTACTAAACCGAATGTAAATTTAGATGAATTTCTGCAAGGCTTAGAAGATTTAGAACCCGATCCTAATCAACCCACGCTGGAAGAAATTAGTGAAATTGTCAAGGATGTCAGACAAGAGTTATGGTCTAACCCATGAGAGTTATCCTTGATGTAAATGTTTGGATTTCAGCTTTGTTGTGGGGAGGTGTTCCTGGTAAAACCTTGCGTTTAGCAAGAAATCAACAAATTAATATATTTGCTTCTGAATTTTTATTATTAGAACTAGAAACAACTTTAAAACGTGATAAATTTCAACTGCGACTACAACAAAGAGGTTATACGGTTGAGGATTTGATTTCTGTAGTCAAGGGTTTATCAAATGATTGTCCAACTGTCTCTGTAGATGCTCCTCAATTACGCGATCCAAAAGATAATTTAGTTTTGGCTGCGGCTGTTGCGGCAAATGCTGAAGCAATTGTTACTGGTGATTTAGATTTATTGGTGTTGATAGAATTTAACGGAATTCCAATTTTAACTCCGCAAGATTTTTTAAGTCGTTATTTTTTAGATTAAGTTTTATCATTGTTGTCTGAAGGTGTCTCCTGATATGTCATATAGTGATTTTACTTTTGAAAAAATTATAATTAAGTAGCCATCGCATCCCTAAAACACCCGCTCAAAAGGTTTTTTCCGATAACATCGATAAATATTAAAATCACTATCCAAAGTAGCGATCGCAGCAATATCCAAACGCTCTGAAATAACAATCAAGGATAAATCTGCAAAATCCCCTGGTAAATCTCTGTACTGAGTATTCAACTCAGCAATGCGCGAAAAATCTTGTGGTAATAGTTGCTCACACTCGTAGAGTTGTTTAGCAACATCTAGAAGAAACTCGTTTTGTGTACGCCAATCAAAGTTAAGCAACCACACCACTTCTGCAATACAAATGGGCGTAGTTACCAGCCTAGAAGTACAGTTTTCAAAGAAGCGACGCACCTGTTGGTGATACCGATCTCTGGCGCTGTAGTACGCAAACAAAAACCCGCTATCCGCGAGTATAAGCGGATAATAGGTCATGAATGCCGCTTGTTGAGATATTGAGCGATCGCTTTTTTACGGTTTGAGCGTTCTGATAAATCCGTTGGTGCATCTTGTAGCAGATGTTCAGGGTGTCCACCCCGCCTCTCTACCAAAGTTTTACCCGCTTGTAAGGTTAGCCAGCGTTCAGCAATCAAGCGTCGGATTAACTCGCTCTTGTCTGTTTGCTCGTGAGCTAAAATATCGGCTAGCTGCCGTTCTGTTTCTTCATCCAGCCTGACACTGAGCATAACTTTTATCATCTTTGCAATACACGTATGACAAGTATAACGTGGATTAGTTAAATTTTGTTTGAATTTCGCACCAGCCAAACCCAAAATATAAAGAATCTCACGCCCAAACACCAAAACACAACTCTGCGTCTTCGCGCCTCTGCGTGAGATTTCCCACTAAATTAGTATTCAATATGCCTAGCCTACTTTAACCATCTCGCTGCATCTTTGGCATGATAAGTCAAAATCAAATCTGCACCAGCGCGTTTAAACCCAGTTAAAGTTTCCAAAACCACCCGTTCTTCATCAATCCAACCATTGAGAGCCGCAGCTTTCACCATTGCATACTCACCAGAAACATTGTAAGCCGCAACTGGCAAGTTACTTGCTTCTTTGACGCGCCAAATAATATCCATATATGCCAAGGCTGGCTTAACCATCAGCATATCAGCACCTTCAGCGATATCTAATTCAATCTCTTTAATCGCTTCGCGGGCGTTACCTGGGTCCATTTGATAAGTTCTTCTGTCCCCAAATTGTGGTGTCGAGTCTGCTGCATCCCGAAATGGGCCATAATAACCCGAAGCATACTTAGCAGCATAAGATAAAATCGGCGTATCTTGAAATCCGGCTTCATCCAAACCCTGACGAATTGCCTGCACAAACCCATCCATCATTCCTGAAGGCGCGATGATATCAGCACCTGCTTTTGCTTGGGAAACTGCCGTTTTCTTCAACAATTCCAAAGTTGGGTCATTTAAAACTCGTCCTGTTAAATCACCAGTTTGTAAATAACCACAATGACCGTGACTAGTATATTCACATAAACAAGTATCAGCAATTACAACCAAATCTGGCACTGCTGCTTTTACCGCCGTCGCCGCTTTTTGGACAATACCGCAATCATGCCAAGCGCCAGTGGCATCCACATCTTTATCAGCCGGAATACCAAATAGAATAATCGAAGGAATTCCTAAGTCGTAAACTTCTTTTGCTTCTTCAATAATTTTATCTACCGAAAGTTGGTAGACTCCGGGCATGGATTTCACTTCATTAGCGATTGCCTCACCCGGTACAGCAAATAGTGGGTAAATTAAATCGCTTGTTGTTAAAACAGTTTCACGAACCATCCGGCGCAGTTGAGGATGAGTACGCAGACGACGGGGGCGATGTATAGGAAACATAAAATTTTATCAAGAAAAACAACCCAAATAGACACAAAACAAAGCGTCACAAAAGCAGGCTAAAATTTTCCTGCCGTCAGACAGACTACAAACAGTGCTTAACCGTCCTTGGCCCTACTCTTAATCAAGTTGTAGGGCAATTTTGTATTCTACAGCTTGGTTGCACCTATCCGACGGACTGGAAAAAAAACAACATTATGAAGAAATTCAAAATTTAAAATGATAAGACTGTCTGTTGGCAAAATTGTGGGGAATTGAGGGTTGAGATTTAAAAGCAAAGGGGAGGCAGCGCGGTCTTCTCCCATTCGTGAGAGGCTAGCGCCTTTCCTTTGGAACGCTACGCGAACGCAAAGCGTCTCGTAGAAAAGGGGGTTTCCTCCATGAGTGACTGCCGACGCAAAGGTAAACGCAGAGGCACGCAGAGAATTCGCTACAAATTAATGAAATGTTGTAATTGATAACAAATAATTTACAATGCCCAATGCCCAATACTTCGACTACGCTCAGTACAAGTGCCCAATGCCCATACCCATAATCTATGCTAAAAAACTCGGAAAATATAAGGATAACGGAAGGGTATATCAGGATTGTTGAAAACTCTAATGAGCGCCCAAATTGTTAATCCCCAATGTAATAGATATCCCAGACCGGCTAGTGGCCCCAGCAATAATAGAGGTAATACTAACCAACCGAATAGAAAAAACAGCGCTCCCAGAATTGCACCATAAAACCAGACATTAAAGTGGAAATTGATGGATTCTTTGGCGTTTTCTTTAACAACAGGATCGTCAGATACGAGCAGTATGGCGATAGGTATGCCTACAGATACCAATGTTGTGCTGAAAAAAATCGCTCCATGAGACAAGGCAGATAGAAGCTTTCGCTTGTCTGTGTCGTACATTGCTTTCTCCTATTTAGTCAGATTGTTGGTTATACTACGACCCTATCATGAGCATCGTTGTCTTAAGATTAAAAGACTTGCCAGAGTCAAAAAAAATTAAGCTAGCTTTCAAACAAATACATTTATGTCTACTGAACTTCAGTCTGAACTTATTCAAGCAGTCGAACTTCGCCGCAACTTTGCGATTATATCTCACCCGGATGCTGGTAAAACTACACTAACTGAAAAGCTACTCCTGTACGGGGGTGCAATTCACGAAGCTGGGGCCGTTAAGGCGCGACGGGCACAGCGAAAGGCTACTTCTGACTGGATGGCGATGGAGCAACAACGAGGTATTTCTATTACTTCCACAGTGTTGCAATTTGAATACCAGAATTGTCAAATCAATTTATTAGACACTCCCGGACACCAAGATTTCAGTGAAGATACTTATCGTACCCTCGCTGCTGCCGACAATGCAGTGATGTTAATTGATGCGGCAAAAGGTTTGGAACCTCAAACCCGTAAATTGTTTGAAGTGTGTAAGTTGCGGGGTATCCCAATTTTTACATTTATCAACAAGCTCGATCGCCCAGGAAGGGAACCTCTGGAATTGTTGGATGAAATTGAGCAAGAATTGGGATTGCAAACCTATGCGGTAAACTGGCCAATTGGGATGGGCGATCGCTTTAAAGGTGTTTTTGACCGACACAAACAACAAATACACCTGTTTGAACGCAGCGCCCACGGCAGCCGAGAAGCCCGCGATACAATAGTGGAATTAGGCGATCCGAGAATAGAAGAACAGCTAGAACAAAACCTGTACTACCAACTGAAAAACGATCTAGAACTGTTAGAAGGAGTTGGCCCAGAGCTAGATTTACAGTTGATACACGAAGGCAAAATGACGCCTGTGTTCTTTGGTAGCGCCATGACTAACTTCGGGGTCGAGTTATTCCTCAAGTATTTCCTCGACTATGCCCTCAAACCCGGTTCTCATATCAGCAGTGTTGGCGAAGTTCCCCCTACATACCCGGAATTTTCGGGGTTTGTCTTTAAACTGCAAGCGAATATGGACCCGAAACACCGCGATCGCGTCGCATTTATCCGGGTTTGCACTGGTAAGTTTGAAAAAGATATGATGGTGAATCACGCCCGCATTGGTAAACTCATCCGTCTATCTCGCCCGCAAAAACTCTTTGCTCAAGAGCGAGAATCGATTGATGTGGCTTATCCTGGCGATGTGATCGGTTTGAATAATCCTGGTGTTTTTGCGATCGGGGATACAATTTACACGGGACAAAAGCTCGAATATGAGGGGATTCCGTATTTCTCGCCGGAACTGTTTGCATCTTTGAGGAATCCCAACCCCTCGAAATCTAAACAATTCCAAAAAGGCGTTGCGGAATTGCGAGAAGAAGGTGCTGTGCAAATTATGTATTCAACTGATGAAGCCAAGCGCGATCCAATTTTGGCGGCGGTGGGTCAGTTGCAATTCGAGGTGGTACAGTTTCGCTTACAAAATGAGTATGGTGTAGAAACCATATTAGATTTATTGCCCTACAGTGTCGCCCGTTGGGTTGAGGGTGGTTGGGAAGCATTAGAAAAAGTGGGACGAATATTCAATACCACTACAGTTAAAGACAGTATGGGACGACCAGTGTTGCTATTCCGTAATGAATGGAATTGTCAACAGTTATTGGGCGACCATCCAGAGTTAAAATTAAGCGCGATCGCTCCAGTATTTTCTAGTCAACAACCAGTGGAGAAATAATTCACTACGAATTTTAGATTTTAGATTTTAGATTTTAGATTTTAAATTTTAGATTTTTTTGTTCATGCCTTGCCCCTAGTGGGTAGAACAAATCTAAAATCCTTAATTTAAAATCCTTGAGCCAAGTAACCTTGTGGTCAGGCTCAATCCAAAATCCAAAATCCAAAATCCAAAATTAGTTGACAAGCAAAACTTGAGCGCGGTTGATTTCCACGGCATCCGAGGTTCGCGCTTTTGCCCAAACGTGGATCGTTTAGAAGAGATTGGAGTGCCAGAATTTGTATGCCTTCACATGCCAAACCGTCTTTGGAGGCTGGTTTAGTTGCCCTCAAGCAGGGAAATTACCAAACAGCGATCGCTCAACTAGAACCTATTGCTAGCAGCCAAAATAATGGGACTGCTAGCTTACAAGCTCAGGTTGGTTTAGTGATGGCTTATGCTCGCACTGGCGAAGTTTCCAAAGCGATCGCTATTTCCCAGAATCTCATTGAGAGTAACAATCCGCAAGTTCAAGAGTGGGCAACACGCGCTCTCGAACATCTGACAAAACGTAAAAAATCCGATCGAGAATCAAAAAAAGTCGAAACTGGATTTGTTCCCTTTGAGAATTCAACACCAGATTCAACCCCCATTACTCCCCCGGAAACTCCTACATCAGAGGAAAAACCAAACGATCGAGTCATAGAAACCAAAAGTGACGACATCCCGCCGATGGTGCCACTAGCTAGACTCAAAGCTACATTAGCGACACCGCCACCACCGCCACCATCGGCTACACCCCTAAGCGGCTTCATGGGTTCTGTTACCCGCACTCAAGCCAAATTATTCGGCGTTATTTATTGGCGGCAAGCACAACGCGCCAAAGCATGGCAACCACTACGTAAACCAAAATTAATTCCCTTGCGGCTACTGTCTGCAGGGACATTCATCGCCCTGTTTTGGACGATCCGAGAAATCCTCAAATTCGCATTGGGATTAATCAACCAGACTTTAGTCAAACTACCTTATCTGGAGCCGATACAGCTTTTATACGAAGATCCTACCCAACTGTTGCTGATCGCATTGGTGATTTTAATCGGAGTATCACCTTGGTTGCTGGATCTGCTACTGGCGAACTTGTATGGTCAGCGAGAATTTCCGAAAGATGTATTGAATACTCATAGCCGCGAAGCCGTTCGGGTGCTACAACGTTGTTGCCAACAGCGGCACTGGCCGTTACCCAAACTGCGAATTTTACCAACGGCTGCACCAATTATTCTGACTTATGGTAGTTTACCACGTAATGCCAGGATTGTTGTGAGTCAAGGGCTATTAGAGCAGCTAGCAGATGATGAAATCGCCATTATTTACGCCACGCAGCTCGGGCATATAGCTCACTGGGATTTTGCTGTAATGTCTTTGTTGCTGCTGGTGACACTACCAACTCATAAGCTATATCAGCAAGTGTCGGAGTTGGGAGACAAAATATCAGCGAAAATTTGGCGCTGGCCAGTGACAATTCTGGCAAGTCTAATTTATGGAATTTGGTGTTTGCTGACTGGGACTGCATTGTGGTTGTCGCGGTTGCGGCTTTATTATAGCGATCGCGTCGCCGCTGAAATTACTGGTAATCCCAATGCTCTGATTCGCGCTTTACTCAAAATTGCCATTGGCATTGCCGCTGACATCCAAAAACAAGAACACACCAGTTGGCAACTAGAAAGCTTAAATCTGCTGACACCAGTTAGCTACCAACAGAGTTTATCTTTGGGCACTATTGCCAGTAATCTATCTTTTGAATCCTTTTTGAAGTGGGATACCGCCAATCCTTATCGCCGATGGTTTACGATTAATAATAGCCATCCTTTAATGGGCGATCGCCTCGAACGCCTCTGCCAAATAGCCCGTCACTGGCATCTAGACACCGAACTACATTTTGATAGCGTTCCATCAAAGGTTAAGCGTCAGTCTTTTCTATTACAAGTCGCTCCCTGGTTGGGAATTCCTCTAGGGCTTTTGTTTGCAGCTTTCGTCTGGCTAACCTGGCAACTAGCATTCACACTCAAGTTTTTAAATCTAAAGTGGATATATGAAGATTGGTCTTTCATTACAGGCTGCCTTCTGATTGGCTTTAGCATCGGTACTGTGATGCGGATTAATTCTTTCTTCCCCGATATTAAACCTGCCACCGTACAAACTGACGACAGCTTACCCAACCTGTTAGCTGACCCTTCTGCCTTACCTATTGATAGCGTCAGCGTGCGTCTTGTAGGTAAATTATTAGGTCGTCAAGGTACTAGTAACACCCTAGCGCAAGATTTAATCTTGCAATCCAGCGCAGGTTTGGTGAAATTGCACCACATTTCTTGGCTAGGACAGTCAGTCAATCATCAGGATCTAATCGGGCGGCAAATTATCGTCACAGGTTGGTTCAGACGAGGAGCAACACCTTGGATCGATATCCAAACCCTAGAAACTCAAAGTGGTAAAACCATTCATAGCCCGCATCCCATTTGGTCTACTTTTTTGGCTGTTGCAGCACAGGCTTGGGGCGCATACGTCTTTCTAACTGGTTAGTCATTGGGCATTGACAAAGGACAAAGGACAAAGGACAAAGGACAAATCGGAATGTAAAGAAAAGTTGCAGGTTTCCTTAACAAATGTTACATTTATTTACACAAACAAAAGCAACCGACATAACTCAGCATCACCGCTTAGTTGTGGATTTAGGTGCTTTTTCCCCGCTCTATACCTTTTATCCTCCCAACACAGCAGCAAATTAACCAGCCACTGGCTGGTTTTTGTTTCAAAATATGCTCACTTGCATAAAAAAATGTGTTTTATGTTACGATCTAGTAATAGTAATGCTGAAAATGTAGGCGCTAAACTAGCTACGTAGAAAATACCGTGGTAATGTAAGGAATGGTATTTGATTCTGCGAAAAAGGGCATAGAAGAAAGCGGGTACTTTAGCAGGCAATAGGCTATTAAATTTACAATTCTTAGAATTAAGGTGTTATTAGCTCACCATTAGTGTGAGCCTTTGGATTAAACAAGCTTGATCCCGACGAAAAACTGTATTGTTGTATAGGTTGACAGTTTCGAGCAAAAAAATTGGTTTATGGCAGTCTTGGTCAATAGCATCTATTTAAAAGCCAAAGCTAAATGATTGTTTTCTTGCCTTGCCATGTTCATTCAACTCTGGAGGTATAGTTCATGTCCGTTCGCCTATATATAGGTAATTTGCCTAAAGATGAAATAGATCGTCAAGATCTGCAAGCCGTTTTTGCAGCAGAAGGTGATGCTGTAACTACTAAATTAATTAAAGACCGCAAAACTGGCAAATGCCGTGGTTTCGGTTTTCTTACAGTCAATAATGACGAACAAGCTGACGAAATTATTGAAAAGTATAATGGTCAGATGTTCAAAGACACTCCCATTAAGCTAGAGAAGGCATTACCTCGGACAAAGGGTGAAGAGGGCGACGAGCAAGCTCCTAAACCAGTTATTGCTAGTACTAGTAATAGTACCCCAACTCCTAGCCCCAACAGAGAAGGTAGCCGTCGTGAGAAAAGCTCTAAGAAGCCTCGTCGTGGCGGCGGTGGCGGAGGTTCTCGCGAAAGCAGCACTACAACCACCGATTCAGACGCTATTCGTCCAGATCCTCGTTGGGCTTCGGAATTAGAAAAGCTGAAGCAGATGTTAGCTGCACAAACTACAAATTAATCCTCAAGGGAGAGAAATTAAAAATTAAAAATCAGAATTTTTTTTGGTTTTTAATTTTTAATTATTGTTGATAGTTATCTAGCTGCTTGGTTAAATCTACTTGCAGCTAATTTTGTAAGTGCGTAAGCATAGCATTGTCGAATCGTGGAGAATTGAGGGTTGAAATTTCAAGGCAGAGGGACGCAAAGGTAAGCGCAGTAGATTCGCAGACAATATGCTACGAAGTTATATAGTTTTCTATTTAGAATAAAATTAAGTTTTTGTAATTAGAGGCATTGAAAAACCTGGACGATGGGGATGCGATACCTAGCTTGGGCTGCGACTACGCAGTAATTAGCTGGATTTGATAAATTAGAGTCAGTAATGGCAAGCTTGATAATGCCAAGAGAACCAGAGGCGCGATTGCTCTAAAGATAATCTACACTCAAGGAGATACCGATCGTTTTCAGCTTCTGTTATGTCCTCAACTCTAGATTCTTTGCCACCTGCACTCGCTAAAATTGTCCAGCGCTTTCAACGCGCTTCCGAACCGAAGCGACGCTACGAACAGCTAATCTGGTATGCTCAGAAGCTCAATGAGTTCCCAGAAGCTGATAAATTACCCGAAAACAAAGTTCCTGGTTGTGTGTCTCAAGTTTATATCACCGCAGCCTTGGATGATGGTAAGGTTGTATTTCAGGGCGATTCCGATTCTCAGTTAACCAAAGGATTAGTCGGGCTTCTGGTAGAGGGATTACATGGACTAACGCCAACTGAGATTGTTCAACTTACTCCAGATTTTATTCAAGAAACAGGTTTAAATGTTAGCCTGACACCTTCCCGTGCGAATGGATTTTACAATATTTTTAAAACCATGCAAAAAAAAGCATTGGAATGTAAGTTAGATTTGCCTAGCTAAACTTGGTTATTGGTCATTAGTCATTGGTCATTGGTCATTGGTCATTAGTCATTAGTCATTAGTTATTGGTTATCAACAAAGGACAAAAGACAAAGGACAAAGGACAAAGGACAAATGACAAAGGACAAATAAGGTACAACTACCAAAATTTAGTGTCATGTCAACCAATCTATTATCTACCTCTGCTGCTACTGGTTTTGGTGGAGTAGTTCAAGAATATCTCTGGAACTGGGAAAATCAGGAATTGCGCGTTGTTTATGAAACCCTCGGGAAAGGTTCACCGCTATTGCTACTACCAGCTTTCAGCAGTGTTTCGACGCGTTTGGAAGTCGGCGAACTTGCCAAGTTACTAGCTCCCAATTTTCAAGTTGTAGCCTTAGACTGGCCGGGATTTGGTGAATCTTCTCGCCCTAGTTTGAATTATCGACCAGAAATTTATCAGCAATTTCTGGAAGATTTTGTCAAAGCTGTTTTTAATACTCCTGTTACTGTGGTGGCGGCTGGTCATGCTGCTACATACGTTTTACAATTAGCTGTCAAGCAGGCTGCTTTCTCAAAAATTGTATTGTTGGCTCCTACTTGGCGTGGGCCTTTACCAACAATGGGGGCAAGTCAACAGATAGCTGGCGTTGTGAGACAATTGGTGCGATCGCCTATACTTGGTCAAGCTCTCTACAAACTCAACACTACTCAATCTTTCTTAAGTTTCATGTACCGCCGTCATGTCTTTACTGACGCGGCTAAAATTACACCCAGTTTCATTGAGAAAAAGTGGCACACCACTCAACAACCAGGAGCGCGATTTGCTTCTGCTGCCTTTGTAACTGGTAATCTCGATGCTGTACGCGAACAATCTGATTTTTTAGAAATTGTACAGTCTTTAACCGTACCCTTGATGGTAGTAATTGGGGAATCTAGCCCCCCAAAATCACGAGAAGAAATGAACGCTTTGGTAGCCTTACCAGGAGTGAAAAGCGTTGTCATTCCCGGTTCTTTGGGACTGCATGAAGAATACCCAGCAGTTGTTTTAGAAGCAGTTCAAGATTTTTTGTTATCTCAGAAATAATTAACCAGAGATGAACATAGATCCCATTTTAGGGGCGTACAGATGTGCGCCCCTAATTATTCAAATGAGAATCGCCATATTATAGATGGATAAAAATAAAATATTTCTTGATTAAATTATGTAATTATTTTTCTGAAGCCCAAAATAATAGCAAGTTCGCAGAAAAATATAAAAAGATTTATCATAGGCGATAATGATTATCCATAAGGTGAGATAAGGGGAATTTAGAGTATGGTGGCTGACGTAATCAACAATTCAGTTCCCGTTACTGTTCTTACAGGCTATTTGGGAGCAGGTAAAACGACTCTACTCAATCACATCCTCACCTACGAACACGGCAAAAAAGTTGCTGTGATTGTTAATGAATTTGGGGAAGTGGGTATTGATAATCAATTGATTATCGATGCAGATGAAGAAATTTTTGAAATGAATAATGGCTGTATCTGTTGTACAGTGCGCGGCGATTTAATTCGCATCATTGGCAATTTGATGAAGCGGCGCGATAAATTTGACCATTTAGTAATTGAAACAACTGGATTAGCCGATCCAGCACCAGTAATTCAGACTTTTTTTGTTGATGAAGATTTGCAAAGCCAACTGTCTTTAGATGCGGTGGTGACAGTGGTCGATGCCAAACATATTTGGCAGCATTGGGATGCAGACGAAGCACAAGAACAGATTGCTTTTGCCGATGTAATTTTACTTAATAAAACAGATTTGGTAGCGCCAGAAGAGTTGAATGAATTAGAAAAACGGATTCGGGCAATGAATGCGATCGCAAAAATCTACCGTACCCAAAATTCTGAACTCGGAATGGATGCTTTGTTAGGTGTAAAAGCCTTTGATTTAGAACGCGCATTAGAAATCGATCCAGATTTCTTAGGCGAAGATGCCCACGTACACGATGAAACTGTTTATTCTGTGGCTCTAGTAGAAGCAGGTGCAGTTGATGGAGAAAAATTAAACGCTTGGCTTTCCGAGTTACTGCGTACTCAAGGCCCAGATATCTTTCGGATGAAAGGCATTTTAAATATTGCTGGAGAAGATAATCGATTTGTATTCCAAGGAGTACACATGATCTTTGATGGCAAACCCGATCGCCCTTGGAAACCAAACGAAACCCACAAAAATGAACTAGTTTTCATCGGTCGCAATCTTGATGCAGCCAAACTCAAGGAAGATTTTCTCGCCTGTCTAGCATAAAAAAAGTTAGGAGTTATGAGTGATGAGTTATGAGTTAAAAATTCCTAACTCCTAACTTCTAACTCCTAACTCCTAACTCCTAACTTCTAACTTCTGTAGAAAATATGAACTCCACAACCAAATCTAAGGAATTTGAACAACACTATTCGGGGACACTTTCAGATTATGTAACTGCGATCGCTTGGTCGCCACAAGGTAAAACTTTAGCAGCAACTTCTGCCGCCGGCGAAGTCGTTCTATGGAATGATGGCGAACTCACAACCCTACAAACTGGTAACGGTAAATCAGTAGACTGTCTAGCATTTTCGCCAGATGGAAAATTTTTAGCCGTTGGCGGACAAGATGGACAGGTGAAGATTTGGCGCGACACTGAATTAATCGCCACATTAGAAAATGCCCCTGCATGGGTTGACAAACTAGCTTGGAATTACACTAGCAACCAACTGGCTTTTAGTTTGGGGCGTTACGTCCAAGTTTGGGATGCAGATACTCGTGAAATTGTCGTGACACTGAATTTCGACAACTCTTCAGTATTGGGTATAGATTGGCGCATTGACGGAGAATACTTAGCCATTAGTGGTTATAAGGGAGTCAAAATTTGGCACAGTCAAAACTGGGATGAAGAACCATACAGCTTAGATATGACTACTGTCAGTTTAGCGATGGCTTGGTCGCCCGATGGCAAATACCTGGCTTCTGGCAACATGGATCGTAGTGTCACCGTTTTAGAATGGAACAACCCCGACCCTTGGGTAATGCGTGGCTTCCCCGGTAAAATTCGCCAATTGGCATGGTCAGAAGCTATGACTAAAGTGGGTGCGCCAATATTGGCATCTTCTAGCGTAGAAGGTATTGTGGTGTGGGAAAAGCTAGAGGATGATTCTTTAGGTTGGGAAGCACGAGTTTTAACTAATCATGTGGGTGTAATTAATGCGATCGCTTTTGCACCCAAAAGCTTCCTTCTCGCTTCTGCTGCTGCTGACGGCTGGTTATGTTTGTGGAACAAAGCTAAGGAAGTATCCCAAATTATCACAGGTGTCTCAGCAGGATTTTCTAGCCTAGCTTGGCATCCCCAAGGCAAGTTACTAGCCGCAGGCGGTGAGCAGGGCGAACTAGTCGTTTGGTCAAAGGTTTTGCGGGGTCAAGGATTTGGGCGTAGTTAAACAATACTTGGTAATTAAAATTGAAGCTGGGCAATTTATTAGCTATGCTGTATCAGCAAAGCTATCTTTGTGTGATTTATGAAAATTGTCAAACTGATTTTACTTGCCTGTCCCGCATTTCTGGTATCTATGCTGCTGGTAGTCAATCCAGC
Organism: Nostoc sp. DSM 114159; assembly: GCF_053470285.1. Taxonomy (NCBI): domain Bacteria; kingdom Bacillati; phylum Cyanobacteriota; class Cyanophyceae; order Nostocales; family Nostocaceae; genus Nostoc; species Nostoc sp. DSM 114159. The sequence continues at coordinate 3,927,645 of NZ_JBPFEH010000001.1, forward strand.
ACACGCATCCAACCTGAAATCTCTATACCCTACACAAATTGTTACGGTTGTATCTACACAACAAATTCCCGATCTGGTAATACCAATGTTGACTCAAACATCTAATCCGATTATCGATCGAGTTAGTTGCAATTGTGCCAACTGTATTCAGTCTAAATTTCAGTCTTTACAAGGCAAACTGCCATCCGCCGATTTTTAATAAATTTAGGAGTTATGAATATTGTAGGGGCACAGCAATGCTGTGCCCTGATTAATTTTATGAGCTTTTTATCCGTGGCGATAGCCTACGGCACGCTACGCGATCGCCCTGACTGCGACATAATTATTTATGTAATCAAGGTATTCACTAAAAATTAAAATAATTCGTAATTGATAATAAGTAATTCTTGATTCCTATCAGTAACAACTTGTACCATTTTTAATTACGAATGACGTAGCTTGCTTCTCGGATGAAGGCGAGTATTACGAATTACAAATTATTTGGTCACACCTGAAAAACGAAGTAGGAAAGTTGTTAAGTGAATCCCTGGATACTGAGAAAGCTGCTGGTAAAGTATTAAGGTTGGTGCAATCGCCATCTGCATCCAAGCTGTTAAGCTCTTGTTAAAAGAGCTAGTCCGGGGATTAGAAAACTTGCTAGAGTGAACAGAGTTAGCCTTAATGTCTAATCGCCAAAACCTATACATCTCATGGATTTTGCTAATATTGCATCCCAGCTAAACGCTGGAACGATTTTACCAGAGGGAATTGTTATTCTCACCCTCTTGGGGGTTTTGATTGTTGATTTGATTTTGGGGCGTACATCTGGACGCTGGATTGGATATCTAACGATCGCAGGTTTATTTGCTTCGATTATCGCCCTATATTTTCAATGGGACTCTCTTAATCCCATCTCTTTTAGCGGTGGCTTTAATGGTGACGACCTGAGTATTGTCTTTCGCGGTATTATTGCCTTGTCTGCGATTGTGACTATACTAATGTCAATTCGCTACGTTGAGCAGAGCGGCACGGCTTTAGCCGAATTCATCGCTATTTTGCTGAGTGCTACTTTAGGAGGGATGTTTTTATCCGGGGCTAGTGAGTTGGTAATGATTTTCATCTCCCTAGAAACCCTGAGTATCTCGTCTTACCTGTTAACAGGTTATACCAAGCGTGACCCCCGCTCCAACGAAGCGGCGCTGAAATACTTGTTAATTGGAGCTTCCAGTACAGCAATATTTTTGTACGGTGTATCCCTGCTGTATGGACTATCTGGAGGACAAACTGAACTAAGTGCGATCGCTAATGGCATTGCCACAGCAAAAGTGGGACAATCTTTAGGTTTAGTGATTGCCCTGGTTTTTGCGATCGCGGGTATTGGCTTTAAAATCTCCGCTGCACCCTTCCACCAGTGGACACCAGACGTTTACGAAGGCGCTCCCACCCCAGTCATCGCCTTTTTATCTGTTGGTTCCAAAGCAGCTGGTTTTGCCTTAGCCATCCGCTTGTTAACAACAGCCTTCCCCCTTGTTGCTGACGAGTGGAGGTTTGTCTTCACAGCTCTTGCCGTTCTGAGCATGATTTTGGGTAACGTAGTCGCCCTAGCCCAAACCAGCATGAAACGGATGCTAGCTTATTCATCCATTGCTCAAGCTGGGTTTGTGATGATTGGCTTGATTGCTGGTACACAGGCAGGCTATGCCAGTATGATATTTTACTTACTGGTTTACCTGTTCATGAATCTGTGTGGTTTTACCTGCATCATCCTATTCTCACTGCGGACGGGAACTGACCAGATTGCCGAATACTCTGGCTTATATCAAAAAGACCCACTCCTAACACTGGGGTTGAGTATCTCCCTGCTTTCCTTGGGTGGTATTCCACCATTGGCTGGGTTTTTCGGCAAGATTTACTTATTCTGGGCTGGTTGGCAAGCAGGACTTTATTGGTTAGTTTTGCTGGGCTTAGTTACCACCGTCGTCTCCATCTACTATTACATTCGCGTAGTTAAGATGATGGTAGTTAAAGAACCCCATGAAATGTCCGACGCGGTGAAGAATTATCCACAAGTGCGTTGGGATTTGCCTGGGCTAAGACCTTTGCAGGTCGGGTTGGTGGTAACATTAATTGCCACTTCCATAGCAGGGATTTTGTCAAATCCACTGTTTACATTGGCTAACAATTCCATCTCCCATACCCCATTTTTGCAAGCAACAATCAACACTAATGTAAAAGCAGAAAATCCACTGCTTTTACCAAAGTTAGATTCGGTTAGTCAGTCTGAATCCTTTGTTGATTCTACTGCCAAGATATAACTGAATCTCAACCAGATTTTGTAATCAAAGACACGCCTGTTTGCTAATGAGCAGACAGGCGTTGTTATATCTTTAAACTGAAATTTTATGAGGCTGATTGAATAGGTATTTTAATTACAAATTCTGCACCTTTTCCCGGAACAGAAAAACAGTTAAGTTGCCCGTTATGTTTTTCAACTATAATTTGATAGCTGATATATAGCCCTAGTCCAGTACCTTTACCCACAGTTTTAGTGGTAAAAAACGGATCGAATAGCTTTGAGCGAACTTGTTCATTTATCCCCAAACCATTATCAGCAATACTAACTTCTATCCATTTGTCATCGATTAGCTCAGTTTTAATTTTAATTTGGGGATTATTATTTATCAGTTTTTGACTTTCAGTTTTTTGTGTATTTACTTCTGAATACTGACTGTTGAGCGCTGATGCTTCCAGTGCATCGATTGCATTAGCAAGAATATTCATAAACACTTGATTGAGTTGACCAGGATAGCAAGTTACATTCGGTAGTTGACTATATTTTTTGATGACTTTGATTTCTGGATACTCATGCCTAGCTTGCAGGCGATGCTCCAAAATCATCAAAGTACTATCAATTCCTTCATGGATATTGACTTGCTTAAGTTCTGCTTCATCCAGCCTGGAAAAATTACGTAGTGATTTAACAATTTCCTGAATACGTTCTGCTCCCACTTTCATGGATTGGAAGAGTTTGGTTATATCTTGAATCAAAAAATCTAAGTCTATTTCTTCTACTTGCTGTTGGATTTCTGGAAGAGTATTTGGAAAAGCTTGTTGATAAGCTTCGATTAATTTCAATAAATCCTGAGTGTATTTATGAGCGTGGTGGAGGTTCCCATAAATAAAACTCACGGGGTTATTAATTTCATGAGCAATACCAGCGACCATCTGGCCTAAACTAGACATTTTCTCAGCTTGGATAAGCTGAGTTTGCGTAAGTTGTAGTTCATTTAATGTGTCTTGTAAAGCAGTTGTACGTTCCTCGACCCGAATTTCTAGCTCTTGATTCACTTTCTTGAGCGCTTCCTCTGCTTGTTTTCGTCTCTGAACTTCTTTGGCTAACTCATCAATTTTTTCGTTCAACAGAACGAAATTACTACTGGCTAAAACTCTATTTTCCAACCGTAAGAGAATTAAAGCTGAAGATTCAGGAGACCAAGGTTGAATAACTGCTCCTTGACTACGACATATTAAGGTTTGTCCATCATTCATTCGTAAAGTCAAAGAGCCAATCACCATTGCCCTACTACTTGAACAAGCTTGTAAATACTTTACAATATCGTTGCTAGACTCAGTTACTAGTTCAAAGAGCATTCTTCCCCGCAGTTCTTGACGGCGTAACCCCAGCATATCTGCTACTGGTTGATTCGTCGCTAACAACTGACCCTCTGCACTTACCAGAAGTAAAGGTTCTGGTAAAACTCTGGCAAATTCAATAAATTGTTCAGGAGTCATGGGGCTTTAACTTTTAGGTTTGACTCTACTTTACATATCTGCACTAAGCTTAATCCTGGAGTTACTTTGTTTGATAGTGAAGGATTTACACAGATTCTAGTCCCCTAAAGTATTCTCGACCTTCTGCATCTTCTGCTTCTTCTGTAAGTTTTAAATAAACAATAACTTTACATCCAGAATTACCTTCTGCTATTGTTTCTTGCAATTCTACTTTTGCATATCCGAGATTATTAGCTGCGATCGTTCCAAACACGTTTGAAGTCATCATACACATGGCAGGGCGATTAAGTACTTTGTCGCCAAATGGGCAAACACGGTTGCCAAAGACAATTTTTTCATCATTCTGCTCAATAACATAAAAATCGCCCTGGATTCGTTTTTTTAAATCAATCAATACATCAGCTACCTGCCTACGAGAAAGGTTAGAGATTTCCAGGGCAGATTTATAATCTTGGTTAATCTGCCTTCCCATCCTTTCACCAACAACGCTAATAAATCCCGAAGCTTCTTCTAAACCGACTACATCCTGCAAAGTACCAGATAATTCTCTGATTAGTGTACGTAAAAATATGTCGCGTTCTAAAGAAAGATTAAGCGTAGCTATTGAGTCCTTGGGTACATCGATCATAAATTTTGAGAATACAATCTTGGAAGTACACTTATAGAGTTCCCCAAAATTTCTATAAAGTAACTACTTAATCTTTTTATTCTGAGAATTTAATGTTTGGTGTTTGGTTCTAATGAGAAAAATGTTCATAAGAAATTCTGAGTCTTAGAGGATGTCTGAAAACTTTTTGGTGTAGTATTTGAGACCTATAGATCCCCCTAAATCCCCCTTAAAAAGGGGGACTTTAAGAAGCTTTCCCCCCTTTAAAAGGCAGGGCTGTTTCATTCGATCTCTTAGGTATAATGTCTAAGAGTATTAGTCAGAAATTTACTTGAGTGGGAAAAACAAAAACTACCAATTCAATCGGGAAATTTAAGTGCTAACACCATTTTCTTGCACAATCAGATTTTTTAGTCACCTGATTTTTTTGTTTGAAACGCTTGTAAACCAGCGCTTTTTAGGGAACGAAACAGCCCTGCCTTTAAAAGGGGGGCTAGGGGGGATCAAGAGAAATATTTAATACTTCTCAGACATCCTCTTATCGTTATGACAGTTTACGGTTTTGCATAGTCTCTTTTAGGTTAACTCCTCATTATTTTTTCTAACCCTCCTTCAAGAGTGGGGAATTAGATCGAGTCTTAAAAGGTTAGCCAGCGAAAATAATCCCAGCTTTTGGTATATCTTTTGCAAGAGAACTGGCACATTGCTGAAAAACTTCTTCAACTGCTGCAAGAGAATCTGGATCGTTACTGTGGTCTACTACTGCCTTGAACATAAATTTATTTATTATGTTAATAAACGTAACTTACTATAATTATTAAATGGGAAGTTTAATGATAAATTCTGAACCTTGCCCTATTGATGAATTTACCTCTAGAGTTCCTCCATGTTTTTCGACAACAATCTGACGAGCAATTGATAAGCCTAATCCTGTACCTTGACCGACTGGCTTAGTAGTGAATAAATAGTCAAAGATTTTTTTTTGGACATCAGCCGACATTCCCACGCCATTATCTTTAATCCTAATCAAGATATAATTTTTATCTTCAGTAAGAGTAGTTTGAATCAAAATTTGATTAGGATTTGCTTCAATCTCCATATAGGTAAGTCCTACATTAGACTCCTCTAAAGCATCAATAGCATTTGCTAATAAATTCATAAATACTTGATTGAGTTGCCCGATAAAACATTCTAATTCTGGCAATATATCGTAATCTCTAATTACTTGAATATCGGGTCGATCTTCGGATGCTTTTAAACGGTGTTTGAGAATCATAATTGTACTGTCTATACCATCATGAATGTTGCAATACACTTTGCGATCGCTATCTGCTCGAGAAAAGGTTCTCAAGCTGGTACTAATGTTGCGAATGCGCTGAACTCCCTCTTTCATTGAGGAAATTAAATTAGGTAGATCGGCAAGTATATACTTCAAATCTATGGCTGCAATTTCCTCTTGAATTTCTAGAACTGGATTAGGATAGTGCTCCTGATAAAGGTCAATAATGTTAATCATGTTTTGGAAATATACTGAAGCGTGTCCAAGATTGCCATGAATAAAACCAACTGGATTATTAATTTCATGAGCAACTCCTGCTACTAATTGACCAAGAGCAGACATTTTTTCCGTCTGTACAAGCTGAAGTTGAGACTCTTGTAGGTCTTTTAATGCCCTAGATAACGCTGATGTCCTTTCTAAAACTCGTTTTTCTAAAGTTTTTGTAAGATTTCGTAATTGAAGATGGGTTTTAATTCTAGCTAATAACTCTTCTTGATGAAAGGGTTTTGTGATATAATCAACTGCTCCTATATTTAGACCCTTTACCTTACTATGAGTATCAGAATTTGCTGTCATAAAAATTACAGGTATATCACAAGTAGCTGAATTTGCTTTCAGTCTTTTACAAGTTTCAAATCCATCTATTCCTGGCATCATCACATCTAATAAAATTAAGTCAGGAAGTTGATACTCAACCTGCTTCAGTGCTCTTTCTCCATCATTTTCCGCGATCACTTTAAAGCCTACATTAGTTAATATATCAAAGACAATTTCTAAATTAGTAGTAGTATCATCTACCACTAAGATTAAACTATCTTCTGGGGTATAAAGCATTTTCATATCTGGTTTTTCATTCATATATTTAAATTAATTTTATTCATTGTTAGTTATTGCCTTTTGCCTTGCGATCGCAGCTAATTCCCCTCTATTTTCTTGGTAGACAGGCTGCCAATGTATCGTCTGACAACCCTATAGTTCCCAAAAACTCTGATAACAGCAACATTTTCAGGCTAAATTGCCTATAGCTTTGCGTTGGGGCGATCGCTACATAAGAAATATTAACCACCAATCTTAATTTCAGTAGAGATAAGTATCTTCCTTTCTGAAGATCGTGATTCATAAATTAGTTATTATTACCCTTGTCTTTTTACCAAATTAGTGCATTTCTAGCTCAGAAAAAGATTGTTAATGCTGTAAGTTAATTGTTTCATTTAGTTAATAGTGTCTATCATGAGTATTTTTATATGTAACTTTTTTTTACAAAAAATAGAATTACATATAATTACGCTATAGTTACAACTATGTTTTTTAAAAAACATAACTAGTTAAGTTTACAACTATTCACATAGATTTACATGCCACTAGCAGTGACGTAAGACGTAAATATAATTTACACACTGTAGAATATGTGGTGTTACAGCAAGTTCTTTTCAAAAATTTGTCATAGGCTTTTTATAAGTCTATTGATTTTTTCTTCTGTAATTCATGTTCAGGACTTCTGAACTTCTAACTAATAATTGCCATGAAGGAACTACTTTCCTCCGATTTATACTGTCCATTTTCATTCCATATCAATAAGCATATTGATGTTTTAGAAGAGTATGCTCTTGAATGGGTAACTCGCTTTAACCTACTGGCAAATGAATCAGTTTATCGACGTTTCACCAAGTCAAATTTTTTCAAGCTCGTAGCAGGTGCTTATCCTTACTGCAATCTGGAAAAAATAAAGATTGCTAGTGACTTGTTCAGTTGGCTGTTTATTTGGGATGACCAATGTGATATGTCAGATTTAGGCCAACAACCTGAAGCACTTAAGCTTTTTCACCAAAGATTTATTGAAGTACTAAATGGAGCAGAACTTACAAGCAACGATATACACCTTAGCTATGCTTTAAGTGACCTACGACAACGGATGCTCCAAATAGGGAGCATAAAATGGTTCCATCACTTTGTTTTTAGCTTTGAGGAATACTTCGCCGGATGTGTACAGGAAGCAAGTAATCGCGCACAGGAAATAATACCGGATATTGATACTTATATCAGAATACGAAACTTAAGTTCGGCGGGGGACCTTACCGTAGTATTGATTGAATTTTGCGAGCAATTGCTGATTCCTGATATTTTACGACAGCACAACATCTTTAAAAAACTCAAGGAGAAGACAATTAATATTCTTGCCTGGTGTAATGATATCTTCTCGTATTCTAGAGAAATGGCAAGTGGTGATGTTCACAATCTAGTATTAGTATTGCACTATCAACAGCAACTACCTCTAGAAATAGCGATTAAGCGTGCAATCGATATCCACGATCGAGAAGTACGAGAACTGCTCGAATTAGAAGCATGTCTGCCATCTTTTGGAGAAGAAGTAGATGCTGAACTTGCAAAGTATATATCAGGAATGTATGCCTGGATACGCGGCAATCTAGATTGGTACTTTAATTCCGATCGCTATCAAACTATAGAAAGACTGGAGTTAGTAGAAACTTTAGAGCTAGATAAATCTCAAAGCAATACCCAAGTACTTTCAAACATGAAAGTTTTACTACCATCATAAGGAAAAATATAATATCTCAGAGAATATTTTTCACGATGCTTCCAACGATTTTTTTAAAGGTGTTCGGAGCATCTAGAATTTTACTGCTTCAAAGTTAATCAATGTTACCCCATAACTAACAATACAAAAATAACGCAATTTCAGTATGAAAAATCAAATGCAACTACCTAATCCACTAAAAACTCCCCCTTTGCTCCAGAAAATCCAGTGGGTTGCAGACCCTGTTAGTTTTATGGAAAATGCAGTTCAGCAATATCCTGACATTTTTACTGCTGAGGTAATTGGTTTTGGGGAGACCGTGGTTTTCGTGAACCATCCTCAAGCAATTAAAGAAATTTTCACTAACGATCGGAAGAAGTTTCTATTCGTTGGTAAAGTGAACAGAATATTTGAACCCTTAGCCGGGGAATATTCACTCCTGATGCTGAACGGTGAACGCCATAAACGGCGGCGAAAACTCACAATGCCTTCCTTTCATGGCGACAGAATGCGAGCCTACGGCTCTTTGATTTCTAATCTCACCGAACAAGTCTTTAGCCAGTTACCGCTAAATCAGCCCTTCTTAGCTCGTACTGCAATGCAGGAAATTTCTCTGCAAATCATTTTACAAGCTGTCTTTGGCTTGCATAAGGGAGGACGTTACGACAAAATCAAACGCTTAATGGCGTTGCTTTTGGATCTCTTTAGCTCACCCTTTACTTCTAGCTTCCTTTTTTTCCCCTTCCTGCAACAAGATTTAGGAGCTTGGAGTCCTTGGGGATGGTTTCTGCGTCAACGGCAACAAATTTATGAATTGCTTTACGCTGAAATTGCCCAACGCCGGGAAGAACCCAATCCAGATCGCATCGATATTTTATCCTTGCTGATGTTAGCGCGGGATGAAGAGGGTAATCCGATGACAGATCAAGAGTTGCGTGATGATTTGATGACACTGATGGTAGCAGGACACGAAACAGTGGCAACAGCAATGGCTTGGGGATTGTATTGGATTCATCATTTACCGAAAGTCCGAGAGAAATTGCTTCAAGAACTTGATTCCCTCGGTGATTCGCCAGATCCCATGAGCATTTTCCAACTGCCTTATCTCACGGCTGTTTGTAATGAAACTTTGCGAATTTACCCGATTGCAATGTTCGCGTTCCCCAGGATAGTCCAAGAATCCTGTGAACTACTAGGACATCCTTTAGCTTCTGGAACATTACTGGTTCCCAGTATTTACCTGGCTCATCAGCGCGAGGATTTATATCCGCAGCCTCAGCAATTTAAACCAGAACGCTTTCTAGAACACGAATTTTCTGCCTATGAATTTTTGCCCTTTGGTGGTGGAGTTCGTCGCTGTATGGGTGAAGCTTTGGCTGTGTTTGAAATGAAGCTAGTATTAGCAAAAGTACTGTCAGGCTATCAACTTGCTCTAGCTGGTAAGCGGCCAGAGCATCCTCAACGTCGAGGTTTTGCACTTGCGCCTGCGAATGGGGTGAAGATGGTAGTTACAGGACGACATGTGCGTGAAGAGCCTAGAGTGAATATGACAACTACATCCACATCTGTCTTTTAATAATCTGTCAGAGCGATTTTAATAAATATTATAAACGCAGCTTTTCACAAAAACTGCGTTTTTAGTACTCTTAGGTTTGGACTCGATCGATTACTCATCTAGCCCTCTAACTGTTGCATTGGTATCTCAATAGTAAACTCCGTCCCTTTTCCTGGTGTAGAATCACAGGTTAAACTACCTTTGTGTTTTTCCACGACAATCTGGTAGCTAATCGACAACCCTAAACCTGTACCACTTCCTACTGACTTGGTGGTAAAAAATGGGTCAAATATTTTCTGCTGCACGGCTTTTGTCATGCCAGAACCGTTATCAGTAATCCGAATTATCGCCGTATTAGAATTTGTTAGTTCAGTAAAAATGTGAATTTGTCGTACACGATGAAAAGTCGGTGACGTATTTATATCATTTGTTAATTCTTCTCGATCATTTACTAATGATGGATGATCTATGATAAATAACTCTTCTAAAGCATCAATTGCATTACTCAGGATATTCATAAATACCTGATTTAGTTGACCAGGGTAACAAATAACTTCTGGTAATTGTCCATATTTTTTGATGACTTCAATTTCTAGTAAATTGCTATTTGGTTTCAGTCGGTGCTGCAAAATCATTAAGGTGTTGTCTATTCCCTCATGAATATCTACAGGTTTCATTTCAGCTTCATCTAAGCGAGAAAAGTTACGTAAGCCCAAAACAATATTTCGGATACGCGAACTCCCTACTTTCATGGAATCTAAAATCTTGATAAGGTCTTTTGATAAAAAATCTATGTCAATCTCGTCAGATTTCTCTTCAATTAGAGGGGAAGGATGGGGATATTCTTGCTGATAAATAACTATCAAATCCAGCAACTCTTGAACATACTCGCTAGCATGATTGATATTGCCATGAATAAAGTTAATCGGGTTATTTATTTCATGAGCAATTCCCGCTACCATTTGTCCCAAAGAAGACATTTTTTCACTTTGAATTAATTGGATTTGGGTACTTTGCAATTCTTGTAAAGTTTGTTGTAAACATTGATTTTTGTCGTTGAGTTCTTGAGTTCTTTCCTGAACCTTTCCCTCTAGGGTATGATTGTATTCCTCCAAACTTTCTTTAGCTTGTGCCAAGTTTTTATAAAGAATAGCATTCTCTAGAGATATTGCTGCTTGGGTGGTGAGAAGTTTGAGAACTTCTATGCGATCGCGTGTAAATGCTCCTGTTGTCAGACGATTTTCTAGGTAAAGAATCCCAATTAATTTACCTTGATTTAGAAGAGGTATAGACAATAAGCTCTTAGGTTCTTCACTAGTGATATAACTATCACTTGCTAGAAAAGAAACAGCTATTGGATCATCAATAACCAAGATTTCTCTAGAGCGTTTAACATAGTTAATCAAAGTAATGGGAACATCGTAGCTTGATTCAAGGCAAGTTGATGGAAACTCAGTATAGGTATGTTCAAAATTTGAACTTGAACAAACTGCTGTGACAGTTAATGCTAAGTTATCACCTTCACTCAAAATTAAAGCGCATTTAGAAGCTCCTGCATTCTCCATAACAACTTCCATTAAAGTAGAAAGTAGTCGCTCAAGCTCGATTTCTCCAGAGAGTGCGTGAGATGCTTTAATGAATGCGGCTAAATCCAGAGAATCAGAAATACTTGTCTTCGAGCCAATAACAGTTTGTTGATTACTTAGGGTAGATAAAGATGATATAGATATGCTATTGAAAGAAGCGCTTTCCTCGCTAGCAGGGATACTGTGTTTTTGTTGCTGGGATATAGGAGTGAGTAATTGGGGATAGCGTTTTACTAAATCGTCAACTTTGGCTTTTGCTCCCCAATTAACGTATCCATAATAGGCATCAATTAAGTAGGTTTGGGCAATTTTCTGCTTGCCCCATTTTAGATAAAATTTAGCTGCAAGTTCCTGAGCTAAAGCTACTTCATTCTTGTAGTCATGTTCTTCAGCTAGGGAGATAGCACGGTCGTATTCTTCCATTGCTTCAAAATATTTCCCTTCAACTCGATACCTTTCTGCTTCTACCAAATAAAATTTATGCCAATTATTCATTGGGGCATGATATGCCCAATATTGCATCTTTTCCTGATTAGCTTGCACCCGATCGAGAATACGCTTTTGCTCTGAATCAGGTGCATCGGCGTACACCGCCAGTTTGGCCAGAGAATCATAAAAATAGAAAACAGGAACAACTAGTTGTCCTGTACCACTATCTAAATACTTTTCAGCTAGGGTGGCATTTTCAGCTGCTTGAGGGAACTGCTGAAATAAGTAGCATAAATGTAGTTTATGGAAATATAGATATAAAAGTCCGATTCCATCCTTGGCTTCCAAATGCAGTGGCAGCATTTTCTCCTCATCATAGGCTGCACCAATTAAACGACAAGGATTTTCTACAAACCCCAGTAAATTTAAGACACTTTGTTGATAGATACAATTCCAGTTAAACGCTCTTTCTTGCTTGATTTGCTTCAGAGCATTGCTGTAGTTTGCTATCTCGCGTTCCAGCCCTGTAAGTTCTCTACCAATGGAATAACAACAGAAGCAATAAAACTGAAGAAATAAAGCTGCAAATTCTAAATCTCCTGTTTCTATCGCTAGAGAGTAAGCTTCTAGTACAGTATTTAATGTTTCCTTAGGATGCTCCTTCCAATGACGGATACCTCCATGAAATACCTCCATAACTTTTGCTTCAACTTCTTTAGCATTGTACTTAGCCACCAAACTTAAAGCCAGTTTGCCAAAATCATAGCCAGACTGAATATCTCCCTTTTCACTACAGAGGATCGTTCCGTAAAGAACGTATGCAAAGGCGGACAAAGGGGCATTGCCATATTTAAGCGATAAGTTGATTTGTTTAAGAACAATCAGGAAAAAAAGTTCAGGAGTAACTGCATAGGCGAAAAAAAGCGCATTCGATAGAATCCGCATAACTACCAATGTTTGTTCTGCCGTCATTTCTGGCAGATCAATTAAATCCTCAATCCGCTTTCCATTTAAATTTAATGTTAGTTCAGCGATCGCTAGCTGAATATCTGACTGACTAGGATTTTCAGGCAACTCAACTTCCAACAATTTTAGAACACTTAGTGCAGTCCTGACAGATTCTAGTGCTTGGTTTTGCGCTCCATAAGCTTTAATTTTGACTTCATAAACTTTTACTTTTTCTAGCAGTGTTTTTGCTCGTGCCAACACTACTTCTACTAATTGCTCCATTTGCCTAAAGTCGCCAGCTAGATACGCAGCCTCTGCTCCTGTCTCATACAAAGCTAGGATTAGTTGATATTTAGTCTCCCAACTATCACTTGCCAGCAATTGGATGCCGATAGTTAAATACTTAACAGCAGCGGGATAAGCTGTTGATGCTAAAGCTTTACGTCCAGCAATTAAATTCATCTGGGCCAATTCATCTCGTTTAGCTTGAGGAGAGATGAATTCTACTGCGATATTAAACTGATTGACAAGCTCAAAAATCTTTTCTCCCTGTTCTAAAACCGGAATATTGTTCAATAACAGTAGCCCAATTTTTAAGTGAATTGGCTTTTTTTGTTCTTCAGGAATTAAAGAATAAGCTGCTTGCTGCACTCGGTCATGGACAAATTTATACTTAGGTAGCTGTAAATTAGAATTTGAAAATTGTGTAGATTCTATTCGATCAACAATGAATTCTTGATTAGTATTATCTTTTGAAAAAATGCTGTAATTTTCAGCTTGTGGTAAAACTAGCCCATCAAGTAATGCTTGCCACAAGTCTGATGCTGTATCTACTACAGATTTTTCATTAACGATCGCCAGAGTTTTTAAGTCAAATTGATTCCCAATACAGGCAGCTAGCTTCAAAACTTTTTGGGTATATATTGGCAATTTTTCTATTTGCAGGGCGATAAATTCTACTACATCATCTGTCAGAGCTAAATCTTTTATTTTGGAAATATCATACTGCCAATGACCTGCATCAAAGTTTAATACAATTAGCCCATCATCATGTAAAGATTTGAGAAATTGAACAGAAAAGAAGGGGTTGCCTTTAGTTTTAGCAAACACCATCTGGGTAAGAGAAAAAGCAACTGATTCAGAACAATGAAGTGTATCAGCAATTAGATGATTTAAATCACCTTGATTTAGAGGTGCCAAGGTAATTGTATTAATGATTGCTCCTGCTTTTTGAATCTCTTGTAGTGTCAAAGAAAGCGGATGTGCCTTAGAAACTTCATTATCTCGATAAGAACCAATTAATAAAAACCCTCCTTTGGTTTCATGCATTTGTTCTGTTTCTTCTGAAAAAGAAGATAACATGCTTTCACACATTAATAATTTAATTAATTTTAAGGAAGCCGTATCTGCCCATTGTAAGTCATCGAGAAAGATAACTAGGGGATGTTGTTTAGTTGTGAAGATTTGGATGAATTTTTGAAACAATAAATTGAAACGATTTTGGGCAGCGCTGCCAGAGAGTTCAGTAACCGGAGGTTGCTTACCAATAATCTGTTCGAGTTCAGGAATGACATCAATAATCACCTGAGTTTGTGTCCCCAATTCCCGCAGAATTTTGACTTTCCATTGTTGAATTTGGGCATCAGTTTCTGAGAGCAGTTGCCCGATTAAGTCCCGAAAGGCTTGCACTAATCCTGATAAGGGAATGTCACGTTGAAACTGGTCAAATTTCCCTTTGATGAAGTAACTACGCTGCCGCACAATCGGTTTGTGGACTTCATTGACCACGGCAGTTTTGCCAATGCCAGAGAAACCTGCGACTAATATCATTTCTGTTGCCCCGTCTGTCACACGCTTAAAAGCAGCGAGTAGGGTTTCAACTTCACTTTGGCGACCGTAGAGTTTTTCGGGGATTATAAAACGGTCTGAGATGTCTCTCACACCGAGTTCAAAGGGTGCAATATTTCCTGTTTCTTGCCACTGGCTTTGGCACGCCTTCAAGTCATGTTTTAACCCTAAAGCACTTTGATAGCGGTCTTCGGCATTTTTTGCCATCAGCTTGCTGATGATGTCAGACAAAATTGGCCCAATATTGGAGTTAATCTGACTGGCTCTTAGCGGTTGTTTGGCAATGTGAGAATAAACTAACTCCGTCGGATCTTTGCTGGTAAAGGGTAACTGTCCGGTGAGGAGCTCAAAGAAGGTGACACCAAGGGAATAAAAATCAGTGCGGTAGTCAATACCTCGGTTCATCCTTCCAGTTTGTTCTGGGGAAATGTAAGCCAGAGTACCTTCTAAGATGTTGGGATTCGTGAGAAATTGAATTTCTCTTGGCAGAAGGGTGGCAATACTAAAGTCGATGAGTTTGATTTCATCTGTGCTAGGGTTTATGAGGATGTTGGCAGGCTTGATATCTTTGTGAATGATGCGATCGCGATGGAGTCTTTCCAAGGTAGAAGCAATTTTAATCGCAATGTGGAAAAACTCGTTCAGGGAAAGCCAGTTTTCCTTTTTTACCTTGTCCTCTATTTGCCAATTTTGGAGGGAAATACCGCCAAAATCTTCCATCACTAAGACATAGCTGTTACGGTAATTTTCTAAGCTATAGGTTTTGACTATGCCAGGAAAATCGAGGTTTTTGGTGATGATATATTGATTTCGGAACTGAGTTATTTCCGCAAAGGTAGGATATTCATTCCGCATCAATTTGAGAACGACTGATTTTTGGTCTTTTTCTCTAATACCTCGATAAACTAGGGTTTTACTGCCTGAGTAGATTTGTTCAGTAATGCGATAGCCAGGAAACGAATATAAAGTATCTGATACTACTAACATTGCAGACTATACTCATAATTATTGTTTCTATGGCTTATTATTCCCGCGCAAAGACTATGCTCATCATGAAAGAGGATTTTTTTGTTTAATTTGTATTATAAAATATGACTTGTAATATATTTTTATTACTAAATATCTGAATTTTAAACTGTAGCGTTCCCTCATTAAGTGAAGTACATATCAAAATCTCAACCACAACCTCTCTTTAAACTTACTAAGAGGGAAGATAAAGTACAGCTTTACCGGGCTTAGGTCAAGCTGTACCTCACTAAATAATGATGATTTATCAACATAAGTGTTTTTGAACTAACTATTTTTATCCGCTTTTAACCGGACACCAGTATAGATGGTGTATTTTTGGCTGCGATAATAATAACGAGCACAAATACTACTTGATTTTTTGTTTAATAAAAGTCACAACCTGAGTTAGCTGTTTCTTCAAACCATCAATTTCTGCTTGCATTTTGACAATTTTCTCATTCAATGCATTAAGTTCTGCCTCGGAGACTCCTCCAGTGCTGGGAGTTGTGATGCTGGGGGCTGTGACGCTATTTGCAACGCTAGGAGCTACTACCGTACCATTGGCGACACCAGAGGTTGTTATTGTGCTATTTTTGATACCAGCCGCTGCTCCTACTGAGACTAGTTCTGGGCGTGGCTGTTTTGCCTTAGCCATAGCTAGCTTAATTGCACCAATTAGTTGTTTCTGATCGAAAGGTTTGCCCAGAAATTCAAAATATTCAAATGGTTCTGTGATTTTCTCAGTCACCTCTTCCTTGCGACCAGACATGATCACTAAAGGAATTTTCCTTAACTCTGGATCGGCTTGAACTTTCTGGAAAACCTCCCAGCCACTCATTTTAGGCAACAGGAAATCCAGCATAATCAGGCTGAGTTTTTCCTGAAGAATGAAATTTAGTCCTTCCACACCGTCTTTTGCTTCCAGTACCTCAAAATTGCCCGGAGGCAACATTTCTCGTACTTTTACCCTGACAACTGTAGTGTCATCGATAACTAAAATCTTGTTGCTTGCCACGACTGTTTGCTCTAACAGAAACTATAAGTGTAAATAGCGGCTTTGCCGATTGTCCTTGAGAATCCTCCCACTATATACATAATTTCTAGGGATTGGGGGATAGTATATTTCGGTATAAATGACATTGTTAGAAGTGTTTTGCAAAACTTTTGCTTGCGCTCTTTTAAATTTGTGTCATTGTGATATTTAATCAACAGACCACTACATCTATATCCGCATCTTGCTTAGATGTCTATGATTTCGTCACAACAAGCCGACCTAAAGTCTGAAATTATGGCAATGCCTAGCTGGTTACGTCGCCCGATTGGTAAAGCCAGTGAAATCTCTACCGTACAACGCATTATTAAGCAGCGCCAAATTCACACGATTTGCGAAGAAGGACGCTGCCCTAACCGTGGAGAGTGCTATGCCCAAAAAACTGCAACTTTTTTGCTAATGGGGCCAACATGCACACGCTCTTGTGCTTTCTGTCAAGTAGATAAAGGTCATGCACCAATGCCTCTTGATTTAGAGGAACCAGAAAAGGTTGCCCAGGCGGTGCAGCTTTTGGGATTGCGTTATGTGGTGCTGACTTCTGTAGCCCGTGATGACTTGCCCGATCGGGGTGCAGGGCATTTTGTAGAGACGATCGCGACTATCCGCCAATTGAATCCAGAAACTCAAATAGAAGTGCTGACCCCAGATTTTTGGGGTGGTGCTGGTGTTGGAGAGTCAGGTCAACGCCTGCGGATAGCGATGATTGTCAAAGCCAAACCAGCTTGTTTTAATCACAATATCGAGACAGTGCAACGGTTAACTGGCCCAGTGCGCCGGGGAGCCAAATACGATCGCTCCCTCTTGGTGCTGGCTACGGTTAAAGAAATCGATTCGACAATTCCCACCAAATCAGGTTTGATGCTGGGACACGGAGAAACAGTTGATGAAGTTATTGAAGCAATGGCTGATTTAAGGGCTGTGGGATGCGATCGCTTGACTATTGGGCAGTATATGCGTCCTTCTTTAGAACATTTGCCAGTCCAAAAATATTGGACTCCAGAGGAATTCGATCGGCTTGGCAGATTAGCATGGGAAATGGGCTTCAACCATGTTCGTTCTGGGCCTCTGGTTCGCAGTTCCTATCATGCTGGAGAGGAGGAATGAGGGAGCAGGGGGAGCAGGGGGAGCAGGGGGGCAGGGGAAGAAATAACCAATGCCCAATGCCCAATGCCCCATGCCCAATGCCCAATTTCCAAATTCACACAAATATTCTTAAAGAATTTGGGTATTTGGTACGCCAGTTTGGTATTTCTTAAAAAGTCATGACATAGGAGAATCGGATTATGACCTCTAAAACAACAAAGAATCCTGCAGATTTACCAGTTGCCGACAGTGGAGCTAAACCTCCCTACGCCTATCGCACAGGCTGGGCAATATTCTTGTTAGCTATCAATTTCCTGGTAGCAGCCTGGTATTTCCACATTATTGAGTAGTTAGAAGTGGATAGGTGCTGCTCAAATCGTTCCTTTGAATAAACCTTTGGGACGAATGAGCAGCACCAAAATCATGATTAACAGTGCGACACCTTGTTTATACTGTGAACCCAGCCAAGGAGTGCTGATTTCTTGGACGATGCCAATGATAAAAGCTGCTGCGATCGCACCGTAGGGGTTGCCAATCCCCCCAAGTATTACTGAGGCAAATAATGGTAATATTAGAAACCAACCCATATTTGGGCGCACAGCTGTAATTAACCCATACATACTGCCGCCCAATGACGTAATCGTGCCAGCAATTACCCAAGTCCAAAAAATAACTCGGTCAACATTGATACCTGAAACTCTAGCTAGATCCAGATCGTCGGCAACTGCTCGCATCGCCTTACCAATTTTGGTATTTTGCAACAGGTAATGCAGCGCCAAAATTGCCAGTACCGCTAACCCTAATACCAATAATTGATTTTGCGGTATCTTTAAACCCAAAATATCTAAAGCCGGAGTAACAGGTAAATTATAATTTTGGTTCCTGCCACCCCAGATAAAAATAATCCCATTCCGAAGAAATAAGGCAAGTCCGATAGAAATAATAATTAGCGTAGTGGAAGTAGCACGGATAGAGCGCATCTTTGACCACAGTAACTTTTCCGATAACAGCATTGCTGCTACTGTTCCCGCCGCCGCCAAAATCATTGACAGCCAAATATTCACTCCAATGGTATTTATCAGCCAAGTTAGATAGGCTCCTAAAGTGAGAAAGTCACCATGAGCAAAGTTAGATAGCCGTAAAATTCCATAAGTAAGAGTCAGTCCGACTGCGGCTAGAGCAATAATGCTCCCCACCGCAATCCCATTCACGATTAGTTGAGCGAATTGTGCATCCATAAGTTTTCAGTTGCGTTTAAAAAATTTTAGGTTGGTGGTTTATACAATAATTTTTTTTTGGAGTAGCTGCTAAACTCGACATCATAAGTTATGGTTTATAACAACATAAGTTATCGTTTATAAATAAAAAAGAATTCTCGGCTAATATACATAAAATCCTGTTGGGATTTTTATGCGAAGCTAAACTTGTTCAGCGGTCTAGTTGACCATGCAGCAGTATTCAAGCTTACCAGACCAAAAATCACTGATAGATGCAACGCCAAAACTTTTGACAACAATTGAGCAACTTCGCGCGCAGCTGTGGCTGGAGAGCAGCTTAAATCAGTTGCAAAGTCGCCTTAATGATTGCTTGCTTTCTGCTTGTAACACTGTCCCACAGTCAGAAGCAGCACAAGCAGAAATTTTCCAAACCGTGGTTAACGAGATTAACAGTGCTGTTCACAGCAGTAATCTGGCACTTACAGAATGTGCCGTAGGCATCGCTATGTGTCAACCACAAGAAACTGTTGCCACAGTTTGCTATGTTTCTCGTTCTCCATCCCCAAATTCACCACCTTTATTTTTAGAAGTGCTGACAGCAGAAAAAAAGCTGCTGTTGAGATTGCAAGAAGTCATAAAAATTGAAGATTTGCAACAGCTTGAGAATCAGCAACTACCGAGCGCTTGGCGGTTGGCGGATGATTCTGGCAGCGTTATGGGCTGGCTAATTCTTGCCACAGCGCCCCTAAGTTCTCATCATGAGTCATTCATAGAATCGCAAGCTCAACTCAGATCGCAATTGATAACAAGGTCTGCCAAATGCTGTACTACAGCCTTGTTACAACTTAGACACATCCTGTCTTGGTCGCAACGGTGTCAACAGTTAAGTAACTCTAATCAAGAATTGGAGCGCACCAATCAACTGAAAAATCAGTTCCTGGCAAACACCAGCCACGAAATTCGCACACCGCTTGGTTCCATTATTGGGTTTACCCATCTGCTTTTAGCCCCAGGGTACGAACCAACTAAAGAACGCCAGCAAGAGTATTTAAATATTATTCAGTCTAGCGGTAAACACTTACTAGCTCTGATTAATGATATTTTGGATCTCTCTAAAATTGAAGCAAATCAGCTAGAAGTACAGTGGGAAACAATAGATGTGCCAATACTGTGTGGCAATGTTTTGGCATTGGTGAAAGAGAAAGCTGCTAATAAAGGTTTGAAACTGTGTCTAGAACTTGAACCTGATATTACAACCTTAGTAGCTGACCCCTTACGACTCAAGCAAATGTTGTTGAATTTACTCTTCAACGCTCTAAAGTTTACAAGTATTGGAAGTGTTGGCTTACACATTGCTTCCAAAGGTGGATTTGTGCATTTTACAGTTTGGGATACAGGCACTGGCATTTCCCAGGAAGACCAAGTTCAACTGTTTCAGCCATATTTCCAAATTGCCAAGGCCGTAGCAGATGGCATTGAAGGTACTGGTTTAGGTTTAACAGTGACTCAGAAACTCGCCCAAATTCACGGTGGTTCGGTGAAAGTTGAATCGGAAATAGATCGTGGCTCCCGTTTTACCCTTGTACTTCCCCTTAAACAAGAGATGGGAGTCAGGGTAGATAAGGAAGCAGAGGAAGCAAATTTTCCCTCATTTCCTCTGCCTTTGACACCTAGTTCCTCTGTAGAAATTTTGCTGGTAGAAAATGATTTACCCAACGCTAATTTAATACAAATTTATTTACATAAATTGGGATATCAAGTGGCTTGGGTTAAGAATGCTGACAAGATGTGGGAAGCTCTAACACAGCTAGATCCAGCGGTAATTTTAATGGATGTTTGTTTGGCAGATGGAAATGGTCTTAACTTGGTGCAACAACTGCGAGAACACGAGCAATATCGGACGATTCCGGTAATTGTTCAAACAGCAATGGCGATGAAAGGCGATCGCGAAACCTGTCTAGCAGCTGGAGTAAATGACTATATTTCTAAACCAATTGATTTACCACTTTTAGCCCGTCTGGTGGCTAAGTACAGCAAACCGCCAGTATAGGGCAGGGGAGCAGTTCTTGCTGGGGGCAGGGGGCAGAGGGGTAGGGGAGAAGGAGACAAGGGGACAAGGGGACAAGGTGATTTGAGTGAGAACCTTTTAACAAGTCTTTCCCAATGACCAATGACTACAATATAAATGATTGGGTGCTGTAAGGTTTTGGCAGGATTGGGAAATGATGCTGACAGAAAAATTTGAGCAATTAAAAGCCTTATTTACAGAAATGGAGCAGGCGTTGATTGCCTACTCTGGGGGCGTTGATAGCACTTTGGTTGCCAAAATTGCTTATGATGCGTTGGGCGATCGCGCTTTGGCTGTCACTGCTGTTTCTCCTTCACTGTTACCAGAAGAATTGGAAGACGCCAAAATTCAAGCTGCAACAATTGGGATTCCTCATAAAATCGTCCAGACTCACGAGATGGAAAATCCCAATTACACTTCTAACCCGGTTAACCGCTGTTATTTTTGCAAAAGTGAGTTGCACGATACCCTCAAACCTTTAGCTTTAGAGTTGGGTTATCCTTATGTGGTGGATGGGGTAAATGCTGATGATTTGCATGATTATCGCCCAGGAATTCAGGCGGCGAAAGAGAGAGGGGCGCGATCGCCTTTAGCTGAAGTGGGTGTCACTAAAGTTGAAGTTCGCCAACTTTCGCAACAACTCGGTTTACCTTGGTGGGATAAACCTGCTCAACCTTGTCTCAGTTCCCGGTTTCCTTACGGTGAAGAAATTACTGTCGCTAAGTTGCAACGAGTTGGTAGAGGAGAAATTTATCTGCGAAAGCTAGGTTGGCAGAATTTACGCGTGCGATCGGAAGGGGATACAGCACGTATTGAATTACCACCAGAACAAATCAAAGAGTTTGTATTAACTAACGATTTACAAACACTAGTTTCGGCATTTCAAGATTTTGGATTTATCTACGTAACCTTAGATTTAGAAGGTTATCGTAGCGGTAAGTTAAATCAGGTTTTAAATAGGGAAGCCTTGGGGGTTAAAGTATAGGATTTTAGTTCTATAAATATAGAGTTTATTTACCATCTAGAGAAACTAGAAAGCAACCGTTAATTCTCCAGATATTATTCGGCTGTTTTTCCATAAAATATAAAGCCCTCAACGGGACTCCATCAGGAGCAAGTAGCAGCACTGGTTGAGTGATGTTTCCCTGGATGGTTGTTATTTTCTCAAAAAAGACAGAACGAGGACGGTATACTGCTGGATAACTTGTCTTTACCATCTGTATAAAATTTTCTGGGGTTTCAAATTGCGCCTGAATCGCCGGACTAGCAAAGGCAAAAGCGCCTTGGGCATCATCTTTTTTAAAGGCTGCTAATTGGTATTCAATTACAGAACGTATGTTGATGGCATCAGTTTCAGTAACTTCCATAAATTAAAAAATTGCATAGGCGCAGCCCATCGTAGACATCGCTTTTAGTGTCGGCACGATCGCTCAATTCTCACGCTGAGTGAGTGTGTATTCTATCTGCTGTAGTGCCGTTCGCCACACATCATATCCCTCTTGAGACAGGTGCAACCCATCTGTGGTCAACTCTGGGCGCAAATTGCCTTCCATATCCGTAAACCAGCTATAAATATTGAGATAATTAGCACCTTCTTGTCTAGCGATCGCGGTTAGTTGGATGTTGAGGTGACGAATACGGCTATTGGAAATTTTTGGTAAACGAGTAGGCAAAATTGATTGGACAATGATTTGAGCTTTGGGGTGAGTCTGGCGTAAACGCCGGACAATCCGGCGATAATTATACAAAATTGTTTCATCACTAGCGCCTTTTCGTAGATCGTTAATCCCAGCCATAATGTAAATAACATCTGGCCGCGTTGCTGAAAATGCCCCCAATCTTTTTAAAACGCCACTAGAAGTATCTCCAGATATGCCTTGATTCAGCCACAATTTACCAGCAGGCAGTTTTTCTCTGGGAAACCACATGCTCAAAGAATCACCAACTAAAATACTTAGATGATTTGCACCTTGACCTTGAGCGATCGCTCTTGCTTCTAAAGCTAATAAACTTTTCCAGTCGTCATAAGTTAGTTGACGTTTCTTGATCGACTCCCACAATGATTGCAAATTATCACTATCTACGCGTGTATAAATCTGACCTGTTTTCAGAGCTGCCAATCTTTGGTAGTAAAGTTGATTTCCAGATGTCAATAAGAGGCTAGTTGCTTGGGTGCTGGGGTTGAGTGATGACTCTGTTGATACTGGTAATCCCTGACTGCTGAATTCTGGTACGCTAGGGACGTTTTTCTCACTTACTATTGGCTGCGAACTTTTTAGGGGTTGGAACGCTTGAGAGCTGAGTTCGGGTAAGGAGAGATCGACGCTATTGATAATTTTTGTACTGACTATCGTCTGCGAACCCTGTTTTAAATCCCACAGGAATCTAGAACTTTCTGGCAGGACAATTGACAGATGTGGAAGAGCCGATGCTGGTATTGCTAATCCTGTTAACAAGCCTGCTGCCAACAGATAAGGGTCCCTCATCGCTTTCTCTCTCCTCTACTCACTGCTTTTCCTTATGACGGCATTAATTGGCTGTATTCAGGAAAATTTTACTTTGGTTAAGTTATTATTTTTATTTACGCTGTATATTTCTGTAAAGCGTGTTCATGAGATTATATATGACAATTTACGATCTCTTTAAAGTAGGGTTTTCCCGGTGGTATACAAGTCTTATTTGTGCGAATACTTCTGCTGAAAGCACTGTTCTCATCAGCCGCTCGCTTTTTCTAACTCAGTTATCGCAAATATAACCAGGGTTTGCAAACTGGCGATTAGTGAGTGATTTTTGAGGATCTCAGAACAGAGGTTTTTGCTTTTGATGTTGCTGATATGTGAAATAAACATCAGATTTTAGGTTTCTAGATTTCAGTTAATTGTCGCGATCGCATGAGAGTTGGCTAGTTATTAAAGATGTGATTAGTTCAGATTACAGCTTCGATAACTAGCACAAGTGAAAGTGTGGTCACTAAAAGAAGCTTCTGACCATTGTGAGGTAATTTGCAGCAGAGTTACAAGTTATGCGCGTCGTCACAAAACGACAACAGTTGACTTCCCTGCTATATCAAAATTAGCTCGTATCTTCAATATGACAATTGAGAACTTAGTGGAAATTTTGGAAAAAATAGCCAAAATTCTAACTTTTGAGAATATTGATATCATACGATAACGTGTCCTCAATGAGCAAGTATCAGGTTTGCCATACTGAAAATTTGATAACTCACTATACGTAATTTCAAATTTATGTCTACTCCTTGAAGTATGAGTTGAAACACACTTAAATTAAGTTTTAGCTCTAGAGAATAACCTCATTGAAAGTGCTAAGATTTAGGCTGAATCATTAGTGTTTCCTTTTCTTCTGTGGCTAGAGCTAGTACAGCGATTGGTGTCAGTCCCATTATTAAAGAGATTGTGCAAAAACAGGCACATTCCACACGTTTGACCCTGAAAGAAGTTATTCTGATGGGGATGTTAGCTATTGATAAACTAGATGATCGAGGTCGTCAAGAGCTAGCCGATCGAGTTCATCAAATGCAAGTGAATGGAGAAATTTGAGTAAGTAGTTAGAAGTTAAGAGTTAAGAGTTATGAGTTATAAATTTTAATAACTTCTCACTCTTGACTCTTTACTTAATTTGGTTATTGGCTAAATCGATAACGACTTCCCATTACATAATTTTCATTAATTTCAAAAGATATCCATCGGCGTTGCAGAGTTTCAGCAACAAAGCCAGTTGTATTAGAACCTGCAAATGGATCTAATACCATATCACCTTCATCAGTTAAAAATTTGATGAAGAACTCGACGAACCCTTGAGGAAAGCGTGCTGGATGGGGTCTAATTTCTGCTGTTTTGCAGCGTCGTAAATAAGCACTATTCGATTCAGTATTAGCAATTTCTAGCAAATTCGGCAAAATTGCACCTTGATTATCTTTTTGAAATTTATCAGAAATATCATGTCCACTAGGACGTATTTTTGCTTTATAGCCATTGAGGAGTAACTGTTTCATACTCTGGCTATAGGGTTTTAATACTTTTCTGTTATCTGCTTTAGGATTGGGTGTTTTAGACAACCACCAAACTGTATTTACAGAATCTTTCACACGAATCCGCCTGATTGTCACCCACTCAGCAGGGGTTGGCAGTCGAGCCGGATTATAGTGGTAAAATTCTTGAGCAAGAAAGAAACCTACTTCTTTGCATAATTTGACTAAAAGTTCGTATTGGTAGATACTTCGCACGGGATTACCAGGTAAGTAAGCGCCGCCTAAATCCACTACGAATGAGCCATTATCTGCCAGTACTCTTTTAAATTCATAGGCAAAAGGCAAAAACCACTCGATATATTTTTCAGCAGTTTCGTTCCCGTATTCTTTTTTACGCGTGAGGGCAAATGGCGGTGAGGTGATAATTAAATTAATACTATTATCGTCAATGAATTTAATCAGTTTCAGGCTATCACCTAAATATGCTGCTCCATTTTGCTGAATGTAATAGGGAGTAAAAATTATTTCTTTTACTGGCGTTATTGGTTCTTCTTGCAAGAGTTATCAAGTAATATCAGTTTTATAGTTATAACTTGTTTTGATGTTATTGAAACATTACCATTTTTTATATGGTAGAAATTTCCCAGACATAATGATTTTAACGCGATCGCCTTTGGGGTCTTCTTCTTTCTCCACATCTAAAGTAAAGTCAATGGCGCTCATAATTCCATCGCCGAATTTGTCGTGAATCACGGCTTTAATGGGGAATCCGTACACCTGCATGATTTCGTAGAAACGATAAATCAACGGATCGGTTGGTACAACTGGGCCTAATCCTTTGACAGGATATTCAGTCAACTCATTAATATAAATTGCACCTAGCCCCAATGCTTCGACTAGTAACTTGGCTTCTTCTGGGGAAGCACTAGCTTGACGGTAGATGACAGCAGCAATCCAGACTTCATCGCGTCCGAGAATTTTTTCTAAATCGGCAAAGCTTAGTCCTTTTTCTCGTTTTGCTGCTAATAGCTTTTCGGTAATTTCGGGAATAGACACCTGATAACTCCTCTGATTTTCCATATACTATCATTGCGATCGCCTGATTCGCGTTTGTATTTCGTCTGCCACTACAAGACAACCTGATCGCAGTGGCAGTAATTCCTCTTCTCTGGTTAATTGTGCTGCATAAGCAATAGCAGCTCTAATATCTTCTAAAATCAGTGGTGGATACTCTTGAATAATTTCCTCAAATGTCAGTCCCTCGGCGAGGTTATCAAGGATGACAGATACCATGATGCCCATTCCTTTAATGCACAGTTTACCGTGACATAACATTTGGGTTTTGAGTAATGCGTTCTTGCCAGTTTGTCATGGTTTTGAATGTTGACATTTTTGGATAGACATTAGATAGCTTCTCCGTCGTCAAGTGAGTATATATCTGGTTCATTTTCAAGAAAGTTAAAGGCTCCTCCATTCTGGGCAAGTAGCACTAGCTCATCAGTTGAAGGCTCTGATTCATCGAAAAATAGCTTTTCTTTCAAAAGCGATCGCTCTTCATCAGAGAGAGATAGAATTACTTGCAACAGTGATTCAACAAGTTTAGTGTTCATTTCGTATTTCGGTTTGTTTTACATACATTTTTTCTATTAATTCGTTTTCGTTTTTTCCTTCCGGTATCTGTATGAAACACAACGGGATACCGAGTTCTTGTTCATCTTCTTGGTCAAGTGATTCAAATTGTGTATATTCATCCTCCATTAAGAAGTAACGTGCTTCTTCTTCATTAGAAAATGTATATTTAGAACCATCACAATCTAATATCTCAGCGGAGAAATCATCGTAAGTTCTTAACCTGGCCCAATTTAAGTTAGGAAAACTACACCACATCAGCCACCAACTTTCTTTGAGAATAGATTTTTGTTGAAATTGCACTTTATTTCCACTTATTTTTATAGTATTTTTAACTTCTATTACTGTAATTTTAAACTTAATCAATTTAACAAAAAAACCCCCACCTTACGGCAGGGGATTTTTATTACTTATCTACAAAACTAGCAGCCGAATTAACCGAACTTACCAGCGGTAGAAGCAATCAAGAATGCAGCGTAAGTTACAACGTAACCAACTGCAAAGTGAGCTAAACCAACTACGCGAGCTTGAACGATGGACAGAGCAACGGGCTTGTCTTTCCAGCGAACTAAGTTAGCTAGAGGAGTGCGTTCGTGTGCCCAAACAAGGGTTTCAATCAACTCTTGCCAGTAACCTCTCCAAGAGATCAAGAACATGAAGCCGGTAGCCCAAACTAGGTGTCCGAACAAGAACATCCAAGCCCAAACAGACAGGTTATTCACGCCGTAGGGGTTGTAGCCGTTAATCAACTGAGCGGAGTTAGCCCAGAGGTAATCGCGGAACCAGCCCATGAGGTATGTAGAGTTCTCATTGAACTGAGCAACGTTACCTTGCCAAATACCGAGATGTTTCCAGTGCCAGTAGAAGGTCAACCAACCAATGGTGTTGAGCATCCAGAACGCAGCTAGGTAGAAGGCATCCCAAGCGGAGATGTCGCAAGTACCGCCACGACCGGGGCCGTCGCAAGGGAAGGAATAGCCGAAGTCCTTTTTATCGGGCATCAGCTTAGAACCACGGGCATCTAAAGCACCTTTGACCAAGATCAAGGTGGTGGTGTGCAGACCTAAAGCGATCGCATGGTGTACCAAGAAATCGCCAGGCCCAATTGTCAAGAACAGAGAGTTAGTACCAGCATTGATGGCATCTAACCAGCCTGGTAACCAAACGTTAGCGTAGTTGGGCCATGCTGTGTAAGCAACACTATCTGGGTTAGATAGCAAAGTATCTAAACCGTACAGTACTTTACCGTTAGCAGCTTGGACGAATTGAGCAAATACTGGCTCAATCAAGATTTGCTTTTCAGGAGTACCGAAAGCAACTACTACGTCGTTGTGGACGTACAGACCAAGGGTGTGGAAGCCCAAGAAAAGGGATACCCAGCTGAGGTGGGAAATAATCGCTTCTTTGTGCTTCAGCACGCGCTCAAGTACGTTGCCTTTGTTTTGCTCTGGGTCGTAATCACGTACCCAGAAGATTGCTCCGTGAGCAAATGCACCAAGCATCAAGAATCCAGCAATATACTGGTGATGCGTGTACAACGCTGCCTGGGTTGTGTAGTCCTTCGCAATAAATGCGTAGGAAGGCATGGAGTACATGTGCTGCGCTACTAGGGAAGTAACAACACCTAGCGCTGCTAAGTGCCATCCCAATTGGAAGTGCAGGGAGTTGTTGTAGGTGTCGTAGATACCTTGGTGAGGTAGGTTGAACGGGCCTTCAACAGGAATACCAAAGAAATTCTTGGCATTCAATGCTTCTTTGAGACTGTGACCAATCCCAAAGTTTGTCCGGTACATGTGACCAGCAACGATGAATAAAACTGCGATCGCCAAGTGGTGATGAGCTATGTCAGTCAGCCACAAAGCTTCTGTCTGGGGATGGAAACCACCCAAGAAACTCAGAATTGCAGTTCCTGCACCTTGCGATGTCCCGAATATATGTCCAGGAGTGTCAGGGTTTTGAGAGTAAACACCCCAGTTACCTGTAAAGAATGGTGTTAAACCTGCTGGGTGGGGTGGGGTATTCAGGAAGTTATCCCAACCTACGTGCTGACCGCGAGATTCAGGGACAGCAACGTGAATTAAGTGACCAGCCCACGCCAAGGAACTAACACCAAACAAACCTGCTAAGTGGTGGTTCAGGCGATGTTCAGCGCTCTTAAACCATGCCAAGCTAGGACGGTACTTGGGTTGCAAGTGCAGCCAACCAGCAAACAGTAATACAGCAGCGAATACCAGCAAGAACACTGAACCGTTGTACAGTTCGCTGTTATTCCGCATACCGATGGTATACCACCAATGGTAGAGACCAGAGTAGGTAATGTTTACCGGATTACTAGCGCCAGCTTGGGTAAAAGCTTCGATCGCTGGTTTACCAAAGTGGGGGTCCCAAATCGCATGGGCGATGGGACGGATATGAAGGGGATCTTTAATCCACTGTTCAAAGTTACCTTGCCAGGCTACGTGGAACAGGAGGCTGGATGCCCACAGGAAGATGATTGCCAAGTGACCGAAGTGAGTTGCGAAAATCTTTTGGTAAAGATTTTCTTCCGTCATGCCATCATGGGTTTCAAAGTCGTTGCCTGTAGCGATCGCATACCATATCCGACGAGTCGTCGGGTCCTGTGCGAGATCCTGGCTAAATTTCGGAAATTTTGTCGCCATAGGTTTAATAAATCCTCTGACCTTTAGCCATCAAATACCAGTTGAATTTTGGATTTTGGATTTTAGATTTTGGATTCAATCCAAAATCTAAAATTTCAAATCCAAAATTTCCTGATTGCTACCCTACTGAAAGGATGTGTGCATGGAAGAATGCCCAAGTAGTAGCAATTCCACCTAATAGGTAGTGAGCTACCCCTACCGCCCGACCTTGAATAATGCTCAAAGCGCGAGGCTGAATTGATGGTGCTACCTTCAGTTTATTATGCGCCCAAACAATGGACTCAATTAATTCTTGCCAGTAGCCACGACCACTGAACAGGAACATCAAGCTGAATGCCCAAACAAAGTGAGCGCCTAAGAACATAAGTCCATAAGCAGATAGCGCACTGCCGTAGGAGTTGATGACTTGTGTCGCTTGTGCCCACAAGAAATCACGCAACCAACCATTGATCGTGATGGCGCTTTGAGCAAAGTTACCACCAGTGATGTGAGTCACAACACCATCTGCATCTACGGTTCCCCAAACATCTGATTGCATCTTCCAGCTGAAGTGGAAAATTACAATAGACAGGGAGTTGTACATCCAGAAGAGTCCGAGGAATACGTGATCCCAACCAGACACTTGACAAGTACCGCCACGACCAGGCCCGTCGCAGGGGAAGCGGAAGCCCAGGTTTGCTTTGTCTGGAATCAGACGAGAGCTACGGGCAAACAGCACACCTTTGAGCAGAATTAGGACGGTGACGTGAATGGTGAAAGCGTGAATGTGGTGAATTAGGAAGTCCGCTGTCCCTAAAGCAATGGGTGCAGCTGCCACTTTCCCGCCAACAGCCAATACACCGCCGCCAAAGACATAGCTAACTGGTTCTAGGGCATTGGGTGCAGTTGTACCAGGAGCCAAAGCGTGGATATTTTGTATCCACTGGGCAAATACTGGCTGCAATTGAATTGCCGTATCAGAGAACATGTCTTGGGGACGACCCAATGCACGCATCGTGTCGTTGTGGATGTACAGTCCAAAGCTGTGGAAGCCGAGGAATATAGACACCCAGTTTAGATGAGAAATGATCGCATCCCGGTGACGAATTACCCGATCGAGCAAGTTGTTTTGATTCACAACTGGATCGTAATCGCGCACCATGAAGATGGCAGCGTGAGCTGCTCCACCAACGATTAAGAAGCCACCGATCCAAATATGGTGAGTGAATATGCACAACTGTGTAGCGTAATCAGTTGCCAAATATGGATAGGGGGGCATCGCGTACATGTGATGCGCGATGATGATGGTCAACGAACCCAGGAAGGCGAGGTTAGTTGCCAACTGAGCGTGCCAAGATGAGGTCAGGTTTTCGTAGAGACCTTTGTGACCTTCACCGGTGAAAGGACCTTTGTGGTTTTCTAGGATCTCTTTAATGCTGTGACCAATACCCCAGTTGGTTCGGTACTGATGACCAGCAATGATAAAGAGAACTGCGATCGCTAAGTGGTGATGAGAAATATCAGTCAACCACAAGCCGCCTGTTACCGGGTTCAGACCGCCCTTGAAGGTGAGGAAGTCAGCATACTGACCCCAGTTCAAGGTGAAGAAAGGTGCTAAACCAGCTGCAAAGCCAGGGTACAGTTCGGTCAACAAGTCTTTGTTCAATATGAACTCGTGGGGCAAGGGTATGTCTTTTATAGCAACGCCTGCATCCAAAAGCTTGTTGGTCGGTGCGGACACGTGGATTAAGTGACCTGCCCATCCCAAGGAACCACAACCTAGCAGTACTTGCAGGTGGTGATTTAGCATCGATTCCACATTCTGGAACCATTCCAGTTTAGGAGCGCGTTTGTGGTAGTGGAACCAGCCGGCAAATAGGAACAAGCCTGCTAATACCAATCCACCGATCGCTGTGCAGTAAAGCTGGAATGAGTTGGTAATCCCCCAACCACGCCATACTTGGAACAAACCGGAGGTGATTTGAATACCGTGGAAACCACCGCCAACATCACCGTTTAAAATGTCTTGTCCGACAATGGGCCAAACGACTTGAGCGCTAGGCTTAACGTTTAACGGGTCACTTAGCCAAGCTTCGTAGTTAGAAAACTTCGCGCCGTGGAAAATCATCCCACTCAACCAGATTGTCACTACAGCCAGGTGGCCGAAGTGGGCTGAGAATATCTTGCGGGAGATGTCTTCTAAATCGCTTGTATGTGTATCAAAATCATGGGCGAGTGCGTGCAGGTTCCAAATCCATGTGGTGGTTTTGGGACCTCTGGCTAAGGATCTGTCAAAGTGTCCAGGTTGCGCCCATCTCTCGAATGAGGTTGGAACTGGGTCATTATCGACGATTACTCTTGCCTTTTTTTCCTCTCGCTCCGGAGGACTTATTGTCATTCGACCTCCTCTCTTGATAAGGAATGAGGAATCATGAATACCACAAAATTAACCATTACCGCAAATTCCAGAATTGTACTGAAGCCGCGATGAAGACCTATGTGGATTGTTGTTTCTCGTTGAATTATAAAGTCTTCACTTGTACATTGTTAGAGATATTTTAACAATAATTCAAACTTGCTCAAATATTGCTGAAATTCATGCCTTAACTGGCTTTTAACTTCAAACTTTTTGTCCAAAAGTCAATACTTTAGCTATTTAATTTACAAACAATAACAATTCGTAAAATTTATGGTTTGGCTGTATGTAACCGATGTCCCAACTTTTACTGCAATTACTCATGAATATTTATGTCATATTTCAATTTTTGCAAGTAAAACGCTGTAGAGAATATGACTTATTTTAAAATTTGATGAGACATAAAGGAAAACTTATAGGATGTGAGGCAGATTTCGCCTTTTGGGCTATAGTTCCAGATGGACAGTTTGAGCCAAAATAATCTGTCAATTGTCAAAGACTATCACTGGGTGCAGCGCATGAACTCGTGGCAGAAAAGGGTGTTAGAGAAGTTCCTCCCTCAGAGGTTCTCGATTCTCAGGTGGGTAATGATATTAGTGCTGGTATTAAGCTTAACCAGTTGCGGTGAGAAAGCCGACAGCCAGGAAGTATCTACTGCCTATAAAGAAAACTCTCCAAAGATTTCTCAAATTTCAAAGCAATTTTCGGAAGTTTCCCCTCCATCTGTTATTCAAGAACTGCGTCTAATTTTGGAAGTTTATCAGCCACAAGTGACAATTGTTACTCCAAAATTTGATGAAGTTCTTCAAGACAACAAAGTTACAGTTAGTTTTCAGGTTAAGGATCTACCAATATTTAAAGACCCACAATTACAACTGGGGCCACATTTACACGTAATTCTGGATAATCAACCTTATATACCTGTTTACGACCTGAATCAGCCTTTAGTTTTGCCAGACTTGTCTCCAGGTAGTCATACCCTGCGCGTCTTTGCCTCTCGTCCTTGGCATGAAAGCTTTAAGAATGAAGGCGCTTATGCCCAAACAACATTTCACGTCTTCACCAAAACCGACGACAACACCCCAGATCCTAAATTACCCCTGCTAACTTACAGCCGTCCTCAAAGTAGCTACGGGGCAGAACCAATCTTACTGGACTTTTACCTAACTAACGCTCCTCTGCACCTTGTTGGTAAGGAAAACCCCAACGACGAGTTCAGTGATTGGCGCATTCGCTCCACTATTAATGGTGAAAGCTTTATTTTCGATCGCTGGCAGGCAGTTTATCTTAAAGGCTTCCGTCCAGGGAAAAACTGGGTAAAACTAGAATTTATCGATAATCAGGGAAATGCTGTCAAAAATGCTTTTAATACTACAGTTAGATTGATTGACTACCAGCCAAAGGGTAAAGACACTTTGTCGAGAATTGTCAGAGGAGAACTCACAGCAGATGAGGTGCGCCCTATTGTAGACCCGAATTATAAACTTGCACCTAAACCCACACCCACACCTTCTGTGGAAAAAACACCCCCAACACAGCCCAAGGTAGAAAAACAGCCGATTCCGGAAACTGAAATTCCAGAAAAATCCAAAACACAGCCAGAACAACCAAAATTAGAAGTTCCCACGGCTACACCAACTCCCAGCTTGTCTCCAATAACACCAGAAATTATTGAGTCCCCAGCACCAGAACCACAGCCAGAGGTAATACCAACTCCCGAATCAACACCGTTACCTGAAAAAGTAACGCCTCAGCCAACAAAACCTAGATTTGGTGGATTTTTTAACCGTGGGGCTGGTAAAGTTCCTACCCCAGAAGCACCAGTTGCACCATCTCCTAGTTTGCCACCCACACTGCCAGAGATTATTGAGTCTCCAACACCAGAAATTATTACGCCAACACCAGAAGCACAGCCAGAGGTAACGCCAACTCCCGAATCAACACCGTTACCCGAAAAAGTTGCGCCTCAACCAACAAAATCTAGATTTGGCGGATTTTTTAACCGTCGAACGACCAAGACACCTACTCCCCAAGTAACAGTTGCCCCATCTCCTAGTTTGCCACCAACGCTGCCAGAGATTATTGAGTCTCCTGCACCAGAAATTATTACGCCAACACTAGAACCATAAGCAGAGGTAACGCCAACACCTCCTTCTGTTGAATTACCCGAAAAACCTGAATTTTCATGGTATCTGGAAAACCTTTCTTCTATTTCTCTCTCCAAAAACAGAGAGACTTTGAATTTCCCCCTTCCCTCGCAGGGAAGGGGGTTAGGGGGTTAGGTCAATCGTTAGCTTTTCCACATAACGTGAAAAGTTAGGTGTAACTTAGGGTGGGCTAATCTTTGCAGGTCGATGCATTAACATAACAAGTCGATGTATTGGCATAACAAGTCGATGTATTGGCATAACAAGTCGATGTATTGGCATAACAAGTCGATGCATTTACATAACAAGTCGATGTATTGGCATAACAAGTCGATGCATTTACATAACAAGTCGATGTATTGGCATAACAAGTCGATGCATTTACATTACAGCTCAAGACGTGGGACAGCTTTAGAAAACTTTTGTGTACACCGTAGCCTTTTAGGAGAGGCAGAGGTCTGTCGAACTCACGTTCAGAGGCTATTTATAAAGTAAATCTAAAGGTGGGTAATCAAATGAAATGATAACGATAAGATACTTTTGAGACAGAGCATTTACGTAGCGTTCAATGACTCGAAAGGCTTATTCTACCGACCTAAGTAACTCAGAATGGGCTATTCTAGCTCCCTTAATTCCACCAGCTAAGTCCGGTGGACATCCGCGCACAACTGATATGCGCGAAGTATGCAACGCCATCTACTACCACTTGAAAACAGGTTGTCAATGGGACATGCAACGAGCGAGACTTTCCTCCAAGCTCAACGGTTTACAGTTACTACCGGAAATGGCATAAACAAGGAGTTTGGCAAGAATTGAACCACACACTACGTAACCAGGTTCGGGAACGAATGGGTAAGTCAGCACAACCAACTGCGTTAGCGAAGCTCGCCGTAGGCATCGCAGCAGACACTCAGTCGGTAAAAACGACTGAAAAAAGGGGGAAGTGTACGGCTTTGATGGCGGTAAACTAGTCAAGGGACGTAAACGCCAAACTATAGTTGATAGTCTGGGACTATTACTCAAAGTTGTGGTCAGTGAAGCAAACGCTCCAGAAAGAGTGCTTGCAGCCTATGCTTTGATGGAACTGCTAGAAGAACATCCAGAAGTTTTGGAAAAAGTCGAGGTCATGTGGGTTGATTCTGGCTATAACGGTGATAAGTTTGCCCTAGCCGTGTGGCTTATGATTCAAGCTCATGTTGAGGTCATGCAGCGTACAAAAAAAGAATTTGAGGTTTTACCCAAACGCTGGGTAGTAGAAAGAACATTTGGATGGTTTAACCAATATCATCGTCTCAGTAAGGATTATGAGCGTCTTCCCGAAATGAGTGAAGCTGCTATATATGCCGTTATGACTCGTGTTATGTTGCGTCGTCTTGTTGTCTAAAGATTTACTTTATAAATGGTCTCTCAATTAGTCATCAGATGGTTGTCGCAAAACATGGAGGACGACTAATTTGTAAATCTGAGGTGGGTAGTGGTAGAGAATTTATAATTTCTCTGCCTATTCAAAAACAGGATTTAGCCAAAAATACTCAACTGCAACTCTTGTGCTAAAGCCTCAACAAAAACAAGACCCGCGACCGGATTTCCTACACCATCCAAAGCTGGACTGTAACAAGCGATCGCCCCCTCTCCTGGTACTATTGCTACAAGCCCACCACCAATTCCTGATTTCATCGGTAGACCAATTCTGACTGCAAACTTGGCAGAAGCTTCATAAAGTCCACAAGTTAACATCACAGCGTTGACAATGCGACGGTTTTGTGGTGAAAAATAGCTATTTTCACAAGCTAGCAGTTTTCCTAATACGGCTAAATCTTCAACTCGCCCAGATATACAGCATATTTGCTCGTAGGTGTCAAGTGCTATTTCAATATTTTTTAGATGACCTGTTTCGGCAAGATAGTTTGCGATCGCTTCATTGGCTTTTGAGCGGGTTAATCGCACTGAAGCTAGCATCACCTCATCTAAGCTTAGTTGACAACCTGCTAATTGGTTGAGCCATTGACAAAATAAAAAAGTGCGTTCGTTCGCGTCCTTTCCTGGTAACTTATCAGACAAAGTAATTGCCCCACTATTAATCATCGGGTTGCGGGGATGGCCGCGATCGCTAATCAATTGTTCTAAAGAATTGAAGGGTGCATCCGATGGTTCCACCCCAACCCAGCCGAAAACAGTTTCTGCTCTGAGATGTTCTAGCAGATAAAGTAGAGAAAATGTCTTAATTACACTCATTAGCGGGAACACACAAGCTGTATCCCCAAAGCTGATGGTGTGTCCAGATTTACAGCAGATATGAACTGCAAACCAATCAGGATTAGCTTTAGCCAATTGCGGAATGCGATCGGCAACTTGTCCTCGTTCAACTTGGGTTTTCGCTAGCTGCACCCAGCCTGATAACTCCGTTGTAGTTAATTTTTCAAGTCCTTTCACAACAAATACAGCCACGTTAAATTATTATTTACGAATTACGAATTACGAATTAGTATGATTCCCCGTGTCAGAGCGCCAGAATTACCACAAAATTACTCTTGGCTCAATACCGATAAACCATTGTCTCTTAAACAACTTAAGGGTAGAGTCGTAATTTTAGACTTTTGGACATACTGCTGTATCAATTGTCTGCATATTCTGCCAAACCTGAAATATTTAGAACAAAAATATAAAGATAGTCTTACTATTATCGGCGTTCACTCTGCCAAATTTGATAACGAAAAAGAAACAGAAAATATTCGCCAAGCCATCCTGCGCTACGACATTGAACATCCTATTGTAGTTGACAGCGGTTTTCGGATTTGGGAAGAGTATGCTGTGCGTGCTTGGCCTACATTAATAGTTATCGATCCAGAAGGTTATGCGATCGCCCAGATTTCTGGTGAAGGAAATCGTGACACTTTAGATGAGTTGATTCAAAAGTTAATTCAGCAACACCAAGACAAAGGCACAATTAATTTCCAAGAAATCAACTTAACTTTAGAAAAACAGCGCCAACCATTAATCACACCTTTAGCTTTTCCTGGTAAAGTTCTAGCTACTCAAATGGGTTTATTCATCGCTGACTCTGGACATCACCGCCTAGTTATGAGTAGTTTCGACGGAGAAATTCTACATTTAATTGGTACTGGAAAATCTGGCTTAACCGATGGTTCATTTAGCGAAGCACAATTTTTTGCACCGCAAGGAATGGCTTATGATGCCGAAAATCAGATTCTTTATGTTGCTGATACAGAAAATCATGCACTGCGGCGAGTTGATTTAAAACGCCAAATCGTCGAAACTATTGCGGGGACTGGCGAACAAAGCCGTAATATCCATCCTCATAGCGGTGCTGGTTTAGAAACCGCACTAAATTCTCCTTGGGATTTAGTGAAAGTAGGAAATACCCTATTTATTGCAATGGCTGGGCCGCATCAAATTTGGCAAATGGATTTAGAAACTGGTATCATCAAAACTTATGCTGGTACTGGTGCAGAAGCGTGTATTGATGGTTCACTTACTGAATCTGCCTTTGCTCAACCTAGCGGTATTACTAATAATGAGCAAGAATTATATATTGCTGACAGTGAAGTTAGTTCAATTCGTGGTGTAGGAATTGTCGAACCGTATCAAGTAAGAACTGTTTGCGGTAGTGGCGGTTTATTTGATTTTGGCGATGTAGATGGACAAGGTGAAGATGTCCGTTTACAACACTGTTTAGGAGTGGAATACGCGCAGAATTTTTTGTGGGTGGCAGATACTTATAATCATAAAATTAAATTAGTTAGCCCTAATGGGAATTGTCAAACAGTTTTGGGAGATGGTTCTGCTGGTTTACAAGATGGTCAAGGTAAGAACACTCGGTTTTTTGAACCTTCGGGATTGAGTGCTATAAATTCATATCTATATATTAGTGATACGAATAATCATGCTATCCGCCGCGTAGATTTGAATACTTTTGAAGTAATAACGCTTAAATTTCCTGGTTTATGCGCGCCGGATATTTGTATTCCGCCTAATTTATAGAATCATCTTCCTTAAAGGCAGAAATCAAAACTTTGTATTTCGTCATCTGGATATGAAATTTTAAAGAATAATTTTTAGCGATCGCTCGTATGCAATTAGTCGTTTTTGATATTGATGGTACACTAACAAATACCAACAAAATTGATGAAAATTGTTTTGTACAAGCCTTTGCATTGGAATTTGGCATTTTTGGTATAAATACAAATTGGTCTGAATACGCATACACTACAGATTCTGGAATTACCCAACAAATTTTCAAAGAAAAATTAGAACGTCTTCCTTCAAATGAAGAAATAGTTAGACTGAAAACACGTTTTGTTAGCCTACTCCAGGAAGGATTTATTAATAAACAAGATTTATTCAGCGAAATTCCTGGTGCTGCAAATGTATTAGTTAAATTACAGCTAGACCCTGATTGGTGTATTGCGATCGCAACTGGTGGTTGGCGTGAATCTGCTGAATTAAAACTTCAAAACGCTAATTTACAAATAGAAGGCATTCCATTGGCTTCAGCTAATGATGCACTTTCACGAGAAGATATTATTAAAACAGCTATTATCAAAGCGAAGAATGTTTATCAAATTGGAAAGTTTCAGAAAGTTGTTTTTGTCGGTGATGGTGTTTGGGATGTAAAAGCAGGCTATCAGTTAAATGTTGCTTTTATTGGAATAGGTGATACTAAATTAAAAAATGTAGGTGCTACCAAAGTAATTAAAGACTTTACAAATTTAGAAGATTTCTTGAAAATATTACAATATGCAGTAATTCCTAGATTTTCTATGAACACTATTCTCCACATTACTAAACGCCAACAATGGGAAGAAGCAAAGAATTTGGGCAGCTATCGCGCTGATTCTTTAGACAGTGAAGGTTTTATCCACTGTTCTAAGTCAACGCAAATACTCAAAGTTGCAAAAAGATTTTTTGATAATCAAAAAGAATTGGTACTACTTTTTATTGATTCTGAAAAAGTCCAACCCGAAATTCGCTATGAACCTGCTGAAATAGGGGAGTTATTTCCTCACATTTATGGGGAGTTAAATATTGATGCTATATATCAGGTAATTGATTTTGAAGCTGGGGAAGATGGTTTATTTAAGTTGCCGCAAGAAGTTATAGATTTAAAATAGCCATTTAAAGCATTCCGCGCTTTACTTAAAGAACGGGAATTAATCTAGAGCAATTGTGACCGAATTTAATTTACAAATCCAAGAAAATAGCGATCGCTTTGCCAACGCCAAGGGCGATCGCTTCTCAACTCCACTTGAGGATGCTACACCTAGCTTGCTTTCCCTAAAGAGTACGATACACTGCACCAACACCAAAGGCGATCGCCTTGACCGTTACCTTTCCCAAGAATTACCAGATTTATCCCGTTCGCGCATCCAACAGTTAATCGAACAGGGTAATGTCCAACTTAACGATCGAGTTTGCACATCCAAGAAGATCAATGTCAAACTAGGCGATCGCATCACTCTCGAAATACCAGAAGTTCAATCTTTAGAACTGCAAGCCGAAGATATCCCCTTAGATATCCTTTACGAAGACGACCAGTTACTTATTCTCAATAAACCCGCAGGCTTGGTTGTCCATCCTGCGCCCGGTCATCCAGATGGTACTTTAGTAAATGCCCTATTGGCTCACTGTCCTAATTTACCAGGAATTGGCGGAGTCCAACGTCCGGGAATTGTCCATCGATTGGATAAGGATACTACGGGTGCGATCGCGATCGCTAAAACAGATATTGCCCATCATCATTTACAAGCACAACTGAAAGCAAAAACTGCACGACGAGAATACTTGGGCATAGTTTACGGTGTGCCAAAAACTGAAAGTGGCACTATCGACTTGCCCATTGGTCGTCATCCCCAAGATCGCAAAAAAATGGCTGTTATGCCTGTCGAACAAGGCGGACGAGTCGCCGTCACTCACTGGAAAATATTAGAACGCCTTGGTAACTTCACCTTAATTCACTTTCAATTAGAAACTGGACGCACCCATCAAATTCGCGTCCACAGCAGCAAAATCGGTCATCCCATTGTCGGCGATCCGGTTTATAGTTCTGGCCATTCAGTGGGTGTAAATTTACCTGGTCAAGCACTACACGCTTGGCGACTCAAATTGCAGCATCCCCTATCTGAGGAGTTGATTGAGGTGACAGCGACTCCTCCCGCCCACTTCACAAAACTTTTAGAGATGCTAAAAAGACGAACAAAGTAGAATCATTTCACAAACATTAAGCATTCAGAAAAAAACCATGCCCAATGCCCAATGCCCAATGCCCAATGCCCAATGCCCCATACCCATTAACAACTAGCGTGCATTAGACATGGGATAGAGTCTGTTTCACTTAGTTATATCTAAATAAAACTCCTACATAACCCAAGACTTATGCACGCTATAAAGCGATCGAATGGATGTACTAGCCAGCCACCGACCAAAAATCGTTGTTATTTAATTCCTGAGAGTTGCCGATAAGGTACAGACTTTTCGATATCGATGTTGTATGGCGAAACCCGTTGTGGAGGATTGCCAGTTGCATTGATACTTTGTGCCAAACCCAAGAATAAAGCTGGATCGCCAGCTTTCGGCTTTTGCTCTTGTGGGAGGAATCTGCGTACTTCGACCTGCCAAATGATTTGGGGGAAACCCAGTTTGGCACGGTGATAATCTTCGTATCGCGGAGATTTGATGTTGAATGGCAACTCACCCTGAGATTGAGATGGGAGTATCCGACGGCGCTGATAAGGCACTGTGGAGTATCCAAAATTGCTTAGGTACTCTTCAGTGTTGAGTACTTCATCAATAAAGCCTACAATACCCTTGGTAGCGACTACAATTGACCAGGCGATTTTTTCCCGCTCGTTGTATGGATCGCGTCCTAGAACTCGCTGAATTACTTGCTCAACAAAGCGATAATTATTGTTGAGGTCGTAGAAGCTTTTCTTAAAGGTATTGGAAAGCACCAACCCACGAATAAAGTCCCGTACTGTAATTTGTCCATTACGGAGTTGAGACTCTAAATATGTTTCGCGATCGGCAGCAAAGGCATAAAAGAAAATTTGACGATATGCTGCTTCGATCAGATCGCCTAAATCTGACGGAGAAAGTATATTGTCGGTAGTGAAAATCCTGGGTTGTTCATCACCCGGCACTTCGTATCCAGCTACACGCTGATTTTGACTTGAAGGTTCATACTCTAACAGAGGAAGTGGCACTCTAAAGCCTCCATGTTCTTAATTAAAGTTAACAACTTTTAATCACATATTAAGGGAGTAGTTGTATCAAAACTTCAGATTCTGATTAAATTTCACGAAACTTAACTAAGGGAAATTTAAGTATTCGTAGGATAAATGATTAGTCTGCTGGATTCAACCCATAGCTAATCAATAAATAGGTAATCAGACTTCCAGCTTAATGACTACGTAAATGACTAAAAAATCTTATT
Organism: Nostoc sp. DSM 114159; assembly: GCF_053470285.1. Lineage (NCBI taxonomy): Bacteria > Bacillati > Cyanobacteriota > Cyanophyceae > Nostocales > Nostocaceae > Nostoc > Nostoc sp. DSM 114159. The sequence goes on from NZ_JBPFEH010000001.1 coordinate 3,968,900, forward strand.
CACATATTTTAGATTATGAGATTCAGTTTCACCTTTTTGAACTGAAGCAATAATTTTTAACATTTAGCAAAAGAAATTAATAAAATATGGGGCATTGGGCGTTAGGAGTGCTGAGTGCTGAGTGCTGAGTGCTGAGTGCTGAGTGCTGAGTGCTGAGTTAAGAGTTTTGTTTATCTCCTTGTCCCCTAACTCCCTCACTCCCTCACTCCCTGCTCCTCGATCACTGAGCGTAGTCGAAGTGCTGCTCCCCCTGCTCCCCTCGGCGACTCAGCGACCTATCCAAAATTCCAGGGGATCTATGGTTGATTTACAGTAAGGCCAGCTACGCAAAGTTGCTTCCATTCCTGCCTCCCAGTAGGGTGGTTCCAATCCCAGCCCTAAGCATAGATGAGATAGGATAGCAGCAAATTGCTCATTGTGACCAAACTCTCCTAGATGGGCATGGGCGTATTCATGGACGACTACACCAAACCAGTCTTTAGGTGCAACTCGACCAACATCTATCAAAATAGTGATTGGGTTTGTGAGAATGTTGCATAGCCCATCTATGCCAAAAGATTGAGCTATGGGGACTGCAAAAATTTGGATGTGGCGACGCTCTTGGGGATGAAAACACTGATGACAAACTTCTAGATAGGTGTTGATCTGAGCGTTCACAGCGTTAATATTTTCACCGATCCAAGTATAAATGGGAATGCGATCGCGCAGGTTATCAAACACATTCACCATACCCGGTTCTAGGGCAAGTCCCTGTACCCGATGGAGATAATCTTGCCCACGAGTAAAAGCATCGCTCTGCTTGAGAATCATTCACCAGCCCAAAACTGAATAAAACTGTGTTTTTTCCAAAATATCCGCTTCTTGTCTTTGTGTTACTTCTTCTAAGCTAGAAGCCTCAACAGAATCAATGCGGCTTTCGCTACAAAACGATGCGGTGCTAAAGCCGCCAAACCTTTTGACTGTACTGGTTCTTAGTCGCATATTTGGGCTGGCGAACCAGAATCGCTCAATGGAACTCATTGTTTCATATTCGGTTGTCAACACTAGTCCATCTTCATCATCCATGTGAAAAAGACCAACTACAGGCACTATTTCGGCATAACCTCTTTCACGGAGTAATTTGCCTTGCCTTGGGTTATCGCTATCAGGCACGATCGCAAATATGGTTTTCCCCTGATGATTCTCCTCATCCTCTCGATCCCAAGCCATTGTTCCTAGCCAACGCACGCGCGAACCACCGACTGAAAGGCTGGGGTCAATCTCATGATAGCGGCACAATTCTATGATTTCGGGATGATTGGCATCGAGAGTTTCTACCTGTATATCCGATTCTCCTATCTCTGAGCGCTTGAACGCTAGATGATGAGTTACACGTTGCGATCGCCACTTACCAGCACTTAGCTGAAAAAATTCCATTGCGTCTATCAATCTTCTGACTCCTACTTATTGCTCCTGCGGATGATGTTTTGCGAGTTGTTTCTTTTTAGAGTAGTTGGTATATAAACATTCTAATCATTACAGCGATTAGCGGCCAGCTTCAATAAACACCCTAAAAAGGAATCTGTAGAGGTGTTGTTATGCAATTGTAAACTTTTATAAGTGTGATTTCTTATAGCTTGACAATGTAGACACTTTAATATCCACATGCTAGACTAATAGAAAGCGATCGTCTTCTACTAACAACAAATACCCTTCGATGCAGTCAATCACAGGAGTGAATGATGGACTTTCCAGTTGAATTAACTTTAGAACAACAGTTTCGCTTACAAAATTTGAAAGATCAGGTAAAAAATCTGAGTCAACAAGAAGCTCAAGAATTTTTACTAGAAGTTTTACGGCAGATGATGGTGAAAGATAATTTGGTCAAACATCTCCTAAAACAAGCTTGATCGACTAAAAAACAAAATTTTTTCCTTAAGACTTACGCAATGGGAGAGTTCCATCAAAATGCGTAAGTCTTAATTTTTTGGGCATTGGGTCTAGAGAATTAGCAGGAAGCAAAGCGCAAGGGAGAAGAGTTTTACTCTTTGCTAAGAGCACCCCGCCTACAAAGCTTCTTCACCAATGCCCAATTCCCCATACTCAAGAGAAATATTACAGATTGTTACTTTGTCTCTCATAGTAAAGACTAGGGCACTATCGATCCCCTATGTTTTTGTTTGGCTACTCGCAGTTAACCTGATCGAGAACACGCCAAAAATAATATCCGCCATTTGTGAATATTAAGGAGAACTCATGGTTCTTGATGCTTTTTCCAGAGCTGTAATTGCGGCTGATGCCAAAACCGCTCCTATCGGTGGTGCTGACTTGGCAGCCCTGAAGTCTTTCATCGCTGAAGGCAACAAGCGCCTTGATGCAGTGAATGCGATCGCCAGCAACGCTAGCTGTGCGGTTTCTGATGCCATTGCTGGAATTGCTTGTGAAAACACAGGCTTGATTCAATCTGGTGGTAACTTGTACCCCACTCGTCGGATGGCTGCTTGCTTGCGTGATGCTGAAATCGTTCTGCGTTATGTAACTTATGCGCTGTTGGCCGGTGATTCTTCCGTATTAGACGATCGCGCTTTGAACGGTTTGAAAGAAACCTACACAGCTTTGGGCGTACCCACTGGCTCTTCTGTACGGGCTTTCCAAATCCTGAAGGCTATCAGTGTCGCTCACATCACCAACACCAATACTGAAGCTAACGCTGGTAAAAAATTCCGCAAACAAGAAGTTGTTCAAGGCGACTGCTCTGCTCTAGCTGCTGAAGCTGCTAGCTACTTCGATCGCGTTATTTCTGCTTTGAGCTAATTGCTCATGGCTAAAGGCTATTAGCCAAGCAAACTGAAATTAAAACTCGATCAAATCTAATCTGGAGTATAAAAAGCAATGAAATCAGTTATCACTACAGTTATTGGATCTGCTGATGCAGCAGGTCGTTTTCCAACCACCTCCGATCTAGAATCCGTTCAAGGTAGTATTCAGCGTGCTAATGCTCGTCTAGAAGCTGCTGAAAAGCTAGCTTCTGGGATCGATGCCGTAGCTAAAGAAGGTTATGATGCTGCGTTCAAGAAATATCCTTTCCTGAGCCAAGAAGGTGAAGCTGGCGACACTCAAGTTAAGAAAGACAAGTGCCTGCGCGACATCAAGCACTACCTACGCTTGATCAACTACAGCTTAGTTGTGGGCGGTACTGGCCCTCTGGATGAGTGGGGTATTGCAGGTGCTCGCGAAGTTTATCGCTCTTTGAATCTGCCCACCGCTCCCTACGTTACCGCATTGACTTATACTCGCGATCGCGCTTGCTCTCCTCGCGACTTGTCTCCTCAAGCGTTGGTTGAGTTCCGCAATCTCCTCGACTACGTAATCAACTCTCTTTCATAGTCATAAGGATTGACTAGACGTAGACGAGCGATCGTCATCCTCTAAAACTTAGGGACTCTCAGTCTGTTGCTTTGCCTGTATCAGGTTGGGTGATTGACCAAGAGTCCCTCTGTTGTTAATAATTCGTAATTCGTAATACTTCGGCTACGCCCTTCTCCTGTCGGAGACGCTACGCGAACGACTACGCTCAGGACCAGCTCAGTACAAGTTGGTAATTCGTAATTAATGATTTAACTTGGGGGATTTAAACAGGGAAATTTTCTTTTATGACAATAGATTCTTTATTTGCACAGTTAAAACACCCCAACCCCAATTTGCGGGAACGAGCTATGTGGGAACTGGCTGATGTCCGTGATGAAAATACCATTCCTCGGCTAATGGGTATTTTAGATGAAGAAGATGTCACTTATCGTCGAGCTGCGGTAAAAGCACTGGGTGCTATTGGTACAGATGCTGTACCGCTACTGGTAGAGTCATTAGTAAATAGTGATAATGCAACCATTCGAGGTAGTTGTGCTAAAGCTTTAGCACAGGTTGCTGCTAATCATCCCGATGTTCCCTTCCCGAATGAGGGCTTACAGGGATTGCAAACAGCGCTCAATGACCCAAATCCAGTTGTTTATATTGCATCCGTAATGGCACTGGGTGAAATTGGATCTCCCGCCTTTGAGATTTTGACTGAAGCTTTGAAAACAATAGATAATGTTGCGGTGGCTGTGGCGATCGTCAATGCACTCGGTTCGATGGGTGATATCCGTGGGGTGGAAGTGCTGACGGCATTGACAAATGATGAATCTGTCGATCCGTATGTTCGAGAGTCAGCAGTTAGCGCTTTACCCCGATTAGATCAAGTGATTAAATTTGGCAATTCGCCTTCTTAACGGCGAGGATTCTTCTTTCAACCAACATTGCCTCTAAAAGCAGTGCCTTTAAACGGTCTTACATGTTGTCCAGAAGCAGAAGCGAGATGCCCTCCCGCCAAAAGTCGTAAACCTTCATCTCTGATATTTGTAGCCTAGAAGGGAGAGATTTTAGACCCAAATTTTCGAGAAGAGAGAGTAGCGATCGCTCTTAAATACAACTACTTTTATCAGTCATAATAGAGCCGATACATTTAGATAAACAGACTGGGTATCACCTTGAAGTAATCTCCGAGTGCCTTAGCTTGTGCCTTACTAATCGACCGCTTACCGTTCACAACCTCAGACACCACGCCACGCGACCCGATAATGCCCACCAAGTCAGCCTGACGGGTGTTACTGACTTCCATAATGGGTTGGAGAATTTCATGCGGTGTAGATTCATCCATTGGATAGTTCTGCGCCTCATACGCTTCAATCAGCATTACTATCAGCTTATGCAGAGCTTGCTCTTCTGGAGTCCGGTTTTTGGAAAATGTTAGGCGTTCTGCTATGGTTAGGGCGCGATCTTACTCTTCTTTCGTCTCAATCACCTTGGGAGTGTAAATGTCCATCGCCTTATTCCCAAGCTTCTTCCTCTAACTGCTTCTCAATTTGAGAAATCGCCAACTTCATCACCGCCTGAACCCCCGCTTCTTCTTCCTTAGTTAATGCGGCTTGCAGGGGTTCTAAAGCAGCACCATCGCCAATTTTCATCAATGCCAGAGCCGCTGCTTTTCGGGTTTCCCAATCGGGATGATATAGTAATTCAACAAGGCTAGGAATTGCCGAACGATAAGTCAGGCTACCCAAAGCTGCTGCGGCTTCACACCTGACAATTTCAGATGGGTCGTTGAGGGCGTTAATTAAAATATTAAATGCTCCTTCTTGAGTGCCTTCTTGAGCAATTTTAGCGATCGCACCCACTACCGCAGCCCGAACTTCAGCAGAGTCGGAGTTAATCTCTCGATATAAATGCTCCTTCGCCTCTGCCCCAATAAATCCTAACGCCCATACAGCATGACCTTTGGCACTTTCTGGATACTCAGTTGACGCTAAGATTTTCAGCAATGCTGGTACAGCTGCTTTACCTATTTTGGCAAGCCCCCCCACCGACGAGGTTTTGACCACCATATCTTCATCATTTAAGAGGGCATTGACCAAAGTCGGAACTGCGATCGGGTCAGCAATCAGTGTCAAGGTTTTAGCACTGGCTCTCCGCACAACTGGGTTGGGATGATTTGCCACAGCTTCCATCAATAAAGGGGTCGCTGGTTTGCCGATTTTACCCAAAGCCTCTGCAAAACTCAACCTCACCATGCCTCGTGAGTCTCCCATACTCTCAACCATCCGCTTTAGTAGCTCTTGGTCATCCGAGTTGAAGGTGTTTAAGCTTAATTGCTCACTCACCGCTTTAAATAAAGCGTCAGTTTCTGCATGGGACAGATTTAACGAATCTGCCTCGGATTGAGTTTCGGAGTTGAGCATATAATCTCTAGCTAAACTATTAAAACAAATGACTAGTTGCTGCCACTCAGGGCAGCCTGCTGATTACGGAGTTCTTGGAGGGCAGAATCAATCTTGGCAAGCTCAGGCTCTAGGTTTGCCATAACGCTTACTTTCTTCAACTTAGCCCGTTTTGCCGTTTCCGTAGTTTCTTGAACTAGACGTTCCCGATATTGCTCAAGTTCTGCAATCACTTCTGCTACATCTTGAGCGGTTACGTTATCTGTTGTTGTGAGTTCTGAAGTTTCATCCATAAGTTTTGTTTCCTAAATATGTGTTTATATGAATGATCTGCGAGCGGTGTTCCCAAAAATGTTTGTATTTGGTTATTCGCTAAAGAGAGACAACTAACTAATAGCTGACAAATGTATATGTTTCGATCTTCTCAGATCGCGTTACCACTGGTAAAGCTTTTTGATGTAAATCTTCAAAAGTCTAACTCAACTACATTATTTTCTAATGCCCAATAACTAGTACCCAGTCCCTAGTACGATAGTAAAAGTGACTTCAAAGCAATTATCCAAGAGCAATTTACAGATCAATGGATAAACGTTTTTTTAAAATGTTTGGGCTAACAGAAGAAGAAGCGATCGCAATTATTGATACACCATTAGAACAACTCGAAGACGCTTCTGATAAGTATATTGCTGTTTCCCATTTGATTAACTTTCCGACTGAGCAATCGATCGCGGCTTTAGTGCGGGCGATTGAAAACAGTAACCCTGATGAGTTAGACCACCGCATTGTCCGACGCAAAGCTGTGGAAAGTCTGGGGCGATTGCAGGCAGAATCAGCTTTACCTGTAATTCGCCAATGTCTTAAAGATGATGATATTTATACTGTTGAAAATACCGTGTGGACGATTGGAGAAATCGGGACTAAAGATCCAGAAATTCTCGAAGAGGTGGCGCAACTTCTGGATAAACCAGGTCAAATCTATCGAGTTATTATCCACACTCTAGCTAACGCTGATTATCACCCGTCCCTTGAACGTGTACGAAAATTTACTTTATCTGAGGATGAACCTACTCGTAGTGCGGCGATCGCTACAGTTTGTCGATTCACGGGTGACTACTCCCAAATTACTGAGGTGATGGCGCTACTGCAAAGTTCTAGCGTCAATGCACGACGCGGTTGCATTCAAGATTTGATTGATTCCCGCTACTATAAAGCCATCCCAGAAATCGCTCGTTGTCCAGTATCTCTGGTATTTCGGTTACGAGCATTGCGGATGCTTTTGGATGCAGGCGTTCCCAGTGGTGAAATTACCTTTACAGAAATTCAACCTTACTTAGAGCAAGTACTCTACGATCGTCCCAACGATCTCGATCTAGTACATGAATATGATGCTACCCCTGTTCTAGATTTTGTGATTAACGAACTCTACGAAACTGATTTTGGACGTTGCTATTTAGCGACAAAAACTTTACTAGATATCTATCCGGAAGAAGCACCCCAAGCCCTTTTAGTAACTTATGCCGACAAAGCATATAACGACTATGGCGCTCATTATCATGTGATGAAACTTTTCGGTTGGCTAAAATATGCACCCGCCTACGATTTATTAATAGAAAACCTGCACAACCGCGAACCCCAGTTTCAGAAATCTCGTGCGGCGTGTGCGATATCGCTCTTGGTGAATTGGGTGATTCACGAGCGATTCCTGAAATCAAAATTTGCCTGAATACACCGATTTGGGATTTCAAATACGCTTGTTTATTAGCGCTAGACCGCTTAGGAGATTCGTCTGGTCGGGAAATTTGTACTGGCGATCGTGATTGGTTAATTAGGGCGAAAGCGACAGTAAGCAATAGTTAGGAGTAGAGACGCGATTAATCGCGTCTGTACAAGAGTTAGGAGTAGAGACGCGATTAATCGCGTCTGTACAAGAGTTAGGAGTTAGTTCCCGGATAACACGGCAGGTGTTGCCGGCAGCTAACGCACATTTGTACGCTTCTACTGGCGGTTTAGGACTTGCTAGTGGTTACTGCTTCGTTTAAAACTAACTTTGGTTCTGGTGTCTCTTCTTCTTCTGGCAAACCGTAAATCGATCTGTACAACTTCACGTACTGCTTGGCAGATTGATACCAGCTAAAATCTTGACTCATGCCACGTTTTTGTAGTTCTTGCCATTGCGGTTTGAAACGGAAACCTTCCCAAGCTCGGATCATAGAGGTAAAAAGGTCTAACGGTTCATAGCGATCGAAGCAATAACCAGTACCAGCAGCATTTTCAGGGTCGTGGTGAGTTACGGTGTCAACTAATCCACCTGTGCGGCGGACAATGGGTACAGAACCGTAACGCAAAGCCATCATTTGACTAATACCGCATGGTTCAAAACGGCTAGGCATCAAGAAAGCATCAGTACCAGCGTAGATCCGGCGAGACAAGGCATCGTTATACAGTAAGTAAGTTGCCATGCGTCCGGGAAAGCGGGATGCTAATTGCCACATCTGAGTTTCATAGTAGCGATCGCCAGTTCCTAACAGTACAAACTGGGCATCTGTATAAGATAGGAAGCGATCGAGGATTTGCAATATTAAATCAATGCCTTTTTGTTCTACTAATCGGGTAACAATCCCAATAAAAAAGGCTTTGGAATTAACTTCTAATCCTACTTCTTGTTGCAAAGCAATTTTATTGGCTTTGCGTTTTTCTAAAGTATCAGCAGTAAAGGTTTGCTCAATGTATTTGTCATTTTCTGGATTATAAACTTCGGTATCAATACCGTTGATAATTCCAGATAATTTACCGCTAATAAAGGACAGCAAACCTTCTAATGTTTCACCGTAAGTAGGTGTCTTGATTTGCTCGGCGTATGTAGGCGAAACTGTATTTACCTTGTTGGCAAATTGTACCGCCGCCGCCATTGTGTTGTGTCCTTGCATATACCAGGGACACCAAGTAATTTTTTCTAAATACCAACGCCACGGCCCTTGATAAGCCAGGTTATGGATGGTAAACACTGTGGTGATATCAGGATCTTGGTGCATCCATACGGGAATCATTCCTGTATGCCAATCGTGACAATGGATAATATCTGGCTTCCAGTAATTCCAGGCGAACTCGGCTGCACCATTAGCAAACAATGTAAACCGCCAATCTTCATCATCTCCAGAATAGATGCGGCGCGGCATGAAGGCCGGATGTCCAAATAAGTACAAGGGAACATCAGTACCAGGCAGAATACTTTCATACACTGCAAAATGCTGGAACATCGCATCTCCCCACCAGATGGGTTCATAGGGAATTTCCATTTTGTCTGGCAGGAAGCCGTAGTAAGGCAAGAATATCCGCACATCATGCCCCATTTCTCTCAGGACTTTGGGTAATGCCCCGACAACATCACCCATTCCTCCTACTTTCGCAACTGGTGCTGCCTCTGCTGCAACAAATAGAATCCGCATGGTAATTTTTGCTTCCCTGAGTCGATATTGTCAAATTAACTTTCTGAAATCCCGCTCAACGCGAATTGTCGCGTCTGGCACATCTTTAGTGCAACGGCGATCAATTCTTATCTAATCACATTGGCTTGCCCAATTGCTTAGGAACCGCGCTGAATCACCGCAAAAATTTCTGATAAAATTTCTTGCGCTCCCTGTTGTCGCAACAGTTCTGCTAGTTCTGTGCCTAGTGCTTCGGCGTTATTGGCAAGTCCGGTGACGGTATCTTTAACGAACTTTTGACCATCTACACTGGCGACTATCCCAGTTAAAGTTAAATTATCACCAGATATTTCTGTATTTACACCGATAGGTACTTGACATCCGCCCTCTAGAGAACGGAGAAAAGATCGTTCAGCGAGACAGCGATCGCGTGTTTCGGTATGTTCAATTGCTTTGAGTAAAGATAGCACTTCACTATCATCAGCACGGCATTCTATTCCCAAAGCTCCTTGTCCAACCGCGTGGAGGGAGATTTCTTTGGGTAAGATTTGATGAACGCGATCGCCCATTCCCAATCTCTCTAATCCTGCTGCTGCCAAAATCAAAGCATCATATTCGCCTGCATCCAGTTTTGCCAACCGTGTAATCAAGTTTCCCCGCACATCCTTAAAGGTAAAGTGAGGAAAATGATGGCGTAACTGTGCTAAACGCCGCAGCGAAGATGTACCAATTACCGCACCTTCTGGTAATGTATCGATTTGTTTATCTTTGTGCTTTTCATGCACCACTAATGCATCGGCTGGGTTTTCTCGTTCAGTGATTGCTGCTAACGTTAACCCTTCTGGTAAGTGAGTTGGCAGATCCTTGAGAGAATGAACCGCAAAGTCAATCTCTTGATCGATCATTCCGAGTTCAAGTTCTTTAGTAAAAAGTCCTTTATCGCCAATCTTAGCTAATGCTACATCCAAGATTTTATCGCCTTGGGTAGACATGGTGTGGACTTCAAAAGTGAGATCGGGAAAGGCTTTCTGGAGTTGCTCTTGTACCCAGTAGGTCTGAACCAGAGCAAGTTGGCTTTTGCGCGAACCAATCCGAATAGTGCGTGGGGGACTAGAAACAACTGAAGTCATAAAACAATATAATATCGCACGCGATAAATTCACTTTCATCTAGACTACCGTAGTCAGGGACTCATGCGAATTTTGGGTTTTGGATTTGGGATTTTGGATTACAATTCTTTACCAAAAGCTTGTTTGTGAAATCTCAAATATGTAGAAGGGGATGGGGAATGGGGAATCGGGAATGGGGAAAAGGAATTTTCATTGCTCCTTGTGAGCGGACTTTAGCTAAGGGATTTCCAAATAAAAAAATATCTAATTAACTCTTGTGGGGTGGAGACTGTTGGGTGTAGCGATCGCCATTGTGAGCGATCGCTACATCTCAAGTTTCAGCTAGTACCCACCAAATTTTGGCAAATAACCAAATATAGTCAGCAAACTAAACAAGGTAATCAGTGCCAGTGTCGAAGCTAATAGCAATAACACCACATCTCTGTCAGAACTGCGTAAGAAGGTTTGTAAATTAAAAGGCTCAACCTGCTTTCTCGTCAAGGGAAGCGGCAATTTATCGCGATAATCTTCGCCATAACGAGCCATTCTGGCAAAAGGTAATTCCCCTAGAGAGCGTCCTTGTAAAATCCGTCGCCGTTGATAGGGGACTGTATTGTAACCAAAGTTACTCATATACTCCTCACTATCCACCAAATCGTCGATAAACCTGTGCAGTCCTTTACTAGCTAGCACAATTGACCAGGCTAGTTTTTCGCGTTCATTGTAAACCTCACGACCCAATAAGCGCTGTACGCATATCTGCACAAAGCGGTAATTGTTGTTGCTTTCGTAATTGAGTCGTCGAAATGCATCAGATATTGCTAATCCTCGAACGAAATCCCTGACTGTAATTTGACCAGTTCTTAGTTGGGATTCTAGACAGATTTGGCGATTGCTATCTAGCATTTGTTGTTCGTGGAAAATCTGGCGATAGGCTGCCTTAATCAAGGCATCCATTTCTAGTGATGATTGCAGATATTCGGCTGTATAAATTCTAGGTTGCTCGTCGCCAAGAATCTCATATCCAGATACACGATGATTTCGAGATGAGGGGGAATAGCTTAACAAAGGAATAGGCATATTAGAGCTATAAATTTGTAGGGATTGGGAATTATGTATGAGCCAAAACAGTTCCGTTAGCTAGGCGTTGAGTCAGTTTGGATTTCTGAAGATTCCCAACTCAGCATTCCTGAAGGGCATTTAATTTTGCTCTTGTCTCCCTTATCCCCAGTTATTAGCCCTTTGAATTGTAATTACCGCCAAATTGATTAGTAGTATGCCAAATTGAATTTCGTAGTAAGGACTTCAGTCCTTATTTTCTAAGCACTAAAGTGCTTACTACAAACCTTCAAGATTAAGTTAGACATTGTACTAATAGGCTGTAGTGGAACTTTATCTACCTTGAATAAGTTGCTCAAGCAACTTGTCTGATTAATTGAGATAGTAGCTAGATTTACGCATTGATGGGAGCGCAACTGAATAGATGCCTAAAGTTTAATTAAATTGCCTTCGCTACTAAACATACAAACTTGCGATCGCTGATTTCACTTTGCTGAAACTACGACTCAAGAATAGTAATTTGCTCACTTCCCATAATATAGGAATTTCCTAAAACCTGTCTATATACAATTCTGATGATGGCTTTAAATTTTTCTACCGACTAACAAACACCTTTTCAGTTGAGTGATGTTGAAACAGGCAGCTAAAAATAGAGTTCTTTGGGAAGGTTTTAAGAACGATTAAAGGTTCTTGCCTTTTCTTGGTGGTATGATGCGATCGTTTAAAAAACTCAGCCCCAAAAGGGAAGTTGAAAATTTACACGAATGCTAAGAATAATTTGTTATCTTCATTAGTTATCCAAGTTTAGTTATTATACCTTATGAATCGTTCCGCCTGTCTGATCTTCAATCCTGTTGCGGGTCAGGGCGACCCAGATACAGAGCTAGCAGAAATTCGGGCAATATTAGAGCCAGAGATCGATCTAGATATTTATTTTACAACTGAAGAAATCGATGCTGACCAACTGGCATATCAAGCTGTAGAGCGAGGGGTAGATGCAATCATTGCTTCTGGGGGAGATGGTACTCTCTCAATAGCGGCGGCGGCGGTAGTGGGAACTGATATCCCATTTGGGATCATTTCCAGAGGAACAGCGAACGCTTTTGCCACAGCTTTAGGAATTCCTGACACGATCGCAGGTGCGTGTCAGACAATTTTGCAGGGAGCAACCACTCATGTAGACGTAGCCTATTGCAACGATCGCCCAATGGTACTTTTGGCAGGTATTGGCTTTGAAGCTGAAACTGTAGAATTAGCAGATCGAGACGCCAAGAATCGCTTTGGGATGATGGCCTACGTTTTGGCAGGAATCCAGCAATTAAGAAATTTAAAAAACTTTGATGTTGAGATTGAAACTGAAGATAGGATAATTAAAACTAGTGCCTGTGCAGTAACAGTAGCGAACGCCGCGCCTCCCACTTCAGTTTTGGCTCAAGGTCCAGCAGGTCTGGTTTATGATGATGGGTTACTAGATTTAACGATTGTAGCTCCAACTAACAAAGCAGGAGCGATCGCTGCCACATTTCATCTATTTCAAACGGCTTCCACAGGTAACGCCGTTGAACGAGATGATATTGGTTTCCTGCGAGCCAAACAATTTAAAATTACCACTGAGCCACCACAAAAAGTTGTTTTAGATGGTGAAATAGTAGGCACAACACCTGTAGAAATTAAGTGTGTACCAGCAGGCTTAAGAATTTTCGTACCATTAGTAGAAGAAGTTGAGCCGACCGAAAAACTAGAGGGACTCCCTAATCTAGTTATTGAGATGAAAGATACAGCAGAAGAATGAGGGCATGGGGCATGGGGCATTGGGCATTGGGAATGGACAAGAGACAAGGAAGAGGGGGAAGACGAGGGACAGGCTTGTTCAATAATTCCCCCTTGTCTTCCTTGTCTCCCTTGTCTCCCCTGCCCCTCTTGCCCCTCTGCTCCCCTGCCCCTCTGCTCTCCCTGCTCACCTTCAATTGAAAACTCAGGAGTAGGTTGCATTGAAACTTGTATCCGATCCAACGATCGCTAAGAAAATTCGGAAAATGAATCAGCGGGTGCGGTGGCAAGATCCGTTAATTGTGGAACGGGATATCGACCAAACTCGGCTGGTGTTGGAAGATGGTCAAACAGACAACTCTGAGTTCTCATTTTTAGTTGTCGGTGATAGTGGTTCCGGCAGGCACAGAGGACACAATCCCCAGCGACAGGTGGCTGAACTTATGCTGCCCCATCACAACGAATCCCGTTTTATGCTGCATACGGGGGATGTGATCTATTTAGTGGGATCGAGTGAATATTACCAGCAAAATTTCATCCAGCCTTACCGAGAGTTTATCTCCGGTATAGAGCATCGCAAACGGATTGCTTATGACCAGATGGTTTTTAAGCTGCCCATTTTACCAGTGCCGGGAAATCACGATTACTATAATTTGCCAATTTTATTGAGCTTGGCATCTCTAACAACATTACCCATTCGTCACCTGTTGCGATCGCGGTTAGACCTAGATGTGGGCTTACATGGCTCAGGATGCGGTGACGCTTACGCAAAGGCATTTCTCGACTATCTTCAAGCGTTTCAGCTTCCAGGAGAGTTAGCCAGTCACTTAGATCGGTATTACACAGCCAAGACAGACACAGGTCGTTGTCTTTCCTATCAACCGGGGCAATTTACCCGCCTTCCCAATCGCTATTACACGTTTCGTTATGGCGGTATTGATTTCTTTGCTTTGGATTCTAATACCTTTAACGATCCACCACCGCTACCGAAAACAAAAAAAGGTAACGCCGATCGCAAACTCTTAGAAAAACGTCGTGAAGATTTAGAGCAAGAAAAACTGCAAATTATTGAAACTTCAGCCAAACTTCGACCGGAAAACCCCAGTGAAGCGGATCAATTAGATGACTTCCATGCCAAGATGTCACAAATTGAAGAAATTATTGTTGATATCGATAAGCAACTAGCCACTAATAAAACAACACTGACCGACACTGAACAACTGGATTGGCTCAAGCAAAGATTAATTGAATCTTGGAATAATTCTGAAGTTCGGGGAAGGATAATTTATTTCCATCATCCTCCGTATGTAACTGAGGCGACGAAGTGGCAACAAGCACAAACTCTAATTGTTCGCGATCGCCTGCGTGGTGTGTTGGATGCGGTAGCTAAAGAAATCGGTTCCTTAAATCAGGGTCGTCCTTTGGTCGATTTGGTATTAAACGGTCACGCGCACTGCTTGGAACACCTAGAAACAATGGATACGGGACACGCTGATTCTCATATCCACTGGATTGTTTGTGGCGGTAGTGGGTTTAGTTTGCGACGCCAGCGAATTGAGGGAGCAGATTTGATGGAAGAGAATAGGTTAGTGGCGCGATCGCATCTCTTCATCGGTCGCAACGGTCAAGGTTCTCAGAAGCGACGACCTTATTCAGGTTTACGTATTGACGTTAAAGGCGATAAACAGCCTAAGTTTATTGTTCGTCCTTTGGTTGCCGAATGGTATCAGCGGCAATGGCATAATAGTGAACTTGAGCCGTTGATCATTTAACGATTCACCTACCCCATCGTCACACCAATACTTCCCAAAATAAATTGTATGTAGTACTTGAGTTATGGATGTTAAAGAATTGCTTCAGCGCTATGCTGCTGGTGAGCGGGATTTTAGTGGTGTTAGTTTGATTGGGGTTAACTTGAGTGGTCTCGACCTAAGTGAGATTAACTTTACTAATGCCGATTTGAGCCAATCGAATTTGGTCGGGATCAAGCTCCGAAGAGCAAATTTGCGAGGGGTTAATTTGTATCAATCTGGTTTGCTTGATGCCGACCTTACTGAAGCCGATCTTAGAGATACTATCCTGGAAAATACTAACTTCCAAGCTGCTAATCTCAGGGGAGCTATTGTGGATGATTCTATTAAGGATGCTGTCTTGGAAGATACTATTATGGCGGACGGCGAAATTGTAACTTATTCCCCTTGGGAAATGCCACCCATATAAATAGAGACGCAATCATTGCGTCTCTACAAACTACCTATTTTGCCTTATTACTTGCCTTCTTACGTGTAATTGCACCCAGCAAAAGAGTTGTTAATTAAATTATTCCTGGGCCTCTACCGCGGCTGTCACCCTTATCTGTCAACTTGCCTTCCTCATCCTGATTAACTTCTCCAAGTTCTTCAATACGTTGTGCCTTCTCTTCTGCGGCTTGCTGGCGTGCATCACCCGGTTCTTCGTAATACATTTCCGGTTCAATTGCGTAGTTATTAGACAAACCTTCATTATCTACGGTATAGCCGTCAGTGGTACGTATACTTTCTGAATCGGTTTGATCGTCAGTAGGTGCATCTGCTTCCCGTTCTTCCGTGGGACGTGTTTTGAACTTATCTCCTTCTCTTTCCATTCTAGCGGCGGTTTCAGCAGGGATAATGCCGCGATCGTAATTATTGACTTCCGCTCTATCGGATGAATCTGTATCTCTCTTAACTGCTTCATTAGCCATAATTTATGTCCTCGTTAAAGAATCTATTAAATAACATCAAAAACTAGATTAGGCTGTTTCTCATCTCCAAGCTACTATCTTGAGAAGTGACTTAAATTTAAAAATAATCTTATATTCTCTATCTTTTGATGTATCTAAAAGACTAAGATTGAGTCCGGTTAAATACTGTGAATTTACATTTACTGGTATAACAAGGTTTTAGTTGAAGTCAACTTAACATTAAAAGGGCAATTAGAAACTGCAACTATAAGAGACCCTACCCAATTCTGCAAAGGCGGACGAGAGTTTGTCTAGCTGCAAATTCTATTTGCCCGTGTAAACTCTTGTTTAATGGACAAAAAATTTACTCGCCCAGGAATTGGTTTTTCAGTGATTGAATTTCATCGGCTAATTCTTGGCGAGTTGAAGCCTTCAGTAGATAACGGAAAACAAACCAACTGGTGTAACTAATTCCAACTAACTCAAAAAGTGGTGATAGTAGGGGAATATCATTGATTGCTGCTAGCACTGTCAGTACTACTCTAGCTGTAATAATCGCTGCCAAAATTAAAGCAACGCTTATTAGAGGCTGCTTGTAGTCCCGAAAAAAGTCACTTAAATATTGGGGTAGTTGCTCTAAAAATTGAGAAACTTGTCTGCTAATTTGCTGCAATTGAGATTCAGGTTCGGATGCTGGGGGTAACTTTGGCAAGTTTGCAGTATCAGTACCTTCAAGTGCTAGCGCACCTTGTGATAAGGAAGTATCGATCGATTCACGTTGCTGTTGTTCGGTTTCCATAGTTTTTAT
The DNA here is from genome assembly GCF_053470285.1 of Nostoc sp. DSM 114159. Lineage (NCBI taxonomy): Bacteria > Bacillati > Cyanobacteriota > Cyanophyceae > Nostocales > Nostocaceae > Nostoc > Nostoc sp. DSM 114159. The sequence continues at coordinate 3,985,504 of NZ_JBPFEH010000001.1, forward strand.
TGTTTGGTAACTACAAGACTTTATATAACTGTGAGCATCAATGAAATATAGTTATTAAGGTTGTCAGCGATCGATTATTAGTGGTCAGTTAAACTTATTACTGACCACTCAGTAGCAGGAGCAGTTAAATCTGTTTACGGCTAACTGCTCCTTTGGATTTGTTAGTTGCCTTAGTTAGTTACTTTGGCAACAGTTGCTTTCACAACTACACTATTAACACCTTTAATTTCCTTAGCTAATTTTTCAATTTTAGCCAATTCCTGCTGATTGGTGACAGTTCCAGCCACAGTCACAACACCACCATCTGCGGCATTAACTGTTAGTTGACTCTTGGGGATATTAGCCTCTAATTTGGAGCGAACTTCACTTTCTAAGTCAGCTTTAGCTCTTTTTGTATCGCCACCAGTGGTATTGTTGCGCTGTTCGCGGGCACGAATATCTTCATTGAGTTGTCTTCTGCGAACTTCACTTTGTGCATCTTTTTGAGAAGCTTCTGTTGTTTTTGCAGTTGGTGTTTGGGGAGCCTCATTAGGATTGTTGGGTGCAGATTCACTTGTTTTAGAAGCGTTATCACAAGCAGCAACGCCAAAAACTAAAAGGCAACTAATTACGAAGGGGGTTAGCTTTTTCATTGGTTTAATTCTGAATCAGAAAGTGAAATCTATTGATATTTACGGCAAAAGTGAGGAGCAAGTTTTGGTAGTCAGGAGCAAAGTTTTCAAATTATTGCTCCTGCAATTTTGTCTAATTAGTGTGAGTGAAAACTACTTTAGGTTAAAGTACTTCATCACGACGATCGACAATAACTACAGCAGGATCGTTTCTATGAGATTCTGTTGAGTAATTGGGGCGAATCGGATCGACTACTGCGGCGTCACTATGCGTTACTCGGTCGGAACCTGGGCGATAGTCACTAATCTCAGTGGCATCATAGATTGCAAATTCTTCAATACCTCGACGCTTAAGAATTGCTTCAGCTTGGTGAATTTCAGCTTCTGTACCATCGAGAATTACTAAATAGTCGCCTCTTTGAAAGCGATCGCTATAGACTCGCGCTCTGTCTTCAGGAATTCCCAAGCCAACAAGTGCGCCGACAATACTACCGGCTGCTGCACCGATCGCGCCACCAGCTAATGTTGTCGCTAAAGCTGTTGCAACTGCGCCACCAGCAATTACAGGCCCGATTCCAGGAATTGCTAGAGTTCCAAGTCCAACTAATAAACCGGTCAAGCCGCCTAGAACACCGCCTGTAGCAGCTCCAGCTTTTGCACCATCGTCTGCTTTATTACCTGTATCAACGTTTCTATCTACATCTACACCACCGATCCCATGACCGTTTGTATCTTTGGCAATGATGGAGACTTGATTCAAGGAAAAACCTGCATCTCGTAATTCTGTAATTGCTGCTTCTGCATCTCGACGATGAGAAAATACCCCGATCGCACGTTTGGAAACACCACTATAACCCGCAGTTGCAGCTGGAGTCACATAACCAGTGGCTGGATTTGTCGCATCTGGGTGGTCGTAAATGCCAAACTCTTCTACACCCTGATGATTTAAAATTGATTCTGCTCTAAGTATTTCTGAATCTGTACCATCAATAATGACTAAATAGTGTCCTCGTCTAACACGTTCGTCGTAAACTTTAGCTCGTTCTTCAGGAATTCCTAAACCAATTAATGCACCAAGTAAACTACCAGCTACTGCACCAATACCAGCGCCAGCGAGAGTTGTAGCTAGGGTAGTTGCTGCGGCTCCAGCCAACATGATTGGCCCGATTCCAGGAATTGCTAAAGTGCCAAGACCAACTAATAAGCCAGTCAATCCGCCCAAAGCACCGCCTGTAGCTGCTCCGACTTTAGCACCTTCGTCAGATTGATCGCCAACGCGATCGCTCACATCCGCACCAGCAATATCGTCTCTGTCACCATCTTGAGTAATGACAGAAACTCTGTTCATGTCAAAGCCAACTTTTTTTAATTCATGTAGGGCATGTTCAACATCTCGACGATGAGAAAATACACCTACAGCACGTTTATGTAGACCGACTACCATTATTCTTTCTCCTCAGCAACAAATCAATTATTTACTAATTCATAGCTCGTAGTAACCCTTATTAATACATGTTTCTATTTAGTTTTCATCAATCGCTTGGGAGAACTTTTCTCTCTATCATTAGATATAGGTAGTTTTATCTAAAGTTAGTAATTAAATCTCTATCAGAAAATATGTTTTATTTTCTAAAGTTTTTATAACAATTATTCTCTGTTTTCAATCTCTTTAATACAATTGATAACAAAATATTCTTTTCTAGGGTTTGCTAGTGTAACTCACCCACTCCAAACTTGCTATATCGGTAGATACAGTTTTACAAAATTCATTTTTGCCCAATATTTTTTTCAAGAAAATATTAATTAAATCATAAATTGTAGTGAACTTATACAAAATAAATATTTATTTTTTTATACGACTTTTGGACAACCAACTTATTACTTAAGAAAGTGTCAGTTTACATAAATGATAATTAAGCTGATAAATAAGCCATTTTATAAATGGGTATTTAATTGAGTAAAAGTGAGAAATTTCTATGTTTCAAGCTGTTTTAAGTATTTTGGAATGGAATCAGCTACCTTTGGGATTAGCGCCGATAACTTTAGCTCAGGAAGTACTAACTCCAGAAGAAACATCAGTTGTTTTTTCTGGGCCTAAATTGTTGGTAGCACTGCTAGCTGGGGTTTTGATGGCATTTGCCTTTCAATTATTATTAACAAACTTTTCAGTTGCAGTCGGAATTTCATCTTGGGAAATTGGCTCAGATTCTGACGATCAGTCTGAAAGTTTGGGTAAGACAATTCGTAAAGGTCAAGCTAAAATTGGTGCTTGGGCGTTAATAACCGTTAGCATCGCATTATTTATTGCTTGTTTTTTAGCAGTAAAACTTAGCCTAATCGAAAGTGCATTTTTAGGAGCAATTATTGGGGTAGTTATTTGGTCTACCTATTTTTCACTAGTGATTTGGTTGGGTTCATCAGCAGTAGGTTCTTTAATTGGTTCTATATCGAATACTGTTACTTCTGGTTTTCAAACTCTGATGGGTACGGCAACTGCTGGCATCAGTGCTAATACTGCAAAAAAACAGTTAGTTTCTACTGCTGAAGATATTACAGCCGCAGTCCGGCGGGAATTAACTTCAGGTTTTGATTCTGAAAGTATTAAAAATACTCTCCAAAGTACTTTAGGTTCTCTGCAATTGCCAAAGCTGGATATCAAACAAATTCGCAGTCAATTTGACCAACTTCTTAAAGATACAGATTTGCAATCTGTTGAAAACAGCGAACTTTTACAAAATATCGATCGCCAACAAGTCGTTGATTTAATCAGTAGCCGTAGCGATTTATCTCAAGAAGATATCAATAACATTGCCGACCAATTTGAAGGTGCATGGCAACAAGCTTTAAATCGCAAAAATCCCACCGAACAAGTAATTAATTTACTCAAGTCCGCTACACCAGAAGAACTTAATTCTGAGCAATTAGGTGAACGGCTGCAAGAATTGGTTACAATCGGAGGCGGTAATGGCAATGGTATAATCAAGCAAGCTATTACGTATGGTTTAAGTGCAGCTGCGCCAGCAGTTCTGGAACGGGTAAACCTTTCTAATATTGATGTGAACAAAATTACAACTCAGTTGCAAAAACTGAAAGAAAAAGTTCAAGATGTCGATGTCGAGCAAGTCACAGAACAATTTCAAAAGTTTAGAGAGGAAGCAACTGAGCAAGTATCTACAAAATTACCCATATCATTAGAAAACGCGATTAAGGCAGATGTAGAAGACTACATATTGCATTCGTTCCCTTGGCACTTTAACCGAATTACTCTAATAGATGAATTTAAAGAAGTCATCTATGACGTAAATGCAGATCCAACAACTGTGAGACGGGAGTTGGAAGAAATCAATCAAGAATATTTCACCAACTTACTAAAGCAACGTGGCGATCTTAGCGAAGCTAGGGTGAAAGAAATTTCTGAGCAAATGGAAAGCGATCGCCTGGAAGTTTTAGAAACTGTCAAACAGGCTCAAGCAAGAGAAAAAGGGCAAGATTTCCGCAGCCGCATCGAAGATTATCTGCGTTCGACGGGTAAAGACGAACTTAATCCCGAAGGTATTGAACGGGACTTTGGCAAGTTGCTGGACGATCCCCAAGCTGGCTTTGAAGATTTAAGTAGCCGCTTCGGGCAATTTGACCGCGATACTTTTGTACAATTACTCAGTCAGCGTCAAGATATCAGCGAAGAGGAAGCTAATAATATTGTTAGTCAACTCGAACGCAACCGCGATAATCTTTTGAATCGTGCTAGGGAATTGCAAGAGCAAGCAAAAGCGAAAGCCGATGAACTGCGCCAAAGAGTTGAAGAATATCTGCGAAATACTAACAAAGACGAACTCAATCCCGAAGCGATCAAACGCGAGTTTAGAATTTTGCTAGACGATCCCCAAGCCGGAATTAGCCTTTTACGATCGCGCCTATCCCAATTTGACCGCGATACCTTGGTACAATTGCTCAGTCAGCGTCAAGATTTGAGCGAAGAACAGATAAACGAAACTCTCGATCAGCTTGAAGCAGTCCGAGATAGTATTTTGCAAGTACCGCAACAAGCGAAAGAACAGTACGAAAAAACTACAAAAGCGATCGCTGAATATCTCCGCAATACCAACTTGGAAGAACTTAATCCAGAAGGTATCAGAGCCGATTTGGAAAAATTACTCGACGATCCTCAAGCTGGAGCCTTAGCACTGCGCGATCGCTTGTCTCATGTCGATCGAGAAACCTTAGTAAAACTCGTGAGTCAACGCGGCGACTTGAGCCAAGAGCAGGTTAATCAGATCATCGATCGCGCTCAAGATGCCATTGGTAATATCCTGAGAGCGCCACGACGTTTAGCCAAGCGCACCACTCAACAAGCTTTAGATTTTGAAGCCAATCTCGAAGAATATCTGCGTAATACCAACAAAGAAGAACTCAATCCCGAAGGAATCAAACGCGATTTACAATTGCTATTGTCTTCTCCCCGCGCTGGAATTGAGAGTTTAAGCGATCGCGCCGCAAAATTTGACCGTTCGACAATTGTGGCGCTATTATCCCAACGTGAGGATATCTCAGAAGAAGAAGCTAACCGAATTGTCGATCAAATTGATTCTGTTCGCAGTTCGATTGTCGAACAATTCCAGCAGATACAGCAGAAAGTGCAATCAGTGCTAGATGGAGTTTTTGCCAAAGTTCGCAACTATCTCAACTCCCTGAATCGTTCTGAACTCAACTATGAAGGCATTAAGCAAGACTTTGCGAAAGTCTTCGACGATCCCCAAGCCGGATTTGAAGCATTGCGCGATCGCCTCAGTGAATTCGATCGTGATACCTTAGTTGCTGTATTGAGTTCTCGTGAAGATATTTCCGAGGCGGATGCTAACCGCATTATTAACCAAATAGAAGCGGCGCGAGATAGCGTATTGCATCGAGCCGAACGCATTCAGAAAGAAACTCAAAAACGCCTGAAAGCGATTCAAGAGCAAGCTAAAAAGCAAGCCGAAGAAACTAAGAAAACCGTTGCAAATGCTGCATGGTGGATATTTGGGACAGCAATTACTTCTCTTTGTGCCAGTGCGATCGCAGGTGCGATCGCTGTGACTGGGATAACTCTACCTGGGTAAAATATCTCCGTCATCAAGAATTATGAGAAATACAAAGTGGCATTCAGTCTTTACAAATGAATGCCACTTTTTTATTTATCAAAAAATTACCGTGAGATTAAATCCCGTTAATTACTTATGATTACCGCATCTGTGCAAAAATCGGAAAAGCCTTGTTCGCTCTAAATGATATATCAAAAAACTCTATCTGAAAAAATATTTCATATTTCGTTATCGCAAGAGTAATAAAAATGGCAACAATACGATTAATGCCGGTGATGGCAACAATACGATTTACGGCAAATCTGACAACGATACGATTAACACCGGATCTGGCAATGATAAAATTCAAAGCGGATCTGGCAACGACACGATTAACGGCGGTTCTGGCAACAATCGAATTGACGGCCAATCTGGCGATGATAAGATTGACGCTGGATCTGGGAACGATACGATTAATGGCGGTTCTGGCAACGATACGATTAACGCTGGAGCCGGGAACAATCGGATTGACGGCGATTCTGGCAACGATATCATTAACACCGGATCTGGTAACGATACAATAATCGGCGGAACAGGCAGCGATACGATTAACGCTGGTGATGGCAATAATACGATTGACGGTGGATATGACAACGATAGGATTAACGCCGGATCTGGCAACGATACAATTAACGGTTGGGTGGGCAACGATACAATTAACGGCGGAGCGGGCAACGATAAGATTGACGGCAGTTCTGGCGACGATAGTCTTATCGGTGGATTAGGCAACGATAGCCTAGTTGGCGGATCTGGTAACGATACGATTAGCGGTGATTTTGGTAACGGTGGTATCCTCATTGGTGTTGGTGGGACTGATATCCTCACTGGAGGATTGGGTAACGATGTTTTCGATTTCAACTTCGTTTCAGAGAGCCAACCTGGTTTGTTACAGGATGCGATCGCTGATTTTGTAGGAAACGGCATCCTTGCAGGAGATCAAATCGATCTATCTACTATTGACGCCAACTCCACTAAAGAAGGCAATCAAGCTTTCACTTTTATCGGGAGTCGTGCATTCTCTGCAATCGGTCAAATCCGTTATTCAGGAGGTATTCTCCAAGGTAGTACTGATGGCGAGCTGTCGGCTGAGTTTGAAATTCGGCTTACAAGAGCGCCACAATTAGTAGAAAGCGACATTATCCTTTAATTTAATATTATCTGCCTTAAAAATAAGGCAGAATGCAGAATTTTGATAATTGAATAGTCGCAAAGAGAGATAAGTTTAGCTTGCCTCTGTTATAGTTTATAGTTATTAAATTGCGCCGCATATATATCAGAAAATTAGGTAATACAATCGCAACTGTTGTAATGATGCCACTTAATGAAAAAATGTCAGATAATTTGAGAAGGCAAGTTGTGACACAAGGGACGTAGCGATTGCGCTGGTTAACAAGGCTTTTAAGTTATTGCAATTATTTCCTTATATATAACTAGATAAATCATCGAATAAATCTCAAAAAGCAAAACCAACCCTATCTGAACAAAGGTTTCAGATTTTGTTTTCGCGAGAGGAATAAAAAAGGGATAATTACTCTTTCTTATAGATAGAAAAAACTAGGCTTGAAAGTAATAGTATAGTGTTGTGATTGTGGATAACATCAAAACGTTCTAAAAGTTATGCGCTTCTGTAGGAGTAAATCAACTTGTTTCATACCATCCTACTACTGCAAACAGTAAAGATATAAAGACATGACATTACTCTTGGCATAATTTTGATGCCAAGAGCATCAATACATCTAGTGCTTGTCAAATCTTCAGAGCTGATTCGTAAAGAAAATCTGAAGGATACTCAACTCGTTACTAGGTCTGAGTTTCAGCGAATAAGTATTTTTTTGACTCAAATTCCTGAAATCCTTGCAAGACAAGTACTTTACTTGAGTTTACAAATTAGCTCTCAAACTTAACACCAAAGACTTGTTCCAATCAGGTGTGGTTCGATCGTCTATTTCCACTCGTTATTTTTTTGCCTTGTCTTCTCGGCGTTGCTGAATGAAAGTGGGAAATTTAAAAATTTAATATTTGAAACTGTTTCCTTTACACCTTTGGGGGAAACCAAATTCATACTCTTAATCAGCAACACCGTTTTCTGATAGGAAAGTGACGAGGTTATTTTTTACCTTCTAAGTTCAGGATAAACTTAACTAATGGCAATTATCAATGGTAGCATTTTTAATGACAACAATACCATCAACGGTTCCCCATTAATCTTTCGTCCTGCCCTAAATGGGGGTGCTGGCACCGATATCCTTAAATGGCAATGCCGGCGACGATAGTTTAAATGGCGATGCTGGCAGCGATATTCTTAACGGTCAATACGGTTCAGTTAAGGATAATTGTAGGTTGGGTTGCTAATGTATGAGAAAATCTGTTAATACAATCAATCGCAAAACTTGTGATGATGCCACAATAGCCAAATTGTAATGTTAGGGGTGCAGGGATGTCTACGACGGTCACTGAGCGCAGTCGTACCACTTCGTGGAAGCAAGCTACGCAAAGCGTCTCGCAAAGAAGTGCGGGCTATGACGCTCGTTCGCGCAGCGTGCCGTAGGCAAGACTCGCTAACGCTTCGCTATCGGCGTCGCACTCGTCTAACAAGGGAATGGCAATAAGTTAAAATACAGCCCCAATTAGATCCTGGGAGGCTCCGTCTCCAATGGCTTTAGCAGAGGCAGCATCCCTCTCGAAACACATTTCAAGTCTTAAGACTGGTAACGAATTCAAGTTACACAAACCTTTAGGCTTTTCTTCGTGTCATCTGTCTAACAAAGCTTTTAACTTATTGGTAATTATTTGTTATCAAGTTACACAAATCTTTAGGTTTTTCTTCGTGTCATCTGTCTAACAAAGCTTTTAACTTATTGGCAATTATTTGTTATATATAACTACAGAAAACACTAAACAAATATCAATATGCTCTCACCAGCTCTACCTGGACAAAGGTTTTCCATTTTATTCTGATCAGAGAATAAAAAAGCTAATTATTATTTTTTCTAAAAAAAAGTTTGCTGGAGGGTAATACTATAGTACTGTTATTATAAATACATTATTAATGTCCTTAAATATATATAATCACGTAGAAAAAACTCTTGTTATTGAGTACTTTCCAACTGAAACAACTGAAAAGATAAGGTACAAGGGCATCAGATGATTTTTGGTACAAATTTGAAATAAATATCATCAAATACATCTAGCACTTCTTAAATATTCTCAAATACTCTCAAATATTCAAACTTAATAGTCAAGGACTGTTCTAATCAGGTTTGCTCAACAATATACTTCAATTATTGATATTTTGACTTGGTTTTGTCGGCATTGCTGAATGAAAGTATGGAATTCCCAAATTCCATGTTTTAAATTGCTTGCTTTATGCATTTGAAGGAAATCAAATTCATACTCTTAATCAGCAATGCCGTTTTATAATGGAGAAGTAAAGAGGTAATTTTTTTTTCCTCTAAGTTTAGGAGAAACTCATCAATGGCAAGTTCAATATCAATCTCCTCTGGTAGCGGCAGTGTTAGTGCCAGCTCTAGTAGTTATAGCAGTAGTAGTGGCAGTGGCAGTAGTAGTAGCAGTAGTAGCAATAATGGTCAGAGCGATGTCATTAACACTAGTGGTGGCAACAGTACCCTTATAGGTGGTAGTGGCAAGAGTATCCTTAACGCTGGTGGTGGCAATGATAACCTCTTTGGTAACGCTGGTAACGATATTCTTAACGGTGGTGCTGGTAACGATACGCTCAATGGCGGTACTGGGGATGATGTCCTGACTGGCGGTAGTGGAAAGGATATTCTCACTGGAGGATCGGGTAATGATGTTTTCAAGTACAACTCAATTTCTGATACTCCACTTTCGGGACGCGACATCATCACTGACTTTCGTGGAAATGGCAGCTTGCCAGGCGATCGCATCGATCTATTTAATATTGATGCCAACTCCACTATTGGGGGTAATCAAGCTTTCACTTTCATTGGAAGTGCCCAATTCTCCGCAGCCGGCCAAATCCGTTATTCAGGAGGTGTTCTCGAAGGTAACACCGATGGGAATCTGTCGGCTAATTTTCAAATTCGGCTTATAGGAGCACCACAAGTAGTGTCAAGTGACCTCATTCTTTAATTTAATATTCCTGCCTTGAAAATAAGGCAGGAGGCAGAAGGTAGAAGGCATTAGAGAATGAAAATATCTCTTTCCCAGTCTTCAATCCCTAGTCACTATTTTCAAGGCAGATATAATTTTGAAGAAGAACTCTAGTGCAAAGTTAGAGTGTCTCCATCTGTGCACCGGAATCAATATCAATATACTAAGCTTATAAATGTGGAAAGTCAGAGCCTCACCTTGGGGCAATGACTTTTTTTCATATTTAAATTCGTATTGCTATCCATAGTATTTCCGGCACTCTAAATGTCATACACAAGAATCATCCCTATTTAACACAAACGCTTAGATGAAGATTTATTCTAATTAGGGCTGACTAAAAGACACAGTGAAACATAGAGAATTACTCATATTCGATCGCACTGCCCAGGCATGAGAAAATCATCAGGTAATACAATCGCAACAGTTGCGATGATGGCACGGAAGGAAAAAAGATGTCGGAGAATTTGAGAAGCCAAATTGTGACGCAAGGAGTGCAGCGATCGCCTAATCGAGCTATGCTGCGTGCAGTTGGTTTTAAAGATGAAGATTTCAATAAAGCTATTGTGGGCATTGCCAACGGCTACAGTACGATCACTCCCTGTAATATGGGAATAAATCAACTGGCACAAAGGGCAGAAGTGGGGATTAAAACTGCCGGAGCAATGCCGCAAGTGTTCGGTACGATTACCATTAGCGATGGGATTTCGATGGGAACTGAAGGGATGAAATATTCCTTAGTATCGCGGGAAGTGATTGCTGATTCCATTGAAACCGCCTGTACTGGACAAAGTATGGATGGTGTACTAGCCATTGGCGGTTGTGATAAAAATATGCCAGGGGCAATGCTAGCGATCGCTCGGATGAATATCCCTGCAATATTCGTTTACGGTGGCACAATCAAACCCGGTCACTACAACGGACGCGATTTAACTGTTGTTAGTTCTTTTGAAGCTGTTGGTCAATACAGTGCGGGAAAAATTGACGACAAGGAATTATTAGAAGTCGAAAGTCGCGCTTGTCCGGGTGCCGGTTCCTGTGGGGGAATGTTCACAGCTAACACCATGTCTTCAGCATTTGAAGCGCTGGGGATGAGTTTACCATATTCTTCGACAATGGCGGCAGAAGATGCTGAAAAAGCTGATAGCACAGAAAAATCAGCGTTTGTGTTAGTCGAAGCGATTCGCAAACAAATCTTACCCCGGCAAATTATTACCCGCAAATCTATAGAGAATGCTATCTCTGTAATTATGGCGGTGGGTGGTTCTACCAATGCAGTACTGCACTTTTTAGCGATCGCCCGCGCCGCTAATGTAGAGTTAACTATAGACGACTTTGAAACTATCCGCGCTCGCGTTCCCGTTTTGTGCGATCTAAAACCAAGTGGTAAATATGTTGCTACAGATTTGCACAAAGCTGGCGGCATTCCGCAAGTAATGAAGATGTTACTTGTGCATGATTTATTACACGGTGATTGCCTCACCATCAGCGGTCAAACCATTGCAGAGATATTAGCAGACATCCCAGAAGAACCATCTGCCAATCAAGATGTGATTCGGACTTGGGATAACCCGATGTATCCTCAAGGACATTTAGCCATCCTCAGAGGTAATTTGGCAACGGAAGGGGCTGTCGCCAAAATTACCGGCGTGAAAAAACCAGTAATTACCGGCCCCGCACGAGTATTTGAATCGGAAGAAGCCTCTTTAGATGCAATTTTGGCTGGTAAGATTCAAGCTGGTGATATTCTCGTCATCCGCTACGAAGGGCCTAAAGGCGGCCCTGGAATGCGCGAAATGTTGGCTCCCACTTCGGCAATTATCGGGGCTGGTTTGGGTGATGCTGTCGGATTAATTACCGACGGACGCTTTTCTGGCGGTACTTACGGTATGGTGGTTGGTCATGTTGCTCCAGAAGCAGCAGTTGGTGGGGCGATCGCGCTTGTAGAAGAAGGCGATAGTATTACTATTGATGCACCCGCTCGTTTATTGCAGTTGAACGTATCCGAAGAAGAATTGGCTCGTCGTCGTGCCAACTGGCAACCTCCGGCTCCGCGTTATACTAAAGGCGTGTTGGCGAAATATGCCAAATTGGTATCTTCTAGCAGTATTGGTGCTGTAACAGATTTGGACTTGTTTTAGTTAACCTGACAACTGTGGCGCTTTGCCTACCTTTAACAAGGGGCTTCAGCCCCTTGTCTAGTTATTTGAGACGATCGCTGGATTTACGCTGTTATGTAATCGTTTGATCTAGCGATCGCTTCTAAAGAATTTGCAAGGACAAACTCAGTAACTTACTTTGCGATCGCAAGCGTGGTAAAACAAACTGCTGTATCGAAACAATTTGTCAGATGAAATACTATTGATCGCCTCTAAGTTTTGAAGCTATTGAAGAGGGACGTTCTGTATTTATACCAGATTTTTACCTTATTTTCGTGAGTTTTTGGAAAAATATTGAAAAAGTTTCAGGAAATTTACATAGAAGAAGTGATGTCAATCGATATACTACAGAAATACTATTGACCATCAACTGCTGAAAAACCTAAAAGGGCACAAAATGAGTTCTGAATCTAACGTCAAACTGACGATCGCTCTTTCTAACCCAGATTTAGATGCAGAGGAGCAAGAACGAGAAGCACGGAATCTGCTGCGAGAAATCAAAGATTTAGATGTTGAAAATGCTGAACTAGTAGCAGTTACAGAAATACCCGAAGGAGCCAGGTCTGTTGGTGGTTTTCTAGTGGGAGTGTTGCAAGCAGAGGTGAGCCTTGCCAATTTTAAGAAAGTGTTGGGATATTTGGGCGATCGCTTGGGCAACAAAACTATTGAATTGGAAGTTGAGGCTAACGGTAAAAAACTCAAGGTGAAAGCTAGCAGTCAGGAAGAGTTAAACGCCGCCATTGAACAAGCGCAAAAGTTTATAGCAGGCGATTCTATTAGCGGGAAACAATAGCAAAATGGCGAAAGTAGCACTTCTAATTGCAGTCAGTGAGTATGAGGCTGGTCTTAGCCCATTGCCATCAACGATAAAAGATGTTGAGGCAATGCAGCAAGTTTTGGAGAATCCAGATATTGGCGATTTTGAGGTGAGATCCTTATTAAATCCTAATACTGTAGAAATGCAGACAGCTATTGAGGATTTGTTTTTAGGTCGTCAAAGAGATGATATCGTACTGCTTTATTTCTCTGGGCATGGCATTAAATATGATAGTGGCAAACTTTACTTTGCTACTAAAATCACTCGTAGAAATGAAAAAGGAGAACTTTTTAAAGCATCAACAGTTTCAGCCGATTTTGTGCATGACATCATTAACGATAGCCGTAGCCGTTCAAGAAGACAGGTAATAATTTTGGACTGTTGCTTTAGTGGTGCTTTTGCCAATGAGACAAAAAGTAAAGATGATGTTTCTTTGGATTTCCAAAAGATTCAACTGGGTGGAGAGGGGCGAGCTGTTCTGACATCTAGTACTTCAACACAATATTCTTTTGAGTCTATTTACACTCAATACTTAGTACAAGGAATGGAGACTGGTGAAGCCGATGAAAATAATGATGGCTTTATTTCTGTTGATGAATTGCATCAGTATGTCCAAAGAAAGGTTAAAGAAAATAATCATGAAATGAAGCCACAGATTCAAGCAGTAATTAAAGAAGGTTATAACATCGTGCTGACTAAAGCACCTATTCACAATCGCGAAAGTATATATCTTGGAATAGTTAAATATTATGTACATAATGGTCAAATTTCTAAGATTGTACGCTCAATATTAAATGAGCAACAAAATCGTTTAGAAATAGAATCTGATAAAGCTGCTGCAATTGAGGAAGAAGTTTTAAAACCTTATAAAGAGTACGATAGAAAATTACAGCTATATAAGGAAGCATTTCATCAAGCAGTTCAACAAGAGAATCCTACAACTGAACAGACTCGCCACGAATTGATTGGCTATCAGAGACTTTTACGACTAACTGATGAAGATATAAACCAAATTGAAGCCACAATAATTGCAAAATTAACAGATACAAAGAAAAAGTATAAATTTACAACCACTACTGCTGCTAATGAAAAATTACTACAATTTATAGGTTTAGCTGTTGTAGCAATAGTCATCTTTGGAATAGGCATAGTTTTAGGTCAACTCATACATTTACCTAAGGCAAATGTTGCAAACTCTTCAAACTCTAAAAGTTGTCAAGGTGTAAAAAATATCTTAGAAACAGGGTTACAAATTAGTTATGGCGGGCAAATTTTACAACCAGGAGATACCAACTCTTGTAAAAAATCTGGAATTCAGGCATTTGCCTCCGGCAACTATAACGAAGCCTTAAAGAATTTTCAATCATCTCTTCAAGAGAATCCTAACGATCCAGAAGCCTTGATTTACCTAAACAATTCTAAAGCTCGTCAGCAAGGAGAGCGGCTCAAAATTTCTGTGAGCGTACCTATTGATACCGACCCAGATTTAGCAGAAGAGATACTGCGCGGTGTAGCTCAAGCTCAAAATGAAGTAAACAACAATAACGGTATCAAAGGCAAGCTATTGCAGGTAGCGATCGCCAACGATGATGAGAAACCAGGCACTCCTAGAAAAATTGCGAACGCCTTAGTCGGAGATCCAGAAATTTTAGGTGTAGTAGGTGCTGCTTCTAGTAATGCTACCCTAGAAGCAGGCGATATCTATGCTACTAAAAGACTTGTAGCTATTTCTCCTACTAGCACTGCTGTGAATATTTCTAATTTTAGCCGCTATGTTTTTCGCACAGTTTTTAGTGATGAATTGCCAGCACAAAAATTAGCTAATTATATGGTTAAAATTTTGCATAAAAACAATGCAGCGGTTTTCTTTAATTCTAGTAATCTCTATAGCATATCGCTAAAAGACAAGTTTGTTACAGCTGTTCAAAACAAGGGTGGAAAAGTATCGCTGGAAAATCAATTTGACTTAAATAGTTACAATTTTGATGCAGAAAATGCTATAAAACAGGCGATTAATCAAGATGCAGTGTTAATGTTAATCTCGGATTCAGAAACACTAGACAAAGCTTACAAAGTAATTCAAGCGAATAATAATCACAAGTTACATATATTTGGAGGAGATAATGTTTTCAGCCTAAATACTTTAAACTCTTGGGGAAAGCAAGCTGAGGGGATGGTAGTAGCAGTTCCTTGGGATATTAGTAATGCTTCTAACTTAAACTTTGTCAATAATTCTAGAAAATTATGGAAATCTAAGGTGAACTGGCGAACGGCTACGGCTTATGATGCAACTCAAGCAATTATTGCAGGTTTGCGGAAAAATAATACCCGTGAAGGACTACAACAAGAACTGCACAAATCTGATTTTTCATTCGATGGTGCAACGGGAAAGATTCAGTTTTTACTATCAGGCGATCGCAAATATAATCCCATCTTCTTAGTCCAAGTTAAACAAAAAGCTGATAAAAAAGACGAATATGAGTTTGTGTCGATTCAGCCTTAACTTTGAAACTTTACTTAATAGCGATGCCTACGGCGGTAAACTACGCACTTACTCATTCTGACATTTAAAAATAGCGATCGCATCTAGTTTTTAATTTATACTTCAAAAAAATATACTATTCCTAAATTATTTGTGAAAATTTAGATCCCCGACTTCTCAAAGAAGTCGAGGATCTGGGTATTGCGAAATAGATTCTTTGCTAAAATCCCTCACAAAATATCTGGATTTTCACCCAACTCTCTCAATTTAGCTGCTAAACGAGCCGCTTTTGCAGCTGCGGCTTCGGCTTATGCAACTGCGGCTTGTGCCTGTGCGACAGCAGCTTCGTCTGGTGATAAAACCAAATTGCCAGCGACATCGTAAAACCGCAACCATACCGCCGTTTCTCTGTCTATTGTTCCTTCATAAGTTCCCAACCATAAACCTAACTTTTGACACCACAACCAACCACGCTCATTTGGTGTCAAAGATTGATATTGCTGATTATGATCTAAATGCCACCCTTGCAAAGAAGTCGGGTCAAAGGGGTCATAGACAAAATAATCTGAAGTATGAAAAGTTTGTTCGTAAAGGTCTTTCTTAACAGTCTTATCTATTTTGGCTGTGGATGGTGACATTAATTCTACAATCACATCAGGATAACGACCGTTTTCTTCCCACACTACCCAACCTTGACGAGAATTAGTCCCGTCCACATTCAAGACAGCAAAGAAATCGGGGCCGCGGAAATCCTGGTTACGTACTTGGGCGCTGCTGTAATAAATAAACATATTGCCACCAGTAAAAAAATCATTCCGGTCAGCCCAAGCTTGCTGCAATGACCGAATCAAGACATTCATGGCAATACGGTGGCGATTTGATTCCAAGGGTTCTCCATCATCAAAAATTAAATCTGTGGGCGGTGTGGGGTGTTCCCAGTCTAGAATGGCTCTTGGATTGTTTTCGGTAGTCATGAGCGATCGCCTTTCTCAGAAAGCTTTAGATTTTTATCATAAATTATTCTTTACCCAATCTCGAAAATTACGCATAGCTTGACTTCTCCCAATTGTTAAGCATTGCTGTACATATCTATTAACTAATTCAACAATTGGGATACCAGGAAAATTAGGACTAGATTCAGATTTTATATATTTACCTTCTGTTTAGCAAGAAAATTTCTAAACCTTGTTGTGTATGTCGCCAAAGTTCAGGAACTCCCAAAATTTCATAATTTTGAAATCGAGTGCGAGAAGTAATATCAATTTCGATTGCTAAATCTGGTGGTGGATCTATATTTAAATCTATGCGGTTTTTGCCAATTATAGCAGCTTGATTTTGAATATAAAAACTAGTATCTGGTTCTACTGCTTGACGCATTTGTTCATTTTTAAGTATTGTGGAACCAAAAGGCTCAAAATCAATTTGTAGTATTTCTAACAAGATTTTGACTAAATCACCAATAAGTTCTTTATCTTTTTCGTGTTCTGGTGGGGAACCATAATTTCTAACCAACCATGACTATAAGAAATACGTGCAGCACGCCTTTCTCCCATTTCTGCTAAAATATCTTCTAACTGCTGCCAACTAATATCTTTAAGTAACATTTGTTGACCAGGTTTAACAATAATTTGTTGTAATTTTAAAAGCATACCACCTCAAAGAGTTGATGTAGTAATAATTGTATGTAGCAGATGGAATTTCCAAATCAACTTTCTTAAAGTATATCGCCTCTAGCTATGAGTGTATAATTAGCCAAAATAATTCATTGATATAATCTTTGACTGTTTTAATTTTGTCAGCAATCTTTAATTTTTACTTGTTAAAGGGATACGGATAATAAACTCTGTACCATATCCTGGGGTTGAATCAACTTCAATAGTCCCTCGATGTTTATCTACAACAATTTGATAGGCGATCGCCATTCCTAATCCGATTCCTTTACCCACAGGTTTAGTAGTAAACATGTGGTCAAATACCCGTTGCCTGACATTCTCTGACATCCCAATACCATTATCGGAAATCTGAACGATCGCGCAATGATTTGATTTGTCAATTTGGGTTTGGAGCTTAATTTGATTTGGGTTAGTTTTAAGCTCCTCAAAACTTCGTTTTTGGCTGGCTTCTTCTAGTGCATCAATCGCATTCACGAGAACATTCATAAACACTTGATTGAGTTGCCCTGCGTAGCATTCTACTAGCGGTAGATCGCTATATTGCTTAACGATCTGAATTTCTGGTAAATTGGGCGTGGCTGTAAGGCGACGGTTCAAAATCATCAGAGTGTTATCTAATCCTTCATGAATATCTACAAATTTCATATCTGCTTCATCGAGGCGCGAGAAATTACGTAGCGACAGTACAATTTCACGAATGCGTTTGGTTCCCACTTGCATTGATGCCATTAATTTGGGTAAATCTTCTGCCAGAAACTCAATATCAAGGTCTTGAACGCGATCGCTAATTTCAGGGGTAGGATTTGGGTATGTTTGTTGATAAAGCTTGAGCAAATCGAGGATATCTTGACAGTAAACGCTGGCATGGTTGAGATTGGCATGGATAAAATTGGCGGGATTATTGATTTCATGTGCCACTCCAGCCACTAATTGTCCCAGACTAGACATTTTTTCGGTGTGGATGAGTTGAGCTTGAGTATTTTGCAATTCTTTCAGGGTTTTGCTGAGTTGCTGCGCCTGCTGGCTAGAAATCAAGGCGCGATCGCGAATCTGTTCATATAGCTGCACCTGTCGCCACGCACTAATCAACCCAATCAATAGCAATCCTCCCAAAACTGTAGCCAACAGGTTCAACGCCTGTAATGGCGATTCAATATTTTCTTTTGGCACAATTAACGCTACTGACCAATTTGCTTCTCTGAGGGGAGTGTAAGCAACATAACTCCATTTACCATCAAGTTGAAGCAATTCAATATTTGTGCGTTTAGCTAACATTTTCTGGCTAATTTCAACTAATCTGGGATTGCGCGAGTTCAGAAAACTTTTGGCAGCTTTTTCGGGTGTACCAATTAGTTCTTTGTTGGGATGGGCGATGGGAACTCCTTGAGAATTCAGCGCAAAGGCATAGCTGACTTTACCTTGATGTAAATTGCCGATCGCCTCAACGACTCGGTTAATTGGAATTCCTCCCATTAAAACACCTGCTGGCTTTATGCCTGTTTTGGCAGGAATCGGCGAACTAATCTGAATCTGTAACTGTTTAGTTGTGCGTCCAATAATTGGATCGGTTGCTACTGTTTCACCCGCTATACTCCGCTGAAAAAATTCTCGGTCTTTAACATTGAGACGATCGTGATGAGTATTAATTAATGCAGCATCCGGTGTGACCAATCCCATGAGCAAAAACGTTTGCAGCCGCTTCAACTCAGATTGTAAGTAAGGTTCCATTATAGACCAATCGAGCGATCGCACTACAGTAGTATTTGCCAAAGTTTTAATTTCTGTCTTCCGAATGGCTAACCAGTTATCGATATCATCCTGACCTCGCCGTGTTTTTAACAGTACTTGTTCTTTGAGACTAGTGAGTAGCAATCCCTTAACAATCTTGTAACTAGTGATAGCTGTGGCACTAATGCTAATAGACAGAATTATCACAATTGATAATAATATAAACTTCCGCGATCGCCATTGAAATGAGTAGTATTTTTTGTTGCTTTGGGCATTCCATCGGAGATGAATTTTTGACCAGATTTTCTGCAATTTCAGCATGATTGTAGCTTTCCTACCAGTTACATTTTAAAAACTAAAAATAAAAAGTGCTGAGTAATTTCTAGTTTACTCAGCACTCAACACTCAGCACGGGCTAAACGCCCCGCTACCGCTAACAGCACTCATTATTGTTGTTGAGCAGAGATTTGAATGACAAACTCTGTACCTTTTCCAAGTTCGGAAGTACAAGAGAGCGAACCGCCATGTGCTTCTACCACAATTTGATGAGCGATCGCTAATCCTAATCCAGTGCCTTTTCCGACAGGCTTAGTAGTAAATAAATGGTCAAATACTTTTTGTTTAACCTCTGGTGACATCCCCACGCCATTATCAGCAATCTTAATCAAAACATTTTGACCTGAATCTACTACACGAGTTTGAATAGTGATGCAATTGGGGTTGGCAAGAATCGCTTCCAAACTGCGTTCTGTATTATATTGTTCAAGCGCATCAATGGCATTTGCTAACAAGTTCATAAACACCTGATTAAGTTGTCCTGCAAAGCATTCCACTAGGGGTAGTTTGCCATAATTCTTCACCACCTCAATTGCTGGACGGTTTTCATTAGCTTTTAAACGGTGTCTGAGAATCAGAATAGTACTGTCAATGCCTTCGTGAATATCAAAAGGAACTTTATAGTCCTTATCTGCTCTGGAAAAGGTTCGCAAACTGGTACTGATACTACGAATCCGGTTAACACCCAATTTCATCGAGTCTAGTAATTTAGGCAAATCTTCGCGTAAATAATTCAGATCGATGGCATCAATTTCATCTTGAATATCTAAACCGGGATTGGGAAAATTTTGCTGATAAAGATTAATTAATCCAAACAAATCTTTAACATAATCTTTGGCAGGTTCAATATTACCAGCAATAAAGCCCACAGGATTGTTGATTTCATGAGCAACACCTGCTACCAGATTGCCAAGGGCAGACATTTTTTCATTTTGCACCACTTGCAATTGCATCGTTTTGAGTTCTTGCAACGCTTGTTCCAACTGTTGTTTTTGCTGCTGTAACAATTGTTGTGCTTGTTGGCGTTCAGTAATGTCTTCAGATGTGCTGAGGATGCCAAAAACGTTTCCTTCTCTATCTTTTAGAGGAATTTTATTTGTATTAGACCACTTATGTTTTCCATCTACTTGTTGCACGGTTTCGATAATGTTGAGTTCCGCTTCCCCAGACTCAATGATGCGGCGATCGCGCGCTACAAAAAAATCTGATTGCTCGCTAGTCCAGCCAAGGTCATAATCTGTTTTACCAATAACATTTTCTGGTACTCCTAGACCCCAAGTTTGCGTAAACTTATGATTACAGCCTAAATAAACACTATTGCAGTCTTTCCAGAAAACAGACTGGGGGATATTGTCAATAATTAATCGTAAAAATTGTTCAGTCTGTCCCAGGTTTTCTAGAGTATTTTGTGCTTGCTGATAAAGCCTAGCGTTTTCTAGGGAAATTGCAGCTTGAGTACATAATAAATTGAGAATTTCGACGCGATCGCTAGTAAACGCTCCAGTCATTAAATTGTTTTCTAAATATAAAATCCCTAACAGTTTCCCTTGATAGAGAATCGGCGTACACAGCAAGCTTTTGGGTTGCTGACGAATAATATAGGGATCGGCTATCAACGCCGGATGCAATGTTGTATCAAGGATAACGGTAGGTTCCAGGCTGCGTTTGACGGCGTAAATTAGGCTATGAGGAACATCTGCACTATCTTCCACACAAATGGACTGTAACACCGTTGATTGCTGCCCAACTTGAGCCATCGCCTCAACTAGCAATCTATCTTCTTTAAGGAGTAGTAACGCACACTTATCTGCTCCAGCATTTTCAATCACCACTTGTAGCAGCTTCGTAAGTAATTTATCCAGTTCAATTTCACTCGATAAAGTTTGAGAGGCTTTTAAAACTGTTGCCAAATCTAGCATTACTGATGTATTGCTGCTAGAGGTTACTGATTTATGAATACTTGGGTGGAAGGTACTAATGCTGTCAATATTTGCGAACGTCTCATTGGGTGTGAGTAGTGAACGCTTCTGTTGTAAAATTGGGGCTAGCAGTTGTGGATAACGCTGTTCTAGATCGTCGACTTTGGCTTTAGCATCCCAACGGGTGTAGCAATAGTAAGCATTAATCAAATATTCTTGAGCAATGCGTTCTTTGCCCCATTCTAAATAGAACTTGGCTGCAAGCTCGTTGGCGAGAGCTTCTTCGTTGACATATTCGTTTTCTTTAGCTTTAGCAATGGCGCGATCGTATGACTCGATTGCATCCATATACTTGCCAGAAATTCTTGCTATTTCCGCAGATAATAAGAGATATCGATGTAGAAAGTTGTCTGGGCAACTATTCGCCCAATTCTTCTGAATTTGTTGATGCTCGCGAATAATTTCCCAATACTGCTTTTTCTTTTCTAATGTCACATTGGGATAGAGAGCTATCAAGCTGAGTGGATAATAGAAATGATACTGAATAATTGGGAAAAAACCAGAGTTACAACCAAGAGTTTTCTCAGCTTCTTCTGCTGCTTCCACAGCATCTGTGTAACGACCATAAAGGTACGATAATTGGATTTTGAGAAAGCAGTACCAATTAATTCCATGATCGAAATTGTTCTTCTGTCTCCATACTTCTATATAGGGAATATCTTCGTTATTGCGAGCGTCTAATAAATCGGTTTTTTTAGATATATCTTGCAAATTCAATAAGAACTGGCGCTGTAAAGTAAACGCATACAGCATATTGACATCATTAACCTGTTGGACATAACTCAGATATTTTTCAGTTTCCGCGTAAACCTCTGAGAGGCGATCGCCCTTAATTAACATTGCCCAAATCAAAAACGAAACCGCCCAAACACCAAACACCAAATTTCCAGTTTCTTGACAGACTTGGAATGATTCCTGAGAAAGTGGCAAATTCGTTTTCAAATGCTGATTATAGGGATTAATCGTGTGTGCAAAGATATTATTGGTCTTAAAAATAAATTGAGTACTATTAAAGTAACGATCGAGTTTTAGTGCTAATGTACCGAACTCATAAGCAGTTTGATAATTTCCTTGATTTGCTAGACTCATCCCATATATACAGTAAGCAAAACCAGAGCTTTCTGCATTGCCATATTTAAATGATAAATTGATCGTTAATAGAGGAACCAAGCAAGTGAGATATTCATCTCCTCCCATATAAGCTGCTGCCCAAAGGTCAGCTAAAATACCCATACAAACCTTTTGATCTCGATCTGTCGTCTCAGGCAGATCGAATAAATCTGATATACGAACCGTTTGCAGTTTAGCTTTTAATTCTTGAAGTTCAGTTTCGATAGCAGCTTGCTGTTCTTCAGGAGTGACTGGCAGATGCATTTCCATAATGCTCAAACCTTTTACTCCAGCTTCAATGCTAGCTGCGATATTTTCCCCCTGAGTCATTTTCAGATACATCTGAATCCGATAAATCTCTACTTTTTCAAACCTATCTTGACTTTGAGATAACGCTATCTCAAATAATTTCTCGGCTTGGTTAAAACTGCCAGTTAGATATTCACATTCTGCGGATTCTCGATATAATTCAAACGTAATTTTATAGTTAGTTAACCAACTTTCTGCTATCAGCAAACTTCTACCTAATGTAAAATATTTCAGGGCTGCTTTATAAGCAGTAGAAGCTTTTGCTTTCTTACCAGCAATTAGATTCAGTTGAGCAAGTTCATATTTTTGAGATTGTCCATCAATTATGTCAATTCCTTCATTTAGCTGATTAACAATGTCAAAAATGCTGGTTTCAAGCGCTTCAGGTGATGTATTGTTTAACAGTAATTGCCCAATCTTGAAATGAGTAGCTTTTCGTTGAGATTCAGGGATAAGAGAGTAGGCCGCTTGCTGAACACGGTCATGAAGAAATCTGTAAGAGCAAGAGTCAGGAGAATTGTGTTGCTGAAATTCTGAATTATGAATTCTAAATTCAGACTCATCATGGTAGAACTTATAAACCTCACTGGTAGGAATAATCAACCCATCTTGTACAGCCTTCCAAAAATCTGTGGCTGTTTCCAACTGAGATTTTTCATAGACGATCGCTAATGTCTTTAAATCAAATTGGTTTCCGACACAAGCTGCTAACTTCAAAACTTCTTGAGTTTTTGCTGACAATTTCTGAAGCTGAATTGCCATAAACTCTACTACATCATCGGTAAGAGCGAGCGATCGCACCTGAGCAATATCACATTCCCAATAACCACCATCAAAATTAAATGTAATTAGTCGATCTTGATGTAGCGCTTTGAGAAACTGGGTGCTGAAGAAAGGATTCCCTTTAGTTTTGCTCAATATTAATTCTGTTAAAGGTGTGGCTAAAGCTAAAGAGCAACTCAATGTATCTGCAACCAAATGATTGATAGAAACCCGATCGAGGGGTAATAAGGTAATCGTATTGACTGTGGCATCTAATTTCTGAATCTCTGCCAAAGTCAGCATCAACGGATGTACTGGGTTGACTTCGTTATCTCGATAAGCACCAATTAACAATAAATAGCCGATGTCAGCTTCACTCATTAACAAGTGCATTAAGTTTAAAGAAGCAGCATCTGCCCATTGCAGATCGTCAATAAAGATCGCTAATGGATGTTCTGATGCAGTGAAGACTTGAGTGAATTTCAAAAACAGCGAATTGAAGCGATTTTGTGCCGCACTTCCAGAGAGTTCCGGCGCAGGTGGCTGTTTACCAATCATACTTTCCAGTTCTGGAATCACCTCGATCATTACTTGTCCATGCTCACCCAAAGCAAAAAGAATTTTGCGCTTCCACCGCTCAAATTGGGCATCAGTTTCACTCAGCAGTTGCCTGATTAAGTCTCGAAAAGCTTGCACAAAGGCAGAGAAAGGGATGTTGCGCTGGAACTGATCAAATTTACCTTTAATGAAGTAACCCCGTTGTCGTACAATTGGCTTGTGGACTTCGTTTACCACAGCAGTTTTGCCAATGCCAGAGAAGCCCGCTATCAACATAATTTCAGTGCTTCCCTGGCTGACTCTCTCAAAGGCATCCAGTAAATTTTGAACTTCGGCTTGGCGACCGTAAAGTTTTTCTGGGATGATGAAGCGATCGCAAATATCCCGCTCACCCAATTGAAAGGATTCAACCCTGCCAATTTCTTGGAATTGAGACAAACATTTTTCTAAATCAAATTTTAGCCCTAATGCACTCTGATAGCGGTCTTCAGCATTTTTCGCCATCAATTTCATCACAATTTCACAAAGAACTTCGGGAATTTCTTCCTCCCTGCCCCCTGCCCCCTGCCCCCTACCTCCTAATTGCTCTGGTTGCTTGGCAATATGACAGTGAACCAACTCCATCGGATCGTTAGACTTAAAAGGTAGATGTCCAACCAGCAATTCATAGAAGGTAACGCCGAGGGAATAGTAATCACTGCGATAGTCGATTGCGCGATTCATCCGCCCGGTTTGTTCTGGAGAAAGGTAAGCGAGAGTACCTTCTAAGACATTAGGACTGTAAATTTCTTGGGTTTCTCTGGGTAAAAGAGAGGCAATACTAAAGTCAATTAACTTGACTTGCTTAGTTTCTGGGTTGATAAGGATGTTGGCTGGCTTGATATCTTTGTGGATAATTCGATGGCGATAAAGTCCGTCAAGAGTATTACTCAGAGCGATCGCAATATCCAAAAACTCTGTCAAAGTATATTGGTTGCTTTCCATTTTTTGATTGAGCCAATCTCTAAGGGAAATACCACCAAAATCCTCCATCACCAAAGCATAGCTGTTGCGGTAAGGTTCCAGACTGTAGGGACGAACAATACCGGGTAGGTCAAGATTTTTAGCAATAGTGTACTGATTACGGAACAGCAGCAGTTCATTGAAACTAGGATACTCTTGCTGGAGCAGTTTGATCGCAACCGGCAGTCGATCCGCCTCTCGAATAGCACGGTAAACTACGGTTCTAGAGCCTGCATAAAGTTGTTCGCTAATTTGATAGTTCAAAAGCTTGTCCATCGGCTCAACTGCTGTATTCATACTTCATCAACTCTTGTGAAATCAGCTACTTATTTAAAGTAGTTTGCCCAAGAATAAGCTTTTGCTAACTCAGTTTTCTTTTAAACAATTGCATTGTACGCGTGTAATCTATGTGTAGCTCTTTCAGCAAAACTACCGCTATTTCCGGTAAAATCAAGTTCTAAGGACTGTGGATTTGGGAGAAACCTGGAGTGCCTACACTTGGCGTTAACATTGACCACATCGCCACTATCCGGCAAGCGCGGCGGACGGTGGAACCAGACCCGGTAGCGGCGGCGGTGCTGGCAGAATTAGCGGGTGCTGATGGAATTACGGTGCATTTGCGTGAAGATCGGCGACATATCCAAGATCGGGATGTGCGGATATTGCGGCAAACAGTGCGATCGCATCTTAATTTAGAAATGGCCGCTACAGATGAAATGCTGGCGATCGCTCTCGATATCAAACCAGATTACGTGACTTTAGTCCCCGAAAAGCGCGAAGAAGTCACAACCGAAGGCGGACTAGATATTGCCCTCCAAATTGCTAGAATAGGTGAGATAGTCGATAAATTGCAAAGCGCTAACATTCCAGTTAGTTTATTTATCGATGCCGAACCAGCACAAATCGAATCATCTGTCAAGATACAGGCGCAGTTTATTGAATTGCACACCGGACAATATGCTGAGGCTAAAGATGAAACAAATCGCCAGCGAGAATTAGCCATATTAGCAAAAGGGTGTGAACAAGCAATTCAAGCTGGATTGCGAGTCAACGCTGGTCATGGACTCACCTACTGGAACGTTTATCCGGTGGCTGCGCTTCCAGGCATGGAAGAACTGAACATTGGTCATACGATCGTCAGTCGGGCAGCATTAGTAGGTATGGAAAGGGCAGTCCGCGAGATGAAGCAAGCTATAAGAGGGAATGAGGCATAGGGGACAAGAGGCAGAGGGGCAGAGGGGCAGAGGGGAAAAACTTAATGCAACTTCTCCCCTGCCTCCCCTGCTCCCCCGGTTACTGAGCTTAGTCGAAGTATGCTCCCTATATAAAAAGAGGGGTTGTCACTGCGAAATCTAGAAATTGGGATCGAATCTTCAGCAAAAACTTCTATGAGCGCAACACAATCTAACAACCTGCCACTTTGGGTACAGGATCGGGATAAGGTGATAGCAGAAAGTACTGATGTCGAGTGGCGCTATCAGACACCGCCTGATTATTCCCGTTCAAAAGAGAATCTTGCTAAAGAAAGTATCTATAATCATCTTGAAGGAACACTGGAAGCGATCGTGCAAAACTTGGTGAGAACCTTTGAGATGGAGGTATCTTTCAAAGCTAACCCGCAAGAGTGGTTATCTATTGTGAATGACAACTTTCGCGTCAGTACTAATGGCGGAGTAGAGTATACCGCAGCAGATTTATCAGCCCAAGGTACTTACAATTTATTTATGGCTGATTCAGAGCATTACAAAGCTTCAGAAGAAAGCTTTGAATCATCCGCAAAAGTCTTCCACACAACATTTCCCCAAGGATTTCCTTGGGAAGTAATGGAAGTTTTCTCTGGGCCACCGAATGTCACATTTAAATGGCGGCATTGGGGACATTTTAACGGAGAATATAAAGGCCATGCACCTACTGGAGAGACAATAGAGATTATCGGTATGAGCATTGCAAAAGTTACCGATGACTTGAAAGTTATTTCTTTAGAACACTACTTTGACAATAATCTGTTCTTAGAAAAGCTAACATCTGGTGGCAAACAGATAAAATCTGAAAACCAAAAAAGTGCTTGTCCGTTCAGTTCTTGGTTCAAGAAATCCCAGAAAAGTTAGTTTTGTCAGGGTACAGAGTCACTGTGCCCTGAAATTATTCACATAGCAACCAAAGGATGAAAATGCAAACATACCATTACGTTTTGGCAAGTCACCGCTTTCTTCTCGAAGAGGAACCGATACACGAAGTTCTCAAAGAACGCACCCGTAACTACCACGAACAAGAAAAACAAATAGATTTTTGGTTAGTTGAGCAACCAGCTTTCTTGGAAACACCGCAGTTTACAGAGCTAAAAGCGAAGTGTCCCCAACCAGCAGTAGCAATTATTTCTACAAATCCTCAATTTATTACTTGGTTAAAACTGCGTTTAGAGTACGTCATTACTGGAGAATTCCAGGCTCCTTCTGAGGCAATACCAGATGCTTTGGCATCGTTAGCTACCGTATCTTAGGCATAGCGCATTGGGGCATAGGGCATTGGACATTGGGCATGGAGAAAAGACAAGGGAGAAACTTGTTCAATAATTCCTCCTTGTCCCCTTGTCCCCTTGTCTCCCCTGACCCTCTGCCTCTTCCCCACTCCCTAATTTGATTTTTGAGTAACAAAATATATTTTTTGACACATATTTCATCACCATACTGAAGTAGCTAGGTTTTCAGCTTTTTTCTTATAAAATCTTCTAAGACACCTTAATTTACATAATCTAACTTTTGTGCATAGATTTCAGAATTTACCAAGTGTTTTAGGATTAGCGATTGTAGGGTTGATTGGTGGCATGAGTTCTGTACTTGCTCAAAAAACCATTCCCTCTTGTCAACCACCAAATACGGGTGAGTATCTTTTATTGGTAGTCAGTCCCACAGCAAATAATCAAAAGCAGTTACGTAGCGCCTTACCACCCGAACTTAAAACTATCACCTGCAAATATCTCAACGAAACCGTGACGCGAGTCGGAGGTTTTAATAAAATTGACGATGCCAATCGTTGGGCAAGATATGTCAGCAATATTGTTGGCTTGTCTGCCATAATTACCACTCGACCAACGACAACGGCAGATGTGCAGCCACAGTCACAGCCCAAACCACCTCAGCAGACAGTCAGCTATAATCCTCAAGCATTAGGAGAAGGTTATGCAGTACTGGTAGATTATTACAACCGTCCAGAACTAGTAAATAGTGTGCAGCAAGTGGTCGGAGGTAACGTCGGTTTTGTTTCTTATGGACAACGCCCTTACTTGCTAGCAGTTCATACCACTAACCAAACTGAAGCGTATAATACATTGCAAAAGCTAAACAATGGCGGTTTCGTTGCCAGCCTAGTAGATAGTCGTAAAGTGATTTTGCTGCGCTCGACTGTGCGGTTTTAGCTATCTTAAGTTCACTGGTATCCTGATGCGATCTACCAGACGTGGTAATTTGTCAATTGACCTAATTTGTGATTTTAAATTCAAAATTTCAAAGGGTTTCCAGGGAATATATTTATACTCGCTTTGCGTGAAGCAAGTTATTTGGAACAAATCCTTTCATTTTTAATTCCCTAAATTTATTCACGGGGTAAATCTAAAATCCAAAATCCAAAATTGATTGACAAATTACCAGTTATTAATGATCAATAGCCCCTCAAACAAAGATTTATTGCTCTAGTTTAATAAGCAGACCTAGCTAACCAATAGATGGTTATACCCAAAGCCGATCCAGCGATTACTTGGACTGGTGTATGTCCGAGTAATTCTTTCAGACGGTCTTGGCTAAAGTCTGGTTTTTCGTGAAATAATTCATCAATCATTTGATTGAGAATACGAGCTTGCTTACCAGCCGCTTGGCGAACTCCAGCTGCATCATACATGACAATGATGGCAAAAACGATCGCAACGGCAAAATCAGGAGATGCCCAACCCAGTGTTTGCCCTACACCAGCGGCTAGAGCCGTAACCAGAGCCGAATGGGCACTGGGCATACCTCCGGTTGTCACCAAAACACGCACATTCAGTTTGCGATGTTTGACGATCTCAACTACGAGCTTTAATGCTTGAGCAATTAAACAAGCTACCAGAGCAACCAGCAGCACCCGGTTGTCTAAAATGTTGCCTATGTCCTGCATGTTATTTTGGTTAGGTTAGTAAATATTAGCAGCAGTTGTTGATTGAGGAAACATTTAGATTCAACCCAAAATTTCCAAATCGATCTATCACGTTGGAAAAAGACCAACAATTCAAAATAGTCTAAAAGCTGATTTGATAAGCTTTTGTAATTTTGAATCAGTGAATTTTTAATTTCGTTGGGCAGTAGTAGTACAGTATGGTGTAAATAAACCACCCATTCCCAATCAATGAAACGTTTGCGGTATAGGAATTACGTTAGCGCCAGCGGCAAGCGACGCAGGAGCGTCATTACGAATTAGGAATTACCCAAAGCGTTACTAGTTATTACGGCTGGTAATAAAATGAGCGATCGCTTGGAGTGGTTTAGCTCTATCTCCAAATGGTTCTAATTCCACACAAGCTTCTTTAACTAGCTCTTGGGCAATTGATCGCGATTCCTCAAGTCCCCAAAGGCTGGGATAGGTAACTTTCTGAGCTTTTTGGTCTTTGCCAGCTGTTTTACCTAATTGCTCTTGAGTAGAAGTGATATCCAAAATATCATCGATGATTTGGAATGCTAGCCCAATATTTTGAGCATAACGGGTTAGCCGCTGCACATCTTCAGGTGATGCATTAGCAATCAGCCCGCCACAAACTACGCAAGCTTCCAACAGGGCGGCTGTTTTGTGTTTATGAATAAAATTTAGGGTTTCTAAGGAAATATCAGATTTACCTTCCGACTCTAAATCGACAACTTGACCGCCGACCAAACCACCTGCCCCCAAGGCTCGACCAAGACGGGCAATAACCTGTAAAACTACCTCTCTCTTAACGCTTTGAGGGGTTTCAATGGCAACAGATTCAAAAGCAAGAGCCAACAAGCCATCGCCAGCCAAAATCGCGACATCTTCCCCATAGACTTTATGATTCGTCAGCTTTCCCCGACGGTAATCGTCATTATCCATCGCTGGCAGGTCGTCATGTATCAACGACATTGTGTGGATCATCTCCACAGCACAAGCTGTTGGCATGGCCATGTCAATAGTTCCACCCATCATTTCACAGGTGGCAAGACAAAGAATGGGACGTACACGCTTACCTCCAGCTAATAATGAGTAGCGCATTGCCTCATAAATCTTTTCTGGATAAATGACCGAGATAGACCGATCCAAAGCATTATCACAAAGCTTTTGTCGCTCTTTTAAATAAGCTGCTAAGTTAAATGTGGCTTCTTCTGGTGGTGTCTTTTGGACGTTATCAGTTGCTACCATTCTTTAATTCCTGACATTTTGCGATTTTTGCCTTATACGTCACAATTTTAAGGTGCTGGGGGACTGAAAAAAATGAAGAGTTAGGAGTTAGAAGTTAGGAATTAGGAGTTAGGAGTTAATAACTCTTAACTTTTAATCGATCGCTTTCAACTTTTAACTTATCACTTGTGACTCCTCACTCTCTTTCTTCTTTTGCCGCTTTAGAATAGCTAGCAAATGTATTTTCCAACAATATGGCAACAGTCATCGGGCCGACACCACCAGGAACTGGGGTGATAAATCCTGCGACATCAGCGGTTGATTCAAAATGGACATCGCCAATGAGACGACTTTTGCCATTAGCATCGGTGACGCGATTCATTCCCACATCTACCACAACAGCGCCCGGTTGCACCATATCAGCAGAGATCAATCCGGGACGACCTACTGCTGCAATTAGAATATCAGCATTTTGGGTGATGGTTTTGAGGTCATGCGATCGCGAGTGAGCGATCGTGACTGTGGCATCAGCTTCTAATAGCATCAGCGCCATCGGTTTACCCACCAAAATACTGCGCCCTACCACTACTGCTTGTTTTCCCTGCAAAGGAATCTCATATTCTTGTAAAAGCCGCATCACACCAGCCGGGGTGCAGCTACGTAACCCAGTTTCTCCCCGTACTAATCGCCCCAAGTTAACTGGATGCAGTCCATCAGCATCTTTATCGGGATCGATTTGATGTAGTAGAGTTACAGCATCCAGGTGGTTAGGTAAGGGCAATTGCACAAGAATGCCATCCACTCTTTTGTCGTGGTTGAGTGCAGCAATTACCTCTTCTAACTCCTCAAGGGTAGTTTCGGCAGGAAAATGCTTACCAAAAGAAGCGATCCCGACTTTAGCGCAAGCTTTTTCTTTATTGCGTACATAAGCTGCTGACGCTGGATTATCACCAACCATCAACACTGCTAAACCAGGCGATCGTCCAATTTTTGGTTGTAATTGTGTAATAGCAACAGAAAGTTCTTGCTGAATTTTTGCAGCTAATGCTTTCCCATCAAGGATTTTGGCAGTTTTTGTTTCCATGAAAATTCCCAGCTATGTTCGCTTTTTGTCCAAAGTCCAAAATGAAAATATTGATTCTTAACTCTTGACTTTCGACTATTATTGTGTTGCTGTTTGATGTCGTAGCGTTTCTCTCACAGTAAATTCATAATGTTTATTTTCTCAGATCAACGGCATCATCTGAAGAATAAAGAATTGGGAGATTGAGAGAGTGGGAGAGTGGGGGAGCAGAGGGGCAGGAGAGTGAGAGAGTGAGAGAGTGAGGGAGTGAGGAGACAAGGGGACAAGGGGACAAGGAGATAAACAAAACTCCTAACTCCTAACTCAGCACTGGCTCAACCTTAGCTATCCGCTAACAGCACTCAGCACTCAGCACTCCCAATGCCCAAAATAAATAAATCGGTGGCTTTTATGCGACAAATAAGAAATTTATCTCTTTCGTTCTTGTACGGGCACAGTATTGTTCCTTACCGTTTGGGGTTAAGTTTTTTTCTGATAGCAGGACTTTGTAGTTGTGGTAACTTGACATCGCCTGGTTTACGTGGTGCTGGCTTAAAAATTGGTACAAATGTCACTCCAATTGGAGAAATTAAACCAAAACAAGACAATCAGGCTATAGTTTACATCCAAGGTCAGGTAGAAAAGCAAGCTCCCCTGATCAAACAATGGGCTTATAAAATTAAGGACTCAACGGGCAAAATTTGGGTTGTCACCAATCAAAAAAATCTGGGTGAAGGTTCAGAAGTTGTAATTAAGGGTAAAGTTCGCTACCGAAGTATTCCCTTAGCTGGCAAAGAATTGGGGGAAGTTTATTTAGAAGAAGAATAATTAAAAATAAAGATATGAACAATCAACAGGTGCACGTAGCGATCGCAATTCTCTACCAGAAAAACAAGTTTCTCATGCAACTGCGTGACAACATCCCCGGTATTCTCTACCCTGGTTATTGGGCGCTGTTCGGCGGTCACATCGAACCTGGTGAAACGCCAGATGTAGCGGTAAAACGAGAAATTTTAGAAGAAATCGGCTACGATCTACCACCTTTTATTGAATTTGGCTGTTATCCCAACGAAAGAGTTGTCCGTCATGTCTTTCATGCACCACTCTTAGTGGAATTAAATCAACTGGTTCTAAATGAAGGCTGGGATATGGCGTTATTTACACCAGAAGATATTCGCCAAGGTAACTGTTATTCACAAAATGCTGGCGAAGTGCGACCTTTAGGGACAATGCATCAGAAAATTATGTTGGATTTTATTGAGAAAAATCTAACATAATTTGGGGATAAGTCATAAGTCATAAGTCATTTGTCATTGGGAGTGCTGAGTGCTGTACATGGATAGCGGGGCGTTGAGCCAGTGCTGAGTTAGGAGTTAGGAGTTTTGTTTATCTCCTTGTCCCCTTGTCTCCTCACTCCCTCACTCCCTCACTCCCTCACTCTCTCACTCTCTCACTCTCTCACTCTCCTGCTCCCCTGCTCCCCTGGTTACTGAGCGTAGTCGAAGTATGCTCCCCTGCTCCCTTGCTCCCTTGCTCCCCTACTCCCCACATCCCTAGAAGCCAAAATAAAGTTAGAACTCTTATGAGGTGATCGCTAATGCAATCAGCAAACAAACTGCCGCGATGGTTAACTATAGGATTGGCATTTCCCATTGCTATTCTCAACGGCTGGCTATTGCTCCAAGTTATACAGTATTTTCAACCCTTAGTTAGCATTATCGCCGCCGCCATCCTACTAGCTTTTGTCTTGAACTATCCAATCCAGTTTCTCCAAGAACAAGGAGTGAAACCCAACTTAGCGATCGGGGGAGTGTTGCTTTTGACTCTGGTGATTTTAGTAGGTTTAGGCATCACCTTGGTTCCCTTGATTATTCAACAACTCGTTGAACTGGCTAATATTTTGCCCAGTTGGATTGATTCTGGTACTCAGCAGCTGCAAGCTTTTCAAGATTGGGCGTTAAGTCAACAGCAACTTCCGATTAATTTAAGTGGTTTATTCACCCAAGTTCTGGAACGATTATCTAACCAACTTCAGTCCTTCACTGGTAGAATTCTTGGTTTTGCTGTCGATACCATTGGTATTGTCCTCAATGTGCTGCTGGCGGTAGTGCTGACTATATATTTAATATTGAATGGTGAACGTCTTTGGGACGGAATTTTTCAGTGGTTTCCCCCTAATATTGGGCCAAGAGTACGGGAATTACTGCAAGAGGATTTCCACAATTACTTTATCGGTCAAGCAACATTGGGAGCTGTGTTAGGGGTGACAATTACTCTGGTGTTTTTGGCGCTGCAAGTTCCCCTAGCTTTACTTTTTGGTATTGGTATTGGTTTATTTTCACTCTTCCCCTTTGGTACGGGGGTAGGTATCGCCATAGTAAGTTTGTTGGTAGCGCTGCAAAATTTTTGGTTAGGGGTGGAAGTCTTAGGTGTAGCTGTTGCGATCGATCAAATTAATTCTAATATTATTGCACCTCGAATTCTCAGCAATTTGACTGGCTTAAATCCTGTGTGGGTGGTGATTTCTTTATTGCTGGGCGCAAAGTTGGGAGGAGTACTGGGTTTGTTAATTGCGATCCCTATTGCCAGCTTTATCAAAGATACAACAGATAGCTGGCAAGCTGGAGAGTTTAATAAGATAGAGGATATAGAGTCCGAACCTGTTACGGTAATAACTGATAGAGCTGGAACTTATAGTTAAAATCCAATCATTCAGATGAACTTAAAAACCAGCGATTTTGTCTATAAATAAAGTGCAAAATCATAATTTATGATGCAAAAAAATAAGAAGCTATTAATTTGTGCATCCAAAGTTTTCCAGCAAGCAAAATAATCGTAAAAAACTTGAGTGTAAGTGTAGTCTGCACTTGTCTACGAGACACTACGCAAAGGACAAAGCTCTGTTACCACAGCAAGCATCGCCATTTACATACATTTACTTATAAAAGGAAATCTGGTAGCGCATTAATCAACGATCAACCCTGACAAAAGTATCATAAAATTCTTTATTTTTCAGGTGAAAACGGAATACAACACTTGCAGAAAATGACTGTGAGGCACTACGCTGGGAAACCTAAGCAGTCAGTATTTTTAAAAAATGAAAAGTTGTTTAAAGCTTACCTTTGACAATGGGAAAACAGCACTAGCGACTCAAGTTGAGCAACCAAAAGAATTGGCTTATGCTCTTGAGGAAATAGGGCTTGGCGGTTCGCGTCCTGTTTTAGTAATAGTGGGGGGTGCAAGTAACATCAGTGAAGCTGATTTTCTTCGTATTCAACGGTTGTTTGTGGAAGTTTTAGCCCCTATGGCCGAAACGTTGGGGGCTTATGTCGTCGATGGGGGTACGGATGTAGGAATTATGCGAATGATGGGTGCGGCTCGTACTCAAATAGGTGCTAAGTTTGCTTTAGTTGGTGTGACACCTGAAGGCAAAGTGGCTTTACCTAATCATTCGGAAACTGTTGCTGATTTAACACCGTTAGAGCCAAACCATACTCATTTTGTACTAGTTCCTGGAAAAAATTGGGGCGATGAGTCTCCTTGGATATCTGGCGTTGCGACTATGCTGGCCAATGATGCACCTTCAATGACAATACTCTTGAACGGTGGTGAAATTACCTTTAAGGATGCCTTTTTTAGCGTTAATAGCGACAGGATAGTTCTTGTGATTGCTGGTAGTGGTAGAACCGCAGATATACTTGCAGATGCTTTGCGTGGAAAAGCTACTGATGAACGAGCTAAAAAGCTGGCTAAATCTGGTACATTACAATACATCGACTTAATCGACATAGAGAAAGGAGTTGATAATTTAGGCAAAGTAATTAAGGGGTTACTTTCTAATTAGGAGTAAAAAATGGCTAAAAAAAATAGTTATCATGAATTTTTAAAAGAAGATTTTAACAAGTTATTTGCAGGTATTAACTTAGGTGATGTGCAAAAACATTTTTTGCGATCGCGCTGGTTAGAGCAAGTACTATGGATGGAAAGGAAGGCGAATACATCGCGCGATCGCCATTATTTTTTACGGGTAACAACTATTATTGGTGGTGTCGTTCTCCCGGCATTAGTAAGTCTAAATATTAACACTAATTTCAAACCTAACAATCGGGATAGGGATATCCTTATGTGGTTAACTTTTGGTTTGAGCCAAATAGTTGCTATTAGTGCTGCCATTGAAGAGTTTTTTCACTATGGGGAACGCTGGCGACACTATCGCCGAACAGTTGAGTCTTTGAAAACCCAAGGGTGGCAATTCTCGCAGTTGACAGGCCCTTATCGGATTTATCCAAGTCATCAACAAGCATTTAATCTATTTGCAAGTCATGTAGAAGATATTATTCAGCGAGATGTGGAAATATATGCTACTCAAGTTGTACAAGAAAAGAAAGAAGAAAAACCTAATCAGGAAGACGATATCCTTCTGCAAAATACAAAGATAACCAATTTAGAAGAGAATAAAGACGAAGAATAAAATTAATTCAATAAACTCTTCTCTGTTAGATAAAAATATAATAATAGCTATAAATAAAGTTCAGTATAGTAATCGGGATAATGAAGTTTTGATTATTGATGGACTTTATCTAAATTGCAATAAATTAACGTAATTTAAACGAATAAAAAGCTAAAAAGTATAAATTGAGAATTAGGTCAAGATAGCGGAAGAACTGTCGGGAATGAAAAAAGAGATAAAAAAGCTGAGTATTAACACTAGATATGCTTTCTAAGGGATTAAAAGCTGCTATTGTTATTGCTAGAACTTCGCTTGGCACGTTTTTGCTGGTACATTAACTCATCTGCCTGGAATATGAGTTTTTCCAATGAAACATCTTCGTTGATAACGCACTCTTGAACTCCAATACTCATTGATAGATGATAATTTCTACTTGAATTCTGATTAAATAAATCAATGTTAGTTTGTAGGCGAACACTAATTGCATTCGTATGATGTGAACATTTAGGAATGAATACAACAAACTCATCACCCCCCCATCGGGCAACGATGTCAGAATCTCGATAGGTTTGACTTAGTAAGTCTGCGGCGTCTACTATTACACGATCTCCAACTTCATGTCCAAACGTATCATTGATTTGCTTTAATCCATCTATATCTATAAATAAGAGACAACAGGGCTTGTGTAGCTGATTAGCTAATTTTAATTGCTGATCTGCAAATAGAAAAAAGCCTCGTCGATTGTACGTTCCGGTTAATTCATCTGTTAGAGATAAGCGCCTAACTTCTGCCTCAACTTTTTGATGTCCTTCTATTTCTTTTTCTAATGCAGCAGTTCGATTATGGACTCTTTGTTCTAATTCATGATAAATCTGCACGTTTTCCATTGCGACAGCCGTTGTGTCTGCCAATGCCTGTAATAGCTTTACTTTTTCTACCGTTGGCTGATGTAACGTTGCCCAATATATTCCAATTGCACCGATGGGGTTACACGTTCGGATCGGCACCATTGCCAAGCTTTTTACAAAAGTCGGTTGGTAAGCTGCAAATGGAATCCGTTGATCTCCATAAATATCGCTAATCACAACGGATTGGCGGTTTTGCATTGTAT
Source organism: Nostoc sp. DSM 114159 (assembly GCF_053470285.1). Classification (NCBI taxonomy): domain Bacteria; kingdom Bacillati; phylum Cyanobacteriota; class Cyanophyceae; order Nostocales; family Nostocaceae; genus Nostoc; species Nostoc sp. DSM 114159. The sequence continues at coordinate 4,022,284 of NZ_JBPFEH010000001.1, forward strand.
ACCCACTAATGCAAATACTCATCGGGAAGCGTTGCCCTTTCCATAAAGGAGCGATCGCATCTTCATCTGCGTAATAACATTGATCTCCATCTCGTAGCACAAAACTAGCCCCATCTGCCCCAGTCAACTCACGCGCAGACTTTCGTACAATCTCCATAATTTGCTCTAGCGTTCGTGCTAGTGACAATGCTTGAACAACCTCAATTAAATGCTCTATCCCCTGAACATAAGACATTTCAACTTTGACATCATTAGAATCAGAAATGATGACAGGTGAAGCAGAGCTTTGAAAATTCATGTGCTTACACCAATAAAAAATGATCGAAAATTAGTTGAGACTGCGATCGGATCGCGATGTCTTTATTCTCAAAAACAAAGTAAACGCATCTTATTTGTATAATGCTTACTGAAACCTTGGTTTAAAGCATTATTTATTTTTGGAAATAAAAATTTGAAATCCTTGTTGGATATGGATAACAGAATTTAAATGCGTTTACCCTAATTTTAAAAAATTTATTATTTTATTCTATGAGAGATATTACGGATTTCTTTAACTATCTATCTAAAGAAAGGTTGCAAAATTATATTGATATGTTAATTTAACATGATTTTTGCGAATAAAATAGAAAGCTTCTTCTCACGTATAGACAGACACTACGGTATACTGGCTTGATTTGACACAGATATTCTGTGACATAGATGATTTCTGTGTCATTTGAAAACTAATGTGTCAGAAAACGCCTCAAATGCCGTTTTTTGAGTTCATTGAACTCGCATTAAATTAATCCTTTAAAATCTTGATTTCATCAAGTTGATTAATCACCACATCTGCACCTCGGACGTTATCTGAATTACCTACCCAAGTGATACCAATACAACCTGCGGCTTTAGCATTACGCGCCATTTGCATATCCCCAACTGAATCACCTACCATCAAGGTAGCGCTCGGTTCAACTCCCAAAGCTTGGCAAGCTTGCAAAAATAGCACTGGATCTGGTTTACTTGGCCCTTCATCTACGCCCATTTCTAACTGGATATAATCGCTTAACTGGTGATTGGCTACAAAATTGCGTACTTCTTCAGTTGTCGCAGCCGAGAGAATGCCAAGTTTTAGACCACCCTCCCGCAGGTATTTCAAAATTTCTAGGCTACCTACAAACAGTGGTGAAGGAGTTTCTCCAATGTATTTTTCCGCTTCATCCAAAGCTTGACGGGCTATTTTTAAGCACTCAAACCATCCTCTTCCTGTTTCGGCAATATATGCCGCAGCCGCAACTTCTGTTTCACGGCGGCTTGCTACTGATATTAAACCTGCGGGATCTAGAAAATTGCCATTGATGCCAAATGCCATTAATAGGGGTTCCCCAGTTCCAGGAATTTGAGCATCTATTAATCTTGCTGCTTTTTGTGCGAGCGATCGCAAATACGTTTCTGAATCTTCTAGAGTACCGTTTTTGTCAAACAAAATTGCCTGGATATTATCAAAAGTGATATTTTTACATTGAATGGTTGCCATAATATTTAACTTCTAACTACTTTCAATTTTTCTACAGACGCGATTAATCGCGTCTCTCCAAACTTATTCTCGATTCTCGACATAAAAAAAGAGGGTTTTTCCCTCTTTATAAAATGATTTGATACTCTTACTTAAAAACAAGTAAAACTATAAAAAATCTATTACTCTTCAATAGCTGCTGGAATTTCCTCTTCAATTTCCGTCGCTGCTGGAATTGCTGTTTCAAATGCCGCAACTACTGGAATATCTTCGTCAAGTTCTGTTGCTGGTGGAATATCTTCGTCTGCAAGAACTTCCCCCGGTGTAGCCGCAGCAGTAGCACCTTGCTGCTTGGCTAATAGCTGTTCGCGATACTTAGCAGCCATTTCTTCTGCCTTATCATAAACCAAATCTCGGTTTTTAATCATGTCACCGGGTTCGGGTTCTAGCTGCTTGGTAGATAGGGAAATGCGACCCCTTTCTGCATCCAAATCAATGATCATAACTTTTACTTCATCATTGACATTGAACACGCTATGAGGTGTATCAATATGTTCGTGAGAAATCTCAGAAATATGCAGTAGACCACTGACGCCGCCAATGTCGATGAAAGCACCGTAGGGCTTGATCCCACGAACAGTACCAATTACTACTTCGCCGACTTCTAGGCGGTTCATCTTGCGCTCAACCAACGCCCGACGGTGAGATAGAACGAGGCGGTTACGTTCTTCGTCCACCTCTAGGAATTTCAACGGCAGATCCTCGCCGACCAATTCTTCTTTAGGTTTGCGGGTACTGATGTGAGAACCTGGGATAAAGCCACGTAATCCCTCAATTCGTACCAATGCTCCACCGCGATTGGTTGCAAATACGCCAGAACGGACAGTCGCATCTTCTGCTTGTAACTGCCGCACGCGTTCCCAAGCCCGCATATATTCAATACGGCGAATGGAAAGGGTTAATTGACCATCTTCGTTTTCATCGGTAAGGATGAAAAATTCGCGCGTTTCGTTTGACTGTAATACTTCTTCCGGGCTATCCACCCGGTTAATAGACATTTCTTGTATAGGTATATATGCTGCGGTTTTAGCACCAATGTCAATCAGAGCGCCGCGCGGCTCTATACTGAAAACTGTTCCTGGGACAACATCACCAGGGCTAAAATGATAATCGTATTTGTCAAGTAGAGCAGCGAAATCTTCGTGAGTGAATCCAATTTCTGTAGCGGTTAAATTCTGATTGACCATGCTGATTTGTTCCTGGTTCTAGTCTCCGTAAAGGTGGTGCGACAATTGCGATGCGTTATGCAAGCAGTACTATGGCAGCTTACACAAAACATCCTTTTTCATCCTAGCGCAGAAAAGCTAGCATTAACACATATCTACTCCCAAGATTGGAAATTATATCACAATATTTGGTCATTGGTCACTTGTACTGAGCGTCTTGCCCTGAGCGAAGTCGAAGGGAGCTGAAGTATTGGTCATTTGTTATTGGTTAGTAGTGAGAAGCAACATAAAGGACAAAGGACAAATGACAAATGACAAACACAATAATATCCGTTGCCACCATACTTAGTAGCAACGGATATTAAGATTAAATCCGCTTAAAAGTCTGTGGATAGGATCTACTTATCTTTTGGTTTCTCAAAGCGAGGGGGTTCGCGAAATGCGATCGCAAAGAAGAGAGTACCTATACACAGAGTAAAAATCAAGATGTACGCAACGCTTTCCATATTACGATTTCCTCTTTATCCAGCCAGTAGTTAAAGTTTTTAATGCTGAGTCACTTGAGTGCTGAGTCAGAGGCTTAACTCAGAACTCAGCACTTCTTTACTCAGCACTGAAATTAAAGGGCTTCTTTCCGGCGGGTTGACTTGTCACCCACTTTTTGGAATAGACCCCACTCAACTTGCTCTTCAAGATCGGCGTCAACACCAGCAAATACGTCTCGGTAGATTGTCCGAGCGCCATGCCAAAGATGACCAAAGAAGAACAGCAGAGCAAATACGGCGTGTCCAAAGGTAAACCAACCTCTAGGACTGGTGCGGAATACACCATCAGAGTTCAAGGTTTCTCGGTCAAATTCAAAGATTTCACCACCTTGAGCTTTACGGGCATACTTCTTCACATCAGCTGGTTCTGTAAAGGTCTGACCATTCAGATTGCCACCGTAGAAACTAACGGTGACACCAGATTGCTCGAAGCTATACTTAGATTCTGCCCGACGGAAGGGAATGTCAGCGCGGACAATTCCATCGGCATCAGTCAAAACCACTGGGAAGGTTTCAAAGAAGTTGGGGAGACGACGCACGGTCAATTCTCGTCCTTCGGAATCTTTGAATACGGCGTGACCTTGCCAAGATTGAGCAATGCCATCACCCTTTACCATTGGCCCTGTACGGAATAGACCGCCTTTGGCGGGGCTATTACCGACATAATCATAGAAAGCCAATTTTTCAGGAATCTGCGACCAAGCTTGCTCAAGGGTTGCACCTTGGCTAACGTTTGTTTGGACGCGGCGCTGAATTTCTTGACGGAAGTAGTTTTGATCCCATTGATAGCGGGTAGGGCCAAACAATTCGATGGGAGTGGCGGCGTTACCGTACCACATAGTACCAGCAACCACGAAAGCAGCAAAGAAGACTGCTGCAATACTGCTAGAAAGTACTGTTTCAATGTTCCCCATCCGTAGGGCTTTGTAGAGCCGTTCGGGGGGTCTAACTGTCAGGTGGAATAAGCCTGCAATAATACCAACAACACCAGCAGCAATGTGGTGAGCCGCAATGCCACCAGGGTTATAGGGGTTAAAACCATCTGGACCCCATTCTGGTGCTACTGCCTGGGCGGTGCCAGTTAGACCATAAGCATCAGAAACCCATATCCCCGGCCCAAATAGTCCAGTGACGTGAAAAGCACCAAATCCAAAACAAAGTAGACCAGATAAGAACAGGTGAATGCCAAACATTTTTGGCAAGTCGAGAGCGGGTTCACCAGTGCGGGGATCTCTAAAAAGTTCCAAATCCCAGTAAACCCAGTGCCATACGGCGGCTAGAAATAGCAGACCGGAAAGAACAATATGAGCGGCAGCAACACCTTCAAATGACCAAAAGCCAGGATCGGTTGATGGCCCACCAGTAACGTTCCAACCACCCCAAGATTGAGTAACACCCAAACGTGACATGAACGGCAAGACGAACATTCCTTGACGCCACATTGGGTTGAGAACTGGATCGCTAGGATCAAAAACAGCTAGTTCGTAGAGTGCCATCGAACCAGCCCAGCCAGCTACTAAGGCTGTGTGCATTAGGTGTACAGAAATCAGTCGCCCTGGATCATTCAGAACGACTGTATGTACTCGGTACCAGGGTAGTCCCATCGACTACGCTCCTCCTCGATGAGTTAGTTTACAAACCAATTTTCTTACTGAGGTTATGAAAGACGAAAATCGCCACTCATAAAACTCTCTCTTGTTTTTTGTTATTGCCACCAGAGTATCACCACAGCTTAGTCTTAATAAGTCAGACAGCGTGGGTGCTTTGGCAATGCTTACTCGCTTCGGGAGGTTTACCTATGTTAGGGTAGCCATCGCCAAGCAAAAATGAGAATGTTTTAAAAAGTGTAACTATTGATGGAATTGTTTGCAAGCGTGTAAATTGATGCGATCGCGTAGCATCTCCAAGTTTTTTCGCTACCAATACCCGTCGAGGATGAAATTTGCTTATCTTTTCTTTACGATGAGAGGGGAGGCAGGGGAGCAGGGGAGCAGGGGAGCAGTTGCAGTAAGTTGTTTCCCCTCTGCCCCTCTGCTCCTCGGTCACTGAGCTTAGCCGAAGTGCTGCCCCTCTGCCTCTTGTACCCCATGCCCACTATCTACTGAACAACCAAGTGGATATTTTGCAGTTGACACTTCGCCTCGGCTGTACCCAGGCGTTCGATTACCTGTTCGGCGCTCATCAGACGCTTGAGTACTACTTGACCGATGGTCTGACTACCAATTACTGGTGTTGTTGGCTTCACTTCCACGGTTAAAACGGCTTCTTCAACTCGATAAAGCCAGAGCAATTCATTTTCTTCGACTAAACAAATATTCATTCGCTGAATATCTGGTTGGCGTCGCCATGCGGTTATTTGCCAGAGTCCATCAGATGCCCAGACTCTTGCAACTGCCCATCCCTCAGATAGAAAGAAATACTTCACGGTCTTAGTCTCACTATTTCGACTTTCAATCTGCTGTTAACAATATCGCGATCGCTTTAGTCGCTGATGTTCAAACACACTTCTTTTTGAGAATACAGCCGAGCTTGACGAGAAAACCCTTTGTCGGTATCTGTTCCCAAGCAGCAACAAGTAAAATCTCAACGTACACTACTTGGGTTAAGTGTCAAAGCTTAACAAATACCCATTTTTTTAGTAAATATGAATTTACGACAAATTTAACCAACTGTTAAAAAATTTAATTACATAAAAAATTTTCAATACTTAACAAATCTTAAATATTAAATTTTGTATTTTATTAATGATTTTTTGTAACCAAATAGTGCATAGGCGTATCCTAATACTGCTCGGTTAACCATTTTTAACTCGGCATAGGTTTGGGGAAAAGGTTAATGGGTAAAGGTTAAAGGTTTTTTCTTTCCCCTTTTCCTCAAAACCCGACAAGTATAGAGGCGTATCCCATCGTCGGGATCGCAGTAATAAACTTGATTATGAAGTTGAGTATCTACCACAAGTTTTTGATTTAGATAGCTACGGAGCGTTCCATCGCAACAAGAACCACTATAAATTGTGAAGATTCAGCATAAGAGTCACAAATGTAGTAAAATTGCTGACCGCTGATATCAAATATATTATTGCTATGACCTGGTTTTCCTTGTCCGTGAAACGGTGGGGTCGAATTACACAATTCCTATCTTTGTTCTGTCTATGTTTATTTTTAGTTGTTAGTTGCGCTCCTCGTCCGCAATCAACTACGCCGCCATCTGGTTCTGTAAATACCCCTACAGGTGATGGTCGGATTACTATCGGTACAACAGCCAAGCCAAGAACCCTCGATCCGGCTGATGCTTATGAGTTAGCAGCTTTGGGTTTAGTGTTTAATATGAGCGATCGCCTCTATAATTACGAATCAGGAAGCACCGAAATTAAACCCCAACTAGCTACAGCATTACCCAAAGTCAGTCAAGACGGCTTAACTTATACCATTCCCTTACGTCAGGGTGTAGTTTTTCACGATGGAACTCCCTTCAACGCTCAAGCAATGGCGTTTACCATCAACCGCTTTATTCAAAATAAAGGAAAACCTTCTTTCTTACTAGGGGATATAGTAGATTCGGTAAAACCGACAAGCGAGTATGAGTTAATCATCAAGCTGAAAAAGCCATTTGCAGCCTTTCCTTCACTGCTGGCGTTTCCTGGAGTGTGTGCCATTTCGCCTAAAGCTTACGAAGTCGGCGCTGGTAAATTCAAGCCGAATATTTTTGTGGGGACTGGCCCTTACAAATTAGGACAGTATGGTACTGATTCCATCCGATTTGATGCGTTTGATAAATATTGGGGAGAAAAACCAGTTAACAAGGGTGTTAATCTCCAAATTCAAACTAGTCCGGTTAATTTGTTTAATGCTTTCCGTACAGGTGCAATCGATGTAGCTTATCTGTCGCTGCAACCAGATCAAAATCGGAGTTTGTCAGAAGGTGGTAAAAAAGGGGATTGGCAAGCGATCGCAGCTGAAGGTAGTGTAGTAAGTTATCTGGTATTAAACCGCAATCAAAAACCTTTAGATAAATTAGAGGTAAGACAAGCGATCGCGTCCATCATTGACCGTCCACTTTTAAACGAGCGAGTATTATTTGGTCAAGCAGATCCGCTCTATAGCATGATTCCCACAACATTTAAAGTTTCTGTGCCATTATTCAAAGATAAATATGGCGATGCTAACTTCGATCGAGCTAAAAAATTATTAACTACTGCTGGCTTCTCCAAAGAAAATCCTGCGAAAGTGCAAGTTTGGTATCCTTCTAGTTCACCTACTCGTAGTTTGGCAGCACAGACACTCAAATCTCTTGTGGATGTCAAAATGGATGGAATACTGCAATTTGAAGTTACCCAAGCGGAAGGGCCTGCCTTCTTTAAAGACATTGCCAAGGGTTTGTATCCGGCAGCTTTACTTGATTGGTATCCAGACTTTTTAGATCCAGATAATTACGTCCAGCCATTTTTATCTTGTGATAAAGGTTCAACTGCTAAAGGATGCGAAGATGGAGGCAGTCAAACTCAGGGTTCGTTCTACTATAACGAAACTATAAATAAACTGATTGATGGGCAACGCAAAGAACAAAACCCCGAAGCGCGTCAGAAAATCTTTAACGAAATTCAAACGCAAGTAACTACTGATGTACCTTACGTTCCCTTATGGCAAAACAAAGACTATGTATTTGCCCGAAATGGTGTTAATGGCGTAAAACTTAACCCTACCCAAATTTTGGTTTACCAGACAATTAAAAAATAAGTTGAGAGTTAGGAGTTAGAAGTTAGGAATTAGACTTGTTGCAAAAATAACAAAATCATGAATGTGATTTTGAGTTAAATAGAGATGTTCAACTTCACTAAATATAGTAATTAAAGAATTTTTGCAAGCTAGGTTTCTATCTTAATTCATAATTGCTAACTGCAAATTATCAACTCCTAACTGCTCACTCCTAACTCCTAACTGCAAATTATCAACTCCTAACTAAAGATGTCTCGTTCTAAAGCTTTACAATATTACATTGTTTCTCGGTTGCTTCTTGCGCCACTTCAGCTATTAACAATTATCACCATTGTATTTCTCTTATTAAGAGCAACACCAGGAGATCCAGCAGATGCAATACTTGGTGGACGTGCGCCAGAAGCAGCTAAAGAAGAATTGCGAAAACAACTCGGTTTAAACCTTCCGCTGTGGTTACAGTACCTCAATTATTTGGGAAATTTGTTGCGCTTTGATTTGGGAAGTTCTTTGTTGAGTCGGGGAGAGAATGTTTGGGACATTATTGGGCAATATTTCCCGGCGACAGTGGAGTTAGCAGTATGTAGTATGGCGGTTGCACTTATCGTCGGAATTGCGGTTGGCACTCTTTCGGCTTCTCGTCCTGGGACATATTTTGATGTCGGCGGGCGCTTATTTGGGATCATCACCTACGCACTCCCGATGTTTTGGGCGGGAATGCTTTTGCAGTTAATTTTCTCAGTCCAACTCGGTTGGTTTCCCAATTCAAACCGCTTTCCGCCCAATCTTCCGGCTCCCACTACTGTGACTGGATTGTATACAATTGATAGCTTACTCGGTGGAAATTTCACTCAGTTTTTCGCATCTTTGCACCATCTGGCTTTACCAAGTCTCACTTTGGGAATTTTGCTCAGTGGAATTTTTGAGCGAATTGTGCGAGTGAATTTAAAGCAAACTTTGCAAGCAGATTATGTAGAAGCGGCTAGAGCTAGAGGTATTGGTGAAAATAAGATTTTAGCCTCCCACGCTTTAAAGAATGCCCTAATTCCAGTGATTACAGTGTTGGGATTGACTTTTGCCTCTCTGTTAGGTGGGGCGATTTTGACAGAAGTAACATTTTCTTGGCCTGGGTTAGCTAATCGATTGTATCAAGCGATCGCCGATCGCGATTATCCCACAGTCCAGGGAGTATTGGTATTTTTTGGTGCGATCGTTGTCAGCGCCAGTATTTTAATTGACATTTTAAATGCTTATGTAGATCCGCGAATTCGGTATTAAATTTTTTTGAGAAATACCACTGGCTAAAATCCCCAGAATTTTATTCACATCTTTGAGATAATATTCACTATTTCACTGTTTTTACAAAACTAAACATATATTGGTTTGCTCGTGCCTACCGACTTAATGATTTATAAAAAACTTTTCATTAGTCAGGCAAAGGAGTTAAACAATTGAAAGCTAACTTTATATCATAGCAAAACCTTCTGTTTCGTCTTCTCATGAATGTTATTAAGCAGCACCAATTTAATTTTATCTATTGCGTTTGCTCTAGTTTCGACCTCGCAATCAAGTACACAGTAATGGCAACTGAAAACCTTGTCTTTTAGACTTTCGAGCCCAATATCAGAAAACATTCTTACTTTTTTATTACTGGAGATATCCAGATAAACTCACTGTAATAACGTTAACAACATTATTATTAGTATCGTATCCAAAGTAAGTATAATAAAACCCATCACCCAACGCCGTTGCAAATGCAATAATATTTACTCTATTGAACTCATTGACACACATATTAGCCAACATTACGCCAAGGCTATTTTCTTCTTCGAGTAAATTATCTAGTTTGCAAGCTAAAGTGTCTTCATAAATTTCTGTTTCCCAAGTATTATCAATAATAATTTGAGCAGCATCCGCATCCATAAAGCACCCTATTCCAGAATCAACTCCATAACCAAAAAAGCCCTCTCCTTCTTTTAAATCACTTAATTTCTCACCAACTCTAGTAGCTAATTCCCACCGCACTGCGGTTACTTCGCTAATCTGAACCATAGCATAAGCAACCATTGGTTCTTCGTTATTGAGGTTGCGTGCAATGCTCAAAAAAACTGGATAACAACCAGTCTTAAAATTGGGACTAAAGGGGTCTGTGCCAGGAAAAACTAGGGGATCGCAAGCTATTAATTTTCCTGAAGTTAAGTTTAGTTTCCCAATTTTATAAGGATTAAGAATAAAAACACCAAATCGTGTATTTAGCCTTTGACCTGTTTGGAAAGCTTTTGATAAATCAACATTTATCATCTTTTATCAGATTATTTGTTTAAGGATCATTAATTCCAATCTTATACAAATCTATTGAGATAGACCAGACCGCGCAAGTCAGTTGCGACGAACAAGCGGCTGAAAACCTCAAAAATACAGCATTAAAAACGAATTAATCAAATTTTTCTTACTTGATTTTCTTAGCAAACTTTAGGCACGAACACATTTAAAACTTTTAAACACAAACACTTTTCTTGCTTAAGTTCTGTTCTGCGGCCGCTTGATAGCATTATTCTTACAATCTTTTGGCAACTCCAGCTTCTTGCTTTAATAATTGAGCCAAAGCAAGTCCCATGATAAATTCTTCAAATTCATCCACTACTCAACCCCTGCATTCACCAACGAATATTGCTTTAAATTAGCCGCTTTTAACGCAATGTCGGTTAACCCCACATTAAGCGACATCAAAGGGCGATCGCATTTGTTATTTCGGAGTACCCATTTGCTATTTCGGAGTACCCATTTGTTATTTCGGGGTTCGCATTTGCTATTTCGGAGTACCCATTTGTTATTTCGGGGTTCGCATTTGCTATTTCGGAGTACCCATTTGTTATTTCGGAGTTCGCAAAAGTTATTTCGGAGTTCGCAAAAGTTATTTCGGAGTTCGCAAAAGCTATTTCGGAGTACCCATTTGCTATTTCGGAGTACCCATTTGTTATTTCGACGACCCCATTTGCTATTATTGAGGGCTTATCTTCTTAAACTACGCGGGTCGAGTGCATCTCTTAGCCCATCACCGAGTAAGTTGAATGCCAACACTGTGAGGATAATCAGCACAGCCGGCGGCCAAATTAGCCAAGGTTGCAACACCAAAATTGAAGCATTGCTAGCCAGAGATAACATATTGCCCCAAGAGGGGTCTGGTTGTTGAATACCCAAGCCGATAAGACTCAATATCGCCTCTGAACCAATAAAGCTAGGAATTGCAAGAGTCGCAGAGATAATTACATAACTAGCCGTTTGCGGTAAAACATGACGGATAATTATATAAATTGGGTTCGCGCCCATTGCCCGCGCGGCTTGAACAAATTCTCGCTCTTTAATTGATAGTACCTGTCCCCGAATGACCCGTGCTAAACCAGCCCAGCTAATCACTGAAGTAATCACCACAATCAGCAAAAAGCGCTGGGTACTACTTAAACCTGCTGGTAAGACCGCACCCAATGTTACCAAAAGATAAATACTAGGGAAAGTCATTAGCACTTCTGCCAAGCGCATAATGATGCTATCAGTTACACCGCCGAAATAGCCGGAAATTCCCCCAATCAGCAAACCGAGGGGATAAGTAATGATAATGCCAAAAATCCCGATAAACATACTGATGCGACCGCCATGCAGCAAGCGGCTAAATTGGTCGCGGCCTTGGTCATCAGTGCCGAAAATATTTAATTTTGCACCAGTTGTTGTGCCAAATAAATGCCAATTTAAGGGAATACCACCAAAGATTGTGACTTCATCCCACGTAGGCGGTAGTGGCAAACTCATCTGCAACAATCGGTATTCTGAGCCGGAGACAAATAGACGCAGAGGCGAAGGCTTTTTCGAGTCTACAATGAGTTCGCGATCGCCTGTATCTAAATTCGTATCTCCTTGAGTTGTCGGATAAACATAAGGACCAATAAACTGCCCTGACTGAGAAACCCAGTGTATCTTGGTTGGTGGCAGCAGTGAACCATTAGGCTGTGAAGCATAGGGGTCATAAGGAGCTACGAAATCAGCTGCAATTACTGCTATATAGAAAATTAACAGCAAAGTTACCCCAAATCGTGCCAAAGGATTTTTCTTAAGTCGTCGCCACCAATCCATAGTAGTTAGGAGTTATAAGTTAGGAGTTATGAGTTATTAAGTTTTTATCTTAATTCATAACTCATGATTAATAATTTTCAACTCCCAACTTTTGTACAGACAAGGGTTAACCCTTGTCTGTACTCCTATTTTGTACAGACAAGGGTTAATCGCGTCTCTACCTCCAACTCCTAATTTTTAACTGCTAACTTCTCCAAATACCGCTGCTGTTCTTCCTGTTGTTTTTGATGTTCTACAACAAACACGTTTGAGTAAAGATTCGCGAGAATTTGTTTTCCCTGTTGTGTCAATGATAGATAATGCAGTCCTTCTTGGATATAAGGATATACGCCATTCCAGTAAAACTTAGCGTAGTTGTTACGCAAATCGGCAGGGGTATTATAGCCCAAAACTTTATTTACACCAGTTTCTTCAAATTCGTAAAATAAAGAAGTAATTTTCTTTAGGTAACGCGGGTCGCTTAGTTGACCAATCAAATCAGCAGCACGCACTAATCCTGCAAAGCACTTCGTATCTTGATGGTCTTCCGCCGCAGGTACAGGAAATCGAGTCAATTCAATATTGCTTTTAATTGCCTCAGCATCGATTAACTTGTGACCTCCAAACCGCTCATCAATAAACAGCTTGGCTCTATCAACATGATACGGTGTCAGACTGGCATCAGAAGCGCCAGCAGCCACAGAAATCATTTTGCCATTTTTACCTGTGGCATATAAGTTTGCTGTTTCTCGGTCTTGTCGGCAAACTCCCTTAACATAGCCAATATCATGACTGACTAAAGAAATAATACAATGTAACCAGTCTTCACTGGAAACACCGCCTTCCCTGATGTGTTTGCCACGTAAAATTTCTTGTCCCACCAGGGTGACTAAGACAGTGTGTTCAACATTGTGGTAAAGGGCATCGCTATTGGCAATGTTTTCCAAAGCCATGTTACCCGCCCAGGCGATAATGTCCTGATAATCATGTTTAAAGCAGCCATAAGTGCGGCGATAGCCGTCTCGAATTTCATTTACGAAGGCATCAATTAAAATTTCAGTGGCATTGAACATATCTGGTGACTCTGGTATATACCAATTTTTTATTGATTTTGATTGATTTCAAAATTCCCTAATCAAGGCCATCCTTGCTGGAATTTCAGGCAATGGAGTTTGCTCCTTTGTAACTCACGCGTACCTGTAGACGCTAGCTTTATCTATGTTTGGATATATAACTTCCTAGCAACACAAAGGCATTAGAGAAATGATTGATTACGTGTAAAAAATAATTTCCTGGTCTACCAAGGTACATAAATACTTTCGATTCTAATTAGATAAATCTAGATCGGCTATATTTAGTTTTTCATATCTAAGCATTGGATGACAGTGATCTCAATACAGATGGTGTGTGACATAGAGTAGCTCTATAAGATGAGAGAATTTTTTTATCATAATCTACATAAAATTTATTATCATTCTTTAACAGTAATTTCTCTTAGCTAAAAAGTTATATTATATACTGTTACCGATAAAAGACATTCACTATGAAATACGTCATAGTTGATATCGAAGTAAATAAACTTCAAGTTTTTTTAAGAAAATACCAAGGTTTGGTATGTATAAACAGCAAGTAGAGGTGAAACTGTGAGCGATGAAAGTCTTTCAGAAGTTGAGGTGGAAGAAGCTATAACCTCTGAAAATCGGAATTTTTTAAGCAAATCAGATCAAAAGCAAACCAGGGCATGGTTGAAGCCATTATTCTTGGGTGCTGGTTTAGGAATTGCGATCGCCCTGGTTGGAATGAGTGTATTAAATCGTTTTCCATCCCGTCAACAAAGCGCGGTAGCGGATAAAAAAGTTAACCCAGCGATGACAGTTACGATCGCCACAGTAGAAACGGCCCGTGTTGTCCGTACACTCAAAACTACTGGGACTGTAGCCGCGAGTGATTTAATTCCGGTGCTACCGCAAACAAACGGTTTACAAATTAAAAGCATCCCCGCAAATGTCAAAGAAGGAGCTTTTGTCAAACAAGGTCAAGTGTTGGCAGTGTTAGATGGTTCCATACTGCAAAATCAAATTAGCCAAGCAAAAGCAGATGTGGAATCGAAACAAGCAGATGTGGCATCCAAACAAGCCGATTTGGCATCCAAGCAGGCAGATTTGGTATCAAATAAAGCAATAGTCCAGCAAAAACGAGCCGATTTAGCTCAAGCTAAGGCGAGATTGGAGGAAGCAGCCAAAAATTATCAGCGCTATCAAAAACTCGCTGACTCTGGAACGATCAGCAAACAAGAACTTGATACTCGTTCTTACGCTGTGAAAACTGCCATAGAAGTTGTGAACCTGTCCCAAGAAAATATACGTAGTGCCCAGGCTAATATCGGCAGTGCCCAAGCTAACATTAATAACGCCCAAGCGATCGTCAACAAAGCCAAAGCCGATGTTAAAAGCAGTGCTGCGAAAGTGCAACAACTGCAAACTCAATTGGAACAAACTGTAGTACGTGCGCCGGTTTCAGGAGTAATTGCCGAGAAACTAGCTAGAGTCGGTGATGTCACTGGCGTACCGCCGCAAACCCAAGTGGGGACGGTGATTGGTGGCACACAAAAGCTATTTTCGATTATCCGAGATGAAAAGTTAGAACTTCAGGCGAAGGTGCCCGAAACTCAACTAACTCAGGTGAAAATTGGCGCATCGGTGCAAATTACTTCTGATGTCGATCGGCGGGTGCGATCGCAGGGACGAGTCAGAGACATACAACCACAGCTAAACGATCAAAGACGGGAAGCGACAGTGAAAATTGACTTGCCGCCAACAACTTTGCTAAAACCAGGAATGTTTGCTAGTGCTGCAATTACTACTGACTCAGGGATGAAAATGGTAGTGCCACAAAAAGCAGTCCAGTCCCAAGCTGACGCAAGTGTAATTGTATTCATCCTATCGGGTGAAAATACAGTCAGCAGCCAGAAAGTCGAGTTAGGAGATCCTGGCAATAACGACACAGTGGAAATCAAGAGTGGGTTACAGTTAGGCGATCGCGTTGTCGTTGATGGTGCAGGCTATCTCAAAGATGGCGATCGGGTTCGAGTTGCAAATTGAAGGGAATAGGGAAAAATGACCAATGACCAATACAACTCTTGGAGAGGCTGCGCCAACGGCTTCGCGGTAGTTGAATCTCGACTTACTTCGACTACGCGGTAGTTGAGCGCAGTCGAAACTCAGTACAAGTCGCTCGATTACCGCGCAGCGATGCACTGAGCGCAGTCGAAGTGTCGAAACTCAGTACAAGTGACCAATGACCAATGACAAATGACAAATCCCAAATCTCAAATTTCCCAATGTCTTTTAATATCTCAGCCTGGTCGATTAAAAAACCTGTTCCCACGATCGTTTTATTTTTAATTTTGACGGTTGTCGGTTGGTTCTCATTCATATCCTTGGGGATTGATATTAACCCAAATATTGATGTACCAACAGTTTCGATCAAAGTTACCCAACCGGGTGCAGGCCCAGCAGAACTAGAATCCCAAGTGACGAAAAAAATTGAAGATGCTGTGGCGGGGTTGGGCAATATCGATTACATGATTTCTACCGTTAGCGATGGGAATTCTCAGACAACAATCAATTTTGTTTTAGGTACAGATAGCGATCGCGCCACCAATGATGTTAGAAATGCGATCGCTCAAATTCGCCAAGATTTACCCCAAGACATTAACGACCCCATTGTGGAACGCCTAGAATTTTCCGGCGGCCCGGTGATTACCTACGCAGTTAAATCAGATCGGCGTTCTGTAGAAGAGTTAAGCAATCTCGTAGACCAAACTATTAGCCGTGCCTTGTTGGGAGTTCGTGGTGTAGCCCAAATTCAGCGCGTGGGTGGCGTTGACCGAGAAATTCGCATTAATCTTAATCCAGACCGCTTACAATCTTTAGCGATCACTGCTACTCAGGTAAACGACCAAATCCGCGCTTTGAACATTAATTTACCTGGCGGACGTGCCGAAGTTGGTGGTAGCGAACAAAGTATCCGTACTTTAGGAAGTGCCGTCAGTGTGGATATTTTGAAAACCTACGAAATCGTTTTACCACAAGGCGGTTCTGTACCTTTATCTAGCCTGGGAACTGTAGAAGATAAATTTGCTGATGTGCGCCAAGCCGCCCGTTTGAATAATCAACCTGTGGTAGCTTTTCAAGTCTTACGTAGTACTGGCAGCGTTCTGGTGACTGTAGAAGAAGGAGTGAAAGCAGCAGTCAAACAACTAGAAAAAACCCTTCCCCCCGATGTCAAACTAGATTTAATTTTTACTAGAGCCGATATTGTCCGCCAATCTTACCAAAGCACCATTGATGAATTGATTCAAGCTTCGCTACTGGCAGTAATCGTGATTTTAGTGTTTTTGCGGGACTGGCGAGCAACATTAATTACGGCTGTTGCCTTACCCTTGTCAATAATTCCCACCTTCGCAGTGCAGCAAGCCCTTGGTTATACCCTCAACAACATGACTTTGTTGGCATTAGCCCTAGCGGTGGGTAACTTGGTCGATGATGCCGTTGTCGAAATTGAAAACATGGAACGCCACATGGCTATGGGCAAGTCAGCTTGGGACGCTGCTTTTGACTCTTCCGACGAAGTAGGATTAGCCGTAATCGCCAGTTCAGCGACGATTATTGCAGTGTTTCTGCCCGTTGCCTTTATGGGTGGGATTCCAGGGCAATTTTTTCAACCATTTGGCGTTACTGTTGCCGTTTCCACAATTTTCTCAACTCTTGTCGCGCGGATGGTTACGCCGATGATGGGGGCGTATCTGTTAAAGGAGGCGGAGGGGCAGGGGGGCAGGGGGCAGGGGGCAGGGGGAGTAATAAAAATTTTTAATTTTAAATTTATACTTCCAGGTGGTGGGAACGGAAGTAGAAAACTTGGAGATGAAAAGCGTCGGGGTTTTCAACCTTATAGATCGCTTTTACAGTGGGCGTTACGCCATAGATTGACAACAATGGCGATCGCTTTCGCTTTTTTTGTTGCTAGTCTGATGCTGGTTCCTTTAATTCCCAAGGGTTTTGTTGATGATGGCGATTTCGGAATTTCCAACGTATCTATAGAACTTCCTCCAGGTTCCACATTAGAAGACGTTAACAAAGTAGTCACACAAGCAACTGATATTATCCGCCAAAATCCAGTAGTTGAGCGCGTACTAGCAACAGAAGAGATCGATTCTGCCAGCCTTGCGATTAATCTTAAACCCAGAGAGAAACGAAATATTTCCCAAAAACAGTTTGAGGAACAAGTACGTCCTAACTTTGAGCAAATACCAGGAGCGAGAATTAGTTTTCAAAGTCAGTCACCGGGTGACAGTCGCAAAGGTTTATCAATTGTCCTCAGAAGTGAAAATCCCGAAGCTTTAAATCAAGCTGCCGATGCCTTAGAAAAGCAGATGCGATCGCTAGCTGGATTAGTAGAAGTGGCATCTACTGCAAGTTTAGTCAAACCAGAGATTTTGGTAATTCCTAACCCGCAACGGGCAGCAGATTTGGGCGTAACAGTGCAAGCGATCGCTCGGACTGCTTCCCTTGCCACCATCGGCGATAATGAAGCGAACTTAGCGAAATTTAATTTAAGCGATCGTCAAATCCCGATTCGCGTGCAAATCGATCCCGAAGCGCGGGCTGATATCAACACAATCACAAATCTACAAGTCCCCAGTCAAAATGGCAGATTAGTTCCTCTCATAGCAGTGGCAGATATCCGCTTTGGTAGCGGCCCTGCTACTATCAACCGTTACGATCGCGCCCGTCAAGTAGCTGTAGAAGCGAATTTGCAAGGGCTTTCTTTAGGAGAAGCAGTCCAGACAATCAACCAACTACCTGCAATGCAAAACTTACCGCCAGGAGTAATACAGCAACCATCAGGTAGTGCCAAAATTATGCAAGACATTTTTGGTCGCTTTGGCGGTGCGTTGGGGCTGGCATTAATGTGTATCTATGCAATTCTGGTGTTGCTGTATAACAACTTTCTCCATCCATTATCGATTATGGCAGCCTTACCCTTTTGTTTAGGCGGGGCATTGGTAGCGTTGATGGTTGCTCAAAAACCCTTAGGAATATATGCCTTGATTGGTATTGTGTTGCTGTTGGGGATTGTCACCAAAAACTCGATTCTGTTAGTTGACTATACCATCATCAATATGCAAGAAGGCAAAACCCAACGTCAGGCGCTGGTTGAATCAGGCGTATCACGTCTGCGTCCGATTTTAATGACTTCTTTCGCAACGATCGCCGGGATTCTGCCCTTAGCATTGGGAATCGGCGCGGGTTCTGAAGTTCGCCAACCAATGGGAATTGCCATTATGGGCGGTTTTACAACTTCCACTCTGTTGACACTGGTAGTAGTACCAGTGATATTTAGTTACATTGACAACTTCCAAACTTGGATTATGGATACAACACGCTATGGCTTTGGTAAGAAACCATCGCGTCAATAATGCCCAATCAATTTTGGATTTGTAATTGTTTTGCTCCCCTCTCTTGGTAGGAGAGGGGCTGGGGGAGAGGTCAAAATAGCACTCGTCGAACTCACGTCTTTTTAAGAGGAGATTAAGGGGGGTAATTCGACTTGTGTGTACACCGTAGCCTCAATACATACGGAGAGGGGTTCTTGAGGTTTAATAAGTAACCAAGCGGACATGATATTACTCAATAAAAAGTCAAGTTTCTTTGGCAAACTAATAGTAAAACACAATACGGTTTAGGAGTAATATCTTTGATAAAAAATATTTTAATTTGTGCAGTTGTCATCTGCACAACTTGTATTTACCCGATTAAGACATTAGCAGGAGAAAAACCTTCTGCGATTTTTCATGCATTTGACCAACAGTACATTGATATTGAAAAGTTTGTTTGTGAAATAGGGAAGCAAGGATACTCTCACATTCAAATTTCTCCAGCCCAAAAATCTAATCCTGCTCTAGAATGGTGGGCACGCTATCAACCTGTAGATTACAGCATTATCGAAGGTAGAGGTTCACTCTTAGATTTAAAAGAACTTATTAATCAAGCCCACAGTTGTCAGGTCAAAGTGATTGCTGATGTTGTTTTCAATCACATGGCTAATTTAGATGGCAATGATGATTTTGAAGATTTAACTAAATTTCCAGGTCTTTCTATAAATGACTTTAATTCGGATTCAAATCGTCCAGGGAAAAAATCTTGTAGCATTAATTATAGTGATGGCAATAGAGATTCAGAAATTAATTGTTGGTTAGGTGGACTTCCTGAATTGAAATTTACCAATAATGTTAAAAAAATTCAAAAAGCTCATTTAAAACAATTGCTAGATTTAGGAATTGATGGATTTCGGTTTGATGCTGCCAAACATATCCCAGCAGATGTTCTTAAAGAGTACATCAGCTATGTGGATCGACAAAGTAAAGGCAAAGCATGGAATTATCTTGAGGTAATTGCAGATAGCGACACCAGTGCAGAAAATTATAACTGGATTGCTGCTGTCACAGATTTTGTTCTCTACAATTCAATGAAAAATGCCTTCAGCTTTGGTGGAGATTTGCGTTCTCTGCGAGTTCCCACAGCCATAAACGATCCGCGTAGCGTCACTTTTGGCAGAAACCACGATACGATCCGCGAGATTAATTTTAATGCCATTAACCCCTATAGCGATCCTTCTGACTCTTTCCTGGCAACAGCATATATCTTGGCGAGAGAAAGTGGCACTCCTTTAATACTCAACTGGGATAATCAAGATGTTCCTTTTATCAAATATGGTGTCAAATTTCGCCAAATTATGCATCAACGAGGAACTCAGGGAAAAAATACCAAAGAAAATGTTTTAGCAACAATTGATAGTCCGACTGTATTGCTAATGGAGCGGGGCAGTGAAGGATTTTTTGTTGTCAATAAAGGAGAGAATAAATTTAATATCTCAGCACTGGATTTGACTTTAACGAATTTAGATGGATGTTATCGGGAACTCCGTAATAATTTTACTGTTGCGATTGAACGTCGCCAAGGTGGGAAAAAATTTATAACTCGTTGGGGAAGCTGGAATAGAGGCGGTATGGAAGTTCAAAAACGCGATGCACTCTATTTTGTTCGAGAACCTTTTAATCAATGTCAAATGTAGATGCTCTCTCCTGCCTTCTGCCTCACTTCGGCTTTGCTCAGTGACCACCTGCCTCCTGCCTGGTTGTTGAGTTTCGACTACGCGGCAGTTGAGCGTAGTCGAAACACTGCTTCCTACCTCATCCCAACTACAAAGATTTACGCCGTTTTACTTATCTCAGTTTTTTATTATTACAAGCGTACAGATACACTACCTGCATGGGCTGGTAAACCTTCTGCCTCTGCTAAGGTGACAGCTGCTTTGCCTATTGTCTGTAATGATTCTTTGTCACATTCTAAAAAAGTAATTCGTTTGAGAAAGTCGAACACACTCAAACCAGAAGCAAAGCGGGCAGAACGGGCAGTTGGCAGTACATGGTTAGGGCCTCCTAAATAATCGCCAATCGCTTCTGGAGTATAGCGTCCTAAAAACACGCTGCCGGCGCACTTAATTTGATTGGCAAGGAGTTGCGGGTTGTCCACACACAATTCCACATGTTCTGGAGCTAGTTGATTGAGCAGTGGTATACTCTCGGCTAAATCGCTAACTATAATCACAGCTGCATAATTTTGCCAACTTGCATTGGCAACTTCTCTGGTAGGTAAATCGGTGAGAATTTTCTCAACAGCCTTGATTACTTGTTGCGCGAAGATTTCGGAATCAGTAATTAAGATTGACTGGGCACTAGGATCGTGTTCTGCTTGCGATAGTAAATCCCAGGCAATCCAATCTGGGTTGTTCTGGCTGTCGGCTACCACTAAAATTTCAGAAGGCCCAGCGATGCTATCAATGCCAACAGTGCCAAAGACTTGGCGCTTGGCTTCAGCAACATAAGCATTACCAGGGCCAACTATTTTATCTACTGGGGTAATGCTTTCTGTACCATAAGCTAATGCTGCGATCGCTTGCGCCCCACCAATGCCATATATTTCTGTAACACCGGCAACTTGAGCAGCAGCCAATACAACGGAATTAATCTCACCACCAGGCATTGGTACTGTCATGACAATTCTTTCAACACCAGCAATTTTAGCTGGTAAGGCATTCATCAATAAAGAACTCGGATAGCTAGCCCGTCCCCCTGGTACATAAATTCCCACTTGCGAGAGCGCTACCCAATTCAATCCCAGTTTTACCCCGACTGCATCGGTGTAGCCAATATCTTGTGGTAATTGTTTTTCATGGAAAGCCACAATCCTTTTAGCAGCAAATTCCAGTGCAGCCAAGACATCAGCAGGACATTGAGCCGCGTGTTCGGCAATAAAAGTTTCGCTTAAATGCAAAGACTGAAGATTGTTGCGATCGAAGCGGCTAGTATAGTCCTTGACTGCGGCATCACCACGCACTTTGACATCAGCTAAAATCTCGCGTACTGTCCCACTAACATCAACTGTAACTTCCCGGCGATCGCTTACAAGAGTTTGGAATTTGATCGAAAAATCTTTGTCGGTAGTTTGAAGTAGCTGCATGGACAGTACCTTAAAAGCAGTGAGGTCAATAATCAGTTTAACTCCTGAATGAACTACCCACAGTTAGCTACGCCTGAACTGTGGGTTTCTACATCCCCCAGTCCGTTTTTAGCGGAGACTTCTACAGATTTTTGACGCTTCATTGCCCCTAGTTGCTTCATGCTTCCTGCTGTTTTGCGGGTGCGTGAAGTAGAGCCAGACGACTCTGCGTCTGCGAGGCTAGTTCCTAACCCCGGTAGAGTACCTTTTGACCAGTAAAGCATAACCTCAGCAGCAGCAATATCTCGGTCTTGAATGTACCCACAAACACAGCACTTATGAACCCTAATATCGAGTGTCTTTTTGTGTTGGTGTCCACATTTAGGGCAGGTTTGGGAAGGTTTTACCTTCTTGGTTGGAACCTCTACGAATACACCACCAATTTGCTCAACTTTGTATTTGATGGTGCTGCGTAATATTCCAAAACCAACATCCAAAATGGATTTATTTAGACCCGCTTTTTGCTTTTTACGCTTGCCAATCTTTGCCTTACTGGTCATGTTCTTCACAACTAGAGTTTCTGTAGCAACGAAGCTATTACCGCTTACAATGTCTGCTGCAACTTGGTGAACCCAATCCTGTCGTTGGTTAGCAACTTTACGATACAGTTTACTAACTTTGGCTTGGGCTTTTTTGAACCTTCTAGAAGCTTTTATTTTCTTATTTTTATTCGGCGCACGTTTACGCCTCTTATCCTTAGATGCTTTCTTGATTAGATGTTCTGCGTTTCTCAAGAACTTAGGTGCATTGATTTGTTGATGATTTTCACCGTCAGTAATTGATAGCGCTGAATTACATCCTAAGTCAATACCGATAGCACCAATAGGTAAAATCTCTGGTTTCAGAACTTGAGCTAAAACTTCAACTGTAATAGATGCGTACCATTTTCCATTGCGATAAACAATAGTACAAGTAGTTGGAACTCCCCAATACAAAGCCAGTCCCCGCATCTGAATACGTCCAATCTTAGACAAAATTAAATAACCATTCTCGCCATTTGACTCAACAGAATACCCACTTTTAGCTGGATAACTCCACCCTGAGTAATGGCGAATTGATTTGAACTTTGGGCGTTTACCTAGTCCTTTAAACCAGCGCTCAAAAGCAAAGTCAACACGCTTAAGAGTTGCTTGCAATGCCTGAGAATTAATCTCTTTGTACTCAATCCAAACGTCTTTAAACGCTGGTAAGCAATTTTGCTGCTCAAAATAATCAACCTTGTGGTTGAACTTTTGATATTGAGTAAATCTGTTATTGACTGCGGCGTTGTACAGGTCTTTGTGTAACTTTCGGTGATATCTCAAAAACCGCTCTATCTGCTCATTTGGGTATAACCGAAAAGTCATTCGCCTGATTGCCACCTATCTTTACCTCCAAGAATTGAATTACTATATCATTGACAATACAATTGAAATGTAGGTTGGTCAAGCGCTTGCTAGAAAAAGCTCTCATTCTATTTTTTCTATTCACCTGCATTTTGTGTTTGTCACCAAATATCGACGCCAAGTAATAACCGCTCCAATGTTGGAACGCTTGAATGAGGTACTGGCAAATGTTTGCATAAAGACAAAATGCCGATTAATAGAATTTTCAGGAGAATCAGACCATGTTCACCTATTGGTAGATTTCCATCCTGATAATAATTTATCAGCGTTAGTGGGGAGCCTTAAGTCAGCCTCTAGCAGAATTATTCAAAAAGAATTCACGGAACATTTAGCGACTTTCTATAAAAAACCTGTTCTTTGGTCTAGTTCTTATTATGTTGCCTCAACTGGTGGCGCACCGATTGAAAAGGTCAAGCAATATATCAAATCTCAGGAAGCACCATCATGAGGGAATTAGAAATTGTTCAAATCCTCTTTGCACTGTTTGAACGTAGTTCAAACACATTTGAGAGGTTTTCGCAATTTCCCGCTATTCATCCCCACCTTGCGAGTACGCTGAAGGTGGGGACTTTCGCATTACGTTAACTTGCTAGATATGACTGTGGCTTATATGCATCACTCTTTTTGGGATGTAAGCTAAAAGCACAAAAGATTATGAGTTAATATCCTATGCAGCAGTTCACAAAAGGCAATTACCGGGATCTTTGGCGGCAGCTTGTTACTTTGGCTGCAATCTTTGGTGCTTTTGTTATCAACGTAGTATCGAACATTTTTCCGCTCAATGGACTTAGCATCGGGGAAATTTCCAATACTTTGTTTAAAAATGTCCTGATTATCCCTGCCAATTACGCCTTTGCTATCTGGGGGCTGATTTACCTTGGGTTGTTTGCTTTTGGGGTATACCAAGCTTTACCTAACCAACGACATGAGCCTGATTTACGTAAGACAGATTATCTGTTGGCGATCGCCTGTGTTGCTCAAAGTATCTGGGTGTATCTGTTTTTGTCTAGGCTTTTTGCTCTTTCTGTAATTGCAATGCTCTTGATTCTGTTGCCCCTAATTGGTGTTTATGTGCAGTTAGAAATTGGCAAATCGCGTGTACCTTGGCTAAAAAAATGGTGTATTCACTTTCCAATTAGCATTTATCTAGGTTGGATTAGCGTGGCGACTATTGTCAATGTAGCGTGTGCTTTGGATTTTCACAGGTGGAACGGTTGGGGGATTTCTGCTGTAATCTGGACTCTCATTATGGTATTAATAGCAACAGCAGTTGCAGCAGTTATGGTCATCCAGCGTCGAGACATCGCTTATACAGGAGTAACAATCTGGGCACTGGTAGCGATCGCATTCAAGCATTCTGATAACTCAATGCTCAGAAATACCGTATTAGTTTTGGCAATTATTCTAGTTTTAACCGCTACGATTAACAGCTTACGTACCCAACAAGAACATATTTAAGTGTGATGACGTACCCGCCCAGCGTCGGTCAAGAGAAAACTTTTAGCAAGCGTTCGTTAAGCACACACAATAATGGTCGGTTGTTACACACACCAGTCTGATTGTTATTAGTCAGAATAGATAGTTAGAGCCGTAATTGTCTGAAAAGACCAAAATTTATAGGAATGAAAAATATTATCTCGATTGGTTGGAATAACTGGTTAAAACGGCACAAAGAATCTGTTTTACTATTTGACTCAATTGCTGCTGCTAATGAGATTGCCTTGATGCTTAACGGTCAATGGGATGGCTGCAATGGTGTAATTGTAGCTTCTAGTGATGAGGTAGCTGTTAACACTGCTGCCAAACTATTAAAAGCCACTTGGTGTTATCAAGGCGCATCAAAAGCTGTTTTAGACAGAGTAACAACGAATGAAATTTTACGCCGTTATGCAATCGGAGAAAGAAATTTTGTTAATGCTAATTTGAGGTGTGCAGTACTTGCATCAGTGAAGCTGAGTGAAATTAACCTAAGTTATGCCTCGTTGAGTTGGGCGGACTTAAGTCAAGCCAATCTAAGTAAAGCTGATTTAACAGCAGCAGACCTCAGTCAAGCTAATTTAAGTGGAGCTTACTTGAATAAAGCATACTTGATGAGGGCAAACCTAAGTGAGGCAAACCTGCAACAAGCTTCACTTCAAGGGGCTAACCTCAGTAGTGCTAACTTAAGTGAAGTCAACCTCACTGGTGCAGATTTAACAGGAGCTAATCTGTCATTAGCAGACCTAAGAGGAGCAAATTTTCACTTGTGCAATTTGAGTGGGGCTAACTTAACAAATGCCAAGTTAATTGAAAGTGACTTGGCTTTTGCTCAACAATAATCGCCGAACTCCAGTATTATCTCTAGTCAGTTCCACCCCAAGTCCAGGTAGGATTGCCATTCTTTAAACTATTTTTTAGCACTACTAGGGGATAATTATTAGCATCAGAGCCACCAGCCAAATCTAAGATGAAGTAAACTTTACCTTTAACAAAGTGCATCCGTAAATAATTAATTTTTCCAGAGTAGTCTTGCCCATCAACCTTAGTCATTCCAGCAGAAGCAAAGCATCTAGCATATTTTGGTTTGAGTGTCCCAACCCATGTAACACTAAAGCTATTACTGGCTTGAACAGAGATATTACTGGCATAGGCACTCAGGTTAATAGAGCCATCTGTTGCAAAACTGCCTTCTTGATAAGGATGGGGTTTTTCAGTGACAATCACCTTGTCTGGACAGCTTTGTTTTTGCTCGTTTTCACTATAAACTTTTAGCTCAATATTTTGTGATTGATTTTGTGCTTGGACGCACCAGTTGGACAGCAGAGGCAGTAAAACAATACTAGTGCCTATAATCAAAATCAAAGGTTTAAATGAAATCATACTCATATCCGAACAAATATTAAATTGAATCTAGTATTAGATTTTAGTAATTAATTGGGTAAATTCAAGTCAGGGTAATTACTGAGAAATGGAAAAGGGAAATATTAAAGAAGAAACTTTTACCCACAATCCTAAGAAGTCCATTTTTACTAACTCAAGCAAGACGAGACTCGCAAGTTTTGCTTAGAAATTCTCGAAAAAATTGCGATCGCTTGTAAGCTAAAATACCTAACGAACTAGATAGAGCGCAGACTTACACACGCTCTCAAAGTTAATTCAGGCTTGGCATACTTTTTAAACACCCTCAAAGCTAGTCGAGAATATTTTAATTAACCTGAGTACCACAAATTTCTCCTTACCTTGAACTAAAGTTAAAGTGTGTAACATCTAAGTAAATACGGTAGTATATGGTTGGTGTTGGGTTATTTAGATGTTCTGTATTTCAAAGTAGATATGCACGCAGAATTTCTCGGAACGAGGGTATAAAAATCTCCTTCTTTGTCAGTAGTTAACTATTGACTTGAATTTACACCCTGATTAGTGTGTACAGTGCCATTCGACTTAGATAGTTTGAGAATAAATCAGTGCTACTGAAAAGCTTTTTCATAGAGTGAATCTTTGATGAATATTACTGTTCCTAATTCTTAAGGTATACGTCAACTTCGGTAAGTATTTTGTGCCCGAAAACAGCATTAAATTCAAAGTTGAGAACTGAAATTACTGAAAAAATGGAATCAGGTAGGCAAAAGTTATGGCAAACATCATTGGAACCAGCGGCTACGACTTACTACAGGGTGGTACTGGGAATGATACTCTCATTGGTGGTACTGGGAATGATTTTTTAACTGGTGGCGGTGGCAAGGATAAATTTGTTTACGACTTGGGCGACGGCACTGATAGAATTACTGATTTTGGTGGCATAGGTAAAGGAACTAACCCGACAGCAGCAGTTATTGCTGAAGTGGACACCATCAAATTTCAGGGTGCAGGATTAACTGCTCGAAATTTACTGCTGTTTCAGAATGGCAACAATCTAGAAATCTCCTTTGAAGGGAATGCTGATACCCTAGTTATCCTACAAAATTTCAAACTAGAAAATTTAGAGAATCTGAAAGCTTCTGGAGGCAAACCAGCAATTGGTAATATCCTGTTTGACGGGCAAAATAGCATCACCGACAGCTTTAATGTCCTCGATTCCAACTCTACTGATACTAGCCTGGGCATCAAGAACACAGTAACTTTCCTCAATGACCTCAACAATAATATTACGGGATTAGAGGATTCTAATGATGTAGTTAATGGTCAAGGCGGTAATGACAAAATCGATGGCTTGAGTGGAAACGATTTGCTGCGAGGTGGTGCAGGCGATGATACCCTCATTGGTGGTGCAGGCGATGATACCCTCATTGGTGGTGCGGGAAATGATAGCCTCATTGGTGGTACGGGTAATGACTCTCTTGTTGGCAATAATCTGCTTTCTGGGGGCTATGGCAATGATTATCTCTCCATCTCTGGCTACGAGGGCTTTAGCTATCCAGACGAAGACTACAACTCTCGCTCGTCTGGTAAAAACACCCTCAACGGTGGCGCAGGTGACGATAACTTGAGTGCTAGCGGTTCAACAGGCAATAATTTGCTCTCTGGGGACGATGGCAATGATAATCTCTCGATCTCTGGCTACTACAATGGAGGTAACTACGGAGCCTACGACTCTCGCTCGTCTGGTAAGAACACCCTCAACGGTGGTGCAGGTAAGGATACCTTGAGTGCTGGCGGTTCAACAGGCGATAATTTGCTCTCTGGGGGTGATGGCAATGATTATCTCTCCATCTCTGGCTACTTCAAATACACTCCTAGCGACCCCTATTCACTCCGCGATGTCTCCATCACATACGAATCTCGCTCGTCTGGAAAAAACACTCTTAACGGTGGCACTGGGGACGATAACTTGGATGCTAGTAATTCAAAAGGTGATAACTTACTCGATGGTGGCGCTGGCAATGATTATATCTCCGCCTCTAGTGCCTTTGGTAAAAACACAATCTATGGTGGTAGTGGGAATGATACCCTTATAGGTGGTTTTGGTAATGATACCCTCTATGGAGGCACTGGTACTGATATTTTTGTTTTCAATAATTACAATAAAGGTGTTGACAGTATTTATGACTTCAACGCGACTAATGAACTGATTCAGGTATCGGCTGCTGGCTTTGGCGGCGGGTTATCACCAGGTTCGCTTAAGACAAGTCAGTTTACCCTCGGAACATCTGCGACGACAAGCAATCAACGATTTATCTATAACAGTGCTACAGGTGGACTGTTCTTTGACCTTGATGGCAGTGCGTCTGGGTTTACTCAGGTAAAATTTGCACAACTATCTACTGGATTGTCAGTCAGCGAAAACAATTTTGTGGTTGTTTAATCGAAATTAGGGACTTCCAAATAAAAAATATCCCAAAACTGATGCAAAGATTCTCTCTGTGTTCTCTGCCCCTGGAGTAGGTAGCCTGCGGCCTACGAACGCGAACAGCGTGTCGCTTTGCGTAGCAAGATCCCCGTAGGAGTATGCGTCTACGTTTATTGGGATAATTTATTTTTTGGAAATCCCTTAGCACTCTTTAATCACCAAGCAGTACGGTTTGCGAGATGCTATTTTCAAACGAAGATTTTTACGGGCTGTAAACGATTGCTCGTTGTCATATTGCTTTACATCTAGATAGACAGCTTGACCGAAAGGTTTTACAATCTGACTGATTGTGGTAAATTTACCTATTGCCCAATCCATATAAGCATAGTAAAGATTTTCTAGTGATTCCGTTTGATTGCAGAAGCACTAAATTAATATAGGAAAGTCTTTGAGTAAAGGGCAGCAGACAAATGGATGTAAAGCTGATTCTAGCTGGATTAACAGTTATATTTACACTTTCGTGCTTATTTTTTGGCACGAAGAATGGATTCTATGATTCAGATAATTATCATGGCAATGGCTCCGCACATTAAGATAAATCTGTAGACGCTCGATCGACTTCCCGGAGGGTGAGTTGGCTAAGAGCGCTCAAAACTTGTAAAGGGAAAACAAACGGCAAACTCCTTGAGCTACTAGTTTGATGGCTTCTGGTTAGCCCACCTTTCCGAATCAGTGCAGGTTCGGTGCAGGCGTCCTCCCCAATCAAAAATCCGTATTCTCAGGGTGTAGGGGCGCACGATAAAACTTACCCCTAAGTCACAAAACCAAAATTTGTGTAACTTTTGGCTTTTGGGATATGTCCATGATGATGAGGTTTGAGGGGAGGAGAGCATGAGGGATAATCTATCGGCATCCTCTCGCGTAGATGCTGCGGAACTAGGTAGTGAATTAGAATGTTTCCCCTATAGTGTCCAGCATGACAATGAGGGCGTGTGTTTGTTGGTGAAAATGGGCCCACATCGCATCCTATTGGACTGTGGTTTTGAGGATATTTCATCGCTGGCTAAGGGGCTGACTAAATCGGGACGTGGAACTAGTTCGCCCCTACCAGCAGATTTAGTTTTGATTAGTCATGCCCACCCAGATCATGCTAAAGGCTTACTGGCGCTGCATACAGCTTTTCCCAAGTTACCGATTTATGGTAGTGAGGTAACTAGCAAGTTACTACCGCTGAATTGGGTAGATCAAGACCCTGAGAAAATTTCCCAATTTTGTCATGCCTTGCCATTGCGATCGCCTGTGGAATTTCAAGATGGTTTGGTGGCAGAATTATTTCCCGCAGGGCATTTACCAGGAGCAGTGGCAATTCTCCTTACCTATACCACCCAGCAGCGTACTTACAAGCTACTGTATACAGGGGACTTTTTCTTATCAAACTCCCGACTAGTAGAAGGTTTGCGTTTAGAGGAACTGCGGGGTTTAGATTTGGATGTGCTAATCATTGAAGGTAGTTATGGTACATCCCGTCATCCTCACCGCCGCAACCAAGAAAATCAACTAGCCGAGCGAATTAATCGAGCGATCGCTGACCATTGTTCTGTAATCCTTCCCACCCCGGCTTTAGGATTAGGTCAAGAATTATTAATGCTCTTGCGATCGCATCACCACTTCACCGGACGAGATTTAGATATTTGGGTAGATGGTGCTGTCGCCACTGGATGCGATGCATATCTGGAACTGCTACCCCATCTCCCTCCATCGGTGCAGAACTTCGCCCGCCATCAACCCTTATTTTGGGATGAACGGGTACGTCCCCGCGTGCGTCGTCTCCAACCAGAACATCGCCCCAATGTCGGTAAGTCACCTTGTATTGTCCTCACCGACTCGACATCTGATTTAGGCGAACACTGCCAATTAGACACCGGGCCTTGGCTGATTCTCCTACCGGAAAAAATTGATATAAAAGTTAACAAAGAATATTTAGCACCCACCACTGTTGAAACTTATCTCTTAGCTCAACATAGCGATGGCCCTGGTACTACGCAGCTAATTCATAATTTGCGACCCCAGCACGTGGTTTTTGTTCATGGTTCCCCTGGCTATTTGGCAGACCTGACTAGCTTAGAGGAGTTGCAAAACCGCTACCACGTACATTCTCCGGCGGCTGATACTTTAGTGGAACTGCCCATTGGCGACACATTTTTACAACCGGCAGCACCAGAGACTAACTATGAAGGCGAACTCACAGAGTTAGGAACAGTAATCACAATCACCTTACCGAATGTGATTACTGCCGATCAGCGTTGGCGGCAATTTGCCGATACTGGTTTAATCGAAGCTCGTTGGCAAGGGGAAGAATTAGTATTAAGGGGATTGTCTCAACGAGAACTGCTCAACCAAAACAGCGATCGCTATACCTGGACAGATGTAGACTGTTGTGGTACTTGCCGACATCAAAGGGGGCAGCGGTGTTGGAATCCAGCTTCCCCGTTGTATAACTTTAAAGTAACTCTCGAAGGTTACTGTCCTGCTTTTGAAGGCTTATCTAGTCCTGAGTCCTGAGTTCTGAGTGCTGAGTTAGGATTTATTACTCAGCACTCGATACTCAGCACTCAGCGCTGAATTATTCTGGATTCGAGTCAGTGTAACGGTTGTGAATGCGCTCTGCTTCGGGACAATCTTCAGTCATCAGAGGTTCTACATTACCGCGCGGTACTGAAGCCAATTTTTGCGTTACAGCACCAATGCTCTCGAGACGAACCATTTCTTCCCAAGAACAAACTTCGTCCTCTTCTTCTGTTTCATAGCGTAGGGTCACTAAATCTCCCTCTATGTCTATGATGCGGGCGCGTTCAATCCAGCGTTGCTGGTCCCGCAAGAAAACACATACCTCGCGCCCATCGCAACACAGTTGATAAATCTTGCGGTGTAGCATGTACTGTTTCTGCCTTTTTAAACAACGTAGTTAAACCTGTCAAAATCTGGGTTCTACCCCATTACATTACACCTTTAAGAGGTTAATTTCACTGTTTAGAACAAGTGCGCTTCATAACCCAATCCCAAGATTTGCTTCTATTTATCAAAATATCAGGATAATGTTGGGTCATAAATCAATGGTTGCTCTAACAATGAACTCAATCTCCCTCCAGCTTATTTTAGGGAATGTCTGCTTCTATAGAAGTCAAACAGTTCGGTACCTGTCCTAACCAGGTTCATATTTGCTGCTGAGTCATTCTTACCATTATGTAATAAAGAATACTCCAAAACAATCGTTGATTGCGGTTGTTTAATTTGCCTACTTTTAATCATTGGCATTACTGGGAAGTCCGGGGACTTGGCTTTACTTTTACCCACTTGTATCTGATCTTAACTCATTCTCTTGCTGACCTTGATACTTTTCAACAACAACACCCAAATAGTTTTGAGTTTTTCAGTCAAAAACCTGAAAAAAGGCAACAGCGTCAGGGAAGAGTAGAGGAAAACACCATGAGAAAATTCTACTCCAGAAGTCTTAGGAGGATTTATGTGGTAAAGGAAATTCTATAAGCACGTTCGACGAGGATGCTTCTCGTTTAATTTTTCCGGCGCGAACTGCATCGTATAGGGCTGCGAGCTCTGGCAAATCCTCTGACTGATAGCATTTAGTGGCTAGCACCTGCTGGAGTAAACCCTCAGATTCAACACTAAGATATCCAGTTTGGAAAGCAGATGCAATAATTGTGCGAATCATCTTGATTAGGGCAGAGTGAGCAAATTATTAGGTCTAGTGTGGAACATTTTCCTTTCTTCCTAATTGATATGAAACATTAATACTGTGTGATTAGTCTTACGCTCAACCAGTGATTTACATCACAATATGAGTTTTTGATACTTTAATATTACACAGGTAAAAGGGCAAAAAATTTTCAGCATCAATGTTAAAAAGCTGATACTTAACAAAATTAAAATACAACAATTTTTTCGAGAAGCATCTACAAAATCCAATTAAACATCAGCAATCAAGCAAAAAACTGGCGGAAATCTTCATCTTTTTGACTTAATTGTACCCAGTCTAAGTTTAAAGACTGGAATTTTTGCACTAAGCGATCACAAGCCGGACGTTCGGTAGCGTAATGTCCAGCATCGATTAAAATAAGATTGCAATCGCGGCTTTCTTGAAACTGATGGAATTTACAGTCAGAAGTTAGATAAGCTTGGGCACCTGTTTTGGCGACGGCTGAAATGTAACTAGCCCCCGAACCACCCAAAACAGCAACTCGTGAAATTGTTTGCTGTAAATCAGCAGTTGGGGAAAAAATCAAATTAGGGGGAGAAAGTCGGGTTTGAATGGTGGTGAGTAATTCCTGTAATGTCAGAAATGGTTCTAGCAAACCAACACGACCATATCCTAATCCTGGTTGTGTAACTTCGATGGGGGTAACTTCTTTGAGTTCTAAAATCTGAGCTAACACGTCAGCAGTCCCATCTTGCACTTGGTCAAAATTCGTGTGGGCAGTGTAAATACCAATATTATGGGTAAAGGCTAACCGTACCATTTCAGCGATCGCTTCACCAGTACGTAAAGATTTGAGAGGATTAAAAATCAAAGGGTGATGGGCAAATATCAGATTAGCATTTTTTGCGATCGCTTCCTGCATTACCGCCAAAGTCGGTGTCAAACAGACCAAAACCCGTGCTTTTTCCTGCAAAACTCCTGGTTCAATTTGCCAGCCACAATTATCCCAACTTTCACACCAAGCAGGATTCGCCCATGCTTCAAACCAAGTAATTAAATCAGCAATTTTCATAATTATCTTCTTCAGTAATTTTTAATTACTAATCAGCGTTTCTGTGGTTGAATATTTAATTTTAATGCTAATTGCTGGCGCATTTCTTGGAAAGGTTTGTTCCATACAGGGCTAGCATTCCAGTTCCATACCGTTACTGGAATAAGTTGTTCTTCAGCAAGATAAGTTAATAGACGGTATTCATCTTCTGGTTCGCGAGAAAAAGTGAAGGGGTTGCGGTAGCCCGTTTCACACAGTTTATAAGATACAACCTGACCATGATTAATACGTTGTAAAAGTTCCTTACCTTTGATGAGCAAATAATCTAAAAATAACAGGCTAAAAGGCTCTATATGTGCGCGTTTTTCTGGCTCTTTTTGTACCCATCTAGCCCACTCAAACCCATACATAAAATCATGAACATAACGAAAGCGGATTTCTGTTTTATTGCCGAACATCTTTGTTAGACAAACCATCTTTTCACCAAAAACTTTTAAGAATGCAATAGCGCCCTCCTCTGCATTTAAAGCCTGCCTAAGCATACTGCTTACCAGAAAATCGAAATCCCAAAAGATGTTTTCTGGAAAGTTTTGCAATTGAGTGCGGACTATGCTTTCGAGAATTTCTTGAATAGTTGTGATAATTTGAATGTCGGTATTTTGTTCCGCAATCAAATTTCCTAACTCTGCAAAGCTGGTAATTAATGTTTTTTTGGGACTCAGTGATAATAATTTAACAGACTGCTGGGTAAAGATTTCATCAATAAACTGAAAAGTATTAGTTGGTATTAGTTTTTGATTCATAGTAATAGTAATAGCCCAAGCAGGTTTACATTAAGTGTTATTTTATATTAAAATAAATAAATTATTAAACTTATATAAATAAACTTAACTTTTAAGTTTACAAACTGACATGAAATACTCAGTGTATGTCTAGTTAATTATCAATAAAGGAATTTTCTCATCCCCAGAGTGTAAAAATACTTAGCATAATCTGGCTAAAGTCAAGGTTTTGGGATTACTGATTATTGACTTTGGACAAGCTGCACAAAAAAATAGGACACTTGCGTAAGTCCTAATAAAATTTAACTACGATTTCTAAATTTAAGAAATTTGCTATGCAGAAATGTGCACAACTAGTTCTCTAGAATGACTGCGTTGACGATGTTCCCAAATATAAATTCCCTGCCAAGTTCCTAATACTAAATGACCGCGATTAATAGGTATATGTTCAGAAGTATGGGTAAGTGCAGTACGAATGTGTGCCGGCATATCATCGGAACCTTCGGCATCATGAATGTATTTGCCTGATTCTGGCACAAGTTTTGCCATAAAGTTAGCTAAATCTACAAGTACATCAGGATCGGCATTTTCTTGGATTACTAAACTAGCTGAAGTGTGGCGCAAAAATAAAGTACAAAGGCCAGTTTCTACTCCCGATTCTGCAACTATAGCTGCAATTTTTGCGGTGATGTTTTGAAAAGATTTGCCAGTAGTAGAAATTCTGAGTAACTTTTGATAGTGAGTCACGTCGCTTCGCTCCGAATTCAAAATTCAAAATTCAAAATTCAAAATTAATGATCTTCGTAAATAAATTTAGTGGCTCTGGATAATAATTCGTTTTCGGTCATTTCAAACAATAATTTTTGCATTTGATTTAATCCATATTCCTTGGGTGGCTAATTTTAGAGTTTCTTTATCTATGCTTGAAGATTCCACTATTAATTGATGTTACTTTAAATAGCTTTATTTTGTCTGTAAATAATTGATAACAGCTTGAGCGATCGCTTCATTACCATCTTTAGCAATTGGTTGAGATTGCCGTGGAGGTTGGGGTAACTCATGGAGAAAATTCCAAGTTCCTTGAAAAAACTCAGATGGGGTGATGATTTGATGTTGATTATAATTAGTTATGCCTTCTACTATAAAAGTTGCTTCGGCAAAGTCTTCACGCGGTATGGTGACAATTGGTATTCCTAGTATTGTGGCTTCCGAAAAAGTACTATAACCAGGTTTAGAAACGACTCGCCCACAAATAGGCATAAAATCTACAGGGCGGTATTTGTGGTCATTAATTTTCACTAAATTAGGTAAATCAGGGGCAGATCGATCGAATACAATAAATTGCCAATCTGGAAATCGCTCTAGGTTATCATAAGGAATTTGCTGTAAACCCAACCCCCCAAAGGTCAACAAAATGGTTTTTTCGACTGGTGCAGTTATTCCCCAAAGAGAACGTAAATCATCAGCAGAGTGACGGGGAGAACCGCCTGTTAAGCCGACATCTGTGATATTATTAAAAGCTGGCATTGGTTCGTGGAAAGGAAGACGAAACAGGCGATCGCACTTTGAGTACCAATCACTAATCCAATCTGCAACTGCGGTAAATTCGCCTCCCCAATCTCGGTAGATAAAGTCCCAACCAAAGTTACTCATCATCCAGCAGGGAATATTTGCAGCTTTGGCAAACCCAGGAGCGAGGAAGGGAATATCTGCCAAGATAAGATTAACGCGATTTTGGCGGATAAAATTCACTTCTGAGGCAATCAGCGAATTTTGATGCTTCTTAATATCTAGCAACTTTTCTAAAGTCGCTACTTTATCCATTGTCAAACTATCTGTTTGCACCACACCCAAATCAAATGCACGAGGACGATAGATAAAATCGCCTTCTATATAACACTCTAGCAACCAGCGTGGGGCAGTACTCACCACAATTAGTAAAACTTCTGGACATAACTTTTGAATTGTTGCAGCTACAGAAGCCGTGCGGGTAGCATGACCAAAGCCGTGGTTAGTTATCGCTAAGTATAAGATTGGGCGTTCCATTTTATTTTATAGTTAGGAGTAGAGACGCGATTAATCGCGTCTGTACAAGAGTTAGGAGTTAAAATCATAATCTCTACACGCTAACTTACAACTCCTAACTTTTAATTAATTTTGCAAAAATTTTGAATCGCCTCAATCAATTGGTCGATTTCCGATTCTAAAGTAAAGTAATGAACGCTAGCACGTATACAGCTAGGATCGGCAATTGTCCGAGTTAATATTTTTTGTGAGTCCAAAAATTGCACCAACTTCAAATGAGCTTGAGGTTGATTATTTGCAAGTTGAAAAGAGACTATACCGCTTTCAGGTGGGGAAGTTCGCAAACATTTAATATCAGGTAACGCCGTCAATTGTCGCCAGAGGTACTCGCTATTATGACAAATTTGCTCATAACGTTCCTGTGATGTTCCCCATTGCTGATGAATTGCGATCGCTTCCTTTAAACCAAGATACAACGGATAAGCTAATGTAGACACTTCATATCGTCGCCCATCTGGAAGCCAATCCACAGGTTGAGATTGACTATCTACAACAACACCATTCAAGCCAATAAACGTAGGTTTTAGGCTTTCTCGTGCTTCTGGCCGGACATACAAGCCACCAGCACCCGCAGGGCCACATAACCATTTATGACCAGTGAAAGCATAAAAATCTACTCCCAATTCAGTCAAGTTTAAAGGCAATAAACCAGCAGATTGGGCAGCATCTATTAATAGTGCAGAATAATTATTTCTGCATACTTCGGCAATTTTGTCTAGAGGTAAAACTTGACCGGTATTCCAGAAAACATGACTCAATATTACTAGGCGGGTATTGGGGCGCAAGTGCTGGGCAATGATGGTTACAGGGTCGCCTTCATTTAAAGTCGCTTTTAGGGGACAAGTAGTAACTTCTACAGAGAATCTCCGCGAGATTTCTCGTGCTGTAGCAATTACGCCTGGATGTTCGCAGTCTGAGAGCAGTAGATGGTCGCCAGCACGCCATTCAATGCCCCACATGGCGATATTACAGCCAACAGTGACATTTTGGGTGAGAGTAATTGTTTGGCTTGGTGCATTTAATTCCAAAGCGATCGCTTCTCTTGCGGCTTGAGTTTGAGGTGCTATCCAGCTAAACGCCTCATTGCCAAAGGGGCCTATTTGCTGAACATAAGCTTGAGTTTCGGCGATCGCATCCATTGCCCTTTGGGGCATGGGTCCTTGTCCTCCATAGTTAAAATAAGCCTTATTCCCTAAAGCGGGAAATTGCTCTCGATGACGATGCAGCTTGATTGGTGATGCAGAAATACTAGTCATAATTTACAAGGGATATCTGCTGTTTGCAGGCTATTGATATTCAAAAGTATTTTGACAGTTTCTCATGCCGACGTTACGGCATCCCCTCGACTGGCAATGCTGATTCCAAGACCTCATGGATTACATCTTTGATGGTATTTCCGGCGATCGCACCCAGTCTATTATCAATAGTGAGTGATAATGACTCTCACGATATCCCTATTCATGCCTAGAATTGCCTTTAGTCTACCATTTAGAGGCAAAGGATAGAACTATTAACAGATAAGAATGAATGCCCTGATGACAAAAATGGCTAGAATGCTTGGACTGTAAGGAGTCATTTTAACTCAGAGTATTACTTGGAGTAATTAGGAAGTAAGATAAATCTGAGCATATATTGAGCGTTGAGAATAAGTATAAATGTATACTTTTAATCTGCAACTATGCACTTAATTAATTAATTTGAGCATTAATTGAGTATTTTTTGTAAAAATAAGGCTGAAGCTTTTGAAAAATAAAACTTTAAAGGTCATCATTGTGCGCCACGGTCAAAGCGGTTATAACACCGAGCGGCGCATCCAAGGACGCACTGATGCATCAACATTAACCGAAAAAGGTCGTAAGGATGCAAGTCTAGTAGGCAAAGCCCTCAGCAATATCTTATTTAATACGATTTACAGCAGTCCCTTACAACGAGCGAAACACACAGCAGATATTATCCATAGTGAGTTAGCTACTCATGCTCAAAAATCTGCTGTAGTTCAAGTTTCTGATTTGCTACTAGAAATCGACCTACCTTTATGGGAAGGATTGCTGACTGCCCAAGTCAAGCAAAAATTTGCTGAAGACTACCGCACTTGGCATCAACACCCCGACGAACTGCGAATGCTGCTTAATGATGCAGAAGGAACAAGAGAACATTTTCCCGTTCTTGCTTTATACGAACAAGCACGGCAGTTTTGGCAAGAAATTTTGTCCCAACATCAAGGCGAAACCATTCTCATCGTCGGACATAACGGAATCAATCGCGCTTTGATTAGCACAGCATTAGGAATCCCTCCCAGTCGCTACCACTCAATACAGCAATCTAACTGTGGGATCACCGTATTAAATTTTGCTGGCGGATTGGGCGAACCAGTCCAGCTAGAATCCTTAAATCAGACGCAACACACCGGAGAAACTCTACCTTCATTCCGACCGGATCATCAAGGAGTACGATTGTTACTAGTGCGTCACGGTGAAACCGATTGGAATCGCCAAACTAGGTTTCAAGGACAAATTGATGTCCCCCTCAACGACAACGGTAGACAACAGTCACAAAAAGCCAGCGAATTTCTCCAAGAAGTAGCAATTGATTTTGCTTGCAGTAGCACAATGCTACGCCCTAAAGAAACAGCAGAGATTATCTTAAAACAACATCCGAATGTAAAATTAGAATTGCAAGATGGTTTAAGAGAAATCAGTCATGGTCTCTGGGAAGGAAAATTAGAAACAGAGATAGAGCAAGAGTTTCCAGGAGAATTGCAGCGATGGCGGTTGATACCAACGCAAGTGCAAATGCCTGAAGGAGAGAATTTACAACAGGTGTGGGAGCGCAGCGTTGCAGCTTGGCAATCAATTCTGCAAACAGCATCAAATAATCAATTCAAAACTGTATTAGTAGTAGCTCATGACGCTACTAACAAAACCTTACTTTGTCACATTCTGGGTTTATCGCTGGAAAACTTCTGGAGTTTTCGTCAGGGTAATGGTGCAGTTAGTGTTATCGACTACCCTGCTGGAATCGATGGTTTACCAGTACTGCAAGCAATGAATATCACTTATCACTTTGGTGGAGGTGTACTAGATAAAACAGCAGCGGGAGCATTGTGAGTGCTAAGTGCTGTTATCGTCAGCGGGACGTTTAGCCTGTGAGGAGTTAGAAGGAGTGAGGAGTGAGGAGTGAGGAATAAAGTTAGAAGCAATGACTGAAAAACAAATAACTCAGAAGTAGCTAGACGTAAATAAATTAAAGTTTGTAGTAAGGACTTTAGTCCTATAATCCTTTCTTTGAGCGATGAATCACTCACTACGAACTAGGATTTTACTTTATGTTTAATTATGCCTACCTACTTAACTCCTAACTCATAACTAAAACTTTTATGATTGAACTGCTGCAAAAAGTACGAGTAATTGACCCTGTTTCTGAAATCGATGAACTCTTTGATGTACTGATTGCTGATGGTTATATCCGAGAAGTGGCTTCACACATTTCTGACATCAGTTCCGATACTCAAATCAGAGATTGTCAGGGATTAGTTCTCGGCCCTGGATTAGTTGATTTGTACAGCCACTCTGGTGAACCTGGCTTTGAAGAACGGGAAACCCTCTCGTCTTTCTTACAAGCTGCTGCTGCTGGCGGCTTTACTAGAGTTAGCATTTTACCCGATACATCCCCAGTTATTGATAACCCTGCGCTTGTGGCACAGTTGCAGAAGAGGAGAGGGGGGACAAGGGGACAAGGGGGACAAGGGGGACAAGGGGGCAACTTTTCTCCCTTGTCTTCTTCTCTTCCCCTGCTTCATATCTGGGGTGCGCTCACTGTAGATATTGCTGGGAAACAGATGACGGAATTGGCAGATTTAGCGTCTGCTGGAGTTGTTGGTTTTACTGATGGTAAGCCCTTAGAAAACTTAGCACTGGTGCGGGGAGTGTTAGAGTATCTCCAGCCATTGGGTAAACCAGTAGCATTTTGGCCTAGCGATCGCCAGTTAACAGCCAATGGTGTAATGAGAGAAGGGACAAATGCTCTGCGTTTTGGTTTACCTCCAATACCCGTCAGCGCTGAAACAACTGCGATCGCAGCTATGCTTGAATTGGTTGCAACCATCGGCACACCAGTTCATATCATGCGTGTCTCCACAGCTCGCAGCGTGGAATTAATTGCTTCAGCTAAAGCCGCTGGTTTACCCATCACCGCCAGCACCACCTGGATGCACCTTTTACTTGATACTAAAGCAGTTAAGAGTTATCACAGCAGCTTGCATTTAGATCCGCCTTTAGGTAATCCCAGTGATATGGCGGCGTTACGTACAGGGGTACGTGTGGGTGTAATCGATGCGATCGCTATCGATCACACACCCTACAGCTACGAAGAAAAAGTCCAAGCCTTTGCCGAAGCGCCTCCAGGAGCAATTGGTTTAGAATTAGCATTACCTCTTTTATGGCAATATTTGGTTGAAACTGAGGAATTTACAGCTTTAGAATTATGGCGGGCATTGAGTACCAATCCAGCAGAGTGTTTGGGAGAAAAAGTAAGTGCGATCGTACCTCATCAACCAGCGGAACTTACTTTATTTGATCCTCAGCAAACTTGGAAAGTTGAACGGAAAAGTCTTTATACACTTTCACAAAATACACCTTGGTTAGGACAACAGTTAAAGGGTCATGTTGTGCAAACCTGGTGTTAAAAAGCGCACTTAAAACCACTGAATATAACTTGGCTATTTTCTTGTGGTTATATTGGCAAGTACACCCTAGCAAGGCAAACTAACACTTACAATAGTTCCTTTCTCAGGAATGCTAGCGATTGTAAATTCACCACCATATAATTTAACTATATGCTGAACAATAGCCAGTCCTAAGCCAGAGCCTTGTTGCTCCCATAACTTTCGATTAAATTGTACAAAAGCTCCAATTTTGTTAATCTCTTCAATTGTCATCCCTTTGCCATTGTCAATTATATATAAATTAAATTTGCTACCTTCTATCTTACTCATAACTTGAATTTCACTGCTTGGCAAAGAAAATTTGAAAGAATTATCCAGTAATTCTTCAATCAGAATACTCAAGTTTTCTTCTGATAGTTGTACTGTAGATTCTTCGATATCTAACTTTAAATCTTTTGGTCTACAGTTTTCTTTAGCTTTTTTAAAAGCAATTTCAATAAGAATTTTTTCAGCAAAACATCTATCTTTTTTTTCTTTGAATTGACGAGTTTTTTCGAGACTTTTAGTTATTAACTCCAGATTACTATATAATAAAAATCTTTGAACTAGTACATTCAAGCGATTGGCGGATTTGTAAATTAATTCGGCAATTTCGACTTCTTCAGAGTCAGGCATGAACTCACAATTTTGTATTAACAACTGTGACATACCGAGAATACCATTTAAAGGCGTATTTAGTTCGTGAGGTAATGAGTGAGCAATATTCATTCTCAGTTCGTCTAGTTTGGCTTGAGCTTGGCGCTCAACCGAAGCGTGTTTATCAAGACGAGAAGCGATCGCATTGAGTAATTCTTCCGGAGTAAATGGTTTAGTCAAATAATCATCAGCTCCAAAATTCATTCCTTGACGAAAATCTGAACGCTCTGCCTTAGCAGTAACAAATATTAAAGGAATATTGATAGTTGCTTCATTTTGACGTAAAGCAGACAGTACGCTATAACCGTCTAGTTCAGGCATCATAATGTCACAGATAATTAAATCTGGTAATTTTGCTTGAGCAATTTCTAATCCAATCTTACCGTTTGCAGCTATCAAAGTTTCAAAATCAGAAAGTTGTAAAATTTCCTGAATATTTCCCCTGACTTGGGGTTCGTCTTCTATAATTAAAATTGTGTTCATTTATGATTAATAAAAATAAAAGTATCAGTTTTATATTATTGGTATAGCAATTTACGACCTAGTAAGATACGTTTCCAAAGCTACTAACCTTGGTTAACAAGATTTGGTATACTTCAGTTGCTTAGGAAACGCTATATCCACACAAAGCTTATCTTGCTAAACAAGAAAAATTAATTGTCAATAATACCGTATAATCATATTAATGATCTAAGTAAAAACGCCGATCTATTTCAATATATTTGTTGCGCAGATATACTATTTGCTATGGTTAAGCAAATTAAAATTTTGCAAAATATTGGCATTTTCTGGGGTTAATAATGCTTGTAAATTCTTCATTTCATTCAAAAACATCATTTCTCTAGCATACTCTTGTTGTAGGATACTCAAGTAGCGATCGCGCTCAACATCTGATTGAGCTTTTTTCAGCATATAGATTGCCATATTGATATTTGAAAGCGGATTGCCTAAATCTTGTAAAAGTTTTTGTAAAACCTCGTTACATATTTCTGCTAGGTGTTGGCTCTCTTGCAGTTTTTGTGAATTTATCTCTATCTCCTGCTTCAACTTGGTATTTTCTTGATGTTCTTGCTCGTATTGTTGTTTGATTAAAGCTG
This sequence comes from Nostoc sp. DSM 114159, assembly GCF_053470285.1. Taxonomy (NCBI): domain Bacteria; kingdom Bacillati; phylum Cyanobacteriota; class Cyanophyceae; order Nostocales; family Nostocaceae; genus Nostoc; species Nostoc sp. DSM 114159. Next base: position 4,064,732 of record NZ_JBPFEH010000001.1, read on the forward strand.
GTTTTTCTACTCGATCTAATCTGACCTGAATTGCCTTCAAAAGTTCGTCCATAGAGAAAGGTTTCGTCAGGTAATCATCGGCTCCTAATTCCATACCTTGGCGTAAGTCACCACGATCTACTTTTGCAGTCAGAAAAATTACTGGGATAAATTCAGTTACAGGATCTTGGCGTAAGGCCGTTAGCACACCGTAACCGTCAAGTTCAGGCATCATAACGTCACAACATATCAGGTCTGGTTGTTCTGTTTTAGCAAGTCGTAATCCTTCTAAACCATTATTTGCAGTAATAGTATTAAAATCAGAAAAACTTAAAATCTGTTGAATATTTGAACAGATTTGGACTTCATCTTCAATTATTAATATTTTTTTGTTCATTGGCTTCTTCAAATATTGATTTTTACTAGGCATTTTTGCGATATCTACAGACGCAGTAAATACAGTTGTTAAAACTAATTATTCAGATGAGAACTTGGATTTTACATTAGATTCCAAACAATCTCCCGCAGTTTATTATTCCCTAAAATTATTTACTAATAACACATTCGATATTTTTCATTGAGGAAGTCACTTATAATCAGTGGCAGTTCTACCCTAAAAGTCGTACCTACTCCGACCTGGCTAGTGAGAGTAATTCTTCCTCTATGAAGGTCTATACAGTTGTTGACTATTGCCAAACCTAATCCAGTTCCTGGCGTATTACCAACATTACTCGCTCGGTAGAATGGTTCAAATAAGTTCTGTTGATCCTCTGGTAAAATACCAATACCCTCATCTTGAATTAGAAAAACTGCGCTTTCATCTTGAACTAATAAATCAATTTGAACATTGCTACTATCTGGCGAGTATTTGACAGCATTTGAAAGCAAATTGCTCAAGATTTGTCGCAAAAGTTTCTTGTCTATACAAGCCATAAAGGGATCGTCTATTAATGAGTTCCCTAAATACTGAGGAAAAAAGGTTAGGGTATGTTTTGAAGAATTGAGTTGAATTTCTTCTACCAAAGAACGACAGAAATTAATTAAATTAATACAAGTTGGTTCAAATGCCAATTTTCCAGCTTCAGCCTTATTAATTAGCAAAATATCATCTAATAGTTGAGTAGTATGTTGCACATAAGTCTCAATGCATTGGAGATGTTTATGCTTTTGTTCTTCATCTAGTTTATGGCTAAAGCTTTTTAAGATTCCAGCAGAGGAAGCAATCACAGCTAAAGGAGTTCGGAACTCGTGGGAGGTCATAGAAATGAAACGAGATTTCAACTCACTGAGTTCTTTTTCTTTTACTAAAGCTTTACAAATATTTTCTTCAGCTTGTTTGCGCTCGCGTATATCTTTAACTACACCGATCGCATAAATTGGTTTGCCAATCGGATCTCGAATTAGAGATACCGTTAGATTTATCCAAATTACATTAGCATTTTTATGTAAATAACGCTTCTCAATGGAAAATGTTTCTATTTTTCCTGCTATTAATTGTTGCAATTTATTTAGATGGATTTGTATATCTTCTGGATGTGTGATATCTCTAAAGTTTTTTTGGAGGATTTCTTCTTGGCTATAGCCTAAAAATTCACATAACTTTTGATTAACTTTAACAAAATGTCCATCTAAAGTTTCTAGCTGAATTCCCACAGCTGCTTGATTAAAAATAGCTCTAAGTTCTGCCTCACTTTGTTGTAAGTCTAAAGTGCGTTGTTTAACCCTGATTTCTAAATCTTGATTGAGTTTTTGTAGAGCTTCTTGCGCTCGTTGTCTTTGCAGTTCAGCAGATGCTCTGGCTGCAAATACTTTGAGAATTCCTTCAAATTTATGTTGGTCAGGTATAGGTTTGTCATCTACTATGCATAGTGAGCCAATTGGTTGACCAAAATCATCACTTAAAATAACTCCCATAGAACTTTCAGCTTCCATAGCAGCTAATCTTTTCGCATTAGGAAAGAGTTGCTGAATTCTCGAACTACACTGGTAAAATCCTTGCTTGAGCAAAGTTTCACATATAGTTGATTTTGGGTCATAGCAAATATTGGGTTGTAACTGCCCATCAGACCAAAATCCTAAAGTGTGAGCTTGCTCATCAATTAACTCACTTACTAAAGTATTACGGACATCTAAAGTCGAAGAAATATGCTCAACTAATGCTGGAAAAAAGTCACGTCCAGTTGTAGAAGCTGTACTTTCTATTAAACTTTGTAAGGCTATTTCAGCTTGTTTGCGTTTTGTAACATCGATTCCGATGGCAACGGCGGCTGTGTTTTGTTGATATTTTTGAGCTACGAGCAAATAATTACATGTTTTACCATTAATTTGGACATCAATAACCTTAGAATCTGCTACATCTTGCCTATTTAAAAATTCATGCATAAATTCTGTAAATTGTGGGCTATTTTCCATAAAGCCCAATTCTTGACCAACAAAAGCATCAGGAGTCAAGTTAAAACTTTCAGCTAAATGGCGATTAACCCCTAAATAATATCCATCATCATTTACCCAAGAAACAAACCCAGGTAGTGCATCTAAAACCGTTTGTAATTGCTCTTTTGCTTGTTGTAGATTTTTTTCTGCTCGTTTATATTCTGTAATGTCCTCGGAAATACACAATAGGTATTCGGGTTGATGGTTTTTGTCATACAAAGGAATTTTAGTCATGTGTAAAATTCTTCTGCCAAAACTAGGACTGTCAATAGGTTCTTCAGAAATATCTTGAAGTACACCGCTAGCAAAACTTTCTAGGTCTTTTTGATAGAAAAAGTCTGCTTGTTCTTTCGAGAAGAATTCGTAATCTGTTTTGCCAATAGCCTGTTCTGCTGTAACACCAAAAATATTTTCGCAGGTATGATTCCAGAGCTTGACTGTCCCAAAACTTTCTGGTTTAGCATCTTTAACAAAGACGGCTACAGGCAGATTATTAATCATCGACTGTAAAAAGTTGCGAGTCTGTTGGAGTTCCTCTTGTGCTTTTCGGCTTTCAGTAATGTCAATGCCTGTACAAACAATATAATCAACTTGATTATTAGAGTTAAGTAAGACCTTATTTGACCAAGAAATTAAGCGGCGATCGCTATCTTTAGTAACTAAAGAAGTTTCGTAACGTTGAGGGAATTCTCTCTCGGCTAAATTTTGAAAAATATCTTTGATACATTTTGTTGTTTCAGGTAACAGCAGCACATCCCAAACACATTTTCCTTTAACTTCATCGAATGCGTAACCTGTAGCTTGTTCGCAAGTATGATTAAAGCGAACAACTTTTCCGTGGCAATCTAGTACTATAACTAAAGCGTCTGCTAGATTCAAAACGGTAGAAACAAAATTACGCTCCAATCGCAGTTCTGCCTCAATTTTTTGGCGTTCTACAAGTTTAACTCGTGTATGATTGTAAAGTTCGGCTTGTAGAATAGAAACTGCCAGTAGACTAGTGGGAGTAACTAATCCAATTAACTCTTCTCGATCTCCAATAATAGGCAGGTGGCAAATTCGATTTTTTCTTAGCAAATGTAAAGCAGTAAAAACATCTTTAAAATCTTTTAGCTTCAATGTTATTAACTCTCTGGTCATCACTTGGGCAACACTGATACCCTCTATATTTTGACCTTGGGCTGTCAGCTTAATTAAATCTCGTTGCGTAATTATCCCCACCAAATGCGAGTTTTCTAGAACTAAAACACAACTGGTGGCTTGAGATGTGTTGCTACCTATATCTTTACCAGGATTAGGTAAATAATTGCTATGCTTGATTGGCAAACTATCATGATTAGCTGATGCTTGATTGATTAATGCAATCACATCTGGAAGCATAATTTCAGAGCTAACAACAAGCGGATGACGAATGATAGTCTGTTGTAAATTATCAGAGATGAGAGAGTTAATGAACATTATGTATATATGCTTGAAATGGAATTATATTTAATCAAAAGGTAAATAATATTTTACTTATATTTAATGAAAAAACATCAGTGTTTTCTATGATTTTTTTATTGCTATAAAAATTTATATTGTTTTTAATAGTTTTTATTTGTTATGAAAGATGTTTTGGTTTTTTACTGGGTTGAGTTATGAATTGTTACTTGATGTAAAAAAATAACGATCTTTAAGGTAGATGCAGCTTAAGTGTAATCCAAGTAATTAGAAGTCAACTTTAAAACATAGGATTATGTTCATAATCCCAACACTTGTTATCTCGCCAGGTTCTACTACTGAATTGACAGTCAAACTTATTCTCAATCCAGGGAATTGATGTAGGATTAGCATCTGAAGATGAAATTATCAAACTAATTGAAGACAATACATAAGAGGTGATAATAAAACTAGAGCTTCCTAGAATAATTAAACCTACTAGTAAAAACACAATGTTAACAGGATTCAATTTGTGATTTACAGCTTGTTTAAGGTCTAATTTATGCTGTAACTGACGCTCTACACCTGATAGTGACATTAGGTTAAAACTCCTTTTGGAATTGTACTTAAACTGGAAATTTTCAAGAGAATGAACTGGTTACAAACAAATGTTTTCTAGTAATTATTGTTTGTAATAGTTTTAGTATTCAAAATTTAAATGAAAATGTAATCGAGGAAAAACAGGATTTTTTTTCTAATGAAATTGAGAGTATTTACTTGAATGGCTATTTGTGATTCCTGAATAAATACTGAGTCGCAACTCTAGCTCATCCGTAGGATAGAGGAGATTTTCTAGAAGAATGGTAAGGAACAAGCCAATAAAACCGATGATGTGAAACTTTAAAACAATCTGGCTGATGGTAAAAATCACTGCAAAACAGAGGTTTGAGTGTTACTTTTGCGGCTGTTAATTGATGAATTTTGAAGACCGCAAATTTACTGAATCTCTGAGGAGGTGTTTAAGTAAAACTGCGAAGCCATTCGTTTATAACACCTAATCGTAAAGCGATTAAAATGCCAAAATTTTAAGGTATTTGGGCAAAATATCGCGCTAAAGGGCAATATAAAAATATCTCAGGTATTTTGCCTGTTCTATGTTTTTCTTGTCCAAGCGTGATTTGATTTACATCAAGCAATTAAGACGATGATATCGAGCTATAATTTTTTGAAACGCGATCGCGTTTGTATTTTTAACTTATGAGTTATCCTCCTTGCCTCACAATCCTGCTGATTGATGATTGCGCTGAAGATCGGGAAGTATATCGTCGCTTTTTGAAGCAAGACAGCCTGTATAGCTACCGCTTTTTGGAATTTGAAACGCTAACGCCAGCACTGAAATGGTGTCAACAGGAGATTCCAGATATCATTTTGCTAGATTTCGCGTTGCCTGATGGGGATGGACTGAAGTTTATTCAGCAGTTTTGGGAATGTCATAGCAATACTCAAACTGCTGTGATTCTGCTAACAGGACAAGGGGATGAAATCATCGCTGTTCGTGCGATGAAAAGTGGTGTGCAAGATTATCTGGTTAAAAATAAACTCACACTTGAAGTTCTTCAAGGTGCAATTCATCATGCCATTGAACGGATGGATTTGGCTCGGCAGTTAGAACAAAGTCGGGAACAACAACAACTGATTGCTGCGATCGCCTTACGGATTCGTCAGTCTCTGAAACTAGAAGAGATTCTGCGTACCACAGCTACAGAAGTACGGCAGTTTCTCAAAGCAGACCGAGTAGTGGTCTATCAATTTCAGCCGGATATGAGCGGTACAATTGTCGCAGAATCAGTGCTTCCTGGTTGGACAGTGGCTCTGGGAAAGCAGATTATAGACACCTGCTTTCACAAGAAAGCCAGAAGTGACTATCGTCAAGGGAAAAAACGAGCAATCGACGATATTCATCAGGCTGGTTTAACAAATTGTCATTTGCAGCTTCTAGAAAAATTTGAAGTCAAAGCCAATCTGGTAGTACCTATTTTGGTCAAAGAGCAATTATGGGGATTATTAATTGCTCACCAATGTAGTGCGCCTCGTCATTGGCAATCAGTAGAACTAGATTTGTTGGATCGACTAGCGGTGCAAATAGCGATCGCCATTCAACAAGGAAGTGCATATCAGCAATTACAGGCAGAACTAGCAGAACGCCAACGGACAGAAGCAGCGCTAAAAGCTAGCGAAGAGAAACTCAAGCTTACTCTGAGTTTTGCTGGTATTGGCTATTGGGAGTGGAACCCAATCATCAATCAAATATTTGCTAGCGAGAATGCAATTCGCTGTTTTGGTTCCGATCTGAGTGATGTGAACTGGACTTATGAAAAGTGGCGGGGTCAAGTCCATCCAGAGGATCGAGAATGGGTTGAGCCGCAACTGAGGCAAGCGATCGCTACCCAAACCGATTATGCTGTGGAATATCGAGTTGTCTGGCAAGATGGCAGCATTCATTGGGTATCGGCAAAAGGACGCGGAGTTTACGACGCAACCGGAAAACTGCTGCGGATGCTGGGCGTGCTGATAGATATTACAGAACGCAAGTTCTCAGAAAAGGAGCGGCGGCGGGCCCAAATGCTGCGAATTGAATTACGTCTTCTGGAGCAAATTCTCAAAGTCGGCCTAGCAGGTTACTGGGACTGGGATATTCAGGGCAATCAAGAGTACTTGAGCTTAACCTTCAAGCAGATGTTAGGCTACGAAGATTGGGAATTGCTAAATACACCACACAGCTGGCAACACCTGATTTTTCCAGAGGATTTACCGGGTGTTCTAGAACTTTTTGAGCAACACGTCCAAAGTCGCGGACAAATCCCCTTTTACAATGAGGTGAGATATCGACATAAAAATGGTTCTACCGTTTGGGTCATTTGTTCCGGTCGCGTCATTGCGTGGGATCGAGACGGCAATCCCCTGCGGATGATTGGTTGCCATATTGATATTACACAACGCAAACAGGCAGAAGCTCAATTGTTAGCGATCGCTAATTTGCAACAAGCCATTTTAGATGGTACTGACTATGCCATTATTTCTAATAACTCGAATGGCATCCAAACCTTTAACGCAGCTGCTCAGAAAATGTTGGGCTACACAGCAGATGAAGTTGTTCGGCAAATAAATCCAACTACATTTCACGACCCAGAGGAACTCAAGCAACGAGCAGCAGAACTCTCGTTGAAATTGGGTAGGGAAATTGCACCTGGTAGAGAATTTTTTACTATCGTCACTCAAGACGGAAGCACTTATGAAAACGAATGGACTTACATTCGTAAAGATGGCTCTCGATTCCCTGTATTTCTGTCAGTAAAAATTCTCCAGGATCTAAAAGGAAACAATATCGGATTTTTGGGTATTGCCAAAGATATTACCCAGCAAAAACAAATAGAGACAGCCCTTCGAGACAGCGAACTCCGTTATGCAAATTTGGCAGAAGCGGCTCCTGTAGCTATTTTCCGACTGGATGCCTTTGGTAACTGCATCTATGCTAACGATCGCTGGAGTGAGATGACTGGTAGACCAACACAGGCAGCATTGGGGATAGGTTGGTTACAGGCTTTGCACCCAGAAGATGCCGAGCGTTTGGGGAGGGAATGGTCTTTGAAATTTGAGCAAGAACGTGTTAACCCAAGGGAATTTTATCAGAGTGAGGGCAGACATCTACGCCCAGATGGCAGCATTAACTGGTTCTATGTCCAAGTGCTACCCGAAATTAACGCCAACGACACCATTATTGGCTACATCGGCACACTGACAGATATCAGCGAACAGCAAGCCGCACTGCGCGAACGCAAGCAAGCAGAAGAACAGTTGCATCACCTCTCCGAACGGCTAACCATAGCTATCAGCTCTGGAGGATTTGGTATTTGGGAATATGATTTCGTCCAAGCAAGGCAGATTTGGGACGATCGAATGTACGAACTGTATGGAGTGAGCAACACTGATTTTGACGGTTCTTTTGATGCTTGGTTAAACTGCCTGCACCCAGACGATCGCCCTTATATGTTGGAAACTATAGAGCAAGTTCTGCAAGGAAAGCAAGAATATAATGTCGAGTTCCGCATCGTTCAACCAAGTGGAGAAATTCGTTATCTTAAAGGCTACGGCATTCTCAAGCGTGCCCAACAGGGTGAACCTGTACAGATGATTGGGGTTAACTATGATATCAGCGAACGCAAACAAGCCGAAGAGGAACTCATCCACAATCGGGATTTGCGAGAAGCAATTTTTAACGAATCTGCCGATGCCATCTTTCTAGTCGATCCGCAAACCCTGCTCACCCTAGATTGCAATCGGCGGGCAGTAGAAATGTTTGAGGCGGTTGACAACGCTGAATTGGTCGATATCAATGGGCAGACACTCCAGTTGCGGCCATTCACTACCAACGAAACGGATGCGATCGTCAGAGATATGCACTCAAAAGGTTTCTGGAGCCTAGAGATTGAATATATTACTCTTCAGGGTAAGATTTTCTGGGGAAACATTGCAGCCAAGCCGATTACTGTAGCCGGACGCACCATGAATCTAGTTAGGATAACTGATATCAGCGAACGGAAAGAAGCACAAGAGGCATTGGCGAAATATGCCCATGAGGTCGAAGATTTATACAATAATGCTCCCTGTGGCTATCATTCCCTCGATAGCGAAGGCCGATTGCTTAAGGTAAACGAGACTGAACTGCAATGGTTGGGTTATACCCGTGAGGAAATGATTGGTCAACCCGTGCTGAATTTTTTCACCCAAGCAAGTGGCTTGTCCTTTGCGCAAAACTATCCTCACTTCAAAAAGCAGGGTTCGGTGAAGGATTTGGAACTTGACATGATTTGTAAAGATGGCACAGTTTTCCCAGTGCTGGTAAGCGCTACTGCTGTCAAGGATGCAGAGGGTAACTATCTATACAGCCGCACCACCCTGTTTGATATCCGCGAACGCAAACAGACCGCGCAAGAACTGGAAGAATCACGTAAAATGCTGCAAACTGTACTAGATACATTTCCGCAACGTGTTTTCTGGAAAGACCGCCAATCGCGCTTTCTCGGCTGCAATCCAGCATTTATCCGCCATTCTCAACTGACAATTGATGAAATTATCGGCAAGACCGATTTTGAATTACCTTGGGCCAAGTTAGCACACCTCTACTGTGCAGACGATGCGATGGTGATGAACACCCAAACACCTAAACTAGGCTATGAGGAGCCATTTGAAGGGGCTAATGGCGAACAACTCTGGCTACGAACTAATAAAATTCCCCTGACTAATAGCGCCAAAGAGGTGATTGGCGTACTGGTATCTCATGAAGATATCACAGAACGCAAACAAGCCGAAGCACAATTACGGCATACAAATGAGCAGCTTGCTAACGCCAATATGGAACTTGCCCGCGCTACTCGCCTCAAAGACGAATTTCTCGCCAACATGAGCCATGAACTGCGAACACCTCTGAATGCGATTTTGGGTATGTCAGAAGGCTTACAAGAAAGTGTATTCGGCTCCATTAATGAAAGACAAGCAAAAGCGATCGCCACTATTGAGTGCAGTGGCAGACATTTACTAGAACTAATCAATGACATTCTAGATTTGTCTAAAATCGAATCTGGCAAACTGGAACTGCAACCAAGTGATGTTTCTGTTAGGAGCCTTTGTGATACCAGCCTTGCCTTTGTCAAACAGATGGCTTTGAAAAAAAGCATTCGTCTTAGTACTCATATTTATGACAATATTGACAGCATCCAAGTAGACGATCGCCGCCTGCGTCAAGTACTGATCAACCTGTTAAGTAACGCTGTCAAGTTTACGCCAGAACGGGGATCTGTAACGCTAGAAGTCAGGCTGGAGGAGGCAGAGGGGCAGGTGGTCACTGAGCGTAGCCGAAGTGGGAGCAGGGGAGCAGGGGAAGTAAATTCTTCCTTGTCTTCCTTGTCTTCCTTGTCTTCCTTGTCTTCCTCATCCCCCTCATCTTCCCCAAATCTCTGCTTCCATATCACTGACACCGGCATCGGTATCGCCCCTGAAGAAATTGGCAAGCTGTTTCAGCCTTTTATCCAGCTTGACAGCAGCCTTAACCGCCAGTACAGTGGCACTGGTTTAGGTTTGGCACTGGTACAAAAGATTATTACCCTACATGGAGGAACAGTCTTAGTTAGCAGTGAAGTTGGAAAGGGAAGTTGTTTTACCGTTCGCATTCCCTATCGTACCAGCGATAATTTTCTCAGGAAGCAGGTAACTACTTCATTACCCAGCTATCCCTTAATTGCTGAAAATGCTCAAGTTGTGATCGTTGAAGATTCTGTGGCCGCGGCCGATCAGATTACTCGTTACTTGCGCGAGATGGGAATGCAATCCATTATCTATTCTCAAGGTGAAGGAGCCGTAGAAGAGGTGTTGCGAGTTCAACCTGCTCTAATCATTCTCGATCTGCAACTACCAAACCTATCGGGTTGGGAGGTGCTAAATCAACTCAAGACCAACCCAAAAACTAAAGATATTCCAACGATCATCATTTCAGTTGTGGATGAACATAGCAAAGGACTAGCTCAAGGAGCGTTTGAATATCTGGTCAAACCCATTACCCGCGCTCAACTTCAGGTAACTATAGAGAAACTACAACAGCCTGCCCGTTCTAACTCGCCAAATTTAATTGTATTGCCAGAAGTCTTTTTGGAAACTCCTTTGATTTTGTTGGCAGAAGATAATCAAGCAAATATTGATACGATGTCCGGCTATCTTGAAAGTCGAGGGTATCATCTCATTTTGGCAAACAATGGACAACAAGCTATCGATCTTGTGGGAGTTCAACGCCCTGACTTAATTGTGATGGACATTCAAATGCCGGGAATGGATGGGTTAGAAGCCATCCGCCGCATCCGTAACGATCGCCAATTTGTGCATATTCCCATAATTGCACTAACGGCATTAGCTATGCCCGGCGATCGCGAAACAAGTTTCGCAGCTGGAGCTAACGAATATTTGACCAAACCCGTAAAACTTAAACAGCTTGTAACTACAATTCAACAATTTTTAGGAAGGTAGCGGAAATTCTCGATGGATAGTCAACTCTCTATTTTAGTAATTGATGATGAACCCGATAATTTTGATGTAATTGAAACCTTGCTGGATGGTGAAAACTACCAGCTATACTACGCTCCTAGTGGTCAACAAGCTCTAAACCGCCTCGACAGTTTTCAACCCGATCTGATTTTATTAGATGTGATGATGCCCGATCTCGATGGGATGGAAGTTTGCCGACGCATCAAAGCCAATCCACAATGGCAAGCAGTGCCGATTATTATGGTGACAGCATTAACCGATAAAGAAGATTTGGCTCGATGTCTGGCGACGGGTGCAGATGACTTTATTAGTAAACCCGTCAATGGTGTGGAATTACGAGCTAGAGTTCATTCCATGTTGCGGATTAAACAGCAATACGACAATATGCAAGTATTGCTAAAACTGCGAGAAGATATGGTAAATATGATTGTGCACGATCTGCGAAATCCACTTACCAGTATTGTTTTAGGCGCAGAAATTCTACGGTTGTCAGGTTTGTCATTTGAACAGCATCAAAGAAAAGTCGATCAAATTTTAGTTGCTGGACAACAATTACAATTGTTGATCGATAGTTTGCTGATCGTGGCAAAGCTGGAATCTGGGAAAATGGTTCTCAATTATACAGAAGTAGACCTTTGTACGCTGTGTATGTCAGCATTGGCAGATATTGAGGCGATCGCTAATCAAAAGAATCTGACTCTGATACGCGAACTACCCGAACCTGGTGGTATTGTTGCAATAGATGCAGTTCTCTTTCGTCGAGTGCTGGATAATTTGCTCTCCAATGCCATTAAGTTCTCCCCGTACAAGTCTCAAGTCACCCTACGGGGAGAGTATTTAGTAGCAGGCGGTGTAAAAGTGCAAGTCGCTGATTCTGGTTCGGGAGTAAGTCTGGAGTTACGACAAATCATTTTCGAGAAGTATGAAATTGGAACTTCCATACCAGAAGTTTCGCAAATTGGTTTAGGATTGGCTTTCTGCAAAATGGCGATCGAGGCACATTCCGGTACGATTACCATCGAAGATAATTATCCAAATGGTAGTATCTTCACTGTATTACTCAAAAATGAATAATTAACTCTCAAGTTACTGCATTTAAGAATTACAGTATGCCCTTTCTGCTAAGGTGACATCTAGCATGAATAGATTGTCATTACCTTTTTGAACAATTTCTAAATCGGCAAGTCCTTTAAGTAATTATGTTTGTACACCAAATTCTTCTGGATCTACATCCCAATTTACCCAGCTAATTGCTTCACGCGCTGAGTTCATATTCGGTGGAACTCGCAAGGCATGAATAAAGCTTGTGCTAGGGCAAGTCATTTTTAATAAATAAATCGGCTCGATATCCACATTGTTATCAATTTTTAATAGTGTATATTCTTGCCAATTATCTAATTCAATAGCTTGCAATTCTTCGCAAATTCTAGCGTAACCGATACCCTGAATTAGTACTCGTCGTAGTTCGGCATTTTCTTCTGTTAAAATCCATTGAGATTGCCATTGCTGCGGGTGGATTTTACCGTATTTTTCAGGCAAGGTTACACCGTGGTATGAGTACAGGCTATATCCATCAATAAATTCAATCGCGGGTTCGCCTTCAGCGTGGAGGCGATTTTGATTATCGAAGCGTAGGTGAAGGGGGCGATCGCATATTATACAAATATCATCATACGCAAACAACCAACCACATTCTTGAATTAAAGATTGAAATACTTTCCATTCCTGTTGAGGATGATCGATGTTCAAAACAGATATGCAAAAATCATATCCGTCCATCCAATTACCGTGATTTTCAAGTCTAAAGGAGTTATGAAGGTAAACTTCAATTAGCCACGAATGATCCTCTAGTTGCTCGTTTACTTGAGTACAAAATTTTTCAATTAAGTCATTAAATATTTCATGATTTACCAGAGTATCTGCCATACCAGAGAAGTATTTATAAAATTGTTTATATAATAATTTTTTGCCAAGCTGTTCATGAAGTTTTCTCGAAAGTTCTTGAAAGATATGAGGCGAAAATAAGCTGTCTAAACTCTTTGGTTCATTGAGGTAACTGTCTACAAATTGAGGTGATAGTTTTAGCATCCAGTTGCAAGCTGCATAAGGACTGTCGTGAAAAAGGATTTCAGGTTGTTCATAGTCAATTGCAATATAAGCAGCTTTTACAATTTCTGCCGCTTTTTCTTTATCAATCCGCTCAGTTGAAAGCGCGATCGCTCGCCACTTTTCCCGATAAACTGGAATCAAAGCCTCTTGCTCAGGTGTTAACTTTTCAATCAGCGACATAACGCCAACCTTCAGGCTCGTATTCCCGTTGAATTTTCACCATCCAGTCACCTTGGGGAATAGAAATAGCTTTATGCTCCTCATGAGCTAGCAACGCCGACTCTGAAATAACACGTAAATAAAGTGTGCCATCTTTTTCAGATAATTCCGCCTTGCCCTCAGTAATCTGATGCTTATGACCTGTAACTTCGCCTTCTGCCAAAGTTAAATGAGGTATTTTTTGTCCTTCAACCTGCTGCACAGGTAGTAAGATAACATCACCCTGACGAATTGCTTGCATGGTTTTGCTTTCCTGACATAAGTATAAATGCTATTTCGCTTTTGCTCTCAAGTTTGATTTAATTTTGGCACAAGCTCTATTAGAGTGGGGCATTGGGGAGGCAGTGCGGTGAGGCAGCCCCCGTCTTGGCGGTTCCCGTCGATAAGCTAATCGGCACGTAAGTTGCATAATAAGAAGATGAAGCCGTTCAAAAGCAAGTATGCCACCAGCAGCCAAAAACTTTTTAACGCCAGAACAAATCACCAAGCTACAGGAAGCTCTAAAAGAAAGTGACTTACCACACGTTAGAGAAAGAATTTTAATTATACTGCTACAGAATGATGGAAAACCACAACACGAGATTGCTAAATTTTTAGGTTGTTCGCACAGAACAGTAGCATATTGGTGTATGCATGGAGATCCCGATGATTTAGAAACTTTACATAATAAAAGAGAATACGAACATTATCGAAAAGCCACCCCTGAATATGTTGAACTGTTATTAAAAACTGTTGATACAGAACCATCGACGTTAGGGTATGAATTTGGGAAATGGACGGCAGAGCGACTAGCTACATATTTAACCGAAAAAACAGGAATTGATTTAAGTAGTTCTCAAGTTAGGAGGATATTAAAGAGAAAAAAGTATAGTTATATCTGGTCTAAATATGACCTGGAAGATAAACAAAACCCAATCGAAAGAGCCAAGTTCAAGGAGAAACTTGCTCAATATCTATCAATCGCACGAGAGCAGCCAGAGCGTTTACAGGTATGGTTTTGGGACGAGAGTGGTTTTAGTCTACGTGTGATTCGACGCAAGAATTGGGGTAAAAAAGGAAAGCGCAAGAATGTTCCAGGGCAACGACGTTGTGGAGGTGTCAATGTGATGGGAGCAATCCGAGAATTAGACCGAAAACGGGTATGCTTCTTCGTCAAAAAAGGTAATGCAGATATTTTTTACGAGCAATTAGAACAATTAAATGAATTAATCAAACAGGAGTGGGTAAATCAAGGTAACTGTTCTGAAAATTTTGCTAAGTATGGGCCAAAAATTATTTTGATTTTAGATAATGCTAGTTTTCATAAACGCAAAGATGTTCTAGCTAAAATATCTGAACAGTTTCCGAATTTTGTTTTAGAGTTCTTGCCATCTTACAGCCCTGATTACAACATTATCGAGTTAGTCTGGCACTCATGTAAGGAATATATTGCTCATCGGTTATTTAAATCAGTAGATGAGTTAAAATCACTACTAGATAAGTTGTTGAATCAAGGCGAGTTAGTCATTAAGTGGCATCGGAAAATCAAAAACAAAGGTAATGTCAGTTATATTGCAGCTTAAATGCCGATTAGCTTAGCGCAGCGTAAAGCCTTCGGCATGGCTTCGCTTAGAGCGAGTCCTTGATCGTCTGGGGGACTGCCTTTCCCGTTGGGTCTTGGGGTCTCCCCAAGTGGAGCAACTGCCGTCATTGGGCATTGGGCATTGGTAAATTCAATAATAATTATTCTTCCCTTGCTCCCCCTGCTTTCTCATCTCCCATTCCCCATGCTTTATGCCCTATGCCCTATGCCCAATTCCCAATTAAAGGATATTTTGAAAACTATAGTCGCCAATTATGCGTTAGATAAGTTAAAGATTGAAATAGCTGGAAATTCAAACCCAGCGTATCCTCATTTATTCTCTGGGACAGACTGAGCATTAAGTTCAGCGGATTTTTTCCCAAACAGGTAGTTTATGTGAGGATTAAATCACCGCCCTAAGCGTGACCATTTATCTTGACAATTTGTAAAAGTTACCTCAATTTGACTGTTTAGCTTAGTAGCTCTTGTTTTTATTGAAATTTCCATGTCAACTCTCGTCATCGTCGAATCTCCAACAAAAGCTCGTACCATTCGCAACTACCTGCCATCAGGCTATCGGGTGGAGGCGTCTATGGGTCATGTGCGTGACCTACCCCAGTCGGCTAGTGAAATTCCCCCTGCCGTCAAAGGAGAATCATGGGCGCAGCTAGGAGTAAATGTGGACGCCGACTTTGAACCGGTATATGTTGTCCCGAAAGACAAAAAGAAAATTGTTACCCAGCTCAAAGATGCCCTCAAGGATGTAGATGAACTGATTCTGGCAACGGACGAAGACCGGGAAGGTGAAAGCATTAGTTGGCATTTATACCAACTGCTGAAGCCGAAAGTTCCGACTAAGCGGATGGTGTTTCACGAAATTACCCAAGAGGCGATCAAAAAAGCTCTGAAAGACTGCCGCAATATTGATGAGCAGTTGGTTCGCGCTCAAGAAACCCGACGGATTTTAGATCGGCTGGTGGGCTATACCCTATCTCCCTTGCTATGGAAAAAAATCGCCTGGGGATTATCTGCTGGGCGAGTACAATCTGTAGCTGTGCGACTTTTAGTCACTAAGGAACGCCAACGCCGCGCTTTCCGTGAGGGTACGTACTGGGATTTGAAAGCTAGTTTGTCAAAGGAAAAAACCCCCTTTGCTGCCCAGTTGGTAACACTGGGAGGAACCAAAATTGCTAACGGCAGCGATTTTGATGCCGCAACCGGACAAATTACCGCAGGTCGTAATGTCTTGTTGCTCAACGAAGAACAAGCGGTAGCCCTTAAAGAACGCTTAACTGGGAAAACCTGGAATGTTAACGACATCGAAGAACGCCCAGTGACGCGCAAACCGTCGCCACCGTTCACCACCTCGACACTGCAACAAGAATCTAACCGGAAACTGCGTCTCTCAGCCCGTGACACGATGCGGGTTGCCCAGAATTTGTACGAGCAAGGGTATATTACCTATATGCGAACAGATTCGGTGCATTTGTCAGACCAGGCGATCGCAGCTGCTCGCAGTTGTGTAGAAAAGCTCTACGGTCAACAATACCTCAGTCCCCAACCCCGGCAATACACCACCAAATCCAAAGGCGCACAAGAGGCACACGAAGCAATTCGTCCAGCGGGTAGCACCTTCCGCACCCCCCAAGAAACTGGTTTGGGCGGTCGGGAACTTGCCGTTTACGATTTGATTTGGAAGCGGACTGTTGCTTGTCAAATGGCTGATTCCCGGCAAACTCAAATTACCGTGCAATTGCAAGTCGAGGATGCTGGATTCCGTTCTTCTGGCAAACGGATTGAATTTCCTGGATACTTACGTGCCTACGTTGAAGGTTCAGATGACCCAGAAGCAGCACTGGAAGACCAGGAAGTAATTTTACCAAATCTAAAAGTAGGCGATCGTCCTGATTGTACAGAGCTAGAAGCAGTTGGGCACGAAACCCAACCGCCAGCTAGGTACACCGAAGCTTCTTTAGTGAAAACATTAGAAAGCGAAGGTATCGGTCGTCCCAGTACCTACGCCAGCATCATTGGCACAATCATCGATAAGGGTTATGCCCATTTGGTGACTAACGCTCTCATTCCCACCTTCACCGCTTTCGCCGTCACCGACTTGCTGGAAAAACATTTCCCGGATGTTGTCGATCCCAGTTTTACCTCGAAGATGGAGCAAACCCTGGATGACATTGCCACAGGTGAAGCGAAATGGCTACCCTACTTGCAGCAATTCTATCTGGGAGACAAAGGACTGGAAACACTGGTAAAAGAGCAGGAAAGCCAGATTGATGCCACCAAAGCTAGGACTGTAGAACTAGAAAATTTAGATGCCAAAGTCCGCATTGGGAAATATGGCCCCTACATTGAAGTCGAAAACGGTGAGGGGGTTATCACCGCCTCCATTCCCAAAGACCTAACACCAGCCGACCTCGACCCCAAACAGGTAGAAGTATTGCTGCGGCAAAAAATCACAGGCCCTGACCAGGTAGGCCGCCATCCCGAAACTGGCGAACCGATTTATGTAAAAATTGGTGCTTATGGGCCTTATGTGCAATTGGGTGACAAAACCGACGAAAACCCCAAACCGAAACAAGCCTCCCTACCCAAAGGTGTTACCCCAGAAACCGTTACCCTGGAAATGGCTGTTGGTCTATTGGCACTACCCCGGACATTAGGAGTTCATCCAGTTACTGGCGGCAAAATCCAAGCAAGTTTGGGACGCTTTGGCCCTTATGTGGTTCATGACCAGGGTAAGGAGGGGAAAGACTATCGCTCCCTGAAAGCTGCTGACAATGTATTGACAATTAACCTAGAGCGTGCATTAGAACTGTTATCCGAACCGAAAAAGGGGCGCAGTTCCACCAACAGCAAGTCAAAGGCAGCTTTACGCGAATTGGGTACGCATCCAGAAGATGGAGAAACAATTAACATCTACGATGGCCCCTATGGTCCTTACATCAAGCATGGCAAAACTAATGTCAGTATCCCAGAAGGTCAAACGGTAGAAGATGTAACCCTAGCGGTGGCGCTGAACTTGTTGGCAGCTAAGACATCGACAGGAAAATCGACTCGCAAAACGAGTAAATCAACGACTTCCAAATCTAAGTCAACTGCGAAATCATCAACAACCGCTGCCAAGAAAAAGGGTACAGAAAACTAGTGGTAAGTCAAACAATTTTGGATTTTAGATTTACGCTAGTGTAGCATTAGCGACAAAGGCGTGTCTTTGAGATTTATTTCGCCCATAACGGGCAAGACATGAATCTCAAAATTCTCTTAATCCAAAATCTAAAATCTAAAATTCCTACTCAATAGTCTATCTAAAGTCCGATTTTTAACTCTTGACCCTTGATATCCATCCTTGATAGGATACAGTTCATTAGGTTCAAGTGTGATACTCTAAAAAGTAAGGGAAAACACAACGCTAAATTTTAGAAGTGGCTTATGTCCCAAATGCGGGATTGTGTATCAGCCCGATTGGAAGCCAGAGGTGCGAAAGTATGTTTTTTTCTGCGTACCTGTTAATCAAAAATTGAGGTAGTATCTCAGGAGCGGTCAGTTCATGGACTATATAGAAAAGGTGCTGGAAAAGCTTAAGGAATTAGCTCGTAGGTTAATTGAAAGCCTATTAGGGCCAGAGGCTGAACCGGAACCGGAACTGATTCCGATTCCTGTGAACGATCGCTCTCGGCGTCGCCAGTAACCCCACAGTGGTATCGACGTTGCAATCCTTAAGTATTCTGGCACTGCATGGGCCAAACTTAAATTTGCTAGGACAGCGAGAACCAGGAATTTATGGTTCGGTGACACTAGCTGAAATTAACCGCCTGTTAGAAGAAGAAGCATTCAAATTACAGGCGAAAGTTTTTCCTTTGCAGTCAAATCATGAAGGAATTTTGGTAGATAGTATTCATGGCGCGTTAGGGCAACATCAGGGAATTCTGATTAATGCAGGAGCATACACCCACACAAGTGTGGCCTTGCGAGATGCGATCGCTGCTGTTAACTTGCCCACAGTGGAAGTACATCTGAGTAATATTTACCGCCGGGAAGAATTTCGCCATCATTCTTATATCGCCCCAGTTGCGATCGGGCAAATAAGTGGTTTTGGGGTTCAAAGTTACTTATTGGGCTTACAAGCTTTGATAAATCATTTAAGAGTTAGGAGTTAGGAGTTAGGAGTTAGGAGTTGGGAATTAGTAGTAGAGACGCGATTAATCGCGTCTATACAAGAGTTAGGAATTAGCAATCTCTCATTAACTCCTCACTCCTCACTACTCACTTTTAACTATATAATTCATGCGTTACTCTCCTATAAGTCGGTTTAAAGGAACTTTACTCGGAGCAATCCTGGGAGGAAGTTTAGCTTCTGGTGGTAAAGTACAGTTTGAGAGTTCCCTAGATTTAGGTAAAATGGCGATTCTGGGTATCCAGAGTTTGATTGCCTTGGGTAGATTAGATTTAGATAATTGGATAGAGCGTCAGCAAGAAGAATCTCCTCATTTAGTAGTAACTGATGACATCTCGATAAAAATAATTATTGCCACATTACCAGTAGCCCTCTTTTTCCACGAAAATCCGATTAAGCTGCGACAAAACTTGTTGCGTGTGCTGAAAATCTGGGAGGATGACCCAGTAATCAGGGATGGAACACTAGCAGTAGGATATGCGATCGCTCTTGCCCTAACTGAAAAACTTGACCCTCTAACTCTTATCCCACAAACAATTTCTTTTATCGGAGAAACACCGACATCAATCCCAAAAAAATTATTAAGAGTCCAGAATTTATTAGAGCAAGGAGCCGGATTATCAACGACCCAAGCTGAGTTTGCTAAGGAAGAAAAACTTAGTAACACTATTGCTATGGCATTTTACTGCTTTTTGAGTACCTTAGAAGACTTTCGCCTGACAGTTTTACAGGCTACTCACAATCGCAATTCTCAACAAGATGCTACGCTTCTAAATTCACAGGCTACAGGTGCAATTACTGGTGCTTTGTCGGGAGCATATAACGGCATAGGCGGAATTCCCGTAAATTGGCAAGTCTTGCTCTTGCAGAGGAATTCTCCAGTATGGGGACTAACTAGCTTTTCTCAAGTGTTAGAATTGACCGATGCATTTGTAGGGGTATGGTCAGGAGTGTATAATCTTACCTTAAACCCAAAAGAGTTAACAGAGGAGGGATGTGAAATGGCTTTGCTTTCAGTTTACGCAGCTCCTCGCGTTATTCGGTCGCGTTAATCTTAAATTAACCAGATAAGGGGTTAAAGCTAGGCAAACTTCCGCCACAGTTGTATTAATTTCATATACTAGTATTTTTCAGTAAACCCTTGGACTGATTCTGTAGCTAACTATTGTGGTAAATCAGCAATAAAAAAGCCGCACCATCTAGTTACAACCGTCGCAGATCGAACTTTCCTGATGATTGTCTTTTTTGAACTATCAAAGTCGGCAATTGCAGGTAGAGATAATGAAAATGCATAAATTTTTGCAGTTCTTGAACCAGCAATTGACTCACTGGCGGCGACAGTACAAAACACTACGCCGTAAAGGAAAGTTAATGAGAAGTCCCAAAGGTAAAACCCATAGAAGGAAACTTCTAAGGACTATGCTCAAGAATGTATTTCTGTTTTTATCAAAAACCAATAAGAAAAGCGAACGCCGAAAACAAGAAAGAGCGCTCAGGTCAAAGGCAAAATCTGTCAACATTAAGAGTAGTATTTGTACAGTCGCTTTAGATTGGGCATATAAACAGCGTTACTCGGTGATTTTGGCGATCGCTGTAGTATCCCTCACAGGTATTATTGGTCATAAATTATACAATCAGACTCAACTCCAAGTAGGACATCCTGCACCCCAAACGATTACAGCGCCTTACACAGCTAGCATCGAAGATCAGAAAAAAACTGAAGCCGAGCGCAAAGCCGTCAGCACAAGCTCCTTACAGGTGTTGATGCTTGATGCGCGAGTCAACGAAAAAATCAACGAAAATTTGCAACAACTTCTAGATGATGGCAACGAAATTCGCGCTGTTGCTGGAGCTTTTCCTTTTTTCGATCCTGTAGTTTTATCCATCTCCACCCAACGTTACCTCCGCTCTTGTTCTAAGTCGGAATGGCAAGCAGTGCTATCGGCTGTAGAAAATAGTAAAAATCAGCAGCAGAAGAGAATCGGACAAACCACCCCAGCTGCACCCAATCAGAAACGGCAACCACGCATCACATCCAAATCTGATTCCCAGAGTCTACAAAAGACACAGCCAGTAGATTTTTCTCAAAACACTGATTTTACTCAAGCTGTAGCAGAACTAGAATCTTACCGTCTCACAACTCCTGAGAAAAGCTTGTCCTTAGTGATTGCCGAAATTTCCCAAACACGTCAAAGATACATCCAAGCCACTGCCAAACTTTTAAAGTTAGAGACTGTTACCTCCGAAGCAGTATATGAAGAATCTCTACTGTTAGATTTATCAGATGTGGAATGGGAAAAAACCCAAATAGGAATCCATCAAAGTATAGAGCGGATTCTCACCCAAGGCATTCCACAGGGACTGCCAAAAAATATCTTGCAAGATGCGGTGAGTTTACAATTACAGACCTTTGTACCAGAATCCGCTGAAACTTTGGCAAAGAATCTGTTGTTAGCTGTACTCAAGCCGAATCTGCAAAAGGATGAAGAACAAACCAGACAAAATGCTCAAAAGGCGGCGGCTGGAGTGCCACCCGTGATGGTGAAAGTACGGCAGGGTGAGGTGATTGTCAAAAAAGGAGCGCAGATTACTGCATGGGACTTTGAGGTACTGGAGCATTATCATTTGATTCGTCGGGAGGTAAAGTGGCAGGAATTGGTGAAGTTGGGAGGCGCGATATCGCGATCGCGATTGGCATTTTTGTCTGGGTAGAACGCCATATCGATTACGAATTGCGACAACGCGATCGCCTGTTGGTGTTATTGCTAACTCTGAGTGTGCCAGGAGTAATCGTCATTGGATTGCCCTATACCACCTGGAGCGCCCTTGGTTTATTGTTGGGAAGCTTTTACGGCCCCACTTTGGGGTTGACAGTTGTCGGCCTGCTGTGGCCGATATTAGGCATTAGTTTGGATATGAGCAAGGCTGCGCTTTTAGCTGGGGTTGGGGGAGGAATATTAGGTAGTTACATCGCCCAACGATTGCGATCGCGTGAAGAGTTGGCATTATTAGGCGTTGCGATCGCCTTAACTCAGGGTGGCATTTACCTGTTTGTTAAAATCTTAATTGGTCAAGTATTTGGTTCAACTTGGTATATTGTCTTCCAAGAAGCGGGATTATTTGCTTTATCCGGCTTAGGCTGGAGTGTTATCGCCTTGGGTTTGAGTCCTTATCTAGAAAAAGTTTTTGATTTAGTTACCCCAATTCGTCTAGCAGAACTGGCTAACCCTAATCGCCCTTTATTAAAACGACTCGCTACTGAAACTCCGGGAACTTTCCAACATACCTTACTTGTGGCTACTCTTGCTGAAGCTGCTGCCAAAGAATTAGGATGCAATGTTGAACTAGTCAGGGCTGGTACATTATATCACGATATTGGTAAAATGCACGACCCTCTTGGCTTTATTGAAAATCAAATGGGTGGGCCGAATAAACACGATACAGAGATTAAAGATCCTTGGAAAAGTGCAGAAATTATCAAAAAGCACGTAACTGAAGGGTTGGTAATGGCGCGCAAACACCTTTTACCTACGGCGATTCAAGCTTTTATTCCAGAGCATCAGGGAACGATGCTGATTGCTTATTTCCATCACCAAGCCCAGCAAATGGCTCAGGAAGATCCAAGTTTAACTGTAGACGACGCAGATTTTCGCTACGATGGGCCAATTCCCCAGTCACGGGAAACCGGGATTGTCATGTTAGCAGATTCTTGTGAAGCGGCGCTGCGATCGCTGCAAGCATCGCCTAAATCCGTGGGAGAAAAGCGATCGGTTAAAGATGTCTCCACAGAACAAGCTTTAGCAATGCTCAATAATATCCTGCGTGCCAAGTGGCAAGAAAATCAACTCGTAGATTCAGGACTAACACGGCAAGAAATATCACAAATTGCCCAGATATTTGTGGATGTTTGGGAGCAATTTCATCACAAACGCATTGCTTATCCGAAGTTAAAGGCTAGTAGCACTGGGCGGAATTCGTAATGCGATGTCTATGCCTACGCACATCTGTTAATAATGTTGTTAAGAGGTTTTTTTTTGAGGTGCGATCGTAGTTTCAATTTGTACCATTTAGTCGATATGTCTCAGATTTTGCAGCAGAAGTAGAACTTTCACCTTTTCTAGCAAGTTCAGCCATCCATTTTTTAGTTCCAAATATTCCGTTCATCAAAGCTTCCTCTGGTGGGAACCTAACTGCGCTTTACAATTAAGTAGATACTGTAGCTAATTACTGCTGGAGGTACTCAAATATGCGGCAGCTAAAATCCGCCGAGTCAATGCCTGGTAGCTATGGCTTGCCCATCTTGGGGGAGACTTTAGAAATATTTCGGGATTTAGAACTGTATCTATGGCGAAGATTCCAGCAGCATGGTTCAGTTTTTAAAACGAGCCTCATGGGGCGTAAACGTGCTTATTTAATTGGCCCTGATGCTAATCGGCTGGTGCTGGTGGAACAGGCGGAAAATATGTCGTCGCGGATCGGGTGGTATTTCTTAGAATCAACATTTGGCAACAATATTTTATTACAAGATGGGGAAGAACATCGCCTAACTCGTCGCTTAATGTATCCAGCATTTCACGGCAAAGCGATCGCTACATACTTCGATACTATTCAGAATATTGTGCAAGACTTCCTCAAAGATTGGGGACGGGGAACGATTTCCTTAAATTCTAGTTTCCGTCAGCTTACCCTAATGGTTGCGACTCGCCTGTTTTTGGGAAGTCAGAACAAGAGCGAAGTTGAGCAAACCAGTCAGTGGTTTACACAACTGCTAGAGAGCAGTATGACGATATTCAAATTGAATTTCCCTTTTACTTTATATGGTCGCGGTCAAAATGCTAGGGGTAAGTTAGTAGCTTTCTTGCGTCAAGAAATCGCACAGCGTATTGAGCAAGGTAACTTAGAAGAATCAAAAGATGTTTTGGGATTACTGCTAGCAGCTGTTGATGAAGACGGCAATAAGTTGAGCGAAGCACAGATTATCAACGAGGCACTATTATTACTATTTGCTGGACATGAGACAACAGCCTCATTGCTGACTTGGGTAATATTTGAATTAGGTAATCACCCAGAATGGCGAGAGCGACTGCGTAAAGAACAATTAGCAGTTGTGGGAAATAATGCTCTTAACCTGTCCCATCTCAAACAACTTCCAGATTTAACCAACGTTTTAAAAGAAGCAGAAAGGCTCTATCCGCCAGTGTATGCCTATAATCGTGGCGTCCTTAAAGATATTGAGTATGCAGGTTATCGCATCCCAGCAGGTTGGTTTGTGACTATCTCGCCGATGCTGACTCACCGTTTACCAGAACTGTACACCGATCCCGATCGCTTCGACCCCGATCGCTTTGCACCACCTCGTGAAGAAGATAAGAAACATCCTTTAGCACTAATGGGTTTTGGTCATGGTTCTCACAGATGTTTAGGTATGGAATTTGCCCAGATGGAAATGAAAATTGTGCTTTCCACATTGCTTCGCCATTACGACTGGACAGTAAAACCGGATTATTCTGCGATCGCTCCAGTTCGTCAGCCTTCTAAAGTTAAAGATACTCTACAAGCATATATTGAGCCTTTGGTGATAAAGCATCCCTTAAAGAGTTAAATTTCTACATGACTGAAAATAGCTGTCTAGTAAGCATGGTAATTATTAGATGGTAAACCTAGTATGTCAACCAAGTGCTACGCTACAGTTAGCAAGCTTGAGAGGCAACTATGACTGCCCTGATTCTGAACCTCAGCCCCACCATTGAACTAACAGATGAGCAGTTCTTCCAACTGTGTCAGAATAATCGAGATTTGCGACTTGAGCGCACAGCAGAAGGAGAATTAATTATCATGCCACCAACTGGATGGGAAAGTGGAAATCGAAATAGCAGACTGACACAGCGCTTAGGTAATTGGGCTGACGCTGATGGCACAGGTTTGACTTTTGATTCTTCAACGGGTTTTAAACTCCCCAATGGCGCAAATCGCTCTCCAGATGCATCTTGGGTCAGCCGAGAGCGATTAGAAGCCCTGAATCCAGACCCCGACAAATTTCTACCACTCGCTCCAGATTTTGCGGTAGAATTACGCTCTGCTTCAGACAGCTTAAAGACAGTGCAACAAAAAATGCAGGAGTACATTGACAACGGTGTGCGTTTAGGATGGCTGATCGATCCGCAAAACCAACAGGTGGAAATTTACCGTCCAGGACAGGAAGTTGAGATTTTGCGATCGCCTACTAGCTTATCAGGAGAGGATGTATTACCTGGATTGGTGCTGGATTTAGCACAGATTTTGAGTTAGGCGATCGCTTTTTACTCACATCTCTTCTCAAAAGGCGATTGCTCAATTTCACTCATTTCAAAATCGGCAGAACTTGCAACTCTAATGTAATACAAATTTACAGAAAAATTAATATTGACTTAATACTAAAAACACTGATTGCAATAACCCCACAACCAAACCCAAAATACCACCTAAAGTCACAATTGCTTGCAATTCATTTTTGACAATTCCCTCAATTGCAGCTTCTAAATCAGCAGGTGAAGTTGATTTTACACGATCGACTATCACTTGATCTATTGACAAAATCGGAATTGCTTGCGCCACAATTGCTTCTAAATCTTTTTCCAAATACTTCTCTAAAATTAAAGCCAATTCTTGACTCATGACTTCTAAAGAAGTACTGACAACTGGTGAAGTACTAACACGATTCAGCAGGACTACAGCAATATTTTCCCAATCAACAGAATCAGTTAATCCTTGTAAAAAATCGCTGCCACTATTTTGCAGGTAATGGCGGACACTTTCGCGGGTGGTTTTTCGGAGTTGACGAACCGTACCCATTGGCAAGTTTTGTAATGATAAATTTTGCAGTAATTTCCGAATGCGATCGCGCATTTGCAAATCTTGAGTCAATTCCTGCAAGCGAGTATTAGCAACCTCTTTTTCATCCAAACAAAAAGTTCGTAGCCGTGTAAGAGTATTACGTAAGCCAAACAAATTTGCTACTACCCAATAAGTTCCACTGGTTTTTTCGCGGAAGCCTTCATCGATAATTTGAATTGTGCGATCGGTCAAAAAATCAACTATCGTTTGGCGTAAAAGATCCGGCGGTAAAACTACTTGCAACAACCAATCAGCAAGCCGTGTAGCTTGTTCTTCACTCAGTTGAAATTCCAGCAATATCTGGTCAAAAATTTGATTTATCTGCGCTTCTAAAAAATCTTCACGCCGCGCTAAAACCTTAAGCAATCGTGGCAAAGATTCCCCTAGTAAATCCCGCAAAATTCCCGCTACAATTTTGGCACTTTTCTCGTTTTTATCTGTTTTGATTTGTTCAATTGCTAATCGCAACAACCAAAGAATCGCTGATTGCACGCGTTCTGTTTGCAACAAACGCCGCGCCAGATTTTGCAATTCTTGCGGTGTCAAAAGTGACCCCATGATTGTTTTAGAAATGTTCAAAGCCAAACGTTCCTGGTTGCGGGGAATCAATCCAGGGGTGAAGGGTACTCTTCGTCCAGCAATATAAATTGCTTGGTAAGGACGGAACAACATTTTAATGGCTATATCATTTGTGAAATAGCCAATAATTCCACCCAGTACCGGGGGAGACACATAAAGCCAAAGATGAGACCAGTCCAAGGGAAGAATTAAAAAAGTTAAGAGTTAGGAGAGACGCGATTAACCCTTGTCTGTACAAGAGTCAGGAGTTAAAAGTTAGGAGTTAAGAGTTAGGAGTTAGGAGTTAACAGTAGAGACGCGATTAACCCTTGTCTTTAGAAGAGTTAGGAGTTAGAAATGATAAATTTTAAATGAGAATTTATCACTACTGATAATTCATAACTTTTAACTAATAACTCCTAACTTACTAAGCACTAGCACTCCCATCATACCGTTCGCAATGGGGTAGTGTGTGGCAACTGCAAAACCAACTTGATGAGCTAACTCTATCTGCTCTTTACCGATGGGAAAGCGATCTAAGCTGGGACTGATGTAAGCATATTCTTCTTTTAAGCCTAAATAATTGGCAACTGGTACCACAAAATTGTCCAAATACCACTGTTGAAAGGCGCGTAGCTGAGGATTACTCGGTCGATGAAAGTCTAAAATTGCGGCTTTAGCTCCCGGTTTCAAAACACGGTATAACTCTTGGAGACTGCGGGGAATATCTTTAACATTTCTTAAACCATAGCCCATTGTTGCAGCATCAAATTGGTTGTCGTCAAAGGGTAAATTCAGGACATCAGCTTCTACCCAGGTGATAGCAGGTTGCGGGTACTGCCAATAGGAGCGTTCTTTAGCTTTTTCTAGCAGGTTTTGGGAAAAATCCACTCCATACACCTGTCCTGTTGCTCCGATACGCCGTGCTAAACGTAAAGCTAAATCACCACTACCGCAACACAAATCTAATGCAGTATCTCCTGGTTTAACTGCACTCCATTTTACTGCCATTTCCTTCCAGATTCGATGCTGTCCCAGACTCAACCAATCGTTCAACTGGTCATAAACTGGAGCAATACGGTTAAAAATGGACTGAATTTCGTTAGTCATTGGTCAATAAGTCATTGATCGTTAGTCATTCGTCATTTGCCAAAGATAAAGGACAAATGACTAATGACAACTACACAATACCTTAATGGGCGTGACTACTAGTCAGAGCGATCGCTACCAGTTGTGCTGATAAATTAATTAGCACCAATTCATCTTCTCGCAAAGTGCAAGGTTGTTTCCACTGTAGCGACAATACACCCAAAAGTTGATTGCGGTAGCTAATTGGGATGACTAAGTGTGCTTGCACGCCCGTATTTTGGTAGTGAATTGCATCAACTAATTTAGTGTCTTTAAGTACATTTAAGGAAACTTGCATTTGTCCTGTAGCGATCGCTTCCTTGGTTAGTGGGTCAAGAGATAGCCAATTTTCTATTGTACCTGTATAGCTGTAAGTTCCTTGAGTTGCAACCAGAGTATTTCCATCTGTAAGTTGTAAAATACAGCCGTCTGCCCCAAAAGTTTCACTCACAGCCCTAGCAATGGGAGCGAGAGTTTCTTCTAAGCTAGAAGCGGCTTGAGTTACCTGTACCAAAACACTCAGCAACGCCATTTGAGCATGAGCGCGGCGTAATTCTTCTGTACGTTGCTTAAGCAAGTCGTAGGTTTCGGCTGCTCTTTGCACCACTGCCTTCAGTTCCCCTGGGTCCCAAGGCTTGGTAATATATTTGTAGACTTGTCCAGCATTAATTGCTTCTACCAAGTCTTCTATATCAGTAAATCCAGTGAGAATTATTCTTACTGTATCGGGAAACTGAGGTACAGTTTTGCTGAGAAATTCAGTCCCTTTCATTTCTGGCATCCGTTGATCGGAGATAATCACCGCTACCTCCCCTTCTGCTGCCAAAACTTGTAGAGCATTCACCCCACTATCAGCTTTTAGAACATTAAAGTCACGTCGAAATGTGCGATAAAGTAAATCGAGATTATCTGGCTCATCGTCAACTACCAGTATTTTCAGCTTTTTTGGTCGTTCGAGAGTCATAACTTGAGATTGGACTTTATCAATTTCGAGATTGGGTTTATCCATAAGATTTTCCTTTAAATATTCACTCTCTTGTTATATTCCATACCAAGTTTAGTTGAGAATAGCCGAAGATCGCCAAGGGTTTATACGGAGTTATTTTGCATATTTGAGAACGCTAATAGTGAGCGCTACAGAGGAAATTTATCTGCCC
This sequence comes from Nostoc sp. DSM 114159, assembly GCF_053470285.1. Lineage (NCBI taxonomy): Bacteria > Bacillati > Cyanobacteriota > Cyanophyceae > Nostocales > Nostocaceae > Nostoc > Nostoc sp. DSM 114159. The sequence goes on from NZ_JBPFEH010000001.1 coordinate 4,093,446, forward strand.
AAATATCTGAAAAAATGTTCCACTAGAAAAACTAACTAAATCAGCAAAACTATGGCAGTTTTGATTGTGGATGAGGTGTAGGTCTGGGTATAGATTAGAATAATACTTGCTCATGAGGTGTTAATTAACCTCTCAAGTTGAAGCTTGCACTCCGATTATGACTGATCTACCACCCAACACTCAGAATCCCGAAGATAATGCTAACAATGATTTAGCACAAGAGTTACTGCGAAGACTGAGGCAAAAACAAGGCAACTGGGTGGAATGGGGAGCCGCGATCGCCTCGTTGCTAAAAATCGGTTACAACCCCCAAGAAATTTTTGAGGCGACTGGATTTGAGCCGATTCAACAAAACCAAGTGGTTGTTGGTTCTCAAGTTTACAATTCTTTGGAAAAGTTTGGAGTATCGCAAGAAACGCGATCGCACTATACTACACGTGGCAGCGATGTTTTATACGAGCTACGTTTACTTACTCAAGAAGAACGCGCCGCCGCTGCCGAACTGATATTTGCCCACAATGTTGATGCTGATGAGGCACGGGATATAGCAAAAGCAATTAAAGAGTTTTCCTATTTTCGCACTTTGCCAGAAGGGTTTTCTGCTCATCCTGGAGATGCGGTTGCTCACCAAGTTTGGAAACTAGCACGCCAAAATGCAGATTTACAACAGCGATCGCGCCTAATTGCCAAAGGTTTGCGTTTTGCTCATACGCCAGGTGCAAGGCAAAAAATCGAACAACTACTGACTGATTTTACTACTGTTCCTCAGCGTCCAGCGCCGATTTTACCGTTTTACCGCCTGGAATTTGAAGAACAGTTACCCCGAATCTTGCCTGTAGTAGGAGAGTTGCCATTATCACGCCAAGACTTGCAAGCTGTGCCCATAGTGACAGAAATTGAACCTTTTCGGATGGTCAAGTTTTCTGGAGAGCAAGCTTGGGTACCTTTACCTGGTTGGCAAGTACTATTGGCGGCAGAAGATCCAGTAGTGATTTTAGCAAATAGCGATCGCTTCCCCATCCAAACCCAAAGCCAAACAGAGCCAGTCTTAGTTGTCATAGATCGTGCCCAACGAGAATGGGATGCCTCCAGCTATTTTGTCGTTGAAAATGGTGGTGAATTAGATTTTCAATGGTTTGAAACTGAGCCAGAAATTCCTCTACTAGGACAAATTACGATCATTGTGCGTCCTAAGAGAATTCTGGATGAAGAATTAACTAAGGATTCATGGCAGATTGACGAATAAATTCAATTTTTGACGAGCTAACTGCGTAACACTCCTACGCCTGAAGGTGTGGGAGTGTTGGACATGAAACCAACTAAAGCAAAAATCTCAACACGGTTGAGTTAATGAAAATCGGAGGTTGGTTGAAGAACTAAACCCAACATTTTTGGCCATTTGTTGGGTTTGTCTTGATACCATTACTAGATAAGCAAGCTACGCAGTTTACGGTTTTTGAAGCTAAGACCAACCGGATTGCAACAACTATATTATAGCGGTTATCGATTTGATAAGAATACCAAAGCCCTTACTGTAAAATCATTTCAGGAAAATTTTTGTATTTCACTCAACTGCATACCGCTATATGAGATGAAAATTATTAAAAGATTAAGTATTTTTTTGGTTATTTGAAATTTTACTGTATTTTCATATTTTATCACGATAATTAACTATTGAGAAAAAAATTCCGATTTTTTTCAATTTAGTTTCATCACAAAATAAAGGCAATAGATTTTCTGTTGACAGCTTAGTTTCATCACAAAATAAAGGCAATAGATTTTCTGTTGACAGCAATGACTTAAAGATTGTGTAACGTAACTATTACTCATTTGTAGCGGAACAAGGAATTTTCCAAAAATGTCTCTCACAAAACGTTGTTTGGCAGAATTTATCGGCACATTTTGGCTTGTTTTAGGTGGCTGTGGTAGTGCTGTTCTAGCCGCAGCCTACACAGCAGATGCTGCAAAAATCAGCGAGAATACTTCTTTTCCATTGGGGATTGGATTAGTAGGTGTATCTTTGGCATTCGGGCTTACTGTCCTCACAGGGGCTTATGCTCTCGGTCATATTTCTGGTGGTCATTTCAATCCAGCTGTTTCCTTTGGACTGTGGGCAGGTAAACGCTTTCCGGGATCTGACTTACTACCCTATATCGTCTCTCAAGTAATCGGTGCAGTTTTTGGTGCGGGCATTATCTACCTGATTGCTAGCGGCAAAGCTGGATTTACCTTAACTGGCTCCAACCCCTTGGCTACCAACGGTTACGGTACTCATTCCCCAGGTAGTTACACGCTGTTTGCTTGTTTGATTACTGAAGTTGTGATGACTTTCATGTTTCTACTGATTATTCTGGGTGTGACTGATAGCCGCGCTCCTAAAGGATTTGCACCCCTAGCAATTGGTTTTGGACTCACCTTAATTCACCTAATTAGCATTCCTGTAACCAATACCTCGGTTAATCCTGCCCGTAGTACGGGAGTTGCTCTATTTGCAGGTGTAGAACTTTTTTCGCAAGTCTGGCTGTTCTGGATAGCTCCGATCTTGGGGGCTATTTTAGCAGGATGGTTGTATGTAGCCATCTTTAGTGAATCAACCGTAGGTGAACGGCAAAACGTCAAAGAGCTAGTCTAAAAGTCATTTTCAACTGTACGATCTGGCGCGATATTTCTGGTTTTACAGCAGCCGATCAAAACCACAGCCTGCGGTAGGCATCGCTTGAGATTTCATTTTTAGACTTCTTAACAATCCCCTCACTGAACAAATTAGCCAAGCGTTATTTGTTCAGTCAGGGGATTAAGAGAATGTTCAATTGCTCGCCCAGAAATTGCTTTTTAATGCCAGGATATTCTTGTGTTTTCCCACTTACAAAGACACTAATTAGTTTTGTGTGTCGCCTGAACCGGAAGAATGACCGTAGTCAGGCGCGATCGCTAGCCAATTATTCTTGCTCATAACCAACTTTAAGAACCAATATAAAATCAGTATTTATCGAGTTTCAAGCTAACTCTGTAAGCATGAATAGCTCTATAGTCATTGTCAAACTGTTGTGACAACAACTTCATTAATGTATTTCTTACTGCCACAACAACAGGATTCTCTAATTGAGCAACTTTTCCTATTAGTAAAGATTGTTCAACAATCTTTTTGGTGCGAACCAGCCGCCGTGATTCGTATTGGCGCAAAGCTGCTGCGGGGTCTGAATGTTCTAGCAAACACTGGGTAACGACCAGCGCATCTTCAATTGCCATGCACGCCCCTTGTCCCATCGTTGGTAGAGTTGGGTGTGCGGCATCACCAAGTAACGTGATGTTTGAAAAGCTCCATTTGGCAATCGGTACACGGTCATAGAGATCGGTCTTCAAAATACTGGTTTCATCAGTTGCAGCAATGAGTTCAGGAATGGGGGTAGGCCAATCTTGAAACATTTCCTGAAGTTCTTGCTTGCGACCAACAGGTGCGTCGGATTGTCCTTCTGCGGCTTTGGATGCTACATACCAATACATTCGCCCTTTACCAATCGTCACAAATCCGAAGGCTTTGCCGGAACCCAGAAATTCACAAATGTATCCAGGTTTATAAGTGTTAGGTATGTAATTCGTCAGCCCTCGGTACGATGTCATCCCACGATAAATCGGTTTTACTTGACCAAACAGTTGCGATCGCACCTTTGATCTGAGTCCATCAGCTCCAATCAACACATCGCCTTCATCTGCTAAACCAGCAGTAAAATAGGCACGAACTTTGTTTCCAACTAGCTCGAAACGCTCAAATGTCTGACCCAAAACAAAATGCTCACTCGACAGTTTCCGCCAGAGCAGCGAGAGCAAATCAGCACGATGGATGGCTAAGGCTGGCACTTCAAAATGATTGATGCAGAGGTTCATTAATTCTTTGCCCATCTGGGAGAAGAACTGATAATTGGTAATTGGATTGCTCTGGCGTAACACATCGTCCAACACGCCTAACTCCTTTAGGACATGGGTAGCGTTTGCCCAAAGCGCGACTCCTGCCCCAACTTCGCGTAATGTTGCCGTGCGCTCGTAAACAATGGGTTCAAATCCAGCCCGGTAAAGAGCAAGCGCAGTTGCAGTGCCACCGATGCCGCCGCCAATCAAAATAATTTTCTTTGTTGTTAGTATCTTCATATAGCTATTAGCTAATTGGTTTGCAATTAAATATTTGTCACTACAGATAAACAACAATGATTTTTGATATCTGCGGTTTTGGATTAAATCTTAAATTTAAAATATAAAATTTTATAATGTCAGACACTAATTTTACTGCTGCTTTACCTCCAGAATCACTCCACCCAGAATTGTCTGGGCTTTTGCCTGTGTCATCCCTACGGGCAGAAGCCATAGCACGCATCCGCAACAGTCTCCGCCCTGGACAGCAGCAAATGGCTGATTGGCAATCTGGCCCTTTGGCGATTTCAGCCGTTCCTGGTGCAGGTAAATCTACTGGAATGGCGGCGGCGGCGGCGATCGCGATCGCTCGTCAATATGAGCGTTCATCCTCCCGCCGTCAGTTGGTAGTCGTTACTTTTACTCGCTCCGCTGCTGCCAATATTAAAGCGAAGATTCGTAAATTTTTACGAGATGATTTATCTCTACCTCAAACAGGATTTTTTGTCTATACCCTACACGGTCTAGCGTTGAACATTGCCAACCGCCATTCTGATTTGTCAGGTTTAGAGTTAGAAAATGTCATATTAATTACACCCACCCAAAGTCACCGCTTGATCAGAACTGCTGTAGAACAATGGATTGTAAATAATCCAGATGTATATTTGCGGTTATTGGAAGGTCATCAATTTGATGGAGAAGAGACAGAAAGGTTGCGTCGTCAATCGGTATTGCGAACAGAAGTATTACCAGAATTGGCTAATACGGTAATTCATGAAGCAAAAAGTTCTGGAATATCGCCAGAATTGTTGCGGGAGTGGAGTAAGCAAACCACAGATGAATATGCAATTTTGAGTGTAGCGGCGGGATTGTACGAGCAATATCAAAACTTGATGCGATCGCGTGATTTTATCGATTACGACGATATGATTTTAGCCGCACTGCGCGTTTTAGAAAACGACAGCGCCCGCCGCATCGAGCAAAACCAAATATTCGCCGTCTTTGAAGACGAAGCCCAAGATTCTAGCCCTCTTCAGACGCAGCTATTAGAAATTTTGGCAAGTAATGGGGGAGAGGAGGCAGGGGGCAGGGGGCAGGGGGCAGGGGGCAGGGAGAGAATAATAACTCCTCAATCATCAGTCATCAGTCATCAGTCAACACTCAATCTAGTGCGAGTTGGCGACCCTAACCAGGCGATTAACTCTACCTTTACTCCAGCCGATCCGATTTATTTCCGGCAATTTTGCGAAGAGTGCGATCGCATCGAACGATTGGCAACGATGGATCGAGCTGGTCGCAGTACTAGAATTATCATTGAAGCCGCTAACTTTGCCCTCAAATGGATCAATAATCAGTGGTTAGCAACAACCAAAAATAACAACAAACAACAGATTCCTGACAACCGACAAGTACCATTTCGCTTGCAGACAATTCGCCCTGTGGAAGTTGGCGATCCGCAAGCTAACGCCAACCCCGCACCCGTAGGACGAGGATTAGAACTTTATACCCCGCGTGATATTCATCACACCGTTGAATTGTTATCTCAAAGAGTAATTGAGTTATTTGGTGAAGATCCAACAAAAAATAGTGCCGCGATTTTAGTCCGAGAAAATCGTCAAGGACGCTGGTTAGCAGAAGCTTTGACACCTCTGTGCAAAGAGCATAAAATTACACTTTACGATGTGGGAGAACGCGATCGCCGTTCCCATGTTCCTCAAGAGATTTTGGCATTATTGCAATTTTGCGATCGCCCCCACTCCCCCGATTACCTCAAAGCAGCCCTAGAAGCATTAGTACAGCGCCAATTAATTCCTACCCAAGACCTCAACGCCCTTGCTAGTTTGCCAGAAGAGTTTTTGTATCCTGGCCCCCTAGCAGCACCCCAGCCAGAAACAGTACAAAAAGCTGCCCGCTTGTGTCGCAGCTTGCTCCGCGCTCGTTTGGAATTGCCTCTTTACCAGCTAATTTCCTTTCTCGCCTTGACTTTAAATTATGACCAAGCAGAATTGGCAACTGCTGATAAACTCGCAGAACGGGTAAACCAGCAGATAGCTGGCAATAGTTCGATGGGAGGAATGCTGTCAGCTTTAAGTGAAATTGTTAGTTCCGAACGGTTTGAACCAGTGGAAACCGAGGATTCGGAAGAACGTTATACCCGTCGCGGTCAACTGACAATTATCACTATGCATAAAGCTAAAGGGCTAGATTGGGACTATGTGTTTCTTCCCTTTCTCCACGAAAACTTGATTCCTGGCAGATTTTGGGTTCCTCCCCAAAGCCAATTTTTAGGCGACTTTACTTTATCAGAAGTAGCTCGCGCCCAAATTCGCGCTACTCTCCACGAAGAATCCATCATACCGGATGTTAGTCAAGCATGGGAGGTGGCAAAAAATTTGAAAACATCTGAAGAGTATCGTTTACTCTATGTGGCCATGACACGAGCAAAGCTTTTGTTGTGGATGTCTGCGGCGCAGAAAGCCCCTTTTACTTGGAGTAAACCAGACAATTTACAAGAACAAGCACCTTGTCCGGTGTTTCCAGCATTAAAACGTCAATTTCCTGAATGTGTGGTGAATTTAGCGGCAATGAGCAAATAAGTATATCTGTTCACGTGAAAGTCGCACACTGAGCAAATATCCCGCCCAGAACTAAAGTTCCGGGCTGATAGCTAAAGTCCACTCAAGTGGACTGAACTAAATTTCTTCTTTAGTCCTCTAAAAGAAGCCTTTCGTTACGAGACTCGGAATTTATTCCGAGGCGGGATAGATAGCCAACCACTTTTCAAACAACCTCTTATAAGGAAACTGAATTAAGAGTGCAACGTCAAACAAACTATGATTGCAATTGCAATATTATCTGTTCAATTTTTAACAATCAATACATAATATATGAAATCCATCATCCAAGCATCTGCCGTAATTAAAAGTACCTTCCAGTCACCCAGAGGAATTTTCTTGACGCTAGTGTTGACAAGCTTGCTATCTTGTGGATTCGGAGTCATTGAAAACAATTCTGCTGGGGCTATTCCTTACCCAGACGGCACTCAAATATCCCAATCCCAAGCAAACGAGTTACCAAAAACCATCGCTAATAAAATTTTAGGAGATGCATCTTTCCGTTCCGGTGTACGTAAACGGGAATTAGAGATTACCCAAGTCACATCGAAAACCTTTGGTAATCCCTGTGAGTTTAAATTTGGAGAAGTTTGTACTAGGGAATACAATCCCATTGAAGGCTGGGAAGTAGTTGTCAAAGTCCGCCAAGATTCGTGGACTTACCATGTAGATAAATCTGGAAAGCAAAGAATATTAGATCCGAAAGTGAGTACTTCACAAACATTGCCCAAGGCGATCGCAGATGCAATTTTGAACGATGCCTCAAGCCGTTCTGGGGTGGAAATTACTGATGTAAAAATTACTCAAGCTACACCAAAAACCTTTGGAAATCTCTGCCAATTCAACTTTGGCGAAGTCTGCACCCAGCAGTACGACCCCGTGGAAGGTTGGGAAGTAATTGTCAAGGTTAAAGGGCAATCTTGGATTTACCATGTGAATAAATCCACTTCGCAAATAATTTTAGATCCCAAAGCTAACGCTGCTGAAAAAAGTTAAATAATCAATAGACCTCTTGCACGAATGCAAAACTTGCCCACCCTGCGGAAAGCGGAGCTACATCCCCCAACCCTTTCTCCCAATTTTGGGAGAAGGGGAGTCAATTTTAAAGTCCCTTTCCCAAGCTTGGGAGAGGGATTTAGGGTGAGGGTAAGGATTCATGCAAGAAGTCTAATGGCTTTGACTTTTCCCCATCTCCTTACACCGTGCTTTGACCATCACAGCACGGATATAGTCATTTTTACCATTGGTATAAGCTTCGCGATCGCTCCGAAAACTTGTAGCCAAGTCGCGTTTTAGAACTTCGTAGCGTTTCGCCTCTTCAGGATGCTTTCTCAAATAGTCGCAAAATAGCTTGCGCTCCCAAAATTCGCTGTCAATTTCGACTATGTGAATATGATGAGTACGTTGCTTTCCGTATGGTGGCATTCCTTTGACAAAAAACATTCGTCCAGGACGTGGGTCTTCATACCAATAAACGTATCCCAAAGATTCTAAAGCCAAAATAGCAGATTTTGCATCTACTAAGGAACGCACTCCCACCATGATGTCAATAACTGGTTTGGCTGCCATTCCTGGTACTGCGGTACTACCAATATGTTCAATTTCTACAACTAAGTCATTGCCTAATGCCTGCCAAATTCGTTCGGCTTCTTCTGTAAACAAAGTCGCCCAACGTGGGTCATATTCAACTATATTGACCTCATCCATAGGTGAAATTAATTCGATCTAGAGCGATCGCCGTTGCTTAAATCCTTTATTTAATTGCAGTTATAGCAATTTTAATAGTATATAATAATGGATCGTGTCGAATCAAAGCTAGACCATGCCTAAACTAAAGACTCGTAAAGCCGCGGCAAAACGATTCCGTGCCACCGGTAGCGGCAAAATCGTCCGTCGCAAAGCTTTCAAAAGCCACCTTTTAGAACACAAATCTTCTGACAAAAAACGTGATATGCGTAAGAGTGCGCTTGTACACGAACGCGATGAACTTAACGTGCGCTTGATGCTCCCATATTTGTAAGTATTTTAGGAAATAAATTATGACTCGGGTAAAACGCGGTAATGTAGCTCGCAAACGCCGCAATAAAATTCTCAAACTAGCTAAAGGTTTTCGCGGTTCCCATTCAACTCTGTTTAGAACTGCCAACCAACAAGTGATGAAGGCGCTACGGAGTGCCTACCGCGATCGCAAAAAGAAAAAGCGCGATTTTCGTCGCCTTTGGATTACCCGCATCAACGCTGCTTCGAGGCAACACGGCTTGAGTTACAGCCAGTTGATCGGTAACTTGAAAAAAGCTGATATCCAACTAAATCGTAAGATGTTGGCGCAATTGGCAGTCCTCGATCCAGCTAGTTTCGGCAAAGTTGCTGAATTGGCACTTCAAGCTAAAGGATAAAGGTGGTGAGGGATGTATAACAGATGTAACAGACGGCAAGCAATTACTCGGTTACATCTGGTATTATCCGCCACTATCTTTTGGATTTTTTGCTTTTCTCTAGTAGGGACGGGATTAACTGCATCTGCTGCCGAAATGTCAGAAATTCAGCAGCGGGGCTATTTAAATGTTGCCGTGAAAGATAACTTGCGTCCCTTAGGATTTAAAGATGACAACGGAAATTTGCAAGGCTTAGAAATTGACTTAGCCAAGCGTTTGGCATCTGACTTGGTTGGTAAAGCCGAAGCTGTAAAATTTCAACCTGTAGCGAATCGCGATCGCCTGTCTGTAGTTTTAGACAAGAAAGTTGATTTTGCGATCGCTAGAGTCACAGCAACCGAATCTCGCAGCCGCATAGTTAGTTTCAGTGTTCCGTACTATTTAGATGGCACTAGACTAGTTACAAAAAATACCTCAATTCAGCAGTTGAGCGATCTATCAAAACAAAAGATTGCCGTACTCAATAACTCCAGCACTATTGCTCAAGTGCGGTACTATGTGCCAAATGCCGAGTTAGTAGGAGTGAATTCATATATAGAAGCGCGAGAGCAAATAGAAAATAATGCCGCCGCCGCCTTCGCCGCAGATGCTAGTGTTCTAAGCGGTTGGGTGCAACAATATCCTCAATATCGGTTACTGCCAACTAAGTTATCAACTGAACCCTTATGTGTAGTAATGCCCAAAGGATTGCAGTACGATGAGTTTAGACGAAATGTGAATCAAGCGATCGCTCGTTATTTAGAAAAAGGTTGGCTCCAGCAACGCTCTCAATATTGGGGTTTACCGTAAATTGGTCATTAGTCATTGGTCATTGGTCATTAACAAATAACCAAGGACAAAGGACAAAGGACAAATAACAAACTTTATAATATTTGTATTTGCAGTAATGGATAACAGTCTAGCCGTTGTTTATCTCTCAATTTTGGTGGTTACACTCACAATTGCAGCCGTGGGTGTTTTTCGCCAGATTTTCAAAACTCGCAAGGTTGAAGGCTCTTTTGCAAGATTGCGAAAGAAGTTAGAGAAAGAAAAGGGTACGACTCAAGAATATTATGAGTTAGCCAGTATTTATTCAGAAAAAAAAATGTATTCTCCAGCGATCGCGCTATTTCAAAAAGCTCTCAAAGCTGCCCAAGAAGAGGGAGAAGAAAATATCGCCCCCATCTATAACGGGCTGGGCTATGTTTATTTCACCCAAGAGCAATATGACTTAGCAATTCGTCAGTACAAAGAAGCCCTAAAAGCTAAACCAGACTACGTAACAGGATTGAATAATCTCGGTCATGCCTACGAAAAGAAAAAATTAACTACTCAGGCGTTACAAAGTTACGAAGAAGCACTTAAATTTGCTCCAAATAACTCTATTGCTAAACGTCGTGCTGAATCTTTACGCCGTTTGGTTTCTGCTTAATTGCTGAAGCGTCAAATAATTTTTGATTTGGGATTTTGGATTTTAGATTGAGCGACGCGAGATCGGGGGCTTTCAGGGCGTATTGCAATACGCCCCTACAAATGTACAAATAATTTTGGATAATTTATTTGGTTCTTCAGTACCTGTTGTGCCAAACTATTGCATTTTTATACATTTATTCCATAGCAGATCAATTTCCAAATCTGAAGTAATCGACCCTAGCTAAATCAGGTACAGAAGTGACTTCCTGCCTACGCCCATCTTCGTCATAACCAAAAACTAAAGTGAAGCCTGGATTTTGAACTCGATAGCGGCCACACCTCAGAAAGTATTCTCCTAGTAAATACCTGGAGTCAATGGCAGGATCGAACGCATCATAATCAAACATAAACTGACATATAAAATGCCAAATATTGCCAATCTCTTCGGCTGTTACTTGGCGACGACGCGACCAGAAGTATGCTGTTGGTTGGGCTTCGGAGTCCTCGTCATCATCGAGATCGTCTGGGTACGGCAATAGATATCGCTGCGATTGAATCCCATATTCATTAGAATCATCACTTAACTTACCATCTACCCCCCTAAAGTATTCAACCAATTCTCCACCTTCAAACAAGTCATAACCGTCTTCGCCTCCACCGTCGCTTACAAGTAGCCTGATAACTGTTTGTCCTAATTGTTTTGAAAGTTGAGCTAACTCGCTTGATTCCAAAATTGATGGATGAGACAGTAGGCTTAGGCCAGAAATCATAATCGACCAAGGGTGTCCAACTAGTTGATACGCGAACACACAAGTGCCTGAAACTTCGATTTCCGCTCCCATCACATTGCGTTGAGATTCGATCGCTTTCTCGGCAAGGGCATCAGATAGCTGATTTAATGGTACTTTCACGAGTACAACGGCAGCATTTCGATCGATCGACTGAATACCCCGCCTTTGAGACCAAGAGCGTGTAAAACGCTCTGCTGCCTCACGTATGAATTGATCGTCATCCATATTACTGTTCTTCACTGATGTCGATCCAGTTAACCTCTCTCGAGCAATTATGAGCTACATCAATTAAATCAAGGAATATATTGGGTTTCACAATCGGGGACTCTGTTGGCAAATTAATTTGGCTTTAGCTTCTATATTTTATCGGGTTTGAATCTTAGGCTTGGAAATAGATAACTATAAGTCTTTTGTAAAAACGTCAAAGATGATTAAGCGGCTAAAGCGTTTTTTGTGGCTAGCTATTGCCATCATTGTTGTCATTTTTATCTCAATCGGATTAATGGAAAAATTGACGGCTCAACAGCCTTCGATTTCCCATCCTCTCACTTCGCTAACTGAGGTAGAAATTAACACAGCCGTTTCTGTCATCCAAAGAGAAAAAACTTTGAGCGAAATGGCAGCTTTTCCACTTATTGCTTTACAAGAACCAGATAAAGAAGAAGTTATAAAATTTACACCTGGTAAAGCTTTTGGGCGAAAAGTTTTTTTGGTAATCTATGAGCGATCAGAAAACAAAACCTTTGAAGGAATTGTTGATCTGACAAGCAAAACCTTAAGTTCTTGGAAAGAAATACCGTCTGTTCAACCTGCGATCGCTAATTCAGAATATGAACTAGCAACTCAGGTAGTTAAAGCCGATCCCCGATGGCAAAAAGCGATGCAAAGGCGGGGAATTACCGATTTCGATCGAGTTAAAATCAGTTGGTGGGCACCAGGAATTCTCAGCGAACAGGAAGAAGCAACAGGTAATCGTCTTTGTCGCGGCTTATCTTACTACAAAGGTAAAAGCTGGAATTATTACGGTAGTCCCATCGAAGGAGTTTTAGCAACAGTCAATTTGAATACGGGTAAAATTGCTAGTTTTGTTGATAGAGGAAACATACCTTTCTCTGAAGAAAACTGGGATTACGATCTCAAATCCTTGGGTAAATTACTTTCACCACTTAAAGCATTAAAAATACTCCAACCTAATGGTAGAAGTTTCCAGATCGCAGACAATGAAATTAGCTGGCAAGGTTGGAAGTTTCGCTATTCAATGCATCCTCGCAATGGATTAATGCTCTACCAAGTGACACACAAAGACGGGGAAAACATTCGACCACTTTTATACCGTGCTAGCCTTTCAGAAATGGTAGTACCTTATGGCGATCCTAAGCCTACTTGGTCATTTAGAAATGCCTTTGATGTTGGAGAATATAACTTAGGTTTACTAGCAAATACGATGGAATTAGGTAAAGAAATTCCTGAAAATGGCTTGTTGTTAAATGCTGTATTTGCTAATGAACAGGGAGAACCTTATCAAATACCAGGGGTTATCGGTATCTACGAGCGCGACAACGGAATGCTGTGGAAACACTATGAATATAATACTCAGCGTAATGATGTCCGTCGCAGTCGAGAATTAGTGATGAAGATGACGGTAGCCATTGATAACTATGATTACAGCATCAATTGGATCTTTCACCAAGATGGGACTTTGGAAGTCCAAAATGAATTAACGGGTATTGTATTGGCCCAGGGAACGGCTGCCCAAAAGCCATCTGATGACGATTCTTATGGTCGGTTAATTGCTAAGAATATCTTTGGAGTAAATCATCAGCATTTTTTCAACTATCGGCTAGATTTCGATGTCGATGGTCAAGCTAATTCTGTGATGGAAATGAATGTGAAAGCTTTGCCGATGCATGAGAAAAATCCTTTAGGAAATGCGATCGCACTTGCAGAAACCCCACTAGCTAAAGAAACGGCTGCTGTACGCGATTTGGATATGAAAAGCAGTCGGGAATGGATGATTGTTAGTGCAGACAAAAAGAATACTCTCGGTGTTGCACCTGGATATATGCTGATGCCTGAAGGAAACTCGATATTTTTCCCTGTGGAAGGCTCAAAAATCCGGGAAAGGGCAAAATTCGCAACTCATCACCTCTGGGTAACAAAATATAAACCTACTGAACTTTATGCTGGCGGCGATTATCCGAACCAAACTCAACCTGGACAGGGTTTACCAAAATATATCTCAGACAATGAGTCTTTGCTGGGTGAAGATATCGTAATGTGGTACACAATGGGCGTAACTCATATTCCGCGATCAGAAGATTGGCCTGTGATGCCTGTTCACCGAGTTGGCTTTAAGTTAGTCCCTAGAGGATTCTTTAGCCGGAATCCAGCGATAAATTTGCCTGAGTAAAATATTTGTTGGCTCAAGTTTCCTGCCTTCAGGTTTTTTGTTATGTCTAAAGGCGGTAACTTGAATGCTGATAAACTTATATAGTTCAAACACTGGCACTTGTTAAAATAGGATATCTAATGAACTTTCCAGAAATTAATATTCCCGGTGATGGAACACTGCACGCTCGTTTAATTACTTCCTTGGGTGAAATTGTAGTTCGTTTGGAAGAAGAGCGAACTCCTAACACCGTCAAAAATTTTGTCGGTCTAGCAACTGGAACAATCGACTGGAAAGACCCTAAAACTGGTCAATCTGGTAAGGGAACTCCAGCTTATGATGGAGTTCGCTTTCATCGGGTCATCCCTAATTTTATGATTCAGTGTGGCGATCCTCTGAGTCGTTATCTAGATACAGCCAACCGATGGGGTACTGGTGGTCCAGGATATCAATTTGAAGATGAGTTTCATCCTGAATTGAGACACACTCGTGCAGGTATCCTGTCAATGGCTAATGCCGGACGCGGTACTAATGGTTCGCAATGGTTTATTACAGAAGCACCAACACCTCACCTTGACAACAATCACAGTGTTTTTGGTGAAGTTGTCCAAGGTCTAGATATAGTTAGCAAGATTGCTAATGTGCCTACAACTAGAGATCGTCCGAATCAAGAAGTGGTGTTAAAAAAAGTAGAAATTTTTAGGCAGTAATTAACACCTCGGTTTGTAGTAAGCACTTTAGTGTTTAGAAAATCAGGACTAAAGTCCTTACTACAAATTTGCTTACCCATCAAGATTTTGCAGCCCCATCGCAATCTTACTGTGTTTTTCAATTTGCCCCATCACTTGTTTTGCCCGTTGAATAACTACGGCTGGTAAACCCGCTAATCTTCCCGCTTCAATTCCATAAGACTTATCAGCACCTCCTGGTTGAACTTGGTGCAAAAAGATAATTTGGTCGGGTAATTCTTTCACCGTCACTTGATAATTAGCCACATTCGGGATAATGCTAGCCAGTTCATTTAACTCGTGGTAGTGAGTGGCAAAAATTGTGCGCGAGCGAATATCCACTGCTATATATTCTGCCACCGCCCAAGCTATGGAAAGACCATCAAATGTTGCTGTGCCGCGACCAATTTCATCTAATAGTACCAGCGATCTAGATGTGGCATGATTGAGAATATTTGCAGTTTCATTCATCTCCACCATAAACGTAGATTGACCAGTCGCTAAATCATCTACTGCACCGACACGAGTAAAAATGCGATCGCATATTCCCAATCTGGCAAATCTAGCTGGTACAAAACTACCAATCTGTGCCATTAACTGAATCAATCCCACCTGACGCAAATAACAACTTTTGCCACTGGCGTTTGGCCCAGTCAGAATAATTAAATCGGGATTGTCATTTGTCTTTTGTCCTTTGTCATTTGTCCTTTGTCCTTTGTCACTTGTACTGAGCGTAGTCGAAGTATTTGTTATTTGTTCTTCGTTATCTGCTAACGACTCTTGACCCAATTGTGTCGAATTCGGTACAAAGAATCCCGCAGGTAAAGACTGTTCCACCACGGGATGACGACCATCAACAATGTTTATCTCTCTTCCTGGCAATATTTCGGGACGACAGTAACCTTGATGTACCGCTAACTCCGCCAAACCACACAATACATCCGCCGCCGCTACTGCACGAGACAGATTGCGAATTACTTCTGCCTCTTGTGCTACTTCTTCCCGCAACGCTGTAAAAATCTCATATTCCAACTGATTTAAATCTTCTCGCGCCGTCAAAATCCGGGCTTCTCGTTCTTTTAAATCAGGGGTGATGTAACGTTCCTCATTGGTCAGGGTTTGCTTGCGGATATAATTAGCGGGTACTTGGTCGGCTTTGGTGCGAGAAATGCTGATGTAATAACCAAAGGTTTTGTTAAATCCTACCTTGAGTGTGGAAATTCCTGTCTTAGCTCTTTCATCAACTTCCAAGTTGGCAATCCACTGCTGGTCTGCTTCTACAGTTGCTTTTCTTTCATCCAATAGGGGATTCACACTGGGGCGAATCAATCCGCCTTCTTTAATTAGTATGGGTGGCGACTCTACAAGATGTGCGTGTAACTTTTGTGCCAATTCTTCCAACACACTTGGGACTTTCTGCAAAGCTTTGAGAAATGGAGAACGCGTCTCAACTACTAAGTTGGATAATTCCGGTAAGCGTGAGAGAGAATCTGCCAAAGCTACTAAATCTCTAGCATTAGCTGTACCAGAACCCGCCCTGCCTGTGAGGCGTTCTAGATCGTAAATTTGCCTTAATAAATGCCGCAAATCTTGACGCAGGGGTGTATTTTCCATCAATTCTTGGATGGTATCAAGACGTGCCCGAATGCCTTTAATATCGAGTAGCGGTTGCAACAACCATCGCCGCAAAGCCCGCCCACCCATTGCTGTACTAGTTTTATCTAATGCCCAAAGTAGGGAACCGTGAAAAGTGCCATCCCGAACGGTTTGGGTAATTTCTAAGTTACGACGGGTTTGATTGTCAACAATTAGATAGTCGGTGACAGTGTAGCTGCGGAGTCTTTGAAGAGTGACAGGGTTTTCTTTTTGGGTATCTTCCAGGTATTCCAGAAGACCACCGGCTGCACGAACAGCGAGAGGAAGACGATCGCAACCGAGTCCTTCGAGCGATCGCACTTTAAATTTCTGCAATAATCTCGGTTTAGCTTCTCCTTGAGAAAAGGGAAGTTGCGATCGCAAACTATAGCAAAATGATGGTGGCAAACACTCAGGAAGATGTGGCGAAGTTTCTCCCGGACGCAGCAAACTACCTAAATCGGGCGCATTTGTCGGAACTAACACCTCTGAAGGTTGTAAGCGCATTAATTCTTGAGTCAAATGTTCTAAATCGCTACCTTGAGTCGTGAGAAATTCTCCTGTAGAGATGTCTGCATAAGCTAAACCCCAATGATTTGCGGCAATTACTACTGCTGCTAAGTAATTATTGCGACTGGATTTGAGCATTCCTTCTTCTAGCAAAGTGCCAGGTGTCAGAATGCGCGTTACTTCCCGCCGCACCAATCTCCCAGCAGCTTCAGAAGCATCTTCCACTTGATCGCAAATTACTACTGCATAGCCTTTTTCTACTAGCATCGTCGCATAGCGTTCCCAAGCGTGATGTGGAACACCAGACATCGCCACCCGTCCCTGTTCCCCAGCTTGCTTACTAGTGAGAACTAATTCCAACTCTTGCGCTAGTTTGACAGCATCTTGGAAATAGCATTCAAAGAAATCTCCTACCCGATACAGCAATACCGCGTGAGGATATTTATCCTTCGTCTCGACATAATGCAAGTACATTTGACTTAGCTTACTGCGATCCACCTGTAGATGGTCAGAAATAAAAGTACTTGCATCGGGCTTGGTAGATGGAGTTTCGGAGTGAGAGGCAGTCATAGATGCTATCGAGTTATGCACGGAAATTCCCCAAGATCCGATGATAACGTGATGTGAAAGTTGAATGGCGATCGCTCAAGGATATTTTACCTTTATCTGAAAAATGTTAATTTTGATACAATGCAAAATTCCCAACTTCTTCATGAAGCCGGGAATCTGAACAACTTAACTCAAACAAAATTATTTCATATTCTAAATTAGCAACCCCAAATTAAAGATGGTAGATGACTGATACCAATTTGAAAAATGATTGCGACAGATGGAAAACTGAAACACTTATTTAATGGAGATTTCACAATCCAAAATCGTTCGACTGAGCGCAGCCGAAGTCTAAAATCTAAAATCCAAAATGGTATGGGGTTGCAAGTCAAAAAATATTACTCTTCTTCCTCTTCTTCGTCTTCTTCTCCGAACACTGCGTCTATGAGTTCTTGTGCGCGTTCGTCTGAAATATTTAAGGCTTCTTGAAGTTCAGAGATATAATCTTGTTCGCTTTCAGGTACTTCTTCGTCAATCCCTACTACTAAGATAGCTGTAATGTATGCAGCTTCCCGATAACCTCTATTGGGTAAGGATTCAATAGACTGAGCGATTAAATCTTCTGGTTCTTCTTCTTCAATCAAGCTGACGACTTTTTCGGTCAATTCTTCAAAGTCTTCTTCAGAGTAATCTTCAAATAAGTCAACCCGACCGAGAAATTCACTCAAAGCATATTCTTCTGTGGAAGAAATACCTTCACCATCAGCCGCAGCGGAAAATAACCCAAGAATTGCGATCGCCACTTCTGGTTCTAGAGCAACTGAACTAACACTACGGCCTTTGGGCAACTTGCGTTTAGACATAATTATCCTCTAAAAGTTACGTGATATTTCAGGAAGTCATATTTTGTGATTTATCATGCTTCCTCGATTTATGATTCCCAAAAGAATGCAGAAATATACATTGGGATGAATCTTTTTTTCGTAAAAAATACGCAGAGAGTATATTCATCTGCGTATAAAAACGGTTAAGTTTCCTTAAGCAATGAGATTTTTAGTACTTGTGTACGCTGCGTAACCTACAAACCGGGGTTTTACCCCACCCTAACCCTCCCCTTGTAAAAGTTTTACCCCACCCTAACCCTCCCCTTATAAAGGCTACGGTGTACACACAAGTTTGCCCAGAGCGAGCTTCCAGCCAAAAAAGGTGGATTCAAATTGCTCAAGTCCGCGGCTCAAAGTAGTAATACCGGGAGGTTTTTGGGATTTGTAACCAGACCAACCACCAAGCCGAGCGATAATCCAAGTCGCCCAAGCAAGAGTTGAAGGAGGATAGGGATTTTGTTGCAGTCGAGTTTTACCTTCTAAAGTAGGAGCAATAGTAGATAAATATTGCTGTTGCTCATGAGAAAAAGCAATATTTGCCGGTAAATCAGGATGATCCCGTCCACCAATCAGTTGTAAAATTCGCACAGCAACAGACAAGGCTAATATAGTTAATCGTTGAATGGCGGTAACCGACTCTAATTGGGTGGCTTCGAGATTTAATCCGGCAGTTTTGAGTGTGGCAAACAGTTGTTCAATTCGCCATCGCCATGTGTACCATCGAATCACCTGTAGTGCTTGTTCTAAACAAACGACTTGGTGGGTAGTGAGTAATCGCCAATGAATCGGTGCTTGACCTGATGGTGGGTTGACTTCAACTGCTTCCACTGCGTAAAGTGTCACACTAGGGGGATAATCTTGCCCATTCAACTTATCTGGACGTTGAATTTTCACTACCGCACGGCGAACAATTAATAATGCCTCCCTTGCTGTTCTACTTTGGCGTGCATCTGACGGCACATTGACTGTATAAGTACCCTCACTGGGCTGTTCATTTAAGTATGTATAAAGTGATTGGGTTTTTCCCACAAGGCGACGGTCAATGCGCGCTCTCACCAACACATGATTGTCTTGATTTGGGACTGTAGCAAATTCCTCATACATATCGCTTTCGCGGTCGGCGATGTGAGTCACTATTTTGGCATTGCCAATAGTTAAACATCTTTGCGTTTCTTCGGCAGAACGTAGCCACTTGTATGATTCTTTCTTTTCTATTGGTAATCGGCTGTAATTGCGCTCATGCTTATCCTGATGGTTAATATCTCTCGTCCACAGTTGTACTGTACTTATCCCCAAGGGAAATCCATTTGCTGCATCTAATACTAGTGTTGGATGAATATAAAATCCTACATCCGTGTTGTTTCCGACTACACCGACACCCTTTGCTTTCAACCTGCCTACATGAGACTGCAAGTTAATTTCGCTTGTATCACTGATAGCTAATATATGCTTTCCTTCTACATGAGTTACGCATTCGTCTGATAGGCTTCGCACTAATTCCCCTACTGTCACATTCTCATTCTCCAAAAACCGATAGTATCCTACTTGTTCGGCTCTATTTTTACTTATTTGGCGAATGCTCACTGATTGATTTTTTCCCAAAGCTTCGTACAATGCTGCCCCCTTTTAGAGAGTCGCGGGTCTCCAAATGCTTTTCCCTCAACTGCTTGCGCGTGTCTTTTGATTGGATTTTCCATCACCTTTTTCTCCCCACAACTCCTTCCCTTATTACTTTACTTGGACTTGTGTGTACACCGTAGCTTGTAAAGGGGAGGGTTAGGGTGGGGTAAAACCTTGGTTCATCAGCTATTTCAGACTTGTGTGTACACCGCAGCCTTATAAAGGGGAGGGAACTAGATAGATTTCTTTTTTCCCCCCTTTATAAGCGATGCCTGAGCTTGTCGAAGGGGGGATTAAGGGGGGTAATTCGACTTGTGTATACGATTAAATTTCTTTTTTCCCCTTTCTAATGTTGATTTGGAGTTCGCAATTGTTGATTTGGAGTTCGCAATTGTTGATTTGGAGTTCGCAATTGCTGATTTGGAGTTCGCAATTGTTGATTTGGAGTTCGCAATTGTTGATTTGGAGTTCGCAATTGCTGATTTGGAGTTTGCAATTGCTGATTTGGAGTTCGCAATTGCTGATTTGGAGTTCGCAATTGCTGATTTGGAGTTCGCAATTGTTGATTTGGAGTTCGCAATTGTTGATTTGGAGTTCGCAATTGTTGATTTGGGGTTCGCAATTGTTGATTTGGGGTTCGCAATTGCTGATTTGGAGTTCGCAATTGCTGATTTGGAGTTCGCAATTGCTGATTTGGAGTTCGCAATTGCTGATTTGGAGTTCGCAATTGTTGATTTAGCGATCGCAATTGTTGATTTAGCGATCGCAATTGCTGATTGCACTTATTCTCAAACAACAAATAGATATGAAAAATGAGTAAAAATACAGACAAACTCGTAATTATTTCGTTGAACTTTTAATGAAATAAATCCACAAAACTACCCATTTCAGGCAAAAGGATACTCCACTATGTTGAAAAAGGAAATCTTAAAAAAAAGGATATCTCATGTCTTTAAGAACTCGTAGTTCTGCTGCTGTTGACAAAGCCCAACTTCGTCTCGCCTTGCTTAAATCCGTTGATGAAAATCTGGATTTAGGATATGGATTAAACATTGAATCCTACAACCACCTCATCAATACTACCCGTGCGACGTTAGAAGCTCATAACACGCTTGTATCCAATCTTGAAGAATCGCGTAAAACAATAATCCAGATGGATAAAGCCCTCTCCGAAATGTCTGAACGAATGCTAAGTGGAGTTGCAACTATCTACGGCAGAAACAGTATACAGTATTCCAAAGCTGGCGGCTCTAATGGAAAAAGAAATAAAAAATCTATTTCAAAAGTTGCTCCAGTTGTAGCGGTTCTTTCCACAGAACCGGCTCAAGCTGCAATTGCGGATGCGTCAACTAACGGTAAAAACACAACTCCTTTACTGCAATAATCCACTTTTTGCATAAATCTAGTGCGTTGTCAAGCATAAAATTGTGTATTAAAAAACTCCATTCACTTATGGGTGGAGTTTTTCATAATTCCATACCCAAATATGCAATTAGACCACAACATATCAAATATACGCCCTTGAGTTACGATAACACCTGCAAATACCTTGCCGAAAAATACCCTGGTGACTTTGCCAGATGGCTACTTGCATCTGACATCTTAGATATCCAAGTACTTAAAACCGAACTCAATCTCGAACCGATTCGTGCTGATTCGGTGACATTCCTGCAAATCGCCAATCAAATCTTACATTTAGAGTTTCAAACGACACCAAAATCCAAAACCCCGCTTGATTTTCGGATGCTAGATTACTACACCAGATTAAAACGAGAATACTGGTGTGATATTGAGCAGGTGTTGATTTTTTTACAACCCACCTCCTCAGAAATTGTTTTTAATACCCAGTATGTAGATAAAAAAACCAGACACGAGTATCGAGTGATTCGTTTATGGGAAGAAGATCCCACACCGCTGCTAGCTAACCCTGCACTTTTACCACTGGCGACATTAGCCAGAACCGACTCACCCGCAGACTTATTAACTCAAGTCGCTACTGCTGTCGATATGATTGAAGAAACAGACGAACGACAGAACATATCAGCTTGTGTTCAGGTTTTAGCTGGTTTGCGGTTTGATAAAAGTTTGATTACACAGCTTTTCAGAGAGGAAATTATGCAAGAATCTGTGATTTACCAAGACATTCTGCAAAAAGGATTGCAACAGGGAGAAGAACGAGGAAAGAAACAGGAGGCGCTACAACTGATTATGCGTCAGTTAACACGTCGGGTTAGCGCAATTGAGCCAGAGATAGAACAGCAAATTTGCACATTACCCATTACTCAACTAGAAGATTTAGCTGAGGCGCTGTTAGATTTCTCCAGTCAAACCGATTTAGTGAATTACTTAGGAAATATTTCTTTACCTCAACCCAATCAAGAAGATTAAGAAACTATCTCTACGGGTAAGCAAGTTACCCACAGTATCTTATATAGATAGCGGTTCTCAATTGCACGAAATACAGACCTAATCCCCAACCCCTTAAGAGCTAGCGTTGGGGAGTGAGCATCAAAGCCTCTCTCCTAAAAGGAGAGAGGTTTGGAGAGAGGTCAAAATAAATGTATTGCTTCCACTCGAAAAGGTTCAAATCCATCAAAACTGCTGTAAACACTAGGATTAAAATTTCTGGCTGACAGTGGAATGTTGAGAGTATCAACCAAATTCTTTCTGTTCGTTATTGCCAAAACCGGATGCTCCCCACTCACACCCTCTATTTTCCTTGAAAATATCTGAAAATATATGAAATTTAGAACCTGCAAATATCCTTTCGCACTCATCCTAGTCAGCTTCGGTTTTGTGCAGATAGCTGATGCTCAAACTCCTGTAGCTGAAATCTCCAACTTATCTCAAGAAGTTTCTGTACTTCGGAAACAGGGCCCAAAAGGGTTACAAGTATTTCTTAAATCCCATGCTAATACATTAAATACCGCTTCTTCAGGAGCAGTTCTACCTTCTCCTGCACTTCGGCTAGCTTTAGATGAACTTTGTCAACAACGGGACTGTTACGCCTCTCGTTTGTACTGGTATACTGATATAGAACAAGCCAAAGCTGCTGCTAGAGCTAGTGGTAAACCCATTCTATCTCTGCGGTTATTGGGTAGGCTGGATCAAGATTTGAGTTGTGCTAATAGTAGATTCTTCAGGGTAGCACTGTATCCGAATGTAGAAATTTCTAAACTGCTTCAAGACCGTTTTATTTTGCATTGGCAATCAGTGCGCCCTGTACCCAAAGTAACTATTGATTTTGGCGACGGACGCAAGTTGGAGCGAACGATTACAGGCAATAGCATTCATTATGTATTAGATGCATCAGGTCGGCCAATCGATGCTATTCCAGGGTTATATAGTCCCAAAGCATTTTTGCAGCAGCTAGAGCAGGCTGAATTAGCAGTAAAAAATTACAGTAAACTTACACCAAGCGATCGCGAGTCTTATTTAAGAAAATACCACAGCGATCGCTTAAATTCTATCCAAGCTCAATGGGTTGCAGATTTATCCCGCCTGGGTATCCAATCTCCCCCTAAGTTGGCAGAAACTCCCAGCAATCCCACTCAACCACCAACAGCAGAAATAGCAAGCTCTCTAGCAGTTTCTAAAATGAGAGTTGAAACGCCAATGTTAACTGCTCTCCAGTCTAATGCTGAACGGAATCAAAACGCCTTAGCTGAAATTACTGACCAGAAAGTTTGGGACAAAATTGCTCAACTCTATGCCCCCGATGTCAAGCTAGATCGAAACAGCATCTCTCTAATTAGAGCTAAAAAGTCTCAATCTGCCAACACTCAAAAAGATAATTTGCCGATAATAGTGAAAAATTTTGAAGCCACAATGGCTTTAGATACAGTCAGAAATGAATATATGTTGCACAGCCAAATTCATCAATGGTTTATGCAGGGTAAGCAAACAAGGAGTGTGGAAGCGCTCAATGAACAAGTATACGGACAACTATTTTTAACTCCTAGTTCTGACCCTTGGTTGGGGCTTTTCCCCAGCGACAGCTACAGCGCCATTGATAATGATGGTATTCGTTAGTAGCTCATAAACCAATACAGTTCAGTTAAGAAAAATTGTAGTGGCGTGGCAAGCAAAAAAATAGTGCATTAGAGCAGGGTGGTTTCATACGAAAAAAGAAAAATACATAAGCCTTGATTTCTTGTTTTGTAGCATGGCTTTTTACCCCTCTCTAAACCTCTTTCCGAAAAGTCGATAGGCTTTGAAACCCAGTTTTAGTTTTTCTCTGGTTGTATGAAATTACCCTGCTTTCCCCGTGGGAGAGGCAGGTTGGGAGGAAGAGGTTTATCGAACTCACGTTAAGTAAAAAGGAGTGATGAGATTTTATTACATTGACACCTCACTCATCACTCCTTGTAACTTGCGCGTTGATTAGCTGTTACGCATTGTTAAATTACACCAGCTTACTACTTCATTTATCCTCTAACTAAAGAGACGGATAATTATTAAGTTCATACGTGATTGACGATACAAACCTTTTTAACTTATTAATATTTATCTTTACAATTCTAGATATAGTAGACCATTGCTTGTTCTTAATAGTTTTACTCTTACCCGTGTCAGATAGTTTTATAATGAATTTGAAGATGGAAAGGCTTGGATTCCCAAGTTCTTAAAGAAAATGGGAAGGTCTGCGCTAAAGGAGAAGTACCTAGCGTCGAGATGAAATCTAACCCCTACAAAGGAGTAAGGTTGAAATTTCTAAGCTTTTGGTGTTAGCAATAAAACTTTTAAAACACCTTCTTAAAAAAATTGGGAATCTTGTTATGAATTTTTTATAAAGTTTATTAAGTTTATTAATAGCCAAAGTATTCAGAATCACCAACAAACTTAACTTAGATTCTATCTCTTTGGTAGTAATTGCTTAATTCTTGTGATGGAAGTTGGGTAAAGTCTTATTAGTTATTCTTAGAGGGTGTTTGAAAAGTGTCGTATAGCATATTAAATTGTGACATTACACCCCCAACCCCCCTTATAAAAGAGGGCTTCAAAAGACTATTTCCTCCCCTTTCCAAGGGGGGGTTAGGGGGGTATTAGAGACTTTGGGTAACAAATATAGCTTTCCAAACATCCTTTTAGTAAAAATGGAAACAATCATTATTAGCACTAAATTATTTATTAGGAGGAATGACAAAGCGGATTCAACAATAATAGTCAGAAATTAAGGTTGAGATGTAGAGTTTTCCGTCTGCTCTTTGCTAATCATTATTTTGACTGACTTATCAGTTTAGTCAAAAATTAGCATAATCTTAGATGGCAGATTTGGTACTCGTATTTAGCTGAGTTTACATAATTTTACCACCAAGGGTAGAAGTAATACTTAGCAGAACTCCGTAAAATTTCTAGTAAATAAATATCTCTGTGGATGCTTTGCAATTTGTAGATTCAATTTACTTTGAGCATCTAGGTTGAATGCTACATGTGTCATTTAAAAACTGGCTAATCTGTAGCAACTATAGGATATAAATTGTCAAAAACCCAAAATAAATTAACTTTATTACTTCAATTACATGAAAATTGCAATTTATAACCTATTAAATTTATAATTCAATAAAATTAAGTATACTGCAATTTTTTTCAAGGGTTTACTTAGTAGTTTTTTTACTTAACTTCTGCAAGCAAATGGCGGGAATTTAAGGTGAACATAGAAAAATTTGTCCAACGTACAGAAATATTGCACAAGCGTTTAGCAGATTTATACCAAACTGCTAGTTTATTACCTTGGATTTCGCCTGATTTGTTACCGGAAGCTTTTAAGGAACTCCATAACACCTCAAAAATAGCACAGTTAGCGGCAGAGGAACTTTATCAGCAAAACGAGGAACTAGTAAAAACACGGAATTGGTTAGAAGCAGAGCGCCATCACTACCAAGATTTATTCGAGTTAGCGCCAGACGGCTATTTAGTGACTAATACAGAAGGAATTATCCAAGAAGCTAACCTCACCGTAGCTAAGTTGTTGAATGTTTCCAAGCATTTTTTAGTGGGCAAACCAATAATTAACTTTGTCCTTCTAGAAGAACGTCAGCAAATTCGCAACGAACTGATACAGCTATCGCAATCAGACAAAGTTAAAGAGTTATTGGTACGTTTGCAACAACGTTATGGCGAGCTATTTTATGCAGCTTTGACAGTGACAGTTGTCCGCAATCAGCAGGGTAAGGCAATTTCTCTGCGCTGGATGGTGCGTAATATAACCCAGCGTCAGCAATTAGAATCAGCAATTAAAGACAAGAGTGACATTTTCAACAATCGCCCCCTACATAAATATGATAAAGGAGAAACTATTCCCCTCAACCCATTAGTAATTTGGTATGTTTCTCAGGGTTTGGTGAAACTCAGTACCTACTGTGAAACGGGTGAAGAAGTGCTGATTGGATTGGCAACACCAGGAATGGTTTTTGGTTCTAGTTTGACATCTTTAGACATTTACCAAGCAACAGCGCTTGCTGATGTTAGCTTAGTGTCAATTTATGCAACAGAAATATCAGCTTCTACAACACTGAGCCATACGCTTTTACCAAAAATTAAGCAGCGGCTACAGCAAACAGAATCTTTTTTAGCAATTTCTGGTAGACGGCGAGTACAAGATCGCTTACAACATCTATTACAACTTTTGAAACGAGAAGTGGGTGAAACTGTACCAGAGGGAACTCGCCTAAATATTCGCTTTACTCACGAAGATATTGCTAGCGCCTGTTGTACCACTAGAGTAACAATTACACGATTGATAGGGAAATTGCAAGAAGAAGGTATAATCAGTTTCGACTTCAAAAAACATATTATCTTGAGAAATGTTGATTGATGACATTTTTCTTAAGTAAAGATCAGTTGCCAGCCAATCAGGAAAATTGCTATATCTGCAAAAATATGGCTGATGTATCCAGGCCAAATCGAGCAATAATTTAAGTAGCACCATGACCAAACCGCCCCTGCGAGAAACACTCCCAATGAGCATAATGTTGTCGCACGCCAATCAAAGTAAGCTGCTAAACCAACAACATGATGAATCGTAAAAAATAGTGCAGACAGTACTACAGCTAAAGGACTTGATACCAAAATTTCACATTTACGATAAACAAACCAACGCCAGACAAATTCCTCAAGTAAAGAGTTAACAAATATCCAATACACTGCACCGACTAAGTAAATTACAAAACTGTTCAATCCAATTTGTGTTGCTCGATCGCGAACATATTCAACATCTATCCATTTTGCGCCCAGCAGCCAATAAACAATCAAAATGATGCCTAGCATTAATAGCCCTAATCCGACACCAGCTAATAAATCACGGCTTTTAGGATATTCAAATTTTAAATTTTCTTGCTCGACAAATAATAACCAAATAATGGGTACTAGCAATAACCAGATTTTAGCTAATAAAGCTACTAAATGTCCTTGGAAGCCAGGGAGTATATATAGCTGAGTTGTAATACCGATGCTCGGAACTGGCACAAGTAACAACAGAGCGAGTAGTGCATTTTGATTTTGGTTAGCTTTTAACATGGGGGGACTTTGTTATATTTTGATGGTTTTGAATTTTCAAATACATCTATTTTTAAATTTATAGTTTTTAGATTAAATTAAGATGATTACTTGTAATAAAATCTATATTAACGAGGTTTACTATCAATACTGTTGGTTAAGGTAAGAGACGCGATAAATCGCTGTATCGACAATAATTAGACGCGATGAATCGCTGTATCGACAATAATTAGATGCGATGAATCGCTGTATCGACAATAATTAGACGCGATGAATCGCCGTATCGACAATAATTAGACGCGATGAATCGCCGTCTCTACAAGAATTAGTCTTTTGTTAAAATGGCGATTTGTGTTTTTATGATGATTTTTCACATCTTGGTGAACCGTATTGAGTTACGTATTAATTTTTATATGCAAACTATAAAACATGAGGATCGTCATCAGATTTAAATAAAGTGACACTTTGTATATTGCCACATAAATTTAATCCTAAAACTTATATGAATTTGTGTGTAATATTCCTTTGAACCCAGCATTTTGATAATTATTTACTGTGCCGATATACTTACTTACACATAATTCCAATACACAGCGTCTTGCAATGTTGTCAAGGTTTGGGATTTGAGGCGGACATCAATACCTATTGTGCTAAGTACAACTTTGGGGACTTCCAAGAAATAAATTATCCACTCTTGTGGGGTGGGCGACACGAGCGCCCGTTGACAGGGGCGGACAAGATGTCCACCCCACAAGAAAAGTTGTATATTTTTTTATTTGTCAGTCCTTTGCGTAAAATTGTAGCGTTTTTAAACTTACAGAGACGTAACGCTATCCAAACAGGAAATTCAAAATGTACCCAAAATAATGTATATGTGATTGAAGGCGTATTGCTAAAATCGCGATGTCTAGGTTGGGCTACGCCTACGCAACATTAAAAGCGGCTATGCACACACTTGGCAAAAAAACTCTATCATCGAGCTACATATTAGCACTGGATTTAGGTACGACAGGCAATCGCGCCTTTGTATTTAATGCAGACGGCAAGATTGTTGGACAGGCATATAAAGAATTAACTCAGTATTATCCTCAGCCAGGATGGTTAGAACATGACCCTCAACAAATCTGGCAGGATACCTGTTGGGTAATGCAAACTGCAATTGCAAATGCCCAGATTGTACCATCAGCGATCGCAGCTTTGGGACTAACTGTACAGCGCGAAACCTGTTTGATTTGGGACAAAACTACTGGGAAACCACTCCATAAAGCGATCGTCTGGCAAGATCGTCGCACTGCTCCCCTTTGCCACCAGTTACAAGAGCAAGGCTACGCTGATGAAATTTACGATCGCACCGGATTAATCATTGATGCCTACTTTTCTGCTACCAAGCTCAGATGGCTATTAGACAATGTTACTGATATTGACCTGAACAATGTCTTAGCAGGTACTATTGATAGCTGGGTGTTGTGGAATCTCACAGGTGGAAAAGTCCATGCTACTGACCACAGCAACGCCAGCCGTACAATGTTGATGAATCTTAAAACCTGTACGTGGGATGAGATTTTATTGGATCTGTTGCAAATTCCAGCCCATATTTTGCCCCAGATTCAGCCGAGTTTAGGAGTATTTGGAGTCACTGATGCAACTTTGTTGGGTGCTGAAATTCCCATTACTGCCATCTTGGGAGATCAGCAAGCGGCTTTATTTGGTCATGGCTGCGATCGCCCCGGTTTGGTAAAATGCACTTACGGTACTGGTAGCTTTTTAGTAGCTCACACAGACGATCGAATTGTGCGCTCACACTATAAACTCATTTCGACAGTGGCGTGGACACAAGCAAATACCAAGGATACTTTAGATGTCGGCTATGCCCTTGAAGGCAGTATGTTTACTAGTGGCGCTTGTATTCAATGGTTGCGCGATCGCCTGAAGTTGATTAAAACTGCTGCTGAAACTGAAGCAATGGCCAATCAGGTAAAAGATAGCGGCGGAGTCTATTTTGTGCCAGCATTTAGTGGACTGGGCGCACCTTATTGGGATATGAGTGCCAGGGGAGCTTTTTTCGGCATTACCGCCAGTGTACAACCAGAGCATCTAGTTCGCGCCGTGTTGGAAGCGATCGCTTATCAAGTTCTGGAGGTGGTGCAAGCAATTAACGCATCTAGTAGTACTCCAGTTGGGCGATTAACCGTAGATGGTGGTGCTTGCGAGAATAATTTTTTGATGCAGTTCCAAGCTGATGTGTTGGGTATTCCAGTTGAACGCCCAATAATGCGCGATACCACCGTTCAGGGTGCAGCATTTGCGGCAGGTTTAGCTGTAGGATTTTGGCAGAGCTATGAAGCACTGGTGAAACAACGGCAAATTGAGCGTGTGTTTGAGCCGAAGAGTGATTTTCCCTTGTCCAAATTTGGTACTTGGCAAAAAGCAGTGAAACGTACTCTAGCTTGGGAGGAGTAGCCGAGCCAAAAACGAGTTAAAGCGAAAATTCAGATCCAGAAAGGGGGAAGGCGAAGGAAAAAATAACAATCTATTACAATAGACTTCTTGGCATTTGTAGGGAATTGGGTTTGGGGGAAAGGGAAAAGGAATAAAAAAATCTTTCCCCTTTAACATGAACCCCTTTGACCGCAAGAGTGCAAAAGTTACTTTTGCAAGAGGTCTAATCAACAAATGGATGGAGTATTGATTTATCATGCCCTACAGTCAATTCAACATTGACCGAGTAAAACAAGATTTTCATCTAAATACTATAGAAGGAGTTCGCTTTTTCCCAGACTCAATTGAACCCATTACTCCAAGTTTCAGACTCCAAGGTATTTTAGAAGATTTACCGTGGGCGATTGCAGTAGATACAGAAAAAGCTCGTTCAGAGGCGATAATTAATCCTATATTACTGGAAGTGCGACGCATCTTTAATTCTACAATTAGCGTATTTTCAGGGGAAGAGTTTAACGTCGATCCGAGTATTGGACTTAACGGTGTATGTGACTTCCTACTTTGCCGTTCGCCCGAACAATTAACAGTGGAAGCACCTGCAATTGTCATTGTTGAAGCAAAAAAATCAGATTTAAAATCTGGATTGGGACAATGCATTGCAGAAATGGTAGCTGCACAGCGATTCAACCAAGCAAGAGAACAACCTTTAACAGCAGTTTACGGTACTGTAAGCAGTGGAACCCAATGGCGATTTCTGAAACTAGAGGGACAAACAGTCACAATTGATTTAATGGATTATTCTCTTCCTCCTATCGAACCAATTCTGAGCTTTTTGGTGTGGATGGTGAAAGCAGGCTAATTTCATGCAAAAATTGCTCGTTAAAATAACTCATACTTTGTCAAATATCATTTCCATATAATCAAAAGCGCATGACTACTAAACCGAAGATTTTCATTGATGGAGAATCGGGAACTACAGGCTTACAAATTTACTCACGCCTCAACCAACGCGACGATATCGAGTTGGTTAGCATTGAGGCATCTAAACGTAAAGATGCAACTGAGCGAGCCAAACTAATCAATGCCGTTGATGTTGTCATTCTCTGCCTACCTGATGATGCAGCCCGTGAAGCTGTTAGCTTAGTCAGTAGTAATACAGTTAAGATTCTTGATGCTAGCACTGCCCATCGCACCGCTAAGGACTGGGTATATGGTTTCCCCGAACTAAATCCCGGACAGCGAGAGAAAATCGCCAGCGCCCAATTTGTCAGTAATCCGGGCTGTTATCCCACAGGATTTTTAGCTTGTATCCGTCCGTTGATTGCCAAAGGACTTCTGAACAGTAACTTTCCCATCACCGTTAATGCAGTGTCAGGTTACTCTGGTGGCGGAAAGAATCTCATTAAACAGTATCATAGCTTCCACGAACAGCAAGCCGGGGCAGAGTCACTCTACCCTTATGGCATCTACGGTTTGCAGTTTGGGCACAAGCACGTTAAGGAAATGCAACATTACTCAGGGTTAGCATCGCCGCCACTGTTCGTACCAGCCGTGGGCGATTTTGAGCAGGGGATGCTGGTACAGATACCTTTGCCACTGGGGACTTTGGATAATCCACCATCAGGTAAGATTATTCATCAAGCGATCGCTGACTACTACCAAATTGAAAAGTTCGTGCAAGTTGCTCCATTCCAAGATTCTACACTGCTCAGAGACGGAACATTTCTAGATGCGATTGCACTGAACGGTACTAATATTGTTCAGGTTTTTGTATTTGCCAATGACACCACTAAAGAAGTCTTGCTAGTTGCTCGTCTTGACAACCTGGGTAAAGGCGCATCAGGAGCCGCAGTCCAAAACCTAAACATCATGCTCGGTTTTCCAGAAGAGTTGGGATTGTCATGAAAGAGGGTTAGCAAGCAGGGGAGCAGAGGGGCAGGGGGACAAGTTTCTCCTTCGTCTCCCCCCTCTTCCTTGTCTACCTTGTCTCTCTCTTCTCCATGCCCAATGCCCAATGCCCATCATCTTGATTTTTCTTTCAGTTCTTCAAGCAATTGAATTACATTATGCTCAAATGCTTTGTTTCGCTCTGGAACTGATTCAATTGACGGTTTATCAAAAAGATTAACGACATACTTAGCTAGCTGAATACCTAAAGGTCTTAAATGTCCACCTGCTACAGTTTTCCGAAAATTTTGAGGTGGCTTTTGCAAAATATTAGTAAACCATTCACAGGTTGATTTAGCAATATTGTCTGATTTGAAACAGACTAAACCCATAATATTAAATAGCCCACTATCCTTGATTAAATAATGAGTTTCTTTAACAGTTGGTTTCACACCCCAACCAAGATTGTCGATGATATCCGCTAAAAATTGAGGACGAATTGCGCTCCCTGTGTCAGCAATGGCAGGTGCTAAGAGGATAGAAACCTGTCCTTTAATAAAAACACTGTTAATTTGGATATTCTTATGCACATAAGTGTAAATTAATTTTTTAACTTCAACTGTTTTTCGCGTTAGCTCATCAAAGAGAAGATTAATGTCTGCAATCACACTTTCTATCTCTGACTCATCGGAAGTATTAGATAGCAGGTTGCGAATAAACTGCTCTCTATCTTGAGGCTCTGGAGGTAAAGCAGTAAATCCTTCTAACAGCGAGATATATTTACAGCCAAGGCTATGTCCAATCCAAGAAAAGTTTTTATCATCTAGATAGGCTTCATAATCATATCCTGCAACACTTGCCATTTTCACAAGCTCTGGCAGAATTTCATACTGTTCTCTCATCAGAAAACCAGCTTCTAGATAATGGTTAAAAGTAAAATTAAACGGCAAAAGAATAATTGTATATCCCTGCTCAAATAGAGACTGAAGCAGATAACGATAAAAAAGCATAGGGCCAAATGTACCAAAGAAAGCCCCAGCAATAAATTGAATTACTCCTTTAGGCTTTGGATGTAAAGCAACCCAACTGTGAGAAACTGGTTTAAATCTCAGTTTTAGATTCATATTTCCTATGACTTATTTGTAGGTATATGCTAAATCTCCAAACTGAAGTTATTGTTTTTCGGATTATTCAAAAGATATTTTTACAAAACTGCGATCGCTTCTTCCCGTACAGCCGGAACTCTCCTAATGCCCTTAATTACACTAGTTAGCGGTGATTAAAACTATTTCACCTTGGCGCGGAAGCGGACAAAACCATAAGAATTAGCTGGTGTACCCGATCCAGTCGCAGCAGGTAAATTAGGAAAACTGGGGACTGTAATATTGACCACTACTGCTCCATTGGTGTTAGTACCGCAGTATGATGGTGTGCCTGATTCGTTAGCTATATAAAAATGCCCGCGATCGCTATCTCCTACATTAGTAAGATAAAGCGTAGGTGTAGTAGAACCAATAGCTAAGGCAATTCCTCGATCTGCTGCTGGTAAGCCACCATCACTAGGAGTCATACCATTAAAAGCAGTAGGAATAAAATTAACATTAGTTGGAACTAAGTCACAGAATTTCACATTAGTTGCATTACCAACACCATTGGAAAGAAAATATATAGTGTATTCCAATTCATCTCCAGGTTTGACAGTGCCAGCATTAATTAATCCTCGCAAGTAGCCAGTAGGCCATTTAGGATCGCTATCATCAGTAGCATAAGGTTCTGGTACATAGTTACTGGCATTAGTCGCAACGTCACTGCGACCATCCACAATATCAGTTAAATCTTGGTTATTGAGGCGGGTGATGCGTTTAATTAATAGTAATTTCGGGTTAGAACTAACAGTATTTAATACTGTAAATAAAGTGGGGTCATCATCTGCCGTACTGGCAGGATTATTACCGATATTTACACCATTATCAGTAATTTGTAAGAACGAATTACCAAGAGTCGGTGGATTATTCGTAGCGCCAGCAGAGTCTGCATCTGTAAAGACTGTACCAACAGTTCCTGTAGGATTATCAGGTGTGTTAAAAGTAGCATTTGCTTGGTTACTAATTGGATTACCGCCATTGGCATTATTAATTGTGGCAGTAATTTTAATGGTAATCGTATCACCTACGCGCAGAGTTCCAGAATTTGTCACAGCAACAACACTAGTACCGTTGTAACTGGGATTGAGTGTAATATTATTCCCTGAAGTTACAGCAGTAATTGCTGCACTCACAAAGGTTAATTGTGAGGGTAATAAATCGTTAATGACAAAGTTAATTGCATTGCTATTACCTGGATTTAGGTTGGAATAAGTAATGGTATATTCGATGCGATCGCCTACTGTCACAGTTCCGCTACTATCATTGTCTGCAAGGAAGCGAACAGATTTGGTTCCTATGACATTTGCTTGAGTGCTAGTAGTAATTACCAGGGGAGTAGTGATTGCTTGACTTGGAAAATATGTCCAAGTATCTATTCCCTTAAAGTCACCATAATTACTACTAAATTCATGCTCTCCTGACACACTATTGATCCCTCTAGCAGCATTACGCGGGTTAGTAGCTCCCGTACCATTTAAGTTAATCGCCGTGCCGTTAGCGGTAGTATAGTTGTTGTCGTTGTAATAAACGGTTGTCGATCCAATTTGCTGGCCATTTTGATCTACAAGGTTAGGAAAAGCAGCCGGAGGATTTTCCATTGTGATTTTAAACCCCAGCGGATTATTTTCAGCATCCAACATGGGAAAGTGATATTCACCCGATCGTGTTGTAATTATGGCATTGTATGCTGCATTTCCTGGTAGAGGCTGGAGATTTACCCCACTTGCATTCTTCCCATCCCAAAACACCACATTTGAGCCGACAGACAGCACATTTTGTATTACTCTATCGCTACTAGGGTCAAAAATGCCATCATTATTGGTGTCAATAATTATTTGATAGCTACCAGTTGAGGCAGCATTGAAACTAAAATTGCCTCCCACACCCACAGAAGTTTGGTTCCCACTACCTCCATTACCTCCAGTGAATTTGAACGAAGTCGGTACTGTGGGAATCGTCGCTGCAATAGGAATACTCAAAGAATTAAGGGTTGCGGTGTCTGGCCGATTGAAGAAAACTAGGTGGGTAATGTCTGTTGTCGTATCAGAAACATTTGGATTTTGAACTTGCACATTACCGGGAAAGATCAAACTATTATTACTAGCACCGCCAGCAGAATGGTAAAGAGTGCTGCTATTTGTTGTGTCAATATATCCCCGGTTATTAGCAAAAAAGATGAAGCCAAAAGGATCGACTCCATTCATGTCAGTTTCGTAACGATACCCATCTTTAGTTTGAATATAAAGCTTAGAGTTGAGTCCTAAACCAGCAGGAGCGCCATTCTGCCCAGCATTTCCTCCCATATTCATAGCGATATAATTGGTAAATACTCGCCCTTTTTTGGCAACACCATTACTATCTCGAACTGTAATATCCCAAGCCGCCACCCCTGAAAGTTGAGTAGCATTTGTAGGAAATGCCGCCGTTGTAGTTCTTGGAGGCGGATTGCCTGTAGTACCACTTTTATCAGGAGAATGAAATTCAACTTCGTAAATACCTGTTTCTGTAGCGACGAAATTACAAGGAGTATAGCCACCACTATTAGGTAAAGGGCCAGCCGTTTCTTTGGCAAGGGTGTCAATAAAACCAAAACCAGTATTCAAAACATCACAAGAGCCATTTTGAGTACCAAAGGGACTGCGATAAACGATATCTTGTGGGTTTGAGAAACTAGTATTCACACTAGAGCCAAGATTAACTGTTTCTCCTTGCTGAACATAAACTTTGAGTATGGTTTTCCGAACAATACCTGCCAGTAATAAATCTGACCATTCCAGGTAAGGTCTGTATCCGCCATCAGAAATTAACTCTTTGCTGCCTTCAGCCCAGCTAGGTTGGATACTATTGCCGAAAATACATAAAAAAAAGCCCACGCTACTGAGCCATAGTTTTTGACGGCTAATTGTTAATCGCTTTCCCATATTTTTTTTAACTGGATTGTCCACAGTCAGAGAAAATTTATCATTTTTATCAATATTTACTGTGGTGATCGCTCTTAATTTATTAAGTAAATATTTCATCATTTAGTTCCAATAAAAATACATAATAGTAAGTAATAATATAGAGTTTATAAATATACAAATACCAACAGGAAAATTGAACAATTTTTGCACTAGATTCAAAGCAGATAAAAATCGTTACGACAATAGTATTCCCACAGGGAAAGGTTAAATTCGTATATAGAGGTTGCAATGAACATCTCTACATCAAATAACCCTTTTATATTTCACGTTTTGGCATCCCCCTGATTGCGGCCTTGAGTTTACCGACCAAAGTTTTCATCGCTGATTCCTTTGGCTGACGTGCTACAGGTTTTTGTTGTCCAAAGCCTTCAAACAATTCGTTGAGCTTAACCGTAAAGCCTAAATACGCGCCTCCCGCAGAACGTGTTCCTGAGAAATCTCGGTCATCAACTTTACCAAAGACGTAACCAGCCGAAACACGCAGGTTAGGCGTGAGGTAGTAGCCTGTTTCAAGAACAAAGCCTGTCTCACTATAGCTAGACTGACTAATTACACGAGCTTCACCCACCAAATCCCAGCTATATCCCAAACGATAGGTAGCGCGTACTTGGGCCAGATTAGCTGTGCTAGTACCCGCTAAATCGTTAGCTATGTAAGATGTACTGTTACGTAGAGCATACTTACCGTAGAATTCCCATTGCCAGTTAGGAGCGTAAATCGCCTCTAAAGCAAATGTATGGTCTTCGGAACCCGTACCACTACCTAAGAGAATGGTGTCAGGGATGGTTGATGGATTTTTGCGATATTCATAACGCAATAAAGCATTAAATTTATCGCTATTGGGATCGCGGTAGGCTAAACCCAGCTTGAGGTTAGCAGTATCTCCCAATCCTGAAAGCTTTTGATTGGAAGAACCAGCTTGTTGATAACGTACCAAAGCTGTGAGAGCCGGAGAAATTTTACCCGCAGCACCTACGGTAATTACTGTATTACTACCTCCAGAAGAAGAACGATGTTCGTAACGAGCGCTGGCTTGAAACTGCGGATTATCACTGTATTCCAGCCCCACACTGTAGCTATCGCCACCATCAAATCCGATCGCAGATGCAGCTTGACCAAAGGCGTAGGGTTGGGCATATTGTTGACCCGCCAAAGTGCGTCCGAAGAAGTTGCCAAATACGTGTTCGTAAGCAACGTTCAGCCGCAATCCCGAAGCAATAGTCCAACGGTTATTTATCCCAATTGCCCCTTGAGTAGTCATTTCGTTAGCACCACCCAAAATTGAGTAACGACCAGTCAAAGTAGTATCCGATCCAAGTTTGTGTTCGCCGTTGACACTCAAGCTAGTAATGGAATTACCCGAATATTGACCGCTACTGTAATACTGTTGGGTCAAACTGACGTTGACACCAGGAATTACTGCCCAATTCAACCCCAAAATGGTACGGTCTGGGTAAATAGCATTTTTTTGGGAAGATAAGCTGAGTTCATTTTGGGCTTGGAAAGTCAGGTTTTTAGCTAGAGGAACTGAAAAACGCGATCGCAGTTGATCGGAATTACTACTTAGGGTACTGTCGGGGATACGGTCTTCCAGACGACGGTGAATCCAATCCAGATCGATAGTGGCGCTACCCAAGCGTTGTTGAATCCCAGCAGAAATCGTCGTCAGTGAATTATCAACTTTACTACCAGGTATCGCCTCATAACGCGGTGCAAACAGTTCTTCAAAAGTGTCTAGGGGTTGGGGAGCAATCCCAAAATTGTCTTCGTGGTCGTATTGCGCTCTGACGTTGGTTGTTGAGGTGAGTTTAGCTGTAACCTGCGCTCCATAACGGGTTTGTCCTGGGACAAAGCTGATAGTGGCATTATTGGCAAAACCCGTATCAGCAAAGCGATAATAGGCACGACCTTGAACTCCATTAGCAATCTTTCCTTCAGCTTCTAAACGGTAAGCATCACCTCTGACTTTTCCCACGACATCAGAATCATTCGTGGAATGGGCATATTCTGCGATTAACCTACCGTTGTCACCCAAAGCAATCAGTGCATCTGCACCGTAGAGTTGAAAGTTGCGCACTCCGTGATTTTCTTGAATGTAAGTTGCTCCTATCCAACTTTCGGAATTAAGTTTGCGGGAAAGATTATATTGCAAACGACCAGCATAGATGTTCCCGTCAGAGTCTTCAGTGTCATATTGATAGCTAACAACAATCCGACGCACCAATACTTGTCCGGTTCGATCGATATCGGTACGAAGAATCGGTTCGCGGAATAATAAAGTACCGCGATCGTAGTCGATTTCGTAGTCTGGGCCTCGGTTAAGTTGTTTGCGTTCTAATACAGTCCCAGGACGATTGAGTTCTTCTAATTCGATAAAGACATTTTCACTACCTGCTTGTAAGAGTCTGCGAGAGAGGAAGTAATAGCCACTAGTACCATCAGGAGCAATAGTGTCTCGTTGAAATCCTTCTAAGTGGTCGCCATAGAAACCTGTAATTTGGAGGTTTCCTAAGTTGTAATTAGCTTTAAAACCGTGGAGTTGACGGGTGATAGAAGTAAATTGCTGCGATCGCCGCGCAAATTCTTCTGTGTTATAGTCACCCCACATCGCATAATCAGGATCGGCGCCAGGAGTACGAGCTGAACGCTCAAAACGCAAAAATACACTATCAATGGAAGGAGCAACTACATCAACTTTCGAGCTATCGCCGTAGACAGGATAGTTTTGCTCGCTGAATTGATAAGTTCTAAACAGGCGATTATCGCAGTTGCAATCTTCATTGAGGTTACGAGAACTGTTGTATGCGCCTGTAAACAACCATTCTCCGATCGCACCAGTGGCAAATATCGCTGAATGGAAATCTAATTGCGTTCCGTTGTTTTTGTCAGGAGGGAGGAAATCACGGAAACTGCCGTAATAATTTGTACCTCTAGCCCCCAATCGTAAATCAATTACCCCAGTAACTAAACTCGGACGCAGTGCCGTTTCAAATTGCAGTTGGGTGAAGGCTTCTAAATCATTTGCGATCGCCCGAATTGTCACAGTTTCCGCTTTTAGCTGCGATCGCAACGTCGCTGTAAATTGCCCCGCTTTCGCCTCCACTTGAAATCCCGGTTCATCGGGTTTGAAGTCTTTCCCAACCAACTCCCCAGCAGTAGGTATAAGGGTGACAATAGCATCACGATTCGAGCGATTGCCAGTTGCATCAAGGAGTTGACCCCGAATTGTCGCCGTAGAACGCCCATCCGCTGGGATACGAGACTCAACTGTTTCTAAAGTTAATTGCTTCGGCGCTCCTCGCACTGCAACTTGCACTGTTACAGGGGGTTCTGTTCCTCCAACAACCTGTGCAGAAATGGTGTTTGTACCTTCTTTTAACGAGACACCATACCATGTCTGCGTTACTAAATTGGTGGTAGCATCAGTTTCCGTCCGTCCCACTAAAGAAGAGTCTACCAACGCGCCATTTACCCGCAATTCCACTTGACTCCCAGCGGGAAACTGTACAATCACCGTGCTTGCTTGTACGTCTACAACACTGTCAGCCGTCGGAGTCAGGATTTTAATTGCTGTAGAGATAGGGACAGTAGGGGACACAGGAAGATTTTCATTTACTCCTTGTCCCTTTGTCCCCGCGTCCTGTACTTCTGCAATTTTGCGTAATTCTCTAGGCAAACCTACAGAAGTTGCTGGTTGAAATGGTAGTATTTCCGTTTCACTCGGCTGGACATTGGGAATTGAAGTATCAGCAGCCGATGCTGAAGAAGTTGAGGTAAATTCGAGAGGTAGAGAATTTAAAGCTTCTCCTTTAGAAGAAGAGAGGTTTTCCAGATGCGCTGAAAAGTCAGGATCTTCGACACTCTTTTCTGCTTGCAAATGGGAATCAGGCAAAATGAGGTTTTCACTAGTGATTTCTGCTTTGACTATTACAGGGTATAAAATAAGACTGAGAGCTACTACTGGCATCGCCCCCATCAATCTCAGGTTAAATGTAGTTATACAGTGCAGTCTGATTTTCATTTCTTGACTGACTCCTGAAATGTTGGGGTGACAGCGAAGTTCATGCGTACTAAGCCACTAGGCTCTAAATGCACCAAGCGAGATTGGCTATTTCGTTCGCGGAATTTTTCGTTATGAGCTAGGGTGTAACCCGCTACACTGCTAAGGTCTAGTACACCTGTGTGGTATCCAGGTAAGACGTTAGCTAGGGAGAACAAACCATTAGGATCTGTAGTGATGCGGTTTCCGTCCTCCAGAAAAATCACTGCATTGGCTACTCCAGGTTCACCACGCTGTTGTTCTCCGTCAAAGTTTTTATCAACAAACACCCGACCGATAATCGTGCCACAGTCAGAAACGATTCCTGGACGAATTTTTAATTGGTGGGTTGCTGGACCATCCTTAGTACTAAAACGGTTATCAGTTCGTTGACCATTAACGATCGCACTGTTGCGACCAGTACCACGCAGCGCATCAGCTGTTAATTGAGCAGCGTAGGCAATATTCAAGACTTTCTCTGGGGAAATTGTTACGTCTGTGCGGAATGTCACTGTGTTACCATTGCGTTCTGAAGCGATCGCAACTGGTTGACCGTCCAACTCTCCCCGCACCGATTTCGGCAAGAATTGAAATCCTAAAGGTAGGTTGTCGGTGACAAATATATTATTCAAACCAGCATCAGCAAGATTTTTTACTGACAGGCGATAGATTACCGTATCTCCAGGTTCAGCAGTAGCGCGATCGCCTGTTTTAATAATCTGTAACTGATTGGCTTGACACAAATTTGTAGTGAATTCAAAGGCTAATAAATCCAGTCCCACCGTTTCTGCATTGGGAACTAAAACAACTGTTTGCTCTACTCTGGTTTCACCTGTAAGACTAATTGGTTGACCATCCAGAGAACTAGCGACATATCGCACGACACCATTACCTTGTGTGCCAGTGTTAGCAAGGATTTCAATCTTGACCCGTCGCTGTTTATAGATAGAATTTGGTGGTGGATTAACTACAAAAATGTAGGTTCTACCTGGAGCGGTTTGACCCTTATTCGGATCGAGTAGGAAATTGTAGACACCCGCAGGGTTATTCGTAACGAAGTAGGGGTTACTATTCTCAGTATTCGGCGATTTACCACCAGGAACATTGTTATTAGGAATATCTGGCAACTCTGTTCTAGTCAGAGAAACTAAGCTGCTCAATTCTGTCCCCGTTGGGTCGCTAGAGTTAGGTTCGTATACCCCAACTGAAAAACCTGTATAGTCAGGTAAAATTGTCCCAGCGCAACCTAAAATCCGTCCTAATGGATCGAGTAAGGGGATAGGACTAACATTAATTTGCTCAGAACTTCCTTGATATTGATCGTTGCTAGCAGAATCTGTATAAGTATAAGTAGCTTGATTTATTAATGGCAAAGACGCAACCAGATTGTTAGTCTGTTGCGCGATCGCTGGCATAGATATAGTAGTATGCAAAAAACTTCCCAGAAGAACAGTAGCTGTTAACCGTCGCCACCAGCTACCGCTAGAAGTAATTTGCTTATGGTTTTGAGGACGGCTCACCTAACACATCTCCTCTGAAATGTCAAGTTTGTTGTTAATAAAAGCACTTATTTATTTGGGGAAATCCAGTTAAGCTAAAATCCTTTAAAAATCTCGTTTCCAGATAAAAATCTGAAAATATTTTTGATTGCGGTTCTTTTGGGAGTTAGTAAGGCGGCGTGTTAATCAGCGCACTTGGGTTTGATAAGTCGCCTTGACTGTTGTTTTCGCAGCAAGTGACGGAATCTGGAAACGAATATGAGTGTAAGCAATAGCTGGGGCTGGTTTGGTTTCCACTTTGCCGCCAGGAAGAGTAACTTTAACAGTGGGATTTTCGACGAAGCTACGCCCACCATCAATGCTGTAAGTTATTTTGGCATTTTTGGCGACATTGGTAGAATTAAGCACGTAGACCATTCCTTTAGGAATAGGTTGATTGAAAGTCAAATTCTTCACTGGGCGATCGCTCTGATTTTCGCCAATCAAGGTATATCGCAATATATCTCCTGGTCGCACCACAACTTGACCTTTTAAAGGTTCCCATTTTTGGCTTTGCTTACCTTGTCGATCCTGAGCCACCACTTGCTTTTCTGCTTCTAAGCGCAATTGAATTTGCCCTTGAGTTTTGATATTCTGAGCAACAGCACTTTCTGAATGCCATACATTTGCGATTCCCGGAATTTGACCGATAAATGGAACTGTGGCAATGAGAGCAAATGCTCCTAAACCTGCAAAAGAAACACGCTTCATATAAATCACCTCAAAAAACTTCCAGAATGTGAATTGTTGACTTATCTTTCCCAGCTTTTGCTCAGAAAAAGTCACTCTCCTATTTGCTTGCTGTTTGGGGTTGGGATCGGGTCAAATGCTTCGCAGACTCTTCTGTACCAGAGTGTGCAAACTTCAAAGTCCCCAATCCCAAGGAATTAGTTCACCTTGCGTTGGAAGGTAAATGTTCTTTGAATACCCGGTGCGATCGTGCCAGTGACAGTATCTATGTACTTAGCAACATCAGTGTTTGCCGTAGTTCCAGTTTGGTCGATACCAGAGTTAGTAGCTGGATTACCGCTGAAAAATTGGATGGTTGCACTCCCGGAATCCTTAGCTGAACCAACAATGTTGCTAGTATCAATTTGACCGCTAGCATCGTTGTCTAATGCCCAGTTATTGGGGCTTTTCGTACCATCTTCAGTAATCACAACTTTATTAGCATTCAAAATCACATTCCCAGTTCCAGATTGAGGATCGGAAATATTTGTGTATTGAATTCGGTACTCAATAATGTTTCCTGGTGAAGGCTTCTTCGGATCGATACTGAATGTGCTATCATTCCCCTGGACTACAGGCCCAGTACCTTGTAAGACTCGTGACATTTTCAGCAGTTTCAGGAAACCAGTGTAGACGCGATCGATAGTGATGTTGGATGAATCAAAGGTATTATCGTTGCCAGTATCCTTAATTCCATCACCGTTGGTATCTGTCGTATAGTTGTCAATCGAAGCAATTATGGGTACTGGGAAGCCTTTACTAATATCAGTAGATAACTGCGTGCCTGGAGGTAAATCAACTTCCACACCATAGTTGATACTTGCACCAGGAGCAACGTTGGGGATTGTAATTACTGTACCAGTTGTGCTGAAAACTCCATTATTGTAGGTATAGACAGCAGACTGACTATTATAGGTAATAGTCACCTTTGTATTATTTGGTAAATCTCCTGGAATTGTTGGTGGCGTCGGCTCTATCTTCAAGACACCTGCATCAGTACCACTATTCTTAATAGTGTTGGTGAAGCCAACTGATTGTGGGTCAAGTGTACTGCCTGGTGCTGTACCAGCAGGAACGAGAGAAGATTTGTTAGTGAAATCATCGTTGGTTCCACCTGATGGCCCAGTAGCATCTGGGGCATTTTGCGGCCCGTTGAGTAACGCTGAAGCAACAGGTGCTTGCACTGTGAAGACGTTCGCCTCACCACCCGTACCAGTACCACTGTTGTTATTACTTGTGTCAGTTCCAGTTTCTGGAGATGCTGGAGTATTAATGTAGCCATCATCAACGTTGCCAGACGGTAAAGTATCGGGAATACCATCACCATTGGTATCTGTACCCGTAGGAGGTGTCATACTACCTGGGGAACCGTCATAGTTGCTAGGGTTTTGGTCGCCAGATTCGTCGTATACTGGGAAATTGCTACTGGGTGTTTGACCAAACAATTGAGCGATATTAGCGACGATTAAGGGTGAAGTTGCAGTTGATTCAACAGCTAGCTGAATCGAGAAGCCATTCACTGTTGTACCAGGAGCGATGGAAGTAATAGTCGCTGGATTATTGATAAAACCAACGCGAGTGACTGAGGCCAAGGGTGGTGCTGTCGTAGTCCAACTAGCTGTATTAGCATTAGTTGTAACTGCGGTAGTTGTATAAACTGTTTGCCAACCAGGAGGTGCAGTTGGTGCTACTGCTAAATCTGTACCCGCAGGAATCGCATCAGAAACCAAGATATAAGTGCCAGCAACACCATTAACATTGATGCTTGTACCCGTCAAAGCTGCTGGTGTAATTCCCTGTCCTGTGGGATCGTTGGACTCAACTCGCAAACTCAAATCGTAGGTCAATTTATCATCTGTAATTGCAGTTGTGCCAGCATTGTTATAGCCACTGCGAGTCTTGAGAATGGTGGCTAAAGCATAGGTCTTCACCGTTAAACCAACCTTAATTTGCTCGGTAGCGCTAGCTTCCCGCGTACCATTAACTGGTGTGCCAGATACCTCACCAGCACTACCATCGGGGTTATCTACAGTAAATATGTCACCACCATCAGGACTCCGCAGTTGGTTTTGAGCATCACCAGGAGTATTACCAAGAGTAACGGTAATCACATCATTGGTTTGAGCGCCAGCTTGTACAGTTACTGGCACACGTACTAACACAGTACCGTTAACCGGAACAGAAGGTGTGTCTACGCCACCTTGAGGGACGTTTATCCAAGTTTGACCACCATCGGTGCTATATTGCAGGCTATTAGCTGTACCACCATTTGGTAATGTGCCAGAAACTGTACCCGGCCCAGTTGTTGTCGCTTGGTTGGGAATGTGGAATTTGGTGGGGTCATTACCTACATTGGTCAAGGTGTAGGTGTAGGTTAGTAAGTCGCCAACTCCAACATTACCGCCATTGTTATCTGTGACTCCAGACCCTGTAACGGTGATTCCAGCAACTTCTGCTACAGTGACAACCACAGTGTTAGAAGTGGCATTTATAGTTGTCCCTGGACTGTTGGGATCTTCATAGGTTGCTGTTGCAGTGTTACTAATAGATGTACCCGCAGTCGTTCCGTCAGCTAATACGGGTGCGAGAAATTGAAAAAGGCTACCAGTTAATAATGCT
Organism: Nostoc sp. DSM 114159; assembly: GCF_053470285.1. Lineage (NCBI taxonomy): Bacteria > Bacillati > Cyanobacteriota > Cyanophyceae > Nostocales > Nostocaceae > Nostoc > Nostoc sp. DSM 114159. The sequence goes on from NZ_JBPFEH010000001.1 coordinate 4,137,975, forward strand.
GTTGCTACTAGAAATTGGTAAAGTTGACGCTGCTTATTTACGGATTGATTTCTATTTACCATATAAGTAGTTTGTTTGCTGAACTTGTATCTCGGATTTTGAAACAGGATAAAGTTCGGCAATTCCCTTTAAGGAATTACCGATTATGGCTGCCCAAAATGTTGAAGTTTTGGGAATACATATTTAAGGAGTTAAATTATTGACACTCCTGGGAAATTATATTGAGACAATAACCAGAAATAACTTGTCTATAGGAATCCGATTTGATTCCTGAATCACTCGTAGAGACAGGGGACAGGGAACAGGGAACAGGTAAAAAGGAATAAAAGTGTACTGAGTTTTTTCAGAAATCAAATATGAGTCCTATAGTGGTTTTACGCTTACCCTTGAGAATCAAAGCTGGCAATCGCAAATATGTGTAATTTATTACTGTATTTTGCTTAGTTAGAGATGTAAATAGCAATGTAGCTTTTAAAGCAAAAAAAATCTTCCGTATAAATAAGTAATTTCTATAGCTATCAATGAGTGCATCAAATCTGAAAAATTAACTTTATTGTGGCAACACACATAGCAATTTGAGTGGGTTGATTCAGATGCTAAAAACACTAAAACTTATATATATAAATGTTTTTGAGTCTTTATTATCAGAAATATATACTGCCCTGGAAAGTCATTTAGATCAAAAAAATTGAAAATTAACTAGGCAATCTAGATCGCTTAAATAGGATAGCAATTTCAAAAAATGCAATTTAGTCATAAAAAAATGCGATTTAATCATAGCACTTTCCAGTGTTAATGCTGAATAATAAAAGCTATTTTATTTTTTCATAACATTAAAAATATACGTATAAATACTAAAAATAGAGATTACTAGTATTAAAATTTTACAATAATCATTCCTCTCAATACCAAACATACCCGACTAAAAATGTCGGGTATGTTTGACTGGTATTTTTGCTCGTGTTAGTATCAGGCGACAAGTGACAGACAAACAGGGAAAGCTAGTTTTATGACTCAGGCAATCAAAACCCAAACCCCAACCCAAACCAGCACTGCCTACTTTCAAGCCTTGAAGTGTAAAGAATGTGGTGCGGAATACGAACTCAAAGCCAGTAATGTTTGTGAGTTATGTTTTGGCCCGTTAGAAGTCAAATATGACTACAGTGCCCTACGTCTGACTGTCACTCGTGAAACAATTCAAGCTGGGCCCAATTCAATTTGGCGCTACCGTCCCTTTTTGCCCGTCGCAACCGACAATGTTATAGATGTGGGAACGGGGATGACTCCCTTGGTTCGTTCCCACCGTCTTGCCCGCCGCCTGGGTCTAAATAAGCTTTATATAAAAAATGATGCCGTGAATATGCCGACCTTAAGCTTTAAGGATCGGGTGGTGTCAGTCGCTCTATCCAGAGCGCGGGAGTTAGGTTTCACTACTGTTTCTTGTGCTAGCACTGGTAATTTAGCAAATTCTACAGCGGCGATCGCAGCTCATGCTGGTTTAGATTGCTGTGTATTCATCCCCGCAGATTTAGAAGCCGGTAAAATTCTCGGTAGCTTGATCTACAGTCCTACCCTCATGGCCGTCAAAGGCAACTACGATCAAGTCAATCGTCTTTGTTCGGAAGTTGCAAATACACATGGCTGGGGTTTTGTCAACATTAATCTGCGTCCTTATTACTCTGAAGGTTCTAAGACACTAGGTTTTGAAGTTGCGGAACAACTAGGCTGGGAACTACCCGATCGTGTTGTTGCTCCTTTGGCATCTGGTTCGCTCTTTACAAAAATTTATAAAGGGTTCCAAGAATTTGTCGAAGTTGGTTTAGTAGAAAATAAGAGCGTCCGTTTCAGTGGCGCTCAAGCTGAAGGTTGTTCGCCCATTGCCCAAGCCTTCAAAGAAGGACGCGACTTTATTAAACCAGTTAAACCGAATACAATTGCGAAATCGCTAGCGATCGGCAATCCAGCAGACGGTATTTATGCTGTGGAGCTAGCTCAGAAAACTGGTGGTAACATTGAATCAGTCAATGATGCAGAAATTATTGATGGCATCAAGTTGCTGGCAGAAACCGAAGGCATCTTCACAGAAACGGCTGGTGGTACAACCGTGGCCGTGCTGAAAAAACTGGTAGAAGCTGGCAAAATCGATCCAGATGAAACCACCGTGATTTACATCACAGGAAATGGTTTGAAAACCCAAGAAGCAATCCAAGGCTACATTGGTGAACCCTTGACTATTGATGCAAAACTCGATAGTTTTGAACGTGCGCTAGAGCGATCGCGTACTCTAGATCGCTTGGAATGGCAACAAGTCCTCGTTTAGTTAGGAGTTATGAGTTATGAGTTTTTTATTCATAACTCCTAACTCTTAAATTGTATTTTTCACTTTTAACTCTTCACTTTGTACTTAGTATGGCTGTAACAGTTTTAGTTCCTACAACTCTTCAGAATTTGACTAATAATCAAGCTAGTCTAGAATCCAACGGTAGCACCATTGCTGAATTATTGGACTCCTTAGAACAAAGCTTTCCTGGTATTAAATCCCGGTTGTGCGATGAAGAAGGCAAGCTACGTCGATTTGTAAATTTTTACGTTGATAGCGAAGATATTCGCCATTTAGATGGTATTAACACAGCCTTGAAAGATGGTGATGAAGTCAGTATTGTTCCTGCTGTTGCTGGTGGTTAATTCTGAAAACATCTACTTTGATTTAGCAAATGAATACATTTAGGCTTGCCGCTAATGGCAGGCTTATTTTTATTGGTTTCAAATTCAGTATATCGAAAACTTTTGTAAATGACTTTAACAGCAACTATAAAATAATTCCTGGGAATTTTTAGCTTTTGACTGACCTACTCTAGAACTCAAAATAAGAGGAGTCTGTACAGAGATCGTTTAAATTCACATTAGATTCTCAACAATCCTCCACCAGAGATCACCAAAGCATAATCTTGTTGCTCCTGTTGAACTTCAGCAATAACCTCAATTCTCCACTCACCAATCTCAGGAGTTTCAACAATAATCCCTTCTACGTTATTAACTGTATCTGGTATGCCCTCACCTTCAAAATCATTACCAAGGAGATATTTGCTGGTAGGACGGTAGAGAATTAAGTTTAAATTATTGATTAAATCTTCTCCTGGGTAGTCAGTGTAAACAAGAGTTACTTTTAAGGGAACCTGACTATCAGAAATTTGTAGCTTATACTCAGCTTTCTCACCTGTTTTCAGACCATTCGCTTCATCAATAAAAAGTACTTGCGTCGGTTCTGCTGGATTTAAAACTTGTTGTAGCTTGATCCTTCCCCACCCTTGCTCATTATCAGCGAAAGGTTGAGACGATGGATGGGCAAAGCGGTAGTTAATATAAGTTGCAGAATGAATTAGTGCAGCTTTGATTAGAGCTGCGCTTGGATTAATAATAGACGGCTGATGCCTCTCTCGCAGATATTGCCTCACCAATGCGGCACATCCAGCGACCATAGGAGTTGCCATTGAGGTTCCTGTCATGTACATGTAATGCTTTTTAGCAGAAGGATAAGCTCCCCAAGCAAAATGATTGCTGGGAATCTGAGAGGATCGAGTCGAGAGGATAAATGTACCAGGAGCAATTACATCAGGGTGTCGGCGACCATTTTGACATGGACCACGGCTACTAAAAGCCGCAATATCGTCTATTGAATCAACCATGCAGTCAGAGTTGAAGGGAGGATGAGGAAAGTCCTTTGGCCACCTATTGCCATAAGTATCAGAAAATTGTCCATTACGATTATTCTCAGATGCTCCAACAGTCAAACAATTTTTAGCTGTTCCTGGAGAACTCACACTTCCTTGTTCTATTGCTGGTGTACCTGAAGAACGATGTTTGCCATCATTTCCAGCAGCTACTAGCACCAAAAAATTTTTGTGTTCCCAAACAAATAGATCCAGATCGTTACATCTATCATCATAGCCTCCTGGTTCGCCCCCACCCCATGAATTTGAATGGATTCTTGCACCTTTCTCATAAGCGTCCTCAAATAGTTGTTTGAGGTCGTCAGGAATACCGAATAACCCAGACTTAGGGGGATTCTGATGATAGAAATTCAGCCATAAGAGTTGACCTTCAAGATTCCACTTAGGTGTTTGCTCAATTGCTTGGAAAATCAATTGAGCATCTGTAGCCATACCAGCAGGAATAGAAGAAATCCCTAACTGTTTTGCTTGCTCTCCGTTTCCCAATGCAGTCCCAGCTACGTGAGTTCCATGTCCTGAATACGTATCAGATGCTCCGTCGTCAGCTCCAGGATTGAGAATATAGGAATTTAGAGATGATTGTATTGGGTAACTATTAATCCAATTAACTCTTTCACGAAAGTCAAGATGAAGTGTTTCAGATTCTCCTGTATCTAATCCTGTATCGGCAATAGCAATTATCTCTCCTTTTCCGGTCAAACCAAGCGTTGGCCTAGGATTAGAGGGTATAATACCTTTGGCAATTACATGACAAGCTTCTTCGTTGAACAATTTTGGGATGACTTTTTCTTCTAAGGATTTTAATCCTATTTGATTAGCAATGATTTTCAGGGAATCTATTGCATTATTATCTGAACTAAGATCGAGTACCAGCTTAGTTGTTCCAGGTTGATCGGCAACGCGAATTCCTTGAGACTCTAAATTTTGAGCAGCAAGATCGCGATCTTCTTGAATAAAGAAATTGGCAATTAAGATACCTGGAAGAGGAGTGCCTCGATTTTGAGAACTAGGACGGTTTTGGGCTGCTTTTAATCTAGCTGTTGCGATCGCCTCTTTTGTAGCTGATTGACCTAGATTTTGAAGATATTGGGGTTGAACACGAATTTTCGGGACATAGGGTGTGACTTGAGAAACTTCTTCAAAACTCTTGATCTGGTTAATAATATCCTCGCTGGGAACAGACACGACAATTTCTAGTCGGCTCAAAGGCTGCAAAATCTTTGCACCTATCTCTTCTATTTTTTGCTTCCAGCTTTCAAGGACTGGATTCTTAAACCGCACTACTTGATCTCTCATATTGGAATATCCGGGGCTAGGGTTAGATCCTTCAGAAGACTTCAATCGCTCTACAGGAAAGAACGGCTTGATATTATTAATCGCCACCATCGAAGCTGAAATAATTGTGAATGCTGGATAGCTCTTAACAATTCGGACGTTTTGAAAACGTTCTAGCTCATTTTTAGAGCATAAAACTCGGTATTTTCCCTCCTTACCCCAAAATCTTTCTTCAATTCTTTGGCGAGCATACTTAAGTAAGTGCTGAATTTGGGGAGAATTATAGGGTAAATTTCCTTTTAATTTCTGTAGTTTATCTAACTCTACTTCTCCTCCCTGTTCAGCTGTCCACATAATAGCAGCCTGAAATTCCTGCTCATCAGCAGGGGTTATGAGAAGTGTTAATCTCCAGATTCTTTCACCCTTATTGCGTAAATCATGCAACTCACCAATAAGTTTTTCATTATTGTTGAAGTCAATCTTATTACTTAATTTTTCAAATGATTGGATATTCGATTCTACTAATGTCCCAATTCTATATATCAAATCTTTTGGTTCGCCGTCAGGAGGAAATTGTCTAAGATCCTTTATTTTTTCAACCATTTCTTCAAGAACACTGATATTTTTTTTGAAAGGCTCAAAATCACTGACAAGATCATTTATTTTTTCAACTGTTTCTTCAATATCACTGATATTTTCTTCAAGATCGCTGATATTTTTTTCCAAAGGCTCAAAATCACTGATTTTAGGGCTAATACCTTTGCTTAATTCTCCAATTGATTCAATTTTTTTAACTGGCTCCAACTCAACTTGTTTAATTAAACTTTTATTTCCACTTGCTTCGAGATCCGATTGAATTTTCTGAAGCTGATTTTTTGATTCTCTTTTAAAACTACTGACACCTTCAAGAAACATACTCAGGGTTCCCATTTTTTAATTTTCCTTTTCAACTTAATTTTCACTAACTGATAATGTTATATTTATAGGACTTACGTACTCTTGACGAAAAACCAAGCCTTGACGATTACTTTGCTTCATTCATAATGATGTAAAATTATCGTCCGTGTGTCAGTCCTTATTTATTCAATATTTAGTATCTTTCTGACTTCTTTTTCAAGCTCAAAAGGAAGAAAATTATCTTTTTGCAAAAATAAAACATTGCTACCTCTACTGATTTTCTCTGCTAACTTTTCATCAGAGACATTAGTAAATATTATGGTTGGCAGAGAAGGATTTTGTTCTCTTATATTGTGATAGAAGGCAATCCCTGTTCTTAAACCATAATCTGTCTGAGCATCATTAAAACTCTCTCCCGTTGGCATCATAATATCTAAGATAAGAAGTTTGATTTGTGTCCGATTCTCGGCAAAAAATTCTAAAGCAGAGTCTACATCGGACTTAAATTCAACCTTGTGTCCAGACAAAACTAAATCCTGAACATAACTATCCATTCTTCTTTTTTCATCATCAACGAAAAGAATCATTTGGAGCCTCCTTAAATGTTTTTGGTAGAATCAAATGAAACTCAGTTGGTTTAGAGTTATTGACTAACCTTAAACTTCCTCCTAATTGCTGGATAATCGCTATAGAAATGCTTAATCCTAATCCTGATCCTCCTACTTTCTTAATTGCGTCCAAAGAGCGAAATCCTTCTTCAAATATCTTATCTGTATCCTCTTCTGCAACTCCAATTCCCCAATCTTTGAATTTAATCATAAGGTTTTCTTTATACTCACTTGCTTCTAGTAATATTTTGAATTGCTCTGGATCTTTTTGAGCATATTTAATTGCATTTATCAAGAGATTATAAATTACTTGATTTAACATCACCTTATCTGTGAATATTGCCATTCTCGCAGCTTCACCAAATTCATATCTTACACCCTTTACATGTAAACCATACTCATTTAAAATAGGTTTAAGCTGGTTAACTGTTTTAACAACAATATCTCGAAAAACAATAACTGATTCAAATTTAGGCTTTTCGGAGTAACTCCTACCCAAAAAGTATTCAATTTGTCTAATTTGATAAAGAAGTAAATCACAATCAGTTAGTATATCTTCAAATTTTATTGCAATAGTACTAGGAGCTAAATTTATATCACTGAAGCGTCTCTGAAGAAAGCTAGCATGGCTTCTTATACCTACAACTGGAGATTTTAGCTCATGGGTAATTCTGTCAATTAGTCCTGATTTTCTACGTTCAATAGCATGAACTGCATGTTCGACAAACCCCTTCAGTATTTGAACATCTTGTTCATAAATATACTGTCTATATTCTCTTTTGTAACCAGCTTCAACAGTACCTATAACTAAGTTATTCAAAGGCTCAATCATTGGAATAAAGACTCTGATAAGATCTTTATGTCCAAATTTCTTAAATATTTCTTGATCTAGTCCTGGATCATCGTTATCAGGTACTTTAATTTGTTTAGTTCGTACAATATTAGCTTGAATATCATTACTATCTAAATTATGTAATGCCATTTTCTGGAAATCTTCTTTTTTATCTTTTGGAAGTCCAAATATAAAATCAGATTTAATAGTAGTTCGATCTGAATTAATTAGGGAAATATTAACCCAAGTGAATTCAAGAATTGTAGTAATACCTTTAATGACAATTTTTATAATTTCATCAAAGTTTTGAGCTTTAGTAATTTCCCTTTCAATGTCCCGAATAGCCACCAATTTTTTATAAAATTCAATTCTTTCAAGGCGGAGAGCAGTATGATGTGCCAATAATAAAAGACGCTTTTGATATGTCTGAGGGAAATTATCAATTTTTGAACTTTCAATGTTTAATATGCCAATCCGCTTAGAACCTGCTTTGACTTCTAAATTTTCTCTGATTGGCACTTTCTCTATTAATATAGGAACAGACATTTGAGAGCGCGTATCTGACCAACGTTTATGATAAGTTTTTGACCATTCATCACTCAGAACATCATTAGCTATAATTGTTTTTTCTTCAATGAGTGCTTTATTAGTAATACCTATGCCAAATTCAAGCTCTGAATTATTATTTATCTCTACTGATTCAATTTTGCCATTCAGATGATTTAAACGACCAATCCATATTCGTGGCTTTGAGCCTACCAGCTTCAATGCTCCTTTTCTTAATAGGTTCCAAACTTGATCGGTTTCAGAAGTTGCCGTCATCTCAAGCATAATAGCTGTCAGATCCTGAAGTTTTTCCCTATCGTCGGAAATTTCCTTTTTGTCTTTGGTAAATTCTTTTTTTTGAATGCATACAGAAGCAAAATTGGCTAGTATCTTAAATAAATCTTTTTCCCCCTTATTGAAGTGACGAGTCTCTTTTGTAAATACATCAAGAATACCAACAATTTCTTCTTCTATCTTTAATGGAATACTTAGAAAAGAGATCCACTGTCTTTTGTTGAGTTCATCAATATCAGCCAACCTAAAAGTTGCTTCATTCACATTGAGCAAAGATAAGATTTTATCTCTATTAAAAATATACTGTACTCCAGGATGTCCCAAATCCATTTCAATTTTCTTGTAGTTATCATCTACTTCTCCATAAGTAGCAATCACTTTAAACTTTGGCTTACCCTGCTCTTTGTTCCAGAGAATGCATATTGGAACAGACAAAAGGTCACAAACTTTCTCAGGAAGGACTTGGATCAATTCATCAGCAGAGGCTGAAATTAAGCTATATGAAAAATTATTTAAAGCTCTCAGTGTTTCGCTATAATTTTTCTTAAAATACTTGTTGTCTTTAATGCTTGCCATTCCCTTCTTTCCATTACGAATTTATTTCTAAAGTGCATTTAATTTTTTACGACTAAAACAAAATCCAAAACTCATACTTGAACAAAAATAAGACTATGTATTATATGTTTTTTCACCTATTTCAACTAATAAAATTTGTTCTAAAGATCCTAAGCATATTAACAATAAATCAAGTTTTGGAGACACACTTTACTCAAACAATTAGGAATTTTTAGAATAGTGGTATAGGTTCATATAACTTTAATTAAATCTAGGTAATTACTCACAAATAAGTAAGCCCAAGTAACGCTGCTTGCTCCGCAAATAACATTGCCAGCTACACTCTCTTCAGTAATCTCAGCCACCTAACTATTTATTATGCGAATTTATTATGCGAAAACTTTCCGTATATCAAACTCAGCGATCTTGACAAGGTGATGCTTGCAGGCATTTTAAGACATTTTAATCATAATATCAATATTTTTCAGGATTTTGACTGAATTCGAGGTGATATTTTATTTCATAATAAACGTCATCCAAAGGGTATGCTAAGTGCCAAAATCGAAGCATTTTTGACGGATTAGTCAACCAAAAACTTGTTGCTTCTACTCACAATCATGCTTTAAATTCAATTTTTTTATTTACAAATAGGCAATAAAGCAAGATTTGGATATAAAAATTTATACAAAAATGTTAACAAAATCTAAAACTTTACTAATAGTTATTACAAAAGAATAAGTTTTAAGAATACCCGACGAACTGTTCCACTTCTCGAGACTCTTGAGGCATCGCTTAATTCAATAATTGAGATGGGAACAGCGCAAAAAAGTGAAATTGCGTTGAATTCTCAGTTACAGAGCTACATTCTCAATAAAACGGCTAGTTCGTTGCGATATCTGTGGCAAACTCTGCCTACGTACTATTAAATAGATTGTTTATACCTAATTTTTAAAAAAGTTTATGACCGATAAAATTATTAATATATTTCTCATTAATCAATCTCCGCATCTTTCAAAGTTATGAGCGCTGGCTTGCAGCGCATCGTGTGTTAAAGCGCGGAAGCTTCTTATGATGTGAAACTAAAATTAAAAACTAAAAGTACTCCGCAGAATGCCGATAGTAACTGAGTCACTATCTGGTGTGTTACCAGGCTGGATAAGATGAATTATTCCTGGTGTAATGCTAATATTATCTGTTAACTGAATACGATAAAATGCCTCAATTTGAGTGGTCGTGCCTGGTTGTCCACCTGCTCGTCCTAAGCCTGTATTGATAAAATCAGGGACATTATTTCCTACAGGTAAGTCACTACGAGTGATTTTAGGAGGTTGACCGACATAAATTCCTCCTAAATTTCCTTTCTTCAATAAATCAGGGAAGTTCAGAAACAGCATATAATTTGTTGTTTCTACACTTCCCGACTGCCCAGGAATATAAGATTTAGTATAACCACCCCACGCACCTGCGCTAATGCGGGGAGAAATTTGCCAAGTAAGAGTTGCACCCACGGCGTTAGTTTGTAGCGGTGCTGATTTTCCGGTAGTGGTATTAACTGTAGTTAAGCATTCATCACCAACAAAGGTTAGCAAACAACCATCGGAAGCGTAATTGTTAACGTAATATAAACTTAAATCTAGAGTATCAGTTGGTGTCAGCAGTAATTGTACACCTGTAGTGGTGGTTCCATCAAATAAACCGCTACCTTTACCGGGATTTCCTGGTTGATAACTAGTATAAATTGCCTGCAAACTAGCGCGTTTAGCAAATTGCCAATCAATAGCTATACCGCCGTGACCATATCCCATATTTAAAATTGGGTTTCTTTGGGCAAAATAAGATAATGGCCCTGTTGCAGCGCTTTCTACCCGATTGGGGCCTCGGAAAGCAGCTGGCATACTTACGCCTTCTGTTCCTACCATTACTGCTAATTTATTTGTCACCAGCCAATGAAAATTTAGGTCACTTACAATTAAGCTATCTGTAGGAAATTCGTAGCCAAGTAAAACATCATTCCGAGAAACACTATTGGTAAATCTAGGCGCAGTTGTTCCGTTACCATCTAAAAGACCTGTAAACAAGTAACTACTGGGAGTGATTTGACTAGTTAAATACAGCTGCGCCAGGGAAATAACATTAATATTTGTCCCTGCATCATCTGTATCCTTTTGTCCATCTCTAGGATTAACATCACCACGATTGTTAGTTCGTCCTTGAATACCAACTATCAGTAATCCACTGAGTTTAGTTGTTGTTGAGAATTGGTTGGCTTCAATTTCAGCAGTTTTGGCTTCTAAATTATCAACACGACTCCGCAAAGTTGCTAATTCAGGGGCAAATTCTGACTGTAATTTTTGTAATATTGCTAAATCTTCGCGAGTGACTAAATCGTTGGTGGCTGTAGTGATTAATTCGTTGACTCTATCTAAACAAGCGTTTACACCCGCAGCAAATTCATACCGAGTTAAGGCGCGATTACCGCGATAGCTGCTATCTGGATAGCCGGCTATACAACCATAGCGTTCCACCAAAGACTGTAAGGCTTGGAATGCCCAATCGTTGGGTTGTATATCCTTGAGTTGAGATACCGATGTAACTTGGGCCATCGGTTCTTCTGGGGAAATGGAGGAGGATGAGGGAATAATATTATCGCCCTGAACTCCTATTTCCTGAGTGGTTTCTGGATTGATGTATTCTTGTGCTAATGCTTTTTGTGCAACTCCATTTACTCCCACAATTAGTAACCATGCGAGCATCCAGGTTTTGCGATGACTGCGGCTAATAAGTCTACCTTTCAATTTTTTACACTCTGCTCACATACTTAAGTGAAGAGTGTATTCGCGATCGTTTAGAGTTCACATGGGGACATTTACGGATTTTGCCCCAAATTAGACTTAATGCTTCTGGGCAACTTTTGCAAGGGCGAGTATAACAGGGTATTGGGTATTCGGGACTGGGGACTAGGAAAAAGTTTCTCAATCCCTAATCCTCAATTCTCTAATCCCGAATCTATGGCAAATCGTTCACGCAAGCTGAAGCCAAAAGCCTCTAAACCAAATCAACCTCATGCTGGTGCGATGAAACGCGTCGCTAAAAAACCCCAGAAAAAGCTAAAACGAGGAAGTTGGTTGTCATCAATATTAGCGATGCCTACGGCGGCAAGCTACGCAATTATCTTAAGTAGTGCTAGTCTAATTATGGCTTTTGCCTGGATTAGTGTTCTCTTCATTTTCAATCCAGACGAGGTAAGCTGGCTAAATAAAATTTTACCTGCATGGGCACAAATCCCCCTTGGTAAGCACGAACGCCCCCAAACTCTCAAACAAATTAAACTCGATTTGAGTAAAAAAAACCAAATATTTGGGAAAACCCTGCCTTTAAATCAGGATGTGAAAACTTCATTTTTACTACCAGTTTTTCAACAACGTGCTAATTGTCAATCTGATTGTGAAGAACTTGTGGAACTCAGGGTTTACGAGCGCTCAGAAGAGTTAGAGTTTAAATCTCAGTCAGAAAATTACTACTATTTAGCGACTCAATTATCTGTAACTGGCCCAGATGAATCCTTTGTGATTTCTTCTTTGCTTGATGGAACTTCAGAACCCCAGGATATCAGTATTCCCCTACCTTTAACTGAAGTGCAACGCTTTGAAGGTAAGACACCATCATCAGGGGTTTGGTTTGATTTGCGGGGTAAACGCCAACAAGCAACTGATACGATCCGCTACGGTTATGTCGTATACTACAATCCAGAACGCACCAATTTACTACAAATGTTGTCTTGGACTAGTCCTAATGGACAATTGCCGAAATGGCAGCAGGTAACTGGTGATGGTACAAAAGAGTTAGTTATCGATCAAACAGTAGGTTTAGAACCGCACTTACAGGTTTACCAAGTCAAGTCTTTGAAGTTATTCCTCAAACCAATTCAATTGGAGGCGATTAGCCTCCAATCATCGACCTTCAAGGATTTTGGATACCAAAGTGCCTTGTCAATTGCTCGTAGCGGATTGTGGACACCAGCCTTTGAATGGTTGAAATTCATCAAGAAACAGCGCAAAGGAGTTTTACCAGAAGCGGCGCAAGCACAAATGAATTTGATTCGCTTGCATTCTCAATTTACTAAAACCCAAGCCCAGAAAATTTGGGCAAGTCCTAGTCAAGAAGTGCTAGCAGATTTGATTGATGGTCGTTGGGAGAAAGCGTTACAGGTGTTTGAAACCTCGCCACATAATGCCCAAGAAATTGCTACTCTACTCAAAGCTGATGAAAAACGGTTATGGAATCGCACAGTGGCGGCGTTGCAGGTGAACCCAAATAGACGAGAGGTGCAAGCTTGGTTCGCGTTAATTTTAGCAGTTCAGCGAGGAGAAGAACACGCTAATTCTTGGTTAAAAGCGCAACCAAAAATTACAAAAGAGAATCTTGCCTATATTCAAGGTCTATTATCAAGACTCAATGGTAAGGGAACATCGCAAATATCCTCGACTCACCCTAGTCAGATTGTTGGTACGGTGCAACCAATTACTCAAGTTACCAACACCGAATGGCTGCAACCAAATTCCCCAGCAGATTTGAAACTTACGGATAACCAAGTTTGGTATCAGGTGGAGGTAAGTGCATTTAATGACGGGAAACGCTGGCTAAATTTTCCTTTTGAGAATTTCAACCCACCGAAAACTGACGCCGCCAAATTTTTCTGGAAAACTTTGGGAATCAGTTCTGACCCGGAAATCCAGATTGTAGTTTGGTTGCCAAATGGAGAGCAAAAAATTACTATAGCCGCTATCAAAGCGGTGCAACTACGGGGTAAAGTTTTGCGCCTATTAGCTGCTGGGCCAAAAATTCCAGATAATCAAAATGATGTTCTCCAACCCAAACCTTTAGCTTTGACAAATGCCGCATTGGAATGGGTGCAACCATCTCCTATTACTTTACGAGAACTGCATCAACAAAATCCCCAAGGGGTGAAGGTAATGCTATCGAGTCTATGGCAATCTTTACAAAAATCCGGTGAATTTCCGGTTAGTGCTATTCCTAGCTTTGAACAGATGCAGGAAAAATTGGGTGATTGGCCCGTTCAAGTGATTGATTTAACAAATAACGCTCAACCAGAAATAATCTTGACTATCTCACCAGAAGCAATAGCATCCTTAAGTCAGGGGACATCTGAAATTCAGGGAGAAAACACAGAGCAGCGCCGCGATCGCACTATAATTTTGTCTGATGCAAATAAAGTTATTTACACTGATTTTACAGGAAATTACTTACAAAGACTCTCTGCGATCGCCAAGATTTCAGGGGTGCAATCCTTAGCTTTACTGGTAGAAAATGCTCATAACTACAGTTTGAGGCGCTGGTCAGATAAAAATCAGCGCTTTGAATAACGCACCCCTGACTCAAATTTCCCCTTTACTCAAATTTAAATTAAAGAGGGGAAAAGCGTAGGCGTAGCCCTTCTCCTGTCGGAGACGCTGCGCGTAGCTTGCTTCCACGAAGTGGTACGGCTGCGCTCAGGAACCACCCGTCGTAGACATCGCTATCTAGAAGACTGACTTATTCTTCTTTTTGGTTGGTTTCGGCTAGACGTTGGTGCTTCAGGTTTTCCAACTGCTGCAACAAAGAGTCTACCTCTGCTTGTAAATGCATCAATTTAGCTTGCTGATCGTCTTGATAATAAGACTTGGTTAACTTACTGACCCAGGCAGTCTGGGACTCGCGATCGGAAACACTAGATAAATAAGTAGGCATCGTTAATTAAATCCACTATTTAACTCACACCATTAGAAATATTATAATAATGCTCTTTTAAGCTTTATTAAATAATTGTATATTTTCAATCAATTACTCTAATGGATTTTGGGTTCAATCATAAAAGACGGTGATTATAATGGCTGTGTTCCAAAAAAACACTGACTCAAGTGTGTAAAGCATCCTTCCACGGGAAGGTACTTAAGAATAGTTAATTTATACTCTGTCTATTATGGTTGTACAAATGATTATCGCTGTTTTTGAGGAATTTACGCAAGAAATTATATGTAGACTATATCAAGAATTATCCTAAATCATGAAAAAATGTAGGGCGAAGCACTGGCACTTGGTGCAGTCTCTCGTAGAAAGGGAGGTGGAAGGCTAACATCAAAAAGAGACAGCCTCTTAAGTATTTTCCTATCTTCACTAAAACACATAGAGGAGGAAAATACATAGACATGATTGAATAAAATGATTCACTAAACGCGACTAAAACCACGGATAAAGAAGAGTTTTAGAGAGTTATGACGTAAGTCTGATATAGAAATCAGGTTTAATTCGGAGAATTTACTTCTATAGACAGGGAACACAAAATAAAAAATAGGATAAACACGTACTCAGTCTTGTTCAAAAATCAAATAAGAGTCCTATAGATTTACAGATGATTTTTTACCTTGTCAGTCTCCTCTGAGGTAATTTGTTGAACCGAAGTCGCCGTGGCAGTTTATGATAAATTAACGTTCTAAATAAAATAGTCAGTGAAACGCTTGCACCACAAAAAATAATATTCTTAACAAGATTCTTTGGGATTAGGAAACTCTGAACAGCCAGCTGGTAACGAAAAATCTACTTTCTTCCTGTTTCCCATTTTGCGCTTCCCGATCCCACACTTTCTAAATATCCAATCCTTACATTAAGAAATTTTAAATCCCGTGACTTTGAGCCTGTCTGTTGCTACATCTCATCGCCAACCCTGGCCTGGACTGATAGAAGCCTATCGCGAATACTTGCCTGTCAGCGAAAAAACACCGATTGTGACTCTGTTGGAGGGTAACACGCCTCTAATACCAGCGCCAGCGATCGCAGAACGCATTGGCAGACAAGTACGGGTTTTTGTAAAATATGACGGTCTTAATCCCACCGGCAGCTTCAAAGACCGGGGGATGACTATGGCAATTTCCAAGGCCAAGGAAGCAGGGGCAAAAGCAGTCATTTGTGCCAGCACGGGCAACACCTCAGCCGCCGCCGCCGCTTATGCCAGACGCGGAGGTATGAATGCTTTTGTACTGATTCCCGACGGTTATGTAGCACTGGGCAAATTAGCTCAAGCATTGTTGTACGGTGCAGAAGTATTGGCAATTAAAGGTAATTTTGACCAAGCTTTAGAAATTGTCCGCGACATGGCCGAAAGCTATCCGATCACTTTGGTGAATTCAGTTAATCCCTACAGACTAGAAGGACAGAAAACAGCAGCCTTTGAAATTGTCGATGCATTGGGTGATGCACCAGACTGGTTGTGTATTCCCGTGGGCAATGCGGGAAATATCACAGCATATTGGATGGGATTTTGTCAATATCATCAAGCCAGAAAGTGCGATCGCTTACCCAAGATGATGGGATTCCAAGCCGCAGGTGCAGCCCCTTTAGTCCACGGTCAGCCAGTGGCGCATCCCGAAACCCTAGCGACAGCAATTCGGATTGGCAACCCTGCAAGTTGGGAGTTAGCGATCGCAGCCCAAACCGCCAGTCAGGGAAATTTCCACGCCGTTACCGATGCCGAAATTCTCGACGCCTATCGACTTTTGGCAGCATCAGAAGGTATCTTCTGCGAACCTGCTAGCGCCGCTTCTGTCGCTGGGTTGTTGCAGGTGAAAGACCAAATTCCTACAGGAGCGACAGTGGTTTGTGTCCTCACAGGCAATGGTTTAAAAGACCCAGATACAGCTATTAAACACAATCACAGTCAATTTAAACAAGGTATCGCAGCAGAACTGGGCGCAGTAGCTGAGGCAATGGGATTTTAGGGCATTGGGTGTTAAGAGTGCTGAGTTAGGAGTTAGGAGTTAGGAGTTTTATTTATCTCCTTGTCTCCCTTGTCCCCTTGTCTCCCTCATCTCCCTCACTCCCTCATCTCCCTGCTCCCCTGCTCCCTGCTCCTGCTCGTTCGCGCGTCAGGCTATCAATAGCATCACCCAATGCAGTAGTAAGGCTATTGCGGGTTTGGGCATGATTGTCCTGCTCAGTTTTCAAAGCTTGCAAGAGGCGATCGCGTTCTTTAATTGCGGCGATCAGTTTAGCTTGCAAGTCTTCCACAGATTTTAGCTGTTCTATTTCTTGTTGGATAGTTGCTGGTGTCCCAGCAGCTAGTGTGTCTATTTCAAGACCTTGGAGTTTATGCAGTTCTGCTTTGAGAGAAGCGATCGTCTGTTGGGAAAGTTGAGTATCTGTACGGCGTTGTTCTGCTTCTGTGTTGTAAAGCTGACGCCATTTTTGGGCACTTTCCCAAGCTGTATCGCGCTCGTGTTGAAGCTGTGCCATCTGCTCTTTGATTACCTGGATTTCTGTCAACCACTGTTGTGTTAAATCTTGATTCATACATTAATAGTCATTAGTCATTGCTCAATGGTCATTAATTAGAAACTCTTGACTCAGTATTCTTGCGGTAGAAAGTATAGATGCGATCGCTACGCAAAATTTAGCACAGTAGTTAATAAACCCAACCAGTTTTAACTCTAAATTATGCCAAAGCTTCGTTTTTTTCGCTTCTTTCGCCACCTCAATTGGCGCACGATTAAAAAAACTTTTTCCAGAACAATCGAAAGGCGACTTTTTGGACTCGCCTCGGAAATCGCCTTTAATGCCATGCTATCGCTGTTTCCAGCAATTCTTGCTATCATCACAGCCATTGGCTTATTGGCAGAATCTTTACAAAACACCTTTAAACAGCTGGCGGCACAACTAAGTCAAATCCTACCCGAACAAGCTCTGGAGCTAATTCGTGATTTTGCTACCACAGAAATTACTAACTCCAAAAACAGTGGTTTATTTTCTCTAAGCTTTGTATTAGCAATTTGGACTGCTTCTGGAGCGGTGAGTACCGCAATGACAGCCCTCGATCAAATCCATCAAATTCCTCCAGAAAATATCCGCCCCTTTTGGAAGGCCAAGCTTGTCTCTCTGGGATTAACAGTCGGTACTATGTTGCTTTTAGTATTGGCTTCTTTCTCAGTGTTTACTAGCGACTGGCTTTTGGGAATAGTAGTGCGCGAAAATAGTTCTTTAATCTTTTTGTTGCATCTTTGGCTACTGTTACGCTGGCCTTTAGCTTTAAGTATTGTCGCTGTCGCTTTTGGCTTTGTCTATCGCTATGGCCCAAGCAAGTGGAACTCAGGCACGCCAATGATGCCTGGAGCAATTTTAGCAGCTGTTTTTTGGGCAATGTTGTCTGCCCTATTTCGGCTGTATGTGGCGAATTTTGGCAATTATAATAAAGTATATGGTGCTGTAGGAGCAGTGATAGTTTTAATGCTCTGGCTGTCAATGAGCGCTGCTGTTCTGTTAATCGGCGATCAGTTAAACGTGACTGTCGGCGAAGATATGCGCTTAAAAGCCCAGCCACAATCACAAGTCAAATATTAATTCGTAAATCCTTGAGAAAATGATTGCAAAAGCTCAGTAGGGGAGTAAAATATCTAACGATTCAATACAAAGTTAGCGATCGCCTCCATGCCTGATTCTCCTGCTCGATTTCCGATGATTGAACCTGATGCCAAAGCACCCACCTTGAAGCGCCTGCGTCAGCTAAGTCGGCTGCTGGATAATATTATTACCATTCCTGGCACAAAGATTGGTTTTGGTTTAGATCCAATTTTAGGACTCATACCGATTGGTGGTGATTTTTTGGGAATAATGTTTTCTAGCTACATTATTCTAGAAGCAGCACGGCTAGGCGTATCTAGAGCCACTCTAGGTAAAATGGTTTTGAACGTAATCATTGATGGCTTGGTAGGCGCTGTCCCAGTTTTAGGAGACTTTTTTGATGTTGCCTGGAGAGCTAACACTAATAATATCAAGCTCTTGGAAGAATACTTAAAGTTTCCTAGCGAGCAAAAGAGTGCAGACAGATGGTTTATCTTTGCCGTTTTGGCTGGATTATTGCTCATCTCCATTGTCTTAGTAGCATTGCCTGTGATCCTAATTAGAATCCTGTGGAACGCCTTTACAGGCGGTTAAATTGTTTATTGATAAAAGAATGAAAGATTGGTGGCAAGCTACTTTTCCCAAAGGGCGGCAAAGTTTAGTTATTAGTGACGCTAAAGGGTATCCTGTACAAATTGCTTATGGCGAAAGAGGTAGAGGTAAACCGCTCATTTTATTACATGGTATGGGGAGTTGGAGCTACAATTGGCGGCACAGCGTAGCAGCATTATCTAAATATTACCGAGTAATTTGTTTTGATGCCAAAGGTTTTGGTTTTTCCGAAAAACCATTGTCTCGTAAAGAACACAACGGTCATCAAGTTATTGAATTTCAAAGAATTATTCAGGCATTATGTGATGAACCCGCAGTCATTGTGGCAGAATCTTTAGGGGGATTAGTTGCCCTTGCTCTTGCTCAAGAAAACCCGCAGTTAATCGGACGGCTTATAGTAGTAAATGTACCTGTTTTTGCCGAACAGCTACCTCATTGGTCTATGTGGTTGCTTGCCCAAACGCCCTTAGAAATAATGCAAACAATTGACTCCTTACGTCTGGCATATTTGTTTGCACCTCTATTTAAAGAAGTTATGGCAATAGAAAGACGTAGGGTATTATTCGATCCCTCAATTTTAACGCAGGAAGATATCTATTGGATAACTTACCCGTTTACTGAATTGCCTGGTACGATCGCAAAAGTTGCCGAAGAGTTACAAATAGCCGCGCGAGAAATTGAGAATTGGCAAGCAAATAAGCCCAATATGCTCACCAAAATTCAAAATAACCTGAGTGCAATTAAGTGTCCCACACTAGTTTTGTGGGGTGAGCAAGATAGTTGGTTTCCTGCTAGTCATGGTCAAAAATTACATCAACATATCCCCAATTCCAAATTACAGATTTTATCTAACTGTTGTCATGATGCCTCAACAGGGGCTTCTGCGGTGTTGAATAAAACGATTCTTAAGTTTTTACAAGATACTAATTTTTAAAGAAGAAAACAGATACGCCAGAATTCAGTAATATTAATCCGGTGATTCAGACGCTCTCTACTTCGCGCAGCGTGTTGCAGATAGACGATGCGCGTAGCTTGCTTTTGTGCAGGAGTGCTACTGTTGCGCTATATACCAGTTGCACAAAATTCATTCTGACTCCTGAATCCTGACTCCTGAATTTTGTTTTGATAAAAAGAGAGTGGGAGGAAGCATATCAGTCAGCTTTCAAACTCCCACTCTATCATTTGCTGCTGAAGTGAACAGGAATGTATACAGACGTTACCCCTATTGGGGGCTAATGCGTAGTTCAACAACGCCTGCACGCATTTAATATTCCTGTTGCAGCAAATGCCAAACCTAATTATTGAACTTATTTACTGAGATAAATCCTCTGCAAATAATTGTTATAGATAGCTTTTTGTTTTTGTAAATCACTTAGTAAATAGTGTTTTACAAAAGGAATCCTCTTAGGTGGTAGCCCCTGATAATCAAACCCTTGAAGTCGTTTATCTTCATACAATTTAACTTGAATCGTCAAAAGCTGGTTGCCATTTTGGCAAGTTTTTAAATATCCTAATTGCTCATATCTAACTTTTTTAAAGCAGTTAAACCGCTATATAGCAAATTAATTATTCGTATATTATCTCGTTCCCAGTTTCAGATTGGGAATGCTTAATGAGAGGATCTACCTCCCGAACTCGCGGCAGAGCCACCAAGAGCAGCATTTCTAGCCAGAGGCTAGAAACGAGATTTTTGGCATACCGTGCCCCTACACCTTCAATACTTTTCGGATAAGCCTAATAATCTCTCTTTTGGTCTGGGAAAAGGTTAAAGGGCAAAGGGGAAAAGGTAAATTCAAACCTTTTCCCTTTCCCCTTTCTCCCTTAACCGAAAAGTATTGCCTACACCTTGCGATATGACCTCGTACCACATCTGAATGGAAAACGCTATAACAAGATTCCCGACTTCTTAAAGAAAGTCGGGAATCTAAGCCAAGCTAATTGGCAAAAAGTGTTAATTTAACGGGGTTTTACTTTACGGTAGTATTAATACTGGCGTAAAATAGCAGACAATGAACTATTTTTACGAAGATCCATCAATTCTGCTAAGGGTTCTGTGCGCGTATCCAGGTGGTGCTTGTGTTCTGCTGGGAGAACAGTTACCAGATGCTTTGTTTTCGGTTGCATCTGCATCAGGGGCATTAGTTGTGGCTGTGGCACAAAAATTGGCTGACTCTTGGGAAGATTTGGTTCCAATTTTTGGTAATGCTTCTGTGCCAAGCGTACCTGATGGCGATTAACCTGTTTTTGAACTTTTTGCGGTTGCTTGGTGCGGTTAAGCACTCGGAAAATCAGCAAAGAACCACCGCCACAGCTGAGAACGATCGCAGCAACCATCCATAAAGGTGTAGGATTGCTATTCTCAGAGGGCGGACTAATTGGTTCTTCAACTATAACTGGGATTTTTTCTGGTTCTTCTTGTGGCACGGGGCCAGCATTACCTAAGCTATATAAGGCAAAGGCACCACCTCCCATAAACATGGCTAAACACCCGGTTAACAATAGCCAAGGATGATGTGCAACCAGATATATCAGAACATTCGAGCTGTTTTTTAGTCTCGATTTCCTGTTTGTCAGCTCTGGAGTAGCCCTTTTTAATTGGGTTCGCTCGCGCTGTACACTCTGACTTTTTTCCATGATTACTTTCAGATTTGTACCCCTCTAGTGAATAAATTGTACTGGAGGAGTCAAGCATCAGGTATCCGTAACAAAATTTAGATTTAAGTAGCTTTTTTGTAAGACATAAGCTACCAAATCTGGCTAAATTTTGCCAAAGTTCTGTATTTATTGTGGCTTTTTACCGTAATAATCGGAAATCAGTTTGCTTCTTTGTTCTGTCAGCTAGGAGAATGCCTTTCAAGAGCAAGTTGAATTAACCGATCGACTAATTCTGGAAAGGAGACTCCACTATGGGCCCAGAGTTGAGGATACATACTCGTTGCAGTAAAGCCTGGCAAGGTATTGATTTCGTTAATAAATACTTCTTGTGTTGCTTCCACATAGAAAAAATCTACCCTTGCTAACCCAGCCGCGTCAACAGCAGCAAAGGCTTGCAAAGCCATGTCCTGAATTTGACGAGCGATCGCCTCTGGAAGCTGGGCTGGGATCAGTAAATCTGCCCGACCCTCAGTATATTTAGTTTCATAATCATAAAAATCGCTGTCATAAGTAATCTCTCCAATGACAGAGGCTTGGGGTTGCTCGTTACCTAAAACGGCACACTCAACTTCTCTAGCGACTACCCCAGCTTCTACAACTAGTCGGCGATCGTAACTGGCAGCACTATCTAAAGCAGCTTCTAATTCTGGGCGCGATCGCACTTTGGCAATACCCACTGATGAACCCAAATTAGCAGGCTTGACAAAAGCAGGATAACCTAATGTTGCCTCAATTTCATCACACAGTTTCGGAAATACGCACGGATTAGACCAAACCTGCGATCTAGTTACCGCCTTGTATTTTACCTGTGCTAATCCTGCTTGCTCAAAAGCCATTTTCATGGCAATTTTATCCATTCCCATTGCCGAACCTAACACCCCAGAACCGACAAAAGGGACTTGCATCAAGGTGAGTAACCCTTGAATCGTTCCATCTTCACCGTTGGGGCCGTGGAGAATGGGAAACCAAACATCTACTTGGGCAACTTGAGAGGGAGATTGCCAATTGCTCAGAGTTTGGGCTTGAGGGTTGGATGTCAGATTTCCCTCAGAAGTTGATGCCGATTCCAGTAACGGACTGCCGGTTGCTAAAACCTTTTCGGGTGGTTCTCCTGCTAGCCAGCGGCCATCTTTTTGGATGTAAAAAGGCAATATTTCGTACTTACTAGCATTTTCCCCTGCACTCAAGGCGTTAGCGATCGCCCGTGCTGATTTGATCGAAACTTCATGTTCTCCCGAACGACCGCCAAACAGTAACCCCACCCGCAGCTTAGTCATTTTCGGCTCCTCCACACTTCTCAAGCAGATAGCGTATCACAACCTACAAAAATTGCCATATTTTTCTAGATTATTTTATTGCCTGTTCAAACCCTGCCTCCCATTTCTCACAAGCTTGAGGGGAAGAAGGCCCCCTGCCTCCAATTAAAACAATCGTGTTGTCAGCTACAGTAATATTCCAGAAAAATGGGCAACAATCAATATTGATAACTAACTAGAAATGCAGCCCTACCTGTAAAAGATGCTGCCGTTTCATGAAACCCAGAATTATTGTTTGTGGCTTAGGACGTACCGGATATAAAACCTTTCGTCTGCTGAGACATCAGGGAGCCTTCGTTGTTGGCATTCATCATCAATCTATCCCTGGCGAAACCGCAGGAGATGTGATTGTTGGAGATTTACAAGCAGCTTCTACCCTGACAGCAGCAGGAATTCAACAGGCACACACTTTAGTCATCGCTGGATCTAAAGATGCTCTGAATTTGTCTATTATGATGCAAGCGCGGGTGCTAAATCCCCAGATTCGGATTATTAACCGTTTTTATAATACAAATTTGGGTGAGCGCCTAGATCAAAGTTTGCCAGACCATTTGAGTATGAGTGTTGTCGGATTAGCAGCACCCGTATTCACCTTTGCAGCGCTGGGAAACCGAGCGATCGGACAAATTAAATTATTTCAGCAAACTTGGCCAATTCACGAAGAATACATCGATCAAAACCACTTCTGGAAAGGTCGAAAGCTGAGTGAATTGTGGTCAGACCGATCGCGGATGCTAATTTATTACTTACCAGTCAAAGGTGAGATGGATTTAGTATCAGCTGTCATAGCTGGCCAAGAGATTCAAGTAGGCGATCGCATAATTATTGGTACACAACCCCGCATCCGTTCTCCCCGGAGATCGTTGATTAGAAAACTGCTGAAAGTTATGACTAATCTGAGGCAGTTTCAGGAACATGGGCGATCGGTAGTAGTGGGTGCTATTGCATTATTGACGGTTATTGCGATCGCTACATTTACCTATATGTCGGCTGAGTTGAGTTTGTCTCCTGTGGATGCTCTATATTTTTCTGTCGGCATGATTACGGGAGCGGGTGGCAATGACAAAGTAGTAGAAAATGCTCCTAACAGTATTAAGTTATTTACTGTTATTATGATGCTGGTTGGAGCAGTGGTGATTGGTATTTGGTATGCCATGCTCACCGATTTTGTCTTAGGAAGCCGCTTTAAGCAATTTTGGGATGCAGCCCGAATTCCCCAGCGATCGCACTACATTGTCTGTGGCTTGAGTGGTATTGGGGTGAGAATTGTTCAGCAACTCCACGCCAGCGGACATGAAGTTGTCGTTGTTGAACCCGACTCCAACAGTAAATATATCAACACCGCCCGCGAACTCGGTATCCCTGTGATTCAGGGTGATGCCAGCTTCCGCACAATACTCAAAGCTAGCAATATAAACTCTGCCGCCGCAGTGATTACTGTTACTAGCAATGATGCTACCAATTTGGAAATTGCCCTCAAAGCCAAAGGTTTGGCACCCAGTATTCCGGTGATTGTTCATTATGGCGATCCTGATTTTGCTGGCATAGCCCAACAGCTATTTGGCTTCGATGCAGTGCTGAGTCCGGCTGAATTAGCAGCACCAGCTTTTGCCGCCGCTGCACTAGGGGGACGTATCCTGGGCAATGGCATCACAGCCGATAGTCTTTGGGTAGCTTTTGCCACTGTAATTACAGCTTCACACGTCTTTTGCGGTCAGTGGGTGAAAGACGTAGCAATGTCTGCTGACTGTGTACCTTTGTACGTAGAAACAAATCACCAAACTCTTCACGGCTGGGATTTATTAGAAACAAACCTCAGTGATGGCGATGTTTTATATATGACTATGCCAGCTACACGGTTGTATCAATTGTGGCGGGGCGAGCAAGTTTGTGAAGCACACGCTTAAGACAATTCCCAGAGTCATTGCACCCTCATGCGTGACTTTGATGTAAACTTAAGCCAAAAGCCTTTTCAAACCTAGTTTCTAGCCAATTATTAAAATCCAAAAAGGATCTGTTGTGAAAGCTGCAATTAGACTAGCTAACGAAAGTGATGCTTTAAAAATGCTGGCAATTTATGCGCCTGTTGTGTGGGAAACTTCAATTTCCTTTGAGATAGAGCCTCCCAGCAAAACAGAATTTGAAAAACGCATCAATAACTATCAACAGCAGATGCCTTGGCTAGTGTGTGAAATTAACGGTGAGATTCTAGGTTATGCCTATGCTACTCCCTATCGGACTCGTGCTGCTTACCAATGGTCTGTAGAATCATCCGTGTATGTAAATGTTGAATATCGCAGAAAAGGAGTTGCTAAAGCTTTATACACTTCTCTTTTTGGCTTGCTGCAACTCCAAGGATTTTATAACGTTTTTGCTGCGATCGCTTTACCCAACCCAGCAAGTGTAGCTATGCATGAGGCTGTCGGTTTTTTGCCTCTAGGTGTTTTTTACAGAGTTGGATATAAATTTAGTAAGTGGCACGATGTTGGCTGGTGGCAACTATCTCTGCAACAAGAACCACCGTTATCAGTAAATCAGCCTCTTTCTTTGCCAGAAGCTCAAAAATCATCTCTGTGGAATCAAACTTTAAAAAATGGACTCTTGCTACTTCGCGTTTAACTTGGTGTTGCCCTTAGCTATTTAACATTTGTACATAATTTTCCGTAAAGGTCGGGAAGGGGGTTAGGGGGTTAGGTTAATCGTTAGCTTTTTCACCACCATTCCCCACTCCCATTTATTTGTTAACTACTCGTTGTTGGTATTCCTGCTCAGTAATCATATCAAGAGTGTTCTCTAGACGATCTACAAATACAATACCGTCGAGATGATCGTACTCGTGTTGAAAAATCCTAGCGATAAAATCGGTTAATTCTTGTTTTTGTAAATTACCTTCAGAGTCAGTGTATTCGACTTCAATAGATTTATAGCGAGGAACTAACCCCCGAATTCCTGGAACACTTAAACAACCTTCCCAATCTTTGACAACTTCAGTTGAATGAGCAATGATTTTGGGATTTATCATGGCAGTAGGTTCCATTTCTGGCGCATTGGGATACCTAGCATTAGGACGGGAAGCCACAATAAATAAACGATAGGATTGTGCTACTTGAGGCGCAGCGATTCCCACGCCGTTAGCCTTGGCAACAGTGGCGATTAAATCTTCAATTAATTTTTGGATCTGCTCATCTTGAATATTTTCAACCCAAGCAGCTTTTTGGCGCAATGTTGGATTGCCTAATTGAATTATTGGCGCTAATTCAGTCATGATAAAACTCCTTTAGGTAATGGGGCATGGGGCATGGAGAGAGTGAAGTATGTCAGTTATTTTTCAAATAACCAATGACAAATGACCAATGACAAATGACAAATGACAAATGACAAATGACAAACATCATCCTTCACGTCTGACTGGCAAAGGAGCAGGTTGAACTGCTACTTGGACAATTTGCCCATTGCGTTCCACTTCTATGGGTAATTTAGTACCGATTTTGCTCTTTTCTACTAGCTTTTGTACTTCTTCAATTTTAGTAACAGGCTGGCTGTTAATGCTTTTAATCACATCACCGACTCGTAGACCAGCTACAGATGCAGGCGATCGCGGCACAATCTCAACCAGCAAAACGCCTTCATCTGCTGTAAGATTTAAGCGATCGCCTGCAACATTTTTGATTCTTTCTTTATTTTCTGGTGTCAATGTCACCATCTGCACACCCAAATAAGGATGATCCACCCTGCCTTTAGCGATTAATTCTTGGGCAATCCTTTGCACGGTGTTAATGGGTATAGCAAATCCCAAGCCTTGAGCGCCTCGAATAATCGCTGTATTCATTGCAATCACTTGACCACGAGCATTGAGCAATGGTCCACCGGAATTACCAGGGTTAATTGCAGCATCCGTTTGGATGTAATCAACCCGCTTGTCACTTGCACCGATATCGCTACTAGAACGCCCTGTAGCACTAATAATTCCAGATGTGACGGTATTATTCAAGCCTAAGGGATTACCAATGGCAATTACAGCTTCTCCTGGTTGTAAGGCATCGGAGTTACCCACAGCTAGAGTTGGCAGATTGTTGGCATTAATTTTGATCGTTGCCACATCCGTTACTGGGTCTTCACCCAAAACTTTCCCATCAAAAGTCCGGCCATCTTTTAGTATAACAGTCACTCTATCAGCACCATCTACCACATGGGCGTTGGTAACAATTTGACCGGAAGAATTAATAATAAATCCAGAGCCACTACCGCGTTCTACGCGTTGTCTAGGCTGTGGCGCTCCTTCTCCAAAAAACCGCCGGAAAAATGGATCGTTGTTAAATTCGTCTGGTACGCGAGAAGTGATTGTTCGGGAAGAATCAATCCGAACTACCGCAGGCCCCACCTGTTGCACTACTTTCACAACAAAATTAGGATCTCCAGACGAAGAGAAAATCTGTGGGGAGACAATTACCGGATTCGGTACTGTTGTGTTTTGGGCTTGAGTATCGCTTTGCTGATTATCAATGGTCTTAGCAGGTAAAAGAGAGCAGCTCCCCAGGAACACCACTACTACCCCGTATGAGAGCATCCACAACCTCTGGGGTAAACCCCTGGTTTCAATCTTTTTGGGTTCTGAGTGATGGTTTGTTATCTTCATGTGTCGTTGCTTCTCCGTGTCAATGAGAGTGCTGAGTTAAAAGTGCAAAGTGCTGAGTTAAAACCGCTCATTAGGGACGATGCATATACTGGGTACAAAAGCTCTGAGAAATTTTATTTTACTCACCACTTAGCACTCAGCACTCGGTTTGGTCAGTGGGTGTTAGGATCTTGCCTACTGGGTAGATCCCAAAATGGTTACAACTTAAAAGCTTATTTTAGGTCTAGCGTGTCTCAATGCTAAATTAGTGCTTTCTCTTCTATTGTGACGATTAGCAGCAAAGGTGGTGGATAATGGAAATTCCCATAGAAAGTCTGTGGATTCAGGTACTAGAGCGCCTAAAGCTTGAACTATCCCGACCTACCTTTGAAACTTGGATCAAAACTGCTAGTGCAGAGCGATTAGAAAATAATTGTTTGATTATCCGCACTCCTAACCCATTTGCTCGTAATTGGTTACAGAAGTATTACATCAATACTATTGCTCATGTAGTCCAAGATATTCTCGGTCATCCCGTGGGAATTTACATTACCGTTGATCA
Organism: Nostoc sp. DSM 114159; assembly: GCF_053470285.1. Taxonomy (NCBI): domain Bacteria; kingdom Bacillati; phylum Cyanobacteriota; class Cyanophyceae; order Nostocales; family Nostocaceae; genus Nostoc; species Nostoc sp. DSM 114159. Next base: position 4,165,860 of record NZ_JBPFEH010000001.1, read on the forward strand.
AGGCGATCAAGTTTCTCATTTTAGTGAACGAGAGGTTGCTTGGGAATCACCAAATTCCAGCAGTATTTCTGAAGCTGTTCCTAATCATAATCATCAAACTACTGACTTAAACTCTAAATATGTCTTTTCGCGGTTTGTAGTTGGTGCTAACAATCGTATGGCTCATGCTGCTTCTTTGGCAGTTGCAGAATCTCCAGGTAAAGAATTTAATCCTTTATTTTTATGCGGTGGTGTCGGCTTGGGTAAAACTCATCTGATGCAAGCTATTGGTCATTATCGCTATGCAATTTTTCCTAATTGTAAAATATTTTATGTTTCTACTGAGCAATTTACTAATGATTTAATTACAGCTATCCGTAAGGATAGTATGCAAAGTTTCCGAGAGCATTACCGAGCGGCTGATGTTTTATTAGTTGATGATATTCAGTTTCTGGAAGGAAAGGAATATACCCAAGAGGAATTTTTCTATACTTTTAATACTTTACATGAAGCTGGTAAACAAGTTGTCATTGCTTCCGACCGTCCGCCCAACCAAATTCCCAGCTTGCAAGAACGTCTTTGTTCTCGGTTTTCTATGGGTTTAATTGCAGATATCCAAAAGCCCGATTTAGAAACGAGAATGGCAATTTTACAGAAAAAAGCTGAGGATGAAAATATTAGTCTTCCCCGCGATGTGATAGAGTACATTGCTTCAAACTATACTTCTAATATTCGAGAATTAGAAGGAGCTTTAATTCGGGCGGTAGCTTATATTTCTATTTGGGGTTTACCGATGACGGTGGACAATATCACGCCAGTTTTAGAACCGCCTAATGAAAAAATGGCAGCTACCCCAGAAGCAATTTTAAAGGTGGTGGCGGATAATTTTGATGTTTCAATAGATGACCTCAAAGGTAACTCGCGACGAAGAGAGATAAGCTGGGCGCGTCAATTAGGAATGTATCTCATGCGCCAACACACGACCTTGAGTTTGCCGAGAATAGGCGAGGAGTTTGGTGGTAAAGACCATACAACGGTAATCTATAGTTGCGATAAAATTACTCAACTTCAGCAGAGCGATCGCACCTTAGTACAAACTCTACGTGAATTGAGCGATCGCATCAATATGACTAGCCGTTTTCAAAAACCATCCTGAAGATTTATTTTAAGTTTTCCACAAGCAGGAGTCTGAATTATGAGCTTTGACGGGTCAAGAATATTAAGTAACGTCTAAAAATTGATTAAATTTAACTTATATTGTGCAAAAAACTGGGGAAAACTTGATATTCTACAGTGAAATTTAATTGAGTATAATTACCTTGTGGAAAAACTCAAGTACTTTTCCACAAGTTTTCCACAAGGTAAACTTGCCTAACTATAATTGCAATAGAAATTGTGGAGTTTTCTAGTAATCTGTTAAGTTTGCTGAGTTTGTAGTCAGCGCTTTAGCGCTCAAATCAAGGACTAAAGTCCTTACTACAAACTTATTCACTCATCAAATAGATTTTAGCTAGCTGACGATCGCACTTTCATGGAAATACTTAAGGGTTTCTTATACATGGAAGAATATGTATTGCAGGTGTTTAAATTGTTACAGTTTGCAGCAAAGAAGCAATACTGATGGCGGATTATACTTACATGCTAATCAAACAAATAGCGATCGCCTATAAACATAAGGATGTTACGATATCTTTCACAAGCTGTATCTGACTTATGAAATTAGTTTGCTCCCAAAGCGATCTCAGTACAAACCTCTCACTCGTTAGTCGTGCAGTCCCCTCACGACCAACTCATCCAGTACTTGCCAATGTGCTGTTACAAGCGGATGCTGAAACTAACCAAGTAAGCTTAACAGCCTTCGATCTTAGCTTGGGAATCCGCACCAGCTTTAATGCAGAGGTATGGGAAAGTGGGGCGATCGCACTTCCTGCTAAGTTACTTGTAGATATCACCTCTCGTCTTCCAGAAGGCGAAATCACTCTAGACGATGAATCAGCCTTGACAGGTGCAACATCTGGTGGAGAAGGTTTAATAGTCACACTCACACCCAAGAGTGGACATTACCAAGTCCGAGCAATGGGGCCTGAAGAATTTCCCGAACTACCTGTAATTGAAAATACAGAAGTAATCCATCTCACCACCACTGCATTAATTGAGGGATTACGGGGTTCATTGTTTGCTACTAGTGCTGATGAAACCAAGCAAGTACTCACGGGTGTGCATTTAACAGTTAAACAAGACACCCTAGAATTTGCAGCTACCGACGGACATCGCCTCGCAGTAGTAGAAACTAGCAACGAGCGTCCTCTAGAGGGAACTAGTCAACTAGAGGTGACAGTACCAGCGAGAGCATTACGCGAACTCCAACGGATGCTAGCTCATAGCGCTTCATCAGATGAACCTGTAGCTTTATATTTCGATCGAGGTCAAGTTGTATTTGGATGGCAAAATCAACGTTTGACTAGTCGTACATTAGAAGGGCAATATCCTGCATATCGACAATTAATTCCGCGCCAATTTGAGCGACAAGTGACAATTGAACGGCGACAATTTGTCAGCACTTTGGAGCGGATTGCTGTATTAGCCGATCAGAAAAATAATATTGTTAAACTCAGTATTGATAGCGAAGCTCAAGAAATTACCTTATCTTGTGAAGCTCAAGATGTAGGCAGTGGTAGAGAATCAATGCCTGCACAAATTTCTGGTGAAAATATCGAGATTGCCTTTAACATTAAATATTTGATGGAAGGCTTGAAAGAGTTACCATCTTCTGAAATTCAAATGCATTTAAATCAAAGCCTAACTCCAGTGATTTTTACACCATTGGGTGGTTTGAAAATGACCTATTTAGCTATGCCGGTGCAACTTAGAAGTTAGAGGTGATATCATGTCCGCATAATTAGTTATGATTCCCACGTCATTGCACCCCACCCCTTAATCCCCTCCCCGCAAGCAGGGCTGATTCATTCCCTAAAAGGCACTGATTTACAAGCGTTCCAAGCAAAAAAATCAGGTGACTTAAAAATCTGATTGGGCAGAAAAATGACGATTGCACTTAAATTTACTGGTTGAGGTGGTAGTTTTTGTTTTTCCTACTCAAGCAAATTTCTGACTCATACTCTTGACAAAATCCCTGAAATTTCGGATGAAACAGCCCTGCTCTTTGCTTGCGGCAGGGCTGATTCATTCCACAAGAGTGAGAAGTTTGTCAATAATATAAAATATGGTGTTTAACCCTGTGTTTTCCTTTACCTATGCCGATTTTGACAGCAGAAATCCTCTGTTTAGAAGCTGAAATATTTTCATTAGCCGAGTCTCAGCATCCAGAACCTCTGCTGTATGGTGTTACTGATGGAAAAGCTGTCGGAACTTACCTGGAACAGAAATTTCGACTTTACTTAAAAGCTAAGTACGATTTCATACAAGGTAACTCTGCGAGTGGTATTGATTTTCCGGGGTTGCTTATAGATATGAAGGTAACAAGTGTTAGACAACCACAATCATCATGCCCATTCAAATCTGCACGCCAAAAAATTTTTGGGCTTGGCTATTCGTTGCTTATCTTTGTCTACGATAAGGCAGATAATAGTATAAACCGCACGGCTACTCTGAATATTTTGCATACGATTTACGTAAGTGCTGAAAAAACCGCAGATTTCCAGATGACACGTGGAATTTCTAGTATTTTAGAGAACGAAGGTAATAAAGATGACCTAATTGCTTTTATGCTCGACCGCAATTTGCCTGTTGACGAACTTGAAGCAAGTAACATCGCGGATGAAATATTGAGAAATCCACCTTTACAGGGATTTTTAACGATTTCCAATGCTTTAAATGGCGACTTCAGTATGGGAGAGTGATAGAACGTGCTGGTCAAGAAAAAGGTATAATTACCGTTTATAGAGCTAATCCCTGATGCGTACTGTTCAAAAACTTAAAGTAGAATACGGCGATTTTCAAACGCCGATAGAATTAGCCTATCGGGTATGTAAAAAGTTAGTAGAGCTTGGTGTTAAGCCACATATTATAATTGAGCCTACTTGTGGAATAGGAAATTTTGTTGAAGCTGCTTCATCTTGTTTTGACTCAGCAAAAAAAATTTTAGGAATTGAATTAAACCTTGATTACTTTAGACAGATTATAGAAGAAGAAAAGTTTTTACATGACCAAAGGATTGAAATTAAATGTGAGGATTTTTTTCAAGTAGATTGGTTATCACTAATAAGTGAATCAAATGAAGAAATATTAGTGCTTGGTAATTTACCTTGGGTAACAAACTCACAACAGGGTAGTATTGGGGGCGTAAATTTGCCTAAAAAGAGCAATTTTCAAAATCATACTGGTTTAGATGCAATTACGGGAAAAAGTAATTTTGATATATCAGAATGGATGCTCATACAGTTTGTACAATACTTACAGAAGCATAACAGTTATCTAGCGGTGCTTTGTAAAACTTCGGTTTCTAGAAAAATTTTAAATTATATCTATTCGGAAAAGCTAAATCTTGCTTACTGTGCAGTTTATAAGATAGATTCTAAGAAATATTTTGATGCTGCTGTTGAAGCTTGCTTATTTTTCTGTAAATTTGATTCCAACTCACAAAAATATTATTGTGATGTATTTGATAGTCTTGAAAGCTCAGTTTGCTCTCGTATAGGCTATTTAAATAATATTCTTGTTAGGGATTTGATTACATTTAAAAAAGTAGAAAGCTTATACAATAAGCAATCAAAAACAAAATGGCGTTCTGGTATTAAGCATGATTGCGCTAAAGTCATGGAATTTCGCAAAAATAATGACTATTTTATAAACGGGCTAGGAGAATCTTATGAACTCGAAGAAACTTATATTTTCCCTTTAGTTAAAGGTTCTTCTGTTGCCCAAAATAAAACAAAAGCGACCGATCGATATATTTTAGTTACTCAAAGTTTTGTTGGCGAGTCTACTGAATTTATAAAAGATTTAGCACCTAAAACATGGGCATATTTAGAAAAGCATGAAAGTTTTTTAAATAATAGGAAAAGTAAAATTTATCAAAATAGCCCTAGATTCTCTATTTTTGGTGTTGGCTCATATACTTTTGCACCTTGGAAAATAGCAATCTGTGGACTTTATAAAAAATTAAGTTTTAGATTAATTGGTCAAATAAATGAAAAGCCTCCTATTTTTGATGATACTGTTTACTTTTTCAGCTTTGTTGATGAGAAAAGTGCATACGAATCATATAAGCTTTTAACTTCTTCATTAGCAAAAGATTTTTATTTATCTCTAATATTTTGGGATGAAAAACGTCCAATTAAGTCTACTATTTTAAATAGCTTAAACTTGGCAGCTTTAGCAAGGTTAGTATGATAATGTGTTGTTTAACAATACAATTATTGCTTGTCATCAAAATCCAATTACTGTAGTATGAAATATCATTTAACCTTGATTTAGAACCCCAAGTTCTTCAAAAATTTGGAGATCGGTAATACGCTTTAGTTAAAGGTAAAAGTTTTTGCCAATGACAAATGACAAATGACCAATGACTAATGACGAATTTGTTTAATCGGAATTTCAATCCAAAATTCTGTACCTAACCCCGGCTGAGAATCACATTTCAACACACCACCATGTTTATCTACAATAATCTGGTAACTAATCGATAACCCCAAGCCAGTGCCTTTTCCCACTGGCTTAGTTGTGAAAAATGGATCGCAAATTCTTGCCTTCATAGCTTCGGGTATTCCTGGGCCATTGTCTGCAATGCGAATTACTACACTCTTGATTTTGCCTTCAAGTTCTCCAAAATGAGTACGGATAGTAATTTGACTACTATGAGATTTTGATTGAGATTGCGTGTAATCTTCTAAAGCATCGATCGCATTGCTTAAAACATTCATGAATACTTGATTTAGCGGCCCGGCATAGCACTCTACTAAGGGAAGGTTGCTGTATTCTTTGACTAATTTAATCGCCGGACTTTCTGGTTTTGCTTTCAAGCGATGTTGCAAAATTAGCAAGGTGCTATCAATGCCCTCATGAATATCAACTGGTTTTTTTTCTGCTTCGTCAAGACGAGAGAAATTCCGTAAACCCAAGACAATCTGCCGGATGCGATCGACCCCAATTTTCATGGAAGATAGAGTTTTGGGCAAATCCTCGATGATAAATTCTAAGTCGATCTCGAAGGCGCGATCGCTAATTTCAGGACTAGGGTTGGGAGTATTTTGCAAATAAAGGTCTAGGATACTGAGTAAATCTTGGGTGTAATCGTTGACATGATTGATGTTGCCATAAATGAAGTTCACGGGGTTATTAATTTCGTGAGCCACACCAGCTACCAATTGACCTAGTGAGGACATTTTCTCCGTTTGGATCAGTTGGGTTTGAGTTTGCTGTAAATCATGCAAAGCTTCAGCCAGCTTTTGGGTCTGCTCTTTGGTTTGATTATGTAATTGGGCTTGTTGGAGTGCAACCCCAAGCTGATTGGCAATTTGAGTAATAAATTTAATTTCTGAAGCTTCCCAATGGCGGGGTGCAGAATTCTGGTAAGCTGCTAGCAAGCCCCATAGCTGTTGCCCGATAAATATAGGTGCGATCGTATAAGCTCTTGCTTGAATTTGCTCTAGAACTGCAATGTGGCATTGAGAGTGGCCAACTTCATAGATATCATTAACAGCAAAAGTTTCATTGTGACGATATCGCCCACCTTGGGTTTCCTGCAAATAGCTATCTTGCCAAACTGTCTTGGTATCTGAACTTACTAACTTTAACCAGTTATCGCCTACAAACTCAGCAATATATTCACCACTCCAATCAGCCTGGAAGCGGTAGACTGCAACTCGATCCGCTTGTAGTGATTTACAAATTTCTTGGGTAGTTGCCTGAAAAATCGCATCTAGATCGAGAGATTCTCTAACTTTCGCCACAACTTCAAACAATACCCGTTGTTGTTCTGCTGCTTGTTGCAAATCTAATGTCTGTTGTCGTGTCTGAGATAGTAAATCAGCTTGCTGGAGTGCTACGCCCATTTGGGCGGCAATCTGACTGAGGAAGTTAACTTCAGAAGTTTTCCATTGCCGAGGGCCAGTGTGTTGATAAGTTGCCAACAAACCCCAAAGTTTTTGTCCAACAAAAATCGGCGCAAGCACAAAAGCGTAAATTTGAAATTGCTCTAGATTGTCGATATGACACTGAGTAAACCCCATTTTGTAGATGTCATCGACTGCAAATGTTTCATTGTGGCGGTAACGTCCTCCCTGTGTATCTTGTAAGTAGGTGTCATTCCAAATTGTATTAATACCTAGTTCGGACTCATTCGACCAGTATGGACTAGCAGCTTCAAAATCTCCGACAAATTCACCACCCCAATTAGCATCAAAACGATAAACAGAAACGCGATCGGCTTTAATTAATTGACAAACTTCTTTAGTTGTGGTTTGAAAAATCGTATTTGTGTCCAAAGATTCTCGAATTTCGGCAATAACTTTAAACACAGCCTGTTGTTGTTCAGTTGTCCGTTGTAACTCAGCAGTACGCCTTCTAACTTGTTTTTCTAAATTTTCATTGAAGACTTGTACTTGTTGGTATAATTCATATTGCTGAATTGCGGTAGCAAAGTGTTTACTGAGGTTTCTAGCCAGTTCAATCTCTTCAATTGTCCATTTTTGAGCTTGTGCTTTTTTAGATTCGCGCCAAACCTCAAAGGATCGCCGGGGATACTGTTGCCTTTGATCGCCCTCATGCTGTCCCGCCCATAAAGTTTCTGTATCTATCTCGTTGCGGAAAATACTTAAGTAGCCGAGCAACTGCTGACGATACTGGAGTGGAATCATCAATATGCTGCGAATTTTAGTTGGTTGAAAAGCAACTTGCAAACTTCGCAAGCCAGGAGTGTTATATATATCTGAAATTGCCCAAACATCGTAGTTAGTAGACTTGTAGTGTTCCTGCCAGATACTATACTGTTCTATGAGTGGATATATAGTTTGTTCTGGCATTACAGGTTGCTCTCCACAGATATAAAGCTTTATACAAGTATTTCCTGGTATTAAGCATTCTGTTAAGCTGGTGACGTTGCCATTATGGAAATCAAGAGCTTCATTTCTAATACAAAGCCTGCCACCAACGCCATTAAAGGCAGCAACAGCCGCTTCTAGGGCTGGCTGTAAGACAATCGTCGGCAGTGAATGTAATAAGGTAGCAATGCGGTTAACGATCGCTTCTCGTTCGGCTGTTTTGCGAACTTGAGTGTGAAGGGTACTTTGAGCGATCGCTATTGACAGCTGCTCGACTACCATTTGTATGGCTTCTAGCTCATATTCTGAAATTGAACGCGCTTGGGAATTATGAGACACCAGCAGCCCCCAAAGCCTACTTTGATAGAGAATAGGCGCTACTACAGAGGATTTTACCCCCATTGCCGTCAAATATTCAATATGACAGGGGTCTACAGGGCGGTAACGGATCTCTTCTGAGATATCTCCATTATCCAAGTCATGCAGGTGAATTTGACCAATCTCTTTAGTCTCAACATTCACAACAGAACGCACCCGTGATTTGATAAATAGTTCGCGGGCATAGGATGGGATGTCATCGCAGGGAAAATTTAACCCCAGTAGCGACGGCAAACAATTTTTATTAGTTGATTCAGCAATCACTTGACCACTACCATCAGGATGAAATTTGTAAATCATCACTCGATCGGTTTTTAATAGCGATCGCATTTCTGTCGTTGTTACTGTTATAATTTCTTCTAACTCTAAGCTTCGTCGGATACGGTTTGTAATGCGGCGTAGTAAACTTTCTTCATCGCGACATAAGGGTAAATCTTGTTCGGGATTGTAGGTCATTGTTATAGCAAAATAAATTAATAATTTGAAAACTGGCATAATTAAATCTAAAGACATTGTGAAAGTTATTCGATCAATTTGTCTTCAGTAAAACTACGGTCAAATCATTAATAAAAATATTTTTTTCGCTTTTATTAAAATTCACCAAAAAATCATAAAAACAGACGCTAAAAAGATTGCGTCTGTACTAGCTACAAGAGAAAATTCTTGCTTTTTAGTTTTAACTTTTTGTTGATAGAGTAAAGTTCAACAAAATTAAACTCTTGTGTTGTCAGCAAAGCGGATTTTTAGATAGTCATTTTCCATCTTTGCTCCGCCTGGTTGTAGTGCTGCTAAGGCTTGTGGCAAAACTAAGTTACGACGATGGTTGCCAATAGTAATGTTTAATTCGTCTCCAGTTTTACTTAGTTGAACTTGGTCTTTAGGAATACCAGGTAAGTAAAGTTCTAAGCTGTATTGGTTTTCCTCTTGCACTACTCTAAGAGTTGTCTCTTTGTAATAAACCTGAGTTGGATCTTCATCTTGATAAAGAGTTTCTTTCAGGCGTTCTAATGAAGCCAATCCACACATTTCTTCAGAAAATAGGGGAACTTCTTTCACAGGCAGAGGGTGAAAATCATCATGAATTTCTCGGCGATATTGCTCCTGATTTTCCTTCCAACGTTGGAAAAATGGGTCTTGGACAACGCTTGGTATAATCCGATTAGCGACGACTAAATCTGTTGCAACGTTATATAAACTCAGATAAGCATGGGCCCGGAGAGACTCTTTAATCACCATTTTTTCGGGATTGGTGACAAGACGCACTGAGGTTTGAGTATTATCTGTTAATACTTTTTCCAGAGCTTCAATTTGTTCATAAAACTCATAAGGTGCATCCATTACTTCTTTATCAGGTAGCGAAAAACCGGCAATTGGTCTAAACAAAGGTTCAACCAGGGGTCGAAGTGCTACCGAGATGTTTTGAAATGGTTTGTAAAAACGGCGCATATACCAGCCACCGACTTCAGGTAAACTCAGCAAACGCAATGCTGTGCCGGTGGGGGCTGAGTCGATAATTAAGACATCAAATTCACCTTCATCGTAATGGCGTTTCATCCTGACCAAGCCAAAAATCTCATCCATGCCTGGTAAAATTGCCAATTCTTCCGCTTGTACGCCCTCTAAACCCCTTGCCTGTAAAACTTGGGTAATATAACGTTTCACCGCACCCCAGTTTCCCTCCAGTTCTTGGAGTGCATCCAGTTCAGCACCCCAGAGATTTGGGCGAATTTTTCGGGGTGTATGTCCCAGTTCCATATCAAAACTGTCTGCGAGGGAGTGGGCGGGATCTGTACTTAAAACCAACGTCTGATACCCTAGTTCCGCACAACGCAGTCCAGTTGCAGCAGCGACGGAAGTTTTGCCCACGCCGCCTTTACCAGTCATTAAAATTACACGCATAAATGCTTTTGTCCTGACTGAGAATTTTTTACATTTATTTACATTATCGACTGTTTAAGGAAAATAAATGTTGTTTCAACACGTCTAGGCATTATTATGAGTATTCACCCTAACTCATCCGTTAGGTTTTGCTGCAATAACTGGTCAAGCTTAGTTTCCAGTGCTGAGAGTTTTTTAAGAATTGTGGGGCGATCGCCATCAATAGAAATTAGTAAATTGGTTATTCTCTCTTGTATATTCGTTAATTGTGCGACTGCATTCTGAATTTGAAGCATTCCTTCTCGGAGTTCTTGGCGTTCTTGTCGTGCTTCCGCCATTTCATCTAACATAGCTTGGACTGTTTTAGCATTACTCTCAATTAGATGTTTGAGTTCTTTATCAGTCATTGCGATCGCGCTTTGAAGTTGAGTTTATTATTAACTCTAAAGTATTGAGGGATTTTGTTTCAATCCCCCGTAGGGCAGGACAGTTGTGCTACCATGCACTATGGTTTAATTACTTAAAAATTGCGATCGGGGCTGTTTACTCGCATACAAAAAGTGAAGTGTTATTGTTGCACTTCAGATAACCGACTGCTGCGGTTATCAAGCCCTCATCCCACTCCACAAAATTGGATAATTTATTTGTTGGAAATTCCTAATTCACAGTCCCAAGCACATTTTGCTGTAAAGGAACGCCACTAAAAGCAATTTCCTCAACATTCAAGACATTCAAGGTGAACTCATCACGCTTAATGGTGTAATTGTTCGGGCTGCCTGTACCTGTAATAATGTAATCACTTTTGAGATCGGACAGAATTAGCTTATCCGATCCCGATCCACCATCGATCGTGGCATTACCGTAACCAACATCAAATATGTCATTTCCACCTCCACCCTTAATTAAGACATTGGCAATAGCACCCCCTTGATCGGAAACAGTATTACCGTTAGCATCAATTCGACGGGCTTTGAAGTAATCGTTACCATTTCCGCCATCAATGGTGCCGCCTTGAATGCCAATGCTGGTGCCATAACCGGTAAGGATATCAGCTCCTGCCCCTTGATAAATAATGCTATCAGTATTAAGAATACCTGTGCCTTGACTAATGCCAGTGCCAATGAGGGTATCGTTGCCATCGCCTAAATTGATTGTGCCACTGTTAACAATGCCTATACCTACACCAGGTGCAAGCTCCACTGGCCCTTGCCCAAAAGGGTCATCAGCGTAGAACCCTGCACCGCCTGTACCTGTGCCAGAGAGATAGTCGTTTCCCTGCCCAACAGCGATCGTGCTACCCTTGCTGTTGGAGATGCCTATACCCCTACCCGCATCATACGATCTAAAAGGTTCTTCCATTGCATCACTGCCATTGCCGATACCAACAATAGAATCGTTTCCTTTCTCTCCACTAATGTTGCTACCACCACTGTTGAAGATACCTGTACCTTCTCCTCCAGTACTACTAATTCCACCAGTTCCAGTTCCCTTGATGGAATCGTTCCCTTCTCCTCCATTAATGTTGCTGCCCTCAGTATTAGAGATTCCGATCGCATTCCCCTCAAATACTCCAATTCCAGTTCCAAAGATAGAGTCATCCCCAAATCCTCCATCAATGCGGCTTTTGTGAATGTTTTGGATGCCTATCGCGATGCCTATTCCACTTCCGTCACCTCCGGTTCCGGTTCCCTCGATCAAATCTTTTCCATCTCCTCCATTAATGTAACCACCCTGAGTGTTAGAGATACCTGTACCAGGTTGAAAGTTTCTATAGCCGGAACCACCACTGCCTGTGCCAGAGATAGTATCGTCTCCACTCCCTGCATTGATGATGCCACTGTTAGCAATGCCTGTGCCTGTGCCACCAACGTCAGTGTCGTCGCCGCCGGTGCCACTACCCTCGATAGTATCGTTACCTGCTTTAGTATCGATGACTCCGTTTTTTAGAACCTCAATTCCAATTGCTGGGATTGCGTTATCCTCTTGTCCCACCGCTAGATCGGAACCAGAAGTGCCTATGAATGGGGGTAAAGAAACAATTAGTCTGGACATAATATAATTTTCCGCAATTGTGTGTGTTGAAGTTTTAATCTCTGAAAATCTTGCTCTTTGAAGAAGAATTTTCTAAGTTTATAAGCAGTAGTTTCTAAACAACGATTAAGCAATAACAGATCGAGTACATGACAATTCATCTTCATCAAGCTAGTACCTGTTTACTTTACGTTGGGCGCACAAATTTTATGCAGAGCCAGCCAATTTTTTATAAAAGTTCATAGTCTGCCAAAATTACAGAAATTACGGGTAGCGTCAAAATCAAAGACCCAAATCAAATTAGTCAGCCAACCGTAGTTGTTCGCTCTCCCCCATCAAAAAACGATTAAGAGGCAAGGGGGATAGAGGAGTGTATCTAGTTCATCAACTAAAGTAATTTTGGATAATTGAGGCAATATGATTGCAAAATAACTTACAAAGTTTTACGTTAGGTAAAATTTGCAATCTCTTGGGAAAAAATTTCATCAACTCATCAATAGCCAGAACTATTTCCAAAAAAATCCTGTCCAAGAATAAGTTATACTTCAAAGATTTTAGGGATGATGAGCAATACCAAGATAGTATATGTATGTTTATTCCTCTTTTTGATAATTTTCTTGTTTAATATGCTAGCAAGGCAGATTCAGAGAAATTCTTTACCCGTAGGCGAACAACAGGTAATCAGAGTTTTATTTATTGGGAACAGTTATACATATTTCAACGATCTTCCTTGGTTGACACAACAGTTAGCTGCCTCGGCAAAAGAAACTAAAACCTTAGAAACTGAAATGGTTGTGATTGGTGGAGCGACACTTCAAAACCACTGGAAACGTGGTAAAGCACTCAAACTTTTGAAAGCGAAACGTTGGGATTATGTAGTACTGCAAGAGCAAAGTACTTTACCAATTACTAATCCCCAGGAAATGTACAAGTACGCTACTCTGTTTGATGCCGAAATTAAACGAGTTAATTCCCAAACACTATTTTACTTAACTTGGGCAAAGCAAAATCAACCAGAAACGCAACAGATATTGACTGATGCTTACACGAACATTGCTCAAGAACTGAAAGCTAAAGTTGCACCTGTGGGAATAGCTTGGCAAAAAATCCAAGAAGCGAATCTGAAATTAAACCTTTACAGTTCCGATCGAAGCCACCCTAGTCCGATTGGATCGTATGTAGCAGCGTGTGTATTCTATACAACATTGTATGGTAATAGTCCTGTAGGCTTGACTCGTCGTATATATAGTAGCGACTCTAGTACGCCACAAGAAAACAATAGAATTGAGTTAGAAAGTTTAAGTGAAACAGATGCCGAAATGATTCAACAATTAGTTGAGTACATCGTCATAAAGAATTCAGAAGTCAATATTCAGCAGTCAGAATCAATCAACGGAAATTAAAAAGTAAAAATAGTGCTATACAGAAATAAATTTAGAATGGTAGGTTTGTTTGAGTGACAAGAAAGCCCAAAAAAGCCTTGATAATTTTGGGTTCTGATAAACTTGATGCTATGTTTTATTAAGACTCTCTAAGTTACGTTGCGTTTGGACATAATTGCACTTTGCTGAGAGAGGACAATCATTACAAAGAGGATTTTGTGCCTTGCAAACCATCGCTCCAAAATCTAACAAGGTTAAATTCCATTTACCAACTTCCTTATTAGGAGCAATTATTTCTGCTGCACCCCAAAGAATCTTACAGCGCGATTTTACTCTTTCTCCTTGCAAGCCAAAGAAGCGTTCGAGGATGCGAGCGATATTAGTATCGAGTACGGCTAGCGGTTGACTGAAGGCTTGAGAACAGATAGCACGAGCTGTATATTTACCAATTCCAGGTAATTCAAGCAACTGCGTTTCTGAATCGGGGATTTTTCCTCCATACTGTTCTAAAATGATGCCAGCGCACTTTTGTAATCTTTGAGCGCGGAAGAAAAGACCCAAAGGCTCAAGCAATTCGCTCAATTCATAAATGCTTGCCTTGGCTAAGTTTTCGAGCGTAGGATATTTAAAGAGAAATGCTTTGTAAATAGGAACAACCGTAGCTGCATCTGTTTTTTGTAGCAGATATTCTGCAACCAGAATTGCATAAGAATCGCAAGTTTGTCGCCAAGGAAAATCGCGTAAGTTTTGCGTTCCCCATATAGAAAGATGGTGGCGAAACCATTTAATTTTTGCAGCATCCAAATTTGATGCTGCGTTTTCTTGAGGTTCTTTAGTAGCACCCTTCACGATTGTTTTCTCAACTTAAATCTAGCAGACTTTTACCACCATTTTCAGAAGAAGTACGCAGCCATTGTAAAAACTCACCAGTTAAGGTGAGAGTTTCTCGCAAACGCCGCAAATCTTCGCTTTGTTTTGTCATTTCTCGCACTGTAAACGGATGGTTGGAAACTATTTCTACTAGTTCTTCGTGGGACATATCTTCTGAATATCCGTCTTCACACTGGCATAAATAATCTATATACTCAAAAAGAGTTTCATGTATTTCTTCTACTACTGAAATAGTCTGTTGTACGCTTGGATCTAAACAAAGTTCCAAAATATAGAGAATTGCACTTGCGGCTCTCTGTGCTTCTGGAGTTTCTACGTTTTCATAGTCGGGGTAGCTTTCGTCCGAATCAGAATAAAGTTGACGAAATCTTGCCACATCAACCTTTTTTCCTGCCAAAAATTCCCAGATTTCATCGAGTGCTACTCTAAATAAATCTTCTCCATCCCAATCATCTTCTCTAGCTGCTCGCAAGTAAATATCATAGTGTGGATACAATCTCTCGCAACAAGCTGCTGCAAACGCCACTCGATGCATCGGTGGAAGAGCTTCTAGTTCTCGCTCTAATATATCGAATTCACCGTACTTTAGATTCATTATTATACTTTAGTTGTATTGTCATTTGAAACGATCGCTAATCAACGATCGCATCTGAAATTTAAATTGCTGGTGATTATTAATACAGTTGATTATCAGGGCTGTTCCTACAACTGCGGCTTTACATAACTGTTAGTTTTTTTTGAAAGCTGGGTAGTATAAATTACCGAAAAAACTAATTTGGCATATAGTGATGTTCAAAACTAAATTATCAGAATTCCATAATTCACCAGAATTTTATACTTCAAAGTTAATGCCTCGCCATATTGGGGCGATCGCAGCTTTAATTTTAATTAGCTTACTGAGTTCATTGACTGGAACACCATTTGACCATAACATCTCTAACGGCTGGGAAGCCTTTGTCTGGGGATTGGCAGATCCAGTAATAAATTTAAATTGTTTAGTTGGTATTGTGGCGATTGGCTTACTCTCATCTGTGTTTGTTCGTGGCGCTGCGATCGCTGGATGTTTTGTCTTGGCAACAGTTTTAGGCATTGTAATTCATATATTTCAGCTAAATTTACCAGGCACAGAAATAGCCATCGCCATTTCTACCATCGTTTTTGGTACTATGCTGATGATGCCAAATCAACTAAACTTTCTGGTGCTTGCTCTGGTGGGCATCAGTGCTGGTTTATTTCAAGGTTACGCTAATGCTGAATCTATTGTTAGTGCAGGAACAATATCAGTAGTTGCCTATATACTAGGTATCGCCTTAACTCTGTTTGCCGTTACCATGAGTGCTAGAGAAATTGGTGTTGGGATGGGTATGGGAGAGATAAACCGAATTTTACCCTGGAAAATCAGCCTTGCTGGTTTCGCTTTGTGTGCGATCGGTATCGTGTTTTTGAGCAATTCGCTTATTTAAAATTTAAATCAGATATTTCAATTCAGTGGAATACATTCATTCGTGGGGGCGTACACCTAGCTGTGCGCCCCCACTGCGTTTTCAAACTGGATCGAGCGTTCTAGTGAATATGTTGATGCACCTCTGCGCTAATCTAGAGGCTATATATAAATCAAAAGTTATGACACCTGAAGAAATTGCGGCTACGCTTACAGAATTATTTGACACATCGGCTGTTACTACGACTGCTCCTGGATCGTGGCAAGTAGACACTCCTACTTTTCGGCTGTTGGTGCTGCTTTCCGAAGATAATACTTGGCTGCGAGTTTTACTGCCTATTCTGCCCATCCAAGAAGCCCAACCATTTTTAGAACAGTTCCTAGAAGCCAACTTTGATGACACTCAAGAAGTACGTTACGCTTTGCATGAAAGAGTAATTTGGGCGGTATTTCAACATCACAGCAAAACTTTAGTGAGTGCAGATTTATCCAATGCAATCAACCGACTTTTATCTCTCCATCAGGCTAGATTAGATAATGTCTTTAATCAACTAGTTGAAAGCCGCATCCGGCAAATTATTCAAGTAGCAAAACAGCAAGGACAATCTCTGCAAGCTACTATGCAAAGTTTAGAACGCTTTTACGCCGAAGGAATGATGGGCGAAATAAATCAAACTTCACAAGCGCAAGAAGAAGTCTTAACTGCTTGGCGGCGTCAGTTAGAACGTTTATGGAATGAGGGTTAATTTCAGTTTTTCAGTTTTCATATTCAACTAATTTACAAATATATTTATCTATCATGAATCTCGTTGAAATCCTCAAAGAAGACTATCAAAGATTCCCAGTCAATCAAACTTACAGCATTTATGCCCCAGAGGTTTATTTTCAAGACCCGATGAATAAATTCCGTGGTGTTAAACGTTACAAAGCGATGATTAATTTTATCGAAACTTGGTTTTTAAATCCCAAGATGGACTTACATAATATTCAACGTTTAGGAGACACAATCAAAACTGAGTGGACACTTAGTTGGAATACTCCTCTCCCCTGGAAACCACGGATTTCTATTCCTGGTTGGAGTGAATTAGGTCTTAACTCTGATGGTTTGATTATTTCCCATATCGATTATTGGAACTGTTCCCGCTTAGATGTGGTGAAACAGCATTTTTCCTCTTGAAAAAGTGGATGATTCAAATAATATAATTACCATCAAAATCTTCATGGTTTGTAGTGAGGGCTTTAGTCTTCTCTGACAAAATGCTACGCAAACAAAATTAGGACTGAATTCTTGCTATTACACTAGATGTAATCACGAAAGTCATTAATTATGATGACGGCTGCCAAAAATCCGGAAATTTCTGCTGAATTAACTATACATACTAAAGCAGAAGAATTTGTGTGCAAATATAATTGGTTAAGATATTTTCCCTCTTTATAAGGGTTAATCACTACCCAATTTCTGGATAAAATCCTCATGTTCAGCAGACTGCAAACCTGCTTGTAAAACCTTCAACACACCCTGCATATTACCTGCTAATAATTCCGTCACCGCTAACCACAACCCTGGAAATACCCGACTTCGCAAAATGCCTTCATTGTCAGGTACTAACTCCAAATATTCACCCTGTTCCAGAGAAAACCAAATCAACTTTTGGTCTAAAACTTGCCAAACAATATATTCTTTGACACCGTTGCGACGATAAGCCTGTTTTTTGCCATGAAGATCGATAGCTGCGCTACTAGCAGCAATTTCCACAACTAACTCTGGCGCACCTTCAATATAATCATCTTCACTCAGCCGCGTTTGACCACCTGCTTCCGGTTCAATCAACAGAACAATATCGGGTTGAGGTTCGTTATCTAAGTCTAAGCGGACGGTAGGTTCAATTCCCAAAGCTACACCAGGAGTTGCAGCTTCGTAAGTAACTAACCAACCAACGATCCAACCATGCGGTTGACCGTGACTTCGGAAACGCAGGGCAGCTGGCATAATATAGACAATCCCTTCGATTAATTCAGCTTTTTTCAGGTTAGGGGTGGCATTGTAGCGACGCTCAAATTCGTAGCGGGTGAGTTTGTCGCCATTTTCCAGAGGAGGAATTGTCCAAGGCTGGGAGGGTGTCTTCACCATAATTGTTGTGAAAATGAGCTTGTGTACATCTTAGCGAATTAGGTAAAAACGCTGCCGAGTAGGAAATGAAGGATTTCTGACCTCGCTTCCATTCCTCTCTCCTTTTAGGAGAGAGGCTTTGAATTTTACTCTCTAAGGCTAGTAAGGAAGGGGCTGTTCTTGTTAGGTCTAATTTAGTGAAACATTAAGATTTTTTTACAAAACCAACAGAAATGTTGTTGAAATTGATAGCTGTATCCCAAGCAGTAAATAAGTTCCAGCTATATCGCCTCACCTAAAACCCGCAACAAACCTTATTTTTTTTCAGCCAGCAGGTTTGAGAAAATCAGAAACGATTTAATAATCAAGTACTTATAAGTAAATGGGCTGAATTCAAAGATAATACCTCTCTCCAAACCTCTCCCCTTCTCTAGCAACGGCACGCTGGGCGATGCCTACGGCGGTAAACTACGCACCGAAGGGGTTGGTGGTAAGCTCTCATCTTATTTTTTTATGCCCACTTACTTAGTTATTTGAGTTTAAAAGGGAGACACAAACATGAAATTGGCTTACTGGATGTATGCTGGCCCAGCCCACATCGGCACTCTGCGAATCGCTAGCTCTTTTAAAAATGTTCATGCGATCATGCACGCCCCACTTGGCGATGACTACTTTAACGTCATGCGCTCCATGCTATCGCGGGAAAGGGATTTTACTCCGGTGACAACCAGTGTCGTCGATCGCAACGTTTTGGCCCGTGGCTCCCAAGAGAAGGTGGTAGATAACATCACCCGCAAGGATGCTGAGGAACACCCAGATTTGATTGTGTTAACTCCCACCTGCACCTCCAGCATTTTGCAAGAGGATTTGCACAACTTTGTCGAACGGGCGCAACTGGAAGCCAAAGGTGATGTCATGCTGGCGGATGTGAACCACTACCGCTACAACGAACTGCAAGCCGCCGATCGCACTTTGGATCAAATTGTCCAATATTACATCGAAAAAGCCCGGAAGCGGGGCGAATTGGCAGAGGGCAAAACTGCAAAGCCCTCAGTTAACATTATCGGTACAACCACCCTCGGTTTCCACAACAATCACGACTGCACCGAACTCAAACGCCTGATGGCTGATTTGGGAATTGAGGTAAATACCTTAATTCCTGAAGGTGCTTCGGTGAATGACTTGAAAAAGATGCCCAAAGCCTGGTTTAACCTGGTGCCTTACCGCGAACTCGGTTTGACCACAGCTCGTTACTTGGAAGAACAATTTGGCACACCTTATATAGACATTACTCCAATGGGTGTAGTGGAAACTGCCCGTTGTATTCGCAAGATTCAGCAGGTAATTAACGCTCAAGGTGCAGAAGTTGACTATGAAGACTTCATCAATGAGCAAACCCTGCATGTATCTCAGGCTGCTTGGTTCTCCCGTTCGATTGACTGTCAAAACTTGACTGGCAAAAAAGCTGTGGTCTTTGGTGATAATACCCACGCCGCCGCCATTACCAAGATTCTGGCGCGAGAAATGGGGATTCATGTTGTTTGGGCTGGAACCTACTGCAAATATGATGCAGATTGGTTCCGCGAACAGGTGAGCGAGTATTGCGATGAAGTGCTAATTTCCGAAGATCATGGTGAAATTGGGGATGCGATCGCTCGTGTCGAACCCTCTGCCATTTTTGGTACGCAAATGGAACGCCACGTTGGTAAGCGCTTGGATATTCCCTGCGGCGTAATTGCTGCACCCATCCACGTCCAAAACTTCCCCATTGGTTACAAACCATTTATGGGTTACGAAGGCACGAATCAGATTACAGATTTGATCTACAATTCCTTTACTTTGGGAATGGAAGATCACCTGTTAGAAATCTTTGGCGGTCACGATACCAAAGAAGTTATTACTAGGGGAATTTCTGCTGATTCTGATTTGAATTGGACAAAAGATGGTCAAGCAGAATTGAATAAAATTCCGGGATTTGTTCGCGGCAAAGTGAAGCGTAATACTGAGAAATTTGCCCGCGATCGCGGTTTTAAAGAAATCAACGCTGAGGTATTGTACGCCGCGAAGGAAGCTGTCGGGGCGTAGATTGGGAATATTTGATTAGAGTGAGTGGTGAGTGGTAATATCTGCTTCTCACCACTTCTCTAGTTAGGCATATAAACATAATAAAGTAAAAATTTCGATATTTTTAGTACTCCATAAATTTAAATTACATTGTAATATGTTTTTTATTGATTAAATTATTCTTGTATCAAAAATTAATATGAATAATTTATACCAATTCAAAATTCATGCATTAAGAAAGCCAGACAGAACAAAGGTTTGTCCGTATGTATCTGTCGCATTCTTTTTTCAAATTGGTATTATTAAGTAGATTGCTTAAACGATGTAAAATAAAATATTTACATATTACTGAGTTGCTTTAATCTATAGTTCAAGGATTAATCATACGCTGAAGTCCAATCGAAATAAGTTCATAATCGTCAGGTGTCAAACTCCCTCGATAATCAACAATACGGTTAACATCTAAAACTCTGATTTGATCTAATAAAGCAATAGATGGTGAATTTAATCCAGCAACTCCTGCTGCAAAACGTGGATATAAATCTGGTGAAGCGATTGCCCACGTTTGCCCTCTATCAGTAGTCATGGGAATTACAACTATTAACGAAAAGCGAGGTATCCCCAAGCGGTTTGGGAACCCTACAACAATTGCAGGTCTATAACCCTCTTGCTCACGACCTTGAGGGTTTTGTTGAGGAAAACGTGCTGTTACAACATCCCCAAACTGTAAAGAACGAGTTGTCATTATTCAACAATTACTACTCCCATCCCAGGAACATACTTAACAGGTAAACCTTTATCTAGTTCGCCGGGTTGCCAATCATAAGGTTCATAGCTACCCAAATTTGATAAGTCAGTTTCTAGCCATCCCATATCAGATTCTTCATCTAATTCTTCACTGATTACAGATAGCCGAGTTTGTTGACGATTTTTCTTTCGCCATTCTAAAAACTCAACAAAATCTAGAACTTGCTGCTGTGCATTTTCTGGAAGGCGTTCTAGTTTATCCAAAATCTTTTCTTTAAGAGAATCCATGCTTGCAACCACAATCTTTACTCAACAGTGTAACTCATAGCCCCTATTTTTCAGAATAGGGTTGCGTCAGAAGTTGGGAATTGACGAAGAAGAAGGATGAAACCCAACCCCAAGAAAATAAAGTTCGAGATGCTGTATTTCATCCAGAATTTCGGGAAGACCTCGTATATTGGGTAGAGACAAACCGCAAAACTGCGCTTCGTATTTTTAACTCGGTTGAAGCGATTATGCGAGATCCTTTTACAGGTATTGGTAAACCTGAACCATTGAAATACTTAGATTCAGATGCTTGGTCGCGGCGACTTACTCAAGAACACCGGATTGTTTATCTAGTAAGTGATGACCGAATTGATTTTCTTCAAGCTCGATATCATTACTGAAAATGCTAGTTATGTTTGGTAACAAGACTGAAAAGTTTTTTGCTTTTCAGTCTGTGAGAATTTATTGCACAGTTGGGTTAACTGAAGCTTAATTTAGTGTTTGTTTTTGAACTTGTTCCCATTCTCCTTGAATACTTTGTAATGTCTTCAAGGTGCGATTTAAACGGGCTTTCTTTAACTCAGGAGTCTCTTTTTGGAATAAACTTGGAGAATTGATTACTTTATGTAGTTCAGATTGAGTGGAATGCAAGCGATCGCTCAAACAGCGTTCAAAGATTTCACCATTATCACTACTCACATTTTCTACTAATTGACGATATATATAGTCTTTAGAACTGATTTTATCTTTGAGGTCAGTATTAATAATTTCCTCAATCAACTTGTGGTAGCAGTCAGATAGTGCGGTTAGCATAGGTTCTGCTGCTAGATTATTTGTTTCAGAAGTAGATGGATCGGATATTTCTTCTTTAGTTGGCGTTACGAAAGTTTCCTCAGAAGTAGGGGATTCTTCTTTAGTGGGTGTTGGTAAAGTTTTCCGAGAATTTGTAGGTGAAGAATTTGCTTTATAATTAGATAAATAATAATCTGCTAAAGAGCCACAGAGAAACTCTTCACGAAAGCGGTTTATTTTGGCACGTGACTGGATTTTGTGATAACGACGTTTCTGATACCATAAACCAGAAATGAGTAAGCCTGCGATCGCTCCTATGCCAACTCCTGCCAGAGCAACTTTAGCATCTTCTAAACTTTGATTTTGTTGCCCAGATTCAACAGTCGCATTAGAAGATGTACTTTCAGCAATAGCATAGTTACTCACTGAACTTAGCTGCACGCTAGTGGCGATCGCCGCAGCCGACAGTATCAATCTAAATACTAACTTTGATTTCCACATAATTTTACAGCTTAAAAATATGTTGTCTATTTCTGGAGACTAACCGCCTCCTCAAGGAGTGAATAGTTAATAATCAAACTAACTAGATATCTCTTTTACTAAAGAAGTTCCACTTCACTTATATAAAAAATAAACTTTCTCAACAGTAGTTTCCACAATATTTTCTTATTTTTTAACATTATTTGTTCGTCTAGGATTTTTGACAAAGCCGTAGATTATATACCATTTCTCAAAGTATCTGTATGAGTTATTTCGTTAAATGGTTGTGATTTATAGCGATCGCGCAAATCTTGCAGCATAGAGTTCAGTAGGCAATAGTCGAGGATGTGCGATCGCTATAAGCTCTGTACTGGTATCGCATATTGCTGGGCATAAAGTCTATAATGACATTAAATTGCAGGTGCTACAGCAGAAATTGACATAAATAGCACTAGTATCTCATCGGTAGTGTAGTGTTTGCGATCGTCATAGCCCATTGTAGACATCGCCTCTTGGATTTGGAAAGTATGAGCCAATAAAATGTAAACTTTCAAAGGCTTGCACCAAGTTTCTAACTACCTTGCTCTTTAATTTCTCTGTGCGTAGTTCTATTTATAGAATAGGTGCTTCCCCGAAAGCTCAACTTATGAGTTGCTTGTGGTGTAATGATTCCAGTCGATTGGGTATTCAAATCGGCGCCAACAATATAAGCACATCCCCGAAAGCTCAACTTATGGGTTATTGATGCTGTGGTTTCCCCATCTAATTTGGGGTTGAGGTCATGATGATAGGAAGCTCCACGGTAGATTAAGTGATAATCTGGTTCTGATTTGAGTACTGGCTGTTGTGTAGATTGTGTTTCTCTGTTGACTATTTTGTTTGTATAATACTCATAGCTTGCACTGATAATAATAAGAATTAATAGTAGAAGTAAAATCTGCCAAGGAGCTAACATTAAACCCAAAATCAGGCTGATAGCTGCAAATACAGTCACTAAATGTGAGATTTCATTATTTCTATTTTTAAATAAAAAATAGCCACTGATGAAACAAACACACGGAAAAATGAAAAAGTACAAAGCCATATTTCCTACATTCGCAACTAAAAGCAAAGGGTTTATAAAGCAGATTAAACTTATTTTAAAAGTTGTTGTTTATTTTACCTCCAATCAGCTTGAGAAGTTACCGTACTACTGGAGTAAAAGTTTTACGTTGAGGTATCTGTATTAGCTGCGATCGCAAAGAAAAATTAATACTTAAGACTATCTCAAACCTTTGGAGCAAAGTTCAAGGGTTATGTATTCGTTCAGAGAGGTTACAGGCGTCCTCCAGAGTAGATGCTCAGTGTAAAGCCTTTGCTGAAGTATATGAAGATATTACCTCATAGCGAAGTCATGTAGCGATCGCATTCCTTAACGTAGAAATTTACTGATAAATAAAAATTAAAAGCGAACAAATATCACAATACAAAATTATTACTTCGGGGATCTAATAAGCAGAATAACCCACTATAGTTCTAACCGATGTGTCTCTGACAACGAAGTAACAAAATTATCATAAAAGCATCGCAATCTCGCGTATTAAAAAAAAGCAGATGCATGTTAAGGTTTTAATCTCATTGTCTTCCCTTCGCGCCTTTACCTATGCATCTGCACTATTTACACCCCCAACACCTTGAAGAATTAGTCAAGAGTAGTGGTATAGACTTACACTTAGTGCATCTCAATTTTAGGTCGCTCCAAGGTGTAACAGCTTATGAGTACCTGTTGATTTCTGAGCTACTCCCCCGCACCAATACCGGAATGGTGAAAAGTAGTTGGTTGCAGCGTTACGCTCACATCACAGAAGGTGGTTGGTGGTGTTCGGGACTAGACCCTCTGAATAATTGGCAAATGATGGAATGGGGATGCTTTAAGCCAAACCAACCCCGACAAAATCACAATGGCAAGTCCATCAAGTACGAGCATCCGCCAAGTACGCCAACGCGAGTGTTTTGTTTGCGGGTAACGTTGCAAGTGTGGCAGCAAGTCGCTGGGCGTTACAATCTGGTCATGCCTGATAATATCACTATTACTCCTGATGGCGAGGCTGGAGGCTTTTGGCAATGGGTGATGCAACAGAACATTCCCCTTATCATCTGCGAGGGTGTAAAGAAAGCAGCCACGTTGTTGACGCAAGGATATGTAGCCATTGCCATTCCCGGAATTACCAGTGGTTATCGAGTTGTGAAAGATGAATTTGGTAAAGTTACCCGTCGTCAGCTAATTCCTGATTTAGCCGCGTTTGCGATTACAAAGCGCAGTTTTTACATTTGCTTTGATTTTGAAACTCAACCCAAGACAATTGCTGCTGTAAACAATGCTATTTCTCAACTTGGCTGTTTATTTCAGCAAAAAAATTGTCCTGTAAAAGTCATCGAACTTCCAGGAATAGAAAAAGGGGTTGATGAGTTTATTGTTGCTAAGGGTGTAAATAATTTTGAGAAAGTTTATCGCCAAAGTGTTGATTTAGAAATCTATCTTGCTCAAACCAAACCCCACACCGAGTTAAGTATTCCTGCTGCACTTACCTTTAACCGTCCTTATATAGGTGAAATACCTTTCCCCACCTCTGGATTAGTAGGAGTCAAATCAGCGAAAGGAACGGGGAAAACTACGGCATTGCAAGGCGTTGTTCGACAAGCAAAAAGTCGAAACCAACCCGTTTTGTTAATTACTCACAGAATCATACTTGGACGATTCTTGTGTGAAAAAATTGGTATTCAATGGGGAACACATAAAGACGATGCAGAGAAAAAGATTAATAAAACACTTACCCCCGCTCCTCCTATCCTACGCTCTCTATTCCCTCAGCAATCTCTCGGCTTGTGCGTTGATTCGATTTGGAAACTTAACCCAGAACATTGGCGGGGAGCAATAGTAATTTTAGATGAAGTGGAGCAATCTTTATGGCATCTTTTAAATAGTAATACTTGTAAGCACAAGCGGGTAAAAATATTAAAATTATTCCAACAATTAATAGCTACAGTTTTAACAACTGGAGGATTAGTAATTGCTCAAGATGCTGATTTGTCAGATGTCTCACTAGAATATTTGCAGGGATTGGCAGGAATTAAATTAACACCTTGGGTAGTTCTCAACCAGTGGAAGCCTCAACAAGGTTGGGACGTAACTTTTTATGATTCACCAAACCCAACACCGCTAATTCACCAATTAGAATTAGATTTACTTGCTGGACGTAAATGTTATGTTACTACCGATAGTCGCGCTGGGCGTTATAGTTGTGAAACAATTGAACGTTATTTGAAAGAAAGGCTACAAAAATTACGGCGGCAATTTCCTAAAACTTTGGTAGTTAGTAGTCACACTACAAATACACCAGGTCACGCAGCAGTTGATTTTATTGCAGCGATTAATCAAAAAATATCGGAATATGACGGCGTTTTTGTGACTCCTAGCCTTGGTACGGGAATTAGTATTGATGTCCAACATTTCGACCGTGTTTATGGCATTTTTCAAGGGGTAATTCCTGACTCGGAAGCAAGACAAGCGTTAGCAAGAGTCAGGGATGATGTACCGCGTGTTGTTTGGTGTGCTAAACGAGGTATTGGTTTAATTGGTAGTGGAAGTACAAATTATCGCTTGTTATCTGATTGGTATCAAGAAAATCAAAAAGAAAACTTAGCTTTGCTGAGTCCCTTACATAAAATAGATGTGGATTTGCCTTTAGTTTATGACCCGATTCATTTGCGAACTTGGGCAAAGTTATCTGCAAGGGTAAATGCTTCTATTCGCCTCTATCGGCAATCGATGCAAGATGGTTTAATTGCTGATGGACATCAAATTCAGGTGCGGAGTAATGCAGTTCACAATAATATTATTCGAGATTTACGTCTAGCATTTTTGGCAACCGATGCCGATGATTTAGCTACCCGCAAGAGGTTAATTTTAGAAATTGTTAAAGTTCAAAAAGATTGGGCACAAAGCCGTCAAAAAGCTAAAGAAATTAAACGCAAAATTAAAGAAATTAAGCAGCAAAACCAAGTATTGGTAGCAACTGCTGTCGCTAATGCTAAAGATATAGATTATGTAGAATATGAGCAAATGTTAGTTAAGCATTCCCTA
This sequence comes from Nostoc sp. DSM 114159, assembly GCF_053470285.1. Classification (NCBI taxonomy): domain Bacteria; kingdom Bacillati; phylum Cyanobacteriota; class Cyanophyceae; order Nostocales; family Nostocaceae; genus Nostoc; species Nostoc sp. DSM 114159. The sequence continues at coordinate 4,192,423 of NZ_JBPFEH010000001.1, forward strand.
ACGGATGGAGAACGCAACCAAATTAACAAATATATTCTTAGACAAAGATATGGTGTAGAAATTACTCCTTGGCTGAAATTGCAAGATGAACAAGGATATTATGGTCAACTGTTAATTCACTATTATTTAACTCACGAGAGCGAGTATTTTCATGTTAGAGATGAGCAAGAATGGCATCAGCAATTGTCTTGGGGCGAAGGAAAAGTTTTTCTTCCAGATTTAAAAACTTACACGCTCAAGGTTGAAGCAATGAGAGTTTTAGGGATGCTTCAGTTTCTTGAAGAAAAACGAGAGTTTCTTGAAAACGATCCAGATTTGATATTACTGAAAAATGTTGCGTTTCAACATAGTAAGCATATTAAAAGAGCGCTTGGTATTAATTTGGTTGGGGAGAAAGAGGAGGTTTCGGCAATAAAAATACTCAGCCGACTATTAAATTTGTTGGGGTTGAAGCTGAAGCAAGTAAATGAGGTTTACCAAATTGATTTAGAAACGCTATGTGATGGTAGGGAAAAAATATTTGCTGTTTGGCATCGACGAGATGAGTTGATGTTGGCTCATGTTAAGAGTGTTGGTTATGAGTTGCCTGATTATTCTTCAGGTTGGAAGCCTGAGATTATGGAAACCAAGTCTGAAAAGACGAATCAGATGGTGTCTATGCCTACTCTTCCGTTATCAACGATATCGCAATCCTGAATTATTTGTAAGAATTGCAAAGCTTTTAGAGACTGTCTCGTTCCCAGCCTCTGACTTATCTGATTGGTCTTTCAAGACGCGATAAATCGCGTCTCTACAACTGGGTTTTGGGGTCTCTGCCTAATTGGCATAATTTTCAAAACATATCGTTAGCAATGCCAATGTTTTAGGCTAGAGAATGTCAAAAGCCAAAAAAATTATATGAGTGCGGAAGATTTTTTTAACCAAGGGTTAAACCAAAATTTGCAAGGAGACTATCAAGGCGCGATCGCAGCTTACACCCAAGCAATCAAGCTAAATCCTGACTATGCCGAAGCTTACCATAATCTAGGGCTGATTTTAAGTGGTCAACTCAAAGATTATCGCAGTGCGATCGCTAACTTCAATCGCGCTATCGAAATTAATCCTAATTTTGCCACAGCCTATTATAACCGCGCTAATGCTCGTTACTTTTTAGCCGATTATGAAGGAGCGATCGCAGATCATAACGTCGCATTACAAATCGATCCCAATCTGCCGCAATCTTACCACAGCCGCGGCAATGCTTACTTTGCTTTGGAAAACTACGATAAAGCGATCGCAGATTATATCCAAACAATCGAAATGAGTACCCAATTAGCTGATAATATCAATATTGATATTGCCAATGCTTATCATAATCGAGGCGTAACTCGTTTTGAACGCGGCGATCGTCAAGGAGCCATCGCAGATTTTCAGCAAGCTTTACAATGGCATCCCCATTTTGCCGCAGCTTACAGCAATCGCGGCAATATTCACCATATTTTAGGCAATTATCAAGAAGCGATCGCTGACCATAACCAAGCATTACAATTAGATCCTAACTTGGCAGAGGCTTATCATAACCGAGGTAATGCTCACTACGCTTTAGCAGATTATCAAAGTGCGATCGCAGATTACAACCGCGCCCTAAAAATCAATCCCAACTTTGCCGGAGCGTACTATAATCGGGGTCTAGTGCTTGCTCACCTCAAAAATTATCATGAAGCAATTGCAGACTTTAATCAAGCATTAAAGCTGAATCCTGATGATGTGCAAGCTTATTGTGAGCGTGGTTTGGTTCGTAGTACTCTGGAAGACTATGAAGGTGCGATCGCAGATTACAATCGAGCCTTACAAGAAAACCCGACTCTAGCTTTAGTATACGGCTTTCGGGCAAATGCTCGTCGGCGATTGGGAGATTATCAAGGTGCAATTGAAGATAGCAATCGCCTATTACAACTCAATCCTAACTTAGCTGAAGGATATTGCGATCGCGCGGCGGCTCGTCGTTCTATAGGAGATCATAAAGGCGCAATTAAAGATTACGATCGAGCATTGCAAATTAATGATAACTTAGCCGCAGCTTATTATGGTCGGAGTATTGCCCGTGAAGCTCTGCAAGATTTACAGGGAGCAATTGATGATAACACTCAAGCGATAAAGCTTGTTCCTGACTTTTCTCAAGCGTATTGCAATCGGGGAAATGCTCGTCGTCTTTTAGGGGATGAACAAGGAGCGCTTACAGATTATAATCAAGCATTAAAAATTAATCCTGATTTAATTGAAGCATATTACAACCGAGGTTCCACACACTATGCTTTAGAAGAATATGAAAGTGCGATCGCAGATTACACCCAAGCTTTGCAAATAAATCCCCAATCTGCTGCATTTTACAGCGATCGCGCCAATGCTCGCTATGCCTTAGAAGATTATCAAGGCGCAATAGAAGATTACAGCCGAGCGATCGCGCTTGACCCTAGCTTTGCCGAAGACTGGTACAATCGGGGTCGTAGCCGTTCTCTGTTGGGAGACTTACAAGGAGCGCTTGCAGACTTAAACCAAGCTTTACAGCGTCAGCCTAATTGGGCTTCTGCTTACATCCTGCGGGCAGATGTCTACCGGAATTTGGGAGACTCTCAAGGAGCAATTAGAGATTTTCAGAAATCCGCAGACTTGTATTACCAAGAAGGAAATATCCAGTATTATCAACAAATTGTTGAGCTTATTGAACAGCTTCAATGAAGAAATAAGGGAGTCGCGGGACAAGATAAATCATGACAAAGACGCGATAAATCGGCGTCTCTTGTCTTAACCGAACAGTATTGCGTCGTCTCTTCCTACTCCTTTGTTTCTTCAAAGCGAAAGCGTTCCATGAAGCGGCGGTCAATCCAATCTTTGTAATGCCACAAGAGTTTGTGGGGTGGTAAAGTAAAAGTGCCTCGTGTTGCGATCGCTCGTTTGTCTCCCGTCCCAATTAAACTCAAATATTGTTTCTGTGGCTTATAAGGTTTGAGTGGCTTACCTAATAAAATTCGCTGTAAATTCTCAAACAAAGGTTTACCTTGTCTAACAGCAAATACCCCAGCTTTCGGACGCGGATGATTTACCATTGTGGCAATGTCACCAGATGCAAATACCTGCGGGTGCGTTTGAGATTGCAACGTGTCTTCTACCAAAATAAAACCTTGCTCATCAGTTCCTAATCCAGCGTTTTTTAACCATTCGGGTGCTGATGCTTGTGTTACCCAAAAAATCTTGTTGCACTCGACTGTCAAACCAGCTTCACATTTAATTTCAAATACTTCTTTAGCTTCATTCTGGGTTTTAGGTGCAATTTTACACACAGTTTCTCCCAGATGTAACTTAATACCTCGGTCAGTTAAAATTTGCTGAAGTTGATGCCGTACTGATTGATGATAATTGGGCATCAGTTCTTGTCCGCGCTGGAATAAATGAATTTCTAGGTTTTGAATGGGTTGTTGAGTTTCATCCAAAATCCGATGTAAACGAGATTGCATCGATAGCGCTAATTCTACACCGCCCGCGCCACCACCTACGATCGCAATCCTAATTGGTTCTTGAGGATTTTTACCTACAGCTTCAATTAGTTCATACCAATGCTCTAATAACTGCGATACTGGTTTAGCTGCGATCGCATATTCTGCCGCACCTGATACAGACAGTATGGCTGGAGTGCTGCCAATATCAATAGACAGCACATCAAAATCTACCGCCAGTCCGTTATCACAAAGAACTTTGTTGTTTTTTAAGTCAAGGGCAACTACCGTGTCAATATACAATTGTACTTGAGCAAAGTTCGCCAAGGGTTGCAAGTCAATATGGCATTCATTGTGGCTGTAAAATCCGGCAATATGTCCTGGTAACATCCCAGAGTAGGCTGTCTCTGATGCTGTGGTAATCAGTATTAAACGTACTCCTGTTGACGGTTTGATACCGAACATTTTTATAACAATAGCATGGCTGTGACCGCCACCAATTAACACCAAATTTTTAACTATTGATTGTATATTTTGCTGAGTTTTAATAGCCATTTCTAGTTAATCAATGATTAGAAACAAATCAAAATTATCATGACGAGAGTTAATTGTCCGTGACTAAAGACTAGTGAATATAACTGATTCTTAGGAATGTCTACGGAGGAGGAAGTTAGATTTTCCATTTTGTTGTTTGCATACAGTCATTTCAGTACTAAATATCTATGAAAATAATAGATGTAAATAGTTTATTACATAAAAATTACATATTAAAATTTGTTTCTATTATTTATTAATCTCTTGAATCTCATGAAAAACATTTTATCAAAAAGTCACATCCAGCTATCCCAAATATTCCTGCGGATACCTGTTTTCCAGCAACAAGTCAAACAAAATCAGCATCATTCGCTAAAACGACGCTTAAGAATAGCAAGCGAACAGCTAGAAAATAACACTATAGAAATCAGTCTAGCTGTAATTAATGATTTAGAACAAATTGCTTATAGCTATCCACAGTACCATTGGACGATCGTAGATATTCTTACTAGTTTTGTACGAAAAAATGCTCCTTATATGCTCCAAGAGGAAGTAACGAGCCACCTGTCAACAAAAATTCGTTTAGATATTCAAGCCGCGCTGACTGTTATCGCCAGAAGAGATGCAAACAAAGACCCAGTAAATCAGCAACTTGATTTGAGCTTCACGGATATCAGAGGAGCAAACTTGAAAGGGGCGAATCTACAACAGATAAATCTCTATCAAGCAAATCTAGCTGGGGCTAATCTTAGAGAAGCAAATCTAGCGGGGGCAATACTTAGTGCAGCTAATCTAGAAGGAGCTAATTTATATCTAGCGAACTTAGAAGGAGCAATCCTTAGTGCAGCTAATCTAGAGAAAGCTAACCTTTCTGAAGCTAACCTGCATCGTGCCAGTTTATATCTAGCTAGCTTGCATGGAGCAGTTCTCTATGACACCATACTTGATGAAGCAAACCTTAGAGAAACCAAATTCTCTGAGTAATATCATATCCGTTTGAATGAAAAATTTTTTCCCCACTCCTATTCCCTACTTCCTATTCTCAGCGTAATTCGGAATTTTTGTAGCGCAAACGTTTCTTAATGTGTGACGTAAAATTATATTAGATATAATTCCCTAGTTCAATAAGTGTTTTGACACCTATTATAAATTTCTGCTAAATGCTATACTATTTTTCCTCAACATCTAAGTAATAATTCTAGGTTGTAAGGAAAAATTTTACCATGTCTTCTAAAAAGACAGACGCTCTTTTGAATTGGTTGATAACTTTAACAGCGGTATTTGGCTGCTCGTTGACTGTAATTTTCTTTGTCTTGTCCAATATTAAAGAATTGTCAATTCAAGAAAAAATTCAGTATAGAAACCAAGCTTTAACAACTACTGCAATAGTTTTTCTGGCATCGGCAGCAATGTTTAATACTTATTATGCAGCAAGGCGTGCCCAAGCGATGCAGAAGAGTGCGATCGCATCTGAGAAAAACTTAGAAATTGGCCTGCAAAATGCCAAACTCAATCAAGACAGATTGATTGCAGAGCGCTTTATGGGCGCAATTGCCCAGCTTGGCCATGAAAAGGTGGAAACCCGGACAGGCGCAATTTATGCTTTAGAAAGGGTTGCTCAGGATTTTCCTCAAGAACACTGGACAATTATGGAAATTCTCACTGCTTTTGTGCGAGAGAATGCACCCATCCAGCACGTAAAAGGCGAGCAACAAAAGCCGGAATATCAAGGAGCAGTTTACTCAAGTCGGCGTAGAAGTGGGTCGCGTCCAACGCCGCAGTTAGAGCAAAATCCCCATGAAGAATTCCCCAAAATACGCACTGATATTCAAGCAGCCCTAACTGTTATCGGCAGGCGTAATTTACTCGAAGACCCAAAAGATCAAAAACTTGATTTACGTAACACCGATATTAGACAAGCAGACCTGCTAAAAACTAACCTGCAACAAGCAGACCTGCGTGGGGCTGATTTGAGTGGGGCTGACTTGCGTGGGGCTGACTTGAGTGGATGTGACCTTAGCGGCGCTAAACTCATTAGGTCGATTCTTTATGAAACCAAATTACTAAAAGCTAGTTTATATGGAGCCAACCTTTGTTGGGCTAACCTGAATCGTACTAACCTCTCTGGAGCCAACCTGCGTTCAGCTAACCTCTCTGGTGCAAGTCTGCGTGCAGCTCATTTACAAGGGGCGAATCTTTATAAAGCTAACTTGCAACAAGCAACCTTAAAAGCTGCTAACCTTTCTGGAGCAAAGTTGTTTTTAGCTAACTTGCAAGGAGCAAAATTAGGTAAAGCCAACTTGCAGCAAACGGGTTTGATTGGTGCTAACCTCTGTGGAGCGAACTTAAATGGAGCTAACCTTTCTGGGGCTAATTTGAATGCAGCCAAACTCCACCAAACAGAAGTCTATTTTGCCAACCTCTCAGAAGCTAGCTTAACGGAAGCTGACCTATATCAGGCTAATCTAATTGGAGCAAACCTTTATAGGGCAACCTTTTATCAAGCTAACCTGACTCAGGCAAACCTAATGGGAGCTAACTTTTCCCAAGCTAACCTCAATGATGTCAAACTGGAAGGGACTATTTTGACAGGAGCGAAAAATTTAGAGTTGGATCAGATTAGAGAGGCAGTTGGCGATCGCACCACTCGCTTACCTGATTATATCGAAGCACCTACACATTGGCGGCAATCGGGTTAAGCGATCGCAGCATCATTAGTTATTTGGGCGTATTCTACCGTTTTCACTTAATGCTATAGTTTTTCCAAAAAGTCTCCCTAACAATTCTGAAGATGAAGAAAATGAAAGCTATGTCTGATAACAGCACACACCAGCCAGAAATTTGTTTATAGTTTTAATTTTATTTATTAGATTATTTATTCATTTAGCAAAAAATAAGAAATAGATGAGAGTAGTGCTGTGCCCTCTATGGCTTGTAGGAGAATGTAGAAGAGAATAATCTTGCCTACAGTATTAATCAATGTTGAGGGAAAAACCATGCAATCAGCTTTACGTATCACAACCAAAGTTTTACCAGGAAACAAAATAGAAATTGAAATTCTAGAAGCTGAAATAGGCGATAGCGTTGATGTATTTGTGATTTTACCAGAAAAAACTGAACCCAAACATCGTTCTGTACTGGACATTATAGAAGAAAGCCATAGGAGACACCCTTCTCGAACTGCTGAGGATATAGACAGACAACTACAAGAAGAACGCTTATCATAGGACAGCTAATACTTCCAACAAGTGGCTCTATTTATATAGATACCTCAGTGGCATTTATACTATTGAAGGCAACTCTGATTATTACTCTCTTCTGCAACCGCTATGGTCTAAGTTTTATGCAGGAGAAATTCAAATCATCAGCAGTGAACTAATATTAATGGAGGTTTTAGTTGTTCCATTGCGTAATGGCAATAATTCTTTAGTAGCAGACTATGAAGAACTATTATCTCAAGTGCAGTTAATTCCTATTAGTAAAATAATACTGCGACAATCTGCTAATCTTCGGGCTACAAGTAACCTCAAAACACCCGATGCTATTCATGCTACAACAGCTTTATCTGTTAATTCTAACCAATTTATTACCAACGATAAAGGCTTTGGTAATTTTCCTGGTTTACCTGTTGTTATCCTCAGTGAAGTTTTAGCATCTTGAACAACATCAAACTAAACTCATTCTTCTAGCGATCGCTCAATTTGAAAAAGTTTTTTCCGAAATAGCCGCTTTATCGTCTGTATAATCACTGAAATGGGCAAGAGCGTTAGGCTGATTTCGGGTAATTTGTGATGAAACTAGATTTAGTCAGGTTTTTTCAAGCTTGCAACCCCAGTAAAACTCTGGTCGTGAGCAAACCGGAGGATAGACAATATTATATTGATTTCTCTAAAGTGCGTGGTGCCAAGATTATTGAAGAACTTGGGCGAACTATCACCCGCCTTTCACCTGAGCAACCCACTTGTCAATTGTTTACCGGACATATCGGTTGTGGCAAATCCACTGAATTACTGCGGCTAAAGGCAGAGTTAGAGCGGGAGGGATTTCATGTGGTTTATTTCGAGTCTAGCCAAAGCCTGGATATGGCTGATATTGATGTTACAGATATTTTATTAGCAGTAGCTCGTGAAGTTAGCCAAAGTCTGGAAGCAATAAAAATTAATCTTAAGCCTGGATACTTTCAAACTCTGTTTACTGAACTTGGTGAATTTTTGCAAACGCCGATAGAACTTGGGGGAGAGTTATCTGTAGGTATTGCCAAAATTACTGCCAAAACGAAAGATAGTCCCAAACTTCGCAGTCAGTTACGCCAATATTTAGAACCGCGCACCAATGGCATTTTAGAATCAATTAACAAAGAATTGCTCAAGCCTGCTAGAGAAAAACTCAAGCAGCAGGGTAAAAAAGGACTGGTGGTAATTATAGATAATCTCGACAGAGTGGATAATTCTCAGAAACCTTCCGGTCATTACCAGCCAGAATATCTCTTTGTGGAACGGGGCGAACAGTTAAACCAGCTAAACTGTCATGTTGTTTATACCATTCCCTTAGTGTTGATTTTTTCCAACGCTTTAGGAAGGTTAACAAATCGCTTTGGCGTAGACCCCAAGGTTTTGCCAATGGTTCCGGTGCAGATACAAAATGGTTCGCAATTCTCACAGGGAATTGTACTGTTACAACAGATGGTTATGGCAAGGGCTTTTCCTGGTGTCAGTTGGGAACAAAGTCAGAATTTAATTACTGAGGTTTTTGATAGTCCTGATACATTAGAGCGACTTTGCCAAGTTAGCGGTGGTCATTTGCGTAACTTGTTGATGTTATTGTTTCGCTGTCTTCAGCAAGAAGACCCGCCTTTGTCGCGAGAGTGCGTAGACAGGGTGATTAAACAACGTCGCAATGAGCTAACTTTGGCAATTACGCCCGATGAATGGGAAGTACTGCGTGAGGTGGCGCAAGAGAAAAGCTTGAGAGGTCATGAAAGATACGAACTTTTGCTCCGCAGTATGTTTGTATTTGAATACCGGAATGAGGATGGTTCGTGGTTTGATATCAATCCGATTTTGGCAGAAGCCAAAGAATTTAGGTTATAAATCGGCATATATGAACAATTACCCCCCTTAATCCCCCCGATATATTGGGGAGAAACAAGAAATCTAGTTCCCTCGCCTTTATAAGGGGGAAAGGTTAAAGGGTAAAGGGGAAAGGGAAGGGGGAAACAAGAAATCTAGTTCCCTCCCCTTTATAAGGCTACGGTGTACACACAAGTCGTGAAATTCTACCTGACACTTGGTTTCGTCCTCTAGCAATAGGATTGTGCGATATCGCTCCGAAAGCCTGTAATTGCGAGGAGGAACGACGAAGCAATCGCTTTAACTACGGGATTATGCGATTACTTCGCTCCGCTCGTAATGACAATTCAAGGGGTCTATAACGCCTGAAACCCTTGCAGATACCACTTGTGTGTACACCGTAGCCTTTATAAGGGGAGGGTTAGGGTGGGGTAAAAGACTTGTGTGTACACCGTAGCCTTTCATAAGGGGGAAAGGTTAAAGGGTAAAGGGAAAAGAGAAGGGGGAAACAAGAAATCTAGTTCCCTCCCCTTTATAAGGGGAGGGTTAGGGTGGGGTAAAACCTTGGGTTTTTCAGTTATTTCCTAAAAACCTAGCTTGATAAGACTTTCCTCGTTCCCAGTCTCCGACTGGGAATGCATTCATTGAGTCTCTGACTCAATGCCAGATTAGAGGCAGAGCCTCAACGAGGAGCATTCCCATGCAGAGCATGGGAACGAGATAATAACGTTAGCTAGATCAACAAGTGCGGGAGCCGTTTCAACAAGTGCGGGAGCTGCATCAACAAGTGCGGGAGCTAGATCAACAAGTGCGGGAGCTAGATCAACAAGTGCAGGAGCTAGATCAACAAGTGCAGGAGCTATATCAGCAAGTGTGGGAGCTAGATCAACAAGTGTGGGAGCCGTTTCAACAAGTGCGGGAGCCGTGTCAGTTGTCATCTTCACAACTACAGCTTTTACAACTAGCAGAAATCGTCCGTCATCCTTTCTGCCCCCTGCCTCCTACCTCCTGGCTCAAAACCCGTAGCTTTGTACTTTATGCAAAAGAAAACTGCTGTATGTTATGAGTAATCAGCAAGAGCCAGAAAATTTAGCCTTTGACAATGAGCATTCATTGCAAACTCTGGTGCGAACAATTACCCTTTCTCAGGAAACATTTTCGCTGATTTTACTGCGCTGTAACTATGTTGCTTTACGTCAGCGCATGGTGCAACGTCTACATCAATTATCTCCTGTACGCATTCATGAAATTACTTTACCTGCATCTGTCAAAACGCTTTACACAAATATACGCGAACAGTTGGGAGATGAACAACCACCTGCATTGATGATTTTTGGTTTGGAGTCGGTTAAAGATATTGATACAGTTCTGACTTCAGCTAACCAAGTGCGAGAGGAGTTTAGAAAGAACTTCCCGTTTCCGATATTGTTGTGGGTTAATGATTCAGTTCTGCAAAAATTTATTCGATTAGCAACTGATTTAGAAAATTGGGCAACGATCATTGAGTTTGAAAACCCTACGGATGAATTAGTCAACTTTCTCCAGCAAAAAAGTGATGAAATCTTTGCTGGTGAAGTAACGCCTAATCTCCAAATGTGCCGGGAATTAGAAACTGCTCGTCAGGATTTGCAAAATCGAGGAGAAGTATTAGAAGCAGCACTTCAATCAAGTTTAGAGTTTTCGCTTGGCTTGAATGATTATCTACACGACCAAATAGATTCAGCTTTAGCACATTATCAACAAAGTTTGGAGTTCTGGCAACGAAGTAATTATTTAGAACGACAAGGTATATTACTCGTTAATATTGCTTTAGTTTATAACCGTCAAGCTGAAAAAAATCAGACAGAAAATCAACACTATTGGCAAGAGTCGAGAAATTACCTTGAGCAAGCTATTGAGATTTTTGAACAAGCACAACGTTCTGATTTAGTCGCAAAACATATTACTAAACTGGATGGAGTTCTGCGAAATTTACAAGCATGGTCAGAGTTGCAAAGCCTTGTGGATAAATCTTTGCCGCTACATCAAAATTATGGCACGTCGTTGCAGTTGGCTCAAGATTATGGTTTTTTGGCAGAGGTAGCTTTAGAGCAATCACGTTGGGATGAAGCTCATCAACTCGCAGGGCAAGCATTACAAATATTAACTGAGATACCTAATTTACAATCAAATGAATTTGGATTGTATCGGTTTATTTTAGCAAAAGCTCAACAGGGTTTAGGTCAATATCAAGTAGCAATTAATAGTTTAAAAGCTGCAAAAGCTGAAATTAATCATCAACATAACCCACAATTATATATATCTATATTAGAAAGTTTGCGCTTACTTTACTTTGAGCAAGGTGAATATCTCAAAGCTTTTTATATTAAGCAAGAGCAGTTACAAATTGAACAACAGTATGGTTTTCGCGCCTTTGTTGGTGCATCTTATCTCAATCCGCAGCGACAAGCAATTAGTTCTGCATTGCAAGTAGAAAATCCTGAAACCGTTGCTGAAGAAATTGCTGCTTCTGGTCGGGGACAAGATGTGAAGCGGTTGCGAGAAAGAATTGGCGGGACTGAGCATAAATTAACTGTAATTCACGGTCAGTCAGGAGTGGGTAAAAGTTCAATTTTGCAGGGTGGGTTAATTCTGGCGTTGCAACAACAACCAATTGGTGAGCGAGATGCTTTACCTATTTTGTTGCGAGTTTATACAGATTGGGTGGGGATGTTGGGGCAGAGTTTGGCTAAGGCTTTTGAGGAAGTTAGAGGCAATCAATTATCTGTTAATCTTGATTCTTCAGCAGCTATTTTAGAACAATTACGCAGAAATGCTGACCGGAATTTGTTGACAGTTTTAATGTTTGACCAGTTTGAGGAGTTTTTCTTTGTTTATCCAGACCAAAGCCAACGACGAGCATTTTATGAGTTTTTACGAGTTTGTCTAGATATTCCTTTTGTGAAGATAATTCTATCTTTGCGGGAAGATTATTTACATTATTTATTAGAATTAGACCGTCTGTTTAATTTGAGTGCAATTAATAATAATATTCTCGATAAACATATTCGCTATTATTTGGGTAACTTTTCACCAGCCGATGCTAAAGCAGTTGTGCAGAGTTTAACAGAACGCTCTCACTTTTACTTAGAACCTGCATTGATTGATGAATTAGTCCGAGATTTAGCAGGTGAGTTGGGGGAGGTACGCCCGATTGAGTTACAAATTGTGGGGACACAATTGCAAACTGATAAAATTACAACTTTAGAAAAGTATCGTCAGTTTGGCACGAAAGAAAAACTGGTTGAGCGATTTTTAGAAGAAGTCATTCATGATTGTGGTGCGGAGAATGAACAGGTTGCTCGACTGGTTTTATATTTACTCACAGATGAAAATGGTACTCGTCCCCTGAAGACTCGTGCTGAGTTAGCCGCAGATTTGCCAGCAGAAGTTGATAAACTAGATTTGGTTTTAGAGATTTTTGTGGCATCAGGGTTAGTATTGCTGTTACCAGAATCGCCTGCTGACCGTTATCAATTGGTGCATGATTACCTTGTGTCGTTTATTCGCCAACAACAGGGCAATGAGATATTAGCACAACTAGCTAGAGAGCGAGAACAACGCTTGCAAGCAGAAGAGAAGCTGAAGCTTGAACAAGATGCAAGGCAGATATTAGTTGATGCTCAACAAGAAGCCAAGCGACAAATTCGCCAAGGGCGGATGCAGTTGATGGTGAGTTCTGGTTTAGCGGTATGTCTATTATTATTGGCAGGTATATCATCAAGATACGCATTCAATAAAATTCAAGTGGCTAATAATAATAAGCGACAGGTAGAGCAGAAGTTTCAAGAAGGGGAGAAGAATAAGCAATTCCTACAAGCAAAATTAAAATCAACAACACAAGAGTCGTTGGCTTATAAAGTAAACTTGGAAGAGCTAAAACGGGAAACCTCAGAATTACTAGAGAAAAATGCCCATGCACGGGAAAGCGCAAAAAATGCTGAAGTAAAATTACAACTAGCACAGACAGAACGAGAGCGAGCAGAATCTCAAGTTAAGCAAGTCCAAACCACTCTCAAGCAAATGCAAGCAAGACTTACACAAACAAAGGAAGCAATAAAAGTAGCGGGTGTACAGTATCAAAAAGCACATCAAGATGCGGAAGAAGCACGTCGAAAAGCATCTCAACAAATAAAAGCAGCAGATCAAGAAGTAAAAAAAGCACATCAACAAATAGAAGCAGCAGATCAACAAATAGAAGCAGCAGATCAAAAAGCACAAACAGCACATCAAGAAGCACAAACAGCACATCAACAAGCACAAACAGCACATCAACAAGCAGCAAGTCGAGAAATAATAAATAATACACAGGCGGCAACTGCTGCAAAAATTCAAAGTATATCAAGGCCGAGGCAGTGTCAATAGTGTGAGTTTTAGCCCGGACGGTAAAACCATCGCCACGGCATCAGATGACAAGACAGCGCGGTTGTGGAACCTGCAAGGGCAACAGATCCAAGAATTCAAAGGGCATCAAGGCACAGTCTTAAGTGTGAGTTTTAGCCCGGACGGCAAAACCATCGCCACGGCATCAGATGACAAGACAGCGCGGTTGTGGCCTGTGGAGAATTTAGACCACTTGCTAGTGCGGGGTTGCAATTGGCTGCATGATTATTTGCAGAATAACCCGAATTTGGGTGAGAGAGACAAGCGTCTTTGTGATGATATTAAGTAATATGATGTCGGTTAATTTAGTTATGATTACCACAGTCATTGCACCCCACCCCTTGGTGAGGGGCTACCGTGTATACACAAGTCAAATTACCCCCCTTAATCCCCCCGATGCATTGGGGGAAAATCGGAAATCTAGTTCCCTCCCCTTTGCAAGGGGAGGGTTAGGGTGGGGTGATGCGCATTGGTGTCAACTTAACGTGAAAGCCAGCCGAGAACAAGCTTTTAGATATTGTCTCGGTTGTCTCGTTCCCAGTCTCCGACTGGGGATGTTCGTCGTTGAGGCTCCGCCTCAAGACTTGCGGCAGAGCCGCAACGATCGGCATTTCCAGCCTCTGGCTGGAAACGAGGTTTGAAAAGTGCAGCTTTGGCGGGGTGGGGTAATGCGGATATTATGGTTACTTCAAAGGACACGATCTGAATGGTTGGCAAAAGTCTGGCGATTCTCCTTTGGAGACGCTAGGCGATCGCACTCTACTCGAATTGTCTCATGCGATCGCTCCAAAGGTTTCTCAGTTTTGCTCAAGCTATCTGCACCTTCTAGAATTATCTGATTCCCAAAGTAGTGCCAGAATTAAATGGTAAAGAAGGAACTGGCAAAGCGATCGCTCAACTACGCAAAGAACTATTATTTGACAAATATATACCGCAGATTACTGCTACCAATGGTGGCAGAAACTTAATATTAAAGATGCAAAAATCGGGATTGCATCTGGTTGTCGCTAGTTCAGCAAGTTCTGAAGAACTTGAGATCGCGTTCAAAATTACTCAAGTAGATGATTTGCTATCGGAAGTAACTACATCCAATGATGCCAAAGCATTTAAACTTGCTCCTGAAATTGTAGAAGCTGCCTTGAACAAAGGGCAAATGACACCTGAAAAAGTCGTGCTGCTAAGAGATTCTCCCTACGATATTGAGTCTGCCGACAAAGCCGGAGTAGGTGTAATTGCTTTGCGTTGCGGTGGCTTTAGCGATGAACAACTATCGCTTGCGATCGCAATTTACAACGAGCCAGAAGGTCTACTACAGCACTATGACTCTTCGATTCTGGGTGCAAATGCTTAAATACGAAAAGAGTACTAAAAGGGTAAGCGATCGCAGTCAATTCATCAACGAAGTTGTGCAATATTGTAAGCTGTTACGCATTAAAATTGCACATTAACTAATGAGGGTTGTCCTTTGTCATTTGTTCTTTGTCCTTAGAAACACAAAACACAAATGACTAATGACTAATGACCGTTTATACGGAGTTTGACTTGTGTGTACACTGTAGCTTTTTTTAGGGGGGGTTAGGAGGGATCGATAAGTGCCTAAAATTACAGGCATTCACTTTTAAAATATTCCCTGAGTAAGAGACAATGAATAAGACATCTGTCCTACGCTAATTATCCTATGGGGATAAAACACAGAGATGTCTCTAACAAAGCGGCTGGAAATTTTAGATTTAATTCGGAAACTTCGTCAGCAGCTCAATCTTTCTCAGAAACAGTTTGCTGCTAAAGTCGGAGTTTCTTTCAAAACAGTTAACCGTTGGGAGAATGGGCATACAGTCCCTTCACGCATAGCGCTAAAACTAATAGAAGAAATGTTACGGAAGATGGGTGAACCTGGCAAAAAACTGCTAACTCAGTATTTTCCAGAAGCAGAGTAGGGTTATGAGTCGTAAGGCAAGGGCATCTGAATCGCAAATAATCTTTGCTGGCACTAGAGACAAGGGCGCATTCATCCGGGAGAAACTGCTGCACTATGGTATTGCTTCCCTATCCGTTGCCTTAGCACTATGGGCAACTCTGCTACTCAATCCATATCTCACTTCAACACCTGCGGCACTGTTTTTTGGTGCCGTGATGGTGAGTGCTTGGTATGGTGGCTTGGCGCCAGGGTTACTTGCTACCCTTTTGTCTACTTTTGCAGTCAATTACTTCTTTTTTAAGCCACTCCACGGGCAGAACATTACAAATTTGAATATTGTAGTTCCCTTGGTAGTGTTCATGCTGACAGCAGGGTTAATCAGCTGGCTTAACGAATCACGCCGCACAGCCCAACGGCAAGCAGAGGCAAACCTGAAGTCACTACGCGAAAGTGAGGCACGGTTTAGTCGCTTAACCGAGTCCAATATTATTGGGATGATTGTGGCTAATCTGAACGGCTTAATCATTGAAGCCAATGATGCCTTTCTCAAAATGCTCAATTATACACGCGAGGATTTGCGCTCTGGTCGAATCCGCTGGGGCGAGATCGTTCCACTCGAATATATTGAGGTCAGCGAGCAAGCGATTCAAGAACTGACAATGACTGGGAGTTGTAAGCCCTTTGAGCAGGAATACATCCGCAAAGACGGCTCTTTAGTTACCGTTCTAGTTGGTTTTGCTAAACAGGGAGATCGGACAATCATTGGTTTTGTACTTGACTTAAGCGAACGCAAACAAGCCCAAGCAGAAGCCCAGCATCGCTCCCGCCAAACAGAAGAAGCCCAGAGCATTTTGCAAATGCTCCTAGAACACGTCCCAGAGGGAATTACTATTACTGCTGGCCCTCCTGATTTCCCAATCATCGCTAACAGTAAACTCGCGCAAAAACTTTTGGGCAGACCGAATGAATCTCTCGTTGGTATGTCTTCTGAATCTTACATTCAGCTTTACAATCTGTTCTTGGCTGATGGTGTAACGCCCCTCACCTTAGAGCAACTACCTTTATACCGTGCAACGCGCTATGGTGAAATCATCCGCGATGAAGAATGCATCATTGAACGTCCAGATGGTACTACAATTACAGCGATCGCCAATGTCGTACCAATTCGAGATTCCCAAGGTGAGATTATTGGTGCAATAGATTGCTGGCGCGATATCACCAACCGTAAGCTCATAGAAGAAGCACTGCGCCAACGAGAAACAGAACTTCGTTTAATTACAGATACGCTGCCAGTTCTGATTACTTTTGTAGATTCAGAACAACGCTACCGCTTCAACAATCGAGCCTATCAAGATTGGTTTGGGCATTCAACGGCAGAAGTTTATGGAAAGCATCTTTGGGAAGTATTGGGTGAATCCGCTTATGAAGTGCTTCGTCCTTATGTGGAACAAGTACTAGCAGGAGAGCAGGTTACTTTTGAAAGTCAAGTTCCTTATAAAGATGGTGGCACACGTTACATTAATGCCATTTACGTTCCCCAGTTTAATAGACAGGGAATCGTTGAAGGGTATGTGGCGTTAGTCACCGATATTAGCGAACAGCAAGCTGCGCTACGCGAACGCGATCGGGCAGAAGCTGCGTTGCGCGAAAGTGAAGCTCGCTTTCGCCAAATGGCAGACACTGCTCCCGTACTAATTTGGATGTCCGGCACTGACAAACTTTGTAACTACTTTAATAAACCCTGGCTAGATTTTACCGGGCGGACTCTGGAGCAAGAGATGGGCAAAGGGTGGACTGAAGGTATTCATCCTGATGATTTTCAGCGTTCCTTAGATACATACACCCATGCCTTTGATGCCCGACAAAATTTTCAAATCGAATATCGTCTCAAACACTGTGATGGCGAATACCGTTGGGTTTTTGATACTGGTGTGCCTCGGTTTGCACCAACCGGGGAATTTCTTGGCTATATCGGCTCCTGTGTTGATATCCACGATCGCAAGTTGGCAGAAGAAGCGCTACGTGACAGCGAGGAGCGATACCGAATTTTAACGGAAGTCTCACCACAGGCCATTTGGATGGGCAGTAGCGATGGTGGTATTACTTATTGCAATCAACACTGGTTAGATTTCACCGGACTGACAATGGAGCAGACCGCTGGGTATGGCTGGATTTATGTCATTCACCCCGACGATCGCGATCGCGTCTTTAAAAGTTCGATGCAGGCTGTTGCTAACGCCACCAACTACGAAATAGAAGTTCGCTTTCGTCAAGTTTCTGATGGTAGCTATCGTTGGCATATTGTCCGAGGTTTACCATTTCGAGATGCAAACGGACAGATTATCAAATGGGTGGGCATCGCCAGCGACATTCACGATCGCAAAGTTGCCGAAGCCGCCCTGCAACAACTCAACGAAATGCTAGAGCAACGGATTCAAGAGCGCACTGCCCAACTCGAAGCCGCTAATAAAGAACTCGAATCTTTCTCTTACTCAGTTTCTCACGACTTGCGGGCACCACTGCGCCACATCGCCGGATTTGTCGAATTGCTTCAGAAACGCCAGACCTCAACAAGTTTAGATCGAACAAGTCAGCGCTATTTGAAAATAATTGCCGACACTGCCAAACAAGCAGGGATACTGATCGATGAATTGCTGACATTTTCTCGGATGGGGCGCACCGAAATGCGCTACATCAACTTGAATATGGAGGAATTGGTACAAGAAGTAAAACGCGACTCGATCGCAGAAACCCCAGGACGGATAATCTATTGGCACATCGAGCCACTGCCAGAAGCGCAGGGCGATCCCTCCATGCTGCGACTGGTGCTTCGCAACTTGATAGGCAATGCCGTAAAATATAGCCAGACTCGAAACCCAGCAGAAATTACTGTTGGCAGTATTGACAATGAAAACGAAGTTATCTTTTTTGTACAAGATAACGGCGTAGGCTTTAATATGCAATATGTCCACAAGCTATTCGGAGTATTTCAACGTCTGCATAGCGACCCACAATTTGAAGGCACTGGTGTTGGATTGGCAAACGTGCAACGCATTATTCATCGGCATAATGGTCGAGTTTGGGCAGAGGCTGTAGTTGACAGTGGCGCCACCTTTTATTTCTCGCTGCCTAAATTGTCCAAAGAGGAGAGTGAATGAAAGAACTGAAGCGAATTTTGCTAATTGAAGACAGTGCCAACGATGCAGAGTTAATCCTAGCCGCCTTGTCAGAAAACCATCTCGCCAATGAAGTAGTGGTGGTACGTGATGGCGAAGAAGCATTAGATTATCTTTATCGCCGGGGGTTGTTCCGGTTGCGAATGGAAGGGTATCCTGTTGTAGTGTTGCTCGATTTGAAACTGCCTAAAGTTGATGGACTAGAAGTGCTGGCGCAACTCAAATCTGACCCAGTAATGCGAGTAATTCCAGTGGTGGTACTGACCTCTTCTCGCGAGGAGCCTGACCTAGTTCGCTGCTACGAGCTAGGGGTGAATGCTTATATTGTCAAGCCAGTAGATTACCGTGATTTTGCCGATTCTATTAAAGGTGTTGGCTTGTTTTGGGCAGTGATCAATCAGCCTCCAGTTGGTGCTTTACCTCCGGCTCCTCATCCTCAAAAGGAGAGCAACTGATGAATGTCCTGCGTTTCCTCCTCTTGGAAGATAGCCTGTTAGATACAGAGCTTGCCCAAATGATATTAACTGAAGGGGGAATTAATTGCGAACTGATCCGAGTTGAAACCGGTGCTGATTTCCTAGCTGCTTTGGAAACAGAAACTTTCGATTTAATTCTTGCCGATTATGCCTTACCATCTTTTGATGGAATTTCTGCCTTGGAAATTGCCCGAAATCACTATCCAGAGGTTCCTTTTATCTTTGTCTCTGCCGTACTAGGTGAAGAATTAGCGATCGAAGCTTTGAAGAATGGTGCAACCGATTATGTATTAAAGCAACGATTAGGGCGGTTAGTTCCCTCGGTGCAACGCGCATTGCGGGAAGCTAAGGAGCGGCGTAAGCGCAAGCAAGCAGAGGAGTCTTTACAAAAAAGTGAAGCCAAGTATCGCCAAATTGTTGATACCTCTTATGAGGGAATTTGGATGATTGACTCCAAAACCCGAACCGAGTTTGTGAATCAGCGGATATCTCAGATGTTGGGTTATCCGGCAGCAGAAATACTCGGTCGTTCTATATTTGATTTTATGGTGGCTGATGAGATCGCCGATGAAGCAAAACTGGAGTGGTTCAAAGGAGAAGGAAGCGATCTCAAAGAAGGGCGATTGCGTTGCCAGGATGGTTCGTACATCTGGACACTGATTTCTGCAAGAACGATTTTGAACGAACAAGGTGAGTGTTTAGGTGCGATCGCCATGCTAACTGATATCACCGATCGCAAACGCAGCGAATCAGAACGCGATCGCCTTTTGCAGCTTGAGCAAATAGCTAGGGCGGAAGCTGAGGCTGCTAACCGAATCAAAGATGAGTTTTTGGCAGTACTTTCTCATGAATTGCGATCGCCCTTGAATCCGATTCTCGGTTGGGCAAAACTGTTGCAGAGCCGGAAATTTGATGAGGCATCGCTCAACAAAGCACTGAAAACTATTGAGCGCAATGCCAAATTACAAGCTCAATTAATTGAAGACTTACTAGATGTTTCTCGCATCCTCCAAGGCAAACTCAGCCTCAACACGATCCCAGTCGATCTGGTATCCACGATTGAAGCCGCAATGGAAACAGTGCATTTAGCAGCAGAGGCTAAAACTATTCAGATTGAGACGAAGCTCGATCCAAATGTGGGCAAAGTTTTGGGCGATCCAGCCCGCTTACAGCAAGTTTTCTGGAACCTTTTATCGAATGCCGTCAAGTTTACTGAGACTAAGGGAAAAGTAAATGTGCGATTGCAGCGCATCGACACTCAAGCGCAGATTACCGTCAGCGATACGGGTAAGGGCATTCACCCTGACTTTTTACCTCATGTATTTGATTACTTCCGTCAGGGTGACAGTACAACAACTAGAAGGTTTGGTGGATTAGGGTTAGGTTTAGCGATCGCTCGTCACTTGATCGAGATGCACGGCGGAACAGTTTGGGCGGAAAGTCCTGGTGAGGAGCAAGGAGCGATTTTTACAGTCAGGTTGCCGCTAATCGAAGACAGTACGACAAGCGAGGATGACACAAATACTGATTCCTCAACTGCCGCTTTTTCCTCCTCTCCCCTCATGGGTTTACAAGTGCTGGTTGTGGATGACAATGATGATACCCGCGACTTTTTCAGCTTTGTGCTGGAACAGTTTGGCGCGATCGTCACCGCAGTAGCATCAGGAGATGAAGCATTACAAGCGCTAACCCAGTCAAAGCCAGATATCTTACTCAGCGATATTGGAATGCCAGAAATGAACGGCTATATGCTGATGCAACAGGTGCGGAATTTGGAAGCAAAAATTGGGGCAAAAAAGATGCCTGCGATCGCTCTGACTGCTTATGCAGGTGAAATCAATCAGCAATACGCACTAAAAGCAGGATTTCAACAGCACATTGTTAAGCCTGTAGCACCAGAGGAATTGCTCGTAGCGATTTCTAACTTAGTCCAATCTACTTAGGTTAGGGTTTGCGATCGATCTGAGTAATTGAACTGGCTTCAGGTTACAGATTTGAAACTATTCTTCACAAGTAATATCGTTTTTTTATTGCCTGGAATACTCCTGGTAATCCAGAAAAATGTTGTGCCCCAACAGCGTGTTGATATAAAAATTTTATTCTCTTGTCAAAAATTTATATCACCTTATTGACAGTACTTTTCAAGTAATTGAACTACACTACTTTTCATTCCCTGTCTGGATTGTGGACTAAATACCTGAAAATTTTATCAAATCAATCTGAGTGAAAAAGAGTGTAGAGATGTAGCAGTACTAAGTCTCTACAAGGTTTCTGGATATAGCATATTTAACTTCACTAGATGTCTAATCATTCGTGAATAATCAGATCCCTGGCTTCTCTAGAAAGTCGATAATCTTGTCGATCGTGAATGATTCAGGATTGGTATATAGATAATTTTTATCTAATAGATTTAATAGTTCGCCAATTTTATCCGTGTTTGTACTCTATCATAACTTTACGGATACTCTTAGAATCAACCTAAATTTATTTCCGTAAGGAGTCGGATATGAAGACTTATGACATGTCTTTCATAAAAACCAATGGACTCACGACTTTGTTGGCATTTGTCTCAGTTATATTTATTTTATCATTCACTTTAATTATATTATTTTTTGAAAATATTCAAGGATTTTCAAACCAAGAAAAAATTGAATACATTACTCAAGCATTAACAACGATTGCCATAATTATTGGGGGATTGGCATTAATTCTTAATGCTTACTATACCTCTAGACTCTCTCTAGAAGAGAATCACAGCTTGTTAACGCAACTACTAACTGAAACACTAGCTTGGGATAACAATATCGGAAATTGTCTCAATCAGACACAACTAACTCCCCAAGAAATTGTTTCCGAACGCTTTTCTAAAGCGATTGAACAGCTGGGAAATGAAAAAATTGAAACGCGATTTGCTGCAATTTATGCTTTAGAACGAATTGCCAAAGATTCCCCGAAAGATCATTGGACAATTATGGAAATCCTCGCTGCTTTTATCCGCGAGAATGCCCCGGTGAATAGAGAATATGAGAATGAGTCACTACAATCATCAAAACTTCCTACAGATATTCAAACAGCCTTAACTGTCATTGGCAGACGCGATTCATCTAAAGATCCAGTCAATCAAAAACTTGATTTACGCAATACAGACCTTAGCAATGCAGACTTAACAGAAGCTAATCTCTCTAGAGCAATTTTTGTCGGAGCTAACTTGCAATGGATCAATTTTACCAAAGTAAACCTTTCTGAAGCAGACTTATCTGTTACCTGTCTTTGTGGCTCAATCTTTTATGAAGCCAACCTGCAAAAAGCAATCCTCCCAGAAGCCAATCTCCAAGGCGCAGTTCTTAGAAAAGCGAACCTTTCCCAAGCCATTCTTTACGATGCCAACTTGGAAGGCACAGTTCTGTGCGATGCCAACTTGGAAGGAGCAGTTCTTTGCGATGCCAACTTAGAAGGAGCAATCCTTTGTGATGCCAATTTAGAAGAAGTCAACTTCGAGGGTAGCAATCTCCAAGATACAAACTTGATTGGCAGTAACTTGCAAAGGGCAAAACTGGCTGGTGCTAATCTAGAAAGTGCATTACTGAGTACAGCTAACCTCCAAGAAGCTAATTTCCAAGAAGCTAACCTCTGTGGAGCCAACTTGAGCGGCTCGGAAAATGTAGAATCACAGCAGATTGAACAAGCAATTGGCGATCGCACAACTATCCTACCGGAAAATCTGAAAATACCTCAACACTGGCGGTAATAACAAGGTAAATTTTCAGCATCTAAAACTTGATTACACGATAGGGAGGTATAACTATGCGTCCCTATCGTGTTTAATTTAGTACCCAAAACTAAAAAATTCCCAAAAACCTGATAAATATTCTCTATCAGTCTAAATTTGACGCAATTTTAATCACTAATAATTATGAAACGCCGAGAGGTTTTTAATTAGTTGCGATCGTCATTGTCGGTTGAATTGCAAAAACTCGGTGAATTTGGTCGTCAGACCGCTAATTCCCTCCTTATTATAAGGTTATGGTAGTTTTGCGACTGAGCGATCGCCGATCTTATAGATTGGGTTGACATAAGAAAATCCAAGACCCTCAGAAGGAGAATTAAACGCTGTAGGATGAGGGATAAATAAATTCTAGAGATTTCTGTGAGCGAAACCGTCTATATTGAAACTAGTATTTTGGGATACTTGACTGCCAGATCGACAGAAAATTTGATTTTGGCAGCAAACATGAAAATCACGCAAGATTGGTGGAATATTCGTCGCGGTTCTTTTGTCCTTTATGCTTCTGAGATTGTAGAAGATGAAGCGGCTAGGGGAGATGCAGCGATCGCGGATCAAAGGCTGAATTTGTTAGAGTCTTTAACGTTTCTCGATCTCACAGAAGAAGCGATAGAGCTTGCACAAGAGTTTTTGCAACAAAGCAACCTACCACCAAAAGCCTCTAATGATGCTTTGCATATGTCATTAGCAACAGTTTACGGTTTAGACTACCTGTTAACATGGAACTGTAAGCATATGGCAAACGCCCAAATCCAGAGAAAGCTATCACAAATTAGCTCTAAACTTGGATATGAATTACCAGTCATCTGTACACCCTATGAGTTAATGGGATACGATTTTACAGGAGAATAATCTATGTATAAAAATGAAATTTTAGAGGAAATTCATAAGTACAGAGAGGAATATGCTAGCTCATTTAACTATGACCTGAACGCAATCTTTAACGATCTACGAAAGAAACAGATTGCTCATGGGCGTAAAGTTGTAAAACTTCCGATCAAACGTCAGTCTAACAAGTCACTACACCCGACGCAAACTGAGAGCGTGTCTACCTTAGCGTAGAGTATCTTTGCGCGAGTGAGTTCAGCTTTGATACTGTTGAGGGATCTGACTTTTTAAACATTATTATCGCGTTTCTTGATATTGTGCGATCGCACCACCACAACTCACTGCACCCGCTTCTGTGGGCGTAGCAATGCCAAAAAATTGTCTATGTGGTTTTACTAATGCCAATCCACCAACTCATCTGCTAGAGATTTTAAAGGTTTACTGTTATATAAGCAATGCTTGCTAGAGTCTGGAGTGCATCAATTGTGGGCATCGATGCCGTCAAAGTCGGCGTGGAAGTCGATGTGTCAGGGGGATTACCGGGAATTGTTGTCTTGGGACTTCCAGATTCAGCGATTCAAGAGTCCAGAGAAAGAGTCAAAGCAACTTTAAAAAATACTGGCTTTGCCTTTCCGATGCGAAAGATAGTAATTAATTTAACTCCGGCAGATTTACGCAAAGAAGGCCCCTGTTTCGATTTGCCTATCAGTGTAGGAATTTTGGCGGCTTCTGAGCAAGTTAGCGCTGATTTGTTGGGGGATTATCTATTTTTGGGCGAAGTCTCTTTGGATGGCAGTTTACGTCCTGTGGCTGGTGTATTACCGATCGCAGCAGCAGCGCCAAAGATGGGAATTGCAGGTTTAGTTCTCCCTGCTGATAATGCCCAAGAAGCAGCAGTGGTTGAAGATTTAGCTGTTTACGGCTGCAAACATCTGTCTGAGGTGGTGGATTTTTTAAATAATCCGGGGCGTTACAAACCTGTGCAGATCGATAGTACAACAAAGATAGCAACAGTATCCTATCCTGGCGCAGATTTACATGATGTGAAAGGACAAGCTCATGGGCGTCGTGCTTTAGAAATTGCTGCGGCTGGTGGGCATAATTTAATTTTTGTCGGGCCGCCTGGTAGTGGGAAAACGATGCTAGCAAGGCGCTTACCAGGAATTTTACCGCCGTTGAGCTTTGCCGAATCTTTGGAAGTGACTCGCATTCATTCGGTAGCTGGTTTATTGAAAAATCGTGGTACATTGGTACGCGATCGCCCTTTTCGCAGTCCCCACCACTCAGCATCCGGGCCTTCTCTGGTGGGTGGCGGTAGTTTCCCTCGTCCTGGCGAAATATCATTATCCCACAATGGGATCTTATTCATGGACGAATTGACAGAATTTAAACGTGATGTTTTAGAGTTTCTGCGTCAACCTTTAGAAGATGGTTTTGTGACGATTTCCCGCACCAAATTATCAGTTGTTTTTCCCGCACAGTTTACTTTGGTAGCGAGTACCAACCCCTGTCCTTGCGGTTACTATGGCGATACTATCCAACAGTGTACTTGTTCTCCTCGGCAACGCGAGCAATATTGGGCAAAACTTTCCGGGCCGTTGATGGATCGAATTGATTTACAAGTGGCGGTGAATCGCTTGAAACCAGAAGAAATTACTCAACAACCGACGGGGGAAGCATCAACATCGGTGCGTCAACGAGTACAAGAAGCACGCGATCGCGCAATTACTCGTTTTCAAGGAGAAGCAAATCTGCGTTGCAATGCCCAAATGCAGAGCAGTCATCTGCAAAAATGGTGCAAGTTAGATGATGGAAGTCGCAATTTATTAGAAGCAGCAATTAGAAAATTAGGTTTATCGGCAAGAGCAAGCGATCGCATTCTCAAAGTAGCACGGACTATTGCAGATTTGGCAGGAGAAGATCAGCTAAAAACCAATCATGTAGCGGAAGCGATTCAATATCGCACGATAGATAGAATGCAATAAAAAGGAACGCTAAGACGCAGAAGAAATTAACTGACCAATACGCTTGAGAATTTGCAAAACCGCGTACAGTTCTCTCACGGATACAAAGGGAGCAAAAACTCCTGACAAATCGTACTATGGTGTATTTGTTTGCGTCACTTTGACAAATAAAATATCGTCTCCATTCGTCATCATTCCAAACACAGGTTTACTGGGATTGGGGTTAGCCATCATATAAGCTAAAGCTTGCGGTACAGCCGACCAAACTGAGAGTGTGGTTTTTTTCGACTCCAACACCATCACCCACAACCGATCTTGTAAGACTAAAACATCAATTCGTCCGCGCAGTATCTCCTCGCCATCATTCAGCATTACTTCCACGGATGATTCAGCCTTAATTCTGAAAGGAGGATCGTAAAATCCAGAAAGTGCAAGTATTGGTGACACCAACAACAATATGACTGTCCCTTCTAGTAAATCACCTCCGGCACGGTGATAAAGATATCTGCGCCGCACGACATCCACAGAAGCTTTTTCCGCTTCTGTAATTTCAGACAACCCCTCATACCACTCTGGGAAAAATTGCTCGTTTTCAACACGGACAAAACCAAATCGATTTTCTGCATCCTGAAGAGTGGTAATTGCTGTGGTCTGTGTCATTGCTTCAATCAACATCAGCGCATCTTTAATTATCGCTAATTAGCGCCGCAGCTACGCCTGCCGTAGACATCGGATTGTTATGTCACTATAAAATTCTAAATTCCTCCCCAAGGACGCTTCACAAACACCCTTGGGAGGATGCCGTAACTCAGCAAATCAGTATCCAATATAGCAGGGACTAAGCAACATCCCTTACAAGGAGACTGATTGGATGAATTTGCAAGAAATTTGGAAGTTACTACAAGAGACATTCAAAGAATGGAGTGACGATAAAGCCTCGCGGTTAGCGGCGGCGTTAGCTTATTACACGATTTTTTCGATTGCACCATTGCTAATTATTGTAATTGCGATCGCAGGTGCAGTATTTGGAGAGGAAGCGGCAAGAGGTCAAATTGTCGGACAAATTCAAGGTTTAGTCGGGGTAGATGGCGCCAAGTTTCTCGAAACTGCCATCCAAAATGCTAACCAACCAAAGACAGGAGCGATCGCTTCGATTATTAGTGTCTTAGTTTTGTTATTGGGCGCTACAGGCTTATTTACTGAGTTGCAAGATGCGATGAACACGATTTGGGAAGTGAAACCCAAACCTGGACGTGGCATAAATAACATGATTCGCCTCCGCGTTTTGTCCTTTGCAATGGTGATTGGAATTGGCTTTTTACTTTTAGTTTCTCTAGTAATTAGTACGATATTAACAACCTTAGTAACATACTTTAGTAACTTATTGCCAGGTTTCGATTTCATCTGGCAGATTGCTAATTTAGTCATCTCTTTTGCAATAACTACAGTACTGTTTGGACTAATTTTTAAAGTTCTACCAGATGTCAAAATTGCATGGAGTGATGTTTTAATTGGAGCGGCTCTCACCTCAGTTTTGTTCTCTATTGGGAAATTTTTATTAGGACAATATTTAGGTAATGGCAGTTTTGGATCGACCTATGGTGCTGCTGGTTCACTAGTGGTGATTTTAGCTTGGGTTAACTATGCCGCACAAATTCTTTTCTTCGGTGCAGAATTCACTCAAGTTTATTCCCGAAGGTATGGCAGCGGCATAGTTCCAACTAAAAATGCTGTACATATATCTGATAACACAAACTATAATGGCAAGGCTCCAAGAGAACAAGCATCGAGTCAGAAAAAGCCATCTTCTCGCTTTATTAATCGCTTTTTTCAGTATTTTAGGAAGCCTAAACGCTTAAAAAAGAGAAGAAATCAGCGTTTTTAATCTTTAATTACTGGAGATTTATATTTATAAATCTAATAGATATTGTATCTAATATCACATCAAAGTAATTAATTATTCTTGCCATAGGTTATAAATAAAGTATTCAGCAATTCTGAATTCTGACTTTTTTTATACTGGATTTTTTCCAGAAGCCCATTGAACAAGGAAGAAAATCAGTGCTAATGGAAAAATGGTTTTTTATCAATTGGCAAGCAATTTTTATTCCTAGCATCAGCATCTTTGAGTTGATTATCCGCGGATCGCTAGTCTATTTATCGCTGTTCTCAGTGCTACGCCTACTTCCTAGCCGACAATTAGGAACACTAGGAATTACTGATTTACTCGTAGTTGTATTATTTGCAGAAGCTGCTCAAAATGCTATGGCAAGTAATTACACATCAATTACTGAAGGCGCTATCCTGGTAGGAACAGTGATTTTTTGGAGTTACTTGCTGAACTGGTTGGGTTACAAACTTCCCCAGTTCCAACGTTTCATGAATCCGCCACCGCTGCTATTGGTAAAAAACGGTCGGATGATTGAACGCCATCTGCAACGAGAGTTAATTACAGATGATGAGTTGATGAGCAAGTTACGTCAGCAAGGTGTGGAATTTTTAGCTGATGTGAAGTTCGCGTATATGGAAGCTGATGGCAGGATTAGTATTATCATGTCGGATTCAAAAACTGCTTCCGTCTCTGAGCAAAAAGTAGCGTTAAAAAGCGATGTACATTAATTAGACTGTAAAATATGACGGTTGTATTCTGTGCCGAACTGTGATTGAGCGTTATACTTTGCCCGAAATGGCTAATCTGTGGAGTGAAGCCTATAAACTAAAAACTTGGCTGCAAGTCGAAATTGCTGTTTGTGAGGCTCAAGCTGAACTTGGTTACATTCCATCTGAGGCGGTTGAGGAAATTAAGGCCAAGGCAGATTTCGATCCAAAGCGGGTGTTGGAAATTGAGGCTGTAGTCCGCCACGATGTCATTGCTTTTTTGACAAATGTCAATGAATATGTTGGTGATGCCGGACGCTACATTCACCTGGGTTTAACTAGTTCGGATGTTTTGGATACAGCTTTAGCACTGCAATTAGTTGCCAGTCTGGATATATTATTGCAACGTCTGGAAGATTTGATTCAGGTAATTCGCCAAAAAGCACGGGAACATCGTCATACAGTGATGGCTGGCCGATCGCACGGTATTCATGCTGAACCGATTACTTTTGGTTTTAAACTAGCTGGTTGGTTAGCAGAAGTGTTGCGACACCAAGAACGTCTGAGAATACTCCGCAAAACGATCGCTGTCGGTAAAATTTCTGGTGCAGTCGGAACATACGCGAATATTGAACCGCGTGTAGAAGCGATCGCTTGTCAAAAACTCGGACTCGAACCCGATACGGCCTCAACTCAAGTTATTTCCCGCGATCGCCACGCTGACTACGTGCAACAATTAGCTTTGGTAGCCGCGACCATTGAACGCTTTGCTGTAGAAATTCGCAATCTTCAAAAAACAGACGTTTTAGAAGTTGAAGAATTTTTCGCCAAAGGTCAAAAAGGCTCCTCAGCCATGCCACACAAGCGCAACCCTATCCGTTCGGAACGACTGACGGGAATGGCACGACTCGTCAGAAGTCATGCTGGTGCAGCTTTAGAAAACGTTGCTTTATGGCATGAGCGAGACATTTCTCACAGTTCTGTAGAACGGATAATTTTGCCAGATGCTTGTACTTTGACGCATTTTATGTTGTCAGAAATAACCGATTTGGTCAAAAACCTGTTAGTCTATCCTGAGAACATGAAACGCAATCTCAACTGTTACGGCGGCGTTGTGTTCAGCCAAAAAGTGTTACTAGCTTTGATAGACAAGGGAAGCAGCCGAGAAGAGGCTTATGCGATCGTTCAAGAAAGCGCTCACGCCGCTTGGAATAAACCGGAAGGTAATTTCCAAGACTTGATTAGCAAAGATTCTCGCGTTACCGAAAAGTTATCCCCAGCAGAACTAGAGGTCTGTTTCGACCCCCAGCAGCATCTGACGCACTTAGAAGAGGTTTATCAACGGTTGGGAATTTAGGATTAATTTGCTTGTAGTGAGCGCTTCAGCGCTTACTACTAAAAGGACTGAAACAAAAAAAATGGTCATGCCCAAGAACGCTCTTTAGTTAACCTCTAGAAAAATTCTGTATAATTAACCGATATTGGGTAGTTTTTAGGAAAAAGCATTATAAACAAGTGAAAATTAAGCCATCCGGTGAATCTCATCCAAGCGGATCGCTATGATTACTCTTTCCGGTTATGAGGGTTTAATTCAAATCCACGACGGAGATAACTCACAGGTCTATCGTGCTCGACGAGTTAAAGATGGGCAGTCAGTCATTCTGAAAATCCTTAAAGCTGATTACCCCACATCCGAACAACTCAGGCGTTACAGGCAAGAATACCACCTTGCCTATCAGCTCAACTTACCCCAGGTAATTAAAGCCTATGCGTTAGACAAATGGCAAAAAACGCTAGTCATTATTTTTGAAGATTTTGGAGGGAATGCCCTCAGACAGTGGTTGCAACAATACCCCCAAGGCTTGTCGATAGACCTGTTTTTGCTTGTGGCATTGAAAATTGCCAATGCACTGGGGCAACTCCATAGTCAAGCCGTCATTCATAAAGATATCAATCCTGCCAATATCGTCCTCAATCCAAAGACGATGGCGATCAAGCTGATCGATCTGGGCATCTCTACGCAACTAAGCCGGGAAAATCCTTCGCTGCAAACCCCAAGTGCCCTGGAAGGAACCCTGCCTTATATTTCCCCAGAGCAAACCGGACGTATGAATCGGGTGCTGGATTACCGCACCGATTTTTACTCGTTGGGAGTCACCTACTATGAGCTATTGACCGGCAGATTACCATTCATCAGTAATGACCCAATGGAGTTGGTGCATTTTCATATTGCTAAAATGCCTCCAGCATTAGGAAACAGGGAAGAAATTCCGCAGGTGCTTTCAGATATTGCGATCAAGTTGATGGCGAAGAATGCCGAAGATCGATACCAAAGTGCCTGGGGGTTGAAAGCAGACTTAGAGGAGTGTGCAGTGCAGTGGGAGAAAACAGGAACGATCGCTGTGTTTCCCCTTGCTAGAAATGATATCTGCGATCGGTTCCAAATTCCCCAAAAGCTCTATGGTCGAGAACGGGAGATGGCGGCATTAATGGCAGCGTTTGAGCGGATTGCCAAAGCTAAATCAGAACCAGAAAGCAGGGATAGCGTCGCCGAACTAATTCTAGTGACGGGTTACTCTGGGATTGGTAAATCTGCTCTGGTGCGATCGCTCTACAAACCGATTACGGCCAGGCGGGGCTATTTTATTTCTGGCAAGTTTGACCAGTTTGAGCGAAATATTCCCTACTTTGCTGTGGTAGATGCCTTTGCTGGCTTAGTGAAGCAACTTTTGGGGGAGCCAGATGCCATACTCCAGCAATGGCGAGAACGATTGTTAGACGCATTGGGAAGCAATGGGCAAGTCGTGATTGATGTCATTCCCGATGCAGAGTTGATTATTGGGCCTCAGCCACCCCCGCCAGAGTTGGGAGCAAGTGAAGCCCAAAATCGGTTTAATCTGGTCTTTCAACGATTTATTCAAGCCTGTTGCAGTCAAGAGCATCCGTTGGTGCTGTTTCTGGATGATATGCAGTGGGCCGATCTAGCAACGTTAAACTTGCTAGAGAAACTTCTGGGAAACAGCCAAATCAAGTATTTATTGCCGATCGTTGCCTATCGAGATCGTGAAGTATCAGTTGGTCATCCCCTAAACCTAGCGATCGCCCAACTCCAACGCCAGGAAGTCAACCTAGAGCAAATTACCTTAGCTCCGTTACCCCTGGAGCAAATTGAGCAATTGATTGCAGAGACGTTGCAGCAGGATACCGAAATGGTTGGCGGGTTGGCTCAATTGGCGATCCGTAAAACTGAGGGCAATCCCTTTTTTACAAGTGAGTTTCTCAAAACTCTCTACAGCGAAAACCTGTTGACATTCAATCATAACCTGAAGCAGTGGCAATGGGATCTCAGGCAGATTGAGGCAATGAGATTTACCGATAATGTGGTGGAACTCATGGTCGGACAGTTGCAGAAATTGCCCCCATCCGTGCAGGATGTTCTATCAACTGCTGCCTATCTCGGTGCAGAGTTTGATTTGCAAACCCTATCCTTGGTAAAGAATCGGACTGTGGAGGTTGTCTTCGCCGATCTCAAGACGGCAATGGAACGGGGATTTGTGGTGGCGCGATCGCCCCTGGATGAAAACCTGTTGATTCAGGACTACCAGTTTGGGCACGATCGCATCCAACAAGCTGCCTATTCCCTAATTCCCGACGACAAACAAGCAGCCACCCATCTTGAAATCGGGCAATTGCTGCTGCAAAATCTTTCCGAAACTGAGCAAGCAGAAAACCTGTTTGAGATAGTTCGGCATTTGAATCAAGGACGGGCGTTAATTACTCAGCTAGACGAGCGAGAAGCCTTAGCCCAACTGAACTTAAACGCTGGCAAGAAAGCCAAACATGCGACCGCCTACGCTGCTGCATTAGTCTATTTGGAAACGGGAATTGAGCTACTAACAGATAACTGCTGGCAAAATCAGTATGAACTGATCTTGGATCTCTACACCACCGCTGCCGAAGCGGCTTATCTCAACCCAGACTTGGCGCTCATGGAGAGCTTTGTGGAAGCCGTGTTATCACAAGCCAAAACAGTATTAGACAAAGTGAAAGTGTATGAGGTGAAAATCCAGGCCTATACTGCCCAGAGCAAATTTAGTGAAGCCATCAATATTGCATTGGAAGTACTGAATTCGCTGGGGGTAAACTTGCCCAGACAGCCAAGCAAGTTTGATGTTGTGTGGGAATTGCTACGGACAAAATTGATGATAGGACATCGACCGATTGCGAGCCTGGTTGACCTGCCAACCATGACCGCTCCTTACCCTCAAGCAGCAATGCGTATCCTAAGTAGAATAGCATCTGCCACCTACATTTCTGCTCCTCTACTAA
Organism: Nostoc sp. DSM 114159; assembly: GCF_053470285.1. Taxonomy (NCBI): domain Bacteria; kingdom Bacillati; phylum Cyanobacteriota; class Cyanophyceae; order Nostocales; family Nostocaceae; genus Nostoc; species Nostoc sp. DSM 114159. The sequence continues at coordinate 4,224,994 of NZ_JBPFEH010000001.1, forward strand.
TGCGGCTGATTTTATTGAGACAGATCAATTTGTCCATTCAGTGGGGGAATATTTCTGAATCTGCTGCTGCTTATGGTCTCTATGGGTTGTTCCTCAGTGGCACGGGAGATATTAAAACTAGCTCTCAATTTGGTCAACTGGCTCTCAACTTAGTCTCTCAACTTAATGCTAGAGAAATTAAAGCTAAAACAGAGTGCTCGGTATTTAGCTCCACAAAACACTGGATAGAGCCTGTAAGAGAGATGTTGACTCCACTGCGGGAAGCGTATGCAGTTGGACTGGAAACTGGAGATTTGGAATTTGCGGCCTATTTACTTGGGCTTTCTTGTCACTATGCCTTACTCAGCGGCTGTGAATTGGCAAAACTGGAATTAGATATGGCAACCTGCACCTCTGCCATCCAGCAGACGGGACAAGACAGAACTGCTGCCTTGAATTCTATGTTTCACCAGGCGGTTCTGAACTTGCTGGATGGAGCGGGAAGTTTCTCTTGTTTATTGATTGGTAAAGCGTTCGACGAGCAGGATACGATCCCGGCGCTACAAAGCAGAAAGGACTCGAATCTACTCTTCCAGCTATATTTCAACAAAATACTGCTGTGTGTTCTATTCGGTGAGATGGAGCAAGCGGTAGTTAATGCTGAAGTAGCCGAACAGTATCTCGATGGGGTTCCGGGTCTGATCGTAGTTCCTCACTTTTACTTTTATAATTCCCTGGCGCTTTTAGCAACCACAGATATCTCCCCATCCCAACGAAAACCTCATCTTCAGAAAGTGCTTCGTAGCCAGAAGAAAATGAAAAAATGGGCGAAGTATGGCCCGATGAATCATTTGCATAAATATTGGCTGGTGGAAGCTGAACGGTGTCGGGTTCAAGGCAGGAATACACAAGCAGTGGATTATTACGATCGCGCGATCGCCAAAGCCAAAGAAAACCAATATATCCACGAAGAAGCACTTGCCAACGAACTGGCTGCCAAGTTCTACTTACGTTTGGGCAAAGAAACCATCGCCCATGCTTACATGGTGGAAGCTCACTATGGGTATCAACGCTGGGGTGCGATCGCTAAGGTCAAACAACTGAAAACTCTATATCCTCAGTGGTTCCAATCAGTGCAAAAGACAGGCTTCTCCCAGTTTCTCACTTGTTGCAGCACCTTTAATTTAGACAGTATTGCGAGTAGCAGTGCCGCATTCGATCTCAGCACGGTGATGAAATCATCGCAGGCGATTGCCAGCGAAATTGTTCTGGACAATCTGTTACAGACATTGATGAAAATCCTGCTAGAAAATGCAGGTGCCCAGACGGGTTGTTTACTATTGCCGACCTCAACCCCCTCAGGAGAGTTGGGCAACCTGGCGATCGCCATTTACAGCAATGCTGACACCACAACCCTCGCACCGGCCGACCCCATCCCTCCAATCTTGCCAGTATCCATTCTTCATTATGTGGCTCGGACGGGTGAAAGTGTGGTTCTCGACGATGCGGCTCAAGCGGGTAACTTTGTCCACGATCCTTATATTCAATTTGTTAAACCGCTTTCCATCCTGTGTTATCCCTTATTGAATCAAGGTCAGTTAGTCGGGATGGTTTATCTGGAGAATCAAGCCACGACGGGTACTTTTACAAGCGATCGGATTGAATTTTTGCAATTACTGAGTGGACAAGCCGCGATCGCCATCACCAATGCTCAACTCTATGCTCAAGTCAGGGACAGCGAACAACAGCTAAAACAGTTCCTGGAAGCCGTTCCTGTGGGCATCGGTGTATTAGATGCAAAGGGATATAGTTATTATGTGAATCAAAGAGCCAAAGAGCTAGTCGGAAAAGAGATTGCTCCAGAAGTAACGGCCGAGGAAATTGCCCAGGTTTATCAAGTCTATGTTGCAGGAACCAAGGAACTTTATCCAACCGAACAGTTACCGATTATCAAAGCCTTAAAGGGAGAAATCTCTAGTGTAGATAATGTTGAAATTCATCACGGCGATCGCACGATTCCTTTAGAGATATGGGGAACACCCATCTACAACGAAACACAGCAAGTTCAGTTTGCGATCGTTGCGTTTCAGGATATTACTGAGCGAAAACGCGCCGAACAGATTTTGGCCGATTATGCCCGCGAATTGCAACGAGAAGTCAGCCAGCGTACAGCTGAACTTGCCCAAATGAACGTGCAGCTACAGCAGGAAATTCAAGAACGAGAATTGGCTCAACACAACCTTCAGCTTGTCAATCAAGAATTGGAGCGACTGGCAACCACAGACGGATTAACCCAGGTAGCCAATCGTTGGTATTTTAATCAACATTTACACCAGGAATGGCAGCGATTAAAACGGGAACAACAACCTCTGTCCTTGGTTTTGTTCGATGTGGATTATTTTAAACACTATAACGACTACTATGGTCATCAAGCAGGGGATGCCTGTTTGGTGCAAATTGCCCAAGCTGCTAAACAAATAGTCAATCGTGCCGCCGATTTGGTTGCTCGTTATGGTGGCGAAGAATTTGTCGTGATTTTGCCCAATACGGATAAGCTCGGAGCGATTGCGATCGCCGAACGCATCCAGCGCGCCATTCGGGCATTAGCAATTCCTCACGAGCGATCGCAGGTGAGTGCGATCGTCTCGGTCAGTTTAGGTATTTCCAGTCTTGTCCCTACACCGGAACGTTTACCCGATACCCTGATTACCTTCGCGGATCGAGCGTTGTATGCAGCGAAACAGCAGGGGCGCGATCGATATGTAGTCAGTCCCTAAGTACAGATTTACATTAATCGGGAATTTCCTCATATAAATGCGATCAAAACCTGAAAAATTTTACCAATAAAACTTTCAGAGAAAACAGATAATTATAGCCATAATGTTAGAAAATAAAGCTCAAAACCCACTTGATGCCTCTTTTTTAAAAGAATGTTGTCAAAAAATATATATTAAGATACCAAAAATATTTAGTATTTCATTACTGAAGGCTGTAAGTTGGGTGCAGGAATTTTTGCCAGCCCTGGGTAGTATAAATAACAGATATTTACTCATTTATTAGTGCTTTGAGTGTCTTAATGATTGAAATTCTAGCCACACTTTCTGCCTCTGCGGCAGCAGGAATGAGAATAGGCATACCTTTGCTAATTATTGGATTATTGCAGGGTAGTAACTTGTGGTCACAAGTCCCAATTTTATCTCACATTTCTCCACCAATATTATTATGTTGCCTCACCAGTTGGTCATTAATTGAATTATTAGCCTCAAAAAAGCTTTGGGGGCAAAGATTGCTCCAAGTGGTTCAGTTATTCATGTCTCCCCTCGTGGGGGCAATTATGGGGTTAGCAGTAGCTAGTGCAACAGCAACGCCAAACTGGCTGATTGCCATAATTGGAGGTTTATTAGCTTTGGTACTCCAGCTCGTCCAAATTGGTTGGTTCTATCGGTTACGTGGCTTACCGTTGTGGGCAGTCTTCCTTCAAGATACGTTGTGCATTGCTCTAGTACTATTTGCCTTTGATGCTCCTTGGCAAGGAGGAGTAATTGCTTTAATACTGCTTTGGTTTGCAGTTCGTAGTGCGAAGCAGTGGTATGACTGGTATCGGCTAAAAAGTTAGGAGTTAAAAGTGAGAAGCGATGCCCTGAGCCTGCCGTTCGCGGAGCGTCTCGTAGAGAAGGGTTAGGAATGAAGATAGAAGTTAAAAGTGAAGAGTTAGCGAGAAAAATTAAAAACTCCCAACTCTCAACTCCTAACTCCTAACTCTTTTCATTTACTGCAAAAGCCCAATCATGTGCAAGAAGCCGTGACCGGTAATCAACTCTACGATTAAGGCAATAAAACCCAGCATCGCAATCCGACCATTCCATACTTCAGCACTAGTTGTCAGACCCCATTCCCAACGCTCTTGAGGGTACATTTTGACCATTTTTTTCATTTGAGCAGCTTGCGAAAGCTTGAAACTGGGGTTTTTCAGTGCATCAATCACTAATTCGGCTAGTGCATTAATAAATACTGGATGGGTATTGGGAGCCGGTACGCGGCGGAAGTTGTGAATTCCTGATTCTTCGGCTACTTCTCGATACTCAATATCAATTTCTTGTAGTGTCTCGATATGCTCTGAGACAAAACTGATTGGCACGACAACCAAATCTTTCACGCCTTGCGCGCCTAGTTCTTTGAGGGCATCTTCAGTATAGGGTTGAAGCCATTCTACTGGCCCGACACGACTTTGGTAAGCTAAGGTGTGGGCATTGGGTCGATTGAGAGTCTGCATAATCAACGCAGTACATTCTTCAATTTCCACCTGGTAAGGGTCGCCTGCTTCTTCAACGTAGCTTTTCGGAACGCCATGAGCGCTGAAGAATATATGAACCTCATCCGGGTTGGGAAATTGCTCAAGTTCCTGGGCTATGAGTTGCGCCATTGCTTGAAGATAGCCTGGTTGTTTGTACCAAGAAGGAATAACGGTATAATCAATGGGTTGAAGTTTTGGATCTTCTCGCCAAAGCTTGTCTAAAAGCCGGAAGCTGGAGCCACTAGTGCTGATAGAAAACTGGGGATATAGTGGTAATATTACTAGGTGTTCTACCCGATCTTGGGTAATTTGTGCGATCGCCTCTTCTGTATAGGGATGCCAATAACGCATTCCCACGTAAATATTAACTTCTTGCCCTAAAGAATTTAACTGTTCTTTTAGAGCTTCCCCTTGGGCTTCTGTAATCCGCCGCAATGGGGAACCACCACCGATTTGCTTATAATTTTCTTGAGATGTTCTGGTTCGCCGTGTGGCAATAAACCAGGCTAGGGGCTTTTGCAACCAGCGAAATGGTAGGCGAATAATTTCCGGATCGGAAAATAGATTGTACAAAAAGGGCCCGACATCTTCTAGCTTATCAGGGCCACCGAGATTGAGTAATAAGACGCCTACACGACCCATAGCAGTTACTTTCCCCCAATCTTTTCAGGTTTTTTACTAATGTTAACAATATATCTTTATTAAATATAAAGCTTAATAGCAAGGAAATATGCAATGGCAACAATTTTAAGAGATTGGAGTTACCGTTATCAGTGGTTATATGATGGTATCTCTCGTTTAGCAGCCTTAAGTGTAGGTGGTGAAGCCCGTTTTCGGCAACTTGCTTTGCAAGGCTTAACAATTCACTCAGATTCTCAGGTTTTAGATTTATGTTGCGGTAGTGGCCAAACAACGGAGTTTTTAGTAAAAACTTCACAAAACGTAACAGGATTGGATGCTTCACCTAAGTCTTTACAACGGGCGCGGCTAAATGTCCCGGAAGCTTCATACATAGAAGCTTTTGCTGAAGAGATGCCATTTGCAGATAATTTGTTTGATGTGGTGCATATCAGCGTTGCATTACACGAGATGCAGCCTCAGCAATTACGAAAAATTCTTAATGAAGTTTATCGGGTGCTGAAGCCGGGAGGAGTGTTTACGCTGGTGGATTTTCACGCTCCGACAAATCCGATATTTTGGCTTGGAATATCGGTGTTTTTGTTGTTGTTTGAGACGGAAACAGCTTGGGAATTACTGAAAACTGATTTAGCTGAGTTGTTAGCTAAGACTGGCTTTAAAGTGAGTAAGTTTACTTTATATGCAGGTGGGAGTTTGCAAGTGATACAGGCGAATAAATGAACAATACTACTTTATTAATGGCAGCTAAGAGACTCTGTTATTAATAAAGTATAGGTAATTTTTATATAGTACTTAAGCAGGTAGGCGGTGAAAAAATGACGCAGGAACTAATAGACCTCAAAAAGAGTATTTTGGAAGGGCGTTATGCAGATGCTTTAGCAATTGTAGACGAATTAGAAGGCATGAGTAAACAAGCTATTCTGCGGAATATCCGAGCTTATTTAAGGATTCTGCTGATTCATCTGATTAAAAACCAAGTAGAACAACGATTAACTGGTTCATGGGCAAATTCTATTCGTAATTCAATCCGAGAAATTAAAAGTCTTAATATCAAAGATAATAAAAAATCTTACTATATTAATTTAGGTGAGTGGGAGAGTTTGATAGAAGAGGAGGTGATTGAAGATGCGATCGCTGATGCCAGTGATGAAGTGATGAACGGTAAATTTACTCGCTCTCAGTTGTCTGCGATGCTAGATAAAAGCCAGATTTTAAGTACAGCAACTAGTTTACTGGCTTTAACATATAATTATTCGCCAAAAGAATTACCAGCGATTATGGACGATCATCTTAGTCAGTTAGCTGGTGGAAAAGATTGGATAAATCGGGGTTGAGGAGTGTTTCAATCCTTAATAGGGATTTTGATTAATTGCAATAACCTCAAAAAGTTACTATTTTTGATAAAGATTTAGTTTCAATCCCTAATAGGGATTTTGATTAATTGCAATTCTAGAGATATGCTGCGATGTATCCTCATTGTTAGACTGGTTTCAATCCCTAATAGGGATTTTGATTAATTGCAATCACGCCCATTGTGAGCGCTTTTTTGAGGATGGCTGCGTTTCAATCCCTAATAGGGATTTTGATTAATTGCAATTCTCCATAGTTTCAAATAAACATTCCTCCCAGGTTTCAGCAGTTTCAATCCCTAATAGGGATTTTGATTAATTGCAATTCAATTCGCTATGAAAATTTACGATTCAACATTACTCAGCAGTTTCAATCCCTAATAGGGATTTAGATAAATTGCAATTTCTGCTCGGATAACTTTGATTAATTGCTGCTCGTTTCAATCCCTAATAGGGATTTAGATAAATTGCAATTACCATCCTTACCTACCCAAGGTTTAATCCGCCTGTTTCAATCCCTAATAGGGATTTAGATAAATTGCAATTCAAAAGGCGGGTTTGCTATGATTCTGTCCCAGAGGTTTCAATCCCTAATAGGGATTTAGATAAATTGCAATCTTCCAAAAACAAATATTTTCCTGAGTACAATGAAGTTTCAATCCCTAATAGGGATTTAGATAAATTGCAATTATAATGTCTCTGACAATACAACTTTATTGTTAGGTTTCAATCCCTAATAGGGATTTAGATAAATTGCAATTCTTGCTCCAACCTCTTAGCCGATGTATTCAAGTTGTTTCAATCCCTAATAGGGATTTAGATAAATTGCAATTTGGATATGATATCTAACACCGCATTCTGTTAGAGTTTCAATCCCTAATAGGGATTTAGATAAATTGCAATTTAACACCTCTGGCTTGTATTGCAAGATTAAATAGTTTCAATCCCTAATAGGGATTTAGATAAATTGCAATCAGAAGTTTTACGGGGTGCGATCGCGGCGGTTGCTGTTTCAATCCCTAATAGGGATTTAGATAAATTGCAATACGAGAGCGAAGGCGATATGCTCCAGGCGTTAGAGTTTCAATCCCTAATAGGGATTTAGATAAATTGCAATAATTGCTGGGAATGGCAACTTAGGAAAAAAGCTGTTTCAATCCCTAATAGGGATTTAGATAAATTGCAATTTTATCAACTATTGACCCGTCTACAAAAACAACTGGATGTTTCAATCCCTAATAGGGATTTAGATAAATTGCAATAATCCGTCCCACAAAGAATCACTCCAATTAGCAGGTTTCAATCCCTAATAGGGATTTAGATAAATTGCAATTTTGCAGTTTTTAGATGGAGTAATCAAGGGCGGGAACGGGGTTTCAATCCCTAATAGGGATTTAGATAAATTGCAATATATACAGGATATTCATCAGTCATATTCTTTTTTAATTAGCTGTTTCAATCCCTAATAGGGATTTAGATAAATTGCAATAAGCATTAAGCATCCGCTCTGCTTCTTCTGCCTCGTTTCAATCCCTAATAGGGATTTAGATAAATTGCAATAATGCCCGAATGGATACTGCAAAATTGATTGCGGTTTCAATCCCTAATAGGGATTTAGATAAATTGCAATATGCCAAAGAAATGGTGAAATAGATTGCCAATAAGTTTCAATCCCTAATAGGGATTTAGATAAATTGCAATTCCCAGTAAGGATCGTGAATGATGGTGCTTGTTTGGTTTCAATCCCTAATAGGGATTTAGATAAATTGCAATACAAAAATTGGACATATATTCAACCGTTGAGTAAGTTTCAATCCCTAATAGGGATTTAGATAAATTGCAATAACAGTTGACATTTCCAGTATCAGCGAATTACAAACAAGTTTCAATCCCTAATAGGGATTTAGATAAATTGCAATTGAATCTTTGACTGTTGCAAAGATAAATGATGTTGCGTTTCAATCCCTAATAGGGATTTAGATAAATTGCAATTCCGTAACAATGCAAATCCTACCTAGTGCCCTGTTTCAATCCCTAATAGGGATTTAGATAAATTGCAATAAACTGGACTTGCTGAAGTTGCTGCCCAATTGCAGTTTCAATCCCTAATAGGGATTTAGATAAATTGCAATAGCGGGAGCCTGAAAGGCAAGCTATATTTAGTTTTCAAGGTGCGGTTGCGCGGTTCTAGAGCAATCATAGCATTAGAGAATTTCTTTGGGAAGAGTGTCAGGAAAGGTTGAAGGCTGAAACTCAATTATTGTAAGCATTTCAGAGATTGCGCGGATGAATTTGGACAATTGGTGGGGTGAAACGCTTGCTGGTGTTGAGATAGAAGCACTTTTTTTCGGGTGTGAAATTTGTACACCTACCCTTACGCGCATTTGACCATACAGTAATCTAAATATAAAGGAACTTAGTAATTCAACGTAGAGATGATGAAAGAACTAACGCGCCGCAAATTTATTGCAACAGCGACAGTGGCGACAGGTTTTGCCCTTGCAGTACAACCCATTTCTGCCGGAGTCATCACTACTGATGCCAAGGGGTTAGTGGCTGGTGCAGTGAAAATTCCTGTCAAAGATGGCGAAATTCCTGCCTATAGAGCAGCACCAGCTACTGGTGATAATTTCCCAATCGTTCTGGTAATCCAGGAAATTTTTGGTGTACACGAGCATATCCAGGATATCACTCGTCGCTTTGCTCGGTTGGGATATTTGGCGATCGCACCCGAATTATTTATCCGTCAAGGCGATGTCTCGAAGTTAAGCAACATAGACGAAATTCGTCCAATTGTCGCCAAAGTGCCAGATGCCCAAGTATTATCCGATCTTGATGCTACAGTAGACTGGGCAAAGAAGTCAGCTAAGGGTAATGGCCAGAAGTTGGGAATTACAGGCTTCTGTTGGGGCGGTCGTATTACCTGGTTATATGCAGCACATAATCCCCAGGTGAAGGCTGGTGTAGCTTGGTATGGGAAACTTGTGGGCGATGCTACCGAACTTCAGCCCCAGTATCCCGTCGATATTGCATCAAAACTGACAGTCCCCATTCTCGGACTTTATGGTGGGAAGGATACAGGTATTCCTGTTGATACAGTAGAGCAAATGCGCGATCGCTTAAAGTCCAGCAGTAGCAAATCTGAAATTATCGTCTATCCCAATGCACCCCACGCATTTTTTGCTGATTATCGCCCCTCCTACCGCGAACAAGAAGCTCAGGATGGTTGGAAACGCCTCTTGGCATGGTTTAAGGAAAATGGTGTTTAAAAAATTAGCTACTCATGAACTGTGACGCTGAAAAAAGTCCCAAATTGTTTCACTGGCGTTCAGCCCCAGCTTGGCATTGAATTTGTTTAGGCTCTCGTCAGTTGAAGAACCACCAGGCCAGAAATGTCCACCGTTGACTACCGCTAGCTGCCAGACTTCGGAATTGCCACTGCAACCTGTGTAGATAGCGGTTTTCACTTTATCTTCAGGAAAATTTGGAGATGCATTTGATAAGGTACATCGATCGTGCGATCGCCAAAACTCTACCATGTCTGAGATCGAAACCAACGCTCCTCTTCGAGTGTGATCATCACCTTCATAAAGGACATCGCGATCGTTTGTACCGTTGATCGTTAACATCGATATGGGAGTTTGAGGCTGGCAACTAGGTTTAAGTCTAACTGGGAGCGAACCAGCTACTGATGCAAAGCCAGCAATTTTATCAGGTAACTTACAAGCTAGTGCTTGGGTAAGTATACCACCTCTAGAAAAACCGGTGGCATAAACTTTATGACTATCAATATTAAGTTGCTGCTGAAGATGATTAATCAAAGCACTGACAAACAAAACATCATCTACTTTTCCTTGACCGTTACCTCTGAGGCTCCATTTTTGGTCAATTCCATCTGGATAAACAACAATAAATCCTTTTTGCTCTGCTAATTTATTGAAGCGAGTCACGTTACTGATAGACCGACCATTACCCTCATCTCCATGAAACACTAAAACTAATGGCATCGGGCGGTGTAGGTTATAAGATTTTGGAGTGTAAAAATAGTAAGTACGTAATTTACCTTGATTGTGTAGTTCTCCATAATTATCACCAATCAAGATTTTTTCTTTAGTTATATTTTTTTCGTCAGCCTGAATGGAATCGCAGGCTGTTACGAAACTAATTCCTAGTATAAATATTAAAAGTTTTTTTAAAAGATGATAATTTGGAGAGATATTCATGTTGATTCAATTGACTTATGTTAACTACTTGTATTTAATTATAAGTCTTATTTAGCAACAAGGTTTTAACTAATAGAGGCTAACAACTAAAGTTGTTAGCCTCTATTTAGATATTAAACTCTGACATTTACATAACGAGCAGGAACTCTAACTTTAACCCACCTGTTACCGCGTCGTACTGTTTCCCAATGTGCAGGAATTAACTTCCGTTGATATCGGGCAACAATAGGTTTACGCACAATAGCAGTTCTATGAACATTGGGTCTGACAATGATTTCTGCTGCTGATGCTTGTGACGGTAAGGAGGAAATTGCAAATGGGAGAGCAAGTAATGTACCTAATAGAATACGTTTCATATTCAAATCTCCATCAATTAATTTGCTTGAGTTTTATACAGCATTTATCAATAAGTTGTGAACAGATATTCTTACTCATTAGCTTTACAGTAAGTTTTGTTTGTTACACGACTTAATTGATTTGCTGTATTGCTCTCAGTTTAAAATGCTGAATAAGAAAACACAGTGTAATAAAGTCATAATGTCAGTATGACTTTATTCACATTTTAAACTTTGGACAAAAAAAAGGAGTTTAAAATTCCTCCTTTTTAGTATTATTTTTTACTTAATTATGTATATTTACAGGATTCTGTATGCAATCATTCCAATCAATACGGCAAGACCTAGCGCTCTGCGAAAATAATTAACGCCTTGAAATAGCTCCATCCACGCCCAAGTAAACAATGCGCCATTTGCCACAAAGTCTAACACTGTATTGATTTTACCACTTGTAAAAACTAGAGTGAGTAAACTAGCTACTATCCAAAGAATAAGTGGTGGGTTTGGCATTTGAGCCACAACAATTTTGCCACTGCTGTCACGGAAGGTTTTATCAACTAACGTGTTTTCCATTGTTTGAAATTACTACTTAGGTAAAATTATTAACTTGCAAAAATTACGGAGTAATTTATTGATAATAAGCTGAGATTTTATTGCAAGTCATTTAATAAAATTAAAACATTAAACCAATTCTATTTTCACCCATCTAATTGCTGAGATTAGAGCAGTAAAGGATATTCATATATGACTATATTGAAAGACATACAGCACATTTCATCTGAATGAAGTACAGAAGGGCGGGCAGGATGCCCACTCCACAAGATTTATCATATTAAAATGTGTACTTCATTTAATTGCAAAGTGCTGTATTTGTAGCAATTCAATTAACGATTGCAACACATCCTTGGGTAAAGATGCGATGAATCGGGGTAAAGACGCGATGAATCGCGTCTCTACAAATGGTCTATTTGTTGCATTCTTCTTTCCAATTGGTATTACACAAATGCCAATACGTATTTTTTTACTTTATTCTCTTCGTCCTTAAAATAGAAAAGCCTCCCATTATGGGAGGCTGAAAAGTTAGCGGAGACAACTTATTAAACTACAGCGATCGCTCCTCCTAATGCAGAGAAAATGGCGGAGACGAATGCTGTGGCAAACAGCCACCACGCTGCTGTAGCTGCGGCTTTGCGGGTTTCTTCTGCTTGCCGCTGTGCTTGATGCTTTACTTGTTCTAGACGGCGTTGGGCTTCGTGCTGTATGCGTTCTGCACGTTGTAATACTGTGTTGCGTGCCCGTTCAATTTGGTCGATGATTCGGTTGGCATCTTCTTCGGAGATATCCTCACGAGAACTCATGATTGCCACTAGGGTATCACGGTCAAAGGAGGACAAGCGATCGCGCAGGGCATCGAAACCTGCCTGAGGATCGTCAAAAACTGTGCGAATATCGCGCTTAATACTATCATAGTTAAGTTCCGGGCGATCCAGGGAGTTAAGATAGTTGCGAATGCGGGCAAAAACCCCATCAATTGCATCTTGAATGCCGCGTTGGATGCTGCGCACTTGTTCGACAAATTGATCCCTTACGGACACTATATTATCGGCAATCCGTGCTGCTTCTTCATCAGAAATATCTTCCCGAATTTTCAGCAGGGCAATGATGGTATCACGGTCAAACTGGGAAAGGCGATCGCCAAAACTTTCTACGCCGACTCGCGGATCGTGCAACAATAATTGCAAGTCGCGTTTGATACCTTCAGGATTGAGTTCTTCTTTACCAGTTTGGCGCAGATACTCTTCTAGATAACCTTTGAATGATTCTACTCTTTGCTGTGTACGGCTAGCTAGGCGACGAGGCGCGCGCACAAAGTTACGAATTGAAGTTTGGGTGGAATCAATGATTTCATTGACTTGTTCTTCACTCAAGTCTTGGCGTTGACTGAGCAATTTCACCAGTGTATCCCGGTCTACCTGTGACAACCGACGGCGCAATGCGACGGCTCCTTCTTTGGGATTTTCAAACAATCTGGTCAAATCTCGCTGAATACCTTCAGGATTGAGTTCTTGTTTGCCAGTATTTCGGAGATAATCTGCGATCGTTGTGGTCACAGAGTCGTATTGCTCTTTAGCTTTATCGGCTACAATTTGAGGTGTGTGGCGAATATTATACCATGATTCCTCAGTAGCATTGATGATTTGATTAACTTGATCTTCACTCAAATCTTGCCGTTGACTCAACAATTGTACTAAGGTATCGCGGTCAAAGCGAGACAAGCGTGCCCGGATTGAGCTAATTCCAGCTTGCGGATCTTCTAGTAGCTTTTTGAAGTCGGCGCGGATGCCATCAGGATTCAGTTCTGATTTGCCGGTGTTACGCAGATATGATTCTACATTTAACCACAGGGTTTCTGCTTGATATTGTGCCTGTTCTGCTAGTCCTTTGGATTCTACCAAAACGCGATCGCGTTGTTTTTCCAACTCATCGACAATGCTATCTACTTCATATAACTGGACATCATTACGTTGTAGCAATATCTGCCGAATTTCTTGACGGTCAAGGTGGGCTAGCCGCAATGTCAGGGTTTCATAATCTGCCTCTGAGTCTTCCAACAGTGGTTTAAAATTCTGCTCAATGCCTTCGGCTGTCAAATCTGCCTTGGGAGTAACCAGTAGATAACTTTCTACTGCGCGTTGCAAGTCTTGGACTATATCTCTTTCTTCAATAGCTCTGACTGTTACTAGCACTTCTTGGCGGACAGTTTCTAGCTGATTAGCAATGCGTTGAATTTGACCTTGAGTCAGCAATCCCCGTTGTTGCAAAATTTTGACGAAATCATTGCGGGATAGTCGTTCTAGTTCCCTACGGACGATTCCTGGATCGGCTGCTGGATCGTAAATGACATCATGAAATTCCTGGGCAATTCTTTCTGGACTCAGTTGCCAAGCATAAGTATTGTATAGGTAATTTTCGACATCAGCCCGAATTGGGCTATAGGGTTGTGATGGTGTTGGCAAGCCTAACTTATCTGCTTGTTCGGTGACTTTATCTTTAGCGCTAGTAAGACTACCTAAGATTTTTTCTACATCCAAATCAGACAAATCTGCACGTCCCAACACAATGCCGGTTAAGGCAGATAATCCTTGCTGGAGTGTACTTTGAATTGGCCCGCTAGCTGCTTTTTGGTCAGATTCTTTGGAACCACCCTTTTCTGCTAGTAACCGTTCCAACTTGGCGTTGAGTTCATCTGTCTTGCTTTGTCCTGCTGGGAGTGATTTCAGATAATCCATTAACTCACCTAAACGGTCTTGGGTGGCTGGTTGCTGACTTACCACTTGCTGCCAAACTTTATACAAGGTATCAGCAATGCGGCTAACGTCTTTTTTGGAAAGATCGGTGCGGCTGCTGACTAACTCGATAAACTTTTGGCGGTCGATGTTGCGGATATCTGGAGTCCCAGCGATCGCTTTGAATTGCGGATCGTTGAGTAAATTTTCAAAATCACTCCGAATCTTTGACACATCGAGTTCTGGAGGACGTATCTTATCTAAGTACTCTTCAATGTTTTCTCGGATACTTACGGGGTCGATGGCGCTTCCTAGTTCTCGACGGACAGCGGCGGCGGCGGCTTCAGCTGTGGCTACCACTTGGTTATTTACAGCTTTCGCACCTAGTGCGGCGGTAGCAGTCCCCATAATCGCTTGAAACCCAGATGTTGCCGTATTCACAACTGAGCCAATTAAGGAGCCTACGGTGGTGGAACTTACCCAAACTAGGAGCAAAAAGTAGGCACCCCAAATTACTAAGCCGAGAGTCGCTCCCAATCCTCGATCTGAGATGACAAGGCTCAATTTTACTGCTAGGTAAGAAGCGATTAATAAGGCGACAGTCACAGTGACTAATGTCCAAATTCCCACTGCTGTGCCGATTTTGCGAATATTGCCGCCCAAACTTCCGACTTCTCCATTATCTGAATCCGAGTCAGATGAGTGCCCCAGGTAGGAAATACCGGCTGCAAGGGAGAGATTAGTTAGAACTAATTGGAAAGCAAAGGCAAGAATCACGCCGGAGATTAAAGCCACAAAAAAGCGTGGCCCCGAAAAGAGAACCGATGCTTGTTCTGGTGTGACGTTTGAGCGTTCTACTGGAACCTGTGCTAACCACAATAGTGGTTTATAGAGTCCCACCATGATTTCCGTACTTTGGAACATTGGATTTCCTTCTACCTACTAAGTTTAAATTTGGGGGAATTAAGAATTTCTTGAGAAGCAACTCTTAGTATTTATTATGTTTGTACCTATGGCAATACCTAACTCTTTAGATCACAATCGTAGAATTTACCTCTTTCAAGCATCTCTCCAAGGGCTGAAAACCTCATACAGCGGAAGATATAACTTTTGTTATCTCTTGATAAAAAACATAATTAAATGGCAAGCAATTTTACTTACTTACTGCTAATTTTAATTTTAATTGTTTAATTTATAGTGAGTAACTCTATTTTCAAAATAGTTTACTTTTAAAGAGTTTAGATTTCTTTAAATATCTATTTATATCACCCTCTCTAGGTGGATTTATTTATAATAATACGTTTGAGCATCGGTCAGCAGAAGTGCTTGTCTTTTATGCCTATAGACAGAAAGCATTCTAGTTATTAATAGCTACATTAAAGTTAACAAACGAATTGTTGAGGCAAGGAAATGGCAACTCCTTTTTCTAAAAATTTGCCAATAATATCAACAGAATATAATAGTTGCGCTCGCAATGATTTTCTGTTTGATTAGACTCCTCAAGCCTAAATTTTAAACAGTCGTTTTGCAATGATTGGCTTTCTTGCCTATTTAATTTGGGATTTAGTTGGCTATAGAGTGAGTTTTGTACTTGATTGGTTACGAGAGCATTTAAAGAATAAAAACCAACTTGATTAGGAAGGAAAAAACAATGAAAACTCGTTCCTCTACTGATTTACCAGTTGTTGCACCGGAATACAACGGCATAGACCGGAATGCATTTTTGTTTGGTTGGACTCCTCAAGCAGAAATTTGGAATGGTCGCTTGGCGGCTATTGGCTTTGTTGCCTATTTGCTTTGGGATTTAGCTGGTTATAGCGTCTTGCGTGACGTTTTACATCTGATTGGCTACTAGAAACTAAACACCTAAAAACCTATTAGATATTGGAGAAAAAAATGGCAACTCAAGAAACTCGTCCTTCTACTGATTTACCAGTTGTTGCACCGGAATACAACGGCATAGACCGGAATGCATTTTTGTTTGGTTGGACTCCTCAAGCAGAAATTTGGAATGGTCGCTTGGCGGCTATTGGCTTTGTTGCCTATTTGCTTTGGGATTTAGCTGGTTATAGCGTCTTGCGTGACGTTTTACATCTGATTGGCTACTAGAAACTAAACACCTAAAAACCTATTAGATATTGGAGAAAAAAATGGCAACTCAAGAAACTCGTCCTTCTACTGATTTACCAGTTGTTGCACCGGAATACAACGGCATAGACCGGAATGCATTTTTGTTTGGCTGGACTCCTCAAGCAGAAATTTGGAATGGTCGTTTGGCAGCAATTGGCTTTCTAGCCTATTTGCTTTGGGATTTGGCTGGTTATAGTGTCCTGCGCGACGTTTTACATCTGATTAGCTACTAGTAGTTCGCCAAGCGAACGCAAGCGGGGTAAAGGGGAAGGGGGAAGGAGGAAAGGGTTTAAATCCCTTACCCTTTACCCTTTTCCCTTTCCCCAGCACTCACCCAGCATTTTTGGGTTGCCAGACTGCTAGTCGTCTGCCACAAACATTATCACAGGTTAAGATATGTTTGTAGTAAGCACTTAAGTGCTTATAGCGCTTCCCATTCAGAGACGGTACAAGATTGCACCAATTTGGCAAATTTACCAAGATTGTTAATTCGTAGGTTGGGTTTTGTTCTTCAACCCAACCTACAGGTTTTTATTTTTTAGCCTTAGCAGTATTGCATTGGCTTCTATAAATGCTTGCCAGTTTTCCACATACTACTTATGGAAGTTTATTTATTGAGTAGCAAAAAAGTCACTTACAACTAGGTGACTTTTCTACGATCAAAATTTGACAAAAATTACTGAAATTTTAAAGAGTGATTATTCATCAATACTACTGGGAATACCCAAAACAGCACAGGGAAAATTAGAACCTAGAGCTTCAATCATTGGATGATTGACAGAGTTACAACCTAGAAACAGAATATCAGCCGCTTCTGATTCAACAACTTTGCTAAGTTCTGTAGAAATGCAGCCAAACCGCAAATGAGATTTGAAAGAACCCTGCCATTCTTCAGCCAAACTCCGGGCTTGCCAGAGAATTATATCTGCTTGTTGTAGAGGAGCGATCGCTGTCTGTAATTTAGGTTGAGTCAATACCTGTGTGACAGACTTTGATACTTCACTAACTTCACATTCTAATGAAGATTGTTGTTGGGGAAAACTCAAGATATTTGGATACTGATTGCTTTGATTATTTTCCACTACATAAACGGCTTGAACTGTAACTTCTGTATTGGTGGCCAAACGTGTTTGATGGGCAATCCAAAAGGCAATATCTAATGCCGTATGACTGTTGGGAGATGCATCATAAGCAACAATTAGATTAATTGCTTTCGCCTTTTGAGGTTTTTTAGAAAAAGGTTTGTTTGGTTGTGGCAACAGTACCATTTGTTCAATTAAGTCATCTCGGCCTGTGGCACTTTGCAGACGTGCTAACATTGGCTTAATTTGCACAGCTTTACTTCTCCTAATGAAATGAATTAGCAATGAGAAGCAGGGCGACCAATTTTATATTTTGAATTTCGGCTAGGCTCAGTCCTTCCCTGCGGGACGCTACGCGTAGCCTTGCTTCCCCGGAGGGGTACGACTTCGCTCAGGAACCATCGAAGGATTTTAGATTGAGTGACGATAACCAAAATTTCAAATCTTAAATTAGTCAAGGAAACCCCAATAATAACTGTATTACAGCCAAGGTTTTGGGGGTTCCTTCCATTGCCTACGGAGTTAGCTGACGGGCTAAGACTGGAAGGTGTCTCTCTCTTAAGAGTGCTGAGTGCTGAGTGCTGAGTTAATATTAATAATTATTAACTTCTGACTCTTAACTCCTCATTTTCTATGAGATACGCCCCACACACAATATGGTTCCTCCGTTCCAAATGCAGCTTTCATGGATTTGAATTAGGCTACCCGCTAAAAAAATGATAATCTAATTTACTCGTCTTGGGCAAAATATCGATCGAGGAAATTTAAGGCGTGGTTGCGGAGTTCAAAATACTCTTTTGAGTTTCGCATAGCGGCGCGATCGCGTGGATGCTCAAAAGGAACTTCTAAAATCTCCCCGATATTAGCAGCTGGCCCATTGGTCATCAAAACGAGGCGATCGGACATATAAATTGCTTCCTCTACATCGTGGGTAATCATCATCACTGCTTGACGATTATTTTCCCAAATATCCAATACCTGCCGCTGTAATTTCCCACGAGTTAGTGCATCTAGTGCCCCAAAAGGTTCATCCATCAGCAACATTTTGGGACGAATAGCTAAGGCTCTGGCAATACCTACTCTTTGTTTCATACCTCCAGAAATTTCATCAGGATATTTGTCAGCCGCCGCCGTCAAGTTTACCATTGCCAAGTGTTCATTTACAATGCTAATTTTCTCGGCACGATTAGCATTTTTTAGCACTTCATCTACGGCTAAACGGACATTTTCTCGCACTGTTAACCAAGGTAACAGCGAATAGTTCTGAAATACCATCATCCTTTCGGCTCCTGGCTCACGAATTTCTTTTCCATCTAGCCTGACTGAACCGGAAGTTGCTTTTTCTAAACCAGCTACTATCTTTATGAGAGTTGATTTCCCACAACCTGAGTGACCAATTACAGAAATAAATTCATCTTCATCAATCGTTAAATTGACTTTATCTAAAACGACAAAGTTATCTTTATCAGGTGTCGGATAAGACTTGACTAAATTTTCAATTTCTAAAAATCCAGCGCGGGGTATAACTTCGGTCTGGGTATTAATAGGTAATGAGGTATATTCCATCATCAAAGGCTCCGGAAATAATTTAGTCAATCAATATTTGAACTTGGGAATTAAGACATGAAAAAACGAGTGGGAGCGTTAGCCCTGATGGCAAAACTATTCAGATAACCCACCGGATCGCTGGGGTCGAAGCCTTTCTTATCTATAAATACCTCTGGTGGTTCGACCTTGTAATCATCCTTGGGACATTGAATGCCCATTTCCGATGCTATCTCCCGATATAAATCTGCTCTCCAGCCAAGTTCTGCTAGTTTCTCGGCATTTTTGGGGAATTGCTTGATTTGTCCCCACCGCGCTGCTTGTGTCATCAACCAGATACTTCTCGATCTCCATAAGAATGTGGAGTGTTCTCCTGGCTGTTTTGGAAGGTTGTCAGGAATATCGAAGAAAATCGTGGTGTCAGCGGCTTCGATGGTGCGGTCTTTGCCGTCAAAGCCGCCATAGTTATAGTTGCCGAGAATTCCCGGACTTGTAAATTTTGCGATAGGGGCATCTTTCTTTTTGGGTCTTGCACCTGTAAAGGAACGTTCTGTAAGCAGTTCGGCTACTTCTTGACGGTTTTCTACTTTGCTGCAATATTGGCAAGCTTCAATCATTGCCTTGACTAGAGAACGATAGGTTTTGGGATATTTGTCAATGAAAGATTCCATCACGCCCAACAAACGATCTGGGTGTCCCAACCAGACTTCTTTACCTTGTGCAAAGGTAAAGCCGATGTTTTCGTTACCTGTTATTGCTCGTGTATTCCAAGGTTCTGCAACCATGTAAGCTTGCATGGCACCAATCCGCACGTTTGTTACCATTTGGGGTGGCGGAACGATGATGATCCGAAACTCCTTAAGCGGATCGACACCAGCAGCAGCGGATAGGTAGCGGACAAAGTATTCATAAATAGCCGAACTCAGCACTACTGCCCAAACTTTTCCTTCTGGCGGTTGCTTGTCAAAGTAGCCTCGAAAATCGCGCCCAAAGGCTTCTAGCGCGCCATCACCATATTGTTCTTGGTATTCGTACCACGGACGCAGCCCAAAATCCCACATGGCTTTGTCCATTGTCATGGCATTACCGTGGCGATGGATGGTCATGGCTGCACACAAGGGAGCGTGGCGTGCGCCTTCAGCACCAATTCTGGCGTTGGTGACGGCACCAGATACCACGGGCGAAGCATCCAGGCGACCAAAAATTACACCGTCGCGGGAGGTGGCCCAACTGGCTTCGCGGTTGAGTGTAACGTTCAAACCATATTTGCGGAAGAAGCCTTTTTTCCAGGCGATCGCAAATGGCGCACAATCATTAACGGGAACGTAACCAACTGTAAGATCGGGTTTTTCTAGGTCGCTGCTTTTAACTACTGGTTGCACAGCTAAGGCTTCTTCGGTCAATCCTTTGGCCGATCTATCTCCTGAAATGCCACAGGAAGACAGCGCCATTCCCGCCGTTGTTGCTCCTATTCCCTTGATAAAATCTCGTCGAGTCCAGTTAATATCACCCATTCTTGTAGCTCCATTGGTGATTAATTGCTCACGCTTCAGGCGCAGAGTCTCGTTAAATCTTGCTGTTTTGATAGCAGGCTAATTTTGTTAGTTGGAAGTTTTAGGACGATGGGTTACTAATCCTTGGATTATGCCCACGGCATAATCCAGAATTAACCCAGTTACACCAATTACCAACACAGCTAAAAAGACTGAACTCAGGTTTAAGCGACTCCATTCATCCCAGACAAAGAAGCCGATACCAATACCGCCTGTAAGCATTTCCACAGCGACGATTACTAGCCAAGCTATGCCTAAACTAATTCGTAAACCTGTAAAAATATACGGCAAGCTTGCAGGCCAAATTATTTTTGTAATCCGTCGCCAACGGGGCATTTCGATGACTCGTGCTACATCTAAATAATCTTGGGGAACGCTAGAAACTCCTAAGGCGGTATTAATAATTGTTGGCCATAAAGAGGTAATAAAGATGACAAAAATGGCTGAAGGATCTGCTAAATTGAAAATTGCTAAGGCGATGGGTAGCCAAGCTAGGGGCGATACAGGTTTAAAAATTTGCACGATCGGATTGAGCGCTAGCATTGCCGATTTGGACATGCCAATTAGAAACCCCAGAGGAATCGCTACTACCGCACCCAACAAAAAGCCTATTAATACCCGGCGCAGACTTGCTATTAACAACCAACCAATTCCTAAGTTGCCTGGACCTCGCTCATAGAAGGGATTTAAAATGTAGTCGAGATTAGCGATTAAAGCTTCTGGTGGGGTGGGCATCAATTCATGGTTGGCAAGTGCAACAATCCACCACAACACAATTATTCCCAAGAAACCCAATATAGGTAGAAAGAAAACATCCCTAACAATAACAGGTTTTGTTTTTTTCCAAGCAGCTTGTCCAGCGATCGCGGCGATCGCAGCCAAATTTAGTTGAAATATCATTTACGACCTCAACAGATTTAAGTGCAGGTACAAAAAATCCGAGCAGTACCAGCCTTGGACACCGATGAGATCGGAACATCATAAATAATGCCGTCTCTTCAGTCTCCTCTCAATGCCTACGAAGTTAGCTGACGGGCTAGGGCTGAGAGATGCCCTTCACAAGAAAGTTATGAGTTATGAGTTATAAGTTATGAGTTACAAATTTAAGTATTTAGTAAACTAACTTCTAACTCCTTACTTCCAACTCCTCACTTTCTATGAGATACGCCCCACAATTTGGTTCCTCCGCTCCAGCGTTATGCACTGTGACACGCCGAATTAGGCTGACTTACTCTAATGGATACTAAATTATGCACAATATAACATCGATCCTCAGTAAAAGCCATCTATCTTATGAAAAATATTGTTTATTTTAATACTTAGATCAAGTATTACCAACTAGTCTTTAGTATTAAATACTACTAAAATTTCTAGTTGTGTTGTGAGTGAACTCCTTGCACAGCCAGCTAAACAATATATTCAAGTCCAGTATCAAGAATATTACGTGCTTAATTAATATTTTTTAATAGAAAACAAAGATACTGATAAAATTTTATATACGGCTACTTAATTAGCAAATAAAATAACATATATAATCTATTCCTTTTGATAGGTGAACTAAATTGTTAAATTTGGTAAAAATCCACTGCACTCGCTAAACTAATTGGATATGGAAGTTTACTCATCTATCTTTTAGCTGAATTTAACATAATGGATTTTAGTCAAGTACTGGCTGAGAAAACGGATAGCATCGTCGATAAATGGATTTTAGCGGTTCGCAAGGATAGACGGATTGAAAGTGCTGACGATCTATCTTATACAGCGGTAAAGGATCACGTCCCTGATGTTTTGAAAGCTATGGTGACAGTGCTTTCAAAATTTCAGGATAATGATATTCAGTCAATAGTTACTGCCAGTTTTCAGCATGGAGCTATTCGTGCCGAACAAGGCTTTGATCCAGCAGAAATCGCTAGAGAATATCATCTGCTGCGAACAATAATACTTGATGCTCTACAAGCAGATTTATTGGAGGGAACACCTGTAGAGATAATTCGTTCTATGCGTTTGATTGACGCTATCCTAGACGAAGCGATCGCTCGATGTTTCAAGAGTTATGTTGAGGAACGCTTGCGGGAATTACAGCAGTTGCAAGCATCACTAAGGCTCCATAATGAGGAACTAACGCGGTTAATTACCGCCAATCAAGAGTATCTTTCTCAACTAGCCCACGAATTAAAACATCCTCTAACTTCTATTATTGGTTATTCGGATCTGTTTTTACGCCAACAACGACGAAAGGCTGATATAAAAGACAACTATACTAATTTAGAACATATTGAGCGGGTACTACGCAATGGTAGACAGTTACTCCATTTAATCAATGATGTACTAGAACTTTCCCGCTATGAGGCAGGACAGATAAAAATCCAATTAGCGCCTACCGATGTGCGGGAATTAATCGATAATATCTGTCAAATGTTGGAACCTTTAGCTGCGGGAAAAAATTTACAAATTGTAGTCGATTGCGATCGCATCCCTGAAAAATTAATCACAGATTCTTTTCAGTTGCAACAAATTGTTACAAATCTTCTTAGTAATGCGATTCGTTATACAGAGTCGGGGACTATTATCATCATGTGTCAGGTGTTGGAGAAGCAGAGATGGGCGATCGCAGTTTCTGACACTGGAATTGGCATTGCACCCGAAAACCAAGGCCAAATATTTGAACCCTACTTTCGCGTCAGTTCTAGCGATCGCCCCTATCTTCCTGATAGTACAGGATTGGGATTAGCGATCGTCTCACGTTTAGTAAAACTATTGCAAGGTCAAATTAACCTAGCCTCCCAGGTAGGCGTTGGCTCTACTTTCACCGCGATTTTTCCTTTAGAAGTGGAGCTTTAAAAGCGACTGGAAGTCGCGGCTACACAAAGCAAAGTCCACCTACGTGGACTAATACTAAATTAAGGATTTCAAATCCACCTCTGTGGGTTTTGTCCGTATTAACAGCGATTTACAATCGTCGGTGCTTTACAAACGTATCTTACAGATGGTTGGCATCATCTCCATTTTTTATTTTTCTATTTCATCTATTTCTTTGGGAACCCCCGCAGTTAACACCTCATGTCCTCCAGGTGTAACTAACACATCATCTTCAATCCGAATGCCAATCCCAACCCATTGAGGATCGGTCTGTGGCTGGTCTTCTGCTAGTTTGGTATCTGGCACAATATATAATCCTGGTTCCACTGTCAAAATTTGACCTGGTTGTAAAATCTGTGGTTTGTCTTCACCATGCTGATAAACACCGACATCATGAACATCCAAACCTAACCAATGACTGGTGCGATGCATATAATATGGTTTATATTTCTCTTCTTCAATTAACTTATCAATTTCACCTTTGAGGATGCCAAGTTCGACTAAACCTTCTGTGAGAACGCGCACTGCTGTATCGTGAACTAACTTGAAAGGATTACCTGGTTGGACTTGAGCGATCGCTTGTTTTTGCGCCTCCAAAACAATCTCATACAATGTCTTTTGTTCTGGCGTAAACTTACCTCCAACCGGAAATGTCCGGGTAATATCCGAGTTGTAATAACCGTAAGCACAACCGGCATCAATTAGCAGTAATTCTCCATCCTGCATTTGACGATTATTTTCAATGTAATGGAGTACGCAAGCATTGACACCAGATGCCACAATCGAAGGATAAGCAGGTCCCATTCCACCCCGGACTCGAAAGATGCGTTCCATCTCCGCTTGGATTTCGTACTCATAACGTCCCGGCGCGGCGATTTCTTGGGCGTAATTGTGTGCTTCGGTGGCGATCGCAGCTGCTTGACGCATCAATTCCAACTCAGCTTCGCTTTTGAGCAATCTCATGCTGTTGAGAACAGGGCCAGTATCTTCAATAGCGATCGGCCCAGTACCGCGCTTCGGATAAGTCCGCAGTAAACTTTGATAATGTTTCAGGATTTGATCGTTAAAATTGCGATCGCGTCCTAAGTGATAGTAAATCCGGCTGGCTTTTTCTAAATACTGCGGTAACTTTTCATCTAATTCTTTAATGGGATACGCTTCATCAGCACCATAAATTTCCTTGGCTGCATCTACCCCACAAAGATAACCAGTCCATACTTCTTTTTCGCGATCCTTCGGTTGGACAAACAGCACAAACCGATGTTCTGCATGATGCGGCGCTAACACTGCTACTGCTTGTGGTTCATTGAAACCAGTCAAGTAAAAAAAATCACTTTCTTGGCGATAAACATACTCGACATCGTTGTGCATCACTGCCATTGGCGCACTGCAAAAAATGGCTGTTCCATCACCAATTTTTGCCATTAATTGCTCGCGACGCTGCCGATATTCTGCTTGCATAGTTGATGTACTTTTAAAAAGTATTGTAGTATTTGACACTTTTAGCGACTAACAAATGCACAGATGATGCCTCTTAATAGCTGCTAATCTAAGTTATTCTAACCAATATTTGTTTCCACTCAACTGATAAATCAGTGGAGAATAATCAATTATCTCGAAAGACTCAGATACCCGACTTCTAAAAGAAGTCGGGTATCTTGTTGTTATCGAAGATTTTAGGATATTTATGAAGTTAAATAAGTTTTAAACGTTGATTTTATACAAACTTTGGTATTTTATAAATTTAGCAACACACAGTAAAAAATATGTCTACTCAACCCTTAATAAAAAAAGCGATCGCTTACGTAACCAACAAAGATGAATTAATGGTGTTTACACATACTGACTTTCCTGAAGCTGGTGTGCAAGTACCTGCTGGTACAGTTGAAGAAAGTGAAGAGCCATCTGAAGCTGTACTGCGGGAAATTTATGAAGAATCTGGTATTAAGGGAGTTCGCATTATTGAGTTATTAGGTATTTATCAATACAATATGACTCCCTATCGTAATGAAATTCAAGAACGTTATGTTTATCATCTCGAATTAATTCAGCCTACACCATCTACTTGGCGGCATTGGGAAATACATCCAAGTACGAGCAAAAACCCTATAGCCTTTGATTTTTCTTGGGTTAAATTAGATAGCTCAGATTTAAGACTAGCCGGTGGTCAAGGTTATTTTTTATCTAAGCTTGTTCACAAAATAAAAACTAGTCAGGATTCAGTTATTACTTAAGAAAGTGTCAATGAAACAAATTAAGATTATACAAAATATGTTAGGAATAATGTAGCGATCGCTTCTATCTTAATTAAGCCTATCTAATTATAGATCAAATTCGTAGATAGATTTTTTATACAACCTTCAAATGTCAAAGAAAGTAGATAAAACAATCATTTTTATATATAAATAATCATATATTAATTACAAAATATATTTTGCAAATGCTTATATAGAACTTGAAAATTTTAGAATAATAGTTTAAAACAAACAAAGATTTATCTTCAAAGAGTGACATTAATAAATAAAAAATAGTTATAAAAAAAGTTTGAAAACCAGGTAAATGTTATTTCGTTACAGAAAGAGATTGGCAAAAAAAGTTAAAAAAATATGACAGCCAATAATAAAAATTCACCATGCCTGTAAATCAAAATTCCTCACCCTTAGCTTTGAATACATCTCGATTAGCATCAGAGTCTTTTGCAAAATCAGAAATCTTGACAACTTCTCTGAAGAGTTTAAATTATGATTTAGGGTTTGGAAATAAGAGTTCTTCGCTAGCACTAGAAAGTCAACCGATAACTGTGCCTGTTAAAACATCAGCAAATCCCAATCCTAATCCTTACTTAACTAGTGCGGCGATTACTCCTGACTTTAACGGTGATGGTAAAACAGACAAAGTTTGGGTCAATTCTTCAACAGGTGAGATTATCATTCGGTTGATGGATGGCACAAAAGTTATCGAACAGGGTTCTTTGGGTCAATTTGACCTATCCGCCTATGATTACAAAATTGCTGACTTCAATGGTGATGGCAAAACCGACTTCTTATTACGCAATAAGACAACCGGTGAGAATAGCGTTGTCCTGATGGATGGCACCAAAGTTGGTAGTGCGGCTGCTTTAAGTAGCGTCGATCCAGCTTGGACTCCTCAGATTGGCGATTTCAATGGCGATCGCAAAACCGATATCTTCTGGCATAATACCACAACTGGCGAGAATGCTATTTGGGAGATGGATGGCACTACAGTTCTGAATGCAACTGTTTTAGACACTACAGACGCAGCGTATACTCCTACCATTGTTGATTTCGACGGCAATGGTAAGAGTGACATCTTCTGGCGCAATCAGACAACTGGCGATAACGTCGCTTGGTTTATGGATGGTACGCAAAAGACTGACTTTGCTCTACAATCACAAGATGCCGCCTGGACTCCTAGCCTTGGTGATTTCAATGGTGACTTTAAGACAGACATTCTGTGGAGAAACGCTCAAACTGGTGAGAACAAGGTTTGGACGATGAATGGCATTTTAGTCACAGAAGGTGCTTTAAAGACACTTGACCCAGCCTGGACTTCCAAAATTGGCGATTTCAACGGTGATGGCAAGACTGATATCTTCTGGCACAATGGAACCACAGGTGAGAATACTGCTTGGTTGATGGATGGCACAACAGTTGCAACTGAAGCTTTCTTACCAGCTAATAACGCAGCCTTGACACCATCACTTGGCGATTTCAACGGCGATGGCAAGACTGATATCTACTGGCGCGATCAGACAGCAGGTACAGACACCATTTGGACTATAAATGAAACGACAGCAGTTGATAATCCCATCAGCGACGCAGATAAGCTGACCGGAGAGTGGTATACGTTCTAAAATCAGAATTCAGAATTCTGAATTCTGAATTCAGGAGATGGAGGCAGGAGTCATGATTTTATCCCTGCTTCCCCTGCTTTTTTCCCAGTTCCCTTTATTCAAAATTTGTAACTTAAAACTTGAATCTCGCTATTCTCCGGCAAATCTTTAGGGCTAATAGAAATACTATCTCCATTGCTACGCCGCACTTTCATACCTTGCATCAAGGTCAGAAAATTATCTAGTGGTGAAAGATCGCATTTAGCAGCATCAGCAGCCTGTGTCCGGTAATGAGTCGGAATCACTAACTTGGGATTTAATACTTGAACAGCCTGCTTTGCTTCTTCAGCATTGTAGGCTTTTGCACTGCCTCCCACTGGAATAAATGCCACATCGGGACGCCCCATCAGGATTTTTTGCTCAATAGAAATGGGTGCAGCAGCCCCGCCTAAGTGTAGGATATTAATTCCGCCTTGCTTCCAACTCCAAGCAGTATTTGAGCCAAACTGCTTACCACCTTTGCGATCGTGGTCTATGGCAATTCCTTGGAATTTAATGCCTTTAAACTCATAAACTCCTGGTTCGTAGATGAGTTTTGCATTTCCCGGTAATACATCCACAGCACCTTCATCTAACAGTTGGCTGCTAATCAGAACCAAATCTGCTGCAACTTTTGGGGGACGATACCCAGCTGTGCAACCGATTGACCGAAATGGATTGACGAGAACTTTCGCACCACCACCAGTAAAAAGAAAGCAAGTATGACCCAACCACTGAACTGATAAACCGCTAGATTGTGCGTCAGCTTGAGATTCAGAACCCAAGGTAGTAACTAAAGCTGTTACCAACCCCGCCCCAGCATAGCCCATCAACTGTCGTCGTTTCATTAATTATGCTCTTGAGTGTAACTGTTCCAGAAAATTTCGCAATAACTGTTTTCCTGAAGATGTCAGGACACTCTCTGGGTGAAACTGGACGCCCTGAATGTGAGGATAGTTCCGGTGTCGCACTCCCATAATGGTGTTATCTTCAACCCAAGCGGTGATTTCTAACACATCTGGGCAAGTCTCACGTTCGATTACCAAACTATGATACCTGGTGGCGGTCAGAGGATTTTCTAATCCCCGGAAAACCCCCACTCCAGTGTGAGACACCTGAGAGGTTTTGCCATGCATCAACTCTGGAGCAGGAATTATTTTACCACCGAATACTTGACCAATGCCTTGATGTCCCAAACAGACACCCAAAATTGGTAATTCTTGTCCTAGCTGTTCAATCAATTCTAAAGAAATGCCGGCATCTTCCGGGCGACCAGGCCCAGGAGAAATAACTACAGCTTCTGGTTTTAATGCCTGAATTTCGTCTATGGATATCTTGTCGTTACGAAAAACTTTAATGTCATCTGCCACTGGGAACTCTGATGCTAATTCTCCCAAGTACTGCACTAAATTATATGTAAAACTATCGTAATTGTCGATAACTATAATCAAAGCTTATCACTCCTGGTTTTACCACTCATCAGTTGTAAAAAGCATAGATAAGTATCTCATGCTATTTGTTCATTAGGTGTAAAAATAATGCTGACGTAGACGTGTAAGTATAAAGCGGCTACTCTACGGCTACTTTCTAAAGATTATCCAAATCCTTTAGCCAGGATGCTTGGCGCGTTGGCGTAGACCGCACTTCGAGTGAGCTTCAGTGACCATTGTAGACATCGCACGATTTAAATTTTGAATATATTCTGCAAAGGGAATTCGGACAGAGTGTGATTCTCTTAATGAGTCACTTAGCGATGCCTAAATTACGTCTACAAAGCCGATATAATTAACCTTACTAGAGGAGGGAGCAATAGCGTACCTGCTACTAGCATCGCTACGAAAGCAGAGACAAGTACTGCACCAGCCGCACAATCTTTAGCAATTTTTGCCAAATCATGGTATGTCTGCTTAACGGTTAAGTCCACAACAGACTCAAGTGCTGTATTTAGTAACTCTAATGCTAAAACTAAACCACTAGTTATACCAATTACCGCTATTTCCACCGCTTGCAGATGCAAAAAAACGCTTAAAGCGATCGCCATTGCACAAACACTTACGTGGATGCGAAAATTACGTTGAGTTTGAAAACTATAGCTGATTCCAGCCCAAGCATATTTAAAACTAATAAATAAATTAGAGGCTACTTTCCAGGAGAATTCCCGTTCGTTAGACACCAGTGTTTGTAACGAGGTAGGCGTTGGTGATGGAGAAATTTTTTGGGACATAGACTTAAAAACACAAGAACAGAGTTGCTACAGTGGGAATATTCGCCGATCTTAATGGCAGAATTAACTTTGAGGCAATCTTTAAGCAATTTTCCACAGAAGTATTATAAAAGTATTACCCAAAATTAACATTAAGAGATACTTCAATTACTGCTATTCAATGTCAATAGCAATACCTATTGCATTCAGCAATCCCACTTGCTGTTTTAACATTCGCTCCAAACTTTTTTCATCAGGATGATCCCAGCCCAACAGATGCAATAAACCGTGAGCAGCTAACCAAGCTAGCTCAGTTGATAAGCTATGTTCCTGTTGTTGAGCTTGGCGTTGTGCTGTATCTACAGACACAATAATATCACCTAAGTATAATGGGACAGAGGCAAGCATTTCTTTGCTTTGAGGAAAATTCACCTCCAAAGCAGCAAAGGCTAAAACGTCTGTCGGCTTATTTTGCTGACGATATTGAGCATTCAGTTCTTGAATTTGCAAGTCATCTGTCAAACGCAGCCCAATTTCATAACTTGGCGCTGGTGGAATCTGAGGGTGAAGTATTTCCAACCAGTGATTAAACCAGTTTTCCCAAGTTTCAGGGGTAATTCGGGCATCAGTCTCGTCAATTTTTACAGATGTTGTCGGGGACAACTCATAAAAATACTCCTCCACATATAGTTCAACTCTCAGGGGCACACAGTCTCCTTGTCTGAGGTTTACGATTTGTTGTTAAAACTGTCCTAAGTCAATTGGTCATCTGTTCTTTGAAATATAAATGACTAATGACTAATAAAAATCCTCACCAGTTGCGTAATGCTTAGTGAGTGAGGTAAGCAAGACCAACAAGCAGAGCTAAAAGCCCTACAGCAGTCAATCCAAAATGCTTTAGGGAAGTTCCACCCTTGCGCACCATGTTTCGCATGGCGAGTTTGACGTAGCTAGGTTGAGGTTCTGTTGAAGGTGAGTTGCTCATAATTATTTGCCTACAGACTCTTTTATAACTGTAACAGTTGGTCTGGGATAGAATTGCGATCGCCCATATATTGCTAAGGCGTTTCTGTATGAAACGCCTTAGTAATCAGGGTGTTATGGAATGAGCGCCTCTATGCCGAAGTATTTTCTACTAGTTTATTTTCTTGGCGCAGATAAGCTTGGATGAATGTATCAAGTTCGCCATTCATCACATCGCCAATCGCTGTTGTTTCCGTATTTGTACGTAAATCTTTCACCATTTGGTAAGGGTGAAACACATAGTTACGGATTTGGTTTCCCCAAGAGGCTTCTACCATATCGCCACGAATTTCAGCTATTTCTTGGGCGCGTTGCTCTTTGGCTATGACCAACAGCTTTGCTTTGAGGCGATTTAAGGCTTTTTCTTTATTTTGCAGCTGCGATCGCTCTTCTGTACAGCGCACGGCTATACCCGTGGGTAGGTGAACAATCCGCACCGCAGTTTCTACTTTGTTGACATTTTGCCCACCTTTACCACCAGAGCGAGTTGTGGTGATTTCCAAATCTTTGTCTGGAATATCCAATTGCACAGAGTTGTCAATCTGTGGCATCACTTCCACCCCGGCAAAACTGGTTTGGCGCTTGCCGTTAGCATTAAAAGGTGAAATTCGCACTAAGCGATGTGTACCCATTTCTGACCGCAAGTAACCATAGGCATAGCGACCAGTAATTTCTAGGGTTGCAGATTTAATTCCGGCTTCATCACCCTCCGACTCTTCAGCTAAAGTTACCTTATAGCCGTGAGCTTCGGCCCAACGGGTGTACATCCGCATCAGCATAAATGCCCAATCTTGAGCATCTGTGCCACCAGCGCCAGCACTAATCGTCAGTACAGCGCCCTCAGCATCATAAGGCCCAGAAAGTAACTGTTGTAACTCCCACTGGTCAAGGTCACGATTCAGTTTAGTGATGGTAGATTCGGCTTCTTGGAGTAGTGCCTCATCAGTTTCTAACTCCAATAACTCAACAACTGCCTTAGTATCTTCCAGATTGGCGTGCCAGCGATCGTATTGTTCGAGGTGGGCTTTCAGGTCGTTGAGTTCTTGCAGCGTTTGTTGGGCTTGGGTTTGGTTATCCCAAAATTCTGGTTGAGCTGATATTTTTTCGAGGTCTTGAATTTTGGCTGTCAGTGCAGGTACGTCAAAGATAGTCCTGGGTTTTACCCAGGCGGCCAGACAACGTTTCGATTTCGCGTTTGAGTTCTAGGACATCCATAATGCTTGCTGAATGATAGATAGAGCGCTTTGGATTAAAAAATTGCTCTTTATTCTACTTATGTTTCTTGATTTTAGCTGTAATTGGGCAAATTTTTTCTTCACTACTTAAATCTAAGTTAGAAAAGTTACTTGAAATTATCAAGCGCTTCTTTACTTACTGAAGTAGTGTGATTTAGCTGTTGCAGATAGGCTTTGATAAACAAATCGATTTTACCATCTAAAACCTCTGCCGCAGCAGGTGTTTCTACATTGGTACGTAAATCTTTCACCTTGGTGTAAGGATGCAAGATATATTCACGGATAAGCTTGCTGGATAGAGATTTTATCTGTCGGGGTTGAATTTCATCAAGCTGGATATTTTGGGCTAGTGCGTAGGCGTAGCCCGTCGTAGACATCGCAAACAGTTTACTCTTGAGAAGAGCTAAGGCTTTCTCTTTGTTTTGCAGCTGGCTGCGCTCTTGGTTACAAGATACACTAATCCCGGTAGCAACGTGAACCACCCGCACCCATGTTTGTGAGCGGTTGACATTCCCACGATGGCGATACCAAGTAATTTCCAAATCCTTCTCTGGAATCTCCCACTCAATAGGCTCATCCAATATTGGGATAACTTCTACACTTGCTAAACTCGTCCGCAAGCTGTTAGCAGCATCAAAGGGCGATATTTGCTGTAATTGATGTGTACCGGTTTCTGATTTGAGGTAGCCGTATGCACAATGTGCTGTAATTTCTAAGGTTGCATACTTAATTCCGGCCTCATTTCCATCAGAAATCTCTACTACATCTAATTGGTAATTGTGGCTTTTTGCCCAACGCCAGTACATTTGCAGCAACGTATATGCCCAATATTCATCATCTACACCACCAACCGCAGCAGTTATAGTGAGAAATGCACCTTTTTTGTCGTGGGTGTCAGACAATAACTGTCGTATTTCTGCTGTTTCGAGTTCTTGTTGGAGTTGGGTAAGGTTGCTTTGCACCTCTTGCCACAATTCCTCATCAGCGTATGATTCTAGTAGTTCTAGTGCAGCCTCGATCTCGTCTAAAATGAAGTGCGATCGCTGATATTGTTTCTTTTTAGCATTGAGGAATTCAATTTCTTGAAGTTTTTGATAGAAAGTGACAGAATTATTCCAAAAAGTAAGTTGAGCAATTAATTGATTCAAGTCCTCGATTCTTGCACTGAGTTCTTGCAGGTCAAAGACAGCCTTCAGCTTTGGTCAAGATATTAGACAACCTTTCTACTTCGATTTTGATATTTGAGAGTTCTAGCATAGTTTTACTCACTTTAGGCTGAACTTGTCTACGTATTATACTATTAAAACGATAAAAAACCGTAGTTGCTGAAAATTTAACAGACACCTTGGGCTAGTGCGTAGGCGTAGCCAGCCGTAGGCATCGCAAACAATTTACTCTTGAGAATAGCCAAGGCTTTCTCTTTGTTTCGCATCTGACTGCGCTCTTGATTACAAAATACACTAATCCCAGCAGGAATGTGAACTATCTTTACCTATGTTTCTGTTGCGGAATGTGGGTTTTTAGGCGGCTTAGGGTTGTGTAGCGGTTTGTCATCTGTAGATCCTCCCCCCAAATTGTTTGCTGCTAATCCGAAGTGTCCTGTCTCAAACCACTTAGACTTGAGCAGCGACCACCAATCATTTGTCAACCCTTCCAATACGTAGTCATAAGGAAGCCAACCATACCCCCCTTTACCCCAATCGGTTCCCCAAGAGTTTCTAATTAGCAATGCTCCTTGCGATCGTCTACTAGCATCAGCATTCTCTGTTATCTTATGGTCATCGTAGCCAACTGCAACAACAGCGTGACCTCCTTTTACCTTATCGTTTTTAACTGGATATGGAATATAACCACTTGGGTTTAAATCCTCAATGGAATAATACATAGTAAACCCAAACGCGCAGGGAAAACCAGCGGCTAAAGCTGCTTTAATTCGCAATAATAGTATATATTCTGTAGTGCCTGGAGGATTTAGGCGGAAATATTTCAGCGCTTGATAACTTTGACCAAAAGAGTAGCAAAAAGGGGTTGGTTCCTCATCAAACTTATCTTCTATATAAGGCCAGTACTCTTCTGGGGGTACGCCAAATAACGCCATTGCCTGCATAGTTTGCCGAAGAGATGCTCCTACATCACCTTGACGATGCATGAGATTACGTGTCGCTTTATAAAGGAAAAGCCGAGAAGCATCGACATACCTATCAAAACTTCTTTTCTCAAAGTATTCCATTAAAGCAACACCAGCATGTGCCGTACATGAATCCAATGAGCCTTGGTCTTCAATTGGAGAACACCAAAAGCTTAAATCTACAAATTCTGGCATTAATAAATATACAGTTACCTTCTTGCCATCTTATTGTTTTTCTCTGATAGATTCCTGTAAATTACCTTCTATCGGAAGTAGTAAATCACTTTGAAATTCTGGGTTTTTATCCAAATACTTTAGTTCATATTGGAGTTCTGGCCAGGAGCTAAAAATATTTGTTCTTTAATAGCCTTGGCGTTGACTAATTTTAAACCTTTACTTATTTTTTTCTCAAAGTTTTTCAACTTGGGAACAAATTTTTTGTGGAAGGTTCCTTTAATTCATTTTTTATTTAATCTAAGAATAGTTTAAATAATTCTTCTAGATTAGTTTGTAAATCATTATCATTACTTATCTGTATATTTTGAACATTCACAATTAATTTCTGATTGATTTCGTCTATGCCGTAGTCTCTAAAATCGGGGTAGTCTGGTATCCAGCCTGTTGCTTTTTTATCCACGGTGATTTCCTCTCAGATTTCTGCTG
The DNA here is from genome assembly GCF_053470285.1 of Nostoc sp. DSM 114159. Lineage (NCBI taxonomy): Bacteria > Bacillati > Cyanobacteriota > Cyanophyceae > Nostocales > Nostocaceae > Nostoc > Nostoc sp. DSM 114159. The sequence continues at coordinate 4,259,413 of NZ_JBPFEH010000001.1, forward strand.
TTATGGTTATCTATCGTCCTAGTTCTTTTTATGCAAAAAAATATTTAAATTTTATTACTTTTCTTGAAGTATTTAACCACGTGAAATAATAGTGAAAATTGGCAAAATCAGGATTTATTCGGAGTTTTAACTCCATCACAAAGATAGCGATCGCTTTGACCCTGAGAATTATTCGCTAGATAATCATGCAGCCAATTGCACCCACGCCCCATCAAATTATCTAGGGTGAGATTTTCTACATTCCACAAAATAGCTGTACCATCTTTACTGCCAGAAACGAGAGTCTTACCATCAGGGCTGAAACTGATCCTATTGACTTCACCACTATGACCAGTAAGAGTAATAATCAAAGTCCCGTCTCTGTGCCAAAGTTTCACTGTTTTGTCATCACTAGCAGTGGCAATCATCTGACTGTCAGGACTGAAAGTTACTTGCCAGATAGCTGCACTATGCCCATCAAGACTGCCGATCGCCCGACCGTTAAGCTGCCAAAGTTTTACTTTATTATCTGCACCAGCACTGGCAAGGGTCTGACTATCAGGGCTAAAACTGACGCTGTAGACAGCAGCATTATGGTTGATGGTGTTAAACGGCTGACCTTGCCGATTCCAGAGTTTCACTATCCCGTCATTACTACCAGTGGCAATTATTTTGCCGTCTGGACTAAAAGTGACGTTATAGACAGTAGCGCTATGGTTTAGGGTGTTAATTAACTGACCCTGGCGATTCCAGAGTTTTACTGTTCTATCTTGACCAGCAGTGGCAATTGTTTTGCCGTCTGGGCTGAAACTCACGCTATGAATGCGAATGCGATCGCTATGCTTTAAAGTCTTAAGCAGTTTACCCTGCCGATTCCACAGTCTTACCACCCCTTCGTCAGAACTGACAGCAGCAATTATTTGACCATCTGGGCTAAAATTCACATCCCAGATGTTGTATTCATTAATCTTCAGCGATTTAATCTGCTTACCTTGCTGATTCCAGAGTTTCACCGTTCCGTCATCACTGGCGGTAGCGATCGCTTTCCCGTCGAGTGAGAAGTTGACGCGATTGACACCAGCCTGATGCCCAATAAGAATAGTTTGCCAAGGGCTGTCAATTTGCCATAGTTTCACTGTCCGATCTTGACTAGCAGATGCAAGAGTACGACCATCCAGACTGAAACTCACGCTCTTAACTTCACCACTATGTCCTGTAAAAGTAGTAAGTTTCTGGCCATTTCTCTGCCACAGCGTCACGCTGTTATCCTCATTAGCCGTGGCAAGGGTCTGACCATCAGGACTGAAACTGATGCTGTTGATGGGACTACTTTGTACTTTTGACGTGTTAATAGGTGAAAGCATTTTTCCATCAGTATTCCAAAGTTTCACCGTTCCGTCATAACCAGCAGAGGCGAGGGTATTGTCAGAACTGAAACTCACGCTAGTGACTGTATCGTTATGTCCTTCTAAGGTCTTAAATTCCCTACCGTCTTTGTTCCACAGTTTCACCGTTCTATCAAAACTGGCAGAGGCTAGTATCCGATCGTCACGGCTGAAACTCAAACTATAGACTGGGTCTGTATGCCTGTTGAGCATTTTGAGTTCCTGACCCTGTATGTTCCAAAGTCTCACGATGTTGTCGTCACCACCAGAAGCAAGGGTCTTGCCATCATGACTGAAACTCACAGCCCGAATTCTAGTATTCAGCTTTTTAAAGGTTTTAAGTTCCTTGCCATCTTTCCAGAGTTTCACTATTCCGTCTAAACTGGCAGAAGCAAGGATTTGACTGTCGGGGCTGAAACTTGTACTGACAACTTGATCTTGATGCCCTTTTAAAGTATTCAGCAAACGACCCTGTTTGTTCCAAAGTTTCACTGTTTTGTCTCCACTAGCGGTAGCGATCGCTTCTCCATCGGGACTAAAACTAACGCTTTTGATATAATCGCTGTGTCCTTGAAGGCGTGAGCGCTCTCTTACCCAGTAAAGAGCCTGCCCTAGCACAGTCATAACTTCCGCCCGTTCTTGATTTGGAATGTTGACTTTGGCTGTATCTAGTTCTTTGAGTTGCTTGCCGGCTTTTAAACCTTCTATCAGGGCATCAATCGTATTTCTATTCGAGGTAAAACGTGCGTCTGATGCTGAAATCAAGGCTCGGAGTTCCGATTTTTGTGCTGCTATCCGTTGATTAATAGCTACATTCCACCCTATTCCAGCAACAATAGCCAATCCTGTTGAAACTACAAATCCTGATGTCAGAGCAATAAATCTTGTTCTGTGACGTACTCTCTGGGCTTTACGACTTTCGCCGATGTACTCTTGTTGGAGTGGTGCGATCGAGGGTTCTTTCCCTGCTCCTTGGGTGAACCATTGCTCTGCTTCTTCTAGTTCACTACCTTGTAGTAAGTAACTATTGTTGCGTTTTTTCCGATCCCACTCCAAGGCTTGCACGAGTAAGCGGGTATGCTGTTTAACATAAGCTAGATCAGTATCGAGTGCTTTGAGTAATGATTGCAAGGCTTGCTCAAAATTATTACTTTCTTGGAAGAAAATATAGTTAATTTTGGCTAATTCGGGATGAACACCCTTAACATTCTGCAACACGATTGGCACTAAACGTTTATTATGCTTGAGGGCATATGCAATCTCTTCACCGCAGACTTTAGAAGTGACTGAATTCAGACTAATAATAAAGATAAAATTATCAGCGCCTTCAATTCCTTCATAAATTTCTTTCCGCCAATCTGCCGTGAACGGAATATCCTCCCAGTCCACCCAGATATCTCGCTTATGTTGCTTGAGTGCTTCATAAAGCCTTTTGACGAACTCTTTATCCTTGCGGGAGTAGGAAATAAACGCCTCAGCCATATAATGCTATAAATACTTAATAACACTTGGATAAAATACTACTTTTATCCTGTTTTTGAAAAAAATCTATATCCTTCGGAAAAAGAATTAATTGAATGCAAATTTTATATATGATAAAATATTCCACAAATTTTCACTATAACCTTTTTTATTATCTATTCGAACCACAATTCCCTGTAGGTCTGCACATGTGTTAATGGTGTCAACCTAAGGTTAAAAGGGCAGTTGGAAATTAAAACGATGAAAAAACCGTGGTTGCTAAAAATTTAACCACGGTTTTTGCTTTATAGAACTTTACTTTTGTTAGTGCCTACAGGTAATTAATCACGACCATTGATGGCAATTAGCAACCGCAAGATAAAGACAAACAAGTTGATGTAAGTAAGGTACATCGACAAAGCAGCAGGCAGATATTGGTCATCGTTGTAAGTGCGGGGCAAGATGTAAAAATCGACAACAGAAACGCCAACAAACAGAAATACTCCTAAACCGGAGATGGCGATTTCTAACCAATTTGGCGTGTAAACACCAAACATGGCAAATCCGAATTGGGCAAGGCACACAACCACCAAGGCAATGACACCAAGATTGATGGTTTTCGTCAAAGCCATACCGTCTTGTTCAGAAAGATTAGAACCAATTTGACGGGCAGCAATAAAGGTGACACCACAACCAAGGGCAGCCAAACCAATGCCTTGAATGCCAACACCTTGGGATCTCAAGGCGACAAATACCAAGCCACTGAGAGTATATCCAGACAAGAGGCTGTAGGTTGCCAACAGGGGTAGTGCAAGACCCTTATTACCTTTTTGGGCAACATTTTGGGCAACAAAAAACAAGATTAACTCCAAAATCACCGCACCAATGAAGGTGGGAAAGAATATTTCGGGGTTAGTACGGATAATTCCCAAACCGCCGTAGGTTCCTAATGCCGTTAGCACCAATCCACCACCGACGTAGGGGAGGGCGTTGGCAATCACGTTTGGACCAACAAGAGCGTGAGATTTAGCCTCACGGATAGCTTCACGAAAATTACTGGTATTGCTCATATTGAAAAACTGTTTTTTAGGAAACGTTCTGCTTATTCCTATTGTTACCAATCTTTGTGGTTAACAGCCAAGGATTTAATATAGTTGTCAAATCTGAAGCGTATTTGATTGCGTGAAAAAACTCAGTATACTTTTATTCCCTCTTCCCTGTTCCCTCCTTACGCAAATAATTTCTCCCAATCAAAGCGGATTCCTATACTTGCACTCAGTATGACTGATAGATATGAGGTCAGGAATGCATTGTTCAGCATAAATAGCTAGTTTTTGTTGCAAAAGCTAAAGATTATTTACCACTCAACAGTTATATAAAAGCAAAAATCACCTGTAATAGAGGGGTTCGCAAAATCATGCGTACAAATACTGAATTGTAGAGTTAGACCCCTAACAAGTTCAGTGAAACGACGATGGCTTATTCTTCCCTGACTCAGCAAAATAATAACAGCTTAGAAGAAAATATACGCAGCTCCATTTTCTCAGGAATAGGAGTTACAACAAAGGTAATTTATATGGCAACAAGTGAGTCCTCTTTACGAACTGATGGTATAGAATTATTGCACTTGTACCACCAGAATCCTTCTATTAAACTTCGTAATAAACTTGTACAGTTACATACTGGCTTAGTACGGAAAATGGCTCATAAATTCAGCCATCAATGCAATGAACCTTATGAAGATTTAGAACAAATTGGGTATTTTGGTTTGATTAGGGCTATTGAGCGTTTCGATCCTAGCCAAGGATATGCTTTTAGTTCCTTTGCAGTGCCATATATTCGCGGTGAGATGCTACACTTTTTGCGCGATCGCAGTACTTTATTAAAAATTCCCCGTCGTTGGCAAGAATTATACAATGAAGGACAAAAGATTCGCAAGGATTTGTCAATGTCTTTAGGTCGCCCGCCCAAGGATGCTGAAATTGCCAGCCAACTTCGGGTATCTGTACAAGAGTGGCAAGAAACCAAATTAGCTGCTCAAAACCGGATGCCTTTGAGTTTAGATGCAACCGCAGTTAACTATGTTGATTGTCAAATAACCTTGGGTGAGGCACTTCCTTGTCCTCGTTCTCATGTGCTTCTGCAACAAGAAGAAGAACGCCAACAACTGCAAGGCGCAATCAATATGTTGGAAGAAAAGCCCCGCATGGCAGTTGAAATGGTATTTTTGAAGGAACTTTCTCGCAAGGATGCTGCTAAGAACATTGGTACTAGTCCAATGACAGTAACGCGCTATCTGCAAAAGGGAATTCAAGATTTGATTTGCTATTTACAACCACAAGTAATGCCCACTGGATCGTAGTCATAGCTAAGTCAAAAATCCAATGACTAATGACTAATGACAAATGACAAATTATCTAGATTTTAAATCAGCGATCGCACCTTTGGTCATAGCAGCAATAGCTCGATCTGTCGCTTTCGGCAAATGATAATATTTACCGCCTGCTGTTTGCGATAATTCTTTAGCAAACCCAGTAGACACAAATTTACTTTCTGTATCAATTACTAATAGTTGCATTCCCAAAGCACGGATTTTTGCAGCAATTTCTAATAATTCTCCTTTGATATCTGGCTTTTCTCCTGGTTCTAGCTGTTCGCCCAAAGAACGCGCTAAAGGAATATTACCTCGCCCATCGGTGATTGCTACAAGGACAACTTGCCCAATATCTCCACTTATCTGAGCATTTAAGCCGACGCGCACAGCCTGAGTTAAACCATGTGCTAAGGGCGAACCCCCGCCACAGGGCAACCTTTCCAAACGGTTACGCGCCAAAGCAATAGAACGTGTTGGAGGCAATAATACCTCGGCCTGTTCTCCTCGGAAGGGAATTAATGCTATTTGGTCGCGGTTTTGATAAGCTTCTGTCAACAGTTGCATTACCGCACCTTTAGCTGATTGCATTCGATTCAGTGCCATTGAGCCAGAAGCATCTACCACAAATACTACCAACGCCCCAGCTTTACGTACCAGGCGTTTTGAACGAATATCAGCTTGTTCGACAATAACTTTTCTATCTGGTTGTCTTTCTCTTCGCGCTTTTTGATAAGGAGACGCTGCTCTCAAGGTAGCATCTACTGCAATGCGTCGCGCTTTCCCCTTGGGTAACATCGGCTTAATGTAGCGTCCCCTGTCATCAGAGAAAATGACACTGCGACTACCAGATTTACCTTGCCGCTTCGCCATTTGAGTAAAGTAAAGCACGCTGTCATCAAGAATTACCCCTTCCGGATCAAAAATAAACTCTTCCGGGATGCTGGGAGGTTCTTGCTCTTGATTTTCTTCCTGTTCTTCTTGTTCTTCCTCTTCAGATTCGTCTGGAGGTTCTTCTTGATTCTGTGGTGGAGGCGGAGGCGGAGGTGGTGCTTGATCTGGTGGTGGTGTCTGCACAACTGTGGCGCGTGGTACAATTACCAGTTCCACTGCACGGCGCAAATCTTCGGCATTAACTGTTGTTCGTCCCTCTAAAGCTGCGGCGGCCTTGGCAACCCGCGTGGCGAATAACTCGGCGCGATGTCCTTGAACTCCTCCGCGAATGGACTCATCCACTAAATAGGCAATTTGTTCATGGGTGATGATTACTTCTTTGAGCCATTCCCGCGCCAAGATGATTTGGGTTTTGAGTGAGTCTAAATCTTCGTTGTACTGTTGGAGGAAGTCTTGAGGAGATTTAGAATAAGCGATCGCTTGATCCACTGCTTCTACTCTTTGATCTAAGCCGAGTACACCGTCAGCAGAGAGGGCGATCGCAATTCTATCTAGCAAATGCTCTCGTAATCCACCTTCTTCTGGATTATAGGTAGCAATAAACAGGGATTTACACGGATGCTGAAAACTAATCCCTTCTCGTTCAATCTGGTTGCGTCCCTCAGATAATACTGTTAAAAGCTGATTTGATATTTGGTCATCTAATAAATTAATTTCGTCTACGTACAGTACACCCCGGTTTGCTGTAGCGAGTAATCCAGGCTGAAAAATAGTATCACCTTGCTTTACCGACTTTTCAACATCTACTGAACCGAGGAGTCGGTCTTCGGTGATACCTAGAGGAATTTGCAAAAAAGGCGCGGGGATAATTTCGACGGGAACATCTTGAATATCTTTGTCTGCGTACTCCGCCAAAAGTTGATCGTCCCATTCTTCTGGGTAGTTGGGGTCACAATTACTAATTGAACCTTTGACAACTTCAATCGGCGGTAGTAGAGCGTGGATAGCACGAGCCATTACAGATTTTGCCGTACCGCGACGACCTGCGATCGCTACTCCTCCCAAACCAGGATCGACTGCTGCTAAAAGCAAGGCTAATTTAATTGCTTCTTGACCGACTACGGCAGTCAAGGGAAAGGCAGTGATGGTGGGATTGATAGTAGGCGCAGGCATTGTTTTTTCAATAGCGAGTCTCGGCCTTTAGCATACCAATTTCTGACACATTTAGAATAAGGATTATGGCAATGAGATCAAAGGTAAGGTTATGAGTATTGCTCAGGCTAAACGCTTCATACTGGATGAATACCACAAGCTTGGAGAATTGGGCTTTTCCATGAATATGACCATATTGAATTAATTAATGGGGAAATTATTGAAATGGCATCCAAGGGTACGGCTGATGAAACTTGTTTGCGAAACTTGTTACGAGAACTTCCGAAAATTGTAGGTGATAGGGCAACTTTGCAATCTCAAGCTCCGATTGCTTTGCCACCGAATAGTGAACCTGAAACGGATTTTGCTATTCTTCAAAACCGAGATGATAATTATCTATCTGGTCATCCTAAACCTGCTGATGTGCTTTTGGGAATGGAGGTTTCAGATTCTTCTTTAGCTTATGACCAAGATGTTAAAATGCCTCTCTATGCTAAAGCTGGTATTACTAATTATTTGATATTCAATTTACCCGATAATTATTTGGAAGTTTACAGTAAACCATATCAGGATAATCAAGGCAGATATGGTTATTCAAATAAGCGAATTTTCTTGTTAAATGAGATAATAAATTTCCCCTGTTTCACTGATTTATCTCCTGATTTAGCTAAGGTGTTTCCGCCAAAGCTGAATTTTTAAATTTTGTTATAGAATTCAGTCATAAGACAAAGGAGTAAGTTTTATGGCTTATAGTGATTTTAAACTTATTGAAGTTATTGATTTTTTTGGGTTAGTTATCCACGAGTCATCTGGACTATTCGCAAATGTACCGGAGCAAGAATGTAGTGATTTATTATCTACTATTCTGAGTGAAAATATTGATTTAGCAGTAGCAATCAGCTCGGAAAAGGCTCGTAGTGAAATGATAATTAGTCCAATATTATTAGAAATTAGACGCAAATTTAATTATGAAATAAGCTTTTTTTCTGGAGTTGATTTCACTGTTGATAGCCAGCGAGGATTAAACGGATTTTGTGATTTTATTTTGAGTCTTTCTTCGGAGCAGTTGCTTGTACGAAGTCCGGTGATTGTCCTAGTAGAAAGTAAAAATGAAAATTTGAGGTCTGGTTTAGCGCAATGTATTGCCGAAATGGTAGCTGCTCAGTTATTTAACGAGAGAGGTGGAAATCAAATAAAAGCTATATATGGTGCTGTTACTATCGGTACTATCTGGCAATTTCTCAAGCTTGAAGGTAATGTAGTTTCGATTGACTTGAGTGAATATTATATTAAGGATATTAAGAAAATTTTAGGTATTTTGTATAGTGCGATCGCGCAAAGTCAACTGTAAATTATTTATTAATAGGACCTACACAAACTCTACGAACTCTTGGCGTTTTTGATTTCTTGGCGGTTCGATAAATTAAGCTTTTTGGCTATTTTTTGCGTAAGTCCTGATTAAATAAGATATTTTTTAAATAAATGGTAGTTTTGAAAGAATACTATAGATGATTTTTAAAACTGATGAATGGCAAGCGATATCTTACGACAAACCGTTACACTTCTATGCTTTTACGAAATCTTCATAAATAAATTATTGACATCCAGCATTTAGTTATATGATTATGTATATAAGACAGCAAAATAACCGCATTTTAAAGCGCAAGTTTTTGGTGTTGTCTCAGCAGCAGAATTCCTAGTTTCCTGCCGAGCTTCGTGTCATCCCTTCGGCTGAGTATTCAGTCCAATGTCAGGTCAACTGATTGACTAGACTTTCAACGGTAAGACAAGATGTTTGGATGAATGTTCAGGGGAAAGGATGACGCGAAACTTGGTAGGAAGCCAGGAGTTCTACGGCTGAGACTTGAACCAAACGAAAGCGTACATAGGAAATTTTTTGTATAGACAAATTAATTTTTTCTTAATTCTCTCTACAGAAATTCGTTACTTGTAGATGCCTAATATTTCAATGCTGTTCCAAACAATAAGCGAAATGGAACATCGAAAAAATGAATCCCAAACAAAAACGTAATAAGAAGCAGCAACTCATTGATTTTTATGGTTCTTGCTGTTGGTGGTGTCGTCAAAATATCCCACAAGCAAATCTGACATTTGATCACCTTTTACCTAAGAGTCGTGGCGGTTCTAATTCTTTTGAAAACTTACGACTTTCTTGCTTTCAATGTAACAATTCTCGCGGAAACAGTCTCTATCCGCCTCTCCGGAGAGAGAATAACTGTTTCTAGGTAGCATCTTAATTTTATTAAGGCTCTGATCTTAGAAGGTGGGCATCTTGTCCGCCTTTTCCATTGAATTAACTACCAAAAAGAGGAAAAAATCAAAATGCACAAACTTCTAATATTCCATGATGAAAAACTTTTACGCCGTGCGCTTACCCACCGTTCTTATGTGCATGAAAATCCCGGAGAAGGCGAACACAACGAACGCCTAGAGTTTCTTGGTGATGCTTTGCTGAATTTCTTAAGTGGTGAATATCTCTATAGTCGTCATGCAGAAATGGGAGAAGATGAATTAACCCGGCGCCGTTCGGCGCTTGTAGATGAAAAGCAACTGGCAAAGTTCGCTGAAGAGGTAGGTTTAGACTTTAGGATGCGGTTAGGAAAAGGCGCAATTCGAGACGGAGGCTACCAAAATCCTAATTTGCTCAGTAGCACCTTTGAAGCAGTTCTTGGTGCTTACTATTTGGATCGTGATTCCAATATCGAAACAGTTCGCGAAATTATAGAACCACTATTTGATTCTGTAGATCCTAAGCATATAATTGTATCTCGTTCTAATGTAGACTCAAAAAATCGCTTTCAAGAATGGGTGCAACGCAATGTTACTCCAAATCCCCCCAAATATTTCACAGACCAAATAGGAGGCCCTTCTCATGCGCCAGAATTTATAGCCAAAGTATTGGTGGATGAAAAAATTTATGGAGAAGGTAAGGGACGCAATAAAAAAGATGCAGAAAAAGCTGCTGCGGAAGATGCGCTAGCTAAGTTGAAAAAACAAGGTTGGTTGTAGAGTTTAGGGGTTTATAAATTATGAGAATTTTCAAATTAGAATCTTCCTAACACTAAAAAATTGCAAAAAAATGAGGATGGTATACGCCATCCTCATTTTACTTTTTGTTACTTTACTTTTTTCCTGATGGTATCAGAAAAGAGTCAACTATTACAGTTGCGGTACGTACTGTTGCTTCTCAGGTACTTCAGTGTACTCAGCTACAATCTGGCGGAATTCTTCGCCATCAATGGTTTCTTTTTCAATGAGCAAATCTACTAAGCGATCGGTGACAGTGCGATGGTCGCGGATGATCTTCTTAGCATTGTCGTAGCACTGCTCAACAATTTCCTTGACTTGTCCATCGATGCGGGAAGCAATAGATTCAGAATACTCAGATCGGGTTGTCCAGTCACGACCCAAGAATACTTCTCCCTGCTGGCTTTCTAAGGACAATGGACCTAAGTCGGACATCCCGAAACGAGTTACCATTTGCCGCGCCATTCCCGATAACTGCTGCAAGTCTCCACCAGCGCCAGTGGTAACTTCCGCAGCGCCAAAAATCACCTCTTCAGCGGCGCGACCACCCAAAGCACCAGTAATTCTAGCTTTCAACTGGGAACGGGAAATTAACCCCTGTTCTTCGTTGGGTGTAAACCAAGTTAAACCCTGTGCTTGTCCCCGTGGGATTAAGGTAACTTTCTGTACTGGGTCATGGTCTTTTAACAAAGTCCCCACTAAGGCGTGTCCAATTTCGTGGTAAGCAATTAAGCGCTTGCTCTTGCTGTCTACCAAGGGAGTGCCTTCCATCCCTGCAACTACCCGATTCCACCGCATCATCAATTTCGCGGAGGGTGATGGCTTCTTTGCGTCTTCTAGCAGTGAGAATTGCTGCTTCGTTGAGTAAGTTGGCTAAGTCAGCACCAGTGAATCCAGGAGTGCGGCGAGCGATCGCATCTAAAGATACACTAGGATCTAATTTCTTGTTCCGCGCATGGACTTGCAAGATTTCCAAACGCCCTTTGATATCGGGTGCATCGACTGTTACTTGGCGGTCAAAGCGACCGGGACGCAACAAGGCTGAGTCTAGTACGTCGGGGCGGTTGGTAGCAGCAATAATAATGATGCCTGTGTTACCTTCAAACCCGTCCATTTCGGTGAGCAATTGGTTGAGGGTTTGCTCTCTCTCGTCGTTACCGCCGCCGATACCAGCGCCCCGTTGCCGTCCTACGGCGTCGATTTCATCGATGAAGATGATACAGGGGGCGTTGTCTTTAGCTTTCTTGAACAAGTCGCGGACGCGGGATGCACCTACACCAACGAACATTTCCACAAATTCCGAACCGGAAATACTGAAGAAAGGTACGCCTGCTTCACCTGCGATCGCTTTTGCTAATAAAGTTTTACCAGTTCCCGGAGGCCCAACTAACAGCACTCCCTTGGGAATCCGTGCGCCCACAGCCGTAAATCTTTCTGGCTGCTTCAGGAAGGTGACGACTTCTTGTAGTTCTTCTTTAGCTTCTTCGATTCCGGCTACGTCGTCAAATTTGACGCCGGTTTTAGCCTCCATTTGGAAACGCGCTTTAGATTTGCCAAAGTTCATTGCTTGACCCGGGCCGCCGGGGAGGTTGCTAGAACGCCGGAACAAAAAGAACAGCCCAGTAATCAATAAAACTGGAAAGATGAGATTGCCCAACAATCCCCAAATTGCGCCATCATTCCGCATGGGGTGAGCATCAAAACTAATGGCTTTCTCTTTGAGCTTGCTAATTAACTCAGGAGCGTTAACAGGCAAATCCACACGCCACCTTTGGACACGATTTTCCAGGTCTGGATCGCGGGCTTCTATAATTGCTGTCCTACCGCCTTCGTACAGATCCACGCTGGTGACGCGATCGCTGTCCAAGTATTCTAGAAAGCGACCGTAAGTCATGCGGGTATTGGCTGCATTCTTACTCATGTCAGCAGGTGCGCCTGCAAACGCTCCTTGCCAGAAGAAAAAGCCAATTACCAAAGCCGGCAACGTCCAGAGTGCTACGACTTTCCAAGAGAATTTCATTTTAATTTGCCTCTAGATGCCTATACAACTTGTTAGCTCTAGTAACCGAATGTTCATCACTCTGTCACTTTAAGCTGTTAAACGGATGTTTATAAATCCATTTTGTTTAATTCGATCTCTTAGATGCACTGCCATAAGGCGATTAGAGCATTATGGCGATGCCAACAAGAATCTTAATCAAAGTTAACTTAATTTTAATACAATATCGCACGAGAAAATAAAGGGGAAGCAGGGGAGATGGGGAGCAGGGGGGCAGAGGAGAAGTTGCAGTAAGTCCTTCCCCTCTGTCCCTCTGCCCCTCTGCCCCTCTGCCTCTTGTGCCCTACTTTACTTCTGTAATTTTGAGAGTGTAAGGAAGATACTTGCCTTTTTCGTAAGAACCAACCCAAATTTGGTAACTTCCAGCTAGCCATTCACCAACAATGCCAGCATTTTTGCCATCAAAATCGTCATTGCACCAAGTACCACCGGGCCCTTTAATAATCATGGTGGTGTCTTCTGGACTTTGCACTTGCAGCTTTAGGTAGTCAAATTTACTTGTTAACGCTAATGTGTGGTCTGGTGTTTCATCCACAAATCCCGTACAAGGGCCAGTGGCTGTTTCGCTTCTTCCACCTACTTGACTCCCAGATATTGAACCACCACTCATCCCGCGAACTGTCAGAGGGTCTGGGGAAAACTGAGGGCTAAGGGTGACATCTCCAAATATCGTTGGCGCTTCCTGAGCATCAACCGCAGCGTTAACTGTCGATATGATGAAGAGCGTAACTATCATGAACGATAATCTCATCCCTCTATTGAGCGCTTTTGTCGGCATTGTAATTACGTTCGCTTCTAAGTGTTTTTGAAGACATGAATTTTACACACCAAGTTCCCAACATGAGAAGAATTGACTACCTATTTTAGATTTAGAATTGGGGATAATTCATTAGTAATTAGTCAATGATTTCTTGTTCTTTTAGTTGCTCTACCTTAGACTTCTTGGCATTTGTCGGGTAAAGGGTAAGGGTTAAAGGGAAAAGGGATAGAATTAACATTCCCCTTTAACCTTTCCCCATTTCCCGATCTCTTGGCATTTGGCACAAATGCCAAGAGGTCTCTTATGGATAGGGGCACACGTTTGTGCGCCCCTAAAATCTCAAATATTTATAAAATCTGCAAGTAATCGCTACTTAGCTTTTGTTATAGCCTGACTTAAGCGCGGTTTATCTAAACCAATCTGATTTAGTAGTAACCAAGATTGGATTAAGTCGGGGCCATGAACATCTCCAGTTAAAGCTGCTCTAAGCGATCGCATTACTAAGCCTTTTTTGACTTTCTGCTCTTTGACCACTTGTTTAATAATCTCCTGGGCGACGGCTTCTGACAGTTGCGGCTGATTGTCTAAAGCTGTGACAATCGCTTCCAGAACAGCTGCTGAACCTTCTTGCTTCAGTTGTGTACTGCCTTCATCGCTAAATTCAACTGCATCGCTAAAAAACAGTTGGCTTTGAGGTACTGCATCTACCAGGCGAGTCAAACTCTGGCTAATTAAAGTTACTAGCTGTTCTAACCAGGGGCGATCTCTTCCACCATCAAATTTATAGCCAGCCGCTTGCCAAAAGGGAATGAGTAAATCTGTGAGTTTATCTACTGGAGTATTGTGGATATACTGACTGTTCAACCAATCCAGCTTGTCCCAGTCAAACTTTGCACCTGCTTTATTTACACGCTCAAAGCCAAATTCTTTAGCTGCTGTTTCTAAGGTAAATATTTCTTGCGTCGAGTCTGGTGGCGACCAACCCAGCAATGTCATGTAATTTACCAAGCCTTCAGCAGTAAAGCCCATTTTCTGAAATTCAGAAATGGAAGTGACGCCATCTCGCTTAGAAAGCTTCTGCCCTCGCCTGTTCAAAATCAATGGCGTGTGAGAAAACTCTGGAATTTTTGCACCCATCGCTTCATACAGCAGAATTTGTTTGGCAGTGTTGGCGATGTGGTCTTCTCCCCGGATGACGTGGGTGATTTGCATATCAATGTCATCCACTACAACGACAAAGTTGTATAAAGGTTGACCGCTACTCTCTTCTGAGGCGCGGGCGATGACCATATCACCACCTAAATCACTACCTCGCCAAGACATTTTTCCCCTAACTAGATCGTTCCAGACAATTTCGCGATCGTCTTCGATTTTGAAACGAATTACTGAAGAACGACCTTCTGCTTCAAAGGCGGCGCGTTGTTCTGGGGTGAGGTTGCGGTGACGGTTGTCATAGCGAGGTGCTTCACCTCTAGCTTTTTGAGCTTCTCGGAGCGCTTCTAATTCTTCAGAACTGGTGTAGCAGCGATAGGCTAATCCTCGATCTAGCAGTTTTTCTACTGCTTCTTTATAAAGATCCAGGCGTTGGGATTGGAAAAATGGCCCTTCATCCCAGTTCAATCCTAGCCAACGCAGTCCTTCCAGAATATTGTCGGTGTATTCGGGACGCGATCGCTCTAAATCTGTATCTTCTATTCGCAGTATAAATTTACCGCCGTGGTGACGGGCAAATAACCAGTTGAATACAGCAGTTCTAGCTGTACCAATATGTAAATTTCCGGTTGGACTCGGCGCAATACGGACTCTAACAGTCACAGTTAATTCTCTCTTTCGCAAAGCATGATAAATGTAGCTTATATTTAAATCCTGAATCTGGGTCAACCTCTTTGGGTAATTCAGAATCTAATATCACCTAAGTTTAGTGATTCGCTACTCATAAATTTATAACGGGACTGACGGGGCTCGAACCCGCAACTTCCGCCGTGACAGGGCGGTGCTCTAACCAATTGAACTACAGTCCCTTGTTTGGCAACTTTGCTATTATCACTATTTTTTTTCTACTTGTCAAGTGTTTCGGAGTTAGGAATTAGTAATGATTTTTGTTACGTATCTCCAAGGTGCAAATTATACGTTAAATAGACCGCGATAACACAACCTGTGGCTCTGATTCGAGATGCTGCAATATTCGGGATTGCATTTGTTTATACTGCTGTTTCAATAGTTGTTTGCTCAATTGGGGTTGAGAAGTGGGTGGTAGACTATGGCTTTGTTGCACCCAAGTTTTTAACATTTGCCGCTGAGTTGACTCAATGCGACTGCTGAGAACCTTGATGCAGGAATGTGGTGCTTCCAGAGTAAAGAAAATCAAAGGATATTGTTCATTTTCAGCCAGGAAACTTACCATCCTCAGATTTTGGGGATTTTGCATATCTAAGTAGCAAGGTAGCCACTTAGGAGCGAATTGCTGATTATAGAGTACAGTTACCCACAACAACATTGGGTGAGGGGATGTCACAAAGACAAACTGGTTATAACGGGTAGAAACCGCATAGTTTTTAATTTCTTGTTTAGACAACATCAACCATAGCGCTGTTATAGATCCTTGGGGAGTGTCTAGAAGCTGGGGAAAAACAATTTCTTGAATTGGTTTATTTTGAGGCCACAAAAGTTGCCGATCGCTTTGTTCTACAGTGATTGGTAATGCAGAATTTAAGGAAGATTTAAAGTTCAAATTTGTAGGTAAATTCGGACAATTAGACTTTTCTAGACTGTTTAAAACTTGTAAAATTTCCGCGATATTTTGAGGGCGATCGCTTGCTTTTTTAGCCAGACAAGCCATAATTAAATTATTTAACTTCTGAGGTATTTTAATAGTAGGTTTAACATCTGCGATCGTGTTTGGTGCTTCAAAATGATGTGCTTTATACCAAGCGCCAAAGTAATCAGTTTCTGTTTGCCAAGGTTTTTTGCCTGTGAGCATCTCAAACATCATCACACCCAGACTATAAATATCAGAGCGACTATCTAATTTTTCTCCATCTAGCTGTTCTGGAGAACAGTAGGGTAAAGTGCCATTAAATCCGCTACTTGTACTAGCTGTTGATGCATAATTCAAAAATCTAGCAATACCAAAATCAAGAATTTTAACTAACTGGCCCAATATCGGATCGGGAATAACTAATATATTAGCGGGCTTGATATCTCGATGAACCAACGGACAAATTTTGCCATCAATGTTAATTCCTTGATGAGCACACTGTAAGCCCAAACAAATTTGGCGAGAGAGAGTCAAAAACATGGGCAGAGATAGCGGAATTAAATCCTTTAAACTCTTACCACATAAATATTCCATGACGTAGTATGGTTTTCCTTTCTCATTCACACCATAATCATAGGCCCGCACTATATGTACGCTCTTTTGACTCAAGGCTGCACTCATTAAAGCTTCACGAGCAAAGTCTTGTTGCATTTTGGTATTAACAACAGTTTGAGTCAAAAACTTGATAGCAACTGGTATACCTCCTAACAAAACATCATTTGCTAAAAAAACTTCACCCATGCCACCGCTGCCAATTAATTGCTTGAGTTGATAACGATTGGCAAGCAAGCCCGTACTACTGGGAGATGTAGATAAGCTCTGATTCACTTTGTTCACCTCTGATGCTGAGTCCATTGAAAGTTAGCAATAAATACATAAAAATATTCTTAGTTAATGGTGGCAAGCATTTTGATTTTACTAGCAGAATTTCAACGACGTAATAGCATTTTTAAAAACATTTCCAAAAATTTATTTATCCAAGTTTTTAAAACTTCTGTCTCAGATTTTTGATGTGTGGCTAAGTTTCGTAATATGTCTAACTTCAGCTTTTCGTACTCTGCTTTTAGAATATTTTTGGCTTGACCAGGCAAAATCAATTCATTTGACTGTTGACTCATATCTAACCAATCTAAAAGTTGCTGACGCTGTTTAGCCGTGAGATTTAAAGTCGTTACATGAGAGCAATGAGTTGGCTCTTCTAAGGGGAAAAATAGTAAATGATAGTAGCCTACTTCTGCTAAACTACGTGCTATATTTTGACTCTTGTTATCTTTTAAATCCAGATAATAAGGTAGCCACTTAGTCGTAGAAGGTTGGGCGTCATATAACACTGTTAACCACATTAGCATCGGATATACATTCATTTTACTAATAAATTCAGTGCTATGTATTTTATCCAAAAATTTTGCAATCTCTTGTTTGGGCAACATTGCCCAAAAAGTTGGTATAGGTCTTTGAGAAGTCTGTAATAAATGGGGAAAACCAATTGGTGCAATTGGTTTATTTTTAGGCCAATTTTTTTGCAAGCACTCTTTTTCTGATAGTAAAGTTGCGGGTACTAATTGAACTGGGAGCGAAACTTTAATAATGTCTGTACTATTACTAAAAATAACATTATTAACTTGAAGACTAACTTTTTCTAAATCTTCTAATATTTGGTTAATATTCTGAGGGCGATCGCTTACTTCTTTAGCTAAACAAGTCATTAATATTTTTTCTAATATTTCTGGTATTTTAACTTGCGGATTTACTTCTTCAACTGTAGGTGGCATTTGAAAGCGATGGGCTTGATACCAAGTACCAAAGGAGTTACTTTTTGTTTGAAATGGGTGTTTACCTGTCAGCATCTCAAACATTAATACTCCCAAACTATAAATATCAGAGCGGATATCTAGCAGTTTACGCCCTTCCATGTGTTCCGGAGAACAGTAAGGCAAACTGCCAATAAAAGAATCTGTTAGGGTCATTCCACTTCGCTCTGTTAAAAACTTAGCAATACCAAAATCTAGAATTTTAACAATTTCACCTTTTTTACTATCTTCAGCAATAAATATATTTTCTGGTTTAATATCTCTGTGAACAATAGGGTAAATCTCTCCTTTAAGACTAATACCTTGGTGGGCACATTGTAAGCCTAAACAAATTTGATTGCAAATTTCTAGAAACTTCGATATTGTTAAGGGCTGAATTTTCAGAATTTGTTTAAGATTTTTTCCTTGGAGGTATTCCATTACATAAAATGGAGTTTTATCCTCAGTAACTCCATAACTTAAAATGCGAACAATATGTTTACTTTTGCGACCCAATTGAGCGCCAATAAAAATCTCTCTGGCAAAACGTTGGGACATTTGTTGGTTTGACAAACTAAGTGATAAGATTTTGATTGCGATCGGCATACCGTCTTTAGCAGTATCCTCTGCTAGATAAACTCTACCCATCCCCCCTTTGCCAATCAAATCTCTGATTAAATAGCGATTGTTTAAAAAATGTCCGATGTAATCGTCTAATTCTGCCTTTTGCCCTACCATACTCTCAATTTTATTTTCTGGCATAAAAATCATTTATAAAAAATGTTATTGGCAAAATACTTTAATAAGTCTAGCTAATTATTAAATTTAAATCTAAGAGATGTCCGAATTTTGAGAAAATTAATTATATGCTGTAAATATGCTTAAGCCTTCTGCAAAAGCTACTAAACATTGTGTAACATATTTATTAAGGAGTACGGTTGAGAAATTACACGTAAACTATAAATAAGCTAGATAAAATTACTTAGTATATTCAGTAAATACACAGGAATAATCAGAAATAACTAAATAGCAGTTAAGTTGCAATGTTTATGACGGGCTGCGCCTAAGCACCTTTATCTCTGTGCAATTAAAGCTTAAAATTTGGGAGTACCCGGCGTAATAATCTAATTAAGGGATTTTCAACTTTAAGTTTAAAGGCTAGTATCTGGGTGCGTTGTAGGGAGTTAAAATTATTATCACTGATGAGAATTAATGATTGTTGACCATTTGGTAGTTTTGGGCCAAGAGTTAAGCCTTCGATGTTGTCTAGCAGTACATCTAGTTTTCTCAAATCTAACAACAGTTTTTTCTTAACTGGTTTAATATTTTTGGAGTCAACGGCTAAAAGGCTATCAATATTATGAATATCATCGGCTTCTTCTAAAGAAACCTGAAATAAGGAAATAGCAAATCCTAAACCTGTAAAAGACCTTTCTAAACTTAAGAAGTGTCCTTGATTATCGAGAGCGAGTAAATCGGGTAATCCACTAGCGAATTTGCCAATCAGATTCAAAAATGGTGCAACTGGTTCAGTTTGGTAAAGAAATTCCTTTTCTGACTGGTTGTTGAGCAAGTTGTATTGTAAAATTCTGCAAGGACTACCAATATTAGGTTTCGCTGCGACACCATCTTGAATTAGAGCATTTTCGGTGGCTGTGAATAGATGCTTATTATCGGGTGTGATGGTGAGGCTTTCAAAAGCTAAATTGTTGCGGATACCTTTTTGATTAGTTTTATCTGGTAAAAATTTGTTTGGTATAGGGAGTGTTGCAATTTCTCTACCAGAAGATAGTGAGAACTCTTTAATAAAAGGATTAATTAATTTTGCAGCATCGCCTTCAGAAGAAACAAACACAGTCGCTTTATTAGTTAATGCAATACCTTCTGTATCAGTTTCACCAGGGCGAAATCTTTGACCATTTTCATTTAATAATGTAGTAACGCTGACTGGAATAATTCCATCTTTTTCTAGTAAACCTTTGCTCAAATCGATTTTTAACGTGTAGAAACGAGCGGCAGCTTTTTGTCCCCGGTCATCTGAAATAGCATAATACAGGTTGTTTTTGGCATTATATGTAATTCCAGATAAACCTCCTATTTCAGTTTCTTTAAATATTAAACCTTTTTCTAAGGTTGCTTCTCCAATAAAATTTATACTACTAATTTCAACACTATTTGAAGGAAAATTTGTGAATACAAAGCTAATAATTATAATTGCAATCAACAAGTAAATAATTCGTGGAAATACGAAGATTTTTTTAAATATCTGCATAATTTTTATCAAATAAATATTTTTAGGAACAAACACTTATACATCCCTTCAAATAATATCAATTAAATAAATAATTTAATAGATACAAGCCTGAAAATCCCGCTAATCATTTTTTTTAAATTGGTGACAAGTCTGAGCAGATGTTTTTTTACTGAGACTTTTCAAAACGTATTTTTTAATTTGAAAACCTTTAAAAAATAATAAATTACTTAAGCTAATCGTAAGTCATATTCATCTTGGAAAAAGTTGACAAGCCAATTTTTTACTTTATGGGTGGCGCGGCAGTCATCTTCGTTGTAGCGTTGGATAATTTCTAGTAAAGTGCGATCGCCTGTTTCTAACCATCGATCGTACCAGTAAATACACTTGGCACCACTGGCTTCTTTATCGCGCCACTCAAATCCTAACCAACGAGCGATCGCTTTCAAGGCATAGCTTTCTACGGGCAATGCTACACTTTGGGTTAATTGCTCATACACATCCACAAATCGATTCAGTACAGGACGCACTAAGGAATGTGGAGTGCCGTAAAGTTTTGCCAACCGTTTGACTGTATCAAACTCGTAGACACAAAAATGATAAATTGGCGCTTCGGGATATTGCCAAACCAAATCCAAAAATTGCTGCCAAACTAATTCTTCGTCTTCTGGTTTATCTGCTAAAAAAGAATAAAATTGTTCTGTATTAGTTTGTCTATTAACAACCAAAACCCCTAAAAGATAATCTAAATCTAAGTCTGGCTGGGCTTCAATATCAAAATAAAGCTCTATGGGCGCTGTAAATGTAATATCTTCTGTTGGTAGCGGATATGGTAGAATCAACGGCCGTTTTTCTAGTGCAGATTGAGCTTGTACTACCAATTTGGGCGCTACTTCGGTGTCAAAACCAAGTAGCTTTTCTAAGCTGCTGGGACTGGTGTTAGCAAGAGACTCCAGTGTGGTAATGTCTAAGGCTTGGAGTTGAGTATAGCGCAGCGGTGTTACACCTGGTAGCAGTGAGAGATGTTTTTCAGATTGAGCGATCGCATAACATTCACTATACCAATGGCAAAAATTGCACTTTTGGCGAGAAATAAATACCTCTGGCGGATTCGGTAACTTTAATACTTGAATAAACTCTTCCAAAATCTGCTGCATCCGTATTGTCCATTTGCACAGATCCACTGCATAATTTGTATTTTTGGTTCGCAATATGAGCAAAGCTGTTTCAGGTGCAACTCCCTGCACTGTTGCCAATACTTGGGCATGAAATGCAGCAACAACTTGATATTCTTGCTTAGGGCGCTTACCCAGTTCAATACTAGCTGGGACGTAGATCCAATCTCCAAAATTTGATTGTCCCGGCTGTTTCACAAGTAAATCTGGACGACTTAGCAGGGTGTGTGCTTGCGAATAATTTGCTAACAGTACTCCTTTATAGATGTACTCAACCCCACGCTGCATCAATTCTAAAGTTGCTTTCTCTCCCTTTTCCCAGTTTCCATAAGCATAATCTGGTTGATAATAAGTCATCTGTGCTAAAGCACTCAACTGATGAGCGATTTTATCCTGTTGCAGTTTCTGTAGCAACTCATTGGGAGCATCGCGCTGACTTGTGTCACCGTGGATATCTAGAAAAGGTCGGCGTTTACAGCGTTGATATTGCAGTAGGAGTTCAGCATTAATTATCATCCTTTTAAGTTAACAATAATTAGCAGAATCTGGGAGTAACTGTGACAATTAAAATCTGGAAGTGGCGATACATTCTCTGCAAGACGCTTTGCGTAGCTTGCTTCCCTGTAGGGATAGGGTGCGCTACGCCAACGCGTCCACGCTTAATTTGCCGTTTATTTTATACTGTCAACAGCTAGAGCGTTTGCTTTTGTGCCAAATTACAACTAAAAGAGAGTAAAAATCACAATTTGTCCATTATTACAAGGTTACATGACAAAACAACATGAGCCGGATCTCATCTGTAAACGTGTCACACCATGATGACACGAGTCATCGCAAAGCTCTCCTCTTATCTTGACGATTAATTTTACTGCAAAACGATTGCATAATTATCGACTCAGGAAGGCGGATTGAGTCAGGTGCAAAACTTTATTCTGCTAGAGGAGGCTGTAAGAGCGGTTAAAATTGCGATTGTCTGAACGATATTTTCTAATAAAACTCTTTTGATTTAAGTAAAAATAGTAAGAGTGAAAATAATCTGGAAATAATTTTTAAGTTGTGCTTAGTACAATGTCTAACCTAGTAATGAAAAGTTCGTAGTAAGCACTTTAGTGCTTACTACGAACTTGTTGACCTTACTAATTTAAACTTAACAGACTATTAGCAAGGATTTTGGCCAACGCATAATTAATTAAAACTACACCGTCAGCTTTTATCCCTGCTTATTTTCTCCCGATATCTAACTGTACTTGCAATCCATCATTGTCACTGCCTGACTGAGCCGGTGTTAAGAAAACTGAGGTGTCTGGCTGTGATAATGATTCGTTAAAGCGAATTTGGGCTGGAGTTTTATTTTCTCTTCTATTATTGTTGGAAAGGCTTGCTGGATTAGTTTGCTCAAAAAAACTTCTAAAGTCATCTTGGGCTGTTTTCCGATCGATTCCAAGTAGAGAATCACCACTTAATCGATATTGTCCGGGATTTGAGTTTGATGCTGGTGATTGAGCGTAGACTTGGCTTCCTAAGCTTACAAAGGCTGCCGTAATCCCCAAGAAAGCAATAATTTTGGCGTTCATTTGCTCGATCCAAATTATTTTTAATATTGCTCGTCTATTATTCTCTGGGAAAAATATTTTGATTAACTCTATTGTTAGGTTCTACTAAAATAATTTTATTGCGTATATACTTAGCGTGTCAATGATTTTTGCTATTTTAGGGATTAATAAGTTATCGCTTTGATATCTCTTGATAAGTTGGATTATCTGGTTAAGTTTATGAGCGATCGCAGTTAAGTTCGTTGAGATATGCCAGGATGAGATTAAGGATGTTTAACAGTGGCACAAGAGCGATCGCTTGGCTGAAGCTGTGTTTAATTACCAACCACTACAATTTTTGTTACAATCTGACAAATTTGTTACTAAAATAACGAGTTTAGTTACCATCACTACGATTTTCGTTACAATTTTACAAATTTAGTTACTCTGACTACGATTTTTGTTACAAACATCATAGCTTTAGTTAACATTGCTGAGTAGATTGTTGTAATAAACACCAAATACTGTGGATTATACTCAACCAAAATTAGGCTTTAGTAAGGCAAGCTAGCTCTAGAACACCATCAAAAGAACATCATTATGCCTCGTCAAAAGCGTACATATCGCGTTCTAGAAAAAGCTGAATTGAGAATCGCTGGACTCAAAGCAATCGATCCCACTATGGATTTTGGGGATACTCGTAACTTGCAAAATGTCGCACAAGTTATTCAACAGTACCGCAGTAAAATAGATGCTTATAATACGACTCTGGCTGTGATTGACTCTTATAAAAGTGAGATGAAAGAGTTGGAAAAAACTTTGAGCGATCTGAGTGAAAAAATGCTCCTGGGAGTTGCTTTTAAGTACGGCAAAGATAGCCATGAATATCAGATGGCGGGTGGTGTTCGCAAAAGCGATCGCATCCGTAAAAGTAGAGCAACCCGCTTGAAATCGGCTTCAGAGGAAGCAGTTATTAAGGATGCTACGGCTGTATAAAAGCGCCCTGAGATTAAAGTCTGCTGCTACTGAAACAAAGCTTGTTTTTAGCAAGATTTTAGCATGAACAAGAACTTCCGATCTGTCATGCTTGAATGTTGCATTGTTTTGTTGTCTCAAAAAGCAAAGAAAGCAAAACAAAACTTCAGTGATTTTTATGCTGTGCATTTTACTTTAGTCATCAGAAACTTTACGTAAGTCTATTGATGTAACTATAAGCAAACTCGGTAAAATTCGTGAGGTTTAACAGATAGAAATTAACTAAGATTAGCTTTAAATAGCAGTCAATATCTGTTAAACCAAGCAAATTTGTAATAACTGCTTAATTGTTGATAAGCAACTGTTGTTCAATATAACTTTATCTACTGATGAGCGATTTGAATAACGAAAGACTAAAACTTAAACTTCATCAGTTGCGTTTAATTCCATATTTAGCAATTGGTTCTTTGATTTTTTATTTCAATTCCAACCTAGATTTAAACTACATAGTTAAAGGATATTTAGTCTTAATGGAATCTCAGCTAGGTATAATCGTTATTTATTTTTTGACGGCAAAATTCACTAACAAAGCACAGAAATAATCAAAAAATCTCAAAAACTTTAGTTGGATTATATACCAATAGATATTTATTAGAGTTAATTCAGGAAGTAAATGTTATGAAGACTAAATCTACAGCAATTATACTTTGCTTTTTTGGCGGGTGGTTGGGAATCCACAAATTTTATTTAGGAGAAAATGTAGCAGGTATTTTGTACTTATTGTTTTTTTGGACTTGTATACCATCTTTAATAGCCTTTGTTGAATTCTTCGTCTTAGTTTTGATGTCAGATACCGAATTTAACACAAAATATAATCAAGTTATCGCAAGCTCAGGTGGAGCCGTCTCTGCAAAAGATGCAACCAGTGCGCTAGCTGATTTAAAAAATCTTTTTGATTCTGGGATAATTACCGCAGAAGAGTATGAAGAAAAACGCCAAAAGCTTCTGAAATCTTTGTAAATTAAAACTATTAGTCGATTTATGATGTCACAATCTAAATCTTGGTTTCAACAAACTCCTGCTTGGGTGTGGTTATCATTAATTCCAACATTAGGGGGATTTGCGATTGTCTATGCAGGTTATAAATCCAAGACTAAAACTTGGGTTGTTCTAGGGATTAGCATCTCTATATTAGCTTTAGCTTTATCAGCTAATAGTTTAGCATTTGCGCTCTGGATAGCTCAGATTGGCGTTGCGTTTTATCTCAAGAAATTTTATTTAATCAAAACTTATCCAAAGAATTTACCAATTCCCGAAGAACAAGAGTTAGCAAAATTAGTTGCGAATACTCGTGAAAAAGTAGATATTAATGAATGCTCAAAACATGAACTAGTTAACTACTTAGGACTACCGATAGTTTATGCAAATAACATCGAATCATTGATGAATGAGGGATATGTTTTTACTCATGTAGAAGAGTTAATCGAAATAGCCGGAATTCCCGAAAAGCAAGTAGATCGAATTACACCACTGATTACTTTTAGCTACAACTACAAAAAAGAAGCTGATTGTTCTTGGAAACGATTAAACACATATTCAACTGATGAATTGATTACCTGTGGATTAGATAGAGCGATCGCAGAGCAAATTGTTGTCGAAAGGCAGCAAAGAGGTGAGTATAAATCGTTGATTGATGTCAAGCAGCGCACTGGATTACCGTTTAATACTTATCGTCACATCGCTTAGACTCCCC
The DNA here is from genome assembly GCF_053470285.1 of Nostoc sp. DSM 114159. Lineage (NCBI taxonomy): Bacteria > Bacillati > Cyanobacteriota > Cyanophyceae > Nostocales > Nostocaceae > Nostoc > Nostoc sp. DSM 114159. The sequence continues at coordinate 4,284,816 of NZ_JBPFEH010000001.1, forward strand.
ACTCCTTGGCCTTTTTCCAAGGAAGCTTCACAGTAAATCGACTACCTTTGCCTAACTGACTTTCGGCGTGGACAGTTCCACCATGCAACTCGACAATTTTTTGCACCATAACTAATCCTAAACCTGTGCCTGAAGAACTACGATCGGGAACAGTTTCAACTTGGACAAAAGGTTGAAATAATTTAAAAAGGTCATCGGAAAGCATCCCAATACCAGTATCTACCACGCTGATAAAGATATATTCATTGGTGGAACTTGGCTGGACCTCAATCCAGACTTCGCCTCCTTCTTTAGTAAACTTAATCGCGTTGGTTAATAAGTTGATAAATACTTGGCGAATGCGGCGTTCATCAACTTGGATGGGTTCGAGTTCTTCAGGTATTTGTGCCGTCAGCCGGATATTTTTCTGGAAGGCTAAATGTTTGACAAAACTCAAGCAGAAGTCACATATTTCCTGAATCGAAGTAGTAGCTAGTTGCAGTTCGATCTTGCTGGATTCTGTATCGGTAAACTCAAGGATTTGGTTAATTAATTCTAGTAAGTTCTTACTGCTAGATTCGAGCATATTTAAAGACTGGCGCTGTTCTTCATTTACAGGGCCGTACACTTGCTCTTTGAGTGCCTCTGTGATTCCCATAATTGAGTTTAAAGGAGTCCTCAGATCGTGGTTAATGTTTCTTAAAAAGGTGCTTCTAGCACGATTTGCGACTTCGGCGATTTCTTTAGCCTCACGTAGAGCCGATTCTGCGCGTTTGCGATCGCCTACTTCTAAAGTTAGAGCGACAATTTCCGCGATTGCTCTAACGAAGTTTTGCTCGCTCAGTTCCCATTTCCGGGGAAGATCGACTTGCTCGTACAATACTGTTCCTACCATTTTGCCCCCAACCCAAAGACTGGTATCAATTAGGGATACGATATTATTTGGTTCGAGCAATTTATCCGATAATTCTTGTACCCGTGGATCGGTACGAGTGTCAGAGACGGCAATAGTACCAGAAGCTAATAGGGCTTTAAAGTAGATGAAATAATCTGTAAGGTTGCGTTCTAAACCTGCCGAATATTTGTGATTGCTACGTTCATAAAGACTTATGCATTGTAGCTTAGTGCGCTCGCTATTGAATAACCACACACTGACTCGTTCTACTTCTAAGGCATTGGCTGCTTTTTGAGCGATCGCTTTGAATGCTGTTTCTAAATTTCCTTCAAAAATCGCTTTGTGATTTGTTAATTCTGTAAGTACTTGATGATGCTGTTCCTGTTTTCGCTCGCTGTTAATGCGTTCTTCAACCTCGTGCTGTAATTCTTGAGTTCGCTGTTTAACTTGCAGTTCTAAATCCTCATTTTTACTCATCAGTGCAGTAAAGGTTTTGCGTAAATCCTGCGCTACCTCATTTAAAGATCCACCCAGTACCTCTAGTTCTTGAATTCCTTGTACTTTCACCACTGAGTTTTCGCTATTGGTAAAATCAGTTAAATCTTTTGTCGCCTTGCTGAAGTGCAAAATTGGTTGAGTAATCCACCGAGCGGTGAGAATTCCCAAGATAATAGCTAGCACCAACGCTCCTAAACCAAGAAAAATTGTAGTTTGAATGTTGCGATTAATTTGTCCCATAAAGTCTGCTTCTGGGACAGCTACTATTATCAACCAATTGACATTTGGTTCGCTCTCGAAAGGTCTAACTTCTAAAAATTGCCGTTTGCCGTCCCAGGAAAAATCTAGTTGCTGTAAACCTTGAATTCGATCAAAGTTACTAAATTTAGTCGCTAAGTATTTAGCGATTGCTTGAGTCAAAGAATTGCTGCTTTGGGAAGCTGTTAATCTAATGGGTTTACCATTTTGGAAGCGGAATGGTTCTTCGGCTGTAGAACTTGCAACTAATAGCCCCGATCGCTCGATAATAAAAATTTGCCCAGATTTGCCAACTTTGATATTTTGCAGCAAATCCCCAATTTGTGATAAGTGAGTGAGAGTGCTGTTGACTCCGAGTAGTTCGCCTTGAGAATTATAAATGGGAAGAGAAGCACTAATTAAGAGTGTTGGTTCAGTGCGGGGTGTAAAAATCTGACTAAAGCTGAATTTTTTGGCGGTAACTGCTGTTTGATAATCAGGACGCGATCGCGCATCATAGTTTTTGATTACCTCTGGTAATTGAGTACGTTGACCTTGAGAGTCAATTATGTAAGTGTAGAGGTCGTACCCAGTTGACTTATCGGCTTTTCTGAGTAAAAATTGGCGATCGTTGAACTTCTCCACCGCTAAATATTCTTGCTCATTGCTTGCAGTTATTGCCAACGCATCTGGAAAAATCTTTAACTGCTCTATTAAGTATGACTCCCAGTTTGCCAGATTTTCTATCTTCAGCAACCCCATATCGATCGCATTTTGATTACTGCGTAGTACCTGACGCCCAGTTGCTAAGTAAGTTTGTAAATTCTGCTCGACTCGATTGCCAACTTCATGACGTAATTCGTTAACTACCTCATTGACTGCCTTTTGCCCGTTTCCGATTGATAAGTATGCAGTCAATCCCACAGCTAGCAAGATTTGCAGCACAAACAACGCTACCAAGATGCGACTTAGAGGTACGCCTTTAAACAGGGAAAAAACACTACCTTGTCCAGTATTTTTGTTCATCTGCCCACTCCCCCTTCCTGTCCTATATTACTGAGTACAACACTTCGAGTTTGCTCTCCTGTGGGCTTATGCATAGTTTGTACTCGGTCAGGTCAAGTGCCAATATACCACTTCTGTTAAAACAACAAAACGTTACTTAACTGCACCTGTAGATTTTACCAGCCAAAATATGACTAACGTTCATCACAAAGACTGATTATTGTAGAGACGGCGGTTCATCGCGTCTTGCCTTCAGGATTCATCGCGTCTTGCGTTAATTGTAAATATGAAACAAATTGATGAAAAGCCGAATCAATTCGTAGCTAGTTGAGATTTATGAGTTATAACTGGCAGTTTTAAAGAAATCTAACTGTAGACAGATGAAATTTGAAACGCTACTGTTATCAGAAGCGTGTTTTTTAGCGTTCAGATTATCTTCTAGTCTAAGCGCTAAAGAAAAAGAGTTAATAAACCTCTTGCAAAAGTAACTTTTGCAAGAGGGGGGAAAGGGACTCATCTTTATTGGGAAAAGGGTTTTTATGAGCCGCTTTCCCCTTTACCCCTTACCCTTTTCCCCACTTCTGCAAGAAGTCTAATCATTTAAAGATTCGCTTCCTAATTTTACTTCATCCTGCCCACAGCAACCCCCAAGACATAGGTTTTATCACTCATGCTCAACGTGTCCACTTCCAATTCTCAGCAAAATCAGCAATTAATTGACAATACTGACTGGAACGTTATTGAAACGGAGTTTAACCCGACGCAGTTACATCACAAAGAAACTGTTTTCACTCTTGGTAATGGGTTGTTAGGAGTGCGGGGTACATTTGAGGAAGGATATCCCCAAGATTTTCCAGGCGTACTCATCCACGGTGTTTATGATGATGTGACAATTACTCATACCGAATTGGTAAACTGTCCCAACTGGCTGCCATTGGTGGTGAAAGTAGCAGGCGATCGCTTTAGTATGGACAGTGGTGAGATTCTCAACTACGAACGTCGGCTCGATTTACGCTTAGGTTTAGTTAGCCGCGATGTGCGGTGGCGTAGTCCTAATGGTCATACCTTAGATTTTCACTTCGAGCGTTTCATTAGTTTAGCAGACCAGCACGTTTTGGCGATTCGCGCTCAAATTACATCGGTAGATTTTGAGGGTGAAATTACCGTTGAAGCTGGATTTGACAGCGAACCCCATACCCAAGGCGTCAAACATTGGCGAACCTTAAACCAAGGTGGCATAGATCGAATTATCTGGTTAAACAGTACAACTCTTTACTCAAATATTCAACTTGGGATGGCAGCTAAGTTAGTGGTAGATGGTGACGAGACTGCACTCGTGAACGTCGAAAACGCTTCTACTTCTCCCACTTTGACAACTACCTTAGAGTTATATCCCGGAAAAACGGTGACAGTAGAAAAAATTGTCACCCTGTTTACTTCACGAGAAACAGAAATCCCCATTGCCACCGCCTTACAAAGACTCGCTGAGGAACCGAGATATACTACCCTATTGGCAGCTCACATTACTGCATGGGAGCAAGTGTGGCAAGACAGTGACATTATAATAGAAGGCGATCGCTTGGCTCAATTGAGCGTCCGTTACAATCTCTTTCAATTACTAGCTGTAACACCGCGTCACGACAGCCGAGTAAGCATTCCTGCCAAAACTCTTTCTGGTTTTGCCTATAGCGGACATATCTTTTGGGATACAGAAATATTCATCGTACCTTTCCTCACCTTAACTCAACCAGCTCTAGCGCGTAACTTGCTCACTTACCGCTACCACACCCTACCAGGAGCCAGACGCAAAGCTCAAGAAGCTGGTTATCAAGGAGCGATGTATGCTTGGGAAAGTGCTACTACTGGCGATGAAGTCACTCCGCGTTGGGTTCCGGCTCCCAATGGTGAATTAATGCGTATCTGGTGCGGTGACATTGAAGTGCATATCACCGCAGATATTGCTTATGCAATTTTGCACTACTGGCAGACTACCAACGATGATGACTGGATGCGCGATTATGGCGCAGAAATTATTCTTGATACGGCTGTTTTCTGGGAAAGTCGAGTGCAGTGGAACCAAGAGCGCCACAGCTATGACATTTTAGATGTAATTGGCCCGGATGAATATCACGATCGCGTCGATAATAATGCCTTCACCAATCTGATGGTACAGTGGCATTTGCAGTCAGCTTTAGCGCTGTGGGATTGGCTCAAACAAGCTTATCCTGAAACCTCAGCCCAACTAGTGCAAAAACTCAACTTAACTACAGAGCGTCTGCACCATTGGGCGGAAATCCAAGAGCGTCTATTTGTCAATGAAGATGCTCAAACAGGTTTAATTGAGCAATTTGAAGGCTTTTTCCAGCTAGAAGACGTTAACCTCGCTGATTACGAACCGCGCAGCAAATCTCTGCAAAGTTTGTTGGGAGTTGAAGCTACAAACCAAAAGCAGATTCTCAAGCAGCCAGATGTTTTGATGCTCTTGTATTTACTGCGCGAACGTTATGACTATCAAACTCTCGCCACCAACTGGAACTATTACACCCAACGCACCGACCACAGTTATGGTTCTTCACTAGGCCCAGCCATTAACGCTATCTTAGCTTGCGACCTCAATCAACCAACTGAAGCTTATACACACTTTCTGCGATCGGCCTTGGTAGACTTAGAGGATGTGAGGCTGAACGCCGCCGAAGGAATTCACGCCGCCAGTGCTGGAGGAGTATGGCAAGCAGTAGTTTTCGGGTTTGGCGGCATTCGCATGACTCAATTTGGCCCCGTTGCCTGTCCCAATCTACCACCCAACTGGACGCGTTTGAAGTTTCGTCTGCAATGGCGTAACGAGTGGTATGACTTTGACTTACAAGCCGAAACAGAAGTCAAAGTTCCCGCCTTGGCAGATACACGCTCGAAATTTATCTAATAGACTTCTTGCGTGAATCAATGAGCTTTCACCCTAAATCCCTCTCCCAACCTTGGAAGAGAAACTTTGAAATTAGCTCCCCTTCTCCTAAATTGGGAGAAGGGTTGGGGGATGAGGGCAATAAATACTGCTGTTGTAAAGTTAATTATTGACGAGGTAAAGGGAAAGGGGGAACGGAGAACGGGGAAAGGTTTTAAATCCCTTACCCTTTTCCCTTTCGCCTTTACCCAGCCCCCACCCAGCATTTTTGGGTTGGCAGACCATTAGTAATAGATGTATTAACATCTAAGCATTATTCCTTACAGAAAGTTTTTATTCAGAAGATTTACGAGATGGGAACTCTAGCTAATAAGCTTAATTAGAGTATCCCATTGAACACCGCTAATCATGTCCCATTTTGCTCATTCCACATTGGGCCAATCTTCTTCCCCTCGCTTAACTAGAAGCTTGAGTGCTGTTGAAAGTTGGGGCTTTGGTTTGACAGCTCATATTTCTTGGACAGCATTAGTTCCAGCGATTCATGCTGCTTTAGGTTCCCAAGCTATTTTTGTCTGGATACCTGCGGTAATTTTTGGAATGCTGCTCAACTATCAAGTAAAACGCTTGGGTATGCATTTCATCAATGTAGCAGGAGGAACACCCAACTATGCTACCAAGCTACTGCAAAACTACCCAGCACTTGCTCGCTATGCAGCAATTGGATACCTTCTCAACTGGGTTTCTTACCTATCAGTGAATACAATCGTACTCAAAGATTTAATTAAAGTAAATTTAGAGGCGTTGGGTATTGCTTGTCCAGACATATTTCTGGATATTAGCTTTACACTCTTGCCTTTTGTTGTGGCTTTTAGTGGGACTCGCGCCCTGAGTATTTTACATTTGTTTTTTGTCATTCCAGCCTTTGCACTGCTAATGACCTTCTGCGTCCAAGGTCTTGGCTGGTTAGCGTTTTCTCCCGTTAGTCCGGGGTTTTTTCCTAGCAGTTGGTCATCTTTGAGTTTTGTAGATTGGGCAAAGTGGTTCTTTTTCGTCACTTATGCAACCTACAGTTGTGAAACGGCTTCTTCCTTTGTCGCCGATAGCCGCCACCCCACCCAGACGCTACGGTTTCTAAACGTTGCCGCCTGGATGATGCCACCCATCTTTTTGGGAGGGTCTTGGGTAGTCATGCGGTTGGCAACAAATCCCAACCTCAAAGATAATGCTTTTCTGAATCTGGTGGCGGCTTCCCAGCCCTTTTGGGGAAAATTAGCTGGTGTAAGTATTTCTTTTTTGTTAGTAGCTGCTTGTCTACTCGGTTCGGCAACGGTGGTTTCTAATTGCCCGCGAATTTTGTATCAATTGGCGTTAGATAATCACATTTCACCAGTATTTTCTGTTGTTTCACGTCGGGGTGTGTTTGTCCCAGCATTGACATTGACACTGGTATTGTGCTTAATCTATCTGATTTGGGGAGATGTGGCGCGAATCGTCGCTGTTGGCAACATCGGTTGGTTTGTCTCCTTTATGTTACTGCATCTGGGGCTTTGGCTTCGGCGCGATCGCCCGGAAGTTTTATTTCCTCGCATATCTCTGGCCATTTTACTGTTAGAAGTTGTGGTGCTGTTCGTGGGCGGATTTGCCTGGGGTTGGCTCAACTTGTTGATTGGGCTATTATTTCCCATTGGTGTCATGGGCATAGATGCAGTAATTCGCCGGGTGAACTTTCCGGCTTTCCATCCTGATTGGTGGATGCAGCGATATCGCACCCGCCCTGTAGTAATTATCAAAGATTCAGTAATTCTTCAGGTGAGTATCCTGATTTTTTTACTGTGCAGCGCCGTGGCAGTTGGCTGGTTATTTGGCGTTAAACTCAATAAAGTAGCGACTGCGGGCGGTGAGAATATATTTGTGGTGCTACTGATGAGCGTGGCATTTGTAGGAGTAGCGATCGCTTGTTGGACAAGTTTACCGCAAGTGGTAGCGATCGCAGAAGCCAGAGTTGCTGCCGAACACCTGTTTACAGTCGCCCAAGATGGTATTTTAGTTGTAGATAATCGAGGTATTATCCAGCAAGCAAACCCAGCCACCAAATCATTCTTTGGTGTCAACCCATCAGAGTTGCGGGGAAATCACCTGAACAAATGGCTACCCGCATTAGTCTACTATCCAGAGCAGTGGACAAAGCGTAGCGAACAAATTCTCATCGGCAATGGGAAAAACAGAACTCTGGAAGTTTCCATCTCAGACCGACCCCATCGAGATTTTCAGGAATATGTTGTGATTCTCCACGACATTACCCAGCGCAAACAAGCAGAACAGATATTGCGATACTCAGAAGCACAATTGCGCCAAGAGGCAAAGCAGCTAGTATCTCAACTGGTGCATAGTGAAAAAATGTCCAGTTTGGGGCAGTTAGTAGCAGGTGTAGCGCACGAAATCAATAACCCAATCAATTTTATTTCTGGCAATGTCGGCTATGCCAATCAATATATCCAAGATTTATTAAGATTGCTGCAATTATACCAGAAAAACTATCCTAATCCACCAAAGGAAATTCAACAAGAAATAGAAGCGATCGACTTAGATTTTCTGATTGCAGACTTGCCTAATTTGCTAACTTCGATGACAGTTGGTGCCGAAAGAATCACAGAAATTGTCTTATCTCTGCGAAACTTTTCTCGGTTAGATGATGCAGAAATGAAAGCTGTGGATATCCATGAAGGTTTAGATAATACGTTAATGATTTTGGAACATCGCCTCAAATCTAAATCTAACAATCTAGCAATTGAGGTGATTAAAGAGTATGGTGACTTGCCATTAGTAGAATGTTATGCTGGACAACTGAATCAAGTATTTATGAATCTTCTGGCAAATGCGATCGATGCTTTAGAAGAGGCAATAGAAAATGGTGAGTGGAAAGTAGGGGAAAAAGCGCTTTCTACTCCCCAGATACGCATTCAGACTCAACTCACGAGCGAAAATCAGATAGTTATTCGTATTGGCGACAATGGTATAGGCATTCCAGAAAAGGTACAAAAACAATTATTTGAACCATTTTTTACGACTAAACCAGTTAATAAAGGTACTGGGTTAGGTTTATCTATTAGTCATCAGATTATCACCCAAAAACATCAGGGAAAATTAGAATGTATTTCTGCTCCTGGGCAGGGAACAGAATTTATAATTGTAATTCCGCTAAATCAGCAAGCTATCTAATTGCCAACATCATCTGACGTGGTTAACTTTTTAACTCAAGTAAAATCTTGACCTTGGCGTTGCTTGCTATTTATTAGAATGTTAGGCTGAGATTTTCTGACTAAACCACCTGTATCGGCTGTTACCCAAAAAAAGTTTGGCTATTACTCCGATTTTGATACTTAGATAGAAGAAGGAATTGGTGATGGCACGAAATAGGGCTTATCAAAAAGCAAAGCGGCGCATTGAAAAGGCACGGCGAGAGGGATCAATAAAACTCGATCTCAGCAACATGGAACTCACTGAAGTGCCAGAGGCGATCGCATCCCTGAACCAGTTGCAACAGCTTGACCTCTCCGGTAACGAACTGATGGAACTGCCAGAAGCAATCGCATCCCTCACACAATTGCAATTGCTTGATCTCAACGGCAATCAACTGATAGAACTGCCAGAGGCGATCGCATCCCTAACCCAGTTACAAACGCTTGACCTCTCCGACAATCAACTGACGGAATTGCCAAAGGCGATCTTATCCCTGACTCAGTTGCAAAATCTTGACCTTTTCTACAATCAACTGACCCAACTGCCAGAAGCAATCGCATCCCTGACTCAGTTGCAACAGCTTAACCTCGACAACAATCAACTGACCCAACTGCCAGAAGCAATCGCATCCCTGACTCAGTTGCAACAGCTTAACCTCGACAACAACCAACTGAGCCAACTGCCAGAAGCAATCGCATCCCTGACGCAGTTGCAAACGCTTTACCTTCGCAATAATAAACTGACGACATTACCAGAGGCGATCGCATCCCTCACGCAGTTGCAACAGCTTAATCTCTCTGACAATCAACTGACGACATTACCAGAGGCGATCGCATCCCTCACACAATTGCAATCGCTTAACCTCTACAACAACCAACTGAGCCAACTGCCAGAAGCGATCGCATCCCTGACGCAGTTGCAACAGCTTTACCTCTCCAACAACCAACTGAGCCAACTGCCAAAAGCGATCGCATCCTTGACCCAATTGCAAACGCTTGACCTCTCCAACAACCAACTGAGCCAACTGCCAGAGACGATCGCATCCTTGACCCAATTGCAAACGCTTGACCTCTCTAGAAACGAACTGACAACACTGCCAGAGGCTATCGGCTATCTGACCCAGTTGCAATCGCTTGACCTTTGGAACAATCAACTGATAGTACTACCAGAGGCGATCGGCTTTCTCACTCAGTTGCAACAGCTTGACCTCTCTAGCAACGAACTGACGGTACTGCCAGAGGCGATCGGTTTTCTCACTCAGTTGCAACAGCTTGACCTTTTCAACAACCAACTGACGGAACTGCCAGAATCAACCAAAAATCTAACGCAACTAACTGTACTGTCACTTTCTGGAAATGAATTTGTCTCGTTTCCAAACGTAATCACGAGCTTACAAAAATTGAGAGAGCTTTATGTGATCCACAATGAAATTGAGCAGCTTCCCAATGAATTTGGCAATTTGACACAGTTAATAAAACTTTACTTAGGAGGAAAGCAGATTTCCTCTAATGCGTTTTATGAAGACGTAGTTCCTGGAAATAATCTGACATCATTGCCTCACAGTTTTACTCAACTTGCTCAACTAGTTGAACTTAATCTTGACGAAAACCCTTTAAACCCTGAACTAGCAGCGGCATACGAGCAGGGACTCAACGCTGTTATGGCGTATCTTCGGGCAAAGGCAGAAGAACAGATAACTTTGAATGAAGCCAAGCTGATTCTGATTGGTGAAGGTGAAGTGGGCAAAAGTTGTTTATTGGGAGCATTGCGGGAGGATGAATGGGTTGACGGTCGTCCCACAACTCACGGGATTGAGATTAAGCCTGTAATCGTCATTGACCCCGACAGCGCCATAGAAATCACGTTGAATGGTTGGGATTTTGGCGGTCAACGTGTTTATCGACCGACGCACCAGTTGTTTTTCAGTGCGCCAGCCGTGTATCTGGTGATTTGGAAACCACGGGAAGGCCCCCAGCAGGGCTTTGTCAAAGAGTGGATTACGCTGATCAAAAATCGAGAACCGGATGCAAAGGTGTTAGTAGTTGCAACCCACGGCGGCCCCGGACAGCGACAACCAGATATTGACAGACAAGAAATTTTGGATCAATTCGGCAAAGATACAGTAATCGATTTCTTCCATGTAGACAGCAAACCCAACCAGGATACGACGGATTGCGCTGGTCTTGCAGAATTAAAAGATACTATTGCTCGTGTTGCTGCATCTCTTCCTGAAATGGGGCGTTCCGTTCCCGCAAAGTGGCAGCGTGTGCAGGAAACTTTACAAACAATTGACAAAGCCTATCTACCTTACGATGATGTTATTGCCATCTGCGCTAAAGAGGGAATTGATGAGGAGCAAGCAGAACTGTTCCTTCGCATCTCCCATATATTAGGACATTTCATCCATTATCATTACGACCCAACACTACGCGATATCATCATCCTCAAACCCGACTGGCTGGCAAAGGCAATCAGCTTCGTGCTGGATGATGAAACAACACGCAAACGCAACGGCTTAGTGGAATTTGAGCATCTCAGTCAGTTGTGGAGCCATCCGCCATTTGTAGGCGAAGAAGGCTATCCCTCAAAATTGCATCCAATCTTTCTGCGGCTGATGGAACGCTTTGATCTATCCTACAAAGTGGTTTTCGATCCGGCAGAAACTAGCAATACCAGCCTGATTGCTCAACTCGTTCCCGACACACGCCCAGAGCCGTTACCAAATTGGGGAGAGCAACCGGAAGCGGGAGATAGACAACAGGTGCAAATCTGCCGCATTGTGGACAGTCGCGGACAGTTTGCAGTCGCAGAAGGATTATTTTACCAGTTGATTGTCCGGTTGCACAAATACTCACTGGGGCGGACTAATTACGAAAACAGCATTCACTGGCAACGCGGCTTAATGCTTGACAATGATTACAACGGTCGGGCATTGCTGGAGTATATTGGCACCGATGTAAAAATTACAGTGCGGGCAGCTTATCCTGAAAGGTTTCTGTCCTATCTCACAGAAGAGATTAAATGGCTAGTCGAGAATTTCTGGGAAGGGTTGCGTTGTAATGTGATGGTTTCTTGTGTTGCACCTTGCGGCATGAATACACCTGGAAACGGACTGTTTGAGGTACAGAAACTAATTGAAAGCAAAAAGAAAAATCGCCATGAGTTCCCCTGTCCCATTTCCGGGTGTGGCGAATGGCAAAACATCGATCAATTGCTGAATAACGCGCCAACTGCTCAACCCCCATCCCAAGAAATTGGTATTGAGCAGTTCCGATACATTGTGAAAGACGAGTTAAACGTCATCCGCAAAGATTTGGTTATGTACGATCGCCTAGATCAAGCACGCTTTCAGGTATTATCTCAGGAGCAACGCACCATTTTAAGCCAGGTCGATCAGCAGTTTGCAGAACTAATGCAGATGCTCACTGATGAAGCAAAAGACGGCCCGCGCCTGTTTAGCTTTAAGCCAATCGATCCGAAATTTTTCGATCGCTCTAAATGGATTAGTGCCAAGTTTCAACTCACCCTTTGGTGCGAACACGCACGTCAACCACTTCCAGCCTTAAATCCCAACGACGAGAAAAAGGGAGTCTATGAATTAGACTTACCGCGTGAGTGGTTCACCAAGGCAGTCCCCTATCTCAGAATTTTGACCGGAACCCTGAGCCTAGTCTTACCTGTGGCAGGTTCGGCAACTAAATTTATACTGGATGATACCACCTACAAAGCCATTGAAGAACAACTCGATTTAGGACAGAAAAGCATCGAGTCTACTTTGAAGGGAAGTGATATGGCTTTGGCTGGAAAGTCCAAGAGCGATGCCTCATTCTTGGAAGGCGATGCAATCCGCGCTCAAGGCTCGATTTTGCGAGAATTACACGCCTTCTTGAAAGAAAAAGATCCTAGTTTTGGTGGTTTAGTGCGGGTGCAGAACAAGCGCCGTGAATTTCTCTGGGTTCATCCTCAATTTGTAGATGAATATTAATTGACAACGGATATTAGAGGATGTTTGAAAAGTGTTTAACTGTGATTTTAATCACCCCCCTTAGTCCCCCCGATGTATTGGGGGGGAAACAAGAAAAATCCGGTTCCCGCAGCCTTTACAAGGGGAGGGTTAGGGAGGGGTAAAAAAATATTTGATACATCAATCACGACTTTTCAAATATTCTCTTAGAGCTATTGCGTAATTTTTGATGATTCTACAGGAAACAGAGTAATGTTGAAGGTTTTTGCTGACCGAGGTGGTACATTCACAGATATTGTTGCTGTTACTAATAATCAAGCAATTATCGATAGACTTTCAAAACATCCCGAACGTTTTTTAATTGTGACTCTGCCTAATCAGCAATGGATTATAGTCTACAAACTACTTTCAGAAAATCCCGAACAATATGAAGATGCAGCCATCCAAGGTATTCGAGATATCATGGGTATTGCTAGCAACGAACTCATTCCTACTGAAGCCATAGAAGTAGTAAAAATGGGGACAACCATAGCAACAAATGCGCTGTTAGAAAGAAAGGGAGACAGGGTTGTTCTTCTAATCACCAAAGGGTTTAAAGATGCACTGCGAATTGGCTACCAAAACCGTCCTAACATCTTTGCCCGCCAGATAATTTTACCAACGATGCTTTATGAGCAAGTGATTGAGATAGATGAACGTTACGATGCTCACGGAAATGAATTAATACCTGTAAATATTCAACAAGTTAAAACTGACTTACAAGCAGTTTACCATACAGGAATTCGGAGTTGCGCTATTGTTTTTATGCACAGCGATCGCTATCCCAAACACGAACAAGAAATAGCCCAGCTTGCCCAAACAATCGGCTTTAATCAAATATCCGTATCCCATCAAGTTAGTCCCTTAATGAAGTTAGTTAGCCGAGGAGATACAACAGTAGTCGATGCTTATTTAACTCCTATTCTGCGTCGCTACGTTAACCAAGTAGCGAATCAGTTACCCAGCGTCAAATTAATGTTTATGAAATCTGATGGCGGTTTAGTCGCAGCCGAACAATTTCAAGGCAAAGATAGTATTTTAAGCGGCCCGGCTGGCGGTATTGTTGGCGCAGTTCAAACTAGTAAAAGGGCAGGTTTTGAGTTAGTTATTACCTTTGACATGGGAGGGACAAGTACAGATGTTGCTCACTTTAAAGGAGAGTATGAACGACAACTAGATTCAGAAATTGCTGGGGCGCGGATGCGAGTTCCTGTATTAGCAATTAATACCATTGCTGCTGGTGGTGGTTCAGTTCTCTTTTTTGATGGTTCTAGTTATCGTGTCGGCCCTAAATCTGCTGGTTCAAATCCTGGCCCTGCTTGTTATCGGCGTGGCGGGCCATTAGCGGTTACTGATGCCAATGTGATGTTAGGTAAAATTCATCCACAATATTTTCCTTCAGTTTTTGGCATTGATGGCAATTTACCTTTAGATAAAGATATTGTTATTCAAAAATTTACCCAATTAACCCAAGACATTCAAGCTGCTACATTAAATGATTGTACTCCCGAACAAGTAGCTGCTGGATTTATGGCGATCGCAGTGGAAAATATGGCGAATGCAATTAAAAAAATCAGTCTGCAACGGGGTTATGATGTCAGCCAATATGTGCTTTGTTGTTTTGGCGGTGCAGGTGGGCAAGTTGCTTGCTTAATTGCCGATACTTTAGGAATGAAACAGATATTTCTTCATCCTTATGCAGGAGTTCTCTCTGCTTATGGAATGGGATTAGCTGATGTGCGAGCAATCAGAGAAGGAGGAGTTGAACAACCTTTAACTCAAGCATTAATCCCTAAATTACAGCAGTTAATGGAATATTTAGAAACTCAAGCTAGAAGTGAAATAGATGAAATACCAATTCAAGTAGAAGTAATCCGAAAAGCTAACTTAAAATACGAAGGTACTAACTCTATCTTGACTGTTAATTTTGCCAATGATGTGGTAGATATGAGACAAGAATTTGAGAGTGAACATAAATTACGCTATGGTTTCATTCAATTAGATAAAAACTTAATTGTCGAATCTGCTTCAGTGGAAGTAATTCAGAAAATGGATACTCCTGAAGAACCTTTAATTATTCGTACTCGTTCTTTAGATGAAGCCCCCGTATGTGTTGAGACAATCAGGATGTTTACTGCTGATAGATGGCATAATGCTCCTGTTTATCGACGGGAAGATTTACAACCAGAAGATACTATTAATGGGCCTGCGATTATTGTCGAAAAAATTAGCACGATTGTAGTTGAACCTAATTGGAAAGCAATACTCACTGAACGCAATCATTTAATGTTATCTAGAAGGTAAGGAATGAGGGCGGCAAGTAAATCTAAAATAGGAATGATGCTATACTGCGATAAATTAGCATTTCAAAATTTTTGTATACATCCTCATAGCAAAAGTTGGTCAAATATTGATATTGATGAATAGTATATGAATTATAAACCGTACATTCCCATTCCTCTAGAACTAGAACCTTATCGGGACAGAATTGAAGCGACGATACGGCCTTTTATTGAAATCACAATTGAAAATAACGATCGGGTAGATTGGTGGCAAAGTAAATTTGGTGGTTTGCCTTATTTACCAAAAGGTTTTGATTATCCAAAAAGTTCCGAAGGTGACTATTTATTTTTTATTGCACAGATTAATTTTGCCGAAGTACCTCTATTGGAAGGTTTTCCAAATCAGGGTATTGTGCAGTTTTATATCAGTTATGAATTCCCGTATGGTTTGAACTATGGCAATCAAACAGACCAATCTGGATTTAGAGTTTTATATTTTCCAGAACTAGACTTGAATGTAGAAAATATAATCACAAACTTTGATTTTTTGCCTAAAAGAGAAACAAATCTTATTGATGGTTGTTGTAGTTTAAATTTTACTCAAAAATATGCATCAATAAGTCACAGTGGCATCAATGAAATTGTTGGGGATGATTATTTTGACCTATTAAATACGAATGAAGGAATATTGGACGAGTATATAAATCTATCATATTCTTGGCGTAGTAAGATAGGTGGTTATCCAGATTATGTTAGAACAAAATTAATGTATGGTGTTCATACAGAAGAAAACACGACAGAATTTTTGCGATATGCAATTGAGCAAGATACAGAAATTCTTTTGTTTCAAATGATTAGGGAATCTAATGAGGTGTTAAGTATTAACTGGATAGCCGATGTATGTAATTTTCACATTTTAAAAGATGACCTTAAAAAATTAGACTTTAGCGATATTATCTATGACTGGGAATGTTAAAAATATAAAGAATACATGGTAATATAGATCGCAATAAAGTTGATGTCTGCGGTAAAGTTTCCGCAATATTTCATGCTAATTCAAGTTTTGTATCTAGAGAGCCAAGTAGCTCTGCTCAAGGAGGATGGCTGGTGTTAATAGTTCCAGCCATGAACGGTTAGATGTTGAGGCTACGCTAACCGAAGTTAAAAGGCTCCAATTTGACCGCGCACATCGTGACGCCTCTGGATTATTCTATATCGAAGGTGTGCGTAACTTTGTAAAGGTAATTGACAACAGTTTTGATATTTCAGCGATCGCATTTAGTGAGAAACTGCTCACAGCACCTCTAGCACGGAAACTAGTTCGGCAATCTCGGCGTTCTGGTGTTCCTTGTATCAGCCTGACACCCGAACAGTTTCGACGTATTTCTCAGAGCGAACGCGCTTCTGGAGTTGGTGCAATTGTTCGTCAGCGCTGGTTCAAGCTCCGTGATATCTCGCCACAACCTAATTTGTGCTGGGTGGCTCTTGAAACTGTTCGCTCACCAGGAAACCTCGGAACCTTGATTCGCACATCAGAAGCAGTTGGCGGTGCTGGGTTTATTTTTATCAAAGATAGCGTAGATCCCTATGCTCCCGATGTTATTCGCGCATCTATGGGTTCGCTTTTTAACCAAAAGTTTGTACGTACAAGCTTTTCTGCGCTCCGTCACTGGGTACAGAACCACCGCTGTCTTGTTATTGGTGCTTCACCAGATGGAATGTCTGAATTTCATCAATTTAATTACCCCAATTCTACTCTTCTTTTCCTGGGTGAGGAGCGCCAAGGTCTAACCCCAGAACAGCGAGACTTATGCCAGCATCTTGTTCGGATTCCGATGGTAGGTGCGGTTGACTCTCTCAATCTTGCTGTAGCAGGTAGCCTCTTAATGTATGAGGTTTATAGGTCGAGAACATAATGTGTGAAGTGACACCCAACATCAATTAAGTTTTGTGTTGGGTTGCACTTTGCTTAACTCAACTTACATCAACGTGAGTTCGACAGACTTCTCCCGGACAGCCTCCCTCTTCTAAAAGGCGAACGCGGGTGCGTCTGGGTAAGGAGAGGGAGGAGTAACCAGTAAGGAGGGTTTTTGCTCCCCTCTCCTGGTAGGAGAGGGGCTGGGGGAGAGGTCAAAATAGCACTCGTCGAACTCACGTTAATTCATTGAATTTCAACAAATAGGAATTAAAAATGCACATAACATCTCAACCCGATCCAGTTCGCTTAGAGATCTTTAAAAATCTCTATCAATTTATCGCCGAACAAATGGGAATTGTGTTGCAAAATACCGCCACATCAGTGAATATTAAAGAAAGGCTGGATTTCTCCTGCGCAATTTTTGACTCATTGGGATTATTAGTAGCAAATGCCCCCCATATTCCTGTACATTTAGGTTCAATGAGTGAAAGTGTTCGTAGTTTAATTAACGATAAAGGCGACACCCTAAAACCGGGAAATGTTTATCTATCTAATAACCCCTATAACGGCGGAACCCACCTTCCTGATGTAACTGCAATTACCCCTGTTTTTTTAGAAAGTAGTGAAAATACTTTATTCCCTACCCCCCTATTTTTTGTTGCTTCTCGCGGACATCAAGCAGATATTGGTGGAATTACTCCCGGTTCTATGCCTCCACACAGTACCACAGTAGAAGAAGAAGGAATTCTTTTTGATAATTTTCTTTTAGTTGAAGAGGGAAGTTTTCGAGAAACCGCAGTCAGACAGCACCTTGCAAATCATACTTATCCTGCTCGTAACCCCGATCAAAATATCGCTGATTTTAAAGCTCAAATTGCTGCAAATGAACGGGGAGTTCAAGAACTTTGTAAAATGGTTTTACAATACGGGATTGATACTGTTCAGGCTTATATGACATTTGTGCAAGCTAATGCTGAAGAGTCTGTTAGGCGTGCGATCGCAGTTCTCAAGGATGGCTCATTTACTTATAAAATGGATGATGGAGCGCAAATTAAAGTTAAAGTAACTATCCACCCAGAAAACCGCAGTGCTACCATCGATTTTACCGGAACTTCTTGGCAAATAAATAGTAATTTTAATGCTCCTAAAGCTGTAACTCAAGCAGCAGTCTTATATGTCTTTCGTACTTTAGTTGATGATAATATTCCTCTCAATGCCGGGTGTCTTAATCCTTTAGAAATTATTATCCCGGTTGGCTGTATGCTCAACCCAACCTATCCAGCCGCAGTAGTCGCGGGTAATGTCGAAACTTCTCAAACTATTGTGGATGCTTTATATGGTGCTTTGGGTGTTATGGCTGCTTCTCAAGGAACGATGAATAATTTTACTTTTGGTAATGAGCAATATCAATATTATGAAACTATCTGCGGCGGCTCTGGCGCGGGGATTAATTTTGATGGCACTGATGGTGTTCATTCTCACATGACTAACTCTCGTTTGACCGATCCAGAAGTTCTAGAAACTCGTTATCCTGTACTTTTAGAAAGCTTTAGTCTTCGTCCCGATAGCGGTGGCAAAGGAAAATATTCGGGTGGTAATGGAGTTGTCCGCCGCATTCGATTTCTTGAGCCGATGACAGCTAATATTCTCTCTGGTCATCGAGTTATTCCCCCCTTTGGATTAAATGATGGGGAGGCAGGAAAAGTAGGACGAAACTGGATACAACGTCAGAATGGAATTGAAGAGAATTTAGACAGCACAGCAACAGTAGAAATGAAAACTGGGGATGTTTTTGTAATAGAAACTCCTGGCGGTGGTGGATTTGGTAAAATCTCTTAGTTAGTATTATTTGAGATTCTCGAAACAAGGTTTTAGGAAGTAATCTAAAATCCAAAATCTAAAATCCAAAATTGCTATAAGTTGGCTTCAACTTCCCCAGAAAATTGAGCATAGCTGAAACTACAGCATCCGGCGACTCAATCAAGAAGCCGTGACCACCACGTTCGATGACTACAAGTTCAGCATTGGGAATACCTTGAACAAGTTGTTGAGAAAACTTTAGCGGAGTGAGAATATCTTGTTTACCAACCATAACTAAGGTAGGACAATGAATTTCTTGGAGGCGGTCTATTGTGTCACTGTTAAGGATGGCTTGGCTGTGATGATAAAGTGAATGAGTTGCAGGCGGGAAAGGATATCTGATCGCAAATTCAATCAGACCTTCGATCGTGTCAGGAATTGAGTAGAAGGCATCTGTAAATATCCAGGGCAATATGACTTTTTCATAAAGTTTTAGGTCTACATGACTAGGAAGTTCGCCCCAAGTCTCAATGATGCTGTTGAATAATGCATCACCTTTTGCCAAAGATGAGAGTAGCATCAGACTTTTTACCTTTTTAGGGTGTGCTAACACTAGCTCTTGAGCTATCTGACTACCCATTGAATGACCTGCCAAATGCACCCAATCGATGCCGATGCGATCGAGCAATGCTGCAACGTCACCAGCCATCTGCTTCAGACTATAGGGGTTTTTGGGAGCAGAACTTCTCCCCATACCTCGGTTATCCAAGCGAATGACTTGATACTGCGAAACCAGCGATGGCATAATCAGCGACCAATAGGCATGATCGCAAAGAAAGCCAGCTATTAATAGCAAAGGCTCACCCGTTCCCTTAATGTCGTAGAACAAATCAATCCCGTTAATCTGAACCTTGGGCATAGTAAATAATTCTGCTAAACCTTATTTTTAGTAGGGATAGACAAAACTAAACTCCTACATTTTAAATTTCTCGTCCACCGGAATCTGATAGCCATTGGCGAGGCGATTGGTCATATTAGCAGTAGCTGCGATCGCCATTAGTTCCCCGAACATAGTATCATTCATACCCTTGGCACGCGCTGCCGCCGTGTGCGAGGCGATGCAATACTCACAGCCATTCGTTGCACTCACAGCAATGTAAATCAGTTCGCGCATCAGTGGATCGATCTCACCAGGGCTAACCATCACTTCCTTTAACGCTTGCCACGTTCGTTGCAGGGTGGGAGGATGGTTGGCTATGGCTTTCCAAAAGTTATTGATGTAGTCATTTTGACGTGTAACGCGGATGTCGTCATACACTGCACGTACTTCGTCGCTGGCTTCTTCGTATTCGATCAGCTTAGTCATGTTTTAATTCCATATAGTTTCCCCAGCGAGTGGGAACCCCTAGATTGTAATACTGAATTTGGCTCAAGTAGCAAATAAAAAAGGGGGTGAATGTTTTAATTCACCCCTTTTTTCAGTCATCAGGAAGGTAAAGAATACTTATCCAACCCGTATTAGTGTTATTCCAATCTAAAGAATTATTCTTTTAAACGAGGTATATTTGGTCTGACAAAGGTAGCTGAGGAATTAGCACTTCGAGCATTAGTGCTTGAAGAAGCAGTAGTTGGCGAACTGAGATTCAAGAAATCGATGAGTTTGAGAGTACGATTACGAATTTTCCAGCGTCCATTTCTGTTAACGACTTGATCTTCATAAGTGCCATTAGCTACATCAATGCTGGTTTCCGAGCGTTTGTGAGTCGCATGGAGATAAGAAGTCATCGTTGCTTGATTATTTTGAATTGAAATGTTTATCGTACCCATCAAGTGTTGAGTAGCTGTATAACCATTTCCTTGGAATACTGAATAGACAAAATCTGCCCAAGAATCTGTCCCATAATTTGTTTGAGTTGCCCCATCAGGAAAAATGGCGGTGAGGACTGAATCTTGAGTAAAACAATCCCGATAAATATTCTTTCCTTCTTGGAGATTTCCTCTACCAATAGCGTCAGTTCCCAGGGCGTAACAGGATGTTAATTTTTGAATTTCTAATTCTGCATTAGGTTGAGTTGCACTTGCTACCTCAAACTTACCTCCAACAAACAGCACAAGAGTAACTGCAAGCGCAATCAAAGTTATACGATTTAACAAAAACGAAATAGCTTTTGAAACTATTCCCCCATTTTCTCTTCTTTTTTCCACAAGATGACTCCCTTAATTATTTACGATTTTTGCATCTTGTATTTGACTACAAACTAAAGTTTGGGCTAACAATTTTAGCCCATCAAAACTGCCTAATATGCTTGTAGACTTCACTAGTAATTGACTTTTATATCTGCTAGAAAATCTTTTTTCTAGTAAATGATAAAGCTAGTACATACAAGAGTTGATGTATACAATTAGTTATAACAGTTAATTAGTAAGTTACAAGTGTTAATTGTGACTTACTATGTGTTGATTTGATTAAGTAATAAAGTAACTACTTACATACAAGACTTACGCAACCCTCACCCTTGAGGAACAGTAAATTTATCGAAAATTCACTTGCTCAAAATTGACAATGCAGATATAAACCAATTTAATCAAGAATACTGCAAACCGTTCGCACCCATACCAAAAGTTGAGGAACAAAACCCAACACATACCAATACTGCACGCTTTGTGCATTCTTAACTCGGAATTGGGTTTGGGGAAAAGGTTAAAGGGTAAAGGTTAAAGGTTTTTTCTTTCCCCTTTCCCCCTTAACCGACAAGTATTGCAACACATACTCTCTATTAACACTAACTAGATTGATGAAGCGAATGTGAGGTGGTTTTTTAAGCACCTCATAACCTATATTTAGAGCGATCGAGAGTGTTAAGCTAAAACTATCAAAAGTTT
Source organism: Nostoc sp. DSM 114159 (assembly GCF_053470285.1). Classification (NCBI taxonomy): domain Bacteria; kingdom Bacillati; phylum Cyanobacteriota; class Cyanophyceae; order Nostocales; family Nostocaceae; genus Nostoc; species Nostoc sp. DSM 114159. The sequence continues at coordinate 4,306,458 of NZ_JBPFEH010000001.1, forward strand.
CTTATTCTCCCAAAATTGGAATAGAAATTATAAATTGTGTTCCTTCTCCCAAGACTGATTCACAAATTAAATTTCCACCATGATTTTCAACTATAATTTGCCGACTAATAGATAATCCTAATCCCGTACCTTTTCCGACACCTTTGGTAGTAAATAGGTTTTCAAAAATGCGTTCTTTAACTGCTTCAGGCATTCCTTTAGCATTATCTTGAATCTTAATTACCACCTTGTCAGTATCTACTTGTAGATAAGTCTCAATAGTAATAATATTAGGATACTTTTCTTGAATTTCTAAAAAATCACGACCGATGTTTGCTTCTTCTAAAGCATCAATTGCATTTGCAAGAATATTCATAAACACTTGATTCAATTGTCCCAAATAGCATTTTACTGATGGAATATCTGCATAGTGCTTAATAATCTTAATTGCTGGACGATTACGATCGGCTTTCAGACGATGTTGTAAAATCATCAAAGTACTATCAATACCTTCATGGATGTTAGCTAATACTTTAGAGGTAGTATCACCACGAGAAAAAGTACGGAGAGAGGTACTAATATTACGAATGCGCTGTGTCCCTACTGTCATCCCATCAATCATTTTTGGTAAATCTTTTAACAGGAAATCTATATCTATCTCTTCGGCTTTTTCTTCAATTTCAGCACCAGGATTGGGGAATTTTTCTCGGTACAGTTGCAGATAGTCTATTAAATCTTTAACAATATCTTTTGCTTGGGTAATACTACCTGTAATAAAACCAATAGGGTTATTTATTTCGTGTGCTACGCCTGCAACTAAATTACCCAGAGAAGACATTTTTTCACTTTGGATAAGTTGTAGTTGTGCCTCTTGTAAATCTTTTATCGATTGTTCTAATTCTTTAGATTTTTCTTGTGCTCTTGCGTACAAACTGGCATTTTCTATGGCAATAGCCATTTGAGAAACTAAGACTTTTAATACTTCTACCCTTTCTAGAACAAAAGCTCCTGATGATAACTGGTTTTCTAAATAAATAATACCAGTTAGCTGTGATTGGTACATAATCGGCAAACAAAAGATTGATTTTGTTTGAGATTTTTGGATATAGATATCAAAATTAAAAGGTTCCGTATTTATCGCATCATTTAATACAATATATTGCTGAGTTCGGAGAACATAATTAATTACAGACAGCGGTAAATCTTGATAGGTTTCAACCGGAATAGAACGTAAAACCGTCACTACATCGTCAGTAGCATTTCCAGAAGCTTCAATATACAGGTGATTATCTTTAAGTAGGAGTAGTGCTGCTTTTTGTGCGGCAGCATTTTCTAGTAAAATTTGGATCAGCTTACCCAATAAATTTTCTAAAACAATTTCATTAGTAATCGCTTGTGAAAACTTGATGAATGCATTAAAATCTAGAAAATCGCTTAAGCTGCTATTGGTAGTAGTGTTAGTGGTAATATGAGTTGTATCAAGTTTTGAACTAGTGTTTTCTATACTAATAGTTTGTCCTACTAGAAAAACATACTTTGATTCTAAGTGTTTAACTTTAGCGATCGCACCCCAACGAATATAGGCATAATAAGCTTTAGTTATATAAGTTTGATGAATTAATTCTTTACCTAAAGATTGATAGAATTTTCCTGCTAACTCATAGGCTAAAGCTTCTTCTTGGAGAAAACCGTTTGCTTGAGATTTGGCAATCGAGTTTTCATAATAGTCCATTGCTTCTAGCTTTTGACCCAAAACCTGATACCGTTCTGCCTCCACGAGATAAAATCTATGTAAGTGATTTGTAGGAGCATGAGTAGCCCAGAGCTCCATCTTTTGCTGATTAGCTTGGACTTTTTCTAGAATTGCTTGCTTCTCAGACTCTTTAGCAGTATGATATATTGCCAAGTGAGCTAAAGAATCGTAGAAATAAAACACTGGGACAACAAACAACCCTGTAACACCACCTAAAGAGTTTTCTGCGATCGCAGCATTTTCTACAGCTTTAAAATACTCCCCAAATATGTAAGAGAGCATTAGCTTATTAACAAATAAATGGTTAATTGTGTAAAGGTCATTTACTTGCTGATGAATTGGCAGCATACTTTGCTCATCGTAAGCTTCTCCAATTAAACAGTCGACATTTTCAAAACTTCCTTTCAAGTTCAGAACTGTTTGCAAATACACTGAGTTCCAAGTGAAAGCTACTTGTTGCTTGATTTTTTTCAGCGACTCACAATAAGCTATCAGTTCTTTTTCTAGAACCCAAAGTTCCTTACCCAGCCAAAATGAATGATAGGGATAAATATAACCACAATAACCAGCATATTCTAAATCTCCAGTCTCCAGACCACTAGAATATCCTGACATTGATGATGTTAATGTCTCTCTAATATGCTCTTTCCAATGCATAACATGGGCACTAACAACCGTCAGAATCTTAGCCTTGAGTTCTTCAGCATTAAATTGTGACACTAGACGTGAAGCTAATTTCCCAAATTTATAGCCAGAATCAATTTCTCCTTGAACTCCACAAAGAAGTAATCCATAAAGACTATAACCATAAGCAGATACAGCTGTATTTCCATAGCTTAAGGATAAATTGACCATTTTACAGACAATAATTGGCATCATTGCCGGAGCAGTTTGAAAAGCCGCAGGGAGAACTCCCATTAAGATTCTCATAGCTGCAATCTTGTTAGGATCGGTCATTAATGGTAAGTTAATTAAATCTGCAATGGCTTTCCCTTTCAAAGAAACAGCAATTTCATCCATTCCCTGTTGAATATCAGTTGATGTCGGTTCGTCTGGAAAACTTATTCCTAACAATTGCAGAATTGATACTGCGGTTTGAATAGCTTTCAATTGCTTGCTTTGAATGATACAAGCGATAATCTGTACTTCATAAACTTTAACTTTATCTAAAAGAGTTTTTGCTTCTTGCTGCACTACCTCAGCCCATTTTTGCATCTGCTCAAAATCACCACCCAGATAGGCTGCTTCTGCGGCTCCTTCATATAAACCGATGGTTAAGGTATATTCCGTTTGCCAAGCGTCTATATTTAACAGTTCTATCCCATTTGTGAAATATTTAAGAGCAGCTTCGTAAGCTGTAGAAGCTTTAGCTTTTCGTCCTGCAATTAAATTTAATCGTGCCAATTCAGTTTTTTCAGATTGCTCTATCAGGTTAACAATACCTACATTCAACTGATTGACAATATCAAAAATATTAGCTTCTATTTCCTCTTTAGGTATATTTTGGAGAAGCAATTGCCCAATTCTTAGGTGAGTAGATTTCTTGAGTTCTTGTGGAATTAAGGAATATGCTGCTTGTTGTACTCTATCATGCAAGAATTTGTAACCCACCCGTGAAGTGTCAAAATTTAAATGTACCGCTTCTTCTTGATTAAAAACTAAAGGGATGCGGTAAGCTTCACTTAAAGGCAGAATTAATCCCGCTTGCAAAGCTGAGTGTAAATCATTTGCTGTCAAAGAAGCTGATTTTTCATTGACTATCGATAAAACATCCAGACTAAATCTGTCGCCTACACAAGCTGCTAATTTTAAAACATCTTGGGTGGATTTTGGTAATTTTTCAACTCGGCTGGCAACTAACTCAACTACATTTTTATCGGTAATTCCAACTGCTTGAATATCCTCTAGACTCCATTGCCATTTAGCATTAGTAAAGTCAAATTTTAACAGTCTCTCTTGATAAAGTGCCTGAATTAGTTGCGTTATGAAAAATGGGTTTCCACCTGTTTTGTTACAAATTAAATCAGCTAGTTTAATAATTTCTTTTTTAAAAATTTCTGTTTCTTTATCCTGCTTAACCTCTATTTCTTGAATAGTTTCGGCAACTAGTTGAGTTACATTGTCTAAATTTAAAGGTTGCAATACAATATTATTAACAACAGTGCCGCTATTTTTAATTTCTTCTATCTTTTGGATTAAAGGATGTGCTGAACTAACTTCATTATCCCTGTATGCCCCAATAAATAAAAAATATTTGCTGTCTATATCAGTTATGAGCAGTTGAATTAGATTTAAAGTAGCTGAATCTGCCCATTGTAAATCATCTAAAAATAGAACTAATGGGTGCTCTTTTTGAGTAAAAACTTGGATAAATTCTTTAAAAACATGATTGAAACGATTTTGTGATTCTGTTGCCCCAATTTGGGCAACTTCCGGCTGTGTCCCGATGATTAATTCTACTTCTGGAATTACGTCAGTAATAACTTTTCCATTTGTCCCTAAAGCTGATAAAATTTTATTACGCCATATTTCTATTTTTTCATTATTCTCGGTCAGCAAATACCGCATTAAATATGCAAAGGCTTGAATTAAAGAAGCATAAGGTATATTGCGTTTTAACTGATCGAATTTCCCAGAGATAAAGTACCCTTGTCTGCGAGTAATTGGTTTATTAACTTCGTTGACTAGAACTGATTTGCCAATTCCAGAATAACCAGAAACTAGCATCATTTCACTACTTCCAGATGTAACTCGCTCAAATGCAGCTAAAAGTTCATTAACTTGTTCTTGACGACCATATAATTTTTGGGGGATTAATAACTGGCTCAATATATCCAAACGACCTGGCACAAAATCAGTGATGATTCCCTTTGTTTCTAACTGCTTGAGACATGATTCTAAATCTGCTAATAATCCTGTAGCACTTTGATATCTGTCTTCCGCATTTTTTGCCATCAACTTCATCACAATTTCAGAGATAGCAGTAGGAATTTGTGAATTTAATGATTGCGGGTTTCTCGCTTTAACTGCAATGTGACTATAAACTACTTCTAGGGGATCTTGGCTAACAAATGGTGTTTTCTCGGTGAGCATTTCATATAAAGTCACACCAAGGGAATAAAAGTCAGTACGATAATCAAGAATGCGATTCATTCTCCCAGTTTGTTCAGGAGACATATAGGCAAGTGTGCCTTCAACGCAGTTAGGGTTATTAAATTGGGGATTTTCTTTATTGAGACGGGAGGCTATACCAAAGTCAGCGAGTTTAACAATACCTGTTTGGGAGTTAATTATGATATTATTAGGTTTGATATCTTTATGAATAATCTGATTATTATGCAAATAATCTAAAGCTTTAGTCAGTTGAATAGCAATCTTTAAATGGTTAATTAAGTCAAGCTTTTTTATTTGGAGCAGTTGAGATAAAGACTGACCACCAAAGTCTTCTAACAATAATCCCACACGGTTTTCAAAGGTTTCAAGACTGATAGCTTTAATTATATTTGGATGGTCTAAACCTTGCTGAATTTGATACTCATTTTTAAGGCGAGTAAAGGCTTCAAGGGTCGGATATTCATTTTTAAGCAGCTTGAGGATAACTCGCTGTTGCGTCTTTGGAGTTTGTGCTTGATAAATAATTGTTTGGATTCCTTCGTGGAGAGTGGAGTTAATTTGGTATCCAGTACGATTTGGCATTGATTTTTGCCTATAAAGTTATAAAATTAGCATCATCCCTGTTCTATTGTGAAAGGGGTTCTAGTTTAATTATTCCCAGTACGTAGAAAATTATTAACATTGCGCTTCGGTATCCAAGGGTTGTAAATCAAAAAGTGATTATTTCCTGGTCACGGAAACTAGCGGCTAAAATCTGACTGTAACTTTTACGCCAACCGCAGATAAGGACACTTCTGTAAAAATCCAGATGCCTTATTATGGGCATCTAAATTATGAGTATGCGTTGGTGTAGGTCGAATAATGCCAGCAAATAGGTCATCCAACCCGTAAGGTGTAAAAAATTGCCATTGTTTTTGAGCATTTAGTCGAACTCCTACAGCGGTAGCGGTGTGTAGCCAATCTGTGATGCCATCCTCTGTACTAGTATAAAGTTTGCTACCAAGACGCCAACGAGCAAAACTGGCTTGATTTTTGACATCAAACTCGTCATCAGGAAATTGTTCTGTGAGAGTCGCTTTTGCTGCTAGTTCTTGGGAACGGTTCCCCTCCATATCAAAGAATGCAATATCAAAATCTTTAATACCTAACCCACAGTCATTGCCAAAAATTGAAGACCAAACGGTGTTTCGGACTGCACCCCCGGCTAACCACCAGTTAGGTAGATTTAGTTGAGCGATCGCAGGTAATACTGTATTAATACGTGTATCAGCTAAAATCATCTGTAGGCGAGTGTTACTATTCATATCAAATTCCTGGGATTGTCAAGTAGAAGATGAAAATATTATCATTCGCATTTCATTAAATTTACGGTATTGATAGTCCTGTTGTGACACTTTGCAGGCCAATGTTTATCAGGATAACTTCTGTAGTCATAGTATAAAGAAAACAGGTTGAACAAAAGGTTAAATTGTGAATTTAGAATTTAGAATTTTTCTTTATGGAAGATTTATTTGCGCGACCAGAACGCACACTCAATCCTGAACTGCCTTCCTTAACAGAGTCACAACAAAAACTCCTCCAAGAACTCAGTATTGATGAAAATCAACCCGGTACGATTCTGCATGACTTTCAAACTCTGATAGATTTCTTACAACCAAATGGAGTGGAAGTTAGTAGTATTAATAATCTTCTACCGCTAAAAGTCCTATCAGAAGTTAATTCCCAGTTAAGTTACCCAATTGAAACTAAACTCAAACGCCCCGTACAGAAATCATACCCCTACATTAATGGACTATATCTGTTATTACGCAGTTCTGGAATAGCCCAAATTAAATCCCAAGGAAAGAAGCAGGTTTTAGCTTTAGACGCCGCAACTTTACAATCATGGTCAAGCCTCAATTTAACAGAACGCTATTTCAATTTATTAGAAGCTTGATTGATTTGGGGAAATAATGAAGTTTTGGGCGCATCATAAAAATTGGTCATGCTTATATGGAAATACACCCATTTGCAGACCAAGTGCAGGTTGGTGATTTGTCTCTAGAACCAGGTGGTAAAATGACCTATCTTTATGATTTTGGTGACAACTGGAAATTTGATGTGCAGTTAGAAGCAATTAATCCACCTGATAATAAAATCAAAAAACCGAAGATTTTAGAAGTTTGCAAAAATGCACCTCAACAATATTGGAGTGAGGATGATGAATCGGATGAAGATGAAGGATGAAAAGGATTTAGGAAAGTGCAGAGAATGAAAATATATTCATGTCCAGATGTCTTATAGGACTCCGATGTGATTTTTGAAAATATACTGAGGCTGAAAAACCCGTTCTTTTAGGGTTTTATCTAAAATCTTGTTCAGAAATCAGATAGGAGTCCTATATATTTTTGTTTAATAAAACCTGCTTTCATATTAAAGTAGTTTTAGTTACAATAAAGCAATACAAATTGTTAGGAGGTAAAACCTGTGAATCTTCCATATACTGGAGGTTGTCAATGTGGACAGATTCGTTATGAAATTCATGCCCAACCTTTAACACTTTATCTATGTCACTGTAAGGAGTGTCAAAAACAATCGTCTAGTGCTTTTGGAATGTCTCTTACAGTATTACGAGATGCTGTTGTAATTGTTCAGGGAAAACCGAAAGCTTGGACTCGGAAAAATGATAGCGGGCGTGAAGTAAATAACCTGTTTTGTGGCGACTGCGGAACGCGATTGTTTCACGAAAGGACTTACAATGCAAATACTATCAATGTCAAAGCTGGAACCTTAGATGATACAAGTTGGTTGCGCCCAGTGGGTAACATTTGGACACGCAGTGCCCAGTCATGGGTGATAATTTCAGACCAATTGCTCAACTATGACGGGCAACCAGAGGATACGCAGGCTTTATGGGAAAAATGGAAACAACAACATCCATAATTGCAAAACTTATGATACTAGATAGACATCATACTCCTGATACTTAAAGTATCTAACTCATGACTGTACCAAAAAAGATAATAAAATTTTACTGGTAAAATGCTTTAATGAACATATTAGATTATTTAAAACAGTAATAGTAAACTCAAATTATAAGTTCAGCTTGTGTATCATATATAGTTTCACGTGTCTGTAAAACATTAATAAAGCTAACGCACTATTAATATTTAACATGAAAGCTTACTGGACATTTCCAATCAAGTAATGTAGGTAAAATTGGATAACTAAGGCGATTTTGGTTCATTTTCAACACTTTTAACAGTTATTTCTAGACAAGCTTAATGAAACACGATACACCACCAGAATTGAACCCAGACCAAGAAATTGGGCGCTTAATTGATGAGGTAATGTCTTCATCTCTGACTGATGAACAGTACCGGAAAAAAATGCAGCGACGCAAAGAAGTGCAAGACAAGCGCATAGCAGAAGCTGTACCAGAAAAAGGATTAATTATTGTAAATACTGGTAACGGTAAGGGTAAAACCACTGCGGCTTTGGGGATGGTGTTGCGATCGCTCGGTCATGGGTATAAAGTAGCGATCGTCCAATTCATCAAAGGTAGCTGGGAACCTTCCGAAAAAAGGGTTTTCAGCTATTGGGAAGACCAGATAGAATTTCACGCAATGGGCGAAGGCTTTACCTGGGAAACTCAAGACCGCGATCGCGATCTTGACAAAGCTAGCGCCGCCTGGGAAAAATCCTTAGAATACATTCGCAACCCAGACTTTCATCTAGTGTTGTTAGACGAAATCAATATCGCCCTCAAAATGGCTTACTTACCAGTAGAAGACGTTTTAGCAGGTTTGGCGCAAAAACCCGCTAACAAACACGTTATTCTCACAGGTAGAGGCGCACCACCTGCTTTAATTGAGCGTGCTGATTTAGTAACTGAAATGACTCTAGTTAAGCACCCTTTCCGCGATCAAGGTGTAAAAGCACAACCGGGAATTGAGTATTAAATAAGAATTCAGAATTGTTAAAAAACAGGTTTCCTACTCACCAGAGATTAGAAACCTGGTTTTTAATTTTCAGATGTCATACCAATTTGAAAAAAGAATGCAACACATAGATAATAGATATCACCAACCCTACCTTTACTAAAGAGTGCGCGTCAGCGTGGGTGGGCTGATCTGTCGTAAACATTTTTTGAATTGGTATCAGATGTAAAAAAGCAGATTTCAAGTTGATGAGGTATACAAGCTAAATCTGTTATCTAGGTAGAAAGCGTGTTTTACTTCTGTTAGCGCAGCCGGGCGTAGCCCATTCTGAATTCTGAATATCAGACTTCTGCTATCAATCCCATTTGTTACTTCTTATTCCAAAGACTTAAAAATGCTTGAGAGATAGCTGGGGTAATCTGACTTTGTAAGTGATTTAATGCATCACGATGATTTGCATTATTGTCATCATAATAAGTAAACAGATTCGTCAGCTTGACAATCTCAGGATTTTGATCGTTTGTCCCCCTCCATTTGTTAGTAACTTTGTGTAAAACGTCCTTGGGTAGATTTTGTTGTAAGTTATTTAAGGCTGCGATGTAAGAAGGATTTTGAGGATTCTTTTGGAATTGAAAGCATAAATCTCTCAGCTTTAGTTGTGACTGAGGCGGAGTCTGGGGCTTATCTGTGAGACTAGATTGTTGTAGAATTTGACGCTGTTCAATAGTAGCAATACCATTTTCAGTTAAACCCTGAGATTTCTGAAATTTTCTGACTGCTGTATAAGTAGCCGGCCCATAAAAAGGCTTGTTTGGAGGAATTTCAGCATTGGTTGCAAAACCATGAAACTTCAATCTGTTTTGAAGCCCGATGACTGTTTCTTCCATTACAGTTCGAGTCTCTGCATCAGCATTACCATTAACCACAAGTTTTTGTGAGTACTGTTTCTGAAACTTTTTAATCGCTTCTTCAGTAGGATCGTCTGTCAAGGAGTTGTTATTCCGCTTCCAGGGAGCAAATTTAGTGAGATCCGGCTTAGGATCGATCTCAGGAGCTAAATATCCCAATCCGATCAATATGTGACGGATAACTTCAGGGCTACTAACGGCCATGCTTTTTGGTTCCTTTGCGATTAAACTACCATTTAATGTATCTTGTTTTACAAAAATTAGGTAAGTAGAAATAAATAAATCTAACATTTCTTGTTTGCAAGGCGTTCTGAAGGTTAAGCGATGTGTGACGACAAGCTGCAACTCTTTGAGACGTTAGACGTATGCGACTACAGATAGTGAAAAAGAAAGAGATGCGATCGCTCATTCTCAACTATTAATGATACTACGTGTTCAGGGCACAGTATTGCTCATTGGTGTCAACTTAAGAAGATGAAGCCCAAATTTGTTGGGTGTAAGCGTCAGTAGTATTACCACGTAGGACGACTTGGGAAAATGGTATAAACCGCGAAACACCATTTCTGTAGAAATGTTGACACCAATGAGTATTGTCTACCCTAACGAGAAATCTATATCACTCCAGACTGGATTCTGATAATTTTGCTATAAGCCTTCTGATAGTGTATTTCTCTAAACAAAAAAGTTTAGTCTGGGAATGTTTAGTTATAAAAATGAGAGGTAATAGTTATGCCTAGTGGACATGCTAACCATAAAGGAACTTCTGATAAAGCCAATGTTAATGCCAATGGAGTAATTGATGATGCTGCTGATAAATCATTAAACCCTGACGATCTCCTGTCGGAAGAGCAAACTAACACAGAAGTCCATAGAGTCGAAGAAAGTGTTAAGTTTCCTCCTGCTACCGAACGTCCAAGTGAAAAATCAAATACTAGTACCTGAAGTAACTATAGTACTCATATTTGATTTTTGAAATACGCGTAGTGGCATGGCAAGGTTAAAATATTACAAAAAAATTGTAGGTTGGGTTGAATAATTCTGTTAATGATTAGATTTTAGTTTTTGTGAGTTTTTTAAACCCAACATTTTAAGCATGTCACGCTACTACGTCTAACTTTGCCCCGCTACGCTAACGCAATTAAAAAACTTAGAGATATCAAGTGTTTCAGGGTTTACATCTGTTTCATAATTTTAGTGAATTGGTATTACGCTTTTAGCGCACCTCATATAATCAATCTCTTTTTTTGGCGAAGGTATTGAATATACAAAAATCCCCCTTTAACCGGACAGGATAAAGGGGGAGATGGCTAAGGTCAGAAGCTTTTTATGGGTTTCAACCGAATTTACCGGCGGTTGAAGCTATGAGGAATGCTCCGTATGTAAGGATGTAGCCAACTGTGAAGTGAGCTAGACCTACTAACCAACCTTGGACAATGGACAGAGCAACAGGTTTATCTTTCCAGCGAGCTAAGTTAGCCAGCGGAGTACGTTCGTGTGCCCAGACTAGAGTTTCAATTAACTCTTGCCAGTACCCACGCCAGCTAATCAAGAACATGAAACCGGTTGCCCAAACCAAGTGTCCAAAGAGGAACATCCAAGCCCAGACAGACAGGTTATTGACGCCGTAGGGATTATAACCGTTAATCAACTGAGCGGAGTTAGCCCAGAGGTAATCACGGAACCAACCCATCAGATATGTAGAGTTCTCATTGAACTGAGCAACGTTACCTTGCCAAACACCGAGATGCTTCCAGTGCCAATAGAAAGTCACCCAACCAAGGAGATTCAGCATCCAGAACATAGCGAGATAGAAAGACTGTTCCCAAGAGGAAGTTTGGCAAGTACCGCCCCGACCTGGCCCATCGCAGGGGAAGGTAAAGCCGAAGTCCTTTTTATCAGGCATCAATTTAGTACCACGAGCATCCAATGCGCCCTTGACACAAATCAAGGTGGTGGTGTGCAAACCTAAAGCGATCGCATGGTGAACCAAGAAATCGCCAGGCCCAATGGTCAAGAACAAGGAGTTAGTGCCGGCGTTGATCGCATCTGTCCAGCCTGGCAACCAGACGTTAGCGTAGTTAGGCCAAGCTGTATAGGCAATGCTATCTGGGTTAGATAGTAAAGCATCCATGCCATACAGTAGTTTCCCGTGAGCAGATTGGATGAATTGAGCAAACACTGGCTCAATCAAAATTTGCTTTTCAGGAGTGCCAAAAGCAACTACAACATCATTGTGGACGTATAACCCCAGAGTGTGGAAGCCTAAGAATAACGATACCCAACTCAGGTGAGAGATAATCGCTTCTTTGTGCTGAAGTACGCGCTCAAGAACGTTACCTTTGTTTTGTTCTGGGTCGTAATCCCGAACCCAGAAAATACCAGCATGGGCGAATGCACCAATCATCAAGAACCCAGCGATGTACTGGTGATGAGTATACAGTGCCGCCTGTGTTGTGTAGTCCTTACCAATGAAGGCGTAAGGAGGCATCGAGTACATATGCTGTGCCACTAACGACAAGGCAGTACCCAGTGCTGCTAAGTGTATAGATAACTGGAAGTGCAGCGAGTTGTTATAAGTGTCGTACAGTCCTTGGTGCGGTAAGTTGAACTGACCTTCGGTTTGGATGCCAAAGAATTTTCTGGCGTTGAGCATCTCTTTGATGCTGTGCCCAATCCCGAAGTTAGTCCGGTACTGATGACCGGCAACGATAAATATAACTGCGATCGCTAAATGGTGATGAGCCATATCAGTCAGCCATAGCGATTCAGTCTGGGGATGGAAGCCACCCAAAAAAGTCAGAATAGCTGTCCCTGCGCCTTGAGATGTGCCAAACAAATGCCCTGGTGTATCAGGATTCTGGGCATATACACCCCAATCACCCCTCCAGAAAGGTGCTAAACCTGCTGGGTGTGGCAAGGTAGTCAGAAAATTATTCCAACCAACGTGCTGACCGCGAGATTCGGGAATGGCAACGTGAATAAGATGTCCAGCCCAAGCCAGAGAGCTAACACCAAACAAACCTGCCAAGTGGTGATTTAGGCGAGGTTCAGCACTCTTGAACCAAGCCAAGCTAGGACGATACTTAGGTTGCAAGTGTAGCCAACCAGCAAACAAGAACAATGCTGCTAACAGCAACAAGAACACTGAACCTTGATAGAGGTCATTATTCGTCCGCATCCCAATGGTGTACCACCAGTGGTAAACACCAGAGTAAGCAATGTTAACAGGATTAGTAGCACCCCCTTGAGTAAAAGCTTCTATTGCTGGTTTACCAAAATGAGGGTCCCAAATTGCGTGAGCGATTGGGCGAATATGCAGAGGATCTTTAATCCACTGTTCAAAATTACCTTGCCAAGCTACGTGGAACAATAGACTAGATGCCCACAGAAATATGATTGCCACGTGACCGAAGTGAGTAGCGAAAATCTTTTGGTAAAGATTTTCCTCGGTCATCCCATCATGGCTTTCAAAATCATTTCCCGTAGCGATCGCGTACCAGATCCGACGCGTAGTTGGGTCTTGTGCGAGATCCTGGTTAAATTTAGGATATTTTGTGGCCATGCAATTTAATTACATCTCCTTAAACGCTAATCCAAGTTGCTAGTTCTAACGATTCAGCAACTTTTTACAATTGAATCAGCACTCTTTCAGCCTTGGATTGGAGGTCAATCTAAATAGCAAAAGCTGATGAGTATTGAGGATAAAACAGGCTTAATTCTTAGACTCACATCATTAGGCAAGATGATGCAATTCATTTCCATAGAAGTAATAAACTAATTAATGACTACCATTTCCATCTAACTATCGGACGATATTTGTATTAAATGAATTTGTAGTCTTAAATACAGTCTCAAAGCTGGAAATTTTAATAATTTTTTTATTAAAATGAGCTTAAAATTTTGTATACACGTGACATAATGATAGTTTTTTAGCAAAATAAAACAAAAAATCAAGCTCAAGTTTAAGTAAATATTGGTAAGCTAAAATGCCAAGTATTTCTACTTTTTTTGAAACCTAAGTTAGGTAAATTACTTAGGGGTTAATAATTCCGTAGTAAAGGGCGACAACAAATAAGAAAGTAGCCAATATAACCACGGTAAACCCATAGCGAGCTAGTGGATTGGGTAAGTCCTGATTGGTGATTACATTATCCTTTTGTACCTGAGTCATAGGCTTAGATTTATCAGGTTTTTGAGCATTTATGTCGTTAGGTGGGTTCTCTGACAGAGGAACATTATTTTCTGTTATCTTGTTTTGAGTCTCTTGGGATTTCATGGGCTTTTTTTGATGTCTTTGTAGCTATTGCGCTTTTATAATTTCAAAAATTTACTAACACTTACATCGTTCTTGAGAATTACCTTGGCTTGATGTGCGGTTCGCCTAAAGGAGTTAGTCGATGTAAAGTCGATCTGTAATTGTCAATACACAGCAAAGAAAGAAGAATTCAGAATCTATTAGTAGATGTAGGGTATGTTATGCAGTAGGTTAATGTACCGTTAATTGAAGGTGCTAATATCAATTATTTTAGTAAAATTGATAACTTACAATTAGAGAACTGGTTAGAAAATCAGATATAGATTAATACAATTAATACACTGCCATATCAGGATTGTTGAGTAATCCGACGGTAATAGCGATCGCTAGTGTACCATTTGGAATACCAACCTCAGACAGACGCAGACAGACCTAGATAAACTTGATAATTATCTCTATCTATCTGTATTTTCCCTATGAATGAGGAAGTCTCCAAAAAGCTAGAGTTAATCAGGCAAACCTTGCATGAATCAGAAGTGCAAGGCCTGCGTTTGCGTGGTACAGACTGGTTTGCTTGGGTGACAGCTGGTGCTTCTAATACCGTGCTGCTGACTGCTGAAACTGGCGTAGCTGAAGTATTAGTTACTACTGACGAGGCTTGGGTATTGACGGATGAAATTGAAGCCCAGCGTCTTAAGGATGAAGAACTGCCTGCTAATTTTAAGGTATATGTGAACCCTTGGGCTGATTATGCTGCCCGTGAGTCTTTTGTCCGTGATGTAACTGGCGGCGGGAAAGTAGTTAGCGATCGCCCCATCTCCAATTTAGAAAAACCGTTACCCCCAACTCTGCAAAATCATAAACGGGTAATGATGTCAAGTGAATTAGAGCGATATCGTCAAGTCGGGCAAAAAGCTAGTCAGGCAATGACAGAGGTACTCAAAGCCGCCAAGCCAACTTGGACAGAATATCAATTAGCGGGTGCGGGTGCAGAGGCTTTATGGGCGAAAGGGTTACATCCAGCGCTGACACTGGTAGCGGGTGAGAGGCGTTTACCGCTATACCGTCATGCCACAGCCACGGGAGAACAGATTGGACAGCAAGCAATGCTGGTGTTTTGCGCGAGAGGTTACGGTTTGTATGCAAATCTGACTCGATTTGTTTGTTTTGGTAAGCTTTCAGACGAACGGGCCGAATTGCATTCCCATGTGCGCGAAATAGAAGCAGTAATTTTGAATTTGTGCCAACCCGGAACCACTCTCGATGCAGTTTATCACGCGCTAGCTCAGGCTTATGAGCAGCATGGATTTCCCAATGCTATCCGCGAACACCACCAGGGAGGAACCACTGGATATTTAGCGCGAGAAATCGTTGCCAATCCAACTACTACTGATGCTTTGACAGAAGGTATTGCTGTCGCTTGGAATCCCAGTTTACCAGGGGCAAAGATTGAAGATACTTTTGTGATTCTCAAGGATGGAAAGTTAGAAAATCTGACTTTCGATCCAAATTTTCCTAATGTTGAAGTAGAAGGAAGGTTACGCCCTGTACCTTTGTACAATTAAAAATTATGGATTTTCAACAAGTATTCGGTAAACCACCTGAAACTCAAGCCAGTGCGCCAGGAAGAGTAAATTTACTCGGCGAACATACTGACTATAACGATGGCTTTGTTCTGCCAACTGCGATTCCTCAATCTACGACGGTACAGCTAAGTTTTAGTAGCGATGGTCATCATCACTTTTACTCGGAAAATCTCAACGAGCAAGTGAACATTTTAGATATAAACCATTCCCCGTCTGGATTTGCCAGTTATATTTTTGGCTGTATTGAGGTTTTGCAAAAAGCCGGACACAATATACCATCGCTTTCTGTGTACGTCCAATCATCGGTTCCGATGGGTTCGGGTTTGTCTAGTAGCGCGGCTTTGGAAGTAGCAACGCTGCGGGCATTACGCCAACTTCTGAAGCTTCCTATTGATGACGTTGAAATTGCCCAATTCGCCCAGCAAGCAGAAATTCATTATGCTAGCGTACAATGCGGCATCATGGATCAGATGGCTTCTAGCTTGGCTGATACCGAGCATATCTTGTTTTTAGATACTCGGACTTTAGAACGCCGCGTCATGCCTTTGCCTGAGAATGCGGAGATTTTGGTTATTGATAGCGGCGTACCTCGCACCCTGGCAAGTAGCGGTTATAACCAGCGTCGGGCTGAGTGTGAAGAAGCAGCGCGATCGCTAGGAGTGAAAGCACTACGAGATATTACTGATGTTAAGGTAACAGAAAAACTACCCGAACCTCTACGGCGGCGTGCTCGTCATGTGGTTACAGAAGATAACCGCGTCTTGGAAGTATTACAGGGAGTAACATCTGAGCGATTTGGCGAATTGATGAACGCATCCCACGCCAGTTTGAGAGACGATTACGAAGTGTCTGTACCTGCACTAGATACTCTAGTCGAATTATTGCAAAAAACTCCGGGAGTGTTTGGTGCAAGACTGACAGGTGCTGGATTTGGTGGTGCTTGTGTCGCTTTAGTTGTGGCTGGTGAAGCCAGAAGTATTGCAACCCATATCCTTGAACAATACAAGCAAGCCGGTTACAACGGGCAAATTTTGGTTCCTTCTTTGGAGTTAAGTGATGCAGCCTAAAGTTGTTTATGGAAACGCAGGCGTTGAAGGTGTAAATCGTTGGGGATGGTTCATGGGTCACTTTATCACCCCTGAAGACGATCCGCGTTCCACGGAAATGCTAGAAGTAAAATGGGCTGTTCACAAAGCAGGTGATAGTAGAACTGAATGGGCAGTAAATAACCAAGCTGCGACGCTTTCAATTCTCATTCACGGAGAATTTCGCCTGGAATTTGAAGATAGAGAAATTTTATTATCTCGTGAAGGTGATTATGTTCTTTGGTGTGCGGGTGTGTCCCATTGGTGGGTTGCTGAGTCCGACTGCACTATTTTGACTGTCAGATGGCCTTCAAAGCCAGGTGATAGTGTTGCATTGGCTGAAGCGTCAAAGAGTTAGTTTGTTAAGTAATTGAGCATAATTAATTTTAATTAGGTTCGATGCTCGTTTATTTGTTAGGACTATTAAGATACAAAGCATTAGGGGCACAAGGCCTTGCGCCCCTCCGACAGGTGTAGTTCAAATAGATGAAAACTGCTGTAAGTAGATTCGCTTAAATAATTATCGTTGCGATCGGGCAGAAGCATAAGGAAAAAGGGTTTGAACCTTGTTTACTTTTCTTTACACAGTTTGCTTTTATTGTGCCGACTTACTTATCATTTTCAAAAATCTTTGATATCTACCCTACAAACTTAATTATCTCTATCTTTGGTATTTTTTTTAATCCGTTGAACTCACGTAGTATGAATCCAGAGATTTTTTGGAGATGAGTTTGCTTGACGTAAAGCCGTGATTCTAATGAAAGATGCATCTAATGCGATCGACAAAATATCTAGACATAAACCTCATCTATGTTGAAACCTAGAGTTTTTTAAAAGATATATATATTTATGTAGGTTGGGTGGAGTGAAACGCAACCCAACATTACCACCAAATTTTATGTTGGGTTACGCTATCGCTGCACCCAACCTACAAAACTACTTCTGAATTCTGCTGTCTTGCAACAAACCTGGAGGCTTTCTTAATCCCTTGGATTGAGACGTAAAAATTATCCAGTGTATAGATTTAACTAATCAGCATTTTATTTCATGCTAAAACGCGATCGTCTACTTAAATACTTAAACTGTTTACTCGCAAATCCAGTATTAGTTATCGTACTAATGCTTACAACATTGACGAATGGTTGTCAAAAAAACGATCCGGCAGCTAATGCTCAAAGCCCGCCAGCATTGCCAGTAAAACTTCAAAAAATTGACGCAGGCACAATTGAAGAAAGTTCCGAGTTTGTCGGGTCATTGGAGGCGCAGCAAAAGGTCATATTACAGCCCCAAACTCAAGGACGAATCGAATCGATTTTGGTATCGAGCGGTCAGCGAGTGCAACAGGGTACGCCGATCGCATCTTTGAGTTTAGATCAGGCTCAGGCCAATGTCACCAGTTCGATCGCAGCTGCTAATTCGGTGCAAGCAGCATTGGCTACTGCTCAAGCAGAGCAACAACAAGCCGAAGCCCAACGCACCAAAGCAGCTGCAAATGTTCAACTGCAACGGACACAGTTCAATCGTAGCCAACAGTTGGTCAACGAAGGAGCCATAGCAAGACAAGAGTTAGACATTGCTAGAAATAATTTACAAACTGCTCAAGCAGACCTGCAAACATCCGAAAAGCAAGTCGCAGCAGCTAGAGCAGCCGTTCGCCAAGCACAGGCAAACATCCGCCAAGCTCAAGCAAGCACGGCTGCGGCGCGAGTCAGCCTCAATTTTAAGCAAGTGGTAGCACCCATTACTGGCGTAGTCGGTGAATTTCCGGTCAAGGTTGGAGATTATGTCAACATCGGACAAACAATCACCACACTCACACAAAACGATTCACTCGATCTCAATCTTTCTATACCCTCAAATCGGTTGCGCCAATTACGAACGAACTTACCCGTGCAGTTAATCGATCCCACCACCCAGCAAGTGATTGGTACAGGTGCGATTAGCTACATTTCTCCAAATGTAAGTTCTAATCAACAGTCTGTTTTGAGCAAAGCCCGCTTTCGGAATTCACAAGGGCGATTGCGCGATGGACAATACGTTAGAGCTCGCGTGATTTGGAATCGACAACCAGGTATTTTGATTCCCACCGTTGCAATTTCTCGCGTTGGTGGACAAAGTTTTGTGTTTGTCACCGAAAACAAAACCGTCAATGGACAACAGCAGCAAGTTGTGCATCAGCGTTTAGTGCGCCTGGGAGATATTCAAGGGCCCAATTATCAAGTTATCGATGGGCTTAAATCCGGCGAAACGATTGTAACTTCTGGCATTCTCAAACTTAGAGAAGGCGCACCAATCCAACCAGTATCATAAATCCAGGATAATTTATGATTTTTTCGATCGCCAATACCTTCATTAAACGCCCGGTATTAACTACCGTTTGCACTCTACTGATTCTGATTGTCGGTGGGGTGTGTATTCCGTTGTTGCCGCTTAATTACTTGCCAGATATTGCACCGATTCGCGTTCAAGTCTCAGCTTCCTATACTGGGGCGGATGTGGAAACTGTCGAAACTGCTGTGACAACTACGCTGGAGCGACAAATTAACGGTGTAGAGGGAATGCAGTACATGACCTCGAACAGTTCCGCAGGTAGTAGTCAAATTTCAGTATATTTTGGGTCGCAGATAGATAAAAATATTGCTCAAGTTAACGTCCAAAATCGCCTCGCCCGTGCTACACCTCGCCTACCGACAACGGTGCAACAATTCGGCGTGACAGCACAAACATCTTCTACAAGTATTTTGTTAGTCTATGCTCTTTACCCCGAAAATAATGAGTATGACGCGCTGTTTATTAGTAACTATATTGACCTGAATTTGCGAGATCAACTGCTGAGAACGCCGGGAGTTGGGGATTTAACAATTTTTGGTGAAAAGCAATATGCAATGAGGTTGTGGCTCGATCCGAATGCGCTGGCAAGTCGAGGCTTAACTGTGGCGGATGTCTCTACGGCATTGCGATCGCAAAACATTCTCGCCGGAGCCGGAACGTTAGGTCAATCGCCTATCCCTCCAGGTCAAAGTTATGAAATTCCGTTGCGAGTCAATGGGCAATTTAAAGATGCGTCAGAGTTTGAAAATCTAGTCATTCAAGCCGGAAGTAATGGCAGTTTAATTAAACTCCAAGATGTAGGTCGTGCAGAACTTGGCTCGGAGACTTACAGCAGCAATGCTAGAAATAATGGTAAGCCGTCGATTGGGATCGCAATTTATCAATTACCTGGTAGTAACGCCCTGGATGTCTCGAAAAACGTTCAGGCTCAGATGAATGAGTTGATGAAAGACTTTCCACCGGGCTTAAAAGCTGAGATTGTCTACGATACCGTTGGATTTGTGCAAGCGTCACTCGAAGAAGTATTGAAAACACTAGTTGAAGCGATCGCTCTTGTCGTACTGGTGATTTTTCTGTTTCTGCAAAACTGGCGAGCCACAATTATTCCCTTGGTTGCCATTCCCGTTTCACTGATTGGGGCGTTAGCATTTGCTTACGTGTTTAGATTTTCGTTGAATAATTTAACGTTATTTGGCTTAATTTTGGCAACAGGATTAGTCGTAGATGATGCGATTATCGTTGTGGAAGCGATCGCCCGCAAAGTTGAACAGGGAATGCGACCACTGCAAGCATCAGTCGAGGCAATGGATGAACTTACCGGAGCGGTAGTTTCAACGTCGTTGGTATTGATGGCAGTTTTTATCCCGGTGGCATTTTTTCCCGGTTCGACAGGAAAAATGTATCAACAGTTCGCGTTGATTATTGCTTTTTCAATCGCCATCTCAACGTTTAATGCCCTTTCCTTTAGTCCGAGTATATCGGCAATTTTGCTCCGCCCGCCTCGCCCTGCACGCGGCCCGCTTGGTTGGTTTTTTGGTCGTTTCAATCAAATTTTACAATGGATTATTGACAAGTATTTAGCGACGGTGAATTTTCTGATCCGCCTTCGTTATGTGGTAATTGGATTATTTGTGGTTGGTTTAGCTGCCACTTATTTTATGTTTACCCATGTTCCCACCGGATTTGTTCCGAGTGAAGACCAGGGAATTGTCTTAGGTATTATTCAAGGGCCAGATGGAGTTGCCCTCAACTATACCGACCAAGTAATTACAAAACTCGAACAAATTCTCGAAAAAGAACCAGAGGTGAGTAACGTTTTCGCCACTTCGGGATTTGGCTTTGCAGGTAGTGGTTCAAATCGCGGTGTCTTCTTTGCAAAACTCAAGCCGTGGGAGGAGCGCACTCAACCCAATCAAACTGCCTCTGGAATTTTAGCCCGAATCAATAAAGAATTTGCAACGATTCCAGAAGCTATTATTACCGCAGTCAGTCCCCCACCGATTCAAGGCTTTAGTACGTTAGGGGGATTTGAGCTACAGCTAGAAGACCGAACCAACGGAAGATTAACAATCAATGATTTTTATGCGAATGCTCAAGCGGTAATCGCCCAAGCCAATCAAAAACCAGCGCTCAAAGGCGGCGTTTTCACCCAGTTTACTGCTAGTACACCACAGTTTCAAATAGACTTCGATCGCACTCGTTTAGAAGCACTTAACATCGATTTTCAACAAGCTGTCACCACACTTGGAACTGCGATCGGCTCCCAGTATGTCAACGATTTTACCTTGGGACAGCGTAGCTACCGCGTATATGTTCAGGCAGATGCTAACTATCGGCGATCGCCAGATGATATTCGGCGGCTTTATGTGCGATCGGCAAATAACCAAATGGTTCCATTGAGTGAAGTTGCAAAAATCACACCCACTACAGGCCCATCTGTAATTTCCCATTACAACGGCTTCCGCGCGATCGATTTACAAGGTAGAGAAGCATCGGGCTACAGTAGTGGACAGGCAATTCAAGCAATGCAGCAAGCGGTGACTGAAGCAGCAACGCCAGGTGTTGGCAGTGATTGGATTGGCACTGCCCGCGAAGAATTAAGTGCAGGTAACTTGGGGATTTTGATTTTTGGCTTCGGGATCATTATGGTATTTCTGACGCTGGCTGCTCAGTATGAAAGTTATATCGATCCGGCGATAATTCTCTTAACTGTACCGTTAGCGTTGTTAGGCGCATTGAGTGCCTTGTCATTGCGCGGTTTGGTTAATGATGTCTACGCAAACGTGGCGTTAGTGATGCTGATTGGATTAGCGTCAAAGAACGCGATTTTGATCGTCGAGTTTGCCAATCAAGCCTTGGAAGAAGGCGCGACAATTCGACAAGCAGCCGTAACCGCAGCGCAAGAAAGGTTCCGACCGATTGTGATGACTTCAAGCGCCTCCTTGCTAGGATTTTTCCCCCTGGTAATTGCCACCGGCGCCGGTTCTGCCTCGCGCTGGTCGTTAGGAACAGCCTTATTTGGCGGGTTACTCGTAGCAACGATTTTGAGTTTGCTGATTGTTCCAGTCCTGTACGTAATCATCAAGACTTTGGAAGAACGCTTCTTGAAGAAAAAACCTGCTAATCCCACCCAGCCGCCATCCCCAGATGGAAACCAAGATGGACAATCAAGAGCGATGCCAACTCCAGTTGGAGACGCTGCGCCAGCGACGAACGCTCATCAACATTCATCTGTAATTATCAGGCAGAATGCTGATGATAACAAACGTAATGATTCGAGTAAGTAAAAAAGGAATAGGGTTAAGGCAAGAAACGCGATGAATCGCCGTCAAGACAAAAGACTGGTTATTGTAGAGACGGCGATTTATCGCGTCTTTGCGATCGATTATCGTATCTTTAGCGATCTAAAATTTTCATTAAAAAAGTTTAATCAAACCGTATTGGGCGTCAGCCTGCCGTTAGGCAAGCGGAGAGAGGCTTAGTACAGCATTTCATTAATTCGTAATGCATGGGCTTGCAATGTTAATGCATCGACTTGCAATGCTAATGCATCGACTTGCAATGTTAATGCATCGACTTGCAATGCTAATGCATCGACTTGCAATGCTAATGCATCGACTTGCAATGTTAATGCATCGACTTGCAATGTTAATGCATCGACTTGCAATGTTAATGCATCGACTTGCAATGTTAATGCATCGACTTGCATTAAAAACGCTACGCTTTTACGCAAAGCTGTACTTAGAAAGCTAGTTTCATTTTTTTTCTGCTTGTATGAAACCACCCTGCCTCCTCGCTGGTGCTGAGGGGTTCAGTACCAACTCAACCCAGAATCGGTATTATTACAAGAGGTAAAGATTAAGCTGTAACTTTGGGAACCACTGACACAATGTAGAGTATCTCCTGATAATTTAGCAAAGCTATAAGCATTGGAGCAAAGCAAATGAACGCTAAATTAATCGTTTTTTCTGGCTTTGTGACAGCATTTGTAGGTGCAGGAATTGGCTTTATTATTGCTAATTTACTTCCTTGCCCTTACACAAGTCAAATGTATAAAGATTTAGAGCAAAAATATGCGATCGTTGGTGCAGTCGCAGGCTTGCTGATTGGTTCTAGTCAAGAAATGATTCGAGAACTTAAGCAAGAGCGGGATGCAGAAGAAGAATTGCTGCGGGATTTGAACAAAGCTATTCACTCAAGTACAGATCGAGAAAATTTATGACAATTTTTTGACAACGACTAATAGCTATAGCAAAAATTTTGATCGCGGTTCTGGAACACTGCAAGGCAAAACCGCCATACAAACGAGTAGTAACTCTGGAATTGGGCTAGCAGTCGCACTTACTTTCCTCGTTCCCAGTCTCCGACTGGGAATGCATTCATTGAGTCTCTGACTCAATATCTGACTGGAGGCAGAGCCTCTAAATCAGGCATTCCCATGCAGAGCATGGGAACGAGAGCAAACAAAGCTGCCATATTCACAAGTAGTAAAGTGGTAACTCTGGAATTTGACTAGCAGTTGCACTTACCTTTGCCCAGAATTAATATTAATTAATTGTTACAGAGGATTGGCATAAGCCCCCCCAATTTGAAAAATAGTGCGCTACTATCGACAAGCAATAAAAAATCTCTTAGAGGTCTGATATTAATACGCCTCTATTTATAAGTTGAAGAGGATAAAAAAGATGGTTCAAAGTATAGGCGGTATAGCGAAATATTCAGCTACCGACCTAGACCGATTTGCTCAACAACTGAATCAAGACGGAATTTGTGTGATTCCCGGTGTTTTTGAGCAAAAATTAATTGACGAGTGGGCACAAGCTTTTGAAAAATTATTTCACGAGCGTCAAAATCAACCGGGTGGGTTGGCTCCTCGTGAAGTTTCCCGCTACTATCTAACCTTGCCTTGGATTTACCCATTTGCTAATGAGTTAGTTTTTGCTAACCCAGTGATTATGGGTATTTTAGATCGCGTGTTTTACCAAGAGTACGTAATGGTTCAGATGGGAGTTGATGTTCCATTCCAAGGTTCAGATTATCAGGAAACCCATCGGGATTTTCGCCCGTTGTTTAGCGATCGCATAGTTACACCACTGTACGCCCTCGCAGTTAACTTTCCCCTTGTAGAAGTAACCGCAGACAACGGCCCGTTCCAAATGGCGCGTGGAACCCATGTTATACCGCGTGAAGAGGGATTAGAAAAGGTTGCCAGTGGTGAAATTCCGATGGAATCTTTTTATATGCAGCCAGGTGACGTAATGGTGCGATCGCCTTTAGCACTACATCGGGGTTCCCCAAATCGGACAAACCACCCAAGACCGATGGTAGTCATGGGCTATGCTATGCATTGGTTGCACACACCAAAGGTAGATTTGACTCTCCCACAAGACTATTATCAAAGCCTCCCAGAAAAACTAAAGCAGATGCTACGGTGTCAGCTAGTAGAAAGCTTACCTAAGAACAAAGTCGAAACTTACGTGAATTTCAAATACTAGTAGTTCGCCAAGCAAACTTGGCGGGGTAAAGGGGAAGGGGGAAGGGGGAAAGAGTTTAAATCCCTTACCCTTTACCCTTTTCCCTTTCCCCAGCCCTCACCCAGCATTTTTGGGTTGCCAGACTACTAGTGGAAGAAAGATTTTTGTCATTATTCCATAGATAATTAAGATGCAAACCTACACTAATCCAGTCTACAAAGGTTATTTTGCCGATCCTTTTGTTTGGCAACACGAAGGCGTATATTATGCGATCGGCACTGGCGCAGCAGAAGCAGAAGGAACGGTAGATGAAATAGCGGACGCACCAAATGTTAACTCCAATAAAAAATCCTGTGTCTTTCCTCTGTTACGCTCCTTCGACTTTGTGAATTGGGATTATGTCGGGAACGCGCTACAGCGGCCAGATCCCGCCCTTGGCGATAATTTTTGGGCCCCCGAAGTTGCTTACTGCGATCGCCAATTTTATCTCTACTATTCTGTAGGGCATGAAGACAAAAATCATCAGTTACGTGTAGCTACAAGCGATACTCCGTTAGGGCCATATCAAGATGTTGGTGAGCCAGTCGTAGATCCAAAATCTTGTCCTTTTGCGATCGATCCGCACCCATTTCAGGATGACGATGGACAGTGGTATTTGTTTTACGCCCGTGATTTTCTGGATACATCCGATGGAGTGCGTGCTGGCACAGCATTAGTTGTAGACAAACTCCAAACCATGACTAAACTTGCTGGTGAAGGGAAAGTGGTTTTACGGGCGCGATCCGATTGGCAACGTTTTTTAGCTAACCGTTTGATGTATGGTGAAATCTATGATTGGCATACTTTAGAAGGTCCCTGCGTTCGTAAGCATGAAGGTAAATACTACTGCTTTTATAGTGGTGGACGCTGGGAAACTGAGAACTACGGCGTAGATTATGGCGTTGCTGACAACGTGATGGGCCCTTACTCTGATGCAGGTAACGAAACCGGGCCACGGGTGCTAAAGTCTGTTCCTAATTTTGTCATCGGGCCGGGACATAATTCTATTGTTCTTGGGCCAGATGGTAAGACTGAGTATGTTGTCTACCATGCTTGGACGAAAAACATGGATATGCGGCAAATCTGCTTAGATATGCTGATATGGAAACCAGAAGGACCATCTTGTAATGGCCCTACCTGGACACCGCAGACTATCAGCAACTATTGAAGATTTTGCGATACATTAACACCGCTAACTTTGGCTGGTATAACAACGCTATAGTAGCCAGCTGCGATCGCTGCTAATGCATTAAGCAAAACATTAGCACCGAACAATGGCATTAAGCCAAAAAATGTCTTACCCAAAGGCAACAATCCAACGATTGCCAGCAAGGCATAAGAAACTGCAAAACCACGATTGAATAGACGCGCAGTGGTAGTATTGTTGTAAGAAGTAATTCCTAACAATCCTACGGCGCAACGTACAATGTTATGCAAAAAGTTGGTAGGAATTGCACCAAAGATATAACGAAAACCCGCAGATACTTGCATTCATTACTCGTAATTCCTTTGACTAATGGAGTGATAACTAAAGTTTTAGCTAATATGAAACTTGCAATTATCTGTCACAGGTTTCAATGTATTCTCTGTCAGTAGATTTAAGATTGAGTTTGAGATTTTACATCTCAATTAATAATTTTAATTAAAAATATAATTACATCATTAATAAAGAAGCGCTCAACTTTTCAATCCAGAAAATTTGCTAGTTAATTTATTAATCTTGAATGCTACTAAAAAGCAACATTATGAGTTTTGAATATCAATGCTTATACTTGCTGCATTACCTATTTTCTTAGAGAAATATTTAGATAAAAGCGATCGCTTCACGGATTGGCATCATTGGAAGCGATCGCGTGAGGTTTATGAATTGAATTACGAGCAATTGTACATATAGCCAAAAAGCTTTTAACCTACCCAAGGCTGAGAGAATATATATATCATCAAGGTGAAATTTATAATACTTGTTTTTCAGAAACCAAGAATAAAAGAAATTACTTCATTTACTATAGGTTATAAAATAATTGTTACAACAATATGTATCCTAAATGACAAAATAATGTAGATATTGTAAATAAATATTTTTTTATGTTTAAAAAATAGCTAGTTCGTATATACTGTCATATTCTCCAAATTAATATGAATAACAAAGCAAATTAATAAATAACCAGAGATTATTAATTTTAATACTAGAAATAATTATTTTCATGATGTTGTGTACGAAACCGAACAGACAAACATAATTATATTTGCATAGGTTTATAACTAAAAAAACGTTACATAAATCAATAATCAATGAATTTCAGATAAAGATATAGTGCTTAAGACTTAATCAAGAAAGTAATTTTATATTTATTTGGATAGATGAAACAATTAGATATAAAACAGTATTTTATTCTTGATGCAACAAAGTATTGATGAGACCGATTCAATATTGAAAAGCAGCAAAATATGTTGCAAGCTTTTGCCTGGAAGTAAGCTTGGTGTTGCTTTACATAGAAAAGGTATTAGCGTTTAGCTAGTCAGAATTAATAATTTAAATAATGAGACGAACTATGGCAAGTGAAAAATCTCAAGTCAAAAACAACGGTGTCAGCAATGTTATTTCGTCGAAGCAGCGTAAAACAAAGCGATCGCAGCTAGCCCAAACGCAATCATCGAGTACATCACTGCTGAATTTAACTTCGTCTAACAAAAAAGTTCAATCAACAGAAACCTTTAAAGACACGCCTGATATAGTTTGTTTATCTCATTTGCGTTGGAATTTCGTCTATCAAAGACCACAACATCTTCTTAGTCGCTGCGCCCAAGGAAAGCGAGTGTTCTTTATTGAGGAACCAATTTTCTCTGAAGAACCGTTGGCAAGGTTAGATGTAAACCAAGATTCTCATGGAGTAGTTGTGGTTGTACCACAGCTGCAACAAGGTTTAAGCGAAGAAGCAATCAACGCAAATTTACAAGCACTAATTAATAATTTATTTGCAGAGCATAATATCAACAAATACATTTGTTGGTATTACACACCAATGGCGATCGCTTTCACGCGCCACTTGCAACCCCAAGCCGTGGTGTATGATTGCATGGATGAATTGTCTGCATTCCACGGCGCATCACCTACTTTAAAGAATTACGAAGCCGAACTATTCAGCCGTGCAGACTTAGTATTTACAGGGGGACAAAGCCTTTACGAAAGTAAGGTGAACCAGCACCCCAACGTTTATGCCTTTCCCAGCAGTGTAGATGTCCCCCACTTTGGTCAGGCGAGAAATCTTCAAGAACCAGAAGATCAAGCTCATATTCCCCATCCTCGCCTTGGATTCTTTGGCGTAATTGACGAACGGATGGATATTGAACTGCTTGCTGGTATTGCCGAAGCCCGTCCTGACTGGCATCTAGTAATTATTGGGCCAGTTGTCAAAATCGATCCCGCAACTCTGCCACAGCATGAAAATATCCATTATCTCGGTGGCAGAGACTATAAACAGCTACCTGCCTATTTAGCAGGGTGGGACTTGGCAATGTTGCCGTTTGCGCGTAATGAGTCAACACGTTTTATTAGCCCTACCAAAACTCCAGAGTATCTTGCCGCAGGTAGGCCTGTAGTATCTACCTCAATTCGTGATGTAGTGCGTCCTTATGGAGAGTCAAAACTGGTGCGAATTGCAGACACAGTTTCTGAGTTCGTTACCGCCGCAGAACTTGCAATGCAAGAGGATACCCCAGCCTCAGAATGGTTGAGTCGAGTAGATGCCTTTTTAGAAAAGATTTCTTGGGATCGCACTTGGGCATCAATGATGAAGCTGATTGACTCTGCGATCGCAGCGCGTAATGGTGAAGACAAAGCTAACTCCACAGGTGCGGCTGGTAAACAAGCACCAAATGTCATTACCAGAGATTTTGTCTTCGATTACTTGGTTGTCGGTGCTGGTTTTTCTGGTAGCGTCATTGCTGAACGTTTGGCAACTCAAGGTAAAAAAGTGCTGGTTGTAGACAAGCGCAATCACATAGGCGGCAATGCCTACGATCATTATGACGATCATGGCGTTCTCGTACACAAATACGGCCCCCACATCTTTCACACCAACTCCCGCGAAGTTTTTGAATACCTCTCTCGGTTTACTAAGTGGCGGTCTTACGAGCATCGCGTCCTTGCCAGTGTAGACGGGCAACTTGTTCCGATTCCGATCAACCTCGACACCATCAACAAGCTGTATGGCATGAATCTCAATTCATTTGAGGTGGAAGAGTTTTACAAATCGCTTGCTGAACCAATGGAATACATCCGCACTAGTGAGGATGTGGTGGTGAGCAAAGTTGGGCGAGAACTGTATGAAAAGTTTTTCCGAAATTATACGCGCAAACAATGGGGACTCGACCCATCGGAACTTGACAAATCAGTAATTGCCAGAATTCCCACCCGTACCAATCGTGACGATCGCTATTTTACCGATAGCTACCAAGCGATGCCGCTACACGGCTTTACCCGGATGTTTGACAATATGCTAAATCATCCGAACATCAAGGTAATGCTTAACACTGATTATCAGGAAATTCAAAAAGCTATACCTTGCCGGGAGATGGTATATTCCGGGCCAGTTGACGAATTCTTTGATTATCGCTACGGCAAACTACCATATCGTTCGCTTGATTTCAAGCATGAGACGCATAATACCTCAGTGTTTCAATCAGCGCCGGTCATCAACTATCCCAATGAACAGCTTTATACGCGGGTGACAGAGTTTAAATACTTAACTGGTCAGGAACACTCTAAAACAAGTATTGTTTATGAGTTTCCCAAAGCTGAAGGAGACCCTTATTATCCTGTACCGCGTTCTGAAAATCAGGAAATTTACAAGAAATACAAGGTGCTGGCAGATGAAACTCCAGGGATCTATTTTGTGGGGCGGCTAGGGACTTACAAGTACTACAACATGGATCAATGTGTTGCTCAAGCTTTGTCTGTATACAAACAAATTGCGGTTAAGGCTTGAAAAGAGGCAGGGGAGCAGGGAGAGGAGGTGCAGGGGGGAATAGCACTAAGATAAATCCAAAGTCTTGTGTTGCGTCGTTCCCAGCCTGGAGGCTGGGAACCCATTTTGCGAGGCTCCGCCTCTTCTTTCTTGACCAGAGGCAGAGCCTCTTGGAACTCGTTCCCAGTCTGAAGACTGGGAACGAGGTTAAATAAGACTTTCAGCTTTTCTTAGTGCCGCCACTACAAAAGTTGAAAAGAACGCATCAAATAAAATATCAGCTTGAGTTGTAAATTATGACTTCTGCTTTCAAGACACTCAACACTCCTAAATCAAAACTTGCTCTAGAAGTTTGGGCTGGTGTCGAGTGTACGGTTAATCGTGTGGGTGAAGAGTATTTCGATCAGTTAGAACGCAATGGCCATGCAACCCGCTTGGATGACCTAGATTTATTCGCCCAACTTGGCATACACGCTATCCGTTATCCAGTGCTTTGGGAGAGGATAGCGCCCAATGGTTTAGAGAATGCTGATTGGTCGTGGGCGGATGAACGGCTGGGACGCTTGCGCGAACTCGGCATCCGTCCGATTGTGGGGCTAGTGCATCATGGCAGTGGGCCGCGTGATACCAGCTTGGTAGATCCAGAATTTTCTGAGAAACTAGCGCTGTTTGCTCGTGCGGTTGCAGAACGCTATCCTTGGGTAACACATTACACACCCATCAACGAGCCACTGACAACAGCACGATTTAGTGGGATGTATGGTCACTGGTATCCTCACGGAAAGGACGATTTAACTTTTGCCCGTGCTTTGTTAGGAGAGTGCAAAGCGATCGCTGTTTCGATGCAGGCAATCAGAGAAGTCAATCCCAATGCCCAACTCCTACAAACTGAGGATTTGGGTAAAACTCATAGTACGCCAAAGCTGGCTTATCAAGCAGAATTTGAGAATGAACGTCGCTGGTTGAGTTTGGATTTATTATGCGGTCGAATCAACCCAACTCATCCGATGTGGAGTTACTTGCGCGACTGTGGCATCAGCGAGACTGAACTTGAAGAATTTTTGCAATATATCTGTCCACCCGACATTATCGGCATTAACCATTACCTGACAAGCGAACGCTTTTTAGATGAAAACCTAGAAAACTATCCAGCTTGGACGCATGGTGGTAATGGTCGAGATAAGTATGCAGATGTAGAGGCAGTGCGAGTTTGCGCTGAGGGTTTGGCAGGGCCGCAGACATTGCTCAAAGAGACATGGGAACGTTACAAACTACCCTTTGCTGTCACTGAAGTTCACCTGAGTTGCACCCGTGAGGAACAACTACGCTGGCTCAATGAAGTGTGGAATGCAGCTCAAGAATTACGAGACCAAGGTGCAGATATTCGTGCTGTAACTGTTTGGGCACTTTTAGGCAGCTACGATTGGAATAGTTTAGTGACTCGCTCCGCAGGATACTACGAGTCAGGCGTGTTCGATTTGCGCTCTCCCCAGCCTAGACAAACAGCGATCGCTAAGATGGTGCAGGATTTAGCCACTGGGCATAAACCCAATCATCCATTACTTGATACACCAGGATGGTGGCATCGAGAAGAGCGCCTATTATACCCAGCCGTCAGTTGTCGCATATCTCCCCCATCTCTCCCGTTTTCTTCCCCTGCTTCTCTTCGTCCCTTGGCGATCGTCGGAGCCACAGGAACTCTAGGCAAAGCTTTTGCTCGGTTGTGTGAAGTGCGAGGAATTTCATATTGTCTGCTAAGACGCCAAGATATGGATATTGCCAATCCTACTTCCGTCAATCAAGTACTTACCGAATTGCAACCGTGGGCAGTTGTGAACGCTGCCGGATACGTGCGGGTAGACGATGCCGAACGCGAACCCGATGTTTGTTTAAAGGTAAACGCTGAAGGGGCAGCGATTTTAGCTGCTGCTTGCGCTCAACATAATGTGGCGCTGCTAACTTTCTCTTCAGATTTGGTATTCGATGGTGCTGAGTCTAATCCTTATGTCGAAACTGATACCGTTGCGCCCCTCAATGTATATGGATGCAGCAAAGTTTTGGCAGAAAAGCTAGTATTACAGGCTCATCCGGCATCACTAATGATTCGCACCAGCGCATTTTTTGGCCCGTGGGATGATTACAACTTTGTGACGATCGCCCTGCGGCAACTAGCTGCTGGAAATACTTTTGTCGCAGCCGAAGATGCGATCGTTTCGCCTACTTATGTACCCGATCTTGTTCATGCCAGTCTTGATTTATTGATTGATGGCGAGAAAGGTTTGTGGCATTTGGCTAACAAAAGTGCTATAGCTTGGTCTGACTTAGCCCGATTAGCGGCGAAAAAAGCAGGTGTGAGTGTCAGCAATCTAATTGCTCTTCCTACGCAAGAACTTGGTTGGATTGCTCCCCGCCCAGCTTACAGCGTTCTCGGTAGCAATCGAGGTGAATTAATGCCACACCTTGACAGTGCAATTTCTCGCTACTTGGAAGAAAGAAATTAGTGGTCTGGTTAGCAATCTAATTTTAAGGGGAGACAAGGGGACAAGGGGGACAAGGGGGACAAGGGAGAATTATTGAACGAAGTCTCTCCCTTGTCTACCTTGTCTCTTCCCCATTCCCCATTCCCGATTCGCCATCGCAAAATTATGTCAACTATTTTAGTAACGGGAGGAGCCGGATATATTGGCTCCCATGCTGTATTAGCCCTGAAAAACGTCGGTTATGAAGTAATTGTTTTAGATAATCTGTCGAACGGACATCGAGAACTTGTAGAAGAAGTTTTACAGGTAAAATTGATTGTTGGAGATATGAGCGATCGCTCTCTTCTTGATGACATATTTTCAACTCACAATATAACTGCGGTTATGCATTTTGCTGCTTATATCGCAGTGGGTGAATCTGTCACCGATCCAGCCAAATATTACCAAAATAATGTTGCAGGCACTCTGACACTTTTAGAAGCAATGATTGCTGCATCTGTTAACAAATTTATCTTTTCTTCTACTTGCGCTCTTTATGGTGTACCAAAGTTTGTTCCTCTTACCGAAGACCATCCGCAAGATCCCATTAGTCCTTATGCTACTAGCAAGTGGATGGTAGAAAGAATTTTATCTGATTTTGATACCGCCTACAATTTAAAGTCTGTACGTTTCCGTTACTTTAACGCCGCCGGTGCTGACCCTAATGGGTTGCTGGGTGAAGACCACGAACCTGAAACTCATCTCATACCATTAGTACTACTAACTGCTTTTGGTAAGCGTGAATCTATTTTGATTTTCGGTACTGACTACCCTACCCCAGACGGGACTTGTATTCGGGATTATATTCATGTGACTGACTTGGCACAAGCCCATATTTTAGGTTTGGAATATCTGCTCAAAGGTGGAGAGAGTGAAGTATTTAATCTAGGAAATGGTAGTGGTTTTTCAGTCAGAGAAGTGATAGAAACTGCTAAAGAGATAACAGGCAAAGAAATTAAAATAGAAGAACGCGATCGCAGACCAGGGGACCCTCCTATTTTAGTTGGCAGCAGCGACAAAGCAACTAAAATATTGGGCTGGCATCCAGAGTATCCTAATTTGAACGAAATTATCGCCCATGCTTGGCAATGGCATCAACAACGACATAAATAAAGACATTTTAAAACATCCTGTAAGGCTTAGGAATTCATTCTTTCGGTACTCGTAAACCAATGGTAGAACTTGTTTAAATTAAAGAATGGCTTAAAACAAGTATCAGTTAGTATTAGTTAATGAGCGTAATCGAGTTTCAAAATTTACCTAATGCACAGCAGTGTCAAAAAAGTATACTGCCCTCTTTAGGGCTAGTTTGCATCACCTCGGACAAACAAGTGCGCTTTCGGACAATGACACGCACCCGATACTTAAAACTTTCCCTTAGCGATCGCGAAGGTGCCCTGAGCGAACTGTATCGGCATAATTTACAGCGCTTACATGATGCCCTCTCCTTTTGTCAGCAGAATCAAATTCAGCTTTATCGAATGTCTTCTAATTTATTTCCCCTAAGTGACTTAGAAGACGAAATCGGCGCAAATATATTAGAAGCAATGAGTACTGATTTAGCAGCAATTGGTCAACGAGCGAATGCATTGAACATCAGAATGGTATTGCATCCAGATCAATTTGTAGTGCTAAGTTCTGATTCTCCTGAAGTGGTACAGGCAAGTATCAATAATTTAGCAGGACATGCACGTATACTTGACTTACTGGGATTACCGCGATCGCCTTGGTCATTGATGAATATTCATGGTGGCAAATCTCAACGGGCTGAACAACTAGTAAAAGTAATTTCCGAACTACCAGAAAACATCAAAAGTCGCTTGACTTTAGAAAACGATGAATACGCCTATAGTGCCGATGAAATTTTAGCAGTATGTCAGCAAGCTGATGTGCCGATGGTATTTGATGCCCATCACCATATTTGCCACGAAAATTTGGATAGCTACGATCGTCCGAGTGTAGCATCCATGTTTTACGCAGCGCGAGAAACTTGGAAAAATCCAGATTGGCAATTAGTCCATATTTCCAATGGTGAGCAAGCTTTCAATGACCGAAAACACAGCGACTTGATTACCGATATGCCTCACGTCTACTACCAAGCACCGTGGATTGAAGTCGAAGCCAAACAAAAAGAAGAAGCGATCGCACTTTTGCGTTCTGGGTGGCTAACGAACAATAATTGTATGTAAATTTGCGATCGCTATAACTAATTGACGAACCTGTTAAAGCGATTGCAGTCCCACAAAATTCATACTAACAAGAAGAAATTATATGACACCGACCATCATTGTCCACGGTGGAGCAAAAACCATCACAGACGACAAAGTTGCAGCCAATAATGCAGGCTGTACAGCAGCAGTAGAGGCTGGTTGGGCTGTGCTAATTAGTGGGGGTACTGCCGCCGAAGCTGTGGAAGCAGCTACTCGTGTTTTGGAAGCTGACCCGACATTTAACGCTGGTCTTGGCGCAACTCTCAACAGCGACGGAGAAGTGGAGTTAGACGCGGCAATTATGGAAGGCTCTTTAAGTTGGGGAGCAGTTGCAGCAGTTCAAGGTATACGTCATCCCATCTCGGTTGCCCGAAAAATTATGGATGAAAAACCCAGGCTGCTAGTAGCGCGGGGTGGAGAACGTTTCGCCATAGATTGTGGTGCTGAAATGTGTAAAAAAGAAGACTTAATAGCCGAAGAACAATGGCAGCAGTGGAAGGAAGATCGAGAAGTTATCGATCGCCCCAACACTATAGGTTGTGTAGCTTTGGATACTAGCGGCGTCTTAGCTGCTGGTACTTCAACTGGCGGGACTACGAAGCAGCAGCAAGGTCGCGTCGGTGACACTGCGCTTGTTGGCTGTGGCTTGTACGCTGATAATAAATTCGGCGCTTGCTCAACAACAGGCGATGGCGAGTCGATTATCCCCGTGGTTTTGGCTAAAACTGCGATCGACTTTTTGAGTGGCGATCGGCATCCAGATGAAGCCGCACAAATGGCAATTGACGCTTTGGTTTCTAAGGTTAAAGGTGAAGCTGGGTGCATCCTCATAGACCGTCAAGGACGCGTTGGCTGGGCGTATAACTCATCACACATGGCTTGTGCTTATATGACCGCAGGACAAGACAAGGTGGCTGCATTTACTAAGAAATAACTCATACCAATTCGTAATTCGTAATGACGCTCCTGCATCGCTAACGTAATTCGTAATTGGTAATTTGTAATAGCCTGAGCAAGGTTAATGCTAATGTAATCCGTAATTCAGAAAGTAACATTTGATCTAGATTTTAAAGTTTGAATGTGTAGCTTTATTTTTTTAAATTGATGTTACTCATAAAAAAAAAGGAGACTTGTTTGCTATCAACAACCGCATCCCTCGATGAATGCGGTTTCTCGGAGGACTAGATGAATTCAAAATATAACTTTCAATACTTTCAAGGGAATTCTCTTTCTGACTTGTTTGCTCTTGATATCACAGATGCATCTTATGGGTTTATCCTGAATTACCCTGCAACTGCCAGTTGGGCTGCTTATCCTAACCGAAAAAAATATTTTCTTCAAGATGGCAGTAGTGAAGCCACCAAAACCTCCTTCGACAAGATTTGTCAGAAGGAACCGTGGAAAAATCTGGCTGTATTAGGCGATCGCATTCCTGGAATTGTGATTATTCCACCACCAAAATCTCTGCTTGAATACTGGCAAGAGCATTTTGGCTTCAGCGACTCCAATCGATCGATGATGGATTGCTCAACTTATTTGGATGACCTCAGCCACAGCGAACGCTTTGACAAACTGATCGCGTTATTTCCTTTTGATTGCCTAAAACCTGAAAAACACGCTGTTGATTCAGACACTCATTACCGCTTACTCAGCAAAGTAACTTTAGCCGAATTGGGGGTGCAATGTCCAAAATACGAAAGCTACAATTTACATAAAGTCAATCTCGAAGAGATTCAATTACCACAATTTCCCTACTTAATTAAAACGTCCCACGGACTCTCAGGGGAAGGCACTTATATCGTCAAAAGCCTCAACGATTTGAACTACTGCTTTGAGGAAATCAGGAAATACCTCAATATTAAGTCGCTCGATTGGATTATTGTCTCGGAGTTCGTCAAGAATGAGGTGCAGAATTACTGCGTACAGTTTTATGTCAACAAAGCGGGAGAGATAACCCTCATCGGCACTACCAGCCAACTCGTCACTCCAGAAGGTAACTATTTAGGCGGACTAATTGACTACCGCAACACTGATATGAGCAAGTTCTTTGAGATGATTGCCGCCATTGGTCAGTATGCTTACAAACAGGGTTATTTTGGCGTAATTGGGTTCGATGTGCTAGAAGATCGAGACGGACAATGTTATGCGATCGATGCCAATTTCCGAGTTAATGGATCGACTCCATTGTGCTTACAGCGTCACACCCTACTGGGACTGGGAAAGGAAGTTGCTAAATATTCTAGTAGCTACCGCATGGAAGGAACATTAGATTCAATTTTAGTCACCTTAAAACCAGAACTAGATCGCAAGGACTTAATCGTTCTGTCGGCTTTAGAAAGGGTCAAATACGGAAAAATTTACACCGAAATATATGCGATCGTCACTGGAGAAACTATCCAGGAAATGCAGCATATCGAGCAGAAATTACAGGATAAGGGATTGCGAGCGAATCCTTAAACAGGAGGCGAGACATGAAATTTCAAATAGAATGTAATACAGGCAAAATTAGCAAAAGATGTTTAATTTGTCAGCAAACCTCTCAAGCAGATGAAGCTAGGTTAATTGTATGCAATGACCAAGGCGAAAGCTATGGAGATATATGCCATCAATGTATAGCTCAGGGCGGTAATTGGGTTAAATGTCAACTCCAAAAATTCAGCCAGAAACTACTAGCTTGAAAATTATTTTAAGGATATTAAAGGTTTGTAGTAAGCGGCTGTAGCCCCTAAAATAGGGCTATAGTCGCTTACTACAAGCAAATTTAATTAATTTTACATTCAATAACATTAGGAGAATAATATAACTGAGATAACTAAATGAGTAAACTACAAATCGGTACTAGTGGTTGGGTTTATAAGCATTGGATGGATATTTTCTATCCACCACATTTGGCTAGTGACCAGCAACTATCATTTTACGCCCAACATTTTGCTACTGTAGAAATTAACTTTTCCTTTTATCGTTTGCCAGAACGGTCTGTCTTTGAAACTTGGTGTAGGCAAACACCATCTAACTTTATTTTTGCTGTTAAAGGTAGCCGCTATCTCACCCACATGAAGAAATTAAAAGATCCGATAGAGCCGCTATCTCGCCTAATGGAACGCGCATCTGGATTGCAAGAAAAGCTCGGCCCTATTTTATTTCAATTTCCTCATACTTGGCAGATTAATATTGAACGTCTTCAGCCCTTTTTAGAATTACTGCAAACTTTCCCTCAACAAAGATTTACAGTTGAATTTCGTCATTCAAGTTGGCTGATTCCACAAATTTATCAACTACTAGAAAGTGCAGGTGTAGCTCTTTGTTTACCTGTCAGCCCAACAGTTCCTCTTGATATCTGTTTGACTGCCCCTTGGACTTATATCCGTATGCACAGTGGGCAATGGAACGTAGGTTATACCGATGAAGAATTATCTACATGGGTTGAACGTATCCGTTCATTTCTAATCCAAGAAATTGACGTTTACGTGTATTTCAACAACGACCCCGATGGAAACGCTATTCGTGATGCTCAACGACTCTATAGTTTGCTGGGATGTTGTTGAAATACATAATTGAAAACTGATTATTCCACTTCTATCAGATCGGTTGACTGCTTCATTGGGAATAAGAATCGCATTAGCTGGCCTAGTGGTATAGAGCGTTGC
The DNA here is from genome assembly GCF_053470285.1 of Nostoc sp. DSM 114159. Classification (NCBI taxonomy): domain Bacteria; kingdom Bacillati; phylum Cyanobacteriota; class Cyanophyceae; order Nostocales; family Nostocaceae; genus Nostoc; species Nostoc sp. DSM 114159. The sequence goes on from NZ_JBPFEH010000001.1 coordinate 4,344,245, forward strand.
TCCTGAACAAAAACTAAGGGTACAAGTGCAGCCATGCGTAGTAAGCCTGAGATAACAAACAACCCCAGCAAACCCGCAACACCGGACAGAGTTGCTAGAAAGCTACCGACAGTAATACCCATTGCTCCAGTGATACCAGCAATTGCAGCTGCGATCGCAAAATAACTCGACTGATGACCCAACGGTGCTATTCCCATCATCAAATTGTTGGTACACAAATCAATTGCTGCCCACGTTGCGCCAGCTAGTATGTGCAACAAGGGTAGCCAGATCCAAAAAGAAATGCGATCGCTTCCAACCAAAAGCCACAGCAGAGGTGTCACCGCCACCAAGACTCCCACTAATAGTAGTAGTGGGCGATTCCCAATTCGGTCGGCCAGTTTGCCCCACAAAAGCAGCATTAGCATATTTGCACCAGTTCCTAAGCCGTGATAAATCGTTACTACACTAATATCTATATCCAGGTTATCCAGCATATAGAGGTTAAAGAAAGGATTGCTGATGTTAACAGCAAAGCACCAAATGCTCAGGTAAAGCACAAACTTCAAAAAATTAGCATCTTTAAACAAGCTCAAATCTATTCCTTGGGGCTGTGAGTGTGATGTGTCTGAATCCCCAACTTTTAAAAGCTGCGGGTTTATATCAGTCATCCAGAACTGACAGCCCACACTGATTAGCCCTAATATGATTCCTATAACCAAGACAGTGCCATAACCTTGAAGGGTTCCACCAGGCCAAGCTGATACCGCTAAACCTAGTAGAGGCACACCAACAAGGTTAGTCAAGCCGAGAATACTATTGCGAAAGCCGAAATATCGCCCCCGTAACCGTTGAGGTACTAACACAGCTGACCACCCAAGCCAAGGCGCACGACCAAAAGCTTCGATGATATTAGCTACTAAGAGAATTGCCAATGTCAACTGTACTACTTGGTATCCAGTAATACGAGATGAAGTAACCAACCAAATCGCTGGCAGAAGAACCAACCATAGCAGCCGCGACGGGATGAAAATACACATAAAATACCAACGGAAGCTGGTACTTCGATTTACCAAATACGCTCCCAGTGGTTGGAGCAGATTCACCATCTGAGGGATGGCGGCGAGTAGACCAATTTCGGCTGCCCCAGCGCCTAACTCTAGCAAGAAATTACTGAGCAACGCGCCGCCGATGATACTATAAAGAACCGCAGCAAAGACACTTTCAAAAGTTAACGCCCTGAGACTTTGGCGAATTTCTGGCTTAGGAATTTTTAGAAACAGTTTTGGAGTTGGGAAAAGTACCGTCTCTGTTAATGCCCTATCCTCTGAGATTTCTTGAATAGGGACAGGGGGAAGAGAACTAGCTTCTACTGAAATGTCATCTTCTTGGGGCTGAACCATATTATCTAGTTAATATTTAAAGATTTAAATTGTTATAGCTCTGATTAACCAAAATTAGTAAAACTTATATATGATTTCGTCAATAAGTCTAAGGCATTGCAATTGCTTACTTGTCCAGAAGGCTATAGGACTCATATTTGATTTCTGAAAAAGCTCAGTAGAACTATGAAGCCTTCTTTCCCCTTGCAAGAGTGCCTATTGCCTATTCCCTGTCTACGCAAATCAGTATGCCTACACCACGCTCCGCGAACAGAAATCAAAGCGAATTGCTATAGTTCATAGTAAGTATTGACTATAAATTGCTTTAACAGAAATCACTAACATATAACTGCGGTTTGGCTTCTATAAAATAAGTCAGTTCTTTAACGTATTGCTTACAGATTTCGCTAGAAGCTTTCGGATAAAATAAATTTAGCAGTTAATTAATATTCTCCAAATATAAAATAATAGGATTTTTTCAAAATCATTCTTGAGAATTAATACCTTTATATAGAAATCCTAAGATTTAGCTTCTACTAGTACACATAGATAGAAATCATGCTGCATTTATATAGCTAATAGTTGAATTTAAATTGAACTTCTTTAAGTCACGTTCTTAAATGATGTATAGAAAAAATTTACCAGATATGCTATTTATAGCAGTTTCCAGCCAGATAAGGTATAGAAAAAATAATTAACTACAGATGAAAATATATCCTTGTAGGGGTTCATATCTGTGCGCTCCTACCCATATACCTCATTCAAAGGAGAATAGCTATATCTTATGTCTATTTAACCTCCTCACCCCAGCGATGCTAAATATCTAATCTATAACCAATTACATAAGTCTTGATAAAATTATTTCACCGGAAATTTCTATCGTGAGGTATGACTGCTTATCCTTATAAATGTGCCAGGATCGCAACATTAGTCAAATTTTTTTATGGCACAGACAGAAATTAACGACATATCGGCAGATAGCTCCTTAGTCGATCCAGAAAAAGACCTTTTAGGACATGCGAACTTTGCCAAGTATTTAGCGGAAAGTATTTGCAGAATGACCTATCCTGAAGGTTTCGTTATTGCAGTTTACGGTTCTTGGAACTCTGGCAAATCTACACTATTAAACTTTGTAGTTCACTATCTTCAGCAAAAGCCAGAGGAGGAGAAACCAATCATCGTTCCTTTTAATCCCTGGTTATTCTCTGGACACCAAAATATTACAAGGCGCTTTTTTGATCAATTAAAAAATGTTTTAAGCCAACAGTCATCTGTGCCAAAAGGCTTGAGAGAGAGAGTAGCTGATTTTGCCGCTGTTATTTCAGACATTCCTTTACCTTATGCTCAAACAGGCAAAGCATTAGCGGCATTATTGGATGAGAAGGACAAGGAAGCTGGTGAATTAAAAGAAGAAGTAGAAAACACATTAGTACAGCAACAACGGCGAATAGTTGTAACAATTGACGATATCGATCGGTTGGCTGCGGAAGATATTAAGCAGTTATTTCGTATTTTCAAAGCAATGCGGAATTTTACTAATCTTGTCTATCTTATGGTTTTTGATAAAGAAGTTGTAATCAGAAAAATTGCAGATACTAAAGAAATATCTGAAGAAGCATATTTAGAAAAGATTATTCAAGTTAGTTTTGAGTTACCTAATCCTGATAAAATCTCGCTTCGGAGGCTGCTTTTTGAAAAGCTGAATTATATATTTTATCAAACACCAAAACAACAAATTAACCAAACTCGCTGGGGTGATATTTACTTTCAAGGAATAGAACATTTTCTTACTAGTATCCGCGATATTACTCGTTTTATTAACACTTTAACAGTGACGTATCCAGCAGTAAAAGATGAAGTAAACCCTGTTGATTTCCTTGCCATTGAGTCTTTGCGAGTCTTTTGCCCAAAAATTTATAGTATAATCCATCAAAATCCTCATATTTTTGTAGGAGAGGTAAAGCTTTCAATAGACGAACTCAAGAATCTTCTGAATACCTGGATTGCTCAACTGCGAGATGAAGACAAGCAGCCTATTAAAAACCTGCTAATGCACCTTTTTCCTAAGTTAAAATTCATTATGGATAATACTTCTCTAGATGAAAAGCAATTGGAATGGCGCGAACAGCTACGTGTGTGTAGTTTAGAAATATTTCCTATTTACTTTCGTCTGTCGTTATCAGCAAGTGAATTGTCTAATATTCAGATAAAAATTATCCTTGGTTTGGTGGAAAATACAGAAAAACTTAGAAATTATCTGATAAAACTTGCTAAACAAAAACTTCCAAATGGCACAACGCAAGCCAGGGTGTTCATAGAAAATCTAGAAAATTCCACCGAAGAAATTCCTGTGAATTACATCCCTTCAGTTGTAGAAGCTTTGTTTGATCTCAGCGAGCAATTATTATCTCAAGATGATGAATCTCATAGCATTCTTGCTTTTAGCAATGAAGTTATTATTAGTCGTTGTATCTCGCAACTCTTGCGTCAAATCAATGAAATATCCCGGTTTGAGTTGCTCAAAAAAGTAATTATCCAAGGGAAAGCGTTACCAATAATTAATCATGAAATTGCAATACTAAAAGAGCAACAAAGTCAATATGGTACAGATAAATCTAATTATGAAGAAAAATGGCTTGTGAACGCACAGCACCTCAAAGAACTAGAAGAAATAACTAGAAAAATATAGGTAAAAACTGATACCATCTATCAAAAATATAAAATCTGGATTTATTTATAGTGTTTCTTGGTTGGGTACAACATAGTAACAAAAGTGGGTTAAAAATAAATTTCATTCTTGGCGATCAAAATACTACTACTAGATATATAAATATTCTATAACCCACGAAAGATTTAGATATCTGCAACACTTTCTAATATCAGGGAATATACTTTACTTACCACATTGCAGTCATGGAATCGTATGACGTTGTAATTATTGGCGCTGGTCATAATGGCTTAGTTTGTGCTGGCTACCTGCTAAAAGCTGGTTACAGCGTCCTGTTATTAGAAGGGCGATCGCTCCCTGGTGGCGGTTCTACAACTGAAGAACTTATGCCTGATGAAGCACCTGGTTTTAAATTTAGTCCTTGCGCGATTAACCATCTGTTTATTTTCTTAGGGCCAGTCATCCAAGAGTTGGAACTGCATAAGTACGGCTTGGAATATCTTAGCTGCGATCCAGTTGCCTTTTGCCCTCATCCAGATGGGAAGTATTTCTTAGCTCACAAATCGGTGGAAAAAACTTGTGCCGAAATTGCCCGTTACAGTCAGCGTGATGCTGAAAAATACGCTGAATATGCCGATTTTTGGCAGCGCTTTATCACAGGAATTGCTCCTTTCTTCAATGCACCACCCAAATCAATTGTTGATATTGCTGGTAATTACAATCTCAATAGTCTGCAAGACTTATTTTCCCTTCTAGGTGGCTCTAACACAACCCTTGATTTACTCCGTACCTTACTCAGCAGTGCCACAGATAATATTAACGAGTACTTCGATTCTGAGTTTGTCAAAGCACCTCTGGCTAGACTCTCAGCCGAACTAAGTTCCCCTCCCTCACAAAAAGCTATGTCCTTTGGGGCGATGATGATGATGTTGCGTCATAATCCCGGTATGGCAAGACCGCGTGGTGGTAGTGGTGGACTTGTGGAAGCTTTGGTGAAAATGGTAAAAGCTGAAGGTGGTACGATTCTCACCGACCAAAAGGTAGAAAAAGTATTGGTAGATAATGGTAAAGCAGTTGGTGTGCGGGTTGCTGGTGGCAAAGAATATCGTGCTAACAAAGGTGTAATTTCAAGTATTGATGCCAAGCGCTTATTCTTGCAACTAATGGATAGTAGCGATGTCGATAATAGCGATTGCAACTTGCGCGAAAGGTTAGACCGCCGCATCGTCAACAACAATGAAACCATCCTCAAAATTGATTGTGCTTTATCTGAACCGTTGCGCTTTGTCCACCACAATCATCAAGATAATTATCTAATGGGTTCTATTCTGATTGCTGATTCCGTCAATCATGTAGAACAAGCTCATAGTCTGATTACTCTGGGTAAAATTCCTGATGAAGACCCATCGATGTATGTGGTAATGCCTACCGGACTCGATCCATCGATGGCACCAGAAGGCAAGCATACATTATGGATAGAGTTTTTTGCACCTTATCAAATTGCTGGTGCAGACGGTACAGGTTTAAAAGGTACGGGTTGGACGGATGAACTGAAAAACAAAGTTGCAGACAAAGTGATTAATAAACTGGCGCAATATTCGCCCAATCTGCAACATTCAATCATCGCCCGTCATGTGGAAAGTCCGGCTGAGTTGGGAGAACGGCTAGGGAGTTACAAAGGTAATTATTACCACATTGATATGACCTTAGAACAAATGCTTTGCTTCCGTCCGTTGCCGGAATTAGCTAACTACAAAACACCAATTGATAACTTGTATCTTACTGGTGCTGGAACTCATCCGGGTGGTTCAATTTCCGGTTTGCCGGGACGTAACTGTGCGCGTGTGTTTTTGCATAATGAGCAACCCATCGCCCAGAAAATCAAGGAAGCCGGAGGTTCCATCAAATCTGCTCTTACATCTGTCTTAAGGAGTGAATCAGACTAAGAGACTGTTTATAAAAAAAGTAAATAGCATTAGGAGATTGCGTCATTTGAAAGTTGATTATGAAGTATTTAAACGGCTACAAATGATGTTTGGTAAGCTTTTTGGAAAAAGTTGCTAATGCTTTTTAGTCGAAACTATCAAAAGTCTAGACAATGCCCTGAGATACTTCCCGTGACGCTTTTAGATTCCCCAATAGACAGAGAACTGCAACCGTAATAGTAACTAAGATGTGGGTGTAGTAGAGTTATTCAGGAATATTTGCAATGGCAGCTGAAACTAACAAAGTGGTTGAATTATCTACTGAAGCTAAAGCCTATAATGGTGTCGATCGCAATGCTTGGATTTTTGGATGGAATCCGCAACAAGAGTTGTGGAATGGGCGTTTAGCGATGATTGGCTTTATTTCTTACGTACTTTGGGATTTAGCTGGCTATAGTTTAGTGCGTGACGTACTCCACTTGGTTCGCTAATTCTTCACTGATGATTTATCCCCCCTTGGGGAAATAATTCAATAAATAACAATTTAGGAGCGTTGTAATAAACTTACTCGTGAATTATAGTCTAATGCCGAGGCTATATATGGAGGCACGAATACAATAATCTAAAGGAGAAAAATATGATAACTAAAAACACAATACATGCATTAGGAGTATTTGCGAATTCTCAAGAAATAGAGCAGGCAATTAATGAATTGAAAACTGCAAATTTTCCTATGGAAAAAGTTTCTGTTATTGCTAAAGATGTAGAGCAAGGTGAAAACTTAGGTGAGGCGCAGATAAGCGATCGCATTGGCGATCGAGATGTCGATACAACTGGAGCCGTAGGAGATACGCTGACAGCAACTACTTGGGGTAGCGCGTTACTTGGTTTGAGTAGTTTGGCACTTCCCGGTTTAGGAGCTGTGCTAGCAGCAGGTTCCGTAGGTGTAGCATTGGTTAGTAGCGTCGCAGGTGTTGCTGTCGGAGCCGCAGCAAATCAGAATTTACTGAAGGCATTAGGTGATTTAGGCATACCCGAAGACAGAGCCAGAGTTTATAGCGATCGCCTCCAGCAGAGTTATTATTTGCTCATATTAGAAGGCTCAGAAGAAGAAATTCATCGCGTTGAACCCATATTACGCGATCGGGGTATTGAATATTGGGGCGTTTATGATTCCCCGCAGGCTTCAAATGGTGGGGGAAATTAGCGCTTTTTTCAAACAAAATGTTTCTCACAAATGTTGCTATATCTGTGCATTGAATCCAGAATTTTTCACAAATTCCTATAACGGTTCTTGTGCGGATTATCTTAGAAAAAAGAACGGAGTAAACCTGATGGATACACAGCAGCATACCTGTGACGACCACCTGCTGAAAACTTTTGTAGTATTTTGATCGAGAATTTGCACAGAAGTTTCGTTCAGAATATGTCCAGGTAATTCAAGGAAAATTCATGAATTAACGTGAGTTCGACGAGTGCTATTTTGACCTCTCCCTCAGCCCCTCTCCTGGTAGGAGAGGGGAGCAAAAGTCAGTTTTAATTATATCTAGTTATTTCTACCTTTTTTGTTAATCCTAAAGTTAGATGTAATTTTTCTGATTAAAGGCAAAATTGTAATAAATAATTAAACAGGATAAAATCATGAAAACTGACAACGTAAGCAATTCTAACAACACCGAACGAACAACACTTGAAGGTGGAAGTAAAGAAGCTCTAAATCAAAAAACCTCTATCCAATTTCTACTTAGCATAACTTTGGGAGTATTAACAATTGTTCTAGTTGCTGCAAGTGCTTATTACGGACTTATTCGGTTTTAATCTGATTTATTAAAGTAGGAAGTTTTGGTTTTTTTGAGCGCATTGAATCTTTCAAATATAACAAGATCCTCAGCAAAATGTATGGTGGTGCTTTTAGTTTATCAAAAGCCCTTATTGGGGTAAAAGCACTGCCATACTTTTCTTATGATGGAGGAGCAGTTCTAGTTTTGGCAAATAAGCTGTTCCACAAATAACCTTGCATATATTGGGCGGGCGAGACGCCCACCCCACAATAAATGTACAATTTAAGATTATGCAAACTAGATGTGGTTTAGCTTAAAACAGCAGTAAGTAGGTGGACACAATTATTTATAAGACGCATTTCGACTCCGCTCAATGCTCAGTAGCCCGACTAAAAGAGGGTTGAGTTTCGACTACGCTCAACTTCCGCGTAGTCGAAACTCAACTTCCGCGCAGTCGAAACCCGGTAATTTCAAGTTAGGTTTAATTTAGTCCTTCTACTTAGAACGCTATCAACTCAATCCCATAGCACGGTTAATTGGCGGAGTATGGATTGGAGGAGAAGCTTGGCGGTTCTCTGAAGTTCCTATTTTTGGTAGCGAACAAGCTTTTAAACAAACTCAAAATGAAAACCTACGATTGGATTGTAAAAAACTTACCTATTGAGGGATGTTGAAGTTTATAATGTACAACAGAATAGAAATATAATCTAGTAGCGATCGATTGAAGAAACGCTTAAGCCTTGAAATTAGAGATTTAAAAATAACCTTTTTATAAGTAGGAGTATTGATGAGTTTACCAGTTAAAGAAATTGTGTTAATGCCAGGAGAAGGTAATCATCTAACTACTGGTAATAGCGAAATAACATTTAAAGTAGTTGGTACAGATACTCATGGTCATTTGGGATTGTTTGAAAACTTAATACAACCAGGTGGAACTGCCCCGGTACTGCATCTTCATCGGCAAATGGAAGAAATGTTTTATGTATTAGAAGGAGAAGTAGAAATTCAAGTTGGTAATCAGATAGTGCAGGGGCAACCAGGGGCATTTGTATTAGTTCCACGTAATACGCCTCATACATTCGCTAATCGAGGAACTGTGCCTGCAAAATTATTAATCATGTTTTGTCCAGCAGGAGAACGCGAAAAGTATTTTGAAGGGTTAGCCGAACTGCTCAAGGAAGGACAGACTCAAGACCGAGATGCTCTTGTAGAATTGATGCGAAAATTCGATCAGGAGCCAGTAGAAATTTAATTCTTGACGGTGTTGGTTGAAAGTATCAACCGAAAAGTATCAACTGAGGAAGAACAACACTCAATACGGTTCGGTTAAAGGGGAAAGGTATTGGTTTTGAATATCTTAATGGCATTCGTGTCTTATATGTGCAGCCTGAACGAGAGCTAGAAAAAGTCTTTGATTACTGGGATCGAGAATTGAATGGCACTAAGAAAAGCCCAAAAGCTTGTTTAGACTCGTTCCCAGCCTCCAGGTTGGGAATGTATTCAAAGAGGTTCTACCTCTTGTCAAGCTATGGAGGCGGAGCCTCCCAGAATGAGTTCCCAGCCTGGAGGCTGGGAACCAGTCAACACTCAATACGGTTCGGTTAAAGGGGAAAGAGGAAAGGGGAAAGGGAAAAGGAAAAGGTATTGGTTTTGAATATCTTAGTGGCAATGTGCAGCCTGAACGAGAGCTAGAAAAAGTCTTTGATTACTGGGATCGAGAATTGAAAGCTCAGGATGCCATTGTACACCAATTGCCCAAGGATGATGTTCGTGCTCCACAGCTTCAATGACTCCATCATCCCAGGCATGAGCAACAACCCGCCAACCAGGGGGTACTTTATCTACTGCTTGATGATGCCAAGAAACTACAGATATGCGAGAATTCTGTAAACACTCAGCTAAAAGGCTCTCTCCATCTATCCTGACAAGATGTTCTGTATGTAAACGTCGTCCCGGTTCCGGCTCTAGACGATGTAATGCAGATGTACCGTAAACATCTGGAATGTGAGGAATTAGAGTGCCTCCACTGGCAACGATAAGAATTTGTAAACCCCGACAAATACCTAATATCGGCAGATGACGTTCAAGAGCTAACTTGCCAAGCTGCAATTCAAAAGCATCACGTTCGCGATCGACAGAATAAATAGTCGGATGAGCAAAACCATTGTAGCAAGCAGGATGAATATCTCCACCACCAGAGATGATTAAACCATCCAAAGAATCTAGAAGTATTCCAAGTTCAATTTCTCCTGGTGGTAATAATATGGGAATGCCACCTGCTTTACGGACTGCATCTATATATTCGCTTGGCAGAGAAAATGGTAATGCTGCAAGGCGACCATAAGTTGTAATCCCAATCAATGGTTTTCGAGATTTTCTACTCATCATTCCTCAAATAAACGATCGCCTTTATGTAAACGATAAGCGATTTGATAGGTTTGTGCTTGCGATCGCATTGTGGGAGAATGGGCTGCTAAATACCGAGCAGCAGCAACTAATACATGAACCCCAGCAGGAGTGTCACCTAATAGGGAATACTGACAAAAAGCGGCTTCTATTTCTTGAATAACATGAAAATCACGGTTTTCTCTGAGCATCATTTTCCCTAGCATCGCCATCAGTCTTTTAGGTTTGCCACCACTATATAAATAATTAGCCACTAATTGACCTGTTTGGTTAACTTGCTGTTGACGATTTAATAAATCGGGTAGCTGCTGGAGTAATTCTTCGGGATTTGGAACGGAGTCTTTGGGTTCTGGAAGTCGTGCTGGTGGTACATTCAAAAAACGATTCAAATAAACACTCATTGCCGCATCAAACACACCTCTAAGTAATTCCACTGTTGGCACTCGTCGTAAGCCTTGATGCACAGCGTTAGCAAAAGTAAATGGATGATGTGCGGAATTCCAATCTCCAAAGTCATTGTTAGTATTAAAACGAGCTACACGCAATGCTGCCGTATAAGTAACTACACTTGCTAATTGTTCTTCTGTACAACCAGCTTGTAGGGCATTCAGTAGCGAGTCGGCGATCGCTTGTGGGTCTTCACCTAATAAGATTGGTATTAATTGCTCCGAGTTTGCCCAAGTTCCTCGTTGAGATTTTCCCGCATTTAAAACAGTGGGTAATTGCTCAAAAGCCGACTCTAATATTGCCACCAAATCTACAGGATAGCGCCAGGAATTAGATTCTTCCATCCGAGATGCACTAGCTAAACCCGAAACTAAGCTAGGTAGAACAGATTCTGCTGCTTGCCAACCAACAACATCAAGTGCTTCCAGTGCTTTGTTAATAAAATCAAGGGTATGCCCAATGTCGAGATAACGATGATCTGTAGCCGATGAAAACAGCATATCCGCAACTTGCTCTAAATTAGCCCCTGAGCGAATCGCAGATACCAGACATCTTTGTGCGGCTTCACCATCCCGTACCTCAATAAACTGGCAAAACCAGCTTTTAAGAGTCGGAAAATCAACTGTAGAGTTAGGCAATGGCTGAACGACAAACAGAGGCGGCGCGCCTGCACTATCATTAGCGACTGCCGAAAGTCCGTGAAATAAAGCACGAGGTTTGTCTTCCTCATCCAGATAAGGTAAGAGATTGATCGTGCAGGTATGGATAGTTAAACCTGTACTCCAACCTGTTTTGTTGTAACGAGTGCCAAATTGTAGCCCGATTTGAAATGGTTCAGCCGGATTTACTCCTATATCTAACAGTGCGATCGTTGATTTGGCAATCACTAAGGAAATACTCTGCTCTAAACCATCTTCAAGGCGTTGGCGGTGGTGGGCATGAGGATTAACTGGCGGTGCTAAATTTACCCAAACTTCACCATCACGGATTTCTACAGGAAACGCCGGCACATCATCTGCCCAAGAGTCGAAGGTTCCACCACTAGCTAGATCGAAACGGGCATAATGCCAAGGGCAGGTAACAATACCATCTTTGCAAGTGCTACCTTGTAGGGGAAAACCCATGTGGGGACAACGGTTATCAATTGCATAAACTTTATTGTCTGAGTAAAATAAGACGATAGTATGCTTTTCTTTGCGGATTAACAAACTGCCTGCTGCCTGAACATCTGTAAGTTGAGCAACACGGGTATAATTGTCTTTCTTGGTGGTTTCTTTAAATATTTGAGTCATTTAATTTACAGACAAAATATCAAAAGCCTTGCTTCTACTCTGACAAATTTTTTCTTTTTTCGACCATTTGTACAATACTAATTTTTGTTAATATACTCGAAGCTACTGAGTACTACTGCGACTACAAAGCGTATGACCGAATCTTGGCTGCTGATGTCGAAGGTTGTCAGGTTTATTACTTAACTGACAAAATTAGCTGTGTTTCGCTGCACTAATATATACTCTGATTAACCTCTCATTCAAACCTCTATGAGCTGCGAGCATTTAGATAATCTGACTGCGGAGACTCTAATTTCTAAAGCAAACTACCCAGTATTTCGTTGTGAAGAGTGTATCAAAATAAATAGTCGCTGGGTGCATCTCCGTATTTGTCAAAGTTGCGGTAAGATGCTGTGCTGTGATTCTTCTCTTCATCAACATGCGCGACGGCATTATGAAGAAACTGGACATTCAGTAATTAGCTCGGCTGAGTTAGGAGAACAGTGGTTATGGTGTTTTTTGGATGAGCAGGCAAAAAACTATTAAAGTGAGGCGAATATAGGATCAAAAGAGTGCAGAGGAACTGGAGACGCTTGCAGTTTCGGGAAAAAGTAGCTCTTTCGGTGAGTGTTGAGATGCAGTAAGTAAAGGTGCAATATCCCGCCCAGAACTAAAGTTCCGGGCTGATAGCTAAAGTCCTCTAAAAGAGGACTAAACAAGAAATTTAGTTTAGTCCTCTAAAAGAAGCCTTTCGTTATGAGACTCGGAATTTATTTCGAGGCGGGATAGATACACTGCATCAACACTTGTGTGTACACCTTATAAAGGGGAGAGAACTTGATTTTCTGGTTTCCCCCGAAAACATCGGAGGGATTAAAAGGGGGTAATTTGACTTGTGTATACACTGTAGATGTCTGCGAGTGGGTGTTATAGCTGCAATCATAGCGACAGCTTGAATAATGCACGGGTGACAACATCTAGAGCCATCATACCGGGAATAAGCGATCGCACTCCCGCATAACTAGCAACTTGGGTTATTAATTAATGCATTTGGTACTTTGATGTCTCCAATGTTTGATTTAGTTCTAAATCTTATTCAGAAAAATATTAACCTCCGCCAAACCCGCGATTTACTCCTCCCCAAACTCATCTCAGGAGAAATCGATGTAGAACAGCTAGAAATCACAACAAAAGACATAGCAGCATAAATAGACAAGGGGAATAATTAAAAATAAAACTTATAACCTACACATAAAACCACTAAAACGAATCACATTTAACCCAGAAATCATGGACTGACAAACGACTACATTGTTTTCACCCATCACTTAGATTTTGATACACTGCTGGCAATCACTCAAGCTGATGCACCTAGTGTAATTCAAGTGCGATCGCAAATCTTTTGATCTCTATGTCTGAGCGATCGCTTTCAATATTGCGTTAAAAATGGCAATCAAAGGCAATTTGGCATAAGCAACAGATACATAGAAATCATGTTGAGGTACTTAAAAGTCGTTTTGAGGTACCTAAAAGTCGTTTTGAGGTACCTAAAAGTCGTTTTGAGGTACCTAAAAGTCGTTTTGAGGTACTTAAAAGTCGTTTTGAGGTACCTAAAAGTCGTTTTGAGGTACCTAAAAGTCGTTTTGAGGTACCTAAAAGTCGTTTTGAGGTACCTAAAAGTCGTTTTGGAGTACTTCAAACTTTGTCGCATTGCGATCGATCTGTGTAGATTGGGTTGAAGCTTTGCAACTGTGTATAAGAAAATCACCTCCTCCATCCCCAACGCCGAACTTTTGAGTTAAAAATGGAGTAAATCGATACTCCATGAGTTATTCTGCTGAATTGTATGAACAGAAATGTCAGCAAGTTTATCAACATATTTATGAGAACTACTCTAGACAAAGGAGTATCTATGATGCTGGTGCGTGAATGCTGCAAAATTTAAATCACTGCTAACCTAACATTGAGATGAGATAGCAGACTCAATACTACCCCTATATTTTAAGGGTTTGAAATTGCGAGCACCTACTACAAAATATGATCGCAGCACAATTAGTGGCTGATGAGGAGGTATGGGTAACTACAATCACCTACACGACTATATCAAAACTAACCCCAATGTCAGTCCAGAAAATAAACATTAAGGAATCAAATGCAACTACAGATAAACGATCGCGATTTATAATATTTATCATGTTCCAAACTCAGTAAACTGACGCACATAAGGTTCGTGAAATGCTAAAATAATATCTTGTTTGGGTACTCCCATCTCAACTAATTGATTGGCAATTCCAATTTCAGTACCATCGTGTTGAATCCAAATTTTCCCATTTTTAATATCGAGATGTAAAATACAGCCAAAATCCCGTTTATTTCCCCGCCAACCGACATAAAGTAATTGATAGTGGTCTTGCTGTTCGTCAAAAATTGTTTGCACTTCATACTCTTCGTAATTGCGTGACATCGAAGCTTGTTTTTGTCGATCAGAAAGAAGGTGTTTAATATATTGTCGATATTGTTCTACAGCCATTGACTAATAACCTCCTCTTCTACATCGTAAATCATCAATCGTAATTGATACTTTTCAACCGCCGATGCAATAAATTTACGTTGAAAAAAAGTTTCGTAAATCGGGACGCGAACAGCTAAATAAAGTCGGCGTTCTGGTTCAATTTTATCTAATGCGTCCCGATAGTTTAAAAACTGTCCCAAAGCTGTATGAAATTCTGAAACATTCGATGGACTAATAAAACTTTTAATTTCTACCGCTATTTTTTGTCCTTCTCGCTCTGCTCCTAAAAGTTCCTCGGCGGCTAAATCAATCTCAAAATCTACATCATCCACATTGATTTCATAAGGATCAGCCGTAATCTTCCAGCCATCTTTTTCTAAAGCATTTCTGACAATATTATGAAATCTATCTTTTGCCATAGGAGTTCATTACACTAAAAATTAGGCTGGTTAAAGGTAGATAATACACAATATTTGCTTTAACTCCTATTTTAACTTAGGGGTTAGTTTGGCAGTAACGTCTAAAGATGTACAAGCGATACCTACGGCTCACTTCGCGATCGCTCGTAACTCTGTAACCTCATACTATAAAAGTAATATTCAAACATTTTCTCAAAATTTGCGTAAAAACTCCCCAGCTTGTTCGTAGAAAGGTTTAAAGAGGTTGGGGAGGAATCACCATGTGTCGATAAAAGTCCATGTACGGTATATTTTACCGTTTATCTCGGTTGGTTGCGATTCCTGCGGAAAGCTGACGCTAACGCCATGATTTGCTTTGCGATCGCGATTTCCACAAATCAAATGACCATTTACCCTTACAGTATTTATGTATCTATGACGACAACAAAATACCAAACTTTCGAGGTGCAGCAGGAGATGTCGATAGGTGATGAATTAGACTTGCAGTTGCGTCAGCTAGTCTATGCAGCGCAGCAGCATCCCGCAAAAAGTGCAGAACGACGGAAAATATTAAATCAATTGATTGGCAAAATTCAAAATTCGGGGAAGTTAACAAGGTTTTCCAAATATCGACATTTACCTAATTTTGAAGATATTTATAGCGAAGCAGAAGCAAATACTTACCTTGAAATTTGCAACGAAATCGAAGATTATCGTCCAGAACATCCTGTCATGGCTTGGGTAAATCAATTATTTTATTGGCGATTTCATGATGTTTTAAGAAAATCTGAAAATCAGCAAATCAAAATATTATCCCTTGATGAGTTAGATGATTGTAAAAGTGACTCGGATAAACCTATTAGTAAAGAATTATCCAGAGTTGAGAAAAAAATATTTGAAGTTGCAAAGGAACGCCAAGATAAAACCATTCCGATTAATGGTGATGAAATTGAAATATCAGCAGTAAGGACTTTCGTAGCAAATGACCCAGAGGAAATTTTGCAAAATAATTACATTGGTAAAGATAAAAATGCCAATTTACAGAAAGTGATATTGATGCGATTTGATGAAACAACTTGGGAAGAGATATCAAAACAATTAGGTCATCCTATTCCCAGACTTTCCGAACTATATCAACGCAGTGCTAAAAAGCGTAAACTTCTCGATTATTTTCGTAGATACCTTCAGTAAATCGTTAATTGATTGAACTAGCGACTCACAAACAATTACTCTCGCACAACCATATCCAATGAAAATCATGAACTTTAACAACGAACAAACATCTTTCACAATTCCTCTGAGTAGCAAAGCACATGAAATAGCAGAACGACGAAGACAGGGTATCTCAAATACTGCGAATGCGAAAAAAATATATCTCAATACTTTAGCTGTATATGCGGTCAATTATTATCTTGATTGCATGGATTTTGAAACTAATTGGTCAAATGCAGATAATAGTAATCCGTGGATGTTAAGTTTAATTGATTTGGCTGATTTGGAAGTAAAAAATATTGGAAAAATTGAATGTCGTCCGGTGTTACCAGATGCGGAATATTTAGAAATTCCCACCGAAGTAAGAACAGATAGAATTGCTTATGTCGCAGTGCAGTTTAACCATGCTTTGAGGTCAGCAAAGATTTTAGGCTTCACTACTCAACAAATAGCAAAGATACATTTAAGTCAATTACAACCTGTTGATGATTTGCTCGATTATTTAACAGCAAAAGAAGCAACTGCAAAAGTCAATATTCGAGAATGGATGAAAGGAGTATTTACAGAAGGTTGGTTAAACCTAGAAGAAATCTTTAACCCACGAGAACTGAGTTTTAGATTCGCTAGAAATTTTAGCGTGACAAAGTGCAAAAAAATTGATATTGGTTTGCATTTAAATGGCGAGTCTGTGGTTTTGATTGTCAAGTTAAATCCCAAAAATAAAGAGATAGCAGATGAGAAACATCAAATTCAGGGAGAAATTGATATTATCGTACAAATTCAACCCGACCCAGAAAAAAGTGTTTCTTTACCTCCAGGATTAAAATTAGTTGTTAGTGATGAAAATGGTCAAGAAGTAGATTCCGTTATTTCTCGACAGCATGATAATTGGGTGGATATTAAATTAAGTGCAGAGTTAAATGAGGAATTTTGTGTTGAGATAATTTTAGATGAGTCGAAAGTGACTCAGGATTTTGTTGTATGATTTTGTGGGGTGCGTTATTAACGCGCCTTAATATGTCTTTTTGGTGCGTTAAGGACATTCGTCTTAACACACCCTACATATATTTTTAAGAATTTCATAAATTAGATTGTATCACCTATGAAAAAGCTGGTTATTCTTAAATTTGATGGCAATTTTGAATCAGGGTTTCAAGTTAATTTAGAAATAGCAAATGAAAGACAACGCGCTTATCTAACCACCACAACTAATTTACCAGAAAATATTAGTATTCCTCAAATATTAAATAACTGGCACGAAATATATTGCAGTCTAGATAGTCAATTTAGGATTAAATCTGAGGGGAGTAGTAGAGGTAGTCTGGAGTGTTTAAAGCAAGAATGTACAAGAGAATCTATCAACTTAGTTGCTAGTTTTAATCAATGGCTGAATGCACCATCTTTTACTTATATTGCTAATTCTCTCAAAGAACTAAATCCCAAAGATGAAATTAGAATAATTATTACAACTTCTTGCCATGAATTACGTCAGCTTCCCTGGCATTTGTGGGGTGTTTTAACTGAGTTACCATTGGTAGAAGTGGCTTTAAGTTCGCCAAATGCCGAACAGGGGGAAAGACCTTACAGAGAAAAGATTAGGATTTTAATTATTTTAGGCGATCGCACCGGAATTAATATACACCAAGATAAACAATATTTGCAAAGTTTCTGTGGCAATGATGCCGAAATTATTTTATTACAACAACCATCTCGTAAGCAATTAAATCATTACTTGCAAGATAATCTGGGGTGGGATATATTGTTTTTCTCTGGACATTCCCAAACTCAAGGAATGCAGGGAAGGATTTATTTAAATGACAGCGATAGTTTGACGATGGCAGAATTGCGAGATGCTTTGCAAGTAGCAATTCACAGACGATTGCAAATAGCGTTTTTTAATTCTTGTGATGGTTTAGGGATTGCTTACGAATTAGAACAATTGAATATCCCCCAAGTGATCGTCATGCGGGAACCAGTACCTGATAAAGTAGCGCAGGAGTTTTTAAACTATTTCCTACAACAATTTACTAGTGGGAAATCTCTATATATTTCTGTGAGAAATGCGCGGTTGGAGTTACAAAAACTTGAGTCAGAATTTCCTTGTGCAAGTTGGCTTCCTGTAATTGTCCAAAATCAAACAGAAACTCCACCAACTTGGCAAAGTTTAGGGATAATTTCTTTCTGTCCTTACCAAGGTTTAGAGAAATTTACAGAAGAAAAGGCAAAGTATTTTTTTGGTAGAGATAAGGCGACTTCTGGATTAGTTGCTGCTGTTAATAATAGACCTTTGGTTGCTGTGATTGGTGCTTCGGGAAGCGGGAAATCATCGCTGGTGTTTGCTGGGTTAATTCCGCAACTGCGTCGGGATACTGTGAATAATTGGGTGATTATAGCGTTTCGTCTGGGGAAAAATCCTTTTGAATCTTTGGCTGTGGCGTTAGTTTCGGCGTTAAATTTACCGGAAGATAAGCGACGTTTGGTAGAATTGGAACTTGATGTGAATTTGAAGCGCGATCGCTCCACGCTGCAAAATTTTATCACAGACTTAACTCATGGCGATCGGCTTGGGGAACAAGTGACGCGAGTGCTGTTGATAGCAGACCAATTTGAAGAAATTTATACCCTTTGTACGGAATCTGAATCACGTAAAACTTTCTTAGATAGTTTGCTGCAAGCGGTAAAAAATGCACCGTTTTTTAAGTTGGTGCTAACCTTGCGGGCAGATTTTTTAAGTAGGGCGCTTGATGATTACGAACCTTTTGGCAGTGCGTTGCAGGAGTATCAACTAGAACCTGTTGTACGGATGAGTCGGCAGGAGTTGGAGTCAGCTATTACACGTCCTGCAACTCAATTGGGCTTTGAGTTTGAGCGGGGTTTAAGCAACACCATAATTAATGATATCCAAGATGGTGATGGGCGTTTGCCGTTGCTGGAGTTTACCCTGACTCAGTTGTGGAAGCAGCAGCATTCTGGGAGGTTGACGCATCAGGCGTATAAAAATATTGGCGGTGTGGAGAAAGCACTGGCAAATTACGCTGATGCGGTTTATGCAAAGTTGAGTGATTCGGAACGAGAAAAAGCGCAACGGGTGTTTATTCAGTTGGTGCAACCAGGGGAAGGAACGGAAGATACCCGCAGGTTGGCGACGAGTGAGGAAGTGGGGAGAGATAATTGGGATTTGGTGACGCGCTTGGCGGATAAGCGGTTGGTGGTGACGAACCGCAATGAGTCTACCAATGAGGAAACGGTGGAAGTCGTCCATGAGGCGTTGATTCGCCATTGGGGACGGTTGCGGGGATGGATGCAGGAGAACCGCAAGTTTCGCATTTGGCAACAAGGGTTGATGGTGGCGTTGCAGCAATGGGTGGATAGTAATAGAGATGATGGGGCTTTGTTGCGGAGTGCAACTTTGGCTGTGGCGGAGAATTGGTTGCAGCAACGGCGTGGGGAAGTTAGTAAGGCACAACGACGGTTTATTGAGAAGGGTGTGGCGTTGCGGGAGAGGGAGAGGAAGCAGAAGCAGAGGTTGCGACGGAGTATTATTGCTGGATTGGTTTGTGCTTTGCTAGTGATTTCGGGATTTGCTACGGTTAGTGAAATTCGTAGGACTGATGCGGAAATTGGTAGATTAAGCGGCAGTGCAGAAAAATATTTTGAAGTAAATGACCATCAAGCAGCATTAACTGAAGCAATTAAAGCTGGAAAACTTATCAAAGGAAGCATTTGGAAACTTTGGATAGCAGAGGAAACTCAGATGCAGACTGTATCTACATTGCGGGAAGTAGTAGACGAGTTCCAAATTAAAACCCTGAAAGGTCATACAAACTCTGTTAGTAATATTGGGTTTAGCCCGGATGGCAAAATCCTTGCTTCCGCATCTGACGACGGTACAGTGAAACTGTGGGATACAGACAGTGGTAGGGAAATTAAAACTCTTCAAGGGTATACATCTGGTGTTAATAGCGTCAGCTTTAGCCCAGATGGTCAAACGCTTACTTCTGGATCATTGGACGGCACAGTGAAACTGTGGAATAAAGACAGTGGTAAGGAAATTAAAACCCTCAAAGGGCATACACACCCAGTTTATAGCGTCAGCTTTAGCCCAGATGGCAAAACCCTTGCTTCCGCATCTGACGACGGTACAGTGAAACTGTGGGATACAGACAGTGGTAGGGAAATTAAAACCCTCAAAGGTCATACATTCTATGTTAGAAGCGTCAGCTTTAGCCCAGATGGCAAAATCCTTGCTTCTGCATCATGGGACAAAACAGTGAAATTTTGGGATACAAACAGTGGTAGGGAAATTAAAATACTTAAAGGGCATACAGACTGGGTTAATAGCGTCAGCTTTAGCCCAGATGGCAAAATCCTTGCTTCTGCATCATGGGACAAAACAGTGAAATTTTGGAATACAGACAGTGGTAGGGAAATTAAAATACTTAAAGGGCATACATCTGGTATTAGTAGCGTCAGCTTTAGCCCAGATGGCAAAATCCTTGCTTCTGCATCTGATGATAATACAGTGAGACTATGGAATACAGACAGTGGTAGGGAAATTAAAATACTTAAAGGGCATACATCTGGTGTTAATAGCGTCAGCTTTAGCCCAGATGGCAAAACCCTTGCTTCCGCATCAGAAGACGGTACAGTGAAACTGTGGGATAAAGACAGAAGTAGGGACATTAAAATACTTAAAGGGCATACATCTGGTGTTAATAGCGTCAGCTTTAGCCCAGATGGCAAAACCCTTGCTTCTGCATCATTGGACAAAACAGTAAAACTGTGGGATACAGACAGTGGTAGGGAAATTAAAACCCTTAAAGGGCATACATCTGGTGTTAATAGCGTCAGCTTTAGCCCAAATGGCAAAACCCTTGCTTCCGCATCAGAAGACGGTACAGTGAAACTGTCGGATAAAGACAGTGGTAGGGAAATTAAAACCCTTAAAGGGCATACATCTGGTGTTAATAGCATCAGCTTTAGCCCAGACGGCAAAACTCTTGCTTCTGCATTTTGGGATAATCGGGGCAATACGCTGAAGCTGTTGGATATCAACAGTGGTAAGGAAATTAAAACCCTTAAAGGTAATAATGTATTCCCTACTGCAACAGTCAGCTTTAGCCTAGATGGCAAAATCCTTGCTTCTGCATTTTGGGACAATACATTGGAACTGTGGGATATAGACAGTGGTCGTGAAATTAAAACCCTTAAACAGATAGACATTTTTTGGAGTGTCAGCTTTAGTCGAGATGGCAAAACTCTTGCTTCTACATCAGGGGGCACAGTAAAATTGTGGGATGTCAACAGTGGTCGTGAAATTAAAACCCTTAAAGGGCATACATCTCAGGTTAATAGCGTTAGTTTTAGCCCAAATGGAAAAATCCTTGCTTCTTCATCTTCGGACAACACGGTGAAACTATGGGATGTCAACAGTGGTCGTGAAATTAAAACCCTTAAAGGGCATACATTCCTTGTTACAGAAGTCAGCTTTAGCCCAGATGGAAAAACCCTTGCTTCCGCATCAGAAGACAAAACAGTGATTTTATGGAATTTTGATTTAGATAATTTACTAGTGCGGGGGTGTGGCTTGATACGAAGCTACCTGCAAAATAACCCTGATGTCAGCGCAGAAGATAGGCGTTTGTGTGACAACATCAAGCGTTGAGATCATTCACCTCCCCCACTATCTGCAAAATACGAGTATACAAAGCATCTGCAACTCTGAACCCTGCTGTTGCAATCAACCCATCCATCACAGGTTTGACAGCGACAATCAATCTTTTTTGTTTCGCTTCAACCAAAACCCCTAACAACCCAGTAATTCGTAATCCTAACCTATCAGCTTCCGCTCTTCCTCGCCGTTCGTCGATAAATAGTAATTCTGCATTAAATTCAATTGCTAAAGCTATTGCTTCACATTCACCTTCGTCCAATTGTTGCTCTAACAAAACTGTGATTAGGGAGCAGTTTGTTACATGTCGTACTTTAATATCTAATGAGGAACTTTACCACGAAATTGGTAAAATAGTTTCAAATTTTGACCGATCGCTTGATAAGTTAGGTAGGAGCTAATAGTAATTTGCACACCTTAACTATGGGGTAGAATAATAATACTCCCAGATGAATAAAGTAAGTTATGTCAGCGAAGGACAAATTTCACGATATTGTGAGATTAGCTTTGGAAAAAGACGGGTGGAATATTACAAACGACCCTCTGTATATTGATTTTGGTCAAGTTCAGATGCGTATCGATTTGGGAGCAGAGAAGTTACTTGCAGCAGAAAAGTCAGGAGAAAAAATCGCTGTTGAAATCAAAAGTTTTCTAAATCCATCAGCTATCACTGATTTTCATGTTGCTCTCGGATAATTTCTTAATTATCGTACTGCTCTGAGAGAGAAAGAACCAGAGCGTCACCTATATTTAGCTGTTGATATAGAAACTTATAATAATTTTTTTACGCTGACATTTATACAGCTTCAAATTCAAGAATTTCAATTAAAGCTAGTGATTTACGATACTGAAACTGAGGAGATAGTAAGATGGATAAGTTAGAAAAATATAGGGAATGCATTCAGCAAGTTTTGACAAAATATGGTAGTTATAAACCTTCTTATGGTGATGTAGAAGTAGAACAAATATTTGATACTGTACGCGACCATTATCAAATTGTTCATGTAGGTTGGGAAAATAAACGTCGTGTATATGGTTGTTCAATACACATAGATATCAAGAATGAAAAAATTTGGATTCAGTGGAATGGAACAGAGATAAATATTGCGGAAGAGCTAGTTTTAATGGGAGTTCCAAAACAAGACATTGTTATCGGATTTCATTCACCTTATAAAAGACAATTTACAGATTTTGCTGTGGGTTAGCAAGTAATGAATAAAACAGCGATAGGTAAAGTTTTGTGAGGTGCGCTCGCAATTTTTGCGATCGTTAAAATTCTGGGTATCTTTGACGATTTGCTGCGATCGTAGCATTTGGTGGCAGCAAATTTGATGAGCGCGATCGCGTATTATTACTACACATCTAATCAAATTTGTCAAATATATTCACCACATTTATTTTTCCCAATACCCAACCCCAAAAAAAATTTTTGACCAACTGCGTAATTGCACGTAAATAAATTCGTATCTTCCTATGAAGGGGTTCAAACAATATAACTGACCTCAACAATACCTCAACAATATTCATAGGAGATACATCATCATGAAATCATTGAATTTTACATTGGTAATTATGATGTTAGGAACTCTAGCTGGCCTTCCCAAAGCACAAGCCATTAACTTATCAAAAACCCAAACTAATCAATCCCAATCGCAATTAGTATTAGCACAAGCCAATACCATTTCTGGATGGAAAAATGTTTCCTCTAGTACCTGGAATTTCTCTGGTATCTTACCTGTTGAACCAGGTGTCATGACAATGAAATTAGATAATGAATATATACTTATGGAGGCGCAACTAGCAGAAACCGATGAAAGTAAATATGGGATTTTTTACGGACAGTATCGGATGGATATCAGCCAAGTCGAGCCAAAGGAATTATTGACTGCATTTGTCAGCGAGTTTCAAGATAAATCTCAAAAAATACTGGAAACTCGCAATATCTCATTAGGTCGTTATCCTGGTAAGGAATATACATATCAAGAGGGGCAAAAAATTACCAAACTTAGAGTATTTTTAGCCGATCAACGCATATATGTACTCTTTGTTGAGAACCCTGCTGTTGGTGACGCTAGTAGATTTTTTAATGCTTTTAAAATTTTGTAGTAGCAAAAGTAATTATTTATATAATTGTTGTGTTGAATATTTTTCATTCAAACTTATAGCGCGGGCATCTTGCCCGCTTTTTTAGTAAAAAATATCTTACTATAAAAATGGAAAATGCGTAAATACACCATTGTTTGAGCGTAAACATAATCAAAGGCATTCAAACAAAGCAAATAGGCGTTTACGATTATGACATCCTCATACATTCGCAGCATCTTTTTCACTACGTTAGGTTTTAGCAGTAGCGTTTTATTAAACCTCAATACACCAGGTTTCGCGCAAGCAATAAGTCCATTACCATCACTTTCAACTACTACAAATCCTTCAACTTATCTTCCACGAGTACAACCTAAAAAGACTAACTTACAATGGGTTTACAGTGTAGCGGAAAGAGTGATTCGTGCTAATGGACTTGACGATCATCCCTGGCGTTTACAAATCACTGATGAATATGATATCAATGCCTACGCAGATGAGTTAAACAAAATCGTAATTTATAAAGGCTTGTTAGACCAAATACACGGTGATGATGCAGCTTTAGCTTTTATTATCAGTCATGAATTAGCCCACCATACACAACGGCATTCTGCACAGCAAGAAGAAGCAGAAGCTAGTTTACAAGAAAAATTACTCCAAGAAGCAGAAGCAGAATATAACAATTGGATTGTACAAGAACGGAGAAAATCGAAAACTTCCATATCACCCGCTACAAAAGATGTCATCAAACAACAAATTATTATCCAGAAAAAACAAGAGTTTGAGAGAACCATGCAAGCATTAAGTCGCCAGCATGAATTTCAAGCCGATGAAATTGGTTACACGTATATGGTTAAGGCTGGTTATGATATAAATGGAGGTTTGCGAGTCTTGAACCTGTTTTCGCGTTTACCTTCAGACTACACAGAAATTAGCAGCCATCCACCGACACAACAAAGAATTAATGCTTTAAAGCAGGTAATAAATCAATATTTTTGGTTCGCTTTATGGATAGATGGCAATGAGCGATTAAAAAATAATCCTCAACCACTAAAATTAGATTTATCGGAAGATGGAGTATCTTTGCGAATCAACTCCAGATTTGTTTCACGATAGGCGTTGTTGCACGAATAGAGAGAAACGCTTAGTTTTTAGCTTTCCAGTGGGCGTAATAATCGGATGAGAAAAAACTAATTGGAGACTGCCGTTAGAGTTCTTAATCTGCACTGAACCCCGACGGCAATACTTTGAGATTTTTGAGATTCCATAAGGATAATTAACTGGGGGTAAAAACCTCTACCTCACATTTTTACCCCAGTTTTACCCCAGTTCTTTACCCAAACTACCCAAAATTATTGTAAGGCTCTGGAAACAAGCCCTACAACAACCATTAAAAAAGGGCTTCAAAGCCCTGTAATGCTTATATTTCTATAAAGGCGGCACCCGGATTTGAACCGGGGGTGAAGGTTTTGCAGACCTCTGCCTTACCACTTGGCTATGCCGCCACAGCAAGATTCCCTGAACTACTTTTATGTTGCTAAGGTATCTTAGCAGCTATTTAGCAGTCATAGGACACTAGTTAAACCATGATAGCATAGGATTTTGAGGTAGAGATAGTAGGTTAACTGGATGTTTTTGGTAAGCTTTAGGCGATCGCGATAAAATTTCGATTGCAAGTCGATCGCAGCACAAACAAATCTTAGCTGATTAAAGAAAGTTGCAACTCCTCACTCCTCACTCCTAGCTTGTTACACTTTTACTTCTTCGGCAAAACTACCCCAGCGGAGAAAGTGAAATGGGCCAGCGATAGAACCCCAGAGACGTTCATCGGTGTCTAAATCTCTTCCTCGGTCGAGGCTGAAAAATTCTTTAGCGTCAATCTCAAATTCGTTATCTAGATAAGTATTTTTGCCGTCACGAACCACTATGCAGCCTTTACCAGGTTCAACTCTGCCTTTGAAGCTTTTACCTGTCCACTCTACAATCATGTTGCAACCTGGCATTTTTTCCAATTGGTCAAGAGACAATTCTTTGAGGCGTTCGGGTTCGCGAGATGCACCGTAAAATTTCTCTTCTTCTTTAACGGTGTAGTGTTCAATCGCAATGTGGTTTTCTGCCGGAATTAACTTCATTACCCGCATTCGGTAGGGTTGATTGAGCAAAAAATCATAAGCTTGTTCGAGAAACAAACTTACCCCTGAGAACAACTCTAAGGGAAGGGGACGGATACAGACGCGGATATGAGCATAAAAAGGCGGATTTTCAAAAGCTTGTTCTTGATTGCTAAAGTCAGCTGCCATCCAACGGGCTAAGGTGGCGATATCAGTAGAATGAGTCATTACAAAACGATTGACTAGTTACTTAAATACGATCTAGGATTATTTTGACACTCCCCTGACTCAAAAATCCTGGTTGCGATCGCAATTTTTAAATTATATCTAGGATAGATGCTCTGATTGGAGAAAATTAGCCGCTTGAGTACACGTGAAACTTTACATCTTGTACCTAACAACTAGAACTCGTTAAGCATTTATTTTGGCAAAATCCCTACACTATCTTTTCTCTGTGTGCTGAAGCCAGATTGCTCTCAGGTAGGCTTTTCTTGTAAAGCTGGAGAAAAGCTGGAGAATAGTTAGTCAATAATAGGCATGGGGATAATTGTTAATTATCTCATGCAAATCACTCAAGGCAAAGTAAAGGAAGGAATGCTCAAGCACTTAATTGCGATCGCTACTGCTACTATACTCTTTAGCAATTCTTTAACACTGGCAGCGAGTAAACCGCCGAAACCACCCGATAAATTTCCTCCCAGCCCTCTAGAGATTACCACACCCGATCCACTGTCACCGCGATCGCCCAAGGATAAACAGCCGTTAACTCCCCAAGAACGGCAAAAGTTAGAACCAGCGTTAGATGCCCTAAATCAACAAGCGGCGGCGAAACTGCAAGCAGGCGAACAGGTGGCGGCGTTTGAAATTTGGAACCGAGAATTACGTTTGCGGCGCTTTTTAGGTTCATTAGCAGAAGTGCAAGCATTATCACGAGTTGGGGCGATTGCTTGGAAGCTAAACGATGGACAAGAAGTACAATATATTACGGAACGATTGCAAGCAATTCAAAAACAAGCCCAATCTCAGAAAAAAGCTGCTCCAATCGATCTAGAATTGTGGCGATCGCTAGGTGAAGCTTACAAAAATGTGCGATTGTCTAAACTAGCCATAGAAGCTTACAACCAAGTTTTGCTAGTAGTGCGACAACAACAAGACCAGACAGCAGTATTAGAAACCCTCAAAACAATTGGAGAACTGCATTTGAGTTGGTTTGATTATCGCAAAGCTGCACCAATCTATGAGGAATTGTTGAGTTTCGCTACATCCCTTGGCGATCGCGTAAACGAGGTAACATATCTGCAACAGCTGGCTTATATTTACGAGCAGACAAACCAACCGCAGCAGTCATTGAATGTACTTAACAAACTAACAGAAATTTATGCCAATGAAAATAATCTTACGGAAATATTAAAATTAAAGCTAGCGATCGCTTCAGATTACGAATCTCTAGCTAAGAAAGATCCTAACTTACTGCTAGAAGCTTTTAATAATTATCAAGAAGCTTATACCACTGCTTGGCAATTAAAGGAGTACGTTCGGGCTGGTGATGCTTTGCAAAAGTTAATTGCGTTGTATCGTTCCCAAGGACAAACACAGGAGGCTTTGCAGGCTAGCGAAATTCTGGTGCAGATACAGGCGCAAGCTGCCAACTTTTACGGAATGATGCAAGCTTATGACCAAATTGGGCAATTGTATCTAGAACGCAAAGAATTTCCTCAAGCATTAACAGCTTTTCAACAAGGGTTAAAACTGGCGCAACAACTCAAACATGAAGAAGCATACTTTACTGGACAAATTGCAAAACTATCGAAAACAAATTAACTGAAATTTCTGCGATCGCTTAACATAAAAATACCCGCCACGCCTAACCACAAGGTGAAAAGCTATGTCAGAAACCACCCTAGCTGCACCAGATATTCAGCTCCCACCCACCCAGGCAGAATTACCATACGATGACGGTATTCCGATGGAAAGCGCACGACACAAAGCCCAGATGGATTTGCTGATAGATGCTTTGATACCTTGGTTGGAAGAACGAGAGGATGGGTTTATCGGTGGTAATATGTTTGTTTACTACAGTCTGGCCCAAGTGCGAAACAAAGACTTTAAAGGGCCAGACTTTTTTGCTGTGTTGGGAGTCCCGAAAGGAGAACGTCGCAGTTGGGTGGTTTGGGAAGAGGAGAAAGCACCAGATGTAGTCATTGAATTGCTTTCTGACAGCACAGCCCAAGCAGACAAAAATGAGAAAAAGCTGATTTATCAAAATCAAATGCGTGTACCAGAATATTTCTGGTATGACCCTTTTAACCCTGATGATTTTGTTGGTTTCTCTAATGAAAAAGGAGCTTATCAACCTATTATATTCAATGCTCAAAATCAGTTAGTGAGTCAATCTTTAGGGTTAGGATTGCAGTTGTGGCAGGGAAGTTATAAAGGTATTGATGCTACTTGGTTACGCTGGGCAAATTTGGCAGGAGAATTACTACCAACTCCTGAAGAAAAGGAACGCCAAAGAGCAGAACAAGAACGTCAAAGAGCAGAACAAGAACGCCAAAGGGCAGACAAAGCAGAATCGCAGTTATTGCAAACTGCACGCAACTTACTTGAATCTGGGATGACAGTAGAACAGGTAGCGAGATTAACAGGTTTGAATGTATCGGAGATAGACACTGAAAAGGATGTATGATTTGTGGGATTTGTTTAAACGATCGCTCCAGCAACGCAATCATACAAGCGATCGCTAATCAATATCAATCCTGTTCTAAAATCCTTTCTATATCTTGCCCAGCATCCAGAATCCGCACAACTTCAATGCTTTCATCTCGCTCAAAGTAAAAAATTAAATATTTTTTATGGTTGCAACACCCGCCTCAAAATGAATTCTAAGGCTAATAGCTAAAGTCTTCTAAAGAAGACTAAGAAAAAAAGTTTTAGTCCACTTGAGTGGACTTTAGCTATTAGCCAGGAAATTTATTTCTGGGCGGGTTAAGGGGCTAATTGAGAATCATCGCTTTAAGTTACTAAAATAACGAGTTTAGTTACTACCACTACGATTTTTGTGACAAACATAATTATTTTCGTTACAATATTACCAATTTGTTAGTGAAATAACGAGTTTAGTTACCACCACTACGATTTTCGTTGATATTCCTGAGCCTATCGTTACATTTAATACTTTTCAAATTCAGCGACGTTGAAATTTCACTTCGTTTGAAAGATATTTTGTATCATTTTTTTGTCTGCATTCGCCGCCTTATCCAACTCTGCAATCTCACCAGCGTTTAATTGCCAACCCAACGCCCCAAGATTCTCCTTCGCTTGTTCGACGCTCTTTGCTCCAGGGATAGGAATAGTTCCTTTACAGATGCACCAATTAATTGCTACTTGTGACATAGTTTTGTTTCTCAATTGTGCCACCTCTTGCAAACATTCCAAAAGCGATTTACCAGCAGAAGCCGCTTTGCCTCTTGCCATTCCTGATAATATTTGCTTAAATAACAGACCTCGAATGCCTTTAGGCAAAGGGCCTTGCTCAGAGTATTTTCCTGTCAGTAGTCCCAAAGCTAAAGGGCTGTAGGCAATCATTTTAATGTCTAACTCATCACAAAGGTCTTTGAGCTTGAGTTGGGTGACAGGATATGTAGACAATAGAGAGTATTGAACTTGCAAAGTTGTAATTGGAACGCCTCGTTGGGCGAATTTTTTCTGCACTCGCATCAGCCGTTTTGGTCCATAATTGGATAATCCCACGCCCTTAACCAGTCCTTGCTCATACAAATCGGCAAGACCATCTAAAAGTCCTTCCTCTTGCCAAGGAGCATAGTTTGCTGTTGACCAATGCATCTGTACCAAATCAACATTTTTTCCCAGGCGTTGAGCAGATGACTGGCAAGCCCTCACCATTGATTGACGCGTCCATCTCCACGGATAAGCAGCAAGCTTAGTTGCAATACAAATATTTTCTTTGCCTGAACCTACATATTCTCGGTTGAATCGTCCCAGAAGCAACTCACTCCGACCATTCAATCTCCCCGTTCCGTAAGAATCACCTGTATCAAATAAAGTTACACCGTTGCTTACACAAAGGTTAAAGACGGCTTGCAACTGCTCATCCATACTTTCGTCATATCCCCAAAGCAGTTGGTTGCCCCAAGCCCAAGTGCCGCAGCCCATGCTTGGGAGTGAGAGTTTTTGGAGAGTCTGCATCTTTGCTATCTGTAGATTGCCTTATTAATTATCAGGCATATATAGCAAAAATCATTCATCGGAGAAAGGCAGGAGGTTAGACTTCTTGGCATTTGTCGGGAAAAGGGGAAAGGTGAAGGGGAAAAGGTACTGCAAAAGTCCCCTTCCCCTTTAAACTTTACCCTTTTCCCCCTCTTGCAAAAGTGCTTTTTGCAAGAGGTCTATTTAACCGAAGCAGAAAAAAGGCAGACTCCTTGTCTGCCCCTTAAGACTTAATAGTTAAATTTTTGGTTTTAGACCTTAATAGCGGCCACCACCACCACCATAGTTTCCTCGTCTACCACCAGAGGAACCGCCCTCTGTTTTGGGTTTGGCTTTATTAACTTTTAAGCTTCGACCCATCCATTCAGCCTTATCAAGGGCATCAATTGCCGCTTGTTCTTCTGCGTCTGATTCCAATTCCACAAACCCAAAACCTCTCATCCGACCTGTTTCTCGGTCGACAGGCAATTGAACATTTTTTACAGTTCCATATTCTGCAAAGACTTGCCGGAGGTCATCTTCTTTAACCTGATAAGATAGATTGCCGACGTAAATTGACATAGAATGTCTCCAGAATCAGAGGGTGTAGAGATTTAGATCCGGAGAGGTCTGTAATACAAATATATATAAAAACAAACTGTACAGCCGAATTTCATCTTCCATGCATACTTTAACATAAATGGAGAAGTTATGTTTTTAGGTAACACTATACTTAATCTGTCGAGCTAAGTACTCAGATAGTTGGCAAAACTAGTTTCAAATCAACCTATCAACGATCGCATCAAATATGCAGCAATCAAACAATTTTCATCACTGAACTTAATTTATCTTCAAAGAATATTAATTGGTAATTTTTAGATTCTGTTCAATCAAAGTTTCGAGAGAGAACAAACCAATAAAACCAGTGCGATCGCTTGTAACGTAAAATTAGTTTCCATCCAGCATTTGCTAACAGCTTCACGCCCATGTTTTGCGACTACCTGATCCAAATCCTGACTGCCCGTGTGTATGATGTTGCCCAGGAAACACCACTAGAATATGCCCCGAATTTGTCTGCACGGCTGAATAATCAACTCCTGTTGAAACGTGAGGATATGCAGTCAGTATTTTCCTTTAAACTGCGGGGTGCTTATAACAAGATGGTGCAACTGCCCCCAGATATATTGGCGCAGGGTGTAATTGCTGCATCTGCGGGAAACCATGCTCAGGGAGTCGCCCTTGCAGCCAATCGTTTGGGAACCAGAGCGATTATCGTCATGCCAGTAACCACACCCCAAGTCAAGGTAGATGCGGTGAGAATGAGGGGCGGAGCAGTGGTGTTACATGGAAACACTTATGACGATGCTTATAGCTATGCCCGTGAATTAGAAATAGAAAAAGGATTGACTTTTATTCATCCCTTTGACGATCCTCATGTAATTGCTGGACAAGGAACAATTGGGATGGAAATTTTACGGCAATATCAGCAACCCATCCATGCAATTTTTGTAGCAATTGGCGGCGGCGGCTTAATTTCTGGGATTGGGGCTTATGTAAAACGGTTGCGTCCCGAAATCAAAATTATTGGTGTTGAACCAGTAGATGCTGATGCCATGTCTCAATCACTTAAAGCCGGACATCGGGTGCGCTTGTCTCAAGTCGGGTTATTTGCTGATGGCGTGGCGGTGCGGGAAGTCGGTGAAGAAACCTTCCGTTTATGTCAGCAGTATGTAGATGAAATTATTTTGGTGGGTACAGATGATACTTGCGCTGCGATTAAAGACGTATTTGAAGATACGCGATCCATTTTAGAACCAGCTGGTGCATTAGCGATCGCAGCAGCCAAAGCCTACGCCGAAAGAGAACAAATCGAAGGACAAACCTTAATTGCTGTCGCCTGTGGTGCAAACATGAATTTCGAATCGCCTCCGCTTTGTTGCAGAACGCGCAGAATTAGGCGAACGCCGCGAAGCAATCTTTGCAGTCACAATTCCAGAGGAACGGGGAAGTATTCGCCAGTTTTGTGAATGTATCGGCAACCGCAATCTGACGGAGTTTAATTATCGCATTGCCGACGAAAAAACAGCCCATATTTTTGTCGGCGTGCAAATTCAAAACCGTGCTGATGCTGTCAAGATGGTAGAAATCTTTGAAGCTCATGGATTTGAAACCCTTGATTTAACAGACGACGAACTAACTAAACTACATCTGCGGCACATGGTGGGTGGACACTCTCCCCTAGCTAACAATGAATTACTCTACCGTTTTGAGTTTCCCGAACGTCCCGGCGCATTGATGAAATTTGTGACTTCCATGAGTCCCGACTGGAATATTAGTCTTTTTCACTACCGCAACAACGGCGCAGACTACGGTCGGATCGTTGTTGGTATCCAGGTTCCTCCCCACGAAATGCAAGAGTGGCAAGCTTTTCTCGACCATCTGGGCTATCGTTATTGGGATGAAAACAAGAATCCTGCATACAAGCTGTTTTTGGGATAGGTGGGACTGGGGACTGGGAAGATGAGGGAGAAAAGGGAGACAAGGGGGACAAGGGAGAATTATTGAATAAATCTCCCCCTTGTCTCCCCCCCTCTTCCTTGTCTCCCTTGTCTCTTCTCCATGCTCAGTCCCCAATTTAACGAGAATTCCCCTTCGATATCAGATTTGAGTCCCAAGTATAGAAGCCGATTTGATTAGGAACCCTAGCAAATCTACCTGTGCGATAGCCTCTAGATAGTTCATTCAGCACCTTATTTTTGATCTCTCTAATTTGCTGAGAATCTAGTTCTCCATAAATTCCGGTAATGACTTCAGCCACGCTGAAAACTTTACCTGGATTTTGTTTTAACAGAGAGGTGAGGGCATCAATTAAAAATTGACCCTCAAAAGCTTTGAGCATCGGTACTGTTTTTGT
This sequence comes from Nostoc sp. DSM 114159, assembly GCF_053470285.1. NCBI lineage: Bacteria > Bacillati > Cyanobacteriota > Cyanophyceae > Nostocales > Nostocaceae > Nostoc > Nostoc sp. DSM 114159. Next base: position 4,377,210 of record NZ_JBPFEH010000001.1, read on the forward strand.
CGGCGGAACGAAAGGCTTCTTGTTTTTGTTCTTGATATTCCTAGAAGCAGCATTGCGATTATTTGGGGCTACCAAACTTAAATCCAGAGTATAACAACCTGGCTCATCGGGAATAGTTACCCAGTAATTCCTTTCTCTACCTTGGGTGAGGGAAGATTGCACTCTACCTTTAACTACTTTGAATAGATAGGGATCTAACTGTCCATAAAGCGATCGCACGATAAAATCGATATGACAAACAGTACCTATCTGTTCTTGCAATAGCTGTTTTATGGCTTCCATTCGCGAGATAGCGTGCTGATACTGAGGTAGCATCGGAATTTCCACTACCTTCGTTGAACTATCGTTGTTGTCTGGAGCGATCTTTGAATCTGTTGATGTCGTTTGAGGTTGACTCTCTTTTGTATCAACAGCAGAAAAAGAATTATTTATCTCAACTCGATCTGAGTCTTTTTCTACTGACTCTAAAGATTCCACCAAGTTGATTTCGCCGATGTCATCAAGAGGTGATAAAAACCGCAGAGAAGTTTCTCCAGAATGATTTGAGGTTTCATCAGCCGCCGTTAATCTTGATATCTGCTTGTTGGTATCAGAATAAGACCAGTTAGACAACAACGCTTCTACATGATCGAGCTGCGATCGCGCCTGCACAAAGAGACGTTCATACTCTTCTGTCAGGCGAGCATAATAGTCTCGTAATTCCAACAGTGGTGAGAGAAAGGTGCCCGGAGGCGGTTCTAATTGTCCATTTTGAGTCATAGGGCTTTAATCAATTTAAATCGATGTCACTTTTATAAGACATTGCTCTGGGTTTTGCCTTGTGAGATGCTGGCTGAGATTTCTTAGGCGGTTGGGGAGGGCGACATCTCTCACAATATAAAGGTCGAGGACCGAAAGTCTCGCGTTTTGTCAGATCGTTACACTCTTTACAGACAAACTGGAAAACACGAGTATGAATCTGTCTTTTGTGCGCCCTGACAGTATATTCTCTAACATCAATGAATTTACTTGCCATAATCAGGAATTGTGAATTGCCGACGTTATCAATGTCCTATCAATATAGCTATTCAAGCAAATCAAACTGCATCAGTGTGTGTTTATGTAGAAGTTTTATTCAAATTAGTGAATTTGACATCTAGACATAAAGTGCAGATGAGCAATTTGAGAGTTAGCTGTTGACTATATCTCTCAGCATATAATTGGTGATGAGCAAACACTACTATCATTCTTCAAGCGTAGGCGATTTACATTGCCTTGCTCATAAAAGTTGATAGGAGAAAGTGCAGGATTATTTACTTGCACTACTATTGATTGGCAAATCAAGCGATCGCCAGTGTCTCTAATAGCCCATCATAAAATTACCGCACTCCTAACCCCTCTTCCTCATGCTAGATGGGTAATGCTTAATGAACCCATTCCTGTCTAAAGAACAACCGCCTCCTAAAACAGGAGGCGGCGATCGTTGTTAATCAAAGTATGATTCCAATAAGTTTGATCCCTCTATTAGTAGTATGTCAAGTCAACTTCACGGGGTCAATAACTTTGTAGTCAGAACTTTAGTCCTTTGTTAAGCGCTCAAGCGCTGATTACTAACCGATAAATTTCAACTTGACAGATTACTGCTGACTGGGAGTAGTAGGTTGTGATTGAGGTTGTTGGCGTAAACTACGCAAAGAGTCCCGCAATTTATTCTGGCTAGTGTTATCTCTTCGCCGCCGCCGATTTATAGTTGTTTGTGGCTTTTGTGATGAATCGGTAGTCGTTTGCTCGCGCTGGATGCCGCGTAGGGACTCTCTTGCAGTTCCTTGAGTAGGAGTTGTTCTAGCTTCAGATGATGAATTTCTTGCAGGACTTTCTGCTCTTTGAGGTTCCAGTCGCCGACTAAATCCAGATATTGCTGGTTTTGATGGGGGTGCCAACTCTCTGCGCCTACGTCTTGGAGTTTCCTGTGTAGAGTTAGCAGCCGTTGTTTGCTGACTTCTTTGTGTCTCTTGTGCTTGTCTTTGTGTTTTCCGTTCTTGAACTTGGCGCGATCGCCGTGAGCCTTTGATAGCATATTCAGTGGCTATAGATACCCCTTGTCTACCACCTTCTGTGGGTTTTAATTTCCAGTCACGCGCTTGTCTGGCGGTTTCTTCATCCAAGTCGCGGTTTCCACTAGAGCGAGCAATCCGCACATTGGTAACATTACCTTCTGCATCAGTATCTACAGCTACTTCTACTCTGCCTTCAACTCCTCGCCGTCTTGCTGCCTCTGGATATTTGGCATTACATTCGCGGCAGGCTGCACGACCATTACTATTACCTGAACTGTTAATTTTTGGAGGTGTAGGCGCTGTTGCTACTCTGGGACGGTTTCCTGTTCCACTACCAATTCCACTGCCGATGCCGCTACCGGTGCCACTACCAATTCCACTACCAATTCCACTGCCGATGCCACTGCCGATGCCACTACCAGTTCCACTACCAGTGCCGCTACCAGTGCCAGTTCCAGTTCCACTGCCAATGCCACCTCCAGTGCCAGTGCCAGTTCCTCCGCCAGGGCCAGTACCGCTATTTGTACCTACAGCAATACCACTACCTGAGCCTAAACCAACACCAGATCCGCCGCCACCGCCACCGCCACCTGCTGAACTTGCTTTGGAATCTTCAGACGGAGCTGATTGGGGAATGGGTGCAGATTTCACAGGTACTTCTGGTACCGCTCGTGGAATGGGTGCAGATTTCACAGGTACTTCTGGTACCGCTCGTGGAATAGGTGCAGATTTCACAGCAACTTCTGGCTCGATCGGAATTGCTTTTGGCGGCGTATCTATCGGCTGTGGCTTCTGAGGGACCGCTGTAATCTGTTCAAATTTTTCTACTGGTGGAGTTTTTATAGGCTGTTTTTGGACAACTTCTGGTTCTTTTTTTATTTCTTTTGGAATCTCTGCAATTGGTTTTTCTGGTTTTGCAGTCGGAGAATCCACGATCGCGATCTCTACTGGTTCTTCTTCTCTTGTGGGCACTCTCGTCAAATAATTACTGATGCCTGAAGACAGTACGCCGATATGCAGCGCCAGTGAACCTATCAGACTGTAAGTCAGAAAAGACTTGAGAGCCTCAACTTCTTTGGAACGTTGCTCGACAGTAATGCCAGAAAAGCTCATAGCTATTGCTACCTATTCTCACTAATTTAGCTATCTTAGAATGCAAGGTTACAAATATCAAGTAAAAAATTAAAATTAATTGCGATCGCTCTACGGAACCCTGCAATAACAAAAATATCTTTTTGAAGTACCAATATCATGCTTTTTGGACAAAATTAATTTTTGTTGCAATTTAATTAAATTAATTTATGTAAAACAAACTAACAATTAAATAAAAATCATCAGCATTACATTTGAAAAAATTATCATTATATTTTATATTTTATTGAGAAAAAGTTTCAGCTTTTCTCTAGATTCTGGTAGTCTGATTTTGTATTGTGGACGACGTTATAGAGGCACTACATGGGAATTCAGAATTTGTTTGCAGCAGGCGGTGTGGTCATGTGGCCCCTGTTGGCGTTTTCGGTATTGGGTGTGGCGCTGATCGTTGAGCGGATCAGGTTTTGGGTAAGGATCAATAAGCGTCAAAACCGGGTGGTGCGAGACGTTTTGAATCTCTACCGTCTCGATAATATTGTCGGTGCAATGGATAAACTTCAGAAAAACGCAGATTTGCCACTGGCTCGGATTTTTCTGGCGGCTTTAGAATTAGAAGAGCCAAATCCAGAGGAATTTCGTTTGGCTTTAGAAAGTGAATCGCAAGCTGAGATACCTGTACTCAAACGTTTCCAAAACATTTTCGAGACAATTATTAGTCTGGCACCACTGTTAGGTCTTCTCGGCACTGTGTTAGGATTGATAGCTTCTTTTGCTTCCCTAAATCTTGGTGACGTGGGAGGTAGTAAAACGGCAAGTGTTACGGCTGGGATTAGTGAGGCTCTAGTATCAACAGCATCAGGATTGATCGTTGCGATATTCATACTCATGTTTGCCAATACCTTCCGGGGATTGTACCAACGGCAAATTGCACTAATTCAGGAGTATGGAGGACAGCTAGAATTACTTTACCGCCGTCGCTATGAACGAGGAGAAAAAACCTATGCGTCTACCAGATGAACCAGAACTTCCACTACAGATCAATATCGTGCCGATGATTGACGTGATTTTTGCAATTTTGACATTTTTCATCATGTCAACTTTGTTTTTAACACGTTCGGAAGGTTTGCCAGTAAATTTACCGAAGGCCGCCACAGCTAAACAACAGCAAGTTCCCACTAAAATTACCATTACGGTAGATGAAAAAGAACAGGTTAGCCTGAACCGTAAACCAATTGCAGTTGATGATTTGACAGCGCAAGTGCGGACTTTAGTTGGTTCTAACCCAGAAGTATTAGTGATTATTAATGCTGATGAAAAAGTTGATTATGGCCGGGTGGTGGCGGTAATGGATCGGGTACGTCAGGTTCCGGGAGCTAAATTAGCGATCGCTACCCAAAGAGAGTAAATAGATATATTAGGCATCAGAAGTTCAGAGAGTCAGGAAAATTCTAGATTCTGACTCCTAACTCCTTTTTGTATCATAGACATCTCCAGCAATTTATTATGCATTGGCCAAAATCCTTGTTATACACAATTCATTAATTTTGCCTACCTGATTTTCACCAGATGTTTAATTCTAAAGGTAGTAACTTTTATTGGTGTAAGTTTTGCCAAGGTTAAGTTTCAGCCAAATGGTTCCATTCTAGTATCTACAATCACGACATAATCCAAACTGACTTGATAAATTGCTAATTACACGAACAAAATAAGGCATAGCAAATTTATACAAGCAGGTAGATTATCTGATGACTATTCCAGAGTCAATTAAAAAATTCATTACATGGATACAAGGTTTTGATCGTCGTGTTTTACAGAATGAAGATGATATCAAAGAAAAGTTGATTTTGCCCATGTTTCACTATCTCTGCTATCCAGAGAGATGTCATCGTGAATACTCTTTGAAAACATATCAATCAGAAATACACACTAAAAATCCAGAAATTGCTCAGATTTATTTTGCCACAGATGATGTTAAGAAACAAAATACAGATACATCACTCATTTTTGTAGAAGTGATAGAACCGCATACAACTAAGTTAAATAGAGCTATTGAGCAAGCTAAATTTTATAGTAATCATTTTAACACACTATTTTTTATTCTCACCAATGGATATGAAATTAAGGTTTTTCAGCGCCTAGATTATAATCAAGAAGAATTAGTATTCGATCTAAATATAGATGCTTTTAAAAATAACGATATTGCCTCCAAGTTTTATAATAAACTCAATTTTAATGTAGTTAAAAATATCGATAAAAATACAGACGATATTTTGACATATTCTAAATATAACTTAATAGAAAAATTAATTATACGCCATCCAGATTTACAGTATTTTTTAGAAAAATCTGATTTTGAGCCTTCTATTACACTAGAAGGCTGCCACTTAGTTGTTGTTAAACCAAAAGTAGCGATCGCCTGTAATTTACCCAAAGCTTTTGGAGAAGGTAATTGTCAAATAGAATTCAGTAGTATTCTTTTTAAAGGTTTAAAAATTCACTTAAATAATCAAGATATTTTAGGTCAATTAATGACGGGATTGCACACTCAACCAGATTGGGGGTGTCGTCGTTTTTTAAAACAGATAGATAAAGATAGTTTTACAGTAAATTTGGGTCAAATAACAGTCATTTTATCAAAGTTAGAAGCAATAGACTTGTGTTTGTGTGTTGATGAAATTTGTCAGAAATATCAAAATTTAATAATGGAATTTGAGAATGCTCTAGAAACATGGGATTTTGAATTTGTAAAGTTCTCAGAAGTTCGCGGTTTTATGCTATTTTCTGTCAGACAAGAGTTATGGGAGTTGATGCAGCAGTTCGCTAAGGAATTTGATTATAAGAAAGGTAAGTCAGAATGGCATCTATTTCATAGAGAAAATATATCAATTAAAGTGAGTCGAGGAATTCGCGATCATACATTTTTCTTCCCAAAATTTAACAGAGATTTATCCTTATTACCAAGCAATCAAGTTAATATAATCTACGAACTAAATGATATCAATTTACAATCTATTGAAATAGCTAAATTTGGCTTGTGGCAGCAAGATATTGGAGTACGAGGAACTTGGACAGCTAGATATACCAAACAGTGGTTATTAGATAAATATATTCCCAAGGTTATTAATTACTATTCAGAAAATTCTCAATTATCTGAAGCTGAATTGCTAGCAAAAATAACAAATGACACAAGAGAATGTGCGCTGATTAAAGAAATTGATAATATTATAGATTTAGTACCTTATCTTCGTGACATCCAATCTTGGCTACATATCTATGTGGAAAATATTGCAGCTTCACTATTGAAACCATATTACCAAGCTTATACAAATTTAGTGCGTAACACAGATTCTTCCATAATAGGCATAGACTATATTTTCGGAAATTTGCGGCGAGTTGAGTGGAAAAATTCACCAGAAGAAAATTATAGCAATTCCACAGACTGGAAAAATTTAACTTTTAAATATGCTATAGATTGCTTAGAACGGCAAGTAGTAAGAATAAATAATAGTGAATACGAAAATAGTTTCAAAGCAGATTTAATCACTCGGATATTTATTTGGATTATAGAAAATGGTAAAATATCTTTTTCACAAGCTCAGTTAAGTGCTGCTAAACAAGCTTTAATTCCACTTTGGGAACAAAGTCGTTTTGAAATGCGCTATATCTATCCTAATCAATAAAATTACAAAATTTGCTGTAAATCTAACACAAACCCAGGTAGTACATTTTCTCCTGATAAACTAGTAGGATTGTCTAATATTTCTACATCTTTACCTGGACGATAAATTTCCACTCGCTTGTTTTTCCGATCGATTAACCAGCCTAATTGAGTACCATTTTCGATATACTCCTGCATTTTCTCTTGTAATTCTTTCAAGGAATCAGTACGAGAACGCAACTCTACTACAAAATCAGGACAAATTGGGGCAAATTTTTCTTGTTGTTCTGGGGTTAAAGCATTCCATCGCTCAATTTTCACCCAAGAAACATCAGGAGAACGTTCTGCGCCATTAGGTAGGGTGAAACCAGTTGAAGAGTCAAAACCTTTGCCTAATTTAGTCTGTTTATTCCAGATTCCTAATTCAACAACCATATCAAAGTTACGGTTGCCAGTATCACTACCTGTAGGTGGCATAATTAATATTTCCCCTGATGCTGTACGCTCAAATCTATAATTACTATTTTTCTGACACATCTGGAAAAATTGCTCATCAGTTAAGTCAATTTTCAATTTGAGTGTAGAAGGGAAAGTGGTTGTCGTGGCGTTCATAGGCTATTCTGAGCATCTTACTTTCTAGTGTAGTGCTGTGTGGGGTGCGATCGCTGCCAAGAGATTATGGAGAGCGATCGCAATGCAAACAACTTCTGGTTAAATTTTACTAAGGCTCTATAAGCTCGATACTTTAGAGGGTAGAAAAATCTAGATGCTTTGGTTATCTCAATGGCTAGTGTTAGGAACTATATTTGTTAGCTTAACTTTTAGCACACCTTTATTTGCCAGTCAGTCTATGAACCAACAAGATATGCAGATATTGATAGAAAAAGCTAGAGATGCATGGATCGCTCAAGATGTCGATGCTCTTGCACAATTGTTTACGATTGATGGAGAATTAATCGTGCCTGGTCAATGCTGGCGGGGACAAGAAAGAATTCGAGAAGGACTTGCCAATTTTAAACAACAGTATTCAGATATTAAAATAGACATCCAACGGATTATTATGGGAGCAAATCAGGCAGCAGTAGAATGGTACTACGAAGATACAGAAAAAGCGACAGGTCGCCGTAATCAAGCTGATGACGTAATTGTTGTAGATTTCAAAGACAGTCAAATTAGTCGTTGGCGTGAGTATTTTGACACACAAACGCCAATTAACAGATAGTTACATTAGTCTTGAAACTTCAGTATCCTTAATTTATTTTGAATCAAGGATATTGGAGTTTCAAAACTAACTTGTAACGTAAAAAACACAAGACGTTAATCACCTTAGACCGCTCTGATGAAGAATTTCACCTTCCCTTCAGTGATAATAAGGTGGAGGAAGCGACAAAAACTCCACACCGTCAAGGATTTTTATTGATTTACACTGTCCAAACATCTGTCATCGCTCATCTTCGATGTTTGATATTGGGCCACAGCGGCATAACACCCATACAGTGCTGTCTGTTTTCATAAACATAGAATAGCTAACAGTTGAGTGAAAAACTCTCTCTCCCAAGTATAAACACTAGCTAGCCTAGAGATATAGCTATATTGTTTATACAAACTTGTCTAAAGCAAGATTTTAATTCTTTATAACTTTAGCTAGTCATTTGACGCCGTTGAGACTGTACTTGGTTAAACTGCTTTTGTTGTGGTGTTAATTGGCTGTAATCACTTGAAGATTGCATATCCCATTGTAATTCTGCTAGTAACAGTAAACTAACGGTCATAATTAGCCCTGTTGAGAGAAACTGCATGACACCGCAGTAAGGTAAAACTAAGATTCCCAGCAAATGAATAAATCCCATTAAAATAAATGTGCGCGAACGCATTCCTACTCCGGTGCAAAAGTAACCGATGGCACTTAATCCTAACCACAGTGGACACAAACGGATCAACACCTCTCCCCATCCCAAAAAAATGCTCAGATCGGTCAAGATTAAACCCATTAAGATTAAAATCGCCCAGCTATAAACAACCCAGCGTAGCTGTTCTACAGTTGCCCAAAACCAAGTTAAACTTACCATCCCAAATGCACCGAATAAGGTAAGCACTGACCACAAAATTGCTTGGCTACTCCAGCTAATGGGCAGAAACTGTGCGGTTACAAAAATTCCAGATGAAATTAGTCCCCAGAGAATAAATGCTTGATCGACGCGAGTATAAAACTTTGAAAAGAGGATGAAATTTCCAAATTGGTAGTTGAGACAGACTAGACCTTGAATATCTTGAAAATCTAGCTCTTGCTGTTTTTCACGCAGGAGCGGCTCAGAGGAATTGAAAAAAGTCATTGATAATCTATTACCCTTGGTAGATGAATAAATTATTACTCTATCCAAAGATATATTGTTATTTAAATATAAACAAGTAAAGAGTTCCCTTTGGTCGCGGTAGGAAACAGTGTTTCGACTCCCAACTCTTGGAGAGGCTGCACTTCGACTAAGCTCAGTGACCACGCCAACGACTACGCTCAGGGCAAGTCGCTCAACAACCGGGCAGTTTTGCTCCTGCCCTCTGCCTCCTGCGTTCCTTGATAAAATCGGTTGTTTTCAATAGCGATCGCAACATGAAGATACCAAATAAGGCGCTATCAGTTTTTTTGCTTAAGCGTGGTGAGGTAGCGATTGCTCCTTCACTCATCGACGCTTAAGCAGCAACTAATCTAGCCCTCTATTTACGTACTAGGTTCAGCAGTTCTTTTGGAGAAGCCAACAAGTCAATCGCTACAAAGAAGATTTTACCTTGAGGATCTAGCAAAAAGCGCCATGCAATATTCATACCTACGCTGGCACCAAACCAAGGGGTTTGGACTTTGCCTGTAACTTTAACTTGGGTATAGCCATCTTCCACAGGCTCAGATACACCACGCTCTGGAAGCATCTTCAATCCCTGACATTCTTCACGCATATAAGCACGAATTGCGTCTTGACCAACAATTGGTCTTTCAAAGGGAGGTTGCAAAGCACCTTCGGAGGTAAACAGAGAAACCGCAGCATCAAAGTCATTGGCATTCATGTTGTTGATATAGCCAAGTACCGTAGGATTGTCGATGCCCTCAATGGTGACTTTAGTCCGAAATGCTGGTGCAGTGGGAGGAGCTACCGGCTCTAAAACTTTTTTGTAACTACCAGGAGCATTCGGATCGAATCCCATGCTAATTACGGTATTACGTAGGATGGTAATTTGTTGACCCGAATCTGCATTGCGGATGGCTTGTAAGACATTGGCAGCTTTAGAAGAAAGCTTGTAACCTGGTGGGATTGGAGCAACGATTCCCTGAGCCATCCATTCTCCTAACTGATACCAAAAGCCCAACTTGATATTCACGGTGAAGGATGCATAAGAACGGCACAGAGGAGTGTCAGCACGGTTAGCCAAATCGTACATGACTTGCGTTTGAGCCTCAAAAGGCATCTGCTTAATTTGTTCGAGTAAGCCTTGTGCAAGGATCATGTTGGCTGCTCCAGGAGCGGCAACTGTAATACTTCTACCCATCTCGGTATAAGCAAACCAAAGTAATGCTAGTTGATCTTCAGCATTGAGCTTAGAGAATGATTCGACAACGGTTGGAACAACATCAGCAACTAGGGTGCCGGGAAAAATACTTTGAGCCGACTGGATGGTAAAAGACATAGCAGAAATTCCAAAAAAATTACAGTTCTACCGAATGTGAAAAATTAAATGTGCAAAGACCGAGGAAAAATGCGTTTAAGTGTTAATAAAGGCACTCAGTAGTTTTTACATCACTAGAAAGCCTGTTGTAGACATAGATAGTTCTAATAAAGGCATAGTGATGCTGTTGCCGTTGAGTTTAGATACTTGGCAAAGCACTTTGCAGGCTCAACTGCATAGTTATTTAGAAAGCCTTGATTAACAGTGGTTTAACGCATTGCTGGTGTTTATGTTTCTTTATGTAAAGAAACATAACAAGTTCGTTACAAATAAGCAATACTTTCTCAGCTATCTACCGATAATTTCTACTTATTAAAAATATAAATTTTACTGATGTTAATTTAATGCAATTAGTACTTTTGTGTGCATAGGATTTCCATAATCCTTAGCTGAACCTATGCGCTATCGAGCATCACAAGCGTCAATATGGTTCGGTTAAGATTTTTTGATGAAAATTTTGGCTCGCAAAGATGCGATAAATCATTACAAAGACGCGATGAATCGCCGTCTCTACAATAATCGGCGATTCATCGCGTCTCTTGCTTTAACCGAACTGTATTGAGCCGACTGTAGACACGCCTAGTTCTCATATACATCCGAAATACCCTACTCATCTAGTACGGTTATTACTACTTTTATTTTCATGTCAAGCAATTGCCAAAAATATTTACAATATTTAATATTCGTTTACAGAAAGCAAAAACAAACAGTCAAAAATGGCAAGTAAAGGTTTTACCATTAACGAACGCAGTAAACTCAACAGATTTGCATTTGAACCCAAAGTTTATGTTGATGAAATTCCACCGATAGGATTCACAAAATATGCCGAAAAACTCAATGGGCGTTTGGCAATGATTGCTTTTGTTTCACTCATAGCTGTGGAAGTTATCACCGGACACGGTTTGGTTGGATGGCTAACCAGCTTTTGAAGAAGACACTTTGAGATTTCTTAATTTTCTTCACTTGACGAATAAAGCAATTTAGAGGCAAACTTACTTATGAAAACTGATTTTGATTATCCTAAAAAAGATTTAATTGGACTCGTTGTTTTTAGACCTGATTTCAACAACTTTGAGATTATTAATGCAAATCAAGCCTGGTGATTGTTTTTTACTGTCGGTCAAGATGACAAAGGACTGAGACAAGAAATTGAGTTCGGCAGATTTTTCACTAACCTTTTAATTGCCATAGGAGTAACTGGAATTATTTGGGCGATTTACTTCAACTAATTAGGATGAGTAAGAGCTGATTCGTAAAGAAAATCTTAAGGGTACTCAACTCATTACTAGGTCTGAGTTTCAGCCAATAAGTGCTGGATTGACTTAAATTACTGAAACCCTTATTAAACAAGTACTTTACTTGAGTTTACAAATTAGCTCTAATTTTGTTCGTTTCTAATGTGTAGTAACTTCAACAGAGGTCTTGGATTTGGATACCAAGACTTCTTTTAAATTTTCAATAAGTTTAAAAAACTCTATTTAGCTTTGGAAAAAGTTTGATGTTGATTGGATTTATAAAGCTTCCCAATTTGTCGCGCTATTGTGGATACGTGGGCTTAGAAGTAGCACAAATTGTTTCCAAACATCTTGCTGTTCAAAGTAAAACCTATGTAATTCAAAATAGAAGGGTATTGGTATATCAACTTTTAAAGTCTGGTCTGGATTCTCATACCGCAGATCGAACTGTTACTGTACTTATATCAAGCCTAGTTTTACAATTAAGCAACAAAAACCAGTGTGCAATTAATTGTATGGGAGAGAAGCCATACAGGTAGTAAAAAGGATTGGGGTTAGGGGAGAGGTGACAGGTTACAGAAAATAATCTCTACTCTCTAACCTTTACCTTATTCCCTTTTTCAGTCACTACTTCAACGCAAACAACGAATCGCCTCTAATAGACCTCTAGCTTTATTCAGCGTCTCTTCGTATTCTTTCTCTGGCTCAGAATCAGCTACCAAACCTGCACCGGCTTGTACGCTGACAGTACCATCTTGCACTACCATCGTGCGAATTGCGATCGCAGTATTTAATTGTCCTTCAAAATCGTAATACCCATACACGCCGGAATAAACACCACGACGGCTAGACTCTAGCTCGTGGATAATTTCCATCGCCCTAATCTTGGGTGCGCCGCTTACCGTACCTGCGGGGAAGGAAGCTTTTAGTAAATCCCATGCTGTTTTACCAATTGCTAATTTACCCACAACATTGCTAACAATGTGCATTACATGGGAGTAGCGTTCAACCATCATTAATTCATCGACTTTGACGCTACCACTTTGACAAACACGCCCCAAATCATTCCGCCCTAAATCCACAAGCATCACGTGTTCAGCAACTTCCTTGGGGTCTTGGAGTAAATCTTGAGCCAAGGTGGCATCTTCTTTCGTAGTTTTACCTCGCGGACGCGTCCCAGCAATTGGGCGTACCGTTGCTATTACTCCACCATCAGAATCGCTTTCGGCTTTCACCATTACTTCCGGACTAGAACCGATGATTTGCCAATCTTGGAAGTTAAAGTAAGCCATGTAAGGCGAAGGATTTATCTGACGTAGCGACCGATAAAGGGCAAAAGGGTCGCCTGTGTATGTTGTTGATAGTCGCTGGGAAATTACTACTTGGAAAATATCGCCTGCTTTAATGTAATCTTTCGCCTTCTCTACACTGGCACAAAAATCAGGGCGGGTAAAATTACTCTTATACTCCTCTGCTCCCTGCTCCCTGCTCCCCTGCTCCCCTGCTCCTCTGCTCCCTGGCGGATTCCATTCCAATCGAGTTTTTTCTGGCGATAGGGGTAGAGATAGTTTTTCGAGCATTTGGGTGACGCGATCGCACGCTTGTTGATATGCTGCTTTTAAATCTACATTCGGGTCGCGTAAATCAGCATAAGCGATCGCCCAAATTTTCCGCTTCACCTGATCAAAAATCAACAAGTGGTCTACTTGCATCCACAATCCATCAGGGATATTCCGCTCATCTGGTGGATAAATGGGCACACGCGGCTCAATCCACTGAATCAATTCATAGCCCCAAAACCCAAACAAACCGCCAATTCCTGGCGGTAGCTGTGGTAATTTTACTGGGTGATAAGGTGCTAAACATTCGGCTAAAGCTGTAAAAGGGTCGCCAGCAAAAACCACCTGCGAACCATCGCGGTTTTTCTGAGTCGTGCGATCGCCCCTTGCTTCCAAAACCCACACCGGATCGCAGCCCACTAAACTATAGCGTCCCAGTTTTTCCCCACCTTCGATGGATTCCAACAAAAAGCTATAAGGCTGACCCGCACAGACTTTATACCAAGCAGATACGGGCGTATCTAAGTCCGCTACCCATTCTTGATATACCGGGACGAAGTTGCCTTGTTGCGCTAGGGTAGAAAACTGGGAGAAATCCGGAAAAATCATTATTTTACAAAAGTAAATGGTAATTGGTAATGGGTAATGGGTTTTTATTTACCAATTACCCATTACTAATTACCCATTAGCGACTAACAGTTAGTTACGGAGCGTCGTAGGTAGTAACACCGCTAAACTTAACTTTAGAGGGGCTGGGGTTTTGTCCGATCCGACGGTCTACATAACGCACTTTGTCACGACCTTCAGTTACCTTTTCAGGGAAGTTACCATCAGCTGGGTGAAGTAAGGTAGTTTCTCCGTTGGGTAAAATCCGGTAAACTTTGTAATCTGTGATTTTGAGCTTTCGGAGTTGCTGACCGCCCAAAAAGATGCCATATTCTTTACGAGCTATATACAGCAGGTTTTCACCTTTCCGCATAACAGCAGCACCACCTGTAGGCAATTCAAAAACTTGCTCTTTCGGGCTAGTCCAAGTGATAGCGTACTTTTCTTCGACTGCTGCTTTTGTGAGCAAGCCACCAGTGCTACCAGCAAATAGCGGGGTTTGTCCAGAGAGTGTTTCTGCCATAAAGTCTATTCTCTCAACGTTTTTAGGGAATCCTAACATCGCAACCAGGATCATATTGCGATCGCGTTATAGACTGTAACAGTTTTTAGTCATTTGTCCTTAGTTCTTTGTCATTTGTTAAAAACCAATGCCCCATACTCTTCAGGAGTGCTGAGTTAGGAGTTATTATTTCTCCTCTGCTCCTCTGCTCCTCTGCCCCCTGCCCCCTGCTCCTCTGCCCCCTGCCTATTTACTCTTGACTTTTGTCCGCTTTTCCTCTTGGCTACTCCGAACAATCGGGATGGTGAAGTGAAACTGACTGCCCTGGTCTTTGCCAGTTGACTCTGCCCAAATTTGCCCACCCCAGCCATTAACAATTTGACGGCAAATTGCTAAACCAAGTCCAGTTCCGCCGGTGGTGCGGCGCAGCGATCCCTCTTCTTGATAAAAGCGGTCAAAAACTACTTCTAAACGATTTGGTTCAATGCCGCGTCCAGTATCAGCTATAGTCACTTCGACCATTTGACGGCTGTTGTCAATCGCTTTAATCGTGATTTCTCCTTGGGGTGGCGTAAATTTCAAAGCATTGTCTATGAGTTTTGCCAGTACCTCGACTAGCCAATCACCGTCAGCTCTTACTAAAGGTAGGTTTTCAGCAATTTGAGTCTTGATTTGGGGCGGCTTTTCCGTTGAGGAACGCGTGCGATTTCGGCTGAGTGCTAAATCCACGCATTCTTGTAAGGTGAGGGATTCTGGATGCCATTCCACTCGGCCGCTTTCCAAGTTTGAAAGTGTCAGAAAATCTTGTACCAGTTTTCGCATCCGTTCCGAGTCGGAAAGAGCGGTGTTGAGCATCACCTGCTGCAATTCCAAGGGCATATCCGGCTCACTAGCGAGACTTTCTAGGCACACTTGAATTGTGGATAGGGGAGTACGCAGTTCGTGTCCGGTGATGGCTATGAGGTTGCTGCGGGTGCGGTCTAGAGCTTCTAGTTGCTGGTTAAGTTCTTCTAGGTTAGCGTAAGCTTCCGCTTGAATGAGAGCTGCTCCTACTTGGGTAGCGATCGCTTCTACCAAATCCAATTCTCCAGGTTGGCATTCGTGGGGTGGCATCCGACAGTAATGTAACTCCACAATCCCTAATAATCGCCCCTGATAAAATACTGGTTCCATCAGCCAAGAACGAATGGCAAACTTTTTGGCGATGGTAGAAAGTCCTGGCGATTTGGTAACGCGGGGGTCACTGAGCGTATCGCTTACACAAACACCTTCGCCAAGTTCTACGATGTCCCGAAATAGGGAATTTTTCTCTAACTCCCAGGTTTGTCCGCAAACAGATAAGATACCAGGGGTCAAAAACTCGTGTTCAATTATCGCTTGGCTATCTGTAGCTTGAGCGCGGTAAATTAAACAGCGACAAGCTTCTAGGTGTTGCCCTAATTCTTGTGCCGCCACTTGGAGAACTTCATGAGGATCGAGCGATCGCCGAATCGCAGTACTAATCGAGTTGACTAATCGCTCTTTTCGTGCTTGGGCAGCAATAGAACGGTAAGCTTTGTGCAATTTGTACTGACTAGCTTGCAAATAAGTTACTAAGCGCTGCACAAAGGGATCTGTATCAATGTCACAGGCGTACTCGTTTACCTGTTCGGTTCCAGAGTAGTTTCGCGGTTCGCCAATGCCAAACCTCTGACGTGCCTGTTGAATTTTACTTGTCAGTTCTGGTCTATAAACCAAAACCCTATTTAACAACAATTCGGCGGCTTTGAGGCTAACTCCCCTTTCTGATGTCCAAATTCCCTCAAATCTTCGGGCTGTGTCTATATCCAAATTAGGGCTTAGTTCCGGTAGTTGGTTGTTTTTGGCAAGAGAACCAAGGTTTTCTCGGCAAACCAAACAAGTAGCATAATTGTCAGCAATCACTACCAAATGCCACTCCTGACTTAAGCCATCCGTTGCCTCAAAAGCCACTTTTTCATAGTGTTCCGAACTGTTGGCAAAATCCGTTTCTGGAGCAGATAATACGTATATTTGATTACTTCGCAAAGCAAGTCGCTGGTAGCGATGAGCTTCTTGGCGGTAGAATCGCTCTCGCTGGAAACTAGCAATTACAAGGGGTTTCGCTAAAGTCGCAGCCAAAACTTGATCTTCCATCGCGTGGGAGAGCGCCGTTAGTGAAGCCTTAAAATATAGCTGGGGCCGCAAGTAGGGTAGGGACTTTAGCAGATCACTCAGCACAGAAGTCGAAATGCTCATGAATTATTGTTAAACGCTCAACCTCGATCAGATCCACGTCACAGCTGCATTGTACAAATTTCAAGGGACTCTCAAGTTAAATAGATAGTTGCAATATGTAAAGAACGCTAAAAAGCGCTTTTCGCCAAAGCTAGTCGCAACACTTTGTTACTAATTAAGGGGCGTGGGTACACTTGATTTACTGATTGACAACCTATTACGCCCAATATACATTCAGGTTAACTGATGCTTTTGCTTGTACAGGTAAATTTTTTCGGGAATAAGTACTAAAACATTAATTATTGTATGGTTTTAACTACTGTGTCCGCTAATAACCACCGACGATCGATTTATAGTCCATACGTTGGTAAAATAGCCTATCGTAGACATTGCCTACTTTGCCGACGTTGATTTCTGCTTGCTAAATAAATTTTCTTAGCCAAAAATCATGACTGCAATATTTACATAACTTAATCACTAATGTTGATTAAACTTAATCAATTAATTATCATAAATTAGTCTAATCAAATATCAAAGATTATTTAAAATTTTGTGTCTCTCTACGATACGCTGTTTTTTGTTTAAACTACGTGTCGAGACACAAATCTTTCTTTTATCGACCTAAATAAATTTAGTTGCTCTGTCTCAAAGCAAAAGGGTATTTATTCTTTCATTCTGCCTCTTGGGTAAGAGACTTATACTCAAAAGACCACAAAAATATAGACCTGTACACGGAACTTTGTCTAATGACACCGGATACGCTAATCACCCCAGAAAAAATTTTTCTGGATGGAAAAACTTTTATTCCTGCCGAACAATTACCGATCCCGGAGTGGCCTTGTGTTGTGAGTGAAAGATCGCAACCGACACTAACGGTTAAAGATGATGATTTATTTTTTGTGACAGATACTATCGGGAATATTTCTGGCTGTTCCCTTAACGATGGCAATCCCAGTATGGGACTGTTTTGTTGTGATACGAGATTTCTTAGTCGCTTGGAAGTGCAAATTGAAGGGCGATCGCCTGTACTCCTCAGTAGTACTGCTGAAAAAGGTTTTGCACTCTCAGTTTTGTGTACCAACCCCAGAATCGACGAACGCCTCAAAGCCGAGACTATCGGAATTCGCCGAGAAATCGTGCTGAATGGAGCATTATTTGAAGAAATAGAAGTATCTAACTACAGCACAACCACTGTAAATTTTGAACTAAGTATTAGTTTTGATGCGGATTTTCTTGATTTATTTGAAGTCCGTGGCTATGACAGAGAAAAACGAGGTCGGCTTTTACGCCTAGTAGAACCGACGACTGAGGAAGGAACATCCGATCGCGTCGATGGTGTTGCACCAGTACCTAAAGAGCCATCTGCCTATAGAGAAGAATCCTTAACACTCGCCTATCAAGGTTTGGATGGTTCAGTGATGGAATCCCGAATTTTATTCCAGCATCACCAACCAGACAATTTCAAAGGTTACACTGCGGTTTGGCAGCTAGAGTTGGCTTCTCACGAAACTCAAAAGCTGGGCTACCGAGTGAATATGTTGAGAAACAACCAGTCCAGTTCAACCGTGAGCGCCGCCACCACTTTAGGACAAGCGAAAGCTGCTGAGTGGATGGAGGAGCAACACTGGGTACAACAAATTACTCGCATTAGCTCAGATAAGAGTACCTTCAATCGAGTGATTGAGCGGGCTGAACAAGATATGTATTTGTTGCGCCAGTCTTTTGGTAAGTATAAGACTGTTTCCGCTGGAGTACCTTGGTTTTCGACATTATTTGGGCGAGATTCGCTGATTACAGCTTCTCAAAGCCTGATGTTAAACTCGCAAATCGCCAAGGAAACTCTGATATTACTGGCGACATACCAAGGTAAAATTGACGACGAATGGCGCGAAGAAGAACCGGGTAAGATTTTGCACGAGTTACGTTTGGGAGAAATGGCTCGTTGTCAAGAAATTCCCCATACACCTTACTACGGTACAGTTGATGCCACTCCCTTGTGGCTGATGCTCTATGCCGAACACTATGCTTGGACTCACGATGGAGAACTCTTAGAGCAACTTTGGCCCAATGCTCTAGCGGCAATGGAGTGGATCGATCGCAATACCAAAGAAACCACTTATCTCAGCTATTTCCGTAGATCCAAACGCGGTCTTGTTAACCAAGGTTGGAAAGACTCTGGCGACTGTATTGTAGACCGTAAGGGAGAATTAGCCAACGGCCCAATTGCTCTCTGTGAGGTGCAAGCTTACGTCTATGCTGCAAAAATACGCCTAGCAGAAATAGCTAGGATGAAGAAGCGGCTTGATTTGGCAGATCGTTGGCAAGAAGAGGCGAGAAATCTTAAGGTTCGGTTTAATCAAGATTTTTGGGTAGAAGATCAAGATTTCTGCGCCCTGGCTTTGGATGGAGAAGGTAAGCCAGTAGACAGTATTACCTCAAATCCTGGTCATTGTCTGCATTTGGGACTTTTCACAGACGAAAAAGCTCATAGTGTAGCAGAACGGTTGCGAGCACCTGATATGTTTAATGGTTGGGGCATTCGGACTCTAAGTAGTTTGTCACCTGCTTATAATCCGATGGGTTATCACATTGGTTCGGTTTGGCCCCATGATAACGCTTTGATTGCAATGGGATTGCGATCGCTCGGTCTTATCGATCAAGCCTTAGAAATATTCCAAGGTTTATTTGACATGACTCAGCAGCAACCCTATCAACGACCTCCAGAACTTTTTTGCGGTTACGAACGGAACGGTGATAATGCTCCTGTGCAGTATCCAGTTGCGTGTACTCCCCAAGCTTGGGCTACGGGTAGTGTTTTCCAATTACTACAAATGATGGTCAACTTGGTGCCTGACGCTCAAAATAACTGCTTGCGAATCATCGACCCCGCTTTGCCAGAATCGATTAATCGTCTGTCATTTCATAATTTGCGAGTCGGCCCCACTATCCTCGATTTGGAATTCGAGCGTTCTGGGACTACGACTGCTTGTCGCGTTGCGAAAAAACGCGGCAATCTGCGGGTAGTTATTGAAGCTTAGAAAGAGAGTAGGGAGTAGTAAATTAATTCCCTACTCCCTATTTTATGATTTAGTGCGATTGCTCAGTGACATAATGTCAAAATTAAGCAGCCGCAGATAACTTTTGCATCAACTCTAGGGTTTCTTTCAGTCCGTTGCAACCGAATTATTAGCCTGCGGCATTAGTCTTGCATTTCCCACATGAAATCAACCCCGTAAAAACAACCGAGGTAGAGCAGCATACCTCTGGTTTCTTCAGCAGCTATCCTGTAGTAATCTGAAATACACTGAAAGATATACCAATATTCATCTACTTCCTCATCCCATAATGTTCTGTAAACATCTGGATTCAGCACACAAGCTTCTTCATATCTCTTAGCAAACTCTTTTTCTGAAATTTGAAGCAGCGCTTCGGAGATTTGCTGAGTTTCTGAGGGAACAAGATATTTTACAGGGCCGAAATCTTTGAAACTACGTTTTGTTCCTTCAATTGAGGTTCTGCCCATCACCGCATTGATTAGCAATCGGTTGTTTTCCTTTTTTCGGGCAACAATAAAAGGTATCTGACATTCTTCCCACGGAGATATGTCCTCAGTTAGCAAGTAGTGAATTGCGTGCCAATATGAATCAATATCTAGTCTTCCAATTTTCCATTGCTCTTCAGCAATAAGAGCGTCCAAGTTATCATTTATTCCTTTTTTTTTAAGTAGGTAGGTAGATGTTGAACTGCTCCGGTTTCTAGGGCTTCTTTTGCATGAAGATACAAGTCCAACACATACAAATCTTGTTTCGCTATCTCTAAAAAAGGTGCGGATATTTGTTTTAAGTTTCCCTCTATTCCCATTTGTTATCTGCTCCAAGATATTTCCTATATCTGTTCAAATGAGATGTCATACAGTTATAATTCAGACCTAAATCTTAAGGTGTGCCAGAACCTTGCCTTGTTTAACTGCTGATTGCGACAGAAAAATTGAAAACTACCGCTTAGTAGCTTCGCTGAGTGCTTCACGAATTATCTCATCACTCACACCATGCCGTTTCAAGCTGGCAATCAATGTAGAAACAGTATCACCCTCAAGTCGCTCAAGATCGGCTCGGAGTCTTTGTCCGATGTAAGCGCGAACTAATGGTTGATAACCAGAAAACCCTAACAATGGTGCTACTCGCTTCAAATCCTCAATCACATCTTCGGGAATGCGAATTGTGACTGTCGTCATTGGACGATTTTTATCGAGTCGCTTTTTTAAAACTTCAGCTTTCATAGTATTCACGTTCCTTACGCGTCGCTTTCCGAGCCGAGATGATCCGAATCATGTCATTTTCACGCTCAATGTAGACGACGTACAGAAGATGCTTTCTCCTCGTTCCAAAGGAAGGTGACACCATTAAGCACAAAAAAAACATCCACACCTCATAGTCTAGGCAAGATGTATTTACGTTGTCAATACGATTTGTTCTAAAAACTGTTAACTTACCAGCCTGACGATGCGATCGCCTCAAATTTCAGGATACTAATAAATTTCTACTAAAAAAAATTAAGGATGTAAAAACAACAATCATTTACACCCAAATTGCTAACAGACGCGATTAATCGCGTCTCTACATTATGCTTCTTCGGAATTATCTCTTTTATGTCCTGGGGATGCTTCGTAAAGTGCATCAAGATGTTGACGCGCATCTTCAACGTTAATCGAACGCATTACCAAAAGTGGCTCTTTAATTAAATTTCCAGCGCTATCTAATAACTCTGGATGGGGTACAAACTGTTTTTTTGATGAATAATAACCATAGTTGCCTTGGTTATTCATTGGCGAGGAATTCGTCGGGTAAGTTCGCTCCCGATCGAAACTGAACATAATCAGGTTACGAATTAAGTTGCCAACAGCTATAAATGCAAGGATTGTAAAAGCAAGAATGTAAAGCAGATGTAACATTGGATTTTCCTCCAGAACAGCAATTTTTAAAACTTTATTTTGTAACGCTTTGTTTCGCCGATACTGTACTCACAGTTAAGACGAATATTCTACGCACTTTTCAGGCGCTTACACTTATATGGAGCTATTTGTCAACCGTTATTCCACTTACGGTAGCATAGGATACATTATTTTGCTAATCCAGTTAATGTTAAGAAATTGTTAAGAATTTTCTACTATCTTTTTAACGACTGATTTACCATCTTGCGTAGACGCTTTCTTGGTAAGTCTTGAGACATCGCTAAGTTGTCTGCCGAAATTTAGCGCTTAGACTTCACGTCCTTGACGAAAGCGCATTGCGACATTCCAGCATTCTGTTACTAATTCATGCCAAGGCATTAAAGTTGCCATATCAATTCCGACTTGTTTATCAGTTGCATTAAATAGCATCTTCGCCGTATTTAGTTCATCCTGGGCTTGCTTAACCCGCAAGAGCAAGTCAGATTGCTCTTGATGACTCATAAATGAGAGTTCCTCAGTTTCGAGTAAATGGCGCGATCGCGTAAACCAATGCTGAAAATCTTCCAGCAGCGGATCTAAAACCGTTTTCAACAACTCAGTCCCTGGTAAATTTGAGTCTGACATAAATAAGAGGAATATTTCAAACTTGCTTACTAATATTAACGTTATTTACGTTTCTTAATACTTTTTAGATTTCTCTCATAATTTCTTGATGTAAAATTTTGTAACAAAGAACACAAAATTTATTATATAGTCTTGATATCTGGTTTGTACAGTGCCTTTGGACAGGCATCTATAGGTATATATGACATCGAGTTGTAATTCATAAGATAATTTCGCGATGTCTACGACGGGCTACGCCTACGCGGGCAATCCTGAATTTGACATTCAGGTAACAAATCAAAAATTTATCTTTATTTTTGGATTGAAGAATTCACGAGTCAAAATTCAGGACTCATACCGTTTCACTTTAAAAGTGATACAAATAGACGGCAGGGAGCAGGAGGCAGAAAGCAGGGGGAAAGAATTAAAGACGAATCATTTGTATCAAGTATTTTGTGAAATGGTATCAGAATCAAACCGCTACACAAAGTCATTAGTTATTAGTCATTAGTCTAAGAGAAAGCACGCCCACTCTGTAACATAGTTTGAATTACTCCGATGCAAGAAAAAGTTTTTCTGTCCACCATCAAAGTAAGTTTACGGTGAGCTTTGTTGAACTGCTCATGGCATTGCAAGGGATGGGGTATGCACCAATAACCAATGACAAATGACAAATACTTCGACTACGCTCAGTACAAGTGACAAATGACAAATGACTACTTAACCAAAGTCGTTATAGTTGAATACCAATAACCAATGACAAATGACAAATGACTACTTAACCAAAGTCGTTATAGTTGAATAAGCTTACAGATTCAGATAAATCACCTTTTGTAATCACCTCGCCAACGGTTCAGCAGCCAATGTCGCCAAATTCATCAAATCAGTCACAACAGTTAGAACAAGTTGAAAAAATCTATTTACCGCGTACCAGCGAATCGGAGAACTTAAAAAAGATTCGCCACACTGCTTCCCATGTTATGGCAATGGCGGTACAAAAGCTGTTTCCCAAGGCGCAAGTTACAATCGGCCCTTGGATAGAAAATGGTTTTTACTATGATTTCGACAGTCCAGAACCATTTAGCGAAAACGATCTCAAAGCCATCAAGAAAGAAATGGCGAAGATTATCAATCGCAAATTGCCAGTAATTCGGGAAGAAGTCAGCCGCGAAGAAGCCGAACGCCGGATTCAGGAAATTAAGGAACCTTACAAGCTAGAAATCCTGGCAGATATCAAAAACGAACCAATCACAATTTACCACCTGGGGAATGAATGGTGGGATTTGTGTGCAGGGCCTCATTTGGAAAATACCAGTGAATTAAACCCGAAAGCAATTGAACTAGAAAGCGTTGCTGGCGCTTATTGGCGTGGAGATGAAACTAAAGCCCAATTACAACGCATCTACGCCACCGCTTGGGAAAGTCCAGAACAACTCGCTGAATATAAGCGACGCAAAGAAGAAGCGCTACGGCGAGATCACCGAAAACTGGGTAAGGAACTGGGATTATTTGTATTTTCCGATCTAGTGGGGCCGGGTTTACCTTTGTGGACACCCAAAGGCACTCTGTTACGCAGTACTTTAGAAGACTTCCTCAAGCAAGAACAGGTAAAACGGGGTTATTTATCTGTAGTAACACCTCATATTGCCAGAGTAGATTTATTTAAAACCTCTGGACATTGGCAGAAATATAAAGAAGATATGTTCCCCTTAATGGCGGACGATCAAGAAGCTGCTGCACAGGAACAAGGCTTCGTTATGAAGCCGATGAACTGCCCCTTCCATATCCAAATATATAAAAGTGAGTTACGTTCTTATCGGGAATTGCCGATGCGACTGGCGGAATTTGGCACTGTTTACCGCTACGAACAATCAGGGGAATTGGGCGGTTTAACGCGGGTGCGCGGCTTTACTGTAGATGATTCTCACCTGTTCGTTACCCCAGAACAACTCGATAGTGAATTCCTTAGTGTAGTGGATTTGATTTTGTCGGTGTTCAATAAGCTGCAACTGAAGAACTTTAAAGCTAGACTGAGTTTCCGCGATCCTGCTAGTGATAAGTACATCGGTTCAGATGAAGTTTGGGACAAAGCCGAAGGTGCAATTCGCCGTGCAGTTGAAACCTTGGGGATGGAACACTTTGAAGGTATTGGAGAAGCAGCTTTTTATGGGCCTAAACTCGACTTTATCTTTAGTGATGCCCTAGAACGGGAGTGGCAATTAGGAACTGTACAAGTAGATTACAACTTGCCAGAACGCTTTGATTTGGAATACGTCGCTGAAGATGGTGTTCGCAAACGCCCAGTGATGATTCACCGTGCGCCTTTTGGTTCGCTGGAACGGTTGATTGGGATCTTAATTGAAGAATATGCAGGTGATTTTCCTTTGTGGTTAGCGCCAGTGCAAGCTAGATTACTACCAGTGGGCGATACACAGCTAGACTTTGCTAAAGATGTGGTAGCGAAAATGAGAGCCTTGGGCATCCGTGCAGAAGTTGATACCAGTGGCGATCGCTTGGGTAAACAGATTCGCAATGCAGAGAAAGAAAAAATACCCGTGATGGCAGTGGTAGGAGCTAAGGAAGTGGAAACTAATACCTTGAGTATCCGTACCCGCGCCTCTGGAGAATTAGGAGTTATCCCTGTCGATGAGGTGGTAGATAAAATGAAGGATGCGATCGCTAAGTTCGAGAATTTCTAAAATATAACCAAAGACGCACACTAATTATAATTGGTGTGCGTTTTGTCTATTAGATTCAAATCATTGGCTAGGTGGTAAGTATCTAGGCATAAATAAATTTATTGTTTGTAGTAAGGACTTTAGTCCTGATAATCCTTGCTCTGAGCGATAAATCGCTCGCTACAAACTCGGAGTTTATTTTATATTTAATTAACGTGAGTTCGACGAGTGCGATTTTGACCTCTCCCCCAGCCCCTCTCCTACCAGGCTATGGTGTACACACAAGTTTGCCCAGAGCGAGCTTCCAGCCAAAAAAGGTGGATTCAAATTGCTCAAGTCCGCGGCTCAAAGTAGTAATACCGGGAGGTTTTTGGGATTTGTAACCAGACCAACCACCAAGCCGAGCGATAATCCAAGTCGCCCAAGCAAGAGTTGAAGGAGGATAGGGATTTTGTTGCAGTCGAGTTTTACCTTCTAAAGTAGGAGCAATAGTAGATAAATATTGCTGTTGCTCATGAGAAAAAGCAATATTTGCCGGTAAATCAGGATGATCCCGTCCACCAATCAGTTGTAAAATTCGCACAGCAACAGACAAGGCTAATATAGTTAATCGTTGAATGGCGGTAACCGACTCTAATTGGGTGGCTTCGAGATTTAATCCGGCAGTTTTGAGTGTGGCAAACAGTTGTTCAATTCGCCATCGCCATGTGTACCATCGAATCACCTGTAGTGCTTGTTCTAAACAAACGACTTGGTGGGTAGTGAGTAATCGCCAATGAATCGGTGCTTGACCTGATGGTGGGTTGACTTCAACTGCTTCCACTGCGTAAAGTGTCACACTAGGGGGATAATCTTGCCCATTCAACTTATCTGGACGTTGAATTTTCACTACCGCACGGCGAACAATTAATAATGCCTCCCTTGCTGTTCTACTTTGGCGTGCATCTGACGGCACATTGACTGTATAAGTACCCTCACTGGGCTGTTCATTTAAGTATGTATAAAGTGATTGGGTTTTTCCCACAAGGCGACGGTCAATGCGCGCTCTCACCAACACATGATTGTCTTGATTTGGGACTGTAGCAAATTCCTCATACATATCGCTTTCGCGGTCGGCGATGTGAGTCACTATTTTGGCATTGCCAATAGTTAAACATCTTTGCGTTTCTTCGGCAGAACGTAGCCACTTGTATGATTCTTTCTTTTCTATTGGTAATCGGCTGTAATTGCGCTCATGCTTATCCTGATGGTTAATATCTCTCGTCCACAGTTGTACTGTACTTATCCCCAAGGGAAATCCATTTGCTGCATCTAATACTAGTGTTGGATGAATATAAAATCCTACATCCGTGTTGTTTCCGACTACACCGACACCCTTTGCTTTCAACCTGCCTACATGAGACTGCAAGTTAATTTCGCTTGTATCACTGATAGCTAATATATGCTTTCCTTCTACATGAGTTACGCATTCGTCTGATAGGCTTCGCACTAATTCCCCTACTGTCACATTCTCATTCTCCAAAAACCGATAGTATCCTACTTGTTCGGCTCTATTTTTACTTATTTGGCGAATGCTCACTGATTGATTTTTTCCCAAAGCTTCGTACAATGCTGCCCCCTTTTAGAGAGTCGCGGGTCTCCAAATGCTTTTCCCTCAACTGCTTGCGCGTGTCTTTTGATTGGATTTTCCATCACCTTTTTCTCCCCACAACTCCTTCCCTTATTACTTTACTTGGACTTGTGTGTACACCGTAGCCTAAAAGGAGAGGGAGGCTGGGAGGGAGAGGTATGTCGAACTCACGTTTAATTATGTCTGCCTACTTAGGTTTTGGCAAAGGTGCTATCGCGTTCTACTTGCAGGCTGAAACCCTAATTTTGCAGTAACCTGTAAACTTTCTGCATAAATTGATTTAAACCTACTGACAATATTAATCAGGTGAATTCATGAGTTTTGAATACTCATTAACGGAGTTCAAAGGTGGATTCATCCAGTTCAAAAAATCATTTTAATTTTAACTTTTCACTAGAATTTGCAGGTCAGAAAGTATCACAGACAACAAAACTTTTATCGATTGCCGCACTTAAGAAAACTTTTCGAGTTATTCAATACTGTTAGGATTAATTTAAAGACTTGTGGAATCTGCTCTTCCTAAACAGACTGGACTTGCATAAATTACTGTCAACAATTTTTGACTCACATCATGAACCGCTTTACCTCTATTTTGCTCGCCGGTTTGATAGCATCTGCTTCAGCTTTGGCTATTTCTCCAAAAGCTGATGCTAATACACCAGCATCTTATCTTGCTGAGTTAGATAACTACAGCTATCAACGCAACGATGAAGGTAACTACGAACTTCATAGTCGTCACTATAGAAATGATGACTATGACCGCCAGAACGACCTTTGGAATATTCGTGACGATCGCCAATACGATCGCGACAATAACCGTCGCTATGAGCGCGATCGTAATCGCCGTTATGAACGCGAAAATAATCGCCGATATGAACGCGAAAATAATCGCCGTTATGAACGCGATAATTACCGTCGTTATCAGCGCGAAAATAATCGCCGTTATGAGCGCGATAATTACCGTCGTTATGAACGCGAAAATAATCGCCGATATGAGCGCGAAAATAACCTTCGCAACATTGATAATAACCGTCGCTATGAGCGCGATCGCGGCTGGGAACGTCGAATCATTGTGCCTACGTATTAATCTTAGTTCCAAGTGAACTGAGCATTGATTCTACTTGGCAGTAGGACAGACACAATCTCTTTATTCCAGTCATTCCAATATCTGACTTTTCACTCTTATTTAGAAAACCTCGCTTCTATTCCCTAGTTAATGAAGCTTGCTCAGGGATTAGGTTTAGCGTTAGCTTTTCTACATGATGTGAAAGGTCAGATTTTTATTAAATTAAGAATTTACCCTTAGAGGATGTTTGAAAAGTCCTCTTCTTGGTAGCAAAACGTTCTAGATCCCCCTAAATCCCCCGATAAATTGGGGGACTTTGAAAGGTTTTGCCCCCCTTTTTAAGGGGGGTTGGGGGGATCAATAAGTGCCTAAAATCACAGCCAACCACTTTTCAAACAACCTCTTAGTCTAGACTCATTAATGGAGTTCAGAGGTTCATTAATGGAGCTAAAAGGCTCATTAATGGAGTTCAGAGGTTCATTAATGGAGCTAAAAGGCTCATTAATGGAGTTCAAAGGCTCATTAATGGAGCTAAAAGGCTCATTAATGGAGTTCAAAGGCTCATTAATGGAGATAAAAGGCTCATTAATGGAGCTAAAAGGTTCATTAATGGAGATAAAAGGCTCATTAATGGAGATAAAAGGCTCATTTGAATTAAATCAAAAATTTCGCCTCAGACTATAAGTCTCTTTCTTAAATTACGAATTACGTTAGCGTAGCGGGGCGTAGCCCATTACGAATTACGAATTAATCTCACGTCCTTGGCCGCAACAATTGCACAAAGGTATCACTCACAGTATGGTCTTTGGTATCGGCAGCGTATTGAACTAATTTTTCCTTCAGTTCTGTGGCTGCATCTAACGGGAGTAAGGTTGCTAGCAAAAAGTAGACACCACGAAAACGAGGGTCGTCCATGTGGTCAAGGAGACGGTTTTTAGCTTCCTCACTCTCGCCGAGAAAGTTCTGCACCAAAAAGAAATCCATAATCTTATCGTGGCGGAAGTACCATTCTCTCTTGGCTTCGCCTTTTTCGTCTTGCCACTGACGGCTGACAACCATTTTATATTTGTCGTCTGACAAAGACTGTAATACCTGGTAAAATTCATCCGCAGGTAACGCCTGTTCATCAT
Source organism: Nostoc sp. DSM 114159 (assembly GCF_053470285.1). Taxonomy (NCBI): domain Bacteria; kingdom Bacillati; phylum Cyanobacteriota; class Cyanophyceae; order Nostocales; family Nostocaceae; genus Nostoc; species Nostoc sp. DSM 114159. The sequence continues at coordinate 4,405,905 of NZ_JBPFEH010000001.1, forward strand.
TCAACCGCATTTGATAGACAGCATCAGAGAATTTTTTCAGCGGAAATTCCTGGTTCCAGTCTTGCAAGTATTCTGCTGCCATCAAATTATATTGATGTTGTTGCAAGTGAAACAAATCGGGGTATTCGCCTTGGGATAGCATCAGGGCTACCACAGTTAAATCCATTGGATTAGAGAGAACCTTCTCAATCGCGCTTAATTCTTGTGGTGATTGCTGATTACTGAGGGCTTTGGTTAAAAAACTAGCAGTGGCTTGCTCATAATTAGTACCTTGAACTTTGGCATTTTTGGGCAGTCGTGGCTGACGGGAAATCAGAAATTGCTGAATTTGTGGTTCTTCAAGGGGCAGCAATTTATATATTTTGGCTGTTGAGGGTGGTGTCCACTCTAGGGGTTGGGTGGTCATGATGATGTTACCCCGGAAATAGCTTTCGGCAAACTGACAGATTTTTGCTCTGGTGTCGGCGGTAACTTCATTGAGTCCGTCAATGCAAATATCTAATGCGCCACTGTAAATTAAATTCTTGAGAAAATCAGCATCTTGTGCTTGTCCGTGCAGCTTGGCTTGAATTGCCTCAATTACCCCTTTGTCACACTTGTGTGCAGGTAGATAAACCACAAGCCGCCCAGAAGTTTTGACCAAATAGCGCAGATACATTGACTTACCCAAGCCAGAATCACCTTCCAAGATGACTTGTCCTTTGATGCTAGGTAGCACTTGGGTAATTGGTACGGGTTCATCTACACCGGGAACTTTCACTTTAGAATTTGGGAAGTAAGCTTCGGGGTTAAAATTATCTAACCCGGCATCGGCTAGTAGAGAAGGCTTGAAGGGTTCAAATAACTTTTCGCGGAAAAAGGGAACCCAGGTGAGAATTAAGCCGACGTAGCCGACACCGAGAATGCGCCTCACCCAAGGATTCCAGAAGAAGATGGCTTGAACTTGGGGAAATTTGGGATAAGCGAAGATGAGGACAAGCCAAAAGGCAGCGTGAATCAAAATAGTTGTTCTGGCGTTGAACAACCACTGCCACCTTTTGAGGTTAACTATTACTGATTGCAGTGAATCAGCTTCGGTGGAGCCGGCGTTTTTGAGGTTGTTGTAGTGAGTTTCTAAAATAACAATATCTTGTGGTTGCCAAGAGACTTTTCTCGCAACTACAGCAATTTGTTTTGCTAAGTCTTCCCGTAATCGTACAAAACCTTGACTAGGTTCCCAAGCTTGGGCAAATATTTTGAGAGTTTTATCACCGCGATCGTGGGTTAATGAAACAGGAATTGTTTTAGTGTCAGGAAAACCCAGCCATGTGAGCAGTGTTTTGACTTCATCAGTGCCGCCACCCAGGAAATAGCTTAAAAATCGCCACTGTGCAAATTCTGATTGACCTGCGTAATAAATGCTATCCAGAATTACAACAACATTATTCAGGTTGAGTTGTACTCCACGAGATAATAACAATACTTCATTTGATTGTTGGCGATCGCTAATGTCTTTTGATAACCTCTGCAAACTACTATCCGAAAAACATCCTGCTACCTTTGCCAGTTGGGTATTAGGAACACCGCAAACTTCCGTCACAGTTCTCAAAACCGAATTGAGCATCGAACCAATTCGCGCTGATTATGTCACATTTTTACAGCTACAAGGACGCATTCTCCACCTGGAATTTCAAACCAAACTAGAATCTACACCACCCCTACCCCTGCGGATGCTAGATTATTGGGTACGCTTGTATCGTTTATATCGTCTACCAATAACGCAAGTTGTCGTATTACTGCTTCCCCCTGCACCGGGAACAGTAATTGAAACTGTCTTCTGTGTCGAAACTACCCGTCATGAATATCGCGTGATTCGCTTATGGGAAGAAAATCCTGAACTATTCCTCAATGACCCAGCTTTGTTACCATTAGCACCACTGACCGCAACCACGCAACCTCAAGGATTGTTGCAACAAGTTGTGAGAAAAGTTAGTCAACTTGAGCCAAGACAACGACCAGAAATTTCCGCTTATACCCAAATCTTAGCGGGGTTAAAATACAATCAAGATTTGATTCGACAATTATTTCGGGAGGGTATGATGCGCGAGTCAGTGATTTATCAAGAAATTCTCGCTGAAGGCGAACAACGAGGACGGGAACAAGGACGAGAAGAAGGGCGAAAGACAGAAGGGCAATTGCTCATTCTCCGTCAACTTACTCGACGGGTGGGAGAATTACCCCAAGAGATGCTAAACCGGATTGAAAATCTCTCTTTAGAACAATTAGAAAATCTTGGTGAAGCATTGTTAGATTTTCAAGCGATCGCGGATTTAGAAGCCTGGTTTGCTACATTAGAGTTCAATTAACTTGAAGCCCCAAGGTTTGAGAGCCGCTAAAGCTATTTCTTCACTTACACCTTCATAAGCCTCCCATTCCAACGGATGCTCTTTAGGATGTCCGTCGCCAACATTACCTGCAACTTTAATTATTGGACAGTTGGCGATGCGATCGCGCTCCAATCCTCTTGGAACTACTAGTTGGATTTTGTGCCCGATAAACTTCGATGTACTATCATTAGCTACAGATTCACGGATTAAACAAATATCACCAGCAGTCCCCCAAGTCGTTTGGTAAATGTGGAGGAATGATATATAAGTTGCTGGTTTGATGGGTTTTTTTATAACGTGCATTATCTGTAATCCTTACACTATGAGTCAAAAATCATAAATCATATAAGTATTTTCTATCACGTTCGTAGGGAAGAATGTTCTTAACTGACATTTTCCACCTAGCCCAGGGTGCAGGGGAGCAGGTGGTCACTGAGCGTAGCCGAAGTGGGAGCAGGGGGAGAGTTAGAGACTTATCATTTGTATCTAGCATTTCGTGAAATGGTATAAAGCTCAAAAGACGATAATTGCCCACATACTAACTCCCAAAGCGATCGCTGTTAGGTGTTGCAGTATGAGCGATCGCGCTGGTTGCTTGGCAATTTTTTGCGTTAAAAACATAGTCAGTAACACGGAGAAAATTATTGTTGCACCTTGCAAAAACTCAATCACGGCCGGGTGAGCAACTAATATTGGCAATGGTTCGCCACTCAAACCAAAAGTAGCAAAGGTAACAGGTAAAATCCGCCCGCCTTCGCTTAAGCCTAAACGTAGATAGTGAGCTAAGTTTCCTCCTAAAACTAATGGGAGATAGCTATATGCAAGCTCTATAAATTTTCGAGGCTTACGGTTAGCGTTGAACAGTTGGAGCAAGCTATAAGCCCCAAAGATAAGAACGGCGGGAATAATTAACACTAGCAGCGATAATCCCAAGTGCTGCCAAAAATCAGTTAAATCCAGTTGTAAGCCTAACCAAGATTGCAATTCTGGCAAGCGATGTAAATATATACCACCTAACAGCAATAACAATAATGCTACTTCATAAGTACGGGGTACATGAGTTGTCCACAGTTCAATTCCAGGGGGACGTAAGTTGAACTCAACAGAGCGATGGGGACAAGCTTTCAGGCAAGTCATGCACAGTACGCAATCTCGGTTATCTTCTAATTGGGCTGGATGTGAGTATAAAGGACATCCATTCGTTTCCATACCTTCGCCCTTTTGCGGCCCGCCTTTATAACACTGATAAGTGGTGCAACTGGCAGAACATATCCCTTGCTGTGCCCGGAGTTCGGTCATTGAGAGTTTGGCAAATAAACCATTCATCCCGCCGATGGGACAGAGATAGCGACACCAAAACCGCCGCTCAAAAATAGCCGAGAAAATCATTGCCCCAGCAGTAATTAATAGCAGCAAACAAGCGCTGAGGTAAGCTGTATTTTCTAAATGCCAGAGTTCTTCCCATAAGAAAATTAGGGTAAATAAACCAAAGAGGAACCATCCGCCCCATTTTTCAGCTTGTTCTCTCGGCCAGCGTTTGAGTTTTCGAGGCCACAGCCATAAAGAGAGCTTTTGGGTGATTTCTCCATAAATCATGAAGGGACAAACAGAACACCAGATACGTCCTAAAAAGGGAAAGAGAAATAAGAAGAAAGGCCACCACCAAGCCCAAAATAGATTTAAGACGAAATTGCGATCGCGGGTTTGCGGCCCAATAAATAATATTGCCACAATAATCGCAAAAGCCGTTGCAGTAAAACCATAATTAATGCGATCGGGCCACCAATCACTACGTAAAAACCGCCGCAAATCAGGATAGGCATTTAACAAATTTACCCGAAATCGTTTTTTCTTAGTTTCGGCGGGCCAGAAAATTTCTTCTGTTAATTCATTTGCACCCTCAGCTTGGACAATCGCTCTTTCTACCAGATTTTTCAATTCCCTGAGATTGCCAGGAAAATCATAAGACTGGAGGCGACGCAAAGCTTCTGGGGTAATGTGCGGTTTAGAAATCCCTCGAGAGCGTGTATAAAGACTGGTATAATATTCTACCTGTGTCTGAATATCAGCTTTCCGCACCCGTAGCGGTGGTACTTTAATAATGTGACCAACAGAACGTTCAACTGTCGGCTGAGTTTTTTCTGAAACAATCAGAATTCTGGCTTGACTGGGACGAGGTTTGGGTGTTGAATCTCCAGAACGACTGACGGGGGTATATTTACCAGTTTTGAGCAACTCCGTCACCGCAGGTAATAATTCTTCGGGCAATTCTTGGATATTGTTGAGAACTAGAGTACCTTCTCCCAACCATTCCAACAGCCCTGGTTTGCCGCCAGCACGACCAAATAAATCTGCACCGCTAGTTTGGAGAATACCACAATTTAGTTTAATAATTGGTTCTCGCCGTTTCGGAGAACCAAAGTGGATAAGAGCTGCTATATTGTCTTTTTCTAACCCTGGTTCTCCGAAAATATCTACTGATTTGCGATCGCCAGCTGCTTCTCGAATTTGCTCCCGCAACCGCACAGCATAGCGACTTGTACCAACAATTCCGCGTTGTGCTTTGGTGACTAAATATGGACGCAAGGCAATAGAACGTTCTTGTTCATAGCCAAGTGCAGATGTTACCTGAGCTAATTCTTGAGCCAATTGACGCGAAAAAGCCTGAGCAATTTCCGGGTATTGAGTGACTAATTCCCGAAATTTAGCAGCAGGTACAACCCACAAGTGACATTCGGTTACTGTCGTAATTGTGAATGGAGTTGATTCATCCAACAGCAATTCTTTGAGTTCAATCACTGCACCGGGGAGAAATCCACAAGCTAAAGCTGGGTTGTTTTGATTGGTACTATTGCTTTCGAGTTGACCTTCTACAAGAATATAAAGGGCTTCTGGAGAATTGCCTTCACTAACTAAGTCAGTTTCGCCGGGTACAACTCGTTCTTCAATTACTTGAGCGATCGCATTTAATACTTCAGGCGAGAGAATTCCTAAACTTGTGCGTTCTTGTAGCCATGTAACCGTTTCTGGAGATGTCATATTTAGTTCTCCCTGTAGGCTGCTGTATAACAAGAATTATCGCTGAAAGAGTATGTCAAAATATCTATATTCAGTTGTTGTGTATTAAGACACAATGTGCATTGACTTCTTGCAAAAGTCATTTTTGCACTCTTGCGGGAAAAGGAACTGATGTTTTTTATTGTTCCTTTCCCCTTTTCCCCAAACCCAATTCCCTACAAATGCCAAGAAGTCTATTGACTTCTTGCCCAAGTAGACTAGTAGTTCGCCAAGTGAACTTGGCTCTTTTAAGGGGAAAGGGGAAAGGGGAAAGGTTTTAAATCCCTTACCCTTTACCCCTGCCCCTTATCCCCACTTCGTGGGGGCCCCACCTTCCCCTTTCCCCAGCCCTCACTCAGCATTTTTGGGTTGGCAGACTACTAGACTTTTTGCATAAGTCGGGAAAAGGAGAAGGGGCAAGGGGAAAAGGCTCTGCAAAAGTCCCCTTCCCCTTTAACCTTTACCCTTTTCCCCAAGAGGTCTACTCTACTTCAGTCCACTAAACAACGAATGGGCAAACAAAGCGGCTTGAGTGCGATCGCGTAAACTCAAGCGACTGAGAATATTAGTAACATAATTCTTAACAGTGTTTTCTGAAAGAAACAGCGATTCGGCAATTTCTCGGTTATTAGCTCCACTAGCAATTAACCGCAATACATCTAATTCTCTGGCCGTGAGTTGTGCTAATTCTGGAGGGGGTTGCACAGACGTGACAGGTGTGGTAGCTGGCGTGAGTGCTTTCTCAAACAATCCCGGCCCGAGTAGGGTTTGTCCTTTGTAGACGGATCGAATTGCTAACATTAATTCATCTGGTTCGGTGTCTTTGAGCAAATAGCCTTTTGCACCCAGCCGCATCGCCTGGAAAACATACTCATCATCATCGAAGGTGGTGAGGACGAGAACTTTAATTTCAGGATATTGTTGAGCGATCGCTTTTGTGGTAGCAACTCCATCCATTACGGGCATCCGAATATCCATTAGTACAATATCGGGTTTCAGTGCGGCAACCTGTTCGAGTGCCCGTTGCCCATTCTCCGCCTCACCGATTACCTGCATCTGGGCATTGGACTCAAGCATACTCTTAAGTCCCTGGCGAATAAGATGCTGATCGTCAACTAATAAAATCCGAATCATAAGCTAAAACACCAATAGCTTTGAGAGTGGCAAAGAAACAGAAATACAGCAACCTGTTCCTAGTTGACTGTGGAGATTTAACTGACCGCCCAGTGCAACCGACCGTTCTCGCATCCCTTGTAATCCAAACCCGGTTGTATTTTGAGTGGGGTTAAAACCTTTTCCATTGTCTTCGATTGACAGATGAATCATCCCAGTGTGAGCCAGAAGTTTAACGGTGACACTCGTCGCCTCGGCGTGTTTGCAAATATTTGTCAGCGATTCTTGCACAATGCGGAATAAAGCCGTGTTTACTTCTGTTGGTAAGGTGTGCGGGAGATCGATTTTACAAGATGGTTCAATACCTGTGGTTTGCTGAAAATCTGTCAGCAGCTTTTCAATAGCTGATTTGAGAGATTGCCCTTGCAAAGGATTTGAACGCAAAACCGAAAGCGATCGCCGAATTTCTAACAGCGCTTCAGCCCCCAGTTCTTTTGCCTGTTTGAGAAATGTTAATGCTTTGTCATTATTTGATTGCCAAAACAACAGAGTATTATTAATCTGAATGGTTTGGGCGGCGAGAGTGTGTCCCAACCCATCATGAATTTCGCGGGCAATTCGGTTGCGTTCTTGCAAGGTTGCTTGATCTTCAATCCGCAAGGCATACTGACACAGTTGTTGATTGATGATCTCTAATTGCTGATGAGCAATTTCTAACTGCTCTCGACTTTGGCGCTCTGCAAGCAGAGCATTAATTAACAATAAAGCGAATACTAAGGTTAAGCTAAACAATAATATATTACTTAATCGCCAATCCCAGGACATGAGGATCAGCTTATCTGGCAGAAAATTCTCAGGTACAATCGGTCTTGATAAAAGCAGCGTTCCATAAGCAAGCAGAGATAAAATCAAGACAGCCAACTGTCCCGATCGCTTAAATATGAGACAACTCCGCATCACCAATACCAGACACAGCAGGAAAACGGAGCGAGTCGATAAAGTATGTTGAGTTGCTGGCAGTAAAATTAAACCAAATTCCAGGGCTGTATAAATTAATTTACTTTCCGGCTTCACCATTGGTAGCTTCAAACCCATCAAGCTGAAAGTTGCGATCGCCATAACTCCTAGCGGCAAAGACCAGGACAACTGAAACGGCAGCAGAACTTCCATGAACGCTGCTGTGGCTAATAACAGCCACTCTAGGTAAAGCAACAGACGAAAAGATGGATAGGTCAAGCTAACCATAGAACTGTTCCAACTCAATGGTCTTTGTAACAAAACCATAGGTATTTTCACTATTTTAGAGGGAAATAGGTGCAGAAGACAGGAAGCTGAGAGATAGGTGCTGTTGAAATTAAACTCTCTTTCTATATAACGAATCTGTCTTTAGTATGGGTAGAGCCGTTCTGACTATTTAATTATTTCTAAATTAGGAAAAAAGTCACAATAATTTGAGTACTTTTTTCCTGGTCAGGTTAGGAATTCTAGCTCATGTGCAAACTCGTTCCAACTTTTAAGATTAGCTGGTGGAAGTAAATCAACAACTTTCATCAACTGAAATTGAGTCAGAACAGTTCTACACACAATAAAAACCAGAGAAATAAATGATTACAAAACAGATAATTTTACCAACCCTGCTACTTGCAACTATCCTAATTGGCGGAATGACAGGTTGCAGTTCTAAATCTCCAGATGTGTCTCAAGGGAATGATTCTGGCACAAAGGTATCTGATACTTCTACGACAAATCCAGCAGCGAATACGCCAGAACGCGCTCATAAGCGTGAAGAAATTCGCAAGCAAGTTGAGGCAGTTCTGACCCCAGATCAGGTAAAGGAATTATCAACGAAATTACAAAAAGGCGAAAAAATGCGTAAAGCAGTGTTTAGCCTGAATCTTACTGCTGAACAAAAGACTAAAATTCAGGATATTTTTAAGACTGCCTATCCCCACCGCAAAGGAAAATCTCAAGATAATTCGTAATTTGTCATTCGTAATTATGATTGCATAATGGTTCTAGAAATTTCAAATGAATGGTTGTTTCTGCCGTTTGTACAGTTTTATCAAAACATAATTCAAGAATCATCTGTGAGAATTTAGAAGTAATTATCTGCAACTATGGATATTCGTCCCTTGATTGATTAGATTCTAAATTCTGGATACTGAATTCTTCTTCAATTAAAGTATGTTTAAACAAAAATTGCTCGTCAAGATAGAACTGGCTGTTATAGCCACAATCTTTGTAGGAACTAGTCTCTACACTTCCAAAGCTCTAGGTAAACCACAACCTAGTTCTCAAAAACTGGTGGATGAGGTGTGGCAAATCCTAGATAAAAACTATGTTGATGTCAGCTTTAACCATCAAGATTGGCAAGCAATTCGCCAGCAGTATCTTAACCGTTCCTATAGTTCCAAGAAAGAGGCTTATGGGGCGATTGAAGAAATGGTGGCGAAATTAGGCGATCGCTACACCGAGTTTTTCGACCCACAAGAATTTAAAGCCCTAAATAACGATATTTCTGGCAACCTCAGTGGCGTAGGACTGGAACTGGCACAGAATGAAAAAACTAAAGCCTTAACCGTTGTCGCCCCAATTCAAGGAACCCCTGCTTTTAAAGCCGGTATTTTGCCGGACGATGTAATTGTCCAAATTAACGGTCAAAAAACGCAGGGGATGAAAATTGACGATGCCGTGAAGCGGATTCTAGGGCCCGTGGGAACCAAGGTAGTACTTATGATTCAACGGGGCAATCAATCGCAAACTTACAAACTTACTCGCGCCAATATTGCTATCCATCCTGTAACTTACAACACGCAAACAACAGCAGCAGGCAAAATTGGTTACATTCGTTTGCCAGAGTTTACGCAAACTGCCCCCGCAGAGATGCATCAGGCAATTGAAGCATTAGAAAAACAACAGGTGCAGGGCTACGTTTTGGATCTGCGTTCCGATCCGGGTGGATTGCTGGATGCAAGTTTGCAAATTGCCAGTATGTGGTTGAAGCAAGGAGCGATCGTGTCTTTGGTAAATAGAGACCAAGTGAAAGAGAGCTACAATGCATCGGGCCATCCTCTCACCGACAAACCCTTAGTAATATTAGTTGATAAGGGATCTGCTAGCGCCAGCGAAATTCTGTCGGGAGCGCTACAAGACGACAATCGCGCCACCTTAATCGGGACTCGCACCTTCGGTAAAGGTTTAGTTCAAGCCGTAGAGCCACTAGAGGATGGTTCGGGGCTGAAACTAACGATCGCTAAATACTATACACCGAAAGGTCGAGATATCAATCATGTCGGCATTGCCCCAGATATTAACGTGGCATTAACCGAGGCACAACAGAAAGCCTTAGTGCAAAACCGAACCTTGGCGACATTAGCCGATCCTCAATATGCTAGCGCTGTTGCTGATTTAAGCAAATTGATTCAGTCTGGGGGGAATCATGTGAGTTTACAGCGTGGGAAATGAAGCAGGCAAGGGGCAGGGGACAGGGGGTTTTACCTCAATTGAAGATTCAGACCACTTTTGAATAAGCAGCTCCAAATTGAAAATTTGGTGAGGGTCTTAAACACAAGACCCGTCTGATCGCGGCAGGAAACAATGTTTCGACTCCCAACTCTTGGAGAGGCTGCACTTCGACTTCGCTCAGTGACCACGCCAACGACTACGCGGTAGTTGAATCTCGACTTCGCTCGATTACCGCGCAGTCGAAACTCAGGGTAAGTCGCTCAACAACCGAGCAGTTTTCCTCCTGCCTCCTGCCTTCCTTAATAAACACTGTTGTGAACAAGCTAGGAACTGTATCTTTCTATCATGTCAACCCGCAAAGCCCAACGACTTCAAATTTGTGAACCAGTCCCAGGTTTGCAAATCTTGGTTCAACTCAGCAACACTCCTTTAGTGCGGACAATCATAGCTATTGTTACCCACCATCAGCTAGCAATTGTCGGGTTTGTATTTGTTGCCACCTTGGTTTTTGCTATGCGGGAAAATGCCCCTTGGCTAACAGTACCTAAACAGGTAGCGATTGAATTCTTTTCTGCTGTATCCCAGTCACTAGCTGCTTTATTGGGTGTGTTAATTGTTTTCCTCACTTTTACTAGTCAGTTGATCGCTCAAAGGAGATATGAGGATTACTATACACTTCAAATTCAGATTGACCAACTGATTCGTTTAACTCAGTCTCTTCCCCCCGAACTCAATAATTTTGATGAAACTCTGATCGCACTGATTAACTATTTAGTTCCTTTACATTTAAAGGATTTCCCAATTTGGTCAAATAGCTCTCAGGTGTTATCTTGGGACAAGCTTTTAGATAATTTTAAGAATGAACACGAATTGACGCAAGTGCAGCAACAATGCTCTTTAGCTACCCATTTGCACCAACAACAAATTTTACTTGTCATCAATAACATGGAAGAAATACTGGAAAGATTTTCCCGGCTTTACAATCGCATCCTAGAGATGAGTCGGTTCATTCTCGCGATTGTCAAGCTGTCATTTCTTCTAGGAGTTTCCCTTGTATTTTTACTGCTATTTGGCATTATCGATTTGCAAAGGAAATTTCCCGATCTCAGCCTACCTGTAATTGTTTCATTAGCAATTTGGGTACTGATTGCTCTTTTGGAACTAGTACTTGATACCTGGTTTTTTTATAAAACCCTTTATGGTCCATCAAGTCACTATTTGCACTTTTTCCCGAATAAAAAATACCCCAATTAATAGAATAGGCAGAGGCTAACTCAACATGAGTAACTTAACATCATTCCCAGACACTAAAGCTGCTAACACAAGCAAAGCATCTCAATTTACAACTGATACGGTACGTGCTTATCTTCAAGAAATTGGGCGGATACCTCTGTTAACGCAGGAGCAAGAAGTTTTTTTTGCCCAACAAGTTCAGCAAATGATAAAAATACTTGCTGAATCCGAAAAACTGACTGTTGAATTAAATCGTACCCCCACACTGTCAGAATGGGCTGACCAGATGCAGTTAAGCGAACAAGAACTACTTCAAAAGTTAAATCAAGGGAAAAAAGCCAAGCAGAAAATGATGGCGTCTAATCTCCGGCTTGTGGTGTCAATTGCAAAGCAATATCAGAGACGGAACTTAGAACTGATGGACTTAATTCAAGAAGGTACTTTGGGTTTAGAAAGAGGAATTGAAAAATTCAATCCAACTTTAGGATACAGATTTTCAACCTACGTTTACTGGTGGATTCGTCAAGGAATTACCAGAGCGATCGCCCAGCAAGGACGAGCGATTAGATTACCCAGTCACATCAATGAAAAATTAAACAAAATTAAGCGCGTTCAGCGAGAGTTATCTCAAAAACTGGGTCGCGTTCCTACCACTACGGAAATTGCTCATGCACTTTCTTTAGAGCCTAATCAGATTCGACAATATCTAACTTTGGCTCGTCAAACTGTCTCTCTCGATCTTCAAGTTGGTTCAGAGAAAGATGTAAAGTTAGAAGATTTAATCGAAGATTATAGATATTCTCAAAATGGCTATACTACTGAGCAATCTCTCAATCAAGAGCTGGAAGACTTATTGTCAAATTTATCTAGTCAGCAACAAGAAATTATCAACTTACACTTTGGATTAACAGATGGAAATGAACTTTCTCTAGAACAGATTGGTCAGCGCATGGGTATTAGTCGGGAACGAGTCAGACAGATAGAAAAACAAGCTCTCCACCTTCTATATCGGCAACTAAGAAATAATAAGTAAACGCAGCTAAAAAAGTATCCCTTAAGATAATGAGATATTTTAAACATGATTACTTAAGACGTATTTATAAATATAATTTGTTTGATTTATAATAAACAAAATCATCATGATTTGACAAGGCACATCGAGCAAACCGGAAAAAACGAATTATTTAGATGTGCCGCCTCAAATGAAATTGGGATCGGCGGCAGTTGAGGTAGTAAAGGATTTCACGGTTTTTAATTAACTAAAATGCATTGGAGGTTCTGATGAACCATGAAATTTCTAACGATTTGACAGAGAACAGCATAGAACCAGAGCTACCGCGATCGCCAAAAAAGAAAAAGATTACTTTGATAATTTTGGGCGTGCTATTACTGGCTGGATTAGGTTTTTTTGGCATCTATGCAGGTGCAGCCAAGTCAGACAAAAGTGAAAAATCTGGGCGTAATAAGCAACAAGTTACACCTGTAACTGTGGCAATGGTGACACAAAAAACGGTTCCGATACAATTGCAGGCGATCGGTAATGTGCAAGCGGGGTCTACAGTATCGATTACGCCTCAAGCTAGCGGGCGGATTATTGGCGTTTATTTCAAGAAAGGTCAGGATGTAAAAAAGGGACAACTTTTGTTTACCCTAGATGACCGATCGCAAGCTGCTGCAATCCAGCAAGCTCAAGGTGTTGTAGCCAAAGACCAAGCCTCAGTACAACAAGCTAGAGATGCATTAACTAGAGACTTGGGTCAGGTAGACCAAGCTAGAGCCACTTTAGTCAAAGACCAAGCTTTAGTCCGACAGGCGCAAGCGAATTTAGCTAAAGATCGAGCGCAAGCAGAATTTGCTCAGGGACAGAGCGATCGCTATAGTGCGTTGTATAAGAAAGGCGCGATTAGTTTAGATCAAGCACAGCAATACGTTTCTAATAGTAAATCGGCGACAGCAACCCTACAAGCAGATCGAGAAGCGATCGCTAATGCTGAGGCTGTTTTGAAAAGCGATCGCGTGGCGCTGACTAATGCTCAGGCTGTTGTCCAAGGCGATCGAGCTGCGATCGCTAATGCTCAGGCTGTTGTCGTTTCCGACCAAGGAGCATTAGAAAATACCAAAGTGCAATTATCCTACGCCAAAATTTATGCGCCGATTGATGGTCGCGCTGGCAATATTTTGGTGACTCAGGGGAATGTGGTACAAGCCAATAGCACGACTCCACTTGTTACCATCACCCAAATTCGCCCGATTCAAGTTGCTTTTTCCATTCCTGAAACAAATCTGCCCCAAGTACAAAAGTATATGCAGAATGGCAAGCTGAAGGTAGATGTGACATTCCCCGACAATCCATCTCGTTCCATACCAGGTACTTTGACATTTGTCAATAACACGGTCGATAACACCACGGGGACAATTCAACTGATTGGCGACTTTGACAACACTCAGGGACACTTGTTTCCCGGCCAATTTGTCAACGCAACGTTAACGCTGACCGAACAACCAAATGCAACGGTTGTTCCTTCCCAAGCCGTGCAAAATGGCCCCGATGGACAGTTTGTTTTTGTAGTTAAGCCAGACATGACGGTAGAAAACGTTCCAGTTACAGTTAGCAGCACCATTCAGGGGCTAGATGTGATTCAGAAAGGGCCGCAACCAGGCGATAAAATTGTCACCGATGGTCAAGCGAATCTGGTTTCGGGTAGCAAAATCCGCATCAAAACAGTCGGCAATGACTCAAATGCAGGTGGAAATTCCCCAAGAAGAGGAAGGGGGGCAGGGAGCAGGGGGCAAGGGGGAGAATCTCCTAAGTCTGGTGGAGGTGAATCATGAACCTTTCGGAACCATTTATCCGCCGCCCGATCATGACAACTCTGGTGATGGCAGCGATTTTGATCTTCGGTTTCATGAGTTATCGCTTGCTGCCCATCAGCGATTTACCAAGTGTAGATTATCCCACAATTCAGGTAAGTGCTTCCCGACCGGGAGCTAGCCCGGAAACGATGGCAGCATCGGTTGCCCGTCCTTTAGAGAAGCAGTTTTCCAGTATTGCTGGACTCGATTCGCTCAACTCAACTAGCACTCTGGGACAGACTCAAATTACCCTGCAATTTAACTTGAGTCGAAACATCGATGACGCGGCGCAGGATGTGCAAGCGGCGATATCGGGAGCATCAGGGCAAATTGCTGACGATTTACCCAATCCTCCGACTTACAGTAAGGTTAACCCCGCAGACCAACCGATTCTTTACCTTTACTTAGACTCTCCCACACTGCCCCTTTCCCAGGTAGATAATTATGCCGAGACTTATCTGGCGCAAAAGCTATCTACAATCAATGGGGTGGCACAGGTAGCTGTCTACGGTTCCCAAAAGTATGCGGCTCGAATTCAACTCGATCCCCAGCAATTGGCAACGCGGCAAATTGGGCTAGATCAGGTTGCGACGGCGATTCAACAGGGTAACGTCAATTTGCCTACCGGCAGTCTTTCGGGAAATCACAAGAATTTTACAGTTCAAACTAACGGTCAACTTGAGGATGCGGCTGCTTATCGTCAGTTGATTGTCTCTTATAAAGATGGAATGCCCATCTATCTCAATCAACTGGGTAGGATTGTTGACAGTGTAGAAAATGACAAGGTGGCAAGCTGGTACAATAACACCCGCGCCATTATTCTCACCATTCAAAGACAGCCCGGAACCAATACGGTACAAGTCGTAGACACGATTAAGAAATTGCTCCCGGATTTGCGAGAACAGATTCCGGCATCGGTAGAAATTGGGATTCTCTATGATGCATCTCAATCGATTCGAGATTCAGTAGATGATGTCAGATTTACTTTGATTCTGACGATCGCTTTAGTTATCTTAGTAATTTTCATCTTTTTGCGGAACCTCTCAGCGACAGTGATTCCCAGTTTGGCGTTACCCGTTTCGCTGATTGGCACTTTTGCGGTGATGTATTTGCTGCACTACTCACTAGATAACCTGTCACTGATGGCGTTGACCCTTTCGGTGGGTTTCGTAGTGGATGATGCGATCGTCATGCTAGAAAATATCGTCCGTCACATGGAAATGGGGGAACGTCCCTTAGAAGCAGCGTTGAATGGATCGAGAGAAATTGGTTTCACAATTTTATCGATGACCCTTTCTTTGGTTGCAGTGTTCATCCCCATGTTGTTCATGAGTGAAGTGCTAGGACGATTATTTCATGAATTTGCTGTGACGATCGCAGTAGCAATTCTCGTTTCTGGTTTTGTGTCTTTGACTTTGACTCCGATGTTGTGCAGCCGTTTTCTGCGTCCCGTAGACCATGCTAATCAAAGTCGGTTATATCAAGCTTCCGAATATGTCTTCGATCGCTTCCTTGGTTTGTACGATTGGAGTCTGAAAAAAGTCTTAAAATATCACTTCACCACGATGATTTTATCTGTCGTTCTATTGGTGGTGACAGTTGGGTTGTTGCTGGTAGTTCCCAAAGGCTTTATTCCTAGCGAAGATACCGGACAAATTACAGGCATTACCCAAGCAGCCCAAGATGCATCCTTTGATAATCTTGTTCAGCATCAGCAGACAGTTGCTAACCTGATTCGTGAAGACCCAAATGTAGATGCAGTCAACTCCAATATCGGCGCAGGAGCCAGT
Organism: Nostoc sp. DSM 114159; assembly: GCF_053470285.1. Classification (NCBI taxonomy): domain Bacteria; kingdom Bacillati; phylum Cyanobacteriota; class Cyanophyceae; order Nostocales; family Nostocaceae; genus Nostoc; species Nostoc sp. DSM 114159. Next base: position 4,421,782 of record NZ_JBPFEH010000001.1, read on the forward strand.
GCTAATGGCAGTGGGGCAGCAGTTGCAGCCAATTCCGGTAGTTTGTTTATTCGGTTAAAACCGCGATCGCAGCGCCAACTAGGGGCTGACGAAATCGTGCAAAATTTGCGAACCAAACTTGCCACTGTTCCAGGCATCCAAGTATTCTTACAAAATCCGCCAGCGATACCCATTGGCGCTCAACAAAGCACAGGACTTTATCAGGTTGCACTTCAGAGTTCTGATGTCAAACCCTTACAGGAATATGTTCCTCAACTTGTGCTGAAGATGAAGAACTTGCCAGAACTCCAGGATGTCAACAGCGATTTACAGTTTGCTTCCCAGATTCAAATAGACATTGACCGCGATAAAGCTTCAACTTATGGGATTACCGCCGAGCAAATCGAAAATACCCTCAGAAGTGCTTACGGTTCCTACCAAGTGTCAACCATCTATGCAGCAACCAATGAGTATCAGGTGATTTTGGAATTAGCACCCCAGTTTCAACAAGATATCAATGCTCTGTTGACCTTATATATTAACTCCAGCACAGGAGTGGCAGTTCCTCTAAAGACATTCGCCAAACTATCTCAGGGAGTCAGCCCGTTAATGGTCAATCATAACGGTCGGATGAACGCCGCCACCATTTCCTTTAACCTCGCTCCCGGTGCGTCCTTGGGAAATGCCAACCAAAAAATTACAGAACTGATCGATCGGGTGATTCCTAAGAGCATTAGTACCAGCTTTCAGGGTGCAAGCCAGGTATTTCAAAGTTCACTGCCGAGTTTGGGTTTATTGTTAGCGATCGCCATCTTAGTAATTTATCTGATCCTGGGTATTCTCTATGAAGATTTCATTCACCCAATTACAATTCTTTCTGGTTTGCCATCAGCCGGTTTTGGGGCATTGTTAACACTGATATTATTTCATGTCGAACTCAATGTTTACTCCTTTATCGGCATAATTCTTTTAGTGGGCATTGTGAAGAAAAACGGCATCATGATGGTGGACTTTGCAATTGAAGCCCAGCGAGAAGAAGGTAAAAAACCGTCCGAGGCAATTTATCAAGCCTGCTTAGTGCGCTTCCGCCCGATTATGATGACAACAATGGCAGCATTAATGGGAACCTTGCCGATTGCGATCGGATTTGGGGCTGGTTCCGAATCCCGCCGTCCTCTAGGTATTGCAGTTGTGGGCGGGCTAGTGTTTTCTCAGATATTGACTCTGTATTTAACACCCGTATTCTATATCTATATGGAATCGTGGCGGAAGAAGCTTAATCAAGTTAAATTCCGGCGGGTATTTTCATTTTCAGGTGGGCGATCGTAATTTTCTACAAGCAATATAGTCTTACGAATTACGAATTACGAAATAGCACCCCACTAAAATTTAGATATTAGCGTTTTTGGAATAATTACACTATGACTTTAACAATAGAACAAGAAATTCCTCCCTTAAGTGAAGATGCAACAGGTGCAATTCGGGTAGGTAATACAAGGGTTTTGCTAGAACTGGTGATTCGTAGTTTTCAAGATGGTGCATCCCCTGAATCTATTGTTGGGCGTTACTCATCCTTGTCATTATCTGATGTATATCTGACAATTGGCTACTACCTTCGACATCGAGATGCTGTGGAATTATACCTCGAACAACGCGAACAATTAGCTGAATCTGTTCATAAACATCTGTCAAATGTTCAACCTGATTTGAGCCTAATTCGTTCTCGCTTATTAGCCCAGCAATAATTTTAAAAAATGTCAATGCTGAAGTTAATCATTTTTTAAACGAACCGCAGAGACGCAGAGGAAACAGAGAGTTAATAAATTTAAATATAGTTATGCTTTCAACTAACGCATCGTCAACAATTCCAGGTGTGTTAGCCTACGGCATAACACACCCTACTTCTGATTTTCTCAATTACGAATTACAAATTAGACACTTATGTCAGATATTAAAGATGCATTGGAGCGAATTCATTACTGGTTTCAAGAAAATTATCCAGCAAAGATTTCATCATTGGCATCAGGTTTAACTCCATTAGAAATAGATAATGTGTTGAGTACCCTATCTTTTCAAGTATCTCAAGAAGTTCGGGAAATTTATGAATGGTCAAATGGATACCCAATGGATAGCTGTGCAGATGATTGGATATTTTATCCTATGTTTCTTTTAAGTTTAGAGTCAGCAGCGTCAGAAGCTCAAACTTGGGTAGAGGAACATGAAGAGATAGCCCTGATGTATAAGTATACAGGTAAACCTGTCTTGCCAGTCTGTATGTCAGATATCGAGTTTTTAGCCGTTGTCGCGACAGATGATGAACAAACAACTTCTCCTGTAATTCATATCTCCGAAATTGTAGAAATTTCACTGCAATACACCAATTTAACAGCCATGATGTTGACTCTAGCAGAATCTTATGAGACTGGGGGATTATTCATCGATGGCAAAGGTTACATAGAGAAAGATGAGAAAAAGTATGCTGCTGCATATCGAAAATACAACTCACAAATTACAGACTTAGCTCTCGAAAGATTTCTGAAAATATTTCCTGAAGATTCCTCTTGGCAAACCGTACAACTACTTCATAACGACCTATATATGAGCAATAGCTATGGAATAGAAATTCCCCCAAATAATCTGAAAAATAAAGTAGTTAATACTCTTCTGAATCTGCTGCAAGACGAAAAATATGATTCTGGCTTTTCTGTAGTATTAGTACTCGAAGAACTTCGAGCAGTAGATGCCTTAATTCAAGGACTTCAACATCCTAGCAAATGGGTTCGGAGTCGGTCGGCATTTGCTTTAGGAAAAATCAAAGCATTTGAGGCTGTGGAGTTTGTATCGCAGCTTTTAGAAGATCCAGATCCAGTTGTTAAAGAAGCAGTGAAAGAGGCGTTAGATATGTTTAGAAATCAGAGATAAAGTTGTTGCACCTATTACAAATCGATCAAATTCACGTTGAAATTATATTTAGCGATCGCATCCTCACCACATTTCTGGGAGAACAAAACTCATGAACCTTTCAGAACTCTTCATCCGTCGTCCAGTCATGACCACCTTGGTAATGATGGGTATCCTCATTTTCGGTCTCATGAGTTATCTACTGTTACCCATCAGCGCCCTACCCAACGTTGAATATCCTTTTATTTCTGTCTCCGCTAGTCTCCCTGGTGCTACCCCAGAAACAATGGCATCTTCAGTCGCCGCACCCCTAGAAAGACAGTTTACCGAAATTGCCGGACTCAATTCATTCAATTCCACCAGTTCCACAGGCAGCACTAACATTTCCCTACAATTTGACTTTAGCCGCAGAGTGGAAGATGCCGCCAAAGATGTACAGGCAGCAATCTCAGCAGCAGCAGGACAACTGCCAGCCGGAATGCCTCACCCGCCTACCTATCGCAAAGTTAACCCATCTGTCTCACCGGTTCTTTACCTCTATATGTATTCTGAGACACAGCCAATCTCCACAGTAGATGAATACGCAGAGGTAACAGTTGGTCAGCCAATCTCAATGATTGATGGTGTTGCTCAGGTACAGGTCTATGGTCAACAGCAATATGCAGTCCGCGTCCAGCTTGACCCGCGAGAGTTAGCATCAAGGGGAATTGGTCTAAATCAGGTAAAAACTGCAATTCAACAGGGAAATGTCAACTTACCAACCGGCAGTCTCTCTGACACTTACAAAAGTTATACGATTCAGGCGAACGGTCAACTCACCGATGCTGCCAGCTATCGCCAGCTAATTGTAACTTACAAGAATGGTGCACCCGTGCGACTCCAGGATTTGGGGCAGGTAATTAACAGCGAACAAAACGTCAAAGTCTCGAATTTGTATAGCGATCGCAAAGTAACAAACCGTCATTCCGTTGTTCTGGCTGTGCAGCCGCAACCAGGTGCTAACACGGTAAAAATTGTTGATGCCATCCAAGAACTTTTACCTACACTCCGCGAACAAGTTCCCAAATCTATTGAGATGGGGATTATGTACGATCGCTCTCAAACCATCCGCGCCTCTGTCAACGATGTGAAATTTACCTTGGTTCTCTCGGTTTGTCTAGTTGTCTTGGTGATTTTCTTATTTTTACGTGACATCACTGCGACGCTAATTCCCAGTTTGGCGCTACCTGTAGCGATTATTGGGACTTTTGCGGTAATGTATCTGTCGGGCTTTTCCCTAGACAACCTTTCACTGATGGCGTTGACCCTTTCCGTGGGCTTTGTCGTGGATGATGCGATCGTTGTATTAGAAAATATCGTCCGTTATCGAGAAATGGGCGAATCTCCCCTAGACGCGGCATTGAAGGGATCGAGGGAAATCAGCTTCACCATTTTGTCAATGACCCTTTCCCTAGTGGCGGTGTTCATCCCCATCATGTTCATGAGTGGCATAATCGGGAAATTATTTCATGAATTTGCCGTGACGATCGCAGTGGCAATTTTGGTTTCGGGTTTTGTTTCCCTCAGTCTCACCCCCATGTTATGCAGTCGCTTTCTGCGTTCGCATCAACAAAGACCAAATCTGCTATATCGAGTTTCAGAACGGGCATTTGATTTACTACTGCGGGGATATGATTGGACTCTTAAGCCTGTCTTAAGATACCGCTTGATGACACTGATTGGTTCTGGCATTCTGCTGGTAATGACCGTCTATTTGTTCGTCATCGTTCCCAAAGGATTTATTCCTACAGAAGACACCGGACAACTGACGGCCAACACCAAAGGAGCGCAAGATATTTCTTTTGATGATATGCGCCGTCACCAGCAAAAGGTTGTTGATATCATTCGTCAAGACCCTAACATTGAAGCCGTTGACTCGATTGTGGGTGCAAGTGGGCCGAATGCGTCGGTAAACTCCGGGCGAATTACGATTCGGCTCAAGCCACGTTCTCAACGTCAATTGAATGCTGACCAAATCATTCAAGAGTTAACCCCCAAGTTGAGACGTGTAGTTGGGGTTAAAACCTTCCTCCGTTCTCCGCCAGCTATTCCCATTGGCGGACAACAAACCAATTCTACTTATCAATTCACCTTGCAGAGTTTGAATTTACAAGACCTGCGCCAATACGTTCCTAAACTTGTAGATAAAGTCAAAACCCTACCAGGACTCCAGAATGTTGACACCGATTTACAACTCAGCACTCCCCAAATCCAAGTCAAATTTGACCACAACAAAGCTGCAACCCTTGGCATTACTGCCCAACAAGTTGAACAAACCCTCAGCGCTGCCTATGGTTCTAGCCAGGTGTCAACTATCTATACCCCAAATGACCAATTCTATGTAATCTTGGAAGTAAAACCGGAATTTCAACGAGATCCTAGCGCTCTATCGATGCTCTATGTGCAATCAAGTACTGGAAAACTTGTTCCTTTGAGTGCGATCGCTAATATTAGCCAGAGTGTCGGCCCGCTCACGGTTACTCACGTTGCTCAACTCCCCTCTGCAACTATCTCTTTTGACACACTTCCAGGAACGTCTCTAAGTCAGGCTACAGATGCCATCAAGCAAGTAGCCAGTGAGGTGCTACCCTCAACAATTACACCCAGCTTTCAAGGTTCAGCCCAAACTTTTCAACAGTCCTTCAATGATTTAGGCGTGCTGTTGTTGGTGTCTATTGTAGTCATCTATCTGATTCTCGGTATCCTCTATGAGGATTTCATTCACCCAATCACCATTCTTTCTGGTTTGCCTTCGGCGGGTTTTGGTGCATTACTGACGCTGCTGATTTTCCAGGTTGATTTAAATCTTTACTCTTTCATCGGCATAATTCTCTTAGTCGGCATCGTCAAGAAAAACGGGATTATGCTGGTAGACTTTGCCATTGAAGCCCAGCGAAAGGAAGGAAAAAATTCCTTTGATGCTATCTATGCCGCTTGCTTGATTCGTTTCCGTCCAATTATGATGACCACGATGGCAGCTTTAATTGGGACATTACCCATTGCTTTGGGGACAGGAGTCGGTTCAGAAGCGCGTCGTCCTTTAGGGATTGCGATCGTTGGTGGATTGGTGTTTTCTCAGATATTAACTCTGTATCTGACTCCAGTGTTTTACATTTATATGGAGACATGGCGGAAAAAGCTGAGTATGCAGAGTAGGAAAACTGAAAAAAAGCATCTGCCAGCAGTTAAAAGTTAATAATAGTTTTTGGTAAAGTCGAGCATGATTCAGAAGGCAGAAGGCAGGAGGCAGAAGGCAGAAGGCAACCCACCCTTAAAAGAGTGGCATTGAAACAAGGACGTTTTATACCTCGCTGCAAGCAGTCTCGGTATAATTATCAGTTTTGACTGAGCTTTATACCCTGCAACTTTAGTTTTAATTGATACTCCTGAACTTCAGCATAGCTGCCCTCTGCCCTCTGCCTTTCTTGTAAAGCGATCGCTTAGAGTCAATAACTATTGAACAGACTCAGAAACTCTGAACAACTGCAACCGTTTCAATAAACTCAGCTTCTCTGCACAATACGCTGCTGAAAAAGCACGACCAAAAGCAAGAAGGCCCCACGAAGTACGAGCTGCCACCAAGGAGTAATGGTTCCCTCAAGATTTAAAAGGTTGTACATCATTCCTAGTAAAAGTACACCGACTAGCGTCGGAAACACGCTCCCTTGACCTCCTGCGAGAAACGTTCCTCCCATGACGGTGGCGGCGATCGCATCTGTTTCCCAGCCAAAGGCAGCGACGGGCTGACCCGCCCCTAAACGGCCTGCGAGAATAATACCAGCAAGCCCTGACAGCAACCCGCTAAATGTGTAGACTGCCAGCTTTACTCGGTTTGGGTTCACGCCCATGAGCCGAGAAGCCTCCTCGTTATTGCCAATAGCGAATATGTGCAAACCTAATCGGCTTCTGTGCAGCATAAACCAAGCTGCAAAATATAAGAGTGCAACTATCAGCACAGGTACAGGAACCCAACCAATGAATCCTCTACCCAGCCAAATAAATCCCGATGCTGCCGATGATACGGCAATGGACTTTTCCTCGGTGATGCTCAACGCCAGACCGCGTGCAGCGCTGGCAGTGAATAAGGTAACAACGAACGGCTGAAGCCGCGCCTGAGACACAAGAAGACCATTGACTACACCGAGCAACGTGGTGCTAGCAATGCCACTGGCGATCGCCACGAAGCTTCCAAGTCCTGCAAGCATTGCTGTAACAACACCGCCTAGAGCAACAAGGGAACCCACAGACAGATCGATTCCTCCACTCAAGATGACGACAGTCATGCCTAGCGCCACGATCGCCAGCATACTATTCTGTCGCATGATGTTCATGAGATTAACAGGTGTCAGGAACGTTTCATAACGAAAGGATGCGAAAACAGCCAAACTAAAAAGCATGAGTAGCACGCCTTGGGAGGTGAGGAGCTTGGCAAGATGCCGCAAACCCGTAAGCGCAAGAGACCTTGTAGCAGGCATGACGCATTAAACCTCCCTTGGACGCTGCAAAAAAATGGCGAAAAGAATGATTACGGATTTCAAAACTAATGACCAGGTAAAGGGAATCAGCAGCATATTGAAACTTGTGGAAATCACCTGCATGAGCAAGGCCCCGACAACAGTGCCGAGGATATTTGCCCGACCACCAGAGAAGGGCGTGCCGCCAACAACAACAGCCGCGATCGCATCAAATTCTGCGTTGACACCGACCTTACTCGGATCGCCCATGCCCAGCCTCGCTGTTTCGATAAGTCCGGCTAACCCGGCAAGCAGGGCGCTAATTATATAAACTATATATTTCACGCGCTCCGCACGGATACCCGCAAGCCGTGCAGCCTCCTCGTTGCCGCCGACTGCAACGATATGACGGCCCAAAAGTGTAGAGCGAATACAGAAGAAAGCTGCCGCGATCGCTACTGCTGCAATGACAACTTGAATTGGTATAGAACCGAGATAGCCCTTTCCCAGCGCTTCAAATGTCGGATTGACGAAAGGAACGAGCTTACCGTCCCCGATAACCTGAGCAATCCCACGCCATAAGATCAGAGCCGCCAAGGTGGTAATCAAAGCATCAAGTTTCAGACGCGAGATCAGAAAGCCATTGATAAAACCAACCAACAGAGCCGCGCTCAAAGCGAACAAGATGGCCACAGTCATCCCATACTTAATCAGCAATGCCACAATGACTGAAACCAATGCCATAGTAGAGCCAACCGTCAGGTCGATGCCACGGGAGGCAATCACAAAGGTCATACCAACGGCAACCAACATTGTTGTGGATACTTGCAGCAACATATTCAATGTGTTGCTAATTGTTGCAAAACGCGGTGTGAAGATGGCGTTGGCAACATAGAGAATTAAGAGTGCCGCAAATGCACCGAAGTTTGGGTTCCACAGGGTTCCCCAACCCAGATCGGACTTCTTGCTACTCATTTGTATTTTGCTCTGTTTGGGATTGTCCACCGACGGCTTCCTGACGATCTGCACCTTCTGCCATTGCGTGCAGAATTGCCTTGATGTTCTTCTGCTCGCCACTGAGTTCCGCAATTGACTGTCCGTCACGCAGGACGACGACACGTTGCGAACCTTCAACCAACTCTTCCACTTCTGATGAAATCATCAGAACTCCCAGCCCTTGCTCTGCTAGTTCGGCGATTAGCTGCTGGATCTCGCGCTTTGCACCAACATCGATCCCGCGAGTTGGCTCATCGAGGAGAAGAAGTTTGGTATTCTTACACAGCCATCGCGCCAGAAGCACCTTCTGCTGATTGCCACCCGATAGTTCGTGGATCTTCTGCTCGGCGCTGGCTGCCTTGATATCAAGACGCTGCATGAAACGCTCTACAAGTTCGCTCTGTTGTTTTCTGGAAACAATGCCCCATTGTGTAAGGTTCGGTAGGGCAGCAAGCGTGAGGTTTTCGCGTACCGAAAGCTCAGGAATGATCCCGTCCGCCTTGCGATCTTCAGAAAGGAAAGCTATGCCTGCGTCTATGGCATCATGAGGATCGCGCAGGCATAAAAGACTACCTTCGAGTTTTACAGTTCCACCTTCAAGAGGTTCAGCCCCGAACAAGGCACGCACCGTTTCACTACGACCAGAGCCGAGCAAACCCGCAAGCCCAACGATTTCGCCATGCCGCATTTCAATGGAAACACCATTGAGCCGTTTTTTATATTTGAGAGCTTCCGCCTGGAGCAGCACTGACCGACAAGGCGTGTTTTGCGAGTGTTCTGCAAATGCCGTGACTCCTTGGCTTACCTCTTCGGGTTTACGACCTAGCATAAAACAAACGAGTTCTAGACGAGTCAGCGAAGAGAGCGATCGCGTCACGGTGTTGCGCCCATCACGTAGTACCGTGACGCGATCGCACACGGCGTAAAGTTCTTCAAAACGGTGGCTGACGTAGACGATGGATGTTCCTTGCGACTTTAGGCGACGCATGACATCAAAAAGAACAGAAACTTCAGTTTCCGTCAGCGAACTCGTGGGTTCATCGAGGATCAGCACCCGCGCACCAAAGGATATGGCGCGGGCGATCGCCACCATCTGGCGATGGGCAATATTGAGCGAACCAACCACTGAGCGCGGGTCGATATGCAACCCCAGGCGCTCCAGAATATCGGCGGCCTTAGTATTCATTACCCGTCTATCAATGATGCCGAAGCGATGCGGCTCCCTACCCAGAAAAATATTCTCGGCAACGGTTCGCAAACCCACCAGTTGAATTTCCTGGTAGACGGCTACAATACCTGCCGCCTGCGCTTCGGTTGGGTTCTGAAATGCAACGGTTTTCTGCTCGTACTCCATAACACCTGAGTCCCGCCGATAAGCCCCCGTCATAATCTTGATCAGCGTCGATTTGCCAGCACCATTTTCTCCGACCAGTGCATGAATCTCGCCTGCCCTCAGTTCAAAATCCACCTCCCACAGCGCTGGCACACCGGAAAAACTTTTTTTTATGCCTGTCATCCACAGGACATTTCGAGTCGCCTGATTCATCGGCTTTACCCAGTTTTTATCTTAATTGCCGATAGTAGAGAACCTTCACTTCGCACTATAGCAATCTTTTTTGTCCATCATGGAAGCTCAGGAAAATTCCAGGTTATCTTTTTTCTATTTTAGGGTGAGAACTACTTGTACCAATTCTCTAAAATCCGGCAACATATTCAAACCCCGAAACCCAAACAATATCTGACTTTCTTAATTACGAATTACGAATTACGAATTACAAATTGGTATTAGTATGCTTCATCTACGAAATCCTTCGCATTGGTAACATCGAAGAGTCTGTCCTTGAGAATAATCCTCGGAGGAATTTTCTTGCCAGCAAAATACTTTTCCATTGTGGCGAAAACAAGTGGGCCAAAACGCGGGTTCGATTCGACACTGACACCAAGCTCACCACGGATAATCGCCTCAAGCGCGGCTTTCTGACCATCGATTGAACCAACCATCACATCCTTACCAGGCTTCATACCTGCGGATTTGAGAGCTTGGATAGCACCCAATGCCATTTCGTCGTTGTGAGCATACACTGCGGTAATGTCGGCACCCTTGGCCTGAATGATGTTTTCCATTACCCGTTGGGCCGCAGCCCGTGAGAAATCCGCCGTCTGCGTGGCGATGATTTTCATGTTGGGATAACTAGCGATCGCATTACGAAATCCCTTAGCCCGATCGATTGCAACCGATGAACCCGCTGTTCCTGTGAGTTCCACGATGGATGCCTTACCGTTGGTCGCTTGGGCTAGCCATTCACCAACGCGGCGGCCTTGGGCGATAAAATCCGACCCCAGAAAGCTGACGAAATGTTCGCCTGGTCTTCCTGCTGCTTCACGGTCGATGAGAAAAACTGGTATTTTTGCTGCTCTGGCTGCTTCGAGGGCGGGCGTAAGACCCTCATACTCACGTGGTGCAAGAAATATAACATCAACTTGTCGTGCGATTAGATCCTCAATGTCGGCAAATTGCTTCGATGTCTGCCCTTGGGCATCTGTCATCAGAAAATCATAAGTTTTCTGACGCTTGGCGGCCTCCTCCTTAATGCTGTTTGTTTCGGCAATGCGCCACGGCCCAATGTTCTCCGTTTGCGAAAATCCGACAATTTTTTTTGTTTTTTCGCGTATACAGCCAGACAGCGAGAAAGCCGAAACAACGATCGCAACGTAGGCACTAAATACCAACAACTTTGGCATATAAGCTCCGATATCTGAGTATCCAAAACAGGTTTTCTTCTTCATCGGCTTTGTTGTATGAAACAAAAAAAGACACTCTAACTCCCAGAATACTTTTACAACCTTGTTCTTCTCAGATTTAGCCTTGAGCAGCGTCAGCTTGAGAATGCCATCTTTGTATTTTGCTTGAACCTGTTCATTCTAAACGTGGATAAGTAGCAAAATTACGTGCTAAAACCTGCCATAGCGGAATTCAGTGCGGGTCATGCCTTTTTCTTCCGTTTTGACTTCTAATTTATGCTTTTATGCTCACCCGCGATCGATACTGCTTCTGCGGATACCTGCATCTTAAAACCCGGTTTTTCCAGACCGTTGAGGTAGTATTGCTATCTCACTTCGCAAATCGGGTATATCAACTCTTAAAATAAAAACAAAATACCCGATAAGTATACAGAAGACCTCTTGGCATTTGTGCTTTTTGTACTCTTGGGGAAAAGGGTAAAGGTTAAAGGGAAAAGGTTAAAGGGAAAGGAAAAATTCTATTCCTTTACCCCTTCCCTTTTCCCCTTCTTGGAACCCCACCTTCCCCTTTTCCCGACAAATGCCAAGAAGTCTAGACTATTCCTGCGGTTTCAATCAAGAAACCAGAGATAAACTGCCATCTGTAAACTTGAAAACGATTTTCAGCACATCAATGACAATAATTTTAGGCACAAAAGATAACAAACAGTCAATATATACATTTCAATTGTTGACTGCAACTCTTTTTGGTGTTAGACACAGCTTAAAAGCCTAAACTTAGTATAGTACATGTGTATGATACGTAAATTCTAAATTATTTTCTTAAATACTAGATTTATGGATTCTTCTCAAATTGAAACAGGTGCGCCTCTTTCTATAGAAATTGCTCAGATTGCTTCACCATCAACAACACTCTCTCCTAGCTCAACACTCAGCCCTCGTATTCCTAAAGATGCTGTTCGCACCAGTTTGAGTGCTTCTACTATCGATGGTATTTTCGCAGCACTTTTCTCTATTGGTACTGGTGGAATTTTGCTAGGTAATTTCTTGGTAGGGTTAGATGCCAGTCCAGTGGTATTTGGTATGGTGAGTTCTATCCCGATGCTGGTAAATCTCTTTCAGCCGATGGGTGCTTATTTGTCTGAACGCAGCACTAGCCGTTTTCAGTATTCGCTTCGCACTCATGGGATTGGTCGGCTACTATGGCTGATTTTAGTAATTGGCATTTTTAGCTTTAGTTGGGGAGGGCTTAATTCCAACCAATTAGTGATATTGTCGCTTTTGATTCTCGTATGCAGCCATTTTTTAGGAGGACTAGGAGCCGCATCTTGGTTGAGTTGGATAGCAATGTTGGTTCCACGGCAATTACGAGGTAGATATTTCGGGCTACGCAATAGCCTTGCTAACTTAACCGAGTTGGTCGGTTTGCCAATAGCCGGTCTAGCCGTATCACATTGGTATGGGGGAGCTATTCAAGGTTATGGGGTGGTTTTGCTCTTAGGCATTATCTTTGGAATTGTAAGCTTGGGGTGTCAGTATTTTCAGGTTGATATAAACCCTCAACTACAAAATACTTATTATGCTAACTCATCTCAAACCAGTGAGATTCAGTTGGACTCGGCACCAAATGAACTTGGTGAAATATCTGAACCAATCTCTGTGCCGCAAATGCCAACTCCTGAAAATCAGATAGATAACAGCATTTGGAAAAACTCTAATTTTTTGGTGTTTCTACTTTATTTCGGCTCATGGACATTTGCTGTTAATCTAAGTGCCCCGTTTTTTAACCTCTACTTGCTAGACACATTGAACTTGGATGTGAGTTGGGTAACTTTCTACAACAGTCTGCGAGCAGGAGCACACATGCTAATGCTGATCGTCTGGGGTAGATTAGCAGATAAAATAGGCAATCGTCCGATTCTAATTTCTAATGGAATTCTCATTGCAATCATACCCTGGCTGTGGCTAAAGATGGGTTCTAGTCCTCTCGATCTCTGGCTATGGTTGCCGCTGTTACACATTTTTATTGGAGCTAATTGGGGAGGAGTTGACTTGTGTAACAACAATCTTCAGATAGAGATTGCACCAGTGAAAAATCAGTCTATATATTTTGCGATCGCAGCAGCTGTTGCTGGAGCAAGTGGTGCTTTAGGAGCAACTATTGGTGGCTTCATCGCTCAATTTGCTGGGTCTTTTGGCATAGCAGAAGTATTTATTGTATCTGGTGTATTACGATTAGCTTCACTTGTGCCACTCATTGTTAAAAAAGACTTAGGTAGTTAGGATGAAATTTCTTTGTTGCAAATATGAAAACAAAAAGTTGTACTTAACTTGGAGATTTATCCACCTATAGGAAGAACTGCTAACTTCTATCTTTACTTTACAGTAATAAAGATTTATAACTTAGTGACTAAGTTAATGTCAGTAAAGCAGATTCTATAAATCTGTTATTACATAAATCTGACTTTATTCGTTTTTTCGTAATGCTTAAGGTAGACAGATCAAAAATTACCACCCAACAAGTTGAAGCTTTCGAGCGAGACGGTGTTATCTGCGTCAAAAATGTTTTGGATGACATCTGGGTAGAACGGATGCGAACAGCCGTTGATAAGAATGTATTAATCCCCGGCCCTTTAGAAGTTAAGGGCATCCCCAAATCAGAAGGTCATGTGGAACATAGCAGTAGCTTATGGCTCACTGATGCTGATTTTCGTGCTTTGGCTTTTGAATCTCCGCTAGCAACGCTCGCCGCTCAAGTCTTGAAATCAGAAAAACTCAACTTTTTGACTGACGGTTTCTTTGTTAAAAAGCCGAAAACAAACAGCCGTGTTGGGTGGCATAACGACCTACCTTACTGGCCTATACAAGGCTGGCAGTGTTGTAAAATTTGGCTGGCTTTAGATAGTGTCAACCAAGAAAATGGTCGATTAGAGTATATCAAAGCCTCTCATCGATGGGGCAAAGAGTTACGTGAAGGATCAAACCCCTCCTGGTTTGTAGAGCCAGAACCGCAGGAAATTTTATCTTGGGATATGGAGCCTGGAGATTGCTTGGTTCATCATTTTCTGACAATTCATCATTCAGCAACCAACATATCAACCACACAACGACGTGCGGTAGTCACAAATTGGACTGGCGATGATATTACTTATTATCACCGCCCGAAAGCATGGCCTTTCAGACCGATTGAAGAAATTGATTTGCCAGAATTGAATTCATTCAAAACCAAAAAACCTGGCGAGCCGATAGACTGCGATATATTTCCGAGAGTTGAACCGCATTACTAATTGGTACAAATGAATAATTCGATCGAGTTAGAAAATAATTTGTACTAGGGACTTGCAAAAAATAAATTATCCCAAATTATTTATAGATTTGTAGGGGCGCAAGGTCTTGCGCCTCTACGACGGGATATTTTTTTAACTGAAAATCCTCTAATATTCAATTATCTACCGATTGTGTTTAGGTAGCCTTAAACTTTCTGTAAGTGAATAAATAGTTAAATAAACAATGATTAAGCCTCTATTAGTTAATACCTACGATCCCAAGGGAGGGGCGGGAGCTGCTCGTGCTGCTTATTGGCTACATCAGGAACTACTGAGGTTAGAAATTGATTCTCAGATGCTAATTCAAGATAAAAGAATAGCTGACTCTACTGTGGTCAGTTCTCCCAATAAGGTAGCGGAAACAATCTGGAAAGCTCGGCCGCTTTTAAATGATTTACCACTAAATATTTATAGAAATAGGCAACGTAACCCGACATTTTTCCGGCTGCAATGGCTCCCTAATACAGTTACATCGCAAATTGCTAGACTTAATCCAGACATCATTAACTTGCATTGGATATGTGACGGATTTATACCAATTGAAGCACTGGCAAAATTCAATAAGCCGATTGTTTGGACATTTCATGATATGTGGGCATTCACAGGTGGATGTTGCTATTCTCTAGGATGCGATCGCTATACAAAATCTTGTGGAAATTGCCCTCAACTCAATAGCAAGCAAAGCTGGGATTTATCTCGCTGGGTTTGGCAGCGTAAAATTAAAGCATGGCAAAATCTCAAGCTGACTATTGTCACTCCTAGTAATTGGCTTGCTGAATGTGCTAAATCCAGTTCACTATTTTCAAATAGTGACATCAGAGTTATTCCCAACGGATTAGATATCAACACTTATAAACCGACGGAGCGTCAAATAGCCAGAAAGTTACTTAACCTCCCACAAAATAAGCAACTACTTCTATTTGGAGCAATTAATGGAACTGGCAATCCCAGAAAAGGATTTGAACTATTGCAATCAGCGTTGCAAAAACTCAGTCAGTCTGAGTGGAAAGAGCAGATTGAATTAATTGTTTTTGGTTCATCTCAACCTCAAGAGGCAGTTGATTTAGGTTTTAAGGTACACTACTTAGGCAAAGTTGACGATCGAAATAAGCTCGCACTTCTCTACTCATCTGCGGATGTCATGATTGTGCCATCGATTGAGGATAATTTGCCACTGACTGCTTGTGAATCCCTGTCCTGCGGCACACCTGTGGTTTCTTTTGATTCAACGGGACTCAAAGATATAGTTGAACATCAAAAAAATGGATATCGAGCGCAATGTTTTAGTTGTGATGACTTAGCAAATGGGATTATCTGGGTAATAGAAGACAAAGAACGGCATCAAAAACTTGGCGCGAACGCTCGTGAAAAAGCCGAACAAGAGTATCCGAGCGAGCTACAAGCATATCGTTACTTATCCCTCTTTGAGGAAATGCTTACGCATTAATTTAACAACCACTGACTAGGAATTAAAAACCTTTTAAAAGCGTTGCCCTACAGTCATTTGGGTATCCTATGGCGGGCGTTGGCAAAGCGATCGCAATCTCAACCGACTTTTAATTAACGTGAGTTCGATGAACCTCTCCCTCCCAACCTCCCTCTCCCACGGGGAAAGGGAGGAGCAACGAGAAATTAGGGTTTTGGCTCCCCCTCTCCGTGTCCAAAAAGGGTTGGGGGAGAGGTCAAAAAAGGGCTTGTCGAACTCACGTTAATTAGCGATCGCTCTCCTACCCACTACAAGCAGAAAAATTTATACCGAGAAATTCACGAGCAATTCTGCAATACCTTTTGATTACTGCCCAACGTTTCATTGATAGCCGTGATTAATAACTCATCTAAAGGGATTCCCACTGCTTTCGCCATAGAGGAAATCACACTTTTGGGGGCAAAAGAACAATACAATCCAGCTTCTAAAAACCAAGGTTGTCCCTTTGGGTCGATGCGGAAGTCAAATAAACTGTAGTGGCGACAACCCAAAGCCTGATGACACTTCTTAGCCACTTGCTGAACCTTTTGGGTCATCGGGTCGTTCGGGTCTACAATCCAAGACTTTTTATTATCTTTAGCAGCGAAACCCAAGTTGCCATCCTCTGTTTGTTGGAGTTTATCAGCATGGCTGCGGATGGGTTTGGAGTGGGGGTCTAACAGATACTCTTCAAGGGGTAAACCCACTAGTTCTCCGTCTTTGACAATGATGCCGCATCTAACTTCTCGACCGAGTTCGATGAATTCTTCTACAATCACCTCTGAAGCATATTCAAATGCTTGCTTAAGAGCAGTGTCATAGTCAGTAGCCTCTTTGACTAAAGCCATCCCTAAAGAGTTATCGGAACTTACGGGTTTAACGATCGCTGGAGGTGTAATTGTCGGAACATCTCCTTGGCGAAGCAGTTCTCCACGAGGCACTTTTACCCCTGCGGCTTCCACAATTGCTTTGGTTCTGCCTTTGTGCGCCGTTATTGCCATGATATCTGGAGTATTGCCGATGTAAGGGATCTTCAGCAAGTCGAATAAAGCCCGGTATTCAGTCATTCCAGGGATACAAAACATTTGTGGTAACACGAGGTCAATGTTTTGTGCTGTTAGAAACTGTATGGCATCAGCCAGAGTCATCGGTTTAGTATCAGCAATATCTTCAGGGCTAAGGGAGGGAGGAAATCGCCATTGGCGATCGGGTGTGATATATGCAATCTGAAATTCATAGTGCGATCGATCTGCCGTTGCCGCGAGACAGTCTTGAGCATAAAGGCGTGACAAATCACAGTAAAAATCGTTGTATGCAGACCCAACTAAATGAAGGATACGAAGTACTGGCATGATTTATCTTCCTATGTAGTATTAGAATTTATATAGCGGTTCTCAGTTGAGTGGGCCATGAGAACCCCTCTTTGTAAGCAAGGCTACGGTCTATACACATCTTGGTAATGAAACCCAAACCCTGGATTTACCCCCCTTAATCCCCCCTTGCCAAGGGGGGAAATAATCCGGTTCTCCCCCTTGGCAAGGGGGAGTTAGAGGGGGTGGTATGTACACCGTATGCAAGCGAGGAAGGGGCTATGATGTACTGAATTCTTCTTTAATTTACAAATTATTTAATCGCCACCTAATTCCACCAGTTTGCCAATGTTGAAGTCTATTTTTACCCATCCTTTGAGTTGTTGGAGATTCTTCAGCAAAAGTAAGGGAATCTGCCAATGATGCAAAGTCAAAAATGGTATAGGGTCATCAAGACTGTAAATAGCATCAGTGCCCCGCACTAGAGTATTAACCGATGTTTGCAATTGTTTCCAAGAACGAATACCAGTTAGTCGCCAGATTTCGTGATATAGGAAGTAAGTCGGCTTGCTACTTGCTAGGGGTTCCAGAGGTGCAGCTAGGGGAGTTTTACCAAGATAAGCATCTGCAACACCGGGGTGATTGTAGAACATTGTAATTGCCGAATGGGTACGGGGATTGCATTCAATGGCATAAACTGTACCGTCTTCAGCTTGGATAAAGTCGAAAGAAACTTGCCCAGTCAGTGCCAAACTCTTGACGAAGTGTTGCACCCATTGACGGATTTGGAGATTTTCGACGTTTTCGTAGTTGATTTGAAACGCAGAAGAGTTTGAACAGCAATGCAATCTTAATTCCCCATCCCGCACTGTACTATGTGTGCATAATTCCTTACCAGGAATAAACTCTTGCATAATCCAAGGTTTTTCGGGACTGATGGGTAAACTGTTGACAAAGGCTGCTGTCTCTTCTGGGGTGTCGCAGGGAAGTTTGGTTAAATTTAAGCGGCGAACCGAGTCGTAATCAATACTTTTAAGAATATATTTGCGGGTTTCTTGACTAAAATCGAAATTGATAACTTGTTGAGGATCTGTGATTTTAAACGATTTGGGGACAGATAAACCAAGCGATCGCGCCCGATCGGTAAAGGCAAATTTATCATCCAACATTTTGGTTATATCTGGATCGAAGTGAAAAACTTCGCAGTATTCTGATAATACAGGCTTTGCTAAAGAGTCATAATAGCTAGCTACAGGACTGCATACAGGTACATAAACGTCAACCTTTTCTTGCTTGACGATTTCTACTAGCGCCTGGATATAGCCTTCTGGGTCTGATTGCGGAGCCGGAACTGTATAAAAACGACTTACCGCTTTTGAGAATCTATGACCAGACAACCAGTATTTGTGACCTTCAATCAAAATAACTCTGTGTCCTGCGGCATGGAAAGAGCGGGCAAGTTGCAATGCTTTAGTCATCTTGGCTCCACTTACCAAGATAGTTTGAGGATGAGCAGCTACAACAGCTTTTTTCGGAAACGGCGAACGCACAATGCCCCACAGCAAAGATATCAATACTATCAAAGCATTGAACGGCAAGGCTATTAGTAATAATGTCAGAGTACCGAGAGTTTTGAATAGAGCTACTACCTTAACCCGAACACCTGTTGATGACGTTGGGGATTCAGGCAGAGATAAAGAAATTGATTGTGCCATAAGTCTTTCCTTTGTGTTTATTGTAGAGACGTTGCATTGCAACATCTCTACAAACTTTGTTACACCACGCGTCTAATTAGCGTTATCCCATCCCGGATGGGTAATAGAACTTGCTCGACACGAGGATCGGCGGCGACAACGCGGTTGAACTGAGCGATCGCTTCACCGTTGGCGGTGCGTTGTTCGGGTGGTAGGTAAACTTGTCCCTGCAACAAAGTGTTATCCACACAGATTAAACCGTCGGGAGTCAGTAAGTTACTATCCAACACGATCTGGAAGTAATCTACATACTCTTTTTTATCGGCATCAATGAAGATCAGATCGAATACTTCTTTTCTAGCAGCCAGCTTATGGAGTGTTTCTAAAGCAGGTGCTACTTCCACAACGATTTTGTTGCCGTGGGGAGACTCACTAAAGCAAGCTTGAGCAAATTCAGCAACATAAGGATCTACTTCGCAACCGATAAGTTGCCCATCACTTGGTAATGCTTCTGCCATTGCTAAAGCTGAATACCCTGTGAACATTCCTACTTCTAGAATGCGCTTTGCTTTGGTGATATGAACAAACATTTTCAATGTCTGTCCTTCCAGATGTCCTGAGAGCATTTCTTGCTCTAATTGACGCACTGTTTCACCATCACTGAAGCGTTTGCTCCAGTCTTCAATGCTTGTTTTTTGCGCTAATGCTGTTAATGCACTCGATTCCGGGGTAGTGTAATCATCCAAGTAGGGATCTAAACCCGCCGCTAATTGAACTCCCTGCCGTAAAGAATCTAATATTTCTACGGGAATGTTCTTCTCTTGGGCTAATTTGAGGGTTTGCTGTAGCTGGGCTACTAAGATACTGTGTGGCGTTATCGGTCTAGCTGTTTCTCGCCCTAAAACACTCGTCACGTCGCTTCGCTCCGAATTCAAAATTCAAAATTCAAAATTCAAAATTAATGATCCCCGTAAATAAATTTAGGGGCTTGTATCATGAGTCGTTTTTGGTCATATCTTCACACCCCTACTAGCTTGCCTTTTTGACTTTCAATGTATGCGTCAACCCCTTCTCCGCCACGAGGGTATTTAGCACAAAGACGTTTGTGTTCAGCTAAGGCAGCATCAAGTTCTTCACGAGTCAGATCGTTGGCAAAGAAGCACTCACCAATCGGACGAGGCATAGCTGCGCGTTGTTTGCCATCTCGTGTCAAGCTTATAGACTGAGTAGCATACCAGAGCAAATCCCCATCTAAAAGAGGATGATCGAGTGATAAACCGATACGACTCATCAAGTCTAGGATGCGATCGCGCTCTTGTGTGGAGATATAACCGCGTTGTGCTGCAATGGTTGCAGACAAAGCCATATCTATATTCACCGCATGACCATGATATAGAGGTATCTGAGGTGCTAATTCTAGGGTAGGACTCCAAGTGTGACCGTAGGCGATGACGCGATCGAGGTCTATTTCATGCAAGTTAGGAGTCTCTAACTCCAACATAGTTTTGATTGCTTCATAGTTGACTTTATGAGCAATCTCTTTAATTTCCGGTGTTGCATTCACATATCCAAAGTGAGTCGAAAGCAGTTCTTCGCCATATTTGTATAGCAGTTCAAAGACTTCAGAGTTAGAAACTACCGCAATTTTCACCAACTCTGCCATCCCATTGCGAACTTGAGCGGTTGGCAAGGTTTTCAAGAATGAGAAATCTAAGATTACTTTCAAAGGCGCATGATATGCTCCTAAGCGATTTTTTTCCTTACGATGATTAACTGCAACCTTAATTGCTACACCTGCATCGATTAAACCAATCAACGTGGTAGGAATGCGGATATAGTTGCTCTTGCGACGGTAAGCAGCACAAGCAAATCCAGCCACATCAGTAACTAGACCACCACCGACAACTAAGACTGGTTCTTTACGAACTAAGCCGAAGTTTGAAAAAGCGTCAACAATTTTTTCAAAGGTTGCCAGGGTTTTAGCCGGCTCTGTAATGATGATCGGAAATACCGTCAGTTCAATGTCATAGTGTCTAAAATATGACCTGATTTGATCGCCATAAAGTTCATTAACATTGGCATCAATTACAATCAGACAGCGACCAAATTTTGCGTAGCTATCTGCAATTTCTCGGTTTTCAATATCAAATGCACCGTTCACATAGACAAGACTAAAATCGATTTTTTCGTAACCTTCCACGTGAAACGCAGTTTCGGTAGCTTCAAATGATGCTTGAACTTTATTCATGTGTGTTGACCTGATTTCAATTACAAAATTGTGAGATTTCGGTAATAGTTGCGATTTACCCTCATGAATGCCAGCAAACAGCTATGCTTTTTACCTTTTCAGATAAAAGACAAGACAAAATTAGCTTTTTATTAAAAGCTAACGTTTATTACTGACTGGCAATGTTTTTAAACAACACTATTCATTTGAGTAAGTTCTGTAGATGGGTTAACCCTTAATTCGGTATTAACCACAAACAAGTCAATTAACCCCACTAGCAACATATTGGCATAATATTTGCCCGCTTATTCTGTGGATTATTGACTTTAGTTTTGGGAAATTCATCTGAATTCAGATTGATTCCACTATATCTAGATATAGTGGCTTTCCAACTGTACGATTCTGCAAAAATTCTAACCGAGATAACTGATTGTATCGTTGATCTCCCAACTTCAATTTGAGATTAGAACCCTGATTAATCGTTAGTTCGCTATTTGTTAGCATTAGTCTCAAACCTTATATTACTAAACTTGCTACATTCTATTTGCTTCATAATAACAGTGGACTTTTAGGAAGTTTACCTGAATTTTTCTTAACTCCACTATATTTGTCTCTAACAACTTCTCGATCGTTAGACTTTGCAAAACTCATATCTTAGTAAACTACTCATATTGTTTATCATTGTCTATCTCTAGGCTGACATTTGATATTACAGAAATGATTAATCCTCATCTCGCTGTTTTTTTGCATTAGTCTCAAACCATAAAATGGCTAAAAACAAAGATGACTCACTGCATTTTCTTCAAAAATCTCAGTACAGTAGCTCTTGAATAGGTAAACTTAGTACCCCGTAACCAACATACTTACCTCAGCAACTCCTGAAAATTCAGAATTTAAATGTATCTGAGTTCCTTGTAACAAAAGTTTAACTTTTTTAAGGAATACTTGTGTGTATTAAAGGTTTCTAAGTTTGCTGAAATTGCCTTCTTAGCCTCAAATTAAGCCTTTTCAGCTTAAACCAAAAAATAATTTACTAATTGGTACCTGAAAAGTACAACACAAATCATAACATTACAGTAATACAAATCATAACATCTGTAAATATATTTAAGTCAATCCACCATGCGAAGTGTACTAAATAACCAAATATTTACAATAAGTATGTCTCAAGATAGATACTTTATACAAAAATATATCTACAAAAACTATATCTAATATCGTGTCCGACTAAAGACTTATCATTTAGATCGCAGGGAGTAGGGGAAAAAGGCTTTTCGGATTTTTGCACAGATGCGGTAATCATAAATAATTAACCGGACTTGATATAACAGACATCTAGTGAATTTACAGCTATTTTCAGGTAAATAGACCACGCAGTAGGGGCGCAAGGACTTGCACTCCTGCGATAGGTGTGGTTCAAATACATGATTTCTGCTGTAATTATGGATTACGTTGCTCAAAATTCGTCGCTTTTGTCGGTTATAGATGCACGTACATACAATGTTTCACTTTTGCAGGCAGATTCACGGGTAAAAGCTCGCAATTTACCGAATGAACTCAACAGTACACTAATTCACATAGATAGTAAAATATTGCTACGATATGCGATCGCAAGTGGCGTAGTCTAAGACATTATGGAATAAACCTGTTTTGTCACTCTTGGAAAACAATAATCGAAGCAAGATTCTGAAACTTTGATTGAGTCAACCTTTGAGCCTCTATTTTCTAATAGTAACTATTTGTAGCCAAACTTGAAAATTCAAGCTCTGAAAGTCTTTCAGCGATTGGGTTCTCCCAAAGTGACAAAATAAAGATAAGTAGGTCGGCGTGAATATTTATAGTTGAGATGAGGCAGGATAGCGCCGGCGGCAAGCGAGTCCGCGAGCGTCGGCAGGTGGTCACTGTAGCGTAGTCATAAAGCCTGTGGCATAGCTACGCAAAGGGGCGCAGCCTCTCTAAAAGTTGTGAGGCAGAGGGCAAGAGGGAAGAGGGTTTGAGTCTATTTAATTTTTCTTAACATAGTTTTATTTTTCCACACCGCTCTACTTACACGCTGTTTTATATCATATCTGCGTTCAAAAATTACAATGTTACTGTTATGCTAGATAGCTGTCAAAGGAGGGAATGAGTGCGATCGCTTAGTTGCTTTACAAGAAAAAGTTAAGTATTTATAAATATTGGGATTGAGTTCATAATTAAAGGGCAACCTTAACATAAATAACTCTTAACCTAAGCGTATTGAGTTATGGATTTTAAAGAGTTGCTCAAGAGTTGTGCTTGAGTATTTATCGCAAAAAAATCTATTTAAATTGCTTTTTATAAAATCTTAAGATTTATTAACTTAGTTTAAAAAATCTTGGTATTGACTTCAGAATGTTAAGAGCGATCGCTTTGTAAAGGTTAGTTGATATTAGTTGTCAAATTGCTGGTGAAGTTAGAAACTAAAGAAATACAACACACGCAATTATTTTATGACTGCTATTTCTAACATTGAATTCAAACGGCCAATTTGGCAAACCGCGATCGTATTGACCTTGGGCTTTTGGCTCAGTGCTAGTCTAGTTTTAGACTGGGTAATTATGCCTAGCCTTTATCTTTCTGGGATGATGAGTCAAGCTGGTTTTACGACAGCAGGCTATACGATTTTTTGGAACTTCAATCGGATGGAATTATTATCGGCTGCTGTAGTGTTGACTGGGGCACTAGCTTTGAGCAAAACCCGATATCACTGGAGTATTGGCAGTATTGTTTTATCTGTGCTGCTGCTGACTATCGCTGTGCTTGACACCTATTTCTTAACTCCGCAGATGTGCGCTATAGGAATTCAACTCAACCTATTTGAAGCTGCTGCTGCTATTCCATCGACAATGAATTTACTACACGGTAGTTATTGGCTGCTGGAAATAGTGAAGCTGATAGCTGGTGGTACACTTTTAAGCTGGTGCTGGCGGGAGCAATTTTAAGAAGATGGAGAAAGTATAACGGTGAGAATGTCCACTTATAAATCTCACTCTGAAGACGCAAAGAAATTCTTTGCGTCTTTTTGCGACATATATCTTATGGGTTGATGAATGTGATGTTTACGACAAGCTACGCCTAAGCGTACAATTTTGTATTTATATTTGTGATTTTTCAAACTTAAGATTTTTCGGTTAAATTGCTACCAGACAATAATTCAGTTTTTTCTAAGTGTAATTCCATAAGCAAACATATAATTATCTTTTACTATACATTTTCAGCTTTCCCAGACATTTAAACAAATAAATATTTATAACAATTTTCTGGAAGATGATATTAATTAGTTTTCATGTTTACTTTACTGATTTATCATGAAGTTTAGATGTTTCTACTAATTTTTTTTGAAAATTATAGTAATCTAAGTTTTAGTGAGTATGTTACTTGTTATCTACCATCTAGCTGAAAGCAAGTATTTTGCATGGTATCTACTACTAATCAAGAATTTCCCTGTAAGTTCTTGAATTTGTCACTCCAATTTGTGCAGGGTGGCTATTTGGTTCACACAACATTAAAACCCGTTTCCAGTACTTATGAAGAGATTCCCTTCTGCTGATTTAGTCGCCTGCGCATCTCACCACACACCATCATGGCGGCAATTATCAGCAAACTCATTCTTGGGCCGAGGTTTACCATTATTGTTGTGCAAGCGATCGCTTTGCCAAATCCCAAGACTAAGAGTTGCTCTACAATCACAAACTTAAGTAAGATATTGAACTTTTGGAATGCTTAGTTTTGAATAATACTTTTTTGATTGTGAAGTTGCCCTCAAGAATAAACTTCTTGAAAAAGTACCCGACGACTTTCGTCACGGATATAAAAACATACTTCGTCAGCGCGGAATTAATGCTTATAAGTCTTGATGGAGAAACATTTACGTTTACATTACAGTAGATTTTGGTCACTCCAGACTTTAGGATTAGGGACAAAAAACTTTTGCAAGAGAATTCAAGTATCTATAATTTTAGGCGACAAAATACGGATAACAATGATACTTTTGTGACTGATGGGCGAGAGCCAATGGTCTTTGTGTGGCACTTGAGTTACTGTTAGATTGGCTAGATTAGCTAAAGATACAGAAAACCAATCTAATTTTTGAAATACTATATCCTGGCAACTAGTCGGGCAATTTTGCTATTGGTCAGTAGCATTAATTGGTTTAGTTGTAAGTTGTGGATTATAGCTTAACAGAGATTGGTGAATTAAGAGTAGGGGGGTGTGGAATCTCTGTACTAACTCAAATATGACCGCTATATTTATCTGAACAGTGCTTTCAACAAAGTCACGTGAATTCCAAAAAGGTAATTCACTAATTTTGCCTGCAAATGTTAATTTTATTTCAGAGCGATCGCAATGAAGACACTTCCAATTAGTAGATACAGATTTTTTCAAAAGCTCCAGCCCCTACCTTTGTTGAAAAAAATCACTGGTAAGTCGGTTACTGGTTGTTTACAAGTGTTTAGCACATCAGGCTCTTGGTCAATATATGTAGATGAGGGGAAACTAATTTATGCCAGCTACTCAGAGAAAATGTTTGAGCCGCTTTACCGAAATTTGCAACGTTTGAGTCAGCAAATTTCTACTCTTCCTGACGGAATCAAAGATCAGTTGCGGGCGATATTTGAAACTGGTATTGAAAATCAAGCGATACCGAACCCAGATTATCTGGCTATTTGTTGGTTAGTAAATCAGAAATATATCAGTTCTTCTCAAGCAGCAATGCTGATAGAGCAATTAGCCCTAGAAGTTATAGAGTCATTTCTAAATTTAGAGGAGGGAAGTTATGAATTTATTCCTGAGAGTTTTCTAGATGATATGCCAAAGTTTTGTCATCTAAATGTTCGTTTATTAGTTGAACGATGTTTAACGCCCCAAAATGAGGCGGTTTATCGTCAAACATCACCAAGTTATCAATCGGATACCTCACAATTTTTCCGAATAAATGAGCTACAATCTAAAGCCAAAACTACGCCAAAGTTGCCTAAAATACACGGCTCTAAACCAGCAGCTTACTCGATTAATACTAATGCACACAGGGGTCAGCAAATCATCCAACCGCCTGCTGACAGAAAAATCTACACAATCTTGTGTATTGATGACAATCCTACGGTATTGAATGCTATTAAAAGTTATTTAGATGAGCAAACCTTTTCTGTTATCGGAGTCACTGATTCCTTAAAAGCTCTAATGCAGATTATCCGTATAAAACCCGACATAATTTTGTTGGATATATCAATGCCTAATCTCGATGGATATGAACTCTGCTCTTTGCTGCGTAAACACTCATATTTTAAAAATACACCTGTGATTATGGTGTCAGAAAAAGTAGGATTTTTAGATAGAGCTAAAGCGAAGATGGTGAGAGCATCAGGCTATTTAACTAAGCCTTTTAAACAAGGAGATTTACTGAAAGTCATTTTTCAGCATATTGTTTAATTTCTTAATCTAGCAAGTCACTCTATTTAAACAGCCTATTGTTTTAGATATTTAAGGTTGAATATTATCTGCTTCACTATCATTATAATTATAGAATGTTTGATTTAGTTAAAGTTAATTAGTCATTTTTTTATAGAGTAAAATTAATCCAGCAGAATTCAGAATGGGCTGCGCCCCGCTGTGCTAACAGAATTCAGCAGTAAAACACGCTTTATACCTGGGTAACAGATTTAGGGACTTCCAAAGAAAAAAACATTCAATTTTTATTGTGGGGTGGGCGTCTCGCCCGCCCAATGGTTAGGGCGGACAAGATGTCCACCCTACAAGATTGAATAATTTATTTCTTGGTAATCCCTTAGCTGATGTACCTCGCCAACTTGAAATCTGCTACACAAGTTGTTAACAGTGACAAATAATCAGTTAATCTATATATTTTTTAAAATTGGTATTAGTTACAAGCCCTAATCGATAAGTCGGTGGAGTTATTTTTCCTGAAATGTCCAGACTCCTTCATCCCAATCTGATTCTGTTGGGGGTGATTGTAACCAATGCTGACAACGCAACAGATGCAACATAGCAGCTTTGTCCTGGCTGTCTGCTGCCAAAACTAGGGCAAATTCAGCTCTAGCACGGTTAAAATCGCGTTTGAGGTAATATTCGCGTCCTTTGTGATAATGCTCAATCACTTGCAATTTTTCGCTTTCAATTGGATTGGAACGCAAACCCAGTAATTCGTATATGGCTACTGGTTCGTTTCTACCCTTAACACGAATGTAATCTAGTTCCCTAGCCCAAATATTATCTTGGCAAGGTTTAAAAGTGTTATGGCTAATAATAATATCGCAACCGTACTGTTTACTAACACTTTCTAATCGAGAGCCAAGATTAACGCCATCACCAATGGCGGTAAATTCCATCCGTTTACTAGAGCCAATATTCCCACTAATCACGGTATCTGAGTTGATGCCAATACCGATTTTAATTCTAGGCTTATTATCTATATGGCGACGTTGATTAAATTCGTGTAAACGATCGCGCATTTCTAAGGATGTTTGTACTGCCATCCAAGCGTGTTCTTCTAATGGTAGAGGAGAACCAAATACAGCCATGATGGCATCGCCGATATATTTGTCAAGAGTACCTTTATGTTTAAAGACTGCCTCCACCATTGATTCAAAATATTCATTGAGCATACTCACCACTTCTTCTGCTTCTAAGTTTTCTGTTAATGTGGTGTAGCCGCGAATATCGGAAAATAAAATCGAAACTTCTTTGCGATCGCCTCCTAGTTTAGCGTCATCTAATTTCAGCAATTCTTCGGCTAATTCCTGGGTCATATAGCGGTACATCGTACTCTTGAGCCGCTTTTCATCACTGATGTCTTCCATCACTACCAGCGCCCCCCGGACTTGCTCTTGGTCGCTAGCATCGGCTATTGTGTTAATCGATAAATTGATACTATGTTGTTCTGTACCAGTGCTGATAAGTGTGCGATCCGGGTAATATTGTTGACGACCTTTTAAGTCAACTGCATGTAAAGCATCCTGATACCACTTGCTAAAGTCGCCTTCTTTGATGCCGATCGCGTCAGTAACTAATTTACCTTCTAAACGGTCTTCTGGCTCCAGTCCTAGCAAACGCTTGGCACTTTCATTGGCGGCGATAATTAACCCAGTTTTATCAGTGGAAACCACGCCATTGGAAAGACTACGCAGAATATCCCGTTGCATTTGTTCTTGTTGCTTGACTGTGGCAAACAACTGAGCATTTTGCAGCGCGACTCCCGCTTGAATATTAAAAGCTTCCATAAACTCTTCATCGTTGCGGTCAAAGCTAGCTTGGAAGCAGTCGGGAGCTTTGGGCCAATCAGCTGGATTATAAGGGGGAAAATCCCCGGATTTCTTTTTATTTACGAGTTGGGTAACACCAATCAGTTGTTGATCGGCATTAAATACTGGCATACAAAGCAAGCTACAAGTGCGATAGCCATTTTGCTGGTCTAGTTTTTGGGCTGTCTCTGAGTCAGGATCGTAGTACAAATCAAAGCCAATATTTAGCTTTTTGCCAGAAGCCGCGACTATCCCAGCAAAGCCTTTACCTACGGGGACTCGTAACTCTTTGGTTGAACCATCATCCTGAGTGATTTTCGTCCACAATTCATGGCGATCGTGGTCTATTAACCATAGTGTACTGCGATCGGCATTCATCAGTTCCTTGGCTTCATCCATCACCCGCTTCAGAGTGTCTTCTAAGTCAAGACTACTTTGAGAAAGTGACTTGATTGCCTTCATCAGCGCCGCTACTGCTCTTTGTTTTTGAGTCGCTACATAAAAAGAGCGTGAGGACTCTAAAATCAGACAAATCGAAGGAGCAAATTCTTGAAATAATTGTTCGTCAGCACGGCTAAAACCTCTGGTATCAATGCGCTCTGCAAGTGAAGCATCATAATTATTCTTAGATTTTAATTTATTCAGTAATTGCACTACTGCAACTAATTGCCCATGTTCATTTAAAAGTGGCAAAGCTAGCATGGTGTAGGTGCGATAGCCAGTTCTCTTTTCTTGTTCTTGGGCAAAATGCGATCGCGGATCGTTATAAAAATCAAAGGGAATATTGATAACTTTCTTGAAAGTGGCGACTTCACCACCAATACCTTTATTAGCGGGGATACGAATTTCTAAAGAGCGACCGCCCTCGCCCTCAGCTAAAATTGACCAAAGTTCTTGTTTTTCTTCATCCAATAAAAATATAGTCGTTCGGTCTGCCCCTAGTAATTCTCCAGTTTTTAAGGTAATCGAATGCAACATTTCTTGCAGAATGGTTTCAAACCCATGAGAATCGAGCATTGATAGGGTTTGATGGACAATCTGTAATTTTTGCTCGACATCCTTAACAACCTGTTTGAAAGTATCTTGAGTCAGGGGAGCAAGAAACGTAGAAAAAGTTCCTTGTCTTGTGGCAAGAGCACCCACAGGAGCAGAATTTGCTGTTAATTCGAGGTTTTCTTGGTTATTACCACCAATAATTAAATCGGTGGTTTCCCCATAACTTCCTTGATACGCTGGCATAACTGGTATTTTATCTAACAGAATGAGGTTTTAGATTTAACAATGAGATTAAATTTATGTAAGTGGTGTTAAAAGCAACAATTGCTTGACATTATCCATAGTTTAATCGCTTGTTTAGCCAGCGTCATCCTGTGAATAAACGCTCAAGTTGATTACCAACAAGCATGGCTTGACCAAAACCCCTTCCCACTGCCATCGGTAGGGGGTCAGACCCCTCATATAAACGAGAAAACAATATTTTCCACAGGCGAGAGATTGTTAGTGTAGCCTCATAATATTTTCCAGAAACAGACTAATGAGCATTGCTGTATCCGTAAGATATAGTCGATTTATCTGAGAATGGCTATTTTTTTCAGTAATTATACGTAAATATTTTCAGATTGACTGCGATCGCTTTCTGTTGCAGATATGTTAGCTGGAAAAAGAAGTGCTGAGTAAAAAATACTGAACCCGCAGATCCCCGACTTCTTTGAGAAGTCGGGGATCTTGTCGATCGCGAATGATTTAGGATTGCTATAGATATTAATTTTTATACAGATAAAGTTAATTAAAAATATTAAGCACAATAGCATTTCAGCCAAACATAAATATAAAATCAGATTCAATCTTTGGGTTTGACCCAAGATGTAACATTACCTCTATTGTTATAAATCCACAGGACTATTTTAATGAAAAAATTAAATACTCAAGTATTTTTAGGCTTGACAGGTGCATTTTTGGCAGTTGGATCTTCCAGTTTGCTAGCTAGAGAAATTCCCATACAGAGTACATCAAACCTCAGAAAGGATTTATTAGCGCAATTAGAAACTAATCCAAATGTCAATGAGTATTTGGAGAAAAATAAACTAGAAAGTTATAAGGCTCTGAAAAAACAGTTAGATGCAGCACTTGAGGATGCAAAAAGACCGACTGAAGATAAAGTAGTAAAAAATCTTTGGTCGTTGTCAAAAACTAATCCTCAAATCAAGTGGAGAGAAAATAATGGCAAAATTGAATATCTGATGGCCAGTTGGAAATATGTCAAAAACCCAAATGAAGACTGGAAAGTAGATACAAAAAAAAGCATAGAAGCACGGACTTGGTTAACAGCCGTTCCTCAAGTTAAGGAATTTTGTCAAAATTGTAAGGGAATCGGTATAAAGATTCCCGGTAATATTATGCTTTCTCTGAGGTTACAGCAGTATTTAGGCTTAATTTTAAATAGAAATTCAAATAAGACGCATTTTGTCGAAATGTGGGTGAAAGCTGAAGATTTAAGTAGACCATGTGTCGATCCAGAAATTAATGATTCTACTTGTAATGTTTTTAAGATTCCGATTCCTGCTAGTTATCCAATTTTGCAAGAGATATACACAACTTCTTATGCCGTTGCTAGTCAAGAACATTATCCTTGGACGGGTTTAGGTTACACCTATGATTGGGGAAATCCGAAAAAACCTCGTGAAGGAGCTAGTGAATTTCTGATCGACGGAACTAAAGAAAAACCCATAGAAGTAGAAGTTGTTTCAGTCACAGCGACGAAAGAATATTGTAATAATCAATATTTAACGCTAAAAGATTAGAAATGAGCGCTCATGAAACATCTTGAAGGTAAAGTGGCTTTAGTAACAGGTGCTACGCGGGGAATCGGTAGGGGAATTGCCATTGGCCTTGGTGAAGCAGGTGCAACTGTATATATCACGGGTCGCAGCCTGAACAACTCCTCCAGTGATGGGGTTTCAGGGAGTCTTAGTGAAACGAAATCAGCCATTGAGGAAGTCGGTGGTGTATGCATTCCCGTCCAAGTAGACCACAGCGACGATCGGCAGGTGCGTTTGCTTTTCGATCGCATTCAAGATGAGCAGAATGGCCAACTCGACCTACTGGTAAATAATGCTTACTCAGGAGTTCAGGCATTAAAAGACGCTCAGGGACAGCCTTTTTGGGATTCTGAACCAAGTCTTTGGGATGCTAGCAACAACGTTGGTCTTCGCAGCCACTATGTTGCAAGTGTTTTTGCAGCTCGGATGATGACTAAGCGTAAGTCTGGACTAATTTGTACTATTTCTTCCTGGGGTAGTATGTTTTATCTGTTTAATACAGTTTATGGTGTTGGCAAAGCAGCTTGCGATCGCCTTGCTGCTAATATGGCTGTTGAGTTAAAACCCTATAACGTCGCTTCTGTTTCAATTTGGCCGGGTATTGTCGGTACTGAGCTTTTTTCTCGTTTTGCTTCTGAAACGAACCAAACTAATGCTACTGACCTGAAAAACTCATTCTTGAGCGATCGCTACAACTGGGAAACTCCCTTATTTACTGGACGAGCGATCGCTGCACTTGCTAGTGAGCCAAATATAATCCGCCATACAGGACGCGTGCAGATTGTTGCCGAACTGGCTAAGAAATATAATCTTGTAGATGAAAATGGCGATCGGCCCGCATCCCTACGCTCTCTACGTTTTGTATTACCTGCTGCATTGCCTGTACTGAGAAAGTACTCATGGCTCATACCCGATATAAAAATGCCGTGGTCACTGCTGTTATTGAATGCCCTCAGTTCGCCTAAAATTTAATGGGTATTGGGCAATGCCCAATGCCCAATATCTAAACAAACTATCTTGGGATATATAAAACTTTGTATCCTGAATTAATAGGTCTTAATAGTTCTTTTAAAACTGGTGCAAGAAGATTTTCGGTTAATTGTTGATTTAGTTTTAGTTCTAGGTGTTGCAGCCTGTGGCGGACTATTAGCGGCACTTTTGCAACAACCCGTGCTGCTGGGGTATCTCATTGGTGGGATAGTCATTGGGCCAACGGGACTGGGATTGATTAAAGAACTAATTCAAGTGGAGACTCTGGCACAGTTCGGGGTCGCCTTTTTGTTATTCGCCTTGGGTGTAGAATTTTCCTTTGCGGAACTCAAGAAGGTAAAAGCGATCGCTCTTGGTGGAGGTGGACTCCAGATTGCTTTGACAATTTTGGTGACAGTTTTAGTCTGCGGGTTAAGCGGAGCTTGGGGAGCCTTACCTGCGAAGGGGATGTTTTTGGGGTGTATTCTGTCCCTGTCTTCCACAGCCGTTGTCCTTAAGTGCTTGATGGAGCGTAACGAAACAGAAACGCCCCACGGGCAAGTGATGCTAGGGATTTTGGTAGTCCAGGATTTGGCACTAGGACTGATGTTAGCAGTCTTACCAGCCCTCAACCAACCAGCAGAAACTATTGGCATTGCTGTCCTCACAGCGCTAGGTTCGATTGCTTTATTTGCTGCTGGGGCTGTAGCTGCGGGGATTTGGCTGATACCGCCTTTGTTGCAACTGCTAGCCCGTACCGAAAGTAAAGAATTATTTTTATTAGGGGTTGTAGCCCTGTGTTTAGGCATTGCCCTGTTGACAGAGCATTTGGGACTGTCTATTGAAATGGGGGCATTTGTCGCGGGTTTGATGATTTCTGAGGTAGAGTACGCCGACCAAACCCTGACTTATGTCGAACCACTGCGAGATATCTTTGCCAGTTTGTTTTTTGCTGCCATTGGGATGTTAATTGACCCAGTGTTTTTGTGGAACAACCTAGAATTAATTTTGGGGTTGGTGGCAATAGTTTTTGTCGGTAAATTTTTGATTATCACGCCCTTAGTAAAACTGTTCCGCTATCCTTTGAAAACAGCCATAATTGCCGGTTTGGGATTGGCGCAAATTGGAGAATTTTCCTTTGTTCTCGCTAGTGAAGGGCAGTCTTTGGGGCTGGTGTCTCGACAAATATACTTATTAATTTTGGGAACTACCGCTGTCACTCTGATGCTGACTCCTTTTGTACTGCGGTTAGTGCCATTTTTATTTAACTTTGCCGAATCAATGCCTTGGTTAAAACCGTATTTAGAAGAAGATGAGGTGCAGGATGTGTCGGAAGATTTGCCTCTCAAAGACCATGTGGTAGTTTGTGGCTATGGGCGAGTCGGCAAGAATTTGGTGAAGTTGTTGCAGCAACACGACCTACCTGTGCTAGTAATCGACCAATCGGAGAGGAGAATTCAGCAGTTACGCGAGGCTGGGGTGTCTTATGTCTATGGTAATTGCGTCAGTTTACACGTTTTGGAAACTGCCGGGGTGAATCATGCCAAAGGAATGGCGATCGCACTTCCAGATCCCATAAGTACTCGTCTTTGCTTGAAACGCGCTTTAGAATTGCGCCCAGAATTAGATTTGGTTGTCCGTGCTAACCAGGATAGAAATATTGAGGTGCTGTATCAATTGGGAGCCAGGGAAGTTGTACAACCAGAGTTTGAAGCCAGTTTAGAAATGGCAACCTATTTATTAACTGGCTTAGGCTTGTTGTCGCCGCCTGTAGTCCAACGAGAAATGCAGCAAATCCGCAACGATCATTATTTAGATTTGCGGCCAGAGCGTTCTGCAACTGAAGTTGCTCGTGATTTGCGCCAAGCCACCCGCGATTTAAATCAGCGTTGGTATCCTTTACCATCTAATTCGCCCTTAATTGGGATGAGCATAGAAGAAGCGGATATGCGCTACTTAACAGGAGCGAGTTTGATGGCAATTCGCCGCGCTAACGGCGAAGAAATCGATTATCCCAATAATCAAACCAAATTGGCAGAAGGCGATCGCTTGTTGGTGGTGGGAGCTAATGAAGAACTGGCAGCTTTGGCAGAATTCGCTAAGGGACAAGTGGCTGTTCCCGGAGAAAATAGTGCTTGTCAGTGGGTTACAGTCAATGCAGACGCGCCAACGCTAGGTAAAACCCTTGCAGATTTAGATATCGCCAAGCAATATGGAGTCCAAGTACAGGCGATCCGGCGAGATGGTAAGTTTATCCGCTATCCTGATGGCGGTTTGGATTTGCAAGTCGGCGACCAAGTATTGTTATGTGGTGGCTTGACAGGTTTGAGTCAACTACAACAGTTATTTGCGATCGCTAGTTCAGTACCCCTGTCTATCCCAGTGGTAAAAGCTGGTGAAGCAGAAGCGCTCAAAGACTTTCTACCTGTCGATAGTGTAACTGATTGAACTTTAAGACTCCACAAGCTAAGTGGCTCAATATAGCGATCGCGCCTTTGGGATGGTAGTGACTTGGCTCTGAAGGGGTGCTTTTTCATATTCTTTTAGGATAATACCCAGATCCAAGATGTTATCTCTGATGCGGAGATCGTCAGGGATTGAGTAATTTGCAGTTCAGTTTCGGTAACAATCCATCTGTAAGAGCTTAAGAGGATGTTTGAAAACTGGTTGCAGGATAAGACGACAAATCAAGCTTGAGGATTGGCGATCTTTTGCCTTTGACTACTCTAAATTTTGATTCTCTTTTGCAAAAAAGTATTTGATGGGGTCATCTGCTTGATCTTTGTCAATCGCAGAAGTTTTTGGTCTATTGAATTTGATTACTTTGTTTGATAACTGAATTTATCTAAGAATTGAGCTTTACTGTTTACAAATTTATTCTGTCTTTAC
This sequence comes from Nostoc sp. DSM 114159, assembly GCF_053470285.1. Classification (NCBI taxonomy): domain Bacteria; kingdom Bacillati; phylum Cyanobacteriota; class Cyanophyceae; order Nostocales; family Nostocaceae; genus Nostoc; species Nostoc sp. DSM 114159. Next base: position 4,456,872 of record NZ_JBPFEH010000001.1, read on the forward strand.
AATACTTTTTCCTCTCATATTTTCAGTTATCAGATACTTTAGCGATAATGCTAATTACTGTACTGTATTTACAGTACTTTATCCAAAATTATTTGTGAAAAAGCTTTTTAAGGCTTAATGGCAAAAGTCAGATGAAGAGAAGCGATCGCGAAACTTTCTTACGCGATAATGGTTATAAACTAAGAAAAACTACGTTTTTACATCGTTGTAGCTGTATCTTTTCATTTTTTAAATATTTCTGAAATTATACTTATAATGTTGTACACAAGTTTACGTATTATTACTAGAGCATCTGCTAATTTACTCTGTAAGCTTTTAGGACAGCCTAGTGTTAGTAATTTAGAAACTCAACTCTATGAGAAACAAGTTCAAATTCAGCAGCTAGAAAAGCAAGAAAGGGCGCTTTACCGAGTTATTAGCAAAATTCGAGCTTCTTTTGAATTAGAAACAATTTTTCGTACAGCTACTAAAGAAACTTGCAAGTTACTCCGAGTCGAACGGATTGCCGTTTATCGTTTCTATGAAAACTGGGGTGGAGAATTTGTTAGCGACTTTGAGTTTGCAGAAACTGGATGGGATGATGTAGATACATTAGGAAAAAATACAGTTTGGAATGACTCTTATCTACAAGAAAATCAAGGTGGGCGGTATCGTAATAATGAAGCTTTAGTTGTTTCAGATGTTTACGCAGCAGGCTTATCTCAATGCCATATAGAAATTTTAGAACAGTTCCATATTCGAGCTTATGCAACTGCATCAATATTTGTGGGAAAAAAACTGTGGGGAGTGCTTGCTGCTTATCAGCATTCACAGCCACATGAATGGAAACAATTAGAAATTCAGTTTTTGTCTCAGATTGCAACGCAGTTAGGATTTGCAGTTAAACAAGCAGAATTTTTAGCTCAAGCAGAACAAAAAGCAGTAGAACTGTATAAAGCAAATCAGCAGCAGGATATTTTGTTTAATTTAGTTGCTGAAATTCGTGAATCTCTGAATCTAGACACCTTGTTTAAGACTACTGTACGAGAAATTCGTAAGGCTTTACGGAGCGATCGCGTCAGTATCTTTCGATTTGATCCGGGATCGAACTATACCTCTGGTGAATTTGTCTCCGAGAATGTACTGCCTGACTACGATTCTACGATCGCCATCAAGGTAAAGGATAATTGTTTTGGTGAAAACTATGCAGTTGCTTATCACCAAGGGCGTATACAGGTAGTATCAGATATTTATCAAGCTGGGCTAAAAGATTGCCACATTCAACTGTTAGAGCAATTTCAAATCAAGGCACAAATTGTTGCACCTTTAATGAAAGGAAAAACTTTATGGGGATTACTATGCGTTCATCAGTGCCATTGTTCGCGCGAGTGGAAAAAGTCGGAAATTCAATTTATCCACCAGTTAGCTGCTCAGTTTAATGTAGCTTTAGAACATTCTGAATTATTAGAGCAATTCCGCTCTCAAGCTAATCAACTTGCTCAAGCAAACAATGCTTTAGAACTAGCAAATTCTCAGCTAGAAAAACTTAGTAAGCTAGATGCTCTAACCCAAATCGCCAACCGTCATTGTTTCGATCAGTTTTTAGAGCAGGAATGGGATCGATTAAGATTAAGTGAAAATTATTTATCTTTAATTATATTTGATATCGACTATTTTAAGGATTATAACGATTCCTATGGACATTTAGCTGGGGATGAATGCTTAATACAAGTTGCTCGTGCTGCACAATCTGTATTAAAGCGTCCTACCGATCTACTAGCTCGTTATGGTGGTGAAGAATTTGTTGTAATTTTACCAAATACGAACGAATCAGGTGCGATTAAAATAACTAAGTTGATTCAAAAATCTATTCAAGAGTTAAAAATTCCCCATAAGAAGAAGAATAATTTTCAATATTTTGTGACTGTCAGTTTAGGTGTTGCAATTCAAATGCCAACAGATAAAAGTTCATCTCAAGATTTAATTAATGCCGCAGACAAAGCTTTATATAAAGCTAAAGAACAAGGACGCAATCAGTGGGTTTGTGCTGCAAAAACCTGAGTATAGTGATGAAAAAATTAAAAATACACAACTTTAATTGTGGGCTTGTATTTCACAATAAATAAAGAATTGCTTCGAGATGCAAGGCGCAAGGCATCTTTATTCCAAGCCCACGGCTTAAGCCGTGGGCTTGAATTTTTAATTTGAGTGAAGCAAGTGATAAGGCAATTTCCGTTAATAAATCTACCGTCGCCGTTGGTTTCGACTTCTCTACAAGACGCTACGCGTAGCTTGCTTCCCCGGAGGGGTACGCTCAACCAACTAAGGGATCGATAGTTGAGCAAAGCGATGCACTGAGCCTGTTGAAGTGTCGAAACTCGTCAACCTGGGTAGATTCTTTGTGAGAAATCACTTAAAGCGATGGGTTGTGATGTTTCTGCCTCGCTCCTAACTCACTTTCGGCTTGATGTAGGCGATCGCTTGTTTCCAAACGGTGGTTTGCTGACTGTTTTCATCAGCAATAGAGATACACTGTGGATCTTGCCATAAAACTTTTCCTGTGAGTACATCACCAGTCAGCAGCTTTAACTCTACTGGTGTTGTTTGTTTTATCAGGTTTTGGACTTGTCTAATACTGGGTAAAGTGGTGTCAAATTCAGTAAGCATTTTTAGTAAAGATGAACCTACAAGGCAAAATAAAGAGTAACTAATCCTTGATAATTCATCCTTGAAGAAATGGCAATCGAATTTACTAAGTATCATGGTCTAGGCAACGACTTTATTTTGATTGACAATCGCTCGTCATCTTTGCCTGTAGTGACTCCAGAGCAAGCGATCGAGTTGTGCGATCGCCATTTTGGTATCGGTGCTGATGGTGTAATTTTTGCCTTACCTGGAGAAAACGGCACTGACTACACCATGCGAATTTTTAATTCCGATGGTTCTGAACCAGAAATGTGTGGCAATGGCATTCGCTGTTTAGCTGGCTTTTTAGCAGACTTAGAAGGGGAATCCCGGAATCAAGATTCATATCGCATTCATACTTTGGGTGGTGTAATGACTCCCCAACTCTTATCTGATGGTCAAGTTAAAGTAGATATGGGTTTACCCAGGTTACTCGCTAGCGAAATTCCTACCACTCTTGCACCCGCCGAAGAAAAAGTAATTTCTGTGCCGTTGGAGGTGGCGGGGCAAACTTGGGAAGTCACCTGTGTAAATATGGGAAATCCCCACTGCATCACCTTTGTAGAAGATGTCGCAGCAATTGAACTAGAAACCATCGGCCCAAAATTTGAGCATCACCCAGTTTTTCCCCAACGCATAAATACCGAATTTATGCAAGTGGTACGCCGTGACTATTTGAAAATGCGGGTATGGGAACGGGGTGCTGGAATTACCTTAGCTTGCGGGACTGGTGCTTGTGCTTCCTTAGTAGCTGGTGTGTTAACCGGGAAATGCGATCGCACCGCCACTGTAGAATTACCAGGTGGCCCCTTGCAAATTGAATGGTCAGAAATCGACCAACGGGTTTACATGACAGGCCCGGCCCAAAAGGTATTCACTGGTAAACTGTAACCGACTTACTATTGGCATTACTCAAGTAGTAGTGCCATAGAAACAGCGATGTCTGTGGCGGGCTGTGCCATCGTTTCTTATCGCAATTCAATTAATGATTGCAACACGTCCTTGGGTAAAGACGCGATGAATCGCGTCTCTACAATACGGTCTATTTGTCGCATTATTTTTTTCAAATTGGTATTATTTTGGGGAACTGGCGGATGAATCTGTTTCTGTTGGAGATTGAATCTGGCTATTAATTTTAGATTGCACAGCTTCTTTATTAGAAATTGCTAAATATATACCCCCGACAATTAAAGCCAATCCTAACAAGTTAAAAATACTCAAGTTTTCCGAGAAAAGTATCCAAGCAAGAATCGCAACAATCACTGGATTGAGTAGTAAAAGTAAAGAAATAAATCCTGATGAGAAATTTTTGAGGCTGTATACAATTAGCCCATGACCCAAGGCTTCGCAAATAGCAGCTAGCGCAAATACTACTAACCATCCCGACAAAGTAACTGGGAAAACTTGTTTTTCCCAGATTAGTACTACTGGAATCATCAATGAAGTTGCGATCGCACAACGCCACAGAAGAATAGCGCTCGTTGAAAACTTATTTCCGATCTGCTCGATAAGTAAAAAGTTTGCTGCATAAAATATCGATGAGATGAGAGCAACAGCATCACCTGTAATATTATTATTAGAACGCAATAAATCTTCAAATCCAACCGCGATCGCACCGATTATAGCTAAGATCAAACCGATGATAAATTTGCGCCCAAAAATTTGATTAAAAAATAGCCATCCTCCTAAAGTAGTAAATAGCGGATTGAGGCTACCCAAGGCATTAGCATTAGCTGCACCAGTCTGAGTTAGCGACCAAGTCCAAGATAATCGACCTAATACATGAACTAGACCCACTGCGATTAAAAGCGCTATCTCTTTGATTGGATAAGGCTGCTGTGGTAGTACAGGCTCATCATCTTTAATTTGAGTCCGTACTTGGTTAATTCCACTCCATAAGCCAAAGATAATAGTCGCTATCCATAAACGATTAAATAATGTAGCAACAGCGCTCATTTCTCTAACAGCAATTTTAATAAATATTGCTGTTGAAGATAAAGCGAATAATGCAATTATTACTATGATTATCGGCAGGATTTTTGAAGTTTTATCATTTTCTGGTGTTAGGCTTAATTGATTTTCTGCCATTTAGTTTATATTTATAATACGAACCGCCGAGTGCGCCAAGGGAGAAGTAGCAATTATTTAGGATTACTTAGGTAATAATGCCATAGAAGTCTTGCCGCAACTGCTCGCCACGGTCGCCAGTGCTGTGTCATGGCTTCTAGTTGTGCTGGTGTTGGACGCGTCGCCAAGTTTTTGAGTTTTTGGAAAGCGATCGCGATCGCTAAATCGCCTTTAGGAAAGACATCAGGACGTTGCAGCGCCATGAGCAAATAAATATCAACTGTCCAGTCTCCGATACCTTTGAGGCGCTTTAACTCTGTTCTGATAGTAGTTTCGTCCATTGTTTCTAGCTTGCTGAGGTCAAGCTGACCAGTTGCAATAGCATTCGCCAACCCACGACAGTATAGAATCTTTTGCCGGCTGAATCCAATCGCTTTTAATTGAGCATCATCTAATATCAAAAAGTTTTCTGGCGTTAAAGTTATAACGACCGCACATAGACGGTTAAATATAGCCCTTGCAGCTGTTACGGAAACTTGCTGTTCTAGAATGATGCACAGAAGTGTTGTAAAACCCGGTTCTCTTTTCCACATCGGTGGAGGCCCCAGTGTTTCTAAAATCCCAGCCAAATCACTATCCAGTTTGGCAAGCACCATTAAACCACGGGTAAGACTTTCTTCAGTCAACGATTCTAGTTCAGGTGTTTGAGTCATCTTTGAGAAATTTCGATTCTTGTGTAAGCAGTTTTTGTTTGCGCTCAATTCCCCAGTGATAACCACCAAGACTGCCATCACTCCGCAGCACCCGATGACATGGTACAATCACCGCGATCGGATTAGCGCCACAAGCATTACCCACCGCGCGGACTGCTTGGGGTTTGGCAATATCACGGGCGATATCAGTGTAAGTGCGGGTTTCGCCATAGGGAATTTTTTGTAATGCTTCCCACACTTGTTTCTGAAATGCTGTCCCACGGACATCAAGTGGTAAATTAAGATGCGTTTCACCTCCCGCAATGAAGTCGAGGATTGCTTGTATCCATTCCTTGTGTGTGCGATCGTCACGTATGATGTGCGCTTGGTGAAATTCCTGGTTTAAGATATGTTCAAGCTTGTCTGCTTCATCACCTAGTTTAACGGCACAGATACCCTTCTCTGTTGTTGCCACAAGCAAATATCCTAGCGAACATAGAGCGATCGCATAAACAATGTTGATTGTATTTCCAGCTTGTTGGTAAATTTTTGGTGTCATTCCTAATTGTTTAGGTGCTTTCTCATACAGTTGGCTACTTGAACCATACCCCGTGTTGTAAGCTGCATCAGCAATTTCTTCTCCTGACTGAAGACGCTGCTTCAACCGTTGGCTACGCAGCGCATCTGCATATTGAAAAGGCGATACGCCAATTATCTGCTTGAATATTCTTTGTAGGTAACTAGGACTCATTTCTACCTGAGAGGATAATTCCGATAGGGTTGGTATGCGATCAACTTGTGCTTCAATATATCGACATACTGCTAAGATTTTGGCTGTATTTGGAACTATTTCAGATTGTGGCTGACAGCGCTTACAAGGTCGAAAACCTGCAATTTCAGCATCTTGTACCGACTGGAAAAAACAAACTTGATTCCGATTCGGTTTGCGACTAGGGCAAATAGGTCGGCAATAAATGCCTGTAGAGCGAACACCGTAGAAAAACTTACCTTCAAAAGCAAAGTCTCGATTGAGAACTGCTTCCCATAGTGTTTCTTCTAAAATTTGTGTCTGTTGTAATTGCATTCATCCCTCTCAAATCTATTGCAAGTACCCCACTTGGGATTGCCCATGATTAGTTTTTACCTTTAGGTAAAACTAGATTAAATGTATCGTTCAATTACTTTCTATCTGATTGTTGCGATCGAAGTTGATTATCTCAGGGTATTCTGTCAGCACTCCTAAAGTCATTCGCTCTTTGACAAATGGTTCACCCGATTGGGTGAATGCGATCGCAGCATCCAGAACTACGCTGAAAGTAGAGCCACTTTTTCTGCTGTTTGCGATCGTGCTGACAGCTAAAAACTTTTACAATGGCTATGATTACCTTGAATATTATGCCAATTGCTTATATATCAAAGGGTCTAAGAGTGGATGAAATTGTAAAATCACCGCAGAAACCAGATTTTCTACCAGAGAAGATCCCTCTATTGGAAACAATTGCTGCCAATCTACCGGGAATGATTTTCCAAATTCTGCAACGGCAGGATGGTTCTGTATTTATTCCTTATATTAGTTCTGGTTGTAAATATTTGTATGAATTAGAACCAGAGGCTATACAGCCAGACTTTCAAATGTTATGCAAACTGATTTATCCACAAGATATAAAAGCTTTTACAGAATCTATTGCTGTTTGCCGTACTACTCTTACACCTTGGCATTGGGAAAGTCGGATTATTACGCCTAGTGGCAAACTTAAATGGATTCAAGGTACTTTGCAACCAGAATTACAAGCAGCAGGTGATTTTCTTTGGCATGGTTTGGTTATGGATATTACAGACCGAAAACAAGCCCAAGAAAAATTGCTTGAGAGTGAGGCACGATATAAAGCAATTTTGGATGCTATCCCCGATTTGATGTTTCGCATCAGCCGCGATGGCGAGTATCTAGATTTGAAAAGTGACGGTGCAAATATCACTCTTTCGAGAGAAGAAATAGTTGGAAAAAATCTGCAAGAGTTATTGCCGAGTGATGTTGCAGCCATTAGCCAAGTAGCGATCGCTAAAACTTTAGATTCTGGAATTTTGCAAACTTGTGAATATCAACTACCAACATCTTTGGGAATCAGAGATTATGAGGCGCGGTTGGTAGTTAGTGGTACAGATGAGGTATTAGCAATTGTCCGAGACATCACAGATCGCAAACAAGGGGAAGTCGCCTTACAAAATCTTGCCCAAAAATTTGCGAAAGCTTTTAGTTGCAGCCCCGATTCAATTACCATTAGCACGCTGCAAGAAGGACGCTTTATCGAAGTTAACGACAGTTTTGTGAATCTTTCCGGTTATGGGCGAGATGAGGCAATTGGTAAAACTTCTTTTGAATTAAATCTTTGGGTAAACGATCGCGATCGCCTAAACTTAGTGCAAGAGTTGCAAAGCACCGGAGTTGCTCGTAACTTAGAAATTGATTTTCGGCAAAAATCTGGCGAGATAATTACAACGCTGCTGTCAGCCGAAGTCATTGATTTAAATGGTATTCCTGCCATTTTAGCAGTGCATCACGACATTACAGAACGCAAACAAGTAGAAGCACAATTACGCTTTTGTGCCCAACGCGATCGTTTGTTGGCAGAAACCCTAGTCAGAATTCGATCTTCGCTGAAATTAGAGGAAATTCTTCAAACCACCGTGACGGAAGTCAGGCAATTTCTACAAGCAGATCGAGTTTTCATTGGTTTAAATAATGCTAATTTAGGTGTCAAAACTCTTGCCGAATCAGTAGATCCTAAGTATCCATCAGTCTCAGGTTGGTCTACTAATGATGAAGCTTATCTACAAGAATTAAGAAACTTATTAAAAGATAATCTTGTACGTGTCGTTGAAGACGTAACGCAAATATCAGCATCTCCCAAAGTAAAAGCACACTGTCAAAAATTCCAAACGAAGGCTAGCTTGGCTGTACCAATTATGCTAGGTGACGAATTATTTGGGGCGTTAATTGCCAATCAATGCTCAGGGCCGCGTCATTGGCAGCTAATAGAAATTGATTTGTTACAGCAGATGTCAGAACAGCTAGCGATCGCAATTCAACAAAGTCAGATATGCCAAAAGCTAGCAGAACTCAACACTAATTTAGAATACCAAGTCCAAGAACGGACAGCACAGTTGCAGCAGAAAATGCAAGAAGTTGAAAATTTGCATCGTGTCAAAGATGTTGTTTTGCACACAGTTGCCCACGATTTACGAACTTCCGTGATGGGTAACTTGATGGTGTTAAAGAATTTATTAAATCAGGGAGTGGAGAGCAAGGAAGCAGGGAAGCAGGGAGCAGGGAGCAAGGGAGAATTTTCCCCTCTGCCCACCGCACCCTGCCCCTCTGCCTCTTCTGCCCAATCTGCAATTCCAATATCTCGCTCAATCATCGAGCGAATGATTCAGGGTAACGATCGCCAACTAACAATGATTAACTCATTGCTAGAAATTAATTCCTGTGAAAAACAGGGTATTGAAATCAAACTCGAACCTCTACAACTAAGCACCCTAGTGGGCGAATGTTTCTCCCAGTTGGAACCGATGCTGACACAAAATCAAGCGACTTTGAAGAACTTGGTTCGGGCAGACTTACCGTTAGTAATGGCAGATGAGACTCGATTGCAGAAAGTTTTGGTCAATTTGATCGCACATGGCTTGCAAAATAATCCGCCAGGATTAAATTTTACCCTGAGTGCCACCATTGAAGGGGGAATGATTCGCACTCAGATTCAAGATGACGGTGTGGGAATGAGTAAAGCAGAGTGCGATCGCCTCTTCGATCTGCATGTCCGCGATCCTCAAGATTGCTGCTCTACAAGCATTGGCTTAAAAATGTATCTTTGTCAGAAAGTTATTAAGGCGCATGGTGGCGAAATCGGGGTTATGAGTAACCGCAAGCGTGGGTTAACTTTCTGGTTTACACTACCTTTAGCAACTTCATCCGCAAGAAATCGCCCATAAATCACCAAAAAATGAGAGGGTGTTATTTATGGCAATATTAAACCTCTTGCAAAGGTGCTTTTTGCACTCTTGTGGGAAAAGGTTTTGGTTAAAGGGGAAGGGTTAAATACAAAACCTTTACCCTTTACCCCTTCCCCCTTTCCCGACAAATGCCAAGAAGTCTATTAAGTAAGGGAAACACCCTCAAGATATGGGCAAAGTTGCTCGGATGCTAATGGCTACTCCATTGACAACAGTGCAAAGGTGGTGGAGAAAAACCTTTTCTGCACAAACAACAGATGAAATCATTACTCTTTACAGAGTTTGGCGTAATCGTTTTTTGTGGCAAAGATTACGTTTATGGTTATGGCTGGCGCTGATCTGTCTGTTGTCTTTTACTTTGCGAGACATTTACGGTCTGTTTTTTCCTTTTGCAGAGTTGCAGCCGCTGCCAGAAGTACTTAGAACTCAACGCCTGGTAATTAATGTTGCAATGCTTGCAACTATAATTATTTGCCTTGCTTTACATAAAACTAAATTAGGTCGTCATCGTCCAGATTTATTATTTTTGGGGTCTTCTTGGTCACTTAGTTTAGCGTCGCAGTTGTTTGCAACCATCAGAGGTTTCGCACTACCCGATACCATCGGCTGGTCGCTATTGTTCTTGAGCCAAGCTGTGTTGATGCCTGTTTGCTGGATTCTTCACTTGCTGACTCAAGTGAGTGTGCTGATTTACTATTTTGGTGTGAATACAGTACTTGGGCTAAAAACATCAATCCCCGAACACCCAGGAATATATAATGTAACGTTCATTTTATATATCTTCTGGTTTTGTACTATATGTGACATCGGTGTTTATCTGTACGATCGCCTGCAACGTTCGGAATTTTTCGCCCGCCAAGAACTAGAATCTGCCTACCAAAAACTCAAGGTTGCCGAAGCTAAATATCGCAGCATTTTTGAAAACGCCGTTGAAGGAATTTTTCAAAGCAGTCCCGATGGACATTATATTACGGCAAATCCTGCTTTAGCGAGGATTTATGGCTACTCCTTAGTAGACGAGGTGACAGCAAATTTCACTGATATTGAACAATTATACGTTGACCCGAACCGCCGAGCAGAATTTGTGCGCCTGATGGAAAAGTATGGCAGCGTTTCCGATTTCGAGTCCCAAATTTATCGTCAAGACGGGAGTATTGTCTGGATTTCCGAAAAAGCCTACGAAGTTCGTGACGAAAAGGGAAAACTGCTTTACTACGAAGGTTTGATTGAAGACATTACCCAGCGCAAGCAAACTGAAGAAGAACTACGAGTATTTTTCCATGCAGTTTCCCACGACTTACGCAACCCAGTGCTGGGTACTTTAATGGTGTTGAAGAATTTGCTTGCCCGTTCAGAGAAAAATATTACGATTTCCCGCTCAATTTTAGAGCGGATGATTCAAAGTAGCGATCGCCAACTGAACTTAATTAATTCGTTGATGGAAACTCATATCAGTGAAATGCAAGGTGTTGTTTTACAACTTCAAGCAGTACAATTACTGGCAGTTGTCGAAGCTGCGATCGCTGATTTAGAGCCATTAATAGCACAAAACCAAGCCAAGCTGACAAATCTGGTGGCCGCAGATTTGCCATTAGTGAATGCCGATCCCACGCAACTATGGCGAGTTTTTTCTAATTTAATCGTCAATGCTTTGAAACATAATCCCCCAGAATTGCTTTTGACAATCAATGCTACCCATCAGGATGGCATGATTTATTGTACTGTTAGTGATAACGGCGTGGGAATTAGTCAACAACAAAGCGATCGGCTTTTTGACCTTTACTTTCGGGGTACAGGCATCGGCAATTCTGTAAGTTTGGGATTAGGATTGTATCTGTGTAAGCAAATCATCCATGCTCACGGCGGCGAAATTGGCGTAAACAGTGCATTGAATGCAGGGGCAACATTTTGGTTTACCTTACCAATTAGTAGCCCACAGGATGAAGTTGCTAATTAAACCTTTTTGTTAACGAGAAGAAAGCAAAGGAAGAAAAGAAGTAATTTTGTGACGAAAGAGAAGAGGTACAATTCTAATTTTTATCATTCATCAGCTTCACAAATAACTTACCTAATGCAGAGATACGAACACTGTTATGAACTAGATCATATTTATGAAGATTTTTTCAACAGGTGTGACAAAAGTTTTTCAATTTTTGTAAGCATTTATATCTAGCAGTTAGGTTTGCATAAATATTATCGAATTTGTGATTAGTCAGGAAAAAATAAACGGATAGAACAACAAAATCCGGGTAAAAGTGGCGATGTGATTTCATCATCGCCTAACAAAGTAGCAACTAAAACCAACTGTGCTTTTTCTCGCCGATAAACTTCGACTTGTTTAGTAAACCGATCGACAATCCAATACTCACGCACGCCTTGAACTGAATAAAGTTTCAGTTTTGCTTCTTTGTCTCGAAGTTCGTTTTGTTTACCTGGGGATAAAACCTCTATTACTAACTCTGGTGCGCCTGTCAAATGTCCCGCTTCATCTTCAATTTGTGCCAGTCGTTCTCGACTTACCCAAACTACATCCGGTATAACGCTATCTGCTTGCGAAAAAATCACTCCTGGAGCCACAATTGTTTCCCCTAAACCACTCGAATCTGACCAAACATCGAGTTGTCGGAATATTTTGCCACAAACTTGTTGATGACGGCGGTGAGGTGTGCGAGCCACAAAGAGTTCTCCATTAATAATTTCATAGCGCGTCCACTCATTTTCGGGTAGAACCTCTAAATCGTGAATTGTCCAGCGTACTCCCTCAATGGCTTGGTTCATGATTGTCCCCGTTTGGCTCGTTGCCTTTGTTTAATTTTATCTTTTCTTCTGGCAAGGCAGATATTGTATTTAAATTAGAACCATAATGAAAAGCAAAAGTTCAGGCTAAACTCTGTATGCTGACATTTACCCAACTTAAACCACCTAATTACGATGCTGCGGTTACTTTTACTCTGGCGCTAACAGCAGAAGAACGCACCCGCAGCCGTCATCGTTTTGAAACGCCAGATGGTAAGGTTGTGTTTTTACATTTACCCAGAGGAACTGTTTTACACGATGGCGATATTCTACAAGAAGAAACCCATAGCAGTTTAATCAGAATTACTGCCAAACCAGAACTAGTAATAACTGCTTTTGCCCAAACATCACTTTTGTTATTACGGGCGGCATACCATTTGGGAAATCGCCATGTACCAGTAGAAATTACTCCAACTTATTTACGCTTATCTTCAGATTCAGTTTTACGCACTATGTTGGAACAATTAGGGTTAGAAGTTAAAGAGGAAATTTTACCGTTTCAGCCAGAATTAGGAGCTTATGGACAACACCATCATGCTCACTGATAGTCATCTTTTGAGTATTTTACAGTTGGCTAGCCCCGCTTTACCTGTAGGAGCATATAGTTATTCTGAAGGTTTGGAAATGCTGGTAGAAAATGGTATGATCGCTAACCACACACATCTCAAAGATTGGTTAAAAGCAGAGTTGCTCTACGGGGCAATTCGGTTAGAGGCGGCGGTGATGGTACGATCGCAGCAAGCTGTAAAAATAGGTGATATTGAGTCGCTACGCCGTTGGAATTTGTGGCTATCGGCTGCTAGGGAAACAGAAGAATTACGCGCCTCTAGTTGGCAGATGGGGCGATCGCTGATCCAATTACTTGGTAAACTAGAATCGCAGATTATGCCTATTACCTATGCTGTAGGTAATCCTTGCAATTATGCGATCGCTTTTGGTATTGCCGTTGCCCATTGGCAAATCAGCATCCAAGCCGCATTACTCGCATATCTGCACAGTTGGGCAAGTAATTTGATTACTGCTGGCGTGAAACTGATCCCCCTTGGGCAAACAACAGGACAGCAGTTATTGCTAGATTTGCAACCACTACTCAGTGCTGCGGCATTAGAAATTCTCGCGTTGGATGACGATCGACTCGCCTGCTGTAGTTGGGGTTTGTCGCTGGCAAGTATGCAGCATGAAACGCAGTATACAAGGTTATTTAGGAGTTAGTCATTTGTCCTTTGTCATTAGTCATTAGTCACTTGCACTGAGTTTCGACTACGCGGTAATCGAGCGACTTGTACTGAGTTTCGACACTTCGACTGCGCTCAGTGCATCGCTGCGCGGTAATCGAGCGAAGTCGAGATTCAACTACCGCGTAGTCGTAAAGCCTGCGGCATAGCTACGCTTCGGGCGCAGCCTCTCCGACAGGAGAAGTAAGTCGAGATTCAACTACCGCGTAGTCCTTGGCGTGGTCACTGAGCGTAGTCGAAGTGCAGCCTTTCCAAGAGTTGTATTAGTCATTAGCTTCCGACTTTTGATAAATACTTCGACTTCGCTCAGTACAAGTGACAAATGACAAATGACAAAGGACAAATACTTCGACTTCGCTCAGTACAAATGACAAATGACAAATGACAAAGGACAAAGGACAAATAAAAATGAATGCATTTCGAGTAGGGGTTGCAGGACCAGTGGGTTCGGGGAAGACGGCTTTAGTTGATGCTTTATGTAAGGGATTGCGCGAGCAGTATCAGGTTGCGGTGGTGACGAATGATATTTATACTCAAGAGGATGCTCAGTTTTTAGTGCGTTCTCAGGCGTTGGCTAGCGATCGCATTTTGGGTGTAGAGACTGGTGGTTGTCCTCACACTGCTATTCGCGAAGATGCTTCGATGAATTTGGCGGCAATTGAACAATTAGAAGAACGTTTTCTCGATTTGGATTTGGTATTTTTGGAAAGTGGCGGCGATAATTTGGCTGCTACTTTTAGTCCAGAATTGGTGGATTTAACAATTTACGTCATCGATGTTGCAGCTGGTGATAAAATTCCCCGCAAGGGTGGCCCTGGTATTACCAAGTCTGATTTATTGGTGATTAACAAAACCGATCTAGCACCTTATGTTGGTGCAGATTTAAGTGTGATGGAACGAGATGCTAAAAAAATGCGCGGCGATAAACCTTTTATTTTTACTAATTTAAAAACTCACTCTGGACTTGCAGATGTAATTAACTTTGTTTGCACCAATATCTGTTGAAAATGAATTCAGATTCAGGAGTCAAGCCCATTTTGACTCCTGACTTTTGAATTCTGTTTCTATAAAGCCTTCTGATGACGACTTCGCACCCGTTCAGCACTACCCGTAGGAATCGCAGCAATTAATTTTTGCGTGTATTCCTCTTTAGGTTCTTGGTAGATGCTTTCGGCTGTCCCTTCTTCAACAATTTGACCGCGATTCATGACTAAAATGCGATCGCTCATAAATTTCACTACACTTAAATCGTGAGAAATAAAGATATAAGTAAGCTGAAAGTCTGACTGTAATTCTTTGAGAAGATTTAATACCTGCGCCTGTACTGAAACATCTAGCGCTGAAACTGACTCATCGCAGATGATAAACTTAGGATTTAACGCCAAAGAACGAGCTATGCAAATCCGTTGGCGTTGACCGCCAGAAAACTGATGAGGATAGCGGTTAATCGCATCTGCACTCAACCCCACCCGTTCTAAAAGTTCGACTACTCGCGCTCGTCGTTGTTGTTTTGTCTTCCCAACAGCGTGAATTAACAAAGGTTCCATTATCGCGTCCCCAACCTTCATCCGAGGATCGAGGGAACTAAAAGGATTTTGGAAGACTATTTGCATTTCCCGCCGCAGTTTTTGCAACCGTTCTCCTTTGAGGCTAGTAATATCTTGTTTTTCAAAGATAATCTGACCACTCATCGGTTCAATTAAGCGCAGCAAAGTTCTGCCAAGGGTCGTTTTACCGCAACCAGATTCTCCCACTAAACCTAGTGTTTCTCCTGGTTTAACATCAAAAGAAACGCCATTAACTGCCATATTATAACTTTTTATACTACCGAACACCCCACGCACTGGAAAACTAACTTTCAGGTTGCGGATTTGCAGCAGGGGTTCTTTCTCATTAAAGTTTGCCAATCTTGCAGCAATCTCTTCTTTGGTAACTTCTGTGGGTTGTGCGGGTTCTTTCGGCTGAATTACTACTTGTCCCGTTGGCGTCTCTTCTGCACTCATGTAGTCGGAAACAGTGAGTAATTTTTGGGGACGGCGGTTGAGTGTGGGGCGACAAGCTATCAAACCTTTAGTATATGGATGCTTGGGACTACTGAAAATTTGCCCAGAAGTACCAGATTCGACAACTTTACCTCTATACATCACCGCTACTTGGTCAGCAATTTCTGAAATTAGCCCCAAATCGTGGGTGATGAAAATCATTGCCATGTCACGGCTTTGCTGCAATTCTCGCATTAACTCCAAAATAGTCGCTTGCACCGTCACATCCAAAGCTGTGGTTGGTTCATCGGCGATTAAGATTAATGGGTTGCAAGAAATTGCCATTGCAATCATTACCCGTTGCAACTGACCTCCAGAAAGTTCATGAGGATAGCGTTCCAGCATGGCTTCTTTGTGTTCTTTAACCAACTGTGCCAACTTTGGCCCATCTGGTTTAGATAATTTGGCGTTGGTTTGATGCCAAGTTTCGATATACTGCTGTTGGATCTCCTCATCGCTAGGTAGAAGTTTAACCTCTTGCAGACCTGCGATCGCAATTTGTCGTGCTTGGGCTGCTGACACATTTTGATGCCGCATAATCGCTTCTGTTAGCTGAAACCCGATGTTATAAACCGGATTAAGCGAACTCATCGGTTCTTGAAAAATCATGGCGATGTCGCCACCCCGGTGTAACTGCATTTGCTCAGGAGGCAATGTTACCAAATCGATGGGGTTGCCATTTTCCTGCGGACGAAACCAGATTTCACCGCCACTCACTATGCCAGGAGTTTGCAACAAACCCATCACAGCTAAGGCTGTCACTGATTTACCACTTCCCGATTCTCCTACTATTCCTAGAGTCTCACCTCGATGCAGCGCAAAGGAAATACCATCCAAAGCTTTGACAGTGTTGCCATCACCGGGAAATTCAACTTGGAGATTGCGAACCTCTAGGACAGTTTCTCTCATAGGAGTTGGGTAGGAATTCTAACTTAAAATTATTTGGATTTTAACAAGAGTTTTGATGTATGTGTCGATAAATTTGATTTTTAGACTCCTTGGCGGTTTTTCACTGCTTAGACCTCAACTACAATTTTTAATGTTTTGAGAACTATAGGACTCGTATTTGATTGCGTGAAAAAACTCAGTACACATTTATTCCTTCTTCCCTATTCCCTATCCCCTATTCCCTCCCTACGCAAATAATTTCTCCGAATCAAAGCGGATTCCTATAGTTGCCTCATCCATCAAGATAATTTTCGGCTGATTGAGTTGCACTAGCTTTCTTTACAGCTATTTATGCTGCCAAATCTGTATTGTAATTTGAAACAATTCTGTTGTCTCGATTGCTACCGCTAAAAAGGATTTTGGATTATCAAGCTTGATGCATAGATTCGGGAATTATAACTAATTAGCCGAACTTGATATAAGAGTAGGTAAATTTTTCACAACAAAACGCAAAGCGTCAACGCAAACAAAAAAATAGCACATCCTCAAGGATGGCTATTTGTGAAGATTGTCTAATCGCAATCATTAGTTAGCAAATTGAATACACGTTCAACTACCAACTTTTAGAACGGAATATCATCTGGATCTGGTTCTTCCTCTTTCACTGCTGGATAAGTGGTTCGCTCATAATTTGTCGGTTGGGGTACGGGTTCGTAAGTTTTCGCTTGGGGAGCAACGCTAACAGGATTTGTCGCTGGAGTAGGCGCTGAACGTGGTGACTCGTAAGTGGGAACCTCTTTCTGTGCCGGACGAGATGCTGAAGATGGTTGTCGGGGAGCAGTTTCAGTAAATGATGGAGTTGGGGTTGCTGAGGGTAATGGATCGGTATTAAAACTACCTCCAACAGATTGAATTTGTTGCACCGTCAATTCAGCGCGTTTTTCTTTAAAACCTTCCATCGCAACAGTATTCATACTTAAACGTCCTACCAAGATGACGCGATCGCCTTTATGGTAGTTTTGCTGAATTTCTGTTGCTAAATTCCCCCAGCCAACAACTTTTAGTGTGGCTTGCGGATCTTCTGGTTTTTGAGAATTCGGAAATTGCACCAACATTTCCGTGACTCCCAAATTATTATCTGCTGTGTAGCGGAGTTGCGGTTCGTTAATAATTTCCGCCATTAAAACGCAGCTGTTCATTAAAATTACTCCTGACTGCAAAAAGTACTGATTCAAAAAGAGAAGGTTTTTCTATGTAGTCCCAATTAATATCTAGATATGTTTAATTGTTTGCATTTTTTAATAATGCCTAAGTTTTTAATCCTTTCTAGCATAAAAGTCAAGCGATCGCTTTGAACAGCATTGAGTATACCGTTCGCCACCCTCGCTTGACTAAATTGAGCATTCAATTCTGCATAGAGTAGTATAATTGTACCACTAAGTTAATTAAATAGAAAAAATTTTTGGCAAAAATTAAGCCTTGACATGAACTGGAAAAACACCCAAGGCGATCAACCTGGCTGGAAGGTCGCGCAAGATGGGTAAGCGCAAAAATGCAGGTGGTACAAAGGTGCGATTTGAGGTGATAACCGGGGCCAATACCCGCTTTTGGATAAAAGTTTGAAACGCTTGAATAATGCGTGTGGGCAACTCGCGTTGACGTTGTACTTTTGCTAGGTCACTCAGTTGTACTTCTCGGTTTTTGAGCGGTTTGCTAAGTACATTCGCCGCGACTACAGCATCCTGAATCGCGTAGTTAATGCCAACTCCACCAACGGGGGACATTATATGAGCTGCATCACCAATGACTAACAGTCCCGGACGATACCAACGTTTGACAAGGCTGGACTCGACCGAGAGAAAAGCTACTTGTGACCAATCATGTAAATTTTGAATACGTTGCTGGAATTCTGGCACTACTTCGACAACAGATTTTTTTAATTCCTCCAAACCCGCAGCCCTTAGTTGTTGATAGCCTCCTTTAGGAATAACATAGGCAACTTGCCACTCATCGCCACGGTCAAGCATGGCGATTAGCTTACCTTGACCAAAGCGCCCCATTCCTCCTTCAGGGTCTTCTGGCTGACGCGGTAGGCGAAACCAGAGGACATCCATTGGCGGCGAAGTTTCGATGGATTCAAACTCACCCAAGTGTCGCAAACGTGAGTGGCGACCGTCTGCACCAACTGTCAGTATTGCCCGAATTTCGTGCCAACCACCGCCTCCCCGATAGCGGACACCTTGAATCACGTCATTTTCACTAATTAATTCCTGCACATTCGCACCCATTACTAGATGGAAACTAGGATATTTTTGTGCTTCTTGGGTGATGAACTCCAAGAATTTTACCTGGGGAAGCATTGTAATGTAGGGATAATGGGTTTTCAGATGGCTAAAATCTGCGAATGTGACATTATCTTGAGGAGTTTGAATACTAATTTGGCGCATTTTGGTATGGGGAAGTTCTAACAAGCGATCGCTTAATCCCAATTCCTCCATAATTTCCATCACCGATGGATGAATTGTATCGCCGCGAAAGTCGCGATCGAAGTCTTTGTGTGCTTCTAGCAGCATCACAGAAATACCTTGACGCGCTAACAACAGCCCCAATACTGCTCCTGCTGGCCCCCCACCCACAATGCAACAATCTGTAGTTTGTACGTCTACAATGTCATGGATAGGGTTAATATTTGGGTCTTGGGAAAGATTTTTAGGTACATCGGTAGTCATCACAACACCTCTTGATAGCCCTAAAATTTAGAATAGTTTGCTTTTGATAGTGCAAGCTGTTTTTTTAACTTTTCGTATTTACCCTGAAGGTGTATTATGATGGGCGCTAAACTGTCATTGGTCATTAGTCATTAGTCCAATCCCCAATGCCCAATGCCCCATACCCAATCCCCAATCACAATAATTAGTTGTGTCCCAAGTAATTTTAGAAAACGTTTATAAAAGTTTTTCCCCGCGTAAAGGGGAAAGTGTTACCTCACAAACCCAATCTCCCCTCACGCCTGGGGAAAAAATCGATGTAGCCCAAGAGCGGGCGGAAAGTGTCAATGTCTTGCGGCGGATTAACCTGACGATCGCAGACGGTGAATTTATGGTGCTGGTAGGCCCTTCTGGTTGCGGTAAAAGTACCTTGCTGCGGTTAATCGCCGGGTTAGAAGTGATGACTGGCGGTAATATCTGGATAGGCGATCGCTTAATCAATGACTTACCACCCAAGGAACGCGACATCGCAATGGTGTTTCAAAATTACGCCCTCTATCCGCACATGACGGTGTATGACAACATCGCTTTTGGGTTGCGCCGCAGGGGAAGCAGGGGAGCAGAGGAGCAGAGGAGCAGAGGAGAAAATACTCCACATCTTCGGACGTGGGCGGAAAATCTTTTTGTCGGAGCGACCAGAAAGTTACCTAAAGGATTGCGCTATATTTCTGACAAAGAACGGGCGGTGGATGAACAGGTGCGTAGTGTTGCTCAACTGTTGCAAATCGAAACATTGCTGAATCGCTTACCCAAACAACTATCTGGAGGACAAAGACAACGGGTTGCATTGGGAAGAGCGATCGCCCGTGACCCGCAAGTATTCTTAATGGATGAACCGCTTTCTAACTTAGATGCCAAACTACGGGCGGAAACCCGCGCCCAAATTGTCAAATTGCAGCGCCAACTGGGGACAACGACGATTTACGTTACCCATGACCAAACAGAAGCGATGACAATGGGCGATCGCATTGCGATTATGTCTGAGGGTAAAATTCAGCAAGTTGCTTCTCCCCTAGAACTTTACAACCGCCCTGCAAATCTTTTTGTAGCAGAATTCATTGGTTCACCACCGATGAATTTTATTTCTGTAGAATTTCATGCCCCGCAGTTGATTACTCGTTCCCAGTTTCGTTTCACCCTCCCAGAAGTCTGGGGAAAAGCTTTACAAAAATATGATGGAAAAACTCTAATTTTAGGCATTCGCCCAGAACACTTGAACTTGAGTATGCCTGCCACCAAAAATCTACCCGTGCAAGTAGATTTGGTAGAGAATCTCGGCAACGATTCCTTTCTTGCTGTTAAGATTGCCGAACCAGGATCTCAAAGAGCCACTACAGCCAATTCCTTGCAAGTGCGAATCCCACCAGACCGATTTGTAAAAGCTGGTGAACAACTATGGTTATCGCTAACTCCAGAGAAAATTCACTTTTTTGACCCGGAAACTGAGTTAGCTATATTTCCCTAAAACTATCCGCGTCTAATTGGTAGAATACGCACCCTAGATTGAGCTTGGTCAACAGTGACCAATGCGCCTGTCTCTAGTAAAGACTCAAACTGATTCAGGGCTGAAATAACTAGATTTTCAATACTGTTTGGCAAAACATCCTGGGTACGAACTTGAATGACACTGGGAGTATCGGCACCTGTAGCAGCTAGTAGGGAGCCGAAGTCTAAATCGTGAGTAAAGACAATAAGTAGAGAGGTGTAAATAATTCAAGGTTTGTAGGTAAGGATTCAGACCTCATAAGAGGACTTTAGTCCTCACTACGAAATAATCCCAATATTTTTTACGTTACTTAATCTAGTTTGATTTATTCTCACCGACTTACTTATATCCATTAGTTCTTGCCCACTCCATAATTATTGAATCTTTCTCGCGGGGATCGCCAACCGTAGACCAGTGGACAGCAGAGATATTGTACCTCTCAAAAACCGCAACCCAGTCAGGAGAAAGGTTCATATCAATCAAAATTTTCATGCACTTCTGAGAGGAACTTCAATCTCTTCAGCCCGCCATGCAGCGTAGGCAAGTGCTTCATATATGTCAGCTTCTTCAAGATAAGGATATGCCTTGAGGATGTCGCTATTACTATGTCCAGATGCCATTAAGCCAACGACAGTACCAACGGTGACACGCATTCCGCGAATACAGGGTTTGCCACCCATAACTTCAGGATTGCGAGTAATTCTGGTGAGATTTTGCATAGCTGTTGCAAAGTGGGAGTGGGGTTACGAGATTGAGAAGCCAACAATGGCTGTGTCAATCTTTTTTATTATCAAACTTTTACCACCTTACAGGCTAACTGATTTCCTCAATAGCGTCTTACCATTGGAGTAGTAAAATATGTTAAAAGACATTATTGCAGTAGAGCCAAGGGAAAATTATCAACTATATATCCGTTTTGAAAACGAAGTGGAAGGAATAATTGATGTTAGTAAACTGATTAAATTTACAGGTGTTTTTGCACCTTTGCAAGATAAAAAATACTTTGCTCAGGTTGAATTAAACCACGAAGTAGGCACAATTCAATGGCCATCGGGAGCCGACCTCGATCCAGATGTTCTCTATGCAGTGATTAGCGATCGCCCTATTCCTAACTATGAGTTAAGTCGTAGTGTGTGACAGGAAAAAAGATTTAATTAGCGATGCCTACGGCGGCAAGCTACGCACCCAGTACACCCCAAATTTCACAAGTGCGTAGCCGTAAGGCTTGTCACCAGACATCAATTTGTAGAAGTGCTAAAAGATAGTGCAGATGCTTCCAGTAGATGCGGATGGTGGCATTGCCAAAAACCCAAAATCTCTTCGCCAACCTGTTGAGGATAAAAATAGTGAAAAAAATGATACCCTTGAGGACATTCCCAGAGTTTATCTTCTGGCTTGAACCAATTTAACCAATCATGCAATGCAGGAGGGTTGACTACCGGATCGCTTTTGCTACCACATACCATCATTGGCATAGAAACTCCACCCTTGGGTAAATAAACCAACTTAAATAAAGAGTGTGACGTGGGAGATTGTTCTAAATCTTTATCTAAAGCAGCTACTAACTTTTTAGTGGTATGAGGTGGTTGATTGCCAAACAGACTGCGAACGCTACTTGCTAAAACTAACTCACGGCTGATGCTAAAAAGTTGTCGTTGAAAGTAATAGTGAGCTTGCCAATTATTTGCAGGTTGAGCTGCTACAGCTAGCAGAGTGAGCGATCGCACTTTTTGCGGAAATCGCCGCGCAAAGGTTAAGGCGATCGCACCACCCATAGCATGACCTGCTAAATGCACGGGGCCGCGCCATTCTAAAAATTCATACAGTAAATCTACAGCTTGATCTATGGAACTAGCTTCATCTTTAGTTTGCTGATATTCCCACTGGGCGACATTTATATACCTAGATAAATGTTCAAGTAATGGTTTATCAAAACGCTGCAAAGCAGGACTGGCACTTAACCATAAAACATCAAATGAATCAGACATAAATACCTATAACTTCTAAATTAAATTATCAGTTTCAACAAAGGCGTACAGTTAGCTGTACGCCCTAAATCTCTACAAACCAAATTCTTTCTTTAACTGAGCAACCCAAGTTTTAATTCGCTCATCTGTTAAATCAGATTGACTACCTTCATCAAGTGCCAATCCGACAAACTTACCATTTCTCAAAGCTTTAGAATTCTCAAAGTCATATCCATCAGTTGGCCAGTAACCAACAGTTTTACCGCCTCGTTGGGAAATTTTTTCTTCTAGAATTCCTATTGCATCTTGGAAGTTATCGGCATAGCCATATTGGTCTCCATCACCAAAATAGGCAACTAGCTTTCCACTAAAATCTATTTCATCTAGATCGGAGAAAAAGCCTTCCCAATCGCTCTGAAGTTGACCAATATCCCAAGTAGGAGAACCAATAATCAGCAAGTCATATTCATCAAAAGTGCTACTATCCGCCTCGTAAATGGGATGTAATGTCACAACATCATCACCAAACTCATCCCGAATTTTTTCAGCATCAGATTCAGTGTTGCCAGTTTGAGTCCCGTAAAACAAACCAATTTTTTTTGACATATTGACACCTGATAAATAAATAGTTGTGTGCCCTGCTGAAAAGTCGCCCTGAGAGGTTGGTTAATCTGCCCATCAAGGCATCGACTCCAGTGTTTGAACAGCCACGCAAGTCAAAAGCGTTATCTTTTCAGAAAGTTTGCAAATAGCTGAAATACATGACCAGCTTAATGAGTATTAGTCTCAATAACTCTGAAGATATCCTATCAGACTAATTGAGAGTTTTTTTCATTTAAATGAGTAAACTTTTGTTAAGTATTTCAGGAAACAAACCGAAAACTAGACGAGGCAGCAAGAATTCTCATACCTTAATTGGTCAAAAACCTCGCACTGACTCGAATAGGAGTATTGAGATCGACGCTTGAACAAAAGAGTTTAGACTAAAAGCGATACAAGACTCGATCTTGCAGGAGTTATGTGATATTGTCCTTTGGCTGCTTTAAATGCGGTAAATCAATCGAGTTACCGTAGTTTTATATTAAGAGTGAATAACGCACTCTGCAAGAAGATAGTTTAAATCAAACGGAAATTGCCCCTTATGCCAAAATACTGGTTTGAATGGCATTGTAGAGAGGCGATTTATCGCGTCTATTGAATTATTATAAATAGATGTCAAGTTTTAATACTTTGAGTAAACTACAAGGGCAAAGGCGAAAGCCTACTTTCCTCCCGATAGTTGGGCGGGTGGTCAAGATAATTCGTAGTTCGTAATTAAAGAATTCAATTACGAATTACGAATTACGAATTACACTTCGGCTGGTTGATATTCTTGTTGCCTTTCCACAAAAGTCTGAACACGGGTGCGGTAGTTTCTCACAGTCTCATCTACCCATTCGCGATCGTTGCTATTTGCATACAAATGCACCAGTGGTTCGCTGGCATCTGGTAAAACTAACAGCCAACTGTCATCGTAGGGTTGACAAATTTTTACTCCATCGATGAGTTCTAGGTTTTGCGCTGGGTGAGTTTCCACTAAGTAACGCATCAAAGCACCCTTGGCTGTCCACGGGCAACGGACTGTATAACTTTTGTGAATTACACGGGGCAATTCTGACCGCGCAGCAGCAAGCGATCGCTCCTGTATAGTCAACATCTCAATTATCTTGGCAATACAAAACATGGAATCAAATCCCGGATGCAGTTGCGGGAAAATAAAACCAGTCTCTCCACTACCTCCTATTACCACATTCGGGTTTTTCTGGCAAGCCTCCATTAAAGCTGTAGGGTTGGCTTTAGTGCGAATCACTCTACCATCATGGCGACGGGCGACTTGTTCAATAGCACTAGAAGCATGAACTGGTACAACTACTGTTCCTCTGGGGTTAGCAGTTAATATCATGTCTACCATCAGTGCTGTTAACATTTCCCCACGAATTGGGTAGCCGGATTCATCAACTAAAATTAGCTGTTCTCCATTAGCGGATACTTGCACCCCAAAGTTAGCTTTCAATGCCTCCACTACATGACCTAACTGAGTCAGCAATCCTTCGCGATCGGTGATTGACATTGCCGTTTTATTGACACTGGCATTCAATACCACTGCATCAGCGCCAAATTTATCCAACATTTGAGGTAAAACTGCCCCTGATACGGCATAAACATAGTCAATCACCACTTTTGCCCGACTGTTGCGGAGTGTATGAACATGCAATAATTTCTCAAAAGCAGTGCAGTAGCGCTCCATGACTTGGCTAGGATAAGATACATCGCCAATTTCATGAATTAGCGCCCGCCGCATATCTTCCTTAAAGTAAGCCCCTTCAATTTTCTTTTCCAGGGCTTTGGTGATATTAATGCCCTTGGCATCCATGAATTCAATCAGAATGTAGTCAGGGCGGTCTGGGTGTACCCGGACGTGGATACCACCAGCTACCGACATTGTGGGTATAACTGTACGGGCGATGGGGATAGCTGTAGCATCAAGGTTTTGAATGTCAACACCTACCGACATTAAACCAGCAATCAGCGATCGCGTCACCATCCGAGAAATATTACGCTGGTCGCGGGAAACCGTTACTTTAGAACCAGGTTTCAAAGTAGAACCGTAAGCAGCTCCCAGTTTCACGGCAAATTCTGGAGTAATGTCGATATTAGCTAATCCTTGGACACCACGTTGACCGAATAAATTTCGTTGGGCTGTGTTCCCCCAAATTAAGTTAATGTTTAAAACTGCTCCTGACTCAATCTTTTTACTGGGCCAAACGCGCACACCAGGGCTAATTTGAGCTTCTTCTCCCACCGTAGAAAGCGAACCCACAACAGCAGCTTCTAATACATGGGCGCGGCGGTCTACACGAGTGCCACGGGAAATTACACAGGCAGAAAGATGTGCTTCTTCGCCAATAAATGCCCCATTCCACACGATGGGACGTTTGAGATTAGCATCAGCGCCAATAGTGACATTATCCCCAATTACGGTTCCTGCCTCAATCTGTACTCTTGCCCCAATACGGCAATTGTCACCAATCACAGCCGGGGTTTCAATCACAGCCGTGCGATCGATGTAAGTATTTTGGCCTACCCATAATTCATGAGAAACTTCTTTATAGGCAAAATCCAACTGCACTTTCCGATCTAACGCGTCATACTGAGCCTCACGATAGGCATCTAAGTGACCGACATCACACCAGTAACCTTGAGCAATGTAACCATACATTGGCTCATCTTTTGTTAGTAGTAAGGGGAATAAGTCTTTAGAAAAGTCACATTCAACGTTTGCTGGCAGATATTCCAAAACTTCTGGTTCGAGAATGTAAG
Organism: Nostoc sp. DSM 114159; assembly: GCF_053470285.1. Lineage (NCBI taxonomy): Bacteria > Bacillati > Cyanobacteriota > Cyanophyceae > Nostocales > Nostocaceae > Nostoc > Nostoc sp. DSM 114159. Next base: position 4,482,848 of record NZ_JBPFEH010000001.1, read on the forward strand.
TACCAGTGTTGACGGTATCAGAAAAAATTTCACTACTAGAGGGTTTTTCTAAAAATCGCCGAATCCGTGTTTCCTCATCAGTAATCACCACTCCAAATTCAATCGGATTAGGAACCCTGGTTAAAATCAAAGTAGCTTTTGACTTCTTTTGTTTGTGAAATGCGATCGCTGCCGTCAGGTCAAAATCTGTTATGCTATCCCCGCTAATAACTAAAAAGGTTTCATCAAGAAGTTCGGCAATATTTTTTACACAGCCTGCTGTACCCAAAGGCTGATCTTCTTCGACAGCATAAGTCATCTGGACGCCAAAATCGCTGCCATCTTGAAAATAGTCTCGCAAGACATCAGGTAAATAATGCAATGTTGCAATAACTTCTGTAATTTGATGTCGTTTGAGGAGATTAATAATATGTTCGGCAATTGGTCGATTTAGAATCGGCACCATCGGTTTTGGCAGATCGCAAGTTAACGGGCGAAGCCGCGTTCCCGAACCGCCTGCCATCAGTACTGCACGCATAAATCCTCCTTAACTAGTTACAGCTTTCGCTATTTGAAAAACGTGTCAGATATATTTTGTTTTTCTTTCTCTAGTCTCCTATGGATATTCATATTTGAGGAACTTCCACAAGATGCATATAGATTGGGCATTGGGGATTGGGCGTTAGGAGTGCTGAGTTAGGAGTTAAGAGTACAGACGCGATTAATCGCGTCTGTACAAGAGTTAGGAGTTTTGTTTATCTCCTTGTCCCCCTGCCCCCTGCTCCCTCTTTCAAGGGCAGGCTTTTAGGCTTTCGATAAATAGTTAAGAATGTTCTCAATTATTGAACGTAGTTTTAAGTTCTCAGACAATGGTTTTGGTTTTAAAAGCCCAAAAATTTGTCTAATCAAAAAAACCTGCCCCAGAAAGCCCTGCTCCCTGCCCCCTGCCCCCTATTTATTGGCAATGATAAAGTTCATATTCGTAGCCGTCTACGGGTGGCAAAGATTGAGTATCAGATGTCACACATGTTTTGACGGTTTCTGCTACGGGTGCGTGAAAGTTTACTAGCCACAAGTCAAAAGGTCGTGGTAATTTTTTTAAAGTATTTTCCAGAGCAATGGTGGAAGCATTCGGATCTCGATCTTGATGAGCAAGGAGAAACAAAGGATTTTGGAGTGAATTTGCAAGTTTAATCTCCCTCGCAACTCCCATCATTTCCCCAGTGTGTACATAAGTTTTGTGGGTGGTGGCAATCAGTACTGGTGTTGGGGATGTTTGTTGAATTAGTTGCACAAACAGGTCAGGGCGATAATATTTTTGATAGCCGAGATTGCAAATTACTGTAACTGCGCTGAAAAATCCCATTAACCAAATTACCATTACGGCTTTTTTCCCGTTTATTCCCCATTTACCTATGCTTGTTATCTCATTTTTCCCTGGCTCTGTTTCCATCTGGGGAGGATGCCAACAAACTGCGAGACTTGCGCCTAGTAAAACCACGATCGCGGGAAAGTAAACAAAGTTATATCTAGCACCTCTGGTAAGGTCAATACCCAAAAAGTACGTAAAGATAAAGAAGATGGCGATCGCACTGATAACTACTCCAGCAAGTACCTGAATCATCATCCGGTTTTCTGGGTGCTGTAGTTGAATTTTTATCCCACGCAGCAAAATTGGTACTGCCCAAATAAAGAAAGTCAGCATCACTATTCCAGAAGGAATCACAACCAAAGCTTGTGAAGATTCAACTGGTAATAAGGAAATCATTGCAATCAATGTTCCTAAAGCTTGAAAAATTGGGCTTAACCACTCTAGTCCAACGCGCGAACCTCGAATCCACTCGGTCAAAGCACCACGATTTTCATTCTCTAACAAGGTTGGTATCCAAATTAAACCCGCTACACAAGTACCTATAGCAACGGCATAGATACGCCGCCAGGGAGGAGAGAAGAAAAGAGATTTGCTGCTAGTAGTCTGGCAAGTCAACAATGCTTGGTGAGGGCTGGGGAAAGGGGAAAGGGCACTGGGTTTGGGATTTAAACCCTTTCCCCCTTCCCCCTTCCCCTTTACCCCGTCAAGTTCACTTGCCGGACTGCTAGTTTGCAATTGAAGCCAAGCCAGAAAAATCAAAACTACGACTTCTGTGCAAAGGGTAAGGGTGAAAAAATAATGAGTAGCAATACCTAAAGCATTAATTCCGATCCAAAAAAGTGCTACCCATATAGGTAAAGGTGTGCGGTTTTGAATATGACGTGTGGCAATTACTAAGCAGGTGAGGGAACCAATTACCCATAAGATTGCCAAAGTGTAATGACGCGCTTCTTGTGCTAAAAATACGCCATAAGGTGATACTGCCATCATGGCAGCAGTCAAGTGTCCCACTAATGACGAACGAAACGCTACTCTACCTAATACGTAAACACACGGAATGGAGGCAGCGCCGAATATAGCTGGTAGCAATCGCGCCCCAAACAGCGATATTAATCCTCCATTGCTGGGAAATAATTTCATCCACAGGTAAGCCAGCACAAAATACAGTGGTGGATGACTATCTTGTGTCGCTAAGTTATGAATAACATCACCAATACTAGCCGCTGGGTTTGGTTGCAGTGGTTGTAATAGGATATCAGGTGCGATCGCTCGATCGAGGGGAACTGATAAAAAAGTATTCCCCAAGCTAAACACCAAGGTGGCAAACTCATCAGTCCAAGGAGGCTTTGCAGTCAAGTTGATTAGACGCAAGCTGATGCCGACAATCGACCAGATTAAGATCGGCAAGAGATGAACCCAGGGAGGAGGAAGGCGATGCCAATTATGCCAATGCTTGCGTTGTGAGCCAGAGTTTTTATCTGCCAGAGGCAGGAAATGTATAGCAGATGCAGATAGCAACGAGATAATTTGTTTGTAAAAATAAAATGCACCTTGGAAAATAACTCTCATTGCTAGGCCTCACAGTCATGGATTTGTAGATTTGACGTTTGAGATTTAAGTTCGTTCTAAAATCTAAAAACAAAAATCTAAAGCTCAAATCCCTCGTTGTGATTATTTCACGTCTGTGACGCGCCAGCTAAGTTTCAAATTAACCCAGAAATTCCAGATGGTAGCAACTGCGATCGCGATCAACTTAGCTAAATACTGATTTATTTCCAAGATATTATAGAGAAAGTTAATTATTAGAGCTTGTAATATAACTCCTGCCAAACAGACCGCACTGAACTTCAAGAATCGCTTGAAACGTTGATGCGAAGCACGTTGCCTCTGAGAAATATCACTAAAAGTCCATATATCATTCCATAGGAAATTATTGACGATTGCCACTCCGGCCGAAAGAATCGTACTGCGGGTTAAACCTAAATGAATTACAGTACGCAGCAAGTGAAACACCGTTAAATCCACAAACACACCACTAAAGCCAACAAACCCAAAACGGACAAATCGACCAACTGGAAAATTGACTTTTCTTTGCAATCGTCCTACTTTCCCCGTGGAAAGCCGCAATCTTACTAAGTGGTGGATGTAATCTATATATTGCTTCCATGTCACCTTACTCTCGCCCTCTTTGCGTTCGCAAAATACATACCCAACTTCGGCAACTTGGTCTACTTTTCCCCGGCCAATTACTTCTAGGAGAATTTTATATCCAACTGGATTGAGTGTTACACCTGCGATCGCACTCCGACGCACCATAAAATAACCACTCATCGGGTCAGAAACTCTGCCCAATACCCCCGGTAAGATTACCAAGCCTAACAACTGAGCGCCACGAGACAAGAAACGCCTAACAACACTCCAGCTACTAACACCGCCTCCTTCTACATGACGGCTAGCTACTGCCAAATCTGCTCCCTGCTCAATATTACCCAACAGTTGTATTAATACCTCTGGTGGATGCTGCAAATCTCCATCAATCACCCCCAACACACTGCCTGTCGCTGCTTGCCATCCACGAATCACTGCTGAAGATAGCCCCCGTTCCTGTTGGCGTCGCATCACTCGCAACTGGGGGTATTCTGTCGTCAAAGATTGCGCTATCTCCCAGGTTCGGTCTGGGCTATCATCATCTACCACTATTAGTTCATACTTTCCTGCAATAGATTCATCCAGTAATTTACTCAATATGCTGACTACATTCTTGATATTGTCACGCTCTTTATAAGTAGGAATTACTAGAGAAAGATGAATAGAATTATCATCTGTATCCACGGGGTTGGGGGGCAACTCTGAAATCTTTAGCGGGCCAGTTGATACTGTTAACAACGAGTTCGATGAGTTTGTTTTCATATTCCAAATTGCAAAACGAGGGTGTGTAAAGTCCGTGGAAAATAGAATCAAACATCTGGTGCCTTTATTGACTGAACCTAGTTACTCAAAAATTGAGGAATCCTTTTGTTACAGTTAGTTGCCCTGAAAGTTTAGTAATTTCCGCACTTCGATTCCCAATATTTTCCTAAATTAATCTAAATTTTACATCTTACCCCTTGTTTTTATGATACTATACGAAAAATTACGTATTTTCTAGCAAAACATCCTGTATTTTTAAGTAAACTAAGTCAGCAAATATACAGTTTATTCAGCATATCTTTATAATTTTTTAATGATACTACAAAGAATATTAATTTAATATGGAGTATCGGAAATTTTATTAATGTGCTTATACATTATTGTTTTTACAGCAAAGTTAAGAATAAAGTGCAAATGCTGATTACATAAGCTTGTTACACGCGTAAAAACTTATTTATTGATGCAACAAATATTGAATTAATTAAACACTACAAAACAAATAAAAATCAAAATAACATTTTGATAAATACTTGTAGCTATTTCTTAACTGTAGGAGCAGCTAGAAATTCCTATTTGATTTTTGAAAAAACGAACTACTCCATAAGAGTAAGAGGCAGTGAATGTTTCTTTATTACCTGTTTTAGGAGTAATTTGATGAACCAAATGAGACTAGATATGTACAGTCTCGTTTTGGAATATTTGTCAAGGTTTAGCAATATAAAAAATCCAGCCTAACAAAAACTAATATATTACTAAATAAGTATACTATTTAGTAAACAGTAGATTGTAAATATGTCAAAAGTAGCACTAGAAAATCCCCCGGTAGGGCATTGCAAAAAAGAGAAAAATTTTGTTTGTTATTAAATTAGATGGCGTAGTTTTATTGCTTGTTTTGAGTTAAATGAACCTCTAAAAATACAGGGTAGATCATGCATATTCCTGATGGATTTGTTTCTATTCCGGTGGCCGGGGCTACTGGTTTAGCGAGTGTGGCAGCGTTGTTTGTTGCCTTCGGGCGATCGCAAGAGGCTTTTGGTATTCGTCGTGCCCCGATATTGGGATTAACCACCGCCTTCATTTTTGCTGCCCAGATGATCAATTTTCCAGTAGCAGGAGGTACTAGTGGTCACTTGTTAGGGGGAACCTTAGCTGCGATCGTTTTGGGCAGTCCTTGGGCAGGAACGTTGTGTCTCGCCACAGTTTTAATTATTCAAGCCGTGTTATTTGCTGATGGTGGCATTACAGCCTTGGGAGCAAATATTTTTAACATGGCAGTAGTTGGAGTTTGGGTTGGCTGGGTTTTAACCGAAACCTTACAACGGCTGTTTGGAGGGTCTAAAGGGCGCTTACCCTTGGCTGCTGGGATCGCAGCTGGTGTGAGTGTAGTGGTAGCTGCGATCGCTTGTGCCATTGAATTAGCCCTCTCTGGAACTGCACCGGTAGCCATAGTTTTACCAGCCATGACTGGCGTGCATATTTTGATTGGCATTGGCGAAGGAATGATTACCGGGGGTGTGCTGACTTATCTGTCCAGAGCCAGACCAGATTTGTTACCAGGCGAACAGCAAGAGTTTCGCGGCTGGTCAGTACCTATTGTCACCATTTTCTTGATTGCGGGAGTGCTGTCACTGTTTGCTTCAGCATGGCCCGATGGTTTGGAGAAAGTTGCTGAAAATACTGGCTTCATTCACTTAGCCGAGAAAGTACGGATAATTGTGCCGACTCCCTTAGCTGACTATGGAATTGAGGGTTTGGGGCCAATTGGCACTAGTATCGCTGGACTGGTGGGAGCTGCGGTTTGCTTTGCTGTTGCCTTTGGAATTGCCAAGGTAGTGAAACCGAATAATGCTTAAACTTTCCTTACCGCTACGCTTACAACTGTCTCTAGCGATCGTGGTGGGAGCAGCTTTATTAAAGCATCATGCCTGGTATGGACTAAGTGTATATGGCGCGATCGCACTTTTATGGGCTTGCTTCTTGCGCGTACCAATTCGCCAATTGGGAGGATTACTCGGCACAGAATTGATTTTTTTGTCATTGCTAGCATTGCCCTTGGGATGGGAACGAGCCAGTTTTTTGCTAGTTCGTTCGCTGGTTTGTCTAGTGACGATGAATAGTTTTTTGTTAACCTTACCGCCCCACAGTTTCGGCATTGCCCTGAAAACATTACCAGTACCAGCACCTTTAAAGGAAAACTTGTTATTAGCTGGGCAATATATGGAAATTTTGCTCTCAGAAGTAACGCGGATGCGGCGCAGTGCCCAACTACGCGGTCTGAATGGAACTACGGGATGGTTGCGCTATGCCAGTGCTGCGATGATTGGAGCTTTGTATCTCCGCAGTTTAGATCGAGCAGAGCGAGTCTATGCGGCAATGGTAGCTCGTGGTTACAACGGACAATTACCCATAGATTCTAGCCTCAGACCAAAAGAACGTTTTGCCCTGTTACTAGCTTGGGCGATCGCTGCTAGTGTAACCCTAACTTCTTACAGAATTTAACCCACTCCCTACTAGAGACGCGACTAATCGTGTCTCTACCTAAAACGCGATTAATCGCTTCTCTACTCCCTTACATATAGAGTTTGTCAATTTTGAAATCCTTATCTTCTAATCCCCAATTATCAACCCATAACCCCCATGCAGCTGTAGTCGAGGTTGAGAACCTGGTGTATGCATATTCTCGCCAGGAGCCAGTATTACAGGAAATATCTTTTACCTTGAACAAAGGCGATCGCGTTGCATTGATGGGAGCAACAGGTTCAGGAAAAAGCACGTTGTTGGAGAACTTAATCGGCTTAAAACAACCGCAAACAGGAAAAATTACCATTAATGGCATTCCCGTAGAACCGCAAACTTTACCCCAAGTGCGTCGTCAAATTGGTTTTAGCTTCCAAGATGCCAACGACCAACTATTTATGCCGACTATCTTGGAAGATGTTACCTTTGGGCCGCGTAACTATGGGATATCATCAGCAGAGGCTAGCGATCGCGCTAGGCAGTTATTAGCTGATTTTGGTCTAGAAGCCTACGCTAATCGTTCCGCCCACGAACTTTCTGGTGGACAAAGACGCCTAGCCGCCCTAGCCTCAATTTTAGCCCTAGAACCAACAATTCTAATTTTGGATGAGCCAACTAACGGTCTCGATCCAGCATGGCGTCGTCATTTGGGGCAAGTATTATTAAAGTTACCCGTGCAAGCGATTTTAATTGCTTCCCACGATCTAAATTGGTTAAGCAGAGTTACTCAACGCGCTTTGGTACTATCTGGTGGTCGTATTCAAATAGACAGCGATATTCAACCACTGTTACAAGATGGTGCTACTTTAGACCAGTTGGGTTTGCCGATAGATTGGTGATTTGGGAATGGGGCGAGGGAGCAGGGGAGCAGGTGGTCACTGAGCGTAGCCGAAGTGGGAGCAGAGGGGCAGGGGAGCAAGGGAGCAGGGGGGCAGGGGAGACAAGACAAAACAAAGGGATTAACCCCACCTGTTGCGCTAGCTTCCCGTAAGGTACGAGAACCACTTATAACTTATAAGAAGTGGATGTACTCAAACCTATGTTCCGCTCTGATTCACGGCAGCAGTAAAAGGTCTTCTCCCCTCTGCCCCTCTGCCCCTCTGCCCAATCCTCTCATTTCCCCGTAATATTGGATACTATATTGTGGGTTTGATTGCTGTTGGGGTGTTAATGTCTGTTTTACGTAAATATATTCTTCTTGCTCCTGTGAGCCTAAGTATTGCTTTATTAGTTGCTAGTTGCAGTGAGAATAAAGTTTCCCAGTGCCAGCGACTGATTCGAGTTGTGAATGCTGGAACTTCTTTAATTGATAAAAATAAAGGAACACAAGTGATAACTAGCATACAGTTATCTAAAGATTTAGACTTTGTGACTAAATCCATTGCAGAACTGAAGTTAAAAGATCCGAAGCTGAAAGAATTTCAAAGCGGTTTTGTGAAGATTTTTCAAAATCTTAGTCAAGCGATCGCCAAAGCAGGTAAAGCGCTTGGTGCAACCAAGACAGCACAAGCCTCAGAATCTGGAAGAGAAAAAATCCAAAAGGCTAGAACCGAAATTGATTCAGCACTGACGACAGCTACAACTCTTGGCAAACAGTCAGATACATTAGTGAATCAGATGAATAAGTATTGTAGCGAACCAGAATAATCTATCTGGGGCATTGGGCAGAGAGGCAAAGGTGACAGGCGATCGGGAATAATCTGTACCCTATAACCTGTAACCTATTCCCTTCTTCACTGACACGGTGATGCCTCTCGGATAGCCAGTAACTTTTATCACTTTTATTCCAAAATTTTCCTGATATACACCAACTTTATCTGTCAAAAGAAGTATTGGTGCAAGTCAAATGAAATACCAGGAGTGATATGAGTCTACTGATGGCGAGTGTGCTGGCAACAGCGCCAATATCTGCGCTCAATTTACCAGAAAAGTCCGTAATTCTGCCAGAAAATCCGGTGCAGCAGTCAACACAGGATGATTTATCTCAAGTTGTCTCACCTGCTGAAATTACACCACCTGAATTCGTGCAACCAGATATAACTACCTCGTCAGCGATAAAAAATAAGTACGAGAATATACTTAGAAAAAGTAGAGACAAAATTCAATTTATCAGTTCGCCTAACTTACCTGAATTAAAAAATACTCAACCTGTCGCAGAAGTTGTACAGAACCAGGAAAGTACAGAAGAATTTTCCCAATCTCTTCATCCTCCAGACTCAGACAACCCAATGTCTCAAGTCACCTCAGTATCGCAACTCCAGGATGTGCAACCCTCCGATTGGGCTTTTGGTGCTTTGCAGTCTTTAGTAGAACGCTATGGCTGCATTGCGGGATACACTGATGGGACTTATCTGGGGAATCGTAGCATCAGCCGTTATGAATTTGCGGCTGGTTTAAATGCTTGTTTGGAGAAGATAAACGATGCGATGCCTGCGGCGGTCACTGAGCGCAGCCGAAGTGCGGGCTACGCCTACCCTAACAATAAAATTAATACTGTTAATCATGAAGATTTAATCCTCCTGCAAAGATTGCAAGGCGAATTCAAAGCAGAGTTGCAGCAATTACAGCAGCGCGTCGAAGTTGTGGAAAAGCAGACTAGTGAATTACAAGGAAATCGGTTTTCCACAACTACCAGATTATTTGGTCAAGCCATTTTTAGCGTTCAGGGAACCAATAGTCCCGATGTCGATTTGTTTCCGAGAGATGGAGTACCTGAACGCCAGGGAAAAACCAATCTGACTTTTACAAGTAGTGCCCAACTAACCTTAGCAACTTCATTTACAGGGCGAGATTTGCTGTTAACAGGGTTGTCTGCTGGTAATTTGGGTTCTAATGCATCGTTGTTATCTACTAATATGGGGCGCTTGGGTTTCGAGTCAAATACAGACAACAATCTAGTTATTAGTGACTTATCTTATCGATTTCTCGCCTCGAATAACTTGGGAATCGTCGTAGGTACGGCGGGAGTCAACCCGATTAACACCTTTCGCGGTATTAGCCCCTTAGAAGGTTCTAGCGATGGTGCAATTTCTCTATTTGGTCAGCGGAACCCGATTTTAAGTATTGGTAACGGTAGTGGTGGTATAGGCTTTGACTGGCAGATTAGCGATCGCATCAGTTTGCAAGGCGTTTATAGTGCCGAAATACCCAATTTTCCGGGCGACACCAAGCAGGGCGGACTATTTGGCGGTAGATATACTGCTGGCGCTCAGTTAAGTTTAGCACCCACAAATAATATCGATGTCGGCGTACATTATCTCTATTCCCACTCCCCAGATGGCTTACTGGGAGGTGGTATTGGCGATTCTCAACTGATTTCACCTTTTGCAAATCCTACAGCTTTCGATACCCAAGCCATTGGTGCTACCGTTGCTTGGCGAATTAACCCTAACTTGCAATTGGGTGGTTGGGGTGGCTTTACTTCCTCCAAGCCATCTAACCTTTCGGGAAGTGTAGAAACTACCAACTGGATGGTATTCGCGGCTTTTCCTAATTTGTTGCATCCTGGGAATTTAGGAGGCGTTCTCGTTGGACAACCGCCCAAAATTACTTCCAGTACTTTACCCGACGGCTTCAATTTTCCCAACTTTTCTGATGGGGGGACAGCAGGTGGACGTAGTGACACATCAATTCACGTAGAAGTTTTTTACCGCGCCCAACTCAGCGATAATATCGCCTTGACTCCAGGCTTATTCGTTATTTTCAATCCCGACCACAATGCTGCTAACGATGCATTAATCGTTGGGACATTAAGAGCAAGTTTCCGGTTTTAATTTTGTACTGATGTAAATGTAATAAAATACGCTATTTTATACTCCTTAATTCAGTATTGGATGCTTTCACGATCCATTAGGAGCAAGGAAAAGTCATGCGTAAACATACGCGTATTTTTTTTGTATGTGATTAAAGGAGCAAATTTTTCATGAAATTAAATTCATCAGTTCATTTGGGTTGTTTTCTTGTTAGCAGCAGCATAGCCGCAGTCTTCATCGGTTTAGGTGGAACAAGTGCTTCTGCTCAAATCACAATTCAAAGCACTGGTACATTATCGGGTACTATCCAACTTCCCAGAAATAATCCCAATTTCAATCAAAGCATTACTCGTGTTGATACAGACGACACGGGGACTTACTCGCGGAACTTAGGTACTAAGAACAATCCTAATTATGTTCCTATATACAAGTCAGACTATGTACAGGTACAAACACGCTCTGATGGTAGTCTGCATTATTTTGTTGACTTTAAAGGCATTCCGATTGTCTCCTTTAATGGCGTTCTCACTTCGCCGATTCTCTCTGGCGGTGAGTTGACACCCTATAAATATCAGGGACAATTGGCAGGAACCACATTTCAAGGAGTAGTTCAGGATGAATTTAATCTCACCAAAGCCTTATACACTGGTATTGTCACCGATCCAAACACTGGAAACCAGTATCAAGGCACTTTTGAAGTGAGTGGATATGGAGTCCGATATAGCGATCGCAATGGTAGCGCTACTCCCACAGTCTTTGATTTCAAATCCGATCTCCCAGGTTCGCCAAAGGTAACATCTTTGGAAATGACTAACGCACCCCTGGCAAGAATACAAATCAAAGTACCTGCAACTGCAACTCTCATAACTCCGACACCAACTACTGATAACGGTGGTAGTACAGCCACTCCCCCAGCAGTAAGTAACGGTGGTAGTACAGCCACTCCCCCGCCAGTAATTAGCGGTGGTAGTACACCCATTCCTCCATCAGTAATTGATAGTAGTGCGATCGCCCCTACACCTGTAGTTAGTGATGGTAGTGCGATCGCTCCTGCACCTATAGTTAATGATAGAAACACATTCACTGTTACGCCAATGGTTGATGGCGGTAACACGTTCACTGTTACACCAATAGTTGATAGTGGTGCTTCTTCGACACCGACAACGTACACATCTAGGTCTAACTCACCATCAATTTCTACTACACCTAATATGGAATTGAGTAATGGTAATTCTTTAGAGATGAATCAAGTAGTTGTCAACCCTGCAACCCTTGCTCAAGCCGCTTGTTCGCAAGATTCTACCAAAAGTTGTACAATGCCCACTTTAGCAAAACAAGCGATCGGCCCTCGTAGTCGAGTGCTACTGCGTTAGTTAGGCAATACGCTTCGGTTAAAGGGCAAAGGGAAAAGGGGAAAGGTTTTCAATACATCCTTTACCCTTTACCCCTTACCCTTTCCCCAGACCACAAGGAAAGTGAAAAATGCTTATCCGAACCGTATAGTCCACCATCACTTATTCGCAGCGTTTTTATTGCTCAGACTACCTTTCGGTGGTATCTTTTACTCTGATGATTTTCTGGCTATACTAGTAAACTTAAGCGATTGATTGATAAATTTCATCCTCCAGCATAAAATACACAAAAACTCTAAATTTTGGACATATATCAGTATGCATTTACTTCTAACTGACACAAAAATATTGTCTGATGTTGGAGAAAATTAATTTTCTTGGAAGCGACAAAAACTTAATCGCTAAGGTTAACACTAACACTACAGAGTGAATCTACATCAATCAAACATCTTCCGAGTAAGCACCTATGAAAGAAGAATTGATAGCCAGAGTCGTGCAGGTCTTGCGAATTAATATGAGTTGGATGACTTGGAATTTGTTTCTGGCTTTTATACCTTTGGCTTTAAGTGTCTGGCTATTTCGCATGAGGCGAGGTGGCACTTGGCTTTGGTGGCTAGGATTCTTAGTTTTCTATGCTTTCTTACCAAATGCACCATATTTATTGACCGATGTAATTCACTTGATAGATGATATCCGCACGATTCAATCGGTGTGGATGATTACTTTAGTACTTATTCCTCTGTATTTACTAGTAATTTTAAGTGGATTTGAAGCTTATGTAATATCGTTAATTAATTGGGGTCACTATTTACATCGTATCGGTAAGAGCCAATGGATTTGGCGCGTTGAGACAATTACACATTTTCTCTGTGCTGTTGGTGTTTATTGGGGGCGATTTTTGCGTTTCAACAGTTGGGATTTTATTACTCAACCCGATGCCGTACTTACCAAAGGGGTAGAAGAAATTCTGGGAAAACAACCCCTGGTGATTATTGCTATCACCTTTGTGGTACTTGCAGGTTTGTACTGGATTATGAAACGAGTAACTTTAGGTCTTAGCCAATCAAACAGCAGAATAGGGATAAACTCAGGACGCACAAACTCTAATACGCCAAACATTTGATCTATGTGGCAATTTTGGCTCTTAATTTAGGAATTTTAATTAGTAATTCCCTTGATGAATATTGCCTATCAAAAGAAAGATGCAACAAAACCCTCCTTAAGGTGAAATAAACTCAGAAACAAATGGTTGAACTTCAACCGCCATCACCTGAGAATAACGTCTTATCAGATCGTTGAATATTGATGGTCTGGTCTGATGTATCTAGTCATGTTGATAGGAGGGATATAATATGCAATTAATCTCGAAAGAGGAAATCAAGACATTAATAGAACAGCCAAAAGGAAATTGTGTTTCCATTTATATGCCAACGCACCCAGCCGGGCCAGAAGTGCGACAAGATCCAATTCGCTTTAAAAATTTGGTCAGAGAAGCAGAGACTCGTTTAATTGATGCGGGTTTGACACAGGAAGATGCGATCGCATTGTTGGAAAAATCCCAGGAAATTGATAACCAAGAGTTTTGGGAGCAAATGGGAGAGCAAGGGCTGGCGATTTTTATTTCTGAAGACATTTTTCGTTACTATCCCCTACCAATTGATTTTCAAGAGTTGGTCGTAGTTACAGACCGCTTTCACATCAAGCCGTTGCTGCCAATTTTAAATGGCAATGGTCGCTTCTATATCCTGGCTTTGAGTCAACAAGATGTCAGGTTCTTTGAAGGAACACGCTACAGCATCAATGAAGTGGAAGTAGAAAATCTTCCTAAAAGTGTAGATGAAGCTCTGCAAAAAGACGATACTGCTAAAGAAGGTCAGTTTCGCATCGCCACATCAAAAGGGGGAACTTCCAATACTTTTTCGCAACCAGGTACGTTTCACGGACAGGGAAGCCCTGATAGGGATAAACGTCAAGAAGACATCCTCCAATTCTTTCAAATTGTCGATCGCGCATTATACGAAAAACTGAAATTACAAAAAGCGCCTTTGGTGCTGGCTGGAGTAGAGTATCTCTTGCCTTTGTATAGACAGGCGAATACTTACCAGCATTTAATGGATGAAGCTATTATCGGTAATCCAGAAATTCTCAGCGCCCAAGATTTACACGAGCAAGCTTGGCCGATTGTCGAGGCTGATTTCCAAAAGTCACAGCAAGCAGTTTTAGAGCAATTTCACGAACTGTTTGGTGGTGATACTGGTAAAGCATCTAACAACCTCCAAGAAGTTATCTCAGCGGCTTATTACCAACGCGTGGATTCATTACTAGTTGCAGTTGGTCAGCAACAGTGGGGTTTATTCGATCCAACCTCAGAAACGGTTTATTTGCACCCAGAAAAAGAAGCAGGTGATGAGGATTTGTTGGATTTTGTTGCTGCTCATACCTTACTAAATGGTGGCACGGTTTACGCCGTTCCCTTTGAAGAGATTCCGTATAGCACAGCCGTTGCGGCAATTTACCGATATTGACATTTTGATGGTGTTGTATAAAGTTGAATGTGCTATATACAACACCAACGATGATTACTATTCGCTCCTTTATCAGTCAATCTCTAATCGGTTTAGCTCTTTTGAGTGCAACGGCTATATTTACCCAAACGGCAATAGCAGAAACAATAACTGGAGAATTGGGCAATGTGCGGGCAGAAATATCTTACGAAAAACCAGAAGAATATCAGTATAAAAATGTTCGGTTGAAAATTATCCGGGCGGGTAAAACTGTTTTGGATCAGAAACTACCGCAAGAAGATGAATATGACAGACCTGTGGGGAATATATCTGGACAAGAAAATAACTTACCTGTGCAAGACTTGGACGGTAACAAAGAACCAGAAATAATTGCCGATTTCTTTACAGGTGGAGCGCACTGTTGTACTTATTCATTGATTTATCGCTACGACAGCAAATCTCAAAAGTATATTAAGATTCGTCATGAATGGGGCAATGGTGGCTATCAACTAAAAGATTTAGACAAAGATGGATTGCCAGAGTTTGAAAGTCGAGACGATCGCTTTGCCTATGCTTTTACAGCTTATGCTGCTTCTGGCTACCCCTTGCAAATTTGGCGTTATCGCCAAGGGAAAATGGTCGATGTGACTCGTAGCTATCCTAAATTAATCTCCAATGATGCCTCAGAGCTATGGCAAACTTATCTCCAGGCACGGCAACAAGGCGATGATGGCAAGGGCTTTTTAGCAGCTTATCTGGCAGATAAATATCTGTTGAATCAAGGACAGGATGGATGGGGGAAAGTGCAACAAGCTTATAAAAAAAGCGATCGCACCAAATACTTTGCCGATTTACGGAAGTTTTTGCGCGAAACTGGCTACATTAAATAATTGGCAGCGAGCAATTAACTCCTAACTCCTAACTCCTAACTCCTAACTTCTAACTCCTAACTCCTAACTCCTAACTAATAAAGCTTTCGTCGTGCTGCTGCCAAAATTAAGCGTTGTTCAGCACGAGCGATCGCTTGATATGTTCGTTCGACTGCTTCCGGTTCAACAGAAATGGAAGTTATACCCCATTCCACTAACTTATCAATAATTTCTGGATAGACAGCTGGTGCTTGACCGCAGATTGAACAAGGTATATCGGCACTTTTAGCCATTTGGATCAGTTGAGCGATCGCACTCATAACTGCTGGATGACGTTCATTAAATACTTTTGCTAGCTGTCCTTGTTCTCGATCCACTCCTAGCAATAATTGGGTCAGGTCATTTGTACCAATAGAAATTCCGGCTGCACCTGCTTTGACATATTCTGGCAGTAAAAACAGGACGCTTGGCACTTCTGCCATCATCCACAATTGAAACTGTGACACCTCAGTTAAAAGAGCTTGCTCAACTTGGCGACTGCAAAAAATAAATTCTTCTACAGTCCGCACAAAAGGCAACAGTAGGTTGACATTGGTGTAACCAGCTTGCTGTACGTTTGCCAAAGCTTGCAGTTCCAACTCAAATACTGTGGGATTTCGTAAATAGCTAAAAGTACCGCGTTCGCCTAACATCGATTGTGGCGAAGATTCTAAACTATCACGCAATGATGGTAAATCTTGCGATCGCCAATCTAAAGAACGATAAAAAACTGGTCTTGGGGCAAAGGCACGAGCAAATTGCATAATCTGCTCAGACCATAGCTCTAACAATTCTGCCTGACGCCCACT
The DNA here is from genome assembly GCF_053470285.1 of Nostoc sp. DSM 114159. Taxonomy (NCBI): domain Bacteria; kingdom Bacillati; phylum Cyanobacteriota; class Cyanophyceae; order Nostocales; family Nostocaceae; genus Nostoc; species Nostoc sp. DSM 114159. The sequence goes on from NZ_JBPFEH010000001.1 coordinate 4,498,951, forward strand.
TAAAATCCAACTATTGGGATGTTGCCCGTTCAATATATTTAGTACCATCAATTCGGAACGTAACAATCCCACTCCATCCACAGGCAGGTTTTGCACTTGTTCTATTAAAGTGGACTGACTCAAGTTAACCAGCAATTGGGTAGCAATCATAGGTAGATGAGACGTAACAGCAGAATGAGGCGCTTTCGGGTTGGGGTGATGGGAGGTAAGAAGATTTTCTTCTCTTCCTTTCTCCATCTCTTCCTTTGAGTCTCCTTTGATGCGATAAACTTCTCCTCTGTCGCCATCAAGCAGCAATCGTTCGCCAGTTTGGATTAAAGTTGTGGCAGATGTGGCGTTTACTACTGCTGTGATACCTAATTCTCTAGCTAGAATTGCCGCGTGACTGGTTAATCCCCCTTGTTCAGTGATAATACCACCAACTTGTTGCAATAATGGCAACCAATCAGGGGTAATCGTTGGTACTACTAAAATTACTCCCTTCGGTAGTTGTTCGGGTTTCTGTTGCGGATTAATAATTACCAGGGCAGTGGCTACAACCCGTCCTCCGGCTGCTCCTAGTCCCCGAATCAAGTGTGAGTGGGGAATCATAGATTGCGAAGGATTAACTTGTGTGATGTAGAGCTTACCAGATGTAGTTTGCCCAGCGAGAGTCCATTTAATGGTAAAAGTTTTACCTAGTTCACTTACCAGTTGAGTTCCCAGAGTAATTATTTGTTGTAAGTATTCTTCTTGTAAAGAGTACTGTTTTTGTTGGGCTTCTGGAATTAAATAAGTAATCAGACAGGTGCGAGCTGGTGTTAACGCTGAGTTCGGCGCGAGTCGCAAAAAAATTTTAGATGCTGCATCATCGACACCATAAGCCAGCATTTTATTGCCCAGTTGTTGCTCAAGTACAGCCCCAGTTTCTGGTTGAATGTAGTAAATATCTGGCTGTATTTCGCCAAGAGCGATCGCAATTCCTAATCCCAAAGTAGCTTCAATTTCCCATCCAGAGGCATTGGTTGTGAGCGAGCCAGAGGCGATCGCATTTTCAACAGGTTGCACCAAAACTGCGAGATTAATTTGTTGCAAATTAATTCCTGAGTGCTGCCAATATAATAGACTCCGGGCCCGAAATATTTGACTCCAAGTACGTTTTAGAGCCAAAGCGATCGCTTCTGGTTCGCACTGGCAAAATACCGACTCTAGTAAACCCGATATATTGTTTATTCCTGGAGTAGCAGTTGATACTCCCAAGGAAGGTCGAAGAATTAAACAGCTAGTTTTCCATTCTCTAGCTGCTTGAAAAATTGTACTCACCCACTCCTGGGTTATAGTCGCAGTCAGAATTTCTTGGCGCAAGCGACTAGCCACCTGCTGAAGTTGGCGCCAATTAGTAACATCCAGGTGTAGCGAAGAATGGGGTAAGTCAGCTATTAATGATTCTGAACTATTGAGATTTTCGAGAAATTGCCGCAAAATTTCTGCCGAAACTACAAAACCAGGCATCACCGGATAGCCACGCTGAATAATTTTGCTCAAGTAAAAGGCTTTGTCACCTACTTTGGCACGGTCTTGTAGTTTAATTTGATCTAGCCAGTAGAGTTTATTCACTCAATTTGTTAGTTGTTTATTTGTAGCCACAGCCATTTCTTTTTGGTATGTTATCAGGTTAATCTACTGACTTCTGAATAAAAAGTACTCAGGACTTACAGCAGCTTTCTTTTGGATGAATTACAAAGTTACGGTGGAAGCAGGATAGAGGAGAATTCAGAATGGGCTGCACCCCGCTGTGCTAACAGAATTCAGAAGTAAAACAGGCTTTATACCTGGCTTTGAGACGAATCGTTGTGTACTTCAGCAACTTTAAATACGCTGTATAGCTTATTTGCTCGACTTGTACATGTCATTATCATATTTAATTGTTCAGTGTATGGGTTAAATCTAACAATTTAAGGTATAATTCTCTGGCTAAGTCATTTTAAATAGCCAAAAAACTACTTCATAAACTCAAAATTCATGTAGTTTGCCCAAATCCGAATCGCGATCGCAATTTAATAATGCAAATCTCCATTCATTGACCAAAATAATCTCTTATTGAAAAATAATCCTAATAAGGGAAAATATTAATTCTCAGTTTCAAAACCATTCCTGGATTGATAGAATCCAAATACGAGATAGGCTATTGCACTACACCCATTGGATTAAACTCCATTAATAAAACATTAGAATAGTTTTGTACTATTTTTATAAAAATATTACGATTTAACCTAGTATATAGAATTCTCCATATCAGACTAAACATTGGCAAACACTTACTACCTTGCAACTAATGATTGGCTGAATATCAGCTTCCGGCTATGTATTGCATTGCTTATTGGAGCAATCATCGGCTTAGAACGTCAAATTAGGCGCAAACCAGCGGGTTTAAGAACTCACATGCTAGTGAGTTTAGGTTCAGCCTTATTTACCTTAATAATCATGCAAACAAAAGGACTGCAATCTAGTCCTGATGCACTTAGCCGTGTGATTCAAGGGATTGCAGCTGGTGTAGGATTTCTCGGTGCTGGAGAAATTGTGCGTCAATCTTCCCAAGAGTCACAGCAACTTGAAATTCACGGACTCACTTCAGCAGCGGCTATTTGGGTTTCTTCTGCATTGGGAATTGCTGCTGGCTGTGGTTTATGGCAGTTAGGATTAATCGGTGCAATGCTGACTTTTTTAGTTCTCAGCGTTTTTAAAAGGTTTGAAAAACGAAATCAATAATTAGCTAGCTATTATTTTTAATAAAAAATATTCCTAAGAAACATAGAGTTATTGAGCTTCCTAATTTACCTTTATCTGAAAATATGAATAAGGGAATACCAGATAATCAATTATCTGAATTAGAGAGCTATCAAAACGTACATTTATCAAATTGCCAGCTTGAGGGAACCAAAGGAGTAGATTTTCAGTATACCTACTTTAATGTTTTTTAATTAGGAATTACGAATTGGTATAAAATATGCTTCAATTAGTATAAATATGATTTTTAAAATTATTGATATTGCCTTATTTCTCCTGCCTTCACAAACAGAATTTGTGAAGATTTCAACCATTGAGAATCAAAAGAACCCAAATGAGTAGTAGTAATCAAGGTTTGAAAACGGTCTTGAATGGCATCAAGCAATTGATTTTGGCGGGATAAATCTAGTTCGGCAAGAACATCATCTAGTAATAGTAATGGTGGCTCTTTGACGACTTCTTCAATTAATTGTAATTCGGCTAATTTTAAAGCTAAAACCAGCGTTCGTTGCTGACCTTGAGAACCGTATTGACGAGCAGGTGTCTGGTTAATCGTTAATTCTATTTCATCTCGATGGGGGCCGACAAGAGTCGTGCCTTGGTGCATTTCAGCTACGGCTCGCTGCTGAATTTTTGCTAAAAAAGCTTGCTGCACTTCTTCTGGCTGGTTATCTTCTAAAGGAATATTCGGCACGTACTTGATTTGTAGAACTTCTGTACTGCCGCTGATACTGCCGTGCCAGGTGGTAGCAATAGGGGCTAATCTTTGGATAGCGCGATCGCGTCGTCTAATTACCCTAGTTCCTGTAGTAGCTAACTGTGCATCCCACAGCGCTAGTTCTGATTGTAAAGATGTTGCATCCAAAGTCTCTACATGGCGTTTTAAAAAGGCATTGCGCTGGCGTAACACATGGTTATACTGCTGCAAAATGTGAGCATAAACTGGTTCGAGTTGAATTAATAGTGTATCTAACCAGTTGCGGCGACCTTCGGGGCCGCCGCGTACTAAGTCTAAATCCAAGCTGGAAAATTGGACTGCATTGAGAACGCCAAGAAAATCCATTTGACGGCGGATAGATTCACCATTGAGAGCAACGCTACGGCGACCATTGCGGCGCAAGGTCAAGGTCAAGTCGCTAACACCTGTTTGTCGCTCAAGGGTGGCATCAATTTGGGCTATGGCTTCTCCCTCTTGAACTAAATCGCGATCGCGGGTGATGCGGTGCGATCGCAATGTCGCCAGCAACTCCACCGCCTCCAACAAATTAGACTTTCCTTGAGCATTATTACCTACCAAAATTGTTTTAGCAGCAGTAAACTCAACCTGCTGGTCTTGATAATTGCGAAATTGTCGGAGGTTTAGAGTTTTTAGGTACATAAGTTCAATTTTGGATTTTAAATTTTAGATTTTGGATTGAAGATAAATCTAAAATCTAAAATCTAAAATCTAAAATTTCTTTTTCAAACAGCCTTCTTGCCCATAATCCGCAAGAATATCTTCTCCGCTTCAATCCACACGAACATTAAGGCGCTGAAACCAATACAAACCCCCAACTCTTGCATATTCAGGTAATGAGTACCAAAGAAATCTCGCAGGGGTGGGACGTAAACTAGCATCAACTGCAAAATCGTGGTGACGACAACAGCCGCTAATACAAAGATATTCGAGAAGGGATTCATCTCAATGGTCAGTCGGTTGTTGGAGCGAATAGCGATCGCATGACCCATTTGAGCAATACACAAGCTGGTAAATACCATTGTTTTCCAACTATCGCGATCGCCTTGATAGCCTGGGGCATGACTATGTTGATAAGCCCACCACATTAAGGCAATGGTAATAATGGCAAAGATGATGCCAATGCGAATCATATAAGAACCCAATCCCCTAGCGAAAATACTTTCACGGGGGCTAAAAGGCGGACGTTGCATCACATCTGGTTCTGGAGGTTCCACAGCTAATGCTAAGGCTGGTAAACCGTCTGTCACCAAGTTCATCCACAAAATTTGTAAGGGAGTCAGGGGAACGCCTCCCAAGCCGATTAAAGGGGCGGCTGCAATTGTGAGAACTTCACCAATGTTACTGCCCAAGATGTATTTAATAAAGCGGCGGATGTTGGTATAAACAACTCTGCCTTCCTTGGTGGCGCTGACAATGGTAGCGAAGTTGTCATCAAGTAATACCATGTCACTCGCTTCTTTACTGACATCAGTGCCAGTAATGCCCATTGCAATACCGATGTCGGCTTGTTTGAGGGCTGGGGCATCGTTGACACCATCACCTGTCATCGCGACAAATCGACCCCGGCGTTGCAGTGCTTGGACAATTCGCAGTTTGTGTTCAGGGGAAACTCTGGCATAGATGCTTACCAAGTCAACGTTTTGCTCTAATTCCTGGTCAGTCATCCGTTGCAATTCTTGACCTGTAAGTAGCCTATCGCCTTCTTGGGCAATTCCCAAATCGGTGGCGATCGCTCGTGCTGTTAATTGGTGGTCGCCAGTAATCATTACTGGGCGAATACCTGCTTCTCGACACTCTTGCACGGCTGCTCTGACTTCTGGGCGTGGCGCATCTAGCATTCCCACCAATCCCAGCCAGACTAAATCTTGCTCGGATGTCTCGTCTGAACCTTCTGGTGGGATTTCCGTAAGGGGTTTGTAAGCAAAACCTAGCACCCGTAAACCTTTACTCGCCATCAGGTCATTTTCTGCCAAAATTTTCTGGCGTTGTTCTTCCCTCACGGGGGCTGTATCATTACCCAAATGAATCTGAGTGCAACGTGCCAAGATTAATTCTGGAGAACCTTTGGTAAACATTAAGTAAGGTTCCGATTGGAGAAAACCAGCGATCGCAGGATCGATACCCCTCGAAGATGCTTCACCTGTGGCTACTTGCTCCACCTGAGCGATCGCGCTCATCCGCTTCCGTTCTGAGGAAAAGGGAAACTCCGCAACGCGAGGTAACTTACTGTTCCACTGGTCTTTTTCAATTCCGGCTTTTCCCGCTAGGGTGAGTAATGCCCCCTCTGTCGGATCTCCCAAAATTGCCCATTCACCTTGTTCTTTTTGCAACACGGAGTCATTACAAATAGCACAGGCGACTGATAACGCGGAAATTTCTGGAGACTCCTCTAAAGAAATTTTTTGACCGTTTAACTGAAAGTCCCCTATGGGGGCATAACCTTCGCCAGTGACGCGAAAAGTTTTATTATTGGTGGAAATCGATTGCACCACCATTTTATTTTGAGTCAGGGTGCCGGTTTTATCAGAACAGATGGTCGTTACAGAACCCAATGTTTCCACTGCTGGCAATTTGCGAATCAAGGCATTTTGGCGCACCATTCGCTGGGTTCCCAGTGCCAAGGTGACAGTAATTACAGCTGGTAAACCTTCCGGTACTACAGCAACCGCCATACTCAAGGAAACTTCCAAGAGTTCTTGAATATTTTTAAAACCTCCGTCCTTGATGACACCGCCAACGACAACGATCGCCACCAGAATTAAAGAACCTGTAACTAGGACATTACCCAGTTGAGTCATCCGTTGCTGTAAAGGTGTGGGTTCACTTTCCACCGCCTGCAACATGGTGGCAATTTTGCCTAGTTCTGTAGTCATGCCGGTGTTAGTCACCAGAACCTTGGCACGTCCTTGGACTACTTCAGTTCCTTGAAAGACGACATTTAAGCGATCGCCTAATGATGTTTCCTCCGGCAATTTTAGTGATGCCTGTTTATTCACGGCCTCGGCTTCACCAGTTAATGCCGACTCACGCACTTGTAAATTAGACTGTTCGATCAAGCGTCCATCTGCGGCTATCTGCATCCCAGCTTCCAGCAGCATGACATCCCCTGGAACTAGTTCCTTGGCTGCTATCTCCACCAGTCTGGTGTCACGGATGACGCGCACTAAGGGAGAGGTCATTTTTTTCAAGGCTGCCAAGGCTTTTTCAGCGCGGCTTTCTTGGACGTAGCCAAGTATGCCATTGAGGATAACAATTGCTAAAATAGCGATCGTATCTTTAAATGGCACTTCACCAGGCTTCAAACTGCCCGCCCGTAAAGCCATCAGGTCTAAAAACCCAGAAATCAGAGCCACGCCAATCAGCATCAACAACATAATGTTCTTGAACTGATCCAGCAGAATTTCCCAAGCACTACGGCCAGCAGTTTCTTCAAGTTCGTTGGGGCCGTATTTTTGCAATCTCTGTTGAGTTTCTTGGGGTGTTAAGCCGCTGTCTGCATTACTATCAAGCAGGTCTAGCGCTTTATCAACTTCTAAACTATGCCAAACGGCGGCACCTTCAGGCAGAGAATTAGCAGACATCGTGTAGGTCACAGCAAATGGTTACAAAATTCGATCATAATTTAGTGATGGCAGGAATTCCATCTTTTAAAGTTACATTAAGCCGATCGCTCAGTTGTATGAGTGTATATGTAATTCTTAATATTTGTAAATTCCTCCTGTTTTGACATAGTATTATTTCTCACGAAAGAGTTTTTCGGAACACATTGTACCGATAATTATTAGTACTCCGCTGTAAACGTGGCGATCGAAAACCACTAATTGATGTACTTGGTAAGAGCAACGCCCATTATGGGCAGTCTTTTAACTCAGCACTCTTCATCTACCCCAATTGGGGGAGCCATTGCTCGACTAGGATTTCCTATATCAAGCGATTGGTGTGACGGCGGTAAAACCGCTTGAGTCAATGCCCTTTGGGCAGGGAAAAGGTTAAAGGGGAAAGGGGAAAGAGAACCCCATAACTAAAGTTAGGGGCTTGAAGTAAGGATGCCTCAATTCTCGCGCAATAGTCTGGAATTGAATCTTTTTCCCCTCGATAAATAAAGTTTAGGGGCTTGCACCCTTTCCCCCTTCCCCCTTCCCCCTTTCCCCTCTTCGGTCATGTTTCCTCTCCTACCTAAAGGTGAGGGTTTTTTACACTTACCACAAGGTTTTATGAGTTTTGCACTCCCCACTTTGACCGTTAGCCAGATGTTTGGGCAAAAAACAATTCGACCGCTTACTGCTGCTGCCCTGTGTGGCATTACTTTTATTAAAGATAGACTGATTGCTATTGACAGTATTAAAGGGCATCTACTGGAGATCGATCCTACCTCTGACAACAGCAGAATTCTCAATTTCCATCAAGTTGAAGAATTTACCGATGTCACTGGTCTAGCGGTGTGGGATGATACCCTGTGGGTAAGCCGAGAAAATAGTGTTTACTCGTGCAAGCTCAACACTTTGGATCTGGAACATTTTGTAACATTGCCTTATGCCGCTGATGGGGTTGCTGTTTGGGAAACAACAGTTTATGTAAGTTGCCAAAGGCTAGGCTACATTCTAGTTTTTGAACGCGAAACCCGAAAAGAAATTACCAGATTTTATGCCCCTGGAGTTGGGATAGAGAATTTGGCAGTTAACCAAGAAATGCTATGGATTTGCGATCGCACCGAACAATCAGTTTACGCGATGGACAGAGCCACAGGAGAACTGCAATTTAGCGTCCTGACACCCTTTGAATGTCCTACGGGCATAGCAATCCATAAAAATGCCGAAACAGGCAAAGAAAGTATTTACGTCGCCTACGCCTCAGAAGAGCCTTATATCCGGGATAACCCCAATGCCGATCCGAGTCATGAGCTAACATTCCGCGATCGCACTTTTATTCATCCTCTGTATTATCATTACCAGCCAGATAAGCGCTACGCCCTCTCTAATGGCTATCTGATTGAAATGTCTTATGCTGAAGAAATTGCACCCCTAGACGAGGTTTATTTACCCGATGTGGAATGGCGCATCGCCCTACCATCGGAAACTGAGCGTCAAAAGGTGAAACACGTTGAACCTATTGGTATACCCTTCACCGAAGAAGTGATAGAAGGACAACGCGTAGCAGTCTTTAAATTTGATTCTCTTGCCCCAGGCGAACGGCATATATTTGGCTGGAAAGCACTTTTGGAAGTTCGAGGGATTAAATATCGGATTACACCCAGAGATGTAGAAAATATACCTGAACTTTCCCCAGAATTACAAACACGCTACCTAGTGGACGACGACGATTTAGCAATGGATACTACAATTGTTCGCCGTGCCGCCAGAGAAGCGATTGGTTCTGAAACCAATGTGTTGCGGAAAATGCACAGCATCCGCAACTACGTTTATGATGAGTTATCCTACGGTATTAAACCTTACATTGATACACCAGATACGGTTTTAGAGCGGGGTGTTGGTTCTTGTGGTGAATATGTCGGCGTTTTACTTGCTTTATCCCGTTTAAATGGCATCCCCTGCCGTACCGTAGGCAGGTACAAATGTCCTCCCCATAGTGACTTCGTAGGAGTACCGTTACAACCCGACTTTAATCATGTTTGGCTAGAATTCTACGTCCCCAATTTTGGTTGGTTGCCAATGGAATCAAATCCTGACGATATAGGTGAAGGTGGCCCTTATCCAACGCGCTTTTTTATGGGCTTATGCTGGTATCACATTGAAATTGGCAAAGGCATCACCTTTGAAACGGTGACAAGCAAAGGTGAACGGCTAACTAAAGAAGATATTCCCATCGGTGATTTGGCGATAAATCATATTCGGTTCACAATTATTAAAGAATTACCACCTTTTTAAATTAGGGCATTAGGAATTGGGGAAAGACCATCAGAAAGTAAGTAGTGGCGTGGCAAGACTAAATTGTTGCAAAAAAAATTGTAGGTTGGGTTGAGGAACGAAACCCAACACTCCGATCGATGTTGGGTTTCGCGTTGCTCAACCCAACCTACATCTAACGCACTATTTTAAGCTTGCCACGTCAGTAGAGTGTGTTATCCGGTAGTAACGCACCTTAATACTCTCTACTTAACCACTATTTTCATCAACTTCTGAATTCTTGTTCATATTCAAGTATTCTTCAAACAATTCAAAAAATTTCTGTAGTGCCTCATGCTCGTCTACAGAATAAAAAAGAATTATCTTAGCCCATGACTGACCTGAGTTAATTCCATATTTTTCTTCAATCCATGATTGAAAACCTTCAAATTCCCTTTCTGGCTCAGTTGGAGGTACGCCAACTTCTCTTCGAGCCAGACTATATCCTCGCAAAAGCATATCTAGTCTAGTAATTGAATTAGCTCCTAAATACATTCCTGGTCTTTTCTTTATATTAGTTATAATCTCGCTGTAAATATCAAACTGAGGAAAACTCATATCCTCACTAAGCCTTGAAATATCTTCATTTTTTTGAATTTTTGAATTATCTTTCTGCTTTAAGAACTGCTCAAATTCTTCAAAAAACCTATTAAAAGCTGCTCGTTCGCTTCCAGAGTAAGAGAGAATTATCCCAGCCCAAGATTGACTCACATTAGTTTTTGCTCTTTCTTGTATCCACTCTTGAAACCCTTCCATTCCACAAGAGTCTATTGTAGTAAATCCGAGTGTGATTAGACCATCTATATACCCAGTTAAGAATGAATCAAGACAAGTAATTGATGGCTTATCTATGTACATAACTGGATTTTCTTTAATTTTTTGGAGAAGCGTATAAAGCTCATTCATCCCAGTAACCTCTAATTTGATGAAAATTTATTAATTGAACAGCCATATCGCGCTTTTATTGAAGTCAATCTTTCCTATCATAAGGAGATGAATTATCTGGCGGTATATCAGCACGAACTACATCGCTAATCCATTCTCCCTCAATATTATTGTTAGAATAATTTGCATAATCATCCCATGTCATGGTATCGCCAGTTGAATATTCATAAACAACTCCACGAGTTTGATTGTTACCATCTCCATCATTTAAACGAATCCAGGTTACATAATCACCAGATGGAGGATAACCACCACCAAATTCAATACCTGGAGGTTGAGCTAAACTTCTAATTGCCCCTGGCGCCGGTCGCCAACTTCGATAATGATGAGTTACAAATTTGTCAGGAGAATCAGACTTCCTGTAATGTACTGTTTGATGAAATTTGTAATTATAAAGAACTGAAGATTGACCTTGTGGGCCACAAACTAAATTAAGTGGATAAAAAGAACAATATCTCTCTTGAGCTTTATTTGGAACCTGCTCATTTTGAGCTTTAGTTGCACTGCTAATTGCAGTCTTCGCAGTAGGAGCTAATTCCGAGCCAGCAGCAGCACATCTAGCTTGAACAGCACAAGCATCTGGAGACAACAGCAATGCATAAACAGGTTGAGGTAAAATCCCTTTAAAAATGAGAAGTAAAAGAAATGTCGAAATTCCTACTAATCTAAATACGGATTTATTTGTGGTTAATCGCACTAGTCTTAACTCCTTACAACCAAAGATAAAAATCGATGTATCTGACATCTAGGTTGTCTGATAGGAGAAGAAAATCAGTCCAGTAAAAATACGAGTATTTATTATTTTTGAAAAATGAACCAAGTAAATAAACTAATTAGCTATTAACTCTTAAACTTCTTAAACTAGGCAATGGATATGATTGATGCTGCTTAAAATCGGCAAACTCACAGATGGAGTTAAATGGGCAAAAGCGGCAGTGAGAGCCAGGATTAGGAGGGAATATTTTACTGAAATTACTAGTTTCTTCCTGATATTTATGCAAATCGTGCTGGTGCTTATGAGCAATATTCGCTAACTCAAATTTTAAGGATTCTAATTCACTATTGTTAATACTAATTAAGTCTGATTTTTTACATATTTCTAAATTATAAAATGATGCTACAGCTTTTCGCCCAGGGTAAAGATAACGAGCAGCTAATAAGTAAACTAATGCCTGTCGTTTGTCAAAAGCCGACTTGCCAGTTTTGAAATCCAAAATATGTAAAGTGCTATCAGACTCAATAAAAACGCAGTCCATAGCCGCGTATAAGCGAAAGCAATAATCTTCTTGTTCAACTACTATCGGTTTAGGAAAGCCTTCATCACCTGGAGTTAATTGGATAATATCTTTATCCAAAAGCAACGGCGAATCGTGATATTTTTGCAAAATTTGCAGCACGCGTTGCTGAACTTGAACGCTTGAGTTGCCTAATTTAAGTAGCTGGGCAACTCTTTCTACGCCATCTGCTTGCTTCAACAGATGCCTGTGATGATGAAACTCATAAACGCCTTTCTGAGCTAGTATGCCAATACGCTGGGGCGCGGTGGCTTGCATTAAAAGCGCTTTGACTTGTGGTTCGTGTTGCCGTGCTTTGATAAACCCCCGTCTCATCTGGCAGTGCCAGCGTTCTTGCCCAGTCGCTGGGGCAACTAGAGACCAAAGGTGATAACTGGCAAAAGGTCGATCGGGGGTTGACATTGCTCAGAAACAGTGAGAGAAAATACGGTGGGGAGAAGTTTAAGCTAAGGCTTGCTTAGAAAAGAACTTCGGAGGATACTTGCTGCTACACACGCTTTGCGGGAAGCTTTTATAGTACTGATAATGTACCGGAGCAAGTGGCAAAAATGTCTAGCAAGATAAAATTTGGTACCGATGGATGGCGAGGGATTATTGCCGATGACTTTACTTTTCCTAATGTGAGAAAAGTAACAAGGGCAATCGCCACTTACTTAGAAACAGCCTACACAAAAGATAGACCAGTACTTATTGCCTACGATACTCGCTTTTTAGCTGACCAGTTTGCCCAAACAGCGGCCCAAGTATTAGCAGACTTGGGTTGGACTGTAAAAATTACTGATCGGGATTGTCCCACACCAGTAATTGCCTACAATGCCCGTCACCTAAATTCCGCTGGGGCGTTAATGTTTACTGCTAGCCATAATCCAGCACCTTACTGTGGAATTAAATATATACCCGATTATGCTGGGCCTGCCACTCCAGAGATTACTGATACTATTGTGGCAAATATAGAAGGTGCATCGGATGAGTTGCCTGGGAACAACCCATCAGGTTCAATTTCCATTTTCGATCCGAAACCAGATTACCTACAATTTATCTACACTCTACTTGATGTAGAAAAGATCAAAAGCGCTAATTTAAAGGTAAAGTACGATGCTTTGTATTCTACCTCTCGCGGCTATTTAGATGAAGTTTTGCAACATAGTGGCGTTCAACTAGAAAGTTTCCACGATTGGAGAGATGTTTTATTTGGGGGTGGAATGCCAGAACCCAAAGGAGAACAGTTAGTTGAGTTAGTGGAAGCAGTTGTTCGAGATCGCGCTGATTTGGGCTTGGCAACGGATGGAGATAGCGATCGCTTTGGTATCGTTGATGAACAAGGAAACGTCCTTACTCCGAATACTGTGCTGCTACTCCTAGCACGTCATTTAATCAAAAATAAAGGTAGAACTGGCGCGATAGTCCGTACTGTCGCTACAACTCACCTGCTGGATAATTTCGCTGCTAAAAATGGGCTGCAAATTTACGAAACAGCAGTTGGTTTTAAATACATCGGCGAAAAAATGCGCGAAACTGCCGTGTTAATCGGTGGAGAAGAATCAGGTGGTTTGAGTGTTATTGGGCATATTCCCGAAAAAGACGGGGTTTTAGCCGATATGCTGGTGGCAGAAGCGATCGCCTATGAAGGCAAACCGCTAAGTCAACTTGTCAAAGAAGCGATCGCCGAAGCCGATGGCCCACTTTACAACAACCGCTTAGACTTGCACCTCACAGAGGCGCATAAAATCGCCGTTATCGACTCCTTTACCAAAAATCCACCTACAGAGGTAGCAGGAATTAAAGTCAAGGAAGTGGGGCGTAAAGACGGTATTAAGCTGTATTTAGAAGAAGGTAGCTGGGTTCTACTGCGTCCTTCCGGTACAGAACCACTGGTGCGCGTCTACCTAGAAACCAACACTCCCGAAAAACTCACCCAAATCGCCCAAGAGTTAGAAAGTGCCATTGCTAAACTAGAGGCAGTAGCAGTTTAATTTGCCAGAGTTAGGAATTAAGAGTTAAGAGTTATGAATTAGGAGTTAAGAGTTGTAAAGTAACAATTCTTAACTCCTTATTTCTAATTTCGAGCAAAATATAACTCCTAACTTCTAACTCCTAACTCCTAACTCCTCATTTCGATCAAAGTATGAAAACTCTTGCTCCTTTTTTTACATCTCTAGTTGTAGCAGTTTGGGTAATAGCGATCGCAATTATTTCAGTCCAAAATGCTACACCCGTATCGTTAAAATTTTTAACATTCCAATCGATTCAGATACCAATGGGTTTAGTGCTAGCTTTTAGTGCCGGTGTCGGGTTAATTGGTATGGCGCTGCTGCAACCTCTGTGGGGACTTGCTGGTACTGGGCAGCGTAATTCTCGATTGGAAGACGATGCCGAATTTTTTGTTGATGATGAAGACTTTTGAGGCTTGAAAAAAACTGATGAGATTGATTTCTGCCCGAAAAGCTACGTGCTATGGCTTAAACTATGCAACCGATCGAGAACGGCTATGAGTGCAACTTATAAAGCAGATTTTAATTTGTGGATTCAACAGACAGCCCAACTATTGCGATCGCATTGCTGGCATGAAGTTGATGTAGAACATCTGATTGAAGAGGTTGAAGGCTTGGGCAAAAGTGAAAGGCGGGGTATTGCCAGTCAACTAACTCGCTTACTTTTGCATTTGCTCAAGTGGCAATATCAACCCCAGCGTCGCTCAGATAGTTGGCTCGATTCTATCACCGATTCTCGTACCCAAATTGAGTTAGTAATAGAAGATAGTCCTAGTCTTAAGAGCTATCCTACAGAACAGCTTGAGGAAAGTTATCAAAAGGCGCGTCGGCAAGCAACCAAGCAAACGGGCATACTTTTATCTGTGTTTCCAGAAGAATGCCCATATTCTGTAGAGTTAGTGTTGGATGAAGACTGGCTACCAGAAGCAAGCGATATTTAATAACTGTAATTGTGACTGTGTGGAATGAAGCGTATTACGCAGCCACTTAATATACATTGGTGAGTGTTGCAAAAGTCGCTTTTACTTCTTCATCACTGGCAAAGTTTCCAGCATTCGCCTCAGCAATTCCCTTTTGAATTTCCTCAATTTGCCACTGATACATCTCTAAATAAGTGGCTACCGCTTCATTAAGTATGTGGCTGCGATCGCGGTTTATTTGGGCTGCGATTGCATCAAGTGCAGCTTTGCGATCGCTATCTATCCGAAACGTAATATTTTCTTTGCTCATCGTCCCGTTACATAAAGTTGTTTGTATGGTGTGTCATTGCAATACAATGCAAAACTGCACAATGTAAGCTAAATATTAAATATCAAATCAGTTCTTTTTTAAAGTCTATTACGAATTATTACAATAGCAATATTAAGGTTTGTTAATTCTTAATCGATTTATACTGCGATTAGCTATGAGGCGATACTTTGAGAGTATTGGTGGGTATCCTGAAATTGAGTCGTGATTCTCTTCAATCACTTTATACACATCAGTAGACTACCCAAAATGTCCAATACAAACATCTTTCCTGTCAAGATTATACAAGTAACAGGCAGAACAGTTGTTACATGCAATGAAGTAAACGAGCGAACGATGAAAGAGGTTGGGCTTACTGAAGCTGACTTAGAGGAATTTGTTCGCACAAATGTAGAGATTTTATTTCCTGAAGGTGAAGAAACCCTGCTTATTATTGGTCAGCAAGTACGTAACACGCTATCAGGTCGCGCTGACTTAGTTGCACTTGATAAGAAAGGAAATATTGTTCTAATTGAGTTAAAACGCGATAGAGATGATACAGCAAAACGTAAAGAGCCTTTTGAGTTTCAAGCAATTCGATATGCGGCTAATTATGCTTTAATCAAAACACAGCAAGATATTGTTCGACAATTGTTTGCACCATACATTGAGCGCCATCGAGATGAGCCTAAGTTTCAGCAAGCATTATCAAGTGGTCTAACAGCTTCCGAACTTGCGACTCGCATCCTAGCTAAATTTTTACAAGATAATCAAGCTCAAGGTACACTCAACCAAGATCAACGAATTCTTCTAATTGCAGCTTCATTTGACGGACAAACTTTATCAGCCTGTGCTTGGTTGGCTAAAAATAATATTGATGTTCGATGCATAATAATTTCCCCAATGCAGTATGACCAACAGTACTTCTTTAAGGTTGAGCAAATAATACCACCTCCAGCACTAGAGAAATATTACGTTGAAATTGCAGAACCGACAGTAAGTAGTATCGCAAGTACATCTATTCCAGAAATGCAATCGAGGCAAGTATTACCTCGCATGAATGATCTTCTTAATTGGGGGCTTGTTTCTGTAGGCGATCGTCTTTATATTCGATATTATGATTCAGACAGTGCAGAAATTATTGACCATGCCTATGTCAAATATCAAGAGCAAAAAATGAAATACAATGATTGGGGTCAGAAGCTTACTGGATGGTCTTCTATTAATATCTATGAGTGGACAGTTCATCAACCCACTAACAAAACATTAGATACATTAAGGCGGGAGAAGTTAGAGGAATTGTCACAAGATGTATCTGTAGCTTAATGCCTCATTGTTAAGTTAGCATCTTTTTTTTGCAGGATGGTTGCTCATCACCTTAATTTAAGTTTAAGTTAAAATACCCAAGAATATATGTATTTTGAGTAACTACTTGCTTGTGCGATCGCACCTGTGGAAGGCTAACACCTCAATACAATGGACAAGCGATCGCACTCGTCTAGTCCTAACACTAAAATCTAAGTTAGAGTCTTGTGGAGATGATTGGTAATGAAAATTAAAGCAGTTATCTGGCAAGAAGACGGTGTGTGGTGTGCTTCTGTACCTGCTCTACCAGGATGCCACACTTGGGGAGACAGCTATGAACATTTGTTAGAGATGCTGCAAGATGCAATTCAAGTCTGCTTAGAAGTTGCTAGCCAACGCGAAGATCAGCTTGATTTAGCATCATTCTCGTTACAGTACGCAGCTTCAATTTTCCCTGAGAGTGAAGAGACAGTTTAGTAACATTTAATCCCGGTGATGTAGTCACAGTTGATTTTCCCAGAGCCACTGGTATGAGTTGAGCAATTTACTCATGAACTATTGCTAATTTCTATAATTGCTTCTCCTTGGCGCAGTCGTTCTATTGCATCAGGTAAAGCAATCGCAAGTAGCCGCTGCAAATTGCGATTTGTGACATTACCACAGGTAAGCCAAAGAATTTGAGGTGGTATTCCTAACCGACAGGCCAAGTCAACAAAATCGCTGTCTTTGGTCATGATTACCGCCTTAGCAACTCGTGCTGCCTCAAAAATTTCCACATCTTTAGCATCTCGTAATCCAAGCTCTCTTAGGGCAGTAGCCTCTACGTCAAAAGTCTCAGTCAGCCAAAGTGCTAATGTAGGAGGCAACTGAGCATCAATCCAAATTTTCATGCTGTCAAGCGAGGAAAGTCAGTTCGCCGCGCTGCAAACAATAGACAGGCTTGGATATCTTCGAGTTCAAGATCGGGAAAATCCTCTAAAATCTCAGAAACACTGACATTCTCAGCTAACATTTCTAAAATATCACTCACACGAATCCTCATGCCTCGAATACAAGGACGACCACCACACTGACCAGGAGTTTGAGTAATGCGAGTCAACAAATCAACGCTTGAGTTCATGCAAGTATTTTAATATCGGGTACTTTTATTTAACTCTAATTCTGCGATCGCAATTATTCCAGCCTAGCATTTGGGTGTAGCAAAAGGGGAATCGCAGTTATCGCACACTAACCCAACAGCAGCTAAGTTGAGCAATTTTGGGTTAGTTGTAGCTTCAGGTAATCGATAAATTCCAGAATTTCTGTATCAGTGAGTTGTAGACGCGATATCGCTTGCCATATTTCTTTTGTAAATACTCCCTTCCCTGCTCTGGAGTCCAATTTAACTGGGCTAAATATGTATCACTTTGATCTATCAAAACTGCATGATTTTCTGATGCCGTTGTATTAGCAGATATTTGTATTGGCTGTTGATTCAAAGTTTGAATTCTATTAATTTTTAAACTAATTTTTTGCCCTAGAGCTTGCCAATCAATTTCATTATGTCCATCCCAACTAACACCTATAGAGTGATAAGTTATTGGATCGTAAATGTTACAAAACACTACTTTTTTATCTCCTGGACTAACGGCAATAGTAAGGGGATGACACAGTTGTTCAAAAGAAAGAATATCTAAAGACAGCAATAAGCCTTTACTGAAATAGGTATCGCTTCCTGAGCGGATAATATAAGGTTTATCTGCCAAAACATTTAAATCTGTTCTTATAACTTTTCCAAATGTATTCTCAACCTCTTTATTAACTTCTATCCCTGTAATTACTCCAGTTAAGGCTCTCTCATAAATTGGAATGCGTCTTTCATCTTCGGATAGCATATACCAGCAGTGATCGGGTTCTTTGCTGACAAAAACATATTGAGGTTTTGGGACTGCTCCAAATCCTAATTTGACTTCCATATTTTTGATGCAGATTTTGGTAAATATATTTATTGAGCAACCAGCCATAACGATTTTTACCGTCAAGCTATTAGTTGCTTTACAGATATCATTCCCTAGCCAGGAAGCTAATTAACATTAAGGCAGCAAAAATTACAAAATTTGGTGAATCTATAACAAAGTTTCTGGATCGACACCTAGCGCATTCAACCTTTCAATTAACATTTTCACTTTTTGTTCTGCTTCTACCCGTCGCTGTTCTTCAAAAGCTGTGCGTTCTTCGGCTTCCCTAATGCGTTCTTCTGGTATCAGCAATCTTTGCCCTTCTTCGTCATACCAGTACAGC
The DNA here is from genome assembly GCF_053470285.1 of Nostoc sp. DSM 114159. NCBI lineage: Bacteria > Bacillati > Cyanobacteriota > Cyanophyceae > Nostocales > Nostocaceae > Nostoc > Nostoc sp. DSM 114159. The sequence continues at coordinate 4,517,402 of NZ_JBPFEH010000001.1, forward strand.
CATTCCCGCACTATACCTTGATAAATTCCTCGTTCTCGCCCAATTCCTAAACCAATTTCTGGTAGCCAAACGGGATTTCCTGACATTAAGATATATTCCCCATCAACTAAATGATACACTTCCAAAGGTGTCTTTTTCCGCCGCAGGGGACTATATACAACGTAGTACAAAATTCCTAATTCTTTGGCATAAAATTCTTTCTTGGTGTTATATTCTTCGCGATAAATTTGAGAAACAACTTCTAGTGCTAAAATTGGCAGTTGCTTTTCTTCCCATAGCACATAACTTAGGCGTAAGTCCTCATCAATGACACGTTTAACTCCTAAGCTGAGAAACCCATCAGGGACAATAGCTGGTTTATCTGGGTGATAATAAATACCCATGTCAACACCAAAGAACCAATTCCAGCGATCGCACCAAACCAAAGCCAGTATCGTTTTCAGCAAGCCGGGAATTAAATTTTGGAGTTCATTATCCACAGCGGTATCATCTGAGTCGGGTAATTCTTCGGAAGATGGCAAACAATGGAGTGGATTGTAGTTTAACATGAGCGGTTTTGCCAAATCTGATTTTAGATAGATTGTACGTAATCTATTGATGTGCGATCGCATGGCAAGAATCAAAAGCCATGTTTAGCGATTGCTTTGTATCTTTCTTCTCAGTAATTAAATCTTTATAAGTGTAAAATCTTTACATTAAACTCGTGGATTTTCGGTACTGACTACCAGAGTGTGTAACTGACAATAGCAAAAAAGGGCGGAACATTGTTCAACTCGAACATTCCAGAAGTCGCAGAGTATTCAATTTCATGGTGAATTTGGTAGCTGGGCTGATTACCTATACCTACCAGGAGAAAAAGTCTTCTCTCAACCTTGACTCAGAAAACATGGCGTAGCTGGAAATTAGCTAATTTTCAGCCCGATTTTTGAGTTGTACCTAAGTATCAGAGATGTCACCACAGATCCATTCACGAGTTTTAATCAAAAACTTCCTAATAGTTTTTTTGCCATTGTCAGCTTTAGTTGGAGTTGTTATTGCTACTATCTACTACCAACAGGTACAAACCGAGCAAGTTCTGCTCAAAACAAATGAACTCCGTAAGGTAGATTTACAAACTAAAGTAATTAGCGGAGACTTTCACTCGGTTGTCTCAGATTTGATGGTTATCTCTAAACAAAACGAGCTACAAAGAATTTTAGAGGGAGTAGGTAGACAACAGGCACTTTCTCAAGAATTTTTATTATTTTCTGGATATAAAAAACTTTACGACCAAATTCGCTTTTTGGATCGATCGGGTAAGGAAATTGTCAGAGTCAACTTTAACAAGGGTGAACCAGGGATTGTCCCCGAAGAAAAACTGCAAGTTCAAATCAAGCGTTACTGGTTTAATGACACTTTCCGCCTGAACCAAGGACAAGTATTTGTCTCTCCTCTTGACCTAAACATCGAACGTGGTCAGGTTGAACAACCCTTGAAGCCAATGATCCGCTTTGGCACTCCCGTTTTTGATAACCGTGGGCAGAAACGAGGCATTGTGGTGTTAAATTATTTCGGTGCAAAACTGCTAGACAATTTTAATCAAGCTTTTGCTAACGCCCCTAGCCAGGGAATGTTACTGAATGCCGATGGCTACTGGTTAAAAGGGGCGAAGCCTGAAGATGAATGGGGATTTATGTTTCCCGACCGCAAAAACCGCACTTTTGGCAAAACTTTTCCCCAAGCATGGCAGCGGATTTCTCAACAAGAATCGGGACAATTCCAAACTACTGAAGGAATGTTCACTTTTACCACAGTCTATCCACTTCTCGAAGGGCAAAAATCTAGTACGGGAGCAGGACAAGCTTTTGCACCAAGTCAAAATCAAATTGATACTAAATCCTATCACTGGAAGATTGTCTCGTGGGTGTCACCAGAGACGTTGACAACCAAATCAAACCGATTTTTGAGTCAATTGCTACCGCTATATGCTGGGTTAGTAGGACTAATTGGCATTGGTTCTTGGCTACTAGCAAGAGCTAGTGTTAATCGTAATATTGCCCAGATAGAGTTAAGGCAGTCTGAAGTCGAATTGCGAAAGCTAGTTGAACGGGAAAAAATTCTGAAAACTCGTCTATCTAGTCAAATTCGTAACTCGCTGGATCTAAATACGATTTTGAGTACAGTAGTGGGTGAAGTTCGGCAACTGCTACAGATCGATCAATGCCAGTTTTTTTGGTGTTATCAAGAAGATGAATCTACTAGCTTGGAACTGAGTCAGCAAGCTTGCGCTCCCGACTTAACAGAACCTTTAGGCTGTTCTCCGATCCAAAATGTGGAAGCTTTAAGTGAGGCTGTTATGCAAGGGAATTTGCTTTGCTTTGATGACATTGCGGCAGATTCCTGGCTTGATTTCAAGAGTCGGAATTTACTGGTGACATTGGGCTTTAAGTCTCTACTAATAGTTTCAGTTCAAACTCAGTCGGGTCGATCGGGTGTGATTGTCTGCGAACATAGTAGAGAGCTTCGCCCCTGGAGTGATGATGAGGTGGAAATCATTCGAGGCGTGGCTGACCAGTTAGCGATCGCCATTGACCAAGCCCAATTGTATAATCAAAGTCGCGCTGCTACTGCTGCTGCTACTGCCCAAGCAGAACAACTCAACAAAGTTCTGCACAATCTCAAACAGACTCAAGCTCAACTAATTCAGACCGAAAAAATGTCGAGTTTAGGTCAACTAGTGGCTGGTGTAGCTCATGAAATCAATAACCCAGTTAACTTTATCTACGGCAACCTGACCCATGTAAGTGAATATACGCTGGGCTTGTTGGAACTGATAGAACTCTATCAAAAATCTAATGCTCATTCAACACCTGAAGTACAAGCTCATATAGAAGCGATCGACTTTGAGTTTATGGCTGAGGATCTACCTAAAATATTAGTTTCTATGAAAATGGGAGCTAATCGCATTCGGGAAATAGTTCTCTCCTTACGAAATTTTTCTCGACTTGACGAAGCGGATATGAAACCTGTCAACATTCATCAAGGTATTGATAGCACACTACTGATTTTACAAAATCGCTTCAAACAAACGCCGGGAAATAACGGAATTGAAATAGTCAAGGAATATGGTGATATTCCCTTAGTAGAATGCTATGCCGGACAACTCAATCAGGTGTTTATGAATCTTATTAGTAATGCCATTGATGCCCTCGATAGTTATGACAGTAAGCGAACTCTTGAAGATATAGAAGCTAAACCCAGCCAGATTGTAATTCGTACTGAGTTACGCAACTCGGATTACATAACTGTACAAATTGCAGATAATGGCCCTGGCATGACCGAAGTAGTTAAGCAAAAATTATTTGACCCTTTCTTTACTACAAAAGCCGCAGGTAAAGGCACTGGATTAGGACTAGCAATTAGCGCTCAGATTGTCACAGAAAAACACAACGGAGCTATTTGGTGTATTTCTGAACCAGGACAAGGAGCAGAATTTTGGGTTGAGATTCCGATTTGCCAAAGTCGTGAACTAGCTACTACATCTGCTGCTACTCTAGCAGTCGTAAATTATTCCTAAAATATGCTTGCTATTTGCCTTATTTTATGTAACAAAGCCACTTGTCTACGAGATGCTGTACGAATTCAGTTTGTTGAATAAAACCGATTTATGGAATAGTTTGTTGATTTGGATATAGTTTTAAATAAATGATTTATTACGAGCTATGAGATATGTAACTACAGGTGAGCGCATCGGCTACGAGCGTGGAAAACTAGAAGGGAAACTAGAAGGCGAACAACAGCTTATTTTAAGGTTATTACAAAAACGATTGGGAGAATTATCACCACAATTGCAAAAGCGCATCCAATCTCTTTCTTTAAATCAATTAGAAACTCTTAGTGAAGCTTTATTAGATTTTAATGCTATGGAAGATTTACTGCACTGGTTGCAAACAAATCTATCAGCTTAATAATCTATTTTTAGAATAATTGTAAAAAATCTATTTACTCACTTACGCCATATAGGTCAATACTGTTCAGTTAAGAAAAATTGTAGGTTAGGTTAAGCAAAGCGCAACCCAACAAAGTCCTGCTACGTAGTTTAAGGTTTTTGGGGCAATACCCTTGGGTATTGCCATACAGGTTTATTACTTTACTCAATTAAAAGTTTCAAATGAGTAACAAAAAGGGCAGGTACAAAACCCGCCCTCAAAGCAATAAATATTTAAACAAAACTAAAGTAGCGATCGCAACTTAATTACCAATTTGGGGCGCACTCAAAGAAACCTTTAGTGTTTCGTCTTTTTGCTGTGCTAATGTCGGCACGGAATCACGCAATCTTGCTGTCAATTGTACAGTTGTCGCGTCATACATTTGAGTCAGCAATTTTGGATAAAAACCAATACCAATAATTGGAATTAACAAACAGGCAATGATAAATACTTCACGGGGTTCAGCATCTATCAAAGCTTGGTGAGAAACTAATTCCTCGTTCTCTTTACCGTAGAAAATTTCTCGCAACATCGACAGCAGATAAATCGGAGTTAAAATCACTCCTACTGCCATCAAGAACACCACGATAACTTTGAAGGTAGAGCTATAAGCATCACTAGTAGCAAAGCCTACAAATACCATTAATTCTGCCACGAAACCGCTCATCCCTGGCAATGCCAAAGAAGCCATTGAACAGGTGGTGAACATGGCGAAAATCTTCGGCATTCTCTTCGCAATACCGCCCATTTCATCCAACATTAGGGTGTGGGTGCGATCGTAAGTTGCGCCAACCAGGAAGAACAAACTCGCCCCAATTAACCCGTGGGAAACCATTTGCAATACTGCCCCACTCAACCCCAAATCGGTGAAGGAGGCAATACCAATCATCACAAAGCCCATGTGAGAAATTGAGGAATAGGCAATTTTTCGCTTCAGGTTGCGCTGGGCAAAGGATGTTAAGGCAGCGTAGATGATATTGACTACCCCCAAAACCACGAACACTGGTGCAAAATAAGCGTGGGCATCGGGGAGCATTTGGGCATTCATCCGAATTAAGGCGTAACCGCCCATTTTCAGGAGAATACCTGCTAATAACATGTGTACAGGGGCTGTAGCTTCACCGTGGGCATCAGGTAGCCAAGTGTGCAAGGGAATAATCGGTAACTTGACAGCGTAAGCAATCAGGAAGCCAGCATAGACGGCAAGTTGGAAATTGAGGGCGAAGTCTTTTAAGGCGAGCGATCGCATGTCAAATGTCACCGTATCGCCGTAAAATCCCATTGTCAGTGCAGACAGCAAAATAAACAGCGAACCGCCGGCGGTGTATAAAATAAATTTTGTCGCTGCATATTGCCGTCTTTTGCCTCCCCAAATCGACAGCAGAAAGTATATCGGTACTAGTTCCAGTTCCCACACCAGGAAAAATAACAGCATATCCTGGACAGCGAACACGGCAATCTGACCGCCATACATCGCCAACATCAAGAAGTAAAATAGCTTCGGCTTGAAGGTGACAGGCCAAGCTGCTAAAATCGCCAGCGTGGTAATGAATCCAGTCAAAATAATTAGGGGCATGGATAAGCCATCTGCCCCTACTGACCAATTCAAATCTAGTTGGGGTACCCAGGCGTAACTCTCGACCAACTGCAAATCTGGATTGGAAAAATCATATCCAGTATAAAAAGCATAAACAATTAGTGCAAAATCTATCAGCCCTACAACGAGGGAGTACCAGCGCACTGTTTTGCCTTCTTTATCCGGGATGATGGGAATCAGTAGTGAAGCGGCTATCGGCAACAGAATAATCGTCGTCAGCCACGGAAAATTAGCTGTATTCATCACAATTCGTCTGCTATCAAAATCATGTTTGGCAAAAAGTCACTAGTTATTAAGTAACAGCTTTTTGGGGATTTCGTCTTCCTCGTTAGGTTGATTTAATTAAATTGGCAGTCCCCTATTTTTCCTCTTGGGAGTCTTTTTTGACAGTTGCGGGTGCGGAATGTGCGTTGTGATACTCCCAGTCAAGTCAAAAATTTACCCTAAAAACTGTACGTTCGCTTATTTTGAGATGGCAAAAAAATTAATACCTTGAGAGGAAAGGAATAAAACAATTTTCCAACCCAATCGCATAATGCCTCTTATTTCTCAGTAGTGTGGAGAAAAACGATGGCGCAATTCTTGGGTAAAAGCGATCGGTTCACTCCCAAACTTTGAGTGACTTCGCTCTATGTAGAGGATTCACTCAGTTTTAATTTATCACTATGCTTCCTGGGTCGGTCCTTGCCAGTTTATCAACTCACTATGAGTCATTCGTCGGTTTAAATAAACCCAGTACCATATTAGACTTGTCACGCTAGTATCTGTTTTCTACCTCTGTTTGGAACTTGCTAATCGATCTGCAAATTTGACATTGGCTGGCGACCCTTCCTCAAAAACCGAGCCAGCGATCGCACGATCTAGACGCAATCGCACTTTTGTTAGCAAGTTATCTGGCAAAGGAACGTAGCCACTTTCTGAGATTAAGGAACGGTTAGCAGCATTTAGGTGGTAATCTGCAAAAACTTTGACGGCAGGATTTTCTTTAAGAGCTGTCTTGCTGACGTATATAAATAGAGGACGGGAAAGGGGATTATAGCTGCTGTTGGCGATCGTTTCTGGGCTTGGCTCTACACATTTACCTTCCTTGTTCTCAATAGCAAGAGCCTTGAGAATGTTCTGATTTTTTAGGTAGCGGGAAAAGGCTGTAAAGCCAAGACCTCCCGGCTCAGATGCGACTGTCTGAACAGTTACGCTTTCCTCTTCACTGGTTTTGTAGTCATTGCGGATTTTCCCACTTTTGCCAATTATCACCTCACTAAAATAGTCTACAGTACCAGTGCCTACAGCCGGGCCAGCCAGTATTAGGGGATATTGATCGGGGTAGTTATTACGAACTTGGTTCCAGTTAACGATTTTGCCTGATGCCGCAGACTCCCATATTTTGCTCAGTTCTTGAGGTTTGAGGCAAGTAGCCCAAGTGTTGGTGCGATTGACTACAAGGGAGATGCCATCAATGGCAAGCGGCAATTCAACGAATTCAATGTTGTTTTTTTGACAGGCTTCAATTTCTGACTTTTTTATCGGACGGGCTGCCATTGAGATATCAGTTACGCCAAGGCAAAACCTTGTAAAGCCGTCTCCAGTACCGTTCTTCCCAATAGCGATTCTTACATTGGGGTTTACTTTTCTAAATTGTTCTTTCATTGCTTCACTAATGACAGAAACCGTACCCGAACCGTCAATCAGTACAGTTTTACTTGCATCTAAGCCAGTATTGCCATTTACTCTGCTGTCTAGTGGAGTATAAACTTGCCTTTGCTCGCTAGTACAAGCACTCAAACTCACCAATAAGATAGTTGCTAAAAAACACTTAATATGTAACATCCTTTTAACTATAAATAGATACAGCCAATTTATATGTAGATTATATGGAAAAGTGTCAGAATACTTTACGAGAAAATTTATTTACGCTTTTGATAAATGGCATTCATAGAAAAGAATAAAAAGCAAAAAATACTATTCTTTGCATTACTAACCCTTTGTGGTATCACTCTTGCATTAGCTCTATTTGGGTTTTACATCTATTGGCACAGTGCACAGCAGAGACTTCAAAAAGCTAAAAACCAAGCCCAGCGAGAAGCTGTGCTAACGACTCTGGAGATCGAGAACGAACTGCGTACCACTCAAGATAATTCTCTTGCTCTTGCTAACTCCCTCACAACAGATGAAATCAACGATGAGCAACTATCAGCGCAACTCCAACAAAAAATTGAAAAAAACCCTTATCTTGCTACCTTCGGTGCAGCCTATGAACTTGGTGTTAGTAGAAGCAAATCCCAAAAGCTAGATGCACCTGTCTATTTCAGGGTAAACAACAGTGTGCAATTAGGGCAACAAGAGAAAAATGATGACAACACAAAATATCCCTGGTATCGCAAGACGTTGCAGGATGGAGCATCTTGGGGAGAACCCTACCGCAGGTCACAGCAGTCTCTCTTGACTGAACCCATAGTGGGATTTTATGCTCCGTTCTATCGTTTGCAGGGTAAACGAAAATTGCCGCAAGGAGTGCTTTTTAGTGAATATTCCTTAAGTCAAATACAACAGTTAATTGATTCCTTAAAACTGGAACTGGGAAAAACGGGCTACGCCTTTGTTCTTTCTAAAAATGGAACTTTTGTCTATCATACGATTACTGATAATGTAAAACAGCAAAACAACTTGGTTGAAATTGCTGCCAAGCAGAACAACAAACAACTCCTAGCATTAGTTAAACAGGCGCTTCAAGGTAAGGAAGGCGAAGCGGAGTTGTTCGATGAAACCACAGGTCAAAATTCTTGGTTTTTCCTGCAACCAACTAAGCTGAATAATTGGGTGGTGGGAGTAGTCTTTCTCAAACAAGAAGTTTTGCTAGATGACCAAACTAAGCGACAAACGCTAATTTTAAGCTGTTTAGCCTTGCTCTGGTTTTTCATTTGTTTGTCAGTTCTAATGTTGCGGGCTTATGAGTTTCGTGTTAGCCGAGTGTGGATAGTGTCGTCAATCTCTAGTATCTTGTTTGCCACAGAAATCGGAATGATTTGGAAATTAGCTTTGGGCGATCGCAACTATATAACCAATCACAACATCCTGCTTAATCAAGCACAAGTTGATAAATTATTGGCTCCGCAAGTCAAGTTAAATAAAAACTTAAACCGAAAGCCGCCGTTATATGTGCCTACTGGAATTTTCATTCAGTCCTTAGAATTTGAAAGTGCTAAAAAAGTTTTTATGACGGGTTATATCTGGCAGAAGTATACCAAAGGCATTCACGATGGGTTGACTCGCGGTTTTATTATGCCGGATGCTGTCAGTGTCAACGATGTACAAATGAAGGAAGCTTACCATTATACCCAAGGGAATGTTGAGGTTATTGGTTGGTATGTGGAAGCTACAGTGCTGCAAAATTTGGATTACTCTCACTATCCCTTTGACTACAAAGATATTCAAATTCGGCTATGGCACAGCGATTTTAATACTCAAAATAATTTAAACCGCCAAGTGTTTCTCACGCCCGATTTTGAGAGTTATAAAATTATTAACCCCAGCGCCCATCCTGGTTTAGATAAGAGACTAGTCTTGGATGGCTGGCAGATTGAAGATAGTTTTTTTGAATATCTTTATGCAACATACGATAGCAATTTTGGGATACCAAATACTATTTTCAAAACAAATGTTCCTGAACTTAATTTCAATATTACTACCAAACGCCAAGTTATCAGTATTTTTATCTCCAGAATCGGGCCGCTGTTTGTAGTCGTTGTCATGCTGTTTGCAATGTTAGTAATTGCCGATAGAGATAAAACTATGGAGGTTTTGGCAGCTTGTGCTGGTTTTATTTTTATTGTGATTCTTGACCAAATTTCGCTTAGGGAACAAGTCCTTGCCAAAGGACTTGTTTATTTCGAGTTTTTCTACTTAGTTATTTATTTATACATTTTTGTGATCACTATTAACGCTGTTTTAATGCTCGTAAAACCGGATTTAAAGCTGCTACAGTATAAAGATAACTTGATAGCTAAAATTTTGTACTGGCCTTCTCTTCTGAAGCTGTTGCTGTTAATTACTATTTTTATATTTTTCTAAAGCATAAGCTATCATTTACTGACGTGAAAATGCTTTAATCATAAAATTCAAAAAATAATGTAGAGGCAAAGGGGCAGACAGCCGCCCCTTTGCTCCTATGAAAATCAGGTAACACCAAAGACAATCACTAAACCCAAAACCGCCCCAAACACAATCAAGGCATAGAATTGAGCGCGACCGTTTTCTAGGTACTTCAGACCTTCACCGCTAACAAGGGTGAAAAAGCCTGTGAGGTTAACAGCACCATCTACAACGCGGAAGTCAACTTCCATAACTTGTCTAGCTACGCGACGCAAGCCGAGGACAAAAACCCGATGGTAAATGTCATCAAAGTACCACTTGTTGAGGGATAACTCGTAAAGTGGTTGGATTTTAGCAGCGATCGCAGCCGGATCAATTTTACGGCGCAAATACATCAGCGAAGCCAGGGTAATCGCAATCAAGGATATTCCGACTGAAGCACCCGCCATGATGTAGAATTCCGTCGGATTGAACTCGGAAGCCTTTTCTATAACTTCGGTCAGAGTTTCACTAGGAGGAAAGATAAACTCTTCAAAATAATTGGCGTAGGGAGTTCCCACCAAACCAATCAAAATCGAAGGCACAGCCAACAGTGCCAACGGCAGCGTCATTGTCCACGGCGATTCGTGGGGGGAGTCGCTGTGATGCCCGTGGGAGTCATGGGATTCATGATGCTGACTAGTTGCCGCCAATTCTCCTTTCTTCATCGCCCCAGGCCCAAAATTCGGGACTGGTTCTTCTGACTCTAATTCCAGGACAATTGTCGCCGCAGCTTTCTTAAGTTTTTCCTTGATTTTCTCGTCAGTACCCCGGAATTTGCCTTCAAATGTCGAGAAATACATTCTAAACATATAGAAAGCTGTAATCCCGGCAGTTAGCCAGCCGATAAACCAGAGGAGTGGGTTTGCCTCAAAAGCCTTCCCTAAAATTTCATCTTTTGACCAGAAACCAGCAAAGGGTGGAATACCAGAAATTGCCAAGCAACCAATCAAAAAGGTAGTTGCCGTGATCGGCATATACTTTCGCAGTCCACCCATCAAGCGCATATCTTGCGCTAAGGCGGGGTCGTGACCGACGACACCTTCCATACCATGAATAACTGAACCTGAACCCAAGAACAGCATCGCCTTAAAATAGGCATGGGTCATCAGGTGGAATAGTCCAGCACTATAGGAGCCTATTCCCATTGCCATCACCATGTAACCAAGTTGGGAAATGGTGGAGTAAGCCAAGCCCTTTTTGATGTCGTTTTGGGTAATGGCAATAGTTGCCCCCAAAAACGCCGTAAACGCCCCAGTAAAGGCAATGACATTCATTGCGGCTGGAACGTCTTCAAATACTGGGTACATCCGGGCAATCAGGAAAACACCCGCCGCCACCATTGTTGCCGCGTGAATCAAGGCAGAAATGGGGGTGGGGCCTTCCATTGCATCTGGTAGCCAGACGTGGAGGGGAAATTGGGCTGATTTTGCAACTGGGCCTAAGAAAACTAAAATCGCAAACAGGACAGCGAGAAAATTGCTGATCGAACCTGATTCGACGAGTTGGGCGAGGCGATCGCCCATGATATTAAAATCAAAGCTTCCTGTTGCCCAGAACAGCCCCAAAATGCCGAGTAACAAACCAAAGTCACCCACACGGTTGGTCACAAACGCTTTTTGAGCGGCATCGGCTGCTGACTTGCGATCGAACCAAAAACCGACCAGCAAGTAGGAACACATCCCGACCAGTTCCCAGAATATGTAAACTTGTACTAGGTTGGGGCTGACCACCAGACCTAACATTGAGGAGCCAAACAAACTGAGATAGGCGTAAAACCTCACGTAACTGGGATCGTGAGCCATGTAGCCATCGGTGTAAACCATAACTAAACAGGCTACCGTTGTGACAATCACCAGCATTAGGGCTGTCAGGTGGTCAATAGTGTAGCCCATGCTCAGGTGAAAATTACCTGCTGCTGCCCACTCCAAGGTGCGGGTATAAGAGGGATGTCCTTGGATTTGACTCCACAGCAAGGCAAACGACAGCACCATAGCTGCTGCCATCATGGAGATAATCACCACAGCATTAAGCTGGCGGAGGCGGTTTGTCACCTGATTCAACGAGATTAACCCTAGACCGACCAGCATTGCCCCAAGAAGAGGGAACACCGGAATCAGCCAGGCATACTGATAGATTACTTCCATCACTGACGCCTACTTTTAGAATTCTTGATTAGCGTGTCGAAACTGTTAATAATTGTGACTACACCCTTTAGGATAAAATAACCCACCCAAGACTGATTGGGTGGGGTATTAAGCATGGTTTTAGATTTGGTCATTAGTCATTAGTCATTGGTCATTGGTCATTAGTTATTTGCTCAATGACGGCAGTTGCTCCGCTTGGGGAGACCCCAAGACCGCACTGCCTCCCCAATGCCGCCATGCCCCACACCCAATATCCATCAGGCCGATCGGCATTCTAAGTCCACTGTTTTTGAACTTTTGTAGATTTTGGGGTAATTGCTGTAGCTGGCTTTAATCTCTTCTAAAGCTAGACGTAAATCTTCCCTGCCGCGAAAGCATTCCAAGCGATGGCGAATAGTGCCATTTTCAATCAATAGTAAAGTGGGTAGTGATTTTAGCCTATAGGTAGTAGACAATTTAAAATTTTGATCGGCGTTAACCCCGACTAATTTAATTTCATCGCCGCACTGGGCTTGAAATTGCAACAAAAGTGGATGGATAATCCGGCACAAGCCACACCAAGGTGCTTCAAAGTTAACTAAAACAGGAATAGGAGATTCTAAAACTTCTTGAGTAAATGTCCGCTCACTAACCGACAACACCATGACGCCTCTTGGATTATAAGGTTTTTATATCAAACTAGCTATTAGTACTGAATTAAGTAGTGCTGAGTTCCGAGTTCTGGTTGCTGAGTAGAAGTCCATAACAAAAAGTTAGGGGATTGAATGAGGAACTCGTTTCTTTTTCTTTTAGAGTAAAGCGGGGATTGGGACTACTTTCCAAGCAATGAATACTAAGTTGCTTGCTTTTACTCAGGACTCAGGACTCAGCACTGCTTCAGTGGAGGATTGGCAAGTCACTAACTGCCGATAGATGCTTTCAGGACAGAAATTTCAGGACACAGAATTATTGGCAAAAATTGAGCGCGTTAATGTGTCTCTGACAGAAAAGCGACCCTAGAAGTCGCGTTGGCTTTTTTGGATGTTAAACTCCTGATTGCCGTGACCGCCTGGGGATTTGATGAATCTGCCACTTTCTTTCAAAGAAAGGCAACTGACCAACGACTACCAATAATAAAATCTCAAGCTGACTGAACGCACCCCCACTGTTAGATGTTTGAATTTATCCTACATTGATTTGGAGCAATTGATAAGCTTGATAAGCTGAAATTTCCATCTGTTTCGGATTTTCTGCTGACACTGGGGATCGTCTAAAGTTACCATCCTATCCTACTAGTTGCTTCCAATAACAGAGGGTGTGACCACCAAAGTAAAGCTATAAAAATGGCAACTCCCAAATAGGCAGGGCGGAGAAATTCCTGCCATTTGAGAGATTGACGCCCGTCAATAATTGCTTTAAAGGGAACAATTGAAGTTCGCTGTTTGGCAATTTCAAAAGCTTCCCCATAGCGATCGCTCAGGCGGCGATCCCCGTGCCAAACCCCAAACAAATGATGCAACACCAATCCAATGGAAGTCACAAGAGTAAAGGTAGTACCCAGCCAGAGAGTATGGGCAACACACCAAATTATTTGTCCCACCATCTGGGGATGACGGGTAATCCGAATAATTCCTGTTTCGTAGAGATGAACTTGGGGCTTTTGAATAGCAGCAATTTCTAGTAGATTGAAGGTAGCAGGATATAAAAACAAAAACGAGATTGCTGACAGCAGCCAAACAAATTCTCGCACTCCTGGCACCCCTTGTACCTGCCAAATTTGCAAACCATCATAACGGTGCCCAAAAAAGTAAATAATTAATATCACAGCCAACGGTAGGCTGACTAATGCAAAGAGAATGCGATAAAACCTTGGGCCAATGTATTTTTCTGCCCAAGGGCGTAAAGCAGCGCCTCCACTGTGAGCGATCGCAAAAACTATTTGTAACCCCAGTATGACAAAATGACTGGGTGTCAACCAAGAAATCAGCAGCATATACACAGGTGAAGTAATTTAAAGAAAACTGAATTCAGTACAACCAATACCACAAAGTATTCAAAAGGGGACTTTAGTCAAGATGTTGTGCTACTGTCTTTTTCGAGTCAAGCCTTCAAGTTTAATATGCAACAAATCATGTCCGGCTGATTGCTGCCAAACCGGATTTGTTACGTGCATCTGCTCCTTTAAAAGTTTGTGGGTTGAGCCTTATGTCTGACCTTCCTTTCACTTTAGATCAGTTACGTATCCTGAAAGCGATCGCTCAAGAAGGAAGCTTCAAGCGTGCCGCTGATAGTCTTTACGTTTCCCAGCCCGCCGTTAGTTTGCAAGTCCAAAATCTCGAACGGCAACTCGATGTCCCCTTATTCGACCGTGGAGGACGACGTGCCCAGTTAACCGAAGCTGGGCATTTACTCTTAAACTACGGTGAAAAAATCCTTAGTCTGTGTCAGGAAACCTGCCGGGCGATCGAGGATTTACAAAATCTCCAAGGTGGTACTTTAATTGTCGGTGCTTCTCAAACCACCGGCACTTATCTTTTGCCCAGAATGATCGGTATGTTCCGACAAAAATATCCAGATGTGGCAGTGCAATTACACGTCCACTCTACCCGACGGACTGCTTGGAGTGTCGCTAACGGACAAGTCGATCTGGCAATTATCGGTGGTGAAATTCCCGGCGAACTGTCAGAATCTTTAGAAGTGATTCCTTACGCTGAGGACGAACTAGCGCTGATTTTACCTGTCTTTCATCCTTTTACCAAACTTGAAAAAATTCAGAAAGAAGACCTATATAAATTACAATTTATTGCTTTAGATTCCCAATCGACTATCCGCAAAGTAATTGACCAAGTGCTAGCACGCTGTGAAATTGATACCAGACGTTTTAAAGTTGAAATGGAATTAAATTCCATTGAAGCGATTAAAAATGCTGTGCAATCTGGTTTGGGGGCTGCCTTTGTTTCAACTAGTGCGATCGCTAAAGAGTTACAAATGGGCGTTTTGCACCGTACTCCTATTGAAGGCGTTGTCGTCAAACGGACGCTGTGGCTGATTTGTAATCCCAATCGCTATAGATCCAAGGCCGCCGAAGCCTTTAGTCAAGAAATTTTGCCCCAGTTTGCTAACCCAGGATGGAATCAAGATGTGTTAAAATTAACACAAAAAAGTCTAGTGTTAACTACATTGGAGGTAGCAACACCCACCTTATCTGGTGAAGACTAAAATCAGGTTATTAGTCCTTTGTCATTTTTCCTTTGTTTTTTGTAAATGACCAAATAATTCGTAATGACGCTCCTCTGTCGCTAACTTAATTCGTAATTATGAACCCATTGTGTTCGTGCAGGGTGCTGTAGCCAAACCAAAGGTTTGACATCAGGAAAAAAGTTTCGTGTTCCCCATTAATAAATTTAGTTTCTCTGTAACCTGAACTAATTACGAATTACGTAGCTTGCTTCTTGCCATTTACGTATCATCTTGTAGAGAAGGCGAGTATTATCAATTACGAATTATTTTGACTAATCACGAAAATGGAAGTTTACTGCACTCGTCCGCGTTGTCCACGCCCACAAAACTATTTTGCCGATTTAGATGATGTTACGACACTGAAAACAACCCAGCAAAAGTATTGCACTACCTGTGGTATGCCATTGATGCTAGATGGTCGATACGTGCCAACTAAGCTGCTGGGAAGGGGCGGGTTTGGAGCAGCATTTTTGGCACGCGATCGCCGAATACCAGGAATGCGTCAATGCGTGGTTAAGCAGTTTCAACCAGCGGGAAATTTAACTTTAAATCAACTGCAACAAGCACAGTTGATGTTTGAGAGAGAGGCAGAAGTTTTAGCACAACTTGGTAACGATCACGAGCAAATACCTGACTTATTTGCCTTCTTTCCAGTGATAGTTAATAGTTTGCAACCAGGACAGCAAGACCAATTTTTTTACTTAGTACAAGAATATATTGATGGGCAAACCCTAGAAGAAGAATTAGCTCAACAAGGCAAATTTTCCCAACAGCAAGTATTAGAGGTATTACAAGGAATTCTGAGGGTACTAGAGTTTGTCCATGACAGAGGCATTATCCATAGAGATATCAAACCTTCAAACATCATGCGCCGTCGTGATGGGAGACTTTTTTTACTAGATTTTGGCGCAGTTAAGCAAGTAACAAATGTTGCACTGGGTTCTGCTGCTTCTTCCACAGGAATTTATTCGATGGGATTTGCACCGCCTGAACAGATGGCTGGGGGTCAAGTATTCCCATCTACAGATTTATACGCCTTAGCTGTAACTCTTATTACCTTGTTGACAAATCAGGAAGCAGTTAAACTATTTGATGCCTATAGCAACCAGTGGAAATGGCGATCGCAAGTCAGTGTCAACCCTCACCTTGCTGACATTTTAGACAAGATGCTGTTACCTGCTGCTAATCAACGCTTCCAGTCAGCCCAGGAGGTTATAGATGCACTTAACTCACAGGCGGTTCAATCTCCCACACAACCTAATTCGCCCTCTGTAACCCTCCCGCCACAACCACCCCAAGGTTCTAATCCCGTCGTTCCCCGTCGTCCACCAACTCAGCCAGCGTTTTCTACATTGGAATTATTGGGTGGGGCGGCATTTAGTGGATTTGAGGGTGCATTGATCGCGATCGCCCTCTTCAGCCTAGTAAAATCAGAAATAGTTACTTTAAGTGTTGCATGTGTGATTTTAGGAATACTGATATTTGCCCAAACGAGACGGTGGATTGAGAAGTTCGATTTATTAATTATTCCAACAATTACTTTTGCGATTATTTTTTTTGTCCCCTTTTTACGGGGAGGTCTTGACCTTGCGTCAGTGGTGATTTTAGCAGTTGGAGCAGGCTTAGTAGCTATTTCATTGACAGCCGTATTTCGACTTATTTATAAATTATTATCTCTCTTACTTTAAAAAACTTCTGGTGCTAACAGCTACAATAAATGTCTCATAAAAAGGAAACACTTAGTCTTTTTTAGCCGTTGTCATCACTATTGGTTTAATCTTTAATGGTCTATAGTTTCTTATGGAACGGTGGGCGCAATTAAACAAAATGTATATTTAATAATAGTTTTGCCCGCTAAGGGCGAAAGCGTGTAGCGAGACCTTCGCGGTAGCGTCTCGTAGAGAAGTACGGTTTGAAACCAATATTCACTAGCCAGTTGTACAGAATTCATACTGACTCCTGAGTTCTAAATTCTTCATAATAAATATTTTTATTTTATTGAAACTTATTTATGTCACAAAAGAATGAAACCACAATTTTAGCTTTGGCTCTGCTGCTGACAGCTGGCATAGTTGGCGGTGGGTTTTGGTGGTTTAGTAACAATGGGGCCAAAATTGGTAATAACATCATTCCAAATCAACAACCAGGCAACAATCCATCCTTACAAGACCGTATTAGTTTTGGAGAAAAATCTTTTACTCCAGGTGATATTTCTCCAGTGAAAAAAGAAGGAGTACAGGCGATCGCAGCTAAAAGTTATGATAAAGCGATCGCCAATTTCACAGCTGCTTTAAAACTCAATCGAAACGATCCAGAAACGTTAATTTTTCTTAACAATGCCCGAATCGGTTCTTCCAGGAGCTATACCATCGTGGCCTCTGTACCATTCGGCACTGACCCCAATGCTGCTTTAGAAATTTTACGTGGCATAGCCCAAGCTCAAAATCAAGTCAATAGTTCAGGAGGAATCAAGGGAGTACCGTTGAGGGTAGGGATAGCTAATGACGACGACAATCCAGAAATAGCCAAGCAAATCGCTTCTACCCTAGTCAGCAATTCCGAAGTATTAGGTGTAGTTGGGCCTAATACTAGCGATTCCACCTTAGCCGCAGGTACTATTTATACTTCTGGACAACTTGTAGCTATATCTTCTACTAGTACATCTGTCAAAATTTCTAACTTTAGCCGCTACGTTTTTCGCACAGTTCCCAGTGATTTTATGGCTGCGAGAACTTTAGCTAACTATATGGTGAGAACCTTGCAGAAAAAAAATGCAGTGGTTTTCTTTAATTCTCAGAGCAACTATAGCCAGTCTTTAAAGTCGGAGTTTGTTTCATCTGTTTCCCTAGAGGGTGGACAGGTAGCTAGCGAATTTGACTTATCCAGGGCGGATTTTAGTGCAGCTAAAAGTGTAGAGCAAGCAACTAAACAAGGTGCAGAAGTGTTGATGTTAGCTGCTAACACTGAAACTCTCGATAAAGCGCTGCAAGTAATTCAAATTAATCAGAAAAAGTTAACTTTGTTGGCGGGAGATGATGTTTACACCGCTAAAACTTTGGAAATTGGCAGAGAACAAGCTGTAGGGATGGTAGTGGCAGTTCCCTGGCATATTGATAGCGATCCTAAGTCAGATTTTCCCCAGAAATCGCGGCAGTTATGGGGCGGTGATGTGAGTTGGCGAAGCGCCCTCAGCTATGATGCCACTGTAGCTCTAATTGCGGCATTAGAACGTAATCCTACACGAGCGGGAGTCCAACAATCACTCTTGTCATCTGACTTTTCTGCCACTGGTGCTTCTGGTACAATTCGGTTTTTAGCATCAGGCGATCGCAATGCCTCAGTGCAACTTGTAAAAATTGTTCGTGGTTCTCGCTCTCGCACTGGTTATGACTTTGAACCAGTGCGTTAATCACCAATAAAAATTAAAAATTAACCAATACTTAACCTGGAAAAACCCTCAAGATGGGAAATTGAGCTTTATGGGGAAAAATCTTACTGTCAATTTATTTTTACCACGACTCAAACCTTGAGATCGCAGACGAATAACTTAAATGTTATATATTATACTTTAAATTTTCAAGCAGTTAAAAGTCAGAATTTGCTAACAAAATCCCCGTCCTCCAAATACAATCTCAAGTAGCAAGCACCTATAAAGCACTTATATTGAATGGACGCGCGGGTAATTATACTATGTCTCAAAAAAATGAAACAACTATTCTTGTATTATCCATCCTAATCACCGTCGGGCTAATAGCTGGCGGTTTTTGGTGGTTTAGTAGAAAATCTGGTGTCGATCTAAATACAATTAATTCTGGTAGCACCAAAACGCCCCAAACCGGATCGGAACAACCTAGTGGCAATACTTTCACTTCAGTAAAGGATGTTCCTACAGGATTATTTAATTACGGAGGCAGTACATCTTGGGCACCGATTCGACTAATAGTCGATCCAGCAATTCAAGCCGCGCGGCCAGAGTTACGGCTGCGCTATGTAGAACCCAGCAATGCATCGCCTGGTTCTGGTACTGGCATTCAGTCCTTGATAGACGGTCAACTAGCCTTTGCCCAGTCCTCTCGACCAGTTCTAGATCCGGAATTAAGCCGTGCCCAGCAGCGTGGGTTCAGTTTGAAACAAATTCCTGTGGCAATTGATGGTTTAGCGGTTGCAGTTAACCCAAACCTGAATATCCCAGGACTAACGGTAGAACAATTAAAGTCAATTTACACAGGCAAAATCAATAATTGGAGCCAGGTGGGCGGCCCCAATATCCCGATTAAGCCTTATTCTCGTCGTATTGCTGATGGCGGTACTGTCGAACTTTTTGTCCAAGACATCTTGGGTGGTCAAGCTTTCAGCTCCAATGTAGAATTTATCTCCACAACCACCCAAGCCTTGCAAAAATTGGCTGATAGTCCTGGTAGCATCTACTACGCTTCTGCCCCAGAGGTGATTCCTCAATGCTCAATCAAGTCCTTGCCGTTGGGGCGCACGCAAGGGCAATACATTGCTCCATACCAAGAACCTTCTGTCCTCCCGTCTGAATGTCCTGGTAAACGGAACAAGTTGAATATTGAGGCATTTCAATCAGGAAAATACCCGATTACCCGCAATCTGTTTGTGGTGGTCAAACAGAATGGCCAGACTGAGCAGCAAGCAGGTGTCGCTTACGCCAACTTACTGCTGACAGAGCAAGGACAGCAACTGATTACCCAAGCCGGATTTGTCAAAATTCGCTGACAAGAGCGAATCGCACTCAAGACAGAGTGGCGGAAATCGCCGCTCTGAACTGTACCTTAACTAGCTCTATTAATCGATTCTGCTGGCAAGCAAATGAGATTATCCCCTTGAGTCAAGATTAAACCACGTTGACGCAGCTTACCCATCAAGCGGGTGACGGTGACGCGAGTCGAACCAATCGCGCTACCAATTTGGGCATGAGTGAGGGGAAAGGGCAGACAATAACCGCGAATCACATCAGGATCGGTGTCGCTCATTGCTGGCTCTCCATATTCCTCAATTAACAATGTGAGAAATCCTAAGAGTCGGTCAATTGTGCGGCGTTGTCCCAAGGCACTCAGCCACAGCAGCTTACGCTGGTGCTGATACCTAAAGGCATCCATAACTTCGCGACGGAAGTGAGGCCAATTGTCTAAATCATGCCAGTACATCCACAGCACCGCAGTTTGATCGACATGGGCGTAAGCCTGGAGTGTGAATGGTGACTGAGCAACAATTTCAAATGGCTGTCCCGCTCCCACAAAACCCAAGAACGCTTCTTCTGGAGTTCTGTTGATTCGTCGAGACGTTAGCTGACTGGCAGTCGCACTAACTTGGGCGGTTCCTACCATACGGATCGCACCCCTTTGCACCAAATACAGCAATCCAGGCCGGGCTGGAATGCGCTCATCTTTGCTAAAGGTGCGGCAACGATAGTGTTCTTGAGCCCAGTCAAGAATGCGTTGCCAAGTCAAAAAAGGCCGTGATGCCTCAGAAAAGGAGGATGGAGATTGCATAGGTAACAAAGAGCGTTCGGCTGAAGACAAAGACGTAAATAAAAGGGTGCAAGGAGTGTCTTTGTGTTGACGAGGCAGGCTTAACGCCTAACAGCGCCAGCCAATCCAAAGAATAGAAAGCAAATTACTCTCTACTCTTTTGTTATACTTCCTACTGTACAATGATGGTAGTAAAGTTTACTTACTATTCATCGATTATTCATCAAATTTTATCCTCTTCTCATTTTTCTTTATCTAAATTAAATTTATACCGCAAGATAGATGACATAAATGTAACAAATATATCTTACATCACTCTTTCCATAATATTACGTGCATTATAAATCACCAGTTAGCAAATATACGTCAATCAAACAGCTATTATATAGTTATCTAATAAAATCGATAAGCATTGATACTTATAGAATAGAAAATAAGTGCATAAAAAACGAAAAAATTCCTCTACATAAAGGTAGAAATGACAATAGAGTTATCTATACCTCAAGTGTGTCTTTGCGACTATCAAAATCTCAGAATCGAAAAGCGATGGAGCTTGCTAGGGCGATCGCTTCAGATTTATCAGGGATTTGTGAGGACGTTTTTAGCATCCAAATAGTTCCCCCTGGTTGGATAAATTTTGAATTAACTCACTCAGCCTTAGCGACTTGGTTACAAAGTCTCGTAGTCGGGAGTTTAGGGGAAGAGGGGGAGATGGGGGGCAGGGAGCAGGGAGCAGGGGGAGAAATCAATTCAAAATTCAAAATTCAAAATTCAAAATTAAAGAACTTCTGCCTCCTGCCTCCTCTTTCCCAATCCCCAATGCCCAATTCATTGTTTGCTGTTGAATATGCTCATGCACGCTGCTGTTCGCTAGTGCTACTGGCTCATCGAGAGGGATTGATTAAACTTAGAGAACCAGTTCCAAATACTAGTCCAGTTTTTTGGGATGTTATTTTTCCTAACCCACTACCTTGGCTTAATTGCGACGGAACACTACAACTGAATCACCCAGATGAGCGTCGTCTGATTGGCGAATTAATACAAGTGGTAGACAACATAGAGTGCCCTGATGTTAGCGATTCTGTGAAATGGGAAAAAGTAGCACTGAATTTGAGCCAAGCTTTTGAAAAGTTTTGGTCTAATTGCCGGATTTGGGGTGAGGTGAAAATTACTTCACCAGAGCTAGCCCAAGCTAGACTGGGATTGCTCATGGCTACTCAGTCAGTATTAAAATTTGTCCTAGAGGAAAATCTGGGGGTTTTTGCGCCTTTGGAGCTATAAATCGGTAATGCCCCTTAGGTAAAAATAAAAACTTTTTATATAGCTATTGACTCAATGCACCACCTCGGATACATTAGCAGGTGTGTGAGGAGCGAACCAGCAGGGGCACCGAGACGAAACACGGCCAGTCGTCGGTGTCCTTTCTGATTTGTATGGGTTAGATTTGAAAAAATTCTTTCACTACAGCAAAAACTTTTCAATTGCTACTGCTGCCCCATCTTCCTCTACGCTAGGAGCTACCCAATTAGCGATCGCTTGCACTCCTGCTGGTGCGTTGCCCATAGCTACACCAAGTCCGGCATACTCCAGCATTTCCACATCATTGAAGTTATCGCCAATCGCCATAACGTTGGCTAATTGTAATCCCAGCAACTCTTCGGCTAGGTAACGTACAGCAGTCCCCTTATTTACAGAGGCGTTAGTTGCTTCAAAAAAGGTAGCAACAGATGTCGTCATATAAAGTTCAGCAGGTGTGTATTGACGGCGCAAATTTCCTAATAGTTTATCGATTAAGTCAGTGTCATCAGACAAAGCAAGAATTTTTGTCGGTTCATTCGTTAAGGCTTGACGTAAATCACCCACAGGAATCGCAATAATACCAGAACGTTCTGCATAAATTTTGGTTTCTCTGGTTAACTCACGAACGTATAGCCGATCGTTGATGTAAAAGTGAACAGATAGAAGCGATCGCAATTCCGGCTGTTCAAAATAGTCGAGTAACTGGTGGGCGATTTCTCTAGAAACAACCCAATGGCGATGAATTTTTTGGGTGTTCGGGTCTTGAATCCAGGCTCCTTGATAGGCCATTAATGGTAGGGTAGAGCCGATATCTTGGTGGAAGCGCAAGGCTGAACGATACATTCGACCTGTCGCGATCGCCACTTGAATTCCTCGTGCTTGCGCTGCAAAAATTGCTTGCTTTACAGGTTCGCTGATAGTGTTAGAGTGTCCGGCGATCGTGCCATCTATATCCAAAACTAGTAGTTTAATGTCTTTTGCAGCAGCCTGACGATCGGTAGATGCTTTCGGCATAATTTCCTAAATTTTAAGTTCCAGTAAGAGGTTAACAGGCTCTGGCGACCAGTAGAGAGTCATATAAAAAATTGGGTTCTCTAATCAACCACTTCATATCAATAATTATTTATAGCGATCGCCAATAATAGGATGTTTTAAACCTTATTAAAAATTCAACCTAATAAGCACAATAAAAAACCCGATTTTTTCGAGAAGAATCGGGTTTTTTAATTTAAATTAGAGAGTCTGCTTGATAGATAGGATAAAAGAAATCTACCTCTTCAAGAAAGTCTATTAATTAAACATCTTGATCCAGCTTTTTTTGCGTTGTGACAACAAACAAAGCCCAGCAATTAAACCAATTCCCAGTGTGGCAGAAGACTCAGGTACTGCTTTCACCTCATCGTAGTCATAAGTTACTTTGATACCTGCTTTGGCATAAGTATCAATATAGGATCTCATGTTGCCCGAACCCGTAACTACTGAGTTGGCTAAAGCTGAGAACAAAAAGTCTATGTCGCCATTACCAGTGAAAGACTGCAAAAATTGGGTATTGGTGAAAGACTGAGTTGCAGATTGTGTGGCAGTTAAATTAGAAATAGTCTTTCCAGAGGTGCCACTATAATCAGTGATGCCGTCATATTTAGCAGCTTGATAACTCGATATATCTTGTGGATTGAGCGCAAACAAAGACTGATTATTTAGTTTTAAGTTGAGTTGACTAGCAAGATTTACTGTCACTTGAGTCGGGGTTGGACTCCTGTTTTCAAAACCTGCATTTCCAAGTATGTCGCCAGTAAAACTTATCGTTACACCCTTGAGTGTGCCCAAAGATGAGTCAAATTTTTGGACGCTCAAAGGTGCATCAATGATGTTTGTGAAATCGTAATTAGTGGAACTACTGTAAGAGAGAGAAGCTGCATTAGCTGCTCCAGATGTTGCAACAATTCCTGCCAAGGTTGTAGCAGCAGCTAGAGTGTTGAATAGTTTTGTTGTCATGGATAAAAGATGCCTTTCTGAAACGAATCATTACGGGATTACTAACCTATTTCTAACTCCGAAACTTTGCTTGTAGTCTTGATAAATACACGTAACTTTCTGTAAAGTTATTATGTTTAAATTCCTTCGATAAATAGACTTTTTCAACGGTATATATAAAGTTTTATTAAGGTAAAGTGATTTTGATAGTGGTAATCTGATGTCGAAATATTAAGCTAGTTTTTGTTGGTTCCTGAGATGTAAGCTAAGTCAACCTAATTAAACATAAAAGGCTCAGAAGATAGATTCCTGACTTCTGGTGATAACTTAAGGATCTAGTTACTATCTAGTTACTATGCTTATACTCACGTACTTAATTGGCCTGGTTTATCTGCCAAGAGTTGGTTCTACTTGGCTTCCGTACTAAAGCTGCAAATACGTAGAAACTGGGCTATATAAAAAGCTCATTAGTACCAGGGGTAAATGAGCAATCGAAACAGAGAATAGTTTTGTAGCTGAGTCAGGAGGATGTCTTCTTGGCTTAGGCATTTAGATTATTAATGCCAACTGACGTTGTACATCAATAAAACCTCTTCATATGATGTCCGCCTAATTAGTTATAATTCCCGCATCTGTGCAAAAACCAGGAAACCCTCTTTCCCCCTGCTCCCCTGCCGTCTTCATGATAAGTCTTTAACCGGACACGATATCACATATTCGGACATCCTGGCATATTATCTCCAAGCAGCAACCGTGCCAGACTGGGTAAAGCTTCACCATAGGTGGGATGGATGTGAACCGATCGCTCTAACAACTGCCAGGTTGCTCCTGCTTCTATCAGGGATAAAAAAACATGCACCAGTTCAGCAGTTTCGTAGCCTACCAGGGTTGCTCCTAGAATTTTGTCTGTGTCGCTGTCGATCGCCATACGATAAAATCCGAGGTCATGCCCCCACTCGATCGCACGCGCAATTTGGCTCATGGATAACGTAACAGCACGCGCGTTGATGCCTTGTTTCTGAGCCTGTTCTAAGGTCATACCCACTCGCCCCACCTGGGGTTCTGTGTAGACCGCATAGCCAAGAACGCGATCGCTCCGTGTCCGGTTTTCTCCACACAAAATTGCTTTTAAGCGGCGATAGTCTTCCCACGACACATGGGTAAAGGCAGGCTGTTTGGCAGCATCCCCGATCGCATAGACTCCAGAACAGGTGGTATGGAACTGGTCGTCAATTTTAATAAATCCTCGATCGTCTAGCTCAATTCCACTGGCGGCTGTATTTAATGCACTTGTATTGGGTTTCCGTCCAATCGCAACCAGCAACGCTTCTCCTTGAAGTTGTTCGCCACTGCTTAGAGTCAGCCTAAACAGATTATTTTCATGAGCAACGTGATTGACATTAACTCCAAAATGAAGCCCAATCCCATCCTGCTTTAATGCTTCTGCTAAGACCTCGCTGACATCAGACTCTTCTTGCCCAAGCACGCGATCGCCCCGAACAATTAAGTGGGTCTGACTGCCCAAACGCGCTAGTCCTTGTCCCAATTCCAAGCCAATATAGCCGCCTCCAATCACCAATAAACGGGCTGGTAAGGTGTTCAAGTCAAAGAAGTTGCGGTTGGTCAGGTAAGGAGTTCCTGCAAGTCCAGGAATGTCAGGAATCAGCGATGACGTACCCGTGTTAATAATTACCAGAGGAGCCTGAAGGGTAACATCTCCACCTTTGACCGTCCGTTCACCCACAAAAGCAGCTTCGCCACAAATGACTTTGACACCCGCAGTCTCCAATCGCTGGTGAATCCCTTGATTAAAGCTGCTGCGGATTCCCCGAACTCGCTCCATGACAGCGGGAAAATCCACTTCTACTTCCGTGTGGATACCTAACTTCTGAGCCTGGCGCGATCGCCCTGCTGCATGAGCCGCTGCTAAGAACGCTTTAGACGGAGTGCAGCCATAGTTGATGCAACTGCCACCTAAAGCATCCCGCTCAAACAAGACAACCTTACGTCCCTCATTGGCAAAATCAGCGGCCAGTGGAATGCCTCCTTGACCACTGCCGATAACAATGACATCTGCTGTTTCCATCGGTGCAAAACTCCTTGGAGATAGTTTGCTTTCATCAGACTCTCACACTCAATTGGCAACATTTGCCTGAACTGCGATCGCCTTGCCATTCCACGGTTGGCTCGACCGTCCATGACCACGACGATCGTGTGCGATGCAGCGGTGGCCGTGTGAGGTGAGAAAAAACATCTGCGATTCCCAAGCATCCGCGCTCAGTGGCCAGCCGTGGCTGAAGACAATAGGCTATCCTGTCCCCAGTCCTTGTAATAGATTTGCGTACCATCCTTAGTCGTGATTGTACTCATGTGGCTCCTATGTAAATTGTGAGCGTTTCCCAATCTGTATCTGGTTCGGATCGTAAAGATAACTGCATTCGCGATCGGCAACTTATCGATAAATTGCTACTCGATGAATTGATACATAACTGATTTCAGCACTTTTATTTTGACGATCTGATTGCTTGCGAAGGTGGCTTATCTACCTTTAAATCAGTTGTCTGACTCAAGTTCTTTAATTTAAGATACCAGTTAACTGAGGGCTTACCCGCTTCTTGACATCAAGGAGTAACAATAAAGGTAGCCAAAGCTTTGAAATTGCTAACTATGTGACAAAGCTTCTAGCTAAAATAGGGCTATGTCTGAAACTTTTACTTCTGCAACTACAACACGCCCCACGTTCATCCTCGTAGATGGGCACTCTCTCGCTTATCGTTCATACTTTGCTTTCGCCAAAGGGCGAGATGGAGGACTGCGTACCAAAACAGGGATTCCCACCAGTATATGTTTTGGTTTTGTGAAGTGCCTGTTGGAAGTAATGGCAACACAACAGCCTCAAGCAATGGCGATCGCTTTTGATTTGGCTGAGGCAACTTTTCGCCACGAAGCGGACGAGACTTATAAAGCCGATCGCCCGGAAACACCAGAAGACTTCATTCCCGACTTAGCAAACCTGCATGAGTTGCTGAATGGCTTTAATCTACCCTTTTTCACTGCCCCTGGTTTTGAGGCTGATGATATTTTGGGAACCTTAGCACAGCGAGTAACTGCGGCTGGGTATAGGGTGAAGATTCTGACTGGCGATCGCGATTTATTTCAACTAATCGACTCTGACAAAGAAATCACTGTTCTGAATTTTAGTCCAGATGCCCTAAAGCGCTCTACAAATAGCATCACGGAATTTAAAGCAGAACAAGTCAAAGAGAAGATGGGCGTTTTACCTTCACAAATTGTTGATTTTAAAGCTCTTTGTGGTGATAAATCAGATAATATTCCTGGTGTCAAGGGAATTGGCGAAAAAACAGCAGTGCAGCTGCTAAATACCTATGGTTCACTTGAGAATGTTTATGCTGCGTTAGATGAAATTAAAGGCGCAACTCAGAAAAAACTGGCAGCAGGTAAAGAGGATGCCGAGAAGTCTCGCTATTTGGCAACCATAGTATTAGATGTCCCGATAGAATTTGATTTAGAAGATTGCAAATTAAAAGGCTTTGATACAAACGTCTTATCACCAATTTTAGAAAAATTAGAATTTAAGTCTTTTTTAGGTAGAATCAACGACCTTCAGCAACGTTTTGGTGGCCAAGTTGAAGATAATCAAGAAGCCAAAACAAATGCAATTAATCCCAATACTAACTCAGAATTCAGCGCTGATGAAGATAATGATTTGTGGTTTTTCAGTGCTAGTGATACAGCAGCAGTTCCACAACAATCTACTTCTCCAATTACACCACGCATCATAAACACTGAAGCAAAATTAACTGAGTTAGTGAGGGTTTTGCAAAAATTCACTAATCCAGAAACACCCGTTGCTTGGGATACTGAAACTACCGATTTAGAACCAAGAGATGCTGAATTAGTAGGAATTGGTTGTTGTTGGGGAACGCAACCAGATGAGGTAGCCTATATTCCTGTAGGGCACAAAACTGGAGAAAATTTGCATAAAGATTTTGTGCTGGAAACACTACGTCCAATTCTCGAAAGTGCCGATTATCCCAAAGCTTTACAAAATGCTAAATTTGACCGCTTAGTTCTTAGAAGTCAAGGAATTAATTTGGCAGGAGTGGTGTTTGATCCCATGCTAGCGAGTTATATTCTAAATCCAGATTCAAGTCATAATTTGATGGATTTGTCGCTGCGATATTTGGGATTGATAGCTAAAAGTTACTTAGATTTAGTTCCTAAAGGCAAAAATATCGCTGATATAGATATTCCCGCCGTCGCAGATTACTGTGGGATGGATGCTTATTCTACCTTTGGTTTAGTGTCAAAATTGCGCGAGGATCTGGATAAAATTCCAGCTTTATCTAAGCTATTTTTGGAAGTAGAACAGCCACTAGAAGCAGTTTTAGCCGAAATGGAATACACAGGTGTTCGGATTAATTCAGCTTATTTACAAGAACTTTCGCAGCATTTAGAAACTGAGTTAGCCAGGTTAAAAGAGGAAGCAACTGGAATAGCTGGAGAAAATTTTAACTTGGGTTCTCCTAAGCAATTGAGCCAAATTATATTTGAAAAATTGGGGTTAAGCACCAGACATTCTCGTAAAATTCAAACGGGCTACTCTACAGATGCAGCAACACTAGAAAGACTTCAAGAAGATGATAACACTGGATTTGTTAAAGCGATCGTTGAATATCGCACCCTATCTAAATTAAAGTCTACTTATGTTGATGCATTACCTGCATTGGTGCGTCCAGATACCCAGCGAGTACATACTGATTTTAACCAAGCAGCAACATCAACTGGTAGATTATCTTCTTCTAATCCGAATTTGCAAAATATTCCCATTCGTACAGCTTTTAGTCGCCAGATTCGGAAGGCGTTTTTGCCAGAACCTGGTTGGTTAATGGTGGCTGCTGATTACTCACAAATTGAATTACGGATTTTGGCTCATTTAAGTCAAGAGCCGATATTAGTGCAAGCATATCAGCAAAATGAAGATGTTCATACTGTGACAGCGCGGTTAGTTTTTGAAAAAGAAAATATATCCTCAGAAGAACGAGGAATAGCAAAAACTATCAATTTTGGCGTAATTTATGGAATGGGTTCTCTAAGATTTTCACGCTCAACTGGGATAGATAAGACCATTGCCAACGAGTTCATTAAGCGGTTTAATGAACGATATCCGAAAGTATTTGCGTATTTGGAGCGAGTGAAAAAAGAAGCGATCGCTCGTGGTTATGTAGAAACTATTTTCGGTCGCCGTCGCTATTTTGACTTTACTAATAACAGTTTACGCAAACTAAAAGGCAGTAACCCAGAAGATATCGATCTGAGTAAATTGAAGAATTTGGGTGCTTTGGATGCAGGTTTATTACGCTCCGCGGCTAATGCACCAATTCAAGGTTCTAACGCTGATATTATCAAAATTGCAATGGTGAGATTGCATGAGGTTTTGAAAAACTATCAGGCGCGTTTGTTGTTGCAAGTTCACGATGAATTAGTATTTGAAATTCCCCCTAATGAGTGGGAAGAATTACAACTACAAATTAAATCGGTGATGGAAAATGCAGTGCAGTTGAGTGTTCCTTTGCTTGTGGAGGCGCGTGTTGGTGAAAATTGGATGGAGACGAAGTAAGTTTAACTAGGGATTGGAACAATTACATTGGGATAGTCGTATATCTGTGTTAGCAGTATATTACATCCTGGCTCGATATCAATCTTATACCATTCTTACCTTAGAAAGAATTTTAATATGCATCGTCGTTGGCTCTTATCTGCTTTTGCAATTTTGTTGAGTATAGTTTTAGTTGCTTGCACCACTGTAACTACTCAGCAACCACAAACCAAAGTGGAAAATACCACTGAGGCGACTAACACAAACTCTCAGCAATTACTAAAAGGTTCAGCAAAAAGAGTTGTTGCTCTTTCTTCACTTTCTGCTGACATTCTCTCCCGACTCGATCGAACAAAAGTTGTCGGAATTACTGGGAGTAAACTATTTAAGAATGACTCAAAATTTAAAGATGTTCCGCGTGTTAGTGAAGGCCAAAATCCGCCAAATTTAGAGAAAGTAGTAGCACTCAAACCAGATTTAGTTATTGGTGCTGAAGGTTTTTCTAACATTCCAATTCAAAAACTTCAGCAGCTAGGAATTCAAACTTTGCTCACTAAGGTGAATAGCTGGGAATCTCTAGAAGAACTTACTAAAAAGCTCGCTCAGTTAATTAATGCCGATCCTCAGCCTTTGTTAAACCGTTATAAAACTTTCTTACCAGATAAGCCAACTCAGAGTATTTCAACACTAGCACTGGTTAGTCGTCAACCAATTTTAGCACCAAATAAAAATAGTTGGGCAGGAGATTTGCTGGCGAAATTTCAAGCGAAAAATATAGCAGCAGATTTACAAGGAAAAAGCCCAATTGGTGGTTATGTGACGCTTTCGGCTGAGAAAGTTTTAGAAGCAAATCCAGAGGTGATAATTTTAGTTAATCCTCCACAAGGGAATTCAGAAGCGACGCTTTTAGATTCGTTGAAAAAGGAAGCTTTTTGGCAGCAACTACAAGCAACTAAAAATAACCGAGTCTATGTGTTTGATTATTTTGGCCTAGTGAATCCGGGTAGTATAAATGCAATAGAAAAGGCTTGTCAGCAGCTTAAGCAAGCGTTGTTTACACCACAGGGTACTTAGCTCAATACTGCGATAACAGTCAATAAAGGATGCATTTATCGGAGGTAATTTAGATAAAACCCCGATCAAACAGGCTTTTCAGTGTCAGTATGTTTTCACAAATAAAATCTGAGTGCTATATTAAGCATTATTATTTATAGATACCAGTATTTCAAAATGCAGATTGCGAAACTTCTCAAAAACTTTTGGCGATGGATTCGTTTGTTCTTGATAAGTAGACTTGATAGACCTTCAGACAACTTAGAGGTTATTATAATTAGTCTAATACCGCTCATTTTTAACTGGGATTTAAATTGGTCAAGCAAAATTATTTTTGAGTTTGACCTATTCAATAAAATTACCGCATTATATTTTTATATCACACCTTTATTACTATTTATCAATAGCTTTTTGTTCAAAGAAGACTTGCTAAAATTTTTTAGTATTGTAGTAACAGGATTTTTTGGCTGTTTCATTCTTTTTGTGTTTATCGTACAATTAGCTCTAGGTAATCATATTAATCTTGTTGAGCGAGTAAAATGTCCAAATGGTAAAATTTTTAGTGTTTATGAGAACTTTGAACCGAGTTTTATCACTTCTGATGACGCTATTTGCCGATTTGAGTTACAACAAGAGAGAATTTTTATAGGAGTTATCAAAAACAACAGGGAAGTTGGAAAAAAGGAGTGTCAAGTTAATACTAGAGAACCTAGTTTTCCAAACCGTCTTATAAATGCGTGTACTCGATAGATAGTAAGACAACATGAATTTGACAATTACTATGATTACTTCAACATTCAAATTAGTTTGAAACTCCTGCAAAGCATCTGTATTGTTATTTTGTACTAAAAAATAATTAATAAATTCGTGTTTTAAAGCATTATTTGCACTCAATATTAGTACTCAATAACACTTTGTATTAGAAAGCAGTTAAATAAAGGCGCTTTAGCTTTTGCATTTACTAAACTAGCTATTTACAGTGTTGTTGAAGAAGAGATATAGCTAATTCAAAACTATTAGGTTGAGTTTGTACTGCATAGGCTTCTCTTTCTAAATCTTGTCGTTTGACATCGGTATAGCGCCTAAAAAATGGTCGAGCATAATTGCTTGGTTGAATGTCTAAACCTAAAGTTTTTATTTTTCCTTTTCCGGCACATACCTGCGCTGCATGAACAGTTTCATGGATTAGTGTTTGAGTTCCAATATGTAATTCAAACACTACGGGATTAATCCAAATTTTTTTGTCAGCTTCTCTTAATAACCCATAAGCTCCTCGTTTTGGTGGTAGTGCAATGATTACCTGAAACCCTTTCTTTTCTAGTTTATTTTTTAAATCTAAAAATTTGGCTTCTGGATTGAGTATTTGAGAAAGCAATAGTAAGGAATTTAATATAAAAATTTTGCTCATTTACTTTTTGAGTATACCAATTCAATTAATGATTGCAACACATCCTTGGTTAAAGACGCGATGAATGGTTAAAGACGCGATGAATCGCGTCTCTACAAGTGGTTGATTTGTCGGATTATTTTTTCAAATTGGTATTACTTGAACACATTTGTATTCAATTACAATGGCAAAAATATTAACTGTGACTTTAACTAAGGCAGCTACTTTTGAATCGACATTAGCGTAGCTATCCAAAGGCAATTCCCAGTCATAAACTGGGAATAAGGGAGACTGAAAACGAGGTAACCGACTGTGCTTTTAATCTTTTGCAGAACTAATTGGTTTTTGACCAAAAGGGATATTCTTTTTACCTTCAGAAGAAGTACCCCCAAGGCTGCGGAAATACAGTCCTCCAATGGTGAGTAAAAATGTCACATATCCTACTGCTTGCACAAGATAGAGGTTGTCTCTATAGCCAAATAAAGATTTGAGAATAATCCCAGGAAACTGTTCGTCAGGCAAGATTGTGGAAGTATTGGAAACCATTGGCCCCAAAATACAGGAGTGGACTTTTGTAAAACGTTCGTAATAGAAACAAAGGCTTTCTGTGGCACGACTGCTAAGGGCAAGGTTAGCTACTGCTTCGTCAAAATGTTTCAAGGCTGAAACTACTAACCCAGCGACAATTAACACTAATAAAACGCCCATTACCTGGAAAAACTGGCGGATGTTAATTTTGACACCCCATTTAAATAGCAGCACCCCAATGGCAGATGCGGCTACCAAACCAGCGATAGCACCCAACGCTGGCATTAATCCCTGTTGAAAATTTGCTGCAACGAAGAGAACAGTTTCAAAGCCTTCGCGGACAACGGCAATTAAAATTAAAGTAAAAACACCCCAGCCAGCATTGGAGTTTTGTGTCAGTGCTTCTGTTACTGCTCCTTCAACTGTCGCTTTGATGAATCTGGCTTGTTTAGTCATCCAGATTAGCATCCAACTGAGCATTGCGATCGCTAATACACTAAATACACCTTCTAGCGCTGGTTCAACAACGGTGGTGTATTGAGGATTCGCAGCTCCCAGTACTTGAATTATCCAACTGAATAACACGCCTATTAAGGCACTGACGACAATGCCAACGCCGACACCAGCATATACCCATGAATTGAGTCGGGATTGTTTAGCTTTTTTTAGCAAAGCTAGCACAATACCAACAACAAGGGCAGCTTCCACTCCTTCTCGAAGTGTGATTACAAAAGTAGGTAGAGCAGTACTAAAATTCATCTTTTGTCCTTTGTCTTTTGTCCTTTGTCATTAGTCCTTTGTTCTTTGTCATCTGTCCTTTGTCCTTTGAATTTCTTTTTGACTAATGACCAATGACTAATGACTAAGGACTAATGACTAATGACTATTAACCAAAATCGCGTAGCATCTTTTTCAGTTCGAGATTATGCATCTCTTCTTGTCCAATCATACCGCGAGCGAATTCTTCAAGGTAAATGCTGGCATTGGTGACAGTATCAAGCAATTTTTTATACAGATCCAATGCCTTTTTTTCATGGGATAAACTTTCTTCCAAGATATCCTTGACTTTATGCTGGTAGGTTTCTTCCATTGGGGCAATTTTCAGGGAGGGATGCCCATCTAAACCGGTAAGAATTTCTCCCACTTGTTCGGCATGAAGTAAAGATTCACTAGCCTGTGCTTTGAAAAAAGCTACAATTGGAATCCGGTTAGGGCCAGTTACCATCAAAGAATAATGTGTGTAGCGCACTACTCCTGCTAGTTCAAATTCCATGATGGCGTTCAGCAGGTCAATAGTCTTTTTCTGGTCAAGTTCTTGCATCAGTTGTTAGTTAAAGTAACGAAGGGAGTGTAATTAGTTAAGAGTTAGAAGTGAGGAGTTAGGAGTTAGGAGTTTGGGATTTGGGATTCATAACTCATAATTCATAACTCTTAACTCCTAACTATTTTAAACTCGTTGTAATTAGTTAGGAGTTAGAAGTTAGGAGTTAGTAGTTTGGGATTCATAACTCATAACTCATAACTCATAACTCTTAACTCTTAACTCCTAACTATTTTAAACTCCTTAACCTATAGTTTCCATTAAATTAAAGTGTTATCGTTGTGCTTGGGTATTGGATTTGTCAACTACTTTTTGAGAGTTTTCCTCAATGGTTTTCACTAGCTTGGTAACATCATTAGGAATTTTTACTGCTTTTGCTGGTGGGATGGCGGCGGGCCAAACTTTTATTAGTTCAGCAAAACTAGTATCGATCGCTTTGTGTGCTTCGGGATCTGCTTGAGCTACTTGACTAGAGATTCCTTTGTATAATTCATTGGCGTAAAAGACAAAACCACGGGAGTCTTGATACTCAATTGGCGCGGTTACTTTACCATTTGCGATCGCCGCGCCATATTCGGAGTTGGCTGAATCTAGTAGTTCGTTAATTACCTGTAGCGTAAATCCTGGTTTTGAGCGTTGAGCTTCTGGCAAAGCTGCGATCGCTCCATCAACTGCTTGCATTGAAGAGGTAAAATTAGTTTTGACTTTGCTATCCTTCGGACTAGATTTCACTAAATCTTGCAAACTCACCAAAGTTGTCTTAAATTCTTTGACTTTGCGTTCATTAAGTTGATCTTCCACGTCAACGTAAATCTCTTCTACTGGATGCCCAATATGAGGTTCTGCCTGTTTCGGCTGATTCTGATCTAGCAGTTCTTTGGCTACCAAAAGATGCCCTTTCATTAAGCCTAATTTAGACATATAATCAACATCTTTTGCTTCACCTGTAAGTACCACTTCTTGAACGCCAACTTGGTCTTTAATTTGGTCAAACTGTTCTTGAGTAATTACTTTTTTAGTAACTAAATCTTCTGGGCTACCGTAGGGACGAGCTGCCTGGATTTTGTTGGATAAAGCCGGAACACCTAGTTTAGCTTCAAATTTATCCAATTCTGACAATATAGCGCTGTTAATATTAATTTTTTCTTTGTTACTGTGACCGCTATGACTGTTATTACTTACTGCCTCTGTAGCTGGAGTGCTAGCAACTGGTGCTGATGGATTTTCTGCGGTTGGCGTATTACTACAAGAACTCAAGGTAACTATTACCGCTGTTGCTGCTGCTAAACAGATATAACGAAGTTTTATCATCTTTGCTCCTCACACGAATTAAAAGGTATTAATTGAAACATTTCAAACTATTACTCAAACTATTACTAGAAAGTAGTTTGTTTGACAGATTGTCATAGATTTTACTTTTGCATATAATGAGATTTTTTATCAACTAGTTGGCGAAAATTTTAATAAATTAATTACAAATTACTAAGAATATTGTCAAGAATGTTTAACATTATTTTGAGAGTTACTATCAGCAAGTACTTCAAATTGACCCATACAACCGTTTTCTGCGATCGCATCTTGATGGGGATGAAACATATACTTACCTGGATAACGAAAAGCAAATTCTAAAATGTGTCTTTCTGCGATACCCATCGTAATCACATCTGCTTTCTCACTAGCAGTCATAGTCATGCCGTAGCGATAGACATCAAAGAAGTTGGCATGGAGATGAAACGTTACTGCTGGATCGTATTCAATGATGTTGAGGACATACAATCGAATCAACTGATCTTTGTAAATGCCAATAGGATTATGCATGTAATAGTGGGGCAGACCGTTGAAGGCGTAATAATCGTTATGGCTATCATCATTCACGTCATATCCACCCATCACTAGTACGATTTCATCAGCCGGGGGACGGGGAGTCGGTGGATCGATGATAAACATTCCGTACAGTCCCTTGGCGATGTGACGGGTGACTGGTTCAATATGGCAGTGGTATAAATGAACGCCATAAGGTTCAGCATCAAATTCGTAGATTGTGGCGCTACCATTGCTGATTGGGCGAACACCATCCATTTCTGCTGGATGAACGCCATGAAAATGTAAAGAATGAGAATGTCCAGCGTTGTTGAGAAATAATACCCGAATGCGATCGCCCTGTTTTGCCCGTAGCGTTGGCCCTGGTATGCGACCGTTTAAATCCCAGATGTTATAAGAGACAGCACTATTGAGTTTTATGATGGAAGAACCAGCAGTTAACTGAAATTCTCGGATAGTCCGCCCATTTTCTTGCTTCACTGTCCCATAATCAAAATCTCTCAACATCTTCATTGGGTTAGTAACATCGTCTGGTGCTGACCTATCGAATGGTGGCACTTTCACGATTGACTTACTTGGTATATTTAGCATCTGCCAAAGTCCAGCTGCACCAGTTATTCCAGCACCTGCTAGTCCCAGCTGCAATAATTGACGGCGGCTCCAAGGTTTTCCGTTACTTAGAGCGAAGTTGTTGGGCATGACATTTAGTTACAGTTAGCAATAAAAAAGAATTGCAAAAGATTTGCAATTGCTTTTAGATATTAGAGGAATTAATAATTATTGTCAATAATTTTTAAGTCCTTCTAAATTGCCAGTTAAGTTGTTAAATCTAGATGAACTCTAAAAACTTTCGCAATATTTACGTGATTTTCACTGTATTTATACGATTATTTATGTATAAATAATATTTAGATAAAACTAACTGGTTCATACATATTCCTGATATGCTGATTGCTTCAGCAATACTTCCAGTATAAACAATGAGTATAATAGCACCTTGAATATGGACACAAGCAAGAAACTATTGCTAATCTCTAATGTATTGAATTGGTTTAGAGATAACATAAGTTACCTTTATTCAAGGAATTTTGAATGCTTAGGTAATATGAGAATTTTTAATTTTTATCTGTTACCTTCGTGTTAGCAGCGCTGAAAATGCCATGACTCAAAATCATGTGTCATTCTTTTGTTATTTGTATGGACTTTATGTGTAGATTTCTGCATCGCGATCGCCCGATGTCAAAGGATAGTATAGTATTCACTAAAGTCGAATTACACAAGACATTTGATACACACTTGTCAAATACAAAGTTGATGGTATATCTTTTTGCAATCAAGTGGCGTTATGCCCTTTGATTGATGAATTAGCCAAATTTATTATTAGGAGGTCAAAAATGACTAGTTTTTCTCATATTTCACTATTGCAGAAGACCGCAGGTATTACCTTATCCAAACCTGTGCAGGTAACACTTTATATGCTCCTATCTTCTTTAGTTATCTGGACTGTTTTGTTCTCCACCTATCCTGCGGTTCATAACACAGCACACTCAACGCGTCACCACACATTAGGCGTTGCATGTCACTAAATTATCATAATCCCAAGATTTTTAGGTGCATGAAGCTTTGCTACATCACATAACAAAGTTACGACGCTAAAATAGTGCAAATTTCGCGCCAGTTTTTTGCTGGGAAATAACTTTTAGGTTTTGTAGAGATGATAAACAAACCATCTCTACATCACCTTAACTTGATTTAAAATGATGTCTGATTTCTGACTAATTCTTTGACTGGGATTGTTTTACTTAGTAATAATCTGGAGTAACTTTCATCCACTGCTATGAAAGCTTAACTTGCAGAAATTACATAAGCTTCACATTTACCGTAAGTTTTTATGAAAAAATATCGGCTTTTTGGAGTTATCAGCGCTGTTTGCATTGTTTTGTCAGTTCTTTATTCCTTTGTGGGAAGTTCCCAAATTCCTACGTCCAAAGTCCTACTTTCTACCAATCCACCTTTAGAACGTATTCTCCCCTTTGAAGCAGAAGCAGAAAAACCACAATCTCCTGTTACTTTGACTTTACAAGCTGTTGATGCTGCGGGTAAATCTTTAACAAATGCCAAAATTAATTTACAAATTTTGACACCGCCGCGTAATCCTTGGCTAACAACAGATTTTCCCATTGTTGAGGGGACAAAATTGTTGGAAATGAATGCCAATGCACCTGATGGGAAGCTAGAAATTCAGCAGATGTTACCCATCCGCGGTAATTACCAACTATTCGTTAAAGTGTCACCTTTGGTAGCAAACACTTTTGCTGCTTATGAACAAACCTTAAATTTAAATGTCCACGAAAATCCAATCAAATATAAATATTTTGCTGTAATTGCAGCTATTTTACTGTCACTTGGATTGTTGGGTGGTTGGATTATTGGCGGACAAGAAGAACTACAACAAGGAGAAATTGCACCACAGTCAGTTCGCCTTTTATTAAGTGCATTAACTGTAGTGGCTATAATAACCTTATTAGTTATCAATATTAGTGCAGAAGTTGCAGAAGCTCATGGCAGCGAACATCACTCAACTAGTACTGAAATGATCGCACCATCATCTCAAAAATCTCAGGGATTAGAAATCAATCTAGAGGGAGATAAAAACGCAACTGTCGGAAAACTTGCGAATTTAGCGTTACAGGTGAAAGATGCTACAACCGGACAACCGATAACAGATGTAGCTTTGCAGATAAAAGCGATCGCCACAGAACACAATTTAACAGTCTTTGACTACAAAGGTATTCCTGACGAACAAGGTAAGTTAACATGGCTTGAACAATTTTTCGATGGTTCACCTCACAAAATCGAGGTGGAAGCAACTCCTTTACCAGGATCTAGCCATCAATTTACACCAGTGAAGGTAGCACAGGAAGTTGAAGTTGAAGCGATCGCACCACCAATTTACATCCGATTGATTGGTTTATTTTACTTTACAGCCTTTGTCGGTATTGGTATGGCGATTGGATTGTTAATACAACATCGACGAAAACCACAAGTAAGAACAAATTAGTAATATCATTTTACTAAAGATTCCTGCTAATACAAAGATATAGATTAATCAATTAAAATAGTTGTGGTTGAACCACAATTATTTTTTTATTAATGGGTTTTATAAACTATAAAAAGGTAGTGTTATGGGATAAGATAAGCTCTTTTAACAGCTTTCAAGGTAAAACTTATGTTCAAATTTGGGATTTACAATAAATTAGTATATTTATTAAGTAGAATTTTATTATTTCCAAGCTCATAAAATTAAGATTTACCGAGAAATTAAGAAAGTAATGCTGACAAAAATTGCGTTTGAAACAATTCTGGAACGTGCTTTGATGGGATACGACTTATCCCCCGAAGAGGGAGTAGTATTGTTACAACAAACAGAGCCAGAGGCGATCGCAGCAATACGTACTACATCCGATACACTCCGCCACACTCAAGCAGGCGATACTGTCACCTACATAATTAACCGTAATATTAACTTTACTAATATTTGTGAGCAGCACTGTAGTTTTTGTGCATTCCGTCGAGATGATGGTGATACCGATGCATACTGGTTAGATTCGGCGCAAATTTTGGAAAAAGCCACAGATGCAGTAAAACGGGGTGCAACAGAAATCTGTATGCAGGGGGGATTAAATCCACAAGCACTGATAAATGGTAAATCTTTACC
Source organism: Nostoc sp. DSM 114159 (assembly GCF_053470285.1). Lineage (NCBI taxonomy): Bacteria > Bacillati > Cyanobacteriota > Cyanophyceae > Nostocales > Nostocaceae > Nostoc > Nostoc sp. DSM 114159. The sequence goes on from NZ_JBPFEH010000001.1 coordinate 4,556,674, forward strand.
CTACTACCTGAAAGTCGTAGAAACCATTAAACAGGAATTTCCCCAGATACATTTACACGCTTTTTCTCCCCAGGAAGTGCAATTTATTGCCAGACTTGACGGACTGGAATATGCTGAGGTGATTACTGCTTTGCATGATGCTGGTGTTGGCTCAATGCCGGGAACAGCAGCGGAAGTATTAGATGATGAAGTCAGGCGGATATTGTGTCCAGAGAAGATTGACACAGCCACTTGGCTAGAAATTGTCAGCACTGCTCACAAATTAGGCTTGCATACCACCAGCACCATGTTATCTGGGCATATTGAAACCCACGAACAGCAAATCGGGCATTTAGAAAAATTGCGATCGCTCCAAAAAACTGCTATCAATCGGGGATATCCAGCCAGGATTACAGAGTTTATTTTATTACCCTTCGTAGGTCAAGAAGCGCCTAAATCATTACGTCGCCGTGTCGGACGCGATCAACCAGTTTTGAGTGATGCTCTGCTATTAGGAGCTGTAGCGCGGATTTACTTAGGTAATTGGATTCCCAACCATCAGCAGAGTTGGGTAAAACTGGGGCTTGCAGGTGCGACAGAAGCCTTAGCTTGGGGTTGCAACGATATCGGCGGCACTTTGATGGAGGAACACATTACCACAATGGCAGGTGCTTTGGGCGGTACGTATATGGAAGTGGAAACCTTGCAAACTGCGATCGCTTCTTTAGGAAGACCTTACCAACAACGAGATACTCTTTATCAAAAAGTTATTAGTCGTTAGGAATTGGGCATTGGGCATTGGGAAAAGAGGTAATTTTTATTCTCCCCCTGCTCCCCTGCTTCCCCTGCTCCCCTGCTCCTCGGTCACTGAGCGTAGTCGAGTGCTGCTCCCCCTGCTCCCCCTGCTCCTCGGTCACTGAGCGTAGTCGAAGTGCTGCTCCCCCTGCTTCCCCTCCACCCCCCATTCCCCACTCAATTGATCCCCAAGTTACCAATCCAAGATAGGATGGACGTTGATTTACGTATTGTTTTACTTATGCAGATGAAGCGCTATTGGTCGCGTTTGCTTGCGCTGGTTTTGGTTGTAGCTATCGGCTTAATGGGTTGTTCTGGCAGTCCAGATAGTTTGACTGGGGATTATCGTCAAGACACCTTAGCTGTGGTCAATATTATGAGACAAGCTCTGGATCTTTCACAAGATTCACCAGACAAGGCAGCAATTCAAGCAGAAGCGCGGCAAAAAATTAATGACTTTTCAGCTCGCTACCAGCGGGTTAACTCTGTTTCTGGTCTTGGCTCGTTTACAACCATACGGACAGCCCTCAATTCTCTGGCTGGACATTACAGTTCTTACCCAAATCGTCCTGTACCTGAAAAACTCAAAAATCGTCTAGAAAAAGAGTTGCAGCAGGTAGAGACAGCGCTAAAGCGTGGCGGTTAACTATTTAATTACTAATTCGTAATTTCTAATTCGTAATTAAAATGGCTACAGAGCCAACACTGATTATAAATATGAATTACGAATTAGTTTTAGAGCTTATTCGTAAAGAAAATCTGAAGGGTACTCAACTCATTGCTAGGTCTAAGTTTCAGCGAATAAGTGCTGTATTGACTTAAATTACTGAAACCCTGATTAGACAAGTACTTTACTTGAGTTGACAAATTAGCTCTTACCACTTTCTTGAGTTGATCTGAATCCAAGTTGAAAATTTTCAATTTTGTTTATGTAGCCAGAGCTGCACACAGACTCAAGCAGCTCATAATTTTGATAGTGCAACCCGATCGATAACAAGCTCTGTGCTTGCATGACCTTGGTCGCGAATGAAAGTCAATGTTAAATTTTGAATTTTTGATGGTTTTACGCGCTTTTGCACCTGCTTAATCAACTCAGGTGTAATATAAAAATTAAACTTTTTTATACCTTGGTTTGGACTTGGTAGATCAAAGAAATTAGCCGAACCAATATAGTAAGTATCGATATCAGCGATCGCTTTGAGGTTTGGTAAATTAAGATAAACGCTGTAGTTTCCTTTTGGCTCACCCTGATAAGCAACTTGAATTTCCAGTAGATAAACTTCCTCAGACCTAGCTGTATCAATTTCCAGAGGGGTAGATAAGGGAAAAGTTACTTGCGTTGGTGTCAATGGATTATCTGTCAACTTTGTTTTAACCTGTTGAGAGGAAATAAACTTTGCTTGCTGCTGCTCTTGAGTTGCAAGATTAAAAGATGATTGGGTATTCACTAAAACCTGATTTTTCCAATTAATTTGGCGAATGTTATTTTGAGATACCTGTGCGTATGTATTATTTAAGTTCTGTATATTCCCAATAGTAAATATGATTAAAACCAGAGCAAAAATCAGCTTGGTCATAATTTACCTATACATAATGTAAACTTATTGTCAATATTTACTTGCTATTTATTAAATTTTACTGCAAAGATAACAGAATAGTGTTGTTGGCAAATTCAGTAGCTTAGTGACAAATAGGTGAAAGCGATCGCATACCTCATATAATTGAAGCGAGATAAACGCGATCGCCTTAAATTCACTCAAAGTCTTTCAAACTACTTATATAAGTCAGATTTTAGTTACGCTAATTTGCGTAGCGTAATATTTTCAATGTAAATTTCCTGCGAACGAGCAGTACTATCTGAGACAAACTTTACCTCTATATTTTCTGTCTGAGGCTCTTTCAATTCAGATAACTGTGCATTAACTTCTTTAGTGACATCAAAAACAAAGGTTTTACTGTTTGCATCTTCGCCATGCACATCAAAGAAGTTAACAGAACCAACATAGTAGCGATCTATATCGCTGATTATGCTAGAGATCGACTTGGTACGGGGCAAATTGACATAGACGTTATAGTTGCCGATTGGTTTTTCTGTGAAAGACAATTTAACTTCCAACAAATATAATTCCTGTCCCACAGATTCCGTTACAGTCCGAGCATCTAATAATACAGGAATCTTTTGCAGAGGAGTAGATAATGGCACAGTCACATCTGTTAATTTATTTAAGCTCTGATGAAGTTGTTGCCCATCAGCCAGAACAGAAACGGGTGAGGCTAGTCTAGCCCTCAATTCTGTTGGTTTTATGACAACGCTTTTAACAAGTGCTACTTTTGCATCTGGATCTAGCCGATCGTATTTATAGTCCACACTATAAATTGCATCAATAACTGATTGAGGAGTGTTATGACTTACTAGATTACCATCTTCATCAGCAAAGGTATAGATTGGGGCTAAATTCGATGGTAGTGGCAAATCCTCCGGTTTCGCTTGTCTAGCTTCTTTTTGTTCTGGGTTTATTGGTGCTTTTTGCCAAGACTCCCAGTAGCGATCGATGCTAGAATGATGTATCCAAAAGATAGTATCAAATCCAGCAGTACCAACATCTCCCATTAGCCCGATTTGAGCGGGAGCAGGCTGATTATTCCAGATAGGATTGGCTGCATCACCAACATCACCACCTATGTAACCATGCATTTCACCATGAGGTGAGTTCTCAATTTGATTACTAAAATTGAGAGGCGATTGATTAAAAATATTAGTTTTGTATGCTTTGTTTTTATCCTTCTTAATCTGTTGTTGTTCGATTTGTTCAACCGCTCCACCAACAAAATTGAGGACACTATTTCTCAAGTTTGTATATAGAGAGCTAGATGTGATAAATTCCGGTGGCATAGTTCTTTTATCTGCCCTAGTGTAGTCCCAGTATGGAATTGCAAATTGAGGATCTTTAGAGAGTTTACGAACAATTTTCTCAAAGTAAACTAGGTAAAGTCGATGCCAAGGTAAAAAATTCTTGCCAGCAATTTGAGCGATGGGTAAGTTTAAATTTTGATCGGATCTTCCATGAGTACAATGTTGCCAAGCCTCTAACAGTTTTTGTACCTCTTGTTGCTGCTGTGGATCGTTGAATGCAGCTTCAGTATATTTGTTACAGAGTGAGTTACTCTGGGGAAAATTACTCAAACCTGGAGTCCAATGGATTGCACCTTGGTAATACCAACTTTTAGAATCTTGACAAGCCAAAGCTCGCATTTGTGCCAACGCATTTGCCAATGAGTTTAAATCCTTTTTACCTTTTTCAGAAAAAACACTACTGCGAGTATATTTTATCTGGCTCTGCACACCTTGGACATTTGGCTGGAAAGATTGGGCATACGCTTTACTTGGCCCTAACAGGATGCTGACAGTAGTAAATATTACTAAAATCAAAGCGATCGGTAATTTCTTCATAATTTTATGAGCGATTGAGTAGCACAGCAATATACGGATATAATCTAAGATATTCCGCATTTTTAAATATTTTCGAGTTGATTCAGCTAGAAAAAATAAGTATTTTATTCCTGCTGTTCCTTAGGCAGAATGCTAATATTCCTCTCACAACAAAGAGCTACTAATTGATCGATCCTAGAGATAGGTTTAGTCGAAAAAATGCTGCACTTTGTTGTAAGTTTTGAAATGGGGAATATATATCGATATTGAGTATGACAGCATGTCATATTTAATTAAATCAGAAAAAAATAATTATGTATTTATTGTGTTCAGAGTTTATTTTATTTAACAAAATACTTAAGACTTCTAAACATAGCGGGTCAATACTGCGTAGGTTTTGAGAAAAAGTGAAAGGGGAAATAAAAAGCTTTAACCTAAACCCAATTCCAAGTTAAAAATGCTTTACCCTAAGCAGTATTGATAGTACAATATGCTTGGTTTAAGGGTTATTGGTGTAGATAATTGGTCTTTCAAGACGCAATAAATCGCGTCTCTACATCTGGGTTTTCTTGCTCATTCTGAACTGTATTGATTGATAGTGGGTGGAGATTGAATGGTTAACTTTCGGCTGCATCCTATTTTTGAGAAATAACTGCTCCAAGGCACAGAGAACTCTGAGTGGCAGCTTCCCTCACCCAGAACTTTGGTGGAGTCAGGGGAATATAGAGTTTGAGAGCTATTTTGCGTAAGCCTTCCAAAAGACAAGGAAGAAGTAGCGTTGATTGCACAATTTGGAGTTCCCCAAGCGGCGAAACCTACCCTTCTAGAGCCAATGGCAACACAAATACCTGTTTAGGAGTCTTGAAAAAGTAGGTTTCAAAATCCTTGTTACTGAACTATAAATTTTGATACACATTGCCCACAATTATCTAAGTTGGGGTCGATGATTATTGTGTCCATCTACTGCTAGATATGTCTAACCGTCCCTTGAACTTTGCAAGATCGATATTATTTTGGCGGCGCTTATTCGCTGTTGTTTTTACTAGTAGTTTGTTGCTCCCCAACTTGAGAAGCGAACCAGCAAGAGCGCAAGTAACTGAGTATTGTCAGTTATCATCAGCTGCGGCGCAACAAAAAGAAAACTTACGTTTGTCAGCGCTCAAAGGCAAACAAGATGCTCAAACGCGCTACCAAAGCATAATACAAGAACAGGCGCAGAAATTAAAGCAATGTCGCTCTCGAACTTGGCCGCAAACCCAAGCCATTTGGTTACGCTTGTATCCTTGTGACATTCAGCCAGGAATAATCGATCAAATTATGGATCGGATTGTTAATGGCGGCTATAACCAAGTTTATATAGAAGTATTTTACGATGGGCAGGTACTATTACCAGCAAGAGCTAACCCGACGGTTTGGCCTGCTGTGATTCGCACTCCAGGGGCAGAAAACATTGATATACTCGCCACGGCAATAAAAAAAGGTCGGCAACGTGGTTTAAAGGTATATGCTTGGATGTTTACCACAAATTTCGGCTATACTTACGCCCAGCGTCCAGATAGAGAAAGTGCGATCGCTCGTAATGGCAAAGGTCAAACAAGTTTATATGTGGTAGATAATGGCTCTCAACTATTTATCGACCCCTACAACCTGCAAGCAAAACGCGACTACTACCAATTGGTACAAGAAGTTTTGCGCCGTCGTCCAGATGGCTTGCTATTGGATTACGTGCGTTATCCTCGCCAAGCTGGAAGTGATTCTATCGCCACTAAAGTTTCAGATTTATGGCTATTTAGTCCCGCAACCCAAGAAGCTTTATTTAAACGGGCACAGAATTACAAAGCGCTGGACTTGATTCGTCGCTTTTTAAGCAAGGGATTTGTCACTGGGGGAGATGTAGCTGAAGTTGATAAACTTTATCCTCAAGAAGGTGAACCTCTTTGGCAAGGACGCATCCCACTAGCGCAAAAGTCAATCTTGTCTGCAATCGATAGACAAAGAATTTTACAATGGGACTTGTGGCAGCTTGCCGTTGCCCACGCTATGCAAGGAATTCTAGATTTTGTCACCATCGCTAGTTACCCAGCAAAGCAGCAAGGTGTTTCTACAGGAGTGGTGTTTTTTCCTGATGGCAACCAAACTGTTGGACAAGGGTATGATTCTCGTTTGCAACCTTGGGATCGGTTTCCCAATACATTAGAGTGGCATCCTATGGCTTATGGAAATTGCGGTAATGTCAGTTGTATCGTGTCGCAAGTGCAACGGGTTTTGAGTATGGCAAAACCGGGTACGCAGATAATCCCAGCTTTAGCCGGTCAGTGGGGAAAATCTGTTAGTAATCGTCCATCCCTAGAGGTGCAAATGCAGGCACTCCGCCAATTTGCCCCCCAACTTAAGGGAGTTAGCCACTTTGCCTATTCTTGGCAATATCCTCAGAGTGATAGCGATCGCAAATTCTGTCGAGTTAAGTAGACTTCTTGCAAAATTAGTAAAAAGGGATTGAATTTCCCTTTTAACTTTTAACTGATAGAATCACACACTTTACAAATTCATACCAAATATAGTTAACACAGTTATAACTACAGGTTAAGTATAGTGTGTAGCGAGTCGTTGGAATGCCGACGGTGTTGGACTATCTGCGAGGTACTGGCGTATTATCTCAGCACACGCACCTGGGCTTAACAAAGAGGTATCCACTTCCAGGTCATAAATGCCAGGGATGTGGACTTCACGTTGCCATAACTGAACCGGATGTGGTATGGGGGAGTCAGCTGTACTTCCCACATTCCACCCCGTGTTTTGTCGTCGTTCCATAACGATCTCAATGGGGCAGTGAACGCCTACGAACAAAACCGGCAATCCCTTCAAACGTCGGGCACTATCAGCCAGAATACCCCGCTTTATTGCGTAGGCGTCATGGTGTCCGACATCAACCACGACATTCAGACCCAAGCGGCTGTGGGCAGCGATAGACTCATACATGGCGCTGTAAAGAATGGGAACAAAGGGTTCGATGTCCTGGCGTTCTCCCCCTGGCCGCAAACCAATCCCAGGCAGGTATCGTGCGGGAGTCATTTGCATAAATCTATCAACACCCAAATTCATCCACAGACCATCAAATGTCTCCTGAATCACTGCGACAATGCTCGACTTTCCCGATCGCGGGACACCATTCAGGATGATAATTTGTCCTAGCTCCTGTGTCTGCCCCATGATTCCTCCTCGCATCCTTAATTAATACATATAGTTAGCAGTTCCACGTTAGGGCTAAAACGTTGAATAGGCAAGAATTCAGGAGTCAGAATTCCTAATTCAGAATCAAGACGCTGCGCGTAGATTACCAAAGTTTCGGCAGGTTCAGTTCACGATTAAGTCCCCACTCTCCAACTCAACTTAAAGCCAAGTCCTCTGGTGTATTACAGTTAAGTAGCATTTCGGGTTCTGCTAAGGGCAGAACTTCTACTGGATATTGCCGAAGCCACTGCTGAAACGATCGCCCCCCTTGGTTGATAAACTCTAGGAGTTGTGGCAAACAGCGACGGCGATAAAAACCACACAGAGGTTCCCAGCCTTTGGGATGACAAGCTAAAGCTGCGATCGCATTATCCCCGACGCGATCGAGTCTAGTTACCCAATCTTGCAACACCTCAACTCGCAACCTCGGCAAATCGCAAGCTAGCAGCAGTACCCATTCTGTCTCTACTTCGGCTAGTCCTTGAGCAAATCCAACTAAAGGCCCGTGGGCTAGAGATTCTCCAGATAAAGGTACTTCTCGGATAAATTGACAACCAGGCAAAAGCAAGTCTTGATAGCGTTCAGGCCAGGGAGTTACTACATAAACAACATCAGCACAGCTTTGAGCAATCCCACAAACTCGCTGCAACAATGGTATCCCTTGAATGGGAATCAAGGCTTTATCTTGACCCATCCGAGAACTCTTACCTCCAGATAACACAATCGCTGTTAATTTGCTACATGAGTTAATAGTCATTCGTCAAAAAAACAGAGGGTAAAAAACGAGTCAAACTAAATTAACCCCTGACGCTGAAAGTAGAATAAATTTATCTTCTACTTAAACCCCATCATGCCTATCCAAGAACTTGAACAACAACTCCTTCAGCTTTCCCCCAACGATAAACTGTACATCATCCAAATACTTGCCCAAAGCCTGACCACACACAATGACACCCACCCAGATCAACCAAGCAAACTCTCAGAGTTTTTCCGTCAATCCCCTTTAGCTGAACTTACCGAAGAACTTGACCTGAGTCGAGATCGCACCCTTCACCGCGATGCCTTCACCCTATGACCTACCTCCTTGATACCTGCGTAATTTCCGAACTTGTTGCCAAACAACCACATCAACAAGTTTTAGATTGGCTAGATGCCCAAGTGCCAGAAACACTTTACCTCAGCGTCATTACAATTGGCGAAATCGCTAAAGGCATCAGCAAAATTACTGCATCTAAGTGCAAAGAATCTCTAACAACTTGGCTGAATCAAACTCTACCCAATCGCTTTCAACAAAGAATCTTAAGTATAGATATCTCAACAATGGTGTTGTGGGGAATTTAGTTGGGCAACTAGAACAGAATGGGCGACCTCTACCTCTCATGGATTCTCTGATTGCAGCAATCGCAATTCATAACTCTTTATCACTTGTCACCCGTAACGAAAAAGATTTTGCTGGGATAGGGCTTGTAATGGTTAATCCTTGGTCTGTTTAGGCATCATCATTATACGGGGTCAAATGAGCAACCGCGCAGAAAGTTACGATCGGGAGTGGATGACCTGCTGGCAACATTCTAGTTGGGAAAAATAAAACTATTTCCCGCCCTCACCTGACTTTTCTCCACTTGCTGCAATAAATGTTCTACACTTTCTGCTGGTGCTAGACACTTCAAGCCTTGGCAAACCAACCCAACGCTCCCCTCTGGTAAATCAGATGTTATGGCAAACACAGCCGTTGGTAGAAACTTGGGGATCAGCGAGTTTATTTGCTCAGTGGTGCTACGAATCAAGGTAGAGTTACGATACCAATCCAAAGCTGTAAACAAGCTAGGACAAGCTTGGGGAGCGCGATGCATTACACTTCTAAAAGCTTTCAAACCAAGTTCTGCTAAATCCAAATAATCTAGATTATCGGTAAGTAAGGCGAGACGGACAAGGTTAGCGATCGCAATTCCATTAGCTGACGGTGTAGCATTATCTGCGTAACTGCGCTCTCTAACAATTAAATCTTGACTAGAATCGCTTGATGTGTTATAGTAACCACCTAATTCTACACTCCAGAGAAATTCGTTAAATTCATCTTGGATAGCGATCGCTTTTTCTAACCATTGCTTATGCTCAGGGTTGCAAGCTTGTAAATCCAAGAGAGCTTTAACAAACAAAGCGTAATCTTCAGACTGGGCTAAAACGGTTGGTTCTCCTTGATAGTTGAGTCTCTGGAAACGCCCATCGACAAACTGATTTTCCAAAATAAAATTCGCCGCTCGTGCTGCTAATTCCAGGTACAAAGGTTGTTGAAAAACCCCAGCAGCCCTAGCTAGCCCAGAAATCATCAAGCTATTCCAGGCGACAATCATCTTTGTATCTGTCACAGAGGGAATGCGACCTGGCCAGTTAGTGGTTTTTGCTTCTTGGTTGTTTCGAGCCGGGGGAAAAGTTTCTAGAGATTCAGGACTAACGCCGTAACGAGCGGTAAACAGCTTACTCAGTGCCTTTTCCAGCGTTGCACTCAGTTGACCTGAATGGCGTCTTTGCAAAACATTACGTCCTTCAAAGTTGCCGTTAGGCGTCACCGTAAATTGCTGTTGTAATTGGGTTAATTCTTCAGGCGTTAACAGTTGTTGTAGTTCGCTGTAACTCCAGACATAAAAGGCTCCTTCTTCTGGTTCTACAGCCGTGGATTCTGTGAAGCTGTCGGCATCTTGAGCAGCATAGAAGTAACCTTCAGGCGCAGTCATTTCCCGCTTCAGCCATTGTACAGTACCAGCGATCGCCCTTTCAAAAGCTGGCTCTTGTATTCCTGCACTCCATAAATAAGCCAGATACTCGACAATCTGTCCATTGTCGTAGAGCATCTTTTCAAAGTGGGGTACTGTCCAAGTCGGGTCAACAGTATAGCGATGAAAACCACCGCCTACATGGTCATAAATGCCCCCCAGCGCTAAGTCTAGTCCCCGTTGGGTGCAAACTTGCTTGCCATCATAACGAGATTCAAAATTAAATCGAGTTCCCCGCAGTGTTAATTCTGTGTAGGGAATCATCGGAAAACTATTGCCAGATTGACTAGGAGTAATTACACCTGTGCTAGTTTCCCAACCTTGGCGGAGTAATTCATGGTCTTCAAGCTCATCTGTTGTACCGTCTTGCAACACCGCAGACGTGAGCAGAGACTCAACAATTAAGGCTTTACGTTGTTGTAAGTCCGCTTTTTCTGTATCGTAATAACGACGAAGCGCTTGCAAAACTTGCAAAAATCCCGGACGACCATAGCGGGGGTCTACAGGGAAATAAGTACCAGCGTAAAACGGCACTAAATCTTCTGGGGAAAGAAAAATATTTAAAGGCCAACCTCCTTGACCGCTCATCATCTGCAAAGCTTGCATATAGATGCTATCGAGGTCTGGTCTTTCTTCCCTGTCTACTTTAATCGGAAGATAATTGCTGTTCATGTAGTCAGCGATCGCAATATCAGAAAAAGCCTCGCCTTCCATGACAGTACACCAGTGGCAACTAGAATAGCCAATGGAAAGAAAAATCGGTTTATTTTGCGCTCTTGCAGTTGCAAGTGCTTCATCACACCAAGGCCACCAATCAATCGGGTTTTCGGCGTGTTTGCGGAGATAGAGGCTCTTAGCTTCAGCAAGGCGATTAGTCATGATCAAATGCCAGTAGTTGCCTTCTTTGCTCAGTCTACCCCGTTCTCAAGAATGTTAGCTTAAGACAGCTATATACATTAAGTAAGAAACTCAACGAACGAATTATTACTTTGTTTTTCATCTCGCCTAAGTAAGTTGGTGTAAAAAATGCAGTTTTGTAGTCAGCGCTAACTACAAAGCAATTAATTATTGTTATACAAGGGACTTTCAGCGAACATAGGGGCACAAGGCCTTGTGCCTCTACAAATCTACAAATAATTTAGGATAATTTATTTTTTGTCAGTCCCTAATAATTAGGTTTATGTACGCCTTATTACTTACACCACTGCAATTTATGAAACATTTTTATTGAAAAGATCGCAATAGCAAGCTAACAATATTTGGTGGCGTTTCTCGCACAGGTGATGCTGTCTTTGTTTGTATTAAAGTATTTGGGCTAAGTCCTGCTATCAGATGGAGCAAGAAGGTGATGATGGCGGCTTGTATAAGTTTTTCCAGCATGGCACGTCTCTTGTGAATGGATAGCATTTCAACTGCGACTGGTTATTCTAAATACACCTCGTACTCGCGATTTACCGAATCTAACAAAAATAACTTGATAAATGCCGAAGGAAATCCTAAAAAAATGTTTAAAATGTTACTGCTCGTTAACATAATTCCCTAAGCAAATCGGATTTCGGTTATCGGTCTAGTCGATACATCGCCAAGGTTGTACAGTAAAGTCCGAGATATAAGATTGGCGACAATTGAAGTTTTTTGATTTATTCTTCCCTAAACCGGGATATTTTCTTAGACAGCTTTTGTCGCTAAAAAGTGCCCTTGGAGGTTGAATCTATTGCAAAAGCACATTTTGCTCCTTTGTTGAATCAGACAGAATAGCCAAGATTTACTTATATCTACCTGGGAATAGTAGAGATCAGCCCCAGTTTCGGGCTGTCACCGATAAAATGTATTTAAAGTAGCCACAAACACGCTTCCATGATTCCTATCGTTATTGAACAATCGGGTCGAGGTGAACGCGCCTTTGACATCTACTCACGGCTGTTACGTGAGCGCATCATCTTTTTGGGACAACAAGTTGATAACAATATTGCCAACTTGATTGTTGCCCAACTGCTGTATTTGGATGCTGAAGACCCGGAGAAAGACATTTATATGTACATCAATTCTCCCGGTGGTTCGGTGACGGCTGGTATGGGCATTTTTGACACTATGAAACATATTCGCCCTGATGTCTGTACAATTTGTACCGGATTGGCGGCGAGTATGGGCGCTTTTCTCCTCAGCGCGGGTACTAAGGGTAAACGGATGAGCCTACCCCATTCTCGGATTATGATTCATCAACCTCTAGGCGGCGCTCAAGGACAGGCGACTGATATTGAAATTCAGGCGCGGGAAATTCTCTATCATAAGCGGCGGCTAAATGACTATTTAGCCGAACATACAGGTCAACCAATTGAGCGCATTGCTGAAGATACTGAACGTGACTTTTTCATGTCGCCAGAGGAAGCCAGGGACTACGGTTTGATTGACCAAGTGATTGACCGTCACTCCGCTGGTAGTCGCCCAGCAGTTGCTGTTGTTTAGTCATTAGTCATTAGTCATTAGTCATTAGCAAAAGACTAATGACTAATCAAAATCCTGCTCTTGGGTCTGGCTGAGATTGCAGGTATTTGAGAAATTCGTGTAATTCTTCTTCAGTTAGCAAAGTCCGCCCGCGCTTACCGTAGGTTTTAATCAAATGCTCCCGCCCCTGTTCTGGTGTCCAGCCTAAGCGCTGGATTTCGACATCTGTTTTAGCAATTACATTTGATAAATCCTCAAAAGACATTTTGGGAATTACCTTATTTGATTTTTTTGAGTATGTAGAGAAATTTTGCAACTCTTTATATTCTGCATCAAGAACGCTAGAGTATTCTACTGTAGGTTGAGATTCTAAATATTTGGGTAATTCTAATAATTCTTCTTGGGTAGGCGAATTCTGACTTTGCTTGCTAGAAGTTGTTATGACATACTTCTGTTCTTCCTCTTTCATCCAACATAACCGTTCGATTTCAGCATTAATTTGCCCATGCTGTTGTGTCCAACATAACTGTTCGATGTCAACATTAATTTTGGCAGTCACAACTCGATCTAATGGTTGAGATTCAAGGTATTGGAGGAAGTCTAGTAATTCTAATTGTGTCAGTAAAGTACGCGATCGCTTCCCATAATTTTTTATCAGATGTTCCCGTCCTTGGTCTGTTGTCCAGCCTAATCGCTGCATTTCAACGTCTGTTTGAGCAATTACTTCAGAAAAATTCACAGGTTCCATAGCTTCGTTACTGTTTCAAGAGCCGATGTTATTAGTCATTAGTCATTACAAATGACTAATGACTAATGACAAATGACTAATCAAAATCCTGCTATTGGGTCTGGCTGAGATTGTAAGTATTTGAGGAATCCGTGTAATTCTTCTTCAGTCAGCAAAGTCCGCCCCCGCTTACCGTAGGTTTTAATCAGATGCTCCCGTCCTTGTTCTGGTGTCCAGTTTAAACGCTGAAGTTCGACATCTGTTTTAGCAATTACATCTGATAAATCAACTGGTTCAGCTTTTTTCTTTCTCTTTCCTGTCACTGACGGGGTAGTGGCATTTTCTTGAGGGCTGTAACTCCGGGGTGTAAATGGTGTGACATTGTTGGCAGAAATTGCCGGAAAGGTTTGATTTTCTGGCTGGTTATCAAAGTTTATTTCCAAGTTCTCAACTGGAGGATCGAATTCTAGCTCCCGGTTGGCAGTCATCGGATTTTGACCTAAATCTTGGCTATAGGTATCGCTTGCTAGGGGCGCAGCATTGCTATACCCGTATTGTTCCTTACTACTTGTTACTACTTCTGGTTTGATGTTCCGTTCTTTGGAAGGCGGTATAGAGATTTCTTTGTCGCTGACTGCTGGCCACTGACTACTAACAAAATTCTCATTTTTTGCAGAGGAATAAGCAGCAGGCTCATTCAATCCACCTTTAATATTTAAGTCAGGATTTAGCTGTGCTGGCGAAACTGGATTTGAAGTCAACGCGATTGATTCTGGTGGCGCGTTTGTAATACCCAAAACTATCAGCGCCCTGTTTCTAGCTTGGTCTTCTGCTGCTTCTACTGTTTCTGCTGCTGCCATACCCGTAGCACGGGTTACGCCTTCAATTTGCACGCTTGCCCGAACAATATATTTTCCTTGAAAAATTTGCACTAATTCAGAAATCAAACTGCCCTTGGGATACAAGCTCTGGAATTGAGCCAACATAATACTGCTACCAATCTAAATATTTTTAATAACGGGGTTGATACTGCCTGTATATTCAAGCGAGATCGGCTGCCCTTACTTTAATTTACATCCACTCGATACCCTTTCCTGCCTGCCAATATTGTATTTATTCATTTTTAATTGCCTACTATGTATCATCAGTTTCTTGGCAGGCAATGAGTAGGTATAATTCTCTGCTCTGAGCCGTCAAGGTAATATTCTTGCTTTGGGGACTTCCAGAGAATAAATTAATCAATTTGTTTAAATGATATTCTTCTTTCTTCCCCTGCTCCCACTTCGGCTACGCTCAGTGACCACCTGCTCCTCGGTCACTGAGCGTTGGTCATTGAATTTCGACTACGCTCAATTACCGCGTAGCCGAAATGAGTCGTACCACTTCGTGGAAGCAAGCTACGCGGAGCGTCTCCAAGAGTTGTGCTGCTCCCCTGCTTACACAGTAATTGATTATTTTTTTAATTGGAAGTCCCTTGCCTGGATGTCCTAATTGTAGCAGTAGCTCTTTTTTGACGAAATTTTTGGTCAGTGCTAACTTATCTGGGTAGTCTTGCTTGCAATGCTATACTGATTAGCCAACTCGATATCTAGAACTATTTTCTGGAAGTGCGCTCTAAATCTACAATAATGGAGATAAGGTTCGCCCTCGCTGCTTATTAAGCTGCTTACCTAATTGTTACCGATTCTACATGTGGGAAAATTGGGTTCACCAGCAGTTCCTTTTAGTTAAAAATCAGAGTCTAATGGCGTAAAATTACCTTCTCTCTAGACAATCAAACACCTGTACTTTCCACGCCACTTGCTTTACTTGGGGAGACCTCAGATGCTCGCAGACTCGCTAAGGCTTTTAG
The DNA here is from genome assembly GCF_053470285.1 of Nostoc sp. DSM 114159. NCBI lineage: Bacteria > Bacillati > Cyanobacteriota > Cyanophyceae > Nostocales > Nostocaceae > Nostoc > Nostoc sp. DSM 114159. The sequence continues at coordinate 4,571,907 of NZ_JBPFEH010000001.1, forward strand.
CGTCTCTCCTTGGAAAAGACCCTCCGGGTTCGGCAGTCCCCAGACGCTCGATAACTCGCTAACGCTGCGCTATCGACGGGAACCGCCAAGACTGGGGCTACCTCACAGCAGTGGCTTCCTTGCATAGCGCTTTTGGGCAGTATGGATTCTCTAAACCCAGCTTCTTAAAAACCCGTCGCGTAATTAACTAGCGGGGCTAAATTTTAATCAGGCGTGCAATCTTAAGTTTGGTTAGGTGAAGGAACTTGAACGCAGGCGAATTCTGAGAGCATCGTGCAGTGAGAAGTTCGTAAACGCCCAGAGTTGTCCGTGGGTCGGCTTCTTTGCAAAGGAACTGCGGGAGTAGTTTCCCGCTTTTACTGGGTCGGGCTTCCTTTCCTTAGAACTTAGGAAGCTTGCTTCAGAGCAATTAGTTTCCAGCTTGTTTCTGTAAGCCGTGAGAGTATACAGAAAAGAACCAGATTAAACAACAAATGATGTTTTGACCAAAGGTCGGTTCACTGCATGGAATTTTCAATCGCTACACTCCTTGCCAATTTCACCGATGATAAATTGGTAGCTCGGAAGGTTTTAGAAAAGAAACTTGGCTGTGAAGATGAAAAAAGTTTACAAAAACTTCACATTGCCTTAGATGTTCTGGAAAAAATCGGTATTTTAGTGAAGGAACGGGGCAAGTACCGCCGTGTCTCAGAAGAGGGAATAATCGAGGCAAAACTCCGTTGTTCTAGTAAAGGCTTTTGCTTTGCTATTCAAGATGTGGAAGGAGCCGAGGATATTTACATCCGCGAAAGTCATCTGAGTAATGCTTGGAATGGCGATCGCGTTTTGGTAAGAGTTCTGAAAGAAGGCAGTCGCCGTCGCTCTCCTGAAGGAGAGGTGAAGTTGATTCTCGAACGCTCTAACCACACTTTACTGGCACGAATTAAGCAAGTAGAAACTGGTTTTCGGGCTGTGCCTTTAGACGATCGCTTACTGTTTGAACTCAAGATTCAACCTAACGGGGCAAAGTTAGAAGAAGCGATCGATCATTTGGTTCATGTGGAAGTTTTGCGTTACCCGTTGGCACAATATCCTCCCCTTGGTCGAGTGGTGCAAATCCTCGGTAGTGATGCCGAAGCTGCTGCTGATATAGATTTAGTTACGTGCAAACACGACCTTTCCCGGACTTTTCCAGATAATGTTCTAGAAGCAGCTGCGAGGTTGCCCAAAAAGCTCCTCAAAGCAGACCTGAAAAATCGGCTAGATTTACGTAATTTGTTTACTCTCACGATTGAAGGAGTAAATAGCGATACCAAAATTATAGAAAACGCTTTTAGTTTAGAAAAAAACTTAGCCGGAAATTGGCTTTTGGGCGTTCATATCACCGATGTTTCTCACTATGTCCAACCTGACGAAGCCTTAGATAGAGAAGCACTCAAACGAGGCAAATCAGTGTATTTGGGAGAATTGGTGTTGCCAATCTTGCCCCCAGCTGTAGCAGAACGCTGTTCTTTAGTACCTGGGAGCGATCGCTTAACTATCTCTTTTTTAATTACCATCGATCCCCAATCGGGAGAAGTGCTGGAATGGGAAATTCAACCCAGTGTCATCAATGTCGAGACTGCACTGAGTACAGAACTTGCCCAAGCAATTCTCACAGGTGAAGCTGAAGATAAATCATCACAGGTTTTCCAAATCCTGCAAGACCTCCAAGCCTTGCAAACAGCCGTGAAACAGGTACGGTTAAATCGTGGTAGCCTCCAGTTGAATCTGCCGCCTAGCCAAAACGCCTATTATGATGAGGGAATTCTCGGTGCTGTGGTGGTGAATGATTTACCAGTGCGATCGCTACTCACGGAGTTGGTGCTATTAGTTAATCAACTGTTTGCAACTCACTTAAATGCTCTTGGTGTTCCGGCTATCTGGCGAGTCCAAGGCACACCTGATGTTGAAGATGTCCAGGAAATGCTGAAATTGGCAGTGAATTTAGGCGTTGACCTCACATTAGATCCAGAAGTTGATATCCAACCCTTAGATTACCAACATTTGACCACAGCTTTTGCTGAATCTCCCTCCGAGCAAGTTCTTACCTACTTATTACAAGATACACTGAAACCGTCTGCATACAGTACCACCAAAGGATCTCACTTTGGTCTGGCACTACCGCAATATGTTCATTTTAGCGCTCCCTTGCGGCGGTTCCCAGATTTGCTGATGCAGAGAGTGTATTACACGCTACTGGAAAACGGACGCGATCGCCGCAATACCCGTGTCAGAGAGCGCGTTAACCTCCGCCACTCCTCCAGCCATGAGGAAATTAACTGGAACGTTTTACCCCCAGAATTGCAACAAGAACTGCAAAGCGATTTGACCAGGGTAATTGTCCAAATCAACGACCGAGAAAAAGAAGTCCAAGAAGCCGAAGCCGATTTAGCCGGACTGCAAAAAGCCCAACTGATGAAGCAGCGCATCGGTCAGGTATTTCAAGGCGTGATTACCGGGGTTCAATCCTACGGTTTCTTTGTGGAAATTGAAGTACCAGCAGCCGAGGTGGAATCCAGCAGTAATCCTGGTGTGCCTTTGCGAGTAGAAGGATTGGTACACGTCAGTTCTCTCAAAGACGATTGGTATGAATATCGCGCCAGACAACAAGCACTATTTGGGCGCAAAAATCGCGCTTCTTATCGATTAGGCGATCGCGTCGCCGTCCAAGTTAAGAGTGTCGATTACTACCGTCAGCAAATTGATTTGGTAACAGTCGGTAGCGATGGCATTGCCAAAGGTTTAACTGGCAATGATTCCCGTGAAGACCTTTCAGACCTCTACTTACCAAATGATATGGAGCCTGATGACCTAGATCCTTACTCTGAGGATGAGTAAAGTGAAAAAGCAGAGGAGCAGGGAGCAGGGAGCAGGGGAGAAAAACCACGCCACTTACGCTTGTTGCTCTCAACCAAGGAAAGAATGAGAGCAACGGTGCTTTCGCCTACGGCGAGGTTTGTACCTTTCCCCCTGCCCCCTGCCCCCTGCCCCCTGCCTCTTATAAACTAAACTTTACGTGTCAAATAACACCAAACCTTTAATTTTAGGCGTATCGGGCGCATCTGGTCTGATTTACGCTGTTCGCGCGATCAAATTTTTGCTAGAAGCGGAGTATAGCATTGAATTGGTTGCCTCTAAATCAACTTACATGGTTTGGCAGTCAGAACAGGAAATTCGGATGCCACCAGAACCAACCGGGCAAGAACAATTCTGGCGAGAGCAAGCTGGTGTTGCACTTGCCGGTAAACTCCGGTGTCATCCTTGGAGCGATGTCGGAGCCGGAATTGCCAGCGGTTCCTTTGCCACTCTGGGGATGATGATTATTCCATGCAGCATGAGTACAGTAGCAAAGCTAGCAGTTGGCTTGAGTTCCGATTTACTAGAACGGGCAGCGGATGTCCAACTCAAAGAAGGGCGAAAGCTGGTTATTGTCCCGCGTGAAACGCCTTTTAGCCTCATCCACCTGCGTAACTTAACTTCTTTAGCAGAAGTTGGAGTGAGAGTTGTCCCCGCTATTCCCGCCTGGTATCACAATCCCCAAACCATCGAGGATTTAGTTGATTTTGTAGTTGCCCGTGCTTTAGATCAACTAGATATTGACTGTATTCCAATTCAGCGGTGGCAAGGTCGTCGCTAACACCCTGAGTGGATTTATTGTAAATTTCACAATAGTCCTAAAAAGGTAATGATAGAGATGGCTGATAGTGTCAGTAGTCAGTGAAGAGTAATTAACGAATAATATTCAGACTGATAACTGACCACTGACCAAAGAGGCAGGGGAGTAGTGAGCAGGGGGCAGAGGGAGAAAGATTCTGGAATTCTCGGCTCTATTAGGGTCAATAAATTTATTTATGAGGTTTTCCCCCTGTCCCCTGCCTTCTGCCCCCTGCCCCCTTTCCTCTTCAGTAAATGACAACTGACAAAATTGCTATGGCTGTAATTCGCTTAATTCTATTGGTGGCAGTACTGGGAGGACTAACGCTGTTATTAGTCCAAAATTTCTCACCTGCCCTATCGCTAGTATTTTTGGGCGTGCGAACTCAACCATTACCACTAGCGATATGGATTTTGTTCAGTACTGCCACTGGTGCTTTCACATCGATATTGATTGCTACCTTATTTAATTTATCCAATTATTTTGTGGCAGGACAACGCCAAACTTCTAATAGAGCAACCGCCCCTTCAAGTCGTGCGAAGGCAACTCAAAGACAAGAACCGACATCTCGCCCTGCTAATCCTCCACCACCAGCTAGTAAAAGAGAAGAGCCTAGCAGTGAGGAATTTGATGATTGGGAGACAAATAGCAGTAGAGATGATGATTGGAACTTTGATGAAAAGTCAGAAGAAGCATCTATTCCTAATTCTCAGGCTCAACAACCTAGAGACTCAACAACTTACGAACGTCAATCAGAAGCCAAAAGCAGCTCTCGGTCTGGTTCAGTTTATTCCTACAGCTACCGCGAGCCAAAAAATACGGCAGCAGGAAAAACTGAATCAATTTACGATGCTGATTACCGAGTAATTATCCCCCCTTACCAGCCGCCAACTACCAATCAAGCCGATGATGATGATTGGGAATTTTTTGAGGATGATGATGATTTTGAAGATGATGGTAAACGCCCCCGTCGGTGAGATGTAGCAGGCGACATCTCTATTTAATGCCACACCGCTCTCTAGACTCCTGCTTGACCTTACCAGTCATAGCGGCTTCCTGCAAAGTCATGAAAGCATTAAAATCTTCCAAGTCATATCGAGTAGTCAACAGTTGTCGTAGTTGATCTTCAGCTTCAACTGTCAAATAACCAGTTGCTAAAGCTCTTTCTACAACGTCACGAATTCGAGTCATGGTTGACACCTCATTCATACAATATTTATTCATTCAGGCTTATTGGGGTGGAATATGCAGTAGTCTTTGTGTCGAAACTTCAATTTATTTGCAAGTTTTTTTTGGGCGATCGCGGTAAATCAGTCATTATTTACACCTTTATTAAAAACATTTAATTGAGCGAGTCTTGTTATAACTGAACTTTTAGAATAACGACCCTGTGCTGTTAGAAACACGGTATTGTGTATACTTAAAATTATCCATCAGAGTAAAAACCCTGATTATTCAGATAGACAGATATTGTTTGGATAAAGTTTCAAACAAGCTAAGTTAATTTTTTGGTTAAGCATAGGCATTATTATGCAGCAATTACCTAGTTACTTCCGAAAAATTACTACATTCCTAAGAAATTCATCAGTTATTACTGATGGTAATTTCAGAGAAGAATCGTTACTTTATTGCCTAAGTTACTTTAAATACATTCATATTAGTAATAACAGTAATTCATTCAACTCAAATAGAAGATGTATTTGTATAGGCTAAAACCAATCTCAAGTGATAAAAGTTACACGTTGATTTTGAATTTGCAAAGGAAAAACCCTTAATGCCCGTTGAAAATAAATTCCTGAGATGTCTACTTTACAGTTATAATTCTGCGGAAATTTCTAATGGAGTTTATCAAAGTCATAGCAGTAATACTGCTAGAGTTTATCTTTCTAATTGATTAGATAAATACATAGAATAAATGCTGAGTAACCAAGTCAGATACTCAATCAAGGTGAAAAACTGGAGTCGCCCAAGATGCGTTAGCATACCCCTGCTCTTAAACAAGCTACGCGTAACGGACACACCAGAAAGTATCGCATTGCTTTTTTACATTTAAGTAAAACAATAAAAGCTTTCAGATAAATTCAAGTTGATATTTCATTTCTTCTGGCTCAAGAACTTCCCAGATTAAAATTAAACTCCTCAATATTTCCCCAATTGAGCGCCGATTTTGAGCACAGTAAATAATTCCTGAGTGCATAATCAAGCCACCTTGATGAAGTATCACAAAGCCATCATCATGAGTGAAAATTACCCGATTCTGAGATATTGTAAAATAAAGCTGTTCTCCATCTGATGCAGCTATCAGTCCTGTTTCTGATGTAGTCGTCACATCAATCCCACGACGACGTAAGCCTTCTGCTATAGCATTACTAACATTCTCATCTAGGTGGAATCGAATTTTTTGTGTCATTTCGATTCTTTAGTTTCTCTTGCAAAATCGAAGGAGTTTCAGTTTGTACTTCTCTAACAAAGGCTTCTCCTTCTGCAATTTGCTGCCTGATCTCATCTTGACGATCGTGGTAATAAGCTAGAGCAGCATAGACATCAGCTAAAGTGATGCTGGGATAATGATAAACGATTTCGTCAGGGGAAAGCCCCATCTGTTCGTGCCAAATAACAATATCTTGCACTCTAATTCGGTGTCCAGCAATGCGCGGTTTACCCCCACACACACCCGGAGTAATTTCAATGTGTTCTGAGATTACTGGTATTTTGGACATCCGATCGAGAAACGCTCCTATAAGAACAAATTATATTATGATTATCATCTTATTAGCGATCGCTTTTCCAATGTGATGGGCGATCGAGTGTGTTGGCACAACCTAACCCAGGCATTGCTTGAATACGCACGTATGAATCGTTAAGTTTATAATTAGAAACTGTGACTCAGCACTCAGAATTGGAGCGAAGCAACTGGTGAGCAGCTTATTACAAGGAGTCAACCTGTACTTAATTGGTATTATGGGCGTTGGTAAGACGACAGTAGGGCGCTTACTAGCAAAAGAACTGGGTTATGGGTTTGTAGATACCGATGATGTAATTGCCCAAGCAACAGGTAAATCTATCAATCAGTTATTTGCACAAGTTGGTGAAGCTGGATTTCGCCAGTTAGAAAGCGACGTACTTTCACAAGTTTGCGCTTTTACAAAGTTGACTATCGCAACTGGTGGGGGCATTGTATTGCGGCGAGAAAATTGGGGTTACTTGCACCACGGTTTGATAGTGTGGCTAGATACGCCAGTGGAGATAATTTACAGCCGTTTAGCTAAGGATACCACAAGGCCACTGCTGCAAGATATCGATCCTAAAGCTAAGTTGCGATCGCTCCTCGAACAACGAACACCACTTTACTCTCAAGCCGATTTGCACATCATCGAGCGAGAGGGAGATACACCTGAAGATGTTGCCAAGCGAATACTTGAGGCAATTCCTAGTGTGCTGAAAAAACCTGTTTCTCATTAGGAAGACTCAAATTACCAAATTTTGCTCATCCGCAGGATAAACCCTGGTAATTCTGGATTGCCACTAACTGCTTCGGGATTATCCAAAATTTCAACTTCTCGATTCGGACGGTAAATGTAGACTTTTCGATTCTGCCGATCGATTAACCAGCCTAATGATGCACCGTTATCGATGTACTCCTGCATTTTCTCTTGTAATTTTATCAAGCGATGTCTACGACGGGCTACGCCTACGCTTAAGGAGCGCAACTCAATCACAAAGCTGGGACAAATTGGTGCAAACGAAGCTTTTTGTGAATCTGTTAAGGCATTCCAGCGCTCCAGTTCAATCCAAGAAGCATCAGGGGAACGCATCGCTCCATTGGGTAGTGTAAAACCTGTACTGGAGTCAAAGCCTATGCCAGTGCCATCTTGTTCAGTCCAATACCCAAGCTGTGCAGCAATGTTAAAGTTACGGTTGCCCGTATCTGAAAAAGCTGGTGGCATAATGATGACTTCCCCATTGGCAGTACGCTCAATTCGTAAATCTCCATTGGCTTGACAAAATTCGTAGAACTGCTCATTTGTCATCTCTACAAGAGAGGGGAAATTTACCGTTAGGGGTGTGCTTTCAGTTTGAATTAGCAGTGTGGTCATTTTCATTCCCTAGCTTCAGCCGAATGATTTTAATTTTAGAGGTTTGAAAGAGCGATCGCTTGCTTGTTGTGTCGGGTAATTTGGCAACAGTGATTTATTTAGTATCAGTTATTCCGAACACTACCATCAGGCATAATAGTAGTACTGAATATTGCTCCTTTCAGATTTGCACCATCTAAAATCGCGCCTTCCAAATTGGCATTAGTTAGATTAGCATAACTTAGGTTTGCATAACTTAGGTCAATATACTTTAAAATTGAATTACTTAAGTTGGTGTTAGATAAATTAACTCTATTTAAATTAATTTTTGTGAAAAAGATATTAGATAGATTTGCGCCTGAATCAAGATATATAGCTTTTGATAAATCAGTACCATTAGGAAAAATAGTTTCTGAATTATAAAATGCTCCTACTAAATTGGTATTAGTCATGATGCTATAACTAAGATCAGCATTACTTAAATTAGCACCACCTAAAGAAGCCTTAGTAAGGTTAACACCTATTAAACTTGCACCTTTTAAATTTGCATGACTTAAACGAGTATTGCTAAGATTAGATTCATTAAGGTTTGCACCACTCAAATTAACATCATTCATGTAAAGACCGCTTAAGTTAGCTTTACTTAAATTAAGAGAGTGTAAATCTCTGCAAGATAAAAGATATTTGTGATGTCCAGATAAATTTACTCCAGAGATAATTGGGATAGCTTGAGATAAATCAACATTTGCAGGAAAAATTGTTTCTGAACAGTAAACTGCTTCACTCAAGTTAACTCCAGTTAAGTTAGCTTCGCTGAAATTGGCACGCATCAAATCAGTCTTACTTAGATTTGCATTTATTAAGTTAGCTTTAGTAAAATTAGCTTTACTGACTATAGTTCTTTCTAAATTGGCATTACTCAAATCCGCTTCAGTGAAGTCTGCATTTGTTAAATCTGTCACAACAAAACCATGTTTTCCCACGTCCAATCTAGCACTTTTGAAGTTTGATCTTCTTAAATTAGTGGATTTAAAAGATGAGCTACTCAATTTGCTTTCTTCAAGATTAATACCTTCTAAATTGGCATTTTGGAAAAAAATTTCAATTAACCAAGCACCACTCAAATTTGCATTACTTAGATTTACGCCTTGTAAAAGACCATTCCACAGTTTTATACCAGGAAGCTGTACACCACTTAAATCAGCTCCTTGCAAATCAGAAAGCCTTAATTCAACATAACTGAAATTGTTTGTAAAATCCCGTTCTCCTAATGCGTAACGTTGCAACAAAATATCTTTAATCGCAGCAGGATTACAATTGTCGTTGCAAATATGACCACTTGGCATAATCGTGTTGCACAAAATAGCGCCCCTGAATTCTGGCGAACCACTTGATTCTCCAATCTCAGCATTACTTAAATTAGCATTTGTGAGATTTGTATCCTCGAAACTTGTATCGACTATTTCTGCACCTTCTAGATTTGTACCTTCTAGATTTGCACCTTCTAAACTGCTTTCCAAGATTTTACAGTTTGTTAGTTTTGCCCTTTTTAAGCTGGCATATTGAAAATTGCACTCAGTTAAATCGGCATTACTCAAATCTGCTTCATCTAGCATTACATAACGTAGATTTGCTCCTTGTAAATCAACTCCTTTAAGAATAGTTCGTTGAAGATTAGCCCCATGTAACTCGGCATTTCTTAAATTAGAGTTGCTTAAATTAGCCTCGCTCAAGTTAATACCTAGTAAATTAGCATCCCTTAAACTAACGCCAATAAAATTTCTTTCCCCAGAGGCATACTGTTTGAGTAATTCTTTAATATCCATGACTCTAATAAAGCGCTTATTAACACCACTAAAATAGAACTTACGCACTGAAGCTTGAAGCCTAGATCCCCCCTAGCCCCCCGATAAATTGGGGGGAACTTCTAAAGCCCCCTTTTTAAGGCAGGGCTGATTCATTCCCTAAAAGGCACTGATTTACAAGCGTTTCAAGCAAAAAAATCAGGTGACTTAAAAATCTGATTGGGCAGGAAAATGACGATTGCACTTAAATTTACTGGTTGAGGTGGTAGTTTTTGTTTTTCCCACTCAAGCAAATTTCTGACTCATACTCTTGACAAAATCCCTGAAATTTCGGATGAAACAGCCCTGCCTTTTTAAGGGGGTTGGGGGATCTGAGTGCGTAAGTCCTATAAAAGTATCTCCTTACAAAAGAGATACTGCCACTATTACTGTTATTGCTGTGTTATCTACACAACAAGCAACCATATTTTTACAAATCCAGCCAGATTGCTAGAGTCATTATAGTACAAATATACTTACTTAAATTGGGCATCAGAGATTGTGACGAGCTACAAAGTCTTCTATACTTACTGAAATAGGTTTTAACTCTTAACGGCGGCTCCTCATGACGGTCAACGATTCTGAATACATCAGGCAAGCTGAAGCTACTTGTGTACAAGACGTATTCACCAAGCTACTGTTTGTAGGTTTTCAACCTCTTGAAAATGAGCATCTCGCGTAACAAGAATTAAATGATACTGAATTGCAACAGATGCAATCCAAATATCATTTTCGGGTAATGGACGACCTTTGAGGTGCAATTTATTCTTAACTTCACCATATTTACGGGCAGTTTCTACATCACATCCAATGACCGTATTTCTGGCAATAAATTCCTCAATACGTTTTAAATTCCCTTGCGATCGCCCTGATTTTATTGCACCGTAAAACAATTCACCAATAGCAACACTAGGAATAAAAATTTCTTCTGCATTTACCAGCTGATTATTTACTTCGATATCATTTGCAAATAAAGCAATAATAATATTAGTGTCAAGCAGGTATCTACCACTCATCTATATCTACCTGTTCGCAACCTTCTTCAATCGCTTCGCGCATCAACTGAATATCGTTTGGTGATATTGTACCTGCAAAATTTAATAATTGTTTACCTGGAACACCATGAATTTGCGAACCTAGTAAAGTTCGGGCAAACTCCAGCACTCGATATTGCAAGTCTTCAGGCATCACTTTTAATTCTTCAATTAGCCGATCGAGAATCGGTGTATCCATATTTCTCCTGATAATTTTCGATTTTGGTTGCTAGTCCTTCTTTTATAGATTTTCACATTTCTGAGACGAACTAAACAGCTATGGCTTATCAGTACAGACATACTCAATGGCATCAGAGATTGTGACGAGTTACAAAGTCTTCTACACTTACTGAAATAGGTTTTAACTCTTAACGGCGGCTCCTCATGACGGTCAACGATTCTGAATACATCAGGCAAGCTGAAGCCACTCGTGTACGTGTACTCAGCGAAGCACTACCTTATATTCAACAATTCACCGGTCGCACTGTTGTTGTCAAATATGGTGGCGCAGCAATGAAAGATAGCGCACTCAAAGACAAAGTTATCCGCGACATTGTATTCTTATCCTGCGTGGGCTTGCGTCCGATTGTAGTCCACGGTGGTGGCCCAGAAATTAACAGTTGGTTAGATAAGCTGGGCATCGAACCACAGTTTAAAAATGGTCTGCGAGTCACTGATGCTGCCACAATGGATGTGGTGGAAATGGTTTTAGTTGGTCGAGTTAATAAAGAAATTGTCTCCTTGATTAACCAAGCTGGTGGATTGGCTGTAGGACTTTGCGGTAAAGACGGTAATCTATTTACAGCCCGTTCCCAAGGTGAAGAAGGCATCGGCTTTGTGGGGGAAGTCACCAATGTGAATATCAAGATTTTGGAAACCCTCGCTAGCAATGGCTATATTCCGGTAGTCTCTAGCGTCGCCGCAGACGAAACGGGACAAGCTTATAACATTAACGCCGATACCGTAGCCGGGGAAATCGCTGCTGCATTAGGGGCAGAAAAGTTAATTTTACTGACTGACACCAGTGGAATTTTAAAAGATTACAAAGACCAATCTACTTTGATTCCGAAAGTAGATATTCGTGAAGCCCGCGAGTTGATTGCTGATGGTATAGTTAGCGGTGGGATGATTCCCAAAGTGAATTGTTGTGTGCGATCGCTTGCTCAAGGAGTCCGTGCCGCACACATTATCGATGGTCGCATTCCCCACGCCCTGTTACTAGAAATCTTTACTGATGTTGGGATTGGGACGATGATTCTCGGTTCGCAGTTTACCTATTAGAGTGCCGAGTGCTCAGTGAGAAGTGAGGAGTGAGGAGTAAAGAGTTCTTATTATCCCCTCATCTCCCTACTCTACCGAGGATAGGTAATAATAACTCGCGATCGCCCACCGCTAAATGGTGTACGAGGCCATGAATTATTGATAATTACTGGATTAACTAGGGTTGAGTCTCGAATTGTTGGATCGATCGGCGTGAAATTTCTCACGTTTTGCCTGAACTGGGGATAGGAATAATCGCGGTAATGATTGCGTTGTGGTATCAGTCCTGTTGTTGGATCTACAGGCATCGGCGTAGGAATCGGACTACCATAAATAAAGGAACCCACAGAAGGCGATGTCTGACGACAAGCTGCTCCGCAGCTACGCCAGACTCCATAACCACCATCATTCACGAATGCGCGCTGGGCGGAATGCGATCGCCTGACTCCATAACCACTATCAATCACGAATGCGCGCTGGGCAGAAGCTGGAGCAATGCTTACACCCATCACTGCTAAAGTCATACCTGCTAAGAGCCAATTCAGTTGCGAATGCTTGATTTTCAACATAATTTTGCTCACCTGCATTTGATACCGGAATTTTTAATCAGAAAATAGTCGCAGCTACTTACTTAAAATTTTAGAAGTTTATCCACTTTCAGATTGCCAGCTTTTGAAAAGATTCTAAAAAGATTGCTGGCATTGGCAAAATGAAAATAGTGCTAATTTTTGTATAAGACGTGAATACAGAAAGTCTAGAAATTGCTAAAACCCGCTACCAGGCTGGGAAAGTTGCCTTTGAGAATGGGCAATACCGCAAAGCCGTAGAAAATTTAGAAAAGGCCAGCGCTCTATTAGCTCGTAATTCTCGTCTTGGGGGCGAAGTAGAAATTCATCTAGTGACAGCTTATGAAGCGGCTGGACGCACGGATGATGCGATCGCTCTTTGCGAAAGACTCAAACGCCATGCCCATTTTGAAATCAGCAAACAAGCGCGGCGGATGCTTTATATCTTAAAAGCACCAAAGCTGAAAAGACCCAGCGAATGGATGACCGAAATCCCCGATTTGGGCGCATTAGCCGATAATGAACTCAAAATTTCTGTACCTGCTAAGTCTACTAAATCTTCTGGGGAGCAAAAGCCAAAACCTGCCGAGCGAGAATTTGTTGACCTCAGTCAGGTCAATACCAGAGATAATCGCTTTATCTGGGTGGCGCTAATTGCCATTGGTTTAACCATCTCGTACTTGGTTTGGTTGAATTTTTCCGGAACTCCTAGCTGATAATAATTTTGGATTTTGGATTTTGGATTTTGGATTCTTGTGGTTTATGCTTCACCCAGAAGGGTTGAGGCATGAACCAAAATCCAAAATTTAAAATTTTTGAGCTTTATCCGTTTATCAGTGGGGTCAATCCAAAATCCAAAACTTGTACTGAGCGAAGTCGAAGTATTTAAAATCCAAAATCTGTTGACTTTTGGGGAGATTTATAGTTATGAATTCTTCAATTTTCGGAAAGATTTTCTTGTGGTTAGTCAGATCGTTTAATTTCGTGTTGGCAAATATGAAATTGCCCTCACGACTGAATGGTCGAAATCGAATGAACCGAGTCTTTCCCATCCGAAATCCTATTCTGTGGCTCGTGCTGTTAACATCTCTGCTACTGACTGGCTGTGTGAAGTACGATGTGGGGCTTAACTTTGCCAACTCAAATAGTGGCGAACTAGTACAGCATATTAAGTTGGGAGAACGGCTAACCAGTTTTAGCGGCGATTCGGTGTATGAGTGGTTAAAGAGCATAGAACGCCGCGCCCGTCAACTTGAGGGTAAAGCACAGCGAGTTTCCCCAGAAGAAATCATCGTCACAATTCCTTTTAGCAGTGGTAGGGAATTGCAAGAGAAGTTCAACGAATTCTTTAACTCTCGTGCGAATCAACCCTCTGAGTCTGTACAGAGCGAATCTGGCTCAGAACTGCCGAAAATTGAATCAAACGTTCTCTTGGAGGAGAATAATTTTTTACTTTTAGTCCGAAATCGGTTGATTTATGATTTGGACTTGCGATCGCTCTCTCTAATTGCCAGCAAAGGTAATGTTCTGGCGAATGCTGGTTCAATTCTTGATTTGGAATTTAGCTTGAAGACTCCTTGGGGAGCCAAAAATATTCAACTAACTGAAACTGCAATTGAGCCAGAAAAAAATGGCAATCAATTAGTGTGGAAACTCCAGCCTGGTGAGCTAAATCACATAGAAGCTATTTTCTGGCTTCCTAGTCCCCTTGGTATCGGTGGGTTGTTAATTATCCTGTTTGTCTCAGGAGGATTGTACTTGAGATATAATTTCATGCCAGATCCCAGAATTCAGTTTCCTCCTAAAGCAGCAGCAATCCAAGAACAGTAGACTATTTATCTGTTAAATATTGTTAGCGAAGCCGATGGAAAATGCATCGGCTTTTTTACCTTTTCTCCAGCTTTTTGTAAAAATGAGTCATAGCGAATTAGCTAAAGAAATTGTTCGTGTTTCCTATTTAAAAGGCGAGTTTCGGTTACGTTCTGGTCAGATATCTTCTCATTACTTTGATAAATATCAGTTTGAATCTAATCCTTTGTTACTGAAGCAGTTAGCTAAAGAAATGGTAAAAAAGATTCCACCAGAAACGGAAATTCTAGCCGGACTGGAATTAGGGGGAGTTCCTTTAGCAACAGCAATTTCATTAGAAGTTGAATTACCAGTTGTCTTTGTTCGGAAGACAAAAAAAGAATACGGTACTGAGAAAATAGCAGAAGGAATTGATATCCAAGGAAAAAAATTGTGTATCATTGAAGACGTGATTACAACAGGTGGTCAGGTTGTAAAAAGTACCGAAGCGTTGCGTAATGAAGGAGCGATCGTAGACTTTGTACTCTGCGTAATCTGGCGCGGAAGAACGGAAGACAACAGCCTTGAAAAAGCTGGTATTCAAAAACTTCCTCTATTTGATATGAAAGAGCTTTCGGTGTGGATGGAACTGTCTTGAAGTCCACAATTAAAATATCTTAGACAATAGCCCTAAAAATACTTTACTTTACTTTAGTAACTAGTTACTTTTAGTATCTGATGTAATGCTTTGAAATAAAGATTCAAAAAAAGTAAAAGCATAAATCCTTGTTAATCAGGAGATATTTGTGGTAAACATTCTACATATTGATTCCAGCCCCCGTGGTGAACGATCGCACTCCAGAGAATTATCTAAGGAATTCGTCAGTGCTTGGAAAGTAGCGCATCCTGAAGATGCGATCGCCTATCGAGATTTAGGGCATCACCCAGTTCCTCACGTTGATGAAGCTTGGATTGCGGCGGCATTTTCACCACCAGAAACCCATACCCCAGAATTAACTGAGGCACTTAGGATTTCTAACGAACTGGTTGATGAGTTTTTGGCAGCCGATCGCTACGTTTTTGGAGTGCCAATGTATAACTTCAATATACCTTCCACCTTTAAGGCTTACATCGACCAAATCGTTCGTATTAACCGGACTGTTGCCTTAGATGCTCAAGGTTTTAAAGGGTTAGTCCAAGGCAAAAAAGCAGTTATCATCACAGCTCGCGGCGGTGACTTTAGCGCCACATCTCCTTTTCTTGCCTACGACTTCCAAGAACCCTACTTGCGGGCAATTTTCGGCTTTATTGGGCTTACAGACATTCAATTTATTAACGCTAATAGCCTGAATGAGGGTGATGCCCGCGCCCAATCTCTATCAGAAGCAAGGGCAGCAATTCAAGATGCGATCGCCCAGTGGTAATGTGATGCGGGGCATTGGGAATTGGGCATGAAGAAGAGACAAGGTAGACAAGGAAGAGGGGGAAGACTTGGGAGAGACTTGTTTAAGAATTCCCCCTTGTCCCCTTGTCTCCTCTGCCCCCCTGCTCTTTCTGGGGCAGGTTTTTTTGATTAGACAAATTTTTGGGATTTTAAAACCAAAACCATTGTCTGAGAACTTAAAACTACGTTCAATAATTGAGAACATTCTCAACTATTTATCGAAAGCCTAAAAGCCTGCCCTTGAAAGGCCCCCCTGCTCCCCTGCTCCCCTGCCCCCTGCTCCCTGCCTTTCTGGGGCAGGTTTTTTTGATTAGACAAATTTTTGGGATTTTAAAACCAAAACCATTGTCTGAGAACTTAAAACTACGTTCAATAATTGAGAACATTCTCAACTATTTATCGAAAGCCTAAAAGCCTGCCCTTGAAAGCTGCTCCCTGCTCCCTGCTCTCTTGCTTCTTCTTCAGGGTGACAACCGCTCAATCTTCCAAGTGCTATTATCTAAACGGCTATAGAGCAAGCGATCGTGCAGACGGCTAGGGCGTCCTTGCCAAAACTCAATTTCTGTAGGGATAACTCGTAAGCCGCCCCAATGAGGTGGTCGAAGAATCTCCTGATTTTCATGTTTGCTTTGAAACTCCTGCAAGCGTCGCTCTAAGACTTCTCGACTTTCTATGACCTCGCTTTGATTAGATACCCATGCACCCAGGCGACTGTTAGCTGGGCGACTGTGAAAATATTGGTCAGACTCAGTTTCGGAAACTTTCTCCACATACCCTGAAATCCGGACTTGACGTTCCAGTTCTGCCCACCAAAAAACTAAAGCGGCCTGGGGGTTTTCTGCTAATTCTTGTCCTTTGTGACTATTGTAGTTAGTAAAGAAGGTAAAGCCTCGTCGATCAAAATCTTTAAGCAGCACCATTCTGGCTGAAGGCTTACCGTCTGGTGTGGCTGTGGCAATGGTCATGGCATTCGGTTCAGGGAGCTGTGCGGCAAGTGCCTGATCGAACCATTTTTTAAATTGGATAAAAGGATTGAGTTCTACTTCGAGTTCGCTCAAGCCTTCCAAGGTGTAGTCTTTGCGAAGGCCAGCTACAGTTTTGTCCATTGTGATTTGTTTCCTTGCTATCAGATACGCTTATATATATATCTTTGTTAAAAATATCTATGATGATAATCAGTGCCATCAAGAATTTTACAAATTCTCTCAAGAAATATTTAAAATAGGTTGCGTCAGATGCGCCGTTCAGCCTCCCTTCAACGCTTATTAATTTATGGTCTGAGCGGTCCGATTATCGCTCTCAATATCTGGTTGCTGTCTGTGCTTTTTCGCTATTTCCAGCATCCCATAACTGTCTTGAGCATTGCGACGATTCTGGCTTTTCTCCTAAATTACCCGGTTAAGTTCTTTGAACGTGCCCGGATCACCCGTACTCAGGCGGTGATCTTAGTTTTACTGGCAACATTAACTCTGCTGGGAATTTTAGGCGTTACCCTAGTACCCTTGATCGTTGACCAAACAATCCAACTGTTAAATAAGATCCCTGATTGGTTAGCAGCCAGTCAAACAAACCTAAGGCAATTTGAGATGCTGGCAGAGAAACGACATTTGCGAATTGATTTAAGTGTTGTGAGCAGTCAAATCAATGCCAACATTCAGAATTTATTACAACAGCTAGCTTCTGGTGCAGTAGGATTTGCTGGAACACTACTTTCTGGATTAGTTGACTTAGTGTTAGTCATTGTGCTTGCATTTTATATGCTTTTATATGGCGATCGCGTCTGGTATGGTCTGATCAATCTTTTGCCCTCTAACATTGGAGATCCCCTCACCACATCCTTGCGCTTAAACTTTCAGAACTTCTTCCTTGGCCAGTTATTACTAGGATTGTTCATGGTGCTAACTTTGACACCAATATTCTTAGTGATGAAAGTGCCCTTTGCCCTGTTGTTTGCCATCTTAATCGGGATCTCAGAACTCATTCCCTTTATTGGGGCGTCTCTGGGTATTGGTCTGGTGACAATTTTAGTACTACTGCAAAATTGGTGGTTAGCAGTTCAAGTTGCGATCGCGGCAATTCTCATGCAACAGCTTAAAGATAACTTGTTAGCTCCCAGAATACTCGGCAATTTTATCGGACTCAATCCCATTTGGATTTTTGTAGCTATTTTGATGGGATTTGAGATTGCTGGCTTGTTAGGGACAATTGTTGCTGTTCCAATTGCTGGTACTATTAAGGGCACTTTCGATGCGATTAAGAGCGGCAAGCCGAGTGATTTTGTCTCAACTGTCACTATTGCCCATGATTCGCCTCCTGATTAAGGGAGCAGGGGGGCAGAGGGGACAAAGGGACAAGGGAGACAAGGGGACAAGGGGGACAAGGGGGAATTATTGAACAAGTCTCTTTCTTATCTCCCCCCTCTTCCTTGTCTACCTTGTCTCTTCTCAATGCCCAATGCCCCATGTCCAATGCCCAAGATCAAAAGTTGCACAATCTAATCTCACAATTCACAATGGTGATCGATTACAAATTTTAGAGGATATTGCCAGCAGGCAAGTTCTGAAAAAAGAAGCGCAAGCGAATGTATAGAGTATACGCTTTGCCAATAGTCAATTAGTTTAGTCTTGAATTTATAGTCTTTTGATTCTCATTAATTAACTTAGAACCTGTTGATGGAAGCTTCCGAGCTGTTAGAAACAATCACATTTTTGATTTACCAAGCCGAGCAAGGGGAAATTGATCCTTGGGATGTCCAAGTGATCGAGGTGATTGACCGCTATTTAGAACTGATGGCACCGGGGGCAATAACAAGAGGCTATGAAGCGGACTTGTCTCAATCTGGACAGGCATTTTTATCAGCATCAATGCTGGTATTATTCAAGGCAAATACCTTGATGCAATTGTCAACAGTAGAAGATGCACAAGATGGTGTAGAAGATGATGCTCTATTGTCAGATGAAGACGGTATATTACATCAGGGTCATCGTCTACCCTTAGAACGGCAATTACGTCGTCGTCCAGCAGCGATGCCACCACCAAAGCGCCGGGTGACTCTGCAAGAATTAATTGAGCAATTGCAGATTATGGCTAACCAACTGAAACTGGTAGAAAAAGTCAGCAAACCGATTCGTCCCAGGCGTCAACCTAGCGTTCAAAGTATGCGAGAGGCGCTGGAGTTAGCTCACCAAGAAAATCTGACAGAAGTCGCCACAGAACTGGAGCAGGTATTGAAATTGTCGACAAGAGAGCTAAGTTTAGAACAAAATTGGTTGAATTTAGAACAACTTGTAGAATTATGGACTAAGACAAAACTTCTTAACCAAAATGGCTCTGGACATGGGTCTGGACATGAGTCTAAACACAGTAACCTAGTTAGCGTTTTCTGGGCACTACTATTACTCTCGGCTCAATCGAAAGTAGAGCTATTTCAAGAGGATTTTTATCATGAAATTAAAATTCGCTTAACTAGAGATTCAGCTAATATCGGCAAACCTTTTGAGAATCCGATGAACTAAGTCCATGAAGAGTGCTGAGTTCCGTTAGCGGATAGCTAAGGTTCAGCCCGTGCTGATTTGAAAGGAGTCGAAGTGAAGCAGAAAGCAAAGTGAGTCTTTGGCATCAAGATTTCAGGCTTGCTTGTGAGAAAAATAGGAATTTATTTTATGGGATTTTCCTCCTGGCTCCAGTATAGCTGCTGCCTAGATTGTCATAGATTTTTGATTCAGCCCCAAAATCCGAGTAAATTGAAAAGATAAGCGATCGCTTGTCATCTAAGTATATCGATGGTTGTAATAAACGCTAAGTTCCTGTTATCCCTATTCTGGGGGATGACTTAGAGCAGAAATCAAAACTGATGATTAAGTATCACTCGATGAAAGTAAACTGGCTTGTGGTTGAGGAATAAATTTTTATGAAAGCGATGATTCTCGCGGCTGGCAAGGGTACTCGCGTGCGTCCGATTACGTACACTATGCCCAAGCCGATGATGCCCATCCTGCAAAAGCCAGTGATGGAGTTTTTGCTAGAACTGTTACGCCATCATGGATTTGACCAGATTCTAGTCAATGTTAGTCATTTGGCTGAGGAAATAGAAAACTATTTCCGTGATGGTCAGCGGTTTGGGGTGCAAATTGCCTATTCCTTTGAAGGGAAAATTGATGACGACGGAAAACTGGTGGGGGAAGCGATAGGTTCTGCTGGAGGAATGCGGCGCATCCAAGACTTCTCACCGTTTTTTGATGATACCTTTGTAGTTTTATGTGGTGATGCTTTAATTGACTTGGATTTAACTGCGGCAGTTAAATGGCATAGAGCTAAAGGGTCGATCGCTACTATTATCACTAAATCTGTTCCGAAGGAAGAAGTTTCTAGCTATGGTGTGGTTGTGACTGACGAAGAGGGACGTGTCAAAGCTTTCCAAGAAAAACCTTCAACTGAAGAAGCCCTCAGCACCAACATCAACACAGGTATTTACATTTTTGAGCCAGAGGTTTTTAACTATATTCCCTCTAATGTTGAATATGACATTGGTAGCCAATTGTTTCCCAAATTGGTAGAAATCAAAGCCCCCTTTTACGCCATTCCTATGGACTTTGAATGGGTAGATATTGGTAAAGTCCCAGACTATTGGCGGGCGATTCGCGGCGTGCTGCTGGGTGAAATCAAGAATGTGCAAATTCCTGGTCATGAAGTCGCCCCTGGTATTTACACTGGCTTAAATGTCGCCGTAAATTGGGACAAAGTGGATATTACAGGCCCAGTTTATATTGGTGGGATGACGAGAATCGAAGACGGAGCTAAAATTGTCGGCCCAGCCATGATTGGCCCCAATTGTTGGATATGTAGTGGTGCAACAGTGGAAAACAGCGTCATTTTTGAATGGTCGCGCCTGGGCCCTGGAATCCGGTTAGTCGATAAGCTGGTATTTGGACGTTATTGCGTAGATAAAACCGGCGCTGCGATCGATGTTCAAGCTGCTGCTTTAGACTGGCTGATTACCGATGCCCGTCAGACACCGCCATCACATACCCCTGTTGAGCGACAAGCGATAGAGGAATTGTTGGGGACAAATACAAATTAAAGTTAGGAGTTAGGAGTTAGGAGTTTGGAGTTTGGAGTTATTATTTCATGTTTCCCTCTTCACTTGTAACTTTTAACTTTATTCCTAACTCTTCACTTCTAACTCTTAACTTTATTCCTAACTCTTCACTCCTAACTCTTAACTATTTAAGTACGTATATCTTCTAAGACTCTGCTCGTAGGTTTGCAGTAGTCGCTGAGATTCCGCTAGGGTGATGCGCTTTTCTTCTAATGCTTTCTCGCAGCGCTGGCGAATGTTTTCCACCATATCTTCGGAGTCATACTGGACATAGCTTACTACTTCGCTCATGGTGTCACCTTTGACAACGTGTTCAATTTGGTAGCCTTTGGGCGTTAATTGGATGTGAACGGCGTTGGTGTCGCCAAACAGGTTGTGCAAATTGCCCATGATTTCTTGGTAAGCTCCATTTAAGAACATTCCCAAATAATAGGGTTCTCCGGGCTTGTAGGTGTGCAGTTCTAAAACCGACTTGACATCGCGCAGGTCAATAAAGCGATCGATTTTGCCATCACTGTCGCAGGTAAGGTCTGCTAAGATTCCCCGCCGTGTTGGTTCTTCATCTAAGCGGTGGATTGGCATGATCGGGAATAGTTGATCGATCGCCCAGCAATCTGGTGCCGATTGAAACACTGACATATTCACGTAGTAGATGGAAGCCATGATTTTCTCTAGGTCTTCTAGTTCATCGGGTACGTATTCTTGCTGTCTAGTGATGGTAAGAATTTTTTGACAACAAGCCCAGTAAAGGCGTTCGGCTTTGGCTCGTTCTCTAAGGCGTAAAATTCCTAAGTTGAAGCGGCTGATGGCTTCTTCTTTGAATTGTGTTGCGTCGTGGTAGAACTCCTGATAATTCTCTTTGTTAATGGATTGGTAAGTTTCCCAAAGATAATTAATAATTGGGGATTCTCCCTCTTGTGGAGGTTCTGGGTTGTCGAGAGGAACATCACTAGTACTAAGAACATCAAAAATCAGTACCGACTGATGGGAAGCGATCGCTCGTCCACTTTCACTAATCAGTGTTGGTACGGGAATCTGCCGCTCTGCACAGGTATCTTTTAACTCTGCCACGATGTCATTGGCATAGTTCTGCATGTTGTAATTTTTCGATGCATAAAAGTTGGTTTGGGAGCCATCATAATCTACGCCCAAGCCGCCACCAACATCAAGGTATTTCATATCCGCTCCCAGCATTGCCAATTCCACATAAATGCGGCTGGCTTCTTGGATAGCATCTTTAATCACATTAATGGCAGAGATTTGTGAGCCGATGTGAAAGTGCATCAACTGCAAAGAATCGAGCAGGTTAGCTTCGCGTAACTTGTCAACAGCCTCGATGACTTCAGGCATTGTCAAACCAAATTTAGCGCGATCGCCACTAGAGGTTCCCCAACGTCCCATACCTTGGGTACTGAGTTTAGCACGAACACCTAATATCGGTTTAATACCTAACTGGCGATTGGCATCAATTACCAAATCAACTTCTTCAATCTGTTCTAAGACGATGATTGGTGTTTGCCCTAGTCTTTGGGCTAACATTGCCGTTTCGATATATTCTCGGTCTTTGTAGCCGTTGCAAACTAACAATGCTCCTGGTGTATCCAACACAGCTAGAGCAATCATTAATTCTGGCTTGGAACCGGCTTCTAAACCAAATTGATGGGGTTTGCCAAATTTGACTAAATCCTCAATCAAATGCCGTTCTTGATTGCATTTGACGGGAAACACACCACGGTAGACACCAGGGTAATTGTAGCGAGCGATCGCTTTGGCAAAACAAGCATTCAACCGCTCAATCCGGTCTTCCAAAATATCAGAAAAGCGAATCAACATGGGAAGTCCCAAGTTGCGCTGCTTCATGGCATTGACCAATTCAAACAAGTCAAGAGATCCCCCGCGATCGCCCTTGGGTGCGACGGTAACGTTACCAGCAGCGTTAATGGAAAAATAAGGTTGTCCCCATCCTTCAATGCGGTACAAGGCTTCGCTATCCTCAATTTTCCAGGAGCGAGGTAAATCTCCTGTGGTAGAACTCGGTGGTAACAGTTTTTTTTGCTTGTGATTTTTCACTTCTTTTTGTCCATTGGACGGTACTTGTACCACCTCGTCAGATGTAGCAGTTGACTCAACACCCATTTTTTCCTAACCTCTGTTTTTCACCCACGAGTTAACAATTTAGCGCATTCATTTAGGAACGTATATGCACCCAAGGATAATTTCTGAGATAAACTCTGATTGGTCAAGAGTCGTATGTTATTAGTCATTAGTCATTAGTCATTAGTCATTAGTCACTTGTACTGAGCGTAGTCGAAGTATTGATTATTGGTCATTAGTGCAAAACCCTTAGACTCAAGACAGAGGACGACAAAGGACGAAGGACAAAGGACAATTGACTAGATAAAAACTTTATTAAGCTTTGGGAGATAGTAATGGAGCGCACATTCTTAGCAATTAAACCTGATGGAGTACAGCGGGGACTAGTGGGGGAAATTATCCGTCGCTTTGAAACTAAAGGTTTTACTCTAGTTGGTTTAAAGTTACTAAAAGTCAGTCGAGAATTGGCTGAACAACACTATGATGTTCACCGGGAACGTCCCTTTTTTGCTGGTCTAGTCGAATTTATCACTTCTAGCCCAGTGGTAGCAATGGTATGGGAAGGTGATGGTGTCGTGGCATCTGCTAGAAAGATTATTGGTGCGACGAACCCTTTAACAGCAGAGCCGGGAACGATTCGGGGCGATTTTGGTCTGAATATTGGTCGCAACTTAATCCACGGTTCTGATGCTCAAGAAACCGCGCAACGGGAAATAGCCCTATGGTTTAAGGATGAAGAATTAGTCAGTTGGCAACCACACTTAACGCCTTGGTTGCACGAGTAATGGGGGGTTAGAAGTTAGGAGTTAGGAGTTAAAAGTTAGGAGTTAGGAGTTAAAAGGGAACTCCAAATAAAAAAATACTCAACTACTTTTTGTGGGGTGGGTGACATGAGCGCCCCAAGCCTTGGGCGGACAAGATGTCCACCCCACAAGATTGGAGAATTTATTTGTTGGAAGTCCCAAAGTTAAAAACTCATAATAATTAATAACTCCTAACTCCTCACTCTTGGCTCCTAACTCTTCCTTCGTCCTCACTTATTTAGAGACTTCGCTCTTTTCCGGTTCTACTTGGGGTAATTCAGTACTAACGCGCTTAGAAAATCCCCAGCCTAAAATCAGGAAGATGGCAGCAATCATGATCCATTCTGGTGGAACTAAACTATCGTTAACTACTTTCAACAACAAACGTAAGCCCACCAAGGCGACAGTTACATAGCCTGCGTCTTCTAGGTTTTCGTATTCGTCTAGCCAACGGATAAACAATCCCGCCATGAATCGCAGCGTAATAATACCAATTGTTGCACCCGTTAGCACTAGCCATTTTTCTTGAGAAACTGCGATCGCAGTTGTCACGCTATCCAAAGAAAATGCCAAATCTGTAAATGCAATCACGGGTATGGCTTGCAACAACGAATTAAAACGCGGCCCGTGATGGTGTTCGTCATTGGATTCTTCCGAGGTAAAGTGTTGGAATACCAACCACAGCAGATAACCAGCGCCCAATAATTCAAATTGCCAGAATTGTTGTACCCAAGTAGCAGTGAGAATCAGGGTGATTCGCAGCACATAAGCAACGACTAAACCAAAGTTGAGTCCTTTACGCTCAAGTTCTTCGTCTTCCAGCCCCCTAGCGATCGCCGCGAGGGCGATGGCATTGTCGGCAGATAACAGCGCCTCTAAAAGCACCAAGATCAGCAGAACTATCGGGGCTTCAATGGTGAAATGAAAGTCGAGGTAATCAAAAATTCGGTCTAGCATTCCGGGTTTCTCAAGCAGAAAAAATTAAATTTTGACTCAAACAGAGATTTGCATGTTAAAAAGCGCAATAAATTGCCACTCTAATTCAGCTTAACGTGGTTATGGTGCATTTTGAAGAGGGTTAAATGTGTGCGATCGCAGCGAGAGTGGGGTAATTTGCGTATAAGTCAATACATCCAAAGTTTTAACATCTAGCTTAGTGCGATCGCAATGGACTGCTGTTAGTTCGCATCTAAAATTAAAAGATGAGAACAAAAATATGGTAAGAGTTTATGGATAACACACTTCTACAACGCATCACTCATAATCCAAATATCTGCCACGGTAAACCCTGCATTCGAGGACTTCGTTATCCAGTTGAGTTTATTTTGGAACTGCTCAGTTCTGGCATGACTACTGAGGAAATCTTGGCAGATTATGAAGATTTAGAATCTAAAGATATTTTGGCTGTCTTGTTATTTGCCGCTCGACTGTGCCAAGTCAAAAGCATTCATCGAATCGCCTCATGAAATTTATTGTCGATGCTCAGTTACCAGTTCGTCTTGCCCGTTTTATCAAAACTTCAGATATAGGACTCATATTTGATTTCTGAAAAAACTCAGTACACTTTTATTCCTTTTTACCTGTTCCCTGTCCCCTGTCTCTACGAGTGATTCAGGAATCAAATCGGATTCCTATATATGTTGGGTTGGGTTACGCAAAGCCTCCACCCAACCTACAATTTTTTTGCTCAAATGCTTTGGTAAAAGCGAGAGTTGCGATCGCACTTGCTGTGATTGGTTCCAAAATATCCTACCTTATCTAGCGACATCTTCATTGATGGATACAATAACAGATGTTTAGATTCCACAAAGGGGATGAGGGGGATATGAACCTGGTTATGACAAAGACGCGATAAATCGCCGTCTCTACAAACGGTTTATTGTGTCTGCTGCTGTGATTCTAAATTTCACAAAATCTCTGTCAACTTTACTAGTAGACTATTTGCTAAATCCACTAATCTGATATCATTTGTATCAACACTATTTCCTTCACCAGCTAACAAGCTTCTCACAGCAGATAGCCTGTCATCTATTTGGGAAATTTTCCAAACTTCATCTAAGTTTACTGCAAAATCAAACAGCGATCGCTCTCCTAAATGCTCTCTTACCCTCACAGCTACAGTATCATTACTTACCAGAAATTCTTTAATAGTATCTAATTGAAAATTACCTAATATTTCATCATGTCCCCACGTTTCTAGCCAGTCTCCCTCCACATTTTCAACGTAAATATTGACAAAATCAACACCGTAAGTTAACCAGTTCTGCTGCATTTGTCGCGCCGTCGCTAAAGCTTCAGCAAATGTATCTACTTGATTGTTGCAGTGAGTTTCTCTCTTATTAGGCATAAAAGCTGTAATTAGCACGTAAGTATATAGGCTAGACACAAATCTGAAATATGAAATTCCTGAAAAGTCACTAAAATTTTAAATATTTGCCACCAGAAAGGTAATCACTGTTATACAGGGCCACGTTGACTAACTGGTTGACAAAATTAGTATCTTTGGGATTGTAACTTAAAAACAGCCCCCTCTCGATTTCCCACGATCGCAGTGTATTTTGCCAAGCTTCGTACTTTTGATGATTGAGTTCTTCACTAACACTGGTAACTTGAATGCACAGTGGTTGATTGTTACGACTAACAATTAAATCTGTTGCCATAGAAAGGTCGGCTATATAACGCTGCCAAAAACTACCTTCTCGCTGAACAATATCTTGAGCTATCGATCTAATGATATCATTATCAACCTGATTAAACTCGCCTGCCATCAATTTTTGTTTCCAAATATGAAACTTGGAGTCACTTGCATTGAACCATCTGGGAAAGAGATAACCATACCAATATCTCTCAATCGGCGTCATCATCTCGAATTTTGCTTTTTGTTCTTCTTCTGAAGGT
The DNA here is from genome assembly GCF_053470285.1 of Nostoc sp. DSM 114159. Classification (NCBI taxonomy): domain Bacteria; kingdom Bacillati; phylum Cyanobacteriota; class Cyanophyceae; order Nostocales; family Nostocaceae; genus Nostoc; species Nostoc sp. DSM 114159. Next base: position 4,598,488 of record NZ_JBPFEH010000001.1, read on the forward strand.
AAGGATTTAATCATCAGCCAAATTGTAGAATCTGTAATCACCTCTAACAGAAAGGCTATTACAAAGGGTTTTGCAGTCAGAGAACCTGGCTTAATGTCTTTTACCCAACGATTGATTTCATCTAATCTTCTCGCTAGATTATGATCTATCGAGGAGGCTTGCTCAATAAGGGACTTTAACCGATCCTTAATTTCTGTTGCTTGCAAACGATGCCCTACTTTCAGAAGATTACGCTTTTTTACACATTGATTACTAAATTTTAACTTGAAAATGTATTTAATTAATTTTTTGATGTCATCAAATATTCTCTAGGTCGATGCCCTGTATACGTAAAGCCTCCCACAGTCGAGCAATTTCTTGCTCTGCTTGTGCGCGTTCTTCTGCCTCTTCGGCACGTAAACGTTCTTGTTCAAGATAACTTAGTCTTCTGAAATACCGTCAGCAATCGATTTTACAGTAGCAGGTTCAGGCATTAGCGATCGCTCGTAAACCCGATAAATCTCCTATGTACCGAGTATAGGCATGAGCAATCAGTGCAATGACAAACAAGATCCCCGGCTTTGTAAAAATAAGTTGTTGGGAATCTTTAAATTTTATCTTAATTTCATTGGATTATTAGATAGTTAAAATTAAAAATATGTTAAGTAAGATTTATGCAACTGCTATTTTTAAGGAATGGCTTTTTAGGGCTAACTTTTGTTGCGATCGCTTCAACTAGTGGGTTAATTACAGGCTGTAGCAATACTGCTTCCCAGAACCAAAGCCAAGCGTCAAAGGAAACCACCAGCAATGCTAATGACAAGCAGATGATGAATCACGGTGGTGGCATGATGAATCACAGCATGGGAATGGATTTAGGCCCAGCCGATGCTAATTTTGATTTACGATTTATCGATGCTATGATACCGCACCATCAAGGGGCTGTGGAAATGGCGAATGTTGCGCAGCAGAAATCAAAACGCCCTGAAATCAAAAAGCTAGCAGACAATATCATCAAATCGCAAAACCAAGAAATCACTCAGATGAAGCAGTGGCGACAAGCTTGGTATCCCAAGGCGGGAGATAAACCAATGGCTTACAACAGTCAAATGAACCACATGATAGAAATGTCATCTGACCAAATGAAAACTATGGTGATGAGTCAAGATTTAGGTGCAGCTGATGCGGAATTCGATCTGCGCTTTATCAATGCGATGATTCCTCACCATGAAGGAGCTGTAACAATGGCGCAAGATGCCTTAAGTAAGTCGAAACGCCCTGAAATCAAGAAATTAGCCCAAGAAATTGTTAAAGCCCAAGATATAGAAATTAAACAAATGCAACAGTGGCGAAAAGCTTGGTATAACAAGTAATATTATGTATTCTGTTCGATAAAATTTTCTCACCAAATTTTACTCATATTCAAAATAAACCCAGGTAATACCAACTCGCCGCTTACACTAGCAGGATTATCTAAACATTCCTCTGGCAATCCAGGACGATAAATATAAACTTGACGCTGCTTACGGTCAATTAACCAGCCTAACTGTATTCCTGGCTCGTTCATATATTCCTCCATTTTTTCTTTCAAAGTTTGGAGGTTGTCGCTAGCAGATTTGAGTTCAACTACAAAATCTGGACAAATAGGAGCAAACTTCCGCTGTTGTTCTGGAGACAGAGAATTCCACCGTTCTAGTTTAATCCAGGAAGCATCTGGAGAGCGTTCTGCACCTGTTGATAATTTAAATCCGGTACTAGAGCTAAAAGTTATACCTGTACCATCTTGTTCCGACCAAACCCACAATTGCCCAAATATGTTACCTTCTCGATTTCCTGTCTCTGAACCAGTAGGAGGCATAATTACCAATTCTCCGAATTTATTTCGCTCAATGCGTAAGTCACGATTCACCTGACAGAATTCAAAAAATTGTTCGTCTGTCATTTGCATTGATGACGGAATTTGCAAAACCAAAGGGGATGAGAACATCGGGATTTCCTCCAGGTTCGGATGCTAGCCCACTGACTATATTCTCACGCAAAAAAACAAAGACGCAAAGTTATATCTTTGCGCCCTTGCTTTTTATCAGAAGTCATTTTCAGATTTACTTGTTAGGCTGAGGAGTTACCCGTAGATAGGGTTTTACTTCCTCGTAACCTTTGGGGAATTTCTGTTTGAGTACTTCTGGATCTTTGAGTGAGGGGACAATTACAACATCCTCTCCATCTTTCCAGTCAGCTGGTGTCGCCACGCTGTAATTATCAGTCAATTGCAGAGAATCAATCACCCGCAACAGTTCATCAAAGTTACGTCCTGTGCTGGGAGGATAGGTAAAACTCAGGCGGAGTTTCTTATTGGGGTCAATCACAAAAACCGATCGCACTGTTACCGCCGCATTAGCATTCGGGTGGATCATGTCGTACAGATCGGCAACCTTGCGATCTGCATCCGCCAAAATCGGGTAGTTCAGAGTGGTGCTTTGAGTTTCTTCAATGTCTCCCACCCAGCCTTTATGGGATTCTACGTCATCAACGCTGAGTGCGATCGCTTTAACATTGCGCTTGTCAAATTCTGGTTTGAGCTTGGCAACTGTGCCAAGTTCTGTTGTACAAACAGGTGTAAAATCAGCAGGGTGAGAGAACAGCACAACCCAGCTGTCACCTGCCCATTGGTAAAAATCGATGTCGCCGTGTGTTGAGGCTTGCGTAAAGTTGGGTACTGTGTCACCTAGACGGAGAGCCATGAGAGATTCCCTGTAGTTAGAAAGGCATATATATTCTAGTATGCTATGCCATCATGACATAAAACCCCTATTTCTCAGTCGGACTTTAGCAGTTTGAAACAAAATTTTAGGTTGTCAGCGCTCTCGGATAAGGGACGAAAGAGAGGTAAAAACTATTAGACCTCTTGCAAAAATATATTTTTGCAAGAGAGGGGAAAGGGTAAAGGTTAAAGGGAAAGGATTTTGAGTTTCTTTACCCTTTTCCCCTTCCCCTTTTCCCGGACTTTTGCAAGAATTATATTGACTAAAGTACACATATATGCATTTAATTAATATGTTTTTTTAGAGGTTTTTCTTTACATAGAGAATTCCAAATATCAGGGCAATAGCTGAGTACAAGCCATTGCAGGTCTAGGCTTCTTGATTAATAATATTTCCAGATTATTGCAGAATTACGGGAACCTTTATTGGCATAGATACAATATCTTGATAAGTTTTGAAACTGTTAAAATTTTAATTTTTATAATGTAAGTATTGAGAAGAAAGGGTACAAATTATGTTTATGATTTTTGAATTATAAACTAATTATGATCATAGTAATAATTTTAGTGATTGGTGTTCTCCTCAGCACAACTGCGAGATAAGTAGGTTGGGTGCAGCGATAGCGTAACCCAACATAAAATTTGGTGGTAATGTTGGGTTGCGTTTCACTCCACCCAACCTACATCAATATATCTTTTAAAAAACTCTAGGTTTCAACATAGATGAGGTTTATTACAAATTCAATTGTTATATAGCGGTTCCCGACCTAGTGAGGTACGTTTTTAAAGCTATTAACCTTGGTGAGCAAGACTTAGGTGTACCTCAGTTGCCTGGGAAACGCTATAAAGCAAATAGTCAGAATAAAAACTACAAATATATTTATTATTTTTGAATTTTGAATTACTTATGATGATAGTAATCTTTTTAGTGATTGGTGTTATCCTCAGCACAACAGCAAGTTTTGTTTTTGGAGTTCCCCAGTTGATGCCGATTTTAGGTGCTGCTGTCCCCTATCCCATTTTCTTTTTACAAGTGCGTCGTCAAGAATATAAAAGTGCTTTTTGGTGGATGTTACTGTGGGGAGTTTTGCAGAGTATTGCCGTGATTATAGTAACAACAATCGTACCAGAAACAGCAGCAAAAGTTATTCTTCGCGGACAGTCATACACTACAGAAATGTTCCACTGGATTCGCACGGGAGAAGGTATGGAAGGAACAATCCGTTTATTTTTACCAGACCATTTATTGCAATACGGAATTTTTTCTATTCTCTGCGTTCTCACCTTAAGTAGTGCGGCATTGATATTCGGCACTTGGATGCTGAACTACATGAATTTTTATGTTGCAGAATTAGTAAAAGTTAGTGCTAAACCCTGGCTAGCAGCTATTTTAGGGTGGTATCCGTGGTCAATTTTGCGGATAATCGGGTTTATCGCCACTGGGGTAGCTTTAGCTGCATTAGGATTAAATCTAATAACTCGCATCAGAGGGGAAGTTCCAAAGTCTCCCTTTCCGAAAACTTATATGTTGATTGGAATTAGTTTTGTGATTGCGGATATCGTTGTCAAAGCAATTCTCGCACCTATTTGGCAAAAACTGCTATTGTCTGCGTTGATTTAAATTAATTTGTTTGCCAGAATACACAAGATTTAGTATTTCATAAACGATACTTCTCCACCACCCACATATTCATCAGCAGCCACAGTTATAGTATGTGTAACTAAATTAGCTACATTTAAGCCGGGGCAGTACTCTAATGTGACTTTCGTTATCTCCGTATTAGACTCTGAACTAATAGTTAATAATCCATCACCAAGTGATGAGAAGTGCTTATATGGCTTTTTTAGCAAGATAATTTGCTCTAGATACAAGTAACAGCCTAACAGCATATCAACATCATCGTCTACCCATAGGTATATGCCATCGTTAAATTGATCCAACATTGTCCCACATAACAATATGCGTTTGTATCCTATATCTAATAGTTTTTCTATTAACTTCCGAGGATTCAAATCTTGCAAATTATGGCTTGGGCGAGGCGTGAAACTTGGTATCACCTGAGCTATTTGAAAATTCATAGTGTAAAAATTTATTATTTATGGGTAAGTCCTAGTCAATTAGGATTGGTTTTGCGATTGCGGATATCCTTGTCAAAGCGATTCTAGCACCTATTTGGCAAAAACTTTTATTATCTGCGTTGGGTTAAATTCATTTATTTGTGAGAATTTCCTGGTAGGCTTGGATTGTTTGCTTTGCGATCGCATCCCAGCTAAAATTTTCCAAGGCATACTTTTGGGCGTTTAATCCTCGTCGTTGGCGTTCTGCGGGATTTTCCAAAGCTTTTTGTAGTAACTCTACCAGTGTTTGCACATCTGTTGCACCTACCCAACCCGACTCGCTATCACGTATCTGTTGACAAATATGCACTTGGTCAGAAATGACTACGGGTACACCTGCAACCATCGCTTCAGCTACAGCAATCCCAAAATTTTCGTAGTAGGAAGGTAAGACAAATAAATCAGCCGCTTGTAGTAAACTAATTTTTAACTCACCAGTGACAAAGCCTGTAATTGTAGTGTGCGATCGCAATGGTGAATTTTGAATTTGGAATATTATCTTTTGTTCGTAATCTGGTTCTTGGGGATTAGTCCCAGCTAAGACAAAATGAAACTTATAACCAACCGCTAACAGCTTCTCTAGCGCCGGAATCAACAAATTCAACCCTTTTTTCGGGTCAATTCGTGACATAAACAGCACCAATGGTACATCCTTTGGTATTTCTAACTGACTGTATACATTTTTAACAGAAGATTGACGGGGAATCACACCCAAGGGAATCACCAAATCTGGCGTAGATACTCCAAATCGTTCTGATATTTTAGCTTCTTGGTCGCTAGTAAAATGAATTGCTGCGGCACTAGCTAAATTTTGACGTTCTATAATTGCGGCATAAAGCTGTTTTAATTGCTTTTTCTTCTGTAAATCAGCCGGATCGAGAGTACCCAAAGGACGGAAAATATAAGGTAGCTTTTGCTGACGACACACAAGAGCAGCAGCACTAATTATTGGCGAGAATAGAGCATGAATATGTGCTATGTCAAACTCATGAGCGTGACGTTTTAGCCAGTTTAATAAATCGAGGGAAAATTTGTAGCGACGAAACGGCGCGCAACGAAAGTAAATTATTTCATAGCCATCTTGTTTAATTGGGCGATTTAAAGGGACATCCAGAGGTGTTTGACCATTATCACCATTACTATCAGTTGTGAGAATTGTAACTTCTACTCCCTCTTTGACTAACGCTGGAGCTAATCCAAGTACCATTTGACTCGGCCCGCCGTAAATTAGAGAAATTGAGGGGACAATTTGTAACACTTTCATTTTTTTGTCATTTGTCCTTCGTCATTTGTCACTTGTACTGAGCGTAGTCGAAGTATTTGTCCTTTGTCTTTTGTCATTTATTATTCACTAATGACCAATGTACAGACGCGATTAATCGCGTCTCTACTGACTAATGACTAACTCTTGATAAAATTCTAATTGCTGTTTAGCCAAAGCTTTATTTGTATATTGAATCATTGCTTTTTGATAACCCATTTCACCGAGAGTCTGAGCAAAATCTGGTTTATCCATTAATTGAACTAAGCAATTAGCAAGAGCTTGAACATCACCTTCAGGAAATACTAAGCCAGCATCGCCAATTACATAGGGAATTTCCCCAGAATCCGAACCAATTACAGGAACTTGGCAAGCCATTGCTTCAATTAGTACATGACCAAATTGCTCTTTCCAGCCAGCAGAAGTTAAGGTTTTAAACTTATAAGTTGTTTCTGAAGGTAATACTAAAGTACTCATTAAATTGATATAATTTGCAACCTCATCATGGGGAACACTTTCTATCAAAATTAATCGTTCTTTAATATTGTTTTCTGCTGCAATTTTGATTAATTCACTTTGCAACTCTCCTCTTCCCAATAATAGTAATTTCCAAGGTTTATTTTTCAAAGTAGCTAAAGCTTGCAAAAGCGTTAATAACCCCTTTTCTTGCACAAATCGCCCTACAAAACCTACTACAAAATCTTCTTTTTCAATGCCCAACTTAGCTGCTAACTCTGGCTGGGCTTTAGGAGTAAATAAACTTTCATCTACACCGAGTTGTGGCATGACTTTAATTGCACCTGTATATCCCCGTTGCCGCAAAATTTCTGCTCCATCTTGATTGCCAGAAATAATCCCGTGGCTGTGCTTGAGGTTATATTTTTCTAATAGAGAAATTGGTAGTTTCAGTTCATAAGGAAGATTCCACCAGGTAAAAAATATATTTTTTGACTTGAGTCCTAATAGCTGATTTAAGGCAATCATTTGAGTATAAGCCAAGGCTCTAGAACCTTGTTCAACTTGGATGATTTGCGGGCGAAATTGTTTTAATAAAGATATCAAATCAGCGCCAAAGGTAAGAAGTCCCTGATGATTTTGACTAAAATTAGAAACTGGAACTATTTTAAATCTGCCTTCATTGCGGTATTCAGTTTCAATAATTCTGTTTTGTACACCGCCTGGTTTCCAGCGCTTTGGGACTACAACTGTCACTTCAATGTCAGATTCTAGTTGAGATAAAGCGCGTAATTTTTCACAGTTAAGGTCTACGATATAAGTGTGACTTGCAACTAAAATTTTCATTGTCATTTGTCATTTGTCACTTGTACTGAGCGTAGTCGAAGTATTTGTTATTTGTCCTTCACTAACTTCTAACTCCTAACTCCTAGCTAAACTTGTTCATCCAATCGACTGTAAATTTGACCATCGTTCCAAAGTGATTGAATGACAGTACCCAAGGCTTTGAAAAAACCCAAAGTGTAGAAAATAGCGCGACTGGCAATTTTGATGGGGGAACCGCTTTTGTGACAAGGTGGCCGTCCGAGAACGTGACAATCAAATAAACGGGCGTATAGGCGTAAAGCTTGAGTAACAGTGAGGTTTTTCAGCCCTAGTAAAAAATGGTTGTGGTAAAAGGTGAGTTGATATTTTAGCGATCGCATACTAATATCGTGACAACCGCCTGTTTCTTCGCCTAAATGCACCAAATGGGCTTCTGGGTCGTACCAAATCTTATATCCCGTCTGTCTTACCCGCAAACAAAAATCTGACTCTTCGCGTACTGCACTACCGCGAAACCTTTCATCAAACCTCAATCCATACTTAGTAAAAATTTCGCGACGAAATGACATATTACAGCCTCTCGCTGTCAGCACTTGTTGGGGTTTGATGGTATGTACTAAATCAATATGATACCAAGCAATTCCTGGGTCCATAGCTTCGGGAGGCAGATATTCAATCTCTAAATCTCCTTTAGAATCACCTAATTTCATTCTGTCAAAGACCCGACCGGCTACAGCCCCCACCTCTGGATTTTGCACATAATTTTTCGCATGGGCTGCTAACAATCCTGGGGTTAACTGAACATCATCATCAATAAACAATATTATTTCACCAGATGACCGCCGGACAGCATAATTCCGCGCCCCTGGTAAACTTGCCCAATCTAAGCGCAACCATTTAATTTTACCTGCCTTTGCCATCTCTTCTAAGTAGGCTTGAATTTCTGGTTGGTGTTTTGGAGTTTGGTCTACAATTAAAACTTCAAAATTTGGATAATCCTGTTTTAAGACATCCACAATGCTATCCCGTAGCGCTTCTTCTCGTCCGTAGGTTGCAATAACTACAGTAACTAATGGCCAATTATTCATAAATTTTATTTAAGTAATTTTACTGTCTCTATAATAGCCTTTTAGAAATTAATTTTCATGAAATTCAGTAAGTGGTTATTGCTTTAATTTACATACTGTATTTTCACGGATTTTGAAAAACCTCACTTTCATTCCTCTCTCTGACTACGAAATTACTTACCTATCAATAAGTATCATCGAAAAATAAGTGTATGGCGAGAATTTCGAGGTAGGTTTGAAATACTGAGGGATTTTTGACCTCCAATCATATCTTTGGCCATTTTTATTTCGTTTAAATTGTTTTTAAACGTTTCTTCTTTTTTTGTTGGGGGTTGGCTTCTTCCTTATCTTGTTTCTCCAGTTCTGGTAACTTAAAAAGAACTCCCGCAAAAAACCAATAATAGGCAGCAACAGGATCGACATCCAGAGGATAGTAGTAAGTGTTGGTGCTAATAAATAATATAAACACCCACAAAGCGGCTCCGGAACTACGGAAATTACGGTTCTTTATCGAGCGATAGGTTTTAAAGCCCAGAATTGTTAAACTTGTTACCAAACCCAAAAATGATAGTAATCCAAAAATTCCCACTTCATAAAGTACTTTGGGATAGTAGGTTTCCACAAGTTTAGTTTGGCCCATCACACGGGCAGAGTTTGTTGCTCGTCCTAAGCCGCTTCCCAATGGCCCGTCTACGTTTTTCCAATTTTCTTCAAACTGCTGGATGATAAAATCTTGAGGTGGTGAAGCGTTCCAACGACTGACAAAACTCTCGGTTCTCTCTTGTACGACAGCAGGGTTAGTCACCATCGCAATTCCCAGAATGAAGGCAAGTCCCACGCCTATGGGGATAAATCGTTTCAGGTTGCCAAGTTGTCCGGTAAGCAATAGCAAAATCCCGAAGCAGATTGGTACTAAAGCTAAGGCGATTCTCTGCCCAGAGATTACAGCATCGATAAAGACTCCCGCTATCGAAGCTAAACCGATAATCCGCCATATTGGCGAGGGATCGGTGAAGCCGGTGGCAAAGGTAAAAAAGGTGCTAGAAATTAAAAACCAAGCCCACTGCCAAGGAGCTACAAATGTCCCTGGTAGGCGAATAACTCCTTCTTCGGGACTATATACTAGCGCTCCACCAAAATAACATCGGGCTTCGAGTGTTGCTCTAAATAAAGCATCTCCTTCAAGACCTCTAGTACCCTGACATACACCAGTTAGTAGTAAAAAATATTGAATAAATCCTAGCGCGCAGCAAATCAGTGTGAGGACAATCTGGAGGCGCAATAAAAATAGAAAATCCCGCTTATCGCGAATTAGATAGTAGGCACAACCAATCAGGGGGACATAGCCTAAAAATACTTTTAGTCCCAGAATTCCCATACCTAATGGTATTTCTGGGGGTGCTTTTTCTAATAGTCCTGCACTAGGCGGGTTAAATTGTTGTCCACCATTAACAAACAACAGTGTTAGCAGACTGCAAGCCAAAACAATATAAAGTGGGATTTTAATGCCTTTGGGAATAATTATCGGTAGCCCCTGTCTACGGCAAGTCTGCCAAAGTCCAATTAGCGCTGGAACGTAAAAGGCATCTTTAGCTAATTGGAGTATGGGACTATTGCCCAAGTAGTAGGTGACAGTACCTCCCACAGGTATGTAAATGATGAAGGCATATAGGGCTTGGCGCGGATATTTGTAGGAAAGGGACATGACTATTATCCCTAACACACCAGGGACTGCTGCTTTAATTCCAGCTACGAAAAAAAGTAGAATGCCAACGAAGACACCGCCAAAAACGGCGGTGGTGAGTAAGCTAGTAAGTTCTTTACGTACTTGAGCAGATTTGCGCTTTTGGGCTAACTGTTCTTTGAGACTAAGGGTAGAAGTTTCCTTTTTAGCCTGCTTTTTCGATTTTGATTTTTTAGATTGCTGAGATTTTGATTTAAATTTTGGCATAGTGGCACTGTAGCCTATCAGCCTCGCAAAAGACTCCATTATATAGGACTAATATTTGATTTATAAAATACACGTAGTGGGCCAGTGCGTTGCGGAGGTTTCCGACGCTTGAGTACTTGCTCTAAGCGTTGGCGCAGCCTCTCGTAGAGAAGTCATGCTGTTGGTGTACCCTTACAGGGAAGCAACCTACGTATGGCGTATTGCAGATTATTGGTGTCAACTTAAGCTGAAACTCCTTTAAAACCTTGTTTCTAGCCTCTGGCTAGAAATGCACTTCAATTGGGCTGCTGCCACCAGCAAGAGAGGCGGAGCCTCAAAGACGAGCATTCCCAGTCGGAGACTGGGAACGAGGCAATCTAAAAGCTAGTTCTAGACTTGTTTTTACGTTAAGTTGACACCAATGATTGCAGACAAACCTCTCCTTACCACTTGGTGGAAGCAAGCTACGCGTAGCGTCTCACTTTGGGAAAAGAGAAGGCTTTACGTTGTAGTAACTGGCGTTGTGTTAGCGCAGAAACTACGGCACAATTTCAAGCTTTTGGTGCGTTACACTTTGCTAACAGATTGTATAAGACCATTTATGAGATTTTTTTCCCAAAAAATTTACAATTCTGATAGTTGATAAATCTCTTTGGATTGCTGTAGATTGTATAATCCAAATTCGTCTCTCAATGATTGATTTAATAATTTACGATTAAAAATGCTAAATCTTAATCTTTTTGAATTTTCAAAAAGATTTTCTCCTGTTGCCAAAATATAAACTGCACCTGGAAATGGTAATGATTTAATGGATTTTCCTTTGTTCTTTAAAATCTCTCTCACTTTAGCGTGGTCTATATAATATTTATAGTATCCGTAGCCACGATTATATTCTGCGGTTTCTGGTAGATCATTCAAATCATATCGAATAATATTACAAGTACCGCACATTTTATAAAAATTGCTTCTTTTGATATAGATGTAATTATTGCCTTCTTGATATTTATAACCTTTATTTATAAACCATCCATTAGAATCAGGATGTTGTTGAACAAATTTCGCTAACTTTTGACTCACACAATCGTCAGCATCAACTGTCATAGTGTGAGTGGGATAAAATTGACGCGCATACATCAATCCTTTTAAGATTTTACGCCCTTTATCTGTATCTCCTTTGGCTACAGGGGTAGGCTCGTTTGGAAGTGAAAAATCAACTGTAATGTATGTAATATGAGGATGAGTGAATTCTATTTTGGGCTTTTCGTTACAAACAACAATAACGTGAAAGTTAGGTGAGGTTTGATTGCAAACTGATTTAATACATCTTTCAAATAATTGTGTAACACGCTCCCAGGAATTGGAAACTTGTGCACTTTTGAGTGGGATAACAAAAACAAGCACTGTATTTTATCAGAACAAACAGCTAGGAATCTCGAAGCAAATAATAACACGTTATGACTGACGGTAAGACTAAATGTCAGTAGATCGAAAACTTTTGTTGACGAAAGAATCAGGGTTTCAGACGAGGTTTTGATGTTGACGATCGCGATGTCTACGATGGTCACTGAGCTTCTTGCCCTGAGTTTCGACTGCGCGGTAATCGAGCGAAGTCGAGATTCAACTACCGCGAAGCCGAAAGGTGTCGAAGTGCGAGCTGCGTTTATGCTTGTAATGCACCCTTAAACCACCAACAACCTCGTTTCTGGAAAAGCAGACTCTAACAGGATTCCGGCAAATTGTGTTTCTAAACTCTAATCAACGGCTGGTAAGGGTTCTGGAAAAATTTTCGGTCTACTGACAGTAACACAAGCCAATTACCCGATTTCAGACAATTCGAGTTACTTGCTGATTCACACGGGGACGACCAAAGCGTTCCCAAGCACTCCCTCCTCGCAAAAATAGCTCTAAAAAGCGCAATGGTTCTCCGGAATCACCTGTTGACCAACCAGAACTACCGGGAGCAAAGGCTAAAGTTCCTTCAGACACCTTGAAACTGCCATCAGAATACACTGCATCACTGACCACATCTCCAATTCGGATGACGATCTTGCTTTGAGGCTCCAAGTTAACTGTATGCGCCCCAATAGTTGTTTTAATGTTGCCGTAGCCATCAATCCAGGCAATGCGATCTGGTGGAACATCTGGGATTTGCTCGCTCTTGAGGCTATCTCCCAGAATGCTAAAATCTTCATTCATAACCGCAGCTGCAGCTGGAGGAAATACATCTCGTGAGCGAAACTGCGAACCACCACGGGAAACGTTGACGACTCGCAACTCCTTTGTATGGTCTTTGATAAAGGAGAGGGTGTAGCCTGCATTCACACCCACTACTTTTACACCATTAGATAGAAGGGCATAAGTTAACCCTTCACCTTCATTATCTCGACGAGCTTCAGGATCGTCCTGACGAGGCGCACAGTTGTGATAAATTAGGCGATCGCTAGGGCCAGGGTTGAGTCCGAGTTGGGCAATCCAGAATCCCGTTGCTAAGGTACTGAATGCTGGAACCGAAAGCAAATGAATTTGAGCATGGGGAAAAGTCATCAGCAGACGTTGTGTGACTTCAGTAAATGCCGGATCTCCTGTACCGTAGTCTGCAATGACGCAGATAAACATTCTGCTCCTCCTTTTGATGGGGTAATTTGCAATCAACCTAATTCATAATTAATAATTATGAATTATTTCGTCATTATCTGATTACCGAGTGAAATGAAAAAACGAGTGTTCATTTCACTTCTAATTAATAACGTTAAAGTCTTAATCAATGCAATGAAAACAATTACTTCACTTTTTAGCGAAGAACGCAACCAACTCCAGATAGATATTGATAACACAATCGGGATTGAGCAAATAGTTAAACTGGTGCAAAACCGACTCGATCATCTCGAAAGAATTTACATTGAAAAGCTTAATTTGGCTCAAGTTCGTCTGGCTTCCTTTTTCCTGGATACGCTGCGGCAGTCCATCGCCACTTTGGCTGCGGCTAACTATCTTCAAGTTGCTCCAACAGAACAAAGACAAATTACTAATACAGGGACAAAGTTGTTTAGCAGCAGATTAATCCTGAAACTGCTAAAGGGACTAATTTATATAGGCATCTTAGGTTCGTTGTTTTCTTTAACTAAAACTAACCCAGGTGCGTGGATGGCTATCTTATTAACTTCTCTACTGATCGGACTAGAAATTGTACTTAAACTCGAATCAAACAACCAGCAAAATAATTCTATATCTGAAGGAGTATTGGAATTACCTCAAGCGATTCTCCGGGTTGATAGCAAAGTATTTCTAGATCACCTTGGCGATGCTCTCAACACTATCGACCTAGCAGTGGCTAGAGTAGAAGAATCAAATAAACATGAAGGCGATTTAGCAATAGAAGAATTGCCAGAGTTATTGAATTTTCTCCAAAGACTAATGGGCGCATCCAAACTTGATAAACCCCAAATGGCTTATGAACTGGCGAAACTTCTGCCACAGATTTTAATGTCTCAGGGAATTAACGCTCAAATTTACCGATCGAATAGCGATCGCGAATATTTTGACTTTGAGCCAAGTATTGACCCCGATACCAAAGAACACGTGACTCTAACGCCAGCTTTGTTGAAAGGCGATCGCTTAATTAGGCGCGGTAGGGTAATTGAACCAGCATATTCCTCTGCTAGAGAATAATAGATAATAAAAGTATGGAAATTTTAGAAACAATTGGTTTTGATTTGGGACACGGTGAAACGGCTGTAGCGAAAGCGATCGTGGAAAGCATCGAACCCCCCCAGATGTTGGAAATTAATAACAAAAAAAACCAAATTACAGCTCTTGGCTGGCATCCCAAACTCGGTTATCTAGTCGGCGAACAAGCATTAATTCAAGCTGGTGTCACCCAACTGACAATTTCTTTCAAGCAAAAACCCAACAACGATCCCAAATATCGGGAAACAATTAGCACTTTTGTGGCAACCTACTACCGCCTTTTGAAAGAAAGCAAACAACTTGCAGGTGGAGATAGTAGCTATTTTTACATTGGTTGCCCTTCAGGATGGTCAGTTAGCGATCGCACCGAATACCAAAAGCTACTTCAAGAAGCTGGTATTCCCCAACTCAATGTTGTACCGGAATCGCGGGCTGCTTTCATGCAAGCCAAGGAAGCCGGGAAGTTGGAGTATGACAAACTTGTTGGCTCGGTGCTAATTGTCGATATTGGTTCTTCAACCACAGATTTTACTCTGGTTAAAAGCTTAGAAGAAATCCCGATAGATTTCGGGAGTAATACTTTGGGAGCATCCTTAATTGACAAAGCTATTTTTGCCCGGACTCTCGCCAACCACGAACAAAAAGCATTACTGGAAAAAGTATTTAAAGAATATCCCCATCACCAAGCTCGTTGTGAACTTGCTTGTCGCAAAGCTAAAGAAGATTACTTTTCTAATGAACAGTTATACAGCGATCCTGAATCCTTTGCGCGTGGGTTCGAGTCGATCAACGAACAGATTTATTTTATTCCCCAAGTGAATAAATTGATGATGGAGGAAATTTTAAATCAACCCTTACCTGAACTGGAAAATCATAGTTGGATTAAATCATTTAGTGACTCTTTAAAGGAAGCAAAAGAAAAGCTAGAAAAACGTGGAATCGTGCCCAAACTTGTGCTGATGACTGGTGGTGCATCTCGCATGAAGTTTACGCACGTTCTTTGTCAGGAAATGTTTCCCGAACCAGAAACGCTGCTTCGCCCCGATCCAGAACCGGAACGGTGCATTGCAATGGGTTTAGCACGAGTAGGAAGATGGGATCTGCGTGCTGCTGCTTTTAAGCAAGAAGTGAACAAACTATTTACCTCAAACCAGCTTAAAGGTTTGATTGAAAGGCATATTCCAGAGTTAATCGCATCACTAACTAAGCCTTTGGCGGATGGCTTGATTGTCAATGCAGTTAAACCAAGTTTAAAAGATTGGCAAAAAAACAAAATACGGACTTTAGCCGATTTAGAAACAGCTTTGATCGGTCGGGCAGAACAGTGGCTCAAAAGCGATCGCGCCGTGCAGATAATTAATCATCAATGCGCATCTTGGTTTAGCAATAAAATCCAACCTGATTTAGCCGCACAAACCGATCCAATCTGTCGAAAGTTTCACATACCTAGAAGCAGCTTAAGGTTTCAGGATAGTATTGACCCAACTTTTGTTAACCCAGAATTACAAATTGGAGATGCTATTCTGGCTGAGACAGTAGCATTTATCGTCAATATAGTAATTGGTGGAGGCGCTGTGGCTAGCATTATCACTCTCATCCTAACTGGGCATTTAACCTGGCCGATTGCACTAGTATATGGGGCTTCGTTGATGGCAGCAGGAATGGAGCTAAATCGTAAGGGTGTTCAAGAAGTAATTAAGACAAATGTAGATGTACCTAGTTGGATTCGTTCTAATTTTTTGAGCGACAAAAAAATTGAGGATATATGCGATCAAATAAAGCCTGAGTTAGAGAAAGTTCTTCAAGAACAACTGACAGCAAATCAAGAAGCTTTTGACAAACTGATTGTCAAAGTTGAGCAAGGACTTCAAAACAGCCTTTCTGCCAAGGTCCAATCTTGCATAATTCTGATTCAATAACGGTGATATGTGGGATTATGAAACTTTGTAAGGGACTGACAAATAAAAAAATATACAACTTTTCTTATGGGGTGGACATCTTGTCCGCCCCTGTCAACGGGCGCTCGTGTCGCCCACCCCACAAGAGTGGATAATTTATTTCTTGGAAGTCCCTAAAAGCAAGAAAAGTCCCATTTAATTTGAGTTATTGAGCCACAATAAGAACAATTATTTTATCTAAATTTTCTGCTCACCAGTGACTTAAATATGTAACCTATTCAGAAGTCAATGATTCAAACAATAGTTGTATTTATCATCATTGGGCTGATTCTGATTGGGATTTTAGTCAATCCCGTTAGAGTCAAAAGGCGAAGAAACCGTCTCAAACATCGTCCTTTTCCCCCACTTTGGAATGCCATTATTGAAAATAATCTTCCCATTTATCTGTGTCTTTCTCCCGATGAACTCAGACGACTTCAGGGACATATTCAAGTTTTCTTAACAGAAAAGCAATTTATTGGCTGTAGAGGATTACAGGTGACAGAGGAAATGAAATTGAGTGTTGCTGCTGTTGCTTGTTTACTTCTATTAAATGAACGTGGGCAGTACTTCCCCAGACTTCGTTCAATTCTGGTGTATCCCAACGCTTATTTTGTTCAGGAAACGAATTCCGTTGGAAAATATGTTATTGAGGAAAGGCGTGTGGCCAGACTAGGTGAATCGTGGACAAACGATCAAGTAGTAGTGTCTTGGGAACAAGTGAAACAAGACATTAATAACTGGAGAGATGGACGTAACGTTGTGCTTCATGAATTCGCCCATCAGTTAGATCAAGAAGATGGTAAAGCTGAAGGAGTTCCGATACTGCAAAACAATTCAGACTATGCTATTTGGGCGAAGGTGATGACAGAAGCATATCAGCGACTTTGCAATGATGTTCTCCAAGGTGCAAAGACGGTAATGGATAGCTATGGCGCAACAAATCCCGCAGAATTTTTTGCCGTAGCGACTGAGACATTCTTTGAGAAACCACACCAATTGTTATCCGAATATCCGGCACTTTATGAGCAATTACAACGTTACTATCAATTAGATCCTGTGCAATGGGTGTGAACTAAATACAGCATTCAGAATTCAGAATTCAGAATTCAGGAGTAAAACACGCTTTATATCTAGGAGATTTTCATCGCTAGAATCTTCAAAACCACTGCTTCAGGGACAGGCATCACTGATAATCGATTTCCTTGTTTCACCAACATAAACTCTTCGCCGCTAAACTTCTCTTTGAGTATTGATAGCAAGATGGGATTAGAAAAAGTCTCAACAAATTCCACTACAACTGTTTGCCATCGAGGCGATTCAGAACTTGATTTTGGGTCATAATATTTACTTTCTGGATCAAACTGGGTCGGGTCAGCAATATCTTTTTTCACTACACGCATTAACCCAACAATACCGGGAGTATTCGTGCTGGAGTGATAGAAAAAAGCTAAGTCTCCTTCATCCATTTGGCGCAAAAAGTTGCGAGCTTGATAATTGCGAACGCCGTCCCAGATAGTCTCTTTCTGCTGTTGAAGGTCAACAATGCTATAGGCTTCTGGTTCTGATTTCATTAACCAATAATTCATCTACAGAAATTATCTATATACAAAAGCATTTGAATTTTGAGCAGGTAAATAAGTTCGTAGTAAGGACTTTAGTCCTTATCTTTTAAGCACTAAAGTGCTTACTACAAACCCTCTTGTACTAGTGAATATTTGGCTTAACTACGGTAAGCTATAACGGCATAAAACGGATCTCCTCCAGCTGCACCCAACCACTGTAAGATATTCGGTAATGTTGATTTATGAGCTATCACTTCTGCGGTTGTAAATCCTGGAACTGAGGCGAAATACTCTTTGACTAATTCTACTCGCTGCGCCTCTGAAGCCTCCCGCCAAGCTTGAATCGCCTTTTCAAAAAACATCCGGTTAGAAAAGCTGATAATTGCAACACCACCGGGTTTCAAGATGCGGTAAATCTCGGAAAATACTGCTTCTGGATATTGCACATATTGCACAGATACACAATTGAGAACAGCATCAAAATCTCCATCTGGTAAAGGTAGCTGGGGATTTTCGTTAAGATTTTGCACAAAGTAATGATTTAAGCGGGGATTTCGTGCTAATTCCTCAGCGTTGAGTCCGTGTCCCTCCACATGGTCAAACTGCATCTCTTCTGGTAGATGAGACACCCAACTGCTCATCATATCAAAAATGCGAGTGTTGGGTTTGAGGCGATCGCGGTATAAATCCGTTAGCTGTTGAATAAATCCTTCATCAACATGGGTGACGAAGCGAGGATAGGCGTAGAACAGTTTATCGTCTGTGTCATCTAATTTCAGGCGCTGATTCGGTCTTAACTGCATAAATCTCTGTTTTGGAGTACTGTTTCCGAAATTTGCGGCAATTTCAGATATTTTTTCACAAACACTATGTAACATATTTTAATAACAGCAGCATACCTAAATAGCAGCATTCAATTTTTATCAATTTAATGTTATATAAACTACACTTCTTACAGCATATTTGGCGACAAATCCGCCTAATCGCATCATTACCCTATTTTAGTTTGTTAGTTTGGATACTGCCCTTATTACTATTTACTTCTGGACATAATAGCCTGATGGCACATGATGAAGGACTTTACGCATCACGTGCCCGTCTGATGTTTGATTCTGGTAATTGGATAACTCCTTGGGAAACAGCACATCATAAAACTCCTGGCCCTTATTGGTTAATTGCCAGTTTTTATAAGCTGTTTGGTATCAGTGATACTAGTGCGCGTCTTCCTAGTATGATTGCTGCCATTTTTAGTTTGTGGCTTGTGTATGAAATTGGCAAAATTATGCTAGGCAAAAAATTAGGTTGGCTAGCTGCTGCAATTTTAAGTGTGGAATTTCTCTGGTTGCAATACTCTCGCTTAAGTACACCTGATGTACCGATGGTTCTCTTGGTGCTTTTAGCTATTTTGTCTTTAATTAAAACGGAGTTACATCCCAAATATCGCTACTGGTGGAGTTTTCTAGCTGGTTTAAGTTTAAGTTTAGGCTTCTTAGTTAGAAGCTTTATGATTTTTTTGCCAATTATAGCTTTATTACCTTACTTAATTTGGGAACATCGCCGTCATCGTCATCTTACTAACCCAATTTTATATTTAGGTTTTTTCGTAGGTTTAATACCTACCTGTGTTTGGCTGTGGTTAAGCTGGCTGCACTACGGAAATAATAGTTTTGAGGAGTTACTTAAGTTTGTTGTACAACTAAGTTCTGAAGAACGGGACTCTAATGGGCTACTATTCTATGTCTGGAATATTCCTGTAAAAGCATTTCCTTGGGCTTTTTTTGGACTTTTAGGTTTGTTTTTAACTCTCCGTCGTCCCATTCCTCGTTACCAGTTAATATTAGTTGGCTTTCCACTTGTTTTCTTTATAGAAATTAGTATTTTTAGCACTCGTTTATCTCACTATAGTCTTTGCCTTTATCCGTTCATCGCTTTGTTTGCATCTGTGGGTTTAAGTTGGTTAGGCAATATTTACCAGACAGAAATTCCCGCACACTTCCCTCTTCAAAAAAGTAAAAAAAAGATATTGAACCTCTTTGCAAGAAATCATTTTCCCCGAAACCTCAGTTATGGCTTGGGTGGATTAGGTGTTTTACTTGTTATAGCGAGTATTGGCATTTTTAGCTGGGGTAGTTCTGATATCCGCAAGTATGCAAGTATTGGCTTGGCTATGGGCTTGGGTTGGTTAATTTTACCTGTGGTGTGGATTGCTCGTTACCACTTTGACAAAAAGCTTCTCACAGCGCGTTATTGGATTGCAGGTTGGCTAATTCCCTGTTGGTTGGCTTTGGCGGCGATGGGTAGTATAGGGCTTTTGAGCGATTATAATCCTGCTTTAAAAACTTTTTTACAACAAAGTGCGATCGCCTCAATTCTCCAATCTCATCCTACCTACTATGTGGAAATGGATGCTAAAACAAAAGTACTACTTAATTTCTATCTTCCTACTCGCCCTCAACCAGTAGTCTCTATTTCCCAAGTACCAGCTTTGAGCTATGCTTGGATCTATGCTAACCAATCCTCTCAATTATCTCGGCCTCACCGCATTATCGGCACTGTCAAAGAGTACCAGTTGATTGAAGTTCTTCCTTAAGACATTATATTCAAGTCTTCGCTACTGCTTTGATACATTCTGTTTTGAGAAGGACTAAATTATCGGTCTCAATAACTGCACAAGAGTTAATTAATGTTGCTAAAACAGGTAGAGCCTTCTGTAAATTTGCGTTCGCTTGTTGTGCCGCTGGCTGATATTGTTGTAGCCAAGTGTTTTTAGTTATATATTCTGGAAGGAATGCAGAACGTTCTAATAACCAAAAAGTTACGTGGTATTTTTGAATAAAATCTTTAACCTGATTAATATCATCAGTATATTGGGCATTAATAAGGTCAATCATCCGCTGGCGAAATTGAGCGTAATATTTTGTATGGATTGGTAATGCATATTCTTTACCCACCAAAATTGTTCTTTGAGCAAAGATTGGTATGTTATCTGCTTCTTGGGAAGTAGAGGCTATGACAATATTTTGCGGTTGCTTTTGCAAAAAATTATATAATGTTGGGGCTTGACCTTCTAAATAAGGGGTTTTGGGAAAAACTTTTAAGCTACTAGGGTACAAAACGAGTCCTGCACCAAGGATCGTAATAGTCCCCAAGATTAAAATTTGTCTGCCATTTTGTCTCGACCATCGAAATGTAGCATCTAAAATTAAGGTAATAGAAATTGCTGCTGCAAGAGCAAGTACTATCTTAAAAGTATGATGGGTATAGCGGCTAGGCCAGTGCAGTTTAAAAGCTAAGGCATGGGCAGTAAAAAACATGATTAAACTAGCTATTACTACCTGTAGTAATAGTTTGACTTCATCCTTTACTTGTTTGGTTAGGAGAAAGTGAGACTGGAATTTCAGGATAATTGGTAATAATAAACCAAATAATAGTTGAGGGGGTGCAATTAAAGCAAAAAAACCGCTATCTCTACCATCAAACCAATAACTAATAATATTATGAGTAAAATACCTGAATCTTCCTCCATCCCAGTACTCTGGCATAGTTCTCGCAACAGCAGCAGTAATTGTTGGGCCAAATTGTGATGATTGAATAGTATAAGGTAAAATTATGATACCAGCAGTTATAGTGGCTGCTACAAATAAAATAAAATCTTTTCGGTTATGAGAAATAGTTATCTGCCCATTCTGCCAGCGAAATAATCTCAAAAGTAAAATTAATAAATCGATAAAACCTATGATAGGGTATATTAAACATTGAAGGGCAAATACAATTAATACACCAAATCCAGAAGACCGGATTAAATAATATATAAAAGCTAAAACCAGGGGATAAATAAAATCTCTAGGTGTAGCAGAAAATAGGTCATCATGAAGGCAAAGGCTTTGATTTAAAAGTAAAGAAGCGAGAAACCCTGCCATTGGTACTGGTAATATCTCCATACAAACCACAAAGCAATAGCTAGTTGTAATTAGTCCTAGTACTAATGGAAAAATTTTGCCAAATAAAATTGGATCTATATTTAAAGCTGCAATTATTTTATAAACAATACCATACCCAATTGGTGTCACCGATTGAAAATAATCGGCAATTAAATCCCCAGGAAATAAATCTGGGTTAAAGTAACGATAGACCCAAGAAATATATTCCCGTGCATCGTCGCTCACTATATATTTGCTGGTGAAAGCTTGTCGCAGCCCCATAAAAATATAACCAACAGCAAAAGTTAGACTGAGACTGTACCAAAAAATAACAGTCAATCTAGATTGATTTTGTTTGCTTTTTTGAATAATAGGTGCTGTTAAAACTTTTTGTAATAGTGAAATGAGCATTATACGCGTCTATGTCTGAATAAATTATGTTAATTAGGAAAATCAAAAGCTTTTTTCAATTTTTCTGATTGTACAATCTTCAAGTACTGAGCGGTCATTTATCAAGCCAATATTTCTAGCAACGCTCTGTTTTTTACCCAGAACGAAAGGTTATGAAAGCCGAACTATCTAGATTAAAAGGATGGAGTGTCGCTTGCCTATGCAAGATTTCAGCTAGAACTTGTGCAATATGCTGGGTTTAATGTGACAAATCATCGTAGCCGTTCAGGGGTGTATCGAGAGAACGATCGCTCCATTCTCAGCCTACCTAATATGTGCAAATTGACAAGAAAACCCAAGTAATACTTGATTTCTATCCTCCCATTCATACCCAACAAGTAGGCTCTATTTCGCAAATACCAGTTTTGAGCTATGCTTGGATCTATGCTGACCAGTCCCCTAAATTGCCTCGGTCTTACCGCATTATTGGTACAGTAAAAGAGTACCAGTTGATTCAAACTCTTCCCTAAGATAGATGTAAAGCAACTATTGCTAAAAAAGATTAATTTAGTTATGATAATAGTACGTGTACGAAGTATTTTGCTAAATGGTTTCTACATCTAATCACTCCCCAACCTTAGAGTCGTGGCAGCACAATCTGGCACCATACAATTTGGGCTACAGAATCAAATTAGTCTCACAACTGCTGAGTCGCAAGTTTACTGAGAAGCTAGAACCCTTTGGACTGACGCCATTTCACTGGTTGGTGTTGTGCTGTCTTTGGCAAGAAGATGGTTTACCTACTTCTAGTATTGGAGACAAACTCAAACAAGTGGGCGGTACTTTAACAGGCGTACTAGATCGGATGGAAGAACGCGGTTTGGTGCGTCGCGAACGCGACACTCAAGATCGGCGCATCTGGCGAATCTGGCTCACGGATGCAGGAAAGGAACTAGAGGCTGTTTTACCACCAATCGCCGCAGCCGTGCGTGATGAAGCGATGGATGGTATTTCCTTTGCCGATCGAGAACTGTTTTCCCAAATCTTGAATCGGGCGATCGCTAACCTATCTTAAAGATGATTTTATAATCACCCGACCGGGGGAGGCTATATAAAGATTTATTTTGAGATAATATTACGCATACTAAGGAAATAAAAATTTTTCGGGAAATACTACGCATTCTAAATAAACGATTGTCAATCAAATTATTGAACGAAGAAGAGAGCTAAGAATATGGGTGCTAATACTTTAAACGGACGCAACGGACACAAAACTTTAATTTTAGAAAAACAATTGATTCCTGATACTGAGACTTTAGAAACTGTTACAGCAGAGACACCTGCAACAGCAGAAGCACCTGTTGTAACTCCTGAGATCGAGAAAGAAGTTCCACCGAAGCGGAAAAGACCGACTGGTTTAATTTTGGCAGGATTAGGCGTGGGTGCGATCGCCGCAGGTACTTTTGGTCTTCACTACTGGCAATACGCTTCTACCCACCAGGAAACAGACAACGCCACCGTCGCGGGAAATATTCACCAAGTTAGTAGTCGCATTCCCGGAACTGTAAGTGAAGTGCTGGTGAATGACAACCAACTAGTGCAACCGGGACAATTGTTGGTGAAGTTAGATCCACGGGACTATGAAAGTAAGGTGCAACAAGCACAAGCCGCCCTCGAAAATGCTCGTGGTCAAGCGCAAGCTGCTCAAGCAAATATTGCTTTAAGTTCACAAACCACCACTGGTAAGACAACTCAAGCACAAGGAGATGTCAGTGGTGCAGTAGCAGCAATTTCCACAGCCCAAGCAGCAGTACAAGAAGCTCAAGCTGGGATACCAGCAGCGCAAGCTGAAGTCAGACTAGCCGAAGCAGGGATTCCTGCCGCTCAAGCGCAGGTAGCGCAAACAAATGCGAATTTGGAAAATGCTCAAGCAGATTACAATCGTTACAACCAGTTGTATCAATCAGGTGCGATCGCTCGCCAGCAGCTAGACGCATCCAAGGCCGCTTTTAACGTGGCTACAGCACAAAGGAACGCTGCTCTTCAGGGAGTACAACAAGCTCAAGCCAGGTTAGCCTCTGCAAGAGTTGGTGTCGCCAAAGCCCAGTCTCAATTAGCACAAGCGCAAGAAAATGTCACTAACGCTCAAGCTAAATTGGCAGCATCTAAGGGAGGATTGCAACAAGCTACCGCCGGCGGACAAGATACCACAGTTAAGCGTAGTCAATACGAAGCGGCAAAAGCAGCGATCGCCCAATCAGAAGCATCGCTCAAAGACGCGCAATTGCAACTATCTTATGTAAATGTTACCGCCCCCAGTGCTGGACGGGTAGGTAGGAAAAATGTGGAAGTTGGCAACCGCGTCGCAGCAGGAACACCATTAATGGCGATCGTCGATAACAGCTATTGGGTAGTTGCGAACTTCAAAGAAACTCAATTAGAAAAGATGCGCCCAGGAGAGCCAGTAGAGATCAAGTTAGATAGTTTCCCTCATCACACCTTTACGGGTCGTGTTGACAGTATTTCGCCAGCTTCCGGCGCTCAGTTTGCTTTATTGCCACCGGATAATGCTACAGGTAACTTTACTAAAGTCGTCCAACGCATTCCAGTAAAAGTAGTTTTCGACCAAAAGAGCATTCAAGGATATGAATCGCGGATTACTCCTGGGATGTCTGCGGAGGTTGCGGTGGAAGTCAAGTAATACCATGTTTCCCAAATTACCCATAATCAAAGAACCCCACCCCCAGTCCCTCCGTGTATACACAAGTTCAATTACCCCCTTTAACGTCAGTTCGATGAACCTCTCCCGGACAACCTCTCTCTCCCACGGATCAAGGGAGGAGCAACGAGAAATTACGGTTTTGGCTCCCCTCTCCGTGTCGGAGAGGGGTTGGGGGAGAGGTCAAAAAAGGTCTTGTCAAACTCACGTCCCTTTAATCTCCCCGATGTATTGGGGGGAAAGAGGAAATCTAGTTCCCTCTCCAATACAACTGACGTGGAAACTAGGTGAGTAAACTATTTCAGACTTGTGTGTACACCGTAGCCGCCTGCGGGGAGGGGAGACAAAGCGTAGCTTTTGCGGGGTGGGATTCTTGGGGTTTAGTAAGTAATCAACCGGACATCATTAAATACGAAATTGCCTGTAAACAAGATGAAAAACTTCTTTCTGCTTATGACATTCTCCTACATCTAAAGAGAGGCGTATAGAGATGAGGTGAGATGATATCTATGAAAGCAGATTGGTATAAAGCAAGCCTGAGATGAAAAAACCGCTACTACCTGCATTAAGGTCAAGAAACTACCAACTGTTTTTTGCTGGGCAAGGTATTTCCCTAATTGGGACGTGGATGACGCAACTTGCCACAATTTGGCTAGTTTATGACTTGACAAAATCCCCATTTATGCTGGGAGTTGTGGGATTTTCTAGTCAAATTCCTAACTTTTTTTTAGCTCCCTTTGGTGGAGTATTTGTAGATCGCTTTTCTCGGTATCGTACCTTAATTGGTACGCAAGTCTTGGCGATGATTCAATCGTTAACATTAGCAGCGCTGGCGCTAACTGGAATGATTGATGTATGGCATATCATCGCCTTGAGTTTGTTTCAAGGATTTATTAACGCCTTAGATGCGCCAGCCCGTCAAGCTTTTGTGCCAGAATTGGTTGAACGCAGAGAAGATTTAGCCAATGCGATCGCGATTAATTCTACGATGGTTAACGGTGCTAGATTAATTGGCCCTGCGATCGGAGGTTTATTAGTTGCTGGGGTTGGAACTGGCTATTGTTTTTTAATTGATGGTTTAAGCTACGTTGCTGTAATCGCCGCTTTATTGGCAATGAAAGTTAAACCTTGGAAAAATTCGGTAACTGACGGTAATCCCTTACAAAAAGTCAAAGAGGGATTTGTATATGCCTTTAGCTTCCCACCCATTCGATCTATCTTGTTGCTATCAGCTTTAGTCAGCCTGATGGGACTGCAAAACACTATTCTCGTCCCCGTTATTGCCGAACAAGTTCTCAAAGGTGGTGCAGAAAGTTTGGGTTTTTTGATGGCGGCATCTGGAGTTGGAGCCTTAACTGGTGGTATTTATCTAGCTACGCGCCAAACAATCTTAGGAATTGGTAAATTGATTGCCTTAGCTCCAGCAATTTTAGGAACTGGTTTAATTGCCTTTTCTTTGTCTCGATTTTTACCACTCTCTTTATTTACCATGTTATTTGTTGGCTTAGGAACAATTCTCCAAATTGCTGCTAGCAATACATTTTTGCAAACCATTGTTGAAGACGATAAACGCGGGCGATTGATGAGCTTATACACAATGTCATTTTTGGGAATGATTCCGGTAGGTAATTTATTAGGAGGTTTTTTAGCAAGCCATATTGGCGCTCCCAACACTTTAATTATTGATGGAATAACTTGTATTTTAGGGTCAATTATTTTTAGCAGACAGTTACCTGCTTTAAGGAAAATAATGCGTCCAATTTATGAGCAAAAGGGGATTATTACGAATCCAGAAGTTTAAGATAAATAACCGTAGTTAAATTTATGAATTTATATATTATATTTATGTTAATTGGGCTTTCTATAGCAATGAATTTATAATTTTTAGCGTTGCTGATTCAAGCTCACGCGGCAAAGAACATATTGGTATAAGATTTAATAATAAAATTTTTTGCTACTTAACCTTGAAACTGGAACAAAGTTATGGCTAATACAGGTGTAATTCGTCAGCAAGGGCAAAATCCTGCTTTACCACCAGAGCGTGTACCGCTAAAAACTTGGATTGGTGTATTAGCCAGTATGCTTGGTGCATTTATGGCGGTATTGGATATTCAAATAACTAATGCTTCGCTGCAAGATATTCAAGCAAGTTTAGGAGCAACTCTCGAAGAAGGTTCTTGGATTTCTACCGCGTATCTTGTAGCAGAAATTGTGGTAATTCCTCTAACAGGCTGGTTATCACGGGTGTTTTCATTGCAGCGTTATCTGTTAGTGAATACTGCACTATTTATTTTCTTTTCTATATGCTGTGCTTGGGCATGGGATCTTAATTCCATGATTTTCTTTCGTGCCTTGCAAGGTTTTAGCGGAGGAGTTTTAATTCCCACTGCTATGACAGTTGTCTTAACAACTTTACCTCAATCAAAACAATCAGTCGGACTGGCTGCATTTGGGTTTAGTGCAGTTTTTGCACCCTCAATTGGCCCGACATTAGGAGGTTGGTTAACCGAAAATTTTGGTTGGGAATACAATTTTTATATCAATGTAATTCCAGGCGCATTAATGCTGGCTGGTGTTTGGTATGGAATTAAGCAAGAAAAACCCCAAATTAATTTACTGAAACAAGGTGATTGGTGGGGAATTATTGCGATGGCTATTGGCTTAGGTTCATTACAAGTTGTTTTAGAAGAAGGTAGTCGTAAAGATTGGTTTGGTTCAGCATTAATTGTGCGCTTAAGTATAGTAGCAGTAATCTTTTTGGCGATATTTTTCTTTATAGAATTAACTCGTAAGCAACCATTTATTAATTTACGGCTTTTATCTAGACGTAACTTTGGTTTAGCCAGTATTGTTAATGTGTCGTTGGGAGTAGGATTGTATGGTTCAATTTATATTTTACCGTTGTATCTCGCTCAAATTCAACAATACAACGCTCTGCAAATTGGTGAAGTATTAATTTGGGCCGGTATTCCCCAACTGTTTATTATTCCCTT
Organism: Nostoc sp. DSM 114159; assembly: GCF_053470285.1. Classification (NCBI taxonomy): domain Bacteria; kingdom Bacillati; phylum Cyanobacteriota; class Cyanophyceae; order Nostocales; family Nostocaceae; genus Nostoc; species Nostoc sp. DSM 114159. The sequence goes on from NZ_JBPFEH010000001.1 coordinate 4,626,096, forward strand.
CATACCAAAATTGATGCAACGCTTTGACGTGCGTTTCATGGTAGCTTTTGGTGTGACTTTGTTTTCCATCAGTGCATTTATGAACTCTGGAATGACTAATGAAACAGGGTTAGATCAATTACGCTGGTCGCAATTTGTGCGCGCAATGGGACAACCCCTAATTATGGTGCCGCTTAGTTCTATTGCTACTGCTGGTTTGAATCCGAAAGAAGCAGGATCGGCAAGTGGTTTATTTAATATGATGCGGAATCTAGGCGGTTCTATTGGAATTGCTTCTTTAGCAACTTTATTAGCAAATAGAGAGCAATTCCACTCGAATAGATTGGGTGATGGAGTATCTTTATATAACCCAGAAACTCAACAGCGAATTGACCAAATGACGCAGTATTTTATTAGTCGCGGAGCAGATTTAAGTACAGCACAAAATCAAGCGATCGCATCTATATCCAATATAGTCCGTCGGGAAGCATTTGTGATGGCTTTTAACGATTGTTTCTACTTTATTGGTATTGCTTTATTAGTTAGTGGGATTGCTATTTTATTCCTCAAAAAGGTGAAGCCAACTGGTGGCGCTGTTGCTCATTAGATTTGTTCTATAAGTTAAAATGTTTGATCAAACTAGTAAGGTACTAAAATGGTCATTAGCCAAAGTGAGTACTATATCTCCCCAGAAGAATATTTAGAAGGCGAGAAAGTAAGCGAAATCAAACACGAGTATATTGATGGGCAAGTCTACGCAATGGCAGGGGCAAGTGATGCTCATGTAACTGTAGTAGGAAACTTGTTTGTACTGCTGCGAAACCATCTCCGGGGTACTGGGTGCCGTGTCTATATGTTAGATATGAAAGCACAAATCGAGGCTATAAATCGCTATTTTTATCCCGATGTAATGGTGACTTGCGATACACGAGATAAAGAATTTGAATATTTTAAGTCCCATCCTTGCTTAATTATTGAAGTGCTTTCTGAATCAACCGAAGGCTATGATAGAGGGAAGAAATTTGCTAGTTACCGACACTTAGAATCGCTGCAAGAATATGTGCTAATTTCACCAGACAGAATGAATGTAGAATGCTTCCGCCGCAACGAACAAGGACAGTGGGTACTTTACCCTTATGAACAAGAGGGAGAAGTGCATTTAGCTAGCGTTGATTTTCGGTGTGCGATCGCAGAAATATATGAAGATGTAATATTGACAGATGAAAATATTTTCTAATCTAACATTTCTGGGTCAATTCCTAAAGCGTTGAGTTGTTCAAGAGACAGAGTACGCAACTTCTCTGTAATTAAAAGCCGCTTCTGTCGTTCAGTTTCAGCCTTTTGTCGCTCAACTTCCGCCCGTTCCTCACCAGTTAGCAGTAAATTTCCTTGTGCATCCCACCACCGCAACCAAGGTAACTCTGCATTTTGATAAAATCCTTGCCAGATTCCTAACTCTACACCCATAGGAGCAATTGGGTAATGTCCTCGTTCATTGGGTTGCATCAGTTGATAAGTATTATCGACTAGGTGATACACTTCAACCTGTGCTTTTGCTACTTCATAAATTCCATAATAAGGCACTCGAATAGCCTGCTCATAAACCCAAAACTTACCAACATTTCCACCTTCACCTTGAGATGGCGGTGTGTTATCTCGTTCTTCTGAACCATCTCCAGAGACAAATTCAATCACAATCAAGGGCGCGACGTACTCTTTCCACAGCACATAAGAACGGCGCATTTTACTGTTAAGTGTCGGTGGTACATTGGGTACATAAAACCAGTCTGGTGCTTCAGCTCCTTTTTCAGGAGGTTCTGTCAATCGCCAGTAGATCCCAGAATCTTGTCCAATACAATATTGACCGTCAGGATGAAGTTTCTCTAAAATAGGTTTAATTGAATCTGTGATTAAAATACTTTGCGGATGCTCCTGAAGATTTTTCACGAATGTACCGTCTGAGTCTGGTAACTGGGTGTGGTCGGGTAAAGTTAATGCCGATAGGGAAGTCATAGGCTTTAACGAAGGTTTGTCTAATTTTTATTTTAGATTGCTATTTTACTATTTTTGAATAGACGCGCTACTAGGTTAGATGCCATTTATATAACAAAAGTCAATCTTTCTATATGAAAAAAGCTATTACGATTACTGCGCATATTTTCTATATCCTCATAATCATTCGCATTCGGCTTAACTATAGATAATAGAAAATGAGAACCTATTGCTCGTAAATGGTATGGTATTACATCAGTTGGTATATCAAAAATCCATCCTATGCCTGCCCATACAGTATTTTCAGAACGTTCCCAGATTACCCTTGTGTATCTCCCGTCCATGTGAAAAATCACTCTTACAGTTTCTCTGTCTAACAGAAATATTTCATTCATTACAATCTAATATTTTGTTTCGATACTTTTTAGAGGGTGGGCTAGCCCACCCCACAATCATTACAAACCAGATGCAAAATTCCGCAGTAATAGACGCATAATACCCGATCGCATTTCAGGCAAAGCATCCTTAAAGCCGATCGCAGCAACTCTTCTTAACTATGATTTTCATGAAACACCAGTGTCATCAGCAGTTTTGATCTCTTTTAAAATTCGTTCTACTTGGTTAACTTTTTCACCTCTATTCTGTGATTTGAAAATATTTAAAGCTTTTTCTAAAGAAGATAGCGCCTCATCTTTTTTATTTGTTTGCCACATTGCTAGCGCAAAATTAGTCAGTGCCTCGCCATAATTAGGATTAATTTCCAGAGCTTTTTTATATTCAGTAATGGCTTCTTGCCAGCGACTTTGACTTGCGTAAACCATACCGCTTGCATTGTAGGCTAGAGCATATTTTGGCTTCAGACGAATGGCTTCTCGATAGGCGCTAATTGCTTCTTCTGATTTTTTTTGCTGAAAAAGCACATTTCCTAATTGAAAGTGCCCAAAAGCATCTTCTGGGAATTTTTTAATAAATTGGCGTAAATTTTCTTCTGCACCTTTAAAGTCTCCTTGACTATACAGAGTATTAGCTTGTTGGATTAGCTGCGATCGCTCTGGTGTATCTGTACCTGAAGATTGGGCGATTTTTTGTGGTTGTCTCTGTGCAAGCTGTTCTGGCGAATGCAAAGAAACTTTTCCAGGAACCGCTAACACTAATGGTGATATCCCCATTACACTGAAAATACTCAGCATCATGCAGCCAACAGGTTGAACAAATGCTGATTTGGATTTGCACTTCACCTTCATCGCCCTGAATGCCTCAATAATGTTCTAATCTTTATGATAAATTGGCCTGCGTTAGCGCGTAATGCATCACAAGAGAGACGATAAGGGCGCACATATATATGCGCCCCAATACTTGTCGGATTTTGGGGAAAAAGGGCAGGGGAAAGGGGAAAGAAAAAACCTTTAACCTTTACCCCTTAACCTTTTCCCAAATCCAATTCCGAGTTAGAAATCCACAAAGCGTCCAGTATTGATATGCGCCCTTATTAAGCTAATTTGGAATTATTTACACACCTTCTCGTAACTTATCCAACACACCCCGATCTTCCAATGTCGAAGTATCTCCAGATACCTCTTGTCCGGCGGCTAGATTCCGCAGCAAGCGCCGCATAATCTTACCCGATCGCGTTTTGGGCAAAGCGTCTGTAAAGCGAATTTCTCCCGGACGTGCGATCGCACCGATTTCTTTGACAACGTGCTGCTTGAGTTCTTTACTCAGTTCTTCACTTCCCTGATAAGTGCCTTCTAAAGTCACAAAAGCCACTACTTCTTCACCCTTAAGTTCATCTGGCTTACCCACTACCGCCGCTTCTGCAACTGCTGGATGCGAAACTAAGGCTGATTCTACTTCCATTGTACCGAGTCGGTGTCCTGATACATTCAACACGTCATCCACACGACCCATTACCCAAAAGTAACCGTCTTCATCAAGTCTTGCGCCATCACCAGCAAAGTAAGTATAGTTACCATTTTGGGGCGGAATGTGTTCCCAATAAGTGCGGCGGAAGCGTTCTGGATCGCCGTAAACTGTCCGCATCATTCCTGGCCAGGGATGGCGCACCGCCAGATAACCACCTTCCTTATTGGGTACGGTGTTTCCTTCTAAATCCACGATATCTGCAATAATTCCAGGGAAGGGAAGGGTTGCCGAACCGGGTTTAGTGGGAATTGCTCCTGGTAGCGGTGTAATCATGATACCGCCGGTTTCCGTTTGCCACCAAGTATCAACTATTGGACAACGTTCTCCACCTATAACTTTGTGATACCACATCCAAGCTTCGGGGTTAATCGGTTCGCCGACGGTTCCCAGCAAACGCAACGAAGACAAGTTTCGCGCATTCGGATGTTGTTCGCCCATCTTAATAAATGCCCGAATTGCTGTAGGTGCTGTATAAAAAATATTCACGCCGTATTTTTCAATTACATCCCAAAAGCAGCCAGGATTAGAAGCACGGGGCGCACCTTCGTACATTATCGTGGTTGCACCGTTGGAAAGAGGGCCGTAGACAATGTAGCTGTGTCCCGTAATCCAACCGACATCGGCAGTACACCAATATACATCTGTGTCTTGCAGGTCAAAGATCCACTTGGTGGTGATATGGGTATACAGATTATAACCAGCAGTTGTATGCACTACGCCCTTCGGTTTACCCGTACTGCCTGAAGTGTAGAGGACAAACAGCATATCTTCACTGTCCATCGGTTCGGCGGGACAATCGGCTGATACACCTTTTTGCAAATCATGCCACCAATGGTCGCGTCCGCCCAACTGCATATAAGTTTCTTGTCCGGTGCGCTTGACAACGAGGACATTTTCAACGCTGGGAACAGCACCATCAGCCAAGGCTTTATCTACCTGTGCCTTGAGAGGAACGATCGCATCTTTGCGCCAACCACCATCAGCCGTGATTACCAGTTTAGCTTGAGCATCGATTAAGCGATCGCGCAAAGCTTCGGCACTAAAACCACCAAATACCACACTATGGGGTGCGCCGATTCGGGCACAGGCTAACATCGCGATCGCAGCTTCGGGAATCATCGGCATATAAATACCAACGCGATCGCCTTTTTGTACGCCTAGTTGCTTCAATGCATTGGCAAACTGGCAAACTTCCCGGTGCAGTTGGGCGTAGGTAAGGGTACGGGAATCACCTGGTTCTCCTTCCCAAATCAATGCGGCTTTATTTTTGCGCCAGGTAGTGAGATGTCTGTCAAGGCAGTTGTAAGAAATATTCATCTTACCGCCAACAAACCACTTAGCAAAAGGTGGTTGCCAATCTAATACTGTGTCCCATTTTTGGAACCATTCTAATTCTTTTCCAGCTAAATCTGCCCAAAATTGCTGCGGATCGGCTTTAGCTTTGTCAAAGAGACGCTGATAGTCATCCAGACTTTTGATATGGGCGTTCTGCGAGAATTCTGAACTAGGATGAAAGAGGCGGTTTTCTTGTAGGATTGATTCTATAGTTGGTTGAGACATGATTACATTTACGAACGGTATTGTTACTGAAAACTATTTTTAGCTTAGTTGGGCTAGACGCTATTTAGATTTTCGTTAAGCTAGATAAAAATTGCCGAGTTATTTAGTTTACATTCATTTTCATCTAGAACTTAATCAGTTAATACCATTATTGAGTCTGAATGAATCCCCAGATGCAATAGAGTTATTAAGGAATGCATCCCAGTTTTTATTTTGCACTGAAAGAATAACTATCATTGCGATCGCGCAGCCTCTTGTAGAGAGGAGGAACTACGAACGCAAGTGCGTGTCGCAGACAATCAATCGCATGAACTAGTTCTTAGTTGGAGATTTTGCGATTGCTTCTCTACGAGATGCTACGCGATCGCTTCACTTTGTTTCGCTCGCAATAACATGCACCCTTTTCCCCAAGAGTGCAAAAAGCACTTTTGAATGAATAATGATGAAACTGTTGCAAAAGTAGGAAGAAAAGTAAGAACACTGTGACTATCGATGTCAGCACTTGGTTCGAGTGGGCGCGAAGTAAGCGGATGTGCTGGCAATCCTAATGTTAAAAAATGATAAGTTCTGATTGAACTAAATAAAATTAATTAATACGTATCTATCTTAGGTTATAGTTTATTTGGCTTATAAAGATTGATAGTTGATAGTTTTAAACAGCATGATAACTACACTCATACTGGCCATGTTTTACAAAAAAATAAATCTATATGCGTAGACGAGCGCCCTTATATTATTTGTTTTTAGGAGTATTAACGAGTTCTAGCTGTTTTATCTTCAGTGTAGCAGCCCAAGTCCCATCTAATTCGCAACAAACCTCGACTCGGAGTGAAGCTCAAGCTGCTAGTTGGTTTGAAGCCCATCGCGCACAGTCAGGCGCTTTACGAGCATTTGTACAGCGAATGCCGAAGGGAGGAGATATCCACAGTCATCTAAGCGGGGCTGTGTACGCAGAACACTATCTAGAGTGGGCTGCCACCGATGGGTATTGTGTGAATCCAAAGGTAGGGACTTTAGTTGAACCTAAAGCTTGCGGTCAGGACAGTAGCTATTTTCCAGCTTCAGAATTGTTAAACCGAACATCTGTTTATGATTCCTTAATAAATCGTTGGTCTACTCGCAACCTCCAATTTGCTGGTAAATCAGGACACGACCAATTTTTTGCAGCTTTTAGTGGTTTTGGGCCAATATCAGACTCTATGAGCCGTCGGGATGATATGGTCGCGGAAGTAGCAAATCGGGCAGCTTCGCAGCATATTAATTATCTAGAGTTAATGCTTACCGTTCAGGGGAGTGAGGTTCGACAGCTAGGGCGTGAAGTTGGTTGGAATAAAGATTTGCAAGAGATGCACCGTCAATTGCTCAAAGGAGGATTAACCAAGCTAGTGACACTGGGCAGCCAGCAATTTGCACAGTTGGAGAGCGAAGTCTCGAAAACACTCGGTTGCGGCACTCCATCAGCACAGCCTGGATGTGCAGTGACGGTGCGCTATTTGCAGCAAACGACAAGAACAAAGTCGCCCGTTGAAGTGTTTGCTCAGTTAGCTTATGCCTTTGCACTAGCTTCATCGGATTCGCGGGTAGTTGGCATTAATCTCGTCGCCCCAGAAGACAACCCGATTGCACTGCGCGACTACACTCTGCAAATGCAAATGCTGCAATTTTTCAAACGCCAATATCCCAATGTCAAGGTCGCACTCCATGCAGGAGAGTTAACCCTCGGTTTGGTTCCGACCGAGGATTTACGTTTTCATATTCGGCAAGCTGTAGAAGTGGCACAGGCATCTCGCATCGGACATGGCGTGGATATTCTTTTTGAGGAGCGTCCCTTCGAGTTGATGGAGCAAATGCGGCGACTCGGCGTGTTGGTCGAAATCTGCCTGACCAGTAATGAGGTCATTTTGAATGTCCAGGGAGATGAGCATCCTTTTAGGGAGTATTGGAAGGCTGGAGTACCAATGACCCTTGCTTCAGATGATGAAGGCATTTCCCGCATTGATTTGAGTCATGAATATCTGTTAGCAGCAACGAGATATGGACTGGGATATAAAGACCTCAAGCGACTGGCTCGCAATAGCTTAGAATATAGTTTCGCTCCGGGAAATAGTCTCTGGAAGTCGCCTGAGTTTAAGGCAATGGTTGGAGCTTGTGCAAGCGATACCCCTGGTGAAACCTCTGTTTCTCAAGGGTGCAGTGCTTTTTTGCAAAAGAGCGATCGCGCGCGGATTCAATGGCAGCTAGAGTCGGAGTTTGCTCGGTTTGAGCCATTGCAGAACTGGCTTTGATAGCCATTGCTAGCTTAAGTAAATTGCGCGGTACAAATGAAGCTGATACCGTTTATTTGTGAAGCTGCGCTAAATCCTAACTTTTTTTCAACGCAAAGGTACGCGGAGGTTAACGCAGAGGCACGCAGAGGTTTTTTAGAGAAATTTCGCTATGTTGCAAAATAATTAGGCGCATCTTCATAGAGAATTGCTATGAGTTTGCAATGTTAGTTAGCGATCGCTACCAATGTCAAGGTTTAGAAACTGAAGTACTTAGAAGGTTGCTGTAAGTAGGGCGCGATCAACATTTAACGCTAATTAGTGCCGAAATTCTGACTGAAAATTCTCCAATGCAAGTTCTCTCGTAACATTCAACATTTATTCTTCTGTAATTTGCACTCCAAAATGCAAATCTACCAAGGGCGATAATGCCTAATGGTACATAACAGAAGCATGAAAGCGTGAATAAAAAACTCCTCATTTCTCCTCAAGAAGTCACGTCACTGTTAGCAGAAAAATCATCACAAACTGTGATTATCGATACACGAAGTCAAGAAGATTATGATATTTCTCATATTTATCAAGCCATAAATATTAGAGATTTTTTCACCTATCTTTTAGAGAATTCCTCCCCAACAGGATTGAAGGAATTACAAGAGTATTTTGCAGAAATCATGAGCAGGGTAGGAATATCTGGTGCAGAACATTTAATTGTGTATGAAGATGCTTTAAATAAAGGTTATGGTCAATCTTGTCGAGCAGCTTTCTTACTGAAATATTTGGGTTGCACTCAGGTATCTATTTTACATGGAGGATATAAAGCATGGCTCAAGGCAGGATTACCTACTACCGATGAAGTACCGAAGCGTGAAAGCAGCATATTTAGATTGCATCCCAATGCTGACATAATGGTGACTACCACAGAGATGTTGCAAGCAATTGAGAATCCAGCAATTATTAAATTAGATGTGCGCGATCGCAACGAATGGCTTGGGTTGAGTTCTTCTCCTTACCATCCTGATTTTTGTCCCCGCAAAGGTAGAATCCCTAACTCTGTATGGTTAGAATGGCATCATCTGATGAATTCTGAATCGGAAATCCCTACGTTCCGATCGCCAGATGAAATCCGAAAAATTTGTCAGTCAGTAGGTATTACTTCAAAGTCAATTGTGTACATTTACTGCTTTAAGGGTTCAAGGGCTGCGAATACATTAATAGCCCTTGAAGAGGCAGGAATTTCTGCTAAAAATTATTTTGGCTCTTGGAATGAATGGTCTCGCGATCTTTCGCTCCCAATTGATAGCAGAGTTATGCAATAAGGGTATAAACTTGACTCCTGAATTCTGAATTATTCTTCAATCAGACATCAACATTTATCTGTTCTATCTGTCTAGCGGCTTTATCCCAAAGCTTTGCTGAAGTCTCATCTTGCCAATGAGTTCTCAGATTTTCCGCTTTTTTGTGACATATTCGTTCTAACATTTCTAATATTGCAGATAATGTCAGTTGATTAATTAATGATTCTAAAATCTCCATATATTCTTTTTGCATGATATTTACCTCCTTAATGTCATTCAATATATGCCAACAAAACCCACTTATTCTTAACCTATGTATTAAGATTTGTTGCACAATGGTACTAATATTCTGTCAGCTTATATATGCAGTTTAACCTATTCTGAATACTCAATTTTGAAAATTTATTTTTAATAGATGAAAAAACTGTTTAATTGAAATATTTGCTCACAACTTTCTCAAATTTTGTATCTAACTTAAAAATAGGGTTGGATAAATAAAAAGTATGAGTTGTCATGTGATGGGCTATATTCTATCGGAGGCGGAGCTTCTTTGGCTTTGCTCCTGACTCCTGAATTATGTTCGATAAAAAATTCCTTCGGTACTATGGATGCAAAGTGAAGCAGATGTGGCTATGTTTTGCGCAGTACAACACAAAAGTCTGATGTCTACTTCCAAACTAGAGAAACTGTCAATCTTTACTATCTAGCTTGTGCAGACATCATCTAGAAAGTTATGGATAAGTTTGCTATTTTAAAGTGAAAATCTTTTCTAAATATCTGAAAACTTAGCAAAAGTTTGCGAAATGAGGAAATGGACATTAGAAGAGGCAGAGGTGGAGAGAAGAAAGACTTACTGCAACTTCTCCCCTCCTCTCCTGATCTCCCTATTCTCCAGTGCCTATTTACCAGAATGCGACTTTTCCGGCATGACTATATTAGTATGGCTTGCCTTGCCATTTTTGCCGTTAGTATTTCCGTTACCATTGCGGGGATGGATGACACCATAACCGCCGTGGTTACGTTCGTAAATTACATTAATCTCTCCAGTTTCAGAATTATGGAACATATAAAAGTCGTGTCCTACGAGTTGCAGTTGTTCTAGAGCTTCTGCAACAGTCATCGGCGGCATAGAAAAATATTTGGTGCGGACGACTTCGTTGGGCAATTCGGCGGTGCGATCGCCAATTAAATCTGTTACTATCGACTCTGGAATAACTACTTCTGTTGGTTGAGCGTGAGTTTTGTGGTCTTGACGCCGTTCTTTATATTTCCGCAGTTGACGCGCAATTTTATCTGCAACTAAGTCAATGCTGGCATATAGGCTCTCGCTGCTTTCCTCGGCACGAATAACGCTACCATTAGCATAAATAGTTACTTCAGCCGCTTGTCTTGTATTAATTCGGGGATTCCGGGCGACGCTAAGATGCACATCCACTTCATTTGTAATGCTTTGAAAGTGACTAACTGCTTTTTCAATTTTTTGATGTACATACTCACGAATCGCATCGGTGATTTCAATATTTTTGCCGTGGATGACAAGCTTCATGTAATACTCTCCCGCTGAATATTTTAGATGTGTGAATTTGCTTTGTATGAAAAGAAATTGCGGTAAGGTTTATTACTCCCGCCAAAACAAATTGTGAACTATATTGTATCTACTGCTGTTAAGCTATCTCTCAGGTTGCTGCATCTGAGGAATTGTCAAGTATACCCTTGATTTACCTCCTCATCTCTGCGCTGATGTCTTATTGTATATCCAATTAGCACTCAAGAGTTGAGAAAATCTAATTGTAGCTCCTATGACTACCTTTTCCTTTAAAGGAATGCTTACAGAACTGTTGATATTTGCTCCTTCTGTGTTCGATTGAGGTTTGCTTGCTGTTGTTCAAGAATACAAGGTTCTGTGGAAGTTTGATTCTGTTTGAAATGCAAACAATGATATTAAAGTCATCAGCCAGTACATTCTTCCTTATTGTCTTGGCATAATGCTTATTGCAGAGAATTCCTCCTAAAACCTATTGAGGTTAATATTCAAGCTAGCACTTTGTTTTTTCTAATGCATCTTCCCTTGACTTTCCTTTAAAATCCTTTGCAAAGCTTGACAATTTTTGATTCTCATTATGTAACTTGAAATATATTTAGTTCTTTATACGGTTGAATTTTGGGATGATCCATAGTATCAGATCGCAAAAAAAAATTTGTTTGCTGTATAATCAAGGATTAATGCCTTACTTAGAAGCTCATGGATGGCAGCGATCGCTTCTAAGCGAGCGCATTCACGACCCAAGTCTAGATGACGTGTTAATTTTGCTAGAACATCCACCTATCTACACTTTGGGACAAGGAAGCAACTCAGACTTTATCAAATTTGAGATTGACAAAGGTGAATACGATGTGCATAGAGTTGAACGAGGCGGTGAGGTTACTTACCATTGTCCCGGTCAACTCGTGGGCTATCCAATTTTAAATCTGCAACGTTATCGCAAAGACCTCCATTGGTACTTACGGCAACTCGAAGAAGTAATAATTCGCGTATTGGCAATTTATGGATTGCAAGGAGAAAGAATTCCGGCTTTTACTGGCGTTTGGTTGCAAGGGCGAAAAGTTGCGGCTATTGGTATTAAAGTCAGCCGTTGGATTACTATGCACGGCTTTGCGTTAAATGTTTGTCCAGACATGACAGGCTTTGAGCGCATTGTCCCCTGTGGTATTTCTGACAAACCTGTAGGCAGTTTAGCCGAATGGATTCCAGGTATCACCTGCCAAGAAGTGCGTTTTTATATAGCACAATCTTTTGCGGAAGTCTTTGGCGTGGAATTAGTAGAATCTCAGCCTCAAGGTTTTTCTAGCTTGAGTAAATTCCGCTTGTAATATGTAATAAATACTATAGCAGTCCTATTTAAATTGTGAGACACTTATAAGAGTAGTCCATATTTAATAGTATCAAAATAACTATTTAATACTCATTAAAAAAAAGAATGCGATCGATATAAACCTAAAAAGCCAGATTAAATCATACTTTTTGTATTTTGAATTAGTATAACTGCGATTATCAAAGCTAGAATCTGATTATTTCTAGACTTCTAGACTAACTTTTTACGGCTGTCAAGCACAACTTTGCGCGTGAATTACTCAAATAATCTCCAGCTAGATGCCCCATCGATAACATCTCTCAGAGAACGTGATTGGACAGCTTTGATAGAACTATTTGATAGAGACGACGGTGATGAAATTGAAGCCGACATCAGCGGTAGTTTATTTTGGCTAATACCTGAACCTTGTTGGGAAGACGATCCCTTTGATTTTTTGCGCGAGTACCTTTAAAGAGTGCTGAGTGCTGAGTTATGAGTGCTGAGTTATGAGTTATGAGTTCAAAAGAAGCCTTTAATTTATAACTCCTAACTCCTAACTCCTAACTATCTAACGTTGAGGCGACTTAGGAAAATACGTAGGCGATCGCTTTGGGGATTGGTCAGCACTTCATAGGCTGGGCCTTGTTCTGTGACAATACCTTTGTCTAAAAATATCACTTGATGGGCTACTTCTTTTGCAAATTGCATTTCATGGGTGACAACCACCATTGTCATGCCTTCTGTGGCTAATTGTTGCATCACTTGCAGAACTTCACCGACGAGTTCGGGATCTAGGGCGCTGGTGGGTTCGTCAAATAGCATGATTTGGGGATTCATACATAAACTACGAGCGATCGCTACTCGTTGCTTTTCTCCGCCAGAAAGTTGTTCGGGATAAGCAGAGGCTTTGTCAGATAAACCAACTTTTTCTAAATATAATCTCGCTAGTTGGGCGCTTTCTTTTGGTGTTTTACCCAAGACTTTACGCGGTGCGAGTGTCATATTTTCTAAGACGCTGAGATGGGGAAACAGGTTGAACTGTTGAAACACCATGCCTACTTGCGTTCGTAGTTGCCGCAGTTGGCTATAGTTGACAGTGGGCCGGGATAAGTTAATTCCGTTGATGATTAAACGCCCTTTGTCAATGGTTTCTAAACGGTTGAAGCAACGTAGTAGGGTACTTTTACCACAGCCGGAGGAACCAATAACTGCAACAACTTCTCCTCGGTTGATTTCGCCAGTAATTCCTTTGAGGACTTTTAGGGAACCAAAGTTTTTTTCGATATTCTCAAAAATAATCGCAGGGATGGTATTATCCATTACTTATGTCAAGCTGCTCTACAGTTGATTGTAATATTTTAAGAAACCGCAAAGGCACAGAAGGAGAGAAAATAATATGGCTAAAGTTGGTTTTATGCGTTGGCTGTATTTATGTGTCTTCGTAGGTTTTAGTTGTTTGTTACTGGCTGGCTGTGCTGGGAACTCTAGCGCGGGGAAAACTTTGCGGGTTGCTACAGAACCGGCGTTTCCACCTTTTGAGTTTCAAGGAAAAGGTGGCGAGTTGCAGGGATTTTCCATTGATTTGATGAATGCGATCGCTTCTTCTGCTAACTTTAAAGTGAATTTTCAAAGTCTGCCTTTTGATGGCATTATCCCAGCTTTGCAAGCCAAAACGGTAGATGCGGCTATTAGTTCGATTACGATTACTGAGGAGAGGGCGAAGACGATTTCTTTTTCCCGTCCTTATTTTAAGGCTGGGTTAGCGATCGCAACTCGTGCAGATAATCAAGATATTACTGGTTTTGACAGTCTCAAAAATAAAAAAATTGCAGTACAACTTGGCACAACTGGGGCTGCAAAGGCTAAGAGTATTTCTGGGGTACAAATTCGCAGTTTTGATTCTGCACCCTTAGCCCTGCAAGAATTGCTCAACGGTAATGTGGATGCGGTAATTAATGATGCACCTGTGACTTTATATGCAATTAATACAGGCAATCTTCAGGGAATTAAAGTAGTACAAAAATTGCTGACGGAGGAGTTTTATGGAATTGCTACAGCTAAAAACTCGCCAAATTTGACATTGATAAATGATGGCTTGGATAGAGTACTGAAAAATGGCACTTATTCCCAAATTTACCAGAAATGGTTTAAAGTTGAACCACCATCACTACCAGCTAAATCACCATTTGAGAATCAAACTAACGCTGGTGCATCTAAAATATTAACTTCAATTAGCGTGATATTGCAGGCTTTTCCAAGTCTATTGCAGGGTGCATCGATAACGTTGCAATTGACAATACTTTCGGTAGTATTTGGTTTAATTGGCGGTTGCTTAATTGGTATTGTTCGCCTTTCTCATATTGCACCTGTGCGTTGGTTGGCGAGGGCGTATGTAGATTTTTTTCGAGGAACGCCTTTGCTAGTGCAAATTTTTATGATTTACTTTGGTTTACCAGCAATTTTACAAGAATTTGGTTGGACATTTTCTTTCGATCGTCTCAGCGCTGGGGTAATTGCTTTAAGTTTGAATAGCGCTGCATACATTGCTGAAGTTGTTCGTGCTGGAATTCAATCAATTGAACCAGGACAAGCAGAAGCAGCAAAATCATTAGGTTTGAGTTCTGTGCAAACTATGAGTTATGTAATTTTTCCCCAAGCTTTCCGGCGGATGATTCCACCTTTGGGTAATGAGTTTATCAGTTTGTTGAAAGATACTAGCTTAGTTTCTGTGATTGGGTTTGAAGAATTACTGCGTAAAGGACAGCTAATTGTTGCTGATAACTATCGCGCTTTTGAAATTTACGCAGGTGTAGCAGTGGTTTATTTGTGTTTGACGCTACTTTCTTCCCAAGCATTTAGCCGATTAGAAGCTTGGATGAATCCCATCAAGCGCTAAGAGACTTTCAAAATAATTTCTCAAAATCCAGAGAACGATCGTAAATATACTTGTAAAGCTGATTTTTGGGATATTTAGCAATTGTACGTTAAAATCCTGAGAAAATTAAAATGAAGTGAATAATTATACCTTTTTTGATTTAATTAAAATTTATTGTTTAATTTTAATTAATATTTTGCGGCGAATCCAATAAAAAAGTTATGTAACGTCAATCAGATAACACTATTGTTATCATAGACTGGTAATCATTAAGAAATGTAAATAGTAACTATAACCGTAAGTCAATTTAACTTAATGATTTTGTGCTTGCTATTTCAGGGCTGAGTATGGCAGTACAATTCCGTTGCAATGAAAACTCAGTGAATAGGTTTGAACTATTCAATGCAAGTCTAGTTTCGGCTGCATTGTAACAGTTCACCTTGGCAGCCAAAAATTAAAAACTTTTCATAAGAGGAGAAGCAAATGAGAAATTTGAAAGCAATCATAGACAAATCCTCATTGACTAGTGAAGTACCGGCATCATTTGTGGTGTTTCTTGTCGCCCTTCCTCTTTGCATGGGTATTGCGATCGCTTCGGGACTTCCGCCATCTCGCGGCTTAGTTACAGGAATAGTAGGCGGAATTATTGTTGGTGCTGTTTCCGGTTCTCCACTGCTAGTCAGTGGCCCAGCAGCAGGGCTGGCTGTGATTGTCGCAGAAATAGTTCAACAATATGGCATTGAAATGGTTGGGCCAATTCTGCTGCTAGCGGGTTTAATCCAATTACTCGCAGGTATATTTAAAGTTGGTCAGTTGTTTCGCGCCATGTCACCGGCTGTCATCTATGGAATGCTTGCAGGTATTGGGATATTAATCTTCGCTTCCCAATTTCATGTCATGCTAGACGATCAACCGCGTATACACGGCATTGAGAATTTAATTTCTATTCCCAACACGATTTACAAAGCTTTCTTCCCTATTGATGGTAGCGTTCATCACGTTGCGGCACTCATAGGTGTAATAACTATTATCAGTCTTCTGCTGTGGGAAAAATTTAAACCCAATAGTTTAAAGTTGATACCTGGCGCGCTTGTTGGCGTTGTCATTGCTACCGTTATCGCTACAGTGTATCGATTACCGATTCAGTATGTTGATGTACCTGGAAATCTAGCACAAGCAATTCAATTACCAACATTTGCCAGCTTACCACGCTTAATTCAGGCACCAGTTTTGCTAGATGCGATCGCGATCGCATTCATTGCTAGTACAGAAAGTTTGCTTTCAGCCGTAGCAGTAGATCGATTGCATACCGGGACAAGAACCGATTTCGATCGCGAATTAACAGCCCAAGGAATTGGCAACATTATATGTGGGTTCTTGGGTGCTTTGCCGATGACAGGAGTGATAGCCCGCAGTTCTGTAAACGTAGAAGCTGGTGCTAAAACTAGATTATCGACGATGCTTCACGGTTTATGGCTGTTAATTTTAGTAATTGCAGCCCCAACCTTGCTGAAAATAATTCCCATTTCTAGTTTGGCAGCAATTCTAGTTGTTACTGGTTACAAACTAATCGAAGTAGAACATATTCGCCAGTTAAAAAAGTATGGACGTTTTCCTCTGGTAATATTTGCTGCCACTTTAATCGGGATTGTTGTTACTGACCTCATCACAGGTGTTTTAATTGGTATTTTGTTGACAGGAATATTACTAATTCACAAAATGTCTGTGTTGAATATCCAAGTTATTAAGCACGAAGATAATCAGCGAATAGACATTTATTTACAAGGTGCGGCAACATTTGTAAGGCTACCAAAATTGGCGAATATTTTAGAACTGGTGCCTCCAGGAAGTGAATTGCATGTTTATATGCAAGACTTGGCTTATATAGATCACTCTTGTCTAGACTTACTATCGGTGTGGGCAAAACAACAGGAAAAAATGGGAAGCACTTTAACTATGCAATGGGATCGTCTGATAGATCGTAATCGCAAACCATTTACTCTGTAGAATTCCAGCTAGATTGAATTTTGCTCGCGTAGGGTAGCATAGCCGTGCTACCCTACCAATTGTTTGTATTCTATGTAATCAACCAGGGGTTAAAATAGGTTTTATATAGGGAATTTGGATTGCGTTGCACCTGAATTAACCAAAAATATATGACAATTCTCAACGCTCGTAACTTATCCTTAGAAGAAGTTCATCGTCTGTTTGGTTTTCAAAGACAGTATAATGATTCATTTTCTAACTACTTATCTTTGGAACCTCTTACGGAAGCAGAACAGCAGGAACTAAAACAAATTCAGCATGACTTTGATAGATACCTAACAATAGGTAAAGTTTCTGAAGGTCAGGTTAAGTTTCTTGCAGTTGCACCTTTACTAAGATTAGCTGGTTTTTATCGCTATCCGATAGAGATTATTTTGGAGGAGAATATTGCTAATATTGAAGTTGAAGATGAAGATATAAAAATTAAAGGAAGATTTGATATTTTAGCTGTTAATAAAGCTAAAACTACAAAAGCTCAAACATATTTTTGGGTACTGTTGATTGAATCTAAAAACTGTCAAGTTGATATATCAACAGGTTTGTCTCAGCTACTTACTTATGCTTATAAAAATTTAGATAACCAAAAATCAGTTTGGGGATTAACGACTAATGGTAGAAGTTATCAGTTTGTCTATATAGAACAAGGAAATCCCCCTATTTATTATCTGTTGCCAGAATTAAATTTAATGGAAAGAGAGCGTTCAAGTCAGTTGCTACAAGTTTTAAAAGCAATTTGTCAACTTTAAAAGCATTGATGATTAAAACAACATACAAGCCAAGGTAAAAATTTATGACTCAAGCCATACCCAAACTAGTAAGCTTTGAAGATTTTGCAGCTTGGCGTCCTCAAGGCGGAAGATACGAATTACATGATGGTGTGATTGTTGAAATGCCCCAACCAACTGGCGAACATGAAGATGTTGTTGGTTTTATCGCTAGAAAACTAACAGTAGAATTTGACCGATTAAATTTACCTTATACAATTCCTAAAACTGCGCTGATAAAGCCTTCTAATTCGTTATCTGCCTACTCTCCAGATGTATTGCTATTAAATCGTTCTAATTTAGTGAATGAACCGCTATGGAAAAAAGAATCAACTGTATCATATCCGGCATCAATTCCCTTGGTAGTTGAGGTCGTTAGTACCAATTGGGATGATGACTACTACACAAAACAAGGTAAATATGAGGTTATTGGAATTCCTGAATATTGGGTTGTAGATTATCTCGGTTTAGGCGCTAAAAAGTTCACTGGCAACCCCAAACAGCCTACTATGTCTATTTATCAATTAATCGATGGTGAATACCAAGTTACTCAATTTAGAGGTACAGATCGCATAGTCTCGCCTACTTTCCCAGAATTGAATTTAACCGCCGAACAGATTTTTCAAGCTGGAGATATCCCAAGTTGTTAAATTTACCGAAAAAGCTTTTTATAAGTTATCTAATTACGAATTACGAATTAGTATGAGACTGCCTTGGGATGAATGGGAAGCAAGTAACCAAGAAATAGAAAAAGTAGCGAGCAAATTATCTTTGCTAATTGCTATGACAGCCAAAAACTTGGCATTGTACTACAAGTATAACAGTACCAGGTAACGGAAACGTAAAAACCGGAATACTTCGTGCGAAATGACTTGTTTGTGAATTTTTACAATTTCCTGTAAGCGTTATATATTAGGCTTTCTAAGTCTCCATACGAGAGAAGAAACTGACCAAACTCATCCGAGGAACCTTTGCTACGTATGTAGCATAGTCTCCGTAACGTCGGCAGAATTTAGTTGGCAAATGTCCCAGTGGAGAATTTGTTGTGAAGGTCAGGTCTGAGTAAGATAACCAGTATTTAAAATACGTTCCTTTTCGCCATCCGACACGATCACTGAATTTTTCGTAGTCTTTTTCGACACTGTTCCAAATGCGCTTTTGCACGCTAAACCCAAAGCGTCCATTGCTGCATCTTACCCACAGTTGGTCAATGGTGCGTAAGTCAGTGCAAGGAAAATTGCTAAGAGATTTGCTATCAAGCCAGCGTCGTTGTTCTCTGCCTGATGCTTTGAGCATAACAGCCAGAGTTTCTTGATCTGCTTCTTTGTACTGCCCTGCTTTAAGTAAATCGCGCAACCGCCTATAGTCTACGCCTTTCTCAGAGAGGAGATCATTACCACTAGATTGCTGTTGTAGTCGCAGCTTATCGGCTTTTTCTTGTTCTCGTTGTCTTTGTAGCTTATCTGCCTCTTCTTGTTCTTGTTGTCTTTGTAGTCTTTCTGCTTCCTGTCTTTGTAGTCTTGCTTCTTCTTGTTGTTCCTGTAGCCGCAGCCTTTCTACTTCCTGTTGTTGTAATTTTCTATTTTCCTCTTCTTGTTCCCGTAGTCGCAGCCTTTCTGCTTCCTGTTTTTGCCTTGGTTCGTCTCTTTCCTTCTTTAGCTTCTCCGCAGCCGCCCGAATTCCTCTAGCTACATCTGTAAAGGCTTCATCTTGATTATGCCAATTCCTTGACACTACAGGTTCAGCATTCTTAGGCAAAGCTTGAAGTTTTGCAAATGGTGCGCCATTCCAATCAACGCTTCGCAGAATAACCGGGATAACACAAGCCTCTCCAGCATAGTGACGTTCTATTGCCCTCTTAACTTCGACATCCCAGCAATATTTAGAAAAAAGAAAATCTGAACTGATGAGCAACAAAATGATGTCGGCGGTGTTTAGATTATCATTAATTTGGTAATCCCACTCCTCTCCAGGTAGTATCTTGCGATCGTGCCAGCTTGAAATCACGCCCTGCCATTCTAATATGGTCAGGTGTTTAGCTAGTTCATCCCGTAGAGCTTCGTCTTTGTGAGAGTAAGAAAAGAAAAGCCTTAACGATTCCTCTGGCATTTTTGGTCTAAGGAGTAGGATAAATCACGCTTTAAGCAAATTATAGTGTTTTTAGCTGATTTGCTTGAGAACTAACGCCCTAAGTGCGATCGCAATATACTTGACCAATACTACGATCGGGATTAATCTCAATCACTAAATCAACCGCTGTCGCATCTGTTACCAACGGCGTGATAAATAATTCCGGGTGCAGCGATCGCCAAAAATAATTGACAAATTGCTCTATCTCTGCATTACTCATCCCCGATTTTCCCGCAGCAATCATCTGTTGTTCTGCCTGTTTGCGCCACTCCAAAGAACAGCGGTAATCAGTGGGATAAAGCACAATTAAACTGTCTAATCGCTCCCACAGTGGTAAATAATCGTAGAGGCGAAGATTCATCTCACGGGCAAATGCTCTATCTTCATCTGTGACAATTGGCGGCGGTGCAGTATCAAATAAATCAGGGTCGATTGGTCGCACACCCACAAACCAACCTTCAAATAGTACAATATCTACATCCGTAACCATTTCTGGATTAGTGCGATCGCCAGCACCTCCATAAGCTGATTTATCAAACCGGGGAAGCATCACCGGGCTTTGTAACTCACGGATTTGATCTAGTACATTTAAGCCTAAGTCTAGATCGTGAGTTCCCGGTGGCCCGCGCCAAATCAAGCGGGGATCTTGCTGTGTCAAAAGCAAGCGATCGCTGTAAGTTTTATACAAATCATCCAAAGATAAACTCACAGTCCTGTATCCCAAATGATCGAGAATCAAAATGAGAATTTTGGACATTGTGGTTTTACCAGTACCTTGTCCTCCCAATATTCCTTGAATCAGGGGGCGTCTCAACTGTTGGCGCTGCGATGCTAGTTTGATTCCCAAAGGCAGCCACAAGTCCCACAATACCTGTAACATTTCCTGGGGTTGTATTTGGAGAGTTGCTTGACAGAATTCGCTAAAAGCTGGAAAGACAGATTTTAGTAAATGCGATCGCCTTTCGATCATTTCATCAACATTTTCCGGCGCGATCCCAAAAGCTTTAGCCCTTAACCGATCTGCCAGTGCTGCTTCTCTTGCTTCCTGCTTCCAAGTTTCCCCCGGCCCATTGGTTGCCAAAACACTCAGCCACAAATTCATAAATTCTCCATCTGACTACGATCCCAGCTTAAAAGCTTCGAGAAACAGGCTGTAGATGAAACCAACTTTGAGGAGATTTAGTGAGTCTATCAAGAGCGATCGCCGATCCAAAAAGCTGCGACTATAAAATACCCGGCTGGTAATTTCCGTTAACAGTACTAAAAAACCAGCTGCTACAATGTCCAACTCTGCCCGTTGTCCAGCTGTAGTGGAAACTGCGTTTCCCAGAAAAAAACCGAACAAAAAACTAATTATCAGCAACGATAATCGTCGCCAAGGATTTAAAAACCATTGCCCAAAGCGTGTAGCAATAGCATCGAACAAATTATTGAGACGAGTGTTTTGCATCAAAGGGACTTCTGGGAAAAGTCAAGATATCTTGAAATATATCTATATTAATGTAAGAAGGATATTGGTTTTAGCATCAGCTTGTTTGTTACTATTGTAGATATCTACTGGAATTGCAGTGTTTATTCAAATTTGACTATTCTATCATCTTCTTTAGAAGTACAGTTTCTTAGAAGATGTTTGGAAACAATAAATATTTAGTTTGATCCTCACGAGCAAGCCTGAAAAAATGGGAAAATGATTCAAAATTCTCCTTTTTTAAGGAAGCTAGTTCGTTAAGCGCGTTTGCTGACTTGTATTCATGTATGGAAGTAAGCTTTTCGTAGCGTCTCTCAACAGGAGAATAAACTTGCGTAGATTTAGAAAGGAGGATCTTTAAGCACTGACGTTTAGCAAAGGACGCCTTGTTGAGGCTGCTAACGGTTTCAGGAAACTTTTATTTTTTTTATAGAAATGAATTGGCTCAATAGGTATAAAATTATCTTGTTTTTATCCATACTTACGGTAAAAAACCAAAGTAATGGATGTCTGGATCTCTTGTTTTTCAAACATCAAAGAGATTATATCCTTCAAATATTTTCTAATCAAAATGATATTTATCATACATTCCTCTTCCTAATTTGAGGAAAGTCTATATTCGGCTATCTGTATGATTGCCTTTTGGGATAATAGGCTACTATTTGGTCAAGCCTAGACAAAATATTTATTTCTAAATAACTATCAATATGAAATCTTCAGTGTATCGGAACGTCGGTATTACAGCTTTGTGCTTGGGACTGCTTGTTGCTCTGGTGGGATGCTTTGGACTGAGCGTATCCTTTGAGTCCACTAACCCAGATACAAACCCAGACACATCTTCACAACTGCCAACAAAAACTCAAGAGTGGCATACAACTTCGGTTGTACCTGAAAAAAGTATTTCCACTAGTCTATCTACTCCAGTACCTACCCCAACCAATCGAGTAGAACATAGCATTAAAGAGAATACTTATCCTGTCTTGGCAGAGCGTGATAAATCAACAAGCATTGCCAAGGATCGAGGTACTTTGCGAATGAGCAATCAAACAAATCAGCCTGTGCGGCTGGTTCTACTGGCAAGAGAGTCAGTAGCAAAAGGAGCTAGTAAAAAACAAACTCACTACGATGTACCGGCACATTGGGATTTTGCTCCCGAAGAAGGTAGTGAGAAGGGACTGGTTCTATCCCTACCTCAAAATAATTTAAAGCTGGAAAAGGGAGATGTTTTAGTTGCTTTTGCACAAGATGGTTCCCGTCGTTACTGGGGCCCTTATATTATTGGTGAAACTCAATTACCTAAGTGGAATTCCCAAAATAGAGAATGGCAACTTGTGCTGAGTCAATAGACTTATTGCAAAAGTGCTTTTGGCAAGAGGGGGAAAAGGGTAAAGGTTAAAGGGAAAGGGGAAAGGGACTTTTGCAGAACCTTTTCCCCTTCCCCCTTACCCTTTTCGCACAATGCCAAGAAGCCTAATAAATATGCTCAAACCTTTATTTTTACATTCTTACCCTACAGTTGGTAAAGTGTTAAGTAATGGATAGAGGAAAATTGTTGAATTAAAAACTCTGAAGAACAAAAGATAGATAACCAACGACTATTGATTAGTGATTGTTGACTATTGACTAAATGAGAATGAAATTGAGTGTTAAGCACACTGTCGATCGGTGGTTCAACAAAATAGCAAAAAATCCAGCCCTGAGTCTAACTGTGTCGATTTTGTGGTTGATAGTGGTTGGTTGGGTGGCTTTTGGGTGGAATTTGGGCAACATTGGCTTAATTGATGAGACAGAGCCGCTCTTTGCCGAAGCTTCCCGCCAGATGTTCGTTACAGGTGATTGGATTACCCCATTTTTCAATGGTGACACTCGTTTCGATAAACCTGCTTTAATTTACTGGTGTCAGGCGATCGCATATCATCTGATTGGTGTGAATGAATGGGCAGTACGCCTTCCTTCTGCGATCGCCGCATTCGGCTTAGTTTGTTTAGCTTTTTATACCATCCAGTGGTATTTGGCTAAACAAGACGAATTAGAGCAAGTTTCACGTCCCACTCGTCGCTACTTAACATCTTTTATAGCAGCAGCGTTGATGGCACTCAATCCCGAAACTATTATTTGGGCGAGAACGGGTGTCTCTGATATGCTGCTCACCGGATGTATGGCATCGGCTTTGTTATGTTTCTTTCTAGGATACGCAGGGAAGGAAGGTAGGGAGCAGGGGAGTAGAGGAGCAGGGGAGCAGGGGAGCAGCACTTCGGCTTCTCTTCGAGACGCTACGCGAACGCTCAGTGACCAGGGAGCAGGGGAGCAGGGGAGCAGGGGAGCAGAATTAATCAACAATGCCCAATTCCCAATGCCCCATGCCCTATTCCCTAACAAATGGTACTTAGCTTTTTATGTGCTGATTGCTGGCGCAATTTTGACCAAAGGGCCAGTGGGAATTGTTTTGCCGGGGCTAATTGTTGCTGCCTTTTTGCTTTACGTGGGTAAAGTGCGAGAGGTGTTGCGAGAAATGCACCTTCTTGTAGGTATACTGATAATTCTCGCTTTGTCAGTGCCCTGGTATGCTTTAGTAATTTGGCGCAATGGCTGGGATTACATTAACTCCTTTTTTGGTTATCACAACCTGGAACGCTTTACAGAAGTAGTTAATGGTCACTCAGCACCTTGGTATTTTTACTTTGTAGTCGTGCTGTTGGGTTTTGCGCCATACTCAGTGTATTTACCAGCTTCTATAATCAAACTAAAATTTTGGCAGCGATCGCATTGGCGATCTGTTGAACGTTTTCAGCAATTTGGTTTATTTGCCTGGTTCTGGTTTGCTAGCATCTTTGCGTTTTTTTGCATTGCCGTTACTAAACTCCCTAGCTACGTATTACCTTTAATGCCAGCAGCCGCAATCCTGGTAGCCTTGTTGTGGTGCGACATTTTTTCAGATACAAAGACACGGCAAACAATTCCTGTTTCCCCCTCTCCCACTCTGTCTATCTCCGCCTCTTTGCTGCGCATGAGTGGTTGGGTGAATGTAGTATTTTTATCAGTTCTGGCAACAGCACTGCTCAACATCACCCACATATTAGGTACCGATCCAGCTATAAGTAACTTCCACGAATTAATTGAACAATCTGGTTTACCAGTAATTGCGGGTATAATTTGGCTAGTTTCTGCTGTTTTGGTCGCGGGTTTATTATTGAGTCGCCGCTGGAACTACATTATCGGTATTAATTTAATCGGGTTTGTGGCGTTTGTAATTTTTGTCTTAACGCCTGCTTCGTTCTTTATCGATCGAGAACGTCAATTACCCTTAAGGGAATTGTCTGCGGTGATTTTAGAAACAAAACAACCAAACGAAGAATTGATTATGCTTGGCTTCAAAAAGCCGAGTGTAGTATTTTACAGCCACATCCATGTAAATTATTTAAAATTTCCCCAAGAGGCTGTAGAGCATATTAAAACCCAGGCTGCTAAAGGATTAAAACCTTCCTCAGTGTTGCTATTAGCCGAACAGAAAAAGTTTTTGCAAATGGACTTACAGCCAGATGATTACAAGAATTTATCAACCAAGGGTGCTTATAACTTGGTTCGAGTTCCTTTTAAGAAAATGAAGAATCAAAAAATCGACATATCATAATTTGTCATTAGTCATTAGTTATTGGTTATTCACAAAGGACGAAGGACAAATGACTAATGACAAAAAACCAACGCTCAATGACCCCATTAACATTTGTTATTGTAACCATTGATAGCTAAAGCTTGATTTATCTGGCTTAAAAGGTCTTCCATTGATATCGATCGCGGTAAGATTTGGGTAGCGATCGCACCAACAACAGTTTCTATCGATTCCACACTATTCTTCTTCTGCTTGTCAATTTCCTGATAAGCTACCCCATCCTGGGAACTGGTTTGTGAGCGATTTAATCGCTGATTTAGTACCAAAATTGGTGGCAACTTTAAAGGCGAATCTCCTAATGTTTTCAGTGCTTTGAGCACATCTTTGTGGATAGAGGTTTCTCCTAAACAAATTAGCAATAAGTCAACGCTTTCGTGGCGAATTTGTTGCAACACTTCTGCCCAACAAGGACTCATCGCCGCTTTGAAGCCTGCTGTTTGCAGGTATTGAATTAAAGCTTGGAACCATTCAGATCCCCGTTCAGCAGTTTCACTACTAATTGAGCAATTTTTTTCTGTCCGATAACCCTTAGCTGGCTTACGTCTTACCTGGGGTAAATCCCGCAGCATTGTTAAATCCACTACTAAGATGTTGGGAGGGCAGCAAATACCAGAAGCAATTTCTAGTACTGATAGTAAAGCATCTGTTTTCTCGGTGCGACTGCTGTTATCTTTGGCAAATGGTGTTAAGTAAGGAAATACAGATAACCCTGGTATTTTAGAAGCGATTAGGGTAGTCGCAACATCGCAAGTAACCAGTGGTATAGCTGCTAAACGTGGATGTCCAATTAGTTGTTGCAAATAAATTTGGGCGGTGGTACTTTCGACATCTAGCAAAATCACATCAAACTGCCATACCCGCGCCAAAAGTTCTGCCTGATCCAGGTCATCTACTTCAATCACTCGGTGTTCTCGAAGTGAGGGGTGGGGATTGACCGATTCTAACTGGGGATTCACCAACCTGAGAATTCGCAGTGGGGTTTTTGTTGGGATAATCGCACTATTATTTGACCCTATCTGCAAAACTGCTTGTATAGTACATAATTTTTCGAGAACCGGTGCTAAGACCTGACGCTCTACTGGCAAACTTAAGAAACCATCGGCTCGGTTAGCAAATGCTTGCTCCTTTTCGGCTGCCGTCGCGGTGACAATTACAGATATATGACGGGTTGCGGTGTCAGATTTTAGTAAAGTCAGTACATCCCAGCCTGATAGCAGGGGTAGCAACGGATTCAAAAATATTGCTATTGGTTGCAAGCGCCGCGCTTTTTCGACTGCTTCTGTCCCCGATCGCGCAATCACTACCCGATATCCTAAACCTTTGAGTTGTTCGGTCAAGTCTTCAATATATCGAGCTACTGCCTCAACTACCAAGACCAACCGTTGCGAACTTGCAAGATGATGCTGTATGGGCGTACTAACTTGCTGACGAGCGGCGGAGTTTTCCCGTGTTGGTTGGTATCGTGTCTCCTCGTCTTCTCTGATTCCCATATCTGGTTCCGAAAAGCCTGTTTTCGGGGGACTAGGCGGCAGAAGTAGGGTAAACTGGCTACCTTTACCTTCACGCGATAAGAAGCTGACATCTCCTCCGTGGAGGCGAGCCAAGGCGCGGGTTAATACTAGCCCCAAACCAGTGCCTTCAAATTGGCGGGTGAGGGGATTTTCTAGTTGTTGGAATTTTTGAAAGATTAAGTGTTGCTGGTGTTCGGGAATGCCAATGCCTGTATCCCAAACTGTAAAGGCAATCCATCCTTCCCAACGACTTACCCGCAACCCAATTTCGCCAGATATTTCGGTGAATTTAAAGGCGTTGGAAAGTAGGTGTACTAGCATCTGACGTAAGCGCAATTCGTCTGCCACCATCTGATCTAAACCTAGTTCAATGGAAAGACAGAATTGAGGAGCAGATGAACGGGCATTTGCAGGTGGTGGGGCAGATGTTGCTTTGGTGGTTTGAGTGTGGATAGCTTTGGCTTCCGATAGGGCGCGATCGCACACAGCTCGAATTTTCACCGGAGTCAGCGTCAAATCCATTTGTCCCGTCTCCATCCGGGTCAAATCTAAAATGTCATTCACCACACTCATCAGGTGGCGTCCGCTTTGATGAATCAGTCCTGCATAACGGGCTTGACGCTCGTTGAGTTCTCCCAACTGCTGATCCACGAGCAAGCGCGATAATCCCAAAACGGCAGTTAGGGGAGTTTTGAGTTCATGACTAATACAAGCTAAAAACTCGTCTTTTAACCGATTTAGTTGAATTAAATCGGCATTCTTGGCTGCTAATTCTTTACAAAGTTGCTGCTGTTCAGTGACATCAGTAGCTAAAACCAACCACAAATCAGTGCTGAGTGCAATTTCCTCTTCGGCACTCATCACTTGAAACTCAGGACTATCTAAGGGAATTTTGGCAAACTGCCAGATTCGCTCTTGACCATTTTGCACTTCGACAACACAAGTACAAGTACCCACTTGACTATCTAAATAGCATCGGCTGTATGCAGCATCACTTGATGCTTCTTGCTGTAGTGCTTCTTCATCACTATGCTCATTCTCCCTACCATTGGGATGAACCTTGATTGCTGGTTGGGTGACATATTCTGCTATTTCGGAGCGTTTAGGGGCAAGTATTGCCTCCACCTGTTGCCTAACTCCTTCTGGATCTTTTAAGCTTCCTAATTGCTGCCACCAGGCGGGATTTCGCGCTACTACCTCGCCAGTACCCGTTTGCAACATCAAAGGCCAAGGCAGTCTTTCTAGCAAGTGTACCAGTGGTTGGTGTCCTAATGACTTGGGTTCATTTGGCGCACCATCATACTCATGACGATGCTCGCTAGACTTTTGTAAGCCAGCCATCCGTTCCTGAGCCAGCGATCGCAACAGGCGCGAACTATCTAGCAGCCCCAAATATCGACCCTCCGAGTCAATCAGCGCCCAATCTAAATTTTGGGGTTTTTCGACTTGTGAATCGCACCAGCGCAAGCTTAATCGCTCTACACGCTCCGCAGCTGATATTGTCTGTATTGGCTCAATTAGACCTTGACCCCAGGTTGAGAGCGATTGCTGTAAATTTAAATTTTTATCGTCACTTTGGGCTAATAATTTTGGGATTAAACGGGCAGAATACAGCAATCCGATGGGGCATTGCTGTTGATTCACTACTACCAAGCGATCGCACTGCTCTTGCTCAAAAATCTCCAACACCACTGCCAGAGAACTTGTTTGGGGGCAGCTAGGTACGGTTGCCTGAAAGTCATAAAGCGGGTAATCTAGCATTAACATAGGGATTTGGGGGTCATTCTTCCTGTGGAACCCTCGGGCATTTCCATCTGCCAGTTGATGGTCTTTTCGCCTGAAGTCATATCCTCTAAGAAGACTCATATAAGCAACTCTGGTTATTTCAACGCCATTAAAACAACGGGATTTCCTCTAACGGACACGGGAATTGCGAACGAGTGCATTTTTCCAAGAGGCGACGTTTCTAATTTTTAACAACTAGCCAGCCTCCCCAGTGTCTTACTGGTATTTAAACTCCTCATCGATAGCGCGACGGCTAAAACAATTATGGCCCCAAAGATTCGCTTTAGAACCTTGAGGAATTATAATGATTTGGAATGCGACAATCCTTTAAGTTCGTTTAAGTATCTTATCAAGGAGCAAAATAAAAAAATCTATCTATTTGTATACATAGATATGTAAATCATGAGTTAATTATTGTGTCTTGCTATGCCGACGGATACCTCATCATCAAAGACCTACTAAGTTTTACCAGTTAGTTGCTCCACTAGAATGTTGAGTGCCTAGCACTATCTGCTTGCATAGAGCGTTATTTTGGGGTTAAATCAGCAGTTTACTGCACACGCAGTATTCCCCTACAAGCGTTAACCAAACTTATCAGCCCGCGTTTCTTGGTCGGGGCGATCGAGGAGATATATTCAAGAATAGATGTTATTACCGATATTGATTCTGCAATCTCATGTTAACAAATGCTTAAATAATCCAGTTGACTTAGCCAACCTAAAAGGTTTGAGTACGTGGGTGGGGCAATTAATAGACGCAATTATTGCCCAATTTTGCTACTTACCTGTTGCTGTAACAAGCTCTGGAACAATCAACACAATCAACTATTTACCAAATTGGCTGCTACTAAATCCAAGTAAGGCATACACTCTTCAGTACGTTTATGTATTTGCCAGTCAGATGCAAAAAAGCCAGCAGTATTTTCAGGAGATGACTCCAGCAGAAAAAGAAGGATTATTAAGACAGCTTAAAATAGATTATAGCGTGATTCTTATAGATTATTTTACTACAGACAAAACACTCAAAGATAAAATTGATAAATTTATCAATACTATATTTTATGCTAATATTCCTGTGCCCCAAATAATCGAAATTCACATGGATATAATTGAAGAATTTTCTAACCAGCTAAAAATAGAAGGTAGGAGCAATGAAACTTTACTTGATTACCGCCTAACGTTAATAGATATCTTAGCTCACCTGTGCGAAGTCTATAGGAGTTCGATTTCTAGATAAAATAAATTAAATTTATTGCTCTGTGTTCAACTTGGAACAAGCTACAACTGTGAGTGAGTAACGATGCATAGAAAAATATTGTCTTTCTCTGATTATGACTAGTTATTAAGTATATGAATAAAGCCAGAAAAACTTACGTTCTCAAGCTTTACGTAGCAGGTAACACTCCTAATTCAGTCCGGGCATTAAAAACACTCAAAGATATTTTAGAACAGGAGTTTGAAGGTGTTTATGCTTTAAAAGTGATCGATGTACTGAAAAGCCCACAACTAGCGGAAGAAGATAAAATATTGGCTACACCAACATTATCTAAAATTTTGCCTCCACCCGTTCGCAAAATTATTGGGGATCTTTCAGATAGAGAAAGAGTGTTGATTGGATTGGATTTGCTTTATGAAGAACTGAGTGAAGAAGACTTTGAAGAGTAAATTTTTAATCATCAAAAATTAATTCAAGACTTTAGTAATAAAAAAACAGGTTTTAATCCCCTTTTGTTATCAAGCAATGAGTGAAAACGAGCAAGTAGAACCAAAACAACCACCAATAATTAGGGGTGTAGAAAAAATTCGGACGATGATCGAAGGGTTTGACGATATTAGTCATGGTGGTTTGCCAATTGGTAGAACTACCTTGATTAGTGGTACATCCGGCACAGGCAAAACCTTATTCTCTCTTCAGTTTCTTTATAACGGTATCACCTACTTTGATGAAGCAGGAGTATTTGTAACTTTTGAGGAATCACCGAGCGATATTATCAAAAATGCTAATATTTTTGGTTGGAACTTGCCCCGCTTAATTGAAGAAGGCAAGTTGTTTATTCTTGATGCATCTCCCGATCCAGAAGGTCAAGATATCGTGGGGAATTTTGACCTTTCTGCACTGATTGAGCGCTTGCAATATGCCATCCGCAAATACAAAGCTAAACGAGTTTCAATCGACTCAATAACAGCAGTATTTCAGCAGTATGAAGCGATGGGAGTAGTGCGACGCGAAATTTTTCGTTTAGTAGCACGTCTTAAACTACTAAGTGTCACCACTCTAATTACCACTGAACGTAGTGAAGAATATGGACCTGTTGCCTCTTTTGGAGTGGAAGAATTTGTTTCCGATAATGTAGTAATTGTTCGCAACGCTTTAGAAGGAGAACGCCGCCGTCGCACAATTGAAATTCTCAAATTGCGCGGCACAACTCACATGAAAGGCGAGTATCCCTTCACGATTACTAATGAAGGAGTTAACATCTTCCCACTCGGAGCAATGCGCTTGACTCAACGTTCTTCTAATGTCAGGGTATCTTCTGGTGTCAAAACTTTAGATGAAATGTGCGGTGGGGGTTTCTTTAAAGATTCAATTATTTTGGCGACAGGAGCTACAGGTACTGGTAAAACCCTGTTAGTAAGCAAATTTATTCAAGATGGCTGTCTCAATGGAGAACAAGCGATATTATTTGCTTATGAAGAGTCACGCGCCCAACTATCTCGTAATGCTTCCTCTTGGGGAATTGATTTTGAAGAATTAGAACATCAAGGTTTACTCAAAATAATTTGTACCTATCCTGAATCAACTGGTTTAGAAGACCACTTACAAATTATTAAATCAGAAATTGCTATTTTCAAACCCGCTCGGATTGCTATTGATTCTCTATCAGCACTAGCTAGAGGAGTTACGAATAATGCATTTCGGCAGTTTGTAATTGGTGTGACAGGTTATGCTAAACAAGAAGAAATTACTGGTTTCTTTACTAACACAACCGACCAATTTCTCGGAGCGCATTCGATTACTGACTCTCACATTTCCACGATTACCGATACAATTCTGATGCTACAGTACGTAGAAATTCGCGGAGAAATGTCGCGGGCAATTAACGTATTCAAAATGCGCGGGTCTTGGCATGATAAAGGCATTCGTGAGTATAATATTACTGCTGATGGGCCCGAAATTAAAGATTCTTTCCGAAACTACGAACGGATTATCAGCGGTGCTCCTACTCGCGTTAATATCGATGAAAAGGCGGAACTTTCTCGCATTGTTAGACGTTTTGAAGACAAACAGAGTTCCGAACCCTAAATTTAGTATCGTAGTATATTCTTTCCTAAGTTTAGTATCGTGCTATATTCTGTGGTGAAGAAAGGTTTTCTGCCGCTAGATTGATTTTCGTGTGAGGGATGCGGTGAAAGGACAGCAATTATTTTATAGCTTCTTACCTGGTGTAACGGCAGCAGTTTTAACAACTCAGCCTGCTTGGGCTGCTACTGCGAAACTAACTGGGATACAACTGGCATCTTCTCCTAGTGTTTTGACTTCTACTTATGGTCAAGGCTTGGTTGTGGATACCATAAAAAATAGGCAACTGCCTAACAGTGCAAATGTTAGTGTTCCAACTCTAATACCTGCTTTGGGTTTTACTAAACTTAGTGTAAAACCTTTAAGTAATAACAGTATTCCGGTATTTACGGCTGAAAATACTGTTGTGCCAATAAAACAACTACTTAAGAAAGATAAAGGTAGATTTTTGAGTTTGACACCTACCTCTAATTATTCCCAAGCTCAAAAGAACCAAAAACAGAGTAATTCGAGTGCTTCTGGGCAGAAATTAAAGAAGATACTAGTTCCCAACTACACTTCAAAACCCCTTTCTGTCCAAAAAGAAATTTTGTCCCTGTCTTCTGCACAGCAGCCAGTGGTTCAAAAGAAAAATACTGTTACTCAATTGCAAACATTTTTACAAACTTCAGCTACAGGTGCAGGAGCAGCAAAACTGTTGTCAGCGCAGAGGTGTCCACAGGAGTTGAGCAAAAGTAAAACTGACTCCTTGGCTGTGCTAATAACCTCAAGCACCTGCTTACAACAAAATGCTATTGGTAGCTTGGCTCAGAATAATACCACGATTCCGGCAGATTCGACGCCAATCACTGTGCCAGGAACCGTAACTCCTGCACCGTCAGGGTCGGTGCAACCTTCTACTGTGCCAGGAACTGTAACTCCTGCACCGTCAGGGTCGGTGCAACCTTCTACTGTGCCAGGAACTGTAACTCCTGTGCCGTCAGGGTCGGTGCAACCTTCTACTGTGCCAGGAACCGTAACTCCTGTGCCGTCAGGGTCGGTGCAAATTCCAGAGAACCTGATTCCTAACTCAAATCCCCTGCAATTTCCCACCAAACCGGAGGAGGTGCAACTTCAAGGAAATCAGCCGATTACTTTGGCACAGGCTCTGGAGTTGGCACGGCGTAACAATCGCGATCTACAGGTGTCTTTATTGGAGCTAGAACGCAATCGAGCGGCTCTACGCGAGGCACAAGCTGCTTTATTGCCCACTCTGGGACTTAGCACGGATCTGACTCGTGGTCAGTCTTCTAGCAGTCAGCTTCAGGACGAATTA
The DNA here is from genome assembly GCF_053470285.1 of Nostoc sp. DSM 114159. Classification (NCBI taxonomy): domain Bacteria; kingdom Bacillati; phylum Cyanobacteriota; class Cyanophyceae; order Nostocales; family Nostocaceae; genus Nostoc; species Nostoc sp. DSM 114159. The sequence continues at coordinate 4,658,828 of NZ_JBPFEH010000001.1, forward strand.
AACGGGCGAAATGGCTTACTGTCTAACCAAGATCGACCCAGTACATCTTTTTCTGGTCAAGCACAACTTTCATATAACCTTTATACTTCTGGGAGAGTGCAAGCTACCATCAGAGCGGCTGAAGAACAGGTACGTTACTATGAGCTTGCTGTAGAAACTCAGTCTGAGACAATCCGTTTGAATGTTGCCACAGACTACTACAATTTGCAACAAGCGGATGAACAAGTACGCATTAGTCAGTCGGCTGTGGTGAACTCTGAAGCTAGTTTGCGTGATGCAGAAGCTTTAGAGCGAGCTGGGGTTGGTACGCGGTTCGATGTGTTGCGATCGCAGGTGAATTTAGCAAATGCCCAACAAAATTTAACTAATGCGAGATCCCAGCAGTTAATTGCCCGTCGTCAATTAGCAACTCGGATCAGTTTGCCGCAAGGAATAAATATCAGTGCAGCTGACCCTGTACAGTTAGCTGGTCTTTGGAACCCAACCCTAGAACAAAGTATTGTGTTGGCTTATCAAAATCGTCCAGAACTGCAACAGCAGTTAGCACAACGCAATACTAGTGAGCAACAGCGTAGACAGGCTCTTGCAGAACTGGGTCCCCAAATTAGTTTGGTCGCCAGCTACGACCTACTCGATCAGTTCAATGATAATGTCAGCGTTACTGATGGTTATTCATTCGGAGTTAGGGCAACCCTAAATTTGTTTGATGGCGGAGCAGCAAGAGCAAGAGCAGCTCAACAGGAAGCTAACATTGCGATCGCAGAAACTCAATTTGCTGAACAGCGCAACCAAATTCGGTTTCAGGTAGAACAAGCCTATTCTACCCAGCAATCTAGTTTGGAGAATGTTCAAACCGCTAATACCGCTTTAGAACAAGCCAGGGAAGCTTTACGTTTAGCGCGTTTGCGATTCCAAGCTGGTGTAGGTACTCAAACTGATGTGATTAACTCTGAAAATGACCTCACACAAGCTGAAGGTAATCGAGTTACAGCAATTTTGGATTACAACCGCGCTTTAGCTCAGTTACAACGGTCTGTTACCCTCAGAGCATTCCGCTAATTAGCTGAAACTCAATTGAATCAGTATTTTTGACTGCTGTTGTGTTTTATAATCCACTTTGCACCTTCTATTTAGAGGATCGCAGATTCCAGTAGCGTTTTTGATAAAAAGCTAGCTAAAAGCCTCATTTATTCAGTGTATTAACTGGGAAGATGAGGCTTTTTAGTCCAAAAAGCAGTATTGTAAATTATAATTTTTGAGAAATTATGAAAGCGATCGCTTTCATAATTATGCCAACAAAATTTGATTAGCAACTACGAACCCAAATTTCACCGTAGCCGTCTTTCCCAAAGTCTGCTACATCTTCAGGAAAGCGCTTTAGAAACTCATCTGGAGACAACCATTCTTGAAATACAAATGAATGCATTTCAGCAGGTACAACATTAATCAATATTTTTCCAAGATTGGATAGGTAATTTATACAAGCAGCAGTAGTATTAATTTCGCGTTTTGTTATATGATATTCAAACGACATCAAAGAAATGGGTTGTGTCAGCCCTTTTAAAACTTCAAATTCCCACCCCTCAACATCAATTTTGCAGTAATCTGGTTTTCCAAACTCATCAATTGCCTGGTCAAGAGTTGTGATAGAAACTTGAATACTGCTTTGTACAGTACCTATCCAATCCTCATAAAAACTTGCAATTCCACTTCGTTCGCGAGTGTATAACCTTGCTTCTCCAGGTTCTGCACCAACAGCCTTCTGAACAGGATGAAACTTACTGCGATAATGACTACATCTAGCTCTCAATTCTCTCATACATTTGGGCTGTGGTTCAAATGCCACAACTCTCGCACCTGCTATCAGAAATGCCTCTGATTTTGCACCTATGTTTGCACCAACATCGAAGCAAAGATGATTAGAATCTAAGAGTTTGGAGTAGAAATAAACTTCTTTTTGAAAATAATTTAAACTATCTTTTAACTGCTTTTGATTTAAAAAGCGATATAAATTCCTAATTGGTCTATATAGACCAGTTGATATGGAAAAGTCCTTAAGAATAGATTTTATTGCAGCAAATTGCATATTGTATTTACCTCAATCAGCAATTTTAACTCAAAATTATCAAACTTATGCTATGTTTTCCCAAATAATCAATATAACAATAATTTATTTTCAAAAAATCGGAAACATTTTGTAGTTTTACAAAAAACACAAAGTAAGGTTTTCAACCGATAGTTTTCAAGACAAATGCATCTAAAATTACTCTCGATCGCAACTAATGTTAAGAATCAACGAAAAAATAAGGGTTTATCGTTTGGTTTGTTTGCGCGACTCAAAACGATGTCTAGGATAGGGTATTTAAAGACGTTTAAAACTTTAGCAATAAGCGGGAGTTAATAAGAGGTTTGAAACCCCCATTCTCTCGTGAGTGTTGGGGGGCTAAGGGGTTAGATTTCCGAGGCTTTGATGTGATGAAAAATACTTGTTCATTCATCCTCTAAGATTGCTTTTGAGTCTATCGAGAATATACTACTATTCTAGGATAAGAATTTTACTCTTCTTCTTCGAGTAACAAAAGTTTTTCCGCTCCTTTTAAAAGAGGGTTAGGGAGAGGTAGTAGAGAAGGAGTTATTTTTGTGAGATATGTACTGGACTTAACAGAGAAGCGCTATAGTCAAATTTGGACTAACATAACTGAGTGTTCGCTCGCTTGCCTTGTCAAAGACTCATGACTAAAGTAACATCTCAAGAAATTGCACAGTTTCGCTCTCAATTGGCAGACGATCCTAGCGACATGGAAGCGCTGGATTTAATTGAAGACTGTGATGGAGATTTGGAAGATGCAGCGATGACGCTAGCTATCCGAGCAGGACAACAACCAGAAAGAGCAAATTCTGAGTGGTTAGATGCCTTGGCTAGAAAATGGCGTGTGGTCATTTGCGAACAAGAATATCGAGAAGATTTGCTTAATACTTCTCTTGTGAAGATGATGGAACATCTAAAAACAACGCCAACATTTCCTAAGATTTTGGCAGCGCCAGTTTTGCTATATGTCCTCAAGCAAGGCGTAAACAATTTTTGTGAGCCACTAGATTTGCTAAAATGATCGTCCCATATTTTAATCGTGAGATTAAAATCGCGGCTACGCAAACATAGACGTAAAGCGGTTTCAAAGCCCTTAATCTGATCTTAGTCCGTGCAGACAGACTAGCCTGTGGGAATTTCACTGCGTTTGTGTAGTCCTTCTAGTAGTTCGCTTTCGTAACGCAAGCGGGGTAAAGGAAGAAGAGGGAAAAGGTTAAAGGTTAAAGGGGAAAGGGAAGAAAATCCCCTTTACCCCTTCCCCTTTCCCCAGCCGAAGGCGTTTCCCTTTCTCCAGCCCTCACCTAACAATTTTGAGTTGGCAGACTACTAGTGCTTTGGTGCAAGATGTGAGCCTCCTAACTTCTGATGTAAGTCTTAGAGTAATTCAGGTGTATGACTTTTAGTCATGCGAGGTTCAATCCACCAGGACTGATACGCTGTTAATTAAGGCAAAACTTCTATTGGACAAATTGTAAAATCAATGAATTACCTTGTTGCCGTATTACCAGACCGCATTCAAGCCGAAGCTGCTTACTTAGCTTTAGAAAAAGAAGGCATTAATAGCACTATTTTGGGAAGGGGGTATAAAACGGCTGACGAGTTTGGCTTAATTGACCCCAAAGACCAGGCTAAAAAGCAAGCAAAACAGATGGCAACCTGGCTGATACCATTTGGCTTTTTTGCAGGTTTTACATTCAGCCTGATTACTGGTTTAGATACTTTTGCCTGGGCAGGTGAAGTTGGCAATCACATTGTTGGCGGACTGCTGGGTGCTGCTAGTGGTGCAATGGGTGGTGTGTTTGTTGGTGGCGGAGTCGGTTTACTTGTAGGTGGTGGTGATGCTTTACCTTATCGCAACCGCTTAGATGCAGGTAAATATTTAGTCGTCGTTCAAGGTTCTGAAACTCTGACTCGCCAAGCAACCAAAATATTACGTCAATTCGATCCAGAAAATATCCAAGGTTATGCCGATACAAATACTGTGTATTGAATAAATCATAGTTTACAGATCGCGACAACAGCGGCTTGAGTTACTTTCCTATTCTTTGGAGATGGCGTAAGTCGCTGCGATCGCCAACAAATCTCAAGTAGAAAGCCTAACCCAATCTGGACAGAAACTGTAGAAATGGGAATTAAAGCTAGAATCAAGATAGTTCTAGCAAATTAATTCTCAATTAATAACTGATAATTTTTAAGAATGTTGCCACGAGAAGAACTTTTAAAAGGTGTTGAAAATCGAGATAGTGTAGCTCGTGCAATCGATCAAGCAGAGCAAGCGATCAAAACTTGGGAAGTGGTTTTGACAGATTTTCTGTCTCCCCCAGAATTGGCAGAAATTCAACGGGTGTTTAACCGATTAACAGAAGTGCAATTGGTGGCGTGGGGTGGATATCCGCAAGCTGAACGCCAAAGAATAGCGATCGCTCGTTCGGAACTTCCCTTAGATCGATCTCAAGTCAGCCTTGTAGCCATAGAAATTGCTGGTAATTTCCTGTTTGATACCGCCTCTCACCGCGACTTTTTAGGCGCAATGTTAGGGACGGGAATTGTTCGTGAAAAGACGGGAGATGTGATTGTCTTAGGAGAACGAGGGGCACAGGCGATTGTTACACCAGAGTTGGTAGAATTTTTGTCAATGAACCTCAAACAGGTGCGATCGGTTCCTGTGAAAACTCAGCAGATTGAGCTAACAGAATTAAAGGTTCGGGAACCCAAGAAAAAAGAATTAACTACTGTGGAGGCTTCTTTAAGATTAGATGCGATCGCATCTGCTGGTTTTGGGATGTCCCGCAGCAAAATGGTTGATTTCATCGATGCTGGTGATGTTCGCGTCAATTGGAAAGAAGTTACCCAAGCTAGTTCTCAAGTCAAATCAGGCGACTTAATCGCCATTCGCTCTAAAGGGCGTTTAGAGGTTGGAGAAATAGCCGTTACCAAAAAAGAGCGTTACCGAGTTCAATTAACAAGATATATGTAATAAGTTAGGAGTGAAAAGTTAGGAGTGAGGAGTTTTAAATACATCAGTTTATTTAACTTCAAACTCTTGTACAGACGCGATTCATCATGTCTTTACTCCTAAATAAATACTTAATACTTAGGCTTTAAAGCGTTTCGCTAACATATTCAGTAGAAGTTTGCGCGGTACAAGCCGAGATAATTTGCTTCTAATTTGAGTAGTACTATCAGAGCTAATAACAGTTGGATAGCCTTTTTCTAAAGCCTCTAAAGACTCCCAAACCACTTTTTCGGAAGAATAGACTTTATCTGTACTGCCTGCCAGCGCTGGAGGAAAATTAGCTTCTGCAAAAAAGTTTGTTTCTATTGGCCCTGGACAAGTGACTAAAATACGGACGCCATATTGATAATTTTCTGCCCATAATGCTTCACTAAAGCTGAGAATAAAAGCTTTACTAGCAGCATAAACAGAAAGGTATGGTATTGGTTGAAATGCGGTAATCGAGGATACGTTAATAATACTTCCAGAACGGCGTTGCCGCATCAAGGGTAGAAATTTATGGGTTAAATCTACCAATGCTAAAATATTTAATTGTACGATTTTGACTTGTTTTTCTCCATCTCCTTCAGCAAAATCGCCATAGTAACCAAAACCAGCATTGTTGATTAATAAGTCAATGGTTAATCCCTTTGATTTTGTGACATCAAATACACTGGCTGCTGCATTAGGTTCTGTGAGGTCTTTTACTATAACATCTATTTGAATGTTGTGTTGTTCTTGTAGTTGTTTAGCTAATTGGTTTAGTTTCTCTTCAGAACGAGCAACGAGTACAAGATTTGTCTTGCGTGCAGCTAGTTCTTGAGCAAAGGCTTTACCAATACCACTAGAAGCACCAGTAATTAAAGCAGTTGACATTCTACATATTCAGATAATTTTTAAGCACTTATAAATCTTAGCTATGCTGACTATAAGTTTTAACTACCCAAAGTGATATATCCAAAAGGGTAAAAGTAACACTTAGTGACTTTTGGAAACTATATTAATTCTCCAGATATACCAATATGGGAGATTCTTAAATCTTCTTCATCTGTATATTGAATAGACGAGTCGATTTTTTCTAGTAATTCTGCGTCTTGGCGCGACCACTCAAATACAATTTTAGAGTCCAAATGCTTAAGATGAGAAAATATCTGCTTCCATTGGCTTTGTCTAATTCGGTCACAACTAATGATTTTTCTGATAGCCATTCAAATTCATTTTGAATTGCCAATTACCATTTTTCAGACCAATAGATAATTTCTGAAGTGGAACTATTAATAGCAACGCCGTAGCTGTCTCCATGATTCCACTTAAAACCAGGTCTACCTTTGTCATCTGTATTTAATACCAATATTTCATAAGTAGCTGGAAAAGATTCTGTAGGAGAATCACTAGTATAGAAGAAAGTTGTCGGCACACCATTAGGTTGGTTTATGTGGTCGTTTGTGTCACCACCTATATATTTGTGCTTGGCACTATTTCTATATTGTGAAAGTAATTTTTCTATCTTCTTTGGTGGCTCTTTTAACCTAATTTGAAAAAAACTACTTCCTTGTAAAACTTTGGGAGAGTAAGCAATACGAACGTCTTTAGCATCAAGGGGAATTTCATTAGGAAAATGTTTTATTTGGTTATTTTCAGACCATAGTTGATTACGAATTTCTTTGTAGCGTGATGTATCAGTTATAATTTTAGGCTCGCTAGTACTGCTAAAAGTTGTTCTTAGAAAAAAGCTTCCCCCGACAATACTAAGACTAGCAAGGGCTAATAGAAATTGCGATCGCTTCATCAAGTTGGGTGTATCTAACTTTCATAGTCATATACCCAACTAATAAACTAAATTCGTACTATTGCGGATATCGAATCAGAGATATTAACAGAAACTTTGTGTATTTAGAGGAAAATTGCGATAATTGTAAAATTAATGTGAAGTTAGTCAATCATTACCTAGTCAAATACCGTAGGTAATCCTCATTGATGCCAGTACTACCGTTTTAGCTAAGGAAATCAATTACACAGCTATCCATTTTTTTCAATTCTTCCTGATGCAGCAATAACTAAAGCGGATATATAAATAGTAGATGCACCTTAATTAAATCACAGCCTTCAGCTTTTAGTTGAAGGCTTTTTTTTATTGCTCATACTTTTTTATTCTTAAAAAAATAAATTTGCTCAAAAGTCTAATTTTCCCGGATATGGCAATAAATAAAGCGGATTAATAAATGGTAGATGCACCCTAAGAATTTACAGCCCTCAGTCAAAAGCTGGAGGCTTTTTTTATTGCTCATACTTTTTTGCGAAGAAAATAAATTTGATTAAAAGTCTAATTTTCCCGGATATGGCAATAAATAAAGCGGATTAATAAATGGTAGATGCACCCTAAGAATTACAGCCCTCAGTCAAAAGCTGGAGGCTTTTTTTATTTCAATATCGATGGCAGCAAACTGGGAGCTAACCACACTGCATAACCAATAAATCCAAACAGCAAGGTAATTAGAGCAGTAATGCCGTAACCGATGCAAATTAATAAACCATCAGATTCGATGGTGGCAACAGTCAAAAGTAAAATACCGATAGTAGGAATAGGATTTGTAAGTGGAATTGGTAATATTAGTAATACTGTTAATAAAGAGATACAAAACCCATTAATTCGCCAAACTAAAGGATTATGAGCTATTTTTCCTAATCGAGGACGAGCGATTTTCTGGAAAACTTTGGTAAGCCTTCCCAAATTTTGCAAAAGCAACTGAGCGAAAGAACGAGGAAATTTATAGTTAGCGATTCTTTTCGGTAGCCAAGGCGATCGCCTTCCTAAAACCATTTGCACTGACAACAGTAAACAAGCACCACCAAATGGGCCAGTTAATCCCGGTGGCATAGGAAGCAAAAAAGGCAAAACTAATAATGTAATTACCAGACTGAAACCCCGTTCTGAGGTTTCTGTCAGAATATCGCCTAGAGTCAGCGGTTGTTCAGCTAGGCGTTGCAACAGGGATTTTATATCTTGAGAAAATCTCAGATGCATTTGGCGTGAGTTGATGCGATTTCCCACTTTGTAGTAGAGGAAGATGAGAGAGAATAACTTCTAAACTCTGCCAATTTTAGATTTTGAATTTAAGGAAAATTTAAAATCTAAAATTGAATGAGTCCTAACTCTTGCTTTCTGGGGGTACAAAAACAGCTATAGCTTTAGGTATAACCCGAAAATGAGCAGGTGTGTAGGTAGTAATTTCACCATCTGTATTAATAGGGCGAGGTTTGCGAGTATGTATCTCTATTTCTTGACCTTGATGGGAGCGTACACTTTGCCAATGTATATGTCGCCCTTGTCGCATTGAAGGTAGTAACAATACAACCTGCCACCAGTGTTCAATCTCCAAGCTATAAAGGTCTAGCCTTTGATCGTCTATTGTGGCATCATCAGCCACTGCCATACCACCACCGTAATAGCGGCCGTTACCGACTGCAATTTGCACTGTTTTGACGCGAACCAATTCACCGTTAATTGCAATCTCTGCTGTAAAAGGTCTAGCTTCCAAAAGCACTTGCAATGCAGTGGCAGCATAGGCAAATACTCCCCAGCGGCGCTTAACTTCTTTGGTAAGTCGTTGGGTAATTTTTACACTCAATCCCATACTGGCAACGTTAAAAAAGTGCTTGCCATTCACACAACCCAAGTCGATACGCTGTAAATGTCCATCTGCAATAATTTTGCAAGCTTCGTTGAGGGAATTAGGGATTTCCAAAGTTCTCGCTAGATCGTTGGCAGTTCCCAGAGGCAAGATTCCCAAAGGTAATTGAGTCTCAATTAAAGCGTCTACGGCAGCATTTAGAGTACCATCTCCTCCGCCAATAATTACCAAGTCAACTCGATCCTTATGGCGAAGTATAACTTCAACAAGATGTTTGGGATCTTCTGTAGACTCCTCAATTAAATCAAAGCCAAATGTTTTCAGACTTTGAATCGCTTCCGATAGACCCTTTTGCCCTTGGCGAGCATGACGATTTACTAACAGCAGTGCGCGGGAACTCATGGGTGGTACCTTTTGTTGTTGATATGTCCAATTATCCGCATCTATGTATTCTGCTTGATGTTGACTAGAAAAAAGTGTTTATGCTGTGATGAAAGTTATCAAAAATTCATTTTCATAACACTTATTATATTGTGACTACTAATTTTTAATTTTTCTTTTTCTTTAGTTTAGCTCTACTAGCCCTCAGTGTGTTTATCTTCAACAAATATAATTATTACTCCTCAGATAAATGAATTTTAGGTGTTTTTATTTATAAAATAGCGAGTTGTTCAAATATTATTATGCCAAACATAAGAGATATTTTTCATTAAAATAAATACATTTACAGCAGATTGCAACTTTATGATGTACAGATTATTGTAAGGGCATCACAATATTCATAGGTGTCAACTTAAGCTAAAAGCTTTGTCAAACTCTCGTTTCCAACCTCTGGGCTGGAAATACACTTCAATTGGGCTGCTGCCGCCAGCAAGAGAGGCGGAGCCTCTAGAACAGCATTCCCAGCCTAAGACTGGGAACGAGACAAATGCTGTTTATAGGGCTTCTATGTTGAATCTAATACAGTGCTAGTTGCTTGCTTAACGGCAAGAAATCCCTATGTTCATTTGGAATTTTGCTTTTATGACTTTTTCGGGTCGGTGTCGCCACCAATAATTGCTTGAAACACGTCCCCTAGTAAAAAGAAAAATGCTGCAACTAACACTACAAGCATTAAACCTGCAAGGGCCGCAAAGGGAGAGATGATAAACAAGATTAAAAGCGCAAACATCAAAATCTTTAGTAATGTCTTATTCATCTTTTTTGATATTGAATAATATGTAAGTATTTAGGCATAAATAAATTTCAAGTTTGTAGTAAGGACTTTAGCCCCGATCATCCTTGCTCTGGGCGATAAATCGCTCACGAAAAACTAGGAGTTGATTTGATATTTAATTATGTCTATCTACTTATGTTCTCTATAAATAATCGATGAATTAACAATCTGTCACCTGTCTTCTGTTAGATTTAATCTGTGCGCGTTTACTTTTGTGGTCAAGGCGTTTTCTTTGAGAACTGCGGGTTGGTTTAGTGGGTTTGCGTTTGATTGTCACGACTACTGCGCTTTGAATGAGTTCTTGAAGTCGTTTCAAGGCTGACTCGCGATTGTTCTCTTGGCTTCGATGTTCCTGAGCTTTAATTACAACTACTCCTTCTTGGTTAATGCGTCGATCGCTGAACTTTAAAAGCTGTTGTTTATAATAATCGGGTAATGATGAAGCTGCAATATCGAAGCGCAAGTGGATCGCGGTAGAAACCTTATTTACATTTTGACCTCCTGCTCCTTGGGAGCGAATCGCAGTAATTTCAATCTCAGTCTGTGGGATAATAACATTAGTGGAAATTTGCAGCATTACTCACAAGGTAAAAAAGAAACTTGTAACTTTGGAATCAACTTTCTTTACTCGGTTTGTTCGGTTAAATCTATCATTACATCTGGGTCTTCATTGTTGTTCAAATTCACTTCTAAAGTCTGTCCTTGGATTGTCACTTTATCGCCCGGTACTAGTCGCCGTCCTCGTCGAGTTTCCAGCATCCCGTTTACTTGGACATCGCCACCTTGAATCATCAGCTTGGCTTGACCTCCAGTTGGCACTATACCCATCAACTTTAAAAATTGATTTAACTTAATTGTGTTGTCTCTAATTTTCTTCATCGTAAATAAATCTACACAATCTTAATTGTATCGTGGCCTTCTCAAGCTAAATGGGAAATCTGTTACACCACATAATCAGCTAAGTACAGCATTTCATTAATTCGTAGCGAATTAAATTTGGCAATCCCTGCAATGCCATTGCGTCGGCTGACAATGCCATTGCATCGGCAAACAATGCCATTGCATCAGCAAACAATGCCATTGCATCAGCAAACAATGCCATTGCATCAGCAAACAATGCCATTGCATCGGCTGACAATGCCATTGCATCGGCTGACAATGCCATTGCGTCGGCAAACAATGCGATTGCATCGGCTGACAATGCCAATGCGTCATGCATTTAACAACGTTACGCTTTACTGATAAATGTGAATTTACACCAGTTTTTATTTAATTGAACCGTATATCGTAGTAGAAGCACAGCAATGCTGTATCTCTACTACATGGTGTATTTAGCTAAAAATTGCTAATTTTGTTAATTGCCTATGGTGGTACAACGCCCAATAGCCAGTCGTAGATATCGCTTTAACAAAAACTGTAATACCAGTTTATTATTTATAATGTTGATCGATAAAACTGCCAGATATGGGCTAAAAACTAGTCTGGAAGGTTCTTTTAGTGTGTTCAGGGGACTGGATCTATGATTAAGCTTGGTTTATTGGTACAGTCCCAGAATAACTCTTTGGGTATCGGAAAAGTTACGGAAATATCTGATACCAATGCAAATGTGGAGTATTTCTGCTCTATAGGCCAACGTCTCCAAAAAACTTTACCTTTAAGTTCGCTCTCTCAAGTCAAGCTAGAACCCCAGGCTCGATGCTATATTAAGTCTCAAACTCAGGATAAGTGGATAGTTGGCAGAGTTTTTATCTGGGATGATGATACAGAAATGTATCAAATTGATTTACCAGATAAGAAAACTGCGATCGCATCTGTTGAAGATATTTACGTTCGGTGTAATCTACCAAATACAGACCCCATCCAAACTCTGGCGATGAAGGGTCACGAAACGCCCTATTTCCACGACAAAAGATTGGCTTTCGTGAAATCCTTGACTCAGCAACGCGCTGTGAGTCGCGGGATGACGGGACTGATTTCGGCAAATATTAATCTTTATCCTCACCAAGTTGAAGTAGTCAGGCGGGTACTAGAAGACCCAATTCAACGCTACTTGTTAGCAGATGAGGTGGGACTGGGAAAAACCATCGAAGCGGGTGCGATTCTGCGTCAATTTCTTCTCGATGAACCGAAAAAAGGTGCGGTGGTGATAGTTCCGCAATATTTGCTCAAACAATGGCGGACTGAGTTAGAAAACAAGTTTTACATCTCCCATTTTGGCAAACGGGTAGCGGTGCTGGCGGTTGAAGATATCCATAAAATCAACCTGAAAGCAAGGATAGGCTGCTTAATTTTAGATGAAGCTCATCATATTGCAGCAATGGCAACCTCTAAGGATGCAACAGTGCGCCAGCGTTTTCAGACTTGCAAAGAACTTGCTCATAAAAGCGATCGCTTACTTTTATTATCTGCCACTCCGGTTCTCAATCACGAACAGGATTTTCTGGCGATGTTGCACTTACTCGACCCGACAACCTATAAATTGGGCGATTTAGCAGGTTTCCGCACCAAAGTTGAAAGCCGTCAGCAAATTGGTAAACTTCTGCTTTCTTTTAAAGAAGGTGCAGAACCAGAGGTTCTCAAAAGCAACTTGCAGCAACTACGAAAACTCTTGGCTGAGGATAAGTATTTACTGAAGCTGGCGGATGATTTAGAAAATTTACCAGCAAATTCTCCTGAACAAGAGCAAATCGTCCAAGCAATTCGCGTCCATGTCAGCGATATTTATCGACTACATCGGCGAATGCTTCGCAACCGTCGCGCTGCGGTGGAAGATGTGATCTTTGACCGTAACTTTACGCCGAAAGAAGAGTATGATTTAGACGAGCGATCGCTTGATATCCACGAACTACTCAATCAATGGCAAAGTGTTGCTCCTGATGAAAAGCAATATCAGCGAATTTTTCTGTTGTTATTTCTCGCTGCTGGAACTTGGTTAGGCATTTTAGAGCAGGTAATTACAGCGCGTTTAACTGGTAAACCTCATACTAAACTCACCCAGGAATTTAAAGAAGATGATATTCGCCTATTAACTACAACCCCCAAATTCTCAGGCGAAGAAGAGATTCTGCAATCCTTACTAAAAATTATTCGTCAACCTCAAGAGGACGGACAACGGACGGAAAATTTAAAAACAGTGCTGCTGAATCAGCTAGGTACTTATTTCAAAATTCCCGCAAACGTTCGGAAGAATCAAAAGGAGTTCATCACCAGAATACAGCAGAGAATCAAAAGACCAATTACTGGCGATATTCTGCCCAAATTTGTTGTATTTACCAGTTTTGTGCAAACCGGTGGCGAAATTGTCCGATATTTATCTAATACCTTTGGTGCAGAGACAATAGCTAGCCATCAATTGGGAGAATCGCCAGACAAAGTTGAGGAAGGCTTAAATCGGTTCAAGAATAACCCCAACTGCTTTATTTTAGTATGCGATCGCTCTGGAGAAGAAGGGCGTAACCTCCAGTTTGCCGATTGGTTAATTCATTTTGACCTGCCTTGGTCGCCTAATCAATTAGAGCAGAGAATTGGCAGACTGGACCGCATTGGCAGCAAAATTGGCATCCAATCTAGTGCCTTGATTGGCCCCTATTTGGAAGATAGCCCTCACAATGCTTGGTATAAAGTATTGAAAGATGGCTTTGGTATTTTTCAACAATCAATTGCCAGTCTCCAGTTTTATGTTGATGAGAAACTTGCAGAATTAGAAACAGTTTTGTTTAAATCAGGTGCGGCTGGATTGTTAGAGATGGTTTCACCAATTCAAGAGCAAATTGAAGCAGAAATCGCCAAAATTAGCGAACAAAATGCTCTAGATGAAATTGATGCAAACGATGAAATTGCTACCGAGTATTTTCAAGACCTAGATAATTACGATGCTCGTCATCTAGAAATTAAACGAGCAATTGAAGGCTGGATTTGTGACGCGCTGGGATTCAGAGGACTGAATAACCCCGATTCATCAGAGATGCGACGTTATCAACCGACAACGCGGACATTGGTGCCGATAAATGAGTTAAAAGACCGTTTTGCAGAGAGTTATCTAGACCAATTTGGTACTTATAATCGCAGAGTGGCAAACCAGAATGCTGGTGTTAAACTCTTTCGAGTTGGCGAAGGATTTATCGAAGCACTCTTGAACTATATTAACTGGGATGACCGAGGTGAAGCCTTTGCTCTATGGCGCACTGATGCATCTTGGGACGCGAAAGAAGGGAAAGAGTGGTTCGGTTTTCAATGCAATTATGTAGTCGAGGCAAATTTAAAAATTGCCAAACAAGTTTTACTAGATAACAAACTAGATAATTCTCAATTCAAAAACTTGCAGCGCCGCGTTGATGCTCTATTTCCACCAATCATAGAAACTATCTATGTTGATGGTCGCAAGCAGCCAATCCGGGTTGTTGAGGATAAAGCACTCTTAAGTATTCTGCAACGTCCATATAAAGATAAAAACAATAATCAAGGACGAGATTACAACTTAGCAAAAGAGCGCTTAGGAATTATTGACGATTTTGTTGACCCTAGTAAATGGCAAAATTTTTGTTATCAAGTGCGTAACGCTTCTTCAGAATTACTTGCCAATCGTCCCGATTTTATTGATTTATGTCAAAGTTGTGCTAAAATAGCCGAAAAAAAATTAGCCAATAGAGTAGAACAATTACGACTACGTTTAAATCAGCAAAGTTGGGATAACGCATTAGCTGAAGAATTGAAGATAGAAACTGCTTTAAATGCAGCCATTCTCGAAGGAATTCGCCAGCCGCTTCTGAGACTTGATTCTGTGGGTTTTATTGTAGTATCGGGGCGATCGCTTGTGCAATTTGAGTGATATTGTGTGCGATTAAATAGCTTGGGTAATTCTATTTGATTTGCACAGATTGAGAGCTTGAGATCCCCGACTTCTTTAAAAAGTCGGGGATCTTTTTATTCTGGTGTTATTGATGATATTGCTGTAAAAACATATACACTATGTTTCAAATTGCAACACATGCTTAGGTAAAGACGCGATGAATCGCGTCTCTACAAATGGTCTATTTGTCGCATTCTTTTTTCCAATTACTGGTATCACTTATGATTACCGCATCTGTGCAAAAATCGCAAAAGCCTCTTTCCCCCTGCCCCTACGGTCTAAATGGATAAATTTTTAGCCGGACACGATATTACACGCTCAAGGAAGGTGCTAGGGCTAAAGTTTTTGTCAAATCACTAAGAAGAACGCGATCGCACAGGTTAAACAGTTCTGCCTCAGTAGAAGTATGTCGCATCAACCGTAAAAAATGACCTTCAGTGTCAACACTCAGGGCAATGTAGTTGAGGAACATTTTCAGGTAGCCTATGCGCGATCGCTCTGGCATAGTTGCTGCTGTGGGGGTTTGCCATAAACGATCGATATAGTTACGTACCTCCGCTAAAGGAACGGGCGCGATCGTCTCGAAGCGCAAAGCTTGCCGAATTTGATTAAAAAGCCAAGGATTCCCAATCGCCCAGCGTCCTACCATCACACCCGCCGCGCCCGTTTGAGAAAGCACTTCAACAGCAGTTGTCGCCGAGTTGATATTGCCATTAGCAAGCACTGGACAATGGACTCGTCTAACTGCTTCAGCGATCAAATCATATTTCACTGCCCCGTGATACATATCTTTGACAGTGCGACCATGCAAAGAGAGCAAATCAATGTTGTGGCGATTGATTATATCTAGAATTTTGTAAAAATTATCTGTATTTTCAAAGCCTACGCGCATCTTGACGGTTAAAGGTCGGTCGTTGACTGCTTGCCGTAATTCTCCCAAAATCCGATCCACTTTTTCCGGCAAGAGCAGCAATCCACCCCCAACATTTTTGCGATAGATTCTAGGTGCTGGACAGCCCATGTTCAAGTCAACTCCAGCGATATTATAGTTGCAAAGTTCCTTTGCTGTTCTTACTAAATCTGGAATACTTTCGCCAATCATTTGCGCAAAAACGGGACGACCTGTATCGTTTTCGGTGATTGCTGCCAGAATGCTACGATTGAGCCGTGAGGTATCATTGACGCGAAAATATTCGGTGAAGAAGTAGTCAGGGCTGCCATAGTGGGCAATCACCTTCATAAACCAGAGGTTTGTTACATCCTGCATGGGCGCAAGAGCGGTGAGGGGTAAGTGTGGATAGAACGATTGGGGGAGAGATACCTGGGGCATAAAGATGAAGAGCGATCGACAAAGCTCACTGTTAAGTTATAAATAGCTAGACGTAAATCAATTAAAGTTTGTAGTAAGGACTTTAGTCCTAATTATCATTGCTTTGAGCAATGAATTGCTCACTATAAACTAGGAGTTTATTAGTAATCTTATTCAACAATTTTTTTTAGAGAAACTGATTAATACCACAAGCTGCTAATTTTACAGCTAAAGCATCGGGGTAGCGCCACAGTTGAGAACCACCAATCCAAAGACGTGAGGGTAAATGACCGATTGGTGCTTTGAGACTAAAATTGAATTCCGAATTTGCATAACTAGAATTGTATATATGCCAACCAACTTGATTACAAAAAACTCCATAGTCTCCATTCACGTTTTTGTAAATAAGTGTCTGTACGCTAAAACCAAAGCGTTTATGACTGTAATTTACCCATAAAAAGTCAATAGTCTGCAAATCTTCACAGGGAAGTTTCTCAAGATCGCTACTAAATATATAACTCCCACTAGGTTTTGCTAGCGCTTGACATATTAGTTCCCAAGTTTCTTTATCTGCTGATTCCCATTTTCCTTTTGCTAATAAATCACGTAAATGTGTATAATCAATAGTATTTACTGTACGATAATTAGAAATATTTAGCAATTTCTTTGGTTGTTGCTCCAGTGTCTGTAAAACTTCTGTTGCCGATTGGAAGCGTTGCGAAACGGCATTTTGTAAAAGTTTATCTAAGATTTCACAGAGGTGAACGCTAACAGTATTGAATGCTGGTAAATGTTCTTGCCATACCCAGCGATCGCTAGCAATATCGAATAAATCAAAGGGAGAAACATTGGTAAGTAAGTAAATACATGTTACACCCAAGCTGTAAAGATCGCTGGCTGGCAATGCCTTTCCTCGCATTTGTTCGGGAGCGATATACTCTGGGCTACCTACTATGGTGCCTGTACGAAGCTGCTTCATGTTATTGGCGAATTTAGCAACTCCGAAATCGATTAATACCAGGTCTCCTCGACCCGAACGGCGCATAATATTTTCCGGTTTAATATCTCGGTGGATTACTTGTCGAGAATGGATAAATTGCAATGTGAGCAATAAACTTTTTAATATCTCCCAAATTTGCGGTTCTTGAAAAACGCCCTGTTTTTGTAATTCCTGAGCGAGTGTTTGTCCATCGACTAATTCTTCAACGATATAAAACTTTTGATTTTGTTCAAAGTGCGCTAGTAATTTGGGTATTTGAGAGTGTTCTAGTTCATTGAGACGAAGCGCTTCTTGATGAAATAAATTGACTGCCTTGTGCCAAGTCTCAGTATTTTCCTGTTGAAAACATAGTTGTTTGACTGCACATTTGGGTTGATCTGGAAGATGTTCATCAATAGCTAAAAACGTTCTCCCAAAGCCACCGCTTCCAATGACCGCGAGTGGACGATATCGCTGTTTAAGTAATAATTCCTGACCACAACTATTGCAAAAACGAGAACTGTCAGAATTATGTGGACGTAGGCAATCAATATTAGTACAGTAGCTCATACTACAGGAGTTCTATTTGTTGGAATTACTATATATAAAGTATTCCCATTAGAAAAGCACTCTTACTAGTAGAAAAAACAGCGATGCTTAGGTTGGGCTACACCTACGCACTTTGCACTTTAGAAGTTTTGGTTGGCATAGTAGCAGTGTAGTGCCTGTTGCAAGCGATCGCTGCTTTGGTGCAACTTTGACTCTTTGAATTTTTTATCAAATACAAGCGTGCTATAACCAAATACAAGTGTCCAAAGCTACTTAACCCAACGTTTAGTTGCCTCTGCAATCCGTTCCCCAAAGCGCAGTGAAGTCAGATAATCGCCCGAATCTAGCACTGGTTCTTTGCCACTCATATCGAGTTGACTTTGACCCATTACACCTAGAAATCCTCCGAGTCGATTTACCCCATCATCTTTACCAGATAAAAAGCTTTGCAAGTCTCCCACATTTACCCAAATCATGCCATGTTGGGCGGCGTTGGTAGCTAAATAGAGGAGTGTACTTTGTTTATCGCCACTAGGAGAGCTGGAATGGGTAAAACCCCCAGCGATTTTGTCTTTCCATCCGTGTCGGAACCAAATTTCGCTAGCAGCATCAATAAATGCCTTGAACTGAGCCGCAACACCACCCATATAAGTAGGAGAACCAAAAACAATTGCATCAGCTTGATTGAGAGTTGCTATTACCTCATCATTCTTCCAACGACCATTGACTATCTGCTCTCCAGTAACCCGTAGCAGTTCAACAGTGGTGTCTTTAACTTTATTTGCACCTTCAGCAATAGCTTGGGCCATAAGATGAGTATGACCTGCACCAGAAAAATAGATAATTGCAACGGTGGGCATAGGAGGTTTAGTTAAAATTTTGACTGAAACTGAACGAGAAATATCATAAAGACTACTGGCTTATAAAGTAAAGTAGTCAATCTTAAAGTCATTTCTGTTATTCTTCTAAAAGAAAATTCTTTTGCTCCAAGTCTTTCTCCTAATTTATATTAACCAGGTATGTGTCTCAATGATGTAGCGATCGACCGTGCCAGCCCCAGTGATGTTACTGGAATCGTCAAGTTGGCCCAAGCCAATGACGCAGAACATGGTGGTATGTTATTAGGTCATCTTGAGCCAGAGGCTGTGATGATGACTATCTCTCAAATGCCAAGCGTTGTAGCCCGAAAAAATGGTCAAGTTGTGGGATTTTTACTCAGTTGGTCAAAGACAACTGCTAATCTACCAATTATAAAGGTGATGTTACAAACCTATCCTGGTACAAAAGATGCTTACTTGTATGGCCCTATTTGTGTTGATGAAACGATGCGTGGGCAAGGTATTGCTGCGGGAATGTTTGCTAAGTTGAAAGATTTGCTACCAAAGCAGGAAGGAATACTGTTCATCAAGGCAAATAACAAAGCATCACTTCAAGCACATCAAAAGATGGGTATGTGCAAGATGGCAGAGTTCATCTATGAAGGCACTGAATTTTTGATATTCGCGTATAATAGCTAATACCATTTTAGATTTTGGATTTGAGATTTTGGATTGGGAATTGCCTTGGTGCGTCTGGCTTGGTGTGAATCCATGTGTCGCAATCATTTTTCCAAATGGTATAACTAATTGATAGGTTCTCTTTAAAATTAAATTGAGTAGCTAATCTGGATCGTTTAGTTATTTACTACTTGCTTAATCTGGAATGTGACAAGAGTTAGTGATGGGAGGGCGATAAGGCTCTAAGCTTTAGCTGACTAACCTAAGCCGAATCAATTTGAGTGGCGTTCAATTACTAAACATTCATTTTGTACTCTGGTAAGCATATCGTTAAAAGCAGGAGTATAAGAACCATCTTTATCAACAACCCTACGGAGAGTATACTCACCAGCCCGAGAAAGTCCGCCAAACCAAACGTTCTTTCTGTGCCAGATATCTCCATTGAGAGAATTTTTGTCTTGGGACATTGTGAAACTGACAATCGATTTTGGAACTGATATTCCTAGAAAAACAGGTGTGACTTGAGCTTGTTGCAAAGTTTCATCTTCAAACCGAATTTTGTAACTTACTTTAAACCATTGAATTGAACGTAGTAATATCCAGCCAGCAATCGAGTCATGAAAAGTCCACTGTAACGGGGCAAATATCGGTAAAAGCAAAGTTCTATTCTCTATATCCCATTCTAAATTGTACATAGTAATGCAAGTATCTGGCAGTGGATTGCCATCCATAAAAAACACACCCTTAAGGACAGATGGTAAGTTTGTTTCTTTGATTGGAATCATCCAGGTTGCAATATTATTAAGTTGCTTTTTTTCAATTAATTCAGTCATATAATTTGTAATTACTTCCTTTGTGCTAAAATAATACCTAAATTTTTAACGAACCGAGTCAGAGAAAAGATGAGTAATCTGGCGTTAGAAAAAGAGTAAAATCAACTCAAAAATCCAGAACAATTACCAAATTATAATTCAGGAATGCCACTTGCTTTAAGCTTACATAATCGAGCACGAGAAGTAAGGGCACACATCTGTGCGCCCCTACTGTAAGTCTCTTACTCACAGTCGTTGAGCAAAACCTTGTAGTACTAAATTATTAGGAGTAACGGCAGTCACTTTTTCAAAATCCCATTTGACTTCTGTAATTGAGTCCCATTGATAGTTGTGGAGCAGATGTAAACAGAAAATTTTGATAAAGCCAATTGATAAGGATTTCCCAGGACAAGCTCGTTCATGCTCTTCGCCATTCCAAGATAAGATATCTGAAAAATTCCGTGTTAGGTCAAAATAATCTGGATTTTGGTATCTATTGGCATCCCGATTAGCTGTAAGAATAGAGCCAAGCAAGCGAGTACCTTTTTGGAATGGACATTTTTGTTTTCCAATCTCAACTTCACCTGCTTCAGTAGTGAGTTGGCTAACAAATCGCACAGGTGGATAGAGACGAGCCGTTTCTAAAATCACTTGATTGAGAAGTGTTAACTGTTCTAGAGCGTCTGAGTCTAAAGTTTTCTTGCCATTCCAGACTGCATTCACTTCTGACACTACATCATTTCTGAGAGTATTATCTAAGCAAAGAACACCAATCACAGATCCTAAAAGCGCACTCGTGCCGGCAGTTCCGGCGATATGAATCATATCGAAAAGGGTATTAGCAATTTGGTGTTCGTTCAACTGATACTGAGCGCCTGTTTCAAAGTAAGATGCCCATTTAGGTGATTGTTTATATCGGTTAATTAAATATTGACGATGCCGAATTTTTGGCGCTGTTAATATTGCCAGCAGATACTTGCTGATAAAATTAGGCAAGGATGCAAGAGCCAAACCTTTAATGTAACTATCGGATGCTGTGATTTCTTCCTCAGATAAAGATATCTGAAAAACCAGTTGATGCAAACTCGATAGCATAATCTTTGGCAAATCGTTGCCGATGTGTAATTTGCCTTGTTTAGCAGCTTCTAACAGGCTTTCCTCAACTAGATTCCCTAAAAAGTCTATTTTTTGAGACGGTTCCGGTAAGGCTTGTAAGATTACAGTACGTAATCCTGTGTGTTCGTTACCGTTTGTTCCCAGGCTCAGAGGATTATCCAGCAGGTAGCTTGGAGCTAATATTCTGATGATGCCTAAATCATTTCCCCGCAGTTGTGGTTGGGTTTGCATTAATTCTCTTACCTGGGAGTGAGAGGAATGCATAATTGCTTGGTCTACTGCAAAATACTTGTCTCCAATATTTTCTTTACGGATGTAGAGAAAGTCTCGCCATGCGTTGAGCATGATTGACGCATCCATGTAATAAAAAATCAAGCGGAGAAACTTGCCGATCGCAGTATCGTAACCTACTTTGGCTAGTATCGGTGCAAGCCAAAGCTGGCGATCGTGATTTTTGAGGACTTTATCTTTAAGTGTCATGGTATTTATTTTGGGTCATTTGTCATTTGTCATTTGTCATTTGTTTTCAATTCAGATATTGATGCTCTGAGGAATTTTAGAAGGAAGTAAATATTCATAAGGTGGACGGTGTAAATTACGTTGCTTGATGGTATCTTCTACCTGCTGAAGATTGCTCTGGAATGCTTGTAGCAATGGTTTGACTTTTTGGTCTGTAAAGTATCCTTGCTGATAATCACCCAGCTTGTTGTAATACACAGACCCCAACAAGCTGAGTAGGTT
This sequence comes from Nostoc sp. DSM 114159, assembly GCF_053470285.1. Lineage (NCBI taxonomy): Bacteria > Bacillati > Cyanobacteriota > Cyanophyceae > Nostocales > Nostocaceae > Nostoc > Nostoc sp. DSM 114159. The sequence continues at coordinate 4,680,611 of NZ_JBPFEH010000001.1, forward strand.
GTATTGCCGTTGCGCCTGATCTAAGGGAGGGAGCAAATTAAGGTAGTCTTGCTCAGTAACTTCTCTTTTGAGAGTTGAAGCTGGTAAATAACCTGCCAATGGTATGGCTGCGGCGTAGCCCATAAAATCTTTTTGCGGAAAGTTAACCGCAGCGTGTTGGGCGCTGGCAGTGAAAATAATCAGCGTCGTGGCATCAATCAGGTAATTGAGCGTTTTGATGCCTCCATCTTCGCCAAAATCGGGGATGCGACCACCATCGTAAGCTGGGATTTCGGCTGCCCACGCTTGCAATTCTCTATCTTTTTGAATGTCTTCATCCGTGGTGTAGTAAAGGTTCAGGTAGTCTGCAACCCATTGATGAATGGCATTCCAGACTAGTAGGGCATCATCTCGGTAAGGATAAATAGGCAAGAGGTTGGGATCGTCTACACCGCGCTGTTGGAATTGCTTAGGTAAGATGGCACTATTAAAACCATAGCTTTGCAAGGCTAGCACTGCTAAAACGCGAGAGTTGTCGATTGATGATGAGAGTAATCTATCGACACCACCGCCTGGAGCTATGAGAATCCGTTGGGCGGCATCGTTAATTGCTAAGGTGCTGTCAAAATGCGGGCGCAACAAAATTCTTAGGGGATGGGTAAGTGGTAGTTGTCTTGCGGTGGCGATCGCAAAAGCACCAATTAACAAGTGAGTTCTTGCTAGATGAGTGACAGCTTCGTGGTAGTTGGCATCTGCTATTTGGACAATTGTTTTGGCAAAAAGCCAAGAGTATTTACCGGAGTTAGGGGTAACAATTGGATAATCTGAGCCTGGGGTTTGACCGCATTGAATGGCTATCGGCCGCAATAAACGGTTGGGGTCTGAGCCTTTGGGTAAGGCAAACAGTGCTAAAGGAGCATAGAGATATTTTTGCTCGTGTGGGAATGTACCGTTGACTGCACCATCTAAAATTTTATAGTCAGCTAAGTAGAGTCTGCCTTCAAGTCCGGCTGCTGCTAATGAGTCGTCAGTTCCCATCACGCCTTGGTAATGTTCGTCTGTGACTGGGAAGCGATCGCCTGGAGTATTTACTCGCGCGATCGTCACGGGATTGTAGCCAGCGACTCGCATATAGGCAAATACTTCATCTTCTTGGTAAGTTTTAGCGATCGCTGGCACACCAATCACTTGAAACAAATTTTCGTAGTCCTTGAGACTGGTTGCATGTCCTGTCCGCTGTCCTTCGTATAAAAGGTTAATTATCCTATTTAGAGCATCTCTGAGGATCACAAGTCCGTTTTCTTTCAGAATAGAATAAAAAAGATCGTCGAGTTCTCTAACATCCTTAGATATACCTTTGAGTAAAAACTGAGGGATAATTTGCAGGATTCTTGCCAGAATATTGATTTTTATTGGTACTGCTCCCTTGAGCAAGGCTTCTAAAATAAACCTTGCGACATCATCACGAATCGATTTAGAACCTTGATTGCCTCTATTGACAATCAAGGTATTGATAAACACAACTCGTAACTGCTGGGCTAATAAAAAATACCAGTTAGTGGTGAACTCTTCGGCAAGAGAAAGCCGATCTAGCATTGCAATTGATGGAATATGGATGTAGTTATATTGATACTCTTGTCTAGCTATATCTAAAGTATGAGTACTTGATGAACTGATTAAATTTTCTGGTGATGAAGCAGTCATTGACTCTACTCATGTTTAGTACGGGGAACTTTAATAGTTTAAGATAAACAGGTTTGATTTACCTAAACGTATTATCGCAATCAAGTTTTAAATTCCGATTTTTCTAAATAAATTTTCTCGAATTTATCAACTCTTAAACCACGCACTAAATGTTTTAGGGCTTACGCAAACTCTACGAACTATCGGCGTTATTGGCGTCTTGATGGTAGCCTTCGACAAGCCGCAAAGCGTCTACGATCGATTAAGCTTTTTGGCTATTTTTGCGTAAGTCCTGGTTTAAAAATCTTGCAAAAAATATTTAGCAATACAAATAATATTTGCCAAGATTTAGAAACAATTCTCAAAGAAAACTTTCGGACTAAAGTATTGTGTTGGAGTTGACATTTTAACTACTGAAACGAGAGCGGGAATACAACGATCGGATTCTTCCTCTGCTGCCGATGTCTCCAATGCTTCCTCTACTTACACAACGATAAAATCTTATAGCGTTTCCTAGTCTGTTGAGGTACAAATCTCTGCGTACCTCTGCGCTTTACTTTGCGTCCCTTTGCGTTTCAAAATATTATCTGTACCTCACGTAACAGGTAATCGCTATATTCTATTACCTTCCCTCTATCAAAAATCTATCTCTACCTCAGTGCCTTTATCCTTCAAGAGTTAGAAGCAACGAATTTTGCTCCATGCAAAGCTATGAAAGAAAGTTCTCATACTGTGGTCAAAGGATAAATTTGTGGATATTAGCAGACGAAATTTACTGAAGGTAGTTTCTGCTTCTGGTTTAGGTGGAGCTGGGGTATTTGCTTTACAAGGTTTAACCAAACAGGTTTTAGCGCAAAATCAGTCTACCCCACTCCAGACAAAAAAAGGGGAAATGCTCTACAGGCAACTAGGACGCACCAAAGAACAAATATCTGTAATTGGTCTAGGTGGTCATCATATTGGTAGACCAAAAGATGAACAAGAGGGTATTAATCTGATCCGTACTGCTCTCGATCGCGGGATCAATTTTATGGACAATAGCTGGGACTACCATAATGGAGGTAGCGAAATTCGCATGGGTAAAGCTTTGCAAAATGGCTATCGTCAAAAAGCTTTTCTGATGACTAAAATCGACGGGCGCACAAAAAAGGCGGCGGCTCAACAAATTGATGAATCTTTAAAACGTTTGCAAACAGACCACATTGATTTGTTGCAGCATCATGAAGTCATTCGTATGGAAGACCCAGACCGGATTTTTGCCCCTGGTGGTGCGATGGAAGCAGTGGTGGAAGCACAAAAAGCTGGCAAGATTCGCTACATAGGCTTTACTGGACACAAAGATCCTTTAGTACACCTGAGAATGTTGGAAGTTGCCAATCAAAATAACTTCCGTTTTGATGCAGTGCAGATGCCATTAAATGTGATGGATGCCCATTTCCGCAGTTTTGAGAGGCAAGTTTTACCCAGACTGGTTCAAGACGGAATTGCTGTACTGGGGATGAAATCAATGGGCGACCAAAACATTCTCAAAAGCAATGTGGTCAAACCGATCGAATGTCTGCATTACGCAATGAATCTGCCAACTTCAACGGTGATTACAGGCATTGAAAGTATGCCCATCTTAAACCAGGCTTTCGAGGCAGTACGTACTTTTACACCCATGAGTCAGGAACAAGTTAAAGCATTACTGAATCGGACTCGCCAAGCTGCTCTCAAAGGTCAATATGAACTGTTTAAAACTACTAACCAATTTGATAGTACAGCCAAAAATCCTGAGTGGTTGGGATAAGTTTTTGCTAGGGCGTGTTTGAAAACTAAGGTTCACAGCAAACAAGCGTATATCCTGCTGTGGACACAAAACTGGCATAGCTGCAAAGTCCAGAACTGAGCGATCGCGAGTTGGAAGTGTTGCGCCTGATGGAAGTACTCAAAAAATGTCATCATAGTTAAAGTGAAAACATTCTGGAGACAAGACAACGGTTTACGCACGCCCTTTAGCACGGTTAATTGAACAATTGCAACGCCTACCGGGAGTTGGCCCCAAAAGTGCCCAACGACTGGCTTTGCATATTTTGAAGCGACCAGAAGCAGAAGTAGAAGCTTTGGCACAAGCTTTAGTTGAGGCAAAAAAACAGATAGGCTTGTGTTCTGTTTGCTTTCACTTATCTGCTGAACCTGTTTGTGAAATTTGCCGCAATGCCAACCGTGACAATAACACTATCTGTGTTGTTGCAGATCCTCGTGATGTGATTGCATTAGAAAAAACCCGCGAATACAAAGGTAAGTATCACGTTTTGGGCGGGGTGATTTCGCCAATTGATGGAATTGGCCCAGACCAGCTGAATATACTAGCTTTGCAGCGTCGGGTGAGTCAGCAAAAACCTCAAGAAGTAATTCTGGCAATTAGTCCGAGTGTAGAAGGGGAGACCACAACCCTGTATATCGGTCAGCTATTGAAACCATTTACTAAGGTGACACGGATTGCTTTTGGTTTACCTGTAGGTGGCGATTTGGAGTACGCAGATGAAGTTACTTTGGCGAGGGCGTTGGAAGGCCGTCGGGAGTTAGATTAAATTTTGTTAATTTTGCTGGTTAATCACTTTCTCGACTATTGACTGTACATAACATCCGATCGCAAGACGTACTTTCGCCCCTGAATAATAATAGCGCCCTCATGTACTAGTTCGTGGACAAAACACAAAGCCATACCTGTGACTGGAAGCACAGCTAGATTAGATAAATCTCCGTAGTACTCAGAAAGATAAAAGCGGGTTTCACCGCCTTCAAAGCCTTCATTCAGATAAATCATGAAAGTCAATAAACTTTCCTCACCGTTGGTTCGTCGATAAGCACCATCATGGTGAGGTGCAAACCTCTGACCTGGATCGTAGCGATAGAAGCGAAAACGCTCATTCAGCCCAACTGGATGCCATCTACCAATGGTCTTGGGGATATAATTTGACACACGCTGCCATAAATCAAAAGCACGCTCGCGATCATCTAGCATAACGCGCTGATTATTGCGGATGTCGGGACGCATTTTAAAACCCCGGTGGGTAGTAATAGGAGCATCTGTATAACCGATGTTTTCTGTTAAAGTAATATACTCAGCGCATTCTGCTGGCGAAAGAATATTTTCCAACGTGAAAATTTGGTTGCGAAGCAAATCTTTCTTGGTCATGGTTAAGTTGATTGAGATTTAAGCTTGATGATAGTGTATTCCTTATAACTCAATACGGTTCAGTTGAGCCTAAAATCTAATAAACAGAAATAGAGTTTTAGCGATGATTTTGCCCTAGCAATTCTGTAATTGAGGTGAGTAATTCAGTTGGTTGTACTGGTTTGGCAATGTGTTTCTGAAAACCAGCTGCTAAAACTCGATCGCGATCGCTTTCTCCAGCATAGGCGGTAAGAGCGATCGCCGGAATTTCCCCGCCCTCCTCTTTCGGCATGGCTCTGAGCATCTTAATCAAGCTGTAGCCATCCATTTCTGGCATTCCTAAATCACTGATTAATAAATTAGGTACAGCCTGTGCTATAATCATCAGCGCCTCTTTTACTGATGCTGCGGCAGTTATCAACGCCCCATTCTGTTGTAGCAAGAAGTGCAAAAACTCTCGTGTGTCAACATCATCATCAACAATTAATACCCGTAGTCCACGCAGAACTGACGAGTTAAATTTCTCGCCCGCTCCTCCTGCTTTCTCTGCACCGTCAGTTTCCTTCATCACGGGCAGTCTGACAGTAAAAACTGCTCCCTGTCCAATTCCCGGACTAGCTGCTCTGACAGTACCACCATGCAATTCTACTAAGTGACGAACTATTGCCAATCCCAGTCCCAGTCCGCCGAATGTCCTGGTTGTGCTGCTATCGGCTTGACGAAAATATTCAAATACGTGGGGTAGAAACTCTGGGGAAATACCTTGACCTGTATCTTTAACTTGAATTAGTGCTGAGGGGAAAGTTAATTCACAACTCAATGATAAACTGATTTCCACTGAACCACGAGAGGGAGTAAACTTGACTGCGTTCGAGAGTAAATTCCCAACAACTTGCTGTAAGCGATTATAATCGCCTAACACTTTACCAACATTGGGATCGAGCTGTACTTTAATCTGGATAGATTTGGTTTCGGCAATTAACCGGACTGTTTCTAATGCAGCATCAATTACAGCTACTAAGTTAACAGTGGCAAAAGTCAGGTTTAACTTACCGCGAATAATTCGGGAGACATCCAACAACTCATCAATTAATTGAATCTGCAATTGAGCATTTCTTTCGATGGTTTCCAAAGCACGATTTGTAGTCACTTCATCAAATTTGCGGCTTTTGAGTAGCGATGACCACCCTAAAATTGGGTTGAGAGGCGATCGCAATTCGTGAGAGAGAATTGCGAGAAACTCATCTTTATTCCGGTTTGCCTGTTTGAGTTCCTCTGCTTGTTGCCTAAGTGCTTTTTCTAATTGTTTCCTGGGGGTTAAGTCAAGAATAAAACAGATCCAAGATGCGGGATCTCGCTCCACCAAGGCACCACCAATTAGTATCGGAATACGGGAACCATCCTTACGAATGTATTCTTTTTCAAAGGGAGTAAATAGCCCAACCGTTAAAAGTTGTTCTAGCCCCTGCCGATCGAGAGCATGATATTCAGGTGGAGTGATGTGTTGTCTGCGGATCTTACCTGTCAATAGTTCCTCTCGCGTATAACCCACCATTTCTAAAAAAGCCTCGTTCGCCTCAGTAATGTAATCAGGAGTGGCGAACATAATGCCAATAATGTTGGAATCAACTAAGCGCCTTAATTGAGTTTCGCGGTGGCGCAAATCATTTTCTACCTGTTTGCGTCGGGTAATATCCTGGGTAGTACCCATCATTCGTACTGGCTTACCCTTGGCATCATAAAAGACGCGACCTTTAGCAGCAATCCAATGAATACTACCATCAGACCAAGGGATGCGGTATTCGATGTCACACTCAACATTTTCCTCCAGAGAGCGGGCGATCGCTTCATGAATGCATTGGCGGTCTTCTGGATGTACAGTGTTGAGGAAAATCTCAAAGCTAATTTCGGCTTCTAAAGACACTCCAAACAGTTGATAACATTTCTCTGTCCAAATTACCTCGTTGGTGGTGATATTCCAAAACCACATACCCAGTTCAGCAGCATTAGTCGCCAACCGAATCCGTTCTTCACTCTCGCGCAGATTTGTTTCAATTTTTTGACGTTCCCATAAAGCCGCTTGCTGTTCGGTAATATCAGTACTTGCACCAACTACTCTAACCACTTGAGCATTTTCATCCCGGACTGCAAACCCCTGATCTACCACCCACAAATAACGGCCATCCTGGTGACGCACTCGATATTCAATCCGATAACGGTTTCCATTGGCCATACTAGCGATGAACTGATCGTTAACTCTTTGTTGGTCATCGGGGTGGATGCGTTCTTGCCACCACTCGAAAGTCGGTTCTGTTTCTTCTTGGGTGTAGCCAAAAACCTGGGTTAGACCCTGAGTTCTTTCCACAGTATTTCTGCTAATCTCCCAGTCATAGATTAGGCAATTAACCGCCGCCGCAGCTAGCTCAAACCTTTCGTTACTTTGCCGCAAAGAAGTTTCTATGTGTCGTCGTTCTGTAATATCAAAAGCGATCCCCAAAAGATATTGCGGCAATCCATCAGCAGTTCTGCTGTGCACAGTATCATAGCTACAAAACCAGCGCCACTCTCCATTAGCGTGTCGAATTCGGTATTCAAAGCTGAGGACTTCACCCTGATAAGCAGAATTAAATTGTTCTAAATAGCTAGGGAGTCGAGCCAAATCTTCAGGGTGTAGAAGTTGAGTAAATAACTCCTTTCCCATCGCCTGGATTTCTACTGGTGTATAGCCCCAACTTTGAGCAATTTCGTAATTAACGTAAGAATTTCGCTGCTCAATTAAGTCATAAATGTAGATTATCCCCGGAAGAGTGCCAGCAATTTGTTGAAACAGACGATGACTATCCCACAGTCTTTGAAATTCATCTGCATCAAATCGTTGAGTATCTTGTTCGCAATTACAGTCTTCCTCTGACTGAGCGTGCTTAGATTCCGTAATATCCGAAAAAGTTGTCACAATCGCATACAGATTGCTTCCTTCAGTTTGAAACAGGGGTTGCGAGGAAAACAATAGCCAGACTAGCTCACCATTTGGCTTATAAAAGCCACACACCACATTTAAGCAAGGTTTACCTGTATTTTGAGTAACCCTCGTCGGGTGAGCTTTACTGAGTAAAGGAGAGCCATCTTCATGAATAAATTGCCACTTGGGATCGAGCAAATTTTGCCCTACAAGCTGTTGGGCGGTCAGTCCCAAAATGCGATCGCTAGCGGCATTGCAAGCCTGGATAGTGCCATCAGGCAACTGAAGCACCATTCCTTCTTCTTGACTGGCTACTAGCGAAGAATTTGCCTTTTTACTAACTTGCCGATGCAGCAGCTTGTGATTACCCAGCTGGTTGTGCAACTTTTCCGCGTCTGGCATTCTAAAAAGTTAAATAATTTTAAAGTTAATCTCAGATTAAGCGACTCATCTTTACATAAATTTTAAGGCAATTCGTTCAAATTTGAGGTAAAAGCTGCGATCGCTACTTCTATCATTGGTTTATTTTTTGCCACATCTTTATAGGACAAGGGGAAAAAGAAGAGGACAAGGGGATGGGGGGATCTTTCAAGGGCAGGTTTTTAGGCTTTCGATAAATAGTTGAGAATGTTCTCAATTATTGAACGTAGTTTTAAGTTCTCAGACAATGGTTTTGGTTTTAAAATCCCAAAAATTTGTCTAATCAAAAAAACCTGCCCCAGAAAGGATGGGGGGATGGGGTGACAAAGGGAAACTTGTCCCCTTGTCCCCTTGTCCCCTTGTCCCCTTGTCCACTCGTCCTCTTCCGTGAATCAACCCCCAACATGAATACCAGGTCGCATATCGGGATTCTTTTCAGCCCGCCGCAGTACTTCACGGGTAACTACAGCAATGTCACCTTCGCCAAACAAGATAAAACGCAATAGGTATTGTATGGGATTTCCCTCAACCCAGCCGAAGTAAGCATGGGGAATCTTACCTGTTTGGTCGCGAATGTAAAGTAGTAAAGCTGCGATCGCATTCGGTACTGCTGCGCTTTCAGCCCGGAGGATGCGATAGTCACCAACTTGTACCCCTTTTACTACGATCGCATCCGCAAATTCCGAAGCATCGGATACATGAATTTCTAAAAACAGAACTGGATCGTTGGCTGGAATATGATTGTCTTCGCGTACCTCTTTCTCTTTCATAAAATACTCTAGGACATCGCCCGTATTCAACCGATTTGCAATCAGTCGTATTGTCCCCTGGCTATCTTCGGCAAAGAATTGTCTAGCAAGTTCGTCAATTTCAATTCGCTCTGCTCGCAGTTCCGTTGAACGCCAAACACGAGAAACCAGCGAGGTAAAAATGATCGCACCGATGAAAAACCCAGCAATCCTAATCCCTTCTGGTCTTTCGATGATATTAACAATGGTGGTATATAAAAATAACAGTGTAATGATGCCAAAAACGAGTCTGGCCCGCTTCTGTCGGTGACGATGGGCTGATAAGGTGACGGCAAAGGCGGCTGAGGTGATCAACACTAGTACACCAGTTGCATAAGCCCCACCTTGGGCTTCTACACTTGCTTTAAAGATAATTGTGACAACAAAAGCGATCGCTGTGTAGACTAACACCAAAGGTCGGGTTACTCGTGCCCAATTGGGCGCCATGCCATAGCGTGGTAGGTAGCGAGGCACGATATTTAATAGCCCTGCCATTGCAGATGCACCTGCAAACCACAAAATAGAAATAGTACTTAAATCGTAAATTGTGCCAAAGGCATTGCCTAGATATAGATGTGCTAAATAAGCAAGGGCCCGTCCGTTAGCTTTGCCCCCTGATGCAAATTCTGCGGCTGGAATCAATAGAGTGGTTATAAAACTGGTGGTAAGCAAAAAGAAGCTCATAATTAGAGCAGCAGTGGTGAGCAACTTGCGTGTATTCCGAATCCGCCCTTTGGGATGATGCGAAGTGCTGTTACTGCTACCTTTAACCAGGGGCATAACGGTAACACCTGTCTCAAAACCTGACAATCCCAGCGCGAGTTTTGGGAAGATGAGCAAAGAGATGCCGATTAGCATCAAAGGGTTAGAATGGCGTGCAAAAAGTGCAGTTTGCCAATTCGGGATCGTTTCTGTGTGATTTAATATCTGATACGCGCCAACGCCAACGACAATGAAGTTTAACAGCAGATAAGCTCCCACCAAAACTACTGCAATCCCAATGGCTTCTCGGAAACCTCTCAAGAAGACTGCACCTAGTAGTGCAACTAATATCAGGGTAACTGCGATCGGCTGATTGTGAAGCCAAATTGGTGTCAGCGGATTTTCGATGATATGGGCTGTGGCATCGGCTGCTGACAAGGTAATGGTAATAATAAAGTCAGTTGCCACAAACCCAAGTAAGCACAGTACAAGTAATTTGCCTTGCCACCAGGAAAGTAAACGCTCTAACATTGCGATCGACCCTTCACCATGAGGGCTTTCGGCAGCAATGCGCCGATAGATTGGCAACGCTCCAAACAGCGTCAGCAAAACCAGAACCAGGGTAGCTATAGGAGAAAGAGCGCCAGCCGCCAGTGCTGCAATCCCTGGTTGATAGCCAAGGGTCGAGAAATAATCTACACCAGTCAAGCACATCACCTGCCACCAAGAATGCTGGCGATGTGCTTCTTCCTTGCGGTAAGGCCCTTTTTTCTCTCGTCGGTCTTCTTCAAGCAACCAATGGATTAACTGGCTGCCGAGCCGTTTTGTTGAAACAATTGATTTAGCCATCAAATACGGTTGTGTTGCAAAAGTCGGCTTTGTGATTTTTTAAAGCCTTCGTGGTTTATTAAAATTTTTAACTACAAAGGCATAGCACTATTATTGTATGTTAAGCATCCTGTCCGATTTACAAAATATATAGCAGCAGTTGGTAGTCGTCTACCACATCAAGATCGTTTGCAGATTTTGGTATAAGAATCATCAATACTGCAACCGTATATTTTGGGATTAACGCTTTTGTACTCTTAGCAGCTTTAAGCCGTATAAATTATAAAAAACGTCGTTGCGAAACTTGGTATGTACGCAATCAACAAATCAGCTCTAAAATAAAAGTCACTTCTAGTTATATGATGTTTGTGTAAATGACTATAAAATAATTAGCCTGCTAATCTATAACTCTGTTTGTCTAGCCGCAGACTTTAGTTTGATAGAATTATAGACATATAGTCGTACATAATATACAAACAATGTATTAGATAGGTTTCTAGCATCATGCGAACCCATCTGCACCAACTACACTAATTCAGATGTTTGACAATATCTGCAAGTTTTTAGTTGAGAACTTCTCCAGTGACTTCGCTACATGGTTATTAGGCGAATCTATTAATTTAACAGAACTAAGTCCAAAAGAATTATCTCTCGAACCCATTCGGGCTGATGCTCTAATTCTGTTGCAGTCGGAGCAAAGCATATTGCATTTAGAATTTCAAACCCAAGTCGATGCAGAAATTCCTTTTCGGATGATTGACTATCGATTACGAGCATATCGCCGCTTTCCAGACAAAGCAATGCATCAAGTCGTAATTTATCTCAAGCCAACAAATTCAAATTTGGTGCAACAAAATACATTTACAATTCCTGGGACACGACATGAATTTGCAGTTATCAGACTTTGGGAACAACCTACAGAAGTATTTTTGAGAACACCTGGACTCTTACCTTTAGCAGTCTTAAGCAATACAATTGATCCAGAAGTTATACTTACCGAAGTTGCACGAGAGATTAACGGGATTACAGAATTAAGAACTCAAAGTAATATTGCTGCCTCTACAGCGATTTTAGCTGGTTTAGTATTAGATAAAGAGGTTATTAAACGAGTTTTGAGGTCAGATATTATGCGCGAGTCAGTGATTTATCAAGATATTCTACAAGAAGGTAAAGCTGAAGGCAAGGTCGAAGGTAAGGCCGAAGGTAAGGCTGAAGGTAAGGCTGAAGCGTTACTCGAAGTGGCAAGAAATCTATTTAGTACTGGTATGCCATTAGAGGCGATCGCCAGGGTGACGGGGTTATCAATTGAGCAGTTACAGTATTTACAGGTAAGTGAGTCTCGTGAGTCCAATCAATAAATAATCGGTGCAGTCAACCTGCACCGATTAGTAAGTGTTACTTGAATTGAACATCCCATTTCACGCCAATGCTGAAGCTTGGGGTTTAGCAAAAATCATTCTTCCTGCTGTAGTTTGTAAAGCACTGGTAACTACTACTCGCAGTTCACCACCCACATAACTGCTACCTTCTTCTACAACTACCATTGTGCCGTCATCTAGATAGCCAATGCCTTGACTGGGTTCTTTGCCTTCCTTGAGGATTTTTAAATCCAGGTTGTCGCCAGGTAAATAACTGGGACGGACGGCATTCACTAAATCATTCACATTCAAAACAGGTACTTTTTGAACACTGGCGACTTTAGACAAGTTGTAGTCGTTGGTTAGCAATGTGCCGCTAATTTCTTGGGCGAAGCGCACTAACTTAGCATCCACTGTGGGAATATCTTCGTAGTCAACTGCATTAATCAGGATGCGATCGGGATAATCTTCCTTAATACGGTTGAGAATTTCTAGTCCTCTTCTTCCGCGTACCCGCTTTTGGTCTTTGCTAGCATCCGCTACTTGTTGGAGTTCTTGCAAGACAAACTGCGGTACGAGAATTTGCCCTTCTAAAAACCCTGTTTCTAGTAAGGCTTCAATACGACCATCAATAATACAGCTAGTATCTAGAACTTTGGTATTGGCTGGTTTTAATGTTCCTTCCACTACTAATGATTCGACAGTGTTGGGATTAATGAACCGCAATAAACCTCGCCCGTGGGTATCTGCCAAATTCATGCCAGTGACGGAGAGGATGATACTACCGACAACTGCCACCAATGGCTTAATAAATCCAAAATCCGCCGGGATCGGCAGCAAAAATAATGGGGCTAGCATCAGGTTAGCTAGTAATAGCCCAATCACTAAGCCGATCGCACGAGTTAAGATCGCTTCTAAAGGCATTTCTTTGACTTGTGATTCTAGGCGACGATATGTCGTCTGGAAACTCAGCCCGATCGCACCACCAATAATAGCGGCAAAGACGGCAACAACTAAGCGTAAAGCTTCTAGATTCGTTACTTGATCTAGCGTCCCATTGGGTAGTAGTTCAATGCTGTAGAACCCTATTCCCGACGCTGCTAGGATAAATGAGAAAATAATAATGGCGTCAAGCATGGTTGTCTTGTTTTCCTGCAACTGTGTTAACCGATAAAGTTAAGTATTTTTTATCTCATCGGTAAGATAAAATGATCGATATTGACTTACACTAAGGGTTTAGGCTGACAATATCTGCAATTATTATAACCAAAGGCTTTTATCTTAATATTTTTCATTGTTTTGTTGTAAAACGACAAAAACTTGTAAATAAACTACTTATTTTGTAAGAATTCAGAATCCAGAATCCAGAAGTCAGAATTAAGAAGACTTTGATACCTAAACTTAATAAGTTTAATAAAATCAAGAAGTGATTACACGCTTGATTTGACAATTATTCTGGCTTTTGACTCACTTCGACTACGTTCAGTGACCACCTGACTCCTGAATTCTTTCCTCATTTTCATTGCCTCTAATTCGCAGTTGGATTAACTTAAAACTTTTCTCAAAATGAGTAAAAAATTTACTATTTCTGGAATTGCGAGTTCTGCTTATGTGCATATTCCCTTTTGCAGGCGACGATGTTTTTATTGTGATTTCCCGGTATCTGTTGTGGGCGATCGCTTGCGGGGCGAAACATCTGGTACTATCTCCCAATATGTTGAGGTGCTATGTCAAGAAATTGCCATTACACCAGCATTTGGTCAACCCCTGAAGACAATTTTCTTCGGTGGTGGTACTCCATCGTTGCTCTCAATAGAGCAGTTACAACGGATACTGACAGCACTACAGAAGCATTTTGGGATTGCGTCTGGGGCAGAGATTTCTATGGAAATTGACCCAGGTACCTTTGATTTAGCCCACATAGCAGGCTATCGCCGTGCAGGCGTGAACCGGGTAAGTTTGGGCGTACAAGCCTTTCAATCAGAATTATTGCAAAGGGCGGGGCGATCGCACTCAGTTGAGGATATTTTTGCAGCTGTGGAACTAATCCACCAAGTCGAGATTCCCGAATTTAGCTTAGACTTAATTTCTGGGTTGCCGCATCAGTCTTTAGATCAATGGCAGGATTCCCTAGAAAAGACGGTAGCGATAACACCCACTCATATTTCCATTTACGACCTCACCATTGAACCAGGTACAGCCTTTGGTCGTTACTACAAACCTGGCGATACTCCTTTACCCACGGATGAAGCCACAGTCAAAATGTACCAGATGGGGCAGCAGATTTTAACTAGTGCAGGTTATGAGCATTATGAAATTTCTAATTACGCTCAACCTGGCCATCAATGTCGGCATAATCGAGTGTATTGGGAAAATCGCCCTTATTACGGCTTTGGTATGGGTGCGGCGAGTTATGTTCAGGGGAAACGCTTCACTCGTCCGCGCAAAACGAAGGAGTATTACCAGTGGGTACAAGCTGGCGGTGTGATTGATTGTGATGTTACCCCCCCAAAGGAAGTATTGTTAGAAACGTTAATGTTGGGGTTGCGTTTAGCAGAAGGTTTGAGTTTGGCGGCGTTGGTAGAGGCGTTTGGCGAAGAGAAGGTGGAGAAGATTTGTCGGTGTTTGCAAGAGTATTTTGAAAAAGGTTGGGTGGAAGTTGCACAGGGAAGATTGCGTTTGATCGATCCCCAAGGGTTTTTATTTTCTAATGTGGTGTTGGCAGAATTGTTTGAGAAGTTGGGCTGACGAACTGTTTATGCAAAAAAATAAAGTTAGAAAAGCTGTAATTCCGGTAGCTGGTTTCGGTACTCGTTTGTTTCCAGCTACTAAAGTTGTCAAAAAAGAACTTTTCCCGATTATCGATCGAGATGGTAGGGCAAAACCTGTGATTCTTGCCATTATTGAAGAGGCAATTAGTGCTGGAATTACAGAGGTAGGGATTGTGGTGCAGCCAGATGACAAAGAAATATTTGCAGATTTCTTGAAAAACCCACCCAAAAAAGAACTTTTAGAGAAACTTTCACCACAAAATCAAGAATATAGCCGATATCTCGAAGATTTAGGTAGCAAAATTACCATTTTGTTACAAGAGGAACAATTAGGTTATGGTCATGCAGTATTTTGTGCCAAGGATTGGGTACAAAATGAGCCGTTTTTGCTCATGTTGGGCGACCACATTTATGCATCTGACATGGAAAAATCTTGTGCTAGTCAAGTTTTAGATGTTTACGAACAAGTTAATCAAAACGTTGTTGGCTTAACTACAATGCCAGCAGAAATTATTCATCAAGCTGGGTGTGTAACAGGAGTTTGGCAAGAGTTAAACTCGATTTTGTCGGTTACACAACTGTATGAAAAACCGACTATTGAGTATGCACAACAGCATTTACGTGTAGAAGGAATGTCAGAAAATAATTTTTTATGTATATTTGGCTTATATTTACTAACACCGAAAATTTTTGACTTTCTCGCAGAACATATCAACCAAAATTTTCGAGAACGAGGTGAATTTCAGTTAACATCTTGTCTTGAACAATTGCGCCAGCAAGAGGGAATGACAGGATATGTTGTTAAAGGCAAGTGTTTTGATACAGGTTTGCCAGATGCTTATCGGCAGACAATGATTGATTTTAGAAAAATATAGATAGATTAATCTCAGTTCAATTCGTTTGAGTTAAGCAGAGGCATCTTGAAAATATACCGTTGAATTTGCTCCTGGCGATCGCCTCTTTTTTTGTTAAAGCAGTTTTTAGGTAAATGAGTTACAAAATGCAGGACTCGAAATCAGACACAAACCTTACAAAACTACCTCAAAACTAGCGGTAGTTAGAGTCGGAAAAGAAATAGCATCCAATTGGGCAAATTTACCCCCGGAATTAATCTCAGCAAAATCATCCGCCGAACCATTAGGGTTATAAAATAGACTACCATTTGCGCTATTATAAACGATCGCGGCACTACTGCTTGCAGCTAAAGTATCGTTTGTCACTGTGGCAAAGTCTGCGGAATTTAATTGAGTCGGAAAGACCGAGTTACTTAGAGCTGTAAAGGTAGATTTAGATAATTGAATTTTGTCTTGCTCAGGATTGAAGTCACTAATAACATCAACTCCGAGTTCCCTAATATTAAACTTCGATCCTGTTGCAAATGCAAACTTATCTAAACCTGCGCCTCCTTCTAGTAAGTCGTCCCCACTATCTCCCTGTAGGTAATCGTTCCCTTGATTCCCGCTCAGAATATCTTTGCCACTACTACCAAAAAGAATATCATTACCTCTGCCCCCCAGAAGGTTGTCGTCATCACTACCCCCATCTATGATATCTGCACCAGATCCACCAAAAAGGATGTCAGAACCTGCCCCCCCATCAATGTAATGATTACCAATAACACCAGAAAGCGAAATACTGTCATCGCCATCCCCAGCAAAAATAACCTTATCGCCAGCTGAAAAATTCGCTGAACTAAAGGTGTCGTCTCCCTTGGTTGTAGCGACATCAGTACCGATCGCATTTCTAGCTCGAGCAACTGCTTCTTTTATGACATCAGCAAGATTTTCACTTGTAGAACCAAGAGTAAGTACGCTACCTCGACCAAGTTGGGTAACTAATGTCTCGTAATTGGCTGCAACATTACTCGTAGTTAGAAAAATTGGAATAATGTTATTTTCTTCTAGCGCAGTTTTTACTTGTCCGACCTGTGGATAATCTTCAAAAGCATCAGCTATCCCATCTCCATTATTGGCAATAGTATCACTTGGAATAACTGCGGCGCGATCGCCTGCAACGTGATAAGTACCATCGGTGGCTATTAGAACAACACGAAATGAACCGACTCTGTAACCAAGACTGCCGCTATTTAAAGCTGCGAACAACAGTGCAAATAATTGTGATTCTGGGCCATCATTGCCACCAAAAGCTTGAAAGTTAAAGATTTTGTCTTTAATTGTTGTGACATTATTTGTCAAAGCGACTTCTGGTTGATATACATAGTCAGCGTAACCCCCAAAAGGCGCAAGTGGCTTATCCTTGAAAGAGGCAATACCAAATTTCAGATCGTCACCAAATATATTTGCTAATGTCGGGTTGGTTAAGCGATTTACTGTCGCCGGAAGTACGGTTTTCAGTTGGACTAAATTTTCATTAGATGACGATGTTAAGTCTTGCAGCAGAACAATATCAGATACTAAACTCACAGTTTTTCCCTCTGATTATTTTTATTGATGGGTTGTATTGCAAAGTGCCTGAATGCTATTTCAGCTTGATATTAGCAGGGTTAATTGATTTAAGATAGTACTTAAATTGAAGAAAATATAATCTCTTTGAAAAAATATTTGCTGTGTTCTGACTCCTGCCTCTACCCTAATAAAGTTTTAATCGCAGACTTCACGAGAGAGAATGTTACAAGATATAAGTTAAGCTAAAGTGCGTCAATCGGTGAGCAGTGAAGATAATGCTTTGGATTAGAGGATGAATCAGTATTTTGCAACGGTTGCTCGCGGATTAGAAACCCTCGCGGCTCAGGAGTTAGAGCAACTGGGTGCCCATTCCGTAGAGCCGGGGTTTTGCGGTGTAGCCTTTGAGGGCGATCGCACTTTGCTTTATCGCGTCAATCTCTGGGCTAGGCTGCCGTTCCGAATCTTGGTAAATATCCATGAGTTTCCATGCCTTGATGCCAAGGATCTCTATCGCGGTATCCAAACTATCGATTGGCAAAACTATCTTACGCCAGATATGACGCTGGCGGTGAATGTCACGGGCAAAAACGATCGCCTCAACCACAGCCACTTTACATCTCTCCAGGTGAAAAATGCGATCGTTGACCAACAAAAAGAAAATCTGGGCGAGCGTTCAAATGTAGAGCTTCACGATCCAGATGTGCGGGTTAATGTTCATATTGAACGCGACTTTTGTACCGTTAAACTCGACAGTTCGGGAAATAGTCTGCATCGCCGAGGCTACCGTCCGGCGGTGGGAGTAGCCCCTCTGAAGGAATCTCTCGCTGCTGCCCTGATTCAACTTTCGGGTTGGCAACCAAACCAAATGTTCTACGATCCTCTGTGTGGATCTGGCACTTTACCCCTGGAAGCTTGCTTAAAGGCACTGAACATCGCACCAGGGTTGTTTCGTGAATCCTTTGGATTTGAAAATTGGCTAGATTTTGACCTGTCCCTTTTAGAAAAGCTGCTCCAAGAAGCAAAGGACAGCCAACTTGATAGTCTGAGCGCACCTATTTGGGGAAGCGATCGCGATGAAAATATAATCGAGCAAGCGATTAACAATGCTCAAAACTGCGGTGTTGATAACTATGTATGGTTTTCTCAAATGGAACTTGCTGATGTTGTCGCCCCCGCAGATAGTGGGATTTTATTCTGCAATCCACCTTATGGCGAACGGCTGGGGCGAGATAGCGATTTAGGGGCATTTTACAAACTTTTGGGCGATGTGCTGAAACAACGCTTCAAAGGCTGGACTGCATTTGTCCTCAGTGGCAACAAGGAACTGTCTCAATCGATTGGATTAAAATCATCCCGGCGAATTGCGGTGTATAACGGAACGCTGCCTTGTCAGTTAATGAAGTATGAGTTGTATTAAGTACAGCATTTCATTAATTCGTAGCAAACTAAATTTGGCAATACGTTGCAATGCCAATGCATCCCGATGCAATGTCGATGCATTCCCCTGCAATGCCAATGCATCCCGATGCAATGTCGATGCATCCCGATGCAATGTCGATGCATCCCCTTACATTAAAAATGCTACGCTTTTATGCAAAACTGTATTAAGACACAATCGATCGGATTTTGCGATTTTCGGTTTGTAGTATCTTTAAGGCGATCGCTCTCAACTACTTCTGCTGAGTAAAAAATACATTGCCTGAAAATTTTATGACACTGGGGATGTGTTGTATTGTCGGAGTTTGTGAGAACCGCGACCTAAATCTGTTGTTGCATGGCACCGGCTATCTCGATAAACTCAATTTGAATCGATGATATTTTTAATACTCTTTAAGAAATTTAAATTAAGTCAAACAAACTTGAAACTATCTGTAAGTCTATATTTTGGCAGTTAGTGTAACAACTTTTGAAACAAGTGGCAGTATAATCAATGACTGACAATCTGCAATTTATTTATCGTTAGAAGGCAAGGCTATTTATGTCAGACCAATTCACCTTTACCGTTACCAATAAAACTGAATTGGCAATTACAGAGTTGTGGGTATCTGCCGACGATCGAGAGTGGGCTTCATTTAACTTGGGTGAGTTAGGGATTCCATCACGTGAAACAGCAACAATTGCTTGGGCTGAATATACGAATGGTTCGCCCTGTGAATGGTACATTTTTGCTGTATTTGAAGATGAATCAAAAACTGAGTCAGCCCTATTTAACTTCTGTAAAGAACCAGATTTAACAATCAAATAAATTCTGCACTGCGATCGCCACCGGAAAGGGCGTGTACGCCATCGCGCTTGATAGATGATTGCATATCGACTTTAGACATAAAAACAAAAGCCCTAGCTAGAAAGTATCTAAGTGGGGCTTGATATTAGAATTAACATGTCCCTTTTAGAGAAGTTGCTCGAAGAAGTTAGGGACAGCCTGTGAAACGCCCTGACTGCGCCTATTTGGAGAAGCGATCGCTCTCAACTATTTCTGTTAGATCGTAGAGACGGCGATTCACCGCGTCTTACCTGTGATATTTTTAATACTCTTTAACAAATTTAAATTTAGTCAAAAAAAACTTGAAACTACTTCTGGGATTATATTGTGGCAGTTTGCATGACAACGTTTTAAAAAAGTGACAGTATAATCGGTGACTGACAACCTGCAATTTATTTATAGCTAAGGGGCTATTTATGTCAGATCAATTCACGTTTACTGTTACCAATGATACCGAACAAGCAATTACAGAGTTGTGGGTATCTGTCGATGATGAAGAGTGGGCCTCATTTACCTTGAGTGATTCAGGGATTCCATCGGGTGAAACAGTAACAATTGCTTGGGCTGAATATACGAATGATTCGCCCTGTGAATGGTACATATCTGCTGTCTTTGAAGATGAATCAGAAAGTGAGTCAGCCTTATTTAACTTCTGTGAAGAACCAGCTTTAACGTTCGGCTAAATTCTCCAGTGCGATCGCGCTTGATACATGATTGCATATTGACTCCAGACATAAAAATAAAAGCCCTACCTCGAAAGTATCTAGGTGGGGCTTGATATTATAGCAGGAGGCAGGAGGCAGAGGGCAGGAGGCAGGAGGTAAAACTATTGCTAACTCTAGCATTCACCCTTTCTAAATGTCCTAACCTGTGTGACTACGGCTATAAAATTGACATGAGCCGCAAGCTTAGTTGATGGTGCGTTCCAATCTAGCTACTTGAGTAAACAAATAAAGCTGGCTTTGTTATTTGGCCTAATTTGTCGGGCTGAAACAGGTTTCATCCTTGCCGATCAGACAAAGCTGTTTCTGACCTAGATCGGTTTTGAATTTCACCTGATAAGTTTCGTTTTCCGCAGGCAAAGTTTTCGTGTAGTTATTCGCTCTGTCGCACGAAAAGTCACGAGTGAAAGTTGCTGGAAACCAGTTAATTGTCATCGTACTACCGCTCAGACTGGCTTTTCCTTTTCGAGATTGGAAAATTTGCTGGTTGCAGCTGCCGTTCATTACGTTCATTATTCCTGTAAATTCGACCGTTCCGTTCGGCAGAAATTGATAAGTGAAACGCGAACCGTTCGATCCGATATATGTACCATTCGTACTTATAGCACTGTTTCCGGTACGCGTCCAAACCCATTTTCCAACTAACGACGAGATATCTCCAACGCTACTGGATGAATCATCAGTATCATTTGAAGCAGTTTCGCCCGCGTGGGCGCTATCGTAAACAGACAGCAAAAGTTTAGCTTCCGCATCATTCGGTAAATTTCGTAATTGCCCGATAAATTCTTTGTTAAATGCCTGCCGAATCCGGGTTTGTTCCTCTTCGTTCTTAGCAAGAGCTTGTGTATAATTGGAAATTAGATTGTCAATGCTTTTTCTAGTTCCATCTGGGTCTTTGCGAAACTCATTTAATTTTATTGACTGATATTCATTACGCTGTTCGTTAGTGAATTTTCCTGAAAAAGCCCATTCGTAAAAAGCGATAATTTTGTCAATATCAGATTTGTTAAGAGATTCGTTTTGAGCCGTTACTAAAACTTTAGTTCCAGCAGCCTGAGCAGAAATATTTATAGTCGCTCCGTCCATCAAAACGATAGATAAAAATAAGATAGAAAAATATTTGAATTTGTTCATCATTCCTATAATTCTGTTGCCATGAAATTAATTTCCCCAGTGAATTGGGAGTTTATATGCATCACACCTGTAAGTGTGTGAGGCATTAATTAGGTTGTCATGAAATTAATTGTAAATGTTCAGGGGGTACAAATAAGAATAAAAACACCCAAGGCTAAATAATTCGTATTACGTTCGCAAGCTGCCAGAACTTATCAATAGTTAAATCAAGCTATTATAAATGCACTTAATGTATTGACTAAAAAAAGACATTAGGGCTAGTACAATATAGAAGTCATTTCTGTAAAAATCAGGAATATCTATACTCAGTAAGCCAATTAAACCTCATCTACGTTGAAACCTAGAGTTTTTTAAAACATATATTTTTGTAGGTTGGGTGGAGTGAAACGCAACCCAACATTACCACCGAATTTTATGTTGGGTTACGCTATCGCTGCACCCAACCTACAAAACTATAGATTCTTTTTCAGGTTAGATTAGAACTATTTTATGCTCCCTCTCAACTCCAAATCGGATGCTGAGACTGCGTAGTTTACCGCCTTCGGCATCGCATTCACTATTTTAGATTTTACTAATTACAATTTTTCAAAATACTTAAAGCTACCGCCTCCGCCACTTTAATACCATCGATACCAGCCGAGAGAATTCCCCCTGCATATCCCGCGCCTTCACCAGCTGGATAAAGACCGACGGTATTTAAACTTTGATAATCCTCTTGGCGTTTAATCCGAATCGGTGATGATGTGCGGGTTTCTACCCCAGTCAACACGGCATCATCCATTGCAAATCCTTTAATTTGTTTGTCAAAAGCGGGAAGGGCTTCACGAATGGCGGCGATCGCATAATCTGGTAAACTCTGACTCAAATCGCCCAAACGCACCCCTGGCGTATAGGACGGTTTAACCGTGCCAAATGCTGTAGATGGACGATGGTTGAGAAAGTCTCCCACCAACTGTCCTGGAGCTTCATAAGTTCCACCGCCCAATTCAAAAGCCTTTTCTTCTAAGCGTCGTTGGAAGTCAATTCCTGCTAACGCATTTCCTGGATAATCTTCGGGAGTGATGCCCACAACGATCGCACTATTGGCATTACGCTCATTACGAGAATATTGGCTCATCCCATTGGTGACGACTCGCCCCGGTTCTGATGTAGCTGCAACCACCAAACCTCCCGGACACATACAAAAACTGTAGACGGAACGACCATTTTGGCAGTGATGAACCAGTTTATAATCAGCAGCACCTAAAAGCTTATGACCAGCCTGAGCGCCGAAACGACATTTATCGATGAGAGTCTGGGGATGTTCGATCCGAAAGCCGATGGAAAAAGGTTTCGGCTCGATGTAAACCCCGCGATTATATAGCATTTGGAAGGTATCGCGGGCGCTATGACCTACCGCCAGAACTACATAATCGCTGGCGATATATTCCCCACTGGCGAGGGTGACTCCCCGCACCTGTCCATTTTCGATGTTAATATCTTCCACTAGGCTTTGAAAGCGAATTTCGCCACCGAGGGATTCGATTTTGGCACGCATACTTTGGACGATTCCCACCAGTTTGAAGGTGCCGATATGCGGTTTATTAATATAGAGAATTTCTGGTGAGGCTCCCGCATTGACAAGTTCGGTTAGTACCTTACGCCCATAATGCTGAGGATCTTTGACTTGACTGTAGAGTTTGCCATCAGAAAATGTACCCGCACCACCTTCGCCAAACTGGGCATTGGATTCTGGGTTGAAATCTGATTTTTTCTTCCAAAAGTTAAAGGTATCAACGGTGCGATCGCGGACTTGTTTGCCACGTTCTAAAACGATCGGACAAAAGCCCATTTGTGCCAGCATCAAACCTGCAAATAAGCCACAAGGCCCAGTACCAATCACGATGGGGCGAATTGTCAAATTGCTCGGTGCTTTTGCCACTGGGCGATACTTCATGTCTGGCGTAGCCATGACATGGGGATCTTTTTTCAGGCGCTTGAGTAGATGGGTTTCCTGAGTCGTTTCTACATCCAGAATATAAACAAGAGCGATCTCTCCTTTCTTACGGGCATCGTAGCTACGCTTGAAGATGGAATAGCCGATCAATTCTTCATCTGTAATTTGCAGCTTTTTGAGGATGGCAGTCTTGATATCATCTTCAGGATGATCGAGCGGGAGCTTTACTTCTGTTAGGCGTAACATAGCGAGGAGAAATGCATACTGTCTATCAAAATCTTAATCAAAATTACTATGGCGCGGCTGATTTCCTTAAACCTCTCCCTGCCTTGAACTAAAGTTCAAGTCTGTCCCTCTCCGACTCGGAGAGGGACGGTTTTGCGTAGTAAAACCAGGGAGAGGTCTTTTTATGATGGCTAATTCGATAGATAAGATATTGTATCGCGTTAAACAAGACTAACAGCCGCCTCTAACATTTGTATTGTCCCAAGTTCAGCATTTATTTCTACTTCTACACCGATTGGCAAGGTAAATTTATCCTTAATATGACCAATCATTGAACCATACCAAGCAGGAATACCTAAAGGAAGTATGTGTTGTTGCAATACTTGCATTAACGTAAATGACGGTTCGTCTCCAAGACTACATTTAGTACATTGTCCAAAGATAAAACCAGCAATTTGATTAAGTATCCCAGCAGTTTTTAACTGCGTCAGCATCCTATCTATACGATAAACATCCTCGCCAACTTCTTCCACAAACAGAATGCTTTTGTTCCAAGTAGGTAGGTAAGGTGAACCTACCATCGCTGATAGGACTGACAAGTTTCCACCCACCAGTTTACCCCTCGCCTTTCCCGGTGCGATTATCTCCAGCCGCACTTCGCTAGGGTTGAGATTTTGCATAGTCACAGCTTCACCATTAAATAGGATGCGCTGGAAGTAATCCACTGTAAATTGATTCCAGGTAGACGTAGCAACTGGCCCATGAAAAGTAACCATTTGACTACGGGCATTAATTGCTAACAACAGCGTTGTAATATCGCTGTAACCGATGATAATTTTTGGATGGGAACGGAGCGGCGAGTAATCGAGTAAAGGTAAAATGCGATTGCAGCCCCAACCACCACGCATCGGAATAATTGCTTTTATGGTGCGATCGCTAAACATCAAGTTTACATCCTGGGCGCGATCGCTGTCTTTACCCGCTAAATAGCCGTAACGATCTAAAATATGCTTCCCCAGCTTGACTTTTAATCCTAACTGTGAAATCGATTTCTTGGCTGCTTCAATGTCTTTAGCGTCAACGATACCCGCAGGGGCGATTAACCCTACGGTATCGCCAGGTTGTAGACGGGGCGGCTTACGGATGGTGTTTAGAGATGGCTTACCTTGGGCGGTAAGTGTTGGTATTTGAGTAGCTAAGGTAGCCAGCCCACAGGTTGCAAGAAATTGCCGACGCTTGATATTCATAACTATTTTGTTGGGGATTAGGATTCTAAAAAGTTAGATCCCCGACAACTTTTACGAAGTCGGGGATCTGGATACCGCGAATTTTCACCAATTAAATAGGATTGCGATATATAAAATTAAACCTTTTGTACCATATCTGAAATCACAAATCCATTATTAGCGAATTTAGCATCAGTAGCAAATAAATCACCAATGACAGGCAAAAGACGATCGTATAATTGCATTGCCTGTAAACAACTATTAATGCTAGAAACTGCCGAATTATATACGGCAATATTTTCGTCAACAATATTCAACAAGCGGCGATTATTTGCAATTTTTTCTTCAGCTTCTTGTTCTAATATTTTCTCTAAATAAGCGCGTGCCTGTGGGTATTGTTGCAAAATTTCGTCTGCTTGCCGATCTGCCATTGGTATCAATTGAGTTTTCAATGTTTGATTAATGGTTTGACGGAAAGATTTACGAATAGTATGAGAAACTTTTGGTTCAAAATCTAATTTCAATAACTGCCTAATGGCTGGTTCTGCTTCCACGATACTTTCGGCGTCGTAACCTTGAGAAGTTTGTGATAAAGTTTGGCGAAACTGATATATAGAAAAAGTGCCTTCATCGTAAAATCTAGGACTTTCTCGCACAAAGCGATCGCACTCCACACTAGCTGCACTAAATAATGCTTGAGCAACTCCTTTTTCTAAAATTCTGATCTCTTGTTCAATACCACCATCATTATCTAATAAACGATACAGTTGGCGATAATATTCTGACTTGCGAACTTTTTCAATCAATCGCTGAAAATAATTTGCAACTACTTGCTGAGAAGATTCAATCAAAATATCTTCTAATTGATTTGCTAAGTAATAAAATGCCTCTACTAAAATAGCAATTAAAGGTGCAGTAGCATTGCGAGGATGACTGATGGTTGCACGTTGATAAGCAGAAGCTACAGAAAAAGTATCTAGCAATTCATCTAAGCGGCGAATCATTCGTGATTGCAATTGCTTAAAATCTGCTTCAAAAGCATCACAAGAACTATTAATTACATGGTTAACTTCTTCGTTGATATGCTCGCTAAATTCTCTGCCAATTTGCTGTAGTTGCTGATTTAGGTGTTGCAACTCTTGCGCCTTCATCGTCTCAATTTCTTGGGGCTGACTATCTAAATCGCGTTGGACGTTCTGATAATGTTTTTTGAGCTTAATACAAACATCTTCCAAATCATCAGCAAGATTTTTAAATAATTGGGGACGCTTTTCTTCGGTAAGATAACGAGTAATAGCTGTGCGAAATTCTTCAGTTCCACTATCTTGAATTAGCTTTTCAATCAGTTCATTTCCCCACTCGCCTAGAATCCGCACATAATTTTGATTTGGAGTTTCATAGCCGTTCACTGAAACACGGAATTTACTGGAAGATAACTTTCCGGAATTTACACAGTAGTTATTAAACGCATAGACAAATTGTGGTGTTTCTTCTTTACCATCTAAACCTTTAATACTTTCTGCAAAAACAGAATCTAAACCAAATCTATCTTGTGAGCTTGCTTGTTTAATCTGACTGCCATAAAATCCTAATAATCCACTGGTTTTATAAACTTTCCTGGAATTGGCAAATTGCCCACTAATTAAATCGTCCAATCGTTGCCGAAGCTGAGTATTATACCAAGTTTCATCGATCCGGTTGAAGACATAGAAAACGCGATCGCGTACTCCCCCATTCTCCCGCATTAATTCCAAAAGTTCTGTTTCTTCTTTTGTCATCTCACCCGCAGAAGCAGGTTTTAGCACACACACCACCGCCGACGTATCAGGATGTTGAATTTTGGCATAAGTGAGTTGTGCGTCTTTCTCTACTGGCGCATCAATGCCAGGTGTGTCAATAATTACATTTCCATCTTGTAGCAAAGGATGATTACAGTAATATTCTATTCGCTTCAATACCGCACTATTACTTCCACGACGCGCATATCCAGCCGCTTCTTTAAGGTTAGAAAAGTTAAATTGCTCCATTGAATATGTAGCATTAGTTACCGTGCTGATGCGATCGCTATTTGCTATATATCCCTCTAGCAACAACATTAACGCCTTCGCCTGTTTTGCACGTTCTGATTGACTCTCACCACCCTCCTGCTGAATAATCGCTTCAGAACCTTGACGTAGCAAGTTAATTACCTCAGCTTGGTTGATATTAGCTACTGTTTTAAATCCTAGTTGCTGACACAAAGAAACTGCTTGTTCTCGAATCTCTGCTTCACTTAAAAATGTCAAAACAACACGTTCTTTATCTACTTCTGCATACTCGATTTTGCATTCTGTACCTGTAGCGTGTCCCTCTGCACTGTAGAGTAATTCTCTTTCTAATAGTGCATTAATTAGCATTGATTTCCCAGCACTAAAAGCACCTGCAAATACAATTTCAAACTTAGGAGAAATCGCTTTACTTAAAGAAGTTCGTACAGGTGTAATATCTTGGGAACGTAACGTTGGTTCTTGTTGTAACAGTTGTAATATAGACTCAACCTGCTCTTTCAAATTTCTACACTGAAGCGGTAAATCTGACATATTCAGCATCCTGATAATATTTATGTATATTTTATTAATATTTATTGTGTCAATGGTTCAGTAAAATTTCTGAGAATCTTAATGTACTTTAGCTGCTGGATAATCTATACACCCCTACTTAGAACATGGAACTTCAAGCATAAAACCTTAAAGCCCACTCGCTGACTAACAACGAATAAACACAGGAGAAAATTATGGCTAATTCATCATTCAACCTGCTTAACCTCTCTTCTTTAAATGGCACAAATGGCTTTATAATTAACGGCATTGCAGTACAGGAAAACTCAGGCATCTCAGTCAGCAATGCGGGGGACATTAACAACGATGGCATTGACGACCTGATTATTGGGGCAAAGAATTACGACCCTTACAGTATCCCCGATCCTGGGCAAAGCTATGTAGTATTTGGGCAAACCAATGTGGGAAGTGGCGGCACCCTCAACCTCTCTGATTTGAATGGCACTAATGGCTTTATAATTAGTCCCATTGCAGCAGGTGACAACTCAGGCAACTCAGTCAGCAATGCGGGGGACATTAACAACGATGGTATTGACGACCTGATTATTGGCGCATATAGTGCCTCCTCTAACGGCAACACTGGTGCTGGGCAAAGCTATGTGGTGT
The DNA here is from genome assembly GCF_053470285.1 of Nostoc sp. DSM 114159. Lineage (NCBI taxonomy): Bacteria > Bacillati > Cyanobacteriota > Cyanophyceae > Nostocales > Nostocaceae > Nostoc > Nostoc sp. DSM 114159. Next base: position 4,708,373 of record NZ_JBPFEH010000001.1, read on the forward strand.
TTGGAGGAACGAATATAAACAGTGACGATGCCTTTAACCCGACGGTAACTCCTGGTAATCTAATCCTGACGACTAACAGCCGTCAAGATAAATTTGTGTTTCGCCTTGGCGATGGCAATGATACCATTACCGATTTTAGTGGCATTGGTAAAGGCACAAAGCCGTCGACAGCAGCGATCGCCTCCTTAGACACTTTACAATTTATCGGTTCGGGTTTAACTGCCGAAAATCTGCAATTAACTCAAAATGCTAATAACTTAGAAGTTACCTTTGAAAATGTTGATAATACCAAAATCATTCTGCAAAACTTCAAATTAGAAAGCCTCGATAATCTGCCTGCTTCTGGAGCAACACCTGCGATTGGCAATATCCTATTTGATGGGCAAACTAACATCACCAACAGCTTTGATGTGTTCGATGCTGACTCTACTCAAACTAGCCTGTTCAACAAGAACACAGTCACATTCCTCAATGACCTGAATAACAGCATCACAGGTTTTGAAAACTCCAACGATGTGATTAATGCTCAAGGGGGTAATGACATTATCTATGGCTTGAGTGGCAATGACTTATTGCGAGGCGGTGATGGCAATGATACTCTTGTGGGTGGTGCTGGCAATGATACTCTTGTCGGTGGTGCTGGCACGGACTCTTTCGTTTACAACACCGATGCAGTTTTTGGTCTGACTGCTGTTGGTGTAGATGCCATTAGTGACTTTAACAGTTCCCAAGCTGATAAGATTGTCCTAGATAAAACTACCTTTAGTGCGATCGCTTCAACTGCTGGAACAGGTTTTAGTAACAAGAGTGATTTTCAAATCATTTCTAATGGGGAAACTAGCACAGCGAAAATTATTTACGATGCTTTTCGTGGAGAGCTATTTTACAACCAAAATGGTAGTGCGGCTGGTTTTGGTAGTGGCGGTCTATTTGCAACTCTGATTGGTGCGCCAACTCTGAGTGCATCAGATTTTGTTGTGCAATAGATGCTATTCTCAGGTAAATATTAAATATACCATGTGGTAGGGGCACAGCAATACTCATTGCAACTTAGCGTCAAAGCCAGCCTAAAACTAGCTTTTAGCTGAAGTTGACACCAATGAGCAATGCTGTATCCCTACGACAACTGAGTTTTGAATTCTTTTAATATAATCGCATAGATGATATTTTTACCTCTTTTGAGGCACTAATACAGGTAGTTTCGGGGCATCGGCTGCAAATTTAGCGTGTTGTCCAACAGTCAAAACATGAAACTGACTGGATATAATTTCTAAACTTTTGTTCACTATTGCCAGCTTTTTGTAAGTAGGAACACTCATACCTGGAAAGAATGAGAGTTCTGGCACATCTTCTTGACTTACAAAATCTGTAGGATGGAGTAGCAAAGAAGGCTGGACGCGTGTAACTTTACACAGCCACAGGGCAATTCGCAGATAGAGTAACGCCACTTCCGAAGAAAATGTACTCAGAAACATTATGTAACTGAAGTGAATTGGCACTTTAAAAATTGGCATGGTGGTAACGGGAATCTCAGTTAGCTTATCCTTATCTAGTTTCCACTGGTAAGGTTTTAGAGGCTGCAAACCCTGTTTAAAACCGCCAAACAGCGCTTCCCGTTTTTTACGTTCTTCCTTGCTCAATTTACAAGTTATTAAATAATATGCTCGTGCTATGGGGCCCAAAAATGTAGGAAAAGTCGAAGCATCATATTCGTATCCCCGACGTGCTAAGACTTTCAAAACTGCTGGAGAAAAACTGTATCCTGGCCCCCGGAAGCCGATAGGATGTTGATGAGTGACGCGCTTGATATGTTCTTCGGCCAGTGCCACCTCTTCTTCAATCTCATTCTCTGAATACAGATGTAGCCAAGGATCGTGATAGAATGAGTGGTTGCCAATTTCGTGACCGGCGCTAGCGATCGCTTGTATTGCTTTGGTATTCTTTTCTAGCGCTGCATCCTGACCGACAATGAATACTGTGATTGTCAAATCCCATTGCTTGAGAATATCTAAGAAACGAGGTACTGCGATATCCAAGTAAGAAGGATAAGTCTGCCAACCCGGAGCGCCCTGATTTTTTAAATAAGACCAAATATTATCTAAATCTAAGGAAAGACTGGCTATTGGTTTGTTTCTTTTTTGCTTAATTTTCATTATGAGTTCAAGTATTTAGACAATTTTAAGCGTAAATTATATTGTTAAATTTGAATTTTATCAGTGAATTTCCATAGTTCGACTCAGGGCTGAGTTTAAAATAAAGCTCAAGCCTGAATGTTTGCATTTCCTCCTTTTTAAAACAAAGAGTTACTTTCAAAGCAGTATTTCATAGACATTGCCTAGATTAGTGGATTAGATTTATATTTACTTCTCTAAAAAATATTGCCTATCGATTAGATAATAGGTTTTCAACGCTCCTTTGATATCGATTTTATCAAACCTTTTGACGACTTTTTACCCTGATACTTAATTACCGAGCGGTAATAGATTATAACTAAGATATATATAACATAAATAGTTTTTAGTGATTGCGCTAAATATATGAAGTTATTAATAATTTTTATCTTCAATTTTTATCATCATTTCGATTAAAAGCAATTATCCAAAAACTTTATCCACATCTTAGATGTTGATTTGCTGCTTTTGGGTTAAACACATGGCAATTCCCTTTTCGTAGTAAGCTGCCTCATTAATAAAAATTGGCCAAACAGTAGATCCTCCCTCATAAACAATTGTTTTATCATCAAAAGTTAGAAAAATTGGATCTCCTGGGTTCAAGGCTTGATAATCCTTATCTTGAAGCTCTGGATGAATCATTCCAAAGATTGTACCATCGGGTTTTTTTGGGTAGTCTACAACTGATAAATGGTCATAGAGAATCAACGTTTCATTATTTGATGGAATTTTACCCTGGTTAAACTGCTCTATGTAATCCAGAAGCGCGCGAACAAGTTCCTCTGTTTGTTGGAACAGCGTTGCTTTTAAAACTCCTTGGGCAATTGGGCCAACCTCGAATGCAAAACCTAATTCGCACAGAGAATTTACAAATGGGTTTTCTGCAATTGATTTAAAAGAACAGCGATAAACCTTAACTAAAGGGTTAATCTGGCTCAGATAAGCAGCCAATTTCAAGTTTAAGGGATGACTGTTATCAAGAATAATTGTCAGACCCATATTAGCTGTACTGCTATGCAAGTCTAAGATGAAATCTGCTTGTTTATCCTTATTTGATACTAGGGTATCCTGAATTAATTTAGCTTGCAAATCTTCGTAACTATTCAAAGTCGGATCTTGTAAATCTTGCTTGAGAAAACAGCGATTTAAATCTTTCTCAAGATATCGTCTCCCGGCGGCAAAAGCATGAGGATTTGCTAACAGTGTGACTGTCTCAAAACTCGGTCTAGTAATTAAATCGGGAAACTGGGCAAATTTTTGGATTAGGTAGGCTCCTGTAAACTCATTGCCATGAGTTCCACCGACAATTGCAACTCGATTAATCTGGTTCATGAAGCATTCACTTTGCCAATGCGATCGCGCTCATGTGGTTGATTAAGATAGGACATATCAGGGCCATTGGGGATAATTCCGCCGGGATTGAGTGGGAATAGGTTTCCGTAGTAGTCCCGCTTCACGCTTTCTACGTCGCAAGTGTCAGCCACACCCGGAAGCTGATACAAGTCACGCAGATAAGCTCCGAGATTTTGATAGTCTAGAATTCGCTGCCGATTGCATTTAAACAGCCCATAGTAGGCACTATCAAACCGAAATAATGTTGTAAATAACCGCACATCTGCAAGTGTCAGATGTTCACCGCAGAGATAGCGATTAGTCTGCAATGCAAGTTCAATCTCATCAAGAGTTGCGAACAGTTCATTACAGGCTTGATTGTATGCTTCTTGACTTTGGGCAAAGCCACAGCGATACACACCGTTATTTACCGTGTGATAAATCTTTTCATTCCACCAGTCAATTTTCTCTTTAAGTTCTTCTGGGTAAAGATTTAGCGTCGGATTGTTGGCAAATTCGTTAAACTCAGAGTTCAGCATGACGATAATCTCTGAACTCTCATTATTGACGATCGCTTTTGTTTGGTTATCCCATAATACTGGTACTGTCGAGCGTCCACTATAGCCCGGTTCTGCCTTTTGATAAAATTCAGCCAGTGTGCGACAACCTTCAACTTCATCGTTAAATATCCAACCGCCTTCAATGGGAGAAGGAGAGACGATACATACTGATATTACCGCTTCGAGTTTTTTGAGCGATCGCACAACCAAAGTTCGATGCGCCCAAGGACAGCCCAGCCCAACATAAAGTTTGTAGCGCCCCGTTGCTGGTGGGTGTGGATTCCCTGATTCTGTACCGATGAACTTGCGAAACTGGCTATTAGGACGAATATATGCTCCCGACTGATTGCGAGGAGCCAGATTTGACATCATTATCCGCCACATAGTCGTCCAAACAAACTTTCCTAGCCAGATAATCAGTTTGGGAGGAAGCGACTTGCCTTTCTTCTTGGGGAGCTTTTTCTCGTCATCCATTGGAGTTGAGTTAGTCATGGCGACAATTTTGCTTTGGGAGCGATCGACGTTACTGCTGTATATGCTGTTAAATTTATAATCCGTAGGTTCTCATACCTATACGCACCTTGAGATTTCTTACTTTACTTTACTACGCTTTGCCTGAACTGTCGGATCTATGTAAGGATTCAGGTCTAATATTGGGGAAGTAAAGAAGGGCAAGACAGACAATTATTAAAGTCAGCAATTAGAGCTTGTGCAAAAAAAATCAATAACAGACCTACCTTGACGGCGATAAGTCTGCACCACTGTCAACAAATTAGCAGTATGACAAAACCGCTCCATCGAACGGGAACCACCACTAATCTTACGTTTTGTCACAGCCAAACGAAGAGAGCGTTCAGTGTTTCATCTATATGAATATTAAAGCGATCGCCTGTTCAATGATGATATCCACCAACTCTTCTTTGGACAGCTAGTTAAGACTTTCCCGGTCGATTTGTTGAGGCGCGTTGAGGTTGATGATTGTGATACTCTACCCCAAGCGTCCGCTTTGTTAATACTCTGCCACCTGAATCCTTACGACGCATCGTTGTAGCGTTTATCTGCGGCAGCAGGCATTGTAACAATGATAAGATATCGGGCATGGGCGGCAAGTGGTTTTTGAGTTGTCGTTGTGAGAGACAATAACTCTACTACGAAACGCCCTACCTCTTCATCCTCTTATTTTGGCAACGGTATTGAGAAGAGATTGGACTTTATGAATAACAACCCTGTCACCCCTCCTGCACAATGTCCTTTCCGTGGAAGCCGCATTGGCGGTGCGCTCGGTTCCAAGCCGCAAACTGATGATTGGTGGCCGAACCGACTTCAGGTCGAACTGCTTCACCAAAATTTGCCCCAAGCTAACCCACTGCGAGATTTCGATTACAAAGTAGCCTTCGCGAAGATTGACTTCAAACAGTTGAAGAGCGATATCAAAGCGCTGCTGACCGATTCGCAGAACTGGTGGCCAGCCGACTATGGTAATTATGGACCTCAAATGATTCGCATGGCGTGGCACTCAGCAGGCACCTACCGGATCGCAGACGGTCGGGGCGGAGCGAGTCAGGGTATGCAACGCTTTGCACCAATCAATTCGTGGTGGGATAATGGGAACACAGATAAATCACGACGGCTGCTCTGGCCCATCAAGCAGAAATATGGTGCGGCAATAAGCTGGGCTGATTTGATGAGTCTGACTGGCAACTGCGCGCTCGAAATCATGGGGTTTAAGACCTTCGGTTTTGGTGGCGGTCGCATTGATGCCTGGGAGGCAGATCGCGCGACATACTGGGGGCCGGAGTTCTGGAACGGCGATCCGGTTGACGATATCAAGGAACACCCTGGTCATCCTGACGAGATGGTCACTCGCACGATTCGGTGGGTTGGGAAGCCGAACGAGGAATACTACGACCTTGAGAACCCGCTAGCAGCTTCGCACCAGGCGCTAATTTACGTCAATCCAGAAGGTCCAAACGCCGAAGGCGACCCTCATGGCTCAGCGCGAGACATTCGCGAGACGTTTGCGCGTATGGGCATGAATGACGAAGAAACTGTCGCGCTGATTGCAGGTGGTCATGCCTTTGGCAAAAGTCACGGCATGGTCTCGCCGGACAAGATCGGTCCAGCACCGGAAGCCGCGCCGATTCAGGCGATGGGCTTAGGGTGGCAGAACCCTGAAGGCACTGGGTTTGCCGAATATACAATGACGAACGGGATCGAAGGATCGTGGACTCCAAATCCAACCCAGTGGGACAACAGTTACTTAACCAATCTTTTTAAGTACGATTGGGAACAGACAAAAAGTCCAGTAGGTGCGATTCAGTGGAAGCCAAGCAATCCTGATGCGCCGAAGACACCGGATGCCCATCAACCGGGCGTTGAACATCCGTTAATGATGATGACTTCGGACGTTGCCTTGAAGGTCGATTCGACCTATCACGAAATCTGTCAGCGCTTCTTGGGTGACTTTGATTACTTCAGCGATGCGTTCGCGCGCGCCTGGTATAAGCTGATCCATCGAGACATGGGTCCGAAAACGCGCTATCTTGGTCCGGAAGTCCCAGAGGAAGATCTGATCTGGCAAGATCCAATTCCGGCACTGGATCATGATGTCGTTGATGCCGCCGATATCAAGTCTCTCAAGGATAAAATTTTAGCAAGTGGACTCTCTGTTTCGGCGCTCGTGTCAGCCGCTTGGGCAGCGGCATCGAGTCACCGCCATTCCGACAAGCGCGGCGGCGCAAATGGGGCGCGCGTTCGCCTCAATCCTCAGAAAGACTGGGAAATGAACCGCCCGCAGGAACTCGGCGAGGTGCTATCGACCCTTGAGCAAATTCAGGCGGACTTTAACGGCGCTCAGTCGGGCAACAAAAAAATCTCGATCGCAGACCTAATCGTCCTCGGTGGTTGTGCTGCGATCGAGAAGGCTGCACAAGAGGCTGGACTTTCTGTTGCCGTCCCGTTTACTCCGGGGCGGATGGATACGACTCAGGATCTGACAGATGTTGAAATGTTTAATTGGCTGAAGCCAGTTTCGGATGGTTTCAGAAATTATCACAATGAGGCGGTTGGCTATAAGGTGAAGCCAGAGCGTATCTTCCTGGATCGAGCGCAGCTCCTGACGCTGACCGCGCCCGAATGGACGGTTCTAGTTGGCGGACTTCGCGCGCTCGATCAGAATTGGGATCATTCAAAGCACGGTAGCTTCACTGACCGACCGGGTGTCTTGACCAATGACTTTTTCCGTGTTCTGACCAGTATGGACTACGAGTGGAAGCCTGTTGACAATCGCGAGATGCTTTTTGACATCTGCGATCGCAAAACGGGCGAAACGAAGTTCACCGCGACACGTTGCGATCTCATCTTCGGTTCGAACGCGGAACTTCGTCAAATTGCTGAAGTCTATGGCGCTGATGACGGTCACGAGCGTATGGTCAAGGACTTCGTTGCGGTCTGGAACAAGGTAATGATGCTCGATCGCTTCGACGTTTGCGCTTAACAGACTAGTGGTCTGTCTCATTAATTCTGAAGGGTTATAAAAGTTCGTAGTAAAAACTTTAGTCCTTGATTTGAGCGATAAATCGCTCACTACAAACCTAGCAAAATTAATGCGATAGACCACTAGCTAAATATTGACGCGCACTGAAGATTGCCTCCAAAAATGGCGATATATCAACTCAGCCTCGTAAATTGGCGAAGGTATTGATATTGTGGATACTGATATCACCTTAACGCTTCTTTTTACACAGATGATCAAAAATTAAAAATAGTTTATTCCGTTTCAGAATCTCTATCCATTTTGTAAGCCTGTAATAAATATTCTCCATTGAAGTGAATGAGATGAGTAGAATCTTCTGCAACCCAAACATCGGTTTCCCAAGCAATTTCAGCCAAATACTCTACCATCGCTTTTCGGCTTAAAAAAGTTGTCACCATGACAAGGGGGATTTTTAGATCTGCAAAGATAACTTCAAGTTCTTTCTTCCGTTTAGGGTTAATTGGCCCATGAGAAGTTACAGCTTCAATTAAAACTAGGCAATCATTTTTTAGATAATGGATAATCACATCAGGCATTTTTCCGTGAGAATCGATAGTAACACCCAAATCTCTCAATGCCACTTCATTGAAATGCGCAAACTTTTCATCTGTATCACCAATATAAATCAGTTTTCCTCCTGGTGTAAAACGTTCTGCAAACTCCTTAATAATCTTTTCAATCAGAATATTCTGTCCACCTGGCGATAGAGTTTTTACCTCTCCCTCAATTAATATCGGAATACGTGATAGTTCCCGTTCCTGAGCATATCGTTTTTTCAAAGTTTCAACTGAAGCCAGGTAAGTATGAATGCTCTTTTTCCATTCATTAGTTCCATAAGTACGTAAGAGTTCAAGCGCACTTTCTTCAATCTGATATACTGTTTTCGGACTGTTAACGGGGCGTTCAGGTGCATCTGGATTTACAATTATCAAAGCCGCATCTAAGAATTGATGGACTGTTTGGCGGCGAACAGTTTCCCGCGTATTAGGTTTATATGTTTTGCCATAGTGCAGTGCTATAAATTCCATCATTGGCGTAATTCCCATTAGGGGAGATGCAGCAGTTTCCCAAGGATCTGTTGGTTTTAAGTTAAGTAGAGCCAGTAAAGTTAAGGCTGAACGCTCATTAAGTTGTGCCCGTGGAAGTCCAAGTTCAATTAAAATTTGTAGTGCTTCATCAATACGGGTTTTAATTATTAAGGGGTTGTTTTCCGACTGATTGCTCATAGTCAGTAACTCTTTTTGCAAAAATTGATCGATTTCTTTCTGTGATGGCAAATGCTCAGTAATATATAGCCCTACAGTCATTAGTTGTGCTATTGTCGGATATTTTAAATTTCGTAAATCGGTTGCATTAACCTGAGTATGTCCATTAAACAACCGAAAAAATGCGTCAACGAGGCTAGAGTTAAGATAAGCAGCAAGACCACGTGCTAGGGTAAGATTAAGCCCTCTTCCATCCTTGTGAAAATAATTCAGGTGATTTTCAAAACCTACCCAAGAACAATTAATTTGGTTGGCATCATATACAACGGCAATAACTCGTTTTTTTTCTTCTTTAGAAGAAAACCGTTTAGTTAAAACATAATGTTCATTTGGGACTAAAAGAGAGACAGTCTGTTCTGTATATACCAAAGCTTGATGTTTTTTAGTTACCTTGGGATACTCAACATATCCTCTTGATAAATTCAATGGATAAATCAAAGGAACAGTGTTTTCTTTTGGCATTAAACACAGATATTCTTTAGCACGGAAATCTACAACACGTCCGGTTGATACAGTCAATTCTAGGTCTTTTAATGTACAGCTAAAATTAGCCATTTGTTGAATGACCTGCTGACTGAGCGTATCTGGAATAATGTGGATAAATTGTTGCGAGTCGTTGGGAAGAACTATCTCTGTATAAGCTAAGGAATTTGACAGAATAAAATCATCATCAGCATTTGAACTTGTATTAATGATTACATTGTTAAATTTTGATTTTTGTTTAACAGCATGAATAATAATCGTTTCCTGCAAAACTTCATCATCACTAAAAGCTTCCTGTCTAGAATCAAAAAGATGTATCCGATCTAAAGCCATGATTTCCAAAAACATTTTGCGGAAATTTCTAAAATATGGCCCATTACAGAAACTACGCGGCGAAATAGCTACAAGCTCCCCTCTTGATTCAAGAAGTTGAACTGTAGCAGCGATAAAACCTGTATATAGATTGCTGGTTTCTAATCCTATAGAACGTAACAAATAACGAACTTTGGAATGAGCGTTAATTTTTAAATATGGGGGATTGAGAATAGCGTGGGTAAACCTGCAATTGTCAGGATTATCAAACAAACTAGGCTGAAGAAGTCTGACTGCATCCTCAATAAAATCCGTATCCCGGATTTCATAGTTAAAAGATATATTAGCTATTTGACATTCTCTGGCACATAATTTCAATGTCTGATGCAAATACCCAATCAAAAAAGGATCGATTTCATAGGCAACAATATCTAAATTGGCTGGGCGTTTTTGGCTGTGACAAAGTTTAGCCACAAAGGCTGCAAGTAATGAGCCAACTCCTGCTCCAGCATCAAGTAGAGATATTTGAGGAAGATCGAGTTTGCCAAACATCCCAACCATTAATTCTGCGACTGGAGCAGGTGTCAAAAATTGACCTAGTTTTCCTTTTTGCTTTTGATCCTGTTTCAAGCTTGCAGCAATCCTCAGAAGGTCTACTTCATCGAGTAAGTTTCTGACAGAACATTTTGACAAGCTTTTGAATTCCAACGGCTTGTGATGATTTTCTCTAGACTCTCTACTGCTTGATTGGAACATCACGGCTGATTTTCACAGAATAAAAACCAACTTTATCAGGTTTTGAATTTCCGCCATGATATTTTAGGGAGAAACTGATGCCAGAAGCGTTTCTTTATCTAGAAATTATTTTAATATGCTTCATAAAGTCTTCGTTACTCGTCGCCTACCCATCGAATTAGAGCAACTGCGATCGCTCGCGATGGTGGAAGTTTGGCCAGAACGTCAACCCCCTCCCTACGAAATTTTACTAGAAAAAGTTAAGGAAATAGATGGATTGCTATGTCTGCTGACCGATCAAATCGATCGCCAACTCATCGAGTCTGGGAAACTCAAAGTCATCAGTCAAATGGCGGTAGGTTACGATAACATTAATATTGCCGCAGCCACGGCACAAAAAATTCCCGTCGGTAATACTCCTGGGGTGTTAACAGATGCTACCGCAGATTTTGCCTGGGCTTTGTTAATGGCAGCTGCACGGCGCGTAGTGGAGGCAGATCGATTTACTCGTGCAGGATTGTGGCAGACTTGGGAACCAGATTTGTTATTGGGGTCAAATGTTACGGGTGCAACCTTGGGGATTGTTGGTTTTGGGCGCATTGGACAAGCAGTTGCTCGTCGTGCCAAAGGATTTGAAATGCAGATATTGTATGCGAGTAGGCAACGATGCAGTCCAGAATTAGAACAATCTCTAGGTGTGAAGTTTGCTACGTTAGAATACTTACTGCAAGAGTCGGATTTCGTGACACTACATACACCATCGGCTGGTGATACTTACCATTTAATTAGCGATCGCCAATTTGAATTGATGAAGCGATCGGCTATTTTGATTAACACGGCGCGGGGAACTATTGTAGATCCAAATTCTCTGTATCGCGCCCTTGCAAACGCTCAAATCGCGGCTGCGGCTGTAGATGTCACCGAACCAGAACCGATTCCCAGCGATAGCCTGTTGTTAACCTTAGATAATCTCATTATTGCACCGCATATTGGCAGTGCCAGCCGTCAAACGCGCTCAAAAATGGCTTCAATGGCGATCGCTAATTTAATCGCAGGATTAAGGGGCGATCGCTTGGCTAATTGTGTCAACCCTGAAATTTATAATTCATAATTCACATCAGGCGTGATATCAAGTTCGGGTGATTACTTATAATAAAATCTATCAATCGTAGGTTGGGTTGAACGCCAGTGAAACCCAACATGAACATAGAGCAAATGTTGGGTTTCGTTCCTCAACCCAACCTACAGATAGTATAAGTGTTTAACCGAACCTGATATGAATTATGAACGCCCTCAATCTAGTACTGCAAGGCGGAAGTTAAAAGGGACGCATAGTTATGCGTCCCTAAAGCAAATTGGTAAACCTTTAGAAGGTGAAAGTTGTTCTCAGCGTACCGATAATTGCATCATCGTTGTTGCTGTTTTGACCAGGAGAGGTCAACCAGATGACGCCAGGGGTGATTGAGATATTATCTGACACGCGATACTTGTAAAAGCCTTCAAAGTGATAAGGTATATCATTACCAGTACCAGCAAAAACTCCGCCTCGGTTACGGGCATAAGGTTCTGCACCAGCAAAAACCCCTAAAACGTTACCCTTTTTACCGAGATCGGGTAAGGCCACTCCCAGACCGTAGCTCCAAGCTTGATAATCATCACCAGCACCAAAGCCTGTGATATCGTGGTAAGAAACGAAGCCACTGACTGACAGTTTGTCGCTGGGTCTAAAAGCTGCTTCTATACCGTAAGAATTACTGGAAGATCCGTTTAAAGTACTTAGGGTGTTAGCTTGACCAGTACCTACGACGCGGTTAGTACTACCCAAACCACCACCTAGATCGAATAAATTACCACCTCCAGCGCCATGATAACCGTGAACGTAGGTAGCAGCTATAGATAAGCGATCGCCAACACTAAAGTTCAACTGTCCCAAGGCTGCATAGTTACCATCTATTAAACCTTGATTTGCCCCAGGATTATTAGCATTTGATGCCAAGTAACCAATAGTCAGCGAACTTGGTCTCAAAATACTGCCACCCTTACCAAAGGGTAAAGTCAGTGCTGCACCTGCACCACCACCAATGCGATAAATCGGACTTTCAGAAGCAAAGGTAGACAAAGCACCATTACCGCCATCAAAGTCCTCAAAGTAAGGGTTGTTAGTAGCAACATAATCGCTATGAATACCTCCGGTGCCTGCAAAGTAGACTTGGGCTGGGCCTATAGGTACGTAATACGCCAACCAGTCGATAATCACACTGTTGTTACTAGTGCTGCCGATTTGAAATGTTTGCGTACCTTCAGCAGTATCGATTCCAACACCATTATTCCCTACTTGTGTAAAGGCTAGTGCATTCCCGGCTGCAAGACGGGTGTGTAAAACGTCTTTACCCGTGAAGCTGGTTTGCAAATCTAAACGTACCCTATCTTGGAAGACGGTATTATTCGCATCGCCAGTATTATTGCCAAAAATATCAGTAGCGACAAAAATAGCTTCACCCACCAATTTTGTGGTAGTAGAAAACTGATTAGCTTCTAGTTCCGCAGTCCGTGCTTCTAGAGAATCTACTCGACCGCGCAGAGTTGCCAGTTCTGCCGAGAATTCCTCTTGCAAACGCTGGAGAGTCGCCAAATCCTGTTTTGTCACCAAGTCAGCAGTTGCGGTCGCAATCAGTTCATTAACTCGATCTAAACAAGCATTCAAACCTGCGGCAAACTCATAACGAGTCAGTGCCCGATTGCCTCGGTAAGTAGAATTTGGGTATCCAGCAATACAACCGTAGCGCTCAACCAAGGATTGCAAAGCTTGGAATGCCCAATCAGTCGGCTGTACATCAGAAAATTGAGAAACTGATGTGACTTGAGACAATGAATTCTGGTTCTTGCCTTCGTTGCTGTAGCGATTAACATCTTCTAAAACCTTCTTTTCATCAGCCTTTTGGGCGACCAACTGCTGATTAACTTTTCGTTGCTCTGTTTGAATGAATATTGAAGCATTAGAAGTTATTGGTGCTTCTGTCTGAGCAGCTTTTAACTTTATATCTTCAAAAGAGCTTGCTCCTTCAGCAGCTATAGCTCTTGCGGAAACCAACACCGTCACTCCCAAAACTACTGGACTTAGTACCAGAGTTTTCCACAATAAATCAGACATTTTTATTTTCCTTTCCCAAAAATAACCTAAATCAGTTGGTTTAAGAAAAAGAGAACAAGCAATTATTCTACTTGTTAGAAATCTTATCAGATTGCTGTTACCTAAGCCATATCTAAGATAGTTTTATCGGATGAAGAATCGTAAACTCTTGCAGATGTATGTTTACTAAAGGTCGTGATTATAAGGTATTGTTGCGCGTTTTTGCGCGATTTATGAACTTTGGTTTCTTGTTTTTAACCTTGATTTGCTAGATAGTTTTTATCTTTAAATTTATTGCTAAATCAAGAAAGTGCATTTCTGTATTGGGTTTTAATTAGTAATTAAGAATTATTAATTATGAATAACTTTGACCCTACAACCTGCGGAATATCGGTTTAAAGTCGAGGTAAACAGTACGTAAAGCACTACAATGAAGCGATAAGTCAGCGATTTATTATCTATCTAAACTGTTCGATTTGATTCATGACTGATTACTTCTATATCCCACCCAAAACACATTTTTATTTTTTTTAGTTCCCTAATTTAAGCAGTTAATTTTTCATAACTATCGGCGATTGTTTCTAATCCCAGAATGTCATAATTCTTTGACTCAGAGGTTCCATACATCGTCAGAAGCAGAGCGTCGATTAAGGCTTTGGCTTTAAGCAGCGTTTCCTGAAACTCCATCTCCGGTTGAGAAAGGGCTACAATTCCACCACCTATACCAATGGAAGTTTGATTGGGAGTCAAAACAGCAGTCCGAATCACAATATTCAAATCGGCTGAACCATTCAAACCCAAAAAGCCGATCGCACCTGAATAAATTCCTCGCGCCTCTTGTTCTAGGCGATCGATAATTTGCATGGTGCGGATTTTGGGCGCACCAGTCATCGATCCTCCGGGAAATGCAGTTCGCACGCAATCCACCGCTTGTAAATCTGAACGTAATCGCCCGCGTACTGTTGTTACCAACTGATGTACTGTTGAGTATGTTTCCACATCCATTAATTTTGGTACGTGAATGCTACCAATTTCACAGACTCGTCCCAAATCATTGCGTAACAAATCAACAATCATCAGATTTTCAGCTTGGTCTTTTTCGCTGTTGCGTAGCTTCTCACGGAGGACAAAATCGGCTTCGGGAGTTTCTCCTCGTGGTAGGGTTCCCTTGATGGGTTTAGTTTCTACCCAACCTTGGCGATCGATCCGTAGAAACCTTTCTGGAGATGAGCAGGCGATCGCAACGCTCGCCGCAGGCATCGCAATTTCACCAAAGCGTAAAAATGCAGAGTAAGGAGCCGAATTGATTTTACGTAATGTGCGATAGAACGTCAATGGATCGGGGGTTGCATCGGTATGCAGCTGATTTGTCAAGCAAACTTGATAAGTTTCCCCTTCGTGAATTTCATCCAAGCATTGCTGAATATCTTGGATGTAATTTTGGTAAGTGCGACTCAAACGGAACTTAACTGGCTGACAACTTTCTTGGGGTATCAGAGAAAAAAGAGGATCTAGAGTTTCGAGTTGTTGTTGGATTGTATCAAACCAAGTTTCTACCTGTTCTGTTTGTCCTTTTTTGATTAATTGCAGCAAATAAAGGCACTGTTCTTGATGATCGATCGCAATCATGCGATCGGCAAGTAAGAAAATTGCATCAGGTAATGGTGAAGAATGCACCAATGACGATCCACACTCTCTCTTGAGTTCATAGCCAAAATAGCCCACAAATCCACAGTTAAAATCAAACGGTAAATCATCAGCTTGGCAACTTCGGCAGTCTATTTCTCGCTTCAAATACTCAAAAATACTTTCGGTGCGACGAGTTACGGTATCTAACTGTGTAATGATGATTTCTTGCGTTTCGGTATTATATCGTACCAATAGACTGTTAACCCCGCTTCCATCACCCATAAATGAAAAGCGAGATAGACCAAATTCCACACGGCTGCTATCTAGCCAAAAAGCGTTTGTTGCATTCCCAAATAGCTGTACAAATATTTGTTCTGTATTTGGGCAGATATCTAACTTGCGCGTATACAATTCAAACTTCTCTTCCTGTTCTTGGCAGGGTCGATCCACAACAGGAGTAACATCTCCATATCCAATCCAATATTGCTTTTGTGGACTTCTTGATGCCTCCTGCCTCCTTAACGATTTCTCTGTAAATTGCTGCGTAATATCTCGAAAGTTTTTTAATAATCTTTGCCCATATTCTGTACAGATAGACTCTGGGTGAAACTGCACACCCCAAAAAGGTAGATGTAGATGACGCAATCCCATCACCAATCCTTCTTCTGTCCAAGCAATTTTTTCTAAACATTCAGGTAGTTCATCAGCAACTAATAACGAGTGATAGCGCACCACAGAAAACTGATTAGGAATACCTTGAAATAATTCTGAATTATTATGATAAATTTTACTGAGTCTGCCATGTCGAACTTCCGGTGCATGAATTACTCTTCCACCATATAGATAGCCAAGTCCTTGATGTCCCAGACAAACTCCCAACAAGGGTACATTCACATTCTCAATTATTTGCCGACAGACTCCAAAATCTTCTGACCTTTCTGGACGACCGGGGCCAGGTGAAATCACAATGTTGTCAAAAGCAATTTCTTTTAATTCATCCCAGTTAAGGCGATCGTTATAAATTACTAGAGGTAGTTCCCTATTTACCTCGGCAATCATTTGGTAAAGATTAAATGTATAAGAGTCATAGTTATCAATAATTAGCGTTTGCATACATAGTCACTTAACTAGCACATATAGCAATCCTAAATCATTCGTGAAAAATTAGATCCCCAACTTCTTCAAGAAGTCAGGGATCTGGCTTAAGTTCTATAGGCACATCTTCAAAAATAAAGGGTTTTAAAAAACTTTACTGGATGAATGATGGCTTGTTTGCCAAAGGTCACATTTATACAAGAATTTCACTCGATTTTGTGCCATTTCTAGATTTTACCTTCTTGTTTTTAACCCTGATTTGTGGTAGGTCTTTTTTGTCTTTGTAAAAGTAACAGATTTCTACTAGAGTTGGCCATATTTCTAGAGAACCGTGAAATTGGCTAATAACATCATCGATAATTCTGGAAACGTTTTGCTGAAAAAAGTCTGGTTCAAATCCATAGAAGACTCTCGATAAATTCTCAGCAAATAATTGAAGTGACTGCTTGCGTTCTTCATTCTGGGTAGAGATTGAGGCTTTGACTACTTGCCTGTGGATAGCAGAGATTTTTTCCAGGATTTCCTCAGAATCTTGTAAAGTGACTTCGCCTGAGTAATCAAACTTTATTCCCAAATCGTCAAGATGATAAACACTGTTTTTAATTTTCTTTTTCAGCAAGCTACATATTTCTTCATTAAATAGTTCGCTAGCGAGAGGATTACGCATATAGTTATTTCTAATATGGTTTTGTACAGCATCAACGTGTGCAGCTGCAATTCCTTCTTGCTGTATCCAAATCCTGTATATATAATCCTCAAATCTGAGCCGAGTTGGAAAGAAGGGTGGTAAACCTAGCTGATTATCATATCCAGCAACTCCACAATCCATTCTCCAGTTTTTGTTAGTAATAACGGGTCTAAAATTGGTAAGAATATAAAAATCATTTAGGTCATTGGGGCTAATTTGATTCTCATCATTGAGATACATGTGAACAAAATCAAGGGTATCAATATCATTAGTTCCTGTGCGAAAAGTTTGGGCAATCTTAACGATCGCATTATTCAAGACTCTCCCCTGTTGTAATAAAAGGCTGTTTTCTCGAAAGTAGCCTTTAGTTGTATTGGTTTCTAAATCCATTGCTGTATCAAGTACCAATTCTCCAGTCTCAAAGTTTTCTGGTACATGACTAGCTTTTTGACCTAAAACATCACCAAAAGCTGTGAGTAAGTCAAAAGATTTATGGACGTAGCCACCTTGTTGGTTAGATTTAATTAATTTTCCTCGGCATATTTCATCACCAGATAAAGATTCTGGGCTAGTTTCAATTAATGCATCTGGACGCATATCGTCATCTGCACTAACCATTAAATGTCCAAGGGTATACATGAGTGTGAAGTTACGATTTCCTCCATAACTAGGTCGAAATAAATTTTTGACTAGTGATTCTAGCTTGCGATCGCGCAGTCTTTCGTTTAAAAATGTAATAAATTGCTCTTTCTGTTGTGGCCCAACATAAAACACATCATTGACTGTCTTAGTCTGCTCTAAAAGTGGATAATATTTCTCATGATTGGCAATGCTGGAATCGTCAAAAACGATAATTTTTAAAGCATGACCATTTGCCCAGAAATTCTCATCATACTTTTCGATAGTTTGTGCAACATCTCTCAATCGATGAGTTGGAATAACAAATACTGTTTCTTTTTGTTTCATAAAATTTATTTGGGTTTTTCAGCACAAAGCCTTGGATCGTAATTGGAAAGTATGGGATAAAGCGATCGCTTGATATATAGCGATAAACTTACCTATCTATTTAGGGCTGTAGTCAGAACAATTGAGTGCTTGTTTTGTTAGAGCAGTGGTAGGATGTACTGCACACTTTAGAAAATAGTTATTGTTAAAAAATTGGCATTTTTTACAGGTATGTTGCTCTAAATGTTTAATGCTTACTATTTCATCTTTATCTGGCGCTGCATTTTCTGGGGGATCTTCTAGTGCTTTGCAGACAGATGAAACTAGAAAAACAACAATTGCCCAAACAATCATGAAATAAATGTGAGCCAAAAACACTGCTACAAAGGGAATGTCTCCGTTATGTGGTTTGGTGTCACTATGTGTTGCCTTAGACAAGTTAGCTTCAATCAGGGTGGACTGATGAACACTTTTTTGGGCGGATACATAAAGTCGGAAAAGCTCCAAAGTATGCATATTAAAAACCTTTAGCTAGTCGAACTCAGATCCAGTAAAGTTAAAGAGGCAGGAGGTATAAATATATCTTCTTACTTTTGCTGCAAGCTCGAACTGCCTTCTGCCTTTATTTGAGAAATGTTCATCTGTCTAATAATATGTGGAATTGAAAGTACTTGATAGGTCTGGGTAATTTGAATTAACAGATTGACTTTTTTTTAGCCGAGCTTCCAATAAGCAACTGTTGAGGGAATAGTAAACAGAATGGATTTTTTTAAGAGTCACTTTGAGAGCGGGAACCATCATAGGATGGGTTGCTATTGCTAAAATGTAATCTCCAGCAAAAATACTAGGATTATCTGTTGCTGAAATAACTTGAGTTTCTCTTAAAACTCCTAGAAAAACGCATTTACTCGGTAACTTAATATCACTTAAATGAATGCCACAGTAAATGCTATTATCTTCGATAAAAACACCAAACAAGCTTGGTTCTAAAGCTTTTTTATTTTTTAGCACAAAATGTTTTTTAACTCTAATAGTATTGTCTAATACTTACCGAGAAAAATCTGCTGTTGCAGAGATATATTTTGAAGATATATAAAATGTATTAATTAAATAGAGTAGGTATTTAGTAATTAGCTAAACAGGTATATGTTTAGAGATATAGGTTTTAGATATACCTACTAAAAATCAGATTCTCGACTTATTAAATTAAGCCGAGAATCCAACATTTAGATTTAAAGTAATCACTAAGGATTACTATAGATAATTATTTTGAATAGAAGGCATAGCAAGAATCAGCAGCACTCTCTCAAGCCTTTATCCCTTAATCTTATCTAAAGCTAAATTCAGCTTCAACACATTAACTCCAGGTTCGCCAAAGATGCCGAGAAAGCGGCCGTCGGTGTTTTGGGAAATTAAAGTTTCGAGTTGGTTTGGTTGAACGTTCCGCGCCTTGGCTACTCGTGCAACTTGTGCGATCGCAGCTTCCGGGGTAATATGCGGGTCAAGGCTGGAACCAGAGGTGTAGACTAAATCGCCAGTCGGCTGCACACCTGCTTTTTTCAAACGATTGAAATCACCCTCAACTTTTTTGCTGGGGTCTGGGTCATCTTTACCTTTGATGCGTTCCATTAATGCCGGATTACTGGGAGCCAAGTTACTAGCGCCAGAAACCCCAGTTTTCAAAACTCCCGCATCATCTTTTTTCGGGTCGGCTGTGCTGTAGCTGGTGGTACTGGGACGGCTGTTAAAATAGCGATCGCTACTAAAAGGTTGACCAATCAAAGCAGAACCAACAACTTGACCTGTAGCATTTTTCAGGAGACTACCGTTTGCTTGAAAGGGAAACACAATCTGCCCAATGGCAATCATCGCAAAAGGATAAATAATCGCTCCAATAACCCAAAGTACTAAGGTAGACCGAACAGCTCTACCAGCTTCGCGTGCAAAACTCATTAGAATTTCTCCGGTACAAACATGACAAAAAATAAATAGATGGAAAGTCCCAGTGTCGTTAGTCCTAACAGTCCCAATCCCCAAGATTGACTGCGGGAAAGTTGTTCATTAGTAGCGGCATAAACCATAGGTGCAACCACTAGGTTGAAACACATCGCCAAGAACAAATACAGTGGTAGCTTTTGTCTTTGCCATTGACACCAGATTTCAGTTATTTCTTCTAATACTTGGGATGCAAGAATAGTGCGGCGGATCTGAATAGGTTTCATAGTAAATTAAGACAAAGGTAGGATTATATCTATCAGTTTGATGGCAATGAAGGGAGCAACGATACCGCCAAGACCAAAGATGAAGATGTTACGACGTAGCAGTTGATCTGCTGTTAAAGGTAAAAACTTCACCCCTCTGAGTGCTAGCGGAATTAGTGCCGGAATAATCAGAGCATTGTAAATCAGCGCCGAGACGATCGCAGATTGGGCACTCTTTAATCCCATAATATTAAGTGCGCCGATTCCTGCGGCAGCGAAGATAGTAGGGATGATTGCAAAATACTTGGCGATATCGTTAGCAATGGAGAATGTTGTCAACGCCCCACGAGTAATTAGCAACTGTTTACCTATGGTTACTAAGTCAATTAGCTTTGTGGGATCTGAATCTAAGTCCACCATGTTAGCAGCTTCTTTGGCAGCTTGCGTCCCAGAATTCATCGCCACACCCACATTTGCTTGAGCCAAGGCAGGGGCATCGTTAGTACCATCCCCGGTCATTGCCACCAGTTTACCCTGAGATTGTTCCGAGCGAATCACTTCAATTTTGTCTTCTGGAGTCGCTTCGGCAATGAAATCATCCACCCCAGCTTCTTCGGCAATCACCGAAGCGGTAATCCGGTTGTCACCTGTGAGCATGATCGTGCGAACACCCATGCGGCGGAGTTGGTCAAATCGCTCCCGCAAACCAGGTTTGACAATATCTTTCAGGTAGATGACACCATAAATTTTGTCATCTTGGCAAACAGCTAAGGGTGTACCGCCCAACCGGGAAACTCGCTCATAAGCTGCATCTATATCATCAGGAACGTTACCACCACGAGAACGGACAAATCCCTTAATCGCATCCACCGCACCTTTGCGGATTTGTTTGCCATCGGGTAAATTCGTGCCACTCATCCGGGTTTTAGCAGAAAATTCTACACCTTCGGCTTTGTCAATGTTAAAGTCTACCCCAGCCTGGGCTTTTTCGGCTAAAATCACGATCGATTTTCCTTCTGGCGTTTCGTCAAACAAGCTAGCAGCTAAGGAAACTCGCGCCACATCTATTATTGAGTGGTTATCCAGGGGAATAAACTCGTCAGCCATCCGATTTCCCAAGGTGATCGTGCCCGTCTTATCTAGCACCAAGGTATTGATGTCACCGCAAGCTTCTACTGCTCGACCAGAGGTAGCGATAACGTTAAACTGGGCAACTCGATCCATCCCGGCAATACCGATCGCACTGAGCAAACCACCGATAGTTGTGGGAATTAAAGCTACCAGTAGCGAGATGAGAATCGCAACGCTAGCACCCGCCCGTAAACTGTTCCCCGCCTCAACACCAAAGGCTGTGCTGATAAAACTGGCGATGTAGCCGACAAATGGGGGCATAGTTGCCACCACAATCAAGAATACTTGCGTTAACACAGCCAACAATACCGTCAAAGCAATCTCATTGGGAGTCTTGCTGCGTTCTGCCCCTTCTACCAAGGCAATCATGCGATCGATAAAGCCTTGACCAGGATCGGCACTAATGCGAATTGTCAACTCATCGGAGAGTAAGCGTGTACCGCCTGTCACCGAACTAGCAATATCTGTACCTGGTTGCTTCAATACCGGGGCAGATTCCCCAGTGATTGCCGACTCATCCACCGAGCCGATGCCTTTAATTACATCTCCATCGGCGGGAATCATATTATTTGCACTGACTTTTACCAAATCGCCCCGTCGCAGTTCTGTAGAATTGACTTTTACTATCGAACCATCAGGGAGGATTTTATTAGCGATCGTATCCGATCGCGTCGATCTTAATGAATCAGCTTGTGCTTTACCGCGTCCTTCAGCTACGGCTTCGGCAAAGTTAGCAAAAACAAGGGTGAAAAAGAGAATAAAGGTAATCAACCCGTTTAAAACGCGTTGTTGGTTAACATCTGCCTGGATGGTGCCAAACAAATTTGGGTTTAGGGTAACAAGCAAGGTGACAATTGTCCCCACCCAAACAACAAACATTACTGGGTTTCTGACAGTAATTCGCGGATCGAGCTTGACAAATGACTCACGAATTGATCTTTGGTAAAGTCCCCGCATATCAGCTTTGGGAGTGTGTTTGCGCGAGTCACGAGTTCCAGATGGAATACGAGAGGAGGGAGAATCAGTAGTAATTGGCATACATTAAATTTTGGGAATTGGGAATTGGGCATTGGGCATGGGGCATGGAGAATAGGGGATGAGTTTTTAATACTCGCCGACGAGTCTTTGATACTCGCTGACGAGTCTTTGATACTCGCCGACGAGTCTTTGATACTCGCCGATGAGTCTTTAATACTCGCCGATGAGTCTTTAATACTCGCCGATGAGTCTTTGATACTCGCCGACGAGTCTTTGATACTCGTGAATGAGTCTTTAATACTCGCCGATGAGTCTTTGAACTCCGTTGATGAGTTTTTGATACTCGCTGACGAGTCTTTGATACTCGTGAATGAGTCTTTGAACTCCGTTGATGAGTGCAATTTCTCCCCCGCTTCCTCGCACTCCTCAATCCCTAGCCGATACCTTTAGCGATAAAGAAAGCTTCACCAATGGGGCCTAATGCTAAAACTGGGAAGAATGTAAGTGCGCCCAGGATTAAAATCACGCCTGCGGTAACGCCTGTAAATAATCCGGTATCGGTTCTTAATGTCCCAGTTGTGTAGGGAACAGCTTGTTTGCGAGACATACTATCTGCTAAAAACAGCAAACCGATGATGGGAATATAGCGTCCTGCAATTAAACTGAAGCAAGTACTCAAGTTCCACCACAAAGCGGTTGCAGTGGTTTTTGTACCTGTAGCGATCGCCAAAGGAGAAGGTTGTGAATCTCCCAAACCTTCAAAGCCAGAACCGTTGTTAGCAGCAGCCGAAGCGTATTCATAGATAACTTGAGCAAAGCCGTGGAAGCCGGGATTACTAATTCCTGATAGCTGATCGGGAAACGCCAAGGCGATACCTGCGGGAATCATAATTGCGATCGGGTGAACTAGCAGAATTAAAAAACTAGCAAGGACAACCTCGCGCTTCTCAATCTTGCGTCCGAGAAATTCGGGTGTGCGTCCCACCATCAACCCTGTGGCAAACACAGCCAAAATTAGATAAGCGAACAAATAAGCGGTTCCCGTACCCTGTCCACCCCAAATAATTTGCAGGAACATATTGGAAAGGGTAATAAAACCGCCATTGGGCATGAAGGAGTCGTGTAAACTATTGACTGCACCGCACATAGTACCAGTTGTAGTGGTTGCAAATAGTGCAGATTGTGCCCAACCAAACCGGACTTCTTTACCCTCCAAATTCGGTTGCTGACTACCAAGCAGTCCATTCACAGCCGGATTACCGTTGTATTCACCAATGGCTGTGACGATGATAAATACTAAATAGAGAATGCCTACCATACCGTAGACTAACCAAGCTTGCTTAGTGTTATTCGCAAACAACCCATAAGTGTAGATTAGGGAAGTTGGAATCGCAAGCATGGCGACAATCTGAATCAAGTTTGAGAATCCATTAGGATTTTCAAAAGGGTGTGCCGAGTTGATGGCAAAAAAGCCGCCACCGTTTTCCCCTAATTGTTTGATAATTTCAAAATGGGCAACAGGGCCACGAGCGATCGCTTGACTAATATTCGCATCTTCCAAAGTGGGGAATACAACCGCACCCCCCAGTGTTTCAGGAACGCCAGCAGCCATAAGAGCGATCGCGCCCACAATACAAATAGGCAGTAAAATTCGCGTAATCGAGCGAATTAAATCTACATAAAAATTGCCTAACGATCTACCAGTCAATCCGCGAATAAAGGCAATTCCCACCGCTAAACCAGTAGCAGCAGAGGTAAACATATGATAACCAAGTCCCCACACTTGGCTGCCATAGCTCATGTAGGTTTCACCAGAATAGTGCTGCTGGTTAGTGTTAGTAATAAAAGAAATAGTCGTATGCAGCACTGTATCCCAAGTTGGCGCATCTATCTTAGTTGGATTTAATGGCAGCCATCCTTGATTCATAATTACCAAGAAAATCAGCAACCCCATTGCGACGTTGCTGTATAAGATTGCCCGCCCATACTGCCAGCCGGTCATATTTTCTTTGGTTTTAACGCCAACCAAAGCATAAAGCACTCGCTCAACCGGATTCAAAATCGGGTCGAGAAAAGTACTTTGCTCTAGATAAACCCGCGCCATATAGCGCCCAAAAACAGGAGTAATTGCTACTACAATTAGTAGCGTTAATATAATTTGAATCCATCCTTCTAGCATGAGTTAATCAAACTCCAACCTAAGTAAATTTGAGATAAATATCAAATATTTTCTTGTTATGAATCGGAAATATTTATGATTTATATCGGCATCATTATTAACTAACCAACCTATAAATATGGGCTTTCTAAATCAATCATGGAGCTTTTTTTGAAAGAACACAAGGTATAAATTGATATTTAAACTAGGTTATATAAGAAATATATGTTTCTATGTATAAGAGTGTTTATCTATATATATATCTGCAAATATACAAAGACGGCTAAACCTCGTCTGCCTTGAGAACTGTAGTTTTGTAGGTTGGGTGCAGCGATAGCGTAACCCAACATAAAATTTGGTGGTAATGTTGGGTTGCGTTTCACTCCACCCAACCTACATTCCTACTTAAGAATCTAAAAAGGGTGGTTATAAACTGCAACGATACAAACAAAACCACGATTTACGCGCAATTCGTCAAAAAGCTTAATTTATCAAACCACTTTCTCTACGAGATGTTACACGTTGCTTCTTTAAATATTTTACAAAACACAAAATTAACCTAAATATGGATATTTGGTAACATTACATTTCAATAATTGCATCCAATATTTGGTAGCGTTTTTTTGAGTTATTTCTATATCGCGCAAATTATGACCTTTGCCTACATTTAACATATAATATGTTAGTTGTATAGCTATAAATAAATAATTTAAACCCAAAGGTTTGAAATGTTGCCAAAATAGGTGATATATAACTTGAGATTTATGTCTATGGCGAAAATGTATCCACCATTTTGTTTGATGTTCGGCTATACTTTTTTGTAGACCTAATATAGCCTCAATCTCTATAAATTTATCTTTGACTTGATTATAAAATTTTATTTCTTTTTCAATTTCTCCAGCCTTGTATGCTAAATCAGCATCATCAGATAACTGATAGGCTTCACTAATTAAATGACCAACATTTTCTGCTTTTTGTTGGTCATATCCAAGTTTAATATATATTTGAGTTGCTGCTTCTGCCAATTCAGCAAATTTTTCAGCATCATGTAGCCAATATATTTTTGTTTGTAGTTCTCCTAAAGTAGCAGCTAGAGTATGATTCATCAATGTTGGCTTGGTTGGCTTGAAATATGCTTTCGATTATCTAACTTAAAATTAAACACTAAAATATAGCCTTTTGAGCGTCTGAACTTAACTCGCTCCAAAATTAGAAAAATCAGATTACCTAGCGCTACTCTGATATATTAGATTTAGCCGATCTTTTTATCCACCAAACTCATTAACTGCTTATCTAGTTCGATGAGGTAATCTCTACCGTAAGCTCCATTCTCTAACCCTGTGACAAGATGATTGGGAATGTCTTGAGTAATTTCCTCGCTACAAGAACCAGCAGCCAAAGCGATCGCGGCTACTGTATCTACATCCCCAGTAAAAGCGATACAATCTTGTAAAAGTTCGCTCATGCTGTCATTTCGCATCACCGCAGTAATCGCTGCTCTGACACTCATCCAGCCTTTGGACTTGACTTTACCTTCCCACGGTTTATTCCACTCTCCAGATACATAACCTTCGAGAAACCGTCCTAATTTGCCTTTTGCTCCCAGTCGATAAATAAAATAATGCGACATTAAGGCAGCCGCTACGGCAGCATTGATCCCATCGGTTGTATTGTGGGTAATTGCTGCTTGAATTGTTGCCGCCTCAATCACTTTTTCTGGTGTGGGATAGATGCCAATGGGTGCTGCACGCATTGCTCCCCCGCTTTTGTCACTATCAGGGTTAATTTTGGTTAAAAACTCTTCCCCATCCTGAATTTCTAATAGAAAATGGTAGAATCTTCGAGCATAACCTTCTCTTCGATCGCGTTTAAAAGCTCTAACAAAACTATCGGCTAAAACTTCTGGCGTCCACGGTGCTTGAGCAACAATCACTTCCGCAATGGCAATACTCATCTGGGTATCGTCGGTGTAGCTGCCAGGATTGAGTCGAAAACGCGGATGTTCGACGTATCGACTCAAATCGTTGTTAGCGATCGCTTCGTCTGCATATTCAAAGCCTGCACCGTAGGCATCTGCAATCGCTAACTCTAGCAGCATAAGAAAAGAGTATTAAATTAAAAACGGACGCGCCAGAAAAAAGCTAGAAACCGATTTAGCATCTACCGCCTCTCCCTCCAGAATCGCTTTTTCTAATTCTTCAGGAGTCATAAACACAGTTTCGATATCCTCGTCTCCATCTTGTGGTGGTGGTGTCTCCAGCTTTTCTAAATCTCGTGCCAGAAAAGCATAGATAATTTCATCAGAATAACCAGGAGCTAGGAAAAATTCGCCTAATTTGTCCCATTTTTGGGCACTATAGCCAGTTTCTTCGGCAATTTCACGTTGTATTGTTTCTAAAGGCTCTTCTTTTCCTTCCAATGTCCCCGCCGGAAATTCTAATATCCGTCCCTGAATTGCAAAACGATACTGGCGCACCAGTATAAGTTTACCTTCCGATGTAACTGGTACAGCTAGGGCACCGCCAGGGTGACGAATACATTCCCATTCTCCTTCCGATTTATTCGGCAAACGCAAGCGATTAACTTCAAAATCAAACTTGCGTCCTTTATGAAACAGGCGTTGTCTTAGCAGTTGTGGTAATTCTCTACCTAATGGCATAGTAAAATCTGATTATCTGTGAATACAGAGGCAAAATCAGTGTTCTTCTGCTTTTAAGGATGGTAATTTTAATTGTCCATCCATAAATGTACATCAGAACAGTCTACCTCTTTCAGCAGCTCTTTAATCACACACCCGGAAACTGGTTCTATCCAATCTGGGGCAATTTCTGCCAGCGGGACTAACACAAAGGCGCGATCCCGCATTCGTGGATGAGGAATCTGGAGATTTGGTGTATCCAAAGTAATGTCATCATATAATAACAAATCCAAATCTAGGGTTCGTGGTCCCCAGCGTTCCTGACGCACGCGCCCAAATTGTTGTTCAATTCCTAACAAAATTTCTAATAACTCCTGGGGGAGTATTTCTACCTGCAATGTGACGCAGCCGTTGAGGTAATCTGGCTGTGGTGGCCCGACAGCTTTGGTTTGATACCAATGGGATCTGGCTTCTAAAAGAATACCTGGCGTTTGGGCTAAAGTCTCTATAGCTGCTGATAAAATTGTCTGAGAATCGCCAATATTACTACCAAGAGCAACGGCGCTTCGTCTTAGCTTTGCTTCGTCGTAGCCAGGTATAGACATTATACTTTCTGAAATCAGCCGTTTTCGGGCTGTCTTTGCGGATACTTGTCAATAGCTTTTAGATTCGTAGTAGTTATCAAAATTACCGCATTTTTTACAAAACTAAATTAACCAAATTTAAAAAACATTATTTTCTAGTGAATTCAGTTAATTATTTATAGGATATTATACTAACACAATGGTAGTGCTATAACCCCAAAGTTGATTGATGGTGGTTATAATTACTTACTACTTTGAGCGAGGAACTGACGTGGGGAAGCTTACCTCCTGGTTCAAGCGAAGACCAACTAATTTGAGTGACTCTGGACGAGGAGGAACGAATGAGAGCTTACCACCAGCACATCTGGCGCAGACGAGGCAGTTACTGAGCAAAATGAAAATTTTACCATCTAGAATGAGGGTCAATCGGGCAACTGGCGCTAGACCACTCTATCGCCGCTTCTGGTTTTGGGCAGGTTTGGGTATTGGTGGTGGGATAGCTGCCTCGATCTACGGTATCAGTTTAATAGATCGGACTTTGCCAGATCAGTCCGAGTTGAATGCTGTGTTGCGAGAGCAAACACTGACCATTAAAGCTGCTGATGGCACAATATTACAACAACAAGGTGAAACGGCCAGAGAACAGCTACAGCTAGAACAAATACCAGATAATTTAAAAAAAGCTTTTATCGCCTCAGAAGATAGAAGATTTAGGCAACACAATGGAGTCGATCCGCAAGGGATTGTCAGAGCGGGTTTGAATAATTTGCGATCGCAAGGTGTGGTAGAAGGTGGTAGCACCATCACCCAACAGCTAACGCGGATTCTCTTTTTGAAACAAGAGCAGACAATCTGGCGCAAACTCAAGGAAGTCCGCCTTGCCCAAAAAATGGAGCAAGAATTAACCAAAGATCAGATTTTAGAGCGTTACCTAAATCTGGTTTATTTGGGATCTGGAGCTTATGGTGTGGCAGATGCATCCTGGGTATATTTTAGTAAAACGCCAGACCAGCTTTCCCTTGCAGAAATGGCTACGATTGCTGGATTAGCTCCTGCTCCTAGCTTGTACGCCCCAGACAAAAATCCCGAAGCGGCGAAACGGCGGCGGAACTTGGTATTGCAACGGATGCAAGAAGATAAAGTAATTACACCAGAACAAAGGCAGGCAGCAGCCCAAGAACCATTAATTCTCAAAACCAGTTTACCTAAGCGACTGGAAATAGAATCACCCTACTTTACCAGCTACATCCAAAAAGAATTGCCGAAGTACGTTTCTCCCAACGTGCTAAAAAGTGAGGGATTAGTAGTAGAAACTACGCTGAACCCGACTTGGCAGAAAGTCGCAGAAGAGGCGGTTGCCAAAACCCTGCGAAATCAAGGACGCTGGGAAAACTTTAAGCAAGCGGCAATGGTGGCTATAGACCCCCGAAATGGTGAAATTAAGGCAATGGTGGGGGGAAAAGACTTTGGTAAAAACCAGTTTAATCGAGTTACCCAAGCACAACGGCAGCCAGGATCGACATTTAAAGGGTTTGTATATGCCACTGCGATCGCTACCGGTAAAAGCCCCTACGATAGCTACGAGGATGCACCCTTTGTTGTAGACGGCTATGAACCGAAAAACTATAGTGAAAACTTCCACGGTTCAATGAACATCCGAGATGCCCTTACCCGCTCTGTTAATATTATTGCGGTGAAGGTGTTGATTGATGTGGGATTTACACCAACGATTAAACTTGCCCATGATATGGGGATAAAATCTGAACTCAAGCCCACCTACTCCTTGGCTCTTGGTTCAAATGAAGTCAATCTGCTAGAGTTAACCAGCGCCTATGGTAGTTTTGCAACTCAGGGATTGCACGCAGAACCTCATGGTATTACCCGCATCCTCAACCGCCAAGGCAAAGTCATCTGGTCAGCGAATTTCAAGTCAAAACGCGCCTTGGACGCTGATAGTGCCGCCATCATGACTTGGATGCTACGCAATGTCGTCGAAGCAGGAACCGGTGGTGCTGCCCAATTAGATAATAGACCAGTTGCCGGCAAAACCGGCACCTCCGACGAAGCCCGCGATTTATGGTTTATTGGCTACATTCCTCAGATGGTGACAGGGGTATGGCTAGGTAACGATGACAACCGCCCCACTTATGGCAGTAGTAGTAGTGCCGCTTACACTTGGCACGAATTTATGGAAAAAGCGGTAGAGGGGATGCCTGTAGAAAAGTTTCCCAAACGACCCAAGTTAGAGGGTCGCAAAGGCACTATCAAAGCCCAGTCTATCAAGCCCAAACAAGTGCTGAATCGTTCTATTGCCTCTAAAGATGATGATGACTCAGAAGGGGAAAGTGCGAGAAATTCTAATTCTGAAGAGAGTGGTTCATCTAGGAGACGTAGAAGAAGGAGAAGCTATTCTCAAGAAGAACAGCAATCGAGCGATTATACTCCAAGACGGAGAAGACGCGATCGCAGCGAATCAAGTTCTAGTAACTCTTCTTCAGAATCATCTACTCCACGGCGACGCTCTAGAAGAGTAGAATCTGATTCACCCCCGCCTCGAAGAAGTCGGCGAGAGTCGTCTCCTGCAAATAGTTCTGGTTCTTCAGGTTCTTCATCGTCAGAACAACCATCTTGGCGGGAAAGACTTAGACCTTCTCAACAGTAACGAGAAGTGGGCATTGTTGATACTATGCACAACTTGGTAGGGGGCAGGGAGCAGGGGAGCAAGGGGACAAGGGGACAAGGTGACAAAAGGTGAGAACTTACAACAAGTCTCAATACTGCTCGGTTAAGCATTTTTAAATCGGAATTGGGTTTGGGGAAAAGGTTAAAGGGTAAAGGTTAAAAGTTTTTTCTTTCCCTTTTCCCCTTCCCCTTTTCCCCTTAACCGACAAGTATTGCAACAAGTCTTTTCCCTTGTCCCCAAGTCCTCTTTAGTCAATCAGACTCAATCTCAGAAGTCAAAAGATAAAAACGCCGAGTTAAAAGCACTGCACCCATAAGTAGCCCTAGTACTAAACCCAACCATAAACCTATAGCACCCCAGCCGAAAGTGAATGCCATTAGATAGCCCCCACCTAGACCTACTATCCAGTAAGCGAACATAGTAATTAACACTGGCACTTTGGTATCTTTCAAGCCGATTAAAGCACCAGCAGCAATAGTCTGAATAGAATAAAATATTTGGACTATTGCCCCCGCAGCTAGGAAAGAAGTTGCCGTTTTAACTATCTCGATATTATCTAAATTACTGGTATTCAAATACATTGCCACAATATAGTTGGGAAACAGCCAAAAAATTAGTGCCACAATACTTACAAAAGGAGTAACAAGCGCAATGCAGACTAGTCCCGCTGTGCTTGCACCCTTGAGATCCTTTTGTCCCCTCAACTGTCCTACTCTCATCGTGACGGCATAGGAAATACCTATAGATACTGTTTCGACAAAACTTTCTGTCTCAACGGTAATTTCATGTGCTGCTAACGTCTCTGTTCCAAACCAGCCCATCATTAAAGCAATGGCAGTAAATACTCCAATTTCTGCTCCATACTGCAACCCCAAAAACCACCCAGTTTGGAAGATATCTATAAACATATCTTTATTGAACTGATGCAAAGCACAATCAAGCTGATAGTCTTTAAAGTAGTTATCAAAGCAAATCCAACTGGCGGCAGCGATAAAATTTAGCCAAAAAATGAGTGTGCTTCCCCAACCGATACCGGCTAAACCAAGGGCTGGTAAACCAAATTTACCGAACATTAGCAGGTAATTAGCAACCGTATTTAATAATAGTCCAGCTACCGTAATTACTGTTAAGAATTGGGGGCGATTGAGGGCAGAGCTAACTTCTTTTAAGATACAAAAACCGAGTGCAGCCGGAAAACCCCAAACAATAGACCGCAAATATGTTTGAGCTAATAATACATTGCTTTCTTCTTGACCAGTTAACAGCAGGATATAGTCAAAGTGCCAAATGATAAACATCACAGGTAAGCACATTGTCACGGCTAACCAAATTCCTTGACCGGTAGCACGGCTCACTTGGTCTATCTTTCCTGCACCAAAAGCATTGGCGACACTCACACCTGCGACTGAAAGAACAGAACGACAAACGGAAGCTAGGGTAGAAAAGGTAACAGCACCTAAAGCACCCGCAGCTAAAGCTTGGCTGTTAAGTAAGCCCATCATCACCCCATCCAATAAAGGAATGCCCGCTTCTAATATTTGAGTAATTACCAAAGGAACTGCTAATAGCAGGCAGGCTTGGACTTCTAATATCAGTTCTGACTTAAATTCTTTTGAGGTTAACTCCATTGGGGCGCTAAAAAAGCAATACTGAATACATTAAGATATATTAACGCCACAGGTGTAATCAACTCAAGCTATTAGCGATCGCCTCTCCAAAAATTGTGTTTCCTAACCCCATTTCCAGCAGATGACAAGTTATTGACTATCTTCAAGTGTCACTAATAGCACATTGTCAACCTGGGTAAAAATGATGCTTTTGACCAGGCTTTGCTATTACCTATGTCCGGCTTTAATCTACCAGCATTTATGGTTGTAATAACAGTATTGTAGTTAGTATTGAAAGTAATACCTATTAGTAATTAGCTAAACAGATATCACTATAAGACTCATATTTGATTGGGTGAAAAAACTCAGTACATCTTAAAAAGCTTTCTTTCCTGTTCCCTATTCCCTGCCTACACAAGTAAATTCTCCGAATCAAACCGGATTCCCGTATGAGTTGTGAATTTTGAATTAAAAAATTGCTTGAACTCAACACTCACAACTCATAACTTTCTAAGATTATCGCGTTGGTAGTTGTGGGTGTGTGGTCGAGTACTTTGTCACTATGCCAGAAATTTCCGGGTTGTAAAGCCTTAGATAATTCCAGTAGTTGCCAAATACTTGCCGCACATAGTTTTTAGTTTCATCAAAGGGAATTTCTTCAACAAACTCATCTGGATCTTTTGTAGTTAGAGTTTGCAACCATTTAGAGACATTGCCGGGGCCAGCATTGTAACTAGCGATCGCCAGCAAAGAGTTATTGTTATATTGATCGTGGGTATGACCCAAGTACCATGTACCCAGCATGATGTTATCGTTGGGATTTTCTAAGTTGATTGTTTTGAAATCCACTTTGATTTGTGGGGCGATCCATTTAGCTGTACTCGGCAACAGTTGCATTAAACCAGTAGCATTGGCGACAGATTTGATTTTTGGTTCAAACCGTGACTCTTGACGCATCAAAGCAGTTACTAGCAAAGGATTAAGTTTACGATCGATAGACCACTTTTCAATCTCTCGCTGATAGGGAAATGGATAACGCGCTTGCCAGTAGGTGATTTGTTTACTCAAAGTCTGATATTGGGCAAGTTCGGCTGGTATTTCTCGGTCTTCCAATTTAGAAATTTCATCAATTCCGATGAGATTTTCTCCCCTTGCCTGCCGCACCAACCCTTCAGTAAATTGCTCTGCTACCGTTGGCTGAATTTTGTTCTGAAATTCTGTTTGCCATTGTAACCAGGCATCGCGGTCTTGACCTAGCAGATACAATTCTTTGAAAGTTTCAGAACCGGCAGGCGGTAATGGACGCTGGGGTGCGATTACTTCCGGGTTCATGACGCGCACGTTGTCAAAGTTGCCGACATTTAGCCCCAACATTGTCGCGGCTCGCCACGCATAGTAAGAGTAGGGAAACTGGCTAACCACATATTCATAAGCAGTTTTAGATTCTTGCTGTTTCCCCAGTGCAGCCGCCCATTTACCTACCCAAAAGCCTGCTCTTGGAGCCAAAATGCTATTGGGGTTATTAGTGACAATTGGTTCTGCCCATTGCCAAGCACCGACGTAATCTTTGGCTTCGGCTTTATCTTGGGCGATTTTCCAACGGTATTCTGCTGCTTCGTCAGAGTTACCGTATTTACTTATGAGTAATTGCCACGCCGCGCTAGCTGACTTTTGATCCTTGAGAGTTTGGATTTTGGCTTTTTGCGCTAGTGCAGTAGCAGCTTGTTTGGGAAATTTATTAATTGCCTGGTCAAGATAGGGTAAGCCGTCTTTAGGTGTTTTTGCGGTTTCTGCTAATCTCAGTAGTGCCGTCCCAGTTTCCTCACTATTGGGAAATTGCTGCACTAATTGTTTATAGATGGCGATCGCTTTTTCTTTATCTTTGCCTCCCACCTGTAAGCCGCGTGCAGTCCGGTAGAGGTTGCGCGATGTTTTGGGTGCTTTGGCGTAAGCATTAGCCGCTTTCAAAAATTGACTATTTTCCCAATAGCTAGTACCAATGAGTTCCCAATCTTCGGGTTTGAGGGTAGTCTGTTTTGCTAACTGATCCAAAACGCCCACTATTCCTGGTTGATCGTAGGCATATTTAGCCAAAATCAATTGTAATTGTGGCTGATTGGGATTTTCTTGCAAGCGTTTGCGGATAATTTCCCAAGTTAGCGGATTGGAAGGAAATTGAGCGATCGCAGTTTCTTGTTGCTTCGGTTGGGCAATTAGATATAGCGCTTTGACTGCGGCTGGTTCTTTGGGATACTCTTTTATCACCCTTTGCCTGAGATCCGAGGCTTTACCGTCCTCGCCCAGCATATCCTCTGCCTGGGCTTGTTTGAGCAAAATGTAGGGCGCCAGGAGCGGATAGTCTTTCTCTAGTCCTTGGAGTAAAACTAGAGCTTTTTGCCCTTGGGTTCTTTCAATATAATCACTCGCCAAAAGATAACGAGCGCGATTCCGATCTGGCGATCGCGATTCGGCAGCGATCGCTGCTAGTTTTGCCGCCCGTTCTGGCAGCGATTGCGATATCAGCCCAAAAACGGCTGATTGGGCAACACTACCGTCCGATCTTTGCTCTGCTT
Source organism: Nostoc sp. DSM 114159 (assembly GCF_053470285.1). Classification (NCBI taxonomy): domain Bacteria; kingdom Bacillati; phylum Cyanobacteriota; class Cyanophyceae; order Nostocales; family Nostocaceae; genus Nostoc; species Nostoc sp. DSM 114159. Next base: position 4,742,806 of record NZ_JBPFEH010000001.1, read on the forward strand.
GATTCTGACTCAGTTTGAGCCATTTCCCCAGAGACTTGCCAATCTGAGGTGCTGATACCATTGCCCCAGCTAAAAAGGCAAACAGTGCCGCACCCGCAATTATCGAAATTTGCTTTTTCTGTAGTTTCTTCAGCATGAATACCCGCTGAAAAGTTTCGGTGAATTTCTTGAAACTCTAACACTCCTAACCATCAGTGTTACCAATTTTTAATTTTAGATTTTTTATTTTATGTAGAAAAATACTCATTTTCAATCTTTCAGTTGGTAGTATTGAGTAATTAGCACATATTAAATCCTATTACATCTATCTTGGGTATATCTTAAAGATGGTAGGAGGTAGCCCTTAGTTGGGGATTCGACTTCTACTAATTTGGTACGACTGAATTCCCTTACCCTACAAGAAGTTGACACGACAGTGCAAATCTGAAACTCTTCTCTCGATAGATAAATTACGTCGCCACCACTTGTGTATTTTCCAGTTTTGTCGGGTGTGTTATCGCCTCAGTCTAACGCACCGTCAGGAATTGTCGTGCGTTATGGACTTTAGTTTTAACGCACCCTAGCAAATTAAAGCTAATGTAGAGCAGGTTTTGAAATTTGCGCGTACACCGTTGCCGAAACAGTGAGATAAATGGAGCGAAGTTTATTAGTATACATTAATACTTAACAAATATTCTCTAAATTCCCCATCGATCGCATTCTGAATTTTGACTTCTGACTTCTCATTTAAGTTTTTCGTGAGCAGCCAAAATAATTTTTTCGGTTTCTTCCCAGCTAATACATTTGTCAGTTACAGAAACACCATATTTTAATTCTTCTTGTTTACCAGTAATCGGTTGACTACCTTCATACAAATGCGATTCCAGCATCATGCCAACAATTGATGTATTACCGTCCACTATTTGCTGAATAATATTTTCTAAGACAGCACCTTGTAATTTGTAATCTTTATTGGTATTACCGTGGCTACAGTCGATAACAATTCTCGGTGGTAAATTTGCCTGTTTTAATTTCTCTTCTACCAGTTTGACATTTGCTGGATCGAAGTTGGGTTGACTACCACCCCTTAAAATTACGTGACCGTAGCGATTACCTTTAGTTTGAAAGACGCTGACTTGACCGTTTTGATTAATTCCCAGAAAATTATGCGGGTTTCCAGCAGATTGTAGGGCATTCAAAGCTACTTGAATATTGCCGTCAGTACCGTTTTTAAAACCTACAGGCATCGAAAGTCCACTGGCCATTTCGCGGTGAGTTTGTGATTCAGTTGTGCGTGCGCCAATGGCAGACCATGTAATCAGTTCGCTGATATATTGAGGGATGATTGGATCTAGCGCTTCTGTACCAGCAGGTAATCCCAACTCTGTAATTTTTAATAGTAGCTCCCGTGCAATTAATAAACCTTTCTCTACATGGAAAGAATCATCCATATCTGGATCGTTAATTAACCCTTTCCAGCCTACGGTTGTTCTTGGTTTTTCAAAATACACTCGCATAATTAGTAGCAAGTTATCTTTGACTTGCTCGGCCAATATTTTCAATCTCTCAGAATATTCGAGCGCTGCTTTTGGGTCGTGGATTGAGCATGGCCCAACTACTATAAATTTCCGGCGATCCTTAAAATCGAGGATATCTTCTATTTCTTGTCTATATGCTAAAACTCTTTGTTCGGCTAATTGGGTTAAAGGTAATTTTGACTTGACTTCATTGGGAGTTAATAAAATGCGATCGTTCTCAATATTAGCGTTATCGATATTACTATTAAATAATTTGTTGTGCATGGGGGATGCTTTGGCAATTCTATAGACGCACTTCAACTCAAAAGTGTAACATAAACTGGTGAAATTTTAAAATAGCTTATTTTCTGCTTGACAAATTTCTAATTAAACTGTAGATGAGTAAAATTCTAAGTGAAAAAGGGGAAATATTTTCCCCCTTTTGTTTGCTATTAGACTACTGACTAAGCAGTAATGTAGATAGTTACTGCCATACAAACACTTTAGCTTCGTATGGTCCTAAGTCAGTTATGATACCATCATCACCAGCTTCGACATCATAATTGCCTGTCCACTCGTGCCATGTACCAGCACTAGGAAAGTTAGGAACGTGATAGTCAGCTAAGAAGTTTTCTGAGAAATTTGCAATTACGACTACACGAGAACCTTCATCATTCCAACGAGTATAAGCTAATACTTTTGCTTCAGGATTTTCGTGGATAAAATCGATATTTTCTGTGTAGAGAGCGTGATTGCTTTTCCGCAGGTTGGTTAAGCCTTTGTATGATTCAAATAAACTACGATTTAGATCGTTACCTAACAGTGTCCAATCGATTTTCGATGATTCAGGTTGTTTAGGTTTATACTCGCCAAATTCTTCTCCCATCCAAATCAAAGGCACACCAACAGCAGTCATTAGGATGGCTACTCCTAATTTGACCCGCCGAAATGCTTCTTCGTCAAAAATCTCACGGTTTCCCAGTTCAACCATGACATGATTATGGTCGTGGTTGGTGAGATAATTTACTACATTGGTAGCACCCAAAAAGCCTTGGCGCTTGCAGTCAATCACATCTTTGAGACGCTCTAAATCAAATGTATCACCGCAAATGTGTTCTAGAATGCAGTGATAAAAACTATCATGCCAGCAGCCATCCATTGGCCCATCTACATTGGTAATGCTGGTAGTTTCAGGAATGTGTTCGGCAACATTATAAAAAGGCTTCATGCTAGCAGTTTTTTTGGCTTCCTGAACAATCCAGTGCATGAAGTCGTAGTTAGCAATTTGCCGCGCCGCATCATAGCGAATACCATCAAGATGATATTCTCCAATCCAAAAACGAATTGTATCACCAATAAATTTCCAGGCTGGTTTAATATCTAATTTTTCATCATAATGTTCGTAATTAAACTCAGGCCCCCAATTATTGTCAGGGTCACGAGGCTCGTGATGATACCAGTAATCGTGGTCAATTTGTGTTAAAGGAGCAGCTGCTTCTGAGTGATTGTAAATTCCGTCAATAATTACACGAATGCCTCTACCATGACACTCATCAATCAAATTTTTTAACTCAGCAGTAGAACCATAACTTGATTCTGTTGCAAAGAAGTGACGGGGATTATAACCCCAACTATAATCACCAGGATATTCTTTCAGTGGCATCAACTCAATAGCGTTGATTCCCAGTTCACATAAATAGTCTAACTTTTCAACTACGTGTTTGTACTTGCCTCGTGCATAAGGGTCGTCCTCGCCACCAGAAAAGTCACCGACATGCAATTCATAAATTACTAATTCGTGGTCAGCAGGTAAAGGTTTATCATCATGTTGCCAAACATAAGTATCGGTAATCCTTTGCCCATCTTTTATCCGGACAATACCATCATCATTTCCACTTTGTTCATCTATATCAGTTGCATAAGGATCTGTAACATCAACCCATTGCTCTGGTTCAAAAAACCATGAATTTGATTGAACGCGGAATTTATATTTATAAATGCCGTCTTCTAGTTCAACACTTGTACGAAAATAACCATCATCACCTTTTTCCATTGGAATTTCTTGCCAATCAGAAAAAGAACCAATTAATGCTGCTCCTTTGTTATAAGGTGCAAATAAACTAAATTCAATTGGCTTTGCCATAGAAGTGTTTGTAATATCAAGGGGTAATAGAAGCAGGGTAAGCTCATCTAATTTGGTATAGGGTGAGCTTGACAAATTAAGTAAGATAAGCATAAACAAAGGCGGAAAAAATGCACTTGACTTAAGAACAAGATCAATGAGAAGACTTTAATACTGTTGTCCCAAAATCTTCAGGAGCCAAGTTGATGTCACAGGGCTTTGAAACAAAATCTGCGGATGAACTTCAAAACGCACGTAGTCAGCGAAAGTCAAAAGAAATAGCAGACATCGGCAGTATTCAACAGAGTTTAATGGAGCATTTTGGGGATATCAAAGACCCAAGAGTAGATCGAACCAAAAAACATCAACTCACAGATATTTTAGTAATTGCGATTTTAGCCATCATCGCTGGAGCGCAAGGGTGGGAAGATATTGAGAATTATGGCATCAGCAAGCAACAGTGGTTAGAAGAGTTTTTGGCATTACCAAACGGTATTCCATCGGATGACACCTTTCGTCGAGTATTTGAATTCATCGACCCAGAAGTATTAAATCAATGTTTTCTGCAATGGGTGGAAACCCTGGTTGGTTCGATGGGGGGAGAGATTATCCCCATAGATGGAAAGACCATTAGAGGTTCTTATGACCGAAATCAGGGTCAAAGCGCACTCCACGTCATAAGTGCCTGGGCAAGTGAACAACGTTTAGTGTTGGCACAGGTAAAAGTAGAAGATAAATCTAATGAAATTACGGCGATTCCCGCATTATTAGAGTTACTAGATATCACAGGTGCTATCATCACCATTGATGCAATGGGGACACAAACTGAAATTGCCAAACAGATTGTCGCTAAAAAAGCTGATTATGTCCTAGCACTTAAAGCTAATCATCCCACTCTCCACTCTCAAGTACAACAATGGTTTGAAACTGAGAAAGCCAATAATTTCCGAGGCGTTGATGTCAGTTATGACAAACGAATTGAGAAAGCACATCATCGCCGAGAAATTCGTGAAGTTTGGACTGTACCTGTTGCTGCTATTGGCGAGCTTTATCAACCCAAATTATGGGCAGGATTGAAAACCCTAGTGATGGTAGTTCGTGTGCGTCATCTTTGGAACGAAACTACCCGTGAAGTTCAGTTTTATCTCACCTCTTTAAACAGTGATGCTCAACTTATCGGTCGGGCTATCCGAAAACACTGGGGCATTGAAAACGAGGCTCATTGGACTCTCGACTGTACTTTTGCTGAGGATGCTTGTCGCATTCGTTCTTTTCATAGTCCCCAGAATTTTGCGCTTTTAAGACGCTTTGCTCTCAATGCCCTTAACCTTGAACAAACTTACAAACGTAGTCTTCGTCAAAAAATGAAACGCACTGCTATGGATAATAACTATATGATTCAGGTTCTTAGTTGTTGTTTGATTGACAATATATTAGGTTCTTCCGATTCCTTGCGTCAAGCCTGATTGAGATGCTCTTACCCTGGTAATAGAAGTATTTTCTGATACTAATTTAATTTACAAATCGTTCTAGAGAAATAATTAGCTCGGCAGTGCTTCTATCTTCAGGAATAATTTATGAATTATTTATAAAAATTAACAATATGTTTTTCATTTTTGGCTGTTTACAGTATTTATTCCTTGGCTAAAATACAGATTTACTACATAGTAAATCTCGTTTATAAACATAATATGTTTTTAACACTATTATATATACAGCAGTTTTCTTTTGGATGAATGTAGTACAAGTTACGGATTTGAAGACAGAAGGTAGAGGTAGAAACTGTTTATATCTGATTTATCATTCTACGTTTTGTACCTTCTTGACTTACAAATTACTGTAACTATAAAAAAATCATTAAATAAAACCAATTGTTTTTTGAGATTGAAACATAGCAGATATATTTGGTAAAAATTAGGATGTTTTTTACCAAATATATCCTGTAAAACTACTCTTTTTTGTTGACTTGTTGTAGATAACTTAATAACCAATTTGCTGCCGTTGCCCTACGAGTTTGCCTAGGCCCAAATTCTCCAATTTTGTAACCTTTGAAACCCAGTTTTTCTTTTAGCATTTGTTTATTTTCAGCAGGAATGGAACGAGTCAATTTGACAGTTGCGGGGCGAGATGCAATGAAATCTGGTGGTTGTGGGTACTCATTATGCCATTCTGGTGCAACTTGGTTAGTATCCCATTGTGCAATTGAGGAGTCATAGCGATAGCCTAAATAATGCCATAGCAACTGATTGACTGTGGCATCATCAAGTTTATCGTCAAGAATTGCCCAAATTGTTTCTGTATTAAGTGGTGGCAGGTTAGACATAAACAATTCAAAATTCCAAGTGGAATAACTGACTACTGTTTAAATTACAGCAGTTTTCAAGTATTTAGACTAGGACTTAAATTAGGAGTAGAGTAGTTTAATTACTTGAAAAGCGCTGGAAATATACAAAAACTAGTAGGTATTAAGAAAGACTGGAATTAATTTCGCGAGTTGGAGTTAAAAACAGATTGTGTATACACAAAGTAGGTAGACTGGATATCGTAAAGATTAGACCAGTCTATGCAGAATTCTACAGCACTGCCAAAGATTATCCGCGCCCATGTATTCATTTCTGGGCGAGTCCAAGGAGTGGGTTATCGCTATTCCACTGTCGATACAGCTAGGCAATTGGGATTAACCGGTTGGGTGCGGAATCTCCCCGATAATCGAGTAGAGGCAGTTTTTGAAGGGGTGCGAGAGGTTGTAGAGAACATGGTTCGCTGGTGTCACTCCGGGCCACCTGCTGCTGTAGTTAAAGATGTTGTAGTTGAATATGAGGAACCGGAAGGGTTACAGGGATTTGAAGTGAAGCGGGTTGAGTAAATAGTTAGTCATTGGTCACTTGTACTGAGTTTCGACTGCACGGTAATCGAGCGACTTGTACTGAGTTTCGACTGCGCTCAACTAACGCGTAGTCGAAGTAAGTCGAGATTCAACTATCGCTTGTCGATCGCTCATTGGTTAAATACAAATAAATATCCTAGTGTAATGTCTAAGCTGTGTAAAAGGGTTTGTAGTAAGCACGAAGTGCTTAAAAATAAGGACTAAAGTCCTTACTACGAGCTTGTTTACCCATCAATTTCAACTTGACAGACCGCTATACCGACTGTGAAAAATTTTGATTACAATGCAGATGTCAACTAGGCGGCGTGCTGTCTATCCACGTAAATCCAGAAGATACTCAATGAGTAATCAATTAAAAGACTACAATCCCAGCGGCGTAGGTGAAATAAATGGCAACCTCTTAGGTTTGCCCTGCGATTATGAGTCTGCAAACTTGATTGTTTTTGGTGTGCCGTGGGAAGTCACTGTTTCCTATGGTGCAGGTACTGCTAATGGCCCACAGCGAATTCTAGATGCTTCAACTCAATTAGATTTGTTCGATTTCGATCACCCTGATGGTTGGAAGCAGGGAATTTTTATGGAAGAAATTCCCCAAGATATTTTAGAGAAAAACACATACTACCGCGCTTTGGCAGCAAAAATTATCGGGCGATTAGCCGAAGGTAAACAACTTTCAGATACACCAGATTTAACATCTGTCCTCACAGAAATTAATCAGGCTGGTCAACAGGTTAATCAATGGCTGTTTGAAAATTGTCAGGCAGCAATTAATAATGGAAAGCGAGTTGCAGTCATAGGTGGAGATCACAGTTCGCCTTTAGGTTATTTCCAAGCATTAGCAGCTAAATATCCAAACTATGGCATTTTGCACATTGATGCTCACGCAGATTTACGCGATGCTTATGAGGGATTTGAGTTTTCCCATGCGTCGATTATGTTTAATGCAATGAAAATACCGCAAATTTCCAAACTGGTGCAGGTGGGTTTGCGTGATATTAGTCATGATGAAGTGCAAATGATTGACGAATCTGATAGTCGCATTATTGCTTATTACGACCCAGCTATTAAGCAAAAGCTTTACTCTGGAACAACTTGGCTTGATTTATGCCGAGAAATTATCAATCATTTACCGGAGCATGTTTACATTAGCTTTGATGCAGATGGTTTAGATCCAAAACTCTGTCCGAGTACAGGTACTCCTGTTCCAGGTGGGTTGGAATTAGAGCAAACATTTTGTCTGTTCCGGGAATTGGTTAATAGTGGGAGAAAAATTATTGGCTTTGATATCTGCGAAGTCGGGGATGGTGAGTGGGATGGTAATGTTGGGGCGCGGGTAGTTTACAAGCTGGCAAATTTGATGGATTTATCTCAGCAGAAAATATAAACGATAAAATTTTGGCAGAGTGGCAATGATACTGAACTCAAGGCGATGACAACAGCAAATCCCGTCTTTTACCCTCGAAGAATTCCTCAAACTGCCAGAAACCTACGCCTTGCCACATCAAAGTTTTTAACAGTGGATTTGACAGTTGAGCAGGTTTTTGGGTGGCTAAGACCAATTCGTAATTCGTAGTTAGAACACGAATTGTCGAGTTATAGCTATTTTCAGGTATTTGAACCATACCTCTCGAAGGGGTGCAAGGCCTTGCTCCCCTACCGCGTGGTCTATTTACCTGAAAATAGCTGTAAAAGCCTGATGGTTGGAGTTCAGAACTCGGAAGTTGCACCTTTTTGCTCGGACTGTCGAGTTCAGAAGTTGGAAGTTGCACCTTTTTGCTCGAACCGTTGAGTTCAGAAGCCGGAAGTTGCAGTTTGGAATTTAAGTTGTTGAGTAAAAAGGCGTAGGCGTAGCCTATCAAAGACATCGCTTTGTCTTTTTTGGGAATTGGCTAATAGCGATCGCAAAATTATTTCCTTTAATATCTGTAAAGTTAGTAATCCTAAATGGGATAACAATGTAGGTGCGCGGCTTGTTTGCAAGCTGGTGAATTTGATGGATTTATCTTAGTAACGAACCGCAGTGCGATCGCAGAGAATAAATAAATATTCTCCATTTGGGCTTTTATTTTAGGAAAATTAATTTATATACTCCCATACAGCTATTTAATTAAGTAGATTCAAGAATATGTCTAATCCAGTTAAAGTATTTTTTTCCTACTCCCACAAAGATGAAGCGTTACGTGACGAGTTGGCAACTCATCTGAGCATGATGAAACGTCAAGGAGTGATTGAAGCTTGGCACGATCGCGAAATCAGTGCTGGGAGTGAATGGGCAAATGCCATTGATGACAATCTTGAAGTTGCAGATATCATTCTGCTGCTAGTGAGTGCTAACTTTCTGGCTTCAGATTACTGCTATGACAAAGAAATGACACGGGCAATGGAGCGACACGAAACGCGGGAAGCTCGTGTAATTCCGATTATTCTTAAGCCGTCAGACTGGAATGGTGCGCCTTTTGGGAAACTGCAAGCATTACCCAAAAATGCTAAACCTGTCACAAGCTGGCAAGACCAAGATGAGGCTTTTTTAAATGTCGCTCAAGGGATTCGCAGAGTAGTTGAGGAAATGGCGAAAACAAAACCCTCCTCCTCAGCCGCTTCTGGAACTACTACACCTGCGACTTCCAGCCCTGCTGCAACGAGTGGGGGTTTAACTGAGCGCCAGCGTCGTAGATTAGAGCAAGAACGGGATTCACTGCAACAACAGTATGACCTGGTTAGCACAAAATTAAGTCGGCTGCGCCAAGCTTACCCCATTGAAACCGATGTATCTACAAAGCTGAAGCTAGAAGTGCAAATTCAGTCAGCCGAAACAGAACAAAATAGATTAGATCGGCAGCTTGAAGAAATCGAGCAAAAGCTTTTGTAGTTATATTTTAAAACAGCGACAGTATCGCCATGCCCCCAATAAAGTCTATTGAAGTTTTTATTTCTTACCACCAGGAAGATGAAGAACTGCGCCAAGAGTTAGAGAAGCATTTAGCGTCTTTGCGTCGGGAAAACATTATTACAAGTTGGAACGATCGTAAAATCGTTGCTGGGCAAGAAATCAAAGGCGAAATTGATCGGCATTTAAACCAGGCTGGACTGATCCTACTACTAATCAGCCCTGATTTTATGAATTCTGATTATCACTGGACAGTTGAAGTTACACGAGCCTTAGAACAGAATGCAACTGAAAAGGCTCGTGTTATCCCAGTGTTGCTACGCTATGCGGATTGGGAAACTCCTCCCATTAATGAACTGTCTCCACTGCCTAGTAATCGCAAACCGATAAAAAGCTGGAATGATCGAGACGAGGCATTCTTAGAAGTTGTTAAGGGGATTCGGGAGGCAGTACGATTAATTGCAAACTCCAATTCCTCACCCCCCAAGCAAACAACCCAAGAACTAGAAGAACGTCAATATCGAGTCACAAGCCTGATCAACGAAGCCAATCGTTTGCGCGAAGCTAAAAAGTTAGAGGAAGCAGCCCTCAAATACAAAGAAGCCCTAAGCCTTGACCCAAACTCTGTATATGCTCACAATGAACTGGGGATTACGCTGTACGGTCAAGGAAAGTTGTCAGAAGCGATCGCCGCCTACCAACAAGCTCTGCAAATCGACCCAAACTATGCATTCGCTCACAATAACCTGGGGTTAGCGCTGTACAATCAAGGGAAGTTGTCAGAAGCGATCGCCGCCTACCAACAAGCTCTGCAAATCGACCCAAACTATGCATTCGCTCACAATAACCTGGGGAATGCGCTGACAAATCAAGGGAAGTTAGAAGAAGCGATCGCCGCCTACCAACAAGCTCTGCAAATCGACCCAAACTATGCAAACGCTCACAATAGCCTGGGGAATGCGCTGACAAATCAAGGGAAGTTAGAAGAAGCGATCGCAGAACTAGAAATAGCTGTTCGCCTCGATCCTAGTCGCGCTCTGTTTCGTGACAACTTAGAGATTTATAGAAATGAGAAGAAAGGTTTTTGGGGACGTTTATTTGGTGGGTAAAATATTCTCAGTCTTATTCATCTAAACGATGTGCGTTAGCGTAGCTCGTCGTAGACATCGCCTGTTGTTGACGATGCGATCGCTGAGAGTCTTGTGTACTAGGAGACATGGCTTTGTTTGTTTTGAGAATTGGTCAATAGCGATCGCCAAATTATTTGCTGTAATCCTGAATGAGATAATAATTTAGGTGTGCGATCGTATTCAACAATTTCTCAAAGTCTGATTCGCTGTGAATATCAGGAGTCAGCGTGTTCATGTCTTTTAGCAGGTTTGTGAGTTGGACAATTTCCGTTGGCAGACTGCTGAGTCGATTATTGTACAGGTCGAGCGATCGTAAGTTGGTGAGTTGGACAATCCACCTACTTATAGCGGTTCCCATTCAGATGCGGTACAACATTACATCAACAGGTGTAGGGGCACGGCAGTACCGTGCCCTTACGGGTGTACTTCACGTAAACGAGAACCGCTATATATGATGTCTGCTTGATTACTTATAATAAAATCTATCCTTGTTCATGTTGGGTTTCGTTCCTCAACCCAACCTACAAATATCATAAGTGTTTAACTAAACCTGATATTAATGAAGCCTAAACTTTTGAGTTCTTAGTTGATTACCGTAAGAGTATAGGGCATTTTGATTGAGTGCATTTTCATCCAGAATTTGTATCAGGAACAAACAATCAGTATATCAGCGTCTGTCTCTATATCTGTTTCAGAACACAGCTACTAAAGTAATTCCAACTGGTGAAGTTCTGGAATTATATACTTTATTGTCCATTAGTGGCTGGATATTATTTTTTAGTTCTATTTTACTATGAAAATCATGTTGAAAAACTACTTTAACACCAATCAAGGGCGAATTTTCACTGCTTTGATTTTGACTGGAATTTTGTCTGTTGCTAGCAGTTTAACACTTGTAAAAGGTGCGGCGGGGGCTTCTCTTAATTTATCGCTAGAAACAAGCAATGAAATTATCAAAGACAATATTAAACCAAACCGTTTGCCACGTCCAGTAGCTAATGCGGTACTGCGCGATTTAGCCCGCAGGCAGGGAATTTCTACTAGACAACTGCAAATTATTAACTACAATCAACAGACTTGGCGCAATGGTTGCTTGGAACTGCCTCAAGCTGATGAATTCTGTACCCAAGCCTTAGTTCCTGGTTGGCGGATTGTGGTATCTAATGGCAAAGAAAACTGGATTTATCATACCAATCAAACAGGTTCCGCAGTCAGACTAAATCAAAAGGCTAATGAAAGTACACTGAATCCTGTGCAAATTCCAGCCAGCGAGTTACCACCACCGTTAGATCGAGATATAGTATTTCGCCAAATCTCCAGTGGGGGTTTTGCTGGCAGAACCTACGAGACTGTTTTACTCAAAGATGGGCGGCTGATTCGTGTGCGGATTGGTGATGCCAATGATTCTGAACGTAGTGTTCGCCGCGTTTCTGTGCAACAGGTACAACAATTTGTGCGATCGCTAGAACGTTCTCAGTTTAGTAAATTTCGGAATTTGAGTTACCCAGCCCCCAGTGGTGCTGCTGATTATATCACCTACACCCTCACCAGCCAAGAAGGTACGGTTCAGTACAACGATATTTCTCAAAATAACCTGCCAAAGAATTTACAGACAGCAGTCAAAGCCTGGAATCAAATTGTCGCCAGCGCACAATCATAAACTTCATTGATGGAATTGAAGAATAAGAAAGTAGCGGGAACCTAGCTACAGAATCGCCACTCTCTTATCAAGTGACGAGTTGCAAATTTCCTAAATGCTGGCGATGTCTACGACGGGCTACGCCTACGCGCTATCTTGAAAAATCAACTTTCAAGATAGCAAAACTAATGAAAGGTGTTTACAGCAATATTTGGTTGAAATACTTATCTAATTCGCCGTTTTGGAAAATACCACATAGGATTAAAATGAAACATGAAGGCAACTGTTAACAATAAGCTACTCAAACAGCAATATTATATTAAATTGTCAATCATCCAAAAGAAGTATATTCAAAATATTAATCAAGCTTTCTATAATTTTTGGAAAAACAGGCTTGTATATTAATCAAACATTAATTACATGGAACAAGTCATTACTTCAATGGCAGATGCTTTGTTAGTAACCAGTAATTCAGGAAAAATAAAAAAAGTAAATCATGCTGCTCAAGAATTATTTGGTTTTCAGGAAGAAGAATTAATAAATCAACCAATATCATTAATTATTGACGAAGATCAATTTTTAATTAAAGCTATTTGTCAACATTCTTATTTAAAACGTAATGCCCAAAATCTAGAAGTGGTTTGTCGAACCAAAACTAGAGAGAAACTGTTGATTGCTTTTTCTTGTTCAGTGATTCCCAAAAAAACAGAAGGACTAGAAGATATTGTCTATATTGGTCGGGATATTACTGCTTGGCAACGCCGAGAACAGCGTACAAGTGCCCAGTATTCTATTACTCGCATATTATCAGAATCACAAAGCATAAAACAGGGGATTCCCCAAATTTTGCAGTCGATTTGTCAAAACTTGGGATGGGATTTAGGCGAACTTTGGACACCAAGCCAATATATTGGCACTTCCTTACAAGGAGATAGTCTTAATGCAGTATTAAGGTGTGTAGAAATTTGGTCAAGTCGATTAGTTTCTGTCCGAGAGTTTAAAGCAATCACTTGGCAAACTACTTATACACCTGGGGTTGGCTTACCTGGTCGAATTTGGATCGGGCGTTTGCCTTTATGGATTAAAGATATCACAGTAGATGGAGATCAAAGGCGATCGCTACTGGCTGCGGAGGCTGGATTGCACGCAGCTTTTGGCTTTCCCATTTTAGACGATAGTGAAATCTTAGGAGTGATGGTTTTCTTTAGTCGGGAGTTACTACCAAAAGATAAAGACCTACTGCAAATGATGGGTTCTATTGGTAGCCAAATTGCCCAATTTATCAAACGCAAACAAGCAGAAGACGCTCTTGTAGAAAGTGAAGAGCGATATCGAGATTTATTTGAAAATGCTAATGACTTGATTCAATGTGTCAATCCATCTGGTCGTTTTTTGTATGTCAATCGTGCATGGCGAGAAACTTTGGGATATAGCGAAGCGGAAATCGCGAATATGAGTATTTTCGATATTATACATCCAGAGTTTAAACAAAGCTGTTTGCAAAGATTTTATCGCGTACTATCAGGAGAAAACCTTGGGCAAGTAACAGCTATATTCGTTACTAAAGACGGTCAAACAATCTTTTTAGAAGGTAATATTAATTGTAAATTTGTTGAAGGTCATCCAGTTGCGATTCGCGGCATTTTTCGCAATGTCAGCCAGCGAGTAGCAGCAGAAGAAGCACTTCGCTATCAGCAGAAAGAAACCGAACGTTTATTGCTGAATATTTTGCCAGTCGCAATTTCTAGAGAAGTCAAAGAACAACCAGCTAAAATTGCCGAAGATTTTGCTGATGTCACAGTTTTATTTGCAGATATCATTGGCTTCAGCGAAATTGCTACTTCTATGAGTGCAATTCAACTGCTGAACCTACTCAACCCAATTTTCTCAGTTTTCGATCGCCTCACCGAACGATATAGTTTAGAGAGAATTAGAACTATTAACGATGCTTATGTGGTGGTTGGTGGCTTACCTACACGCCGCCAAGATCCTGCTCAAGCGATCGCTCTGATGGCACTGGATATGCAAACTGCGATCGCTCTATTTAATACTGAGAATAACCAAAATTTCAGTACCCGTATCGGCATCCATAGCGGTTCGATAGTTGGGGAAGTCATCGATCTGAATAAGTTTACTTATGAATATAAAGACACAGTAAACATCGCTCGCTCTATGGAATCCCAAGGTATTGCTGGTAAAATCCAAGTTACAGAAAATACTTATAAGTGCTTGTGCGATCAATTTGTATTTGAAAAACGAGGCGAAATTGAAGTTAAAGGCAAAGGGAAGATGACAACTTATTTGTTGATTGGACGCAAGGGATGAGGGCATTAGGCATGAGAAGAGACAAGGTAGACAAGGGAGAAACTTGTTCTATAATTCCCCCTTGTCCCCTTGTCCCCTTGTCTCCCCTGCCCCCCTGCCCTTCTACCTATTCCCTTAGTGAGTATTCGGAATCAGTCGTCCACAGGGATAAGTTGCTGTTGGCTGTGAAGCACTTTCAGCAACCGCTGCTGGAACCCGATCTGATGGTTGGGTTTTGGCTGCTAGATAATCTTTTTGCAGTTTATCTAAAATGGCTTCTCGCCTGTCGTATATACGCTTCAGGGGACGAGGCTGGCATTTGTTTAACACATACGCACTCACCAGTGGTAAAGCGATCGTGCTATCGGTATAACAAACGATTGTGTTAGGTAACTCATCCGGGTCAATTTTACCCCAGCTGACAGCTTCCGATGGGGTCGCCCCAGATAAACCGCCTGTATCTGGACGTGCATCGGTAAACTGCACAAAATAATCGTGTCCTCGTTCTTCCAACCCTAAAACTTCGTGAAGTTGCGGTTGAGTTTGTAGCAAAAAGTTTTTAGGACTACCGCCACCAAGAATTACAGCCGCACTTTTACCTCCTGATTCACGGGCATTATATGCGATCGCTGCTGTCTCATTCACGTCAATTGATGGATCTATTACCAACTGCGAACCTTCCAATGCTAAAGCCGCTACGTTCATCCCAATTGAGCTATCTCCTGGAGAAGACGTATAAATCGGTACGCCATATTCATAAGCTGTAGCTAGCAAGCAGGAATGCTGCACACCCAATTGTTTTTCTACTTCTCGGACATATTTACCTAGTAAATGGTGAAACTCAGCCGTTCCCATCCGCTTCTGAAACGCTTCTCCTTGGAGAATCTTGCGGATGA
This sequence comes from Nostoc sp. DSM 114159, assembly GCF_053470285.1. NCBI lineage: Bacteria > Bacillati > Cyanobacteriota > Cyanophyceae > Nostocales > Nostocaceae > Nostoc > Nostoc sp. DSM 114159. Next base: position 4,758,167 of record NZ_JBPFEH010000001.1, read on the forward strand.
ACGCATCAGTTTCTAGCAGCACATCATAACCAAAGATAATGTCATAAATGCGGATCGTGCCTTCTTGACGCAGTTTCACATCATCCAAAAACGGATTACCAGCAAAGAGTTCAAAACCCAAACCATAATGCATATCGTGGTAAAGATTTGCACCAGTGCTAATCATCCAGTCAATAAAGCCGTTGCGAATCAAAGGTGCAAGCGCTGAAACCCCAAATCCTGCTGGCGTCATCGCACCGGAAAGGCTAACTCCCACCGTGACACCTTCTGTTAGGACATCGCGACTCAGTAGTTGGCAGATTTCCCGCAACCGCGCTGAGTTGTAAGCGGTGAAGTATCGATCGATCAAATCCACCACACTGATATCATTTGATATAGGTGTTGGTGCAATTTTTTGACCCAGCTGTTTAGACATTTTGGCACTCCCGAACAGTAAACACGCCGAATCTAATGGTATCTAGCTTTCAGCCAAAGTGACAGCAATATTTTTTTACCACTAGCTTGAAAAAGTAAGTGAGGAGTAGGAGAAGACTTTTTCAGCCCTTTTGGGATTTTTCGATGATTACAGGCATATTAGTCACATTGCTGCGAAATCGCACCATAGTTTGACTAACACTGGGTTGTAATTCAGTGTGTGCGATCGCTTTTTCGGTTTTGGAATGTTAATGCCTTAATAAACATTAGTTGCAAAGAATTAACAATTAGTATTTTTTCTTTAATAACTATCTTAAATCTTTTAACTATCTGCTTAACTGTCTTAACTGTCTTTTAATTCTTTAATTTTTGATTTAACTATTTGTTTAACTGTCTTAACTGTCTTCTAATTATTCAATTTTTGATTGAACTATTTGCTTAACGGCTTGAATCTACGGATTGCTTTTTATTTACAACTATGAAAAATTATGAGAGCACCAAGATTCAGTATTAAAAATTGATTTGCCAAAAACTTCAAATAAAACGTACATAGCTCGTTATTTAGATTATGAGCATCTTAATACTATCGCCTTGAAACGAGCCACCACGAGCAAACCAAATGTGGGGATCTAGCTGGGTAGTGATGATACTTGTGAGAATGGCACTAACGAAAAGGCGAAAGGCTTGTGTCACCTCGTTCCCAGTCTGAAGACTGGGAATGTATTTCAAGAGGGCTGCTGCCTCTGGTCAAGCCACTGGAGGCGGAGCCTCCGAGAATGGATTAAGAGCCTCCAGGCTCTTAACCAGTTAGGGCAAAGCTTATAGCTTTACAAGCGTGCCATTCATACTTGTAAATTGCAACAATGCTCAGATCGGCCACGAAATAAAGATAGAAGAAGACTCCAGAGGAGGTTTAGCGCAGATCATGCAACCCTTTGAACTGCCAGAATTTTACACGCCTTGGCCCGCACGGCTGAACCCAAACCTGGAAGCGGCACGAGTCCATTCCAAAGCGTGGGCTTACGAGATGGGGATACTTGGCTCAGAAGAGGAAGCGGAAAGCTCGGTTATCTGGGACGAGCGCACATTCGATGCTCACGACTATGCCTTGCTTTGCTCGTATACCCATCCAGATGCACCAGGAACGGAGCTTGACTTAGTAACCGACTGGTATGTTTGGGTGTTCTTCTTCGACGATCACTTCCTGGAAATCTATAAGCGCACCCAAGACATGGCTGGGGCAAAGGAGTATCTCGATCGGCTGCCAGCGTTTATGCCAGTGCATCCCACTGATACCCCTTCCGTTCCGACCAACCCAGTAGAGCGCGGTTTGGCTGACCTGTGGTCTCGCACTGCTTTTACTAAATCTGTGGACTGGCGACTTCGATTCTTCGAGAGTACCAAGAACCTCTTAGAAGAGTCTCTGTGGGAACTCGCCAATATCAACCAAGATCGGGTCGCCAACCCCATCGAATACATTGAGATGCGCCGCAAAGTTGGTGGCGCTCCGTGGTCAGCGGATCTCGTCGAACACGCCGTATTTATAGAAATTCCGCCCCAAATCGCCTCAACTCGGCCAATGCGTATCCTCAAAGACACATTTGCCGATGGAGTGCATCTTCGCAACGACTTATTTTCCTACCAGAGAGAAGTGGAGGATGAAGGTGAAAACGCCAACTGCGTGCTGGTGTTGGAGCGCTTTTTAAATGTCAGTACTCAGGAGGCGGCTAACCTTACCAACGAACTGTTAACTTCGCGGTTATACCAGTTTGATAACACTGCCGTTACTGAGTTACCTCCCCTGTTTGAGGAGTACGGACTAGATCCAGTGGCTCGTGTGAATGTTCTCCTTTACATCAAAGGACTCCAAGACTGGCAATCGGGCGGTCACGAGTGGCACATGCGATCGAGCCGTTACATGAATAAGGGAGGAAACAATTCTTCGACATCCACACTTCTAGGAGGCCCTACAGGGCTAGGCACATCGGCTGCGCGGATTGAATCGCTATACGCCGCCTTGGGTTTGGGAAGGTTCAAGAGCTTTACTCACGTTCCATACCAGGCTGTCGGGCCAGTAACACTGCCGAAGTTTTACATGCCCTTCACTACAAGCTTGAATCCCCATCTGAATGCTGCGCGGAAGCATTCCAAGGAATGGGCGCGCCAGATGGGAATGCTGGAATCGCTACCTGGGATTCCTGATGCCGTCATCTGGGATGACCACAAGTTTGATGTTGCCGATGTAGCCCTATGCGGTGCGTTGATCCATCCGAATGGATCTGGTCACGAGCTGAATTTGACCGCCTGCTGGCTGGTTTGGGGAACCTATGCCGATGATTACTTTCCGGCACTCTACGGCAATAACCGCAACATAGCTGGTGCGAAAGTCTTCAATGCCCGACTATCAGCGTTTATGCCTCTGGATGACTCCACCCCCAGCGAGGTTCCGACCAATCCGGTAGAAGCCGGCTTGGCAGATATTTGGTCTCGCACAGCTGGCCCTATGTCCCTAAACGCGCGGACTCAGTTCCGCCGGGCGATTCAGGATATGACTGACAGCTGGGTGTGGGAACTCGCCAACCAAATCCAAAATCGGATTCCCGACCCGATAGATTATATTGAGATGCGCCGTAAGACCTTTGGCTCGGATCTAACAATGAGTCTGTCGCGACTAGCTCAGGGTAACGAGATCCCACAGGAGATTTACCGCACCCGAACGATGCGATCGCTGGATAATTCTGCCGCCGACTTCGCCTGTTTTACCAACGATATCTTCTCCTATCAGAAAGAAATCGAATTCGAGGGCGAAATCCATAACTGTGTGCTGGTCGTTCAAAATTTCCTCAATTGCGGTAAGGCACAGGCTGTTGAAGTTGTCAACAATCTAATGACCTCTAGAGCGCTCCAGTTTCAACTGATCGTCGCTACCGAACTGCCAGTTCTTTTCGATGATTTCGACCTGGATACAAGTACCCGCGAGAAACTGCTCGGATACGTCAAGAAACTAGAGCAGTGGATGTGTGGCGTCCTCAAGTGGCATATAACAGTAGACCGCTATAAGGAATTTGAATTGCGTAATTCCTTAGCAGGGCGACTACTTAGCGGGCCTAGAGGGCTGGGTACTTCAGCTAGGCGTATTGGATCGGTAAGGAGAGTTTAAGGTCATTACTTGGTCAATGAAGTGTCGGTGAGTTAGTTCAACAATACAGTTCAGAATGAGCAACAAAACACCTGTAGAGACGGCGATTTATCGCGTCTCCAAAACCCAAAATTCTTGCCAGTAGCACTTAATTGAACCGTATTGGTTAATTCAAGGTGAGTGTGCGATCGCGTGAGATCAATTTTTTTAGTAACTAAAAAGTGGAGGATTAAGTTGTGACGTATTCTAACGATCCCAATTTGAACGAAGAAGATCGGCTGCCCCAGTTAACTTTAAGTACAGCTGCGGCGCGTAATTTGGCGACAACGGCCAAATCTGCACCACAGACTCAGGAAATTACATCGCGGTGGTTATTGAAGTTGTTGCCGTGGGTGCAAACAAAAGGTGGCGCTTATCGAGTCAACCGACGGTTGAGTTATTCTGTGGGTGATGGACGGGTGACTTTCACCAACACTGGAGCTGCGGTGCAGGTGATTCCCCTGGAACTTACTGAGTTGCCCTTGCTGCGGGGGTTTAACAACCTTGACGTATTGACCGCCTTGGCAAACCAGTTTGAGCAGCAGGAGTACGCCCCAGATGATGTAATTGTTGAACTTGGCCAACCTGCCGATCGCGTGATTCTGATTGCTCGTGGCAAAGTAAACAAAATTGGTATTGGCAAGTATGGCGAGCAGATCGTGTTCGATGTGCTAGCTGACGGCGACCATTTCGGCGATGAAACTGTGGTGCAATCCGAGGATACTTGGCAGTACACCCTCAAAGCGATTACCAGAACCATCGTTTTGTCGCTGCCCCAAGCGGCGTTTGAGACGGCGATCGCTCAGTCTGAGGCGTTAGCAACCCATGTTGAACAGTTCCGCACCCGCCTAAACCAGCCACAGACTCCCCAAGGTGAAGCTGCTATTGAACTGGCAGCCGATCATCCCCAAGAGGCTGAGTTACCGGGAACCTTCGCCGATTACGAACTCACACCCAGAGAATATGAGTTGAGCATTGCTCAAACGGTGTTGCGAGTAAGTACGCGGGTAGCCGATCTGTACAATGAACCATACAACCAGACTGAAGAACAATTGCGGCTGACGATTGAGGCATTGCGGGAACGTCAAGAATACGAGTTGCTCAACAACCGCGAATTCGGGTTGCTGCACAACGCCGACCTGAAACAACGTATCTACAGCAGTAGCGGCGCACCTACCCCCGACGACTTAGACGAACTGTTGGCGACAGTATGGAAGGAGCCGGGATTCTTCCTGGCTCATCCCCGCACGATCGCTGCCTTCGGTCGTGAGGCCAACCGCCTGGGTCTCTATCCACAAAGCGTAGATGTGAACGGCGTTCAGGTCACATCTTGGCGTGGCGTACCGATCTTTCCTTCCAACAAGATCCCCATCACCAATAACCGCACCAGTTCCATTCTTTTGCTCCGCACTGGTGTAGAAAAACAAGGGGTAATCGGCTTACATCAAACTGGTATCCCCGATGAATACCAACCCAGCTTGTCTGTTCGATTCATGGGCATCAGCGAAAAGGCAATCATCTCCTACCTCGTGACTGCTTATTACTCCGCAGCCGTCCTCACTCCTGACGCACTTGGCATCCTCGAAGATGTTGAGATCGGGCGCTAAATATCAGGAGTGAATGGCACGCTTGTAAAGCCCAAAAGCTTGTGTAGCCTCGTTCCCAGCCTCCGGGCTGGGAATGTATTCAAAAGAGGTTCTACCTCTTGTCAAGCTATGGAGGCGGAGCCTCCCAGAATGAGTTCCCAGCCTGGAAGCTGGAAACCAGTCAGGATAAGGGCTGTATCTTAACAAGCGTGCCATTCTATCAGGAGTGTTGAGTGCTGTTAGCTATCCGCTAATGGAACTCAGCACTCAGTACTGAATGGCACTTTTATTAGTAACTAGAGGATCGGTTGATGACGGATTTTATTGAATCAAATTCAAATATTGAGAGTGGACAACCTCAACTGAGTTTGAGTAAAGATGCTGCGCGTAATTTGTCCACGACCACCAAATCTGCACCACAGACACAGGAAATTACCTCGCGGTGGTTGTTGAAGATGTTGCCGTGGGTGCAAACGAAGGGTGGGACTTATCGGCTGAACCGTCGGTTGACCTATACGGTGGGTGATGGACGGTTAAGTTTCTCTAACACCGGAGCTGAGGTGCAGGTGATTCCTCAAGAACTTGGTGAGTTGCCCTTGCTGCGAGGATTTGACGATACCGAGGTGCTGAGGGCGTTGGCAAGTCAGTTTGTTCAGCAGGAGTTTGCACCTGGTGATATCATAGTCCAGTCAGGTCAGCCAGCCAATCAGCTTTTCTTGATCGCACATGGCAAAGCGAACAAGATTGGTATTGGTAAGTATGACGAGCAGCCTTTGTTGGATACGCTAGCTGACGGTGATTATTTTGGCGATCGCGTGTTGGTGGAGTCAGAAAGCAATTGGAAGTTCACGGTCAAGGCTGTGACCCGATGCACAGTATTGGCGCTACCACAACAAGCATTTCAGGAACTGCTCAACCAGTCGCAGGCGTTGCAGGCTCAACTTGAGCAGTTTAGGACTCGCGCTGAACTTCCACAAAACAAGTATGGGGAAGCTGCGATCGCGTTGTCAACCAGTCATAGTCAAGAGACGACATTACCGGGAACATTTGTTGACTACGAACTTTCACCCCGCGAATATCAGTTGAGCATTGCTCAGACTGTGTTGCGAGTAAATACTCGCGTTGCGGATCTGTACAATCAACCATACAACCAGACGGAAGAACAATTGCGGCTGACGATTGAGGCATTGCGGGAACGTCAAGAATACGAGTTGATCAACAACCGCGAATTTGGATTGTTGCACAACGCCGACCTCAAACAGCGCATTTACAGCCGCAGTGGTCCCCCCACTCCCGATGACCTTGATGAATTAGTCACTCGTCGGCGGAAGTCGAGGTTCTTCCTAGCTCATCCCCGCACTATTGCAGCCTTCGGTCGCCAGTGCAACCGGCGAGGCATCTATCCAGACACCATCGATATGGATGGGAGCAAAATCATCACGTGGCGCAATGTACCGATTCTGCCTTGTAACAAAATCCCGATTACCAAGAACCAGACCAGTTCTATCCTTATACTCCGCACTGGTGAGAAAGACCAGGGCGTGATTGGCTTACATCAAACTGGTATCCCGGACGAATACCAACCTGGTTTGTCCGTCCGATTCATGGGCATCAGCGAAAAGGCCATTATCTCCTATCTCGTCACCGCCTACTACTGTGCAGCTGTCCTCATCCCCGATGCACTTGGCATCCTTGAAGATGTGGAAATCGGTTTGTAACTTTTTTGAGTGGAATATGAGTCAATTTTGCTAAACTTTCAGTTACCCTGAAACTCATAACTCACCACTCAGGACTGATGCAAGATAGGCAAGAACAAATTTCGCAAGTGGTAGTGACTGCTGGGCAGATGCGCGATATTGAAAAGCGGATCTTTGCAGTGGGAATGCCTGTAGTTGCTTTGATGGAAAAGGTGGCGGGACTAATTGCTCGTCGCATTCCAGAGATTCCTGGAAATACCCCTTTGTTAAGGGGGTCTCGTGTAGGAATTCTTGTCGGCCCCGGTCATAATGGTGGCGATGCTTTAGTCGTAGCCCGTGAATTATACTTTCGCGGGTGTGAAATTTGGATTTATTCTCCTTTTTCTCAGCTTAAAGAATTAACTTCGCAGCACTTGCAATATGCCCAGAGTTTGGGTATTCCAATTTATCAAACAATTGAGCAACTGCCAGATTCCGATTTGTTGATTGATGGCTTGTTTGGGCTTGGTTTAGAAAGAAACCTGACCGATCCCATTGCCTCTGCAATTAATCAGTTAAATGAATTATCTATACCGATTTATAGTATCGATTTACCTTCAGGTTTACACACTGACACTGGCGTTGTATTGGGAACTGCCATTCGCGCCACTCACACATTTTGCTTAGGTTTATGGAAACTCGCTTTCTTCCAAGATCGGGCGTTGGAATATCTCGGTAAAGCTGAGTTAATCGATTTCGATATTCCTTTGGCTGATGTGGAAGCTGTTCTCAAAGATGCACCTAAAATTAAACTTATTACACGAGCCAAGGCACTTGCTACTTTACCTTTACCCCGTCCAGCAGTTACTCACAAATATAAGGAAGGACATTTACTGCTGATTTGCGGTTCGCGGCGTTATGCAGGTGGAGCAATTTTAACTGGTTTGGGTGCTAGGGCTAGTGGTGTCGGGATGCTTTCGATTGCCGTACCCGAATCTCTGAAATCTCTTTTGGTGTCACACTTACCAGAAGCGCTAATTGTCGGTTGTCCAGAGACGGAAACTGGAGCCATAGCTCAATTAAAATTACCAGAAAAAACCGATTTAAGTTCCTTCAATGCGATCGCTTGTGGCCCCGGTTTAACACGAGATGCTACGCCCATTGTGCAAGAGGTGATTAAGAGCGATCGCCCTTTGCTTCTCGATGCCGATGGTTTAAATATCTTGGCACAAATGGGAGCGATCGCCACATTAAAAAAACGCCAAGCAGTAACCGTACTCACTCCCCACACTGGCGAATTTGAACGATTGTTTCCTGATGTCGCCGATGCCAAACATGACAGAGTGAAAGCCGTACAAGAAGCTGCCGCCCAAAGTGAGGCGATAGTGTTGTTGAAAGGAGCAAGAACTGCGATCGCCAACCCTCAAGGTGCTGTTTGGATTGTTCCTGAAAGTACACCCGCCTTAGCCCGTGGCGGTAGCGGCGACGTGTTAACTGGGTTACTGGGTGGACTGTTAGCGCAAGCAGCAGCAACTAAACAGATTTCCGTAGAAGATATTGTGGCAACTGCTGCATGGTGGCATTCCCAAGCAGGTATAATAGCCGCCCAAGAACGTACCGAATTAGGTGTAGATGCGTTTACTTTGACACAATATTTGATGAAGGCTCTAACTTAGTCAAATTCCTCGTTCCCAGTCTCCGACTGGGAATGCCATCCTAGAGGCGGAGCCTCTAATTCAAATAACATCATGGGACGTAGCCGCTACCACGTACTAGGAACCCAGCCACACTTTCTCACCTGCACAGTTATAAATTGGATACCACTATTCGGCAAAATTGAATTTACAGAAATTATTTTAAATTCTCTAAATTTTCTGCAACGTCAGCAGCGTTTAACCTTATACGGTTACGTAATTATGGAAAATCATCTCCATCTAATCGCCTCTGCTGCCAATTTATCCAAGGAAATAGGAAATTTTAAATCGTTTACGGCTCACTCTATTATTGATTTACTTGAGAAAAATAATTCTAACTACATACTTAATCAGCTTAAGCTTTATAAACTAAAACATAAGACAAAACAAGAATATCAGCTTTGGCAAGAAGGTTTTCATCCGCAGGTGATTCTAGATGAGGAAATGTTTAGACAAAAGTTAGATTATATTCACAACAATCCAGTCAGGCGTGGTTATGTGGATGATCCCGTGCATTGGAGGTATTCTAGTTGCCGCAATTATATGGGGCAAATAGGTTTATTACAGGTAGAGTTGATTGATGTGTGAGAGAAGGCAGAGCCTTGAGGAGGGCATTCCCAGTCGGAGACTGGGAACGAGGAATTAACTGTTGACTGAATACCAACGCTGTAGAGCCAATCGCTGAATTTCGCGCCAGGGAATATTATGTTTTCGGGCTAAGTCTGCACAATCTTCATATTCGGGCTGCACATTTGCAATAACTTTTTCTGGCGATCGCCCTTTCCATGCTATTTTGACACGCACTTTGCCATATTCCGTTTCCACTTGGTGAATTTCCCGTTGTAAAATGGCGCGTTGCTGAGTTGTTCGCCGAATACCTAAAGTTGTAGTTTCGCGGAAGATAACGGCTTCACAACTGAGTAAATTTTCTGGATGACAAATCACAGTTAGCAAAATTCCCGAACGGGACTTTTTCATACCGATCGCTTGGGTAAAAACATCCAGCGCACCAGCAGCAAACAACGCCTCAAACGTATAGCCAATAGCTTGTGGACTTAAATCATCAATTTGGGTTTCTAATACCGAGATGGTTTCCAAATTGGAGCTAGTTTCTTCAGAATCACTGAAATTTGACTGTAAACTTGCGCTTTCACCCAACCAGAGGCGTAAAATATTGGGAATGGGTAAATTTATGGTTCCCGCTCCCAGCCCTATCTGCTTGATAGCGATCGCAGGTGGTGAACCAAAATCTCTTGCCAAAGTAGTGGCGATCGCGGCTCCTGTTGGCGTTACTAGCTCTCTGTCAATGCCATTGCTATAAACTGGACAACCCCGCATTTCCCACAGCTTTAATACCGCTGGGACTGGTACTGCCATCTGACCATGTGCAGCCCGAACAGTGCCGCCACCAGTCGGGAACGCCGAGCAGTAAAGTAGGGGCAATCCTTGATCATTGCTCGCAATCCCCAACCAATCCAACCCCAGGCAAGTACCCACAATATCTACGATCGCATCTATAGCACCAACTTCATGAAAATGAACTTTTTCAGGTGCAATGCCATGCACCGCCCCTTCTGCCACCGCTAGCTGTTGGAATACCGCTAAACTCCAAGCTTCTGCCCTTGATGGCAACTGAGCTTTGAAAATCATCTGCTCTATTTCTGGCAAGTGGCGTGTGTGATGGTGACTGTGTTCGCCATCGTGGTGATGGTGGTGATGGCGATCGCGTACTAAATCCACATGGACTTTAGTTGCCTGTTGACCATTCCGTTGGACAAGTTCCGCCCTTAACTGATATTCCTGTTCAATACCCAACCCATTAAGTTTTTCAATTAAATACTCCACAGGAACACCCAAACTTACCAAAGCACCCAGGCACATATCACCAGAAATTCCTGTCGGACATTGAAGATAAGCGATTTTATTCATAATAAATTTGTCATTAGTCATTAATTATTTGTCATTAGTCATAGGGCATTGGGCATGGAGAAGAGACAAGGTAGACAAGGAAGAGGGGGGAGAAAAGGAGAAACTTGTCCTCTTGTCCCCTTGTCCCCTTGTCTCCCCTGCCCCTCTGCCCCTCTGCTCCCCCTCCCCAATCCCACTCACCGAGTTATGGCAAAAATTTTCCCAGTTCATCCGGATAATCCTCAAATTCGCCGAATAGAGGAAATAAAGTCGGCGCTCTCTAGTGGCGCAGTCATGCTTTACCCTACTGATACAGTCTATGCGATCGGTTGTGATTTGAATGCCAAGTCGGCGGTAGAACGAGTGCGGCAAATTAAACAGCTAGCAAACGATAAACCATTGACATTTTTATGTCCCTCGCTTTCAAATGTGGCAACTTATGCCTTCGTAAGTGACACAGCCTATCGGATTATGAAACGCCTGATTCCAGGACCATACACGTTTTTACTCCCAGCTACGAAGTTAGTACCGCGATTGGTGCAAAGCCCCAAGCGGAAAACTACTGGAATTAGAGTACCAAACCATACTGTGTGTTTGGAGTTGCTGGCAGCCTTGGGCAATCCGATTATTTCAACTTCAGCACATCTGCCACCAGATGAAGCAGATAATGGCATGATTCGGATAGATCCTGAAACGATTCAGTCGCGGGTAGAGCTATTCGATCGTTTGGACAAGTTGGTAGACATAATTGTAGACACTGGCGAGGAACCTACATTTGAAGTATCTACCATCTTAGATATGACCGGAGACGAAGCAGCAATTATACGGAGGGGTTTAGGTTGGGAAACAGCAGCAGCATGGGTATAAGAATTCCACTTCACAGGCGCACCTCTCGGTTTCGGAAATTGCGATCGAAATAACTCCAGTTTTAAAATTGTCATATTTAAAAGCGATGTCTACGATCGGCTGTTGTGTGAGGCAGTGGATATAAGAGGATGGTGGCAAAACTTGGCACAGTAAGGTATTTGACAACTTTCAGAAAATGGCGGGTACTCGTGTGCCAGCGTTGAGATGGTGGCTTGTGAAGAAAAGCGACACATTGCCATAACTGTAACTCTTTCGTATTTCCTATAGTTTTGATATATGAGCTTTAGATGTGAGCATTATATACGGCAAGTCTTGATGGATGAATGCTTAAAAATTCACAAGCCTTGGACGGTCTTGATTGCTGTGTCTGCGTTGTAATTACGGTGCAATACTACTGGAAAAGTCATGAAAGCTAACGTCGTCAGTCTACCAAACTCTACACCCATTTTTGAGAACCACGTTTCAAATGAAGAATCTTCAGATAGCAGCAATCGCTTGATTCGATTGCTGTCTGAGGAAATGCAAGCACAAGTGAAAGCAACACCCAAGTGTGTAGAAGCTTTAGCAAAGCGCATAGCCGTAGAAGTAGAACGCATTTGCGATAAAAGCTCCCGCATTCAAACATCTGGGGAAATCAAGTCCTGGCAGATGACGTTGGGAAGGCATCGGATGCAAAAATGCTTACGTTACTACCAACTAGGTTCCAAACAAGGGCGGGTGGAATTACATAGCAATTTGGGTGCTATGGTTTACCGTCATGTCACTATATCCGGTTCGGAGTTGGGCTTTGATGCTCGTTACAGCCTGATTGAAGATTTTTTACAAGCATTTTATATCGAAGCCATCAAAGCTTTCCGTAGAGAAAACGAACTACCAGAGAATCACACGCCGCGTACTCAGTTGCAATTAGCTGAATATATGGCTTTTACAGAACAGTATGCTAAACGCCGGATCAATTTACCTGGTGGTGCAAATCAGCAATTGATTATCTTGCGCGCCCAAGGTTTTGCTCGTCGTCAGCCCCAAGAAACTACCGTGGATATTGAAATGGCGGTAGAGTCTGCTAAGGGTGAAGAAGCAGAATCTTACCAGCGTAACTCGGCGGTGCAACAACTGCGATCGCAAATGATTGCCCAAACTAATTTCGATCCATCTGAAGAATCAGAACGCGATCGCGTCATCACTGAATTGATGAAATATCTGGAGTCTCAAGGTCAATCTGATTGTATGAACTACCTCAGCTTGAAACTTCAAGACCTCTCAGCTCCAGAAATTGACCAAATTCTCGGTTTAACTAGCCGTCAGCGCGATTATCTCCAACAACGGTTTAAATACCACGTAGAAAAGTTTGCCAAACAACACCATTGGCAATTAGTACATCAATGGTTAGGCGCGGGTTTAGAGCAAAAGTTGGGTTTATCTTCCCAGCAGTGGGAAATCTTTGTAAATCAACTCACAGAACAGCAACAGCAAATATTAGAGTTAAAAACTGCACGGGAAAACGACGTTGCGATCGCCAAAGCTATCAAATGCACCCCCAAACAGCTACAAAAACGCTGGACTCAACTTTTAGAACTAGCATGGTCTATCCGCAACGGTCATACTGAAGCACAAACAGGTTGAAGCCAAAGTGAAATAACTAAAAATCATTATCAAAGCTTATGACTGGGACGAGGAGCGCGAATTTAGCTTATAGACAAAGGAGAAAATTTCATTAATTCGTAGCGAATTCTTTGCGTACCTCTGCGCTTCCCTCTGCGCCTCTCTGCGTTTAAATTTCACCCCTCAATTCGCCGGAATCTTCCACAAATAACTCTTATCTGAATTTATCTAAATTATTAACTCCTTCTTCATCCAAATTATTAATACATTTGTATTTATTTAGTACAAAAATACCAATATTTTCCGATTTTGCACCCATTAATCCAACCTTGTTTACGTCAAAATCAAAAATTCATATTAAGCAACTGCCCCTTTTTTCCTGCTTCTGTGAAATCCTATAATAAGCAGGACTTTTGGCAGAGGAATTTAGGATGGCTCTGACTCAAGGCGGACGGGCAAATAAGTCTGGGAATATTTTAGAAGCAAATGTAGAAGCAATCTTGCATGGGCATAATTATTTCCAAGTAGGGAACTATGTCCAAAAAGAATTTATACTAAATGCTACTTTATTGCCAAAACGTTATGGCAAAGAAGTTTATATTGGAACTGGAATTTATCATACCTATCTGAAGGTCGATTTTTATGTTATTGGCTCATCTGTAATGCCATCTGGTTTAATTTTTGAGTGCAAATGGCAAGAAAGCCCTGGTTCAGTTGATGAAAAATTTCCTTACTTGAACATGAATATTCAGCACTATTACCCAGCACCAACTATCGTAATTTTAGGCGGTGAAGGTATGCGAGAAGGCGCAAGTAAATGGCTAAAAGCAAGAGTTGATGATAACCATAATTTATTAGCAGTTTATAGCTTAGATAGATTCATTGCTTGGGCAAATAAAAATCTTTAAAAGATGTAATTAATAGTTCGTTAATCAGTCCTCTATTTTTGATGCTCGAGTTAATTGAACGTGCTGCTTTAATTTTATAGGTTTCAAAATTGATCTCAGCATAAATTTTGTTAATAAATTCGCTATCAGAATTGCATACCATAACTTTGACACCACGACTTGCTAACTCTGCACAAGTATCTCTTAAAAGTTCTTGGTCTTTTTGACTAAAACAATTTTGACTATAAGCAGTGAAATAGCTAGTATCACTAATAGGATGGTAGGGCGGATCGAAAAATACAAAGTCATCACTGCTAGTCGCATGATTTAGGACTTCTGTAAAATCTGCTTGTTTAATTTCTGCATGGGAAAGTGCTTCTGAGGCTGCTTTTAGTAAAACTTCAGCACAAATATTGGGATTTTCATATCTGCCTAATGGCACATTGAATTTACCTTGTGAGTTGACTCGATACAGACCATTAAAACAAGTCTTATTAAGATAAATTAGACGAGCAGCTTTTTCTATATCAGTACCACTAGAATTATTTCTAATACTATAGTAATAATCTTTATTATGTCGGATTTTATGCTGTTTTAATAGAGAAATTAATTCCTCAACCCGATCTCTAACACAACAATAAGTGTTAATTAATTCGGCATTAATATCAGTTAAAATAGCTGCACTTGGTTGAAGATAGAAAAAAACAGCACCCCCACCTAAAAATGGCTCATAGTAATTTTTATAACTCTTAGGAAAATAAGGAATATATTGCTGTATCAACCGACTTTTACCCCCTGCCCACTTCAAAAATGGACGCGGGCTAGTTTCCTTTGAGACTTGAATAACCATTTACTTACAATTTAACGGAAAATAATCATGACTAAATAAAGCCAATATAACCGACAAGCCAAATTTTAGATTAACTGGCTAATTTTCTAGCCGCATATATTACAATTGAGTAGATAAAGCATATCAAAACAAACGTAAGTATATAACAAGGCAGTTTACATTCAGATGTTTGACGGATTTTGGGATAACGTTTTTCGCTACCCCCGATACTTAATTACGATCGTCTTAGGCTTGTTTCTGAACACCTTTGCGCCATTAGTGCCATTGTTGAAACGCCCAGTCACCTCGATCGCTATCTTGGGTTTATTTGTGAGCGGCCTAGTCTTCCTTACTTTTACCCTACGGGCAATGCTGGGCTTGAGTCCAATCTAGACTAGGGTTATATAGGGGCTGTGCCCCATAGACGGTTGCTCTCGCTAAGTACTGTCAACCCAACTTGCATTTATATTTTGTCGTACAACCTCTGTGATGAGGCGAAATTTTTATGGCTACAAATCGTCGGGTTTCCCGCGTTGCTGAACTGATCAAACGGGAAGTTAGCCAAATGCTGCTTAACGGAATTAAGGATGACCGTGTGGGTACTGGAATGGTCAGTGTTACTGATGTTGATGTTTCCGGCGATCTCCAACACGCCAAAATCTACGTCAGCATCTATGGTACGGATGAAGCTAAGGTAGAAACAATGGCCGGTTTAAAGTCGGCGACAGGTTATGTCCGCAGCGAACTAGGGGCGCGGATACGGCTACGTCGTACACCAGAGGTAATATTTCTCGAAGATCGCTCTATAGAACGCGGTAATAAAGTATTGGCACTACTAAACCAACTTAACCACGATCGCCCGTCAGAAAATCTGGTAGCAGTAGAAGACAGCGCTGTTCAAAATGATGAAGAATTCTCCGAATAAGTAACTAAAACAACAATGTAACTTCAGAACAATTAATCTCAGCAAATCCGCCAAACAGTTTACAGACGTGACTAGATCGCGTCTGTTTTAATGTGAACATAACCTAATTCAGCAAAACACTTCTTGGCATTTGTCGGGGAAAAGGGGAAGGGTTAAAGGGTAAAGGTATGGAATTTTCTCAAACCCAGTAACCTTTAACCTTTCTCCAACCGGAAAGCAAAAGCTACTTTGGCAAGATGTCTATTCTTCCTTGCTAAAACTCCATTCCTCGATCGGTGGAATATTCACTAATTCTGAAATTCTGACTCCTGTTTATGTGTGTCCTGATTATGAATTAGAGTATTACTCGACCCTTTTACAGATGTTTTTCAAAAGAAAATTGGATGGTGTTAGTGCTGAAATTAACTAAGAAATTACAGGCTTACTTAAGAAATTGTTAGCAGATGCTATGGTTCAAGCCTTCGTAGTATACTTTGTCCGTTATGTTTTGCAACAATTTATACCCTAATAACTGACAAATATTATTGTGTTGCTTACCTTAGATGAATACCCGCAGTTATAGATCCAACTTTTAAGGTGATTATTTGATATGTAAGCGATAACGATATAAACCCTTTCCACCCACCAAATCTTGCCTAAATACACTAATGGCAAGACTTTCAGACTTGTGGCATCAAAACCATACAGTTACATAAGCAGGTTAAGTTAACTACTTGGAATTTTTTTTGTAAAGCGGATTTTCGACGAATGTCAGGATTCGTTGACTTTCTTAACATTTCTTGAGATAATTTCAGGAGATGTAGCGTCAAAATAAAAATAGTTCCGTATAGCAAACTACAAAATGTTAGCCACAAGTCTAATTTCTGTAATGTTTGTTCCTAATTTTTAACGGGAACACTATCGTAAGTGTTAATTTGTGAGTAAAAACCATGAGTGTGAATACGGTGCCTTCTATCAATTACTACTCTCTAGATGTGATTCAAGACGAAGCACGCCGACTGGTGCAAAAGGGAATGGTTAGCCGACAACAGCCAATATATAGCCTCTGCCAATACATTCCAGCGAGAGAGTGGGTTTGCGTTGAATGTGAATTAGAGAAATGTGACTTTTTGTTACGCGATCGCATTGGCGACCTAATTGGTCGCGAACAGTGGGACAACGACTAATCAATGTTGGATTTCCGGTTTGGGATTGGGAGTTTGTTTTTGATGTGTGGATGTCGCCATCAAAGATTCAACACTCAATCTGGCGGATAATCTCTAGTTTTGAATGAGCATTGCCCTATACAGAATCTTGCGTTTTTGATTAATACAGAAGCATTTGAGTCTGAACTTATACAACTTTTCAAGTTAAAGAAGGCATCAAAACCATTTGTTCTGTACATCTGGTGTCACAGCTTGAGTTTAGTATATAGATTCTGCGAAGTTCCTACATCGATCCGATAGAAGTGTAGGAACTTCGCTTTTGACTCGCAATTTATTGCATCCCTGACTTAAAGGAAGCGATTGTCTGCTTGCTGTTAAAAGCCAAAATCAGCCTTGAAAAGTTTGCTAAGTAAAGGCTAACCGTCAGCAGTTGCGATAATACAGGAAACCTCCGCAAGCAACTGGCTCAACTTTCGCAAAATTCAAAATTTTTATTTTTATAGTATTTTTTCAGAAAAAATCTTGCAAAGCATAAAAAATCATCTTGACATTTTTGGGGGAAGGGGAAAGGGGAAAGAAAAAACCTTTAACCTTTACCCTTTAACCTTTTCCCAAAACCCAATTCTGAATTAAAAATCCACAAAGCGTGCAGTATTGCCTCCCTCTCCTGCCTCCTGCCTCCTTCACTTGATTATTATCCTACTTGCTCTAAATATTGATTAATGTCTTCAATGATGCGAGTAAGTTCAGCCTCAGTAGTCAAGCGAATGTTGACATTGCGGACAGTCAGCAAAACTTTGGCTGCGAAGGGTGTTGGCCAGATATTAGGATTACAAAAAACTTCTAAAAATACTTCACCCGTATAACGATATTCCAGGGGAGGCTGGGGAGTGACTCTACCACCGCCAGGAGTAGGTTTAGCGGCGATCGCTTTTAGGCGTTCCATCAGTTGATCCGTTGCTGCCTTTAATTCTCGTGCTGCTTGGGCTGAAAAACTGAAAGAGACTGAACCCTCAATTAAATTCAATGTTAGAGGAATTGAAGACATATTTTTTTTATTAAAACTTCTTGATAAGTAGTTATATTACCGGAAGAAGGGGTCTGAATCCCACTCTGATAGTTTGCGGTGTCTTCTTGCAAGACCATTAGTACCATTGCGCGTAATTCGTTAGTCTGTCAAGACAAGTATTTTGTCTTGGGTAAATAAGTTTGTAGTGAGTTAGCGCGGTCTTCTCCCAAGAGTAGAGGCTAGCGCCAAAGGGGTTTCCCCCATGAGCGACTAACGAACCCGTTTGCACTGAAATGCTTACTACGTAACAGGCTTTCATTAGCTTGCAATCACAGTATTACTTGGTCGTTTTGTTACCGCTGAATCAGGCTGCGAAGCCGCCATCAATTTTCAGACTTGCACCAGTAACGAAACCGGCTTCTGCACTGGCGAGATAGGAAACCATGTCGGCTACTTCTTCACTTTGACCATAGCGCTGGAGGGCAGTAATACTTCTCATGGTGTCGGCAAATGTACCGTCTGCGGGGTTCATGTCGGTATCTACCGGGCCGGGTTGGATATTGTTTACCGTGATGCCACGAGAGCCGAGATCGCGGGCAAGACCGCGTGTAAAACTAGCGTTGGCGCAGCCCGCCGTAGGCATCGCACCCTTGGTCAAAGCATAGACGGAACCACCAGCAAATGGCATGATGTCACTGTTGACGCTGCCAATCATAATGATTCGTCCGCCCTCGCCGATATGGCGGATAGCCTCTTGAGTTGCCACAAACACGCCCTTAATGTTAACTGCGATGATTCGGTCAAAATCATCCAGTGAGAACTGGTCAATTGGGACCAAGGTGGCGATCCCGGCATTGTTCACGAGGATATCGAGACGACCAAAAGCTTTTACAGTCTCGGTGACAGCATTTTTCACCGCTTCAGCGTTGGCACTGTCGGCGCGAAGAGCCTTGGCTTGTCCACCTGCTGTTTCGATCGCTTGCACCACCTCATCGGCTTTTTGCGGCGAGCTAGTGTAGGTGAGGGCGACAGCTGCCCCATCTTGTGCTAAACGTTTAGCGATCGCTGCCCCCAAACCGCGTGAGCCACCTGTTACCAATGCCACCTTCCCATTAAGTTTTTTGTTGCTCATAGGATTCTTTTGTGATTAAAGTTTTGTATCGTCTGGTATAGATATAAAGCATGGGGGTAAGCCTGTCAAGAAATTATTATACTGATGAGTATGAAACAGGAAAAAATCACTGCGGCCATAGGCCGACCCCGCGAGTTCGATACCGATGACGCGCTCAATCGTGCAATGTATGTGTTCTGGCGCAAGGGCTATCTAGGCACATCCCTCTCGGATCTGACCGAGGCTATGGGCATTAATCGTCCTAGCCTTTACGCTGCCTTTGGGAACAAAGAATCTCTATTTCGCAAAGTGCTGGCTCGTTATGCCGACGGGCCATCAGCCTATCTTCGTGAGGCTCTCAAAGAGCCAACTGCGCGCCAGGTCGCCGAGCGGATGATGCACGGGGTCGTTGACTTAGGAACCGATCCGCACAATCCACCCGGATGTCTCTGGGTTCATGGCACGCTTTCATGCGGAGATCCAGCCGATCCGATCCGGCAGGAATTGTCTGCACGCCGAGAATCGAGTGAAGCTTCTGTGCGTAAGCGTTTCGAGCAGGCGATTTTGGAGGGGGACTTGTCGGCTGATTCCGATCCAGCGGCTCTCGCTCGCTTTGTCGTGACAGTCAATTGTGGAATATCAGTTCTGGCGGCAACCGGAGCTACCCGAACGGAACTCCTGCAGGTTGTGGAGACAGCGTTGCAAGCATGGCCTCAATAGGCTACATATAACACCTATTTGATATTGTATGGACATTTAAGGTGGAAACTGTCAGATTTCGCTGCTCAAATTTTGACCATTTTCTGAATAAACTATGAGCTTTCTTATCCTTATCTCGCACCAGAAGCAATACACGCGATCGCAACTTCTGTTCCAGGTGTAATTAACTGTCACGCGATCGCTTCTCGCGGCCTTCTTGGTCGTCAAGTGTTCATTGAAATGCATTTAATAGTGGATGCATCAGATGTAGAAACTGCCCACCAGATCGCTGAAGAAGTAGAAAGCCGATTAGAAGAACGATTTCGTCCAGTGAGAATTTTAATTCACGTCGAGCCACCAGCATATAAATCTGAGCAAATTAGTTTTGAAACTGGATCTAAATAGTTGTGTACACACAAGTCGAGTTGGGAATCAAATAGAGGGAAAAGAACAGAAAATTACTTTTAAAATACTTGATTTTCCGTTAAGTTTATTATCAATAATGTCAGATTATTGATAATAAACTCAAAACTTTGGTTACTAAACATTTGCATCTGATCAAATTAAGGATTTTAAGACTTGTGCGTACACCATAGAGATGAGTTACTAGGTCTTACGGGCTATAACGTACATATTGTTGACTGTTGTATAGTCTTCGAGTCCAGGAATTTTACTCAGAAAGCGAAACAACGGCATCAATTTGGAAGCCCCTTTAAGAGCATTTGTAGTCTCGCTAACAATCACAAATCCGGCTTGATCGAAGGCTTTCAGGAAGTCGCGGCGCTTGAGTTTATTGAGTCCAAGGTCATAGATCGAATGACACTCGATTCCGGGATGATATTTATTATAAGCTGCAACAACACGCTCATCGCCAATAATGAGATGCGCCCACGGTAGCCTGATGCGCTTTCCGATTGCGTGATATCCATGATCGCCAAAAGGACTGTAGTAAAGCGGACTAAAACCAGTTATCAATAAGCCACCTTGCCGTAGAACTCGTTTTATTGAAAGAAGAACTCGCTCTATGCCCATAATGTGTTCAAAAGTGTCTTTGGAAATTACAATATCAACCTGGCCGTCAAGGGTCGTCAGATTGTCAATATTCAAGTGATGAAACTCTATTCTGTTGGCAATATCTGGGTAGCGTTCCGCTACGATACGGCGCGCAAAATCGATCCGGCTACTTATGAGGTCAAGACCGATTACCCGTCGCGCTCCAGAAATGGCTGCATCAATGCACAGTGCGCCATGTCCACAGCCAATCTCAAGGACAACTTTACCGGATAAGTCTGGACGACCACCAAAGCGACTCCAGTACTGTTCGGATTTTATGACTTGTGCCTCAAAGTATTTCAGGGAAAAGGCTTCATCTGGTACAGCAAAATTATCTTCAGTAAATTTGTAGTTTGCAGAGGGATCTGTAAAAGTTTCCTTAACCATAAGTTAAACTCTCCAACGACAATACAAGCTACTTTTAGTTTATACATGACATCAGTAACAATAGCAATTGATAATTTTATCCTATTAAAAAATAATCAGCTTTCGGGGATGAAACAATGCTGAAGGCTTTGGCTTACAGTGTTTATAGGATAAGCATTATTGGGATTATTAAGTAGGTAATGTTTATTTGATTAGTGTCATGCAAATCTGCGATCAAAAACCTTCTACCTCTGACTAAAGACGAAAATTTGACTTATATCATGTTCGGATAAATAGTTGTCAACAACTGACTGCATATTTGTATTAACTCTCATAAGAAGCAACCAATTCTGCAACGATCGCAACTAGTTCTCCAGGATCGACAGGTTTAGCCACGTGAGTCTGAAAACCCGCTTCCAAAGCACGGCTACGATATTCGCTATCACCATAAGCAGTTAAAGCGATCGCTGGAAGTTTTCCATAAATATCAGGCTTTAGTGCCCGGATCTTGCGGATAAGGGTGTAGCCATCTTCATCAGGCATTGCAATATCACAAATCAAGACATCTGGTTGCAGCTCAGGTAATACTTTCAATGCTACCGCTGCCGATGCAACTGCCATAATGGTGGCTCCATCAGCTTCCAACACAGTAGTAATGTAAAAGCGGCTATCATCATCATCATCAACTACGAGGATGTTTAAGCCAGCAAGGGAAAGGGCAGGTTCCATAACATCTCCATTAATGTTGATCGAATGAAATGTATTTCTAATAAGCTATTTATTTTTTATCTCTATCACCATACCATTGGTAATTTTACTGCGATCGCGCCTATTTTCCTAAAATATAACTTAATTTGTCTAGTCACCATCCAATTGATGCTTAATTATTCACTGATATTTATAATTATTGACTGGATAAAATTATGTTATTGTTTAAATTCCTTTACATTAAAAAATTAACTTTAACTATTCGTTAAATTTTAAAAATAATCTTGCTAATTACTGACTGCTTTATTACTAACAGGTTTGAATTCAATACTTTTCGGATAAACCCAATAATCTCTTTTTTGGTCTGGGGTAAGGTAAAAGGGCAAAGGGGTAAAGGTAAATTCAAACCCTTTCCCTTTCTCTTCCCCAAAACCCGAAAAGTATTGGGTTTGGATTTTGATGGAGCTTGAAAAAAGTCAAAAAAATAGACAATGCCGAATCTTAAAACTAGTCAAGTTGGCATTGTCATTTTTAAATCAATACAGTTCAGATCGGCTCAAAACCTAGATGTAGAGACGCAATTTCTCGCATCTTTAAAGACCAATTATCTACATCAATAAACCTTAAGCTTATTGAAATGAAGCAGCAGAGGCTCTAGATTCAGTTAGTAATTAAGAGTCAGAAGTAATGCACCTAACTATTAACTTGCAAACTGCTGTATGTGAATCTCAACTCCTGCAAGTAATCTGAACCGTAGTAAAAAGTAATCAGCTTTTAGTTAAGTCAACTCAAAACTTGATTACTCCCATTCAATGGTTCCAGGTGGCTTAGAGGTGATGTCATAAACCACGCGATTCACCCCTTTTACCTCATTCACAATTCGAGTAGAAATCACTTCCAGGACATCATAAGGCACTCTTGCCCAATCAGCAGTCATGCCATCTTCACTGGTAACAATCCGCAAAACAATGGGGTAAGCGTAAGTACGTTGATCTCCCATAACGCCAACACTACGAATCGGTAGCAATACAGCAAATGCTTGCCAGAAATCATGATACATACCGCGTTGGTTAATTTCTTGCCGCACAATCAAATCAGCATCGCGCAAAATATTTAACCGCTCAGATGTAACTTCCCCCAGAATCCGAATTGCTAAACCAGGCCCAGGAAAAGGTTGCCGTTGAACAATTTCTTCTGGTAAACCAATGGAACGTCCAAGTTTGCGGACTTCATCTTTAAACAGTTTCCGCAGTGGTTCGACCAATTTAAATCTTAGGTCTTTAGGCAAACCGCCAACATTGTGATGACTCTTAATTTTCACCGCTACCCGCTCACCAGTTTGGGGATCGACGTTGGTGTCCGCAGATTCGATCACATCTGGATAAAGAGTTCCTTGAGCTAGATAGTCAAAGTGACCGAGGCGCTTGGATGTTTCCTCAAATACACTGATAAATTCGTGTCCGATGCGGCGGCGTTTTTCTTCAGGATCGGTGATTCCAGCAACTTTAGCCAAAAAGCGATCGCGGGCGTTAACATATTCAACAGGAATGTGAAACTGTTCTCGAAATAGCTTTACCAATCGCTCTGGCTCATATTTTCGCATAAAGCCTTGATCGATAAACACGCAAGTCAGTTGCTCGCCAATCGCTTTGTATAGCAAGAAAGCCAGAGTAGAAGAATCCACTCCACCAGACAGCGCTAATAGCACTCGCTTTTCACCAACTCTGGCGCGAATTTCTCGAATTGCTTCTTCAACAAAAGCCGCTGTTGTCCAAGTGGGTTCGCAATCGCAGATATGGTAGACAAAATTACGGATTAATGCTATACCACCAACTGAATGCACTACCTCTGGATGGAACTGAACGCCGTAAAGTTTCTTTTCGTGGTCAGCAATAGCAGCACAGGGAGTATTTTCTGTATGTGCTAACAATTCAAACCCTGATGGCATTTGGATAACTGAGTCTCCATGACTCATCCACATGGTAGTGCCATCTTCAACATTAGTAAGCAAATCTGTGGGATCGTCAATATATAATGAAGCTTTGCCGTATTCACCTCGATCGGCTTTTGCCACTTCTCCACCAAGCTGATTTACCATCAATTGCATCCCATAGCAAACACCCAAAATGGGTATTCCCAAATTCCAGATTTCTGGGTCACAATGGGGAGCGTTATCACCATAAACTGAACTTGGGCCACCTGAGAGAATTATTCCCTTGGGATTGAGTTGGCGCAAATGTTCAGAAGTAGTGCGATAGGATAAAACTTCCGAGTATACTTGAGTTTCGCGGATGCGACGGGCAATCAGTTCAGAATATTGAGAGCCAAAATCCAGAATTACAATCAATTGGCGATCGAGCCGCCCAAAAGTTTCCAATGTTTGGGGCGCTTGTTCTGTTGGTATCACCGCTGTATTCATGACGGGAGTGTTATGTCTGTAAAGGGTAGATGCTTTGTGGTCTATGATGATGCTATTATTTAGCCTGGGTAGGCTAATAATGGTATAGAGAGCCTTTACAAACGCGAGTTTATGTGCGTTTGTCTATTCCCTGAGTCGGAGATGGTATTAAAACGATAACTTACCCTAGAGTGGTTACTTAAAGGATTATTTATTTGGATTGTTTACGATTATTCATAATAAATTAACATAATTTTCCCATTAACAGACGAGCAGTTTTACTCTTCACGATAATTTTGCGATCGCGATCGAAGAGAATAGAGCCACAAACTGTTACTTTTTTGCCGCTTTCGCTATGACTTTGAATGTATTCTTGGGCACGAACATCGATAGTTTCGGCGATCGCACTGTAAACTTTATTTACCCAATCACTACCAGTTGCAGTATCTAAGGATTTTAGGTGTGTTAGTGCTGCTTCAGCAGTTGCACTGTTAAATACAGCTTGGATATCTGGTGATTTTAAACCAGCGATCGCACAGTGGGCTGCCAAAATTTCCCGTCGTCCATCAGCTAAGTAGTGATGGGTATGAAAAATCCCACCAGCCAGCTTCATCAGCTTACCGTGATAGCCAAATAATAAAATTTCTTTTACACCCAGCAGATCAGCTTCTACTAACATTGGGCCCAGCCAGTTAGCAGTTTTGACCAATTGTTCGGGGTTAATCCCTAGTTTACGCGCCAAATCTAGGCCATTCTCGCCAATACAGAATACTAAAGTTGTAAAACGACTGGCTTTATTTTGTAATTCCGCCCGAAAAACCGCAAGCTGATCTGGCGTACTTAAGGGTTGAGAAATACCAGTTGTGCCTAAAAGGGAAAGTCCTTCAACCACACCAAAAGCAGAATTTGAAGTTCGCACAGCAAGCGATCGCCCTTCGGGTAGAATAATCGTCACCGTGATTTTTTCCCCTGGTGCTAGTATCCGTTGCAAATTCTCTTTTAAGAGCCTTTGAGCATAAGCATAAATAGCTGGTTTGTCATCAGCATTCGCCTGTTTGCCAATTCCTTCCCCACCTTTAATAATGACAGCATCATCACCCTGTTCTCGCCATTCCACCAATGCCCAAATGGGTGTATCTTTAGTTAAATCGAGATTATCACCGGGATCGCTGCGAGCGATCGCCAAAGCTGTATTATTAGACAGTCCTGCTACCTGTTCAATGGGGATTTCGGCTATTTGAGCCGGTTCAATCAAATCTATAGAGGCAAAAGTTAGGGATTTGCGATCGTGTAACCAATGTAAAGCAGCGACAGCAGCAGCGCAGGCAAATACTGGTAGTGTGTATCCAGAACGGGACATTTTGTAAATTCAACAGTCAAAAGAATTGTTCAAAATTAAAGACAGTTTCAGATAGCTTGCTTTCTTCAGGATAACGGCTAAGACGATCGGCAGCAGATATTCTTTGCATCCACGCCAACGGCTTTTGGTGTCCGCTTCATCGCTTTGTTAGACCGCTTTACCAGGGTAGATACTGAACTTGACCTTCTAGTTCTCCCTCCTGGCTACACTCTACAAGTACAAGAATATCTTCAATGACGCGCCCGACGGGTGCATCTAGGCTGACTTCGATAACTCCTGGCATGGTCTGACCTTGCCTAACTCGATCGTATGCATAGCGAGTAATTGTAGAAACGTCATGGGTAAGCAGGATACATCCTTCTTGGGCTGCCCAATCCAGGATAGTTGGATCGTCTTTGCCTGATAGTCCAACATCTTGTACACGAACGATGTCGATTTTCGGGCTACGGCGGAACAATCCTCTAACAACCGTATTATCGAAATTTTCATCCGCAAGGAATTTTAACATGCTTCCTGTGCTGCTTTGCGGGCAAGCAAGCGATCGCGTAAGCCTTGTGGGTCAAAATTCGCTTGATTTATTGCCCGAATCTCTTGTGATTGCTGGCGTCGCTGTTGCAAGTAGGCTTCTACTTCCAGTTGATGATTGAGGTAGAAGGCGATCGTAGCGTAAATGTCAGCCAAATTGAGCGACGGATAGCGATAAACAATTTCCTCAGCTGTCGCGCCTTGCTTAAAGACAGCAACCACAGTGTCTAATGTAACGCGGGTTTTACTGACGAGAACTACACCATCCTCATTCGATTTTAGAGGAGCAACTTCAGGCATAATCGATAGTGTCATGAATGCCTTCCAATTCATTGCTTTGATAGTAGCAAACCTTGGTCTGCTGAAAGCACATTGTTAGACTGCCCATACAAATACCCGATACACTCATCCATTACTGAGAATATATAGAGATCCTCCTCTACCTACAACACTTTCTGCAATAATTGTTTGTCCTGCCTCATCTGTAAACTTGAGTTGTTTGAGTAGTTTGACCTTGCCATTGTTGTTCAGAGAAAACAAATGATACGTATCTCGATCATCATATCCTCCACGAAATAAGGCTCGACTACCAGAAACAGCAAAACCATCACTGCCCGAAATAGGCATATTCCACACCGACTGAATTTTCTTATGATGTAAATGAACGAGTGGGAATTCTGTGTAATAGTACAACCAGACATCTGTATCAGATTCCACATTTAATGCATAACAATCACAAATGGAATCTAAGCCATCCGTTGGCTGAAAATCGTATATTTTATTTCCCGTTGAATCCCATGCAACAAGCCCAGACGATCCAATTGGCTCATCCCAACCAAAATTCCCGAAAACTCCTTCATCAAAAAAACTAGTCCAAATGGTTCCGTTTGAAGTTGCTTGAACAGATTGGATGCCATCGCCAAGCAGGATTTCTCGACTAAATTTTCCACCAAGGCTATAAATACGACCGTTTCTTTCAAAATCATTCGGACTTTTGTAATGACAACGGGCACATACAAGCAGTATCTCTTTTGCAGGAAGAGGTTGAATATCGTGAATGTTAAATTGTTCTTCTGCAATATCGATGTCGAGTGTTAGCCTATCTTCTTGAAAAGCGATTATGCGGTAACTCTGCGGAGTATCTGGAGTCGTTTTTGCAAAGCTTGCCCATCCTGGCTGTTCAGTCCGGTAATCGAGTGGTTGAACAGCAAGCACGACATAAACCATTTCATCGAAACCAACATTGAATGCAACAATGTTTCCGTCGGTTACAACGGAATTCAATTCAGCAATAGGTGATAGCGGAAGCATTTTTTGCAACTGGCGATCGTCACTGAACTAAAATAATGACAGAATAGAGTAGGCCTTTTGGCAAAATTACGAATTACGAATTACGAACTTGTACTGAGCGTCTTGCCCTGAGCGAAGTCGTTGGCGTGGTCACTGAGCGTAGTCGAAGTGCAGCCTCTCCAAGAGTTGGGAGCCGAAGTATTACGAATTAGTTAAACACCTACTTCTGATAATAGAACTTCCATAGCTTCCCAAGAAATTCCTTGTTGAATATAACGGGGTGCTTCAGGATTATAAGGACTGGCTACTCGGTCAATGTTGAGGATGTTTGCCCCATCTGGTAGAACAGGTACATCTGCATCAAATGCCGTTGGACGCATCAAAGAACTGGAAAAGCCTTTGAAAACAGCAATCGTATCTTGCTCATCGGCAATTTCCACCGTTACAAGTAGGACTTCTTTGGTGCGTTTAGCGGTGTATTGTTCCAGTCGCTTACCAATGGAATTCATTTTTTTTAGAGTAGGGGTATGGTGGCGCAACGACGGTTACTGTGGTGTGGCTGAACGTCCTTGTTTGCCCAGCTTAATCAAAACAAAATAGCTCAAGTAAAGCACATAAATTACTAAACTAGTTATGCCAAGAAAACCTAAAAACTCAGCCTTGCTGTTAGCATGAAAATATTCTTTGAATAGCAACGGAGCCTCGAACCAGACACGACAATAGGGAGTCTTCAGCATATTGCCAGAAAAAGCACAACCCAAAAAAGGTATAAATGCTAGTGCGCCCAAAAAACAATAAACAGTTGTCGCCCAGCGCCAAGAAGTAAAAATCAATTTCAAAGAACCACTGGTTTGATACTCAATTTCGTCGTTGATATCCACCCAGAACCACAACGAAATCGGGATCAAAATCTGAGCTATCAACCCAGAGATAAAGCTAACTGGATACTGGGCAATCATTAAGTAAACCGTGATTGCCACCAAGCTTGATACTCGCCAGTATATAGCCAATAAGCGTTGTATGCCTTCCGCTTTTTGTACAAATGCCCAAATTAGAAGAATTAGCGGAATAATTACCAGGAATAATACTGCCAGTCGGTAATCAATCCAGACGAAAGGTCGAAACCAAATATCATAGTCCATATTTTTTCTCAAACAATAGATAAAGAAGAAGTCAGGAGTCTGAATAAATCAAGTTCGATTTTATACTAATACCTGATTGTAGACTACTAAATAAGGCAGGGGTATTAAACCCTTTTATTCAGGAGTCAGTCGGACTCCAATTCATCCTGAATTCTTCTTGATAATAGTTTATTGAACCTCGTATGACTAGAAGTCACGAGTATTACAAAAAATTTATAGGGGCGTACACATGTACGCCCCTAGTGCCAATTAATTGGTTGTTTAATTGATGAAAATCGCAACTTATCCCTTTGGAAGAAACCTATTGATTCAAATAAGAAATTTATTTTTTGTTTCCCCGACTCAAATCAGTAGCTCCAAAAACGCTTGCGAGTGGAGGACATTGGTGAGTTTCCACGTCCTCCACTCTAGGCGTCTTTTTTAGTCAATACTGGTTATTTGCTCACCAAACAACAGAAAATCCAGTTATCTCAATTTCTAGTCGTCGTAAACCCGGCATTCAATTGCTTCTGGGTTGTCATCACAATACTGTTCTAGAGAATTTTTGGGCTTGTTTTGGCGCTTGTGGGAAGCTTCGGCTTGCAATTCTTCTACTGCATCCCAAGCCGCAGCACACTCTGGTGAGTTACTACCGTTAAGATCGCAGACAGTACGCGCTTGTTCCACTTCTTGTTGGATTTGCTCTTGGATATTGCTTTTTGCTGTTTCTTGGATGTTGGTCATTGCTTTAATCTCGTTGTGTGTTGTTAATACTAGTATAGAAAATGGCAGTTTTTCGCTTGATTAATAACCATTCTAACCATTTAGCCGATGGGAAGTTAGTTTTTTAGCCATTGATTTATAACCAATACAGCAAGCTACTCTATCTATAATGCATTTACCTTTATTTTTTAAGATTTTGTGGAATTAGTAGCATAGATAAATAATCATACAATATATTTAGATGCCTATATTAGGGAATGACAACTCCAGCTTCTTGGGATGGAGGAGACAAAGGGTTGGCATCAATTATTGTCAGATGCAATTCTTCCCAAAATAAAAAGTCAAAATCTACTAGCCAAAAATAGAGAAAGAAGCTCAAAACTCATGGCAGACCAAATGCAGTGGGCCAATGCCCTATCAACCCGTCATTCTCTGGAAGCCGCTGTTACAGATGTGGTGGAACGAGCTGTTTCATCGTTAACAGCACCTGCGGATTTAGGACTGGTATTCATTTCGTCTGCTTTTACGAGTGAGTATTCCCGACTGTTACCCTTGTTAGCTGAGAAACTTTCTGTGCCTGTGCTAATTGGCTGTAGTGGTGGTGGTGTAATTGGGACGACAGTTAGCGGAGAAACCCAAGAATTAGAAGCTGAACCAGCTATTAGCTTGACTTTAGCACACCTTCCAGGGGTGAAGATTCAAGTTTTTCATCTTGTTGCTGAAGAATTACCTGACTTAGACAGTTCGCCAGATGCTTGGCTTGATTTGATTGGTGTACCTGCATCACCGACACCGCAGTTCATCTTGTTGTCTAGTTCTTTCGCCTCTGGAATCAACGATTTGTTGCAGGGGCTGGATTTTGCTTATCCAGGATCGACGATCGTCGGGGGACAGGCTAGTGGTGGAGGTATGGGCGGTCGTGTTGCCCTTTTTTGTAACGATACTAACGGTGAGGAACAGCAAAATTTGTATCGTGAGGGCACTGTTGGTATAGCTTTGACTGGCAATATTGTTTTGGAAACGATTGTCGCTCAAGGATGCCGACCGATTGGCAAGCCATTGCAAGTTACAAAAGCCGATCGCAATATCATTCTAGAGTTAGATGAGCAAGTGCCTCTAGTGGTGTTGCGAGATTTGATTGCTAGTCTGAGCGAACAAGAACGTATTTTAGCACAGCATTCTCTGTTTGTTGGTGTGGCAATGGATGAATTTAAGCTGACTTTGCAGCAAGGAGACTTTTTAATACGTGGTATTCTTGGAGTCGATCCAAATGCTGGGGCGATCGCAATTGGCGATCGCGTCCGTCCTGGTCAAAGGCTGCAATTCCACCTCCGCGATGCCCAAGCCTCTGCTGAAGACCTCGAATTACTCCTGCAAAGTTATCAACATCAACGAGAATCTGAACCCTCGGCTGTAGCTGCTTTGATGTTTTCTTGTCTGGGACGAGGTGAAGGACTCTATGGTAAACCTAACTTCGATTCGGAATTATTTCAGCGCTACCTTAACGATATTCCTATAGGTGGCTTTTTCTGTGGCGGTGAAATCGGCCCTGTTGGTGGCAGAACCTTTTTACACGCCTACACTTCAGCATTTGGAATTTGTCGCCAAAATCAGTAATCAGTGCTAAACCAATTTTAGATTTTGAATTTTGGATTTCGGAATTATTTCAGCGCTACCTTAACGATATTCCTATAGGTGGCTTTTTCTGTGGCGGTGAAATCGGCCCTGTTGGTGGCAGAACCTTTTTACACGCCTACACTTCAGCATTTGGAATTTGTCGCCAAAATCAGTAATCAGTGCTAAACCAATTTTAGATTTTGAATTTTGGATTTTGGTGAAGCAGCACGGTCTTGGGGAGCCAGTGCGGTCTTCTCCCTTGGCGCTAGCCTCTCCCTTTGGGAGAAGGGGAGACGCCAAGGGCGATAGCGTAGCGTAAAGCCTTCGGCATGGCTTCGCTTAGAGCGAGTCCGCGAGCGTCTGGGGTTTCCCCAAGTGGAGCATCTGGCGTGGTTTCCCCCATGAGTGATTGCTGAACCCGAAGGGATTGAACTAAAAATCTAAAATCTAAAATCCAAAATTGAATCACTCCTAACTCTTATTCAGTACAAGTGTGCTGTTATTATCAATCATCGTCAAATTTCCAGCAGTGGCAATGCCTGGATGAGGTTGTAATGCACTATATGTCTGAATATAGCGCCGCACTTCTGGAGGAAAATGAGGGTAATCTAACACCGCATCCCCATCGGCAATAGTTGCCCAGAAATCGCGCAAACCAGGAGCTAATTCTTTTGCCTGTGATAATGGTAAGTTTAATGGAGAGTGAGTTAGTAGCTTAATTAAAAAAGGGAAAGAGCGATCGCCCATCCACTGCCTTGATGACTGTTGCAAGTCGGGGAACTCAGGCAGTGACTCTACGCGATGGGATAAAATTTGCAACGATTCTTTACCTTGGTTATCTCGATGAAATTCTAGCACTCGATAAGGGTGAGGATAGCTAACTAAAGAACCAGTGGTAATATCATATACCCCATCTGAGTAAGCAATATCCTGAACGTGCAAATGCCCTGTAAATACTAACTTGACTCCGTAGCGCCTCAGCAGCTGCAATAGTTCTGCTGAATTGGACAACATATAGCGATTTGCCAGTGGATGGTTCGATTGATTGGGCAAATGTTCCACTACATTATGATGCACCATCACCAAAACTAAATCATCACCAGATGCCGCTAGCACCTCTTCTAACCACCGTAGCTGTTTGGCATCCAAATACCCCACTTGCTCTCCCCGATCGTTAAAGGAGTTAGAATTCAGTCCAATCAGCTTAACTCCAGGCAATAACTGACGAATGTAGTAAATCTGCTGCGGATCTTCGTAGCCAAACTTTGTGTAATAGTAGGGAAAATCGGCAAAAGCAATCGATTGCCGATCGCCTAACAACACAGGAACGTCATGATTACCAGGAACAACATAGACGGGAAAAGGTAGCTGGGCTAAACATTGTTGTAACCAAGTGTGGTTCTCTGGTTCGCCGTGCTGGGTTAAATCTCCTGGCAACAACAAGAAATCTAAATCTAGTTGTGTTAAATGTTCTAGTACACTTTTAAATGCTGAGATACTTACTTCTACCAGATGAAACCGGCTAGGGTGATCCCAGATTGTGTGAGGAAGTGCCAGGTGTAAGTCGCTGACTACCGCAAAGCGAAAATTGAGAGTCATTGATTTATGAAAATGTTAAAAGCAGAGGTTAAAATAAGCCTTTTCCCAAAAGTATAACGCTTGCTTTGTTTCCCTGCGTAGGAGTGCGTATACTTAATATTTATATACATTAAGCATTGATTACATACTATGGTGACGATTAACTTTAGGGCTAATCATAACCATTTATTTCTAAAAATTATCGTAAATTTGATTGCTAAAAATTATTAATTAAGCCTTGAATAACTGGGCGATCGCTGCTATTTGTACCTGAATAAATAATGAAATGAATAGATAATAATTCAATAGTGTTAGTAGCACGAAATGCGATGTCTACGACGGGCTACGCCTACGCATATCTCATCGTAGACATCGCTTTGTTTTCTGCTACTTCCCTTTTCGATAAAATAACTGAGCAGATCGGTAAAAAACAGGTTCGGAATCATGGCTCAAGCTAGTATTGGGATTATAGGTGGTAGCGGTCTTTACAAAATGGATGCGCTTAAAGATGTCGAAGAAGTGCAAGTCGAGACTCCTTTTGGTTCACCATCTGATGCTTTGATTCTGGGGACTTTGGATGATACACGGGTAGCTTTTTTAGCGCGTCATGGCCGCAATCACACGCTTTTACCCTCTGAGTTACCGTTTCGCGCTAATATCTATGCGATGAAGCAATTGGGTGTGAAGTATTTAATTTCAGCTAGTGCTGTAGGTTCCTTGAAGTCAGAGGCGAAACCACTGGACATGGTAGTGCCAGATCAGTTTATCGACAGAACGAAAAATCGGATTTCAACGTTTTTCGGTGAGGGAATTGTGGCTCACATTGCCTTTGCCGATCCGATTTGTAAGAACTTGGCTGCTGTGTTGGCAGATGCGATCGCATCTCTCAATTTACCAGAAGTTACTCTCCATCGCGGCGGTACTTATGTGTGCATGGAAGGGCCAGCTTTTTCCACTAAGGCAGAATCGAATCTTTACCGCAGTTGGGGTGCAACAATCATTGGGATGACGAATTTACCAGAGGCAAAGTTGGCAAGAGAAGCGGAAATTGCTTATGCAACCTTAGCGCTGGTGACAGACTATGATTGTTGGCATCCAGACCATGACAGTGTGACGGTGGAGATGGTGATTGGAAATTTGCTGCGGAATGCTGTGAATGCTCAAAAAGTGATTCAAGAAACTGTGCGGCGCTTGAGTGAAAATCCGCCAACCAGTGAGGCGCATTCGGCGTTGCAGTATGCAATTTTGACTCAATTGGACAAAGCACCAGCAGCGACGAAGGAAAAGTTAGGGTTATTGTTGCAGAAGTATTTGTAGTGTTGCTGATGAATAAGCGATGTTTATAACGGGCTACGTTTACGCAGTTTCTTAATACAGTTTTGCTCCCCTCTCCTGGTAGGCTACGGTGTACACACAAGTTTGCCCAGAGCGAGCTTCCAGCCAAAAAAGGTGGATTCAAATTGCTCAAGTCCGCGGCTCAAAGTAGTAATACCGGGAGGTTTTTGGGATTTGTAACCAGACCAACCACCAAGCCGAGCGATAATCCAAGTCGCCCAAGCAAGAGTTGAAGGAGGATAGGGATTTTGTTGCAGTCGAGTTTTACCTTCTAAAGTAGGAGCAATAGTAGATAAATATTGCTGTTGCTCATGAGAAAAAGCAATATTTGCCGGTAAATCAGGATGATCCCGTCCACCAATCAGTTGTAAAATTCGCACAGCAACAGACAAGGCTAATATAGTTAATCGTTGAATGGCGGTAACCGACTCTAATTGGGTGGCTTCGAGATTTAATCCGGCAGTTTTGAGTGTGGCAAACAGTTGTTCAATTCGCCATCGCCATGTGTACCATCGAATCACCTGTAGTGCTTGTTCTAAACAAACGACTTGGTGGGTAGTGAGTAATCGCCAATGAATCGGTGCTTGACCTGATGGTGGGTTGACTTCAACTGCTTCCACTGCGTAAAGTGTCACACTAGGGGGATAATCTTGCCCATTCAACTTATCTGGACGTTGAATTTTCACTACCGCACGGCGAACAATTAATAATGCCTCCCTTGCTGTTCTACTTTGGCGTGCATCTGACGGCACATTGACTGTATAAGTACCCTCACTGGGCTGTTCATTTAAGTATGTATAAAGTGATTGGGTTTTTCCCACAAGGCGACGGTCAATGCGCGCTCTCACCAACACATGATTGTCTTGATTTGGGACTGTAGCAAATTCCTCATACATATCGCTTTCGCGGTCGGCGATGTGAGTCACTATTTTGGCATTGCCAATAGTTAAACATCTTTGCGTTTCTTCGGCAGAACGTAGCCACTTGTATGATTCTTTCTTTTCTATTGGTAATCGGCTGTAATTGCGCTCATGCTTATCCTGATGGTTAATATCTCTCGTCCACAGTTGTACTGTACTTATCCCCAAGGGAAATCCATTTGCTGCATCTAATACTAGTGTTGGATGAATATAAAATCCTACATCCGTGTTGTTTCCGACTACACCGACACCCTTTGCTTTCAACCTGCCTACATGAGACTGCAAGTTAATTTCGCTTGTATCACTGATAGCTAATATATGCTTTCCTTCTACATGAGTTACGCATTCGTCTGATAGGCTTCGCACTAATTCCCCTACTGTCACATTCTCATTCTCCAAAAACCGATAGTATCCTACTTGTTCGGCTCTATTTTTACTTATTTGGCGAATGCTCACTGATTGATTTTTTCCCAAAGCTTCGTACAATGCTGCCCCCTTTTAGAGAGTCGCGGGTCTCCAAATGCTTTTCCCTCAACTGCTTGCGCGTGTCTTTTGATTGGATTTTCCATCACCTTTTTCTCCCCACAACTCCTTCCCTTATTACTTTACTTGGACTTGTGTGTACACCGTAGCCTGGTAGGAGAGGGGCTGGGGGAGAGGTCAAAATAGCACTCGTCAAACTCACATGATATTAAATCCTGTCCACATAAAACTAAAATAAAGCCTGCATATGCAGGCTTTATTTTAGTAGCCCCAGACTTTAATCTGTGGGCGCTTTTATATTTTTACAAGAGATTCAATGACTAAGCTGTTACGCATTCAAGTTGTATATTAAAGGAACGATCCTTGTCATTAGTTATTTGTTTTTAAAGGACAGATGACCAATTGACTTAGGACAGTCTTAACGTCAAAATTTACAATCTAGAAGCGCATCAGCTTAATTTCAATCGATTGTGTTCTTAACTGCTTTGCCTGCATCCTCAGCTGTGCGCTTAACATTTTTACCAGCATCCTCAGCTCCACGCTGAACATTTTTTGTCACGTCTTCGGCAGCATTCTGGGTATTACCCTTGATATTTTCAATTCCTCGCTGAGTTCCCTTAACAAGACCTTTGCCAAGTTCTTCAGCTGAACTACCTATATCTTCACCCAGGTTCTTGACTCTTCCACCAAGGGATGTGCCTTGTTTGTAATTTTCACCATATTGCTCTGGGCTGTCAATTCCCTTCTGATCGATATTCTTTTGAGCATTTTTTACTAGGGCCTTAGCTCTGTCATTAGCTGCCTTTTCATCTTGCGCTCTGGGATCTACATCACTAAAGTTATTCATTCCGCCAGTAGGAGAATTCAGAGGATAATCTTTTGTGGCATCATATCGTTCAATATTAGGTGCTTGATCGCCAGGTTGTGGTGGCTGTGTTGCTATTCCTGGAGCACCACAAGCCTGTGCCATAAATAGAAAGATTCCTGCTAAAAAAACAGTTACAACTTTCAAGGGACGAATATTTTTCAGCCAATTCATTGCTTTTTTCATAGTTCTAAGTCCTTGCATTTTCGTGACTAAGTTAAACTTCAACCAAGATGGCATTTGGAATTAATCTTACATCCAAAGCATCCAGAAAAAACAAGATTTTTATCTGTTTACTGCTGGATTTGGCTGTAATTCAGGTCTTGCTTTAGCTTCATCTGCCTTGTTCTTCAAAAAACCGGAAGCTTCTTCAACAGCTTCTTTTACAGTCTCAAGCCGATCTTTAACCCGCTCTCCTACACTTGATTCATTCTGAATCAAACCACCGGGTTCAGGCTGGCGGAAGTCTTTATCTGTGATGAATGGCAGTTCTGCTTCTTTCTGGACTCGACCTGCTGGTGTCTCGCCACCAGGATAAAGGATCTCAGATTCTGTATTTGTAGCAATCAACAATTGCGAACTTGGTTGTAAGCTAGCTTGGTCACGTCCCTGATTGGCTTTTGGGTTTGCTATTTTCGGATCGGTAGACATTCTGTAGTTGCTATAGTTGTCTCCACCATTTTTATAAGGGTTGTTTGCTCCACCGGCTTGTACAGCAGGATTTTGTGGATTTGCACCTTGAGCATTTGCCCCACTACAAGCAGTGCTAACTATCAACAATAGTCCAGCTAAAAAGATAGTTAATATCTGGCGCAATCTTATTTGTTTCAAGAATACTCTTACAGCGTTCACGTAGTCCTCCTTACCAAAATATTAATAAACTAAGAATTTGCTGAATCATTGGATTGGTCAGCAAGTTATTGTGCTTGTTTTGGTTCGCTCACTTTTGATAACCTTTATTCAGGATATGAATAATAAAATGCTATTTACCTCTAGCGCAGGCTACATTTTAATGAGTACAAAAACAATATCTTTATCTAACTCTAGAGAGATATAAAATAAAGTAATATACTTTTCGTAAACAGAACTACATATTGTTGTTTGATACTTCAAAAGCTTTTGATATATAGCTGATACATCATAAAATTTGAGGTATTCAGCCCTTGTTGCTCTCAACGTTAAATGACTAAATTTATGAAGCAATTTTTACGCTGGATAATTTTGGGGGGAACGCTGTTTTTTTTAGGAAAAGCTCTGAAGGATAATTGGATTGAGGTGACAGCTATCCGCATTGATGACGTAGGATGGGCAATTATGGCGATCGCTTGTGGGGTAACTTTACTAGCTCATACTTGGGCAGGCTGGATCTGGACTTGGATTCTGCAAGAGTTAAATCAACCTGTATCATCTATCCAATTCATCCAAGTTTACCTAAAAACGAACATCGCAAAGTATTTACCAGGTAATATCTGGCATCACTACGGGCGAATTGTCGCCGCTAAAAATGCCAATATTCCGACAGGTGCAGCCACCTTAAGCGTTTTGTTGGAACCGCTACTCATGCTAGCGGCTGCTTTAATCATCATTGTCTTATGTAGTAGCCAATTTGCAGCAGCGAATATTACCCTTGTTATCCAAATACTACAATTTCTGAGTTTAGCTGTAGTTCTTGGTGCGATTCATCCGTGGTTTTTGAATCCCGTAATTCGTTTTTTGTATAAATTAAAAGCAAAAAAGTCTGCTGCTACCACTCAATCAACTGTTCCCTTCAGTGTTAAAAGCTACCCTTTGCGCCCTTTGTTAGGAGAAGTGGGCTTTATGGGACTACGCGCCACTGGGTTTATACTAACTATGTTCGCCTTAGGTTCGTTGAATGGGAATCAAATTCCTTTGTTATTCGGGGCTTTTAGTTGCGCTTGGTTGTTGGGGTTTATTATACCTGGTGCGCCTGGTGGGTTAGGTGTGTTTGAAGCGACTGCGTATGAACTTTTACGACACCACTTTCCATCTGCCTTAGTATTTAGTGCGATCGCTCTATATCGTCTCATTAGTATTTTAGCTGAAACTGCGGGTGCTGCCTTAGCTTGGTTAGATGAACGCCTTGCGAAATCCTGAATTAAGCAAAACTCATTTTTATCTATCTACTTTCATTTGTGAAAACACACGATAGCTATCCAGATTTAATTGCTGATTACTGCTTTGTTCTTCTTCCATCTTAATTAAGTTATATTCTACATTTTCTGCATAAATGGCGAACGTAATATTAAAAATTTCGATAAAATTTATTACCCCTTTGCATTCATCTTCGGAATATTTTTCGTAAAAACGAATCAAATGAGCAATCCGAGTTTCTAAATGTCTTCGAGAATTTCTACAAATCAAAATAATCTTTAATAATATAATTACCAGGGTCAGAGCATGACCTTGACCAATTAATAAAATAAATAATTGCGAAGGTTCTTTAGAGTTTTCGGTTGTCAAGTAATCAATCACTCGATTACAGGTTCTCAAAAACAATTCTTTAGTGATAATTTCTTGATTATAATCTGTCTTCCATAACGATAAACTATGTGCAAACTGTCGCCGCCAATTTTCGACTGATTCTTGATTTTCTACAGGAAAAAATAAGTATTTTTCTAGGCTTTTTTTAAATTCTTTCAGAGTTTGATTTTTCGTTTGTTTGATAAATATATGGGCGATATTATCATGGCTAAATACGCCTTTCTTTAAGACAATTGCTTTTATTAAACGCAGAGCTTGATCTCCCAAAATACTGGGATTTTTATAGCGTGTTGTGCTTGAGACAGCAGATTGAGAACGAGCAATATACATTGCTAGTTCAAACTTAAATTTGTCTTTCATCTGTTTAGAAAGCCTTCTAGCAGCTTCTTGTTGCTCTTTAGGGTTCTTATTATTAACAGATTGATCGATCAATAAATAGGAAGTATAGCGATTAGCCCAATGACCTTTAGATGATTCTTCATATTTAGTAACAAATAATTTCAGATCCTTGTAATCTTTGCTGTTGGCAAACTTTTCTAGCCAGATTTTACAAGTTTTTACTACTGGAGGATTATTGTCTTTGATTTTCAGATTTTCATGAACAAATAAATTAACTAAGTCTTGGATATATTTGTCTTTTCGGTTAGTTTTCCAATTATTAATTATGATATAGCAACACCGCTTCAGTGTATTGTATAATTCTTCTTCATTATCATCTAAAAACACACTATATATTCCAGGTATATAATCGGAATATTCGCAATCAAGACCGTCTATAAATAAAGTTTTGAATTCTCGTAAAACATCTTCTGGTGGCAATTTATTGACAATTTCCACAAAGAAGCTATAAACCTCTTCTTGGGCAGTTTGCACATCTAATTGTCTAGTATTAGACGTAACATAATGGGAATTTTCCTGACTAATTGATAAACGATTAGCGGTCATTTCAGTTATCAGGACAAAAAGGGTTCCTGTTCATATTATTACTAGCTTAACCTTGGCGAACAGGAGCATCAATCTCTTCTTCAGAAATTCAGTCATCTTTTTACATAAATTTGATTAACTAGGGTTATAAATAAAGTATTAAAGATAAATTGTTTAGTTCTTCATCAAATAGTTCAGTAAAATTACTTATTTATAACCAGAAAATATCATACATAAATAGATATAAGCGAGTCGATCTATACATTTAGATACAACCCGCTCATACCTTCTACCGAAGCCTTTAGGTATTTTAAATTTTTAGTGGGGGTGGAGGGACTTGAACCCACACGACCTTTTACGGTCAACGGATTTTCATTCTCCCGCAGTTTTCACTGCTACCTGATAACAATAGCCTGCTCAGATTTTGAGAATTGGACTCTCCCTTTACCCTCGACTTAACGTTAGGGTAGCTCCCGTCGGGTCTCTGCACCTTCCCTCAATTTTGGATTTTAGATTTTGAATTTTGGATTGAAGATTAATCGGAAATCTAAAATCCCAAATCTAAAATTTTTGGGCTTGGCTCAGGATTGCCATGTCTGTCACCAGATTTAGGTTTCCCTGAGTTTGAGAGCTTCCACTTGAGGGATTTCTCCTTCAAGGCTCAATTATTTAAGTCCGTAGCGTCTACCATTCCGCCACACCCCCAAAGGTGTTTGGCAACTAGTGTAACTAGTTATTTTTTAGAGGTAGCAAATACCTCCTTATCTATTCCACCATCAATTGTGTCTTTTGTCCAACTAGATTGAAAATATTTTTTCCAGATTGGGCGATCGCTTCAGAAAGGTTTTCGATTTTGTCTGACTAGAGCATTTTTTTGCTAGTGGATTCACATAATAGCATGATATTAGCTTTTGTAATGAAATCCGTTGAATCGTCTCAGTAAAAGTACTCCAGCCCGCCAAAGCTGCGGTTTCGAGGAATTTTGGCGCAGTTATGTTGAAAGCATTATGACTAAACTTCTCTCTTGTCTGTCTCTTCAGCCTATGATGGAAAACAGATGCTTAAGACTTGAAAGTTATGATTGTCGCCCTGCTATATCTGATTTTGGCTGGAGCTTACCTTCTAGTAATCCCCGTTGCTGTTTTGCTGTATCTGAAGCAGCGTTGGTATGTGGGTGGCTCCATTGAGCGTGTCTTTATGTACTTTTTGGTGTTTTTCTTCTTTCCGGGTCTGTTGGTTCTATCGCCGTTTGCAAATTTTCGACCCCAACGGCGACAAATTCAAGTTTAACGAGATTGGTAGGTCATAACTCTCATGCGACGGATTGACGCGATTGGAATTGGCTTAGGTGTTTTTATTGCCGGCGGCTTGGCATACTTAGGATTACAGCTAGTTGGTTTGGATAATCAAAAAGCTGGTATATGGAGCCAAGTCTTGCTAGTCAGTGCCTTAGTTGGCTGGTTAGCCACCTATTTTTTCCGTGCGGTGGGACAAAAAATGACCTACCACCAACAGCGGGAACAGTATGAGCAAGACTTTCTGCAAAAGCGGCTAGACGAGCTTACTCCCGAAGAACTAGCACGAATTCAAGCCGAAATAGAACAAGAAAAGCAATCTCAGGTGTAAAGTTATCATTGGTCAGTTGTGATTTGTCCTTTGTCATTAGTCATTTGTCCTTTACTAATGACCAATGACCAATGACCAATGACCAATGACCAATAGACTTCTTGGCATTTGTTGGGAAAAGGGGAAAGTGGGGTTCCAAGAAGGGGATAAGGGGCGAGGGGAAGGGGAAAAAGGTTCTGCATAAGTCCCTTTTCCCTTTAACCTTTACCCTTTTCCCCAAGAGTGCAAAAAGCACAAATGCCAAGAGGTCTAATGACCAATGACCAATGACCAATGACCAATGACTGCGATTTCTGATTGCTTTAAAACTCTTGAGCACAATCGTGAATGCGCTCTGATTCCGTTTGTGACTGCTGGCGATCCAGATTTAGAAACAACAGCAAAAGCCTTGCAGGTTCTAGATCGTAGTGGAGCCGACATTATAGAAGTGGGTATACCCTATTCCGATCCTCTGGCTGATGGGCCAGTCATTCAAGCTGCTGCTACTCGCGCCTTGCAAAGGGGTACGAAATTGGAGCAGGTACTAGAAATGCTGCAAGGGATTACTCCCAAATTGCGATCGCCGATTGTTCTGTTGCTCTATTACAACTCAATTTTGCACCGGGGAATTGAAAAATTTCTTGAGCAAATTGCTGCTGCTGGGGTAGCAGGATTAATAATACCTGATTTGCCCTTGGAGGAAGCAGCAGGATTGTTGCAAGCAGCGAGTGAGATGGGAATTGACGTAATCTTGTTGGTAGCTCCCACCAGTTCTACCCAACGGATCGAAGCGATCGCTCGTTCTTCCCAAGGATTTATTTATTTAGTCAGCGTCACTGGAGTAACAGGGGTGCGATCGCAACTGGAAAACCGCGTGTCTGATTTACTCAAACAAATTCGTAGTGTTACTGATAAACCGATTGCAGTTGGCTTTGGCATATCTGAAGCCGAACAAGCCCGACAGGTAAGAGAATGGGGCGCAGATGGTGCGATCGTGGGTAGCGCTGTTGTCAAACGGTTAGCCCAAGGCACACCAGAGCAGGGACTTTCGGCGATCGCCGAATTTTGCCAAAGTCTCAAAGCAGCCATCAAACCGACCAACACCAGCACAAATACTCCTCTTGATTAGACCCAGAAAGTAGATTAAAAAAGTATAACAGTGTAGTTTTTCTCTCCTTATTTGATAGACAATTTGACCATTATGGTCTTGAATATTAACATCAGATATGATGATGTAAAAAAACTAGCTGATAGAGTTGCTTATAGTTTGAGTATTATGTGAAATTAACTAGGCATAATTTATGAGTGTGAGAGTGAGTCGGTCACAAATGATTATAGTTACGTCGCAATCGAGGAGCAAAGGCGATGAGTGAGAGTATGGCGTTTATCGGTGGGGTTGCCGTAGCTGGGCTGGCGGCTCTCGTATTGCTCAAAGGAACAAATACCCCTCTACAACCTAACTTTGCTGTTACTCCACAAATCCCAGGTGTAGTCGCGCCTCAAGGAATGCAACCACAAATGTATCCTTACGGGCCTTATGGGCAACCAATGTATCCCAATCAGGTTCAACCACCGACTGGTACTAATAATGACCAGCGCTTAGAGATGGAGAAGCTGAACACGCAGATGCAACTGGAGCGTTTAAAAAACGACAATGAACAGCTAAAGTTGCAAAATCAACAACTCCAAGGCCAAGTTCAAAATTTCAATACTCAGCAGCAGTGGCAATTAGCCCAGCAAAATAACCAACAAAAATCAGCAGCAACATTCCAGCCGCAAAATAATTGGTGGTCTTCACCTGTGCTTTGGGCTGTGGGAGGGGCAACTCTCACTATTGGTGGTGGTGTTGTTGTCGCTGGAGTATTGGCTTTGTTCTCACCACGGCAGCGTCCAGCCCGTACTGTACAAGTGATTCACCCTTACCAAGGAAATACGCCACCCTTGGTTCCAGTCCGTCGTGCTGAGTTTCTGCCTGCTTCGCGGATGGAAGCAAGACGAGTTGAAGCCCCAGAATACGACGAAATGCAGTAACAATAAAAAATATCGCACAAAGCATCTAGGTAAGAGATATACAGGGTAACACTGTTAAAATACTGCCTAGATGCTTTTTTTGTACATGAGTGATTAATCAAGCTCAAAAAGCGGATGAAACTCAAAAAACTGGCGATGTCTTCTCTGCGAAACGCTACGCGTAGCTTGCTTTTCCGTAGGAGTACGACCACCTGCGCTCATGCAGTATTATTAATCATATTTAGTGTAGCTTGTCAACCTGTGGATAAGGTTGCCATTTACGAGAAAAATAATGGTAAGCAACCACTCCAAGCAGAACTTTTAGCTAAAATTGCTGTCGGATATGCAAAATTAGGACAACAGGATAAAGCCTCAAGGTTATTAGCCCCAGCTATTCAAACTATCAAAATAAATGAGTCTATCAAAACAAGTGAGTCTTTTTACATTAGACTCAAATTATTGGAGCAATTGGGAATTATTTATGTAGAAATGGGACAATACGACAAAGCACTTCAAGTAGCAAAATCTCTTCAAGTATACGAGCCAAAATACAGTGATATTGGGTTGAAACATATTACTACTTGCCTAATACAAGTGGGGCAATACGAAAAAGCCCTTCAAGTTGCCAAATTAATATCAATAAATGTGACAAAGGGGTTTTTAAATGGAAAAGATTACATTATTTCTCAATCTATAGTAATGTCTGAAGTTGCACTTAAGTATGCACAAACTGGGCAAAAGGCTCAAGCAGAACAGATATTAGTACAAGCACTTCAAAAAGCTAAAACCAGTGATGAGATGGTTGAAATTGCACTCAAATATGCACAAGTTGGACAAAAAGCAAAGGCATTGCAACTGCTAGCGCAAGCCCCACAAAATGCACAATATCCAGATAATAACGCTGAAGTGGCCAAAGTGGCTAAAGTGGCTGTTAAGTATGCACAAGTAGGACAACAGGCTAAGGGAGAACAGCTGTTAGCCCAAGCCCTTCAAAGTATTAAAAAGGAAAAATATGATAGCATAAAAAATTTTTATTTAGCTGATATTGCTGTTGATTATGCAGAACTGGGGCAATGCAACCAATCTATTGTGATTGCCAAATCAATAAAGGATTACCCTGATTATGAAGCATTTAAAGACGCTTATATCACTCATGATGGTTTAATTCTTGGTGATTCTTCAGATGTGTTTGCTGAAATTGCTATGACGTGTGCAGTAGTAGAGCAATATGAGCAAGCCCTGCAAGCGATCGAGGAAACAAAGTACTCTAACAATAAAAGGGAAGCATTGAGTGTACTTGCTGTTGAGTACGCAAAAAAGAGTCAATACGAGCAGGCTTTTCAACTACTTAAAGAGGATGCTGAGTCTGACTATAAAAAAGCCTTGCTTTCGTCAGAGTCTGACTCTATCAAAGAGTTGCT